>NZ_CP037950.1:0-4926645 GCF_004551645.1 Erwinia sp. QL-Z3
AATCTCCCGGCAGGCAGTTTTTCGGAATCCCCCAGGCGAAACGGCAGCAAACTCTTTATAATCTTGGCTGCACAGCGGAGCAGGTGAGCCGTTGATAAGGAGATCCAATGAAACGTTTATTACTTGTTGCCACCTTAGTGGCAAGTTTATCCCCGTTGGCAATGCACACAGCGCAGGCTGACAACGCAAATATCACCTTAGCTCCTGGCGTCTCGTTACATATTGGTGACCGCGATCCGCGCGGTAATTACTGGGACGGCGGCCGCTGGCGCGATGGGCACTACTGGCGCAGCAACTACCGTTATGATGAAGGCCGCTGGTGGCGACACGAGCAGTGGCGCAGGCATGAAGAGATGCGCCGTCGTCACGAATGGGAGCGGGAACGCAGATGGCACGATCGCGAACGTCATCGCGAATACCGTCATCATGAAAGAGAGCGCCATCACGACCACGATCATCGCCATTAAGCGATCAAAAAAGCCGACCTGTTAAGGTCGGCTTTTTTATTGGCTGCGCAGTAATGAAGTCGGCTTACAACCCCATGGCCATCGCCACCAGCAGATACAGATTCAACGCCACCACCACCAGCACAATCACCTTGCCTGCCAGCTGCATCGGGCGTGAGTTCACCATATCGCCCATCAGCTCGCGGTTGCCGGTAAAGGTCAGCAGCGGGATTAACGCCAGCGCGATACCGAAGCTCAGCAGTACCTGACTCATCACCAGGATACGTGTCGGCTCCCATCCGGCAAGGATCACGATAAAGGAAGGCAGCATGGTCACCACGCGGCGCACCAGAATCGGAATGTGAATATGGACGAAGCCCTGCATCACCACCTGCCCGGCCATGGTGCCCACCACGGTGGAAGAGAGTCCGGCAGCCAGCAGGCTCAGACCAAACACCAGCGCCGCTGCGCGACCCAGCAGCGGGTCCAGCGTCAGGTAAGCCTGATCCAGATCGGCAATGCCAGTATGACCGCTAAAGTGGAACGCCGCCGCCGCCGTGGCCATCATCGCCAGATTGACGAAGCCGGCAATGGTCATCGCAATCGCCACGTCCAGCTTGGTCGACGAGTAGCGCTGTTCACGCGAGCCGCCGTCGGGATTTTGCGTTAACGAGGAGTGCAGATAGATCACGTGCGGCATAATTGTCGCGCCCAGCACGCCCGCCGCCAGTAACACCGCATCGGCGGTTGGCAGCGAAGGCACGGCCAGACCCTGCATCAGATCGGTAATCTTCGGCTGTGAGAAGAACAGTTCGATGACGTAAGCCGCCGCGACAAACAGCAGCAGGCCACCAATCACCAGTTCCAGCGGCTTTTTACCGTGGTTTTGCAGCATCAGGATCAGGAAGGTGACCACGCCGGTGAGCACCGCGCCCTGCAGCAGACTGACGCCGAAAATCAGCTTGAAGCCAATCGCCGCCCCGATGAATTCCGCCAGGTCGGTCGCCATGGCAATAATTTCAGCCTGCACCCAGTAAAACCAGACGGCAGGACGCGGGAAACGATCGCGGATATGTTCAGCGAGGTTTTTCCCGGTGGCGATGCCGAGTTTGGCAGACATCAGCTGGATCACCATCGCCATAATATTGGCCCACACCACCACCCACAGCAGCGTATAGCCATAAGAGGCGCCGGCCTGAATATTGGTGGCAAAATTGCCGGGATCGATATAACCGATAGCCGCGATAAACGCAGGGCCCATCAACGCAAATTTGATTTTGCGCGATCCGCGAACCGTTTGTTCTACTGTGCGGCCTTCAAACATAGTTAGTCCCCTAAACACCTGAAGAGATCATTGTCTTTTAAATGATAATGATTATCAAGCGCATTTGAATGGGTTTTGCATATCGCTCTGATAGCCAGTACTAAGAAATATAGCAAAGGCTATACCTTGATTTCAAACTACTCCATAGCTAAAAAATGAGCAATCACTTTTCGTGCGCCGGAAAAAGCTTAACCTTCCGATGCGTGGGGTGTTTTTTTAAACAGTATCAGGATGTGATCAATCAGGGGATTCTGTCGGGAAGGGTGATAGGTAATTGTTATATTGTGTTCTAGATCTCGTTTTTCAGTTTCTTGTTACATAGAATGTGCAGCGAAATATAACATCCTTCAAAAATGGAGCACACATGTCAGGCATTTTTCATTTTGCTTTGGCGCTGGTGATGGTAGCCGTGCTGGCCTTACTGGTTAGCACCGATCGGAAAAACATCCGCGTACGTTTTATTATACAGCTTCTGGTTATCGAAGTGCTGCTTGCGTGGTTCTTCCTTAACTCTGAAGTGGGTCTTGGCTTCGTTAAAGGGTTTGCGGGTCTGTTCGACAAATTGCTGAGCTATGCAGCACAAGGGACTAATTTCGTTTTCGGCAACATGAGTGATAAAGGCCTGGCATTCTTCTGGCTCAATGTTCTCTGCCCTATCGTGTTTATCTCTGCACTGATCGGGATTTTGCAGCACTTCCGTATCCTGCCGATTGTTATTCGCGCCATCGGTACCGTGCTGTCAAAAATCAACGGCATGGGCAAGCTGGAATCTTTTAACGCCGTGAGCTCGCTGATTTTAGGTCAGTCAGAGAACTTCATTGCCTACAAAGATATCCTCGGAAAAATGTCTCAGCGCCGCATGTACACCATGGCGGCAACGGCGATGTCTACCGTATCGATGTCAATTGTGGGCGCGTACATGACCATGATTGATCCGAAATACGTGGTGGCCGCGCTGGTACTGAACATGTTCAGCACCTTTATCGTGCTGTCGATCATCAACCCATACAGCGTCGACAGCGAAGAAGAACTGACGCTGGGCGATCTGCACAAAGGGCAGAGCTTCTTTGAGATGCTGGGTGAATACATCCTGGCCGGTTTCAAAGTTGCGGTGATCGTCGCGGCGATGCTGATTGGCTTTATTGCGCTGATTTCAGCGATTAACGCCCTGTTCGATTTCGTCTTCGGCATCAGCTTCCAGGGTGTGCTGGGTTACGTCTTCTACCCATTTGCCTGGGTGATGGGCGTGCCGGCAGGTGAAGCGCTGAAAGTGGGTAGCATCATGGCAACCAAACTGGTGTCTAACGAGTTTGTGGCGATGATGGATCTGCAGAAAGTGGCGGCTGAACTGTCACCACGCGGCGTCGGCATCCTCTCCGTGTTCCTGGTCTCTTTTGCGAACTTCTCGTCTATCGGGATTGTGGCAGGCGCGATCAAAGGCCTGCACGAAGAGCAAGGTAACGTGGTTTCTCGCTTCGGCCTGAAACTGCTGTACGGCTCAACGCTGGTGAGCGTGCTCTCTGCTTCCATTGCAGGATTAGTGCTGGCCTGGTAACACGCCAGAACGAAAAAAGGCGAACCTGTGATGGGTTCGCCTTTTTTTTACTCATCGTTCAGCGAGGCGTGACCAGCGGTAAATCCAGATGGTCGCGCAACGTGGTTCCCTGATAGCCCTGCCTGAAGGCACCGCGCTTTTGCAGTTCCGGGATGACCCGTTCAGCAAAATTATTCAACGAGGCTGGCATATCAGCGGGCATCAGCACGAAACCGTCGCAGGCTTTGGCCTCTACCCAGGCAATCATCTCGCTGGCTATCTGTTCTGGCGTGCCGGCAATCACCTTAAATGAAGCGCTGGCCGCATAGGCTTTCGCCACTTCGGCCAGCGTTTTCCCCTCTTTCCTCGCCTGAGAAATCACGTACTCAAAGCGCCCTTTGCTGCCGCTGATTTTGTCGAAGATATCCGGGAATATGTCGTTTTCATCATGCTGCGACAAATCGTAATTCATGCTGGCAGACATAAAGCTCAACCCGGCTAACGGATTGACCAGTTCATCCAGCTGACGGCGCTTCTCTTCCGCCTCCTGCTGCGTTGCGCCCACAATCGGCATCAGGCCGGGCAGCACTTTACAGGCTTGTGGTGGACGACCCAAGGCGGCCATCTCCTGCTTAAACTGCTGATAAAATTGCTGCGCGCGCGCCATGTCGGGTTGAACGGTGAAAATCACCTCTGCCACCCGGGCGGCGACCTTTTTAAAATCCTCCGAGACGCCCGCCAGGATCTGCACCGGCCTAACCTGCGGCGAGGCGGCGACGGTCAGCGGCCCTTTGATATGGAAATGCTCGCCGTGAAAATCGGTATAGCTGACCTTTTCCGGATCCATATAAACGCCGCTCTCCTGGTCGGCCACCAGCGCACCAGGCTGCCAGCTGGCAAGCAGCTGATGCACCGCATCGATAAACTCTCCCGCACGCTGATAACGCGCCTGATGGCCTAAATGCTGCTGGCGGCTGAAATTGCGTGCTTCGCCATCATTGGTCGAGGTCACCGCGTTCCAGCCCATTCTGCCGGCGCTAAAATGATCGATTGTGGCGATGGTGCGGGCAGTATGGAAAGGCTCACCGTAGGTGGTCGATACGGTTGCGCCTAAGCCAATGCGATCGGTAAACAGGCTCAATGCGGTCAGCAGCGCCATCGGTTCCGGACGGGCATAACCCGGACGCGACTGAACGGTGCTGGCGATGTCGTTACCGTAAATATCATCGATCGACAGTTTGTCGGCGATAAATGCGAAATCAAATCCGGCCTGCTCGGCTTTTTTCACCAGCGTCAGCCAGGTCTGCAGCTGCATCGGATCGTTATTTTGCGCCTCAGGATGCCGCCAGCCTCCGGCGTGCAACCCGGTGTCGCTGAGATAAAGCGCCAGATGCATGCTATTTCCCCTGCGAAAGGCTGAGGTCAATAAAGGAAGCCGCCTTCAGCGGTGCCGGGATCAGGCCATTTTTCACGTAGAAATCGGCGGTATTTTGCTGCACCGCAACCACGTCCTGACTGTTGGTGTCGACGGAGTTCACTTCGCGCTTCACCTTTGCCAGCGCCACGTCCTGCGGGATCCTTAACAGCTTGCTGATGGAGGCCGCATAGGCGTCAGGATGCTGGATGCCCCAGGCGCGGGCACGGCTCAACCGCTGCGTGAAGTCGGCCAGTTCGGCCTTCTTGTTGGCAATGGCGGCGTTGCTGGCCACCAGATAGTTGAGGGCCGGATAGTCTTTACCGTCCGCCAGGATCTGTGCGCCTGACTGATGCGTGGCAAACGATACGTAAGGTTCCCAAGTGGAAACCGCATCGACGCCGCCCTGATCCAGCACCAGCGTCGCTTCTGCTGGCGTGGTAAAGACAAAGCTGACCTGCTTAGGATCGACACCGGCTTTTTGCAGCGCCTGCAAAGCCAGGTTGTGCCCGGATGAACCTTTGACCGTCGCAATGCGTTTACCAATCAGATCCTTCACGCTGTGAATCGGGCTACCCTTTTTGACGATAATGGCGTTGCCGGCATAGCGCGTCGCCAGGATCCCTTTGGCATCCAGCCCTGCCGCCACGGCAAAAGTTAAGGGTGCATCCCCCACCGAACCGGCATCTATTGAACCTGCACGCATCGCTTCCAGCAACGGTGCGGCGTTAGCAAACTCATGCCAGTCCAGCGTATAAGGCGTGTTGTTTAACTCGCCGGAGGCTTCAAGGATCGCCCGCGCATTGCCCCGCTGGTCGCCAACCGAAAGCGTATCAGCAGCCAAAACGGGCGCCGTGACCGCCGCGAGAAGTACAGCAAGTACTGAAAGAGAAAGGGTTTTCATCTGGTGTCTCAATAAGGAGAAAACCCGAGACTAACACCGGCTTTTTTAGAACCTAAATGCATTTATTGCGCATAATTTATGCAAAATGAACATAACGAGCGGCACGCTCACCGTCGGTTGCCTGCGAATGAGTAATAGCTGTATTTGCGCAAAGCTTCGCAGATTAATGAATTTCACACTCCCGCCCATCAACTATACGGTTTTCTCTCTGCCGGCGTTTACCGGCCCTCACCTGGAGAGAACCTGATGAGCATTCAATTCCTCGGTATGATTGGCCATCGCCTGGCGTCCGAAATCATTCCTGCCAGCGGTCCGCTATTCAATAAACAGTATATTGCAGACTTTGCCCGTGCTCATGAGCAGGCCGGTTTCGATCGGGTGTTGGTCGGCTACTGGTCCGATCAACCGGATGGTTTTCTGGTCACTGCGCATGCCGCCGCAAACACCTCAACATTGAAATTCCTGCTGGCCCACCGTCCGGGCTTTGTCTCGCCGACGCTGGCAGCCCGTAAACTCGCTACCCTCGATCAACTCACCGATGGCCGCCTGGCGGTGCATATCATCAGCGGTGGCAGCGATGTTGAACAACGCCGTGATGGTGATTTCCTTAACAAGACCCAGCGCTATGAGCGCACCGATGATTTCCTGAGCGTATTAAGGCAGAGCCTCACTTCCGACACGCCATACGATCACCAGGGCGAGCATTATCAGGTTGAGCAGGCGTTTTCGGCGGTGAAGCCACAGCAAAGCGCGCTGCCGATCTATTTCGGCGGCTCCTCGCCTGAAGCCATCAAAGTGGCAGGTCGTCATGCGGACGTGTTCGCCCTTTGGGGTGAACCGCTGGCCGGTGCCGCAGAAACCGTGCGGACGGTGCGTGCAGAAGCCGCCAGACAGGGCCGCCAGATTGGTTTCAATATCTCCTTCCGCCCGATTATTGCCGCCACGGAGAAAGAAGCCTGGGAAAAAGCCGAGCATATTCGCGAAGTCGCCCGCAAAAAGCTGATCGAATCCGGCCATGATTTTGGTTTGCCGAAGCCGCAAAGCGTCGGCGCGGCCCGCCTGATGGCCGCCGCCAATGAAGGGGAACGCCTCGACAAATCCCTGTGGACCGGCATCGCTAAACTGGTTGGCGGCGGTTACAACTCCACCTCACTGGTCGGTACGCCGGACCAGGTCTCCGACGCGCTGCTGAAGTATTACGACCTCGGCATTGAAAGCGTGCTGATCCGCGGCTTCGATCCCCTGAACGATGCGCTGGATTACGGCCGTGAACTGATCCCGCTGACCAGAGAGAAAGTCGCGGCCCGCAAAGTGGCAAGGAGTGCCTGATGCGTTTTCCTTTTTTACTGGCAGTCGTACTGTCGTCGCTCGCCACCTCAGCGCTGGCAGAGAAAGTCACCCTGCGGCTGGGCGATGTGAAAGGCGATCGCTTTATTTCGCTGCGCGAGTCCGGACAGTTAAAAGACCTGCCTTATGATTTGAAGCTCACCTCTTTCGATTCCGGCGCACCGGTGCAGGAAGCGCTGAACGCGGGCGCGTTGGACGTGGGCTTCACCGGCGATCTGCCGTTCTTATTTGTGTATGCCGCTGGCGCACCGGTAAAAGCGGTGGGTGCCTGGCAAAACAACCCTGACAGCATTGCCTTACTTACCCGCCCGGATTCGGGCATCCACAGCTTAAAAGATCTGAAGGGCAAACAAATTGCCGTCAACCGTGGCGGCTGGGGCCACTATCTGTTGCTGGGTCTGCTGGACAGAGCCGGCCTGAAACCCTCTGACGTCACGCTGCGCTTCCTTGGACCGGTTGATGGACGTGCCGCGCTGGCCAGTCATTCTGTCGATGCCTGGGCTACCTGGGAACCCTACGTCTCTTCCGCCGTGGTGGTCGATCAGGATCTGTTAGTGCCACAGGGCGGCGGCAAAGGGATCCTGTCCGGTTACTCCTATGCCTTAGCCCGTGAAGAAGCGCTGAAGGATCCGGGCAAACGCAAGGCGATAGCCGACCTGCAGGCACGGCTGGCAAAAGCGCAAATCTGGGCGCAGCACCATCCTGAGGCCTTCGCTAAGGCACTGTCGACCTCACTGGGCATGCCAGAGAACATCACCCAACGCTGGATTGCCAGTGCGCAGATCCGCCCGGTGGAATTCACGCCAAAGCTGGCGAATTCCCTGCAGCAATCCGCCGATTTTTTCTATAAAAATCATGTACTGCCGAAGTCGATTGATGTCCATCAGGCCTTCGATTACAGCCTCTCCAGCCAATCCAATCAGCTGGCCTTAAGCCAGGAGGCAAAACATGAGTGAGTTGAACAGCGCTCGCCTGCGCGAGTTTGTCGGTAGCCTGGCCACGCTGGTGGATGAACAGCCGCAGGAAGCCGATCTGCTTCATCGCGGCAGCCAGCTGCTGCATCAGCTCATCGCCCATGATGACTGGCTTCCCGAGGCGTTTGCCCAGCCAAATCCGGCCCGCTACCAGCAGTATTTGCTGCATGCCGATGCCCGCCAACGGTTTTCGGTGGTCAGCTTTGTCTGGGGCGCAGGGCAATCGACGCCGGTGCATGATCATCGCGTCTGGGGATTAATTGGCATGCTGCGCGGCGCGGAAATTTCGCAGAATTTCATCCGCGATGCGCGCGGGTTATCGCCACATGGCGATCCGGTACGGCTGGATCCCGGCACGGTTGAAGCGGTCTCGCCGCAGGTCGGCGATATTCACCGGGTCAGCAACGCCTTCAGCGATCGCACCTCCATCAGTATTCATGTTTATGGCGGCAATATCGGCGCAGTTCAGCGCGCGGTTTACAGCGAAACCGGCGAAGAAAAACCGTTTATTTCCGGCTATAACAACGCGTATTTACCTAATATTTGGGATCTTTCACATGGTTGATCATTTACTCCACACCCGCAGTTTTCACGACATCCGTCAGGCGTTGCTTCAGCAGCAGGAGCTGGCGTTAATTGACCTGCGGGAAGAAGCGCAGTATGCCGAAGGCCATCCGCTGTTTGCGGTGAACATTCCGCTTTCAAAGCTGGAACTGGAGATCCTTAACCGGGTACCGCGCTTTGCCACGCCGATTACCGTCTATGACAACGGCGAAGGGCTGGTGGCGCTGGCCATTGAGCGCCTGAAAGACTTTGGCTATGCCAACGTCGCCCTGCTGGAAGGCGGCCTGCAAGGCTGGAAGGACGCAGGCGGTGAACTGTTTATCGATGTTAACTCACCAAGCAAAGCCTTTGGTGAGCTGGTCGAGAGTCGGGTACACACCCCGTCGCTGCCCGCGGAAGACGTTCAGGCGTTATTAAACAGCGGTGAACCGGTAGTGGTGCTGGACAGCCGTCGATTCGATGAATATCAGACCATGAGCATTCCTGGCAGCATCAGCGTGCCGGGTGCAGAACTGGTGCTGCGGGTGCAGGATTTGGTTCCTTCGCCAACCACAACGGTTATCGTTAACTGCGCAGGTCGAACCCGCAGCATTATCGGTACGCAGTCGCTGGTGAATGCCGGGATTACCAACCCGGTATTTGCGCTGCGAAATGGCACCATCGGCTGGACGCTGGCCGGACAACAGCTGGAGCATGGCCAGAGCCGACGCTTTGGTGAAAGCAGCGAGACGGCCAAAACCCAGGCCGCGCAACGCGCCCGTCATGTCGCTGACCAGGCAGGCGTCAAGCGTCTGACGCGGGCGCAGCTGCAGCAATGGCAGCAGGATCACGCCCGGACGCTGTATCTGTTTGATGTCCGCGATCCTGAAGAATATGCCGCCGGTCATTTGCCCGGTTCACGATCGGTGCCGGGCGGTCAGCTGGTGCAGGAGACGGATCACACCGCCAGCGTGCGCGGCGCACGCATCGTGCTGATTGATAACGACGGTGCACGCGCCAATATGAGTGCGTCCTGGCTGGCGCAGTTGGGCTGGGATGTGTCGGTACTGGATGGATTGGTTGAGCACGATTTCAGCGAGCAAGGCCCTTGGGTAGCGAAAGTCCCTGCCCTGCCAGAGCAGGAAGAGGTTTCACCCGCCGTGCTGGCGGACTGGCTGAATACGCCCGGTACCCAGGTATTGGACTTCACCACCAGCGCTAACTATGTTGCCAGCCATATTCCGGGCGCAGCATGGCTGCAGCGCGGTTTACTGACGCAGAAAGGCCTGCAGGCACTGCCCGCCGCCGATCGGTATGTGGTGACCTGTGGCAGCAGTTTGCTGGCACGCTATGCCGTGGAAGAGTTGCAGCAGCTTAGCGGCAAGCCGGTCAGCGTGCTGACGGGCGGCAATGCGGCTTGGAGAGCGGCAGGTTTACCCATAGAACAGGGTGAAACGCAGCTGTTACAGCCGAGAAGCGATCGCTATCGTCGCCCGTATGAAGGCACGGATAATTCTGCCGACGCGATGCAGGCGTATTTAGACTGGGAGTTTGGGCTGATTGCGCAGTTAGATCGCGATGGAACGCATGGATTTACGGTGCTTGAACTGAAATAAAACGGATGCTGGGGGAGAGTGAAGCAAGAAAGGAATTGATTGGTGGAGATAAGCGGGATCGAACCGCTGACCTCTTGCATGCCATGCAAGCGCTCTCCCAGCTGAGCTATACCCCCACATAATTCAATCTGTTATCCGGTGCCACTAAATCTGCTGGTGAAGATTTGGTGGAGATAAGCGGGATCGAACCGCTGACCTCTTGCATGCCATGCAAGCGCTCTCCCAGCTGAGCTATACCCCCAAGCCGGATAACCTCGTCAGACAACCGGAGTCGTCTCAACGGCGGGGATAATATGAAACGGGGATGAAGGTGTCAACGGCAAATTGCCAAACTCTGTCTAATCGCTGAAAAAGCCGCCAAACCGCACCACTTACAGCTTGTTGAGTCACCGTTTATCCAGAGAGAACTGCCTTGAACTGGCCAGTTGAAACGACAAAATAGGGTAAAGAGTGCAATTTCATCCGGTTATTCCTGCCGACACAGTTTGACCGCGCCAATCTTGTAAACAACGCGTTAATTAGCGGTCTAATTGATCTTGTTTTTGTTAATTTCTCGTGCAAAACTGCCCGCGCTTTCGAAGGCCGGAGCCCTCTCAGCGCTGGATGCGCGCGTTTCCCGACGCGACGGAACCGGCCATTTCATCCTTAACTACACCAGAATCAGAGCTCCTATGTCCTTGCATTCACCTAAAGAAATCGCAGCGGTTGCTATTCAATCCGGCGTGGCGAAAAGCCATTCATCTGTTTCGACTTTATTGATCCTTGGCTTCCTGGCCGGTGCGTTTATTGCCCTTGGCTTCCTGCTGGATTTCCACGTTATTAACTCCTTACCTGCAGACTGGGGCTCATTTGGCGGCCTGCTGGGCGCTGCGGTGTTCCCGGTGGGAATTATCATGACGGTTCTGGCCGGCGGTGAACTGTTGACCGGCAACATGATGACCATGCCAATTGCCTGGTTCGCGCGTCAGATCAGCGCTTACAGCGTGTTGCGTAACTGGTTCTGGGTCACCATCGCTAACTTTATTGGCAGCATCGCCATCGCCTGGTTCTTTGGTCATATGCTGGGCATGACCGAAGGCGACTACCTGAAGAAGACCGTTGCTATTGCCACCGCGAAAGTAAACGCTGACTTCACTCACGCCTTTATCTCTGGCGTCGGCTGTAACTGGCTGGTGTGCCTGGCGACCTGGCTGGCGTTTGCCAGTAAAGATGTGGTCGGCAAAATCTTTGGTATGTGGTTCCCGGTGATGGCCTTTGTGGCGATCGGCTTCCAGCACGTGGTGGCCAACATGTTCATCATTCCTGCGGCCATTTTTGCCGGTCAGTTAAGCTGGGCGGAATATCTGCCTAACTTTGCCGCCGTGTTCCTCGGTAATACCTTTGGCGGCGCGGTGTTCGTCGGTCTGGCTTATTATATGGCTTACCGTCCGCAGGCAGAGTCAGCTAAAGCGCAGGGCTAATCCCTTTTTCCCTCTGCCTGTGGGCAGGGGGAAATTTCTTCTTTTCAATTGCGAACCGCCTCCCTTTTCAGCGCTTGCTGTTAGTTGTCCACGCAACAAAATCCTGTAATATGTTCGCGTTATCTCACGTCGCAAACAGGAATTGCATTATGAAAAAGGAATGGTTAACACCAGAAGAGCTGGCCCGGGAAACAGGTTTCAGCCGTCAGACGATCAACAAATGGGTCAAGAAAGAGCAGTGGACAACCATGCCGAAAACCGGCGTCCAGGGCGGTAAAGCACGGATGATCCAAATTGATGACCGCGTCAAAACGTATCTAAAATCCACGCGCCATGCGTCGGAACCCTCTGCAACTTACCGCGTTGCCCCCAACTCTCTGCAATCTTTACTGATGACCTCATTGCAGCAAATGAATGCCGCCGAACAGGAAAGGCTTTACGCGTTGCTGTTACGTGAAGGCGTACAAGGTTTACTGAGCCGCCTCGACATCAGCGACGCTCAGGCATAAAAAAACCGGCCAGTTGGCCGGTTTTTTTTATTTGCAGACGTCAGCTGAGATTACTGCTGAGCTTCGCGCTCTCCGATAAAGCTTAATGCCTGATTGATGCGCGCCACTGAGCGCGTTTTGCCGATGGCGTGAACGGTGACATCCAGCGCAGGAGACTGACCGGCACCCGTTACCGCCACACGCAGCGGCATGCCGACTTTGCCCATACCGACTTCCAGCTCATCAGCCGTGGCCTGAATGGCCTGGTGAACGTTTTCTGCCGTCCAGTCAGTTAAAGCAGCCAGTTTGTCACGCACAACTTCCAGAGGCTGGCGAGCGACCGGACGCAGGTGTTTTTTCGCTGCATCGGCATCAAACTCCGCGAAGTCCTCATAGAAGTAGCGGCATGACGCAGCCATCTCTTTCAGCGTTTTGCAGCGCTCACCCAGCAGTTTGACCAGCTGAGCCAGTTCTGGGCCGGTACGCGTATCAATTTTTTCCTGCTCGATGTGCCATTGCAGATGCGTCGCCACGTACTCAGGCGCCAGGGTATTGATGTAATGATGGTTCAGCCACTGCAGCTTTTCGGTGTTGAAGGCGCTGGCAGATTTGCTGACCGCGTCCAGCTCGAACAGCTCTTTCATCTCAGCAATAGAGAAGATTTCCTGATCGCCATGGGACCAGCCCAGACGCACCAGGTAGTTCAGCAGCGCTTCTGGCAGATAGCCATCATCGCGATACTGCATCACGCCCACGGCACCGTGACGTTTGGACAGTTTTTTCCCGTCGTCGCCGAGGATCATCGACACGTGCGCATAAACCGGCACCTGCGCACCGATCGCTTTCAGGATGTTGATCTGACGCGGGGTGTTGTTGATATGGTCTTCACCGCGGATCACGTGGGTAATTTCCATATCCCAGTCATCAATCACGACGCAGAAGTTATAGGTCGGCGCGCCGTCAGTACGACGGATGATCAGATCGTCCAGCTCCTGGTTGCTGAATTCGATCGGGCCACGGATCTGGTCATCAAAGATTACCGATCCTTCCTGCGGGTTACGGAAACGCACCACGCACGGCTCATCATCGGCATGATGTTCGTGGCTGTCGCGGCAGTGGCCGTCATAACGCGGCTTTTCATGATTCTCCATCTGCTTTTCGCGCAGCGCGTCGAGACGCTCTCTGGAGCAGTAGCATTTATAGGCTGTGCCGGCGTCGACCATCTGATCAATCACCGCGTTATAGCGGTCAAAACGTTTGGTCTGGTAATACGGGCCCTCGTCCCAGTCGAGGTTCAGCCAGTTCATGCCATCCATAATCGCGTCGATAGCCTGCTGGGTGGAGCGCTCCAGATCGGTATCTTCTATACGCAGCACAAACTCACCGTCCTGGTGACGGGCAAACAACCAGGAGTAAAGCGCGGTACGCGCGCCGCCAACGTGCAGATAGCCGGTTGGGCTGGGTGCGAAGCGGGTTTTGATTTTCATTAACAGCTGCCTTATTACGCTATCAGAGTCGCGCATTGCTGGAGGAGGTCTGTAAAGACCAACACAAAGTGGGCAACATTCTACCATCTGCAAACGAATCCTCAACGGCATTCCCCCGGTTGTTAGAGGCCTTTGACGGAAAAGCCAGCGGCACCCCCCCATTTTTGGATAAAACCCCAACATCTTGATTAAATTTAAGACGAACGAACATTTTCGTTTTAAAAACCGTTGACTCATTTGCCGCGATCCCTATAATGCGACTCCACACAGCGGGGGTGATTAGCTCAGTTGGTAGAGCATCTCCTTTACACGGAGGGGGTCGGCGGTTCGAGCCCGTCATCACCCACCACTCTAAACGGTGGCTCCGCAGTGTTAAGCAGTACCGAAGTTCTCAGAGATGGGTGATTAGCTCAGTTGGTAGAGCATCTCCTTTACACGGAGGGGGTCGGCGGTTCGAGCCCGTCATCACCCACCATCTCTCAGCAGTTTCGTGAAGTACCGAAGTGGGTGATTAGCTCAGTTGGTAGAGCATCTCCTTTACACGGAGGGGGTCGGCGGTTCGAGCCCGTCATCACCCACCACTTCGGGTCGTTAGCTCAGTTGGTAGAGCAGTTGACTTTTAATCAATTGGTCGCAGGTTCGAATCCTGCACGACCCACCAATGTACGAAGGCGCCCTAAAGGCGCCTTTTTGCTATCTGCGATTCGTGAAGGATTTGAACCTGCAGCAGGTCGAGTCGAACGGAGATAGACAGCCACTCTTTTTCCTTTTCGATTTTTTAGCACTTCTTTTACGATTTTTCTCATCAAGTATCCCGCCACTCCTACCGATAACCGTATTGGTCTATTACACAGGAGAAAGCGATGACTACAATCAGTTCCAACTCCCTATCCTCTATTGGCTCTGGAAGTTCAGGCGGCGGGTCGGCCTCTCAGGTTGCCACCCTCAACAAGCAGATCACCCAACTGCAGGCGCAGTTAAAGGATTTGGGCAACGACACGACGCTGACGGATGAACAAAAGTCTGAACAACAGCAGTTGATCGAAGGCCAGATTCAGATGATTGAAGCGCAGATTGCTCAGGTTGAGCAGCAGCAGGCTGAGAAGGCGCAGGAAAAGCAAAGCAGCGCGAAAGATGACACTGCCAACACCATTTCTAAAGCGGCAGATGGCGTAAACCGTCCTACTGCCACCAACACGCTGAACGTCTATATCTAAAACGCCGGAGTTTTCTTGCGTTGTTGCGTCAGCAGGAGTGCCTGCTGGCGTACTTCCTGCCAGATGGCCTCGGCTGCGGGCGTAAGCGAGCGATTTTTACGGCGCACCAGCACAATGGTGCGGTTAATCTCCGGCACCATACGCCTGACCAGCAACGGCCTGCCTTCAGGCAACGGCAATGCCAGCGCCGGAAGAATACTGATGCCAATTCCCGCTTCCACCATCGGATAGAGCGTGGCGGGATGACCGATCTCCTGCACAATCTCCGCCTGCACCTGCTGGACGCGTAATGCCTCATCGATAAGAACCCGACTGCCGGAGGCATAATCCTGCAGCACCAGCTGCCGCTGGTTAAGCATCTGCCAGTGAATGGTTTGCTGAGCCGCCAATGGATCGTCCTTACGGCACAACAGCAAAAAAGGTTCATCGAGGATCGCTTCCGTTTCGAAATCCTCTTCCGGCAGCGGCCCGACAACAATACCGAAGTCCACTTCCGCATTGCGAATGCTTTGCAGCACCCATTGCTGAGGACGATCGCGCAGCATCACTTTGATATCAGGAAAATGCTCCGTGCTGGCGGCAAGGCACTGCGGCATTAAATGCGCGGCGATGGTCTGGCTGGCAGCTACCCGCACCGTGCCGCTTCTCTGCTGCCCGTAGCTGCGTACATCCAGCAAGGTGGTATTCAGCTCTTCCAGTAGCCGCTCAAGCCGGCTGGAGAGCTGTTCTCCGGCTTCGGTCAGCAACACTTCCCGCGTGGTGCGATCCAGCAAACGGATGCCCATCTCCCCTTCCAGCTCTTTAATGCTGTGGCTGACCGCGGACTGGCTCAGTCCGATCAGCTGCCCGGCCTGGCTGAAACTGCCTTGCTGGGCCACGGCGACAAACACGCGAAGTTGACGCAGGGTATAATTCATCTGTTTTATTCATATATGTATTCAATAAATCAATTTTATTTCTAAAACCGCCCAGCGCACAATAGCCCCCATCATTTTTTTAACCAGGCATTAACAATGGGCATCTTCCGTATCGATCCCCTGATGTTGAAACTGATTATTACCGTGCTGCTGGCAACCTTCCTGCCCGCGCGTGGGCATTTTGTGGAATTCTTTGAATACCTGACCACGGCGGCGATTGCGCTGTTGTTCTTTATGCACGGCGCCAAGCTGTCTAAAGAAAAAATTATTGCCGGTGGCAGCCATTGGCGGCTGCATCTGTGGGTGATGTGCAGCACCTTCGTGCTGTTCCCAATCCTCGGCCTGCTGTTCGTCTGGTGGCACCCGCTGCCGGTAAGCGCGGAAATCTATACCGGCTTCCTGTACCTGTGCATTCTGCCGGCCACCGTCCAGTCAGCCATTGCCCTGACCTCACTGGCAGGCGGCAACGTCGCCGCGGCGGTGTGTAGCGCCTCGGCGTCCAGCCTGCTGGGCGTATTTATCTCGCCGATGCTGGTGGGCCTGGTGATGAACGTGCACAGCGATGCTGCCGGCGGCAGTTTTGAGCAGATCGGTAAGATTATGCTGCAGCTGCTGGTGCCGTTCGTGGTGGGTCACCTTTCACGCCGCTGGATTGCGGGCTGGGTGGAGAGAAACCGCGGGCTGATTGGTAAAACCGACCAGGCGTCGATTCTGCTGGTGGTCTATTCCGCGTTCAGTGAAGCGGTGGTAAACGGCATCTGGCATCGCGTGGGCGCATCTACGCTGCTGTATATCGTTGCAGGTAGCCTGGGGATCCTGTTTGTGGCGCTGGTGATCAACCTGCTGGTCGCACGACTGTTCCGCTTTAATCGCGCAGATGAAATCACCATCCTGTTCTGCGGCTCGAAAAAGAGCCTGGCGAATGGTGTACCGATGGCCAACATTCTGTTCCCGTCGGCCTCGGTGGGCATCATCGTGCTGCCGCTAATGATTTTCCATCAGGTGCAGCTGATGGTCTGCTCGATGCTGGCGCAACGCTATAAAAAAGCTGGCGAGAAGCTGGCGGCTAAGCAGCAGCTGGAAGCAAAACCCGCCGTGGTTGAATCGCAGAAGTAATGCAGACCGGGCTGGTGATCACCCGCGCTTCAGCGGTTTCACCAGCCCATCAAGCCCTTCGATTTTTATCGCGAGGGTGAGCTGCAGCAGCTCACCCAGATGACCCGCCGGAAATTCACCCTTCCGTTCAAACCACAACAGATACTCTTCCGGTAAATCAATCAGCGCCCTGCCCTTATATTTACCAAAAGGCATGATGCTGTTGGCGATTTCAAGCAAATGCTCTTTTTCCATCTCACTCTCCCAGTAACCGGATCATCTCAGCTTCATCAATCACGTCGATACCCAATTCCTGAGCCTTGGCCAGCTTGGAGCCTGCCGCTTCGCCGGCAATCACCAGATCCGTTTTCTTCGATACGCTGCCGCTGACCTTGGCGCCTAACGCCGTCAGGCGATCTTTCGCTTCATCGCGCGACAGAATCGTCAGTGAACCGGTCAGAACCACGGTTTTTCCGGCAAACGGACTGTCGATCTCAGCCGCATTGACCACTTCAACGGCCGGCCAGTTGATACCCGCTTCTTCCACCAGCTGACGGATCACCTCGCGGTTGCTCTCTTCATCCATAAAGTTACGCAGATGGCTGGCCACCACGGTGCCGACATCCTGTACCGCGATTAGCGCGTCCAGATCGGCGGCCATGATCTTCTCCAGCGAGCCAAAGTGCGCAGCAAGGTTAGCGGCTGTCGCTTCACCCACTTCACTGATGCCAAGGGAGTAAAGGAAACGCGCCAGCGTGGTAGTCTTCGCCTTCTCCAGCGAGTTCACCACGTTTTGCGCTGACTTTGGCCCCATCCGATCCAGCCCGGTGAGTTTGCCTGCGGTCAGCCTGAACAGATCGGCTGGCGTATGGACGTACTCTTTCTCCACCAGCTGATCGATAATCTTGTCGCCCAAGCCATCAACATCCAGCGCGCGGCGGGAAACGAAATGCTTGAGTGCGCCTTTGCGCTGAGCACCGCAGATCAGGCCGCCGGTACAGCGTGCAACGACTTCACCCTCGACGCGCTCGACATCGGAGCCACAGACCGGGCAATGGGTTGGGAATACCACTTCGCGCGCATCGTCCGGGCGCTCTGACTCAATCACCCCGACCACCTGCGGGATAACGTCACCGGCGCGACGGATAATCACCCGGTCGCCGATACGCAGCCCAAGACGCTCGATTTCATCGGCGTTATGCAGCGTAGCGTTGCTGACAATCACGCCAGCCACCTGCACCGGCTCCAGTCGGGCTACCGGGGTGATAGCGCCCGTCCGGCCCACCTGAAACTCGACATCACGCACGGTGGTCATCTGCTCCTGCGCCGGGAACTTAAACGCCACCGCCCAACGCGGGGCCCTGGCGACAAACCCTAACTGCTCCTGCAGATCCTGTGAATCCCCCTTGATGACCACACCATCAATATCAAACCCTAAGGTCGGGCGATCCTGCTCAACCTGACGATAGAAGGCCAAAACTTCCTCGGCAGTATGGCAAAGCTTGATGCGGTCGCTGACCGGCAAGCCCCAGGCCTTAAACTGCTGCAAACGCGCCATATGGCTGCGCGGCATCTCGCCGCCTTCCAGCAGGCCAAAGCCGTAACAGAAAAAGGTCAGCGGGCGTTTGGCGGTGATGCGGGGATCAAGCTGGCGCAGCGAGCCTGCGGCGGCATTGCGCGGGTTGGCAAAAACTTTGTTACCTGTGCGGCGCGCTTCATTATTTAACGCTTCAAATCCTGCCAGCGGCATAAAGACTTCGCCACGCACTTCCACCCGCGACGGGATATTCTCGCCGTGCAAACGCAGGGGAATGGCGCGAATAGTGCGCACGTTGGCGGTAATATTCTCACCGGTTGTGCCGTCGCCACGCGTCGCAGCCCGCACCAGCAGGCCATCTTCATACAGCAGACTGACCGCCAGTCCATCCAGCTTCAGCTCGCAGCAGAAGGTGATGTCGTCGGTATTCTTTAACCGATCCTGCACCCGCTTATAGAAAGCCAGATAGCTCTCCTCATCAAAGGCGTTATCCAACGACAGCATCGGTACTTCGTGACGAACCTGCTCAAAAGCGCCGAGCGGTGCCGCGCCAACGCGTTGAGTGGGCGAATCGGCGGTGACCAGTTCAGGATGTGCCTGTTCCAGCTCGCGCAGTTCGCGCATCAGCCGATCGTATTCCGCATCGGGAACCTCAGGATCGTCCATCACGTGATACTGATATTCGTGATGGCGGAGAGTAGTTTGCAGCGCAGTGATTTTGTCTTGTACGGATTCCATAGCGGCACCATAGCGATAAAAAACCCCCGACTGGCGGGGGTTTTGGAAAAACGGGAAGTCAGGCTGTTGCCTTACTGCTCAGTGAGTCAGGCGTTGGCCTCGATCACATCACGAATACGGTTTTTATAGGTTTCCAGCTTCTGCGGCGTCATCATGCGGCGCTCATCATCCAGCACCACACCGCCCACATCGTCGGCGATACGCTGGGCAGATTGCAGCATCAGCTTGAAGTTCTGATTCGCATCACCATAAGAAGGCACCATCATAAAGATGGAAATGCCCGGCGTGGTGAAATCACCCATATCGTCGGGGTTAAACGAACCAGGTTTCACCATGTTCGCCAGGCTGAACAGCACAGGGCCGCTTCCGGCCGGGCTCAGGTGACGGTGGAAGATGTTCATCTCACCGAACTGGAAGCCCGCCTGCAGCACGCCCTGTAACAGCGCTTCGCCGTTCAGCGTGCCGCCAGCGTGGGCGCCGACATGCAGCACCAGCACGGTTTCCTTCGCGCGTTCCTGCTTCGGTGCCGCTGCAGGCGCTTCTGGCTCTGCGGCGACCGGTTCCGCTTTAGCCTCGGCAACCGGCGCACGGGTAGCGACGTCAGGCTTAGCGGCAGGCTGCGGCTGATGAACAGGCGGCTGCTGACGAACAGGCTCCGGCTCATCGTCGTAATCAGGTTCAGGCGCATGCGGCAGTTCGCCACCGAACAGCGGATCGAGCTCCGGCTGCTCGTCAATCTGCGGCTGGTGACGTACCGGTTCAGGCTGGGCACGAACGGGACGCGGTGGCGCTTGATCAGTGCCAAAAGCGGCTGGAGGAACGACATCATCGTCTTCATCATCAGCTCGCGACCGTTTCACCCGCACTTCACCCACGCCATCATCGACGTCGTCAAATGTCTCTTCTCTTTCCTGTTTTAAACGCTTGTGAGGGCGATCGCGAAAAACGGATGAGCGCTCTTTACGGCTGGTCCAGAGGCCGTGCAGTAAAAGCGCTATTATGGCGATCGCGCCAACAACGATTAATATCAGACGCAAATCCTGCATCATTGTATTCTCTGTTGTTCCAATACCTTGCCACCGCGGCAAACTTTATCCTCTAACTGTATTTGCCCTGGTTAACAAGTGCAAGTCCGTGCAGTATTTTCTGACAAATAAGCGTGCATCAACACGGTTTTTTGCTGTTTTTTCGTTCAAAAGCGCACTGGTCAGCGCAAATAGCTGAGTTATGCTAGCGTTGCAACACCGTCTGTAAGGAGAAAATCAGACCATGGCCCCGACAAATACCCCACCTTCTGTTAATGGCATTCACTATTTTTCGCAGGGCTGGAAGTTGATCCGCTTGCCGGGCATCCGCCGCTTTGTGATTGTGCCATTGGCGATCAACGTCCTGCTAATGGGCGGTGCTTTTATCTGGCTGTTCTGGCAACTTGGCCAGTGGCTCCCGGCCCTGATGGCTAAAGTTCCCGACTGGCTGCAATGGCTAAGCTATTTGCTCTGGCCGCTGACCGTTATTTCAATCGTATTGGTGTTCAGTTATTTCTTCTCCACCATTGCCAACTGGATAGCCGCGCCGTTCTGTGGCCTGTTGGCCGAGCAGCTTGAAGCCAGATTAACGGGCAAGCCGCTGCCAGACAGTGGCTGGGCCGGTCTGGTGAAAGATCTTCCGCGCATCATGAAACGCGAATGGCAAAAGCTGGCCTACTACCTGCCCCGCGCGATTGTGCTGTTGATCCTTTACTTTGTGCCGGGCTTTGGCCAGACCGTTGCGCCGGTGCTGTGGTTCCTGTTTAGCGCCTGGATGCTGTCGATTCAGTACTGTGACTACCCGTTCGATAACCATAAAGTCAGCTTCCAGCAGATGCGCATGGCATTGCGGCAAAACAAAACCGACAACATGCAGTTTGGCGCGCTGGTCAGCCTGTTCACCATGGTCCCTATTCTGAATTTGGCGATCATGCCGGTGGCGGTTTGTGGCGCGACAGCGATGTGGGTTGACCGCTATCGCACGACGCTCGGGCGAGTGGCGTAGGGCCTTATGCCATTTCCATTGCCCTTATTTCTGCATAACATATATATATACGATTTCTTCACTTCCTTGAGAAACTGAAGCGGGTATGCTTTCTGCGTTCCCAATTTTTCATACAGTTAAGGACGGGCTATGAGTAAGATTTATGAAGACAACTCTTTAACAATCGGTCATACACCGTTGGTTCGTCTGAACCGCATCGGTAACGGTCGCATTCTGGTAAAAGTGGAATCCCGTAACCCGAGCTTCAGCATAAAATGCCGTATCGGTGCCAATATGATTTGGGACGCAGAGAAACGTGGCATTCTGAAGCCAGGTGTTGAACTGGTTGAACCAACCAGCGGTAACACCGGTATCGCACTGGCCTATGTTGCCGCTGCGCGCGGTTACAAGCTGACGCTGACCATGCCGGAAACGATGAGCGTTGAGCGCCGCAAGCTGCTTAAAGCGCTGGGTGCCAACCTGATCCTGACCGAAGGCGCAAAAGGCATGAAAGGTGCCATCGCCAAAGCGGAAGAAGTGGTTGCCAGCAATCCAGACAAATTCGTGCTGTTGCAGCAGTTCAGCAACCCAGCCAACCCAGAAATCCACGAAAAAACCACCGGTCCTGAAATCTGGGAAGACACCGATGGCAACGTGGCTGTGTTTATCGCTGGTGTCGGTACCGGCGGAACGCTGACCGGCGTTAGCCGTTATCTGAAAAATACCAAAGGCAAAAAGGATTTGATCACCGTTGCAGTAGAGCCAACGGATTCTCCGGTTATCGCTCAGGCGTTAGCAGGCGAAGAGATCAAGCCAGGCCCGCACAAAATCCAGGGTATCGGTGCCGGGTTTATCCCAGGCAATCTCGACCTGAACCTGATTGACCGCGTGGTGGCGATCACCAACGAAGAATCCATTTCTACTGCCCGTCGTCTGATGGAAGAAGAAGGGATTCTGGCCGGCATCTCTTCCGGTGCGGCGGTTGCTGCAGCACTGAAGCTGCAGGAAGAAGAAGCCTTCGCCAATAAGACCATCGTGGTGATTTTGCCGTCCTCCGGCGAACGCTATTTGAGTACTGCGCTGTTTGCCGATCTCTTCACCGAGAAAGAATTGCAGCAGTAACGCTGCAGCAGGCGGATTTGTCTAAAAAAGCACCCAAACGGGTGCTTTTTTGTGGAGCACATCAAAGTTTTGCCATCCTGCAGATTGCTTTTACCCGTCAGTGTCTGGTATCTAAGCTGCCATTATTTCGATCCACAAAATTAATCGCCGCGTGAGATGGATCAAGCTGAATCGATTTACTGGTTTGGCGCTACGGCACAATTCGCGGCATAATGGGAACAGGTTAGTGATGGCGCGTAACAGGTTTTACTCCGCCTCCACCCTACCCTTAAACAGCGCATTTTTTGGCGCGTCTTTGTACGCAGGCTAGCGCGACACATCCAGGCTAAAGTCCGGTCACCAGGCTAGACTTTAGGTCGATAACATCAAACAAAATAAGTTGGGGAAAAAGCATGTTCCAGCAAGAAGTTACCATCACCGCACCTAACGGCCTTCATACCCGCCCTGCTGCACAGTTCGTGAAAGAAGCGAAAGCTTTTGCATCAGACATCACCGTGACCTCTAACGGCAAATCAGCCAGCGCGAAAAGCCTGTTCAAGCTGCAGACTCTGGGCCTGACTCAGGGAACTGTGGTGATGCTGTCTGCTGAAGGTGAAGACGAGCAGAAAGCGGTTGAGCATCTGGTCAAGCTGATGGCAGAGCTCGAATAAGCGCCTCTTCTCACGCTGAGCCAGTAAAATTAGTGCAAACATATTGATCGCGGACAGCATGTCCGCGTTGTTGCTTTCGTAAAGTACGTTTCTGTGCAAACCGGGAGCAGCCAGCGTGTTACGCTGTCGCCTACATAGAGGCTGGCTCGCTGAGGTGATTGACCCACAGATTTTGGGTTGTTCGCCCCGGGTGATTACTAGTAATTAAAAAGGTAGGGTTATGATTTCAGGTATTTTAGCATCACCGGGTATCGCTTTTGGCAAAGCGCTTCTGCTGAAAGAAGATGAGATAGTCATCAACCGGAAAAAAATTGCTGCCGACCAGGTTGAGCAAGAAGTTCAGCGTTTTCTCGACGGTCGCACCAAGGCTGCAAGCCAGCTGGAAGCGATCCGCATCAAAGCCGGCGAATCGCTGGGTGAAGAGAAAGCGGCCATCTTCGAAGGGCATATTATGCTGCTGGAAGATGAAGAGCTGGAACAGGAAATCATAGCCCTGATTAAAGACGATCTGTCTTCTGCCGACGCGGCTGCTCACTCTGTGATTGAAGGCCAGGCGAAAGCGTTAGAAGAGCTGGATGATGAATACCTGAAAGAGCGTGCGGCTGACGTGCGCGACATCGGTAAGCGTCTGTTGCAGAACATTCTGGGTCTGCACATCGTCGATCTCAGCGCCATTGCTGATGAAGTGCTGCTGGTTGCCAAG
Organism: Erwinia sp. QL-Z3; assembly: GCF_004551645.1. NCBI lineage: Bacteria > Pseudomonadati > Pseudomonadota > Gammaproteobacteria > Enterobacterales > Erwiniaceae > Erwinia > Erwinia sp. QL-Z3. The sequence goes on from NZ_CP037950.1 coordinate 23,527, forward strand.
GATCTGACGCCGTCAGAGACCGCACAGCTGAACCTCGACAAGGTGCTGGGCTTTATTACCGATCTGGGTGGCCGTACCTCGCACACCTCGATTATGGCGCGTTCCCTTGAGATCCCTGCCATCGTCGGTACCGGCAATGTCACCACTCAGGTGAAGAACGACGACTATCTGATTCTGGACGGCGTAAACAACCAGATTTACGTCAATCCAACCGCAGAAAAAATTGAAGAGCTGAAGGCGATTCACGCGCAGTACGTGGGCGAGAAAAACGACCTGGCGAAGCTGAAAGATCTGCCGGCGATTACGCTTGATGGCCATCAGGTTGAAGTCTGTGCCAACATCGGTACCGTGCGCGACGTCGCCGGCGCTGAGCGTAACGGCGCAGAAGGTGTCGGCCTGTACCGTACCGAATTCCTGTTTATGGACCGTGACTCCCTGCCTACCGAAGAAGAGCAGTTCCAGGCTTATAAAGCCGTGGCTGAAGCGATGGGCTCGCAGGCAGTGATCGTGCGCACCATGGACATCGGCGGCGATAAAGATCTGCCGTACATGAACCTGCCAAAAGAAGACAACCCATTCCTCGGCTGGCGCGCCATCCGTATCGCGATGGACCGTCCGGAAATCCTGCATGCTCAGCTGCGCGCTATCCTGCGTGCTTCCGCTTTCGGCAAGCTGCGCATCATGTTCCCGATGATCATTTCGGTCGAAGAAGTTCGCACCCTGAAAGGCGAGCTGGAAACGCTGAAAGCGCAGCTGCGCGAAGAAGGCAAAGCCTTTGATGAGACCATTGAAGTGGGCATTATGGTGGAAACACCGGCTTCAGCGGCAATTGCGCATCATCTGGCTAAAGAAGTTGATTTCTTCAGTATTGGTACCAACGACCTGACGCAGTACACGCTGGCGGTTGACCGTGGTAACGATCTGATCTCGCATCTGTACAACCCGATGACCCCTTCCGTACTGACACTTATCAAGCAAGTTATTGATGCGTCTCATGCTGAAGGCAAATGGACAGGGATGTGTGGTGAGCTGGCTGGCGATGAACGTGCTACACTGTTGTTATTGGGAATGGGGCTGGACGAATTCAGCATGAGTGCCATTTCTATCCCACGCATCAAGAAAATTATTCGTAATACGAATTTTGAAGATGCGAAGGCATTAGCAGAGCAGGCTATGGCTCAACCGACAGCGGATGAGTTGATGAACCTGGTTAACAAGTTCATTGAAGAAAAAACACTCTGCTAAGATGTGTAGACGCTGGCCCAATATTACTGCTTAGGAGAAGATCATGGGTTTGTTTTCAAAACTTTTTGGCGATAAGTCAGATACCGCATCTGGAGCCATTGAGATCGTAGCGCCACTGTCTGGTGAAATCGTCAATATCGAAGACGTACCGGACGTAGTGTTTGCGGAGAAAATTGTTGGCGACGGTATCGCTATCAAACCTACTGGCAATAAAATGGTTGCGCCGGTTGATGGCACCATCGGTAAAATTTTCGAAACCAATCATGCATTTTCCATCGAGTCAGACAACGGCATCGAGCTGTTCGTCCACTTCGGAATTGATACGGTTGAACTGAAGGGTGAAGGCTTCAAGCGCATCGCTGAAGAAGGCCAGAAAGTGAAAAAAGGCGACGTCGTTATCGAGTTCGACCTGGCACTTTTGGAAGAAAAAGCGAAATCAACGCTGACGCCGGTCGTCATCTCCAACATGGATGAGATCAAAGAGCTGGTTAAACTGACAGGTTCTGTGGTCGTGGGTGAAACACCTGTGATCCGTATCCGTAAGTAATCGGTTTTGCGTCTGAAACAGAGCCCCCTGAGCTGTCAGGGGGCTTTTTTTATGGCTGTTTGCCGCGTCGGATGGGGAACGAAGAGCGAAATATCTCGCTGACCTCAGGATGCTGCCAGCTTCGCTCCGGATAGGTTTGCTGCAACTCGGTCAGCTGAATGCCCGCCTGGTGATGCAGCCGATCGAGATCAAAACCCGGCTTAACCAGCTGTCGGTCCCACAACACCTTCTCTCCTGCCACAATCACGCCCTGCACATCGCGGCCGTTGCCGTTAATCACCAACGCGGTGATCGGATCAAAAACCTGCCCCATCGCCGGTTCATCCAGATCGAACAGCACAATATCCGCCTGCGCGCCCGCAGCCAGTCGCCCTAAATCCTCTCTGCCAAGGGCTTTGGCACCGCCCAGCGTCGCCATACGGTAATACCCGGCCGCGCTGGCTGCAGCGCTGTCCGACGCCACCACGCGGCTCAGAATAGTGCCGAGATGCATATTGCTGATCATATCGGGCGGGAAGGTATCGGTGCCAAGCGCAAGGTTTACGCCCTTCTCACGCAGCTCGTCGAAGGATTCGAGATATTTACCGTGCCGCCCTGACACCAGCGGACAGGAAATCAGCGTGGCCTGCGACGCCGCCAGCCGCGCGATGTCTGCGGAGATCTTCACGCTGTCAGGCTGAGGACCACCTAAAAACTGCCCATGCGGTAACAGCATATGGCGATTGAGCAGCGAGAAATCCTCCAGCACTTCCAGCGAGCTCTTGCCTGCAAAGCGGGAAGCCACCTCATTGACCTCCAGCTGGCTTTGGCAACAGTGCAGGCGTGTCGGACAGCGCAGCGCGTTAACAGCCTGTGAGAGACCGTTAAACAGCGCGGGCGTGCCACCTTCAATTCGATCCGGTGCCAGCATACCTTTAACCGTTGCGCAGTTCCGCGCCGACAGCCGGTCGACAAACGCCACCGCCTGCTCAAGTCCGTGCAGACCTTTGGCTTCATCCAGCCGCAGAGTAATGCTACCGTCGGCTTCCACTACGTGGTAGCCAGCCATAAAGGCCGGACCAAGATAAGCGCGGATGCCCAGCGATTCCGCCACGTCAGCGGCGTAGCAGTATTCATCAAAGGTTTCTGCCCACTCGCGATAGAGGATTGAGGTGATGGGAAGTGCGGTGGTAATGCCGTTGCGTAACAGCTGGCTGTAAGCATAGCGTTTACTGAAGTCGAGCTGGTCCCGGCTGTACAGGTCGCGCCGGACCCAGTCGGCGGCGACAACCCGGCCCTTACGCCAGCCGGGCTGGTTATCAAATCCCAGCACGGTAGTATCGACATCGCCCAGCGCGTCCAGGTCGATAAAACCGGGCCCCACCAGCGCATTTCCGGCCTCAATCTCATCCTCAACCTCGCCCGGATAACCATGGCCGACAAAAAGTATCTGCGCGCCCTGCCAGACCACTTCGCCATCCTGAAAAAGCTGATGATCGCCGTTTTCATAGCCAACCACCCAGCGCGCCCGGATGCGGCTGACTTTCTCCCGGATGTCGGTCAAAACAGGCACTCCCCGTTGCGGGCAATCACCACGCCCTGTTTGATCACGGTGCGTCCCGACGGCGGGCAGGCGATCGCTTCCGCCATCGCGCGGGCCGGCACCAGCACCATATCCGCCCGACAGCCAACGTTCAGACCGTAATTTTCCAGCCGCATCACCTCCGCGCCGCCTTCGGTAACGGTTCGCGCAGCCTTGAGGATTTCACTGTCCTTGCGCCAGCGGTAGCGTAAGCCCATCAGCATCGCGCGCTGCAACATATCGCCGTTGCCATAGGGGTTCCAGGTATCGCGCACGCCGTCATTCCCGGCGCAGACCCGCACGCCTGCGGCACGCAGCAGATCGAACGGCGGAACGGCGACGTTAGTGGGTGCGGTGGTGGCGATGGCGATGTCCAGCTCGGCAAGCTGGTCGGCAAAGCGTTTCTGCGCGTCGGCATCGACCATCCCGAGGCAGAAAGCGTGACTGATGGTCACCTTGCCGGCTAAACCGTATTCCCGCGTGCGGTTGATGATCAGCTCGGTGCTGAACGCCCCCAGTTCGCCCAGCTCGTGCAGGTGAATGTCCACGCCTTTGCCGTATTTCGTCGCCAGGCGGAAAATGATATCGAGGTGTTTAACCGGATCCTTTTCATACGAGCAGGGATCCAGTCCGCCAATCAGATCGGCCCCCATCTGCAGCGCTTTTTCCAGCAGTGCTTCCGTTCCCGGACTGCGCAAAATCCCGCTCTGCGGGAAGGCGACGGTTTCAATATCCACCTGTCCACGCAGCTTTTCTTTGGTGGCCAGCACGCCAGTAAGGTTATTCAGCCCGCATTCGTTATCGATGTCGATATGGCTGCGGATAAACGCGGTGCCGTGGCTGATGCACTCACGGGCTATCCGCTCCGATTGCAGCTGAATATCCGGCTGCTGATTGCGGCGATAGTCCCGTTCGTTGGCGATAATCGCCGTCAGATCCCGCGGCACATCGTTGTGATACCAGTCGCGTCCCCAGACGCTTTTATCAATGTGCGCGTGCCCATCCACCAGGCCTGGGAACAGCTGGTAGCCGCGGCCATCAATCACCGTACAGTCAGCGGTCGGTGCGGGCAACGTCGCGGCTCTGGCCACGATTTTACCCTGCTCCAGCAGCCAGTCTTCGGGTTGATGATGGTCAAATGCCGTCGCCTGCTTAATCAATAAGGTCATAAGGTTGCTGCTCCTGTGATAAGGGATTGCTGAGGCGGTAACGCCAGCTCGGGGAAATGGCATTCCACCTGATGGCTGGCCGAGCGGGAATGGATTTTGGGCGCTTCACTGCGGCATTTCGCCGTGGCGTGCGGACAACGCGGGTGGAAGGCACAGCCGGTGGGCGGATTTAAGGGGCTGGGAACCTCGCCGGTTAATGCGCTGCGTTCGCGGGTGTTGCCCGCAAGATTGGGGATGGCGGCCATCAGCAGACGGGTATAAGGGTGCGCCGGATGGCTGAAAATCTCCTCGACGGTGCCGGTCTCAACGATGCGCCCCAGATACATCACGCCCACGCGGTCGGAGAAGTGCGAAATCACCGACATATTATGGCTGATAAAAAAGTAGGTCAGCCCCAGCTCGCGCTGAAGCTTGCGCATCAGGTTCAGCACCTGCGCCTGCACCGACACATCCAGCGCCGAGGTGGGCTCATCACAGATCAAAAATCGCGGCTGGGTTGCCAGCGCCCGGGCGATAGAAATTCGCTGCCGCTGCCCGCCTGAAAACTGGTGCGGATATTTCTCCATATCGGCCGCCGTCAGCCCCACCTGCTCCAGCAGAGCAATACATTGCTGCCGCGCCTGACGGTAGTGCCCTACCCGCTTTTGCAGGCACAGAGGCTCGGCAATAATCCGCTCGATTCGCCAGCGGGGATTCAGGCTGGCGTAGGGATCCTGAAAAATCATCTGAATGCCGCTGGCAGAAGGTGCCGCCTGTGGATCTAACGTTTGCCCGGCAAAAGCGATCTCGCCCGCTTCCGGCTGATAAAGCCCGGCCAGCGCGCGCGCCACCGTCGATTTACCGCAGCCGGATTCGCCAACCAGGCTGAAGGTTTCGCCCTGACGAATATCGAAGCTGATGCCGCGCACTGCCTGCAGCCGCGGCGGCTTACCTTTGCTGAACAGGCTGCGCTGACCGACCCGAAAACTGATATGCAGATCCTTGACCGACAGCACCACGCGTGGAGACGAAACGGGTTTCATAGCGGACTCCCAGGCAGGTTAAGACAGGCGACGCTTGATGAGCCGACAGTCAGCAAGGCGGGCTCCTGTTGACGACAGTGAGCCGTACAGTGCGTGCAGCGCGGATGGAAGGTACAGCCCGACGGCAGTTGCGTCAGACGCGGCATCGCGCCTTCAATCTGGGTGAGAAATTCCTGGCGTTGATGCATCGACGGTATAGACGCCATCAACCCCTGGGTATAGGGATGACGTGGATGGTGAATGACGTCGGCAACCGGCCCAATCTCCACCAGTCTGCCAGCGTACATCACCGCTACCCGATCGCAAATTTCGGCGATTACCCCCATATCATGGGTAATCAGCATTACGGCGGTTTGGTGCTGTTTGCATAACCGCCGCAGCAGCGCCAGCACCTGTGCCTGCACCGATACATCCAGCGCCGTGGTCGGTTCATCGGCGATCACCAGCTGCGGATCGACGCACAGCGCCAGCGCGATAACGATGCGCTGACGCAACCCACCCGAAAGCTGATGCGGGTACTGGTCCATACGCATTTCCGGGCTGCTGATGCCGACTTCGGTCATCAAATCAATCGCCCGCTGGCGACACGCCGACGCGGAAAGCTTGAGATGGGTGGCAATGGTTTCGGTCAGCTGGTCGCCGATGGTCAACACCGGGTTCAGGCTGGTCAGCGGATCCTGGAAGATGCAACCAATCGCTTTGCCACGCAGCTTGCGGCGGGGTTCCTCTTTCAGGTTATCAATGCGTTGGTGATTAAAGCGGATTTCGCCACCGCTGATGCGGCCCGGCAGGGTCAGCAATCCGCTGATCGCCGCGCCGGTCAGCGATTTCCCCGCACCGGATTCGCCAACGATGCCGAGGATTTCCCCCGGCTTCAGCGAGAAGCTGACCTCATGCAGCGCCTGCACATCGCCTTTACGGTGCAGGAATTCCACCGAAAGTTGCTTCACTTCCAGCAACGGTTCAATTTCAATCGCGTCAGGATTCATCATTCTTTTCTCACTTAGCGCAGACGCGGGTTAAGCACATCGCGCAGCCAGTCGCCCAGCACGTTAAACGCCAGCGACAGCGTCACCAATACCAGCGCCGGGAATAACACCACCCACCACTGACCCGAGAATAAAAACTGATTGCCTTCGTTGATCAGCGTGCCCAGCGAAGGTTGATCCGGCGGCATGCCGACGCCGAGGAACGAGAGCGTGGCTTCAGTGAGGATCGCCATCCCAAGATGCAGGGTCGCCAGCACCGACAGCGGGCTGATGACGTTCGGCAGGATATGGGCAAACATGATATGCAGGGTGCCGCCACCGCTGACGCGGGACGCCTGGACATACTCTTTCTGCTTCTCCAGCAGCGTCAGGCTTCTGATGGTGCGGGCATACTGCATCCAGCCGGTCAGGGTAATCGCCAGCACAATCACCGGCATCGCCACCGCACCGTACATCTCTTTCGGCACCAGCCCTCGCGCCACGCCGCTGATCAACAGTGAAAACATGATGGTGGGAATACTTAACATCGCGTCGGCAAGCCGCATGATCAGCGTGTCCACCCAGCCGCCGAGATATCCGCTGATCACCCCGAGCAGCGTGCCTACCACCAGCGAGCAGCCCACGCTGATCACCCCAACCGTTAAGGAGATGCTTAAGCCGTAAAGAATTAAGGAGAGCACATCCCGGCCCTGCACATCCGTTCCCAGCCAGAAGCGCGCATCGCCGGCCTCCAGCCAGGCCGGCGGCAGTTCTGAATCCATCAGATCGAAGCTGGAACTGTCAAAAATCGCGTGCGGTGCCAGCCAGTGGCTGAACAACGCCGCCAGCAGCAGCACCAGCGTCCAGATAAAGGCCAGCACCACCGGCTTTGAGCGCCAGAACAGCCAAAGAAAATCACTGTCCCGCCAGGCCGAAAGGCGCTGACGTAACCGGGTCAGGCTCCCGCTGGGCGCGGCTACGGCCGGATTTTGTGGCATTTTCATTATTCCGCCCTCACTGTTTTTTCATTCGTGGATCGATCAGGAAATAGAGCAGATCGACCGTGGTATTAATAACGATAAAAATCAGTGCGATAAAAATCAGATAGGCCGAAATCACCGGGATATCGACGTAGTTAATCGCCTGAATAAACAGCAGACCCATGCCTGGCCACTGGAACACAGTTTCGGTGACGATGGCGAAGGCGATCAGCCCGCCGATTTGCAGGCCGATAATGGTCACCACCGGCAGCAGCGCATTACGCAGCGCGTGATGGAACCAGATGCTGCGGGACTTCAGCCCTCGCGCCCGGGCGAACTTGATGTAATCGGTGCCCATCACCTCCAGCATTTGCGTTCTAACCAGGCGGATAATCAGGGTGATCATAAACAGCGACAGCGATATCGCCGGCAGGATCACCGAGCGCCAGCCGCTCAGGCTTAACAGGCCGGTACTCCAGAAGCCCAGATGCACCGTGTCACCGCGCCCGCTGGAAGGGAACCAGCCCAGCCACACCGAGAAGATGATGATCAGCAGGATGCCGGTCAGAAAGCTGGGTAACGAGATGCCGATTAACGACAGGCCCTGGATCAGGCCGGGCATCACCCGGTTCTTGCTGATAGCCGACCAGACGCCCAACGGAAATCCCACCATCAGCGACAGCACCACCGCCACAAACACCAGCTCCAGCGTGGCGGGCAGGCGTTCCATAATCAGATGGAACACATCGACCTGGTTGTAATAGGAGATGCCGAAATCGCCGTGCAGGATGCGCTGCATAAAGTGCAGAAACTGCGTCAGCATCGGATCGCTCAATCCTAACGAATTTCTCAGCTGCATCCGTTCCGCCTGGGTGGCGCTTTCCGGCAGCATGTTATTCACCGGATCGCCCAGATACTGGAACATCGAGAAGGCGATAAACGCCACCACCACCATCAGACACAGCGCCTGAATCAACTTCTTAATCAGAAAGAGAGGCATAGGTCATCTGTCCGTTCAGAGGGTTACTTAACGCTGCTGTACCACAGGCGCACCACGTTGTCCGGGCTCTGCTTGATGGCGATATTTTTCTTCGCCACCCACACCACCGGCTCGAAATGCATCGGCATAAACGGCAGGTCTGCCTGCGCCAGGTTGATCTCCTGACGCAGCATTTCGGTTCGTTTCGCGCTGTCCAGCTCCGGGATAGACTGCTCGATCAGCTTATCGACGGCGGGATTCGAGTAGCGCGGCACGTTGAACATGCCGTAGCCGCTGCCGTCATTGGTATGCAGCAGCTGCACGGAAATGCTGTAGGCATCCATAATCGGCAGGTTCGCCCAGCCCAGCACGCCAATATCGGTTTTGCCGTTATCGGTGATCTGGTTGTAAACGCTGTTGGTATGCATGGTCAGCGTGGTTTTGACGCCGATTTTTGCCCAGTAGCTCTGCACCGCCTGGCACCACTGCGGCGCGTTCATATACATCCCTTCCGGGCAGTCAAATGCCAGTGAAAAGCCTTTGCCGTAACCCGCTTCGGCCAGCAACGCTTTGGCTTTTTCCGGGTTGTAGTCCAGCGTGATGGCGCTGGCCGCGTCATAGCCAGGAATGGCCGGTGCCAGATAGGTATTGGCGACGCTGGTCATTTTGCGCATGATTTTTTGCACGATGGCCTCGCGGTTCACCGCCATCATCAGGGCCTGCCGCACGCGCAGATCTTTCAGCGGGTTTTTGCCGTCGACGTTGCCGGCATTCAGGGTGTCGCGCAGGTTAAAGGTGAGGAAGTCGACGCGCAGCGAGGGACTGATCAGGGTTTGCAGCGTCCGATCCTGATTCAGCCGGGCGATATCCTGCAACGGCACGCTGGTCACCAAATCGTATTCGCCCGCCAGAATGCCGGAGAGACGCGTGGCGTCGGCGGTGATCGGTTTGAAAATAATGCGGTCAATGTTGGTTTGCGAATGCGCCTTGTTCCACCAGTTGGGGTTACGCACCAGCACCATCTGCGCTTCACGCTGGCGACTTTGCAGCATAAAGGGTCCGGTGCCGTTGGTGTTATTGGTGGCGAAGCCTTCGGTTCCCTGGCTCATGCTGGTCGGGGACAGCGCGTTATGCTGTGCCATCCACTCCTTGTCCATCATCATCACGCCGCTCAGTTCATTCAGCGCGATACCGCTTTTCTCTTTCAGATGAATATCGACGGTGTACTTGTCGACGGCCACCGCATCTTTGATGGTGGAGGCGTTGGCACGGATGCCGGAAGCCGGATCGGTGACGCGCGCAATGGACGCCACCACATCGGCCGAATCAAAGTCATCACCGTTCTGGAACTTAACGCCCTGACGCAGGGTAAAGCGCAGCGTGGTGTCGTTAACATATTCCCAGCCTGTCGCCAGCGTCGGCTGCAGCTTCAGTTCGTTATCGCGCTGCAATAACGCCTCATAGATATGGTTCTGGAAGGTCAACGCCGTGGTAGAGGCATAGGCGTAAGGGTCCAGCGTGGGAATATCTGCGGCAACGGCCCAACGTACGACGTTTTCAGCCTTTGCCCACGGAGAAGCAATCAGACCCAACAACAGTGTAACCATGACTTTTTTCATTTTTCCGCCTGGAGGTAACAGTGAAAGAAGAGGCACCTTAAACAAATAGCAACAAACCCTTTAATTGCTAGCAATCATTGCTAGCATTAACTGTGCCAGATCTCAGAAAAGAAAAAATAAGCTGATAACACGGGAGATTAGGCGGAGGGGAGAAAAAGCATTGCGGGTTGAGTTGCCCAAAAATGGAACAAAAAAAGCAGAAAAACACACCGTATTGGTGCAAAGCGGCAGGAGCGGAGGCGATCCGCTCCTGCGGGGATCAGGACGTGCGGCCGATTTCTGGCGTCAGGATCCATTCAGCGCTGTCGTTCAGCACGTCCATATGGGTGATTTTACCTTCACGCACTTCGTAACGGTCGACGTAGCGATTGCCGGCAAACTCGCGGCCATCGGGCCACTGGCCATACAGCGTGCCGGTCGCATAAACTACAACGTGATCGCCCCGATCCATCCAGTCGAACTGCCCCAACTGTTTTTTTACCCATTTATAGCGGGCACCGTTAAATGCCGTGATCGCCTGCGGATCGGGCATTTCGCGCCGTCCGGTGAAGGTGATTTTTACATCTTTGGTCATATAGGTGGCCGCCAGCACCGGGTCCGGTGCCATTGATGCCGCCAAAAAGTCTTTGACGAGATCAACCGCTGAACAATCGTTAGTCATGGTTCTCTCCAGTTTTACTTGAACAGGCATCAGGGGATTCCGTCAGCGCCATACCGGCGCTGGTCAGCCCGGATGGGGTGAGAAATAACAAAATGGCATCTAAATTGCTAGAGATAATTATAATATTGCTAGCAATTAAGGATTCACCATGAGTGCTGTTCAGTTTATTCATGCCCGGCTGGCCGACAGCGACCGGCTCCAAACCCTGTGGGTGCAAGACGGCCGCTTTATCTCCTCGCCTGTCGAGGCGCTCTCCGGCTGTTCCACCGTCGATTTAGGCGGCAACCTGGTGCTGCCGGGGCTGGTGGAAACCCATCTTCATCTGGATAAAGCCTGTATTTTGTCCCGCTGCCAGTTGCACAAGGGCACGCTCGGCGAAGCCATCGAACAAACCCGGCTGGCGAAAGCCACCTTTAGCGAAGAGGATGTCTATCAACGTGGGGCGAAAGTGCTGGAGCAGGCCATTTTGCAGGGCACCAGCTGGATCCGCACGCATATCGAAATCGATCCGCAGATTGGGCTCACCGGGTTTAAGGCGATCAAACGGCTGAAAGCGGATTATGCGTGGGCGATCGATCTCAGCCTGTGCATTTTCCCGCAGGAAGGCTTGCTGAACAATCCGGGCACCGAGGCGTTGCTGGAGGACGCGCTGGCTTCAGGTGCCGATCTGCTCGGCGGCTGCCCGTATACCGACAGCGATCCCTGCGGGCAGATTGACCGCCTGTTTGCGCTGGCCGCTCGCTGGCAGGTGGATCTCGATTTCCATCTGGACTTCGATCTGCAGGCCGACAGCAGCAACATAGACTATGTGATTGCCGCCACCGAACGCTGGCAGATGGCGGGCCGGGTCACGCTGGGCCATGCGACACGTCTCGCAGCCCTGGCTGAACCGCAGCTGATCGCGCTGGCACACCGGCTGGCGAAAGCGGGCGTGCAGATCACCGCCCTGCCTGCCACCGACCTGTTTCTCACTGGCCGTGACCAGTTTCAGCTGAAGCCGCGTGGCGTTGCGCCGCTGGCCACGCTCGATCGCTGCGGCGTGACCTGCTCACTCTCCAGCAACAATATTGGCAACCCGTTCACGCCATATGGCGATGCGTCGCTGGTGCGTCAGGCAAACCTGTTTGCCAACGTCACGCAGCTGGCCACGTCAGCAGAAATGCTGCGCTGCCTGGCGTGGGTTTCCAGCCAGTCGGCGAAAATGTTGCGGCTAAAAGACTATGGCTTAACGCCGGGATGTCAGGCTGATTTTGTGGTGTTTGCCAGCGCGCAGGCGTGTGAGGTCGTGAGGGAAATCGCGGTGCCGCTGATGGGCTTTAAGCGCGGGCGACAAACCTTTCATCGCCCGGCAGCGCAGTTACTCAGAGACTAGGAAGAGAGCGTCAACGCCTGGCGCAGGCTCAGGGAATCTGGCGAGGTGTCATTCAGATCCAGCTGCTGCTCCAGCTCATTAAGATGGGCAATCATAATCGCCTGCGCACGGGCCAGATCGCCCTCTTTCAGCGAGCTGACAATCGCGCTGTGCTCGTCGCACTGGCAGGATGGAATATCGTTACGCTGGTAAAGCGCCACAATCAGCGAGCTGCGCACCATCAGGTTGGCGAGAATTTCACTGAGCACCTGATTGCCACTGACTTTGCCTAACAGCAGATGAAACTGACTCAGCTCGCGGACAATTTCCCGGCGGTCATCAAGCTTAGTGGCATTCACTTCCGCCAGCTGCTGGGCTTCCAGCTCAGCCAGATGGGCAGCCATATTTTCAGGCGTGATGCAGGCAATGATGGCGCTTTCGATGGCGCGGCGGGCAGTAAAAATTTCACGGGCTTCACGGGCTTCTGGCTGCGCGACCATCGCGCCACGGTTGGGCTCAATGGTGACGATATGCTGCAGCGCCATGCGTTGCAGGGCCGACTGAACGTGGTTGCGGTTGGCATCCAGCACGTCCACAATTTGCGCTTCCACCAGTCGCGTTCCCGGCTTTAAACGATGCTGAGCGATGGCAATGGACAACGCTTCAACGATCCGCTGGACTTCCTGTTGCTTGCTGGTCGCAACTTTACTCATCCCTTACCTCATGAACGTGATTGCTAACGATTTAAGCCGACAATCATAGCACCGTGCGGCACAATTAAACCACCCAGTGTGGCAAACGTAACGTAAGTTCCAGCCCGCCGTTCTTGCCGTTGACTGCGCTGACCTCGCCCTGATGGGCCAGCAGCACTTTGCGTACGATCGACAGCCCCAGTCCGTAGCCTTTTCCCGACAGCGGCGAATTCACCCGCACAAAGGGATCGAAGATGCTGGAGAGCTTATCGGCATCCACGCCCGGCCCCTGATCGATCACGCTGATATTCAGCCAGCCCTGCTCCTGACGCAGATTGATCACCACCCGTTGTCCCTGCAATGAGTAGCGAAGCGCGTTACGCACCACGTTTTCCACCGCCGAACGGATCAGCTTGGCATCCCCTTTAACGGTGTAGTCGCCGCTCTTGTCGGCAAACAGCAGGATTTCCACACCGGGGATTTGCGCTTCATAGCGGGCATCGTTTGCCACCGCTTCCAGCAGGCCCAGTAAATCAAAGTACTGCTCGTCGGGCATGGCTTCATGTTCAGCCCGCGAGAGGGTCAGCAGTTCGCCAATCATCTTATCCAGACGACGCGCCTCTTCATCGATGCGATCCAGCGACTGGCCAACGGATTCCGGCGTCTGGCGGGCCAGTCCGGTTGCGAGCTGCAAACGTGCCAGCGGTGAGCGTAATTCATGGGAGACATCATGCAGCAGCTCTTCGCGCGCCTTCACCAGCACCGAAAGGCGCTCAACCATTGCATCGAAATCCTGCGCCACCACCGACAGCTCATCGTAACGACGTCGCATTACCGGGAACAGGCGCACCGAAAGATCGCCTTTGGAGACGCGGTCAAACCCGGCGCGCAGCTGGCGCATAGGTCGGGTCAGGTTCCATGCCAGTATCAGGCTGAAGAGTAAACCGCCGCCGCCGGCCAAAAATAGCATCGGCTCGGGGATATTGAGGAAGCTACGGCGCGGGCCGCCCATATGGCTGTCTTCGCGCAGGCCCTGCACATCGTAGCGCAGCTGATACTGCTGGCCGTCGGCACCGGTTACCCACTCAATCACTTCTTTAGGAAACTCACCCGGACGAAGGTCACGATTCAAATCGCCGCGCGGAATTTCCTGCGGCGGCTTTTGCATCACCTGCACCGAGAAGAAACGGCGGTCGCTGTCAGACCAGTCGGCCATCATATCATTCAGCGCGTCCATGCCGCCGCGCTGCAGGACCGACACCGCCGAGGTCATCTGCAGATTGACGATGCGCCGGGCCGCGAGGCTTTCCGGCGGCTCATGGTGCTTGCCGTAAAAGGAAAAGCTCAGCCACAGAAACTGGCTCATGATCAAAAAGGTCAGCCAGAAGCCCAGCAAAATTTTCCAGAACAACAGCCCGCGAAACCCTGCTTTCATCGGATACGGTAGCCAATGCTGCGCACGGTTTCGATGTTGATCGTCTCGTTAGTTAAGGCGGCCAGCTTCTGGCGGATGTTGCTGATATGCACGTCGACGCTGCGGTCATAGGCTTCGCGCGGGCGTCCAAGGCCTTTTTCAGACAGCTCGTCCTTCGAGACCACGCGGTCAGGAGAACGCAGCAGCAGATCGAGCAAGTTGAACTCCGAGGCCGTTAAATCAAACGCCTGTTTTTTCCATTCGCTGATGCGCGTGGCCGGATTCAGCGTCAGATCGCCCCAGGTTGCCAGCTCTTTGCTTTCGACAACCACCGGCTGCTCTTCAACGCGGCGCAGCACGGCGCGCAGTCGGGCGACCAGCTCGCGCGGATAGCAAGGTTTCGGCACGTAGTCATCGGCACCCATTTCCAGGCCAATCACCCGGTCAATGTTGTCGCCTTTGGCGGTCAGCATGATCACCGGCAGGCGGCAGTTCTGCCGGACCTGGCGCAGCACATCAATACCGCTCATATCGGGCAGCATAATGTCGAGGATCATCGCGTTGTACTCGCCAGACAGTGCGCCTTCCACGCCCGCTTTGCCGGTTAACACCAGCGAAGCGTCGAAGCCTTCAGCAATCAGGTACTGGCTGAGCATGGTGCCCAGCTCGAGGTCGTCGTCGACCAGTAAAATTTTCATACAGCATCTCTCAGTGAGTCAGCCGCTATATTCACCTGTCGGTGACTTAATAGCAGCCGGTTTTACCTAATCCTTACAGTGTATCAGCAGGAATTAGTAAACGCCGGTAGAGAGATAACGGTCGCCGCGATCGCAAACTATCGCCACCACGATACTGCCCGGCTGCTCCTCCGCAATGCGCAGTGCGCCGGCAACCGCACCGCCGGAACTGACGCCGCAGAAAATGCCTTCACGGCGGGCCAGCAAACGCATGGTTTGCTCAGCTTCGGCCTGCGCCATATCGATCACCCGATCTACCAGCTCCGGGCGATAAATGCCCGGCAAATAGGCCTCGGGCCAGCGACGGATACCGGGAATGCTGCTGCCTTCAGCGGGCTGCAAACCGATGATTTGCACGCTGTCGCTCTGCTCTTTCAGATAGCGACCCACGCCGGTAATGGTGCCGGTGGTGCCCATGCTGGAGACAAAATGGGTTAATCGTCCGGCAGACTGCTGCCAGATTTCCGGTGCGGTGGTGGTGTAATGTCCCAGCGGATTGTCCGGGTTGTTGAACTGATCGAGGACCTTGCCCTCGCCTCTGGCTTCCATCTCCTTCGCCAGATCGCGTGCGCCTTCCATCCCGAGAGTTTTGCTGACCAGAATCAGCTCGGCACCGTAAGCCTGCATCGCCATCTGGCGCTCCACGCTCATGTTCTCAGGCATCAACAGCTTCAGCGCATAGCCTTTCATCGCGGCGATCATCGCCAGCGCGATCCCGGTGTTGCCACTGGTGGCCTCGATCAGCACGTCGCCCGGCTGGATCTCACCGCGACGCTCGGCCCGATCGATCATCGAGAAAGCGGCACGATCCTTTACCGAACCTGCAGGATTATTGCCTTCCAGCTTCAACCAGATTTCGCTGCCGTTGGCAGGCGTCATGCGCTGAAGCTTGATCAGGGGCGTGTTGCCGATGGTATTTTCTAGTGTGGTCACTGTGCGATTCCTGGAAGGAGCCAGAAAAGCTGGCAAAAAAAAGGGTCAGGAAGACCTGACCCTGTTCGACTAGAAAATATCAGGCACTTTGCGCAAAGGCAACCTGTCGCAACGGCGTTTCACCTTTGTACAGGCGAGCCTGCTGCAGGCCTACAAACAGCTGCTCGCCGCGAACCGGCGCAGTCTGCGTCCCTTCCACCACCAGCGTAATCGGATCCAGTCCCCAGCCGACTGGCTGCGCAACCAGCTGCCAGTAGTGACCGCGCGGGCTGACTTCCAGCACCTGCACCGGTAACGGCGTTTCCAGGCTGCTGTGGCGGCTGACGTCGATTTCCCACGGACGCAGGAACAGCTCGACGCGGCCCTGATGCGCGGGCGTATAGCCCAACGGCCAGTGATGCGCGCCAACGTGGAACTGGGAACCATGCACTTCGGCTTCAAAGCGGTTCACTTCACCGAGGAACTCCAGCACAAACCGGGTAGCCGGATCGCGCCAGACGTCGTCCGGTGTGCCGACCTGTTCAATGTTGCCCTGGCTCATCACCACCACGCGATCGGCCACTTCCATCGCTTCTTCCTGGTCGTGGGTCACGAACACGCTGGTGAACTTCAATTCTTCATGCAGCTGACGCAACCAGCGGCGCAGCTCTTTACGTACCTGGGCATCCAGCGCACCGAACGGCTCATCAAGCAGCAGGATCTGCGGTTCAACCGCCAGCGCACGCGCCAGCGCCACACGCTGTTTCTGACCGCCCGAAAGCTGTGCCGGGAAGCGGGTAGCCAGATGGCTTAACTGCACCATCTCCAGCAGCTTGGTGACTTTCTGCTTAATCACCGCCGCAGAAGGACGTTCGCGGCGTGGCAGCACGGTCAGGCCGAAGGCGATGTTATCGAACACCGTCATATGGCGGAACAAGGCGTAATGCTGGAACACAAAGCCCACCTGGCGGTCGCGCGCGTGCAGCTGGGTGACGTCTTTGCCATTAAAGCTCAGACGGCCGCTGTTCTGGCTTTCCAGCCCGGCAATAATGCGCAGCAGCGTGGTTTTCCCTGAGCCAGAAGGCCCAAGCAATGCCACCATCTGACCGGAAGGGATATCCAGTGAAATATCGTTCAGGACCTTAGTACGGCCGAAAGATTTGTTAATTTTGCTGATATCAATGCTCATGGTTCCCCTCCTGTTGCAAACGCTTGTTCTGGTGTTCTAAACGCCATTGCAGCGCGCTCTTCAGAAACAGTGTGACTATCGCCATCAGGGTTAACAGCCCGGCCGCCGTAAAGGCCCCGACGGTGTTGTAATCCTGATGCAGTAATTCAACTTGTAATGGCAGCGTGTAGGTCTCGCCGCGAATCGATCCCGATACCACCGAGACCGCACCGAATTCGCCAATCGCACGGGCATTGGTCAGTACCAGACCGTACAACAGCGCCCAGCGGATATTGGGCAGGGTCACCCGCCAGAACATTTTCCAGCCTGACGCGCCTAACAACACCGCCGCTTCATCTTCATTGCTGCCCTGACTCAACATCACCGGCACCAGCTCACGGACTACAAACGGACAGGTCACAAAGATGGTCACCATCGCCATCCCCGGCCAGGAGAACATCAGCTGGATATTGTGCGCGTCCAGCCAGCCGCCTGCCGGGCCGTTGACGCCCCAGAACAGCAGATACATCAGCCCCGCCACCACCGGCGACACGGCAAAAGGAATATCGAACAGGGTCAACAGCAGCTGGCGGCCGGGGAAATCAAAGCGCGTAACCAGCCAGGCCAGCAGCGTCCCGAACACCAGATTGACCGGCACGGTAATCAGCGCCATCAGGACGGTCAGCCAGATTGAGTGCAGCATGTCGCCATCTTTCAGGTTGCTGAACGACGCCATAAGGCCGTTGGAGAAGGCGCTGGTAAAAATCGCCACCATCGGCACCACCAGCAGCCCAAAGGAGATCAGCATACCCAGCGCAATCAGGATCCATTTACCCCAGTTGATGCGGCTGCGGCTGGCCCCTTTCAATTCGGTGATATCAGCCATTAATGACCTCCAATACGACGGCCAAAGCGGCTCTGTAAGGTGTTAATCGCGAACAGCAGCAGCAGCGATGCCGCGAGGATCACTGACGCAATGGCGCTGGCGGCAGGATAATCAAACTCCTGCAAACGGACGAAAATCATCAGCGAGGTCACTTCGGTTTTCCAGGCAATGTTGCCGGCAATAAAGATCACCGCACCAAACTCGCCCAGGCTGCGGGTAAAGGACAAGGCGGTGCCGGCCAGCAATGCCGGCGCCACTTCAGGCAGCACCACGCGACGGAAGCTCTGCCACGGCGTGGCGCCCAGCGTTTCGGCCGCTTCTTCGTATTCCGGGCCCAGTTCTTCAAGCACCGGCTGAACGGTACGCACCACAAACGGAATGCTGGTAAACGCCATGGCGACGGCAATGCCCAGCCAGGTGTAAGACACTTTAATGTCGAACTGCGCCAGCCATTGACCATACCAGCCGTTGACCGAGAACAGGCCCGCCAGCGTCAAGCCCGCCACCGCCGTCGGTAAAGCAAACGGCAGATCCATTAAGCCATCCAGCAGCGTGCGGCCAGGAAAACGATAGCGGGTGAGGATCCACGCCATCAGCATGCCGAACACGGCATTGAACAGCGAGGCCACGCCGGCTGAAATCAGGGTAACTTTGTAGGCGGCCATCACCTGTGGGTTGGTCACGACTTCCCAATACTGAGACAGCGTCATTTGCGACAGCTGCATCAGCAGTGCGCTGATCGGCAACAGCAGGATCAGGCAGGTGAAGAACAGGCTGCTACCTAGGCTGATACCAAAGCCTGGCAGCACGCGCTTACTTTTAGTGGCAAACATTACTGATGTCCTGCGGCTAACAATTTGTCCAGCTCACCACCGCTGGCGAACTGGGTTTTCATTACCTGGTCCCAGCTGCCGAAGGCCTCTTCCACGCGGAAAAGGTCAACCGCCGGGAAACGCTCTTTCTGCTGCGCCATCAGCTCAGGATTGTTCACGCGGTAGTAATACTGCGTGATAATTTTCTGCGCCGCTGGCGTGTAGAGATAGCCCAGGTAGGCTTTAGCGGCTTTGCCAGTGTTATTGGCATCGACGTTTTTATCGACCCAGGTCACCGGGAACTCCGCCTGGATATTGGTTTTCGGCACCACCACTTCGTAGCCATCTTTGGCGTACTGGTTGCGGATATTGTTCACTTCGGACTCGAAGCTGATCAGCACATCGCCCTGCCCACGCTCAACAAAGGTGGTGGTGGCACCGCGACCGCCGGTATCAAAGACCTCGACGTTTTTCAGGAACTGAGTCATAAACTGCTCGGTTTTAGCCCGATCTTTACCGTCCGCTTTATCGGCGGCACCCCAGGCAGCCAGGTAGGTGTAACGCCCGTTGCCTGACGTTTTTGGATTGGGGAACACCAGCTTCACATCAGTTTTCACCAGATCATCCCAACTGTGGATGTTCTTGGGGTTGCCCTTGCGCACGAGGAACGCCATGGTCGAATAGAACGGTGAGCTGTTATTGGGGAAACGTTTTTGCCAGTCGGCCGGGATCAGATTGCCGCGATCGTGCAAAATCTGCACGTCGGTTACCTGGTTGTAGGTCACCACATCGGCTTTCAGACCCTGCAAAATGGCCAGCGCCTGCTTGGATGAGCCGGCGTGTGACTGTCTGATAGTCAGCTTGTCACCGTTATTTTGCTCGGCCCACTGTTTTTCAAAAGGCGCATTCAGGGCGACAAACAGCTCGCGCGAGACGTCGTAGGAGCTGTTCAACAGCTCGGTAGCCTGAGCGGACCCGGCTAACAGCAACGAGAAAGCGGCACTGCTCATTATTTTTTTAACCGTCGGTAACGTCATTATGCACCCTGGGAAACAGTCGGCTCGCGCCCTGAAGTATCCTCAGTTTATTTATAACCACACTAAAAGCAGTAACGATTTCATATACCGTTTGGTGATTTGGAAGTTTAAAACGCTATAAGCGAATGGAATTGTTTATGCAGGGGATGGGAAAGCAGACGATCAGCACAGCACCTCACCGTACTTATCGCGGTGCTCTTTCGGCGTCATATCGTAATCTTTGCGGAATACCGAATAGAAGTACTGTAAGGAAGGATAGCCGCACATCTGTGAGATCTCGTTGATTGACAGCGAGCTGGAAATTAACAGGTTGCGCGCCCTCTCCAGCTTCTCGCCGTGGATCATATTGTGGTTGGTCTGGCCGGTCTCATCCTTGAAGCGCTTCTCCAGGTTCGATCGCGACATGCCGACCGATTCCAGCACCTGCTCCACCTTAATCCCTTTGCAGGCGTGATGGCGAATATAATGCATCGCCTGGATCACCGCCGGGTCGCGCAGCGAACGGAAGTCGGTCGAGCGCCGTTCCACCACCTTTACCGGCGG
This sequence comes from Erwinia sp. QL-Z3, assembly GCF_004551645.1. Taxonomy (NCBI): domain Bacteria; kingdom Pseudomonadati; phylum Pseudomonadota; class Gammaproteobacteria; order Enterobacterales; family Erwiniaceae; genus Erwinia; species Erwinia sp. QL-Z3. The sequence continues at coordinate 43,830 of NZ_CP037950.1, forward strand.
CACCAGAATGCGTTGCAGCGGCATTTCCCGCTCATTCAACAGCTGATGCAGCAGTTTTGCCGCACGGTAGCCCATTTGCCGCGTGCCCTGCGCCACCGAAGAGAGCGCCACGCGCGATAAATAACGCGTCAGCTCTTCATTATCGATGCCAATCACGCTGAGTTTTTCCGGCACGGCAATGTCCAGATGCTCACACACCTGCAGCAGATGACGGGCGCGGGCATCGGTGACCGCAATAATTCCGGTCTGCTGCGGCAGGGTTTGCACCCAGTCCGCCAGCCGGTTTTGCGCGTATTGCCAGTTCTCCGGCGCGGTTTCCATTCCCTGATACACCACGCCCTGATACTGCTCGGCCGAAACCAGATTGCGGAAGGCCTGTTCCCGCTCCTGCGCCCAGCGCTTGCCGCCTTCCGGCGGTAAGCCGTAAAAGGCAAAGCGGTTCAGGCCCTTTTCCTTCAGGTGCATAAAGGCCGCTTCGACCAACGCATGGTTATCCGTGGCGATGTAATGCACCGGCGGGTAATCTTCTTTTTGCAGATACGAGCCGCCCACGCCAACGATAGGCACCTTAACGTTGTGCAGCAGCCTGGCTATCTCACCGTCATCAAAATCCGCAATCACCCCATCGCCCAGCCAGTCGCGGATATTGTCGATGCGGCAGCGGAAATCTTCCTCAATAAAGATGTCCCAGTCGCACTGTGAAGCCTGCAGATATTCGCCGACGCCTTCCACCACCTGACGGTCATAGACTTTATTGGCGTTAAACAGCAAGGTAATGCGAAAACGTTTGCCGAACATACGGGTTCCCCTGAAATCATGCTGCTCTCTGGATAGCACAGCCATCAATAGAGCAGTGAAAATGCCGCCAGATTTGTGAGGCAACGCGAAGCCTTTCGCTGGGCCGGCACATTCTGGCGGCATTCCAGGCGATTCATACCCGACGCTTGGTGGCGGAATCCATCCACACCGCCAGCAGCAAAATCGCCCCTTTAACGATGTATTGCCAGAAGGTCGGCACGTCCAGCATACTCATGCCGTTATCCAGCGACGCCATAATAAAGGCCCCCATCACCGCACCGGCGACGCTGCCGATGCCGCCCGCAAGGCTGGTTCCGCCAATTACGCAGGCCGCTATCGCATCCAGCTCGGCAATGTTGCCGGCCGAAGGTGAACCGGCACCCAGTCGGGAGCTGAGGATCAGCCCGGCAATCGCCACCATCAACCCATTAATGGCGAACACCGCCATCTTGGTGCGCTCAACGTTTACGCCCGACAGGCGCGCGGCATCGATGTTGCCGCCAATAGCATAAATGCGTCTGCCAAAGGCGGTTCGGGTGGCCATAAACATTCCGGCCAGCATCAGCGCGGTCAGGATCAAGACCGGCGTGGGCACCCCGCGATAATCATTCAGCAGATACACCGCGCCCAGCACGATAATCGCCATGATGCTTTGGCGCGTGACGTCGCCGCTGGCACTGGCCACCGGCAATCCCATTTGTGCCCGACGTGCGCGACGTCGCCACTGCCAGGCGACAAACAGCATCAGCCCCACCGCCCCAATACCAAAGCCCAGCCCGCCGGGCAGATAGCTTTGCCCCATCAGCGACATCGCATCGCTGGTCGGCGCTACCGTGGTGCCGTTAGTGATGCCGATCAGCACGCCGCGAAACGCCAGCATGCCGGCAAGGGTGACAATAAATGACGGAACCTTGCGGTAAGCCACCCACCAGCCATTCCACGCACCCAACAACACCCCAGCCAACAGCGTCACCACAATGGTCAGCGGCAGCGGCCAGCCCAGCCAGACATCGAAGATCGCCGCCGCACCGCCCAGTAATCCCATCATTGAGCCCGACGACAGATCGATTTCGGCAGAGACAATCACGAACACCATGCCCACCGCCAGAATGCCGGTGATCGCTGTCTGGCGCAGCAGGTTGGAGATATTACGGGCGCTCAGGTAGGCACCTTCGGTAGTGAAGGTGAAAAACAGCATGATCACCACAATGGCGGCCAGCATCACGAAGACTTGCAGATTGAGAGACTTCAACCGCAGGCCGCGTGGCGTGACTGCCGGTAAACTCACTTCAGATTGCGTGCTTTTCGACATCAGTTTCACTCCTTAACGCGGCTTCCATAATCTGTTCCTGGGTCAGGTTGCGGTTCGGCAGATCGGCTTTGATTCTCCCTTCATGCATCACCAACACCCGGTCGCTCAGCCCCAGCACTTCGGGCAGTTCAGAAGACACCACAATTACGGCGATGCCCTGCTGCACCAGCTGGTTAATCAATTTGTAGATTTCATATTTCGCCCCGATATCGATGCCGCGCGTGGGCTCATCGAGGATCAGAATTTGCGGGTCCAGTAACAGACAGCGCGCCAGAATCGCTTTTTGCTGATTGCCGCCGCTGAGCCGGCCAATCGCCAGCAAGGGCGAGGAGGTTTTCACCTTCAGCCGCGCCAGCGAATGCTGAATGGTGGCCTGTTCTTTGGCTTCATCCAGCAGCGAGAAGCGCCCGCTGTACTGGCCTAATGCCGCCAGAGTGATATTTGCCCCCACGCTCATCACCGGCACGATGCCGTCACGTTTACGATCTTCAGGCACCATCGCAATGCCCTGCGCCATCGCATGGCGACAGTGCTGAATGGTCACCGGGCGACCGTTTACCGCGATGTTGCCTTGCCAGCGGCCAGCGTAAACGCCAAACAGGCACTGCATGGTTTCGGTACGGCCCGACCCCACCAGCCCGGCGACACCGAGAATTTCGCCGCGCCGCAGGGTAAAGGAAACGTCATCGACGCGGCGAATATGGCGGTTAACCGGATGCCACGCGGTGAGGTTGTCCACCTGCAGTACCACCTCACCAATCTGATGCGGCTCCTGGGGATACAGCTCGGTTAACTCACGCCCCACCATCATCGCAATGATGTCGTCTTCGTTCATGCCTGCGGCGGAGCGCGTGGCGATATGCCGCCCGTCCCGGATCACGCAAATTAAATCCGAGATGGCTTTCACCTCGTTCAGCTTGTGCGAGATGTAGATGCAGGCAATATCGTGATCGCGCAGATCGCTGATGATCTCCAGCAACGTGGCGGTTTCGCTTTCGGTGAGCGAAGCGGTTGGCTCATCCAGTACCAACAGGCGCACCTGCTTATTCAGCGCTTTGGCAATTTCCACCAGCTGTTGCTGGCCCAGGCCAAGCTCACCCACGCGGGTATTGGGGTCGATGTTCAGCTTGACCTGCGCCAGCATTCGCTGGCAGCGCAGATACATCGACTCGTAATCCATCAGGCCAAAACGGCCCCATTCGCTGCCAAGAAACATGTTCTCCAGCACGGTCATTTGTTTCACCAGCGCCAGCTCCTGGTGAATAATGGCAATGCCCTTTTGTTCGGTTTCCCGAATGGTTTTCGCGGTGATCAGATCGCCTGAAAAATAGATCTCACCTGAATAACTGCCGTGCGGATATATTCCGCACAGCACTTTCATTAGCGTTGATTTCCCTGAACCATTCTCACCACAAAGTGATAATACCTGGCCTGCTTCAAGCTGCAGGCTGATATTATCGACGGCTTTAAACACGCCGAATTGCTTGGTGATATTTTTCATCTCTAAGAGAATAGCCATTCTGTCCTCCCGTTATTTCGCTGCGGAGGGTTCAATTTAATTCGGCTTTTTTATGGAATCCGTCAGCGATAATGGTACTGTCGATATTCGATTTATTGACCGAAATCGGCGTTAATAACCAGGACTTCACCTCTTTAGCGCCATTATTTAATGTGGCATTACTTTCTGGCTGCTGGCCCGAACCTAATTGCACCGCAATTTTCGCCGCGTCATCGGCCAGCTTGCTGATCGGTTTATACACCGTCATGGTTTGGGTGCCCGCCTCAATGCGTTTCACCGCCGCCAGGTCAGCATCCTGCCCCGAGATCGCCACTTTCCCCGCCAGCCCCTGAGCCGATAACGCCTGAATCGCGCCGCCCGCGGTCGCATCATTCGACGCCACCACCGCATCAATGTGGTTATTGTTGGCGGTCAGCGCATTCTCCATAATCTTCAGCGCGTTCTCTGGCAGCCAGCCGTCGACCCACTGATCGCCCACCACTTTGATTTTCCCGCTATCGATCAGCGGCTTCAGCACGGTCATCTGCCCCTGACGGAACAGCTTGGCGTTGTTATCCACCGGCGAGCCGCCCATCAGGAAGTAATTCCCCGTCGGCACGCGCTTTACCAGGCTTTGCGCCTGCAGCTGCCCGACCTTTTCGTTATCGAAAGAGATATAGAAATCGATGTCGGCGTTGTTGATCATCCGGTCATACGCCAGCACCTTGATGCCTTCGCGCTTGGCTTCTTTGATCACGTTGCTCAGCACCTGGCCGTTGTAAGGAATGATCACCAGCACATCGACCCCGCGATTGATCATGTTCTCAATCTGCGCCATCTGCGTCTCTTCGTTGCCGTTGGCTGACTGCACAAACACGTTTGCGCCCAGCGATTCGGCCTTCTTCACAAAAATATCGCGATCTTTCTGCCAGCGCTCCAGACGCAGATCGTCAATCGCCATCCCGATTTTGATTTCTTTACTGACGCCAGGCTGGCTGGCCAACACGAACAGCGCACAGGCAGAGAGTAAGAGGTGCTTGAATTTCATTTTTATTACCCTTTTTTATTGATGGTGTCGGGGAAATAGAGGTCACGAAACGTCCAGCGGATTGTTGTCAATTGCTTCCGGTTGAGCAATTACTGATTCTTACCCGTTGATTACGATTTTTGGTTTAGTTTTTGTTTTATGACCACGGTCATGTTTTGCTGTCGGAATTCACCTTCAGCGCATTTAAAAATGCGGCACCGGCTGAGGTTAACTTTTTGCGCTGAATAATGAGATCTCACGCACAGTTAATAATTCTCTGAATTTGAGTGTGAAATAACGTAATTGTGGTTCGGCCCCTGAACTCCGAAGATGCCCCTATCCCGCCAGACGGGCCAGCTACCCAGGAGTCAACCATGCAACCCTATTTTGATCAGCTTGAACAGGTTCGCTTTGAAGGAACCGGCAGTAAAAACCCGCTGGCGTTTCGCCATTACAATCCCGACGAAATCGTCCTCGGCAAACGTATGGATGAACATCTGCGTTTTGCTGCCTGTTACTGGCACACCTTCTGCTGGACCGGGGCGGATATGTTTGGCGTCGGGGCGTTCGAGCGGCCGTGGCAACAGGCAGGGGATCAGTTGGCGCTTGCAAAGCGTAAGGCCGATGTCGCCTTCGAATTCTTCCAGAAACTGAACGTGCCTTACTACTGCTTCCACGATGTGGACGTCTCGCCGGAAGGCGACTCGCTGAAGACCTACCTGAATAACTTTGCGGTGATGAGCGATGTGCTGGCGGAAAAACAGCAGTCCACCGGCGTCAAGCTGCTGTGGGGCACCGCCAACTGCTTTACCCATCCCCGCTATGGCGCAGGTGCGGCCACCAGCCCCGATCCGGAAGTGTTCAGCTGGGCAGCGACTCAGGTGTTCACCGCGATGAACGCAACGAAGAAACTGGGCGGCGAAAACTACGTGCTGTGGGGCGGACGCGAGGGTTATGAAACCCTGCTTAACACCGATTTACGTCAGGAGCGCGAGCAGATTGGTCGCTTTATGCAGATGGTGGTTGAGCATAAGCATAAGATTGGCTTCCAGGGCTCGCTGCTGATTGAGCCGAAACCGCAGGAGCCGACCAAGCACCAGTATGATTACGACGTGGCGACGGTGTATGGCTTCCTGAAGCAGTTCGGGCTGGAAAAAGAGATCAAGGTGAATATCGAGGCGAACCACGCCACCCTCGGCGGCCACTCCTTCCATCATGAGATTGCCACGGCGATTGCGCTGGGGATCTTCGGCTCGGTCGATGCCAACCGTGGCGATCCTCAGCTCGGCTGGGATACCGATCAGTTCCCGAACAGCGTGGAAGAAAATGCGCTGGTGATGTTTGAAATTCTTAAAGCGGGCGGCTTTACCACCGGCGGCCTCAATTTTGATGCCAAAGTCCGCCGTCAGAGCACCGATAAATACGATCTGTTCTATGGTCATATTGGTGGCATGGATACCATGGCGCTGGCGCTGAAGGTGGCGGCGAAGATGATTGAAGAGGGTGAGCTGCATCAGCTGGTCGCCAAACGCTACGCCAACTGGAACGGCGAGCTGGGCCAGCAGATCCTGCAAGGCAAGCTGTCGCTGGATGCGCTGGCGAAATACGCCGGCGATCATAACCTGGCCCCACAACATCAGAGCGGTCATCAGGAAAAGCTGGAGAATCTGGTGAATCGCTATCTGTTTGGTTAATACAAGGACACGTCCCTATGTATATCGGCATCGATCTCGGCACCTCCGGGGTGAAGGCTATCCTGCTCAGTGAAAGCGGGCAGTTGCTTGCCACGCACGGTGAGCCGCTGACGATTTCACGCCCGCAGCCATTATGGTCCGAGCAGTCGCCTGCTGAATGGTGGCAGGCAACGGATAAGGCGATGCAGGCGCTGGCGAAACAACAGGATTTGCAGCAGGTGAAGGCCATCGGCCTGACCGGACAAATGCACGGCGCCACGCTGCTGGATGCGCGCCAGCAGATCTTACGTCCGGCGATCCTGTGGAACGACGGCAGAAGCGCGGCGCAATGTCGGGAACTGGAACAGGCGGTTCCGGCCTCGCGTGATATCACCGGCAACGTGATGATGCCGGGGTTCACTGCGCCCAAGCTGCTGTGGGTGAAGCAGCACGAGCCGGAGATTTTCAGCCAGATCGACAAAGTGCTGCTGCCGAAGGATTACCTGCGCTGGCGGATGACCGGTGAATTCGCCAGCGATATGTCCGATGCGGCGGGAACGATGTGGCTGAACGTCAGCCAGCGTGACTGGAGCGATGAACTGCTGTCTGCCTGCGGCCTGTCCCGCAACGCCATGCCTGCGCTGTTTGAGGGCAACCAGATTACCGGCAAGCTGCACGCCGCACTCGCCGAGCGTTGGGGCCTGGCGGGTAGCTTACCGGTGGTGGCGGGCGGTGGCGATAATGCCGCCGGCGCGATTGGCGTCGGGCTGTATCAGCCGGGCCAGGCCATGCTGTCGCTTGGCACCTCGGGGGTTTATTTCGCGGTGAGCGACGGCTTCAGGAGCAATCCGGAAAGTGCGGTGCACAGCTTCTGCCATGCGCTGCCGGAAACCTGGCATCTGATGTCGGTCATGCTGAGCGCGGCGTCCTGCCTGGACTGGGCCTGCAAGCTGACCAATATTCGCGATGTGCCGACGCTGCTTACGTTGGCGGAGCAGGCCAAACCGGTTGATGCGCCGGTGTGGTTCCTGCCCTACCTCTCCGGTGAGCGCACGCCGCATAACAATCCGCAGGCGAAAGGCGCTTTCTGGGGGCTGACGCATCAGCACGGTGCCGAACATCTGGCGCGCGCCGTGCTGGAAGGGGTGGGTTTTGCGCTGGCGGACGGCATGGATGCGCTGCATGCCAGCGGCCTGCAACCGCGCAGCATCACGCTGATCGGCGGCGGTGCGCGAAGTGCCTGGTGGCGGCAGATGCTGGCGGATATTTGCGGACATGCACTGGAGTACCGCACCGGCGGTGACGTGGGTCCTGCGCTGGGTGCGGCCAGGCTGGCGCAAATCGCGATCAATCCTCACAAGCCGCTCAGCGAGATGTTGCCCGAGCTGCCGCTGGAACAACGCCATACGCCGGATGCGGAAAATCATCAGCATTATGCCCAACAGCGGGAAACCTTCCGCCAGCTGTATCAGGCGCTGTTGCCGTTTATGACTGAGGAGTAATGCCGGTTGAGGGAGGATCTGTGAGCAGGGAATTAAGCCCCTTTCGTGCGGGGCTTATCGCGTATTACAGGGCGGCTAACTGCTGCTGAGAAGGCGCATAGAAATAGCTGCCGCTGACCGGCTTGGTAAAGCGCAGCATGGCATCGAACTTATTGTCCAGCTCGCCGAACATGCTTAACAGCTGCTTTTCAATATTGTAAAGCGTGGCGCAATAGGCGAGGAAGAACAGCCCGTTGGTGCCGCTGGCCGTACCGTATGGCAGGCTCTGGCGCAGAATTTTCAGGCCTTTGCCGTCCTCTTTCAGGTCGACACGGGCCACGTGCGACGTGGCCGGGCGGTCGTCGCCTTCCAGCTCTTCATTGCTCTCTTTGGTACGGCCCATAATCTGCTCCTGCTTGTTCACCGCCATGCGGTTAAACATCTTCAGATTATGTTCCCAGCGCTGGCTGAAGACGTAGCTGCCACCGGCATTTTCGCCTGCGCCAATCAGTGCCACAATCGGCCGCTGCTCGCCCTGCGGGTTTTCCGTACCATCAACAAAGCCGCTTAAATCGCGATCTTCCACCCAGCGGAAACCGTGGGTTTCTTCCACCACCGCAATCGATCCGCCAAATGCCTCCACCGCCGCCTGCGCCAGGCTGAAGTTCACGTCATGGCGTAAGGACTGGATATGGATCAGCAGATCGCGCTGCGTGGCGGGTGCCATGCCCTTCCCCAGCGGCTGAAAGTCTTTCAGCTCAGCGGTGCTGTTTGCAGGGTTCAGATCGTTCCATAACGCCGGGCCAAAGGCGATAACCGCACCCAGTCCCGCATCCGGCCAGCGCTGTTGCAACTGCTCAAGCTGCTGCAGGAAAAGAGGAATACCCTGACGAAAGGCGGCTAAATCGCCCTGCATCATCGCTTCAAGGTAAACAGCAAAACGGCGATGTTCTAATAAAATGCCGCTCTGGGACTGGGACATGGTGTGGCTCTCCTGCTATTTTTGCCAGATGATTTTACTGATGGTCCATTTCTGCAGCGCCTCATCCGACGGCATCAGGCCTTCCGGACCGTGCCATTCGCCGGTAAAGACGTAGCTGATATGCTGACTGCCTGGTGCATTACACTCCACGCCGTCGCTGTCTTTGCCGGTGCCTTTCTGGCAGGCGCCGAAGGCTTTGCGGAACAGATCGCTGAACGGCGTACCGATTTTATTGCCGTCGGCGGAGGCGATGCTGCTGTCGGTCACCTCAATACGGTCGACGGTCGACTGCCCGCTCACTTCCACCTTAACCTTGGCATCTTTCACGGCCTGGAAGAAGGTCACCACGTTGCCGTTATCACTGCGCATCCCTTTGCGCACCTGATAGTTGCCGTTGAGGCCGTCACTGATAGCCTCTTCGGTCATGGCGGTGCTGCCATTCAGCGTGCCGACACCCTGCTCTTCAACGGTGAGCGAGGAGCCAAACCAGTGCCATGGCGCCAGGCTGGACCACGAATAGGTCAGCGGATTCCACCAGGTCGCGCCGTTGGACGGCTGGGGTGAAGGGCCTGAACTGGCGCAACCGGCCAACAGCAAAGCGACGGCGATCAGTGCCGGGCGAACAGATTTCATTGCAACTCCTGTCATGGTGACTCAAAACGTCTGAACTGGTTGGAGTGTTAATCCGTGAAAAAGTTTTATCCGGCTCACAGAGTCGGATAAAAACCTGAAAGTGCCAGGCAACAGGTTTATGCCATATTGCTGGCAGGATCAAAACAGGCTTTTAACCGCCGGTTGAAAGCCAGCCAGTACAGCGCCAGCAGATCAAAACCGGTAAACAGGATCACCAGTGGTGAAACGGCGTCGTCGCCGTGCCACAGGGTGAAAGCCTGTAACGCCAGCATCGCCACCAGGGTCAGCATCAGCACCCAGCGCCAGGCCTGCCAGAGTTTCGGTGCGCGCTGGCGATAGCCGGTTAACAGCAGGCCCAGCGCGGCGGGCACGCCTAATCCCAGCCCCAACCAGAAGGCATGGGTGTCAGGATAGAATAACGCCAGCAGCGAAGTCCCTTGCTGACGCGAGGCGCCAGCCATCACAAACAGCACCCAGGTGCGGGCCTGTAACAGCAAAATCGCCCAGAAGCCCAGAGGTAATCGCAGCTGGCCTCGGGCATCGTAATCGTCAGGGGAATACATCAGGTTATTTCACATCACAGGCAGGAACGTCGGGTGACACCGCGCCACCCGAGCGATTAATATTCGCGATCTTCGATCAGGCGTTTGCCGAGCAGCGCGCTGTCCACCGCTTCATAATCGAGCTTTTCATAAAAGCCCATTACCGCATCATTTTCTTCACGCACCATCACGTGGATTTTCGGACATCCGCGGGCGATCAGCTTTTTCTCCAGCCGGTTGATCAACGCGTTGGCAAAGCCACGGCCCTGATAATCGGGATGAACGCCGAGATAATAAGCCGATCCACGATGACCGTCGTAGCCGCCCATCAGCGTGCCGACAATTACCCCACCGACGACCGCCACCAGAAACAGATCGGGATCGTGATTGAGCTTACGCTCGATATCCATTTCCGGATCGTTCCAGGGACGTAACAGATCGCAACGCTCCCACAGGGTAATCACTTCTTCAAAATCGTCCTGGCTAAATACGCGAATTTCCATGGCGTTGCCCCAGATGTTAACCACAATTTGCTGATTATCACGCTTTCTTTCGGCGGTGCAAGCCTCAACCACCATTAAGAGCGAAAAAAACGCCCGAGCCCATCTGTTAGCCTGCTGAAATGGAAAGTAAAAAGTTGAAATAGTTCCCTCCTCGCGCGGGAGCTATTGTTACGATATAACAATAAGCACTTTGTGCCCTGAGGATGTGTTGATGAAAAAGTTTGGCCAGATGACCCCGTTAACTTCCCGACGTCAGCTGCTGCTTTCCGGCCTGGCGTTGGCTTTACTGGTCAATAAACCGGCAAGGGCGAAAGAGGAAAGCGCGTCGCTAAAACTCGCTTCGGCACGGGCTAAAGCCAACACCCCGCCACCGCCGTCCGCCAACGGTAAAAAAATCGTGATGATCGATCCGGGCCACGGCGGCATTGACTCCGGTGCGGTGGGCGAAGAGGGTTCCGAAGAGAAGCATGTGGTGCTGGAAATTGCCAATCATATCCGCACCATGCTCAACGACCATCCGCATATCGAAGCGCGGCTCACCCGCGAGTCCGACCACTTTATTCCCTTGGGTGAGCGTGTCGAAATCGCCCATCAGCACGGCGCGAACCTGTTTATGTCGATCCACGCCGACGGTTTTACCAGCCCCGATGCCAACGGTGCCTCGGTGTTTGCCCTGTCCAATCGCGGGGCCAGCAGCAGCATGGCGCGCTACCTGTCGCAGCGTGAAAATGCCGCCGATGACGTCGGTGGCGTCAAGGCCGCCGATAAAGACCACTATCTGCAGCAGGTGCTGTTCGACCTGGTACAGACCGACACCATTAAAAACAGCCTGACGCTGGGCAAACACGTGCTGGGCCAAATCCGTCCGGTGCATCACCTGCACAGCCAGCATACCGAACAGGCGGCGTTTGCCGTGCTGAAGTCCCCTTCGATCCCGTCGGTGTTAGTGGAAACCTCCTTTATTACCAACCCGGCTGAGGAGCGTCTGTTAGGCACCACCGCTTTCCGGCAAAAAATCGCCACGGCGATTGTCGGCGGCATCGTCAGCTACTTTAATGAGTTCGATGCCAATAACAGACGCCCCAGCTGACCCATTTTGGCGTATACTCCGCGCGTCAATTTTCATCAGCAAGGTAAGCCATGAACGCACCCGACCTCGCCCAGGTGAAGCAGTTTCTGCTCACATTACAGGACAGCATTTGCCAGCAGTTAGCCCAGGCTGACGGCAAGGCAAATTTTGAAGAAGACAGCTGGGACCGCGAAGGCGGCGGCGGCGGTCGAAGCCGCGTGCTGCGCAACGGCGCGATATTCGAGCAGGCCGGCGTTAACTTCTCCCACGTTCATGGCGATCAAATGCCGGCGTCTGCCACCGCACACCGTCCGGAGCTGGCAGGCCGCAGCTTTGAAGCGATGGGCGTGTCGCTGGTGATCCCCCCGGAAAACCCCTATCTGCCGACCAGCCATGCCAACGTGCGCTTCTTTATTGCCGAGAAGCCCGGTGCCGATCCGGTGTGGTGGTTTGGCGGCGGGTTCGATATGACCCCGTATTACGGCTTCGCCGAAGACGCCGTGCACTGGCACCAGACGGCCAGCGATCTCTGCCAGCCGTTTGGTGAAGATGTCTATCCGCGCTATAAAAAGTGGTGCGACGACTACTTCTTTATCAAGCACCGCAACGAGCAGCGCGGCATCGGCGGGCTGTTCTTCGACGACCTGAATACCCCTGACTTTGACCATTGCTTCCGCTTTACTCAGGCGGTGGGCGAAGGCTTTTTGCAGGCCTATCTGCCAATTATCGAACGCCGCAAGGGGTTGAGCTGGGGCGAACGTGAGCGGGATTTCCAGCTGTACCGCCGTGGCCGCTACGTAGAGTTCAATCTGGTGTGGGATCGCGGCACCTTGTTTGGTCTGCAAACCGGTGGGCGAACCGAGTCGATTCTGATGTCTATGCCGCCGCTGGTGCGCTGGGAGTATGACTACGCGCCGCAGCCAGGCACCCCGGAAGCCGCGCTCTATACCGATTTCCTGCCGGTGAAAGACTGGATTTAAGCTAAAAAAAAGGGGCGATAACACGCTTATCGCCCCTTGCATCCTCTTCAGCCTGCAGCTTTATAACGGTGCCGTTTGCGCCTCAACCACCGCCAGCGCCACCATATTGACGATACGCCTGACCGAGGCGATTGGCGTCAGCACATGCACCGGTTTGGCAATCCCCATCAGTACCGGACCGACGGTCACCCCTTCCGAACAGGACACGCGCAGCAGGTTGTAGCTGATCCGCGCCGCCTCGACGTTCGGCATAATCAGGATATTCGCCGCGCCTTTTAACGGGCTGTCCGGCATCAACTCCTGACGGATGCTTTCCACTAACGCCGCATCGCCATGCATCTCACCGTCTATTTCCAGCTCCGGCGCGCGCGCTTTCACCAACGCCAGCGTTTCCCGCATCTTACAGGCGGCCGGCGCGTTGGAGGTGCCGAAACTGGAGTGTGAGAGCAGCGCAACTTTCGGTTCAATACCAAAGCGGCGCACGGTTTCCGCCGCCATCAGCGTCAGCTCGCACAGCTGTTCCGGCGTGGGATCCTCATTGACGTAGGTATCGGCGATAAAGGTGTTGCCGGCAGGCAGCAGCAGCGCGTTCATCGCTCCGGCTACCCTGACGCCTTCGCGGAAGCCAAACAGCTTTTCGATCACCTCGTAATGCTCTTTGAAGTCGCCAATGGTGCCGCAGATCAGCGCATCGGCTTCACCGCGATGTACCATGATTGCGCCAATCAGCGTCGGGTTGCCGATCACCGCGCGCTGGGCCTGTTCTGGCGAAACGCCGCGCCGCTTCATAATCTGGTAATACTCGCTCCAGTAGGCTTTAAAACGCGGATCGGATTCGTTATTCACCACGTCAAAATCCTTTCCGGCTTCAATCTTCAGCCCCAGCTTTTTCAGCCGCATGTCGATCACGCTCGGGCGGCCGATCAGGATCGGTTTCGCCAGCCCCAGCGAGACTAACTCCTGGGTGGCATGCAGCACTCTGGCTTCCTCGCCTTCCGCCAGCACAATCCGTTTCGGATCTTTGCGCGCCTGCGAAAAGATCGGCTTCATAAACAGGTTGGTTTTATAAACAAACTCGCTGAGCTTTTCGCGATAGGCGTCCATATCCTCAATCGGCCGCGTCGCCACGCCGGAATCCATCGCCGCCCTGGCCACCGCCGGCGCTATCTGCACAATCAGCCGTGGATCGAAGGGTTTGGGGATCAGGTAATCCGGGCCAAACGCCAGTTCTTCATCGCCATAGGCGGAAGCCACCACGTCACTCTGCTCTGCCAGCGCCAGTTCGGCGATAGCATGCACCGCAGCCAGCTTCATCTCTTCATTAATCGCCGTCGCACCGACATCCAGCGCGCCACGGAAAATAAACGGGAAGCACAGCACGTTATTCACCTGGTTGGGATAGTCGGAACGTCCGGTACAGATAATCGCATCCGGCCGCACCGCTTTTGCCAGCGGCGGCAGAATTTCAGGCTCCGGATTGGCCAGCGCGAGGATCAGCGGATCGCGCGCCATTTTTTTCACCATCTCCTGCGACATCACGCCGGGACCCGAACAGCCCAGGAAGATATCGGCACCTTCAATCACCTCATCCAGCGTGCGTTTGCCGCTGTCCTGCACCGCATAGGCCGCTTTGGTTTCGGCCATATTTGCTTCGCGCCCCTGGTAAATCACCCCTTTGGAGTCGCAGACCACAATGTTGTGTTTCTGCATTCCCAACGCCACCAGCAAATTCATGCAGGCGATGGCGGACGCACCGGCGCCCGAAACCACCAGCCGCACGTCGGAAATGGTTTTCTTCACCACCCGCAGCCCGTTGAGTACCGCGGCGGTACAGATTATGGCGGTGCCGTGCTGATCGTCATGGAATACCGGGATATTCATCCGCTCACGCAGCATCTTTTCGATATAGAAGCACTCGGGCGCTTTGATATCTTCCAGATTGATGCCGCCAAAGGTCGGCTCCAGCGCGGCAATCACGTTGATCAGCTTGTCGGGATCCAGCTCATCAATTTCGATATCGAACACGTCGATGCCGGCGAACTTTTTAAACAGCACGCCCTTCCCTTCCATCACCGGCTTACCTGCCAGCGCACCGATATTGCCCAGCCCCAGCACCGCGGTGCCGTTAGAGATCACCGCCACCAGATTTCCCCGCGCGGTGTACTTAAAGGCGGCGAGCGGATCGGCGGCAATTTCCAGACAGGGTGCCGCCACGCCCGGCGAGTAAGCCAGTGCCAGATCGCGTTGTGTTGCCAGGGGTTTCGTCGGTGAGACCTGAATTTTTCCCGGAACCGGGAACTGATGAAAATCGAGCGCACTCTGTTTCAGTTGTTCGTCCATTATCAGGATCCTTGTTTTCTACGGAGGGAGTCAACGCGTCAGTATAAAAGGGCTTCGCCGGGCAAAACTTGAAGCAGTGCATAAAACCGCCAGGAATTCAGGTTTTATGGAAATGGTTTCCAGTAATCAGCAACAGCGAATAAACCCCGCCCGGCGTCAGCAACGTGGCGCCTTCAAAGACGGGATAAATGCCTGCGGGGGAGAAAAGGCAGAGCAGCCATAAAGGCTGCTGCAGAGTAAATCAGCGAGGAAAGGGCTATCGTTGAACGCCGCGATATCCGCGCGCGTTCCAGCGTTACTTGGTCATATTCAGCAAGGTGCGAATGTTCTGCGCCGAGCTGGCAATAATATCGATAGCGCCGGTTCTTAACGCGCCAAGAATGGCCATGGCTTTGGTATTTTCCGAGGCGATGGCAATCACGCAGGGTATTTTGCGCAGCTCTTCGATACTCAAACCGATCACCCGATCGTTCATCACCGTATCAACGTGCTGGCCCTGCGCATTAAAGAAGTCATAGCCCGCCACATCCCCGGTGACGCCCTGATTCAGGCTGGCATCAATAATTTCATGCGGCGTAAACCAGCCGAGCTTCACCATATAGCTGTTCTCGTTCATGTCACCAATGCCGACCAGCGCGATATCGGCTTTGCGGGCGCGATCGAGGGTCTCTTTAATGGTGCCGTTCTGCATAAAGGACTCTTTCAGCGCGCGGTTTTCCACGTAGGCCGGAGCATACAGCGTTTCGCTGATGCCGCCGAATTTGCGCGCCAGACGGCGGCTGATATGGTCGGCGTTGATCGCATCGCCAGGACGATGAGTGCCGCCAATGCCGCTGATAAAGTGGCAGTTGCGGATCGGCACGTTGCCGGGATGATCGGCCACCGCGGCGATATTGCGTCCCTGTCCGACGGCGACCACCGCGTTATCCTTCAGCGTCTGCGCCAGATGCGCGGAAACCAGCGCTGCAACCTGACGGCGCTGCTCTTCTTCATCCTGATAATCCAAAGCGATTAAGGCACGTTGCAGCGGAAAACGCTCCAGCAGCTGCTGTTCCAGGCGGGTACTGAACACCGGGTGATAGCGCACGTTGATTTCAACAATGCCCTCTTCCTTGGCCCGCTTGAGCAAGCGACCCACTTTGATGCGGGAAATACCGAATTTACGCGCGATCTCTTCCTGGGTAATTTCGTCCTGATAGTAGGCAACGGCAATTTCCGTCAGCAGTTCTGTATCCTGAGAAGGCGAGTTCTTTTCCATCCGGGTTCTCTTGAGCTGGAGATAAGTCGGTGCCTGGCGGGCAACAAAGCCCGGGCGGCACTCGGGCCGCCCGCACGGTATAGACCGGATTTATACCACTTTCCCCCGGCGATGAGCCAATGATTGCCCATTCTTGCCCGGGGGAAGCTCACAATTAGCGGCGGATTGCGTCAATTTTCAGCATACGGGCAATGACGATATCCAGCTCTTTCTCGTCAAAAATCTGCTTCCAGTCGGGTTTCACAATCTTCTCACGGCCATATTCCATGGCGATCATGCAGGCATCCGAGAACGGGTTGGTGGCGCGGAAAGCTACCGCCAGCGCAATCTGAATATGCCCGTAGAGCATCGCTTTCGCAGCGGCTTCCGGCACGCCAGAATGCTTGACCGTTTCGTCCAGCGCTTCTTTCATAAAGGCACCGACCATACAGGCCACGGTTTCCACTAACGTTGGCTCCAGATAGGCCAGCTGCTTCACCGTTACCCAGTGCACTTCCTCAACCGGGCCGTACATCACGCTGACCACCTTGCTCAGCTCGGCTTTTTGCGCCTCGCTGCCGGTCTCATAGGATGCGGCAATGTGCTGGATGGCGGCCACACCTCCGAACGCATCGGCATGTTCTTCCTTGGTGTAACGCTCGAGGAATACCGAGGGATGGCAAGGGTGCGCAACCGCGTACTCAATGCCGTCGCGCTGGGCGATCAGGTTGGCATAGGCGGCAGCCGGATCCAGCGTTAACAGGATGCCGCCGGTTTTCATCTGCGGCACCACGATTTCAGACACTTTGCCCAACACGATGTCCGGCACCGCGAGGATCACCACATCACTGACCGGCACCACCGATTCAGCGGCTGACAGTTCACGGCCCTGAGCGGTGACCTGTTCCTGCGCCTGTGGCGCGCTCTCACAATAGAAGACCTGATAATCACTTTTTTGCAGATTGGCAGAGATGCGCATGCCCATTTTGCCGCCGGCGCCAATAACGGTAATTGTTTTTAATTGTGTGCTCATAAAATCACTCCTGGAATTGATGTTTCGCTAAATAATCGACGCTTTGTTGAGTCCACTGCTGTTCCAGCTGGCAGGTGCGTTGCGCATCCTGCTGCCAGGGTAACCAGTGCTCGACGATTTGGTTGATGCCTCTGCTGTCCGGGCGCACGCGCTCAATCAGCTGGCGATAATTCAGTAAGCCTTCGCCCATCGGACTGCCGGCGAGGGTAAAGCCGACCCAGCCATCCTGACGCGAGAAAGCAAAATCTTTGATATGCAGGTTCAGTACCCGATCGACGGTGTTTTCAATCACCTGTTCAGGCAGTTCCAGCGCGGCCACGCAGTTGGCCGGATCGAGACATACGCCCAGAGACGGGGAGTCGAAGCGGTTGATCACCGACATCATGTCGGCGCTGCGCACCTGCTCGTAGGTTTCCAGACAGAGTTTGACCTGCTGCTGCTCAAATTTTGGCAGCACGGTTTCGATCATCGCGCCCGCTTCGGCCAGCGTTGGTCGTGACGTCGCGCTGTTGAACATCGACCGCAATACGGTCACTTCAAGCGCATCGGCCAGTTCGAGGTAGCGTTGCAGATGCCCGGCTTCCAGACCCCGCGTGCCCAGCTCAAGCGCCATGCCCAGCTGGTCAGCCTGCTGCCGCAGCGCCTGAAGCTGCGCCGCGCTCCAGCTCTCAATCTGCGGATAGTCGCAAATCTGGAACAGCGACACGCCCATCTCGGCGGTGTGCTGCAGGACCTGTTGCAGGGTCATCGGTGCCGGGACTTTTTCTGACATCCGCCAGAAATAGGCGTAGGTGCTTAAGCCTGTTGCCATGCTGCCTCCTGAGATGTAGCCAGCTCGGCGGCTTCATCAATGATTGATGCCAGTGCCGCCGGCTGATGGGCAAAGCGTCCAAGGAACAAACCGTCAACGTGGTGACCCAGACGGCGTAATAAGCCCGGCCCCGCGCTGCCGCCATAAATCACGCTGAAGGTGAATTCCCCCAGCCCGCTGAATGCACGCAGGCCGTGGCAGACCTCAGCGATAAAATCGTCGGGCGCGGAGGTGGCCGCGCCAATCGCCCACTGCGGTTCATAGGCCAGAACGATGTGGCCGGAAAGCTGTTGCTGGCGGGCCGTCAGCAGATAAGCGTCCAGCTGCTGACGACAAACGGCAATCGCCTGCTGACTTGTGCCCTGTTCTGATTCACCCAGACAGAGCACCGGCGTCAGGCCATTGCGCAGCGAAGCGGCCAGCTTGGCGGCAATCAGCCTGTCGTCTTCGGCAAAGTAGCGACGGCGCTCGGCATGACCGATTTCGGCGAAGCCACAGCCCATTTCCGCCAGCATCGCGCCGCTGACTTCACCGGTCCAGGCACCGTTATCTTCCTGACACAGATCCTGCGCACCGACCAGCACATTGCTGCCGGCAAATGCCTCAAGCACCGGCGGCAACGCGGGAAACGCGGGCAGGACAAACAGCGCCACCTCACCACTGATTATTGCCGGATGGTTGCGGGCAATGGCCGCGACCGCCTGACTCCACGCCAGCGTCTGCTGATAGCTGAAATACATCTTCAGGCTAACGCCCAGCGTTATACGCGGCTGTGTCATCAGTGCACTCCCTGCAGGCGGGCTTCGGTCTGCGCGGTCAACTGCTGATGAATTCTGTTAACGATCAGCGCCAGTGAGACGGCACCGGCATCCGGCGTGCCGACGCTTTTTTCGGCCAGCGGACGGGCGCGGCCCATTTTCGGCACCATCTGACGGGTGGCTTCGGCACTCAGCGTCGCCTGCTTCGCGGCGGCGGCCCAGGCATCATTCAGCGAATCACCGGCCTCAACGCGGGCGCTCAGCGTTTCGCTGAACGGTACCAGCACATCGACCAGGGTTTTATCACCGACCTTCGCCTTACCAAAGTGCATGATGCCCTCTTTGGCATGCTGCACGCCCAACGCCACGCGTTGCGCATTCGGCGACTCAGCGTCACCCAGCGCGGAGCCAATGGCGGTTAACGCCACGCCCCACAACGCGCCCGAGGTGCCACCAGCTTTATCCGCCCAGGCATCGGCAGCGCGGCACAGTAAGGTGCCGGCGCCCGCGTGGCGCTGGTGCATTTCGACCGCTTTTTCCACCGCACCGGTCACGCCGCGCGCCATGCCAATGCCGTGGTCGCCGTCCCCGGCTACCGCATCAATGCGGCCTAGCTCTTCTTCATGCTGATAGATAACCTCTGCCAT
The DNA here is from genome assembly GCF_004551645.1 of Erwinia sp. QL-Z3. Lineage (NCBI taxonomy): Bacteria > Pseudomonadati > Pseudomonadota > Gammaproteobacteria > Enterobacterales > Erwiniaceae > Erwinia > Erwinia sp. QL-Z3. The sequence continues at coordinate 63,154 of NZ_CP037950.1, forward strand.
CGCCTTCACCACCGCCAGCACGCAGCGCGCGGACTGTTGTGACGCTTGCGAGGCGTTCGGCACCTCATCCACCTGCGGCAAAATCAGTTCGGCTGCGCTCAGCGGTTCAGCCACCAGCACGCTGCCTTTGCGGAAGGCCGGGGCATTGGCCGGCGCGCGCCAGAAGGTTTCCAGCTCGTCATCCAGCCATACCAGGGTTAATGACGCGCCGGCCATATTGAAGCTGGTGACAAACTCACCCACTTCGGGTTCAACCACTTCCAGTCCGGCGTCTTTCAACAGCTGGGCAACGCGGCGATAGACCACAAACAGCTCTTCATATTTTACCGAGCCAAGGCCGTTGAGGATTGCCGCCACGCGCTGACCGCGCGGTTCGCCAATCTCTTGCGGACACTCTTTCAGCAGGTGCTCAACAAACAGCTCCGCCAGCGTATCGGCCGGTGGAATGGCACATTCGCTGATGCCCGGTTCGCCGTGAATACCCATTCCCAATGCCATGGTGCCGTGCGCCACTTCAAACAGCGGCTGGCTGGCGCCGGGCAGCGTACAGCCGGAGAAGGCTACGCCGAGGGAACGGGTGCGGTGGTTGGCATGGCGCGCCAGCCTGGTGACCTCGGCCAGCGAGTAACCCGCTTCAGCCGCGGCGGCGGCGGCTTTAAATACCGCTAAATCACCGGCGACGCCGCGTCGCTTTTCCTGCTCGGACAGCGACGCGCTGGAGATATCGTCGGTGACCGCCAGCAGTTCACAGGGAATGCCTTCGGATTTCAGGCGCTCACAGGCCTGGCCGAAGTGCAGCACATCGCCGGCATAGTTGCCGAACGCCAGCAACACGCCGCCGCCATTGTCGGCCGCGCGGGCCACGTTATAAATCTGCTGAGCGGAAGGTGAGGCAAACAGGTTACCCATCGCCGCACCGTGCGCCATCCCCTGCCCGACCAGGCCAGAAAATGCCGGGTAGTGCCCGGAGCCGCCGCCGATAACAATCGCCACACAGCCCGGCTTGCTGCGCGTGCTGCGCACCACGCCGCCCGCCACCTGACGCACTTTGTCCGCATTCGCCGCCACAAACCCTTCGATCAGTTCATTGGCAAACGCAGAGGGTTGGTTAAAGAGATAGGTCATTGTGAAGGCTCCTGTGAAAGACGGGCAGACTGCATTCCTGAACGTTTGGCGTTGAGCAACAGCATCAACACGGCAGAGAGCAACATAAAGCCGCCGACCACCATCATCGACACGGTGTAGCTGCCGGTGGCGTCTTTTAGCATCCCGGTCAGATAGCCCGCCGAGAATCCGGCCACGTTGCCCAGCGTGTTAATCAGGGCAATTGCCGCGGCTGCTGAAGCGCCGGTCAGGAACTGCGTAGGTAAAGTCCAGAAGTTAGGTAAGGCAGCAAAGATTGAGCTGGCGGTGATGGAAATCACCAGAATGGTCGCCATCGGCGAGTCCATATACAGCGCCAGCGGCACGCTGATGGCACCGGTCAGGGCCGGCAGCGCGATATGCCAGGTTTTGCAGCCACGGCGTGATGCATCACGCGACCAGAAGAACATCACCACCGCCGCAAAGATGTACGGCACGCCGGTAATCAGCCCTTTCTCAATCACGTTAAACGAGGTGCCGAACTGCTGCTGGAAGCCAGAGATAATGGTTGGCAGGAAGAAGGCCAGCGCGTACAGGCCATAGATGAAGCCGAAGTAAATCAGGCACAGCATCCACACGCGGCCATTAAACAGCACGCTGCGCAGGCCTGGATGGGCGTTGCCCTGCTTCTGGTCACGCTCTTTTTCCAGCTCGCTGCTCAGCCACGCTTTTTCTTCGGCGTTAAGCCACTTAGCCTGACGCGGCGAGTCGGCCAGATAGAACCAGGTGACGATACCGATGACGATGGCCGGGATCGACACGCCAAGGAACATCACCCGCCAGCCGGATAAGCCAAACAGGCCATGCTGTTCGATCAGCGCGGCGGCCAGCGGTGCACCAAACACCACCGTCAGCGGCTGGGCCAGATAGAACAGCGACAGCACCTTGCTGCGATGGCGCGCCGGTACCCACATGCTCAGGAACAGAATGGCACCGGGGAAGAAGCCGGCTTCCGCCACGCCCAGCAGCATCCGCAAGATGTACAGGCCTTCGACGCTGCTTACCCAGGTAAACAGTAACGAGACGATGCCCCAGCTGACCATGATCCTCGCCAGCCACTTGCGTGCGCCGAAGCGATGCAGCGCAAGGTTGCTTGGCACCTCCAGCAGGATATAGCCAATAAAGAAGATGCCCGAGGCGAGGCCGAACTGCGCGGCGTGCAGCCCCAGATCCTCGCTCATGCCGTTTGGCCCGGCGAAAGAGATCGCCGTGCGGTCAAGGAAGTTGATGAAAAACATCAGCGCCACAAAGGGCACCAACCGCAGTGAGACTTTGCGGATAGCCGATTTTTCGACGGCCGATTGCAGATGAGTTGTCATACCACGACCCCTTTTGCCACCGGCATTAAGGAAGAAACGGCTAACGTTGTGTAGGGCGATGAACCTGGTTGAAAGTGAATTTGACGCATGGTTTGAGTCCTCAGTGGGTCTTCTTGTGCATTGCATCAATGCGTGAACATATGAACACTACCTGTATCAATGCTCATTGCCCACGGGACAATCACAAAAGTGTGAGCGACCTCAAAACCTTTCATTTTTCCGACTTCCGCCGAATAAAAGCGCAATTAAGCGACACTCGTCACCATACCTCGCGTAATAATCTCACGATCAAAAAAAACAAAAGAACACCTATTGAACATATGAGCATTTTTATGCGAGGGTAATAGCAGTTCGCCGTCGACCGGTTTTCCTGACGTCAGGATGCCCAGCGGCCCCCTTACCCGTGGAGTAACCTATGACTTCTATTGCAATTGGTGCTGATGATGCGGCGCTGGAATTAAAAAACCTGATTAAACAGTACCTTCAAACGCTGAATCTGGATGTCAGCGACTACAGTAATGATGCGCAGACCGATAAACCGATTTACCCGGACATCGCCTGGACGCTGGCCAATGCCATTAAAGACGGCAAGCATGAGCGTGGGATTTTGATTTGCGGCACCGGCATTGGCATGGCGATCGTCGCCAACAAGGTGCCGGGCATTCGTGCGGCGCAGTGCCACGATACCTATTCCGCCGAGCGCGCCCGCAAAAGTAACAATGCGCAGGTGATGACGCTGGGTGCGCGAGTGATCGGTCCTGAACTGGCGCGATCGATTGTATCCAGCTGGTTGAATTCGGAATTTGAGGGCGGCGGTTCGTCGGAGAAGGTCGATAAAATCAGCTATTACGAGCAGCACGCCGGCGCGAAATAAGCCAGCCGTTGGCGCGCAACCGTGCGCGCCATCACGAAATCCCAGGGAAGTGCTACACTGAAAAGTGCGGCATTTTTTTCGTCCGCGCGGCCTGACCATTGGGCGAACCCATTGCAATAATCAGAGAAAACGCATTTCTATTACAGGACGTCTGATGCAATGTTTGGCCTGAGAACAGAAAACCCTGTCGGGCAGACCGGCTGTTAGCCACTGAAAATTCCCCCTTATGAGAAGATTCAAGGCTGGATAGTTGGCCTTCAGCCCACGTTGTCCGCAAGGGTCGTAAACGTATGCAGATTGCACATCAAGGAGCCAAGAGATGAACCAGCTAGACGCACTGAAACAATACACCACCGTGGTGGCTGACAGTGGCGATATCGAATCCATCCGCAATTATCACCCGGAAGATGCCACCACCAACCCGTCTCTGATCCTGAAAGCCTCCAGCCTCGATTCTTACAAACACCTGATTACCGACGCTATCGACTACGCCAAAAAACAGGGCGGCAGCAAAGAGACTCAGATCATCAATGCCAGCGACAAGGTCGCGATTAACCTCGGTATGGAAATTCTGAAAAGCGTTCCAGGACGCGTTTCAACCGAAGTGGATGCACGCCTGTCGTTCGATCGCGGTATGTGTGTCACCAAGGCTGAGAAGCTGGTCAGAATGTACGAAGACAACGGCATTGACCGTTCGCGCATCCTGATCAAACTGGCTTCCACCTGGGAAGGTATCCGCGCTGCGGAAGAACTCGAAAAGAACGGCATCAACTGTAACCTGACGCTGCTGTTCTCATTCGCTCAGGCGCGCGCCTGTGCTGAAGCCGGCGTGTTCCTGATTTCGCCGTTTGTTGGCCGTATCTTCGACTGGTACAACAGCCGCAAGCCGATCGACCCGTATGTCGTTGATGAAGATCCGGGCGTGGTGTCCGTACGCAACATCTACGAATACTACAAACAGCATCGCTATAACACGGTGATCATGGGTGCCAGCTTCCGTAAAGTTGAGCAGATCCTGGCACTGGCCGGCTGCGATCGTCTGACTATCTCCCCTAACCTGCTGGAAGAACTGCAGGCCAGCGATGCGCCGGTTGAGCGTAAGCTGAAGCCGTCAACCGAGGCCTTTAACCAGCCAACGCCGATGACTGAAGCCGAGTTCCGTTGGGAGCACAATCAGGATCCGATGGCGAATGACAAGCTGGCAGAAGGTATTCGTCAGTTCGCCGTTGACCAGCAGAAGCTGGAAGACGTGCTGTCCGCCAAGCTGTAAACACTCAATAACCAGGGAGAAAAATATGTCTTCACGTAGAGAACTGGCTAATGCCATCCGTGCATTGAGTATGGATGCGGTGCAGAAAGCCAATTCCGGTCACCCAGGTGCCCCAATGGGCATGGCAGATATCGCCGAAGTGTTGTGGCGCGAGTTTATGCATCACAACCCGACCAACCCACTGTGGGCCGATCGCGACCGTTTTATCCTGTCTAACGGCCACGGTTCAATGCTGCTGTACAGCCTGTTGCACCTTACCGGCTACGAATTGCCGATTGAAGAGCTGAAAAACTTCCGTCAGCTGCACTCTAAAACGCCAGGTCACCCGGAATACGGCTATACGCCGGGCGTCGAAACCACCACCGGCCCGCTGGGTCAGGGTCTGGCGAATGCGGTCGGTATGGCGATTGCGGAACGTACGCTGGGCGCGCAGTTTAACCGTCCGGGTCACGATATCGTCGACCACAACACCTATGTCTTCATGGGCGATGGCTGCCTGATGGAAGGGATTTCCCATGAGGTCTCTTCTCTGGCCGGTACGCTGGGTCTGGGTAAACTGATCGGTTTCTATGACCATAACGGCATCTCGATTGATGGCGAAGTGGAAGGCTGGTTTAGCGATGATACCGCCAAGCGCTTTGAAGCCTATAACTGGCATGTGATCCACGAAATTGATGGTCACGATGCCGATGCCATCAAAAATGCCATCAAAGAAGCGCAAAGCGTTACCGATAAGCCTTCACTGATTATCTGCAGAACGGTGATTGGTTTTGGTTCGCCGAACAAAGGCGGCAAGGAAGAAGCGCACGGTGCCGCACTGGGCCCTGAAGAAGTGGCGCTGACCCGTAAGCAGCTCGGCTGGAACTACCCTGCCTTTGAAATCCCGAAAGACATTTATGCCCAGTGGGATGGCAAAGAAGCCGGTGCGAAATACGAGAAGTCGTGGAACGAGAAATTTGCTGCTTATCAAGCTGCGCATCCGGAACTGGCGAAAGAGTTTTTACGCCGTATGGCCGGCGATCTGCCGGACGTCTGGGAGCAGGAAACGCAGAAGTTCATTACTGAACTGCAGGCTAACCCGCAGAAAATTGCCAGCCGTAAAGCGTCACAAAATACGCTGGAAGCTTACGGTAAGCTGCTGCCGGAATATCTGGGCGGCTCCGCTGACCTGGCGCCAAGTAACCTGACCATCTGGTCTGGCTCTAAGTCGATCAAAGAAGACCATGCCGGTAACTATATTCACTACGGCGTGCGCGAATTTGGTATGACCGCCATTGCCAACGGTCTGGCACTGCACGGTGGCTTTATCCCGTACACCGCGACCTTCCTGATGTTTGTGGAATATGCCCGTAATGCCGTGCGTATGGCCGCGCTGATGAAAGCCCGTCAGATTATGGTTTATACCCATGACTCGATTGGTCTGGGCGAAGATGGCCCGACGCACCAGCCGGTTGAGCAGCTTGCCAGCCTGCGCGTCACGCCAAATATGAGCGTCTGGCGTCCGTGTGACCAGGTTGAGACCGCCGTGGCGTGGAAACATGCCGTTGAGCGCCATCATGGGCCAACCGCGCTGATCCTGTCACGTCAGAACCTGTTGCAGCCTGAGCGTAGTAAAGAGCAGGTCGACAACATCTCTCGTGGTGCTTACGTGCTGAAAGATTGCGAAGGCACGCCGGAAGTGATCCTGATTGCCACCGGTTCAGAAGTGGAAATCACGCTGGGCGCAGCGGCGAAACTGACCGCCAGCGGCCATAAAGTGCGTGTGGTATCGATGCCGTCTACCGAGCTGTTTGATAAGCAGGAAGTGGGTTACCGTGAATCGGTGCTGCCATCCAACGTCACCGCGCGTGTTGCGGTGGAAGCGGGCATTGCAGATTACTGGTTCAAATATGTTGGCCTGAACGGCGCTATCGTCGGCATGACCACCTTTGGTGAGTCAGCGCCTGCCGATAAGCTGTTTAACGAGTTTGGCTTCACGGTTGAGAATATCGTCAGCCATGCTGAAGCACTGCTGAAACCTCACTGAGGTGACTGACCGTCACGATCGCTGACTGGAGGCGATCGCTGATGGACAACAAAAAGCCCGGCAATCTGATTGCCGGGCTTTTTTTATGCCGCAAGAAGCGGCTCTGATGGCTTTATCACCGGGCTTCGCGCGGAGTTGTTAAGGCGTCATTTCCACATTACCGGTTGGCGTCACCGGCAAGGTTTTGCTGGTCCACAGCGTTGGCCAGTCATCGCTGCCGTGCCAGGCATCGCAGGTGCCCTCTTCCGCGAACTCGGCCAGCACAAACTGACGTCCGTTGAACTGCCAGCGTGACGCGGTACCACAATCTCCCAGCCCGCGATCCTTGCTGAAGGTCAGCAGCTCTCCCGAGTTGGCGTCATATTCCGCATTAATCAATTCCAGCTGCTTATCACCGTGGCCAGGCGGCACAAACGGCAAGGTCAGCGTGATGCCCTTGGCAATATAGGGTTCGCTGCGGCTGACTTCAAAAGCCAGATCGATGACGTTATACGCTCCCATCTCACAGCTCACCAGCAGCAGCGCTTTCTGATCGGATAACGGGGCGACGCTGACTTCACGGCGTTGCGGATCCAGCGAGCACTCATCGGTATTGATCCGCCAGGTACCAAAATCAATCAGGCCGGTGGTTTCTTCGCGCGTCAGCGGTAAAGGCGGACGCGGCGGCGGAATGATTTCAGGCATCGCCGGCTCAGGCGGCACATCCATCGCCGCACGATCGCCCCGCTTAATCCAGGCGCTCATGCCATTAACCCGTCCCTGAACGTCGTCCATCAGCAGCAGCGCCGCTTTCAGCCCGTGCAGGGAAATGGTGGCGTTTGGCCGGTACAGCAACTGGATATTATCCGCGTCCATCACCTGCGCCAGAAACTCATCGATGGAGATGTTATGCGCGGTGGTCAGATGATGGGGTTCTACTTCCCAGTGCTTCAGGTCGGGCTTCAGTCGCTGCCCGTCCAGCAGCAGGTTATCCTTCAGCGCGGCGCCCTTCAGCTCACCGGTATAGCGGTTGCCATAATCAATGCGCAGCAGCGGCCGGTCATTAATTCCGGCATTACGGCTGAGGGTCATCACCAGGCCATCATCGCCGGGGAAATTACGCACCACACAACCATTAAGGTTATTGCAGGTAATCTGCCAGTCGGAAAAGACTTTTTGCAGCGGCTCGGCATGTAGCGAAGCAGCAAACAGCAGCAGCGAAGCAAAAGGTAATTTCATCCAGTAAGGCATTGAAAACGTGTATCCCAGGGTGACGTAATGGCGACGGAAACGTGCGGATAAGATCAAAAATTCGATACCGCTATGATGACGTCTGCAGGCGGGCAGCTCAATCGGATTTTTCGGACAGTGTTAGTAAAACGTTAAATCAGTCAAATCCACACATTCGGTCAAAAGCGGTCATGTTATTCTGATTCGGCAATAAGACCGTAGCCGACTATTTCTCTGCGGCACCGTGCTGCAATAGCGAAATAATGTGATGTGGTTCAAGTTGCGGACTTAAAAACATTGCCATTCAATGATTTAAATTAATGACCCTCGCATCAGAAAATGACTTAACTGCGGTTAATTCATTGATCCGGTTTATTTACTGAAGGGATATGCGTTTAGCGCTTGTTTAAACGCCTCATGCTTTTTTCCGGCAAAGAAAATATTTATTAAGGATATCCGAAAATTGCTGATGTTCTTCTTCCCGTATTTGCTATTAGCCTATGGGAGCTTTTAATTATCAGTATGCTGAGAGAGAGTCGATCTGATTAATCGGGTTGATGTACCCCGGCAAATGTTGACTTTATTTTGCAACAATAGCGGCATGACGCGGCAGTTTAGCTGCCGCTATCTGGGAAAAGTCCGGCCGCGATGCTCTCCGCGTAAGCCGGTCAGAGAGGGTTACAGTTTCAGCCAGCCTTCCAGCAAGGCGTGCTGAAACAGCATCACCGTTTTGCCGTCCTTGATGCGCCCCTCTTTGACCATCGCCCAGGCCTTGGGGAAAGGAATTTCCATCACATCGATATCTTCATCGTCCACGCCGCCGCCCGCATTGGCGCGCAGGGCATCATTGTATTCTGCGGCGAAGAAGTGGATCAGTTCGGTCACGCCGCCCGGCGACATATACATTTCGTACAGCTTCTCAACGTGGCCGACCTCGTAGCCGGTCTCCTCAATCGCTTCCTTACGGATGCAGTCTTCCGGCGAATCATCGTCCAGCAGCCCGGCGCAGGTTTCAATCAACATGCCGGTTTCATTGCCGTTAACAAAGGTCGCAATACGGAACTGACGGGTGAGGATCACGCTGTTTTTTTCGCGGTTATACAGCAGGATGGTCGCGCCATTGCCGCGATCATAAACCTCGCGCTTGTGGCGGATAGTGGAGCCATCGTTGGCGGTAAGATCGTAGGTAAAGTTACGCAAAACGAACCAGTTTTCTGACAGGATTTTATTCTTAATCACTTCGATTTTGGCTGACATACAGGCTCCGTTGCGTTTTTAAGGAGCCTGTCATCATAAGGCCAGGCTTAGCGGAAAACTATCCTAATTCGGGCTTTGTTGCGGGCCGCTCCAGCGGGCGATCGCCAGCGCGATGGCGGTGGTGCAGGCAATCAGGTCAGCCACCGGAACATGTTCATTGGGCTGATGGCATAACGCCGGGTCGCCGGGGCCAAAGTTGACGGTCGGCGTGCCGAATAATCCCGGCAGGCCAATATCACTGTGTGCACCAAAGCCGACCAGCGCCGGCGGCATTGCCGCTTCGGTGACCGCTGACTGGAAGGTGGTGACGAAAGGATGGTCGGCGGGCACTTCCGCGCAGTCGGCATCGAGGATCCATTCAATGCGCGCCGGATGCTGCTGCAAATAGGGATCGACCGCGCAGACCCGCGCCAGATAGTCTTCCAGCTCGGCCTTAACGTGGCCGCCGAGACCGAATTGATCCTTTTCCGCCGGCAGATACTGCACGTCAATAATGATTTCGGCCCGTCCGGCGATCGACGCCGGATGCTCACCGGCCTTCAGCTGCGTGACGATGATCTGATTCGGCAGATCCATCAACGGATGATTTTTGCGTGGGTCGGTCTGCCAGCGGCGATTCAGAATATCTATCGCATCGAGCATCTGGCGGCACAGCATAATGGCGTCGACCGGCCCGCTGCTGTTCCAGGCGTTCGGCGTCAACTCCGCGTGGCCACCGATGCCCTCCAGCACAATTTTGCCCCACAGCACGCCATGGCAGATCGGCGCGATGCGGTTGGCGGTGGGTTCGGTCATGATCCCGGCATCGGCCTTAAAGCCGCGATCGACCATCGCCAGCGATCCCATGCCACCAATCTCTTCGTCTACCACCGTAGTGAAAACCACATCTCCGGCCAGCGGAATATTCAACTCTTTGAGAAACGTCAGCGCCATCAACATGCAGGTGACGCCGCCTTTCATATCTACCGAGCCACGTCCATACACCGCACCGTCCTTCACCACCGGGGTAAAAGGATCGGTGTGCCAGTGCTCCGCAGCACCCGGCGGCACCACGTCGACATGGCCGTTGAGCATGATTGAACGCCCGCCGCCGCTGCCCGCCAGAATCCCGCCCAGATTCGGCCGTCCTTCAAAGGTGCGGCCTTTATTGGCGCCCGGTCGGCCCTGGTATTTGGCGTACAGCGCCGGGCCATCGGGATCCCACAGATCGGTGGTCATGCCTAATGCCTGCAGCCGTTGCTGAAGGTAAAGCTGGCAGCCACGCTCGCCCGGCCCGGCTTCACGCGGATCGACTTTGACGATCGATGGGAAGGCGATCAGATCGCAAAGCGTCTGCACCAGACGATCGGTGTTGGCCTCAACGTGACGCGCAATCTGCTGTGCTAATGTCATAAATTATCTCCGGTAAGATGAGAAGCGGTCGGCCAGCAGCACGGCGATCAGTAACACCCCCACCACGCCCACTTGCCAGACCGTATTGATGCCAAACTGCAACAGGCTGGTTTTGATCGCCACCAGCAACAGGGTGGCGGCAAACACGCCCACCACACCGCCCCGGCCACCAAAGATCGCCATGCCACCCAACAGCGCGGCGGTCAGCGATTCCAGCTCCAGATTCACGCCGACATTGGGGCGTCCGCTGCCCAGCCAGGCCAGAGTAATAAATCCGGCACAGCCCGCCAGCGCACCGCAAATGCCGTACACCAGCATGCGCAGACGATCGACAGGAATGCCCACCAGCCTGGCCGAACGTTCGTTGAATCCCATCGCATAAATCCATCGGCCCCAGCTGGTAAAGCGCAGGATTGCCCAGGCGATAACAAACGCGGGGATCACACAGCAGAGGAACGGCAGCGGAATGGCCGCCAGTACGCCGCGTCCCCACGGCAAAATATCGCGCGGGACGCCGGATTGGGCGGCCCCGCCGGTCAGCGCCAGTGCCAGACCGGACCAGGCGTAGAACGTGCCCAGCGTGACGATCAGCGGCCAGATTTTTAGCTTCGCCACCAGATAGCCGTTGAACAGGCCAAGCAGGAAACCGCAGAGCAGGCAAATAACCGGCAGCAGCACCGGCGGTAAACCGGCGTGCAGCGCCATCATGCCCGCCACTGCCGAGAGCGAAACGTTGCCACCGACCGACAAATCGATCCCGGCGCCGCCGGCCAGCACCACCAGCGCTTGGCCTAATGCCACCAGCGCCAGTACGGTGGCAAATTGCAGGATGGTGGTCAGGGTTATCGGGTCCAGCATGCCGGGTTGCAGAATCAATACCGTGCCCAACAGCAGACACCACAACAACACCAGCAGAGAGGCCACCAGATGCGCACGTAAAAATTTCATGCCCTTCCCCGCTTCAGTCCATTCAGGTTTACGCGTCCGCTAATCACTTCCGCACTCAACACCAGCAATAACAACACGCCCGTCACCACCGTCTGCCACAGCGACGGCACGCCCACCAGCAGCAGGCCGTTTTGCAAAATCCGCAGCAGCAGAACGCCTAACACCGTGCCCAACAAACTGCACTGCCCACCGGTGATGCGGGTTCCGCCCAGCACCACCGCCGCAATGGCTTCCAGCGCCAGCGTGCTGCCGACGGTCATCTCCACGTTGCGGTAGGTGGCCACATAAAAGGTGGCTGCCAGCCCGCACAGCAGGCCGCTCAACATAAAGGTGATAAAGCGCACCCGGGTGACCGGTACGCCGGACAGGCGGGCTTTCTCTTCCGAATGGCCAATCGCCAGCAGATGCGGGCCATAGGCCGTGCGCCGCAACGCCAGCCAGACCAGCAGATAAGCCAGCGCTATCAGCCACGCCATCAGCGGCAGGCCAAGCAAGCGGCCATCCACCCAACGCGTCAGCCCATCGGGCAGACCCGATAACCACTGACCGCCGAGTAAGGCAAAAATGGCGGTGCGGTAGACGCCGTACAAACCCAGCGTGCCGACAATGGCCGGGATGCGTCCCAACACCACCACCACCGCCGTAAAGGCACCGACCAGCATGCCAATCAGCGGGCCGGCAATCGCTGCGGCCAACACCGCGTTCGCCCCCAATAACTGTCCCACGCCCCAGGCCGCCAGCCCCATCACCACGCCGACGGAAACATCGACGCCGCCCATCGCCAGAATCAACGTCATTCCCAAACCAATCAGCAGCAGCTCAACGCTGTTACGCAATACCGTGCCCAGGTTGTCGACGGTGGCAAACCAGGGCGAGGCCAGTGAGAAGATCGCGCAGGCCAGCAGGCAGACGATGGCAAGGGTGATTTCACGCGCCGACCAGCGCCACAGGGTTCCTTTAAGTTGCATGCTCATCAGAAGTGATACTGATCGACGTTATCTTTGGTGAAGACCGCAGGAGCACCCAGCAGCAGGATACCGGTTTTGCTGTCATAGCGGACCGGCTCGGCAAAGCCCGGCACGCGGTTTTCCGCCGCAAATTTTTTGCCGTCGATCAGCGCTTTGCCAGCCCAGACGGTCAGGTAGCCCAGTTTCTCCGGGTCCCACAGCACGCTGTAACCAAAGGCGCCGCTCTTCAGATAGGCGCGCGCGGTGTTCGGGCTGCAGTAGCCTGCGCCAATCACCTTGCCGATTTTCCCGGCGGTTTCGATGGCCTGCGCCACGCCAGGGCAGGTGGTGGACGCGACGGCAATAATGCCTTTCAGGTCAGGATTGGAAGACATCAAATCGGTGGAGATTTGTGCCGCACGACTGGCGGTGCCACCGGCAAACTGCGGTGCCAGTAAGGTAACGTTCGGGTATTTCGCTTTCACCCTCGCCTGCATAAAACCGATCCAGGCATTGAGATTCGATGCGGTCGCTTCGCCAGAGACGATGCCAATTTTGCCGCGATCGCCTACCCGTTTAACCATCTCATCAATGATGCTTTCGCCCAATCCCTGGTCCGTGGCCTGAGCAACATAGACCGCCCGGCCGCTGTCCGGCGCATCGCTGTCGCTGGTGTACAGCGAGATGCCGCGTGATTTGGCCTGTTCAACCACCGGGGCCAGGCTGGAAGCATCCAGCACGCTGACCGAGATGGCCTTTACGCCCTGCGCAATCAGGTTCTGCACGATTTGCAGCTGATCCATCGGGTTGGTGTCCACCGGGCCGGAATAGATAAAATCGACGCCCAGTTCCTTCGCCGCACGGTTGCCACCGTCCTGCATCGCCTGGAAGTACGGAATGCCGACTATCTGCGGCACAAAGGCCACTTTCGGTTTGTCGGCAGCGCTGACCAACTGGCTGACAAGGTAAACAGAAGACGCAAGCAGTGTAAGAGTGACGCGTTTCAACATAGTTAAATTCCACCCAGAGAAAGGAACGATTGGTTAGTCACGGCGTTGTTCAAAGGCGCGCGCATCGGGATGCGCGCCGGTGATCAGCGAGACGATTTCATCCGGCGAGGTCTCTTCCCGTCGCCGTTCGGCAATTTTGCGGCCACGGCGGAAAACCACCATGCGATCGGCCACTTCAAACACGTCGCTGATGTTATGGCTGATCAGCACCACGCCACAGTTACGCTCGGCCAGCCGCCGCGTCAGTGAAAGCACCTTGCGGGTTTCGGCTACCGCCAGCGCGGCGGTCGGTTCGTCCATGATCACCAGTTGGGCATTGAGATTCAGCGCGCGGCAGATCGCCACCGCCTGACGCTGACCGCCTGACAGACTGCCTACCGGCGCTTCTGCATCGGAGATATGCGCATCCAGTTCGGCCAGCAGCTGTTGCACCCGTTCACGCATCGCCTGCATACGTAAAAATGGGATGCCCAGCACCTGCCGTTTCAACTCGCGACCGAGAAAGACGTTTTCGGCAATCGACAGGTTTTCCGCCAGCGCCAGCTCCTGATAAATGGTGGCGATGCCGCAGTCGGACGCCTCTTTCGGCGAGGAGAAACGCACGCTTTTACCGGAAACAACCAGCTCGCCTTCCGTGGCGCTGTAGGCACCCGACAGGACTTTGGTAAAGGTCGACTTTCCGGCGCCGTTATCCCCCAGCAGCGCAAGCACCTCTCCCCGGTTGATCTCCATGTTGACGCCGTTGAGCGCGGTCAGCGCGCCAAAGCGCTTGGTAATGTTGGTAGCTTTAACCAAAACGTCACCCATAACGGTTTCCCTGATGCTGGCAATAAACGAGTAAACCGGTTTACCCCTTTTCAACATCCCGGGCTTACGGCGGTGGTCTTATGGAGGATTATTAAGCAGTTCGCGTGCCAGTTCAGAGGGGTTATGACAAATATAAAAGCCAGGCGACTGAAAACCCTGCACTAATTTGTGAATGGTCTGGTAAACCGGTTCACGTGTCAGCAGCGGGAATTTTCCGTGTTAAATCAAGGATGCGACATCGTTGTGCATAATTGCGCCAGTGTGAGGCACGGGCATAAAAAAAGGCGACCTGTCAAAGGTCGCCTTTTTCTGAACGTCTCAGGATTACTTCGCTGAGGTTTCCTTCACCGGTGCATGCTCAGTTTGCGCCACCGCATGCACACGCTTGCGAACGCCAAACCAGCCGAGGATCAGGATCAACGCAATCAGCGGCACGGCAGCAATGGTGTAAGTACCGTTAGGGTAATCAAACGCCATCAGCACCAGCACGCTGGCCAGGAACACCAGCGTCAGCCATGAGGTGAACGGTGCCCACGGCATTTTGAAGCTGACGTCTTCCGCTTTCCCTTCTTTGATGGCTTTACGCAGACGCATCTGGCAAACCACGATAAAGCCCCAGGAAGAGATGATGCCCAGTGAAGCGATATTCAGCACGATCTCAAACACGCGCGATGGCACGATATAGTTGAGGTAAACCCCAATAATATAGACGCCAATCGTCACAAGGATGCCCATATAAGGCACCTGCTGACCGCTCATTTTTGACATGAACTTAGGTGCCGAGCCGCCCATCGACATCGAACGCAGAATACGGCCGGTGGAATACAGGCCGGAGTTCAGGCTGGACAGCGCCGCGCTCAGCACCACGATATTCATGATGCTGCCAACGTAAGGCACGCCCAGTTTCGAGAAGAAGGTCACGAACGGACTCTGTCCTGCCTGGTAAGCATTCCACGGCAGTAACAGCACCAGCAGCACCACCGAGCCAACGTAGAACAGGCCAATACGCCAGATCACGCTGTTAATAGCCTTCGGCAGCATGGTTTTCGGGTCTTTACATTCGCCGGCCGCCGTCCCCACCAGTTCAATGGAGGCAAAGGCGAAGACCACACCCTGCACCAGCACCAGCGCCGGTAACAGACCGTGCGGGAAGAAACCGCCGTTATCGGTGATCAGGTGGAAGCCGGTTGAGTTGCCGTCCAGCGGTTTACCGGTGCCGAGGAACACCACGCCGACAATCAGGAAGATGGCGATAGCCAGTACCTTGATCAGCGCGAACCAGAACTCCATTTCGGCGAACCACTTTACGCCGATCATGTTCATGGTGCCGACAATCGCCAGCGCGCCCAGCGCGAACACCCACTGCGGCACATCGCCGAACGCGCCCCAGTAGTGCATATACAGCGCCACCGCTGTGATATCCACGATACCGGTCATCGCCCAGTTGACGAAGTACATCCAGCCCGCCACGTAGGAGGCTTTTTCGCCAAGGAATTCACGCGCATAGGAAACAAAGCTGCCGCTTGATGGGCGGTGAAGAACCAACTCACCCAGCGCACGCAGGATAAAGAAGGAGAAGATGCCACACACTAAATAGACGATTGCCAGCGCCGGGCCGGCAATCTGCAGACGGGCTCCCGCACCAAGAAACAGTCCTGTACCTATCGCCCCACCAATCGCAATCATCTGAACGTGACGATTATCCATGGCCTTGTGATAGCCAGAGTCATGAGAATTTAACCAACGTCTTCTTGCGGCGCGTTTGTCTGCGACCGCTGTTTTATCAGCTTTCATTTTCTTTCCTATTATCCTGTCCACAGTATTACGGTTACCCGTCCCAGGTATCCTGATGTCTGTCGCCAACCAAACGATTGCGTCGCAGCACAAACGTCTGGGCAAAAGCCGACTTCCTGTAATTATATTCTTAGCGGAAGCGGCAAAATTGCGGCGATGCATCCTAACCGTTCTGGAAAGCTGACGCAAAAGTTCCGCGCGTGAAATCGTGAGCTTTTGTAATTTTTGCCGGATGGCGCATAAAAAAACCGACCGCAAAGGGCGGTCGGTTCAGTGAAATCACTAAGGCTACACAGGGATAAAACGGAGAGGGTACAGCTTAACGGTAAATCTCTGCGTTACCGCTCCACAGGCTTGAATCACCCGGGGTATCAGCGCGGATAACACGATAGTGCGTGGCGCCCATTTCAGATGCTTTCTGAGAAAGCTGATGGGTTGCGTCATCCAGCGAACCGCTAACGGCCGAGACGGACACTGTACCCATTGATTGCAGATTCTGGCTCTGCTGCGCATCGACCTGAGTAGCGGCCAATGCTGAGAAAGAGGTTGCAGCTAAAAGAGTGGCGGCGACAAGCGCAGGTATTTTGATATTCATAATTGATTTCCTCGTCGAAAGTTATCATTCGTCAGAAAGTTGATGTTGGTTACGGGATCAATTAT
Organism: Erwinia sp. QL-Z3; assembly: GCF_004551645.1. Taxonomy (NCBI): domain Bacteria; kingdom Pseudomonadati; phylum Pseudomonadota; class Gammaproteobacteria; order Enterobacterales; family Erwiniaceae; genus Erwinia; species Erwinia sp. QL-Z3. The sequence goes on from NZ_CP037950.1 coordinate 79,810, forward strand.
GACCGTGCTAATGAAAAGCAGGGTGAGCGAGGGGTAAAGGTGTTTAAGGATTGTGAAGAGATCGCGGATTTATCTTAAGAAGCGTCAATAAAAGTTACATTTAACCTGGGATGTAAACAGAGGTGTCAAACCGCACGGGGGAGATACATTTAATCGGGTATTTTAAGCAGTTAAACCACTCTATCCGGGTTGCCACGGCGCTTCAAGCGATACACCGCACGTTTTGAACATTCTTTTTTGCAGCCGCTTCAGGTCAGTATTTTGCTTGTGGGTTGCGGCTATACTGACCGCCTCTCTGATAAAGGATAAGCCGGATGTTTAAACGTTCCGTCACTGGCAGCCTCGCCCGCGCGCTGTTCGCCATTGCCCTGCTTTCAGTGCTGTCGACCGGTCTGGCGCTGCTGACGCTCTCCACCAGCCTGCGCGATGCGGAAGCGGTGAACATTGCCGGATCCCTGCGGATGCAAAGCTATCGACTGGCGTGGGATGCCGCCAGCCAGCGGTCTGAACTGGCGAAAGATATCGCCGCGTATCAGAAATCCGTGCAGGCGCCGCCTTTAAAAGCATTGGATCGGGCCTATGTGCCGGAGAGTGTCCGGGCCCGCTATCATGCCCTGCTCCATGACTGGCAGAGCCTGCAGCCGGCGTTACTGGCGGGAGAGACTCAGCACTACCAGCAAAACGTCTCCTTATATGTCGCGCAGATCGATCGTTTTGTGCTGGCGCTGCAGCACTGGGCCGAACTGAAGATGAAACTGGTGGCCGGCGTCAGCCTGCTCGGCTTTATCGCCATCGCCCTGCTGGTGTTTCTGACGTTAAGACGGGTGAAGCGCCAGGTGGTGATCCCGCTGAATAAGCTGGTGAACGCCAGCCATGAGATTGAGCAGGCCCATTTTCAGCACGCGCCGCTGGATACCGGACTGAGCAACGAACTGGGCGTGCTGGCCCGCGCCTTCACCAGCATGTCGGCTGAACTGGATAAGCAGGTGCAACGCCTCGAACAGGCGGTAAAAGAGAAAACCAGCGACCTGAGTCAGGCTAACCGCCATCTGGCGCTGCTCTATCACTGCTCGGAAACCCTTAACCGCCACCTGAATCCTGCCGACGCCTGGCCGGAGGTGCTGGAAAAAGTCATTGAGCATCAAGGCCTCAGCGCGATTGAACTGAGCGCCGATCCCCACGGCACGCTGAGCGCTGGCCAGCCCAATCCCCATCTGCCGTGGCTGAGCCTGCCGCTGGCGGAGAAACCCGCATCGGCATTACGCTGGCAGGCAACAACCAGTGAGCCGCAACTGATGCAGGGACTGGCCACCATGCTGGCCCGCTCGCTGCAACTCGATCGTGCGCAGCAAAGAGTTCACCATCTGCTGGTGATCGAGGAGCGCGCCACCATCGCCCGCGAGCTGCATGATTCCCTGGCACAGTCCCTCGCCTATCTGCGCATTCAGCTCGCCAGATTAAAACGGGTGGTCGATAGCAAGGCGGAACCGGCGCTGGCGATTGTGGCTGAGATCGATCGCGCCCTGACCGAAGCGAATATTCAGCTGCGCGAGTTACTGACCACCTTCCGCCTGTCGGTTGAACCCGCAGATTTAGCCACCGCGCTGCGCCAGGCGATCGCCACCCTGCGCACGCAGTCCAGCGCTGAAATCGTGTTAGAGAGTGAGCCAGCAGTACAGCATCTGGAGGCACAACAGCAGGTTCATGTGCTGCAAATCGTGCGCGAAGCCCTGCTCAATGCCATTCGTCATGCCCAGGCATCGCGGATTGTGATCCGCTGCAGCCGTACGGGGCCGGGAGAAAATCTGATTGAAATTCATGATGATGGTGTCGGTATCGCCGACGCGGCCTCGCCACCCGGGCATTACGGCCTGTCGATTATGCAGGAACGGGCCAAAAGCCTGCGCGGCGGCATAACCATCTGTTCCGCCGGCCACCAGGGGACCACCGTCTCATTACGCTTCCCGGCATAGCGATGAGGTCACGGTCGTCAGATCAGATATTGCTGATGGCACAAGGGCTGACGGCGTACGTCTGCGGACGAATTAGCACGATAATTTACACTTTCTCCTCATTTTCTCCACGATTCTTCACAATGCTGAGGGTAAAGTGTTTGCTGCCGAAGCAGTTTGAATAAACTATAAAAATTTGCGGCGGACCGGATTTCAGAAGCCCGCGCCCAAGAATAAGGCCGGCGCATTTCCTTTCCCGATTACTTGCCAGGAGCCTTATTCAATGGCGAATTTTTTTATCGATCGCCCGATCTTCGCGTGGGTGATAGCGATTTTACTTTGCCTGACCGGCACACTGGCTATTTTAAAACTCCCCATTGAGCAATATCCCGACCTGGCTCCGCCTAACGTCCGCATCACTGCCAACTATCCTGGCGCCTCCGCCGAAACGCTGGAGAATACCGTAACCCAGGTTATCGAACAGAATATGACGGGCATCGATAACATGATGTACATGTCTTCCCAGAGCAGTAATACCGGGCAGGCAACCATCACCCTGACCTTTACCGCCGGAACCAACCCGGATGAAGCGCGCCAGCAGGTGCAGAACCAGCTGCAGGCCGCGCTGCGTAAGCTGCCGCAGGACGTGCAGACCCAGGGCGTCACGGTCACCAAAACCGGTGACACCAATATTTTGATGGTGGCGTTCGTCTCCACCGACGGCAACATGGATAAGCAGGATATTTCCGACTACGTCGCCAGTAACGTGCAGGATCCACTCAGCCGTATTGATGGCGTGGGCGAAGTGGATGCTTACGGTTCGCAGTACGCGATGCGCATCTGGCTCGATCCCAACAAGATGATCAATTACGCCCTGACCACCTCGGATATAGTTTCGGCGATTGAGTCGCAAAACAGTCAGGTGGCCGTGGGTCAGCTGGGCGGCCTGCCGTCTGTCGATCGCCAGGCGCTGAATGCCACCATTAACTCGCAATCCCTGTTAAACACGCCGCAGCAGTTCCGCGATATCACCCTGCGGGTAAACCAGGACGGGTCAGAAGTCAAACTCGGCGACGTGGCGGATGTGGCACTGGGCGCGGAGAAATATGACTTCCTCAGCCAGTACAACGGCCAGGCCGCCTCCGGTCTGGGGATCAAGCTGGCGTCCGGCGCGAATGAGCTGCAAACCGATGAGCTGGTGCGCGCCCGTATTGAAGAGCTGTCGCACTTCTTCCCACACGGGCTGAAAGCAGAGGTCGCTTATGAAACCACGCCGTTTGTTAAAGCGTCGATTGAGGATGTGGTCAAGACTCTGATTGAAGCGGTGATCCTGGTATTTGTGGTGATGTATCTGTTTATGCAGAACTTCCGCGCCACGCTGATCCCAACCATCGCCGTGCCGGTGGTGTTGCTCGGGACCTTTACCATCCTGTCTGCCTTCGGTTTCAGTATCAACACCCTGACCATGTTCGCCATGGTGCTGGCAATCGGGCTGCTGGTCGATGACGCCATTGTGGTGGTGGAGAACGTTGAGCGAATAATGAGTGAGGAAGGACTCTCGCCGCGTGATGCCACCCGAAAATCGATGGGACAGATTCAGGGCGCGCTGGTGGGGATTGCGCTGGTGCTGTCAGCGGTCTTTATTCCGATGGCCTTCTTTGGCGGCACCACCGGAGCAATCTACCGTCAGTTCTCGGTGACCATCGTGTCCGCCATGGTGCTGTCGGTGCTGGTGGCGATGATCCTGACCCCTGCCCTGTGCGCCACGCTGCTTAAACCTATCGCTAAGGGCCATCATCATGGTCGCCGCGGGTTCTTCGGCTGGTTCAACCGCATGTTCAACCGCAATGCCGAACGCTATGAACGTGGCGTGGGCAAAATTCTGGCCAAAGCCGGACGCTGGATGGTGCTGTATGTGCTGCTGATCGCCGGGATGGCCTTTATGTTCCTGCGCCTGCCAACCTCCTTCCTGCCGCTTGAAGACCGTGGCGTGTTCACCACCCAGGTGCAGTTACCGCCGGGTTCCACGCTGCAGGAAACCAATAAGGTGGTTAATAAGGTTGAGCAGTACTATCTGACCGAGGAGAAGAACAACGTGCTGTCGGTGTTCTCGACCATTGGTGCCGGTCCGGGCGGGAATGGTCAGAACGTGGCGCGTATGTTTGTCCGCTTAAAAGACTGGGGAGACCGCCCAGGCGCCGAAAACACCTCCTTCGCGATCATTGAACGCGCAACGGCCGCCTTTAAAAAGATCAAAGAAGGCCGCGTGATTGCCAGCAGCCCGCCGGCCATTACCGGGCTGGGGAACTCAGCCGGATTTGATATGGAATTGCAGGATCACGCCGGCCTTGGCCACGATGCGTTGATGAAGGCGCGCGATCGGCTGCTGGCCGCCGCCGAGGGCAATGCCTCGTTAGTGCGCGTGCGCCATAACGGTTTGGACGATACGCCGCAGTTACGGATTAACGTCGACCAGCATAAAGCTCAGGCGCTGGGGGTTTCCATTGATGATATCAATAACACCCTGCAGACCGGCTGGGGCTCGACCTACGTTAACGACTTCCTCGACCGTGGCCGCGTGAAGAAGGTCTATGTTCAGGCCGCAGCAAAATACCGCATGTTGCCGGACGACATCAGCAAGTGGTACGTGCGTAACAGCAGCGGCGGCATGGTGCCGTTTACCGCATTCGCCACCACCAGTTGGGAAACCGGTTCGCCACGCCTGGAGCGCTATAACGGCTATTCCGCGGTGGAAATTGTCGGTGAATCCGGTCAGGGGATCAGTACCGGTACCGCCATGGACGTGATGGAAAATCTGGTCAGCAAACTGCCTACCGGCTTTGGCCTGCAATGGACCGGCGCGTCCTATCAGGAACGGATGTCCGGATCGCAGGCGCCTGCGCTGTATGCTATTTCTCTGCTGGTGGTGTTCCTCTGTCTGGCGGCGCTGTATGAGAGTTGGTCGATTCCGTTCTCGGTGATGCTGGTGGTGCCGCTCGGTGTGATCGGCGCGCTGGTGGCCACCTGGGCACGCGGTCTGGAAAATGACGTTTACTTCCAGGTTGGCCTGTTGACGGTTATCGGCCTGTCGGCGAAGAATGCCATTCTGATTGTAGAATTCGCCAATGAAATCAATTCAAAAGGCCGGGATCTGCTGGAATCGACCCTGGAAGCCTCGAAACAGCGTCTGCGTCCGATTCTGATGACCTCACTGGCCTTTATCTTTGGCGTATTGCCGATGGTGATCAGTAACGGGGCCGGCTCCAGTAGCCAGCATGCGGTGGGCACGGGCGTGATGGGCGGTATGATTTCCGCCACGGTGCTGGCGATCTTCTTTGTCCCGCTGTTCTTTGTGTTAGTCAGACGGCGCTTCCCGGTACAGGAAAAACCCGGCAAATAAACGAACAAAGGCAGCACCGAGGTGCTGCCTTTTTCTGTTCTGGAGGTGGCCGGTGTTGCCCGATCCGCCTTACTTAAAGAAGGTGTTATTTACGCGTTAACATTGCTTCGATAAAGTCTTTCCAGGTCCCCATTTCTGTATCAATCATAAATCACCTCTCTTTTATTGTGGGTCCATTATAGGATTAATCCTAAGGCGAAGTGAATCATTTTCGCTCACCCATACCATCGGCAGTTTCGATCAAAACTGTAATTTGCGTGGCAGGACACAGTTCTGCCATTACCATTGGCAGACTAATCAATAGCGTGATTATCGTTCGAAAACCAGAGGGAAAAGCATGATTCAGAGAGTACTGACGACCGGGATGATTTATGCAGAAGGGACGGCATTACTGAGGTTGCAGGAGAAGGGATTCGTTAGCGGATAGACCTGGGGGGCAACGCGCCCCCCATCCACGTCCACTGTTATTTCAGAACTATCACTTTATCGTAGCCGCCGCTCTCGCTGTCGATATGCGTTTTGGCATCGGGATGGTCTAACATCACGGCCTCAACGATGTGATTGAACTCATCACACCGGCTGGTTTTCTTCCGCACGATCACGATCATTGATTGTGTCTCTTCAACCGAATGGGCGGAAGACGCTTTCATATAGTTCATATTGTCCCTCCTTACGCTAAGTCTCTGTCTGGGTGATGATATTCTGTGCTTCCCTGCTGCCTCGCAGGCGCATCCGTTGTAGACTAACCGCCTGAACAGTATCGAATATAGTTGAAACCCACAGAAAAAAGAAGGGAACCGTCATGCTTACAATGTACGGCATCAAAAATTGCGACACCATTAAGAAGGCGCGAAAGTACCTGGAAGCTGAGGCGGTGGCCTATCAGTTTCATGACTACCGCGCCGATGGCCTGGACAGCGCAACCTTACAGGGCTTCATCGACGTGCTGGGCTGGGAAGCCTTGCTGAATACCCGTGGCACCACGTGGCGCAAGCTCAGCGAAGAAACGCGCAATGGGGTGAATAATGCGGCAACTGCTCGCGAACTGATGCTGGAACAGCCGGCAATCATCAAACGCCCGTTGCTCTGCAGCGCAGACGGCTCTATGCTGCTGGGCTTTAGTGAAGCAACCTACCAGCCATTTATTTCGGAGAAGTCCTGATTATGTTTTGTCCGGTCATCGAGCTGACGCAGCAGCTTATTCGTCGCCCTTCCCTCAGCCCGGATGATGCCGGCTGTCAGGCTATTTTGATCGAACGCCTTAAGGCGCTAGGCTTCACCATTGAGCCGATGAACATTGGCGATACCCTGAATGTCTGGGCTTGGCGTGGCCAGGGCGAGACGTTGGCCTTTGCCGGGCATACCGACGTAGTGCCAACCGGCGATGCCAGCCGCTGGATCAACCCGCCGTTTGAACCGACCATCCGTGATGGCATGCTGTACGGGCGCGGCGCGGCCGATATGAAAGGCTCGCTGGCGGCGATGATTGTCGCGGCGGAGCGCTTCGTAACCAGCAATCCGAATCATAAAGGCCGTCTGGCTTTCCTGATTACGTCTGACGAAGAAGCCAGCGCCACCAATGGCACAGTGAAAGTGGTTGAAGCGCTAATGGCGCGCAAAGAGCGCATGGATTACTGTCTGGTCGGCGAACCGTCCAGCACCGAAATCGTCGGCGACGTGGTGAAAAATGGCCGCCGCGGATCGATGACCGCCAATCTGACCGTGCATGGCGTTCAGGGTCACGTGGCCTATCCTCATCTGGCCGACAACCCGGTTCACCGCGCGCTGCCGGCGCTCAATGAGCTGGTCGCCACCGAGTGGGACCAGGGCAATGAATTCTTCCCGCCGACCAGTATGCAGATTGCCAACGTGCAGGCCGGAACCGGCAGCAACAATGTGATCCCCGGTGAATGCTTTGTGCAGTTTAACTTCCGCTTCAGCACCGAGCTGACGGACGCGATGATTAAGCAGAAAGTGCAGGAGCTGTTGGATCGTCACCAGCTGCGTTACACGCTGGAGTGGAATGTTTCCGGCCAGCCGTTCCTGACGTCTCGCGGTAAGTTGGTCGATGCGGTAGTAAATGCCGTTGAGCACTATAATGAAATTAAACCGCAGTTGCTGACCACCGGCGGCACTTCAGACGGTCGTTTTATCGCCCGAATGGGTGCGCAGGTGGTTGAACTGGGTCCGGTGAATGCCACCATTCATAAAATCAATGAGTGTGTCAAAGCCGCCGACCTGCAACTGCTGAGCCGCATGTACCAGCGGATTATGGAACAGCTAATCGCTTAAGCGAATAAGGTGAGAATATGGAATGGCTGAAAGAGTATTGGTGGCTGTTGGTGATTGTGCTGATGGTAGGCGTGCTGATGAACGTCTATAAAGATCTGAAGCGCATCGATCCGAAAAAATATATGGCGAACAAACCGGATTTGCCACCGCATCGGGATTTTAACGATAAGTGGGATGACGACGACCTGCCGAAAAAGAAATAAATCGCAGGGGCTTCGGCCCCTGCTTTACCCTTCCCGTTCTATCCGCTCACTTTCCTGAATTACGATAATGCTTTGATTGCCTCTATCACGCTCTGCCAGCGTTCGCTGGCTGCGGCATCCAGGCCCGTTAACGCTCTTTGCGTCTCCTGTCGCCAACCGGCCAGCAGTGCCTTGCGGCCAGACAGGCCAAAGTGCTGATTGAGTTCCGCTGCCGACTTCTCCGCCACCATCGCCCCGTTAAGCAACGGCAGATCGCTCTGGCACTGGCTGACCAGCCGCCCCAGCGCGCCAAAGCTGGCTTCAAACGGACGGTGGCCCCAGGCAAAGCCTGCCAGCTCGCGCCAGTCTTCTTCATTCAGCTGCCAATCGTCCGCCTCAGGCAGTTGCAGTGCGATGCCGGGAACAAGTCGCTGTAACCACGGCCAGTCGCGCTGAAGCCGTTTTTCGGCGCAGGCCTGCAGTTGTTCAGCCGGTTCACTTAATGGCAGGATCGCCATCGCCGTAAAACAGCCGCTGCTGGCTTCACGCTGGCTGCCCAGCCGCATCAGCTTAAAGCCGCAGGATTGCCAGAAGGCCCAAAGCTCTGCGGTATACCCAAAGCTGACCGACAAATAATCCAGCCCATCGGCATCTTCCCTGCTCCGCTCCACCATTTGACGGCCGATGCCCTGACGCCGCCGTTCAGGTGCAATGGCAATCCGACTGATACGCCGGGAACGAAGCTGCGCGGCTTCGGGCCAGCCGCCGTGGGCGGCAAGTGACTGCGCCACCAGATTTCCCCGGGGACGCCGAAAGCCGGCCCAGACCGCCTCGGACAGAGCGGCTGTCAAACCACCTTCATCAACCAGAAGCATCGCGCCCTGCACGGTATTGCCCTGCGATGCCAGGCTGAAATGCATGCCTGGCGCATCCATCATCCGCCGTAAATCCAGCGGCGAAGTACGGTAGTGGGCGCTCGCCAGCAGCTGGTACATGGCGGACAATTGTTCCGGCTGAGTCAGCCAGGCGGATTGCTCAGGGAACGAAAATTGCAGCGGCAGCGTGCTTTGCTCTGGCTCCGCTTCCGCAATCAGCAGCGCCTGATTAATAAAGCGCTCCAGCGGATCATCGGCTGACCAGCGCAGCGGCTGATCCAGTTTACGCAGCGTCACCTGCGGCAGGCTGGCACAGAATTTCAACATAAAGCCGCGACCGGTGCCTTCGTAACCCTGCAAGGTCGAGGTCAGCAACACGCGGGGATACAGCGCCACCAGCTGCCGCAGGGTCGGCGCCGGTATGGCTGCGGCTTCGTCCACCAGCAGCCAGTCGATCGGCTGCGGCCGCTGTTCAGGGCTGAGAGCCAGCAGCCGGTCCGGTGCGATAAACTCAAAAGCGTCGCCGGCGAATTCTGCCAGCACATCGGTGGCCACTTTGGCCGGTGCGGTTATCAGGCAACGCCCTGGCCAGCGTGCCGCCAGCAGCCCGGCCAGCGCAGACTTTCCTCTGCCGCGCGGGGCAATAATCACAGAGATACCGGGTTCGCTGGCCAGCAACGCATCAAGCACCGCTTGCTGCTGTGACGTATCATCAGGCTGCCAGGCTGGCGATGTGGGCAGAGACGGTAAGGTGAATGGCTGATGCTGCTGGAGCAGCGCAATGCTGTCGTCCTGCTCAACCAGCTGCTGAAAACGACGGATAAAATTAAATGAAGGAATGGCCGAAGCCTGTTCGCTCCAGCGCAATGAATCGGTGTCTGGTAAGGTGGCCCAACGCGACCAGTCAGGCACCAGCATCAGCAGCCAGCTGCCTGCTTTTAGCGTGCCGGAAAGTGCGGCCAGCGCTTCGGCATGAAAACCGCTGCGGGCATCAAACACCGCGTGCAGAAACTCGCGCCCCAGCAGGGTTCTTGCCGCCGCAGGCGCGCAGTTCAGCGGACTGTGGGGTGCATCGCCCAGCCACATCCAGTCGCCCGGTAACCAGGCCATCCACTGCTCGGCCTGATGCTGGCACCAGCTATCGTCGCCGCTGATCACCAGGATTTGCCGCAGCCCGTGCTGCCTGAGATGTTCGCTATGGCGTAGTGTGTCGTTAACCCCGGCCATAATCAGCGACTAAAGGTGTCGCACTGGCCAGGATTACCACTATCAAACCCTTTTTTGAACCAGCTGTAACGCTGCTCTGACGTCCCGTGGGTAAAGCTGTCCGGTACTACCCGGCCCTGACCACGCTGTTGCAGACGATCGTCACCGATCGCTTCAGCGGCGTTAAGCGCTTCCTGCAAATCGCCAGGTTCAAGGATATTTTGCTTTTGCATGTAGTAACCCCACACGCCAGCAAAGCAGTCCGCCTGTAACTCCATTTTCACCGAAAGCTGATTAGCCTGAGTCTGGCTTGCACCCTGCTGCATCTGGCGGACTTTTTGCTCAATGCCCAACAATCTCTGTACGTGGTGACCCACTTCATGAGCAATAACATATCCCTGGGCGAAATCTCCGTCCGCCCCCAGCTTGTTTTTCATTTCATCGTAAAACGACAGGTCAATGTAAACCGTGGTATCAGCCGGGCAGTAAAAAGGCCCCATCACTGACTGACCGGTACCACAACCTGTGCGGGTGGCCCCGCGATACATCACCAGTTTGGGTGGCGTATAGGTTTTACCCATTTTCTGAAAAAGCTGCTGCCAGGTATCTTCCGTGGTGGCAAGGATCACTGAGGTAAATTTGGCCGCTTCATCCTGCTGCGGCTTGATGCTGCTCTGGCGTTGCGGGGCTGGCTGAGAAACGCTGCTGCTTTCACCGGTCAGCAACGGGCTAAGGTCATAGCCATAGTAGCTGGCGATCACCACCACAATCAGCAGAATGATGCCGCCTTTGCCCCGGGGAATGCGCATTCTTCCCGCCCCCATTGATGGCGACGAACCAGAATCATCACGGCGATCTTCCACATTGTCGCTCTCGCGGCGCCCTTGCCAACGCATACCTTACCTCTCGTTATATCCATTTCACGGCTGTCAGATTGATTTTAGACGTGTGTCTCGGGTAACACCAGTTAACCGGGCGTAACCTGCGATTTGAGTGAATCAGGCGGGGAGAATACGGGCAATGCGAGGGAAAAGAAAGGCTGCGGTATGAGCGCCGCAGCCACAAATCTTAGTCGAGCTTCACACCCAGACGGGTAGCAACTTCTTCATAGGCTTCGATCAGGCCGCCCAGACTCTGGCGGTAACGGTCTTTGTCCATCTTGTTCAGGGTGTCTTTATCCCACAGGCGCGCGCCGTCCGGCGAGAACTCATCGCCCAGCACCACTTCGCCATTGAACAGACCAAACTCCAGCTTAAAGTCCACCAGGATCAGTCCAGCATCGGAGAACAGCTTGCTCAGTACTTCGTTCGCTTTGTAGGTTAGCTCACGCATACGGGCCAGATTCTCTTTGTTCACCCAACCAAAGGTTTCGCAGTAGGATTCGTTAACCATCGGATCGTGCTTGGCATCATCCTTCAGGAACAGGTCAAACAGCGGTGGGTTGAGGATCATTCCCTCTTCCACGCCCAGACGCTTCACCAGCGAGCCAGCGGCACGGTTACGCATCACGCACTCAACCGGCACCATATCCAGCTTTTTGACCAGCGATTCGTTATCAGACAGCAGCGCTTCCATCTGCGTTGGGATACCGGCTTCCTGCAGTTTAGTCATGATGAAATGGTTAAACTTATTGTTAATCATTCCTTTGCGATCAAACTGTTCGATACGTTCACCGTCCAGTGCTGACGTATCGTTGCGGAATTCGAGTACCAACAGATCCGGGTTTTCGGTGCTGTAAACGGTTTTCGCTTTGCCGCGATACAACTCAGCTTGCTTTTGCATCTTCTTAAACTCCAAAAATAGAACGGGGAAAATTGTGCTGTGACCAGTTTATTCTCTGTGGCGAAAAAATCGAAGCAATCGTTTACGTACAGAGGAATAAAAAAGGCCGGAGAGATCCGGCCTTAAGGTTTACTTGCTAAAGGCTGCGTTGAATACGGCAACCAGCGCGTCATTTTGCGACTGGGTCAACGTATGACCTTTAGGATCGAGGAACTGCAGGCTGCTGCGGTTATCCAGATCGCCGACCTGCAGCTTATAATCGCCGTTGGTCAGACCCGGATCTTTCGCGCCCAGCGCGTCCCACTCATCACTGCCCAGCGTTTTGTAAGTCACGTTCAGGCTGCCCTGAGAACGGTTAGTATCGGTGACTTTCCAGCCTGCGCGTTGCAGGGCTGCTGGCAGACGTTCCCACACGGTGTTGAACGGTGCGCGAACAATCAGATCCGGCAAGCCGGTATCATCTGCGCCGCTCTGCACGTCAATCTGCGCGGAACTGCGTTTAGCTGCCGCGTTTTCACGCGAGGTTTCGTTTTTATCCAGACCGCTGCTCAGCTCGTTCAGCATCTGCGCGGTGTAGCGCTGCAGCTGGACCGGTGAGTTCACGCCTTTGCCTTCCTGCTGCAGTTCCAGCAGTTTGACCGACAATGCCTGCTGATAACCCTGCTGCTGCACGCTGATCTGGTAGCGGCCACGATACTGGTGATCTTCATCAGCACGGTTCCACTGCACCCAATCGGTGGTCAGCGTCTGGGTGGCATCAGTCCGGCTGGCAATCGGATAATTCTTCGCCTGCACCACATCGACAACCTGCGGCCACAGTGAACCGGTACGCGCGCTGTCCAGTAACAGGACGCCAGAATTACCGGCAAACTGCGTCCGGGTGCCGTTCATCAACGCCAGTGGCTGAGCCGGTGGACGGATGTCCAGCTGCTTACCAATCGCGCCGGTGGTGCTGGCGGAAGGAATGTCGAAATCGCCATTCTGCAACGGCATCACCATCCCTGCCGGGGCGTGCAGATCGCTTACATCAGCCGCTTTCAGATAAGATTCATCGCCGCTGACCTGACGCTTGTAACGCTGGTCGCTGGAACATGCTGCCAGCAGCATCACCAAAGAAAGCCCTACCACTTTTGCTACCGTGGACTTTTGTACTGAATAAGCCATTAAAACTCCCTAAATTTACAGCAGACCTGCGCTTTTCAGTGCCTGCTCAACAACCGGACGACCGGCATCAGTCATCGGCGTCATCGGCAGACGCAGCGTGTCGGTTGCAATTAATCCTAACTGCTTAGCAGCCCATTTAACCGGGACAGGATTAGGCTCAATGAATAGCTTCTGATGCAGATGCATCAGGCGCTGATTAAGGCGTCGCGCTTCGGTAAAATTGCCCTGGCTGGCCAGTTTGCACAATTCTGCCATTTCACGCGCGGCAATGTTTGCCGTCACAGAGATTACGCCCTGTCCGCCAAGCTGCATGAAGTCGAGGGAAGTCGCATCGTCGCCACTTACCAGGATGAAATCTTCATCAACCAGCTCTTGGATCTGACTAACCCGCGATAAGTTCCCGGTAGCCTCTTTGATTCCGATAATATTTTTTATTTTCGCCAGGCGACCCACCGTTTCTGGCAGCATATCGCAACCCGTACGTGACGGGACGTTATACAGCATTTGCGGCAAATCGGTGCTTTCAGCAATGGCTTTGAAGTGCTGATACAGCCCTTCCTGAGTGGGACGGTTGTAGTATGGCGTCACGGTCAGGCAGCCTACCACGCCGCTTTTTTCAAAGCGTTTGGTCAGAGCAATCCCTTCAGCGGTGGCGTTAGCGCCGGTTCCGGCGATCACCGGAATGCGGCCGTCGGCCAGTTCCAGCGTCATCATCACCACGTCACCATGTTCGTCATGGCTTAATGTGGCGGATTCACCGGTAGTCCCTACTGAGACAATTGCCGCGGTTCCGCTGGCAACATGATAATCAATCAGTTTTTTCAAACTCGCACGGCAGACAAACCCTTTGTCATCCATCGGCGTGACGAGTGCAACAATACTTCCCGTGAACATTAGCCATCCCCTCCACAAACAAGTCCTTCATGGTACGGTTTACGGCACTCTAAAAGCAAGCAGACAAGCCCCCCAGGCCACTTGGCATAGGGTATTTTTTATGTTTACCTTAGAGTTATCACAATTGCTAATCATCATGACGGACAGGAAGCATCATTTTGCCGCAGTCACAGCAACATCATCTGGTTATCACCGCACTGGGGGTTGACCGCCCGGGGATCGTTAACACCATCACCCGCCACGTCAGCAGCTGCGGTTGCAACATTGAAGATAGCCGTCTGGCCATGCTGGGTGAGGAATTCAGCTTTATCATGCTGCTTTCCGGCAGTTGGAACGCGATTACGCTGATTGAATCCACCCTGCCGCTAAAAGGCGCGGAGCTGGAGCTGCTGATCGTGATGAAGCGCACCACCTTCCGCGAACGGCCGCCCATGCCCGCCACGGTCTGGGTTCAGGTGGAAGTAAAGGATTCACCGCATATTATTGAGCGCTTCACCGATCTGTTTGATTCCCATCAGATGAACATCGCCGAGCTGGTGTCCCGCACGCAGCCCGCGCAAGAAAATCAGCCGCCTTTACTCTATATTCAAATTACCGCTCACAGCCCCGCCAGCCAGGATGCCTCATTTATTGAGCAGGCATTCAACAGGCTATGTACAGAACTGCAGGCGCAAGGCACTATTAACGTCGTCCAGTACCCACAGCATGATGAAAAAATGGAGAGTAGTGATGAATCCACTGAAAGCCGGTGATACCGCACCGAAATTTAGCTTGCCCGATCAGGATGGCGAACAAGTAAATTTGACCGACTTCCAGGGACAGCGCGTTCTGGTGTATTTCTACCCGAAAGCGATGACGCCAGGTTGCACCGTTCAGGCTTGCGGTCTGCGTGACAGCATGGATGAGCTGAAAAAAGCCGGTGTTGATGTGTTAGGGATCAGCACCGATAAGCCAGAGAAACTGTCGCGATTTGTTGAGAAAGAGCTGCTGAACTTTACGCTGCTTTCCGATGAAGACCATCAGGTCTGCGAACAGTTTGGCATCTGGGGTGAGAAGACGTTCATGGGCAAAACCTATGATGGCATCCACCGGATCAGCTTCCTGATTGGCACCGATGGCAAGGTTGAGCATGTGTTTGATGACTTCAAAACCGCCACTCACCACGACATCGTGATGGACTACCTGAAGAGCGCCTGATCCCAGGCGCAACATAAAAAGGGCAGAAGAGAGTGCCCCTTAATCTCCGGTTTGTCGCCGAAGATTAAGGCACAGCGCCGCTTCTGCCCTTTTCTTATCCCGCTATGTGCGTTTTTTCGGCTCGACGTTCAGCTCATCAGGCCAGGCATGCACCACCGCTTTGATCAGCGTGGCCAGCGGAATGGCGAAGAACACCCCCCAGAATCCCCACAGCCCGCCAAATATCACCACCGACAGAATGATCACCAGCGGATGCAGATTGACCGCTTCTGAGAACAGCACCGGCACCAGAATATTGCCGTCCAGCCCCTGAATAATCAGATAGACGATAATCATCGTCCAGAAGTCACCGCCGAGGCCCCATTGCGCCAGGCCCACGCCGATGACCGGAATGGTCACCGCCAGTGCGCCGACGTAGGGGATCAGCACCGAGAAGCCAACCAGCACCGCCAGCAGCAGCGCATAGTTCATGCCGATCGCGAGGAAGCCAATCCAGGTGGCGATACCGACCACCACCATCTCCAGCACTTTGCCGCGAATGTAGTTGGAGACCTGCTGGTTCATCTCTGCCCACACCTGACCGGCCAGGCCACGGTTGCGCGGCAGAACGCGGCTAATGGCTGCCAGCATCTGGTCTTTGTCCTTCAGCAGGAAGAACACCATCAGCGGCACCAGCACCAGATAAATCGCCAGGGTCATAATGCCCACCAGCGAAGCCAGCGAGTATTTCACCAGCTGGTCGCCCATGCCGCTCAGGCGGCTGCGCAGGTTCTCCACCACGATATCGATGATGCCCACGTCCATCAGCGTAGGGAAGCGCTCCGGTAAGCGGGTGGCATAGTGATACAGGCCGTTAAGCATGGTCGGCAGTTCATGCGCCAGGTTAATCCCCTGTTGCCAGGCAACCGGCGCGACCACCAGCACTAACACCATTAATAAAGAGGCAAAGATAATCAGGATGATGGCGGTCGCCCAGGTACGGGAACAGCCCAGGCGTTCGAGGCGCACCGTTGGCCACTCCAGCAGATACGCCACCACTAACGCCACCAGCAGCGGGGCCAGCAGGCCGTTAAAGAAAAACAGAATACAAAAGGCGGCGATCAGGATGGCCAGCAAGGCGATAGCCTGGGGATCGCTGAAGCGGCGGCGATACCACTGAATTAAGAGGTCCAGCATGGGAAACGTCCTTGCGTACTAAGGGGGGAAACAGTCTACCTGAAGGGTGAGGCTCTGTCGCGTGGCTGTCCGGCGTGGCGGGATGCCAGGCCGGACGGGTGAGGATTAGCCGCTGTGACGTTGCGGGTGCATCTCAAGCTGCGGTTCTGGCTGGCTGGCGATGACACGGTTACGTCCGGCATTTTTCGCCTGATAAAGCGCATCATCAGCCTGCTTGAACACCCGCTCCATCGAGATTTCATCCGGTGACCAGAACGCCACGCCAATCGAAATCGAAATATGCCCAACGGTCGGTAATTCCAGCTGCTCAATCTTTCTTCTGACGCGCTCGGCAATCGCCATTGCCACATCACGATCGGCGCCAGGCATGATCATCAGGAACTCTTCCCCGCCGTTACGGCAGACAACGTCTGTCTGTCGGGAGCTATTACCCAGCTGATCGGCGACGCTTTTAATCACGTTATCGCCCACATCATGACCCCAGGTATCGTTCACCCGCTTAAAGTGATCGATGTCCACCGCCAGCACGGCAAACGGCTGACGGGTCGCGAGGAAATATTCCAGCACCGCGTTCAGGCCGCGACGGTTAAGCAGTTCGGTCATTGGATCGGTCTGCACCTCGAACTTCAGCCGGCCAATTTTATCCTGCAACAAACCAATCCCGGCCAGCATCGCGCGTTTGATTTGCGACGATTCATAATACCAGGAGCGGATGCCGTTAATCTCTTTCGACACGCCTGGCGCGTCCATCTGGCTGGCCTTACGGGCCAGTTGCCACAGCGGTAACGCAATCAGGCGCGCAAGGATCCAGGCACAAATCAGGGTCAGTAGCGCGAAGGGAACCGAATGCTGAAGCACCTTCATCAACAGGCTGTTCAGCGGTTCAAGGGTGGTCTGCGTCGGTTTAAGCGCGACGATGGTCCAGCCCGGCGTGGAGACCGTGGCGTAACCTGCCAGCATCGGTTCGCCGCTGGCTTTCGGGATCTGCTGGTAGCCGTTGCTGTTCTTCTCCCGGACATCGTCGCCGATCAGCGGAGCAATTTTCTGCCCAATCAGTTTGGCGTTCTGGTGGTAGAGCACCCGGTTGTCGCCATCAACCACATACAGTGACGAACCATCGCGGTAGAACTGCTCGCCGAGCAATTCATTGAGAATGCTTTTTTTCTTCAGGTAAATCGTGCCGCCGACAAAGCCCAGATAGCTGCCGGTTTTTGACCAGACAGGATAAGAGACAAACACCATCAGGTTGTTGGCCGCCGAAATGCTCGGTTTGCCGATCAGCGGTTTGCGCTCAGTCAGTGCTTGCGTGGTGCTGCTGGTAGTGAGATGCATGCCTTTCAGCATCAAAGACTCGGGCGAAATCGCTTTCACCCAGCCATTGGCGTCGACAATCACCACCGAGTTAAAGCTGTTGGTCTGTTCGCGCAGGCGATCGACCTCACTTTGCAACGCCGCATCGTTATCCATACCGTCGCCCAGCACTTTGGCACTGAACGCCAGCTGTGACTGCGCCAGCTGAAAAAACATTTCAGTGGTGGAGGCCAGTTTCGTGGCGTAAACGCGGTTGGATTCGAGCGTATTATTGATCAGCACCTCACGCTGTACTCGCCAGGTGGCGTACAGTGAGTTGGCCAGTGTAATCACGATGCTGGCCACGGCTAATAATGTAATAAGCGTGCGTAAGTCCGTCTTGGGGCGACTTAGCCTCAACATGGACTCACCTCGGTGAGACGTTTCATAATGTAGCGCCTTATTATTTTATGTGCGCATTTGATAAGTGCGTGTTATGCCCTGGTAAAGCACACGCCAATTGTACACCTCTCGTTCGTTTTGGGAATATTCTGACGCCCTTTATACCAATAATAATTTGGTTTAATCGATAAGCCCGTTGGCATCATAGAAGGGATAAGGGCCATCAAATTGCCCGACGACGCACTGATGGGTGACCACCCCCTGCTCCGGCGTCCAGCGGTGCAGTAAATAACCGGCGGGCTCCAGGCAGAAGTTGGCCGGGCCGTCGGTTTGCAAATCAAACGCCACCTGATGGGATACACCTGGCGCGCTGCACGCCAGCGTACCGGCAAACCTGACCTGCATACTGCGATGAAGATGCCCGCACAGCACCCTTTCCACCTGCGGATGGCCCTTGATCACCGCAGCTAACGGCTGGGGATTACGCAGCCGCTGGCGATCCATATGGTCAATCCCACTGATAAACGGTGGATGGTGCAGCATCACTATTGTCGGCCGCAGCGGTTGTTCCTTTAGCCTGTCAGACAGCCAGCCCAGACGTTCTTCGCAGAGTTCCCCTTGCGGTTGCTGTGGCACGGTGGAATCCAGTGCCAGCAGGCGTAACGGCCCGCATTCGCCTTCCCACTGAATGAATTCGTGGTGCTGAAAAAGATGCGTTTGGTCGGCAAAGATTTTTCGCATCATCTGACGATCGTCGTGATTGCCCGCCATCAGCCAGTACGGCAATTCAAGGTGGGATAACGCTTCCTTCAGCGTCAGATACTCTTCTTCGTGGCCAAAGTCGACCAGATCGCCGGTAATCACCACCGCATCAGGGCGTGGCAACAGCGCATTCAGTCGGGCAATCACCTGGCGTAATGCACCAAGGGTATCCACTTTGCGGTAGGACAATTTGCCCTGGGCTTTAATGTGTAAATCACTGATCTGGGCCAGTAACACGGCTTGCTGAGTCAAAATAACGATCCCTTAATCCCGAATTAAAAATGCATCACCCGTTCGTCGGTAATGATCAATCCCACCCTCTGACCGGTCTGCCAGACCTCACGGGCAGAACGTTCGACCTGAATCGGTTTTTCGCTGCCGATATCAATCAGCAAGCGCTGGCTGGCACCGAGAAACAGCTGTTCGACGATACGGCCATGACGCAAGCCGGCATCCGGCTGACCGAGCTGAATATCTTCAGGCCGGCAGAAACGGGCCGGCGTGCCGTAACCGGCTGGCTGAATGCAGTTGATGGCACCGACAAAATCAGCGACAAACCGGGTGGCAGGCTGCTGATAAATGGCGCGCGGCGTGTCGATCTGCGCGATCCGCCCACGCTCAAGCACCGCAATCCGGTCGCCCAACGCCATCGCCTCCTGCTGATCGTGCGTGACATAGACGGCAGTGATGGCCAGCGTTCTCAGCAGATGGCCGATATCCTCACGCAGGCGCTCACGCAGCTTCACGTCAAGCGCCGCCAGCGGCTCATCAAACAACAGAACCTTTGGCCGGGCTGCTAACGCGCGGGCCAGCGACACGCGCTGCTTTTGCCCACCGGAAAGCGCCTGCACCGGGCGATGAGCAAAGGGCAACAGATCGACCATCGCCAGCATCTCATCCACCCTTTCCTGCCGTTCCGCTTTGGGCACACCCTGAATACGCAGGCCGTAGCCGACGTTATCCGCAACGTTTAAATTGGGGAACAGCGCATAGTTCTGGAACACCATGCCGACATTGCGCTTCTCAATCGGCAAGTGGGTGACGTTACGATCGCCAAAC
Source organism: Erwinia sp. QL-Z3 (assembly GCF_004551645.1). Lineage (NCBI taxonomy): Bacteria > Pseudomonadati > Pseudomonadota > Gammaproteobacteria > Enterobacterales > Erwiniaceae > Erwinia > Erwinia sp. QL-Z3. The sequence continues at coordinate 99,443 of NZ_CP037950.1, forward strand.
CAGACTTCACCGCCAGCGTCTGGCGTTTCCAGGCCGCTGATAATGCGCAGCGTGGTGGTTTTCCCGCAGCCAGATGGTCCCAGCAGCACCAGCGTTTCGCCAGCCACAATGTCGAGATCCAACGGGTGCAATGCCACTGAACCGCCGGCAAAAGTGCGTGAACAGTGACGTAAATGAATACTCAGGGAGTCTGCCATCAGACGGTTTCCTTAACGGGTAACGCTCGCGCATCTGCCCGGCGCTGAGCAAACTGGGTGACCCAGCTCAGCGCCAGCAACAGCGGCAAAATAATCGCGAGGAAAATCAGGGTATAGGCCGAGCCCACTTCCAGACGCATGGAGGCATAGCTGTCCGCCAGACCCACCGGCAGCGTTTTCGTCAGCGGCGTGTGCAGCATCCAGGTGATATTGAATTCACCAATCGACAGCGTCAGCACCATAAATGCCCCGGCAAGAATACCGTTACGGCAGTTCGGTACAATGACGGTAAAGAACCGACGCCAGAAACCGGCGCCCAGGCTGGCGGCCGCTTCTTCCAGCTGCAGCAGCTGGCTGGCGCGCATCACCGACAGGACCGGACGCACCATAAAGGGCAGGGTGAACAGCACATGGCCGATCAAAATAAACAGCCAGCTGCTGCGTAAACCGTGGAAGCCGCCATAGATCACAATCAGGCCGAGCGCCGTGGCCAGTCCGGGTAACGCCACCGGCAGCAACAGAAACTCTTCAATGCGGCTGGCCCAACGTGAGGGGGTTTTCAATAATCCCCATGCGGCTGGCACGCCTAATACCAACACGCACCCGAGGCAGCTGACGGCGATCAGTAGCGACAGCCCGATCGTGCCGGCGTACAGCTCCCAAACCTGGGCAACCCAGCGCAGCGTCAGCCCGCTTTTCAGCCCGATAAAATAGTTCTCCGTCACCCCTGCCAGCAGCGAAAGGACGATGGGTACCACCATAAACAGGCACAGGCTGAGCGTGAAAATCAGCTGTAACCAGAACAGTCCGGTGCGTTTCATTACGCCATCTCCTTATGCTCACCGGCCAGCCAGCGCGCCAGAATCAACGCCAGCCAGGCGACACCGCCCATCGCCACGGACAATGCGGCCGCCGTGGCAAAATTGGCGTAATTGGTGAACTCACCGTAAATCGTCAGCGGCAAAACCTTCAGGTCGGTGCCTAGAGTAAACGCGGTGCCAAAAGCGCCCATACTGGTGGCAAAGCAGATGGCGCCGCTGGAAAACAGTGCCGGCGAGATCCCCGGCACGATCACATCCCACACCACTCGCCACTGGCTGGCACCAAGGGATCGCGCAGCCTCCTCCAGCGACGGATCGAGTTTTTCACAGGCGGCGACCAGCGTCATCACCACGCGAGGGATGGAGAAATAGAGATAGCCCACGAACAGCCCCGCCAGCGAATAGGCAAACATCCAGCGTTCGCCGGACAACGTCAGGCTAATTTGCGCAATCAGCCCCTGGCGTCCCGCCAACATCACCACCAGAAAGCCCACCACCACGCCCGGAAAAGCCAGCGGGAAAGTTAACACCGCCAGCAACAGCGAGCGCCCGGCAAAGCGGTGACGCGCCAGAAAACAGCCGACGATGGCACAGATCGCTACCGCCAACAGGGAAACCAACAGCGACAGCAGTACCGTCACCCCGAGACTGCGCAGGTATTGCGGCTGCGTCAGAATGGTCCAGTACGCATTCACACCGGTGCTGTTATCGGCTTCGGTGCCCATCATGATCAGAGTGGCGAAAGGCAGCAGCCAGAACGCCGCAAAAAACAACAGGGCGGGAACCAGCATCCACTGCACCTTTATCCGGCGGAGAAATGGCGTGGCGCGCGCCCCGACATGGGGACGCGAACCGCTGCTGACTAATGGCGCAGACATTACTGGATCTCACTCAGATAACGCGCGGAAAAGGCTTTTTGCGCGTCAGCCATCTGCTGATAATCGACGGTTTTGGCGCGGGCATAATCACTGTCAGGCAGGAAGCGTTTCTTCGCCTCAGCCGACATCGCTTCCGGCCGGACCGGGCGCAGATAAGCATTGGCCCAAATCGCCTGCCCTTTGTCGGACAGCACGTAATCAATCACCTTTTTGCCGTTATCCGCGTGTGGCGCGTTTTTTACCAGGCTGATGACGTACGGCACGGTAATGGTCCCCTCTTGCGGGATCACAAAGGCGACGTTGGCATGGTCGGTGTATTTCGCGCGATAGGCATTGAAGTCATAATCCAGCAGGATTGGGATTTCGCCGGACAGCAGACGCGCATAGGCGGTTTGCTTCGGCACAATCGGCTTATTCGCTGACAGTTTTTTAAAGTACGCCAGGCCAGGTCCGAAGTCCTGCAGGGTGCCGCCCATCGCCAGGTTCGCGGCGACCGCGCCCACGTAACCGACGAACGCGCTGGAAGGGTCGAGGAAGCCAATCATGCCTTTATATTCCGGCTTCAACAGATCGTTCCAGGATTGCGGCACCGGCAAGCCGCCTAAGGCATCGACATTGACCATAAAGCCCATGGTGCCAGAGTGCAGCGCGACCCACTTCCCGTCCGGATCCTTCATGCCAGCCGGGATCGCATTCCATCCGGCGGGTTTATACGCCTCCACCACGCCCGACTTTGCCGCCTGAATACCAAAGGTGACGCCCAGATAGGCCACATCGGCCACCGGGTTGGCTTTTTCCGCCACCATCTGTGCCAGCGCCTGACCGGAGTTTTTATTGTCCTGCGGCACGTTGATGCCGGTATCGGTGGCAATCGCTTTTAACTGCGTGCCCCAGTCAGCCCATTCTGGCGGGCAGTTATAACAAATGGCATCGGCTGCTGACGCCAGCTGGCTGACCATTGCACTCCCCGCCAGCAGCGCGGCGACGGCAATCTTGCTGAACTGTTTACGCTGTAACATAAGTTTTCCCGGATGTTGGTGTAATAAAAAAAGGTTAAGGCAAAGGCAGAACTGGCGGCGGCGCGATGCTTTCACCCAACCGCAGTTGCACCGGTAGCGGCGCAACAGGATCCGGACGCTGACCGGCAATTAATGCCAGCAGATGGGTAATCGCCTGCGTTCCCATATTCTGTAAAGGTTGCACCACGGAACTGAGCGACGGATAAACCAGCCGCCCGAGATCGATTCCGTCGAAGCCAATAATTGAAATTTGCTGCGGCACGCGATAGCCCGCACGAAGCAGCTCGCCGATCACGCTTATGGCCAGCAGATCGTTAGTGCAGAGCAGCGCGGTCATCGCCTGATGGCCCTGTAAGGCGGGTTGCAGCGTCTGCAGGTCTGAACGGGTATGGCTGGGCATTTCCAGCACCGCGGCGGGCGTCAGACCGTCGGCGTTCATCGCATCGCAGTAGCCCTGATAACGCTGAAGCGCGCGGTCAGATTGCAGGATTGGCCCGGCAATCATGCCGATGTGGCGATGCGCAAGGCCAAGCAGGTGCCCGGTGGCCTGACGCATGGCCTGGCGGTTATCAACACACACCGACGGCAGCGTGATTTTTTGCGGCGCGTTGTGGACCAAGACCACCGGCACATCTTCCCGCTGAAGGTTGGCGAGAACCTGGCTGCTGTCGGCATCGGCGACGGTCAGCACCAGCCCATCAACGCGCTGGCGGAGCATATTTTCCACGATGTCCGCTTCGCGCTGCGGCTGATAATCACTGGTGGCAATCAGCAGCCCGTAGCCTCTTTGCTGAGCAGCCACTTCCATCGCCTGCAGCTGTTCAGCAAAAACGGGGTTACTTAACGAAGGCAACAACACCCCCAGCGTGCGGGAAGATTGGGTGCGGAGCTGGCGGGCAATAAGATTTGGCCGGAAGCCAAGCGCATCTGACGCAGCAAATACTTTCAGCCGGGTCTCTTCACGCACCAGCTCAGGCGAAGAGAAAGCCCGTGCTGCCGTAGCGCGTGAAACGCCCGCCAGTTTTGCTACCCGCAATAAATCCGTCATTCGCTCACCTTTTCACCATGAGATCGATCTCATGGCAGGCAAGTTAACAACGATTTATGACAGAAAAATGATCGCAGAATGGGCCGTGCAGCGGCTCAGGGAAGGTGATCAACGAAAGGCGGCAGAAGCCTGAGTGCGGATTTGCGGGCCAGCGGCCCGCGTTATCGCAGGGACAGCAGAATTACATCGCGAGGAAGGCATAGCCCTGGTTTTCCAGGGTTGAAACCGTGGTCGGGCTGGACAGCGCATGGGTAACGGATTTATCGATCCAGTCATGCTGGAAATGGTGGAAGGCGACAGACTGATCGCAGACCGAGACATCCACTCCTTTGGCCCGCAGCTGGCTGATGAGCTTCAGGTTAGGATTATCCATACCAAACATTTTTTTATACTGTTCGTTATTTAACATCGCCGGGGTGCCATCACCGGTGACAGAAACCACGAACTTCAGCTGGTCGACCGGCACGCCAGAAGCGACATACAGATTCACAACCCTGGCAACACGCTCCAGGCCGAGATTAGGATCGTTGGGGCCATTTTCCGCTTTGGTGATCTGGAAAACGATTTTATTACTCTCACCCACAGCCGGTTTATACGCCACGTCTGATTCGTAATGAATTTTGCCGTAACCCTCAATGGTTGGAGTTGACCAGAAACCTGCGGGATCGGCAGCCGGGGTGCCAAAACGGGCACTGATTTTATCGGCAATATCGGGGGCCTTTGAAAAACTGGCGCCGACAAAACCGGCTACAACAGCGATGACTAAATAGGATACGACAGGACGCATAGGATGCTCTCCGCAACAGGGCAACGAGTCAGATGGCTCACGGATAAAAAGGCTGTAGAGTGTCGCCAACTGCGGCGATAACAGGATCTATACCATAGCTTTGACGAATTGCTTGCGGCTGAAAAAAGCATAAGAGCGCAATTAGTTTAGCGATGAAATCATTGATATTATGCAATATCAAAAAAATATTGAAAGTTACTGATTACAACAGGTTGCGTAAAGATCCAGCCAGTACTCAGCCCATTAAATAGAGTGTATTTTTTATCGTCATGGTTAACATCCATAATTAAAATTTAACTTAAGTTATTAATGGTACTGTTGGTTAAAAAATAAATTAATTATTGGCTCTGTTTAATTTCTGATATCAGTCCAAATAAAGTAACTATGCTAATAAACACATCGTTCACTCCCCGATTCAATAGGAGTATTTTTAGGACTAAACCTAATCAAATTCCATGCCATCATCAGATTAATTGAATAAATTTACCTAACTTTAAGGAAGGCGCGGTTACGATTCGCCGATTGGTAAAATTTATTTGTGATCGGGGACGCAGTAAAAGCAGAAATATCAGGCGCTGCCTGTTCTTTTCAGACCAAAGTACGTTAAGCCGCGTAATTGGGGTTAGCGATGAGATAGTCAATTTTTTACGGCAATAATGGCCGTTTTGCAGAAAATCATTCAGTAACCGTCTGTTGCAACCGTTCCCTTCCGACTGACTAGTGATTAAGATACCCTGCGAAAAGTGCAACGATTGCCCACGGCTGCCAGAACATTTGGTCAGACTGTCGGTCGAAAGAAGACGTCATCAGAATGGGATTCCGCATGATCAGTAGATTGAAGCAGTGTGCTCTGGCCTCACTCATCTTTTCTCTTTCGGCCGCTTCACTGCCGTTGAAAGCGGACGTCAGCGACAATCTGCCGGACATTGGCACCACGGCAGGCAATACGCTCTCCATCGGCCAGGAAATGCAGATGGGTGACTTCTATGTGCGCCAGCTGCGTGGCAGCGCGCCGTTGATCAACGATCCGCTGTTAAACGACTACATCAATCAGTTAGGCCAACGGCTGGTCGCTCACGCCTGGTCGGTAAAAACGCCGTTCCACTTCTTCCTTATCCGCAATGATGAAATTAACGCCTTCGCCTTCTTTGGCGGCAATGTGGTGCTGCATTCTGCCCTCTTCCGCTATACCGACAATGAAAGCCAGCTGGCCTCGGTGATGGCGCACGAAATCTCGCACGTCACCCAACGACACCTGGCGCGCGCGATGGAAGAGCAGCAGCGCAATGCCCCGCTGACCTGGGTGGGTGCGCTGGGCTCAATCCTGCTGGCCATGGCCAGCCCGCAGGCGGGCATGGCGGCGTTAAGCGGTACGCTGGCGGGCGCGCAGCAAGGGGTGATCAGCTTTACCCAGCAAAACGAGCAGGAAGCCGATCGCATCGGCATTCAGGTGTTGCAGCGTTCGGGCTTTGATCCGGAAGCAATGCCGAACTTCCTGCAAAAACTGGCCGATCAGTCCCGCTTCTCCTCCAAGCCGCCGGAGATCCTGTTAACGCACCCTTTACCGGATAGCCGCCTGTCGGATGCCCGCAACCGCGCCAACCAGATGAAGCCGGTGGTGGTGCAGTCTTCGCAGGACTATTACATGGCGAAAGTTCGCGCGCTGGGCATGTATTCCACCGGACAAAACCAGCTGACCGATGACCTGCTGGATACGCTGAATAAAGGCAACACGCGGGAGCAGGCGGCGGGACAGTACGGAAAAGCCGTGCAGTTTTTACAGGCCAAAAGCTTCGCCAATGCCAAAAAGATCATTGCGCCGTTACTGGCAAAGCAGCCGGACAACGTCTGGTATCTGGATATTATGAGCGATATTGATATCGGGCTTAATCAGCCGCAGCAGGCAATCTCGATGCTGCTGGCCGCGAAAGGCGTCAGTGCCAGCGCGGTGGTTCAGCTCAACCTGGCGAATGCCTATGTCGAAGCGAAGCAACCCGCCGAAGCCAGCAAGATTCTCAATCGCTATACCTGGGCGCACAAGGACGATCCGAACGGCTGGGATTTACTGGCGCAGGCCAGTGCCGATCAGGGATTAACCGACGAAGAGCAAGCGGCCAGAGCGGAGAGTTTGGCGCTGAACGGCCAGCTCGATCAGGCGATCAGAAGTTTGAGCAGTGCCAGTGCCTCGGTGCCGTTGGGTAGCCTGAAGCAGGCAAGATATGATGCGAGAATCGATCAGCTGCGTCAGTTACAGCAGCGGTTCAAGCCTTATATGCGATCGTGATCCAGAGCGGGCTGATGCAGTGGCCCGTTGCCGAACTACAGACCGAGCGCTTCTTTCACAAAAGGAATGGTCAGCTTACGCTGGGCACTGATTGAAGCGCGGTCCAGCTTATCCAGCGTTTCAAACAGCGTGCGCATCTCACGATCCAGCCTTTTCAGCAGAAAACGGCCCACGTCTTCCGGTAGTTCAAAACCTCGCAGTCTGGCCCGCAGCTGCAGCGCCTGTAACTTATCCTCATCGGATAACGGCTGCAGGCGATAAATCTGCCCCCAGTCGAGGCGGGAAGCTAAATCGGCTAACTTGAGGTTTAACTGGCGGGGAGGACGATCGGCGGTGATCAGTAAGCGGGTGCGGCCGGTTTCCAGAATGCGGTTATAGAGATCGAAAATCGCCATTTCCCAGGGTTCATCCCCGGCAATGCATTCAATATTGTCGATGCAAATCAGCGGCAGCTGCTCCATGCCATCCAGCACTTCCGGCACAAACCAGGTGCGCTTATCCAGCGGCACATAGCCGACGGCCTCGCCACGGGCGGAGAGCTCGGCGCAGGCGGCATGCAGCAAATGGCTGCGGCCTCCCCCTTCACGCGACCAGAAATAAAAATAGCTGCCGTGCTCCTGTTGCAGCGCACTTTGCAGCGCGGCAATCAGCGACGGGTTTTCCCCCGGCCAGAAGCTGGCGAAGGTTTCGTCATCGGGCAAATACAAGGGCAAAGACAGCTGTGCCGGTGTGTTCAGAAGCACCTCAGTGTTGATCGGGCAAAATCCGGCTGGAGTTTATCACAACTTTCTTCTGTTAATAAACGCAGGCCGGATTGCCGTCGCTTACAGGCGATCGCGATCCTGCGGATCGAGCACCACTTCTTCAGGGCGGATCAGGCTGATCGCCTTGAAGATCAGGCTCAGCAGAATGCCGATGATGGTGGCCAGCGCCATGCCTTTCAGCTCCGCCGCACCGATATGCACCGTTGCGCCGCTCACGCCGATAATCAGGATCACCGAGGTCAGGATCAGGTTCTGCGCCTTGTTATAGTCAACCTTCGACTCAATCAGCACGCGAATACCGGAAGCGCCAATCACGCCGTATAACAGCAATGATACGCCGCCCATCACCGGCACAGGTACTGCCTGGATCACCGCGGCCAGTTTGCCGACGCAGGACAGCAGGATGGCCAGAATGGCCGCGCCGCCAATTACCCAGGTGCTGTAGACGCGGGTGATGGCCATTACGCCAATGTTTTCACCGTAGGTGGTGTTGGGCGTGGATCCAAAGAAGCCGGAGATGACCGTGGAAATGCCGTTGGCAAACATCGAGCGATGCAGACCCGGATCTTTCAACAGGTCCTTTTTCACGATGTTGGCGGTGACCACCAGATGACCAACATGTTCGGCAATCACCACCAGCGCGGCCGGCAGGATGGTTAACATCGCATACCATTCGAAACGCGGCGTATAGAAGGTGGGCAGGGCGAACCAGTGCGCGGCTTCTACCGAAGACCAGTCGACAATGCCCATTGCTGAGGAGAGCGCATAACCGGCAATCACCCCAATCAGGATCGGAATAATCGCCAGAAAGCCGCGGAACAGCACCGAGCCAAACACCGTTACGCCCAGCGTCACCATCGAGATGATAATGGTTTTGCTGTCAACGGAAGTGCCGTCAGCGGGCAGCAGTCCGGCCATTTTCGCCGCCACGCCCGCCAGTTCGAGCCCGATAACCGCCACAATCGCGCCCATTGCCGCCGGTGGGAACATCACGTCCAGCCAGCCGGTGCCAGCTTTTTTGACAATCAACGCCACCAGGCAGAACAGCACGCCGCAGAGAATAAAGCCGCCGAGCGCCACTTCATACCCGAGCGGCAACAGCAGTAACACCGGCGAAATAAAGGCAAAGCTTGAACCGAGGTAAGCCGGGATTTTGCCCTTACAGATAAAGAGATAGAGCAAGGTGCCGACGCCGTTAAACAGCAATACCGTGGCCGGATTGATATGGAACAGGATTGGCACCAGCACGGTGGCGCCAAACATCGCAAACAGGTGCTGGAAGCTGAGTGGGATGGTTTGCAGCAGCGGTGGCCGCTCGCTGACGCCAATTGCACGACGTGTCATAGTATTACCCCTTGTTTTACCCATTAAAAAGCCGACTCTGCGGTCGGCTTGTCTCGTTGATGACGGCTTATTTGGTGCCGAAGATCTTATCGCCTGCGTCACCGAGGCCCGGAATGATATACCCTTTCTCATTCAGACCCTGATCGATAGACGCGGTGTACAGCTCAACATCCGGGTGCGCTTTTTCCAGCGCGGCAATGCCTTCCGGTGCGGCGACCAGCACCAGCACTTTAATGCTGGTACAACCGGCTTTTTTCAGCAGGTCGATGGTGGCAATCATTGACCCACCGGTAGCCAGCATTGGATCCACCACCAGCGCCATGCGCTCTTCGATATTGGAAACCAGCTTCTGGAAATACGGGACCGGCTCCAGCGTCTCTTCATCGCGGTAAACACCGACAACGCTGATGCGCGCGCTTGGCACGTGCTCGAGTACGCCTTCCATCATGCCCAGTCCCGCACGCAGGATCGGCACAACGGTGATCTTCTTACCTTTGATTTGCTCGATTTCTACCGGACCATTCCAGCCTTCAATGGTCACCGTTTCGGTGGCTAAATCAGAGGTGGCTTCGTAAGTCAGCAGACTTCCCACTTCTGAGGCGAGTTCACGAAAACGTTTGGTGCTTACGTCATGCTCACGCATCAGACCCAGTTTATGTTTGACCAGCGGGTGTTTGACTTCCACGATCTTCATTGTTGTACTCCCGGAGTGTTAAGCTGCAAAAAAAAATCGCGAGATTATAGCGCCATTTACGCTCCACGCCATATGACTTAGTGCAACTTTTGATTAAACCGTCCCTACCCGTCAATAATTAGCTAAAATCCAGTTATCCGCAACGCGTCTGAAGATGGCACTCGCAAACGTTTGCCTGCGCTGTTAGAATTGCCGCGCTTTATTTTCCATACCACCAACCGCAAACCGCGTGGGGATTTCGCAGTGACCGATAAGACCTCTCTCAGCTATAAAGACGCCGGCGTAGATATCGACGCGGGTAATGCTTTAGTCGATCGTATTAAAGGCGTAGTGAAAAAGACTCGTCGCCCGGAAGTGATGGGTGGACTAGGCGGTTTCGGTGCCCTTTGTGCGCTGCCGCAAAAATACCGCGAGCCGATTCTGGTTTCCGGCACTGACGGCGTCGGCACCAAGCTGCGTCTGGCGATGGACCTTAAACGCCACGATACTATCGGTATCGATCTGGTCGCGATGTGCGTGAATGATTTGGTGGTTCAGGGCGCCGAGCCGCTGTTCTTCCTGGATTACTATGCCACGGGCAAACTGGAAGTCGACACCGCAGCCAGCGTGATCACCGGCATTGCTGAAGGCTGCTCGCAGTCTGGCTGTGCGCTGGTCGGCGGCGAAACCGCAGAGATGCCGGGCATGTACCACGGCGAAGATTACGACGTGGCAGGCTTCTGCGTTGGCGTGGTTGAAAAATCAGAAATCATCGATGGCAGCAAAGTTCAGGACGGCGACGTACTGATTGCCCTCGGCTCCAGCGGCCCGCACTCCAATGGCTACTCGCTGGTACGTAAAATTCTGGAAGTCAGCAACACCAATCCGGAAACGACGCAGCTGGAAGGCAAGTCGCTGGCCGATCATTTGCTGGAACCTACCCGCATCTATGTGAAGAACATCCTCAGCCTGATCGAACAGGTTGATGTTCACGCGATTGCTCACCTGACCGGTGGCGGCTTCTGGGAAAATATCCCCCGCGTGCTGCCAGACAACACCCAGGCGGTGATTGAAGAGTCAAGCTGGCAGTGGCCGGCCGTCTTCGGCTGGATGCAGGAAGCGGGCAACGTCAGCCGCTTTGAGATGTACCGCACCTTTAACTGCGGCGTGGGCATGTTAATCGCCCTCAGCGCAGACGAAGCTGATAAAGCGGTACAGCTGATGACTGACGCGGGCGAAAAAGCCTGGAAAATCGGCGTGATCAAAGCGTCCGATTCTGAAGAGCGTGTGGTCATTAACGCATGAAACGGCTAGTCGTGCTGGTTTCCGGCCAGGGAAGCAATCTTCAGGCAATCCTGGATGCCTGCCAGCAAGGCCAGATCCACGGCAGCGTCGCTGCCGTGTTCAGCAACAAGTCGGACGCGTACGGTCTGACCCGCGCGCGTGAGGCCGGTGTTCCGGCCCATGCGCTCGCCGCGTCCCAGTTTGCTGACCGTGAAGCTTTCGATCGCCAGCTGATGCTGGAAATCGATGCTTATGCCCCCGATTTAGTGGTGCTGGCCGGTTACATGCGGATCCTCAGCCCGGCCTTCGTCCAGCACTATGCCGGACGCATGCTGAACATCCACCCTTCCCTGCTGCCGAAATACCCGGGTCTGCACACTCACCGCCAGGCGATTGAAAATGGCGATGAAGAGCACGGCACCTCGGTGCATTTCGTTACCGAGCAGTTGGACGGCGGCCCGGTGATCCTTCAGGCGAAGGTGCCGGTGTTTGCAGAAGACAGCGAAGAGGATGTGAACGCCCGCGTTCAGCATCAGGAGCACGCTATTTATCCGCTGGTGGTCAGCTGGTTTGTCGATGGCAGACTGGCGATGCGTGATGATGCGGCGTGGCTGGACGGTGAAAAGCTGCCTGAAGAAGGGCATGCTGGCGACTAGCTTGTCGTCGCGCATATCAAGGGGGAGATCGTCGATCTCCCCCTTTTTTATTAGCCGTAGCGGCCGGTAATGTAATCTTCCGTGCGACGCTGGCGCGGCGTGGTAAACAGTTCGTCAGTCTCGCCAAACTCCACCACGCTCCCCTGATGCATAAACGCGGTGTAATCTGACACCCTCGCGGCCTGCTGCATATTGTGCGTTACCAGAATCAGCGTGAAGTGCTGCTTCAGGCTGCTCATCAGCTCTTCAATCACCAGCGTCGAAATCGGATCCAGCGCCGAGGTCGGTTCATCCAGCAGCAAAATTTCCGGTTCAATCGCAATCGCACGGGCGATCACCAGCCGTTGCTGCTGACCGCTGGACAGCGTCAGCGCATTCTGCCACAGGTTATCCTTCACTTCGCCCCACAGCGCCGCCGCCCGCAACGCCCGCTCAACCGCTTCATCCAGCACCCGCCGATCGCGAACGCCCTGCAGGCGCAGGCCATAAACGATGTTTTCATAGATGGTTTTCGGAAACGGGTTGGGCCGCTGGAACACCATGCCAACGCGCCGACGTAGCGAGGATAAGTCCTGACTGCTGCCGAGGATCGACTGCTGATTCAGCCGGATATCGCCTTCGGTGCGGCAGCCATCAATCAGTTCGTTCATCCGGTTCAGGCTGCGTAACAGCGTCGATTTTCCGCAACCGGAAGGGCCAATCAGCGCGGTGATGCGATTTTTTGGGATCCGCAGGTTGATCTCATTCAGCGCCTGCTTTTCGCCATACCACAGCGACAGGTTCTCCAGCTCAAGCGTGCTTTCCAGCAAATCGGACTTCACCATTTTTCTCTCACCATCAGTTCATCAGGGCGCGATAGCGTTCCCGCAGGCGATGCCGTAACACCATCGCCAGCAGGTTCAGCGCCAGAATTATCGTTACCAGCAACAACGCGGTGGCAAAGACCAGCGGACGATCCGCCTGAGCATTCGGGCTCTGGAAAGCCAGATCGTATATCTGGAATCCAAGGTGCATAAATTTACGGTCCAGATGCAAATAAGGAAACACCGCATCGATCGGCAGTTCTGGCACCATTTTCACCACGCCCACCAGCATCAGCGGCGCGGTCTCTCCTGCTGCGCGCGCCACGGCGAGGATCAGCCCGGTCAGCATCGCAGGAACGGCCAGCGGCAGGGTCACGTGCCACAGCGTTTCCGCCTGGGTGGCCCCTAAGGCTAGCGAGCCCTGACGCAGGGATTTAGGGATACGCGACAGGCCTTCTTCAGTGGCGACAATCACCACCGGCAGCGTCAGCAATGCCAGCGTCAGCGAGGCCCACAGCAGGCCAGGCGTGCCAAAGGTAGGGTCGGGCAAGGCATCGGCAAAGAACAGTTTGTCGAGGCTGCCGCCCACCAGCCAGACAAAGAAGCCGAGGCCAAACACGCCGTAAACGATCGAAGGCACGCCCGCCAGGTTCACCACCGCAATCCTCACCAGCCGGGTCATCAGACCGTTTCCGGCATATTCATGCAGCCAGATTGCCGCGATCACCCCCAGCGGCATCACCACGATCGACATCAGCAGCACCATCAGCACGGTGCCGAATATCGCCGGGAACACGCCGCCTTCGCCCAGGCTGTCGCCCTGGGTGCCGCTGACAAAGTGCCAGATCTGCCAGGCCAAATGCAGCCATTTCTCGCCGTAGCTCATCGCATTGGGATACCAGGCGCCGAGGATCTCGTTCATCGCAATGCGGTGCTGCTGGCCCTGAGCATCCCGCAGGATCAGCACCGTGCTGCTGCTTTCATCATTCAGGTCGCTGAGCTGCTGGGCCTTCTGCACAAACTGACGCTGCAGCTCGGCACTGTCCGCCTGATGGATCGACTGTGCCTGCGCCGTGTACTGGTGCTGTTGCTGAAGATGCCGCTGTTGCTGCGCCAGCTGCTCCAGTTCGCTGTTCAGCCTGGCCATGCTCACCCGGCGGATTTTCTCCGCCTGCGACATATGCTGTTGCGACTGTTTTATCCGCTGCTGCAAGGTGCGCATCATATTGCGCGCCACCAGCGGCTGACCGTTCTCCAGCAGGCCGTCGAACCAGCCGTACGCCATGCCGCCGGTGCGACGTTGCAGCGCGATCACCCCGGTAGGCTGCTCGCTGGACACAATCTGGCTGCTTAAGATGCTGTGAAAATCGGAGGCGGCGAAATCGCGGTTGCCGGTTTTAATCAGATAGCGGGTCAGCTCTTGCGGCAGCCCGGCTGGCAACACGCGGCCACTCTCCTCAAGCTGCTGGCGGGAAACCGTCTGTGACTGGGCAACTTCACCCAGCATCTGCGTGGTGCCGACCGTTTGCTGAACCGTATACAGCGTAACCGGATGCGGCCAGAAATACTTCATGCCCTGCCAGGCAAGCAGAGCGATCAGCAAAATAAACGCCAGCAGGCTGACCGCCACCGCGCCACCGGTCAGCCAGCGCCAGCGGTGATTGTTCATCACTCCACTCATAGCGTCTCCTCCTGCTGACTGTAACGCCGGCGTAGGCGCTGGCGGATCAGTTCAGCCAGGGTATTTACCGTCAGGGTAAACACCAGCAGCACCAGCGCGCTTAAGAACAGGATGCGGTAGTGACCGCTTCCGGCAGCCGCCTCGGGCATTTCAATTGCCACGTTAGCCGCCAGGCTGCGCACGCCCTGCAATAAACCGCCTTCGGTGACCGGCGTGTTGCCGGTTGCCATCAATACAATCATCGTTTCACCCAGCGCCCGACCAAAGCCGATCATCAGGGCGGCGAAAATGCCGGAAGAGGCGCCCGGCACCACCACGCGAGTGAGCGTTTGCCACTGCGTTGCACCAAGCGCCAGTGAGCCCTGCCCTAGCGATGCCGGCACGCTGAAGATGGCATCTTCCGCCAGGGTGAATATTAACGGCACCAGCGCAAAGCCCATCGCCACGCCGGCAATCAATAAGTTACGTTGCTGATAGCCGCTGCTGAAACGGTCGGCCAGACCCTGGCCAAACAGGCTGTGCTCAATGGCGGGCAGCAACCACAGGCAGAAGACGCCGGTCAGCAGCATTAGCGGCAGCAGGATCCAGATTTCACGCCCTTCATCACACAGGCGGCGACGCCAGCGCGCAGGCAGTTTCAGCGAGGCCCAGCTGCATAAAAGCAGGACGCCAGCCAGCATCAGCGGCAACAGCAGCACGCCGAGCAGTCTGTCAGCCAGTAGCGGGGCCAGCCACAGCCCGGCAATCAGGCCGATGACCACGCTGGGCAATGCGCCCATCATCTCTATCGCCGGTTTCACCCAGCGCCGTAAGCCAGGCGCCATAAACCAGGCGGTATACATTGCCGCAGCCAGTGCCAGCGGCGTGGCAAACAGCATCGCCAGGCCAGCCGCTTTCAATGTCCCCATCACCATCGGGACCAGGCTGAATTTGCCCTGATATTCGTCATTGGCCGAGGTCGATTGCCAGACGTAATCAGGCGAGGGATAGTGTTCATACCAGACTTTTTGCCAGAGGTTGCGCCAGCTAATATCGGGCCACGGGTTATCAATTTTATAGTGCTGCAACATGCCGCCGTGCTCCAGCAGCAAACCATCACCCTGCGGCGAAAATGCGCCATTTTCGGCATTGGCAGCCAGCTGGCGTGACAAAATCGCGCCTCTTTGCTTACTGGCATACAGCTTGAGTTCACCAGCGGGGCTGAGCGTGGCAAACACCCGCCGATGCGCCTCGCTGAACAGCAGCCCGCGATCTTCTGCTCCGGCAAACTGGCGGATAGGCTGCAAATGCGGCCCGGTTTCGCTGGCGATATCAAACCACTGCGCAATCCCATTGGCATCGGACAACAGCAACGAGCTTCCGCCGCTCAGTAAGGCAATTCGATGGGGTGCGCTGGTTAAGGTGCGCGTATCGCGCAGAACCGGCCCTTCCGGGGCGATCTGCCAGACGCGGAGAATATTGCCGGCGACGCCGAACAGCAGTTTGCCATCCGGAGAAAGCAGCAGTTGGTTGATGTCCGGCACCGCAAGCGTGAATTTCTCAGGCGCACCGCCTGCCGCATACCGCAACAGCGTGATCTGCTGCGCACTGCCCTGAGCAATCAGCCAGCGGTCGTCGGCATGGGCCAGGCTCATGACCGTTGCATTGGCATCGCTGCCCGCTAACGGTCGATCGCCGAGCGGGAATTTCCACACCGGTTCATCGTGGCTGACGGTTAGCTGTGGCTGAACCAGCACCAGCCCGCTGGCGCTATGCAGCAACACGCTGCCATTATCGGCGGAGGTCACGGCACTGACTTCGCCAGCGGCAAGCGGAAAGGCCACTGACGGCGGTTGTGCATCAAGCGGGATAAACATGCCCTGTCCCTGGCGGTCAATTCGCCATGCCCACTTTTGCCGGGTATCCATCCCCAGCGCCACTGACGGTGTTGAGGCAGGCAGCCTGATGGTCTGCGCACTGCCAATCGACGGTGACGAGAACAGCGGCACCACCACCCACAGCAGCCAGACAAACAGCAGCAGCATCACCAGCAGGATCGCCAGCCCGCAGACTCTGACGACGCGGCGAGTCAGCCGATCAATAAATTGACGGCGCCGGTCGTTGAACTGGGCGGGAATGGGGGTCGAACGCATGCGTTAAGTGCTTTCCTGTGGGCATTGAAGCCGCTATGTTGCCCGTATGTGGTTAATAAGACAATCAACAATGTCCGTTGGACTTTCCTGCCATACTCTCGCCATAATGAAGTGAGACAATGGCCGGTCAAGGGCAGGATCTTCATACGGAGTAAAAATGGGTCAGGAAAAGCTGTATATAGAAAAAGAATTGAGCTGGTTATCGTTCAATGAGCGCGTTCTCCAGGAAGCGGCAGATAAATCCAACCCCCTGATTGAGCGTATGCGCTTTTTAGGCATTTACTCCAATAACCTGGAGGAGTTCTATAAAGTCCGCTTCGCCGACCTGAAACGCCGCATTCTGATTGGCGAAGAGCAAGGCATTCCCAATACCCCGCGCCACTTACTGAAAAAAATTCAGGCCAGGGTGTTGAAAGCGGACCAGGAATTCGACGGCCTGTACAATGATTTGCTGCTGGAGATGGCCCGTAATCAGATCTTCCTGATTAACGAGCGCCAGCTTTCGCCAAACCAGCAGAGCTGGTTGCGCCACTATTTCAAACACCAACTGCGTCAGCACATCACGCCGATTCTGGTCAATCACGACACCGACTTGATTGAGTTTCTGAAGGATGACTACACCTATCTGGCGGTAGAGATCATCCGTGGCGATCAGATCAGCTATGCGCTGCTGGAAATCCCATCAGACAAGGTGCCGCGCTTCGTTAATCTGCCGCCGGAAACGCCGCGTCGCCGCAAACCGATGATCCTGTTGGACAATATTTTGCGCTATTGCCTGGGCGATATTTTCCGCGGCTTCTTTGATTACGATGCGCTGAACGCTTACTCGATGAAGATGACGCGCGATGCCGAATACGATCTGGTCACCGAGATGGAATCCAGCCTGCTGGAACTGATGTCCTCCAGCCTGAAGCAGCGTTTAACCGCCGAGCCGGTGCGCTTCGTTTATCAGCGTGATATGCCGGATGCGATGGTTGAGATGCTGAGCAAAAAGCTGAACATCACCAACTACGACTCCATTGTGCCGGGCGGCCGTTACCATAACTTTAAAGACTTCATTACCTTCCCGAACGTCGGCAAAGCCAATCTGGTTAACAAACCTTTGCCGCAGTTGCGCCACATCTGGTTCGACCGTTTCCGCAACGGCTTCGATGCCATCCGTAATCGCGATGTGCTGCTGTATTATCCGTACCACACCTTTGAGCATGTGCTGGAACTGCTGCGTCAGGCGTCGTTTGACCCGGCGGTGTTAGCCATCAAAATCAATATTTACCGTGTCGCCAAGAACTCGCGCATTATCGACGCGATGATCCATGCGGCTTATAACGGCAAAAAAGTCACCGTGGTGGTGGAACTGCAGGCGCGCTTTGATGAAGAAGCGAATATTCACTGGGCCAAACGCCTGACGGAAGCCGGCGTACACGTGATTTTCTCGGCTCCTGGACTGAAAATTCACGCCAAGCTGTTCTTAATCTCACGACGTGAAAACGGCGAGATTGCCCGTTATGCCCATATCGGCACCGGTAACTTCAACGAAAAAACCGCGCGTATTTATACCGACTACTCATTGTTGACCGCCGATGCGCGTATCACTAACGAAGTGCGCCGGGTGTTTAACTTTATTGAAAACCCTTATCGCCCGGTCACATTCGAGCATCTGATGGTTTCGCCACAGAACTCGCGCCAGATGCTGTATCAGCTGATCGATAATGAGATCGCCAATGCGCAGAAAGGCATTCAGGCTGGCATCACGCTTAAAGTGAACAATCTGGTGGATAAAGGCCTGGTCGACAGGCTGTATACCGCTTCCAGCGTCGGCGTGAAGGTCGATCTGCTGATCCGTGGCATGTGCTCGCTGATCCCCAATCTGGAAGGCATCAGTGAAAATATCCGCGTAATTAGTATTGTTGACCGCTACCTTGAGCACGATCGCGTCTATATTTTTGATAACGGTGGCGACAAAAAAGTCTATCTCTCCTCGGCTGACTGGATGACCCGCAACATCGATTACCGTATCGAAGTGGCCGTCGCCATTCTTGACCCTATTCTGAAACAGCGGGTGCTGGATATTATTGGCATCCTGTTAAGTGATACGCTTAAAGCGCGCTTCGTAGACAAAGAGTTGAGCAATAAGTATGTTCCGCGCGGCAATCGCCGCAAAGTGCGCGCCCAGCTGGCTATTTACGATTACATTAAATCTCTGGAACAACCTGACTAACTCACTATGCCAATATCCCAGAAAAATACGCCCAAACCGCAGGAATTCGCCGCAATCGACCTGGGCTCGAACAGTTTTCATATGGTGATTGCCCGCGTGGTGGATGGTGCCATGCAGGTGCTCGGCAGGTTGAAACAGCGGGTTCATCTGGCCGACGGCCTGGATCACAATAACGTGCTGGGCGAAGAGGCGATTGAGCGCGGGTTAAGCTGCCTGGCGCTGTTTGCTGAGCGTCTGCAGGGTTTCAGCCCGGCCAATGTCACCATCGTCGGTACTCACACGCTGCGTGAAGCGGTCAACGCCGAAGATTTCCTGCGTCGTGCCGCCGATGTCATCCCCTACCCGATTGAGGTGATTTCCGGCAATGAAGAGGCCCGTCTGATCTTTATGGGCGTCGAGCACACGCAGCCGGAGAAAGGACGCAAGCTGGTCATTGATATCGGCGGCGGCTCAACGGAAATGGTCATCGGGGAAGACTTCGAGCCCAAGCTGGTCGAGAGCCGCCGCATGGGCTGCGTCAGTTTTGCTAACCTCTACTTCCCTGGCGGCGTGATCAGCAAAGAGAATTTCCGCCGTGCCCGCCTGGCCGCTGCGCAAAAGCTGGAAACCATGGCCTGGCAATATCGCCTGACCGGTTGGCAGTTTGCCCTCGGCGCGTCTGGCAGCATCAAAGCCGCCTGTGAAGTGTTGCTGGCGATGGGTGAGAAAGAGAAGCTCATCACGCCTGAACGCATTGAGATGCTGTACGACGAAGTGATCAAACATAAATCGTTTGATGCCCTGAGCCTGCCAGGCCTGTCTGAAGAGCGCAAAGCGGTGTTTGTGCCGGGCTTAGCCATCCTCAGCGGCGTGTTCGATGCGCTGGCCATTCGCGAACTGCGTCTGTCGGACGGCGCGCTGCGTGAAGGCGTGCTGTATGAAATGGAAGGTCGGTTCCGTCATCAGGATATTCGTAGCCGGACCGCGCAAAGTCTGGCCAATCATTATGCCATCGACAGCGACCAGGCGCGACGCGTGCTGGAAACCACCGAAAAACTCTACCTTCAATGGCGCGAACAGAATCCGAAGCTGACCAATCCCCAGCTGTCAGCCATGCTGAAATGGGCCGCGATGCTGCATGAAGTCGGACTGACCATCAACCACAGCGGCATGCAGCGCCACTCCGCGTATATCCTGCAAAATACCAATCTGCCGGGCTTTAACCAGGATCAACAAACGCTGCTGGCAACCCTGGTACGCTTCCACCGTAAAGCGGTGAAAGTCGATGAAATGCCTCGTCTTACCCTGTTCAAGAAAAAGCAGTTCCTGCCGTTAGTGTTCCTGTTGCGCCTTGCCACGCTGCTGAATAATCAGCGTCAGGCCACCAACACGCCGGACGTGCTGAAACTGGATACGGATGATGGCCACTGGACGCTGACTTTCCCGGTCGACTATTTCAGCCAGAACAACCTGGTACAGCTCGATTTAGAACGCGAGCAAAGCTACTGGAAAGAGGTTACTGGCTGGCAGTTAACGATTCAGGAAGAGAACAAGCCATGATTGTCAGGCCCGATGACTACTACACCGAAAAATATCAGCTTTCCCCGACCCATTCTGAGGTGCTGGAAGCGCTGCAACTGATTGCGCCCGGACAGGCGCTGGACGTAGGCTGCGGCAGTGGCCGAAATTCGCTTTACCTCAACCTGAAAGGGTTTGAGGTTACCGGTTGGGATAATAATCCGGCCAGCCTGGCGCGGCTGAACCAGATTATTGCCGATGAGCAGCTGACCGGGATCGAGACCGCAGAAAAAGATCTCAACGATCTGCGTTTCAACGGCGGCTGGGATTTCGTACTGTCTACCGTGGTGATGATGTTTTTGCAGCCGGAAACCATCCCGCAGTTGATTGCCGATATGCAGGCCAGCACGGTCAAAGGCGGCTATAACCTGATTGTTGCGGCGATGGATACCGACGATTATCCGTGCGATCAGGGCTTCCCTTTCGCCTTCAAATCCGGTGAGCTTAGCGACTACTACCGCAAATGGCACATTCTGAAATACAACGAGCACGTCGGTCAGCTGCATCGTACTGACGAGCACGGCAATCGGATTTCGCTGCGCTTTGCCACCTTGCTGGCACAGAAAGAGATCACGAAAGACTAATCTCTGCGGATTCAGGCTGGCTACATCACTTCTCCACGCCGGCCTGAATCATTTCCTGCAGCGGCCTTGCCGCACCGATCGCTTCCCCCTGAAAATAATCCACTCCGAGCTGGCGCAGCGCCTGTTCTGTTTCCGGTGAATTTACGCCACAGGCAATAACGCCCATGCGCTTACTTTGTGCCAGCGCACAGATTGCCGCTATCACCTGATAATTCAGGCAGTCCTGCAGCATGCTGCTGATAAAGCGCGCGTCCACTTTCAACATATCGCCTTCCAGCTCTTTCAGCCTGGCGTAGCCGGCAAACTCACTGCCAAAATCAGTGACCACTACCCGACAGCCCAGTTGCAGCAGCTGTAAAGCTGAACGCCCGCCCCATCTGGCTTGATTCATCAGCGGCGAATCCGCCACCTGGATAATCAACTGCCAGGGCTGCAGGTCATAAAGCTCCAGATACCCTTTGATCTCTTTGGCCAGCGTGGGCCGGCACAAGCTGGAGATAAACAGGGTCACGGCAAAACGGCTGACTGCAAGCCGATCACGCTGCCGGTCGGCAAAGGCCAGCACGTGCTCGAGGGTCCAACGATCCACTTCCCAGCTCAACCCCAGCTCATCCAGTTTCTCCGGAGATAGCGTTTGTCCTGAGCTGTCCTGCATGCTGAGCGTAAGGTCGTAGTAATCATCTCCCCGCACGCCCTGTACCCGCTGCGCCAGGATCGGATAGCCCTGGTTTCGCAGCCTGTCACGGATCTCATCCATCACCGCCACCTTTTCCGCGATCCGGCGCTGAACCGGCAGACTGTTATTACGCAGCAAGCTTTCCGCGATGCCGGTTCTGAGCGACTGTTCGGCCATGGCGCTCATCTCGCCCAACAGCTCATAAAGATGCGTCACCGGGCGGCGGACGGTGCAATAACTGATGCCAATATCGGGATGGATCGGCAGACCTTCCCAGCGCAAATGGAACGCTTTCAGACTGGCCTCAATGCTTTCTATACGCTGCTGACGAGCGGTGTAATTAAGCCTGATCGCCAGATCAAAACCGGGCAGCTGGTAGACATCCTCGCCCGGCTGCAGGTCATTGAGCAGATAGTTCGCCAGGCTGCGCTTGTACTGGATGCGCAACCGTAATCCATACATACGGCTGAGCCTGTCGAGTTCCGGGATGCTCAGGTAAAACAGAAGAGTCAGTGGGATTTCATTCAAATCCGCGCTGAGTGCGCGCAGATTGGGTAGGTTGAAAACCGGATCGCTTAAGGCAGCCAGCCTGGTTTTGATTAAGATCCGCCGCTGGCGGGTACTGATCGCCGCCATCATCAGGATCGTCAGACTGAACACCAGCAGGTTCGCCGACATCACCGCCAGATGGTAAGGCTCGGTCTCAGGACAGAGAAAGCGGTCGCGTAACTGGTACAGCACCACCAGCAGCACCGCCCAACTCAATGACGTGAAGAGGTAACCAAACCGCATTGCCGACCACAGCATCAGCGGCAGCAGCAAAGGAAGGCCATAATCGCTGGCCAACAGGTTGTCTTCGCTTTGCTGCATCAGCAGCAACATCACCAGCAGAAACGCCACCAGCGAGAGCCATGCCACACACTCATACGGGTGGAGATTGGCCGCCCGTTGATGGGTAAGCCGACAGTAAATCACCCGAATAAATCGCGGCTTGCGGATGCAACGGATAGCAAAGTAGTAAATCTGCACCATCGTCACGCAGGACAGCAGTACGGATTGATAATTAAGCAGCGTGTGCAGAGTGAATAAGCCGGGGGTAAAAACCGTGCCATCCAGCGCGACCACGCCCGTAGTTGCCACGCCCTGCATACCAAAGACGAACAGCGTTGGCATCAGAAAAGCCAGCCAAAGCAAACGCACCTGTGCAAGGCTCAGGCCACCATAATCCGCCTTACCGCGCCGGCCAGCATGGAGTTTATAGCCCTTCATACCCAGCGCCAGCACGGCAAGCGTAACGCTAACGATCAGCGCGGCGGGCAGCGGGCTAAAGCGCGAGAAATAGTACAGGCTCAGCACCAGCGCAATTCCCGGCATCGCTCGCCAGTCAAAAACCAACAGCATGGCAAGGTACATGGCCAGTGGCAGATAGATCAGATAGACATAGCCGCCTTCAACCACCAGCCGGATGGAGAGCTGGGTGGAAAGCGGCATCAGCAGCAACGGTAAAATCAGGGGCAACCCGAAGGCGCTTTGGCTGAAGCGGGAGATCCAGTGTGTGATATTCATGGTGCTCGACAGGGTGGCAAAAACGTCAGGCCATAACAGGTCTTTGCACGTTTCTCGGGGTCGGATTCGGTTATAGTAAAGTCAGCAGTTAAGTAAAAATTGATTTAAATCAAACCTGGCTGATTTGCTGTCGTTAATGCCGACGCGTTTAAGCAAATGATCGTTTAGCCTTGTCAAAATCTGATTTGGCGCAATCTGTTGGCCCGCGCGCAGCCTCAACGTTGACCTGCTGGGCTGGCTGTGCCTAAATTGTATTAATGCCTGCGGGCTTTTTTCAGGAACCGTTGCGTGAATAGCGCTATGTCATTTAGAAAACGTCGTAAAACCAGCCATATGACCCGAATTATATTGCTGGTGAGCTTTATTATCTTAGTGGGACGGTTAATTTTTGTGGTGCCCGGTGCCATCAAACATCATCAGCAAAAAAATCAGGACGTTGCTGTGCCTACCGTCATAACGAAATAATCGGCTCTGCCATCGTATTCCCCCCAGGGAGTTGCTATAAAAATGCGACTTCTCTCACTCTTTTGCCTGATTTGAGCAATACTTACCGTCTCGCTCGTCTTTTGCCAGACACAAGGGAATTTTTATGTCTGTAGCCTTATCCCATGCCCAGCAACTTGCTGAAATCCGTGGCCGTATCCTCAATCTGCTGTTAAATGACGGCGATCTGGTCGATACGCTGCTTGAACGTCCGCTAAATGAAACACCTGCCGAGGCCCGGGCGCACGAGGAACAGGCGGAAGAGATCAGGCAGTATATTCCCCTGCTGCACGCTGCGGATATTGCTGACCTGCTGGAAGCCCTGCCGGAAGATGAACGCCTGGCATTGTGGCATCTGATTGACACCGAGCGCCGCGGGATGGTGCTGGTCGAAGCCTCTGAAAGCGTCTGGGACAGCCTGATCGAAGAGATGAGCGACCGCGATTTGCTGCGCGCCATCGCCCCGCTGGATATTGATGAGCAGGTTTACCTGTCAAAATATCTTTCGCGGGATTTAACCGGCCGACTGCTGACCTCCTTGGATCCGGCGTTACGCTCCCGCGTGCTGGAAGTCATGGATTTCGATCGCGATCGCGTCGGTCGCATCACCGACTTCAAGCTAATCACCATGCCTGCCGACGTAACCCTTGCCACCGTGCAGCGTTACCTGCGGCGTAAAAAATCCATTCCCGATGGTACCGATAAGCTGTTTATCACCGATGAGCACAACACCCTGTTAGGTGAGCTGGCGCTGACTGACATTCTGCTGAACAAGCCGAAGAAGATGGTTCATGAAGTGATGAACGACAAACCGACCACCTTCCGCATCGATGATAAGGCGGAAGATGCCGCCGGGGCCTTCGAACGTTATAACCTGATCTCTGCGGCGGTTATCGATGCCAAGGGCAAGTTAATGGGCCGCGTGACCATTGAAGATGTGGTCGACCTGGTCAACGAAGAGAACGACAGCAACATCCGTAAAATGGGTGGGGTAAACCCGGATGAGGACGTGTTCGCGCCGGTCCGTAAATCGGTGCGCACGCGCTGGACCTGGTTGGCCGTTAACCTGTGTACCGCGTTTGTCGCCTCACGGGTGATTGGATTATTTGAAGGCACCATTTCGCAAATCGTCGCCCTTGCGGCACTGATGCCGATTGTCGCGGGCATCGGCGGCAATACCGGTAATCAGACCATTACTATGATTGTCCGTGCTCTGGCATTGCACCAGGTCGAACCGGGCAACTTCTCCTTCCTGATTGGCCGTGAGCTTGGCGTCGCGCTGATTAACGGAGTGTTCTGGGGAGGCATTATGGGCGGCGTCACCTGGGCGATGTACGGCAATCCGGCGCTGGGCGGCGTGATGATGCTGGCGATGGTGCTGAATCTGTTGCTGGCCGCGTTAATGGGCGTGCTTATCCCGTTGATGATGACCAAATTCAAAAGGGATCCCGCAGTCGGTTCCAGCGTATTAATCACCGCGCTGACCGACACCGGCGGCTTCTTTATTTTCCTCGGTCTGGCGACGATTTTCCTGCTCCACTAACCGGTCTGGCTCCGCCCAGCAGCCTGATAACGGACATAAAAAAGCCCGCGATTACGCGGGCTTTAGTTTCAACGTTCAGAACGGGTTAGCTGAGCGCTATTCCCACTCAATCGTCGCCGGTGGTTTACCTGAAATATCGTAAACCACACGGGAGATGCCGTTGATTTCGTTGATGATGCGGTTAGAGACGCGGCCGAGGAATTCATACGGCAGGTGCGCCCAGTGCGCGGTCATAAAGTCGATGGTCTCTACCGCACGCAGAGAAACAACCCAATCGTATTTACGGCCATCGCCCATCACGCCAACGGAACGCACTGGCAGGAAAACGGTGAACGCCTGGCTGACCTTGTTGTACAGGTCGGCTTTATGCAGCTCTTCAATGAAGATGGCATCCGCACGACGCAGCAGGTCACAGTACTCTTTCTTCACTTCGCCCAGCACGCGAACACCCAGGCCTGGACCCGGGAACGGATGACGGAACAGCATGTCGTGAGGCAGACCCAATTCCAGACCGATTTTGCGCACTTCGTCTTTGAACAGCTCTTTCAGCGGCTCAACCAGACCCAGCTTCATCTCTTTCGGCAGTCCACCCACGTTGTGGTGCGACTTGATCACGTGCGCTTTGCCGGTGGCAGACGCAGCAGACTCGATCACGTCCGGATAGATGGTGCCCTGCGCCAGCCATTTCACGTCCTGCAGCATGGTGGCATGCTCGTCGAACACTTCAACGAAGACGCGACCAATGGTCTTACGCTTCGCTTCAGGTTCGTCGATGCCAGCCAGCGCATCAAGGAAACGGTCTTCAGCGGCAACGTGAATGATGTTCAGACCGAAGTGGTCACCGAACATATCCATTACCTGCTCGGCTTCGTTCAGACGCAGCAGGCCGTTATCCACGAACACGCAGGTCAGGCGGTCGCCAATGGCGCGGTGCAGCAGCATCGCGGTCACAGAGGAATCCCCACCGCCAGACAGGCCGAGGATGACTTTGTCGTTGCCCACCTGCTCACGCAGACGCTCAACGGTGTCTTCGATGATTTTTGCCGGTGTCCACAGCGCTTCACATTCACAGATATCGCGAACAAAACGCTCCAGCAGACGCAGGCCCTGACGGGTATGCGTCACTTCCGGGTGGAACTGCACGCCGTACAGACGCTTCTCTTCGTTGGCGATAATCGCGAACGGACAGGAATCCGTGCTGGCAACGGTGACGAAATCAGCCGGGATAGCGGACACTTTGTCGCCGTGGCTCATCCAGACATCCATCAGCGGCTTGCCATCTGCGCTCAGGGAATCTTCGATGCCACGGGTCAGTGCGCTCTGCAAGGCAATTTCAACCTGTGCATAGCCAAATTCACGCTCGTTAGAGCCTTCCACTTTGCCACCCAGCTGCATTGCCATGGTCTGCATGCCGTAGCACACGCCCAGCACCGGCACGCCCGCATTGAAGACATACTCAGGCGCACGTGGGCTTGCGTGCTCGGTGGTGCTTTCCGGGCCACCAGAAAGGATGATGCCGTTCGGGTTGAACCCGCGGATCTGCTCTTCGGTGACATCCCACGCCCACAGTTCACAGTAGACGCCCAGCTCACGCACGCGGCGTGCAACCAGCTGCGTGTACTGCGAGCCGAAATCAAGGATCAGAATGCGATGTTTATGAATATTTTCCGTCGTCATTGGGCTATTCCAGGGCGATATAACAAATTCAGGGAGAAGGAGTAAAACGCCCGGCTAAGCCGGGCGTGGGGTTCAGCGATGTTATGAACCCATACGGTAGTTCGGGGACTCTTTGGTGATCGTCACATCGTGAACGTGACTTTCCGAAATACCGGCGCCGCTGATGCGGACAAATTCTGCTTTGGTGCGCAGGTCGTCGATGGTAGCACAACCGGTCAGACCCATACAGGAGCGCAGGCCACCCATTTGCTGGTGAACGATCTCTTTCAGACGGCCTTTGTAAGCCACACGGCCTTCAATCCCTTCCGGTACCAGTTTGTCCGCCGCGTTGTCGGTCTGGAAGTAACGGTCAGAGGAGCCTTTGGACATTGCGCCCAGCGAACCCATGCCACGGTAGGATTTGAATGAACGGCCCTGATACAGCTCGATTTCGCCCGGAGATTCTTCGGTACCCGCCAGCATGGAGCCAACCATGACCGCGCTTGCACCTGCCGCAATCGCCTTAGCGATATCACCCGAGAAGCGGATACCGCCATCAGCGATAACCGGAATCCCGGTGCCTTCCAGCGCTTCAACCGCGTCAGAAACCGCAGTGATCTGAGGCACACCGACGCCGGTCACGATACGCGTGGTACAGATGGAACCCGGACCGATACCGACTTTCACTGCGCTGACGCCAGCTTCAACCAACGCCAGTGCGCCTGCACCGGTCGCCACGTTGCCGCCCAGGATCTGCAGATCGGGATATTTCGCACGGGTTTCACGGATACGTTGCAGAACGCCTTCAGAATGGCCGTGTGAGGAGTCAATCAGCAGCACGTCAACACCCGCAGCCACCAGCGCATCAACACGCTCTTCGTTGCCGGCACCGGCGCCAACCGCAGCACCAACACGCAGACGGCCATGCTCGTCTTTACAGGCGTTAGGTTTACGTTCGGCTTTCTGGAAGTCTTTCACGGTGATCATGCCCAGCAGATGGAATTTATCATCCACAACCAGCGCTTTCTCTACGCGTTTTTCGTGCATTTTGTGCAGAACTACTTCGCGGGCTTCGCCTTCGCGAACGGTAACCAGACGGTCTTTCGGGGTCATTACCGCCGAAACCGGCAGGCTCAGGTCGGTCACGAAGCGCACGTCACGACCGGTAATGATACCGACCAGTTCGTTGTCGCCGTTCACCACCGGGTAGCCTGCAAAGCCGTTACGTTCGGTCAGCACTTTCACATCGCTCAGCGCGGTGGTTGGCAGAACGGTCTGCGGATCGGTGACCACACCACTTTCATGCTTCTTCACCTTGCGAACTTCTTCCGCCTGGCGCTCGATTGGCATGTTTTTGTGGATAAAGCCGAGTCCACCTTCCTGTGCCAGTGCAATAGCCAGACCGGCTTCGGTCACGGTATCCATAGCAGCGGAAAGCATTGGGATGTTCAGACGGATAGATTTGGTAAGCTGGGTGCTGAGGTCAGCCGTGTTTGGTAAGACTGTGGAGTGAGCAGGAACGAGCAAAACGTCGTCGAAAGTCAGGGCTTCTTTAGTGATTCTTAGCATGGCAATATCTCAACCTCAGGGTGAATGAGAACTTGTAAAATATTGCCGAGGCATTATACAGGCCGTAATCGATTGCCTCCAGCATTATTTACGAAAAGTTCTTGATCCCGCCAGTCAGGCCTGTAGTATCGGTCAATTAACCCTCTGATTTAAAGTTTGATCTTCATCACATGTCGCTACCGCCATCAGCCAATATTTTTACCGTCAGCCGTCTCAATACCACAGTGCGCAAGCTGCTGGAGATGGAAATGGGCCAGGTCTGGCTGAGTGCTGAAATCTCCAACTTCTCGCAGCCCTCTTCCGGTCACTGGTATTTCACTCTGAAAGACGATGGTGCCCAGGTGCGCTGTGCGATGTTCCGCAACAGTAACCGGCGCGTCACCTTCCGGCCGCAAAATGGCCAGCAGGTGTTAGTCAGAGCAACCATCACCCTGTATGAACCGCGCGGGGATTACCAGCTGATTGCCGAAAGCATGCAGCCCGCCGGTGAAGGTCTGTTGCAACAGCAGTTCGAGCAGTTGAAGCAGAAGCTGATGAGCGAAGGGCTTTTTGAACAGAGCCATAAACAGCCGTTGCCGGACCCGGCCCGTCAGGTTGGGGTGATAACCTCGTCCACCGGCGCCGCGTTACATGACGTCCTGCGCGTACTGCATCGACGCGATCCCTCGCTGCCTGTCGTCATCTACCCTACCCCGGTTCAGGGCGGGGATGCGCCGGCCAGCATTGTTCGCGCCATTGAAACCGCCAACGCCCGTGCCGAATGTGACGTGCTGATTGTGGGACGCGGCGGCGGCTCTCTGGAAGATCTGTGGAGCTTCAACGACGAGCGGGTTGCCCGCGCGATTTACGCCAGCCGCATTCCGATTGTCAGTGCCGTTGGCCATGAAACCGATGTGACCATCGCCGATTTTGTTGCCGACCTGCGGGCACCGACGCCTTCTGCTGCCGCCGAGCTGGTGAGCCGTAACCAAATCGAACTGCTGCGTCAGCTGCAATCTCAGCAAACCCGGCTGGAAATGGCGATGGATTATTACCTCGCGCAGAGGAGCCGGACCTTCACCCGCATTCAGCATCGTTTGCAGCAGCAGCACCCGCAGTTGCGCCTGGCCCGTCAGCAGACCGCGCTGATGCGTCTGCAACGCCGTCTGGACGACGCAATGCAGTTACGAGTGCGTCAGGCTGGCCGTCAGCAAGAACGCGCTGAGCAGCGTCTGAGCGCGTTTCAGCCGCAGGCGCGCATCCATCGCGCTCAGCAAAACCTGCAGCAGTGGCAGTACCGTCTGCAACAGGCGATGCAGCAGCAGCTGAATGGCGGAAAACAGCGCTTCTCAACGCTTACCGCGCAACTTGAGGGCGTCAGCCCACTGGCGACGCTGGCGCGTGGGTTTAGCGTCACCACGGCCCAGGATGGCCAGGTGGTGAAAAAGACCCGCCAGGTGCAGACCGGCGACACGCTGAAAACCCGGTTAGATGACGGTTGGGTCGAGAGTGAAGTCACTGCCGTAACCCCGACTAAAAAACCGCGCAAGCCGAAAAATCCCGCATCCTGATTGCCATGCCGCCTGATTAACAGGTGGTACTGACTTCACCGCACAACTCTCCCCTGGCGACTATACTTTTCGCATACCCATCATCGACCAGGGAGCTTGGTATGCACTATGGCGTTATTCCCCCTTACATCCTGCGCAAAATAATCGATAACGGTTCCGGGCAGCAGCAAAGCTGTGCGCGCAATACGTTAGTCCACGTTCAGACGCTGATGGCCGAGAACTGGATCAAACCTGAAGGCACAACAAACGCCACGCCCGGCGAGGTCCAGCGGGAAATTTACGATTCAGAACAGACGCAAAATCTGCCCGGTACGCTGGTTCGTCGCGAAGGCCAGCCCGCAGGCAGCGATATCGCCTCGACCGAGGCGTATGACTATCTTGGTTTTACCTATGATTTCTTCTGGCAGGCCTACCAGCGCAACTCGCTGGACAATCAGGGCCTGACGCTGAAAGGCACCGTCCACTATGGTAAAGACTATCAAAATGCCTTCTGGAACGGTCAGCAGATGGTGTTCGGTGATGGAGACGGCGAGATATTTAATCGCTTTACCATCGCGCTGGATGTGGTCGGTCATGAACTGGCACACGGCGTCACCGAAACCGAAGCCGGATTGATTTACTTCGAGCAGGCTGGTGCGCTAAACGAATCGCTGTCGGATGTCTTTGGCTTGCTGGTGAAGCAATTTCATCAAAAGCAGACAGCCGACCAGGCCGACTGGATTATTGGCGAAGGCCTGCTGGCCGACAAAATCAAAGGCAAGGGCCTGCGATCGATGTCAGCGCCCGGTACCGCCTATGACGACCCGTTATTAGGCAAGGATCCGCAGCCCGCCGACATGAAAGGCTACATTCAGACCCGCGATGATAACGGCGGTGTACACCTCAATTCCGGCATTCCAAACCGCGCATTCTATCTGGCGGCAAAAGCGCTGGGTGGCTATGCATGGGAACTGGCCGGATACGCCTGGTATGACACGGTCTGTGACAAAACCCTGCCGCAGAATGCCGATTTCAAAACCTTTGCCGGTTTTACCATCAAGCATGGTCAGAAACGGTTTAACAAATCCGTCGCGGAAGCGATTGAAGAGGCCTGGAAACAGGTTGGCGTACTCTGATGGACAGCTTGCCGGAACTGAGCGATGACGCGGTGATTGATGTGGCGCGTGAAGGAGGCTTTGCTTATATCCCTAAACTGTCGGGACCGCGACGCATTGCGCTGGCACAGCTTAGCGGGCCTCAGCGTGAGCATGTGTGCAATGTTTTGCGCCAGGCCATGCCGCTGGCCGAATCGCCGGCAGAACAAAGCCGGGCCGGGCAGGGCGATCAGCGCTATTACCGCATCGAGATCAGTTATGCCACGCCCGATCGGCTGGGTAACATCGTGATTATCATTGCCGAAGATCAGGCACCGCCGGCGTTGGTACAGCTCTGGCAGGACGGGCAATAGCCCTGACACGCAGGCAATAAAAAAGCCCCTTCAGTGATGAAGGGGCTTTGGTTTTTCAAGCCTTCAGAGGTTTCCCCCGCAGGACTTACTTATCCAGTGCGTAAGCAATCACGTAGTCGCCACGGTCTGGAGACTGACGGCCACCGCCTGCAGAAATCAGGATGTACTGCTTCCCGTTCTCTGGTGAGACGTAGCTGATTGGCGTACCCTGGCTACCCACTGGCAGACGCGCTTTCCACACTTCTTTACCGGTTGCGGTATCGAAGGCGCGCAGGTAGTAATCCTGAGTACCGGCAATGAACACCAGACCGCCCTGAGTGGCCATGGTGCCGCCCAGTGTTGGCATACCAACTGGCATCTGTGCATGCATTTTGATACCAAACGGACCGGTATCCTGCACGGTGCCGACCGGCACCTGCCAGACGATTTTCTGGGTGTTCAGGTCGATTGCAGACAGCGTACCGAACGGTGGCTTCTGGCAAGGGATGCCCAACGGCGACATGAAGCGGTTTTTGTTCACTGCATACGGCGTGCCTTTCATCGGCACCAGGCCCATACCGGTGTTAACGGCTTCACCGCCGTTGTTCACCGCGCCATCTTTCGCCGGTGCCGCAGCAACCATCTGCTGCCACAGGCCCAGACGCATATCGTTGACGAACAGGTAGTTATGGTTTGGATCGGTAGACATGCTACCCCAGTTCATTCCGCCCAGAGAGCCAGGGAAGCTGAGGGAGATATCGGTGCCTGGCGGGGTATAAAGCCCGTTATAGCGCATCGATTTGAAGCTGATACGGCATGCCAGCTGATCGAACGGCGTTGCACCCCACATGTCAGACTCTTTCAGCGTTTCGTTGCCGATCTGCGGCATGCCCACTGAACGTGGCTGAGTTTTGGAATACTGCTCGTTCGGGATATTAGCCGTCGGAACCGCCTGCTCTTCCACTTTGGTCAGCGGCTCACCGGTCAGACGATCGAGAACGTAAATCTGACCAGATTTGGTGCCGATCACCACGGCCGGTTTCTTGCTGCCATCTTTCATCGGGAAGTTGACGAGGCTTGGCTGCATTGGCAGGTCGAAGTCCCACAGATCG
This sequence comes from Erwinia sp. QL-Z3, assembly GCF_004551645.1. Classification (NCBI taxonomy): domain Bacteria; kingdom Pseudomonadati; phylum Pseudomonadota; class Gammaproteobacteria; order Enterobacterales; family Erwiniaceae; genus Erwinia; species Erwinia sp. QL-Z3. Next base: position 131,754 of record NZ_CP037950.1, read on the forward strand.
TTATGCACGGTCTGGTAAACCCACTTCTCTTTACCGGTCGTTGCATCAACGGCCAGAACCGCTGCACCGTATTTGTGGTCAAGCTTGGTACGGTTAACGCCCCACAGATCGACAGACGAGCTGCCCATCGGGATGAACACGGTGTTCATGTTCGGGTCGTAAGACATCGGTGCCCATGAGTTAGGCGTGCTGCGGGTGAAGTGTTCGCCCGGCATCAGGATCGCATTTGGATCGTCTTTGCCTGGATCGAATGCCCAACGCATTTTACCGGTGATCACGTCAAAGCCACGCATTACGCCGCCAGGCATATCGGTGCTGACGTTATCCGCCACACGTCCACCCACCACGACGGTGCTGCCAGCCAGCGTTGGCGCTGACGTCAGGACGTAGCTTGGGTCTTTTGCATCGCCCATACCTTCACGCAGGTCAACGGTGCCGTTCTTGCCGAAGTCAGCACAGAACTGGCCGTTATCGGCATCCAGCGCAATCAGACGGTCATCAATGGTGTTCATCAGAACACGACGCTGACAGGCAGCACCTGCAGGCAGGTTAACCGGTGCCGGCGCGTTTGAACCCGGCGCAGCAGGCTGCGTCAACGGTTTGGTCGCGTCGAAGTAAGCCAGACCACGGCAGCGCATCCAGACGGAGGATTTCGCGTTGATGTCCGCTTTCCAGATCTGCTTACCGGTATCCGCCGCAACGGCAATCACGTTGTTGTGCGGCGTACACAGGAACACGGTGTTACCAACCTGCAGAGGCGTCTGCTGATCTTCCGCACCATTGCCGTCCGGGCTCAGTGGGATATCACCGGTGTGGTAGGTCCAGGCAACTTTCAGATCCTTCACGTTATCGCGTGTGATCTGGTCCAGCGCCACAAAGCGGCTACCGCCAGGGGTATTACCGTAGTTGTCCCAGTCTTTCTGCTGCTGATCTTTCGCAACAGGAACCAGTGGCAATTCCTGACCGTTTGCCACGGTAGGATGCGGCTGGAACATCTGCACCAGCGTGGCCACCAGGCCAACCACCAGTACCGCAGAGATCGCGTAAGCCGGTTTAGCCGCTGATGATTTGCCTTCGCGCTTGCGCAGGGCTGGCAGCGTAATCATCGCCACCAACAGCAGGCCGGCCAGCGTCATCAGACGGGAAACCAACGGCCAGAAATCCATGCCCGCGTCCTGCACGGCCCAGATAGCCGAGCCAATGAACACCAGCGCGAAAATCGTCACGGCAGAAGATTTGCGGCGGAAGAATTGAATCGCGGAAAGAACGGTGAACACGCCGGCAATAACGAAATACCAGCTACCGCCCAGTGAAACCAGTTTCCCGCCACCAATCACAAAGAAAAGGCCGGTCGCCAGCAGGATTAACCCGAGCAATACGCACCACAAGCTCAGCCATTTTGATGGCCGGGCATTCAGTTGAGACATGGTAAAAATACTCCTGAACAAAATAGGGCTTCAGCACAATCTTCATTTTGCATCTGTACCGCAAACACCAAGGTTGGCAGGTAGCGGAGGGCGATGAACATTATTCTTAAGTCACTAAACTTATTAACAATTCGATACGGGCTGTCCCCGTCCTGTGTTAGCCAAAGCCCCTGACGACGCCTGTTGCAGGCGGTGAGGCTCTGAAATAACGGCAAAATTGTACCACGTGGTTCGTAAAGGAATAAACACAAACTTAACAAACTTCACACTTCTGGCTCTTTTTGGCAAAAGCAGATAGCACGCCTAGAAAGCGGAAGAAATAGTTCAGCGCCACAATTATCCATTATAGCTGAAGTGATTTTTTTGATATTCGGAGGCGGGAATAAAATAAAGGGAATAAAAAAGGGAGCCAGGCGGCTCCCTTAATATCTGTTTTACTTTTTCTTCAAATGGCTGATTAAACGCTTACGTTTGCGCAGCTGATTTGGCGTCAGCAGGTTACGTTTACCTTCGTACGGGTTATCGCCTTCCTTAAACTGGATACGGATTGGCGTGCCCATCACTTCCAGCGAACGGCGGAAGTAATTCATCAGGTAGCGTTTGTAGGAATCCGGCAGATCTTTCACCTGATTACCGTGAATCACCACAATCGGCGGGTTATATCCCCCGGCGTGAGCATATTTCAGCTTCACACGGCGGCTACGAACCAGCGGCGGCTGATGGTCATCAGCCGCCATGTTCATGATGCGGGTCAGCATAGAGGTGTTCACGCGGCGCGTGGAACAGTCATAGGCTTCGGTGACCGATTCAAACAGGTTGCCGACACCGCTGCCATGTAAAGCAGAGATGAAGTGTACGCGCGCAAAGTCGATAAAGCCCAGACGGAAGTCCAGCGTCTCTTTCACTTCATCACGCACTTCCTGTGACAGGCCATCCCACTTGTTGACCACAATCACCAGCGAGCGGCCGCTGTTGAGGATAAAGCCCAGCAGCGACAGATCCTGATCGGAAATGCCTTCGCGGGCATCGATCACCAGCATAACCACGTTGGCGTCTTCGATAGCCTGCAGGGTTTTGATTACCGAGAATTTCTCAACGGTCTCCGTCACCTTGCCACGCTTACGTACGCCGGCGGTATCAATCAGGATGTATTCGCGGCCGTCGCGCTCCATCGGGATATAGATACTGTCACGGGTGGTACCCGGGGCATCAAACACCACCACGCGGTCTTCGCCCAGAATGCGGTTAGTAAGCGTTGACTTACCGACGTTAGGACGACCGACGATAGCCAGTTTGATCGGCAGATCCAGCGGGTTGAAGTTGTCTTCAGCTTCCGCTGCTTCGATTTCACCCTGCTCTGCCGCTTCCAAATCAGCCCAGTAAGCAGCGTTCTCTTCTTCTTCCGTCAGCGGTGCAGACTCTTCCACGACTTCGCGGTAAGGCTCCAGCACATCTTCCAGCAGGCTTGCGACGCCGCGGCCATGAGAAGCAGCAATCGCATGGATCTCGCCCAGGCCTAACGAATAGAAATCCACCACGGCAGAATCAGGATCCAGACCGTCAGTTTTGTTCGCCACCAGGAAAGTCGGTTTTTCGCGCGAGCGTAAATGCTGGGCGATAGCGATATCAGCAGGCATCAGGCCGGCACGGGCATCAACCATAAACAGCACCACATCGGCTTCTTCAATCGCCAACAGGGACTGCGCGGCCATGCGCGTTTCCACACCCTCTTCGTTACCATCAATACCGCCGGTATCGATGCAAATAAACTGCTGCCCTTCGACCTCGGCACGACCATATTTACGGTCACGCGTCAGTCCAGGAAAATCCGCCACCAGCGCATCTCGCGTATGCGTTAAACGGTTAAACAGGGTGGATTTTCCCACATTGGGACGCCCGACCAGCGCGACCACAGGTACCATATTGAAGCCTCATGACAAAAATTAAGCGCCTGACATACATACTATTCATGCACGACAAACAAAAAGAGTGCTGACGCACACGCAGGCTGAAGGCGTAGAGGATACCACGCCCAGAGAAAAACGAAACGGCCCCTGACGAATCAGGAGCCGTTTAAGACCAGAACAGCGGGTGGAAGTTAGCGGGTAAACGCGTAAACTTCGCCGCCTTTTGCCTGGATCAGTAACTTATCGCTGGCGACGACCGGTTCAGTCTGGAAACCAGAGCTGTCGACGTTCTGCTGAGCAACGAAACGACCGTCATCGGTATTAATCCAGTGCAGATAGCCTTCGCTATCGCCGACAACCAGATAGCCATTGTACAGCACAGGCGAGGTCAGGTTACGGTGCAGCAGATCGCTCTGACGCCAGATGGTCACGCCACCTTCGGTGTTCAGGGCAACCACACGGTCATCCTGATCGACCAGGTAGATACGGCCGCCATCAACGATCATATCGTGCACGGAGCCAATTTCACGCTTCCACAGGATCTGACCAGAACGCAGGTCCATCGCGGTCAGGTTGCCGTTGTACGCCAGGGCATAAACCACGCCATTGACCACCACCGGCGTAGTATCCACGTCAGACAGGCGATCGATTTCCGTGGCGCCGCTTGGCTGGGAAATACGCTGCTGCCAGATAATCTGGCCCTGGTTCATCATCACGGCGCTCACGCGACCGTTATCACCGCCAACAATCGCCGCACCAAAGGCTGCCGTAGGCGCAGACTCACCGCGCAGGGAAAGCGCCGGCACGTCGAGGTTCACAGACCACTTAATGGCACCGCTGGTCTGATCCAGACCCTGCAACATGCCGTTACTGGTGTGAATCAATACCAGGCCATCGCTGACCACCGGACGGGACAGCACTTCGCCGGCCGCCTGGGTCTGCCAGGCAACGGAACCGTCACTGGTGTTCAGGGCATAGACCTGAGCACGTTCGCTACCGAGGTAGACATGACCACCGTCAACTGTCACGCCGCCTGAAATCAGCGCAGGACGATTGCTGGAGAAGAAGCCGGTTTTTTCTGACAGGTCAACTTTCCACTGTTCTTTACCGTCGCCCGCGTTCAATGCTTTCACAATGCCATGGCGATCGGCGGCATAAACCGTACTGTCTGCCCAGCCTGGATGCAGGTTGGAGTAGTAATCACCTACACCATCACCTACTGAGGTGCTCCAGACTTTTTCCGGGGTAAACTGATTTTCAACTTTTGGTAACGGTGACATTTTGACGACGTCTTCTTCACCGCTAAACCATGAACATCCGCTGAGCAAAGTGACTGAAATCAGTCCCGGCAGAAGTATCTTACGCAATTCCATGAAATCCCTCTTGAGCCTGTGGAGGCAATTTTATACCGCGGGTAAACTTAGCCGGGTAAATTATTCATTTTCATCTGCAGCATCTCTTTCAGCGCCGGAGACGCGTCAGAGTCAATGCCTTTGCTCCAGGCATCGTGGGCGCCTTTGGTGTCGCCTTTGCTGAGCAGGGCTTCACCACGCACGTCAGCCACGATAGCTGTCCAGCCGTCACCTTTGATTAAATCGAGGGTTTTTACCGCCTCATCAGGTTTCTTCTGCTGCAGCTGAATACGCGCCAGGCGCAGATTCAACACGGCTTGCAGGTTCGCGTCTTTAGTATCTTTCAGGCCGCTTTGAAGCTGGGCTGCGGCTTGATCCAACTGGTTGCCGTCGGCGTAGCGCTTGGCCACGTCCAGAGAAGCCAGCGCACCGTAGGTGTTGCTGTTTTCACTGGCAAATTTGGCCGCAGCGGCCAGCGTTTCTGGCTTGCTGCTGTCCAGCGCGCCAGACACCTGCTGATAAGCTGCGGAGGTTTCACGGCTGCTGCCATCTTCATGGCTGCTCCAGTAGCGCCAGCCGGCCAGGGCACCAATACCAATAATGACGCCGATAACCAGTGCTTTACCGTTCTGGGCAAAGAAACCGCGTAACGCATCAACCTGTTCGTTTTCGTTGCTATAGACTTCCACGCAAACCTTCTCCTTTAAAACCGCGATACCGCTTTTGGCTTATTTCAACATCGCTGCCAGTGTGGCTGCAGCATCACGTTGCGCCAGCGTCTGTTGCTCGCCATTGCGCAAATCTTTAATAGTCACCTGCCCGTTGGCAACTTCATCTTCGCCAAGCATCAGTGCAACGCGAGCGCCCCACTTGTCCGCACGGGCGAACTGCTTCTTGAAATTACCGCCGCCGAAGTTAGTCATTAACTTCAGTGTCGGGTCTGCATCACGAATCTGCTCGGCCAGTTGCATCGCGGCTGACTGCACGCCTTGACCCGAAGCGATAACATAGACATCGACAATTCGCGTCGGTTCAAATTCCGGATTAACTGCCTGAACCAGCAGCACCAGACGCTCCAGCCCCATCGCAAAACCGACGGCTGGGGTCGCACGACCGCCAAGCTGTTCAACCAGACCATCATAACGGCCGCCGCCACAAACGGTGCCCTGCGAGCCCAGACTGGTGGTCACCCACTCGAAGACGGTGCGGTTGTAGTAATCAAGCCCGCGCACCAGACGCTGGTTAACGGTATAGGCAATACCCGCTGAGTCCAGCAGTTCACACAGGCCAGCAAAGTGCTCGCGTGATTCAGCGTCCAGATAATCGCTCAACTCCGGTGCCGCGTTCAGCAACGCCTGAATATCCGGGTTTTTGCTGTCCAGCACACGCAGCGGATTGGTGTACATACGGCGCTTGCAGTCTTCATCCAGCACGTCCTGATGTTGTTCCAGGAAAGCGATCAGCGCATCACGATAGTTAGCACGCGCCTCCAGTGAACCAATTGAGTTCAGCTCGAGCTTAACGTGTTCAGAAATGCCCAGCGCTTTCCACCAGCGCGCGGTCATCATGATCAGCTCAGCATCAACGTCAGGGCCCTGAAGACCGAAGACTTCCACACCCATCTGATGGAACTGGCGATAACGGCCTTTCTGCGGACGCTCGTAGCGGAACATCGGTCCCACATACCAGAGACGCTGCTCCTGATTGTACAGCAGACCATGTTCGATACCGGCACGTACGCAACCTGCCGTGCCTTCCGGACGCAGCGTCAGGCTCTCACCGTTGCGGTCTTCGAAGGTGTACATCTCTTTTTCAACCACGTCGGTGACTTCACCGATGGCGCGTTTGAACAAAGGGGTCTGCTCTACAATCGGCAGGCGGATTTCACTGTAACCATAGCTGGCCAGCACCTGCTTGAGGATCTGCTCAATGCGTTGCCATACGACGGTTTCCGCGGGGAGGTAATCATTCATGCCACGGATAGCCTGGATATTCTTCGCCACTTTTTTTCTCTTCTTAACTCTGGGGCTGGTTAAAAGGGCCGGGACAGAAAGTCAGTAAACTCTGTCCTCCGGCCTTCGGGCCAACCCGTAAATGCGATTTATTTTTCTAACTGCTGGATAGCAATGCGGCGGCTTTCGTCCATCATCGTGGCTTTAGCACGGATGCGGGCTTCCAGCTGATCGATCATGTCGTTGTTATCAAGACGTTCACGCAAGCGCACGCCGTCTTCATATAAGCCACTTTTCTTGTTGCTACCGGTGACGCCAAGGGTGGAAACCAGCGCTTCACCCGGGCCATTCACCACACAGCCGATAATGGAGATATCCATCGGCGTCACAATATCTTCCAGCCGCTGCTCAAGCTCATTCACCGTGCCAATCACATCAAATTCCTGACGTGAACAGGTTGGGCAGGCAATGAAGTTGATACCACGTGAACGAATGCGCAGGGACTTGAGGATATCGAAGCCGACTTTCACTTCTTCCACCGGATCGGCGGCTAACGAAATACGCAGCGTATCGCCAATGCCTTCTGAGAGCAGCAGGCCAAGACCGATGGCAGATTTCACTGAGCCAGCACGCATGCCACCGGCTTCGGTGATGCCAAGGTGCAGTGGCTGATCGATCTGCTTAGCCAGCAAACGGTAAGACTCAACGGCCAAAAACACGTCGGAGGCTTTAACGCTGACTTTAAACTGATCGAAGTTCAGGCGATCCAGATGATCGACATGACGCATGGCAGATTCCAGCAGGGCCTGTGGCGTAGGTTCGCCATACTTTTCCTGCAGGTCTTTTTCCAGCGAGCCGGCGTTCACGCCAATGCGGATAGGGATGTTGTAGTGACGCGCGCAGTCCACAACCTGGCGGATACGCTCATCATTGCCGATGTTACCTGGGTTGATGCGCAGGCAGTCAACGCCGTATTCGGCAACCTTAAGGGCAATGCGATAGTCGAAATGGATGTCAGCAACCAGCGGGACATTGACCTGCTGTTTGATCAGGCGAAAAGCCTCAGCGGCGTCCATGGTAGGAACAGAAACGCGAACAATGTCGACACCGACACGCTCAAGCGCTTTGATTTGATTGACCGTCGCCGCCACATCGGTGGTTCGCGTGTTGGTCATGGACTGAACGGCTATTGGTGCACCATCGCCCACTGGCACCTTGCCGACGTAAATGCGCGTAGATTTGCGACGGATAATGGGTGCTGCGTTATGCATAGTCTTCTTTCTCCACAATTACTCGCGATCAGAAAGATGCGTTATTGCGCACCGACTGTCAGGCGAGCAACCTGGTTGGTACGGATGAAACGACTCAGATCGACCGGCTGGCCCTGATACTGGATCTGAACGGCGCCCGGCGCACCAATCTTCAGACGATATGGCGCTTTACCGGCGAGGCTGAGTTTACCACCACTACGCTGCATTCCGCTGAACAGTTTTTTCCCTGTTGCATCGGCGACTTCCAGCCAGCAGTCTTTATCGAAGCTCATCACCAGCGCATTGCCGTCGGCAGCAGGCGCGCTAACGCCTGCAGATCCGGTTGGCATCTGGCTGTTGGCCGTGTTGTCCACTGGCGCCTGAGAAGGCGAAACGGCAACAGGCTGTGAAGAAGCCGCGGCATTATTTGCCGGGGTCTGAGTTGCCGCAGGTGCGCTGGCTGCTGCTGGCGCCGAAGCTGATGGCGTCTGGGCTGAAGCGTCAGCAGGAACACTTTGAGCGGCCGAGTTATCGGCCGGCGTGTTGTCATTGCTGCTGTCACCCAGCGGGATCGACTGGCTATTATCGCCACTGGTTCCCGCGTTCTGATCGGCCATCGACACCAGATCGTCCTGAGCAGCCTTGTGGTTTTGCCACCACCAGGCGCCGGTCAATCCGACGACAACAAACAGGACCAGCCAGGTGAAAATCATCAACCAGCCATCGCGTTTTTTGCGACGTTTGCCCAAAGAAAAACTCTGCATCGGCTCCACTTTGGCAGCACGAACAGGTGAATGCTTAGCCATCATCGGCAGCAGTTCATCTTCAGGTACGTGTACCAGACGGGCATAAGAACGGATATATCCCCGCAGGAAGGTCGACGCCAGATCGGCAGGCGACTTGTCCTCTTCAAGATCACGGACGGTGGAAAGTTTCAGGCAAAGGCGTTCAGCAACGTTCTGCTGAGTCAGTCCCATTTGCTCACGGGCACTGCGCAGGCGCTGGCCTGTTGAATTTACTGCTGAGTTATCTTGAGTGGCTTCAGTATTCATTAGCTAAATAATGCAGGTGCTGTATCGATTGTGGAAAATTTCGCGCCAACTGCGCCCCGGCAAGCTTTACGCCTTCGGGTTGCTGCGCCAGCGCGGCGAAGCGAATCTCTAACCACAAACTCTCAGCCGTGGCTGAAAAGTTGCGTTGATAAACATCTAAAAGGAGCCGCGATACCTCGCGCTCATTCTTTCCAAATCGCCTTTCGGCTTCTGCCAGCAGAGCCTTTCCCTTGTCGACAGCGTTTTGTGTTGCCTCAACCAATGCTGTCCGTGCCCTGTCCTGTTCCCCCGCAAGGAGGTAGCAGTAACCGGCATTTTCACGCGCATCGGCAAGCACGCCGTTTTCAGGTAATTCAGCGGCTTTGCTGAACTGCTGCTGAGCCGCATCATACTGCCCTAAACTACAGAGAAACGCACCGTAATTATTGATTACATCACGGTTTTGTCCTGCCAGCAGCAGAGCCTTCTGATAATGCTCGCTGGCGGCAACCGGGTTATCCGATCGCTGGTAAAAACGCGCTATCGCCAGCTGAACACGATAATCCGTCGGTGCAAGCACCACGGCCTGATGCAGATTGCGCCCGGCAGCAGATAAATTATCGCGGGCCAGATAATCCAGCCCCAATTGTAGTCGGGTCTGCAGCAGTTCATTGCGTTGCGATGACGAGTGGCAGCCTGCTACAAGCAACAGTGCCAACCAGAACGGGAATCCTTTACCCATGCAACCTCCTGATTTGAGTTAAGCGTATGGTACGCTTTTCACATCAGGGCGGACAGCACGGGTCACTGCCAACGTTCAGGTTTCAGAGCGCTTTCACAGAAATCGCTTCACCGGCCATTTTTTTACGCAAGGTACGCTTGGTACGGTCAATCACTTCCCCGGCCAACTGTCCGCAGGCCGCATCAATATCATCACCGCGCGTCTTACGCACAATAGTGGTAAATCCGTAATCCATCAACACTTTAGAGAAACGATCGATGCGACTGTTCGAACTGCGACCATAAGGAGCGCCCGGGAAGGGGTTCCATGGGATCAGGTTGATTTTGCATGGGGTGTTTTTCAGCAATGCCGCCAGCTCGTGTGCGTTATCGGTGCTGTCATTCACATGATCCAGCATCACGTACTCAATGGTCACACGGCCCTGATTGGCATTGGACTTAGCAATGTAACGGCTCACCGAGGCTAAAAACGTCTCGATATTGTACTTTTTGTTAACCGGCACAATTTCGTCACGAATTGTGTCGTTTGGCGCATGCAGGGAGATCGCCAGCGCCACGTCAATCATGTCGCCCAGCTTATCCAGTGCGGGAACCACGCCTGATGTGGATAGGGTGACGCGACGCTTGGACAGACCGAAACCAAAGTCATCCAGCATGATTTCCATCGCCGGAACAACGTTGTTCAGGTTAAGCAGCGGCTCGCCCATACCCATCATTACCACGTTGGTAATAGGGCGCGTACCGGTGATTTTAGAGGCACCGATAATTTTTGCTGCACGCCATACCTGGCCGATAATTTCAGACACGCGCAGGTTACGGTTGAAGCCTTGCTGCGCCGTCGAGCAGAATTTGCATTCCAGCGCGCAGCCCACCTGGGAAGAGACGCACAGGGTGGCGCGGTCTTTCTCCGGAATGTACACGGTTTCGACCTGCTGACCGCCAACGGTGATTGCCCATTTGATGGTGCCATCGGTCGAGCGCTGCTCGGTTGCGACTTCAGGTGCGCGGATTTCAGCAACTTCTTTCAGCCTGTTGCGGAAAACCTTATTGATGTCGGTCATCTCGTCGAAATCATCACAGCAGTAGTGATACATCCACTTCATCACCTGATCGGCGCGGAACGGCTTTTCGCCCATGCTGGCAAAAAACTCGCGCATTTGCTGACGATTCAGATCGAGCAGGTTGATTTTTTCTGTTTTTGGCGTGGCAATGACAGGAGATTCGGACGACGGACTCACAATTAGTTCAGACATAATATTCTCGGGCCTCGTTATTACACGTTATGGCTCTGGGGGAATGGAAGGTAAAGTAATGCGCCCCTGACAGCCAGGCTGGTCAGGGGCGCATTATCATACAAGCGTGTAGCGACAGGTTAAAGCGCGTCTGCAAAATAAATTGTAAACGCCCGGCGCTATTCGCCCTGTAGTAACGATCTTAGCGGGTGCGTGGGCAAACTTCACCTTCGCCGAAGAAATAGGCGATTTCACGGGCAGCAGATTCAGCAGAGTCAGAACCGTGGGTCGCGTTCTCGGTGAAGCTGTCAGCGTAATCTGCACGCAGAGTACCTGCCAGTGCGTTAGCTGGGTTAGTTGCGCCCATCAGGTCACGGTGACGCTGAACGGCGTTTTCGCCTTCCAGCACAGAAACCACAACCGGACCTGAAGTCATGAACTCTACCAGACCGTCGAAGAACGGTTTGCCCTGGTGTTCAGCGTAGAAACCTTCAGCCTGCTCTTTGCTAAGGTGCAGCATTTTGCTGCCAACGATTTTGAAGCCAGCGCTTTCAAAACGGTTGAAGATGGCACCAATAACGTTTTTTGCCACCGCGTTCGGCTTAACGATAGAAAAAGTACGTTCGATAGTCATATGGACCCCTGTTTGATGTCGAGTTTGGCCGGTGAAAAGGCTCCCCGGCCTGGAAAATGGCGCCGATTATAGGGGGCATCGCCGCCCTTGCCTATCGGAGATTCAACAATTTAATAAAAAAATGCGATCTATAAACCCACAATTATTTAGCGGTTTTATCGCATTCAAGCGGAATCACTCCACAGTAAAAGTTGCCGAGGCGACTTGTCCACCCTCATCCAGCACCGTTAGCTGGTAGCTACCGGCTTTACCTAATGACAAATTTACGGTGTCTTGCCGGTTTGGGCGCGGAAGCGCACTGCCGTCCAGGAACCACCAGCGTTGATTTCCGCGGCCTCCCTGCGACGTGACGTTCAGATCCAGCTGACTTTTACCTGGCAGACGATGCAACAGCTGACCACTGCGAACGCCCGTCAAAATCAGAGGAACCGCACTGCCGTTATCCAGTGGCGGACAGCGGGGATCCACTGCGGGAAACCGCTGTTGCCGGCGCTCAGACACCGGCAGCCAGGGTTCCAGCGGTAATGGCCACAACACCACATTTACCCCCTTCGCCTGCGGGCAATCCGCTGCCACGCGCAAGCCTGCAGCATTTATCCATACTGGCTGTTGCAGCCCTGCCAGGTTTTCCTGTCCTTCCGCCAGTAAAGTGGGCGGTGTCGTCCCTTCCAGAATCCAGCTTTGCTTACGCTGCCGGCAATTGCTGTCGCCTTCAGGTAACGCCTGCCCACCCGGCCAACACAGCGATCCGGCGGAGACCGTCGCAGGACGCGGTTCGACGGGTAACCAGTTACCGCGAAAACCGGGTGAGGTCATCAGCAAATTATTGATTTGATTCAACACCGGTACGGCGCTGGCAAAGCCAAACTGCCCGGCAACCGGTGTTCCATCCGGACGGCCAACCCACACGCCGATCAGATAACGAGGATTGACGCCGATGGCCCAGGCATCCCGGTAGCCGTAACTGGTCCCGGTCTTCACCGCCAGCGGGACAACGCCCGGTAACAGGTTGTCTGCTAAGGGTTTGGCCTCCCCGGCAAGGATGCGCCTGACGATCCACGCAGCGCCGGGAGAGAGTAACGGCCTTTCCACCAGCGGTTGTTCCGGCATAAAGCGTAATCCTGCCGCCAGCCCGTTGCGGGCAAAGGCACTGTAGGCCGCAACAATCTGATCCATTCGCGCGCCGGTCCCACCTAAAACTAAGGACAGGTTTGGCTCCGCTGCCGGCGGGAAACGCAACGTCAGGCCCACATTGCGCAAGCTGGCAGCCAGAAACTTCGGCCCGACCGCCTCCAGCAGCTGCACCGCAGGCAAGTTCAGCGAACGGGTCAGTGCTTCGCTGGCGCTAACGGCGCCGTGAAATCCGGTATCAAAATTTCCCGGCCGGTAATCACCAAAACGGCGTGGGACATCCTGCAACAGCGATTCCGCGGCGATCAGCCCCTGATCCAGCCCCATGCCATAGACGAAAGGCTTCAGAACCGACCCCGGCGAGCGGATGCTGCTGATCATATCCACATGGCCGAAGCGGCTGTCATCGTCCAGATCGACCGAGCCCAGATAGGCCCGCACTTTCATCGTGGCATGATCGACCACCAGGACAGCCATTGAGGTGCGCGGCGGTAGCTGGCTTTTCCAGCCTGACGCCAGCGCCTCTATCTGCCGCTGCAGTGCGGCATCGACCGTTGAGACGATCTTTTGCTGGCTGGACATCGCCAGTAAACGGCGGGATAGCAGTGGGGCCAGCTGTGGCATCTGCCTTGGCGCCAGCCAGACAGGCTCCGGATAAATCTCCTCAACCAGCTCTTTCGGCCAGACATGCAGAGCGACCATTCTTTCCAGTACTTTATTACGCGCGGCCTGAGCCCGCTCTGGCCAGCGATCGGGCCTCAACCAGCTCGGTGCCTGTGGCAACACCGCCAGCAATGCGGCTTCGCTTTTGGTTAGCTGCGAGGGAGGCTTACCCAGCCAGGTCCAGCTTGCTGCGCCGACGCCTTCTACCGTGCCACCAAAAGGCGCACGGTTGAGATACAGCGTCAGAATGTCACGCTTGGACAGATGCCATTCCAGCTGCATGGCGCGCCATGCCTGCCAGAGCTTGCCGGTAAAGGTTCTCGGGTGGGGATCAATCAGTCGGGCAACCTGCATCGTTAGCGTGCTGCCGCCTGAAACGATCTCACCTCCGCTCAGATCCTGCCAGGCTGCCCGGATAACCGAGAAGGGATTAATACCCGGGTGATACCAGAACCAGCGGTCTTCATAGGTAAGTAACGCTTGCAGGTAATCAGGGGAAACGTCTTCTGGCGTAACGGGATAACGCCAGACGCCCTGGGCATCAGCAAAGCGCCACAGCGGCGTGCCATCTTCCGCTACAACCACTCGCGCTGGCTGCAGCTCCTTCAACGGCAACGGCCACAGGCGATCCGCCAGTACAAGCAGCAGCACAACGGCAATCGGCACCATCAACCAGCGGGTATAGCGTAATAGCTTATTCATTGGTTAGCGGTGCCCGGCGTTAAGCCAGGCACCTGCAACTCAGTGAATCGTCAGGCTGTCTGGCGTAGTCCCCAGCGCCCGCCATTGTGGGACATACATCGATTCCACCTGTGGAGGCGGCATCAGGTACTGACCCGGCGTCACCGCCCTTGCCAGATAAAGCAGGGTAACCGGGCGGTAGCCATCCACATCCACCGCGGCAACAAAGCGATCGTCGCGGAACTCGATGTGTTTGATATTGGCTTGCTGCATATCCCCCATCAACTCCTGCACATCGGCGGTGCTCTCCTGCAGGCTGGCGCTGCTGTTCGCCAGGTTCTGGTTTTCCAGCTCAAGTCCCGCCGGCAGAAGATCGACCACCAGCGCATCTGGCACCCGGCGATCCGCCCAGACCTTCAGGCTGACCAGCAGCAAATCACCGCTCTTCAGGTTTTCCAGTGAGATCTCCTTGCCCTGAAGATCAAGATAGCGTCGGGTGACATTCAGCACACTGTTGAAAGGCGCCGGCTTAGCCGTTGGGTAGCCAACCACATCCAGTCGACTGTAAATGGCATCCGTAGAATCGTTTTGCAACTGAACCCCTTCCGCCAGCTCTGGGAAGTTTAATGGCGTGGTCACCGGTCCTTTACCATTGAGGGAACTGCCGTTGAGCGTGGCCTGCCAGGCTGAACCTGAGGCATCGGTCAGCGCCCTGCCCACCAGGAACAGGGCATTATTTTCCTGAGTAGACAGCCAGCGCTTACCATTCAAGTTCTGCGTCAACGTAAGCAGTAAGCTGTCCTGCGCCTGTGGCAGCAGCTTATTCTCTGACAACAACACGTAGATCATGGCCTGGTCGCGGATGTCGCTGCCGTAATCGCCCAGCCAGCTCTCTTTCTGGCTGCGCTGCGTCGCCAGTCCGAGGTTCAGGGCTTGTTCAGAACGCGGCCGATCGCCCATTAATTTCAATGCAACGCCCAGTTGGACCAGCGACAGCCCGGTTTTCGCCTGACCTTGTTTATCGAACAGGGCACGCAGTGCGCCCAGTGGCGCTTTTTGCTGACGCGCAAGGACCAGCGCAGCATATGCCTGAACGCTAAAGCGGGAGGCATTGCTATCCTGGCTGTAGTAAACCTCGATCTGAGTGGGGTCCTGCAGATAGCGCAGCAGGCGCTGGTCTGCATTTTCAATCACTGATTTTTCCACGCCATAGCCCATCTCGTTGGCCCGCACGAGGAAATCAGTGACGTAGGCCGTCAGCCAAAACTCTTCCGGACTCTCTTTGCTCCACAAGCCAAAGCCGCCGTTTGCACGCTGCATTCCCGCCAGACGGTCAATGCCCAGATCGATGGAGGCCCGCCGCGCTTCATCAGTGCTGGTCTTGATCCCCAGCGCCTTCAACTGCAATTGATTGGTAAACAGTGAAGGATAGAGTCCGCTGGTTGTCTGCTCCAGACAGCCGTACGGGTATGCGTAGAGTTCGGCAATATAGCGGGCGATATTCAGCGGAGGTTTATTGCTTAATACCAGCTGCCCCTGCAGGGTTTCCGTTGCCAGACCAGAAAGCGCATCTGCCGGCAAGGCCCACGGCTCACCCGCATGTAGCACGCTGCTAAAGCTGCGCGTCACGCCCGGATAGGCTGGACGAACGCCAATTTTCCATTGTTGTTTCATCGGTTTGAACGCTTCACCTGGCAGCGACAGGCCAGTAATTTCCGTGCTGACGTCGCCATCTCCAAATCCGGCTGAGGCGGTGACGGGCAGGAACAGCGTTTTGCGTTCTCCTGCTTTCAGGATCACTGATTGCGTCTGCGGATCATCCAGCTTAAGCAAACCACCCGCACTGAACGCTATTTGCAGCGTTTGCGGCTGTGGGGTCAGGTTAGTCAGGTCCATCGCCAGCCTGGCGCGGTCGCCACCCGCCATAAAGCGCGGCGTCGCCAGTTCACTGACTAACGGTGCCGCGACAACCACTTTCTTCTCTGCCGAACCAAAGTCGCTATCACTCCAGGCCTGCGCCATTACGCGCAGTTCACCGTTGAACTCCGGTATTGCCAGCTCAAGCGTGCCCTCGCCATTGGCATCCAGCGTAACGGCCTGCAGCTGTTGGGCCACAATATTGACGTGAGTGACCGGTTTCTGCCCGCCACGGGTTAACGGATCTTCGTCATCGCCGTCACCACCGAAGCGCAGTGCCGCCAGGCGACCGCTGCCTTCAATCAGCTGACCGTAAACATCATATTGATCGGCGTTGTACCGTTTGCGGCCAAAGAAGGCTTCCCACGGGTCCGGCGTTTTGTAATCGGTAATGCTTAAGACACCACTATCAACAGCTGACAGCAGTACGGTGATTTTTTGCGGCACAGGTCCCTGCGAAACGCCCGCTTTCACCTTCACTTTCAGCGTCTGCTGCGGGCGAATTTTCTCTGCGGCATCCAGGCTGAGGGACAAACGTCGGTTCTCTTGCGCCAGCGGAAGATGCAGTAAGCCTACCGCACGTTTTGGCGTGCTTCCCTGGGTTTTATCCCCAGGGCGGATCACCAGCGCGCTGAGATACAGGTCATGGCGTTTCCAGGCGTTATCAACCGGCACGTCAACATCCATGCCACCTGCCGGTACGGTGATCTCCTGCCACCACAATGGACCGTTACTGGACTCCACCATCAGATAGCCTTTACCCGCAGCCGGAGATTCAACGTGCACCCTGGCTTTCTCACCCGGTTTATAAGCCGGTTTATCGAGCTTTAACTTGACCTGATCCGGCCGCAGTGCCCCGGAGCCATCGGTATTATCCTGCCAGCTGTAGCCTGCCCAGAAGCGCACGCTGCTGAGCACATTATTCTCCGGGTCACGCACTTCAAGACGGTAAGATCCCCAGTCCACTGGGTATTCGACACGCGTGCTGCCCTCAGCGGCAATGGTGACGTTGTGTTCATCTTCAACCAGATCTTTCTGATCGAAGCGGGACTGCCAGCCTTCGCTGTCCGAGAAGCTCCAGTAATAATCGCGGCGTTCATGGATCAAACGGACATTCAAATCCTGGGCAGCCAACTTCTTGCCGCGACTGTTGGCATACACCAAATCAAAGGCGGCGGTACTGCCCTCTTCCACCATGGGCTGGCTGTGATAACTGTCGCTGCGATAATCGTACACGTCCTTATTACCAAATAAAGGCCGGATACCGGGTAAAATCTCAGCAGGCCAAATCGCCTGAGAAGCACGGCGCGTCACCGGTCGGCCACCCGCCTCCAGCAGGCTGGCCTGCAGAATGACGGTCAGCGGTGAATGCACCTGTTTCCAGCTCGATTCGGCCACCACGCTGCTGTTGCCCTCGGCGTCCAGCTTGAGGTCAACTTCATCAAGCGTGCGTTTCAGGTCGGATTCATTGATATCGCCAAACTGATAGCCTGGCAGGCTGGCGACAGCATCCCTCAGCGGGCGCAGGAACAGTTGACCTTGCAGAGTGTTTCCGGCAGCCGGAGCACCATACAGATAACGGCCATTCACCTGGAAGGCAGCATCCTCCTCCATAGACTGCGGAAGTGGGCTGCTTTTAAGGGTCAATGCCATGCGCTCTGGCATAAAGTCTTCTACGTTAAACGCCCAGCTTCGTTTACGGTTATCGCCGGTATTCAGGCGGAATGACCATTTGCCGGTGGTTGCCGACTCCGGCAAGGTGAAACGATATTGATAGAGGCCATTTTCTGGCTGCCAGACTAACGTGCGGGCAACCTCGCCATCCGGCTTAACCACTTCCAGCGTGACCGGCTGAGGAGGTAAAGGTTGACCATCGGCATCACGCATCAGCGCATTGATCACCACCGTCTCACCCGGGCGATACAGGTCGCGTGGGCCAAAGATAAAGATCTGCTTGTCGTACCCTTCCGGGCCAGCCACCGCGAATTCCGCCAGATCCAATGCCGGACGCGTCAGATCCAACAGCGTGGTTTGCTCACCCAGCTTTGCCAGCACGATTTTGGCTTTCGGGAAGCGGGCAAATTCCGCATGGCCCTGCGCATCCGCAGTCGCTTCGGCCAGAACCTGCCCTTTTTCGTCCAACAGTGAAAGCTGAGCACCAGGCAGAGCGGCCCCGCTTTCCAGGCTCTGGCTGAACAATGCCAGCGTTTGCGGGAACTGATGCAGAGACAGGCCGATATCGCTCAGCGTGAAGAGCGTGGCGGGGTTGCTGTAGTTATAGGAACCGGCCTGCTTCATCACTGCCAGATACACGCCAGGCTGTTTTAGCGCGTCAATGTTGCTGAGCGGCAGCAGCATTTTTTCACGGGTATTGCGCTGCGGATTGAGATCAAAACGGCCGGTGTAGACCAGGTCAGCTTTGGTCAGCACATCCTGTGACTGCCAGCTGGAAAGCGTGGTGCCATATTGCCAGGACGCCAGAAAAGAAGGCAGTGAAGCCGGTTTTACCCGGAAGAAATCGACATCAATGCTGTTAATGTTGAGCGCCAGAACCGGCAGACCCTGCGTAACTTTGGTCGGCAGAAGAGAACCGCGGCTGGCAAAGCCAACCATCGGCTGCACGTCACGCGTGGCTATTTTTTGCTGGAAGGCCTGCTCAAGGACAGCGCCATTGGCGGCTTTTATCCCGCTATCAACCGAGACGGTCAGCTCACGCGCCGGTTCAAGATGACGGAAACGCAGTTCTTTACGCGAGGGAGAAAGCTCCCATCCGCCTTCGACTGCACCGGTTTTGGTGTCGATCAAATGTAACTGGCTGGCATAGTTTTGCCGATCGTCAAGCGGGATGGAAAACGTCAGCACCAGCGTGAAGGCGCCATCCAGCTGCACTTCGGAAGCATCAATAAGCGTTAATGATTTACCCGCATCACGTTTAGCTTCAGCTGCCCTCTGCGCGTCACTTAGTAAGGGAGGCTTACTGGCTGGCGCCTTATCAGACGCACTCTGGCTGGCCGGTGTCGATGATGTTTCTTCTTTTTGATCGCAGCCACCTAACAGCAGCAGCGAGAGAAAAGCCGCAACATATAATCCATTCCGTTTAACGTTCATCATGACTCCATGGCCAGCACCCGATAATTGAGGTGCACAGTATGACCTCAGCAGGGGCAAAAAAAAGCCTGTTTTTTCACTTTTAGCAACATTTCGCAAAGTTATTCAGGACCCGTCAGCCAACGACACAAGAATTGCGCGCTGCATTCAGATTCTTACGCAATATCATCCTGATAGTGCGGAACATCTTGTGATGGAGTAACAGCGCGGTACACTGGAACTATCGTTACTTCATGTCCCAACGCGAGGCCGCTATGACATCCTCTTTCTTTGTTACCGCCGACTGGCTGGCAGAACACCTTTCGGATCCCGATCTGCAAATCGTAGACGCACGCATGTTGCCTCCGGGTATGGAAAACCAGCGGGACATTAAGGCTGAATATCTGGCAAAGCACCTGCCTGCCGCGCCGTTCTTTGATATCGAAGCCCTGTCGGATCACACCAGCCCTTACCCACATATGTTGCCCAGGGCGGAAACCTTTGCGGTTGCGATGCGTGAGCTGGGGGTTAACAGCGATAAACACCTGGTGGTTTACGATGAGGGCAACCTGTTCTCTGCTCCGCGCGCCTGGTGGATGCTGCGCGAGTTTGGCGTGGCGAAGGTGTCGATTCTGGCTGGCGGATTAAAAGGCTGGGAAGAGGCCGGTTATGCGCTGGAAAGCGGTGCGGTTGACCTGCCCGAAGCGGAATTTGATGCCCGCTTTGACAGCAAACTGGTGAAACGCCTGACCGACGTGCTGTTAATCAGTCATGAAGGCGGCGCGCAAATTGTGGACGCGCGAGCAGCAAACCGTTTCAGAGGCGAAGTGGATGAACCCCGTCCCGGCCTGCACCGTGGACGCATTCCTAACAGCCTGAATGTGCCGTGGAATTCGTTGGTCGAAGACGGTGAGTTGAAGTCGCCCAAGGCGCTGGAAGAGATTTTCAGCCAGCAAGGCGTCGATCTCACCCAGCCGATCGTCACCAGCTGTGGCTCCGGCGTGACGGCGGTGGTGGTCATTCTGGCGTTGACCACGCTGGGCGTCGAAAACGTTACGCTGTATGACGGCTCCTGGGGAGAATGGGGAAGTCGTGACGATCTGCCCATCGCCATCGGCTGATTCGCGCGGATAAAAAAGGCGGGTCAACTACGCTGACCCGCCTTTTTTCACCTTATGCCGCCTTGACGAGCTTATGCCGGCTTATTGTTCGCCTTAAACTGCCGCAGGAAGCTGCCCCACTTGCGTTCATAGAACGGGGTGATATGGGCGGTAAAGAAGTGGCTGATACCTTTATCGTTTTCCACCACTTCACAAATATCCACCGGCTCATCTTCCAGCAGCGTATCCGTTGCCACACTGCCCGCCGCCTGAATAATCGCCTCGATATCGCTGTCCGCTTCAATTCCAATCAACAGGTTTGGCCGATCCTCTGCCGCTTCTTTGATATGCGCCACATAACCCCGACGAACCTGCTTATATTTCGCAAACAGCTGGGTCAGGGAATCAATCATCTGCGCCGGCGGTTCAGCAATCTCAGACAGTAACAGCGAGGTTCCCCCTTCCAGCACCGTTTGCTGGCTAAGCGCATTCGCGCCTTCGCCCAACAGGCTGGTGATTTCGCGTGGGGAGAACTCTTTGCCTGTCGGCAGCTTAGGGTTAAGAAACAGCGTTTCTCCCACCGTCATTTCAAACAGGGTGCGTACCGGCATCACCAGGAACGGCTGCTCTTCGGTGACCGCCTGCTCCATCGCTTCTACCGAGGTAAAGAAGGGAATGATGCTGGTGCCGTCGTCTTTTTCCCAGTGCTGCAGGTCCACCTGAGATTCAGCGGTGACGGCCTGTTCCTCCGGGCTTTCACCTGGCACCCAGACGCTGGCGTCCATCAGCAGAGCAAAAAATTCAGGGCGATGAGCAGGCTCAGTCGCGGCCAGTTTTAGCACCTCTTCAAGGCGCTGATTGGTTTCATTCATCGGTTCGATCCAGGCTTATTTCAGCAGCATATTGGCGACGGTGCGCACGCCTAAGCCCGTCGCACCGGCAGACCACTGATCGACAGCACCTTTACGGTAGGTGGCTGAACAGTCGATGTGCAGCCAGCCCTGCTGATAGTTCTTCACAAAATGCGACAGGAAGGCAGCCGCAGAGCTGGCACCGGCGGTGTGTGACGGCGCAGCAATGTTGTTCAGATCGGCAAAGTGGGATGGCAGGTGGCCACGATGGAATTCAGCCAGTGGCAAGCGCCAGAACGGCTCGTTTTCATCCGTTGCACTGCCCAGTAACGACTGAGCCAGCCGATCGTCAAAGCTGAACAGCGCGTGGTAATCATTACCTAATGCGGTTTTCGCCGCGCCGGTTAAGGTGGCGGCATCAATCAGCAGCTCGGGATTTTGCTCGCTGGCATCAATCAGGCCATCAGCCAACACCAGACGCCCTTCTGCATCGGTATTCATCACTTCAACGGTTTTACCGTTACGGTAAGTGATGATATCGCCCAGACGGAAAGCGTTGCCACTAACCATATTGTCGGCACAGCAAAGATAGAGTTTGACGCGTTTGGCCAGCCCACGGCTGATGGCCAGCGCCAGAGAACCGGTCAGCGTCGCTGCACCGCCCATATCTGACTTCATTGAGTCCATTGAACCGCTTGGCTTCAGGCTGTAGCCGCCGGTATCAAAGGTGATGCCCTTACCCACCAGGCAGGCAAACACCGGTGCGTTCTCATCGCCCGTTGGGTTGTAATCCAGCGCCAAAAACGCCGGGCTGCGGGTCGAGCCACGACCGACGGTGTGCAGGCCCATATAGCCCTGCTTGCGCAGATCTTCGCCTTTGGTGATGCGGTAGCTGACCTTGTCGCTGCCTGCGCCACACAGCAGATCGACGGCACGCTGAGCCAGTTGCTCAGGGCTGAGGTCTTCTGCAGGCAGGTTGATGGTGTCGCGCACCCAGTTGATGATCTTCATGCGGCTGTCGAATTCGGCACGGTCGCTGTCATTCAGCGTCGCCCACTCAACGGTGCGCTGCCCTTTCGGCCCACGATAACCCTGCCAGAATGCCCAGCTTTTTTCCAAATCCCAGTCGCCACTCAGGCTGACATGACGGATGCCCTGTGCATCAATTTTACGCGCTGCGCGCTGGATAGTTGCCAGCGCATCGCTGCCGGTCAGATGAATGGTCATCCCGCTGTCATTGCTGGTCAGGGTCGCTTTTTCGCCCCAACGTGCATCCGCCGCTGCCGTTGACAGTGTTATTTTCATTGGTGTGGTTGTCATCGCATGGCTCCCTCTAGAGTTTATTATTTGGTCCGTCCTTAAAAACGGTCGGTCACTACAATAAACCTTTATTTGCGTTCGTCTAATCAGACTTGCAGAAATGAGAGCAAACGGACTGAAAAAGTGTTCAGTCCGTTGGAGAGTCGTAGAGGGAAAGTGCTGCTAATTCAACGAGAAGTCGTTGCTGTCTGACTGTTAGCTTTGAATGCTTTCCACTCCGGGGAAAGCTCGCGCAGGCGGCCAATCGACTTCTGCACCAGCTGAATCGCATAGTCGATCTCTTCTTCGGTGGTAAAACGGCCCAAAGAGAAACGCAGTGAACTGTGCGCCAGCTCATCATTCAGCCCCAATGCGCGAAGCACATAGGAAGGCTCAAGGCTGGCAGAGGTACAGGCAGAGCCTGACGACAGCGCGAGATCTTTCAGCGTCATAATCAGCGACTCACCGTCGACATAATTAAAGCTGACGTTGAGGATATTCGGCGCACCCGCCGCCAAATCACCATTCAGATAGACTTCCTCGATGTCACTGAAGCCCGACCAGAGTTTGTGGCGAAATGCGCTCAGGCGCGCCATTTCACCGGCCATCTCCTGCTTAGCGATGCGGAATGCTTCCCCCATGCCGACAATTTGATGCACGGGAAGCGTTCCGGAACGCATACCGCGCTCATGACCGCCGCCGTGGATCTGCGCTTCCAGACGGATACGCGGTTTACGGCGAACATACAGACCGCCGATGCCTTTAGGGCCGTAAATTTTATGCGCAGAAAATGACATCAGATCGACTGGGATCTGGGTGACATCGACCGGTAATTTACCGACGCTTTGCGTCGCATCAACATGGAACAGAATACCGCGCGCCTGGCAAAGCTCAGAAATTTTGCCAATGTCCTGCACCACGCCCGTTTCGTTGTTCACGTGCATGATCGACACCAGGATGGTGTCATCGCGCATCACCGACTGCAGCAGATCCAGGTCGATCACCCCGTTGCTGGCAGGTGCCAGGTAAGTGACTTCGAACCCTTCACGTTCCAGCTGAATACAGGTGTCCAGCACCGCTTTGTGCTCGGTCTGGCTGGTGATGATGTGCCTGCCCTTCTCCTGATAGAAGTGAGCAATGCCTTTGATCGCCAGATTATCGGATTCGGTCGCGCCGGAGGTGAAGACGATTTCGCGCGGATCGGCGCCAATTAATTCGGCCACCTGATTACGGGCGATATCCACCGCTTCTTCGGCTTGCCAGCCAAAACGGTGAGAACGGGATGCGGGATTACCAAAGGTGCCGTCGAGCGTCAGGCACTTGATCATTTTCTCGGCTACGCGAGGATCGGCAGGGGTGGTTGCAGCGTAATCAAGGTAAATCGGAACCTTCATTGCTTTTGAACTCCATACATCATGCTAAATGTAAGTCATTCAATGCGACCCGATAAGGTTATCACCCTGCCGCTACCGGCTGAAACTATCAGCCAGTGAACGACAGGAGACAGGTTCGCGTTAGCGACAATCAGGCACGCAGATTGACGTTAATGGTTTCATGCACGCGGCCATTGGACACGCGCGCTTTTTCAGTATTGTTCTGACGGTCAGCCACTTCCAGGATTTCCTGGTTGTTGACCAGCTCAGCCAGTGAAATGTTGTTCAGGAAGTCGCTGATACGCTCGCTCAGGTCACGCCACAGCACGTGAGTCAGGCAGCGTTCGCCACCCTGGCAGCCTTCTTTACCCTGACACTTAGTCGCATCAACGGATTCGTCAACCGCCGTAATCACCGCACCGACCGCGATCGCGTCAGAGCTTTTACCCAACAGGTAACCACCGCCTGGACCACGTACGCTAGCCACCAGACCATTTTTGCGCAGGCGTGAGAACAGCTGCTCCAGATAAGACAGGGAGATGCCCTGACGTTCTGAAATATCAGCTAACGGCACAGGCCCCTGATGGGAGTGAAGTGCAACGTCGAGCATAGCAGTAACGGCATAACGGCCTTTGGATGTCAGTCTCATGGCGTAAACGACCTCAGTAATTACCCGGGTTGGGTGTTAACAAAATATGCCTGAAGTCTGCCATTCCCGACTAAATTGGTCAAGTATTTAACCTAGTAAAACACTCAACTATTTAACCAACCGTTTTAGTCAACTATTACCCCCGCAAACCGGGGGGTAAAATAGTCTACTTTTCGCCCTTTGGCTTTTGCAGCGAAGAGAGCATCCCGCGCAGAATATTCAGTTCATCGCGCTCCGGGCGGGCTCGGGTGAACAGGCGACGCATTTTACTCATCACCTGGCCAGGGCTGCCTTCACGGATAAAGCCGCTGTGGGTCATCATCTGTTCCATATGCTGATAGAAGCGCTCAAGGTCATCGACCAGCGGATATGGCGACTCTTCGTACTCTGGCTGCGCGGTTTCCTGCGACTGTAAAAACGCCATACGCACTTCATAAGCGATGATCTGCACCGCCATCGCCAGGTTCAGCGAGCTGTATTCCGGGTTAGCGGCGATTGCCACGTGGTAGTGACATTTCTGCAGCTCTTCATTAGTCAGACCCACGCGCTCGCGGCCAAAGACCAGCGCGACCGGCGCCTGCTGACCTTTCTGCACGCTTTTGATCCCGCATTCGCGCGGATCCAGCATCGGCCACGGCAGCGAACGGGAGCGGGCACTGGTGCCAACAACCAGACTACAGCCGGCCAGGGCTTCATCGAGGGTGTCAACAATGTGGGCTTCGCCGATCACATCGCTGGCACCCGCCGCCAGGGCGATAGCCTGGGAGTCAGGCTTGACGAGAGGGTTAACCAGATAAAGGTTGGTCAGTCCCATGGTTTTCATCGCGCGGGCGACGGATCCCATGTTGCCGGTGTGAGAGGTTTCAACCAGCACGATTCGGATGTTTTGCAGCATAGGAGTTCAGGTCAGTGAGATAATTTGAGGATGCTATCATATTTTCAGGACATTTTACGATCTCCCTGCTATAATCCGCGCCGTTTTCCCGTTCTTTAACATCCAGTGAGAGATAACGATGCATCCAATGCTCAACATTGCCGTGCGCGCTGCGCGCAAGGCCGGAAATTTAATCGTCAAGAATTACGAAACCCCGGACGCTGTCGAAGCGAGCCAGAAAGGCACCAACGACTTCGTTACCAATGTTGATCGCGACGCTGAGCGCCTGATTATTGAGGTGATTCGCAAGTCCTATCCGAAGCACACCATTATTACCGAAGAGAGTGGTGAATTAGCCGGTGAAGACGAGGATGTACAATGGGTTATCGATCCCCTGGATGGCACCACTAACTACATCAAACGCCTTCCTCATTTCTCTGTTTCTATCGCCGTGCGCATTAAAGGCCGCACTGAAGTCGCCGTCGTTTACGAGCCAATGCGCAATGAGCTGTTCAGCGCCGTTCGTGGACAGGGCGCGCAGTTAAACGGTTACCGCCTGCGCGGCAGCACCGCTCGCGACCTGGATGGCACCATCCTGGCAACCGGCTTCCCATTCAAGCTGAAGCAGCACGCCACGCCTTACATCAACATCGTAGGCAAGCTGTTCACCCAGTGTGCGGATTTCCGTCGTAGCGGTTCTGCTGCCCTGGATCTGGCCTACGTGGCGGCTGGCCGTGTTGACGGTTACTTTGAAATTGGCCTGAAGCCATGGGATTTCGCGGCCGGTGAACTGCTGGTGCGTGAAGCAGGCGGCCTGGTGACTGACTTTGTTGGTGCACACGGTTACCTGACTTCCGGCAACATTGTTGCGGGCAACCCACGCGTCGTTAAAGCGATGCTGGCTAACATGCGTGAAGAACTGAGCGAAGCGCTGAAGCGCTAGGTTCCCGTTCGGGACCGTTCAGTGACAAAAAGGCGGAGCTCAGCTCCGCCTTTTTTGCTTTCAGATTAGCCTAAAAACATCGGTCTTATGCCGCCGGACATCGCCGGCGTGGCGCTCAGCCACAGCATGATGCCGACCGCGACCAGCAGCACGCCTCCCACCAACGACAATCCTGACCAGCCGACCTTCTGCCAGCCCGCCGGAGAGGCGCCACGGCTGAGTTTTAGCGCCAGCGCTCTGGAAACCTGCACCAGCAAGGCCATCGCCGAAACGGTTAATGCCGTGCCCACCGCCATCGCCAATGCCGACAGCACGCCCCAGCCATAAACACCGATCACTTTTGAAAACAGCAGCATCATGATCGCCCCTGAACAAGGGCGCAATCCCATCGAAAGCACCACGATCGCTTTGGTTTTGCCATTGACCGCTTTATCCAGCATCTGGCTGTCCGGCACATGCTGATGCCCGCAACCACAGCTGTCGCTGTGTTGATGCCCTACCGGCACGATCCGTTGAATCTTCATCGCTGGCATGGGCCGTAAGGCTTGCCAGATTTTGCGCAGCGCGCGCCAGCAAAGCCAGAGGCCCAGTCCGGCGACCATCAGATAACTGCCCTTCTCCAGCCAGTAACTGCTGAGATGCAGCTGGCGGGATGAGAGGCCGAGCACCACCAGCATCACGGTGACCAGCAGGATGGCCACCCCGCCCTGAACCACCGCTGCGGCCAGCGTCAGCTGCAAACTGGTTTTAACTTTCGTCGGATGCGTGGCAAGAAACGTCGCGATCACCACCTTGCCATGCCCCGGCCCCAGCGCATGCAGCACGCCATACATCAGGCTAAATCCCATCAGCGCCAACCCCGCCTGATGCGGATGGCTGGCCACCTGCTGCAGCAACGCGGTCATCTGTTGATGCAGCGTTTTCTGCCACAGAATGCTTTTCAGCAGGATCTGCGGCCAGTGTTGCCAGACAGTGAAACCTGCGGCAATAAACAGCAGCAGCACAACATAGAGCGGCCACGCTTGCAGCCAGCCATGTTGCGGCCGGGGAGTTATGGCATTTACTGACATGTCAGGGTCACCGTCTGCGCGAACTGTTGCCCCAAATCCATATCCTCAGGCGGCGCGTCAGCTTTATCCAGCGACAGCGCATAGGCCTGCATCGACGCATCCGGTTTCGGCGTTTTCAGGGTAAAGCTACAGCGCTGCGCCAGCTCAGGGGGAATGTGCAGGGACTTTTCGGAATCGTAATACATATCAACGAAGTAACTCGGGTCAAAGGTGGTAAAGACATACGTCTGGCCGGCCAGCGGCTGCGGTTCGCCCAGCGGTAAAACATAGTCCAGCACCGCCTTGTTTCCCTGCCTGGAGAGATGGTATTCCGGCGGTAAGTTATCGAACTTCACCGGTTTGCCCTGATGCCAGAACTCACTGAAATAATGCTGTCCGAGCACGTTGGCCATCACCTCTGCCGCCAGCTTTTTCCAGACCACCGAATCGGGTTTGGCCTTGCCGGCGTCGTACAGCAGATCGGCCGAGGTAATCTCATCCATCACCCAATGCATTTTCAGGCCAGTGATCTTATCGTCCTGATGCACTAGCGTTGCCTGCATATCAATAAAGCTGTGCGGATGGGCCCACGCGTGCGGTGCCAGACACAGGCATAATGCCCCGATTAGCCGCCCAACAATAATGTTATAATGTAACAAATTCAATTCCCTCTGCTGTTCAGGCAAAAATTCTGTGACCTGCCTAGAAAGCTATAAATAAAACTGGCCGCACCACGCTGCCACCGGCAGCAATCACGCTATGCTTAGCGATGTTACTTTTCACTGGGATTGCCGACGATGAGTTTACCCTCACCCGAGCCTTCAGCTTTCTCCAGTCCGCAGCGTCATTGTCATCTGCTTTTATTGCTTTATCTCCCTGAACTTCCCGTGACTCTTGAGGTGATGAGTCAGATTAACGGGGTGGATCGGTCGGTTACCCGGCAAGATATAGCGGAGGTCGAAGCAGAAATCCAGCGCTATCACCGCCTCGCCCTGCATCAGGATGCCGCGGGGAAGTGGCAGATAAGCGGTGCGGAACTGGACCAGCGGTTGTGCCTGTTTCACTGGTTACGTCGGGCATTGCGGCTGACACCGGATTTTGTGCAGCAACATTTTGCCCCGCACGTTAAGCAGCAGCTTAAACAGAAGCAGATTGAGAAGGTGCTTTATGATGAGCGAAACCTTCTGGCGCTGGTGCAACATTGCGGCCAGAAGCTCGCACGCCAGTTCACCGAGCGGGATCGCCAATTCTTGCAACTGCTGATGCAGCATTCGCTGTGCCGGCAATCACGCACGGAATTCAATGACGCGCAGCAAAGCTGGCTGGCGGCAAAAATCGAACATCAGGTGGCGGAGGAAGTGGTTCGTCACTGGCAAAAACGCTGCAAAACGGCCCCCGATGGCAGTGAAACCTGGCTGTTTGCCCTGCTGTTCAGTCAGATGCACGCACCCAGCGCTGATGATGCCCACCATGATTATGAACATCAACTGCTGGACGCGGTGCGCCAGTTAATCGATCGCTTTCAGCAGCTTTCGGGCATGCGCTTCAGTGATGATAAGGGGCTGGCCGACCAGCTTTATACCCATCTGGCCCAGGCGCTGGAACGCTCGCTGTTTGGTGTCGGCATTGATAATAGCCTGACTGAGGAAGTGACCCGCCTGTATCCAAAGCTGTTGCGGACCACCCAGGCCGCGGTAGCGGAATTCGAGCAGCAGTATCAGCTGACCTTCTCGCAGGAAGAGATGGGGCTGATTGCGATAATTTTTGGCGCCTGGCTGATGCAGGAAAGTGCGCTGCAGGAGAAGCAGGTTTTGCTGCTTACCGGCAAGGATGAGGCGCTGGAGCGGGAAGTTGAGCAACAGGTGCGCGAGCTGACGCTGCTGCCACTGAATATCAAATACCTGGATGTGGCCGAGTATCAACGCAGCAGTGCGCCTAAGGGCATTGCGCTGGTGATTACTCCGTACGCCACACCGCTTCCTCTCTACTCGCCGCCGTTAATTCATGCCGAGCTGCCGCTGCAACCTCATCAGCAGCAGCGCATCCGGCAGCTGCTGGAGTCGTGATCAGGCGACCTTCGGTCGCAGGAACAGCGCAGGTATCACCACCATCGCCATCACCCAGAAGACGCCGCCGTGCAGATGCTGGAACAGCACGCCGCAAATCATGGTCATCACCGCAATACCGCCACCCATCGCCAGCGCCGAATAGACCGACTGCAGACGGATCACCTCTCCTCCCTCGCGCGTGGCAATAAAACGCATCGCCGCCAGATGACAAACGGTGAAGCTGCCGCAGTGCAGGATCTGCGCCACAATCAGCCAGGGTAGCGCGGTGGTTGATGCCATCAGGCTCCAGCGTACCAGCGCACAAATCCCTGACAGCAACAGCAGGTCGCGCGCGCCCCAGCGACGGAACAGTCGGTTGCTGGAGGCAAAGACAATGATTTCGGCCACCACGCCCAGCGACCAGAGATAGCCGACGACGCTGGCTGAGTAGCCGGCTTCCTGCCACCAGATGGCGCTGAAGCCGTAATAGGCGGCATGCGCGCCCTGCATCAGCGTCACGCACAGCAGGAACCGCCAGACGGCATTTTCCTGCAGCAATCGCTTCCAGTCAGCCCATCCGGCCGTTTCGGTCTGCTTCGCATTGCCTGTAGGCAGCACGGATGGCCGTAACAGCATGCCAGCAAACATCGCGGCAACGCCGATACACAGCATCACCAGGATCGCCTGATAAGAGAAAGCATTGACCAGCACGCCGGTCAGCGCCGAGCTGATAACGAACGCCAGCGAGCCCCACAGGCGGACCGGGCCATAGGCCATTGAAATTTGCTTTTGCCAGGTCGCTGCCAGCGCATCGCTGAGCGGAACCAGCGGCGAGAAGAACAGGTTGAAGCCAATCATCACCAGCAGCAGCCAGATCCACGAAGTGCTGATCCAGAAGCTGAGCACAAAGCATAACGCCATCACCGCCAGCAGGCGAAGCGCGGTAATCAGTTGCGAAGGATTGGTGACTCTTGAGGCGATGATCAGGCTGCCGAGGAATCGGGCGATCATGCCGCAGCCCAGCAGCAGGCCAATTTTCTCTGGCTGCAGGCCAGAGTCTTTCAGCCACACTCCCCAGAAAGGAAGCCAGACGCCATAGGCAAAGAAGTACGTGAAATAGCCCAGACCGAGCCAGTAAGCTGAACGAATCGCCATGTTCCCTCCGACAAAAGTGCGCGCTACTTTCTCAGAGGTCAGGCCTAAGATCAATTAACGGGACAGTATTGTCCCGTTAATGTGTTCCGGATCCCCTTTCGCGAGGGAAAGGGGTAACGCAACGTTATGCGTAAACCGGGAAGCGTGCGCAGATTTCCAGAACCTGCTTCTTCACACGTTCCTGCGTGCCTTCATCCGCGACGTTGTCCAGAATGTCGCTGATCCAGCCAGCCAGCTCGCGGACGTCAGCTTCTTTGAAGCCACGGCGGGTAACCGCAGGAGAACCAATACGAATACCTGAAGTCACAAACGGGCTCTTCGGATCGTTTGGTACGCTATTTTTGTTAACGGTGATGTTGGCGCGACCCAGCGCGGCATCCGCTTCTTTACCGGTCAGGTTTTTATCAACCAGATCCAGCAAGAACAGGTGGTTATGCGTACCACCAGAAACCACTTTGTAGCCACGCTCCAGGAACACCTCAACCATCGCTTTAGCGTTTTTAGCCACCTGCTGCTGGTACACCTTGAACTCAGGCTCCATGGCTTCTTTCAGTGCGACCGCTTTACCGGCAATTACGTGCATCAGCGGGCCGCCCTGGCCGCCAGGGAAGACAGCAGAGTTCAGCTTCTTGTACAGGTCTTCGTCGCCGCCCTTCGCCAGGATCAGGCCGCCACGCGGACCCGCCAGGGTTTTGTGGGTGGTGGTGGTAACGATGTGTGCATGCGGGAGTGGGTTAGGATAAACGTCCGCTGCGATCAGACCGGCAACGTGCGCCATATCAACAAACAGCCAGGCACCGATGCTGTCAGCGATTTCACGCATTTTCGCCCAGTCGCACAGACCGGAGTACGCGGAGAAGCCACCGATGATCATTTTTGGCTTGTGCTTCTGTGCCTGCGCCGCCAGATCGTCGTAATCGATTTTGCCGGTTTCATCGATGCCGTAAGGCACGACGTTATACAGCTTACCCGACAGGTTAACCGGGGAACCGTGAGTCAGGTGACCACCGTGTGCCAGGTTCATCCCCAGAATGGTGTCGCCCGGCTGCAGCAGCGCGGTGTAGACGGCGAAGTTCGCCTGGGAACCTGAGTGTGGCTGCACGTTCGCATAATCGGCACCGAACAGCGCTTTCGCCCGATCGATAGCCAGCTGCTCAACGATATCCACATACTCACAGCCACCGTAGTAGCGCTTGCCCGGATAGCCTTCGGCATATTTGTTGGTCAGCTGAGAACCTTGCGCCTGCATAACACGCGGACTGGTGTAGTTTTCAGAAGCAATCAGTTCAATGTGCTCTTCCTGACGCACTTTTTCCTGCTCCATTGCCTGCCATAACTCGGCATCATAATCGGCAATATTCATATCACGCTTTAACATCCGCATCTCCTGACTCAGCTAACAAAATAATCGGTATCGATCGGCCCGTTTGGGCGAAGGCCAACAGTGTAAACTGTTTTACCTGCTTAGGGGTAGCCACAAAGCGCCCTTTTTACGCAATCGATTGGCTTCAGGACTGGCGAGGGTTGCCTAACCAAATGATGCCCCTGCCAGCTAAAGGTGTATTTACAATGCACGTTTATAAGTTATAAGATGCATTTTAAATACATGTTTAAGCACTCAAGGGAGTTCACCTATGTTAGACGCAAAAACCATTGCCACTGTGAAAGCCACCATTCCTGCCCTGCTGGCGACCGGTCCGGCGTTGACCGCCCATTTCTATGACCGAATGTTTGCGCATAACCCCGAGCTGAAAGAGATTTTCAATATGAGCAATCAGCGCAACGGCAATCAGCGTGAAGCGCTGTTTAACGCCATCTGTGCCTATGCCAGCAATATTGAAAATCTGGCTGCTCTGCTGCCCGCCGTGGAAAAGATTGCACAGAAGCACACCAGCTTCGCCATTCAGCCCGCGCAGTATCAGATTGTCGGCCAGCATCTGCTGGCAACCCTTGACGAAATGCTCAGTCCGGGCGACAAGGTGCTGGATGCCTGGGGCAAAGCCTATGGCGTACTGGCGGGCGTGTTTATTCAGCGGGAAGAACAGCTTTATCAGCAGGCCGGGGAAAAAGTGGGCGGCTGGCGTATGCCGAGGGCGTTTCGCATCAGCGCCATTGAGCCACAAAGCGAGGTGATCAAAAGCTTTATTCTCAGCCCGACCGATGGTCAGCCGGTGGCGGATTATCAGGCGGGTCAGTATCTTGGCGTCTGGCTGCGCGATAAGCGTTTTGCCAATCAGGAGATCCGACAGTATTCGCTGACCCGCGCGCCCAATGGCCGGGATTATCGCATTGCCGTGCGCCATGAACCGGGCGGTACGGTGTCTGGCTGGCTGCACCAGCATGCACAGGTCGGTGATGAGCTGAGACTGGCTGCACCGGCGGGTGACTTCTTGCTGGCCGTCTCTCCCGAGACACCGGTCACCCTGATCTCCGCCGGCGTCGGCCAGACGCCGATGCTGGCGATGCTGGATGTGCTGGCCTCTCAGCAGCATCCTGCCCGCGTGCAGTGGTTCCATGCTGCCGATAATGGCACCAGGCACGCGTTTGGTGAGGAGGTGGCGGCTTCAGCACAACGCCTGCCCAACTTTTCGCAGCACCTGTGGTATCGCGATCCGCTGCCGCAGGATGCCGAACGTTTCGACAGCGCCGGCGTGATGAATTTACTGCCGCTGGAGAGCCAGCTTAGCGATCCGACAGGTCATTACTACCTTTGTGGGCCGTTAGGCTTTATGCAGCAGGTGGCGCAACAGCTGGTGACGCTGGGCATTGACAGCGCCCGCATCCATTACGAAGTGTTTGGTCCGCACAAGGTGCTGTGATCGGTCAGCCAGAAACGACATCGCCGCCCTGTAAAGGACGGCGATGTGATGGGCCAGACGGGAGAGGCGAAAAATCAGATCGCTTCTTCGTCTTCCTCGCCGGTACGAATACGCACCACGCGTGCCACATCAAAGACAAAGATTTTGCCATCGCCAATTTTGCCGGTCTGCGCGGTACGCATGATGGCTTCGACGCAGGTATCGACGATATCGTCAGCGATAACCAGCTCAATCTTCACCTTCGGCAGAAAATCGACCATGTATTCCGCACCACGATAAAGCTCGGTGTGTCCTTTCTGACGACCGAAGCCTTTCACTTCAGTCACGGTCATTCCAGTAATCCCTACTTCGGCCAGTGCTTCACGCACATCGTCGAGTTTGAACGGTTTGATAATGGCATCAATCTTTTTCATGGCAGACCCTTTTCATTCTCTCCGCGGCCGGAGAGTAATCTCTGTTCAGTATACGTGCAACGGACAGCTCCCGCTGCGCGGTCTGTCTCTTTTTCAGCGTGCTTAAGCTAACATATCTCAGCGGTGAAGCGGCACAAAAAAACTACTCTTTAAAATCAGAGGCATCCAGCTCGTGGCGGGATAACAGCTTATAGAATTCCGTGCGGTTGCGCCCGGCCAGACGTGCGGCATGGGTGACGTTGCCTTTGGTCATTTGCAGCAGCTTGCGTAAATAATTGAGTTCGAACTGGTTTCTCGCTTCCACAAAGGTCGGTAGCGCGGTATTTTCGCCCACCAGCGCCTGTTCAACCAGCGCTTCACCAATCACCGGTGCCGAACTCAGCGCCACGCACTGTTCAATCACGTTGACCAGCTGACGGACATTCCCCGGCCAGCTGGCGGCCACCAGTCGCTTCATCGCATCGGTCGAGAAACTGCGCACAAAGGGTTTGTGCCGCTCGGCCGCCTGCTTCAACAGATGATTCGCCAGCAGCGGAATGTCTTCTGAACGCTCATGCAGCGCGGGAATTTTCAGGTTAACCACGTTCAGGCGGTAGAAGAGATCCTCACGGAACTCTTTCTTTTCCATCGCTTTCGGCAGATCGCGGTGCGTTGCCGAGAGGATACGCACGTTAATGTCCTGATCGTGGTTGCTGCCGAGCGGACGCACCTTGCGCTCCTGCAACACGCGCAGCAATTTCACTTGCAACGCCTGTGGCATATCGCCGATTTCATCGAGGAACAGCGTGCCGCCTTCGGCTGCCTGAAACAGACCTTCACGCTGGCTGACCGCGCCGGTAAAGGCCCCTTTGGCGTGACCAAACAGCTCCGATTCCAGCAACTGCTCAGGCAAGGCACCGCAGTTAATGGCGATAAAGGCTTTGCCGGCTCTTGGACTGGCGGCATGGATCGCCTGGGCGAGGATCTCCTTGCCGGTGCCGCTCTGGCCATTGATCAGCACGCTGACATCCGACTGAGCGACCATTCTGGCCTGTTCTAGCAAGCGCAGCATTACCGGGCTGCGGGTCACAATGCTTTCGCGCCAGGCATCATCACTGGCGGGCGCGCGGTGGGCCAACGCCTGATCGATAGCACTGTAAAGCGCATCGCGGTCGACGGGTTTGGTCAGAAAGCTGAACACGCCCTGCTGGGTGGCGGAGACCGCTTCAGGTATTGAACCGTGGGCGGTAAGAATGATCACCGGCATGCCAGGCTGCTGCTTTTGGATTTCGTTAAACAGCTCGACGCCATTCATTTCGTCCATCCGCAGATCGCTGATCACCAGGTCGATCTTCTCCCTTTGCAGCAATCGCAGCGCTTCCGGTCCGCTTTCGGCCGTTTGCACGCTAAAGCCTTCGCTGCTCAAACGCATTCCCAACAGTTTCAACAGGCTGGGATCGTCGTCCACCAGCAGCAGATTGGCTGATTTCTTTATCATGGCTGCGCAGCATCCTCGAGTGTTGTGGCCGGCGTGCTTCCGTCGCTCTTATCGGTGTGGCTGCTATCGGCCGCATCCGGTGAACGGCGGGATGAGAGCTGGCGTTCAATGTCGGTCAGTGACTCCAGCTTACGACGGGTCACGCTGAGTTCGTTAGTTAACGCCAACTGGTGCTGGCGCAACGCATCCAGCTCGGCATCACTGCTTTGCTGCAGATGGTGGTAGCGGGTTCTCTCTTCCGACAGTTGCAGCAACCCCATCTGATCGTCACGCCACAGTTGAATAAGTGGACGCAGCGAAGAAGGATAGTCGGCACTGAAGGTGTCCAGCCGCGCCATATACTGCCGCCGTTCGACCGGCGTGACGTTGCCATTATTCAGCAATACCCCCTGTTTGAAGGCGCTTTGCCAGTTATCCGTTGACCAGCGCCGGGCTTCTTCACGGGCTTCAGCCGGGGAAAGACGCACCGCACAATCCATCGCCCGTAACCAGTACAGTGAACTGTTCAGCGCCGTGTCACTGTCAATGTCCCATAAGCGGTTGCAGTCAATCAGCTGGAAATTGACGATTTTGATTTCGGGTTCGGTCAGCGGTTTACCGTTGATGGTCATGGCCGGATCGGGGGCTTTGCTGCTGCATGCCGCCAACAGCATAGCGATGGCGACCACAGCGGAAACAGGGAGGGTTCTCATTATTGGGCATTCCCGACGATGGCGTTAAGTTCGATACGAAAACAGACTTCTTCCGCTTCACTGTTAACCAGTTGCAGATCGCCCTGCAGGCGATGGATACAGTCCCTGGCGATGCTCAGCCCAAGTCCGCTGCCCTTTACGGCGCCTTTGCGCTGCTGGTTGCCCTGGAAGAAAGGCTCAAAGATCATTTTTCTTTCACCTTCAGGGATGGTGCTGCCGGTATTTGCGACCTCGATCAGCACCTTGCGCCCCTGCTGGCGGCTGCGGATCCAGATGGTACCGGATTCTCCGCCGTAATGTATCGCATTCGAATAAAGATTATCGATGGCCCGCGCCAGCAGCGTGGCGTCGGCGCGACAGGCCGCAACCGGTAGCGTCACTTCAGTCTGCATCATTTTAGCTCTGGCGGTCAGGCTGTGCGAACTGACGATGCCGTTGATCAACGGATCCAGCTGCACCTCGCCCATCGCCACCGGGGCTTCAGACAGCTTGCGGTTGTAGTCCAGCAGCTGCTCGATCAGCCGCTGCAAATGGCGGCTGCTTTGATCGAGGATGCTGACCACTTCCTGCTGGTCCGGCGTTAAGGTGCCCACCACTTCGTCCGCTAACAGCGCGGTGCCTTCACGCATACTGGCCAGAGGGGTTTTTAGCTCATGAGAAATATGACGCAAAAACTCATGGCGCTGGGATTCCAGCCATGCAAGCCGTTCGCTCAGCCACAGGATCCGTTGCCCTAACGAGCGCAATTCACGCGGGCCTTTGTACGCCAGGTTGTGGCTAAGCTGTCTGCCCTCGCCCAGCCGGTTAATCATTCTCTCAACCGCCTTGACCGGGCCGATAATCATTCGGGTAAACAGCAGCACCAATCCCAGGCTCAGTAAGAACAATATCAGCGCTTGCCAGCCGAAATACTGGCCGCGTTCGGCAATTTCGCGCTGAAGTTGTAAACCGCGCGAGAAAACCACTTCGCGCGTCGACTGAACCAGCTGCGCATTTGCCGTCGAGAACGCCTCCAGCGCGTCGGAAGCGGCCTTCACTGGATTGCTGTTATCACAGCTGATCTTTACCAGCTGGCCCAAGGCGTTATGCAGCGTGGTGGCAATCCGGCTGTCGGGCAGTACGGAGGATTGGGCATCAAGCATCTGCGCGTATTTGGTGCGCTGGGTCTGATAGAGGTTGGCGAGCATCGGATCGTCCAGCACGCAGTACTGGCGATAGCTACGCTCCAGTTCCAGCGCGGTTCGCGCCATCGCTTCACTGCGACGAACGTCAGTCAGCGTAGTGCGGTTGGTATCCGCCGCCCTTTCGCTCAGCGCAGACAGGCTTTCCCATGCCTGCCAGGCCAGCACCAGCAAGGGCAGCAGCACCAGCAGAAAGGCCATTAATACCAGTTGACGAAGGGAACGGGGAAATAGACGCCATTTTTTCACAAGAGTTTCTCATTTTGCACGCTGCAACGATGCTAGCTGAGTGACGCGCGGGAAGAAAGCCCTGGATCCAAAACGAAAAATGGCAGATTCATAGAATCTGCCATTCACGCTGTGAGGACATCCGTCATCACAGAAAATTAGGTGGTGCCTAACTCAACGTTGCGTCCGAAGCTTGATAGAGCCACAAAGTGGACTGTATCGGTTTGGTGGACGGCAGGCACCGTATTGTGCGTCATTCGGGTTGTTATGAAGCGCTTGACCGCTTTCGCAGGGCTGTCGTAACCAAGTGAATGAGCCACTGCAGGTATATTAGCAATAGTTGTGCCAACTTTAAAATTAATGATTAACACAATGATTTCTATAACAAAAATAAATTCGAGGTAACCGGAGTCAGCGCGTTCCGGACCTGATGGTCAAAAGAAACTGTCGCTGAATAGAAACGTTATTCGGATAAAACTCAGCGAGTGAGTGAAATCAATAACTTAGATGTCACTTATTGGCGACAGTGCCAACAGGCCACTGTCGCAATTTTGCAACAGGTGGTCAGAACGTAAAAGGGCAACCCCGGAGGGTTGCCCTGTAAACCCGACTTAGCCGAGTTGTTTGCGCGCGTTGCGGAAGATCCGCACCCACGGGCTGTCTTCGCCCCACTCTTCCGGGTGCCATGAGTTGCTCACCGTACGGAACACACGTTCCGGGTGCGGCATCATGATGGTCACGCGACCGCTTTCGTTGGTCACCGCGGTAATACCGTTTGGTGAACCGTTCGGGTTCGCCGGGTACTGCTGAGTCACCTTACCGAAGTGGTCAACGAAGCGTAATGCCACCAGACCTTTGTGCTCCAGCGTCGCCAGATGCGCATCATCACGCACTTCCACGAAGCCTTCACCGTGCGATACCGCAATTGGCATACGCGAACCCACCATGCCTTCCAGCATCAGTGATGGGCTTGCCGCCACTTCCACCAGGCTGAAACGGGCTTCAAAGCGCTCGGACTGGTTGCGCACAAAGCGCGGCCAGGCTTCGCTTCCCGGCACCAGTTCGCGCAGGTTGGACATCATCTGGCATCCGTTACAGACGCCCAGCGCCAGCGTTTGCGGACGGTGGAAGAAGGTTTCGAACTCATCACGCACGCGGGAGTTGAACAAAATCGACTTCGCCCAACCTTCGCCTGCGCCCAGCACGTCACCATAAGAGAAGCCGCCACAGGCAACCAGCGTATGGAACGCTTCCAGACCACGGCGTCCTGCCAGCAGGTCACTCATGTGCACGTCAACCGCATCAAAACCGGCGCGGTGGAACGCGGCCGCCATTTCAACGTGGGAGTTAACGCCCTGCTCACGCAATACGGCAACTTTCGGACGCGCACCGGTCGCGATGTATGGCGCGGCGATATCTTCTTCTGGCTTAAAGGTCAGCAACACGTTCAGGCCTGGATCCTGGTCGTTTTTCTTGGCGTTGTGTTCCTGATCGGCACAGGCCGGGTTATCACGCAGACGCTGCATCTGCCAGGTGGTTTCTGCCCACCAGGTACGCAGCGTGGTGCGGCTTTCGCTGTACACCGCAGAGTCGCCAGAGGTGATCACGAAACGATCGCCCTGAACGGCCTTGCCAAGGACGTGCACACAGTCAGCCAGACCGTGTTGAGCAAACACCTGCTCAACCTGAGCACGGTCTGCCGCAGCCACCTGAATCACGGCACCCAGCTCTTCGTTGAACAACGCGGCCAGTGAATCGTTACCCAGCGCAGCGATATCCGCCTCAACACCGCAGTGACCGGTAAAGGCCATTTCAGCCAGCGTGACCAGCAAACCACCGTCTGAACGGTCGTGGTAAGCCAGCAGTTTGCCATCCGCCACCAGCACCTGCATGGCGTTGAAGAAGCCTGCCAGCTGCTGCGCGTCACGCACGTCTGCCGGCTTGTCGCCCAGCTGACGATAAACCTGTGACAGCGCCGTGGCGCCCAGCGCATTGATGCCTTTGCCGAGGTCGATTAACAGCAGCGCGTTATCCTGCTGCGGCTGCAGCTGAGGCGTTACGGTGCGGCGCACGTCTTCCACGCGGGCAAACGCGGTGATCACCAGCGACATTGGTGAGGTCATTTCACGCTGTTCGGTGCCATGCTGCCAGCGGGTCTTCATCGACATGGAGTCTTTGCCCACCGGGATAGTAATGCCCAGCGCCGGACAAAGTTCTTCGCCAACCGCTTTCACCGCTTCATATAAACCGGCATCTTCGCCCGGGTGACCGGCTGCGGCCATCCAGTTAGCCGAAAGCTTGATGCGCTTCAGCGAACCAATCTGCGTGGCGGCAATGTTGGTCAACGCTTCACCCACCGCCAGACGGCCGGATGCGGCAAAGTCCAGCAGGGCAACCGGCGCACGTTCGCCCAGCGCCATCGCTTCACCGTAGTAGCTGTCGAGGCTGGCCGTGGTCACCGCACAGTTCGCCACCGGGATCTGCCATGGACCGACCATCTGATCGCGCGCAACCATACCGGTCACCGAACGGTCGCCAATGGTCACCAGAAAGGTCTTCTCAGCGACCGCAGGCAGGTGCAGAACACGGTTTACCGCATCCGCAACCGTTATGCTGTCGCGGATCAGCGGCTCACCCTGCGCTTTCAGCGTGGTGACATCGCGGGTCATTTTCGGGGTTTTACCCAGCAGCACGTCCAGCGGCATATCGATAGGCTTGTTATCGAAGTGGCTGTCTTCCAGAGACAGATGCATCTCTTCGGTGGCTTCGCCGATCACCGCGAATGGCGCACGTTCACGTTTACAAAGTTCGGCAAACAGTTCCAGCTTCTCTGGCGCAACCGCCATCACGTAGCGTTCCTGGGACTCGTTACACCAGACTTCCAGCGGGGTCATACCCGGTTCGTCGTTAAGAATGTCACGCAGGTTGAAGCGACCGCCGCGCTCGCCGTCGCTGACCAGTTCAGGCATCGCGTTAGAAAGACCGCCTGCACCCACGTCGTGGATAAACAGAATCGGGTTGTCTTCACCCAGCTGCCAGCAGCGGTCGATCACTTCCTGGCAACGACGTTCCATTTCTGGGTTGTCGCGCTGTACCGAAGCAAAATCCAGATCGGCATCAGACTGGCCGGAAGCCATGGAAGAGGCTGCACCGCCGCCTAAACCAATGTTCATCGCCGGGCCACCC
Source organism: Erwinia sp. QL-Z3 (assembly GCF_004551645.1). NCBI lineage: Bacteria > Pseudomonadati > Pseudomonadota > Gammaproteobacteria > Enterobacterales > Erwiniaceae > Erwinia > Erwinia sp. QL-Z3. The sequence goes on from NZ_CP037950.1 coordinate 172,096, forward strand.
AGCACGATCAGCTTGGCACCGACGGTGATTTCGCCTTTCTGCACATGGTCAGCACGGATGTTGCCAATACCGCCGGCCAGCATGATTGGCTTGTGGTAACCGCGCAGCTCCACGCCGTTATGGCTGTTGACCTGCTCTTCATAGGTACGGAAGTAGCCATTCAGCGCAGGACGGCCAAATTCGTTGTTAAATGCCGCGCCGCCCAGTGGGCCTTCGGTCATGATATCCAGCGCGGTGACGATGCGGTCAGGTTTGCCGAAGTCTTCTTCCCACGGCTGTTCAAAACCAGGGATACGCAGGTTAGAAACCGAGAAGCCAACCAGACCCGCTTTCGGTTTCGCGCCACGTCCGGTTGCGCCTTCATCACGGATTTCACCGCCTGAACCGGTTGCCGCACCCGGCCATGGCGAAATCGCCGTCGGGTGGTTATGGGTTTCGACCTTCATCAGAATGTGCGCTTCTTCCTGATGGAAGTCGTACTGCCCTTTTTCTGCGTCCGCATAGAAACGGCCCACTTGAGAACCTTCCATCACCGCGGCGTTGTCTTTATAGGCAGACAGCACGTGGTCCGGGGTCTTCTCCATGGTGTTTTTGATCATCTTGAACAGCGATTTTGGCTGCTGCTCGCCGTCGATAATCCAGTCGGCGTTGAAGATTTTATGACGACAGTGCTCGGAGTTCGCCTGGGCAAACATATACAGCTCGATGTCGTTCGGGTTGCGCCCGAGTTTTTCAAAGGCCGCCAGCAGGTAATCGATTTCATCATCGGCCAGTGCCAGACCCAGCTTACGGTTGGCTTTATCCAGCGCGTCACGGCCTTCACCCAGCACGTCGACGCTTTGCAGCGGAGCAGGCTGGTGATGAGCAAACAGCTGTTCAGCCTGGTTCAAATCACTGAGGACCACTTCCATCATGCGGTCATGCAGCAGCGCAGCCAGCAACGACCACTGGGCGTCGGTCAGCTGTGGGGCCTTAACATAGAAAGCCAGACCGCGCTCCAGACGAAGCACCTGAGGCAGATCGCAGTTGTGCGCGATGTCGGTCGCTTTGGACGACCACGGCGAAATGGTTCCCGGACGTGGTGTCACCAGAATCAGGCGCCCTTCCGGCGTATGTTCCGCGAGAGAGGGACCGTACTTCAGCAGGCGCTGTAAACGGGCTTTTTCATCAGCGGCCAGAGGCGTGCTGACGTCAGCAAAATGGACGTACTCAGCGTAAATGTCACTCACCGGCAGGTGAGCGTCCTGAAAGCGGGCCAGCAATTTAGTAATACGAAATGCCGACAGAGCGGGCGAACCACGCAGAATTTCCATCATCAAAGATCTCTCGTCTTCGAAGCGCCGGGCGACGCTTCTTTGGGCGCAACAGGGAAAGCGGGCGGTATTATAGAGAATCCCCACCGGTTACGAAACCGTTTGCGCAGAATAAATCGCACCAGGGAATTGGCTGAAATTCACACAATTCAGGTTGAATTCAGTTGCGCAGGGGCACCGAGTTGCGCAAAATGCCCCACGCTCAGGAACCATTATAGACATCAAATACTGCCGTTACAGACAGAACCTGAGAGCAATCGAGAGATAACCATTTGAAACGCCTGAAAATTAATTATCTTTTCATCGGCCTGGTTACCGTGCTGCTTGCGTTGGCACTGTGGCCATCGATCCCCTGGTATGGGGGTCAACAGGACCAGATAGAGCAGATAAAATCACGGGGAGTTTTGCGTGTGAGCACGTTAACTTCCCCGCTGACTTACTACACCATTAATAAAGCCCCAGCCGGAATGGACTATGAGCTGGCGAAACGCTTCGCTGATTATCTTGGCGTGAAGCTGCAGATCACCGTCCGGCAAAACCTCAGTGACCTGTTTGACGACCTGGAAGATGATAAAGCTGACGTGCTGGCCGCAGGCTTAATTTACAGCGGCGAACGTCAATCGCGCTTTCGTACTGGCCCCACTTATTACTCCGTATCCCAGCAACTGGTTTACCGGATGGGTAAGCCACGGCCAAAAAACCTCGGTGAGCTGCATGGCCGACTGACCGTCGCCTCCGACTCTGCCTACCTTTCCACCCTGCGCGGCATTAAGCAGAATCAGTATCCCGATCTGGATTGGGCGATTTCGACCGATCAGAGCCCGAACACCCTGTTGGAAGCGGTGGCCGATGGCAAACTGGATTACACGGTGGGGGATTCCGTGTCGATCGCCCTGCTCCAGCGCATCCATCCGCAGCTGGCGGTCGCCTTTGATATTACCGATGAAGAGCCGATTACCTGGTATATGCAGCGCGATCAGGACGACAGCCTGAATGCAGCGATGCTCGACTACTTTAATCAGATGGGTGAAGAAGGCGCGATGGCCCGTCTGGATGAGAAGTACCTCGGCCACGTGGGGACCTTCGATTATGTCGATACCCGCACCTTCCTGCGCGCCATTGATGGCACGCTGCCGGATATTCGCCCGCTGTTTGAAAAGTATGCCAGCGAAATCGACTGGCGTTTACTGGCGGCGATTTCCTATCAGGAGTCGCACTGGAATCCTCAGGCAACCTCCCCGACCGGCGTGCGCGGCATGATGATGCTGACCCGCAACACGGCTGAAAGTCTGAACGTCAGTGACCGCACCGATCCCGAGCAAAGCATCCGTGGCGGCAGTGAATATCTGGTGCGAATGATGGAAAAAGTGCCGCAAACCATCCCAGACGATGAGAAGATTTGGTTTGCTCTGGCGGCCTATAACATGGGTTATGCCCATATGCTGGATGCCCGTAAGCTGACGGAAAAACAGAAGGGGAATCCGGATAGCTGGGCAGATGTGAAGCTGCGTTTGCCGATGCTGAGCCAGAAACGCTATTACAGTCAGACCAACTATGGCTATGCCCGTGGTCAGGAAGCCTATAACTACGTGGAAAACATCCGGCTGTATCAGATAAGCCTGGTGGGCTATTTGCAGGATCAGGAGCGGAAGCTGGCACAGCAGGCGGCTTATGAAGCCGAGATGGGGGAAGGCTATCCGGCTGTGGCCCCTAAAATTGCGCTGAACTAACGGCATTCCGGGGCAACAGGCCGCAACTCACTGGTCGTCTTCGGCAGCCTGCTCGCGTTGTTGCAGGCGCAGTGCCTTTTTTTCTGCGCGACGGTGACGGAAGAAATCACTCAGCATGCCCGCGCACTCTTCCGCCAGCATCCCCTCTTCCACCTTAACCTGATGGTTCATGCCTGCGTGGCCCAACACGTCGATCAGCGATCCTGCTGCGCCGGTTTTCTCATCCCTTGCGCCAAACACCAGCCTGCCGATCCGTCCGTGCACCATCGCCCCGGCGCACATCACGCAAGGCTCCAGCGTGACGTACAGCGTGGTGTCCAGCAGCCGGTAGTTTTCCAGCACTTTCCCACCCTGACGCAGCGCCATAATCTCGGCATGCGCAGTGGGATCATGGTGGCCGATCGGGCGGTTCCAGCCTTCGCCAATCGCCTTATCGCCCTGTACCAACACCGCACCGACCGGCACTTCACCCTCTTCCCAGGCACGACGCGCCAGCATCAGGGCATGGCGCATCCAGAATTCATCGCTTACTTTGTCGCTCACCTGAGTCTCCAGCTAAAAAACGCGGCACAGTATACCTGTTTTACTCAAGCTGTTGCAGCTCGCCCTGCGGCGTGACGCGCCAGCGGTGCTGGCAGAAGAACAGCAGCGGGTTATCCTGCTTACTGTCGCTGTAGCCGCTGTACAGCTGCAGTGGCGTGCCGATCTTCTCTTCCAGTCGGGCCACTTTTTCATGCCCCAGGCAGCGCATCGACAGCACCCGGCCACCGAAACCGCGGCTCATCTGGCTGGCGATCAGCTTTACCTTCGGCAGGAAAGCCGAGTCAAAATAGACCTGCTCCACCAGCCGTTGCGGTGAACCGGTGATTAACCAGACGTCCGCATCCGAGCTGTTCAGATAGTCCGTCAGCCGTTGCTGAACCACCGGGAAGGCCGTGACGCGCTGACGGAACCACTGCGCAAAGGCATTTTCCTTCGCCGTCAGGCTTTCCTCGCTGTGGCCAAAGGTGATCGACCACAGCAGCAGGCTCATCGGCCAGCGTGCCGCCCGTCCCTTTATCAGTAAACCGGCGCCAATCACCGGCAGCAACGGCACCACCAATAGCAGGTTCAACGGCTGGCGCTTCAGTAAATAGCGCATAAAGGTGCCGAACATATCCTGCTGATGCAGCGTGCCGTCTAAATCAAAAAACACCACGCGTCGTTCCTGACCAGTTATCAAAAATTACTCCTCAGGGTCATTGAATCCCATAAACCAGGCAAAGAGAAAACCGCAGACTACCGCGGCAAGCCACCCTGCGAGATAGAGCATTACCTTACCAGAGATGATAGTGAGCGCCAGCGGCAGACCCGAAATACCAAAAGTAATCACCGTCGCCACCTTGGCATAGCTGATCACCGCGCCGCCGACCGCACCGCCCAGACAGGCGGCAATAAATGGCCGGCCTAAAGGCAGCGTGACGCCGAAGATTAACGGCTCGCCGATACCCAAAATCCCCACCGGAAGCGCCCCCTTCACCAGCTTTTTCAGTCGCGCATTGCGGGTTTTCAGCAATACCGCCAGTGAAGCGCCCACTTGCCCTACCCCGGCCATTGCCAGAATTGGCAGCAGCGCGTTGTAGCCATGCGCCTGAACCAGCTCGACATGAATCGGCACCATGCCCTGATGCAAACCGGTTAACACCAACGGCAGGAACGTGCCCGCCAGTAGCGCACCGACCAGAATGCCACCGCGATCGATGGCCAGGGTTGCGCCGTGCGCAATCGCATCTGACATGATCCCGCCAAGCGGCTGTAATGCCACAATCGCCAGCGTTGCCGTGATAAGTGTAGTCAGAAGTGGGTTAAGGATCAGCTCCAGTGCTTCTGGCAGCCACTGCCGCAGCTTTTTTTCAATCCAGCACATCAGCACAACCACCAGCAGCACGGCAATGACCCCACCCCGGCCGGGTTGCAGATTTTCACCAAACAAACTGATTTGCGCCAGCGCCGGACTGGAAAGGATCCCCGCCATCACCCCGCCGAGTGCGATCGAACCGCCAAACACCCTGGCGGTATTGACCCCAACCAGAATGTTCATGATGGTGAAAATGGTGCTGCCGAAAATTGCCGCCAGACCTAACAGATTGGGATAATGGGTGGCAAAATCCCCGACGATATCCGGGCGTTTAAGAATGTTGATGATGCCGGTTATCAGGCCGGAGGCGATGAATGCCGGAATAAGCGGGATAAAAACGTTGGCCAACTGGCGCAGTGCGTCGCTCATCGGTGCTTTGTACTTTTGCTTCACCTGCGCCTTGGTCCGATCGATCGACTGCGGTTGAGACGGCGCGGAAGCCATCAGACTGCGCATCGCCTCCACCACCTTAGCCGCGGTACCAGGCCCGACGATGAACTGATGCTGGCTTCCCTGCTTGACGTATCCCTTCACGCCGTCGAGCTGACGTAGTCGGGTCAGATCCAGACGCGCATCGTCATTCACTTCAATACGTACTCTTGTCATGCAGTTTTCCAGCCGGGTGATGTTCTCCTCCCCGCCGATCCCCTGCAACAGGTGGCCAGCCAGCGTCATCGCCTTATCCATCGCCTATCCCCTGTCCTGAAGCGCTGCGCGCAGGAATCCTTTATGCCTGGTTAACAAACTTTTGGCCTGGTCAGCCGCGAGGCCGCTCAGCACCATCAGAATGGCGGTTTTTACCTCGTACTGGGTTTGCTTCAGGGCCGTTTCCGCCTCTTCGGCTGAGCAGCCGGTGGCCTGACACACCATGCGGCAGGCGCGATCCACCAGCTTGATGTTGGTCGCCTGCATGTCCACCATCAGGTTCTGGTACACCTTGCCAATTCGCACCATCGCGCCGGTTGAAATCATGTTGAGCACCAGCTTCTGCGCGGTACCCGATTTCAGACGCGTCGAACCGGTCAGGGCTTCCGGGCCCACCACCGGGGAAATAGCAATTTCGGCTTCATGGGCGATCGGTGACGCGGGATTGCAGGAGACCGCTGCGGTATGGCAGCCCAGCTGGCGGGCGTAACGCAGTGCGCCAATCACATACGGTGTGCGGCCGGAAGCGGCAATACCGACCACCATATCTTGCGGCTTGAGTTCCAGCGCCTGCAGATCGCTGACGCCCAGCTGCGCATTATCTTCCGCACCTTCAACCGCTTTCAGCAACGCACCCGGACCACCGGCAATCAGTCCGACCACCAGACCGTGCGGGACGCCAAAGGTTGGCGGGCATTCAGACGCATCCAACACGCCCAGACGCCCGCTGGTGCCGGCCCCCAGATAAATCAGCCGCCCACCCGCCGATAACGACACCGCCGCAGCATCCACCGCTTTGGCCACGTCCGGCAAGGTCAGCCGCACCGCCTCGGCCACGGTGGCATCCTGTTGATTAAACTTTGTGACCATCTCAAGCGTGGACAGGTTGTCCAAATCCATCGTCTCTGGGTTACGCGTTTCTGAAACCAGTGCGCCAAGATCCATGTTTCCTCACTTATGAATTTTTAATTCTTAAAAATAGAGTAAATTTTGAATATTATATTCACTGCAAAACAGAAATTACCTAATTTTAATCATGGATTGTGATAAATGTGCCGATAAACTTACCGCTTATCGTACAGCAAGCTATTATCTGTCCATAGAATTCAAGCTGTTGGCATTTTTATTTAGAGGTAGACCGATGAGTTCCCTGCTGCGTATTCGCCAGCTGTATCCGTCCCTGGCCATGAACGAACGGCGTCTGGCCGATTTTCTGCTGTCGCAGCCGGATCGTGCACGTCATCTCAGCTCGCAGAAGCTGGCGGAGGAGTCGGGTGTCAGCCAGTCGAGCGTGGTGAAGTTTGCTCAAAAGCTCGGATATAAAGGTTTCCCCGCACTGAAGCTGGCGCTCAGCGAATCGCTGGCAGATAAAGATGCCATCACCGTGCACAACCTGATTCTCAGCGATGACCCGCTAAAACTGGTCGGCGAGAAGTTGCTGACGGAAAAGCAGTCGGCGATCCGCGCCACCCTTGATATCAACAGTGAAGAGATGCTGCTGGAGACGTTGCGGCTGATCCGCAGCGCCAACCGCATTGTGTTGGTGGGCATTGGGGCTTCCGGCCTGGTGGCGAAGGACTTCTCCTGGAAGCTGATGAAAATCGGTATTAACGCGGTGGCAGAACAGGATATGCATGCGCTGCTGGCCAGCGTGCAGGCGTTGAATCCCGGCGATCTGCTGTTAGCAATCTCTTATACCGGCGAACGGCGCGAGATTAACCTGGCCGCGCAGGAAGCGCAGCGGGCGGGCGCCAATGTGCTGGCCTTTACCGGCTTCACGCCGAATACCTTGCAACAGTGCGCGACGCATTGCCTGTATACGGTGGCGGAAGAACAAACCACCCGCAGCGCCGCCATCTCTTCAACCACCGCCCAGCTGACGCTGACCGATCTGCTGTTTATGGCGCTGGTGCAGCGCGATCCCGAAAGAGCCTCCAGCCATATCCGCCATAGCGAAGCGCTGGTGAAAAAGCTGGTCTGATAACATCAGCGGCGTATAATACCCGCGCACTTTATCCTGTTACTGATTGAGAGACTTATGGCGCTGCTTATCACAAAAAAATGCATTAACTGTGACATGTGCGAGCCGGAATGCCCCAATCAGGCCATTTCGATGGGTGACAGCATCTACCAGATTGATGCCGATCGCTGTACCGAGTGCGTGGGTCATTACGACACGCCAACCTGCCAGCAAGTTTGCCCTATCGTGAATACCATCATCACCGATCCTGCACATCGTGAAAGCAATGAGCTGCTGTGGGAGAAATTTGTGGTGTTGCATCACGGGGGATAAAGGAAGCAGCCGGGCAAGCTGTGCTTCACCCGGGCTGTTGATCAGTTTTCGATAATGACCGTCGCGCAGGCGTAATGCCTTTCGTCAGCCAGCGTGACGTGGACATGCGCCACGCCCAGCTTTTTCGCCACTTCCTGCGCCTGCAGGAAGAAACGCAGTCCCGGTTTACCCAATTCGTCGTTGTACACTTCAAACTGGTTGAACGCCAGGCCACCACGGATCCCGGTGCCAAAGGCTTTTGCTGCCGCCTCTTTTACCGCAAAGCGCTTGGCCAGAAAACGCACCGGCTGCTGATGAGCCTGGTATTGCGCCCACTCATTGTCACTCAGCACGCGTTTTGCCAGCCGGTCGCCGGAACGGGAAATCACCCCTTCAATGCGTGCGATCTCCACGATATCGGTGCCGAGGCCCAGAATAGCCATTAGCGACGCGCTTCCCGCATCAGCGCTTTCATCTCTTTAACCGCGTCCGCAAGACCACTCATTACCGCACGGCCGATGATCGCGTGGCCGATGTTCAGTTCATGCATCTGCGGCAGCGCGGCGATAGGCTGGACGTTGTGATAGGTCAGACCGTGACCCGCATTGACCTTCAGCCCTTTGCCTGCGGCATAGGCTGCAGCATCTTTGATGCGGATAAATTCTGCGTGACGCTCGCGCCCTTCTTCGGCTTCCGCATACGCACCGGTATGAATTTCAATGTACGGCGCGCCGGATGCCATAGCGGCATCAATCTGGCGATGATCCGCATCGATAAACAGCGACACCAGGATCCCGGCTTCAGCGAGACGCGTCACCGCATAGGTGACTTTCTCCAGCTGTCCGGCTACGTCCAGACCGCCTTCGGTGGTCACTTCTTCACGCTTCTCCGGGACCAGGCAGCAGAAATGCGGTTTGATTTCGCAGGCGATATCCACCATTTCGTCGGTGACGGCCATTTCAAGATTCATGCGGGTCTGGATGGTCTGACGCAGGATGCGCACATCGCGATCGGTAATGTGGCGGCGATCCTCACGCAGATGCACGGTGATGCCATCGGCACCTGCCTGCTCGGAGACGAATGCTGCCTGCACCGGATCGGGATAGTTTGTGCCACGCGCATTACGCACGGTTGCAACGTGATCGATATTGACGCCTAACAACAACTCAGCCATGACAATCCTCGGAATTTTTGCAATGAGTGAAAGCAGTGTACAACGTTCGGCACGCTGACCGGAACGGCCTGATGGCTTTACTCTTCGTCCGGCAGCACGTCTGCGCGTTTTTTCGGCACAAACTGACGGAACAACTCCTGGCTTTTGAGTGGCTTTCCGCCGAGATAGGGCTTCAGCGCGATGCGGGTAAAGCGTTTCGCCGCCCGTAAGGTATCGATATCCGGGAATGACCGCTCTTCCAGCGCGCGCAGCTGACGACCGGTAAAGGTGTTATTGCCCATCACCAGGCTGGCGATAAAGCCTTTCTCCGCGCGATAGGTATAGGTCATTCCATCGGCCACTTCTTCCCCGCTGCCGGCGCAATGCATGAAGTCAACGCCATAGCCCAGGTGACCCAGCATGGCCAGCTCAAAGCGCCGGAGTGCCGGTTCGGGTGAGCCAGTGACCGCAGCCAGTGCCTGAAGACAATAGAGATAATCGAAGAAGAGTTCGGTAAACGCGGTTTCCTGCTCCAGTACCCGTGACAGCAGCTCGTTAACGTACAGGCCGCAGTAGAGCGTCAGACCAGAAAGAGGCAAAGCAAGGGAGATGGGCTCAGCGCCACGAAGCGTTTTAACTTCGCCGCGCCCGCCCCAACGGACCAGTAAGGGAGTGAAAGGTTGTAATGCCCCTTTCAGGCTGGAACGTTTGCCTCGGGCGCCTTTGGCCAGCACCCGAATACGGCCGTAATTCTCAGAAAACAGGTCGAGCAGAAGGCTGGTTTCGCTATAGGGACGTCCATGCAGGACGAATGCGCGCTGCCAGCCTTCCATAGGGATCAAAGGTCGTCGGTGTAGCCCAGGCTACGAAGAGCACGCTCGTCATCCGCCCAGCCAGACTTCACTTTCACCCACAGTTCAAGATGCACTTTTTGCTCGAACATCTCTTCCATGTCTTTACGCGCTTCGATACCAATGGTTTTGATCTTGGTGCCTTTGTTACCTATAACCATCTTCTTCTGGCCTTCACGCTCAACCAGAATCAGGCCATTAATGTCATAACCGCCACGGGCGTTAGTCACAAACTGCTCAATCTCAACGGTCACCGAATACGGCAGCTCAGCACCGAGGAAACGCATCAGTTTTTCACGGATGATTTCTGATGCCATAAAGCGCTGCGAGCGGTCGGTAACGTAATCTTCCGGGAAGTGGTGAACCGCTTCCGGCAGACGCTTACGCACGATACTGGCGATGGTATCAACATTCTTGCCGCTTTCGGCAGAGATTGGCACCACGTCCATAAAGTCCATCTGCTGGCTGAGGAACTGCATATGGGGCAGCAGAATGCTCTTGTCAGTGATGTTATCAACTTTGTTGATCGCCAGAAGAACCGGTACGCGGTTGTCTCTCAGCTTGTTGACCACCATCTCGTCATCCGCTGTCCAGCGGGTGCCTTCAACCACAAAAATCACCAGCTCAACATCGCCGATGGAGCTGCTGGCTGCACGGTTCATCAGACGGTTGATCGCCCGCTTCTCTTCCATATGCAGGCCGGGGGTATCCACATAGATGGCCTGGTAAGGCCCTTCAGTATGGATGCCCATAATACGGTGGCGCGTGGTCTGTGGCTTGCGCGAGGTGATCGAGATCTTCTGCCCCAGTAACTGGTTCAGTAAGGTGGATTTCCCGACGTTTGGACGGCCTACGATAGCAATAAAGCCGCAATGGGTAGTTTCTTCGTTCATTCAAGTCCTAGCTTAATCAGCGCCTGTTCAGCGGCTGCCTGCTCGGCTTTGCGACGGCTGGAGCCGGTTCCTACAACCGGTTCTGCCATGCCGCTCACCTGGCAGTGAATAGTAAATTCCTGGTCATGCGCTTCGCCACGCACCTGCACCACCAGATAGGAGGGCAGCGGCAGATGACGACCCTGCAGATATTCCTGCAGACGCGTTTTTGGATCTTTCTGTTTATCGCCTGGGCTGATTTGCTCCAGTCGGCTGGCATACCATTCGAGGATCAGCTTTTCAACGTTCTGAATATCGCTGTCCAGGAAGACGCCACCAATCAGCGCTTCGACGGTATCGGCAAGGATTGATTCACGACGGTATCCGCCGCTTTTCAGCTCGCCAGGCCCAAGACGCAGGCATTCGCCCAGGTCAAACTCACGGGCCATTTCTGCCAGCGTGTTACCGCGCACCAGCGTGGCGCGCATGCGGCTCATATCACCTTCATCCACACGGGGAAAACGTTGATAAAGCGCATTGGCAATCACGTAGCTGAGGATCGAGTCGCCCAGAAATTCCAGTCTTTCGTTATGTTTGCTGCTGGCACTGCGGTGAGTAAGCGCCTGCTGCAACAGTTCCTGATGAGTAAAAGTGTAGCCCAACTTCCGCTGGAGCCTGGTTATTACAATTGGGTTCATGTGTTACCAATATCTGAATGCGTCAATAATTCTGCACACGGAACAGGGCTGGCCAGGCCAACACGAAACTGTTTCGTGTGCAGTGGCTGCCCCGCAGGGCAACCACCCGTTTAACTGAACATGTCTACCGACAAACTCAGTGAATACCGCCAATGCGGCTCAGGCGAACGCCGGTTGGCCATTGCCCTTCCTGCTTGTCAAAGCTCATCCAGATGGCTGTCGCTTTGCCTACCAGATTCTTCTCCGGTACGAAGCCCCAATAACGGCTGTCTGCGCTGTTATCACGGTTGTCGCCCATCATAAAGTACATGCCCTGCGGCACGACCCAGCTTGACTGAGGCTGACCAGGCTGCTGATAGTACGAGCTGGCCTGACTTTGTGCCTGAGTGACCAGCAGAATACGGTGCGTTACGTCACCCAGCGTTTCATTGCGGGTCGCCAGACGAAGGCCACCTTGCATTGATTCGCCCTGCGGTTTCTCGTAGAAGCCGTTGCCCACTTCGTTACCGTCAAAGCCGCTGAAAGTCTGGATAAAATCACTTGGCTGTACATCGGAATAGGTCACCGGCACCGCTTTATCACAGCTCTGCTGGGCACAAGCGGGATTGATGGTGACGGTTTTGCTCTGCGGGTCATAAACCACGTGGTCACCCGGTAAGCCTACTACACGCTTGATGTAATCCATGCTCGGATCTTTCGGATATTTAAAGACCGCGATATCGCCGCGCTTAGGATGCCCGGTTGGGATCAGCGTGGTCTGGGTGATCGGATCTTTAATTCCATAAGCGAACTTCTCAACCAGGATGAAATCGCCGATCAACAGCGTTGGCATCATGGAACCGGACGGGATCTGGAAAGGCTCGTAAATAAACGAACGCACCACAAACACCAGCAACAGCACCGGGAAGACGGACGCTGCCGTTTCTACCCAACCTGGCTGTTTAGTGGCTTTATCCTGCTCCCCTGTGCTACCTGCAGCTGCGGTAGCTTCGGCCAACCTGGCCTTGCGGGCTGGTGCCCACTTGAATTTATCAATGCACCAGATTATCCCGGTGATCAAGGTCGCAATCGCCAAAATCAGGGCGAACATATTAGCCATTCCAGTTCCCTCGTAGCCTTAGGGCTTATTTACTTTCTTTACCAACATGGAGTATGGCAAGGAACGCTTCCTGTGGCAGCTCAACGTTACCAACCTGCTTCATACGTTTCTTACCGTCTTTCTGCTTCTGCAACAGCTTTTTCTTACGGCTGACGTCACCGCCGTAGCATTTCGCCAGGACGTTTTTACGCAGCTGCTTAACGGTAGAACGGGCAATGATATGGGTACCAATCGCTGCCTGAATCGCAATATCAAACTGCTGGCGAGGGATCAGCTCACGCATCTTCTCAACCAGATCGCGACCACGGTAAGGGGCGTTATCACGGTGAGTGATCAGCGCCAGCGCATCAACACGCTCAGAGTTAATCAGTACATCGACACGAACCATGTCAGACGTCTGGAAGCGCTTGAAGTTGTAATCCAGCGAGGCGTAACCACGCGAGGTCGACTTCAGACGGTCGAAGAAGTCGAGAACCACTTCAGCCATCGGAATTTCATACGTCAGGGCAACCTGGTTTCCGTGATACACCATGTTGGTCTGCATGCCGCGCTTCTCGATACAGAGGGTGATAACGTTGCCGAGGAATTCCTGTGGCAACAGCATATGACACTCGGCAATCGGCTCACGCAGCTCTTCGATGTTGTTCAGCGGCGGCAGTTTACCCGGGCTGTCAACATAGACGGTTTCGCCTGAGGTGGTGATCACTTCATAAACCACGGTTGGCGCGGTGGTGATCAGCTCAAGGTCATATTCACGCTCAAGACGTTCCTGAATGATCTCCATGTGCAGCAGACCCAGGAAGCCACAGCGGAAGCCGAAGCCCAGCGCCGTAGAGCTTTCTGGCTCATAGAACAGCGAAGCATCGTTCAGGCTCAGTTTGCCCAGCGCATCACGGAAGGCTTCATAATCGTCAGAGCTGATTGGGAACAGACCGGCATAAACCTGCGGCTTCACTTTTTTAAAGCCTGGCAGTGCTTTGTCTGCCGGGTTACGCGCCAGCGTCAGCGTATCGCCGACAGGTGCGCCAAGAATGTCTTTGATGGCACATACCAACCAGCCAACTTCACCGCAGTTCAGGGCATCACGAACCACGCGCTTCGGCGTGAAGATACCCAGACGGTCAGCGTTGTAGGTCTGGCCGGTGCTCATGACTTTGACTTTTTCGCCTTTGCGCAGCGTGCCGTTTTTCACACGGATCAACGACACAACGCCAAGGTAGTTATCAAACCATGAGTCGATAATCAGCGCCTGCAGTGGGCCATCCGGATCGCCTTCTGGTGGTGGGATGTCACGCACTAAACGCTCGAGCACGTCCGGTACGCCAACGCCGGTTTTTGCCGAGCAGCGCACCGCATCGGTGGCATCAATGCCGACGATGTCTTCAATTTCCTGGGCAACGCGATCCGGATCTGCCGCGGGCAGATCGATCTTGTTCAGCACCGGTACTACTTCCAGATCCATTTCCATTGCGGTGTAGCAGTTTGCCAGCGTCTGGGCTTCAACGCCCTGACCCGCATCTACCACAAGCAATGCACCTTCACAGGCCGCCAGCGAGCGGGAGACTTCATAAGAGAAGTCTACGTGGCCTGGGGTGTCGATAAAATTGAGCTGGTAAGTTTCACCGTCCGGCGCATGGTACGCGAGGGTTACGCTTTGCGCCTTAATGGTAATACCGCGTTCACGTTCCAGATCCATGGAATCCAGAACCTGTGCGGCCATTTCACGTTCGGTCAGGCCACCGCAAATTTGAATCAAACGGTCGGAGAGCGTTGATTTGCCGTGGTCGATATGAGCGATGACAGAAAAGTTTCTTATATGCTTCATTTATATGAATATTTTCGCTTAAACGTTCGGTTTAATTCTCGCGGTGGACATAGCTATTAACACTTCATGCAATGTACCCGCCATCAATGAGCACGCATCTTACACTGTTAGCCCCTTGCACGAAAGAATTCACATACATAGCCGGACATCAAATTCGCAACCGGAGGTGTCATTTTATAAACAAAATCTCTCTGTAAAGCGCAATGGCGTAACCAAAATAGGCGCTTTGGACTGTCACGATCAATTAAGGCCGCATGGCGGCCTTTATTCAGATAATGAAAAGCGGTTATGGCGTTGCCGGTGGATTCTTTGCCGGTAAGGTCACCCAATAACCTGGCTGATACGCCAGCGGCAGGAAGCGTTGATGGAATTCACGGAAGGTGGCATCGGGATCGATATCTTTGAACAAATCCGGGTGCAGCCATTTGGCCATCGCCTGAATCGCCACAAAGTTATAAGGGCTGTCATAGAACTGATGCCAGATAGCATGAACGTTGCCATTGCTGGCGACCGGTAAGGTTCTGAAGGCAGGACGTTCCATCAGCGCTTGCAGACGCTTAATCGCTTCCTTTTGGTCGGCGCCTGGCCCCACACCCACCCAACCGTTGGCGGTGTTGTAGTTTTTCCAGTTAGCGCCCGTCACAATCACCACATCCGGGTTTGAGCTGATGATTTGCTCAGGGTTGAGCATTCCAAAGGTGCCTGGGATCAGCCCTTTGGCGATATTCCGGCCGCCGGCAACCTCCACCATCCGGCCAAAGTTTTCATCGCCAAAGGACATGCAGCACTCTTCCGTGTAGCCACCGGCGCGATCCAACATCACTGAAGGACGTTTACCCTGATAGTTTTTCAGACGTTCGGTGACGATCTCGACCTGCTGACGGCGGAAAGCGATGATTTCATCTGCTCTTTTCGGATTGCCGACCAGCTGTCCCATGATGTGAATGCTCTTCTCCGCATTTTCAAACGGCTTCTCACGGAAATCGATAAAGACTACCGGGATGCCCAGTTTGCTCAGCTTATCAATCAGCTGGCCTTCATCGGTTGCCGCTTTAGATTCGAGGTTCATCAACACCAGATCGGGCTTCAGCGTCAGCGCCTGTTCAATGTTGAAGGTGCCGTCTTTCGCCCCGCCAAAGGTGGGCAGATTTTTGATCTGAGGGTATTTCTTTTCGTAATTCTGATAGCTGTCGAAATCCGCCTTCGGCAGATCGTCACGCCAGCCGACAACACGCTGGAAAGGTGCTTCGGTATCAAAAGCAGCCAGCAAAAAAATCTGCCGCCCTTCCCCGAGGATAATCCTTTTAACCGGCGATTTTATTTCGACTTTTCGACCACTGACATCTTCCACCACAAAAGACGCTGCCAGTGAAGAGACCGAAAATAACAGACAACCAACAAAGACACAGAACCTGGCCAAACGATGTTGCATGACTTACCCCAGAAAAAGTAATGATAATCATTATCATCAAAGAGTCAGCATGCTACGACGTTAGCAAATTGAAAACAACATGTGTCCGGGGATTTCGTAATGTTTCAGAGGGAGCGTAAGAAAAGTGAGATCGGCGTCACTTTATCGGCAAGATGAGAAGCAGAAAGGAGAAACCCGCCGTTAGCACGGCAGGTTGGCAAGCTTAGCGATCTGTCTCTACGCGCAGTGCATCAGGTGGTAGAGCAACGCTTAAGATAACAGGCTGGAATGAGGCCGATTTCCCCAAATACGTGGAGATGCCTTTCGCCAGGATGAAGCCACCAACCCCACCGAGCAACGCGCCAGATACTGCGGCAATATCGGTGTGAAACAATGCCTGAAACAGGCCAGCGACGATAAACAGTCCGACCAACGGCGTCATATAGACCAGCAGCGCTGAACTGAGCAGGCTTTTTTCGGCAATCCCCAGCTCAATCCGCTGACCGGCAGCTAACGGCTCGGCGCTGGCGACTTTCATTACGTGCGCATTTTTCGGCCCAAGCTTATCCAGCATATGGCTGCCGCACCCCTTCCGCGCAGAACAGCTGCTGCAGGAGGTTTTGATTTCTGAATGCAGCGTAGCAATGCCGTTGTTCCAGGAGACCACAGTGGCCCATTCTCTCATCATGGTGTTGATCCTAAATTGACCGCATCTGCAATACGCTTGGCGGTTGACGGTGGCAGTTCGCCAACGACAGTTATTTCCGCATTATTACGCACTTCAGTCTGCACCGTACGACGCCCAGTGCGCATTAGCTGCGGAGAACTGTTTTTATCCGCTGCGCTGACGTTGATGGAGAAGCTGAACAAGCCATCTGAGTATAGACGCGACTCAACCGGTTTATTCATTGAGGGGATCTGTCGGCGACTCTGTGTCACTTCTTTCATGCCGGTAGGTAACCAGTCGGCTTTCCACTTTAATGCCACTTTCTCGCTGGGTGGCACGGACAACGCGGGAGGAAGCGTGGATTTTTCCAGCACCTTCATCACGTTCTTCACGCCATCGTCTACCGCAAAGCTAATCACGCGGTATTGCTCCAGCGTTTCGCCATCGCGGTCCAGCAAATCAACCCGCAAAGGCAGTTTGGTTTCGCTGTCCAGCCAGACTATATAGCTGTAACGGGTTCCATCACGCGCCACAATGCGGATCACTTCGCACAGTTGATCGGCGATACGGGTACGCCCAACCGCAACAAAATCATAGTTGTCGGCTAGCTTGCGGAAATCGGCATACACGAGGGACGGAAGTGAATCGACAATATGGTCGCCAGGCAGGGTAAAGGGCTCCAGGCCAGGTTCGAAATAGCTTATTTCGCTCCCACGCTGAATAATCTCACGGCGCGGGCCATCCATCTGCAGCAGCTGAGCGTAGACTTTGTTGCCCAGCATTGCATGACGATAGCGTAAGGATTCAATCCCTAACCGAGAAACGTTGATATAGGCGAATTCATAACTGAGAGACTGGCTGGCCTGCTCCATCTGTTGCAAGAGCGCCCCGGAGGTGGTTGATTCCGCCGGGGCGACACTGGAGTACATCAGGCTGCCAGCCATTAGGCTGACGGCACACCAAAGTTGCTTCATTACTGCTGCTGAATTCCTAACGACTGATTACCGGGAACCTGAACAGCGGCTTGCTGATCGGGTGCCTGCTCAAACTGGAGCTGGTCGGAATGCAAACGACGCTGCAATTCATAATCCTGCAGCATGGCATTCACGCGACGACGCGAGTCCTGCACCTGCTGGCTGGCATTGGTGTTGTTGGTCGCACTTTCAGAAGAAGGTACACCAAGGCTAACAGGTGACGCCTGCCCCATCATCGGCAGCGTGTTAAACACCGGCGAATCGGATTGTGGCTGGCCATCCTGCGGCTGGTTGTAATGCTGAACACCAACAATCACGGCCAATGACACACACGCAGCAACTCCAATCTGAGTGATTTGGGCAGCCCATGGACGCACCTTGTGCCAGAACGGCATATTTTCATAGCGCTCTGGTTTGGGTTGCGCTTCAGGGATCAGCGTCGTGGTTTTGTTGACCGGCTCAAGTTCAATGGCGGCGGCAACGCGTGCGGCAATATCGAAATGCATAACCTGACCCACATCGCCACGCATAGTGTCGCGGATCAGGTGATAGCTTTCCCAATTTTTCTGCAGCGTAGCGTCTTTAGACAATGCGGATAAAACTTCATTATCTAAAGCCTCACCATCCATCAAAGCGGAAAGTTGTTCTTTCTGCATGCCTCAGTACCCTTCCTGTGTACGCTATGACTAGCGTTGGATAAGCGGTTGAATTTTATTATCAATAGCTTCTCGCGCACGGAAAATACGGGAACGTACCGTACCGACCGGACAATCCATAATGGCGGCTATCTCTTCGTAGCTCAAACCATCCAACTCCCTGAGGGTGATCGCCATACGGAGATCTTCAGGCAGCGTCTCAATGGTGCGAAAAACTATCTGCTTCAATTCTTCAGACAACATTAAGTTCTCAGGGTTCGAAATTTCTTTCAGTGCTCCTGCACTTTCGAAGTTTTCGGCGTCTATTGCATCCACATCACTCGCCGGTGGACGACGCCCCTGAGCAACCAGGTAATTTTTGGCCGTATTGACGGCGATTCTGTAGAGCCAGGTATAAAACGCACTGTCGCCACGGAAAGATTCCAGCGCACGATAGGCTTTTATAAAGGATTCCTGCACTACGTCAGGCACATCTCCGGAGGGGACGTAACGGGAAACCAGACTCGCCACTTTGTGCTGGTAGCGAACCACCAGTAAGTTAAATGACTTCTGATCTCCTTTCTGTACTCGCTCAACGAGAACCTGATCCGTTAACTGCTCGCTCATCCGAGGTAATGTCTCCCCAAATCTTGTTCCACGCGTTCTTGAACTACCCGCAATAACTCATATTTTTCGAGCAAGCATCCGCTTTGAGTGATCATCATGAGTAAAGTTCCGTTGCGCCATTATATTTGTGATGTTCTGCCGGAAAAGGATAAATCAGCGATCATTTTTATGATTTCTGACTGATTAAGCAGCCACTGCCCCCCTTTGCACTTTCGCATGTTAGCAAAAAGTGCCCCGTCAACGCCGCAGAGTACCCCATGGAGCCCGCTTTTTCACCTTAAAATCACGGTAATCCAAGGCTGTTCTCAATATTAAACCTTATCCTCGCTTAATTGACGCAAATTGACTTAATTCTTACATTTGCGAAAGTCTCGACCAGCTCACACTCTGCCTGTTGACAAAGAAAAAGCCTTTTTTCGTCCCGAAGTTGAGTGCTATGCTCAGCAAACAACCTGTTTAGTAAATTAAACACTATGACTTCTTCTCCTGAATACAGCTGTGACGTGTTGATCATTGGTAGCGGTGCCGCGGGCCTGACCTTAGCGTTGCGCCTGGCGGAAAAGCATCAGGTCACCGTATTGAGTAAAGGCCCGGTTAGCGAAGGCTCAACCTTTTATGCTCAGGGCGGAATAGCCGCCGTTTTCGATGAGACGGACAGCATTGAATCTCATGTTGAAGACACCTTGATTGCCGGTGGCGGCCTGTGCGACAGGGACGCGGTCTCGTTCATCGCCAGCAATGCGCGCCACTGTGTTCAGTGGCTGATTGATAACGGCATGCTGTTTGATAAAGAAAACCCGGACGCTTTGGAAGGTCGTTACCATTTGACCCGCGAAGGTGGCCACAGCCATCGTAGAATTCTGCACAGTGCGGATGCGACCGGTCGTGCGGTCGAAACCACACTGGTCAGCCAGGCATTGAGCCATCCCAACATTCATATTATTGAACGCAGCAATGCGGTGGATTTGATTGTCTCTGACAAAATTGGTCTGCCGGGCGAACGCCGCGTGGTCGGCGCCTACATCTGGAACCGTAAGCGCGAAAAGGTGGAAACCTGCCGGGCACGTTCTGTGGTGCTGGCCACGGGCGGCGCCGCCAAGGTGTATCAATACACCACCAATCCGGATGTGGCTTCAGGGGATGGCATCGCGATGGCCTGGCGTGCGGGTTGTCGGGTCGCCAATCTTGAATTCAACCAGTTTCATCCCACCTGCCTGTTCCATCCCGACGCCCGTAATTTCCTTTTAACGGAAGCGCTGCGTGGCGAAGGCGCGATCCTCAAGCGTCCCGATGGCAGTCGCTTTATGCCCGACTTCGATCCACGCGCTGGGCTGGCCCCGCGCGACATTGTCGCCCGCGCAATCGACCACGAAATGAAGCGGCTGGGGGCAGATTGCATGTATCTGGATATCAGCCATAAACCGGCTGAATTCATCCGTGCGCATTTCCCGATGATCGATGAGAAACTGCAAACGCTGGGCTTTGACCTAACCAAAGAGCCGATCCCCATTGTTCCTGCCGCCCATTACACCTGCGGCGGCGTGGTCGTCGATCGCCAGGGTTTGACGGATATCACCGGGCTGTATGCCATTGGCGAAGTCAGCTATACCGGTCTGCATGGCGCGAACCGTCTGGCATCGAATTCGCTACTGGAGTGTCTGGTTTACGGCTGGTCGGCAGCGGAGCACATCAATCAGCATCTGCAGGACGTCAGCATGCCGGAAAGCTTGCCGCAGTGGGATGAAAGCCGGGTCGATGATTCTGATGAACGCGTAGTGATCCAGCATAACTGGCACGAGCTTCGCCTGTTGATGTGGGACTACGTGGGGATCGTGCGCACCACGAAACGTCTTGAGCGCGCGCTTCGCCGCATCAATATGCTGCAACAGGAAATTGACGAGTACTACGCTAACTTCCGCATCTCAAATAACCTGCTGGAGCTGCGTAACCTGGTGCAGGTTGCGGAGCTGATTGTCCGCTGTGCGATGGAGCGAAAGGAGAGCCGTGGATTGCATTTCACGCTCGATTATCCCGAGCTGCTGGATGAGGCGAAGCCTACCCTTCTCTCGCCGTAGTGAGTTAGCGGAACAGATAGAAATCGCGCGTCAGGCTGCAATGCGCTTCGGAATAATTGTGGTCTGGCCCGCGAATCGTCATACGATCAACAAACGGTTCGCCGGGTTTGGGTGACAGTGCCAACAGCACGCGATTCGGCGGGCGCATTTCGGTATCCGATATATCCGTACGGCAATGCAGATGCCAGCCGCGCTGTTGAGCCAGCTCAACCAGTTTTTCTCCCGCTGAGGCTGGCAGCACCACACAGAAATAGCCTTCCTCGGTAATTAATTCTTCCGCGCAGCTCAGCAACACATCGTGCGTTAAATCCGTGGTATAACGAGCAGATGCGCGCTCAGGGCTGGCACAGTCTGTTCCGGGCACAAAATACGGCGGATTGCTGACGATCAGCGAGTAACGCTGCTCAGCGTTTTTTGACCAGTGAACAATGTCGTCCTGCCAGACGTGAATTCTGTCTGCCCAGGGGGACTCGGCGGCATTTTCCCGCGCCTGACCAACGGCCTGCTCGTCCAGCTCAACGGCATCAACCTCAACGTCCTGCCCGGTTCGCTGAGCCAGCATCAGTGCAATCAACCCGCTGCCGGTGCCGATATCCAGCACGCGTTGCGCACCTGCGACTGGCGCCCAGGCACCCAGCAACACGCCATCGGTTCCAACCTTCATCGCACAGCGATCGTGGGCGACAAAAAACTGTTTGAAGGTAAATCCGTTGGACCGAAGGACCGCTTTCTGTTGAGACATTTGACTGACCTGAAATGGAAACGGCGCTAGCATAGGACAATATCCTCGTAAGGAAAAGTCATTCAGACCACACAAACAGATGAAGATCGTGTTCAATCTGTCTATAATCAGCGCCCCAAACTGAGGTAGACCATGACTGTAACCACTTTTTCCGAACTCGAACTAGATGAAAGCCTGCTGAAAGCATTGCAGGAGAAGGGCTATACACGCCCTACGGCTATCCAGGCCGCTGCGATCCCGCCTGCACTGGAGGGTCGTGACGTTCTGGGTTCGGCACCAACCGGTACAGGCAAAACGGCGGCTTATCTGCTGCCCGTGCTTCAGCATTTGCTCGACTTCCCCCGTAAAAAATCCGGACCGCCGCGCGTTCTGATTTTAACGCCGACGCGCGAACTGGCGATGCAGGTTGCCGATCAGGCCCGTGAGCTTGCTAAATACACCCATCTGGATATCGCGACGATAACCGGTGGCGTTGCGTACATGAACCACGCGGAAGTGTTCAGCGAAAACCAGGACGTCGTGGTCGCCACCACCGGCCGTCTGTTGCAGTACATCAAAGAAGAGAACTTTGACTGCCGCGCGGTAGAATCGCTGATCCTCGATGAAGCGGACCGCATGCTGGACATGGGCTTTGCCCAGGATATCGAAACCATCGCGGCTGAAACCCGCTGGCGCAAACAGACATTACTGTTCTCGGCCACGCTGGAAGGCGATGCAATTAAAGACTTCTCTGAACGTCTGCTGAACGAGCCGGAAGAAATTGAAGCCGATCCGGCCCGCCGCGAACGTAAAAAAATTCTGCAGTGGTACTACCGCGCAGATGACGTTAAGCATAAAACCGCGCTGTTGATCCACATGCTGAAACAGCCTGAAGTCACCCGCTCCGTGGTATTTGTGCGTAAACGTGAGCGTGTGCACGAGCTGTGTGGCTGGCTGCGTGAAGCGGGCATTAACACCAGCTATCTGGAAGGCGAACTGGAGCAGTTCAAGCGTAACGAAGCGATTAAACGTGTGGTGGATGGCCGTGTAAACGTGCTGGTCGCAACCGATGTTGCCGCGCGCGGTATCGACATTGAAGATGTCAGCCACGTGTTCAACTTCGATATGCCACGCACCTCCGACACCTACCTGCACCGTATTGGTCGTACTGGCCGCGCGGGTAAGAAAGGCATCGCGATTTCGCTGGTTGAAGCACACGACAACGTGTTGTTGGGTAAAGTGACTCGCTACATCAAGGAGCCGCTGAAATCCCGCACCATTGACGAACTGCGTCCAACCACTCGTCCGCCGAGTGAGAAGCTGAACGGCAAGCCGTCGAAGAAAGTGCTGGCCAAGCGCAAAGAGCTTAAACAGACGGAAGCGAAAGAAGCGCAGCCGCGTGCGAAAGAGCGCCATCGCGATACCAAGAACATTGGTAAGCGTCGTAAGCCTACCGCAGTGGCCAAACCGGACAGTGCTGAATAATTGCACCGCATAACAAAAAACCGCCCTTAGCAGGCGGTTTTTTTATGTCTGTGATGCAGAAAAATAACGGTTCCAACAACTTTTCAATCTGAAAATGGGCATTGTTGCCTCAGTCCAATTTAACCCTGAAATAACAACCCCCTATTTTCATTAACTTTCATCAGATTACAATGAAAATAGCGCTGCTGCACTTTTCAACACGCGTCCTATTTTCATGGCGATAACAGGGGTAATTTTCCCCGATTATTACAGACTTTCTGTGAAGGTACGGGCGATCACATCGCGCTGCTGTTCTGGCGTCAATGAATTGAAACGCACAGCATAGCCAGAAACACGGATTGTCAGTTGAGGATACTTTTCGGGATGATCGACAGCATCCTGCAGCGTCTCGCGGCGCAGCACGTTAACATTCAGATGCTGACCGCCTTCCACACGCACTTCCGGCTTCACTTCCAACGGAATTTCACGGTATTCGATTTGGCCTAACTCACTGACCGGCACAACCTGATCCTGGTTGTAACCTTCTTTGGCACACACGCAGCGTGCTTCAGCTTTTTCGTCGTCCAGCAGCCAGAATGAGTTCAGCAGACCGGCGTTGGATGCTTTAGTAATTTGAATTCCGGTAATCATGATTGTGCCTCCAGGCAGTTCAGGGCTGATAACTATCAGCAAGGATAATGGAGCAGGATTGACTCATATCCGATCTGTATATCAGCCCGAAGGTGGTGCCTCTTTGACCAAAATCAATATTCTGCCGCGGATGAAAATGCATCCCTGAACAACTTAATGATTTAGCTCAATTTTCGTCAAACTCCCGCTTCATATTTTTTTGTAAAATATCAACAATATTTTAAGTTTTACCGATCGCGGTTCCACGTTAAGCTACACGGCTTAAATGTTAAGGAGGCGATAATGGCCAACACACTGACCTGGCACGACGTGCTGGCAGAGGAAAAAGAGAAGCCCTATTTCATTGAAACGCTGGCCAAAGTGGCTCATGAACGTGCGTCGGGCAAAATCGTCTATCCGCCTCAGAAAGATGTGTTCAACGCGCTAAGAATGACGGAATTAGGGGATATCAAAGTGGTGATCCTCGGTCAGGACCCTTATCACGGCCCCAATCAGGCACATGGTCTGGCCTTCTCAGTGCTGCCTGGCGTGGCTGTGCCGCCATCACTGGTGAATATGTACAAAGAGCTGGTTACAGACATTCCCGGTTTCATCCGTCCGCAGCACGGCTTCCTCGAGAGCTGGGCACGTCAGGGCGTGATGTTGCTCAACACCGTTTTAACTGTTGAAGGCGGCAATGCCCATTCACACGCGAAATTTGGCTGGGAAACCTTTACCGACAGAGTGATCGCTGCGATTAACGAACATCGCGAAGGGGTGGTATTCCTGCTGTGGGGCGCACATGCGCAAAAGAAAGGCAGCATTATCGATCGTCAGCGGCACCATGTGTTGCTGGCACCTCACCCTTCCCCACTCTCAGCCCATCGTGGCTTTTTTGGTAGCGGTCATTTTTCAAGCACCAACGAATGGCTGGAGCAGCACGGCGAAAAACCGATCGACTGGCAGCCGGTTTTGCCGGAATAACAGCATAAAAAAAAGCACCCGAGGGTGCTTTTTTACTGGGTCAGCGCGATTACGCTTTGGCTTTCGCTACGGCAACCATCGCCGGACGAAGCAGACGGCCATTCAGCGTGTAACCACGTTGCATCACCATCAGAACGTGGTTTGGCGCCACATCCTCAGATTCCATCATCGACATCGCCTGGTGCAATTCAGGGTTGAACGGCACGTTAATGTCACCAATCACTTCCACACCGAATTTACGGACTGCGCCCAACAAAGATTTCAGCGTCAGCTCAATCCCTTCGACCATTGAGTTCAGTTCAGGATTGCTTTTGTCAGCCACTTCCAGCGCGCGCTCCAGGCTATCGATCACTGGCAGCAGTTCGTTGGCAAATTTTTCCAGCGCAAATTTGTGCGCTTTTTCGACGTCCAGTTCGGTACGGCGACGGATGTTCTCAATCTCAGCCTGGGCACGGATTTGAGCTTCACGTACGCCACCCTGAGACTGTGCCAGCTGGACTTCCAGCTCGGCAATACGCTCATCACGCGGATCGACCGCTTCGGCTGTGTCTGCGCCCTGATTCTGCGCCTGCTCCATCTCGATATCGTCTGAGACTTGCTCGTTTGGGGTGTTCTGTTCTTTACTACTCATGAATTTCTCCGCGTTTATGCACATTCATCTCGCTGGTTCGCTTATTATGGGGATCAGAATTGCGGTTTCAAGGGAACCCGTCACATTGTCTGAGGTAGTTTACCTCATGAGGAACGCCAGCATCATGAACAAACATTTCAACTGTATCGGTATTGTGGGCCATCCGCGCCATCCTACCGCGTTGACGACACACGAGATGCTCTATCGCTGGCTGACAACCAAAGGCTACGAGGTGATTATCGAGCAGCAGATCGCCCGTGAGCTGAATCTGACGGACGTTGAAACCGGCACGTTGGCGGAAATTGGTCAGCGAGCCGACCTTGCCGTAGTGGTCGGCGGTGATGGCAATATGCTGGGCGCGGCGCGCGTACTGGCCCGTTACGATATCAAAGTGATTGGGATCAATCGTGGCAATCTTGGCTTTCTGACCGACCTCGATCCGGATAATGCCCAGCAGCAGTTAGCCGACGTGCTGGAAGGTAAGTACATTACAGAAAGCCGCTTCCTGCTTGAAGCGCAGGTGTGCCGCCAGGGACGTGAGCCGCGCATCGGCACGGCCATTAATGAAGTGGTGCTGCATCCGGGCAAAGTCGCCCATATGATTGAGTTCGAAGTCTACATTGATGAGTCGTTCGCCTTCTCTCAGCGCTCCGATGGCTTGATTATCTCCACGCCGACCGGTTCAACGGCGTATTCACTTTCCGCAGGCGGCCCCATTTTAACGCCGTCTCTGGATGCCATCGCGATTGTGCCGATGTTCCCGCATACGCTCTCCGCAAGGCCACTAGTGATTAACAGCAGCAGCACCATTCGCCTGCGCTTTTCCCATATGCGCGGCGACCTGGAAGTCAGCTGTGACAGCCAGATTGCCCTGCCAATTCAGGAAGGTGAAGACGTGTTGATCCGCCGCAATAACGATCACCTCAATCTCATCCATCCACAAAACTATAATTATTTCAATACGCTGAGCTCTAAGCTCGCCTGGTCGAAAAAATTGTTTTAAAAACCAACGCCAGCTACTTTACTGGTTATAAAACCAGTATATACTGTATGAAAAACCATATCTGTGTTTACGTACAGGAATACCCACTATGCTGGCACAACTGACCATCAGTAATTTTGCGATTGTTCGTGAACTTGAAATCGATTTTCAGCGTGGCATGACGGCCATCACCGGCGAGACCGGCGCAGGGAAGTCCATTGCTATTGATGCGCTCGGCTTGTGCCTGGGCGGTCGGGCGGAAGCGGATATGGTTCGCCTTGGCGCTTCCCGCGCCGATATTTGTGCGCGCTTCTCTCTGAAAGATACTCCTTCTGCCTTAACGTGGCTGATTGAAAACCAGCTTGATGAAGGTAACGAGTGCCTGTTGCGCCGGGTGATCAGCAGTGACGGCCGTTCACGCGGCTTTATCAACGGCACTGCGGTTCCCCTTTCTCAGCTACGCGACCTCGGTCAGTTGCTGATCCAGATCCACGGTCAACATGCTCACCAGCTTCTGCTGAAACCCGAACATCAGAAAACGCTGCTTGATGGTTACGCCGGTGAAACCGGCCTGATGCAGGAAATGGCGACCAGCTATCGTGCATGGCACCAGAGCTGCCGCGTGCTGGCACAGCATCAGCAACTCTCTCAGGAGCGCGAGGCTCGTCGTGAGCTTCTGCAATATCAGCTGAAAGAGCTGAACGAGTTCGCACCCGTGACCGGTGAATATGAAGCGATTGATGAAGAGTACAAGCGTCTGGCCAACAGCGGGCAGTTGCTCTCCACCAGTCAACAAGCTCTGATGCTGCTGGCTGATGGCGAAGATGCCACGTTGCAGAATCAGCTGTATACCGCTCAGCAATTGCTTAGCGAGCTGCTGACGATGGATGACAAGCTCAGCGGGGTCTATAAGCTGCTGGATGAAGCATCCATTCAAATCAGTGAAGCCAGCGATGAACTCCGTCACTACTGCGAACGTCTGGATCTCGATCCAAACCGTCTGCATGAGCTTGAACAGCGGATATCTAAACAGATCGCTCTGGCGCGCAAACACCACATCTCCCCTGAAGAACTGCCGGTCTTCCACCAGCAGCTGCTGGAAGAACAAGGTCTGCTCGATCAGCAGGAGAGCGATCAGGAAGATCTGACGCTGACCGTTTCCCGCCATCATCGTGCGGCAATGACCTGTGCTGAGCAGTTGCATCAGCGCCGTGTGCATTTCGCAGAAGAATTGAGCCGCCTGATTGGTGAGAGCATGCATGCGCTCTCCATGCCGCACGGTAAGCTGGGGATTGAGGTGCTGTTTAACGCTGACCATTTGACCGCTGAGGGTGCAGACCGTATCGATTTCCGCGTGACCACTAACCCTGGTCAGCCGCTTCAACCATTATCGAAAGTGGCCTCTGGCGGTGAGCTGTCGCGTATTGCCCTCGCCATTCAGGTGATTACAGCCCGTAAGATGGATACGCCAGCGTTGATTTTCGATGAGGTGGATGTGGGTATCAGCGGTCCTACCGCAGCCGTGGTCGGTAAGATGCTGCGTCAGTTAGGGGAATCCACGCAGGTTATGTGTGTGACCCACCTTCCGCAGGTAGCGGGCTGTGGAAATCATCATTTCTACGTCAGTAAAGAGACCGATGGCGAAATGACTGAAACCCATATGATCCCGTTGGATAAACGTGCCCGTCTGCAGGAACTGGCCCGTCTGCTGGGCGGTAGCGAGGTCACTCGCAACACGCTGGCGAACGCAAAGGAGCTTTTAGCAGCCTGATTGCCGCACTTTTTTGGCCTGTTGTGGTCATATCCTTGCTCCGTAGAGGTTTCAAACTGCGGAAAGGTTTATTATCATCGTCTTCTTACGCTGTAATCGTAGCGAACGTTCGATGCAGCCAGATTGTTGGCCCGAAAAGGAATAGAGATACTTATGCGCTGTAAAACGCTGACTGCTGCGGCGGTGGTTCTTCTGATGATGACTGCTGGATGTTCCACTCTGGAGCGAGTGGTTTACCGCCCGGACATCAACCAGGGCAATTACCTGGTTGCGAATGACGTTTCCAAAATTCATACCGGCATGACGCAACAGCAGGTGGCTTACACCCTGGGCACGCCGATGATGCGCGACCCGTTTGGTAGCAACGTCTGGTATTACGTGTTCCGCCAGGAGCCAGGCCATGAGCCTGTGACTCAGCAGACGCTGACGCTGACCTTTGATGGTAGCGGTACCCTGACCAACATTGATAACAAGCCAACCCTGAGCGGCAAGAAAAGCGGTTAACAGCAGGCTTGTTGATGAAATCGTAAGGCGCTAAGGCGCCTTATTTTTTTGCCGCGCGTTCGGCGCGCTGACGGCGTAGTTCTTTCGGGTCGGCCAGTAACGGGCGATAGATTTCAATGCGATCGCCACTGTGTACCTCATCCCCCAGTTTTACCGGACGACTAAAAACACCCACTTTGTTACTGGCGAGATTGATATCACTTCTGAGTTCAAGAATGCCGGAAGCTTTGATAGCGTCTTCGACAGTCGCGCCCTCTTCCACGTTAACCGTGTACAGATACTGTTTTTCTGGCAACGCATAGACCACTTCAACCGCGATATCAGGCACTGTAGACCTCTTTCGCGCGTTTAGTAAACGCCTGCACCATGCTGCTTGCCAGCTCTTTGAAGATGCGTCCAAAGGCCAGTTCAACCAGCATATTGGTGAACTCAAAGTCCAGACTCAACTCAACCTTACAGGCATCATCACTGAGCGCGGTGAACTTCCAGCCACCGTTCAATTTGCGGAACGGGCCATCAACCAGCTGCATAGCAATGCTCTGGTTATCCGTCAGCGTATTTCGCGTGACAAACGTTTTACTGATCCCAGCCTTAGAGACATCCACTGACGCGGTCATCTGCTGTTCGCTGGCATCGAGAATACGGCTACCGGTACACCCTGGAAGAAATTCCGGATAGGCATCCACATCGTTTACCAACCGGAACATCTGCTCTGCGCTGTAGGGCACCAACGCGGAACGACTAATCTGAGACATAACGTTTCCTGTTAATCTTCAACTTTTCAATAATACCATCGCCGGCAGGCAAACAAAAATTCTCAGCCGCCAGCGTTCTGCTAAAATAGCGCTTTTCCCCGTCTGGTTTGTTACAGGGGATGCCATCAATCACTGCTTCATGTAAACTAAGTGGCACTATGACTAAGAAAAAAGCACATAAACCCGGTTCCGCTACCATTGCCATGAACAAACGGGCCCGCCATGAATACTTCATTGAAGATGAATTCGAAGCGGGACTGTCGCTCCAGGGATGGGAAGTCAAATCACTCCGCGCAGGAAAGGCCAACATCAGCGAAAGCTACATTATGCTGCGTGATGGCGAAGCCTTTCTGTTCGGCGCAACCTTCCAGGCGTTGATTGGCGCATCCTCGCATGTGGTCTGCGACCCTACCCGCACCCGCAAGCTTCTGCTTAAGGAGCGCGAGCTGGCAATCCTGTTCGATAAAGCCAACCGCGATGGTTACACCATTGTCGCATTATCGCTGTACTGGAAAAATGCCTGGGCCAAGCTGAAGATTGGCGTAGCCAAAGGTAAGAAAGAGCACGACAAACGCGGTGACATCAAAGATCGCGAATGGAAGACCGACAAAGCACGTATTATGAAACACGCAAATCGCTAAGCCTATGGCGTAGCGACAGGTTTTTCTGTTATACTGCTTCACAGTAGTACTTGGGGCTGATTCTGGATTCGACAGGATTTGCGAAGCCCTAGGAGCATGCCGAGGGGCGGTTTGCCTCGTTAAAAGCCGCAAAAAAATAGTTGCAAACGACGAAAACTACGCACTAGCAGCTTAATAACCTGCTCAGAGCCCTCTCTCCCTAGCCTCCGTTCTTAGGACGGGGATCAAGAGAGGTCAAAAACAAAAGAACTCGTGTGGATGTCCTGCCTGGGGCTGAAACACTAAATCTAATCAGGCTAGTTGGTTAGTGGCGTGTCCGTTCGCAGCTAACCGGCGAATGTAAAGACTGGACTAAGCATGTAGTGCCGACGGTGTAGTAATTCTGGACGCGGGTTCAACTCCCGCCAGCTCCACCAAATTCTTGGTCGATGGTTACCAGACCCACTCGATGAAGTCCTGAGAACCCACACGGTGAAAACCTTGTGGGTTTTTTTGTGCCTGATATCTTTCGTAACCTGGCTGAAATAAGGTATAAAGCCGCATGAAAATCCCAAACCGAATCCAACCTCTGGTTGATGATGGCCTGATAGACGATGTGCTCCAACGCCTTAAAAGCGGAAAGGAAGCCGACGTTTACACTGTGTTATGCGGTGACAAGATCAATTGTGCCAAAGTGTACAAGGAAGCGACACAGCGCAGCTTTAAGCAGGCCGTGCAGTATCAGGAAGGCCGCAAGGTCCGTAACTCACGTAGCTCCCGTGCGATGCAGAAAGGCTCTAAATTCGGCCGCAAGCAGCAGGAAGAGTCCTGGCAAACCGCAGAGGTGGATGCGCTGTTCCGGTTGGCAGAAGCGGGCGTACGTGTCCCTCAGCCCTATCTTTGTATCGACGGCGTGCTCCTGATGGAACTGGTGACGGATGCAGACGGCATGGTGGCTCCACGTCTTAGCGATGTGACTATGTCCGAAGAAAGCGCGGTGACTGATTTCCATACCATGATCCGTAATATCGTACGCATGTTGTGTGCCGGTATCGTGCATGGTGACCTGTCGGAATTTAACGTACTGCTCGATGCGCAAGGCCCGGTCATTATCGACTTGCCTCAGGCTGTCGATGCTGCAGCGAATAACCATGCTGAAGCCATGTTCGAGCGTGACGTGAATAACATCACGGCGTACTACGGTCAGTTTGCTCCGCAGTTGCTTAAAACCCGTTATGCGAAAGAAATCTGGCTGCTGTATGAAGACGGCAAGTTAACCCCAGAAACGCCGCTGACAGGACTGTTCGTTGAAGAGATTCATGAAGTCGATATGGACTCGCTGATGGATGAAATCATTACGGCGGAAGATGACTATTACGAACGTCAGCGGGCAAATAAAGAACGCGACGAAGAGTAGATGATTCTGCCCCGGTAAAATTCTGCGGCTATTTTGCAGGTGTTATTAAGGAGATCACTCCCCGCGATCTTCTTAATGAAACCAAAAAGGGCTCATCTCGCCAGGGATGACGCGACGCTAAAAACGCCACTATCCATAAGCTTACCTTATTATAAGCCGCTGCCATTCCCCTTCTCTTCCCACGGCAGAATCGCTAATTCTACCTCCGCTTTTTGCCTGTTCTACCTTAAACAGCGATGCAAACGATTACCTGGCTCAAAAAACCCCCTTCCTGTCCTCAATCCTCTTTCAGACCATCCGGTCAAACATATTTGTGACACCCATCACACTTTACCTAAAGTGAAATGAAACAAGGTTTGACAAGTGTGAGCGATATCTATTTCCTTAAGCGCGGATGACGGCACACTGCCGCAGCATTCATCGCGGGTGTTTTTTGCTGTGAAAACAGTCACCCTTTCCTCTTCTGTTGACGACTTAATAAGACCTTCGCAGTGGCTTCATAAAAGGGTCATTAAGCCTGTGGTAATATAATGAAATATAAAATTCTGATGGCTGGCGCACTCGCAGC
The DNA here is from genome assembly GCF_004551645.1 of Erwinia sp. QL-Z3. Classification (NCBI taxonomy): domain Bacteria; kingdom Pseudomonadati; phylum Pseudomonadota; class Gammaproteobacteria; order Enterobacterales; family Erwiniaceae; genus Erwinia; species Erwinia sp. QL-Z3. Next base: position 203,887 of record NZ_CP037950.1, read on the forward strand.
GCTCTCTTATAGTGCCTCTTCAACTGCTGCTACCGATTCGCCGGAGTATGTTTCCGACTGGTGGCATCAGAGCGTCAACGTGGTGGGAAGCTACCACACCCGTTTCGGACCTCAGTTCAATAACGACGTGTATCTGGAATACGAAGCGTTCGCTAAAAAAGACTGGTTCGATTTCTACGGCTATATCGATGCGACTAACTTCTTCGGCGTGGGTAACTCCAATGCTAACGGTATCTTTGACCATGGCTCCCCGCTGTTTATGGAAATCGAACCTCGTTTCTCTATCGACAAGCTGACCAACACGGACCTGAGCTTCGGCCCGTTCAAAGAGTGGTACTTCGCGAACAACTATATCTACGATATGGGCCGTAACAGCGATAACCGCCAGAACACCTGGTTTATGGGTCTGGGTACCGATATCGATACCCACTCAGATGTTGGCCTTTCACTGAACGTGTATGCCAAATACCAGTGGGAAAACTACGGTGCAGCGAACGAAAACAGCTGGGATGGCTATCGCTTTAAGGTGAAATACTTCGTGCCGATTACCAGCCTGTGGGGCGGAAATCTGAGCTACATCGGTTTCACCAACTTTGACTGGGGCTCCGATCTGCGTGATGAGACCGGCCCGTCCCGTACCAGCAACTCTATCGCTTCCAGCCATATCCTCTCGCTGGGTTACGATCACTGGCATTACTCGTTCGTGGCGCGTTACTTCCACAACGGCGGACAGTGGGCTGATGGCCAGGAGCTGAACTTCGGTAACGGTCAGTTTGAAGTGAAATCCACCGGTTGGGGTTACTACCTGGTCGCTGGCTACAACTTCTGATGCCTTAAACACATTCTAAACGCCAGCACCGGAAACCGTGCTGGCGTCATTGTTTCTACGCTTACGCCGTGCCATTTCCTCCCGTCAGACGTATAATTCCTCAGCAATATTGCATCTGATAAAAGGAACTTATATGTCTCCCATGCCTGCCGAAGATGGCTTAAAACTGCGTCCTCTCGAACGTGAAGATCTGCGTTTTGTTCACCAGCTTGATAACAACGCCAGCGTTATGCGTTACTGGTTTGAAGAGCCGTACGAAGCGTTTGTGGAACTGTCCGATCTCTACGATAAGCATATTCACGATCAGAGCGAACGTCGGTTTGTGGTGGAATTTGAAGGGGATAAAGCGGGACTGGTTGAACTGGTTGAGATTAACCATATTCACCGACGTGCTGAATTTCAGATTATCATTGCCCCCAGCCATCAAGGGAAAGGCCTTGCCAGTAAAGCCGTCAAGCTGGCGATGGATTACGGATTTTCCGTGCTGAACCTGTATAAACTTTACCTGATCGTCGATAAAGAAAATAAGAAAGCCATTCACATCTACACCAAATTAGGCTTCGATATTGAAGGCGAACTTATCCACGAATTCTTTATTAACGGCGAATACCGTAACACCATTCGCATGTGCATTTTCCAACAGCAGTATCTGGCAAAACATAAACCCGCACACGTGATGCTGAACCCGACGGCGCAATAGCGTCGGGACGGTTTTGAACCCGTCAGAACGCGCTATCAGGGGAAGAGCGATCTTCCTCTGGTTGTCCGCATCTAGCCGCGTGCGCCCACCGGATTCATAATGGTATTCACCTTTTCCGGATGGATGTTGTACATGCCGCCATTAAACGGATCGACAAACAGCCAGCCAGGAATGCCACCCAGCGGAATGTTGCCGAGGATGTACCAGAGGTTGGCTCTCTCTTCCAGTGGGATCGTCTGCGGCACATAACCCGCGCGCTCCAGTTGCAGCGTATATTTTTTCTTGCCAAGGTACGAGCCGTCAGACTTCAGCAGTGAGACTGTTTTAGGGGTAATTCCTTCTGCAACGGCCCTTCCCGTTTCATCCTGCACCACAAATTTCACGCCCTGAGGCCAGGTCTGGATGGAAACGTCCTGGGTCTGATCGCCAACGATGGTGGCACATCCGCTCAATAACCACGCTGAAGCCAGCGCCAGCAAAAGCCTTCTCATATGCATTCCTGCCAATTTAAATATTCAGAATAGTCTAAGCGGAGTCTGACGGGTTTTCATTAATTACGCCCGACCATTGCGGGCGTAATAAGACAAATTTTTAGCGGCTTATCGTGAATGGCAGCGCTGGGCGATCGCGGCGATATCAGCTGGCGTTGTCCGGCAGCAACCACCGATCAATTTAGCCCCGGCAGACTGCCAGGCAGAAAGATTGTCGATCAACGTACAGGTTGAGGCATCGCTGTGCCAGGTTTTGCTGATCGCATCGTACTGCTCGCCGGAGTTGGGATAGACCACCAGCGGCTTTTTGGTCAATGAGCTGAGGGTCTGCAGCGCAGCCGTCACTTTATCCAGCGCGATACAGTTCAGTCCCAGCGCAACGGCCTGCGGGCAACTCTCCAGCACACTGACGACCTGGCTTAATGGCGTACCGTCACTCAGGTGTTCCCCGTCACGCAGCGTGAAAGAGAACCAGGCTGGAGTGCCGGGAAACTCGGCCAGCAAGGCCACCAGCGCCTGAATCTCTGCAAAGGATGGCATCGTCTCACAGGCGAGGATATCCGCCCCAGCTGCAACCAATGCCTGAATACGTGGGCGATGAAAAGCCATCATCTCTGCTTGCGGCAGGCTGTAGTCACCCCGGTATTCGGATCCATCCGCCAGATAGGCGCCGTAGGGCCCGACTGAGCCGGCAATCAGCAAATTGCCGGCCTGCGGTTCAGCAGCCTGGTAATCCGCTCTGGCACGGCTGGCAAGCTCCACGCTGCGGGCAATCAGCGTCAGCGACTGTTCTTCACTCAGCCCACGTTTGGCGAAGCCCTGCGGGGTTGCCTGATAGCTGGCGGTAATGGCCACCTGCGCGCCCGCCTTGAAATAGTCGTAGTGCACCTGATAAATCAGTTCAGGGTTCTCAATCAGCACTTTGGCCGACCACAGCGCGTCGGTCAGATCGCAGCCGCGCGCTTCAAGTTCGGTGGCCATTGCGCCATCCAGCACCAGCCCCGCGGCCACCTGTTGTTCTACAGAAAGTTTATTCGGTAACACGCACACTCTCCTTTGCCAGCTCGCGATTTTTCAGTCTCTGAGTGAAATGATAGGCCGCGTAGCACAGCGCTACGAAAGGCAGGCCGCAGTATAACGCAATGCGTTGTTCCGGATCGAACGCCAGCCCAACGCAGGCCAGCAGGCAAAGCAGGAAGCCGAGGATCGGCGTCACCGGATACCAGGGCGCGCGGTATTTCAAGTCTGTCAGCGGTTTACCCGCCCGCACATGCTCACGGCGGAAGAAGAAATGGGAAGCGCAGATGCTCAGCCAGACGGCCACCACCGCAAAACCCGAAATAGCCGACAGCGCGACAAACACCGTATCCGGCGCAATCACGCTGGAAAACAGCGCCAGCAAGCCTCCCAGCATGCTGACTGAAATCGCCATCAGCGGGATACCGCGGGAGGTCAATTTGGCAAAGCAGCGCGGCAAGGTATTCTGATTCGACAGCGACCAGAGCATCCTGCCCGAAGCATATAATCCTGAGTTCGCCGCCGAGAGGATCGCCGTGAGGATCACAAAGTTAAAGATATCGGCCGCATACGGAATACCGATCTTTTCAAAGACCATCACAAACGGGCTTTTGACGATCCCCGCCTGATCCATCGGGATCAGCGCTGCCAGGATCAGTACTGTACCCACAAAGAAAATGATCAACCGTGCGACCGTGGTGCGGATCGCCATTGGCAGAACTTTGTGCGGATTCTCGGTTTCACCCGCCGCGATGCCAATCAGCTCGGTACCCGAGAATGCAAAGTTGACGGCCACCATCGTCATCAGGATCGGCAGGCCGCCGTGCGGCAACCAGCCAGAGGCGGTGAGATTGTGGAAGAACGGCGCGCTGCTGCCATCCTTCAGCGGGATAAAACCGAACATGGCTCCCCCGCCGAGGAGTATAAAGGCCAGGATGGTGACCACTTTGATCACCGAGAACCAAAACTCCCCTTCCGCGAAGAAGCGGGAAGAGACCACGTTCAGCATAAAAATCAGCGCGCAAAACAGTAAGCACCACAGCCACACCGGCGATTGCGGGAACCAGTACTGCATACAGAAACCCGCAGCGGTCAGGCTTGAGCCAAGGGCGACCGTCCACGTCAGCCAGTAAAGCCATGCAACGGTGTAACCCGTCGCCGGGCTCAGGTAGCGGGCCGCATAAACATGGAAAGCCCCGGTCTCTGGCATCGCCACCGACAGCTCGCCAAGGCTCAGCATCACCAGATAGACCACCAGCGCCCCAATGATATAGGCCAGCAAGGTGCCAGCTGCACCCGTGGTGGAAATGATATAGCCAGTATTGAAGAACAGGCCGGTGCCAATCACGCCGCCTAACGAGAGCATCACCAGATGGCGGGCTTTCATGCTGCGCTTGAATTGTTGAGTTGTCTCGGGCTTGCTTTGCTGCATCGCTGATTTATCCGTTTAGACGTCTAAACTTCTACATGGGGTCAGCGTTATACCGATTCTGGCCGGTGAAAGCAACGTTACTGAGTGTGAGGGATGATCGTGCGGGGGCGAGATTTTCAGCGCGACCAACGCGTGCGCCGAAAACTCAACGGGCTGATTACTCAGCCAAACATGTTTACGATATAGCGTTCCAGCGCCGCGCGGGAACTAAAACCGTGGGGGATGCCGTAGTGATCCTGGTTATCTCCAGCCAGATACATCGGAAACTGCACGTACTCTTCACAGGCTTTCATATCGGAGGCCGGATGCGCAAAGCCGTGGCTTTTTTCTTTCAGGGTAGGATGAATAATCAGTGCGGTACGGCCCATGCGCGCTTCACGATTAACGTAGACATAGTTATCGCCTCGACGGTAACCATAGGCTCTTGCGGTGACCGCATCCATTTCAAATCCCGCACCTTCCAGTACGCGAGCAACTTCATCAGGGCGTAAATACATACTCATTCCTCTAAAACGTGCCAACCCTGCAACCTTACAACAGCGTGAAGGTTAAGCGCTTTCGGAATAATCCATAAACGCCCTGCTTTCCGGTCCGGGTCACTAAAAATCTGCATGATGGTCTATAGTTAATAGTACGTTTCATTTCCAAGGGAGAGAAAAATGTTTAACCGAAACACTAAAAATGAAGACATTGATATCAATCAGGACGTCAATCAGCTGGCCGATACCCTTGACGATCTGCTGAAATCTTACGGAAGTAAGACTAAAGATGAAGTCGACGGTGCACGTTCCCGCGCAGAAGCGATGTTGAAAGAGACTCGCGCCAAACTCCACGGCAATAACCGTGTGACCCAGGCGGCAAAAGATGCCGGTGGGCAAGTTGACTCTTATGTGCGTGACAAACCGTGGCATGGAGTTGGGATTGGTACTGCATTAGGTATTTTTGTTGGGGCGTTGATTGCAACGACCACCTCATCGCGTAACTAGTTTCGTTTACTTTTCAGACAAATCCCCGCACCTGATGGTGTGGGGATTTTTTTTTTGCCGGTCTTAAAACGCTGCATCCCGCGCCTGACAAGGCCTGTCCGTTTTCCTCATCAAGAAAATTCTTATACCTGGATATTGTGTGGTTGCAATATCTAAACACTATATCTAGTATTTACCCCATCAACTCAGCCACTACATGTGGTTAAACGACGGCAGCGGATTGCAGCAAAAAGCGTGCCAGACGAGACGTCAACCAGACAACAAGGTAAATACGAATCATGCGCATTATTATTTACACAAAAAACAACTGTGTCCAGTGCAATGCGACAAAAAACGCCATGGACAAGCACGGCCTCGATTACCAACTGGTTAACCTCGACCACGAGCCGGCTGCCGTTGAAACGCTGAAATCCATGGGTTATCGCCAGGTGCCCGTCGTGATGGCGGAAGAAGATCACTGGAGCGGTTTCCGCCCGGACAAAATCTCCGCGCTTCGCCCACTCACGGCGATGCAGGGTTAAGACGATGTCGACGCTGGTCTATTTTTCCAGCCAGTCTGAAAACACGCACCGTTTTGTCATCCGCACCGGCCTGCCTGCGCGCCGCATTCCACTGGATGCCGCGCAGCGTTTGCAGGTGGATGAACCCTATATATTGGTGGTGCCCAGCTACGGCGGCGGCACCAGTCAGGGCGCGGTGCCTAAGCAAGTCATCCAGTTTTTAAACGATGTCAGTAACCGCCAACTTATCCGCGGAGTGATTGCCGCCGGTAATCGCAATTTCGGCGAAGCCTATTGCCTGGCCGGCAGCATCATTGCGCAGAAATGCCAGGTGCCATGCCTGTACCGCTTCGAGCTACTGGGCACCGCCGACGACATCGCCAACGTTTATCAGGGAGTAACCGAATTTTGGCAGCGACAGAAAGCACACTCATAACCCCGAATCCGGCCGCGCTGGATTATCACTCGCTGAATGCGATGCTCAATCTGTACGATGCCGACGGCAACATTCAGTTTGAGAAAGATAAAGAAGCCACGCGTCAGTATTACCTGCAACATGTTCTGCCGAACACCGTGAAATTTGATTCCGTTGGTGAGCGCTTACAGTACCTGGTTTCAGAGGGCTACTACGAAGCCGACGTGCTGAATGCTTATCCGTTTGAATTTGTCAGTTCACTTTTTGAGCAGGCGTATCAACGCCATTTCCGCTTCCAGACCTTCCTTGGCGCGTGGAAGTTTTATACCAGCTACACGCTGAAGACCTTTGATGGTAAACGCTATCTGGAAGGCTTTACCGAGCGCGTCTGCATGGTGGCGTTGACGCTGGCCAAAGGCGAACGGTCGCTGGCCTTATCGTTGATGGAAGAGATGCTGTCTGGTCGTTTCCAGCCGGCCACGCCGACCTTCCTCAATTGTGGAAAACAGCAGCGAGGCGAGCTGGTTTCCTGCTTCCTGCTGCGTATTGAAGACAATATGGAGTCAATTGGCCGCTCGGTGAACTCCGCTTTACAGCTCTCCAAGCGCGGTGGCGGCGTCGCTTTTCTGCTTTCCAACCTGCGTGAATCGGGTGCGCCAATAAAGCGTATCGAAAACCAGTCATCGGGCGTGATCCCGGTGATGAAAATGCTGGAAGACGCCTTCTCTTACGCCAATCAGCTTGGCGCGCGTCAGGGTGCAGGTGCGGTCTATCTGCATGCTCATCATCCGGATATCCTGCGCTTTTTGGATACCAAGCGCGAAAACGCCGACGAAAAAATCCGTATTAAAACGCTGTCGCTGGGCGTGGTGATTCCCGATATCACTTTCCATCTGGCCAAGACTAACCAGCAGATGGCGCTGTTTTCGCCGTATGACGTTGAGCGTATTTACGGCCTGCCGTTCGCGGATATCAGCATCAGCGAAAAATACGAAGAGATGTTGGCGGACGACCGTATCACCCGCACCTTTATCAATCCGCGTGAATTCTTCCAGACGCTGGCGGAAATCCAGTTCGAATCCGGCTATCCGTACATCATGTTTGAAGACACGGTAAACCGCGCGAACCCGATTAAAGGCCGGATTAACATGAGCAACCTCTGCTCTGAGATCCTGCAGGTGAACACGCCAACCGAATACAATGACGACCTCAGCTATCGCCGTATCGGTAAGGATATCTCCTGTAATCTTGGCTCACTGAATATTGCTCACACGATGGATTCGCCAGATTTTTCACGCACGGTGGAAATTGCGGTGCGGGGTCTGACGGCGGTGTCCGATCAAAGCCATATCCATTCGGTTCCTTCCATTGAACGTGGCAATGCCCAGTCGCACGCCATTGGTCTGGGGCAAATGAACCTGCACGGCTATCTGGCACGCGAAGGCATTCAATATGGCTCTGAGGTGGCGCTGGACTTCACCAACCTCTATTTCTATACCATCACCTATCACGCCCTGCGCACCTCTAACCTGATTGCTCAGGAGCGTGGAGAGCGCTTTGCCGGTTTCGAAGAATCGCGTTACGCCAGCGGTGAATACTTCGCTCAGTACGTTGAGCAACGCTGGCAGCCACGAACACCAGAAGTCGCCGCGCTGTTCGCCCGCGCGGGAATTACCTTACCGGGCCAGAAAGAGTGGCGGGAACTGCGTGAAGCGGTGATGAAGCACGGGATCTACAACCAGAATCTTCAGGCGATCCCACCGACGGGTTCTATCTCCTATATCAATCATGCGACGTCGAGCATTCACCCGATCGTGTCGAGGATTGAAATCCGTAAAGAAGGTAAAACTGGCCGCGTGTATTACCCGGCACCGTTTATGAATAACGACAATCAGGCGTTCTACCGGGATGCCTATGATATCGGTCCCGAAGCGATTATTGACACCTATGCCGAGGCCACGCGCCATGTCGATCAGGGGCTTTCTCTGACGCTTTTCTTCCGCGATACCGCCACCACGCGCGATATCAACAAGGCGCAGATTTACGCCTGGAAGAAAGGCATTAAAACGCTTTATTACATTCGCCTGCGTCAGATGGCCCTGCTGGGCACTGAAGTAGAAGGCTGCGTTTCCTGCTCGCTGTAAGCTCACCCTAAGGGGCGGAAAACGCGCCCCGGAAGAAAAAAATATGACCTTAAAACGTGTACACGCTATTAACTGGAACCAGATCGAAGATGATAAAGATCTGGAGGTCTGGAACCGTCTGACCTCCAACTTCTGGCTGCCAGAAAAAGTGCCGCTCTCCAATGATATTCCCGCTTGGAACAGCCTGAATGCGGATGAACAGCAGCTGACCATTCGCGTATTTACCGGGCTCACCTTGCTGGACACCATTCAGAATACCGTTGGCGCACCGGCATTGATGGCGGATGCGGTCACGCCACATGAAGAAGCGGTGATGTCTAACGTCAGCTTTATGGAAGCCGTGCATGCCCGCTCATACAGCTCGATCTTCTCAACGCTCTGTCATACCACCGATGTGGATGCCGCCTATGCCTGGAGCGAGGACAATCAACCGCTTCAGCGCAAAGCAGAAATCATTCTGGAACATTACCATCATGACGATCCGCTGAAGAAGAAGATTGCCAGCGTGTTCCTGGAGTCCTTCCTGTTCTATTCCGGTTTCTATTTACCGATGTACTGGTCAAGCCGCGGCAAGCTCACCAACACCGCCGACCTGATCCGTCTGATCATCAAAGATGAGGCGGTGCACGGTTATTACATCGGCTATAAGTACCAGAAAGCGCTGGAAAAAGAGAGCCCAGCCCGTCAGGATGAGCTGCAGCAATTTGCCGTAGAGTTACTGCTGGCGCTGTATGAAAACGAACTGGCCTATACCGAAGCCTTGTACGACGGCGTGGGCTGGAGCGAAGAGGTGAAAAAATTCCTGCATTACAACGCCAACAAGGCGCTGATGAACCTCGGTTATGAAGCCCTTTTCCCGGCAGAAATGACCGACGTGAACCCGGCCATCCTCTCCGCGCTATCGCCTAATGCCGATGAGAATCACGATTTCTTCTCCGGATCGGGGTCATCCTATGTGATGGGCAAAGCGGTCGATACGGAAGACGAAGACTGGAATTTTTAACTGCCTGCCAGATGGCTGCGCCCGGCAGCCATCTTTCCTCTCATCACCCGTCATTTATTTTTTATTAATCAGTCGTTCAACAAAAATTGAATGACAGATTAATGGCAGTTTTGTGTGGCATATTTGACAACAAATCACTGTTGCTGAGGCAATAATTCGGCGGTTTGCCGGATGATCCTGAGCGAAATATTCATTTATTTTCCCGCACCTCAATTCGCCGCAATCCCTTACCCCTACTGAATTTTTCGGAGATCGCTGTCTCAGTGATAATTTTCGCACTGCGCCTGAAGGGTTGTCTCAGAATCTCAGTGTGCTACGGTATAGCCCGCTAATATTCAACCAGGTAAAAGAAGAAATATAAGAAATTAACCGCTAACAAGGAATTTAAATATTGCATGGCAATTAAACTAGAAGTTAAGAATTTATATAAGGTATTTGGGGAAAATCCCGATCGTGCGTTTAAGCACATCGAGAAGGGGATCAGCAAAGAAGCACTGCTCGAGAAAACAGGACTCTCTCTCGGGGTGAAAGATGCCAGTCTGGCCATTGAAGAAGGCGAGATATTCGTGATCATGGGGTTGTCCGGTTCAGGAAAATCAACCATGGTTCGCCTTCTCAATCGTCTGATAGAACCCACCAGGGGTCAGGTCATCATTGATGGCGTCGATATTGCCAAAATATCCGACAGCGCGCTGCGTGAAGTTCGCAGAAATAAAATCAGCATGGTATTCCAGTCATTCGCATTAATGCCGCATATGTCAGTTCTGAATAATGCCGCATTTGGCATGGAATTAGCTGGCGTTCCGCTGCAGGAGCGTCAGGAAAAAGCGCTTGATGCACTACGTCAGGTGGGCCTGGATAATTATGCTCATGCTTACCCGGACGAATTATCTGGCGGTATGCGTCAGCGTGTTGGATTAGCCCGCGCTCTGGCAATTAATCCGGATATTTTATTGATGGATGAAGCCTTCTCAGCACTTGATCCGTTAATCCGTACCGAAATGCAGGATGAGCTGGTGAAACTGCAGTCGCGCCACCAGCGCACCATCGTCTTTATTTCCCATGACCTTGATGAAGCCATGCGCATTGGTGACCGAATTGCCATTATGCAGGGCGGTGAAGTCATCCAGGTGGGAACCCCGGATGAGATCCTGAATAATCCGGCGAATGACTATGTCCGCACCTTCTTCCGCGGCGTGGATATCAGCCACGTGTACAGCGCGAAAGATATTGCCCGTCGCAGCGCGGGCGCATTGATGCGTAAAGCCCCCGGCTTTGGCCCTCGCTCTGCGCTTAAGCTGTTGCAGGATGCTGACCGTGAATACGGCTACATTCTTGAAAAACAACGCTTCGTTGGTGTGGTTTCCACCGACTCCCTGAAAGCCGCGCTGGCTTCCGGTGAGGGTCTGGATGGCGCCATCCTTGCAACTCCTGCCGCCGTTCCTGGCGATACCTCGCTGAGCGACTTGCTGACTCACGTGGCTCAGGCACCGTGTGCCGTGCCGATTGTCGGTGAAGACCATCAGTACATCGGGATTATCTCCAAAGGCACGTTACTACAGGCATTAGACCGCGAAGGAGCCAGCAATGAGTGAACAAACAACCGCAACCGATCCATGGGCGGCCTCGAGCACGCCTGCGACGAACGCCCCTGCAGCCACCAGCGCACCGGCGACTGACAGCACCCAGTCTGCCGCCAGCAGCAGCGATCCCTGGTCTACCGCCGCGCCTTCTGATGGTGGCACCACGTCTTCAGCCCCTGCTGACGGCGGTTCCGCAACGTCTGCCCCAACAGACGCAGCACCCACAGGCGGTGGCGATGCATGGGGAACGCCATCAGGGGGTCATGATGCTGCGGCGGCCAGCGGCAGCGACTGGTTAAACAGCACGCCGGCGCCACAAGCCGAGCACTTCAACATTCTCGACCCGTTCCACAAAACGCTGATCCCGCTGGACAGCTGGGTGACCACCGGTATCGACTGGATCGTTTCCCACTTCCGTCCGGTGTTCCAGGGCATTCGTGTGCCGGTGGATTACATCCTCAGCGCTTTCCAGCAACTGCTGCTGGGTATGCCGGCGCCGGTCGCCATAGTGATTTTTGCCCTGATTGCCTGGCAGATGTCCAGCCTTGGAATGGGTATCGCCACCCTGGTCTCACTGATTGCGATTGGGGCGATTGGTGCCTGGTCACAGGCGATGGTCACGCTGGCGTTGGTTCTCACCGCCCTGCTGTTCTGTATTCTGATCGGTTTGCCCTTAGGCATTTGGCTGGCGAGATCTGACCGCGCGGCGAAAATTATCCGGCCGCTGTTGGATGCGATGCAAACCACCCCGGCCTTCGTGTATCTGGTGCCGATTGTCATGCTGTTCGGTATCGGCAACGTGCCGGGCGTGGTGGTCACCATTATCTTTGCACTGCCGCCGATTGTTCGTCTGACCATCCTGGGGATTAAGCAGGTGCCCGCCGATCTGATTGAAGCCGGTGAATCCTTTGGTGCCAGCCCACGTCAGATGCTGTTTAAAGTGCAGCTGCCGCTGGCGATGCCCACCATTATGGCTGGCGTAAACCAGACGCTGATGCTGGCACTGTCGATGGTGGTAATCGCCTCGATGATCGCAGTCGGCGGCCTGGGCCAGATGGTTCTGCGCGGAATTGGTCGTCTGGATATGGGTCTGGCTACCGTCGGTGGCGTGGGCATCGTTATCCTCGCCATTATCCTTGACCGTCTGACGCAGTCCGTTGGCCGCGACAGCCGCAGCCGGGGCGCTCGCCGCTGGTACAACACCGGACCACTGGGCCTGTTTACCCGTCCGTTTATCAAGTAACACCTTCTGCTGCTGGTGGCGTGCCCGCCGCGCCACCGGCAGCCCAAGCTACGATAACTCAAAAAAGGATATCCCATGCGTAAGACAGCATTGTTAGCCGCCGCATTGACTACCCTGGTCGCCACTCAGGTTTCCGCCGCCGATCTGCCAGGCAAAGGCATTACCGTTAAGCCGGTTCAAAGCACCATTTCAGAAGAAACCTTCCAGACCCTGCTGGTCAGCCGTGCGCTGGAAAAACTGGGTTACACCGTTGATCAGCCAAGTGAAGTGGATTACAACGTCGCCTATACCACTATCGCTGCGGGTGACGGCACCTTTATCGCCACTAACTGGAAGCCGTTGCATGATGATATGTACAACGCAGCCGGCGGCGATAAGAAGTTCTTCCGTGAAGGCACCTATGTTCAGGGTGCCGCACAGGGTTACCTGATTGACAAGAAAACCGCCGAGAAATACCACATTACCCGTATCGATCAGTTGAAAGATCCTAAGCTGGCGAAGCTGTTCGACAGCAACGACGATGGCAAGGCTGACCTGACGGGTTGTACGCCAGGCTGGGGCTGTGAAGCGGTGATTAACCACCAGATCAAAGCCTATGACCTGAGCAATACCGTGGTGCATAACCAGGGTAACTATTCGGCGATGATTGCCGATACCATCACCCGTTTCAAAGAAGGTAAACCGATCCTGTATTACACCTGGACGCCTTATTGGGTGAGCGATGTGCTGGTTCCGGGCCGCGATACCGTCTGGCTGCAGGTACCCTTCTCTTCTATGCCTGGCGCACAGAAAGATGTGGATACCAAGCTGCCGAACGGCGCGAACTACGGTTTCCCGGTCAACACCATGCATATCGTCGCCAACAAAGCCTGGGCTGAGAAAAACCCGGCAGCGGCGAAATTGTTCTCAGAGATGAAGCTGCCTATTGCGGATATCAATGCACAGAACTCCCGTATGCATCAGGGCCAGTCTTCTGAAGCCGACATTAACGCGCACGTTGATGGCTGGATCAAAGGTCACCAGGCACAGTTTGATGGTTGGGTGAAAGACGCGATGTCTGCAGCGAAATAAACTGCATTCTTCGCGGTAGAAAGGGGTGGCGCTGGCGTCGCCCCTTTTTCGTACTGGTTTGTCCTGTTAATTAATCTGTGAGTGAAATAGTAATTTGAGTTACCATTGCCCCTCAGATTTTTACTACCATACTGAGCGCGATGAAATCCCCGCAAGCTGGTCTTACTCCCTCTCTGGTTGCCCTGATGTCCGTAGCAACAGGTCTGTCGGTTGCCTGTAACTATTATGTACAGCCCTTGCTGGAGACCGTCGCCCGCACGTTTCACCTCTCCGTTAATCAAGCCGGCTTTATCGTTACCACCGCCCAACTTGGCTATGCCGCCGGACTCCTGCTGTTGGTGCCGCTGGGAGATATGCTGGAACGCCGTGGCCTGATTGTCATCATGAGCCTGCTGGCAGCGGGAGGAATGGTGATCACCGCCCTTTCTCCGACACTTCCCTTAATGTTACTGGGCACCGTGCTCACCGGACTCTTCTCGGTGGTGGCGCAGATTCTGGTGCCTTTAGCCGCCACGCTGGCCGCGCCGGAAAAACGCGGCAAGGTGGTTGGCACGGTGATGAGCGGCTTGCTGCTGGGGATCCTGTTAGCCAGAACCGTCGCCGGTGGGCTTGCCCAACTCGGAGGATGGCGCACGGTGTATTGGGTCGCCAGCGTCCTTATGGTGCTGATGGCCCTGGCCTTATGGCGCTTTTTACCGCGCTACAAGCAATCGGTTCCGTTAAACTACGGACAGTTGCTCAACTCTATTTTCAGCCTGTATGCGCATTCCCCTCTGTTAAGAACCCGCGCCATCACCGGCTGCCTCGCCTTTGCCAACTTCAGCGTGCTGTGGACATCGATGGCCTTCCTGCTGGCTTCTCCGCCTTATGGTTATTCTGAAGGGACCATCGGGTTACTGGGTTTGGTGGGTGCAGCGGGCGCACTGGCGGCAAGACAAGCCGGCACGCTGGCCGACAAAGGCAAAGCCCGCTTAACCACCACCGTCGGGCTGGCGATTATGCTGTGTTCCTGGGGGATCACCGCGCTGGGAAGTCACTCATTGATTGCATTAATCATTGGTATCATCCTGCTGGATTTGGCGGTGCAGGCCGTTCACATTACAAATCAGAGTGTTATCTACCGGCAGATGCCCGAAGCACGCAACCGCTTAACCGCCGGATATATGACCAGTTACTTTATCGGCGGTGCCGTGGGCTCGCTGGTTTCCGCGACCGCGTTTCAACATGCTGGCTGGTATGGCGTTTGTAGTGCCGGTGCTTTGTTAACTTTGCTTAATATTTTAAGCTGGTGGCGCGGCGCACATAATGAGCAGGCTACTTCTTAGCCTGCAAATAGTAAATTGCGTAAATTTCAGGGTGACTGCCCTGTTATGCGTTTACACACTCTGGTATGGTTAGTCTGCACTTATACAGGTTAGTTATTTTTTCGTATGAAACTATTAAGTCACAGGCAGGAAGACGTTCAGAATGTCCCGACAATTTGCCCCGCTCGCTGCACGTGATCTTCTTCTATTGTGTGTTGCTCGCAGCAACCAGCCTGTTTGTTTTAACCACATTATTGCGTCCCGGTGCTTTGCGTTGAGCGGTGGTGTCGATCCCCACAGCAGAGTAAAGGACCCGGCAAGAATACGACCATCTTGTTACTGAGTGTGCGGGTTGGAGCGTCGCTGTTTGATTCGCTCTTTGCGGTATTACCGCACACCAATAAATCAACTCCGCCGTGATGGTGGGGGATTACCGGTCTGCAACTGAGCAGAGCCCGAGTCGCGCCAACCAGCAGAGTGCTGTTAACTGGCGTTTTCGGGCTTGTTCAGATTGATGACCGTTTGAGCTTACCCTCAGGGGCTTAGGCTTATCAGGTATTACCTTTTATAACACCAGCAGTATCGCCCTTTTTGATGCTGCTGAGCGCCCTGGGTTATGGAGTGACCTGGAAATTACTGATGGTGTCCACCGGCATGTGAACAACCCCTGCCGACAGGATTGATGTTTTGACTTATCACCATCGATACGATACCAGTTGCAACTTATGAGGTCCCAGATGGAAAGTTCGTTTTCTCCCATTGAACAGATGCTAAATTTCCGCGCTAACCGCCAGAAAGATTTCCCTTTGCAGGAAATCATGTTGACGCGTCTGTGCATGCACATGCAGAGCA
Organism: Erwinia sp. QL-Z3; assembly: GCF_004551645.1. NCBI lineage: Bacteria > Pseudomonadati > Pseudomonadota > Gammaproteobacteria > Enterobacterales > Erwiniaceae > Erwinia > Erwinia sp. QL-Z3. Next base: position 219,457 of record NZ_CP037950.1, read on the forward strand.
AACTGCTGGAAAACCGCAACAAAATGCTCAAGGCTCAGGGAATTAACGAGACGTTGTTTATGGCATTGATTACCCTTGATGCGCAGGAAAATCACAGCATTCAGCCTTCAGAACTTAGCGCTGCGCTGGGATCATCCCGCACCAACGCGACTCGCATTGCCGATGAACTGGAAAAACGCGGCTGGATTGAACGCCGTGAAAGCGACAGCGATCGCCGTTGCCTGCACCTGCACCTGACCGATAAAGGGAATGAGTTCCTGCGTCAGTTGCTGCCACCTCAGCATAAATGTCTGCAGCTGTTGTGGTCTTCACTGAATCCTTCAGAAAAATCTCAGCTCGAAGGGATCACCCGTAAGCTATTGACCCGACTGGATCAAATGGACGAAGAGGAAGTGGTCACCGCCCTTTCCAGATAACCTTTCCTTCAATAGCATATTGTGCGACAACCTGCCTGCCAGTAACCGCTATTTTAGACCGCAAATTTTTGATTTATGCCAGCGCTAACCCGCTGGCATTTTAGAATCCGGGCATGACTCATTTGAGCCATGCCCGGTTGGCATGGATAAGTGGAGAAGACCATGAGTGCAAATGCGGAGATCCAAAACCCGCAACCGCCGGCTAAAAAGAAGAAAACACGTAAAATAGCGTTACTTTTTCTTGCTGTGCTGTTCATTGTTATCGGGGTGGCTTACCTGGTGTACTGGTTTATGGTGTTGCGCCATTATCAGGATACCGATGATGCGTATGTTGCAGGCAACCAGGCGCAGGTGATGGCGCAGGTTTCAGGTAGCGTCAATAAGGTGTGGTTCGACAATACCGACTATGTCAAAAAAGGCGATGTGCTGGTCACGCTGGATAAAACCGATGCTCAACAGGCATTTGAAAAAGCGCAGACCGCTCTGGCGACAACGGTTCGTCAGACTCACCAGCTAATCATTTATGGTAAGCAGTATCAGGCCACCATCGATCTGCAAAAGACCGCGCTGGAACAGGCTCAGTCAGATTTAAAACGTCGCGAGCCTTTAGGGGCTGCGAACCTGATTGGCCGTGAGGACCTGCAACATGCGCGTGATGCCGTCGCCACCGCGAAAGCTCAGCTGGATGTTGCCACGCAGCAATACAATGCAAATCAGGCAATGATCCTCAACACGTCGCTGGAAAATCAGCCGGCGGTGAAACAGAGCGCGGCTGAACTGCGTGATGCCTGGCTGGCATTAGCACGTACCGAAGTGGTTAGTCCGGTTGATGGCTATGTTTCCCGCCGTAGCGTGCAGGTTGGTTCGCAAATCTCCTCCACCACGCCGCTGTTAGCCATCGTTCCGGCCAACAATTTGTGGGTCGATGCCAACTTCAAAGAGACTCAGTTAGCCGGCGTTCGCATCGGTCAGTCTGCCACCGTTGTCAGCGACATTTATGGTGACGACGTGGTTTATCACGGCAAAGTGGTCGGTCTGGACATGGGTACCGGTAGCGCCTTCTCGCTGCTGCCAGCACAGAACGCCACCGGCAACTGGATCAAAGTGGTTCAGCGTCTGCCGGTGCGTATTGAGCTGGATCCGAAGGAAGTCGCCCAGCATCCACTGCGTATAGGTCTGTCTACGCTGGTGACGGTCGATACCACCAATACCGATGGCGGCGTGCTGGCCACCAGCGTGCGCTCTGCGCCAGCTTATGAAACCAATGCGCTGGCTCTGGATCTGGCGCCTGCGGACAAGATGATTGCTGAAATCATCCGCGCCAATGCAGGTTAAGCAAGCGGGAGGCTGTTATGGCACAAAAACCGCTTGAGGGTACTCAGCTTGTTCTGATGACCATCGCGCTGTCGCTGGCCACGTTTATGCAGGTGTTGGACTCCACCATCGCCAACGTGGCTATCCCGACCATCGCCGGTAACCTGGGCGCTTCAAACTCTCAGGGAACCTGGGTTATCACGTCGTTTGGGGTGGCTAACGCCATCTCCATCCCGATTACCGGCTGGCTGGCCAAGCGCGTAGGCGAAGTGAAGCTGTTCCTGTGGTCCACGGCGGCGTTTGCCGTGGCTTCCTGGCTGTGCGGCATGTCCGACAGCCTGACCATGCTGATCTTCTTCCGCGTGGTTCAGGGTGTGGTCGCAGGCCCGTTAATCCCGCTTTCACAGAGTTTGCTGCTCAACAACTATCCGCCAGCGAAGCGAAGCGTCGCCCTGTCGTTATGGGCGATGACGGTGATTGTGGCGCCCATTTGCGGGCCGATCCTCGGTGGCTGGATCAGTGATAACTATCACTGGGGTTGGTTCTTCTTTATCAACGTGCCGATTGGCGTGGTGGTAGTGATGCTGACGCTGCAAACCTTGCGAAACCGGGAAACGGAGACCGTGATCAGGCCGATAGATACCGTCGGGCTGGTGTTGCTGGTCGTTGGCATAGGCTGCCTGCAGGTGATGTTGGACCGGGGTAAAGAGCTGGACTGGTTCAGCTCACCAGAAATAGTTGTGTTGACGGTGGTGGCGGTCATCGCTTTGCTTGTCCTGTTGGTGTGGGAGCTGACGGATGACCATCCGATTGTGGATTTATCGCTGTTCAAATCGCGAAACTTCACCATTGGCTGCCTGTCGATCAGTCTGGCCTATATGCTCTATTTCGGCTCGATTGTCCTGTTGCCGCAGTTGCTACAGGAAGTCTATGGCTACACGGCAACCTGGGCGGGGCTGGCTTCGGCACCGGTGGGGATATTGCCGGTGATCCTGTCGCCGATTATCGGCCGGTTCGCGCATAAGCTGGATATGCGAAAACTGGTGACCTTCAGCTTCATCATGTATGCCGTCTGCTTCTACTGGCGAGCGTATACGTTTGAACCGGGAATGGATTTTGGCGCCTCGGCGTGGCCGCAATTTATTCAGGGCTTTGCGGTGGCCTGCTTCTTTATGCCACTGACCACCATCACCCTTTCCGGGCTTCCTCCCGATCGGATGGCGGCGGCCTCAAGCCTGTCGAACTTTACGCGAACCCTGGCGGGCTCCATCGGCACCTCGATCACCACAACCATGTGGACCGATCGGGAATCGATGCACCACAGCTACCTTAGCGAGTCAGTGAACGCTTACAACGTTAACTCGCAGGAGATGTATACCAAGCTGGAGCAACTGGGAATGACCCACGATCAGGCCTCGGCCTGGATTGCCCAACAGATCACCAATCAGGGGCTGATTATCTCGGCCAATGAGATCTTCTGGGCGTCGGCGGCGGTGTTCCTGTTCCTGCTGGTATTGATCTGGTTCGCCCGTCCGCCATTTGGTGCTGGCGGTGGCGGCAGTGGCGCACACTGACGATTGCTGAGTTTCAGCCAAAAAAAACGGGCCCTTGCGGGGCCCGTTTTTCTTTAGAGCAACAGCTTAAGCGTTCTGACGCCACCATTCTGCCAGCAGAATGCCGGTCGCTACCGAAACGTTAAGACTCTCAACGTTGCCGGTGCCGCCGATAGAGACGCTCAGATCGCCCTGTTGCCAGGTGCTGTCTGACAGACCATCACGTTCCTGCCCCAGAACCAGTACCGTTTTCGCTGGCAGTTCAGCCTGCGCTAACGGGGTTCCTTTATGACTTGACGTGGTGACGATGGTATAGCCCGCTTTACGGAATGCATTCAACCCTTCAGCAAAGCTTTCGCCGCTGATGGCCTGAACATGCTCTGCTCCACCTTCTGCCGTGCGCACTGCGGCACCGGACTCCAGTAAAGAAGCATCATCCACCAGCAACCCTTTCGCACCAAAGTGCGCACAGCTGCGCATCATGCCGCCCAGGTTGTGTGGATTACCAATCTGCTCTAAAGCAACAACACAATCTTTCTCGCCCGCGTTTGAAAGCCATTCGCTGACTGGCATTCCGACACGTTTTTTGATCAAGAAGCAGACGCCACCGTGGTGCTCTGTGCCGGACGCTTTGACCAGTTCGGCCTCGTCCACCACATGATAAGCCTTACGGTTAGCCGCCATCCATTTCAGCGCCTCGCGGAAACGCGGGGTCACTTCCTGGACAAACCAGGCACGCACGATGCAGTCAGGACGGCTCTGGAACAGGGCCTGGCAGGCGTTTTCGCCATACACACGCGTCTCTTCCAAACGTTGACGGCGGATCTGCTCCGGGTCGATATAGCTTTTTCCGCTGATGCCACCGTGATCCGGTTTGCTGTCATCAATTGCAGACGGAGCGCGTGAAACCGTACGCCATGGTGAATCACCCGGTGCTACGTCGCGATCGCGCCCGCCACGCGGTTTGCTGTCTGTGTTACTACGTGAAGAAGGACGACGACTGCCATCCTGACGAGGTCCACCTTTACCCGTGCGGGGATTTTGCCCGCCCTTGCTACTCTCGTCATCACCGCGGACATACATCACTTTGACTTTGCCGCTTTTACCTTTAAATTCGTCGTTCATTTTCCCTCCACCTGGCTGAGCGCGAAGCGCGCAGAGTACCTGATGTGGCGGCGCTTAGCTATCAACTTCCACTAAAACCGCGTTGCACGCGTTATCCGGGCAGAGAGCGCGCTTCTCCCGGGTTGAAGATGCTGAAAATTCTGTCAGCCACAGCCTATTATACCCATTGAACAAACCACTTTGTTGGCTGAGACTCTCTCAACCATAATTATCGTCACTTTTACTCAGGAATGCGGTAAGTGAATGCTTACCCCCTACTCATCACCGAGGTGAATCAATGAATACGGTTTGTGCTTCATGCCAGGCGACGAATCGCGTTCCGCCAGAGCGTATCACTGATGGCGCGAAATGCGGCCGCTGCGGCAGCGAATTATTTACCGGTGAAGTGGTTAACGCCACTGCCGCCACGCTGGATAAATATCTGCAGGATGAACTGCCTGTGGTGATCGACTTCTGGGCGCCGTGGTGTGGCCCTTGCGTCAACTTCGCCCCGGTTTATGAAAACGTCGCTGACGAACGTAACGGTAAAGTGCGCTTTATTAAGGTGAACACCGAAGCGGAGCCTGAGCTTAGCGCCCGTTTCCGTATCCGCAGTATTCCTACCATTATGGTGTATAAGCAGGGCAAGATGGTCGATATGCTCAATGGCGCAATGCCGAAGACGCAATTCGATGAATGGCTGAACGAAAACATCTGATCTTCCCTCCGTGGTCAGGCTTGCCTGGCCACTACTGCTTAACCGCCAATTCCGTTAGAATGACGTTTTCCTCAGATTAACGCTCATGACTGAAAACGCTGTCCTGCGCCTGCGCGCCGAACGCCTTGCTCGCGCCACTCGCCCCTTCCTGGCACGCGGAAACCGTACCATTCGTTGCCAACGCTGCCTGCTGCCGAGGAAAAACTGCCTGTGCGCAACGATGGCGCCGCAGCAAGCCCGCAGCCGTTTCTGTCTGGTGATGTTTGATACAGAACCAATGAAGCCAAGCAATACCGGTCGCTTAATTGCTGATATACTGCCGGACACGCAAGCCTTTGGTTGGTCACGCATCGATCCCGATCCGGCACTGCTGGCGGCGGTGCAAAATCCCGATGTTCAGCCGGTAGTCGTTTTCCCCGAGTCCTATGCCGATGCCGGGCGTCCGGTGATGAACATCCCGCCGATGACAGGCAAACCGCCCCTCTTTATCATGCTCGATGGCACCTGGACTGAAGCCCGTAAGATGTTCCGTAAAAGCCCCTGGCTGGATACCTTCCCGGTGATGTCGTTGACGCTGACCAGACCGTCGAACTATCAGTTGCGTGAAGTGCATGGCGAAGGTCAGCACTGTACCGCGGAAGTGGCGGCCGAGCTGCTGCTTCAGGCAGGTGATACTGCGGCCGGTGAAGCGCTGTTCCGCCATTTCGACCTGTTCCGCCATCGCTATTTAGCCGGCAAACCGCATCACCCACTTCATCAAAATGCGGCTTCGCACGAGGAAGTTATTCCCTGATCGCTTTATCCTTAACGGTGTTTACCGGCTGAGTGCGGCAGACTGGCCAGAAAGCGTTAGAATCAGGATGAATCTTTTCGAAGGGAGGGGAAATGAGCCAACGCGGATTAGAAGCGCTGTTAAGACCTAAATCGATTGCGGTGATTGGTGCCTCTTCACGACCGGATCGCGCAGGGTATCTGATGATGCGTAACCTGCTGGCGGGCGGTTTTAACGGTCCAATCCTGCCGGTCAACCCGAAATACCAAGCCGTTTGTGGCGTGCTCACCTGGCCTGATATCGCCAGCCTGCCCTTATCACCCGATCTTGCGGTCCTCTGTACCCATGCCAGCCGCAACCTTGACTTGCTGAAAGCGCTGGGTGAACGCGGCTGTAAGGCCTGCATCATCCTTTCGGCGCCCGCCAGTCAGCTTGATGCGTTAAAACAGTGCGCCAGCGAATGGCAAATTCGTCTGCTTGGCCCCAACAGTCTTGGCCTGCTGGCTCCCTGGCAGGGCTTAAACGCCAGCTTCTCACCTGTCCCGATTCAACAGGGAAAACTCGCCTTTATCTCTCAGTCTGCCGCGGTTTCTAATACTATTCTGGATTGGGCTCAGCAACGGCAACTCGGGTTTTCCTGGTTTATTGCACTTGGCGACAGCCTGGATATTGATGCCGACGACCTGCTGGATTTCCTCGCCAGAGATGGCAAAACCAGCGCGATCCTGCTCTATCTGGAGCATCTCAGCGACGCCCGGCGCTTTGTTTCTGCGGCGCGCAGTGCTTCAAGGAATAAACCGATTCTGGTGATCAAAAGCGGTCGCAGTCAGCAGGCACAACAATTACTGAAAACCCATGCCGGCCTTGATGCCGCCTGGGATGCCGCTATCCAGCGCGCGGGTTTGTTGCGGGTACAGGACACCCATGAGCTGTTCTCAGCGGTAGAAACGCTTAGCCATATGCGCCCGTTGCGCGGCGAGCGGTTGATGATCGTCAGTAATGGCGCGGCCCCCGCGGCACTTGCGCTTGATGCGCTGGATGCCAGAAACGGCAAGCTGGCACAATTAAGTGAGGAACTGCTCACTGACCTGCAAAGCCTGCTGCCTGATGAGATCAGCGCAGGTAATCCGCTGGATTTAAAGGATGATGCCACACCGGATCGCTATCTTCAGGTGGTCTCGCGCTTGCTGGATAGCCAGGACATTGACGCGCTGATGATTATTCACGCTCCCAGCGCTGTCGCACCCGCCACGCTGACTGCACAAAGGCTGATTGAAACCATCCTTAAACATCCCCGCGCCAAACAGATTTCTCTGTTGACCAACTGGTGCGGAGAGTTCTCTTCACTGGATGCGCGCCGGTTGTTCAGTGATGCCGGTATCCCAACCTACCGCACGCCTGAAGGGACGGTCACCGCCTTTATGCATATGGTGGAGTACCGTCGCAACCAGAAGCAGTTGCGTGAAACGCCGGCTCTGCCGCCGAACCTGACGGCGAATACCGCTGAGGCTCATCATTTGATCCGCCAGGCGCTGGAAGATGGCGCCATTACGCTCGACACGCATGAAGTTCAGGCCATTTTACGCGCCTATGGGCTCAATACATTGCCAACCTGGATTGCCAGCGACAGTGCCGAAGCGGTGCACATCGCCGGTCAGATTGGCTATCCCGTTGCGCTGAAACTGCGGTCGCCGGACATTCCCCATAAGTCGGAGGTTCAGGGTGTGATGCTGTATCTGCGCACCGCCAGCGAAGTTGAGCAGGCAGCAGAAGCCATTATCGATCGCGTCAAACTGGCCTTGCCGCAGGCAAATATTCATGGGCTTTTAGTGCAAAGCATGGCCAACCGTGCCGGAGCCCAGGAGTTAAGAATTGTGGTAGAACAGGACCCGGTGTTTGGACCGATGATCATGCTGGGAGAAGGTGGCATTGAGTGGCAAGCCGACAAACAGGCGGTGGTTGCTTTACCGCCGCTGAATATGACGCTGGCGCGCTATCTGGTTATTCAGGCCATCAAGAGCGGTAAAATCCGCAGCCGCAGCGCGCTCCAGCCGCTGGATATTGCCGGCATCAGCCAGGTGCTCGTGCAGGTTTCCAACCTGATCGTTGATTGCCCTGAGATCGTGCGGCTGGACATTCATCCTCTACTGGCGTCGGGGTCTGAATTCTCACTGCTGGATGTCACCATGCAACTGGCTGATTTTGTCGGCGATCCCGAAGCGCGTCTGGCTATTCGCCCTTATCCTCATGCGCTTGAAGAATGGGTAGAGATGAAAAATGGCGAGAGCTGCCTGTTCCGACCGATTCTGCCGGAAGATGAGCCGTTGTTGCGCCAGTTCATTAGCCGGGTGACGAAGGAAGATCTTTATTATCGCTATTTCAGTGAGATCAATGAGTTCACTCATGACGATTTGGCTAACATGACGCAGATCGACTACGATCGAGAGATGGCCTTTGTTGCTGTCCGTCAGCAAAATGGCAGTGATGAGATCATTGGTGTGACGCGTGCTATTTCCGATGCCGATAACATCGATGCAGAGTTTTCCGTGCTGGTACGTTCCGATCTTAAAGGGCTGGGCCTGGGTCGGCGGCTGCTGGAGAAGATGATTATCTATACCCGTCAACATGGGTTACAGCAGTTAAACGGTATTACCATGCCGGGCAATCAGGGGATGATTACGCTGGCACGCAAACTGGGATTTAGGGTTGATGTGCAGATTGAAGACGGCATTGTGGCCCTTTCGCTGCCTTTTTCGCCACCCTGATAATGTCTGGAAACGTAAAACTAAAACCATCGGGCCCGACTAATGGTAATATTCGCGGTTAGGGTGATGATTTTATGGCAAAAGGCCATTCTATGAACAGAGAAGATACGCACTGTGATGTTGTCTAAATTCAAACGTAATAAACACCAACAGCACCTTGCGCAACTGCCAAAACTGTCTCAGTCGGCTGCTGACTTCACGACGCTGTATTCAGCGGCTGATTTCCGTAAGACTTTGCTTGAGAAAATCGCCGGTGCGAAACATCGTATCTGTATTGTGGCGCTTTATCTGGAAAACGATGACGGTGGTCGCAGCATTCTCAACGCGCTGTATGAAGCCAAACGCCTTCGCCCTGAGCTGGATGTCCGTGTCCTTGTGGACTGGCACCGCGCACAGCGTGGTCGTATTGGCGCAGCGCGTACGGCAACCAATGCCGACTGGTATTGTGAGTTGGCAGACGCTCACCCTGACATTCACATCACCGTTTATGGCGTGCCGGTAAATACCCGTGAAGCCTTAGGCGTGCTGCATCTGAAAGGGTCGATCATCGATGATACCCTTTTCTATACCGGTGCCAGCCTCAATGACGTCTATCTGCATCAGCATGATAAATACCGTTATGACCGCTATCAGCTGATTACCAATCCCACGCTGGCTAACACCATGTTCGACTGGATAGAAACCAACCTTATCCAGGCTGAAGCGGTGCATCGTCTCGATCAGCATGAGCGGCCAAAAAGTCCGGAAATCAAAAATGAAACTCGTCAGTTCCGCCAGGATCTGCGCGGGTTTGATTATGAGTTCGAAGGCGATGCCAACAATGAACAGTTGGCAGTGACTCCGTTAGTTGGGCTGGGCAAACGCAGCCTGCTCAACAAAACCATCTTCCACCTGATGCCTTGTGCTGAGCAAAAGCTGACGCTCTGTACTCCGTACTTCAATATGCCCGCCATCCTGGTGCGCAACATTATCTGGTTACTGCGTCAGGGCCGCGAAGTTGAGATCATCGTCGGGGATAAAACGGCGAATGACTTCTACATCCCTGAAGATCAGCCGTTCAAGATTATCGGTGCCCTGCCTTACCTGTATGAGATCAACCTGCGCCGCTTCCTGAGCCGTTTGCAATATTACGTCACTAACGGCCAGTTGACGGTTCGCCTGTGGAAAGACGGCGAGAACAGCTATCATCTTAAAGGCATGTGGGTAGATGACGAATGGCTGCTTATTACCGGGAATAACCTGAATCCGCGCGCATGGCGTCTCGATCTGGAAAATGCCGTCCTCATTCACGATCCGCTCCAGCAGCTGGTTGAGCAAAGCCGCCACGAGCTGGCGCTGATCCGTCAAAACACCACCGTGGTTGAACACTTCCGCGATCTGGAAAGCATTGCCGATTACCCGCTTAAAGTGCGTAAGCTGATCCGCCGTCTGCGCCGTATCCGTATCGACAGGCTGATTAGCCGCATTCTGTAAGTTCGCTTAAATCAGGCCCTGTCAGTGACGGGGCTTTTTTTTAAGGAGAAGTAATGCGCAAACTCGTGTTGCTGATGGTTCTCTGTTGCACCGGTTGTACCCATATGGCCAACGACAGCTGGACCGGCAAGGATAAAGCGGAGCATTTTGTTTCCTCTGCGGTACTGTCGGCCGCGGGAAGTGCTTATGGCGATAAACAGCACTGGAGCGAAGGCCGAAGCGCCAGCTTTGGCTTGATGTTTGCGCTCAGTTTGGGCGCGGCGAAAGAGTTGTACGACAGTCGGGAGGGAGGTTCTGGCTGGAGCTGGAAAGATTTCAGTTGGGATGTAGCCGGTGCTGCCACCGGCTACACGTTATGGAGTCTTGCCCGTTAAAGCTTGATACCATTCCCTCTTCGGTGCAGCATCAGCGACACCAGGAATGCAACGGCCCCCATCGCTGAGACATACCAGAAGAAGCTGGTCTCGCTGCCCGCCGCCTTCAGCGACAACGCCACATATTCTGCTGAACCGCCAAACAAAGCGTTGGCTACTGCGTAAGACAGTCCCACACCTAACGCGCGTACCTCCGGTGGAAACATCTCTGCCTTCAGGATCCCACTGATCGACGTGTAGAAGCTGGTGATCAGCAGTGAGATCATGACCAGTCCAAATGCCGCCCACGGACTGCTGATGTTTTGCAGCAATGTCAGCACCGGCACGGTACATATCGCCGCCAGCCCACCAAAGATCAGCATTGAGCTCCGGCGTCCAATTTTATCTGACAACGCTCCAATCAACGGCTGAATCAGCATAAAAATGAACAGTGCAGCGGTCATCAGCATACTGGCCGTTCGCGCATCCATACCCGACGTGTTTACCAGATACTTCTGCATATAGGTGGTAAAGGTATAGAAGCTTAGCGAGCCGCCCGCCGTAAAACCAAGCACCATAATAAACGCGCGACGGTGTTTCCACAGACCTCTCAACGATCCGGCATCTTTATGCTGACGGGTTTTCTGATCGGATGTTTCATTCAGGGAACGGCGCAGATAGAGTGCAACGACGGCCAGCACGGCTCCGATTGCGAACGGTATTCTCCAGCCCCATGCACGAAGTTCTTCATCACTCAGGATCTGCTGCAACACCACCACGGTTAGCAGTGCCATCAATTGCCCACCAATCAGGGTGACATACTGGAATGAAGCATAGAATCCCTTCTTCCCTTCTACAGCGACTTCACTCATATAGGTTGCGCTGGTGCCGTACTCGCCGCCTACAGACAGCCCCTGGAACAAACGCGCTAACAGTAGTAAAGCCGGCGCCCATACACCGATGGTGTCGTAACCCGGTAAACAGGCAATCACCAGCGATCCGAAACACATCATGCAGACCGAAATCAGCATTGATTTCTTACGACCGTGCTTGTCGCCAATGTAGCCAAACAGCCAGCCACCGATGGGTCGCATCAGAAAGCCAGCGGCAAAGACGCCTGCGGTCTGTAACAGCTGAGTTGTTGGGTTTCCTGACGGGAAAAAGACGTGAGCAAAATAGAGAGAACAGAATGAATAGACATAAAAATCAAACCATTCGACCAGATTCCCTGATGATGCACCAACAATTGCCCAGATACGTTGGCGCGTGGAGAGCGCATCGGCCGTAGCCTCAGGCTGCCGTTCTGACGTGGCATCTGCCATAGAATTAACCTCTTTTATTATTCCTTGCTAATAATTAGCGATAGAAGTGAAACAACAACCGGTAGTAAACCTTACTGGCAAGATGTTAATGAATTGTTTTAAGTATTAACGTTACAGAACTGTGAAGCAGGTTGGATTATAGAGTAAGTGTTTAAGATCGCCATAAATGAAGGGCGTGGTGCGTCAGCACGGCGTTTTAGTTTTCTGGTTTTGGGGTGCTTGAGGAATCTCTTACCTGAATATCGGGTGGGTCTTGGGTAATTTTCAGGATTTCTTGGGAGTTTAGGAGCTGTTTTGGTGTGTTTTGGTGTGTTTTTTTTGCTTTTTACGCACACAAAAAAGCCCCATGCTTTCGCATGAGGCTTGTCTGCTTGTTTGATGCCTGGCAGTTCCCTACTCTCGCATGGGGAGACCCCACACTACCATCGGCGCTACGGCGTTTCACTTCTGAGTTCGGCATGGGGTCAGGTGGGACCACCGCGCTAAAGCCGCCAGGCAAATTCTGTTATTCACGCCGCCATAAGGCCGCGCAAATTTATCCGGTTCAAGCTGAAAATATCGTTCGTGTCTCTCAGACACCACCAGAACGCTTCTGGTGTTGTAAGGTTAAGCCTCACGGGTCATTAGTACCGGTTAGCTCAACGCATCGCTGCGCTTACACACCCGGCCTATCAACGTCGTAGTCTTCAACGTCCCTTCAGGGGCCTTAAAGGCCCAGGGAAGATTCATCTCGAGGCAAGTTTCGCGCTTAGATGCTTTCAGCGCTTATCTTTTCCGCACTTAGCTACCGGGCAATGCCATTGGCATGACAACCCGAACACCAGTGGTGCGTTCACTCCGGTCCTCTCGTACTAGGAGCAACCCCTCTCAATCTTCCAGCGCCCACGGCAGATAGGGACCGAACTGTCTCACGACGTTCTAAACCCAGCTCGCGTACCACTTTAAACGGCGAACAGCCGTACCCTTGGGACCTACTTCAGCCCCAGGATGTGATGAGCCGACATCGAGGTGCCAAACACCGCCGTCGATATGAACTCTTGGGCGGTATCAGCCTGTTATCCCCGGAGTACCTTTTATCCGTTGAGCGATGGCCCTTCCATTCAGAACCACCGGATCACTATGACCTGCTTTCGCACCTGCTCGAGCCGTCACTCTCGCAGTCAAGCTAGCTTATGCCATTGCACTAACCTCACGATGTCCGACCGTGATTAGCTAACCTTCGTGCTCCTCCGTTACTCTTTAGGAGGAGACCGCCCCAGTCAAACTACCCACCAGACACTGTCCCCACGCCGGATCACGGCGCCAGGTTAGAACATCAAACGTTAAAGGGTGGTATTTCAAGGTTGGCTCCACGCAGACTGGCGTCCACGCTTCAAAGCCTCCCACCTATCCTACACATCAAGGTTCAATATTCAGTGTCAAGCTATAGTAAAGGTTCACGGGGTCTTTCCGTCTTGCCGCGGGTACACTGCATCTTCACAGCGAGTTCAATTTCACTGAGTCTCGGGTGGAGACAGCCTGGCCATCATTACGCCATTCGTGCAGGTCGGAACTTACCCGACAAGGAATTTCGCTACCTTAGGACCGTTATAGTTACGGCCGCCGTTTACCGGGGCTTCGATCAAGAGCTTCTCCTTGCGGATAACCCCATCAATTAACCTTCCGGCACCGGGCAGGCGTCACACCGTATACGTCCACTTTCGTGTTTGCACAGTGCTGTGTTTTTAATAAACAGTTGCAGCCAGCTGGTATCTTCGACTGGCTTCAGCTCCGGGAGCAAGTCCCTTCACCTACGCGCCAGCGTGCCTTCTCCCGAAGTTACGGCACCATTTTGCCTAGTTCCTTCACCCGAGTTCTCTCAAGCGCCTTGGTATTCTCTACCTGACCACCTGTGTCGGTTTGGGGTACGATTCCGTGTTACCTGATGCTTAGAGGCTTTTCCTGGAAGCAGGGCATTTGTTACTTCAGCACCGTAGTGCCTCGTCATCACACCTCAGCGTTAAAAAGAGTCCGGATTTACCTAAACTCTCCGCCTACATGCTTAAACCGGGACAACCGTCGCCCGGCTAACATAGCCTTCTCCGTCCCCCCTTCGCAGTAACACCGAGTACAGGAATATTAACCTGTTTCCCATCGACTACGCCTTTCGGCCTCGCCTTAGGGGTCGACTCACCCTGCCCCGATTAACGTTGGACAGGAACCCTTGGTCTTCCGGCGAGCGGGCTTTTCACCCGCTTTATCGTTACTTATGTCAGCATTCGCACTTCTGATACCTCCAGCAGACCTCACAGTCCACCTTCGACGGCTTACAGAACGCTCCCCTACCCAACAACGCATAAGCGTCGCTGCCGCAGCTTCGGTGCATGGTTTAGCCCCGTTACATCTTCCGCGCAGGCCGACTCGACCAGTGAGCTATTACGCTTTCTTTAAATGATGGCTGCTTCTAAGCCAACATCCTGGCTGTCTGTGCCTTCCCACATCGTTTCCCACTTAACCATGACTTTGGGACCTTAGCTGGCGGTCTGGGTTGTTTCCCTCTTCACGACGGACGTTAGCACCCGCCGTGTGTCTCCCGTGATAACATTCTTCGGTATTCGCAGTTTGCATCGGGTTGGTAAGCCGGGATGGCCCCCTAGCCGAAACAGTGCTCTACCCCCGAAGATGAGTTCACGAGGCGCTACCTAAATAGCTTTCGGGGAGAACCAGCTATCTCCCGGTTTGATTGGCCTTTCACCCCCAGCCACAAGTCATCCGCTAATTTTTCAACATTAGTCGGTTCGGTCCTCCAGTTAGTGTTACCCAACCTTCAACCTGCCCATGGCTAGATCACCGGGTTTCGGGTCTATACCCTGCAACTTAACGCCCAGTTAAGACTCGGTTTCCCTTCGGCTCCCCTATACGGTTAACCTTGCTACAGAATATAAGTCGCTGACCCATTATACAAAAGGTACGCAGTCACACCACGAAGGTGCTCCCACTGCTTGTACGTACACGGTTTCAGGTTCTGTTTCACTCCCCTCGCCGGGGTTCTTTTCGCCTTTCCCTCACGGTACTGGTTCACTATCGGTCAGTCAGGAGTATTTAGCCTTGGAGGATGGTCCCCCCATATTCAGACAGGATGTCACGTGTCCCGCCCTACTCATCGAACTCACAATAAGTGCATTTTTGTGTACGGGAGTATCACCCTGTACCCTGCGACTTTCCAGACGCTTCCACTAATGCACAAACTGATTCAGGTTCTGGGCTGTTCCCCGTTCGCTCGCCGCTACTGGGGGAATCTCGGTTGATTTCTTTTCCTCTGGGTACTTAGATGTTTCAGTTCCCCAGGTTCGCCTTGCAACACTATGTATTCATGTTGCAATGATGCACCAAAGTGCACCGGGTTTCCCCATTCGGGTATCGTCGGTTATTGCGGTTCATATCACCTTACCGACGCTTATCGCAGATTAGCACGCCCTTCATCGCCTCTGACTGCCTAGGCATCCACCGTGTACGCTTAGTCACTTAACCTCACAACCCACAAGCGTCCCGAAAGACACATTGCTGTTGTAAGCATTTGAGAGACTCGAACATATCGTTGATTTCATTCTTATTACGGAGAATGAAAACGACATGTCGTTTCAATTTTCAGCTTGTTCCGGATTGTTAAAGAGCAAATATCTCAAACGTGACTCGTCCTTACGGAGAGAATCAGTTTTGAGATACGGGTTGATAATGTCTTTCACTCATTATCAGGAGATGGCGTCCCCAAGGGGATTCGAACCCCTGTTACAGCCGTGAAAGGGCAGTGTCCTGGGCCTCTAGACGATGGGGACTCTGTTACTGTTGCTCATTACGTTTTCTATCAGACAATCTGTTGTGGACACTACGCGGGAAGGTATCTTCAGGTAAGGAGGTGATCCAACCGCAGGTTCCCCTACGGTTACCTTGTTACGACTTCACCCCAGTCATGAATCACAAAGTGGTAAGCGCCCTCCCGAAGGTTAAGCTACCTACTTCTTTTGCAACCCACTCCCATGGTGTGACGGGCGGTGTGTACAAGGCCCGGGAACGTATTCACCGTAGCATTCTGATCTACGATTACTAGCGATTCCGACTTCACGGAGTCGAGTTGCAGACTCCGATCCGGACTACGACGCACTTTGTGAGGTCCGCTTGCTCTCGCGAGTTCGCTTCTCTTTGTATGCGCCATTGTAGCACGTGTGTAGCCCTGGCCGTAAGGGCCATGATGACTTGACGTCATCCCCACCTTCCTCCGGTTTGTCACCGGCAGTCTCCTTTGAGTTCCCGACATTACTCGCTGGCAACAAAGGATAAGGGTTGCGCTCGTTGCGGGACTTAACCCAACATTTCACAACACGAGCTGACGACAGCCATGCAGCACCTGTCTCACGGTTCCCGAAGGCACTAAGGCATCTCTGCCGAATTCCGTGGATGTCAAGGCCAGGTAAGGTTCTTCGCGTTGCATCGAATTAAACCACATGCTCCACCGCTTGTGCGGGCCCCCGTCAATTCATTTGAGTTTTAACCTTGCGGCCGTACTCCCCAGGCGGTCGACTTAACGCGTTAGCTCCGGAAGCCACGCCTCAAGGGCACAACCTCCAAGTCGACATCGTTTACGGCGTGGACTACCAGGGTATCTAATCCTGTTTGCTCCCCACGCTTTCGCACCTGAGCGTCAGTCTTTGTCCAGGGGGCCGCCTTCGCCACCGGTATTCCTCCAGATCTCTACGCATTTCACCGCTACACCTGGAATTCTACCCCCCTCTACAAGACTCTAGCCTGCCAGTTTCAAATGCAGTTCCCAGGTTAAGCCCGGGGATTTCACATCTGACTTGACAGACCGCCTGCGTGCGCTTTACGCCCAGTAATTCCGATTAACGCTTGCACCCTCCGTATTACCGCGGCTGCTGGCACGGAGTTAGCCGGTGCTTCTTCTGCGGGTAACGTCAATCGACAAGGTTATTAACCTTATCGCCTTCCTCCCCGCTGAAAGTACTTTACAACCCGAAGGCCTTCTTCATACACGCGGCATGGCTGCATCAGGCTTGCGCCCATTGTGCAATATTCCCCACTGCTGCCTCCCGTAGGAGTCTGGACCGTGTCTCAGTTCCAGTGTGGCTGGTCATCCTCTCAGACCAGCTAGGGATCGTCGCCTAGGTGAGCCATTACCCCACCTACTAGCTAATCCCATCTGGGCACATCCGATGGTGTGAGGCCCGAAGGTCCCCCACTTTGGTCCGAAGACGTTATGCGGTATTAGCTACCGTTTCCAGTAGTTATCCCCCTCCATCAGGCAGTTTCCCAGACATTACTCACCCGTCCGCCACTCGTCACCCGAGAGCAAGCTCTCTGTGCTACCGTTCGACTTGCATGTGTTAGGCCTGCCGCCAGCGTTCAATCTGAGCCATGATCAAACTCTTCAATTAAAAGTTCGATTTGCTGAAACAAGTTCAGCGGTGCTCAAGTGTAAAACGTCATAATGAATTTCATTATGTGTTCACTCTTAAGGCTTGATATTTTTTTGCGCCTTGCGGCGCTGATATCAATCCTGCGAGTGCCCACACAGATTGTCTGATAAATTGTTAAAGAGCGTTGCGGTAAGTGCCTTGGCGCCTTACTGCGAGGTGGCGTATATTACGCTTTCCTCCTTCAGAGTCAACTTCTTTTTGGGAAGTTTTTCTCCGGCGATTCAGCTTCCTGAACCTCTGACCCGGTGACTCGTAAGTCGTTGTTCCGTGTCAGTGGAGGCGCAGTATAGGGAATTTCTGGAGACTGACAAGGGCTAAATGCAAAAAAACATTCAACCGCTCAATTTTCAACCCAAAACGCCAAACTGGCCCCTTTTACGACCACTTATTAAACAAAAATGGGCCCGAAGGCCCATTTTTGTTTTTACCGCGATTACTGCTGAGCCACTATGGCATCGTCTTTTACATCCATTTCGATCGTTTTACCCGGGATCAGTGCACCAGAAAGTATCTGCTGCGCCAGCGGGTTCTCGATCTGCTGCTGGATAGCACGCTTCAACGGACGAGCACCATAAACCGGGTCATAGCCATTTTCAGCAAGCTTATGCAACGCAGCATCGGAAATGTGTAAGTCATATCCGCGATCGGCCAGGCGATCGTAAAGACGCTGCAACTGAATCTTGGCTATAGAAGCAATATGCTGCTCACCCAACGGATGGAAGACCACCAGCTCATCTATACGGTTAATGAACTCCGGACGGAAGTGCTGACCGACTACCGTCATCACCACGTCTTTCATTTCCGGATAGCTAAGCGCGCCAAACCGTTCCTGAATCAGATCGGAGCCCAGGTTAGAGGTCATGATCACCACCGTGTTACGGAAGTCGACCGTTCTACCCTGACCATCCGTCAGACGTCCATCATCCAGAACCTGCAGTAGGATGTTGAAGACATCCGGGTGCGCTTTCTCCACCTCATCCAACAGGATCACCGAATACGGCCGGCGACGGACAGCTTCAGTCAGGTAACCGCCCTCTTCATATCCGACATAACCTGGAGGTGCACCCACCAAACGGGATACTGAATGCTTCTCCATAAACTCGGACATATCGAGACGTACCATCGCATCGTCACTGTCGAACATAAAGTTAGCCAGCGCTTTGCACAGCTCGGTCTTACCCACCCCTGTCGGGCCAAGGAACAGGAATGAACCAATCGGACTATTAGGATCCGCCAGACCCGCACGACTACGGCGAATCGCATTCGACACGGCTTCGACCGCTTCATTCTGTCCAATCACACGCTGATGCAGATCCTGCTCCATACGCAGTAACTTATCGCGCTCCCCTTCCATCATCCTGTCGACAGGGATCCCTGTCCAGCGAGCCAGCACGTCAGCAATTTCAACTTCGGTTACCCGGTTACGCAGCAAACGCATGGTTTTGCCTTCAGACTGCGTAGCCAGAGCCAGCTGTTTTTCCAGCTCAGGGATTTTCCCGTACTGCAGTTCAGACATCTGAGCCAGATCGCCAAGACGACGCGCCTGTTCCATTGCCAGCTTCGCCTGTTCCAGCTCAGCTTTAATTGTCTGGGTGCCGGAAAGAGAGGCTTTCTCCGATTTCCACTCTTCTTCAAGCTCAGAGTAATCACGCTCTTTCTGGTTCAGCTCATCTTCCAGCATAGACAGTCGTTTGAGGCTGGCATCGTCAGTCTCTTTCTTCAGAGCCTGTTGCTCAAGCTTCAGCTGGATGATGCGGCGTTCCAGGCGATCCAGAGATTCCGGTTTTGAATCAATCTGCATACGAATGCTGGAACCGGCTTCATCAATCAGGTCGATGGCTTTATCCGGCAGCTGACGGTCGGCAATATAGCGATGCGATAAGGTTGCCGCAGCCACGATAGCCGGATCGGTGATCTGCACATGGTGGTGCAGCTCATATCGCTCTTTCAGACCACGCAGGATCGCGATGGTATCTTCCACGGTTGGCTCAGCCACATACACTTTCTGGAAACGACGCTCCAGAGCCGCATCTTTCTCAATATACTGACGATACTCATCGAGAGTGGTCGCGCCCACGCAGTGAAGCTCACCGCGAGCCAGTGCAGGTTTGAGCATGTTACCGGCATCCATCGCGCCGTCAGCTTTACCTGCGCCAACCATAGTATGCAGCTCATCAATAAACAGAATGACATTGCCTTCCTGTTTAGAGAGATCGTTCAGTACGGCTTTCAGACGCTCTTCGAACTCACCGCGGTATTTCGCGCCGGCCACCAGCGCCCCCATATCAAGAGAAAGCACCCGGCGCCCTTTCAGCCCCTCCGGCACTTCGCCATTTATGATTCGCTGGGCAAGCCCTTCGACGATAGCGGTTTTACCTACACCAGGCTCACCGATCAAAACCGGGTTGTTTTTGGTACGGCGCTGCAGAACCTGAATGGTGCGACGAATTTCTTCATCACGACCAATCACCGGGTCCAGTTTGCCGGACTCAGCACGTTCGGTCAGGTCGATGGTGTATTTTTTCAGTGCCTGGCGCTGATCTTCAGCCCCTTGATCGTTCACGTTTTCGCCTCCACGCATTTGGTCAATTGCCTTGCTCAGTTTGTCAGTGGTTACACCGGCAGATTTCAGAAGATCGGCCAGCGAACCGCGCGACTCAAGAGCAGCCAGAACAAACAGTTCGGATGAAATGAAATTATCAGCACGTTTTTGAGCCAGCTTGTCACAGAGATTCAGAACACGAACCAGGTCCGCAGAAGGCTGAACATCGCCATCCGTTCCTTCCACCTGCGGCAAACGGCCGATAGCCTGTTCAACACTGCTGCGCAAAGCAGCGGTATCAACACCGGTAGTGGTCAGTAAAGGACGTACGGATCCGCCTTCCTGAGTCAGTAATGCACTCATTAAGTGGAGAGGTTCGATAAATTGATTGTCGCGACCCAGGGCTAAAGACTGGGCATCGGCGAGAGCAAGCTGGAATTTGTTAGTAAGACGATCCAGACGCATAATTCCCCCATTCAGGTCAAATTGCTACTGGAGATTAAATGAGGTCATCCCTCAAATTTTCAAGTTTAATGACCTAAATATTTTGGTGAAAAATACATCATTCTGGACCGTCTTATGGCGCTAGGTTATATCAGCCAGATCAAACTTGCCAGACGGCCGGTGATGCCATCGCGTCGGAAGGAGAAGAATTCAGTGGGTTTTGAGAGGGTGCAAAGGCCGCCACCCGAGATGTGGCGCACTCCGCTGCGGACTAAACGCTCTCTGGCAAGTTGCCAAATATCCGCATAATATTTTTCACCAACAGGCCTGAAAGCCCTGTCACTGTGCATTTTTTGCGCTAAAAATGCGTCCCGAACCTCGGGACCCACTTCAAAAGCGTCTGGCCCGATCGCCGGCCCCAGCCAGGCATGTATCTCTTCCGGCGGCGCATTAAATGCTGCCAGCGTCGATTCCAGTACGCCCTGGCAAAGACCTCGCCAGCCAGCATGTGCCGCCGCCACTTCCTTGCCATCTGAAGAACAAAAAAGCACCGGCAAACAGTCGGCTGTCATCACGGCGCAAGGTATTCCGCGCTGACGGGTGTAAACGGCATCCGCCTTTAAGCTGTCAGGTTGACCGCCCGTCAGGTGAAGCACCTCTGTACCATGAACTTGTTCAAGCCAGACTGGCATTGCAGGCAGCTCGCCCAGCTCAACAAGACGCTGACGATTAGCCTGCACATGCAGAGGATTATCCCCAACATGTGCGCCAAGATTCAGTGAGTCCCACGGCAAGCAGCTTACGCCACCCACTCGGGTTGAGCTGCATGCCCGCACAGTGGCAGGCAGCGTCCAGTCAGGCGTGATCAGGCTCATTACCAGTCCATCTGATCCTTGAATTCAGCGGTATCCGCTTTCATCTCTGCGATCAGGTCAACCATATCCTGAGGCAACGGCGCATGCCATTCCATTTCAATGCCGCTAATCGGATGGTACAGGCGAAGCATGGTGGCATGCAGAGCCTGACGATCGAACTTACGCAGCATCGCAATAAATGATTCCGACGCGCCCTTCGGCGGACGCGGACGGCCACCGTATAACTGATCGCCCACCAGCGGATGGTTAATGTGCGCCATATGGACACGGATCTGGTGAGTACGGCCGGTTTCCAGACGCAGACGCAGGCGCGTATGCACACGGAAATGCTCCATGATGCGGTAATGCGTAGTGGCAGGTTTACCGGTTGGGTGAACCGCCATATGCGTACGCTTGGTGGAGTGACGGCTGATAGGCTCGTCAACCGTACCGCCCGCCGTCATTCTGCCGATCGCCACAGCCTCATACTCACGGGTGATTTCTCTTAACTGCAAAGATTCCACCAGATGTGTTTGCGCTGGAACGGTTTTCGCCACCACCATCAGACCCGTTGTGTCTTTATCGAGGCGATGAACGATACCCGCACGCGGCACGTCAGCGATGGCCGGGAAATGATGCAACAGTGCATTCAGCACGGTGCCATCGGGATTACCGGCACCGGGATGGACAACCAGACCGCGTGGTTTGTTGATGACCAGAATGTCTTCATCTTCATATACGATGTCTAAGGGAATGTCCTGCGCTTCCCAGCGTGCTTCTTCTTCAATTTCAGCATCAATAGCGATTTGTTCGCTACCGAGCACTTTTTCCTTCGGTTTGTCGATGATTACGCCATTGACGGTGACGCGACGGTCGAGAATCCACTCTTTTATGCGAGATCGAGAATAATCAGGGAACAATTCGGCCAAAGCCTGATCTAAGCGTTGTCCGAGTTGTGATTCGGATACCGTTGCGTTGAGTTTTACTTGTTGTGCCATAAACAGCTTCTTCGTTAACGTTGGGTTTTCACGGCGATGCCGTTTAATATAATGTGCTATTGTACCTGGTCACTATCGGGAGCTACATGGACAGCTTCCTGAATAACACTCTGAGGATAATCAAATCGTCATGACGCGTATGAAATATCTGGTGGCTGCAGCCACGTTGAGCCTGGCATTGGCTGGTTGTTCCGGTTCGAAGGAAACGGTGCCTGACAATCCGCCTTCTGAAATCTATGCCACAGCCCAGCAAAAACTGCAGGACGGTAACTTTAAAGGAGCAATAACGCAACTGGAAGCGCTTGATAACCGCTACCCGTTCGGCCCTTACTCCCAGCAAGTTCAGCTAGACTTGATCTACGCTTACTACAAAAATGCCGATTTGCCGCTGGCGCAGGCCGCAATTGACCGCTTCATGCGTCTGAATCCAACCCACCCGAATATTGATTACGTGATTTATATGCGTGGTCTGACGGATATGGCGCTGGACGATAGCGCACTGCAGGGCTTTTTCGGCATCGACCGCTCTGACCGCGATCCGACGCATGCGCGTGACGCCTTCCATGATTTCTCTCAGCTGCTGCGCGGTTACCCGAACAGTCAATATGCAACAGATGCAAGAAAGCGTCTGGTGTATCTGAAAGATCGTCTGGCGAAATATGAATTATCCGTTGCTCAATTCTACACTAAGCGCGAGGCTTATGTCGCAGTAGTTAACCGTGTTGAGCAAATGATGAAAGATTATCCGGACACTCAGGCTACGCGCACGGCACTGCCACTGATGGAAAATGCATACCGTCAGCTGCAGTTAAATGCTGAAGCGGACAAAGTCGCTAAGTTGATTGCAGCAAATCAGGCTTAAGCGTTGAAATGAAAAATGGCAGCCCGTGGCTGCCATTTTTTTGCTCAGAATTCCTGCTAATTGCCCAGTTCTCTTCTGAGTTATCCAGTCAATAATGCCCGCTAAAAAGCGCCCCGACAACCCCCATTTCAGCATTTCTCCTCCCATCTCACAGATTTCTCCACATTGACAAAAAGTGACAAAAAAACGTGATGTGAATCACGCATAAACCTCTTTTTCGAGGTATGCTGGACCTACATTCGACGGAAATGACAGAGAGGTAAGCACTATGGTTCTGAACATTACCAGCAAGCACATGGAAATCACTCCGGCTATCCGCCAACATGTCGAAGACCGTCTCGCCAAGCTCGAAAAATGGCAAACTGACCTGATAAAACCCCATATCGTTCTTTCAAAGGAGCCGAAGGAATTTGTCGCTGATGCCACCATCAATACGCCAAATGGCCCGCTGGTCGCCAGCGCGAAGCATGATGATATGTATACGGCTATCAATGATCTGATCGGAAAACTGGAACGCCAGCTGAACAAGGTTCAGCATAAAGGTGAAGCGCGCCGCGCCAATGCCAGTGTGAAAGACCTGAGCATCATCGATCAGGAATAGACGTCAAAAGGAAGATAACGCGCCTCAGGGCGCGTTTTTTATTGACAGAAATAAATTGCAGCGGTTACTTTAAACGCTCTCCGGTTCTGGATAGCACAATGCACAAACGACCGTTCTTCTTCGCATTCTTTTTTACCTTCTTTACCTTCCCCTGATTGGGAGGCAATTCGTCGTGTAAGAATGAATGCGAAGACGAACTACAAAGCCTCCCCAGCGGGAGGCTTTTTTTTTATGAACATCTGACAGGTAGCCTTATGACCCCTGAGAATCCCCTGCTCGGCCTGCGCGATAAAATCAGCGCGCTGGATGAACAACTGCTGAATATGCTTGCTCAACGCCGGGCGCTGGCGATTGAGGTTGCAACGGCGAAGATGGCAACACATCGCCCTATCCGCGACATCGACCGCGAGCGAGACCTGCTTGAGCATCTGATTACCCTTGGCAAAGGCCACAAGCTGGACGCGCATTACATCACGCGTCTGTTTCAGCTGATTATCGAAGACTCGGTGCTGACGCAGCAAGCCCTGCTGCAAAAGCACCTCAATAAGACCACGGCTCAATCCGCACGCGTTGCCTTCCTCGGCCCGAAAGGTTCTTACTCCCATCTGGCTGCACGCAACTACGCCGCGCGCCATTTCGAGACGTTTATCGAAAGCGGCTGTCTGAAATTCCAGGACATCTTTAATCAGGTCGAAACCGGCCAGGCGGACTATGCGGTATTGCCGATTGAAAATACCAGCTCCGGCTCGATCAACGATGTCTATGACCTGCTACAGCTGACCAGCCTTTCAATTGTCGGCGAGATGACCATTCCGATCGATCACTGCGTACTGGTCAACGGCAGCACCGATCTGCAACAAATCGAGACGGTTTACAGTCATCCTCAGCCTTTCCAGCAGTGTAGCCAGTTCATTAATCGCTATC
Source organism: Erwinia sp. QL-Z3 (assembly GCF_004551645.1). Lineage (NCBI taxonomy): Bacteria > Pseudomonadati > Pseudomonadota > Gammaproteobacteria > Enterobacterales > Erwiniaceae > Erwinia > Erwinia sp. QL-Z3. Next base: position 243,943 of record NZ_CP037950.1, read on the forward strand.
CGCACTGGAAAATTGAGTACACCGAAAGCACGGCTGCCGCAATGGAAAAAGTCGCCGCAATGAACTCGCCTAAAGTTGCCGCCATTGGCAGCGAAGCAGGCGGAGATCTTTATGGGCTGCAGGTACTGGAACGTAACCTGGCGAATCAGAAGCAAAATATCACCCGCTTCATTATCCTCGCCCGCAAACCGGTAGAAGTGACGCCGCAGGTTCCCGCTAAAACCACGCTGATTATGGCAACCGGCCAGCAAGCGGGTGCGCTGGTAGAAGCCCTGCTGGTTCTGCGTCAGCACAACCTGGTGATGAGTAAGCTGGAATCCCGTCCCATCAACGGCAATCCATGGGAAGAGATGTTTTATATCGATTTCCAGGGCAACCTGCGTTCCGATGAGGTTCAGCAGGCATTGAAAGAGCTGACGCCGATTACCCGTTCCCTGAAAGTGCTGGGTTGCTACCCGAGCGAAAACGTTATCCCGGTTGAACCTGAATAAGCTTTAACGCCTTCCAGGCATCGGCCATCTCAACCCCGGCCGATGCCTCCTCGACTTGTTTGCGCAGAATCATTGTCTCCTTTCGACCTAACGCTATATTATGCTTTATATAACGTTACTCAGGGAATCACCATGTTGCGCGCCTTCAAGACTGCTGCTTTTACCACCCTACTCGTCCTTGCTCCTTTTTGCTCCCAGGCTGCCCGTCAGGTCACCGATCAGTTAGGCCGGCAGATCACCATCCCGGATCGTGTCGATCGCGTGGTGGTTCTGCAGCATCAGACGCTGAATCTGTTAGTCCAGCTCGACGCGACCAATACCATGGTTGGCATTCTGGGTAACTGGAAACAACAGTTAGGAGACGGCTATCAGCGTCTGGTCCCGCAGCTGGCCACCATTCCTGCGCTGGGCGATCTGACGCATGTTGACGTGGAGAAATTGGTCGCACTGCATCCGCAGGTAGTTTTTGTCACCAACTACGCCCCAAAAGAGATGATCGACCAGATCCAAAACCTTGGCATTGCGGTGATTGCGATTTCACTGCGTAGCGGTGATGAGAAACAGCAAGGTGAACTGAACCCTCAGTTACAGAACGAAGATCAGGCTTATAACCGGGGCCTGAAGGACGGGATCAGATTGATCGGTGAGGTGGTAAACCATCAGCCACAGGCCGAAGCGCTGATTAAAGCGACCTTTGACGAGCGCCAGCAAACGGCGGATCGACTGAAAGACATTCCTGCCGAACGGCGGATCCGCGCTTATATGGCCAATCCGGATCTGACGACTTATGGTTCCGGAAAATACACCGGGTTGATGATGGCACATGCCGGTGCGTTGAACGTCGCGGCAGCCACGGTCAAAGGCTTCAAGCAGGTCTCGATGGAGCAAATCATCGCCTGGAACCCGCAGGTGATCTTTGTACAGGACCGTTACCCAAAAGTGATCGATGAGATCAATCAGCAGCCAGCCTGGCAAGCCGTAGATGCGGTAAAAAATCACCGCGTTTATCTGATGCCTGATTATGCAAAGGCCTGGGGTTATCCAATGCCGGAAGCGCTGGCACTGGGCGAACTGTGGATGGCGAAGAAGCTGTATCCTGAAAAATTCAGCGATGTCGATATGCAGAAAAGAGCCGACAGCTGGTATCAACGTTTCTACCGTACTCACTACGTTGGCGGTAATTGATGTGCAGCATAACGGTCTTAGCGGCCGGCAGCCTGCGGGTGGTCTGGCCCAGATTAATGACGGCATTCGAACGGGAAAGTGGCATCAGCGTGACGACTGATTTTGGTCCTGCTGGCCTGCTGTTGCAACGCATCGAACAGGGCGAAGCCTGCGATCTGTTTGCGTCAGCCAACTCAGCCCATCCTCAGACTTTGGTTGAGAAAGGACAGGCAATCCATACCGCCCTGTTTACCCACAATCAACTCTGTCTGAGCGTTACCGCTACGCTGGCTGAACAAGGTCGTGACTGGTTAGATCTGTTGCGGGATCCGCACTTGCGCCTGGCAACGTCCACGCCATTAAGCGATCCGTCAGGCGATTATACCTGGCAGCTTTTTGATCGTATTGACGCGACGCATCCCGGAGAAGGCAGGGCGTTAAAGCAGCGAGCGATGCCACTGGTTGGTGGCCCGCAAAGCACAGCCATCCCGGCCGGAGAACTGGCTGCGAGCTGGTTACTGAATACCAAACAGGCTGAGATGTTTATTGGCTATCAGAGCTACGCGCCATTGCTGAAAGAGAAGGGAAACCTGGTGACGCTATCCATTCCCGCGCCCTGGCAAATCACGGCTGATTATGCTTTTGCCGTGTGTCAGGAGCGTGCGCAACCACTGGCAGCATTTCTACTGTCAGCCAGGGCTCAGCAGATATTTAAGGATGCGGGTTTTTGCAGTGAATAGAAAAAGGCCGTTTCCGGCCTTTTAATGGAGAGATTACGGTCGGCTGTCATTCGCCTGGCGTAGCAGCGTACGGCTTTCCAGCATGAAGCGTTGGGCATAATCGCCAAACCAGTGCTCCACTTTGCGGAAGCTGGTAATAAACGCCTGCTTATCACCCTGCTCCAGCAGCTTGATAGCTTCACCGAATCGCTGGTAGTAACGTTTAATCAGCGCCAGATTGTTCTCGGACGACATAATGATGTCCGCATACAACTGTGGGTCCTGAGCAAACAGCCTGCCCACCATCGCCAACTCCAGCCGGTAGATTGGCGAGGAGAGCGCCAGCAGCTGTTCGAGCTGCACATTCTCTTCGGCCAGATGTAAGCCATAAGCGAAGGTTGCGAAGTGACGCAGCGCCTGAATAAAGGCCATGTTCTGATCGTGTTCCACCGCGCTGATGCGGTGTAGACGCGCGCCCCACACCTGAATCTGTTCCAGCAGCCATTGATAGGCCTCTGGCTGACGGCCATCGCACCAAACCACTAACTGTTTCGCCAGGCTTCCACTGTCCGGACCAAACATCGGGTGCAGGCCTAAAACCGGGCCGCTGTGCGCCGCCAACATCGCCTGCAACGGACTGTTTTTTACCGATGCCAGATCGACCAGAATACAGTCGTCAGGCAATGGCGGCAGCCCGGCAATCACCTGCTCGGTCAGGTGGATCGGTACGCTGATGATCACCATTCCGGCATCAGACAGCATACTCTCAGCCTGTTCCCAGTCTTCTTTATCAAGGATCTTCACCTGATAGCCGGACAGCGTGAGCATCTTTTCAAACAGACGCCCCATCTGCCCTCTGCCACCGACAATCACCACCGGGCGCAGATCGGGATTCAGCGTTTTAAAGCCTTTATCATTTTCGCTGGTGTAGGATTCACGCATCACCCGACGAAGAATATCTTCGATCAGGTCAGGCGGGACACCGAGCAACTCAGCTTCTTTGCGGCGTGAAGCCAGCATTGAGGCTTCACGCTCTGGAACATAAATCGGTAATCCATAACGGCTCTTTACCTCGCCGACTTCAGCGACGAGGTGCAGACGTTTGGCCAGCAGATCGAGCAGCGCTTTATCAACTTCATCAATTTGATCGCGTAGCGCGGTCAGTTCAGCCACCATAATTAATCCTCTTGCGACAGACGCGCCGCCAGCACTCCGTTCAGGTCCTGATGAATTTCACGCAGCAAGGTTTCCGTGGTTTCCCAGTTGATGCAGGCATCAGTAACGGAAACGCCGTAGCGCATATCGCTGCGCGGTTGCTCGGAAGACTGGTTGCCTTCGTGAATATTGCTTTCCAGCATCAGGCCCATAATTGAACGGTTGCCGTCTTTGATCTGCGCTACCGCAGATTCAGCCACGCCGGACTGACGACGAAAATCTTTGTTAGAATTGCCATGGCTGCAATCTATCATCAAGGAAGGACGGAGTCCCGCCTGACGCATCTCTTTTTCACACTGCGCGACATCTTCCGGGCCGTAGTTCGGGCTTTTGCCGCCACGCAGGATCACATGACCATCCGGATTGCCCTGGGTCTGCAACAGGCACACCTGGCCACTCTGATTGATGCCGACAAAACGGTGAGGCATTGATGCCGCACGCATGGCGTTGATCGCCGTGCCCAGGCTGCCGTCAGTGCCATTTTTAAAGCCAACCGGCATGGATAAGCCCGATGCCATTTCGCGGTGAGTCTGAGATTCTGTGGTACGCGCACCAATTGCTGACCAGCTGAACAGATCGCCAAGGTATTGCGGGCTGTTAGGATCCAGCGCTTCGGTCGCCAGCGGCAGGCCCATTTCAACCAGGTCCAACAACAGACGGCGAGCAATGTGCAGACCGGCTTCCATATCGAAAGAGTTATCCATGTACGGATCGTTGATTAAACCTTTCCAGCCAACGGTCGTACGAGGTTTTTCAAAATAGACACGCATAACGATGTACAACTCATCCTTCAGTTGCTCGGAGAGACCTTTCAGCTGACGAGCATATTCCAACGCGGCTTCAGTATCGTGAATTGAGCAAGGGCCACAAACCACCAACAAACGGTGATCTTTGCCGCTGGTGATATCGGCAATGGTCTGGCGGGAAGCGGTGATTTGCGCTTCCAGCGCTGCATTCAGCGGGAACTGTTTTTTTAACTCTTCTGGCGTGATCAGAATCTGTTCGCCAGCGATATGGACATTATTAAGCGCGTCTTTTTGCATGATGGTCATCCTGTTTCTCTCGATATGCGTAGGTCAGCCCTCTATGGGGTGATTGATAATGTATCATATGCGATACAAAACTCAATCCACGCATGTACACTTTTATTACCACAACCAATCACCCTTTGAACTTATTTAAATAAGTCTATATAAATCATATCTATAAATAACCTAGTGCACCCCTAACCCACAAATCATATGTACACTTAACTTTACACTGATATGTGAAATTTCCCCTGTTTTATTCGTGCCATCCCGTTCACTCTAGGTTTTCTGCACGTCCATAAAGGGCACGGGCAGACATAAGATTCGTTCGTGAATGTTGAAATGATAACCTATGATGAAGATAACTAAGGATTAATCCCGCTAAAGGAGAGCCTGCAATGAAAATCCAGCTTCGCCCCTACCGTGATGAAGATGCTCCCGCATTCTCTCAGGCCGTGAATGATTCAATGGATACGTTACGTCCCTGGTTACTGTGGGCGCACTCAGGATTCACTGAAGCCGAAGCCCGCCAGTGGTTCGCCATCTCTCATCTGCTTCGGGATAAAGGGGAAGCCAATGAACTGGGCCTGTTCGCAGAAGACGGGCGCTTGCTGGGTGGCGCAGGGTTACGCTACTCCAGAGATCAGCAGAATCATTGTTCCATCGGCTACTGGGTGCGTAGCAGTGAACAGCGTCAGGGGATTGCGAGCTCCGCGGTGCAGTATCTGGTCGATCTCGCCTGGCAAAGTCCGGAAAGAGAGATTGTGGAGATCCTGGCCGTTGAAGAGAATCTGGCCAGCCGGGGTGTGGCGCTAAAGTGTGGCGCGGAGTTTATCGGCATTAAATACGGTTTGATCGTGCTGGACAGCGGTCCGGTGAACACCGCCATCTACCATTTTCACCGACAGCAGTGAGGCAAATTTCAGGCACAAAAAAAGGGGCCGCCTTTCGGTCAGCCCCTTGTTCGCTATTAACTTAAGAAGTTGCTTTAGCGCCCAAACGTTCTTTGATACGTGCAGACTTACCAGTACGCTCACGCAGATAGTACAGTTTAGCCTGACGCACGGCGCCACGACGTTTCACAGCAATGCTGTCGATAACCGGTGAGTGAGTCTGGAATACACGCTCAACACCTTCGCCGTTAGAAATTTTACGAACAGTGAATGCAGAGTGCAGACCGCGGTTACGAATAGCGATAACCACGCCCTCGAATGCCTGCAGACGTTTCTTAGAACCTTCAACGACCCATACTTTCACTTCCACGGAATCACCCGGACGGAATGAAGGTACGTCCTGTTTCATCTGCTCTTGTTCAATTTGCTTAATAATGTTGCTCATAATTAAATCTCTTATCCTGGGTAAACTGATATTCAGGCGCGCGGCGATTGCCGTGCATGCCCATCATCGTTATGTTGCTTAGCGAAGCTCCTTTTGGAACTCCTTCAGCAACTTTGCTTGCTCTTCAGTCAGAGCCAGGTTTTCCAGAAGTTCAGGTCTTCTTAGCCAGGTACGGCCCAACGACTGTTTCAGGCGCCAACGGCGAATTTCAGCATGGTTGCCCGACAGCAGAACTGGCGGAACCTCCATCCCTTCTAACACTTCAGGTCGGGTGTAGTGTGGGCAATCCAGCAAACCGTTAGAGAACGAATCTTCATCGGCTGACGCCTGCTTACCCAGTACGCCTGGAATAAACCGGGCAACTGAATCAATCAACGTCATTGCGGGTAGCTCCCCACCACTGAGTACGTAATCGCCAATCGACCATTCTTCATCGATTTCGGTTTTGATTACGCGCTCATCAATCCCTTCATAACGACCACATACCAGAATCAGTTTCTGGTTGGTCGCCAGCTCGCAAACCCCATCTTGATCGAGTTTGCGACCCTGAGGTGAAAGATAAATCACCTTAGCGCCTTCTCCTGCCGCCGCTTTTGCTGCGTGGATGGCATCCCGTAAGGGTTGAACCATCATTAGCATCCCCGGTCCGCCGCCGAATGGACGTTCGTCCACGGTGCGGTGCCGGTCATGAGCGAAGTCACGAGGACTCCAGCTCTGGATGCTGAGCAGGCCATTTTTTACTGCCCGGCCAGTTACTCCGTAATCGGTAATCGCGCTGAACATCTCTGGGAACAGGCTGATAACGCCAATCCACAGCGATGAAGCTGGTGCCATACCGTCTTGTCCGGAGCTCAAAAACCAGGATCCCAATCTACTTCAATGGTGCCGGTAGTGAGATCGACATTCTTGATAACCTGTCCATCAAGGAACGGAATTAACCGCTCCTTCGCACCGAATGCATCCTTCAGGTTTGCCTGTACGACGAGAACGTCGTTCGAACCGGTTTCCATCAACTCAGTGACTTTACCCAGCTCATAACCTTCAGTGGTGACTACCTGGCAACCTATAAGGTCTTTCCAGTAGTAATCGCCGCCGTCCAGTTCCGGCAACTGCTCTGAGTCCACGACAATTTCGCAATTCGTCAGCAGACCGGCAGTATCACGATCGTCAATGCCTTTGACTTTGATGATCATGTCCTGATTGTGGCGCTTCCAGCCTTCCAGCTCGACAAGCTGCCATTGACCCGCACGTTGGATAAACCACGGCTGATAGTCAAAAATGCTTTCGGCATCTTCGGTGGAGGAAAACACTTTGAGCCAACCACGGATACCGTAGGCTGATCCCATCTTCCCCAGAATTAACGGGTTAGCTGGAGACCGCGCGGCGAGTTGCTTGCTCATGTTGACCACCGTGACAGATTAAGCTGCTTTCTTAGCTTCTTTGACCAGCGCACCAACGCGGTCAGAAACAGTAGCGCCCTGGCCAACCCAGTGCTCAATGCGGTCCAGATCCAGACGCAGTGCTTCAGCCTGACCAGATGCGATCGGGTTGAAGAAACCAACGCGCTCGATGAAGCGACCGTTGCGAGCATTACGGCTGTCAGTGACGACTACCTGATAGAACGGACGCTTTTTAGCGCCGTGACGTGCCAAACGAATTGTTACCATAACATCCTCTTGAGTTAATAAAACACACGGGCCCCATTGAGGGAACGGGGCCCGAATGCAATATAAAAAGCCCGAAAATTTTACTCATTTTGGCGCAAAAAGCAATCTAATTCGCCATCCTGTCTTTTCGGCTGATTTAGCGGCCCGGGAAGCCCGGCGGCATCATACCTTTCATGCCGCGCATCATCTTCGCCATACCGCCCTTTTTCATCTTCTTCATCATGCGCTGCATGTCGTCAAACTGCTTCAATAAGCGGTTAACGTCCTGCACCTGCATACCTGAACCGGTTGCAATGCGGCGCTTGCGGGAACCTTTGATGATCTCCGGCTTTTCGCGCTCTTTACGCGTCATGGAGTTGATCATCGATTCCATGCGCACCAGCACTTTATCGTCCATCTGCGACTTCACGTTATCAGGCAGTTGCCCCATGCCCGGCAGTTTGCCCATCAGGCTGGCCATGCCACCCATGTTACGCATCTGCTTGAGCTGATCGAGGAAGTCGTTCAGATCGAAGCCGTCACCCTTCTTGAGCTTGCTGGCCAGCTTTTCAGCCTGAGCACGGTCAACTTTGCTTTCGATATCTTCAATCAGCGACAGCACATCGCCCATTCCAAGGATACGGGAAGCAATACGTTCCGGGTAGAACGGCTCCAGAGCGTCGGTTTTTTCACCCACACCCATAAATTTAATCGGTTTGCCGGTGATTTGACGGATAGACAGGGCAGCACCGCCACGGGCATCACCGTCCACCTTGGTCAGGATCACACCGGTCAACGGCAGCGCTTCGTTAAACGCTTTCGCTGTATTGGCGGCATCCTGCCCGGTCATCGCATCGACCACAAACAGGGTTTCTACCGGGTTAATCGCGGCGTGAACCTGTTTGATTTCGTCCATCATCGCTTCGTCTACGTGTAAACGACCGGCGGTATCCACCAGCAGTACGTCGTAGAACTTCAGCTTAGCCTGCTGTAACGCATTCTTAACGATATCAACCGGCTTCTGGCTCAGATCGGATGGGCAGAAATCAACGCCAACCTGTTCAGCCAGGGTTTCCAACTGTTTGATCGCCGCCGGGCGATAAACGTCGGCAGAGACGACCAGCACTTTCTTTTTGTGCTTTTCGCGCAGGAATTTACCCAGCTTACCGACACTGGTGGTTTTACCCGCACCCTGCAGGCCAGCCATCAGCACCACGGCAGGAGGCTGCGCCGCCAGGTTAAGCGTGTTATTTTCTGCGCCCATCGCCGCGACCAGTTCACTCTGAACGATCTTGACGAACTCCTGACCTGGGGTCAGGCTTTTATTTACATCCTGACCTACCGCCCGCTCTTTTACGCGGTTGATAAAGTCACGCACCACCGGCAGCGCAACGTCCGCCTCAAGTAACGCCATGCGAACTTCGCGCAGCGTGTCCTTAATGTTGTCTTCGGTCAGCCGTCCACGGCCACTGATATTGCGCAGGGATTGCGACAATCTGTCGGTTAAATTATCAAACATCGTCTCTCGCTCAACGTAATGAGAGGTCGCCAGGCGACACAATGGGACGGATTATAACATGAAGCCGCTGCGATCTCAGCCATCTGCGTTGAGATCGTTTGGAGCCAGCAGCCGCTGACGCTATACTGATTTTTTTCTCATCTGGCTGGTACCTGACAACACCTATGTCCGTTTTTGCGATCCTGGCGCTACTCGCCTACTCCTTCAGCCTTGCTTTGATTATTCCCAGCCTGCTGCGCAAGCAAAGTGGATGGCGTCGCCTGGCGGTAATCTCAGCTGTAATCGCGCTGATTTGCCACGCTGTCGCGCTCGAACAGCGTATTTTTGCCATCGACGGCGGCCAGAATCTTAGCCTGCTGAATATTGGCTCACTGGTCAGCCTGCTGATTTGCGCGATCATGACCATCGTCGCTTCACGCAATCGTGGCTGGATGCTGCTGCCGATTGTGTACAGCTTTGCGTTGATCAACCTGGCCTTTGCCACGTTTGTGCCCAACGCCTTTATCACCCACCTCGAAACCACACCGGGGATGATGGTGCATATCGGTCTGGCACTGTTTGCATATGCTACGCTGATCATTGCCGCACTCTATGCCTTACAACTGGCGTGGATCGACTATCTGCTGAAAAACAAGAAGCTGGCCTTTAACAGTGATATCCCGCCGTTGATGACCATTGAGCGCAAGATGTTCCACATCACTCAGGTTGGCGTGGTGCTTCTGACGCTGGTGCTTTGCACCGGCTTGTTTTACATGCACGATCTTTTCAGTCGCGAGAATGTTGACAAAGCCGTGCTGTCGATTCTTGCCTGGTTCGTCTATATCGTTTTGCTTTGGGGTCATTATCACGAAGGCTGGCGCGGTCGCCGCGTAGCCTGGTTCAACTGCGGCGGGGCTTTTCTGCTGACCATGGCGTACTTCGGTAGCCGGATGTTGCAGCACTTCCTGTCCTCATGACCCTCCACTACAAGGAATTCCTTCGTTGGAACATGTTTCAACCACCACGTTAATTATCACTCTGGTCATCATGATTTTTGTCTCCGCCTACTTCTCAGGTTCCGAGACGGGGATGATGACCCTCAATCGCTATAAGCTTCGCCATCTGGCTAAAAACGGTAACCGTGCCGCTCGTCGTGTTGAAAAACTGCTGCGTCGTCCTGACCGCCTGATCAGCCTGGTGCTGATTGGCAATAACCTGGTGAATATTCTGGCCTCCGCGCTGGCCACCATCGTCGGCATGCGGCTATATGGCGATGCGGGTGTGGCCATCGCCACCGGGATCCTGACGTTTGCAGTACTGGTGTTCTCTGAAGTTCTGCCAAAAACCATTGCTGCGCTCTATCCGGAAAAAGTCGCTTTCCCCAGCAGCTTCCTGCTCGGCCCGTTACAGATCGTGATGATGCCGCTGGTGTGGTTGCTGAACACCATTACGCGCCTGCTGATGAGCATGGTGGGCATCAGAAGCGATGGGGCTATCAGCGGCGCATTAAGCAAAGACGAGCTGCGTACCATCGTGCATGAGTCGCGCTCACTGATGTCCCGTCGCAATCAGGACATGCTGCTGTCAGTGCTGGATCTGGAAAAAGTGAACGTCGATGACATCATGGTGCCCCGCAATGAGATTGCCGGCATTAATATCAATGATGACTGGAAATCGATTGTTCGCCAGCTGACCCACTCTCCTCATGGCCGCATCGTGCTGTACCGTGACTCACTTGATGACACCATCAGCATGCTGCGCGTGCGCGAAGCCTATCGGCTGATGACCGAGAAGAAAGAGTTCACCAAGGAAGTCATGCTGCGCGCTGCGGACGAAATTTATTACGTTCCTGAAGGCACTCCGCTGAACGTGCAGCTGGTTAAATTCCAGCGCAATAAGAAGAAGGTTGGCCTGGTGGTGGATGAGTATGGCGATATCAAAGGGCTGGTGACCATCGAAGACATTCTTGAAGAGATTGTCGGCGACTTCACCACCTCGATGTCCCCTACTCTGGCGGAAGAAGTGGTACCGCAGAATGACGGTTCAGTGCTGGTTGAAGGCAGTGCCAACATCCGTGAGCTGAACAAAGCCTTTAACTGGACGTTACCAGAAGATGAAGCCCGTACGGTGAACGGCATGATCCTTGAAGAGATACAGGATATTCCGTTACCTAACACCCGGGTAAAAGTGGGCAACTATGCGATTGATATTCTTGATGTTCAGGAGAATATGATTAAGCAGGTACGTATCATACCGAAGAAATCGTTGAAAGAGTCAGTCGGATCGTAAAAGGCGGGCGGTAAAAAAGGGCGGGAAATTTTCCGCCCTGTTCAGAAGGTAAGACGTTGGGGCAAGCTCACTTGCCCCGGACAAACTAGATGTGCAGTTCCTGCAGTTTGTCTTTCGGCAGCGCCAGTTCGTCGTTATGGTTCACGCGAATGTCGTTGTCGATAATGTGACGTGCAATATCCTGCGCTTCATCTAAAGAGTGCATCTCAAACGTGCCGCACTGATATTCGTTCAGTTCAGGGATTTTGCGCTGGTCGGTGACTTTCAGCACGTCCTGCATTGCCCCTTTCCAGGCTTTTGCCACACGCTGCTCATCAGGTGTACCAATCAGGCTCATGTAGAAGCCGGTACGGCAACCCATTGGGGAGATATCAATGATCTCCACGCCATCACCGTTCAGGTGGTTACGCATGAAGCCAGCAAACAGGTGCTCCAGCGTGTGGATCCCGCGCTCAGGCATCACTTCTTTGTTTGGCTTGCAGAAACGCAGGTCGAAAACGGTAATGGTATCGCCATGAGGAGTGTTCATGGTCTTAGCTACACGAACCGCAGGTGCCGCCATAATCGTATGATCGACAGTAAAGCTATCCAGCAATGGCATATTGTTACCTCAACTAATGAATTTATTTTCGAATCAGTGAAACTTTCTCTGTCGTGCCCGGTCTGAATATATGAAAGACGCGCAATTTTGTTATCATCATCCCTGACAACAGAGATGTTATTTTGGCCACAGCAATGTGGCCATTTTCTTTTCTTAACTGCGACTCTTTAAGAAGTCTTCAAAGTTAAGCGTATCACTTTCTTCGATTTCCTGCTGACTCGCATTTGAGCGAACAGCTTCCTGCTCAAAATCAGACTCACTCAAAATTTCCAACGACTCTTCAGCCAGCTGATGGCGATACTGTTCCGCCAGGGCCAGCCCCGTGCCGTCAATGCCGTTATCTTTCAGGGCATTCAGGAAACGTGCTGAATAGGTCAAATCCGGATCGTCGAAAGAAGCAACCAGACGGTCACACACTTCCTGATACAAATGATTTCCCTGCTGGCTATCCAGTGTTTCAGCCACGCGACGCAGATCTTTGAACAGCGTTTTGCCCACTTCTGCCAGCGGATGCTGCGCTTCACCACAACCCATGCCCAACATTAAGCCAGGCTTACGTCCTTCAAGGATCACGCGGTTCCAGTTGGTCCGGGTGCACAGCAGCTCGTCACTGCTCATCTCCGGCGCATCGGCCAGCGTACACCAAATCAGGAACAGATCCAGGAAGCGGACCTGATTCTCATCGACGCCAATGGCTGAGAACGGGTTGATATCCAGTGAACGGACTTCGATATACTCAATCCCACCACGCAGCAGCGCGTCAGACGGGTTCTCGCCGGAACGCGTGACGCGTTTAGGACGGATTGGCGCATAAAGCTCGTTTTCAATCTGCAGCACGTTGGTGTTCAGCTGCAACCAGTTACCCTGCTCGTCCTTAATGCCCATCTCGCCATACTCTTTCGACGGCGTTTTAATCGCCGCTTTCAGAGCCTTCACATAATCGGGCAGATTATTGAAGGTGATGCCCAGACCGTTCTGAGATTTGTTGGTATAACCGAGGTCGCTCAGACGTAATGAGGTGGCATAAGGCAGATACAGCATGCCCTTTTCCGTTTTCTCGAACGGCAACTTAGTCTCTTTTCCCTGCAGGAACGAAGAGCAGATCGCCGGAGATGCGCCGAACAGATAAGGAATGACCCAGCCAAAACGGTAGTAGTTACGGATCAGGCGCAGATAGCCTTCGGAGATCGCGTCCTGCCCGCTCTTCTCATCCTTACCTTCTCCCCATGCCTGCCAGAAAGAGAGCGGCAGCGAGAAGTTGTAATGGACGCCGGAAATAACCTGCATCAGCGAACCGTAGCGGTTTTTTAAGCCTTCACGGTAGAGCGTTTTCATCTTACCGATGTTGGAGCTGCCGTACTGAGCCAGTTCGATATTCTGACTGTCTTCAATCAGGCACGGCATGCTCATTGGCCACATACGCTCTTCGCCTAAATCGCGGGAGGTATGACGGTGGATATCCCGTAAAAAGGCCAACAGTTTGTCGATATCGCCTTCTACCGGCGTAATGAATTCGAGCAGCGTTTCCGCAAAATCCGTGGTGATCCACTTGTGCGTTAACGCCGAGCCAAGAGATTTTGGGTGGCCGGTGGTCGCCAGATGACCATCTGGTCTGACGCGCAGCGTTTCGCGTTCAATACCGCGACCAATACCTTTTAATGCGTCAGGATGAGCTTCCAGCCAGGAAAGCGCCTGTGATACGTCCGGGATCAAATTGACCTCCCGCTCGGAGAAAAACTTATTATTGTTAAGCATAATGTTAACCGTAGCGCCGATTATTCGCGAATCAATGCCACCAATCCATGCCCTGTAGTGTTGCGTACGCCAACGCTATGTAACGCAAGGTCTTACCCACGGCGAGAAAAAACACCATCGGCAGCCAGGCAAAACGTAGCCAGCCAGCGAGAACGCATAGCAGGTCGCCAATCACTGGCAACCAACTCAATAGCAGCGCAGCAGGCCCCAAACGGTGCAGCCACGCCGTTGCTGTGTTATGCCATCGCCCCTGCTGTTTTAACGGCAGCCAGCGACCAATGATAATATTTGTCAGACCGCCTAGCGTGTTACCAAGTGCTGCGGTTGCAACAATGCCACTCACTGAAACCTTTCCTGCTATCAGCAAGCCCGCCAGTAACACTTCTGAACTGCCGGGCAGTAAGGTTGCACTGAGAAAGCTGCTGGCGAACATCGACCCGTAAGCGAGCCAGTCACTCACAGCAAACGTACATCGACGAAGTCCATTCCTGCGGCCTGAGCTGCCTGAATGCCAAAATCTGCGTCTTCAAACACCACGCAACGTGATGGGACCACCTTCATCAACTCTGCGCAGCGCACAAAGGTTTCTGGCTCGGGTTTGTGGCGGGTGACGTCATCGGCCCCCACAATCACATCGAAGTACTCACGTAGCCCCAGATGCTGCAGCAAGGCTTCTGCCATCGCATGTTCGCTACCGGTCCCTACCGCCATCGGACGACGCCCTTTATAGGCTTTCACCACCTCAATCAGCGGCAGTGGACGCACGGTATCAAAGAGCATCTCTTTTAGCGCCACGGTTTTTTCTTCCGCCAGCTTAAAAGGGTCCAGCGTACTTTGATGACTGGCGATGATCACTTCAGCAATACGCCAGGTCGGTGAGCCATTCAGGCCAATCACCGAGCGTTCATCAAAGTGCAAGCCATGACGTGCCAGAACGTCATGCCAGGCCTTACGATGCGTTGGCTCCGTGTCCAAAATGGTGCCATCCATATCGAATATCAACCCTGCATAACTGTCGTACATTCTGCTCTCTCCATCCTTGATCAAGTGAACAATTACTTTAGCGTAAAGCGGTGCACTTGTCGCTGTTGGCATGGATCCGCAAATGCCTTGATTTACATAGGGATTTTCATTATCAGAATTTGGCGTGAGAATAAGCTCAGAGGGTTCTAAACAGGAGTAGACATGTTTTTTACAGGGTAATCAGAGGGTTAATATTATGAGGGTGGTGAATTGTTGTGAAGAGGAGATGTTGTGCGGAACGGTAATCATCCTTTGTGCTGGCTTCAATCACAGGTAACTTTGCCAAACCGGAGGAGCTGTAAGACTTGGGGAATATGGTGCATCCAGGAGGATTATTCGGCTTCGCCTCACCCTTACGGGCCGTTGCTGAAGCAACGTTATCCTCCCTGGTGCTGGCTTCAATCACAGGTAACTTTGCCAAACCGGAGGAGCTGTAAAACTTGCAAAATATGGTGCATCCAGGAGGATTCGAACCTCCGACCGCTCGGTTCGTAGCCGAGTACTCTATCCAGCTGAGCTATGGATGCATTGGGAAATGCGGTAATGCTGAGGGGTAATGCGATGATACCATCAAGTGCGCTGGCTGAATTGTTGAGAGAGACAACTCAGTCGACTACAAAGACCGTAAAATCTGAATTCTGGCGCTGCCAGAATTGCAAAATATGGTGCATCCAGGAGGATTCGAACCTCCGACCGCTCGGTTCGTAGCCGAGTACTCTATCCAGCTGAGCTATGGATGCATCGGAAAAGCTAAGGGGAGATAACGCGACAAACCTGAGGTGATACAGAAGAAACTAATTGCCATTCGAAGGAACGCTTTCACTTCTCAGAAATGGTGCATCCAGGAGGATTCGAACCTCCGACCGCTCGGTTCGTAGCCGAGTACTCTATCCAGCTGAGCTATGGATGCATGACATATTCTGGTATAACGCAGGGTGCTAACGACTCACCGTGATACAAGCTGCTAACAAGTATCGTACTACACACAAAAAAGTTTCGTTCAAACTCTCTCGTAAAATGGTGCATCCAGGAGGATTCGAACCTCCGACCGCTCGGTTCGTAGCCGAGTACTCTATCCAGCTGAGCTATGGATGCAAATGGCGGTGAGGCGGGGATTCGAACCCCGGATGCAGCTTTTGACCGCATACTCCCTTAGCAGGGGAGCGCCTTCAGCCTCTCGGCCACCTCACCAGTACGCACTCTTGCGAGTTGTGCTTCAGAACTTGATAACTGCTCATCGGCACTGCGTGGCGCACATATTACTTTGGCGGACTTATAAGTCAAACAATTTTTCCCCCTACGTGTTTGATTGCACAATTCGCAGGCAATACGAGTGTTTTGGCGACAAAAAGATTGAAATATCAACAATAATACCCCGGCGATAATGCAATAAGCTCAGCGCAAGAAAATACGATTGAGGGAAGATTTTGGGCCACGACAGCCAAAACAGGGCAATCGAAAGCGGTATTGAGGCAGAAACAGTGAACAGTTCAGGGCAACAGAGAAAGCGGAACGGGGGATTTAAGACAGAAGAATGGCAGGGATGAGGAAAAAAACCGGTAGCGCCTCGCTAAGCGTAGCGAGACGCCGGATCCGTTAGTAACTCGTTTGCTGAGTTTTTTCGGCCTGAATACGCTGATAGATCTCTTCGCGATGGACAGACACTTCTTTAGGGGCGTTCACACCGATGCGAACCTGGTTCCCTTTCACACCCAGCACCGTTACAGTCACCTCATCGCCAATCATGAGGGTTTCACCAACTCGACGAGTTAGAATAAGCATTCTTTGCTCCTTGAAAGATTAAAAGAGTCGGGTTAACTGTCGCCCGGCATTATCCATCGTATAACGCTAAATATAGACTATGACAAATACACCACAAGTGCACCATCATACCAATACATTCTGCTGATACTTAGTTTAGCCGAAATACCCTTCGCTAACCTGACTTTGTGTTTTTTAAGAGTGCACCCATCAGTAAGCGCCATGGAGTGACTCCACAGCGCCTTCTGCGCGCATTTTTTATTTTGTTACAGCTTTGCAGCGACCCACGACTCAACGCCTGCCAGTGCCGCAGGCAGCGCCTGAGCATCGGTGCCACCCGCCTGAGCCATATCAGGACGACCACCACCTTTACCGCCAACCTGCTGAGCCAGTTCGCCCACCAGTTCGCCGGCTTTAACCCGATCGGTCAGATCTTTCGTTACCCCGGCAATCAGGGAGACTTTCCCATCCGCCACGGTCGCCAGCACGATGATCGCTGACTTGAGCTGATTTTTCAGCTCGTCGACCATCGTACGCAGCATCTTCGGCTCAACGTTGCTCAATTCACTGACCAGCAACCTGGTGCCTTTAATTTGAATCGCTTTACTGCTCAGGGACGCACTCTCCTGCGCCGCCTGCTGATCCTTAAGCTGCTGCAGCTCCCTTTCCAGGCCACGTACGTGATCAATCATCGCACGTACCTTTTCGTTCAGGTTGCTGTTGTTGGCTTTAATCAGATGGGCAATCTCCTGCAACTGCTCGCTCTGGGCATACATCAGGCCCAACGCGCCTTCACCGGTTACTGCCTCAATACGACGCACGCCGGCTGCCGTACCCGACTCAGACAGAATGCGGAACAGGCCGATATCACCGGTACGGCTGGCGTGGGTACCGCCACAAAGTTCCGTGGAGAAGTCACCCATGCTCAGCACACGCACGTGATCGTCATACTTCTCACCGAACAGCGCCATCGCACCATGGGATTTGGCGGCTTCCAGCTCCATGATATTGGTTTCAATGGCCAGATTGCGACGAACCTGGGCATTAACAATCTCTTCAACCTGGCGAATTTCTTCTGGCTTCATCGCTTCAAAATGCGAGAAATCAAAACGCAGGTATTTGTCGTTAACCAGAGAGCCTTTCTGCGCCACATGATGACCCAGAACCTGACGTAATGCAGCATGTAACAGGTGCGTAGCAGAGTGATTCAGACGAATGCGGTCACGACGTGCCTGGTCAACCTGCGCAGACAGACGATCGCCAATGCGGATTTGACCGGCGGCCAGCGTGCCAGTATGACCAATCGCCTGACCGTATTTTTGCGTGTCGTTAACGGTAAAGGTGGCTGCATCGCCTTTCAGCTCGCCGGTATCGCCAACCTGGCCACCCGATTCGCCATAGAATGGCGTCTCATCCAGCACAATCACCCCTTCCTGCCCTGCCACAATCTCTGTCGCCGGTTTGCCGTCGACAAAAATAGCGGTCACGGTGGAGTTCAGTTCAAGCTGCTCGTAGCCTTTGAAGGCAGACGCGGCATCAATCTGGATCACTTTGCTGTAATCAGCGCCGAAGCCACTGGCCTCACGCGCACGTTGACGCTGCTGCTCCATGGCTTTCTCGAAGCCAGCCTCATCAATCTTCAGATTTCTTTCACGGCAAACGTCAGCCGTCAGGTCAGCCGGGAAGCCGAAGGTGTCATACAGACGGAAGACGGTTTCGCCATCCAGCGTATCGCCCTGCAATTTCTCCAGCTCTTCATCCAGCAGCGCCAGACCACGCTCCAGCGTTTTAGCAAACTGCTCTTCTTCTGTTTTCAGGATCTGCTCAACCTGAGACTGCTGGCTTGCCAGCTCTTCGCCCGCGGAACCCATCACAGAAATCAACGGCCCAACGAGTTTCCAGAAGAAGCTGCCCTGCGCGCCCAGCATGTTGCCATGACGGACAGCACGACGAATGATGCGGCGCAGCACGTAGCCACGGTTCTCATTCGAAGGGATAACCCCGTCAGCAATCAGGAAGGCACAAGAACGAATATGATCGGCAATCACGCGCAGGGATTTGCTGGTCAAATCCGTGGCGCCCGTCACCTCAGCAACCGACGCGATCAGCCTGGCGAACAGGTCGATTTCGTAGTTAGAATTAACGTGCTGCAGAACGGCAGTAATACGCTCCAGGCCCATGCCGGTATCGACAGATGGCTTAGGCAACGGCAGCATGGTTCCGTCTGGCTGACGGTTGAACTGCATAAAGACGATGTTCCAGATCTCGATAAAGCGATCGCCATCTTCTTCCGGGCTACCCGGAGGGCCACCCCAGATGTGATCGCCATGGTCGAAGAAGATCTCGGAGCACGGGCCGCAAGGACCGGTATCGCCCATCTGCCAGAAGTTATCGGAGGCATACGCGCCGCCCTTATTATCACCGATGCGGATAATGCGCTCACGCGGCACGCCCACTTCTTTTTCCCAGATGTCGAAGGCTTCGTCATCGGTCTCGTAAACGGTGACCCACAGTTTCTCTTTCGGCAGGTTAAACCACTGCGCGCCGGTCAACAGTTCCCACGCAAAGCCAATGGCCTCGCGCTTGAAATAGTCGCCGAAGCTGAAGTTACCCAGCATTTCAAAGAAAGTGTGGTGACGGGCGGTATAGCCCACGTTTTCCAGGTCGTTATGCTTGCCACCCGCGCGCACGCAGCGCTGAGAGGTGGTGGCGCGGGAATAGTTGCGCTTATCCTGACCGAGGAAAACATCTTTAAACTGGTTCATCCCGGCGTTAGTGAACAACAACGTCGGATCGTTGTTTGGGACGAGGGAGCTACTGGCTACAACCTGATGTCCCTTGCTTTGGAAAAAGTCGAGAAACGCCTGGCGAATCTCCGCAGTGCTCTTGCTCATAATTGTCCCTGAATCACGCTAAAGACTGTTTCGTGAGTCTTACCTCGCCAGAAAGCGTTAGTCTTCGCTGGCAACTCACGAACAAAAAGTGGTGAATAAGATAAATTTTCTTCGGGGGGAAGTAAAATCCCATCGTCGGTCATTCGTCAAAATTTGAGAAAATGGCGCGAATATCGTCGGAAAAGAAGCCTTTGGTCATCAGATAGCGTTGGACTTTGGCTTTCTCCTTCCAGTCGGTAGGCAGCGGTAAGCCAAATTTGCGTTCAGCGACTTCAAATGCCTGGCGCGCCCAGTCAATTTCGCTATTGGCCAGCACCTCATCCGTCAGCGCCTTGTCTATCCCCTTCTGCCCCATCTCCATCCGAATACGCTGTGGGCCATAGCCTTTTCGGCTGCGGCTGGCGACAAAACGCTCGGCAAAATGGGCATCATCCAGATAGCGGTTTTCATAGCACCAGGCCACCACGCGGTCGATTTGCTCCGGCGTGATGGTCTCCGGTTCCTGAGACTTGTTTTTGGCATACATCGCGGCGCGTTCGGCTGACAACGCCAGCTTGCGGCGAAACTCAACTTCGCTGTGATCGCGCATGGCAAGAATGCGCATTGCCCGATCCAGCAGGCGAGCGAACTGGCTACGTTCAGTGGCGTCAGACATCTTGCTCCACGTTTTTTCAGGTTTAAAGGGGGATCACAAGGTAAGGGTAGCGAGGTTGAAAGCAAGAAACAAAAAAAGGAACGGATTTAATCCCGTTCCTTTTTTCACATGCTGACAGCGGAGGCTGTCAGGAACGAAATCAGAAGTTTTCGTTGGTTTCGCTGGTTTCATCCAGCTCGGCCGCCGTTGCCACAAAATCAGGCTTGGTGTCCGGGTTGGTCAGCAGCGTAGCACGCAGTTTAGCTTCAATTTCGTTGGCGATAGCCGGGTTCTCTTTCAGGAAGTTGCCTGAATTCGCTTTACCCTGACCAATCTTATCGCCGTTGTAGCTGTACCAGGCACCGGCTTTTTCAATCAGCTTGTGCTTCACGCCCAGGTCTACCAGCTCACCGTAAATGTTGATGCCTTCACCATACATGATCTGGAACTCAGCCTGCTTGAATGGCGCAGCAATTTTGTTCTTCACCACCTTCACGCGGGTTTCGCTGCCGACGACTTCGTCACCTTCTTTAATCGCGCCAATACGGCGGATATCCAGACGGACAGAAGCGTAGAACTTCAGCGCGTTACCACCGGTCGTGGTTTCCGGGTTACCGAACATCACACCAATTTTCATACGGATCTGGTTGATGAAGATCAGCAGGGTGCCAGAGTTTTTCAGGTTACCGGCCAGCTTACGCATTGCCTGGCTCATCATACGTGCCGCAAGGCCCATATGAGAGTCACCAATTTCACCTTCGATTTCTGCTTTCGGCGTCAGTGCAGCCACAGAGTCAACGATGATCACGTCTACCGCACCTGAGCGGGCCAACGCGTCACAGATTTCCAGCGCCTGCTCACCGGTGTCCGGCTGAGAACACAGCAGGTTATCGATATCTACGCCAAGCTTTTTGGCATAGACCGGGTCAAGGGCATGCTCTGCATCGATAAACGCACAGGTTTTACCTTTACGCTGTGCAGAAGCAATTACCTGCAGGGTCAGCGTGGTTTTACCGGAAGACTCAGGGCCATAGATTTCAACGATACGCCCCATTGGCAGGCCGCCCGCACCCAGTGCGATATCCAGTGACAGGGAACCGGTCGAAATGGTTTCCACGTCCATGGTACGGTCTTCACCCAGGCGCATGATGGAGCCTTTACCAAATTGCTTTTCAATCTGGCCCAGCGCTGCTGCCAGTGCTTTTTGCTTGTTTTCGTCGATAGCCATTTTCGCTCCTAATCATGCGGGGTAAAGCACACGCACACGCGGCTTTGCATATACTCAATATGGGGCTGATTATACTGTATGGTCATACAGTATCAAGTTTAATTTTCGAGAAAATGATCGCGCAGGGTCTGGAGCGCCCAGGCGGTGGCCTGACGGCGAACCGCTTCACGGTCACCGGAGAAAACCTGGCGTTGGGCCAGCGTCTCTTTGCCTTCGGCGGCAAAACCGAACCAGACCGTGCCCACGGGTTTTTCTGCCGAACCGCCATCCGGGCCGGCTATCCCACTGACAGATAGTGCAAAATTCGCCCGCGCCTGCTGCCGCGCGCCTTCGGCCATTTCCCGCACCACCGGTTCGCTGACGGCACCAAAACGCGCCAGCGAGGCGGCAGTCACGCCAACTAAATCCGCTTTCGCCTCATTACTGTAGGTCACGAAGCCGCGCTCAAACCATTGCGAACTGCCGGCGATATCGGTCAGCACTTTGGCGATCCAGCCGCCGGTGCAGGACTCCGCCGCCGTCACCGTCGCCTTGCGGTGTAACAGCCGCTGCCCGATGTCCTTACTCAGCTGCATTAATTCTGTGTCCGTCATCCCGACTCCTCTTTTCCCTCACTAACAGAACCGCAAGCCTAGCATTTTTTCTCGTTAAAAGAGGCCGCAAACGCCGTATTTGCGCGCCGTCTTCCAGTAAAAACGCAGGCTCACCCTTTTCGGGCCACCATAAACAGCCGAGGGAAAGGCATCAGCACATTGCCATCCTGACGGACCGAATAAGCACCGGCCAGCTCACGCAAATATTCCGCGAGGAAAGCCTCTTGATCCGGTTCACTCAGTGGGGTCAGAAACGGCCGCAAGCCGGTCGCCTTCAGCCAGTCCACCATCGCCTGATGCGACGGCATCACATGGTAATAAGTGGTGCGCCAGATATCGACCTTGCAGCCCGCCGCACTCAGCAAATCGTAATACGCTTCGGTGCTGAGCAGTTTCTTGCGGTCGGCGGCACCCGGGCCAATTTTCTCTGCCCACCGGCGGTCTTCCGCTACTTTGCGCATCAGGCTGTGCGTCGGCTGGTCGAGGTTATCAGGCATCTGGATTGCCAGCACGCCACCGGAAGCCAGCTGCGCCACCAAATGGGGGAATAACTGCTGATGATCGGTCAGCCACTGCAAAGAAGCGTTGGCGTAAATCACCTCCTGCGGCACGTCAGCCTGCCAGTGACGGATATCGGTCTGCACGAAATGGCAATCAGGCAGTCGTTTCAGCGCCTGCTCCAGCATCGCCTGCGAGCTGTCCAGCCCCGTCACGCGGGCTTCTGGCCAGGCCTGACAGAGCAGCTCGGTACTGTTGCCCGGTCCGCACCCCAGATCGGTGGCACGGCTGACATGTCGGAGGGGAATGCGGGAGAGTAATTCGGTGGCAGGACGCGTCCGTTCAGCTTCGAACTGACGGTAAAGATCGGGATTCCAGTCTTTCATGTGTTCCTCATCATAACGGTCAACCCTACGCATTAACTGTAGCATCTAACGCCTGGGCAAGATCGGCAAGCAGATCCGCGCAGTCTTCAATGCCCACCGACAGGCGCAGCAGATCGTCAGGACAACGAGATCCTTCGCCTTCCGTACTGCGACGGTGTTCAATCAGGCTTTCGGTCGACCCTAATGATGTTGAATGACGGAAGACGCGGGTGCGACGACAAAACGCGGCGGCGGCTTTGGCACCGGCGCTGAGCTGGAAAGAGAGCATCGCGCCAAAGCCACCAGAGAACTGGGCCTCAGCGCGGGCAAAATGGGGATTCTGTTCCAGCCCGGGATAGTGCACCCCGGAGACGCCAGGCTGCTGTGCCAGCCAGCGCGCGATCTTCAACGCATTCTCAGAGGCCCTTTCCACCCGAAGCGCAAGCGTACGCATTCCGCGTAACAGCAGCCAGGCTTCCATTGCCGGCAACACCGAACCGGATGCGGTGCGGTAAGCGATAATCTCCTGCCACCACGCGTCCGGGCTGGCGGTCACCAGCGCGCCAGCCGTTAAATCGCCGTGGCCATTCAGGTATTTGGTCGCCGAATGCAGCACCACGTCCGCCCCCAGCGTCAGCGCGTTGAGCCATAACGGCGTGGCCACGGTGGCATCCACCACCAGCCTCGCCCCCACCCGATGAGCCACCTTCGCCAGCGCCGCAATATCGGCAATTTTCCATAAGGGATTGGTGGGCAGCTCGGCCCAGATCAAATTCGTATGACCCTGACGCGTTGCCTGCCCGACCGCTTCCAGGTTACAAAGGTCCACCAGCGTTAAGGCGATCCCCTGCCGCTGGCAGTAGCGGCTGATGATGGTACGAAACCCGTAATAGCAATCCGCTTCGAGGATCACGCCGTCACCCGGTGTAAGGGTAGAAAGTACGGCCCAGGCTGCAGACGCCCCGGCGTTGAAGAAGGCACAACCCTGACCGTTTTCGAGGGTGTTGAGCAGCGATTCAGCCAGTAATACCGACGAGTTTCCGCTACGGGCATAGCCCAGTGCGCCTTCACTGCCGTCGATAACCGAGGTAACGCTGCTCTGAACAGGCGGCACAAGCCCACCGCTTTGCGGGCAGGTGTAATGGCCGAGTCCAGCCAGCAAGGTGGCATTTTTACGCATAGCGGCTTGTTTCCTGTTGATTTTTTGGCCATTATCGATTGTCGACAATCAATTGTCTATCTTTTGACCAGCGATTTTTCCCACTGTGAGGTTATGAATGAACGCATCTCAGCCTGAGGGCCTTGATGAAAAAATTGCCGGGATGGTGAAAGGGTTGGCGCCCCACCTGATTGCGCTGCGCCGCGATATCCATGCGCATCCGGAGCTGGGTTTTGATACGCATCGTACGGCAGACGTGATCGCCCAGGAGCTGCAGAGATTAGGCTTTGAGCCGCAGACCGGCGTGGGAAAAACCGGCGTCATGCTGGATATTCACGGTGCAGAGTCAGGCCCAAGTCTGTTGCTGCGTGCCGATATGGACGCCCTGCCTATCGAAGAGAAAACCGGATTGCCGTTTGCCAGCGTCTGGCCGGGCAAAATGCACGCCTGCGGTCATGACCTGCACACGGCAACCCTGCTGGGCGTGGCGGCCACGCTGAAAGAGCTGCAGCCGTTGCTGAAAGGGTCGGTGCGCCTGATCTTCCAGCCGGCGGAAGAGACCACCGAAAGCGGTGCCGCGGCGATGATTGCCGACGGAGCCGCCGATGGCCAGGACATGGCGATCACTTTCCATAACCGCCCGGAACTGGCGGTAGGTAATATTCTGCTGACCCGTGGCGCCAGTACCGCGTCCTGCGATGAGTTCGACGTGCAGGTGATCGGCATCTCCGGTCACGCCGCCCGTCCTCATGCCGCTGCGGACCCGATTGTTGCCACCGCGTATTTGATTACCCAACTGCAAACCATCATCTCCCGCGAGATGGATCCAGCCCAGTCAGCGGTATTGACCGTGGGGCACATTGAAGGCGGCGCCATCCACAATATTATTCCGGATTCCTGCCTGTTTCGGGGCACGGTACGGGCGCGCTCGGCCGCCTCACGCGATCATATTGAAGCCGCCTTCCGCCGCGTGTGTGCCGGAGTGGCGCTGTCGATGAACGTCAAGGTGGAGATCAACTATCAGCGTGGCGTTCCGCCGCTGCTCAATGACGACCGGATGGTCGACCTCGCTGAGCAAAGCATCACCCGCCAGTTTAAGCAGCAGCCTGAAGTGCAGCAAGGCAGAAGCTTCGGCGCTGAAGACTTCTCCTACTTTTCCGACCGGGTTCCGGCCTGTCAGATCCATATTGGGTCGGCTCAGCCTGGCCGTAATGACCATGTCCATAACTCAGACTATCAGCCAGACGAAGGCTGCATCAGCGTCGGTGCCATCGCGCTGACGCGTTTAACGCTGGATATTCTCTCTTAATCCGTTTTTCACTTTCTCAGGGGTAGCACATGATTCTGACACGCAAACGTTTCCTTACCGGTGCCATTGCCGCATTGGGCCTGCTGGTTCTGCCACAGTTACAGGCGAGAGACCTCTCGTCACTGACCTTCGCCACCGAAGGCGCCTTCCCTCCATACAACCAGACCACGCCATCGGGTGAAATTGTCGGCTTCGAACCCGATATGATCAAAGAGATCGCTAAGCGCGCGGGCTTTAACTACAAAATCGTCGCCCAGAGCTGGGGCGGCATGATCCCAGGCCTGCTGGACGGTAAATATGATGCGATCGTCGATGCGGTGTCGATCACCCCTAAGCGTCAGGAAACCATTAACTTCACCAGCCCGTACATCAACGGCGGCTCGGGCTTTGTCACCACCAAAGACAGCAGCATCCCCAACCTGCCCGGCACCGGCACCCGCATTTCACTGACCGATGATGCCGCCAGCAAACCGGCCATCGACAGCATCGCTAAGCTGGTGAAAGGCAAAACGATTGGTGTGCAGGTAGCCACCATTCAGGCTGACTTCCTGAAAAAATACTTTGGTGATATCGCCACGATCCGCACCTATCCTGGCGGCAAAGATACCTTCTTCGACCTCGATGCCGGCCGCGTGGATATGGTGATGGCGGCGGTTCCTAACCTGACGGCCTACGTGAAGCGTTCAAACGGCAATGGCGCACTGACCGGATACACCTTCCAGAATGGCGTACTGGGATCGGGTTCGGCGATCGGCATGCGTAAAGACGACACGGAACTGCAGGCGAAACTGAACACCGCTATCGATTCAATGGTGAAAGACGGCACGATGAAGGCGCTGATCGTCAAATGGTTTGGCATGGATTTATCGCCACAATAATGACCGGAGTTCCTGATGGGTATTGACTGGCAACTTCTGAGTTTTGGCCCCGACGGATGGGGCCCCGTGCTGCTGAAAGCCGCTGGCGTGACGGTATCCGTGTCGCTCTGCGCTTTTTTGCTGGGATCGGTAATTGGCAGCCTGGTGGCCTGGGCGAAGATTGGCGGCAATCGCTGGATGCGGCGACTGGCGGAAGGCTATACCGTGGTGTTACGCGGTATTCCTGACCTGATCGTCATCTATATCTTCTACTTTGGCGGTCGTCAGGTGCTGGCCTTCTTTGGTCACGCACTGGGCATGCAGGGGCCGTTTGATATCAGCGGCTTTGTCGCGGGCGCGCTGGCGATCGGGTTGATTTCGGGTGCCGGACAGGCTGAAGTGTTCCGTGGCTCTTATCACAGCATCCCCAAAGGCACGCTGGAAGCCGCCACGGTGGTCGGCATGGGAAAATCGCTGATGTTCCGGCGGGTGATCGTCCCGCAGGCGCTGACCACCGCCATCCCCGGACTGGGCAATCAGTGGCAGTCGGCAATTAAAGAGTCGGCGCTGGTGTCGGTGACCGGCCTGGTCGAAACCATGAATCAGGTGCAGGTGGCTTCCGGCTCGACGCAGATGCCCTTCTTCTTCTTTGCCGTTGGCGCAGTGATTTATTTGCTGATCACCACCGTCTCTGAGTTTGTGATCCGTCAGGCTGAGAAATGGTCTTTGCGCGGTCAGAATTACCACCAGCTTTAAGGGCACGGGCATGGACATCACCTTTATACAAGAGACCTTTCTGAAGCTGTTAGCCGGCCTGCCGCTGACCTTAAACCTGGCGGTGCTGTCGCTGTTGGGTGGCGGTTTGCTGGCGCTGACTCTCAACTTACTGCGCGCCACGCGTGCGGGCAGTTATGTCGCACGCAGCTACGTTTTTCTGTTCCGCGGCACGCCGTTGCTGATTCAGATTTTTATGATCTATTACGGCCTGGGCAATATCAGCGCCATTCGCCACAGCTTTCTCTGGCCGTTCCTGCGCGATCCTTACTGGTGCGGGCTGCTGGCCCTGATCCTCAATGACGCGGCCTACACCTCTGAAATTCTCAGAGGCGGCATTCGCGCCGTGCCGGCTGGGGCTATTGAAGCCGCGAGGGTGTGCGGCATGTCAACATTCACCATCCTCAAGCGGATCACGCTGCCAATTGCCGTCCGTCAGGCCTTACCGGCCTACAGTAATGAAGTGATTTCGATGGCCAAGTCGACGTCGCTGGTCAGCACCATCAGCCTGATGGACGTCACCGGGATTGCCAACGCCGAGGTCTCATCCACCTACCGTGCGCTGGAAGTGTTTATCAGTGCGGCGGTGATTTACCTCGCCATCTCACTGATCGTCACCAAGGGTCTCTCCCTGTTTGAGAAATATCTTTCACCCGATAAGTTCGGAGCCAGAGCATGAGCACACCCACGCTGACACTGCGTAATATAAAGAAGAGTTTTGACCAGCATGAAGTGCTGCATGATGTCAGCCTGACCGCCAACGACGGCGATGTGATTTCGCTAATTGGCGCCAGCGGCTCGGGCAAAAGTACCCTGCTGCGCTGCATTCCTTTTCTGGAAGTGCCCCAGGGCGGCGAAATTCAGGTCGCCAACGAAAAAATCACCCTGACCGGTAGCGACGGCACGCTGACCAACGCGCAACAAACCGCGGTGCGCAATATCCGTCAGCAGCTCGGTTTTGTTTTCCAGAGCTTTAATCTGTGGCCGCACCGCACCGTGCTGCAAAACATCATTGAAGCGCCGGTGCATGTGCAAAAGCGCAATAAAAAAGAGTGCATCGAAGAAGCGGAAGCCCTGCTGGAAAAGGTCGGGCTGTCGGCGAAGAGGGATGCCTGGCCTGCTCACCTTTCTGGCGGTCAGCAACAGCGTATTGCCATTGCCCGCGCGCTGGCGCAGCACCCGAAAGCGATCCTGTTCGATGAGCCGACGTCAGCCCTCGATCCCGAGCTGGTCGGTGACGTATTAAAAGTGATCCGCGACCTGGCTGAAGAGGGCCGTACCATGATTATCGTCACCCACGAAATGGGCTTTGCCCGCGAAGTGTCGAACAAGGCGATCTTTCTGCATCAGGGTCGGGTTGAAGAAGAAGGCCCGCCAGAGCAGGTCTTTTCCAACCCGAACTCCGACCGCTGCCGGGCCTTTGTCAGCAGCCATTTCCAGCGCAACTTTTAAGGTTTCGTCATGGATAAACAGGATCCCATCGTACGCAAGAGTTTGCAGGATAACGCCATCGACTGGCTTCGACGGGAGATTGTCCATGGCCGCTTGCAGCCCGGCGAAGTGCTGACCGAGATTGCGCTGGCGCAGCAGATGGGCGTGGGTCGCGGTACCGTTCGCTCGGCGCTGTTTGCGCTGGAAGCGCAGGAACTGGTGGTACGTTCGCCTTATCTCAGCTGTCATGTGGCACCGTTAAACGCCGAAATCATCTGGGAAATCTACACGCTGCGGGAAGCGCTGGAATGTCTGGCGGCCAGAATTTACGTCAGCCGCCGCACGCCGCTAAGCCGTCAGAAACTGAACCAGGCTTTTGACGGCCTGGCAAAGGCGGAGAAGGGTGATATGGACAGCCGCGTCGAGGCCGATCTTCGCTACCATCGCACGCTGGTGGACGCGACGAGTCACGGGCATCTCAACCGCAGGCACAAGCAGTTACAGGATAAAATGGAGTGGCTGTATCGCTGGTCAGAAGGCCACTGGCCGCAGCGTGAGCCGCTGGTCAGTGGGCATCAGGCACTGCATGATGCGCTGATTACCGGCGATGAGGATCGGGCTGAAGCGATGACCCGCCAGCATATCCGCTCCTCGCTGGAAGAAGACCTGCAGGGGTTTGCAGGCCTTTCCTCAGACACGCAGCGCTAAGGTTTAGCGCGCGTCCTTCACCGCCAGACCCAGTTGCCACACCGCCATCGCATAGTGATTGCTGTGGTTATAGCGGGTGATGGCATAGAAGTTTGGCAAGCCGAACCAGTACTGGTAGCTGGTGCCCATATCAAAGCGCAACAGGCTGACCTGCTGATTGCCGTCCAGCTTCAGCTGCGGACGGAAGCCGCCAGCGGCCAGCGACGAGACGGAATAACGGGTTTTGAAGCCAGTTTCCCAGGTGGTGTCGGGACCGGTCGCCGGCACGGCCACGGTGCCATTTTTCACCCAGCCATGGGCGTTAAAGTAGTGCGCCACGCTGCCGATGGCATCCACCGGATCCAACAGGTTGATGTGCCCATCGCCATTGAAATCGACGGCATAGCTTTTAAAGGAGGACGGCATAAACTGGCCGTAACCCATCGCACCGGCGTAAGAGCCGCGCAGATCCAGCGGGTCATCACCCTCTTCCCTTGCCATCAGCAGGAAGGTTTCCAGCTCGGCGCTAAAGAAGTCGGCCCGACGCGGATAGTTAAACGCCAGCGTTGAGAGCGCATCGATAATGCGGGTTTTGCCCATCACGCGGCCCCAGCGGGTTTCGACGCCAATAATGCCGACGATAATTTCCGGCGGCACGCCGTAGGTTTGATACGCACGCTGCAACGCATCCTGATACTGGTTCCAGAACATCACGCCGTTTTGCACGTTGGACGGGGTAATAAACTTGGCCCGGTAGCGGATCCCCGCGCCGTTTGGCCCGGTCGGTCCCTGCGAAATCGGCGCCTGGCGATCCATCAGGCGGATAACCCAGTTCAGGTTATTGGCCTGCGCCAGCACATCATGCAGCTGCTGACGCTGGAAACCGTGTTCGCGCACCATTTTATCGATAAAGCGCTCGGTGGCCGGATTGTTGGCAAAATCGCCCATCAGTGGCGTGGTGTTGTGCGCGGGGTCCAGCTTGAAGCCGCCGCCAAAGGGATTGCCCTGCGGTTCAACGTTCTGTGGTGGTTTATGGCTACTACAGGCGGTCAGTAACAGCAGTGCAGGAAGAAGTGTGGCCAGAGAACGCATTGAATATCCATAAGTGCGATGCGAAAGAGTAACGCCATGGTAAAGCATTGGCTGGCGAGAAGAAAAGCAGATGTTATGTAAAGAAAGGGCAGCCAGCGGCTGCCCGGAGAGAGCGGAATATTCAGAGAAGACCCTTCAGGCTTTCGCCCGCTGGCGCACGGCATATACCAGCACTACGGCAAAGCACAGCAGAGGCAGGCTGTAGGCGGTTGCGGTGCTGTAGCGGTCCGCCATCGCGCCCATCAGATACGGCATAATCGCGCCACCGACAATCGCCATAATCATCAGCGAACTGGCGCGTTTAGTCTGTTTGCCCATGTTTTTCACCCCCATCGCGAACAGCGTCGGGAACATGATCGACATAAAGAAGAACACCGCCACCAGCGCAATCACCGACAGCGTTTCAATCCCCGACACCACGATGGCGCACAGCACAATGTTGATGGCGGCATACGCCACCAGCAGCGTCGCCGGACGAACGCGTCCCATCAGCCAGGTGCTGAAGAAGCGGCCAATCATAAAGCTGACCATCCCCACCGACAGCAGGTAAGAGGCGTTCTGGTTAGAGAGGTTCGCCCAGTGCTCGGTAACGTAGTTAATAAAGAAGGCACCGACGCCCACCTGCGCGGCGACATAAAAGAACTGAGCAATCACCCCGCCGGTAAAGTGGCCATGCTGCCACAGGCTTTTTTCATCGCCGCTGCTCTGCTCTTCTTCCTGCGCGCGAATGTCCGGCAGACGGGTGCGGCCAAAGACAAAGGCAATCACCAGCACTAACGCCGCAATCGCCACGTAGGTGGTTTTCACTGACGCCAGGCCATCGGTGGTGGTGCCCTGCGTGGCAGAGAAGAACAGCGATCCGCCGATCACCGGGCCAACAAACTGCCCCAGGCCATTAAACGATTGTGACAGATTCAGGCGACGTTCCGCGCCAGCCGGATCGCCCAGCACTGTGGCGTAAGGGTTGGCCGCCGTTTCCAGACAGCCTAACCCCAGCGCGATGACAAACAGCGCCAGCAGGAACATCTCAAAACTGCCGGCTGAAGCGGCAGGAACAAACAGCAGCGCACCCAGCGCATACAGGCACAGCCCCACCAGCACACCGGCCTTGTAACCGAAGCGATCCATAAAGAATCCCGCCGGTAACGCCACCACAAAGTACGCGCCGAAGTAGGCCGCCTGCAACAGGCCCGACTGGGCTTTGTTGACGTGCAGCACCTCCTGGAAATGCTTATTCAACACGTCGAGCAAGCCGTAGGAGAGTCCCCACATAAAAAACAGGACGGTGACCATAATAAAGGCCAGCCGATAGCTGGTTGCCGCTTGTCGCTCGCGATAAGCCGGCGCAGTCGTTTTATTGACTAACATGTTTCGTTCCTCGGTAGCTGTGGCCAGTACAGCGAAAAACACCGGCAGTGAAGAGATGAGGGCCAGAAGAGAACCCGTTGATTAACTTAGTTCTGCTCCTGCAGAGAGAAGATCCGTTCCATCGCCACCCATTTTTCTCCGGCGGGTGTCCAGGGGGTTGGCCGCTGATAAGTCCACATCAGCGCCTCCCATTCCCTGACTTTCGCATCCTGCTCACTAAACTGTGCGAACCGCTCGGCGTCGAAGTCTGGCGTGGTTTCCATCACCATCACCAGCCGGGTGCCCAGCAGATAAATTTCCATATCGGCGATGCCGTAGCGCCGCAGATGTTGTGCAATCTCCGGCCAGATCTGCTGGTGATACTGGCGATATTCCGCAATCAGCTGCGGATCGTCAGCCAGGTCCAGCGCCTGGCAGTAACGTCGGTTCCCGGTCATGTCAGCGCCCTGTCCAGATGGGAATAGCCGCCGTCAACCGTCAGCCATTGCCCGGTGGTGTGCGAGGCCCGCGACGACAGCAAAAAGACCACGGTGTCGGCGATTTCCTGCGGCGTGGTCATCCGCTTGCCAAGCGGAATATGGCGGGTAATTTGCTTCAGCTTTTCCTCCGGCTGGTCGAAGCTCTTGATCCAGCGTTCGTATAGCGGCGTCATCACCTCTGCCGGGATAACCGCATTGACGCGGATCCCGTCACTGAGCAATGAGGCGGCCCATTCCCGCGTCAGCGCCAGCACGCCGCCTTTTGCCGAGGCATAGCCGCTGGTGTTTCCCTGTCCGGTCAGCGCGGTCTTCGAGCTGATATTGACGATGGCGCCCTGGCTGGCTCGCAGATGATCCAGACACAAATGCGCCATCAGGTAGTAATGGATCAGGTTCTTTTCCAGCGAGCGCACAAAGGCTTCCCTTCCGGCTTCCAGACCCACGCTGTCATTGACGCCGGCGTTATTCACCAGCCCGTCAATGCGGCCACATTGATGAGTGAGGCGTTCCACCGCCTGAATGCAGCTGGATTCGTCCTGTAATTCCGCCAGCACGAAAAACGCCTCTGGCTGATGCTGGTGAAGCCGTTGCATCAGCTCAGCGGACGGTTCGCTGTTGCTGACAATCACCGGGATCGCCCCTTCTTCGGCCAGCGTCAGCGAGATGGCAGCACCAATGCCGGAGCCGCCGCCGGTCACGATCACCACTTTGTT
Source organism: Erwinia sp. QL-Z3 (assembly GCF_004551645.1). NCBI lineage: Bacteria > Pseudomonadati > Pseudomonadota > Gammaproteobacteria > Enterobacterales > Erwiniaceae > Erwinia > Erwinia sp. QL-Z3. The sequence goes on from NZ_CP037950.1 coordinate 276,552, forward strand.
TTGCAGATGAAGATTCATACTTCAACGTCCTCTATTCGATAGATTCGGCAGGCATTGCCGCCGGAAATGGCGTCCTGCTCGCTGGCCGATAACGGCGCGATGGCGCGCTGAATAAGCTGCCAGGCATCGGCATACTCGCCCGCCAGCAGGCAGACCGGCCAGTCCGATCCGGCCAGCACCCGGTCGCTGCCAAACGCCTCGAGGGCCGCATCGATAAACGGCAGCAGATCGTCAATGGCATAGCCCGCCGGGCGGGGCTCGGTCAGCAGGCCGGACAGTTTGCAACTGACATGCGGTAACGCTGCCAGCGGGGCGATCTGCCTGGCCCAGCTTTTGGCACCGGCCGCCAGATCCGGTTTGCCCAGGTGATCCAGCACCATCAGATGACCATCGTGACGGGCCGCAAACGCCGTCGCCTCGGCCAGATGCCGGTGCGTGACCAGCAGATCCCAGACGTACTCTTTGCGCTGCAGCTGCTGCATCGCCGACTGCACCGATGGCTGTGCCATCCAACCCGCCGGATCGGCCTCGTCCTGGATCAGATGGCGGAAGCCGCGCAGTAATACACGATGTTCACATTCCGCCAGCTGTGGCGTGAGATCGCCCTGCTGGAGATCGATCCAACCGATCACCGCCTTCACCTCGGGGGAACGTCCGGCCAGATCCAGCAACCCATGCGTCTCCTGCAGGCTTTGCCTCGCCTGCACCAGCACGCTGCCGTCAATGCCCTGTGCCGACAACTCAGGCGCCAGCTGGCGAGGCAGGAAATCCTGCTTTAGCCGCGCCATCCCATCACCGATCCAGCCATATTCCTGCGGCTGGTAGCGCCAGAAGTGCTGGTGTGCATCAATCCGCAGCGTCATCAGGCCGGTTCCAGCGCGCGAAAGCGGTATTGTTCAATCGAGGCCGGGTACATTTCGATGGAGAATCCGGGATGTTCTGGCGGCATATAGGCAGCCCCTTTGATCACACAGGGATGAACAAAGTGCTCGTGCAGATGATCGACAAACTCAATCACCCGGCCTTCGTGGGTGCCGGCAATGCACAGATAGTCGATCATCGACAGATGCTGGACGTATTCGCACAGCCCGACGCCGCCGGCATGCGGACACACCGGCAGATCGTATTTCGCCGCCATCAGCATCACCGCGAGGATCTCGTTGACGCCACCCATCCGGCAGGCATCGATCTGCACCACATCGATCGCGCCGCGCATGATGAACTGTTTGAACATAATGCGGTTCTGGCACATTTCGCCGGTGGCCACTTTGACCGGCGCGATGCCTTCCCGAATGCGGCGATGGCCTTCGATGTCGTCCGGGCTGGTCGGCTCTTCGATAAACCACGGATTGGCAAACGCCAGCTTGTTCACCCAGGGAATGGCTTCATTGGTTTCCCACACCTGGTTCGCGTCGATCATCAGTTTGCGATCCGGGCCGATCACTTCGCGGGCGATGGTCACCCGGCGAATGTCATCTTCCAGATCGCGCCCGACCTTCAGCTTCAGGTAATCAAAGCCGGCATCCACCGCTTCCTGACACAGGCGACGCAGCTTGTCATCGGGATAGCCCAGCCAGCCGGCTGAGGTGGTGTAGCAGGGATAGCCGTCAGCCAGCAGCGTTTGCAGCCGCTGATCTTTGTTGTCCGCCCGCTGACGCAGCAGCGCCAGCGCTTCCTCCGGCGTGATGCAGTCGGTGATGTAACGGAAATCCACACAGCGCACCAGCTCTTCCGGCGACATCTCGGCCACCAGCCGCCACAGCGGTTTGCCTTCGGCCTTACTCCACAAATCCCACACCGCGTTGATCACTGCGCCGGTCGCCAGGTGGATCGCGCCTTTGTCCGGGCCAATCCAGCGCAGCTGGCTGTCGCTGGTAAAGGATCGCCAGAACGCGCCCATATCTGCGGCGATGGTGGCCAGATCGCGCCCGACCACCAGATGCTGCAGCGCATGGATTGCGGCGCAGCAAATTTCATTTCCCCGGCCAATGGTAAAGGTCAGCCCGTGGCCGCTCAGTGACGGGGTGTCGGTCTCTAAAATCACGTACGCGGCGGAATAGTCCGGGTCCGGGTTCATCGCGTCCGATCCATCCAGTGACAGCGAGGTCGGGAAGCGAATATCTTCAACGCGCAGGGCAGTAATCGTGGTCATAAATGCGTCCTTAACTGAACCGGCCTAAGCCTGAATGGTTGTCTGGCGCTGTTCACCCAGCCCCTCAATACCGAGGCGGATCTGCTGGCCGGCACGCAGGTAGACCGGCGGTTTCTGCCCCATTCCCACTCCCGGCGGCGTGCCGGTAGAAATCACATCGCCCGGCTGCAGGCTCATAAAGCGGCTCAGGTAGCTGATGATTTCCGGCACCTTAAAAATCATGGTGTTGGTATTGCCGTTCTGATAGCGCTTGCCGTCCACTTCCAGCCACATGCTGAGCTGATTGGCATCGGGGATTTCATCGGTGGTCACCAGCCAGGGTCCTAGCGGGCCGAAGGTATCGCAGCCTTTGCCTTTGTCCCAGGTGCCGCCACGCTCAATCTGGAATTCACGTTCGGAAACGTCGTTAATTACGCAGTAGCCTGCAACGTGGGACAGCGCATCGGCTTCGCTGATGTAGCGACCGCCTTTGCCAATCACCACGCCCAGCTCCACTTCCCAGTCGGTTTTTACCGAGTCGCGCGGGATCTCAATCGCATCGTTCGGACCGACAATGGCGCTGGTCCATTTGCTGAAGATCACCGGCTCTTTGGGGATTTCCGCCCCGGTTTCCGCCGCATGGTCGGCGTAGTTAAGGCCGATGCAGATAAATTTGCCGACATTGCCAACGCAGGCGCCGATGCGCGGCGTGCCAGCCACTTTCGGCAGCGCGTCGACATTCAGCTGACGCAGCTTGTCCAGTGAAGCGGGCGACAAGGCGCTGCCGGCCAGATCGTCAATCACCTCGGAGAGATCGCGCAGGTTGCCCTGGGCATCAACCAGTGCCGGACGCTCTGCGCCTGGCTGACCGTAACGTAATAATTTCATCCTTCCTCCTGTCAAAAATAGGGCGGCGATCAGTTACTCCAGCCGCCATCAATAATGTGGATCGCGCCGGTGGTGTAGGCGCTGGCATCCGAGGCCAGATACAGCGCCAGCTGGGCGATCTCTTCGGTTTTGCCAATACGCCCTATCGGCTGGCGCGAGACAAACGCCTGATAAACGTCGGCTTCGCTGCGCCTTTCGGCTTTAGCCTGTTCAGCAATGCGCTGCCGCAGCGACGGTGATTCCACCGTGCCCGGACAAATGGCATTACAGCGAATACCGCGCCCGACATAATCCGCCGCCACCGACCGCGTCAGTCCAATCACCGCCGCTTTCGAGGCGCTGTAGGCAAAACGGTTTGGCACGCCCTTCACGCTGGACGCCACGGAAGACATATTGATAATCGAGCCCTTTTGCTGCGCCAGCATGCCGGGCAAAAACGCCCGCACGGTGTGGAACATGGCGGTCACGTTCAGGTCGAGAGCAAACTGCCACTGCTGTTCCGTGCAGCTGAGGATATCGCCGCTGTGCACCACGCCAGCGCAGTTAAACAGCACATCGATGCTGCCAAGCTCTTCCGCCAGCGCGTGAATGGCCTGCGCATCGGTCACGTCCAGCACCCTGCCGGTGACGCCGGGCAGTTCCTGCAGGCGGGCAATATTGATATCGGTGGCGATCACCTCTGCGCCCGAATCGGCAAACAGTTGCGCGGTATTAAAGCCAATTCCCTGCCCTGCGGCGGTGATCAGCACTTTCTTACCCTGAAGATCCATAACGGTTCCCGTTGATTAAAGGACTAATGGTCAGGCCATTAACGGTGAAAAAAAACGTTTTAAGCGGTGCCCTTTTGCTATGATTCAGGGCATATTCAGCCGTAAAACGCGCTATTTATTTAACCAATTTTTCACATGTTAAAAACATTCCAGCAAGCCGTATTTCTGCAAAATGCTGGCTGAATCGCTTAACTGAAAAACTGCCTGGTGAGCCATGCCGATAAAAAAATTAGAAAATCCAAGAATTTACCGCCAGATTGCCGATCAGCTGAAACAGCTTATTGCCAGCGGTGAATTTCCGCCTGGCAGCAAGCTTCCCGCCGAGCGCGATCTTGCCAGTCAGCTGCAGGTCAGCCGCGCGTCGGTGCGGGAAGCGTTAATCGCGTTAGAAGTGATTGGCCTGGTGGATGTGCGCGTCGGCAACGGAGTGATTGTTTGCCATCCCGGCACCGTCGCGTCGGAAGAGCCGGTGATGATGCAGGCTGGCCGCGATCAGTGGGCCGATGTGGATGATGAACTGGATATCCAGCTGGATTTCAGCGCCGAACTGCCGCCGTTTTCGCTGCTGCAAACCCGCCGGTTGATTGAACCCGAAACCGCCGCGCTGGCCGCACGCCATGCGTCAGAAGACGAAATTGCGTTGATTGAGCAGGCTTATGAGCAGAACTGCCGCGATAACCGGCAAGGCTCGGCGACGCATCCCGGCGATCGGCTGTTCCATATCCGCATTGCGCAGGCCAGCGGCAATCCGGCCTATGCCTTTATCATCGCCCATCTGTTAGGACACCGTTACGGCAGCATGTTCCGCAGCCTGCAACAGCATTACACCCCGCAGGATATGCCGCATCGCTCTGAAACCGAACATCTGGCGATCCTGCAAGCCCTGCGCGCGCGCGATCCGCGTGCGGCGAAAAAAGCGATGAAGGATCATCTGGATGCGGTGATTGAAATTTTCGGTCGGGGATAAAAAAGGCCAGGGGATTAGCCCTGGCCTTGCAATACTCCGCTCGCTAAAAAGTTAACGGCGGTTACGCACAATCTGATAGCGGCGGGTGAGATACTCGACCGGCGCGCTCCAGATATGCACCAGGCGGCAGAACGGGAACAGCAGGAACAGCGTCATCCCCAGCACCATATGCAGGCGGAAAATCACCGCCACGCCCTCAAGATGCTGAGAAGCCCCGCCGTGGAAGGTCACCACCGCCTGCGCCCAGGCCACCAGCTTCATCATCTCGCTGCCGTCCATATGCTGGGCCGAGAACGGGATGGTCAGTAACCCCAGACAAACCTGCACTACCAGCAACGTCAGGATCAGGATATCGCCCACGCTGCTGGTCGCCCGCACGCGGGGATTGGTCAGACGACGCTTCAGCAACAGCCCGCCGCCCACCAGCGTTAACAGCCCGCAAATGCCGCCGGCGATCATCGCCAGCTTCTGCTTAACGTCAATCGGCAGGAAGGCTTCATACATCCAGTGCGGCGTTAACATGCCGACAATATGGCCAAAGAAGATGCCCATAATGCCGATATGGAACAGGTTCGAGGCCAGACGCATGCCTTTTTTATCCAGCATCTGGCTGGAGCCTGCACGCCAGCTGTACTGGCCATAATCGTAGCGTAACCAGCTGCCGATCAGGAAAACCGCGCCGGCAATATAGGGATAGATGTCGAAAAAGAACTGCGATAAATAGTGCATGATTAGTGTCCTGAGGAACGTGGCGTGGCCTGCGCCACGTCCAGATACTGAGGCTTGACCGCGCCAGCAAAGCGACGCTGATGCGTGGCCTGTTGCGCAGAGGCGCAGCCCTGCTCGCCGAGGAACTTCACCTGCTCCTCTTCCCACACCGCATCCAGCGCGGCTGGCGTATCATCGCGGGCTTCGCTTGCCACCTGGCTTTGCAACGCGTCGGCCTGCACACCGCTGCCGGACAGCGACAGCAGCGCGTCAAATAACCGCGCATACGGGCTTTCGCGCTGCTGAAGACGTGCCGCCAGCAGCGCCAGAATCGGCGCGATATCCTGTAATCCGCCGCGTGCCCGCTGCACTGAGCCGTTGCCCAGATACTCCAGGTACAGCGGCAGGAAGTCCGGCAGCTCTTTGCAATCCAGCTCCAGACCGTCGGCACGATACTGATCCAGCAGATCGACCATCGCCTGACCACGATCGCGGGATTCGCCGTGCACATGTTCGAACAGCAGTAGCGAAGTAGCGCGGCCACGATCGAACAGCTCGCAGTACTCCGCCTGCACGTCCAGCAGCGGACGGGCGCAGAAGTCGTGGAGAAACTGCACCAGCGGCGCACGGCTATCCGCATCCAGCTCAGCCGCGCTTTGCAGCGCGTCCACCAGCTCGGCAGCGTGATCGAACAGCGCCTGTTCCGGGTAATCCATCAGTCGGCCAATAACACGTAAGCTGATCATGACCGATCCTCCTGCGGTGGCGTTTTGCGGCCCACATCTATCGCATCAATGCGGCGGCTGTTAAACAAATTGAACTTGCTGTCGCTGCCGTGGCAACCGTCGCCAAAGCTAAAGCCACAGCCTTTGCTTTCCGGGAAGGCTTCACGCGCCAGCTCACGGTGGCTGGAGGGCACCACGAAACGGTCTTCGTAGTTGGCGATCGCCAGGTAACGGTACATCTCTTGCGCCTGCGCTTCCGTCAGCCCAACCTGCTCCAGCGCGCGGGTATCCACTTCGCCGGCGACGGTTTCGGCGCGCTTGTAATGACGCATCGCCAGCATCCGCTTCAGCGCCAGCAACACCGGCGCGGTATCCCCCGCCGTCAGCAGGTTCGCCAGGTACTGCACCGGAATACGCAGGCTTTCCACATCCGGCAGCACGCCGCTGTGGCCAAGTTCACCGGCATCAGCAACCGACTGGATCGGCGATAAGGGCGGCACATACCAGACCATCGGTAAGGTGCGGTATTCCGGGTGCAGCGGCAGCGCCAGCTTCCAGTCCATCGCCATTTTCCACACCGGCGACCGTTGCGCGGCCTCAATCACACTGTTTGGGATGCCGTCTGCCAGCGCCTGTTCAATCACCGCCGGATCGTTCGGATCGAGGAAAATATCCAGCTGACGCTGGTAGAGATCCTGCTCGTTCTCCGCTGAGGCCGCCTGTTCGATGCGATCGGCGTCATACAGCAGCACGCCGAGATAACGAATGCGGCCGACGCAGGTTTCTGAACAGACGGTGGGCTGACCCGCTTCAATGCGCGGATAGCAGAAGATGCACTTCTCCGACTTGCCGCTTTTCCAGTTGAAGTAGATTTTTTTGTACGGGCAGCCGGTCAGGCACATCCGCCAGCCGCGGCATTTGTCCTGATCGATCAGCACGATGCCGTCTTCGCCGCGCTTATAAATGGCGCCGCTGGGACAGGTCGCCACGCAGGCCGGATTCAGGCAGTGTTCACACAGGCGCGGCAGATACATCATGAAGGTGTTTTCAAACTGGCCGTACATCGCTTTCTGGATGTTATTAAAGTTCTGATCGGCGGAGCGTTTCGAGAATTCGCCGCCGAGGATCTCTTCCCAGTTCGGGCCGTTTTCGATCTTCTTCATCCGCTTGCCGGTGATCAGCGAGCGCGGACGGGCTATCGGCTGATGCTTGCCCGCTGGCGCGGTATGCAAATTCTGATAGTCATAATCAAACGGCTCGTAATAGTCATCCAGCTCCGGCACGTGCGGGTTGGCGAAGATTTTCGACAGCAGCCCGACGCGGCTGCCCATGCGTGGCTCCAGCCTGCCGTTGATTTTACGGATCCAGCCGCCCTTCCACTTCTCCTGATCTTCCCAGGCATGGGGATAGCCCACGCCCGGCTTGCTCTCGACGTTGTTGAACCAGGCATATTCCATGCCTTCACGGCTGGTCCAGACGTTTTTACAGGTCACCGAACAGGTGTGGCATCCGATGCATTTGTCGAGGTTCAGCACCATGCCGACTTGCGAACGAATTTTCATGGCTGTTTCTCCTGCTGGCTGCCCTGGCAATCGTCGGTGCCCTCACCGTCTAACCAGTTAACGTGATTCATTTTTCTCACCACCACGAACTCGTCACGGTTCGAGCCGACAGTGCCGTAATAGTTAAAGCCGTAGGACTGCTGCGCGTAGCCGCCAATCATATGGGTCGGCTTCGGACAGGTCCGCGTGACCGAGTTATGAATGCCTCCGCGCTGGCTGGTGATTTCCGAACCGGGAATATTCACGATGCGCTCCTGAGCGTGATACATCATGGTCATCCCAGCCGGAATACGCTGGCTGACCACCGCACGGGCCGTCAGCGCGCCGTTGGCGTTGAAGGCTTCAATCCAGTCGTTATCCTCAATGCCCAGCTCGCGGGCATCGTCCTCACTCCTCCACACAATCGGCCCGCCGCGCGACAGCGTCAGCATCAACAGGTTGTCGCTGTAGGTGGAGTGAATGCCCCATTTCTGGTGCGGCGTCAGGAAGTTCAGCGCCTTCTCCGGATTGCCGTTAGGCTTCTGGTTGAGGAACGGCTTCGCGGCACGGGTATCGATTGGCGGACGGTACACCAGCAGGCTTTCGCCGAAGGCACGCATCCACTCATGATCCTGATACAGCTGCTGACGGCCGCTCAGCGTGCGCCAGGGGATCAGCTCATGAACGTTGGTGTAGCAGGCGTTATACGACACATGCTCATCTTCCAGGCCTGACCAGGTCGGGCTGGAGATAATTTTGCGTGGCTGCGCCTGAATATCGCGGAAGCGGATCTTCTCGTCTTCTTTATTCAGCGCCAGATGCGTGTGGTCGCGGCCGGTGATTTTGCTCAGCGCCTGCCAGGCCTTGACGGCCACCTGGCCGTTGGTTTCCGGTGCCAGCGAGAGGATCACTTCCGCTGCATCAATCGCGCTGTCGATATTTGGCCGACCGGCGGCAGGGCCGTCCGCCTTGACGTAGTTAAGCTGCTTCAGGAAGTCGACTTCGGTCTGGGTATTCCAGCTGATGCCTTTGCCGCCGTTGCCCAGCTTATCGAGCAGCGGCCCCAGCGAGGTGAAACGCTCCCAGGTGGCCGGGTAGTCACGTTCTACCGCAATGATGTGCGGCGCGGTTTTGCCTGGGATCAGCGCGCACTGGCCTTTTTTCCAGTCCTTCACCTCAAACGGCTGCGCCAGTTCGGCCGGGGAATCATGCTGCACCGGCAGCGTGACCACATCGGTTTCCACCCCAAGATGGCCGACACACAGCTCTGAGAAGGTTTTGGCGATGCCTTTGTAGATTTCCCAGTCGCTTTTCGACTCCCAGGCCGGATCGACCGCCGCCGACAGCGGATGAATAAACGGATGCATATCCGAGGTATTCATGTCGTCTTTTTCATACCATGTGGCGGTCGGCAACACGATATCGGAATAAAGGCAGGTGCTGGACATGCGGAAATCCAGGGTCACCACCAGGTCGAGCTTGCCTTCACCACCGTTATCCTGCCATTCCACCTCTTCCGGCATCACGCCGCCCTGACGGCCGAGGTCTTTGCCCTGAATGCCGTTTTCGGTGCCGAGTAAATATTTCAGCATGTACTCATGCCCTTTACCGGAGGAGCCCAGCAGGTTGGAACGCCAGACGAACAGGTTCCTTGGGAAGTTTTGCGGATTGTCCGGCTGTTCCGCCGCAAAGCGCAGCGTGCCCTGCTTCAGGCTGTCGACGGTGTAATCCACCGGCGACATGCCGGCTGCGTCGGCCTTAGCGGCAATGTGCAGCGGATTGACGTTGAGCTGCGGCGCGGACGGCAGCCAGCCCATGCGTTCGGAGCGCACGTTGAAGTCAATCAGGCTGCCGCTGTAACGGCTTTTATCCGCCAGCGGCGACAGCAGCTCTTCGGTGGTGACCGACTCGTAGCGCCACTGGCTGGAGTGGTTATAGAAGAACGAGGTGCTGTTCATATGGCGAGGCGGACGTTGCCAGTCCAGCGCAAAGGCCAGCGGCGTCCAGCCGGTCTGCGGCCGCAGTTTTTCCTGGCCCACGTAGTGCGCCCAGCCGCCACCGCTTTGTCCGACGCAGCCGCAGAACACCAGCATATTGATCAGGCCACGGTAGTTCATGTCCATGTGATACCAGTGGTTCATACCGGCACCGACGATGATCATCGAGCGGCCACGGGTTTTCTCTGCGTTTTCGGCAAACTCACGGGCAATACGGATGATGTTCTGGCGCGACACGCCGGTAATCTGCTCTGCCCATGCTGGGCTGTAGGCTTTGACCTCATCGTAATTCTGCGCGCAGTTGGCATCGCCCAACCCGCGTTCCAGGCCGTAGTTGGCCAGGGTCAAATCGTAGACGCTGGTTACCAGCGCTTCACTGCCGTCGGCCAGGGTCAGGCGCTTGACCGGCAGCTTGTGCAACAGGATCTCTTCCAGCGCGACGCTGTTGAAGTTCTCGCTGGTGATGCCCCCAAAGTACGGGAAGCCGACCTCAACCACCTCGTCATGCTTACCGAGCAGGCTGAGCTGCAGTTCAACCTCCTGCTGGCCTTTGCCTTCGCGCGATTCCAGATTCCATTTGCCCTGCTCACCCCAGCGGAAACCAATCGACCCCTGCGGGGCCACCAGCTCGCCATCCGCTTCATTGATGGCAATGGTTTTCCACTCGGGGTTGTTTTGCTGGCCCAGACCATCGACCAGATCGCTGGCACGCAGCTGACGTCCGGCGGCATAGAATCCGCCTTCACGCGGCTCAAGCAGCACCAGCATCGGCATATCGCTATAGCGGCGAACGTAATCGCGGAAATAGCCCACTTCACGATCGAGGTGGAACTCTTTCAGCATCACGTGGCCCATAGCCAGCGCCATCGCGCTATCGGTGCCCTGTTTCGGGTTCAGCCACTGGTCACAGAGCTTGGCCACTTCGGCATAATCCGGCGTGATCGCGACGGTTTTGGTGCCCTTATAGCGAACTTCGGTGAAGAAGTGCGCATCCGGCGTGCGGGTCTGAGGCACGTTTGAGCCCCAGGCAATGATGTAGGACGAGTTATACCAGTCAGCCGATTCCGGCACGTCGGTCTGCTCACCCCAGGTCATTGGCGACGCGGGCGGCAGGTCGCAATACCAGTCGTAGAAGCTCAGGCACACGCCGCCAATCAGCGACAAATAACGGGCGCCAGCGGCATAAGAGACCATCGACATCGCCGGGATCGGCGAGAAGCCAACGATGCGATCCGGGCCGAAGGTTTTCGCGGTATAGACGTTCGAGGCGGCAATCAGCTCGTTCACTTCCTGCCAGCTGGAGCGAACAAAACCGCCGCGTCCACGGGCAATCTTATAGCTTTTGGCTTTTTCCGCATCGCTGACGATGGAACCCCAGGCCTCGACCGGATCGCTGTGCTGCAGCTTCGCTTCACGCCAAAGGGCGATCAGCTTTTTGCGCATTAACGGGTATTTCAGGCGGTTGGCGCTGTAAAGATACCAGGAGTAGCTGGCACCACGCGGGCAGCCGCGCGGTTCGTGGTTTGGCAAATCCGGGCGGGTGCGAGGATAGTCGGTCTGCTGGGTTTCCCAGGTGACCAGGCCATTTTTGACGTAAATCTTCCAGCTACAGGAACCGGTGCAGTTCACGCCGTGGGTCGAGCGGACGATTTTATCGTGCTGCCAGCGGCTGCGATAGCCGTCTTCCCAGTCACGGTTGGCGTTGAGGGTCTGGCCATGTTTGCCAGAAAAAGGTTCGGCTAGCTGTTTGAAATAGCGGAACCGGTCAAGAAACTTGCTCATCCGGAATTCTCCTGAAGGCCTGATATTGTTAGGTGTGGAGCGACGACATTGCTTAATCTGCGGGCAGAGTACTGTTGCCCCCGAAGGGGCAGATTGATGGCGATCAACAGAAACAGAGGCTAAACCCGAGGGTTTTAGTCGGAATACCACTAAAGGAGGAGGCGGTGAAAAGCGCGTATTTCTCTGAAATTGTTCCATAAAAATACGCTTCGCATCCCCTTTCCGCTGCCCGTTACGCCTGCCCGGCGCAGAGGGAGTAGTGGCTTGCGGTCCGCCTCGACATTGCCGAAACGGACCGAATAACCGCTAGCCGACTTTCTTACGGCCGTAGACCGCCCAGGTGATCACCACGCAGAGCAGGTAGAAACCGAGGAAGACTTTCATTGCGCCGGCGGGGGATCCGCTCATCGCCAGTGACATGCCAAACATCTGCGGGATAAAGAAGCCGCCTGCGGCACCAATGGCGGAGATAAAGCCCAGCGCTGCGGAGGTTTCGGTTACCGCTTCATGCTGCGCCAGTTCGTCGCTGCCGCCCTGCGCTTTCACCCGCTCAAGGGTATTTTTGCGGAAAATAACCGCGATCATCTGGAAGGTTGACCCGCTGCCCAGACCGGCATTGATAAACAGCACCATAAACACGCTGTAGAAGGCGATAAACGATCCCGGATGGTCGCCCGCAGGCAGCGTCATAAACAGCAGTCCGCTGAAGACGGTCATCACCACAAAATTGATCAGCGTGACGCGCACGCCACCGAATTTATCGGACAGCATGCCGCCGACGGAGCGGGCCAGCGCGCCAAGGAACGGGCCAAAGAAGGCGTACTTGAGGATCACGATGTCCGGGAACTGGGTTTTGGAGAGCATGGCAAAGCCCGCCGAGAAGCCGATAAACGAGCCGAAGGTCGCCAGATACAGCACCGCCATAATCCACAGATGGCCGCGTTTCAGCACCGGCAGCTGCTCACGCAGCGAGGATTTCGAGGAGGCCAAATCGTTCATGCCAAACCAGGCCAACAGGGTGCCAATCACCAGGAACGGTACCCACAGCCAGGCGGCGTTTTCCAGCCAGATCACCTCACCGCTGGCAGCCACCTGCGATCCCCCGCCAAAGAAACTGAAGATGCCGAAGGAGATGGCCAGCGGGGCGAAGAATTGCATCACGCTGACGCCGAGATTGCCCAGGCCGCCATTAATTCCCAGCGCGCTGCCCTGTTTCGCTTTCGGGAAGAAGAAGCTGATATTGCCCATGCTGGAGGCGAAGTTGGCTCCGGCACAGCCGCACAGCAGGGCGATAATCATAAAGGTGGAGAACGAGGTCCGGGTGTCCTGCACCGCAAACCCGAGCCACAGGCAGGGGATCAGCAGGATGCCGGTACTGAACGCCGTCCAGCGGCGGCCACCAAAAATGGGGATCACAAACGAGTAAGGCACACGCAGCAAAGCGCAGGCCACGGACGGGAGTGCGGTCAGCAAAAACAGTTGTTCGGTGGTGAAGTTAAACCCCACCTTGTTCAGATTGACGGTAATGGCGCTGAACAGCATCCAGACGCAGAACGCCAGCAGCAGGCAGAACACCGAAATCCACAGGTTACGGCTGGCGATGCGTTTGCCGTATTGCTGCCAGAATTCGGCATTTTCAGGCTGCCAGTCCTGAATGACCGTTCCGCCTTTGGTTGAGGGAGTAGAAGGTGTAAGCGACATAGTGTTCTCAGTGACAGGAAGATTTAACGCACATCCTGCTGATCGCTCTGCTGATTCAGGTTGATGCAAATCAACCAGACGACAGGTAGTTACTGCGCGTTTTCAGCGCCAGACTCCAAAAGAGGTAGATGAGGGGGATTAATTAACCTGCTGTAAATCCTCAGCTTTAAAACATTACTGCTACGCTATAATCAATTTCTGAACAGATTTGGAAATTTGGTGTTACCCATTAAGTGGTATAGGGATAATCCCCGGGATACGTAGAATAACGCTCAGGCCCGGCCAGTCTGGCCTGTAACAGCACTGACCCAAAGGACACCACCGTGAAAGAAGAAGCCGCCACCATATTACTGATTGACGATCATCCGATGCTGCGCAACGGGGTGAAGCAGCTGATCGCGCTGGACGAGCGGTTGCAGGTGGTTGCCGAAGCGGGCAACGGCACGCTCGGCGTCGAACTGGCGGGGGAACTGGATCCGGACCTGATCCTGCTGGACTTAAATATGCCGGGCATGAACGGGCTGGATACGCTGGTGCAACTGCGCACCATCGAGCTCTCTGGCCGCATCGTGGTGTTCAGCGTGTCGGATCATGAAGATGACGTGGTGAATGCGCTGAAGCGCGGTGCCGATGGCTATCTGCTAAAGGATATGGAGCCGGAAGAGTTGCTGAAATCGCTGCATCAGGCCGCCGCCGGGCAAATGGTGCTCAGTGAAACGCTGACCAATGTGCTGGTCGCCAGCCTGCGGGAAAACCGCCCTTCCGACGAACGGGACATCGAACAGCTCACCCGCCGCGAGCGCGATATCCTCAAGCTGATCAGCCAGGGCATGACCAATAAAGCCATCGCCCGCAAGCTGTCGATCACCGAAAGCACGGTCAAGGTTCACGTTAAGCATCTGCTGAAAAAGATGAAGCTCAAGTCCCGCGTCGAAGCCGCCGTTTGGGCGTTGCAGAGCGGGCATGAGTGAGCAAGCACTGCCGGCGACTGTCAAAACCCTCAGCTTTCCTTCGCCGGATCCTTATCCGGCAAATCGGGCAACGTCTGTAATCCGTTATTCCTGCGAATGATATTAATAAGCTCCCGTAAGGCTGGATGAACATAGCGACGGCTGCTGTAGTACATGTGAAACGGCTCACCCTGACATGCATGGCTCGGCAGCACGTTGATCAGTGACCCGCTGGCAAGCTCAGCATCGACCCGCGACTCCAGCACATAGGCGAGGCCAATCCCGTCGATGGCGGCGGCGATAGTGGTTGAGGTATCTTTCAAGGTGATAGCACCCGGCACACTCATGCTGTAAACACCGTCAGCCCCATCAAACTCCCAGCGGAAACTGGCGTTATTGCCAAGAAGCAGTTGCAGACAGTTATGTTCTGATAATTCAGCCGGGGTGGTTGGCACGCCATGACGCTTCACATACTCCGGCGAGCCGACCACGATCCAACGCTGCGTATCGGTCAAGGCGACGGCAACCATATCCTCGGGCACCAGATGCCCGTAACGCATGCCGGCATCAAAGCCTTCAGAGGTAATATCGACCGGCCTGTCCTCGACAACGACCGTCAGCCTGACGTCTGGCCACTGTTCGGCAAACGCTTTCAACGCCGGCACGATTAACTGCGCGGCAGCATCGGCAAAAACATTGAGTCGCAATACGCCGAAACGACTGCGGCCAGGCGCGTTAACGGTATCCAGCGCGGATGAAATGACATCAAAACCCTCGGAGAGCTTCTCAGCCACCTCCAGCCCAAGCGCTGTGGGTGAGACCGAGCGACTGGTCCGGTTCAAAAGCCGTGCATCGAGTCGGGTTTCCACCCGGCGTATGGCATGGCTTATGGCGGAAGAAGAGAGGCCAAGTTCGATGGCGGCAAGCTTGAAACTTCGGCAGCGCAGTACCACCAGGAAGGCCTGCAGATCGGCAAAATCAACACGTTCCATTTTCATGATGAATACCATTAACTGATTCAATGAATAGCATGCATCTTTTAGCATGGGATCTCATGGCCCGTAAACGCTAAGCTCTGTTAAACGTTCCCTACTCAGTTTGAACAATCGGTGCGTAAGCTGTCGGCACCCTCAAAAGGAAGTTTTCATGAAGAACAGAATTCTTGGTAAAACGGGCCAGCGTGTTTCCGAAATCGGTTTTGGCGCCTGGGCCATCGGCGGCACCTGGGGTGAAGTCAGCATGGAAGATGCGAAAGGTGCATTGAATGCGGCGCTGGATGCCGGGATGACGTTTATCGACACCGCTGACGTTTACGGTGATGGCCGTTCCGAAAAAATCATCGCCGAGGTGCTAAATGAACGAGGAGGAGATCGCCCGTTCGTGGCGACCAAACTAGGGCGTCGCCTTTCACCGCATGTGGCATCCGGCTACAGCGAAAAAAATCTTAATGACTTTGTCGATCGTTCCCGAGATAACCTGCAAACCGAGACGCTGGATTTAGTCCAGCTGCACTGCCCTCCAACCGAGATCTATTACACCCCTGAAGTTTTCGCGGTGATGGATGAAATGATTAACTCCGGCAAAATTCGCAGCTACGGGGTTTCTGTCGAAAAAGTCGAAGAAGGCCTGAAGGCGCTTGAATACCCGAATGTGTCTTCCATCCAGCTGATTTACAACATTTTCAGGCAGCGCCCTGCCGAGCTTCTGCTTCATGAGGCCAAACGCCGGGATGTCGCTATCATTGCCCGCGTCCCGCTGGCGTCCGGCGTGCTGACAGGCAAAATGACCGCTGACACCGCGTTCGCAGCCGACGATCACCGCACCTTCAACCGTAATGGCGAGCAGTTTGATAAAGGGGAGACCTTTGCGGGCGTGCCTTACGATGTGGCACTGGATGCCGTGGAAGATATCCGTCGCTTGCTGCCGGGTGACACCAGCATGGCAACATTCGCGCTGCGTTGGATCCTGATGAATGAAAATGTCTCGGTGATCATTCCCGGCTCTAAAAATAAAGCCCAGTCAGAAACCAATGCGCAAGCAAGCGCTCTCGCCGACCTTTCTGACGACACTATGCTGGCGTTGAAAACCCTTTATCAAAACAAAATTGCCCCGTGGGTTCATCAGCGCTGGTAAGCAACTGACGCCTTCCTGAACGGAAGGCTTTCAATGCAGATGATTTTAAGCTGCAAGATTTCTCCTCAGCTGGAGCGGTCGGGCACCGATAGGTTCAATATGCTTAAAGATGCAAAACATGCCGGAGAAGAGACAAAGCTTCGGCATGTTTAGCCTTGTTCATGTTGGCGAGGTTATGCAGCTTCCAACGTACGGCGGGTAACTGGTCAACCCCGGGCAATCCAAGCAATTGCCAGTCCGGGGAGCCTTTTTTAAACGATATCAAAAAATCACGTTCAGCCCGGGAAAGAGACCTGTTTATACATTCGACAAGATCTTTTCGCACATCCTCAAGCTCGTTTAACGTAACATCTACTTCTGCCATATTTCTAAACTCACCTGCGTAAAGCCCGGATATCTCTTTAAAATGTGGCTGAAGTAATTCAGTAATCGGCCGGGGATGGCTGATGATATACACCAGCAAGGCTTTGCGTAGCGACTCTGTCACTCCCTCGTTATCCAGCAAGAACTTAACATCGAACAAATCTCTGGGATGCTGGCGGTCAAGCGCAGCGCAAATTTTGCCCGCATAAAGATCGGCGAAAGCGACTACGGACATTTCTGCAAAGCCGAACTCATCTTCAACGGCTTCACAGACAGGCTGGACATGTGGCTGATAGACGGTTCCCCTCAACACCGGTGAGAGTTCAATTTTGATCAGTATTCCTGCACGCTCAACCAACAGCCGCAAAGCATCATTTTTATCTTCATAGGACTTGCTCACCTTACACTCCGGCAGTGCACTTGTTGCCGCTTGCGCAATAGCGTCCAATGCTATTTTTATCTGCATTAACGATTCTTCACGCTCCAGCACAGGCAAAAACACCAAATCGATATCTACGGATAAGCGTGGAAGATTGCGTACAAACAGATTTATTGCGGTGCCGCCTTTCAATGCAAAACAATCATGTCTGGCGATGAAAGGGATCAGTTGAAGTAACAGCTGGACCTGCTTATGGTAAATGCTTTCCCTGTCCATATCGATTTACATCTCTCTGGGTACCGTTATCTGCCACGTCTTGTCCAGCCGCCCTCCCTTTGCGATTTCTCGCTTTCCCGTACCAAGCTCATACCGTTCTGGATCCAGATATTTAAGCCAGGCATGCTGGTGTCGGTTGGCCAACCACAGAAAAAGACGTTTCACCTTGATACTGGAACTTGCTTGCAGCAGCAGATCTAACTTACGCGGTGATAATGTTGTCAGGCCCTGCATAAGTTGATCGGCATGTTCAACGCTAATGCTTTTAGGTACGTCTGCCAGCAGTTCAAGAAAAGCTTTTTCAGGCCCGGAATAGCATAAGGTCGGCAGCGACTCCCGCCAGCTATCTTCACGAAAATACTTTGGGTTTTCTGTCACCGATGAAGGCCAGAGCCGTTGTACTCCACGCCATTCGAATTTGGCATCAATGTCAATTTTGTGTAACCAGGCAGGTAACGGGGACGCAGAGAACAGGTGAATGTGGGGTGTGCTTCCTCTGGCTTGATAATGCACCAAACCTTCTATCTCCAGTGCGCTAAATGCTCCGACACAGACCGGTTCGTCGCGCATGCGTTGAAGCGATGCAACGACGCCTTTCCAGTGCTGCGGCTTTTCTTCTCGTGCATAGACACCCGGCGTGAGTGGCAGTAGTGTCCTGCTCTTAACCGCATTATCAAGAAAATGAAGGTTAATTCCCTGAGCGAGCAGCCAGGATTTTGTCGCCACCATGCCAACGGGGAGCAAATTTTTAAGCTGTTGTCGTGCAATGAGATTGAGCATAACTCCCCAGGGGGTTTGAAGAAGCCAGAATTCACGTCGATTACTGCCGTAATCTATTATTTATTCAAACTTACTCTGCCTCGGGGTTTAAGTAAACCTCAATACACGGCAATAAACGCCGTAAAAACCAATATTATTAAACCAACCCTGTTCCTTTGCCTGCGCCCGCAGCGTCAGATTCAGAGCGAATCAATTATAATAAACATTAAATATCACCATCGAATCGGCGCTGCCAGGCGTGACGGTTTCGGCCGTCTGGTAGTACTTCGCTTCGAAATTCACCAGGTTATCCCCCTCGGCGATGGTGGCGACATTATCATTGAAGCCGGCGATTTCCTTGCCGTTCATCAACAGCTGAATGCCGACGCCGGTTGCTGAATTTTCATCGTTACTCAGCGCTATCACGCCCCGGTCTTGATTAGCAAAGCCATAGATCGGCGTGAAGTCAAAGTGGGCCTGGGTTGCTGCGCCCTTACACTCGGTGAGGCTCACGGCAAAAGGCACCTTAGGACCGGTGCTGCCTGCACGGGTAAAGCTGGCTGATGATAATGTCCCCATCTCGACGTCGGTTACGCTGCTAACCGTGCAGCCGCCCGCCGAAACGGTCATGACGCCCGAAAAGGTAAAGCTGTAGAGATGGCCGCGAGCAACGCGATCGGCATTGGCTTCATCAATGTAAGCCGTTTGCGAGAGTGCGTTGGTTTCACCGTATTTAAGATCCTTATTCGTTCTGACAACATATATTTTGTCGGTCAGCGTGGTTGAACCATTAGATAAAAGCCCCCGACGAACCGATGTGCCGGTGAAGGCTGTAGTCATACAGGACCATGTACCGGAAGCGGAATTGAAATTTGTCCAGACGATACCGAGTCCGGAATCGGATATGGCGGTCCCCTCATCAATCACCGGGCAGGTTAAGCCGTCTACCGACACCGTCATACCTGAACTGCTCCAGGCGGTTTGGCTGACCTCAGACACCTGCTGAAAGTTGCCCGTTAATTTGCAGGTGACATTCACGTTTTTAGTATCAACATGCAGGATATCGCCGGCCCTCGAACTTTCCGCAACCGCAACATCGCCAAGATTAAGAACATAAGAGTCGGTATCGGATGTGCAGTTCATGTCTTCTGCAGAAGCAGACTGGCACGTTAAAAGCGCGGCCATCAACGTTATCAGGCACAGTGTGATTTTCAGACTATTTAGCATCATTTAGTTTCCGTTAATTCCACGATCGGTGGTCGCATCACACGGCAAGTCAGCCACAATAATGCCGTTATTTTTGCTGCGCCCCTTCGCCGAGAATGGCACCGTACAGAGCTGTTCGCCCCCGGCCAGAGACACCCGCAACTGCGCTGTTTCAGGCACACCTGCCAGATAAACGCGCCCTTTTTCATCGGTAATCCCGCTGACGTCGTCCACGCGGACCACACTCGCCAGCGGCAGCGGCCGTCCATCCCTTGTCAGCGTCAGGAACATCCGCAGCCCAACTTTGGTTTCATATTCAGCCAGCACCAGCGATTCTCTCGATGGCGTTTTACGCTGGATTGACTGCTTCAGATCGACGTCATCTTCTAAGGTGGAGGTGTCCAGGCTGACCTCATTTTCACGATAGGGTGTCAGTGACGGGACGATGGCATACCCGCGCGAATCCGTTGACAGCCCGCTGCGGTTTTTGATTTTGATATCTTTGCCACCCGGTGCCCGCACCAGTGCCCAGGAACTGCCTTCCGATAACTCCCGGGAAAGCGTGACGCCGTACGGGTGGACGACAACCGAGCCGCGTACTCCCCAGTTAACGGATTCGCTTTCACCATAATAATTTGCATATCCCAACGAGGCGGTTGCCTTGCTCCCCTGCAGGCTGCCGGACAGCGCGGTACTGTTCTTCACCCGGCCATCGGATTGACTGCTGCGGGCCTGGGACATTGACCAGGAAAGGTTATTGCTTTCAAGTGAGGTCCCTGACAGCGTGGTCGACAGGCTGCCCGTTCCCCGGTTTGACTGTGACCAGTTATTGCTCATCCGCATGTTGCTGTCGGAGGTCGGCGACAACCATTTGCCGATTGGCAAGCTGACGTTAACGGAGGTGCTGTTGTCGGTGCGACCTGTGCGCCACAACCGGCTCTGGCTTTGGTTCAGGCTGACGGTGACGCCGGAAAAACTTTTACTCCAGCTGCCGGTGATGGAGCGATTACGTGAGTTAGCCCGGTTCCAGTATTCGGATTGATAGGCGCTGAGCGAGACCGATCCGGCCACGCCGGCATTCTGATTCAGGGTTATCTGTGACTTATTCTTCAGCGTGTAGCGCGAGGCCAGGCGGCTGTTGTTAAAATACTCACTCGCTTCATCAAATGCATAGTATCCGTCGGTGCCATAGCGATAACCGGCCAGGGTCATGGAGGTGCCGGTGGTGTCAAACCGTTTACTGTATTTGGCTTGCAGGGACTGCCCGGTTTTGGACGATCCGTCGCTGAAGGTGGTTTCTGCCTGGGTCAAATCCAGCGAAATCGCCCCAAACATTCCCAGACTCTGACCGACACCGAGCGTCCCGGCGCGATAATGTTCGGCCACCAGGCCGCCGCCATACACCGTCGTATTGTTCAGCACGCCATACAGCATTTCGCCCTGCACAAAACGCTGATTTACTGCGCTCTCGGCATTGTTATTGCGCGTGCCATATTCACCGGCGGTCACCGAGTATTTGACCATGCCACGACGGACCGAAATCGGTGGCGAGGCGAATGACTGCGTGTAGCTACGCAACGAACCGTCTTCTTCTTTCACCGTAATCTCAAGATCGCCGGACGAGGATGTCGGATAGAGATCGTTGATCACAAAGGCGCCTGGCGGCACAAAGGTCTGATACAGCAGGTTGCCGTTCTGGCGCACTTCAACCGTGGCATGAGAAAGCGCAATCCCGCGGATTTCCGGCGCATAGCCGCGCTGACTGTCCGCCAGCATTTCGTCCTGGGTGGCCAGCCAGGCCCCCCGGAAGCTGAAGCTGTCCATCACCAGACCGGGGGTAGCCGTTTCACCGGCGACAAAGCGGGCACGCAGCGGACGGATGTCACGCTCCACCGACGTTTGCAGACTGTTCCACTGGCTGATGTTGTTACTGGTACGGCTGTAGGTGCTGTAGTTTCTTAAACGCCAGGGTCCCAGGTTGATGCCACTGCGCACGTTCAGATACTGAGAACTTTGGTTCTGGCTTAGTGCCGACTGATTGCGGGTTTCTGAGCCGGAAGCACTGTAGGAAGCAAAAAACATCGGCAATCCGTCGTCCCACTGTTCAGGGGGGACATCGCCGCGCGCAGACTGATTTAGCGCGGCCTGCGGCAGAGTGATTTCCAGCACCCGCCGTTCAAAATCAAAAAGCGTATCGGCATCGGGGATCGCCGCCGCAAGATCGGAGAGCGTGGCTTCCGCAGGCAGAGAAACCATTGCCGGGAACGCAGCAACCTTGACGCCCAACTTCTGCAACAATGACGGCGTGAGCTCCGGGCATAAGCGGGTTCCGCAGACGATAAATTTCAGGGTGTATTCGCCCTGCTCTACCCGGTTAACGCTAACCTGCACCGTGTATTCACCTGGCATCTGAATTTCCGGCCGGGACAGGGTTTCAAGGTCAGTATCGGCTTTTTGCGCAGGCGTCAGTTTCAGTGCGTTCACGTTAAAATAAAGCTCCGCCCTGGCCGTTGATAACCCCATTAGCGAGACGATGACAAATAACAGTCCCGCTCCCCGATTTGCTGCCAGATGACTGACAACAAAACCTTGACCTGAATGCTCAGCATCACCACGCATCATTATCTCCAGAACATTGTCTTAGAAATTGACGGTGCGGGAAGGGGTTGTGCCGCCCCAGTCATTGATGGTGCTCCACGAAAAAGTCCGCAGAGCAGAGGCCGGCAGCGCGATCTCAAGGGATGATAAAGGTCGAAGGGTGCCCGGATTTTCAATCTTGCTGCCGTTAACCGTGACCTGAGTCAGGGTGACAACGTAAGGGGTCGGATTTTTGATGATGACGCGGCCAGACCCGGCTGATATCTGCAGTTTTTCTCCGGCGGCGGCCGCGCCACGGGCGGTTAATCCTTCCGGCCGGTAGATAAGTTTGATGATGTTCTGGGTGGCAATGGTCAGGCGCGTTGGATTTTGCTTTTTCTCCACCGCGGGGATTGTGCGGATGTTTAACAGAAACAGGCTTTCACGGTCTTTCGGCAACGCCGTTGGCAATCCGACATAGACAACCCGCACCGGACTTTCTCCACCGGCGGGGAGTTTAAAAAGCGGCGGCGTATTAATAAACGGAATATTATTAGTATCACGACTGTCGAAATTAGAGACCCAGTTCTGAACCAGCTGCGGCGCCTGACGGGGACCATTGCGCAAAGGAACACTGGCTTCTTTCTTACCAGCCTCATAAATCAGCCGTGTTGCACCAAGCGTTAATCCATCAGCCTGGCAAATTAAAGGCAGCAGCAAGGCTATTCCGAGAATAAGTTTAGTGTGTTTCATCGGGAATTGACTCCATATAAAGCGGAAGCATAATTAATTATGCCTCCACTCAATATTTATATTAGGTATTGGCGTAATCGATAACAAAGGTCACATTGGTATCAATCGTTCCGGTGTAATCTGAACTACCGGTATAATCCACCAGCCACGCTTTGAAATTAGCGACAGCCTGGGTTACGCCCGTTTTCAGTGAGTTAAATCCCGTATTTTTAGAGGAGACGCCGGGGGCATAGACAGTCGAAAGATTATCCGCGTCGCTGATACGTATCCCCAGTCCAGCAATATCAGTGGAGAAGAGCGACGTATAGCCCGTCGTGGCGACGGCCGCACCGTTAAAGGTGATAGAGGGGGAGGAGGCAACAGCACAGTCTTTCAGTTCGATACTGAACGGCGTGCCGCCGGTGGTACTGCCAGCCTTACCAAACGAAGTGCTACTGACGGTACCGAAGTTGACGGTTCCCGACGCGGTGGAGCTGCCAGCAATGCTACTGACCGTACAGGCCGCAGCAGAAATGACGCCTTTGAAATTGATTGTCCCGTCCGACGCCAGCGCGCTGGCCGAGAGGCCTAAAGACACCGCTATTACAGCGATTTTGGTACAAAGCTTACTCATGATTATTTCCTATGTTATCAATGTAAAATTTATTTCATTATCTTTCCCGGCAAAATAGGGAGGTATTAAAAACACTCCCTGTTAAAGTGATCACGGATTTCCCTGTCATCCCGATACAATTAAGCATTGGGAATCTCCGTTAATTAACTCTTTATAGAAAGTATGTGTTATCTCGCCGTCACTGCGCACACGGATAGATGAATAATATTATTTATCGAACATTAAGGTCTGAAACAACGTCAGGCATTGGGTCATTCTCGGTACTGTTACTTTCTATCCATTTCACAAATGGCAGCGTATAAATGGCTTCATTGTCGCTGAAGAAATAGACCGTCCCCGTTTTACTCTCACCCGGCGCAAACTCTTGTTGTAAATTCAGCTCAACGCCTCTGGCCACAATTTCTTTACCGGCACGGTTGAATAAAACAAAACAGCCCTTTGATAACGTCGCGGCACTGTCTAACGGGTTAAAGATACTGATCCGGTATGAAACCATATACTGCGCTTTATTATGATCCGTCATGCTGCCGACATCTTTATTCGTCGCGTAGATTGGGCCTGGCTGGAACAGCTGATTAGCATATGCCGGAGCCCCCACCATCAATAATGCCAACATCAGTATTTTTTTCATTTATGACTCTCGTGATGTTTTTCGCTTAACTTAAATAATTAGAAAAATGATATCAAGCATCTTTACGTGCATTGTTAAGGTGCTGACACTCATTTTAAGAGTGCGATAAAAACGTACAACTCATGAATATCCCATTCCTCTCATGAAAATCTCACGCACTTCTTAACCAACCACAAGTCATTGATAAAAAACACACGAATGTTGATCGCGAGCATTTACATAAATAATTACTCTGATGAAAATATTTTTCAACCTGCGTTATTTGAGCTGTGATAAGGTTTTTTCTTTAGCGTCAGGATTATCTAAGGTCGTGATTAGCGCTTTAACCACGCTTATAATCACGAAAAAATATACACCTGCGTTAAGCATTTACCCTACGCATCAGGAGTCTCCGATGAGAGGATTAGGTTAACTTTAAACGGGCTTTCCGATATTATTTCTTCCTTGTTTTTATTTAAATAACCCATAACAAATGCCAACATCAGAAAGATATACTTTATAAAATACCCTCTCTGCGGTCAATAGCGGCCTTTAACCAAATAAAAAAGAACTAATAGCGAGTCAGGCCAGTCTTAATTTCGTCTATAGTCTCCTATCATACTGGTCAGTAAGGAAATTCCCCTATTCCACACCCTCACATTAAAATACTTTTAACATTATTAGATTCAATACTTCAAAAATATTCCGGAAAATAACCACCGTTATATAGGTATGCATTGAGGCGTTTTGTTAAGGCAGATATAATTTATTAACAAATAAAATAAATATCGCACAAGTAATGTTAAAGCCATCACGACATATTTCGCATTTATTTTATTGCGAGCGTTGTCGGAAGCTGGAGTTTGCCGACTTGCCCTGCATAATGAATGTTTGGAAAATCGGGTCGATTGGATGGCTATTCACTTGAAGCAGAGCCAGCCGTTTTGCCTTCGCTGAGAAACCCGCTGAGCAGGGTACTCTTCACTGGATTACCTCTGTTTTTTTCGTCAAACTGACCGGCCAGGCTCCCTGCATCAGTAGAGCGACAAATTGACGAGTTTATGTGGATGTAAAGGCTGTGTTGAGGTCCACGTAAGTACTTGAAAGAATTGAAATGAGTAAAATGATTATGAAAGAGTCGATTGACAAGGATTTATCAGGCCATACGCCAATGATGCAGCAATATCTGCGTCTGAAGGCCGATCATCCGGAAATCCTGCTGTTTTACCGCATGGGGGATTTCTACGAACTGTTCTATGACGATGCGAAGCGCGCCTCGCAGCTGCTGGAAATCTCGCTGACTAAACGCGGGGCGTCAGCCGGTGAACCGATCCCGATGGCGGGCGTACCTTATCATGCGGTGGAGAACTACCTGGCGAAGCTGGTGCAGCTGGGCGAATCGGTGGCCATCTGCGAACAGATTGGCGATCCGGCGCTGAGCAAAGGCCCGGTGGAGCGCAAAGTGGTGCGCATCGTGACGCCGGGTACCATCAGCGATGAAGCGCTGTTGCAGGAGCGCCAGGATAATCTGCTGGCCGCCATCTGGCAGAGCCCGCGCGGCTTCGGCTTCGCCACGCTGGATATCAGCTCTGGCCGCTTCCGCCTGGCGGAGCCGACGGACCTGGAAACCATGGCCGCCGAGCTGACCCGCTCCAATCCTGCTGAACTGCTCTATTCCGAAGATTTCGCCGCCATGTCGCTGATTGAAAATCGCCGTGGTTTGCGTCGTCGCCCGTTGTGGGAGTTTGAAGTCGATACCGCGCGTCAGCAGTTGAATATGCAGTTTGGCACCCGCGACCTGAGCGGCTTTGGCGTCGAACAGGCTCACCATGCGCTGCGCGCTGCGGGCTGCCTGCTGCA
Organism: Erwinia sp. QL-Z3; assembly: GCF_004551645.1. Taxonomy (NCBI): domain Bacteria; kingdom Pseudomonadati; phylum Pseudomonadota; class Gammaproteobacteria; order Enterobacterales; family Erwiniaceae; genus Erwinia; species Erwinia sp. QL-Z3. The sequence goes on from NZ_CP037950.1 coordinate 302,241, forward strand.
ATACGTCAAGGATACCCAGCGCACTTCCCTGCCCCATATCCGTTCTCTGACCATGGAGCGGCAGCAGGACGGCATCATTATGGATGCGGCAACGCGCCGTAATTTGGAGATCACCCAGAACCTGGCCGGCGGCATTGAAAACACCCTGGCGGCGGTGCTGGATAAAACCGTCACGCCGATGGGTAGCCGCATGCTGAAACGCTGGCTGCATATGCCGGTGCGGGAGATTAAAACCTTAGAGAACCGTCAGCAGAGCATTGGTGCACTGCAGGACTTTACCGCGGAGCTCTCGCCTCTGCTGCGTCAGGTCGGCGACCTGGAGCGTATTCTGGCGCGTCTGGCACTGCGCACCGCCCGCCCACGCGATCTGGCCCGGATGCGCCACGCCTTCCAGCAGCTGCCTCAGCTCGATGCGCTGCTGGCGGAAGTTGCCACGCCGCACCTGCAAACCTTGCGCACGCAAATGGGCCAGTTTGATGAGTTGCGCGATCTGCTGGAACGGGCGGTGATTGAGTCACCTCCGGTGCTGATCCGCGACGGTGGCGTGATAGCGCCCGGCTACCACGCCGAGTTGGATGAATGGCGTGCGCTGGCCGACGGCGCGACCGACTACCTTGATAAGCTGGAAATCCGTGAGCGGGAAAAACTGGGGCTGGATACGCTGAAGGTCGGCTTCAACGCCGTGCATGGCTATTATATTCAGGTCAGCCGTGGGCAGAGCCATCGGGTGCCGATCAACTATGTCCGTCGTCAGACGCTGAAAAACGTTGAACGCTATATCATTCCCGAGCTGAAAGAGTACGAAGACAAAGTTCTGACCTCGAAAGGCAAGGCGCTGGCGCTGGAAAAGGGCCTGTATGAGCAGCTGTTCGACCTGCTGCTGCCGCATCTGGAAGCCTTACAGCTCAGTGCCGCCGCACTGGCGGAACTGGACGTGCTGTCCAACCTCGCCGAACGAGCCTGGACGCTGAATTACAACTGCCCAACCCTGACCGACAAGCCCGGCATCAAGCTGACCGGCGCGCGTCATCCGGTGGTTGAGCAGGTGCTGAAAGAGCCGTTTATTGCTAACCCGTTATCACTCTCTCCGCAGCGCCGCATGCTGGTGATCACCGGTCCCAATATGGGCGGTAAAAGTACCTATATGCGTCAGGCGGCGCTGATCACGCTGCTGGCCTATATTGGCAGCTATGTCCCGGCGGAGAAGGCGGTAATTGGTCCAGTCGACCGCATCTTTACCCGTGTGGGTGCTGCGGATGACCTGGCATCCGGCCGTTCGACCTTTATGGTGGAGATGACCGAAACCGCCAATATCCTGCACAATGCGACCGAACACAGCCTGGTACTGATGGATGAGATTGGGCGCGGCACCTCAACCTATGATGGCCTGTCACTGGCCTGGGCCTGTGCGGAAAGCCTGGCGAACCGCATCAAGGCGATGACGCTGTTTGCTACCCACTACTTTGAACTGACCACCCTGCCCGAAAAAATGGAGGGCGTGGCCAACGTACACCTCGATGCCGTTGAGCATGGCGACACCATTGCCTTTATGCACAGCGTGCAGGAAGGTGCCGCGAGCAAAAGTTATGGCCTGGCCGTTGCCGCGCTGGCGGGCGTGCCGAAAGAGGTGATCAAGCGTGCCCGACAGAAACTGAAAGAGCTGGAAACCCTGTCCGGCAGCGCGGCCAGCAGCAAAGCCGATGGCCCGCAGTTGCCATTACTGGTTGAGGAAACCTCTCCCGCGGTGGAAGCGCTTGAAGCACTGGATGCGGATTCCCTTACGCCGCGTCAGGCGCTGGACTGGATCTATCGCCTGAAAACGATGCTCTAAGCGTCGTTGCTGAACGGCATACGGTCATCACGGGCCGCTGCCGTCTCAAACGCACAACTAAATGGTGGGCATGATGCCTGCCGTTTTTTTTGCACCACTTTACGGCCTGGCTGCACTCCCGCAGTGATTCTCCTTCTGTACTGAAGCGCCTCAGCGTTAATAACGCCAACCTCCCGCCCATCAAACCCTCACGAATACCGGCCTGTATACAAGATGTTAGACCCGCGTCTTACGCTTATTTTTAGTGCCATCACAAATCTGGCCTGCAATATGCATTGCTATCCTCCAGCTAGCAATCATCAGCTCTTCAGGGGCACAGGGGACACCGTTGAACCAACAGGATATCTTGAATCTTGACGCCATCACGCTGGCGGCACACATCCGCGACAAGTCACTTTCTCCGGTTGAGGTGGTGACCGCCTCGCTGGCTCGAATGGATCTTCTCGAGCCCGAGCTGCATGCCTTTTGTACGCCAACGCCCGATCTGGCGATGGCGCAGGCCAAAGCGATCGAACAGAAGATCCTGCGCGGCGAAAAGGTCGGCCCATTGGCTGGCGTGCCGGTGGCGATTAAAGATCTGATCAGCACCGCCGGGATCAAAACGGTGTCCGGCTCCTGGATCTACGAAAACTTTATCCCCGATGAAGACGACATCACCGTTGAACGCCTGAAGGCGGCCGGCGCCATCATCCTCGGCAAAACCAACGCGCCGGAGTTTGGCTACAGCGGCACCGGCCACAACCCGGTGTTTCCGACCACCCGCAATCCGTGGAATACCGATTTAACCCCTGGGGGCTCCAGTGCCGGTTCGGCAGCGGCGCTGGCGGCAAGAATGTGCCCGCTGGCGCTGGGGAGCGATGGCGGCGGTTCCGTGCGCATTCCCGCCGCCCACAGCGGCCTGTTTGGCATGAAAGCGTCGATGGGCCGCGTGCCGCTGTATCCCGGCTGCCGCGATGAACGCTATCCCGGACTCTCCAGCTGGGAATCGCTGGAGCATATTGGCCCGATGACCCGCACCGTGGCGGATGCCGCGTTGATGCTTTCGGTAATCGCCGGACCCGATCCCCGCGACCGCCACTCGATCCCCACCAGCGACATTGACTGGCTCAACGCCACCCAGGGCAGCCTGAAAGGGCTACGCATTGCCTTCAGCGCTGACTGGGGCTATGCCGCAGTCGACCCACAGGTCCGCGAGGTGGTGGCGAAAGCGGTCAGGGTCTTCGAGCGGGAGTTGGGCTGCATTGTGGTCGAGGCCCATCCCGGCTTCAGCGATCCGAAAGAGACCTTCGCTGCGCTGGTCGCTCAGGAAACCGATCTGACCGGCATGCGCAAACTGATGGAAAGCTATGGCGATCGCATGTCGCCCCATCTGGTGGCGATGCTGAACACCGACTGGACCGCCGAGATGTTCACCGATGCCAATATGAAGCGCAAAGAGGTGGTCAACAAAATGTGGCGCTTTATGCAGGGCTACGATTTGTTGCTGACCCCGACGCTGGCAACACCGCCCTTCCCAATCGATATCGAAAGCCCGGCGATGATAGATGGCCGTAGCGTGACGCCTGCCGAGTGGCTGGCCTTTGTCTTCCCGATCAACCTTACCGGACAACCGGCCGCCTCTGTGCCGGCTGGCTTTACCGCCGACGGGTTGCCGGTCGGTTTACAGATTGTCGGTCGTCACCTTGACGATGCGCTGGTGCTCCGTGCCAGTGCGGCATTTGAAAAAGTTTGCGGCTGGCAACATCGGTTACCGCCGATGCTGACCCGCTGATTAACGCCTACTGCTATTTACCGGGGATCACACCACTATGAGCCAGAAATTATCGCAGTCGCATGAGAGCACGTCAGGATTAGAGCAGGAGTTTGAAAACGCGGCCGTACCGCTTTCCCATCGCCATACCACCCGTTCGGTTTCTGCGGTGTGGTTTGGTTTCCCGATGATCCTGACCAATGCTGTTTTTGGCGGGATCATGGCGTACAACCTCGGCTTCTGGCATTCAATTATCGCCATTCTGGCCGGCAACCTGGTGCTGTTCGCCTATGTCGGTGCGCTCAGCTATCTGGCGGGCAATACCGGTCTGAACTTTGCCATGCAGGCCCGCAAGACCTTCGGCAGCCGTGGCTACATCATTACCTCGGCGTTTCTGTCGACCGTGGTGATTGGCTGGTACGCCTTCCAGACCGGGCTGACCGGCACCATCGTTAACGCTACCTTTGGCTGGAATACCTCGTGGGTGATTGTGCTGGCGACGGTGCTGTATACCGGCGTCACCTTCCTCGGCGTGCGTGCGCTGTCGGTGATTGGCATGATTGCTGCGCCGATGTTTGTCATCCTCGGCCTGGTGGCGCTGTACTTTGTTGCCCAGCATACCGACATCAGCCAGATCACCCGCTATAAAGGCTCCGCCAGCGGCATCAGCATGGGCATTGCGATGACCATGGTGATCGCCGGGTTTGCGGATTCGGGCACCATGACCGCCGACTTCACCCGATGGTCAAAGAACGGCAAATCGGCGGTGGTCGCCACCTTCTCCGCGTTCCCGCTGGCTAACGTTGTTTCGCTGCTTTCGGGCGTGGTGATTGTGTCTGCCGGTGCGGGCATCAATCCGGCACAAAACGGCGGCGATTTCCTGCATCTGCTTACCGGTCACAATCCGGTGCTGGACATGCTGGCGCTGCTGTTCGTCTTTATCAACCTCGGTTCGGTCTGCACCCACTGCCTGTACAACGGCGCGGTCGGTTATGGCCATCTGTTTAAAAGCAAAATGCGTCTGTGGACGGTGATCCTCGGCGTGATTGGCGGACTGCTGGCGGTGATTGGCGTGTGGAGCTATTTCCTGAACTGGCTGAGCCTGTTAGGTGTCGCCGTACCACCGATTGGCGCGGTGATGATTGTCGACCTGCTGTTTATGGGCCATATCGCCAGTTCGCGCCCGGAAACGACTTACCGCACCAGCGCGTTTGCCTGCTGGGCGTTCGGCACCGTCTGCGCCAGCATCGCGCACGTCTGGTTCCCGGATGCCGGTGAAGCCCTGATTGGCATGGTTGCCGGCGGGGTGGCTTACGGCATCGTGCAGTCACGATCGGCGAAAAAATGGGCCACGGCATAAGCCTGGGGAGAGTCAGCATGCAGGATTTTTATATTCAGGCCACACCTTATCACTGGCCGTATGACGGCCAGCTTTCGCCGCAAAACACCGCATTAGTGATTATTGATATGCAGACGGACTTCTGCGGAGCAGGCGGATATGTCGATAAGATGGGTTACGACATCGGCTTAACCCGCGCGCCGATAAAACCCATCAGCGCGCTGCTGGCGGTGATGCGGGCGCAGGGTTTTACCATTATTCATACCCGCGAGGGACACCGGCCCGATCTGGCCGATCTGCCGGCCAATAAGCGCTGGCGATCGCGGCAAAAAGGCGCCGGGATCGGCGATTCTGGCCCGTGCGGGAAAATACTGGTGCGCGGTGAGCCCGGCTGGGAAATCATTCCCGAACTGCAGCCGGCCGCGGGGGAAGTGGTGATCGACAAGCCGGGGAAAGGATCGTTTTACGCCACCGATCTGGAGCTGATCCTGCATACGCGCGGGATCCGAAATCTGCTGCTCACCGGCATCACCACCGACGTTTGCGTACATACTACGATGCGTGAAGCCAACGATCGCGGGTTTGAATGCTTACTGGTTGCCGATTGCTGTGCCGCAACCGATCCGGCAAATCATGCGGCGGCGCTTGAAATGGTGAAAATGCAGGGAGGGGTGTTCGGGGCGGTCGCCGGGTCCAGCGAGGTGCTGAAGGCGTTGAGTCAGTAAACGACAGGCAATAAAAAAGCGGTGGCTTTCGCCACCGCTTTTCGCATTAACATCGGTAAGTGCCCACGATTATTCGCGGAACAGGGCTTCGATACTCAGACCCTGAGCCTGCAGAATTTCACGCAGACGACGCAGACCTTCAACCTGAATCTGACGGACACGTTCACGGGTCAGACCAATTTCGCGACCCACATCTTCTAACGTGGCCGCTTCATAACCTAACAGGCCGAAACGACGCGCTAACACTTCACGCTGCTTGGCGTTCAGTTCGAACAGCCATTTGACGATGCTCTGCTTCATGTCATCGTCCTGGGTGGTATCTTCCGGACCGTTGTCTTTCTCGTCGGCCAGGATATCCAGCAGCGCTTTCTCAGAATCACCGCCTAGTGGCGTGTCGACTGATGTAATGCGTTCGTTGAGGCGCAGCATACGGCTGACATCTTCAACGGGTTTATCAAGCTGTTCGGCAATTTCTTCTGCACTCGGCTCATGATCTAACTTGTGGGTCAGTTCACGCGCGGTGCGGAGATAGACGTTCAGCTCTTTCACGATATGAATAGGCAAACGAATGGTACGGGTTTGGTTCATGATAGCCCGTTCAATCGTCTGGCGAATCCACCAGGTAGCGTAAGTAGAGAAGCGGAACCCTCTTTCAGGGTCAAATTTCTCTACCGCGCGGATTAACCCCAGGTTACCTTCTTCAATCAGATCCAGCAAAGCCAGACCACGATTGCTGTAACGGCGGGCAATCTTCACTACCAAACGCAGGTTGCTTTCGATCATGCGGCGACGAGACGGAACATCACCACGTAATGCGCGACGAGCGAAGAAAACTTCTTCTTCAGCCGTTAGCAGAGGAGAATAACCAATCTCTCCCAGATAAAGCTGCGTCGCGTCCAATACTCGTTGCGTAGCACCTTGTGACAACAGCTCATCTTCAGCTATTTCGTTATCAGCAGGTTCATTTCCGACGAGAGCCTTCTCATCAAAAACCTCAGCTCCGTTTTCGTCGAATTCCGCATCTTCATTTAGATCTTTAACTTTCAGCGTATTCTGGCTCATTTTCGGCTCCTACCCGTGATCCCAAAGCAAAGCACCAGTTGGTGTTCTGCCGGACTATCGCTGCGGTAAATAACGCAGCGGGTTTACGGATTTCCCCTTGTAACGAATTTCAAAATGCAATCTGACCGAACTCGTGCCGGTACTACCCATGGTGGCGATCTTTTGACCCGCTTTAACTTCTTGTTGTTCACGGACCAGCATAGTGTCGTTATGGGCGTATGCACTCAGGTAGTCATCATTATGTTTGATGATAATCAAGTTACCGTAACCGCGAAGGGCGTTACCGGCATACACAACGCGCCCTGAGGCGGTTGAAATGACGGGTTGTCCTCGCGAGCCCGCGATATCAATACCTTTATTGCCCCCTTCGGAAGCAGAGAAGTTATCGATGATCTTACCGTCGGTCGGCCAACGCCAGCTTCCCACAGGGGTGCTGCTGTTGGTTGTGCTACTGACGGTCGGAGCGGTAACCGGCGCTGTTGTCGTTGCAACAGTCGTTGTGCCGGATGATGGCAACATTTTGCCTTCACTTGGTTTACCTGAATCCTCAGAATACGTAATAACAGGCTGGTGTGCAACAGCCCCGCCCTGGTTTTGTGGCGCAGAAGGCTGGACAGCGACACCGCCCGCAGAGGCATCCGCTGCGGTCACCGCATTACCACCGGTTAAGGTTCCACCGGAGCCGTTACTAACCTGCAACTGCTGGCCCACATTGAGCGCATAAGGCGCGGCAACGTTATTTCGTTGGGCTAAATCACGGAAATCATTGCCGGTGATCCAGGCAATATAGAACAGCGTATCGCCCCTTTTCACCGTATAGGTCTGTCCGCCATAGCTACCTTTAGGAATATTCCCATAAGAACGGTTGTAGACAATATGGCCATTCTCGGTCACCACGTTCTCTTGTGGTGCAGCATTGCTGCTGGAAATGTTCTGTGGCGCGCTCACCACATTGGAGGAGTTGGCCGAAATAGAGGCCGGTGGCGCGGTGTAGCCGCCATTGCCGCTATTGGCGTTGCTGAGCACTCCGCTGTTGCTGTTACCGCTGCCGCTGCTGGCGTTGGAGCCACCGCTCAACATACCGCCAGAGCCGCCGCCACTGCCGACAGAACTGATAGGGGCTTGTGTGGAGTTATCGCTGGAACAGCCAGCTAACCAAAAACCAACAAGTGAAACGGCCGCAATCCGGCGCAACTTAAACATTGGGCTTCCCGTGCTCATTTATATCCCCCTGAAGGCAAAACTGTGACTACTGCCGCGACGCACTTGGCCCGCATACAGTAATAAAGAGTGAAATTAAGCAGATAGTAACAACATCACAGACCCGGTGCCATTTACAGATGTGTGCAATTGCTAACGATCCGTCAGGCTAAGTCGCCTTTTACCAGCGGCACAAAACGCACTGGCTCAACGATATCGACGATAAACTCACCGCCCTTACGGCGGATGCGCTTCAGTTCCTGATGCTCTTCACCCACCGGCAACACCAGGATCCCGCCTTCGTCCAACTGCGACATCAGCTCGACAGGAATTTCTGGCGGCGCGGCGGTGACGATGATGGCATCAAACGGCCCGCGAGACGGCCAGCCTTGCCAGCCATCGCCGTGCCGGGTAGAAACATTATGTAAATCAAGCTGTTTTAACCGTCGCTTGGCCTGCCACTGCAAGCCCTTAATCCGCTCGACGGAGTAAACGTGTTCGACCAGGTGTGCCAGGATCGCAGTCTGATAACCCGATCCGGTACCAATTTCTAACACGCGTGATTCTGGCGTCAGCTCAAGCAGCGCGGTCATTTTCGCCACCATATACGGCTGGGAAATGGTCTGGCCGGAGCCAATCGGCAACGCCATATTCTCCCACGCCTTGTGCTCAAACGCCTCGTCCACAAAACGCTCACGCGGTACATCTTCAATCGCTTTCAGCAACCGTTCATCGTCAATGCCCTGCTGGCGCAACTGTGCCAGTAGCGTATCAATGCGGCGACTCACCATTCGCGACTGACCTCAACGCTGGACAACCACGACGCCACCACATCCTGCGCGGCATGCGCGGTTAAATCGACGTGCAGCGCGGTGACGGAGACATAGCCCTGGTCAACTGCGGCAAAATCGGTATCCGGGCCTGCATCCAGCTTTTGTCCCGGCGGCCCAATCCAGTACATCATATTGCCGCGCGGATCCTGCTGCGGGATAACCTGATCGCTTGGATGGCGGCTACCACAACGGGTGACGCGAATGCCCTTGATCTCTGACAACGGTACATCCGGCACGTTGATGTTCAGAATGCGACCGGTGCGTAACGGTTCGCGCAGCAACGCACGCAGTATAGAACAGGTTACCGCCGCTGCCGTGTCGTAATGCTTATGCCCATCCAGCGACACCGCCAGCGCAGGCAGTCCAAGATGACGCCCTTCCATCGCCGCCGCTACCGTCCCGGAATAAATCACATCATCCCCGAGGTTCGGGCCGGCGTTGATGCCGGACACCACGATATCCGGCTTCGGCTGCATCAGCGAGTTCACACCCAGATAGACGCAGTCTGTTGGCGTGCCCATTTGCACCGCGATATCGCCGTTGGGATAGGTGAAGGTGCGTAACGGCGTTTCCAGTGACAGCGAATTGGAGGCGCCGCTGCGGTTGCGGTCAGGCGCCACCAGCTGCACCTCAGCAAACTCACGCAAGGCCGCAGCCAGCGTCTGAATGCCAGGCGCATGAATACCGTCATCGTTACTCAGCAATATTCGCATCATCACCTTCTTGTAGAAGAACTTCACGCACCAGTGTGGTGGCAAAACTGCCCGCAGGCAGCCAGAAAGTCAGCTCAACGGTCACGTCATCCTGCCAGTCCCAGCGCAGATCGCGCGGTTTCACCAGCACCGCACGACGGGCCGCATCGACTTTCTCACGCTCAAGCAGTGTAATCAATTCTGTCTCAGTCGCCAGGCTTCGTTGCTCAAAGTCCAGCGCATCGTGCAAGGTTCCCCAGGCGCCGCTGCCGGGAAGCGGTGCGGTCACGCGCAGTTCGTCGTTATCGACGCGCGCCTGCAACGTTTCCAGTTCCGCCTCTTCCGCCACGAACCAGCTGCCCCGTCCGGTCAGCTGGAGCGCATCGCCAGCCATCACGGTGGTCAGCGAGCCTTGCTGCGCTAACCGGTCGCTCGCCACCTGGTTGAACATCGCGCTACGGGCGGCAGAAAACAGGAAGCTGCGCTTGTTACGCTCCTTCACCCGGATCTCGTTGGCTGCCCAGCGGCGCGCCATCAGCAGGTTATTGCCATCATGACCAAAGCGCTGCACGCCAAAATAGTTTGGCACACCGGCGGCGGCAATCTGCTGCAAGCGCTGCTCAACCGCATCACGATCGGAAATCTGACGCAAAATAAGGGTAAAGGCATTGCCCTGCAACGCTCCCGTACGCAGTTTACGTCGATGACGGGCACTTTCCAGTACCTCGCAGCCTGGCAGCTGAAAAGCAGAAAAATCTGGCGTCTCTTTGCCGGGAATGCGCAGGCAAATCCACTGCTCGGTGACCGCATGGCGATCTTTCATGCCGGCAAAGCTGACGTCACGCGGGTGAATACCGGCAAACTTCGCCAGCGCTTCCGCGACAAATCGGGTGTTACAGCCGGTTTTGCGAATGCGCACCAGCACCTGCTCGCCATCGCCGTCCGGGCCATAGCCGAGGTCTTCGATGACGATAAAATCTTCCGGGTTGGCTTTCAGCACGCCGGTGGCCGTGGGCTTGCCGTGCAGCCAGCTCAGCTCATCGACCATTACGCGTCCGCCTTAAAGATCAGCGCAACCGCTTCACAGGCAATGCCTTCGCCACGACCGGTAAAGCCCAGCTTCTCGGTGGTGGTGGCTTTGACGTTAACGTCATCCATATGGATACCCAGATCTTCCGCGATGTTGATGCGCATCTGCGGCACATGAGGCAGCATTTTCGGCGCCTGTGCGATGATCGTGACGTCAACGTTGCCTAAGCGGTAGCCTTTTTTCTGGATCTGACGCCAGGCTTCGCGCAGCAGTTCGCGGCTGTCCGCGCCTTTATAGGCGGCGTCCGTGTCCGGGAACAGCTTGCCAATATCGCCCAGCGCGGCGGCACCCAGCAACGCATCGGTCAGCGCATGCAGCGCCACGTCACCGTCGGAATGTGCCAGTAACCCTTTTTCATAAGGAATTCGCACGCCGCCAATAATCAGCGGGCCTTCGCCGCCAAATGCGTGAACATCAAAACCGTGGCCGATACGCATTATGCGCTCTCCTTATTCTGTGATTGAGTCAGGTAAAACGTCGCCAGCGCCAAATCTTCCGGCCGCGTTACCTTAATGTTGTCACTGCGGCCGATCACCAGTTCAGGATGATAGCCACAATACTCCAGCGCCGATGCCTCGTCGGTGATCGTCGCCCCTTCCCTTAACGCCCGTTCAAGACAGGTGCGCAGCAGTTCCAGCGGGAACAGCTGCGGCGTCAGCGCATGCCATAAGGCTTCGCGATCGACAGTATGCGCTATCGCCTGTTTCCCCGCTTCGGCCCGCTTCATGGTGTCACGCACCGGGGCCGCAAGAATGCCGCCCACGCGACTGGTCGCGGTGATCGCCAGTAACCGCGTGAGGTCATCAAGATGCAGACAGGGACGCGCAGCGTCATGAACCAACACCCAGCGCGAGGCAGACGCCGCCTGCAGGCCTGCCAGCACGGAATCCGCACGCTCTTTGCCGCCGTTCACCACCGTGATACGCGGATCGCTGGCCATTGGCAGCGCAGGAAAGAAGGGGTCATCAGGACTGATGGCGACAATAATACGGCTGATGGCTGGATGCGCCAGCAAGCTGTTAAGCGCATGTTCCAGCAGCGTTTTGCCACCGATTGAAAGGTATTGTTTGGGGCACTCTGCCTGCATCCGGCTGCCGATCCCGGCAGCGGGAACCACAGCGATGATGTCCGGAAAGGACCCTGCGATGTTCATGAGTTATCGTTGCTGACTGTTAGAAGCACCCTGCTGCGCGTTTCGTTTATTTTGATCCGGCACAAGGCGATAGAAAGTCTCACCGGGTTTAATCATCCCCAGCTCGTTACGTGCGCGTTCCTCAATTGCTTCAGAACCGCCGTTAAGGTCGTCGATTTCTGCAAACAACTGATCGTTTCGCGCTTTTAGCTTCGCGTTGCCGCCTTGTTGCACCGCAACATCGTCTTTAACACGCGTAAAATCATGTATGCCGTTCTTGCCTAACCAGAGCGAATATTGTAACCAGCCCAGTAGCACAAGTAACAGCAGAGTAAGTTTTCCCATCCCCGCCCCCTGAAAACGGCTCAATCATCCCATAACTTTACATCCGACTCCACTTTCACAGTGATTTAACCGTCGATTGGTGGATCGGTGAGCGTTCCCCGCCCTGAAATCAGGTTTTGCGAGCAAAGTTTTGTAACCGCAGTGGGAATTCTGACATCAAATCCTGCCAGCCGGGCTGGCGAAAGATCCAACAATGAGACCGGCTACCATCCGGTCATTAGCGTAAACAGCAGCCAGAACAGACAGACCACCACCACAGCGGTCAGTAAAATGGTCCAAATCAACTGGCCCCGCAGCAGCACGTTGGCGACAATGCCGACCAACACCGAAACCGGCAGCAGCGCCAGGAAAAACGGCCAGGTATAAAGAAAGAAAAACAGCGTGTTTGCCCCATACATCACAAAGGGGATCGCCAGCGCGAGCCAGTATGAGGCAAAGCCAATCACACCACCGGGAAATGACCAGGAAGGGTCTTCCTGTTCCCGATCGTCTTTGCGGGCGAGCATGGGCGTAACGTTATGCATAAGTATCCTGTTGACGCGAAATACAGCACGCTCTGAGGCGTTTTGCCGGGGCTATCTCAGGGGGTGATGATATCGCGACAACGCGGGAGATCTAACACTTGAACCCGCAATATTGTTACCAATTGTTCGCGGTTTTTCCTACGCAGCAATAAGAAGCGCCCTGGTCTTTCCAGCGCGCTTCTGTGGCTATTTTTGAGGGCAATATTAACCGGCAATCACACCACGCTGACGGAGGACATCCAGCGTTTGCGTCAGCAGATGGGCAACGGCCTGTTCGCCGTCGAGATGGATTTCCGCCTGTTCAGGCGCTTCGTACACGCCATCGATACCGGTGAAGTTACGCAACTCTCCGGCACGGGCTTTCTTGTAGAGTCCTTTCGGATCGCGGGCTTCGCAGATCGCCAGCGGCGTATCCACAAACACCTCGATAAAGCGCCCTTCTCCCAGCAACTCCCGCACCATCTGACGTTCTTCACGATGCGGAGAGATAAACGCGCTGAGCACCACCAATCCGGCATCGACCATCAGTTTGGCCACTTCACCGACCCGACGTATATTCTCTTTGCGGTCGTCATCACTGAAGCCCAGATCGCGGCACAAACCGTGACGGACATTATCGCCGTCAAGCAGGTAGGTGCTGACACCCACCTGCTGCAGCGCTTGCTCCACTGCACCGGCCACCGTGGATTTACCCGACCCCGAAAGGCCGGTAAACCACAACAGCACGCCCTGATGGCCATGCTGCTGCTCACGATCTTCACGCGTGACAAAGTGCGAATGCCAGATGACGTTTTCATCGTGTTCTGCGGCCATTATTTGCCGCCCAACAGATCGCGTGCGCCCCAGTGTGGGAAGTGACGGCGAACCAGTTCGTTCAGCTCCAGCTCGAAAGCGCTAAAGTTGCCCGGATTCTGCACCACGTCTTCCAGCGGCTGACGGATCATCCCGGCGCCGACGGTGACGTTGCTCAGGCGATCGATAATGATCATGCCACCGGTCACCGGGTTCTGCTGATACTGATCCAGCACCATCGGCTCATCAAAGGTCAGATCGACCAGACCGATACCGTTCAGCGGCAGGCTTTCCGCATCATGTTTCGCCAGGCTGTTGATCTCAACCTGATGTTCAATCTTCTCAACACGGGCGCGAGTTTTCTTGCCGGCGATTTTAATGTCAAAGCTCTGGCCTGGCACCAGCGGCTGTTCCGCCATCCATACCACGTCAACCGACGCGGCCTGCACTGGCTTCAGCGTGGCATCGGCCGCCACCAGCAAATCACCGCGGCTGATATCGATTTCGTCTTTCAGCACCAGAGTGATCGCTTCACCGGCCTGCGCTTCCTGCAGATCGCCGTCAAAGGTCACGATGCGGGCAATCGACGATTCAACGCCCGATGGCAACACCTTGACGCGCTGTCCGACGGTTACGGTGCCGGATGCCAGCGTGCCGGCGTAACCGCGGAAATCCAGGTTAGGACGGTTAACGTACTGCACCGGGAAACGCATCGGCTGCTGCTCAACCACGCGCTGCACCTCGACAGTTTCCAGCACGTCCAGCAGCGTTGGGCCGGTGTACCAGCTCATCGCTTCGCTTGGGGAGGCAACGTTCTCGCCTTCCAGCGCCGACAACGGCACAAAGCGGATATCGAGATCGGCGGGCAGCTGGCCGGCAAAGTCGAGGTAATCCTGTTTGATCTGCTCGAAGGTCGCTTCGCTGTAGTCGACCAGATCCATTTTGTTGATCGCCACGATCAGGTGCTTGATGCCCAACAGTGTGGAGATAAAGCTGTGGCGACGCGTCTGATCCAGCACGCCTTTACGCGCATCGATCAGCAGGATCGCCAGGTCGCAGGTGGATGCGCCGGTGGCCATATTACGGGTGTACTGCTCGTGTCCCGGCGTGTCGGCAATGATGAACTTACGCTTCTCGGTGGAGAAATAGCGGTAGGCGACATCAATGGTGATGCCCTGCTCGCGCTCGGCCTGCACGCCAACCACCAGCAGCGCCAAATCCAGTTTCTCGCCCTGGGTGCCGTGACGCTTGCTGTCGTTATGCAGTGAAGAGAGCTGATCTTCATAAATCTGGCGGGTGTCATGGAGCAGGCGACCAATCAGCGTGCTCTTGCCATCGTCGACGCTGCCGCAGGTCAGGAAACGCAGCAGGCTTTTATGTTGCTGGGCGTGCAGCCAGGCTTCAACGCCGCCCTGGTCGGCAATTTGTTGTGCAATGACGGTATTCATCTCGGCTCCTTAGAAATAACCCTGGCGTTTTTTCAGCTCCATCGAGCCGGACTGGTCGCGGTCGATCATGCGGCCCTGACGTTCACTGGTGGTGGAAACCAGCATCTCTTCAATGATCTCCGGCAGCGTTTGCGCCTCGGATTCCACCGCGCCGGTCAGCGGCCAGCAGCCGAGGGTACGGAAACGGACCATGCGCTGCTCAATCACTTCGCCAGGTTGCAGATCGATACGGTCGTCATCGATCATCATTAACATGCCATCGCGCTCCAGCACCGGACGCGGTGCGGCCAGGTACAATGGCACGATGTCGATGTTTTCCAGGAAGATGTACTGCCAGATATCCAGCTCGGTCCAGTTAGAGAGCGGGAAGACGCGGATGCTTTCGCCTTTATTGATCTGGCCGTTGTAGTTATGCCACAACTCAGGACGCTGATTTTTCGGGTCCCAGCGGTGGAAACGGTCGCGGAACGAGTAGATACGCTCTTTCGCACGGGATTTTTCTTCATCACGACGGGCACCGCCGAACGCGGCATCAAAGCCGTACTTGTTCAGCGCCTGCTTCAGGCCTTCGGTCTTCATGATGTCGGTGTGCTTGGCACTGCCGTGAACGAAGGGATTGATGCCCATCGCCACGCCTTCCGGGTTTTTGTGCACCAGCAGCTCGGCACCGATGTTTTTCACCGTGCGGTCGCGGAACTCGTACATTTCACGGAATTTCCAGCCGGTATCCCCGTGCAGTAACGGGAACGGCAGCGTGCCCGGATAGAATGCCTTGCGCGCCAGGTGCAGCATCACAGAGGAGTCCTTGCCGATGGAGTACATCATCACCGGGTTGCCAAACTCTGCTGCCACTTCACGGATAATATGAATACTTTCCGCTTCCAGTTGACGCAGGTGAGTCAGTCGTTTTTGATCCATAACCTTTCCTCAAGCCAAATTCACAACGGCGGACTCACGTCCGGCCTGCTGCGCTGAATGTTGAAACCATGCCAGTTGCTGATGCAGGTGAACCACTTCGCCTACCACCAGTAATGCCGGCGTCGGTGCGCGTTGCGCTAATGCTTCTAATTCTTCCAGCGTGCCGGTCAGCACCTGCTGATCCTGACGCGTCCCGCGACCGATCACGGCCACCGGCGTCTGTGCGTCGCGGCCATGGGCAATCAGCTGCGAGGAGATTTCCCCCGCCTTCATGGTGCCCATATAAATTGCCAGGGTCTGGCGCGAGACCGCCAGGGATGCCCAGTCGAGCCCTTCGCCATCGGCGCGGCAATGACCGGTAATAAAGGTGGCGCTTTGCGCGTAGTCGCGGTGGGTCAGCGGGATGCCGGCATAGGCGGTCGCACCCGCCGCAGCGGTCACGCCAGGCACAACCTGGAAAGGAATGCCGGCTTCAACCGCCGCCTGCAGCTCTTCGCCACCGCGGCCAAAGATAAACGGGTCACCGCCTTTCAGGCGCACCACGCGCTTGCCCTGCTTCGCCAGCGACACCAGCATGCGGTTGGTCTCTTCCTGCGGAATGCTGTGCGCATTGGCACGCTTGCCCACGCAGATACGGTCGGCGTCACGGCGCACCAGATCGAGAATTTCATCGCTGACCAGGTGGTCATACAGCACCACGTCAGCCTGCTGCATCACCTGCAAGCCGCGCAGGGTCAGCAAACCCGGATCGCCCGGACCGGCACCGACCAGAATGATTTCGCCTTCGCCAGCATCGGGATCGTCAAGCTGTTGGTCCAGCGTGCGCTTCGCGCCCTCGATATTGCCGGAGGCCACCTGGCTGGCAAACAGGCCGTTAAAGGCCGCTTCCCAGTAGCGACGACGCTCGGACATTTTGCCGAGCCGCTGCTTCACTTTCGTCCGCCACTGACCGGCAAGCTCCGCCATCTGACCAAGGTTGGCTGGCAGCAGGGCTTCCAGCTTCTCACGCAGTAATCGCGCCAGCACCGGTGCCGTGCCGCTCGACGAGATCGCCACCACCAGCGGGGAGCGATCGACAATAGACGGGAAAATAAATGAGCACTTCGGCTGATCGTCCACCACGTTGGCCAGCATCTGACGCTCGGTGGCATCGTGATAGACGCGGGCATTCAGTTCGCCGTCGTCGGTGGCAGCGATCACCAGATAGGCGCCGTCCAGCAGCGCGTTCTGATACTCTTTGGCTATCCAGCTGACCTCCCCGCTGTTTTCCAGCGCGGTCAGCTCCTCACACAGCGTGCGAGCGGCGATTTGCACCCGGGCACCCGCGCGACGCAGCAAATCAATCTTGCGCGCAGCCACGTCACCGCCGCCTACAATCAGCACCGGTTTGTTTCGGATGTCAGCAAAAATCGGAAGATAGTCCACGTCAGCCTTTTCTGTAATTACACAAAGTTAGCGTGACTATACGGCCCTGGCTTAAGGCTTATGAAATTACTAATTGGAATGAGTAGTTACCGAATGGAATAACGATCTGGCATAGCATCCGACAAAATGTGCTTAAGGGATGATATTTAGGGGTTTTCAGAGAGATTGAAATTGTGCAATCGCCGTCACACTTTCATACTAAGCGGGTAAAAATATTTCGCAAGATCGTCACAGGATGACGACTAAGGATCCCGCATGTTTTCCCGACTCCGCCTGCGCGCGCTTGCCGTGTTGCTCAGTTGCGGTGCTATTTTTCCTCTGCAGGCCGCCAGCCAGCCAGAGGGCCATTTTGCTGAACAGCAACTGCGTCACATTGCCACCTACTTCCCTGGCCGCATGGCCGGCAGTCCCGCCGAGATGCTGACCGCAGATTATCTGCAACATCAGTTCAGCAGCATGGGCTATGAAAGCAACAAACGCGACTTCACCGCCAGCTATCCCTATCGCTTACAGGATGGGCAGATTACGCCGCATAAAGTCACCGCCACCACGGTGATTGCCGCCCGCGAAGGCAAGGTGCCGCAGCAGATTGTGATCGTCACCCAAGCCGACACCTTTATGCCGGTCAGCGACAGCGATCGCCAGCATAACCTCGGCGGCCTGACGTTACAGGGTGCAGACGATAATGCCTCGGGTCTTGGCGTAATGCTGGAGCTGGCGCAGCGTCTGAGCAAGGTGCCGCTGCACTACAGCCTGCGCTTCGTGGCATTAAGCGGTGAAGAGAACGGCCATCAGGGCGAAGCGGATTACCTCGCCCGCCTGAAGCCGGAAGAGAAGAAGAACACGCTGCTGGTGATCAACCTGGACAGCCTGATTGTCGGCGATAAACTTTACTTTGATAGCGGCAGCCATACGCCGGAAGCCGTCGCCCGACAAACCCGCGACCGCGCGCTGGCCATTGCCCGCCAGCATGGACTGGCAGTGGCCAGCAATGGCAAAGCCGTGAAGAACCAGCCGACCGACGACCTGTTCGATAAAGCCGGCATTCCTTTATTACACGTGCGCGCCACCAACTGGGAGCTGGGTAATAAAGATGGCCAGCAACAACGCGCCATCAGCCGCCACTTCCCAGCGGGCACCACGCACCATCAGGCTTCGCTGGATAATCTGGCTTATCTGGATCGCTGGCTGCCTGGACGCATTACGCAACGCACCCGAAGCACCGTTAAGATCCTGCTGCCGCTGGTCACCGAGCTGGCGAACCCCAAAACCTGAGAGGAGCTACCGCATGTACATCGTCTATCTGAACTATGTCCGCCCGCTGGAAGAGGTGGAAGCCGTACTGGATCCGCACGTCGCCTGGTTGAACAAGTATTTTGACGCCGGCGTGTTTATCACCGCAGGCCGCAAAGATCCGCGCACCGGTGGCGTGCTGATGGTAAAGGATATCGATCGTGAGCGCCTGAACACCATTCTCGCCGAAGATCCTTTCCAGGCCGTTGCCGAGTATGAAGTGACGAAGGTCAACGTCACCCGCAGCGCGGAGGAATTCCAGTCGCTGGTGGGGATTTAAGCGCAAAAAAAACGCCTGATGGCAGCATCAGGCGTCGATCGTTCATTTCACTCTGCGGCGTTATTCGTGCAGACCGCATTCGCGCTTCAGGCCAAAAAAGCGCGTCTCTTCTTCCGCCATGCCTGGCTCCCATTTGCGGGTGGTGTGCGTATCGCCAACCGACAGATAGCCCTGATCCCACAGCGGGTGATAACCCAGATCGTTATCCTGCAGGTACTGATGCACCTGACGGTTATCCCAGTCGATGATTGGCAGCAGCTTAAAGACGCCACGCTGGATGGCCAGCACCGGCAGATTGGCGCGGCTGCTGGACTGATCGCGACGCAGACCGGCGAACCACGTCTGGGCCTTCAGCTCTTTCATCGCGCGGTTCATCGGCTCAACTTTATTGATGTCGTTGTAGCGTTCAATGCCTTCCACGCCCTGCTCCCACAACTTGCCGTAACGCGCTTCCTGCCAGGCCGCGCTCTGTTCAGCACGGTAGACTTTCAGGTTGAGCTGCAGCTTGTCGGTCAGATGATCGATAAACTGATAGGTTTCCGGGAACAGGTAGCCGGTATCGGTGAGGATCACCGGAATGCCGGGCTTCGCCTGATTGACCAGATGCAGGCTGACCGCCGCCTGAATGCCAAAGCTGGAAGAGAGCACCGCTTCGCCCGGCAAATTCTCCAGCGCCCAGAGCACGCGATCCTGGGCAGACAGTTTCTCCAGCCTGGTGTTCAGCTCCGCCAGCGCCATCACGCGCTTAACCTTCGGTAATTCGTTCAGTTCAGAGAGATCGAGTACAGACATTATCACGCCTCCGTCATGCCCAAAAATCGCGGGCCGGATCAACAACCGGTTTCACCACGCCTGCGCGGATAGTGAAATCACCAAAGCCTTCATCGGCTTCGCGTTCTGTTGACCAGCGACCCAGTAATTCATCAAGGGTAGACAAAATTTCGTCTTCGGTGATGTTTTCACGGTACATCCGTGGGATACGCGTACCGATGCGGTTACCGCCCAGATGCAGGTTGTAACGGCCCGGCGCCTTGCCCACCAGCCCAATTTCCGCCAGCAGCGCACGGCCACAGCCGTTAGGACAGCCGGTTACGCGCAGCACGATGTGCTCATCGCCCACGCCGTGTGCGGTCATCAGACCTTCCACCCGGGTGACGAATTCTGGCAGGAAGCGTTCGGCTTCGGCCATCGCCAGCGGACAGGTCGGGAACGACACGCAGGCCATCGAGTTTTCGCGCTGGGCAGTGACGCTTTCCATCAGCCCATGACTGCGCGCCAGCGCTTCAATTTTCGGCTTATCCGCTTCCGGCACGCCGGCAACAATCAGGTTCTGGTTAGCGGTCAGACGGAAGTCGCCCTGGTGAATTTTGGCGATTTCAGCAATACCGGTCTTCAGCGGACGGCCCGGATAATCCAGCAGGCGACCATTTTCGATAAACAGCGTCAGGTGCCATTTGTCATCGATACCTTTTACCCAGCCAATGCGATCGCCACGCGTGGTGAATTCGTAGGGACGCGTCGGTTCAAAGGTGATGTCAGCACGACGCTCAACTTCCGCCTTAAAGGTTTCCACGCCGACACGCTCAAGGGTGTACTTGGTTTTGGCGTTTTTACGATCGGTACGGTTACCCCAGTCGCGCTGCGTGGTGACCACGGCTTCCGCAACGGCCAACGTTTTATCCAGCGGCAGGAAGCCAAACTCGCTGGCGGTGCGGGCATAGGTCGCTTTGTTACCGTGATCGATAGACAGACCGCCGCCGACCAACAGGTTAAAGCCGATCAGCTTGCCGTTCTCGGCAATTGCCACGAAGTTCAGGTCGTTGGCATGCAGATCCACGTCGTTGTGCGGTGGCACCACCACGGTGGTTTTGAATTTACGCGGCAGATAGGTTTCGCCCAGAATCGGCTCTTTGTCGGTGGTGGCAACCTTCTCTTTATCCAGCCAGATTTCCGCATAGGCACGGGTCTGCGGCAGCAGATGCTCGGAGAGCTTCTTCGCCCACTCGTAGGCTTCCTGATGCAGTTCGGACTCCACCGGGTTCGAGCTACACAGCACGTTACGGTTGACGTCGTTGGCGGTTGCCAGTGAATCCAGCCCCACTTCACTCAGCATCTGGTGAGCGGGCTTCACGTTGCCCTTCAGGATGCCGTGGAACTGGAAGGTCTGACGGTTGGTCAGACGGATGCTGCCATAAATGGTGTTGTTCTCGGCAAATTTATCGATGCCCAGCCACTGCTTAGGCGTGATGATCCCGCCCGGTAAGCGGCAGCGCAGCATCATCGCGTGGCGCGGTTCCAGCTTCTGCTCGGCACGTTCGGCACGGATATCACGGTCATCCTGCTGATACATGCCGTGGAAACGGATCAGTAAAAAGTTATCGCCGGTAAAGCCGCCGGTCAGACCATTCTGCAGGTCTTCGGTGATGGTACCGCGTAAGTAGTTACTCTCTTTCTTCAGGCGTTCTGCGTCGGTGAGTTTGCCTTCAACCACCAGCGGGCCAGGATGTTTTTCATTGCTCATTAGTAAACGTCTCGCTGATAACGGCGCTCAATGCGCAGCTCACTTAAGAATTCGTCGGCGGTCTCTGTGTCCATGCCACCGTGCTCGGCGACCAGTTCCAGCAAAGCCTGCTCGACATCTTTCGCCATACGGTTGGCATCACCGCAGACATAGATGTGCGCACCCTGTTGGATCCAGTCCCACACTTCCGCCCCTTTGGCGCGGATTTTATCCTGTACATACACTTTCTGCTGCTGGTCACGGGACCAGGCCAGATCGATATTGGTCAGCAGGCCATCCTTCACGTAACGCTGCCACTCTACCTGGTAGAGGAAGTCATCGGTGAAGTGCGGGTTGCCAAAGAACAGCCAGTTTTTGCCGGCGGCGCCGTCCGCATCACGTTGCTGCATAAAGGCGCGGAACGGGGCGATGCCGGTGCCCGGTCCAATCATGATCACCGGCGTTTCCGGGTTGGCCGGTAAACGGAAGTTATCGTTATGCTCAATAAACACCCGCACGTCGCCGTCTTCTTCCAGACGGTCGGCCAGGAAGCTGGACGCCCCGCCCGCACGCGCGCGGCCATCAATGTCGAAGCGGACCGCGCCAACGGTGATATGCACCTCGGTGTCGTTCTCCGCCTGCGATGAAGCAATGGAGTAGAGACGCGGCGTCAGCGGACGCAGCAGCGCAATCAACTGCTCAGCGGTCAGCTCAACCGGCGCGCCGCGTACCATGTCGACGATGGGCGTGTTCTGCGCGTAATGCTGCAGTTTGGGCTTTTCGCTGATCAGGCCCAGCAGCGTTTCGTCGCGGCTCAAGGTGCCGTACTGCTCAACGATCTGCGGCGTGTTGACCGTCAGTTCAAAATGTTTTTGCAGCGCCTCGCTCAGGGTCAGCGTCTGGTCATTGACCGTGACGCTCTCATCGCCTTTTAGCCACACCAACTCAACCAACTCCTGCACCAGCGCTGCATCATTTTCAAACCAGACGCCTAACGCATCGCCCGGCTGATAACGCAGGCCCGAGTCGCCCAGATCGATTTCAATGTGGCGAACATCTTTGTCAGAGTCCCGGCCGGTAATTTTCTGATTAACGGCGAAGCTGGCGGTCAGCGGATCTTCTTTGCTGTACGGGCTGCTGAACACTTCGTTCACCGAGCCGGCGGCAGTGGCGGCCGCTGCGGCCGGTGATTCGGCCGGAACGCGGGCTTTCAGGATGGTAACAATCTGCTTGCGCCACTGCTCGGCGTCTGCGGCGTATTCCACATCGGCATCGACGCGGTCCAGCAGGCGTTCACCGCCCATCTCCGCCAGCTTGCTGTCGAAGTCCTTCCCAGCCTGGCTGAAGAATTCATATGAAGTATCGCCCAGCCCGAACACGGCAAACGCGGTATTATCCAGCTTCGGCGCCTTTTTGGACATCAGGAACTTATGCAACGCCACGGCTTCTTCAGGCGGTTCGCCCTCACCCTGGGTCGAGGTCACCACCACCAGCAGTTTTTCCTGGGCGATCTGCTTGAACTTGTAATCACCGGCGTTAACCAGGTTGACGTTCAGTTTCGCGGCCAGCAGGTCGTCGCGCAGCTGTTCTGCCAGACGGCGGGCGTTGCCGGTTTGCGACGCCGAAAGCAGGGTAATCGCCGGGGCTTCAACCGGTGCCGGTGCGCTGACGGCGGCGGTGCCGGGAGCCTGATTGACCATGCCCCAGAAATAACCGGAGAGCCAGGCCAGTTGAGTCGTGGAGTAATCCCCGGTGGCCGCCTGCAAACGGGCGAGTTGTTCCGGGTTAAGCGGAAGCAGAGAGCTTGGAGGTGCCTGAGTCGTCATTGCGTAGAAGGTTCCAGTATCGGTGGTCCGGGCCGTAAAGACAGCAAGATGAGAGTAGGGTAACGACTAGCATAATAACCATTAAATAAGGGTTGGTAATAATAAATAACCAAAATGACTAAACGGTTTTACGGGTAAGGCATAGTGGCAAAACAGGTTAATTAACTCACTGATATTCAACAGGTTAGAAGCGACATCGTTTACCGTTAGTGCTCAGAATAAGAAACAGCCGGGAAACGGGTGCGAAAAAAGGCTTTTTCGGGTAGACTTCGGCGGTTTTTTCAAGAAAAGTTTACTGAGACTGTTATGGCTACCACGCTGTTTAAAGATTTTATGTTCGAGGCTGCTCACCATCTGCCTAACGTTCCTGCAGGGCACAAATGTGGCCGCCTGCACGGGCACTCCTTCCTGGTGCGGCTCGAAATTACCGGCGAAGTGGATGCGCATACCGGCTGGATTATGGACTTTGCCGAACTGAAAGCGGCCTTCAAGCCGATCTACGACCAGCTCGATCATTACTACCTGAATGAGATTGCCGGTCTGGAGAATCCAACCAGCGAAGTGCTGGCGAAATGGATTTGGGATCAGATGAAACCGAAGCTCGCAGAACTGAGCGCGGTGACCATCAAAGAGACCTGCACCGCGGGCTGCATCTACAGAGGTTAAGCGATCGGCTGCGGCCAACGCTCTGCTTTATTAAGCCCGGATAGAAAAAGGGGAGAACCTTGCGGTTCTCCCCTTTTCTTTGTCCGCTGTTCACAGTGGACCACTAAGCGATGTTCAGGTACTTATGCGTCTGCATCGATAAACGCCAGTTGTGCTTGATACAGGTTTCAATGCACAGCTTAGTCGCATCGTCTTTCTGACTGATCGGCTGCAACGCGATAATCCGCGGCTTGTCATCATTCAGCGTGGCCAACAGCGCCTGTAAAGCCTCCACGTCACGCTGACGGGCCACCGGATGCTTCACTTCATCTGCGCGCACCAGCGCCTGATTCAACACGTCATAACCCCCGCGCATATTCACCTTCGGCGACACCGTCACCCAGGTCTCGGCGCTACAAAGCACCTCGTGGGTACCGCTGGTTTCGATCTGGCAGCTGAAGCCGTGCTGCTGCAGCGTCGCGGTCAGCGGCGTCAGATCGTGGCTGCAGGGTTCGCCACCGGTGATCACAATATGGCGCGCCGTCCAGCCATGGTTGGCAATCACTGCCAGCAGCGCGGCAGCATCGGCCGAGCCCCACGCATCGGTTTCGACGGTTTTGGTTAAGATATCGCCCAGCGAGGTTTCCCGATCGGCCAGCTTATCCCAGGTGTGTTTGGTATCACACCAGCTGCAGCCCACCGGGCATCCTTGCAGGCGGATAAAAATTGCCGGAACGCCGGTGTAAAACCCTTCGCCCTGCAACGTCTGGAACATTTCATTAATCGGGTACTGCATGACAGTCTCAACTGGAAGTGAATTTAAGGGCGCAGAGTATGGCAGATTGGCGCGGAGATAGCCAAACCGCTTTGTGCTGGCTGGCGGCTATCTGACTTCCGTTAGGTGAGGGTTGACGGGGCCAGCGTGCTGCCTGCCCCGGCGGGTTACATAAAGTTGTCCTGATGCATCTCGGTCATCGCCTGTTTCGCCACGTCTTTTGCGCCACTCAGGGTGAAATGGCCATAGTCGTTGGAGATGGGATGACCATCCGACGCCAGCCCACGACAGATATCGCCCGGACAAATGATGGAATAAACCGAGATGTAGCGGGTCTGCGCATCCACCATCGCCTGCTTCATCGCGCTGTCGGTCTGTTTGATGCTGTGGTCGATCGACGACGCCACCAGATCTTTACGGCCGTCGGTCTGATAGGCCAACAGGTCCGGCAACGCTTCCGAATACTCAATGGTCGGGCCCATCACGATCACGTTGTCCGACACGCCTTTCAGATGCTGTAGTGTGGCTTTCAGCGGCGCAATGTCTTCCGGTGCCCAGCGTGCGGAGATGATGATGCCGTCAATCTTGTGTTTGGGGATCCACGAGCCGTAGACATAATCCCCTAGATCGGTACAAGGGTTGCGCAGCGACTGCTGGTACAGCGGCTTACAGCCTGCCGAAGTGGCCTGAATCACATTGATGCCCTGCCCGGCCGCCAGGCTGAGTGCCCGCCACAGATGGGCCGCATGGCTGTCGCCAATCAGCACGTAATTTTTCGCCGTGTCTGAGGTTTTCAGGCAGTAATCCCGATCGAACGGTTTATCTTCCTCGCTTTTACCGTCCACAAAGCAGCGGCCCAGTCGGTACTGATAGTTAAATTCGGGCATGTCCTTGTACTGGGTATATTTCGCCAGCGCCAGCGCATCCGTGGAGAACTGGCCGGCATTGTTGTCGAGATGCCCTTTATAGAAGGTGCCGGAAGCCATCAACACCAGCCCCACCACCGACGCCGCCACAATTCTGCCCGGGCTGAACACCGCCAGCTTGTAGCGGAAGGGGATTTCAATCAGGTAACGAGAGGCGACCGCCAACAGCAGCGACAGGCCAGCGATAACCATCTCGCGAACGCCAGGCGCAAAGTTCGCGAACATCCGGCTGTAAACGATAATCGGCCAGTGCCACAGATACAGGCAGTAGGAGATCATGCCGATGTAGACGATCGGCTTCAGCGCCAGCACGCGGGAAACCGCCGCTTTTTGCCCGGCAAGAATAATCAGGAAGCTGCCGAGACAGGGCCAGATGGCATTCCATGCCGGG
The DNA here is from genome assembly GCF_004551645.1 of Erwinia sp. QL-Z3. Classification (NCBI taxonomy): domain Bacteria; kingdom Pseudomonadati; phylum Pseudomonadota; class Gammaproteobacteria; order Enterobacterales; family Erwiniaceae; genus Erwinia; species Erwinia sp. QL-Z3. Next base: position 327,983 of record NZ_CP037950.1, read on the forward strand.
AAGGGTTTATCGGTGTTGAGCCACAGGAAGCCAAACAGGATCAGCCCGAGCCCTGCCAGGCTCATCAGATGTTTAATCCCCTGCGAGACCTTCGCCATTTTCGCTTCCAGACCGGCAACCGCAATGATGCCGCCCAGCGCCAGTTCCCAGGCGCGGGTTGGCAGCATATAGAAAGTGAAGGTCGGTTTTCGTGTCACCGCATAGATGCTTAACATCAGCGACACGGCGATAATCAGCAGCATCACCTGCGTGGTGCGCTGACGGAAGAAGCGCACCACCAACAGCAGGATCACCGGGAAGATAATGTAGAACTGCTCTTCAACGGCCAGCGACCAGGTATGCAGCAGCGGCTTCAGTTCGGCTGGCCCGGCAAAGTAGCCGGTGGTTTTCCAGAAGAAGATGTTGGACGAGAACAGCAGCGTGGCCAGCGAACTGTTGCTGAGATCGCTGAACTGCGCCGGCAGCAGATGGTAGTAGCCAAAGGCTAAGGTGGTCAGCATCACCACAAACAGCGGCGGCAGAATGCGCAGGCTGCGGCGTTTGTAAAAATCCAGATAGGAGAAGGTGTTGTTCATAGCGCCATTGTAAATAATGCCGCAGATAAGGTAGCCTGATATCACGAAGAAGATATCCACGCCGGTAAACCCGCCCGGGATCCCGGATATTCCCATGTGATAGGCGATTACCGGCAACACCGCCAGCGCCCGCAGTCCATCAACATCCGCTCTGTATTTCATTTTATACTGGTCCTGATTACATTTCGTTACCGCGAACTTACATAAATTGACCTGATATTTCGCCCTCCTTAACACAAATCAGACCATTCCTTAAAAGGCAAATTTTGTCCGCAACTCATTAATAAAAATCACAAATACTGCAGATCAGCCCGCTTACAGGCCGCTTTTTTCAGATAATCCTCAGGTGGCGTGTGCCGCACCGCTGCGCTGGACTTAAAACGTGCGCCGCCAACCTTGCATATTTTTACACCCGACAGGATTGCTAGCAATCTTCATTCAGGTAGTATTGCTGGGGAAATGACCACAATAAAAAAGGAAACTGATGTGCAAACCGTTCAACAAAGCCGCAGGAACTTCCTCTCTACCGGCGCCAGAATGACCGCTGGCAGCGCCCTTCTTGCCTCTGGGATGGCAGGCGCCGCAACCGTCAACAATGCATCGGCAAGCGTACCCTGCGACGATGCCAGCCAGACCAAAACCCTCGCTGATGCGCATTACGTCCTGCGAAACGTCAGGCTGGAAGAGGGATTTGAGCGCGAAGGCGAGATGATTATCGCCACGCACACCGCGCTCTACGATCTGGAAATCAATCACGGCAAAATCGTCGCGATAAGTCAGGTTAAGGCGCGCGCGGCCAGCGCCCTGCCCGCCTACGATGCACAGGGCATGCTGCTGCTGCCCGCCACGCGCGATATGCATATCCATCTGGATAAAACCTTTTACGGCAGCCACTGGGAAGCGCCACGCCCGCGCAAAGGCAAAACCATCATGGATATGATTGCCCGTGAGCAGGTGCTAATCCCGCAGCTGCTGCCGCATTCCGTGGAGCATGCCGAAGCGATCATCGGGCTGTTGCAATCCAAAGGCACCACCGTTGCCCGCAGCCACTGCAATATCGATCCGGTCAGCGGCCTGAAAAGCCTGGAGCATTTGCAGATTGCCTTGCAGAAGCATCAGCAGGACTTCAGCTGTGAGATTGTGGCGTTTCCACAGCATGGCCTGCTGCACGCTAATGTCGATGGCCTGATGCGTGAAGCGATGCAGATGGGCGTGCAGTACGTTGGCGGCCTCGATCCGACGAATGTTGATGGCGCAATGGAGAAGTCGCTGGATGCGATGTTCCAGATCGCGCTGGATAGCCACAAAGGCGTCGATATCCATCTGCACGAAACTACCCCAGCGGGCATTGCCGCGGTGAAGTACATGATCAGCACCGTCGAGAAGAACCCGCAGCTGAAGGGCAAGGTCACGCTGAGCCACGGCTTTGCGTTATCGGTAATGCAGGGAAATGAGCTGGAAGAGGTGATCCACGGCCTGGCCGAGCAGCAGTTTACCGTGGCTTCCACGGTGCCGATTGGCAAACTCTCGATGCCGCTGCCGCAGCTGAGTGAGAAAGGTGTGTTCGTAATGACCGGCACCGACAGCGTGATCGATCACTGGTCGCCGTTTGGCACCGGCAGCATGCTGGAGAAAGCCAATCTGTATGCCCAGCTGTACGGCAACTCCGACGAGTTCGGCCTGACCCGTTCGCTGGCGATTGCCACCGGCAATATTTTGCCGCTGAGCGATGCCGGGCAGCGTCAGTGGCCGGCGGTCAATGATGCGGCGGAGATGATGCTGGTCGACGCCAGCTGCTCAGCCGAAGCGGTGGCCCGCGTACCGGCGGTGCAGGCCACCTTCCATCAGGGAAGACTGGTGTTCGGACAGCTGAAAAAGGCATAAAAAAAACCGGGCCCGCGATTAACGGGCCCGGTTTAGTTTCAGCTGAAATTCCTCAGCCCGTGACGGGCCGGGAAGTCAGGTCATTACTGACCTTTAACTTCTTTCAGACCGTTGAATGGCGCACGTGCTCCCAGCGCTTCTTCGATACGGATCAGCTGGTTGTACTTAGCAACACGGTCAGAACGGCTCATAGAACCGGTTTTGATCTGGCCCGCTGCAGTACCTACCGCCAGGTCAGCGATAGTGGCGTCTTCGGTTTCACCTGAACGGTGAGAGATCACTGCGGTATAACCAGCATCTTTCGCCATTTTGATCGCAGCCAGAGTTTCGGTCAGAGAACCGATCTGGTTGAATTTGATCAGGATGGAGTTAGCGATACCTTTGTCGATACCTTCTTTCAGGATCTTGGTGTTGGTTACGAACAGATCGTCGCCCACCAGCTGGATTTTGTCGCCCAGTACTTTAGTCTGGTATGCGAAGCCAGCCCAGTCAGATTCGTCCAGACCGTCTTCAATAGAGACGATTGGGTACTGTTTGGTCAGGTCTTCCAGGAAGTGAGTGAACTCTTCAGAGGTGAATTCTTTGTTGCCTTCACCCGCCAGCACATACTTGCCGTCTTTGTAGAATTCAGACGCTGCACAGTCCATCGCCAGGGTGATGTCTTTGCCCAGCTCGTAGCCTGCTGCTTTTACCGCTTCAGCGATAACCGCCAGCGCTTCTGCGTTGGAACCCAGGTTAGGCGCGTAGCCACCTTCGTCACCCACAGCCGTACCCATACCTTTAGACTTCAGCACTTTCGCCAGGGTGTGGAACACTTCAGAACCCATACGGATGGCTTCTTTCAGCGTTTTTGCGCCCACAGGCTGGATCATGAATTCCTGGATGTCGACGTTGTTGTCGGCGTGCTCGCCGCCGTTGATGATGTTCATCATTGGCAGTGGCATAGAGAATTTGCCCGGGGTACCGTTCAGCTCAGCGATGTGCTCATACAGCGGCATGCCTTTGGCAGCAGCAGCGGCTTTCGCAGCAGCCAGAGAAACAGCCAGAATGGCGTTAGCGCCGAACTGGGATTTGTTCTCGGTACCGTCCAGATCGATCATGATCTTGTCGATGTTTGCCTGGTCTTTCGCGTCTTTACCCGTTACCGCGTTAGCGATAGGGCCGTTAACCGCAGCAACGGCTTTCGTTACGCCTTTACCCAGGAAACGAGATTTGTCACCGTCACGCAGTTCCAGCGCTTCGCGAGAACCGGTAGAAGCGCCTGATGGTGCAGCAGCCATACCTACGAAACCGCCTTCCAGGTGCACTTCAGCTTCAACGGTCGGGTTTCCACGGGAGTCGATGATTTCGCGACCGATGACTTTAACGATTTTGGACATTAGTTTTTCCTCAGTATCAAGTTTACTTAAACTCAGACAAACAACGCCCGGATTAACCGCCATTTTGGCGCTGCAGCGGTGTGAGCTGCAGCCCGGCATCTGGTGATTAGTCAGTCAGCGCCATTATGAAAATACTTAGTTTGCCAAACGCTTCTGGTAGTCGCTGGCGGCTTTCACAAAGCCAGCAAACAGCGGGTGACCGTCACGCGGGGTTGAGGTGAATTCCGGATGGAACTGACACGCAACAAACCATGGATGGTCAGGGATCTCAATGATCTCCACCAACTGGTCATCCCCGGAGCGGCCTGCCACACGTAATCCAGCCGCTTCAATCTGCTTCAACAGCATATTGTTGACTTCATAACGATGGCGATGACGCTCAACAATGGTTTCTGAACCGTACAGCTGGTGAACCAGACTGTCGGTGGTCAGCTGGCACTGCTGGCTGCCCAGACGCATGGTGCCGCCTAAGTCGCTCTGCTCGGTGCGCTGCTCAACATTGCCTTCTTCATCACGCCATTCGGTGATCAATGCCACCACCGGATACTTACAGTCTGGCACAAATTCCGTGGAGTTTGCGCCTTCCATTCCGGCGACGTTACGGGCGAATTCCATCAGCGCAACCTGCATACCCAGGCAAATGCCGAGGTAAGGAACGTTGTTCTCACGCGCGTAACGGGCGGTCATCAGTTTGCCTTCCACACCACGGTAGCCGAAGCCGCCAGGGATAAGAATAGCATCCAAATCTTTCAGCAATTCGACACCGCGGGTTTCAACATCCTGCGAGTCGATAAGCTTGATGTTTACCGTCACACGGTTTTTCAGACCACCGTGCTTCAGGGCTTCAATCACAGACTTGTACGCATCTGGCAGCTCGACATATTTGCCGACCATACCGATAGTCACTTCGCCGCCCGGATTGGCTTCTTCGTAGATCACCTGTTCCCATTCGGCCAGGTTCGCTTCCGGTGCATTCAGATTGAAGCGCTTACAGATAAAGTCATCCAGACCCTGGGATTTTAACATGCCCGGGATTTTATAAATGGAATCAACATCTTTCAGCGAGATTACCGCTTTTTCCGGCACGTTACAGAACAGGGCGATTTTCGCACGTTCGTTGGCGGGTACGGCGCGATCGGAACGGCAAATCAGCACGTCTGGCTGAATACCGATGGACAGCAGTTCTTTTACCGAGTGCTGAGTTGGCTTGGTTTTCACTTCGCCAGCGGCGGCCATGTAAGGCACCAGCGTCAGGTGCATATACAGGGTGTGCTCGCGGCCAACCTGAACCGCCATCTGGCGGATAGCTTCAAGGAATGGCAGGGATTCGATATCACCGACGGTGCCGCCAATTTCAACCAGCACCACATCATGGCCTTCACCGCCTTCGATGATGCGCTCTTTGATGGCATTGGTGATATGCGGGATAACCTGAATGGTCGCACCCAGATAATCGCCCCGGCGCTCTTTGCGCAGGACTTCTGAGTAGATACGGCCAGTGGTGAAGTTGTTACGACGGCTCATCTTGGTGCGGATGAAACGCTCGTAGTGACCCAAATCCAGATCGGTCTCTGCGCCGTCGTCGGTGACGTACACTTCGCCGTGTTGAGTTGGGCTCATGGTGCCTGGGTCCACGTTGATGTACGGGTCCAGTTTCATGATGGTCACGTTAAGACCGCGTGCTTCAAGAATAGCGGCCAGGGAGGCTGCGGCAATGCCTTTTCCCAGAGAGGATACGACCCCGCCGGTCACAAAAATATAGTTCGTTGTCATGCTGAACCTGAGAAAGTAGGTTTAAAGACGATGGAATAACCAGGACGGGAAAACAGTCTACCCGAATCCCTGCAGTGCCACAATTAATCGTTTCCGATTGTCTGCCTGCCACCGTATTGACCGACAAAATATTACCCGATTTGCCGGCGGCGGAGGTTGATACAAGTCACACTTTTGTTGAATCGAGTCAGCTATTACTCGCGGGCTTTGATTTGCTGCCAGGCAGCTTCCATCTGTTCGAGCGTCGCGTCCTGCATCGCCAGCCCTTGATCGGCAATAATCTGCTCAACCTGACGGAAGCGGCGTTCGAATTTGTCGTTGGCTTTTTGCAGCGCGATCTCGGCTTTGCTACCCAGATGCCGCGACAGATTCACCGTGGCAAACAGCAGGTCGCCAATTTCCTCTTCCAGCTTCTGTTGATCGACGACCGCCTGCTTAGCCTCATGCATCACTTCATCGATCTCTTCATACACTTTGTCCAGCACCGGCCCAAGCGTATGCCAGTCGAAGCCGACGTTACTGCAGCGCTTCTGAATCTTGTGCGAACGCATCAAGGCTGGCAGCGCGCGCGGGATATCATCCAGTGCCGAATGCTGCGCTTTCTCTGCCCGCTCACGGGTTTTAATCTGCTCCCAGTGAGTCAGCACATCCTGACTGCCGCTAACCTTCACGTCGGCAAAAATGTGCGGATGGCGGCGTTCCAGCTTATCGCTGATAGTGTTGCAGATATCGTCGAAGTTAAAGCGCCCTTCTTCATTGGCCATCTGCGCATAAAACACCACCTGGAACAGCAAATCGCCCAGCTCGCCCTGCAGATCGTCAAAATCTTCACGGCTGATGGCATCCAGCACTTCGTAGGTTTCTTCAAGGGTGTAAGGCGCAATGGTGGCGTAAGTCTGCTCGCGGTCCCACGGGCAACCGCCTTCAGGATCGCGCAGGGTTTTCATGATGCCCAGCAGGCGATCGAGTGCATTCATAACATTTTCCATAATCAAATTGGCGAGAGCTGACAGCCTGAAGGTTGCCACTCTTAATGTGAACGTATCTTTAACAACGTCGTGGCGTAACTGTCGCAGTCAGGTTGCGTCCCGCCAGCGCACAGGCCAGGGAGCATACACGAGTATGTGACCTGGACGAGCACTGCCGGGACGCAAACTGGCAAGTAGAGTCGCCACCCTGAATACTAATGCAAGCGCCTGGCGTCGATGATGTCTGGGACCTGGTTCAACCGCGCAATCACCCTTCCGAGCACCTGCTGGTTGTAGATCTCAATATCCATATCGATGGTCGCCAGCTGCTTTTTGGTGTCGCTGCGGCTGGAAACTCCCAGCACGTTGACCTTTTCATTAGCCAGAATGGTAGTGATATCGCGCAGCAGGCCGCTACGATCGTTGGCGGTGACGCGCACCACCAGCGAATAACCGCTGGAGTAGCTTTCGCCCCACACCGCATCAACAATCCGTTCCGGCGCATGCGAGGTCAGATCGGTCAGCTGATCGCAGTCGGCGCGGTGGATCGAGATCCCGCGTCCCTGGGTGATAAAGCCGACGATATCGTCGCCCGGAATGGGCTGGCAGCAGCGCGCGATATGGTGCATCAGATTGCCGACGCCTTCGACCACCACCCGGCCACTCTCTTTGCTTCGCGGTGCCGCTGATTTCTGCGTGAGCTGACGCAATGCCTCGCGATCTTCTTCCTCAGCACTGGGCTTGTGCAGCTTCGACTGCAGGAAGTTGCTCATCTGGTTGAGGCGGATATCGCCACCGCCGATGGCGGCCAGCAGCTCGTCCAGTGAGTTAACGTTGTAGCGCGGCAGCAGCAGCTTCTCTGCCTCTTTCATACTGATATCAAGATGGTCCAGCTCGCTGTCGAGGATCTGACGACCCGCCACCACGTTCTTGTCACGATCCTGCTTACGGAACCAGGCATGAATTTTTGAGCGCCCGCGGCTGGTGGTGACATAGCCGAGGTTCGGGTTCAGCCAGTCGCGGCTTGGGTTCGGCTGCTTCTGGGTGATGATGTCGATCTGGTCGCCCATCTGCAGCTGATAGGTAAAGGGCACGATGCGCCCGCTGATCTTGGCGCCGATGCAGCGGTGGCCGATATCGCTGTGGATATGATAGGCAAAGTCGAGCGGGGTTGAACCCGCAGGCAAATCCACCACGTCGCCTTTCGGGGTAAACACATACACCCGATCGTCAAACACCTGGCTACGCACCTCATCCAGCATTTCGCCGGAGTCCGCCATCTCTTCCTGCCAGGCAATCAGCTTACGCAGCCAGGCAATACGTTCTTCATGACCTGCCGCACCGCGCGCATTGCCGCCGGTGCCACCCTCTTTGTATTTCCAGTGCGCGGCGACGCCCAGCTCGGCATCTTCATGCATCTGGCGGGTACGGATCTGCACTTCAACGGTTTTGCCTTTCGGCCCCAGCACCACGGTATGGATTGACTGGTAACCGTTCGGCTTCGGATTGGCGACGTAGTCGTCGAATTCGCTGGGCAGATGGCGATAGAGCGTGTGCACAATCCCCAGCGCACCGTAGCAATCCTGCAGGCGTTCGGCCACGATACGCACCGCGCGCACGTCAAACAGCTCGTCAAAGGTCAGCGACTTTTTCTGCATCTTGCGCCAGATGCTGTAGATGTGTTTCGGACGGCCATAGACTTCTGCCTTGACGCCCTCTTTCACAATCTCCGTGCGCAGGGATTGCACAAAGGTATCGATGTAACCTTCACGATCGATGCGCCTTTCATGCAGCAATTTGGCGATGCGTTTGTATTCGTCGGGATGCAGATAGCGGAAGCAGAAATCTTCCAGTTCCCATTTGAGCTGGCCGATGCCGAGGCGGTTCGCCAGCGGCGCGTAGATATTGGTACATTCTTTCGCCGCCAGCACGCGCTCATCTTCCGGCGCATCCTTCACTTCGCGCAGATGGGCGATGCGCTCGGCGAGTTTGATCACCACGCAGCGGAAATCTTCCACCATCGCCAGCAGCATCCGGCGGACGTTATCCACCTGCTCAGGCGCCATGGAATCATTGTGGGTGGCTTTCAGCTGGCGGATGGCGTCCATATCACGCACGCCGTGCACCAGTGAGACAATGGCTTTACCGAAGTGCTCTTCCAGCACCTCTTCAGAGACGACGTGGGTGTTGGCGAGGGGGAACAACAGCGCGGCCCGCAGGCTTTCGTTGTCCATACTGAGCATTGAGAGGATTTCCACCATCTCAACGCCCCGCCATAGCAACAACGCCGCGTCAGGATGATCCCGGGTGGCTTCTTCGCAATAGCGCCAGGTCTCGGCCAGTCGTTCACATGACTGCGGATTAGAGATCCCCAAACTGGTGATCCATTGGTCGAGTGCAAACTCGCCAGCCGTATTCAAATGTGCACTTCTTACCGCAACCATATCCTCTCCTGCCTTGACGCCCGTCCGGGCGCCTATTTTCGGCTAAATAACACCATGGATTCCACGTGCCCGGTATGCGGAAACATATCAAGCAGCGTAATCCTTTCCAATTGGTAGCCGGAGGTCAGAAGACTCTGACTATCCCGAGCAAGTGTAGTCGGATTACAGGAAACATAGACCACGCGTTCGGGCGCAAGTTTAATGATGTGATCCATCACGCCTGCCGCCCCGGCACGGGCCGGATCCAATAACACCTTGTTAAATCCCTCTGCGGCCCATGGCTGCCGCGTCACGTCCTCTTCCAGGTTGTGCTGAAAGAAGCTGACATTATTCAGATTATTCAGGGCGGCATTATAACCACCCTTTGCCGCTAATGCTGCAACGCCCTCCACACCCGTAACATTTTTAACGACTTTTCCTACAGGCAGCGTGAAGTTTCCCATGCCGCAAAACAGGTCAAGCACCCGATCTTCCGGTTGTAAATCGAGCCATGCTAACGCCTGGCTTACCATTTGCTCGTTCAGCGCGCCGTTGACCTGAATAAAATCGCGCGGGCTGAACGTCAGGGTCAGGTCATGGATGCGGTAGAACGGCATCTCCCCATTTACCTGCTCCAGCGTATCGCTTTCTGCTGCCAGGTATAACGCCACCTTATGCTTATACGAAAACTGTTCCAGTTTTTCACGATCCTCAGCAATTAATGGCTCAAGATGGCGCAACACCAGCAGCGGGCCGTTATCGGCCAGCACCAGCTCGATATGCCCTAAGGTGCTGACTGCCTGTAAAGTGCTCAACACCTGATGCAGCGGCGCGATCAATGCATTAAGTTCGGGCTTTAAAATAGGGCATTGCGTCAGAGAGACCAGATCGTTGGAGCCCGCCTTGCGGAATCCCATTTGCAGCGTTTTGCTGCGCGGCTGGTAGCTGAGGCCCAGTCGGGCACGACGGCGATAGCCATACGCCTCGCCAGAGAGGATGGTATCGACCTCGGCCGGCTGACCGGTTTGCTGGCTCAACAGACGCGACAGCGCCTGGGCTTTGCTGCTCTGTTGTAAAGCAGGTGAGACGTGCTGCTGCTGGCAGCCGCCACATTCGGTGAAGTGCGGGCATTTTGGCGTGACGCGGTCCGGGCTGGCCTTGAGGATTTTGCGCGTTTTCCCCCTGGCCCAGGCGCGTTTATCTTCGGTGATATCGACTTCCACCTGCTCACCCGGCAGCGCGCCTGCGATAAACAGCGCTTTGCCATTATGCCTGGCCACGCCCTGGCCAAATCCATCGAGGTCATTAACCGTCACTATGATGATCTGGCGGGTCGTCACGCGCCGTTTTGCAGAGTAGAATTGCGCCATTATTCGCCTGTCCCGAAAGTAATCAGCTGTGTCAGCCACTAAAAAGCGTGCGTAGCCTACACCAGCATACGGATTAATTCGACCCGCGTGATGGCCGGGCGAAAGAGATTTTCTTAAGGAAGTTTATGACCAAATATAGCCTGCGTGCACGGATGATGATTTTAATACTGGCCCCGACGCTGATGATTGGCCTGTTATTAAGTACGTTTTTCATCGTACATCGCTATAACGAGCTGCAGAACCAGTTAGTGGACGCGGGCGCCAACATCATCGAGCCGCTGGCGGTTGCCAGTGAATATGGCATGACCTTTCACAGTAAAGAGTCGGTCAGGCAGCTGGTCAGCCTGCTGCACCGTCGCCACTCGGAAATCGTCCGCTCTATTTCGATTTTTGACGCGCAAAATCAGCTATTCGTCACCTCGAACTTTCACACCGACGCCGATAAGCTGCGGCTGCCGGCCGGGCAAAAACTGTCGAATTTATTCAGCTATCAGCGCGAAGGCAATTCGGTCATTCTGCGCACGCCAATTGTCTCTGAAAGCTATTATCCCGACGAGTCACCCGGCGAAGATGCCAAACCCGACGGCAATCCCCTCGGCTATGTGGCGATTGAATTAGATCTGCAGTCGGTGCGTTTGCAGCAATATAAGGAGGTATTTGTCTCCACCCTGCTGCTGCTGCTCTGTTTGTGTCTGGCGATGTACTTTGCCTATCGCCTGATGCGCGATGTCACCAGCCCGATCCGCGATATGGTCAGCACCGTTGACCGCATTCGTCGCGGTCAGCTGGACAGCCGGGTCAACGGCAATATGCTCGGTGAGCTGGATATGCTGAAGAACGGCATCAACTCGATGGCCATGTCGTTAACCGCCTACCACGAAGAGATGCAGCAAAATATCGACCAGGCCACCTCCGATCTGCGCGAAACGCTGGAGCAGATGGAGATCCAGAACGTGGAGCTGGATTTAGCCAAAAAGCGCGCGCAGGAAGCTGCGAGGATCAAGTCCGAGTTCCTGGCAAATATGTCGCACGAGTTGCGCACGCCGCTGAACGGCGTGATCGGCTTTACCCGCCAGACGCTGAAAACCCCGCTGAATATTACCCAACGCGACTATCTGCACACCATCGAGCGGTCGGCCAATAACCTGTTAAGCATCATCAACGACGTGCTGGACTTTTCCAAGCTGGAAGCGGGCAAGCTGGTGCTGGAAACCATCCCGTTCCCGCTGCGCGACACGCTGGATGAAGTGGTGGTGCTGCTGGCGCAGTCGGCCCATGAAAAAGGGCTGGAATTAACGCTCAGCATTCAGCCGGAGGTGCCGGATAACACCATCGGCGATCCGCTGCGTCTGCAGCAAATCATCATCAATCTGTTAGGCAACGCGATCAAATTTACCGAGCGGGGCAACATCGATATCCGTATTGAGCTGCGTTCGCTGAGCACTAACCGGGTGAATCTGGAAGTGCAGATCCACGATACCGGTATTGGCATCTCCGAGAAGCAGCAGTCGCAGCTGTTCCAGGCGTTCCGTCAGGCCGACGCCAGCATTTCCCGTCGCCATGGCGGAACCGGGCTTGGGCTGGTGATCACCCAGAAGCTGGTGAACGAAATGGGTGGGGAAATCTCGCTGCACAGCCGGATGAATCAGGGTTCCACCTTCTGGTTCAATATCAACCTGGCGCTGAATCCGAATGCCAATAGCGATCGTCGGGCGACGGACTGCCTGATCGGCAAACGCCTGGCGTATGTTGAAGCCAACAGTGCCGCGGCAAAAGCGACGCTTGAAATGCTCGGCGCCACGCAGATGAACATCAGCTACAGCACCACGCTGGATGGCCTGCCGGACGGGCATTTTGATGCCCTGCTGCTGGGCCTGCCGGTGACCAAACAGGCCGACCGGGAAATCTCCGCCGAGCTGCTGCTGCCCGCCTTGAAACGCGCCGATAACCTGATCATGGCCCTGCCTTGCCAGATGCAGATTTATGCCGAGGAGCTGAAGTCTCGCGGCGTCAACGCCTGCCTGATTAAGCCGGTCAGCCTGACGCGTTTGCTGCCGGTACTGATTGAGAACCACACCCGCGAAGCGGTCTACCTCCCTGCCCGTCTGCGCCTGCCGCTGACGGTGATGGCGGTGGGTGATAATCCGGCCAACCTCAAGCTGATTGGCGCGCTGCTGGAAGAGCAGGTTGAAAATATCGTGTTGTGCGACAGCGGTGAAGCGGCGATCAAGCAGGCGCAGCAGCGCAATCTGGACATTATCCTGATGGATATTCAGATGCCGGATATCGACGGCATCCGCGCCAGCGAAATCATCCGCAGTTACCCGCAGCACGCTTCCACGCCGATTGTGGCGGTGACCGCCCATGCGCTGGATGGTGAGAAAGAGCACCTGATTGAAGCCGGGATGAACGACTATCTCGCCAAGCCGATTGATGAAGCCAAACTGAGCCAGCTGCTGGCGCGCTATACGCCGGGATTACTGGCGGTGGCGGCGAAGCTGCAGGATGTTCCGGCGTCGCTGGACTGGCAGCTGGCGCTGCGTCAGGCGGCGAATAAGCCGGATTTGGCGCGCGATCTGCTGCAAATGCTGGTGGACTTCCTGCCGGAGGTGAAGGGGCTGGTAGAGAGCTATATGGCGTCTGACGATACGCTGGCGCTGCGTGACATTATTCATAAACTGCACGGCAGCGCCAGCTATAGCGGTGTGCCAAGGCTGAAGCAGCTTTGTCTGCAGCTGGAACAAGGCCTGCGTGCCCATGACAGCATTGATGCGGTGGAACCGGAGCTGTTTGAACTGCTGGATGAGATGGAAAATGTGGCCAGACTGGCGAAAAATCGGTTGAGTCTTTAAGCCCGGATGGCCGCTAAACAGCGGCCTGATAACCGTCAGAGTTTTTGCCCTATTGCCAGCGTCACCGCAATATTGCGCGCGCTTAAACGCACGTTTTCGGCGGCATTATCCAGCGCTTCTTCCAGCGTGCAGATGCTGTAAATCACGCTGAACACCGCGTCCAGACCATGCTGATGCACGATCCCCACGTCTTTGGTCAGGCTGCCCGCAATACCAATCACCGGTTTGTTATAGCGTTTCGCCACCTGAGCCACGCCAATCGGCACTTTACCGTGAATGGACTGGCTGTCGATTCGGCCTTCACCGGTGATCACCAGTGTCGCATCCTTCACCAGCGCATCCAGCCCTAACGCTTCGGTAACGATTTCGATACCGCGACGCAGTTCTGCCTGGCAGAAAGCGTGCAATGCCACGCCCATGCCGCCCGCCGCGCCGCCGCCGGCAATGGTCAGCACATCTTTATCCAGATCGCGGCGGATCACCCCGGCGTAATGCGCCAGCGCGCTATCCAGCTGTTTCACCAGTTCTGGCGTTGCGCCTTTTTGTGGACCAAAAATGGCCGACGCGCCTTCTTCACCCAGCAACGGATTGGTGACATCGCAGGCCACTTCAAAGCGACAGTGTTTAATGCGGGAATCGAACTGGCTCATATCAATGCGGGCCAGGGCCGGCAGCTGTCCACCGCCATAACCAATCTGCTGGCCGTCCGTGTCCAGCAACTGTGCACCCAGCGCCTGCACCATCCCGGCACCGCCATCATTGGTGGCGCTGCCGCCGATGCCAATAATAAAGTGCTCAACACCCTTATCCAGCGCGTTACGGATCAGCTCGCCGGTGCCATAAGAGGTGGTGATCAGCGGATCGCGCTGGGCGGCCGGCACCAGCTCCAGCCCGCTGGCCGCCGCCATCTCAATAAATGCGCAGCTTTCGTCACCGGATAAGCCGTAAAAAGCGCTCACCGTTTCGCCCAGCGGGCCAGTGACATCAAGCTCAATTATTTTGCCTTTGGTTGCCGCTACCATCGCCTCGACAGTTCCCTCTCCGCCATCTGCTACCGGCAGCTTAACGTAGTGCGCGTCGGGAAATATCTCGCGAAACCCCAGCTCGATCTGCGTGGCGACCTGCTGAGCCGACAGGCTCTCTTTATATGAATCCGGTGCGATTACTATTTTCATACGGTTTCCTGGCGCGTTGACCTGGCCTCAACCAAAAGTGCAGATACCGGCCTGCGGACAAGCCGGACCATAGGCTATTTAGTGATTTCCACTTTCGCTAACTTCTCATAGTAGCAAGCCAGCGCGCTGTGGTCGGACGTGCCCATGCCATCGGCCTTCACCGCCTGCATCATCTCCATCACCGCCGCCGTTAATGGCAGCTGCGCGCCCACGCCGTGAGAGGTATCCAGCGCATTGGCTAAATCCTTGATATGCAGATCGATACGGAAACCAGGCTTGAAGTTGCGATCCATCACCATCGGCGCTTTGGCTTCCAGCACGGTGCTACCGGCCAGACCGCCACGGATCGCCTGGAACACCAGTTCCGGGTTGACGCCCGCCTTGGTGGCCAGCGTCAGCGCTTCGGACATGGCGGCAATGTTCAGCGCCACAATCACCTGATTTGCCAGCTTGGTGACGTTACCGGCACCAATATCCCCGGTGTGCACCACCGAGCCCGCCATCGCTTTCATGATGTCGTAGCACTGATCAAACAGCTCTTTATCGCCGCCGACCATCACCGACAGCGTGCCTTCAATCGCTTTCGGTTCGCCGCCGCTAACCGGCGCATCCAGCAGCGAGATGCTTTTCTTCGCCAGCTCATCGTGAATTTCACGGCTGGCCAGTGGCGCAATGGAACTCATATCAATCACGATAGTGCCCGGTTTTGCGCCCTGGATCACGCTGTCCTCACCGAGCAGGGCTTCTTTCACCTGGGGTGAGTTAGGCAGCATGGTGATGATCACATCGCTCTGCTCGGCCACTTCTTTCGCGCTGCCGGCCACCGTCGCCCCCAGGCTTACCAGCTCAGCTTCGTTTTCGCGGTTATGGTCGCGAACCACTAACGAGTAACCTGCTTTCACCAGGTTTTTGCTCATGGGTTTGCCCATGATGCCCAGACCAATAAAGCCAATTTTCATTTTTTCTTCTCCAGATTCGGGGGATTATTTTTTGAAGCGGTCGCACAGCGCCTGCGTGGCACCACGGAAAACGCCAACGTCGCTGCCTACAGCAACAAATCCAGCGCCCCACTCCAGATAACGACGGGCATCGGCTTCGACCGGCGCCAGGATACCGCTTGGCTTGCCAGCGGCTTTGGCCCGCTCGAACAGGTATTTGATCACTTTCAACACTTCCGGATGCGCGGGCTGGCCGAGGTAGCCCAACGCGGCGGACAGGTCGCCAGGGCCGACAAAAATGCCGTCCACGCCGTCGACCGCAGCAATCGCATCAATGTTGTCGACGCCCAGCTGGGTTTCAATCTGCACCAGCACCGTCACGTTATCGTTGATGGTGTTGTTGTAGTCCGGCACCGTGCCGTACATGTTGCTGCGGTGCGAAACCGAGACGCCACGGATCCCGGCTGGCGGATAACGGGTGGAGGCGACCGCGCGGATGGCTTCCTCTTCGGTTTCGACAAAAGGCACCAGGAAGTTGGAGAAACCGATATCCAGCAGGCGTTTGATGATCACCGGCTCGTTGGTCGGTGGACGTACCACCGGCGCACTGTGGCTACCTTTCAGCGCCATCAGCTGCGGCACAAAGGTGGTGATGTCATTCGGCGCATGCTCACCGTCCAGCACTAACCAGTCAAAACCGGCCAGCCCAAGCACTTCCGTGGTCAGCGGGTTAGCCATGGCACACCAGCTGCCAATTAAGGTTTCACCGGCCAGCAGGCGCTGACGGAAGCTGTTGGGGTTGTTTACGTAGCTCATCAGTAACTCCTGTGAAAGAAAATTAGCGCACCAGACAGGGGCGTTTATTGTCGAAGGTCCAGTTCGGCACCAGGAACTGCATGGCCTGCGCATCGTCGCGCGCGCCCAGTCCGTGCTTCAGATAGAGCTGATGAGCCTGCATGACTTTATCCATATCCAGCTCCACGCCCAGTCCCGGTTGTTGCGGAACCTGCACCCGTCCGCCTTTAATTTGCAGCGGTTGTCGGGTCAGTCCCTGATTGCCTTCCTGCCAAATCCAGTGGGTATCGATGGCGGTAATTTTGCCAGGCGCGGCGGCGGCCACATGGGTGAACATCGCCAGCGAAATATCGAAATGATTATTGGAGTGCGAACCCCAGGTGAGGCCAAAGTCATGGCACATCTGCGCCACGCGAACCGAACCTTGCATGGTCCAGAAGTGCGGATCAGCCAGCGGAATATCGACCGACTGCAAGGACAAAGTATGGCCCATCTGCCGCCAGTCGGTGGCAATCATATTGGTGGCGGTCGGCAGTCCGGTTGCCCGGCGGAACTCGGCCATCACTTCACGGCCGGAGTAGCCCTGCTCGGCACCACAGGGATCTTCCGCATACGCCAGCACGCCCTTCAGCTGCTTGCCCAGCGCAATCGCCTCGTTAAGTGACCAGGCGCCGTTCGGATCGAGGGTGATCCTTGCCTGCGGGAAGCGTTTAGCCAGTGCGGTCACCGCTTCGGCCTCTTCACTGCCTGCCAGCACGCCACCTTTCAGTTTGAAATCGTTAAAGCCGTATTTCTCGTAGGCCGCTTCAGCCAGCCGCACGACCGTTTCCGGGCTCAGCGCTTCCTCATGGCGCAGGCGATACCAGTCGCAGCTGTCTTCGGGCTGACTTTGGTAAGGCAAGTCGGTCTTACGGCTGTCGCCGATGTAGAACAGGTAGCCCAACATTTCGACCTGGTCGCGCTGCTGACCGTCACCGAGCAACGAAGCCACATTAACGCCGAGGTGCTGACCCAGCAGATCCAGCAGCGCCGCTTCAATGCCGGTAACCACATGAATGGTGGTGCGCAGATCGAAGGTCTGATTTCCCCTGCCGCTGGCATCACGATCGGCGAAAGTTTCGCGCACGTGGCTCAGCAGGTTTTTATATTCGCCCAACCCGTGGCCGATAATCAGCTGCGCCGCGTCTTCCAGCGTTTTACGAATTTTCTCGCCGCCGGGAATTTCACCCACGCCAGTGTGGCCTGAGTTGTCTTTGATGATCACGATATTGCGGGTGAAAAACGGCGCGTGCGCACCACTCAGATTCAGCAACATGCTGTCGTGACCAGCCACCGGGATAACCTGCATTTCGGTGACTAACGGGGTTCCTGTCATCGCGTTCATAACTCTTCCTTACCTGTCAGGGTTCAGCGTCCAAAGGCCGGACGTTTACGATCGAAGGTCCAGCCGGGGACCAGATATTGCATCGACGTGGCGTCATTACGGGAGCCGCCAGGCAACGTTTTGTAGAGTTCGTGGGCCTTCTCGATTTGCGCCCAGTCCAGCTCAACGCCCAGCCCCGGTGCGTCCGGGACCGCAATTTTGCCCTGGCGGATCTGTAGCGGATTTTTGGTCAGGCGCTGGTCGCCTTCCTGCCAGATCCAGTGGGTATCAATGGCGGTCGGCTTGCCCGGTGCGGCTGCGGCAACGTGGGTAAACATCGCCAGAGAGATATCGAAATGGTTGTTGGAGTGACAGCCCCAGGTCAGCCCCCAGTCATCACAGAGTTGCGCCACGCGCACCGCGCCGCTCAAGGTCCAGAAATGCGGATCCGCCAGCGGGATATCGACCGAATTCAGCATCACCGCGTGATTCATCTCGCGCCAGTTAGTGGCAATCATATTGGTGGCGACCGGCAGACCGGTAGCGCGGCGGAATTCCGCCATCACTTCGCGGCCGGAGTAGCCCTGCTCTGCGCCGCAGGGATCCTCGGCATAGGTCAGAATCCCCTGCAGGTCTTTGCACAGCGCGATGGCTTCATCCAGGTGCCAGGCACCGTTTGGATCAACGGTGATCCGCGCATCCGGGAATCGCTTCTTCATCGCTTTGACGGCATCGATTTCCTGCTCGCCAGGTAAAACGCCGCCTTTCAGCTTGAAGTCCCTGAAGCCATATTTATCCTGTGCGGCTTCCCCCAGGCGAACAATGGCGGCGCTGTCCATCGCCTTTTGATGACGCAGGTGATACCAGTCGTGGCCAGATTTCTCGCCCGCCAGATACGGCAGATCGCTTTTCTCCCGGTCGCCGACGTAGAACAGGTAGCCCAGCACCGTCACTTCATCGCGCTGTTTACCGGGTCCAAGCAGTTCAGCCACCGGCACATTCAGGCATTTGCCCAGTAAATCCAGCAGCGCGGCTTCCAGCGCAGCCACCGCGTTAACCCGCAGTTCGAAGGTCCAGGCGCCTTTGCCAAAGGTATCGAAGTCCGCAGACTGATTGCCTTTGTGCACCTGCTGCACCAGGCTGTTCATCCTGGCCACTTCTTTACCGATCACCTGCGGGATGGCATCGACCAGCGTCTGGTAAATGGTTTCGCCGCCTGGCGCTTCCCCGACGCCGGTGTGCCCGGCGCTGTCCGTTAACACCACAATGTTGCGGGTGAAGAAGGCGCCATGCGCGCCGCCGATGTTCAACAGCATGCTGTCGTGGCCCGCCACCGGAATGACTTTCATCTCAGTAATGACAGGGCTGCTTTGCGTGGTCATAACGCGTCCTTACAAAGGTTTCAGTTCGATGCGTTTGATATCCTGTACCAGCACCAGATAGCTCAGCACGGCGACAAAAGCATGGATACCCACATAAATCAGCGCACCGTTGTACGAGCCGGTAGACGCAATGATGTAGCCGATGGCGATTGGCGTAATGATGCCGGAGATGTTGCCGAACATATTGAACAGACCGCCGCTCAGGCCACTGATCTCTTTCGGCGCGGTATCCGCCATCACCGCCCAGCCCAGTGCACCAATCCCTTTACCGAAGAACGCCAGCGCCATAAAGAACACCACCACCCATTCGGTATCGACGTAGTTACACACCACCATCGAAATCGACAGCAACATGCCGAGCACAATTGGGGTTTTACGGGCGATATTCAGCGAGCCGGTTTTGCGCATCAGCCAGTCGGAAATAATCCCGCCCAGCACGCCGCCAAGGAAGCCGCAGATCGCCGGGATTGAGGCGACCATCCCGGCTTTCAGAATCGACATGCCGCGCGCCTGCACCAGATAGACCGGGAACCAGGTGATAAAGAAATAGGTTAAGGCGTTAATGCAGTACTGGCCCAGGTAGATGCCGACCATCATACGCGAGGTGACTAACTGTTTGATTTGATGCCTTTTCTCAGCCCAACTCACCTTACGTTCTTCTTTTTTCTGATCCATATTGATCAGCGCACCGCCTTGCTCCATGTACTCCAACTCGGCTTTGTTGACGCCCGGATGGTCGTTTGGATCGTGGATCACTTTCAGCCAGATAAAGCTGAGGATGATGCCGAGGCCACCCATAAACCAGAATACGTGCGCCCAGCCAACGGAAGAGACCAGCCAGCCCATAATCGGCGCGAAGATCACCGTGGCGAAGTACTGTGCGGAGTTAAAGATAGCGACCGCGGTGCCGCGCTCCTGCGCCGGGAACCAGGCCGCAACAATACGGCTGTTGCCCGGGAAGGAAGGTGCCTCTGCCAGGCCGACCAGGAATCGCAACATAAACAGCGTGACGATAATGGTGAAGCCGCTGAACAGATCCACGAAGCCTTGCAGTAAGGTGAACAGTGACCAGAGGAAGATACTCCAGAAGTAGACGCGTTTAGACCCGAAGCGGTCCAGCAGCCAGCCTCCCGGAATTTGGCCAATCACATAAGCCCATGAGAATGCGGAGAAGATATAACCCAGGCCTACCGAGCTGAGCCCGATATCCTTGGACATGGCGGAACCGGCAATGGCGATGGTGGCCCGGTCGCCATAGTTGAAAGAGGTGACGATAAATAACATCACCACTATCCAGTAGCGAGCATTTGTTCTTTTTTGCACGGCGCTCGCAGCACTACTGATTGAATTCATGATGCACTCCTGAAATATAGCGGTCAGGCTACTTTCACTCTGAACTGCATACACATCGCGTTGGGTATCAGAATGATGTTGGGTTAAACACAGCGATTAATTTGGCAGAATAGTTTTCACGCAGCGTGGCAATATCTCATCGTTCTGTTCGCTAAAAAGTATAGGAACAGCCCAAACGGAATACATCGGTAAATAGCCCTATAAAAAGCCATAAATATTCATATTCTTATGGCATATGCACAACCCCTTGCGGGGTGGCTCACGGAACCCGACCGTTCTGCGTGGGCGGTCACAGTCCGGTGGCTTTCCCCTTGCCTTTGTGAGCGTTCTCACTGATATCTGTACGTATGCCAGAAAAAGTCCCGCTCATCCGCCAGTATGTCAGACATCTGCATAATGTTTTCCACCGGGCGGGCTTTTATACTGTTTGGCAGCAGAATACGATTCAGGCACAAAAGGACGCATCGTTCATCACGGAGAGAATAAAAGACGCTTACCTTACTTATTTTCAGGAATTGTCGAGCAATGAACATTCAAAAAAACGATCCGCCCCTTTATATAAAGGTCCATGAGAACGATAACGTTGCCATCGTGGTAAATAATAACGGCCTGGTGGCGGGAACTGAATTTCCTTGCGGGTTGGTACTAAAAGAACATATTCCTCAGGGTCACAAAGTGGCTCTCAGTGATATTGCCAAAGGCGCGAATATTATTCGTTATGGCGAAGTGATTGGCTATGCGGTTAGGGATATCTCACGCGGTGGCTGGATTGACGAATCGCTGGTGGTGCTGCCCGAAGCGCCGGAGCTGTCCAGCCTGCCTCTTGCCAACAATATTCCCCCGGCATTGCCGCCGCTGGAAGGCTATACCTTTGAAGGCTACCGCAATGCGGATGGCAGCGTCGGCACGCGCAATCTGCTGGCCATCACCACCAGCGTTCACTGCGTCGCGGGCGTGGTCGATTATGTGGTGAAGATCATCGAGCGCGACCTGCTGCCCGCGTTCCCGAACGTTGATGGCGTGGTGGCATTAAATCACCTGTACGGCTGTGGCGTGGCGATCAACGCGCCCGCGGCCGTCGTGCCGATCCGCACCATTCACAACCTGGCGCTGAACGCCAACTTCGGTGGAGAAGTGATGGTGGTCGGTTTGGGCTGCGAGAAACTTCAGCCTGAGCGCCTGCTGGAAGGCACGCCCGACGTGCAGACCATTTCGCTGGGCGAAGAAGATGTTGTGCGCCTGCAGGATGAAAAGCATATCGGATTTGAGTCGATGGTCGACGATATCCTGCAGGTGGCCCGTCGGCATTTGCAGCGCCTGAATCAGCGGCAGCGCGAAACGGTTCCGGCTTCGGAATTGATTATCGGTATGCAGTGCGGTGGCAGCGACGCCTTCTCCGGCGTGACCGCGAATCCGGCCGTAGGCTATGCCTCTGATTTGCTGGTGCGCTGTGGAGCCACCGTGATGTTTTCTGAAGTAACGGAAGTGCGTGATGCCATTCATCTGCTGACGCCACGGGTGATCAATGAAGAAGTGGGCAAACGCCTGCTGGAAGAGATGGCGTGGTACGACGACTACCTGAATATGGGTCAGACCGACCGCAGCGCCAACCCTTCGCCAGGCAATAAAAAAGGCGGGCTGGCCAACGTGGTCGAAAAAGCGCTGGGTTCGATCGCTAAATCCGGCCGCAGCCCGATTGTAGAGGTGCTTTCGCCAGGGCAGCGTCCGACCCGACGCGGGCTGATCTACGCCGCCACCCCGGCCAGTGATTTTGTTTGCGGAACGCAGCAGATGGCGTCCGGTATTACCCTGCAGGTGTTTACCACCGGACGGGGAACACCCTATGGCCTGGCCGCCATCCCGGTGATCAAAATGGCGACACGCAACGCGCTGGCCGACAGATGGTTCGACCTGATGGATATTAATGCCGGAACGATTGCCACGGGAGAAGAGAGTATTGAGCAGGTGGGAACGCGCTTGTTTGAGCTGATTCTGGATATTGCCAGCGGACGTAAACAAACCTGGTCCGATCGATGGGGTATTCACAATGCGCTGGCGGTGTTTAACCCTGCGCCAGTCACCTGATTGACGGCTGAGACAAACAGCGAGCGCATCCGGCTATTGATGCCAGGATGCGCCCGACCCAACCGGCGTCGGGAAAAGCGTCAAAGGTTTAGCCGATCTGCTTTGCCCAGTCTTCAATCCACGGAGAAGTGATCTCTTCCGGTTCCGGGTTCTCAGTCGCATCCACTAACAGCACCTCACCCACGCGTTTAGCACTGTGTTCCTGCAACAGGGCATCAAACTTCTTGCCGCCGCCACAGAAATCTTCGTAGCTGCTGTCGCCCAACGCAATCACACCGTACTGCAACGTCGGCTGATGGCCCAGCTTGTCTTTGATGGCATGAAACAGCGGAGCGATGCTGTCCGGCAAATCACCCTGACCGGTGGTGGAGGTGATAATCAGCGCCACATGATCGGCATAACGCTGCCAGTCATCCAGCGTCGGATCTTCAAAAATCTTAACCTGATGTCCCTGGTCGATCAGCAGAGGTTCAGCCTCTTCCGCCACCAGCAGCGCATTACCGTAAACGGTGCCTACAAAAATACCTACCTGAGCCATGCTTTTCTCCATTGCTGGCGCTTATTCTGAGGGACTATCCTGCAGGTTAGCCGCCACAAACTCAACCCTTGGGATATGCGGAAGGCACTCCTGCCAACAAAAGGCGGTCATGCACCCTTGCCACACCGAATCGAGGCCGGCACGCAGTACCAGCGGTTCACCGGTAACCGGATGCAGCAGACTCAGCTCGCTGGCATGCAGCATCAGACGCTTCATGCCGAAGTGCTGCGCCGCGCTACGGTTTTGTTTCAGATCGCCGTGCGCGCTGTCGCCGATAATCGGATGGCGAAGATGGCGTAAATGACGGCGCAGCTGGTGTTTGCGCCCGGTTTCAGGCTTGAGTTCGACCAGGCTGAAGCGCGAAGAGTCGTAGCGACTGACCGCGACCGGCAGCTCAGCTTTGGCCAGCGATTTCCAGTGGGTTACCGCAGGCTGTGGCGCTTTGTCCGGGTTAGTGAATTTATCAGCGATTTTGTCCAGCTCTTCGGTCAGCGCATAGTCGAGGGTCTCTTCCCCTTCCAGCCAGCCTCTGACCACCGCATGGTAGGTTTTCTGCATCGCATGCTGTTCGAACTGTTGCGACAGCAGGCGCGCTACCTCGCTCGATAACGCCAGCAGCAGCACGCCGGACGTCGGGCGATCCAACCGGTGTACGGTGAAAACATGCTGACCAATCTGGTCGCGCAGGGTCTGCATCACGAACACCGTTTCATGGCGATCTAACCAGCTGCGGTGGACCAACCAGCCGGCCGGTTTATTGACGGCAACCAGCCACTGGTCCTGATAAAGGATCTCAAGCATCAGGCATCATGCTCAAACAGATCATCCAGCGCGACAAGGACATGCAGCAGGCTGGTGCGCTCGGGCATATCGGCTTCAAGGGCCATTTCGTAATACGGCGCGAGGGCTAATTTCACCGGCAGTTCGGTGCCGGCATCGATCAGCGCATGCATTCTTGGCAGGAAGATCCACTGAAGCCATTGCAGCGGCATCATGGTATCGACGCAGAAAGGTTCCACGCTGTTGAAAGCCTCGCTTTCAGGTGGGATGGACTGCCACAGCCCTTTATCGTGCAGTAGTTGTTCAATCGCCTGAAGGCGAAGCAGAACCTGTTGTTCGCGGCTCATTGGCTGCTCCCTGTTATCCGGTTTTTAATGGCCGCAAGCATACCACTCGCGCCCGGATTGGGAAAATAGCGACAAAAAAAAGGAGCACTGTAATAACAGTGCTCCCGGTTCGTTTGCAGCAATCCCGCCACGCTAATGCTCCCTGCTCGTCCTTGATAACTTTGTCCCCAGTTTTCCTTACAAATCACCTTTCTGGTGATAATCCCTTGCGTCCTGTCTCGCTATCGTCTTTGACAGCTCACTTCTCCATCCTGGAGGTGTCCCTGATCTCATCCTGAGACATCCTTTCTTCATCCTGAAGATTTCCTTGCAACCTCATCCAGAGGGGGTCCTGACTCAATCCTTAAGTCACAGAATCCGTTCTGATTAGGCTATTTTGCCAAATTGACATAAGCAAACAATATGGCTGGCGTTAAAATCCGGGGTAATTGAGGTGAAGCTGGCAAGGTGGAAGCACTATCGCGTTGATTAATAATCAATTAGTGAAAAAACCTGTTCATATGCCCGCGATATTTCTAGCGATCTCTCACAGCGAGTGTGAGAGATGTCTCACAGAAAAATTACCCTTTTCGGCCTGCCGGCAGTTCAACCTGCAACTCAGCGATAAACTGTTCCAAATCAGGCGCTAGCAGACTGCGCTTTTCCGTTCCCAACTGCTCCAGAATCACTTCGCCGGTCAGATTGCAGACCGAAATCACTTCCAGCTCCGAATCCGTGGTGGCGATAAACAGCGTTGGCGACTGTTTCAAGCGACGCTTCATCACCAGATGGCCGATAAGATTTTCCTGCACCCGCAGGTAATCCTCTTCGCTCCAGGTTTGCAGCAAGGTGCAGGCTTTTCCGCCAAACGTGGCCGTCATATCGCCCGCAAATTGCGTACTGTACCAGGCGGCAACGGAAGGCTGGATGCGGAACTCAATGGCGCGTTCAACCGCTTCGAGGTTCTGCGCCAGAGTGAACGGCTGCGGCAGCCAGTAAAGTTCGTCGGCACCGGTCTGCTGCACGCAAGGTGAAGGCACACCCAGTAATTCCACGCTGGCTGGCGGATGGCCGCATACACGGTCCCATTCGTCACAATATTTTTGCGTAAACTCGGTTAAGGCACGGCTGGTTTCTTCAATCATTCTTTTTTCACTCTCTGTAGCCTGAGTTACACTAAGGCTATCTCTGCATTCTGCTCTACCGCCTGCAAACGGCAGGCCATAAGGTTATTACGATGTCTTTAACGGATCCACATCAGGCGCTAAGCAACCTGACGCTCGGCAAGCCAACAGAATACCACGATAAATACCAACCCTCTTTACTGCAAGCCGTTCCGCGCAGCATGAATCGCGAACCTCTGGGTCTGTATCCCGATAGCCTGCCCTTCCACGGTGCCGATATCTGGACGCTGTATGAGCTGTCCTGGCTGAACGCGAAAGGCCTGCCACAGGTCGCGGTGGGCGAAATCACCCTGCAGGCCGACAGCGTCAACCTGATCGAATCCAAAAGCTTTAAGCTCTATCTGAACAGCTTCAATCAGACCAAATTTGCCGACTGGGGCGACGTGCGGGCCGCGCTGGAACGCGACCTCAGCGCCTGTGCTGAAGGTAAGGTCACCGTCGCCCTGTTCCGCCTGCAGGAAGTGGAAGGCCAGCCGATTGGCCATTTTGCCGGCTCCTGCATTGATGAACAGGATATCGAAATTGATAATTACCAGTTCACCACGGATTACCTTGAGCAGGCAACGCAGCCAGAAATTGTGGAAGAGCAGCTGGTCAGCCATTTGCTGAAGTCTAACTGCCTGATCACCAATCAGCCCGACTGGGGCTCGGTGCAGATCAGCTATCGCGGGCCGCGCATCCAGCGCGAAGCACTGCTGCGCTATCTGGTCTCTTTCCGCCATCACAACGAATTTCACGAACAGTGCGTCGAACGTATTTTTAACGACATCCTGCGCTTCTGTAAGCCGGAAAAGCTCAGCGTCTATGCCCGTTATACCCGACGCGGTGGCCTGGATATCAACCCATGGCGCAGCAATGGCGAGTTCAGACCGGGGCATTCTCGGCTGGTCCGCCAGTAATCCCCGAAGTTTTTGCGCGCCGCGCCGCATAAGCATCGCGCGACACCTTGTTAAATCCCTGCTGACAAGGCTACTCTGGAGTGGGCTCAGGTAATCACCGGGCTCAGGGATTTTACTCTCCGCGTCCGGCCTGTTTTAGCGGGTCAGACCATGGAGTGACGATCACCCGGATGGGTGTAAAGGAGTTAATTTGATTACACATGTCAGCCCGTTGGGCTCAATGGATCTGCTGTCTCAACTGGAAGTCGATATGCTGAAGCAGACTGCCAGCAGCGACCTTTACCAGTTATTCCGCAACTGTTCTCTTGCCGTACTTAACTCCGGAAGTCAGACCGACAGCAGCCATGAGTTGCTTTCTCGTTTTGAGAATTTTGATATCAACGTCCTGCGTCGTGAGCGCGGCGTGAAGCTGGAATTGATCAATCCACCGGAAGAGGCCTTTGTTGATGGCCGGATTATTCGTTCCCTGCAGGCCAACCTGTTTGCGGTGCTGCGCGATATTCTGTTTGTAAACGGCCAGCTCAACAGCAACGAACGTTTCCAGAATCTGGATATTGAAGACACCGTGCAGCTGACCAATATGGTGTTCTCAATCCTGCGCAACGCCCGTGCGCTGCACATTGGCGAAGAACCCAATACCGTGGTGTGCTGGGGTGGCCACTCAATTAACGCGGTGGAATATCAATACTGCCGTAATGTCGGCTCGCAGTTAGGTTTACGTGAGCTGAATATCTGCACCGGCTGTGGGCCGGGTGTGATGGAAGCGCCAATGAAAGGCGCGGCGGTGGGCCATGCTCAGCAGCGCTATAAAGAAGGTCGCTTTATTGGTCTGACCGAGCCGTCCATTATTGCCGCTGAGCCACCGAACCCGCTGGTCAATGAGCTGATTATCATGCCGGATATTGAAAAGCGCCTTGAAGCGTTTGTCCGTATCGCCCACGGCATCATCATCTTCCCAGGCGGCGTAGGAACGGCTGAAGAGCTGCTTTACCTGCTGGGTATTTTGATGAATCCGCACAATCAGGATCAGGTGTTGCCGCTGATCCTGACCGGCCCCAAAGAGAGTGCAGACTACTTTAACGTGCTGGATGAATTTATCGTCAGCACGCTGGGCGAAGCGGCCCGCCAGCACTACACCATCATCATTGATGATGCGCCGGAAGTGGCTCGACTAATGAAGCAAGCGATGCCGAAAGTGAAAGAGCACCGTCGTGAAACCGGCGATGCTTACAGCTTTAACTGGTCGATTCGTATCGCGCCGGATCTTCAGGTGCCGTTTATGCCAACGCATGAAAATATGGCCAACCTGAATCTTCACCCTGACCAGCCTGCCGAGCAGCTTGCTGCCGCGCTGCGCCGGGCTTTCTCGGGCATCGTTGCCGGGAACGTGAAGGATATGGGCATCAAGGCGATCAAAGAAAAAGGCCCGTATAAGCTGCATGGCGATCCGGAAATGATGCGCCGCATGGACGATTTGTTACAGGGATTTGTTGCTCAACACCGCATGAAGCTGCCGGGCACGGCCTACATCCCCTGCTACGAAATCATCAAATAACACTCCCAACCGGAGCGGCTCTTGGGTCGCTCCGCCTTCGTGGTACTTATGACTATTCATTTGCTGATTGTTGATGCCCTGAACCTGATCCGCCGTATCCATGCTGTGCAGGGTTCCCCGTGCCAGGAAACCTGCGTCAATGCCCTGCACCAGTTAATCCGCCACAGCAATCCCACCCATGCGGTGGCCGTGTTTGACGATGACGAACGTCATGAAGGCTGGCGACATCAGCTGCTGCCGGGCTACAAAGCCGGCCGCACGCCAATGCCGGACAGCCTGCATGAGGAGATGCCGCTGCTGCGCGCCGCTTTTGCTGCCGCTGGCGTGGCCTGCTGGCAGGTTGCCGGTGAAGAAGCCGACGATCTGGCGGCCACGCTGGCTTGCAAAGTGGCGGCTGGCGGCCATCAGGCCACCATCGTCTCGACCGATAAAGGCTATTGCCAGCTGCTGGCACCCGCGATCCAGATCCGTGATTATTTCCAGAAACGCTGGCTGGATGTGCCTTTTATCGACGCGGAATTTGGCGTGTCGCCCGCACAGCTGACCGATTACTGGGGGCTGGCAGGCATTAGCAGCAGTAAGATCCCAGGCGTAGCGGGAATTGGCGCCAAAAGCGCGGCGGAGCTGTTAAGGGAGTTTGGTACGCTGGACGCTGTCTATCAGCAGCTTGCCTCGGTGCCGACAAAGTGGCAGAAGAAGCTTCAGGAACATCAGCAGATGGCAGAGATTTGCCGGCAGGTCGCCACGCTGAAAACGGATTTGGTGCTGGAAGGAAATCTGAAAGAGTTACGCTTGCCCGATCGCCTCTGATCGCCCGGCCATGGGGTAAATGGCCGGGCAATTTTCTGCTGATGCTCGTCTGTTTGGCGAGCTTTCCTGAAGAAGCTTACTTCTCGTCACGACGTCCGGGCTCTGCAGCCCAGATGCGGCGAATGTGCACCGTCACTTCTTCACGATCGTGATACAGCTGACGGGCCTGGATCTGGGCATTAATGCCGTTGGCCTTCAGCTTCTCGTCGATCATCGCCAGGTTTTGCGACACTTCCTCATAACGCTTTTTCATCGGCAGCTTGAGGTTAAAGATCGCCTCACGGCACCAGCCGTTAACCACCCAGTCGGCCATCAGGTTGGCAACGCGCACCGGTTTCTCAACCATGTCGCACACCACCCAGTAGATATTGCTGCGGGTTGGGCGGTATTTGAAGCCGTCTTCACGGTGGTGAAACACCTGACCGGTATCCATCAGGCTTGGCGCCATCGGGCCATTATCCACCGCATGAACCATCATGCTGCGTTTCACCAGCTGATAGGTCCAGCCGCCTGGACAGGCGCCTAAATCTACCGCGAACAATCCGCTGCCCAAACGCTCATCCCATTCATCGGCCGGGATGAAAGCGTGGAAGGCTTCTTCCAGCTTCAGCGTGGAACGGCTTGGTGCATCGGAAGGAAACTTCAGACGCTGGATGCCCATAAACAGCGGCGAGTTGTTTTTCGGCATTGAGTAGCCAACGTAGCAACAGCCTGGGGCGATAAAGAACACGTGCACCACCGGACGGCGATCGGTCTCGTACTTCAGCAAAATGCCCGCGGCACGCAGGCTGCTGCGCAGCGGTACGGTGAACTTACGGCAAAACTTGAGCAGCTCTTTGCTTTCGTTAGTGTCGGGTACTTCGACACGCAGTTCGCCGCCCTTCTCGACAAAGCCGGTCAGCATGCCGGTCACCGGCGTAACGCGGTCTTCCGGCGGCAGGTCGCGCAGCAGTTCGCCGACCACAATCATCTGGCGGGCAAAAATCAGCTCGCTGAAAGGCAGCTCGGCAATCAGCTTTTCCGCTTCTTCCGCCTGATAGCACTCAAACAGCACGTAGCCGGAATCGTCTTTTACCCGCGCAAAGCCAAACACTTCACGCTGGGCGGCTTTAGCGGTAATTTCTGCCGCACACTCTTTCTCAAAGCCCTGACGGCAATACAGTAATACTTTATTCATGGCGTTCTGCCCTTTTTTTCAGACGCAGCGCGCCAACCAACATCAAAATCCAGCCAATCAGGAAGCAGGTGCCGCCGATTGGTGTAACGAAAACCCACAGCTTCAGGTGCGAGAGTGCCAGACAATATAAGCTGCCACTGAACAACACCGTCCCCAGGGCCAGTAAAGCGCTGCTCCAGTAAAACCAGAAATTAGCCCGGCGGATCATCGCCGCAGCCAGACCCATGATCGCCAGCGTATGGAACGCCTGGTAATCCAGACCGGTTTTAATCCAGGCCATTTCCGCTGACCCCAGCGATTTACTCAATACGTGGGCGCCAAAAGCACCCAGCATCACATAGACAAACCCGCTTATTGCTGCAAAAACCAGCATCGCACGACTCGACATTTCCCAGATCCTCAGAGGGTGCACGCGCCGCCATCAGGCCACGCGGCAAAAAATCACATCTCAGCTCTCGTATCGAAAGCGGAATTTTTCTTGTTCACTGGCGGCTTTTGCCAGGATCCACTGCCGGAAGGCGGCTATTTTACCCAGTTCTGCCTGACTGTCATGACAAACCAGATAAAAAGCGTTTTTACTGACTAAAACGTCATTGAACGGGCAAACCAGCCGTCCCGCTTCCAGCTCGGTTTGTGCCATCACATTATTCGCCAGCGCCACGCCCTGCCCGTGAATTGCCGCCTGCAGCACCATCGCGCTATGGCTGAAGATCGGCCCTTGTTGCACATTAATATGCCCAACGCCCAGTTGCCGGGTGTAAGACTGCCAGTCCCGGCGCGAGGCATCATGCAGCAACGTCTGGTTAGCCAGGTCTTCCGGCGTCTTCAGCGGCTTATCCCCGGTCAACAGTAAGGGCGAACAGACCGGCAGCAGATATTCGGCGTAGAGTTTTTCCACCCGCAGGCCCGGCCAGTTGCCACGACCGTAAAAGATAGCCACATCGACATCATCGGCCAGCTTCTCTTCATCGCGGTCCACCGCAGAGATCCGTACGTCGATCCCCGGATAAGCTGAGTTAAAGCTGGTGAGCCTCGGCACCAGCCACTGAATGGCAAAACTGGGCAGCAAACTGACCGTCAGCGCGCCCTTTGCACTGCGCGCCTGAAGCTTGCGCGTCGCATCATTCAGCGAGGTAAAAATCTCTTTAATGTCGAGGTAATAGCTTTGCCCTTCTTCGGTCAGCAACAGCGAACGATTGCGACGACGGAACAGCTTCAGCCCAAGAAAGTCCTCTAATGACTTAATCTGGTGGCTGACAGCGGCCTGAGTGACGAACAGCTCTTCGGCGGCTTTGGTAAAGCTGAGATGACGCGCCGCGGCATCAAAAACCCGCAGAGCATTTAAAGGGGGAAGACGTTTTGACATGGTTACCGGATACTTTTGAACATCATCGGAAGTAACACTCCTGACGGAGCTTTACGTATTAGTTTTTTTTATCCGAGACATTATAATTTGTCCGTTGAGGATGTACCAGCAAATACCTATAGTTGCCGCACTTCCTGAGCCGGAACGAAAAGCAGTTTGAAATTGGGGCGGAAACGCCGGATTTTGAAGGGCTTTTGGCTTGTGGTCGTGATGTTGTGTTTGCATTTGATCTGACGCTTTTCAGATCTGATAGCCTGGCTATCTTTTATTCCTGTAGATTTACCCTGTCTGTCCATAGTGATTAATAGCACCGCAAATTGCGGTGCTTTTTTTTTGCCTGAAGCTTACTGGCCCATCTCAACCATTTCTTTCACGTCAGAACGGTTGATCTGCTGTTTGTTGCCATTGGCATCCTGATAGCTGATCATACCGGTATCGGTGTCGACCACAGGTTTGCCGTCTGCGACGATAGTGCGGCCATCATTGGTATGCATCACATAGTTGCTTGAACAAGCAGCCAGGGTAAAGGTCATGGCACAGGCGGCCAGAATTGCAGCAAATTTTTTCATCTTTATTCTCCTTGAAGACGGTAATCCGATAAATCACCTTCAGAGCACGACCTGTTGGCAAAATGCGGGTAAATTGCCTGCCAAAAGGGTGCTTATCTGCTGGTAATGTTTTAAAGCTTTCCTGAAAAAGCATAACCCGCTTTTCCAACTTTGCCAGGAATATGCCTGTTATTCAGAGTGGTCCTGAGTGATACCGCACCAATACATCATTAGTCGAGGAAATTATGACAAGCTTTAATCCCGCCCTCTTTCGTCAGCATTTCCCGGCGCTGGCTGATGCTGGAGTCTATCTCGACAGTGCGGCCACCACCTTAAAACCCTCGGCAGTGATTGACGCTACCCGGCAGTTTTACAGCCTCAGCGCCGGCACCGTTCACCGCAGCCAGTTTGCTGCTGCCCGTGAATTAACCGAAAAATATGAGCAGGCGCGCGAACAGGTTGCCCGGCTGCTGAATGCCCCGCTGGCGACCAATATCGTCTGGACCAAAGGCACCACCGAAGCGATTAACCTGGTGGCTCAAGGCTATTTTCGTCCTCGTTTAGCGCCAGGTGATGAAATTCTGGTGAGTGAAGCCGAGCATCACGCCAACCTGGTGCCGTGGCTGATGGTTGCCGCCCAGACCGGCGCAAAAGTGGTGAAGTGGCCGCTGGGCAGCCATCTGCTGCCCGATATGGCCTTGCTGCCTGAACTGCTGTCGTCAAAAACCAAAGTGCTGGCACTTGGACAAATGTCGAACGTCACCGGCGGTTGCCCTGATATCGCTCAGGCCATCGCGCTTGCTCATGGTGTCGGTGCCAAAGTGGTGATTGATGGTGCTCAGGGGGTGGTTCACGCGCCACCGGATGTGCAAACCCACGATATCGATTTCTACGCATTTTCTGCCCACAAGCTGTATGGCCCCATGGGCATTGGTGCGCTGTATGGCAAAACCGCGCTGCTGGAGGAGATGGAACCCTGGCAGGGCGGCGGCAAAATGCTGAGCAGCGTCAGCTTTGATGGATTCGTTCCGCAGCCGGTGCCGTGGCGCTTTGAGGCAGGAACGCCAAACGTCGCCGGCGTCATTGGGTTAAGCGCCGCGCTAAGCTGGCTGGAAGGCATTGATTTGGACGCCGCCGAGAGCTGGAGTTGTGGATTAGCCGATGTGGCAGAAGAACGCCTTTCCGCGCTGAGTGGATTCCGCAGTTACCGGGCCAGCCGCTCCAGCCTGCTTTCGTTTGATATCGCCGGCGTGCACCACAGCGATGTGGTCACGCTGTTGGCGGAAAGCGGCATTGCCTTAAGGGCCGGGCAGCACTGCGCACAGCCGCTGTTGCAGGCATTAGGAGTAAGCGGGACTTTGCGTGCGTCATTTGCGCCGTATAATACCCTTCACGATGTAGACGCGCTGGTCAAAGGGATGACCACCGCACTGGACCTGTTAGGCGATTAATCATGACTTCTTTACTGGCACCTCATCCCTTCGGCGAACTGATTACCGCCGACGGCCTGAAGCAAAAATTCTCGGCGTATACGCAATGGGAAGACCGTTATCGTCAGCTGATCCTGATGGGAAAACAGCTTCCGGCGCTGCCAGAGGCATTAAAAACGGCAGATATCGAACTTAGCGGCTGTGAAAATCGCGTCTGGCTGGGGCATCAACGGCGTGAAGATGGCAGCCTGCACTTTTACGGTGATAGCGAAGGCCGGATCGTGCGCGGACTGCTGGCGGTATTATTAACCGCCGTAGAAGGTCAGCAACCCGCCACTCTGCTGAGTCACGACCCGCTGACGCTGTTTGATGAGCTGGGATTACGTGCCCAGCTGAGCTCGTCGCGCAGCGCTGGGTTGAGCGCGCTGGCGGAAGCGGTGATCAAAGCGGCTAAGGAAAGCTAAGGCTCACGCCTGGTGCACGCCATCAGGCGCGCGCGGCTTTCGCCATCATCTTTTTCAGCACGTGGGAAACGGCAATAAAGCCAAAGGTTGCCGTCACCATGGTCGCCGCACCAAAACCTGACGCGCAATCCATCTTCTTCGGACCTTCCGCCGTGCTGCGGGAGGCACAAACCGAGCCATCCGCCTGCGGATACATCAACGCTTCCGTCGAAAATACGCAGTCGATCCCCAGCTTGCCCTTACTGTTTTTCACGATCTTAAAATCGCTCTTCAGCCGCTCACGCAGTTTGGCCGCCAGCGGATCCTGAATAGTCTTCGCCAGATCGGCAACCTGGATCTGGGTCGGATCGATCTGCCCACCGGCTCCCCCCGTGGTCACCAGCGGGATCTTGTTGCGGCGGCACCAGGCCAGCAACGCGGCTTTTGGCCGGACGCTGTCGATCGCATCAATCACATAGGTAAAGCCGGCGCTCATCAGCTCAGACGTATTATCCGGGGTAATAAAATCATCCACGCAGGTGACTTTGCACTCCGGGTTAATCGCCAGAATACGCTCGGCCATCACGTCGGTTTTCGCCTGGCCAACCGTCTCTTTCAGCGCATGGATCTGCCGGTTGGTATTGGTGACGCAGACATCATCCATATCAATCAGGGTGATGGCACCAATGCCGGTGCGGGCCAGCGCCTCAGCGGCCCACGAGCCGACGCCGCCAATACCCACCACGCAGATATGCGCGTCGGCAAACAGCTGCAGCGCCGGTTGCCCATACAAACGCGCCGTGCCGCCAAAGCGTTGCAGCCAGGCGTCAGAAAGAGAAGTCATGCTTTACCTCAGAATTCAGTGAAGGGCTGGCGAACCAGCCCGCTAACAGCAACGCTTACTGGGTCAGCAGAGCGGAACCGTTAGTGCTATTTGATGCAGAAGAGAATACCGGCACACCGGCACCAGGGGCTGATTTCAGTACCCAGACGCGGCCATAATGGTTGAACCAGCCGGCCATATGCCCCGCCTGCTCACCAATGCCCTGATAGATATCAAAGTGTTGGCCTTTGATCGCACCGCCAACATCCAGCGACACCATCATTCGCATCTCATATTTTCCGGTAAATTTACCGTTGTTGTCCAGTATTGGCACTTCGGCCAGCAGCGCGGTACCCGGCGGGATCAGCGAACGGTCAGACGCCACGGAGGCTTTCGCTACCAGCGGAACGGCGCTGGCTCCGCGCACCGGCGCAAAGTTTTCTGGCTTGAAGAACACAAAGGATGGGTTCTGCTCCAGCAGTTCGCGCACCTGTTCCGGGCTGTGCTCTTCGCCCCATTTACGGATCGCCTGCATCGACATATCTTCGCGCTTCACTTCACCGCGATCGATTAACACCTTGCCGATACTGCGGTACGCGTGGCCATTCTTGCCGCCGTAACCAAAGAAGGTCAGCGGACGACCGTCGCCATAATCCACGTAGCCGCTGCCCTGCACATCCATAATGAAGTTATCCATCAGCGAGTTGCTGTAGCCAACGATGTAGCGATCGCCCAGCGCGCCGCTATAAATGTCCGCACGGCTTGGCAGGCGTCCGCCTTTAGCACGCGCAGGCATTCTGTATAAAGGATATTGGAACTCGCCCTGGCGCGTGTAACGGGCCTGCAGCACCGGCGTGTAGTAACCGGTGAACTGCACGTTGCCATAGTTATCGGTGCCTTCCATCTGATAGGCATCCAGACCAAACTGACGCAGCTGGCGCGTGTCGCCGCCCGCCATCAGCCAGGCTTTAATCGAACCGTAGGTGCCGGTCTGGCGGGAATACATCGCCGGCGACGCGTACTGAATTTCGCTGACCTGATCGCTGAAGTCTTTGCCATTCACCGGACGCCCTTTCGCATTCGGCTGATTGACCAGTCCGAGCGGCTCGTCCAGCTTTCCGTCTTTATACTGCTGGCCACGATCGGTCGGTTTTGAGGAACATCCCGCCAGCAGGGCAAGCAACGCCCCTGTTACTGCAAACTTCGCCCAACATCCTTTCATTATTTCACTGCCCTCTATGCGGAATTCCTCGCCGAAGATAGCAAAGGCACCGGGAGAATTAAACGGCTCAACGGTAAAGTTCATCGGTTGCTGTACGAGAATAAGGCAAATGCAGAAGAAGTGAGCAGTAAGCGCTATTTTGATGACTTTATTGCAGAAAGGGGTTGCATCAAAACTCCTACAGCGTATAGTGCGCTTCCACAGACGCGGGATGGAGCAGCCTGGTAGCTCGTCGGGCTCATAACCCGAAGGTCGTCAGTTCAAATCTGGCTCCCGCAACCATTTCTCTTCGGAGAATGTTCTGTGAACAGCAAGACCTGTTGTGATGGAAGCAACAGTATATCGGACGCGGGATGGAGCAGCCTGGTAGCTCGTCGGGCTCATAACCCGAAGGTCGTCAGTTCAAATCTGGCTCCCGCAACCATTTCTCTTCGGAGAAAGCAGTAAAAGAAAGACCTGTTGTGACGGAAGCAACAGTAGTACACTACGGACGCGGGATGGAGCAGCCTGGTAGCTCGTCGGGCTCATAACCCGAAGGTCGTCGGTTCAAATCCGGCTCCCGCAACCAACTTAACACCTTAACGGGTGTTTTTTTGTTTCTGGCCTCCGCCAAATTCCCCGCAATGGATTTGCCTGTCTGCTTAATGCCGGGCGAGCAGCACCCCGCCCCACAATCCCGATTATTTTCTGGGTGCCAGGCTTGCGCCACTGGCGAAGTACGCTTTGATCCCCGCCAGAATAGATTCCGCTACCTGATGCTGATAACGCGTCGTCCGCAGCTTTCGCTCTTCTTCTAAATTACTGATAAACGCTGTCTCCACCAGAATCGACGGAATGTCGGGTGCTTTCAACACGGCAAAACCGGCCTGGTCGACGGTTCGCTTATGTAAATGGTTCACCTTACCGATGCGGGACAGCACCTCTTTACCAAATTTCAGGCTGTCGTTGATGGTCAGACTCTGCACCATATCGAACATGGTGTGATCGAGATAGCGATCGCCGCTCATGCTGACGCCGCCAATCAGGTCTGATTCATTCTGCGTCTGCGCCAGAAAACGTGCCGCAGTGCTGGTCGCGCCTTTGGTCGAGAGCGCAAATACCGACGAGCCGCGTGCCGCACGGCTGGTGAAGGCATCGGCATGGATGGAAATAAACAGATCGGCACGCTGTTTGCGCGCTTTGGCCACCCTGACTTTTAGCGGAATAAAGACATCTTCGTTGCGCGTCATATAGGCACGCATATTGGGCTGCTTGTCAATCAAGACCTTCAGTCGTCTGGCGATCTTCAGCACAATGTCTTTTTCGCGGGTTTTATGTTTACCGATGGCCCCCGAGTCTTCGCCGCCGTGCCCCGGATCGAGCATGATCACAATCGGCCGATCCCGCCCCGCCTTGCCCGGCAAAGCCGCCGCTGCAGGCTGGCTCTTTTCCAGATCGCCTTTATTGTAATCTTCCAGTAACGCCAGAAGCGGATCGTCAGCATGATCGTAGCTGCTGCCTTTTGCCGGATAGAGATCCAGCACCAGACGATCGCGGATCCCGGCGACGGGCGCGAGGGTGAAAATCTTTGGCGACACATTTTGCTTCAGCTCAAGCACCAGTCGGACGGTATTGGCATCGAACTGCCCCACTCGGGCATTTTTAATGTAGGGATCGTCGCTGCGCACCAGGTTCCCGACGCCTTTCAGCGCATGGTTAAGCTGGATATTGGCAATATCGATCACCACGCGTTCGGGATGACTGAGCGCAAACTGCTTATATTTCAGCGGGCGGTTGGATTCCAGCGTCAGCCGTGAATAGGTTGAAGACGGCCAGATGCGGATCGCCACCACATGGCTGCTGGCGGCCAGGCCTACTTTGCTGACGCTTAGCAGCACGACGGCGCCGGCGCTTTTTAACCACCGGCGACGGCCAGGTGAGGGTAAATCGGACATGCTACTCCAGAGGTGTTTGCTGAACTGTGTCTAAAAAAAAGCCAAATGACTACCAAGTGCAAAAACTTTAGCGAATCCCTCCGGCGGTGTCACCCAGAAAAAGCGATAAAATGCAGCGTATTAGCGTGGCCGCCAGGGGAAGAAACCAGAAAATACTGAGAAATTGCCCCTTGCGCCCGGCCAATAAAAGAATAAAAATACACTTTTAGCGAATAATAATTCATAGAGGGTTTGCCGTGAAGGAACGGAGTACCGAGCTGGTTCAGGGTTTTCGTCATACCGTGCCCTATATCAATGCCCACCGTGGTAAGACGTTTGTCATTATGTTGGGTGGTGAAGCCATCGAGCATGAGAACTTCTCAAGCATCGTCAATGATATTGGCCTGCTGCACAGCCTGGGCATTCGCCTGGTGGTGGTGTATGGCGCCCGGCCGCAGATAGACGCTAACCTGGCTGAACACCAGCTGGAGCCGATTTATCACAAGCATACCCGTGTCACCGATGCGCAATCCCTTGAGTTGGTTAAGCAGGCCGCGGGCCGTTTACAGCTGGATATTACCGCCCGCCTGTCGATGAGCCTGAACAATACCCCGTTGCAGGGTGCGCATATTAATGTGGTCAGCGGCAACTTTATTATTGCCCAACCGTTAGGCGTGGATGATGGCGTGGCT
Organism: Erwinia sp. QL-Z3; assembly: GCF_004551645.1. Taxonomy (NCBI): domain Bacteria; kingdom Pseudomonadati; phylum Pseudomonadota; class Gammaproteobacteria; order Enterobacterales; family Erwiniaceae; genus Erwinia; species Erwinia sp. QL-Z3. The sequence goes on from NZ_CP037950.1 coordinate 366,004, forward strand.
TACTGCCACAGCGGCCGTATTCGTCGTATCGATGAAGAAGCGATTCACCGTCAGCTGGACAGCGGCGCGATCGTGCTGATGGGGCCGGTTGCGGTTTCCGTCACCGGCGAGAGCTTCAACCTGACCTCTGAAGAAGTGGCGACGCAGTTAGCCATCAAGCTGAAAGCCGAGAAGATGATTGGTTTCTGCTCCGAACAGGGCGTGACCAATGATGAAGGCAATATCATCTCCGAGCTGTTCCCGAATGATGCCCAGCAGCGCATTGAAGAGTTGGAAACGCGCGATGACTACCTGTCCGGCACCGTGCGTTTTCTGCGTGGTGCGGTTAAAGCCTGCCGCAGCGGCGTGCGTCGTAGCCATTTGATCAGCTACCAGGAAGACGGCGCGTTGTTACAGGAATTGTTCTCGCGTGATGGTATCGGTACGCAGATCGTGATGGAAAGTGCCGAGCAGATCCGCCGTGCCACCATTAATGATATCGGCGGCATTCTGGAGTTGATCCGTCCGCTGGAGCAGCAGGGAATTCTGGTTCGTCGCTCACGCGAGCAGCTGGAGATGGAAATTGATAAGTTCACCATCATTGAGCGCGATAACCTGACGATTGGCTGCGCCGCGCTCTATCCGTTCCCGGAAGAAGCGATTGGCGAGATGGCCTGTGTGGCGGTGCATCCTGATTACCGCAGTTCCTCGCGCGGTGAAGCCTTGCTGGAACGCGTGGCACTGCAGGCGCGTCAGATGGGGCTGAAGAAACTCTTCGTGCTGACCACCCGCAGCATTCACTGGTTCCAGGAACGCGGCTTTACGCCGGTCGATATCGAACTGCTGCCGGAAAGTAAAAAGCTGATGTACAACTATCAGCGTCGCTCAAAAGTGCTGATGGCCGATCTGCGCCACGCGCGTCTCTTCTCCTGAAGACCCAAAAGGGGCGATTTATCGCCCCTTGTTAACGTCTCATCTCAGCCAAATTATTCGGTCAGCCGTTCGACCAGCCCGCTGCGCCTCAAGGTGCGCATTTTCACCGCGCTGTTTAACACGTTTTGCTCGGCATACAGCGTTAAACGTAATTTCGCGCGGGTGATGGCGGTGTAAACCAGCTCGCGGGTCAGCACCGGCGTGAACTGATTAGGCAGCACCAGCACGGTGTGATCGAATTCGGATCCCTGCGATTTATGCACCGTCATCGCATAGGCGGTATCGTGCGGCGGCAGTCGGCTGGGCTGTACGGCTTTGATGCTGCCGTCAGGCAGTGGGAAGAACACCTTCAGCGCCTGTTCCTCATCCAGCATCGCAATACCAATGTCGCCGTTAAACAGCCCCAACGCACTGTCGTTGCGGGAAATCATCACCGGCCGGCCGGGATACCATTTATTCGCCGCGCCCGGTGAACGACGGATCAAGCCCGCTTTTTGCAGCGAGACCTCAATGCGTTCATTCAGCCCCATCACTCCAAACGGCCCTTCGCGCAGCGCGCAAAGCAGCTGGAAACGGCTAAACGCATCCAGCACATCGGCAGGCTGTGCACCGGCTGCAAGGCGGCTCAGATAGTCGCGGTATCCGGCAACACAGGCAGTAAGCAGATGCTGATACGCTTCGCTACTCCCCAACGTGAAGCGCTCAATATCGGCGTAATCAGCGGCAAAGACTGCATCGACCTGGCGCGTATCGCCCGCATTGACGGCCAGCGCCAGCTGACCAATTCCTGAAGAGGCATCGAAGCGGTAGCTCTTGCGCAGCAGGCAAATGCTGTCACGCACCGGCGGCGCCTGCGGGTCTTCCCGGCCTTCGATAAGGCTGCCCGTTAAGGCGCTCAGCTCTTCTGCGCGCGCAAGACTGTATCCCGTTTCAGCGCACCGGCAGATATCGCCCAATACCGCGCCCGCTTCAACCGAGGCCAGCTGATCGCGGTCACCGAGGAAGATCACCCGCGCCTGCGAAGGTAACGCGGCAATCAGGTTAGCCATCATCGGCAGATCGACCATCGACGCTTCATCCACCACCAGCAGATCGAGGTGCAATGGGTTACCGGCGTGATAACGCATTCTCTGGCTGCCGGGCACCGCACCGAGCAGGCGGTGCAGCGTGGTCGCCTCAGCCGGGAACCGCTGTTTCTCCTCGTCACTGACCTCCAGCCGCTGCAGGGCTTTGCCCAGCGATTCGGTCAATCGGGCCGCGGCTTTACCGGTTGGCGCGGCCAGACGGATGCGTACCGTCTCTGCCGACAGCGAGAGCAAGGTGGCCAGCAGTTTAGCCACGGTGGTGGTTTTACCGGTGCCCGGTCCGCCGGAAATCACCGAGATCTGACGAGTTATCGCGACCGCAGCCGCAATCTTTTGCCAGTCATCCGGCTGCTGACCAAACTGCCGATCGAGTGCTGCGCGCAGCTGCTGCGGGTCGAATGCGGTTACAGCGGCTTCCCGTCCAATAAATCGCGCCACCTCTCCTTCAGACTGCCACATGCGGTGCAGGTAAAGACGCTGCTGATGCAAAACCAGCGGTGTGGCCGTGGAACCGTCACCGACGGCCTCCGAATTTTGCAGCAGGTCCAGCCACGCTGGTTCACCCGCTGCCCGCCACAGCTGACGGGCAAGTTCAGGCTGTCGTCCGTCAAACAACGCCTGTTCGGTAAACTGGGCCAAAGGCAGGCAAACATGCCCTTCTCCCGCTTCCGCGCTGACGCAGGCCGCGGCCAGCATTAAAGCAGGATGATCTTCAGACGCGATCATGCGGGCAAACTGTATATCCAGCGAGCGGAACAGCCGCAGTTCACCAGCCTGTTGCAACAGCGCGGCTATCCCTGACATACGTCCTCCTGCGCGGTACCGGCAAACAGCGCGTCCAGCGCGGTGATAAACCCAACATCCGGCCGCGTTCGGTAAATACCGTTCTCGCTGGCGGTGCCGTCCACGCCGCGTAAAAACAAATAGAACACGCCACCAAAATGCTGCTGATAGTCATAATCCGCCAGACGATGGCGCAGATAGCGGTGCAGCGCCAGGCTGTAAAGTTGATACTGCAAATCATAGCGGTGCGACTGCATTGCCAGCGCCATCGCCTCTGGCGTGTAGTCTTCTGCTGAAGCACCGAGCCAGTTGGATTTGTAATCGAGCAGGTAATATTTCCCCTGCCAGCAAAAGACCAGGTCGATAAAGCCCTTCAGCATCCCCTGAACCTGCTGGAAGTTCAGTGGAGGACATTCGGCAGAAAGCGGATCGTGTTGGCGAATAAGCTTATCCAGTCCGGAAGCGGTCAGCATTTGCTGGATCGGCAGATAGAACTGCAGCTCGACCTGGCGCTTATCGGCAGGGAGCTGGCTGAGGCTGACGCCGGAATCATCCAGCGGCGTTTGCAGAATCCGCTCCAGCCAGGCCTTCATCACCGGCAGCCAGGCAAGGTCATGTCCCTGCGCCAGCAGCTGCTCGCTGAGCCACTCATCCTCAACGGGTTGCGTGAAGTCCAGGTTTTCAAAAAGCCCGTGCAGGAAGGTCCCCGGCGCGGCGCCACGCGGAAAACTGTGCGGCGTCAGCTGGCTGATCAGCGGGTTCTGACCTTCGCCTGCGGCATCGACGTCCAGTTTAGGTAGCAGGTCGAAGGTGACCGACTGTCCGTGTTGCTGAAGGCCGGAGTAGCTGGTAACTCGCCACTCATCGCGCAGCGTTCGGCCGATCTGCTGGCTGCTTAATACCTGCTCTTCATCCTGCACCGGCTGCCACGGCGTGGCATCTGGCGCTGCGGCGGCAATCACCTCAATAGAATCATTTTCCAGTGACTGGAGATGGCTGAGCAGCTGGCTGGCATCGGCAGCTTCGCCATGCTGAACCAGATAGCCCAACGCGCTGCGATGCAGGTCACTGTTGCCCTCTTTCTTGCGGTTGCCTTTAACCAGAGGCGCAATGCCTACGCTGCAATGCCAGACCGAACGGGTCAGCGCCACATACAGCAGCCGCAGATCTTCGGCCAGCCGTTCCTGCTCGGCCAGCTCAACACTCTCTTCATCGTCACGCAAATCCAGCAAGGCCTGATAGCTCTCACGGTCGTGATAAATGCCCTGTCCCGCTTCGCGATAGTTGGCGACAAATGGCAGCCAGACCAGCGGATACTGCAATCCTTTGGATTTATGGATGGTGACGATCTGCACCAGATGACGATCGCTCTCCAGCCGCAGCTGCTGGCTGGATGACTGCCCGTTGGGCTGAGCCACTTCCTGCGCCAGCCAGCGAACCAGCGCATGTTCACTGTCCAGCTGGGCCGAAGCTTCCTGCAGCAGTTCACCGAGATGCAGCAGGTCGGTCAGCCGCCGTTCCCCGCTCTCTGAAGCCAGTAAATCTTCGGCAATCTTGCGGTTAATCATCAGCTCACGCAGCATCGGCAGTACGCCGCGTTTTAGCCAGCGTTGACGGTAGCCGTCGAACTCATCCACCAGCGCATCCCAGGCACGCTCATTCTGATTTAGCGCATCCAGCGTGACCGCATCCAGACCAAAAATGCTGGTGGCCAGCGCGCTGCGCAGCACGCGTTCCTGCTCCGGGGCCAGAACCGCCTGCAGCAGCCAGAGCATTTCACGCGCTTCCGGTGTGGTGAAAACGCTGTCGCGGTTTGAAAGATACACTGAGGGAATATTCAGGCCATTCAGGGCTTCACGCATCACCGAGGCTTCACCGCGGCTGCGAACCAGAATGGTGATATCAGAGGCCTGAACCGGGTGACGTTTTTCGCCTTTGCCAATCAGCGCAGTACCTTGCTGACCCGCGGTCAGCCAGTGGCAAATTTCCGCCGCGCACTGACGAGCCATAAACTGTTGGTAATCACTTACTCCCACGCCATCGCCAGGCTGCAGCCAGAAGCGCAACGCCGGTTGCTCAGTGCCATCCAGAGTAAAACTCAGGGCGGCATTTGGTCCGGCAGGTTGCACCGCAATAAACGGGATATCGCTGAATAAAAACGGATGTTGTTGCTGAGAAAACAGACGGTTAACGCTGTTAACCATGCCCGGAGAAGAGCGCCAGTTAGTCTCCAGCGTATAGTGGGCACTAACTTCATTACGCGCTTTCATATAGGTGAAGATGTCTGCACCACGGAAAGCGTAAATCGCCTGCTTCGGGTCACCAATCAGCAACAGCGCGTTCTCGGGCTGCCTGCCATACAGGGTACGGAAGATGCGGTACTGCTGCGGATCGGTATCCTGGAATTCATCTATCAGCGCCACCGGATAGCGTCCACGGATAGCCTCAGCTAATGCGCCTCCGGCCGGTTGCTGAAGCGCACTGTCCAGCCTGCCCAGCAGATCGTCAAAGCCCAGTAACGCGTTGAGCTGCTTCTCTTTTTGCGTGGCAAAACGGATTTCACTTAAGGCGCGTGCGATCACCAGCTCACGCAGAGAGAGAGGCTCCGCCAGGAAGCGGTCTATCTCGTCAAACAGCGGATGCTGAGGTGCTTCACCCTTTTTGGTTTTCTCCAGCAAAACCCGCTGACTAAAACGCTCGAGATCTTTGGGGAAGCTGTAATCCTGCGTCTCTTCCGTCGCCCACTGATTAAGCTTCTCCAGCCAATTAGGTAAGTGCTTACTACTGTAACTGCGCTTATCCACGCCAGAGTTAGCAATCACATCATGCAGATTTCCCGCGGCCAGCCAGGCGGCCTTCAGCCGGTCAATCTCGGCAATGATTTTTTCATGCCGCTCGGTAAAGGTTTCCTGCAGATTGGGCGGGTGTTTGAGTGACGGTGCTTCACCGTTCAACCAGGGCGATAGCGTGCTGAGCAACTGCTCCGGCCCCTGCCACATCTGGGTCATTACCCGGGCAATCGGCAATGGCAACGGATAACAGTAGCGACGCCAGAAATCAGCCGTGGCCTGTCGGCGTAACGGATACTCATCTTCAATCAGCTGTTGTTCAAACAGCATGCCGGATTCAAAGGCGTTGAGGTTGAGCATGCGCTGGCAAAAGCCGTGAATGGTGAAGATCCCGGCGTCATCCATCTGGCGCTCGGCGGCCAGTAACTGGGCAGCGGCCTGCTGTAAATCGGGGATTTGCTCAAGGAGTTGGGCCAACATCACATCTGAAGACTGCCCCCGCACGCAGGCGATGCGCAGCTTATGGATGTTTTCCCGGATGCGGCCACGCAGTTCAGCGGTGGCCGCCTCGGTGAAGGTCACCACCAGAATTTCCTCTACCGGCAGAGGGCGGCTATAAGCCGCTTCGCCGCCCAGCCCTAATAATAAACGCAGGTAGAGCAACCCGATAGTAAAGGTCTTGCCGGTGCCTGCCGAGGCCTCGATAAGCCTTTCTCCCTGCAATGGCAGCGTTAAGGGATCAAGGCGCTGGGCAAGTTGAGTCATGGTTTATCGCTTTTCACCGGGAAAGATTGCTGCAGTTTGGACACTTCTTTCCAGTTGGTAAAGCCTTCTGGTTTGGCATAATCCGCCTTATCGTGCTGACTGCCTGAAATTTGTGATAACAGCGTCAGGCCCTGCGGTTCAATCACCGCCTTGTGGAAGAAGGTGGCCATTTTTTCCGGCGTCAGCGCCTGGATCTGCGCAATCACCTTCTCGCGCGTATCAAACTGGTAGTTTTCACGGTTGAAGTCTTTGCTGAAGCGCCCGGCTTCTTCATCCAGGGTTTGCGGTCGCTGCTTCAGCTCGTTGATCATCGACGCCTGATACTGTGCAAAATCGTCTTTGCTCATCTCACGCAGGCGTTTTTCCGCGGTTGGATAGAACGCCTGGAAACGGGTCAGCAGGTAGGCTGGCTGCTTCACGTTACTCTGCAGCAGGAAGCCAATGCCCCACTGACGGCCAACCGGCATCTGGAAGGAGAACACCGCATAGCCCAGTTGCTCTTCGGTACGCAGCTGGTTGTAGAACCACGGCTGGATGATCTGGCTTAACAGCGCGCTACTGGCAACGCTCTCATATTCCGGATAGCCCAGCGGGACATACAGCGCGGCCAGCGCAGAATCAGTACTGCTGCCTTCATCCTGCAAGTTGGCGGAGGTTTTCTTGTCGATGTACAGATACTGACTGTGCCACCAACTTTCGCCTGAGCAGTTCAGCTGGCTCTTCACGTCCGTGGCCAGGGTCTTGGTGGCGTCTTCGGTCATGTTACCCACCACCATCAGCTCCGGCGTCGCCTTCTCCAGCAGCATATTGCGGTAGGCTTTTACGTCATCCAGCGTGATGCCCGCCACCAGCGCACGGCGTTCGCTGCGTTGAGTGTAAGGCAGCTGCGAAACCATCTGGGCAGGCTGAATGGCCAGCTCAAAGGCTTTGCCCTTCGCTGCGGAGGCCAGCCGTTCCAGATACCAGGACTTCGCCTGATCCAACATCTGCTGATCGGGCTGGTAGGTGGCGTAGCTTTTCAGCAGCTCTTTCATCAGTTCTGGCAGATGCTGGGTGAACCCACTGGCACTAAAAGTTACGCCATCGTCTTCACCGGTGGAGAAACTGATCCCCGCCACCGAGGCCTGAGAATTCAGCTCGTCCAGCGCCAGCCCGGCCATATAATCATTCAGCCCGTACATCACCTGATTTTTAGCCGTGCTCATCGCCTCTTTATTACGCAGCGAAAGGGTAATACTGGCCTTGGGGTCATCGGCGTAATACTGGCTTGGCATATAAAACACCCGCAGACCTGGCTGATTCACCACTTCAGCCGGATGATCGTATTTATGATCCGGCTTAATCAGGCTGAAATCGTTCGGGATATACGGGTTAAGCACCGGCAACGACAGGTCGATTTTTTCACTGGCCGCCTGCCACTGCGCGAAATGCTCAGGGGTGATGGTATCGACCTGATAAGGCGCGTTAACGAAATACGCCACTTTGTTGTGAGGTTCATCCGGGCTGATATACCAGATGCGGGCATTCTGTGGCGTCATGCCGTCAAGACGGGCCTTGATCGCCTGCGGATCGTACTGGTCGGCGATATAGGGGGCGTCCAGGGTATCGGCAACCGGAACCCGCAGCATGGTGTCAGCCAGCCATTCGATATAATCCATATCGCGGGTAATGGATGGGTAACGGAAATCGAGATTCAATACGTTGGCGACTTCATCGAAATAGCGCTTATCGATGCCGCCAGTGCGCAGCGTATTCAGATAGCTGAACACCGCCGCAACCACCCGATCGCGGTCAGCCTGGCCCTTATCGGTCAGCGAAACGGAAATAGAGAACACGCCGCCGTTGCGGTCAACCACCGGGTCGGCGCCGGCATCAATGGAATCCGCCAGCCCCTGATTTTGCAGCCAGTCAGAAAGGGTGTTCTTACTGCGGTTGCCAATCAGATAGGCAATCAGCGTGTCGGTCTTACTGCGGAATTTGTCGCTGTTATTTTCAATACGGAATTCAATTTTCAGCTGCTTGCGCGGTTGAGCAGGCACGTAATGAATGATGATGCCTTTCTGCTTGTCGGTGACCACCGGCACGGTGATAGCCGGCACCGTCGCATTACGGTTTGCCACCCGGCCAAAGGTTTTGGCCGCGATGGTCTGCAGCTCATCCATCGGCTTATTACTGTAAATCACCGCCTTCATCAAATTGGCAGAGTAGTAACGCTGATAGAAGGCGGTTAACGCATCGTGCAATTTACTGTCCGGCTTGTCCTTCAACGTGTCCAGATTTCCGCCGGAGAACAGCGAGCTTGGGTGATCGGGATTCAGCGTTTCGGCACCCACTTGCGCCATACGCAGGCCGTCGCGTGAGCGAGCCATGGTCAGTTCCGCATTGACCGCATGACGTTCACGATCGGCATTGACCGGATCCAACAGCGGTTCGGCAATGGCATCCGCCAGGCGATCGACCGCCGGTTCCAGCGCGTCGTTTTCCACTTCAAGATAGAACGCGGTGCGATAAGACGCGGTGCTGGCATTGTGGCTGCCGCCATGCTTTTTAAGGAATTCGGCCAAATTGTCAGGTTGAGGATAGCGTTTTGAGCCCATCAACAGCATATGCTCAAGGTAATGAGCCAGCCCTTGTTGGTTGCGCGGGTTTTCTAAGGAGCCTACAGGGATGGTCAGCGCGGAAAGCGATTTTGTCGCCTGCGGGTCAGAAACCAGCAGCACCGTCATGCCATTATCCAGCTTGATGGCCTGATACTGACGAGGGTCTTTTTCACTCTTGCGGATCGTTTCAGGGATCGGCTGCCAGCCAGGTTGTGCCTGTACCAAAGGGCTCAACGTAAACAGCAGGAAAAGCGTGGAAAACCAGACTGCATAACGACGCATTCAAACTCCTCGACGATCTAATCTTCTGGCTTACCGCTCCGGTGCGGGCAGAGCGGTAGCAGACATTTAACCTGGATATTTTCTTTGACGGCTGTGGACGAAAAAGAAACAAGAAAGTAAAAAACGACAAATGGTTATAAAGTAACACTACAGGATGTCTTACTGCATGTCATTCATCTGCAGCAACGGCAGCAGCCAAATTTCCGCGTTGTGCGAGATCTGCTGCACTATTTCATCATCCAGCGTGCGGAACAGACGGGCCAGATAGGGATCGCTGCCCTCCCCTTCAATCTGCATATTCCCCTGCCAGGCCTGCAACAGCTTGATACGGGTTTTGGCCTGCGTGCTTTCGTCCATCAACAGCTGTCCGGTCTTTTCGTCATAACAGGCTTCCAGCCAGGCACCGCCGGTTCGCGGTAATAACAGTAGCGGTGAGCACATCCCCTGCTGGTAGCCTTCGACATAACGACCCAGCCATTCTCTGGCCTGTTCAGCAGGCAGTGAGGGAAAGCGCCACTGACTCTCTTTGCGGCCAACCATCCGGCTTTCGCCCTGGCCGCCAAGCGTGCAGTAAACCAGGTGTTCCAGCCACAGCGATAGCCCGTCGGTAAAGTTAAGGTGGCCCGGCCGCCAGCGCAGTAAGCCATCATCCTGAACCTGCGGCAGCCAGCCGTTCAGCTGTATCCCGCCGATCGGCAAGGCAATTTCCCAGCTGACCGCCCCGGCGCGCTGTTCGCGCACGCGATTCGCCAGCTCGGCCATCTCTTCCTGTTGCTCCAGCCAGAACAGCTCTCCATATGCCCCATAGGGAAGATTCCCTGAGGCACGCTGCCGGGCGTAAAGCGGCTCGCTCGGCTGTTCATCAATCAGGGTATTAAGCAGTTGGGTGTTGACCTGATAACGACTGAGATTATCGAGGGTGAACGGCTCCGCATCGGGTAAACCGGCCTCTTCGGCGATAAAACTTACCCCCAGCCGCTGGCTGAAAAAGGCCCGCACCGGATGCCGCCAGAAACGCACCAGCTGCTCGAAATTAAGTTCCGCGATCTCCAGCACTGGCAGCGGCTGCATAAAGGCGGGATGCGGCACGCCGCTGGCATTGGCGGCAGGCAACCATTCGGCGGCAAAGCTTTTGAATTCGGCCTGCGGCGAGAAATTTTCCGCGGCAAAAGGCATCCGGCTGTGCAGATGATGCAGATGTCGTATCACCGCCTCGGCGCTTTTGTCGACGTCGAGCGACTGGTCCTCCGGCAGGCAGAAGCTCTGGCTGATGTATTCGACCAGTTCGCTGACCAACACCGACGGGAAGCGCTCTGAGTTGTCCTGAATGGTGCGCCCGATATAGCTGATATACAGCTGCTGCTGCGCCGAGTTAATCGCTTCCAGGAACAGATAACGGTCGTCATCGCGACGGCTACGGTCGCCCTTTTTCGGCTGCTGGCTCATCAGGTCAAAGCCCAATGGCGGCAGCGTGCGCGGATAAACCCCGTCGTTCATTCCCAGCAGGCAAACCACCTTAAACGGGATGGAGCGCATTGGCATCAGCGTACAGAAGTTGATGGGACCGGCGAGGAAGCGCTGGCTGATCCTTTCCTGATCGAGGCGGGAAGCCAGTTCATCCCGCAGCAGGGAGAGTGGAACAGCCTGTTGATACTGCGCCTGGATGCCGTAATTAATCGCCTGCTGCCACTGCTCTTCAATCAGCGCCAGCGCCGCTTCGGTATCGGCATCGCCGGCAAAGAAATCCTGCAGCAGCGTCCGGCACAGCGGCAGCCACTCTTCCAGTGGTCGCGTGGTATTCAGCAGGGTTCGCCAGTGGCGCAAACGCGTCAGCAGCTCGGCCAGGTTGCCGGCCAGTTCTGCAATCAAGCCACTGGACTCATCATAAGGCAGCACGCCCTGCCAGTGACCGCTTTCACTGTTCATTGCATAGCCCAGCAACATCCTGGTCAGGCCAAATTGCCAGGTATGCTGCCCGGTCGGCGGCAGTTCCAGATCGCGGACGGTATCGTCATCCAGCCCCCAGCGGATCCCGGACTCTTCCACCCAGCGGCGCAGGCGCTTCAGCCCTTCTTCATCAATGGCAAAGCGGTTTGCAAGTGCCGGAACGTCCAGCAGTGCCAGCACCTCTTCTGAGGTGAAACGGCTGTCGGGCAAACTCAACAGCGAGATAAAAGCCTGCAAGGCGGGATGGGCCTGACTGGCGCGGCGGTCAGAAATGGCAAACGGCAAATAACGCCCGGCGGGCGCATTACCAAATACCGCCTGAATAAACGGGGTATAAGCATCAATGTCGGCCACCATCACAATCACTTCACGCGGAGACAGCGCAGGATCGTCAGCCATCATTTGCAACAGGCGATCCTGCAGCACCTCCACTTCCCGCTGCGGGCTATGGCAAAGGTGAAGGCTGATCGATCGGTCAGCAGGATCCAGCCGCCGTTTCGCCGTGCTGGTTTCCCACTCATTTTGTTGCAGGCCAATCACCGCGTTGTCTTCCAGCTCTAACAGGTCGCGCTGTACCGTTTGCAGCAAGGTAGTGGGCTCAATATCGACAAAGGCGTCTATTTCCTGGCACTCCATCTGGGCCAGCAGAAAGAGGTTATCCCTGCCCAACTTACCCCAGGAGGCCAGCAATGGATTGCTGAGCTGCTGCTCACCCGCGTCATTAAACAGCGCGGAGGCATCGGCCTGGCGGAACAGCGGGCTTTCACTCTGCCGCTGAAAATGCTGACGGTGGCGGCTCTGTAGTTTGGCGAGGAAAGCATAATCCTGAATGTCGCCCCAATAATGGCGGCAGGGATTGGTAAACAGCAGATGGATATCAATGTGCCTGCCCAGCGCTTGCAGCGCCTGCAGATAGACCGGTGGCAGGGCAGAAATACCGCAGATAAACACCCTGTCAGGCAGATTGGGCGGCCGCTCATTGCTGCTCTCAAGCTTACTGATAAAGCGTGCATAGAGATTGGCGCGGTGCCATTCGGGTTGGCCCAGTTCGGCGGTGTATTCCACCAGCGCGGCCCATAACGGTGCCTGCCACTGCTGCGCCTCGCCCAGCCCGTCAATGATCTGGCCTTTCTCCCAGCTGTTGAGCCATTCCGGGCGATAGACCAGATACTGGTCAAATAAATCCGCCACGCGGGAAGCCAGCTGGAAGAGTTTGCGCTTGTCCTGGTCTTCGGTCAGATAGTGCTGTAACAGCGTGAATTCGGGGCGTGTCAGCATCGCTGGCAAAATAGCCATCAGCTTCCAGCTCATGCTGGCTTTATTAAAGGCACTCTCTTTAGGAATGCCCGGTAAAACGCGAACAAACATGTCCCAGATAAAGGTCGCCGGTAACGGGAAGGCGATGTTGGCCGCAATACCAAACTGCTCAGCCAGCGACATTTGTAGCCACTGCGCCATGCCAGGGCTTTGTACCAGCACCACTTCAGACTGAAAGGGATCGCGCAGGGGCTGGTTTTCAATCTGAAAAGCCGCCAGCGATTTCAGCAAGTCCAGCTGATTTGAGTGGTAAACGGTAAACATGTCTGCTCCTTTTCCGGGATGTTGCTTTGCGCCAACACTGTAACCTGTCAGGGGCAGGTTGCAAATCGCCAGTCCCGTCACTCGGTGATATCGGGGCAACGCAACAAGGTTAACTGCGCCTGACGTCCGAGCGGGCTGACCACCGTCGCAGTTAATAGCGGACAGTTTGCTGGCCCCATCTGCTGCACCACCGCGCTATGCCAGTTGGCTGGCTGATAGCCCTCGAAACGCTGTAAGGCATAGCGCCAGGCCTCACGTTGTTGTGCCTGCTGCTGGAACCCTTTGGCCAGCGCCAGCTGATACTGCAGTAAGGCCGTTAAGCTGCAGGCAAACAGCAGCAGCGCAACCAGGGTTTCCGGCAGGCTAAAGCCCAGCTGATTTTTCATCGGGATAGCATCCTTCTTCCTCTGCCAGCGGGCAGTAATCAAGCCAGCCGTGGGGCAGCGGTTTGAGGCTCATCGCCTCCGGTCGTGCTACCCACTGATACTGGGCAATAGTGCCTGGCCCGCTGTCGCCCATTAACAGCTCGCGCTGGTCATTAACAGTCAGCAGGCAACTTCGCCAGCCGCTGGCGTTTTCCCGCTGACATTGCCATTCCGGCGAGACCGGCCACCGTTGTCGGGCTCCCCAACTCAACGCCGAGCTGGCCTGCACCCTTTGTTGCAGGAACTGCCGTTCATCATTGACCCGGCTCAGCCCGCCATCCAACTGCTTGCGCGTGGCATTGAGCAAGGCCGCCGATAACGCCAGCAGGATAATCACCATAATCAACGCGCCGCCGCCCTGCTGCTTTGGTAAATCAGTCATAGATTGGCCGGGGTCAACCAACGCTCCACCGTCAGCCGAACGGAGGGAAAGGCTTTGGCGAAGGCGGTGATCGCCAGACGGATCTGGCGATCGACCTGGGTTGCCCGGAACGACTCGATGGTCACGGTGCGGGGGTCGTTTAGCCTTTCCCAACCGCCACCGTCACACCGATCGACGCCCCGCTGCGTTTCCAGACTGCCGTCACGCCAACGGTAGCCATAGAAATCACTGTCGCTGCTTTCCACGCCTTCCCATTTGCCGTTACTGTTTTCATCCCAACGCACCAACAGGCAGTGGCCATCAGCGCCGAGAGTCAGCCCCTGTCCGCGACATTCTCCCCGGCAATATCCAGCCCGGAGCACCGATTTTTCCAGGGTGAACATCATCAACTGCAATTCTTCCTGCAATTGAAAGCGCATCAGGGTTTGCAGATTGTTGCGTTGCAGCACCGGAAGCAGCCTGGCGGCGCTAAGCAACAGCACGCTACTGATGGCCAGCGCAACCAGCATTTCTGCCAGGCTGAATCCCGTCTGCTTCACAGGCAGTTATCCTCACATATCCGCACCCGTCCCCGTGACGACACCACCACATGGCGTTCACCGGCTTCCCCGGCGAGGACAATGCGGCCGGGACGAGCAACATTATTGCGGCCATAAAAGCCCATTTCCTCGGTCAGTGAACGCAAGCCGACCTCCGGCCAGGGTGCGGGAAACAGGCTGCGTGAGGCTTTGCCGCAGCGTTGCTGCGGGCCGCTGCCCACGCACCAGGCTGCCCCAGTGCGTCGCCAAAGTATCCGCGCGGCGTTGTGCTCATTCGCCTCGCTGCGCAACCGCAACAGGAAATGCTGGAGCTGGCGCGCGCTGTCATTCAGCCGTTGCAACTGCTGCCAGCTTTGCCAGCTGCTCATGGCACCGAGCGTCAGGATACTGGCAATCACCATGACGATTAACAGCTCGGCTAAGGTAAATCCGCTCATCGTTTTCATCGCTGTATTGTGCTTTTTACCACACATCAATCCAGCGGCAATCCGGCAAAGCACGCGGCGTTTTCCAACAAGAATTTGGCGTTGCAGCATAAGGACAAAGTATTTGTGGGGGCTCTCGTAAAATGATTTGCTGGACGGCGAAGCGAATACAACAGGGATTGCCTGGCTCCAACGGCTATCCTCTGCTCGAAGACCGTTTTGCCTGTTTTCCTGTGGCTTAAACCTGAGGAGAGAATAAAAGGAAGGACAGGAGCGGAGGGTTCCGCTCCTGCTTAACTCAGATAGCGACCGGCGCCTTGATAGGCGGATGCGGGTCGTAGCCTTCAATCTCGAAATCTTCAAAACGGTAATCAAACAGCGAAGCAGGCTTGCGCTTAATCACCAGTTTTGGCAACGGACGAGGTTCACGCGTCAGCTGCAGATGGGTCTGCTCGAGGTGGTTGCTGTAAAGGTGCGTGTCGCCGCCGGTCCAGACAAAATCCCCGACCTCCAGGTCACACTGCTGCGCAACCATATGCACCAGCAACGCATAGCTGGCGATATTGAACGGCAGGCCAAGGAAGATATCGCAGGAGCGTTGATACAGCTGGCAGGAGAGCTTGCCATTCGCCACATAGAACTGGAAGAACGCATGGCAAGGTGCCAGCGCCATCTTATCCAGCTCGCCGACGTTCCAGGCTGACACGATGATGCGGCGGGAATCCGGGTCGCTTTTTAACTGTTGCAACACGTTGGTCAGCTGATCGATCTCACGACCGTCGGCAGCCCCCCAGCTACGCCACTGTTTGCCATACACCGGGCCCAGGTCGCCGTTTTCATCGGCCCATTCGTCCCAGATGGTGACTTTGTTCTCTTGCAGATAGGCGGTGTTGGTATCCCCATTGAGGAACCACAGCAGCTCATGCACGATTGAACGCAAATGACATTTCTTGGTGGTGACCAGCGGGAAACCATCCTGCAGATTGAAGCGCATCTGATGGCCAAAAATCGACAGCGTGCCGGTTCCGGTACGGTCATCCTTCGGCGTGCCCTCTTCCAGCACTTTTCGCATTAAATCCAGATACTGTTTCATTTTGCCCCACGTACTTGCTGCGCGCCCTGACGGCGGTAGGCCCAGACCATCATGATCACGCCGGCCAGAATCATCGGAATAGACAGGATCTGCCCCATGCTGATGGCGTTATCGAACAGGCCCAGCTGCGCATCCGGCTGGCGGAAGAACTCAACGATGATCCGGAACGCGCCGTAACCGATCAGGAACAGGCCGGAGACCGCGCCCATCGGGCGGTTTTTACGGATAAAGACGTTAAGAATGATAAACAGCACCACGCCTTCCAGCAGCAGCTCGTAAACCTGCGAAGGGTGACGCGGCAGCACGCCGTAGGTCGCCAGCAGTGACTGCCATTCCGGGTGAGTGGCTGCCAGCGCAACGTCTTCGCTGCGCGAGCCTGGGAACAGCATTGCCCACGGCAAGTCCGGTGCCACACGGCCCCACAGCTCACCGTTGATAAAGTTGCCTAAGCGCCCGGCACCCAGACCAAAAGGGATCAGAGGTGCAATAAAATCAGCCACCTGGAAGAAGTTACGTTTGGTGCGACGCGCGAACCACAGCATCACGCAGATCACGCCGATCAGGCCGCCGTGGAATGACATGCCGCCATCCCAGACTTTGAACAGGTACAGCGGATTGTCGAGGAACAACGGCATGTTGTAGAACAACACGTAGCCGATACGCCCACCGAGGAACACGCCGAGGAAGCCTGCATACAGCAGGTTTTCAACTTCTTCTTTTTTCCAGCCACTGCCAGGCTTGTTGGCACGACGCACGGCCAGCCACATGGCAAATACAAAGCCAACAAGGTACATCAAACCGTACCAGTGCAGGGAAATTGGCCCGATGGAGAATATTATCGGGTCAAATTGAGGGAAAGCCAGATAGCCGTTATTCATCTTTCACCATTGTTAAAGTCTGTCCTGACCTGCAGGCGACGGAATAAGTAAACCAGTGCGCGCGGGGCGCTGCATTAAGGCGCGCATAATAGCACAGCCCGAATTGTTGCGACCTCGCGGAACTGTAAACTTTGTTAAGAGATTCAGCGCCCGCCGCGGATCAGCCCGCCAAGGCCCCGCCGCTCCATAAAGGCGGCAACCAGGTGGCGGACGTCGCTGGCCAGCATCGCGTCAAGCGCGCGGTTGGCCAGCGCGTGGGCTTCTTCGTAATCAATGTGTTGCAGCAGGTATTTTACCCTCGCCACGTTACGGCCGTTCATGCTCAGGTGGTGATAACCCAGGCCAATCAGCACCGCCACGCAGATCGGATCACCCGCCATCTCGCCGCACAGGCAGAGCTCAACGCCCGCCTTTTCGGCTTCCAGCGCAATGGTCTTCAGACCGCGCAGCACCGCCGGATGCAGGCTGTCGTAAAGATTGGCGACCCGCGTATTGTTGCGGTCGACCGCCAGCAAGTACTGGGTAAGATCGTTGGTGCCGACCGAGACAAAATCGACGCGGCCGGTCAGATGCCCGATCATAAAGATCATCGATGGCACTTCGATCATTACCCCGATGCGCGGTTTCGGGATGGTGTAACCCAGCATCTCTTCGACTTCGCGCCCGGCACGATCGATCAGCCGTTTGGCTTCGTCAATTTCATCGATGCTGGTGATCATCGGCAACAGAATGCTGAGGTTATCGCTGGCAACGTTGGCACGCAGCATAGCGCGAACCTGCACGAGGAAAATTTCCGGCTGATCCAGCGTCAGGCGAATGCCGCGCCAGCCGAGGCACGGGTTTTCCTCACTGATCGGCATATACGGTAGCTGTTTATCTGCGCCGATATCCAGGGTGCGCAGCGTCACCGGCTTGTCGAGGAACAGCTGCAGCATGCCCTGATACTGCGCGACCTGCTCCTCTTCTGAAGGGAAGCCGTTTTGCAGCATAAAAGGAATTTCAGTGCGGTACAGACCGACGCCATCCACCCAGCTTCCCAGCGCTTTTTCATGTTCAGCGCTCAGACCGGCATTCAGCATCACCTTCACCGGCTGACCGCTTTTCAGCGTGGCGGGCTGTTCAACGACATTTTCGGCCAGCTTGCTGAGTTCATTTTCTTCGCTGATCAGCTTCTGGTATTCCTGTACCAGTACCGGTTCAGGATCCACCAGCAGCTCACCGCGATAGCCGTCAACGATCAGCAGCCTGCCATTCATCAACTCGGGCTGAATATCCGCGCCCATCACCGTTGGAATGCCCATCGCGCGCACCATAATAGCGGCGTGTGAGTTGGCGGCACCGTCCCTGACCACCACACCCGCTAAACGGTCGTGCGGCAGCTCGGCCAGCGTGGTGGCGGTGAGTTCATCGGCCACCAGCACAAACTTTTCTGGCCAGGTACTGGTGCTCTGCACGCTGTCATCGAGGTGGAACAGCAAGCGCTGTCCCAGCACCCGCAGATCGCCCGAACGCTCACGCAGATAGCTGTCCTGCAGGCTGGCAAACTGTGCGGCAAACTTCTCAATGACTTTTTTAACGGCCCACTCAGCCACTGAACCGGCGTCGATCTCCGCATAGAGATCTTTCTTCAGCCGGTTGTCGCTGAGTAAGTGGGAATAGAGGTCGAAGATTGCCGCGCTTTCTTTGTGCACGCTGGCGGTAAAGCGTTTGCTGTAGCGACGGAATTCGCTGGAGGCTTCATCCATCGCCAGAGAGAGGCGCTCACGCTCGCGGTGCGTATCCAGCGTGGACGCGGCAAACACCAGGTCCAGCGAAGGCTGCGTGGTGTCCACCCACCCTTCCGCCACCGCCACGCCTGGGGATGCGGCCAGCGCACGAATGCGGGTCTGGCGGTACTGACCAAACAGGGCGTTGAGCTGAGACTGCGACAGAATGGTCGCCATCTGCGTGGCCAGCGTGACGAGGAAAGACTCTTCGCTCTCGTCAAACTGACGGTGTTCGCGCTGCTGAACCACCAAAACGCCTAACAGCTGGCGTCGGCTGATGATCGGCACGCCGAGGAACGAGCGGAAACGCTCTTCTTTTACGGAAGGAACATATTTGAAGCTGGGATGACTTTGCGCGTCAGCCAGGTTGATTGGCTCAGCCAGCCGGCCCACCAGCCCGACGATCCCTTCGTCAAAGGCCAGTGCGACGGTACGACCACGCGGCTTTTTTAAGCCACGGGTCGCCATCAGGTAATAGCAGCGGCGGTCGTGATCGGCCAGATACACCGAACAGACTTCGGTATCCATTGCCAGGCAGATCTCATTGACCAGGATATCAAGCGCCTCGGTTAACCGGGGCGCACCTGCCACTTTTTCAACTATTTCGCGCAGCTGTGTGAGCATAATCTACGTGGCTTAACCTCTCTTCCGTCGATAAGCGGGCATATTTCGCTGTGCGGTCGTCTCCTGCAGTGGCATGACCACGCTGGCGAACTCTTTCATCACGCGGCGATAAACGTCGCGTTTAAACGAGACCACCTGACGAACCGGATACCAGAAACTGACCCAACGCCAGCCGTCAAATTCCGGCGTGCTGCTGGTCTGCATATTGATATCTGCGTCATTGCACATTAACTGCAAAAGAAACCATTTTTGTTTCTGGCCGATACAAACCGGCTTTGTGTCCCAACGCACCAAACGTTTTGGCAACTTGTAGCGTAACCAGTTTCGGGTAGAGGCAAGGATGCGCACATCTTTGCGGTGCAAACCGACTTCCTCGAACAGTTCCCGGTACATCGCCTGCTCAGCAGTTTCACCCGCATTGATCCCACCCTGGGGAAACTGCCAGGAGTGCTGGCCAAAACGTCTGGCCCACAACACTTGTCCCTGCCTGTTACAAATTACGATACCAACATTCGGGCGGTAGCCATCATCATCGATCACTGGACTACCTCAAACTAAAACTCGGATGTTCTGATTGTTTCATACTCCTTACAGGTGGTAAACCACTGCTTTACGCCCTCAGCACGTGGCTGACGCGGGATAACTCACAGTTTTGCACCAAGTTATAAACAGAGACCAGCCAGAAAGCGCGATCTTATTCACGTTTTCTGTGGATAGCTTTGTGCAGAACTCCCTTAACGGTTGGGGAAAACTTTTTGACGCCCAATCGGCTCCCGATTTTACCGGCTGATTAACTGATTCTAAAACCTCGGAATTATCCTGATTTCCACCGAAAAATGCCTCACGTCATCCTGCTGTCACAGAGGGATATTCAGTGACTGGTGAAAGATCGAACACCCGCGTTTTTCTCCACAGGATATGCCGCTCACTTAAGCATAAATCGTGCAAAAAGTGGCAAAACAGCCACAGTCAAGGCTGTAAATCGAAACAGTGTTCGCGTAAAAGACGAGTTATCCCATTTTTCTGTGGATAACAGGGGGGGTGATCCTGTTCATTGTCGGTGACAAGTCGGGCATAACCTTTTGCCCTTCCCTTTTTTACCGGGGATGGCGGGGTAAAAAATCATGATTTATCATGCTATTATTCCTGTTTTGCACAATCCGCTTTGCCTTAATTTTCCCTGTGCAAAAGAGTGGTGATTTTTTGAACGGCAACAGAGAGTTATCCATGAGTTCTGAATTTATTCCGCTAACGCCGCCAGAAAACGAAACCGTGCTGCTGGATCGTGCCCAACAGCTGGCAGGCTTTACGCTGGGTGAACTGGCGGCAAGAGCCGGTCTGAAGATCCCGCAGGATCTGCGTCGGGATAAAGGCTGGGTCGGAATGTTACTGGAACGCTACCTGGGAGCCAGTGCCGGCAGCAAGCCCGAGCAGGATTTTGCCGAGATTGGTGTGGAGTTGAAAACCATCCCGATAGACGCGCTGGGTCGCCCACTGGAAACCACCTTCGTCTGCGTCGCGCCACTGACCGGCAACAGCGGCGTCACCTGGCAGACCAGCCATGTGCGGCACAAACTGGCCAGGGTGTTATGGGTTCCCGTTGAGGGTGACCGGGCGATCCCGCTGGCTGAGCGTCGGGTGGGTGCGCCGCTGTTGTGGAGTGCCAGTGAGGAAGAGGAAGCGCTGTTGCAGCGCGACTGGGAAGAGCTGATGGATATGATTGTGTTAGGGCAGGTCGAAAAGATCACCGCCCGCCACGGTGAAGTGCTGCAAATCCGGCCAAAAGCTGCCAACAGCAAAGCGCTGACCGAAGGGATTGGCACTAACGGCCAGCCGATTATGACCTTACCGCGCGGTTTCTATCTGAAGAAAAGCTTTACCGGTCCCCTGCTGGCCCGCCATTTTTTATTGTAATCCGACGGGCTGACCGCCCCAGATAAAAGGAAAGCAGGATAGCGGCGCGACCACGGGTTGCGTATACTCCTCGTTTACTTTTCGTTTAGGAAGCAAAGTTAGCATGTTTGATTGGATTGCAGATCCCAATGCCTGGCTGGCCCTGGGCACGCTGACGATTCTGGAGATCGTCCTCGGCATCGATAATATTATTTTCCTCTCCCTGGTAGTCGCCAAACTCCCTAAACATCAACAGAATACCGCTCGCCGTGTAGGTTTAGCCGGTGCGATGTTAATGCGTCTGGGTCTGTTAGCGTCCATTGCCTGGGTGATCCGCCTGACCACGCCGCTGTTTACCCTGATGGATCACAGCTTCTCCGCCCGCGATTTGATCCTGCTGTTCGGTGGCCTGTTCCTGCTGTGGAAATCCAGCGCGGAGATCCACGAAACCATTGAAGGCGGCGATGCCGAGCATAAAACCAATGTGCACTCGTTTGTCGGTGCCATCGTGCAGATTATGCTGCTGGATATTATATTCAGCCTCGACTCGGTGATCACCGCCGTCGGCCTGTCGGATCATCTGATTATTATGATGGCCGCCGTGGTGATTGCGGTGGGCGTGATGATGTTCGCTGCTAAAACCATTGGCGACTTCGTTGACCGTCATCCTTCGGTGAAAATGCTGGCGCTGGCTTTCCTGATTTTAGTCGGCTTTACGCTGATACTGGAAAGCTTCAATGTGCATGTTCCTAAAGGCTATATCTATTTCGCCATGTTCTTCTCAATGGCCGTGGAATGCCTGAACCTGATGCGCTCTAAAAAGAACCTCGCCTGATCCTTTACTGGCCGGTCACGCCGGCCAGTACCTCGCTCTGAAGTATCATCTTACGATTAATGTCAATGGCCCGACGTGCTCGCAGCACATTTTCGGACATCTACTACTGCGTCTGTCGCCAAAATGCGTTATTAATGGACGTACCAGTATTCAGTAGCGGGCCTTAAGGGAGCGAAGTATGAAGTATATGTTTGGCGCAGCAGCGCTTATGTTGGCCGTGCTGGTCAGCGGGTGTAGCAGCGATTACGTGATGGCGACTAAGGAAGGCAACATGATCATGACCCAGGGCAAACCTGAGATTGATAAAGAGACCGGCCTGGTGAAATATACCGACCGCTCTGGCCATGAGTTACAAATCAACGGTGATGATGTTTCCTCCATCGTTGAGCGCTAAGTCAAATTAAGCCACCTTTGGCAATCCGTTGGTGGCTCTGCCCGCATTTCCCGATAAATCCCCTCTTCCCCCTGCAGCGAACGGCGGTTATAGTCAAATGCCGGACCTGAGCACGTACCGCGGGGCTATGCACCTCATTGCAGGCCGTTCTTCAGGTTCCAGAACCTTTTAATAATGTAAAAAGGAAGCCGGCACATGCACTATCACCGTATCCCCCACAGCACCCTGGAAGTCAGTAGCCTGGGGTTGGGAACCATGACGTTTGGTGAGCAGAACAGCGAAGCCGACGCCCATGCGCAGTTAGATTTAGCTCTCCGTTCCGGTATTAACCTTATTGATACCGCAGAAATGTATCCGGTACCTCCGCGTCCGGAAACCCAGGGTTTAACCGAAAAATACATTGGCAGCTGGCTTCAGGCCCGCGGCAATCGTGACAAAATCATCCTTGCGTCCAAAGTGGCCGGCCCGGTGCGTGGCGCCGATGCGTCAATTCGCCCGAATCAGGCGCTGGATCGCAAAAATATTCGTGAAGCACTGGATGCCAGCCTGAAGCGTCTGAAGACCGATTATCTGGATTTGTATCAGCTGCACTGGCCACAGCGTCAGACCAACTATTTCGGCAAGCTGAGCTACGAGTACAACGACACCACGGCCACCGTCACCCTGCTGGAAACGCTGGAAGCGCTGAACGAACAGGTGCGTGCCGGTAAGATCCGCTATATCGGCGTCTCCAACGAAACCCCTTATGGCGTGATGCGTTACCTGCAGCTGGCGGAAAAGCACGAGCTGCCGCGCATTGTCAGCATCCAAAACCCGTACAGCCTGCTGAACCGCAGCTTTGAAGTCGGTTTGTCGGAAATCAGCCACCTTGAAGGCGTTGAGCTGCTGGCCTATTCGAGCCTGGCGTTTGGGACCTTAAGTGGTAAATACCTGAACGGTGCCAAACCGGAAGGTGCGCGTAATACGCTGTTCAGCCGCTTCACCCGTTACAGCGGTGAGCAGGCTCAGCTGGCTATCGCCGAGTACGTGGCGCTGGCGAAAAAACACGGTCTGGATCCGTCGCAGATGGCGCTGGCCTTTGTCCGTCAGCAGCCGTTTGTTGCCAGTACCCTGTTGGGTGCCACCACGCTTGAGCAGCTGCAGATTAATATCGACAGCTACAATCTGACGCTGACCGAAGACGTGTTGCAGGAACTGGAAGCGATTCATCGTCGTTATACTTTCCCTTCACCATAAAAAAACCGAGGCGGGATCGCTCCCGCCTCGGTTATTCACGCCTTATAAGCCGCGACGACACTGCCTTCCTTTAGCTATACGCTGCGCTTGTGACGTTTCTGCGCCAGCTGCCATCCCCACAGCACGGCAATCGCCAGCGCAAACAGCGCCCCAAATCCCACCCCTGTCGCCACCGGCGGCGCGCCAAGTTTGATCGCCAGCGAGTAAAGCCCCAGCATCAGCAGCATTGCGCTGTTCTCACCGAGGTTCTGCACGGCGATTGCATTGCCTGCGCCAACGCTCTCTCTACCGCGCATTTGCAGCAGCGCGTTCAGCGGCACCACAAAGAATCCGCCCAACATACCCAGCACGATCAGCAGGCCGTAAGCGCCGGTGGTGGTGTGTTGCAGCGAGAAAAAGACCACCGCCACACCAATCAGCACGCCAGCAGGCATACAGCGGCCGACGTTTTTCAGCGTCACCAGTTTCGCTGCGGCACCCGCGCCAAAGACGATACCGATGGCGACCATGGCATTCAGCAAGGTCGGGGTTTTGTTATCGGTAATCCCCAGCGCCACCGGCACCCACAGCACCAGCAGGAAGCGCAGCGTGACGCCTGCGCCCCAGAACAGGCTGGTGCCGACCAGCGAGAAGCGGGTTTCGCCATCACGCCACAAAATGCGGCAGGCGCTGAAGAAGCTGGCCGACATTTTTGCCGGATGCCACGACTGGCCCGGTCTGGCCGCCGTCAGCGTCGGGATCAGGGTATTGGCGGCAACCGCCAGACCATAGGCCGCGACGCAGGCCACCAGTGCGCCGGTCAGGTTCCAGTCAGCCAGCACGCCACCGGCAATCGATCCCAGCAGAATGGCGGCAATGGTCGACGACTCCATCAGGCCGTTAGCTTTCACCAGCGTATCGCCCCCGGAAATCTCACCGAGAATGCCATATTTTGCCGGTGAATACGCCGCCGCGCCGACGCCGACCAGGCTGTAGCCGAGAAACGGATTAAAACCGAAGCAGATGGTCAGCGCGCCCAGCAGCTTGAGGCCGTTAGAGAACATCATCACCCGACCTTTGGCGAAGCTGTCCGCCATCTGGCCGACAAACGGCGCCAGAATGATGTAGGTGGCAACAAAAACCATCTGCAACACCGGCTGGCTCCAGTCGGGATAGACCTGCTGCTTCAGCACCGCGAGGGTAGCAAACAGCAGCGCATTATCACCAAAAGCGGAGAGGAACTGGGCGGCAATCACCGCCATCATCCCTTTCGACATCAGCCCCTGAGGGTTGGCGGGGTTAGTCATTGGCCTTCTCCGCGTTCTCTGGATTTTCGGCCATGCTGCGCAGGGTGACGAAATCAGGTTTACCGCTGCCCAGTAACGGCAGCTGCTTGAGGAAGCGGATGTCTCGTGGCACCGCCAGCTCCGGGCTGCCCAGCTCACGCGCGGCTTTCTGCAGCCCATCGCGGCTCAGTTCGCTGTCGGTGGTGAACAGCACCAGAGCTTCGCCACGGTTGCCGTCCGGCTTCATTGAGGCGGCATGTTGCTTCTCTGGCGAGGCTTTCAGCGCCAGTTGCTCAACCGTTTCCAGCGAGACCATTTCCCCGGCGATTTTGGCAAAGCGCTTCACGCGGCCCTGGATCTGGCAGAAGCCGTGATCGTCAAAGCTGACGATATCACCGGTGTCGTACCAGCCGGCTTCCATCTGCCCTTCACCGTTATCGGCCTGTGGGGCTTCCAGCACGCCAGGATTTTCCACCCGCAGATAGCCTTTCATAATGTTCGGGCCGCGCAGCTGCAGCAAACCGCCCTGCTCAATGCCCGGCACCGAAATCAGACGTGAATCCATGCCCGGTAGAATGCGGCCAACGGTATGGTTTTTCGCCGCCATCGGCACGTTAATCGCCACGACCGGCGCGCACTCGGTCACGCCATAGCCTTCCAGAATACGGATACCAAATTTGTCCATCCAGGTCTGGCGCGTGCCTTCCTGTAATTTTTCCGCACCCGCGACAACATAACGCAGCCGACCAAAATCGTACGGGTTGGCGAAGCGCGCATAGTTGCCGAGGAAGGTGGAGGTGCCGAACAGCACGGTGCAGTTACGGTCATACACCAGTTCCGGCACGATGCGATAATGCAGCGGGCTGGGATAGAGGAACACCTGCGCGCCGGTCATCAGCGGGGTAAAGAGTCCCACCGTCAGGCCGAAAGCATGGAACAGCGGCAGCGCGGACATAAAGCGGTCGCGCGGCGTGAAGTCCGCCACGGTTCTGATCTGCTCAACGTTGGCCAGCAGGCTTTTATGGGAGTGCACCACGCCTTTCGGGTTGCCTTCCGATCCGGAGGTAAACAGCACCATCGCGGCATCTTCCGGCTGCTGCTTCACTTCGGCCTGACGCGGCATCAGCAGATGGCGCAGGATCCACAGCTTGTCCTGAGTGGTGACGGTGTCTTTCAGATCTTCGAGGAAGATCCAATTCACCTGGGTAATCTCTTCCGGCAGATGCCACAGCTTGCCTTTGTCGAGGAACTGGCGGGAGGTGAAGACCGTTTTCACTTCCGCAGCGTTCAGCGCGCTGCTGACGCCCTTTACGCCGGCGGTGTAGTTCAGCATCGCCGGGATGCGTCCGCGCATCGACGCGCCGAGGATCGCCGCCGCGGTAACCGTCGCATTAGGCAACAGCAGACCGATATATTCACCGGGCGCGGTATAACGCTCCAGAATACGGCCGACGCCGAGGGATTTTTTCAGCAGGCCAGTGTAGCTGTCAGGCGTGAAATTGACGTCTTCGATCGCCGGTTTGAAGTAGCCATAACGGGTACGCGCAGACAGAAAGGCCTGATACAGGGTTTCGCGTGGACGCACCGCCATACGGGCTTCCATCATGATGTGATGCAGATGCTCGCCCGCCAGCTTGCGGCGATCGCGCGCTTTTGGCGCGTCCGGCATCGGGATAGTGGTGGACGGCAATACGGTCAGGCTAATGCGCGGGAAAAGACGGCGCTTAAACACGCCGGCCAGGCGACCAAAAGGGGTATATTCCGCCCCTTCAATACGCAGCGGCACCACGGTAGCCTGGGATTTTGCGGCCACGAAACCGGCACCGTCGTAGATTTTCATCAGCGAGCCGGTCACGGTGATACGGCCTTCCGGGAAGATCACCACCGGACGGCCCTGGCCTATCATCTTCACCAGATGCTTGATCGACATCGGCTTGGTCGGATCCATCGGCACGAAATCGACCACTTTGCTGGCCAGGCGCATCGTCCAGTGCTGACTGACCGACGAGTAAACGGCAAACACCGGTTTTACCGGCAGAAAAACGGCCAGCAACACGCCGTCGAGAAACGACATGTGGTTGGGCACAATCAGCACTTTTTCTTTATATAATCCAGACAGATCGCCCTGCAGGCGGGTGCCGAAGCACAGGCGAAACAGCAGGCGGAAAGTTTTAAATAGCATGCCAACTCCTTAGCATAAAAAAGTTGGCTCTAACGATGCAGTATCCAGCGCCACAACTCAATGCTCTGCAGGCAAAATAGTCCTCAAACAGGTCAGGATGGAACCGGCTTCACATCGGGTTTAAAGGTCTTCCGCACTCTCTGCCATCACCGGTCCTGCCAGCCGCCGCCCAGCGCGACGATCAGCTGGACGCTGGCAACCCACTGCGTGCTTTGCAGCGACAACAGGCTCTGCTGTGAGCTGAGGCTGGTGTTCTCGGTGGTCGCCACATCCAGATAATCAATCATCCCGGCCTGATACTGGTTATAGGTGACGCGCGCAGACTCCTTCGCCGCGTCGGTCGCCCGCTGCTGCGCCAGCATCTCGTCCTGCAGGGTGTTCAGCTCAACCAGATAGTTTTCCACTTCCTGGAAGCCGGTCAGCACCGCCTGGCGATAGCTTGCCACGTCCGCATCATAGGCGGCGCGGGCCTGCTCGACTTTCGCTGAGGTGCCACCAAAGTCCAGCAGCGTGCCGCTCAGCTCCGGCCCTAATGACCAGACGCGGTTGGGCAGCGAGAGCAAATTGCTGAAGGTGGAACTGGAGAAGCCGCCGGTGGCGCCAAGCGTCAGGTCTGGATAGTACCCGGCAATCGCCACGCCCACCGCAGCATTGGCCGAAGCCACCGTACGTTCGGCATAGGCGATATCCGGACGGCGCTGCAACAGCTCGGACGGCAGCGCGTTCGGGATGGTCGGCAGCGTGGCGGTGAGCGGTGCGGCAGGCAGGCTGAATTCAGCGGGCGTTTTGCCCATCAGCATGGCGATGGCATGTTCGGTCTGTGCCCGTTGCCAGGTCAGATCCAGCGCGGACGCCCGGGCGCTTTCGAGCTGGGCCTGCGCCTGCGCCAACGTGGCGCGGGATTCGCTGCCGGACTGATATTTGTTGTCGATCACCTTCAGATAGCGCTGATAGGCGTCGACACTTTGCTGATACAGGGCGATCTGCTGATCCATAATCCGCAGCTGGAAATAATCCTGCGCCAGTTCGGACTGCGCACTCAGCGTGATGTTGGCTAACTCGGCGGCGCTGGCCTGCGCGCTGGCCTTGTTCTCTTCCAGCGTGCGACGCAGCTTGCCCCAGATATCCAGCTCCCAGCTGGCGCTGGCTTCCAGCGAGTGGCTGTTGCTGACCGTGCGGCCCGAGCCGGTGGTGGTGTTACTGGCGCTGCCGCTGCGGGTAGAGGCGCCGGTTCCGGTGACGCTGGGGAACAGATCCGAGCGGGATCCCGACACCAGTGCCTGCGCCTGACGATATTGCGCCTCGTATTGCGCGACGTTTTGGTTGGAAATTGACACCTGCTGTAACAGCCCGGCCAGCGTTTCATCGTGGTAAACCGCCCACCACGCGCCTTTACTATCCGCATCCTGCGGTTTGGCCTGTTGCCAGCCCTTGGCTTCTTTGTACTGGCTGGGCACGCTGGCGGTTGGACGATGGTAATCAGGGCCAACGGCACAGCCGCTCAGGATCAGCGCCAGCAAAACAGGAGTCAGTTTAGTCATTTTCATTATCATTATTCAGCATGACGCAGGCGGGCCCACTGGCGTTTCGTGGCCCGGCTGGCGCGATCAAGATAGAGGTACACCACCGGAGTGGTGAATAAAGTGAGCAGCTGGCTCAAGGCCAGGCCGCCGGCAATCGCCAGCCCCAGCGGACTGCGTAAATCGGCATCGCCGCCGCTGCCCAACGCCAGCGGCAGCGCGCCAAAGAACGCGGCCAGCGTGGTCATCATAATCGGGCGGAAACGCATCAGGCAGGCCTGGGTGATCGCCTGCTGCGGTGACAGTCCCTGCTTACGCTCGGCCGCCAGCGCAAAGTCGATCATCATAATGGCGTTCTTTTTCACAATGCCGATCAACAGCAGAATGCCAATCAGCGCGATCACCGTCAGCTGGGTGCCGGTCAGCAGCATCAACAGCAGCGCGCCAACGCCCGCCGACGGCAAGGTCGACAGGATGGTCAGCGGATGGATATAGCTTTCATACAGCATTCCCAGCACGATATAGACCGCCGCCAGCGCGGCGAGGATCAGCCACGGCATCGAAGCGGACAGGTCGGCAAAGGCTTTCGCCGTGCCCTGGAAGCCTGCCTGAATGCTGTCCGGCAGCGCGATCTGCGCCATCGCCGTTTTGATCAGCGCCGAGGCCTGTTCCAGCGAGACGCCATCGGCGAGGTTAAAGGCAATGGTGCTGGTCGCTGACTGGCCCTGATGGGCCACCGACAGCGGTGCATTCGCCCCGCTGAAGCTGGCAAAGGCCGAGATCGGCACCTGCGCGCCCTCGTCGTTGACCACAAACATGTTCTCCAGCATCTGCGGATCGCGGGTATAGGCATCCTGCACCGACATCACCACATGATACTGGTTAAGCGTTTTATACAGCGTGGCCACCTGCCGCTGCGAAAAGGCGTTGTTCAGCAGCGTATCCAGCATATTCACATCCACGCCAAGGCGTTTTGCCCGGTCACGATCGATATTGATCATCACTTCCTGGCCGCCGGTCTGGGCATCAGAGTCGACGCTGGTCAGCTGCGGGATCGCTTCCAGCGCGGCTTTGACCCTGGGCGTCCAGATGCGCAAGGTATCGAGATCGTCAGCCTGCAGGCTGTACTGATAAGAGGCGTTGGCGCTGCGTCCACCGATATGAATATCCTGCGCCGCCATCAGGAACAGCTGCACGCCGGGGATATTGGCCGATTTGCCGCTCAGCCGGTTGGCAACTTCGGTGGCGGTGGCATCGCGCTTGTCGAAGTCCTTCAGATGCACAAAGAAGTTGGCGGTGTTGCGCGAGCCGAACGCCCCGCTGCCCATCGACGCCATCACGCCATCCACCGCCGGATCCTGCTCAATCATTTTGGCGAACTGCTGCAGCTTGGGCTTCATCGCCTGATAAGAGACGTTCTGGTCGGCCCGCAACATGCCCATCAACAGGCCGGTATCCTGATTGGGGAAAAAGCCTTTCTGCACCACCGAATAGAGGAACAGATTCAGCAGCACCGTCAGGATCAGGCTGAAGAGCGTCAGACGTTGGTGACGCATCACCCAGTCCAGCGCCGAGGAATACGCCGCCAGCAGCCGGTTCAGGCCGTTCTCAATCCACTGATAAACCGGGTGCGGACGCCTGGTGACCGCCGGTCGGCGTTTCAGCAGCCGTGAACAGAGCATCGGCGTCAGGCTCAGCGAAACCAGCATTGAGATAATCAGCGACACTGTCAGCGTCACCGCAAATTCGCGGAACAGTCGCCCGACAATGCTGCCCATCAACAGGATGGGGATAAACACCGCCACCAGCGACAGCGTCATCGACAGCACGGTGAAGCTCACCTCGTGCGCGCCTTTTAGCGACGCGCGAACCGGACTCATCCCTTCTTCGATATAACGGGTGATGTTTTCCAGCACCACGATCGCATCGTCAACCACAAAGCCGGTGGCGATAATCAGCGCCATCAACGACAGGTTATCGAGGCTGTAGCCGAGCATATACATCACGGCACAGGTGCCAATCAGCGACACCGGCAACGCCAGCGCCGGGATCAACACCGCCTGCACGTTGCGCAGGAAAACGAACACCACGCCGATCACCAGCAGCACGGCAATCAGCAGCGTCTCTTCGGTGTCGTACAGCGAGGCGCGAACGTTCGGCGAGCGGTCGACGACAATTTTCAGCGCCACGTCCGCCGGCAGATCCTTCTCCAGCGCCGGCAGCTGCGCTTTGATCGCATCAATGGTTTCCAGCATATTGGCGCCCGCCTGACGGGTCACGCCGATCATCACCGATGGCGTCTGGTTGTAGTAACCGACGTTGTATTTGTCTTCGACCGAGTCATACACCGTGGCGACATCGCTGAGGTGGATCGCCCTGCCGTCCTGATAACTGACCACCAGCTTGCGGTATTCGCTGGCCTTATCGAGCTGCCCGTTGCTGTCCACCACCCACGACTGATGTTCGCCCTGCAACATTCCCTTCGGCAGATTGCTGGTGCTGTTGGCTATCGCCTCGCGCACCGTATCCATCGACACGCCGAAGTGCGTCAGCATCTGCGGTTGCAGATCGATTCTCACCGCCGGCAGCGCACTGCCCATCAGCGACACATCGCCGACACCCTGCACCTGGGCAATCTTCTGGTCGATTTTACTGTCGGCAATATCGTACAGCTCGCCGTTGGTGCGGGTGGTGGAGGTCAGCGCCAGCATCACAATTGGCGCGTCGGACGGGTTGGCTTTACGGTAGGTCGGCAGCGACGCCATGCTGCTCGGCAGCAGGCTGCGGGCGGCATTGATCGCCGCCTGCACGTCACGCGCGGCACCGTTGATGTCCCGGCTCAAATCGAACTGCAAAATGATATTGCTCGATCCCGCCGAACTGCTGGAGGTCATCTCGGTGATGCCGGCAATCTGCCCGAGCGATCGCTCCAGCGGCGTGGCCACCGTGGCAGCCATGGTTTCCGGGCTGGCACCCGCCAGCTTCGCCGTCACCATAATGGTCGGGAAATCCACCTGCGGCAGCGGGGCCACCGGCAGCAGGCGGTAACCGAGCGCGCCCAACAGCAGCAGCGCCATGGTCAGCAGCAGCGTGGCGACCGGCCGGAAGATAAACAGCCGTGTGATATTCATCCGCGAACCTTACGCATTCTGCGGCGGGTACGCTCTGCCATGCGGTCGAACCACAGGTAGATCACCGGCGTGGAGAACAGCGTCAGCACCTGGCTGAAGATCAATCCGCCGACGATCACCAGTCCCAGCGGCTGGCGAAGCTCCGCGCCAGAGCCGGATGCCAGCATCAGCGGCAGCGCACCCAGCAGCGCCGCCATGGTGGTCATCAGGATCGGGCGGAAACGCAGCAGGCAGGCCTGATGGATCGCCTCACGCGGGCTGAGATGCTGATGCTTCTCCGCGTCCAGCGCGAAGTCGATCATCATAATGGCGTTCTTTTTCACAATGCCGATCAGCAGGATCACCCCGATTAGCGCAATCAGGCTGAATTCGGTTCCCGACAGCAGCAGCGTCAGCAGTGCGCCGACCGCCGCGGACGGCAGCGTCGAGAGAATGGTCACCGGATGGATAAAGCTTTCATACAGAATGCCCAGCACCACATACATGGTCAGCAGCGCGGCGAGGATCAGCCACAGCGTATTGCTGGTGGCGCTCTGGAATGCCGCCGTTTCCCCCTGATAACGCAGGGTGATGCTCGACGGCTGCGCCAGACTTTGCTGGGTTTCCGCTATCGCTTGCTGCGCATCTTCCAGCGAATAACCGTCCGTCAGGTTAAAGGAGAGGGTCACCGCCGGGAACTGATTGAGGCGCATATGGGTCAGCGAGCCGATACGCTGATGGATGGTGGCAATCGACGTCAGCTTAACCATGCCGGTGGTGCTGGCGGTAGTGCTTGTGCTGCTGTCGCTGGTTGACGTGGTGCTGGTGGTGCTGGTCGAATCCGTATCCGAACTGCTGGTCGTTGTGCTGCTGGCCGGCGCCAGATAGATATCATCAAACGAGGCCGGAGACTGCTGATATTTCGGCGCCACTTCCAGCACCACGCGGTACTGATTCGACTGGGTAAAGATGGTCGACACCAGGCGTTGGCCGAAGGCGTTATACAACGCGGTATCGACGTCCGCCGCGGTGATGCCATAGCGGGCAGCCGCATCGCGGTTCAGCTCGACGTAGGCCACCTGCCCCTGATCCTGCAGATTGCTGACCACCGAACTGAACTCCGGCCGCTTTTTCAGCGCGGCCACCAGTTTTGGCGACCAGCTCACCAGATTTTCACTTTCAGCATCATCCAGCGAGAACTGATACTGATCCGGCGTGACCTGATCGTTTACCGTCAGATCCTGCGACGCCTGCATATACAGCTGGATGCCCGGCACGCTCTCCGTGGCCTGCTTCAGTTCGGCAATCACCTGGTCGGCGCGCTCATCGCGCTGGTCAAACGACTTAAGGTTAATTTGCAGCCGTCCGCTGTTCAGGCTGGTGTTGGTGCCGTCGATGCCGATGGTGGATGAGAGGCTCTCCACCGCCGGGTTTTTCAGCACGATAGCCGCCAGCGCCTGCTGACGTTTGGCCATTTCACTGAACGAGATATCCTGCGAGGCCACGGTGACGCCCTGGATCAGCCCGGTATCCTGCGACGGGAAGAAGCCTTTGGGGATCACCAGATACAGCAGGCCGGTAAACACCAGCGTCGCCAGCGCCACCAGCAGCGTCAGCCGCTGATGATTAAGCACGATGGTCAGCAGACGATCGTAACCGGCAATCAGCTTGTCAAAGAACTGGCCGCCTTTACGGTAGAAACGGCTCTGCCGCTCTTCGGGAATATGGCGCAGCAGATAGGCGCACAGCATCGGCGTTAACGTTAATGACACCACCATCGACACCAGAATCGACACCGCAAGCGTGATGGCGAACTCGCGGAACAAGCGCCCGACCACATCGCCCATAAACAGCAGCGGGATCAGTACCGCAATCAGCGAGAAGGTCAGCGAGATAATGGTGAAGCCGATCTGCGCCGAGCCTTTCAGCGCGGCCTGCATCGGGGTTTCGCCCTGCTCCAGACGGCGCGAGATGTTCTCCACCACCACGATGGCATCATCAATCACGAAGCCGGTGGCAATGGTCAGCGCCATCAGCGACAGGTTATTCAGGCTGAAGTCGGCGAGGTACATCACGCCAAAGGTGCCGACCAGCGAAAGCGGCACGGCAATGCTGGGGATCAGCGTGGCAGCCACGTTGCGCAGGAACAGGAAGGTGACCATCACCACCAGTGCAATCGACAGCATCAGCTCAAACTGGACGTCGCTGATCGAGGCACGAATGGTCTGGGTGCGGTCGGAAAGGATCTGCACCTTGACGCCATCCGGCAAGGCGGCCTGAAGGGTTGGCAGCTGTGCTTTAATCGCAGCCACCACCGAGATCACGTTCGCGCCGGGCTGGCGCTGCACGCTGATCACAATCGCCGGGGAATTATTGGCCCACGCCGACTGATAGGTGTTCTCCGCCGCTTCCTGAATGGTGGCGATATCGTGCAATCGCAGCGCCGCGCCGTTCTGATACGTCAGGATCAGGTTGCCGTACTCTTCCGCCGTGCGCAGCTGATCGTTGGCGTCGATGGTCACCGAGTGATACTGACCGTCGAATCCGCCTTTCGAGCCGTTAACGTTGCTGTTGCCGATCAGCGTATTGACGTCTTCCAGCGTCAGCCCGTGGGCCGCCAGCGCTTTCGGGTCCATCTGTACGCGGATTGCCGGCTGATGTCCGCCCGCCAGCGTCACCATACCGACGCCGGAAATCTGTGACAGCTTCAGCGCCACGCGGGTGTTGACCAGGTCCTGCACTTTGATCAGCGGTAGCGTGTCCGAACTCGCCGCCAGGGTGATGACTGCGGTATCCGCCGGGTTAACCTTTTTGTAGGTCGGCGGGTTCGGCAGATCGGACGGCAACAGGCTGTCGGCGGCGTTGATCGCCGCCTGCACTTCCTGCTCGGCCACGTCCAGCGACAGATCCAGCGAGAACTTCAGGGTGATCACCGAGGATCCGCTGGAGCTGCTGGACGCCATCTGGCTCAGGCCCGCCATCTGCCCAAGCTGGCGTTCCAGCGGCGCGGTCACCGACGAGGCCATCACGTCCGGGCTGGCGCCAGGATAGAGCGTGGTCACCTGAATGGTTGGGTAATCCACCTGCGGCAGCGCCGAGGTGGAGAGGAAGCGGTAGGCGAAGATGCCGGAGAGCAGCACCGCCACCATCAGCAGAATGGTGGCAACCGGACGTTCGATAAAGATGCGAGAGGGATTCATTGCGCTTTCGCGCTCCCGCTGGCGGTTTTGGTTTCTGCGGCGGTCACCACTTTCACCTTGCTGCCGTTGCTCAGGCGATCGATCCCTTCGGTAACCACCTGCTCACCCGCGCTGACGCCGGAGAGGATCGCCTGCTGCGTGTCCCCCAGCGTTGGCCCGGTTTTAACCGCCTTGCGGGTCACGGTTTGGTCTTTATTGATCACGTAGACAAAGCTGCCATCGCTGCTCAGCTGCAGGGCCTGGGCCGGGATCACCGTCGCCTGTTTCAGCGTGCCGGTTTGCAGCCGCAGGTTCACAAACTGGTTGGGATACAGCGTTTCGTCCTGGTTGGCAAACAGTGCTTTCAGCTTCACCGAGCCGGTGCTGGTATCAATCTGGTTGCTGATAAACTGCACGCTGCCGCTGGCCAGCTCGGCGTTGCCATCCTGATCGAAGGCGGTGGCGGGCAGGCTCTGGCCGTTGTGCAGCGACTTCAGCAGAACAGGAATGTTGTTCTGCGGCACGCTAAAGGTCACGGCGGCAGGCTGGGTCTGGGTGATGGTGACGATGCCGGTGGTATCGGTGGTGTGCACCATATTGCCCGCGTCGACCAGGCGTAAACCGGCGCGACCGGCAATCGGTGAGGTGATTTTGGTGAACTCAAGGTTCAGCTTAGCGGCGGCAATCTGGGCCTCATCGGCTTTGATGGTGCCGGCATACTGGCCAACGGTGGCAATCTGCGTATCCAGATCCTGGCGAGCCAGCGAGTCCTGGGCAAACAGCTTGCGGTAACGCGCCAGCGTCAGTTCGGCACTTTTCAGCAGCGCCTGATTCTGGCTTAAATCACCCTGATACTGCGCCAGCGTGGCCTGATAGCTGCGCGGATCGACCTGCGCCAGCACCTGCCCTGCTTCCACTTTTTGCCCTTCGGTAAACAGCACCTTGATCAACTGTCCGTCGACCCGGCTGGTGACCGTCACCGTCGAGTTAGCCACCACGGTGCCTAACGCTGTCAGATAGACCGGAACATCCGCCGTCGTAACCTCGCCCGCGTGCACCGGCGTCACCGCACCGGCCATCATCCCCGGACCGCCAGGCCCACGCATACCGCCATGGCCCCCCGGTCCACCAGGACCACCCGCTTCTCCACCCCCGTGCGGCCAGAAACGCCAGGCAAGCAGGGCAACGAGGATGACCAGGATCAGTAAAATGATTTTTTTACGTCGGGAGGATGAGGTTTTCGAAGTCGTTGGGGTCATGAGGCTCTGTGGAGTCAAGTGAGGCAAAGGGTTCAACGGGGGCCGTTGCCCACGCCTGAAAAAGGTCAGGCCAGCAAAACTGGCCTGACGCTATTATGAGCGAGGGGGGTGATTAAATTCCATCCTCAGAGCGTAAGGATTTCGTAAGGAAATCAAGGGAATCATGATTTCCAACCACCGCCGAGCGCTTTATACAGTGTTATTTGCTGGTTCAACCGTCCTAACTGAGTGGTTATCAGCGATTGCTGCGCCGCATACAGTGAACGCTGCGCCACCAGCACGTTGAGGTAGTTATCCACCCCCTGCTGATAGCGGATATGGGCGAAATCATAGTTACGTTGATTCGCCTGCTCATCCTGCTCTCTGGCCGTCAGTTCATCTTTGTAGGTGTCCTGTCCGGCCAGCGCATCGCCCACCTCCTTGAATGCCGTCTGGATCGATTTTTCGTAGTCGGCAATTTCAATTCGCTTCTGTAAATGCGCGATATCGAGGTTAGCCGAATTCACGCCGCCGTCGAAGATCGGCAGGTTGATGCTCGGCCCAAAGGACCAGGCCGCCGTGCCGCCTTCCAGCAGATGTCCCAGACTGCTGGAGGTCGATCCGCCGGAAGCCGTCAGGCTGATGCTTGGGAAGAACGCCGCACGCGCCGCGCCGATATTGGCATTCGCCGCTTTCAGCTCATGCTCCGCCGCGATGATATCCGGACGACGGGTCAACAGATCCGAAGGCAGACCGGATGGCGTCGCCGGGAAGTGCCAGTTTTTGTTCAGGCGGGCATTGGCCAGCATGTCGGACGGCAGATTGGTGCCGACCAGCAGCGCCAGCGCGTTGACGTCCTGACGTACCTGACGGGTATAAGACGCAACGTCCGCCTGAGCGGTGCGCACCGAGGTTTCCGCCTGCACCAGATCCTGCTCGCTGCTGACGCCGCCATCGACGCTGCGTTTGGTCAGGTTGTACGAATCCTGCTGGCTTTTCACCGTGTCCATCGCCAGCTTCAGCAGCTCGTTATCCGCACACAGCGACAGATAGCCAGACGCCACTTCGGAGATCAGGCTGATCTGCGTAGCGCGCTGGGTGGCAGCGGTGGCCAGGTAGCTTTCCAGCGCCTGGTCACGCAGGCTGCGCAGGCGGCCAAAGAAATCCAGCTCCCAGGCGGTAACGCCCAGGCTGGTATTCAACTCATGGTAGGTCACCGGGCCGGTTGAGGCGGTGTTATACAGATTACCCGGAAGATGCGCGGCGGTCTGCGACGCGCTCAGATCCACCGAGGGCAGCAATGCGGCCCGGTCAATCTGCACCTGCGAACGGGCCACGTCGACATTCAGCGCGGCAACGCGCAGGTCGCGGTTATTTTCCAGCGACAGCGCAATCAGCTTGTTCATCACCGGATCGGTGAAGAAGTTCTGCCAGCTGATATCCGCGCCGTTTCCGGCCCGATCCTTGCCCTGCTGGCCATAATCTGCCGCCACCGGCAGCGCCGGGCGCTGGTACGTCGGCTCCATAGTACAGCCGCTGAGCACCAGCATCATCGCCATCGGCAGCGCGGCCAGGGTTAACGTCTTGCGTAGCATTATTTCTTCACCTCAATATGCGTTTTTTTCTTACCTGAGAAGCGTTGCGCCACCACGACGTAAAACATCGGCACGAAGAAGATGGCGAGGAAGGTGGCGGTGATCATCCCGCCGACCACGGCGGTGCCGATCGAGTGCTGGCTCCCTGCGCCCGCGCCGCTGGAGATAGTCAGGGGCAGTACGCCCAGCACAAAGGCCATTGAGGTCATGATGATTGGACGGATACGCAGTTTGGCCGCTTCCATCGCCGCTTCCACCAGCCCTTTGCCCTCTTTCTCGTGCAGCTCTTTGGCAAACTCGACAATCAGAATGGCGTTTTTCGCCGCCAGCCCGACGGTGGTCAGCAGCCCCACCTGGAAGAACACATCGTTCTCCAGCCCGCGCATCAGCACCGCCAGAATGGTGCCGAGCACGCCCAGTGGCACTACCAGGATCACCGAGAACGGGATCGACCAGCTCTCGTACAGCGCCGCCAGGCAGAGGAACACCACCAGGATTGAGAGGGTATACAGCGCTGGCGTCTGCGAGCCGGAACTCTGCTCTTCATACGACAGGCCATGCCACTGCACCTTGAAGCCCGCCGGCAGTTTGGCGGCAATCTCTTCCACGGCTTTGGTGGCATCGCCCGAGCTGTAGCCCGCAGCCGGTGAACCCATGATT
The DNA here is from genome assembly GCF_004551645.1 of Erwinia sp. QL-Z3. Lineage (NCBI taxonomy): Bacteria > Pseudomonadati > Pseudomonadota > Gammaproteobacteria > Enterobacterales > Erwiniaceae > Erwinia > Erwinia sp. QL-Z3. The sequence continues at coordinate 403,987 of NZ_CP037950.1, forward strand.
TCTACCGCCGAGATGCCGTTAAAGCGCTCGTAACGTGGCGAACCGTATTCCCACTTGCCGCTGCCAAAGGCCGAGAACGGCACCATTTCGCCGCTGGTGTTGCGGAAGTACCACTTGTTCAAATCTTCAGGCGTCACGCGTGAACCGGCGTTGCCCTGCAGATAGACCTTCTTCACGCGGCCGTGGTAGATAAACTGGTTCACGTAGGTTGAACCCCACGCGGTGGAGAGCGTGTCGTTGATGTCTTCCAGACTCAGGCCCAGCGCCCTCGCCCGCTCGTCATCAATGATCAGATGGTATTGCGGCTCATCTTCCATGCCGTTCGGACGGGTCGCCATCAGGCGCTTGTCCTGCGCGGCCATGCCGAGGAACTGATTACGGGCGGCCATCAGCGCTTCGTGGCCTTTGTTGTCGGTATCCTGCAGGAAGAAGTCAAAGCCGGTGGCGTTGCCCAGTTCCATGACCGCAGGCGGCACCAGGGCAAAAACTTTGGCATCCTGCAGCGAGCCGAAGTGCGCCATGGTGCGCTGCGCCAGCTTCTGCACGGTCTGGTCGCTGTTACGCTGCGCCCAGGGCTTCAGCAGCACAAAGGACATCGCGGTGTTTTCCCCGCGCCCGGAGAAGCTGAAGCCGTTCGGCGAGAACACCGAGCTGACTTCCGGCTCGTTCTTCAGCAGCCAGGACTGAATATCATCCAGCACCTGCTGCGTCCGTTCGCTGGAGGCGTTGGCGGGCAGCGTGGTCTGCATCATCATCACGCCCTGATCTTCATCCGGCAGGAATGAGGTCGGCACGCGGGTGAACAGATAGCCGGTGGCCACCACCAGCAGCAGATAGATCACCAGGAACAGGTTACGCTTGGCGATCACATGGCCGACGCTGTTGCTGTAGTGCAGCGTGCCGCTGTCAAACTTGCGGTTAAACCAGCCCGCCAGCCCTGTGGTTTTATGATCCGCCGATCCCGGTTTCAGGATGGTGGCGCACAAGGCCGGGGTGAAGATCAGCGCCATCAGCACCGACAGGGCCATCGCCGAGACGATAGTGATCGAGAACTGGCGGTAAATAACCCCGGTCGATCCGCTAAAGAAGGCCATCGGCAGCAGCACGGCCGACAGCACCAGCGCGATACCAAACAGCGCGCCCTGGATCTGCTCCATCGATTTCAGCGTGGCGGCTTTGGGATCCAGCCCTTCGTCGTGCATCACGCGCTCGACGTTTTCCACCACCACGATCGCATCGTCCACCAGCAGCCCGATGGCCAGCACCATGCCGAACATCGTCAGGGTGTTGATGGTGTAGCCACAGGCCGACAGGATGCCGAAGGTCCCGAGCAGCACCACCGGCACCACCATGGTAGTGATCAGCGTGGCGCGCAGGTTTTGCAGGAACACCAGCATCACCACAAACACCAGCGCGATGGCTTCGAACAGCGTTTTTACCACTTCTTCAATCGACGAGCTGACCACCGGCGAGGTGTCGTACGGGAAGGTCACCTGCACGCCGTCCGGCAGCGAACCTTTGATGCCGTCAACGGTGGCGCGCACCGCGTTAATCGCATCCAGCACGTTGGCACCACTGGCCAGACGCAGCGCCATACCCGCAGACGGTTTGCCGTTATAGGTCGCGGAAATGCTGTAATCCTGTGGCCCCAAATCGACTTTCGCCACGTCACGCAGGCGCACCTGAGAGCCATCCGGATTGACCTTCAGCAGGATGTTTTCGAACGCTTTCACCGACTGCAGACGGGTTTTACCGATGATGGTGGCGCTGAATTTCGCCCCCGGAATGGTCGGCAGGCCCGCCAGCTTACCGCTGGAGATCTGCACGTTCTGCTGGGTGATGGCGGTAGAAACATCGCTGGGGATCAGCTGATACTTATACAGTTTGGCCGGGTCGACCCAGATACGCATGCCATATTCCGAGCCCATCACCATAAAGTCACCCACGCCTTTGGTGCGGGAGATCGGATCTTCCAGCTTTGACACCAGCAGGTCGGCCAGGTCACCGTTGCTCATCTTGCCGTTGGTCGAGATCAGGCTGACCACCAACATAAAGTTGGCCTGGTACTTACGCACGTTGATCCCTTGCTGGGTCACTTCGGTCGGCAGCTGAGATTCCGCCAGCGACACCTTGTTCTGCACCTGTACCTGGGCGATATCCGGATCGGTGCCCTGATCGAAGGTGACGATGATGGTGGCGCTGCCGTCGCTGTTACTCTGCGACTCGATATAGCGCATGTTATCGATGCCGCTCAGCTGCTGTTCGATAACCTGCACCACGGTGTTCTGCGCGGTTTCGGCGCTGGCGCCAGGATAGGTGACCTGAACCGAGATCGCCGGTGGCGCAATATTGGGATACTGGTTAATCGGCAGCTTGAGGATGGATAATCAACCGACCAGCATCACAATGATCGCCACCACCCAGGCAAAGATGGGGCGTTCAATGAAGAATTTAGACATCAGATTTCCTTACTGCGCTGAAGGATCGGTGGTGGACAGATTGGCCTGAGGCGCGGCTTTGTCCTGACTTTCGCTGGCATTGACCTTCGCGCCGGAGCGGACGTTCTGTAAGCCATCGACGATCACCCGGTCGCCCGCTTTCAGCCCTGACGTCACCAGCCATTTGCCATTGATCATCTCGCCGGTGGTAATGGTTTGCTGCGCCACGGTGTTATCCGCGTTGACCACAAAGACGTAAGGATTGCCCTTGGTGTCATGCATGATCGCCGGCTGCGGCGCCAGGATGCCGCTATCGGCCACGCCCTGCGGGAAGCTGGCGTGGACATACATGCCCGGCAGCAGCACCCTTTTCGGGTTCGGGAATGACGCGCGCATGGTCACGCTGCCGGTTCCCTCCTCCACCGTCACTTCCGAGAACTCCAGCTTGCCCTGCCCGGCATAGGTCGAGCCGTCTTCCAGAGTCAGCTTCACCGCTGCCGCATTCTCGCCAACCTGCTTTAGCTTGCCGTCGGCCAGCGCCCGGCGCTGACGCAGCAGATCCTGCGAGGATTCGCTGACGTCGACATAGATCGGGTCCAGTTGCTGAATGGTGGTCAGGTAGCTGGTTTGACCGTTGGTCACCAGTGCGCCTTCCGTCGACAGCGAGCGGCCGATATGCCCGCTAATCGGCGCGCGTACCTCGGTGTAATTGAGATTCACCCGCGCCGTTTCCAGATCTGCCTGTGCTTCACGCGCGGCAGCGACCGCATCGTCATAGCTCTGGCCGCTGATGGCATGCGCCGCCGCCAGCGGTTTATAGCGCTGCGCCAGCTTGCTGGCATTGGTTAAGGTCGCCTGCGCTTTGTCATACGCCGCCTGATAAGTGGCCGGATCGATCTGATACAGCGGCTGCCCGGCTTTCACTTCCGCGCCTTCGGTATACAGACGTTTAAGGATGATACCGCTGACTTGCGGACGCACTTCGGCCGTCCGCACGGCAGTGGTCCGTCCCGGCAGCTGGGTGAACAGCGTCACCGGCTCGCTTTTCAGCGTGGTGACGCCAACCGGCGTCGGCGTATTGCTGGCAGCACCGGGCGAGGCATTCTGGTCGCAGGCCGCCAGCACGAAAATCAGGCTGGCTGAGAGGATCTTTAAGCGCATGGTGAATTCTCAAGGTGAAAGGAAATGGAAATAATAATGAGAGTGATTATTCTCACAAAAGAGGGCAATTATAGGGAGGTCACCCGGTGAGAAGTGTTAAGTTTCCGCTAAGTTATTTATCAAAACGCTTCCAATAAGCTTTCCGTGCTTAATCCCGTGCTGACGGGCGCGCAAACGATTCCTTTTGTGCTTTTTTGGGACTGAATGCGCCCCTTTCAGCGCTACCAACAGTGAGAGGGGCTGGCACGCGCCGACGGAATGCGGTGTCGGATCGTGATGGCTTACCTTACCGTGCGGGCACGGTAATGGCTGTTTAGGGAGTGCAAAGAGTCGGTTAAGAGATGTGAGCAAGTTCGGCAAGTCGCCCGGTTTTTGTGCGCTATGAGGTTAAGCCTGGGGGACATCAGAGAGGGTTTCAGGGTGTTGAAGGTGTTGAAGGTGATGAAGGTGTTGAAGGTGTTGAGGGTGTTGAGGGTGTTAACCGGAGCGTGTGCGATGCAGGGCAGAGTGCTGCCCTGCATCGCCTGAAAGGATTAATCGCTGTGGGTGGAGTACAACGCGTCCGGCGCCACGTTCATATGCTTCAGGACCGGGCCAATGATGTTACCGAACACCGGCGCGGCAACCGAGCCACCGAAGTGATCGCCTGCGGTTGGGTGGTTAATCATAATCACCAGCGCCACCTGCGGATTACTGGCGGGCGCGACGCCGGCGGTGTAGTTGATATAGCCGCCGTCATATTTTCCGCTGTCGCCCATCTTCTCTGCCGTACCGGTTTTAATCGCCAGACGATAGCCCGGCACCGCCGCACGCACCCCGCTTCCGCCCGGCAGCGCATCGCTCTCCATCATATGCACCACCGAACGCACGGTCTCTTCATCCGCCACGCGGTTGCCGATCACCGGCGGCGTCACCTTGGTGATCGACAGCGGGCGATAAATGCCGAAGGAACCGAGCGTGGCGTATTCACGGGCAATCTGCAGCGGCGTGACGCGCAGGCCATAGCCAAACGAGAAGGTGGCACGTTCGATATCCGCCCAGCGCTCACGGTGCAGCGGGAAGTAGCCGACGCTCTCACCGGTCAGCCCGAGGCCGGTCGGTTTCCCCAGCCCGAACGAGCTGAAGGTGTTGACCAGCACTTCGGCAGGCATCGCCAGCGCAATATGCGACACGCCGATATCGCTCGATTTCTGCAGGATGCCGGTCATGGTCAGGCGCGGCCAGTGGCCAACGTCGCGGATCAGATGACCGTTAACCCGGTATGGCGTGGTATCCAGCACCGAATCCGGGCGAACCAGTTTGCGGATCAGCCCTTCCATCACCACCAGCGGCTTCACCGTGGAACCCGGCTCGTAGCTGTCGTTAATGGCGGTATTGCGCATCTGGTTGGCGGAAACGTTGACGAAGTTATTCGGGTTAAATGACGGGTAAGACGCCATGCCGAGGATTTCGCCGGTATCGATTTTGATCAGCACCGCGGCACCGGAATCGGCCTTGTTCAGCAACACGCCGTCACGCAGTTTGGTGTACATGGTGTACTGATCGAATTTATCGATGCTGAGCTGCACGGTTGGCGGCTGACGCGGCGGTTCATAATTGATCATCGCCACGATATTACCGTGCGCATCCTGGCGGTATTTTTCCACCCCGGCAGTGCCCTGCAACACCTTATCAAAGCCCTTTTCTAACCCGGTCAGCCCGGTGTTATCCGCGCCGACAATGCCGAGCAGCGGCCCGGTGGCATCGCTCATCGGATAGAAGCGGCTGTCGTCATAAACGGTACTGATCCCGGCGAGGTGCAGCGTGGCAATATCTTTGGCGATGCCCAGCTCGATTTTGCGTCCCAGATAGAGGAAGCGGCGTTTCGGGTTGGCGTTGATTTGCGCGGCAATCTGCTCAGGGCGTTGATCCAGCGCGTGGGCCAGATACTCCCACTTGTCGCTGGTGAAATCCGGATGGGCTTCCAGCACGCGTTGCGGATCGGCAATGATATCGCGCGACGGCACGCTCAGCGCCAGCGCCTCGCCATTGCGGTCCAGCAGCGTTCCCCGGTTGGTGGGCAGCGTGACGGTACGCAGCGAACGCTCATCCGCCTGCTTTTCCAGCATCGGATGGTTTAACAGCTGTAAATTTCCGACCCATATCAGCAGCAAAACCAGACAGCCGAACACCCCGAGGCAGATCAGACGGAAACGGACAGGATGAAACGGTGATTTTGCCTGGTCTTTTGCCAGTATCTTCTTTAAGCGCGACATGGATCTTCTACTGATGAGGACAGGATAACTGACTGGGAGTTATACAAAAAATGCCGGGGAGATGACAGGGAAACTGTGTTTCAGATCGTGAGTGAACTGTTGCGGGCTTCAGAGAATTTTGCTCATTTTCAACAAGTTACCCAGCCAACCCTGTTTTACAGGCAAAAAAAACCTGCGCATCTGCGCAGGTCGGTGAAACAAAGCATAAAAACTTTTTGATGTTCACCCATCAATACCTCTGGGACCTAGACTGTAGCAATCTGGCCGCGTCACTCGCCAGCCAGCATTCGCAACAGTTCTCCGCAAACTGTAACCAGCTATGTGATTCTTAGGCAGTTTTGCAATCTTTCGCCTTTTTGATCTCCACCAGGCAGCTCATGGCGTTCGGCCCCTGCGTTAATGACGAGGTGCCGATATCCAGCGTCAGCACGTTCGGGTTGCCGGCGCGATCGTACGGTTGCCAGGCTTTACCAAACCCAGGGTCGAACCAGGCACCGGTGGCAATCAGTACCACGCTTGGGCTGATGCCATCCGACAGCCTGACGCCCGCCAGCATCCGCCCGCGATCGTTACTGACGTCAATCACATCGCCATCGGCAATGCCGCGCGCGGCAGCATCGTCCGGGTGCATCCACAGCGTTTCATGCCCGGCGGTTTTATTGGCCTGCACCGACGGCGTGGCGTCCATCTGGCTGTGCAGACGGTCGCTCGGCTGAATCGAGATCATATGCAGCGGGAAGCGCTGGCTGACCTCGGCCCCCAACCACTCTCGTGGCGGCTGCCATTCCGGATGCGGCGCAAAGTCGGGCAGCTGATAGCCGGCGATGGTTTCGCTGAACAGCTCAATTTTGCCACTGGCGGTTTTGATCGGATGGGCAAGCGGATCCTGGCGAAAATCTTCCATAAACACGAACGGCTTGCCGCCCTGCGGCACTTCCACATGCCCTTCTTTCCAGAAGGTGTCGAAATCCGGCCAGTCAATGCCCTTACGCTGGTGAGCCACCGCGCACTGCTGATACAGATGTTCGATCCACTGCGCCTCATTGCGGTTTTCAGTGAAGGTTTCACGGTAGCCGAGGCGATCCGCCAGGTCAGCGAAAATATCGAAGTCGTTACGCGCCTGATGCTGCGGCTTAATCGCCTGATGCATTGCCAGCACGAAGCGGTCACGGGACGAGCCGCCAATATCGTTACGTTCCAGGGTGGTGGTCACCGGCAAGACGATATCGGCCATCTTCGCTGCAGGCGTCCAGACAATGTCCTGCACGATCACCGTATCCGGCCGCTGCCAGCCTTCCACCAGCCGGTTAATCTGCTGATGATGGTGGAACGGATTGCCGCCTGCCCAATGGATCAGACGAATGTCCGGATAGGTGTGCATCTGTCCCTGGAAGTGGTACGGCTCACCGGGATTCAGCAGCATATCGCTGATGCGCGCCACCGGGATCGCCAGATCGGCAATCGGATTGACGCCGGTCGACATCATCGGTGCCGGCCCTTCCACACGCGGGTTACCCACGCTGTTCATCGATCCATGGCCGAAGGAGAAGCCCGCGCCCGGCAGGCCCGGTTGGCCGAGCATCGACGACAGCGCAATCATCATCCAGTAAGGCTGTTCGCCACGGTGCGCGCGCTGAACGGAATAGGAACAGGTAATAAAGCTGCGTTTGCCGATTAGCTGCTTCGCCAGTTGCTCAATGCGCTGCGCCGGAATGCCGGTGATGTCGCTGGCCCACTGCGGCGTTTTTGGCGTGCCGTCGGTTTCGCCCAGCAGGTAGCTGCGCAGCTGCGGATAACCCACACAATGGGAGCCGAGGAAGGCGGTATCCCCCGCGTTCAGCCGTTCAACTTCAAAGCCTAACGCCAGCATCAGCGCGACGTCGGTGTTTGGCCGGATCGGGATCCACTCGGCGTTGACAAACTCTGGGCAGTCATCGCGCATCGGGCTGATATTGATTACCGGGGTGCCTTTTGCCGCCAGCTCCAGCAGCGCCGGCTTGAGGCTGTGCTGGCCGGCACCGCCCGAGGCAACCTGACTGTTTTTAAGCGCCAGACCGCCAAAGGCAACGAAGATTTCGCAATGTTCCACCACGTTTGGCCAGTCGGTGACCCGGCCGGTCAGCGGCATATAGGTGCCAATCACATACGGCAGGAAGAATTGTGCCGCGCCCCAGCTGTAGTTACCCAGCTGATCGATGCCGCCGCCGCCGGTAAAGTAGAAGCGGCGGATCAGCGTGCGGGCGTGGTTTACGCGGCCCGCCGACGACCAGCCGTAGGAGCCGTTGAAAATCGCCGAGGGACCGTAACGATCGCGCACCCGGCGGTTCTCTTCAGCCACCAGATCCAGCGCGGTCTCCCAGTCGACCTCAACGAAGTCTTCACGACCACGCAGCGTGCGGTCACTTTTTTCGCGCTTGGCTAACCACGAGCGGCGCACCATCGGCTTCCTGATCCGCTTATCCGAATAGACCAGTTCCGGGATGCTGTTGAGCATCGGCGACGGGTCTTGATCGGCGAAAAACGGCTCACAACGCAGCAGTTTCCCGTCTTCGACGACGGCAGTGAAGGCGCCCCAGTGGGCGAGGTGCGGCACTCTTTTAATGGTCATATGGCGATCCGGCAGGCAAACAATTCTTTTTGGAAGGCCAGAATAGCCTTTTTTTGGAAAGCTGAATATAAACACGCCAATCTCACCGCCAGAATGGACTGAAATATCCAGCTTTGCGACACCGCTGGCATTCTGTGTGCTTGAAGTAACAGGGATTTTCCGCAACACTGAACAGCTATGTAAACGCTTACCCTGGAAGGCTCTTACCGATGGCTACGATAAAGGATGTTGCCAGGCTCGCGGGCGTTTCCGTTGCAACGGTTTCCCGCGTTATTAACAACTCACCGAAGGCGAGTGAGGCGTCACGCCTGGCCGTTACCAGCGCAATGGATGAGCTGCAATACCACCCGAACGCCAACGCACGCGCCCTGGCGCAGCAGTCTACCGAGACCATGGGGCTGGTGGTGGGCGATGTTTCCGACCCGTTCTTTGGTGCGCTGGTGAAAGCCGTGGAGCAGGTGGCTTACGAAACCGGCAACTTTTTACTGATTGGTAACGGTTACCATAATGAGCAAAAAGAGCGCCAGGCCATCGAGCAATTGATCCGCCACCGCTGCGGCGCGCTGGTGGTCCACGCGAAAAAAATTCCCGACGCCGACCTGATCCCACTGATGAAACAGATCCCCGGCATGGTGCTGATTAACCGCGCCCTGCCCGGCTACGAGCAGCGCTGTATTGCGCTGGACGATCGCTACGGATCCTGGCTGGCCACCCGCCATCTGATCCAGCAAGGCCATCAGAACATTGCCTACATCTGCTCGACGCACCCGATTTCCGATACCGAAGATCGCTTGCAGGGGTATTACGATGCGCTGAAGGAACATAACCTGCCGTGCAACGACCGTCTGGTGGCGCTGGGCGAGCCGGATGAAGTGGGCGGTGAACAGGCGATGACCGAGCTGCTGGGCCGCGGCAAGCAGTTTACCGCCGTCGCCTGCTATAACGATTCGATGGCCGCCGGCGCGCTGGCGGTGTTAAGTGATAATGGCGTGCGGGTGCCGGAAGAGATGTCGTTGATTGGTTTTGATGACGTGCTGGTGTCGCGCTATGTTCGCCCGCGCCTGACCACGGTGCGTTACCCGATTGTCACCATGGCGCAACAGGCCGCCGCGCTGGCGCTGGCGTTAGCCAATAATCAGCCGCTGCCAGAAGTGACCAATTTGTTCAGCCCGACGCTGGTTCGCCGTCATTCGGTAGGCACGCCGGACTGATTAACCGGCAAGCGATCGCTGGTAAAGCCGGACAGACCGGTCCGGATAATCCAGCGCATCGCCAATATACTGCCAGCCAAAGCGCTCGTAATAATCCGCACAAGCCGCATACAGATACAGTTGATCGTCGCCGCGCCGGCGGCTTTCCGCCATTACCTTAAGCTGCAACTCCTCGCTCAATCCGCGCCCGCGATAGCTTTCGTCCACGTATAACGCGGCCAGCCACGGAGACAGATCCTGACGGCTGATCAGGTCACAGCGCCACAACCCTACGGTTCCCACCACCCGGTCGCCGTCTGTCGCCACCCAAGTGATCGGCAGGTCCGCGCCGCTCAGGCTGCTGGCCAGAATGCTGGCAAAGAAGGGCCGGCTGTTTTCGCTGCCAAAGGCCTGCCATAACCAGTCGGTGACCGTGTCGATATGCTGTTTCGCCTCCGCCAGCGGCACAATTTTCAGCGTGCTCATACCAGCTTGCCCTGAAAAATCGGCACCGACTCAAACAGATACCCGTCAAAATCTGGGGCATCGGCGTCTGACAGTTCCAGCAGGGATTTCTTCACGTTTTCCAGGTGCTGCCACATCGCCTGCCACGAGCCCATCACATCGCGACGGCGCAGCGCGGCAAGGATGGTCTGGTGATCGCCCAGCCATTTCAGGCGGTAGCTGCGTGTTTCGATATGGCTGCGCAACTGCTGCCAAAGCGGGTTGTTCTCATGATGTCGCCAGATGCTGGTAACGGTATCCAGCAGCATCTGATTTTGCGTCGCGCCCGCCAACAGCAGGTGAAACATCTTGTCGTTGTCCTGGCTGGCATCGTTGACCGCAATCGCCTTCTGCTCCTGCTCCAGGATGCGCTTCAGGTTCTCAATGTCCGCTTTGGTGGCCATCTTGGCGGCAAAGGCGGCGATATTGCTTTCCAGAAGTTGCCGCGCCTGCAGCATTTCAAACGGGCCGACGTCGCTGCGGAAGAACGCTTCCTCTTCGTTGCTGATCTCAGAAGGAATGCGCATCACGTACACGCCGGAGCTTTGACGGATATCCACCGTCCCTTCCAGCTCAAGCATCAACAACGCTTCGCGCACGATGGTGCGGCTGACGCCCCAGGTTTCGGCAATGTTTCGTTCCGGCGGAAGTCGTGAACCAACGGGATAATGACCGTCGAGAATTTGCTGGCGCAGATGCTGTCCGATTTCCTGATACTGCTTCTTCTCTTGACCCGCCGCGCCCTTTTCCACGTATTCACCCTTAGCTCGTTAAACATCCTGCCGACCGTGCTTTCCATTATTGAGCACTCTCCTGCTGCGGTCGGCAAGGTAATCTGCCTAGTTTACCAAAGCCAGCGCCTGATCGAGTACTTTTGCTCCATTAAGCGTGCCATAAGCCAGGGTATCAATCACCGCGATAGGAATGTGATAGCTGTCGGTCAGCTTGCGGTTCTCTTCCAGCTTGAAGCGAACCTGCGGCCCCAGCAGCACGGCCACCACGTCCGGGCCATAATTTTGCAGCTCGTCGCGCAGATTTTGCTCAGGAATGGCATAAATCTGGTATTCCAGACCGCGCGCGACCGCTTCTTTTTCCATCCGCGTCACCACCATCGAGGTGGACATGCCTGCGGCGCAGGCTAATACGATACGTTTCATGGTCATTCCTTATTTCATTTCATCATCAAGGGAAAGGGTGAGCTGTCGGCTGTCACGGCGCTGGCGATACCAGTGCGCTGATTTTTTCAGGCGGCGCTGGCGGTCGTTCTCCAGCTCGATTTCCACCAGCCCGTAGCGGTTCTTAAAGGCGTTCATTGGCGAGACGTTGTCGGTAAAGGCCCACAGCATATAGCCCTGGCAGTTAGCGCCATCTTCACGCGCCCGCAGCGTCTGGTAGAGATGCTCGGCGATAAAGGCGATGCGATAGTCATCCTGGATCTGCCCTTCCGCGTTTTTGAATTGCGCTTCATCTTCGATGCCCATTCCGCTTTCGGCGACAAACCACGGAATGTTGCCGTAGTCGTTTTTGATGCGCATCGCCATGTCGTAGATGATGGTCGGCTGAATTTCCCAGCCGCGGGATTTGTTCATCCGCCGGCCCGGCAGTTCAAAATGCTCGTAATAGTAAGCGGGATGGAACGGCGTCTCGGGATGCCAGGCGCGGGATGGCGCTTTGACCCGATGCGGGTAATAGAGGTTGATGCCCACCTCCTCCACCCGATACTCGGCAATCAGCTGCAGCTCTTCCGCGCTGACATCCCAGCTGACCTGATGTTTCGCCAGCAGCGCCACCAGCTCCGCCGGGTACTCGCCTTTGATCGCCGGATCGAGGAAAACGCGGTTGTAGAACAGATCGTACATGGCTGCGGCCTTCACATCGTGCGGCGCAGACGACCGCGGATAGGTCACTTCCGGATTAAGAATGGTGCCCACCGTGCCGGGATAGCCCTTCTCGCGGTACAGCTTGACCACTTTGGCGGTGGCCAGGTTTTTGTGGTGATTCCACTGCATCCACTTCGAGGTGTTTTGCTCATACGGCCAGCGCAGCGCATCGAGATAGACGCGGGTTTGCACCACAATCGGCTCGTTAAAGGTGAACCAGCGGGTGACCTTGCCGGCATAGCGTTCAAAGACTTTTTCCGCATACAGCAGATAGAGCTCAACGACCCTTTTTGAGCCCCAGCCGCCGTACTGCTCCAGCAATACCGCCGGCAGTTCGTAATGTTCCAGGCACAACATCAGCTCAATGCCCTGCGCCTGCATCTCGGCAATCAGCGCGTCGTAATAGCGGGCGTACTCCTCATCCACCACGCCATTTTCGTAATCGGTAAGGAAGCGCGACCAGTTAATCGAGGTGCGGTAGTGGGTCAGTCCCGCCGCCTTCATCAGCGCCACGTCTTCCTTGTAGCGGTTGATAAAGTCGGTGGCGACCGCCGGACCATAGCCGTTGTGCCAGACGTGCCGGTCGTTCTTGTACCAGGCATCCAGCCAGGAGTCCTGCCCCTCTTTTTTCCCGCTCCAGCCTTCGGTCTGCCACGCTGATGCGGCCGCACCCAGCATAAAATCGTCAGGAATGTTGATGGTGACCTTACTCATTACGTCTCCTTAGTTTTGCGCGAATTCAGGTTGCAAGGCTTTCGCTTCCGCGGCTTCAGCACGGCGCGCGGCAATTTTCACAAACGGCACATAGATCACAATGGACACCAGAATGCAGATGATTTGTGTCACCACCGCACCCATCGATCCGGCGGTGGAGAGCCAGGCATTGATGATGGGCGGCGTGGTCCAGGGCACCATCACCACCGCTTTGCCGGCAAAGCCCATCACCGTGGCGAAGTAGCCGATCGAACCGGTGATCAGCGGCGTGATGATGAACGGGATAGCGAGGATCGGATTCAGCATGATCGGCATGCCGAAAATCACCGGTTCATTGATATTGAACAGGCCAGGACCGAAGGAGAGCTTGGCAATTTCGCGCATCTCTTTGCGTTTGGTCGCCAGCATCACCGCGCTGAGCAGGCCAATAGTCAGCCCGGAACCGCCGATGCTCATATACACATCCCAGAACGGCATGGTGATGATGTTTGGCGCCTCTTTGCCCTGCTCAAAGGCGTTCATGTTGACCAGAATCGCCCCCAGCAGCAGCGGCTCACGGATCGGTTTCACCATCTGGTTGCCGTGAATGCCGATCACCCAGAACAGCTGAGCAACAAACATCAGCAGCAGAATGCCCCACAGGCTCTGTACCACCGACTCCAGCGGTTCCTGCACCACTTTGTACACCGCATCGTAGAGATACATGCCGGTGAAGCGATGGAAGATAAAGCCGAAGGTGGCGATAACCGAGACGGTGATGATGGCCGGGATTAGCGCCGAAAACGAGGCGGCGACGTTAGGCGGCACGGTGTCCGGCATTTTGATTTTCAGCCGTTCGACGTTCTCCAGGCGGCAGTAAATTTCCACTGAGAGGATGGCGATAAACATGCCGAGGAACAGGCTTTTGGTGTCGGAGAACTGTTTCGCCAGCACATCGGTGACCAGATGCATCTGTCCGTCGACCAGCATGGTGAGCGTGGTTGGCGTCACGGCGATAAAACAGATGATCGCCAGCAGGCCGGGAAACAGCGTTTTTATGCCGTTGATTTTTCCCAGCTCAATACCGATCAGGAACACCGCGCCGATATTGAGAAAGCTCAGGGTGGCGTAGTTGATGCTGGTGGTGATCGGTTTCAGCTCGGCGAGAAAGCCCAGTGCCTGAATGCTGGCGAGGCCGTTTTTCCCGTCCAGCACCATATTGGAGATCAGCACCGAGAACGCGCCGACGATGATGACCGGCATCAGGGTAATGAACGACGACTTGACCGCCATGATGTAGCGATAGCTGTTGAATTTGGTGGCGAAGCTGCCTAAAGAGTCGATGAGTCGATCCTGTAGAGACATGCGTAATACCCTCAGAAGTAAGTGGTGAAGCGTCCCGATATTTTTTCGCCCTGCGGAAGTCCGTTCTTGTGGCATACCAAAAATAGCGAAACCGAACTTATTTTCTGTGACAAAACCCGCAGAAGTGCATATTGGCATTCCGATAGGATGTATTTTCACTATTTGGCATACCAATACCGGAGGCAGGAATGGATTTTGAGCAAACCATGATGGAGCTGTTGATCAGTGCAGGCGAGGCGCGGTCTCACGCAATGAGCGCGATTCAGTTCGCCCGCAAGAAGCAGTGGCAGCAGGCGGATGAGGCGCTGGCCGCGTCGCTGGAAGCATCGAAAGGCGCGCACCATATCCAGACCCAGCTGATTGGCGCTGATGAAGGCTGCGGCAAAGTGCCGGTGACGCTGATTCTGGTCCATGCGCAGGACCATCTGATGAATGCGATGCTGTGCCGCGATCTGGCGGAGGAAATTGTGTTGCTGCGGAAGGAGTTACTGGGTGGAGAGCGTCTGACCGAGGCCTGAACCCGGCCTGCGGTTAGCCGCCTGAAACCCAGGCGGCCGGTTCACAACGTCAGGGATGCCGCTTACAGCTCCAGCGTCAGCAGTTCCTGTATGGTTTGCGGGCGGCGGATCTCACGCGGCTGGCCCGCTTCAAACAGCACTTCCGGCAGCAGCGGGCGGCTGTTGTAGTTAGAGGACATCGACGCGCCGTAAGCGCCGGTGTCGTGGAAGACCAGGTAATCACCCGGTTTAACCTGCGGCAGCGCGCGGGTTTCCACCTTACCGCCTTCCAACTGGGTAAACACATCGCCTGATTCGCACAACGGCCCGGCGACCACGCTGTCGACGGTGTTCTGCTCATCCAGCGGGCGGTCATCGCCAGCGATGGCCGAAATATGGTGGTAGCTGCCGTACATCGCAGGACGCATCAGATCGTTAAAGCCGGCATCCACCAGCACAAAGTGACGGCTGCCCATCGCCTTCACCGCACGCACTTTGGACACCAGCACGCCAGATTCCGCCACCAGGAAGCGACCCGGTTCAATTTCCAGCTTCACCGGGTGGCCGAGATGTTTTGCCACGCGCTGACGGGCCGCATCCCACAGACCGAAATAGTGTTCGGTATTGATCGCCTCTTCACCGAAGCGATAGGGGATCGACAAGCCGCCGCCCGCCGAGATGGCTTCCAGATCGTGACCTAAGCCAATCACCTGATTAACCATCGCATCACACACCTGCTCCAGGTGGGCATAATCCACGCCGGAGCCGATATGCATATGGATGCCGACCAGCTTCAGCTTGTGTTGCTGAATGGCTTCCAGCGCCAGCACCAAATCGGTATACCAGATGCCGTGCTTGCTGTTTTCGCCGCCGGTATTGGTTTTCTGGCTGTGGCCGTGACCAAAACCGGGATTGACGCGCAGCCATACCGGATGGCCTTCAGACACCTCGCCCAGCTGGTGCAGCATATCGACGGAACCGGCGTTGACCGGGATTTTCAGCTCGGCCAGTCGTGCCAGCGTCGGCTCATCCAGCACGTCGGCGGTGAAGACAATCTCGTCGCCGCCCGGTGTGAATCCGGCCACCAGCGCACGCTCAATTTCGCCCAGCGACACCGAATCCCCCTTCACGCCTGCGGCGCGCATCAGGCGCAGAATATGGATGTTGGAACAGGCTTTTTGCGCAAAGCGCACCACATCAAACTGCTGCAGCTGCGAGATACGTTCGGCAATGACGCTGGCGTCATAGGCCCAAACCGGTCCACCGTACTGGCGCACCAGCGGCAGCAGGTTGTCACGGGTTAAAGCGGTTTGGGTGTTGGTAAGTAAGCGTGGCATCGGGACTCTCCTGAAGATAATAAGGCTATTACGCCACAGCCTGAACAGGATGAAAAATATCTGTTTTAACGGAGTCTATTCATCCATGATATGACTTCAATCGTCTCCAGGATAAAAGTATGGCTGGCATTACGCTGCGACATATCGAAATTTTTCACGCCGTGGTCACCGCGGGCAACCTGACGGAAGCCGCTGCGTTGCTGCATACCTCGCAGCCCACCGTTAGCCGCGAACTGGCGCGTTTCGAAAAGCTGGTCGGCCTGAAGCTGTTCGACCGCGTGCGCGGCCGTCTGCAGCCCACGGTGCAGGGCCTGCGGCTGTTTGAAGAGGTTCAGCGTTCCTGGTATGGCCTGGACCGGATCGTCAGCGCCGCCGAAGGCCTGCGCCAGTTTCGTCAGGGTGAACTGTCAATTGCCTGCCTGCCGGTGTTTTCCCAGTCGCTGCTGCCGCTGTTTTGTCGGCCCTTTTTGCAACGCTACCCGGACGTCAGCCTGAACATTATTCCGCAGGAATCCCCGCTGCTTGAGGAGTGGCTCTCCGCGCAGCGCTACGATTTGGGGCTGACGGAAACCCGCCTGACGCCGGCCGGAACCGAGCGCACCGAGCTGTTTACCGGTAATGAGGTGTGCGTGCTGCCGGACGGTCATCCGCTGGCGGCGAAAGCCTGCTTAACGCCGGAGGATTTTGCTGGTGAGGATTACATCAGCCTGTCGCGAGCCGACAGCTATCGCCAGTTGCTGGACAATCTGTTTCATGAGCAGGGCGTGCAAAGGAGGATGGTGCTGGAGACGCACAGCGCGGCGTCGGTGTGTTCGATGGTCAGAGCCGGCGTCGGCGTGTCGATCGTCAACCCGCTGACCGCGCTGGACTATGCCGGAAGCGGCGTGGTGATCAGGCGCTTCAGTATTGATGTGCCCTTTACCGTCAGCCTGGTCAGGCCACGCCACCGCCCTTCTTCGGCGCTGGTTGAGGCTTTCTGCGCCCATTTACTGCAGCACATCAGCCTGGTTAACCAGCGCCTTGCGGCGTTATTGCATTAAGCGTTGACGGTCTGCGCCTGTCCACGCGACGGACGGAAGGTAATCAGACAGAGGATCAGGCCGCCGACCGCCAGCACGGCGGCCGCCACCGGCACCGCCGTCAGGCCATAACCGCTGCCAATCACCGCGCCACCGGCCCAGGCACCAAAGGCGTTCCCGACGTTAAAGGCGGAGATATTCAGCGTCGACACCAGATTCGGCGCCTCTTTACCGTGACGCACCACGTTGATCTGCAAACCCGGTACGGTGGCAAAGGTGGCCATCGCCCACAGGAACAGCGTCAGTTCGGCCAGCCATAGCGCATGGCTGGTCCAACTGAAGATCAGTGAAAACACCGCGATCAGCGAGAAGCTCAGGATCAGGCTTAAGGACAGCTTGCGGTCCGCCAGCTTGCCGCCCAGAATATTGCCCACCGTTAACCCACCACCAATCAGGAACAGCGTCCAGCTGACGCCCTTGTCGCTGATACCGGTCACCTGCAACAGAAGCGGCGCAATATAGCTGAACAGCGCAAACATCGCGGCGGCAAAGAACACCGTCATCAGCAGTGACAGCCACAGCTTGCCGTTCGCCAGCGCGCCAATTTCGCTGGCAAGGTGCACCGGCTTTTCATCGCGATTGGTGGGCAGGCTGACAATCAGGCCAATAAATGCCAGCACGCCAATCACCGACACGCCCCAGAAGGTGGCGCGCCAGCCGTACAGCTGACCAAACCAGGTGCCCAGCGGCACGCCAAGCACGTTCGCCAGCGTCAGGCCGGTAAACATCAGCGCCACCGCCGACGCCTGCTTGCCTGGCGCAACCAGACTGGCCGCAACCACCACACCGATGCCGAAGAACGCACCGTGACAGAGGGCGGTAACGACGCGCGCCATCATCAGCAGGTTGTAGCTATAGGCCAGCGCACAGAGCCCGTTGCCAATAATGAAAATCACCATCAGCAGCATCAGCGTGCGTTTGCGTGGCAGCTTCGCCGTCAACAGCGCCATAATCGGTGCGCCAATGGCCACACCCAGCGCATAACCGCTGATCAGCCAGCCGGCGGAAGGAATGGAGACGCCGAGGTCTCCCGCCACTTCCGGCAGCAAGCCCATAATGACAAATTCCGTGGTGCCGATAGCAAACGCACTCAGCGCCAGCGCCAGTAAGGAAACAGGCATGTCACACTCTCCAAATAAATAACGGTCAGGCCAGAAGCCCGAGGGGGCATTCCCGGTTGCGGGGATTAAAAGTTTGATTCAGATCACATTAGCAATTAAAGCACAGCTTACCGGCGGCTTATAGATCGGGTCTGTCAAAGGTCTGTTGCTGATATCGCAATAATCGGCAAACTTTTCAGCAGTAAGTGTTATCCCGCTGAATTAACGGGTTAAAAAAACAGCGAAATTGCCATTTTTACGAAATCTTTATGGTCTATAATTTGCTTCATCCGGCTGTTACATAATACTTTCTGAACAATAGCTTCTAAGATTGATCTGACTTTTCCCGCTTCGGACGACGACAGATTGCCATCTGAGCCAGAAGCCGTAGGCTTTGAGCCTTGTTCAAATGATTAAAGTTTTGCGATGAAGAGCCGATACCTCGAATGGATTCACGGGCGTTTCCTGAGCTGTGCTTGATCGATTCATTACCGAGGAAGAAAGATGCGACGCGCTGTTTGCCTGCTTGCCCTGTTAGCCAGTGGCTGTTCGGTAGGAAAATATGAGTACAGCAAAGAAGCCGAAAAGCGGGTGGATATGACCGTCACCGGCATTCCGACCGTGCTCGGCGTCGGCACGCTGGGCACCACCATTCCGCTGACCGCGGACTACAGCCTGACCGCTGCACACGTCGCCAAATTCTCCCTGTATCGCGTCAAATCCTACCATCCTGAATGCGACCTTGCGGTGGTTTACCATAAGAATGGCAACGTCCCGCCGCCGCATTTCCGCAATGGCCACATTGGCGACAAAATCAATCTGTATGGCTACAGCTTTATCTCGGCGATGCCGGTGGCCTCAACCGGCACCAACCTGGTCAATACCGGGCTGAAGAACGACTGGAACAAGGTCAGCTGCGTGGTGGTGGCATCCGATGCGGGCGTGGTGAAAGGCATGTCCGGCGGCGCGGTGTATAACGCCTCGGACGATTCCATTGGCGGAGTGATTGTCGGCTATTCCAGCCGCATCAACGACCTGAAGTCGGGCAAAGAGCTGTATAAAAACGTTTCCCTGTACGTGCCTTATGCCCGCTTTAAAGACTGGCTGAACGACGCGATCAAATCATAGCCTCGCCCACATCACCGATCGGACAGCATAAAATCAACTGCCGCAGCCGCATGGATCGCGGTGGTATCGAACACCGGGATCGGGCAATCTTCCGCCTGCAGCAGTAAGCCAATTTCGGTACAGCCAAAGATAATCCCTTCCGCGCCCTCGGCCACTAACCCGGCAATCACCTGTTGATAATATGCTTTCGACGCCGGGCTAAACTTGCCCAGACAGAGCTGTTCAAAGATGATGCGGTTTACTTCCTGCCGCGCGGCGGCATCGGGCACCAGGGTTTCAATGCCAAACTCGCTGGCCAGCGGCCCGCGATAGAAATCTTGCTCCATGGTGTAGCGCGTGCCCAGCAGCGCCACGCGGGACATCTTTTGCTGCTGAATAGCCTTTGCCGTGCCTTCCGCGATGTGCAGAAAAGGCAAACCGCTTTGCTCGACGATCGGCGCGGCGACTTTGTGCATGGTGTTAGTACAGAGCACGATGCCTTCCGCGCCGGCTTTTTTCAGCGCCAGCGCCGCATCGGCCAGCATCTGCCCGGCCCGATCCCAGTCGCCGCTGGCCTGACAGGCTTCAATCTCATGAAAGTCCACGCTGTACAGCACCAGCTTCGCCGAGTGCAGGCCACCCAGCCGCTGTTTGATCCCTTCATTGATCAGGCGGTAATACGGCACGGTGGATTCCCAACTCATGCCGCCAATCAGTCCCAAGGTTTTCATCATCGCGTCCTGGTGAAGGGCTAAAAATCAGTCCCTCACTATTCCGCATTCTTCGCTGCGGATCAATTTATCAGGCAGGAACCCACGGACCTTTTACTTCGCTATCAGAAAAACCTTCCGCCAGAATGCGTACCGTTGCGTCGCGCGGGGTGTTATCGCCCTGCCCCTGAATGCTGACGATATCTTGCGGGCAGGCGGAGAAGGCCACAAAGCAATCCATCTCGGCACGCAGCACGATGTAATCGCCCGGCCGGGTGACCACCGGTAGCGTTTTCAGGGTGAGGCCATCCGGCTGCACCTGAATATTCATAAAGATATTAAAGGAGGCCAGGTTGCCATGCGGCAGCGTCACACCCAGCTCGGCCATCCCTTCGTGCAGATTGTCATGGCAGTTACGGTGCGGCTCGGTACAGCCCAACAGCTCATAGCGACGGGCATCGCAGGCGGCCATAAAGGTATCGTGGACGCCAGGCGAGGTGTCGGCAACCACGGTCAAAATGGGATGGCGCTGGTTGGTGATAAAGCTGTCGCCGGTCTTCGGGTTCAGGCGCTGGTTCCAGACACGGGTCGCCTCCATACACATGTATTCGCTGACGTCATCGGCGTTATAGGCCCAGCAGTCGACAACCTGGGTGCCGTGGGTATTGATAACCTGCACCGCTTCGCCTTTTTTCAGGCGGAACGCTTTGCCATGACGCGCCGGGACAAGGTGTTCTTCGCGGCAGAGTGAGTCTTGTTGCATCGGATGCTCCTGGTTAGCCCGGCGAACGGGCGAGATAACGGGTCATCCGCCTCTCGGCCCGGCGGGCAAGATGATCGATAACGCTGCAAAGCAGCCAGTAAATCAGCGCCACCGCCAGATAGATCTCCAGCGGCGCGTAGGTTTCGGAAATCGCCTGTTTGGCGGCATACATAAATTCAGGCACCGACACCACCGACAGCAGCGCGGAGTCTTTAATCAGCCCGATCAGCAGCCCAACCAGCGGCGACAGCATCTGCGGCAGGGTTTGCGGCAGGATCACATCGCTGAAGGTGCGGAACCGTCCCAGCCCGAGAACGCGGGATGCCTCCCACTGACCGCGCGGCAATGCCTCAAGCCCGGCACGCAGGACCTGCGCGATATAGGGCGCGTAATACAATGTCAGTGCCACTACGCCCACCACCGGTGAGGAAAGGGTGATGTCGTATTCGGGCAGCACAAAATAGAGCAGATAAATCACCACCAGCAGCGGCAACCCCAGCGTAACCGAGCTGTAGAAACGCAGCAGCGGTTGCCAGAACGGCGCAGCCCGCATCAGTAACAGTGCCAGGGTTGAGCCGGCAATCAGTGAGGCGATCGCCGCCACCACGCACAGTTGCAGCGTCACCAGCATGCCCTGCCCCAGCGAAGGTGCAGCGGTAATAATTGCCTGCCAGTCCATTACGCTCTCCCCCGCTGTTCCAGCCAGCGCGCCGCCCGGATAAGCGGCAGCGCAATCAGTAAGTAACCCAGCGAAACCAGCAGCATCACCTGCGTGGCCTCATAGCTGCGGGCAATGACAATCTGCCCGGCATAGGTTAGCTCGGTCAGGGCGACCACCGATGCCAGCGGCGTGGTTTTCAGCAGGATGGTAAATTCATTGACTAACATCGGCAGGCTGGCGCGCATCACCTGGGGATTGATGATGTACCACCAGGTCAGCCAGCGGCTCAAACCCAGCGTTCTTGCCGCCTCCAGCTGGCCGCGAGAAACCTGACGCCGGTTTACCCGCAGGATTTCGGCGACATAGGCGCCGCTGTTCATGCCAATCGCCACAACGGCGGCCAGCAGAGGCTGGCCGCCCAGGCCTAACAACGGCAAGGTAAAGAACACCACAAAGAGCTGGACGATGGCGGGCGTGCCGCGCATCAGGCTGACATACAGTCGCCCAATCAGACGCGGCGGCCAGCTGCGGCAGAGTTGCAGGTAGCAGCCGATTTGGCCGAGTACCAGACTCACTAACGCCGCCAACGCAGTCAGTTCAAGCGTGACCAGTAAACCCCGGCCCAGCTCAGGCAGTCCTGCGGTGACTTCTGCATCCAGCCCCAACATCGCGTTATCCGCCCGTAAAGTCGTGAAGATTTTCCGCTACCGACAGCAGCAGCGGCGCCGGCTTATCGTTACCTTCAATGCCGGTACAGCAGGCCGAGGCGATAAACAGCGTATCCTGCACCACGCGGCAGGTAATGCTGTCGCCGGCTTGGGTCAGGTTCGGCTGTGGCCGAATGTCACCGTTGCGGGCCAGCTCAACATGCATAAACAGGTTGATCGGATCCGGCAGCTTCGGCACCGCCATCTGCAAACGAACCAGTTCCGCTTGTACCGCGTCATAGCAGCCCTGCTGCCCCTGATAGCCCTGCGCGCTCAGCCATGCCGTGGTCGAGGCGGGCAGCAGCAAATCGTGGCGGCGAACGCTGTCTTTCCCCAGCACCATCACCGGACGGCGGCGGTTGTTGACCATGCGCATCCCCGAGCCCAGCAGATAGCTGTTGCTGAACACGCGGGTGTGGTGGACCGACAGCCAGACATTCGGTTCAGCCAGGCTGAAACCATACAGGGACGCGACGGCACCGGCGTCTGCCGCAGCGATCCGCAGCAGCTGGCCGCGCAGCACTTTGATGCTGCCGACGGTTCCCGCTGCAACCCGGACGGGTTCAGCCAGGGTACGGGGAGTATCAGAGGCAAAGCCTTCTTTCATTAACAGCATTTCAGGCCTCGCTTAGGGTGTAACGGTCAGAAACGGTGATATCAATCGGGGTGACCTGCAGGCCGTTACCCGGAATAATGTCCTGCGGGCAGGAAGAGACGGCGCAAATGAGGTCGCACAGGGCTTCGAACACAATGCTGTCGCCGGCGCGGCTGTTAGGGTCGGTCACTTCCATCCGGCCATCGGCGGTCACCGGGCCATTCTGGAACAGGTTAAACGGCTCCGGCAGGCTGTAGTAAGTGACGCCAAATGGCTTCATGCCTTCCAGCAGGTTATCAACACAATTGCGGTGCCCTTCGACGCCGAAATCGATACTGAAACGCGTACGATCGCAGGCGGGCACGTTGGCATCGTGGATGCCAATGCTGTCCGAGACAATCTTCAGCATCGGCCGGTTTTCACTGGACCACAGCGCATCGCCCGGCTTAAAGAACAACGAGCGCAAGTGCTGACGGGTGTGAACTGGTGAAAGCTTCTCCTGGATATTCTCAGCGCTGACGGCGACAAAGTCGGCCGCCTGCTGGCCGAGGGTGTCGATAACGGTAATAAACTGGCCTTTACGCACGGTGAACGTCTGGCCGTGTCCGGCGGTAACATGGACATGTTGCTGGCACATAGTCTTATTCCTGCGGGATAAAGTTATCGGCAGGCACGACGATCGTGGTACCAAGGTATTGCTGCTGCAGTTTGGCCAGCTCGCCCGATTTCTGCATCGCCAGAATATGGTCACTGATGGCTTTGTTCAGCGCGACATCGTCTTTACGGGTAGCCCATGCCATCCACTGCGACGGACCCACTTCGCCCACCGGGCTCAGCTTAGCCGGGTATTTTTTGGCGACCGGGGCCAGCACCGCAATATCATCGATAACGAAATCGGCACGTTTGGTCATCAGGGCGCTGACCGTCTGATCCAGCGTATCCACGCTGATAATCTCAATCGGCTTCAGGCCTTTGCTTTTCAGCGTTTCGTTGAAGGTTTTCAGCAGCTGCTCGGGCACGCTGGTGCTTTTCGCCGCGCCGCGCAGGCCGGCCAGCGATTCAATGCTCAGCGGCTTAGCGCTGAATTTTCCGGCTTCATCTTTGCGGATCAGAATGCCGTTAACGGTTTTGCTGTAGGGAACGGTGAACAGCACTTTTTTTGCCCGCTCGGCATTGACGTTCAGCGAGGAGCCTTCGGCATTGAACGAGCCGGAAATCAGACCTGGGATGATGCCGTTGAACGCGGTCTTCTGAAAATCGAGTTTCACGCCGAGATCTTTCGCCACCGACTGCATGATCGAGACGCTGTAGCCGATGATTTCGCCTTTATCGTTGGTGTACTCATACGGCGGAAAAGTGGGGTCAATACCGACGGTCATTTTGCCGCTGGCTTTGATGTCCGCCAGAGTATCTGCCTGAGCGAGGCCGCTGGCGCCTAAGGTCAGCATTGCAGCGAGGAGAAGCGTTATTTTTTTCATTGGTGTTTCCCATGGTGTTGGTGAAGTGCCTGTCAGAGCTAATTCACCTTTCGTGCCAGTTTTGCGCTGGCCCGTTTTCACGGGAGAGGAGGAAATTCCTTTTTCCTTTAAAATCACTGAGAAACAATTGTTTCTTTAGTGGGTAATATTTTTTCTCGGGTTTCTTTGGCCCTGTTTTCGCCATTTTTGACGGTGATTGAGGTGAACGTTGACGGTGCAATAACGCGCGGCGATTGCACTAAAAGCGTGCAGCTATTCCAGTTCGTCGAGCCACTGGTGGATGTTTTCGATCAACGCCAGCCGATCGCTACTGGCTTTGCCTTTCTCACGGGCCACCAGCGAGCAGAGAAGATTGCAAATGCCTGACAGAGAGGCGGTGCTGTCAAAGATCAGGCTGCCTTCCGTGTGGCAACGGATGATCCAGCTGGCCTGCTTCGCCGGTTTACCGGAGAGCACATCCGACAGATAAAGCATCGGCACCTTCAGCTCATTTAAGGCGTTCATCGCGCTATTCAGAGCCGGCATACGACGCCGCAGTCCGACGCAAATCGCCACATCTTCCGGGCCTAATGCGGCCAGAGATTCCGCCAGTGAATCCCCTGCTTTTGGCAGCAGCTGTACGTCGCGATGAACATGAACCAGATCGCGGTAGATCAGCGAGGCGATGGTCTGGCTGTGCCGCCAGCCAAGCACCACTACGCGGCGCGCTTGAGCAATCGCGCTGACCACATCGGCCAGCTGTTGGGCATCCAGCGAACGGTAGGTATTAACCAGGTTGGCAATTTCGCGCTCCAGATGGCTCTGGATCAGCGAATCCAGGCCCGAGGTTGCCTGAAACTGTTGCAGATAAAGGGGCGATCCGCCGCTTTGCAGCTCGCGCACCTGACGACGGGCGGCGTCAAAGCTTTCGTAGCCCAGATGTCGGAAAAAACGGGTGGTGGTGGCTTTAGAGACGCCAGCGCTTTGCGCCAGTTCCGTTGCCGTGTTCATGGCCAGCTGACCGGGTGCCGCAAGGATCACATCCGCTAAACGCTGCTCATGGGCTGAGAGTTGATCCCAGCACTGTCTGATGCGGCTCTCAAGCGAGGCCTGTTTCGCGCTCATCTGTCTTCCTGATGAAAAAAACCATCCTGCAAAGCGCGTGCCCGCTTTTCGCAGGGATCTAAAAAAGGGGCGAATTGCTTCGCCCCTTTTGCTGTTTTTTACGACGACATTACTTGCCCGATGGACGCATTGCCGGGAACAGGATCACGTCACGGATGGTGTGGCTGTTGGTAAACAGCATCACCATACGGTCGATCCCGATGCCCAGACCGGCCGTGGGTGGCAGGCCGTGCTCCAGTGCGGTCACGTAGTCTTCGTCATAGAACATGGCTTCGTCATCGCCCGCATCCTTGGCATTCACCTGCTGCAGGAAACGCTCGGCCTGATCCTGAGCATCGTTCAGCTCGGAGAAGCCGTTACCGATTTCACGCCCGCCGATAAAGAACTCGAAGCGGTCGGTGATTTCCGGGTTCTCGTCGTTACGACGCGCCAGCGGGGACACTTCAGCCGGGTATTCGGTAATGAAGGTTGGCTGGATCAGATGGCTTTCTGCGGTCTCTTCGAAGATCTCAGTGACCAGACGGCCCAGGCCCCAGCTCTTCTCGATTTTGATGCCCAGTGACTGCGCGATGGCGGCCGCTTTATCAAAATCATCCAGATCGGCGAGGTTGGTTTCCGGACGGTATTTCAGGATCGCTTCTTTCATCGTCAGCTTGTCGAACGGCTTACCGAAGTCGAATTCCTGCTCGCCGTAAGGCACCACGGTGTTGCCGAGAATGTCCTGAGCCAGGGTACGGAACAGGCTTTCGGTCAGTTCGATCAGATCTTTGTAATCCGCATACGCCATATAGAGTTCCATCATGGTGAACTCTGGGTTATGACGTGGCGAAATACCTTCGTTACGGAAGTTACGGTTGATCTCAAACACGCGATCGAAACCGCCAACCACCAGACGCTTCAGATACAGTTCCGGCGCAATACGCAGGTACATATCAATATCCAGCGCATTATGATGGGTGGTAAACGGACGGGCAGACGCCCCGCCAGGGATCACCTGCATCATGGGGGTTTCCACTTCCATAAACTCGCGGCCAACCATAAAGCTGCGGATACCCGCCATGATTTGCGAACGAATTTTGAAGGTCTTGCGCGACTCTTCGTTGGCGATCAGATCAAGATAACGCTGACGGTAGCGGGTTTCCTGATCGGCCAGGCCGTGGAACTTGTCCGGCAGCGGGCGCAGAGCTTTGGTCAGCAGACGCAGTTCGCTACAGTGGATCGACAGCTCGCCGGTTTTGGTTTTGAACAGCTTACCGCGCGCGCCGACGATGTCGCCAAGGTCCCACTTCTTAAACTGCTCGTTGTAGATGCCTTCCGCCAGATCGTCACGGGAAACGTACAGCTGGATGCGGCCGCCGACGTCCTGCAAGGTGACGAAAGAGGCTTTACCCATGATGCGACGGGTCATCATACGACCGGCCACGCTCACTTCGACGCCCAGTGCTTCCAGCTCTTCGTTCTCGCGTCCGTCGTACTCAGCATGCAGCTGTTCGGAGATGTGGTCACGGCGGAAATCGTTCGGGAATGCCACGCCGTTTTCACGCAGCGCGCTGAGTTTTTCGCGACGTGCTTTCAGTTCGTTATTCAGCTCAAGTGCGACGTCAGCGCCCTGCGGTTGTTGTTCAGACATGTCAGTTCCTTATAGCCCTGCTTTCAAGCTTGCTTCAATAAAACGGTCCAGATCGCCATCCAGCACCGCCTGAGTATTACGGGTCTCTACGCCGGTGCGCAGATCCTTGATACGTGAATCATCGAGCACGTATGAACGGATCTGGCTTCCCCAGCCGATGTCAGACTTGTTGTCTTCTAGCGACTGTTTCTCAGCATTTTTCTTCTGCATTTCCAGCTCGTACAGCTTCGCCTTCATCTGCTTCATCGCCTGGTCTTTGTTCTTGTGCTGAGAACGGTCATTCTGACACTGGGTTACGGTGTTGGTCGGCAGGTGAGTAATACGTACCGCCGACTCGGTCCGGTTAACGTGCTGACCACCCGCGCCTGAGGCACGGTAGACGTCAATACGCAGGTCGGCCGGATTGATTTCGATATCGATATCGTCATCCACTTCCGGATAAACGAAAGCCGAGCTGAAAGAGGTGTGACGGCGGCCGCCGGAGTCAAATGGACTCTTACGCACCAGGCGGTGAACGCCGGTTTCGGTACGCAGCCAGCCGAAAGCATAATCGCCGATAATCCGCAGCGTCGCGGATTTGGTTCCGGCAACCTCGCCTTCGGACTCTTCAATGATTTCGGTCTTGAAGCCTTTGGCTTCTGCCCAGCGCAGGTACATACGGACCAGCATGCCGGCCCAGTCCTGGGCTTCGGTGCCGCCAGAACCTGCCTGAATATCAATGTAGCAGTCCGCACTGTCGTACTCGCCGGAGAACATGCGGCGGAATTCTAACTCGCCGAGCTTTTTCTCAAGCACGTCGAGTTCAGCAATGGTTTCGTTGAAGGTTTCTTCATCGTCGGCTTCGACCGCCAGTTCCAGCAGGCCCCTGACATCTTCGAGTCCCTGCTCCATCTGATCCAGCGTGTCGACGATGGCTTCGAGCGAGGAACGCTCTTTACCCAGCGCCTGGGCGCGATCGGGTTCGTTCCAGACGTCGGGCTGTTCCAGCTCGGCGTTAACTTCTTCTAAACGTTCTTTCTTGGCATCGTAGTCAAAGATACCCCCTGAGAACGCCACTGCGCTCAGAGAGATCCTGAATTCGGTTCTTTACCGGATTAATTTCAAACATGATTTTAGAATCTTTTAAGGACATGAATGTAACTAAGCAGTTTAACCGAATTTGCCTGCGGATTGTAGCGCTGAAGAGGCGGCAATTTCGGCCAGCGGGAGGAAATTTGCCGCTGGCCGGTGTCGGTGTTTACAGCGGCCAGAGATGATCGATGATCAGCTGCACGCTGCGGTTGCCGCGAAACTCGTTGATGTCCAGTTTGTAAGCCAGCTCAACCTGCCTGACGCTCGGGTCCGGCCACTGGGTGGTGTCGATGTTAAAGGCGATACCATCCAGCAACGGGCCGCCGCCCAGCGGTTCAATCATCACCTTAAGGTGACGCTCGCCAACCAGACGCTGCTGGATCAGCTTAAATTTACCGTCGAACTGCGGTTCCGGGAACGCCTGTCCCCACGGACCCGCTTCACGCAGCAGTTCTGCGGTGGTAAGCGTCAGCTCCTGCGCCATCAGTTCGCCATCGGACCAGACCACGCCCTGCAGCGCTTCCGCATCCAGCCATTCACCCACCAGATCGCCAAAGTGCTGACGGAACCGATCAAAATTCGCCTCTTCCAGCGACAGTCCGGCCGCCATTGCATGGCCACCAAACTTAATGATCAATCCAGGGTGCAGCGTATCCAGCCGCTCCAGCGCATCGCGCATATGCAGCCCGGCGATGGAACGACCGGAGCCTTTTAGCGTGCCGTCGCCGGAAGGAGCAAAGGCAATCACCGGACGGTGGAAACGCTCTTTCAGCCGCGAGGCCAGAATGCCGACCACGCCCTGATGCCATTCCGGGTGATACATGGCGATGCCCAGTGGCAGCGCTTCGTCTTTGCTTTCCAGCGCATCGCACAGGGCCAGCGCTTCGGTCTGCATTCCCTGCTCAATCTCTTTGCGCGTTTGGTTTAACGCATCCAGCTCGCTGGCCAGCATGCGCGCCTGCGCAATGTCTTCACTCAGCAGCAGCGCCACGCCGACCGACATATCGTCCAGCCTGCCCGCCGCATTCAGCCGTGGCCCCAGCGCAAAACCTAAATCACTGGCGGCGAGCTGGCGGGGATCGCGGTTAGCAATCTCCAGCAGCGCCTTAATGCCGGCACGGCATTTGCCGGCGCGGATACGACTTAAGCCCTGCCAGACCAGAATGCGGTTGTTGGCATCCAGCGGCACCACGTCGGCAACCGTGCCCAGCGCGACCAAATCCAGCAGCTCGGCCAGGTTCGGCAGCACTTCAACGCCGCTGTCGCGCAAACGCGCGCGCAACGCCAGCATCAGGTAAAAGGCCACGCCCACGCCCGCCAGCGAGCGGGACGGAAACGCGCAGTCTTCCAGATTCGGGTTAACGATCGCTTCCGCCGCCGGCAGCGTTTCGCCAGGCAGGTGGTGATCGGTGATTACCACCGAAATCCCCTTCTCATGCGCCAGATCCACGCCAGCATGGGAAGAGATGCCGTTATCCACGGTGACGATTAACTGTGCGCCCCGCGCTGCCGCTTGCTCAACCACTTCCGGACTCAGGCCGTAACCATCGTCAAAACGGTTAGGCACCAGGTATTTGATGTTGTGGCCGCCCATGCTGCGCAGCGCCAGCACCGTCAACGCGGTGCTGGTGGCGCCATCGGCATCAAAATCTCCGACAATCATTATGCACAGGTTATCGGCGAGGGCTTTTTGCAGGATTTCAGCAGCGCGCTCAATGCCGGACAGGGAATGGAACGGGTGCAGATTTTTTGCCCCGCGCTCCAGTTCAGCCGCTTGCAGAACACCCCGGTGCAGATACAGACGGCGAAGCAGAGGATGGAGTTCGTCAGGGAGCTCGGCTCCTTCCACCGCCTGGCGGCGGCGGAGTTCGGTTGGGCTAGTCAAAACGATTAGCCACCCGCTTTCTGGCTATCAAGCAGCTGTTTCATTTCCTGCGGCCCCTGATAACCAGGGATCATCATGCCGTTCTGCAACAGAATGGCTGGCGTGCCCTGGATGCCGTACAGGATCCCCAGCTTGTAGTGCTGAGACAGGTCGATTTTGCAATCAATCGGTGACACTTCGCCGCCGTTCATCGCGGTGGTGAAGGCCTTTTTACGATCGGCAGCACACCAGACGGATTCCATGTTTTTCGCCACCTGGCCATTCATCCCTTCACGTGGGAAGGCGAGGTAACGAACGGTGATCCCCAGCGCGTTATAGTCAGCCATCTGTGAGTGCAGCTTGCGGCAGTAGCCACAGGTGATATCGGTGAACACCGTAATCACATGCTGCTCTTTTGGCGCTTTGTAAACGATCATCTGATCGCTCAGCGCCTCGACTTTCTTCTCCAGCAGCTTATTGGTGACGTTGACCGGCTGGCCACCGCTGACATCATACAGCGGCCCCTGAATAAACTGCTTGCCGTCTTCGGTCACGTAGAGCACGCCGCTCTCGGTCAGCACGGTTTTCATGCCTGGCAAAGGGGAAGGCTGGATTTCAGTCTGCTGCAGACCCAATTTCTTCAGCGATTGCTGAATGGCGGCATCGTCTGCGTGTGCCACACCGCTAATAGCGGCGATCAGCAGAGAAAGTACCAGGTAAGGCTTTTTCATCGTTTGTCCTTTAAGGGCCTCATTCGCGGGCCGTTTATTCACTCCGCCAGGTCAGGCCCGCGGATGATGCTGTTGATGTAACTGACGCAGCCGCTCGGTGGCAACATGCGTATAAATTTGGGTAGTGGAGAGATCGCTGTGCCCCAAAAGCATCTGCACGACGCGCAGATCCGCCCCGTGATTCAGCAGATGCGTGGCAAAAGCATGGCGCAATACGTGAGGCGAAAGCTTCGCGCTGTCGATCCCTGCCAGTGTGGCGTAATGTTTAATGCGATGCCAGAAAGTTTGCCGCGTCATCTGCTGCGCGCGGCTGCTGGGGAACAGCACATCCAGCGTCTGGCCGTTCAGTAGCCAGGGCCTGCCGTACTCCAGATATTGCTCAATCCAGTGCACCGCTTCTTCGCCCAGCGGCACCAGCCGCTCTTTGTCACCCTTGCCAATCACCCGCACCACGCCCTGCCGCAGGCTGACGTTGTTAAGCGTCAGGCTCACCAGTTCGGTGACGCGCAAGCCGGTGGCATACAGCAGTTCCAGCATGGCTTTATCGCGCAGCTCAATCGGCTGTTCAACGCTTGGCGCCTGCAACAGCCGGTCGATTTGTGCTTCGCTCAGGTCTTTCGGCAAACGCTGAGGGAGTTTTGGGGAAGCCAGCAGCGCGCTGGGATCGTCTTCGCGCAGTTTCTCACGATAGAGATACTGAAACAGCCGTCGCATGGCGCTCAGCAGGCGTGCCGAAGTGGTGGCTTTATAACCGCCCTCCACTCTTTCCGCGAGGAAGCCCTGCAAATCGACGGCATCGACCCGCAGCAAATTTGATTCATTGTGCTGTAGCCAACCCGCCAGAGACAGTAAATCCAGCCGGTAAGACGCCACGGTATTCTCAGCCAGATTGCGCTCTATCCACAAGGCATCGAGAAATTGCTCAATCAGATCGCTGTCCTGCACCTCTTCCCCTTTTGCTGACTGCGGTCGCTGACTGCGCCGCAGAGGCTCAATTCTGATATAATCTGCGCCATTGCACCAAGTAAATTGAGTTATCAGATATGAATATCGGGCTTTTTTATGGTTCCAGCACCTGTTACACCGAAATGGCAGCTGAGAAGATCCGCGATTTTATTGGCGAAGACCTTGTTACCCTGCACAATCTGAAGGATGACGCTCCGCAGCTGATGGAGCAGTACGATATGCTGATCCTCGGCATCCCAACATGGGATTTCGGCGAGTTGCAGGAAGACTGGGAGGCAATCTGGACCGAGCTGCCTGCGCTGAATCTGCAGGGCAAAGTCGTGGCGCTTTATGGAATGGGCGATCAGGGCGAATACAGCGAGTGGTTCCTTGATGCGCTGGGCATGCTGCATGACGTGCTGATGCCGTCAGGCGTGAAGTTTGTTGGGTACTGGCCGAATGAAGGCTATGAGTTCACCAGCAAAAAACCGCTGACCTCAGACGGCAGCCACTTTGTCGGGCTGGCGCTCGATGACATCAATCAGTTTGATGCCACCGATGAACGCATTGCCCAGTGGTGCGAGCAGATCCTGACCGAAATGGCCGAATCGCTGTAATGGTCGAATCGCTGTAAAGGCCGGATCGCTGTAATGGCCGAATAGCTACAAAGGTCGAATCGCCGTAATGGTCGAACAGCTATAGTCGGTTAGCCCGGCGTCAGCAACTGCTGACGCAATGCCCGCCAGTCGTCTTCATCCATGCTGTCGCGGCACAACCACAGTTTTTCCTTCTCGCCTTTCGCTGAGCTTAATTTCAGGAAAATCGCCTGTCGGGTCATCCACGGGCGGCCACAAATCTGCCAGCGCTTCTGCCGCCACTGCATTTGCTGATGCTCAAGCAGCGAAATCACGCCTTCACGACTGCGGATCCGCCGCTGGCTGCGCACGCATTCAAACACCACCAGCGTCAGCAGCAGCATCCACACCAGGGTGAAACTGGCAGGCCAGGGCGCGAGCAACAGCGCAAGGATCACCACGCCGTGCAGCAACAGAGAAATCCACTGAGCACGCCATGAGATCCGTAAATCAGAGTGCCACAGGGCCACGTTGCTGATTTCGCTGTTGTATCAAATTGACTATCCGCTTCAGCTCAGCATCATCCGGCTCACCGTGATTCATCAGCCAGTTAAAGAGGTCAGGATCGGGGCTTTCGAGCAGACGCACGAACTGCTGTTTGTCATTGTCGTCCAGCGTATCGTACTCAAACTTGAAGAACGGCATGATGGCGATATCCAGTTCAAGCATGCCACGGCGGCACGCCCAGTGAACCCGTGCTCTGTTACTAATATCCATTTTATCCATCGTCAGTCAGTCAAACATGGCGGCTAGTGTAGCGCTTTTTTCCGCTGATGTTGATGCCGTCGTGATCGGCATGCGGGCGGGTGCGCAAAGCAGTCGCATCTGTTGCAGGGTTATCACGCGATTTGTGCCTCGTTTCCAGAAAACTGGTTGCAATGCCAGTGGGCTCTTTTAACATGAACAGCATAGCTCCCACATTCAGGATGGAATCATGCCGACACTCTCTTTCCCACCCCGTCATCCCACGGCCTCTTCACGCCTGCCGCTTACGCTGATCTCTTTAGAAGAGTGGGCGCTGGTCACGGTGACCGGTGCCGATCGCGTTAGCTATCTGCAAGGCCAGGTGACGCTGGATGTTGCTGCGCTGGCCAGCAATGGCCATCTGCCTGCCGCCCACTGCGATGCCAAAGGGAAAATGTGGAGCAACCTGCGCCTGTTCCATCGCGGCGAAGGTCTGGCCTATCTTGAGCGCCGCAGCCTGCGTGACAACCAGATTACCGAACTGAAGAAGTATGCGGTGTTCGCCAAAGTGGCCATCCAGCCGGATGACGAAGCGGTGCTGCTTGGCGTGGCCGGTTTCCAGGCGCGTTCGGCGCTGAGCGGTTTCTTCAGCACGCTGCCGGACGCTGAAAACCCGGTGATCCAACAGGACGACAAAACGCTGCTGTGGTTTGCCGCGCCTGCGGAGCGTTTCCTGCTGGTGACCAGCCGTGAAAAAGCCGACGCGGTGCGGAAAGGACTGGAAGGCGAAGCGCAGCTCAATGACAGCACGCAGTGGTTGGCGTTGAATATTGAAGCCGGTCTGCCGGTGATTGATGCCGAAACCAGCGCGCAGTTTATTCCGCAGGCCACTAACCTGCAGGCACTGGACGCCATCAGCTTTAAGAAAGGCTGCTATACCGGCCAGGAAATGGTGGCTCGCGCTAAATTCCGCGGTGCCAATAAGCGCGCGCTTTACTGGCTGGCGGGTGCGGCAGGACGTGTTCCGGCTGCCAACGACGCGCTGGAAATGAAGCTGGGTGAAAACTGGCGTCGTACCGGCACTATTCTGACTGCCTGTCAGTTAGACAATGGCGAGGTCTGGGTACAGGCGGTATTGAATAACGATCTGGAACCTGACACCGAACTGCGCGTGCAGGGTGATGAAGGCGGCAAGCTGGCGATCCAGCCGCTGCCCTATTCTCTGACCGAATAGCGGTTGTGAGCTAAGTAAAAGGGGCCATTCGGCCCCTTTTTCACATCACGTAGAAATAAATTGCCAGGAAGTGGCAGACGCTGCCGCCCAGCACAAACCCGTGCCAGATAGCGTGGTTGTAAGGAATACGCTTCGAGACGAAGAAAATGACCCCGAGCGAATAGATAATCCCGCCGATGGCCAGCAGCCAAATCCCGCCCGCCGACAGCTTCATCGCCAGCTGATAAACCACCACCAGCGACAGCCAGCCCATCATCAGATAGGTAATTACTGACAACGCTTCAAAACGGTGAACAAACGCCAGCTTAAACAGCACGCCGATCAGGGCCAGGCTCCAGATCACCACTAACATGCCGTGCGCCAGCGGCGAATTCAGGCCGACTAGCAGGAATGGCGTATAGGTGCCGGCAATCAGGATATAAATGGCGCAGTGATCCAGCCGTTTCAGCCAGAATTTGGCGCGCGGATTGGGGATGGCATGATAAAGCGTGGACGCGAGGAACAGCAGGATCATGCTGCCGCCATACAGGCTGTAGCTGGTAATCGCCACAGGCGAAGCCTGCATGGCGACGGCCTGAACCAGCAGGAGCACCAGGCCCACAATCCCGAAGATTAAACCAATGCCATGACTGATGCTGTTCGCCACTTCTTCAGCCAGCGAATAACCCTCAGCCATCAGAGTCTTGTTACTCATAAATATGTTTTCTCCCTGCCCGCAACGGGCCTGAAATCCTTTCTTAACGGGGCTCTAACCGTCATTCATTAAACGGGTTATCGGCCAGTGCGCCCGAAAAATGAGCAGAAACAGAGTAACTGAGAATAATTTCAGAGTACACATGTAAGCCTAAAAATAAACGGTGATGCGGTGTAACGCCCATTTTTAGGAAAGACCTCCCTCACGCTTTGTCTTACACTGGTTGCCAAATTTTTTATCAGGGAAGTGAAGAGGCCAGCCATGTCAGAGAGCGTATCCGCAGTAGATTTCGGTGAAATGACAGACGTTTTTCAATTTTTAATGGAACTGGATAAGTTGAAAAGCGTTGAAAGGCGCACCCGAGTGATTGGCACGGATCGTCATGAAAACTCGGCTGAACACAGCTGGCATCTGGCGGTGGCGGCGATGAGCCTTGCGCCGTATTGCGGTTTTCCGGTCGACGTGCAGCGCGTGGTGCAGATGGCGCTGCTGCATGATGTGGTGGAGATTGATGCCGGTGATGTGCTGGTGTATGACCTGGCCGCCCGCGAAGCCATACACGCACAGGAAGTGGCCGCCGCCGATCGCATCTTCGCCCTGTTACCGCCAGCGCAGCGCGATCGGTTCCGCGCGCTGTGGGACGAGTATGAAGCGGGCGAGACGGCTGATGCACGCTTCGCCAATATGCTTGACCGTGCGCTGCCGATTATCCAGAACCTGCACAATCAGGGCCAAAGCTGGAAGGAAAACGGCATTCGCCTGGAACAGGTGGTCAGCCGCAATGCGGTGATTGCCCAACAGTGGCCGACGCTGTGGGGACACCTGAAGCAGCATCTGCATCGCGCGCAGCAACAAGGCTGGCTGCTGTAATGTTTACCCACCATAACCTGGCCAGCCTCAATAGCCTGGAACTGCAGGTGTATAATTTCGCCATTAAGAATCGCGATAAGGTCATGTATATGACCATTCGCGAGCTGTCTGATGCCGCACAGGTGTCCACCACCACGGTGCTGCGCTTTTGCCGCAAAATGAATTGCGATGGCTATTCCGAATTTCGCATCCGTTTTAAGCTCTATCTTGAGCAGGAACAGCAGCAACCGGGTTATTCCGGCGTCAGTGAAATCGTCAGCTTTTTTAAAAGCATTAACAATGAAGAGTTCGAAAGCTTAATTGATCAGGCAGTAAAACATCTGGTCCGTGCGGAAAGGATCATTTTCGTCGGTGCAGGAACCTCAGGAACCCTGGGGAAATATGGCGCCCGCTTCTTTTCCAACGTCGGCAAGTTCAGTAATTATATCGATGACCCTTACTATCCGGTTAATAGCGACATGTATAAGGATGCCGTCGCCATTATATTATCGGTATCTGGCGAAACACCGGAAATATTACGTCTTGCCAGCCAGTTTAGTTTGCATCAGTGTCAGGTGATCTCGATCACTAATAATGACAATTCGTCGCTGGCGAAGATGGCAGACTTTAACCTCTCCTATCATATGCCACAGCTGCTGGTCTCCGGCGAGTATGACGTCACCACGCAGGTGCCGGTGATCTATATTCTGGAAACTATTGGCCGCAGACTGGCCAGTAAACTGAAATAAAAAACGCCCTGTTTTTTTCATGTGACAAATCACATCGCCGGTGATTTGTTATATCGTGACAATATTCGGTTCCTTGTTAAACTCGCGGTAATAATAATAAACCTGTGACTCCAGTCAGGAGCAAAGGTACCCTACCGAGGAGTAAGACATGGCGTTGAATTATGCTCAGTCTGCAGTGGAAATTGTCGCGTTGATTGGCGGCAATGACAATGTGATCAATGTCACACATTGCGCTACCCGATTACGTTTTATATTAAAAGATGGCGCGAAGGTTAATAAGGATCAATTAAAACGGGTTAAAGGGGTCATTACCGTTATTGAAGCGAGCGGTCAGCTTCAGGTGGTGATTGGCAATCACGTCGGCGACGCCTATCAGGAAGTGTTGAAGTTGGTCAGCGTTGATGAGAATGCGCCGGTCTCTGCCCCCAACGTCGGGCTGGTCAGCCGCCTGATGGATATCATCTCCAGCATCTTCGCGCCCTTCCTCTATCCGCTTGCCGCCTGCGGCGTGTTGCAGGGGATTTTATCGCTGGTCACCGCCCTTGGCTGGATGGATCAGGCCAGCGGCGCCTATCGCATTCTTAACTTCGTCTCCTGGACGGGCTTCACCTTTTTACCGGTGATGGTGGCCTTTACCGCCGCGAAGAAATTCAACGTCAATCCTTTCACCGCGGTGATTGCCGCCTGCGCGCTGGTCAGCCCGGACTATATGAACATGCTGACCGCCAATAAAATCCTGCTGGCTAACTCGGCGGATCCGGCCCTGCAACAGCTGATGAAAGAAGCTGTCAGTAACCCGGAAATGGTGAAGATCCTGGCGGAGGTGGCGGGCGTGCCGGTTAACGCCGCGCCGCTGGATTTCTTCGGCATCCCGGTTAAGTACCTCAGTTATACCGCCTCGGTGATCCCGATCATCCTGATGGTGTGGATCATGTCCTATATCCAGCATTTCTTTGAACGCATCCTGCCGCTGGTGATCCGCAACCTGTTCACGCCAATGTTCTGCATCGCGATTATGGTGCCGTTGACGCTGCTGGCCTTCGGCCCGATTGGCAATGCGATTGGCGGCGCCATTGGTGGCGTTTATAACACCCTGTATTCCCTCAGTCCGGTGATTGCCGGCTTCGTGGTGGGCGCGGTGTGGATGCCGCTGGTGACGCTGGGCGTGCACTGGGGCATTACCCCGGTAACGGTCGGCAACTATGCCACGCTGGGTTATGACACCTTCACCGGCCTGCAGGCTTCAGCCGTGTTCGCCATGGCGGGCGCCACCTTTGGCGTCTGGCTGAAAACCCGCGATATGGAGATGAAGCGCGTTTCGCTTTCTGCCGGACTGACCGCGCTGTTTGGCATTACCGAACCGGCCTTGTATGGCGTGGCGCTCAGGCTGAAACGTCCAATGATTTGCGGCTGTCTGGCCGGCGCGATTGGCGGCTCGGTGGCGGGCTTCTTTAACGCCGTGTCGTGGAGCTATTGCCTGCCGGGCATCGCCGTGCTGCCGGTGTTCTTTAAAGAGGGCCATATGCCCCAGTTTATTGGCTTCCTGATGTCGATAAGCATCGCCTTTGTGCTTGGCGTGGTCTTTACCTGGTTTGCCGGGTTCAAGGAGCAGCCGGTGGTGGTTGACCCCGCGCCGCTCAAGCCAGCCAAAGCCTGATTCAACGGGCGGCGCTCGCCGCCCGACAGCATACATTTACCAAAAGGACGGGATTGATGAGCAAACATCAGCAGTTACCAGCAGATTTTCTGTGGGGAGGCGCGGTTGCCGCGCATCAGGTTGAAGGCGGTTGGGATCAGGGCGGCAAAGGCGTCAGCATTGCGGATGTACTTTCCGGCGGTGCGCATGGCGTCGATCGGGTGATGACCGACGGCGTGCTGGACGGCTACAGCTACCCGAATCACCAGGCCGTCGAGTTTTACTCGCACTATAAAGACGATATCGCCCTGTTTGCCGAGATGGGGTTCAAATGCTTCCGCACCTCGATTGCCTGGACGCGCATCTTCCCCAACGGCGACGAACAGCAGCCCAATGAGGCCGGTCTGCAATTTTATGACGACCTGTTTGATGAACTGCTGAAGCACAATATCGAACCGGTGATCACCCTTTCCCACTTTGAAATGCCTTATCACCTGGTGAAAGAGTACGGCGGCTGGCTGAATCGCAAAGTGGTGGATTTTTTTGTGCGTTTCAGTGAGGTGGTGCTGGATCGCTACAAAAATAAAGTGAAGTACTGGATGACCTTTAACGAGATCAATAACCAGCGCAACTGGAAGTATCCGCTGTTTGGTTACTGCTGTTCAGGCGTGGTATTTACCGACCATCCCCAGCCTGAGCAGGCCATGTACCAGGTGCTGCATCACCAGTTTGTCGCCAGCGCCAAAGTGGTCAGCCTCGGTCACAAGATTAATCCCGAGCTGCAGATAGGCTGCATGATTGCCATGGTGCCGCTCTATCCCTTCTCCTGCCATCCCGATGACGTGATGCTGGCGCAGGAAGCGATGCGCGAACGCTATCTGTTTGGCGATGTGCATATGCGCGGCTATTACCCGTCCTACATCCTCAACGAGTGGGCCCGCAAGGGATATCATATTGAGATGGAGAATGAAGATGAACAGGTGCTGCGCGAAGGCTGTGCAGATTATATCGGCCTGAGCTATTACATGAGCAACGCGGTGCAGGCCAACGCCGAAGGCACCGGCAGCGCGGTTTCAGGCTTTGAGGGCAGCGTGCCGAATCCGCATGTGAAGGCGTCTGACTGGGGCTGGCAGATTGATCCGGTGGGGCTACGCTACTCGCTGGCCGCGCTGTACGAGCGTTACCAGAAGCCGCTGTTTATTGTTGAAAACGGCTTTGGTGCCATCGATAAGCCGCAAGCCGATGGGCAGATCAACGATGACTATCGCATTGCCTATCTTAAAGCGCATATCGAACAGATGAAGCTGGCGGTGTTCTACGATGGCGTCGAGCTGATGGGCTACACGCCGTGGGGCTGCATTGACTGCGTGTCCTTTACTACCGGCCAGTACAGCAAACGTTACGGCTTTATCCATGTTGATAAAAACGATGACGGCAGCGGCACCCTGAAACGTTCGAAGAAGAAGAGCTTCGGCTGGTATCAGCAGGTGATTGCCAGCCAGGGTGAAAAGCTCTGACGGTAAATCGCCGGGGTGGATCGTTAGCGGTTCACCCCGGCCTTCAGTTAGCGCCCACCGGCGGCATCAATAAAGGTGCCGGTGATATAGGAGGCCTCATCGCTTAGCAGCCAGCAAATGGCCTGGGCGATCTCCTCAGGATGACCGCCACGCTTCATCGGGATCGCCGACGCCACCCGATCAACCCGGCCTGGCTCGCCGCCGTCGGCATGCATCTCGGTGTAGATAAAGCCCGGCCGGACGCAGTTTACCCGGATACCTTGCGCCGCCACTTCCAGCGAAAGACCTTTAGTCAGCGTATCCATCGCCCCTTTCGACGCCGCGTAATCGACGTATTCGCCGGGCGCGCCCAAGCGGGAAGCTGCCGACGAGACGTTGACGATCGCACCGCCCTGCCCGCCATGATTCAGCGCCATGCGTTTTACCGCTTCGCGACAGCAGATAAAACAGCCGGTGACGTTGGTGGCAAACACCCGGTTGATGCGCTCTGCGGTCAGCTGCTCCAGCGTGGTCTGCTGAAAGAGAATGCCGGCATTGTTGACCAGCGCGGTCAGCGTGCCCGGTTGGCGGTCGATCAGCGCAAACATCGCTTCCACCTGCTGCTCTTGCGCAATATCCGCCTGCACGCTGAATGCCTGTCCGCCCTGCCGTGTGATTAACGTCACCACCTCTTCTGCCGCCGCCGCGTTCTGATGATAATTCACCGCAACCTGATATCCCCGCTGCGCCAGCAACAGCGACGTTTCTCTGCCGATGCCGCGTCCACCGCCGGTCACTAAAGCCGTTTTCATCACTTCACTCCCATAAAAAAAGGGCACCTCATGTGCCCTTTCTACTGTAGCCAATTTGCCGGATAACTACTCGTATTCGCTCATCGGCACGCAGGAACAGAACAGATTACGGTCGCCGTAGACGTCATCAAGACGCTTCACGGTCGGCCAGTATTTGTTGTCGCTGCCTGCCGGGAACACCGCCAGCTCACGGGTATACGGATGATCCCAGTCACCGACGATTTCCATCTGCGTGTGCGGCGCGTTGACCAGCGGGTTATTGTCGGCAGGCCATTCACCTGCCGCAACACGGTCGATTTCCATGCGGATCGCCAGCATCGCATCAATAAAGCGGTCGAGCTCAATTTTGCTTTCTGATTCGGTCGGTTCAACCATCAGGGTTCCCGCCACCGGGAAGGACATAGTCGGCGCGTGGAAACCGTAGTCGATCAGGCGTTTGGCGATATCCAGCTCGCTGATCCCGGTCTGCTCTTTCAGCGGACGGATATCCAGAATACATTCGTGCGCGACGCGGCCATCACGTCCGGTGTAGAGGATGGGATAGGCCGACTGCAGACGCGTGGCGATGTAGTTGGCATTGAGGATAGCCACAGAACTGGCCTGCTTCAGCCCTTCTGCGCCCATCATGCGGATATACATCCAGCTGATGGGCAGAATCGATGCGCTACCGAACGGAGCCGCAGAGACCGCGCCGTTCTGGGTTAACACGCCATCAATCTGCACCACGCTGTGACCCGGCACAAACGGTGCCAGGTGCGCTTTCACGCCGATAGGTCCCATACCCGGACCGCCACCGCCGTGTGGGATACAGAAGGTTTTATGCAGGTTAAGGTGGGAAACGTCCGCGCCAATATAGCCTGGCGTGGTGATCCCCACCTGGGCATTCATGTTTGCGCCGTCCAGATAAACCTGGCCGCCGAACTGGTGCACAATCTGACAGACTTCACGGATGGTTTCTTCGTAAACGCCGTGCGTCGACGGGTAGGTGACCATGATGCAGGAGAGCGCATCGCCGGTCTGCTCGGCCTTAACCCGCAGATCGTGCAGATCGATGTTGCCTTGTTTATCACAGGCGACCACCACCACCGACATGCCCGCCATCTGCGCAGAGGCCGGGTTCGTTCCATGCGCTGAGCTTGGGATCAGGCAGATATTACGCCCGCCTTCGTTACGGCTTTCATGGTAGTGACGGATAGCCAGTAGGCCGGCATATTCACCCTGCGCACCCGAGTTTGGCTGCATGCACAGTGCGTCGTAACCGGTTAACTGAACCAGCCACTGGGAAAGCTGACCAATCATCTGCAGGTAACCCGTCGCCTGGTCGGCCGGACAGAATGGGTGCAGCTCAGAGAACTCAGGCCAGGTGATGGGGATCATCTCGGCCGCCGCGTTCAACTTCATGGTGCAGGATCCCAGCGGGATCATCGCCTGGTTCAACGCCAGATCTTTACGCTCCAGGCTGTGCATATAACGCATCATCTCAGTCTCGCTGTGATGACGGTTAAACACCGGATGGGTCAGGATCGGATCCTTACGCAGCAGCGCAGCAGGCACCGACGTGCTTTCCTCCGCGACCGACGCGTCCAGCGCATCAATATCCAGACCGTGATTTTCGCCCAGCAGAATCGAGAACAGCGCGACGACATCTTCACGCAGCGTGTTTTCAGCAAGCGTAATGCCGACGGCATTAAGAATATCGGTACGCAGATTCACGCCGAAGCTTAACGCACGATCCAGTACGGCCGCTTTATCACTGACTTCCACGGTCAGCGTATCGAACCAGCTGTGGTGACGCAGCGTCAGGCCGCCTTTTTGCAAACCGGCGGCAAGAATGTCGGTCAGACGATGAATACGGGAGGCAATGCGCTTCAGCCCTGCCGGTCCGTGGAACACCGCATACAGGCTGGCGATGTTGGCCAGTAAGACCTGCGAGGTACAGATGTTGGAGTTCGCCTTCTCGCGGCGGATATGCTGCTCGCGGGTCTGCATCGCCATACGAAGCGCGGTATTGCCTGCGGCATCGCGCGAGACGCCGATAATGCGGCCTGGCATGGAGCGTTTGTGTTCATCACGGGCGGCGAAGAAGGCCGCGTGTGGACCGCCGTAGCCCATTGGCACGCCAAAGCGTTGCGCGGAACCAAAGACGATATCCGCACCGATTTTACCCGGCGCCTGCAAAAGCACCAGGGTCATAAAGTCCGCCGCGACGCTGACGATCACCTTGCGGTTTTTCAGCTCGGCAATCAGATCGCTGTACTCATGCGCTTCACCGGTGGTGCCGACCTGCTGCAACAGCACACCGAACAGGTCCTGATGATCGAGCACCTTTTCGGCTTTATCGACCAGTACCTCAAAGCCGAAAGTTGCCGCACGGGTGCGCACCACGTCGAGGGTTTGCGGGTGAATATCGTCAGCCACAAAGAAGCGGTTGGCATTTTTCAGCTTGCTGACGCGTTTGGCCATCGCCATCGCTTCAGCGGCGGCGGTGGCTTCGTCCAGCAACGAGGCGGAAGCAATATCCAGACCGGTCAGGTCCAGCGTCAGCTGCTGGAAGTTCAGCAGCGCTTCAAGACGCCCCTGAGACACTTCCGGCTGATAAGGGGTGTAAGCGGTGTACCAGCCTGGGTTTTCCAGCATGTTGCGCAGGATAACCGGCGGCGTCAGCACCGGGGTATAGCCCATGCCGATATAGGATTTGTAACGCAGATTCTGACTGGCGATCGCCTTCAGCTCCGCAAGAGCCTGATGTTCAGTCAGGGCATCCCCCACCGCGGGCGGGCTCGGCAGCTGAATATCTGCCGGCACGATCGACGCGATCAGGTCATGGAGTGAGCTGGCACCGGTGGCATTGAGCATCGCAGCTTGCTGCTCCTGCGAAGGACCAATATGGCGCTCGATAAACGCGCCGGTGTGTTCAAGCTGGCTGAGAGTCTGAGTCATTAGCGGTAAATCCTGAATCGGGCATGGTAAGCAGAAGCGGGACGAATGGGCTCGTCCCGCAGGGCAATGATTTATTCGTCGATGCTGCCTTTGTAAGCATCGGCATCCAGCAGCGAATCCAGTTCAGATTCATTGCTGGCTTTGATTTTGAACAGCCAGC
Source organism: Erwinia sp. QL-Z3 (assembly GCF_004551645.1). Lineage (NCBI taxonomy): Bacteria > Pseudomonadati > Pseudomonadota > Gammaproteobacteria > Enterobacterales > Erwiniaceae > Erwinia > Erwinia sp. QL-Z3. The sequence continues at coordinate 447,349 of NZ_CP037950.1, forward strand.
CTTCGGCGTACGGGGCGCTGTTGACCAGCTCCGGTTCGCCGTCCAGCGCGCTATTCACCTCGATAATTTCGCCGCTGATGGGCGCGTAAATATCCGACGCTGCTTTCACTGACTCGGCCACGGCGCAGTCGTCGCCCTGGCTGTAGGTGTTACCCACATCCGGCAGGTCAACAAACACCATATCGCCCAGCAGCTCCTGCGCGTGCTCGGTGATGCCTACGGTGTAAGTTCCGTCGGCTTCTTTGCGCACCCATTCGTGGCTGTCACGGTATTTCAGTTCATTTGGCACATTGCTCATCGCCAGGCTCTCCTGAGAGGTTATTGTTATCAGACGACCGGTTTACCGGCGCGTACAAAAATCGGTTTAGTGACCTTAACCGGCATTTCCCGGTTACGGATCTGCACGATAGCCTGCTCGCCAATGCCAGCAGGAACGCGTGCCAGGGCAATACTGCACCCTAAAGTCGGGGAGAAAGATCCGCTGGTGATCACACCTTCACGCAGATTGCCTTCGCCGTCGGTAAAGCGTACCGGCAGTTCATTACGCAACACGCCTTTTTCAGTCATGATCAGGCCGACCAGCTGCTCGGTGCCTTTTTCACGCTGGGATTCCAGCGCTTCACGGCCAATAAAATTGCGGTCTTCAGGCAGCCACGCCACGGTCCAACCCATATTGGCGGCCAGCGGAGAGACGCCCTCGTCCATCTCCTGACCATACAGATTCATACCGGCTTCCAGACGCAGCGTATCGCGTGCGCCCAGGCCCGCAGGCTTCACGCCTGCCGCCAGCAGCTTCTGCCAGAAATCCGCCGCCTGCTCATTGGGCAGCGCAATCTCGTAGCCTGCTTCGCCGGTGTAACCGGTGGTGGCGATAAACAACTCACCGGCCTGCACGCCAAAAAACGGCTTCATGCCGGCCACCGCCTGGCGCTGCGCTTCGTCAAACAGCGCCTGCGCCTTTTCCTGCGCCTGCGGACCCTGTACGGCAATCAGCGACAGGTCGTCACGCAGCGTCAGCTCAACGCCGAACGGTGTCGCGTGCTCGCCAATCCACGCCAGGTCTTTCTCACGGGTGGCAGAGTTAACCACCAGACGGAAGAAGTCCTCGGTCATAAAGTAAACAATCAGATCGTCAATTACGCCAGCCGATGCGTTAAGCATGCCGGTATAAAGGGCTTTGCCCGGCACCGTGAGTTTGGCAACGTCGTTGGCAAGCAGATAGCGCAGGAATTCCCGGGTGCGCGCACCTTTGAGATCGACAATGGTCATGTGGGAGACGTCAAACATGCCGGCATCAGTCCGGACCGCGTGGTGCTCATCCATCTGGGAGCCATAATGCAGCGGCATCATCCAGCCATGGAAATCCACCATGCGCGCACCGCAAGCCTGATGCTGTTCGAATAAGGGGGTCTGCTGAGTCATATCATTCCTGTGCTTTACAAGTTGTCATGCGCCTGGTCACAGCCTGTGGCGACCGGAACGCAAACGATACCCTGGCTCTGAACTTACCACCGAATGCAGCCTTTAACCATAAGTTAAACGGGGGTGAATCTTTTCAGTGCAGGGCCGAACGGCAACAGAGTTTCCAGCATTTTTCACCAGATTTCCGCGGCAAACCGCACATAAACGGCAATCAACCGGCAAAAAGTCAGTTTAAAAGTAAGGGTTTCAGGCGAAACAGATAAAAAATAACTTCAGGTTATCAATTTATCCATTATTAAAAGTAATGCGAAGTGGGCAGTAAAATTAGAATTTTTCAAACGATGGGCCAAAATGGGGCAGCCGTTGCACTCACCTGAAAAAGCGTTTTTGTGGGCAAATAAGTTGGTTTAAAGATTAGCAGCAACAGGGGAAAAGCAGAGGAGGGAAAACGTTCAGGGCAAGGTGAACTTCGCCCTGAACGGCATCGCAAGGTTACCGCAACCACTCGGGAAGATCGTTCAGCCCCATCGCCTGCTTCAGCAGACGTGGCTTCACGCCAGGCAGATTATCGGCCAGGCTCAGGCCAATATCCCGCAGCAGCTTTTTCGCCGGGTTATTGCCGTTAAACAGCTCACGGAAGCCCTGCATTCCGGCCAGCATCATCGCCGCACTGTGCTTGCGGCTGCGCTCGTAGCGACGCAGATACAGGTGCTGTCCGATATCTTTGCCCTGCTGGTGCAGGCGCTTCACTTCACCAATCAGTTCGGCGGCATCCATAAAACCGAGGTTAACGCCCTGACCTGCCAGCGGATGAATGGTATGCGCGGCATCGCCGACCAATGCCAGACGGTGCGCGGCAAAGTTGCGGGCATAACGCCCCATCAGCGGGAAGCTTTTACGCTCACTCTCCACCTTACACAGCCCCAGTCGCAGATCGAAGGCCACCGACAGCTGCTGATTGAAGAGATCTTCCGGCATCGACTGTAAACGTGTCGCTTCCTGCGGCGAAACCGACCAGACAATCGAGCACAGATGCGGATCGCTCAGCGGCAGGAACGCCAGAATGCCGTCGCCGTGGAAGACCTGACGGGCTACCGCGTCGTGCGGCTGCCCGGTGCGGATATTGGCCACCAGCGCATGGTGGTCGTAATCCCAGAACGCCAGCGGAATATCCGCTTTGTTGCGCAGCCAGGAGTTGGCGCCATCGGCCGCCACCAGCAGACGGGCACTCATCATGCTGCCATCTTTCAGGGTGACAAAGGCTTCGTTGTCGCCAAAGGCCACCTGCTGGAGCTCTGCCGGTGCAATCAGCGTGATGTCGCTCAGCTCGCTGGCTTTCTTCCACAGCGCCTGATGAATAATCGGATTCTCGATAATGTGGCCGAGGTGCGCCAGCCCTTGCTGACCATCGTCAAAAGCGATGTGACCAAAGCTGTCGCGGTCCCAGACTTCCATACCGTGATAGGCACTGGCGCGTGCCGCCAGAATCGAGGTCCAGACATCAAGATGCTGCAGCAGACGTTCGCTGGCGGCGTTGATGGCGGACACCCGCAGCGCAGGCTGCTCAGCCACAGACGGTTCTGCGGCAGGTTCACGCTCCAGTACCGCGATTTTCATCCCGCTGCCCTGCAGGCCACAGGCGACCGCCAGTCCAACCATACCGCCGCCTGCGACGATAACATCATAGGTTTGCATTACTGCTTTCTCCTTAGCGCTCAACCCAGCCTAACGTGCGCTCGGCGAGCAAGTTACGCACCAGCGGCAGCGAGTCCATCGCCATCAGGCCAAGACTCCTTCCTGCCACCAGCGGTGTATAGCGGTTAGCAAACAACCTGACCAGCGTGTCGGTAATGCCGATGGTGGCCGCGGCATCCGGCTGTCGGCGCTGCTGATAGCGCTGCAGCGTGGCATAACTTCCCACATCTTCGCCAGCGCGCCAGCTTGCCGCTACCGTTTCGGCAAGCGACATTACGTCACGCAGCCCTAAATTAAATCCCTGACCGGCGATCGGATGCAGCGTTTGCGCGGCATTGCCGACCAGCGCCAGCCGGTGTGAAACATGCTGTGAGGCAGCCTGCAGCTGCAGCGGATAGCTGTGGCGCTGCCCGACCTGGGTGATGCGGCCTAAGCGCCAGCCAAACGCCTGCTGAAGCTGGTGAATAAACTGCCGATCGCTCCAGCCATCGATTCGGGCTTTATCGTCCAGCGGATGGCACCACACCAGCGAACTTCTGCCCGCAGACATCGGCAATAACGCTAACGGGCCATGCTCGGTAAAGCGCTCATAAGCCCGGCCCAGATGGGGTTGTTGAGTTGCCACGTTGGCGATCACCGCCACCTGTTGATAATCCTGCGACAGCCACTGCACGCCGCAGGACGCCGCCACCGAGGAGCGCGAACCGTCGGCCGCCACCAGCAGCTGAGCCGGCAAGCTTTCGCCATTGCTGAGCGTCACCTGCACGTCTTGCTGATTGCGAACCAGCCCGGTAACTTTTGCCGGGCAACATACGTGCACGCCGGGCGCCTTCTTCAGCAGCGTAAACAGCCGCTGGCCGATATCGTGCAGCTCAACCACCTGACCCAACGCAGAAATGCCATGGTCGGCAGCATCCAGCGAGACAAAACTGGCATGGCCGCGATCGCTGACGTGAACATGGGTGATGGCGGTGGCGCAATCCTTCAAATACGGCCAAAGATTAATGGCCGCCAGCTGCTGACAGGTTCCCGCCGCCAGCGCAATCGCCCGGCCATCAAAGCCAGGATGGGATCGGCTGGCGGGTTCGGTGGCTTCCACCAGCGTAACCGGCACCTGTCCCTGCGTCAGATGAGAAATGGCCAGCGCCAGCGTGGCTCCCGCCATTCCTCCGCCTGCAATTACGATGCTCATCAGGCTTTCGCTGCCGCCATCAACGCTTCGATCTCGTCCGCCTCTTTCACCACCGTCGCCGTCAGGTTTTCGTTACCTTCAGCGGTGATAATGATGTCGTCCTCGATGCGAATGCCGATGCCGCGATATTCGGCAGGTACATCTGCATCCGGCGCGATATACAGACCCGGCTCGATGGTGATCACCATGCCTGGCTCAAGCGTGCGGTCGCGATCGTTGCCGTACACGCCGACGTCATGCACGTCCAGCCCCAGCCAGTGGCTCAGTCCGTGCATAAAGAACTGGCGATGGGCCTGCTCTTCGATCAGCGTATCGATATCGCCTTTCATCACGCCCAGCTTCACCAGCCCGGTCACCATGATGCGCACCACGACCGCATTCACTTCACGGATGCTGGTGCCGGGACGGAACAGTTCCAGCGAGGTGTTTAATGATTCCAGCACGATGTCGTAAATCGCGCGCTGAGGTGCGGTGAACTTGCCGTTGACCGGGAAGGTACGCGTGATATCGCCGGCATAGCCTTTCAGTTCACACCCGGCATCGATCAGCACCAGATCGCCATCGCGCATCTGGCACTCATTTTCGGTGTAGTGCAGGATGCAGCCGTTTTCACCGGCGCCAACAATGGTGTTATAGGACGGGAAGCGTGCGCCATGCTGGTTGAATTCGTGGTGGCTTTCACCTTCAAGCTGGTATTCATACATGCCAGGGCGACATGACTGCATGGCGCGCGTATGCGCCAGCGCGCTGATGCGGCCCGCTTCGCGCAATACAGCCTGCTCTTCCGCAGATTTAAACAGGCGCATTTCATGCACGACAGGACGCCAGTCGGTGATGGTAGCAGGCGCCGTCAGGTTCTGACGCGAGCCGCGACGCAGTTTGTCCAGCGCCGCGAAGACCAGCGAATCGGCCTCAGGGTAAAGTCCCTGCGCGTGATACACCACGTCCAGCCCGTTCAGCAGCAGCGGCAACTGCTCGCCGATATGGTCGTAAGGCAGCGCGCGATCGACAGAGAGCTTCTCGGGTGCGGCATCCTGGCCCAGACGGCGGCCAAACCAGATTTCTGCGGTCAGGTCACGCACGCGATTAAACAGCACGCTGTGATTGTGGCTCTCGTCGCTTTTGATGAGCACCAGCACGGCTTCGGGTTCGTTAAAGCCGGTGAAGTACCAGAAATCGCTGTTCTGGCGATAAGGATATTCACTGTCGTTGCTGCGCGTGGCTTCCGGCGCAGCGAAAATCACCGCGGCGCTGGCCGGCGCCATTTTGCTGAGCAATGCAGCGCGTCGACGTAAAAATTCTTGCTGGGTCATCAACTTCTCCTGAGTGTGCGCCCGCTTAGTGCAGGGTCGGTTTTTGTACTTCCACAGCGGTTGGCAGCACATGGGTGAAGGTATCGTGGCAGAGTAACGCCGCAACGCGAACGTACTCGATCACCTCTTCCAGTGACTGCTCAAGCTCTTCCTGATCTTCGTCTTCATCATAGCCAAGCTGAGCAATGGTGCGCAGATCGTCGATCGCTTCGCCGGTCTCGCCTTTCACCTTGTCCAGTTTAGGCTGGGAAACGCCCAGACCCAGCAGGAAGTGGTTCACCCAACCCGCCAGCGCATCGGCGCGATCGAACACGGTGATGTCATCATCTTCTGGCAGATAGAGCTGGAACAGGAAGCCCTCTTCCGCAAGCGTATTTCCGATGGCTTCATGCAGCTGTTGCAGCGGCAAAGCCAGCGACTGGGAAAACGCCATGCCTTCGTTGGTCAGCTCATGAACCAGGGTTTGCCAGCTGCTGTCCTGCGTGCCGCCACAGATCATCCCGCTGAGTAAACCGTGCATTTCGGCAGGTGTCATCCCTACGCCCTGCTGCGTCAGTGCTGAAGCCAGCGCATCATAGCCCGGCATTGTGTTTGATAGTGACATACGTTTTGGTCATCGTTGGCTGGATAAGTTCGTGTTATGCTACCACCAGGTGCCTCAACGATTCCAGAAAAGGGGTTGTTTCTTCTATAAGGCGTAGTTATAGTTGCGCCCCTCCCAACCCATTGAGCGGTAAGGGAGATTGGCGGCGAAGTAATCAGTCAGGATGGTGGCATGTCTGCTCAACCCGTAGATATTCAAATTTTTGGTCGTTCGTTAAGAGTAAATTGTCCGCCTGAACAGCAAGATGCGCTGAATATGGCTGCCGAAGACCTTAATCAACGGTTGCAAGATTTAAAAGTTCGCACTAGAGTCACTAACACAGAGCAGCTGGTATTTATCGCTGCACTCAATATTTGCCATGAGCTGGCTGCGGAGAAATTGAAAACCCGCGACTATGCCAGTAACATGGAGCAGCGCATCCGGATGCTGCAACAGACCATTGAACAGGCGTTGCTTGAACAGGGTCGCATTACGGACCGGACCGGCAGTAAGTTCGAATAACACCTCATCGTTATCTGTGTTAGAGTGACGGTGAAGTACAAAATTTCTCTGAGATGTTTGCAAGCGGGCCAGTCCCCTGAGCCGATATTTAATACCATCAGAGTCTGACGCTCTGTAACCTGTGTGCAAGCTCGGTTCGTCCGAGAAGCCTGATGGTTACGACGGCAGTCTCACCTTGAACCAAGGGTTCAAGGGTTACAGCCTGCGGCGGCATCTCGGAGATTCCACTTCTTTACAGTAGTTCCTTTCTGGTACGTTCCTGTCCAACACCCAGCGTGTGATTTCTGTGTTTACCCCTGTCCAGTCTTACTACACGGTGAGCTATGAACCTGAATCTTCTCGATCGCCAGGATATCCGCACCCATGTTCGTCACCTCCGTCGGGCACTGACACCCGAGCAGCAACAGCTCGCCGCCGTGCAAGCCGCCGAACGCGCGCTTAATTTTGCTCCGATACAACAAGCCAAAAAAATCGCCCTGTTTCTCTCTTTCGACGGTGAGCTGAATACCCGTCCGCTGATTGCCAAACTCTGGCAGCACAAGCAACAGGTGTACCTGCCGGTGCTCCATCCGTTCTCCGAAGGCCAGCTGTTGTTTATTCGTTATGACGAGCACACGACGCTTACACCCAACCGGCTGCGTATTCCTGAGCCGCCGTTGGATATCCGCAATCTGGCCACGCTTAGCGAGCTGGATGTGCTGTTGGTGCCGTTAGTGGCCTTTGACAAGCAGGGACAACGGCTGGGGATGGGCGGTGGTTTTTACGACCGCACGCTGCAAAACTGGCAGCAGCACGGATTTTTACCCGTCGGCCTTGGGCATGATTGCCAGCGGGTTGATGATCTGCCCGTTGCGGAGTGGGATGTGCCGCTCCCGGCGATGATCACGCCATCGAAAATCTGGCAGTGGTAAGGCTGAATCACCCTAAAAAAAGCCCCGGGCAATTGCCGGGGCTTTTTTTAGGGTGATTACTGGAGCGGGCGTTAACCCGCCAGCTTAATCAGTACAGCAGACGAGCACGGATGGTGCCCGGAATCGCTTTCATCAGCTGCAGCGCTTTATCCGCCACATCCTGCGGTGCATCGACATCAATCACCACATAACCCATCTGTGGGGTGGTTTGCAGGTACTGTGCGGCGATGTTGACGCCCTGGTCTGCAAAGATGTTGTTGATTGCGGTCAGCACGCCGGGACGGTTCTCGTGGATGTGCAGCAAACGGCTCTGGTCGCCATGCATCGGCAGAGAGACTTCCGGGAAGTTAACCGCAGACAGCGTTGAACCGTTATCCGAGTACTTAGCCAGCTTGCCCGCCACTTCGATACCGATATTTTCCTGCGCTTCCTGCGTTGAGCCACCGATGTGTGGCGTCAGGATCACGTTATCAAACTCGCACAGCGGCGACAGGAACGGATCGCTGTTGGTCGCAGGCTCTTCCGGGAACACGTCAATTGCCGCGCCCGCCAGATGCTTGTCCGCCAGCACTTTACACAGGGCCGGAATATCGACCACGGTGCCACGTGAGGCGTTAATCAGCAGTGAGCCTGGCTTCATCATCGCCAGCTCTTCTGCGCCCATCATATTCTGCGTAGAGAGCGTCTCTGGCACATGCAGGCTGACCACATCACTCATATTCAGCAGATCAGACAGATGGCGAACCTGCGTGGCGTTACCTAGCGGCAGCTTGCTCTCGATATCATAGAAGAACACGTGCATACCCAGGCTTTCCGCCAGCACGCCCAGCTGCATGCCGATATGGCCGTAGCCGATGATGCCCAGCTTCTTACCACGGGCTTCAAAAGAACCCACGGCCAGTTTGTTCCAGATGCCACGGTGTGCTTTGGCGTTCGCGGCAGGCACGCCGCGCAGCATTAACAGCAGCTCGCCGATGACCAGCTCAGCAACGGATCGGGTATTGGAGAAAGGTGCATTAAATACCGGGATGCCACGGCTGCCAGCAGCAGTCAGATCAACCTGGTTGGTTCCGATACAGAAGCAGCCGACCGCCACCAGTTTTTCCGCCGCAGCGAAAATGTCTTCAGTGAGGTTGGTGCGCGAGCGGATACCGATAAAGTGCGCGTCGCGAATGGACTCTTTCAGAGCGTCGCTGTCCAGCGCGCCTTTATGAAATTCGATGTTGGTGTACCCTGATGCGCGCAAATTCTCGACCGCGCTCTGGTGGACGCCTTCCACCAACAGGAACTTAATCTTGTCTTTCTCCAGTGATACTTTTGCCATTTCCCGACCCTATTTTTGCGACTTCAGAAGTGCCAGCTTACCCCTATCTACATCCGGGTATAAGATAGCCTTCAGCCAAAATATCAAAATTTACGGCTGCGGCAATACAAACGATTGCCTGGATGCCAGCACGGCTAACAGGCAAGGCAGCACAATTTGGCAGATAATCGGGGAATGGTGAAAAGGATTAGCAGGATACGCCTGCGCATGAAAGTTATGTGACATAAGTCACCAAATTTCATCGGGTTCAGAAAAGATGTTTTTTATCAGAAAATAACCGACGCCAGTGCGGCGCCGGTAAGATCATTTTACTATGGTCTTCACGCCGTTGGCGGTACCGATCAGCGCAACGTCGGCACAGCGTGCGGCAAACAGCCCCACCGTGACCACGCCTGGCAGCGCATTAATCGCTTTCTCCAGCGCAATCGGGTCCAGAATTTTCAGATTATGCACGTCGAGAATAATGTTGCCGTTATCGGTCAGCACATGCTGACGGTATTCCGGCAGGCCACCCAGCTTCACCAGTTCACGCGCCACAAAACTGCGGGCCATCGGGATCACTTCCACCGGCAGCGGGAAACCGCCCAGCACATCAACCTGTTTAGACTCATCCGCGATACAGACAAACTTATCCGCCACCGCAGAGATGATTTTCTCCCGCGTCAGCGCCGCGCCACCGCCTTTGATCATCTGCATCATGCCGTTGATCTCATCAGCGCCATCGACGTAGACCGACAGGGAGTCAATCTCGTTGAGGTCGAACACCTGAATACCCAGGCTTTTCAGCTTCTCTGTTGAAGCCTCAGAGCTGGAGACCGCACCGTCAATCTGGTGTTTGATCGAGCCCAATGCATCGATAAAGTGAGCGGCAGTGGAACCCGTTCCCACACCGACAATGGTGCCCGGGGTAACGTAGTCCAGCGCTGCCCAACCTACGGCCTTTTTCAGTTCATCCTGTGTCATGGTAAGTTTAGATTCCGTACAGCTACAGTGTGGCGCTAGTATAAAACAACCCGATGGAAATGACTGCCTTCACGCGGGCTTTGTTGGCACTTTGGAAGCCAGGCCACAAACCTGAAGCGGGATAATGTCGCCTTTGCCCAGGGCAAAGTGACAAAAATATGGCATAGTGCAGTTTCCACACCTGAAAGAGAGTTATCACCCACTATGAAACGCCCGGATTATCGCACGCTTCAGGCGCTGGATGCAGTGATTCGCGAGCGCGGCTTCGAACGCGCAGCACAAAAGCTTTGCATTACCCAGTCGGCAGTCTCACAACGAATCAAGCAGTTGGAGAACATGTTCGGCCAGCCGCTGCTGGTGCGTACCGTGCCGCCACGCCCAACCGAGCAAGGGCAAAAGCTGCTGGCGTTACTGCACCAGGTTGAACTGCTGGAAGAGGAGTGGCTGGGCGATGAGAACAGCGGCACCACGCCATTGCTGCTGTCGCTGGCGATAAACGCCGACAGTCTGGCAACCTGGCTGCTGCCCGCGCTGAAAACCGTATTAACCGACTCTCCGGTGCGTCTGAACCTGCAGGTGGAAGATGAAAGCCGCACGCAGGAACGCCTGCGTCGTGGCGAAGTGGTTGGGGCAGTGAGTATTCAACCTCAGCCTCTGCCAAGCTGCCTGGTGGATCAGCTCGGCGCGCTGGATTATCTGTTTGTCGGCTCGAAGGAATTTGCCGCGCGTTATTTCCCGAATGGCGTGACCCGCTCTGCCCTGCTGAAAGCGCCCGCGGTGGCCTTCGACCATCTGGATGATATGCATCAGGCCTTTTTACAGCAGAACTTTGACCTGTCGCCGGGCAGCGTGCCCTGCCATATCGTTAACTCGTCGGAAGCGTTTGTGCAGCTGGCGCGTCAGGGCACCACCTGCTGTATGATCCCGCACCTGCAGATTGAGCGCGAGCTGGCAGAAGGCGAGCTGATTGACTTAACGCCGGGCCTGTTCCAGCGCCGGATGCTTTACTGGCACCGCTTCGCGCCAGAAAGCCGCCTGATGCGCAAGGTCACCGATGCGTTGATCGCTCACGGCCATCGCGTCCTGCGTCAGCCGGAATAGGCCATAAAAAAAGGCTCCCGTTGGGAGCCCTGAATGCAGCCTGCACCGGGCGTTGTCAGCGACAACGCCCTTTTTGCGATTACGGGTTACGCTGCAGTTCAAACACCACATCAACCTGATCGTCGAAGTGAATACTCTGCTTTTCATAGGTTTCCGCCGCAGAGGTCATCGGTGCGGCATCGGCCATTTTATACATGCGCGCGACCGGCATTGGCTGGTAGTTAGCAACGTGATAACGGATGCTGTAAACCGGGCCCAGCTTGGTATTAAAGCCTTTCGCCAGCTCGCCTGCCTGCTGCGTCGCGTCCTGAATCGCCGCCTGACGCGCCTTGTTGCGGTACTCATCCGGATGGGCCACGCCCAGCTCAACGGAGCGGATTTCGTTCAGGCCAGACTTCAGCGCACCGTCCAGCAGCTCGTTCAGCTTATCTAACTGACGCAGAGTCACCTGCACCTGACGCACCGCACGGTAGCCTTTCAGCACCGCTTTGCCTTCTTTGGTGTAGTCATATTCTGGCTGGGTACGCAGGTTAGCGGCATCAATATCTTTCTTCTCAATGCCATTTTTCTGCAGGAAATCAAAGTACTGCGCGACTCGCGTATCGGCCTGAGTCTTGGCTGTCGCGGCATCTTTCGCCGAAATGCTGACTTCAATAGCCAGCGTAGCGATATCCGGTGTGGCTTCAACACTGGACTGGCCAGACGTCACAACGTGTGGGCCATTCGGCAGCTCATCTGCCAGCGCCAGAGCCGGTACGGTTCCAAATCCCATCATTGCGGCCAGGGCCAATTTAGTAAGCTTCACTGGGTTCCTCCGTGGGGTATTTCAGTCACATCAAGGTTTACTGACGGGGAAAATTGCCTCACCGCCAGAGAAATGTTCCGTTAAAACGCAACAAGCTGGCATATGTTATTGCGTTTTCGGGTATCAGGCTATGACCTTAATTCCTGGAGTGAGTTCCTTGTGACTGAAATCATCCCCATCAGACAATTACTGGAAACCTGTTGCCTGCAGCGCCAGCTTTAACGCAATGCCCCACATCATCACCCCAACCAGCGCATTGATGATGCGTTGGGCTTTCGCCGTGTTCAGCACCGGTGACAGCCAGGCGGCGAGTGACGCCAGGCCAAAGAACCACAGGATTGATGCGGTAACCGACCCCAGCGCAAACCAGCTACGCGCATCTGCCGGCAACTGTCCGCCCAGACTGCCGAGCACCACAAAGGTATCGATATAGACATGTGGATTCAGCCAGGTCACCGCCATCATGGTGGCGACAATCCGCCAGCGTCCCTGCTTCATCGCGGCGGAGGAAGAGAGGTCGATATTGCCACTGAACGCGGTGCGTAACGCCCCCCAGCCATACCACAGCAGGAACAGCACTCCACCCCAGGTCACCAGATTGAGCAGCAGTGGTGACTGGGTCAGTAAGGCGCTGCCGCCAAACACCCCGGCACAAATCAGGACGATGTCGCTCAGGGTACACAGCCCCGCAGTCATCAGATGGTACTGACGACGCACGCCCTGATTTAGCACCAGCGCATTTTGTGGTCCCAGCGGCAGGATTAACGCAGCACCCAGGGCCATGCCCTGAAAGAAGATTGAAAACACGGGAAACACCTCGTCCTGAATAATTGCAGGCGAGTGTATAGCGGCAGGTGCATTAGAGGAAATGGAATAAACTAATGTGATATCAGTTTTACTAATATCGTTAAGGCAAAAAAGGCGAACCGGGGCTCGCCTTTAACTTACTGATTACTCTGGCTTAGGTAACGACGGCGCCACCTCTGGCGTCGCGGTTTTGGCTTCAGCCTGCTGATCTTCAGCCGACTTCACCTGATGCAGGTGAACGTCCATCTGCGGATAAGGAATGCCAATCTGATGCGCGTCCAGCGTGCGCTTGAAGTTCTTCATCAGATCCCAGTAGACGTTCTGCAGGTCACCGGCATTACTCCAGCAGCGCACCACGAAGTTCACTGAAGAGGCGGCAAGTTCATTCAGGCCAATCTGGATGCCCATATCGCGCAGCACGCGAGGCTCGGCATCAACCACTTCCTGCAGCAGTTTGATCACCTGATCAACGTCGGCATCATAGGCAACACCAATAATGAACTCATTACGGCGCACCGGCTCCCGCGAGAAGTTAACAATATTCCCGGCGATGATTTTACCATTCGGTACCACGACAATTTTGCCGTCGGCGGTTTTCAGGGTGGTAGAGAAGATCTGCACGCTCTGCACTGTCCCCATCACGCCGATATCAATAAATTCACCGGTACGGAACGGACGGAAGGTAACCAGCAGCACGCCGGCCGCCAGGTTAGCCAGCGAACCCTGCAGCGCCAGACCAATGGCCAGGCCGGCGGCACCGAGCACCGCGATCACCGAGGCGGTCTGCACGCCTACCCTGCCCAGGGCGGCGATCAGCGTAAAGGCGATGACCCCGTAGCGCACCAGCGCTGAAAGGAAGTCGGCTACCGTGGCATCGATGTGACGCGCCAGCAGCACTTTATTCAGGGTGTTGGAGATGAGTCGCGCCACAATCATCCCGACGATGATAATCGCAATGGCCGCCACGATATTCACGACATAACTCAACAGCAGCTCCTGGTTGCGCACCAGCCAACCTCCTGCGTTGTTAATGCCATGTACCACGTTCAGATCTTCCATTTCGTTTTCCTGTTGTTGTTCCCCTGCGGGAAGTAAGCAGTTTTTTGCCAGACAAACTGACATCCCAAACTCAAAGGGTAACCAATAATGCCGCGCTCTGCCAAATAAGCAGTCAAATTAACAATTTGTTACCGGACAGGCGAAAAAAAAGGCCCCGTAAGGGACCTTTTTCATACTGTCGTTAACGCGGCAAAATTACAGAACGTCGACTGCGTTCAGCTCTTTAAATGCCTGCTCCAGACGAACGATCATTGATGACTGGGATGCGCGCAGCCAGACACGTGGATCGTAGTATTTTTTGTTTGGCTTGTCTGCGCCTTCCGGGTTACCCAGCTGGGCCTGCAGATAGCCTTCGTTCTTTTTGTAGTACTGCAGGATACCGTCCCAGGTTGCCCATTGGGTATCGGTATCGATGTTCATTTTGATCACGCCGTAGCTGATTGACTCTTCGATTTCTGCAGCAGAAGAACCGGAACCACCGTGGAAGACGAAATCCAGCGAGTTGTGTGGCAGGTTATGTTTCTTGCTCACATAGTCCTGAGAATCACGCAGGATGGTCGGAGTCAGCTTAACGTTGCCTGGCTTGTACACGCCGTGCACGTTACCGAATGACGCAGCGATAGTGAAGCGCGGGCTGATGGCATTCAGTTTTTCGTAAGCGTAATCAACGTCTTCTGGCTGAGTATACAGTGCAGAAGCGTCCATGTGGCTGTTGTCCACGCCGTCTTCTTCGCCACCGGTGCAACCCAGTTCGATTTCCAACGTCATGTTGATCTTAGCCATACGGGCCAGATAGGTGCTGCAGATCTCGATGTTTTCTTCCAGTGACTCTTCTGACAGGTCGATCATGTGAGAAGAGAACAGTGGCTTACCGGTTTTCTCGAAGTGAGCTTCACCCGCGTCCAGCAGACCGTCGATCCATGGCAGCAGTTTTTTCGCGCAGTGGTCAGTGTGCAGGATAACCGGCACGCCGTAATGTTCTGCCATCTGATGCACGTGGTGCGCGCCAGAGATTGCGCCCAGGATTGCTGCAGCCTGTGGCTTGTCTGATTTCAGACCTTTACCGGCGATGAAGCCTGCGCCACCGTTAGAGAACTGAATGATGACCGGGGCTTTAACTTTAGCAGCGGTTTCCAGAACGGCGTTGATAGAGTCGGTGCCGACGCAGTTAACGGCTGGCAGAGCGAATTTGTTTTCTTTCGCTACTTTGAAGATCTTCTGCACGTCGTCGCCGGTGACAACGCCTGGTTTTACGAAATCAAAAATTTTAGACATGTTTTTTGTCCTGTTTCGTCGGTCGTATTAAGAGATTCGGAACCCGTCAAACGGGTAAATCATTCTGGCGGGAAGCAACTTCCCGCCCCAGTAATTACTGTTTTGCACGCGCTTCAAGCATGGCGACTGCTGGCAGTGTTTTGCCTTCCACGAACTCCAGGAAAGCACCGCCGCCGGTAGAGATATAAGAGATCTTATCTTCGATACCGAACAGATCGATGGCCGCCAGCGTATCACCGCCACCTGCGATAGAGAATGCGTCGCTGTCTGCAATCGCATTAGCAATGATTTCAGTGCCTTTGCGGAAGTTCGGGAATTCGAACACGCCAACCGGACCGTTCCACAGGATAGTTTTGGCTTCTTTCAAGATCTTAGCCATTGCCAGTGCGGTTTCATCGCCGAAGTCCATGATCTCTTCATCATCTTTCACTTCGCTGACTTTTTTCACGGTAGACGGTGCAGTTTCAGAGAATTCCGTGCCTACGCGGGAGTCGGTAGGAACCGGGATTTTAAATTCGTCACGCAGTTTTTTCGCCGCATCAACAAAATCAGGCTCATACAGAGACTTACCGACGTTGTTATCAATCGCCACGAAGGTGTTGGCAATGCCGCCGCCGACAATCACGGTGTCCGCGATTTTTACCAGCGAGTTCAGCACGTCAAACTTGGTAGAGACTTTAGAACCGCCAACCACCGCCACCATTGGGCGCTCTGGCGATTTCAACGCTTTACCCAGCGCGTCCAGTTCGTTAGCCAGCAGTGGGCCAGCACACGCGATTGGGGCAAATTTGCCGACGCCGTGGGTAGACGCCTGCGCGCGGTGTGCGGTACCGAAGGCATCCATCACGTAGATGTCGCACAGGGCGGCATATTTTTTAGAGAGGGCTTCGTCGTCTTTCTTTTCGCCTTTGTTAAAGCGAACGTTTTCCAGAACGACCAGCTCACCTTCGGCAATGTCCAGGCCGTCAAGGTAGTCTTTCGCCAGGCGAACAGGAGAAGAGAGTTTGTCTTTCAGATAGTTAACAACTGGCAGGAGGGAAAACTCCTCGTTGTATTCACCTTCAGTCGGGCGACCAAGATGGGAGGTAACCATCACTTTCGCGCCCTGCTTCAACGCCGCTTCGATGGTCGGCAATGAGGCACGGATACGTGCATCCGACGTCACTTTCCCTTCTTTCACTGGCACGTTCAAATCAGAACGAATAAGTACGCGTTTGCCAGCAAGATCCAGATCGGTCATCTTAATTACAGACATGGTGAATCCTCTCGTTGATTCTCTAAGTTTTGACAGGCGCAAACCGCGCCCTACCTGAAACCGGTTGCGGCCATCGCTAACGTTGTGTCGATCATTCGGTTAGCAAAGCCCCACTCGTTGTCGCACCAGACAAGTGTCTTGATCAGGTGCTGACCGCTGACCCGCGTCTGCGTGCCGTCCACTATGGCACTGTGCGGATCGTGGTTAAAATCTATGGAGACTAACGGTAATTCCGTATAGTCAACTATACCACTAAATGCCCCTTCTGACGCGTTTCGCAACAAGGCATTAACCTCGCACGCCTGCACCGCCTCCCTCACGCTGACGCTCAAATCAATCGCCGTCACGTTTATTGTAGGGACACGTACCGCTATCGCCTCAAAACGGTCGTTAAATTTAGGAAAAATACGGGTAATGCCGGCGGCAAGACGCGTATCGACCGGAATAATCGACTGGCTGGCTGCGCGCGTGCGTCGCAGGTCGGGATGGTACGCATCTATCACCTGCTGATCGTGCATGGCTGAGTGGATAGTGGTCACGGTGCCCGACTCGATGGTGAAGGCATCATCCAGCAGTTTAATCACCGGAATAATACAGTTGGTGGTGCAGGAAGCGTTGGAGACGATCAGGTGGTCCGGTTGCAGCTCTTTCTCATTCACACCGAAAACCACGGTGGCATCCAGGTCGTTTCCGCCAGGATGGGAGAACAGCACTTTTTTCGCGCCGGCGGCCAGATGGGCTTCGCCATCTGCACGACTGCCATACACGCCGGTACAATCCAGCACCACATCGACATTCAGCTCCTGCCACGGCAGATCGCTGATTTCCGCACGATGCAGCAGACGAATGGTATCTTCGCCGACCCACAGCAGATCCCGCTCCTGGCGGACATCCCAGGCAAATCGCCCGTGGCTGGTATCGTACTTCAGTAAATGCGCCATTCCCGCCGCGTCAGCCAGCTCATTGATGGCCACCACGGTGATCTCTGCACGACGCCCGGTTTCATAAAGAGCACGCAACACGTTGCGCCCGATGCGACCAAAACCGTTTATGGCAATGCGAACCGTCATATCACTCCTGCATCCGAATTCGGTGTAAAACTGGAGCGTTAGCCTGAGCCAGACGTTCAAATTTGTACAGGGAATTCTTGCATCAGAAAAACTGTACTAAGCCCGTATATCTTCAGCAACTACGCAAACTGAAACGGTTCAGCGAGAATAATAGAATGGAGGAATAATAGGAATGACGAGGATCAATTGCTGCGACAATCTTTAGATCTAAGTCACAGATTTAGAAAATTCCACGGCCGGGGATGACGGCGGAAAAGTGAAAACGGGGCGGAAGCAATCCCGCCCCGCTGGGCTTACAGCAGTTCTTTCGCTTTAGCGACCACGTTATCCACGGTGAAGCCAAACATTTCAAACAGCTGCTCTGCAGGCGCTGACTCACCAAAGGTGGTCATACCGACGATTGCACCGTTCAGACCGGTGTATTTGAACCAGTAATCTGCGATACCGGCTTCAATCGCCACACGGGCGCTGACCGCTTTCGGCAGAACCGCTTCACGGTATGCGGCATCCTGTTTGTCGAAGGCATCGGTAGACGGCATCGACACCACGCGCGCCTTACGGCCTTCGGAGGTCAGCTTGTCATACGCGCCCACCGCCAGTTCAACTTCTGAACCGGTGGCGATCAGGATGATTTCCGGCTGACCATCACAGTCTTTCAGCACGTAACCACCGCGAGCCACATTGGCCAGCTGCTCAGCCGTACGATCCTGCTGCGCCAGGTTCTGACGGGAGAAGATCAGTGCCGTTGGGCCGTCGAAGCGCTCGATAGCGTATTTCCAGGCAACCGCAGACTCAACCTGGTCACATGGACGCCACAGGCTCATGTTCGGGGTGACGCGCAGGCTGGCCATCTGCTCAACCGGCTGATGCGTAGGACCGTCTTCGCCCAGACCGATGGAGTCGTGGGTATAGACCATCACCTGACGGATTTTCATCAGTGCAGCCATACGCGCAGCGTTACGCGCATATTCAACAAACATCAGGAAGGTCGCGGTGTATGGCAGGAAGCCGCCGTGCAGCGTGATGCCGTTAGCGATGGCGGTCATACCGAATTCACGCACACCGTAATGGATGTAGTTACCGGCCAGATCCTCATTGATTGGCTTAGAACCAGACCACATGGTCAGGTTGCTTGGCGCCAGGTCAGCCGAGCCGCCCAGGTATTCTGGCAGCAGTTTACCGAAGGCTTCCAGCGTGTTCTGCGACGCTTTACGGCTGGCGATTTTTGCTGGGTTAGCCTGCAGCTGTTCGATGAACTTCTGCGACTCAGCCTGCCAGTTAGCCGGCAGCTCGTTGCCCATACGGCGTTTGAATTCTGCCGCCAGCTCCGGGTGCGCTTTAGCGTAGGCCGCGAACTTCTCGTTCCAGCGGGCTTCTTTCGCCTGACCGGCTTCTTTCGCATCCCACTGCGCGTAGATATCCTGTGGGATTTCGAACGGCGCGTGGCTCCAGCCCAACTGCTTACGGGTCAGTGCCACTTCGTCATCACCCAGCGGTGCGCCGTGTGAATCGTGGGTACCGGCTTTGTTTGGTGAACCAAAACCAATCACGGTTTTGCACATCAACAGGGAAGGCTTGTCGCTAACCGCTTTCGCTTCTTCAACTGCTTGCTTGATTGCGGCTGCATCGTGACCGTCAACACCGCGCACCACGTGCCAGCCGTAAGCTTCGAAACGCTTGGCGGTGTCGTCAGTGAACCAACCGTCAATGTGACCGTCGATTGAGATACCGTTGTCATCATAGAAGGCAACCAGTTTGCCCAGCTTCAGCGTACCGGCCAGCGAGCACACTTCGTGGGAGATACCTTCCATCATGCAGCCGTCACCCATGAACACATAGGTGTTATGGTCAACAACATCGTGACCCGGACGGTTGAACTGCGCCGCCATCGTGCGCTCGGCAATGGCCATACCTACGGCGTTAGCCACGCCCTGACCCAGTGGGCCGGTAGTGGTTTCCACGCCTGCGGTGTAACCGAATTCCGGGTGACCTGGAGTTTTAGAGTGCAGCTGACGGAAGTTTGCCAGCTCAGCAATCGGCAGATCGTAGCCGGTGAGGTGCAACAGGCTGTAGATCAGCATGGAGCCGTGACCGTTCGACAGCACGAAGCGGTCGCGATCGGCCCACAGTGGGTTGGTAGGGTTATGGTTCAGAAATTCACGCCACAGCACTTCGGCGATATCTGCCATGCCCATCGGGGCGCCAGGGTGGCCAGATTTGGCTTTTTGTACCGCATCCATACTTAATGCGCGAATGGCGTTAGCAAGCTCTTTACGAGAAGACATGTTCTACTCCAGGTCGGATTAAACGCTTCGCCGTCCTTAACCTATTTTAATCAATGAGTTATCAGGCAAAGTTGTAAAAGTCGACCCTCAATGTACATGAAAGACGGGTCTGCTGTACATGGCGAAACGTGCAAAATAGCAGGCGTAAACTTGCGGTTTGTGGCTATAACCACTATGCATTCGTAGATGCGCACGTTATAACGCTCTCTTTATAAGCAGCGTTTTTTTCTGCCGGTTTGGCAGGTACTTGTTTTTATTACCTTGTTACTGATGGATGAAATAATATGAAATTACCCCTCTCTTTCGTTTCTCTGGGACTGATTACCGCACTTTCTGGTTGTCAGGGAGTAGACAGCAATGCGCTGATGCAGTCTGGTGCGCAGGCCTATCAGGCCGCCACCATTAGCGATGAACAGGTCAAAGAACTCAGCGTGAAATCCTGTGCGCAGATGGATAGCGAAGCGCAAATTGCGCCCGACTCCAGCCCGTATGCGCAGCGCCTGGCGAAAATCTCCGCCGCACTGGGTGACAACATCAACGGCACGCCTGCCAACTACAAGGTGTACATCACCAAAGACGTCAATGCCTGGGCGATGGCGAACGGCTGTATCCGCGTTTACAGCGGATTGATGGATATGATGACCGACAATGAAGTCGAGGGTGTGCTGGGCCATGAAATGGGCCACGTGGCATTAGGCCATAGCCGTCGCGCGATGCAGGTTGCCTACAGCACCACCGCTGCCCGTACCGCCATGGGTTCCGTGGGCGGCATCGCCGGTACGCTGTCCCAGTCGCAGCTTGCAGACCTGGGTGAGAAACTGGTTAACGCGCAGTTCTCGCAGAAGCAGGAATCGCAGGCAGATGATTACTCTTTCGACCTGATGAAAAAGCGCAACATCGATCCTAACGGCCTGGTCACCAGCTTCGAAAAACTGGCGAAACTGGAAAGCAGCCATCAAAGCTCGATGTTTGACTCCCACCCGGCTTCCGAAGCGCGCGCTCAGCACATCAAAGAGCGTATCGCTGCCGGTAAATAACCGCGTGTTGCCATAAAAAAAGGGCGCCCTTATCCGGCGCCCTTCTCATTTCTGCTGATGAAACTAGCCTTTGTTAACGGCCTGAACATGCAGCATATCCAGCGCCAGCGTGGCGGCAGCCAGAGCGGTCAGGTCGGACTGGTCATAGCCCGGTGCGACTTCCACCAGATCCATCCCGACGATGTTCAGCCCCTGCAGACCGCGCACCAGCTTGGTGGCTTTATCGGTGGTCAGACCGCCGATCACCGGCGTGCCGGTGCCTGGCGCATGCGCCGGATCGAGGCAGTCGATATCGAAGGTCAGATAAACCGGCATATCGCCAACGATCTGCTTCACCTGAGCGAGGATGTCATCAACACTGCGCTCGTTAACCTGCGCCGCGTCCAGCACGTTGAAGCCCAGTGAGGCATCAAACTCGGTACGGATACCGATCTGCACCGAGTGTGCCGGATCGATCAGGCCTTCCTTCGGCGCATGGTGGAACATGGTGCCGTGATCGAAGGTCGGGCCGTTGGAATAGGTATCGGTATGGGCATCAAAATGCACCAGCGCCATCTTACCGAAGTATTTAGCATGAGCGCGCAGCAGCGGCAGCGTCACGTAGTGATCGCCACCGAAGGTCAGCATACGCTTGCCGTTGGCCAGCAGCTTCTCGGCATGCGCCTGCAGCTTGTCGGTCAGATCCTGAGAATCGCCAAAGGCGTACACCAGGTCACCGCAGTCGATCACCTTTAAACGCTGACGCAGATCGAAGTTCCACGGCCAGCGGCAGCCTTCCCACGCCAGGTTAGTGGAGATCTGACGGATCGCGCCAGGGCCCAGGCGGCTGCCAGGACGACCGGAGGTCGCGGCATCGAAAGGAATACCGGTGATCACCCACTCAGCGTCGCTGTCGTAAGGCTGGAAGTTGACCGGAAAACGCATAAAACCAAAGGCGTTTGACACCAGCGAGTTGTCGTACTGGTTGCCCAGGGTGTTATTCATACCAAATCCTCTTTAACTGTGAAGCCGGACCAGGCCAGCTTTCGGCTGAAACAGAGATAAAAAAAATCCCCACCGCGTCGTTAAA
Organism: Erwinia sp. QL-Z3; assembly: GCF_004551645.1. Classification (NCBI taxonomy): domain Bacteria; kingdom Pseudomonadati; phylum Pseudomonadota; class Gammaproteobacteria; order Enterobacterales; family Erwiniaceae; genus Erwinia; species Erwinia sp. QL-Z3. Next base: position 469,037 of record NZ_CP037950.1, read on the forward strand.
CCCGACGAGGAAGGGATTTTGCGGAGAATTGCCACGCCCGCCATCGGCGTGGTCAACTCGTCCAGCAGGTGAAGATTATTCGTCTTCCAGATAAGTGTAGCCGTACAAGCCAGATTCGAACTCTTCGAGGAACTGCGCGCGCAGCTCTTCGTCCAGATCGCTCTCTTTAAGCTGGTTGCGGAAGTGCGTCAGCAGCTCCTGCGGATCCAGCTGCACGTATTCCAGCATGTCTGCAACGGTGTCGCCTTCGTCAGACAGATGCACGTCAACGCGGCCATCGGCATAGGCAAACACATCCACCGCTTCGGTATCGCCGAACAGGTTGTGCATGTTGCCGAGGATTTCCTGGTAAGCGCCGACCATAAAGAAGCCGAGCATCGGAGGATTATCCACATCGTACTGCGGCATCGGCATGGTGGTGGCAATGCCATCGCCATCAACATAGTGATCGATGGTGCCATCGGAGTCACAGGTGATGTCCAGCAGCACCGCGCGACGTTCAGGCGACTTGTTCAGCCCTTCCAGCGGCAGCACCGGGAACAGCTGATCGATACCCCAGGCATCCGGCATCGACTGGAACAGCGAGAAGTTGACGTAAATCTTGTCCGCCATACGCTCCTGCAGTTCGTCGATGATGGGACGGTGCGCGCGGTTGGTCGGGTCAAGATGCTGCTGAATATAGTGGCAGATGCTCAGATAAAGCTGCTCAGCCCAGGCGCGCTGCGTCAGGTCATAAGTGCCCTGCGAGTAGCCGGTATGAATATCAAACAGATCCATCTGACTGTCATGCAGCCATTCGCGCAGCGAGCGACGGTTGTTTGGCTGATGCATCTCCTGCCAGGTATCCCACATGCTGACAATCGGACGTGGCGAGTCCGCAGACGGCGTCTTTGGCTCACTGAATTCGTTACGCTCAACGCCGATGATGTTCGACACCAGCACGGTGTGGTGCGCCGTGACGGCGCGGCCAGACTCGGTGATCACCGTAGGGTGCGGCAGATTATGCTCTTCGCAGGCATCGCCGATCGCCCAGATCACGTTGTTGGCATATTCGTTCAGGCCGTAGTTAACGGAGCAGTCAGACTGCGAACGCGTTCCTTCATAGTCCACGCCCAAACCGCCACCGACATCGAAGCACTGAATGTTGACGCCGAGTTTAGCCAGCTCAACATAGAAACGGGCCGATTCACGCACGCCTGTGGCGATGTCGCGAATATTGGACATCTGAGAACCGAGGTGGAAATGCAGCAGCTGCAGGCTTTCCATCCGGCCAGCTTCACGCATGATATCGACCAGCTTAAGCACCTGCGTCGCCGACAGACCAAACTTGGATTTTTCGCCGCCGCTGGACTGCCATTTACCGGAGCCCTGAGACGCCAGACGCGCACGGATACCGAGACGCGGCACCACGTTCAGACGTTCCGCCTCTTCCAGCACCAGCTTCACTTCGGTCATTTTTTCCAGCACCAGATAGACCTTGTGGCCCATCTTTTCGCCGATCAGCGCCAGACGAATGTATTCACGGTCTTTATAGCCGTTACAAACAATCACCGAGCGGGTCTGACCGGCGTGTGCCAGTACCGCCATCAGCTCGGCTTTCGAACCGGCTTCCAGCCCCAGCGGTTCGCCGGAGTTGATCAGCGATTCGATAACGCGTTTGTGCTGGTTAACCTTAATCGGATAGACCAGGAAGTAATCGCCGCGATAGCCGTAAGATTCCCGCGCGCGTTTGAACGCGGCGTTAATCGAACGCAGACGGTGCTGCAGGATCTGCGGGAAGCAGAACAAGGCGGGCAGACGCTGGCCTTCGGCCTCGCGCTCTTTCACCAGCTTCGCCAGGTCGACCCGGGCTTCCGGGACGTCCGGATTCGGACAGACGCTGACGTGCCCTAACTCATTGACGTCGTAGTAGTTATTACCCCACCAGGCAATATTGTAGGTGCGCAGCATCTTGCTGGCTTCTTGATCGCTCATGGCCACCTCCTGCATAGAGCGGAGTCCACCTTGTTCGCCAGCTGACGAACCCTTCATTGTCTTAATGTCGTCAGACATTGCGAGCCTCAAATTTCAGTGATGCGGAACAGTTAACTACTATCGCAGGGATAACCCGCAACAACAAGCCATCGGCGAGCGGGATATTCAGCATAAAACGCTGAAAGGCCGCGCCAATCGGTCTCTCAAGTATAACATTATGCAATTCCTTAATGTGCGGAATGAGAAGCCTGTCATGAAAATGTTCCACTTTTTACCTGAGCTGAAAAAAGCTTTAAAGAAAAAAGGCTGGCAATCCGATTAATGAGTGACCTAAAATAGCCGTCCAGATGTTAATCCATCTAAATGGTTAACTTCTAAGCGTCACCTGTTATGTACTGCTCATGGCTTTGCCTGAGGGGGCGCTGGGAACCGAAGCCGGTGAGAACTGGCAAACAGTCTTTAGCGCTATGCAGTCGTTATCAACCCGTATTCAGTAAGGTAAAGAATTAATGGCCAAACACCTTTTCACTTCCGAGTCCGTCTCAGAAGGACATCCTGATAAAATCGCCGACCAGATTTCTGATGCTGTGCTCGATGCCATCCTCGAGCAGGATCCGAAAGCGCGTGTCGCGTGCGAAACGTATGTGAAAACCGGCATGGTGCTGGTCGGTGGTGAAATCACCACGTCGGCCTGGGTTGATATTGAAGAGATCACCCGTAACACCGTACGCGAAATCGGTTATGTCCATTCCGATATGGGCTTTGATGCCAACTCTTGTGCCGTACTGAACGCCATCGGCAAACAGTCACCTGATATCAACCAGGGCGTAGACCGCACCGATCCTCTGGAACAGGGTGCGGGCGACCAGGGTCTGATGTTTGGTTATGCCACTAACGAAACTGATGTGCTGATGCCTGCACCGGTGACCTATGCTCACCGTCTGGTTCAACGTCAGGCTGAAGTGCGTAAAAATGGCACCCTGCCATGGCTGCGCCCGGATGCAAAAAGCCAGATCACTTTCCAGTATGACGATGGCAAAATCGTCGGTATTGATGCCGTGGTTCTGTCTACTCAGCACGCTGAAGATATCTCGCTGAAAGATCTGCAGGAAGCGGTGATGGAAGAGATCATCAAGCCGGTTCTGCCAGCAGAGTGGATCAACGCCAGCACCAAATACCACATTAACCCGACGGGCCGTTTCGTCATCGGTGGCCCAATGGGCGACTGTGGTCTGACGGGTCGTAAAATCATCGTTGATACCTACGGCGGCATGGCGCGTCACGGCGGCGGTGCGTTCTCCGGTAAGGATCCGTCTAAGGTTGACCGTTCAGCGGCATATGCAGCACGCTATGTGGCGAAAAACATCGTTGCGGCTGGCCTGGCTGACCGTTGTGAGATTCAGGTTTCCTACGCGATTGGTGTGGCTGAACCGACTTCCATCATGGTGGAAACCTTCGGTACTGAGAAAGTCTCTACCGAGCAGCTGACGCTGCTGGTGCGCGAGTTCTTCGACCTGCGTCCATACGGTCTGATTCAGATGCTGGACCTGCTGCACCCGATGTATCGCGAGACCGCGGCATACGGTCACTTCGGTCGTGAACATTTCCCTTGGGAAAAAACCGACAAGGCTGCACAGCTGCGTGAAGCTGCTGGCCTGAAGTAAGCACCAGCTTGCAGGACACAGGGCACCCGGTGGGTGCCCTTTTTGCTGTCTGACGCTGGCGGAATGGCCATCGCTGTCTACACTTTTTTTGGCTTCAGACGCGTTGATTGTTAACGGTTACACTCAGAAATATTTACCAATATCTGATAATTAAGAATTAACTCTCTTAACAACCTGTAGCCTAATGCGCTATTTTCAGCGCTGTCTGATAGAAGGGCACTCGGGAACTAAGTGAAACTATTTACTACTATGACTAACTGGTTATAAAGCGTAAGCGCGCGTGAAAATGCTGCATTTAGGAATGATCTGGTGTGTAACCGATTACACCAATGTGATCTGCAGCACAGTCTTGTGGGCCAAGGTTTTCTAACATTTATAACAACAATAAGCAGTACCACTTTAATGGAGGCGTTATGCCTGATAATAAGAAAAAGAGCAGGACATCAAACAAGGCGATGACCTTCTTTGTTTGTTTCCTCGCAGCACTGGCCGGCCTGCTGTTTGGTCTGGATATCGGCGTTATCGCCGGTGCCCTGCCATTCATCGCGAAAGATTTTAACGTTACCGCACATCAGCAGGAGTGGATCGTCAGCTCAATGATGTTTGGTGCCGCCGTCGGTGCCGTCGGTAGCGGCTGGATGTCTTCCCGCCTGGGCCGTAAAAAAAGCCTGATGATCGGTGCCATTCTGTTTGTGATTGGCTCGCTGTGGTCAGCGATGTCATCCAACCCGGAAATGCTGATCTTCGCCCGCGTTCTGCTGGGTCTGGCCGTTGGCGTTGCCTCCTATACCGCGCCGCTGTACCTCTCTGAGATCGCACCAGAGAAGATTCGCGGCAGTATGATTTCCCTGTACCAGCTGATGATCACCATCGGTATTCTGGGTGCGTATCTGTCTGATACCGCGTTCAGCTACACCGGCGAATGGCGTTGGATGCTGGGCGTGATCACCATCCCGGCCGCGCTGCTGCTGGTTGGCGTTTGCTTCCTGCCTAACAGCCCACGCTGGCTGGCCGCCAAAGGCGATTTCCGTACCGCTCAGCGCGTACTGGACCGTCTGCGTGACACCAGCGAGCAAGCGAAACGCGAGCTGGACGAAATTCGTGAAAGCCTGAAGATCAAACAATCCGGCTGGAGCCTGTTTAAAGGCAACAGCAACTTCCGTCGCGCGGTATACCTGGGCGTGCTTCTGCAGATCATGCAGCAGTTCACCGGGATGAACGTCATCATGTATTACGCGCCGAAGATTTTTGAAATTGCGGGCTTCACCAACACCACCGAGCAGATGTGGGGCACGGTGATTGTGGGTCTGGTTAACGTACTGGCGACCTTTATTGCTATCGGTCTGGTTGACCGCTGGGGCCGTAAGCCAACGCTGAAACTGGGCTTCCTGGTGATGGCGGTCGGTATGGGTATCCTCGGCACCATGCTGCACGTGGGCATCCACTCTTCAACCGGTCAGTACTTCGCTATCGCCATGCTGCTGATGTTTATCATCGGTTTTGCGATGAGTGCCGGTCCGTTGATCTGGGTTCTGTGTTCTGAAATTCAGCCGCTGAAAGGCCGCGATTTCGGTATCACCGTGTCTACGGCAACCAACTGGATTGCCAACATGATTGTCGGCGCGACCTTCCTGACCATGCTCAACACCCTGGGCAACGCGAACACCTTCTGGGTTTACGCCGGTCTGAACGTGCTGTTTATCATTCTGACCATCGTGCTGATCCCGGAAACCAAAGGTATTTCGCTGGAACACATTGAACGTAACCTGTTGGGCGGCAAGAAGCTGCGCGATATCGGTCATCGTGACTAAGACTCTCTGGCCGGGGAAACCCGGCCAGCTTTATTGAATTCCCCCCTGCCACATCGTATTCTCTGCCGTATGAAATCCCTCAGACTTCCCATTGCCCTGCAACAAGCCGTGATGCGCTCACTGCGTGAAAAATTGCAGCTGGCAAACCATCGCCTGGAACGCAGCTACCCTGAACCCAAGTTGGTCTACCAACAACGCGGCACGGCAGCGGGCACCGCGTGGCTGCAACACTGGGAGATCCGCCTGAATCCGGTGCTGTTACTGGAAAATCAGCAGGCGTTTATTGATGAAGTGGTGCCGCATGAACTGGCGCATCTGCTGGTGTGGAAACACTTTGGCCGGGTCGCGCCGCACGGCAAAGAGTGGAAGTGGATGATGGAAAGCATTCTGGATGTGCCGGCGCAGCGCACCCATAAGTTTGAGATTGAATCGGTGCGCAGTCGCTCTTTCCCCTACCGTTGTGGCTGTCAGCAGCATCAGCTGACGGTACGCCGCCATAACCGTGTCGTCAGGGGCGAAAGCGAGTATCGATGCGTCCGCTGCGGCGATCGCCTCTCTCCCGGCGAGTTCCAACAATCCGAAAAATCGTCCTGATGGCCAATTATTCAGCAATAACTCGCTGATTTTCTGGCACTGATTTCCCGAAGCGAATCGCATCTGTTACTCTCGCCGCCTCGTTTATCAGGCCAGGCCCGCAACATGCTTCGCAAAATTTTTTACTGCTTGTCACTCTCCCTGTTTTTACCGACTTTTTTCGCTCACGGCCTCAGCCTGGATAACTATCACCAGAACAGCTTTGGTCAGGCCAAAGAATATGCGGCTCAAATCAACGCCGATGCGCCAGGATCGTTCTATTGCGGCTGTAAAATCCACTGGAAAGGGAAAAAAGGCGTGCCTGACCTCGCCTCCTGTGGCTATCAGGTGCGTAAAAATGCCAACCGGGCGAAACGCATCGAGTGGGAACACGTGGTGCCGGCCTGGACGTTCGGCCACCAGCGTCAGTGCTGGCAAAATGGCGGCCGCAAACAGTGCGCGAAAGATGCCGGTTACCGCCAGATCGAGACCGATCTGCACAACCTTCAGCCTTCGATCGGCGAAGTGAATGGCGACCGTGGAAACTTTATGTACAGCCAGTGGAATGGCGGCGAGCGCCAGTATGGTCAGTGTGAAATGAAGATCGATTTCAAAAACAAACAGGCCGAGCCCCCTGCGCGTGCGCGCGGCGCCATTGCCCGCACCTGGTTCTATATGCGCGATCGCTATCAGATCGACATGTCCAGGCAGCAAACCCAGCTGATGACCGTCTGGAACAAGCAGTATCCGGTCACTTCATGGGAGTGCGAACGGGACAATCGCATCGCGCGCGTACAGGGCAACCACAATCCCTATGTACAGCAAGCTTGCCAGCGGTAAAATCACTGACCTAAACTAGAGCCCATCTTCAGGCCGGATCTGTTTTCCGGCCGCTAACATTTATCAGGATTTCCATGCGTATACCCCGCATTTTTCATCCCGAATTGCTTACCGCGGGCAGCGAGATTGCTCTCTGCGACGAGGCCGCGACCCATGTCGGCCGCGTGTTGCGAATGGGTGCCGGACAGGCCCTGGAATTGTTCGATGGCAGTAATCTGACTTTTGCCGCTGAGATCGTGCAGGCCGACAAAAAAAGCGTCCGCGTTTCCCTCGGCGAAAGCCGCGAAGATAGCCGTGAATCCCCGCTTCACCTGCATTTAGGCCAGGTGATGTCGCGTGGTGAGAAGATGGAGTTCACCATTCAGAAGGCGGTAGAACTTGGGGTAAATGTGATCACCCCCTTGTTTTCTGAGCGCTGTGGCGTAAAGCTTGATGCTGAGCGGCTGGCGAAAAAACACCAGCAATGGCAAAAAATTGTGATTGCTGCCTGTGAACAGTGCGGCAGAAACAGCGTGCCTGAGGTGCGTGAAGCGATGATGCTGGAGCGCTGGAGTGCTGAGCAGGACGATGGCCTAAAGCTGAACCTGCATCCCCGCGCCAGCCAGAGCATCAATACTCTGCCGCTGCCCGTTGAACGGGTACGCCTGCTGATTGGCCCGGAAGGCGGCTTAACCGCTGATGAAATCAGCATGACAGCACAATATGGCTTTACAGATATTCTGTTAGGCCCAAGAGTGCTCAGAACAGAAACGACGGCCCTGACGGCGATTACCGCCCTGCAGGTCCGGTTTGGCGATTTGGGCTAACCCATCCGCAAAAAAAAGAGCTCACTGGAGAAGCAATAATGATTAAGCTTGGCATTGTGATGGACCCGATTACCTCCATCAATATTAAAAAAGACAGCAGCTTCGCCATGTTGCTGGAAGCACAGCGCCGTGGGTACGAAATTCATTACATGGAAATGAACGATCTCTACCTGCGTGGCGGCGAAGCGCGTGCGCGCACCCGCACCCTGAGCGTGGAGCAGAACTACGACAAGTGGTTCGACTTCGGCAGCGAGCAGGACATCGCGCTGGCCGATCTGAACGTGGTATTAATGCGCAAGGATCCACCGTTCGATACCGAATTCATCTACGCCACCTACATTCTTGAACGTGCAGAGGAAAAAGGCACGCTCATCGTCAACAAGCCGCAGAGCCTGCGCGACTGTAACGAAAAGCTGTTCACCGCCTGGTTTGCCGAGCTGACGCCGGACACGCTGGTGACGCGCAGTGCGCAGAAGATCCGCGAATTCTGGCAGGAGCATGGCGACATCATTCTTAAGCCGCTGGACGGCATGGGCGGCGCGTCAATTTTCCGCATCAAGAAAGAAGACCCGAATCTGTCAGTGATCATTGAAACCCTGACCGAGCACGGCAACTTCTACTGCATGGCGCAAAACTACATCCCGGCGATCACCGAAGGCGATAAGCGCGTGCTGGTTGTCGATGGCGAGCCGGTGCCTTACTGCCTGGCGCGTATTCCAAAGTCCGGCGAAACCCGTGGCAATCTGGCGGCCGGTGGCCGTGGCGAAGCCCGCCCGCTGACCGAAAGCGACTGGGAAATTGCCCGTCGCGTTGGCCCAACGCTGAAAGCCAAAGGACTGATTTTTGTCGGTCTGGACATTATTGGCGACAAGCTGACCGAAATTAACGTGACCAGCCCAACCTGCATCCGTGAGATCGAGGCAGCATTCCCGGTTTCAATTACTGGTATGCTGATGGACGCGATTGAAAAGCGTCTGGCCTGACAGATCGAATGGGGTCAACGGGCCCCTTTATTAACCCGTTAATTACGCCCGGGGCGCCAGCCCTGGGCGGTTAACCCTACTACAGAATCCTGATATGAATTTACAGCATCATTTTTTGATTGCGATGCCCACGCTGCAAGACCCGTTGTTTAAGCGCTCGGTGGTTTACATCTGCGAGCACAATGATGATGGGGCAATGGGCGTGATTGTGAATAAGCCAATGGACAATCTGACCGTTGACGGCATTCTCAAGAAGCTAAAAATCAGCCCTACCCCACGCGAAGCCGAGGTCAAACTCGACAAGCCGGTCTTTTCTGGCGGCCCGCTGGCGGAAGATCGGGGGTTTATCCTGCATTCAGCCCAGCGTACCTTTGCCTCCAGCATTCGTGTTTCTGACAACACGGTGATCACCACCTCCCGTGACGTGCTGGAAACGTTGGGAACCCCGGAGCAGCCAAAAGACGTGCTGGTCGCGTTGGGTTATTGCGCCTGGGAAAAAGACCAGCTGGAAAGTGAGCTGCTGGAAAATGCCTGGCTCACCACCCCGGCTAACAGCAATATCCTGTTCAAAACCCCGATCGCTGAACGCTGGCGTGAAGCGGCAAAAAGCATCGGCGTGGATATTCACAATATCGCCAGCGATGCAGGTCACGCCTGATGAGCCATATGACCTTGCTTGCGTTTGATTTTGGTACCAAAAGCATCGGCGTCGCGATCGGCCAACAGTTAACCGGCACCGCCAGGCCGTTGGCGGCATTGAAGGCCCAGGACGGCACGCCGGACTGGAACAAGATTGAAGCGTTGCTGAAAGAGTGGGAACCCGATCGCGTGGTGGTTGGACTGCCGCTGAACATGGACGGCACCGAGCAACCGCTGACGGCCCGGGCACGTAAGTTTGCCAACCGCATTCATGGCCGTTTTGGCGTGCAGGTTGACCTTCATGACGAGCGCCTGAGCACGGTAGAAGCCCGCGCCGAGCTGTTCGAGCGCGGGGGTTTTCGTGCCCTGAGTAAAGGCAGCGTCGACTCCCTTTCCGCCGTGATCATCCTCGAAAGCTGGTTTGAAAACAGCTGGTCCTGAGGTCGCACAATCCACCCTAATCCCCTGCCAGCTGGAGCAGCATTCCCGCTTGTTGCCTCTGTTTGAGGCACTGAGAAAAGGTTTGCATGCCGACCTGCGATCCCGTTTCCTGTAATCCGCCAAGCTGATGGGTTTTGCCCTCACGGATCAGGTTCGCGACCGCTGGCGTATTGACCAGCACTTCGAACAGTGCGATGCGGCCCTCGCCTTCCGGCTCCAGCCGTTGCGCGATCACCGCTTTCAGGCTCCCGGCCAGCTGGCTGCGGATCAGGTTTTTCTCCGCTCCCGGAAACACATCTACCAGCCGATCCACGGCCTGCGTTGCGCCTCGCGTATGCAGCGTTGCCAGCACCAGATGCCCGGTTTCCGCGGCGGTTAATGCCTGCTGAATGGTATCGCCGTCGCGCAGTTCGCCCAGCAGGATGACATCGGGATCTTCACGCAGCGCGCTGCGCAACCCTTCGCTGAACGACGCGCAATGCGTGCCTATTTCGCGCTGCTGGATCAGCGAGCGTTGGCTGTGATGCAGAAACTCGATGGGATCTTCCAGCGTCAGAATATGCCGCGCCTGCTGTTGGTTGATGGCGGCAATCATTGACGCCAGCGTGGTGGACTTTCCGCTGCCGGTTGCCCCGGTGACCAGCACCAGCCCGGCCTGCAGCTGAAGCAGCGAGCGGGTAATTTCCGGCAGCTTTAGCGCGGCCATATCCGGGCTTTCGCTTGCGATCGCTCGCAACGCCAGCGACAGCCCCTGCCGCTGGCGGAACAGGTTGGCACGCAGCCGTGTTCCGTCCGCCATGGTCAGGGCAAAATCCAGCTGCCCGGCCTGTGCGAATGCCGCCTGCTGGGCGTCGGTCAGCCAGTGCCGCGCATGGCTTTCCAGCATCGTGCTGGTGACCACCGGTAAAGCGCCGATCGGCTCAAGTTGGCCGCAACGGCGCCAGAATGGAGAATGACCACTGCAAAGGTGCAGATCCGAGGCGTTATGCTTTACACTAAGGGCCACCATGTCCTCAATATCCATATAATACTCCCTGACTATGACCTCGATTCAGCACAACCTACAGCAAGTCCGCGAGCGAATCTCCGCGGCAGCCGCAAAGTGCGGGCGCGATCCGGCAGAGATTACTTTGCTTGCAGTCAGCAAAACAAAACCCCAGAGCGCGGTCGAAGAAGCTATTGCTGCGGGCCAGCGGTGTTTTGGTGAAAACTACGTGCAGGAAGGCGTGGATAAGATCCTGGCGCTGGGGAATTCCGCCCTGGAGTGGCACTTTATTGGTCCGCTGCAATCCAACAAGAGCCGACTGGTGGCGGAGAACTTTGGCTGGTGCCACACCGTGGACCGGCTGAAAATTGCCACCCGGCTTAACGAACAGCGTCCGGCTGATTTGCCGTCGCTGAATGTGCTGATTCAGATAAACATCAGTGACGAAAACAGTAAATCTGGCATCATGCTGGAGGCTCTGAGCGAACTGGCAAAAGAGATCGCCCTGCTGCCGCGCTTAACGCTGCGTGGCCTGATGGCCATTCCGGCACCCGAAGCGGAGTATGCGCGGCAGTTAGCGGTGTGCCAGCAGATGGCAGAGGCGTTTAACGCACTGAAAAAAGACTATCCCGCTGTCGATACGCTTTCTCTGGGAATGAGCGACGATATGGATGCTGCAATCGCGGCAGGCAGTACCATGGTGCGCATTGGCACCGCTATTTTTGGCGCGCGTGATTACAGCGCCGCTCACAACAATAACTGAGGAACCCCATGCTGACGTTGACTTTCCTGGTCAAAACCCTGATCGATCTGTACGTAATGGTGCTGTTATTACGTATCTGGATGCAGTGGTCACGAGCCGATTTCTATAACCCGCTGGCGCAGTTTGTCGTTAAAATTACCCAACCGGTGGTGAAACCGTTGCGACGGATCCTGCCCTCCATTGGCCCGGTAGATACCGCGTCACTGTTGCTGGCGTTTGTGCTGACGACGCTGAAATACCCGATTTTGTTGCTGATTCAGGTGGGTGCCTTCTCGGTTGACCCGATGAATCTGCTGGTGGGTCTGTTATCGCTGCTGAAGTCAGCGGGCAACCTGGTGTTCTGGGTGATCATCATCCGTTCACTGATGAGCTGGATCAGCCAGGGCCGTGGCCCGGTGGATCAGGTGCTGATCCAACTGACCGAGCCGCTGATGTCCCCTATACGCCGGATATTGCCCGCGATGGGCGGTATCGACTTCTCGGCCATGGTAGTGATTTTGATCCTCTATATGCTGAACTACCTGGGCATGGACCTGTTCCCTGGCCTCTGGTATCTGCTGTAACCTGAAAATTCTGGACCTGATATGCAAAAAGTAGTGCTCGCCACCGGCAACCCCGGCAAAGTTCGTGAAATGGCTGATTTACTGGCCGCCTTTGGCCTCGACATTGTGGCGCAAACCGAACTGGGCGTGGAGTCAGCTGAAGAGACTGGCCTGACGTTTATTGAAAACGCCATCCTGAAAGCGCGTCATGCGGCGGCGATAACCGGCCTGCCGGCAATTGCCGATGACTCCGGGCTGGCGGTCGATGCGCTGGGCGGCGCACCGGGCATTTACTCGGCGCGCTATGCCGGGGAAGACGCCAGCGATCGGCAGAACCTGCTGAAGCTGTTGGCGGCGCTGGAAAACGTGCCTGACGATAAGCGTCAGGCGCAGTTCCATTGCGTGCTGGTTTATCTGCGCCACGCAGAAGACCCGACGCCACTGGTGTTTCATGGCAGCTGGCAGGGTGAAATCACCCGCAGCGCCGTGGGCGAAGGCGGCTTCGGCTATGACCCGATCTTCTTTGTTCCAGAGCTGGGTAAAACCGCCGGTGAGATGACCAAAGCCGAGAAGCACGCGGTTTCCCATCGTGGCAAAGCCATGACGCTGCTGCTGGAAGCGATGCGCAATGCGTAAGCTGCCACCACTCAGTCTGTATATCCATATTCCCTGGTGCGTGCAGAAGTGCCCCTACTGCGACTTCAATTCGCACGCGCTTAAAGGGGACGTGCCGCACCAGGAGTATGTGCAGCACCTGCTGGCGGATCTGGATGCCGATCTTCACCTGACCTCCGGGCGCGAAGTCAGCACCATTTTCATCGGCGGCGGTACGCCCAGTTTGTTAAGCAGTGAAGCCATGCAGATGTTGCTGGATGGCGTTCGCGCCCGCCTGCCCCTTTCTGCCACGGCGGAAATTACCATGGAAGCCAATCCCGGTGCCGTGGAAGCAGACCGCTTCAGCGGCTACCAGCGCGCCGGAATCAACCGCATCTCAATTGGGGTGCAGAGTTTCAGCGCGCAGAAACTGGAGCGTTTGGGACGCATTCACGGCCCGGAAGAGGCAAAGCGTGCGGCTCAACTGGCAACAGATTTGAATCTGCGCAGCTTTAACCTCGATTTGATGCACGGATTGCCGGATCAGTCCCTTGAAGAGGCGCTGGACGATTTACGCCAGGCGATTGCGCTGAACCCACCGCATCTGTCGTGGTATCAGCTGACTATCGAACCCAACACGCTGTTTGCCTCACGTCCGCCAAAACTGCCGGATGACGACGCGCTGTGGGATATCTTCGAACAGGGCGATCGGCTGCTGACGGCGGCAGGTTACGTGCAGTACGAAACCTCGGCCTATGCCAAACCGGGTTATCGCTGTGAGCACAACCTCAACTACTGGCGCTTTGGTGACTACTTAGGGATTGGCTGTGGCGCACACGGCAAGCTGACCCAGACCGACGGTCGCATTATCCGCACCACCAAAACCCGTCCTCCACGCGGGTTTATGGCCGGAAAGTATCTCGACCGTCAGCAAGACGTCAGCGACAGCGACAAGCCGTTCGAATTCTTTATGAACCGCTTCCGGTTGCTGGAAGCGGCGCCACGTGCCGAATATCCGCTGTATACCGGCCTCGATGAGAGCAGCATCCGCCCGCAAATCGATCGCGCCCTCAGCGAAGGCTATCTGACGGAAACGGCGGAAAGCTGGCAGGTGACGGAAAAAGGGAAGCTGTTCCTCAACTCACTGCTTGAGCTGTTCCTTGCAGAAGAAGAGACGCCATAAAAACAAAACGCCTGATGAACTTCATCAGGCGTTTTTTTATCGTGCACGGTTGGGCTTACTTAAGGCCGGCAATCATCGCCTGGCGCTGATCTTCCAGCACCGTCACCCGGTTACAGACTTCATGACCGAAGTTCTGGAAATCCTGCTCCTGCCCTTTCCACTCGTCCTGTAACGACTGCTGTAAACCGCCGAGATTGCCCATCAGCGCCTGCAGCGGATTCCCGCCGTTACCGGCCTGCTTGCTGCCCATCTCGTTCAGGCTGTCCTGCACCACGCCGCCCATCGCACTCTGCACCAGCGCCTCGCCATCTTTGCGCACCTGATCGATGGCCTGATGATGGAAGGTCAGCCCATCGCTGCGATGCTCAATAATCCGGTTCATCTGCTGTTTCAGCTGCGTATCCAGCGAGGTCAGACGGTTACGCACGTTGCTGTCCTGCCCGAGCTTTTCAACAATCACTTTATCCAGCGCAACGCGGCCTTTTTCCAGACGCTGACGTGCACCCTGATCGATCCACGGCAAATCACGACGTAATGCGGTCTGGTAATCAATCGCTTTCTGGCGCGTGGCGGTGTCAACCGTGGCCGCTTTGCCGTTTTGCTGCACGTCGCCGGTTGGGGTGATCACCAGATTGCCGCTGGCACCCACCACTTGCACAGTCTGCGGGGAGATCACGATGTCATCCTGGGGTTTCACGCTACATTGATAGTCAGCCTGAGCCTGACCCGCTGCCAACAACAGCGCTGCCACCATCATCGCTTTACGCATTTTGCATTCTCCTGAGAAAGAAAAGGCCACGCATGCGTGGCCCCAACAAACATCCGTTTATCCCGACATCCTTTCAGATGCTACGAGGGATACTGACTTAGTCCCACCAGACATCGAAAAGTTCGGTGACCTGAATGTTGTTCAGTTTACGTTCTTCCAGCCATTTGCGCACCAGCTCGCGGTGCTCATCGGTGCATTTGCCGGTCTGCTGCAGGCAAATCAAACCTTCCCAGTGCAGGTAGCCGCTGCCATCAAAGGCCAGGCCGTTCGGGTCGATCACTTCTTCGATCAGCGCATCAACACTTTTGTCGATGGTCTCTTCGCTGGTACCTTCCGGGAAGGAGAAACCAATTGAGAAACCTAATTCCTGAAACTCATCGATATGCATTTTCTTGCGTAAGCGACGACTGCGTTGGGTAGCCATTATTTAATCCTCTCAAACATCAGATCCCAAACACCGTGACCAAGACGCTGGCCACGCTGTTCAAATTTCGTTAACGGACGCGACTCTGGGCGCGGCACGTAGTCTTGTGTTTCTGACTGGTTTTTATAGCCAGCAATGCTGTTCATCACTTCCAGCATGTGCTCGGCATAGGCTTCCCAGTCGGTAGCCATATGAAACACGCCGCCCAGCTTCAGCTTGCGCATCACCAGCTCGGCAAACGGGGCCTGCACGATACGGCGTTTATTATGACGCGCTTTGTGCCACGGGTCCGGGAAGAACAGCTGCACCATACGCAGTGAATTATCCGGGATCATCTTCTCTAACACGTCGACCGCATCGTGGCACATCACGCGCAGATTCTCCACGCCGGCTTCCTGCGCGCTGCTCAGGCAAGCGCCTACGCCGGGTGAATGCACTTCAATTCCGAGGAAGTCCTGCGCCGGATTATTTTGCGCCATGGTGACCAGAGAAGCCCCCATGCCGAAACCGATCTCCAGCACCACCGGTGATTCACGGCCAAATAAGCTGACCAGATCAACAGGTTCAGGCTGATACTCAACACCCATTACCGGCCAGTAATTGTCCAGCGCGTGCTGCTGGCCTTTCGTCAGACGACCCTGACGACGAACGAAGCTGCGAATACGGCGCATTGGGCGACCGTTCTCATCAAACTCCGGGGAAATGACATCACTCTTCATATTTCTGCCTGCTGGTCTGCAATCTCTGGAAAGGGGGCATTATGCAAAGTTACAGCGGTTAAGCAAGCCCCGGTAACTTCCGGTTTACAGCATAGTTGGTCTGTGCTGGAATCCCAGCCTGATTTTCACTTATCCAGGATATTTCTCTGACATGATGCAAGCGCCGCAGTTCTCACGGCAGGTACTGGAGTGGTATCAGCGCTTTGGCCGCAAAACTCTGCCCTGGCAGCTGGAAAAAACGCCGTATAAAGTCTGGCTTTCGGAAGTGATGCTGCAGCAAACGCAGGTCGCGACGGTTATCCCTTATTTCGAACGCTTTATGGCGCGCTTCCCTGAAATCAGCGATTTAGCCAACGCCCCGCTGGATGAAGTTCTGCATTTATGGACCGGCCTTGGTTACTACGCCCGCGCGCGCAATCTGCATAAAGCGGCGAAAACGGTGGCGGAGAAGCACAACGGCATTTTCCCGCAGACCTTTGACGAGGTGATGGATTTGCCCGGCGTCGGCCGGTCGACGGCGGGCGCGATCCTCTCTTTATCTCTCGGGCAGCATTATCCAATCCTCGACGGCAACGTTAAGCGCGTGTTGGCCCGCTGCTATGCCGTGTCCGGCTGGCCGGGCAAAAAAGAGGTCGAGAAGCGCCTGTGGGAGATCAGTGAAGAGGTCACTCCGGCTGAAGGCGTCAGCCAGTTCAATCAGGCGATGATGGATTTAGGGGCGATGGTCTGTACCCGCTCAAAACCTAAATGCGAAATCTGCCCACTGAATCTTGGCTGCATCGCCTATGCTAACGGCAGTTGGGCCAGTTACCCCGGCAAGAAGCCAAAACAGACGCTGCCGGTGCGCACCGGCTGGCTGTTGATGATGCAGCAGGATCAGGAAGTCTGGCTGGAACAGCGCCCGCCGGTCGGCCTGTGGGGTGGGCTGTTCTGTTTCCCGCAGTTTGCTACCCTGCCCGAGCTGCAACAGTGGCTGAGCGACAAACGCATTGATGGCGCAACGCTGCAACAGAGCATCGCGTTTCGTCACACCTTTAGCCATTTCCACCTGGATATTGTCCCAATGTGGCTGGAACTGCCTCCGGCAGGCGCGGTAATGGATGAAGGCGCTGGTCTCTGGTATAACTTAGCGCAGCCACAGTCCGTTGGGCTGGCCGCGCCGGTGGATCGCCTGTTACAACAGCTGCGTCAGCCACAACAGAAAGCGCTGAACATCCGCGCGACAGAAGAGGAAGAGTAATGAGCCGAATGATTTTTTGCACGTTCCTGCAACGTGACGCCGAAGGGCAGGATTTCCAGCTGTATCCGGGTGAGACGGGCAAACGTATCTATAATGAGATTTCGAAAGAAGCCTGGTCACAGTGGATGAGCAAACAAACCATGCTGATCAACGAGAAGAAGCTCAGCATGATGAACCCCGACGATCGTAAGCAGCTTGAACAGGAGATGATCAAATTCCTGTTTGAAGGGCATGAGGTCCATATCGAAGGTTACACCCCGCCAGAAGAATAATCGTTGGGCCTCACAGATGAGGCCCTCTCAATGTGGGCGAAGCACGACAAGATGAATAAGAAACTACTTAGTTTGCTGGTAATAGCGCCGCTGCTGATTTCCTGCTCAGGCAACAAAAAGCCGGCTTTCCACGAAGAGTGGGTTAAAGACACCAACGGATTCGATATTCTGATGGGACAGTTTGCCCATAACATCGAGAATATCTGGGGCATCAACGAAGTGCTGATCGCCGGCCCCAAAGACTACGTGAAGTACAGCGATCAATATTACACCCGCAGCCACATCAACTTTGAGTCGGGATCGATCACCATCGAGACCATTGCCGGGACCGATCCGATGACCAGCCTGCGTCAGGCGATCATCACTACCCTGTTGATCGGTAACGATCCGGGGAATGTCGACCTGTACTCGGATGCCAATGATATTAAGCTTGGTACCGAGCCGCTGCTTTACGGCCAGGTGCTGGATAACACCGGACAGGCGATCCGCTGGCAAGGCCGTGCGGCCACCTTTGCGGACTATCTGATCCAGAACAAGCTGCAACGCCGCACGTCCGGGCTGCATGTGATCTACTCGATCACCATTCCGATGGTGCCAAACCATCTGGATAAGCGTGCCCATAAATACCTGCCGATGGTGCGTGAAGCCTCCGCGAAGTATGGCGTCGATCAGTCGCTGATCCTGGCGATTATGCAGATTGAATCGAGCTTTAACCCGTATGCGGTCAGTAATGCCGATGCGCTGGGACTGATGCAGGTGGTGCAGCATACCGCCGGGGTTGACGTGTTCCGCATGAAGGGCAAATGGGGCAAGCCGAGCCGCAGCTATCTGCTGGATCCGGAAAACAACATTGATGCCGGTACCGCCTATCTGTCGATCCTGCAGGGCAGTTATCTGGCCGGGATCACCAACCCAACCTCGCGGCGTTATGCAGTGATCACTGCCTATAACGGTGGCGCGGGCAGCGTGTTGAAAGTGTTCTCCAGCGATAAAACGCGGGCGTTTAACACCATCAACAATCTGTCGCCAGCCGAGGTGTATCAGACGCTGACCACCAATCATCCGTCGGCGGAATCCCGTCGTTATCTGTATAAAGTGAGCAGCGCGCAGAAGAGCTACCACTCGTACTGATAGTGAGGCAAAAAAAAGGGCAGCTCCGTAAGGGCTGCCCTTTTTTATGGTTGATACGCCCTGCTGTGGGCAAAAATTAACGGCTGATATTTTTGAATTGTTTTGTGGTGTCGGTCAGTGCGGTTTCGGTTGGCAGACGCTCCATTGAGCTGGCCCCGTAAAAACCGTCGCACTGCGGGCAGTTATCCAGAATGTACTGGGCATCTTCCGGGCTGGAAATCGGCCCGCCGTGGCACAGCACAATCACGTTTTCCCGCACGCTTTTCGCCGCCGTGGCCCACTGATTAATCAGCGGCACGCAATCCGCTAACTTCAGCGCGGTTTCTGCACCAATATTCCCACCGGTGGTCAGCCCCATATGCGGCACGATAATATCGGCACCGGCTTCGGTCATGGCGATGGCATCGGCTTCGCTGAACACATACGGCGTGGTCAGCATCTCTTTCTGGTGCGCCAGACGGATCATATCGACTTCCAGACCGTAGCCCATGCCGGTCTCTTCCAGATTGGCGCGGAAGTTACCATCGATCAGCCCGACGGTCGGGAAGTTTTGCACGCCCGAAAAGCCCAACGCTTTCAGCTCGTCCAGAAAACGATCGAACTGGCAGAACGGATCGGTGCCGTTGACGCCGGCCAGAACCGGGGTGTTTTTCACCACCGGCAGCACTTCCTTCGCCATATCCACCACAATCTCCTTGGCGTTACCGTAGGCCAGCAGTCCGGCCAGCGAGCCGCGTCCGGCCATGCGATAACGGCCTGAGTTATAAATGACGATAAGATCGATGCCGCCTGCCTCTTCGCATTTCGCAGAAAGGCCGGTGCCGGCACCGCCGCCGATAATCGGCTCGCGGCGGGCAATCATCTGGTTAAATTTTGTCAGTATTTCCTGACGGGTAAAAGCCATTCTCAGTACTCCTTTGCCAGTTGGCGGAACTGCTCCACAGCAATCTGTGCAAATTCCCGGTCGTTAATGTTATAGGGTACGCGAAGTATTTTACGCTTTGCCGTCTGCACTAAACGGTCTTCCAGCGTGGTAATAAAGGCCCGATCGGCGTCCGGAGACCAGAATGCCTGGCCTGGCGCATCCAGTGCCGAGAATCCGCCTTCCGGGATCAGGAACACAATTTTCCCCTGACACCGGTTCAACTTATCGGCGATCCAGGTTGCCAGCGCCACATTCTCCTCAACCGTGGTGCGCATCAGCGTAACCTGCGCATTGTGATGATAGAAGAGACGGTCGGCATATTTTTCCGGCACGCTGTCGGCATGGCCGAAGTTGACCATATCCAGCGCACCGCAGGAGATCACGCAGGGCACCTCTGAGCTGGCCAGCGCATCAAAGCGGGTATCATCACAGGCCAGCACGCCACCAAACAGCAGATCGCACACTTCGGTGGTAGTCAGATCGAGCAGGCCGGACAGCATATAGCTGGCGGTGAGTTTTTCCATCGCCATGCCGCCGCTGCCGGTGGCGTGGAACACCACGCAGTCATAATCCTTTTCCAGCGCGGCGCTGACGTGCTGGATGCAGGGCGTAGTGACGCCGAACATGGTCAGCCCCAGCGCCGGATTTTCATTCGGATCCTCTTCGACGTCCCACAACACGGCACCCGCAACCTGGTGGGCGGCGTTGGCCAGCACCCGGCGGGAGATGCGGTTCAGGCCCGCCACATCGGTCACGGAATTCAGCATGGTGATATCGCTGGCGCCGACATAGCCGGAGACGTCGCCGGAGGCCATGGTAGAAACCATCACTTTCGGGATGCCAATGGGCAGTGCCTGCATCGCCGGGGTGATCAGCGCCGTTCCGCCGGATCCGCCCAAACCAATCACGCCGAGCAGGTCGCTTCTTTTGCTGAGGAAATTCTTAAATGCCAGCGCCATGGCATCAATGGCTCTACCGCGGTCGCCGCAGAACACCGCGTTGCGCCCATCGGGATGGAAGTCGGCGATCAGTTCCGGGGGGAAATCCGCTTCAGAAGGCATAACTGGTTGAGTTGACAGATCAACTGTTAACACGTCTGCACCGGTTTTGGCGATGCAATCACTGACGTAAAACAGTTCCCTTCCTTTAGTATCTGCTGTAGCAACAGCGTAGATATAACCTGCGTTTATACTCATAGTCGTAACAACACCCTGTTATCAGACGAAATAAGAACTTGAAAAACCAGTAATAAAAACGTACATAACCTGTACGCCTCATTATTTTCAAGGCCACGAGATTACAGTACCACCTTCATTATTGGTAAATCAATTGAATGAAATATGCGTCTCACAGAGATGTTGACTATGCTTACGGCTGAGGTCTGGCTTTTAGATTTGCCCCGAAGTCATCGCGATTTCTTCCGGGCATTATTCGTCAATCGCTTGAATTTCAAGCCGAATTAATTGAACAAATGAGGTTATTGTGGAGCAAAGGGATTCCGCTGGGGTTATGACATTAACCGCTACAAGGGCAAGAACACGACGCTTACTGATTGAAACAGCAATGAAGATGTTCGACAGTGGTGCCTTCCCGTCGATCACCGAAGTGGCTCAGGAAGCACAGCTTTCGCGGGCGACTGCCTACCGTTATTTTCCCACTCAGAGCGCGTTGGTTTCGGCCATCGTGACTGAGACGCTCAGCCCGATCAAAAACTGGCGTCCGACTAAACAAGACACCGGCGACCGCATTGATGAGATGCTGGGATTTGCCTTCCCGCGCATGCTGGAGCATGAAGGCACGCTGCGTGCTGCCCTGCACCTTTCTCTGACGCAGTGGGCACAGTCACGTTCCAGCGAACGGCCTGAAAAAGAGAAGCTGATCAGGGGTAACCGCAAGGCGATGCTGCAGCATGTGGTTGAGCCGTTAAACCAGGAGATGTCGCCGAAGATGGTGGAGCGCGTGGTTCAGTCGCTGTCGCTGGTGTACGGCTCGGAGATTTTTCTGGTGATGAAGGATATCTGGGGCTGCGATAACGTGCAGCTGGAAGATATTGGCAAGGGGATAGCCAAAGCGATCGTCCGTCAGGCGCGTGAAGATGAAAAAGCGCTGACGGCGGACTGAGCTGCCGCAAAAGCACAGGGGCCACAATCGCGGCCCCTGATACTCACCTGTTACTGACCGCCGTTACGCGTTAAGCATGTAGCCAAACAGACGCTTCACGCCATTCTCATCGGCTTCGGCATAGACGCCCTGCAGTTCCGGCGAGAAGCCAGGCAGCAGATTAAGCCCTTCTTCCAGCGCGAGGAAGTAGCGTTGAACCGCCCCGCCCCAGGCTTCGCCAGGCACAACACAGAGCACGCCCGGAGGATAAGGCAGTGCGCCTTCCGCCGCAATGCGTCCTTCCGCCTTCGCAATCGGCACCAGCTCGACGTTGCCACGAATAAATTCGATATTGGCATCCTGCGGGTTCATCATCACTTTTGGCAGGCTTTCCTGACGGAACATCGCCTTCTGCAAATCCTTCACGCCATAGCTGACGTACAGCTGATGCATCTCCTGACAGAGACGACGCAGGGTGTAACCTGCGTAGCGCTTCGCATTCTTGCGGTAGATGGTTGGCAGTACGTCGGATAACAGCGCATCCTCTTTGACGTGCTGTTCGAACTGCGCCAGCTTGGCCACCAGATGGGCCATTTTCTCGACGCTCTCTGCGGGCGTCAGCAGGAACAGGATCGAGTTAAGGTCGCACTTCTCCGGTACAACGCCATTTTCGCGCAGGTAGTTAGCCAGGATAGTAGCCGGGATGCCGAAGGACGCGTACTGACCGTTGGCGGCATCGATGCCCGGCGTGGTCAGCAGCAGCTTACAGGGATCGATCAGGTACTGATCTTTCTCGTAGCCCTCAAAGCCATGCCAGTCAGCGCGCGGCGCAAAGCTAAAGTAGCGGGCATCCGAGGCGATGGTTTCGGTTTTCGCATCCTGCCAGGGTTTGCCGTCCACTTCATCGGGAATAAATGGCTTAATCATTTCGCAGCGGGCAAGGATTGCTTTACGGGCATCGATGCCGAGGGTGACGCACTCGTGCCACAGGCGACGCCCCGCTTCGCCCTGATGCATTTTGGCATTCACGTCCAGCGCAGCAAACAGCGGATAGAACGGGCTGGTTGAGGCGTGCAGCATAAAGGCATTGTTGAGGCGTTTATGGCTACAGAAGCGCTTCTGGCCGCGCAGGTGGTTATCTTTTTTATGGATCTGCGAGGTTTGCGAGAAACCGGCCTGCTGTTTATGCACCGACTGGGTAACAAAGATGCCCGGATCGTTTTCGTTGAGTTCCAGCAGCAGTGGCGAACAGGCTTCCATCACCGGAATAAACTGTTCGTAGCCGACCCAAGCCGAGTCAAACAGGATGTAGTCGCAGAGGTGGCCGATGCTGTCGATCACTTTGCGGGCGTTATAGACGGTGCCGTCGTAGGTGCCAAGCTGGATCACCGCCAGGCGGAAAGGACGGGCTTCCTGCGCACGTTCCGGCGCCACCTGTTTAATCTGCTCGCGGATGTAGTCCTCGTTAAAGCAGCGCGCATCGATACCGCCGATAAAGCCAAACGGGTTGCGGGCGGTTTCGAGGTAGATCGGGGTCGCACCGGCCTGGATCAACGCGCCGTGGTGGTTCGATTTATGGTTGTTACGGTCGAAGAGCACCAGGTCGCCGCGCGTCAGCAAGGCGTTGGTCACCACTTTATTGGCGCTGGAGGTGCCGTTCAGCACGAAATAGGTTTTATCGGCGTTGAAGACTTTCGCGGCAAACTTTTGTGCATGTTTCGCCGATCCTTCGTGGATCAGCAGGTCGCCCAGCTTAACATCGGCATTGCACATATCGGCGCGGAAGACGTTTTCGCCGAAGAAGTCGAAGAACTGACGTCCAGCCGGATGCTTTTTGAAGAAAGCACCGCCCTGGTGGCCGGGACAGGCAAAGGTGCTGTTATCCATCGCGACATATTTGGTCAGCGTATTGAAGAACGGCGGCAGCAGTTCGCTCTGGTATTCGGACGCGGCGGCTTCGAGTTTGATCGCATCGTCGCCGGCACCGGTCAGCAGGCCGACGTTTTCCGGCAGGTCAATTTCCTGTTCCTGCTCAGGATAGTCCAGCGAGATAAACACCGGCAGGTTAAAGCCGGTATGGCGCAGCAGCGCCAGCATGCCGCTACGGGAGTCGGCAACAGAGACGACCACCGCCGCCACATCCGTAAAATCAGTTTTCTCCAGCGTAACAACTTCGCGTCCGGTCTGGAGGTGGATAGCCACAGTGGTGCTGGCTGCAATTTTCAGTGGTGTCATAGCACAAATCCTCAGGCGTCAAGGATGAGTGGGTGCCAGAGGCACAGCAATGGGAGACGGCAATAGCCCTCTTCCGGCGAAAGGTGTCAGACAGGTGAACAGCCAACAGGGTCCGGCTTCAACCGATAGACATCAGTAAAATCAGATCGCGTCTGTTTTTACTCATGGCCAACAGTAAGCGTATGAAAACCTCACCGCACGGTGAGAGATTTTTTCGACAGGATGTGACAAGCGGATCGGCGCGCCAGCGACATACGTGAATGTCGGGTACAGGTGCTGTTTTTCAGCAGTGAACCAGGCATGGCGGCGACCTTAAAGTGGCGTGGTGACGTTATCCGTCAGAGTGGGCGCAATGATGGCACTTTTTTTTTTCAGGTTCAAGACGGCGGGTGAATTTAGCGGCTGGCGGCAGGTTGGCTAACCTATTGATATTTAGCAGGTAAAATTGTCGATAAAAATAAAAAAGGTTATTTTTCTGTTGGTTATGCAGTTTTGTTGCAAAGATATTCAACGGGGTGAAGGTCAACACCGGCTTCGTGGTTTGGCGTCAGCATAGTTGATAGGTTTGGTGGATACACAGGTCAACACCGGCTCCGTGGTTTGGCGTCAGCATAGTTGATAGGTTTGGTGGATACACAGGTCCAAACCGGCTCCGTGGTTTGGCGTCAGCATAGTTGATAGGTTTGGTGGATACACAGGTCAACACCGGCTCCGTGGTTTGGCGTCAGCATAGTTGATAGGTTTGGTGGATACACAGGTCAACACCGCCTCCGTGGTTTGGCGTCAGCATAGAGCGCGGTATCCGAGACGCCGTAAATCCCTCCCTGGAGGCTTGGCTGCGGCATCCCTGCCGCAGACACTCGGCTACCGCGCTCTTTGCCGCCACCTTATAACATTCGCGTAGTTGATAGGTTTGGGGGATGCACAGGTCAAGGGCAGCCAGCTGGGCCGGGTTTTGACCTCTGTCCACAATCAACCATTCGACACTGAAGCTTAGGGGAAAGGGGAGAGAGTTGATAAGCAAAGCATAGGCGACAGAGCGAGTGGGATTTTGACCTGTGTGTCCACAATTAATCATTCGACTTTGAAGCTTAGGGGAAGGGAGAGAGAGTTGATAAGCAAAGCATCGGCGACAGGGATGTCGCCGCTGAGCCCCCAGGGATGGGTGCACGGCGTCTTTGTGTTCAACTCTCTCTCCCTGAGCTTGCCATCAGAACATACAGACGACTTACCGTACTCCACAGCCCACTCTCACCCAACCTTGCCACCCCAACCCACAGACGACTTACCGTACTCCACAGCCCACTCACCCCCAACCTTGCCACCCCAACCCACAGACGACTTACATCAGGAAATTATCACTTCTTACTCAGGTTGATGGAAAAGAGTGCAATCAGTTGCGTTTTGACGACAAAGCCATTGACGCCCCGCTGCCAGTACGGTTTAATGCGCCGCGTTGCCCGGATAGCTCAGTCGGTAGAGCAGGGGATTGAAAATCCCCGTGTCCTTGGTTCGATTCCGAGTCCGGGCACCAAATTCATATCAACGGACCTCCACGGAGGTCCGTTTTTGTTTGGTTTCCCCGCCAAAATCATCATTCCCAGTAAACTACGCTTTGCCAGGTGGTCTGAGATCGACTTCAAGAAAGCCATGTGGCCCCTTCCTCCCGAGCGGACACCGATTGACGGGGTCAAGTATTCCCATCGTGGCTCAGAATATACTTTTCACATAATTCTTTGTTTGCCAAACCCTATCTGGACTTTAAAATAAAACCCGAGGATTTTTCCTCAGTGAAGCGCGTTTTCTCTAATTTCCAGGCTAATTAAGCATGCGTTCACGCCTTAGATGAGGTAAACAACATAATAAAGAAGAAAATAATCAATCCAACATCTATTGTCATGGATATAAAATTGACACCTGCAAGCCATGAAAAACCTGAGGAAGCAAATCCTAGCAAAATAAGAAGAATGGATATAGTTATCGGCATTCTGTATCCCATATCTCTTAATCGCTGAATATTTACAATAACAATCAGAACCCCGGCAGTAATGTAAACTAACTCACAGATGATGCCAAATACCCAGGATCTAGAAAAACCATATTCAAGTAGTTTGAATGCGTTACTATGATGTTCAAAAACTGACACAGAAAAAAAAGTTCCAGACAATGAAATCACAATAAAAGAAACAACAGATATCGCCACATTCGCCATTAAAAATGACAGTCGTTTTCTCTTGCGGTGTAATATCTTGATCATTTACTTAACCCTATTAGAAGAAATTGATGATATTGTTTTAAAAAGTCCGGGTTGATAGAATCCGACACCGACAGCACCACGCCTGAACGGCTCATCTGATAACGGCAGGGGATTGGTAGAACACAACGTTTATGCATCTTGCTATCAATAAAGCTATAAAAATAAATACCCTGAAATACGGCATAACTGCTTACAGCCTGCCGATGAAACACCTGCGTTATTCCACTACTTTAAGTCAACCTGCCAATATCCCATCAATATCCAACCTGAGTTTATGACATTTCCTCAACATTCTTTCTATTTTATTAATATAACTCGATGTGCTCATTGAAAGGAGTGTAAAAATGTTGGTTGTGTTATGGGAACCTGATTAATGTAACTAAATATTACAAAAAGGTTAATTAACAAAAATGGATCATAATGATATGCAAGAATTTTCTTAGCAATATCCTGCAAACCCCATGGGATAATGGTGTTTAAGAAACGATCGGTCTGAATTAGCGGCTCAAATTGTACGAAATACATTCGCCACAGTGAAAATTCTGGTTTTTTACTTTTTAGTGGAAATGAGAGGTTGTGCATTCGAGCGCAAGTCGAAATACTACGCGCTGCATCAACAATAATATTTTTATCTTTCGCTTAAATGAGTTTTTTTGATTTCCTCTTAAACGCGCTTCTTCAGATACATCCCCTCTCCTCAGTAAAAAGCTCGTAATCCTGTACGCGGACCTCCAGACGCCACTAAACATATAACACGATAGAATCACGGTTTGTCGATTGAGAAAAACGCATCACATGACTCAAGCTCACAGCAGCAGACCGGTAGTGTATTCGTAACTCCGGGAGTTGAAGCTCCGGCGCGGTTTTCACGGAGGGCATGCGCCTTAAAGATCAAATCGGTTGTGCGGTGATTTGCCTGCCGGACTGATGTTTTTCTGTCCCCGTAAAAGACATCCAACCCTCCCGCAGTCACGGGGGCAACATCTCAGCCTGTTAACCTTATCAGCGTCGCTGAGGACAAAGTTTGCGGGTTTTAGTAATTTTCTGCCCGTTTATCTGAGGCAGCGAAGATACTTTTCGCCTGAACGCCGCACGATTTCGTCTGCGTTAGCAGTAATATCCTTTCCTTCAAACGCGCCATAAAGTTTCTTAAATTTCACCGAACTCAGGCGTTGAGTGATGTCGCTGACCGTTGCGGCGGGCAACGGCAGCATATTGGGGTAACTCCACATAAAGGAGACGCCCTGCCCGCCAGGGGCTACCTGAACAATGTCGCCGGAAAGCACGATGCCTTCCTCTCGCGCCCAGTGCAGAACGCAGCCGCCCGCAAAATGGCCACCAAGACGTATCACGCTGACATCACCGGTCAACTCGAGGGTGTCGCCTTCCCAAAAGGTAATCCATGGGCTGTCGCGCATCACCCATTCACGGTCGCTGGCATGAAGGTAAATTGGGGCGTTAAATTCTTCAGCCCAATCTTGCATGGTGGTGTAGTAATGCGGATGCGATATCGCGATAGCCTTGAGTCCTCCCAGTGAGGCCACTAACGTTTTCGTCGCGTCATCCAGCGTGGCAATGCAGTCCCACAGAATATTGCCCTCAGGTGTACGCAGAATAAACGCGCGCTGATCAATGGCAAAATTTGGCATGGTGTGGATGCTCAGGAGAGCGCTGTCGTGTTGTTTCCACTTATTGCTGTGCGAAGCACAAAGGACATCAAAATCAACCCATTGCTGCCCGGTCGCGGGGACATACTGTCGTTCATCCTGGCATATAGTGCATTGTGCTGGCGGGGGATCGGTTATCTCATAAGATGTACCGCAGGCTTTGCATAACGTGATCATTGAGTGTTCCTCATTCTTACGCGGGATCCAGGGCAAGGGAGCGGTCTGCTCGGTTTGTCAGGCTACGTATCTAATACTTTAGCCGCCGATCGAAGCGATAGATCAACCCCACCGCCAGCCCCAGCAACAATACCGGCGGCACCAGCGTGGTTAGCTGGGCATTGATTGTGAACAGGATCCCGAGGTTCAGAACGATCTGGTAAACAATCCAGGTCACCAGCCCGACGATTACCCCAAGCGCTAAGCGACTTCCCAGTCCCGGCGCACGCGGCGTGCTGAAGGTGAAGGGAACCGCCAGCAGGATCATCGCCAGAATCAAAATGGGTCGCCCCGCTTTCTGCCACAACGCACTTTCATACTCCAGACTTGGCTGCCCGGTTTTGTGCAGATAGACAATATAGTCAGCGAGCTGTCGGGCCGAGAAGCTTTCTGCGGGTAACGTGAGCCTCTTCAAATCTTCACCCGAAAACAGCGACTGCCACTGCATTTCTGGCAGGTTATTGACGGTTTCCTGCTGCTTATCCCAGCGCTTTTCGGTGACGTTGTGCAGCGTCCACATGCCCTTTCCGGCGATGGTCGCGCCCTGCGCAAAAATATAGGACTTCAACGTCAGGTCGGGCTGCCAGCTGAAGATTTCGATCCCCACCGGCTGGTTCCGATTATCCAACGATTGCACCGTCACAAAGTCATCCTGACTCCTGGCCCACAGCGCATTGCCGGCATCGGAGTCACTTTCTGCTTTCGCCATTGCGACATTCTTTATCTGCAACGCCCGCTGTTGCAACGGAGCGGCCACCCACTCATCTACCGCGCCGAGCGTCAGAGTCATCACCAGCCCGGCGCAGAACATTACCCGCGCAATGCGGGAGATCGAAAACCCGGCGGTGCGGATAGCGGTAAGTTCCAGGCTTTTGGATAGCTGTCCCAGCCCGACAATGCCGCCCAGCAAGGCAACAAAGGGCGCAAGAGCCACCAGGCTACGCGGTAAGGTCATCACCACAACCAGCAGCGCCTGCGTCCAGCGATAGCCGCCCGGCGCCACATCATCCAGTTCGTTGATCAGGTTGAAGGTGGTAAACAGCGGGATCAGCAAACCGGCGGCCGCAGCAAATCCGATAAAGATATTCCGCATCAGATAGCGGCTGAAAATAGTCATCGTGAGAATTTCCGCAGCAGTGAGAATTTCCGCAGCAGTGAGAAATCGCGCGCCAGACAAAACGCCAGGCCAGTCAGCATCACCAGCGGAACCAGCCACACGCCGGGGATGGCAGGTAGCGATCCGTTGGCTACCAGCGTGCGGCAGACGTTGCCACCATAAAAAATGGCGGTAAACAGCAGCGTCAGCGGCAGCAAGGTGGCGTAGCGTCCCTGTCGCGGTTTGGTTCGGCTGAGCGGAATGGCTAACAGCACCATCAGTAGGGTGCTGAGGCCGCGGCTTTCACGCCACTGCAGCTCTGCTTTATCCGCCGGATCCGACGAGCGCCATAAATCGGCCACGGGAGCCGACTTACGCCTGACTTCCTGACTTTCAATAAAGGGTTTCAACGCGATATTAAGGCTGTGATAGTGCTGCATATTGTCCTGCGCGCCCTCGCGATCCAGCACATACGCGGTGCCATTCCTCAGGTTGACGCTGGGAGTGGCCGGAGAGGGATCGGTGACCACCACCGAATGCGCCCGGTACAGGTTGGTATTTTTTCCGGAGCGGGAGTAAATCAACGCGTCGGTAAGCTGATGGCTGGCGGGATCGATACGGCTGGCCATCACCATTCTGCCGCTACCATTGACGTTAAATTTATTGGCCTGTAAATGGCTGACATCCAGCACCGACTGCGACTGTTGCTCCAGCCGGTAGATATTGCCATACGCCCACGGACGGCCGTAAAGAGACAGCAGCGTCACCACTACCGCCAGTGGAATCGCTAAAAACAGCACCGCTTTATACAGGCGAATCGGGCTGGCACCGGCCGCAAATATTGCGGTGATTTCAGAGTCAGTGTAAAGCTGGCCCAGCGCGACGGCCGTGGCAACATACAGTCCAACCGGCAGCAGCATCTCCAGCGCAATCAATACTTTGTAGCAGACGACATCAAACACCACCTGCAGCGCAAGTGTGCCATTAGCGGCATCGGTCAGGTAGCGCTGTGCGGAATAACTGGCGAACATCACCACCAGAAAACCGACGATAACCATCACCAGTCGACGAATTTCAACCGTGATATAGCGTTCAATCAGCGACACAACGGTTCTCCTTTCGCGCCAGGCCAGCCGCTTTTCTCAACAGGGCTCATCGTCAGGTTGCACATCATGATTGGCCGCTGCCGATCAGCTTTTGCACCAGGCCGATCACATCGCTGACTTCGCTCGAACTCAGCGACCCATCCTTGGCCCAACGTACGCGCCCTTCCCGATCGAGCACTAAAATGGTGGAGCTCTCTTCAGGCAGCTGCCAGGTTTTCCGCCCGATGCCGTCGCTGTCGATAACGAACTGTGCCCAGGGATAATTCCTTTTGTTCTTCTCAATCTTCCCGCGAACGAAGAAACCGGAGCCGGGGATCGCGTCATCGGTGTTGACGATGGTGGTGGGCTGGAAGCGATCCTCGGGAAACTGTGCCTCTTTAACGGCGGTGATCAGCAGCGAGTTTTTCTTTTTCGCCGACGTACGGCCCGCGATGTACTGCACAACCCGCACCTTTCCCGCCAGTTCGCCGCTGTTCCAGTTTTGATAGCTGAATTCCCCTTCCCTGAGGATCAACTCGCCACGGTCGGCGATAGCCACGGGCGCAACGGGTTGGCCATAAACAAAGTTATGAGCGGAGGCCGCCAATGGCAGCAGCAGCAATACCAGGGTCAGCAGCTTGCCCAGCATCCCGGCGTTGATCACTGCGCGTGAAACTTGGCGAGCAGGGATTCCAGCCGCTGGCGGATATCGATATCCAACACCGCAGGCGCGTCGTAGGACTTACCGCCAGACAGCTTGTCGGCCACCATCACATCATGCCGGTCACCCATCAGCCCGTTAATGGCGGCCATAAAGCGGGAAATTTTCCGCGCTTCGACGTTATCGGGATCGAGGGATCGGAGGGTGTCGTAAAAGGAAACCTGCTGACTGACAATTTTGCGGACGTCGTGAAACTCCTTGCCGGTCAGCATCGGGTTGGCAATCAACGTTTGCAGTTGCCGCAACTGATCCTGACGATAGGCAATAAATCCGCTTTCGGTTTCTAACTCTAAATGACGCAGGCCATAGCTGACCTGCGACCAGATCGGCTTGCTGAGGAACACCCGCAGAATATTGCCGTACAGATCCAGGTTCTTTTTATTGCCATTACGAAACGCATCCTGGAAGTGGCCAAGAAGCACGGTGGTCAGATGGAACAGATGGCCCGACTGATGTTTTTTACCGTACAGGCGCTGAGCAAAACGTAAATGCTTATAGCGCGCGCGAATATATTTGTAGCGTAAACGCGTCGACGCCGACATTTCGCGTCCCCGGAGGAAATCATTAACCAGACCCAGTAATTCCTCACGGGTAAACCCGTCCTCCCAAAATTGCAGGCAGAGCGCATAATTATTTCGCAGTCCTTCCTGAGAGCACGGCAAGGCGATCTGCTGCGGCAGACTGAAATTCGCGTCAACGATGTCATCCTCTTCCACCGCGGCAAATAATAACTCCGTGGTTTCTACAGGAAATTTCTTCCAACTATTATCCATTTTGTTGACTCTCTTGAGGCAGGGTAAACCGCAGGGCATTGCGATGACGCCACGCATGTAACGTCGGGATCATCGTTAATAATACGTCTAAGGATTGCCCAGCAAAATAGGCAAGCGCCGCGCCCTGAACGCCGAAAAAGTGCGACATGCCGATCAGCAGCGCAATATAACAGGCCGAAGAAATCGTCTGCACAATCAGGAATGCCCGCTGCTTGCCCGCCATAAACAGCAAGGATTCCTGCGGGAAGCCCAGCATAGAAACGATGATCGCACCGAGCATAATTTGCATCAGGTCATAGGCCTGCAAATATTTATAGCCGAAGACCACGGAAATAAGCGGCTTGCCGACGACCAGCACCAGCACGGCTACCGCCACCCCGATTCCACCGGCAAACAGCGCGGAGCGTAGGCCGAGCTGCCACGGCTTGCTGGTGCGCGGATCGAGGCGCATGATTTCAGGGTAAAAGCTTTTCTCCATCAGCTTGGCGGGCGTGCCGGTGGCATCAAAGAAGGTCAGCGCAATTTTAAACAGGCCGGCCGCCGCCGGACCTAAAACGATCCCAACCAACACCGTACTGCAGGAGTTTCGCGCCGCCCAAATCGTATGGGCGAAATTGGTTGTCCAGACAAAGTCCCACGCGCCTTCAATTCGGCGAGCGGTGTTCATCAGTCGGGGAGTTAACGCATTATGAATCTCTCTGGATCGCAACTCGCGCGCGGCGAACCACCAAAACAGCGAGCCACCGATAAGGTTGGAAACGTACCAGGTAATAATAAAGCCGGGGAAACCCAGCTCGAAATAGAAGCAGAAGAGACTGCCGACCGCCTGCAGGAACGGCTTAATCGCCTGCTGCACGGCAATTAAGTCGAAGCGGTTAAACGCCCGCAAAATACCGGTCGGCGTGGACGAGGTCATCGACGGAATTAACGTGCAGTAAAGCACCGCCAGCCACAGGCTGTGAGTATCCAGTCCCAGCGAGTGAGAAAGGAAAGGCAGCAGCGCCATTCCACCCAATACAGCCACGACGCTGCTAAGGATATCGAGCCCGAAGGAGAACGAAATCACGTCGCGGAAGCGGGAGATATTCTTACCTTCCAGTGCTGGGGTGCCGAATTGCACCACGAATTGCCAGGTCTGGAACTTAATTAAATCACTGACCGCTTTGGTATAGGCCTGAATAACCACCAGTACGCCAAACATTTCTGTCGACATGCCTTTGCCGGCACAGGAAAGCGCCACCAGGCCCAGCAAGGCACTTGCCACACTGCCGGATCCAAGATAAGCGGCATTTTTCAGCATCGTGCGAAAGGCGCCATCCTTAAACCAGTGCTTCATGATGTGGAACCGGCGGCAACAGCCGTGATCGAATCCAGCGCTTTCGCCAACACTTCATCGTAAGGCGCGCGGGCATCCAGTTCGATAATGCGCGAACCGTTGTACTGAATTCTGACCATGGCAGAAATTTTATCTTCTAACTCTTCATAACTGTGGTCCGGTTTACGCGCATAGGCGGTATCAACATCAATATCCAGACGCAAAATAAGCTGCGGACGAATCAGCGCCATCTGCTGATATAAGCGTCGCTCACTTTCGGCCAGTCGGCTCATTAACCAGCCTTTGGCCCGTTCCACGCCAATGCCGGGACCATCATAATAAAAACCCGATATTTCAGCCTGAGGATAACGATCGCTGATCACCAGTACGCCGCTCTGCGCCAGGCGGATCGCTTTCTGTAAATTAGACGAACGCCACAATGAAAAACCGTACATAATCAGAGCCGCCCACAGTGCCGGAGGCTTATTACTCATGCGCTGGGTTTTATCCGATTTTGCCGCCAGCCGACGTTCAAGCCAGACACCAATAACCGGTAAGCGTTTAATTTTATCGCCATCCTCACCGGATATCAGGCCTAAATAACGGCGTTCCGTTACCCTTTGCTTTTGCAAATTCCTGACTAAATCCGCCGTCAGCGTCGATTTTCCGGTACCGTCACTGCCGACAACCGCAATAAGTCCCGGGATACAGGAAGAAGACTCATCCACGTCATCTTCTGCACGCTCGGTGTTAATTTTCTTCAGCATGATGGTCATGAAATAACTCTGTCTCTGAATAGGTTAATGAGGCCTGAATCGCACGTAATGATTCATCCAGAATTTTATTCTCCGGCTCTCTGCCATCGAGATCGAGAATGGTTGCGCCATTGAAGTTCAGATGCGGAATAACGGCAATTTTCTCGTGCAGGGCGGCGAGCGAATGATCGGGTTTGCGGGCATGTGCGGTCTGCGCATCAATATCCAGACGGATTAATAATAATGGCGGATATGAGGCCATCCATTGGTAGAGCTTTTGCTCTTTATTTTTGAGCCAGCCAATCCAGCGATTTCCGCCGTGGGTTTTGGCCAACTGCGGTCCATCAAAACGAAAACCTGGCACTTCGGCCTGCGGATAGCGGTCGGCGATCAGCAACTGACCCGGGCGATTTTTTCTGAGCATTTTCCAGAACTTATAAGCACGCCAGAAAGAGAGCAGAAAAATCACCAGCGCGGTAACATTGCCGGGAGGCGTGGAAGGACGCTGGTGAACGCGATCGGATTTCTTCAGCAAATAGCGGCCAAACGGCGCACCAATTATTGGCAGATCGGCGATCCACTTTCCTATCAATCCTGATGACTGACCGAGATAGAGAAATTCCGTCGGCTGTTGCGAAGAGAAGTGCTTAACCAGACTGGCAGCTAACGTCGATTTTCCGGAACCATCACAACCTGTAATAGCGATTACGCGCACCGGGGAATAACGCGACTGGGAATTTATTTTCTGGCGCACAACAAGCTATCCACAGGTAAAAAAGCCATTTTATTCTGTTCCTCTATGGGTTCAAGTCATTTATCGCCGGGTAGCAGGTATTGTTAAATACCGGCTAAGCGGGCATCTAAACCGTCTTTTCACGCTATTTTTCTTATTATTTCGTGCTCTAAAACGCACAAATCCATGCCCGACGACCTATATTTACCCGCTCACCCGCAGAATAAATCACTCAGTAAAAACCCAACCGCCTGATTTAATTTCCCGTACCCAGACCCGTCAACAATTAGCATTTTATAACCATGGCGCGCTAACGACTTCCTGCGGTCAAAATGGTACATTTCATTCAGTGTTGATAAAGAGCAAGGTATTATGACCTCCAGACTCCCGCCGCTTATTGCGGTAATTGGCAGTGATGGCTCCGGAAAGTCTACTGTCTGCGAACATCTGATTGTCCATGTCAAAAAATATGGTCCTGCGGTAAGGGTTCACCTCGGTAAACAGGCCGGTAATGTCGGACGCGCCGTTTCACAACTGCCATTAATGGGCAAATCCTTCGAACGTGCTATCGAGCGCAATACCAAAAAAGTCAAAACGAAAAAGACCAAACTGGGTCTGTTGCCGTCGGTGGTGATAATGACCTTTGTCGTTCGCCGTTTATTACGTTTTCGCCGCATGCTGGCTTATCGTCGACAAGGGCTGATGGTCTTAACCGACCGTTTTCCTCAGGCGCAAATTCCCGGTGCCTATGACGGAACGGTGTTCCCGCCAGACACCAAAGGCAACGGCCTGGTAAAATGGATGGCCGGGCGCGAGCGTTCTGCCTTCAGGTGGATGGCCGCACATAAGCCAGACCTGGTGATCAAACTGAATGTTGATCTCGATGTGGCCTGTGCACGTAAGCCCGATCACCGCCGCGAACAACTCAGCAAAAAAGTGGCTGCCACACCGCTACTGACTTTTGAAGGCGCACAGCTGGTTGATATTGATGCCAATAAACCTGTCGATCAGGTGATTGCCGCGGCGGAAATAGCTATCGCTGAATTCATGGCCGCCCAGGGTTATGTGCCGGTTTATGAAGGTGAGTCGGTCGCCCACTCGCAATAACCTCCGCTTTCATCCTGCATTCCCTGCTCATGCATGAGCAGGGAATGCGCGGTTACTTTTTCAGTTCCGCAAACGCCTGAATGATTTTATCGATCTCTTCATCACTGTGTGCCGCATTGACGCTACAGCGCAGCAGCGTGACGCCAGACGGCGCCGCCGGCGGCAGAACCAGGTTGACGTAAACCCCTTTCGCTATCAGATCGCGCCAGAAATTCAGGCCATCTTCTTTCGAGCCGATCATCACCGGCACCACCGGACTGATCCGTGGCCCCAGCTCATAACCAATCTGCGCCAGCCCGTTATAAAGACGGTTGGCATTGCTCCACAGCTTTTTGCGTAACTCAGGCTGCTGCGCGATTTTCTGCAGGGAGGCACGCACCGAAGCAATGCTGGATGGCGAAGGTGACGCGGTGAAAATATAGGGGCGACTGCTGTAGCGCAGCACGTCCATGGCTTTACTGCCCACGGCAAAGCCACCAATCGAGGCCAGGCTTTTGCTGAAGGTGCCGAGGATAATATCGACCTCTTCTTCCACACCCAGCTCTTCGGCCAGACCGCGACCGTTTTCGCCCATCACGCCGAAGGAATGGGCTTCGTCGACCAGCAAATACCCGCCAAACCGGCGCTTGATATCGACAATTTCCACCAGTGGAGCCACGTCGCCGAGCATGCTGTAAATGCCTTCGACGATGATGATCGCCTCTTTTGCCCGTTCGCCCAGACGGACCATCCGGCGTTCCAGATCGTTAGCATCGTTGTGACGGAAACGGATAATTTCAGCGCCGCCCAACGCACAGGCATCATAAATACTGGCGTGGCTGTCGGCATCAATCAGCACCACCGCGCCAGGGCCCGCAAGGGTGCTGATGACGGCGAGGTTAGCGGTATAGCCCGTGGAGAAAACGATGGCACAGGGGCGGTTGAAAAAGGTCGCCAGCTCCTGCTCCAGTGCAAGGTGTGAACCGTAGCTGCCGTTTGCCATACGCGAGCCGGTAGTGCCGGTTCCCTGCAGGGCTAAAGCGGCCTGACCATCAGCAATGGCCTGCGCATCAAAGGTCAGTCCAAGGTAATTGTTGGTTCCGGCCAGCACAATTTTCTGGTCGCCAATGCGCCCTTCCGTCGCGGAGTAAATCTCATCGATACAGGTTCCAAAAGGATTCAGTCCGGACGTCTGGAATTGCTCACGCTCACCCGCGAGGCGTGAAAACTTATCATACAGACCCATTGGCGCTCTCCAGGTGAGGTTGCAGCGCGACAAGCAATTGCTCAGGCGTTCTGACATCCAGCAGAATATTAATCGGAATAGAAATATCCAGCTTGTCTTCCAGCATCATCAGCAAATCCAGCACTCTGATGGATTCCAGGCCAAGATCGTTAACGAGATCGCTGTCCGGCCTGACCTCCACCCCGCCCTTAACGATGTCCTGTAAGCAGGTAAGAATATAATCCATCACTTCGTCGCGATTTAGCATAAGAACGTTGAAAACCTCTACTCGTAAGAATTAAAACAGTCTTTCACGCAGCGCGCGTTCCAGACTGACCTCTGGAAACCAGTGAATGGTTTCGGATAAAGATGTGTTGCTTGCCGACCAGTCCTGATGGGTTAATTCGCGGATTTTGCTGTGCGTCAGCATCGGCTCTGTTCTGGCCAGCCGGTTCCACAACATACTGACGTCGGCGAAGAATTTAAGCGCTGGCAACGGCACGCCCAGCAACCGCACCGGACCTCCGCGCACCGCTGAACCGATCGCCTTCAATCGCAGCCAGTTGTATCCGCCCTGCACGCCATCACAGAGTTCGCAGGTTTGCGTCTCCGGCACGTCGGCTACCAGCCACTGGCTGACGGCTTCGGCAAGATCGCTGACGTGCAGAAACGAGAGCTTCGCTTCGGGCGAGCCCAGCCGGGGAAGCACGCCGCGTAACAGCCAGTCAAAAACCGGTTTCAGCTCTTTATCACCCGGCCCGTAAACCGCCGTCGGGCGAAATATGCCCAGAGACATGCCAACGGCCATTGAGGTCAGCTCGCGCTCGGCGACAAATTTCGATCGCGCATACCAGGACAGCTGAGGATGACGGGCTGCCAGAGACGACAGGAACAGGAATCGCTTACAGCTGCCGCTTAACCGGGCCGCCTGCATCAGGCCGACGCTGCCGTTAACATTGCATTGGGTGAAGGTATCTTGCGAACTGCCCCGTACCTGCCCAGCACAATGCACAACGCAGGTCGCCCCGCGCACCAGTTCCCAGAGTGAAGCCTGGTCTTCCAGCGAGCCCTGGATCCACACCAGATTGTCATCGGTGGAGGGTTGCGGCGTGCGGGTTAAGGCCCGCACCCTGAAGCCCCGCGACAGCAGATTCCCGACGATGTGTTTCCCAATGAAACCCGTTGCGCCCGTCACTGCGACCGTGGTGCTCATCAGGCCAGCCCAGCCAGCTGCACAGCAGGATAAAGGGCGGCGGATAACCAGCGCTTTTTGGCTTCTGCTCGCGCCGGTTTACCCGAGGAAGTGCGTGGAATACTGTGAGGCGGCAAAAGTTCGATATCCACCGCCACGCCGAATTCGCTTTGAATGCTGGCCGACAGCGAGTGAACAATTTGCTCACGGCGTTCCTCAGAGCCGATCCGGCACTGGATCTGCAATATAATTCTGGCGCCCTCGCCGTGCTCTTCGGTGACAAACGCAATTGCATCGCCGGCGTGAATTTCCGGCTCCGCTTCGGCAACGTATTCAATATCCTGCGGCCAGATATTACGGCCACGAATAATAATTAAGTCTTTCTTGCGGCCGGTGACGTAAAGGTTTCCGCCTGACAGATAACCCAAATCGCCGGTATCCATCCAGCCCGTCGCCTTGATCATTTGCTGCGAGACATCGTCGCGGAAATAACCGTTCATCAGGCTGGGGCCGGCGATATAAATATGCCCGACCTGATGTTCCGGCAACACCGATCCATTCTCACTGCGAATATCAATGCGATGACCAGGCAACGCCTTGCCGCAATTCACAAATGAGGAGGTGGCCAGGGTATTTTTGCCTGGCGCGACGGCGCGGCCTTCGTATTCCAGCACTTCGCGGTCGATCTCATGAATTTGCGCACCGGCGTTCTCTTCCGAGAAACTCACCGCGAGGGTGTTCTCAGCTAAGCCGTAGCAAGGCATAAAAGCGTCAGGGTCGAAATGAAGATCGCTGAAATGCTCCCCGAACTGCTTAAGCAGCTCGGCAGGAATAGGTTCCGCGCCGACGCCGGCCACGCGCCAGCTGGAAAGATCCAGCCCGGCCAGCTCTTTCATGTTGCTGCGACGCAGGCACAGATCGTAGCCAAAAGGTGGCGCGACGGTGACCGTGCCACGGTTTTTATCGATCAGCTTTAACCACTGTAAAGGCCGCATGGCGAAATCTTGCGTCCGCAGATAATCCACTGAAAGCTGCGTCGCCACTGGCGTTAGCAGAAAACCGACCAGCCCCATATCGTGATAAAACGGCAGCCAGGACACGCAGCGGTCGCCAGCGCGTAATTTAATGCCGTCATGGCTGATAACCTGCAGATTGGCCATCACGGAACGCTGGGTAATAATCACGCCGCGCGGGAAACGCGTGCTGCCGGAGGTATATTGCAGGTAGGCAATATCGTCGGCGGACGGTTTTGTTAACGCAATATCCCGTTCCGGCAGGGCATTGAATTCGGCATTGCTGAGAATATGCGGAGGCGGTGCATTCTCTGTGGCTGAGCTGATTAACGGCACCCACTCGTCACTGCTAATAATCGCCGCCGGCGCGCAGCTGGAAATCAATCCTTTCAGCTTGACGATATACGACGCCCGCTGGCCGATGCCCATCGGAATGGCCAACGGAACCGCGACTAAGCCGGCATACTGGCAGGCAAAGAACGCTTCGACAAAACCGACGCTGGTCTCTGCGATCAGCGCAACGCGGTCGCCTTTTTTCAGATCCAGCGACAGCAAACGACGAGCGCCGCTTATCGCCCGCTCTTTGAGCGTCCGGTATTCCAGCACGGAAACCAGTTGATTACGCCGGTCGTAGAAGTTCATTCCTGTGCTCCCCTGGGCGGCGTAATCTAACGCCTCCACCAGAGAGCCAAAATCGGCATAGCGCATAGGAAGAGAGTGAGTTGAGCGTGTTTCAGACATAGACAAATCAGCCATAGATTCAAATCACCAAATGCGACAGGCAGGGTTGGCGAGAGAGTTGAAGTTTTATTATGAAATTTTTTTATAATCCGTTATTTAACTCTTTTTTATTCCGCCATTAGCTTCGCAGGCAGTTTTGCATTCGCAAACCACCCATTACTAAAGAAAAAGAGTCTCACTGGCATTCATATTCAGGATGCCAGGGTATATTCCAGCACCTTCACATGTTCATTACTGAACCTAAACACTTCATAAACAGTAGCCGGAAGCCGGTTAAAAGTGAATAGCTGATTCACGATGATTATGACAAAAGCATTAAGTGATAAAAAATAGCCGCACTCCAGCAAAAGAAACTCAGTAGACTAAAAACGCTCACGGGTCTTTACAAAACTAATAGCACGAAAGCGCAAAAGCATAAATTGCTTAACCAGTAAAGGATGGACTCTGCCAATAATTTCATAAGCACGTAATGTTCAAAATAATACTGACCAGCGTGAATCCGGATCCTTATTAACAAATAATGCTTTTGCCATCAAACGCATCAGTATTCAGTTCTGTTTATTCATCGCGTTAAGCACTCAATATTGCCTGCCAGATAGCCACGGGCTTCTTCGAACAGACGAAAATAATTAAAGGTTTTTTATGATTCACATTGAAAAAGTCGCTGACAAGCGCGATCTGAAGGCATTTATCGCTTTTCCCTCCTCACTGTACCGCGACGATCCCAACTGGATTGATCCGCTGTTTATTGAGCGTGAGGAGCATCTTTCAAAGAAAAACCCAAGCGTTGAACATATTGAGTGGCAGGCGTTTCTGGCGAAAAAAGACGGTAAGGTTGTCGGGAGAATTACTGCGCAAATCGACAGTCTGCATCGTGAACGTTATGGCCAGGATACCGGGCATTTCGGCATGATTGATGCGATTGACGATCCGGCGGTTTTCGAGGCGTTATTCGCGGCCGCCGAAGCCTGGCTGAAGTCCAAAGGGGCGGTAAAGATTACCGGCCCTTTCAGCATGAATATCAACCAGGAAAGCGGCTTATTAATCGAGGGATTTGATACGCCGCCTTCTGCTCTGATGACGCACGGCAAACCCTATTACGCTAATTACCTTGAACAGCAAGGCTATGCACAAGGCATTGATCTGTTGGCCTATTTGATGAAACGCACCGATCTGCATTTTGAACCTTCGCTGACTAAGCTGATGTCTCAGATGAGAAAAAAGGCGAGCATTCGTCGCCTTAATCGTAAGAAGTTTGCCGAAGAAATGCAGGTGCTGCGGGAAATCTTCAACTCCGGTTGGCAGAATAACTGGGGGTTTGTGCCCTTCACGGAACACGAATTCGCCACCATGGGCGATCAGCTGAAATATCTGGTGCCTGACGACATGATTTATATCGCCGAAGTGGATTCGGTGCCCTGCGCATTTATCGTTGGCCTGCCAAATATTAACGAGGCTATCGCTGGCTTAGAGGGCCGTCTATTCCCCTTCGGCTGGGCAAAACTGTTATGGCGACTGAAGGTCAGCGGCGTGCGCACAGCGCGGGTGCCATTGATGGGGGTTCGCCATGATTTCCAGTTCAGTCGGATGGGGCCAATTATGGCGCTGTTGCTGATTGAGGCGTTACGAGATCCCTTTGCAAAACGCAATATTGATGCGCTGGAGATGTCGTGGAGCCTGGAATCCAACACCGGCATGCGAACGATTCTGGAGCGCATTGGTGCGGTGCCCTATAAGCGCTATCGCCTGTTTGAAAAGACGCTCTGAGCCATCTGCAGACGCTATTTACCGTCGACTCTCGCGGCGGTGTTGCTTACCCGCAGCCGGCCATGTGGCACTGTACTGTAAGTGAATATCGCCGCGAGATGATTAATTAAAATAATTAATCATTAAAAGCCCCAAATAACTCACCTGACGTTATTAATTGGGTAGGTTAATTCAAACTCATTTATAAGAGTAAACGCATGTCCTTTGAAAAGAAAAAAGGCATCAATCGCTTCATCAGCAGCGTCAATAATTCCTGGGAAGGTTTGAAAGATGCCATCTTCACCGAGGATGCTTTTCGCCAACTCATCATCATTAACGCATTCTTACTAATCATTACATTTTTTTTGGACATCACAAAAACAGAAAGACTGCTGTTAATTGCCACCTGCTTTATTTTGCTGATCGTGGAATTGTTGAATACCGCCATTGAAACGGTGGTTGATCGTATCTCTTTAGAGATTCATCCCCTCTCTAAACGCGCCAAAGATATTGGCGGTGCGGCACAGTTAGTCGCCGTGGTGATGACAATCATCATTTGGCTGAGCGTTATCTTTTAGCGATTAATACCCTAAAAGCGCAGAAAAAATCCGGCACATGGCCGGATTCTTCTTAACAGTGCACTCGCGACTTAAAAGCGGTAGCCAACACCCACATTAAATCCATTCACTGCGTAATCCGTAACGCCGTCTGTGACTCTTGAACCCTCATAACCCACGTCGATGGTGAGATTATTCCATGGGTTGATTTGCACACCCGCGCCATACATCAGGTTGGTAGATTTATTGTCACTCGTACTGCTTGAATTTCCCAAGCCAAACTTTTCCAAGTCATAGCTGTAATTAACTTTGTTATAGTTCACGCCAACTAAACCATAGAGACTGAAAAAATCATTGATACGATATGCCGGGCCGACGGCTAAAGAATAATACTTTACATCAACTTCTGGATAGATAGTATTATTGACGTTTGAATAATGACCGTCATTACTGCCATTCAAATAGGTAAATGAGGTTATGATACTGAGAGGAGAGTTCCACTCGTAGCGATATTTCGCATTAACCCCCTGGATGTTTTTAAAATCCTGTACTTTGCTTTGCGCATATCCCAGGGTGATGGTGTGGTCTGCGGCGTGCACAACAGTCGCGGTACTAATGGCAGTTAAAATAGCCAGAGAGATAATCGTTGTTTTCATAAATCATCCTTA
Organism: Erwinia sp. QL-Z3; assembly: GCF_004551645.1. NCBI lineage: Bacteria > Pseudomonadati > Pseudomonadota > Gammaproteobacteria > Enterobacterales > Erwiniaceae > Erwinia > Erwinia sp. QL-Z3. Next base: position 511,496 of record NZ_CP037950.1, read on the forward strand.
ATTAATAAAAATTGTGCTCATCATTCCTTTCAGGAATATTAATGCGGGGTTCTCTTACCGGGAACTTTACTTCCCGTTGTAGAAACCGCCTGGGTCAACCCCACCCAATCCCCGGGCAGCCGAACTGTGGAACTTAGCCGTTGTAGTGTCAAGGCTTTTTGTTTGGTCATGGATATTGGCTAATAGAAGTAACAACCTCTTAACCAAGTGGTATTAAAAAATGCCAAAAGTTTAAAATTTTATTACTTTAAAAAAACTAAGTAAGGCAAGACCCGCCCCCCGACACCTCCTGTATAAGAACCAACTTTTATTCCGTGTAAACATCCTGCGAGGTGATAACAAACCCTTCCCCAAAGAGCCAAAGTAGTAATGAGAAAAAAACCTTTCCTATAACAGAAACAACAATTATAAAAACCACAGTGGCAACTAAGTTAAACAATGATTGAATCACCCTGAGATTAAGATCATTTTTCATTTACCTCTCCTGATTTTTTGCGTGCCTTCTCAGCAGCTTTTGCGCTCCCCTCTGAAATTGCTTAAGCTCCAATATTTCCTATGCTACGGGGAATTTTCTCGGTAGCATTTGCTCAGAGATCCCCAGTTGTCCTTCAACTTCGGTATATTTTAAAAGCTCAGGATTAAACTTAGGATTCCAACCGCCTGTCACCCATTTCCGATGGTGATAACGTTTGTCCAGCCAGCCACAATTGAGTTTACCGGGTTCACCGTACCATCATCGGCGTACTGAGCAACTGTGTTAAACCCTGCACCCAGCGTCCACATCGCCTGTGCTGGCGCAGTTAAGATGCCACGCCTCCAGTTGCCAACGCGCCAGCAATCGCTTTATTAACCGCCTCACCACGCTGGCAGCTGGCTGATGTTGGATTATCTGAACAGGACAGCACATCCTTACCGTGTTCTTGTACAAACTTCGCCTGCGACTGCTCATTCCCAGCCATTAGATTATTCTCCACCGTCGTCTTGCCCGACTGGGCTGCAGATACAGCATCCGCTCTGCTGTCTCCGATCAACCCGCCTGAAAGACCTGCGGCCAGCGTTGCCAGCGCGCTTACCGTCTGCCTTTCCGATTCCGTCAGCTCGCTGGCCGGCTTGCAGGTCGGAGCCCTTCACCGTCAGGTTACTGCCGGCGCTACTGCCCAGTGTGCTGATGCTATTGTATAATCAAATTGAGCAATATCCTGGAGCAGCAGATTTTTAACAGTAATTGTTAATCAGCTTTACTAAGCAAAGGCTACATATGTCAACTAGCAGGCTTGGTTGGTAAAATCCCAACAACATGGACTGAAATTGATGTGAAGATCAGTCAGGGTCTGATGGAGGAGTTTTTCCCGAATTATATTTGTCGATCAAGTTAAAAACTAATGTAGCTAAAGTTATCGCCGTTCCTGCAATGCCTCCAAAAAGAATAGCTCGCGTTATTTGTCCATCAGGAATCAAAAAATATCCATTTTTAATATATGCAATGAGCGAAGCTCCAGCTCCAAGCACAAAACAAAAAAACATACAGAAAACACAAGAATACACTAGCATTTTGATATAGGGGATCATTTTGAAACTTCCTTTTCTTTTTCAGAGGTATTTTGCGGATTCGCTCTAATGAATAAATCTCTCGAATAACCACCTAAAAATTCTGTGCCGAGTGAGCCTATTGTATCAAATATGAATCCTGGAGCATCTTTTCCTGTCACTGAGTTCACTACCCCCGGCATATATTGACCGAATATCCCACCGGCCCATGCCCCGGCGGCTGAACTACCTACAGCCAAGGCATCTGGTCCATCAGTGAATACAGATCCTGCTGCTGCAATGCCTACGTTCTTCCAGATATCTCGACCAGGTGCAAGTGCGCCAGTAACGGCTGCCGAGGCACTCCCCCAGTAATCCCAGCTATTATTTTCATTACCTGGCTGGCTAAGATCGAACCATTGATAAGTACCATTAGCAATCTCCGCTATTGTAGCACCTGCCACAACTTTACCAATACTTGCTGCCGGGCCTAAATAAGCTGATCCGGCAATAAGCACGCCATCTTTATATCCCTCAACAATGGCCTTGGTAATATTTGCGCCTTCCGGTAAATCACCTTTCGCATTCTCAATAAGCGCCGTGTTAATTACTTCCGTGGTTGCACCGGCATCAATCATTGAGCTTCCCAGCGAAGCCGCTGCCTGACCGTAACTGCCCAGACAACCGGGTAGTGAAAGATTGTTGTTCTCGGACGAATTCTTACCTGCCTGCGCATTTGCCACAGCATTACCGGTGCTGTCACCAACAATGCCGCCTGCAAGGCCCGCTGCTAGCGTTCCCAGTGCACTGATGGTCTGTCGTTGTTCTTCCGTAAGATCTTTGCGGTCGATCCCCGGATAAAGCTGCTGCGCGATATACTCGCCGGTTGTCGCGCCTGCGGCTCCGGCAAGCGCTGAGTTGCCCTGTGCCTGAGCAACCACCGCACCCAGCACGGCATGCGCCATCAGGTTCGCTTCGGTGTTGACCTTGCCTGACGCGTCCGTGGTCATATTATGGATTTGTTCAGCAAGGTAAGGACTCGCCGCGCCACTTACCGCCTGCGCGATATTCCCGCCCGCAAGCCCCTGTATGGCAGCCGTAGCTGCGCCGATCCCCTGTTGCAAACTACTGCCGGTGCCATAGGGTGCCATCGCCGTGTTATAAGCCTGTTTTGCAACATCTTCATCCGTATATGGCTTACCGGAAGCGGCCAGCTTGTCTCTGGCTGCCTCAAGCGCGGCCGGATCGTTCTTGGCTCTCTCTCCGGCAATCTGCCCCTGCGTCCGTGCGATATCCCCGACTTGTGCACCGATTTGACCAATTAGCTGGGCTTCCTTCAGGCGCTGCTGCTCTTTCTCTTTATCGAAGATTTTTCCTAGCCCAGCATTCGCATTCTTAGTATCGCGACTGATATCCGCCACGCTTTGCTGCTGACCTTGCGGATCGCGAATGACAATCGTGCCTTCACTGACCGCCGATTTGGTCGTTGAGCTGTCGCTTCCGCTGCGGTTGGCACCGGTCAGCAGGTTATTCGCCGCATTTCCCGCAAACTGTGTCCCCATACTGCCGCCGCTGCTGACGCCCACGCTCTGGTGCTGAACCTTATATTCGGCCTCGTTTTTTATGTCGCTCCAGCCCAGCGTGCCGGTATCCAGCCTGTTTTTATCCGCGTCTGCCGATGAGTCCATCACCGCACCGTTCAGCTGCGTGTGTTCGCCGACGGTCACGTCAAAGCCGCCGCTGCCGGCAAATATTCCGGTCTGCTCCTGCACCGAGCGCCAGGTGCTGTGCATTTTATCCTGACTGAGGCTGACCGTGCCGCTGCCGCCGCCCATGCTGACGCTGCCGCCCGCGCTGGCGTTCTGCTGCTTCGAGTCGTAATTGTCGCTGTCCTGCTCGCTGGTCATCGTCAGGTTGCGGCCGACCTCGAGAGCCACCTTCTCGCCACTGACCTGCGCACCGGTCAGCGTGGTGTCCCGGCCGCTGACAATGTTGAGATTATTACCGGCGCTGACGGTGGTTTCATTGTGGGTGGTGCCGTTACCGCTTTCGCTGCCTCTTCCGGCATTGACGCTGGCGTTCAGCGACAGTCCGTTGGCACCCTGACCAAAGTTGATGCCGACGCCAACGGAGGCTCCCTGGCTCTTGTTTTTTCCCTCCAGCTTCTGGCTGTCCTGCGAAGAAATCAGGTTCAGGTCACGCGCCGCGCTCAGGCTTGCATCCCCGCCCGCCTGCAGCTTGCTGCCCTGAATGTTGATGTCGGTCTTGCTGGCGGTAATGCTCAGATTATTGCCGGCCGTCAGCTGGCTGCCCTGGTGTTGGTTCTGCGTCATCGTCTGTTCAGATTTTGACGACTGGCTGCCATACGACAGGTTAACCCCCACCAGGCTTCCCGCACTTCCCCCGGCCTCCGCCAGTGACGCCCCCTGATAAGCCTGAACCCCGGTCAGTGCAGCCTGCATCCCCTTGAGCACCGCAAGCCGTCCGCTGGTTTCACTGCCGGCATCGGTTGCCATGGTCACCGCCGAATTGATTGCGCTGCCCACCACGCCCGACAGCGCCAGCGTCAGGCCGCTCTGCTTCTGCTCCACGGTGTGCTTCTGCGTGCTCTGATTTTCGGCCGCGAGGATATTCACCTCGCTGCCGCTCAGAGTCAGATCCTGAGCGGCCAGCAGGTCAGAGCCTTTCACCGTCAGGGTGTTGCCGGCGGTCAGGCTGACATTGCCGTTGGTGCTGCCCACCGTGCTGCCCGCGCTGCTGTGGGATAACGCATCGTCGGTCACCTTCAGTGAGCTGCTGCCGGCCGTGAAGCCGATGCCTCCGGTGCCGGACAGCCCGCTTTTGGTTTCTTTATACTGGTGATTTTCCTGCCGCATTTCTTCTGCGGTGGTGAGGGTCAGATCGCGGCCTGCCGACAGCGCCACGTCATTGGTACCAACAACATTGCTGCCGCTTAGCGTCAGATCGCGCCCCGCCTGCAGCGACACGCTGTCGCCGCTGAAGCTGCTACCGATCGCGGTCTGACTCTGCACCTCGTCGTGAGTGGTGACCGATTTCCGCGACAGCAACCCGCCGCTGCTCTGGTGGCTGTCTTCCGTCAGGTGGTAAGTCGCATTGCTGCTGGTCAGATTAAGGTCGTTGCCCGCCACCGCGCTGAGGCTGTCCTGCGCGGTAACCGCCGCCGCGCGCGCGTTAAGGTCGTTGCCAGCCAGCAGCGACACGTCGCCGCCGCCGTTAATCTGGCTGCCCACCTCCGTGCTCTGCGTCAGGCTGCGTGAATTGCCGCCGCCCCAGTCGCCGCTTTCGCTGCCCGTGGTGGTCAGGGTGTTCAGGTTGAGGTCGTGCCCGGCAATAATCTGCGTCTGGCTGCCCGCGCCAGCGTTACTGATTTGCGCCGCGGTCAGGTTGATATCATTCATCGCCTGCAGGCCGAGCGTGCCGTTTTCACCCTGCACGTAAATGCCCGCCGGACGGTCAAAGGTGATGTTACCCGTGCTGCCGCCCAGCGTGCTGATGCTGTTAAGGTCGCGCCCGGCAATGGCGGTCAGGTTACTGCCGCCCTGCAGCGTGCCGCCAATGTTGTTGATGTCGGTGCGGGCCCGCAGGTCAACCTTATCACCGCCGATAAAGCCGCTGTTATTCAGGTTATCCGCCGTCAGTTGGGTCACCGTCCGGCCGGTAATGTGCCCGCTGTTGGTCAGATCGTTGCTGACTGCAAGCGACACGTCGTTGCCCGACAGCAGCGCACCGCTGCCGTCCAGGTCGCCCGGCTTCACGCGGGCATACAGCTGCGGCACCAGAACCTGTTGCGTGCTGCCGTCCGGTAGGCTAACCGTCTGCGTCACCAGCCAGACCATATCGCTGGTCAACAGGGCCATCTGCTGCGCCGACAGCGCCACGCCTGGCGTCAGGCTGTATGTTTTGCCAAAGAGCACGCCGGCGTCCATCAACGCCCGGTACTGCGCCTCGTCATTGCTGTAGCCGTTCAGATAGCGGTTGCCCGTCAGCGCAATGACCTGCCTGCGGATCAGCTGCTGCTCGTAGTAACCATCGCCCAGACGGCGCAGCACGTTATTCGGATCCTGGGTGAACTGGTTCTGCATATAGTCGCTGCCGAGCCACTGTTTCTGGTTGGTGAAGCGTGGATCGGTCTCCACCAGATAACCAACGTTACTGTCAGGATGTAGCTGGAACAGGCTGTTGTCCGGCAGTTTCGTGTCCGGCGCTATCGCGCGGATGGTGCTGTTATCGCTGCCTGGCTGAACAATTTCCATGATTTGCCCTGGCGGCAGCGTAACGGGTGTCTGCCCTGCCGGGGCAGACACGGCGCCAGGATCGACAACCGTCACCGTGATGCCTGCGGGCTGTCGGCTGGCGGTGGAGGTCCCGCTACCGTTCACCGGCTCATTGCCCTGCCAGGCCAGGGTTAGCAAATCAATGGTCTGCACGACAGGCTCCGGATCATATTCACTGCTGTCTTTACCCTGCGAGGTTTTGGTTGGGCCTAACGGTTGTCGTGTCTTTTTGGCATACCAGCGGGTCTGCGTGCCGGTATCGGTGATCACCCGCTCCCCGGTGGTGGCGATGTTATTCAGCTCGCCAATCGCACCGCCGAGCAGCCCCCCGGCGACGATACGGCTGTCATGATTATTGACCTGGCTGCTGTTGATGGTCAGGTTGCCGCCGGCAATAATCTGCCCCGGATCGCTTTCCGTCACCTGGGTTTCGGTGATAGTGCGGTCGTACTGGTATTCGTAAAAGGTCCCGCCACTGCTGCCGTCAGGCATTATCGCCTGACGCACGCCATATTGGTTTGAGTTGCTGGTATCAATGTCCGCCCAGTCATACCGGGTGATTGCACCGCTGAGCACCGCTTCATGATGCGAAGACTGCTCCACCACCACCGTATCGGTTACCAGATTATCGTTGATGTTGTCGATCTGCCCGATATCGAGGGCCATGTTTCCGGCCGACTCCAGCATAGCGCTGTGGTTGTTGAACACTGAGGCCTGGCCGGTCGCCTTCCAGCTGCCGTTCAGCAGGCCGCCGATGGCGAGGTCGCCACCGCTGTAAATCAGACCGTGGTCGCGGTTGTTCAGCGTCTGCACGCCGATATCCAGCCGGTCGCGCGCGGCGATGGTGGCCGCCGTGCCGTTTTCCGCCTGGTTGGTCAGCGTGCCGGTTTGCAGCGCGATATGGTCACCGTACAGACGGCCGCTGCCAATGTTGTTCAGTGACGCCGAAACGATATGCGTCAGGCCGCCGTCCAGCAATCCACGGTTGGTGACGTTACCGCTAATCAGCAAGTGATTTTCGCCGGCGCTGATTTCTGCCGACTGCCGGTTATTCAGGCTGCCGGCGTTCAGCGTTAAGGTTCCGCCCGCCTGAATCAGCGACTGATTCACCAGCCCGCCGCCGCCCAGGTTGAAGGTCATATCGCCATTGGCAATCACCTGGCCCTGGTTGAAAAAGGCCTGCTGCAGCACCAGCGTCATCGCGTTCTGCGACAGCACCCGGCCATCGCCGCCCAGCGCATCGGCACTGAGGTTCAGCGCGTTGCCGGCAATCAGCGTGCCGCCGGTGTTGGTCAGCGTCAGGGTGTTCGCGCCATTGACCGCCAGCGTCCCGCCGGACGATAGCAGGCCGCTGCTGTTGTTCAGCGTGCTGCCGGTATTCAGCGCCAGCAGCTCGCTGGCCCGCACGGCGCCGGCGCTGTTATCCACCGTGGCGCTGTTGAGGGTGACCGACTGGCCTTCAATACCGGTATGGTCTGACTGCGTGTGGCGGTTGGTCAGCCTGCCGCTGGAGAGCGCCAGGCTTTTGCCGCTGCGGATCAGTCCGGCGGTGTTATCAAGATCCGCGCCTGCCGTGGCGATCAGCGCGTTACCGACCACCTGAAGCTGTCCGCCGGCGTTATTCAGCGCGCCGGTCAGCAACTGCGCGTCGCCCGTGGCGGCTATCACGCCGCTGCCGTTATCCAGCTGCTGTCCCTCGGTGTTCAGGCTTAATGCGCCCGAGCTAATCAGCTGTCCCGCGCCGTTAAGCAATGCGCCAGTCAGCAGCGTTAGCGTCTGGCCCGCGGTGAACAGGCCGCTGCCGTTTTTCAGGGTGTTGCCCCGGGTGTTCAGCGACAGCGCCGTACCGGCCTGGACCACACCACGCTGATTATTCATCGCGTTGCTGGTGAGGGTAAGCCCGGCATCGCTGGCGAGGGTGCCGTCCTGATTGCTGAGGCTGAGCCCGGTCAGCGTGGCATCGTCCGCCGCACCAATAAATCCGGCGGCGTTATCGATGTCTCCGGCGCGCAGCACCAGCGTGCTGCGGCTGAGAATGCCGCCATTGCTGCCGCTGTCGCGGTTACTCAGCGCGCCCGCGCCGGTATCCAGCGTCATCGCGCCGTCGGACTGCAGCAGGCCGCCGTCATTATTCAGCCCGTTGCTGTTAACCGACAACGCAGCACCCGCCGCAATCACGCCCTGCTGATTGTCGAGGCCGTCGCTAAGCAGCGTGAACTCCCCGACCACCGAGAGTTTTCCGCTGTGGTTAGTCAGGCTGCCGGCGCTCAGGTTGAGGTGGCCGCCGGAGGCGATGCTGCCGCCCTGGTTATCCAGCGCGCCCTCGACGGTCACCGTCAGCGGCCCGCTGCCGGTTTGCCGCATTGTTCCCTGACGGTGGGACAAGGCGGTAGCCGTAACCGTGAGGCTGCCGGCCTGCGTGATGGCATTATCCAGTACCAGCCGCCCGCTGTTCAGGCTCAGGCTGCCCTGGGTACGAAGCGACCCCGCAGATCCGTTCATCTCGCCGGTGGCGATCGACAGCTCGCCGTCCCCCAGATGCAGCAGCGAGCCCTGCTGGTTAGTGAAACTGGCGCCGTTGAGGGTGAGGTTTTTGGCGTTAGCGCCCAGGGTGCCCTGCGTGTTATCAATGCCGTCGGCAAACGACAGGGTCAGATCGCTTTGCCCCAGCTGCTGGAGCAGGCCCTGCTGATTGTTCAGCGAACGCGCGATCAGCGTCAGTGTGTCTGCAGATACCTTGCCGCCGCTGTTATTCAGGCCACCCGTGGCGGTGGCGGTTAAGCCATGAGTCGCCTCCAGGGTGGCACTGGCTGTACTGATATCACCCGCGCTGGCCTGAAGCACAATCTCGCTGCCGTGGGTCTGGCTGCCGCTGAAGTTGACCGTCGTCCCTTTTGCCGTGAGCCGTCCTGCCGCCACCGCCTTGCCGTTGACCGTCAGTTCGCCCCGGCTGTTCAGCGCTAAATCTCCGGCTGCGGCCTTGCTGCCGTCGCTGTTAATTCCGGCGCCCAGCGCTCCGTCTGCATCGCTGCGGATGGCCGCCGCGTTCAGTGTGGTCTGCTTACCGGCGGCGACTGAACCACTGTTGCTCAGCAGGCCAGCGGACTGGACATCGGTGTTGACCGCCGCGTACATTTTGCCGCTGTTAGCCACGCCGCCCTGCGAGGCAAGCCGCAGATTTTCTGCGGCGTTGAGGGTGCCGCGATTGGTGATGCTGCCGTCCGCGTTGACAACCACGTCACCCGCCGACGCGCCGATATTTCCGGCGTTGTGCACGCCGACGCCTTTTTCGGTGCCCAGCAGGCGGATTTTACTGGCGTACATGCCGCCGAGGGCCGCCACGTCGATGGCCACAACCGGCGACACGCTACCGTCCGCCGCTTTCGCCGTCACCTCGTTGTGTTGCGCACCAACGCGATTACGCCCCGCCGTCACCTTCAGATCACTGGCCCAAATCCCGGCGTTGACGCTTACCGCACGGGCAATCAGATCGGTGCTGTCCTGCAGGCCGCTGTCGAGCCCCGCCCCTTTCACCACAATCTGACCTTTGTCGACCTCATAGCCGGCGATCAGGCCATTTTTCATCTGCGGCTGGCCGGTAGTCAGCGTCGCGCGGTTGGCGTTGATAAAGCCGCAGCCGTCACAGGTAATACCGGACGGATTAGCGATCACCACCTGCGCTTTTTTACCGGCAACCTCCACGTAACCGTTGAGCAGACTGGGATTGCGCGAATTCACTTCGTTGAGGATCACGCTGGCCTCGCCGCGTGCCAGCCACGGGTTGCCGGTGACCATGCCGGCCAGCTGTGACTGCGTGTTGGCATGTGAGTTATTCAGCACCACGCCGTGTTTATTCACGTCAAACTGGCTGTAAACGTTGCGGGAAACCCCGCCCGCGCTCGGCGTCTGGATATTGATCTGCGGCGTGCCGTTAGCAGCGTTAATGATGGTCGCCTGCTGGCTGCCGGGTGCGCTGCGGTCGGCCACCACGCCCGCCTGGGTTGACAGGGTGACGCAACCCAGTGCCAGCAGTAGCGCGAACTGCAGTGGAGACAGGACGCTGACGCGGCGGCGCAGCGTCTGGCCGAGGCCGGAAGATGGGGAAGAGGAAGAACGGCCGGAAGCGGCGATATCGGCCACCACCATCAGCATGCCGCGCGCTTTATTAAACACGATACGAAAAAGGTTCTTATTCATCACAGTATCCTTACTGTTATTCGGCGCCTGCGGCAGTTAGCGATTCCGGCCCTGCACGGGGTTAAAACTGAGTGTTGAGGTTAAAACCGAGTGACAGCGGATCGGTTTTAAAGCCATCAGGTTTGGAGAACGGCACGGCGGCGAACAGGTCGTAGCCAATACTGAAGGCCGCGCCGCGCACGCCAATGGCTCCGCCGGCCAGATGGTTGCCCACCAGGTACTGCGTGCCGTTGCCGCCCACTTCGCCGTAATCCACGCCCAGATAAATCTCCTGCGACGGCAGCGGCGTAAACCAGCCGATATCATTGCGCACAAACCAGCCGCGATCGGCATTCAGGCTGCGCTCGCCATCAAAGCCGCGCACCGACCAGCGCCCGCCGATGGCAAACTGATCCTGCGGCGTCAGCAGGGTATTGCTGACCTGCCGTTGATACTGCACGTTGTAATGGAAGCGCTGGCTGGCGAGGGAAAACGGCACGTCCAGCTGGGCGTTGAGCTGCAGGATTTTCGACAGCGCGGTGGCATCGCCAAAATATTCTTCCGGGGCCGGCATCGCGCCGAACCAGCGGGTACCGCGCTGATAGCTGACGTCAGCATCAAGCATTGATTGCCCGATGTAGTGACGGTGCTGCAAGCCGATGCGCCATGCCGAGGTGCGACGGCGCTGAACCTCCACCTCGGTGTCGTTGATAAAGTTTTTCGACTCTTTTGCCAGCACGTCGTAAGTGACGGTGGTTTTCTGGCTGCTGCTGCGGTGCAGCACCCGGCTGAGCTGGAAATCCAGGTTCTGGCTTTGGCCGCTGTAGCGGTAGTCCTGATTCAGTCCGGCCACCGTCTGGTGATAGTCGTAGCTGTTGGCGGTCACGCCCGCCGTCCAGTAGCCGAACGGCACGGAATAGTGGCCGGTCAGGTTGCGGGTGCCCTTGCCGCCGTGTTTTTCCAGGCTGCTGCTGCCGGAGAGATAGAAGAGATCGCTGAGCGAGAACGGATTATCCAGCGACAGGGTTAAGCCGCCCTGATAGCGCCCGGTGCTGCGGGTGCCGGCGTCGTCCAGCGATGCGCCGACGCGCCACATTTTTGTCTGCTGCCAGCTAAGCTGCACGTCGCTTTCGCCCGGCTGCTCGCCGGGCACAATCTCCATGCTGGCCTGCACCGTCGGCAGCCGCTGCAAGTTTTCCAGCCCCTGCTCAATGTCGCGTAAATCAAGCAGATTGCCGGCATGGGCCGGGAAGGCAGCGTACAGCGAAACGTAGCGGTCGCTGCCCGGCGTCAGGACCACCTTGCGCACCTTGCCGGGCACAATCACCAGCTTTAGCTCGCCGCTGGTCAGATCCTGGGCCGGTGCCAGCACCCGCGTGGTGATATAGCCATGATCGATTAGGCGGTTCTGCAGCGCGCTCATCAGCAGGTTAATGCCCTGACCGCCGAGGCACTGACCGGTGGCCTGACGGGTGATGAGCCGCAGCGGCAGCCAGTGCGGTAAGACGTCTTTGCCGCTGAGCACCACCTTATCGATTGGAAAACAGGGGTTTTCCTGTGGAAACTGAATGCGGCTGAAGCTGGACGCAGGCGGCGAGAGGCGCACGTCGGGTGTAGGCGGTGTGAGCTGCTGCTCCAGCGCTTTTTGCCGCTGCTGTTGCAGAACAAGCGGTTCATCGCCAGGCGCGGCGAGGGTGTCATTTGGCCCAAAAAAAACAGAGAAAATCGCCAATAGCACCGCGTAGCGGCTGCAGGTTAAACGCGGGCAATGTAATGACATATAACAATCCTTGTTATAGAAAAATTATCTGACCCGCAGATTCCTTCCAGGGGCCCTGGTTAACGCCTGATGAGACATTGACCTCTTGATATCACTGGTACTAATCGCTCACACAATAAGCACAGGTGAACGGGAACGCAACGATATTTAAGCTAAATTTCGCGGCCTCAGTCTTATCCTAAAGAGTCAGCCGCAGCGTCCTAATCCACAGTTTCAGACGTTTATTGGGGACTAATAGAAGCAATTAAACAGCGGTTTTCGAAACAGGTTTAAAAATTAAAAGATCGCGAATCTGACCATGATTAAAACCGTGAAATAATACCCTTACGAAAATATTGATCAAAAGCTGTACAGTCTGGTATAAGTGCTCAAGCCGATTTTAGCGTCAGCCTCTCAGCCTTAACTTATTCTATTCATTGAAATATTTTATACGCGGATTGAGATAAGAACGCCTTTTACTTCATAATTAATTCATACATAAAGTGTTCTAAAAGGAAATAGAATGATGCTAAAGTGTTTCCGTCATCCACAGAAATGCCACCAGGCGACGACTTTTCCTAACGATTATTTGACTTAAATCTCTCATATCTCGCCTCTGATCCTCACCTCAAAACTCTAATTTCAGAGGGTTAATTTATTACAGAAGTGGAGTCATCTGCACCATGCCCAAGCAAAGAGTTGTCAAATCTCCGGGTGAAGAACATCTCGCTTTTATGTGCCGTTCCGCCTTTATTATTGGTTTAATCGTGATATGTGGTTGGTGTACGGTATTTCTTATTTTGCATGAATGGTCGATGGCCTCTTCAGATATCCTCCTGATTATTGCCGCAATTATCTGCTGGGGCGTAACGGAAAAGAGAAGTTTTTCGGCAGGTCTGATGCTTGCTCAGATAGTTCATATTGCCTACGCCATCTATTTCTGTTTATTTTTCGACATCCCTGAAATTGATGTACCAAGAACAACCCACCTTTATCTTCTGACGATTGCGCTGGTTGGCTATATCAATTACCAAAGGCAGAAGAGTCTGCTGCAACTGCTCATAATATTACTCTCGCTGGCGACGTTCAGCGTATTTAGTGCAGCCAATTTGGTCTTCCCTTTCGCAGAACCTATTCCGCCTGAACTCAGATCGGTTCTCCCCTGGATTAACGGCATATTGTCGACCGCTATCCTCTCTGGGGGCATCGTCGCCATGCATATAGATTTCTCCCGCAGAAGCGAAAAAATCCGATCTCTTCAGAATGCGATTTATAACGACGAATTCGTTATCTATTACCAGCCGCTGCTTAATTCGTTGGGTCATATTTCTGGGGCCGAAGCGCTGTTACGCTGGAATCATCCCAAAAAAGGGTTGGTTCCACCGTCGGAATTTATTCCCGATGCGCAGCAAGCCGGGCTGATGCCTTCGGTGGGTGAATGGGTGATCGTGAATGCCTTTAAAGAATTAGCGGAATGGCGGTTGGATCCCAAAACCAGTCACCTGACGCTTTCTATTAATGTCACCGTCGATCATTTGATGAAGCCAGACTTTGTTCAAAGCCTGCTGAACCAGGCCAAAATTGCGCAGATCACCCCCTCACTGGTGAAGATTGAACTCACCGAAAGCGTTTTTGCCTCTGATATTGAAACCGTGGTAGCAAAAATGACTGCGCTATCGAATGCAGGATTTAGATTCTCGCTGGATGATTTTGGTACCGGCTTTTCATCATTAAGTTACCTTCGCCGCCTGCCACTTGAGCAAATAAAAATCGACCGTAGTTTCGTGTTTGGCGCGAAAGAGAGCATGAAAGGCGCCGTTATCGCCAGGCATATTGCGCGAATGGGGCTCGATCTGAAACTTGAGGTGCTGGCAGAAGGGATTGAAACACCGGAACAATGGTCGTTGATGAAGAGTTTTGGCTGCACTGCATTTCAGGGCTTTTACTTCTCCCGGCCGTTAAGCATCGCGGATTTCAGGGAATTTACCCACAAAAAGGCCGCCCCGTAGGCGGCCTCTTGCGACACTTCCGTATGCAACCCTTCCTTATTTGTACAATTCTGCAGTCATATACACGTTGTTATTGGTGTTAGCACTGGTGATTTTGTACTGCTCGCCGTGTTGCTGTGCCTGTGCAGCGATTTTAGCTTCAGCGCCATCCAGAGTCGATGAGGTAACGGAGACGCTCTGCGCGAAGCTACCAAATGAAATCAGGGAAAGAGCGGCTACAGCGGCAAGTGACAGTGTTTTGATGGTTTTCATGGTTGTAATCCTTAAGTTATTTGTTTTGGAGGTTTGTTTGCCTCCGATGAAACAATCATAACTCAAGTTATTATTAGTGTAGTAACAATTAGTGCTGTTATTGTGATCTTGCTATCTATTATTAACATCCCTATCCCGCACGTTGAGGCTTCAGGCCGGGGCCCGATGTAGATTATTCTCCAGAGTCTCTCTATGATGAGAAGGTTTCCCACACGCTTGTTGGGACTTATCAACCAGTTAGGGACTTCGGCGGGATGACAACTTTACATGACCTTGATTTGCGACAGCTGGAAGCCTTTGCCAATGTCATCTCCTCTGGCAGCGTGACGGCGGCGGCGAAAGTGCTGGATCGTTCACAATCTTCGGTTTCCCGGCTGATCCAGGAGCTGGAGCAGTCGCTGGGTTATCCCCTCTTTATCCGTAACGGCCCGCGCATTCACCCCACGGAAGAAGCGCTTCAACTGCATCAGTACGTGCAAAAAGCGCTGCTGTCGCTGCAACAAATCCGCCTGCGCGCCAATGAAATTGGCCATCAGCAGCATCGCCCACTGAGTATTGCGGCCACGCCCGCTCTGGCCGCAGGTTTGTTACCTCAGGCGCTGGCATTGCTGGGCCTGCAAAACAAAGTGCAGATTGTCAGCCAGTCCGCTGAACAAACCGCGCATGCCGTGATCACCGCCGAAGCGGATCTGGGTCTGTGTAGCCTGCCGCTGGAACATCATGCGGTGGATTTGCACTGGATTGGGCAATCCCGATGCGTGGTCGCGCTGCCAGAAAGCGATCCGCTGGCATCAGAAGAGTTAATTGCCATTGGTCGTTTAGCTGGCAGGCGTTTAATTGTGCCGTGGAGCCCGCTGCGCCTGCGTGGACGTTTCGAAAAGGCGCTGAAAAAGCTGAAGGTTCCGCCTCATGAAACCATCGAGACCAACTCCTCCGCCAATATTCTCGCCTGCGTGCGTGCCGGTCTTGGCGTCGCCATTCTGGAGCCGGTCACCGCCTGGGGAATGCCGCTGGAAGGCGTCGTTATTCGCACGCTGGAAGAAGAGATCCCCTACTTTTTTGGGGTGATCACCCCGCAGGGTCGGCAACTCTCAGCGGCAGCTCAGTCGCTGGTTGAAGCGCTGGAGACCGCAGCTGCCAACCTGCTTCCCGCCTTCCAGCGGCTGCCGGCCACCGAACATCAGCGGGTTATGAAGCTGATAAATCAGGACTGATTTTCCAACACCCTCCTTTTCTGAACGCCCCGCCACTCATCTCAACACGCCTTTTCACTGCCGCCGCCTGCGGCATATGCTTTTTTCAGCATAAGATATAAGAATTTCATTGGTTAACAAGTAATCACCCTGCTTGACTCCCATCCGGGGGAAGTGGATTATGCGAAAACTGATTTATTACCATGCGCCAGACAGATAATGAATGCTAAATCATGCACCAGGCAGATAATAAAATTATCTCTCCAAGGGCGTGAATTTGCTGGATTTCATCTTCGCCAGGCCTTTACCGCAGCACTTGTGACAGACTGAATTCACCACAAGTCGGGGAAATTTATAATGACAACGCCTGCACCTTCGCCACTGCCAATCGGCCTTTCCGGGTTGGAAGCCCAGCTTCAGCAAGATCTGGAGTTTCTGGAGCTGCCCGCAAAATCCTGGGTTCCTCAGCATCAGTATCAGGGCGAAGCCGTACGCGATGTTGTGGTCATTGGCGCGGGCATGTGCGGACTGGCCGCCACGGCCAGGCTGGTACTGAGCGGCATCAATAATGTCATCGCTTATGATGCGGCCCCGCAGGGTTTAGAAGGGCCGTGGATTACCTTCGCCCGCATGGAGACCTTGCGCTCGCCGAAAACGCTGCACGGCCCGGCGCTGGGCCTGCCTCAGCTGACCTTCCGCGCCTGGTTTACCGCGCAGTGGGGCCAGCAAGCCTGGCAAGCGCTGGACAAGATCCCAAAAAGCCAGTGGATGGAATATCTGGTCTGGTATCGCCGCGTGCTCAATCTTCCGGTGCAGAACAACGTGCGCATGACCGGCATCTCGCAGGTTGGCGAATTTATTG
Organism: Erwinia sp. QL-Z3; assembly: GCF_004551645.1. Lineage (NCBI taxonomy): Bacteria > Pseudomonadati > Pseudomonadota > Gammaproteobacteria > Enterobacterales > Erwiniaceae > Erwinia > Erwinia sp. QL-Z3. Next base: position 527,569 of record NZ_CP037950.1, read on the forward strand.
CGATCGATGTTGAAGGCGCGGAAACCGGCCGCGTGCTGACCCGTCGACTGGTTCTGGCCACCGGGCGGTCCGGATTGGGCGGTTTCGCCGTGCCGGACTTCCTTAACGGTATCGATCGCGCTTACTGGGCGCACTCGGCAGACAACATTGATTTTGCCGCGCTGCAAGGCAAACGAGTGGCGGTAATCGGCGCGGGCGCGTCCTCGATGGATAACGCCGCCACCGCACTTGAAGCGGGTGCCGGTTCGGTAGAAATGCTGATCCGCCGCAAAGAGATGCCACGCATCAATAAAATGACCGGGATTGGCAGCCAGGGCGTGGTGCACGGCATGCACCAGTTGCCGGATGCCTGGAAGTGGAAGTTTGTCGACTACACCGCTTCCACCCAGACGCCACCGCCGCGCTCTTCAACGCTGCGCGTGTCGCGCCATCCCAATGCCCGCTTCCTGCTGGACTGCGGCATTGTCGCGGTAAAACAGCAGGCGGACGGGCTGCTGATTGAAACCACTCAGGGTCCTCGTCAGGCTGATTTTCTGATCGCGGCCACCGGCTTTTCCAATGACTTTAACGGCCGCCCGGAATTTTCCGCGCTGGCCTCGCATATCCGCAACTGGGCCGACGGACGCTATCAGCCCGAGATGGGACCCGCCAGGCAGAATATGCTGGAAGCTCCGGATCTTGGCCCATCCTTTGAGTTCCGCGAGCGTGTGCCGGGTGCCTGCCCGATGCTGGCACATATCCACTGCTTTAATGATGCGGCGATGCTGACGCACGGCAAGGTCTCCGGTGATATTCCGGCAGTCAGTGCCGGTGCCGATCGTCTGGTTCGCGGCATCACCGCCTCGCTGTTTGCAGAGGATGTCGATGCCCACTTTGCCAGCATGGTGGCTTACGACATCCCGGAACTGCAGGGTGACGAATGGGTTGATTCAACCCCCTTGCTACATCAGGAGAACACGTTGTGATCGACGCAATAGATAAGGCTGCCGGACTTTCACCGGACGACGCGCTGTTTAAGGCCCGTCGCTTTCGGACAGAATTTGTGGAGGGCGCAGAGCTTTGCCGCCTGTCTGTTTTACAGCCAGAGGACAATCAGGGACTGGCGCCGGCCTTGCGCCTGGCGCTTGCTCACCGCATGGCTGCGCTGAATGCCGCAGAAGAATTGATGGCGGACTATGAAGTGCAGCTGGCCGCGCTTTCCCCTTCGGAACAGTTGCTGAAGCTGGCGAATGGCGAAGTCGATCTGGATGAGCCGCTGGCGACGATTGTCCGCCATGCCGATCTGGTCACCATGACCCCGAGCGAGGCCGCTGCCAGCGATATGACCCGTCTGCAGCAGGCCGGGCTGAACAATGCGCAAATCGTTGCGCTGTCCGAGCTGATCGCTTTTGTTAACTTCCAAACGCGCGTTGCCGCTGGCCTGCGCCTGATGAGGTCCGCATGATCCCCATGGTCAGCCTGAAGCCTCTGGCCTGGCATCCTTACATCGCGCCCGTCGAAGTGGAAGACGCCACGCCGGCACAGCGTGATGCGATGAAGGTGACGCCATCCAACAAGAAGATTTCCGAGTACGTGCGCACGCTGGCGCACGATCCGGAAAGCTACGTTGCCCGCACCGTGTTGTTCAACGCCATTATGTACGTCGAGGGCGGGCTTAACCGTCCGGATCGCGAGCTGGGTGCATTAGGGGCGTCGATCGTTAACGGCTGCAAGTATTGCGCCGTGGTTCACGCACGCCGTCATGCCCAACTGACCAAAAGCGATAAGCTGGTCAGCGCGATCTATTTTGATAAACCTGAAATGCTTGGCCCGCGCGATGCCGCAATTTATCGCTTCGCCCGCCGGTTATCCGCTGCGCCTGCCGAAGCGACGGTGGAAGATATCGCCTCATTGCGCTCTGTGGGTCTGGATGACGTCGAAATTATCGATCTTATCCACGCTATTTCGATTTTTGGCTGGGCAAATCGCCTGATGCACGTGCTTGGCCATGCCACGCCCGGGAAATAAAGAGGACTACCAACATGCTTGAACTCCACGATCTTAAGCTGTCTTACGGCAGTTCTCCGATCCTGAAAGGCGTCAATCTCTCGGTCAAACGCGGCGATGTGGTGTCGATTATCGGTCCAAGCGGCACCGGGAAAACCACCCTGCTGCGCTGCATAAACTATCTGGCGAAGCCCAATTCAGGGTTGATTACCTTCGACCAGGTCAAAATGGATTATCAGTCGCCCGATAAGCAGGCTATCCAGGCTATCCGCCTGCGGACGGCAATGGTCTTCCAGCAGTTCAACGTGTTTAAAAACATGACCGTGCTGCAAAACGTGATGGATCCTCTGGTGGTCGTACAGCGCAAATCGAAAGAAGAAGCGCGTGATATTGCGATGCAAGAGCTGAAGCGAGTGGGCCTTGACGCAAAACAGGATCACTACCCTTCCCAGCTTTCCGGTGGACAGCTGCAGCGAACCGGCATTGCCCGCGCGTTAGCGGTGAAACCCGATGTGATCCTGTTTGATGAACCGACCTCGTCGCTGGATCCTGAGCTGGTTAACGAAGTGCTGAAAGTGATTCAGGACGTCACCTCGTCAGGCATTACCTCGCTGCTGGTCACCCACGAAATGCAGTTTGCCAAAAATATCTCGAACCGAATCGTCTTTATGGACCAGGGCGTCGTCGCCGCTGAAGGCACGCCGACGGGGATTTTCGATAATCCGTCCCTTCCACGACTCGCCCAGTTCCTGAATTCTGAACACGCACTCTACTAATAAAAGGAATAAAGACATGCCTGCAATCAAGACTACCTTACGTCGCCTGGCCGTTATCGGCGGCATGACGCTCGCCATGGCCTCCGCTGGATTGAGCTTCACCGCGTCTGCTGACACCGCCGTGCGTACCATTAAAATCGCCACTGCTGCGGAATCCAAGCCGCTGTCCTGGGGCGCGATTGGCGTTGAGCCAGAAGGCTACGAGCCTGACGTATTAAAAGCGATCAATGCCAAACTGCCACAGTATAAGTTTGTGATGACCGGCGCGGCCGACATCGCGCAGGAAACCGGTCTGGCGACCGGGAAATACGACATGGCCACCGGCGGTTTCTATAAAGCGCCAGCCCGTAGCAAGCAGTTCCTGATCCCGGACAGCCCGATGGGTGCCAGTCTGATGAAAATTTACAGCCGCAAAGACAGCAATATCAACACCCTGAAAGATCTGGTCGGTAAGAACATCGTACCGGTGACCGCAGGCGGCGGCGTCTACAAGCTGGTCACGCAGTGGCAGCAGGAAAATCCAAACGACAAAGTGAACATTAAAGCGTCAAGCGCCGGTGTGCCCTACCCGGATCGCCTGAAGGAAGTGCAGAACGGCAAGTACGATGCGCTGATCCTGCCTTCCAACCTCGGCGAGCAGACGGTTATCGATAACCAGAAGCTGGCTATCCAGGCAAGCGAACCGATTTCTATCAACAATACCTATGTGTTGATCCACCGCTCGGCGGAAAATCAGGCGCTGAACGATGACATCAACAACGCGCTGAAAGAGCTGAAGGCCGACGGCACGCTGGATAAGCTTTCACAGAAATGGTTTGGCGAAGACGTCGTCAAATACATGAAGTAAGGCTGTTCTCATTTTGTCGCCGACGGGCAAAGCTGCACCCAGGAGTGTTTCAACGTGAATCTTTCTACCATGATCCCCGAGCTGCTCTCGGCTTTGCCGCTGACGTTAGCGATTATGTTTGTCGCGCTGATCGCCGGATTCTTTCTGGCGATAGTGGCCACCACCTTGCGCGTGCGCAGGTTACCGGTGCTCAGCCAGCTGGCCGATCTCTATGTTTCCTACGCGCGCAGTGTGCCGGTGGTGCTGCAACTGTTCGTCGCCTTTTATGGTCTGCCGCTGGTCGTCAGCGGGTTTGGCCTGGCGGATTTTATCACCGCCAATATCGCCTCGATGGTCGGGCTCAGCCTGTATCACGGCGGCTATCTGTCTGAAGTGATGCGCCCGGCCTACCTTGCGGTAGAGCGGGGTCAGCATGATGCGGCGGACAGCATGGGTTACACCTTCCGCCAGAAGCTGACGCGCATCATTGGGCCACAGGCGGTACATATTGCTCTGCCGGGTTACGGTAACTCGATCATTTACCTGATCCACAACGTGGCGCTGGTGATGTACATCGGTGCGGCAGATGTGATGGCGACGGCGCACCTGATTATGGAGCGGGATTATAACCAGTATCAGTTCGGCACCTATCTGGTGTTGGCGGTGATCTACTCCCTGCTGTGCCTGGCGGCCTGGCTTATCGTGCGTTTCTTCGAGATGCGTCATGCCAAGTACACATCGAAAAGCGCCGCAGCCAAGATAAAGTTCACGGCAAGCGTGTGAAGGAATAAGGACTCAGAATATGTTTGATCTTGATGTGCTGCTGCCGGACTTCTGGAGCATTATGGATGCCGTGCCGGTCACGCTGGCGATGGCGGTTACCATCTTTATTATCTCGACGCTGCTCGGTGGCTTGCTGGCGTTCATCGAACACAAAAAGATCCCGGTGCTGCGTCAACTGGTGGTGGTGTACAAAATCACCTTCAAAGGCATCCCGATGGTGGTGGTGATCTTCCTCGCCTATTACGGTTTGCCGCTGGCGCTGCAATCGATCAGTTCACTGCTTGGGGTAGAAATCAACGCGCATGCCATGCCGAACTGGGCGATCATTATTATTGCCCTGACCGCATGTGTTGCCGCGTTCCAGGCCGAAGTGGTGAAAGGGGCGCTCAACTCCTTTGACAGTGGTCAGTCCGATGCCGCGCATTCACTGGGTTACAGCAATGGCCAACTGTTCCGTCGGGTGTTGTTTCCGCAAATTATCGTTGCCGCCATCCCGGATTTGGCGAACTCGTTTATGGTGATCATGAAGGCGCTTTCTCTGGCCTTCGCGATTGAAGTGGTCGATATCTTTGCCCAGGCTCAGCTGACCGCCGCCCTGAACTTCTACTATCTTGAGGCGTTCCTGATTGCCGTGGTGTTCTATATGGTGATTGCCTATGTCGTGACGAAGGTCGCTGATAAGATTGAAGCTGCTCTGCGGGTTCGCACCTGAGAAACAGATTAAGCGGTCTTCTTCACCCCTGAAACCAGCCTGCGGGCTGGTTTTTTTACATGTAATTCACAAGCAAAATTGCCCTGGTATGGCGTAGTATAAAAAGTAAAAACGCTGTAATTCACGCCCCGGCATTATGTCAGGCTAAAGTTACCTGCTTGCTGGGTACGTAGTGGGACGGCATCATTTGCATACTGGCGGCTGCCGCATCAACACCCATCGCCAGTCGTTTACGGGTTCTTTTTCTGCTCTCTCCGGTTTTTTAACTTCCCCACGCATTTCGGCATACGTCCTGCGCGCGGGTCTGTTTAAGTCCACCTCCTGCACTTTGATTTGTAAGCGTAATCTCCCGGTGTCATCACCCCGCGATTTTCTGCTCTGACATTCAATCATCTCCTTGTGCCGCAAAATGTAGGAGATCTGAAAGGTCGCCCGCCGTTCGGTAATAGCAAAAGCGTCGGAGATTTGTTGTCGGTCTATCCAGCTGTTCTGATGCCGGCACCACAACGCGATCAACAGATAGAGAGGTTTATCCGCATACTCCTCCAGAAGTTCTGGGACTTGTGCACTGTCATGGTTGCTTTGCGCCACGACTTTACGCAGCGGAGACTTAGTACTTCTGTCTTTTACGTCCACATCCTGTTCCTCCTTTCCCTGATGAAAAAAATCCCCGCCTCAAAATAAGCTAAGGCAGGGACGATGATTTAAAAATTACCAGCTGTAGTTCACACCGACAGTGGTCTGCCATGGACGTTCAGAATCATGGCCCTTGGTGTAGTCATAGGCGACGTAACCCCCAAAGTTGTCGGTCACTTTCATTTCGGCACCCAGGCCAAGCTGAATGGCTGCGCCATCAATGCTGTTGTTCAGCGTGGCGTTATTCACCCGAGTTTTGTTGTTGTCAGCAAACTCGTTGATGCCAGCCAGATGCAGGTAAGGCTTCAGGTGACCGGCGCCCATCTCGAAGGTGTAGCCGACATCTGCACCCAGTTCACCCTGCAGGGATTTATAATCATTCCCGTTGACGACCATGCCGTTGGTCAGGGTGTAGTGGGCACCGTCGAACGCGCGTCCGGTGGCTTTCACGTAAGGTTCAACAAACAGTCCGTTGTCTTCCCAGGTGTAACCCACCTTCATGCCGAGGCCGTAACCGTTGCCGGAGAACTCCGCATGCGCTTTGCGACCGTCCAGCATCCGCACCGAGGCACTGTTGCTGAAGTGATCGAACTGGCCCTGGGTATCAACAAACAGGCCATTCTCAAAGCGACGGGACAGGTAGAACTGCGCACCGTAGCTATCCAGGTCGCCCGTGCTGTTCATTACGCTGAGGTTAGAACGCGCGGAGCTGAAGGCTAAACCGGCCAGCCAGCTGCCGTTTTTCTCAATGTCGAAACGGTTATCCACACCCAGCATCACGCCATTGGTCTTCAGGTCATAGTCAGCACCTGCAGATACACGCTGTTCGTTTTTACCGCCGAAGTAAGAAATCCCCACGCCGCCGTCATCGTTAGACTTACGGGAAGCGTTCAGATGTTTAGCCAGTGCATCAGATTCTAAGGTTGCTACGTTGACCTGAGCCGCCGGGATGCTCAGTGCGGTGGCGGCAGAGTTGGAGAGCTTGCCGCTGCGTTTGAAGTAGACGTTACGCTCGCCCGGTAAGGTGTCGTCATACTCATCTGACGCGATGTACTGGTATACACCCAGCTCGGTTTTACCGGTGAAGGTCGCATCGCTGTTGGCGTCTTTGTAGTTTACAAAGCTGTGGCCAACTTCTGCGTTGTTTTGAGCATCGTCCAGATAGTCGTTGTAAACGTAAGGTTCAATGCCGGAGCTGGCGATATGCAGCAGATAATTACCCGCAGCGCTGCCTTTTACCTGCAGAGAACCCCATTCATATTCGCCGCCCAAGTCCAGCAGCGGAGCGACAATACTGTCACCAATAATAATCTGCGAGCCAAGGTAGTTGCCGTTAACGTCTTTATCCTGCGTCAGGTTGTTATGCACCACCACGCGCGCGGTGCTGAGGTCCTGGGAGCGATTTTTACCGCCCAGGGTCGACGTTTGGCTGTTCAGGTTCACCAGATTCAGCGTTGAGGCGGTCAGGTTCAGGTCATGCAGATTGCTGACCGCGACTTCCGTTCCCTGAGTGGTAGAACGCGCAGCGGCATTCCATACCGAGCCGTTTTTCACGGTCAGATCCGGGTTCCACGTCAGCACCCGCTCAGCGCTTTGATGAGCATAATCGACAGGATTGAACAGCGTGGTGGTGCCGGTGACCTTACCATTTAACACGCTCTGGTCCAGATTAACGGTCACGGGTGTCCAGGCACTGTTGGCATTAGCCAACACGGTTTGATTCGTACTGCTGACCACGTTGTTATAAATTGACTGCGCGGTGGCATGCACGGTTGGCGCAATGTTGGACTGTGAGTTGGCATCGGTCACGTCCACCAGCTGCACGCTAAAGCCGGTGGTGCCGCCTGCGGTGATATCGCCGTTAATGGTGCTGCCAGCCACATTCAGCGTGGTGCCATTGTGGCTACGATCCAGCACGGAGGCGTCAGTGGTGCCGAGGCTTGCTCCGACCGCCGTATAGTTGCCAGCCGAGTCTCTTTTCACCGCGACGGTAATCACCGGAATGTTACCGTCATGTTTGATCGTGACATCCCCATTCAGCGTTGAACTGCTGATATCGGTACGGTTGGCATGTCCCGACAGGGCCAGCGACGTACCCGCAGCATTCACCCCACCGTTCAGGGTTGACTCGTTAATGGTGGCAAACAGACCTGAACCGGTGATATTCACTGCGGTAGACAGCTTGTCGGCCAGCTGATCGTAGGTGTTCTGATTGGTGGAGGTGTGGTTATCCTGACGGACCGCAGCGAGGTTTTGCGCGGTGATCTGCACCTGATCCAGCACGATATTCGCGGTGGCAGGCACCACATTGGTCAGCGTACTGCTGTCAATCTGATTGCCGGCACTGTCAGTCTGCCAGGTCGCACCGGTGTGGCTGAGGGACAGGCCGACGGCGTGCGGACGCTCACTGTAGGCTTGCTCAATGGTGCCGGACTCACTTTCAACGGCGGGACTGACGACATACGCGTCATCAGTCAGAGTATTATTGATAATGCTGTTGCGGATGCTCACCACATCACGCGCGTGACCGTTCCAGCCATTTTCATGCAGGGTGCCGGTCGAAGTGACCGCAGCCGTGACATCCGCCGCGAAGCTTTTCACCTTAGAGTAAATTTCTGCATCCAGCAGACCCACCACGCCACCGACATTCTCGGCCGTGCGCAGGTACACATCGGAGTTGCGATCCAGCTCGATGGTTTTGCTGACGGTCAGCGGGATCTGATGGCCTTGCGAATCAACGACGTAAGTGCCATCCGCATTTTTCTGGTATTCGATATTTCCGCTGGCGTCACGCTGATACAGGGTGACCGCCTGGGTTTTAACATAGCGATTATCCGCCGACCCCATGCGCAGTCCCTGCACCACGTTGGTTGGTCGTGAATAGCCCTGTTCCGTTAAGGAATTGGCCAGACGCTGCCCGTGGACAGAGCGCTGATAACCTTCTTCAATCAGATAGTTAGCATCAAACTCCAGCACGCCCGAAGCACTGTTCAGATAATCCAGATAGCCGCTGCTGCGAACCAGCGCATCAAAGCCTGGCGTTTGGATATTGATCTTCTGCCACGCCGTACCGGCGGTCACATCTTTGCTCCAGGTTAAATCAGAGCCACCAATAAAGACCGCACCGCCACCAGTATACTGTCCATTACCATCTTTACTCAGCGCGCTAACATCCGGCACAGCAATCGCGGCTGCATTAGCCGTCAGCGTGGTAGCGCCAAGACTAAATAAAACGGATAATGCGACAGCGCTCAGACTGAATCTGCATTTTTTCATTACTGAAATTCCTTTTAACATATAAAGACGCACAAAGGGTTATCAAAATAAACCCTGCATTCCTTCAGCAGTTAAACAATTAAGGCACGCAGTCCACAATTTATTAACTCCGAAAAAACATCCATGACATATGGCCTGTTAGGGGTAAATCTTGATTTGGCCTTTCGTTATTTACGTGACGTTATTACAGCCAGCAGTAAATATCGTGGCGAGTATGTGAATTGCAGATAAAAGCTGTAAAACAAATATTTTTTATCGTAATGATCTAAGTAACTTATTAACATACAAACTTAAATCATTGTATTTGATGAATTAATTGGTTTTGTGGCGCTTAAATTAAATAATCCTTTCAAATGACAAATAATGACAAATAATTACTTTAACTTTCCCCTGAGCTGATTAATCGCCATAATGCAAGATTATTCTTAACAGTTAAAGCGGCATAGGATTGGCGATTCATCGGCATAACCGATCGGTGCCACTAAGAATATTCTCAAGCAAAGAAATGACCTCAATAATATTTTTCCTTATAAGCACAGAACAGCTTTTAAAAATAAACCGCCGCATCCCTTCCGCTGGCGAGATAAAATTAAAAAAAGACGACTTAACACTAAAAAAATTAAATAGCGAACGCCTCAGAAAATAATTAACTCTATACCCTCATCCGTTTAATCTGACTTCAGAACAGGATGAATCACCTGTCCTGACTGACACAGCATCTGACCGTCTAAACAAAGCCACCTGTTACGCATTCCATTAACGTGAAGGTCAGATTAGACAGGTTGTGACCAACGGCCATCACTGCGACGGGAAATACCACGCTGATTGCGGCGTCTGCCGCATTTGAAAGTCTGGGTGACGGGAAGAAAATGTCGCGGGGAAAACTGGGGACTAGTGTCGCCCCCGATCTGATTAGCCTTTCGGGAAAATCCACACGTGCGCGGCCGGCAGTGACAGATGACAGTGCGCCGGGTCGCGCAGTTCTGTGCCGTAGGCGCGGATCACAAAATCATCGCCCGCGGTGCGGAACAGGTATTCCCAGCGATCGCCCAGGTACATGCTGGTCAGCAATGGCAAGGCCAGCGCATTCTCCTCCGGGCCGTCGGTCAGGCGTACCCGCTCGACGCGAATGACCGCGGTGGCATCCTGTCCGACGGTCACCCCTTCGGCTGCCCGTCCCCATAACGCCCAGTCCACGCCCTGAATCCGCGCTTTGCCTTCGCTGACCTCCGTCACCTTGCCATGCAGGCGATTGTTGCTGCCCATAAACTCGGCGGTGAACAGCGTGGCTGGCGAACCGTACATCTCCTGCGGCGTGCCCTGTTGCACAATCACGCCGTTGTTCAGCAACAGAATGCGGTCGGAAATGGCCATCGCTTCGTTCTGATCGTGGGTGACCATCAAGGCCGACAGCCCCAGCTTGACGATCAGCTCACGCAGAAACACCCTCGCCTCTTCACGCAGCTTGGCATCCAGGTTGGACAGCGGCTCATCCAGCAAAATCACCGGCGGGTTGTAGACCAGCGCACGACCAATCGCCACGCGCTGCTGCTGTCCGCCCGACAGCTGGTGCGGATGCCGCTGGCCCAGATGCCCGAGGCCCAGCTGTTCCAGCACCGACTGCACGCGCTGCTTGATCTCCGCCGAAGCCACCTTGCGCAGCTTCAGCGGATAGGCGACGTTCTCAAACACCGTCTTGTGTGGCCATAACGCGTAAGACTGGAACACCAGCCCAAGATTGCGTTCTTCCGCCGGGATCTCACTGCGCGGATTGCCGGCATAAACGGTTTTGTCGCCAATAACAATGTTGCCCTGCGTGGGTTTCTCCAGCCCGGCGACCGCACGCAGCAGCGTGGTTTTGCCGCTGCCGGAAGGGCCCAGTAGCGACACCACCTCGCCCTTTTTCAGCTGCATAGAGACGCCTTTCAGCACCGGATTGTCACCATAGGTCAGATGCAGATTTTCTACGGATAGCTCAATCATGTAATTTCACTCCAAAGCGCAGGGCGACACCAAGGCCAATCACCACCAGCAGGATATTGATAAAGGAGAGCGCCGCGACGATATCGATCGCGCCCGCCGCCCACAGCGACACCAGCATCGAGCCAATGGTTTCGGTGCCTGGCGAGAGCAGATAGACGCCGGTGGAATATTCGCGCTCGAAAATCAGGAACATCAGCAGCCAGGAGCCGATCAGCCCGTAGCGTGCCAGCGGGATGGTGACGTGGCGGGTGATCTGCGCGCGGGATGCACCGGTGCTGCGCGCGGCTTCCTCCAGCTCCGGCCCGGCCTGCAACAGCGTCGACGAGATCAGCCGCAGGCCATACGCCCTCCACACCACGGTATAAGCCAGCCAGACGCTGAAGATGGTGCTGCGCAGTGACCTCAGCCAGACGATAAAGTGTTCTCGCAGCCATTCCGCCATCGGCAACGCCGAAAGCCAGCCATGCTTCAGCGACTGATCCAGCCACATCGGCAGGAACAGGAACACCCACAGAAACGCCAGACCGGCCAGCAGGCCCGGCACCGCGCGCGGCACCAGCACGCTGTAGTCGAGAAAGCGCGTGACGTTATCCGGCTTACGGTGCATGGCAATGCCGATAAACAGGTAGCAGGCCACCGCCAGCGCGCCGCCGAACACGCCGATTGCCATCGAGTTGACGATGGCGCGCAGCAGGTTCGGCTGCTGCCAGATGGTGCGGAAGGTACCGATCGACAGCTCATCCCAGATCGACACGCCGACGCCCCAGTTAGAGATAAATGCGCGCAGCACCACGCCCAGCAGCGGCACGCCAATGGTGATAGTCAGCCATGCGGCCACCACCGCACCGGCCACCCAGCGCCATTTGCCCAGCGGCAGCGCGCGCGCCTGCGACGCCTTGCCCTTCAGCGTCACAAAGCGGTTCGCGGTGCGCATCAGCCGCCGTTGCAGCATCACCAGCGGAATGGTAATGCAGATCAGCACTACCGCGACCGCCGCCATCAGATGGTACGACGGCGTGCCCAGCTTGTTGGTCAGCTGATAAAGATAGGTCGCCAGCACCATATTGCCTTCCGGATCGCCCAGCACCAGCATCAGGCCAAACACCTCCAGCCCGAGGAAGAACAGCAGCACGCTGGCGTAGAGAATCGAAGGTCGCACCATCGGCAAGCTGACCGCCGTCATCACCTGCAACGGCGAAGCACCGGCAATGCGCGCCGCTTCTTCCACGTCCGATCCGACGCTTCTTAGCGCCGAGGAGATATACAGATAGGCATGCGGCACGTGGGTCAGCCCGGCGATCACCACGATGCTCGGCATTGAGTAGATATTCCACGGCACAAAGCCAATCAGCTTTTCTGCCCACAGCGAGAAGAAGCCGACCGGCCCGGCCGCCACCACATAGCCGAATCCCAGTACCATCGGCGAGACGAATATTGGCACCAGGATCAGCGGTTCAATCAGCCGCCGGCCGGGCAGATCGGTTCGCACCATCAGAAAGGCGAGGATGCCGCCTAACGGAATGGCGATAATCACCAGGCCGAAAGCCAGAATAAAGCCAGATTTCAGCGCCTTATAAAAATCGGGATCGGTAAAGATAAACCCGAAGGATTCGAGGCTGAACACTTTCGAAGGGGAAAAGAACGGGGCCGAGAGGAAGCTCTGAACCACAATAAACAGCAGCGGCACATAGATAACCAGCGCGGTTATCAGTACCACGATGCTGCGCGGCAGGCCCTGCCACTTTCTGCGCAATGCTATCATCAGTCATCCCTTGGTTGGTCGGCTAAGACTTGCCGGACGGGGAAACGCAGGCGCGCCAGCACAGCGCGCGCCTGGACAGGAGCCTTATTTCGCCGCGGCTTCGCGCCACTGTTTGATGTACTCAAGGCGTTTTTTCGGCTGCAGGTATTCCAGCAGCGATTCGTCCACCGGGATCGGCTTCAGCGCGTTGCCCAGTCGTTTGGTCATGCCGTCGATATCGTTGGTGCCTTCAATATCGTTACGCAATGACGGAATGTCGGCCTGGCTGGCCAGAATGGTTTGACCTTTTTCCGACAGCACATAATCCAGCCAGAGTTTGGCGGCGTTGGCATTCGCCGCTTCCTTGCTGATAAAGGAGACGCGGGAAAGCACCAACGTGTAATCTTTCGGGTAGGAAATGCCTAACGACGGATCCCCTTTGGCGCGCGCTTCGGCGTAGGAGCCAAGGATGTTAAAGCCAATCAGGTTTTCGCCAGACGAGACCCTTTCCATCATGGTGCCGGTGGATGACTGCACCGCCATCCCGCCTTTCGCCACGTCGGCCAGGGTTTTGAAATAGTTCGCATCGGCCTTGCTGTCCTGCACGGAAAGCATAAAACCGAGGCCGGATTTTTCGATGTCGTAGGTGGTGACTTTCTTCTTAAATTTGTCGGTCTGGCTGGCGATCAGTTTCGCCAGTGCCACATGGGAATCCGGCACGTCGCCCTGCGGGATCAGCCGTTTGTTGTAGATAAACACCACCGGTTCGTAGGTGGTGCCATAGGCTTTTTGCTGCCAGACCGCCCATTTGGGGATCTTGCTGATTTCCGGCGAGGCATATTCCGCCGCATAGTCGGTGGCCAGCTTCAGGCCGGTATCCATCGAGGAGCTCCAGACCACGTCCCCGCTGGTGCCGCCGGACGCCTGCTCGCTGATATAGCGGTTATAGAGTTCGGTGCTGTTCATATCGTTGTATTCGACTTTGATGCCGGGATAGGTGGCCTCAAACCCTTTGATCAGCGGGGCGGCCGCCTTGGTATCGGTGGTGGAATAGATCACCACTTTGCCCTCTTTGACCCCGGCCTCGACCAGCTTCTGGTAATCCGCCGGATAGCCCTGTGGCAGATCGGCGAACACCGGAGAAGCACAGGCTGCTGCCAGGGAAACCATCATCGCACTCAACTTTACGGACATAAATTTAACCTCATGGTTACATTTGGAAAACCTTATCCCAACATATAGCCCTTGCGCAGCGAGGTGCAATCAACATGGCGGCTTATCTTTCGGTTTTGTGAGGTTCGGGGCGGTTTTACGACCTAAAGGCAGGGAAGGCAGCCCTGCACTGCGGAGGCAGGCAGGGCGAAAGCAGGTGGATCAGTGTTGGCGTAAATCGCTGAGGAAACGCTTTGCGCGCTCGTGTTGCGGATTGCTGAAGAAGCGCTCCGGGTTGGCTTTCTCCAGAATTTTGCCCTGATCCATAAACCAGATGGTGTCGGCCACTTCACGGGCAAAGTTCATCTCGTGGGTCACGCACATCATGGTCATGCCCTCCTGCGCCAGGCCGCGCATCACGTTCAGCACTTCGCCGACCATTTCGGGATCCAGCGCGGAGGTCGGCTCATCGAACAGCATCACCGGCGGCTTCATCGCCAGCGCGCGGGCAATCGCCACCCGCTGCTGTTGACCACCGGAGAGCTGCGCCGGATAGGCATTGGCCTTATGCGACAGCCCGACCCTTTCCAGCAGTTCGCCGGCGTGGCGTTTGGCTTCAGACCGCTTAACGCCCAGCACTTTCATTGGCGACATCATAATGTTCTCCAGCACCGAAACGTGCGGGAACAGATTGAAGTTCTGAAAGACAAAACCAATCCGCGTGCGCAGCTGATTCAGCCGGGTGCTGGTGCCGTGAATATCGGTGCCGTCAAACAGGATCTGGCCCTGCTCAATCGGCTCCAGGCGGTTTACCGTGCGGATCAGCGTCGATTTGCCGGAGCCGGACGGGCCGCACACCACCACCACTTCGCCGCTTTGAATTTCTGCACTCAGATCGGTCAGGGCCTGATACTCGCCGTACCACTTGTTGACCTGATTGAACAATATCATGGGTCTCATTTGCCTTCCTTTATCAGTCAGTCTTGGTCAGAAGCAGGACCTGCGCGGTCTGCACGGCATCGGGCGTCACATTGCGGCGTTTGCGAGCAATGCGCTCTTCCAGTTTGTTGGCCAGCCAGGTCAGGCTGAAGCAGATCAGGTAATAGCTGATGGCCACAATCGCAAACACCTGGAAAGGTTTGGTCAGCAGCTGGTTATTCACCTGGTTGGCCGCATAGGTCAGCTCCGGCACGTTAATCACGTAACCCAGCGTGCTGTCTTTGATAATCGACACCAGCTGGCTGACCAGGCTGGGCAGCGCGTTGTACAGCGCCTGCGGCAAAATCACCACCCGAAGGGTTTTCAGGTAGCTCATCCCCAGCGCGCGGGAGGCTTCATACTGGCCGCCCGGCAACGCCTGAATGCCGCCACGCA
This sequence comes from Erwinia sp. QL-Z3, assembly GCF_004551645.1. NCBI lineage: Bacteria > Pseudomonadati > Pseudomonadota > Gammaproteobacteria > Enterobacterales > Erwiniaceae > Erwinia > Erwinia sp. QL-Z3. The sequence goes on from NZ_CP037950.1 coordinate 542,814, forward strand.
CGATTTCAGCGATATAGGCACTCTCGTAAATCACCAGCGTACACAGCATGGTGGCAAAGCCGCTGATGTTATGGCCAATCAGCAACGGCACGCAGAAGTAGGTCCAGAACACCACCATCAACAGCGGGATGCCGCGCAGCACGTACACCCAGCAGGCGGCGGGCCAGCTAAACCAGCGCCACGGAGAAATCCGTGCCAGGCCCAGCAACACGCCAATCGGGAAAGCCAGCAGCACCGCCAGTACCGAGATCAATAAGGTGCAGAGAACGCCGCCGAGCGGGCCGTTGGGATACTGGCCCATCAGCAGCAGCATGCCGTTATCGTGCAGAATGGTGAAGAGATCAGACATCGGATTACCTCGCGTAAGCCCGCTGGAAGCGACGGGCCAGTAACGCCCCCGCGGCCATCAACAGCAGTGAGAAGAACAGATAGCCCACGGAGGCCACCAGGTAGGCTTCGAAGGTCCGGAAGGTCTGGTTCTCGATATCACGGGTGACGTAGGTCAGTTCGGCCACGCCAATCACCATCGCCAGGCTGGTATTTTTAAACAGCAGCACGGTGTGGTTAAGCAGCGACGGCAGCGCATTGCGGATCGCCTGCGGCAGGATCACCGAACGCATCGAGCGCACGTAACTCATGCCCAGCGCGCGTGAGGCTTCGTTTTGCCCGTCAGGAATGGCGCGCAGGCCGCTGCGAATATCCTCGGAGAAATAGGCCGCCTGGCACAGGCCCAGCGCGCACATCGAGAACAGGAATTCGGCGTTGAAATCATTGACCCACATCTGCACCGACTCCGGCAGCAGCGTCGGGATGGCGAAATACCACATCATCAGCTGGATCAGCGTCGGCACGTTGCGGTGATAGGAGACATACGCCGAGACCAGAAACACCGCCAGGCGTTTATTGGTTAAGCGGATCACCACCAGCAGCAACGCCAGGGCCATTGCCAGCAGCCACGACCCCAGCGCCAGCTTGAGGGTGACCAGCGTGCCGTCGACGATCATCTGCCCAAACTGGCCGGTCAGGACGGCACTGAAATCAAGTGTCATCGTCTGTTCACCCCTCGTGAAAGCTGTTATTCAGCGCGGTCGCCGGGACGCATGGTGGAGAGTCCACCCGGCACCTGCAGCGTTGGCGTAATTTCAATGTTGCCGATATTGACGGCCACCGGAGCCGACAGCGCAAAGGCAACGCAGTCGGCAATGTCCTTCGCCTGCGGCAGTTCGAAACCGTCGATAAAGCGGCGGCGCGCTTCTTCCTGATCGCCCATCACGTTGCCGAAGATCTCGGTGGCGACGCGGCCAGGGCAGATTTCGGTGACGCGCACGCGTTTGCCGTAGCAATCAACCCGCAGCTGACGCGACAGGGCATGCACGCCCGCTTTGGTGGCGTGGTAAATCGAGTTGCCGTTAAAGTTATAGATGGCGGCAATCGAGGTAATGTTGATCACATGGCCACGGTCACGCTTCATCATGCCCGGCACCAGCAGACGGCACAGGTGCAGCACCGCACGCAGGTTGACGTCCACCTGGGTATCAATGCCCTCTTCGTCGGCATCCAGAATCGATCCCGGACGGGACACGCCGGCGTTATTGACCAGGATATCCACTTCCAGCTCGTTACACAGACGGGTGATGCCGTCTAAATCGGCCACGTCTAACGCGTGGGGAATACAGCCGGTGCGGGCCGCCAGCGCCGCCAGCTGCTCTGCGCGGCGGGCCACGGCATGGACGGTGATCCCTTCCTGGCACAGGCGTTCCACAATGGCTTCACCCATTCCGGCGGAGGCGCCGGTCACCAGCGCGATCTTATAATCTGAAAATGGCATCTCGCCTCTCCTGTCGTTCCCGGCCAACCATTTCGCCGGGTTTAGCAATAAATCTGACTGTATCCAGTAATCCCCAACCGGCATAAGACATAAACGGTGTGAGGCAATAAGGGGGACTTATAACGCCGGGTTCTCCGCGCTGTGCTGACGTAATTGCCGGGAAGGCGACAGCAGCGGGATGGCTAATTCGGCCAGCAGTTCCCGCAGCGTGTGCACCATGGCGATGGATTCCGGCGTGTCGCCATGAACCAGAATCGAGCTGGCATTCACCGGCAGCGTGACGCCATCAATGCTTTGCACCGTGCCGTCCAGCAGCAGCTGACGCACGCGGCTGCGCACCTGGTCTTTATCGTGGATCACCGCCCCGGGCTTGCTGCGGCTGACCAGCAGGCCATCGCTTTCGTAAGCGCGATCGGCGAGAAAGGTACAGACCACCGGCAGCGCCAGCGCCTGCGCCATGCGATCGACCGCATTGCCCGGCATGGTGCTGATGATCATATTGGCATCGAAGGTTTTCACCGCCTGCAGCAGCGTTCGCGCCAGCGCCTCGTCTTCGGAAACCATGTTGCCGAGCGCGCCGTGAAAGCTCATATGCGTCAGCGGATAGCGCGCCGCTGCGGCAAAGGCCGCCAGCGCCCCGAGTTGATAGGTGACGTAATGGGCCATCACTTCCGGCTCAATCTGCATCCGGCGGCGGCCAAAGCCCAGCAGGTCCGGGAAGCCAACGTGCGCGCCCAAATCTACCCCGTGTTGTTTCGCCAGCGCCACCGTGCGCGCCATGATCGCCGCGTCGCCGGCATGAAAACCGCAGGCCACATTGGCGGAGGTGATTAACGGCATCAGCGTGGCATCATCGGCAATCTGGTAATCGCCGAAGCCTTCACCGATGTCGGCATTTAAATCGAGATATTTCATGCGGCCTCCTCAGCGGGAAGCAGCGTGAAGATCGGCTCGCCGTACTCCACGCATTCGCCCTGAGCAATCGCCACCGACGCCACCACGCCCTTTACCGGGCTGCGCAGCGGCAGATAGACCGGCCCGACCTTCAGCAATCCCAGCAGCGCGTCTTTTTCCGCCAGCGCGCCGGGCGTGATATAAGGCCGATCGGCTAAAGGATGCTGCAACAGCACCACGCCAGGCATCGGCGCGCACAGGGATTCGGTTTTTTGTGGCGTGGCCGCAGGCGCAGGCACCGCCGCAGAGGGCGGGAGCACAGGCCGCGGTGACGTTTTCAGCCGCAGGCGATAATGGCCGTCGGTGAGTTCAATGCTGCTGAGGCCAGACGCCCGCATCTTGTGGGCGATCTGACGGATATCGCGGAGTGCTAGTGTTCTGTTTTCCATTTCCATCCCGCCGGGAAGACTGACTAAACCGTGGGATCACTGTAGCGTGGCCATCCCGGCGCCTGGTAAGAGCGTTTCGCTTTACGGTGATAAGACAGACTTATTACCCCACCAGCGTCAGCGGGCGGTTGTCCACCGTGCGGTTCGCCATCAGCGACAGCAGAATGCCTTTCACCGCTTCCGCCGGCTGCGACAGCGGCAGGTGATCGGACATGCAGAACGACAGCGAGACCTGAATATCCGGCTGTTCAATCTTCGCCATCCACGCATCGGAGGCTTTTAACATCGCCCGCGCCGCCGATTCCGGCATCACCGTGCAGCCGAGGCCCGCCGCCAGTGCGGCATTCAGCGTGGTCTGCGACTCGATTTCACACTTCACGCGGTAGGCCAGCCCCTGATGAATAAAGGCCTCATCGATCACCTTGCGCATGATGTTATAAATGCGCGGCAGGAACAGTTCGGCGTTAGCGACGTCCGCAAGGCTGACGGTTTTCGCTGGTTTTGCCAGGCTGTGCGGGCAGACGAAATAGAGGTCTTCCTTAATCAGCGGCATAAAGCGCAGCCCGTGAATTTCGCGGTTGCCGTAGATCACCGCCATATCCATCCGGCCATTCATGATCAGCTCGCTGAGGGTGGTGCCGAAGTTTTCATTGAAGTAGAGAATGATGCCGGGGAACTGGCGATGCACCTCTTCCATCAGCGGTAACGCCAGCTGCTGCGCCGCGGTGCCCGGCGCCAGGCCCACCGACACGCTGCCGGAGAGCGCCAGGCCGGAACCGTCGATGGCGCTTTGTGCCTGCTCGCACTGCCGCAGAATGGTTTGCGCGTGGACATACAGCGTTTTGCCGGCCTCGGTGGGCGTCACGCCGCGCTTGGTGCGGATCAACAGCTGCTGATTAACTTCCCCTTCCAGCGTCGCCAGCTGCTGGCTCAGCGCAGGTTGAGCAATATGCAGAATGTCAGCCGCCTGGGTCAGGCTGCCGACATCGACAATTTTAATAAAGTACTTCAGCCGACGGAGATTCATCACCGCGTCCTCAAAATGCGAAACAGAGTCTGATATAAGCAAAATTGATGCCAGGCACGGGCTGAATGCACAAATTGTGCGGTTTATCCGACCGTTACCGCCTGAAGCGTCGCGTTCGGGTTCCGGCCATCGCGCCGATTTTCGGCCCTGCAGGCCGTTACGCACCATACCAGTGCATAAGGCTGCCGCGCGGCGGGCTATTATTGTTTTGTGTTATGTCACCACAACAAAGCGCTATTGGCCTGGCTGCGCCATTCATTATTACCCTGCTTGGGTCCGCTCCCCTTTTCAGCCAGATGGCCAGGCCACACGCATGGCGATCGTTCTGGCCCTACTATTGGAACCCAAGCGCCATGCCTGATATTGCCGACCGTTTAAAGAACGTCTCCGTCTCTGCGTCCGTCGCCATGACCCAGAAAGCCCGCGATCTGGCGGCCGGAGGCGTGCATGTTGTGGCGCTGTCGACCGGCGAACCTGATTTCCCGACGCCGCTGCACGCCATCGAAGCCGCCTATGCCGCCGCGCTGGGTGGCGATACCCGCTATCCGCCGACCGACGGCACCCCCGCGCTGCGCACCGCCATCCAGAAAAAATTCCAGCGGGATAATCACCTGCACTATGCCCTGAGCCAGATCCTCACCGCCGGTGGCGCCAAGCAGATCATCTTTAACGCCATGCTGGCCACCATCAATCCCGGCGACGAGGTGATCATCCCGTCGCCGTCGTGGATCAGCTACGCCGATATCGTTAAGTTCGCGGGCGGCACGCCGGTGCCGGTGGCCTGTCCGCAGGAGAACGGCTTTAAGCCCTATCCGGCCGATCTGGACGCGGCGATCACCGACAAAACCAAATGGCTGCTGCTCAATTACCCCAGCAACCCGACCGGTTCCGTCGCCACGCGCCAGGAGTTACAGGCAATCGGCGAGGTGATGCTGCGCTATCAGCAGATCTGGATCATGACCGATGATATCTATGAACATCTGATCTACGACGACGTGACCTTCTGTACGCTCGCCGAAGTGGTGCCTGCGCTGTTTGACCGGGTGCTGACGGTGAATGGCGTCTCGAAAGCCTACTCGATGACCGGCTGGCGGCTGGGATTCTGCGGCGGCCCGCAGGCGCTGATTAACGCCATGAGCAACGTCAATACCCAGAACAGCGGCGGCGTCACCACCCTGACCCAGGCGGCGGCGGTGGCGGTGCTGGAAGGCCCGCAGGATCTGCTGAAAGAGCGGGCGGCAATCTACCGCCAGCGCCGTGATTACGTGCTGGAGCGTCTGACCGCCATTGACGGATTACGCTGCCATAAGCCGCAGGGCGCGTTCTATCTGTTCGTCAATATCGCCGCGTTTATCGGCAAAACCACCCCCGGCGGCCGCACCATCAGCAACGATGCCGACTTTGTGCTGGCGTTGATCGAAGAGCAGCATGTGGTCACCGTTCAGGGTGCCGCCTACGGTATGAGCCCCTATTTCCGCCTCTCATATGCCACCAGCATGGACGTGCTGCAGGATGGCTGCAACCGGCTGGCCGCCTTCTGCGAAGGCATGCGTTAAGCGCGGAGCAGCAATAAAAAAGCGGCCAACCTGTTGGGGTTGCCCGCTTTTTTTGTTGCTTACAGTCCGACGACGCGTTTCATCGGCAGGCAGGAATCGCGCAGGCGCGTCAGCCAGCGGGCGATCTCTGCGGCCACCTGAATCGCTTCCTGCGCATCACTCTTCACCAGCTGGATAAACTGGCCGGGCTGAACCTGCGCCAGACGCCACAAATCCTCTTCAATGATCCCGGCCACTTTCGGATAGCCTCCGGCGGTATTGGCATCACTGAGCTGAATAATCGGTTCGCCCGCCGGTGGCACCTGCACAATGCCCGGCACCAGCCCGTAAGATCGCATTTCCACCACGTTGTCCGGCAGGATCGGTTCGCCCGCCAGACGATAGCCGGTGCGGTTGCTCTGCATCGACACCTTCCAGCTCTGCTGCCAGAAGCGTGCATGATCGGCGGCGAACAGCGCGTATTCTCCGGCCGGAATCGCACGCAGCTGCACCACGCCGCTGGCGCTGGTTGGAAACGCATGCGCCATGGCGACCGCAGGCGGCTCAATACCCATTCCGGCGGCCGGCAACGCCAGTGAAAGCGTCTCGCCCTGCGGCAGCCGATCGCCCTTCTGCAACGGTCGGCCTTGATGACCGCCGAAATTGCCACGCAGCGCGGTGCTGCGCGAGCCCATCACCAACGGCACATCAATGCCGCCCGCGACGCACAGATAGCTGCGCGCGCCCTGACGGGGAAAGCGGCACTCCAGCTCCTGCCCCGCGCGCACCGCGCATCCCCACCACGGCGGCAGGTCAACGCCATCAAGCTGCGCACGGCAGTCTGCGCCGGTCAGCACGATGCTGGTATCGGTCAGAAAGCGCACGCGGAACGGGAACATCTGCACCTCAATGCAGGCGGCGTTTTCGTCATTGCCCAGCAGGATATTGCCGGCCCGTAACGCCAGTGGATCCATCACGCCGCTGACCGAGACGCCAATATGGCGGTAGCCGTTACGCCCCAGATCCTGCACGGTATTGAGCGCGCCGGTTTTAATCATTTCAATCACAGTTCAATCCTCGCAGGGATAAAGCGCACGCTGTCGCCCGGTGCCATTACCGCAGGATTTTCTGCATGGGGATCGAAGACGTTTAGCTCCGCAAACCCCAGCGCGTTCCAGCCGTTCGGCCCGGTCAGCGCGGAGACGCCCGCCTGCGCGCCGCCGATGGTCACCGTGCCTTTCAGCATATGCAGCGAGGGGACTTTTTTTCGTGGCGTGGCCAGCGAGGGATCGAGGCCGTGCAGATAGCCAAAGCCCGGCGCGCTGCCCAGCGCAAATACCGTGTAATGGCCGTTGGCATGACGACGCACCACTTCCGCCGCCGTTAAACCGGTGTGCTGGCAGATGGCCTGAAGATCGGTGGCATGTTCGCCGCCGTAAATCACTGGGATTTCGATCAGCTTGCCGTTAGGATCCACCGCTTCGGCCTTGTCCCACAGCTCGCTGAGCATCCGCAGCGTGGCGTCGTAATCGGTCGGCGTTTGCACAAACACCACCAGCAGATTGGTGACGCCGGGGATCAGCGAGTCAACGTCCGGGCGGTCGCTGAGCGAGGCCGCCAGCGACCAGATCCGCCGTTGCGCCGGCAAATCAAAGGCACCCGGCGCTTCCACCAGCCACGCACGGCTGCCGATGGTCGAGATCTTCACCCGGTCGCCATGGCCGTGCAGATGAAAAGAGGCGCTCGAAGGCGCCTCACGTAACCGCATCGTCATCGATTATTCCAGAGGTTCGAATTTCAGGCTGGACAGCGGCTGCACCTTCTCTTCGCGCACCATTTTGTAGTCGGTGTTGGGGCCAATCCATTTGTCCCAGATTTTGTCGATGGTGCCGTCATCGTCCATCGCTTTCAGGCTGGTATTCACTTTGGTCAGCAGCGCGGGCTCGCCCTGCTTCATGCCAATGCCAATCGGCTCCAGCGCCATTGGCTCTTTTATCATCCCCAGCTCGATGCCGTCTTTGCCGGCCTGGGTAATCATCTTGATGCCGGTCATGGTGTTGGTGACAAAGCCAACGGCTTTATTCTGCTCCAGCGCGAGGAACGCCGAGGCCGCATCCTGGAAGGTTACCGCTTTGGCGCCCGCCAGATGGATTGACTGCTCGGAAGTGGTGCCTTTGGTGGCACTGATGCGCTTACCTTTAAAGTCGGCTTTGGTTTTGTCGACGTCCGGCTTTTTCACCACCAGCATCTCTTTCGCCACGTAGTACGGGTCGCTGAACTGGATCTGCTTGCCGCGCGTTTTGGTGTACGCCAGGTTGGCAATCAACACATCGGCACGGCCGGTGGCAATCACCGCGATACGGGCTTCAATCGAGGTCGGCATCAGGTTGAGCTTTAGCCCCATCTGCTGTGCCAGCGCGGTACAAAGGTCAACATCCATTCCCACCAGCTGGCGGGTTTTCGGGTCCGGTGATGAAAACGGAGGAACGTCTGAGTAAACGGCACAGTTCAGCTGACCGCGCGCCTGGATATCGGACAGGGCATCGGCCTTAGCGGAAGAAAACGCCATCATTAATGGCAGTGCAAGTACGGAACAAGACAGTAGCTTCAGTTTCATCAGTAATTCCCTGGTCGGTAGCGATGACTTTCGTCCCCTGGCTCAGAATGAGCAAAAATAATGGGTTTGGCAGCGTTTTTACGGTGGCGGCTTTCGGCACCCTGATCCGACTATATAAGCCGCGTTTTGCCTTGTATAAGAGGGAAACCCTGTGTGGGGATATGCATTTTATATGACAGAAAATAGCCTGCTCGCTCTAAGGTAAAACGGACTTCCCCGTGGCGGGAACCGGGTTGCACGATGAAAAGCGAAGGTAACGATGAATTCCAAACTGGGTGTGTTGCTGAAATTACTGTCAGCCCTCTGCGCGACATTAATGCTGGCCTGCGTCAAAGGGCTGAGCGGCACCATTCCGACCGGTGAAGTCATTTTCTTCCGCTCGTTCGTCGCCCTGTTTCCGCTGCTGATCTGGCTGAAAATGCAGGGCAATATTCTGCCGCAAATCAAAACGCGGAATATCTTCGGCCATTTGATTCGCGGCTTTTCCGGCACCGGCGGCATGTATTTCAATTATATGGCGCTGGTCTATCTGTCACTCGCCGACGCCACGGCCATCAGCTACGCCGCGCCGCTGTTCACGGTGATTCTGGCGGCGGTACTGTTAAAAGAGACCGTTCAGCTCTATCGCTGGCTGGCGGTGGTCATCGGTTTCTCCGGCATTCTGGTGATGCTCTCTGCCCATCTGAACGACGGCGGCTCGTTACTGGCCGGTAACGCCTTAAACCTGTCCGCCGGTTTGGGCATTCTGTTAGGGCTGATGGCCGCGCTGTGCACCGCGGTGTCGCTGGTGCAGATCCGCTTTCTGAACGGCATTGAAAAACCCGGCGCGATTGTGTTTTATTTTTCGTTGATGACCATGCTGATTGGCCTGTCGACGCTGTTTTTCGGTTGGGTGATGCCGGATAGCACCCAGCTGTTGCTGTTGGTGGGCTGCGGCTTTTTCGGCGGCATGGCGCAAATTCTTGTCACCCTCAGCCTGCGCTATGCCGACGCCTCGCTGCTGGCGCCGTTTGATTACACCACGCTGGTGTGGTCGATGCTGATTGGCTATCTGTTTCTTAACAGCCTGCCGGGCGCGTCAACGCTGGTGGGCGCGGTGATTGTCGCCTCGGCGGGGATCTTCACCGTCTGGAGCGAAAGGCGCAAGCGCAAGCTGATGATGATCCGCACCCTGACCTGAGTTCGCCGTGCCGACATTTACCGCTCAGCGCACAGGTTTTACTGGCAGCGCGCCAGGTCACACGTTAAGCTCTGCGCAAATTTTTACAGCCAGAACCGATCGCCATGAAAACCAAACTGCTCGCCATCCTGATCCTCGTCGTTATCGCCATTGGTCTTTACCTCGCGCTGAAGCCCCACCCACAGAATCCGCACTACTATGCGGCGGCCTGCGTGATGATTAACGACATCGGCCAGCCGAAAAACCCGGATGAATTTATGGCGAAGTTGCAGACGGTGATCGTCAATGAAAACGCCTCCTATGCCTTTGATAAGGTGGAATTCGATCGCCATTCGGCGCAGGGTGCCAGCCAGCGCTACTACGCGCTGAGCCCGGCACAGCAGGCTGATACCCGCAAAGGTCTGGATAATTGTCTGGCGGTGATGCTGCCCGCCGCCAGGCCGTAATCGTTGAGGTAAAATGACAGGCCAATTTCTCTGGCCTGTCATTTTTATTTCAGAGACATAAATATAATTTATTAATATTAAAGTCCTACTGTATTAAGACCGCGTTTCAGGAGTATTATCAATAGCCATAAACAGTGATGTTTTTGGGCATCCAGGATAAAGCCGACTATTTATTCAATAAGAGCGCCAAATCATTAATAACCGCTGGGCGTAATTATTCTGCGTGCATTGCGGTTAATTCCTTGTAATTCAGTTACCCCGTCTTGCAGTAATCAGAAAAAACCCACCACTGCCATACCGGAGATTTCTTTATTAGTGCCACACTTCAGTAGCTTACGCCTGATATGTTGCAGCAGGCCGCGCGCTGTGGGTATGAATGAAATATCAGCAAGTCAAATCAGAATAAGGCGAAATGATTACCCAGGCTTAACCACGCAGTCAGGGCATAATCTGTAAAATCCGGCCAGGCGGGCTGCGCGATATAGAATGTCAGTTAAACAATAGCCACTAAAAATAACTCACATGTCATTCAGACCCTTTTATGAAGGAGGCGATAAAATGCCTGCCGAATATTATTATGTGACACAGCAAAAAGATAAATCTGATTTTCACATGCTGCATCGGGCGGGATGTCCTTCCCTGCCCAGAAAAGAGACGCTGCATTTTATTGGCAGCCTGTACGATGCCTCTCAGGCCATGACCGTGGCCAAAATGCGCGTAGGGCAGAAGGTCAAAGCCTGTTTCATCTGTTGTCGCCCGCAAAATGAGGCGAACAAGCCGCTGCCCGACAAGATGCACGCCCGGCAACATTCGGGAAAATAACGCACTTTCAGATCAATACGGGCCGGTTTCATCAGGGCGATGTCACCGGTTTGGGTCTGAAACACGGGCAGGCGGGGGATCGCCTGCCCGTCACGCGTTACTGACTGACGCGGTAGCGATCCAGCCAGTGCGCATACGGTGCGGGCAGCACCCAGGACGCCTGCTCTTTCTTCAGGTCGCGTGCGGCCTGGTACGTCCAGTTCGGGTTGGCCAGATGCGCCTTGCCGACCATCACCAGATCCAGCTCGCCTTTCTCAATGGTTTGATTGGCAATCAGCGGCGCGTCAATGCCCCAGGCGGACGCCACGGCAATGTTCGCTTCGCGCTTCACGCGGGCCGCAACCGGGGCCAGGAAAGCCGGTCCCCACGGAATGTTTGAGTCCGGCGTGGAGAAGCCGACGCTGACGCTCAGCAGATCCAGGCCGTTAGCGCGGAACTTTTTGGTCAGGTCGATGGCTTCGCTCAGCGTCTCTTCATCGCGGCCATCGTACTCAATCACGCCGAAACGGGCGGTCAGCGGCAGATTTTCCGGCCACTGGTGACGCACGGCATCCAGCGTTTCCAGCAGGAAGCGCCCGCGATTTTCGGCATTGCCGCCGTACTGATCCTGACGCTGGTTGGCGTGAACCGAGAAGAAGCTCTGCGCCAGATAGCCATGGGCAAAATGCAGCTCCAGCCATTCAAAACCGGCCTCACGCGCGCGGCGGGTGGCGTCGGCAAAGTCGTTGCGCACGCGGGCAATATCGGCCAGCGTCATTTCCTGCGGGACCTGCGGCAGGTTGCTGCCAAAGGCCACGGCGGACGGGGAAAGGGTCTCCCAGCTGCGCGGATCGGTTTTAACGATATGATCGTCACCTTCCCACGGCAGGTTGGCGCTGGCTTTACGTCCGGCATGACCAATCTGGATGCCAGGGATGGCACCGGCCGCTTTGATTTCGCGGGCAATCTGCGCCAGCTTTTCCGCCTGCTCGTCATTCCACAGACCTAAACAGCCCGGGGTGATGCGACCTTCTGGCGAAACGGCCGTGGCTTCCACAATCACCAGCCCCGCACCACCGCGCGCCAGGCTGTTGTAGTGCACGCGGTGCCAGTCATTACTGACGCCATCAACAGCGCTGTACTGGCACATTGGCGGCACGGCAATACGGTTACGTAACGTTACGTCTTTCAATTCAAACGGGGAAAATAGCCCTGGCATAGAAACCTCAGTAGTCGAAAAGAAACTCAGAAAATAGCGGGATACCATAACGCCCAATGGCACTGCGACCTGTAGCACCAAATGCCTTCGGCGGCGTTGCGCGCGGTAACCAATCCCTTTTTCCGGCAATGCTTGGTCTTTATTCGCATTTCCTCTGCCCTTCCCCCTGGTTAATTCTGTTGACCCTTATTGGTCAATTTTGAGACACACCATGGAAATTTATTGGTATTTAACCGCACCAGACGGTCACCAACCCTGGACGGCCTCCGGCAGCCGTCAGGTCAATTATGCTTACTTCCAACAGGTGGCCCGCGCGGTCGATCACCTCGGTTTTACCGGCGCGCTGCTGGCGACCGGCGCGCACGATCCGTGGATCCTTGGCGCATCGCTAATCCCCTATACCGAGCGGATGAAGTTCCTGATTGCCATCCAGCCGGGGCTGATTTCGCCGACGCTGCTGGCCAAGATGGCCGTCACCTTTAACCAGTTCTCGAAAGGTCGGGTGCTGCTGAACGTGGTCAGCGGCGATAAAAACACCCTGAGCGCCTATGGCATGCATCTGGATCATGATGCCCGCTATGCGCTGAGCGATGAGTTTTTGCAGGTGTTGCGTCCGCTGCTCAATGAGGAAAGCGTTAATTTCAAAGGGGAACATCTCGACGTTGAAAACGCCAAACTGGCGCTGAGCAACGGCGGCTATCCGCCACCGCCATTGTGGTTTGGTGGCTCCTCCGAATCCGCGCAGGAAGTGGCGGCTAAGCATATCGATACCTATCTGTCGTGGGGCGAAACGCCGCCGCAGGCCGCTGAAAAAATCGCGCAGGTGAAGGCCAAAGCCGAAAAGCATCACCGCCAGCTACGCTACGGCATTCGGCTGTACGTGATCGTGCGCGAGACCGATGAACTCGCCTGGCAGGCCGTAGATGCGCTGTACGCCACCATGGATGACAAGGCGATCGCCGCCCGTCAGCAACTTGCCAACGGTTCCGATTCGGTCGGCCAGTCGCGGATGAGCGCGCTGCATAATGACCAGAAACCGGCCGATCCGCGTGAACTCGAAATCTATCCTGGCCTGTGGGCGGGTATCGGCCTGGTCCGTCCGGGTCCGGGCACGGCGATTGTTGGCAGCCCGGAAACCGTTGAACGCACGCTGCGCGCCTATCAGGACGCCGGGGTTGAGGTGTTTATCCTTTCCGGCTTCCCGCTGCTGGAAGAGGCCTACCGGTTTAGCGAGCTGGTGATGCCGCGTCTTAACCTCAGCCAAAGCGAACAGCAGCCGGACAACAGCTTTACCTGGGGCAATCTGTGGGACCGTCCGCTGGACCCGGAGGAAAAGCCGCGATGAAAATTCGTCTGGGCAGCCACCCCAACAATCTCTCGCTGTTTATTCTGCGCCATCGTGGAGTGATTGAACCGCTGGCCGCCGAACGCGACTGGCAGATCGACTGGTTTGATTATCCGCAGGGCGCGCGCAGCGGTGAGTGGCTGGCGGAAGATCGGGTCGATATTGTCGGCACCGGCTCCACGCCGCCGATAACCGCAGAGGCGGGCGGGCTGGACGTCGCCTATCTTGCGGCCTCACCGCCACGTGATAACAACTGCGCCTTGCTGGCGCTGAAGGGCAACGCGCTGACGTCGCTGGCCAACACGCGTCTGTCGGGCATGCCGGGCTCCTTTACCGATCATTTTCTGGCGCGCCTGCTGCATCAACAGGGCCTGAGCCGCAAGGACGTGACGCTGGTGGATATTCAGGGCGACGCGGCGCTGCACGCGCTGCTGGCGGGTGAAATTGATGGCTGGCTGGCGGGGGATCCCTGGCTGGCGCGGGCGCTGACTCACCCGTCGACAGAAGCCCGGATGTCAGTCGGCAGTCAGATCGTTAACCGCTCATTGTTCTGGACGCGCCGCGCCTGGCAGCAGGCGCATCCCGACGCGGCCCGCTGGGTGGTTGAACAGCTGGCGCACAACGATCGCTGGATTGAGCAGAATCCGATCCCGGCGGCGCAGATCCTCAATCACCATCTTAACCCGGCGATCTGCCCGGCCGAATGGCAGCAGACCCTGCGCGCCCGGCCATGGGGGATCATCCCGGCCAGTGACGCCTTGCTTAGCGAACAGCAGCAGCAGGCTGATGACCTTTTTGCGGTGGGCTTTATTGCCGCTGCCGTATCTGTGTTTCCCAGGAGAAAAGCATGACCCGTTGGATAAAAAGCGCGGCCCTCAGCGCGCTGTTGCTGTACGCCGGTGCGGCACAGGCGGCAGAGTCAATCACCCTGCGCATTGGATTTTTGCGTGGGCCGACCGATCTGGCGTTAGCCAAAGAGAAAGGCACGCTGGAAAAAGCGCTGGCGGCACATCAGGTTAAGGTGGTGTGGGCCGGTCCGTTTACCGCCGCTGCACCGGCGTATGAAGCGCTGAATTCTGGGGCTATCGACATGACCACCGGCAGCTCCACCGCCTTTGTGACCGCCATTGCCGCCGGCTCGCCGCTGCGTTTCTTTGCCTATCAGGCGATGCCTGCCGACGGTGAAGGCCTGGTGGTGCGCAACAGCAGCGAGATCCATTCGCTGAATGATTTGCGCGGCAAAAAGGTGGCGGTCAACAAAGGCGGCACCGGCGAATACCTGCTTTCACGCGCGCTAAGCAGCGCCGGCATCCCGGAAAACGCCGTGCAGAAGGTCTATCTCAGCCCGTCGGATACCGGTACCGCTTTTGTCGGCGGCCATGTCGATGCCTGGGCCATCTGGGATCCGTTCCTGTCATTGGCGCGGCAAAGCTACGATGCGCGGCTGTTAAGCAATGGCAAACAGTTGGGCTCGGAGAATGCCGCCGGCTATTTTGTCAGCGACGCGTTTTATCAGGCGCATCCTGACGTGCTGAAGTGGGTGTATCAGGTGTTGCAGCAGGAGAACAGCTGGGCCAAAGCGCATCCGCTGGAGACCGGGAAAATATGGGCAGCGCAGATGGGGCAAATGGGCGAGGCGCTGGCCGCGCAGTTAGGCCACGTTAACACCGTCCCGGTGACGCCGGTTGATGACGCGGCAATCGCGCATATTGAACACATTGCCGACTGGTATCAGCAGCAGGGCTTGATCAAAAGCCGCCCGGATATTCGCCAGCATGTGGTGACGCTGACGCCGTAATTTTGGCAGCCTGTGGTGATGTTGACGCCGTAGTTATGCCAGCAATGGAGGGTGCCAGGGATGGCGCCGGACTTTGCCATGCAGAATGCGGGTTTTCGGCCTGCGCCAGTCCCACTCAGGAGAAGGTGTCGAACAGCTGCTGCCGTATCCAGCGATGCCCGGCCGACGTATGGGTGCGTTCATGCCAGGCGACGGTTTTGGTAAAACCGGGGATCGCCAGCGGCGGCGACAGCAGCGTCAGCCCCTGGGTATTCACCGCCAGCCGTTTTGGCACCACCGCAATCAGATCGCTGTCGCGCAGGATTTCCGGCAGCACCAGAAAACTGGTGACCGACAGCGTCACCTTGCGCTTCAGCCCCAACGCCAGCAACGCGCTGTCGGTCACGCCGGAAAACATCTCGCCTTCATAGGAAACCAGCGCATGATCCAGCGCGCAAAAGCGCGTTAAGGTCAGCTTTTTCGCCGCCGCCGGATGTCCCTCCCGCAGCATACAGACATACTCTTCATCGAACAGCCGACGCGCGTGCAGCTCTGGCGGCGTGCTCTCCGGCGTGACGATAGCCAGATCGATTTCCCCGCGTTCAAGCTGCTGCTGCAACTGGCGGTTTTCCACCGGCCTGACGGCGATCTGTAGCCCAGGCGCCAGCGTGCGCAACCGGGCGAGAAACGGCACCACCACCGCCCGCAGCGCATAGTCCGTCGAGGCGATCGTCAGCTGCATCTCGCTTTGCGCCGGATCGAATGCCGCGGGCTGCAGCATCCCGTCGATATCCCGCAGGATTTTTGCCACCGGCTCCGCCAGCTCCAGCGCACGCGGCGTCGGCACAATGCCGTGCGGCGCGCGGACAAATAGCGGATCGTCAAAGCTCTCGCGCAGTCGGGCCAGCATGCCGCTGACCGCCGGTTGCGTCAGCGAAAGACGACGGGCGGCGCGGGTGACGTTGCGCTCCTCCAGCAGGGCGGAGAACGCTTTTAACAGGTTCAGATCCAGCGTTCTGATATCAGCCATGGTGATAACCAAAATAAAAAACGGTGATTAGATTTATGTCAGTCTGACACGCATGCTGTGGGTTATCCACTCGCTGCACGCAGAAACGTTGCGCCGCCAGCGGGTGACTCTCTCACCACTGAACACAGGAATTTCCCATGCTTAACGCCATCATCTGGCCTGAAGGCTATCTGCCAGGCACCACCGATAACAGCGTCTCCAATGAAATCATCGTCGCCGGCATTAATGCGGCTCAGGTCTGGGTGCAGTTGAATAACACCGCGCTGTGGGCCAGTTATTACAGCAATGCCGATGATATCCGTTTTCACGATGCCTCTGGCCCGGAATTGAGCGCCGGTGCACGCTTTCGCTTCACCACCTTTGGCTTCCCGGTTGAAGCGGAAGTGACGGAATACGTGCCGCCGGTGGCCGGTGAATCGGCGCGCATTGCGTGGCATGGCTGGGTGGAAGGCGATGCGGATTCGCGTCTGGATGTGCATCATGCCTGGCTGTTTGAGGATCTGCCGGGCAACCGCGTGCGCATCCTGACCCAGGAAACGCAGATCGGGAAACCCGCGCAGGAACTGGCGCAAACCCGCCCTAACCCGATGCTGAATGCGCATCAGGAATGGATCGACGGACTGGCATCCGCCGCGCAAAAAGCTCAATAAACAGCAACATGGCGCTAAAGTTTGCCTTAGTTAAGATGTCTTTTCTGTAACATCTTCAACAAATGTCACACTTTAGTGCCCGCATATGCATCTTTCGTGTCGTGATTTGGCCGGTAATCTCTATCATGAGACCAGAAAACGACTAAAAATAATGCGATTGCCGGTTAATGAAATTCAGAAATTTTGAAGAAGAAGAAAAGCTTTTTGTTCGCAGGGCCTTAGTCGCCTTTGGGATAGTAGTGGCAGGGTTTATTACGCTGGTGGTGAATCTGTACCACCTGCAAATTGAGCAGAATCAGTATTACCAGACCCGCTCCAATCAAAATGATATCAAAATGATCCCTATCGCCCCAACGCGAGGGATCATTTTCGATCGCAATGGCATCCCGCTGGTCAGAAACGTCACCTGGCATGACATTGAAATCATTCCCTATAAAATCCAGGACATGAAGGCGCTGCTGACGGAACTGACGCCGATTGTCGACCTGTCGCCTGACGATATCGATACCTTTACCCGCGCGCTGCATGCCGGTAGCCGTTATAAACCGGTGGTGCTGAAAACCGAGCTGTCTGATGAAGAAGTCGCCCGCTTCTCGGTGAACCAGTACCGCTTTACCGGCGTTAACGTCAGCAGCTACGAAGACCGACAGTATCCCTATGGGCCGGACCTGGCGCACGTAATCGGCTACGTGTCGAAAATAAACGACAACGATTACAAACGTCTTGATAAAGAAGGGGTTGGCGAGAACTATGCCGCCGACCACAACATCGGTAAGCAGGGTATCGAAGGCTATTATGAGTCGGTGCTGCACGGAAAAACCGGTTATCAGGAAGTGGAGGTGGATAACCACGGTCGGGTGATCCGCGTGCTGAAAGAAGTGCCGCCGGTAGCGGGTAAAAACCTCTACTTAACGCTGGACCTGCATCTTCAGCAGTATGTCGAAACGCAGCTGGTCGGTCAGCGTGCGGCGGTGCTGATCGAGAACCCGAAAGATGGCCAGGTGCTGGCGATGGTTTCCAGCCCGAGCTACGATCCCAATCCGTTTGTGAAGGGCATCAGCTACAAAGCCTATAAAGAACTGTTAGCGAACAAAGACCTGCCGCTGATTAACCGCGTGACGCAAGGTTTGTATCCACCTGCGTCAACGGTAAAACCCTATATGGCGATGTCCGCGCTGCTGACCCACGTCATTACGCCGCAAACCACCTTCTTCGGCGCACCGACCTGGACGCTGCCGGGCACCGATCGTAAGTATCGCGACTGGAAAAAAAGCGGCCACGGCACGCTGGATGTCACCCGCGCCATCGAAGAGTCGGCGGATACCTTCTTCTATCAGGTGGCCTTTATGATGGGCATCGACCGCATTCACACCATGCTCAGCCAGTTCGGCTACGGCAAACCGAGCGGCATCGATCTGAATGAAGAGTACAACGGCCTGCTGCCAAGCCGCGAATGGAAGCAGAAGGTGCATAAAAAGGGCTGGTATCAGGGTGATACCGTCGCGGTCGGCATCGGCCAGGGTTACTGGATTGCCACGCCGATCCAGATGGTGAAAGCGCTGGATACGCTGATCAACAACGGTCGGGTGATCCAGCCGCACCTGCTGTATGAAGCCAAACAGGGCAAGAGCATCACCCCGTGGAAACAGACGTTGCCGGAACAGCAGATTGGCGATGCCAAATCGCCTTACTGGAGCCTGGTGCGCCATGCCATGTTCGGCATGGCCAATGCGCCCAACGGCACCGGCTATAAATACTTCCACACCGCGCCCTACGGCATTGCGGCGAAGAGTGGGACCTCGCAGGTGTTCGGCCTGCGGCAAAACCAGGTGTATAACGCCAAGATGATCCCGATCCGTCTGCGCGACCATATCTTCTATACCGCCTTTGCGCCGTTCAACGACCCGAAAGTGTCGATGGCGATCATCCTCGAGAACGGTGGCATCAACGGCGTCACCGCCGCGCCGCTGGCGAGGAATATTCTCGACCACATCTTCCTGCCACCAGACGTGGCCCCGATGCCGGTCACCGCCGATCCGACCAGCAACTTTACCGCCCAATAAGCCGTTTACTGCCCTGCCAGCGCGTTTGCTGGTGGGGCAATCCCGTTGTCACTCCCCTGCTTAATTCGTGTTCAAACTCACAAAATCACCACGTCCGCGCCATGCTCCCTTGACCTGAAATTGTTGCCACCCTACGTTGTATACAATTCATATACAAAATGAGTGCAGTGATTTAACAAACCCTCCAGTCCCATAACAAAAGCCCGAGGTTTCGCCATGCACCAGTCAGAGAGTGAGCAAAAAGTTCTGCCCTACAGTCAGAGCGCGGTCACGGCAAAACGCACCAATACCCGCTGGATCGTGGTGTTGGTGCTGTTTTTTATCACCCTGATCAACTATGCCGACCGCGCGTCTATCTCTCTGGCTGGCCCAACCATGTCAAAAGAGTTGGGCCTTAGCCCGGGGGATATGGGCTTTATCTTCTCCGCCTTCGGCTGGGCATACGTGCTGTTTCAGTTGCCCGGCGGCTGGCTGCTGGACCGTTTTGGCTCAAAAAAGATTTACGCCTGTAGCATCTTCCTCTGGTCGCTGTTCACCCTGATGACCGGACTGGCGGGCTTTGTCACCGGCACTGCTGCGGTGCTGGTGCTGTTCACCCTGCGTTTCCTTGTCGGCGGTTCGGAAGCCCCCTCTTTCCCGGCCAACAGCCGCATCGTTGCCGCCTGGTTCCCTGACGCCGAACGCGGCACGGCGGCGGCAATTTTTAACTCGGCGCAGTACGGTTCCACCGTGTTCTTTGCTCCGCTGATGGGCTGGCTGATCCACAGCTACGGCTGGCACGCCGCCTTTACCGTTATGGGGCTGTTAGGCATGGCGTTTTTACCGATCTGGAAAATCTGGATCCACAACCCTAAAGACCACCCAAGGGTCAACGATGCCGAACTGGCGTATATGGCCGAAGGCGGCGCCCTGGTGGATATGGATGCCAAAGGCAAAGACAAAAGGGGCCCGCAGATGGGCTACCTGAAACAGCTGCTGGCCAGCCGGATGATGCTGGGGATTTACCTCGCGCAGTACTGCCTGAATGCCATCGGCTTCTTCTTTATCACCTGGTTCCCGGTGTACCTGGTGGAAGAAAAACAGATGAACATTATGAAAGCCGGGATGGTCGCGGCAATCCCGGCAATTTGTGGATTCCTCGGCGGGCTGCTGGGTGGCTTTGTCTCGGATCTGCTGATCAAACGCGGCACCTCGTTATCCGTGGCGCGCAAAATCCCCATCGTCAGCGGCATGATCCTGTGCACCATCATGGTGTTGTGTAACTACGTCACCTCCGAGGCCGCCGTGGTGTTTATTATGGCGCTGTCATTCCTTGGCAAAGGCATCGGCGGGATGGGCTGGACGATCAATGCCGATACTGCTCCTTCACAGATTTCTGGCCTGTCCGGCAGCGTGCTTAACACCTTCAGTAACGCCTCCAGCATCACCACGCCGATTGCGATTGGCTTTATTCTGCAGGCGACCCACTCCTTCGATGGCGTGCTGATTTTTGTGGTGGCCCATGCACTGGTCGTGATCCTTTGCTACCTGTTTATGGTCGGCAAAATCCACCGTTTTGAGTTGAAAGAGTGACGCTGATATCTCCCGGCGTTATCGGGTCAGTCACATCGCGAGGGTTCACTATGTCCGCAGCTGAAACTGGCAACATCAAGAAATCGTTGAGCTTTATCGCTTACGAAAAGATCAAAGAGATGATCCTCAATATGGAGATCGCTCCCGGCAGTTCGCTGACCGAAATGGGGTTAATTGAGCAGCTTGGCATGAGCCGCACGCCAATCCGTG
Organism: Erwinia sp. QL-Z3; assembly: GCF_004551645.1. Taxonomy (NCBI): domain Bacteria; kingdom Pseudomonadati; phylum Pseudomonadota; class Gammaproteobacteria; order Enterobacterales; family Erwiniaceae; genus Erwinia; species Erwinia sp. QL-Z3. The sequence continues at coordinate 563,457 of NZ_CP037950.1, forward strand.
AAGCGCTCTACCGGCTGGAACAGGAAAGCTTTGTCGAACTGGCTCCACGCAAAGGCTGGTTTGTCGCCGAGATCCGGCTGCGGGATATTCAGGAGCTGTTTCTGATCCGTGAAGCGCTGGAAGGCATCTCCACTCGCAATGCCACTCATCGTCTGCAGCAGGCACAACTGCTGCAGATGCAGGCCTATCTGGCGACGCTCGAGCCGCTGCTGCTGGCCGATGAAGCGGCGGTCGGCGATCCGGGTGACTCGCTGCATGAAATGATTTTTGCCTGCATCGACAATCACTACCTCAATAACATCATGACCAATTACATCGACCGGCTACGCCAGTTTCATATCATCGCCAGCCGCCTGCCGGGACGGAAATTGCAGTCCTACTATGAGCACTGCGAGATCCTGCAGGCACTGATCGCCCGAGACGAAAACCGGGCTGAGCAAGCAATGCGTCACCATATTCAGAGCAGCATGAACAGCATTCTTGACTGCATCATCAATAAAACGCCGCTGTACGGTCAGTCGGCATCAATTTCTCTGAGTATCTGAGGAGAGGACATGCGTAAGGTAATCGTATTTGGCGTAGATGGCTTAACCATGCCGTTGTTGAAGAGATATGCCGCAGAGGGCGTGCTGCCACATATTCAAACCCTGTTTCAGCAAGGCGCAGCCTGCGAGTTGCTGCCGTTTATTTCCGCCTGGGGCGATGTTAACTGGGTGACCTTTATGGCTGGCCAGGCGCCGGGAACCGCATGGATTGGTCAGGGTCAGCCGGCCGATAATGCCGCAACCGCCAACCTGCTGGCGCTGATGCAAAACAACGGGCTGCGCGCCTCGCTGGTTCACTTCCCGGAAACTGTCGCTGCTGACTCACCACATTTTAGCTTCGCACCTTACTGGGGGCGCGCCGCCGCCTGGCCGTCAGAATTGTTTAAGGCGATGGGGCATACCACGCGGCTGGAGCAGCGTACGGGCAATAAAACCCTCAGGCAGCAGAAGCTAGGCTGGCCACCCTCGTCTTCGCTGGCGTATCACGAGAAAGGCGCCTGGCAGGCGCTGGAACAGCATGGCGGAAAACACCGGTTGACGCTGCACGGCCAGCAGGGTCCGTCGCTGACCTTTACCCTCGCCGAAACCGCCAGCCATCAGCCGGAACTGCAGATCGGTGGCGATAAACTCGCGCTGCAGGTCGGTGAATGGAGCCGCTGGCTGCCGCTGAACGATCACGGTGTTGATGGCCGCGTGCGCTTCTTTGCCGGTCGCTTCGATCCGGCTAATAACGATATCGAAATTTTGCAAAGCCAGGTCACGCGTCAAAATGGTATTGCTTCCGACGCCGCGCTGGGCAACGAGCTGCTTGAAGCATTTGGCCCGTTCTACAGCAAATGGGTGGTGAAGGCATCGCCAAATGAAGATTACCTTCAGGCCACCCTGCAGGAGGGCGACGAGCAGTCGTTATGGCTGAGTGAGACCGCCATCCGTCTGACGCAAAAGCATGACTTCTCGCTGTGGGCCACCGTCCATCGTCTTGCGGATGAATCGCACCACAACTGTCTGGGCCAGGTTGATCCTCAGTCGCCTTTCTATGATGCCGAAAAAGCCGCCACCTTTGATGACGTGATGCGGGACTGCTACCGGGTGTTGGACACCTCAATCGGTAAGCTGCTGGCAGAAATGGATGAAGAAACCACGCTGATGCTGGCCTCCGACCACGGTGCGGTGCCGAATGAATACATGTGCGATATCTACCGTTATCTGCAAAAGCACGGGCTGGTGACGCTGGATGACCACGGCGATCTGCTGCCGGCCCAGAGTAAAGTGTTCCTGAAGGACGATCGCGGCGGTCTGGAGATTTTCGTCAATCTTCAGGGCCGTGAACCCCAGGGCATCGTCGCCGCAGACGAATTTGAGGCGGTATGCGCTGAAGTCCTGCTGGCACTGGGAAGCTGGCAGGTGCAGCACAAGGGCCGCGCGCGCAATGCCGTCAGCCTGGCGCTGCTAAAAGCCGACGCGGTTGGCATCGGCTTCTGGGGGCCCTGTGCTGGCGACATCGTCTTTGCCTATAACGCCGGGTTTGTCTGGGGCACCAGCCGCAGCGGCGACGATATCTGCGCGGTGGAGGTGCCGGGTGCCAATCATGGTCCACAGAAGCCTACCGCTGAAACCCACATCGCCTCGAATTATGGCGTGCTGCTGGCCTACGGTAGTGGCATTCGTCAGGGCTATTACCGCGATCGCCATCTCAAGGGACCACACCGCATGGTTGATCCGGCGGCCACCATCGCCCACCTGCTCGGTCTGGATCACGCCACGCTGGATGGCAACGTGATGTATGACCTGCTCAGCCCGGCCGCTTCGGCGCGCTAAAGGAGATTTTGATGAAGATTACCCGCGTTACCGCCCACCTGCTGTCGGCGAAATTACAGGAACCCTTTGCCTATTCGCGCGCCTGGTATGACACCCGCACCGCGATGCTGGTCGAGATTGAAACCGACGAGGGCCACACCGGCTGGGGCGAATGCTACGGCCCGGCGCGGATGACCCAGGCGGTGGTGAAAGAGATTGCCACCTCGCTGATTGGCTGCGATCCGCTGCGCACGGAGTTTCTCTGGCAGGAGATTTATGCCCGTTACCGCGATCACGGCCAGAAAGGGCTGCTGATCCAGGGGCTAAGCGGCATTGATATCGCCCTGTGGGATATTCGCGGGAAACACTTCAATGCCCCTGCTTACCAACTGCTGGGCGGCGCGCTGCGCGATGACGTGCAGGCGTATGCCACCGGACTGTATCGCCGCAAAGGCGGTGACCCGCTGCAGTACCTGGCGGAGGAAGCGGCGGGCTATGTGGAAGAAGGCTTCCGGGCGATGAAGCTGAAGGTCGGCTTCGGCGTGGCGGAAGACGTGGCGGTGACCCGCGCGGTGCGCCAGGCGATTGGCCCGGACGTGGCGCTGATGATTGATGCCAATCACGCCTATGATGCGGTGTCAGCGATCAAACTCGGACGTCTGGTGGAAGATCTCGATATCAGCTGGTTTGAAGAGCCGGTGCCGCCGGAGGATCTGGCGGGTTATAAGGCGGTGAAAGCCGCGCTGACCATTCCAATTGCCGGTGGAGAATGTGAGTTTACTCGCCAGGGCTTCCGTGAAGTGCTGACCCAGCGGGCGATGGATATTCTGCAGCCGGATATCTGTTCGGCAGGCGGGCTGTCCGAATGCAAAAAGATAGCCGATATGGCGATGGCCTTTGGCGTCAGAACCAACCCGCACGTCTGGGGGACAGGCATCGGTATTGCCGCTTCCCTGCAGTGGATGGCCACCGTCCCGTCACACTCGCCGGTTTCGCTGTCTCCAACCGAACCGCTGCTGGAGTTTGATCGCACCGAACACCCGATCCGTCAGGCGATACTCACGTCACCTATCGTTCATCGCCAGGGCCGGGTCAGTATTCCCACCGGTCCGGGCCTGGGCATCGACATCAACCGCGATGCGTTACAGGATTTTAAAATCGCCTGATCCTGCCGTTGCTGACGGTGTTTCCTGACCGTCAGCAATTTGCCCATCCCCGTCCGCTGTTTCCAGAAAACATTCAGACATAAATTCTTCGTTAAAGAAGGTGTTACCCCTTGCCGATAAACGACAATGAGGTAATGTCTTATCTTCGTGCGGCCAGCGTTTATTGGCGACTGAATCGATTTTGCTGGAAAGTAAATGACTAACGAACTTAGCCTGTTAAACGGGCTGCGACGCCACTTTATCCGTAATGTCGTCACGCCAATGATTCTGGTGGTGCTGTTCACCTTCCTTGCCTGTGGATTTACCGCCTGGTGGGTCACCACCGTCAGCAATACCAAGGCGTTGGAAAAACAGCAGCAGGTCATCAGCAATATTTTTGCTCAGCATCTGGCTGAATATCTGCAACAGCACCAAAGCCTGTTGGGCTGGCCCGCGTTGCTGCAGCAGTTGAATGCCACGCCGGCCGTGAGCAATCCCTTCGGACACTGGCTGAATACCCTGGCCGGTGATGACGAAGTGTACCTGTTAGATGCGCAAAACCGTCCTCAGTCGGTGTGGCTTAAAGGCGAACGGGTGACCAGCGAGCGTTACCTCGTCGTCAGAAACTCACTGCTGCCGTGGCTCGACAGCCTGCAACGCCTTTCCCGCACCGCTTCCCCGGCGTTTACCGGCGACTTTATTCGGGTCAACGGACGGGTGGCCGAAGTCGCCTTAGGCGAGGTGCCGGGCAGCGGCGGCAACAAGCTGATTTTCCTGCGCTATCTGCATTATAACTTTGTCGATTTCCTGCAACACCGTGGCGTGGTGAACGCCTTCCGCTTTACGCCCAGCTCACCCGCGAGCGACAACAGTGCCGGTTTCCTGCTGCAATCCCGTCTGAATATCCCGGTCAGCTACGTCTCCTGGCAACCGATGCGGCCCGGCAGCCAGATGCTGATGGTGACCGGACCGCTGGTGTTGCTGGCGATGCTGGCGATTACGCTGATGTGCATCAAGATGACGCGCCGGCTGTGGACCTCGTCGCTGAAGCTTTCCGAATCAATGCAGAAGCTGGAAGCCAGCGAAGCGCAGGCGCAACAGCTGGCGCTGCACGACGTGCTGACCGGCCTGCCCAACCGCGCGGCGATGGAACAACAGCTGACGCAGCGATTGAGCAATCTGTCCGCAGAGGGCGAAAATATTGGCCTGCTGCTGCTGGATCTCGACCGCTTTAAGATGATTAACGACACCTACGGCCATCACACCGGCGACGATTTGATTGTGGAAATTGGTCAGCGGCTGTCGGCGCTGTTAAGGCCGGAAGATGCCGTGGGCAGGTTGGGCGGCGATGAGTTTGTGGTGGTGGTCAATCACCTGCAGGACGATCGGCAGATCACCGCGCTGTGTCAGCAGATTATTGCCTGCCTGACCACGCCGGTCACCTTGCAGGGCAATCGCCTGTGGGTGGGGGTCAGCATCGGCATTGCGCTGGCGCCGCAGCATGGTACGCAACGCCAGGAGCTGATGCGCAAGGCGGATATCGCGTTATATGCGGCCAAGGCCGAAGGACGCGGGCGCTACCATATGTTTGTACCGGCGCTGGACGACGCGCTGATTAAGCGTCAGCAACTGGCAGAAGAGTTGCGGCTGGCGCTGGAAAACACCTGCGGGCTGGCGCTGTGGTATCAGCCGATTATGGATATCAGCGGCACAAAAATGCTCGGCATTGAGGCGCTGCTACGCTGGCAGCATCCGACGTTAGGGCCGGTTTCCCCTGCCGATTTTATTCCCATCGCCGAAGAGACCGGGCTGATCATTCCGCTCGGCGACTGGGTGCTGCAACAGGCGGTGAAGCGGGCGAAAACCTGCCCGCATCTGAAGATGTCGATCAACGTGTCGCCGCTGCAATTCCTCGCCGGTGATTTTATTGCCCGCGTGAATGAGATTGTGCAGCAGCATGACGTTAACCCACGGCAGATTGAGCTGGAAGTGACCGAAGGCGTGATGCTGGAAGATAAGCAGCAGGCGCTGCATACCATTCAAACGCTGCGCGCGGCGGGCTTTAGCATTGCGCTGGATGACTTCGGCACCGGCTACTCCAGCCTGAGCTACCTGACGCAGTTCCCGGTGGATACCCTCAAAATTGACCGCTGCTTTACCCAGTTGCTGGGGATTCAGGCGCAGGCCAACACCATCGTCTCGTCGGTGATTAAGCTTGGCCACTCGCTGGGCCTGTCGGTGACGGCGGAAGGGGTGGAAACCGAGGAGCAGCGGCTGGCACTGGCCGCCGCAGGTTGCGATAAGCTGCAGGGCTTCCTGCTCAGCCGCCCGCAACCCGCAGACGTGCTGTTCGCCGCGGAGGCGGTGTAACCGGAGCGGTAAGATAAGCCTCAACAAGGCAGTAACATTAACGGCGCAGGACGATTTGCGGCACCGCATCCTGACTGTGGTGATGAACATGCAGATCGGCCTGATACCAGCGGGTTAAGGTGGCTTCGGTCATCACCTCAGCGGGCGTGCCTTCTGCCACCAACCTGCCCTGATGCAACAACAGCATACTGTCAGACCACAACGCCGCCAGATTCAGATCGTGCAGCACGCAGCACACCGTCAGCTGACCTTTGCGGGTGAGCTGATGCAACAGGCGCAACGCGTGTTGCTGATGATACAAATCCAGCGCCGAGGTCGGCTCATCCAGAAACAGCCAGCCACGCGGGCCGTCATCGTGCCAGAGCTGCGCCAGCGCGCGCGCCAGCTGAACACGCTGCTGCTCGCCGCCGGACAGATGGCGATAGTCGCGGTCGGCAAGGGTATCGCTGCCGGTTAAGGCCATCACCTCGTCCACCACCGCTTTGGTGCGCTGGCCCGGCCACGGCGAACGGCCCATCGCCACCACTTCCCTGACCGGCAGAGGAAACTCGACGTGGCTTTGCTGACGCATCACCGCGCGGGTCTGCGACAGATGCTCGCGCGACCAACTGCCGAGCGGTTTGCCTTCCAGCAGGCAATCGCCCGCCGCCGGTTGCAGATAGCCGGTCAGTAAGCGCAGCAGCGTCGATTTCCCGGCACCGTTTGGCCCGATCAGCGACACCATTTCGCCGGCGCGCAAACTCAGCGAGACATCATCAATCAGCAGCCGCTGACCAACGCGCCAGCTGAGGTTTCTCCCTTCCAGCAGCTTAGTCATAACGGCCCTCCTGGCGGCGCAGAATCAACCATAAAAACCACGGCGCACCCAGCAGACTGGTCAGCAACCCCACCGGCATTTCCGCCGGTGCGACCACCGTTCTCGCCAGCGTATCGGCAATCAGCATCAGGATCGCCCCGGCCAGACCGGCCCCCGGCAATAGCCAGCGGTGATCGCTGCCAATGCACATGCGCATCAGATGCGGCACCACCAGCCCGACAAAGCCAATCACCCCGCTCACCGCCACCGAAGCGGCCACCATCAGCGCGCTCAGCACCAGCAAAATGCGCTGGGTGTGCTTGACGTCCACGCCCAGATAATGCGCCTCTTCATCGCCCAGCTGCAGCAGGTTCAGCCGCCGGGCCTGCCACTGGGTGGCGACCATGGCGGGCAGGATAATCACCGCGCTGGCGATAACCGTGGACCACTGCGCCTGCCCCAGCGAGCCCATTCCCCATAAGGAGAGCTGGCGCAGCTGCTGATCGTTGCTGATCCACGGGAGGACGCCCACGGCCGCGCCGCAGACGGCATTAATAGCAATGCCCACCAGCAACAGCCGTGAAAGAGTGCCGCTGCCAGAGCGGCTGAGGGTAAAGATCACCACCGTGACCGCCAGGCTGCCGATAAAGGCCGCCAGCATTGGCCACCACAGCGCTAACATCGCCGGCAGGCTCAGTGGGATCACCACCGAAATTGCCACCATCAGCGCGGCACCACTGCTGATGCCCAACAGCCCCGGATCGGCCAGCGGATTGCGAAACAGTCCCTGCATCACGCCGCCGGATAACGCCAGCGCCGACCCGACCAGCACCGCCAGCAACACGCGCGGCAAACGGATATTCCACCAGATTTGCCAGACCATGCTGTCGCGGGTTGACTGCCAGACCATCGGCAATGACAGGCGCATCGCGCCAATGTTGGCGGCAAACACCACGATGGCCACCATCAGCACCACCATCAGCACTAAGCGTCGCTGAATATGCTGTCCGTTCATTGCGCGAGGGCTTCCGCCGCTTTACGCAGTTTGGCAATCGCGCCTGGCGTTTGCAGGCCAAAGCCCAGCAGCGCCATTTCATCAACCACCAGCACATTTTGCTGCTTACCGGCCGGGGTCAGCGCCAGACCTGGCAGCTTCCACAAATTCTCTTCGCCGCCCATGCCCTTCAGCCCGTCCGCGCCAATCACAATCAGCTGCGGCGCACTGGCCACAATCCCTTCCTGGGTCAGCGGCTGATAATGCGGAATATTGCCCAACGCATTTTGCAGCCCGGCGCCACGGATCGCGCCATCGGCCGAGGTGCCGCTGCCTGCGCCCATCGCTTTCATTCCGCTGTGGTTAAGGATATACAGCACCTTCACCGGCAGCGGTTTGTCCGAAATGCCAGCCAGCTGTTTATCCAGCTTCTCCTCCAGCAGTTTGCCCTGTTCTTCGCGGTGCAGCGCGGCGGCGATGGTAGCAATTTTGCTGTGGAGAGCGCTCAGTTCAGGCTTGCCGGTGACGGTAATAACCTTGACGCCGGCCTGCTCAACCTGCTGCAGCGCAAGAGAGGGTTTGGACAGTTCGCTGGCGATCACCAGCGTGGGCTTCATCGCCAGAATCCCTTCGGCATTCAGCTGGCGCATGTAACCCACATTCGGCAGTTTGGTCGCCACGGCCGGTTGCAGACTGGTGGTATCACGGGCGACCAGATTTTGCTGCGCATCCAGCGCATAGATGATCTCCGTAACGTCGCCACCAATCGACACTACCCGCTCTTCGGCCAGCAGTGAAAAAGGCAGCGCCAACAGCGCAATCAGCCACAGTTTCATGCCGCTTCTCCTGCACCGGTCAACTCAGCCAGCTGTTCACGCCAGCGACTTTGTTCCGGCTGACCTTCGCTGCGCTGTCCGTACAGCTGGGCAATCTGCGTGCCGTCAGCGGCAAACAGTTCCAGGCTGGTGACAAAGCCGTCAGCGGTGGGCTTGCGGGTGATCCAGCTTTCGCTGATGGTGTTTTCCATCAGGTGCAGGGTGAAGGTCGGGTTGAAGATATTGATCCAGTTGTCCACCGGCACCAGCTTATCAACCGCGCCGGTAAAGATCTGCACGCAGCCACGGTTGCCGATGAAAATCATGATTTCGTTGCCGTCTTGCTGCGCCAGTTTCAGCAGCGCGTTCAGCGTGCCGTTGTCGACTTTCAGCGCCAGATCGCTGGCCACCGAGCGGAACGCCTGCTGACGGGAGATATTGTGGCGCTTCAGTAAACCGAAGAACTGATGCACGTCGGTCATCGCACGCCATTCCTGCTCGATCACCGCCGCATCGGGCTGGTTGGTCTGGACGGGCACGGCCGGCGTCAGAGTCAGCGCCGGGGTTTCAGCCAGGGTGAATGCGGCAATCAGCGCATCCCACGCCGCCTTGTCGGTGGCCGCCGTGGTGTAAATTTTCAGTACTGCATCGCCGTGTGCATCAAAAATCTGGATGCTGTGACGCTCGCCGCGTTCCGTTTTCTCCACCAGCGAAAAAGCACTCTTCCACTGGGACGGGAACAGGCGCTGATCGAGCGCGCGCGGGTTGAGGATCAGTCCGGCATGGCCGCCCAGATGCAGGTTTTCATAACGTCCCACCTGCTCATGTACCGCGTAAGCGTTACGGGTGATCGACTGGGTTTCGCCCACCGCTTCCAGCGCCTGCAGCAGCGCGGTGAAGTCAGGACGCAGCGCCACCGCATCGTTCAGCGTTCTGGCCTGGGTCAGCTCCGCTTCACTGATGTTCATCAGATCCGCCAGGTCGCGGGCATACTTTTTCGGGTGTTCAGCTTTTAACGACTGATAACGCTGATAGAGGGTATTCAGTTCCATTTGCTCTCCTTGACGCCCTGCACGCGGTGCAGGGCAATGGGTAATAAAACAGGGTAATCAGAAGTCGACGTTCACACCCAGCTGGAAGGTACGGCCAGGCATCACCGCCAGCGCGTTGTCATACGCATCCTGGTTGGTGGTGTTGGTCAGCTCGCGGCTGCTGAGGTAATCCCAGTATTTACGGTCGGTCAGGTTATAGATCCCGCCGCTGACCTTGACGTTTTTCGTCGCCTGCCAGTAAGCGGTCATCTCCACCATACCGTAACCCGGTACGCGCATATATTCTTCACTGGAATCGGTTAAGGTGCTGCCTGCCGCGTTGGTGTAGCTTTCACGGTTGGTGGCGGTGGCCTGCTTCCCTTTCACAAAGGTGGCGGTCACTGCGGCACCGTAGCGTTTGGCCGGATCGTCCCAGGCCACGCCAACAATGGCTTTCATCGGCGCGACGCTGTCCAGATCGACGTAGCTGTCGCCGGAGTAGCTGGACTTCGATTTACCTTCGCTGTAACCCAGTGCGAAGGTGGCGCTCAGGCCGTTTACCTCTTCAAACCAGGTGCCAAAGTTCACTTTGGTGGTCACTTCACCGCCATAGATATACGCCTTATCGCGGTTTTCTGCCTGGTAAACAGTGTAGATATTGGACGGTACGTTGGTAAAGCGGGCCGGGCTGCCGGCGCGGGTGTAACGCGTATAGGCAATGAAGTTTTCGTAGGTGTTATAGAACACCGCGGTTTTCAGCGTGACGCCATCCACCACCTGCCCTTTCATGCCCCATTCCAGGTTGTTACTGGTTTCGGTTTTCAGATCGCTGTTACCAATCAACGCGTACTGCGCCGGACCGGCATAGTTTGAACCGAGGTTCCACGAGCCGTACAGCTGGCTGGCGTTAGGGAACTGCGCGCCACGCTTGTACTGCACATAGGTCATCAGCGACGGCGTGATGTCGTAGTTGAAGCTCAGCGATGGCAGAACCTGGGTGTCCGAGTTCTCTTTGCCATACAGGGTGTTCAGCTCGGACTCGTCCAGCACGGTGCTGCCGGTGGTCAGGCTGGAGAGGTTTTGTGGCTTGGTGGTCTGATGCGCCACCCGCACGCCCGGCACGATTGAGAAGCCGTGACCGTCCAGATCGAACTGGATTGCATCCTGCACAAAGGCACCCAGCGCATAGCTGCGGCTGTCGGACTCCGGCTGCATGATCGCCGAATAGACGCTTGGGGCCGGTTCTTCCCGGAACGGACGTTTCGTCTCGGTGACACGACCGTTCAGGCCGGCGCTCAGCTCGTGGCGACCCAGCGCCTTGCTCAGCTGCGTTTCGAAACCGTAGGTATCGACGTCATAGTTTGAGTAGACGCGCTCCTGGCTGCTGGTGCTGATGGGCATCAGGGTATTATCGTGCGCCTGAGTCTGCTGGTAATAAACTTTGTTGCTGAGGGAATCGATAAACGCATTGGCTGGCGTCCACTCATCCTTCAGGCTGACGCCCCAGCGGCGGGTATTACTCTGCTGTTGCGAGGTGCCGAGAATGCTGCTGCCCGCCGAGTTCCAGGTGTCGTAATGGGTGTGGTTGGTCTTGTCGTAATAATCGACGGTGCCGGTCAGCTTGTGCTCGTCATTGGGCTGCCAGATCGCCGAGGTCATCAGCGCGTTGGAGTGCCAGTTGGCCGGATAGGCATCGATGGTGCCGCTGTTATTGCGGGTTTGCTGGCCGTCACGGCGGCTGTAAACAAACACGCCACGCAGCGTTTCGTCGCCGGCTGCGGCGGTAATGCCGTTATGCCAGCTGCGGTTGGCCGAGTCGTAATCAGACTGATAACCAAAGTAGGTCGCTTTGTACGGCGACAGGTAATCGTCGGCGGATTTCGGCTGGAAGGAGACCGCGCCGCCAATGGCGGTGTTGGCCGTCGCCGTTGAGGTCGCACCGGATTCAATGTCCACCTGGCCGTACATATACGGGTCGAGATAGTCACGGCCGATGCCGAAGGTGTTTAATCCGGCGCGGCTGACGTAGCTGCGGCCGGTGGCATCCGGCTGCGGAATGCCGTCCACGTCCAGTCCAACACGGTTACTTTCCAGACCACGGATGTTGTAGCCGGTATAGCCGCTGCGGTCGAAGCCGCTTTTGCCTGCGGACGATCCGCCGCTGACGCCGGTGGCGCTGATTAACGGCTCATAGCGCATCACCGAGCCAAAGTCGTTGGTGCCCTTTTGCTGCATTTCTGCGGCGGTAATGGTGGTTTTGCTGCCCGCCTGTTTTTCCGGCTCGGGCGCGGTCACCGTCATAACGGCTTCCGACTGGCTTTTCTTGCCGGAGATCGCCAGTGGCGTGCCAGAATGGCTGGCTTCGGGAAGTGGTGCGGTGGTGCGTGTTTCAGCAGCGATGCTAAAACCGGTGGTAACCAGCGTGCCGAACAGCACGGACTTCTGGATAAACCCCTGAGAATTGAAAGATTTGCGCATTTAGTAAGCCTTTATTCTTTATTAGTATCGACTCATACATTGCGGCCGCAATCCAACAAGATTGCGAAAACTCCATACGCATCCGGCGCTGTGTAGGTCATTCCATGACGACTGTCAAACGCGAATGATAATGAGATCGATTCTCTATATCAACAACCTCCACAATTAATTCACAATGTTAAAAAAGCGTCAGCAACACCCACTTGACAGTGCAGCAACCGACGCCGGAAGATGAGCGCCTGTTTTTAGAGAGGACATCGCGATGAAAACCGCTCCTGCCATCACCATTCACTACTGCTCGCAGTGCAACTGGCTGCTGCGTGCCGGCTGGATGGCGCAAGAATTACTGCATACGTTCAGCACCGATTTAGCCTCGGTCAGCCTGGTGCCCGGCACCGGCGGCATTTATCAGATCTTGATTGACGAGCACATTATCTGGGACCGTAAAACCGACGGCGGCTTCCCGGAAGCCAAAGAGTTGAAGCAGCGCGTGCGGAACTTCTGCTTCCCGGAGCGGGAACTGGGACATATCGACACGAAATAACCCCTGCGCGGGCGGCATCATCCTTGTGTCATCCGGCGGCTTCACGCTAAACTTACCGCCGCATCGCTGCCCTTGCTGGCAGAAAGATGACACAAGGGCCGGAACAGGCCCGATAACAAGAATCACCCCTCACTTACCTGCCCTGCCTGAAGACCTGCGCTCCCGCCTGTGGCTGGAGTAACTTCTCATCGTTAATTAAGTGCACCCTTTTCTATGGATACGTTAGATTCAGCTACACCCGTGCGTGGCGTCGGCCCGCTGCTCTTTTCCCTTGCGCTGGGCGCCTTTGCCATCGGCCTGAGTGAGTTCGTGATTATGGGACTGCTGCCGCAGGTTTCCAGCGCGATGAACGTCAGCCTGGCGGAAGGCAGCAAATTTATCAGCTACTACGCGCTTGGCGTGGTGGTTGGCGCACCGCTGTTCTCCCTCAGCACCGCCCGTTTGTGCCGTAAACATCAGCTGATGATTTTTATCTCGCTGTTTTTGGTCGGCAACCTCAGCAGCATGCTGGCCAGCAATGCGCATATGCTGGTGATTTCCCGTTTCCTGAGCGGGCTGCCGCACGGTGCCTTCCTCGGTGTAGCCGCGCTGGCTGCGGCGTCACTGGTGGAAGAGAATCGCCGTGGACAGGCGGTAGGCAGAGTGATGTTGGGCCTGACGCTGGCGTCGTTGCTAGGTAACCCGGCGGCGACCATGCTCGGCGAACATCTCGACTGGCGCTGGGCATTTGCCTGCGTCTCGGTGCTGACCGTGATTGATGCGCTGCTGATCTACAAGCTGTTCCCGGTGCAGAAAGAGCGTGAGCAGAGCTCGCCGTTGAAAGAGATCCGTGGCCTGGCGAACCTGCGCCTGTGGTTAACGCTGGGGATTGCGGCGATTGGCTTTGGCGGCATGTTTGCGGTGATCAGCTATATCACCCCGATCCTGACCATGGCGGCGCACCTCTCCACCTTCTGGCTGCCGTTTGTGCTGTTCGCATTTGGTCTGGGCATGGTGATTGGCAATCTGGCGGGTGGCCGTATGGCTGACGGCAAAATCATGCTGTCGATCTTCAGCATCCTCGCGTGGAGCGTGGTGGTGCTGACCATCTTCCCACTGCTGATTGGCACCATTACCGGCCTGATGCTTGGCGCGTTCCTGGTCGGCACTAACCTCGCCCTGTGCGCACCGTTGCAGGTGCGTCTGATGCAGGTGGCGGGCAAAGCGCAAACGCTGGCCGCCACGCTGAACCATTCGGCGTTTAACATCGCCAACGCGCTGGGTGCGTTCCTGGGAGCGTATGTGGTGCAGCAGGGTTATCCGATGACGCAGACCGCCACCTACGGGGCCATCCTGCCGGTGCTGGGCATGATGATCTTTATGGTGGCGCTGCTAAAAGAAGTGGCTGACCGTAAAAATACCGGCGTGGGATCGACCGATTTGATCTGATGTTGCTAATGGCCAGGCGCCCTGCCTGGCCATTCACTGTTTTACGCTTTCTCCGCCACAACCGGTTTGGTTCGCAACGCGGCATAAATGGTCAGCGTGGCAATCAGTAACGCCATGGCGCTGCCCATAAATACCCCTTTCGCCCCGGTAATATTGAAGATGACCCCGCCTGCCGCCGCACCGATGGTAATCGCTAACTGAATAGACGCCACCAGCAGACCGCCGCCGCTTTCTGCCTCATCCGGCATGGTCCGGGTGATCCAGGTAGACCAGCCCACCGGCACGGCGCCAAACGCCATGCCCCACAGCGCCACCAGCACCGCATCCACCAGCGGGGCCGATCCCATCACCACCAGACCGACACCGAGCAGGCCCATCGCCAGCGGCATACCGATCAGCGTGCGGTGCAGGTTACGCTCCAGCAGGATGCCGGCAATCAGCGTCCCGGCGAAGTTCGCCACGCCAAAGCCCAGCAGGATCACCGACAGCCCGTTGACGCCGACCCCGGTGACGCTTTCGAGGAACGGACGCAAATAGGTGAAGAAGGCGAAGTGGCCGGAGAACACCAGAATGATCGCCAGCAACGCGGTCTGCATGCCGGGACGGCGGATCAACGCAAACATTGAACTGCTTTTGCCCACCTGCGTCGACGGCATTTTCGGCAGTGCGGCAACCTGCCAGGCCAGCGCCAGCAAACCAATCACCGAGGCGGCGACAAACACGTTTCGCCAGCCAATCAGATGACCAAAGTAGCTGCCCATCGGCGCGGCAACGATAGTGGCAACCGACACGCCGCTAAAGACGATCGACAGCGCGCGCGGGATCATCGCTTCCGGCACCAGCCGCATGGTGGTCGCCGCCGCCAGCGTCCAGAAGCCACCGATGGCAATCCCCAGCAGCACGCGGCCGGCGAGGATAAAGCCCAGGTTCGGTGAAAAGGCCACCAGCAGATTGGAGACGATCAGCATCACCGAGAACATCAGCATCACCCAGCGGCGATCCAGATTACGGGTGGCTGAGGCGCTGAAAAAGCTGGTCAGCAGTGCGAATACCGCGGTAATGGTCACCGCCTGCCCGGTTACGCCTTCCGTTACGCCAAGACTGGCGGCCATTGGCGTCAGCAGGCTGGCGGGCAGAAATTCTGCCGTCACCAGTCCAAACACGCCAAGCGCCATCGAAAATACCGCGCCCCACTGGGGCTTTTCCTCTGCCATGCCGGCCTGTTTGAGTGTGTTCATTGCATGCTTTCCGTAAGAAGAAGTGAGTGTACAGAGTAGTGGGCTGCCGCCGGATGGTCTATGATGTTAAATCCGTATTTATTGATTCTCCGTCCGGAAGGATAGCCACCGTGATCACAGAAACCCACGATCTTGCCAGCGAGCTGCTGCTGGGAATGCGCCTGATGGGCGTGCAGTACAAGCGGATTGAGCTGGCGGCGCCGTTCGGCGTGGGCTTTATTAATGCGCCAGGTCAGGCACAGTTTCACTTTGTCAGCCGCGGTCCGGTGATGCTGAAAACCCAGGGCGGCAATCTGTATACCCTGAATACCGGCGATGCGCTGCTGCTGCCGCAGGGCACCGATCATATGCTGCTCTCCTCGCCGGATGTGCCGTGCAAAGACGTGCGGTCGTTTGAATCGACGCCGGTGTGCGGCAACGTTCGCTGCGTGAAGGCCTGCCCGTCCGAGGTGCCGGAAGCCGCGTCGGTGCTGATTTTCAGCGGCAGCATGGAGTTCGATCTGGGCGGCATGCAGATGCTCATCAGCGCGATGCCGGAAGTGCTGCTGGCCGATACGCTGATCCACAAATACCCGGAAGTTCAGCCGATGCTCGATGCGATGGAGCGTGAGTCGCTGAGCCGCAGAGCGGGTTACGCGGGGATCCTGTCCCGGCTGGCGGACGTGGTGGCGTCGTTTATCGTGCGCGGTTGGGTGGAATCGGGATGCGGACAGGCCGGCGGCTGGCTTGAAGCGCTGCGCGATCCGCGTCTGGGTAAGGCGCTGGTGGCGCTGCATCGCGAGCCGGGCAAAAACTGGACGGTGGCACAGCTGGCGTCCGAGATGGGCAGCTCCCGCTCGGTGTTTGCCGAGCGCTTCCTTGCGGTGACCGGCATGACGCCGGTGCGCTATCTGACCGAATTACGTATGCAGCTGGCCGTGCAATGGATCGGCCGCGATGGCGAAGCGATTGAAACGGTGGCCTGGCGTCTGGGATACGGCTCGCTGGCCGCCTTCAGCCGGGCCTTTAAGCGCACCGTTGGCAAAACCCCCGGCGCGCTTCGCACCGAGGAAACGCAACGGCTGACGCAGGGCGCCGCCTGAGTACCTTTTTTTACCGTTACGCCAGATACTTATTAAACCAGCCGAGGGTTCTTTCCCAGGCCAGATCGGCGGCTTTCTTGTCGTAGCGCGGAGTGGAGTCATTGTGGAAGCCGTGATTCACCTCCGGGTATATGTGTGCTTCATACACCTTGTTACTGGCCTTCAGTGCGGCCTCGTAGGCCGGCCAGCCTTCGTTGATGCGCGTATCCAGCCCGGCGTAATGGATCAGCAACGGTGCCTTGATGCGCGGGACATCTTTGGCATCCGGCTGACGACCATAGAACGGCACCGCCGCAGCCAGTTCGGGATAGGCCACCGCAGCGGCATTGGCCACGCCACCGCCGTAACAGAAGCCGGTGATGCCGACCTTTCCGGTGGTGCGCGGGTCCTGCATCATAAATTCGATGGCGGCAAAGAAATCGTTCATTAATTTGGTCGGATCGATCTGCGCCTGCATCTCCCGCCCTTTCTCATCGTTACCGGGATAGCCACCCAGCACGCTCAGCCCATCCGGTGCCAGCGCGATAAAGCCGGCTTTTGCCAGCCGGCGCGCCACGTCTTCGATATACGGATTCAGTCCCCGGTTCTCATGCACTACGACAACGGCTGGAAGCTTGCCGCTGGCTTTCGCCGG
The DNA here is from genome assembly GCF_004551645.1 of Erwinia sp. QL-Z3. Lineage (NCBI taxonomy): Bacteria > Pseudomonadati > Pseudomonadota > Gammaproteobacteria > Enterobacterales > Erwiniaceae > Erwinia > Erwinia sp. QL-Z3. The sequence goes on from NZ_CP037950.1 coordinate 580,354, forward strand.
ACGCACCAGATAGCCGCGCACGGTTTTATTGCCGTTGGGCGAAGGATAGTGAATGTATTCCGGCAGAATATCCGGATCGGTAAATTCCACCTGTTCGGCCAGCGCATAGTTTGGGCTGAGCGAGGTCAGCAGCGTCGCCGCCGTCAGGCCGCCCACCGCAAACTTGCCCGCCAGCGACAGAAATTCGCGCTTATTTATTTTGCCGTGTACGTAGTAGTCATAAATTTCGAGGAGTTCGGGGGAGAAATCTTTCGCGGTCAAACGGGACATATCAATGCTCCTTACACGCCAGAGAAGGGGAAATGATGCTCAGTAACAGTCAGACACATTGCCCACTTCGTCAAGCTTCAAGGCCCGCAGAGCACTTTTTAACGACGCAGCGGGCGCTAAACTGCGTATGATCGTCAGCTGTTCACCCTTTTTCATCACGCCATTGAGCCCTGCCATGACTGAAACTGCTTCCCTGACGCCGATTTTTGACGGCCACAACGATTTGCTATTGCGCCTGTGGATGCCTGCTGAGCAGGATCCGGTGACGCAGTTTTTGCACGGCACCTTGCCCGGTCATCTGGATATGGCGCGTATCGTTCAGGGCGGATTCGCCGGTGGCCTGTTTGCGGTATTTATCCCGCCGGTCGAGTTTGTGCAGCAAAGTAATCAGGCTTACAGCGAGGCCGTGCACGATCCGCTAGCCATCACCGAGGCGCAGATTGCGCTGCTGCACAGGATTGAAGCGGAGTCCGCTGGTCGAGCAAAAATTTGCCGCACGGCGGGCGAGATCCAGCGCTGTATTGAACAGGGCGTGCTGGCGATGGTGCTGCATATTGAAGGTGCCGGGGCGCTGGATGACCAGCTCAGCCAGTTGGATCGCTGGATTGATGCCGGTCTGCGCAGCATCGGGCCGTTATGGAATCTGCCGAACCGTTTTGGTGTCGGCGTCACCGGCAGTTTCCCTGGCTCACCCGATACCGGCGACGGGCTGACGCCACTGGGCCTTGCGCTGTTACGCACCTGCAACCAGAAAAAGCTGCTGATCGACCTGTCGCACATGAATGAGAAAGCCTTCTGGCAGACCGCCAAACACAGCAGCGCGCCGCTGGTCGCCACCCATTCTAACGTGCACGCCCTTTGCCCGCAGCCGCGGAATCTGACCGACAGCCAGCTGCAGGCGATTGCCGAAAGCGACGGCTTTGTCGGCGTGAATTTCGGCAATGCGTTCCTGCGCAGCGACGGCAAACGCGACAGCGACACGCCGCTCGGCGACATCCTGCGGCACCTTGAAGGACTGATGGCGGTGCTGGGTGAGGATCGCGTGGGTCTGGGGTCGGATTTCGACGGCATCAGCGTACCGGAGACGCTGAAAGATGCGGCCGGACTGCCGCGTTTGGTCGACGCCATGCGCGCTGCGGGCTATTCGCAACAATTGATCGAAAAAATTAGCTGGCGCAACTGGTTAGCTGTTTTACGGAAAACATGGGGAGAATGAACCACCTGGAACGTTCTGGTGACTGTTCTCTCAATATCCCTGCTGCTTACAGGGTTGATATCGCAAAAGCTTAGGCGCAACATTTGCGCGCCAAATCTTTCGATATTTGACAACAAGCGTATTACCTGCCGAACTTAACGAGCAGAGTCCTGTATTTTTCATAAACACCGTGAGGATCCCACCATGTGGACTAAACCTAAATTTGTTGATTTGCGCTTAGGTCTGGAAGTGACGCTGTACATCTCCAACCGTTAATCCTTTATGCCCACAGCCTGCTGTGGGCATCTTCTCTTCTTTAGCTGGTCTACACATGCAGATTAACGTTCTCGGTTCTGCGGCGGGTGGTGGCTTCCCTCAGTGGAACTGCAACTGCAGGAACTGTCAGGGCGTGCGTAATGGCACCCTGAAAACCTCAGCCCGTACGCAATCCTCCATTGCCCTCAGTGACGATGGCATCAATTTTGTGCTGTGCAACGCCTCGCCAGACATTGCTCATCAGCTGGCGGCCACGCCTGCGCTGAGTAAAAAAGAGGTGCTGCGCGGCACCGCGATCGGTTCGATTATTCTGACCGACAGCCAGATCGATCATACTGCCGGGCTGTTGAGCCTGCGCGAAGGCTGCCCGCATCAGGTGTGGTGTACGCCTGAAGTGCATGACGATCTGACCACCGGCTTCCCGGTGTTCACCATGTTGACCCACTGGAACGGCGGGCTGATCCATCACGGCATTACGCCGGGTGAAGCCTTCTCGGTGGCGGTCTGTCCGGCGCTGACGTTCACGGCGATCCCGCTGTTGAGCAACGCACCGCCCTATTCGGCGTATCGCGGTAAGCCCCTGCCTGGCCACAATATCGCGCTGTTTATTGAAGACACCCGCACCGGTAAGACGCTGATGTACGCGCCCGGCCTGGGTGAACCGGACAGCGAGCTATTGGGCTGGCTGCACAAGGCCGACTGCCTGCTGATTGACGGCACGCTGTGGCAGGACAATGAGCTGGCTAACACCGGCGTCGGCCGCAATACCGGTAAGGATATGGGGCACCTGGCGCTGGCAGAGGAACAGGGGCTGATTGCGCTGCTGGCCTCACTGCCGGCAGAACGTAAAATTCTTATTCATATCAACAACACCAACCCGATCCTCGATGAAGAGTCCGCGGAACGTCAGATGCTGACGTCGCTGGGCATTGAAGTCAGCTGGGACGGTATGGTGATTGAGGTTTAGCGAGACGCAGATGAAACCCGATAATTTCCCGGCCCAACCGATGACGCCTGAAGCCTTTGAACAGGCGCTGCGCGACAAAGGCGCGTATTACCATATCCATCACCCGTACCATATTGCGATGCATAACGGTCAGGCCACGCGTGAGCAGATCCAGGGCTGGGTCGCCAACCGCTTTTATTACCAGACCAGCATTCCGTTGAAGGATGCGGCGATCATGGCTAACTGCCCGCATCCGAAAACCCGCCGCAAGTGGGTGCAGCGTATTCTGGATCACGATGGTCACGACGCCAGCGAAGGCGGTATTGAAGCCTGGCTGCGTTTGGGTGAAGCGGTCGGGCTGGACCGCGACGTGCTGCTCTCCGAGCGGATGGTCTTGCCGGGCGTGCGTTTCGCCGTTGATGCTTACGTCAGCTTTGCCCGCCGTGCCGTCTGGCAGGAAGCGGCCTGTAGCTCGCTGACCGAGCTGTTTGCGCCGCAAATCCACCAGTCGCGCCTCGACAGCTGGCCGCAGCACTATCAGTGGATTGAAGCCGAAGGTTACGGCTATTTCCGCGGCCGTTTAAGCCAGGCCAACCGCGACGTTGAGCATGGCTTACAGCTGGCGCTGGAATATTGCACCACCGTTGAGAAGCAGGAACGCATGCTGGAGATCCTGCAGTTCAAGCTGGATATCCTCTGGAGCATGCTGGATGCGATGACCATGGCCTATACGCTGCATCGCCCGCCTTACCACACCGTGACCGATAAAATGGCCTGGCACAAAGAGAGATTACTGTAATGCTCATCACCGAACAGCAGATCCCCGCCTTTCGCCGTGGCTATCGCCTGCAGTGGGAACAGGCGCAGGACTGCCATGTGATCCTTTACCCGGAAGGCATGGCAAAACTGAATGAGAGCGCGACCGCCATTCTGCAACTCGTGGATGGCGTACGCTCTGTGGCTGTCCTGATCGCTGAACTGAACGCGCAGTTTCCGGATGCCGGTGGCGTGGACGACGACGTCAAAGAGTTCTTTGGTCAGGCTTACGAACAAAAGTGGATAATTTTCCGTGAACCCGCTTAAACCTTCGGTCAATCCGCCGCTCTGGTTGCTGGCTGAGCTGACCTACCGCTGCCCGCTGCAGTGTCCTTACTGCTCCAACCCGCTGGACTTTGCTCAGCAGGATAAAGAGCTGACCACCGAACAATGGATTGAGGTGTTTAAGCAGGCCCGCCAGATGGGTGCCGTGCAGCTGGGCTTCTCCGGCGGTGAACCGCTGGTGCGCAAGGATCTGCCAGAGCTGATCCGTGCCGCAAGGGATCTCGGTTTTTACACCAACCTGATCACCTCCGGCATCGGCCTGACCGAGAAAAAGATCGATGCGTTTGCCGAAGCCGGGCTGGATCATATCCAGATCAGTTTCCAGGCCAGCGACGAAACGCTGAACGCCGCGCTGGCCGGATCGCAAAAAGCCTTCCAGACCAAACTGGCGATGGCCAAAGCGGTTAAGGCGCACGGCTATCCGATGGTGCTGAACTTTGTGCTGCATCGCCACAATATCGATCAGATCGATCGCATTATTGAACTGTGCATTGAGCTGGAAGCGGACGACGTCGAACTGGCAACCTGTCAGTTCTACGGCTGGGCACAGCTCAACCGTGAAGGCCTGCTGCCAACCCGTGAGCAGATCGCCAATGCCGAAGCGGTGGTGCATCAGTACCGCGAGAAGATGACCGCCAGCGGCAACCTCGCCAACCTGCTGTTCGTCACCCCGGATTACTACGAAGAGCGGCCGAAAGGCTGCATGGGCGGCTGGGGAGCGATCTTCTTAAGCGTCACGCCGGAAGGGATGGCGCTGCCGTGCCACAGCGCGCGCCAGCTGCCGGTGGAATTCCCGTCGGTGCTGGAAAACACGCTGCAGGAAATCTGGTACGACTCGTTCGGCTTTAACAAATACCGCGGGTTTGACTGGATGCCGGAACCGTGCCGCTCCTGCTCTGAAAAAGAGAAGGATTTCGGCGGCTGCCGCTGTCAGGCCTTTATGCTGACCGGCAACGCCGACAATACCGATCCGGTGTGCTCGAAATCGCCGCATCACGGCAAGATCCTCGAAGCGCGCGAGCAGGCGAACTGCACCAATATGCAGATCAGCCATCTGCAGTTCCGTAACCGCACCAACTCTCAGCTGATCTTCAAGACTGAGGCCTGATGAGTCAGGCAGCGCCCGGCGAACACCATCGCACCCTAGCCAACGGTTTGCGGATCGCGCTGATCCACGATCCGTCGGCCAGCCGGGCCGCTGCTCTGCTCCAACTCTCCGCCGGCAGCCATCAGGCCCCTGAACAGTGGCCCGGACTGGCGCATCTGCTGGAACACGTGCTGTTTGCCGGCAGCGAAAATTACCGGGATGAAAACCGGCTGATGGCCTGGGGACCGGCGAACGGTGCCCGCTTAAATGCCACCACCCTTGCACATCACACCGCCTGGTTTTTTGATATTGCCAGTGCGCGCTTCGACGCGGGTTTGCGGCGGCTGGTGGATATGCTCGCCAGGCCGTTGTTAAGCCTCGAAGCGATTGCTCAGGAAACGACGGTGATCGACGCCGAGTTCCAGATGCTGACCCGCCATAGCGACAGCCTGTGTGAAGTCGCTCTGAGCCAGGCGGTGGCTGCGCCGCATCGCCTGCATGATTTCCATGTTGGCAATCGGTCGGCCTTTGGCGAGGATACTGGCGCGCTGCAGCAGGCGCTGCGCGACTATCATCAGCGATTTTTCCGCGCGCCCAATCTGCAACTGTGGCTGCACGGGCCGCAGTCGCTGGACGCGCTGGGCGAGCTGGCTGAGCAGGTTGCGGCGGCGTTCACAGCACTGGCTGCCGGCGATAACGGCCGCAGCGGTTTGCCGCAGCAACCCGTCGCCAGGCGTCAGGATGCTGAGCAGATTTCTCTGCCTCAGCAGCCTGAACCGCTTTCCCCCCTGACGCTCACTGCCGCGCGCCATTATGCTTTACGCCTGCCCTCAGCCCATCGCCTGCAGTTAAGCGTTGTCATCCCGGCTGCCGACCGGCAGATGCTGGCGCTGTTCAGCCAGCTGTTAACCGATAAAGCGCAGCACAGCCTGCTGGCGACCCTGCGCGACCTCAACCTGTGCGATGACATTTCGTTGCTGGAACCCTACCGCAGCCCGCAGCAGTCGCTGATTTCAGTGCAGTTCGACCTGTGCGAGTCGGCCAGTCCGGCGAGGGTTGAAGCGGTCTTCAGTCAGTGGCTACGCCAGTCGGCCAGCCTGAATCCTGAGGCACTGGCGCATTATGCCAGGCTGGCCCAGCGGCATGTCGACCAGCTTTCCGGCCTCGATCGGCTCCGCGCGCGCGCTTTTGGTTTTGCGCCTGCTGAGCCGTCGGTAAACCTGCTGGAAGGCTGGCGGACGTTACGCGCGGCGATGCAACCGGCATCCCTCACCCGGCTGTGGGTGACGCCTGGGGTGGAAGTCAGTCGTAAAACGGTGCAGGGATTCACGCTGGACACCGGGGAACTCAGCTGGCCGGAAGCGTCGTGCGACGCCCCGCAAATGACCTTTTACGCGCCCGGCCAGCCGCTCAGTCTGCCTGCGCTGCCGGTTGAAACGGCTGCGCTGCAATGGGTTAACGCCAGTTGCGCGCCGTTGCTGTTGCTGAATCCGCAGGCCGGTCAGCCGTTTTCCCGCCGGGATGCGGCGACGCTTGAAGCCGCGCTGCAACCGGTTATCGGCCTTTGCCAGCACCAGGGCGGCGAGCTAAGCCTGACGCAACGCCAGGGCATCTGGCTGATCCAGCTTAGCGGCAGCGCCAGCCTGATGCAGAATCGCGTGGCGGCGATGATTGAAGCGCTGAGCTCACCGACAGCGGCGGCGATCGCGCAAGGCGACCGGCTGTACCGTAAAGCGCTGCGTTCAGAGCGTGCGGAGATTGCCATCCGCGTGCTGCTGGGACGGCTGCCGGAGGTGCTGAGCGGCTCCGCTGCTGAGCCGCTGACATCAACGGAAGGGCTGAGCGGCTTCACGTCTCAGCCGCTGGATGCAGTGGGCCGGTTAAGTGCCACGCCGAGGCAAGCGGCCACGGCGGGATTGAACGGTACGCCGTGGCAGGCGACGCTGTACGGTGGCGATAACGATCTGCAACTGGCGCTGTCACGGCTTCTGTCTCGCTGGCCTGCCGGGATCATGCCGTGCCCTGATGCCGGGCTCATTCCAAGCCCTGATGGCAGGCTCATTCCAAGCCCTGACGGCAGGCTCATTCCAAGCCCTGACGGCGGGACCATGCCGGGCCTTTTACCTCATCGCCCGCCCTTTTCCTTCCCAACAGAGAGTGACGAGGCGGCATTATTGCTGTTCTGTCCGCTGGCAGAAAACAGCGCGCAGTGCCTCGCTGCCTGGCAATGGCTGGCGTCGCTGTTTGAACCGCGCTTCTTCCAGAAGCTGCGCGTGGAGCTGAATATCGGCTATGTGGTGAGCTGCCGTTTTCATCAGTCTGCTGGCGTGGCCGGCATGCTGTTTGCCCTGCAATCTCCAACCTTAAACCAGCCACAGCTTTCACAACATATCGTCGATTTTATTGCCGATATGGCCGAGGTTATCGACACAATCACTGACGATCAGCTACGGGAGAAATCCACCATGATGAGTGATGCCCTGCCCGCCAGCGCGCCGCAATCGCATACCCAGGTGCTCGATAGCTGGCAGCAACAGCAACTGCATTTACCGCCGCTGACGGCAGATATTTTCTCCGCCCTGTCAGTGGAAAAAATTCAACAGTATTACCGCGTGTTCGCCACCGAAAATCACCGCTGGTTCTGGCTCAATAACAGTCCCTTCCCCTCAGCCTCTGACAACGCGTCAGGGGCTGCTTAAAGTTAACTCACTTTGTACCGATAACCCTTTTACCAGGCTTATCTTCCCTACAGAGTGCGCGCTATGCTTAAAAATATTAAAGTCGTCACCAGCATCATCATTATGTTGATTGTATTCAGTGCGTTACTGCTGCTCTCCAGCGGGCTCTCCTTTAACGCCATTCATCAGGACAAAGATAACTTCGTCCGCGCCAGCGTGCTGACCGAGCAACAGGGGCAGCTGAGCGATGCCTGGCAGACGCTGATTAAAACGCGCGTCACCATTAACCGTGCCGCCATCCGCATCCTGAAAAAACAGACCGATCCAGCCGCACTGGCGGGGATCACCAAGCTGCTGGCGACCGCCAGCACCACGCTGGACGATGCGGCATTCCATTTTGCCAACTATCAGAAAGCGCCACAGCAAAGCGGCCAAAATGCTCAATTAGCCACCACCGTGGCCAATAATTACCAGCAGATGTACGACACGATGAAAATGTCGATTCAGTATCTGGGTGCCAATAATTATGAAGCCTACGGCAATCTGGATGCGCAGAAAGCCCAGGACGATTTGGAAAACAGTTACGAGAGCTGGCGTACGCAGAACCGCCAGCTGCTGGCGGTGGGCATGTCCGAAAACCAGCAGGGCTTCAGCCATATGATGTGGACGCTGGCGACCGTGGTGGTGGTGTTGCTGCTGCTGGTTGTGGCGGTCTGGGTGGTGATTAAACGCGTACTGCTGTCGCCGCTGAAACAGGTGCTGGCGCATATCCAGCGCATCGCGGCGGGCGATCTGTCTGAAACCCTGGTGGTAGAAGGCCGCAGCGAAATGGGGATGCTGGCGAGTAATCTGACGGCGATGCAGCAGTCACTGATTGTCACCGTCGGTCATGTGCGCGACAGCTCCAACGCTATCTTCACCGGGGCCAGCGAAATCTCGCTCGGCAATAACGACCTCTCTTCCCGTACCGAGCAGCAGGCGGCGTCACTGGAAGAAACCGCGGCCAGCATGGAGCAGTTAACCGCCACGGTGAAACAGAATGCCGAAAACGCCCGTCAGGCGTCACAGCTGGCGAAAAGCGCCTCCGAAACCGCCGGAAAAGGCGGCAAGGTGGTCGATGGCGTGGTGAAAACCATGAGCGAAATTGCCGGAAGCTCGAAGAAGATTGCCGATATCACCAGCGTGATAGACGGTATCGCCTTCCAGACCAATATTCTGGCGCTGAACGCCGCGGTGGAAGCGGCCCGTGCAGGCGAACAGGGTCGCGGTTTTGCGGTGGTGGCCGGCGAAGTGCGTAACCTTGCCCAGCGCAGCGCCCAGGCGGCGAAAGAGATCAAAACGTTGATCGAAGATTCGGTTAACCGCGTCAATGCCGGCTCTTTGCAGGTCGAAACGGCTGGCGAAACCATGCACGATATCGTCAACGCGGTGGTTCGCGTCACCGATATTATGGGTGAAATTGCCTCGGCGTCCGATGAACAGAGTCGCGGTATCGATCAGATTGGCCTGGCGGTCACCGAGATGGATCGGGTAACGCAGCAGAACGCCTCGCTGGTGCAGGAATCCGCGGCGGCGTCCGCTTCGCTGGAAGAACAGGCCAGCCGTCTGTCTCAGGCGGTTGCGGTGTTTAAAATTGGTCAGCAAACGCTGTTGCCCGCCGTCAGCCAGCCGGTGAAAGCGATAGCGACCCTGCCCCGTAAGGCGCTGACCGTCAGCACCGATCAGGGTAACTGGGAAACCTTTTAAGCTGTGACAGTCCGGCCTCACTCCGGGGCCGGTTATTTTGCCGGGCGTTGCGTGCCGCCGATAACCGGCAGCACCTCGCGCATCAGCGCCAGAAACTGCCGCAGCTTGGCGGGATAAAAGCGCGCATACGGGTAAACCAGATACACCGGTAGCGGCGCCGCGTGCCAGTCCGGACAGAGATGGCGCAAGCGGCCTTGTTCAATATCCTCTTTCACCGCCCAGGACGAGGCAATCCCCACCCCCATTCCCGCCAGCACCGAATTGCGTAAGGCATACAAACTGTCGGTCAGCAGCTGCGGACGAATATCTATGCGCTGCGTATTGCCCTGTTCACTATTCAGCACCACTTCCTGTCGGTAAAAGGTACTTAACGCTACCCAGGGTAATTCGGCCAGCGCCGCAGGAGAGTCAGTGTCGGATGCAAGGCCTGCGAGCGCCGGTGCGGCCACCACAATGCGTGGCACCTCCGCCACTAACAGCGCCACCACCGACGGATCGGTCAGCGCACCGACGTGTACCGCGCAGTCGATTCCTTCGGCGATAAAGTCCGGGCGACGATCGCTGAGCATCCATTCGATGGTCATTTTCGGGTAGCGCTGCAGATAGTCCTGCAGCGGCGCAATCATCTGATCCTGACCAAAGGCATGCGGCACCAGTACCCGCAGCACGCCTTTCGGCTCTTCCGCCGCGCCGCGCAGGTCGTCCTCTATCGCCTGCCAGCGCTCGACCAGTTCCTGCGCATGAGCAAAACAGCGTTCGCCGTCATCGGTCAGCTTCATCACGTGGGTGGTGCGCTGCAACAGCTTGACGCCGAGCAGGCGTTCAAGAGATTGCAGACGACGGCTGATGGTCGGCTGGGTGGTGCTCAGACGCAGCGCAGCCGCAGACAAACTGCCTGATTCAACGATGCGCACAAAGGTGTGCATTAACTCTATACGGTCAATGCCTGACAGAAGGGATTCTTTCATACGTTAGACGTATAACAGTTTTACCGCTCGGGCGACTACCCTTTGATCACCGATCCGGTAAAAATGTGATCATCATCGCACAACAGAGCTAACACCATGTCCATGACACAGACTGCCGACACCCACGAAAAAGGCATCACCGGCCGTACGGTCCTGATGCTCGCCACCGGCGCGGGCTTTTCCGTCGCCTCTATTTATTACAGCCAGCCGATGCTTGGCATCCTGGTTAACGAACTGCATGCGGGCGTCAGTACCGTCGGGCTGGTGCCGACGCTGACCCAGATTGGCTATGCGTTGGGCATTTTGCTGCTGGCACCGCTGGGCGATCGCCACGATCGCCGTCAGATCATTATTCTGAAAGGCGTGCTGCTCACGGCGGCGTTGCTGCTTAGCGCCTTCAGTGGCGGTATCAGCATGTTGCTGGTTGCCAGCCTGGCGGTGGGCATCGCGGCGACGATGGCGCAGGATATCGTTCCGGCCGCCGCCACGCTTTCGCCTGCGGCACAGCGTGGCAAAACGGTCGGCACGGTGATGACCGGCCTGCTGCTGGGCATTTTGCTATCCAGGGTGTTGAGCGGTTTCGTCGCGGAGTACTTCGGCTGGCGCAGCATGTTTGGCGCGGCGGCGGTGATGGTGGTGGCAATTACGCTGGTGATCTGGCGCAGCCTGCCTGCCATCCCCGCCAGCGCCACCATGAGCTATCCGGCGCTGTTGGCCTCAATGCGTCATCTGTGGACCGAATACAAACCGCTGCGCAGAGCCACGCTGGCACAGGCGTTGCTCTCCGTCGGCTTCAGCGCCTTCTGGTCGACGCTGGCGGTGATGCTGCATGACGTCTATCAGCTGGGCAGTGCCACCGCCGGCATGTTCGGTCTGGCCGGTGCCGCCGGTGCACTGGCCGCGCCGTTAGCCGGTTCACTGGCCGATCGCCGTGGCCCGGAGCTGGTCACCCGCATTGGCACCGGGCTTGCCACCGTCTCGTTCGCGCTGATGTTTTTGCTGCCGCTGTTGCCTGCGCCTTATCAGCTGGCGCTGATCGTGATCTCGGCCATCGGCTTCGACTTTGGCGTGCAGTCCACGCTGGTGTCTCACCAGTCGATTATCTTCAGTCTTGAACCGGCAGCACGCAGCCGACTGAATGCGCTGATGTTTACCGGGGTGTTTATCGGCATGGCGGCAGGTTCGGCATTAGGCAGTGTGATTCTGGAACATACGGGCTGGCAAGGCGTGGTCGTGCTGTTAACCCTGGCCGGATTTGGCAGCATGGTGGTGCGCTGGATGAGTAAAGGCTTACATCAAAAGGCGGACTAAGGGCAAATTCAGGACGAGTCTTTCTCGCAGGCATCGTCTGCGGGTAAACATGAAGCGGTCAGTCAGAAAACGCTGGCCGTTATTTCTTTCGGTAACGCGTGGGCCAGATTTGCTCAGGCCGGGCATCCAGGGCGGCGGCAATCAGCAGCTCGCCTTTGGGCCAGGGACGGCGCAAGGCATTGGAGAGGGTTGAAGAGGCCAGTCCGGATTCCCGGGATAAAGCCGACAAATTCGTGCCTCTTTTCTTTAACGCCGCAATAATGTCTGCGGGATGCCAATCATCTTTGTTCATTGCCTTCCCCAACCTGCAGATAAAAGTCTCACTTGTAGACGATGAGTCACAATCATATCACGTTATTTTCCTAATGTGACTAATAGTCCGTGGACTAATAGACTGCAAAGCGCAATGCTGAGCGCATGGAAAAGCTAAACACCACCAAAGTTCTTTTTGGAAAAAGAGTTAAACAACTCAGACTGCAGGCAGGCTTGTCGCAAGAAGCATTCGCACATAAATGCGGGCTGGATCGCACCTATGTGTCTGGAATTGAGCGAGGTTTACGCAACCCGACGCTGGAAGTGATTGCCATTCTGGCCAAAGGTTTGGGAATTGAACTTAAAAATCTGATTGAGTTTTAATCGCAGAAGCTAAATATTTTTATTTTTTTATACTGAGCTATTTCATCCGGTTGCAAGTGAGCGCCAAAATAAAACCTTTCTGACACGTTAAAAAAAACCTTTTTCAGTTTTTACTCACGAAAATAATTAATTTTTTCGGATTTTACCCGTCACCTTTTTTTAAAAAAACTGAGCGGCACGCTGGCCGCTCGTTCTGTCAGCACTAAAATCCGTAACGAATGGCATCCTTACTTTGCTGCATTAATCCGTCTATCTTCAATGAATACAACTCCACACCTGCCCCGTCTCCCGCCTGTGAACATTCCCGACGTTTCGCGTTGTAGGCTTTCATCAGCTGTGCCTGAGCAAAACCGGGTTTACCGTAACAGGTCACGCTTTGCTCCCAGCAGGCAATCGCGCGGTCGCTGTCCTGCTGTTCCTGGAAACGTTTCCCCAGCTCGTTAAGCGCAGTGGCGCACTCTTTGGCCGGAAGCCCTTGTTGCATGATGTCATCTATTGCCTGGTCCATAACGCCTCCGTTAATGGAAGAAGTTGAGAATGTGGCCGAAGATCAGCCCGACGCTGATCACGTCTGAGTCACTGAAGGTGACGTTGGCCATACCGTATTGCCCCAGCAGCGGCAGCAGCAGCGCCGGCAGTAAGGTGATAAACAGCCCGTGGAAAACGCCACCGATGATCGCCCCGCGACGTCCGCCCACCGCATTAGCAAAGATCCCGGCAGTCCCGCCGGCAAAGAAGTTGGTTAACATGCCCGGCAGGATCATCGCCAGACCGACCCACGGGAACAGCAGCATGCCGATCACCGAGCCGATGGTGGTGGAGATAAAGCCGATAATTACCGCGTTTGGCGCATACGGGAACAGTACCGGACAGTCGAGAGCCGGAACGGCATTCGGTACGATGCGCAGCGCGATGCCGCGAAACGCCGGAACAATTTCGGCCAGCAGTAAACGCACCCCGGACAGCAGCACATACACCCCAACCACAAACTGAATCGCCTGCAGGAAGGAATAGACCAGATAGTTAACGCCATTGGATGAGGCGGCGACCACTTCCGGACCGGCAACGATCGCCGGGATCAGGTAGATCGGGATCATCACCACCATCATCGACAGGTAGGTATCCTGCAGGAATGAGAGTGCCTGCGGCAGCTCCAGATCCTCGGTACTTTTGCTGACGTCGCCGGTCACTTTGGCCACGCCAGCCTGCACGATATAGCCGACAGTACAGAAATGGCCGAGCGCGAAATCATCACCACCGGTGATCTTGCGGACAATCGGCTGAGCCAGCGCCGGCATAAACACCGCCATCATTCCGGCAATCACCCCGCCCAACACGATCAGCTCGACGCCACGCAGCCCGCCCATATACCCAATCACCGAACAGACGGTCGCCATCCACAGCGACGCCTGCCCGGTCAGAAAGATATATTTGTAGCGGGTGAAACGGGCAATGGCGATATTGACGATAAAGGCGATCACCATAATCAGTGCGGTCTCACTGCCCAGCGTTTGCTGAGCGATACCGGCAATCGAACCGACGTCGGTAACCACACCGCGCATATGGAAGCCTTTCTGGAATATCTCACCCAAGAAGGTTAAGGTGCCGACAATAATATTGGCACCCGCCAGAATGACCAAAAAGCCTAAGAGGGTTTTTAAGGTGCCAGTAATCACCTGGCCCGGACTTTTCTTCAACGAGATCAGACCGATCATGGCGATCAATGAGATCAGTATTGACGCTTGTCCCAGCACATCATGGACAATAAAGTTAAGGAAAGACATGGTAGTCCCCTGTTTCTGTCACAGTAAACGGATAAGTTTAAAAATGGATCAGAGCATGTAGCCTTTTTCTTTTAGTATCGGCTCAAGCTTGGTTTTAATTTCGTTCTTATCGACCAGACGCTTCAGATAAATAACGGTCGCGTTAATGGTGTAATGCTGAAACTGTGAACGGAAGTTCTCACCGGTCATAATAATGTCGGCGCGGGAGGAGGTGGCGCTGGAGATATCGCAATGCGAAAGATCGGCTTCAATGCCAAGATCCTTTAAGGCCGCTTCAATACTCATTTCGCACGCAAAGCTGCTGCCCAGCCCTGCGCCACACACTGCAAGAATAGATAACTTTTTCATCAGGTATTCCTTAGTTGATCATCTGTAAGTTTCTTGCCGCTACCACTAAATGCGGATCGGGTTGTCTTTTACCTGCTGCGATAGCCTGCAGCCTGATACATGTTGTTTGTCCCCGTGCCATGCCAATCACCAGCCCGCTTTCACCTTGCTGAATAAGCTGCAAGGCCTGCTGACCGGAAGCGGAGGCCAGTAACCGGTCGGCTGTCACAGGCGTCGCCGCGCGCTGACAATATCCCGGCAGGGTGTAACGCACCGGCACATCGAGCGTCGCTTCAAGCTGCTGCCCTAACGCCACCGCACCGCCCTGGCTTCCTGCCATTACCCTTCCGCTGCCTGCCACGCCTTCGGCACACACCACGATGCCGTAGCCAAAAGGCGCGCTAAGACAGTGGCGTAAGCGCTGCTGCAACCAGTGCATATCCGGCGGGATCTCCGGGATTAACACCGCATGTGCCGCGCCGGCCAATGCGCCGCTGAGCGCCAGATGCCCACAGCCTGCACCGAACGCTTCCAGCAGATAAATCCGCCCCGGCATGTTGTGCGCCGTACCGTGCAGCTGGTCCAGCGCCTGCGCAATCACCCCCACCGCGCTGCTAAAGCCCAGCGTGTCATCCAGACCGGGGATGTCATTGTCTACCGTCATCGGGATCAGCAGGACTGGCTGCCCCTCTTCCTGCAAACACCTTGCCGCCTGCAGCGAGCCGCCGCCGCCGAACACCAGCAGAAGATCGACGTCAAGTTCCCGTAACCGCCTGCGGATGCTGGCCCTTCCCGCCGGCTGCCAGGCAAGCTGACTGCGGGCGCTGCGTAAAACGTTACGGTTGCTGGCGACCGCCAGCCTGACCTCGGTTTCATTCAGCATAAAAGGCGCGTGATGAATAATGCCGTCATAGCCACCATGAAACGCCAGCACAGACTCAGCGTGCTGAACCAGCGGCAAAATAGCCGAATTAATCCCTACGGCATCTCCGCCGCTGGCAATCAGTGCAATTTTTCGCTTCATGATCGGGCTCTTTTAAAACTGGCTGAGAATATCCAGTACGGCGTGTTTACTTCGAGCATTCTTTAATTTATCCAGCACGTCATCCTCGCAAAAAAGCCGGGACAGGCTGGCAATCATTTCAATATGTGAATGACTGTCGATGGCCGCCAGGGCAAATACCACATAAACAGGATCGTTATCAGGGCTATTAAAACTGACGCCTTCGGAAATAATGATTAGCGACAGTGCTGTTTTAATCACGCCCTCTTCCGGTCTGGCATGGGGCATTGCGATGCCTTCTCCTAACACATAATAGGGCCCTATTTCCCGATGCATATCATAGATGGCGTTCAGGTAGCGCGGCTCGACGGAGCCGTTGTCGACCATCGGCTGCACGGCCAGCTTCACCGCGTGTTGCCAATCATTAACATGGGTGAACAGTGAAAGATTACTTTCGTTAATCCAGTCAGTCAGCATAGTGTTCCTTATTTAGAAAATAAGCGTTAATTCAATATACTTTCCAGCCAGGGGTTAAAACGTGATCCAGTCACCTATTTTAAAATTAAATAAAAATAATTTAGCCTAAAAAGAGATTGAAAAATAAAGCAATAAGATCACGCTGGTAATTTAATAAAAACCAGTGACATTTCATTTAAAATAAATGATATTGAGATCGTTCCTGCCATTAATTCCGGCGGAAAGTTATCAGTTATAATTAACTGTGGTTAAAACCTCTCTGGTCCAGGCAATAATATTTTCATTGTTGATAACCTTGGTCTGGTCGGCAATATAAACCGGACTTAACTGCATCGGCCCGGCGCGTTCAGCCAGCGCAATCAGTTCAGGAATATATTCGGCACCGGGATGACCGGGTAAACGATCGCCCAACCGGGCCGCATAACGCTGCGCCGCCAGTTCGCCGGGAAGCTGACACCAGATTTCGGCCAGGGATCTGACGTTCGCCTGCTGTAAGTAATTCACCAGACTCTCTTTGGGTTGGAAGCCAAACCACGCATCAACAATAAAGGTGCAGCCTTGTGGCGCTGCGGCAATCACAGACCAAATGGCCTGATAGCTGGCAATGCCCAGCCGACGATTAAGCGGACGATCCAGCTGGTCGAACTGCTGCATAAACGGTTCTTTAATGCCGTCCACCGACAATACGGGCCAGCCGGTTGCCTGCGATAAAGCCCGCGCGATGCTGCTTTTTCCCGAAGCGGGGATGCCGTTAACCATCACGACGCGTTTACCGGCGTTGACCGGGTCGGCGTGGCTGGCGGTTGCCCTTCCATCAGACATGATTGACCTGCTCCTCGCTTTTCACTTCCGCCGTGGTGGCGGTAAAATATTTCCCGATAACCGCCTGAATCTCCCGCAGTCTTGGCACCGCTAAGGTTTCCAGCTTTTCACGGGTGACCGTGCGGTCCAGCGAGATGCAATCTTTCCATAATGCACGGCCTGCAATCACACCGGAAGCCCCATTGCTCATGGCATCGGCCACCTGGCCGAGGAAGGTTGCGTGGTCAACACCGGCGGAGAGCACGGCCCACGGCACATCGCCGGAAATTTCAGTGATGGCGGCACAGGCGGCAGGCGATCCCGGATACGGAATTTTCAGCACTTTCGCACCGCAATCCAGCGACAGTTTGGTGCCTTCATAGATAAGCGCAGGAACCTTGCTTTTATAGTCCGCATCGCTCTCGCCTTCTAACTGATAGGTAAGGAACTCGACCACCAGCAGCAGATCTTCTTTGCTGAAGTCTTCGATACAGTGGCGGAGAATAGCGAGGTTATGGTCGTTGGCCTCCGGACGATCGGCACGCAGGTAGACCATGATTTTGCCACCGTTGCCGCCCAGCTCACGCACGCGGCGGGCGTTGATGCCTTCCACCAGACGTGAATTGCGGTAGCCTTCGGCGGTGGTATCCCAGCCTGAGGCATCCAGCCCAATCAGCAGCGCGGTGTCGCGGGCAATGATGCCGTCATCCACCAAATCGGGGACCGCACAGACCGGACCCACCAGCACACAGGAGGCCTGGCTGGCCAGATACTGGGTGATATCCGCCTTGATGCGACCGAGCTGCTGTTCGGAAATGGCTTTCTGCTGATCCGGGTCGGATGAGAGCAGGCTGCGCATTGCGCCACGTTGATCGCAGGCAATGACCAGCATTGCGCCGTTGCTGCCGCAAATCTGTTGATAACCACGCAGTTCTGACGTTGACATATGTGACATTATTTTTGTCTCCTGGACAGTTTTTCAGTTTTAGAACACGGTTACAGCCTCATTTTTCAGTGTGCGACTTCATACCCGATCCCCCTGGAGCATCAGTGCTGATGCGGCGTCCTGTCAGGGTTTTTGCCGGGTATACGCATTGCAATTTGTGGGGTGTTGCGCAATAATCCTTCAATCGATGAACTGAGTGTAATACATTGCAGAAAGGAATTTCAAGCTGAAAGAACCTCTTTTACAAGACGCCGCGACAACGCGGGCGATGATGCATATGGTGGCAAAGTTGCACTATCAGTCAGACATGGCTCAGGTGGACATTGCTAAAAAACTGGGCGTATCGACCGCCACCATCTCGCGGCTGCTGAACAAAGCCCGCGCGGCGGGGATCGTGCGGATCGAGGTGGTGGAACTGACGTCGCCTGAAGAGATCACCGCCGATCTTATCCAGCGGCTGGGGCTGAAAAGCGCCGCTGTGGTGGAGCCACCGCCGACCAATATCCTCGGCTCGCTGGCCACGCCGCTGGCGGGCTTGCTGCAGCAGGCCGATCTGGCGGCCGGTTCGGTGATCGGCATTGGCTGGGGTCGTGCGGTGCGGGAAGTGACCATGGGCGGCCTGCCGAAAATTCCTGGCGTGATGACGGTAGCGATGAACGGCGGGATGCAGCAGGCGGCGGCGCATTTTCAGATCAATGAATTTGTCCGTCAGGCGGCGGAACAGATGGGCGGCGTGCCGCATTTCCTGCATGCGCCCTACCTGACCTCGCCGATGTTGCGTGAGGCATTTCTGGCTGATGCCGGCGTGCAGCAAATTATTTCACTGTGGGATAACCTCGACGTGGCGATTGTCGGCGTCGGCTTAACCCATCATCTGCCGGCCCCGTCAGAAACCACCACCGCCACCGCCAACGAGCAGGCGCTCAGCCAGGCGGCGGGCGACGTGCTGCGGCATTACGTGACCGAAAGCGGTGAGATCCTGCACTGGGAAGGCGAAGAGCGGATGATCGCCGCCTCCACCGCCCAGCTGCGCAATACCACCTTGAGTATTGGCGTGGCGGCCACGCCGGAAAAAGCGGCTGGCATCATTGGCGCGGTGCGCTCCGGGATGATCAACGCGCTGGTGACCGATGTCACCACCGCCCAGGCAATCCTCGACCGCTTAATGGTGGAGTGATAATAATTCCCCCTGATTTATTCGGGGGCGTTATTTTTAGCAGCACGTTATGCGTTTTTCAGAATTATCTTTCCGCGCAAATAACAATAAGAATGGTTATCAAAACCATTTGGAAAATTGAATAATTGGTATTAATGCGCGAATAGTTATCACTTAACTATCATAATGTTACGAACACCAAATAATAAGATAAAATCCGCAACTAACGGTTTTTATTTAGGCAACATGCGTGCATAATTGCGCCCAATGACACTTCTAATAATATCCCATCATCGCTAATGGAGCCTTTATGCTGACTGCCGACATGACCGCCAAACTGAACGATCAATTAAACCTGGAGTTCTACTCTGCCAATCTGTACCTGCAGATGAGCGCCTGGTGTGCTGACAAAGGTTTTGAAGGGGCTGCGGCCTTTATGCGTGAACACTCCGTTGAAGAGATGCAGCATATGCAGCGTCTGTTTAACTACCTGAGCGACACCGGCGCGATGCCGGTACTGGGCAGCATTGCGGCTCCGCCGGTGACCTTTAACTCGCTGAACGAAGTGCTGGAGCAGGCTTACGAGCACGAGAAGCTGATCACTGGCAAGATCAACGAACTGGCGCACGCGTCAATGACCACTCAGGACTACTCAACCTTTAACTTCCTGCAGTGGTACGTTTCCGAGCAGCACGAAGAAGAGAAGCTGTTCAAATCCGTGCTGGATAAACTGGCGCTGGTTGGCACCGGTGGACAGGGCATGTTCTTCGTTGATAAAGATCTGATGAAGATGAGCACCACCAGCAACCCACAGGCTTAAGCCGGGTCAGTCCGGGCGCGATAGCCCAAGTTAAAAAAAAACGCCTGACAGCATTTGTCAGGCGTTTTGCTTTTCAGCGGCAGGGAAAGCGGGGCTTACTGCTCTTCAAGCGGGAATTTGACGCCCTGGCAATGCATTCGGAACAGCCTGGCGAGGTGCGCGCCCATCGGGGTGAGCGTGGTGTCCTTGCGTTGGATTAGATAGAAGGTCGCTTTGGGCAGCGGCTCCTTAATCTTTAATGCCACCAGATGATTGCCGAGGATCGGATCGGAAATCACATCCAGCGAGAGGATGCTGACAAAGTCACTTTGCGCCACCAGGCTGGTGCAGGCCATAAAGGTTTCGCAGGTGACGCTGATCGCCGGGGCCATGCCCATATCGGTAAACAGCTCGTGCAGCAAGCGGTAGTAACTGCCTTTCGGCGTCGGCATCGTCCAGTCGCAATGTTGCAACTCCGCCAGCGAGGTGGCGTGTTCAAGCGGATGCCCTTTGCGTACCACCACCCGATATTCCCGCTCCATCAGACGCTCGTAGCTCAGTTCGTTATCCAGATGGCTCTGATAATAGGTATTGATGGTGAAATCCAGCTCGCCCTGACGCAGTTCGGGGATCATCGACACCAGCTGACCTTCAACAATTCTGACCTTCACCTTGGGGAACTGGCGATGAAACTGAGTTATCACCTGCGGCATAATGGTGCGGGCAATACTTCCGCCCACGCCAATGTTGACCGACCCGCCGGCATGGCCCAGCCGCTGCTGAATATCCTCCTGCGCCACCCGTAACTCTTCGAGGATCAGGCTGGCATGCTGAAAGAAATTATCGCCAACATCGGTCAACTCAACCCCTTGCCTGCGGCGGATAAACAGCCGCGCACCAAGGACTTCCTCCAGCTCCTGAATCGATTTAGTTAACGCCGGCTGGGACAAATTTGATGCACGGGCGGCGGCACGGATACTGCCCGCCCGGGTGACATCGACAAAGGCACGGAGCTGATGAAGCTTAATGGAAGCAGGCATAAAACCTCGACAAGGATGATAACCGGTGTTTATCAGTGCAAAGATATTGTCATCTTCTTCCCCCTGCTGCCAATGTGTACAGTCAAAAAAAAGACACATTCTCCACCCGGCCCTTCTGTTGGCCATTTGGTACCCCCGGCAACATCGTTTTTGACTAACCCGGCGCGGCTTTATTGCGCCAGTATCCAGACACCTGTTTACCCGTCCCTGATAATTTTCGGGCCTGTTTTGCTGCCTGCAAAATTTATCCTGTCATTCTGAGGAAGAGAAAATGGAACAAGCTGTTGCTGATTTCGTCCGTGAAATCGCCCCCACGCTACAAACCCGACGACGCGACCTGCACAAATATGCCGAGTCCGGCTGGTTAGAATTCCGTACCGCCACCCTGGTGGCCGAAGAGCTGCACCGGCTGGGATACCCGCTCAAGCTGGGCAGAGAGGTGATCGATGCCGACGCCCGCATGGGCCTGCCGTCCGCCGAGGTGCTGGCGCAGCAGGAGCAGCGGGCGCTAAGCCAGGGCGCACTGCCCCAATGGCTGTCACATTTTTCCGGCGGCTTTTGTGGCATCGTCGCCACCTTAGACACCGGCCGCCCAGGTCCGGTGATGGCTTTTCGGGTGGATATGGATGCGCTGGACGTGATTGAGCTGCAGGCGGAAGAACACCGCCCGTTCGCCGACGGCTTTGCCTCCTGCAACGAGGGCATGATGCATGCCTGCGGCCATGATGGTCACACCTCGATAGGCCTGGGGCTGGCTCAGGTGCTGAAGCAGTTTGAGTCCCAGCTGTGCGGCACCATCAAGCTGATTTTCCAGCCGGCCGAAGAAGGCACGCGCGGCGCGAAATCGATGGTTGCGGCTGGCGTGGTGGATGACGTCGATTTCTTTACCGCCATCCATATCGGCACCGGCGTGCCGGCCGGTGAGCTGGTCTGCGGCAGCGATAATTTTATGGCCACCACCAAGCTGGACGTCACCTTCCGTGGCGTCGCCTCCCACGCGGGTGCGCGGCCGGAAGAAGGGAACAATGCCCTGCTGGCGGCGGCTCAGGCCACGCTGGCGCTGCATACCTTACCGCAGCACAGCGGCGGCAGTTCGCGCATCAACGTCGGCGTGCTGCAGGGCGGCACCGGGCGCAACGTGGTGGCCGATCGCGCTTTTATGAAGGTGGAAACCCGTGGCGCAACCAACGAGATTAACGACTTTATCTACCAGAAAACCCTGCAGGCACTGGCGGGCGCGGCAGCGATGTATGGCGTGCAGCACGAGGTGACGCTGATGGGTGCGGCCCGCAGCAGCAAGCCGACCCAGCCGTGGGTCAACTATATTCGCCAGCAGGCCAGCCGTATTCCTGAACTGACCTCGCTGGTCGATCAGCGCGGGCAGGCCGCCGGATCCGAAGACGCGACCTATATGATGGAGCGCGTGAAGGAATTGGGCGGACAGGCCTCCTACATCATCTTCGGTACCGAACTGAGCGCCGGGCACCATAACGAGAAGTTTGATTTTAACGAGCAGGTGATGGCCACGGCGGTGAAAACCCTCGCCGCGCTGGCGCTCAATATTCAGGACTTCAGGGAGGAGGCGTAATGTCTGACGAATTCAGCGCCTTTGTCGCGCACTATATCGACAGCAACCAGTCCCGCTTCACCGCCCTGAGCGATGCCATCTGGGATCATCCCGAAACCCGCTTCACCGAAACCTTCTCCGCGGATCTGCTGGCGACGGCGCTGGAAGAGGAAGGCTTTGCCGTCGAGCGCGGCGTGGGCAATATCGACACCGCGTTTATCGCCAGCTTCGGCAGCGGCAAGCCGGTGATTGCGCTGCTGGGCGAGTACGATGCGCTGGCCGGATTAAGCCAGCAGTCAGGCTGCGCCACGCCCGATCCGCTGGTCGAAAATGGCAACGGCCACGGCTGCGGTCACAACCTGCTGGGCACCGCCGCGCTGGCCGGTGCCTTTGCGGTCAAAGCCTGGATGACCCAGCAAGGCTTACCGGGCACCGTGCGCTTCTACGGTTGTCCGGGTGAAGAAGGCGGTTCCGGCAAAACCTTTATGGTGCGCGAAGGGCTGTTTGATGACGTCGATGCCGCGCTGACCTGGCACCCGGAAGGCTTCAGCGGCATGTTTAATACCAGCACGCTGGCCAATATCCAGGCCGCCTTCCACTTCAAAGGCGTTGCGGCCCACGCGGCGAACTCCCCTCACCTCGGTCGCAGCGCGCTGGATGCGGTGACGCTGATGAACACCGGCGCGAACTTCCTGCGCGAACACATCATTCAGGAAGCCCGTCTGCACTATGCGGTGACCAATACCGGCGGCAGCTCCCCCAATGTGGTGCAGGCCGATGCCGAAGTGCTGTATTTGATCCGCGCGCCCCAGCTCGATCAGGCCGAAAACATCTATCAGCGGGTGATTAATATCGCCAGGGGCGCGGCGCTGATGACCGACACCACCCTGACCCTGCGCTTTGATAAAGCCTGCTCGAACTACGTACCCAACCGGGCGCTGGAAAGGGTGATGTACGGTTACCTGTACGAGTACGGCATTCCTGATTACAGCGCCAGCGAGCGGCAGTTCGCGCACGAGATCCGCCAGACGCTGAGCAAAGAGGATTTGCAGAACGCTAAGCTGAACATCGCCCGCACCGGCGGCGCGGCAGGCAAGGCCTGGGTGGCGGCGCTGGGTGACAAGCAGCTGATGGACGAGGTGGCGCCTTACTGTGAATCCGACGAGGTGATGTACGGCTCAACCGATGTCGGTGACGTCAGCTGGATTGCACCAACCGCACAGTGCTTCACCCCCTGTTTTGCGCTGGGTACGCCGCTGCACACCTGGCAGCTGGTGGCGCAAGGCCGCACGCCGATTGCCCATAAAGGCATGTGTCTTGCAGGTAAAACCCTGGCCGCCACCGCGATTGCGTTGCTCAGCGATAGCGCGCTGCTGGAAAAAGCACAACAGGAGTTCCGCCAGGCGCGCGAACAACAGCCTTATCACTGTCCGATCCCGGCGGGTGTGAAACCCTCACCCCTGGCTTAGTTCCACCGTCCGACCCTGAGGCTGGGCTCGATCCCAGCCCAAAAATTATAAGCATAAGCAAACACAACCAAGACCGAGGGTAAAGCATGAGTGAAGCAACCAGCCCGGGGAAAAGCCCAGGCAAGATTTTTTACTGGATTGAGCGGGTCGGCAATAAGATCCCGAATCCCTTCCTGCTGTTCGTTTACCTGATCGTGGTGCTGATGGTGTCGACCGCAGCGATCTCCTGGCTGGGCGTGTCGGTGAAGAACCCGGCCAACGGCGAGATCATCCACGTTAAGAACCTGCTGAGCGTTGCGGGGATCCAGTGGATCCTGCCGAACATCATCAAAAACTTCAGCGGCTTTGCACCACTGGGATCGATTCTGGCGCTGATGATCGGTGCCGGACTGGCGGAAAAAGTCGGCCTGTTGCAGGCGCTGATGCATAAGATGGCGTCGTTTGTCAGCGCCCGGTATGCCAGCTATATGGTGCTGTTTATCGCCTTCTTCAGCCATATCTCTTCCGATGCCGCGCTGGTGGTAATGCCGCCGCTGGGCGCGCTGATGTTTATCGCGGTGGGTCGTCATCCGGTGGCTGGCCTGCTGGCCGCCATTGCCGGTGTAGCCTCCGGCTTTACTGCCAACCTGTTGATTGTCACCACCGACGTGTTGCTCTCCGGCATCAGCACCGAAGCGGCCAAAGCCGTCAGTGATACGGTGCACGTCAGCGTGGTCGATAACTGGTTCTTTATGGCCTCATCGGTGGTGGTGCTGACCCTTGCCGGCGGTCTGCTGACCGATAAGTTTGTTGAACCGCGCCTGCCGGCATGGAAAGGCAACAGCAATGAGCAGCTGGCCACGCTGACGCCGAGTCAGAATCGCGGGCTGATGATGAGCGGCATCGCCGGGCTGATTTTTGTTGCGCTGGTGGCGCTGCTGGTGGTGCCGGAAGGCTCGCCGCTGCGTCAGCCGGGCACCGGCTCAATCATCCCGTCGCCGTTTATTCAGGGCATCGTGCCGCTGATCATTCTGTTCTTTTTTGTAGTGGCGATTACCTACGGTGTGGTGACCAAACAGATCCAGCGCCCGGACGATATTCCGCAACAGCTGATCGAACCGATGAAGAGCATGGCGGGCTTTATCGTGATGGTGTTCCCGCTGTCGCAGTTCGTGGCGTTCTTTAACTGGAGCAACATGGGCAAGTTTATGGCGGTGGGGCTGACCGATATTCTGGAGTCCGCCGGGATGACCGGTGCGCCGGCCTTTATCGGGCTGATGTTCCTGTCGGCGTTCCTGTGCATGTTTATCGCCAGCGGTTCGGCGATCTGGTCAATTCTGGCGCCGATCTTTGTGCCGATGTTTATGCTGCTGGGCTTCCATCCGGCGTTCGCCCAGATGATTTTCCGCATTGCCGACTCGTCGGTGCTGCCGCTGGCCCCGATGTCGCCGTTCCTGCCGCTGTTCCTCGGCTTCCTGCAGCGCTACCGCAAAGACGCGCAGCTGGGCACTTACTACATGCTGATCATGCCCTATCCGCTGGTGTTCTTTAGCGTGTGGTTCCTGCTGCTGCTGGCGTGGTACGCGCTGGGCCTGCCGATCGGGCCGGGCGTCTGGCCGGGCATGCCGACCCAGGGCTAGTTTCCTGGCGGCGTAAGGTAAAAAGGGGCAACCACGGTTGCCCCTTCTGCTTTCTGGCTGACGGCTAGCGGTGCGCGGCAGCCACCGCATCCTGCAGGTTCAGGCGCTGCCAGAAGTTCTGCTCTGGCGTGTTGCCGGAAAGCGGATAGCCGCCGGCAAGCGCGGTAGACACCATCAGCTGACGACGCTGGGCATCGGTCAGATCGGGCAAGGGCCCTTTCAGCAGCACTTCCGCCCCTTCTGGCACCACCACCGGCGAGACCTTCACTTTCTGCTGTGGCAGGTTGTAGGTCATGGTGAAGCGGTAGAAGGTTTTCATCTCAGGCGCGGTATAGGGATCGGCTTCGCCAGCCGGTTTAGCACAGACCTCCAGTGAGGTGCCGCACTCCTTCTCCAGCGCGTGACGCAGCTGATCGCGTGCCTCAATAAACAGGCCGCGATACTTCGCATCATTGAGATAATGGGCCACGTTACGCTGCGCCACCATCCGCGATCCGATCAGGTCGATCGGGTAATGCACGCCCAGCACCATGCGCGAATAGCCGTAGCGGGCCGCACGATCCACCAGCGGCACAAACCGCTCTGGCAGCATTTCGCCCAGCAATAAGGCATCGGTATAGGCGGTATTGGTGTGGCCGCTCGGATAGGATCCTTCGGTGGCGCTGTAAGGTTTGTTGTCCTTCACCACCGCCGTGTCCGGCACAAAGTGAATGCTGTTGCCGTCGATCAGGAACGGACGCGGATTGTTGAACTGTTTTTTAGCGGCGCTGGTGCTGACTTCGCTGGCTTTGATCAACGCGGCGGCTTTGCCGATCTCGCCTTTGTTGTAAGCGTTCAGGAAGGCCTGGCCCAGTTTCGGTCCCAGCGCATCCGCCAGGAAGAACAGATGATCCTGGCCTTCGGCGTCGATCAATGCCTGCGTGCGCTGGCCCTGGCTGGCATTCAGGTTAACGTTCTCCACGGTTTTCAGGCTGGCGGCAATGGTGCTTTTCGGCAATGCCGGGAACGCCGTTAACAGCTGGATACCCGCCTGCTGATTGGCTTTCTTCTGGAAGTCGTAGCCACTCTCTTTCAGCCACTTTTTATCCGCCAGCATTTTGCTCTGTTTGGTGTCGTCCAGCTGGTCACGCGTCAGGGTGGCGGCATCCCCTTTCAGCGCGGCGATCAGCGACTGCTGGATTGCCGCATCAAAGGCGACAAACTGTGGGTCGCTGGCGGGTGTGGTGGTGTCGGCGATGGCGCGGATATGTTCGAAGGTCAGTGTTGCCGGTTTCGCCTGGGCCAACTGGCTGAGCACCAGTGCGCCTGCCAGCAGAGAGTAACGATAGCGCATTGCCGTTCCTTATGAAATTGAAGGTGTTAACTGCC
Source organism: Erwinia sp. QL-Z3 (assembly GCF_004551645.1). Taxonomy (NCBI): domain Bacteria; kingdom Pseudomonadati; phylum Pseudomonadota; class Gammaproteobacteria; order Enterobacterales; family Erwiniaceae; genus Erwinia; species Erwinia sp. QL-Z3. The sequence goes on from NZ_CP037950.1 coordinate 606,924, forward strand.
TGGAGAGCAGACTAGAAGACAATTATGACAGAAATGTTGCAAGGCATATTCTGTTACCATTTGCGCCCGTTGCGGGGGGATTAAACGCGGGCGAAACCGGACGCCGCCCGCTGAGGTGATGACTAGCTCACGATCGGTTTTTTGGTTTTATCCAGCGCCTGCATAAAGCGGTCATCCAGATGCAGATGCTGTTTCACCAGCTCAGGCGGCGTTGAGGCCAGCCACTGATTGAGGGAAATATCGGCGTAGTAGCTGCTTTTAAACAGCTCAAGGAAACGCAGCGGCTTATCACCGGTATTCTCGATGTAATGCCCCATGGCAAAAGGCACGTAGCCGACGTCGCCCGCGCGGAAGTCAAAGGTGCGCGCCTGGCCGGACGAGGCAAACACCCCCATCCGGCCTTCCCCTTCCAGATAGTATTGCCACTCGTCGTTGTTCGGATGCCAGTGCAGTTCACGCATCGCGCCGGGTTGCAGCTCCACCAGCGCAGCGGCGATGGTTTTCGACACTTTAAAGGTGGAGGAGTCGGTGATGCGCACCGTGCCGCCTTTCAATGTAATCGGATCCTGCGCCAGCATCCTGTGACTGAAAGCAATGCTGGAGCGGGTTGCGCCGCCGATCGCATCGGCATTCAGTGCGCCGGGCACCTTGCCGGCAAAGATATATTCATCGGAGGGCGAAGGCAGCTTGCTAAAGGTTTCCGCCGGGACGCCAAAGTTCTTCGCCAGGATCTCCGGCGGAACATGCTTAAACCAGTCGCTCAGCAGGAAGGTACTGTCTTCATCAAAACCGCCGTTGTCGAACGCCAGCAGAAACTCGCAGCCGTCCGGCCCGAGCCCCTGGATCGAGTGCGGCACGCCAGGCGGGAAGTACCACAGATCGCCGACGTTCACGTCATCAACAAACCAGTTGCCGTCGGTATCCAGCGCGGTGATGCGCGCTGAACCATATAGCATATAGGACCACTCCCCCTCTTTATGCCAGTGCAGCTCGCGAATGCCGCCGCTGTTCAGGCGCATATCCACGCCGGCAATGGTGGTGGAAATCCCCAGTTCACGCTGCGTGACCTGGCGGGTCCAGCCGCCGGTGCCCTTGCGGACGTGCGAGTCGCTAAAGGAGAAGCGCAGGTTGGGCAGGGTTCCGCTGTCGGTCGGCGGAGGATTAACGATATCGGGATTTTCACCCATGCGGATCGGATCGTTCGGGCCAGGATCGCTCCCGCCGGTTTTACCGGTGAAGGGTTGCGCCACCGGTTGATCGTGAGCGTGCACCTTTCCAGCCGCTAACGCGACGGTGCCACCAGCAGCAAATGCCATAAAACTGCGACGAGTAATGGGGTTCATGATGAGCTTCCTTGTGTAGGGTCTTATTAGCCGATGACCTTTTTAGTCCCAGCGAAAGATAAGACTAACCACAGTAATGCCCTGCGCCACTCACCCACGGCGGAATACCCTTACCAAATGTAAGCCACCGTTATGCAGAATTTTTTATCGTTAGTTCAACCGCACTTAAACCAAATTAGCCCTTCTATCGCCAGGCAATATTCCCTGCTTTGGAATGACGTTTTCGCAGAAGCATGCGTTTGATTCGCGCGCTATCCATGCAAAATACTTATCAATAAGTTAATGGAATGTGAAATAAATGTTTACAGTGAACCGCGCCGTTCGGCCTCGCGATTCAGGAGTGATGCACGGCGATATAGCGATCGAAGCGCGTGGATTTCAGTTGCATCAAGTCCACCACCACCAGGCCATCAATGCAGTTATTGAAGTCCGGGTCGCTGCCAAAATCGATAAACTGCACGCCGCCCGGTTCGCACAGCTCGGAGTACTGCTTATACAACGGCGGAATGCTGGTGCCGAGGTTGTTCAGCATCCGCTTCAGGGTTTTCAGATCCTGCTGATAATCCTCGCCGCTGAACTGCGCCAGCACGTCGGGCAGCGAAGCCGGATAGGGTCGGCGTGACGTGGCCAGCGGCAGCGCGGGGGCAAAATAGAGGCGATAGAAGGCCACCAAAAGATCGCGCGCGGGCAGCGGCAGCCCGCCAGAGATGGACACCGGGCCAAACAGGTAGCGGTACTGCGGGTATTTCGCCAGGTAAGCGCCGATGCCCAGCCAGAGATAATCCAGCCCGCGTTTGCCCCAGTACGCGGGTTGAATAAAGCTGCGGCCCAGCTCGATGCCCTGCATCAGCACGTCGTTCATCCGGTGATCGTAATGGAACAGGCTGTGGCTGTAGATCCCTTCCAGCCCTTTCTGCGTCAGCTGTTCGGCGGTGGGCAGAAAACGGTAGGCGCCAACAATATCCAGCGCCTCGTCATCCCACAAAATCAGATGGTAATAGTCGTCGTCGTAGTCATCGAGATCGCGTCGTTTGCCGCTGCCTTCACCCACCGCACGGAAAGCGATTTCCCGCAGCCTGCCCAGCTCACGCAGGATTGGCACATAGTCTTCGCCGTTACGCCGCCACAGGTAAATCATTTTGCCATCCGCCGTCTGGCCCAGCACTTCACAGCCTGACAGCGCGCGCTTCAGCACCGCACGGTCTTCCGCGCGGGCAATGGCCGGTTCGGTCTGGAACAGGCCGGATTTCCCCTGCGCGGTGCGGTACAGATGACGACGGAAGCGCTTTGCCAGCTCTTTGGCCGGCGTGTGGCCGTCATGCCAGTGGGCATAAGGAATGCGCGCGCCGATGGTCAGCTTGAGCCGTGCGCCACGGTTTTTGAACATCTCGCGCACCAGTAACAGCATCGACAGCGGCGGGTAGATCATCGAGGTGAGATAGAACAGCGAGGTATTGCGCCCGCTGACGGGGATCGGCACGACTGGCGCGCGGAAACGGGCGGCCAGCCGCACAAAGCCGTGGTTCCATTTGCCGTCCTTCACTCCTTTGCTGCCAAACCGCGAGACTTCGCCCGCCGGAAAGAAGATCAGCACGCCCTGATTTTCCAGCTGCTCCTGCATCTGCGCCAGCTGCTGGCGGTTGGTGCGGTTGCCCATATTGTCGACCGGCAGCATCAGGCTGCTCAGCGACTCCAGGCAGTTCAGCAGCCGGTTGGTGACAATTTTTACATCGCGGCGCACCTGCGAAACCGCGTGTAACAGGGCCAGGCCATCCAGCGTGCCCAGCGGATGGTTGGCGACAATCACTACCGGCCCCTGACTCGGGATCTGCTCCAGATCGCGCTCGCTCAGTTCGCAGCGGATATCGAAGTAATCGAGCACCTGTTCCGCCATATCCAGCCCTTTGAGGTGGCGGTATTTCTGATTGAACTGCTGAAACTCTTTTTCGCGCAGCAGGATCCTGAGCAGGGATTTTTGCCAGCCGGGGGTATTTCGCTGTGGGCAGAGGTCGTCTAATACGGATTCAATAGTAAACACAGGCATCTCTCCAGGCGGTTTACCGCGACAGTAAAGAGCCTGAATGACGCTTTCATGGCGAATAAATGACGACAAAAAGAAGCCTGCAGCGGCGGTCGGTATTCATCGCTGGCCGCACGCCGCCAGCATTGCCATTAAGCGCATAACTTCATACGTATTCACTATTTCCGCGCGATTTTCAGCCACGGCATACTGAACGCTCTGTTTCAGGAGAGAGTTATGGCTGATTACCTGCATGCGTCACAGCGCCGCGCCATTAAACGGCGTGAAGCCCACTGGTTGTGGCAAAGCGAACTGCCCACCTGGGCGGTGATCGTCACCGTGTATGCCGGCTGGTTTGGCGTGGTGGCGAACTGGCAGGCGTTAACGCCGTGGATCGGCACGCCGCTGCTGGTGCTGCTGACCACCTGGTATATGTCGCTGCAACATGAATGTATTCACGGCCATCCCACCCGGTGGGCGCGGGTGAATCAGCTGCTGGCGCAACTGCCGCTGGCCGTCTGGTATCCCTACCGGCTGTATCGCGATTCGCACCTGAAACATCACCGCAATGAGTTCCTGACGCTGCCGGAAGAAGATCCAGAAACCTACTATTACAGTGCGGCGCACTGGCAACGCTATCCGCGCCTGTTTCCGCTGCTGGCGGCGGTGCGCAACACCTTAAGCGGCCGGGTGGTGCTTGGCCCGCTGCTGGATATCGTTGGCACCGCGCAGGATGCCGTGCGCAAAATACTCGCCGGTGACTGGCGCGAAATGCTGATGTGGCTAAATCACGGGCTGCTGCTGGCCGGCGTGTTTTACTGGCTGGAACGGCACGGTATTGCAACCGGCTACTACCTGTTCGCCGTGAGCTATTTCAGCCTGAGTCTGACCAAAATCCGCTCCTTTTACGAGCACCGGGCGGAAGAGAATCCGCAGGCACGTTCGGTGCTCAACGAGGCGGGGCCGTTCTGGCGACTGCTGTTTTTGAATCTGAACTATCATTTGGTACATCACGATCTGCCGGGCCTGCCGTGGTATGGCCTGCGCGAGGTTTATCTGGCCGATAAAGCGGCGTACCGGCAGCGCAGCGAAGGTTTTGTGGTCGACGGTTACCGCGCGTGGCTGCCCGCGTTAATTACCCCGATCGCGGTGACTGTCCACCCGTTTGCCGATGGAGCAAAAAGCACAGATGATTGCCTCACTGCCGATGTACCCCTTCACGCCCCAGCATGTGGAAGCCTTCTGGCAGACGCTGAGGAACACTCTGCCGTCGCTCACGACGCCCACCGCCCTGAGCTGGCCGGTTCCCTTGTTGCCTCACTGGCAACGTGACGATCTGCTGCTTAGCCAGACCTGCGGCTATCCGCTGGTCACCCTGCTGCCGGGCGTTCAGGTGGTCGGGGCGTTTTGCTACTCGGCGGCCGGTTGCGATGGCCCGAATTACACCAGCTGGCTGGTGGTGCGGGAAGAGGAATCGGGTCAGGCGCTGGCTGATTTTGCCGGCCGCAGGCTGGCCTTTAACAGCGAAGATTCCCAGTCGGGCTACCACAGCGTGATGAAAATGACCGGCGGCCCGGCGATCTTTTCTGCCACCGTTGCCTCCGGCGGCCATCGACGTTCCGTGGCGTTAGTTCGCCGTGGGCAAGCCGATATTGCCGCCATCGACTGTATCAGCTGGGCTCTGCTTCAGCGGGATTTCCCTGAAGAGTTGCGTGGGTTAAAGATTATTGACCAAACGGCGAGCGTACCAGGCTTACCTGTGATCACTTCCGCCCGCACATCCGCTGAAACCCTCGCCGCGCTGCGCGAGGGACTGACTCAGGTGGTGACCGATGTCGCCAACCGCCCGATGCTGGACGCCTTGTTAATTAAGGATTTTACGCCCCTTCCCCGATCCGCCTGGCAGGTTCTCCTCGCGTAATTATTCAGAACTGGCTGATAACCGGGCTTAGCGCTTGCCGTTCACAATGTCACCAGGTTACACTATAACAAATCATAACTTATTATTTTTATTGATTATTTTACTTACCAGCAAACGTAAATCTTTGGCACTAATGGAAATCTGGCGACGATCGTCCCGCCGATGCCTTACTGATAAAGTTAAAAATTTCGCGGCAGTCAAAATCATCAGTACGGCCTATCGCAATGAATAACCTGACCTCCCTGTTGCTGTCCGCATGCCTGCTATTGAGCGGCTGCGCCTCGCTGTCCAGCAACAGCATCGATACCTCCCCGGAAGCCAGCCTGCTGGCAAGCTGCCATGTGCCGGTAAAACAACAGATCGATGCGCTGGCCAAACCATTGATCGACGCGCACCGCACGCCCGGCGTGGTGGTTGCGCTGTTGCATGACGGCAAACGCCAGGTGTTCAGCTACGGCTTTACCGATACCGACCGGCAGATCCCGCTGACCGGCGATACGCTGTTTGCGGTGGGCTCCGTGACCAAAGGCTTCACCGCAGAGAGTGCGGCGCTGCTGGTGCAACAGGGCAAACTGCGCTGGGACAGCACGCTGCGGGAGATGCTAGGCAATGAGGTGGCGCTCAGCCCGGATGCCAGCAGGATCACCCTGATGGAACTGGCGACCCACACTTCCGGCCTGCCGCGCCAGATGACCACGCTGCATATGCTCGGCAAGCTGACCGACTATCTGTTTACCGGCAATCCTTTCTATGACGACCTGGATCAGGGCGAGTTTGTTAGTTACCTGCGCGATTTTTCCGCGCCGGCCCACCGTTCGGTGATCTACTCCAACCTCGGCTATTCGATTCTGGATTACGTGATCACCCGACACAGCGGCCAGTCGCCGCAGCAGATCGCCAGCCAGCAGATTATCGCGCCACTGGGCCTGCGCCATACCGGCTATCAGCCTGAGCAATTGCCGGGCTATATGCTTCGCGCCCGCGGACATGCGGGCGATCAGCCTAAATTTGTTCGTCGGGGGCAAGTGGTGCCGGAGTGGCATTTTGCCGGCAATATGGTGGGAGCCGCCTCGCTGTGGTCCAGCGCCAACGACCTGTTGACCTATCTGAATGCGCATATGAACGGCAGCGGCAATCCGGCGCTGGACGCGGCATTTGATGATGCCACCACCATTCGCTTTAAAGAGCCGAAGTATGACTCTTCCGCGTTAGCCTGGCTGAGCAATAATATCGACGGTCAAAGCATTCTGTATCAGTCCGGCTTTATCGGCGGCTATGCCAGCTATATCGGTATGGACATCAAACACCGCACCGCCATCGTGGTGCTACAGAACAGCTTTAACTGGGATAATGATATCGGCCACCGCATGCTGCTGCGGTTGGCCGATGGTGACGATCGTCCTGGCGCCTGCCCGTCCTATTCATCCAGCTCTAAAGGCGGTAACTGAGCGAAGACGCTGAGCAGACCGGCGCTCCACAGCTGGCGGATTTGTGAGTAGTAGGGATGCTTTTCGGTCAGGTGATACTGTTGCGCGATGCTGTAACTGTCGGTGGGATAAATCATCACGTCCAGCGGCAGTCCGACCGAGATGTTACTGGCCAGCGTGGAGTCCATCGAGATCAGCGCGCACTGCATCGCCTGGTCCAGCGGCGTATCAAAGCGCAGCACGCGGTCGATAATCGGTTTGCCGTACTTGCTTTCGCCAATCTGGAAATACGGCGTGTCGGTGCTCGACTCGATGAAATTGCCCTGCGGGTAGATCTGGAACAGCCGCGGCTCTTCACCTTTGATCTGGCCGCCCAACATCAGCGTGCCGCCAAACTCTTCCCCGTCCCGTTTGATCACTTCACGCAGCGTATCGCCCACCAGCAGCGCCACATCGTACATGTTGCTGCAGCTCATCAGGTTGGGCTTCTTCGCGTCTTCGCACCCGCGCCTTAACAGGCTGAGGGCACTTTGCGTGGTGGCCAGGTTGCCGGCACTTTGCAGGACCAGCGTGCGCTCATCGTCCTGTTGGAAAACATGAAGCTTACGGAAGGACGAAATATGATCGACGCCCGCATTGGTTCGGGAGTCCGAAACAAAAATCATCCCTGACGATAAACGCATTGCCACACAGTAAGTCATAGTTTGCCCGAGTCATTAATTACTGCTGCGAATTCACCAGTTGCACCGCAGCCACCGCTAACATGTCTTCGCTTCCGCCGCCCAGCCTCATGCCCCGCACCGGGCAGGCATCCATATAATCTACGCCCACTGCCAGCTTGAGATGCTGACGCGTGCTGCGGGTATTATTGGTGATATCAAAGCTGTGCCAGCTGCCGTCCACCCAGGCCTCAACCCAGGCGTGCGTAGCCACATGTTCAACGGTGTCAGTATAAAGGTATCCGCTTACATAGCGAGCGGGGATATGCAGGCTGCGACAGCAGGCCAGGAACACGTGGCTGTGATCCTGGCAAACCCCGGTGCCCGCGGCAAATACTTTCGCGGCGTTATCAGTAACCATTGTGCTACCCGGCTGATAAGGCATTTTCAGTAATAACTCGTCCATCAACCGGTCCAGGCTGGCCATTGGCGCTTCCGGGCGGAAATAGCGCAGGGCAAAGTCGCGGATTGCCGCATCAGGCTGAGTTAACGGCGTCACGCGCAGGAACACTAACGGCGACAGACAGCTGTCCGGATCCGGCGCCATGTCGCCATCATCGAGGATTTCCACCATGCCGCGCGCTTCAATCTCAATCGACTGGTGCGGCGTATCCAGCGTCAGCACGTGCAGCACGTTGCCGTAGGTATCGGTGGTACAGATCGCCTGCTCGGGCAGGATCAATTCCCAGGAAATAATGTTCTGATGGACCGAATTCTGCGGCGTCAGGCGCAGATACTGGGTGCTTTGCTTCACCAGACTCTGATAACTGAAAAGGGTCTTATGGGCGATATCCAGTTTCATTTAGCCTCCAGGTAAGTCTGTTGAATGCTCACGGCAATGTTGCCAAGGTCGCCAAGGAAATCCTGCAGCCAGCTGTGGATCCCCTCTTTTATCAGCGAGTCATACGAGGTGAAGCGCAGCTCTGCATCCAGCACCGTCACCAGCAGACGCGGGCGATTTTCACCACTGCCACCGATCAAGTTTAGCTGGTTGGAAATTTCATCAATGCAGGATCGTAAGGATCGCGGGCTCTCTTCCCGCAGGATCAGCATCTCATTAACGCTGGCACTGGCCAGCTCCTGTTTGTAGATGGTGTGGTAAGCCTCGCGCGCCGATACCGAGCGCAGCAGGGTGTCCAGCCGGTAATATTCGCGCACCGAGTCGTCGTCCTGCTCGGTCAGATAGTGGGTCACGTCCAGCAATCTGGCGGTGCAGTCCGCCCGCTCCAGCAGCGTGCCGAGGCGGATAAAGCTCATCGCATCGCCGCGCATCAGCGTGCCAAACATCGCGCCACGAAACAGGTGCGAACGCTCTTTTACCCAGTCGAAAAAGGCATCCGCGCCGATGCTGCTGACGCCTTTGCGCCGTAGCTTACGCATCTCAATCCAGCTGGAGTTGATGCTTTCCCACACTTCAGAAGAGAGGCTGCCGCGCACAGCGTGCGCGTTATTCCACGCCGATTCCCAGCAGCAAAAAATACTGCCCGGATTGCGTTCATCGAGCACAAAGAAATTGAACAGCTGCGGCATCGCCAGCTTGTCATTAAGCGTCCAGAACAACTCGCTGGTGCTGGTCAGGTTCAGCGGCACGTGCAGCTCATCGTCGTGACTGCTGCGCACCGGCATCAGCGACAGACGGTTGGTCACGTCCAGCACGCGGGCAATGTTTTCGGCACGCTCTAAATAGCGCGCCATCCAGTACAATCCACTGGCTGTGCGACTCAGCATTGGTCATCCTCCAGCACCCAGGTATCCTTAGTCCCACCGCCCTGCGATGAGTTCACCACCAGCGAACCCTCGGTCAGCGCCACCCGCGTTAACCCGCCCGGCACCAGCCGGATTTCAGCCCCGCTGAGGGCAAACGGCCGCAGGTCGATATGCCGGGGTGCCAGGCCCTGCTCGACAAACGTCGGGCAGGTCGAGAGCGCCAGGGTGTTCTGTGCAATGTAGTTTTGTGGCCGGGCAATCAGCAGCGAACGGAACTCTTCCAGCTGTTTCTGAGTGGCCACCGGGCCAATCAACATGCCGTAGCCGCCCGCGCCATGCACCTCTTTCACCACCAGTTTTGGCAGGTTAGCCAGCACCCACGAGAGCTCGTCCGGGCGACGGCACTGCCAGGTCGGCACGTTATTGAGGATCGGATCTTCGGAGAGATAAAACTTAATCATATCCGGCACATACGGATAGATGGACTTGTCGTCCGCTACGCCGGTGCCGATGGCATTCGCCAGCACCACATTACCGGCGCGATAGACCGACAGTAGCCCCGGCACGCCGAGCATCGAGTCGGCGCGGAAGGCCAGCGGATCGAGGTAGGCATCAGCCACACGGCGATAAATCACGTCGATTTTGCACGGGCCCGCCGTGGTGCGCATCATCACTGCCCCGTCCTTCACAAACAGGTCGGCACTTTCGACCAGCTCCACGCCCATCTGTTGGGCAAGGAAACTGTGCTCAAAGTAGGCACTGTTGAAACGACCGGGCGTCAGCACTACCACCACCGGATCGTTCACCGGGGAGCTTTCGCGCAGGGTTTGCAGCAGATGCGACGGATAGCGTTCGACCGGCGCAATCCGCTGTTGGGCGAACAGTTCCGGGTAGAGCCGCATCATCATTTTGCGGTTTTCCAGCATGTAGGAGACGCCGGACGGCGTGCGAAGATTGTCTTCCAGCACGTAGTATTCACCGTCGCTGTTACGCACCATATCGACGCCGCAGATATGGGCGTAGATATCGCGATGCAGATTCAATCCCTGCATGCAGGGTTGATACTGGTCGTTAACCAACACCTGCTCCGCCGGGATGATGCCGGCTTTCAGGATGTGCTGCTCATGGTAGATATCATGGAGGAAGGCATTCAGCGCCTGAACGCGCTGGCGGATGCCTTTGTCCAGCATCGCCCATTCACTGGCCGGAATAATGCGCGGCACGCTGTCGAACGGGATCAAGCGCTCAGCGCCGCCATCCTGACCATAAACATTGAAGGTAATGCCGACGCGGTGAAACAAAAGTTCGGCCTCTTCCCGCTTGCGGGCGATCGCCTCGTGGTCGGCTTTTTGCAGCCAGTGCCAGTAGTCGCGATAGTGCTGGCGGTGCTGACCGCTGCCCAGCAGCATTTCATCATAAAAGGTTGATGCTAATTCATAGCCTTGATTCATGATTTCCCTTCCACTGTCGGTGAACCCGTTACTTATCTGCACAAAGCGTGCCAGTACCCAGGGTGACAGAGCGGAGCCTGATGCCGTGCGAGGGCACCATCAACGCCTGGCCTGGCCGGTGCGCCGGGAAGTATCCCTGGAAAGGAGGTCATAAAGGAAACGCACCATAACGGTGCGTTTAATCAGCGGCGATCAGTTTTGTTCCAGCGGGTGCCAGATTTCGGTGACGGCCCCTTCACCGCCGGTGATCGGGTCATGCTGCGGCATCGGAACCCGCTTAATTTCTACTATAGACTGGTTCAGAAGATTCAGCTCATCGCGGCGGGTATCTGGCTGCATCCCGCGCGGGTAAGCGCCGACCGCAAAAAAGTCATCGCTGGCGGCCAGCTGTTGATGGCCAACGCCCGCCGGGATCAGCACCGCGTCGCCGGCATAGACGGTGACCGCCCGACCGGTTTCACCGCCAAACAGAATTTGCGCCCAACCGGCAGCAATCCCCAACAGTTCATGGGTGTTGGGATGGTAATGGGTGTAAGGGAAAACCGGATAGCGCCAGCGCGGCAGCCACTGGTGGCGGGCAAACAGATCTTCGAAAAAGCGGGCAATGTCTTCTTCATCATCCGGTGCGACCTGCGGATAGATGATCAATGGCAGCGGATTGTTCGGTACGCCGCTGGCGGGCTGGAACGTCATATATTGCGGATTGGATGACGCGCCGGCAGAGAAAGTACCGGCAGCGAAGGACATCATGGTGAGTAGGCTCCCAGATTGCGGCAACATACGGCGTCTCCTGTTTCTGGACTTGATTAGTTGTTAATTAATTGTGGCAAATAATCCACAAGATGAAATGTTTGCGCGACGGCGCAGATCACATAACTTATTAATTTATGGGAACTTAACTCAAATCAGCGCAGCGGCAAATCCCCCGAATGAAAGAAACGGAAATCGGGCTCAAAAAGGCGCGATGCAATGGCGTTTACCACGGTAGGCAAACTGTTATAGCCATATTAATGAAAACTGTGTCTGCCCTGACTTTACGCAGTGTGTTTTACTGTGAACAGTCACGAATGAGGTGAGAAAAATGCACGACGTAAAACAGATACTGCAACGCGAGATCGACACGCTGAATCAACAGGAACAGCGTGATAACCGGCCGCGCCTGAGCATGACCTTCCTGAAAAACCATCCCGGCTTATGGATATCAATGTATGTCTGTTACGCATTGACCGTAGCGCTGTGTTTCACCACCGAATTCCTCGGCTGGCCGGCGTTCTGGGGCGCAACGTTTTTTGTGCTGTTGATGAGCGGCTTGATGATGCTGGATGTGAATCCGCGCTACCGTTTTGAAGATATCGATACGCTGGATCTGCGCGTTTGCTATAACGGCGAGTGGTACTACATTCGTACCCTGTCCGACCAGGCGATTCAGGAGATTCTGTCCAGTAGCCAGGTCTCTGACAAGGTGAAACAGGGCATTGAAAAGCTGCTGTCGCTGAAAGGCGAAGTCGATTTCTACGACGTATATCATCTGACCTGGGGCCAGCAGCGCGCCTCAACTATCTGATGGCAATGGGGCCAGGCAAACTGGCCCAATAATCACATCCATCAGCTCCTGCCCTTGCGTCCGTCCGCTTCAGTCTTTACAGCATTTCCGCAATCAATCCCCCGAGAATCGCTACCGCCGCCTCCTGCGCATCGCCCCACGCCCATGACGCGTTAAAGCGGAAATAATTCGCGTATTGTTCGCCTGACGAGAACATTTTTCCGGGTGCAATACTGATGTTGTTGTTCAGCGCGCGGTAATAAAGTTCGGTGGTGTTCACCTGGCGCGGCAACTCCACCCACAAGAAATAGCCGCCCTGGGAATCGTTGATCCGTGCTTCCACCGGCAGATGACGCTTCAGCGACTGTCGCGCCTGATTCTTGCGCTGCTCCAGCAACATCCGCAGTTTGCGCAGATGGCTGTCATAGCTGCGGGTCAAAAGATAGTTGGCCAGCGCCAGCTGCATCGGCGTGCTGGTCGACAGCGTGCTCATCAGCTGTAAGCGCTGGATGCGCTGCGCGTGCTGACCGGCGACCACCCAGCCGACGCGAAAACCGGCCACCAGATTCTTGGAGAAGGACGAGCAGTGCAGCACGCTTTGCTCCAGCTCAAAGGCTTTAGCGGGCAGCGGCTTTTCATGGCCAAAATAGAGTTCGTTGTAAACGTCATCCTCAATCAGCGTCACCTTATGGGCAGAGAGGATCTCCACCAGCCGCTGCTTTTTCGCTTTGGTCAGCGTATGGCCCACCGGGTTCTGCTGGTTGGTCATCATCCAGCAGGCCTTGATCGGCCAGCGCTGCAGCGCCCTTTCCAGCTCGTCTAAATCCATCCCATGCTGCGGATCGGTGGCGATCGCCACAGCCTTCAGCTTCAGCCGTTCAATCACCTGTAGCGCACCGTAAAAACACGGGTTTTCGATCGCTACCCAGTCGCCGGGTTCGGTGACCGCCTGCATACTCAGGTTCAGCGCTTCCATCGCACCGTTGGTAATAACGATTTCATCCGGGGAGACCTGAATGCCCTGCAAGGCGTAACGCTGCGCCAGGGTTTTGCGTAAGGCTTCATTGCCCGGCGGCAGGTTATTCAGCGCGTCGGCGGGCTTCATGGTGTGGGAAACCGACGCCAGCGAGCGCATCAGCTGCCGCTGCGGGAACAGTTCAGGATCGGGGAAGGCAGAGCCAAACGGCAGAATGCGCGGGTCGCGGCAGGCTTGCAGCACGTCGAAAATAAAGGCATTGATATCGACAGACTCCGCCAGCTGCACCTTCTGGTGGCTGGCGGGCTGGCTGAGGAAGTCCGCGCGCGGGGCAACGTAGTAGCCGGACTGCGGACGGGACTGGATCCCCCCCTGGCTCTCCAGCACCTGATAGGCGTGCATCACCGTCATCAGACTCATGCCGCTTAACGCGACCTGCTCTCGCAGCGAGGGCAGTTTTTCTCCCGGCAGCCAGACTTCCGACGAAATCTGCTGCTGGAGTTGGTCGATGAGCTGCTGGTATTTAGCCAAAACTGTTACATGCCCGAACTAGGAATTTGGCAACTATTATAGGTTGCCGTGGGCAGATTAAACAGTGTCGATGAGTGGCGTGATGCCAATCAGCTCTTTTTTCAGGGTCGGCAACACGTCCACTTCAGTGTCACCGACGAAGTGCTTTAGCCCGGCAACCTGATCCGGTGGGATCGGTCGGCCCAGCAGATAGCCCTGCAGAGAGTTACAGCCGAGGCTGGTAAGAAACGCCTGCTGTTCTTCGGTCTCCACCCCTTCGGCCACCACTTTCAGGTTCAGGGTCTGCGCCAGCGCCACAATGGCGGTGACGATGGTGGCATCCTCGCTCTGCGCCTGTAACTCATTGACGAAGGCCCGGTCAATTTTCAGCTCGCTGGCCGGTAAACGCTTCAGGTACAGCAGGCTGGAGTAGCCGGTACCAAAGTCGTCAATCGAGGCTTTGACGCCCAGATCGGTCAGCTGCGTCAGGATGCGGATGCTTTCATCCGGATCGCGCATCGCGGTGGTTTCCGTCACTTCCAGCGTCAGCAGCTCGGCCGGAATATGATGAACCTTCAGCGCGGTGAGCACGGTTTCCACCAGCCCGGGCTGTTCAAACTGCAACGCGGACAGGTTGACGGCCACCGACCAGTGCGGATTGCCCTGCAAATGCCAGATACGCAGCTGGCGACAGGCTTCGTTGATCACCCAGTTGCCGATACTGACAATCAGCCCGGTTTTTTCCGCCAGCGGCAGGAATACGTCCGGGGACATCAGGCCGCGCTCCGGGTGCTGCCAGCGGATTAACGCTTCAAATCCGAGGATCGGTCCCTGCGGAGCACAGAACTTCGGCTGATAGAACAGACGGAGTTCTTCACGCTCCTGCGCCAGCCACAAATCGTTAATCAGCTGCAGTTGGCTCTGCGCAATCATGTTCATCGACGGCTGGAAGAAGGTGTAGCCGTTACGGCCGTTATTTTTGGTGTGATACATGGCAGCATCGGCATTGAACATCAGCTCGCGCTCGTCACTTCCATCGCCAGGGAACACGGCAATGCCGATGCTCAGCGACACCATCAGTTCATAACGGGAAATTTCAAACGGCTGGTCGATGGCTTTGACCAGCATATCGGCCGTGGTGGCCGCATCATTGGGATCGTTGATCTCCACCAGCAGCACAAACTCATCGCCGCCCAGACGGGCCAGCGTGTGGTGGCCCTTCAGCAGATGGTTCATTCGGTCGGTGACGGCAACCAGCAGGTTGTCACCGATATGGTGGCCGAAGGCATCATTAACCGCCTTAAAGCCATCAAGATCCATAAACATCAGCGCAAAAGAGGTGTTTTCCCGCACCGCTTTATTCATCGCCTGGTCCAGACGATCTTCCAGCAGAATACGGTTAGGTAAGCGGGTCAGGTTATCGTGTAGCGCCAGCTGAGCCAGCTCGCGGTTGGCATCGGCCAGCGAAGACGCCAGCACCGAGGTTCGCGCCTGCAGGCGGGCATCCAGCGTCGACACCACCAGGGTGATCCCCAGAATGGAGAGCGTCACCACCACCACCAGCACCGCCAGCCAGTTGCTGTTAACGCCCATTTCAGTGGCGTGGCTGTGCATCGGGAAGCTGGCGGCCGCCATGCCGGTGTAGTGCATCCCGGCGATCGCAAAGCCCATTACCGTTGCCGCACCCGCGCGCATCAGCGCCAGTCGACCGGCGCCCTGACGCAGCTTAAACGCCAGCCACAGCGCCGCAGTGGACGCGGCCAGCGCAATCACCACCGACAGCATGATCCAGTTCCAGTTCCAGATGATGCCCGGCTCGAACATCAAGGCCGCCATGCCGGTGTAGTGCATCGCCACCACGCCGCTGGCTAACACCAGCGCGCCTACCATCAGGCGATGCAGCGGCAGTTCGCCGTAGCAAACAATCCCCAGCGCGAAGATAGAGGCCGCCACCGCAATCAGCATCGACACCACGGTCAGCGTGGGATCGTAACTCATCACCATTGCCATGTTCATCGCCAGCATGCCGATAAAGTGCATCGACCAGATGCCGACGCCCATCGCAAAGCCGCCGCCAAACAGCCAGACCTGCGCTGTTCTGCCTGTAGTGGTCGCCACTCTGCCCGCCATATCCAGTGCGGTATAGGAAGCCAGAAAAGCCACGAAGATGGAAACGATGACCAGAAGCTGGTCGTAGGAGCTCATAAGCATAGGGAAATCTCTGATGCTGATGCCGTTTTACGGGCGCCGGGTAGTTAAACAAAATTGCTGAAAAAAACTGCCTTTGAGATCAGTGTATCGGCTAAAGATCAGGCAACTTTATGCCTGTGACAATAAAGAACGGAAGCTGAATAAAATAAGCACAGCGCAATGATAGATATCCCTATAATTTATCTCGTTTATTAATTGCCAATAGCGATCCTACGAACATAGCAGAGGCACTTTTTTTTGCGAAGTTATAAATAGGAAAAGTCCCGTTTATTTTCACAACCCAGATCGGGTAAGGGTTTGGCGCAGAAATGATTTCTACCGGTAAATTGATAAGCTTTATTTTAAGGTTTCGCTTCGCTACAAGGTCCAGGCTGATCTATAGTAAAGAAAAACAAGACAAAGCTGTTAATTCAAACGCCTGAAGCACAGCCCTCAGGTGTTTATTGTGACAGCGATCAAGTAATTTTATTGCAGAATTTAGCGTCACTTATATTAATTTCACATCAGGCGAAAAAGCACGTTCATCTGTCTAATCAGTAAGGAATGGTTATGAAAATGAAGCTTTTTCTGCTGGGCTGTGGCCTTAGCCTTGGCGTGGCCTCTTCTGGCTTTGCCGCCACCACAACGGGAACCATTAACGCAAGGCTGGTCCTGACCACCGGCTGCCTGGTTAACGGTCAGTCCGCCACCACCGGCGTTAACTTCGGTACCTTAGACTTTGGTAGCAGCGCTGCCACCTTCGATACCCTGAACGCCACCTTAGTCGGCTCGCTGGGTAACGGCATCTTTGTCCGTTGCACCACCGGTCAAACCTACAACGTTCAGCTCACCAGCAGTAATGCGGCCCCCGCTACCGTGTTCGGTGCGGTGACGGCACAGCCACGCTATCTGGTACTCGGCAGTGACGCCACACAGGGAATTGCTTACACCCTGTATGGCACCACCTCTTACACCACGCCAATTGCTAACAGCACAAACCTGACTAATACCGGCACCACCGATCCGGTCAACGGCGACAACTACCCGATTTACGGTCGTATCACCGGCGGTGGATTCAATGCGGCCATTCCGGCAGGCACCTACACCGATACCATCAACGTAGCCGTCAATTACTGAGTCTGAAGACAGGGAAAACAACGTGCTGGAGTGGGTGATGCGACAAGGCGGGAGGCTTTATCCGCTGTGCCTGATGCTGCTGTTTATCAGTTATCAGAGCTGGTCGCTACCCACTCAGACTTTTCAGGTGACCGCTTCGGTGGTCAACGGCTGCGTGGTGTCGGGGACCAATCCGGGCGTGTTTGGCACGCTCGATTTTGGCACCCAACCGGGTGTCGGCAGCAGCAGCGTCAGCGCCGCGTTTGTGCAAAGCACCACCATCACGCTGGCCTGCACGCCCGGCACCACGCTGAATATGAGCATTGATGGCGGCAGCAACTACGGCTCCAGCCGTAATCTGAAGGTGGCAAATAACACCAATCTGGTGGCCTATTCGCTGTATACCAATGCCAGCCACAGTGCGGCAAGTGCTATCCCGGTGAATCAGAACGTGGCGCTGACCTACAGCAATGCAAATAACATTACCCTGCCGATTTATGGCCTGCTGCAGCTGAGCGGCGTCAACCGGGCAGGGACTTACAGCGACACGCTGACCGTGACGCTGAGTTGGTAAAACAGGGATTTCAGAAGGATTGATTAATGAAGACGCTACGACTTTTTGGCCTGCTGATCAGCCTGATGGGCAGTGCTCTGGTGGCGCCAGCCTGGGCTGGTAACTCGGTGTTGATCTGGCCTATCGATCCTAAAATCCCCAGCGGTGATAAAGCCACCGAGCTGTGGCTGGAGAACCGGGGAGAAGCCACCACCTTAATGCAGGTCAGGGTGTTTACCTGGCAGCAGATTAACGGGCAGGAACAGTATCAGACGCAGCAAACCGTGGTCGCGAGCCCGCCGCTGGTGAGGATTGAACCGGGGAAAAAACAGCTGGTGCGGTTGATCAATCAGACGCCGCCACCGGCAGGCAAGGAGGTCGCGTACCGGGTATTGCTGGATGAGATCCCCACCCCGCAAACGCCGGGTAAAGACCAGGCCGGGCTGAACTTCCAGATGCGTTACTCGGTGCCGCTGTTCACCTACGGTAAAGGCCTTTCCTCCGACTCGGCTAAGCCCGATCTCAGCTGGCAGACGGTCAGCCAGGATGGCCATTCCGCCATCAGGATCACCAATAACGGCTCTGGCCACGCCAGACTGAGCAAAGTCTCGCTCGGCAGCCGCATTCTGTCCAACAGCCTGTTTGGCTATGTGCTGGCAGGATCCAGCAATACCTTCCCGTTGAATTTCCCGGCTTCCAACAGTTCGGAACTGAGCGCGCAGCTGGAAAATAACAAAAGCTGGCGTAGTACCGGTTCCTCACAGTAACGCATGAGCAGGCGATGCGTTGCGTCACTGGGACGCTGCTCCCTGGCCGTCACCGGCATCATCAGTTGCCTGTTCCCTGTAACCGGCAGCGCGGAGACCTTTTCCTCACTGCCGCCGCCGCCGCAACAAACTGCGCCAGGTCAGCAGAACAATCAGTACATGCTGGGACTGGTGGTGAACGATCAGGACAGCGGTCAGGTGGTGCCGGTTGAGTTTAAGGATGACCACTATTTATTGCGCGCGGGCGATCTGCAGCGCGCCGGGATCCCCACCTCGAAGATAAATGCCTCGATTGTCGATGTCTCGACGCTCCCCGAGGTCAAAGCCGAATACGATCGACCGCGTCAGCGCATCCTGCTGACCGTGCCGCCGGCCTGGCTGCCGAAGCAAACCATCGCCAGCGCCGAAACCAACGGCCCGCGCTATCCGGGACGCACCACCGCAGGCGCCCTGTTCAATTACGATCTGTATACCAGCCACACCTCGGCCAGCGGCACCCGACTTTCTGCCTGGAACGAATTCCGCCTGTTCAGCGACAGCGGGCAGTTTTCTACCAATGGCGTCTATCAGGAACAGCTTTCCGGTACGCCGGGCAGCCAGGACGAGGGCTTCCTGCGCTACGACACCTGGTGGAGTAATCAGGATGAGAACCACTCGCTCAGCTGGCGGGTGGGCGATCTGATCACCGACTCGCTGGCGTGGACCAGCAGCGTCAGGCTGGGCGGTATCCAGATCGCCAGGGACTTTTCCGTGCGCCCGGATTTGGTCACCTATCCGCTGCCGTCGTTTTCCGGCCAGGCGGCGGTGCCGTCAACCGTTGACCTGTTTGTGAACGGTTATAAAAACAGCAGTAACAACGTCCAGCCTGGCCCGTGGTCACTGACCAATATGCCGTTCGTTAACGGCGCGGGGAACGCGGTGGTGGTGACCACCGATGCGGTGGGCCGGCGCGTGACCACCACCCTGCCGTTTTATGTGTCGAGTAACCTGCTGAAACCCGGCCTGTCGGACTTTTCATTTTCTGCCGGTGCGCTGCGTGAAAATTACGGTCTGAAGAATTTTGATTACGGAGCCGGTGCGGTCAGCGGCTCGTATCGTTATGGCCTGAACGACTGGCTGACGCTGGAAAGCCACGCCGAAGGTGCCGATGCGCTGGCGGTGGGCGGCGCGGGCGGCCAGATGAGAGTTGGCTCGCTGGGCGTGGTCAATGCAGCGCTGACGCAAAGCCAGATGGAAGGCGATACCGGCACGCAGTACAGCTGGGGTTATCAGTACAACAACAGCCGCTTCAGCGTCGGCACGCAGCATATCGTGCGCTCGTCGGGCTTCGGCAATCTGGCCCTGTACGGCGATCGTAACGGTAACATCGGCGGCTCGGAATACACCCTCAGCCGCCGCAGCGCCCAGTACAGTGCCAGCCTGTCGCTGAACCAGTATGGCAGCGTCGGCGCCGCCTTTATTGATATCACCAGCGGCACCGGCGACCGCACCCAGCTGTGGAACCTGTCGTGGAGTAAGAACCTGTGGGGCAACAGCAGCCTCTACGTCTCGGCCAGCCGCGACCAGCAGGAAGGCGAATGGTCCGGTGCCATCTCACTGGTGATCCCGTTCAGCGATCTGGGCACGGTCAGCGTAAGTCAGGAACGCGATCAGCAAGGCGGATCGTCACAACGCATCACCGCCTCGCGCGCAATGCCAACCGAAGGCGGTTTTGCCTGGGATGCCTCGTATGCCAATCAGAGCAGCGACAGCGATTACCGCCAGGCGAGCCTGAGCTGGCGTAACGCCAATATCGAAACCTCCGCCGGCTTCTATGGCGACAAGGATTACAGCACCGAATGGGCGGATTTAACCGGCTCGGTGGTGTTGATGGATGGCAGCCTGTTTGCCGCCAATCAGGTCAACGACGCCTTCGTGCTGGTGAAAACCGACTACCCGAACATCAATGTCCGTTATGAAAACCAACTGATGGGTAAAACCAATGACAACGGCTATCTGCTGGTGCCGGGCATCAGCTCCTATTATCCGGCGAAGTACGACATCGATACGCTCGATCTGCCGGCGGACATGACCACCTCCAGCGTGGAACAGCGCTTTGCCGTTAAGCGGGACAGTGGCTATCTGCTGCACTTCCCGATTGAACCGCTGCGTGCCGCCAGTGTGATCCTGCACGATCAAAACGGCCAGCCGCTGCCGGTGTCCACGCAGATCCTCCGCGAAGGTCAGGCAACCGAATACGTTGGCTGGGATGGTCTGGTGTGGATGGAAAACCTGAAAACTGAAAATGTTTTCCGCGCAGAAACGCCGGATGGTCGCCACTGCGCGTCAACGCTCACTGTGGCGGGCGGCCGCCCGAAATCGCTTGAAACTTACGGGCCGCTGACCTGCTCGCTCACATCCGATCCCTCTTCAGGAACGTCACCATGAAAAAGCTGCTTTCCTGCCTGTTATTCCTGCTGCTGCTGGCCTGCGCGATCCCCGGCTGGGCCGCCTGTACGTTGCCCTCTTCCACCGCCAGTTTCGGCACCGTCAGTTCGTTTGCGGTCAATACCACTGCCAGCAACATAACGGCCAACGTCAACGTCAACTGCGGCTCGGGCAGCGTGCTGTCACTGCTTTCCACCGACTATATAAGGCTGCAGCTCGCCAGCGCCACCTACACCAGCGGCACGCGGGCAACGTTAAAAACCGTCAGCACCGGCACCGACAATATCCCGCTTCGCACCTGCACGGACGCCGCCTGCGCCACCGAAATCGCGGTCGGTGGCGTCACCACCACCTACAGCCAGGCGCAGCTGCTGAACCTGCTTGGTCTGGGCGGCGGGCAGAACTTCAGTATTCCGCTCTACCTGCGCACGGTACCGGGGCAAACGGTGGCCGCAGGCACCTATACCGTCAACCTGAATATCCTGGTCAACTACAACATTTGTACCGGCATTGGCGCGTTGGGACTCTGTCTGCTGGGCAATCAACAGACGGGATCGGGAACCATACCCATTACTACCACGCTGATTGTCACCAATGACTGCACCACGATCACCGCACCCGATATCAGCTTCGGCAGCGCGCCGCTGGTCAGCAGTTTCAATACCATTTCTCAGTCGATTAATGTGATTTGTACCAAAGGCAGCACCTATACGGTGGGGATGAGCAACGGCAGCCATGCGGTGGGCACCCAACGCTATATGACCAGCGGCAGCAACCAGCTGGCCTACGAGATTTATCAAAATGCCACCACCACGCGCTGGGGGCCAACCGGTAGCGACCGGGTGTCGAGTACCGCCTCCAGTGCCCTTAGCACCGATGGCCTGACCCGCACCTTCAACTACACCGCGAAGGTGCTGACCACCCAGGCCACGCCGGTGGCGGGCAGTTACAGCGACAGTGTGGTGATCGACCTGTCGTTCTGAGTCGATGACCACCGCCGTCAGCGGCTTCTGACGGCGGCTTTTCTGCCTGAATAATGGCTGGCACTGCATGTGTTAATAATTTGTTACGAAGAGTCTGCCCAGCGCCCGGCTAACGGTGACCGTCATCACATTAAATCCGCGGCTGGCAGGATAAAACGGAAGAAAACCCAAAAGGATGCTGTATGACTGCCGTGACTTCTCCCCCAAATCCCGCCCGCAAGCCTCAGGGTAATGCCAGAACCATCTTCAATGTGACCAGCGGTAATTTCCTGGAAATGTTCGATTTCATGGTGTTTGGTTATTACGCCACGGCTATCGCTAAAACCTTTTTCCCGGGTGACGATCCCTTTGCCTCGCTGATGCTGACGCTAATGACCTTCGGTGCAGGTTTCCTGATGCGGCCATTGGGCGCCATCGTGCTGGGGTCGTATATTGACCATCATGGCCGCCGCAAAGGGCTGCTGATGACGCTGGGCCTGATGGCCATCGGCACGCTGACCATTGCGGTGGTGCCGGGTTACAACACGCTGGGTGCCGCCGCGCCGATCCTGATCCTGTTAGGACGCCTGTTGCAGGGCTTCTCTGCCGGGGTTGAGCTGGGCGGCGTTTCGGTTTATCTGGCCGAGATCGCGCCGAAGAACCGTAAGGGCTTCTTCGTTAGCTGGCAGTCGGGTAGCCAGCAGATCGCGGTGATTTTTGCGGCGCTGTTAGGCCTGGGCCTGAACCATCTGCTGGAAAAAGATCAGGTCACCGAATGGGGCTGGCGTATCCCGTTTGTGATCGGCTGTATGATTGTGCCGTTCCTGTTCTGGATCCGGAGCAAGCTGGAAGAGACCGAAGCGTTCAGCCAGCGCAAAACGCACCCGTCGATGAAGCAAATCGTTCGCTCGGTCGCCAGCAACTGGGCGCTGGTGCTGGCGGGCATGCTGATGGTGGTCACCACCACGGTGATGTTCTATATGATCACCGCGTTTACCCCCACCTTCGGCAAAACCGTGCTGATGATGAGCGACAAACAGAGCTTCTTCGTCACCCTGTGCGTGGGCGTGTCTAACCTGATTTGGCTGCCGATCATGGGTGCCGTGTCCGACCGTTATGGCCGCCGTCCGCTGCTGATTTTCTTTACGCTGCTGATGATTGCCACCGCGTGGCCGGTGCTGCACTGGCTGGTCGGTTCCCCGAGCCTTGCCCACCTGCTGGAAGCGGAACTGTGGCTCTCGTTCCTCTACGCCAGCTATAACGGTGCGATGGTGGTGTATCTGGCAGAAGTGATGCCGGCGGAAGTGCGCGCGACCGGCTTCTCACTGGCTTACAGCCTGGCAACCGCCCTGTTCGGCGGCTTCACCCCGGCCATCTCCAGCTACCTGACCCACGTCACCGGCGATAAGGCGATGCCTGGCGTCTGGCTGACCTTTGCCGCCGTGTGCGGATTGATTGGGACAA
Source organism: Erwinia sp. QL-Z3 (assembly GCF_004551645.1). Classification (NCBI taxonomy): domain Bacteria; kingdom Pseudomonadati; phylum Pseudomonadota; class Gammaproteobacteria; order Enterobacterales; family Erwiniaceae; genus Erwinia; species Erwinia sp. QL-Z3. The sequence goes on from NZ_CP037950.1 coordinate 630,020, forward strand.
TGATTATCAAGCGCCTGATCCGTCAGTACCAGACCCGACACAGCGGCGCCCCGGCGGTGCAGCTGTAATAAAAAAGGGCCGACATCTGCATGTCGGCCCTTTTTTTAACGCCCGTCGGTTACTTCCCGGCGGTTTCCATTCCCATCAGACCAATCTTCAGATATCCCGCCTGACGCAGTTTATCCATCACGCCCATCAGCGTTTCATAATCCACAGACTTATCTGCCTGGAAGAAAATGGTGGTCTCTTTATTGCCTTCGGTCTGGCTGTTCAGCGCATTCAACAGCGTTTCCGGCGTCACCGCATTGTTGCCAATGAACAGCTGCTTGTCGGCTTTGATTGACAGGTAAACCGGCTTCTCAGGACGCGGCTGCGGCGCACTGGTGGAAGCAGGAAGGTTAACGCGGACGTCAACGGTTGCCAGCGGCGCGGCGACCATAAAGATAATCAGCAGCACCAGCATCACGTCGATAAACGGCGTGACGTTGATTTCATGCATTTCGCCGTTGCTTTCGAGATCTTCATTCAATCGCATTGCCATGGTGCTTATCCTACCCGCAGTTTCTGAGCGGGCGCACGCTGTACGCTGCCGCTGGCGGCCAGGTCCAGATCGCGGCTTTGCAGCAGCATCACCTGGGCGGCAACATCGCCCATTGACGCTTTGTAGTTGCCGATCAGGCGGGCAAAGACGTTGTAGATCACCACGGCGGGGATGGCCGCAACCAGGCCGATAGCGGTGGCCAGCAGGGCTTCCGCAATCCCCGGTGCAACCACCGCCAGGTTAGTGGTCTGGGTCTGGGCAATGCCGATAAAGCTGTTCATGATGCCCCACACCGTACCAAACAGACCGACGAACGGTGCGATGGCGCCGATGGTGGCGAGGAAACCGTTGCCGCGGCCCGCGTGACGGCTAAAGAACGCCACGCGGCGCTCCAGGCGGAAAGAGGTACGCTCTTTGATGCCGTTGTCGTCGTCGGAGCCTGCGGAAAGTTCCAGCTCGTTCTCCGCTTCTTTCAGAAACTGCGTAGTCAGGCTGCCCGCTTTAAAGCTGGCGCTGATCTGCGCGGCTTCCTGCAGAGAGCGTGCACCTGCCAGCGCGTTCTGTTCGTTTTTCAGGCGGCGTTTCGCGGCGCTGAGTTCAAAACTTTTACTGAAGAAGATCGCCCAGGTCACGACAGATGCCAGCAGTAAGCCGATCATCACCACTTTTACTACGATGTCCGCATGCTGGTACATGCCCCAGACGGAAAGATCCGTCTGCATCAAATCATTCGTCACGCTGTGTCTCCAACGTCATTCAACGGGTAAAAAAAACCAGTGCGGATCATACCAAATCAGTGCTGAATTGATAGTGGTTATCATTACTATTTACTTTTGAGGTAACATTTTTTACACACTTTCCTGATTTAACGCATATCCAGCCGACTTTTGCTGAATCTTTCTCACAGTGCCCTACGCTTAATTTCGCCCAGCCGCCTGCCGTGTTAACGTTAAGGCAGACCAGACATCCGCAAACAGAGCATTCCGATGACCAGTAAAAAAATTGAAACGGCGCTGATTGCCGCCGGACGCAGTAAACGTTTTACCCAGGGCTCAGTGAATAGCGTGATCCAGCGGGCCTCCTCGCTGGTGTTTGATAGCGTGGCTGAGAAAAAACGCTGTACCGCCGGCCGTGCCGATGGCGAGTTATTTTACGGCCGTCGCGGCACGCTGACCCACTTTTCCCTGCAGGACGCGATGACCGAACTGGAAGGCGGCGCGGGCTGTGCGCTCTATCCTTGCGGCGCGGCCGCGGTTGCCAACGCCATTCTGGCCTTTGTTTCTGCCGGTGATAACGTGCTGATGGCGGGCTCGGTCTATGAGCCGACGCAGGACTTCTGCACCAAAATCCTCAGCAAAATGAATGTCTCCACCACCTGGTTCGATCACTGCATCGGTGCGGAAATTGCCGAACGGGTGCAGCCAAATACCAAAGTGGTGTTCCTCGAATCTCCGGCCTCGATCACCATGGAAGTGCAGGATGTCCCGGCGATTGTCGCCGCCGTGCGCAGCAAAGCGCCGGATGCGGTGATCATGATCGACAATACCTGGGCCGCCGGCATTCTGTTCCGCGCGCTGGATTTTGGCGTCGATATTTCCATTCAGGCCGGCACCAAGTATCTGATTGGTCACTCCGACGCGATGATCGGCACCGCCGTTGCCAATGAACGTTGCTGGGCACAGCTGCGTGAAAACTCCTATCTGATGGGCCAGATGGTCGATGCCGATACCGCCTATATGGCCAGCCGGGGATTAAGAACGCTGGCCGTGCGCCTGCGTCAGCATGAAGAAAGCGCCATAAAGGTCGCCCACTGGCTGGCAGATCGGGCCGAAGTTTCCGTGGTCAATCATCCTGCTCTGCCACAATGTAAGGGACATGAATTCTGGCAGCGCGACTTTACCGGCAGCAGCGGCCTGTTCTCATTTGTGCTGAAAGCGCGTTTGACCGACCCGCAGCTGGCTGAGTATCTCGATCGCTTCGAACACTTCAGCATGGCCTATTCCTGGGGCGGCTACGAGTCGCTGATCCTCGCTAATCAGCCGGAAGAGCTGGCGGAAATCCGGCCGGCCGGCGGCGTGGATTTCACTGGCACGCTGGTGCGCCTGCATATTGGCCTGGAGAACGTTGACGACCTGATTGAAGACCTGGCTGCCGGATTTGCTCGTCTTTCCGCCTGTCCTGCCTGATAAAGCTAAACGGACGATTAACGGTGCGACATCCGCGCCCTTGATCAAAGTGTGGTGAGGGGATTAGCGCTACAATGGCAGCTTAACGCAGTAAACAGGAATTAAGATGGGTGTATTGCATGAGATTGTTCAGGCGCTGTGGCATCAGGATTTTGCTGCGCTGGCCAATCCGGACGTCATTTGGGTAGTTTATTGCATTATGTTCGCTACCCTGTTTCTTGAAAATGGCCTGTTGCCCGCCTCGTTTTTGCCGGGCGACAGCCTGCTGTTACTGGCAGGCGCGATGATTGCCAAAGGGGTGATGGACTTTGTGCCGACGGTGGCGATCCTGACGCTGGCCGCCAGTCTTGGCTGCTGGCTAAGCTATTTACAGGGACGCTGGCTGGGCAATACGCGGCTGGTGAAAAGCTGGCTGATGCATCTGCCGGTGCAGTACCACCAGCGGGCGTGGAATCTGTTTCATCGCCACGGTTTGACGGCTTTGATCGTTGGCCGTTTTCTGGGGTTTGTCCGCACCATTCTGCCAACCATGGCGGGGATTTCCGGCCTGAAAAACGGCCGCTTCCAGCTGTTTAACTGGCTGAGTGGTTTTCTCTGGGTGGCCATTTTGGTGTCGCTGGGCTTTGCCATCACCCAGGTGCCGTTTATCAAACGGCACGAAGATCAGGTGATGACCATTCTGATGGTGTTGCCGCTGGTGCTGCTTTGTGCCGGATTAATCGGCAGCGTGGTGCTGCTGATCCGCCGTAAAAAATCGGCGTAAAAAAAGGCCGGTGCTCCGGCCTTTCTCTTATCCCGCCTGACGCATCCGCGTCGCTTCTTCGCCCGGCGTGACGCCAAAATAGCGCTTAAACTCGCGCGAAAACTGCGAAGCACTTTCATACCCCACCCGCATTGCCGCCGCGCTGGCCTTCAATCCTTCATGCAGCATCAGCATCCGCGCCTGATGCAGCCGGTAGCTCTTCAGATACTGCAACGGCGAGGTGCTGGTCACCGCTTTAAAGTTATGGTGAAACGCCGAGACGCTCATATTCACTTCTGCGGCCAGCAGGTCAACGCTGAGGTTATCGGTGTAATGGTGTTCGATGCGGCGCAGCGCGCGGGCAATCTGGCTGAACTGGGTGTGGCGACTGACCAGCGCCATCAGCGCCCCGCCGCACGGGCCAAGCAGCACATGATAGAGAATTTCCCTGACAATCTGCGGGCCCAGCACGCGGGCATCGCGCGGATTCGCCAGCACATCCCACAGCCGCTCGGCGGCACAGAGCATCTCTTCCGTCAGCGCGGAGGAGTGAATGCCCCGGGTTTGCGGTTCAGGGTGGAAGCTGTCGTCATCGCCAATATCAATCAGCAAATCCTGTAGCTTGACCGGATCGACGTTCAGCAGGATCCCGGCCAGCGGCGCTTCCGGCGTGGCGAAAGTTTCACACTCGACCGACAGCGGCACGGTCAGCATCAGGTATTCCGTGGCGTCGTAATGAAAAACATTATTGCCGAGGTAGCCGGTTTTCTGCCCCTGGAACAGGATCACAATCCCCGAAGAATAGAGCACCGGCGTCCGTCCGCTGGGCTTGTCGGCATAAATCAGGCGAACATCCGGCAACGAAGCCAGCGGCGAAGCGCCCGATGTCACCAGATGCACCACCTTCCTGGCAAGCTGAGTACAAAGCGTGTTGCGATCCATAGACGAGTTTTACTCTCAGAGAATTCCAAATAGCATCATGCCCAACGGCGCGGCTATTCTCAACTAGACTTAGAGTCACTCGCCGGCACAGAGGTGCCGGTTCATTCGCTGCAAAGGAGAAAACATGGCAGAGCAACCTGTAATTAAACTCCATGACGGCAACATGATGCCGCAGATTGGCCTTGGTGTCTGGCAGGCCAGCATTGAAGATACCCGCACCGCTGCAGTTAAGGCGTTGCAGGTCGGCTATCGCTCACTGGATACCGCCGCCATCTACAAAAACGAGGAAGGGATTGGGCAGGCGCTGCAAGAAACCGATATCCCGCGCGAAGATATCTTTGTCACCACCAAACTGTGGAATGACGATCAGCTGAACGCGCCGCAGGCGATGGAAACCAGCCTGAAAAAATTGCAGCTGGAGAGTGTCGATCTTTATCTGATGCACTGGCCGTGCCCGGCAAAAGACAACTACGTTGATGCCTGGAAAGCGATGATTGAGTTACAGAAACAGGGGCTGACCAAAAGTATCGGCGTCTGTAATTTCCAGGAGGCCCACCTGAAACGCCTGCTGGAAGAGACTGGCGTCAGCCCGGTGGTCAATCAGATTGAACTGCATCCAATGCTGCAGCAGCGCACGCTGCACGCGTGGAATGCGATGCACCATATTCAGACCGAGTCCTGGAGTCCGTTAGCGCAGGGCGGTAAAGGCGTATTTGATCAGGAGATTATTAAGGACCTGGCGAAAAAATACGGCAAAACCCCGGCGCAGATCGTGATTCGCTGGCATCTGGATAGCGGCCTGGTGGTGATCCCGAAATCGGTCACGCCGTCGCGCATTGAAGAGAACTTTAAGGTGTTTGACTTCCGTCTGGAGAAACCTGAAATCAGTGAGATTGCCAAGCTGGATAAGGGTAACCGACTGGGGCCAAACCCGGATGAGCTGAACTAACTGTGCAAACGGGGCGAATTAATCGCCCCGTTTTTTTTGCCTGCCTGCCCGACTCTCGCCACCTAAATCGTTGGCTGTACCAACATCTGACCCGCCGAGCCGCGGTCGGCCATTTCCAGCGTCTGGCTGTAATAGACGAACGGGAAATGTTCGGCTGAGGATTGCAGCATTGAGACAAATAACTCCACCGTGCCGTCGACCCAGACCGTATCTTTCCAGCCGCGATCTTCTGCCCAGGGCTGCGCGCCGTTGACGTTTTTAATCAGGAACTTCACGCCCTGAATATGGAATGACTGCGGCAGATCGGCATGGATAATCCAGCGCTCAAAGGTGCCCTGCTGCGCCTGCACGTCAATTCGCTCCATATCCCATAGCGCGCCATTGATGCCCGGCAGTGAATCACCGAGGCTGAATTCACGCGTGCGGCTGACCGACCCTTCAATCACCTCATCGGCCAGCAGGCGCATTGGCAGGTTATCGGTGACCAGCGGTAACAGCCCGGTCGGACGCAGCGTCAGCACCAGCGTCGAGGTCAGAATGCTGGAGGGTTCGAACAGGCCGCGCAAGCGGTCAACGATACCGGCTGCGGTGCCCGCGGTGATCGACACTTCGTCGCCCTGGCTCATATCCCCCAGTACTTCACGGCGTTCGCCCGGTGCCAGCGACAGCTGCTTGACCGCCACCGGCGCAGGCAGGAATCCCTGATCGCTGGAAATCACGTTGAACGGGCGGTTGTCGCTCATTAACAGCTGATAACAGCGGGAGTTGGAGGCGTTAAGCAAGCGCAAACGCACCCAGCCGCGCGAGACATCGACATACGGATTCTGCACGCCGTTAACCAGCAGCGTGTCGCCGACAAAGCCACCGCTGGACGGCGGGTCATACTGCGGTGAACCAAAGTTATCCAGGCGCTTATCCTGGATAATCAGCGGGAAATCATCGACGCCGTAATGATTGGGGATCGGCAGCGCTTTGCTGACCTCATCTTCAATCAGCCACAGACCGGCCAGCCCGTTATAAACGTGAGGTGCCATGCGGTTTGGCGTGTTAGCGTGATACCAGCAGGCGGTGGCTGCCTGGCGGATCGGCAATACCGGCGCCCAGTCCACACCCGGTGACATCAGTCGTGGTGCGCCGCCCGCCAGTGCGCCAGGCACCTGCAGACCGCTGATGGTCATCGAGACGGGTTCATTCAGTCGGTTGCTGTAGATCAGCTTGACATCATCGCCGCTCCACACCCGCACGGTCGGCCCGAGGTAGAGGCCGTTAACGCCCCACACCTGAGCCTTATTGCCATCGCCGGTGAAGGACCAGTGGCTGCGTTGTAAGGTCAGGAAAATGGGCTGCCCACGGCGCGATTCCACCAGCGGCGGGACCGGCAATGCGGTGCCCGGCCCGGCGGCGAACGCATTAACAGGTAACGAGCCCGCGCACAGCGCGATACCCGAAGCCTGAATAAACTGACGTCGACTGAAAGACATAAAAACTCCGTAAACCAAAACGCAGTCCTTATGCCGGACTGCTATCCATCTTTTATGATTCTGGTCTTTGCTGTGTGAGGGTAAGCCAGCCCGCAGGCTGGCTGAATTTATCTTTTATCGGCGGCTTCGCGCGCGGCCACTTCTGCATTCAACTCGTCAAGTTTCGCCATCATCAGTTCGCGGCAGTGCGTCGCCAGCTTGCGCACCGACTGGTCGGCAAAGGCAGCCGTATCCACCGGTGGCAGCATTTCGATAATCACATGGCCGTTGTTCAGGCGGTTAAGCTTAATTTTATCGTGGGTGTTCGACACCACAATCGGGATGATCGGCACACCGGCGGCCATTGCCGCGTGGAATGCGCCGGTTTTAAACGGCAGCAGGCCACGGCCACGGCTGCGGGTGCCTTCCGGGAACATCCAGAACGAGATTTTTTTCTTCTTGAACTGATCGACCAGCTCGCCAATGGTGCCGTGCGCCTTGGAGCGGTTATCACGGTCAATCAGCAGGTTACCGGTCAGCCAGTACAGCAGGCCAAAAAAGGGCACCCACAACAGCGTTTTCTTGCCGACGGTCACCGTCGTCGGCTGCACAATCTTCGCCGCGGTGATCATATCGTAGTTATTTTGATGGTTGGCAATATAGATGGCGTTAGGGTAATTATCGGCGCCTTCTGGACGGCGGAGTTCGACTTTCAGGCCAAATACCGTCGAAAGTTTGCCAAAAAGATGGCCAAACGTGGCGACGTGACGCGGGTTTCTCGGGCTGAATAAGCACCAGATGCAGCCAAAGACACACACCAGGATTGAGTAAATCACCACGACAATAAAACGTAAAATTGAGAGCATCACATCCTCGTTATTGCTTTCAGACTCCCCTGAGTCGGCAGACGGTAACCTGACCTGTTACCGGGGCGAACGCCCTGCCTTCGGGGTACGGATAAAGTATATCCTGAAATCTTGAAATTGACTGCATTTCACTGGGTTAGCCAGGCTTTCGCCTGGCCAGCACGCCGTATACAGGGACCGTTACTCTTCGCTGTCAGCAACCGGTGCTCTGACCGGACCGTCAACTTCCACCCGATCGATACGCTGCAATCCACGTGGCAACAGCGTACCGCGACGCCCGCGCTCTGCGCGGAACTTCTGCAGATCGTCAGGCTTCAGCGTCAGCTTGCGTTTACCGACGTGCAGCGTCACCGAGGTTTGTGGTGTCAGCAGCAGCAGCCAGGCCAGATTATCTTCACCGGACGCCGCCTGCGCGGAAGGAATGGAGATAATTTTGTTGCCCTTGCCTTTCGACAGCTGCGGCAGATCGCCCACCGGGAACAGCAGCATCCGGCCCGCAGAGGTAATCGCTAACAGCAGATCGTCATCATGATGGATCGCCAGTGGCGTCATCACTTTGGCATTCTGCGGCAGCGTGAGCAGCGCTTTACCGGCGCGGTTACGGGAAACCAGATCGCTGAAGGTACAGACGAAGCCGTAGCCCGCGTTCGAGGCCATCAGCAGTTTCTGATCGTCGGCCTCCATCAGCACCTGCTCCATCACCGCGCCCGGCGGTGGCGTCAGCTTGCCGGTCAACGGCTCGCCCTGACCACGCGCCGACGGCAGCGTAATCGGATCCAGCGCATAGCTGCGGCCGGTGGAGTCGACAAACACCACCGGCTGATTGCTCTTGCCACGGGCGGCGGCGCGATAGCTGTCACCGGCTTTGTAGCTCAGGCCACCCGGATCGATATCATGCCCTTTGGCACTGCGCACCCAGCCCGACTGCGACAGCACAATGGTCACCGGCTCTGACGGCACCAGTTCGCTTTCGCTGATGGCTTTCGCTTCTTCACGCTCACGCAGCGGTGAACGGCGATCGTCGCCATACAGGTCGCTGTCTGCCTGCAACTCTTTCTTCAGCAGGGTATTCATTTTGCGCTCGGACGCCAGAATGCCCTGCAGCTGATCGCGCTCTTTCGCCAGCTCATCCTGCTCGCCGCGAATTTTCATCTCTTCCAGCTTGGCGAGATGACGTAATTTCAGTTCGAGGATCGCTTCAGCCTGCGTTTCGCTGATCTCAAAGCGCGACATCAGGACCGGCTTCGGCTCGTCCTCGGTACGAATGATGTGGATCACTTCGTCGATGTTGAGGAACGCCACCAGCAAACCTTCAAGGATATGCAGACGACGCAGCACTTTATCCAGACGGTGCTGCAAGCGGCGGCGCACGGTATCACGACGGTAGATCAGCCACTCGCTGAGGATCTCCAGCAGGTTTTTCACCGCCGGACGATTGTTCAGGCCGATCATGTTCAGGTTGATGCGGTAGCTTTTTTCCAGATCGGTGGTGGCAAACAGGTGGTTCATCACCTGGTCCATATCCACCCGATTGGAGCGCGGCACAATCACCAGCCGCGTCGGGTTCTCGTGGTTGGATTCATCACGCAGATCCTCGACCATTGGCAGCTTTTTATTGCGCATCTGGGCAGCAATCTGCTCCAGCACGCGGGCACCGGAGACCTGATGCGGCAGCGCGGTGATCACCACGTCGCCATCTTCACGTTTCCACACCGCGCGCATGCGCACCGAGCCACGACCGCTCTGGTAAATTTTACGAATTTCGTTACGCGGCGTAATGATTTCGGCTTCGGTCGGATAGTCCGGCCCCTGCACGATATCCAGCAGCTCGTCGAGAGTGGTTTTTGGTGCGTCGATCAGCGCGATCGCCGCCTTCGCCACTTCGCGCAGGTTATGCGGAGGAATATCCGTTGCCATGCCCACCGCAATCCCGGTGGTGCCGTTCAGCAGGATATTCGGCAGCCGCGCAGGCAGCATTTTCGGCTCCTGCATGGTGCCGTCGAAGTTCGGGACATAGTCGACGGTGCCCTGTCCCAGCTCGCCCAGCAGCACTTCGGCATATTTCGACAGGCGGGATTCGGTGTAACGCATCGCGGCGAAGGACTTCGGATCGTCCGGCGCACCCCAGTTTCCCTGACCATCCACCAGCGGATAGCGGTAAGAGAACGGCTGCGCCATCAGCACCATCGCTTCATAACAGGCGCTGTCGCCGTGCGGATGGTATTTACCCAGCACGTCACCCACGGTACGGGCCGACTTTTTGAACTTGGCGCTGTTGTTCAGCCCCAGCTCTGACATCGCATAGACAATGCGGCGCTGTACGGGCTTCAGCCCGTCGCCAATATAGGGCAGCGCACGGTCCATGATGACGTACATGGAATAGTTGAGGTAGGCCTCTTCCGTAAACTTATGCAGGGCACGACGCTCTGCACCATCCTGCGTCAGGTCACTCATTACTCTTGATTCCTCACATCGCGGCGCTGTTGGCGCGCCACATCGGGGTCGTTTGGCGTGGATAGTACCTTATCCAGGCGGGGTCTGTCACAGGGTACCGTGGGGGGAAAGCGGATTCAGGCGGGGAAAGATTGCCCCGCCATCAGGTTTATTTTTTAACGGCCAGCCACTGGCTGACAACCTGCTGATATTCGCCGGTGGCATTGCTCAAATGCAGCCACTGGTCGACATACAGTTTCCAGCTCAGATCGTCACGCGGCAGCATGTAGGCTTTCTCGCCGTACTGCATCGGCTGCTCAGGATTGATGGCGCAGAGTTTGGGATAGTGTTTCTGCTGGAACATCGCTTCCGAGGCATCGGTGATCATCACGTCGGCTTTTTTATCCACTAACTGCTGGAATATGGTGACGTTGTCGTGGAACAGCGTCAGGTTAGCCTGCGGCAGGTAAGCGTGGACAAACGCCTCGTTGGTGCCACCCGCCGGTTCGATCAGCCGCACCGACGGCTTATTCAGCTGTTCAATGGTGCGGTACTTCTTCTTATCGGCACAGCGCACCAGCGGGATCTTGCCATCCGTGCCCAGCGGGGTAGCAAACCAGGCGGTTTGCTGGCGCTTCAGGGTGACCGACACGCCGCCCAGGGCGATATCGCACTGCTTGGCGATAAAATCTGGCGTTAAGGTTTTCCAGGTTGTGGGCACCCACTTCACTTCCGCGCCGAGATTTTTGGCCAGTGACTGCGCCATCGCGATATCAATACCTTCATATTGCCCGTCAGCGCGCAGAAAGGTGTACGGCTTGTAATCGCCGGTGGTGCAAACCGTCAGAACTTTGCTTTGCAGCACGCGGTCCAGATGTGACTGAGCACTGGCGCCGCCTGCAACCAGCAGTAACGCGGCAACCCCGCTTTTAATGCGTATTTTTTTTATCATTGTTGTCTGTCTCATGGTAACTGTGCCGAAATCCTACCTTGTGAAGCGCCATTATTGCTCAAAAAGCAAAAGTGTTGTGATCAAACACACATTTTTCTCTGCGGCTCTCGCGCGTAGACTGGCCGTAATGTCATGAACTGGAGAACAAAGAGCATGAGCAAGATTTTAATTATTGATGCAGGAAAAGCCTTCGCCCATTCAAAAGGCGAACTGAACCACACGATGACCGAAGTGGCCGCCACCTTTTTACGCGATGCCGGCCATCAGGTCGACGTCACCGTGGTTGACGACGGCTATGTGATTGCCGATGAAGTGCAGAAATATCTTGATGCGGATACCGTGATTTACCAGATGCCAGGTTGGTGGATGGGCGAGCCGTGGATCCTGAAAAAATACATTGATGAAGTCTTTACCGAAGGCCACGGTTCGCTATACGCCAGCGATGGCCGTACCCGCTCCGACGCGGCGAAAAAATACGGCTCCGGCGGGCTGATTCAGGGCACCAAATATATGCTGTCCCTGACCTGGAATGCGCCGCTACAGGCCTTTACCGATCCCGAGCAGTTCTTCGAAGGCGTCGGCGTCGATGGCCTGTACCTGCACTTCCATAAGGCCAATCAGTTCCTCGGCATGGAAGGTTTACCGACCTTTATTTGTAACGATGTGATTAAACAGCCGGACATTGCCGCAGATATTGCACGCTATCGGACTCATCTGAGCGAAATCTTTGCTTAACTAGTCAGACGACAATCCCAAAAAAGGAACGACTATGCTCACCGTGATCGCTGAAATTTGCGTAAAGCCAGGCCGCCGTACGGCCGTTTTACAGGCTATTGAGAACGTAACGCCAACAGTGTTGGAGGAAGCGGGCTGCGGAAGCTATCAGGCGCTGACTGACTATAAAGCGCAGGTTCCCTGGAAGCAGCATTCGCCCGATTCCATCTTTATGGTCGAGCACTGGGATTCTCTGCGCCATCTGGAGCAGCATCAGCAGGCTGCCCATATGGAACAGCACCGCACCAACATCAAAGCCGATGTGGTGGATGTGAAGATTTTCGTGCTGGAAGCGGCTAAGTAACCTGCCTTAATCACTTCGCCCGGATGAGCACACCTCTCCGGGCGATTTTTCTGACCCTGTCGGTATTCGCTATATTTTCTCTGCACTTGCCCTTTTTTAAAGCAAAGGCTTGCTGGCGATCTGCTCGCTAAGAAAATCCAGGAAGCAGCTGATGCGCACCGATAAGGTGGTGTTGCGGTAGTAGACCGCGTGGATCGGGTGATGCATCTCGCGCGTCAGGTCATCCAGCACGGTAACCAGCCTGCCGCTGGCGCGATCCTCGCGACTGAGAAAATCAGAGATGCGCACGATCCCCTGCCCGTAAACCGCCAGCTGCCTGAGCGTTTCCCCACTGGAAGCCGACATCGTCGGTTTGATTTGCAGCGGCTCTCCTTCACTCTTCCACACCGGCCAGACGTTATGACGATCTAACTGGCTGAAGCCCAGCAAACGGTGATCGTCCAGATCCTCCACGCGGGTTGGCACGCCATATTTCGCCAGATAGTCCGGGCTGGCCACCAGCCGCAACCGGCTGCTGCCTAATGCCCTGGCATGAATACTGGAATCCCTGAGTTCACCAATCCGGATGGCGATATCGGTCTGCTGCTCCAGCAGATCGATCACCAGATCGTCGGTATTCAGTTCAAGCTGGATCAATGGATAGCGCGCGGTGAATTCGTCCAGTAACGGCACGATCACATGCAGCATAAACGGCGTGGCGGCATTCACCCGCAAGCGGCCAGAAGGGATTTCACGCCGCTGAGCAATCTGCTCCTCGGCGGTTTCGACCGAACGCAGGATCTCCCGCGCGTGCTCCAGAAATATCTGGCCCTCTTCGGTCAGGGCGATGCGACGGGTGGTGCGGTGCAATAAGGTGGTCTGCAGCTTCTTTTCCAGCCTGCTCAGCGCACGGCTGATGCCGGAAGTGGTCTGGCTCAGCTGTTCGGCGGCAGCGGTGATCGAACCGGTATCGACAACCACGACCCAGGCCCGCAGTTCTTCAAGCGTGATTTTCAAGGATGGCCTTAGCGAAAGTGAGGACCGGCTGAGTATATCCCAGAAACTGTGAAGTCATAAAAAAAGGAGCCTCGAGGGCTCCTTTTGCAGGTGCAGAGATTACTTGCTCAACTGCGCCTGCGCGTCTTTTAACTCTTCGTTAGCGCTGTCCAGTTTCTTCTGCTGTTTGGCAATTTTCTTGCTGTTGCCGCTGGCCTGCGCTTCACGCAGATCGGTTTCGCGCTCGGCGACTTTGGCCTGCTTCTCACTGACCTTCTGTTGGCGATCGGCCAGCAGACCTTCGTTAGTGCAGTGCTGATCGATCTCTTTCAGCGCTTTTTCCAGGCCCGCTTTCTGTGAACTGTTGCCATGGGCGTCGGCATAATTAATTTGTTCGACAACCTCTGCGCGTTTCGCGGCGCAGCCGGTTGCCGGTTCCGCGGCCTGGACTGAACCCCACACCATCAGCAGCGAAGTCAGTAGAATGATTTTTTTCATGATTTAGCCTTCCTCATTAGCCTTTGAACACATTATCGATAGCGGCCTGAGCGCACTGCTCATCCAGATTTCCGCCTGGTGCACCACCCACGCCTACCGAGCCGATCACCTGGTCGCCATCACGCAGCGGCAAACCACCAGCCAGCAACAGGAAACCCGGGATGTCACGCATATTGGCGGCACCGGCGTTCGACTGCGCGGCTTCCATCACTTTGCCAGAGGCGTTTTTCGCGCTCAGCGCGGTGAAGGCCTTCATGCGGCTGGCTTCAACGGTGTGCGGGCCGGCGTTATCCATGCGCTGCAGGGCTTTCACGTTGCCGCCACGATCGAGGACGGTCACGCTGACGTTATATTTTTTTGCCGAACAGGACTGAATGACGGCAGACGCCAATTCATTGGCCTGCTGCAGAGATATGTTTTTTTCAGTCAGCGACGCGGCATGTACCGGCAGTGCGCTAAAGCAGGCCAGTACGGCCAGAGCAGAAAGGGTCTTTTTCATCTCAGTATTCCTGTTTTCGGTAAGTGGACCCTATTCTGCAGGAAACGTCAGAGGCGAACTATTCGGTGGATTACCCATCGCGCCTGGTAGATCTACCAGGTTCAGACAGGGTTTGCAGCCGGGCATACTGCCAGACCATCGTTGCCAGGTTGTTGACCTCAAGGCGGGCAAAGATCGAGGCGCGATGCGCTTCGGCGGTACGCGGGGAAAGCGCCAGCGTTTTAGCGATCTCTTTGGCGCTCTGCCCTTCGACCAGCAGCGCCAGCACCTCGCGCTCACGGTTAGTCAGCTGAGCAAACCGGGTCTCCAACTGCTGCCGTTCCTGCCGTTGCCCGGCGCGCAGTTCGCTCTCTTTGAAGGCCTCGCTGATGCACTCAATCAGCGCATCGCTGTCGATGGGTTTGGTAAAAAACTCCCAGGCACCGTGCTGGAACGCCCGGCGGCACAGGTCGATAGTGCCGTGGCCGGTCATCAGGATCACCGGCAGCAGCGGATAGTGACGGGACGTCTCTTCCAGCCAGCTCAGCCCGCTTTTTCCCGGCATGCGGATATCCAGCAACAGGCAACCGGTCAGCGAGGGCGTGACCGACGCGTCGCTTTCAAAGGCGGCAATACTGTCGAAGGTGTTAACCTGCCAGCCCAGCGTCTGCAACAGAAAGCTCAGGGATTCCCTGATCGACGCATCATCGTCAATCAGCCAGATAGGTGACTCGTTCATTGCTTCTCCCAAAGCTGAAAACGCAGGTGTATGCAGGCTCCGCCAGCTTCATGGTTCGACAGGCGAATCGTCCCGTTCATGCGTAATACCAGGGTTTCCGCCAGCGTCATCCCCAGGCCGATACCCTCGGCGCGGGTGGTATAAAACGGCATCAGCGCCTGCTTCAGGCCCTCTTCCGAAAATCCTTTCCCGCCGTCGGTCAGCGTTATCAGCACGCTGCGATCGTCCACCCTGCACTGCACCCGTACCCAGCCTTTGCGCTGCGCGCTCTGCGCCTGCACCGCATTGCTTAACAGATTATGCAGCACCTGCTCCAGCCACAGGCGGTCGGCGCGCACCAGCGGTGCTGGCGTAACAAAATCGCGCTGCACGGCTATCTCGCCTTCGCGGATCTCCCGCGCCAGCAGATCCTCGACATGTCCCCACAGACGTTTCACGTCCACCGCTTCCAACTTCACTTCACGTTGTTCAAGGTGATCGCGGAAGCGCTGCAGCAGTAAGGCAATGCGCTGAGTCTGGCTTAAGGCGCCCTCTAGCGCTTTCGGCAGCAGGCTGAGATCGCCCTTGGCCACCAGCCTTTGCGCGCCCTGTAACCAGGTCTGGATGGCGGTCAGCGGCTGATTGATCTCATGCACCATGCCCGCCGTAATTTCGCCTAGCGCGTTGAGCTGTGAATGCTGATAAAACTGCGCGCGGCGATCGGCCTGGCGCTGGCGCTGCAGCTGATGCAGCAGCAGAACCAGCCCACTAAGCAGCAGCGCCAGCAGTAACGAAGGCCATATTTTGACTGCCGCCCAGTTTGCCGACGCGTCAGCGGTCAGCGTAAACGGCTGGATCTCCTGCGCAAAGGTCGTCGACCAGTGCCAGAGCCCGCCAGACTGCCCGCTGCCGGCGGTGAGCAGCACGTTTTCCTGCCAGCTTAACGTCAGATGGCTGAACTCAGCCTGCTGTAATGCCGCCGCGATGACCGGGCGAAAGTCCACCAGCTCGCGGACATTCTGCCAGGGATTATTCAGCCAGTAACGGCCATTATCCGCGAGGGTAATCCGCACTTCTTCAGAGCTTCCGCCAGGCAGGGGTTCAATGGCGACAATTTGCGGGAATTTGTGATTAAGCGCTTTGGCATCGCTGCCGGGTGAGATCAGCGGCAATACCGCCGCATTCTGCGTCAGCCGGTACGCAATCTGCAGCTCCACTTCCTGAAACGCCTTATTGAGCGCTTTCCATTGTTGATACAGCTGGATGCCGGGCACCACCATCAGCGGGATCGCCATCAGCAGTAACCAGATGATCAGGCTGCGTTTTATCAGCGGAAATGTCACCAGAAGATCCTTAATCAGCACATTGGCGGCAGAGT
The DNA here is from genome assembly GCF_004551645.1 of Erwinia sp. QL-Z3. Taxonomy (NCBI): domain Bacteria; kingdom Pseudomonadati; phylum Pseudomonadota; class Gammaproteobacteria; order Enterobacterales; family Erwiniaceae; genus Erwinia; species Erwinia sp. QL-Z3. The sequence goes on from NZ_CP037950.1 coordinate 646,216, forward strand.
AGCCTGTATTATCGCCAGGGATCAACTAAACGGACAGAGAATAAGGGAAAGGGTAAATGTCGCGGCCATCACAAAATTGGCCGATTGCGGTTAAGGACATGTTAACTTCCGGGAGGATCCCTTAGCATAAGCCGGTTAATTAATTATCTGGAGCACTGTGATGTTTAAAGGACTTTCCCCTGTTGTTTGCCTGTCTGCCGTACTGACGTTGACCTCTGCTGACGCTTTTTCTGCCCCGCCGCTGAGCAGTGAACAGATCAAGAGCGTGGTCGATGGCCAGATTGCCCCGCTGCTTAAAGCCCAGCAGATCCCCGGCATGGCCGTGGCAGTGATCTATCAGGGTCATCCCTGGTTCTTTAACTATGGCGTGGCGGAAGTGAAAAGCGGCCGCCCGGTTTCTGCCAGCACTATTTTTGAGCTGGGCTCGGTCAGTAAAACCTTCACCGGCGTGCTGGGCGGCTATGCCGTGCAGAGCGGGCTGATCAAGCTCGACGATCCGGTGGCGAAATACAGTGCAGAATTGTCCGGCAAACAGTGGCGCGATATCACCCTGCTCAACCTCGCCACCTATACGGCGGGCGGATTGCCTCTGCAGGTGCCTGATGCGGTCACCGACCAGAAATCGCTGTGGAATTACTATCAGCAGTGGCAACCACAGTGGAAAGCCGGAACCATGCGCAACTATTCCAACGCCAGCATTGGCCTGTTTGGACTGTTAGCCGTGGCGAAATCCAACAGCAGCTTTGCTTCGTTGATGCAGCAGCAGGTTTTCAACCCGTTAAGCCTGACCCACACCTACCTTCGCGTGCCCGAATCCGCTCAGGCTGACTACGCCTGGGGCTATAAAAATGGCCAGCCGCTGCGCGTGACGCCGGGTCCATTGGATGAACAGGCGTATGGCGTGAAGTCCAGCGCGCAGGACATGGCGAAATTTTTACAGGCCAATATCGATCCCGACAGCCTGCCATCTGAGGATGCGGTGCTGAAAAAATCGCTGCTGACCGCGCAGAAAGGCTATTACCAGGTGGGGAATTTCCGGCAGGGACTGGGTTGGGAGATGTATGACTGGCCGACCAATCCCCAGACGATTATTGCCGACAGCGCCAATGACGTTGCCCTGAAGCCACGTGAAGTTCACGCGCTGGTGCCGGCCCGTGCGGCAACGCCCGCCAGCTGGATCCATAAGACCGGCAGCACCAATGGCTTTGGCACTTACATTGCCTTTATCCCTGCGGAGAAGCTCGGGATCGTGATGCTGGCGAACAAGAACTATCCGAACCCGACTCGCGTGGAAGCCGCGGCGAATATTCTGCAGGCATTGCGTTAAGCTGTTAACCCGCCAGCGTTGACGCAATAAAAAGGCCCGGACGGTTTCCTGTCCGGGCCTTGTTTATATCGGCGTTAGATTACGCTTCGATATCCGCCGTATGGCCGTTTTCCTGCAGCCAGTTGCGGCGATCTTCCGAACGCTTCTTCGCCAGCAGCATATCCATCACCGCCATGGTCTTCTCCACTTCATCATCTTCAACCGTCAGCTGAACCAGGCGACGGGTGTTCGGATCAAGGGTAGTTTCACGCAGCTGTAAGGGGTTCATCTCGCCCAGCCCTTTAAAGCGCTGTACGCCAGGCTTGCCCTTTTTACGCTTGAGCTGATCGAGAATACCGGCTTTCTCTTCTTCATCCAGCGCGTAATAGACCTCTTTACCCAAATCGATGCGGTAAAGCGGCGGCATCGCCACGTAGACGTGGCCGTTTTTCACCAGCGTGCGGAAGTGACGCACAAACAGCGCGCACAGCAGCGTGGCGATATGCAAGCCATCGGAGTCCGCATCCGCAAGGATACATATTTTGCCGTAACGCAGCTGGCTGAGATCTTCGCTGTCTGGATCGATGCCAATCGCAACCGAGATATCATGCACTTCCTGCGAGGCTAACACCTCATCCGAAGAGACTTCCCAGGTATTCAGGATCTTACCTTTCAGCGGCATGATCGCCTGATATTCACGATCGCGGGCCTGCTTGGCCGATCCGCCTGCGGAATCCCCTTCCACCAGGAACAGCTCGGTGCGGTTAAGATCCTGCGCGCTACAGTCGGCCAGTTTGCCGGGCAGTGCCGGGCCGCTGGTCAGCTTCTTACGCACCACCTTTTTGGCGGCACGCATACGCCGTTGCGCGCTGGATACTGCCATTTCGGCCAGCATCTCAGCGGTCTGAATATTCTGGTTCAGCCACAGGCTGAAGGCATCCTTCACCACGCCCGAAACAAAGGCCGCGCACTGACGTGAAGACAGGCGCTCTTTGGTCTGGCCGGCAAATTGCGGATCCTGCATTTTGACCGACAGCACGTAAGCACAGCGATCCCAGATATCTTCCGCAGACAGCTTCACGCCGCGCGGCAGGATATTGCGGTATTCGCAAAACTCACGCATCGCATCCAGCAGGCCCTGACGCAGTCCGTTGACGTGCGTCCCGCCCTGCATAGTCGGGATCAGGTTGACGTAGCTTTCGGTCAGCAGCTCGCCGCCTTCCGGCAGCCACAACAGCGCCCAGTCCACCGCTTCCACATCGCCGGCGAACGCGCCGACAAATGGCCGCTCTGGCAGCGTAGGCAGACCGTTTACCGCTTCACACAGGTAATCGGTCAGGCCATCGGCATAGCACCAGGTCTGTTCGGTGTTGTTCACGTTGTCTTTGAAAACAATTTCAACGCCCGGACAGAGTACCGCTTTTGCCTTCAGCAAATGGCTGAGGCGCGAAACGGAAAATCGTGGGCTGTCGAAGAAGTTCACGTCTGGCCAGAAGCGGACGCGGGTGCCGGTGTTGCGCTTACCCACGGTGCCGGTGACGTGCAAATCTTCCACTTTATCGCCGTTCTCAAAAGCCATTTCATAGACTTCGGCATTACGGCGAACCGTCACTTCCACTCGGGTGGAAAGGGCGTTAACCACCGAGATCCCCACGCCGTGCAGGCCGCCAGAAAACTGATAGTTTTTGTTGGAGAATTTACCGCCGGCGTGCAGACGACAGAAGATCAGCTCAACGGCTGGAACACCCTCTTCCGGGTGAATATCCACAGGCATGCCGCGGCCATCGTCGATAACTTCTAACGATTGATCGGCATGCAGGATCACTTCGACGCGTTTGGCATGGCCCGCCAGCGCCTCATCGACGCTGTTATCGATCACTTCCTGACCTAAGTGGTTAGGACGTGATGTATCGGTGTACATCCCCGGACGGCGACGAACGGGTTCAAGGCCGCTGAGTACCTCAATGGAGTCAGCGTTATAGCTGGATTGAGTCATCGTATAAATCTGATTGGTGGCTAAAAGTGAGAAGCCAGTCGCCGCGACTCACGTCAGCCGGAGGACAAGCCCAGGAAGTCGAGGATCGGGGAGAAATGGCGTTCGAATCCGATAAAAGCATGATTGCCGCCCTCTTCAACCGTCTGGCGGCAGGCACTGTAGTAGTCCAGGGCCTGACGGTAGTCGAGCACTTCATCGCCCGTTTGTTGCAGCAACCAGAGCAAATCCGGTGACTTTAACGGGTCAATCTGCATCATTTTCAGATCGTAAATATGGCGTGACTCTAACACATATTGCTGGCCGGTGTATGGGTTCTCGTTGTTGCCCAAATAATCCGCCAACAGCTCAAAAGGCCGCACCGCCGGGTTCACCACCACCGCCGGAAGATGGAAGCGTTGTGACATCCAGGTGGCGTAATAGCCGCCTAACGAAGAGCCGACAATGCCGACCTGTTCACCGGATGCAGACATCAGCCAGTTCTCCAGCATCTGCGCGGCTTCGCCAGGAAAAGCAGGGAGTTGCGGCACATGCACCCTGAGATCGGGATGGTGAGCGGCCAGCCATTCACGGAACTGGGTGGCTTTGGCTGACTGCGGGGAACTGTTAAAGCCATGCAGATAAAGTAGCGTGGCCATCCGTCAGTATCCTTCCGAATCGGGATCGGGACTGAAGGCCCGCGTCGCCAGGCGTTCAACCTGCGTTTCCACCCGACCGTCCGGCAGAAGATCCAGCCAACGCCAGCCCGGCGCTTCGGAATCAATGGTGAAATTGGTGCAATGGGGTTTGAACTGCACGCAGGTCGACGGTGTCGCCAGCAGGCGGCGTCCGTTCCAGTTCAGATCGAGATCCTGATGAATATGGCCGCACAGTAGCGTGGTGGCCAGCGGGTATTTTTGCAGCACCGCATCCAGCGAATGGGGATTGCGCAGGCTGTGTTGATCCAGCCAGGTACAGCCAGAAGGCAGCGGATGGTGATGCAACAGCACCAGCGTGTGACGATGCGGTTCTTTCGCCAGCGTATTCTCCAGCCATTCCAGCTGATAGTCGCTGAGCATGCCGTGCGGCACGCCAAACACCTGGCTGTCTAACAAGACAATCTGCCAGCTGTCGCCGATCAGCACATGTTTCTCATCGGCAATCTGCGATTCGGCCAACGTACTGAACATCGCGGGCTGGAAATCGTGATTTCCTGGCAACCAGACGCAGGGCGCGGGCAGGCGCGCAATACCCTCAGCGAAATGCTGATAGGCTTCGACAGTATGATCCTGAGCCAGATCGCCCGTAGCGACAATCAAATCATAGTGACGGGGGCTGGCGGATATCGCCTGCAGTACCGCGTCATAACTGGCCCAGGTGTTCACACCCAGCAGCGTTTCGTCTTTACCTGCAAAGAGGTGGGTATCGGTTATCTGTAAAATCCTGACCGTAGACCCACCCGCCGCAGGAAGTAGTAGCCGGCTATCCAATCAAAATCCTTAGGGTTAACGCCATCTCAGTTGTCTGTCTTAACAAACCGGTACGGCCATCGCGCCATGCGCTAAACAGTAGCGCAACCAGTCTGCAAGGAACTGGTTTATCTGATGCTTTTCATCACGCTGATGGAGCTTTTTATTAGGATAATCATAGCGCGCTTTGAAGCGATAGATCTGTTGCGTTGAACACACTTCCGCAACCATCGCGTCGTGATACAGCCTGACGGACATGGCAGGCAGGCTCCAGTAGCTGACGGCCGGCGCGGTTTGCTTCACTTCCACCAGCGTGGTGTAACGCGTCGATTCCTGGATGGTGACAGAATAATGGGCACCGTTCACCTGATAGGTCACTGACTCTCCCGCCTGGTCTTCTTTAGGCAGCAGGCGACGCAGCTGGGCGAAATTGGTTTCGCACACGCGCATCATTTCAGGGAAATCAGGTACATAGCGCTTTATCATTCGGTTTTCCACTCGTTGCGTAATTTTTTATGGTGCAGTTCAAGCCATTGCAAAGCGATGACAGAGGCTGCGTTGTCTATTTTCCCCTCTTCCACCCACTGGTAAGCCTGCTCACGGCTGACCACATGGACAAGAATATCCTCATTCTCTTCCTCCAGACCGTGGTTTCCCTTCGCCACGCTGGCATCCACTTCTCCCACCAGGATATGCAACCGCTCGCTGGTGCCGCCAGGACTGGCCAGATAGCTCAGCACCGGCTTCACGCGCGCGGGGGTGATCCCGGCTTCTTCTACTGCTTCACGCCGCACCACATCTTCATAGGTTTCGCCCGGCTCAACGATCCCGGCGACTAATTCTAACAGCCAGGGCGTCTCACTGCTGTCAAACGCGGGAATTCGGATTTGTTCGATCAGGACCACTTCGTCGCGCACGGGGTCATAGGGTAGCAGCACTGCGGCATGTCCGCGCTCAAAGACTTCCCTTTTTACTTCACCACTCATCCCACCCTTAAACAAGCGGTGACGAAATCGGTAGCTGGTGAGTGAAAAAAAACCGCTATAAAGTGTCTCTCGTGCAATAATTTCTACATCGTTTTTTGTGAAAGTCACTGGGTATTTTTTGCTGTTTTCCATCGGGGCAGCTCCATTCCGGATGAGTGCGAAAACGAGAAAAGCAACCCGAATCCGCTGAGAGTGTGGTTCTTAATGAATTATTTAAGTAAATTAGGGCAACATGGCACGTTCAGCCAACTTAACTGTTCCGTTTACTCTGCTAGAATCGGCGATTATTTTTTGGCTTACGTCAGCGCTACCATAGCAATTTTGCTGCACTACAAGGAATGCAAATGAAGAAACTGCTCCCGTTACTCATCGGCCTGAGCCTGGGCGGCTTCAGTGTCGCCAGTCAGGCAGAAAACCTGTTGCAGATTTACCAACAGGCTCGTTTGTCTAACCCCGATCTTCGCAGTTCTGCAGCAGATCGTGATGCGGCCTTTGAGAAAATCAACGAAGCCCGTAGCCCGTTGCTGCCGCAGTTAGGCCTGGGTGCTGATTATACCTATAACAACGGCTATCGCGACAGCAGCGGCCTGCATTCCAATACCACCAGCGGAACCTTGCAGCTGACTCAGACCATTTTTGACATGTCAAAATGGCGTGCGCTGACCCTCCAGGAAAAACAAGCCGGCATCCAGGATGTGACTTATCAGACTGCACAGCAGACGCTGATCCTGAACACCGCTACCGCCTACTTTAACGTGCTGAATGCGATTGATACGCTGTCCTATACGGAAGCGCAGAAACAGTCTATTTATCGCCAGTTAGATCAGACCACGCAGCGCTTTAACGTCGGTCTGGTTGCCATCACTGACGTGCAGAACGCCCGCGCCCAGTATGACAGCGTGCTGGCTAACGAAGTGACCGCACGCAACGCGCTGGATAACAACGTTGAAATCCTGCGTCAGGTCACCGGCAACTACTATCCAAGCCTGGCGTCTCTGAACATTGACCGCTTTAAAACGGAAAAACCTCAGCCGGTTAACGCACTGCTGAAAGAAGCCGAAAGCCGCAACCTGAGCCTGTTGTCTGCGCGTCTGTCCCAGGATCTGGCACGCGAATCCATCCGTTCAGCCGAAACTGGCCATATGCCAACGCTGGATCTGACCGCCTCTACCGGTATGTCTAACAGCAAATACGGTGGCAGCCGCGCCAACCAGACGTCTGCGACCGATGACAGCATCACCGGTTCTAACCAGGTTGGCCTGAGCTTCTCTCTGCCGCTGTACAGCGGTGGCGCCGTCACCTCTCAGGTTAAGCAGGCGCAGTATTCATTCGTTGCTGCCAGCGAGCAGCTAGAAAGCGCGCACCGTTCTGCCGTTCAGACCGTGCGTTCTTCCTTTAACAACGTGAATGCGTCCATCAGCAGCATCGACGCGTACCGTCAGGCCGTGGTCTCTGCCCAGAGCTCCCTCGATGCGATGGAAGCCGGTTATCAGGTGGGTACGCGTACCATCGTTGATGTGCTGGATGCGACCTCCACGCTGTTCAGTGCTAAACAGCAGCTTTCCGATGCCCGCTACAGCTACATGATCAATGAGCTGAACATCAAGTCGGCACTGGGTACGCTGAACGAGCAGGATCTGCAGTCGCTGAATGCGCGTCTGGGCAAAGATGTGTCTACCTCTCCTGAGGCGGTGGCACCTGAAACCCCGGAGCAAAATAACGCGGCTGATAACGGCAATGCTGCACCGGCTCAGGTTCATGCTACGCCGGTTGCGCAAAGTACCGCGCCAGCTCGTGCCAGCGGCAATCCATTCAGTAAGTGATCCCCTGAGGGGCAGCGCCTGCTGCCCCTTCACAATCAAACGTATAGCTAAGTAAAGATCCCCCTCCGTACTGCCCTCATCGCTTCATTTTTCACCGCTGTTACCCTATTCTATGCACTACCTTTGGGCACAGGACAGAACGTGATGAAACGGACTAAACAAATCAATCATGCCTCCTTTCGCAAAAGCTGGAGCGCACGACACTTAACCCCGGTAGCCTTAGCGGTCACCGCGGTCTTTATGCTTGCCGGTTGTGAACAATCGGATGAAAGCGTTTCCTTGTATCAAAATGCCGACGACTGCTCCAGCGCCAACCCGGGCAAAAGCGAGCAATGCACCACGGCGTTCAACAACGCGAAAAAAGAAGCGGAAAAAACCGCACCGAAATATGCCACTCGTGAAGACTGCGTGGCGGAATTCGGTGAGGGTCAGTGCCAGCAAACCCCTGCTCAGGCGGGTGTAGGCACAACCAATAATGCCGAATCTCAGCAGAGCGGAAGCTTCTGGATGCCGCTGATGGCAGGCTACATGATGGGCCGTATGATGGGCGGCGGTTTTGGTGGTCAACAGCAGCCGCTGTTCACCTCACGCGCACCGAACAGCCCGGCCAACGGCAAGTTTGTTGACGCCAGCGGTAAAAGCTTTGGCGCTGCCACACCAGGTCGCACCATGAACGTGCCGAAAACCGCCATGGCGCCGAAACCTGCCACCACCAGCACGGTCACCCGTGGCGGCTTTGGTGACAGCGTAGCTAAGCAGGCCACCGCGCAGCGTAGCAGCGCGACATCCGGTTCCCGCCGCACCTCAGGGGGCTAATGCCATGAAGCGTCTTGCTATCGCTGAACGCCCGGACTGGCGTGAAAAGGCCACCGAATACGGTTTCCGTTTTCATACCATGCACGGCGAGCCTTACTGGTGTGAGGATGCTTACTACCAGTTTACGCTCCAGCAAATTGAGAAGCTGGAGGACGTAACCAGCGAACTGCATCAGATGTGTTTACAGGTGGTGGAGAAAGTGGTGAACAGCGAAGAGCTGCTCGCCAAATTCCGCATTCCAAAACACACCTGGGACTTCGTGCGCGCCTCGTGGAAAACTAACCAGCCGTCGCTCTATTCGCGGCTGGATCTGGCCTGGGATGGCCATTCCGACATTAAGCTGCTTGAGAACAACGCCGATACGCCGACCTCGCTGTATGAAGCGGCATTCTTTCAGGGGATCTGGCTGGAAGATCAGCAGGCGGCGGGTAACCTGCCCACTGGCAGCGATCAGTTCAATAGCCTGCAAGAGAAGCTGATTGAGCGCTTTGCCGACCTGCATCAGCAGCATGGCTTCAGCTGGCTGCATTTTGCCTGCTGTCGCGACACCGACGAAGATCGTGGCACGGTTCAGTATCTGCAGGACTGCGCCACCGAAGCCGGCTTACCGAGCGAATTTCTGTTTATGGATGAAATTGGCTTGGGCGAAAGAGGCCAGTTCACCGATGTGCATGACCAGGTGATCGGCAACCTCTTCAAGCTGTATCCGTGGGAGTTTATGCTGCGTGAGGTGTTCTCTACCAAGCTGGAGGATGCTGGCGTTCGCTGGCTGGAACCGGCATGGAAAAGCATTATCTCCAATAAAGCGTTGCTGCCGCTGCTGTGGCAAATGTTCCCCAATCATCCGAATTTGTTGCCGGCGTATTTTGCCGAAGATGACGTGCCGCATATGGATAAATATGTGGTTAAGCCGTTGTTTTCGCGCGAAGGTTCGAACATCAGCATCATTGAAAACGGCAAGGAAATTGCCAGTGCCGATGGTCCTTATGGCGAAGAAGGCATGATTGTGCAGCAGTTCCACCCGCTGCCAAAATTTGGCGACAGCTACACCTTAATTGGCAGCTGGCTGATCGACGATCAACCGGCTGGTATTGGCATCCGCGAAGACCGGGCGTTGATTACACAGGATCTGTCGCGGTTCTATCCGCACACCTTTATTGAATAACGCTGTTATGCCTTTCAGTTGAGCACTCCGTTAACACGGAGTGCTTCGCTGCTGCTGTTCATGTATTTCCACCCTGCTCTCAGCCCCGGTACTGCCCCTTCCTCTCCTTTTCCATCTTTCCCGGCAATTTTCTCCTTAGTTTTTTTAAAATTTGCGCTACAGGCAGTCTGATAATTGCGCTTATTCACCTCAAAAATTCCTAAGCGGTTATGCTAACAATCATCAATAATATGAAGACGCAAACGCCGAAATAAACAGTCATCCAGAATGACATCAGGATAAAACACAAGGATATCAAGATCTAAAGGTGCCAATAAACGTCATATATATCCAGTAGTGGCGCCCGTAATGGATAACGCTAAAGATTAAGATCTTTATTAATCCTCTGATCGTTTTAACACAACAAGATCTGTTCAACTAATCGTCAAAAACGATTTCATTAAGCTCACTCCCATCTTTATCCTCATGCAAAAGTTGTTAAGAAAAATCCAGTCCTGCGGAGGAATCTTAATAACTTTATTAAAGTTGCCGCCTTGTTATTAGATGAGGGCACCTGTGTGCTTATCATTTTTACACTCGGCCTGGATAGCCATAAGGATATGTACAATGAAGATTCATCAATTCGTCTCACTTGCGCTTCTTTCACTGACGCTTTGCGCCTGCAGTTCGCCGCAAGGAAAAAAAGGAACGGTCAAAAAAACTGGCGACAGCCTGGTGCAACAAAAGACTGACGGTAAGAAGTGTGTTGATAACTTTGATATGTTGAAAGGCCTGAATTACGAAGCCTTTAATCAGTACCGTCTGCAATTCGATAAAATCAATAACTCCCACGCGTATTTTAAAAGTCATGAAGGCCTGATGGAACAGGATCCGAAAGAGCTGATGACGCTGACTCTGAATGACAAACTGAACATGGTCTGCGAGCGTGTAAAAAGCCAGGCTTTCCTGGAAATTCAAAAAAAAATGAAATCCATCAGCCAGATCTAAATAAACCGCTTTTTGCCGCTGACAGCCTGTCACATTAACAATCAAAAAATCTTTTCCTACATTTTTTTCTCTACTTTCCATAACCTCCTCTCCGGGGTTATGGAACTTTTTTTCCGGACGGGAAGATATGGACTTCAAATTCAAAAAAATAGCCTCTGTTCTTGTTATTCTGAACCATCTGTTTGTCTCGATTGCTATACCGCTTTATTCTTCAGCCGTCCGGGCTAATTCAGACATGCTGGCATTAAGCGAGACGATGGCGGAGCTCAACGCGGGGATAAGTACCCTGCCAGACCGCCTTACCCTTGAGCCCGCGCCTGCAACTACAGCGCAGGAAAGTAGCGATCCTTCGCCATCGGCACTCAACCTTTCGCCCCCTTTATTCCCTGCCTCACCGGCCTACGACGCCTCTTCTTCCTCTGGCCCGTTCAATACTGCGGCAGAGTTAAATAAAGAAGGCAGCAATGACCTTATTTCACAGCTCCCTTCACTGGAAGGAAGCCAGAGCAGCTTATCAAAAGAAAAATCGCTGCTGTTAAATGAGGATATGCAACGTTCCCGTGAAGCGGATGAAAACGATCTGCGCCCGCTCGAAGGCGTTAAGCAGTTCTGGCAAATCATGGGCGCAGACAGCCGTTCTCAGGCCGGTATGGGCGTCATTACCGGTATTGCAAATGATATGGCCAGCAGTGCGCTGCGTGACTGGATGGGCCAAAGCGGCAATACCCGCATCCAGTTTAATTCCGCAGGTGAAGCCAGTGCGGATTTACTGATCCCGTGGTGGGATACTCCGAGCACGCTGCTGTTCAACCAACAGGGCGTTCGCGTCAATAAAGAACGCACCACGCTCAATCTCGGGCTGGGGCTGCGTCATTACCTCTCCGACCACTTTATGCTCGGGGTAAACAGCTTCTATGACCGCGATATCACCGGCAACAATGCGCGATTCAGCGTCGGGGCCGAAGCCTGGACCCACTACCTGAAACTGAGCGCCAATAAATATCAGCGCCTGACCGACTGGCACCAGTCGCCACTGGATGCGATGGAAGATTACGACGAACGTCCTGCCAACGGTTTTGATCTGGCCGCCGATGCCTGGCTGCCGTTCTACCCGCAATTTGGCGCGTCGGTGAAGTATGAAAAGTACTTTGGTAAAGGCATCGTTCTTGATAATTCTGCCAGTCCCAGTGACCTGCGGGATTCCCCTTCCGCCGTCACCACCACGGTGAATTACACGCCGATCCCGTTGCTGACCTTCAAGGCGGGCCACAAATCCGGTAGCGGATCCGACAGCTTTGTCGGTCTGGACATTAATTACCGCCTCGGCCTGTCGTGGCAAGAACAGACCGACCGTGAAACGGTCAAGGTGATGCGCAGCCTGCCTGGCGCACGTTACGATTTTGTCGATCGTAACTACAACATCGTCATGCAGTATCGCAAACAGAATCTGATTTCACTCTCCTTACCCGCATCGGTTAGCGCTGAAGCAGCGTCCACCACGGTGATCACCGCCAGCGTTCGCGCGAAATACGGGTTGAAGAAAATTGACTGGCGCGCAGCAGAACTGATTGCGGCGGGCGGCTCGCTGTCTCAGGATTCGGCGACGTCTGTGGCGGTCAAATTACCGAAGTATCTGCACGAGGGGGTTAACAGCTATACCGTTTCGGCCATCGCCACCGATAACCACGGCAATGTCTCGCCAGAAAGTACCGTGGTGATCAACCTTATTCCTTCCAGCACCATCATCTCGCTGGAGGTTAAACCGGCCGATAATGTGGTGGCCAACGGCGTGGATGCTGCACAGCTGCATGCCAAAGTCACCGGAAAATCCGGTGAGCTGTTAAGCGATCATAACGTGCGCTTTGTGGTCTCAGGCATTGATGACAGCTGTATTCTGAAGGGCGCTAACAACTGTGAAGCGCTGCATATTACCGATACCTCGGGTAGCGCGATGGTGCCGCTGGCCTCAACCCGCGCCGGTAAGGTCACTATTTTCTCGCATCTGGATAACGGTAACCGCGACAGCAAAACGCTGAACTTTATCGCCGACAGCACTACCGCTGAAATGGCCGATCTGACCATTGACGTCAACAATGCCGTCGCCAATGGCAACGTCGCCAATAAAGCCAGGGTGCTGGTCGCCGATTACTACGGCAACCCGATCGGTAATGTGCCGGTCACCTTCTCTGTCGCTGGGAATGCGACGCCTTCTACCACCGCCACCGTGACTGACAGTAACGGTTCTGCCACCGTGGAGTTGACCAGCAAACTGGCTGGCACCGTCACCCTGACCGCATCAGCCACCGGCATGACCAAAAGTGCCGAGCTGACATTTGTCGCGGATTTGCGTACCGCGAAAATTGATGATCTGTTCGCGACGCCAGCCACCGAGGTGACGGCGAATGGCGCTGATGCCACAGTCCTGACGGCAGTAGTGAAAGACACCAACGGCAACCGCGTCACCGGCGCGCCGGTGATTTTCAACGCCACGGGTGGGGCCAAACTGGGCCAGACCACGGTTATCTCTGATGCCGACGGAGCCGTCAGGGTTAATCTGACCAGCACCCGTGCTGGCAGCAGTACGGTAACCGCAACCACCGGAGAAGATAAAACCGGTAAACAGGTCACCGTCACCTTTATCAGTGATATCAGTACCGCGCAGATAGGCCAGTTCACCGCTTCGCCAGAAGCTGGCCTAAAGGCGGATGGCACTGAAGCCGCCCAGCTCAACGCCGTGGTGCAGGATGCTCAGGGCAACGCCGTCAGTGGGATTCTGGTTAACTTTGCGATAGTCAGCGGCAATGGTCGTCTCAGCCCGACTGAGGCCATATCGGGCAATGACGGCACCGTTGCGGTTAGCCTGACCAGCGCCACAGCCAACAGTATTACCGTCAGCGCCACAACGCCTTTTGACGCGACGGGTAAACAGGTTTCCGTTGAGTTTGTTGCGGACGTTGCCACGGCCAGCGTTGAGAGCCTTATTGCCTCGCCTGCCACTGAGGTGAAAGCCAACGGCATTGCCACTTCGATCCTCAGCGCACAGGTGAAAGACGCCAGGGGTAACCTCGTCCGCGGGGCAAAAGTGAGCTTTAGCGTGCCTGCCGATGGAAAAGGCAAATTAAGCCAGTCATCCGCTATCACCAGCAGAGAGGGTATCGCCACCGTCCAGTTGACCAGCACGCAGGCGGATACCCTCACCGTTACGGCGAAAACCGATTTTGATACCACAGGAAAGCAGGCCACCGTCAGCTTTATTGCTGATGCCACGACAGCGAGAATTGCCAGCCTGAGCGCATCGCGTGATACAGAGGTGAAAGCCAACGGATCTGACAGTTCACTGCTGACCGCGAAGGTAAAAGATAACTTTGGCAATGCCGTAGCGGGCGTTACGGTCACTTTCCGCGTGCATGGCCATGCCATCCTGGGTGAGTCGACCGCTGAAACCGACAGTGACGGCACCGCGACAGTCTCCCTTACCAGCAAAGCGGCAGGAAGCAGCACGGTGACGGCAGTGGTCGACGGTGACAACATCGGTAAGCAGACTGTTGTTGGCTTTATCGCCGACGTAGCCACAGCGAAAGTCGAGAGCCTGATCCCTTCACGCGATAATGATGTGCTGTCCAACGGCAACGATATGTCGGTTCTCACCGTGACGGTCAAGGATGCCAACGGCAACCTGGTCAATAATGCTAAAGTGTTCTTCAACGTGTCCGGCAAGGGATCGGCGACGCCATCTCCAGCCACGACGTCCAACGGTATCGCGACCGTGCAACTAACCAGCACTGAGGCCGGGATCGTAACCGTTACGGCCACCACAGACGCTGATGCCTCCGGTAAGCAGACCTCAGTCACCTTCAGGGCCGATGTGGGCACAGCCAAAATCGACAGCCTGAGCGCTTCACGAGATTCTAATGTGAAAGCCAATGGCACCGACAGTTCAATACTTACCGCCACGGTGAAAGATGCTAACGGCAACCTGGTGGACGGTGCGAAGGTGTTCTTCACTTCATCAGCAGGCAAGGGGAAACTCAGTCAGACCTCTGCCACCACCGTCAACGGTGTAGCCACGACCGTTCTGACCAGCCTTAGCGCTGAAACCATCACCGTTACGGCAACAACCAACGTCGATAGCACCGGAAAACAGGCTGCCGTCAGCTTTATTGGTGACTCAGACACCGCGACAATTGCCGACTTCACCGCGTCGCGTACGGAGAATGTAACGGCTAATGGTCAGGACAGCGCCATGGTTACCGCCACGGTGAAAGATGCTCAGGGAAACCTGGTCAATGGCGCGACCGTCACATTCACGGTCTCGGATGGCAAAGCCAAGTTGAGTCCGACTTCGGCCACCAGTAACCAGAATGGCATCGCTACCGCGCAGCTCACCAGCACAAAAGCTGACATCAGTACGGTCACCGCTGTCACCGACTTTGATAAAATGGGCAAACAAACTTCTGTCAGCTTTATGGCCGACCTTGCCACGGCGAAAGTAGCCAGCTTAAGCGCCACACGAACAGAAGGGATAATAGCTAACGGCACAGATAGTACAACCCTTGTTGCGACCATAAAAGATGCGAACGGTAACTTGGCCAGTGGGGTGCATGTGAACTTCAGCGTGCTAAAAGGTAAAGGGGATCTACAGGCAACGGGTATCACAGTAAATGGAATTGCCAGCGTTGATATGGTAAGTACCCGTGCTGAAATGAACACTGTTACGGCAGTAACGTCGTTCGACACTCAAGTAAACGAGACGCTCTCCATAAGCTTTATCGCTGACCTTTCCACAGCGAAAATAGAACACTTCACCGCTTCACGTGTCTCGAATGTTTTAGCTAACATGTCTGATAGCTCGGAACTTAACGCCATCGTAACTGATGCTAATGGAAACCACGTGAAGCAGGCTGACGTGTTCTTTAACGTTGATGGTAATGGCAATTTAAGTGTCAAGGCAGCCAAAACCAACGATGAAGGCTATGCCACGGTGAATCTGACAAACCGCACTGCGGAACTCAGCACCGTCACCGCAACCACGGACGCTGATAAAACCGGTAAAAATACAACGGTCGGCTTTATCGCCGATCGCACTACGGCGAAAGTAGTTAGCTTCACCGCCTTCCCTCCAACAGCAGTGGCAAATGGCTATTCAGCGATCACCTTGACGGCGGTAGTTACGGATGCCTACAACAACCCGGTGAGTCAAGTGCCGGTAATTATAGGCGATGCGTATATGCTAATGACCACCGACAGCGACGGTAAAGTTAGCGAGGAGTTTACTAGTACCAACGCAGTGACCGAGACTTTACTTGCCATTACGGAGACTGACCCGAACGGTCAACAGGTCACCGTAACCTTTGTCGCAGATGCTCAAACAGCCAGTATTGCCACCCTCACCGCGACGCCGGCATCTGGGATCAAGGCCGATGGCAAAGCGACTTCCACCATTGATGTCACGGTGAAAGATGCCAATGGCAATGCGGTGGCAAACGAGGAGGTGACCTTCCGTGTGACAGGTAATGCCGATCTGAGCCCGTCCACAGTCAAAACCAACGGCAAAGGGGCAGCCACGGTGACGCTGAAAAGCGCCACTGCTGGAAGCACGACCCTCACCGCCGTTACGGCTTTCGACACCACCGGTAAACAGACTGCCGTCAGCTTTATTGCCGACGCAGACACGGCAAAAATCGACAGCCTGATCCCTTCACGGACGGATAACGTCAAGGCTGACGGCAGCGATAGCTCTGTAATCACCGCCACGGTAAAAGATGCCAACGGAAATCGGGTCAATGGCGCAAAAGTCACCTTCACGGTAACGGGCGGCAAATTAGCTGAGGACAGCGTTACTACTGTAGATGGCATCGCCAGCGTGCAGCTAACCAGCCTGTCGGCGGAAAGCATCACGGTCACCGCGACCGTCGGCGCGGACTCGACCGGTAAACAAACCAGCGTCCTTTTTAAAGCCGACCCGGCTACGGCAACCATCGACAGCCTGATCCCGTCACGGCCTTCAGACGTGAAGGCGAACGGCACTGACCACTCCGTGCTGACTGCCACGGTGAAGGATGCTAACGGTAACCTCGTCAGCGGCGTCACCGTGTCCTTTAAAATCAACGTTGGCAATGGGACGTTGAGTCAGAATTCAGCCACTACCGTCAATGGTTTAGCGACTGTCGAACTCATGAGCCGGACCGCTGCAATCACCACGGTCAGAGCGCATACCGAAACGGACACGAACTTCAAACAGGCCTCCGTCAGCTTTATAGCCGATAGCACTACGGTGAAGATCGACACGCTTACCGCTTCACGATCTTCAGACGTGACGGCAAATGGCGCTGACCGCTCGGTAATTAGCGCCAGGTTAAGAGATGCCAACGGTAATCCGGTCAGTGGATTTGATGTGACATTTACCGTGACATCCGGTGAGGGTGTGCTGGCTAAGACCACGAGGAGCAATGTGAACGGCGTGGCGACGGCGAACCTTACCAGCCGCAGCGCCAGTAGCAGCACCGTCACGGCGACCCTCGAGGGCGACAGCATCGGCAAACAGGTTAGCGTCAGCTTTGTGGCCGATGCCGCGACTGCGCATGTTGACTTCCTGGACGCCTCGCGCAAATCCGACGTCATCGCCAATGGTGCCGACAGTTCGGTGCTTAGAGCCAGGGTGGTCGATGCCTATAACAATGCTGTGAGCAACAAACCCGTCAGCTTCAGCGTAAGCGGAAACGCCAACCTGGCCGGCACGTCCGCGACGACGGACAGCGAGGGGTATTCAGAAATGAAACTGACCAGCCTTATTGCGGACAGCAGTACCGTTACTGCAACCACTGATTACGATAAAACCGGTAAGCAGGCTTCCGTCAGCTTTATTGCTGACCAGGCCACGGCCAAAGTCGACAGTCTTAGCGCTGCGCCGGAGAGTGGAATTACCGCTAACGGCACGGATAAATCTGTGCTGACGGCAACGGTGTCGGATGCCAACGGAAATCGGGTCAATAACGCCCGGGTGACGTTCACCATCAAGGGCAACGCCAACCTCATTAACTCATCGGCGACAACAGGCAATGATGGTAAAGCATCAGTGAGCGCCATCAGCTTTACCGCAGGCAGCAGCACGGTGCTGGCGCAGACAGCTTATGACAAAACCGGGAAGCAGGCCTCCGTCAACTTTATTGGCGATATTGCTACCGCCGCCATCAACAGTTTTACCGCGTCTCAAAGCCAGGTAATCGCTGACGGTAAGTCATTTGCCACCCTGACGGGAATTGTGAAAGATGCCAATGGCAATCTGGTGGCAGGGGCCGCAGTAACCTTTAAAGCGCCAGCTAACGGCACCCTGAGCCAGTCTTCAGCTGTTTCCGACAGTGAAGGCAAGGTGGTGGTAACCATTGCCAGTAAAATAGCGGGGATTCATGAGACGAGAGCCGTGACCAAGTATGATCCTGAGGGTAAGAACGCTGCAGTCAACTTTATCGCCAACGAAAACACGGCAAAAGTGACTGACATTATGATGTCAGCAAATATTCCACTGGCTAATGCTAAAGATCAGTCGATCCTCACCGCTGTAGTACAGGATGCAAATGAGAACCCTGTCAGTGACGTAGAGGTGATTTTTACCCTCAGTGGCAAAGCGACGCCAAATCAGCTTACTGCCCGCACCGACAACAACGGTTACGCGAAGATGACGCTCACCAGTACCGTGGCAGGCAGCAATACGGTTACGGCCAGGACGGATATGGTTAAAGACAGCAAGAGCATCACCGTTGTCTTTAAGGCAGATGCGTCTACCGCCACGATAGCCAGCCTGACGGCAACGCCGGCAGAAGGCATTATTGCGGACGGCGTCGCCGTCTCAACCATCAAGGCTCTGATCACCGACGCCTACAATAACCCTGTGTCGGATACATCAGTTACCTTCTCCGCACCAGGTACGCTTAGCAAAGGACAGGTACAGACCGACAGTGCAGGTATGGCTGTCACGACAGTGAGCAGTTCTCAAGCAATGACAATGGACGTCATGGCCAGCACTAAGGGCATTGAAAAAACGGTGAGCGTTACCTTTATCGCCAATACTAAAACAGCCGTCGTCGACAGCCTGACGGCCTCGCCAGCGACCGGCGTGACGGCGGATGGTAATACCTTCTCCACGCTCACTGCCGTGGTGAAAGATGCCAAGGGGAATCCCGTAAAAGATGTGGCGGTCACCTTCCAGGCGGCAGGAACAGTTATATGGGGCGCAAGAACCCTTAAAACAGATGCTGAAGGAGTCTCCACAGCGGAAATTGCCAGCACCCTTGCAGGTAGCATAACTCTCACTGCCATCATCAGCACTGACACAACCGGCAAGTCCACAAAGGTTATCTTTGTTGCCGCCCCAATTAATGCCAGCAACTCAGTCTTGCAACTTAGCAACAACATATTGCCAGCTGATGGGAAATCTACGCTTGCCATAACGTTAACTGCGAAAGATAAATTTCAGAATGTCGTCACTGGAGGGAAAGTTGCCTTCAAGGTCGCTAATTTAGAAGGAACGAAAATAAGCGCAGTCACTGAAAAGAATGGGGTTTACACGGCGACACTGACCGGCGGGACGAAAGCGGGTACAGGAACTATCTCCGTTCTGCAAAATGATGTCTTAGTGGAAAACATGTCGGTTGATGTGGGCTTGTATTCGCCGCAGTTAACCTTAGTAATTAATTAAGCGACTCCGAAACTGTGTTTATAGTTAACAGGCCGGTAATCGCCGGCCTGTTAAAATTGACGCTACCGAAGACGGAATAAAACAGCCGAGGCTCCATTAATTAACTGATGTAAAGGAACTACGATAAATGAAAAAATCATTGAAAAGAAAAATCACCTTTGGCCTGTTCACCCTGACACTGTCATTTAATGCTGCCGCCCTTGACTGTTATATTGGTAATACGGTCGATGAAGTTGTATCAATCGGTAAACTGGTACTGCTCTCTGGCACGCAGAATGGCAGCCGGGTCTGGGAATCAAAAGAATATGTGCGTGATATTACCTGCAAAGGAAGTATCCAGGAAAACGTCTATTTTTATCCATTTCCCTATATTAAGAGCGAGACGCCGCCAAGCGGCGTAGAAATGGGACTGGTATATGATGGTAAAGATCTCGGTACCTTTGATGAAAGCTCAGGAAATGGCAACATCAACACCAAAATTGATACCGGCTGGACAATCAACGGAGCGGCCGCTACAAAAACATTTCGATTTCAGGCCTATCTGAAAAAGACCGGGGATATCGACACCAGTAAGGTATCAGGCGCTATCCGTCTGTTTCAATTGGATGGCAAAGGTGGATTAAACAAAGCGGCTAACGCAATGAATTATAAATTCAGCCTCTCAGAGTGGAATCAGGCCGGCACGGTAAGCTGTTCCCATACGGTTTCTAACAGCACATTCAGTCTTGCAGTGCCCACAGCCCAAGCCCTGTCAGCCTCATCAAGCCTCAGTGCGCAACCGGTGGTGAATATTGCCTGCTCGTCGGATACCTCCGGGCTGGCTAATTTAATTTCCACTGTAACCGGTGACTTTTCGCTGTCAGGAAATGCCATGACAAACAAAAGCGATCATTACGGCACTGACAAAGACCAATTTGGTTTTGCCGTCGCCCTTAAAGGAACCGCTGTCACGCCCGGTAAGACCGTGCCGTTAACTATCCCGATTAGCGCAGGCAAGGCAAGCTACTCTGTGCCGCTGGTATTAACCCCAAAACTGGCAGCATTAACCCTGAACAGTCCAGCGTGGATCTTTAACAATGCCGAAAAAGAGGTGAAGGCCAAAGCAACGCCGGTTTTCACACCTCATTCTGTCAACACCAACTGATGGTGTGCATTTAGCCCACCTTTACCGAAAGCATACTGAGCGAAGACATCACTAAACCATCCACCGGGATAGAGACGGCTTCACCCGGCAAACGGGCACCCAGCACGTAAAGCAGTGGCAGGTAGTGCTCAGGCGTCGGGTTGGATAACGCAGCGCCGCTGTGCTGACTAAAGTTCACCAGCGGATGCTGCTCTGCTTCCCCTTCCCAACTCAAGTTTTCACGCACGTAGTCGTTAAAGGATGAGGCCCACGGGTAAGGTTCAGCATTGCCTTCCCAACGCACCATGCGCAGGTTATGCACCACGTTGCCGCTGGCGACAATCATCACGCCCTGCTCGCGCAGTGCCGCGAGCTTACGGCCCAGTTCAAAGTGATAAGCCGGCGGTTGCGTACCGTCGACGCTCAGCTGAACCACTGGAATATCGGCTTCCGGGTACATTTTAATCAGCACGCCCCATGAACCGTGGTCAAAACCCCACTCCTGATCCAGACGGACATCGTAAGGTGCCAGCGCGTCAACCACCTGGCGGGCCAGGTCCGGTGAACCCGGTGCCGGATAAGTGGTGTCAAACAGCGCCTGAGGGAATCCGCCAAAATCGTGAATGGTTCTTGGCTTTTCCATCGCTGTAACCGCCGTGCCCCGGGTGTACCAGTGCGCGGAGACCGCCACGATAGCTTTAGGACGCGGTAAGGTTTGGCCCAGCTCACGCCAGGCTTCGGTATAAACATTTTCTTCCAGCACGTTCATTGGGCTGCCATGGCCAAGAAAAAGTGCGGGCATACGTGACTGACTCATAGTGGTTCCCCTGAAGATGTCGGCTTAATGATCGCTACATTACGCCCTTTCGACAGGGGATGAACCCGGATAACGGTGATGAAGATATTCAAGAAATTTGAACAGCGAAAAATACAAATCCTGACGTTACAACTGATTATTTTTTGATAAGGTATAGCAAAGGCTATACTTTATTCTTGTCTTTAGGAGGTCACCTTGTCCGTGCCATTAATACTGACTTTACTTGCCGGTGGCGCGACCTTCATTGGCGCGTTTCTGGGTGTTGTCGGCCAGAAACCGTCGAACCGGGTGCTGGCGTTTGCGCTGGGATTTGCTGCCGGCATTATGCTGCTGATTTCACTGATGGAGATGCTGCCAGCGGCGCTGCACGCTGAAGGCATGTCTCCTGTTTTGGGTTACGGCATGTTTGTGGTTGGGCTTCTGGGTTACTTCGCCCTCGATCGGATGTTGCCCCACCAGCATCCACAGGATCTACTTAGCGGCGGCCAACCTCCCCGCAACCTTCGGCGCACGGCAATCTTACTGACGCTCGGCATCAGCCTGCATAATTTTCCAGAAGGTGTGGCAACCTATGTCACCGCCAGCAGTGACCTCGAAATGGGCTTAGGCATCGCGCTGGCCGTTGCCATCCACAATATTCCTGAAGGACTTGCCGTCGCCGGGCCGATGTATGCCGCAACGGGTTCAAAAAGGAAAGCGATCTTCTGGGCTGGCGTATCAGGCATGGCCGAAATCCTGGGTGGCGTGCTGGCCTTCCTGGTGCTCGGTCCACTGGTGTCACCAGTGATGATGGGCGCGGTGATGGCGACCGTGGCCGGGATTATGGTGGCGCTGTCGGTCGATGAGCTGATGCCGCTGGCAAAAGAGATCGATCCGAAAAGTAATCCCAGCTATGGCGTGCTGTGCGGGATGGCGGTGATGGGCCTGAGCCTGACCATGCTGCAAAGCAGCGGCTTAAGTTAAAGCAGCGGCTTAGTTAAAGCAGCGGCCTAAGTTCAGGCATAAAAAAACCGGGTAACAGGCACCCGGTTTTTTTTCATCGTCAGGCAATTAGCTGGCCTGACGAGACTCGTTGCTACGGCGATAAGCCACCAAATCTTCGATGGTCACAACCGGCATATTCTGCTGCTTAGCAAACACGATAGCTTCTGGCGCATGCGCCATAGTGCCATCATCGTTGGTCAGTTCACACAGCACACCCGCCGGTTTGAAGCCGGCCAGCGTCACCAGATCGATAGTTGCTTCAGTATGACCGCCGCGCGTCAGCACGCCGCCTTCGCTGGCGCGAAGTGGGAACACATGGCCAGGACGATTCAGGTCAGAAGGTTTGGCATCGTCGGCGATAGCCGCACGGATGGTGGTCACGCGATCTTTCGCCGAAACGCCGGTGGTCACGCCTTCTGCCGCTTCAATGGTGACGGTGAAGCCGGTGCCATAAGCACTGGTATTGGTTTCGACCATCATTGGCAGCTCAAGCTGACGACGACGCTCTTCCGTCAGGCAAAGGCAGACAATGCCGCTGCCGTGGCGAATGGTCAGTGCCATCTGCTCAACGGTCATGGTTTCGGCGGCAAAGATCATGTCACCTTCGTTTTCACGATCTTCATCGTCCAACACCATCACACCGCGCCCGTCGCGCAAGGCAGCGATAGCACGTTCTACACGCTCTTCAGGCGTGCCAAATTCAGAAAGTAGCGTCTGATTCATGGTAATAAAACCTTATAAAATGTATGGGTTACCAGAATCAGGGCGTGCTTAGGAGTGTCATGCAGTGACAAAAAATAACGGCGCGGCGGGCAAAGCCCGGCCTGATACGTTACTCTCTCCCATCCGGACTTTAACCGTCGGCCCCGGAGTTACACCGGGTCTGCTGACCTTCAAACCGGGAGGTCTGAAGCGCTCGCGGGCTTTCGGCATGACGCCGATTTACCGCCGGTGGGGAATTACACCCCGCCCTGAGAATAAGCCTGCTTACTATAACGCCGATAAAAAGCCAGGGCAACGAACAAAATGTGCCTTTAGTTTGGCATTTTTCTGCTTTGCTTATTTCTGGTTTATCCTTTCGGATTATCGCATTACACTTAAAGAAACTTTGCCGCTACCAGGAAGCCGCTATGATTGACCCCAAAAAAATTGAACAACTCGCCCGTCAGGTTCACGAATCCATGCCAAAAGGCATCCGTGAGTTCGGCGACGATGTTGAGAAAAAAATCCGTCAGACGCTGCAATCGCAGCTGACCCGTTTAGATTTGGTCAATCGCGAAGAGTTTGATGTGCAAACTCAGGTGTTATTACGTACCCGTGAAAAGCTGGCTGCGCTGGAGCAACGTCTGGCCGAGCTGGAAAGCCGCGGTACCGACGCAGCGCCAAAAGACGTGATTAAAACCGAAGATATGCAGTAATTCTCTGGTTTCAGGCCAAAAAAAGGGGCGATCTCAGATCGCCCCTTTTTCTTTCTGACCGCGGTCAGTCTTTCGCTTTAATCGCTTCGATGATTTTGCTGGTGGAGATGCCATCTTCAAAATTCAGCACCCGCACTTCGCCACCGTTAGCCCAAACTTCAACACTGCCCGCAATCTCTTCCGGCTTGTAGTCTCCGCCTTTCACCAACAGGTCTGGCAGCACATCAGCAATCACCCGCTGCGGCGTGTCTTCTTCAAACGGCACCACCCAGTCGACCGCTTCCAGCGCGCCCAGCACAATCATCCGGTTGATCAACGGATTGATCGGACGGGTTTCGCCTTTCAGCCGTTTGGTCGAGGCATCGCTGTTAACCGCAACAATCAGGCGATCGCCCAGCTTACGGGCGTTGGCCAGATAGGAAACGTGGCCAGCGTGCAGAATGTCGAAGCAGCCGTTGGTCATCACCACTTTCTCACCGCGACGACGAGCCAGCGCGACCGCTTCTCTCAGCTGCGCTTCATCCATTACGCCAAAACCCGACTCCGGACGGGCACGGATGGCGTTTTCCAGTTCAACCGGCGACACGGTAGAGGTCCCCAGCTTACCGACCACCACACCCGCCGCCGCGTTGGCGAGGAAGCAGCTCTCTTCCAGCGTATTGCCCGCCGCCAGCGCCGCCGCCAGCACGCCAATCACCGTATCACCGGCACCGGTCACGTCATACACTTCCTGTGCCTGAGTCGGCAGATGGAACGGCTTTTTGCCCGGTTGCAGCAGCGTCATGCCGTTCTCTGAACGCGTCACCAGCAAGGCTGACAGATCGAACTGCGCCATCAGCGCCATGCCGCGCTCAACAATCTCGGCTTCGTCCGCACATTTGCCGACCACGGCTTCAAACTCAGAGAGATTTGGCGTCAGAATGGTGGCACCGCGATAACGCTCAAAGTCAGTACCTTTCGGGTCGACCAGCACCGGCACATTGGCCTCGCGGGCGATCTTGATCATGGTTTCTACGCTGGCCAACGCCCCTTTGGCGTAGTCAGACAGCACCAGCGCGCCCGCTTTCGGCAGGCCCTGACGAATACGCTCATGCAGCGGCTCAGGATCGACGCCTTCAAAACCTTCTTCAAAATCAAGGCGGATCAGCTGCTGGTTACGCGACAGAACGCGCAACTTAGTGATGGTGGGATGGGTGGCAACCGCAACGAAGTCACACTGCACGTTAACGCCACTCAGGCTGGCGTCCAGCGCGCGGGCGGCATCATCAATACCGGTCAATCCCACCAGACGTGAGCCTGCGCCCAGTGAGGCGATGTTCATCGCCACGTTAGCCGCGCCGCCAGGACGCTCCTCAACGTTATCCACTTTAACTACCGGAACCGGGGCTTCAGGGGAGATGCGGCTGGTTGGGCCGTACCAGTAGCGATCCAGCATCACGTCGCCAACAACCAGAACACCCGCACGGTTAAAATCGGGCAGCGTAATTTTCATTCCAGACACTCCAGGCTGAAGTCAAAAATAGTGCGCGGGATGATAGCACAAGCTGACTATCCCGCACATTCACCCGTAATCTTACACGCTATCGCTTGCAAACCCGGGCAAGCAGCAGATTAACTGCCGAACCAGTGCAGCCAGCTGTTGTTGACCACGCTCTTCTCCGCGCTGAACGCATCCGGCGAGACATGACCCGGCAACTCCTGCAACGCGAGGTGGTGCAGCGCGTCACGTAGCGTGACGTAAGCCTGGGTCAGCGCTTTCGCTTCTTCGCTGCTCATCCGGTCATTATTGGCCATCAGCTCCAGAATGCGCACGTTATCGGACCAGCGGGTCAGCTTCGGTTCACTGGCGGCATAGCGTAAGACCAGGTATTGCGTAATGAATTCAATATCGGTGATGCCGCCCCGATCGGCTTTCAGATCCCAGCGCCCTTTATGCTTGTTGCCAAGGTGCGCGCGCATTTTCTCACGCATCTCGCGCACGTCGATCTTCAGCTTATCGGCCTCACGCGGCAGGCACAGGATGCCACGGCGGATATCATCAAAGCGCTGGCTCAGCGCCGCCTCGCCAAATACGATGCGCGCGCGCACCAGCGCCTGATGCTCCCAGGTCCAGGCTTCATTACGCTGGTATTCATCAAAGGCGTCAAAGGTACTGACCAGCATGCCTGCGGCTCCGGATGGACGCAGCCGCGCATCCACTTCATACAGAATGCCGGAGGAAGTGCGGGTGCTGAACAGGTGCATAACACGCTGCGCCAGACGCAGATAAAACTGCCTGCCGTCAATACTGCGCTCGCCGTCGGTCACCGCATCGGCCGGGCAATCATGCAGGAACACCAGGTCCAGATCCGAGCTGTAGCCCAGCTCCCAGCCACCCAGCTTGCCGTAACCCACCACGGCAAACCCGCGTTCCTGAAGCTGAATCAGGTGCGAAGGACGACCATAACGCTGCACCATCATCTGCCAGGCCTGCTGGACCACCTGCTCGATCATCGCTTCTGCCAGCCAGGTCAGATGATCGCTGACCTTCATTACCGGCAGCGTGCCGGCAATATCTGCCGCCGCAATGCGCAGATGCTGGGCCTGCTTAAACTGACGAAGCGCTTCCAGCTGCTGCTCCTCATCCTCTTCCGGGATGCGCAGCAGATACTGGCGCAGCTCATCACGGTAGGCATCGGTGGCGGTCGGCTGGTAGAGCGTGGCCGGATCGAGCAGCTCATCGAGCAATAACGGATAGCGCGCCAGCTGGCTGGCCACCATTGGCGACGCCGCACACAGGCGGATCAGGTGCTTTAACGCGCCGTGATACTCGGTCAGCAGCTCCAGATAGGTGGTTCTCGTTACCACGCCCAGCAGCAACGGCGTCAGGCGGCTTAAGGCAACGGCAGCATCATCGCGCGGGCAGACTTCGCTCAGTAGACGCGGCATCAGCTGATCGAGCGCCTGCCGTCCACGCGGGCCAATGGTGCGTTTATCCACATCCTGACGGAAGTCGTTGATGGTTTGCAGCAAACGCTGACGCGCCTCGCTTTCAAGGTGGGGAACCAGCGGCGCAAGCTCGGCCTCTTCCAGCCGATCCTGCCAGAGCACGCCATAATCATCGGCTTCTTTATTGCCGCCGGTTTCCGGGGTGTCATCGCCAATCAGGTCATCGAAAATTGCGCGCACCGCGGCCATATGGCCCTCAAGCTGGCGGGTCAGCGCAGCCCAGTTCTCCACGCCCATCGCCCAGGCCAGACGCTCGCGGTTTAACGCGTCCGCCGGCAGCGTCTGGGTCTGTTCGTCATTGATGCTTTGCAGCAGATTTTCCAGACGACGCAGATAGAGATAGGCCTCACTGAGCTGCCCGACCTGTTCGCCAGGCAGCAAATTCAGCTCGCCAATGGCCTGCAAGGTGGGTAACAGCGCACGCAGCTGCAGCGAACGCTCACGCCCACCCCGGATCAGCTGGAACACCTGCACAATGAATTCCGTTTCGCGGATGCCGCCTGCACCCAACTTGATGTTGTCGGTCAGGCCGCGCCGCCGGACTTCACGGGCGATCATGCTTTTCATATTTCGTAGCGACTGGATCACGCTGAAGTCGATGTAGCGGCGGTAGATGAAGGGCCGCAGCATCTGCTGTAATTCCTGGCTCCAGCGATCGTCCGTCCCGCCCATCAGGCGCGCTTTGACCATCGCATAGCGCTCCCAGTCGCGTCCCTGCTCCTGGTAATAATCTTCCAACGCGGCAAAGCTCAATACCAGCGGGCCGCTGTCACCAAATGGCCGCAGCCGCATATCCACGCGATAGACGAAGCCGTCGACCGTCGGTTGATCGAGCACTTTGATCAGACGCTGGCCAAGCCGCGTGAAGAACTGGGCATTATCCAGTTCACGGCGTCCGCCGGTGGTGGTGCCATTTTCAGGCCAGGTGAAAATCAGGTCGATATCAGAAGAGAAGTTCAGCTCGCCGCCGCCCAGCTTGCCCATGCCGAGGATCAGCAGCGGCTGCGGCTCACCGGCGGCATTGACCGGCGTGCCGAATTCACGGCAGCAGGCCAGCCAGAGCCAGTCACGGGCGGCGACAATCAGGGTTTCAGCCAGTTCGCTCAGCTGCTTCAGCGAGTCTTGCGTACTGCTGGTTGCCAGCGTCTGCATCCAGGCAATGCGCGTCAGCATCTGCCGCCGGAACAGGCGCAGTTCACGCATCAGGGCATTTTCATCCGCCACACCTGCCAGCTTTTCAGCCAGCCAGGCCGGATAGTGCCGCCACTCGTCCGGCGCGGGCGCCTGCTCCTGCAGCGATTGCCACCAGTCAGGATGGCGTGCCAGGTTGTCCTGCACAAAATCACTGAAGGCCAGCACGCCCTGCTGTCCGGCGCTCAGTTCTCCCCATGTCGGGCTAAGCTGTTGGGCCTGTGCCGCCAGCAGCGGCGGCAGGGTCTGAGTAAGCGATGGCGACATAAAAACTCCCTGTGAGCGGCGTGAATTCTCTCTGTTCTCTTAACGCGGCGAACGACCTCAGACGGTGCCGTTTTTCCAGAAGGCCGGTTGCTTAACCGCCTGGCGACAATGACCTTCCAGCCAGATTTCCTGACCGCTTTCGATCGCCTGCGCCAGCTGCTGCCAGCTTTGCATCCAGGCATCGACCGTCTCAGCGTCGTAGCCACCGGACAGTAAACGGGCGGCCAGCAGCTGACGATGCAGGCGGGTCAATTTATCCTGATACTCATTCATCTGACGCACATCGCCGAAGGTTTCTTTCAAATCGGCGGCAATTCTGCCGAGCATAATGTCGCAGAAGCGTTTGAACGATCCCTGCAGCTTGGCATCGCCTTTCGCGTCGATAAACCCGCGCCAGCGCTCGGTTACAATCCAGTTAGTAAGTGCTAACTGGGTATCCAGAGAGAGCGTGCTGAAACAGAGCGCGTCGGCCTTAACATCATCTTCCCGCAGCGCTTCTTCCAGCCCGGTTAAGGAGTGACGCAGCTCATTGCTGGCCTTACGTGGCACCAGTGAACCAAACAGGGAGAAAGTCTGGCGCAGGGTTTCAAGCGCCTGCTGCACTTCATGCTGAGCCGCGCGGTTGCCACGCAGCCACAGCTCTTCGTGATACTGCCACTGGCTCAGCGCCAGGGTGAACGCCGCCAGCATCGCCTGCTCTACCGTGGCTTTCGGTGCCACCTTCATTACTTTCAGCGGGCGCAGTTCGCGGGTTGGATTGCCTTTGGCCAGCGCGTATCCACGGGCGGCTTTGCTCAGGCTCCCCAGACGCAGTCCGCCCATATTTGCCAGTTCAGCGGCAAAGGCCAACAGATCATCACGTTCACCGGATTTCAGTTCCAGCTCAATTTCATTCAGCGGCTCGCTCAGCTCACCGGCGGTGACATCGCCGCGATCAAACGCAACTTCAATCTCGCTTTCCCGGTAAGTAACCACCCACTTTTCACGAACGAAATGGGTGCTGAACAGCGGCTGCAACTGCTGCTGCAGCGCGGCCAGATCGCAGCCTTGCGGCCAGATATCTGCTGGCAACAGAGCAATATCCAGCTCGGGTTTGGCAAGCGCCACATTGTATTCCGGGCGCTGATGCAGGCCACCAATGGTCTGCCCTGCTGTCTTCAGCGTCATTTCATAGCTGTCGCCGAAGCCACGAATGCGCAGCCCCATATCCCAACCGCGCAACTGGCCGTCGGCCGTTTCGAAGTAGATATTGGTGAGTTTCTGCGGTGCAGAGTGCTGATGCGGCCAGTTTGCCAGCTGTGCAGGCAATTTTTCGGCGGCGTCGGAGGTCGCGATGAACTTTAATTCGATTTCGATGGTCATATTTTCTTAACCAGATAATTAGCGGTACGGTAAAGGGCTTTTGGCGCGATTTTGCCGCTCATTTCATCAATGGGGCACACGGTGGCCAGATATGACGTGAAGAGTAATGCAGAATCGCCGTGGCTGTCTTGGCTTTCTTCTCTATTTCGCGTCTGCTCGCGTCGGCCCTCGCAGAGCGCTGAGACCAGGAAAGTTCTCATTCAGCTTTCTGCGAGCCAGCTCCAGACTGTTCCATTACTTTTGTCCAGGATCCATGTAAAAAAGACATCGAATGAAAAAAACTCAGCTTATTGGCCTCACTTTACTGACTTTTAGCGTAGCAGCATCCGTTCATGCCGAAGAAAAACGCTATATCTCCGACGAACTTTCCACCTGGGTTCGCAGTGGTCCCGGTGACAATTTCCGCCTTGTCGGCACCCTGAATGCTGGCGAAGAAGTCCAGCTGCTGCAATCGAATGACAGCACGCATTATGCACAGATCCGCGACTCAAACGGCCGCACCACCTGGATCCCGGAATCCCAGCTGAGCCAGCAGCCAAGCCTGCGTACCCGCGTGCCGCAGCTGGAACAGCAGGTCAAAGACCTGACTGACAAGCTGGCAAACATTGATGGCAGCTGGAACCAGCGCACCGCCGAGATGCAGAAGAAAGTGGCCGGTAGCGATGGCGCCATCAACAGCCTGAAGGACGAGAATCAAAAGCTGAAAAACGAACTGGTTGTGGCACAGAAAAAAGTGAGTGCCGCCAACGTTCAGCTTGATGATAAGCAGCGCACCATCATTATGCAGTGGTTTATGTACGGCGGCGGCGTGGCCGGTGTCGGCCTGCTGCTGGGTCTGCTGTTACCGCATATGATCCCGAGCCGTAAAAAGAAAGATCGCTGGATGAACTAACCCTTCACCGGTCAGCATCAGGGCATCCATTGATGCCCTTTTTGTCGTGCCTGTCATTCAGCAAACCTGACCCGCAAAGGTGGGAGAGGATCACCACATCTAGTATGATGACGGAAACGTTTAACTCAGGAGCGTGGTAGTGAAGACTTACCTTGTCGGTGGCGCGGTACGCGACGCACTGTTAAATCTGCCGGTCAAAGACAAAGATTGGGTAGTGGTGGGCGCCTCTCCGGAAGAGATGCTCAGCCAGGGTTACGAGCAGGTTGGCCGTGACTTCCCGGTGTTTTTGCATCCTGAAACCCATCAGGAGTACGCGCTTGCGCGCACCGAGCGCAAAAGCGGCAGTGGCTACACCGGTTTTGTCTGCTATTCCGCCCCGGATGTGACGCTTGAGCAGGATTTACAGCGCCGCGATTTGACCATCAATGCCATTGCCCAGGATGAGCAGGGCCGCTTATACGATCCCTACGGTGGCAAAGCGGACCTTGATCAGCGTCTGTTGCGCCATGTTTCCGCGGCCTTTAACGAAGATCCGCTGCGTGTGCTGCGCGTGGCGCGATTTGCCGCGCGTTTTGCCCATCTGAATTTTGTGGTGGCGGAAGAGACCCAGGCGCTGATGCGCTGGATGGCAGAGAGCGGCGAGTTGAACACGCTGACGCCAGAAAGGGTGTGGAAGGAGACGGAAAAGGCGCTGGAAACCCGCAACCCGCAGGTCTACTTCCAGGTGCTGAGAGACTGCGGTGCTTTAGCGGTGCTGTTCCCGGAGCTGGACAATCTCTACGGCGTGCCCGCGCCGGCCAAATGGCATCCTGAAATCGATACCGGCATTCATACGCTGATGACGCTGGCTATTGCCGCTCAGCTTAGCCCGGATATCGCTGTCCGCTTTGCCACCCTGTTCCACGATGTCGGCAAGGCGCTCACGCCACCTGAGAAGTGGCCGAGCCATCACGGTCACGGCCCGGCCGGCGTCCCGCTGGTTGCCGCCTTGTGCCAGCGTCTGCGGGTGCCGAATGCGATTCGCGATCTCGCCCTGCTGGTGACTGAATTTCACGATCTGGTGCACACCGTGGAACGTCAGAGCGCCGAAACCCTGGTGGCGCTGTTTGATCGCATCGATGCCTGGCGTAAGCCTCAGCGTGTGGAGCAAATTGCCCTGACCAGCGAGGCGGATGCTCGTGGGCGCACCGGTTTTGAGAGCAATGCGTATCCGCAGGGTGATTATCTGCGTCATGCGTTTGAAGTGGTGTTAAGCGTGTCGACCAGGGAGGTGGTGGCAGCCGGATTTAAGGGTATGGAAGTCAGGGAAGAGCTGAACAGACGGCGCATTGCCGCGCTGGAACAGTGGAAGCAACAGCAGGATTAAGGTCCCGAAGCGGCCTGAGCAGGCCGACTCCGGGGCAAAGCACGCTTAACTACACAAAGATCATGTAGACCGCAGCGGCCACAATAAAGCGGTAAATCGCAAACGGCACGAACGAGATGCGCTTAATCAGGTTGAGGAACACCTTGATAGCAATCAGCGCGACCACGAATGCGGTCAGGAAGCCGACGGCAAACATCGGCAGATCGGCCATGCTCAGGAAGCCAATACTCTTGTAGAGATCCAGCACGGTGGCACCCATCATCATTGGCACGGCCAGGATGAAGGAGAACTCTGAAGCCGCATAACGGCTCACGCCCATCAGCATACCGCCTGAAATGGTCGCGCCCGAGCGGGAGAAGCCCGGCCACAGCGCCAGACACTGGAAGCAGCCGATCACGAACGCCTGACGATAGGTCATATCATCCACGCCGACCGCTTTCGGATTTTTAGGCTTCAGGTATTCTGCCGCCAGCAGCAGCACGCCGCCGACAACCAGCGCGTACATCACGTTAATCGGATTGAAAAGCTCTTTGATTTTGTCGTGGAAAATCAGACCGATAACGACAGCGGGCACCATGCCCAACAGGATGTGGATAAGCGTCAGATGACCTTTGCCAGTGCCTTCATGCGGCACCTTGCCAAAATGAATGCCGATTAAACCAAACAGTCGACGCCAGAACATCACTACGACAGCTAAGATTGAACCAAGCTGGATAACAACCTCAAAGGTGTCCGCCTTGTCGCCTTCAAATCCTAACAAATGACCGACGATGATCATGTGCCCGGTGGAGGAGACCGGAAGAAACTCCGTAAGCCCCTCAACAATGCCGAGTATTGCTGCCACCCATAGCTGATGAATATCTGCCATCCAATCTACCCCTATCCGTATAAAAAACATTAAAAAGGCGGTTGCTTATCGCTACCGCCAAATTCTGCCCAGGTTGAGTTAGGCCAACCTTAAGACAGAGCATAATGTGGTTTGGTTTCACCGTGATGGCAATCACATTGGGTTTATTTCGGATTAGTCCCGCGTTCGATGATCACCCCAACCTGGGCTGCCTGGGCCACTGCGCCTGGCTTGCTGAGCTTAATTCGCACCCAGGGAGAGTTGAATCGGGTCAGCAGCAAGGCAGCCACTTCTTCCGCCACGCGCTCAACCAGCGCAAAACGGCCACCGGCAACGTGATTAATAATGGTCTCAGAGACGTCGGCGTAGCTCAGGCAGTCGTTCACATCATCACTGGCAGCGGCTTTGCGGTTGTCCCAGGCCATTTCGACATCGAACACCAGCTTCTGCTGAATGGTTTGTTCCCAGTCGAAAGCACCAATGGTGGTTATGACCGTGAGTTGTTCAATAAATACAATATCCATGATGGCCGTCTCTGTTTTTGTGGTTGCCGGATACCACTTCCGGCGGATTATGCGTATTATCCACGGATGACGAGAACAAAACGACCCCTACTGGATGGAACGGTGTTATGAGTGTATTCGCGCTTGGTATGATTCTTTTCGCGTATCTGTGCGGCTCCATTTCCAGCGCGATCCTGGTTTGCCGACTGTTCAGACTGCCGGACCCGCGACTTAATGGTTCCGGTAATCCCGGTACGACAAATGTGCTGCGTATTGGCGGGAAAACCCCGGCAGCGATGGTATTGGTGTTTGATGTTCTGAAAGGCATGCTGCCGGTCTGGCTGGCTTATCACTATGGCGTTTCGCCACTCTATCTCGGCCTCATCGCCATTGCCGCCTGCCTCGGTCATATCTATCCGGTGTTTTTCCACTTTAAAGGCGGAAAAGGCGTGGCGACAGCCTTTGGTGCCATTGCGCCGATTGGCTGGGACTTAACCGGGCTGATGACCGGGACCTGGCTGCTGACCGTGCTGTTGAGCGGCTACTCCTCCCTTGGCGCGATTATCAGCGCACTGATTGCCCCCTTCTACGTCTGGTGGTTCAAACCCCAGCTGACCTTCCCGGTCGCCATGCTCTCGTGTCTGGTGCTGCTGCGTCATCACGACAATATTCAGCGTCTGTGGCGTGGGCAGGAATCGAAGATCTGGAAGAAGAAAAAGAAGAAACCTGACGCCTGAGAACGCCGGGCAAAGCCATCGCCCGGGCGGGCATTGAAGGGTTTATTGCGTCATCCGTAACGCCTCTGCCATCACCGGCTGATGATGGCAGAGTGGAACACTACGCCTGGATTGCAGGCAGTTCCGCCAGCGGCCAGCGCGGACGTACTGTCACGCTCAACTCGCCCCGCGTTCCGCCTTTCATCCGCACCATACCCGCGTAAGCAATCATCGCGCCATTGTCGGTGCAGAACTCCGGTCGCGCATAAAACACTTCCCCACCGCGCGCCTTCATCACCTCCGCCATTTTGCTGCGCAGCGTGCGGTTGGCACTGACGCCACCGGCAATCACCAAACGTTTAAAACCGGTCTGCTCCAACGCGCGCTTGCATTTGATCGCCAGCGTATCAACCACCGCATCCTCAAAGGCACGGGCGATATCAGCACGGGTCTGATCGTCATCGCTGTTTTCACGGATGGTGTTGGCCGCAAAGGTTTTCAGCCCGGAAAAGCTGAAATCCAACCCAGGGCGATCGGTCATCGGACGCGGGAAGATAAAGCGCTTTTCGGTGCCCTGCTGAGCCATTTTCGACAGCATTGGGCCGCCAGGATAATCCAGCCCCAACAGCTTGGCGGTTTTATCAAAGGCTTCGCCTGCCGCATCGTCCACTGACTCGCCCATCAGGCTGTATTCACCAATGCCGGTCACGCTGATTAACTGAGTGTGACCACCCGATACCAGCAAGGCGACAAAGGGGAATTCCGGCGGATTATCTTCCAGCATCGGTGCCAGCAGATGGCCTTCCATATGATGAACCGGGATCGCCGGCACATCCCAGGCAAAGGCCAGTGAACGGCCGATAGTGGCCCCGACCAGCAGCGCGCCGACCAGACCGGGACCGGCGGTATAGGCCACCGCATCAATGTCTTTGGCCTGCAATCCGGCTTCTTTTAACGCCGCCTGGATCAGCGGTACGGTTTTACGCACGTGATCGCGCGACGCCAGTTCCGGCACCACACCGCCGTAATCGGCATGCAGTTTGACCTGGCTGTAAAGTTGATTGGCGAGCAAACCGGCGGTTTCGTCGTAAATGGCGATTCCGGTTTCATCGCAGGATGTTTCAATTCCGAGCACACGCATGACTTTATTTACCTCATTCTGGCGGCGCGCAGTGTACCATGAAGGCCGCTGCCATTCGGCAATTTTGCAACGAAAAACGTGACTCCCTGAAAAAGCTGGGGAAAATATTTTCGCGAGCGCCTTCCCTTTGATGTATACTCCTTGGCCTGAAAAAACCGGCAGTGGCACAGGCGCATCTGTTGGTAAGTTAATGCTATGGTGCTTTACAACGCTGCCTGTGTTGGAGTAAAATTCCGCACCATTTTGAAACAAGCTGGCACCGACGTCAGCAACAAAACCGATTTTATCGAGGTGAGAGTTACATGCCGGTAATTAAAGTACGTGAAAACGAGCCATTTGACGTAGCACTGCGTCGCTTCAAGCGTTCTTGCGAGAAAGCAGGCGTTCTGGCTGAAGTTCGTCGTCGTGAGTTTTATGAAAAACCGACTACCGAACGTAAGCGCGCTAAAGCGTCAGCAGTTAAACGCCACGCGAAGAAACTGGCTCGCGAAAACGCACGCCGCACTCGTCTGTACTAGTCGTTGGGGGTTCGCCCTCACGTTTTACAGATAAGTAGTAGTTAAGAAGGCCGTGCTTTCCGAAAGGAATGCGCGGCTTGTTCTCGTTTATGCACTGATAAACCGGGGCCTATGGCTGGACGAATTCCACGTGTATTTATCAATGACTTGCTGGCGCGCACGGACATCGTGGACCTCATCGATGCACGGGTAAAGCTGAAGAAGCAGGGCAAGAACTACCACGCGTGCTGTCCTTTCCATAACGAAAAAACCCCCTCTTTCACCGTGAACGGTGAGAAACAGTTCTACCACTGCTTCGGCTGTGGCGCCCACGGCAATGCTGTCGACTTCCTGATGAACTACGATCGTCTGGAGTTTGTGGAAAGCATCGAAGAGTTGGCGACGCTGTACGGATTAGAAGTGCCGTACGAAAGCGGAACCGGCCCGAGCCAGTTAGAGCGTCATCAGCGTCAGAGCCTTTATCAATTGATGGGCGGCCTGAATGAGTTTTATCAGCAGGCGCTGTCACAGAGTCAGTCTTCAGGTGCACGCGAGTATCTTGCCAATCGCGGACTGAGTGACGCTGTCATCAAGCACTTTTCTATCGGCTATGCCCCTGCAGGCTGGGATAACGCCCTGAAGCGCTTCGGTCGCAATCAGGACGATCGCCAGTCGTTAATCGATGCGGGCATGTTGGTCACCAACGACCAGGGCCGCAGTTACGATCGTTTTCGCGAACGGGTGATGTTCCCGATCCACGACAAGCGCGGGCGGGTAATAGGATTTGGCGGTCGCGTGTTAGGCGACGGGATGCCGAAATACCTCAACTCCCCCGAAACCGATATTTTCCATAAGGGTCGTCAGTTATACGGCCTGTATGAAGCGCAAAAGAATCATCCCGAACCGGCGAAGCTACTGGTGGTTGAAGGCTATATGGATGTGGTGGCGCTGGCGCAGTTTGGCATTGATTATGCCGTTGCCTCGCTGGGAACCTCGACCACACCGGAGCATATTCAGCTGCTGTTCCGCACCACCGACACGGTTATTTGCTGTTATGACGGCGACCGGGCAGGTCGTGAAGCGGCCTGGCGCGCGCTGGAAACCGCATTACCTTACATGAATGACGGTCGTCAGCTACGCTTTATGTTTCTGCCTGATGGTGAAGACCCGGATACGCTGGTGCGTAAAGAGGGTAAAGAGGCCTTTGAAGCCCGGATGGAGCAGGCGATGCCGCTCTCCGCGTTCCTGTTTGACTCTTTACTGCCGCAGGTTGATTTGCGATCTCCAGATGGTCGCGCGCAGCTGAGCACCCTGGCGTTGCCGTTGATTACCCAGGTGCCGGGCGAAACGTTACGCATTTATTTGCGTCAGGAGCTGGGCAACAAGCTGGGCATTCTGGACGACAGCCAGCTGGATAAGCTGATGCCGAAGCTGGGCGAGAAAGCCCGGCCTCCTCAGCAGCCCCAGCTAAAACGCACAACCATGCGTATACTGATTGGACTGCTGATCCAGAATCCGGCGCTGGCGACTACCGTGCCGCCACTGGAAGGATTAGAAGCGTCAGATCTGGCCGGATTCCCACTTTTTGTGGAGTTAGTGAGCACTTGCGTAGCTCATCCTGGCCTGACCACCGGACAGCTACTAGAGTTGTACCGTGGAACAAATTTTAGCCAGAGCCTTGAAACTCTGGCCACATGGAACCACATGATCGTAGAAGATGAAGTGGAAACCATGTTTCAGGACTCCCTGGCCAGCATGTATGACGCGGCGCTGGAACGCCGGCTTGAAGAGCTGATTGCGCGCGACCGCACACATGGTCTGAACTCGGAAGAACGCCGCGAGTTCTGGACGCTGAGCCAGGCCTTAGCCAAGAAATAAGTTATATTGCCGAATTTGTGAAGCGTATATCGGCGAGGCCAGTTTGAACGCGAGCACTGCCAGCGTTCAAAATGGCAAGCCAGATAGCTTCCATACAGAATATGTAAAGAACACTGCGGCTTAAGTGCCGATAATCCGCCAGGTCGAGCCTGGCAGCCGCTTGGATGGGCAGCGGCATAAATCCAACGCCCTCACTGTTATTGTTGGCTTGTTAGCCGACCGACACCAATCTAATTTAACAGAAGTGTGGATACCGTCTTATGGAGCAAAACCCGCAGTCACAGCTTAAGCTTCTTGTCACCCGTGGTAAAGAGCAAGGCTATCTGACCTATGCCGAGGTCAATGACCATCTGCCGGAAGATATCGTCGACTCCGATCAGATCGAAGACATCATTCAGATGATCAACGACATGGGCATCCAGGTTGTAGAAGAAGCGCCTGATGCCGACGATCTGATCCTCAACGAAAACAGCAGCGACACTGACGAAGATGCCGCCGAAGCCGCCGCTCAGGTGCTGTCCAGCGTTGAATCTGAAATCGGGCGTACCACTGACCCGGTGCGTATGTACATGCGCGAAATGGGTACCGTTGAACTTCTGACGCGTGAAGGCGAAATCGACATCGCTAAGCGTATCGAAGACGGTATCAACCAGGTTCAGTGCTCCGTTGCCGAATATCCGGAAGCTATTACCTATTTGCTGGAACAGTATGACCGTGTTGAAGCGGGCGAAGCACGCCTGTCAGACATGATCACCGGCTTTGTCGATCCTAACGCTGAAGCAGAAATTGCCCCTACCGCTACCCACGTGGGCTCTGAGCTTTCTGAAGCAGAACGTAACGACAACGACGAAGAAGAAGAAGACGAAGACGACGCGGAAGATGACAACAGCATCGACCCGGAACTGGCGCGCGAGAAGTTTAACGACCTGCGTGTTCAGTACGAGAAAGCGCGTACCGTTATCAAAGCTAAAGGCCGCAGCCACGCGGATGCCGCCGCTGAGATCCAGAATCTTTCTGACGTCTTCAAGCAGTTCCGCCTGGTGCCGAAGCAGTTCGACTTCCTGGTCAACAGCATGCGCATCATGATGGATCGCGTTCGTACGCAAGAGCGCCTGATCATGAAGTTCTGTGTTGAAATCTGCAAAATGCCGAAGAAGAACTTCATCACCCTGTTCACCGGCAACGAAACCAGCGAAACCTGGTTCAAAGCCGCGCTGGCAATGAACAAGCCATGGTCTGAGAAGCTGAAAGACGTCGCCGATGACGTGCAGCGCGGCCTGATGAAGCTCGGACAGATTGAGCAAGAAACCGGCCTGACCATCGAGCAGGTTAAGGACATCAACCGTCGTATGTCTATCGGTGAAGCTAAAGCCCGCCGTGCGAAGAAAGAGATGGTTGAAGCGAACTTACGTCTGGTTATCTCGATTGCCAAGAAGTACACCAACCGTGGTCTGCAGTTCCTGGATCTGATTCAGGAAGGTAACATCGGTCTGATGAAAGCCGTTGATAAGTTTGAATATCGCCGCGGTTATAAGTTCTCAACTTATGCCACCTGGTGGATCCGTCAGGCTATCACCCGCTCCATCGCTGACCAGGCGCGCACCATCCGTATTCCGGTGCATATGATTGAGACCATCAACAAACTCAACCGTATTTCACGCCAGATGCTGCAGGAAATGGGTCGCGAGCCGACGCCGGAAGAACTGGCCGAACGCATGCTGATGCCAGAAGATAAAATCCGTAAGGTGCTGAAAATCGCTAAAGAGCCTATCTCTATGGAGACGCCGATTGGTGATGACGAAGATTCGCATCTGGGTGATTTCATCGAAGATACCACGCTGGAGCTGCCGCTGGATTCCGCGACCTCCGAGAGCCTGCGCTCTGCCACGCACGATGTGCTGGCTGGCCTGACCGCGCGTGAAGCGAAAGTACTGCGTATGCGTTTCGGTATCGATATGAATACCGACCACACGCTGGAAGAAGTCGGCAAGCAGTTTGACGTAACCCGTGAGCGTATTCGTCAGATTGAAGCGAAGGCGCTGCGTAAACTGCGTCATCCGAGCCGCTCTGAAGTGCTGCGCAGCTTCCTGGACGATTAATCGTTCCCTAAGCGCCAGTAAAAAAGCCCCTGCATGCAGGGGCTTTTTTTATGCCTGAAGCCGGGCAGCGTCCTAACGGCCTCGTGCCGCAAGGGCGGTATCCAACTCGCGGTAAGCGGCCGCCAGCTGCTCCTGAGACGCCCGGTTCAGCCCGCTGGGGTTGGGTAACACCCACACTTCGGTGTCGCCAATGGTTTGCGGCTGCCTGCCCCACTCCACCTTACTGACCCGGAACGCCTGCTGGTAAGCCTGCTTGCCCAGCACCGCCAGCGCATCTGGCTGATACTGCTGCACCTTCTCAATCAGCGCTTTGCCGCCGTCTCGCAGCTCCATGCCGGACAGCTCGGTCGCCTCTTTGGTAGGCCGCTCCACCAGCATGGTGATGCCGCAGCCGGTCTCCAGCAGCTGCATCTCCTCTTCCGGCTTCAGCTGCCTGACGGTGAATCCCGCCTGCCAGATGGTCTTCCAGAAGCGGTTGCCGTTATGGGCAAAATGAAAGCCCTTATGGGCGGAGGATTTTCCCGGATTGATGCCGCAAAAAATCACCCGCAGGCCCGGTGCCAGAATATCGGTAATATTATGCTCGTCGATCTCACTCACTGGTTATCTTCTCTTCCAAATGCCGCGTTTATTCTGCTAACGCATAATAGCTCAATACTTCACAACCTCGCCCGACAGACGGCGTGGCGGTCACGGACAGGCTGGCAATATCAATGACGCTCAGGGTGCCATCATCTTCATTAGCAATCAGCAGCGTGCGGTTGTCGGGGCTGAAACAGCCGTCCATCGGCTTATTGCCCACCGCCACCTGACCGAGCGGATTCAGCTCGCCGTCAAACAGGCTGATTACCGGCTCCTGATCGCCAATCACCACCAGCAAAGAGCCATCCTCACTGAAGCGGACAATCTGTGACGCCTTCTGGTGGCCGGTGAGCGGCAAGGTGCGGATAAGCTGATGGCTTTCCGCATCCAGAACATACAGACGCGGCTGGTCGCCATCGGTGGCAACGATCGCCGGATGGCACGGCGACGCCGCAATCCCGTTTATTGGCCCCGGCATCGCAATATTCTCCACCACCTGGCCTTTGCCGTTTTCCAGCGCCACCACCGTTATCGAGGCATCTTCTTCGTTGTCAGTAAACAGCTTACGGCCGGAAGGCAGGATGGTCAGGCGATGGGTATTGTGCGAAGGCACCGCAATCTGGCTGACGATCTTATCGGTATTGGGGTCGATCGCCAGGATCGTCGCGCTGTTTTCGCAGCACTGATAGACATAGCCATCGCTTGCCAGCCGCGAAGTATGCGGCGACTCCAGCGGGCTGACGTCAATAAATCCGCTGACCTGGCGGGAGATCAAATCGATCACCGCAATCTTGTGGCCGGGATGGGGATTATCGCCGTGGATGCCATCACCAAAGATCGGCACATAGGCTTTATGCTGCTGCGGCAGGATCAGTAACTCGTGGGGACGCGGAGGGAAAGCATTAAGCTCCTGCTCTACGGCAAAGGTCTCAGGATTGAGAAACAGCACGTTGCTGCCCTGCTTATCCACTGCGATCAAACCATAGCGAGTGGCCGACGTCATACACACCTCCAGTAAAATGAACGTTTCATTTAAAGGTAGCGCATAACGTCGTCAAGTTTTGCGGGAAAAGGTTACAAAACTTGCTGGATCCCCCACATCGCCAGCGCATGATCCTCATGGGAAGGCAGTCCGCTGACCGTCACCGCACCGATAATCCCGCCACCGGTAAGCAGTAATGGGAAGCTGCCGCCGTGGTCGGTATAGCGCTCAGGATCCATATAATTCATCGCTTCCATCCGCTTGCCGGCCGCTTCATTCACCTCGCCGGTGTATAAAGAGGCATGGCCGTTGCGCAGGGTGCTGTTGCGCTTGCGGGCAATCCACTCCAGATTTTCGGCGCTGGAACCCGGCAGCGCGGCGCAGAACAACACCTGACCGAAGGCATAAACTTCAATCGCCACCGGGTAGTTTTCCTGTGAGGCGCGCTGGCGGATCAGCTCACCCACTTTCCAGGCATCATCAAAGCTGAACTGGGTCAGACGAACAAGTTGCTCCTGCTGCAGCAGGGTTTCAAGGCTGGGAACGCTGGACATCGGACTCTCCGTGAGCGGGAAACGAGGCCTTCAGCTTAATTGATTACTATTTTCCAAAATAGATAAATATGAAATATCAGTTCTGTTTTTGCGAGCAAGATCACTGCTCAAACGCCGCCCGCAGCCAGTGAATAAAGCCGCTGAC
The DNA here is from genome assembly GCF_004551645.1 of Erwinia sp. QL-Z3. Taxonomy (NCBI): domain Bacteria; kingdom Pseudomonadati; phylum Pseudomonadota; class Gammaproteobacteria; order Enterobacterales; family Erwiniaceae; genus Erwinia; species Erwinia sp. QL-Z3. The sequence goes on from NZ_CP037950.1 coordinate 687,787, forward strand.
CGCGCGCGGCACCTGCGCAGACCACGGGCGCACCACGTACAGCATTCCGGCAAAGGCGCCCACCGTCTGCCAGTCTGGCAACACCTCCACCAGCCGCCCTTCGCTTAAGGCCGCGCGGGCGCTGAAGTCCGGCAGCAGCGCAATGCCCAACCCGTCCAGCGCCGCATCGCGAATGGATTCACTGTTATTGGTGGCAAACGGCCCGCTGACGTTCACCGTCACCGATTCTTCTCCCGCCTGGCGTGAGGCAAAGGTCCAGCGTGGCATCTCCGTGCCGCGCGGGTAATACAGGCACTGATGATCGCTCAGGGCCTGCGGCGTTTGCGGGAAGCCGTGCTGCGCAAGATACGCCGGGGAAGCAACCACCTGCGCATGCGTGGCACACAGCGGCAGCGCCACATGGGTTTCGGGCAGGGTATCGCTATGGCGGATAGCGAGGTCAAAGCCTTCACTGGCCAGCGATACCAGCCGGTCAGACACCTCAAGCTGCACACGCACCTGTGGATGCTCGCGCAGAAAGGCGGTGATATGCGGCACCAGCTGCTGGCGGGCAAACGCCACCGGCGCCGTCACCCGCACCAGGCCGCGTAACGGCCCCGCCGAGTCACGCACGCTGAAAAAGCTCTGTTCAATCTGCGCAAAAGGCTGGCGTAACTCTTCCACCAGCTTCTCACCGGCGCTGGTCAGCCGCAGGCTGCGGGTGGTTCGCGTGACCAGCGGCACGCCCGCCAGATGCTCCAGCTCTTTAATTTTCTGGCTCATCGCCGCTTTGCTGACCTCCAGGCGCTCGGCAGCGCGGGTAAAGCTCCCCTGCTCTGCCAGCACCGTCAGCCAGTGCAGATGGATCCACAGCGCGTCGGTCTTTACGTCTTTCATGGTTATTGTTCACAATAGTAAATAATCAATTCAAGTATAGCGCTTTTTCCCGTCTCATATTCCCCGTAAAGTGAACCTCAGATAAGCCGCAGCCATCCGGCTCAATTGACTGTTTTCAGGGGATAAACCAATGCCATTACTGCAATTCGATGTGATTCAGGGCCGTTCAGAATCGGAGATGAGAACCTTACTGGACGCAGCGCACCGCGCGGTGCTGGCGGCGTTTAAGGTGCCAGCGCGCGATCGCTACCAGATTGTTCACGAAAACAAAGCGTATCAGATGGTGTTTGAAGATACCGGACTGGGTCTGACCCGTACCGATAATCTTGTGTTGGTGCGCGTCTTTACCAGCCCGCGCAGCGATGAGCAGAAGCAGTTTTTTATGGCCGAACTCTGCCGTGAGCTGAAAGAGAGCTGTGGCATTTTGGGCAGCGACGTGATGATCAGTTTTATCACCAACGGCAAAGGCGACTGGAGCTTTGGCAACGGCGTGGCGCAGTATATGACCGGCGATCTGTAAGCTGACGGCGCGCTTGTGCAGCATGCGTGCCGACGGTTATTCCCAGCCAGCGGGCTGTTGATGCCAGCCGGTCAGCGATTCCAGCCGGTGTGCCATCGCCAGCAGCTGTGACTCATGGTGGTAGTTGGCCACCAGCTGCGCACCAATCGGCATCCCTTCAGCACTCAGCGCCACCGGCAGCGTAATCGCACAGCCATCAAGATAGTTCACCGCGCGGGTCAGCAGCGCCAGCGTGGCCTGCTGCTCATCCACCTCGTCAACCGGGCAGGCGGTGATGGTCAGCGTTGGCATCAGCAGGATATCCCAGTCGTCCATCAACTCATGGAACAGCCCGATATGCTGCTCACGCTGGCGCAACAGGCCTTCGAAGCTCTCTTTGTTGATCGCCGCCCCGTGCAGCAGCTTCTCAGCCGTTAACGGATTGTAGCGATCGCGGTGGCTGGTCATCATCTCGCGATGCCAGGCCCAGGCTTCCGCCGAAATAATTTCCCCGCTGCGGGCGCTCAGCCCGGTCCATGAGAACGGCAGCTTAATGCGGGTGACCGATATTCCCGCCTCGCTCAGCCGTCTCTGGGTCTTTTCCAGCGCGGCGACAATCTCCGGGTCGATTGCCGCGCCCAGCGTATCCGGCTCAATAAACGCCACCTTTAACGTGTCCGCCACCGCAAGGCGCTGCGTATCGCCACTCATACTGCGGTAGATCAGCTCCGCGTCGGCCACCGTGTGGGTTAACGGACCAATCGAATCCAGCGTGGTGGAGAGCGGAATACAGCCTTCGCGGCTGATGCGATTTTGCGTGGGCTTCAGGCCCACCAGGCCATTCAGCGCGGCGGGAATACGCACCGAGCCGCCGGTATCGGTGCCGATCGCCGCCGGCACCAGGCCCGCCGCCACCGCCACCGCCGATCCGCTGGAGGATCCGCCCGGTACGCGATGCACGTCGCAATCCCAGGGATTCCACGGCGTGCCGGCATTCTGATTGATCCCCCAGCCGCCGAAGGCAAACTCCACCAGCTGGGTTTTTCCGGCAATCACCGCGCCGTGTTGCAGCAACCGGGTTACCGCAGGCGCGGTATGGGTTGAGCGGCTGTCCGGCAGCTGACGGGAGCTGGCGCTGCAGGGTGTCCCCCGCCAGTGCAGCAGGTCCTTAATGCCCAGTGGTATCCCCTGTAGCGGACCAAGATCGACCCCGGCCTTCAGCAACAGATCCTGCCCCTGCGCTGCCGTCAGCATCGTCTGCGCAAACACCGTGACAAACGCATTGAGCTTGTCGTTATAACGGGCGATGCGGGCAAGATAAAATTCCGCAATCTCTTCACAGCTCAGCTCGCCGCGACGTAACGCGGCGGCCAGTTCGGCGATCGGTGAAAATGGCGCAATCATGCGGTCTCCATGGCCTGTCATCATTTATGAAGGAGACAGTGCAATATCCGATCCATATTTTACAAAAACATGCCGCGCGCATCGATATTGATGATTTCCGCCGTGCCATGGCTGTTTCTCATCACAAATTGCGCAAATTGTGCCATTACCGCGCAGGAGTGATTGGGGAAAACGCGCATCAGGCTGCCGAGCGGCGGTGTATTGCCATAATGTGGAATAAAGCCGTGCTCTTCCGATAATTTTTCGACGCGATACTGCCGATCCGTCAGCGCATTAACCGCCAGACCAAAATCGGCTGCACCAGTTCCGTGCGGACCCTTGTCAGAACTGAGTGCTTTTGAGCCGGCATCAATAATGGCGTAGCGATCGTTTACCGACACCACCCGCGCGACCACGCTGATGGCCACCTCATCCAGCGTGCACAGCTGCAGGCGCAACCCGGTAAGATCGCATAAGGCGTAATTGCCGGGACGGATCTCGTCATACCCGTCAGGCAAGGGCGCACCAAGGATCGACGGCGTTGCACCGACGGACAGCGCGCACTGCGCAAATCCAGCCTGATGCAGGCGCTGGCGCAGTCCCTGCATACACTGGGCTTCTGCCTGCACGATCGCCGCCATCTGCTGCGGGTTCTGTGCGCCATAGGCATGTCCGGCATGAGAGACCAGCCCGGCAAAGTGCAGGCCGGCGGCTTGCACCGCGTGGGCCAGCTGCAACGCTTCGTCGCCTTCCGGATTGACCCCAACTCGTCCAAGCCCGACATCAACCTTGATCCACACCGATAAATCCAGCGAAGTGACCGCCGCTGCGGCCTGCGCAATAGCCGCCACGCCGGCCTGACTGGCGACAATCACCCCCAGTTTGCAGCCGCTGCTGGCGGCCACGGCAAACAGCGCGCTGACGCTTTCAGCCTGTACCACCGGGTAAGCCAGCAGCACATCGCGCACGCCGCCGTTGATAAACACCACGCCTTCGCTGGGTTTCGACACGGTGATGCCGACCGCGCCCAGCGCAATCTGCTGTTGCGCGATCGCCACGCTTTTATGGGTTTTCACATGAGGACGGAGCCGTACGTTCCCCGTCGCGGCGCGCTGCTGCATCTGCTGTAAATTACGCGTAAGCCGTTGCGCATCGATTTCAATATAGGGCGTCAGCCGGTCGTCATAAAATGGACGATCGCTGCCTGCCACTGCTTCTGAACCTGCCTTCAGTTGATTCACACTGCCTCCATCGTATCGGACTCTCCCGTCATCAGGAGCGAGTTGCCCATCCTAACCCAAACGCGCGTCAGCGAAAAAAAAAGCGCCCGTGCAAATGCAGGGGCGCTCAGAGTCTGCCTGAACCGTGAATAAGGTCACGGTTTACAGCGAATTAGAAGTCGTAACGCAGACGGACCAGGTTCATATCACCCAGGTTGTCGGTGCTGGAGGTGAAGACGTGTTCGTAGTCAACACGGAAGCCGTAATCCAGCTGGAAGGTCACGCCGACGCCGTTATCGATGCGCTGATAGTTGCGGTCGTTAACGTATTCCAGACGGTCACCCATAAAGTACGGCATCACCGATTTCAGGGCGTACTGGCCCACCGGGATGGTGTAACCGGCCAGATATTCAATGCCCCACGCATCGCCCGCGAAGTAGTTATTCACGTTAACTTGCTTGGTGGTCAGGAAGTTCTGGTAGTAACCGCCGCCGAAGCTGAAGGTCCAGTTGTCCGGTTTCCAGCTCAGAGAAGTGCCGTAGATGTTCTGATCGTAGGTTTTGTTGTCGCCGTTGCCAGGGTTACGCATCTCAGCGCGGGTGTAGTTCCACGCGGTGCCCCAGGTCAGGTCTTTGGTCAGGTGATAATCCACACCCAGCGAGCCGCCGCCCTGACGCTTGTAGCGCAAGCCGTTGCCCGGCAGGTACTCGTTATCGCTGAACAGGTACGACGCATAGACGTCAGCCGCGCCGAAGGTGTTTTTGTACTTCAGCATCTTACGGCTACGGTATGAACCATCGTAGTCGCCGTTGATGCCGTTGCCCGGTGCCTGGGCAAGCATGTCGTAATCCCAGATATCGGTTTTCGCGCCGACCACATCATAGTAAACGCTGTTCTGCTGGCCGAAGGTCATCTGGCCCCAGGTCTTACTTTTGAAACCGGTATACAGCATACGGCGGCTGGTGTTGTTAGCGCCGTCAGCGTGATGATTATCCCAGTCAAACACCGCCGGAATATTCACGCCCAGCTCGTAGTAACCGATCCAGCTAATGTCATCAAACAGGTAGTAATCCGCCGCAAAGCGGAAACGGGTGCCACCATCGAAGCCGTTACGCTTGTAAGAGCCGTTATCGCTGGCGCCGGTCATATTGTTGAACTGCGGACGAATACTGCCGCCAACGGTAAAGTTCAGGCGGCTGAGCGGGTCGCCAGCCTGAGGATCTTGCTTCAACACAGTCACTTCTGCATGGGCGGCGAATGACGCACTGCCTGCCAGCAGCCCCAGACCAATGGCCTGAGATAAAACGCGCATTTTTGTTAACATAATGTATCCCTGGAAAGAATCGTCTTAGAATTTTGCCCGCTGATAATAGCCTGAGAAACATGACAAAAAATCGCCTTTCATGACCGTTTTGTGCGGTTTTGCTGACGAAATCATTAAGTAAATGTGTCATTTGACGCATTTACTCACGAAATCAAGCATTTTGTGCGGTTTTTAGCGTTTCCTGTGCAGCATTCTCATCAGAATTGATGTTTTGCAATAATTTGCCGATAAGCGCCGTTAACGCTGCGCGGGTTAACACTTTTGCAACACCAAAGTGAATTTCTGTCCCTGACTGCTATACCTCACAAAGGATTGCATAAGGAGGACAGCATGGCATCAGACAGCAGCAGGCCTGACGATCGCGAGGCGCGACTGACCCGGCTCCGGCAACTCACCCGCACGCCGGTACTGATTATTGGTGGCGGCATTAACGGCATCAGCACCTTCCGCGAGCTGGCTCTGCAGGGGATCCCGGTGGTGATGGTGGAAAAAGGCGACTGGTGTCAGGCTGCCAGCGGCGCGTTGTCACGGATGATCCACGGCGGATTGCGCTATCTGGAAACCGGTGAGTTTTCGCTGGTGAAAGAGTCGGTACAGGAGCGCGACCGGCTGTTAAAAAATGCGCCGCACTTCGTCGCCCCGCTGCGCACCACCGTGCCCATTGACAGCTGGGGTGGTGGCCTGATGAATGCCGGAAAACGCTTCCTGCGCCTGTCCGAAAAACCGAGTCGTCGCGGCGCGCTGGTGATCAAAACCGGCCTGGCGCTGTATGACACCTGGTCCCGCCGCTTCGGCACCCTGCCCAAACATCAGCTGCACACTAAACAACAGACCCAACAACGCTGGCCGGGTTTTGCCGACTGGGTGAAGTGCAGCGCCGCCTATTACGATGCGGGGATTGCCGCACCGGAACGGCTGGGCTTTGAACTGATTGACGATACCGAGCGTGCGGCCGCAGGCGCGCTGGCGCTGAACTATGTCAGCGTTGAGCAGTGTGATGGCGAGAACATCACCCTGCGCGACAGCTTCAGCGGCGAGACGTTTTCGCTGCGACCGCATGTGGTGGTCAATGCCACCGGCGCGTGGATCGATCGGCTGAACGGCACCTTAAGCCCAACCCTGCCTGAGCAAAAGCTGATTGGCGGCACTAAGGGATCGCATCTGATCCTGCGCAGCCCGGAGCTGCTGCAGATGCTGGATGGCGAAATGGTCTACTACGAGAATCAGGAAGGCCGGGTGTGCATCATGTTCCCGTGGTACGGCAACGTGCTGGTGGGCTCGACCGATATTCGGGTGGATAACCCGGATGATGTGGTCTGCGAAGCGGACGAGAAAACCTATATTCTGCAATCGCTGCGCTTTGTCTTTCCCCACCTTAAGGTCAAAGACGAAGATGTGCTCTATACCTTCAGCGGCGTGCGCCCGCTTCCGGCCAGCGATTCGGCCTTTAATGGCACCATCTCGCGCAATCACTCATTAGTGTTACTGCCGCCGGTGGCCGGACGGGAGTTCACCACCCTGTGCCTGGTCGGCGGTAAATGGACCACCTTCCGCAAATTTGGCGAAGAAGCGGCAGACCGCGTGCTGAAGCTGCTGGGCGAAAGCCGCAAGGTCAGCACGGTGGAGTTGGCGATTGGCGGCGGCCGCAATTATCCCAATGCGGCGCGAAAACCCATCTGGATGCACGAACTGAGTGAGGAATTCGGCCTGACGCCGGCGCGCGTTTCACAGCTGGTTGCCCGTTACGGCACCCGCGCCCAGGCGATGCTGCATACCATGGCGCTCCAGCCTGACCAGCCGTTGCAGGCTAACCCGAACTGGAGCCAGAACGAAATACGCTTCCTGATCGCGCACGAGCAGGTGCAGACGCTGGAGGACCTGTTGGTTCGCCGCACGCCGCTGGCCATCAGCGGACAGCTGACCGTTGATCTGATTGCGGAGATCAACCGCCTGCTGGCGGAGGCGCGCGGCTGGTCGCCGGAACAGGCCACGCAGCACCTCGATCACACCCTTTCACGTCTTGCCAGCCTGCACGGGCTCGGCAGGCTTTCTCCTGTGGCCGTTAATAAGGAACCCCGCCATGTCAGCCAGTCAGAAAGTGAGGCTTAACCGACTCTTTAATCAGGGTAAATGCCTGGATGTCGCCATCGATCACGGCATCGCCAACGAGCCCGATTTCCTGATCGGCCTGGAAGATATCGCCAGCGTGATGCACAGCCTGGTCACCGCTCAGCCTGACGCGATTCAGGTCAATTACGGCCAGGCCGATCTGCTTCAGCAATTGCCCCAGCGCCACAAGCCCGCGCTGGTGCTGCGCACCGACGTCGGCAATGCCTATAACGCCGCCCGTCATCGTGAGATGTGGGCGGTGCTGCACAATCCGGACGATCCGATTCTGGCGGCCCTGCAAATGGACGCGGCGGCAGTGGTGGTGAATCTCTATCTGATCCCCGATGAGCCGGGCATTTTTCGCCAGTGCATTGAGAATATCGGCCGGCTGCGCCACGCCTGCGAGCGTTACGGCATGCCGCTGATGATTGAGCCGCTGGTAATGGCAGCGGCCGGACAGGGCGCGGCCTATGGCTCGCTGGGCGACGTGGAGAAAATGGTGCCGCTGGTCCGGCTGGCGCGCGAACTGGGCGCGGATATCATCAAGGTTGATCCGACCGATAACGTGGAAGAGTTTCACCGCGTGGTGGAAGCGGCCCGTTGTCCGACGCTGGTGCGCGGCGGCGGCAAGGGTGAACTTGGCCCGGTGCTGACCAAAAGCGCGGCGCTGATGGCGCAGGGCGCATCCGGCATGGTGTATGGCCGTAACGTCTATCAACACAGCAATCCGGCCAGCGTGGTGACGGCGCTGATGGCGATAATTCATCAGGGCGTCAGCGGAGAAGAGGCGCTGGCGATCTATCAGCGTGCTGGCTGAAACGGAGAAATGCGATGAGCCAACTGCTGGGCATTGATGCCGGCAACACCATGATTAAGGCGGTGTTGTTCGATCTGGATGGCACGGTCCGCGCCGTTGCCAGCTGTGCGGGCGAAACCCACCAGCCACAGCCCGGCTATGCCGAACGACCGGTGAACGAGGTCTGGCTGGGCGTCACCGCCGCCATCAAAGCCTGCCTGGCGCAGATGCCGGATGCGCAGGTGATTGCCGTCGGTGCCGCCGGGCATGGCAACGGGCTGTATGCGCTGGATCAGGCGCAGCAGCCGTTAATCGGCATTCAGTCGGTCGACAGCCGCGCCGCCGACCGGGTGGAGGAGCTGGAACAGAGCGGCAACGCAGCGGCGATTTATGCCCGTTCGCTGCAAAAAGTCTGGGCCAGCTCAACGCCGGTGTTGCTGAGCTGGCTGAAGCGAAACCGGCCGGAACTGTATCAGCGCATCGGCCATGTGCTCTGTGCCAAGGACGTTATCAGTCACTTCCTGTCTGGCGAAGTCAGTGCTGACTATTCCGATGCGTCCGGAGCCGGGCTGATTGATCACCGCGTTCGCGGCTACAGCGCCGACCTGCTGGCCCTGTACGACCTGGCGGACGCCCTGCCGCTGCTTCCCGCCCTGCATGAATCCTGCGAAGTGGTCGGCACCGTCACCCCACATGCCGCGCAGCTTACCGGTTTACCTGCCGGTATTCCGGTGGTGGCGGGGATCTTTGACGTGGTGGCCAGTGCCGTTGGCTCCGGCGTGGTGTTGCCAGGCGAAGCCTCGATTGTGGCAGGCACCTGGAGCATTAATCAGGTGGTGGTGTCCCGTCCTGATTACCTGCGCCCGGTCTTTATGAACGCCCTGATTGAGCGCGATCGCTATATGGCGATTGAAGCCAGCGCCACCTCGGCGACCAATCTGGACTGGTTTATCCGCGAGTTTGCCGACGGCCGCAGCGGCGACGGTGCAGAACAAAGCAGTGATTTAGTGGCAAAGGTGGTGCCGGATGCGCATCTGCCGGTCTACCATCCCTACCTCTATTCCGGCAGGAAAGAAGAACCGGCCAAAGCCGGATTTTATGGCCTCAGCGGCTGGCACACCCGCGCCGATATGCTGTTCGCCTTATTTGAAGGCGTGACCTTTTCTCACCGTGCGCATATCGATCGGCTGCGCGCGGCCGGACTGCCGTTCACCTCGGCCACCCTTTCTGGCGGTGCCAGTCGCAGCTGCGTCTGGCCACAGATGTTTGCCGACGTGTTGGCGATCCCGATTCAGGTGGCGGAGTGTAAAGAGACCGGCGCGTTGGGCGCGGCAATCTGTGCCGGCGTCGGCGTGGGGATCTGGGCGAATCTGGCGGAAGGCGTGGCGCAGGCGGTGAAGCTCAACCCGGTGATTTTGCAGCCCGACGCTGCCCGCGTTGCCTTCCATGAACCCCGTTATCGCCTGTTCAAAAAGCTGGAGCGGGCGATGGACAGCCTCTGGCATGAAGAGCTTAACGACCTGGCTTAACGTGATCTAAATCTGAATTCCGTTACGTCGCTGGCGGGCAACCGGCGAGTACATAACGTTAATTTAACTTAACACTCCGTAAGCAGGCTGGCGGAGAACACCCGTATTTTACTGATAATTCAACGAACTTCCCGTCATCTGCCCCACTTACGCCCCGCAAAACGTTAATGTAACCGATTTGAAAATAATACAAACTTAAACAAAGTGTAAACAGACCGTCATAAACCACGCGGTCAGGCGCATTTTGCTGGGTGGTAACAACATTGCCAGGGATAATTCGCTGCGCTAAATTGGCATATTACGCGCAGATCAGACCACTGCTACTTCCGGCACAGGGCAGGGATCGCGTCAGGTTGAGGATAAAAAAAAGCTCATGGGTTCAGAATTACTCTCGCTGGTACTGTTCATTGCTTCAGTGTCGCTTTACACCTGGAAAGCCGGAAGAAATAAACTGTGGTTCAGCGCTATTCTGCTGTTTCTTGGCATCTATATCATTCTGAACGCCTCAATGCTCGCCAGTAATTATTTTACCGGCGAAGGCATTAATGACGCGGTTATTTACACCATTACCAGCAGCTTAAGCGGCGCGGGTATCAGCAAATATATTCTTCCGGCGGTGGGATTGATTGTCGCGCTGGTTGTGCTGTTTGGCGTTTTGTCCTGGCTGTTACGCCTGCGCAAAGGCCATCGCGCCAGTCAGCTCTACAGCCTGCTGGCGGTGATTCTGGCCGTTGCCTCGATCAATACCACGCCGGCCTATCAGCAGGTGGCCAGCCTGATTAAATCCCAGGTCGGAAAAGGTAACTCCGATTTCTATACCCATTACAAAGTGCCGGGAAAACAGCTTCGCGGAGATAAGCCCAATCTGGTTTATATCTATGCCGAAAGCCTGGAACGCACCTACTTCGATGAAAAAGCCTTTCCCGGTCTGGCGCCGGAACTGAGCAAGATTAAAGATAACGCCTACGACTTCAGCAATACCGAACAGCTGCCGGGAACCGAATATACCATTGCCGGGATGGTGGCCTCGCAGTGCGGTATTCCGCTGTTTGCGCCGTTTGACGGTAATGCCTCCAGCTCACTCTCCACCTTCTACCCGCAGAACGTCTGCCTGGGTGACATCCTCAAGTCTTCCGGCTACCAGAACTACTTTTACCAGGGCGCGAGCCTGAGCTTCGCCGGCAAAGACCTTTTCCTCTCCTCGCACGGCTTCGACCATCTGTATGGCTATAACGAGCTGAAATCGGTGGTCAAAGACCCCAACTACCGCAACGACTGGGGCTGGTATGACGATACGCTGCTGGACGTGGTGTTCGATAAATACCTTGAGCTGGCAAAGCAGAACCGCCCTTTCTCGCTGTTTGCGTTGACCGTCGATACCCATCATCCGGACGGATTTATCTCGCGCAGCTGCCAGCGCAAAGACTATCCGTATGAGGGCAAACCGAACAAATCCTTTGCCGCAGTGGCCTGTAGCCAGGAACATATTGCCCGGCTGATCCAGCGCATTCAGGCTACGCCGTACTTTAAAAACACCATTATCGTGGTCAGTTCCGATCACCTGGCGATGAACAACACCGCCTACAAATACCTGAATCAGCATGACCGCAGCGATCTGTTCTTTATGGTGCGCGGCAACGACGTCACCAGCAAAGTGCTGCCGGTGAAACGCAGCACGCTGGATAACGGCGCGACGGTGCTGGATGCGATGGGTGGCGATAACTTTATCGGCCTTGGCCGCAGCAGCCTGTCGTCGACCTCGATGGTGGCCACCTATCTGAATATCAAAGACAAAATCAACGAGTGGAAGCCCGACGTCATCAAGCTGTGGAACTTCCCGAAATCGATTTCCGATTACAAAATTGATACGGTCAGCAACACCTTCAGCTTCTCCGGCATGCACTTCAAGCTGCCGCTGCTGCTGTCGGTGAAGCCGAACAGGATTGAGCCAAAGTTTGACGTCTACCTCGCAACCCCGCTAAAGCAACAGCTGGCGAACTTTGCGCCCGACGAGAAGTTTGTCTGGATTGATCGCTGCTTCAAAATGGGCGATGTCTGGGACGAGAAGCTGGAGCTGAACCCTGGCCTGTGCGTCGCTGACGGCACGCTGAACTCTGCGCCACAAATTGAGCAGATTGAACCGGGCAACACGCTGGGCAAGGTGTCCTTCAAAAAGACCGGCGATAACAGCGACGCGCGTTATCAGCAGGCGGTAACGCGCCTGAGAGTCACCGATGACGATCTGCGTTATACCGCCGACCACATCATGTTCGGCCTGCCGGGCCTGCCGAAGCAGGTGCAAAAGGTCACCGGCCTCTCCTTTATCGAACCCTGGGGTGGACGCTGGTCTGACGCCAATCTGCTGCCGACCGTCACCGTGCAGTATCTGGAACCGCTGCCGGCAGCCTTTGACCTGACGCTGACCGCGCGGGCCTTTGGCAAAAACAGCCAGAAGCCGTTCACCGTTAAAGTGGGTGACCGCACGCAACAGATTACGCTGACCAATGCCGACAGCACGCTTAAGATTCATTTCACTAATCCAGCGCAGTCGCGCACCGTTGAAATCCTGCCGCCAGCGCCGGAAGAGACCGCCGAAGGCGCTATCGACGGCTTTGCAGCGCGTAAGCTGGGCATCGGCCTGGTCAGCCTGCAGGTGACCGCCACCGAATAAACTGAGACCTGCCTCACAAATATTCATCAAGTTTTCGCCCCTGTTGCCGATTTAACCTGCTTCAGGGGCGCAAACGAAAGCCCTGTCTTTCAGAGGGAAACATGTGATGGCATCAGTGAAAAATATGAAGGTCGGGGTTCGCCTCGGCGCTGCGTTCAGTTTGGTGATCCTGTTGTTGATCATCGTGAGCGTCACCGCAGTAGTCAAAATCAGCACCATTAACGACGCGGTCAGCAGCATCGTCAGCGATCGTTATATCAAAGTCCGCCTGGCATTTGACGTGCGCGATGGCGTCAACGATCAGATTAAATTCCTGCGCGGCATGGTTATCGATACCACCCGCCCACAATACAACGTTAAGCGCTTCGGTCAGCTGACTGACGCCACCGACAAAACCAATCTGGCGGTGGGCAAAATTGCCCAGCTGCAAACCACGCCCGTGGGTATCAAAAAAATTCAGGCGGTTAAAGACGCGGCTCAGACATTTGAAACGGCTAAATCCACGCTGCTGGATATGATCCGTGCCGGTAAACAAGATGAAGCGGCCGAATTCGCCCTGCAAAAAATGACCCCGGCACAGAATACCTATCTGAATCTGGCCTCCGCCTTTGCCGACTCGCAGTCGCAACAGCTGGTTGCTGAAGGCGCGCTGGCCGGCACGGAAGGGAACAGTGCGATTCAAATCACCCTGATCTTCTCTGCCCTGGCGATCCTGGCCGCAGTCCTGTTGGGCTATTTCCTCGCCCGCTCTATCGTGCGTCCATTGCGTGAAGCGGTGACCATTGCCGAGAACGTGGCGGCAGGCGATCTGCGCACGGTGATCCGCGTCAACTCCACCGACGAAACCGGTCAGCTGATGCAGGCCCTGAAGCACATGAACGAAAACCTGCTGCGCATTGTCACCGAAGTGCGCTCCGGCACCGATTTGATCCATAACGCCTCCAGCGAAATTTCAGCGGGCAATATGGACCTGTCATCACGCACCGAGCAGCAGGCCAGCTCGCTGGAAGAGACCGCCTCGGCAATGGAGCAGATGACCTCGACCGTCAAGCAGAACGCCGACAACGCCCGCCAGGCCAATGAACTGGCCGCGCTGGCGTCGAAAGTCGCCAGCCAGAGCGGTGATGCGGTGAAGCAGGTGGTCAGCACCATGGAGATGATTAACGGTTCCTCACGTAAAATTGTCGACATCATCAGCGTGATCGACGGTATTGCTTTCCAGACCAACATCCTGGCGCTGAACGCGGCGGTAGAGGCGGCGCGTGCCGGTGAACAGGGTCGCGGCTTTGCGGTGGTGGCCTCCGAAGTGCGCAGCCTGGCGCAGCGCTCTGCTTCAGCGGCGAAAGAGATTGCCCAACTGATTGAAGACTCCGTCAGCAAAGTGGACGAAGGCGGCAAGCAGGTGGCAAAAGCCGGTACCACCATGGAAGAAGTGCTGAGCAGCGTGAAAAGCGTGACCGCCATCATGGGCGAAATCTCAATTGCCAGCTCAGAACAGAGCACCGGCATCAACGAGATCAGCATGGCGATCACCCAGATGGACCAGGTGACGCAGCAGAACGCCGCGTTGGTAAACCAGTCGGCGTCGGCGGCGCAATCGCTGCAAGAGCAGGCAGAACAGCTGTCGCGGGCGATCAGCGTGTTCAAGGTTAACGACGCGCAGTACCACGGTCAGGCGCTGGCCTGATTGTTGAGAGGGCACGCCTGTGCCCTCTTGATACAAATTTGTGGCGAAAGTCGCTGATAAAAGCACGCTGACGGCTTTTTAAGCCGGGTTAAAACAGATTACTATAAGGTTTCTCTTAAGCCTGACTCAGATGGATGACCGCACGTTGAAACCCCTTCTTCACCGTTTGCTGGCACTAATGCTTGTTGCCCTTCCGCTTAGCGGCATGGCAGCGAGAACCAGCCCCGACCCGCTTCTTGCGTCCCAGATTGTTGACCGCTACGCGCAGAACATCTTCTACAACACCAAGGCAACCGGCATGGCGATGGTGGCAATTGATGCCAACCAGCGCGTTTTTGCCAGCCAGGGTTATGTCCGTCCAGGCAGCAACGTGCGCCCGCAGAAAGACTCGGTGATCCGCATTGCCTCGCTGACCAAACTGCTGACCAGCGAACTGCTGGTGAAGCTCTCTGAACAGGGCGTGGTTCGCCTTGACGATCCGTTAAGCAAATATGCCCCTGCCGGCAGCAGCGTGCCGGGTTACGCCGGGCAAACCATTCGCCTGATCAACCTGGCGACGCACACCAGCGGCCTGCCTCGCGAACAGCCTGGCGGCAAGGCGCAGCGTCCGGTGTTTGTCTGGCCGACGCATGCTCAGCGCTGGAACTGGCTGGACAATGCCCAGCTGAAAGCCGCGCCGGGCAGCCAGGCGGCCTACTCTAACCTGGCCTTCGATCTGCTGGGTGATGCGCTGTCTAAAGCCTCCGGCGTGCCCTATCCGGCGCTGCTTCAGCGTGAAATTACCCGTCCGCTGGGCATGAAGGACACCACCTTTACGCCGTCACCGGACCAGTGTCGTCGCCTGATGGTGGCCGCGAAAGGCGCCAGCCCGTGCATGAATACGCTGGCGGCGATCGGCAGCGGCGGCATTTACTCGACGCCGGATGATATGGGCCGCTGGATGCAGCAGTTCCTTTCCTCCGACGTGCATCCGCGCACGCCGCAGGCCGACCGCATTCAGACCATGATTTATCAGCGCGACCAGTTAAGCAGAGTCATCGGCATGGATGTGCCGGGCAAAGCCACGGCGCTGGGCATGGGTTGGGTATATATGGCGCCTCAGGGCGGCCGTCCTGGCATCATTCAAAAAACCGGCGGTGGCGGTGGCTTTATTACCTATATGGCGATGGTGCCGCAGTACAGCGTTGGCGTGTTTATTGTGGTCACCCGCTCGGCGCAAACGCACTTCACGCCAATGAGCGATGGGGTGAATAATCTGCTGACCGAATTAATCGGCAATACGCCTGACAGTGCGCAATTAGCGGCCAGCATTATGTCCAACTAATACGCGATTGACCCGGCGGACGCCTTAAATCCGCCGGGAATAAGCCAAGAATATATCTGGATGTAAATATCCATTATAAAGTTTAAATAATGGATCATCCGGGTGCGCAGCGCACTGCTGGCGCTCACCGCCTTTTTTCTCCGCGACTGTATTCAACGCCCTCCGCAATTATTCCGCCCGTATTACGCCCTTATTCCATTAGAAACTCGCCGGTTAATTAATACCGTCACGCGCCGTTATTTTTACTGGCACGTAATATGCTACATCCCCCTTTTACCGTATTACCCAAAATAGAAAGCGGTAAGCAATAACTCGCGACATCACATCATGAGGTTCCTATGGCGAAGGCGGCATTTAAACAAAAGTTAGGGTTGGTTGATCTCAGCCTGTTGGGGATCGGCTCGATGATCGGCTCCGGCTGGCTGTATGCGGCGCTGACCAGCTCCGGTTATGCCGGGGCACAGACCGGATGGGCATGGATTTTAGGGGCAATTATCGTGCTGATGATTGGCCTGGTGTTTGCCGAGCTTTCTGCCGCCATTCCGCGTGCCGGCGGCTTTGTGCGTTACCCCAACTTCTCACACGGCAACGTGGTCGGCTTTGTGATCGGCGTCAGTTCGTTGCTGGCCTACACCAGCACCGCCGGGGTGGAAGTGGAAGCGGTGCGTCAGTATGCCCAGTACTGGTGGCCGGCGGTCAGTAACAGCGCGGGCGGCCCGACGGCGTTGGGCTTCGCGGTGCAGATCCTGCTGCTGGTCGGCTTCTTCCTGCTGAACTACTGGAGCGTCAGCTTCTTTGGCCGGGTGAACACCATCGTCACCACCTTCAAATTCATCGTGCCGCTGCTGACCATCGGCACGCTGTTTATGTATTACCACGGCGCCAACCTCGATGTGCCCCCACCGCCACCGGGCGGCGCGCATGGCATCTTCACCTCGCTGACCGGTGCCGGCATCGTGTTTGCCTATCTCGGCTTCCGTCAGGCGGTGGACTTCGCCAGTGAGGCCAAAAATCCGCAGCGCAACGTGCCGCTGTCGATCATCATCGCCATCGCGGTGAGCTTCGTGATCTATATCGCCCTGCAATATGCGTTTATGGGTGCGGTGCCGTCCGAAGCGCTGTCGGCGCACGGCTGGGATGGGCTGAAGCAGGTATTCCAGTCGCCGTATGCCGATCTGGCGCGCAGCCTGGGGATCACCTGGCTGATTAACCTGATCCTCGTCGATGCGGTGATTTCTCCGGCCGGCACCGGCAATATTTACCTCGCCGGGGCCAGCCGCGTGCTGTTTGCCTGGGCGCGTAACGGCCACCTGTTTAAAATCTTTGGTGAAGTGGATGCCAAATCCGGCGTGCCGCGCGGCGCGCTATGGCTATCACTGATCCTGTCGATTGCCTGGACGCTGCCGTCGGAGTTCCAGGTGTGGGGCGGATTGATTGGTGCTGTGACCTCGGCCACCGTGTTCACCTATATGCCAGGCCCGATCACCCTGGGCGCCTTCCGTCGTCATCTGCCGGATATGCCCCGTCCGTTCCGCCTGCCGGTTGCCGCCATCCTCAGCCCGCTGGCGTTTGTCGCCAGTACGCTGCTGATTTACTGGAGCGGCTGGTCGGTGAACGAAATCCTGATCCCGATTCTGGTGCTGGCGTGGGTGGGCTATGCGCTATTCGGTAAGAAGTCGGACACCTCAGGCCGCGATCTGAAATGCGCCTGGTGGTTGCTGGTTTACTATCTGCTGGTGCTGATCCTGTCCTATTTCGGCACCTTTGGCGGCATCAATGCGATCGCGTCGCCGACCGATATGATCCTGGTGACTGTCGCCTCTCTGGTTTGTTACTACTGGGGCGTGGCGGCCAGCCTGTCGGTGCCCGAAATCACCGATGATGAAGAAATTTCCACCGACGCTGACGAAAAACCGTCCGGCAAATATGCCCACAATTAATCCATCGCGTTAACCTCACCAGGGCGAGAAAAACTCGCCCTGGACTGATCTCCATCAATACCCCACCGGCTATTTCCTGCGCATATTTCCCCCCGACCTCTCGAGTAATAATAAAAACCTTCAAGGCAGGAGCCGATATGCAACACAGAATGGTATTGAATGAAACAGCCTGGTTTGGTGCGGGATCGATCGCGCAAATCGTCAGTGAAGTGAACAAACGCCACTTTACCAAAGCGTTGCTGGTGACCGATAAGGCGCTGATGAAAGCCGGCGTGGTGGAGAAAGTCACCGCGCTGCTCGACCGTCACCATCTGCCCTATATGATTTATGACGAGGTGGTGCCGAACCCGACCATCGGCGTGGTGCAGCAAGGCGTGGAGCTGTTTAAAACCGCCAGCGCTGACTACCTGATCGCCATCGGCGGCGGCTCTCCACAGGACACGGCAAAAGCCATCGGCATCATTATCAATAACCCGGAATTTGCCGACGTGCGCAGCCTTGAAGGCTTCGCCGACACCCGCAACCCGTCAGTACCAATCATTGCTGTTCCCACCACTGCCGGCACCGCTGCCGAAGTCACCATCAACTACGTGATCACCGACGAAGAGAACCGCCGCAAATTCGTCTGCATCGATCCGCACGATATTCCGGTGGTGGCGATTGTCGATGCCGAAATGATGGCCAGTATGCCACCCTCGCTGAAAGCGGCCACCGGCATTGATGCCCTGACCCATGCGATTGAAGGCTTTACCACCAAAGGCGCGTGGGAGTTAACCGATGCGCTGCACCTGAAGGCGATGCAGATTATCAGCCGCTCGCTGCGGGCGTCGGTCGCAGGCGAAGCCCAGGGTGTGGAAGATATGGCGCTGGGACAGTATATCGCCGGCATGGGCTTTTCTAACGTCGGGCTGGGGCTGGTTCACGGCATGGCGCATCCGCTGGGGGCGTTTTACAACGTGCCGCACGGCGTGGCCAACGCCATTATCCTGCCGCACGTGATGGCATGGAATGCCGAATACACCGGCGAAAAATACCGTGATATTGCCCGGGCGATGAACGTCCCAAGAGTTTGCGGCTTGAGCCTGAGCGAAGTGCGGGTGGCGGCGGTCGACGCGGTGAAACAGCTGTCCGCCGACGTCGGCATCCCCGCCAGGCTGCGTGATGTCGGGATGAAAGAGGAAGACATTGCCGCGCTGGCGCAGGCGGCGCTGGACGATGTCTGCACCGGCGGCAACCCGCGCGACGCCACGCTGGCCGATATCACCGAGCTGTATCGCCAGCTGTACTGACCGGACCAACCGACCCCCGGCGGATAAAACAGGGAGTGAAAGTGGGCTGGGAGCCGGCATCATCGCCACGGATTTGTGAAATCACGCGGCGGGCGGCTTCCCGGCCCATCTCATACACCGGCTGCTCAATCACCGACAGCGGCGGCGACACGATTTCCGTCCACGGGAAATTGTCATACATCACAAACGACAAATCCTGCGGGATCCGTAGCCTGCGCAGCGCGAATTCACGCATCAGCGACTGGGCAATCAGGCTGTCTGAGGCAACAATCGCCGACGGCGGCGGGCCATCCTCAAACAGTTCGGCGACAATCTTGCCGATCGCCGCATCATCAATCGCATCGGTTTTAATCATCTCCGGCAGGAAGGTCACGCCCGCCTGCAGAAACGCCCGTTCCATGCCCGCCACACGCTGCGCCACCGGGGTCAGCCCCAAATCCTCCGGCTGCTGATAGCCGCCCTCGCACTGCATGCTGGTGACATAGGCAATCCGCCGGTGTCCCAGTTCCAGCAGCTGCTGCGTGGCTTCCTGTGCCGCAGGCGTAAAGTCCACGCCGATCACCTCCACATCCAGATCGTAAACGCCCCGATCGAACAGCGTCAGCGCACAGCCATCCGCCAGAATCTGCGCCAGATGCGGATTGTCTCCGGCCGCCGAGCTGCAGGGCGCGACGATAATGCCGTCCACGCGCTTATCCAGCATCACCCGCACCGCTTCCTGTTCGATGTCCACCTGCTCATCGCTGTTGCTGAGGATCACATGGTAACCCGCCTGGCGGGCCACGTCGGAGATGCCGCGCAGCGCCAGGCCAAAGTGCGGATTTTCGATATCGCCAACAATCACCCCCAGCGTGTTCGAGCGTCCGGTGTTCATGCTGCGCGCCAGCTCGTTGGGGCGATAGCCTAAGCGACCGGCGGCATCAATCACGCGGGTGGCCACCTCTTCACTCACTGCACCATAGCCGCCCAACGCGCGGGCGGCCTGCGCTTTCGACACGTTCGCTTCGCGTGCCACATCGGCGACGGTCGGGGCTTTGGCCCGTGCTGCTGTTCTGGTCATAATAATTTCGAATCACACCTTGAGGGGATGAAGATTGACGGCATTTACCGGCTGTGTCTACTATCACTATAGCTGACTTGAGACCGGTCTCACAACCATCCTGTCGCCCTTCAGCCACCTGCATTGAGACCGGTCTCATACTAATAAACCGATCCGCTCTCAATAGTCGTTGATGTTATCCACAACAAAAACGGACTGACTATGAAATCGCATAAGCCCCTGATCGCTCTGGCCGCTTCCCTTCTCGCGGCGGTCTCTTTATTCACCAGCGCTGCTTCGGCGGCCAGTAATGACAATCCCTATGGTTTGATTGAGCCCGGCCACCTGCGCGTCGCCAGCCTTGGCGATGCCAAACCCTATACCTTCACCGATGCCAACGGCCAGTTCACCGGCTTCGACGTCGAGTTCTTTACCGACGTGGCGCACCGCATCGGCATCAACAACGTGGACTTTATCGGCCAGGACTTTGCCGGGATTTTGCCGGCGGTGGCGAACGGTCAGTACGACGCGGGCGTGGCGGCGATTGGCATCACCAAAGCGCGCGAGCAGACGGTGGACTTCTCCTCCGGCTATCTGGCGGGTTACCTGACGGTGCTGACCAGCAAAACCTCCGGGGTGAAGAACGTCGATACGCTGGCCAAACACCGGCTGGCGGTGATCCAGGGCACCCTGCAGGAGTCTTATGCGGTCGATCACTTTAAACAGACCGACCTGGTGCGCTTCCCGGATAACAACGCGGCGATCTCGGCGATGAACAACGGCACGGTGGATGCGGTGTTCCTCGATTATGAGTCGGCCAAAACCTACGCCGACCGTTATGACCTGATCCATGCCGCAGACATTCCGTCGTTTGACGCGCCGGCCGGTTTTGCCATCGCCAAAAACAAGCTGGCGTTCAAAACCGCGCTGGATAAAGCGATTAAGTCGGCGATGGAAGATGGCACGTGGAAACGCCTGTATGAGAGATGGTTCCCCGGCTCGCCGATGCCGAAACAGTATCTCCCTGCCGCTGACCAGACCACCCAGTCCTGAAAACGCGCCCCTCTACCCGGCGGCGTGACCTTCGCGCCGCCTAAAGAAAGTGAGTCCTTGCTATGGATATTTTCGAGATCCTGAGGAAAACGTTTTTCGACTTTCCGTCGATGTTACAGGTTCTGCCGCAGCTGCTCGGCACCGGGCTGATCAACACGCTGATCATCTCCCTCTGCGCCACCGTGCTGGGCACCTCAATCGGCCTGCTGCTGGCGCTGATGGGCATTTCGCCGTCCCGCTGGCTGCGCATTCCTGCCCGCCTCTATACCGACCTGTTTCGCGGTTTGCCGTCGATCCTCACCATCCTGCTGATCGGCCAGGGCTTGGCCCGCTTCAGCTATCAGATTTTTGGCCCCAGCCCCTATCCGCTGGGGATTTTCGCCCTGAGCCTGATTGCCAGCGCCTATATGGGCGAGATTTTCCGCGCGGGGATCCCAAGCGTGGAACGCGGACAGCTGGAGGCCTGCCGCGCGCTGGGCATGAGCTACGCCCGTGCCATGAGCCTGATCATCATTCCGCAGGGCATCCGTCGCGTGTTACCGGCGGTGGTGAATCAGTTTATTGCCATCATCAAAGACTCCTCGCTGGTGTATCTGCTTGGGCTGATGGTCAACGAACGCGAGCTGTTCCGCGTCGGCCAGGATGCGGCAGTGCTGACCGGCAACCTGTCACCGCTGATGCTGGCCGGGCTGTTCTACCTGATGATCACCGTGCCGATGACCCATCTGGTGAACTATGCCGATGCCCGTTACCGCACCGGACGCCGCAAAGCGACCGCGCCACAAAGCGGGCTGAAAGAAGTAGACGAAGTGCAGCAACGCAACGCGCTTGCCACCCATCCTGCGTCGCAGCTGACGCCCGACAGAGGACAATAAGATGCTGAAGCAGACTTCCCCGGCAGCGCTGGTCGAGGAGCGCGCGTTTCACGGCGCCAGCCTTGAGCTGCGTGACCTGACGCTGGCCTACGGCGAGATTGAGGTGCTGCGCAAGGTGTCGATCAGCGTCGCACCGGGCACCACCACCTGCATTATTGGCCCGTCCGGCTCGGGAAAATCGACCCTGCTGCGCGGCATCAACCGCCTGCACGAGCCGAAATCCGGCGATGTGTTGCTGGCTGGCCGTTCAGTGTTGAAAGAGAACCCCGACGCGCTGCGGCTGCGCATTGGCATGGTGTTCCAGCACTTCAATCTGTTCCCGGACCACAGCGCCTTGCAGAACGTCGCGCTGGCCCCGTGGAAAATCAAAGGATTGCCGAAAAAGCAGGCCTTTAAGCTGGCGGCTGATCGGCTGAATGAAGTGGGCCTGACCACCCGTGCCGACCACCGCCCACGCGATCTGTCCGGCGGCCAGCAGCAGCGCGTGGCGATTGCCCGGGCGCTGGCGATGGATCCGCAGGTGATGCTGTTTGATGAGGCGACCTCTGCCCTCGATCCCGAGCTGGTGAAAGGGGTGCTGACGCTGATGGCCGACCTGTGCACGCGCGGCATGACCATGGTGGTGGTGACCCATGAAATGGGCTTTGCCCGCAAGGTTGCCGACCAGGTGGTGTTTATGGATGAAGGTGAAATTGTCGAAAGCGGCACGCCGGAGCAGATCTTTGACCGGCCGCAATCGGCCCGTTTGCGCCAGTTTCTTTCGGAAGTGCTGTAACGCCCTGTTGGCCGTTGACCGCCTCTTACTCTGTCTGACTGATAAGGAATTTGTTATATGGCTGTAACCGCTTCAAGCAAGACCGTTGCCGTGATCGGCGGCGGCATTATCGGCGTTTCCATCGCCACCCATTTGCAGCGCTTTGGCGCACAGGTCACGCTGATTACCGAGGCTGAGCCCGCCTCCGGCGCGTCCGGTCGCTCGCTGGCCTGGCTGAATTCTGCGGGTGAGCGCTCGCTTGCCTACCATAATCTGCGCATGGCCGGGATCGACCGCTATCGCACGCTGTTTTCTCAGCAGCCCGACGTCGACTGGCTGCGTTTTGACGGCGGCCTGTGCTGGAGCAAAAACGACGAGGCCGGCAGCCTGGCGCGTCATGCTTATGAAGTGGCCCACGGCTATGCCTCGGTGCTGGTTGGGCCCGACACCGTCGACCGTTTTACGCCGAATATCGCCAGCGGGGCGATGGCCGCCACCGCCATCTTCAATCCCGGCGAGGGCTGGGTCAGCCTGCCGCCGCTGATTAGCCAGCTGCTGGCCGAGTTCAAGGCCGCGGGCGGCAAGCTGGTTGAGCAGGCCGGGAAAGCCACGGTGCAAACCGACAGCGCAGGACGCGCCACCGGCGTGTCCACCCTTGCGGCCGGTGCGTTTTCCGCCGGGGTGGTGGTGGTGGCCTGCGGACCGTATACCCCTGACGTGGTGAAGCCGCTGGGCGTGACCATTCCCAACGGTTCGCCCGTGTCGATGCTGGTAACCAGCGAACCGGTCGATCACGGGCTGAAAGCGGTGCTGAATACGCCACGATCGGCGGTGCGACCCAATCCGGGCAGTACGTTAGTGATGGATCATGACTGGTATGAAGCGCAGTTTACCCAGGATGCCGCAGGCAACTATCAGATCCCGCCGGCGGTGGTCACCGAGCTGATGGCGGAGACGACGAAGCTGCTGGCCGGGCATCCGCCGCTGCAAGCCGCTGGCTGGAAGGCCGGGCTGAAGCCGATCCCGGGCGATGGCGATCCGGTGCTGGGTGAACTGGAAAAAGTGCCGGGCTGCTATGTCGCCTTCACCCATTCAGGCGCCACGCTGGGGCTGATTGTTGGCGAGCTGCTGGCCGGGGAAATTGTCAGTGGGGAAAAACATCCGATGCTGGCGGCGTTCCGCGCAGAGCGGTTTTAAGGGGTCAGGCGTAACCGGATACGAGGTTACGCCCGACTTTATCATGAAGTTACACCCACCGTTGTCGGCAAGGTTACGCCGCGTCGATCACGCCCTGCGCAGCTGCCCGAAGGCGGTCTGGATGCGGCGACCGGCTTCGCGCACTGACTCAAGATCCGTCGCAATCGACAGGCGGAAATACGGCGACAGGCCATAGGCGCTGCCTGCCACCCCGGACACGCCGCTCTCCAGTAAATAGCTCAGCACATCCTCTTCACTTGCCAGCGTGCGGCCATCGGACCGGATGCGACCCAGCACGTCCGCGCAGCGGCACAACACAAAGAAGGCCCCGGCCGGCGAGCTGACGCTGAGGCCATCCACCGTGCTCAGGGCGTCCACCAGGCTGTCGCGACGTTGCTGATAAGCCGCAAGCTGAGGCACCAGAAAATCCAGCCCGCCGTTAAAGGCCGCCACCGCCGCAGCCTGGCTGACCGATCCGGCCCCCGAGCTGTTTTGCGACTGAACCACCGCCATCGCATCGGTCAGGACCTTCGGGCCCGCGCCGAAACCAATGCGCCAGCCGGTCATGGCGTAGGTTTTCGACACCCCGCCCACCAGCAAAATACGATCCTTCAGGTCCGGCGCAACGTTCAGCAGGCTTTGATGCTGGCGGCCATCGAACAGCACGTGCTCATACAACTCATCCAGCAATACCAGCACCTGCGGATGCTGGCGCAGCACCGCCGCCAGCGCCGACAGTTCGGCGGCGTCATACACAGCGCCGCTGGGATTACCCGGCGAGTTCAGCACCAGCCAGCGGGTTTTCGGCCCAATCGCTGCCGCTAACTGCTGCGGTTGCAGCTTAAAGCCCTGCTCCAGCGGGCAATCCAGCAGCACCGGCTCACCGCCGTTAAACTTCACGCTGTCCGGAAAAGTCGGCCAGTAAGGCACCGGCACCAGCACTTCATCCCCGTCATTCAGCGTGGCGGCGAAGGCGTTAAAGATGATCTGCTTGGCGCCGTTGGCGATCACAATCTGGTTGATGTCATACGCCAGCTGATTTTCGCGCAACAGTTTACGCTGCACCGCCTGACGCAGCGCCGGCGTGCCGGGCGTCGGCGTGTAGTTGGTCTCGCCCCGCGCAATCGCCTGGTATGCCGCCTGCTTGATATGTTCAGGCGTATCGAAATCGGGCTCACCCACCGTAAGATCGAGAATATCCACCCCTTCCGCCTGCAGGCGCTGGGTGAGCTGACGGGCGGCAGCATTCGCCGACAGGGAAACGCGCTGAACACGGCGGGACAGGGTAATGGTCATGAAGAGATCTCGCGGTTAAGCCGGAGCGCATCCGGCTGAGAAAAGGATCAGTTGTAGTCGGGCAGCCCGAGGTTTTCGCGCAGGGTGTTGAACTGATACTGCTCGCGGAACAGGCCACGGCGCTGCAACTCCGGCACCACCAGCTCGATAAACAGATCCAGCTGCTCCGGCACGGTGGCAGGCATGATGTTGAAGCCGTCCGCCGCCGACTGCTCGAGCCACTGCTGGAAGTCATCGGCGATATCTTCGGCCGTGCCCACCACCACGCGATGCCCACGGGACCCGGCGGCTACCGCTGCCAGCTCGCGCAGGGTCAGGTTGTCGCGTTTCGCCATCTCGGTAAACAGCCGCACCCGGCTCTGGTTACCCTCGCCTTCCGGCGCATCCGGCACCGGGCCGTCCAGCGGATACTGGCTGAGATCGAGGCCGAAGCGCGCCGACAGCTGGCGCAGGCCATTCTCAATATCCACCAGCGAATTCAGCGCTTTCCAGGTCGCCTGCGCCTCTTCGCGGGTTCTGCCAACAATCGGCATCACGCCCGGCAAAATCAGCAGATGATCCGGATTACGTCCGGCCTCTTTCACCCGCTGCTTCTGGGAGCGATAAAACGCCTGACCTTCTTCCAGGCTGGCGGACGCGGTAAACACCACTTCGGCAGTTTCCGCCGCCAGCGCCTGACCATCCTCCGAGGAACCGGCTTCAATGATCACCGGCCGTCCCTGCGGTGAACGGGAGATATTCAGCGGGCCCTGCACCTGATAATGCTCGCCCTGATGGTTAATCGCCTTGATCTTGTCATCAACAAAATAGCTGCCGCTGGCGGCATCCGGTTGCACCGCGCCCTCTTCCCAGGCTTCCCACAGCTTGAAGGAGACCTCGAGGAATTCGCGCGCTTTGGCATAGCGTTCCGCATGGCCCGGCATATCGTCGCGGCTGAAGTTGCGCGCCACGTCGGTTGAGAACGAGGTCACCACATTCCAGGCCGCCCGGCCACGGCTGATATGGTCAATCGACGAGAAGCTGCGCGCGAGGGTAAAGGGATCGCTGAAGGTGGTGGAGGCGGTGGCCGCCAGGCCGATATGTTTGGTTGAGACCGCCAGCGCCGACAGTAACGTCAGCGGCTCAAGGCGCGCCATGGGGGATGGCAGGCGGTGCACGCTGGTAGCCAGCGCATCACCGACGAAAAACATATCGAACAGGCCGGCTTCGGCCTTCTGCGCAATCTGGATCAGCCAGTCGATATCGGTCGGCGAACCCAGCTGGCGGGTCAGACGCCAGCCGCTGACGTGCTGTCCCAACGGCTGAACAAACAAACCCAGGCGAAGCTGGCGGGGTGAAGACGGAGTCGGTTGCATAATCAGTCCTGGAATAATAAAGCGCACGCCAACACGGCCTGCGTCTGAAAAGGGTTAGCCAATTTCGGTCGCCAGCAAGGCTTTTTCCAGCGTGGCCGGGGAAATCTCAAACGGCAGACGCGCGGCGCTGGCGGGCGAAAATTTCACTTCGCGGGCGATGCGTTGGATCGCCTCTGTGCGGTTGCCGATCAGCGGTGCCAGGGTTAACGGCGCATCGTACTGCCGCAGCAGTGCCAGCAATCCGGCGTCGGGCTGGCCATCCGGCTGCTGCATTCGCGACTGCACCAGCAGGCTGAAGCCGACTTTCTCACCGTGCAGCCAGTCGTGCAGCTCGGGCTGATGCGTCAGACGGTTGTGAATGGCGTGGGCAAAACCCGGCGTCGGATCGGCATCGCGAATGCTGTTGGCCATACCGGCTAACACAATGCAGCCTTCAATGACTTTCTCCAGCGCGGGCGTAACCTGGCCCTGCTGGTTATCCCGCACCGCCTGCTCGCCCCATTGTGCGAACACTTCTACCGCCTGACGGGCCATCAGCGCCTTCAAATTCAGCGCCAGGTTGTCCGGGTTATGCCGCTGATAGGGCTGAAATTCATACCACTTGGCCAGCGCATCGACGATGCCCGCTTTCAGGAAACGCACGTCGCTGCGGGCAATGATCTCGCTGTCCACCAGCACCAGCTCGGGCATCTGGCTTAACGGCTGGCTGCGCTGATGGGCACCGCTGGCGGTATAGAGAATGCTGATCGGTGACCAGGCGGCGCAGGTGGCGGCCAGCGTTGGCAGGGTGACAATCTTCACCTCGTCCAGCGCGTTACCGACGGCTTTCGCCGTATCCAGCACGCGACCGCCGCCGATGCCCAGCACCAGCGTGCTGCCGTGCGCCTGCATCTCCGCCGTCAAATCCGCGATTGCCACCTCCGTACATTCAGTGGTGAGCATCGCCAGCTGATAGCGGATGCCGGCGGCGGCCAGGCTGTTTTCCAGTTCCGGGTTAACGGCCTGCCAGGCTGCCGGGCTGGAAATAATGAAAATCCTGTTCGCCAGCGGGGAAATTAATTCACCCACCCGCGCGCGAATACCGGGAAGTTGCGAATACTGTTTAGGGGATTTTATTGAAAACACGCTGTGACCTTTTAATTTATTCTGCGTGGAACCGGGCGAACTTTTTCCCTGAAACGTTTTACCTGAAACGGGCTGACTGCTGAGAAAGTGGTTGTCTGCCTTGCTACCCGCGGCGCTTCATTCATCATGCTACAAAGAAAAGTGCAGAAGCAATCAGGCATTCCCGATCCTTTACGACAAATTCGCAAGAGCTTATGCAAATAAAAGCTATAGGGATAAATAGCTTGCTGTGCGAAATTTAAAGACGGCATGATTATTCTCAACGCTTGCGAAACAGCATGACGAATAATAAAGAACGGCACTGAATTTTTTTATTTCCAGTCAGGGAGCACCGCATGAATCTGCATTTCCGCCAGCTGACGCTGGACGATCGTCACGCCTATCTGACCCTGATGCTGGCCGCGTATGCCCCCATCCGCGCGCTGGGGATCCACTTTGATGCCGCCACCGCCGACCTGGATCGGGTCACCCGCCACCTGCAACAGCATGCGGTGTATGGCCTGTTTGCCGACGACCGGCTGGCCAGTTCGCTGACCCTGCGTTTTCCCTGGGGACCGCTGCCCGGCCCGTTCGGCCTGCCGCATATCGGCTGGTTCGGCACCGACCCGGCGTATAAGGGTCAGCAGCTGGGCCGCGCTATGCTGGACTGGGTGGAGACGCATATTCTGCGGGCGCAGCTAAAAGCCCCGGCCGTTTCGCTCGGCACCGCCGTCAGCCATCCCTGGCTGAAAGAGATGTACCTGAACCGCGGTTTTGTCGCCATGCACCAGACCGATTTGGGCAAAGGACATATCACGCTGTATATGAAGAAAATTCTCGATGAGGCCGCCCATCAGCAGTGGCTGGAGAAATCCGCCTCATCGACGACCCGTCAGGATAAACCATGAATATCAGTGAAAAGCACCAGCCTCTGGCCGCGCAGCTGCAGGCCTTTCGTCACGAATTGCATCGCCATCCTGAGCTGTCTAATCAGGAGTTTGAGACCACCGCCCGCCTGAGAGCGGCGCTGGAAGAACATCAGATCCGCATTCTGGATCTGCCGCTGCCGACCGGTCTGGTGGCCGAAGTCGGCCACGGTGACGGCCCGCTGATCGTGCTGCGTTCCGATATTGATGCCCTGCCGATTGAGGAAAAATCGGGGGTGGAATACCTCTCGCAAAATCCTGGCGTGATGCATGCCTGCGGTCATGATTTTCATGCCTCGGCCGCCCTGGGTGCCGCCATTTTGCTGAAAAAAATTGAAGCCACTCTGCCGGGACGGGTCCGCATCCTGTTCCAGGCCGCAGAAGAGACCGGCATGGGCGCGCCGGCGCTGCTGGCAACCGGCGCACTGGATCAGGCAAAAGCGATCTTTGGTATTCATAACGATCCGTCGCTGCCGGTGGGGGTGATTGGCAGCAAAGGCGGCGCGCTCACCGCAGGCGTCGATCGTTTCACCCTGACCATTACCGGCACCGGCAGCCACGCGGCTAAGCCGCACGAAGGCAACGATCCGATCGTCATCGCCGGACAGCTGATCGGCACGCTACAGACGGTGATCAGCCGTAATCTGTCGTCGGCGGAGAATGCGGTGGTGTCGATCACCCAGATCCACAGCGGCACCACCTGGAACGTTATCCCGGACAGCGCCTGGCTGGAGGGCACCGTGCGCACCTTTAGCGCCGGGGCCCGCGAGAAGATTGAGCAGCGTTTTCGTCAGGTGGCGCAGGGACTGAGCGAGACCTATGCTGCGCGCATTGAGCTGGACTGGCATGCCGGCCCGCCGTCGGTAGTTAACGATCCGGCCTGGGCTGAATTTGCGCTGGCGCAGGCGCCGCTGGCCGGTTTTGCGGCCAGAGTGGTCGAGGCCAGCCCGATCGGCGAGGACTTCGCCTTCTATCAGCAGCAGATCCCCGGTGCCTTTGTGATGGTGGGATCCGGCGGGCCGTTCGCTCTGCATCATCCCGAATTCCGCGTTGACGATCGTGCGCTGTTCCCCACCGCCGATTATCTGGCGACGCTTGCGGTCAACGCGCTGGAAAAACTCAGCCAGGAAACGCCCGCATCAGGAGCATCGCGATGAATCAGGCGGTGACCCTGCCCGCTGCGCTGCTGATGCGCCAGGCGGAAACCATCCTGACCGGCTGGGGAATGCCGGAGGATATCGCGGTGCAAACCGCCGAACTGATGGTGGAAACCGATCTGTTTGGCGTCGATTCCCACGGCATCTCGATGCTGCCGCATTACGATAAATTATTGCAGGCCGGACTGTGGAACCCGGCCGGACGGGCGAAAATTATCAGGGAAACTCCGGCAACGGCGGTGATCGACGGTTGCCATTCGCTGGGTCACGCCACGGCGTTACTGGCGATCCAGACCGCCGTGGCGAAAAGCGAGCTGTCCGGCATGGGCAGCGTGGTGGTGCGTCACTCCAATCATTTTGGCGCCGCCGGGCTGTATGCCCGTTACGCGGCGGCCAGAGGCAAGATTGCGCTGATCACCAGCACCACCCGCAGCAGAATGCTGGTGCCCAGCCGCGCACAGGTGCCGGTGCTGGGCACCAATCCCCTCGCCTTTGCCGCACCCGCTGAGCGAAACGCCGATTTCGTGCTGGATATGGCCACCACGACCGTGGCGGCCAACAAGGTCAAGGTATATGACTTTACCGGTCAGGCGTTGCCGCCGGGCTGGGTCAGCGATGAACACGGCGAGGCCGTCACCGACAGCGCGCTGGGCATGGAGTACGTTTTCCAGCGCCCGCCTGGCGGCCTGACGCCGCTGGGCGGTCTGGAAGAGACCGGCGGCCACAAGGGTTATGGCCTGGCGATGCTGGCGCAAATTCTGGCGGGCCCGCTGGCCGGTGCCTCCTTTGCCGCCACGCGTCCGGCAGGCGGCATGCCGGATATCGGCCACTTTTTCCTGGTCATCGATCCTGCGGCGTTTGGCGATCCGTCCGACTTCCGTCAGGGCCTCGACCACATTATTGATACGCTGCATGACACGCCGCCCGCCGATGCCAGTAAGCCGGTGCTGGTCGCCGGTGACATTGAAAACCAGACGCATCAGCAGCGCAGCCTGAGCGGCATCCCGCTGCCCGCCGCGCTGATCGCCCAACTTCAGGCACTTTGTCAGCGCAGCGGCTTTACCGATTTACTCGCTGCGCATCTTCCGCCGTCATCGTCATGAATCCCGGAGAGCCAATGGCCATTACCCCACCGCTAGCCAGAATGATTGTCCGCAGTCAGCCGGACAGCGCCGCGCGTGAGCAGGCCAGAGCGGGCCTGCTGGATTATGTGGCGGTGACGCTGCCGGTGCTGCGTGGCGACGTCAAAGACAGTGGCCTGAGTGCGCTGCGCAGCGTCAGTCAGGCGCAGGATGCGCAGACGCGTGCCCTGCTGCTTGGCTATGCCGGCCACGCGCTGGATTACGATGATTTCCACCCTGATTTTCGCGGCCATCCCAGCACGGTGATCCTGCCGGCGCTGCTGGCGCTGGCGGCAGACGTTCAGCCCGACGCCGACGCGCTGCTGGATGCCTATGTAATTGGCGTCGAGGTGGCGGGAAGGCTGGGGCTGGCGGCGACGCAGCGTCACTACCAGTCCGGTTTCCACAGTACCGCCACGCTGGGCACGCTGGCGGCCGCCGCGGCGGTTGCACGCCTGTTGAAGGCCGATGAACATCAGGCGGCGGTGATCCTCGGCATCGCCACCACCCAGGCCAGCGGGCTGCGTGCCCAGTTTGGCTCCGCCACCAAGCCGCTGCATGCCGGGCTGGCGGCGCAGAGTGCGGTGCTTGCCGGACGGTTGACGCTGGCTGGCTTTGGCGGGCAGCCGCAGGGCGTGATCGAGGCGTTCTTACTCGCCTGCTGCGGCGAGCACAGCGATGCGACAAAGCTGGTTGAGCACTGGGGCACGCCATGGCGCATCCAGTCGCCAGGTCTGGAGTTCAAGCCCTATGCCACCTGCGGAGGCACCCATACCGCCGCAGACGTGGCGCGCCGCCTGCGTCAGCAGGTGCTGCCACGGTTTCAGGGCAATGTGGAGGCGATGGACGCCGCCATCAGCCGCATTGAGGTGGCTTTCCCACCGGGCGGTGACATTGCCGCGTCGGTCACGCAGCCGAAAAATGGCATCGAGGCGCGCTTCAGCCTGGAATACGTGATTGCTTCCAGCCTGTTATTTGACGGCGTGGCGCTGGAGGATGTGGCGGAAGGACCGGTGAATCCGGTGATCG
Organism: Erwinia sp. QL-Z3; assembly: GCF_004551645.1. Taxonomy (NCBI): domain Bacteria; kingdom Pseudomonadati; phylum Pseudomonadota; class Gammaproteobacteria; order Enterobacterales; family Erwiniaceae; genus Erwinia; species Erwinia sp. QL-Z3. The sequence goes on from NZ_CP037950.1 coordinate 719,340, forward strand.
CCAGTCTGGCAGATCGCGTGCAGCGCTGTCCCGATTTCTCCGCTCCGCCGGATGAACTGGATCCGGCCGCGCGATTCCATAAGGTGACGATCTGGTTTACTGACGCCGAGCCGTTAAGCTGCCGCATGACGCGCAGCGAAAGCCTGGCAACGCCGGTCGATTTGCAGGCGAAATTACGCAGTTGCCTGGGCGCCGCATCTCAGGACGAGGCCGAGGAAATTGCCTCGCTGTGCCAACTGGCCACGCCAGATTCCCTCCCCAGGTTAACGGCGATGCTGACCGCGGCGCTGTATTCCGCCACCCTGTAAAGTTGGCGTCGTTGATAGGTTTGGCGGATGCACAGGTCAAAAGCGGCTTCGGTGGTACGGCGTCAGCATAGTGGTCACACAGGTCAAAAGCGGCTTCGGTGGTACGGCGTCAGCATAGTGCGCATTTTCCGGTACGCCGTAAATCCATCCCTGGAGGACTTCAGGTCAAAACCCGCTTCGGTGGTTTGGCGTCAGCATAGAGCGCATTATCCGGGACGCCGTGAATCCATCCCTGGAGGCTTGGCTGCGGCATCCCTGCCGCAGACACCCGGCTAATGCGCACCATGCCGCCACCCAATAGCATTAGCGTCTTGGGTGGTACGGTGGTCACACAGGTCAAAATCAAATCAAGTTTGGTCAATGCATAGAGTGAAGTCAGCGGGTTTTGACCTGTGTGTCCACAATTGATCATCCATTATTGAAGCCTGAGGGGAAGGGAGAGAGGGGGGAAAAGCAAAGCATCGGCGACAGGGATGTCGCCGCTGAGCCCCCAGGGATGGGTTTACGGCGTCTTTGTGCTCCCCCCTCTCTCCCTGAGCAATACACCGAAACATCCAGACGACGTCCCTAACATCCCTGACCCTGCCACCCCAACGTCCAGACGACTTACCTAACATCCCTAACATCCCTTACATCCCCAACTTTCCCGACTTCCCTGACTTTCCCGACCTTCCTGATAATAGCGAAAACGTTCCTCGCAGGCTTTACGCTCCAGGCGCCACATCGCCAGCCGCTGCCGACGCTTGAGGCGGGTTGCGGCTAATCACCGGCGGTTCGAACGCCCTTACGGCCGGCGGCTCACCCGTAAACCTGCGGATCTGCACCACGGTTATTTGCCCGGTGCAGCCCTGGCTCAGGCCTGAGGTGCCGATATCCAGCGTCAGCACGTTGGGATTGCCGTGACGACAGGTCGGCTGCTCCGCTAACGGATCGACCGGATCGTACCAGGCGCCGGTCGGCAACTGCACCACGCCGGTTCTGACCTTCTCGCTCAGCGTTACGCTGGCCAGCACCGTGCCACGCGGGTTGGTGATTTCCACCACGTCACCCTCGGCAATGCCCTGCTGCTGCGCATCCCGCGGATGCATGCTGCACACCTCACGCCCACCGCGCTTCTGGCTGACGCTGAAGCGGCCAAAATCCAGCTGGCTGTGCAGACGGGAGGCGGGCTGATTGGCAATCAGATAGAACGGGTACTGCTCGTCTGGCTGCTGCAGCGGCGTCAGCCATACCGGATGCCCCGGACAGTCCGCATTGTCGAAACTGGCCAGCGTGGCGGAATAAATTTCGATTTTTCCGCTCGGCGTCGGCAACGGATGCTGCTGCGGATCCCGGCGGAAGTGACGCAGCAGCCTGCCCGCGTCGTCACTCTGCGGCAGCTCGAGGATCCCCTGCTGCCAGAAGGTGGCGAAATCCGGCACGCTGACGCCCTGCTGCTGCAGTTTTTCCTGCATTTGCTGATAAAGATGCGCCTGCCATGCGCGCGCGCTGCGCCCTTCGGTAAAGGCCTGCTCGCTGCCCAGCCGCCGCGACAGCTCGCTGAAAATACTGTAATCATCTTTCGCTTCGCCATAGGGCGCGGCCACCTGCTGCATGGCGATCAAATGCCGGTCGGTCGGTGCGCCGCCAACGTCTTCACGCTCAAGGGTCATGGTCGCGGGCAGCACCAGATCGGCATGACGGGCGGTCGACGTCCAGGCCACCTCATGCACAATCAGCGTGTCCAGCGTCGCGAACGCCTTGCGCAATCGGGCGAGATCCTGATGGTGATGAAACGGATTTCCACCCGCCCACCAGGCAAGTTTGATGGTGGGATAGGTCAGCGTGCGGCCGTTATAGCGAAACTTTTCGCCCGGATGCAGCAGCATATCGGAGATGCGCGCCACCGGGATCAGCCGGTCGATGCCGTTTTTGCCCTGCGGCAGCGCGGGAAAGGCCACCCGGTTATGCTGCTTGCCATAATGGCCCAACGCGCCAAGCGCATAGGAATAGCCGCCGCCCGGCAACCCCGGCTGGCCCAATGCGGCCGCCAGCACCAGCCCTAACCACACCGGCTGTTCGCCATGCTGCGCGCGTTGCAACGCATGCGCCACGCTAACAATCACCCGCTTACCGTGCAGCTGTTCTGCCAGCGCCTCGATGCGTTCAGCGGGAATGCCACAAATCTCTGCGGCCCAGGCGGCATCACGAAGCTGACCGTCCTGCTCGCCGTTCAGGTAGGCCACCAGCTGCGGCCAGCCGACGCAGTAGTCCGCCAGAAAGGCTTCATCACTCCACTGCCGCTGCTTAAGGATCTGCAACAGCGCAAGGATCAGTGCCGAGTCGGTGCCGGGATAAATGGCAAGCCACTCGCCCTGGGCTTCGTCAGGCAGATCGCTGGCCAACGGACTGACCGAGATAAAGCGCGCGCCGCGACGGGCCGCCTGCTGAATAAAGCCGCGTTCGGTATGCTCGCTAAGGCCGCCGCTGGCCACCTGCGAGTTTTTCAACGCCAGGCCGCCAAACGACAGCACCACCTCACTGTGTTCGGCAATTTCCTGCCAGCTGACGCCACGGCGGGCAATCTCGTTCATGTCGCCCACGATATGCGGCAGGATCACCGACGCCGCGCCCGAACTGTAGCTGTTAACCGAACGGACGTAGCCGCCAATGCTGGTGTTAAGAAAACGATGCACCTGACTTTGCGCATGATGGAAACGCCCGGCGCTCGACCAGCCGTAGGAGCCGCCAAACACCGCTTCCGGGCCTGCCAGCTCGGCTACCCGCTTCAGTTCAGCGGCGGCCAGGCTGTAGGCCTGCTCCCAGCTGATGGCGATGTAGTCATCCGCCCCACGCCGGTCGTCAGGGCCTGGCCCATCCTCCAGCCAGCCGCGACGCACCATCGGCGTTGCCAGCCGCACCGGATGACGCAGGACATTCTCAAAATTCTGGAGCAGCGGGCTGGGATCGGGATCGCCGCTGAACGGGGTGATGTGCAAGGTGCCGTTGTCGTTGAGGGCGCTGAACGCCCCCCAGTGCGAGCTATGCATAGCGCGGGTAGCGGTCATGGTGTTTCCCGGTTAAAACGCGACGGTTAAAGTACCGTGGCTAAAAAATGACGGACGCGCGGGTTTTGCGCTTCGTCAAGTACGGTTGAAGTCGGTCCGGAGGCAACGATTTTCCCTTCTTCCATAAAGACGATGTTATCCGCCACTTCACGGGCAAAGCCGATTTCATGGGTGACGATCACCATGGTGATGCCGGAATGCGCCAGCTGTTTGATCACCTGCAATACTTCGCCGACCAGCTCCGGAACCAACGCGGAGGTGGGCTCATCAAACAGCATCACCTCGGGATCCATCGCCAGCGCCCGGGCAATCGCCACGCGCTGCTGCTGACCGCCGGAGAGCTGCTGCGGCCAGTCGTGTTCACGTCCCGCCAGCCCGACCTGCTTCAGCAGCGCCAGACCTTTGCTTTCCGCCTGCTGACGGCTGAGCTTTTTCACCCGCATTGGCGCATCAATCACGTTTTGCAGCACCGTGCGGTGCGGAAACAGATTGAACTGCTGGAAAACCATGCCGATCTGGCTGCGTTGTGCGGCGATCTGCTTGCTGCTCAGCTCGTGCAGCAGCTGGCCCTTTTGTTGATAGCCCACCAACGCGCCACCGATGCGGATGGTGCCGCCATCGAGCTTTTCCAGATGGTTAATGCAGCGCAGCAGCGTCGATTTACCCGAGCCCGACGGGCCGAGGATAGTGGTCACCGAACCGGCGGCAATATCCAGATCGATGCCGTCCAGAATGGTGACGCCGGAAAAACGTTTGGTGATTTTACGTAACGAGATAGCTTCAGCCATTGCTCACTCTCCCCTGCTCTGCGGTAAAGGTTGCCGGCTTGCGTTTGAACCATTCGCGCTTCTCTTTACGGGTGACGCCGCGCGCAAAGTAGCGCTCAACGTAGAATTGTCCCACCGACAACACCGAGGTCATCAGCAGATACCACAGCGTCGCCACCAGCAGCAGCGGGATCACCTGATAGGTGCGCTGGTAAATAATCTGCGCCGAAAACAGCACGTCCTGCAGGGCGATCACCGACACCACCGCGGTGGTTTTCAGCTGGCCGATGATTTCATTGCCCGCCGGTGGCAGGATGGCGCGCATCGCCTGCGGCAGCACGGTATAGCGGAAAATTTCGGCAGGCCGGTAGCCCAACGCTTTGGCCGCTTCCAGCTGGCCGTTACCCACGCTCTGGATGCCGGCGCGCACAATCTCTGCCGCATAGGCCGCCTGGTGCATCACCAGGGCGATCACCGCCGCGCTGAACGGGCTGATCAGCGAGTTCGATGACGCGCTCCACAGCTCGCCGACCCAGGGCAGCGAAACAGAGACCTTTGGATAGAGCGCGGCAATGTTGTACCAGAGAAACAGCTGCACCAGCATCGGCACGCCTCGGAAGAACCAGGTATAGGCCCAGCTGACGCTGACCAGCACCGGATTGGAAGAGAGCCGCATTAACGCCAGTACCGTGCCGCCGGTAAAGCCCAGCACCACCGAAATCGCCGTCAGCTGCAGCGTCATCAGCACCCCTTGCAGGATCGACTGCTGGGTAAAGCTGTCGGCAATCACCTGCCACTCAAAACGCGGGTTCTGTACCATCGAACTGACCGCCGCGGCCAGCATCAGCAGCACCACTAAGGCGCTGATCCAGCGGCCATAATAGCGTTTGCCGACAATGCGCAGCGTGTCGGGATCCTGATGGCTGTCGTCTTTACTCATTTAAAGATATCCAGATTGCGTTTAGCTTCTTTCACCGCGCCGAAGCCGATGTTCCACTTATCGAGGATTTTCTGATACGAACCGTCTTCGATCAGCGAGTTCAGTGCGGCCTGCACCGCAGGCTCCAGCGGAGAATCTTTGGCGAAGGCCACGGACACCGGCGCATCGTCGACGTTGATCTGACCCGGTAACGCCAGTACGGGAACCTGGCTGACCTGATAGGTCAGGCCTTCATACGGGCCGAAGAACATCGGTACACGCCCGCTCACCACCGCCTGAACACCGGCCGGACGATCCGGGAATACCGCCGTTTTAATCGGCTGCTTGCCGGCGGCCTCACACTCTTTGCTGGCCTGGTCCAGACGCGTCAGCTGCGTGGTGCCGGCACCGGCGCCCACCGTTTTACCGCAGACGTCCAGCAGCGAGGTAAACGGCTTCACGTTGGCCTCTTTCTGGGCAATGATCCCCAGACGCGAGGCGTTGTAATAGCCAACGAAATCGACCTGCGCCAGGCGGGCTTTGGTGGCGTTGATATTCGACAGCGCCACATCGTAACGGCCGGATTTCAGCCCCGGAATGATGTTGTCGAAGCCGCCGGTATCCTGCCAGTGCACCGGAATGCCCAGGCGTTCGCCGACCGCATTCATAATGTCGATCTCACGACCGGCCAGCGTGCGGTTATCTTCTTTATAAAAGGTGGTTGGCGGCGTATTTGGGTTGGTTCCGGCAACGATATAACCGCGCTTCAGGATCTCGGCGGGCAGCTGGCTTTTTAGCTTGCTGTCGGCCGACACGTGCAAAGAGCTTTCAGTCGGGACATTTTGTTCCGCAGCCCAGGCCGTTGGCAGGCTGGCGACCATCAATGCTGAAAATACCCATTTAGATAATGTCATTTGCACTCTTTCTCCTGAATAAAGATAACAATCCGCTCGCCAGGGAGACGGAAAAGAATAACGCCACCGGATCTTATTTAATGGAACGCTTGATTCATTCTCACTGAAGCCGCGGAACCAGAGCAAATGTGAAAATACGCTAAGCTTTGCCGGTTTTTGTTTAAGGCCCGTGGAGTCTGGCTTCGCCTGCGGTTTCCGGCATCACAACCAGGATTTCGGCGGGATCTGCTGAAGAAGGGTTTTAGGGAGGCATGAAATCGGCTACTAATTTTTAAACAAAATTATCATTTAGAGCTGAAATCGTCACATTTCGATAAATTCCTGCAATATCCCATTAACAAAACAGGGGCATCCCAGTAAGATTTGTGACTTCAGTCTCATTTCTCGCTCACTTTCGTTTTCCAGGGATACCATGCACCAGCCAAAAACCGATCGTTCTCTGGTTCCGCCCAAAAATGGAACCGGTTCCAATCGTCGTGAGTTCCTGCGCACCGCCGTCAATCTGACCGTCTCGGCAGCGCTGTTCGTCGGGCCTGGCCGGGCGTTTGCGGCAAGCCTGGTCAGCGCCAGCGATCCGGTTAAAAACTTTATTACCGTCTCGCAGGCCATCACCGAGCATAAGCAGATCGACAGTGGCCTCGCCGCGCGTTTCTACGAAGCCTTCGCCCGCAGTGACAGGCAGTTTACCGCCAGGGTCACCCGCCTGGCGCAGTTGCTGACCACCGGCGACAGCGCGCAACAGCTGATGGACAAAGCCACTCAGGCAGGACTGAAAGACTTCCTCTATCAGATCGTTACCGCCTGGTACACCGGCACCGTCGGCAGCGACTATCACGGCACGCTGGTCGCCTATAAGCAGGCGCTGATGTATGCCCCGGTCAGCGATGGCCTGGTGGTGCCAACCTACTGCGGCAATGGCCCGATCTGGTGGACCGCGCCCGTCCCGGATGAAAACGACGGTTTGATCGCCAGTCTGTAATTCAACACATTAAAAAATAAGATAAAAATGAACAAACAACCCGTTTTTACTGCGCAAGGCGATGCCAGCGCGGATATTGTGATCGTGGGCTCAGGTGTTGTCGGTGGCATGATTGCCAATGAATTGGTCAGCCAGGGCTATTCCGTGCTGGTGCTGGAAGCCGGGCTGCGCATTGAGCGTTCCCAGGCGGTCGAGAACTGGCGCAATATGCCTTTTGCTAACCGCGCAGGGTCGGATTTCCAGGGACTGTACCCGCAGTCGAAATTCGCGCCCGCCCCGCTCTACTTCCCGCCGAATAACTACGTTAACGTGACCGGCCCGAATGCCTCCAGTTTCCAGCAGGGCTATCTGCGTACCGTCGGCGGCACCACCTGGCACTGGGCGGCGTCCTGCTGGCGTCACGATCCCAGCGACTTTGTCATGCAGTCGAAATATGGCGTCGGTCGCGACTGGCCCATCTCCTATGACGAATTAGAGCCGTGGTACTGCAAAGCCGAAAACGAAATTGGCGTGGCGGGCCCGCACGATCCCGCCCGTCAGTCACCTTCCCAGCGCAGCCAGCCCTATCCGATGGATATGGTGCCGTTTGCCCACGGCGACAGCTATTTCGCCAGCGTGGTCAACCCGCACGGCTACAACCTGGTGCCGATCCCGCAGGGCCGCAGTACCCGTCCGTGGGAAGGTCGCCCGACCTGCTGCGGCAACAATAACTGCCAGCCGATCTGTCCGATTGGCGCGATGTATAACGGCATTCACCATATCGAACGTGCCGAGCGCGCGGGTGCGGTGGTGCTGGCCGAAGCGGTGGTCTACAAGATGGATACCGACAGCAACAACCGCATCACCGCCGTGCACTGGAAAGACAGCGCGGGTGCGTCGCATAAAGCTAGCGGCAAAGCCTTCGCGCTGGCCTGTAACGGCATCGAAACGCCGCGCCTGCTGCTGATGGCGGCCAACGAAGCTAACCCAACCGGTATCGCCAACAGCTCCGATATGGTCGGCCGTAATATGATGGACCACTCCGGTTTCCACTGCTCATTCCTGACCAAAGAACCGGTCTGGCTGGGTCGTGGCCCGGCGCAGAGTAGCTGTATGGTTGGCTACCGCGATGGCGAGTTCCGCCGCGACTACTCCGCCAACAAAGTGATCCTCAACAACATCTCGCGCGTTGTTGCTGCCACCACTCAGGCGCTGGCAAAAGGCCTGGTCGGCAAGGCGCTGGACGAAGAGATCCGCTATCGCGCCGTGCACAGCGTCGATCTGTCGATCAGCCTTGAGCCGCTGCCGGATCCGGAAAACCGCCTGACGCTGAGCAAAACCCGTCTGGATCCGCACGGCCTGCCCTGCCCGGATATTTACTACGACGTCGGTGATTACGTGCGTAAAGGCGCGGAAGCGTCCCACGCGCAGCTTGAGCATATCGGCCAGCTGTTTGATGCCAAAGAGTTCAACATCAGCAAAGGGCTGAACGCCAACAACCATATTATGGGCGGCGTGATCATGGGCAAAGACGCCAAAGAAGCGGTGGTCGATGGCAACTGTCGCGCCTTCGATCATGAGAATCTGTGGCTGCCGGGCGGCGGGGCGATTCCGTCTGCCAGCGTGGTTAACAGTACGCTGACCATGGCCGCGCTGGCGTTGAAAGCGGCACAGGATATGGCGATGCGCATGAAGGGGCGGGTATGAAAAAACTGACGTTGCTTTCCCTGCTGCTGGCCACCGTGACCGGTGCAAGCTTTGCCGCTTCAGCTGAGGATCTGGATCTTAACCTGCTGCATAAAGGTCAGCAGGTTGCCTCCGCCTCCGACTGCCAGGCGTGCCACACCGCGCCGGGCAGCAAATCCGCTTTCTCTGGCGGCTACGCCATCGCCTCGCCGATGGGGGTGATTTACTCCACCAACATCACGCCAGCCGAAAACGGCATTGGCCAGTATACCGAAGCGCAATTCTCTGCGGCGGTGCGCGATGGCGTGCGGGCTGACGGCGCGCAACTCTATCCGGCTATGCCGTACACGTCCTACAGCCAGATGACCGACGAGGATCTGCACGCGCTCTATTACTACTTTGAGCACGGCGTGAAGCCGGTCGATCGGGCCAATCAGCAGACCAGCCTGCCGTTCCCGTTCAGCCTGCGGTTCAGCATGAAGTTCTGGAACCTGATGTTTGCTAACACCAAACGCTTCGAGCCAGACAGCAGCAAAAGCGCCGAATGGAACCGCGGCAACTATCTGGTCAACAGCCTGGCGCACTGTAATACCTGCCATACGCCGCGCGGCGTGCTGATGCAGGAAGAGAGCGCGAAGCCGCTGGCTGGCGGCCCGCTGGGCAGCTGGTATGCGCCGAATATCACCTCCGACAAGGTCAGCGGCATTGGTGGCTGGAGCGACCAGGAACTGATGCAGTACCTGAAAACCGGTCGCGCTGAAGGGAAAAACCAGGCGGCTGGCGGCATGGCGGAAGCGGTTGAAAACAGCCTGCAGTATCTGCCGGACAGCGATCTGAAGGCGATTGCGGTTTACCTGAAAAGCACCCCGGCGATCCGTGACGACGGCGACACCCAGGCCGCCTTCTCTTACGGCAAGCCGATGGATGTGGAAAACAGCATTCGTGGTCGTAACCCGAATAATGCCAACCACTCGCTCACCACCGGTGCCGCATTGTTTAGCGGGAACTGCGCCAGCTGCCACCAGCCGGATGGCGCAGGCAGCAAGAATCAGGCTTATCCGTCGCTGTTCCACAACACCGCAACCGGGCTGCGCGATCCGAATAACCTGATCTCGGCGATCCTGTTTGGTGTGCAGCGTAAAACCGCCGATGGTGACGTGCTGATGCCGGGCTTCAGCTCGCCGTCTTATGTCGATAAGCTGAACGATCAGCAGGTGGCGGATATCACCAACTTTGTCCGTCAGAACTACGGCAATCCAGAAGGTACGGTTACCGCAGGCGATGTTGCCTGGGTGCGTAAAGGCGGCCATCCACCGCTGCTGGCCGAAGTGCAGCCGTGGATCGTCCCTGGCAGCATTGCGGCCATTGTGATTGTGCTGATTATTGTTCTGCTGTGGCGTCGGGCACGACGTAAATAATAATCGCTGGGGTTAATTCAATTAACCCCAGCTATTTTACTGTTGGCAATGAGTTAACAATTCAGAATTAATTCGAACACCATCTTATTTATTTCGCTGACGCTAATTAACCTCTCCGTGTTTGTTAATTCTATTTCCGTTACCGCGCGCAAAGTTTGCCACTTCCCGGTTGGATGTCAAAACACAAAGCTTTAGCATCATCCTTGCCCGTATACGGAATAAACAAGGAGATGTTTATGGCAATACCCGTCTATTTGCGTTTAAAGGATGATGGCGGTTCGGCTATCAGAGGTGGTGTTGAGGTGTTGGGACGTGAAGGCAGTATAGAAGTCACTTATCTTGACCATGCCGTGACACTGCCAACCGATCCTTTCAGTGGAAAAATCACCAGCACGCGAAATTTCAATACCTATGCCTTTGAAAAGGAAATTGATTGCAGTTCCCCCCTGCTCTACAAGGCCCTGACAACCGGGCAATGCCTTCACTCAGCCGAGTTTGTTTTTTACCACATCAATCATGCCGGTCAGGAAGAACCTTACTTTTTGACCACCCTCGATAAGGTCAGAGTTGTGGCGGTGATCCCGTTGCTACTCGATATCAAAGCACCGGAGTATCAACAGCATAATCATATTGAATACATCGAGTTAACCTTTGAGAAAATCACCTGGCATTATCTCGACGGCAACCTGATGCATTCGGACAGTTGGGATGGAAGAGTCACCGCCTAAGGAGAAGCACCATGACATGGATATATCATCAAAGCACTGGCGAAATGTTTCATAATACTGAGCCCAGAGGGAAGGGTTATGCAGGACGGATGACCAACAAAAATAACCCATCAAGACAGCATGTACGCGGTCTGGGCCCCATACCTCAGGGGACATACCGCATCGACGATAAAACGACGTCGAAAGGGCCTTTAACTTTAGTTCTGATACCAGACCCGTCGAATAATATGTTCGGCAGAACCGCTTTCAGGATCCATGGAGAGAGGGTAAAAGGCGTACCGGGCTGGGCCTCTGAGGGATGTATTATTTTACCTCCCACTTTAAGGCGTGAAATCTGGAATTCTAATGATAAAGAATTATTGGTGGTGCCATGAAAAGAGCTCTTCTGACGTTACTCTTATGTTCAGCCTTTGCCAGTGCAGAGATGAGCCCTGCCGCGGTAAAGCATCAGATTGAGGAGCATGGGGTTAACGCTTTTCAGGCTCAAGTCAGCGAATCCGACTGGCATAGCATTATTGCCACTAAAGTTGCTGAAGGCGATGCGGAATGGATAGCCATACTGCCCTGGTTCAGAGCGTTATCTAATAACGAAGAAACCGCTGATCTGGTTGAAGCGGCCCAGCGAGGGTTAATCCGTAACCCTCAGGCTATGCTGGAGGCCCTGAACTCAATCGATAAGATGACGCCACGGGGAAAGGTCGTGCATCTTGATACGGATAATATCTGTTTTGGCAGCATTCCTGATATATCCAAACACTCCTATCTCCTGTTCTATGCCGCAACGAAGCATGCATTGGAAGAGGCTAATAACCTGGCCGCGAAGTGTTTGTGGGTGCTGGACTCTGTCCATGATGAGCTTATGGCTGAAGACAGAAATGGCACAAAGAACTGGGGGACCCGCGCCGTTCCTGGCTACTGACCCACTAAAAAAGCGCCTGAGATCTTCCGATTTCAGGCGCTTTCTAAACAAGATCCTCAAGCCGGATCGGGATTAATCCACCAGCAATGCGCTGTCGATTTTCACCACGATCTTACGCAGCGGAGAGGGAACGCCGAAGGTGCACATTGGGCGATGCAGCTCCAGCGGGAAGATCACCGCCAGCGCGCCGGTTTGCAGGTGGATCAGCGTTTCGCTGTCGATCCGGTGGCAGAAGCCCAGATCCTTCTGCTCTTCAAATGGCGCAACCAGATCCAACTCCAGCCCGATCGGGCCTGCGCCAATGATCTCTTCCCCGGCCAGCACCAGATGGATATCGATATACTGGCGGTGGAACTCGGGCTGCTGCGCGTTAAAATCGCGCGTTTCGCTTTCCATCACCGAGTAGAAAATTTCCTCGCCCTGAATGGCATATTTCCCCACCGCCTGGGTCTGCGGATTGTTCGCCTGGATGGCCTGCAGAGTCTTACGGATCACCGCTGGATAAAGCGGATTTTTTGCTGCCTGTTCGAGGGTATCAATGATCATAACGTTGTTCGGTCTCCGGTTGTAAGGATGCCACGGCGGGCGCCGCAGGAGTGGGCTGCAACAGGTTGACGCAGCGGGTCACAATGGTGCTCAGCGTAGGCGAGATATCCACGGGGATAACATCGCGCTCCTCTGCACCGGGTGCTTCCAGCGCGGCAAACTGACTTTTGAGCAGCGCCTCCGGCATAAAGTGCCCTTTGCGCCGCTTCATGCGGTCCAGCACGCAGTCGTAGTCGCCGTTCAGCCAGATAAAATGCACGTTCTGATTGCCTTCACGCAGCCGGTCGCGGTAGCTTTTTTTCAGCGCTGAACAGACCAGCACACCGGACTCATTCTTCTGCTCAAGGCTGAAAATCACGTCTGAAAGCCGGCCTAACCACGGCAAACGATCGTCGTCGTTCAGCGCCTGGCCGGACGCCATCTTGGTGATGTTCTGGCGGGGATGCAGATCGTCCCCGTCAATAAATTTCGCCTGTAAGGCATTTGCCAGCGCCGTCCCCACCGAGGATTTCCCGGTGCCGGATACGCCCATCACAATAATGCATTGACCTGCCATTTCGCTTCCTCCGGGTTAGACCGCCGCCAACATGCCGCCATCAACAAACAGCAGATGCCCGTTCACAAAGTCAGACGCTTTTGAAGACAGGAATACCGCCGCGCCCACCAACTCTTCGGGATTGCCCCAACGGGCAGCCGGGGTGCGCTTGCACAACCAGTCGGTAAACTCCTGATTGTCCACCAGCGCTTTGGTCATCGGCGTCTCGAAATAGCCCGGCGCAATGCCGTTGACCTGGATGTTGTAGCGGGCCAGCTCTACGCACATGCCGCGCGTCAGCATTTTCACCGCGCCTTTCGCTGCGGCGTAGGGAGTGATGGTGTCGCGGCCCAGTTCGCTCTGCATCGAACAGATGTTGACGATTTTGCCCGCGTTGCGGGTAATCATGCGCTTCGCCACGGTCTGGGACACCAGGAACACCCCGGTCTGGTTGGTGGCAATAATGTCATTCCACTCATCCAGCGGGAACTCGGTGAACGGGTGGCGGCGCTGGATGCCGGCATTATTAAACAGCACGTCGATTGGCCCGATGGTGGACTCAATCTTTTCAATCCCGGCTTCAACCCCTTGCGGGTCCGCGACGTTGAAGACCGCGGTGTGCGCGGTAAAGCCTTCGTCGCGCAGCTTCATCGCCGCATTCTCTGCGCGCTCTTCTGAGGTGCCGTTAATGATGATTTCCGCACCGTGCTGCGCCAGGCCGCGCGCCATAATAAAACCGATGCCCTGCGCTGCGCCGGTCACTAAAATTCGTTTGTTCTCTAAGCTGAATAGATTCATCTGTTCCTGCTCCATTGCATCAGGCAGTGAGTGGCTCGCGCGAGGTGAGTCTGTATGGGCCTTATCACACGGCTTTTAGCCCTTTTAAACTGTGATACAGATCACCTATAGCGCTGTTACGAAACCAGGATACCGTTGCTGTGATCGCGACGGGCTTTTCACCGTAACACGCACCGCAAGACCAGGATTAACCGCACTTTAATCCAATTTCCTTTAAGGGTCGCAGCAGGCATAATGCAGGCATTGAAGGGCTGTCGGCTGATAACAACGATGAAAATGCAACGGATCACGTTACATGATATTGCCACTCTGGCGGGTGTAACAAAAATGACGGTCAGCCGCTATCTCCGCACGCCGGAAAAAGTTAAACCTGACACCGCCGAACGGATTGCCAGCGTGATTGCCGAGGTGGGCTATGAGCCGGACCCGGATAATCACGCCATCGCCAGCAACGCCCTTCCCCGCATCGGCGTGCTGATCCCCTCCTTTAATAACCAGATTTTCTCCGACCTGCTGGCTGGCGTGGAGTCGGTGACCACCGCCCAGGGCTACCAGACGCTGGTAGTGAATTACGACTACGACAGCCAGCGTGAGGAAGAGCAGATCGCCACCGTGCTGGCCTTCAATGTTAAGGCAATCTTACTGACCGAATCGGTCCACACCGTGCGCGCCGAGAAGTATCTGAAAGCGGCGGGCATTCCGGTGGCGGAAGTGATGGGACTGACCACCACCGAAGGCCGCGTCAACGTCGGATTCAATAACTTCCAGGCCGGGTTTGATATGGCCAGCATGCTGATTGGCAGCGGCAAAAAGCGCATCATCTATTTCGGCTCAATGTCCGATATTCGCGATGAGCAGCGCTACGCCGGCTACTGCAAAGCGGTGGAAGACGCGGGCCTGCCCACCGGCCGCATTGCGCCGAAAAAGGTCTCATCGGTGTCGACCGGGGCCGGAATGATGACCATGGCGCGTCAGATGTATCCCGATATGGACGGCATACTCTGCACCAACGATGACCTCGCGGTAGGCGTGTTGCAGGAGTGCCTGGCGGCCGGGATTGCCGTGCCCCAGGAGATGGCGATTGCCGGTTTCCACGGGCTGGAGATCGGTCAGGTAACAACCCCGAAACTGGCCAGCGTGATCACCCCGCGTTTCGAGATGGGCAAAACCGCCACCGAGATTTTGATTAAGAAGATCAACAACCTTCCCACCATCGAGCGGGTGGATTTGCACTATCGCCTGTCGATGGGATCGACCATCTGACGGCGGAAACCCGCCGATAAGCACCTTCGCGATCACGTAGTCGGTAACACAGATTTCTAACACGATTCAGTGTGATCCAGCTCGCAATTAAATACTCAGAAACCCCTTTAATAGTACGTATCCGACGTACTGCCTTTGAAGGGGAACCCCATGACAACTCAAGCCATCCTGCTAATCGCTCCCGTACCTGATGCCCTGATGGACCGACTGGCTTCTGGCTGGACGGTTCACCGCCTGTACGAGCAGCAGGATCCGCAGGCCTTTCTGGCCCAGTCTGGCGACAGCATTAAGGCGGTGGTGACGCGCGGCGACATCGGCGTTCGCAACGAGGTTTTGCAGCAGTTACCGCAGGTAAAGCTGATTGCCGTGTTCGGCGTCGGCACCGATGCCATCGACCTCAACACTACCCGCTCCCGCAAGATTGCCGTGACCATCACCTCCGGCGTGTTAACCAATGACGTTGCCGATATGGCGATGGGCCTGCTGCTGGCGGCATCCCGCCGACTGTGTCAGGGCGACCGCTTTGTCCGCGAGGGCCAATGGCTGAACAACGCGCCTCCGCTTGGCACCCAGGTCAGCGGCAAACGTATCGGCATTGTCGGCATGGGCAACATCGGCCAGGCCATTGCCCGCCGCGCCAGCGGATTCGATATGCCGGTCAGCTACACCAGCCGCAGCCGCCGTGAGTCGCTGCCGTACAGCTGGTGCGACGATGTGCAGAGCCTGGCGAAATCCTGTGACTTCCTGGTGATTGCGGCTTCGGGCGGCGAATCCACCAAAGGGATGGTTGACAGCGCCGTCCTGCAGGCGATGCCGAAACACGCCTGGCTGATCAATATCGCGCGCGGCTCGTTAGTCGATCAGTCCGCATTAATTCAGGCCTTACGCAAAGGCGAGATTGCCGGTGCCGCGCTGGACGTCTTCGAGCAGGAGCCGCAGGTTCCAGAAGAGCTGATTGCGCTGAACAACGTGCTGTTACAGCCCCATGTGGGTAGCGCCACCCACGAAACCCGTCAGCAGATGGCGGATGTGGTGTTCGCCAACGTTGAGGCGTTCTTCAACCAGAAGCCGCTGCCGACCGCCATCGATTAACGCGTTTGCATCCCCTGCCCAGGCCGGCGTTGTCGGCCTGCATCACCGGGATGGACCGTTATCCACTTTTTCCAGAGGGCCTGAGATGAATAATAAAATACCCGGCACGCGTTGGCTGCGTGTGATAGCCCCGATTCTGATCACCTGCATTGTGTCGTTTATGGACCGGGTGAACATCAGCTTTGCCCTGCCTGGCGGCATGGAGCAGGATTTAGCCATCACCAGCCAGATGGCCGGTATCGCCAGCGGCATTTTCTTTATCGGTTATTTATTCCTGCAGGTGCCGGGCGGCCGCGTGGCGGTGAACGGCAGCGGCAAGAAATTTATCGCCTGGTCTCTGGCGGCGTGGATGGTGGTGTCGATCGCCACCGGCTTTGTCACCAATCACTGGCAGTTGCTGGGTCTGCGCTTCGTGCTGGGTATCTCGGAAGGCGGGATGCTGCCGGTGGTGCTGACCATGGTCAGCAACTGGTTCCCGGAAAAAGAGCTGGGACGGGCGAACGCCTTTGTGATGATGTTTGCGCCGCTGGGCGGCATGTTTACCGCGCCGATTTCCGGTTGGATCATCAACGCCTTCGACTGGCGCTGGTTATTTATCATCGAAGGCCTGCTGTCTGCCGCCGTGCTGCTGGTGTGGTGGCTGGTGATCAGCGATCGCCCGGAAGAAGCCCGCTGGCTGCCCGCGCGTGAGCGTGAATACCTGATTACCGAACTGACCCGTGAGCGCGAAGAGCGCAGCAAGAAAGCACCGGTGGGCAAAGCGCGGCTGAAAGACGTGTTCCGCAACAAAGGGTTGATGAAGCTGGTGCTGCTGAACTTCTTCTATCAGACCGGCGATTATGGCTACACGCTGTGGCTGCCAAGCATTCTGAAAAACCTGACCGGTGCCAATATGGCCAACGTGGGGTTGCTGGCAATACTGCCGTTTGTCGCGACCATTGTCGGTATCTACCTGATTTCGATGATCAGCGACAAAACCGGTAAACGCCGTCTGTGGGTAATGATTTCGCTGTTCTGCTTTGCCGCGTCGCTGCTGGCATCCGTGGTGCTGCATCAGCATATCGTCGCGGCCTATATCGCCCTGGTGTTCTGTGGTTTCTTCCTCAAAGCCGCCACCAGCCCGTTCTGGTCAATGCCTGGCCGTATCGCCTCGGCCGAACTGGCCGGTAGCGCTCGCGGTGTGATCAACGGTTTGGGTAATCTGGGCGGCTTCTGCGGTCCTTACCTGGTCGGCATTATGATCTACTTCTACGGTCAGGGAACGGCCATCTGCGCGCTGGCAGGCTCGCTGATTATTGCTGGCCTGATTGCCACCACGCTGCCGAAACAGTGTGACCTGGTGGAGGATGCCGACGACGGGAAAGTCGGTGCCGGCCATGGCAAGATCGGGCATGGAGTTTCGCACCAGGGGCGGTAAGAATGTGTTGAGCGATCGCCCCGTTCTTTTACGAATCTTTTTTATGGTTACGGGACGGTTTCTGAGCGTTAACTGACAATGGCTTGATCGCTATCATTGACAGGATTTATTGATCGGCTGTTACGGGTAACGTGCAGCACCTTGTTATGACTCGAAAAGCCCCTGCTTTTACTGGCAGGGGCTTTTATGGTTAAGGTTGCCGCTGAAGTTTATTTATATAGTTTCACCTGAAGATAATTTCATAATGGGAATATCTTTTTTGATTCAGTAACAATTTGACGTAGTTAACCCCATGAATTAGGCGCGTATTCTGGCAGGATGCTGCGCACTTAGTGTGCATCTGGTAGTCCCTGTCATGCAGTGGTTTTCGAAAAACGCCGTTTTGTTTTCAGTAAAGACCTGTCTTGCGGCCTTTCTGGCTGTCTATATCTCGCTTGAACTGAATCTGGATAAACCGGCCTGGGCACTGACTACCGTTTACGTCTCTTCTCAGCTTTATTCCGCATCGACCATCTCGAAATCGATCTTCCGCCTGATGGGCACGCTGCTGGGTGGGCTGTTTGTGTTCCTGATTTATCCCGAAACCGTCCAGTCTCCGATGCTGTTCAGCCTGTGCGTGTCTTTGTGGGTCAGCTTCTGCCTCTATCTGTCGCTGCATGACCGCACGCCGAAAAGCTATGTGTTTATGCTGGCGGGCTACAGCGCCGCCATTATGGGTTTCCCGGCGGTGACCATGCCGCTGAGCATTACCGGCACGGTGATTTCACGTATTGAAGAGATCGCGCTGGGCGTCACCTGCAGCAGTTTTATTCATGGATTACTGCTGCCGGTTTCGATGCGCAACCTGCTCGAGCAAAGCGTCACCGTGTGGTATCAGAACGGGCGTAAGATGTGCAGCGATCTGCTGACCGGCATTCCAAAGCATAACTCGCCGGAGCGGGAAGACATTCTGATCCGCATGGCGCAGTATCCGCAGCAGGTTGAAGCGCTGATCACCCACTGCGTGTATGAAGGTGACGCGGCGCGCAGGCTGATCCGCCTGGTGAGCGTGCAGTATCAGCATCTCTCTTATTTGATCCCGACGCTGGCCGCGATTGAGATCCGTCTGCATCAGATGGCGCAGCTGGATATCCGCTTTCCGGAAACGGTTTCCCTCGCCTTTCAGCAGTTTCTGCTGTGGCTGAACGCCGGAGACGATCTCAGGGATAACGCCGGGATTCAGGCCACGCTTACCGCCACTCAGGGCGATCTCAAACGTGCCTGGCAGAATGGCGAGTTGCCGATTGATGAGTGCCTGGTGCTGACCGGTTTACTTGAGCGCCTGGCCGACTTTGTGCGCATCGCCGGGGCGTATCACAGCGTCAGCAACCTGGTCAGCGATCTGTCGGGCGATACCAGCCTCGCGCGTAAAGAACGCTCGCGCCCGCATACGGACACCGGCCTGCTGCTGCTCTCCGCGACCACCTCATTTCTCGCGACCTTTGGCGCCTGCCTGTTCTGGATGGGCACAGCCTGGCGCGATGGCGCCTCCGCGCCGATGATGGCCGCGATACTCAGCTCATTTTTTGCCAGCGCAGACACGCCGGGCAATTCCATGAAGCTGTTTATCAAAGGCACGGTCATATCGATCATTATCAGCGTGCTGTACGTCGCGCTGCTGATCCCGCAGGCCGTGACCTTTGAAAGCCTGATTATCTGCCTGTCGCCGGGGCTTTTCGTGCTGGGGTTAGTGATTGCCAATCCTTCTACCAATATGATCGGCCTGAGCGCCGCGATCCAGCTTCCCGGTTTAATCGGCCTGAGCCATCACCTGAAGCCCGACCTGACGCTGGCCATCAACACGGCGATCTCGTCGATGACCGGGATTTTATTTGCGGTGGTGATCACCGCGATTATCCGTAACAAGCGCCCGTCATGGATCGCCCGCCGCGCGGTGCGTTCGGGGCTGGGCGAGCTGCTGCGCTTTGTGAAAGAGATG
The DNA here is from genome assembly GCF_004551645.1 of Erwinia sp. QL-Z3. NCBI lineage: Bacteria > Pseudomonadati > Pseudomonadota > Gammaproteobacteria > Enterobacterales > Erwiniaceae > Erwinia > Erwinia sp. QL-Z3. The sequence continues at coordinate 738,633 of NZ_CP037950.1, forward strand.
GAGCGCAACGGGTCATCGCTGCTATCACGTCAGCACTTTATTACCCGCATGCTGGAGCGCGTGAACGTGATCCTGCCGCGTATGCGCCTCGATCCGCATCCCGACCTGCTGACCGCTGGCAACCTGGTGACCGAAGTGTGGCTGGGCGCGAACTGCTATGACTATTACGCCCGCAACCGCGAGATGTTGGGGCAGCATCAGCTGGACAGCGGACAGATGTTCCACGAGCTGGCGCTGTTCCTGAAGCGGCGAATGAAGTCCCTGAAAGTGGCTCCGCATCCTGCCCTGCTGGATGAGCTGGATTTGCTGCTGCTGGAGCTGGAAGGCCTCGCCACCCGCGATGAGCAGCTGTTCACGCCGCTGTTCCATCTGTACAGCATTCGCCTGTGGCTGTTCCCGGATCGGGCGTGGCCGGATAAGCCGTTGGCGTATTTGAGGATGCGGCGGTGATTGGGGATTAGCCGGGGAGTAGCTTAAAAGCCGTCCCCTTTTGATACCAGGATGCCTGTTTAGGTAGATTGATCATTCTGAAAAAGGCCATGCCAAAAATCATCAATTATTTGTTCAATCTCATCAGATTTTAACGTGGCCGACTGCCGAAAAATAGCATCTGTGAGTGCGTCTTTATCCAGCGTCCTTAATTCTGCCACCGATGCTTTTAAGCCAACCATAGCAATATCAAATCCCAGCAGAGTGGCTCCCATTCGAACGGGGTCCCAGCCTGAAGCTTCACCATCAATCGGCGCTTCGTATATTCGGCTATTTTCAATCGCACCGTATTCGCTGACAATTTTGTAGAGGTCAATAACATCTCGCGCATCTGAGTGGCCGCGATCCCGCCATGCGAACATTTTTAATAACGCCAAACCTGGTAAAGAACAGAATGGAATAACTTCACCATTATCCAGCCGGATATTCACGACATTGGCGAATGCTTCGGGAAAACCATCAATAGCCATAATGATGTTCCGATCGGGTGGCCAGAAAACCTGTTTATCTTCAGCGATCCCACCAAATGGGATGAGATCTAACTCAATGTCATGCCAGATCATTCGATGGACATTTTAACCCACTTCTTTCGCCCCAACGGCGGTTAGCGTTTGTTTTAGTTCATCAAATACTCGCCACTCATTAACAAATATGGCGATATCAATATCACGGGTCCGCCGTCCAAGGTTTTTACCGTGTACGTGATGAAGCAAAATTTCGCGAGCTGTTGCCCCGGCGATAAAGAATGGAATGCCCTTCTCTGAGCAAATATGACTTATCTTCGTCAGTAACGTTTCAATAACTGAAGAGAGCGGATTCACTAAGCTGAAGATACTTATCATTAATTATTTTCGCCGTTTCCAGATTTCTATCGTCCACGCTGGCCAGCAGTTCTGCTACACACAACATGGCTATGGCTTTTTTGTTGAGCTCAAAATTATCCCCCCAAAAACTGGAGACGAGTTGTAGCTTACCTTCACGGTGGGGTTTCAATCCCAATGTTTGCCGCCTTTGTGTTAAAGGTAGCGGCGTAAAGAGCGTCCCTCTTTCGGCTATCAGGTAGCCCCCGGTTAACTCCGCAGCTGCAACTTCGCCTCCCCAGCACTCACCTGAAAGCAGCGAAATATCATGCCATGAATTGGGTTGGAGCAGCGGGATACTGGACAATTTTGGAAGAAGCGCCGCAGCATAATCACGTCTCCACAAAACCTGTAGCTCTTCGACGTTCATCAGGCGGCGTCCATGCTGGGTTTTACGATAATATTTTTGTGCTTCAAGAAACTCAAATGCCTTACTTACCATGCCGAGAGAAATGCTCGAGTGAGCAGCAAGGCTACGATAAGTTTCATTGAGGCTTTCTGGGCGGGAGAGTAATACGAATAGCAATTTCATCACCCCTTCAGCAAATCGAGACTTTACTGAAACAGGCTTTATGCCTACTTTCCCTTTTATGAGAACGTACAACTCAGGGGTCTGAATAATCGCGTTCCCAGCCGTATCGATATAGTTCAAACAGTTATTGAAGCAGTATTCAGCGAGTGTGGGCGTAAGTTGATTACAGATAAGTAATAAAGGCAGACCGGCTGGATTGTGGGCAATTTTATTGCGTATACTCATCAAGCTTTCTACACGATGAATCTTTTTAATTTCCAGTGTAAAATCAATGCCTTTACCGTCAGGTCTGAGCAGCTTTGCTGTCATCTCAGACTGATTTTGATCACCCTGTGGGTTCACGCTACATTTCAGTTCAAAACCTTTGGGCAGGCTTTCAACCACTTCAGACAGAAACTGTTCTTCAATCATTCGTTCACGCCTTTTGAATGTTCATGAATCATGAACAAAGTGATAGTATGAACAAGCGGCGTTGAAAGCAAGAGTATTGTGATAGAAAAGAGCTCATGCTCTCTCTCCATCATGGCTGAATCACACGGCCTGCGGCACTCTCTGACTAACCTCCACCACCCGCCGCCAAAAGCACTACACCCAGCTGATCGGCTTCTTCCTCAATAGCATCCAACACGTTCTCTGACTCATTTATCACTTCAGATTCAATCTCAACATTTAGTTGAGATGCTTCAATACGGTCACCAAAAAGCATCAACGCCGCATCACCATGCTGTTTAGAAGACCACTGTAGCCCTTGAACGTCCGGGAAAGCCTGATGTATTGCCACCGCGTATTCCCGGGTGAAAATATACTGTTCGGCAGAAGAGTCTAAAAGCTGGGCTCGCGTGACACCCATTTTGCGCAGTGTTTTAGGATTAAGATCCGCAAGCTGGAGGTCAATAAGCGGCATGATAATTGAATGCGCCATTCCGGCCAGCTTTCCCAAATCGTAAGGTGCGCCAGCGGAGTCTGCCGGCAGATCGTGGAACAGCGTTTCCATCACCGCCACGCCGAAATTTTCACCGCCGTACAACGTCGCTACGCCGTTACTCATTGGGCTGAAGCGAGAGTTCCCCTTACCTGGGTTGAACTGCACTGCACTGTAATCCGCTGAATGCACCCGATGGAGCCGTTTGCCCGCAGGCCAGGTAACAAAGTTCACCTGCAAATTAGCCTTGGGCTGACGTATTTTGCGGGCAACAACCTCCTTGTCATCGGCATCAGCCATGAACGGCGCCCTCTCTCTCTGCCTGTGCCGCTAACAGCACCTGCTTGGGCTGCGATGTCAGCACATCTTTCGGCTTTTTGCCGCCAAGCCAGCTGTTCTCCGACCCAAACCAGATGGCGAGTCCCCACGGCGTTTTCCTCTCGCCGAACAGTGAGATCACCTGCTTCACCACCGGGATTGGCCGGAAACCTTCATCCAGCGCATATTCCGGGTAGTTGTCCTTGCCTTGCAGCTGCAGGGCAAAAATACTTCCTGCCGATTTCCAGCGATTAGGTCCCGCGCTTGGATTACTGCTCTGGAAGTTAGCTTTTTCGGAGAGTTCACGCGCCGTCAGCCAGACGGAATCTGCCAGAATACGGTCGTTCAGCTGTTCACGTCGTTGAGCATTCCGTTCGGCCCTGGCCTGTTTACTGGTTTGTTCCAGAGGTTCAGTGACCACCGCCAGCGTTTTTCGTCTACTGGAAGCCGTGCTCTTGTTCAACGCAGGCTCTTTCTGGCTAAACGAAGCCAGCACGGCGTTCAGGGCTGCTTGCATCGCCACCTTCATGGTTTCATTGAATGCGGGGTTACGCGCTTTCGTGCTGCCCAAATCAATCACCAGGTATGCCGCATCGGCATGGGTTTCCAGGCTGTGAAGCTGGTCGCCGCTCAGGCTCCTCACATCGAAGGAGTGATCTTCACGCCGTGCAGAGTTGTTTTTCGCTGCCATCATTCACCTCGATTGACAGATGGATATATCGGTTATATTCATTATATCCGCGATGTGCGATTTGTCGATTATTTGAGCTGAATGAATTGGGGCAGACAATAGGTTTGGCCAGAGCGACGCTTAACACGGATTTTGTTCTGATGACGATGGAAGATAGTGAAAAGCGCCTGAAAGCATTCTGGCGCGACAAGGACGGCAAAGACCGGGCGCAGGCATTTAACTTCTATCGCTTTTGCCAGCTACTGGAGAAACAGCTGTCAGACCAGAAACCCATCGGCAGCACTTTCTCGCCAAAAAATGACGCGGTGCGCTTTCGCCCGCATCCGAGCATGGGTTTTCCGGTCAGCGAACTTAAAGCGGTGGAAACCGATCCCGAACGGCCCGATGCCCCGCCGACGGTGCGCACCACCTTTATGGGGCTGTACGGCGTGGATTCGCCGCTGCCGACCGGCTATATCGATGACATCGCCCAAAAGCGCGAAGGCCACGAGGCGCAGGAGGCCTTTCTGGACATTTTTAACCACCGGATGATGACGCAGTTTTACCGCATCTGGCGAAAGTACAGCTATCTCGCCACCTTTGAAGACGGCGGTACAGATAAAACCTCCCGCAGCCTGATGGCCCTGACCGGCATCACTGACAGCAGCGACGTTTTCGCCTCGCGACTGCTGGCAATACTGCAACCGCTGGTCCTAACGATCCGCACGGCAGAAGGTATTGCCAGCGTGATCCGCACGCAGGCACCCTATACACAGGTTGTCGTGAAGCCGCATAAGGTAACGGAGATGCCCGTCGGAAAGCGTGCCCGATTCTCGATTTCAGATCGGCAAAAGTTGGGCGATCACTTAGTGCTTGGCAGCATGATGTCCGACGCCAACTACTGCATTGGCGTAGAGATGTTTACCGAGGACGCGAACGAGGCCAAAGGCTGGCTGCCCGGCGGGCAGTTGAGGGAAGACGTATTTACTTTGCTGCGGGTGTATTAGGGATGTGATTACGACGCGAGTTTGCAACTGACTATTCCGATGAGGTTAGCTCCGATGCCACGGCTGGGGGATCGGTCGCTGCTGATGGGGTATAACGTGGTGCTGGGGTTGAGGGAGGATAATTTGGGGGAGATGGCTGAGAGAGTGAGGATGAGGGTTGGGAGGGTTAGAAGGGAATTCAGCGTGCTTCAGGGCAAAAACTATCTGCTCTTCGGTGAATCGTGATTTTTTCATTGGCACAACCTCTGCTCAGTAGAGTTTGTATCATGCCGTAACCCTATTTCTGGATGGAGTAGGATTTTGGGTCAGGGTCATGACGAAGGCATCATTGACATCGCAGTGTTCATCAACGGGAAGCAGGCCATAAGGTCATAGCCCCATAAAATCACAGCAGCTGACCTTTTTAAAGTGCTCGCTATCCGTTGCAATGACCCCTTCATCTGTTAAAATGCTGAGGCGTTTTCGCATGACTTAACGATCAACAATAGGTAAAAAATGTCCGCACTTAAACCCGCCATCTTCTCTTTCTTTTCCGGCTCAGGCTTTCTTGACCTTGGCTTTGAAAACTCAGGCTACGAAGTGGTTTTTGTGAATGAATTTCACCCGCCGTTCATGGATGCTTACAAGCACTCGCGGGCGGTTATGAAAAAGCCTATTCCACGTTTTGGGTATGCAGAAAAGAGCATTGAGGAAGGGGATCACAAGCTGTTAAAAGACGCAATTAAGGCTCTCAAGACAGAAAAAAGACTGACTGGCTTCATCGGTGGGCCCCCATGTCCGGACTTTTCCGTGGCAGGCAAGAATAAAGGGCGTGACGGAGAGAACGGTAAGCTTTCCCAAAGCTACATTGATATAATTGTAGAGATGAAGCCTGACTTCTTCTTATTCGAAAACGTGAAAGGTTTATATCGCACACTCAAACATCGCGATTTTTTTGAGCATCTCAAAAAACAGCTGATGGAGGTGGGTTATACCCTGCATGAAAGACTAATCAATTCGATTGAATACAGTGCCCCACAGGACCGGGAGCGTATTATATTGTTAGGCTTTCAAAGTAAGAAACTAGCAAAGTCATTTGAATGGAGTGGCAGAGTATATCCGGATCGTAATGCATTCAATAACAGTTGGCCGACAACAAATGAATTTGTTGAGGATTCAACACTGATAATGCCCGAGTCACTTCCTGAAGAGTTAACTGTTGACTTTTGGTTTAAGAAAAATAACGTATCTGAACATGTAAACTCAAAGCATGTATTTACGGCCAGAGCTGGGTTAGTACGGTTTAAGGCTGTTGCAGAAGGTGACGACAGTAAAAAATCTTACAAACGCCTTCACCGATGGAGATATTCCCCAACAGCTGCTTACGGTAATAATGAGGTCCATTTGCATCCATATAAGCCTCGCAGAATAACGGTTGCAGAAGCACTTGCTATTCAGTCTTTGCCGAAAGAATTTGAATTACCAAGTTACATGACTCTTTCAAATATGTTTAAAACTGTTGGAAACGGTGTCCCTTATCTTGCAGCATTCGGAATAGCAAAATCTATTTTAGAGCATTTAGGTATTAAAGATGAATTTAACAGCAATGAATCTTGTGAATGCGATAGCGAATCTGCCAAAAAACAGGCAGTTTGATTATGTGAATGACAGTAATTCTGGGAAGATTGTTATCGACTCGATTAAGTCGCCACAAGGTCCAATACGCTTCAAGCGTTTTAATCCGGCCAAAGGTGAAACGCTCAAAGATGCAAAACTAGATAGTATATCTAGTCAAATGCTATGGCGTTTGGCTAACGCAATTCAAGAAGATGCCCCTATTAATTTAGACAGAGTGTTCGGTGCAAGCTATAACTCTCGTTCAGTCATTGAGAGTTTGCTTGCTCATACTCCACAATTTTATTGGTGTAAGCTCGATCGCTTAGAGGTTATTAACACTAAGCAGACGGTTAAGAAAGGTCACAAACATCTTATATATTTACCAAGTTCGCCACATGAAAACGGCAAGATCTCTGAATTCAAATCTAATATTGTAATTTCAGAGATGAACACAGAAGTCATATATCAAAGCGTTGATTTAGAAACAATCCGCCCAGTTGAAGGCATGTCGATTGAGGAATCAAGAAGGCATGCACAAATCCAAATAGCATTAGTAAAAATAGGACATCATCTGGGATACAGGACATGGGTCGCAGCTAATGACCGAGGGTTAAAATATGATGGACAGGCAATCGCCCAAATGGATGGCGTCATTGATAGTTTGTCTAACGAAAAAGTCTTAAGTTCCTACAATGAAGCCATTCATGGTGCAAGATTGATAGATTGCATCTGGTTTAGAAATGGTAAATTGATGCCTGCTGTGATGGAGATCGAGCATAGTACCGGAATAATAAGCGGCCTGACACGTATGAAGAACTTCTGTGATTATGCCCCTCGTCTGCAGGATATACGATGGACAATCGTAGCTCCGGACGAATATCGAGACAAAGTCATTGAATTTGCAAACAGACCACAATTTCGTGAACTTGACACAAAGTTCTTCCCATACTCTGCCGTAGAAGAATTGTACTCTCTTTGTGAACGTCGTAAGCCTCAAGGAGTAACCGATCAATTCTTAGATTCTTTCATGGAAAGATGTATCGTGAACTAAAAATGCCGGGATTAACCTAACTTTTTTTTGTTTTTTATTTTTCGATGTTCATTGATTTAGCATCTGATAGCACTGTCGAATCCTAGGGTGCCCCGGTCCAGTACACATTTTATGTCCTCAAGTTGACGCCTTTTTTAAAGGCCCCCAAGGACGACATCCACAAGAAGACTGTAACCCTAGGTTAGTTTATATAACACTTCAGTGTGGTCGAAGATTTCCGCCCGGACCATGCCCTAGTTTTATATATTTGCTTTCTAATACGTTATCATTAGCGGACTTAAGAAGTATTCTCCCATAGCATTATCCCAGCAATTACCACGTCGACCGATGCTAAGGGTCAGATTATTCTCCTGCCTGTCATTACTACCTTACTGGCTGCGCTGATCCGCTTTGCACAATTCGTCAGGTTTACGTCGCTAGGGGCATTCAGCAGTGCGTCTAAAGCATGTTCACGCAACAGCGTTGGTTTCACTCAGTGACATTTCCATTCTGCCAGGTTGTGCTTCAACAGCAGGGAATCAATCAATTAAAAATGAGACGCAGCAAAGTATTGCGTCAAAGATTTATAAAGGTCGAACTACGAAGCAAGAAAGTTTAAGAGATTTTGGTGAGCCAACGCGTATAACAACTGTGGATACAAATGAAGACATGTGGGTTTATTCAATCATGAACTCGAGTCTGTAAGCAATGTCTTATATCCCAATAGTAGGCCGGCTCTCTAATGAAACTGATATGAAAAGCAAAAATCTAACTATCACATTCACAGGTGATAAAGTAGAGAACTGGTCTTTCATTGAGAGTAATGATTCGGTTCATAACGGGTTTTGAATCAACATTAGCAATACATAAATGCCGTGGGGAAACGTTTTGCATCGAAGACGTTTCACACCTCAATTTCAACCAAATACGGGCTGGCAACAGAGCAGCCATGTGGGTTATCATGGGCCAAACTTAACAATTTTGGCCCGTGACATGAATGCATTTGAGTTTGAAAGAAAACTATCTGAAAGTGGCTTTAACGCTAAGGATATCAATGCGTTAAGACATTACTTAGAAAAAGGAAGTAATACATACCCAGCACTGCTAAAAGAGTTAAATATAAGGTTTATTGCCTCAATGATACTTATATTTATACTCGCGGCTGTATGGTTATATACGTATAAGTACAAAGATCATGTCGCAATTCTATCTTATTCTATAACCATGTTAATTGTTGCCCCGGTTTTTTATATTTTTACCCCTATGAAATTAGGGTACAAAGCATTTATTTATATGTTGAAAGGATTACATTAATCTTTATTATCATATATAGATTTAAGCGCCAATGAGTCGTTATAGATTTCGACACCAAGCTCAAAACGACTCATATCTCTAACACCTCTAACAAAATCTGAATTAATGTAATAGAAGAGACGAAATGTTTCAGGTTTTCTTATCAGCCTGAACATGCCGTAGGCTGAGAGAGCTAAATCCATACTGCTATAGGCAATTTCTCCTGTTTTTTGATCAAAGCCTAAGAACTTGGCTGCTCCGATGTAACCATCTTTTAAGAATCCCTGGGCGTCCTTTTTTCCTGTGATAACATTCATTACGCCCTCCTGTACGCCATTCACTCCATGTAGTGTGAGCATAGCACCAAATCCAACCCCTATTATATTCCCGGTTGCAGCTGAAGCGGCCATGACTCCAAACCCAGCCACTACCTGTAACCCACTCAGTACTACCCCAACACCATTGATAACATATCCCCAGATATCACCTTGCTGAAGGAACTGTACTGAAGCATGCAATGCCGCCTCACCTGTCCGAAGAAGCTGATCTTGTCTCATAAGATTACTATGTTCTTCTTTCAGATTTTGAATACATTGCTTACATTCATCGTCTGTGGCACCTGAACGGATAGTATCCATTTGAGCATTAACGAATATCTTTACTTCATCCTGAAACTGAACCCTATTGTAACCATCAGACAAATGAATCAGAGATAAGTGATTTGAAGATATAACTAACTGATTAGCCTCAGTATTAGCCATTGTTAAAAAGTAATCTTTGAATCGGTCTGCTTTCCAGTAGTCCATGACTATGCCTTTATGTCATTATATGTATCATTAAGTTTATTTAATCAGATTCCCCTTTTCAGGGAAAGTAAAAGGACCAGATATGAGTACAGATCTCTTCTTAAAAATCGACGGCATTACGGGTGAATCACAGGACAGTAATCATAAAGGCTGGATTACCATAGAATCTTTCACATGGGGCGCGAACCAGCCAGGGAACATGACGGTTGGTGGAGGTGGTGGTGTAGGAAAAGTTCAGTACCGAGATCTCTCAGTTCAGTCACTCATAGACAAAGCTACTCCAGCAATCATGCGCTATGTGTCTAACGGTAAGCATATTGGCATGGCTGAGCTTTCGGTGTGTAAGGCCGGTGGCAGCCAAATCGAGTACTGCCGCATTACACTTGAAGATGTTCTTATCACTAATGTTGTTTTTAACGGCACCACGAATCGTGATTTGATTGGAGTTTCTTATCAGTTTCAGGCTTCAAAAGTCAAAACCCAGTATTGGGAGCAATCTTCTACTGGTGGAAAAGGTGTAGAAACACAGTCTGGTTGGGACATAAAATCTAATAAAGAAACTTGATTTCACCGTTCAACAAATTACACCTAATCAAAAAGTTATTACTTACAGTCAAAAATTATTTATAGGATCAATTTATGCTAAAAGGTCTTGGCGTCAAAAATTTGAGAAGCTTCGAAAACTATGCTTATAGTGAATTAAAACCATTAACAGTTTATTTAGGAAGAAATAGTAGTGGCAAAAGTTCCTTGATACGTCTATTTCCACTTTTGCGTCAATCTGTACAGGAGACAACTACAGGCCCCATACTTTGGTACGGTAGATTTGTTGATTATGGAAATTTTAGCGAAGCTATTTGCAAAAACAGCCAAAATAAAGATGTTATCACTTTAAATTTTAATTTAAATGTTCCACTTGCTGTGGGGTTTGATTATTTTTACAGTACTGGCCAATATCATAAAGGGGATTACTCGCCAGAAGTTTCTGTTGAGTTGAATATAACTGAACATGATAAAAAAACTCTTACAAAGTCAATAAGCTTTGAGATAGATGGTGCAAAAATATTAATTACACCTTCTTTATCTGGTGAAAAAACCTCTGTCGTGGCATCAACAAATACGTACGAATATTCAATTGAAGCGCAACCTTCTTTGCAGAGAGATTTTAAATTTTTTCCTGATCTAATATGGACACCAGACACACAAAAAAAACAAACTAAAGAAATAAGTCTTTGGCCTAAAAATAACTTAGATGATAGATATTTAGATTACAGTAGTCATAGCTCTCAATTGAACAATGTCAGGTATCATAATAAAAAAACTGCAGAAGCAGCTGCACAAGCAATAAAAAAATTCTTCCATTCTTCTACAAGTATATCTACGATTGCAAAAGGTGTTTTAGAAATCTATTGTTTTAGTAGAGAACAAACGAAAAATCAGATTCTTGAAATATTTAAAACACAAAAATATTTCCTTGGTAAAATAAAAGATCCAGAATCAATGGAAAATTTACTAGATGTTTTATTTCCCTATGTTTTGTTAAAAAACTATCAGAGAACGACTAATGTTATAAACCACTCATTAAGAGAATCTTTCTTATCAGTAAAATATTTAGCTCCTATCCGAGCCAATAGTGAGAGATTTTATCGTTTTCAAGATCTGCAAGTTGACGAAATGGATCATACGGGATCTAATGTCGCTATGATTCTTAATGCAATTTCAGACGCTGAAAAAAGCAAGTTCCAAGATTGGACCAAGGAAAACTTTGGTTTTATTGCGCTAGTGACTACTGATGGTTCGCACTATGCAATAAAAATTAAAACTGAAAATGATGTAAATGAGCATAATATTAATGATATGGGTTATGGTTTCTCTCAGGTTTTACCTATTATTATGTCCGTATGGTTAGAAATTCAAGACCGTTCTGAGAGTCGAAAGGAAGTAATATTTGTTATTGAGCAGCCTGAACTTCACCTTCATCCTGCATATCAAAATAAAGTAGCAACTCTTTTTGCAAAAGTTATTAATTCAGTACGTGGCACCAATAAAAACATTAAATTTATTTTTGAAACCCATAGTCAATCAATGATTGATGCTATTGGCGATTGCATTCAGAATAATATAATTAGCAAAAATGAAGTAAACATAATGATTTTTGAAAAAAACAAAGACTCTGGTAGCTCAACCTACACAGCAAACTTTGATAATGAGGGATATTTTATCAATTGGCCTGTCGGTTTCTTTTCTGGAGAATAACATGTTAATTGAATTATTCACTTCCAGAAAAATAGTTCTAGACGACAATAACATTGAAACTTCTATTCAAAATATATTGTGTGCACATCGTGAAAGGAAACATATTGTAATTTCCGAAGAAAGCTTTTTGAAAGAGATGTCTCTCCATAAAAACCTAGGTGCAGTAAACTGCAATACTGCACAAAACATCCTTCAACACATTAAAGAAACAAATCTACTCAAAAATAAAGTTAAATACTTTTGTAAGGTAGACATGTCTTCGTCTGCTAATGGTGTTATTGGATTTAATAAAAAAGACAATTTCTTTACTGTTGGGTACAATTTTTTTAATGACTCTTCAGTTTCTCAGCAAACCAAACTACTATGCGAAAATATAAATGATTATAAATTATACAGAATAATAGGAGAACATTTTAAACACAGCCAAAAGATGCCTGGTATTAATATTAATTTTGATGTAATCAGCGGTGGCGGCGGAGGAACTAAGGCAAATTACGACCATATAAAAAATATGCAAAAACTATGCTTCTGCCTTCTTGATACTGATAAAAAACACCCTCGCTCTAAGTTAGGCTCAACTGCAAGAAAATTTAAAGAGTCTGACAATAGTCCTTTCTGCAAATTCTTTATTATCAGATCTCATGAAGTTGAATCTTTAATACCATTGGAAATAATTGAAGAGGCTATTAAACAAAAAAAATTAGATAGCAAATATCTTGACTCGCATGACCAACTTAAGGCGCTTATTGCTTACTCACCCGAAGTAAAAAAATATTTCGATCACAAACTGGGTATGTCAGTTAATAAAATTAACGAAATAGATGAGATTTACAATGACAGATTTTGGCATGACCCCATAGAAAAAGCTCCTAATTTTAAGCGTAGTAAATGCGTTAGGAAAATGAATTGTTCGTGCAAAGACTCTTGTATTGCAGTGCCTGGATTTAGTGAAAAATTACTACACGCAAGCTCAGAAGTTTTATCAAATTTTGATCTAGCCAAGTTACCAAAAATATTACCGCCATATATGAAAGATGAATGGGATAATATTGGTGAGTTACTTTTTAGTTGGGGCTGCGCTTTATCTAATCGAACTAGGACTTCTTAACAAACTCAAAGGAGCCATATTTTATGGCTCTTTTCAGAAAAAATATTTTAAAATTTATTTTAAATTCTCTTTTTCTTTTTCTTTCTCTTTCTCTTTCTCTTTCTCTTTCTCTTTCTCTTTCTTCTAGCCGGAACGATCTGATTCAAGAGTACAGTTTTCTCATATTTCACCCTTGCCTTATTATTCACTATATCATTATCAATGATATAGTGAATTAAAGCGCGAAAGAAAAAAGTAATCTCATGCTCATAACCCAGTTTTAAGATGACTAGGGGAGAGCTTGATTTTTACAGTATTCGCGAGCATAGATATGATCGTGAAGCGATCTATCAACTTTGTTTTTGATTGAGGAAGATAATATTTTAGATAATAGCCAACACAGAACAACCAGATGTATCGAACTATCTTACTATGCGGGCAACCTGATTTTTTTAATATTTTAATGAACATCTGCAAAAGCAGAAGTAGCTTTTCTTCCTTTGTAAATGCGTCTTTTTTTATCATAGATTGCACCCTTGCAAAATTGAGCGACCACTCCTTGGTTATATATACAATATAACACATTAATTAAATTGCGCAAAATCTGCGCAACTCAATAATCAGTCGGCATTCGTTTCCCTGTCTATTTCTGGCAATTCAGCATTAAGTTTCTAAAACTAATTCCATAGTTCATAGCATTGTATTACCATACAACAAACATCTCTGCTAAGTTTCTGAGCTCTTTTGTCAAAAGTTTATTTTTAGATTCAAGATTACTGACACGCTGCGAGGCAATTCTCAAGTTAGCAGGTCGTTTGACCTCATCAACCCCTGAATTGTTCGAAAGGCAAAGCTAGCCTGTGAACTCTTTTGGCTACAGCTATAGCTCCTGCCATCTCCTGAGCATGATTGTAATCTATCAGCCCATTATGGACAGCATATCGCATTACTGCCGTTGTTCTTTGCTGTAGGCGTGAAGCAACTTCCAATCGCCCGGAATCTTCTAAAGCTTTGATAGGTGCAAGAAGATCTCTGGTCTTAAGCTCAGATATTTTTCTTTTACCAATCGCAGTAAAGAAACCATCTTCCATGCTTTTTAGGACCCTCTCGTTGTGGGAATCTGACCATTTCCTTTTACAGGTATTATGCCAGTCCCTTACAACAACTTCGAATTTCAGGGCTCCGCTCTGCTCAATTTTTTCTGCTTTTTTCTTCTCAGAAGGGTCGATACCATCAGATACCAACTTTTTGGCCTCATCTCGTTTCCTGCGGGCTTCTCCAAGAGAGACCATTGGATAAACACCCAAGGCTAAAACTTTCTGTTTGCCCTCAAAACGGTATTGGAGTCGCCAGTATATTGAACCATTTGGATTGATTAGCAGGTGCATTCCCTGCCAATCAGTGAGTTTGAAGGGTTTGTCGGAGGGTTAGGTTGTTCGAACTTTAATATCATTGAGTGCCATCTGTTGATACCTCCATTGTTGGTATCAAAATCAATCCAACCGAAGATACCACCAGTTATACCATCATTTGTTGGTATATGTGGAGAGATGTGAGTGGACGTCAAGAGATATAGAACAGGGGATAAACAGCGTAACTGCTGGATTTTAGAGACAAAAAAAGACCTCAATTGAGGTCTATTTTCATACACTATGGTGCCGAAGGCCGGACTCAAACAATCATACAAGATCATGGTTTTATTGATTTTTTAATAATGACAATCTAAGAGTGCCCCCATTTGTGCCCCCACAATAATTTGTGGCTCTCACTTCAAAAACAGAGAGTTATGAAATCGCGCAAGAATCATTCATCAATTTTTGATGAAATTCTTCTCTCGGTTTGGTTCCGTGCTGTAGACCCTTACCGGTGCTGCTGACCCTAAAATTTTAGCATTAATTCAGAAAAAAAAGATTTTAAGTAAAAGTGTTCACCCTGTTCACCTTTCAATTTTATTATTTATTATCATGCAGTTAAGTGGTGATCACTTATGTTTGTACTATTCATCACTATTCACCCGAGGGTGAACACTATTCACTTTCAGGCGTAAAAATCCGGTCTGCTCGGCTTGGATTTCAGATAGGTTTCTACGGCACTGAAGCCATTAGCCAGTTTCACGGCTTGGCAAATCGAAGTCATCCTGAAGATTATGGCAGGACGTTACTAATTCACTTATCGCTCATCGTCTAAAATGAAAGGCTGCTATGAGCGATCTACGGACATTACTAACAGCGCTTTGTGTCAATTAACCGGGAGCATGTCACAATGAATTAGATTAAAAAAATGAAAGAACTGATATCATAGTGCAAATGATAATATTAAATATCTCCTCACCTTTTACCGCCATCAAGTAGCTGACATTAAATTCCTAGCGAGTAATCAACCTCAGTACCTGATACTAGTCGCCCATGAATACACCTCTACCTACTCTGCGTAATTCATTTAACCACTTAATAACCTTTTCCCTATTTACTTCTCTAATAGGATATTTTCTTGCTTTACAGATTTCTTGAGCACCAGGAGAAAATGATGATGTGGTTACAATTATTCCACCCTTGGCATTTTCATCAATAACATCTGCCCAGAGAGATTTTACCAACACTTTGTCAATTTTTGATTTTGTTCGTTTGCACTGAATAAGCTGAACGGGAGGTGCGCTGGCATCTGCATCAGGATGCCAAACTCGTACATCAATACCACCATCATTTCTTCCACTTCCTATCTCAACTTTATATCCTTTTCGTTCAAAGTACTCAGCAGTTAGTGCTTCGAACTGTCTCCAATGCATTGAACCGAGTTTTTCAGTATTAATTGATAAATAGTTCAAATATCTTTGATCTATGAACCTTCCGTACATTGCATCTAATGATTCACTCTCAAATAATTCTTTAAGCTCAAGTGGTGATTCCCAATCAAGTACTCTTGCCGAAAGCCAATCCCAAGGGCTAGCTTCTTCACTATCTTTCATTAATTCAACGAGTCTATGTGCAATAATCAACGCTTCACTCCCAAACTGTATTTGGATATTTTCAAAGTATTGGCTTTCATTGAAATCGTTGAATATTGATTGTTTTCCTTTGTCAAAGTGAATCTCTCCAAGATAACATAACACATGTTGGAATAGTTTTCTCTTGTTTGGGTCACTCCTAAACTCCATCTCGAGCAATGTAGGTGCATGACCAATAAAGTCTTGTGATGTCACACCTAGGCGATACAAAAACTTTTGAAAAGTATCTTCAATGTGATTTGTCCTGATTCGACACAACTCCTCTTTCTGACTAGTGAAAACATCAAATAGTGGATCATCTTTGTCTAAAAGTTGAATCATTTCATTGTTATTGAGCGCTAGTCCTGACTTATAACCTATTCTGTCGCTAAAAAATGACCTAAATGATGTGTTTATTGTAATCCATGTGCCCATTAAGCAATCCTCAAAGCATTAAGTTAGTTTCATTTACTTATTTATTTAAAGCTATCCTTAAGTAAGTCTGATGCATTTCAAATGTATACTTCAGACTATTCATTAGTAATATAACAAACTCATTAGAGGTACAACGTTTGCATTAAAAATATTGCAAGGTCCGCATTTGGCACGAACCAGACCTGATTCCCAAGAGCTGCTGAGAGCTAACAGCGAACGAGGCCGTTAATCTGCATCTGTTGTGAGTTATATTAATTGAGTCAAATAAGTAATTTTTTTATATTTAATTTTATTTCTGTTAGTGTAGCCTTAAGTACCTGTAAACAAATCTTAGCTGTATGCTCTCTTGGTGTGAAGCCAGATGACATTTGCTGATAAGGATGAATATAATTACGAAAGTCCCTTAAAGTATGCGAGAACTTATAAGTATCAAGCTGAATGAGTCCTAAATCTTTCGCCGCATCAATAAAGGCCGCGAGATTCCAGTCATGAAAAGGCTGAACTTTACCATCACGATTCTTAGGAGAAGACTTCACCGTATTAAAAGCTCGGGGGTAACTAGAGGCTAATCCAAGAAAAACCCCTTCTAAAGTACTGCCAGCGATTAGTATCGTAGAGAGATAAGCCTTTGAATTATAGGTTTTTTCTATTTCATCGACTCGCTTGTTCAGAACTTCAGTTATATTAAGGTCCAAACCTAAATCAGAGATAGTAAAACCACTAAATTCACGACTCAAAAATTCAGATTCAGATAGGCTGCTGGACTTAACCGTATTCTCTTTTAATTCAACCTTGTGAAGCTTTTTGAAATTTATTTCAGCTTCGTTTCTAACAACTTGCCACTTATCAAAAGATAAGTACTGGTTGAAATCAAAAATATAGCGATCCAACTCATCAATACGACTTATAAAATTGACAGGATTGAAAACCTCTTTAATGCACTGATCAAGCCGTGGAGTTCCATTGATTGTTTCTAAACATTCGTCTGTATACTTCCAACGAGAAGGGAAGCCTTGTCCATATGAATGATTAAAACCTAGTGCATTGAAAAACTTAACCAAATTAGGCCCAGAACGATACTCAGTAACTTCGTTTATCAAATCTCGAAGTTTCTCACTCGTTTTATTATTAATAATCATTCATAATCCTCAAGAACTTGTAACGTGCCTTGGAAAGAGATATGGCATTTTTTATCGCCTCTTACGCTAGCATGTAGAGCGTAGTAATTTGGATCTTATGATATTCCTGATATATCTTCTTCAAGTTCTTTAGCTGACTTTGAAATTACATATTTAAACCGTCTTTCTATTTCACTGTCGTTCATTTTTTTTGTTTTGTCTTTGCCTATCCACATTGAAACCAACTCCCTCTTCTGAGATTTATCAAGATTATCAAAGTTAGGAATGTATTTGAATGTTTCAGCAGTTCCTCGGCGAAGTTCATAGAATGTTTTAATTAAGGATTTTTGTTTTATATCGGATGAAAGCCTGAAGCGCCTAATCAGATTGCTCACGGTATGGTTAACGGAACGAAGTTGAGTCGTTGTGGTTATTTGAGAAAAATATGATACCCATCCAAGGCGTTTTCCTTCAAATACGCACCCCGTGATTCTCAGATTGAGCTTCCACTGGCAATAAGCTATCGCGCGCTCTTTATCTGCTTTACTCTTGGCCTGCACTAATGCGTGTCTGTAAGCGGTGAAAATTTTAGCCAAGGATGCTTCAAATCTGAGAATGCTTTCATGTTTAATGAGCAATTCTCCGTGGCTAATATGATAACCAAGAAAGTCAAAGGATCCACGGAGAGGGCCAACTTTAGACTTTGAGTTCTCTTCATGTAATGGGTGAGGTTTTAGGTTCAGAAGTTCGAGTTTATCAATGACATTAGATGCCATTGATTCAGCTTGTCCATTTTTCGTCAATATTAGAATGTCATCAACGTAGCGCATAAACCAGATATCTGGTATTGCATTCATATCTTTGTCGAAAGTCGATAAGGAAATTTCGGCTAAGATATTTGATATTGCTAACCCTTGAGGAACTCCTTTTGCATTAGATGATGCTCCTTTACTGCCTTTGAATTCGCTTACTGTAGGCACTACCAACGAAGACATTATTAATTTTTTAATCTCATTTTTTCTGACCTTTTTTTTCATCACATCAGCTATCAGCTTATGTTCAATTGAAGGATAGAAAGCCCTGAGGTCTATTTTTGTATATTCTGTGTAAATACCGCTATGCAGTGAAGCCTTCAGTGAATTGATGACAGTGTGTGGAAGCCTTAACCTTGATTCGGGATAGATTTCCGTAAGGCATTCGCAGAGAGCCCTAAGCGTGATCCTGTCTCTGGCAGTTGGTATTGAGATCTGCCTTGGATTTGAGTTGGCTCCCTTTGAGATTAGTTTCTCTTTATAGGCAGTGAACTTATAACCACCAGACAGAACTTTTTCAGAAATGAATTTAACTTCACTTTTAATTCTAGGTTCAAGTTTGGCAGGGCGTACCCGGTCAATACCAATAGCTCCGGATTCTTTTATCCTTTCCTCATATATTTTCAGGAGGTTTCGTTCCGAAAAGGATTTTTTGAATTTTCGGTTAGCTGTCATAGTTTATCCAAAAAATCAGGGGAGGGAGCAAATAGAAGGAGTAAGTGTAAATGAATCGCCTTCCTTTCCAGCATTTAACTGTCTGCTTTTCGTCATCGGTTGGGATTCTCGAACTCAATCCTATTTGGGCAACTCGTGCAGCCTTGTCATCAATTTCAAGATGATTTTCGACCTCATCGAGTAATTCGTGATATTTATCTCGTTGTTCTGGAGTTAAGGGTATACCATCAGTTGTGTTATAGTACAGCCGTTGTAACGACAGATAGTTCCGTCTCATGGCAATCGCTCTTCCGCGAAAATCGAGGTTTGAAACCACAAGAGAAATTCCTAGCAAAGCTACCGAGAGTATTGACGCGATAATATCGGTATTATTTCCTAGGATTTTTGGGAAGCGAATTGATATGACGGAAAGTACCGCGCTAAATATAGCATACCAGACGAGAATAAACTGAGAATGTTTCTCAAGCCACTCTAACCTAAGATGTGCATTAATACGTGCTTTATATGTGAACCAGATATTGTCCCGCATAAAAACTCCATTTAATTTTTTGGGGATGAGGAGGGGGCAGGAGAGATTGGAACCGTTGAACACCCTGCTAAGCAGGATCAGTGAGCTTAAAGCCCAACAGCAAAGGTCGCTGTTCATTATCAGAGCCGCCCTTACATAAGTAAGAGGAAGTACCTGCCCCATCCTTCTGAATTATGTCTAATTTATCAGATTGAAGTCAATCTGATGCTTATGAAATGAATTGATTAATCATCATCCGCTCGATTAGCGAATGCTGAGACGGATTAGATCGACTAGTCAGCATCCAGTTGTACATCAACGAGTGCAAGTCACTTCCGCTTCTGGCACAAACCGGCCGGAACCGGTTTGTGCCAGTCGTCTGTCTTATGCATCGCAGCGCGGCAGCCAGTCTGCCTCGCAGTCTTCGCTCAGCTCCAGGCTGGTCTGGATTCCGTTCTTTGTCTTGCGCTTCAGCAGCTCTATCTCGTACTCCTTCAGCGTCTGCGGCACCGCCTGGCCGAACGCGGTCAGGCTCATGGGATGCTGATGGCCTCTCGCCTCCATGAAGGACAGATAAGCGTGATAGAGGTAGCGACGCGGGTTCATGGGACGGATATTGGCGTTGCCGATAAACAGCCCGGTTGGCGTGCTGAGCGGCGTCAGGTAGCCGCAGAAGTCGACCAGCGGGTCAGCGCTGCGCTTGATTTCCAGCGCTTCTTCTGACGACTGCTGCGCCTGCAGCAGCTCGCGGGCGTCATCAGGGCGGGTGAAGCACTGCATCAGGTGGCGCACGATAACCGCCAGCTCTCCGGCAATCTTTTCCAGCAGCTGCGGGTCACGCTCATTCGCTGGTATCACGTCCGGGAACGGCAGGATTACCCGGCGACGGGATACGCCGCCGCTGCGGTCGCTGAAGCGCATCGGGTTATTGTTCACCGCCAGAATTACCGCCGGGATATGCGTTGAGTAGGCGTCGCGGTACTTCGGGTCAATTGCCACGGCGTCGCCGCCGGTAATCGCCTTGATGCCCGCGCCGTCGCCGCTCCACTTCTCCTGGTCCGGCAGTATAATCAGCGAGTAGCCAACCACGCTTGCACGTTCTCTTGATGATTCCAGCGTGTCGATGGTGGCGGCCGTGGTGTTGTCCTCTCCGGCCAGCAGCCGGGCAATAGACGCCATCACGCTTTTACCGCTGCCGCCGGGGCCGGTGACCTCAAGGAACAGCTGCCAGTCATAGCGGTTTGCCAGCACCATAAATAACGCCGCGAGGATACGCTCCTGCTTCGCATCATTGCGTCCGGCCGCCCGCGTCAGCCACTGCCAGAAGTGCGGGGCATCGTCCGCCAGATTCTCACCCGCCCTGGGCGTGGTGTAGTCCACGCTGTTAACGGTACGGAGCCAGTTCTCTTTTTTATGCGGCCCAAAGGTGCTGGTCGCGGTGTCAAACGCGCCGTTACGAAAACCAATCAGCCGGCGGGCCGGTGCCCCCATCTGTGGCACCATCAGCTTGAGCGTGTCCACGATGCCGCCGATACCGGTTGCCGAGAACGGCGCGCGCACCTTCTGAAACAGCGCGGCGATTTCACGGCTGAGCACGCGGTACGGCAGCACCTGCCACGCGCCGCCCTCGTAGCGGCAGAGGTCTTCACCCACCACCGGCACGGCCAGCGTGTTGAGGTAGTGCGCGGCCAGAAGCTCTGCCTTCTGGCTGGCGCTCATCGCCTTCAGGTCGGCCTCGCTCACCGACTCAAACGGGCTGAGCGCTTCCGGCTGCGTGAACGCGGTCAGCATCGCCTGCGTGGTCATTTCCCCTTCAGCCTGAAACACGTCGTTCCAGTCGCCTGCCACCGGCGGTAATGCGGGCCTGCCGTTGCAGCGTTTTGCCGCCGCTTCGGCGCGCAGCTGGCCGGTCCCGTTCTCGTCGTTATCAGCGGCAATCAGTATCATCGCCTCCGGGTATTCTGCATGCAGGCGCTCAGCAAGCGCGGGCAGGTTGTTGGCGCTCAGCGCAACATACACCGCCTGGCCGGTAAGCCGGTGCACCGTCAGGCCGGTGGCGTACCCCTCGGTCAGCCAGAGGATATCGCCAGGCTCGCCCAGGCGGTGGAAGGCCTCCTTCACCTGTCCGCCCGCCAGCGTGCGTTTGGTGCCGTCAGCGTTAATCAGCTGGGCGTTGACCGCTTCGCCGAAAATGCCGGACAGCGGCACCAGCAGGTCGCCGGGCTGATAGTTGGTGTCGCTGATGCGCTTTGCGGTGGTCAGCGTCAGGGCGCTGACGTCAGCCAGCCCCTTGCCGGTCAGGTAGGCGTTCCCGGCCTGCGCTTTCGCACCGGCAATAAGCCGTGCGGCCTCTTTTGCGGCGTTAAGGCGCGCGCGCGCCTTCTCTTCATCAGTTTTCTCTGTGGATGTCTGCACAAGTTTAACCGGTAGCGTACCCATCAGCCCGGCCACCCGGCAGGCGGCCTCCTTTGTGTTGACGTCCAGCGCCTTTTCAACCAGCGCCAGCCCGTCGCCCGCGCCGCACTGGTTGCAGACCCACGTCCCGCGACCGGCCTGATTATCAAAGCGGAAGCGGTCTTTGCCGCCACAGAGGGGGCACGGCGAGTGCTGACCGGCGGCGTTAATGCTGATGCCCAGCGCGGGCAGCAGCCGGGGCCAGTGACCGGCGGCGGCGCTTACGGTGTCGGTGACGATATGTTTCATGCGGCCTCCTTAATGCAGCGTGGCTTTGGACGCGGCCAGGCGGCCGCACAGCAGTTCATCCATCATGGTTTCACCCATGCGCGTCAGTCGCGGCGCGGCGACCAGCACGTCGGGCTGTACCATTTCGCTGAGCATGGTGCAGGCCATGTCCATACCGTTTTCCGGGCCGTACTTACGGACGTAATAGCCTTCCAGCTCCAGCGCGATGGTCATCTGCACCTCGTCAAGCGAGGCGGAAACGTTGAGGCCGTAGCGTTCACAGGCGCTCAGGTAGCCCTGGGCAACGGCGCGGCGGTAAACGGCGGTGCGAACCTCAACGGGCAGGCAGGAATGATTAGTTGTCACGGGCGGAGACCTCCATATCGGTGAGCATGACGGATTCACAGGTGTTGACCACTTTACCCAGCTGGTCGGTAAGCAGCGCCACCACGGACGCCAGCGCATTGCCATCGGGGCCGCCGTGGCGGTTACCGGAGCATTCGATGATTTCGAGCATATCGAGCACGGTCACGCCGACGCTGTGGGCATGCTGAAGGCGCAGAAAATCGGCGTGGGGAATGGGATAGCTGGCGTGTTGGTTATGTCGGGCTGAAAGGGTATTCATGCGGCCACCTCACAAAGCGGCAGGCGACCGGCAAAGGACAGCACGTAATCGCGGGCCAGCAGGCGACGGGCAGCGGATTCGGTTTCGGCGGTGGTGCGCAGCATGCAGGGACGGGCGGCGGTATCGGCACGGCGAACTGCGGCAAAAAGAAAGGTGAACTGCATGCGTGCAGAAATGAGGGTTGCGGCCATAGTGGCAGACTCCTTTGTTAGCTTGTAAAAGCTACCACCGGAGTTCCTACACTCATGGGTGGCAGCCCGGACGGGGGTAGGAATACCGGCAACAAAGGAAACCGGCCAGCCCGAAGGCTGCCCCGCCCGGGCCACCATTTTTCTGACGGCACAACGGTACAAGAACCGCTGCCCGATAAATGGGTGCACTGAGGCTACGACGTAAAAAAACACGCATGGCGCGTGTAGTGTCGCCTTTGTTTTGCTCGGGTTCCTACACCCGGCTGCCGATTTTGCGGCAGCCGGGAAACTGTATACCGGCGGCTCGCCAGAAAAAAGCCTTTTTTTACACATCGGGCCTTTTTCCTCAGCAATCGGTCAGGACGTGATCGGATTGCGGCGGATTTGATCGGAAGCTCTCGCTTTGCGCGCCTTCACTTCCCTTTGCAGGCTTAGGCTTGTCGGCGAACACGGAAATATGGCCGTGACGGCCGCTGTTAAGCGCGGGCTGCGTGGGCGCTTTGCCACCGGCGGCGGAAAGCAGGCTTTCGGCCACGTACACGGCCTCTTCCTGGCTGAGCGGGAAGCTGCGGGTGCCAAGGTTGAGCTTAATCATGCCGCACCTCCGGCACGCTGCGCGATGCGGGCCTGCATCCAGTCGTCAATCTCTGACGCCAGCCAGGCAACGTTCTTGCCGCCGAGAGAAATCTGTGACGGAAACTGCTCGCGGCAAATCAGGTCGTAAATGGTGGAGCGTGACAGGCCGCAGATGCTGATAACTTCCGGCAGGCGCATAAAGCGGTCGCGGGGGTAGTGCAGGTTGTTCAGGGGCGGCGTTGCCGGAACTGAAACTGAAGCGGTGGAAAGCATGGTGTTACCTCATTCTGAATCCGGGCGGCGCTGGCCGATTCCGGTCGTGGTGTGCTGGTAACCCCCTATTGTGAGAATATTTTTGCCCGTGTAAACAAGCCGCCGTCCGGTGAAAAATGAGCAAAATCTTGTTCTGTTCTACCCTGTTTGCCAATGTATGCCAAAGAGTGCCATTTATGAAAAATTAACCGAAAATACAGATTCATTAATAGCTAAAAACTTTGAAAAAAAGCTCGCCAGAAAAAGGCTGGTAAAAAAAAGGTGAATAGTGGTGAACACCCGGTGAACAGTTATATCTGAAGTGTTCACCCCTTTAGTTACTGTATTTATTATCTTTATTCTTAAGGTGAAGAGTAGTGAACAGTTTTACATAAAACTAAAAGCTCAGTGGGGGTATCAGGCCAATATGTAGCCGTGTTTGCTGAGCGACAGGCAGGCAGCAATGAAATGATTTGTCCGGTGGTGAACGACAGAATAGCGACAACCTTTACAGAGAGAGAAAAGCTATGAGCACCCCGGAAAAGAGCGGCACCCTGGCAGCCTTTGAGCAGGCCCGAACCGCACACCTTGAGAAGATGAAAGAGTACAACGCTATCTGCGCCGACATTACCCGCTGCACGAAAGAGCGTGAAGCGGCCATTGAGGCAGGAAAGGAAGCCGAAACGAACTGGCGCATGCG
This sequence comes from Erwinia sp. QL-Z3, assembly GCF_004551645.1. NCBI lineage: Bacteria > Pseudomonadati > Pseudomonadota > Gammaproteobacteria > Enterobacterales > Erwiniaceae > Erwinia > Erwinia sp. QL-Z3. The sequence goes on from NZ_CP037950.1 coordinate 763,056, forward strand.
CTTTCGCACCCTGCGCGGCAACCTGACCGAAGAGCTGAAGGCGGAACACAGCCAGCGCATTGCCAGCCGTGAACTGGCCGACGAGTTTACCGGCCTGATTGAAGAGCTGGAGATTGATAAGCAGGTTGCAATGATTGGCGGCTGCAATACCGGCCTGTCGTACATCAATTCACACCGGGCAGCCTTTAATGAGTTTGCTGATGCGACCTGGCAGTCGGCGCTGCGCAACGTCAGTCCGTCGCTGCTGTGGGCCATCCGCCTGCGCCTACAGCGTGAGAAGGTCAATCCCCGTGACGACGACTCGCGTAGCGATGTGCAGATCGTGGCGGAGCTGATTGGTAATGCGCTGACCCGTGCGGCGGCGGCACTGCCCGAGAAGGCGCTGACGGAAGCCCCCGTACTGGAAAATATCGGCCTGTGGCGTCCGGCGCTGACCGGCGGGGATATGAAGCTGTATCAAAGTCCCATGAGCAGGCAAAGACTGTCTGAAACGCTGGAGGAAAGACGCGAACGCCTCAAAGAGGGCAATGCCAAATGATGCACTGTCCGTACTGCAAAAGCCCGGCGCATGCCAAATCAAGCCGGTATATGTCCGAACAGGTTAAGGAGCGCTATCACCAGTGCACTAATCTCGACTGCTCGTGCTCATTCAAGACCAGCGAGAGCATCACGAAGGTAATCACCTCGCCGCCGCAGCCCGAACCGGCCCCCGCAGTCACCCTGGAGCCGGTAAAAGAACGCCAGACTATCGGGCGCTACGGTTCATCCTTCCGCACCCTGCATTAACCACAACTGCCGCTGAAAACAGCGGCTTTATTGTTTGCGTATTTCGTCCTTTCAACGCCCTTTTTCTGGCCAGCCGGTTTGTAAAGAGCGATGCATGCATAAGGTGCATGGATTTGCATGCAGAACGCAGAACTACAGATACCCCTTCAGCCTACGCCCGGCCCGGCTTTGCCCGGTTCATGCAGCTGCATAAAAAACGATGCACAAAGCGGGCAGGCGAGGCGGGGGTAGCATTGCGCGCTGAGGGGAAAAGCAATAAAGCTTAGTGCCAGACACGCTTTTGTTTTGGAGTGACTAAATTGCGTCTAGTAATGCCTCACTTACGTTTTGCATAATCGTAAGGAGAGATGTAATCACCACTATTCGCATAAAGAAAATCTGCCCACCATTGCACCATCAATCTGCGTTCATCCAGATGCTCAGAAGTGTGAATGTAAGCAGCGCGCACATTGTTACGTTCGGAGTGACTCAACTGCCGCTCAATCGCGTCATCACTCCATAAGCCTGACTCACCCAGCGCGCCTCGTGCCATTGTCCTGAAGCCATGCCCGCAGACCTCGGTCTTCGTGTCATATCCCATAGCACGCAGGGCATTGTTAACCGTGTTTTCGCTCATGACTTTTTTAGGATCGTGATCGCCGGGGAAAAGTCTCTCGTTGTCACCGCTTAATTGCTTCAACTTTTCCAGGAGGGCTAAAACCTGACGACTTAGCGGTACAAGATGCTCCTCTTTCATCTTCATACCACGGTGGGAGTAGCGGACTCCTTTAATCTCTTTGCGTTGTGCAGGAACACGCCACAAGGCCCGTTCAAAATCAAACTCATCCCACCGGGCAAAGCGCAGCTCACTGGAGCGAACAAAAGTCAGTAATGAAAGCTCGACGGCTATACGCGTCATGATACGCCCACGGTATGCGGCAAGGCGCTCAAGAAATTCAGGAAAACGGCTGAAGGGTAATGCGGGGTAATGACGAGCCTTGACAGTAGAAAGTGCACCGGCCATATCAACAGCTGGATTAGACTCAATGTAATCATTCTGCACGGCATAGCGCATTATTGCCGTAACACGCTGCTGAAGGCGCTGAGCGACATCATGCCTGCCACTTGCATCAACGGCCTTAATGGGTGCTAACAGCTGGCTGGTTTTCAGCTTACGAACGTCTGCCAAACCAATATGAGGAAAAATATATAGTTCGAGGTAGCGCAGGATCCGTGAACGATGGTCATCACTCCAGCGCTTGTTACTGGCATGCCATTCGCGGGCGATCGTTTCAAAAGTGTAGGCCCCTGCATTTTCAGCCTGGGATTCTTTCTGCTCAGCTTTGGGATCAATCCCCTGCCCTAACATCTTTTTAGCTTCGTCACGCTTAGCACGTGCCTCAGCAAGCGTGACTGTCGGCCAGACTCCAAAGGCAAGCCGGTCTTCTTTTTTATCGGCTGGCCGTCGGTACTTCATACGCCAGTACTTTGATCCTTTGGTCGTGACCTCAAGATACAAACCGCCACCATCAGCCATTTTATAGGTTTTTTCTTTAGGCTTTGCAGTGTCGACCTGGCGGGCATTCAGCTTCATTTTGGGGGCACATTTCTTATCGAAGTGGGGATGCCCCCAATTATGCCCCCAGCGGGGTCTGGATTGCAACGGATGTGCTCGGACGATGCCGGATGATAAAATCATCCTACGCAATGATTTTTAAGGTTTTTTTGGACTTCCCCGGACGGGGATGGACAGGATACTGGTGCCGAAGGCCGGAATCGAACCGGCACGCCTCGCGGCGGTTGATTTTGAATCAACTGCGTCTACCGATTTCGCCACTTCGGCACTGAAGGGTATGCGGAAAACGTTGGGGATTATACCGTTACCGACTCTGCACGCAACTACTATCCGCCCTGTTGTGATGCAAGTGCTGAAAAAATCAGCGGCCAGGCATAAAAACCCTTCGGTACGTCGCTCTAACTGAGCCTTCACATCAAAAATCAAAAATCACCAAATTCCCCACCTTCCCATCGTGTCCCTTTTCCATCGAGGCAGTTAGTCCCCCCTTCAACTCTGTACCCCCTTCAGCCACTCTGTGAACAACCCACTAGTACCAACCTGCCCCGGCCCTTCCCTTAGGACTAATCTCAAAGGCCAGCACCAAAAGCTTTCCCCCCTCACAATGCGGAACTCCCCCGCAATCCGGCAGTCCCAAAGGGGAGATACGGTGTGACGCCCGAAGGGCGTCGCGCTGGAAAACATACTAAAAGGTCTATTATGAAATTTTCTAAGATGGTTTTGGCAGTAACGGTTTCGACTTCCTTGTTCGCAGGCGTGGCTTCTGCAGCCAGCTGGCAGGATCAGCTGAGCAGCGCGGCGTCTACGCTCAGCCAGAACTCAAATTCTTCCACTGCGGCGTCCGGCACCACGCCTCAGCCTGCGGGAACGTCGCTTAGCTCGCTGACCAGCCTGTTGGGCGGCGGCAATCAGGCGCTCAGCTCCAGCACCATGACCAATGCCACTGGCGTGCTGCAATACTGCGTGAAGAACAATCTGGTGGATAACAACGTCAGCTCGGTGAAAGACCAGCTGATGGGCAAACTGGGTCTGACCGACACAGCGAAGCAGCAGGAAACCACCGATTACAAACAGGGCCTGATGGGTCTACTGAACACCGGCAACAATCAGCAGGTGAACCTCAGCAGCCTGGGCGATACCGCGATGGGCAAGAAGGTGAAAACCAAAGCCTGTGACCTGGTACTGAAGCAGGGCAAACAGTTCATCTCTTAAAACGGCGAGGCTGTCCCCTCACCGTCCTTCCCGGAGCCGCCATTGCGCGGCTCTTTTTTTGCTATTTTACGATTAGCTTGATGCCGAGCAGGGCCATCACGCTGCCGCCCAGCCGGTCAAACGTCGCCTTGTATCGAAGATAAGTATTACGTGGGCCGCTTGAGGAGAGTGCGTAAGCCACAAAGGCATACCACAAGCCATCGACCAGCATGGAAACAATCGGCAATGCCACATACATCATTGGCGTGATGTGCGCGGGCAACAGCGCGGCGAAGATACCGGCGAAGACCACCGCTGTTTTCGGGTTACTGATCTGAGTAATAAAGGCATGTAAAAACGCTTTACCGAAACTTTTCCCTGAATTGGCTCCGCCTTCCACATGCAAAGGCTCATGTGCGCCCCGGAACATCTTCACCGCCATCCACAGCAGATATACGCCGCCACCCGTCTTCAACGCCACCCACAACCAGGGTACTGCTGCCAGCAGCGTATGCAGGCCCATCAGCGCAATCAGAGAAATGATAACCGAGCCAACGCCCATGCCCAACGCAGCGCCCATTCCGGCCCGACGGGAAGAGGCGACTGCCGTACGCGCAACCAATATAAAGCTCGGACCCGGACTCATTGCGCCCAAAGCCAACGCGCCGCCAATAGTGACCACCGATAGAATTGCTGTATCCACGTTGTTGCCTCCTGATAAGTTTCCCAATACAACATAACCATGCGCGCTGAAAAAGGACAGTGCCCCTCTCGCTTCGCTGCGTGTCGGCCTGCTACGCTTAGTGTATGACTTCACCCACTTCTTTCGCTTACTTCAGGAACCATACCGATGACTGAACCGTTGCTGATTGCTAAAACCACCGACCTGTCGCTGAGCCTGTTGCCTGGCATGGCCAACCGCCACGGGCTGATTACCGGCGCAACCGGCACCGGGAAAACCGTCACCCTGCAAAAGCTGGCGGAAAGCTTCTCTGCCATCGGCGTGCCGGTATTTATGGCCGATGTGAAGGGCGATCTGACCGGGATAGCGAAAGAAGGCACGGCCTCCGAGAAGCTGTTAGCTCGCCTGGCGAAGATTGGCGTGACCGACTGGTCGCCGCAGGGCAATCCGGTGGTGCTGTGGGATATCTTCGGCGAGAAAGGCCATCCGATTCGCGCCACGGTCTCCGATCTCGGCCCGTTGCTGTTGGCGCGTCTGTTGGAGCTGAATGAAGTCCAGAGTGGCGTGCTGCAGATTATCTTCCGCGTGGCAGACGATCAGGGTCTGCTGCTGCTTGACTTTAAAGACCTGCGGGCGATGACCCAGTACATCGGCGATAACGCCAAAGCATTCCAGACGCAGTACGGCAATATCAACAGCGCGTCGGTGGGGGCAATCCAGCGCGGGCTGCTGTCGCTGGAGCAACAGGGTGCCGAGTACTTTTTCGGGGAGCCGATGCTCGACATCAAAGACTGGATGCGCACCGACAGCAGCGGCAAAGGGGTGATCAATATCCTCTCGGCAGAGAAGCTCTATCAGATGCCGAAACTCTACGCCACCAGCCTGCTGTGGATGCTTTCAGAGCTGTATGAGCAACTGCCGGAAGCCGGCGATCAAGAGAAGCCGAAACTGGTGTTCTTCTTCGATGAAGCCCATCTGCTGTTCAGCGATGCGCCGCAGGTGCTGCTGGATAAGATTGAGCAGGTGATACGTTTAATCCGGTCCAAAGCCGTGGGCGTCTATTTTGTCTCGCAGAATCCGGCGGATATCCCGGATACGGTGCTCGGGCAGCTCGGCAACCGTGTTCAGCACGCACTCAGGGCGTTTACGCCGAAGGATCAGAAGGCGGTTAAAGTGGCCGCGCAGACCATGCGTGCCAACCCGGCGTTCGATACCGTCGCCGCCATTCAGGAACTCGGCACCGGCGAGGCGTTAATCTCTTTCCTGGATGAGAAAGGCAGCCCGTCAATGGTCGAGCGCGCGTCAGTGATCGCGCCCTTCTCAAGAATGGGACCGGTCACCGACGATGAGCGCAACGGCCTGATCAATCACTCTCCGCTCTCCGGCAAATACGAAGAAGCGGTTGATCGCGAATCGGCCTACGAGATGCTGAGCAAAGGCGTGCAGGCCGCCAGCGACAAAGCCAACGCGCCGCCGGCCAAAGGGCAAAAGGTCGAGGTCGATGACGGCATCCTCGGCGGCTTGAAGGATATCCTGTTCGGCAGCACCGGCCCGCGCGGCGGCAAGCGAGATGGCGTGGTGCAAAGCGTCACCAAAAGCGCCGCGCGCCAGATTACCAATCAGATCATCCGTGGCGTGCTCGGCAGCATTATGGGCGGCCGTAAACGCTAAGCGACTGGAGTGAGGCCAGGCCGTCAACACACCATAAATTGTAAGATAAGGGTCAATGGACAAAGAACTCGAACTCACCAGAGCTAAACGTACGCCGTTGCTGCTGTTATGCGGCGCGGCAGGGGTCTTTATCGGCACCGTGCTTTACCCGCTGTGGTTTCCGAATAATCAATGGGTCGGTGCGCTGAAGGCCATTTCTGAAGCGTCGATGGTCGGTGGACTGGCCGACTGGTTTGCGGTTAGCGCGCTGTTCAGCCGCGTGCCGATCCCGCTGGTTGGACGTCATACCGCCATCATCCCGCGCAATAAGGACCGCATCGCCGATAACCTCGCGCTGTTTGTGCAGGACAAATTCCTTAACACCACCTCGCTGCTGACGCTGATACGTCGTCACGATCCGGCGCAGATGATTGCCAACTGGCTGAGCAGCCCGGAGAACGCGGCACGGCTGGGCGGCTATCTGCTGAAGATCGTGAGAGGCTTCCTCGATCTGGCCGATGACCAGCGCATTCAGGCATTTATGCGTCGGGCGATTCATAAAGCGATCGATAAGGTCGATTTGTCGCAGTCGGCGGCGATGGTGCTGGAAAGTCTGACCAAGAATAACCGTCACCAGACGCTGCTGGACGATGCCATCGCGCAGCTGCTGCATCTGGTGAATAAGCCGGGCACCCACGAATTTATCGCCCAGCAGGTGATGCGTTATCTCAAGCGCGAGCATCCACTGAAAGAGAAGATGCTGCCGACCGAATGGGTTGGCGATAAAAGTGCGGAGATGGCCGCCAATGCGGTGCGATCGATTCTCAACGATATCGAGCAGGATGGCGCGCACGAAATCCGTCAGGGCTTTAACCGCGCGGTGCAACGGCTGATCGAGCGGCTGCGCAACGATCCGGAAATGCAGCTGAAAGCTGAAGAGATTAAAGAATACCTGAAGCAGGATGACGCGCTGAATACCTATATCAGCCAGCTGTGGGGCGATCTGCGGAACTGGCTGAAAGCGGATCTGGATAAGGAAGATTCTGTGCTGCACAGCAAAGTCAGCGCCGCCGGACAGTGGCTGGGGGAAACCCTGATGCAGGATGCCAACTTACGCGCCTCGCTCAACCAGCATATGGAAGAGGCTGCGACCAGCGCTGCACCAGAGTTTTCGGCGTTCTTAAGCCGCCATATCAGCGACACGGTGAAAAGCTGGGATGCGAAGGATATGTCGCATCAGGTTGAGCTGAATATCGGCAAGGATCTACAGCGCATTCGCATTAACGGCACGGTGGTGGGTGGCGTGATTGGGCTGATCCTGTGGGGACTCTCGCAGGTTCCCGCCCTGCTCGCCTGGGCACAACTCACATAGCCGTCGAATAATAAGATTATTCCTGTCAGCATCCCCGATAATAACATTCCCTTCCCACAAGGGAATATTATTATTTTTAAGCGTATTTTAATAAAATCCTCATACTTTTCTGAGCGAAAATTTAACACCCTCCTAATAAGATATCTCATCATTACTGCGGGTATTCAGACGGTTGAATACTATCGCAGATCAATCATTATTCATTAGTGCGTTTACAATCCAATTATTATCATTTTTAATACCCGATTAATGTGTTCGTAAATTGTTTAAAAAATAAGGCGAGATAACTCATTGCTAATGCGCAATGCAAAATAAAATAAATGCGAAGGAATATTATCGTGAGAAAAAGGACCGCTGCGTGTTACTGCACACTGTTCGCGTGCGTAACGTCTTATGCAGGCATCATGAGACAGGATGTTGATCTCCAAGACTATCGTGATTTTGGCGAAAACCTCGGCAAGTATGCTGTGGGCAATACCGACGTTAATGTCTACACCACCGATGGCCTGCTTGCGGGGACGTTGAATTTCCCTATGCCAGATTTTGGGGTCTCCGCTTCCCAGGGTTACGCGACATTAATTTCCCCTTCCTATGTGGCCGGCGTACAACATAACGGTGGCTATAAAACGGTAAGTTTTGGTAATGGTGCCAAATACGGCGCCAGCTATAAATTAATTAACCGTAATGAAATGAGCTCGCTGGATTTTCATGTCCCACGCTTAAACAAAGTGGTGACGGATACCGCGACAATTCCCTATGTCACCGGCACAGAATTAACAGATACCAGCCGCTACACCTGGTACGTCCGTGTCGGTACCGGCGTCCAGAAACAGGTCGATGCCGACACTCAAACCGTCGTTAAGTTGGCCGATGCGTACACTTACCGCACCGGCGGCACGATTCTTAATCCCAGCTTCTCCAGCGATTCTCTCTCCTGGACCACCTATGCGCCGACGGATGCCCGCGTCACGCCGCTGGATATTGGTGCGCAGACTGGCGACAGCGGCAGTCCGGTGCTGGTTTATGACAACGTTGAGAAAATCTGGAAACTCGCCGCCGTCACCGCAACGATATCAGGCCGCTATCCCTACGGCCTGAACACCAATTCAATCTATATCCAGGATGCGTTTGTTCAACAAATCATCGCCAACAATACCGATGCGGATGTTACCGACAGCAGTGCAGATGGCACGCTGCACTGGGGCTCAGATAGCATCACCCAGGGAAGCAACAGCTGGTCATGGCATGGTGTCGACGCCGCGTTACCCGCCAACGCCACAAACGAGGAGCTGGATGCGTCCAAAGATCTGCGCTTTAACGGTGACGGCGGCACGCTGGTGCTGGATCAGGCGGTCAACCTCGGCGCAGGAAAGCTGCAATTTTCCAGTGACTACTTCGTTAAATCGGCCGATGGCGCAAACAGCAGTTGGGTTGGCGGCGGTGTTGAGGTTGATACCGGTAAAACCGTGCGCTGGCAGGTTAACGGGCTGGCCGGTGATGCCCTGCATAAAATTGGTGCAGGTACGCTGTACGTCAATGCCAGCGGGAGCAATGGCGGCAGCCTGAATACCGGCGACGGTACGGTGGTGCTCGATCAACAGGCGGACGCAGAGGGCAACAAGCAGGCGTTCTCCTCGGTGACCCTCGTCAGCGGACGCCCGACGGTGATTCTGAAGGATGCCGATCAGGTGGCGGCAGATAATATCTTCTTCGGTTATCGCGGCGGCACGCTCGACCTTAACGGCAACAGCCTGACGTTCAAAAACATCAATCATACCGACAGCGGTGCCACGGTGGTGAACCATCATTCCGCCAGCCCGGCCTCGATCACTCTGACCGGTTACAGCCGTGATGACGTGCCTTTTTACCGGTTCAACGGAAGCAATCACACCGGAACCATCGGGTCGCTCTATGTTTACAACAACCCTTACACCAAAGACACCGAATATTTCCAGCTTAACAAGACGTCCTACTGGTATTTCCCGACCGATAAAACCAGCACCGATACCTGGATCTATTTAGGTACCGATGGCGACGCCCTGATCGAAAGCCGGCTGTTACAGATGAACCAGATGGTTTTTCGCGGCTTTCTGGGTGGCGGTGGCGACCAGCAAGGCGAGTTGAACGTCAATGTCAGTGTACCCGGCTCCTCTGCCGTAACCGCGTTCACTGGCGGCATGGATCTGAAGGGAAATCTGAACGTCTCGCAGGGTACCGTCCTGCTCTCGGGCCAGCCGGTTCCTCATGCGGCCGGCCTGGTGGTTAATGACGACTGGACAACCTCCCGCTTCAGCGCCGACCTTATTTCCGTTAGCAAAGACAGCACGTTGCAGGTCGGCGAGTATGCCCAGGTTGAGGCGAATATCGCTGCGGACGACTCATCTAAAGTAATGCTGGGCTATAACGCCAGCTCATCTGAGGCGGACCGTGTCTGGCGCTGTTATGCGGTGATCAATGCCGACATCTCCACCTGCAGCCAGCCACTGCGCAGCGCGACTGAACTGGCTGCGCTGGCTGCCAGCACCGTCACTGGCGATATCACGCTGGGCGAAAACAGCCTGCTGACGCTCGGTAAAGTGAACTATCAGGGAACGATTGCGGCGGCCACCAGCAGCAATATGACTATGGACAGCGGCGCGTTCTGGCAGTTGAGCGGCAACAGCCGCATTGGGTCTTTGAAAGCCGCCTCCGGCTCCACTATTTCTCTGCTGGCTGCGGATGGCGTGGCCTGGTCGCCAACCCTCTTTAATCTGGCATCGCTGGATGCCAACGGGCTGACGATTAGCCTCGCGGCTTCGCCTGCCACCGAGCAGGGCGACAAAGTGACCATTGAGGATGCCGCAACGGGCAGTAATAACATTCTGGATATCAGCGTGCTGGCCGATTCGGCAGAACCGGTGAGGTTGTTGAATGACATTGTGTTGCTGGATGCCCCAGCCGGCACGGCGCATGATTACTTTACCGTTCCCTCAGTTGCCCGCGGCTTCAGCCTGTATACACCGGACTATCAGGTGGTCGACAAAGATAACCGCGTGCAATGGATGCTGGCGCATAACGCCGTGGCAGAGCCGGAAGGGGTTGATGAGGTTGAAACACCGGTTGAACCTGAAGTGCCTGTGGTTCCGGTAGCTCCGGTTGAACCTGTAACACCAGTGATTCCAGTTGAACCTGAAACGCCTGCTGAATCTGAAACGCCAGTGGTTCCGGTAACTCCGGTTGAACCTGAAACACCAGTGGTGCCGGTAACACCAGCGGAACCTGAAACGCCTGCTGAACCTGAAACACCAGTGGTTCCGATAACTCCGGTTGAACCTGAAACGCCAGTCAATCCGGTAACACCTTCAGAACCTGAAACCTCGGTTGAACCTGACGTACCAGCAGAAGCCGAAACACCGGCAGAATCTGAAGCGCCTGCTGAACCTGAAACACCAGTGGTTCCTGAAACCCCAGCCGAACCTGAAGCATCTGCGGATCCCGCAACACCTTCAGAACCTGAAGCATCTGCGGACCCCGTAACACCTTCAGAACCTGAAACCTCGGTTGAACCTGACGCACCATCTGAAGCCGAAACACCGGCAGAACCTGAAGCGCCAGTGGTTCCTGAAACCCCAGCCGAACCTGAAGCGTCTGCTGATGCAGAAACCCCAGAAGAAGCGGCTGAACCCGAAGCACCTGCCGACCCGACTCCCGGCAAGCCTGCCAGCTGGTTTACCGTCGAGGATAACAAGCCGTTGATCCGCGATACCCGTGCGTTGCTGGCTTCCCGCCAGTATGTCTACAGCGAAGCAATAAGCCAGCTGCATGGACGCGCCTCGCTGCTGCGCAATGCGCCGCAAAAAAGCGGTGAATGGGTGTCGATTGAGCAGAACAAGGGCAGCTTCGAAGGATTCATGGTGAATCAGCAGTCTCTGAACCTCGGCTGGGACAGCGTGCTGGGGCAGACGATGTTCGGATTTAATGCCGGCTACACCCAAGGCACCACCAAGGGTAACGGGCAGGAAACTCACCGAATGGCGAGCGTGGGCGCTGACTACTCCTGGTCGTCTCCGGCTGGCTGGTTTGTTGATGCCGCGGTGCGCTATATGCACCTCAGTCAGGATCTGACCTTCGATCCGGTGCTGGATATTCACCACGGTAAAGCGAGAAGCCATATCCTGGCCGGCAGCGTTAAAAGCGGCTATCAGTTCACTGCCGAGCGCGGCTCGCTGTTTATCTCGCCGTATGTAGGCCTGAGTGGCGGCAGCCTGTCTGGCTTCAGCCTGAAGAGCGACAGTGCGCAGGTTAGCCTCAGCGCCAGCACGCCTTATATCGCTACCGCCGGGCTGGAAGTGAAGAAGCGTGGCCTGTGGAAGACGAATCCGGATGTGATGTTAACGGCGGGGGTTGAATATCAGTATTCGCCGGGCAAAGCCGGTTCCAGCCTGACGCTGTCAGACAGCCAGCAGCAACGCAAATTCGGCGCGTTATCGGATAACCGCTACCGTGTGCATATGGGTGCCGAAGGCAAGATTGCCGATAACTGGTCGCTGGAAGGGAAAGCCAGAAGCAGCATGGGTGGCACCTTCCGCACCGACTACAGCGGCATCGCAGGCATCAATTACCACTTCTGATCGCTTCTGTAAAAACAAAGACCCCGCCAGTTGGCGGGATCTTTTTGCTGTCAGGTCAGCTTTTAACAACCGGGCTGCGGTTATCGCCGCTTCAGCAACATATAGACGCTGATCGCGAAGAACGCACCGCTTGGCAACAGGGCGCCCATAATCGGCGGAATGTTGTAAACCAGGCTTAGCGGACCGAAAATCTGGTCAAGCACGTAGAAGATAAAGCCGAAGCTGATCCCGGTGACTACGCGCATCCCCATCGATACGCTGCGCAGCGGACCAAAGATAAACGACAGCGCCATCAGCATCATCACCGCCACCGACAACGGCTGGAAGATTTTACTCCACATATTCAGCTGATAACGGCTGGACACCTGGCCACTCTGCTTCAGGTACTTCACGTAGTTGTAGAGGCCGCTGATCGACAGCGCATCCGGATCCAGCGCCACCACGCCCAGCTTGTCAGGCGTTAAGGTGGTTTTCCATTCGCCGCTCAGCGTCTGGCTACCGGTCACCTGTTTTGGATCGGTCAGATTCGACTGATCCACTTCCGCCAGGTCCCAACGTTTTTTATCCACGTTGTACTTGGCCGACGCCGCATAACGCACGGTCTCCAGACGACGCTCTTTGTTGAAGCTGTAGATGCTGATGCCGCTGAGTTCGCTGTTATCTTTGATCTGTTCGATAAAGATAAAGTTATCGCCATCTTTCGCCCACAGACCATTTTGCGTCGACAGCAACGAGCCGCCCACCAGCTGTTGAGCACGGTAGTTACGCGCCATCTGCTCGCCCTGCGGCGCAACAAACTCGCCGATGGCCATGGTCAACAGCACCAGCGGAATGGCGGTTTTCATTACCGAGGCGGCAATCTGCATACGGGTGAAGCCCGACGCCTGCATCACCACCAGCTCACTGCGCTGCGCCAGCGTGCCCAGTCCCAACAACGCGCCTAACAGCGCCGCCATCGGGAAGAAGATTTCGATATCTTTCGGCACGCTCAGCACGGTGTACAAACCGGCACCCAGCGCGGTGTATTCGCCCTGGCCCGTTTTGCGCAGCTGATCGACAAACTTGATGATGCCGGACAGCGACACCAGCATAAACAGCGTTGCCATGATGGTGTTGAAGATGGTTTTACCGATATATCTGTCGAGTACGCCAAACATCAGTAGGCTCCTCCCTTGCTAAAGCGGGCACGGAAACGCCGCATCGGCACCGTATCCCACACGTTAAGCAACACGGCCAGCCCCAGATAAGACAGGTTCACCACCCACCTCCACAAGGCCGGATCGAGGCGGGCCTTTTGTCCGCTGGAGCGCAGGGAGCTCTGCAGCAGGAAGAAGATTAGGTACAGCAGCATGGCAGGCAGCATCGACAGCACGCGGCCCTGACGTGGGTTGACCACGCTGAGCGGCACCACCATCAGCGCCATCACCAGCACCGAGAACACCAGCGTCAGACGCCAGTGGAACTCGCTTCTGAACTCCGGCTTGTCGGACTGTGCAAGGGTTTTGAAATCCATCTGCTCGGCATCGTTCGGATCCAGCACCACGTCCTGGTGCCCCACGATCGCCTGATAGTTCTCGAAATCCGTAATGCGGAAGTCGCGCAGCATCGCCGTGCCCTCAAAGCGCGTGCCCTTATCAAGGGTCACAATCTGAGAACCGTCCGGCCCCTGGGTCATATGGCCTTTATCCGCCAGCACCACCGACGGACGCGCGTTGCCTTTCGGCCGCAGCTGCGCCAGGAACACGTTGCCAAAGTTGTTGCCCTTAACGTTCTCAATGAACATCACCGACTGACCATCTCCAGACTGCTGGAACTGGCCCGCCGCCAGCGCAGCAGCGCCAGGGTTAGCTTTAGCATTTTGTGTCACTTCGCTTTGATAGCGCGAAGACCAGGGCCCGAGCCAGGCAACGTTGACCGCCGCAACAATGGCGGTGAACAGCATCAGCACCATCGCTGCCTTCACCAGTACGGCTTTACTCAAGCCGCAGGCGTGCATCACCGTGATTTCGCTTTCGGTGTATAACCGGCCAAGCGTCATCAAAATGGCTAAAAACAGGCTCAGTGGCAGGATAAGCTGCGCCATTTCGGGCACGCCAAGGCCTAATAATGTCAGGACTAAATTTGTTGGGATCTCACCGTCCACCGCTGCACCTAAAATCCTGACTAACTTCTGACAAAAGAAGATCAGTAGCAGGATGAAGAGGATAGCCAGCTGGCTTTTGAGTGTTTCCCTTACCAGATATCTAATGATGATCACGCTGAGTACGCCTGTGAAAACTTGTCTTTTTGCAGGAAAATCGCTAGTTTCATCGCTTATACGCCATTTTTTCTCATCAATGGCCTCCGTCATAGCTAAACTAGTATGACAACAATCGCGTTCTGGTGATGCAAAAAAATGATGTAACCCAAAATAATTGGGACTAATCATCACCAAAACTAAATCTGACGCCCGTTACTTTAACGGCGTAATGCCTGGCACCGAGCTTGACGAAAGCGCTACATTCTAGCCGCAGCAAGCGCCGTTGTCTTTAAGATTCAGGAGAGTGCATGGAGTTCAGTGTAAAAAGCGGTAGCCCGGAAAAACAACGCAGTGCCTGTATCGTGGTTGGCGTGTTTGAACCGCGCAGGTTGTCACCGATTGCTGAACAGCTGGATAAAATCAGTGATGGCTACATCAGTGCTCTGCTCCGCCGTGGCGAACTGGAAGGCAAAGTCGGTCAGACTTTGTTGCTGCATCATGTGCCGAATATTCTCTCTGAGCGCATTTTACTGATTGGCTGCGGCAAAGAGCGCGAGCTCGATGAACGTCAGTACAAGCAGGTTATTCAGAAAACAATCAACACCCTGAACGATACCGGCTCAATGGAAGCGGTGTGCTTCCTGACCGAGCTGCACGTTAAGGGCCGCAATACCTACTGGAAAGTGCGTCAGGCGATTGAAACCTCGAAAGAGACGCTTTACAGCTTCGATCAGCTGAAAAGCAATAAAACCGAACCGCGTCGTCCGCTGCGTAAGATGGTGTTCAACGTGCCAACGCGCCGTGAACTGACCAGCGGCGAACGCGCCATTCAGCACGGTCTGGCCGTCGCGGCTGGCGTGAAAGCGGCAAAAGACCTCGGCAATATGCCACCGAACATCTGTAACGCGGCTTACCTGGCGTCCCAGGCGCGTCAGCTCGCGGATGCCTACAGCAAAAACATCACTACGCGCGTTATTGGCGAGCAGCAGATGAAAGAGCTGGGCATGAACGCCTATCTGGCCGTGGGCCAGGGCTCGCAGAATGAATCGCTGATGTCGGTCATTGAGTACAAAGGCAACCCGGATCCGGACAGCAAGCCTATCGTGCTGGTCGGTAAAGGCGTGACCTTTGACTCCGGCGGTATCTCGCTCAAGCCTGGCGAAGCCATGGATGAGATGAAGTACGACATGTGCGGCGCGGCGTCGGTGTATGGCGTGATGCGGATGGTGGCCGAGCTGAATCTGCCGCTGAACGTGGTCGGCGTGCTGGCCGGCTGTGAGAACATGCCGGGTGGCCGGGCTTACCGTCCTGGCGACGTGCTGACCACCATGTCCGGTCAGACCGTTGAAGTGCTTAACACCGATGCTGAAGGCCGTCTGGTGCTGTGCGATGCGCTGACCTACGTCGAACGTTTCGATCCCGACGTGGTAATTGATATCGCCACCCTGACCGGTGCCTGCGTGATTGCGCTGGGCCACCACGTCAGCGGTCTGCTGTCGAACCACAATCCGCTGGCGCACGAGCTGATCGGCGCGTCCGAACAGGCGGGTGACCGCGCGTGGCGTCTGCCGATGGCCGACGAATATCAGGAGCAGCTGGACTCCAACTTTGCTGATATGGCAAACATTGGTGGCCGTCCTGGCGGCGCGATTACCGCAGCCTGCTTCCTGGCGCGCTTTGCCCGTAAATACAACTGGGCGCACCTGGACATCGCCGGAACCGCATGGCGCTCCGGTAAAGCCAAAGGCGCAACCGGACGTCCGGTTGCCCTGCTCTCTCAGTTCCTGCTTAACCGCGCAGGCCTGAACGGCGACGATTAAAATCTGATGAAAAACGCAACCTTCTATCTGCTGGAAACCGACACCCCGGTTGACGGGATCAGCGCCCTTGAGGCGCTGGTCTGCGATATAGCAGAAGCGCGCTGGCGCGAGGGAAAACGCGTGTTGGTTGCCTGCGAGGATGAAGCGCAGGCCATCCGGCTGGACGAAGCCTTATGGCAACGTCCAGCCAGCGCCTTTGTGCCGCACAATCTGGCGGGCGAAGGGCCAAAATACGGTGCACCGGTCGAACTCGCCTGGCCGCAACGTCGGGGAAATTCTCCGCGTGACCTGCTGATCAGCCTGCTGCCGCACTTTGCAGATTTTGCCACCGCTTTCCATGAAGTGGTAGACTTCGTCCCTTATGAAGAATCTTTGAAACAGCTGGCGCGCGACCGCTATAAAGCGTATCGCAGCGTTGGATTCCACTTGAATACGGCAACGCCGCCCGTGCCGCCAACGACATAGTAGAAATGGAAAAGACATATAACCCGCAAGATATCGAACAGCCGCTTTACGAGCACTGGGAACAGCAGGGCTACTTTAAACCTCATGGCGATACCCGCCAGGAGAGCTTCTGCATCATGATCCCGCCGCCGAACGTCACCGGTAGCTTGCATATGGGTCACGCGTTCCAGCAAACCATCATGGATACCATGATCCGCTACCAGCGCATGCAGGGTAAAAATACCCTGTGGCAGGCAGGTACGGACCATGCCGGTATCGCCACGCAGATGGTTGTCGAGCGCAAAATCGCCGCTGAAGAAGGCAAAACGCGCAAAGACTACGGTCGCGATGCGTTCATCGAAAAAATCTGGGAATGGAAAGCAGAATCAGGCGGCACCATCACCCGCCAGATGCGCCGCCTGGGTAACTCTGTGGACTGGGAGCGTGAGCGCTTCACCATGGACGATGGCCTGTCTGACGCGGTAAAAGAAGTGTTCGTGCGCCTGTACAAAGAGAACCTGATTTACCGTGGCAAGCGCCTGGTCAACTGGGATCCAAAACTGCGCACCGCAATTTCTGACCTGGAAGTGGAAAACCGCGAGTCGAAAGGCTCGATGTGGCATATCCGCTATCCGCTGGCCGACGGCGCGAAAACCGCCGATGGCAAAGATTACCTGGTGGTTGCCACCACCCGTCCTGAGACGGTGCTGGGCGACACCGGCGTTGCCGTTAACCCGGAAGATCCGCGCTACAAAGATCTGATCGGCAAATTTATCGTGCTGCCGTTTGTAAATCGTCGCATCCCCATCGTTGGCGATGAGCATGCGGACATGGAAAAAGGCACCGGCTGCGTGAAAATCACCCCGGCGCACGACTTCAATGACTATGAAGTTGGCCGTCGTCACCAGTTGCCGATGATCAACATCCTGACCTTTGATGGCGATATCCGTGAGCTGGCGCAGGTGTATGACTGCAACGGCGAAGAATCTGACGTTTACAGCGCGGCTATCCCGGCAGAATTCCAGAACCTGGAACGTTTCGCGGCGCGTAAAGCGATCGTTGCTGCGGTCGACGCGCTGGGCCTGCTGGAAGAGGTGAAGCCTCACGATCTGACCGTGCCTTACGGCGACCGTGGCGGCGTAGTTATCGAACCGATGCTGACCGATCAGTGGTACGTGCGTACTGCACCGCTGGCGAAAGTCGCGGTTGAAGCGGTTGAGCAAGGCGATATCCAGTTCGTGCCTAAGCAGTACGAAAACATGTACTTCTCGTGGCTGCGCGATATTCAGGACTGGTGTATTTCCCGTCAGCTGTGGTGGGGTCACCGTATCCCGGCCTGGTATGATGCGGAAGGCAACGTCTACGTCGGTCGCACCGAAGAAGAAGTGCGTAGCGAAAACAGCCTGGGTGCCGAAGTGGCGCTGAACCAGGATGAAGACGTGCTGGACACCTGGTTCTCTTCCGGCCTGTGGACCTTCTCCACCCTTGGCTGGCCTGAGAACACCGAAGCGCTGCGCACCTTCCACCCGACCAGCGTGCTGGTTAGCGGCTTCGACATCATCTTCTTCTGGATCGCCCGCATGATCATGCTGACCATGCACTTCATCAAAGATGAAGATGGCAAGCCGCAGGTTCCGTTTAAGACGGTCTATATGACCGGCCTGATCCGTGACGACGAAGGCCAGAAGATGTCCAAGTCGAAAGGCAACGTCATCGATCCGCTGGATATGGTTGACGGCATTTCGCTGGAAGACCTGCTGGAGAAACGTACCGGCAACATGATGCAGCCGCAGCTGGCCGAGAAAATCCGCAAGCGCACCGAGAAGCAGTTCCCGAACGGCATTGAGCCTCACGGCACCGATGCCCTGCGTTTCACCCTGGCGGCACTGGCCTCAACCGGCCGTGACATCAACTGGGATATGAAGCGCCTGGAAGGCTACCGCAACTTCTGTAACAAGCTGTGGAACGCCAGCCGCTTTGTGCTGATGAACACCGAAGATCAGGATTGTGGCTTCAACGGCGGCGAAATGGAGCTGTCTCTGGCCGATCGCTGGATCATCGCTGAATTCAACCAGACGGTGAAAGCTTACCGCGACGCGCTGGATAACTATCGCTTCGATATCGCCGCCAACATTCTGTATGAATTCACCTGGAACCAGTTCTGTGACTGGTACCTGGAGCTGGCGAAACCGGTAATGACCGGCGGAACGGAAGTCCAGTTGCGCGGTACGCGTAATACGCTGGTGAACGTGCTGGAAGCGTTGCTGCGCCTGGCGCACCCAATCATTCCGTTTATCACTGAAACCATCTGGCAGCGCGTGAAAGTGCTGAAAAACATCAGCGACGACACCATCATGTTGCAGCCGATGCCCGCTTTCGATACCGCGAAGGTTGATGAAGCCGCACTGAACGACACCGAGTGGCTGAAGCAGGCTATCGTTGCCATCCGTAATATTCGGGCGGAAATGAACCTGTCTCCTTCTAAAAAGCTCGATGTACTGCTGCGTGGCGCAAGCCCGGCTGTGGTGCAGCGCGTTACCGACAACCACAGCTTCCTGAAAACGCTGGCACGTCTGGACAGCATCACCTGTCTGGCCGCCGATGACAAAGGGCCGGTGTCGGTCACCAAGATCATCGACGGTGCCGAGCTGCTGATCCCAATGGCTGACCTGGTCGACAAGACCGCTGAGCTGGAGCGTCTGGCGAAGGAAGTCACCAAGCTGGATGTGGAAATCGGTAAGATTGAGAGCAAACTGTCGAATGAAGGTTTTGTGTCCCGCGCCCCTGAAGCCGTTGTGGCAAAAGAGCGTGAGCGCATTGCCGACTTTGAACAGGCTAAAGCGAAACTGATTGAACAGCAGGCGGTGATTGCCGCACTGTAAAGTGCAACGGGCGTCCAGCCCGTTGCCCACCGATCAGAGCCGGGCTTGCCCGGCTTTTTTGGCATGGTTAAACGAGTGAGTCTTATGACAACTGCAACGCAGCTCAATTTACACGTGCGTCCCATCACGCTGGACGATAACCCGCAGATTGCGCAGGTCATCCGCGATGTCTCCGCCGAGTTTGGCCTGACGGCCGATAAAGGCTTCACCGTGGCGGACCCGAACCTCGACCATCTCTTTGAGCTCTACAGCGAGCCTGACAGCGCCTACTGGGTAATTGAGCTGGAAGGTAAGATTGTTGGCGGCGGTGGCGTAGCGCCGCTGCAGTGCAGCGAGGAAGGGGTTTGCGAACTGCAGAAGATGTACTTTATGCCTGCGGTGCGCGGTTTGGGGCTGGCACGCGAGCTGGCGATGCAGGCGATGGACTTTGCGCGCGAGCGCGGCTTCAAACGTTGCTACCTTGAAACCACCGCTTCACTGACGCGTGCCGTGCGTCTGTATGAGCATCTGGGCTTTGAACATATCCCAGGCCCGATGGGCTGCACCGGCCACGTTGACTGCGAAGTCACCATGCTAAAAACGCTGTGATCTGAACCGGACGGAACTCCCCTTCCGTCCTGATCCCTTCCTGACTCAACTTTCTCTTCGGCTAGCCGAAATCCGGCAATCCACTGTGGAATCGCAGCTGGCTGTCCGGTTCCTGGATCAACTTCGCTTCCGTCTCGCCAATGATCTGCACGCGCGCACTGATATCGGTTTTCGATATCTCGGCTGCCAGCGCCAGATAATCCTGATAGTGCCGGGCTTCTGAGCGCAATAACGACACGTAAAACGACGCCAGCTCGTCATCCAGATGCGGCGCCAGGCTGGCGAACCGTTCGCAGGAACGCGCTTCAATGTAGGCACCACAAATCAGCTTATCCACCAGCGTCTGCGGTTCATGATTGGTGATTTCCCGCAGCAGGCCTTTGGCATAGCGGCTGGCGGTGATTTTCACATAGGGAATATTGCGCGCCTGCATGATCTCCAGCACCTGATAAAAGTGGTGCAGCTCCTCTTTGATCAGCAGCACCATTTTATCCACCAGCACATCGCCATATTTCGCGTCGACGCGGCTGATCACCGTCTTCGATAAGGTTTTATGCTGCTCGAGAAACGCCAGGTCAGCGTTCTCGCAATGGACAAACTGCTCCCATGGCTTCAGCCAGGCCAGCAGCGCATCGCCGCTCTCTTTGTCCGCGACATATCGGCGGATCAGCCACATGGCGGTCTGCGCCGCTTTCAGTTCGCACACCAGATGGTCGGTGAGCAGCAGCGGCAGGTTCTCCGGCTTACGGGCCTGCTCAATCCATGCCTGCGGCGTGCGGCAATGCAAAAAAGCGTGAATGGGAGCAAGGAGGTGTTCAGTGTTCATGCGGGTCCGAAAAGTGGTGAAGGTGAACCGGCGTTCCCTTCATAAAAGTCGATGGCAGCGCAATTCTGCCCGGTCAGAAATAAACAGGCCCGGAGCAATGTCCGGGCCTGGTAACGCTTAAGCTGAATCAGTGACGGATGCCGTCATCTTCTTCATCGGCTTCGTCGCCTTCTTCATCTTCGTCCTGCGCATCAGGATCTTCGAAGTAGGTGCCCCAGCCATCGTAATCAACGTTGAACTTCGCCGCCAGATCGACCAGCTGTTCAACCTGCGTATCAATCAGTTCGGCATTCAGCGCGCCTTCGCTCAGAATATCGCAGCACATCACTTTGCTGCCATCTTCCAGTTCCAGCTCTTCTGGCTCGGTCACTTCGTAACCCAGCTTAAAGGCTTCAACCGCCGCTTTTTCCAGCGCGTCAAAACTGTCGCAAGAGAGGTGGTGTTCGATGGTGTAAAGCGCGTCCGGGTCGCTGCCATCGTCTAACAGCTCTTCAATAATCAGCCGCGTTTCTTCACGCTGCTCTTCCAGCAAGGCTTCATTTGCCATGATCCGTTCCTCTGTGTGTGGCATCTATAATGAGTATTTTCCCACAGTGCCGTTCCCGCCACTACCTTTAAACAAAAGTTTCTGCACGCCGGGGTTGAAAATGCATATTCATACGGTTAAATTGAATTTTAATTCAATAATTGTCACCTGGAGTGCTTTATGAGTCATTTATATAAACGCCATTTTCTCAGGCTGCTGGATTTTACCCCCGCTGAACTGACCGGATTACTGGCGCTGGCGTCCACGCTGAAAACCGATAAGAAAAATGGCGAGGAAATTCAGCACCTGAAAGGCAAAAATATTGCGCTCATCTTCGAAAAAGACTCGACCCGTACACGATGCTCTTTCGAAGTTGCCGCTTACGATCAGGGCGCAAACGTCACCTACCTCGGCCCGAGTGGCAGCCAGATCGGCCATAAAGAATCGATGAAAGACACGGCGCGCGTGCTGGGCCGGATGTATGACGGTATTCAGTATCGCGGTCACGGCCAGGCGCTGGTCGAGTCGCTGGCGGAACATGCCGGCGTGCCGGTGTGGAACGGCCTGACCAACGAGTTCCACCCGACCCAGCTGCTGGCAGACCTGCTGACCATGGAAGAGCACCTGCCGGAGAAAGCCTTCAGCCAGATGGCCCTCGCCTATGTCGGCGACGCGCATAACAATATGGGCAATACCCTGATGGAAGCCGCCGCGCTGGTCGGGCTGGATTTGCGTCTGGTGGCACCAAAAGGCTGCTGGCCGGATGAGGCGCTGGTCGCCGAGTGCCGTAAGGCGGCAGAGAAAACCGGCGGCAAAATCACCCTGACCGAAGATATTGCGGAAGGCGTGAACGGCGCAGATTTCATCTACACTGATGTCTGGGTGTCGATGGGCGAACCGAAAGAAGTGTGGCAGGAACGTATCGCGCTGCTGCGCAAATACCAGGTCAACAATGAGATGCTGGCGCTGACCGGCAACCCAAAAGTGAAGTTCCTGCACTGCCTGCCAGCTTTCCACGACGACCAGACCACGCTGGGCCAGCAGATGGCCGAGCAATACAATCTGCAGGGCGGCATGGAAGTGACCAACGACGTGTTTGAATCCGCGCACAGCGTGGTGTTCGATCAGGCGGAAAACCGTCTGCACACCATTAAGGCGGTGATGGTCGCGACGCTGGCAAAACTGCATTAAGTTGCAAGGGGCAAACGGTTTCGGCGCTGTGGTTTTTGCTTGCCGCAGCGTGCCGATTGCGTATAATGCCCCCCGTTTGCCGGGAGGAAGCATGAAACTGAGTCGCGTTAACATTGCTGGACTGACAAGCCTGAACCCAGGCTGGCAGCGCCGTTTTTCCTTCCATGGCACCACCGATCATAAAAAGAAGCCCCTCATTGAGGGGCTTTTTTTTGCCCGTTTTTCAGCTAACCGGCACGCGTAAAGGAGAGAGATAATGGCAAACCCGTTGTTTCACAAGCATATCATTTCAATTAACGACCTCAATCGTGAAGAGCTGGAGCTGGTGCTGCACACCGCCGCCAGCCTGAAGGCCACGCCGCAGCCGGAACTGCTGAAGCATATCGTGGTAGCGAGCTGCTTCTTTGAAGCCTCCACCCGTACGCGCCTCTCCTTCGAGACCGCCATGCACCGCCTGGGCGCGTCGGTGGTCGGCTTCGCCGATGGCAGCAACACCTCACTGGGCAAGAAAGGCGAAACCCTCGCCGACACCATTTCGGTGATTGGCACCTACGTCGATGCGATTGTGATGCGCCATCCGCAGGAAGGTGCCGCGCGCCTGGCAACGGAATTCTCCAACGGGGTGCCGATCCTGAATGCCGGTGACGGCGCAAATCAGCACCCGACGCAGACCCTGCTGGACCTGTTCACCATTCAGGAAACCCAGGGCCGTCTGAACAACCTGAAGGTGGCAATGGTCGGCGATCTGAAATATGGCCGTACCGTGCACTCACTGGCACAGGCGCTGGCGAAGTTCGACGGCAACCGTTTCTACTTTATCGCCCCGGATGCGCTGGCGATGCCGGCTTACATCACCGATGTGCTGGACGAAAAAGGCATTGTCTGGAGCCGCCACGACAGCATTGAAGAAGTGGTGCCGCAGGTCGACATTCTGTATATGACCCGCGTGCAGAAAGAGCGTCTGGACCCGTCCGAATACGCCAACGTCAAAGCGCAGTTTGTACTGCGTGCGGCTGACCTCGCCGGTGCCCGCGACAATATGAAAGTGCTGCACCCGCTGCCGCGCATCGACGAGATCACCACCGATGTCGACAAAACGCCGTATGCCTGGTACTTCCAGCAGGCGGGAAATGGCATCTATGCACGGCAGGCGCTTCTGGCGCTGGTGCTGAGTAGCGAACTGGCTCTGTAAGGGGAATTGAGATGACGCACGATAATAAACTGCAGGTCGAAGCGATTAAACGCGGCACGGTAATCGACCACATTCCGGCACAGATTGGCTTTAAGCTGCTGTCGCTGTTCCGCCTGACCGAAACCGATCAGCGCATTACCATCGGTCTGAACCTGCCGTCTGGCGAGATGGGCCGCAAAGATTTGATCAAGATTGAGAACACCTTCCTGACCGACGATCAGATCAACCAGCTGGCGGTCTATGCCCCGCACGCTACGGTTAACCGCATCGATAATTATGAAGTGGTCGGCAAAATTGCGCCGGCGCTGCCGGATCGTATCGAGCACGTGCTGACCTGCCCGAATAGCAACTGTATCAGCCGCAGCGAGCCGGTCACCTCCAGCTTCGCGGTGAAAAAACGTCAGGATGACGTGCGCTTAACCTGCAAATATTGCGAGAAGTCGTTCGCCCACCACGTGGTGCTGGCAAACTGGTAATCAGCATCCAGCGGCCTATAATGGGCCGCGGGTGAACGCCAAACCCGGCCGGAGCGACCGCCGTTGCTCCGCTAACGCAGCATCTCATTATCAGGGAGAAAGTATGTCTCGCGAAATCAGCACTGAAAACGCACCCGCCGCTATCGGTCCTTACGTGCAGGGCGTCGATCTGGGTAGCATGATCATCACTTCTGGCCAGATCCCGGTCGATCCTAAAACCGGCACCGTGGCCGACGACGTGACCGCTCAGGCACGCCAGTCGCTGGAAAACGTGAAGGCGATCGTCGAAGCCGCCGGTCTGAAAGTCGGTGACATCGTTAAAACCACGGTGTTCGTTAAGGATCTGAATGACTTCGCGACGGTGAATGCCGCGTATGAAGCGTTTTTCACCGAGCATCAGGCCAGCTTCCCGGCGCGTTCTTGCGTGGAAGTGGCCCGTCTGCCAAAAGATGTGAAAATCGAAATCGAAGCGATCGCCGTTCGTCGCTAACCGGTTCACCCTCTCCCCGCCGCGGGAGAGGGTTTTCGTCCTATCGTTCCGCCCGCAATAACCGCTCAATCGGATAAACCAGCGCCAGCACCACTTCATCCTGGGTGGCCGCCGCTTTATCCAGCGTCGCCTGCATTTTTGCCACTTCATCCGACCCAAACGCCCGGTTATCCTCAATGGCATCCAGCAATGACAGGCCGATGCGGCTTATCGCTTCCAGCTGCTGCGCCACCGGCTGGAGCGGCTGTAACGGATAATTTTGCGCCAGCAGCGGCATCACCTCCGGCACGTTTTGCTGCCACAGGCGCAGCTGATGACGTATAGCCTGCAGCGCCTGGCGGTCGCTCCGGTTGGCAATCAATGCTCCGACCTGCTGATCCAGCTCGCGCACCTTATCGCTCTCAGCGGGTAACACATCGGCAAGCCGGTTTAGCGGTTCGTTCAGGTCATAATGCCCGGCCTGGAATTTCAGGTGCTGGCGGGTGTAATACTGGGCCGGCTCCAGCGCTTCCGCGAAGATTTGCAGCGGCACGGTATTGCTGCTGTTCGCCAGCCGGATCATCTGGGTCTGCGCTTGGGCATGCTGTTGCAAGCCTACCGAGACGGCTGACCAGCTGTCCACCGCCGCCAGCCGCCGATACATGTTCTGCTCATTGGTCACATCCTTCGCCGACCACAGGCGCTCCGCCACGACATAGGCGCGCGGCCACAGGCGCACATCAATCACCTGCGGATTGACGATTTCTGCCCACAGCGCCGCTTCGCCGCCCAGCAGGTTATCTTTCATCTGCTGCTCACTGGGTACCGCAGGCTGGATGCCGGTCGGCACCGCATTCAGCTTAGTGCCCTGAGCAGGATAGCGGGCGTTGCCCACCCGCATATAGCCGCTGAGCCTGTCGCCATCCAGCGAGACCACCGGCTGGAAGTCCCCCATCCAGGTATCCACGCTGAAAGTCACCTGATGCGGTGACAGCCACTCGACGTCGCGCACCATCCGCCGCGATTTCCCGGCAAAATCGATAAAGCCGCGCCATTCGCCGCCATGCTCAATAAGCGTAAAGCTGCCCTTCACCGCGCTGCCTTTCAGCCTTGGCATGCTGAACTGCCAGCTCTGACCCGTATCGCCCTGCTGCAGCCGATCGTGCCCGTCCAGACCCACGGGGTAGACTTCGTTGCGGTAGTGATAAGAGGCCGGCTGCGCCTGATCCAGATAGAAACCGGCGGAGAGAATGCCGTGATAATCCTGCTTGCTGACCTCGCCCAACGCATCCTGCCCCTGCCAGGATTGGATCAGAATGCTTTTCGGCAGATCCGGATGGGCGATCTCATCCCAGCCCATCATCTGGCGATGATGCTGCTCAAGGATCTTCTCCACCCGCTGGTTGAAATAGGCCTGCAATGCATGCTCATCTTTCAGCCCTTTTTCCCGCATAAAGTCCTGAATAGGCTTTGATTCCTTCCACTGCGTGGCATCGACTTCGTCGCCACCGATATGCAGCCACGGATCGGGGAACACCGCCGCCACTTCCCCGACCAGGGTGTCGATAAACTGATAAACCTGCTCGTTGCTGGGATCGAGCAGCGGTTTGAACACGCCCCAGCCACGTTCGATCTGATACGGCCCCGGCGCGCTGATCAATTCGGGCATCGCCACTGCCAGCGCCGTCGCATGACCCGGAAGATCGATCTCCGGCACCACGCGTACGCCACGATCCGCTGCGTACTGCACGATCGATCTCATCTGATCCTGAGTGTAGAACAGGCCGTCACTGCCCTTTTCCTGCAGCTTTGGATAATGACTGGAGGCGAATCGCCAACCCTGATCGTCGGTCAGGTGCCAGTGGAAGACGTTCATTCTGGCCGAGGCAATGCCATCAATCTGGCGGCGAAGTGTGTCGAGCGGCATAAAATGACGGGCGGAATCGATCAGGATGCCACGCCAGGGAAAGCGCGGGCTGTCGTGGATAGTGACATAAGGGATCTCGCTGGCCTGCCGGGTGTTCTGCACCAGCTGCAGCACGGTTTCCATGCCACGCATCGCGCCAAAACGCGTGGCGGCATTCAGCACCACGCCGTCACCGCTGACCTGCAGGCTGTAGCTTTCATCGCTGTCCGGCTGCGGGATCGGATCGACGCGTTTGGCGATGATAATGCGGATGGTCGGCTGCGCCACCTCAGCGGTTTGCGGCATCATCTGCCAGCCGGTTTGCAGGCCAATACGCTGACGCCAGCGATCTACCGATCCCGGCAGATCGTCGCCCTCAATGCGGATCGAAAGCCGGTTATCCAGCCGCAAACTGCCGCCGCTGGCGGGCTGCTCAACCTGTTGTGGCCAGGGCATCAACGGCAGGTTGCCAGCGGGGGTTGCCTGAGCATAGAGTGAGACAAACAGGGCGCTGGCAAGTAACGACAAACGCAAAAACTGAGGCATCAAAAGGTCTCCATAAGTATGACGGGCCAAAAAAGGCAAAAAACCCATAAAACATATTTCGCAATGCGCAGCAAGTGAGTTGTGACTAATCCCCCAGGCACTGTCTTGTTTTGTGACGCCTTGCCAGATAATGGCTAATCTTAGGGAATAAGAACGGATTACAGCAATCAACACAGCCAGACCCTTTCACCTGAGAATCAGGATTGAGCGATGACCAAAATTCCCCCGTGGTGGCAAAACGGCGTTATTTATCAAATTTATCCCAAGAGTTTTCAGGACACGACCGGCAGCGGAACGGGCGATCTGGCAGGCGTGATCCAGCGGCTCGACTATTTAAAACAGCTCGGCGTGGATGCAATCTGGCTGACGCCGTTCTATATCTCCCCGCAGGTCGACAACGGCTATGACGTGGCGAACTATATCGCCATCGATCCGATCTTTGGCACCCTGAACGACTTCGACAGGCTGGTCGAAGAGACACATCGCCGCGGCATGCGCATTATTCTGGATATGGTGTTTAACCACAGTTCGACCCAGCATCACTGGTTCCATGAGGCGCTGGATCGCGAGAGTCCCTATCGTTCCTATTATATCTGGCGTGACGGCACGCCAACTCAGCCGCCGAACAACTGGCTGTCGAAGTTTGGTGGCAACGCCTGGCGCTGGCATCCGGAAAGCGCCCAGTACTATATGCACCTGTGGGCACCGGAGCAGGCCGAGCTTAACTGGGAGAATGACAATCTGCGCGCCGAGCTAAAGCAGATCGTCAACTTCTGGGCCGATCGCGGCATCGACGGGCTGCGGCTGGATGTGGTGAACCTGGTGTCCAAGCATCAGGATTTCCCGGACGACCCCGGCGGCGACGGGCTGCGGCTGTATACCGATGGTCCGCGCATCCATGAGTTTATGCAGGAAATGAGCCGCGACGTGTTCCGCCCGCGTGAGCTGATGACCGTGGGCGAGATGTCTTCCGCCACCCTTGAGCACTGCCAGCGTTATGGCGCGCTGGATGGCGAAGAGCTGTCGATGGTATTCAGCTTCGATCATGTTGAGGTGGATTTTTACAACGGTCAGAAATGGACGCTGACGCCGCTGGATCTGGTGGCGCAGAAGGCAATCTTCAGCCACTGGCAGCATGGCATGCACAATCAGGCGTGGAACGCGCTGTTCTGGTGTAACCACGATCAGCCGCGGGTGGTGTCGCGCTGGGGAGACGAAGATCGCTACCGCGTGCAGTCGGCCAAAATGCTGGCGCTGGTGCTGCACGGGATGCAGGGCACGCCGTATATCTTCCAGGGTGAAGAGCTGGGGATGACCAATCCCCACTTCACCCGCATCATCGATTACCGCGATATCGAAAGCCACAATATGTACGCCGAGCTGCGCTCTCAGGGCCGTGACAGCGATAACCTGCTGGCGATTCTGGCCAGTAAATCCCGCGATAACGGCCGCACGCCAATCCCCTGGAACGCGGGCGAGAATGGCGGCTTCACCAGCGGCACGCCGTGGATCGGTATGTGCGACAACCTGGAAACGATCAACGCCGAGGCGGCACTGGCCGACAAGGGATCGGTGTTTTACACCTATCAGCGGTTGATCCAGCTGCGCAAAGAGTTCGCGATCCTCACCTGGGGCGATTACCTCGATCTGCTGCCGGATCATCCTTATCTGTGGTGTTACTGCCGACGCATGGACAACGAGACGCTGGTGGTGGCAACCAACTTCAGTGCCGAAACCCAGGTCTGGCACCCACCGGCCTACAGCGGTCAGTGGGACGTGCTGATCAGCAACTATCCCGATACCCACGTCACGCCCGGTGAAGTGATGCTGCGCCCGTGGGAAGCGGTCTGGTGGTATCAGAAGCGCTGATTGCGCCTGCCGGCAATCGACCGCAGAGACGAAACGTCAGAGCGGCGCAAACAGCGTCGCCAGATCGTCACTGGTGAAGCTGGCGGGTTCGCTCAGTTCATCCTCAAGGATGCTGTCGGCCAGTTCGGCTTTCTGCCCCTGCAGCGCGACGATCTTCTCTTCAATGCTGCCCGCGGCAATCAGTTTATAGACGAACACCGGCTTGTCCTGACCGAGGCGATACGCGCGGTCGGTGGCCTGATTCTCTGCCGCCGGATTCCACCAGGGATCGTAATGGATCACCGTGTCCGCCGCGGTGAGATTGAGCCCCACACCACCGGCCTTCAGGCTGATCAAAAATACCGGGACCTCACCTTCCTGAAAACGCCTCACCGGCTCAATACGATCCCGCGTGCTGCCGGTCAGCGTCACAAACGGAATGCGGGCTTTTTGCAGCTCTTCCGCGATCAGCGACAGCATGGTGGTGAACTGCGAGAAGATCAGGATCCGGCGATCCTCCGCCAGCAGATCGTCCAGCATCTCCCGCAGCAGCGCCAGCTTGGCGGAATGCTTCACTTTCGCGGCCTTATCGGTTTTGACCAGCCGCGGATCGCAGCATATCTGTCGCAGCTTGAGTAACGCATCCAGCACCAGCAGATGGCTGCGCCCGGCGCCTTGCTGCTCGACCGCCAGCCGCACACGATCCTGCATCGCACTGCGCACGGATTCGTACAGCTCGCGCTGGCTACCTTCCATCTCGACCGAACGCACGATGGTGTTCTTCGGCGGCAGCTCTTTTGCCACTTCCTGCTTGCGTCGGCGCAGCATAAACGGCCTGACGCGTCGCGCTAACAGCTCTCTGCGCACCCGGTCACCGTTGCGCTCAATCGGCACGCGCCAGTCCTGCGTAAACTGCTTTTCGCTGCCGAGGAAGCCCGGCAGCAGGAAATCGAACTGTGACCACAGCTCGCCGAGATGGTTTTCCAGCGGCGTACCGGTCAGGCACAAGCGGTGGCGGGATTTCAGCGAGCGGATCACCGACGCCGCGCGTGAGGCGCTGTTCTTGACGTACTGCGCTTCATCGAGGATCAGCAGATGATAGCTGTGGCCAATCAGCTGCGGCTGGTCACGCCATAACAGGGAATAGGTGGTGAGCACCACATCGTACTTTTCGATGTCATCATAAAAGGCTTTGCGATCCGGCCCGGTCAGCGCCAGCACCTTCAGCTCTGGCGTAAAGCGGCTGGCTTCCTGCGTCCAGTTATAGACCAGCGTGGTCGGCACCACGATCAGCGCCGGACGGTCCAGCCTGCCCGCCTCTTTTTCCAGCTGAAGATGTGCCAGCGTCTGCACGGTCTTGCCCAGTCCCATATCATCCGCCAGCACGCCGGAGAGGTCATGGGCGCGCAGGAACTGCATCCAGTTCAGCCCTTGCTGCTGATAGTCACGCAGCTGGGCATGCAGCCCTTTTGGTGGCTCAACCGGCAGGATGCCTTCGCTGGACCTCAGGCGTTCCGCCAGCTGACAGACACCGCTGTCGCCGTGAAACTGCCAGCGACCGGTGTCATTCAGCGCGGTTAAGCGCCCTGCCTCGTAAGGCGCAATCCGCAGCGGCGTATGGGCCCCTAACGCAAACAGATCGATAAGATTGCCGACCAGCGGCTTCATGATGCTGGCGCTGATATGCAGACGTTCGTTGCGATCGCTTCGGAGTTCGATCACTTCCTCGTCGGGGATTTGATTGAGGTTGCCGGAGAACCAGCGGCGATCTTTCTGGAACAGCGCGGAGAGTAACGGCTGCATCCGCACCTGGCGTTTGCCGACGTTGACTTCCAGCTCAAGGTTGAACCAGCCGTCCTGCCCCTGCACCGCTTTGCCTTCGATGCCGGCAATGTCGGTGACGTTCCAGGTGAAGTCATCGTCCATGCTGACCTTCCAGCCGCGCTTGCGCAGTTTCGGCAGCTGTTTGCGGATAAACGTCCGCCACGCAGCCGGGGTTTCCGGGGCAAAGATCACCGGTGGCAATGGCGTGGATTCAGGCGTGTAGATGTGCCCGGCCGGGATGGTTTCCAGCCCGGCGGCATTCAGCTCCTGCAACCAGCTCTCTTCCAGCGCCGGCTGACGCTGAATCAAAAAAGGCGCGCCCTGACGGTCTTCAAAGCGTTCGCCGCTGCTGCCCGCCGGGACGGCGATGCCCGCGTAGTCAAAATTCACCGCAGCGAAGTCCAGCTTCTTCTGCCGGTGGCCATAGCGACCAAAGCCACTGACAAATTTTGCGCGTGATTCAAGCCGCAGCGTTGGCACTGGCGTGGTGGAGATTCGGTGTAATGTGGGTACTTCTGGCGCTTTCTCAGGCTGCTGTTGTAGATAAGCCAGCATCACTGCCGCAACATGGCGGCAGTTGTTTTTTACCGGACAGGTGCATTCGCCATTGGCCAGCAGCTTGCCCTGCGGCGTGCTGAAATGCACCATCACCTGGAAGGGTTCGATTTTTCTGCCCGGCACTTCGCCGGTCAGCAGGTTGTTTTGCCACTGAATATTCTGCGCTTTTTCCACCAGGCTTCTTCCCCTGGCAACGGTGCGCGCACCGATCCATCGGCTAACCTGTTTTTCATTGTACGTCACAGAAGGCATCAGACAGTATCCCGGGATGACCTGAGCAAAGACATGTTTGCTCCGCATAACAGGCAATAATATGAATTCCTCTGCTATGAATGCAACTGAAGCGCGTCATTCAGGCGCCAAAAAATACTTTCAGCTGCGATGTTGCCCGTTCTCCGGCCAAAGTTTCAGCGCCGTGCGCGTTGACGACCCGCACGCCACCACCCAGGCACAATGCGGTTGGTGGCGTGCTGAGGTAAAAAGACTGAAGTCGATTAACGCACTTACACGGCGGGCTGTGAAGCGGCGGCGGCTTCCACACTTTGCTGCCTGGCCTGTAGCTCCTCACGGGCTTTCAGGTTGTCCCACGCGCGGAAGAACGGGTAATAGACCACCAGCGAGATCCCCAGATTCACCACCTGCAGAATGGTTCCGGAAATGTGCCCGCCGGTTGCCAGATAGCCGCTAACGAAGATCGGCGTGGTGAACGGCAGCGCAATCCCGGCGGGCGGTGCCACCAGCCCGGTAGACATTGAGAAATAGGAAACCAGCACCAGCAGCACCGGCGTCAGGATAAACGGCAGGAAGAAGTACGGGTTCATCACCAGCGGAATGCCAAACACCATCGGTTCGCTGATATTAAACAGCGCGCCCGGTGCGGCGATTTTACCCAGTTGGCGCATCTGTGCGCTGCGGCTGCTGACAACCATAAAGATCACCAGTCCCAGCAATGCCCCGGTCCCGCCCGGCGCGATCAACAGGTCGTAAAACTGCTGGGTAATAATGTGCGGGATCGGCAGGTTATGCTGAAACGCGTTCAGGTTTTCGGTCATATTAGACAGCCACACCGGCTGAATAAACACCAGCACGATGGCATCGCCATGCAGCCCCAACGTCCACAACACGCCAATCAGGATCACCGAGAAAATCATCCCCGGCAGCGTGCCGCCGACATGATGCATCGGAATGCCGATGATGGTGGCGATCATGTTATTTACGTCACCAAAGGAGGAGGCTTCCACCGCCAGCCTGATCGCCAGCACCACCGCCAGTACGCAGAAGCCGGGAACCAGCGCCAGGAACGATTTGGCCACCGCTGGCGGCACCCCTTCCGGCATGCGGATCACCAGATTTCGCCCGCTGACAAAGCGGTAAATTTCGGTGGAGAGTAACGAGATAATTATCGCCACAAACAGCCCCTGACTGCCCACCAGGTTAACCGGGATCACGCCATCAATCACTTTCTGCGCCGCGCCTTCTACTGGCGCAAACAAGGTGTGCTGCGGGATAGTCATCATAAAGGCCACCAGCGACATCGCACCGCTGGTGAGGGGATCGATGGTGCGGTATTTTTCCGCCAGCCGGTAAGCGATGCCGAAGCTGGAGAGGATCGCCATGATGTCGTAAGTGGCTTTCACCGGATACAACAGCTTGTCCCGCCAGCTATCGCCAAACAGGTCAGCCATCAGATGCCCCCAGGCGGGGATCGGCAGATAGGCAAAAATCAGGAAGAAAGAGCCAATCAGCATAAACGGCATATTCAAAATGATGCCGTCACGCACCGACAGCACATGCTTTTGCCCGGCGACTTTCAGCGCTACGGGCAGGACATAACGCTCAATGAATGTTTTTTTCACAGTCACAGACACCCCCATCACCGGTTCGTCGCCGGTGTTTTTCACATCAGTTAAATTGCGGCAGATACGGTTTGTTTAGCGTCAGCACGTCTTCCAGCAACGCTTCAGCACTGGCGAGATTTCCAATCAGTGGATTGGTCACCAGCGCCAGCAGCGCGCTCTGACGATCGCCTTTGACCGCGGCTTCGATGGTCAGCCTTTCAAAGTCTTTGACCTGTTGCGTCAGGCCATTCATGGCCGGCGGCAGGCGGCCAAACGCCAGCGGATGCGCGCCCTGGGCGTCAATCAGGCAGTTGGTTTCAACCACCGCATCATCCGCCAGTCCCTGAATCGCCCCGTTATTGCGGCAGTTCACCACCATCTCTTTACCGGCGTTGGTATAGATTGCGCTGATAAGTTCCACGGCCACTTCCGAATAGTGCGCGCCGCCACGGAAGCTAAGCTGCTCGGGCTTGGTGTCCAGCTGCGGATCGGCATACAGCGCAAAGAGCTCGGCTTCGACTTTCATCACCTGTTCGGCTCGGGTACCGCGAGATTTTGCTGCCTCAACTTCTTCTTCGATCATCGCGGCGGTTTGATAAAAGTAGCGATGGTAAGGACAGGGAATTGCGCCCAGCGCTTTCAGGAACGCCGGCGGCCACGGTAAATCCTTGATGTTGTTCATCGACAGGGCGTTGCCATCACACAGCAGGTCGATCGCCTTCGCCGTCAGGTCTTCACCCAACCGGCTGACCTTGTGCACCCAGACCATATGATTCAGCCCGGCAAAGCGCAGCGACAGTTCCTGATAAGGCACCGCAAGCATATCGGCAATCATGTGGTGCATGGTAATGGGGACGTTGCACAGGCCGATGATTTTTGCCCGGCTGTAGCGAGACACGGCTTCGGTAACAATCCCCGCCGGGTTGGTGAAGTTGATGATAAAGGCGTCCGGCGCCAGCTCTTCCACCTTGCGCGCCACGTTCAGCATGACCGGAATGGTCCGCAGCGCTTTGGCAAAGCCGCCAACGCCGGTGGTTTCCTGTCCCAGCAAACCATATTTCAGCCCCAACCGCTCATCGGCCGCGCGGGCGGCTAACTGCCCAACCCGCAGCTGCGTCAGCACAAAGCTGGCACCCCGGATGGCGTCATCCAGCTCGAAGTGAACGCTGACGTTGACCTGCTCCAGCCCTTTGTGCCTGAGCATCCGGCGGGCGAGTGCGGCGATCGCTTCCACCTTCTCGCGCCCGGCTTCCACATCAACCAGCGCCAGTTCGGTGATCGGCACCTGTTGATAGCGCTGGATCAGACCTTCCATCAATTCGGGCGTATAGCTGCTGCCACCGCCAACGACTGCGATCTTAAGCATGACTGACCTCCTGCGGTAAACGGCGATAGAGGGTGATGAAATCCGTCGCCAGATCCTGGATCAGCATCGCATTCATCAGGTGATCCTGAGCGTGGACGGTGATTAAGGTCACCGGCACTTTGCCGCAGCCTTCATCCATGCCGATCAGTTCGGTCTGGATGTGGTGGGCTTCGTTGACCGACTCTTTGGCGGCCGCCATCGCGAGATCGGCGGCGATAAAATCCCCGCTTCGGGCATTTTGCAGAGCGCAAAGCGCATGGCTTCGGGCGCTTCCAGCCCTGACCAGCAACTCCATGATCAGATTTTCCAGTGACATAAAAATTCCTCTTTGACGAAAAAAAAGTGCAGTAAGCCGCACGCTGCAAAGGCAGCGCGTAACAGCGATAAATAAAAAGGGAAGTGAGGGATTAGGCTCCCATCAGCGCCAGAGCTTTATCCAGTACGTTGTCACCGCGCATCATGCCGTAATCCAGCATATCGATAACGGCGACCTGCTTGCCCTGTGGAGCAGCCAGCGCCTGAAGTCGTGCGGCTTCATACTGAACCTGCGGGCCGAGCAGAACGATATCCGCGCCAGCCAGTTCCTGTTCGAAACTGGCCACCGGGACGGCTTCGATATCAATCTGCAGCGCGCGCTTTTGCGCTTCGGCTTTCATCTTAGTGACCAGCATGCTGGTGGACATTCCAGCGGCACAACACAATACGATTCGCATCAGCTTTCCTCCTGTGATGGCGTGGAAGAATATAAGCCTGAAGCCGATCGTTCTGTAAATACCCCCGGGACATAGGATTTGCTGATGTTTTTTGAAAGCCGTTAATAATCATCAGGATAGAATAAATGCTTTATGAAAATAATTTTCATGAATGTGATCTGGATAGATTTTCACAGATCGCGATCGGAGTGGGTATATTTAATAATCGATAAAAATCATTACCTTAATTGAAAAACCCTCCCTTTCACGCTAAAAACCCCCTTGTGAAAAAGTTTTTCATTAGCATATGATGGTAAAACAGTTCTCTGGTGATAAACGTCAAAGGCATAACGGTTCTGGATATTCTCTGGCAGTTGCAAACAGCACAGGCTCGCTTTCCCGCCCCACAGTCGCGGGTCGCGCGCTTTGTGCTGGATAACTTAACGTTTACTTCTCAGGCCAGTATTGAACAGCTGGCCACGAAGGCAGGGGTCAGTGCTGAGACGCTGACGGCTTTCGCACGCTCGGTAGGATGCAAAGATTTGAATGATTTTATGGCGCAGTTGCGGGCCCTGAACAGCAAACAGGTCGACGAGAATAGCGTTGCGCCTGCCGTCACCGGGGATATCGATTTTTCGACCACCACCGCGCTGGAGAAGCTCGCCGCTAAGGCCGGCATCGGCCCGGATATGCTCAAGCGGTTTGCGCGCTCGATTGGCCGGGAAGACTTCAGCGATATTCTGTTCCAGATCCGCCGCCGCCTGAACGAGCTGAGCCAGCAGGAAGCGAAGGTTGCCCGTGCGGTGCTGGAAGATGTCGACTTCGCCTCGTCCGCCTCGATTGAACAGCTTGCGACCCGCTCCGGCGTCAGCCCGGCGACGATCACGCGCTTTGCCAAATCGGTGGGCTGTGAAGATATCCGTGAGTTGAGGATGAAGCTGGCTCAGGCCAGCACCAGCCATTCACGCTATCTGCCGGCCAGAGAGGCCACTAATCTGCCTGCCGCATGGCAGCAGACGCTTGCAGGCGTTGAGCAGGCGCTGCAAACGCAGCTGCAAAGCAGCGATACCCACGCCTTCAGCCTGGCCGCTGCCTGTCTTAAAAAAGCCCGCAGCGTGACGCTATTTGCGATGGGCAATCAGGATGCGCCGTTTGCCAGTGAGCTGCAGCATCGTCTGCTGGAAGCGGGCATCATGACCACCCTTTGCCAGGAAAGTAATCTGATGCGGATGACGGCCGCCACGCTAAGCGACGATCACGCGCTGCTGGTGCTGACCACCGATGAAGCCGATATCATGCTACAAGCGGCGGTGTTACAGGCGCGCGAGCACGGTTTGCCGATCGTCACCCTTGCCCCAGCCTCCAGCCCGCTGGCGGCAATGTCACAGCATCTGATTGCCCTGCCTGCCGGGCAGAAACTGGCGCGTTATGGTGTGTTAATGGCGATTGATTTACTGCTGGCGGAGTGGCAATAAACCGGCTGACATCCCGCTAACGTCTCCCTGCATCAGGCATGGTCCGCGCCCCTTTCCGGGACGCTAACCGTGCGTTCTTAAGACTTTGCTGAACACTTGCGCCAGGTCAACAAACTGGCAGTTAAACTCCAAAAATCACTACATATAGCGTTTATCATGCCTGCTTAAATCCATATATAGATTTTTGCGAGGGATGATACGTGGTGAGGGTGATTAAACGTGATGGCTGCAGTATGCCGTTTGATGCAACGCGCATCGGCGATGCAATCAAAGGCGCGGCGCACGCGGCAGGGATTGAGGATCAGGAATATTGCGCTGAGGTAACGGTGCAGATTTGCCAGCAGCTTCAGCAACAGGAGTGTCTGGATATTCATGATATCCAGCGCGCGGTTGAAAACCAGCTGATGGCCGGGCGCTATCCCGAACTGGCCCGGACCTACATCGAATATCGCCACGATCGCGACATCGCCCGCGAACTGCGGGGCAAACTGAATACCGCCATTCGCGGCCTGGTGGAGCAAAGTAACCCCGCCCTGTTGAACGAAAACGCCAACAAAGACAGTAAGGTAATCCCAACGCAGCGCGACCTGCTGGCAGGGATCGTGGCTAAGCATTATGCCTCGCAGCATATTTTGCCGCGAGATGTGGTGATGGCGCATGAACGTGGCGAACTCCACTACCATGACCTGGATTACTCGCCGTTCTTTCCGATGTTCAACTGCATGCTGATCGACCTGAAAGGGATGCTGACGCACGGCTTTAAGATGGGCAATGCCGAGATTGAACCCCCAAAATCCATTTCCACCGCGACAGCCGTTACGGCGCAAATCATCGCGCAGGTTGCCAGCCATATTTACGGCGGCACCACCATCAACCGCATTGATGAAGTGCTGGCGCCGTTTGTCGAGGCCAGCCAGGCTAAGCACCTGAAAACCGCACAACAGTGGCAGATCGCCGATGCCGAAGCCTATGCCCGCGACCGTACCGAAAAAGAGTGTTATGACGCTTTTCAGTCGCTTGAGTACGAAGTGAATACCCTGCATACCGCTAACGGTCAGACGCCTTTTGTCACCTTTGGTTTTGGCCTTGGTACCTGTTGGTCGGCGCGATTGGTGCAGCAATCCATTTTGCGCAACCGCATTGCCGGTTTGGGTAAAAACCGTAAAACCGCGGTGTTCCCAAAACTGGTGTTCGCCATCAAAGAAGGCCTTAACCGCCGCGCCGGTGACGTCAATTACGATATCAAACAGCTGGCCCTTGAGTGCGCCAGTAAGCGCATGTACCCGGATATTCTCAACTATGAGCAGGTGGTCAGCGTCACCGGTTCCTTCAAAACCCCCATGGGCTGCCGCAGCTTCCTCGGAACCTGGGAAGAGAACGGTGAACTGGTGCATGAAGGCCGCAATAATATCGGCGTCATCAGCCTGAATCTGCCGCGCATCGCGCTTGAAGCCAAAGGCAACGAACAGCACTTCTGGACGCTGCTCGACCAGCGTCTGGCGCTGGCGAAAAAAGCGCTGATGACCCGCATCGCCAGGCTGGCGAACGTCAAAGCCCGCGTCGCACCCATTCTG
Source organism: Erwinia sp. QL-Z3 (assembly GCF_004551645.1). Classification (NCBI taxonomy): domain Bacteria; kingdom Pseudomonadati; phylum Pseudomonadota; class Gammaproteobacteria; order Enterobacterales; family Erwiniaceae; genus Erwinia; species Erwinia sp. QL-Z3. The sequence goes on from NZ_CP037950.1 coordinate 801,182, forward strand.
TATATGGAAGGCGCCTGTGGCGTCCGGTTGAATGCCGACGATGACGTGGCGGAGATCTTCAAACATGGCCGCGCCTCCATTTCGCTGGGTTATATCGGGCTGCACGAAACCATTAACGCATTGAGCGGCGGCGAAACGCATCTCTACGACGATCAACAGCTGCGGGACAAAGCGGTGGCGATTGTCAGCCATTTGCGTCAGGCCACCGATCGCTGGAAAGCCGAAACCGGTTACGGCTTCAGTCTGTACAGCACGCCGAGTGAGAACCTGTGCGATCGCTTCTGCCGTCTGGATGCTGCAGAGTTTGGCGTGGTGCCTGGCGTCACCGACAAAGGCTATTACACCAACAGCTTCCACCTCGACGTGGAGAAAAAGGTGAACCCCTACGACAAGATTGACTTCGAAGCGGCCTACCCGCCGGTCGCCAATGGCGGCTTCATCTGTTACGGCGAATATCCCAATATTCAGCACAACCTGAAAGCGCTGGAAGACGTCTGGGATTACAGCTACAGCCGCGTGCCCTATTACGGTACCAACACGCCAATTGATGAATGCTATGCGTGCGGCTTTACCGGCGAATTCTCCTGTACCAGCAAGGGGTTTACCTGCCCGAAATGCGGCAATCACGATGCGGCCAGAGTGTCGGTTACCCGTCGCGTTTGCGGTTATCTTGGCAGCCCGGACGCCCGTCCGTTTAATGCCGGAAAACAGGAAGAGGTGAAGCGACGCGTTAAGCACTTGAATGGCCCGTTGGGGTGAATATCCATCAGTATTACCCGGTCGACATCATTAACGGGCCGGGCACGCGTTGCACGCTGTTTGTTGCCGGGTGCGAGCATCAGTGCAAGGGTTGCTATAACAAAAGTACCTGGCGGCTCACTTCCGGCCATCCTTTCACCGTGCAGCAGGAAGAGCAGCTGATTGCTGACCTGAACGATACGCGCATTCCCCGCCAGGGGTTATCCCTGTCGGGAGGCGATCCCTTGCATCCGGCTAACGTCGCGGATGTGCTGAGGCTGGTGAAGCGCGTGCGTCGTGATTGCCCGGGCAAGGATATCTGGCTGTGGACCGGTTACCTGCTGGCTGAGCTGACCGCCAGGCAAAAGCAGGTCGTTGAGCAGATTGATGTGTTAATCGATGGGAAGTTTATCGCGGCTTTAAAAGACCCGGCACTGCTGTGGCGTGGCAGCAATAATCAGGTCATTCACTACCTGCGGAAAGCCGATGGCTAAGCCCGTTATTCTGGCGGGCTGACATCGAACGCTCTTATCGTGCTAAAGCAGTAACAGACTCACCCCGCCAACCAGCATTCCGCTTAATGCCACCAGCGCGCCGGTAAGCCACAACGAACGGGCCGGCAGCGCGCCATGCAGCATCAGCAGCGACGGCACGCTCACCGCAGGCAAGGTCATCAACAGCGCCAGCGCCGGTGCCATCCCCATGCCAGCCAGCATCATGGTCTGAACAATCGGGATTTCTGCAGCCGTTGGGATCACAAACAGGCAACCGGCAATCGCCATCGCCACCACCCAGAACAGCGTATTGCTGACCAGGCCATCCGCATGAGGGAACAGCCAGACTCGCGCCGCGCCGAGCAGGAGCACCGCGAGGATATACAGCGGGATGGTATTCCAGAACAGCGTCCACAGCGCGCGAAACCAGCGTCGCAAAAACGGCGTGTTATCGGTTTTAGGCCTCAGCGGAACCACGTTAGACACCTGCGCGTCTGGCGTCATTTTTTGTACCAGCCGCGCAATGCCCAACACCATCAGCAACCCGGCCACCAGCCGGATTGCCGCAAACTGCCAGCCCAGCACAAATCCCATAAATACCAGCGTGGCCGGGTTCAGGATCGGATTACCCAACCAGAACGCCAGCGTTCCCCCTACCGAGGCTGAAGATTTCCGCAGCCCTGCGGCAACCGGCGCGGCACAGCAGGTACACATCATGCCTGGCAGGGAAAGCAGTGTGCCAAACAGCGTGCCGGAAAAACGGGGCTGCCCTAACGTGCGTAATAACCAGTTTCTCGGGATCAGTACCTGTACCAGAGAACCGAGGATCACGCCCAGCACGGCGGCTTTCCATACCGCAAGAAAATAGACCTGCGCGTAGTCCCAGGCGGCCTGTAAAGGATGCTCGCTGGGGTTGGCCAACAGGGATTTACCGATGCTGTGCGTATCCGCCGCGAGGAAGGCTTTCAGGTAATACGGCTGCCACTTGACGACCCACAGCCCGATGACCACCACAGCCAAAAACAGCAGCGGTTTCCACCTGGCAAACACAGGAAGAGCAAGGCGTGACGAGGTTATATGGGACATGGCGAAGGCTCCGGATCACTGCGGGCTACGCCCGACAGCGCATAGTACTCAGAATTCAATATCCACAATTTGATCGGGGTTCCGTTTTGAATTTTCGTCTGCACGGGCAGAATGACCGCTTCACCGGCATTACCCTCTACCTTAACCGTGGTCAATTAGCGCATTCACCCTTACCGGCTTGATTTATCAGCATGATGAACCACACTTAAGGGTGTTAATGATTTTAATCACCGGAGGAAAACATGAGCAAGAAGATTGCGGTACTGATCACCGATGAATTTGAAGACTCAGAATTTACTTCTCCTGCCGACGCTTTCATCAAGGCTGGCCATCAGGTTATTACCATTGAGAAAAAAGCCGGCGTGACCGTTAAGGGCAAGCAAGGCAAAGCTGAAGTGAAGATCGATAAATCTATCGACGACGTGAAGCCAGGCGACTTCGATGCGCTGCTGTTACCGGGCGGCCATTCGCCGGACAGCCTGAGAGGCGATGACCGTTTCGTTGACTTCACCAAGCAGTTTGTGGCGCTGGGCAAACCGGTATTTGCCATCTGCCATGGCCCACAGCTGCTTATCAGCGCCGATGCGGTCCGCGGCCGTAAAATGACCTCCGTGAAGGCCATTGCGATTGATTTGAAAAATGCCGGTGCCGATTTCTACGATAAAGAAGTGGTCGTCGATAACGACACGCTGGTCAGTAGCCGCACCCCTGAGGATTTACCCGCGTTTAACCGTGAATCCCTGCGTCTGCTCGAAACGGCCTGACAGGTCTAAGGCCGGGTATTACCCGGCCTGTTATCCTCTGATCCAACTCAGCTTTTTGCCAAATCCCAACGCATTGTCGGTCATCTTCAATTCATCCAGCGTTATCTGCCATAACGGTGCGGAGACTTTTGCCGCGACCGGGAAACGCTTGATGTAGGCTTTGCGGGCATGAAGCTCTTCTTCGCCTTGCAGCAAGGCGATCTTGCCAGAATATTGCACCCCTTTTATCAGCAACACTGACCTGGGCTGTCCATTGATGGTGCCGGCCACCAATGGATCCTGGGCGATTTGCGCACCGTGACGGGTTTCGGTTTCCGTCATCAACCAGAACGCGACCTTTTCGGGGTCATAGACGTAAAAGCAGTTGGCACACCACACGGGATTGCCGCTGCAAAGAGACAGCACATGTTGTTTTTTAAGATAGCGGCTAATCGCGCTAAGGTTTTCGCTTGCTGACATGAGGCCTCCCTGAAAAACGCTACTTTGCCACATTCGTCGTGGGTTTTGCTATGCTGCGGGCAGAGGAATCGTGATGACTGAAAGAATGAGCGAATGTGAGCGTGCGCCCTGGCGCCTGTATATCCTGCGCACCGCCAGCGGCATGCTGTATACCGGGATCACTAACGATGTGGCCAGACGCTTCTTACAGCATCAGGCGGGGAAAGGGGCGAAAGCATTACGCGGGAAAGGTCCGCTGGAGCTGCTGTTTCACTGTGAGGCCGGGGATCGTTCTTCTGCCTCCAGGCTGGAATATCAGGTGAAACAGTTGAAGCGGCTGGAGAAGATCAGGCTGGTAGAGCACCAGCCTGTCTCATTAAGCGCCTGGCTGGAGGGGCTTAAAAACGGTTAAAGGGCGCCGAATAGTCAATATGCCCTTCTGCACCGGTAAACGCATTATCAGCCAGCTTGTAGACCTGAAAAGCGGCCTCCGCGCCCAGCGTGCGGCAACGAAGCTGATGCCTGGCCGCCGGTTCAAAACCGTATCGTTCGTAGTAGGCCGGATCGCCGAGCACGACCACCGCGGCATAGCCAAACTCGTTCAGCGTATCCAGCCCTTCGTAAATCAGCTTTTTGCCCAGTTCCTGCCCGCGAAAATCGGCATCTACGGCCAGCGGCGCAAGGCCGACCCACTGATTATCTTCGCCATTCAAGGTTACCGGACTGAATGCCGCGTAGCCCAGTACCTGGCCTTCCTCATCCGTGGCGACCACGCCCAGGGTGAGTAAACCATCTTCACGCAGTTGCTGAACCAGTTCGGCTTCTGCGGAGGTTTCAAAGCAACGGCGCAACAAACTGTCTATGCTGGCCGCATCCATTCCTATTTCACTACGAATCAACATGGTGCACCCGCGCGATCCGCTGGGGAATTCGCGTCCTCAGTCAGTCCAGCCTCAACCAGATCAGCCAGTTGCATAAGACCAAAGCGCAACGGCGCCGGCATGAATTCAAGCTCAATCGCATCCATCAGATTTTTCACTTCAAGCCCCAGTTCTGTATCCCCTTCAATCACCAAACGGCGCTGGAAAAACAGCGTATCGGGATCCAACCTGCGAGCGGCTACCAGTAGCAAATCGTTGGCGTCGCCGCGAAACCAGACGTCCGCTTCAACCCGATCGGCTACCCGTAATTTTCCCTGTTCAACAGTCGTTGCCCAGCTCAGCCCGAGGTCACGGATCTCAATCCCTAACCAACGCCCCTGCAGAAAGTTTAACTCACCTTCAGCCAAAGCATGGTGAAATTGCCAGTTCAGGATCTGCTGCAGCATCTGCTTCTTGATCATGAACGGTGCAAACTGTAGCGGGATCCGCAACATTTGCGGGCCTTTTCGAACCAATTGAGCGCGAAATGGGTTCAACACCATCGTGACTCCTTTTGAGTAAATTTCGACTATTTTGCCATATCGACAAAATGCATCAGGCAGTTGGATCAACAAAGTGAGCGAACTTTGAGGAATTTGCCGGCAAATCTCTTCCCATCAATACGCCATTAGCTGCCTTAAATCAAAAATTGTCCGCTTCATGCTGACTAAACTCAACGCCTCTTCTGTTTATCCGGAATGTTTTGATATGGAATTGCTATGTCCTGCAGGTAACTTACCTGCCCTGAAGGCAGCGATAGAGAATGGTGCTGATGCCGTATATATCGGCTTGAAAGATGACACCAACGCGCGCCATTTTGCCGGGCTCAATTTTACCGATAAGCGTCTGCAGGAAGCGTCCCGCTACGTTCATCAGCATAGACGTAAACTGCATGTGGCGATCAATACTTTTGCCCATCCTGACGGCTACCAGCGCTGGGAACGGGCGGTGGATATGGCTGCAGAAGCCGGCGTCGATGCGCTGATCCTCGCTGATATCGCCATGCTGGAATACGCCGCCGAGCGCTATCCGCAGATTGAGCGCCACGTTTCGGTGCAGGCATCTGCCACTAACGCTGAGGCGATTAGGTTCTATCAACGCAACTTTGCGGTTTCACGGGTGGTTCTTCCGCGCGTGCTGTCCATTCATCAGGTTCGCCAGCTGGCGCGCGCGACGACCGTTCCGCTTGAAGTCTTTGCCTTTGGCAGCCTGTGCATCATGGCTGAAGGTCGCTGTTACCTTTCCTCCTATCTGACGGGCGAATCGCCGAATACCGTGGGTGCCTGCTCACCGGCGAAATATGTCCGTTGGCAGCAAACCTCCGCCGGACTTGAGTCACGCTTAAATGAAGTGCTGATCGACCGCTATGACGCTGGTCAAAATGCCGGTTATCCGACGCTGTGTAAGGGCCGTTATAAGGTGGCCGATGTGCCGTATCACGCCATGGAGGAGCCGACCAGCCTGAATACTCTCGAGCTGCTTCCCACCCTTTTGTCGGCAAATATCGCCTCAGTGAAAATTGAGGGACGCCAGAGAAGTCCGGCCTATGTGGCGCAAATCGCCCGTATCTGGCGACAAGCCATCGATCGCTGCAAGGCTGATCCAGAGAATTTCCGCGCACAACAAAGTTGGATGACCGCATTAAGTTCGCTTAGCGAAGGCACTCAAACCACGCTCGGTGCCTATCACCGTGAATGGCAGTAAGGATCAGCATGAAATACGCAATAGGCCCGGTACTCTGGTACTGGCCAACAGAGACGTTGCAGGCTTTTTATCAGGCAGCCGCTGCCAGCTCGGCTGACATTATTTATCTGGGCGAAGCCGTTTGCAGCAAGCGTCGGGCAACGAAGCACGCCGACTGGCTGGGGATGGCAAAAGACCTGGCGGGCAGCGGAAAACAGGTGGTGCTCACTACGCTGGCATTGCTGCAATCACCCTCTGAACTGACCGAGCTGAAAAGGTACGTTGATAACGGCGAGTTCCTGATCGAAGCTAACGATATGGGCACGGTGAATATGGCCTCAGAGGCCGGTTTGCCTTTCGTCGCCGGACATGCGCTCAGTTGTTATAACGCCGTGACCCTGCGCCTGCTGCATAAAATGGGCATGATGCGCTGGTGCATGCCGGTTGAGCTTTCCCGTGAATGGCTGGTCAATTTACTCACCCAGTGTGAGGCGCTGGGGATCAGAAATAAGTTTGAGGTTGAGGTGCTGAGTTACGGCCATTTGCCGCTGGCTTATTCCGCCCGCTGCTTTACGGCCAGAGCGGAAAACCGCGGGAAAGATGATTGTCAGACCTGCTGTATTGACTATCCGCAGGGCAGAGCCTTGCGCTCGCAGGAAGATCAGCAGGTGTTTGTGCTTAACGGCATCCAGACCATGAGCGGCTACTGCTATAACCTCGGCAATGAACTGATTTCGATGCAGGGCCTGGTCGACATTGTGCGGCTGTCACCGGAAGGCAGAGATACCCTGCCGATGCTTGAAGCGTTCCGCAATAATGAAACCGGAAAACAGCCTCTGACCTTGATATCCCGCCAGCAGTGCAATGGCTACTGGTGGAAAGTGGCCGGGCTGGAATTGGTCAGCTAACGCGGCGGGCGTAAAGCCCGCATCATCGTACTACCAATAAAGGCTGTTCAATATGGGTAACGATGGAGGATACTGGTCAGACTAGCCTGTCCTGAGCGCGAGCCATTGGGTTGGCGGTTTTTTAATCGCGGCCTTGCACTGCTGAAAAGTGCTGCAAACTGCCAATCCTTTTAAGAAGAAATCGTCCAGGATAGATATTTGTATTGGCTTACGCCCTTCGAATAAGTGAGCACCTATGTCTGATAAAAAAAATGTCCCACTTTCGGTTCTCGATCTGGCGCCGATCCCGCAAGGCGCCACCGCGCGCGATGCGTTTCATTCTTCACTGGCTCTCGCACAGCAAGCGGAAAAGTCAGGTTATAACCGTTACTGGCTGGCTGAACACCACAACATGACCGGCATTGCCAGTGCGGCGACGTCGGTGTTGATTGGCTATCTGGCCGCCAATACCACCACGCTGCGTCTGGGCTCTGGCGGCGTAATGTTGCCAAACCATTCACCGCTGGTGATCGCCGAGCAGTTCGGTACTCTCGAATCGCTTTATCCCGGCCGTATCGATCTGGGACTGGGCCGCGCGCCGGGTTCGGATCAACGCACGATGATGGCTCTTCGCCGTCATATGGGCGGCCATGTTGATAACTTCCCGTCTGATGTCGCCGAGATGATTGCCTGGTTTGATGCGGAGCCAGACGCGCAACCCGCCGTCCAGCCGGTGCCTGGACTCGGGCTGAAGATTCCGGTCTGGCTGCTCGGTTCCAGTTTATACAGCGCGCAACTTTCCGCCCAGCTAGGCATCCCATTTGCCTTTGCGTCGCATTTTGCGCCGGACATGTTGTTCCAGGCCCTGCATATTTATCGTGAAAACTTTAAGCCGTCCGCGCGTCTTGAGAAGCCGCATGCGATGGTGTGCGTGAATGTGGTTGCTGCGGATAGCGAACGGGATGCCCGCTATATGTTCACCTCGATGCAGCAGCAGTTCATCAATCTCCGCCGGGGTAAGCCAGGCCCACTGCCTGCTCCGGTCGAGAATATGGATAACCTGTGGTCACCATCAGAGCAGTACGGCGTGCAGCAGGCGCTGAGTATGTCAATTGTCGGCGATCTGGATAAAGTCCGTCAGGGACTGGCTTCACTGATCCGTGAAACGCAGGCTGACGAAATCATGGTGAATGGTCAGATACACAACCAGCAGGCGCGTTTGCGCTCGTTTGAACTGGCTATGGAAGCGCATAACACGCTGTAATCCGCACGCTGCAGGGCAGGATTTCGCTGCCCTTATCGCTGATGCAGCGTTCGCGAATTGCAGGCAAAAAAAAACCAGCCCGAAGGCTGGTTTTTTTATGGGTCAGTCAGTGATTATGCATCACGACGACGAGTAGGTGCGTTGCCACCTTCGGTACGAGGACCGCGGTTGCCACCGTCACGGCTGAAACCGCCGCCACGACGCTCACCACCAGCAGCTGGACCGTTACGATCATTGCTGAAGCGACGACCACCTTCAGGACGATCGCTACGACCGCCTTCACGGTTGCCAGTGCCGAAGCCGCCACGGGCTGGAGCTGGACCACGACGCTCACCGCCACCAGTACGCTCTTTGCTGTGTGGCACTGCATCGCCAATCAGCTGCATATTCATTGGTTTGTTCAGAATACGCGTACGAGTGAAGTGCTGCAGGATGTCACCCGGCATGCCTTTCGGCAGCTCGATAGTTGAGTGAGTACCGAACAGTTTGATGTTACCGATGTAACGGCTGCTGATGTCGCCTTCGTTAGCGATAGCACCAACGATGTGACGAACTTCAACGCCGTCATCGCGGCCAACTTCAATGCGGTAAACTTCCATATCGCCAACGTCACGACGTTCGCGACGGGCTGGACGCTCGCCACCTTCACTTTTTTCACGAGGACCACGCTCTGGACGGTCACCACGACGATCGTCACGCTCTTTGAACTCACGACGAGGACGCTGAGGTGCATCGGCAGGAACAATCAGAGGACGTTCACCCTGAGCCATTTTCAGCAGAGCAGCGGCCAGCGTTTCGATATCCAGCTCATCTTCTGCAGGCTGCATTTTGCTCAGCAGTGCGCGGTACTGTTCCAGATCGCTGCTTTCCAGCTGCTGCTGAACTTTAGCGGCGAACTTAGCCAGACGACGCTCACCCAGCAGTTCTGCGTTAGGCAGTTCAACTTCTGGAATGGTCAGCTTCATGGTGCGTTCAATGTTACGCAGCAGACGACGCTCACGGTTCTCAACGAACAGCAGCGCACGGCCAGCACGACCCGCACGACCGGTACGGCCGATACGGTGAACGTAAGATTCTGCATCCATAGGGATGTCGAAGTTTACCACCAGGCTGATACGCTCAACGTCCAGGCCACGGGCCGCAACGTCGGTCGCAATCAGGATGTCCAGACGACCATCTTTCAGGCGTTCCAGAGTCTGCTCACGCAGGGCCTGGTTCATGTCACCGTTCAGGGCAGCACTGTTGTAACCGCTACGCTCCAGCGCTTCAGCAACTTCCAGCGTCGCGTTTTTGGTACGCACGAAGATGATAGCAGCATCAAAATCTTCAGCTTCCAGGAAGCGAGTCAGTGCATCAGTCTTACGACCGAAAGCCGTCCAGTAGCTCTGAGAAATATCAGGGCGAGTGGTCATGCTTGACTGGATACGCACTTCCTGCGGATCTTTCATAAAGCGTTTAGTAATACGACGAATCGCTTCTGGCATGGTTGCAGAGAACAGAGCAGTCTGATGATTGTCTGGGATCTGAGCCATGATAGTTTCAACGTCTTCGATGAAGCCCATACGCAGCATTTCATCGGCTTCGTCCAGCACCAGGCCGCGCAGGTTAGACAGATCTAACGTGCCACGCTTCAGGTGATCCAGCAGGCGACCAGGCGTACCCACAACAACTTGTGGACCCTGGCGCAAAGCGCGCAGCTGAACGTCATAACGCTGGCCGCCGTAAAGGGCAACCACGTTCAGACCTTTCATGTGTTTGGAGAAGTCGGTAATCGCTTCACCCACCTGAACCGCCAACTCACGCGTTGGTGCCAGCACCAGGATCTGAGGTGCTTTCAGGGAGCTATCAATGTTGTTTAGCAGTGGCAGCGAGAACGCTGCAGTTTTTCCGCTACCGGTCTGTGCCATACCCAGAACATCACGGCCTGCCAACAGGTGAGGAATACACTCAGCCTGGATTGGAGAAGGCTTCACGTAGCCCATACCGTTCAGAGATTCAAGGAGTTCGGCGTTCAGGCCAAGGTCAGCAAAAGTGGTTTCAATATCAGTCATGTAGTACACGTGCCTCTTAGATTGCGGCGGCCAGTCTACATAACTCGTCGTGAAAACATTCAGTCATTTTCATCAAAAAGTGTGAACCGGCTCAAATTAGTGGTTTCGACGAACAAGAAAGCCCTCATCCGCTAAGATGATGACATTTCGAAAAAAGGGCGATAGTAGTTCGTCAGCTATTGCTGGTCAGATTCTGATAAATCGTCTTGTGTCTGGCCGAGTAGGGCCAGCTCCAACAATGCATATCGGTGCTCAACGAAGTTGTGAACGTTGTTTGCGACCGTCAGCTTGAACAACGCTTCTGCGTCGTCCTTCTCCCCCAGACTTAGGTAATGTTTACCTAAATAGAAGTTGGTTTCACTGAGATGTTCAGCGAGCGAGGTGTTATCCGTTGCGTCTGCCTTGAGACTGTCCATCAGTGTACTTTCACTGATATTTCCCAGGTAGAACTCGACAATTTTCCATCCCCATTGGTCTCTGACCGCTTTGTCGTAACGCTGTTGAAGCGCTACTTTAGCCTTGTCTGCGTCCATCTCTCTTTCATCGAGATAGAGCCACAAGCTGCGGAAAGGATCGTTAGGATCGTCTTGATAAAACGCCAGCAGATCATCTTGCGCTAATTTATACCTTCCGCCGTAGTATAAGGCGATACCGCGGTTTAAATGCGCATAATTGTAAGTTGGATCAAGCTCAAGTACAGAATCGAACGCTTCATAGGCAGCATCAAAATTTCCTGCCTGCGTTAAGTATATGCCTAAGTAATTGAATACTTCAGGCATATCAGGTCTGACAGATAACGCTAATGAAAAATCATTTCGCGCCAGTGCTCTCAAACCTAAACTATCATACAACACTCCGCGCTCATATAACAGCTGTGCGCGTTCATCATCGCTAAGGGATCGACTGGCAAGAATTTGTTCCATACGTGCCAGAATCACTTCCTGTTGCAGCGTAGGCTGCAGCGGAACAGCCAGAACCTCGTTCTTACGCCAATCCGAGTTGCTGCATCCTGCCAGCGTTAAAGCTGTCGCAACGAAACACCAGCGTAAAAAAGGCTTCATTTCCCACTCCCAAAGACAAACAATGGGATGAATATCCTTTCATCCGCCTGCCGTGCACAAGGTGTCGTCCTGTCCTCGCGATGATACCGCTCTCCCTGTTCGCAGGGAGAGCTTAAGGGTCTGACTTTATTCTGCTTCAGGAGCTTCAGGAGCTGCTGGAGTCACGGCTGCTTCAGGCTCTGCAGCCTGCTCAGTCGCTTCTTTGATGCTCAGACGTACGCGGCCCTGGCGATCAACTTCCAGAACTTTCACCGGCACTTCCTGGCCCATCTGCAGATAGTCGGTCACTTTCTCTACACGCTTATCAGCGATCTGAGAGATGTGAACCAGACCTTCTTTGCCACCACCGATAGCAACGAAGGCACCGAAGTCAACGATGCGGGTAACCTTACCGTTGTAGATACGGCCCACTTCGATTTCTGCAGTGATCTCTTCGATACGACGGATAGCATATTTCGCTTTCTCACCGTCGGTCGCTGCGATTTTCACCGTGCCATCATCTTCGATTTCGATGGTGGTGCCGGTTTCTTCGGTCAGCGCACGAATCACAGAACCGCCTTTACCGATCACGTCTTTGATCTTGTCCGGGCTGATTTTAATCGTGTGAATACGTGGTGCGAACTGAGAGATGTCGCCACGCGGCGTGCTGATAGCCTGTTCCATCACGCCCAGAATGTGCAGACGCGCACCCTTAGCCTGGTTCAGAGCCACCTGCATGATTTCGCGGGTGATACCTTCAATTTTGATGTCCATCTGCAGCGCGGTGATACCTTCACGGCTACCGGCTACTTTGAAGTCCATGTCGCCCAGATGATCTTCGTCACCCAGGATGTCAGACAGAACCACAAAGTTCTCGCCTTCTTTTACCAGACCCATCGCAATACCGGCTACGGCTGCTTTGATTGGTACGCCTGCGTCCATCAGTGCCAGTGAAGCACCACAGACGGAAGCCATTGAAGAAGAGCCGTTTGATTCAGTGATTTCTGACACCACACGCACGGTGTATGGGAACGCGTCAGCTTTAGGCATTACTGCCAGTACGCCACGCTTAGCCAGACGACCGTGACCAATCTCACGACGCTTAGGCGACCCAACCATGCCAGTTTCACCTACGCAGTACGGAGGGAAGTTGTAGTGGAACAGGAAGCTGTCGGTCTTCTCACCCATCAGCTCATCCAGGTTCTGCGCATCACGGGCGGTGCCCAGCGTTGCGGTAACCAGTGCCTGAGTTTCACCACGGGTGAACAGCGCGGAACCGTGAGTACGTGGCAGAACGCCAGTGCGCACATCCAGACCACGGATCATGTCTTTTTCGCGACCATCGATACGCGGAGCGCCGCTCAGGATACGACTACGAACCACGTTTTTCTCAAGCGCATGCAGGAGATCGCCGATTTCGTTGTCATCAAGGCTAGCGTCTTCCGCCAGCAGTGCTGCGGTAGTTTCAGACTTGATCACGCCAACCTGAGCATAACGCTCTTGTTTTTCAGTGATCTGGTAAGCTTCGCTCAGGCGAGATTCAGCCAGCGCAGCAATACGGGTCTGTAATGATTCGTTGACAGCTTCTGGCTTCCAGTCCCAACGCGGTTTACCTGCTTCGGCAACCAGCGCGTTGATTTGGTCGATCACAACCTGCTGCTGCTCGTGGCCGAACACCACTGCGCCCAGCATCTGATCTTCGCTCAGCAGTTCAGCTTCAGACTCAACCATCAGAACCGCGCCCTGAGTACCCGCTACAACCAGATCCAGCTTACTTTCTTTCAGCTCATCGGTCGTTGGGTTCAGCACGTACTGATCGTTAAGGTAGCCCACGCGAGCGGCACCAATTGGACCATTGAAAGGCAGACCTGACAGGCTCAGTGCGGCAGAGGCACCGATTAATGCCACGATATCCGGGTGAACCTGTGGGTTTACGGAGACCACGGTGGCAATAATCTGGACTTCGTTGATGAACCCTTCCGGGAACAGCGGACGAACCGGACGGTCAATCAGACGAGAGATGAGGGTTTCACCTTCGCTTGGACGGCCTTCGCGACGGAAGAAGCTACCCGGAATACGACCAGCAGCATAAGTACGCTCCTGATAGTTAACGGTCAGCGGGAAGAAGTCCTGGCCTGGCTTAGTGGTCTTTTTGCCTACAACGGTAACGAACACAGCGGTGTCGTCCATGCTTACCATTACGGCTGCCGTTGCCTGGCGAGCCATCATACCGGTCTCAATGGTGACGGTATGCTGACCATACTGGAATTTTTTTACGATCGGGTTCAGCAAAATTATGTCCTTAACGTACTGGCAAGGCACTGACCCTGCCGTTAATTTTAAATCCTCATCTGCATCCTCGCGACTAATGACAACCCTAATCCCTTATGGGACAAAGCCTCTCATTAGCCGCGCGAACCTCTGCAACTGAAGATCACACCCAGCAACAATACAATAGTTTGGCTTGAAATGCTGCCGCTCGCCTAAAAAAAGGGGCCATAAAGGCCCCTTTTTAGCGAAACTCGCACGAATCTGCCAACCCATCATTTCGGTACATCAGAATGCACCGAAACGACCTGGCAAACTCTAAGACTAGCGACGCAGACCCAGACGCTCGATCAGGCTGGTGTAACGTGCAACGTCTTTACGCTTCAGGTAATCCAGCAGCTTACGACGCTGAGAAACCATACGCAGCAGACCGCGACGGCTGTGGTGGTCTTTTTTGTGCTCAGAGAAGTGACCCTGCAGATGGTTAATCTGTGCAGTCAACAAAGCAACCTGAACTTCGGTAGAACCACTGTCATTCGCGTCACGACCGTAATCAGCTACGATCTGCGCTTTAGATTCAACACTTAGAGACATGATACAACTCCAAATTATAAGATAAATGTACAGGCGCCGATCTCTAATTCAGCAACCCAATGGTAAAGCCGCGCCATTCTACTCTTAGCCAGAAGCTTACGCAAATGACTAGTCGGAATATTCTACAACCAGACGGCGTGGCGCCACGCGTCCGTCATCGGCAATTTCTGCCATGCCAATAAACTTCTGCTCTTCACCTTCCGTCACGCGAACCAGGCCGGAAGAAGGCGCATTAACCGCCTGCACCGGCATGCCCTGGCGGAAGTAAGCTGACACGGCCAGCGGCAGATTAACCGCCGGATACGCGGCTGCCGGGCTGTCCATCGGCATCAGCAACGCATCTAGCAATTCTGCCGGCGTGCGTTCCGTACGGTAAGCTTCTTCACTGAGTTCAGCCAACTGTTCCAGCGTCACCATACTGGCGATCGGATAGGTCGCAACCTGCAAACGACGCAAATAGATAACGTGCGCGCCGCAACCCAGCATCTCACCGAGATCGTCGGTGATGGTGCGGATATAGGTGCCTTTAGAACAGTGAATTTCCAGCTCCAGCTCATCGCCTTCCCAGCGAATAAACTGTAACTCGTAAACCGTAATGCTGCGGGCTTCACGCGGGACTTCAATGCCTTCGCGGGCATATTCGTACAGCTTACGCCCCTGGTACTTCAGCGCGGAATACATCGACGGCACCTGCTGGGTTTCCCCACGGAAGCTGTCCAATGCCTGCGCCAGTTGTTCTTCAGTAAAGGTCACCGGACGCTCGCTGATAATCGCGCCATCAGCATCAGACGTATCCGTGCGCTGACCCAGACGGGCAATCACGCGGTAACGTTTATCTGAGTCCAGTAGATACTGAGAAAATTTGGTGGCTTCGCCAAGGCAGATCGGCAGCATGCCGGTCGCCAGAGGATCTAACGCGCCGGTGTGGCCAGCACGGTTTGCTGTGAACAACCGCTTCACTTTCTGCAGGGCATCATTACTCGACAGCCCCTGCGGTTTGTCCAGCAGCAGAACACCGTGGACGTCACGTCCGCGACGACGAGGACGGCTCATCAGTCTTCCTTCTTGTCTTCTTCTTCCTGTTCTTCCTGTTCTTCCTGTTCTTCCTGCGGTCCACGACGTTCAACATCGTTTCTGACCACATTGGTCACCAGGTTAGACATGCGCATCCCTTCGACCAACGAGTTGTCGTAGAAGAAGGTCAGTTCAGGGACGATGCGCAGACGCATCGCTTTGCCCAGTAGTGAACGGATGTAGCCAGAAGCATCACCCAGTGCACGCAGACCGCCTTTGATAGCGTCTTCGTCTTTGTCGTTCAGGAAGGTCACAAATACTTTGGCATAGGCCAGATCGCGAGACAAATCGACGCCTGATACGGTAACCATCATGCCCAGACGGGGATCTTTAATCTCACGCTGCAGAATAACAGCAATCTCTTTCTGCAATTCCTGAGAGACACGCTGTGGGCGACCAAATTCTTTCGCCATAATAATACTCTCCAAATAATTCGGGAGGCACAACGGCCTCCCAAATAAGTCACTGTTTTCAGGCGACCATTAATCGATAGTACGTTGGATCTCGATAATCTCGAAGACTTCGATCATATCGCCAACACGCACATCGTTGTAGTTCTTCACGCCGATACCACATTCCATGCCGTTACGGACTTCGTTGACGTCATCTTTGAAGCGGCGCAGGGATTCCAGCTCGCCTTCGTAGATAACCACGTTGTCACGCAGTACGCGGATTGGGTTGTGACGTTTGATGTTACCTTCAGTCACCATACAGCCAGCAACAGCGCCGAACTTAGGTGATTTGAACACGTCACGCACTTCAGCCAGACCGGTAATCTGATGCTTGTACTCAGGCGCCAGCATACCGCTCATCGCCTGCTTAACTTCGTCGATCAGATTATAGATCACGGAGTAGTAACGAAGATCCAGACTTTCGGTATCCACTACGCGGCGAGCAGAAGCATCGGCACGCACGTTGAAGCCCAGCAGGATAGCGTTAGAAGCCGCGGCCAGCGTGGCGTCAGTTTCGGTGATACCACCTACGCCTGAACCCACGATTTTCACTTTCACTTCATCAGTGGACAGCTTCAGCAGCGAGTCGGAGATAGCTTCGACAGAACCCTGAACGTCAGCTTTCAGCACGATGTTCAGTTCGGAAACTTCACCTTCGGTCATGTTCGCAAACATGTTCTCCAGTTTAGATTTCTGCTGACGAGCCAGCTTAACTTCACGGAATTTGCCCTGACGATACAGTGCAACTTCACGGGCTTTCTTCTCGTCACGAACAACCGTTGCTTCATCACCGGCGGCAGGAACACCTGACAGGCCAAGGATCTCAACAGGAATCGAAGGACCAGCTTCAGTCACTTCGCGACCCAATTCGTCACGCATCGCACGCACACGGCCATACTCGAAGCCGCACAGAACGATATCGCCTTTATTCAGCGTACCTTCACGTACCAGCACGGTAGCAACCGGACCACGACCTTTATCCAGGAAGGATTCGATAACCACACCGCTTGCCATACCCTGACGAACCGCGCTCAGTTCCAGCACTTCTGCTTGCAGAAGGATGGCGTTAAGCAGGTCATCAATACCGGTACCGGCTTTCGCAGACACGTTCACGAACATGTTCTCGCCGCCCCACTCTTCCGGAATGATTCCGTACTGGGTCAGTTCGTTTTTAACACGATCCGGATCGGCATCTGGCTTATCAACTTTGTTCACCGCAACAACAACCGGCACTTTCGCCGCTTTTGCGTGCTGGATAGCTTCGATAGTCTGTGGCATCACGCCATCATCTGCCGCAACGACCAGGATAACGATGTCAGTCGCCTGAGCACCACGAGCACGCATTGCGGTAAACGCGGCGTGTCCCGGGGTATCCAGGAAGGTGATCATACCGGTGTCAGTTTCAACGTGGTATGCACCGATGTGCTGAGTAATGCCGCCCGCTTCGCCAGAGGCGATTTTAGTGGAGCGAATATAATCCAGCAAAGAGGTTTTACCGTGGTCAACGTGGCCCATGATGGTCACGACCGGTGCACGGGATTCCTGCAGCGCATGAGTATCACGATCGCTCATTACCGCTTCTTCCAGCTCATTCTCACGGCGCAGCGTCACTTTGTGACCCATTTCTTCCGCTACCAGCTGGGCAGTTTCCTGATCGATAACCTGGTTAATGGTGGCCATGGCGCCCATTTTCATCATCGCTTTGATGACCTGGGAACCTTTCACCGCCATCTTGTTAGCCAGTTCGGCTACGCTGATGGTTTCGCCGATGATCACGTCACGGTTAACAGCCTGCACTGGCTTGTTGAAGCCCTGTTGCAGGGTGCTTGGCTTGCGCTTGCCGCCTTTACCGCCGCGAACCTGCGCACGCGCTTCTTCACGGTCAGTTTTCGCTTCAGAATGCTTGTTGCCTTTCTTGGAGCGTGGCGCTTTAGCCGGGCGGACTGCACGGGTACGACGGTCGCCTTCAACCTTCGCATCGTTTTCGTCTTCAGCCGCACGGGCGTGGGTAGAAGTGGTTACGTGGTAATCAGAAGTATCTTCAACTTCTTTAACCTCAGTCCACTCGGTGCCTTTCTCTTCTGCCATTTTACGAGCCTCTTCCGCTACGCGCTTCGCTTCTTCTTCAATCTTGCGATGCGCTTCTTCTTCGGCTTTACGCTTCAGTTCTGCAGCTTCTGCTTCGCGACGGGCTTTGTCAGACTGCGTTGCCCGGATTACTTCATCAGTAGGTTGATTGCTCACTTTATCTTTTTCCGCTGCTTCACGTTTGGCTTTATCAGCTGCCTCACGTTTAGCCTGCTCCTCGGCTTCACGCTTCGCTTTGTCTTGGGCTTCACGCTTGGCTTTTTCTTCAGCCTCACGACGAGCCAGTTCTTCCGCTTCACGCTGTGCCTGCTCTTCTGCTTCAGCCTGTTCAGCTTCTGCAGGATCGCCTTTTACATAGGTGCGCTTTTTGCGGACTTCAATTTGTACTGACTTGCTTTTGCCCCCGGTAACGGGAACATTCAAGGTGCTGCGCGTCTTGCGCTGCAGAGTCAGTTTACCTGAACCGCCGTTATGATCGCGATTCAAATGGGTCAGGAGCGTTTCTTTTTCCTGCTGCGTCACAGAATCAGTTTCAGACTTGCGGATCCCTGCATCAGCAAACTGCTGTACCAGGCGTTCTACCGGTGTCTGAATCTCTGCGGCCAGCGATTTTACAGTTACATCTGTCATGCTGTTCCTTCCTGCTACAGTTTATTACGCGTCGTCGCCGAACCAGCAGATATTGCGTGCAGCCATAATCAGCTCACCAGCCCGTTCATCGTTCAGGCCTTCAATATCTGTCAGGTCGTCAACACCCTGTTCGGCAAGATCTTCCAGCGTACAGACGCCAATCGCTGCCAGCTTGAATGCCAGCTCACGATCAAGACCTTCCAGATTCAGCAAATCTTCTGCCGGCTGGTTGTCGCCCAGGCTCTCTTCTTTCGCCAGCGCCAGGGTTGTTAACGCATTTTTCGCACGATCGCGCAGCGCTTCTACTGTCTCTTCATCCAGACCGTCAATTTCCAACAGCTCGTTGATCGGAACATATGCCAGTTCTTCAAGAGAAGAGAAACCTTCTTCAACCAGAAGGGTAGCAAAGTCTTCATCAATATCGAGATGCTTGGTAAAGACGTCGATGGCAGCATGGGCTTCAGCCTGGTGCTTCGCCTGCAGATCGTCGACCGTCATTACGTTTAGCTCCCAGCCACTCAGCTGTGCGGCTAAACGTACGTTTTGACCATTACGGCCAATCGCCTGAGCCAGGTTACCGGCTTCAACAGCGATATCCATGGTGTGATTATCTTCCTCCACCACGATAGAGGCAACATCCGCAGGGGCCATGGCATTGATCACGAACTGCGCAGGATTGTCATCCCACAGTACGATATCAATACGCTCACCACCCAGCTCACTGGATACTGCCTGAACTCGCGCACCACGCATACCGACGCATGCACCAACTGGGTCGATACGTTTGTCGTTGGTTTTCACCGCAATCTTGGCACGTGAGCCCGGATCGCGCGCGGCGGCTTTAATCTCAATCACTTCTTCGCCAATTTCTGGCACTTCAATGCGGAACAGTTCGATCAGCATTTCCGGCTTGGAACGGCTGACAAACAGCTGAGCACCGCGCGCTTCTGGACGCACTGCGTACAGAACACCACGAATACGGTCGCCCGGACGGAAGTTTTCACGTGGCAGCATGTCTTCACGAATGATGACGGCTTCTGCGTTGCTGCCCAGATCCAGAGAGATGTTGTCGCGGTTAACTTTCTTAACCACGCCGGTGATGATCTCACCTTCCTGCTGACGGAACTGATCGACAACCATCGCACGTTCAGCTTCGCGCACTTTCTGCACGATAACCTGTTTCGCGGTTTGGGTGGTGATACGGTCAAAGGTCACAGATTCGATCTGGTCTTCTACGTATTCGCCCAGATTAAGCGCTTCGTCTTCGTAGCGAGCTGCATCCAGCGTGATTTCACGCGTTGGCATAGTCACTTCGTCAACGATAACCCAACGGCGGAAGGTGTCGAAATCGCCGCTTTTGCGGTCAATGCTGACACGGACTTCAATTTCCTGCTCGTATTTTTTCTTGGTCGCCGTGGCCAGTGCGCTCTCCAGCGCTTCGAAAATCTTTTCGCGCGGGAGTGATTTCTCGTTCGACACAGCCTCAACTACAGCTAAGATTTCTTTGTTCATCCTGGTATGCCTCAATCCGGACTTTTAAAAGTGGGGAACCAGGTTCGCTTTCTGAATGTTGCTCAGCGCGAACACTTCGTCGTTACCCTCAACAGCAACAGTGATCATTTCACCTTCTACAGATTTAATGATTCCCTGCCATTTGCGGCGGTTTTGAACGGCCATACGCAGCACCAGGCTCACTTCTTCGCCAATAAATTGTGCGTAATGCGCAGCGGTAAAGAGTGGGCGCTCAAGGCCTGGTGAGGAGACTTCAAGGTTATAAGCGACAGTAATCGGGTCTTCGACATCGAATACGGCACTTACCTGGTGGCTAACATCAGCACAATCGTCAACATTGATGCCATTTTCACTATCAATATAGATGCGCAACGTCGATGTACGACCGCGTACAAACTCGATACCGACCAGTTCGTAGCCCAGCGCCTCTACAGGTGCTGTGATCAGCTCAGTTAATTTTTGCTCTAATGTGGACAAGGCCACCCCCAAGACATAAAAAAAGGGCTTAATAGCCCAGTATGCTGTTTCCTGATAACAAAAAACCCCGATAAATCGGGGCTTTATGCGACTGGACCCTGTACGCCAAAAATCTGGCGGTTCGGCACAATCCAAAAGAATTTTTTTCAAAATCTGCTGAGATGCGCCGTTCGATGCATACAGTATATTTGAAAAAGAACTCTAAGGGAAAGTGGTTGCGGGGGCCGGATTTGAACCGACGACCTTCGGGTTATGAGCCCGACGAGCTACCAGGCTGCTCCACCCCGCGTCCGAAATAACGTGGCAAATACTACGCCGATCTTGCGTAAAACGCAAGCAATACTGAAGTTTGGTACCGAGGACGGGACTTGAACCCGTAAGCCCATGCGGGCACTACCACCTCAAGGTAGCGTGTCTACCAATTCCACCACCACGGCACTAAAGTGACGACTTTTTTATTTCTGTCGTGTCGAAATCACTGCATTTACTGCTTACTGTGGGATATCGCTACCCGGGGTTGCCGGTTTAGCTGGCTGGCTCTGCTGCGACTGTGCAGGCTGAGTCAGATTTTCCCACTCGCTTCCTTTCTGAGTCTTATTGGAGTTGAGGTTACCCAGAATCAAGCTAATGATGAAGAACAGTGTTGCCAATACTGCGGTCATACGGGTCATAAAGTTACCTGAACCGTTAGAACCAAACAGCGTTGCCGAACCGCCTGCACCAAATGACGCGCCCATATCAGCGCCTTTACCTTGCTGAAGCATGATCAAACCTACAAGGCCGATTGCAACAATAAGGAAAACAACTAAGAGAGCTTCGTACATAATTAACCTGTTTCCTTGCGCGGTAGCCGCACATCAAAAAGCTTCAAACCAGTTAGAGAGATAGCGTTGTCACTACCCATCAGAAGCGGGTGTGAATACTAACCAAAGCCGCCTGACTGCGCAAGGGCAATTTAGCACCAGGCATCTGATTGCGGAAAAAAACGGCAAATGAGCAATGAATTGCTGGTAAATCACTCATCTACCGTCCTTTTCTGGCTTATCAGACCGCCTTCACCGCATCGGCAATCCGGTGTGCCAGCGCCGTCACTTGCGCTTCATCTTCGCCTTCAACCATCACGCGGATTAGCGGTTCAGTGCCTGATTTACGCAGCAACACCCGTCCACGACCCTGCAGCTCTTTTTCGACTTCTGCAGTGACCGTTTTGACCGTTGCATCTTCCAGCGGATCGGTTGTTCCACTGAAGCGCACGTTAACGAGGATTTGTGGCAGCAACTTCATGCCGCTGCACAGATCGTGCAGAGTCATGTGGTTACGCACCATCGCAGTGAGTACCTGCAAACCTGCCACGATACCGTCACCGGTAGTTGTCTTGTCCAACAGGATGACGTGGCCGGAGTTTTCAGCGCCCAGACGCCAGCCTTTTTCCTGCAGTTTTTCCAGCACGTAGCGGTCGCCCACTTTTGCACGCGCAAACGGAATACCCAGTTGCTTAAGCGCCAGTTCAAGCCCCATGTTGCTCATCAGCGTACCGACGACACCACCGCGCAGTTGTCCCTGACGTAAGCCTTCACGGGCAATGATATACAGGATCTGATCGCCATCCACTTTATGGCCCAGATGGTCCACCATCATGATGCGATCGCCATCGCCATCATAGGCCAGCCCCACGTCCGCTTTCTCCGACAACACGCGTTCTTGCAGCTTGCGGACATCGGTGGCGCCACACTCTTTGTTGATGTTCATGCCATCAGGATTAACACCAATTGTGATCACCGTCGCGCCGAGTTCACGCAGGACGTTTGGCGCGATGTGGTAGGTGGCACCGTTGGCGCAGTCCACCACAATCTTCATGCCATTCAGGCTGAGTTCACTTGGGAAGGTACCTTTGCAAAACTCGATGTAGCGGCCGGCTGCATCAACAATGCGGCTGGCACGTCCCAGCTCTGCAGATTCTACGCAGGTGATAGGTTTCTCCATCTCCGCTTCGATCGCCTCTTCCACGTCATCTGGCAGCTTGGTGCCTTCGATGGAAAAGAACTTGATACCGTTATCATCAAACGGATTGTGCGAAGCCGAAATCACAATCCCCGCTTCGGCACGGAAGGTTCTGGTCAGATAGGCAATGGCTGGGGTTGGCATTGGTCCGGTAAAGGCTGCCGATAATCCTGCCGCCGCCAGGCCTGCCTCAAGGGCCGACTCCAGCATGTAGCCAGAAATGCGCGTATCTTTACCGATGATAATTTTCTTTGAGCCATTGCGTGCCAGCACCTTACCCGCTGCCCAGCCAAGCTTCAGCACGAAGTCAGGTGTAATAGGAGACTCACCCACTTTGCCGCGGATGCCATCGGTACCAAAATACTTACGGTTGCTCATAGCGTTACTCTTCCTTCGCTGACAGTGTTGCTTCGACGACGCGCATCGCTTCGACGGTTTCTTTAACATCATGAACGCGCAGGATTTGCGCGCCTTGCATCGCGGCGATTACCGCGCAGGCCAGACTGCCTGTCAGCCGCTGCGACGGGCCAACATTCAGCAGTTGCCCAATCATACTTTTACGGGACATGCCGACCAGCAGTGGCAGGCCGAACCGGTGAAAATCAGCCAGATGGGCCAGCAACTGATAATTGTGGGACAGATTCTTACCGAAACCGAATCCCGGGTCGAGGATCAACTGCTCTTTTTTGATCCCGGCGGCTTCGCATCTGGCGATGTGCTGCACAAAAAAGGCGTCCACATCCTGCAGCAGCTGTTTGTACTTCGGCGATTGTTGCATGGTGCCCGGATCGCCCTGCATATGCATCAGACAAATCGGCAGGCCCGTTGCCGCCGCCGCTTCCAAAGCACCGGGCTCCTGCAGTGAACGGATATCATTGATGATGTGCGCACCGGCATTTGCGGATTCCCGGATCACCTCTGGTTTTGATGTATCGACCGAAATCCACACTTCAAAACGTTGAGAAATAGCCTCAACCACCGGAATAACCCGTTCCAGCTCCTGCTCAACACTGACTTCCGATGCGCCAGGACGCGTGGATTCGCCGCCGATATCAATAATGGTGGCACCGGCATTGATCATTTCGTTGGCATGGGTCAGCGCCTGAACCAAATCGTTATGCTTGCCGCCATCAGAGAAAGAATCCGGGGTCACATTCAGGATCCCCATCACATGAGGATGGGAAAGATCGAGGATGGTGTCTCTGGCGTAAAGCTTCATAACGGTAAGTCTCCAAACGGGTTCAGCAGGTCAGTTGGACCGGGTAATGAAATTGTAGATATAAAAAACCCCGGACAGCGCCGGGGTTTGGAGTGAGCTTAAACGAACAAGTAAATTACTTGTCGCCCAGCTGCTCTGACATGGTGTTACCAGGATTAGGCGTGCGCGGTTCATCAACCGGGCGCGGCGCCTTAGGCGTACCGTTGCTGTCAGAATTATTGGTGCTGCCCGGATCTTCCCAACCCTGTGGTGGACGCACTTCACGGCGTGCCATCAGGTCATCGATCTGTGGAGCATCAATGGTTTCATACTTCATCAGCGCATCTTTCATCGCGTGAAGAATGTCCATGTTTTCGTTCAGAATACGACGTGCACGTTGGTAGTTACCTTCAACCAGTGATTTCACTTCCTGGTCAATGATACGCGCGGTCTCATCAGACATGTGCTTCGCTTTAGCCACTGAACGACCGAGGAACACTTCACCCTCTTCTTCAGCATACAGCAGCGGGCCCAGTTTCTCTGAGAAGCCCCATTGCGTTACCATGTTACGCGCTATTGAGGTGGCTACCTTGATGTCGTTAGAAGCACCGGTAGAAACACGCTCAACACCGTAGATGATCTCTTCTGCCAGACGGCCACCGTAAAGGGTAGAAATCTGACTTTCCAGTTTCTGACGGCTGGCGCTGATCGCGTCGCCTTCAGGCAGGAAGAAGGTCACACCTAATGCACGGCCACGAGGAATGATGGTCACTTTGTGCACCGGATCATGCTCCGGCACCAGGCGACCAATGATCGCGTGACCGGCTTCGTGGTAGGCCGTCGACTCTTTCTGCGATTCTGTCATCACCATGGAGCGACGTTCCGCACCCATCATGATCTTGTCTTTCGCTTTTTCGAACTCAACCATCGACACAACGCGTTTGTTACCACGGGCTGCAAACAGCGCAGCTTCGTTGACCAGGTTAGCCAAATCGGCACCTGAGAAGCCTGGCGTACCACGGGCAATAACGGATGCTTCAATGTCGGTCGCTAATGGAACGCGACGCATATGCACTTTCAGGATCTGCTCACGGCCTCGAACGTCTGGCAAGCCTACAACAACCTGACGGTCAAAGCGGCCTGGACGCAACAGCGCCGGGTCAAGTACGTCTGGACGGTTAGTCGCGGCGATGACGATGATGCCTTCATTACCTTCAAAACCATCCATCTCAACCAGCATCTGGTTCAGCGTCTGCTCACGTTCATCGTGACCACCGCCTAAACCAGCGCCACGCTGACGACCGACTGCATCGATCTCATCGATAAAGATGATGCAAGGCGCGGCTTTCTTGGCTTGTTCAAACATGTCGCGAACACGGGATGCACCCACACCAACGAACATTTCAACGAAGTCAGAACCGGAGATAGTGAAGAAAGGCACTTTAGCTTCACCGGCGATGGCTTTCGCCAGCAGCGTTTTACCGGTACCCGGAGGCCCGACCATCAGAACGCCTTTCGGAATTTTACCGCCCAGTTTCTGGAAACGGCTTGGCTCACGCAGGTATTCAACCAGCTCAGCCACTTCGTCTTTCGCTTCGTCGCAACCGGCAACATCAGCGAAGGTAGTCTTGATCTGATCTTCCGTCAGCATGCGGGCTTTGCTTTTACCAAAGGACATTGCCCCTTTGCCGCCCCCGCCCTGCATCTGGCGCATGAAGAAGATCCAGACACCAATAAGCAATAGCATTGGGAACCATGAGATGAAGATCGACGCCAACAGGCTCGGTTCTTCTGGCGGTTCGCCAACCACTTTCACATTTTTAGTCAACAGGTTATCAAGCAACTTGGGATCGTTGACAGGAATGTAAGTCGTGTATTTGTTGCTGTCTTTTTTGACAACGTTGATTTCACGCCCGTTAATACGTGCCTCGCGGACCTGATCCTGGTTCACTTCTGACAGGAAGGTTGAATAGTCAACCCTACGGCCATTCGACTCGCTGGGCCCAAAGCTTTGGAATACAGACATCAGCACGACCGCGATGACTAACCAAAGAATTAGGTTTTTCGCCATGTCACTCAAGGGGATTAACCTCTTATTACAACTGTGTTAACAGACAGCGTAGGGTACTATAGTTTGCGCCCTGTCGCTACAATGTACACTTCACGCGAACGAGAGCGCGAAGCGTCCGGCTTACGAATTTTTACTTTCGTAAACAGGGAGCGAATTTCCCGGAGGTAATCTTCAAAGCCATCTCCCTGAAACACTTTTACTAAAAAACTGCCGCCAGGTGCCAATACATCACGACACATTTCCAGTGCAAGCTCAACTAAATACATTGCACGTGGAATATCAACTGCTGGCGTTCCTGTCATGTTGGGAGCCATATCGGACATCACAACCTGTACTTTGTTGTCACCTACTCGTTCCAGCAACGCTTTCATGACCAGTTCATCACGAAAATCGCCCTGGAGGAAATCGACACCGGCGATAGGATCCATCGGCAGGATATCACAACCAATAACACGGCCTTTTGACCCAATCTGCGTTACCACATATTGAGACCAACCTCCGGGTGCAGCACCCAGATCGACGACGGTCATGCCAGGTTTGAACAGCTTGTCACCTTGCTGTATTTCATCGAGTTTAAACCAGGCGCGAGAACGCAGCCCTTTTTTCTGTGCCTGAAGCACATATTTATCGCTAAAGTGTTCCTGCAGCCAGCGGCTGGAACTGGCCGAACGCTTTTTACCAGTCATACAATTTCCAACTATGATTCAACGCATGCGATAAATAAACCGCGCAAATCAGCAAAGCCGATTTGGTGATACACCAGAGATGGCGGTAGAATGACCCGTTTTCAATCCCAATGTAAGTAAAAAATACGATGAATCTGAGTACCAAACAAAAACAGCACCTGAAAGGACTGGCCCATCCGCTGAAGCCCGTTGTCATGCTGGGCAACAATGGTTTGACCGAAGGGGTGCTAGCCGAGATCGAACAAGCACTGGAGCACCACGAGCTCATCAAAGTGAAAATCGCCACGGAAGACCGTGAAACGAAAGCACTGGTTGTTGAGGCTATCGTGCGCGAAACCAAAGCAGCAAACGTGCAGGTTATCGGCAAGATGCTGGTACTGTACCGTCCAACGAAGGAACGCAAGATCTCCCTTCCGCGCTGAGGATCAGGTAACAATTCTGAAACTTAGACCGGAGAAGGTGACACGCTCCTGATGTTGATAAAAGGCCGCATAGCGGCCTTTTTCCTTTCTTTACAATACGCGTGATAGTTTCAGCGTAGCAGAAATCAGAGATATTCTATCTTCAAAATCTCATACTCGACGTCGCCGCCGGGTGTTTTCACGATCGTCACATCATCAACTTCTTTGCCAATCAGGCCGCGCGCCATTGGCGAGTTCACAGAAATCAGATTTTGCTTAAAATCAGCCTCATCATCGCCCACGATGCGATAAGTCGACTCTTCGTCAGTATCCAGGTTCAATACCTTGACGGTTGAACCGAAGATCACCCGACCGTTCGCGTTCATTTTGGTGACGTCGATTACCTGAGCATTAGACAGTTTTGCCTCGATCTCCTGGATACGACCTTCACAGAAGCCCTGCTCTTCGCGCGCTGCGTGATACTCAGCGTTTTCTTTTAAGTCGCCGTGCTCACGTGCGTCTGCAATTGAGGCAATAATTCGGGGGCGTTTAATGGTTTTCAGCTCTTCCAGCTCTTCGCGCAGTTTGTCCGCGCCCCTTAACGTCATCGGAATCTGATTCATCTCAATACCTCGTAAACTCTGTCCTGTGCAAAATTTCGTCATCCTGACAGGTTCATGCAGAAAAAGCGTTCTGCGGCGCTTGCCACTGAATTTCAAACGAAATAAACCAGACCCAAAGGGAAGCTCAGGGCCTGGAGGTTTTGCATTTTGATACGTATTTTAACCTAGAGTTCCTTATGGGTCATCGTTTACTTTCCACAACGATGCACCGTAGTATGTCAGCATCACCTGTCAGTAAACGCGAGATTATGCGATTTTCACGAATTGTTACCGGTTTAGCCTGCGCATTTATGCTGAATGCCCACGCTGCTTCGGTTGAAGACTACACCCAATATTTACCTGATGGCGCAAACCTGGCGCTGATTGTGCAGAAAATAGGCGCAACCACGCCTTCAATTGACTACCACAGTAAACAGATGGCGCTGCCGGCCAGTACGATGAAAGTCTTGACCGCCCTGGCGGCGCTGCTTCAGCTTGGGCCGGACTACCGTTTTCATACGCAACTGGAAAGCAAAGGCACCATTAATGATGGCACGCTGCAAGGCGATCTGGTGGCCCGTTTTGGTGGCGATCCGACGCTGACGCGTCAGGACTTGCGCAATATGGTCACCACGCTGAAAAAGCAGGGTGTGAAGCATATTCAGGGCAATTTGGTGATTGATACGTCGGTATTTGCCAGCCACGACGAAGCCCCAGGCTGGCCGTGGAATGACCTGACGCAGTGCTTTAGTGCGCCGCCAGCCGCTGCCATTGTTGACCGTAACTGCTTCTCGGTATCGCTTTACAGCGCACCGAATCCAGGGGACAAGGCGTTTATCCGCGTGGCCTCCTATTATCCGGTCAGTATGTTTAGCCAGGTGCGAACGCTGGCGAAAGGCTCGCCGGATGCACAGTATTGTGAGCTGGATGTGGTGCCAGGCGAATTAAACCGCTTCACCCTGACCGGATGTATGACCCAGCGTGCCGAACCCTTGCCGCTGGCCTTTGCTATTCAGGATGGCGCTAGCTATGCCGGTGCCCTGTTAAAAGCGGAGTTGCAGGCAGCCGATATCGATTATTCCGGCCATTTACTGCGTCAGACTCAGGTCACGCAGCCAGCTAACGTGCTGGCAGAAACGCAGTCTGCACCCTTACACGATCTGCTGAAGATCATGCTGAAGAAGTCGGACAATATGATTGCCGATACCGTGTTCCGCACCATTGGACATGAGCGATTTGGCGTCCCTGGCACCTGGCGCGCCGGCTCTGATGCCGTGCGTCAGATACTGAGGCAAAAGGCGAATGTCGATCTGGGCAACAGCATTCAGGTAGACGGTTCGGGGCTTTCACGGCACGATTTGATTTCCCCGGCGACCATGATGCAAGCGTTACAATACATTGCACAAAATGATCAACAGCTGAATTTCATTTCCATGTTGCCTCTCGCCGGCTACGACGGAACGTTACGCTATCGTGGTGGTCTTCATGAAGCAGGCGTCGACGGAAAGGTATCAGCCAAGACCGGTTCATTGCAGGGTGTGTATAACCTTGCTGGCTTTATGACGACAGCCAGCGGGCAGCGCGTGGCATTCGTCCAGTATCTTTCTGGCTATGCCGTTCCGCCGGAAGATCAGCGCCAGCGACGTATTCCGCTGGTCCGCTTTGAGAGCCGGCTTTATAAGGATGTTTACCAAAATAACTGACAATTATGAAACTACTGGTTGTTGAAGATGATGCTTTGCTGTTGGGCGGACTGGTTCAGGCGCTGACGACTGAAGGGTATGCGGTTGATGCGGCTAAAAATGGCGCTGAAGCCTGTGCTCTGCTGCAAAGCGGCCAGTACAGCCTGATTGTTCTCGATCTTGGGTTGCCGGATCGGGACGGCAGGCAGCTGCTGCGGCAGTGGCGTAAAGAGACTATCGATCTGCCGGTGCTGATCCTCACCGCCCGCGATGCCCTAGAGGATCGGGTTGATGGACTGGATGCCGGTGCCGATGATTATCTGGTTAAACCCTTCGCGCTGGCCGAATTGAAGGCCAGAGTTCGGGCTTTGATTCGCCGTTATCAGGGTCGCAGCGATAACCTGCTGCAACAGGGCGATCTCTCCCTTAACCTGTCTTCTCAGCAAGTTTATATAGACAATCAGCCTGTTGAGCTGACGCCGAAAGAGTTTGCACTGCTGACGCGTTTATTGATGCGCATCAGCCAGACGGTGCATCGTGAAACGCTGCAACAAGACCTTTATAGCTGGCAGGATGATACCGGCTCTAACACGCTTGAGGTGCATATCCACAACTTGCGCCGCAAGCTGGGCAAAGACCGCATCAAGACGGTGCGTGGCGTGGGATATCGTCTGGAAGAACGCACTTGAACAGTATGCGTCGGCGTTTGCTGATTATGCTGGCATTGATCCTGCTGTCCTGTCAGATGATGAGCGCGGCCTGGCTGTGGCATGAAAGCCGCGAACAGATCAGTTTCCTGGTTAACGAAACGCTCTCTGCTCACGCCCGCAATGAGCGAGTCGAAAATGAAATCCGCGAAGCGATAGCCTCACTGTTACTGCCTTCCGTGGTGATGGTCTGCTTCACGCTGCTACTCTCTTTCTGGGCGATCAGCTGGATCATTCGCCCGTTGAAGTCATTGCAGAATAGCTTGTCTGAACGTTCTGCCGATAATCTCACGCCATTGCCTAATTTCTCTGACATGGATGAAATTGCTGCAGTGACCCGCGCCCTGAATCAGTTACTGGGCAGGCTCGATCATACCTTGCAGCAAGAGCGGCTTTTCACCGCTGATGCCGCACATGAGCTGCGTACACCGCTTGCCGGATTACGGCTTCACCTTGAACTGCTGGAGCAACAGGGTGTTACCCAGGGTCCGATGTTAGTGAAACGCATCGACCAGCTCATGCATGTCATTGAGCAACTGCTGATGCTGTCCCGTGCAGGTCAGGCTCTGGCCGGTGGCCATTATCAGGTGGTCAGCTGGGAAAGTGTCTTCCAGCCATTGCAGCAGGAAATGGTTGAGATGTTATTGCTGCGTCAGCAGACGCTGGAGGTCTCAGGTGACCTGTCGCTTGAAGCTGAAGGCGATGCCGTTCTGTTGCGATTGATGGTGCGCAATTTGCTGGAGAATGCCTCGAGATACAGCCCGGAAGGCAGCCATATCAGCCTGTTGGCAGAAAGTGAAAACGGCGGCAGCCGTTTCACTGTCAGAGATGAAGGGCCAGGTATTGATCCTGAAGCGGCAGCCGACCTGACAAAAGCGTTTCGCAGGATGGATCAACGTTATGGCGGCAGTGGGTTGGGACTGAATATTGTGCTGCGCATCGCGCAGATCCATCACGGTGAGTTGCGATTAACCAATCGAGAGGATCGAAGTGGGCTCAATGCCACCTGCTGGTTGCCGCAAAATCTGAACTAGCCGTGGTGGGGGTCCGTCCCCACCGCCACCATCCTCAGAAATGCGTGTTCAGGCCCATATACCAGGTCCGGCCCGATTCGTTATAGGTGTTCGCCCCTGCGCCATACATATACGCATTGGTCGTGGCATTACCGGTTGTTTGTGCATTCCCTTCCCTGAAATGACGTTTATCCAGCACGTTATCCACGCCAAGAGTGACGCTCACGTATTTGTTCACATCGTAGGTGCCGCTCAAGCCAACGATGGAGTAGGGACTGACCGTCGATTGCTCCGTCCCGCTGACTGACTCTCCCTTGTAGTTATATTTTTTCGGCGTCTGCCGACCGTACCAGGTCAGGGTGCTTTGCAGGGAAAGCGCGTCTGTGGCCTGCCAGGCCAGCGTCGAGTTAAGGGTATATTCCGGGATGATTGATAAGCGGTCGCCTGTCGTTTTGTTTTTGCTTTGCAGCATATAGGTCAGATTGTTGTTCCAGCTTACTGATTCAGTCAGCGGCAGGTTAACCGTCCCCTCCAGCCCTTCCACTACCGCTTTGGGCACATTCTCCCACTGGTAGATATCAGTACCGCCTGAAGTTGAGGTGCCACTTGGCTGATAGCCGGCTTCAATTTTATTGCGATAATCATTGCGGAACCAGGTGATCCCGGCCTGATAGCCTTCATGCTTATACTCGATCCCCACTTCCTTGTTAATGCTGGTTTCTGCTTTGAGGTCGTCATTTCCCATCAGATAGCAGGCGCCGGCACTGTCTGCACAGCCTTGCCCACGGCTGTACAGGACGTAATTTGGATTGGTCTGGTAAAGGCTCGGTGCTTTGTAGGCGCGGGCAATGCCCAGCTTCAGGGTGAAGTCATCGTCCAGCGCCTGTGAAAGGTTCAACGAAGGACTCCAGTTATCACCGACAATACTGTGGTGATCAAATCTCAAACCGGGCACCAGCGTGGTACTGTCAGTGAGCTCGATATTGTCTTCAGCAAACAACGAGAATATTTCTGCAGAGGAGTAAGGGCTGCGGTTGCTGCTTCCGATCCCTTCAATGTTACCGCCGGACAGCGCCTGAGTATTGGAAGCCCCGTCTTTCATGCGTTGCTGATTCCATTCGACGCCAAACGTTGCGGTCTGATTGACCAACAGCTCAAAAGGAACGCTGATTTCACTGTGCAACAATACGTCATCCAGCTGGATGGTGGAGAAGCCGCTGTCGGAGAAAATCCCTTCCGTACCGCCTGCCAGCCCTTCGTTCATCCGGCTGTTACGCGTGTTTTCATACTGCGCATAACTGCGGGTGCTGATGCCGTTATCCCACACGCCTGTCCACGTGGTGGCGAAGTCCTGACGGTAGAGACGGTTAGTCTCATTGCCATAGTTGTCCTGCACCAGTGCGCTGGTATTGGTATTTTGCGTGTCTCCGGCGTACAGATTTCCTTGCCGACTGTAGCCTGCACTGAATTCCAGTACCTGGCGTGGCGCAAACTCCCAACGCAATTTGCCGTGGATATCTTTATTTTCCACCCCTTCCCGCCCTGCCGGCACCGTATCAGCATACGTGCCGGTTCTCAGTGACTGATGCCCTTCATTGATAAACTGCGCATCAGCCTGCGTTTTACTGAGGTTGCCATACAGCATAAAGCTGACGGCATCAGAGAGCGGCCCACTGAGTGAGAAGTTGGTGCGTTTGGTCGATCCTTCAGAGCGATGCTCCGGCATATTCAGATAGCTATTCCAGGCACCATGCCACTCATTACTGGCCTGCTTAGTGATAATATTCACCACGCCACCTGCGGCGCCGTTACCATAGCGCGCTGCGGCAGGCCCGCGAATCACCTCAATATGGTCGACCATTTCAGGTGGAACCCAGTTGGTGTCTCCACGCGTATCACGCTCGCCACGCCAGCCTAACCGTACCGAGTTGCGGCTGGAAACGGGCAGACCGTCAATCAGGATAAGCGTGTTTTCTGGACCCATGCCACGAATATCAATCTGACGGTTGTTACCGCGCTGTCCGCTGGTTGAGTTGCCGGTCAGGTTGACGCCTGGCATGGTCCGAATGATTTCAGAGAGATCTCTGGCGGGAGGACGTTTTTTGATTTCGTCGGCCGTAATGGTCGAAACGCCTGGCGCCTGAAGCGTCTGCTGCGCGGCCGTCACCATCAGCGTGCCACCATTGGCATCAACGGTGTCTGCCTGAGCCAGCGCGACGCCTCCCAGTCCTGCGAGAATCGTCAGTGATAAGCGTGAAAATCTGGTCATGAAGCCTGTTTCCCTACAAATATGCCCTTCAAAATTACCCGGGCCAAATTGGCAAAAGTGCGGCAACACATTATTGCAAATGCAAATAATTATCAATACGATTATTACAATCATTTCTATTTTTGTCAGAAAGTTCACTCAGTGGTTTGATAATCTATGACGGCTTTAACATCTGTAATCGGAACAGAGGCCTGGTGGCAATCTGTCGCTCAACAAGGCACCCCATTTATCGCCAGGGAAAAGGGAAAAAACGCCTTAGTGACTTTCCTCTGGCGCGATCCTGACGGGGATGAGTTCCACTCGGCGATCCGCAACGTCTGGCTGAACATTATCGGCATAACCGACCATCATCGTGGTGGGCTTCCCCACTCTCTTAAGCGCATTGCTGGAACCGACGTCTGGCAGACCACTCTGTCCCTGAGCCAGGGCTGGCGTGGCAGTTACTCTTTGATGCCTGACACCGCAGATGAGTTGCCCGCCGAACCGCTTTCGATGCTTTCCCTGAGACAGTGGTGGCAGCAGAAATTCCCACTGGCACAACCCGATCGTTACAATCCGCTGGCGGGCTGGCAAAACGGACGTGGTCACTGGGTGTCTCCGCTGCATATGCCTGCAGCACCAGCGCAACCCGAGTGGCAGACTGAGGATAATCGGCTTGAAACCCTGAACTTGAGCTGGGAGAGCGTGTTACTGGGTAATACCCGAGACGTGGCGATACTGGCCACCGGCGAAGAAAATCCCCTTCATCGTCCACTGGTGATCCTGCTTGACGGGAAATTTTGGCTAATGAGTCAACCTGTTGCAGCGCCATTGGCAACGCTGACACGCAGCGGAGACCTGCCTGAAGCGGTATACATATTTATCGATTCGGTGGATAACTCGCTGAGAGCCGCAGAGCTCCCCTGTAATCCGCTCTTCTGGCAGGCCATTCAACAGGAATTGTTACCCGAACTGCGGCGGAAAATCGCGTTTTCCGGGCAAGCAAAAAATACCGTTGTTGTTGGACAGAGTTTTGGTGGCCTCGCGGCGGTGTATGCGGTGCTGAACTGGCCTGAACGCTTTGGCTGTGCGCTTAGTCAGTCAGGATCTTTTTGGTGGCCACGCCGGGATCACCAACCTGAGCAAGCGACAGGGTTGTTGATACAACAGGTTGTAAAGGGAATTGCCGGAATGCCCGGGCAACGCATTGCACTGGATGCAGGCTGGCATGAGAAAATCATTCTTGATTCGAACCGGCAGTTATATCCCCTGCTGGTCGATGCTGGCCTTGATGTCCGCTTTCGGGAGATTGACGGCGGTCATGATGCCCTCTGCTGGCGCGGAGGGATCACGGACGGACTTAAGTGGTTATGGTCCGACTCAGTGAGCAGCGAAGAGATCCCTAAGTCGCGTTAAAAGATGGTTTGCACTGTAGTAGTCAAGGCGGAAGCTGTCATTCCCCAGCGTATAGACCTGCTGATGCTGAACGGCAGGCGACGCCGCCAGTAAAGGCGCAGACAGCAGTGCCACTTTGCCAGATTGATCGGCGGCGAACATCAATACAGATTGCCCATTGATCCCCGTCACCAGGCTCTCGCCACTGAGTGGGATAATGTCTTTGCGTTGCAACCTCCGTTGCGCCTGAGCCAGTTCAGCGGGCACCGTGGCCAGGGTAAACCCCAATGATTCCAGCAATTGCCCCTGCGCAGAGTCGCGGGTCCAGAGATTAGCGGCCTGACTTTGTGGCTTGAACACCAGTGCAGAGACGGGCTGCGGTGGCAATACTATTGCCGCTTTGACGGCAGCGACTCGTCTGGCAAATGACTGAATAGAAGCCTCCGCTTCGGTCTCCTTTCCGGTGGCTTTTGCAAGTTGTCGCTCTGTTTGCTGCCAGCTCTGCTGGTCGTAATTAATCACCAGCGTGGGTGCAATCAGCGAAAGGCGGTCATACAGCGTGACAGCTGAGTCTTTTCCCGTTGCGCTGACCACGATCAAATCTGGATCCTGCGCGGCGATGGCTTCCAGACTGGCTTCCCCTGTGGGTAACGGTTTTACCCCGCGGGCGCTGGCAATATCGCCCCATTGACGAAAGAACCCCCGATCATCGGCAAGCCGTTTTCCAGGCTGAGTTACCCTGCTGGCAATAACCGGGGCTTCAATCGCCAGTAATGAGCCAGTAAGCGTCACGCTGGTTGAAACAATACGTCGCGGCGGCTGCTTAAGCACAACTTCCCCCTTTGAGGTTGAAAGATGGCGCGGCCAGTCAGGACGGGCATCAGCCTGGGCGAGAAAGGGGATCAAAAGCAGGCTGAACAGTAGCGGGTAACGCGTGAGGAAGGCAGAGGTCATTATCAGGCTCGTTGGCAAAGCGCCGATGTCAAAACATGGCAAATCGAAGGATGGCAAAGATGATAATAATTATCTTTACCATTTAAAAGACTTAATTGCCCGAGCTGCAGACATAAAAAAAGGACACCGGGGTGTCCTTTTGTTGGATTAACGCTTGTAGATGATTTCGACGCCTTCGTCGTCCTCTTCATCCCAGTCGTCATCCCAGTCGTCGTCTTCCACTTCAACAGCAGATTCTGCTTCAGCTTCTTCGAGTTGCTGGCGATGATAGTCATCCCACATGAACTCGACTTTCTCAGGCTGCTTCTGTGCTTCTTCCGCTTCTTTTGGATTGGCGTTGATAAAGGACATCACATCCCAGCACAATGGCGTTACGCCAGTACGGTTGGCAGCAGAGATCAGATAGTATTTATCTGTCCAGCCCAGCGCATCAGCAATCGCTTTAGCACGAGATTCCGCTTCTTCTTCGTCCAGCAGGTCAACTTTGTTGAACACTAACCAGCGCGGTTTGTTGAAGAGCTTCTCGCTGTATTTTTCCAACTCACCGAGGATGATGCGGGCATTCTCAATCGGATCGGATTCATCAATTGGCGCCAGATCGATGGTGTGTAACAGCACACGGCAGCGCTCAAGGTGCTTAAGGAAGCGAATACCCAGACCCGCGCCATCAGATGCCCCTTCGATCAGACCCGGGATATCGGCGATCACAAAGCTCTGTTCAGTGTCCATACGAACCACGCCGAGGCTTGGTACCAGCGTGGTAAACGGATAGTCAGCCACTTTTGGTTTCGCGGCGGACACCGCACGGATAAAGGTTGATTTACCGGCATTCGGCAAGCCAAGCATACCCACGTCAGCCAGCAGCATCAGTTCCAGCTGAATATCACGCACTTCACCCTTGGTCCCCATCGTTTTCTGACGAGGAGAACGGTTTACGGAGGATTTGAAGCGGGAGTTGCCCAGACCATGCCAGCCGCCTTTCGCGACCATCTGGATCTGACCATGCGTCATCATGTCGCCCAGCGTCTCGCCAGTGCCCTG
Source organism: Erwinia sp. QL-Z3 (assembly GCF_004551645.1). Classification (NCBI taxonomy): domain Bacteria; kingdom Pseudomonadati; phylum Pseudomonadota; class Gammaproteobacteria; order Enterobacterales; family Erwiniaceae; genus Erwinia; species Erwinia sp. QL-Z3. The sequence goes on from NZ_CP037950.1 coordinate 837,641, forward strand.
ATCGATGATACGGGTGCCGACCGGCACTTTAATAATAATGTCCTGACCACGTTTGCCGGTACAATCACGGCTCTGACCATTCTGGCCACGCTCTGAACGGAAAGATTTTTCGAAACGGTAGTCAATCAGGGTATTGAGGTTTTCATCGGCCTGCATGTAGACATCGCCGCCGTCACCACCGTCGCCGCCGTCCGGACCGCCTCTTGGGATATATTTCTCACGACGGAAGCTGACGCAGCCATTGCCGCCATCGCCCGCAGCGACGAGTATCGTCGCTTCATCAACAAACTTCATGTTACTTCTCCGTAAATCATTCGCCCGACGCTGGCAAGGTGACGCGTGTCCGGGAGTGATCCGCCGTAGCAAGCTGGTGTGCCTGGTGACGGAAACTGGGTTTCTGGCGCCGCAAAAGCTGTCTTCACGTCGATTCCAGAAAGGGGATCCGCCTCAAGACATCGTGCAGCTGAATATAAAGTGTACAGCAAAAGTGACCTTTGCTGTGAACCCTCAGACGTAATTACGCCGGGGCAGAACGCAGAATGTAAAAAGCCCCGCAATCATAGCGGGGCTTTTAGATTCGCTGCTGAAAGCGGTATCAGGTACCGCTTTCAGGCACGAAAACCTTACTCAGCAACGATGCTGATGTATTTACGGTTGTTCGGGCCTTTCACTTCGAACTGGACCTTGCCGTTTGCAGTTGCAAACAGAGTGTGGTCACGGCCGCAGCCTACGTTGGTGCCCGCATGGAATTTGGTTCCACGCTGACGAACGATGATGCTACCTGCCAGAACAGATTCGCCGCCGAAACGCTTAACGCCGAGGCGTTTTGCATTGGAATCGCGACCATTTCGAGTGGAGCCGCCAGCTTTCTTGTGTGCCATTTGTCAGATCTCCTCTTACGCGCTGATGCCAGTGATCTTCACGTCAGTAAACCACTGACGGTGACCCTGCTGCTTACGGTAATGCTTACGACGACGGAACTTAACAATCTTGATCTTGTCGCCGCGACCATGAGCAATAATTTCTGCCTTGATCAAGCCACCTGAAACTAAAGGCGCGCCAATTGACACATCTTCACCGTTGGCAATCATCAGAACCTGGTCGAATTCAATCGTTTCGCCGGTTGCGATGTCCAGCTTTTCCAGGCGAACGGTCTGACCTTCGCTTACTCGGTGTTGTTTACCACCACTTTGGAAAACCGCGTACATATAAACTCCGCTTTCGCGCTTGCCGTCTTAGTTTCAGGCTGCGCTATAAATATTCACAATAGGGCGCGAATTCTACGCAACTTCCAGGATAATGACAAGTGCCTGATGCGGGGTATTGCAGAAAAAAAACGCTAAGCGAATGCAATTGTTTCGTTGCGCTGATTTTCCAGTACAATCTGTAATACATAACCTGCCGCAGGCACGGGTAAAGACGCTTATCATAGCAGCATACTGAGCAATAGCTGAACAGACTGATGAACTTAGAACAGATAAACGAACTCACCGCGCAAGATATGGCGGACGTCAACGCAACTATCCTCGAACAGCTGAACTCTGAGGTCTCCCTCATTAATCAGTTGGGTTACTACATCATCAGTGGTGGAGGCAAACGCATCCGTCCGATGATCGCTGTTTTAGCGGCTCGCGCCGTTAATTACACCGGGAAACAGCATGTTACCGTAGCAGCCCTGATCGAATTTATTCACACGGCCACGCTGCTGCATGACGATGTGGTGGATGAATCCGACATGCGTCGCGGCAAAGCCACGGCCAATGCTGCTTTTGGTAATGCGGCCAGCGTGCTGGTTGGCGACTTCATTTACACGCGTGCTTTCCAGATGATGACCAGCCTCGGATCGCTCCGGGTACTGGCGCTAATGTCTGAAGCAGTGAACGTTATCGCTGAAGGCGAAGTCCTGCAGCTCATGAACTGCAACGACCCGGATATCACCGAAGAAAGCTACATGCGGGTGATTTACAGCAAAACCGCCCGTCTGTTTGAAGCGGCAGCCCAATCTTCAGCCATCCTTGCTGAGGCTGTGCCAGAGCAGGAAAAAGCGCTGCAGGACTACGGCCGCTTCATTGGCACCGCTTTCCAGTTAATCGACGATCTGCTGGATTACAGCGCCGATGGTAAAACGCTCGGTAAAAATGTCGGTGATGACCTGAGTGAAGGCAAGCCTACCCTGCCGCTGCTGCATGCGATGCGCAATGGTACCCCTGAACAATCCCAGATGATCCGCGAAGCGATTGAACAGGGCAACGGACGCCATTTATTGGAACCCGTTCTGGAAACCATGCGCCAATGTGGCTCTCTGGAATGGACGCGTCAGGCCGCGGAGCATGAAGCGGATAAAGCCATTTCGGCGCTTAAAGCACTGCCTGAATCACCCTGGCGCAGTGCGCTTGAAGCGCTTGCTCACATGTCAGTACAGCGCGAATACTAGTCTTTTAAGCGCGGGAAACCGCGCTCTGCCCACTTTTTCCAGCCCTTTTCGTCCTGCACTCATCCTCCATCCCTCTTTGCCTGATACCTTGCGCAGTTAACCGGCCAAAACTTCTGCAACTTATGCGTTTCCTCGCAAAAAGTTACCTTAACATTTAGAAAATACTGGAAACAAAGTTCCTGAAGTTGCTATAAATGCCTCGCGGTGTATTACGACTACGAGCAGTCAAAGCAGGCACTGTTTCCAAACATAGCCATGCTGCTCAGCCGTTAATAAAGGAATGTCCTGAGAAGTCAGGTGTACAAGGAGGAGACACAAATGGTCAAATTTAAAGATGACTGGCACAACGCAGACATTATTGCGAGCCTGCGCAAAAAGGGAACTAGTCTGGCAGGGGTTTCACGCGATGCTGGACTCTGCTCATCGACACTCGCCAATGCGCTATTTCGCCCCTGGCCAAAAGGTGAGTGGCTGATTGCGGATGCGCTGCAAATTCATCCCGCCGAGATCTGGCCAAGCCGCTATTACCATCCCATCACGAAAAAGCTTATCGACCGCAAAGGGCTGATGAGGTAATAAAAAAAGGCGGTAGTTTCCTACCGCCTTTCATTGCTGAGGACGAAAAAATTACTCTTCGCCGCTCACGCGCTCAATGTTCGCGCCCAGCGCCTTCAGTTTATCTTCGATGTGCTCATAGCCACGGTCGATATGATAAATACGGTCAACAATTGTGGTGCCTTCTGCGATACAACCTGCCAGAACCAGGCTGGCTGACGCACGCAGATCGGTCGCCATCACCTGAGCACCGGAGAGCTTCTCAACACCATGACAAATCGCGGTGTTGCTCTCTATCTCAGCATGCGCACCCATACGGATCAGCTCCGGGATGTGCATAAAGCGGTTTTCGAAGATGGTCTCGGTGATCACACCGGTGCCTTCTGCCACCAGATTCAGCAAGCTGAACTGAGCCTGCATATCCGTTGGGAAGCCCGGATGCGGCGCAGTGCGGAAGTTGACTGCTTTAGGCCGCTTGCCATGCATATCCAGACTGATCCAGTCCGGACCGGTTTGAATTTCTGCACCGGCTTCACGCAGCTTAGCCAGTACGGCATCCAGCGTGTCCGGCTGAGTCGCGTGACAAAGGACTTTTCCGCCAGAAATCGCCGCAGCAATCAGGAAGGTTCCCGTTTCAATACGGTCGGGCAGAACGCGGTAAACTCCGCCGCCCAGACGCTCAACGCCTTCAATGGTAATACGGTCGCTGCCGGCACCGGTGATTTTCGCACCTAAGGTGTTCAGGAAGTTCGCGGTGTCCACAATTTCTGGCTCGCGCGCAGCATTCTCGATAACCGTCGTACCGGTAGCCAGTGTGGCTGCGCTCATGATGGTAACGGTCGCGCCAACGCTAACCTTGTCCATCACGATATGTGCGCCTTTCAGACGGCCATCGACGGACGCTTTCACATAGCCTTCTTCAAGCTTGATCTCAGCACCCAGCTGTTCCAGACCGGTAATGTGCAGGTCAACAGGGCGGGCACCGATGGCGCAACCGCCAGGCAGAGAAACCTGCCCCTGACCAAAACGGGCCACCAGCGGGCCAAGCGCCCAGATGGAAGCGCGCATGGTTTTCACCAGATCATAAGGTGCGCAGTAGATATTGACGTCACTGGCATCCAGATGCACAGAACCGTTACGCTCAGCCTTAACACCCAGCTGGCTTAACAGCTTCATGGTGGTATCGATGTCCTTCAGTTTCGGGACATTCTGAATCTCTACAGGCTCTTCCGCCAGCAGAGCGGCGAACAGGATCGGCAGCGCAGCGTTTTTTGCGCCGGAAATAGTGACTTCCCCGCTTAAACGGGTCGGACCCTGCACACGAAATTTATCCATTGCACCAGCTCTCTTTTAAAAAAATAAAGGTCTGTTCGCCTCACCACGATCTTGCGCGGTGACCACAGCGAAACAGCTTAAAAACCGTTTAACTTACGGTCGCGCGCCCACTCTTCAGGGGTAAATGTTTTGATTGAGACTGCGTGCATGCGGTTGTCAGCGATATACGCCATCAGCGGTGCATAGACAGTCTGCTGTTTTTTGACCCGGCTGAGATCGGCAAACAGTTCGCCTACCGCGATAACCTGAAAATGGCTGCCATCGCCAGTAACGTGGACTTCCTGCAACGGTAACGCGCCCATCAGCACGGATTGAATTTCACTAGTTTCCATGAGGCTTCTAAATTTAATAGATGATAAACAGGCACACATATTAGTGGAAAGTGCCGCTATCTTAAACAAGCAAAAAGCCCCTGACGGTGCAGGGGCTCTTTCTGTTCAGTTTCCGCCAGGCATTTTATCCGCGGGAAACAATGATCTGCTGCAAGTTATACAGGGTAATCAACGAATGAAGTTTATCGTTGATGCCCGTAAATTGGGGCGCTTTGCCCTGTTGTAATGCTATCTGCCGCAGATGGACCAGCAGCGCCAGCCCAGCCGAATCAACCCGATCCAGTTCAGAAACGTCGATTGTATCGATCTGTTTCATTACCGTCTCGCGCTGCTTCCACAGCGCTAACAGGGTTTCGCGCTGCAGTTCGCCGGACAAATGTAACTGGTTTGCCTCAAGACGCCAGCTCAGTTGATCGCTCATTACTGCTGTTTATCCAACGTGATAGGCTGTTTAGCATAAGACTTCAGCTGCTCGGTCAGGCCATCGATGCCCTTCTGACGCAGCGTGTCGCTCCACTCATTTTGCTTAGTGGTAATCATGCTTACCCCTTCAGCAATCATGTCATACGCCTGCCAGTCGCCGCTGCGGCTGTTTTTGCGCCACTGGAAATCCAGACGCACAGGTGGACGACCGTTCGGATCAACAATGGTGACGCGGATCGCGATAATGGTTTTGTCTGCATAGGATTGCTCAGGAGCAATCTGGTAAGTCTGCCCGTTATACAGCGCCAGCGCCTGACCATAGGCCTGTGCCAGATAATCACCAAAGGCTTTGAAGTACGCATCGCGCTGCGCAGGCGTCGCATCTTTGTAATAGCGACCTAACACCAACGCGCCGGCGTATTTGATTTGCACATACGGCAACAGCTCTTCACGCACGATCTGACGCAGATAGTCAGGATCCTGTTTGATTTTAGGCTGCTCGGTCTTCAGCCGGGTGAAGGTTTTCCCTGCCGCTTCGTTCATCAGCTGATAAGGATTGGTTTGATCTGCTGCCGCATTGGCTGCAACCGGGGCAATAACCAGCATTGCCATCATCAGGAAACGTTTAAACATGACTTGTCCTCTTATGGTGTAGTCGTAGCCGCCGGCGCGGGTTGCCCGTTAGCTTCCGGTGCCGCCGACGAATCATCTTTCTTCTCATTACCATTGCCGCTCTTATACAAGAACTGGCCAATCAGGTCTTCAAGCACCATCGCCGATTTGGTATCCTGAATGGTGCTGCCATCTTTAAGCATAGCGGTTCCCATATCGGGATCGTCAAAACCGACATTCAGCGCCAGGAATTGCTCCCCCAACAGACCGGAGGTTCTGATCGCCAGCGAGCTGGTGTCAGGCAGTTGATTATATTGGTCTTCGATATCCATCGTAACGCGCGGCGAGTAAGTTTTTGGATCAAGTTCAATGTCGGATACCCGACCAATCACCACACCGCCCACTTTGACCGGTGACCCGCTTTTCAGTCCGCCAATATTGTCGAAAGTCGCATAGAGTTTCCAGGTTGGCGTGCTGCCCAGCGATTGCAAATCCGCCACGCGCAGGCAAAGAAACAGTGCCGCAAACAGCGCCAGTAATAAAAACACACCTACCCAAATTTCGCTTTTTTTCGTTTGCATTGAATCAGTTCCCAAACATCAGTGCAGTCAGCACAAAATCTAAACCGAGTACCGCCAGAGAAGCATGTACCACAGTGCGAGTGGTTGCCCGGCTAATCCCTTCCGAAGTTGGGATAGCATCATAGCCATTGAACAGAGCAATCCAGGTCACCGTGAAGGCGAAGACCGCACTTTTGATTACGCAGTTAAGAATGTCCGTGCGCACATCAACAGCATTTTGCATCGCCGACCAGAAGAACCCGCTGTCGATGCCTTTCCAGCTGACGCCAACAATGGCGCCGCCCATGATACCAACCGCCACAAAAATCAGCGTCAGCAATGGCATGCTGATAAAGCCCGCCCAAAACCGGGGTGAAATAATCCGACGCAGCGGATCGACCGCCATCATCTCCATACTGGAGAGCTGTTCAGTGGCTTTCATCAGGCCAATTTCCGCCGTTAAGGCAGAGCCAGCCCGGCCCGCAAACAGCAGCGCGGTCACAACCGGCCCCAGCTCGCGCAATAGCGAAAGCGCCACTAACATGCCAAGACTGCTGTCGGCACCGTAGGTGTTTAATACCAGATAGCCCTGCAATCCCAGTACCATGCCAATAAATAAGCCCGATACCACAACGATCAGCAGTGACAGTACACCAATACTGTAAAGCTGTTTTATCACCAGTGGCGCGTGCTTGCGAAAGCGGGGAATACCCACCAGCGCGTGAAAGAGCATTAATCCGGCACGACCAAAGGAAGCACAGGTATTGATCCCCTGTCGTCCAAGCGCACGTAAAAACATCAGTTAGTTAACTCCCTGAACCGGTTAAGTCTTGCAGATAATCGCCTGCAGGAAAACGAAACGGTACCGGACCATCGGCGATACCATCAATAAACTGGCGGACACGCGCATCTTCATTTTCATGCAGGGATTTAGCCGTTCCCTGAGCAATCACCTTCTGCCCGGCAATAATATAAGCGTAGTCAGCGATACTGAGCACTTCCGGAACATCGTGAGAAACCACAATGCAGGTCATCCCCAGCGAATGGTTGAGTTCATCAATCAGTTTAACCAGCACGCCCATGGTAATGGGATCCTGGCCGACGAAAGGCTCATCAAACATGATCAGGTCAGGCTCTAAAGCAATCGCACGGGCCAACGCCGCACGGCGTGCCATGCCGCCTGAAAGTTCGGAAGGTTTCAGCTGTGCCGCTCCGCGTAATCCTACCGCTTCCAGTTTCATCATCACCGTGCTGTGCAGCAACTGCGGGGGAAGCTGAGTGTGTTCACGCAGCGGCCAGGCAACATTATCAAAGACGGTAAGATCAGTGAACAGCGCACCGGACTGGAACAGCATGCTCATTTTTTTTCTGGCTTCATATAAGCGAGAGCGAGTCAGGCTGGGAATATTTTCGCCGTTAAACCAGATTTCTCCGCTGTCAGGGCGTAACTGGCCACCAATCAGACGTAATAAGGTGGTTTTACCAATGCCTGATGGCCCCATAATAGCGGTCACTTTCCCTTTTGGCACAGTCAGCGAGATGTTATCGAATACTGGGCGATCTCCACGGGCAAAGCTCACGCCCCGGACATCCACCAAATTCGTCTCCGTCTGGCTCATAGTTACCTCTCCACATTTCAGGCATTAAATTTATCTCCGATGGTAGCGTATAACCCATCGGACAGGACACTTTTACAGAAACTTACCTCGAAGACGTGGCTAAAGTTGGCATAAGTTTTACTTTTCGCTCCCAGACCGTCAAAATCAGCACAATAACTTAACACCCTTGCTTTACTCGTCGCGCAAGGCCAGCCGACGATTATACCCGATCAAAGGACATTTCATGCTCGTAGCTATAGCACTGTTGGTTATCGGTTTAGTTCTGCTGGTATATGGTGCCGATCGTCTGGTCTTCAGTGCCGCTATTCTGAGCCGCGCGCTGGGCATTCCTCCGCTGATTATTGGTATGACGGTGGTCGGAATAGGCACCTCGCTACCTGAGCTGATTGTCTCTTTCTCCGCAGCAACCCATGGACAGATGGACATCGCCGTGGGCACGGCCATGGGATCGAACATTACCAACATTTTGCTGATCCTCGGTGGTGCGGCCCTGCTTCATCCCCTTACGGTGCATTCAAATCTGGTTCGTCGTGAACTGCCACTGATGCTGCTGGTCACATTATTATGCGGCGTAATGCTGTTTGATAATAACCTCAGCCGCAATGATGGCGTGGCCTTGATCGCCATTGCGGCGGCTTATTTACTCTTTATTATCAAAATTGCCCGTAAAGCCGAACGCGAAAACAACGACTCGCTGACACGAGAGCAGCTGGCTGAGCTGCCGCGCGACGATACCGGTAATACCGTCGCTTTTTTATGGCTGGCGGTGGCGTTGATTATTCTGCCGATGTCTACGCGGATGGTCATCGATAACGCCACGGTGATTGCGGACTTCTTCGGCATCAGCGAACTGATTATTGGCCTGACGGTGATTTCCGTTGGCACCAGCCTGCCTGAACTGGCGACGGTGATCGCGGGCGCACTCAAAGGCGAAGATGATATCGCTATTGGCAACCTTATTGGTTCCAACATCTACAATATTGCGATTGTCCTGGGCGTTCCGGCACTGATTCACCCAGGGGATATTGATATGCACGCGTTCGCTCGTGACTATTGGGTCATGCTGGGCGTCAGCGCGCTATTTACCTTAATCTGTTTACAGCGCAGCCGCTGTATCGGCCGCGTGGCCGGTGCGCTACTGCTCTCTGGCTTTGTTGCCTGGGTTGCACTGCTCTACTGGCTGCCTTCGGCTACCCTCTGGTAAAAAGGAATGGAAATTATGGCACCTGGCAACCTCGAACCCGGCTTTGACTTTCAGCAAGCCGGGAAAGATGTCCTGAATATCGAACGTCAGGGCCTGGAGCAGCTTGATCAATACATCAACGACGATTTCACCCAGGCGTGTCAGCGCATCTTCAGCTGTTCAGGGAAAGTCGTGGTAATGGGCATGGGCAAGTCGGGTCACATCGGCAAAAAGATGGCCGCGACCTTTGCCAGCACTGGTACACCCGCTTTCTTTGTTCATCCTGCTGAAGCCAGCCACGGCGATTTAGGCATGGTAAGCGCGGGCGATATTGTCATCGCCATCTCCAATTCCGGCGAATCCTCTGAAATTCTGGCCCTTATCCCGGTGTTAAAGCGGCTCCACGTCTCACTGATTTGCATGACCAGCAAACCCGAGAGCGCGATGGGTCGTGCCGCTGATATTCATCTGTGTGTTAAAGTACCGCAGGAAGCCTGCCCTCTGGGCCTGGCGCCGACCACCAGCACCACCGCGACACTGGTGATGGGAGATGCGTTGGCGGTTGCGCTTTTAAAAGCGCGAGGCTTCACTGCCGAAGACTTTGCCCTGTCCCATCCGGGCGGCGCACTTGGCCGTAAGCTGTTGTTAACGGTCAATGATATTATGCATACCGGTGATGAGATCCCGCATGTCAGCCGCGAGGCTTCTTTGCGGGATGCGCTGCTTGAAATTACCCGCAAAAACATGGGCATGACGGTGATTTGCAACGATCTGATGAAGATTGAAGGCATCTTTACCGATGGTGACCTGCGCAGGGTGTTTGATATGGGCATTGATTTCCAGACGGCCGACATTGCCAGCGTAATGACCTCAGGCGGCATTCGGGTCCGCCCAAATCTGCTGGCGGTGGCTGCGCTCAACCTGATGCAAAGCAGGAATATTACCGTCGTGATGGTGGCTGACGGTGACACGCTGCTGGGCGTGGTGCATATGCATGACATGCTGCGCGCTGGCGTGGTTTAACAAGGAACAGAAGACAAATGAGTACTGCTGCAGAGTGGGTTGAAACTTGCTATGGCGAGGTGAGCCTTGATGTCATGACCCGCGCGCGCGAGGTCAGGCTATTGATTTGTGATGTTGATGGCGTCATGTCCGATGGCGTGATCTATCAGGGTAACAGCGGAGAAGAGCTGAAAGCTTTCAACGTCCGCGACGGTTATGGTATTCGTTGCCTGCTGACATCCGACGTGGAAGTGGCCATTATTACCGGCCGGAAGGCAAAATTGCTGGAAGATCGCTGTGCCACCCTCGGGATTACGCATCTTTACCAGGGACAATCTGATAAGCTTTTGGCCTTCCGTGAACTTCTGGATACACTAGCACTTCGCCCCGAGCAGGTGGCTTACATCGGTGACGACCTGATTGACTGGCCGGTGATGGCCGAAGTCGGTCTCAGCGTTACCGTGGCTGATGCCCACCCGGTCCTGCTTCCTCGCGCAAACTACGTAACCCGTATTGCCGGTGGTCGGGGAGCGGTGCGTGAAATTTGCGATCTGATTTTGATAGCACAGGATAAGTTTGATGAGGCCAAAGGGCAGTCTGTATGAGTAAAACCAGACGTTGGATCACGCTGTTACTGGCATTGGTGGCCATTGTACTGATTGGCTGGAATCTGGCCGGTCCGGATGACAGCGCACAACCTGTTGCCAACAGCGACCAGAATCCCACCTACACCAGCCAGAGCTCAAATACTGTGGTCTACAACCCTCAAGGTGGTCTGAACTACAAGCTGGTGTCGGATAAAGTGACCTATTTTTCCACTGAGGCCGTCAGCTGGTTCGAAAACCCGGTGATGACCACGTACGACGAAAACAAAATTCCGACCTGGTCTATCCGGGCAGACAAAGCCAAGCTGACCAATGACCGTATGCTGTATCTTTACGGCCACGTAGAGGTTAACAGCCTGACTCAGGATGCTCAACTTGAGCGGATTAAGACCGATAATGCCATAGTGAACCTCGTCACCCAGGATGTAACGTCGGATGATCAGGTCACACTTTATGGCAGTAGCTTCAACTCTACCGGGATGAAGATGCGTGGAAATTTACGGAAGAAAACAGCCGAGCTGATTGAAAAGGTCAAAACCTCTTATGAAATCCAAAATGCAAAACAACCTTAAGTTCCTGGCGCTCAGCTTGCTGCTGGCTACCAGCCTGCCCGCTCTGGCGCTGACCGGCGACTCCGATAAACCGGTGAATGTCGATTCCGAAAATCAGGCCCTCGATATGCAGGGTAACGTTGCCACCTTTACCGGCAACGTCATCGTGACCCAGGGCTCGATCAAAATCACTGCGGATAAAGTGGTGGTCACTCGCCCGGATGGCGACAGCAAGAAAACCATCGTCGATGCCTATGGTAATCCTGCTACCTTCTACCAGATGCAGGACAACGGTAAGCCGGTGAAAGGTCATGCGCAAAAAATGCATTATGAGCTGGCGAAAGATTTTGTCGAGCTGACCGGTAATGCTTATCTGGAGCAGCTCGACAGCAACGTGAAGGGTGACCGGATTACCTATCTGGTGAAAGAGCAGAAAATGCAGGCTTATGGCAGCAGCGGCAAACGCGTGACTACCATCCTGGTTCCTTCCCAGTTGCAGGACAAAGGCACTCAGTCTACCGGCCCAAAAAAGAGTAACTAATCAGCTATGGCTACGTTAATTGCGGAAAACCTGGCGAAGGCTTACAAAGGCCGTCGCGTGGTCGAAGATGTCAGTTTGCAGGTCAAATCCGGTGAGATTGTTGGCCTGTTAGGTCCAAATGGCGCCGGCAAAACCACCACCTTTTACATGGTGGTTGGCATTGTGCCGCGTGATGCGGGTCGTATCATCATTGATGATGAAGACATCAGTATCTTACCGTTGCACGCCCGCGCTCGCCGTGGGATTGGCTATCTGCCGCAGGAGGCGTCGATCTTCCGCCGCCTGAGCGTCTATGACAACCTGATGGCCGTACTGCAGATCCGCGACGATCTGACCACAGAACAACGCGAAGACCGCGCCAATGAACTGATGAGCGAATTCCACATCGAGCATCTGCGCAACAGCATGGGTCAGGCATTATCCGGTGGCGAACGCCGTCGTGTTGAGATTGCCCGCGCGTTGGCCGCCAATCCAAAGTTCATCCTGCTTGATGAGCCCTTTGCCGGTGTTGACCCGATTTCAGTTATTGATATCAAAAAGATTATCGAACACCTGCGTGACAGCGGCCTTGGCGTGCTGATCACCGACCATAACGTGCGTGAAACGCTGGCGGTATGTGAGCGCGCTTACATCGTCAGCCAGGGGCACTTAATTGCTCATGGAACTCCGGCAGAAATTCTGGAAGATGAACAAGTTAAAAGAGTCTATTTGGGCGAAGAGTTCAGACTCTGATAAGGTGTTAAAACCAGGTAAGATTTTCGAGGAATTAGTATCCTGAATATGAAGCAAGGTTTGCAACTCAGGCTTAGCCAACAGCTTGCCATGACGCCACAACTGCAACAGGCGATCCGTTTGCTGCAGCTCTCTACGCTTGAACTACAGCAGGAAATTCAGCTGGCGCTGGAAAGTAATCCGTTGCTTGAACAAACCGACATTCATGAGGAAGTGGACGTACGCGAATATCAGGAGAAAGAGGCTCTGGATACCAGGGAAGCGCTGGAACAGAAAGACATGCCCGAAGAACTGCCTCTGGATGCGACCTGGGACGAAATTTATACCGCCGGAACGCCGTCAGGCACCGGAACCGATTATCACGACGACGAGCTGCCGGTCTATCAGGGTGAAACCACGCAGACCCTTCAGGATTACCTGATGTGGCAGGTGGAGTTAACCCCTTTTACCGAAACTGACCGGGCGATCGCGACCTCGATCGTCGATGCCGTGGACGACACCGGTTATCTGACCGCCTCGCTGGATGAGATCCTCGACAGCATTGGCAACGATGAATTGACCATGGATGAAGTGGAAGCGGTATTGAAACGCGTACAGCGCTTCGATCCCGTTGGCGTCTGTGCCCGCGATCTGCGGGATTGTCTGCTGGTCCAGCTTTCCCAGTTCCCGCCTGACGCATTGTGCCTGAAAGAGGCAAGGCTGATTGTCAGCGAACATCTGGACTTACTGGCTAATCATGACTTCCGTAGCCTGATGCGCGTGACGCGGCTGAAGGAAGACGTGCTTAAAAACGCCATGCAGGTGATTCAGTCGCTCGATCCGCGTCCGGGTCAGTCGATTAATACTACCGAGCCGGAATATGTCATCCCGGATGTGCTGGTACGCAAAGCCAGCAATCGCTGGACGGTGGAACTGAATTCAGACAGCGTACCCAGGCTGAAGATTAATCAGCATTATGCTTCACTCGGCGGTTCCACGCGTAACGACAGTGACAGCCAGTTTATCCGCAGCAATTTGCAGGAAGCGAAGTGGCTGATAAAAAGTCTGGAAAGCCGCAATGACACGCTGCTGAAAGTGACGCGCTGCATCGTCGATCAGCAGCAGGCATTTTTTGAACAGGGCGAGGAATTTATGCGCCCCATGGTGTTAGCGGATATCGCCAGTGCCGTGGATATGCATGAATCCACCATTTCGCGCGTGACCACGCAGAAGTATCTGCACAGTCCGCGCGGAATTTTTGAATTGAAGTATTTTTTCTCCAGTCACGTCAACACCGACAGTGGTGGCGAAGCGTCCTCCACGGCGATACGTGCACTGGTGAAAAAATTAATCTCGGCGGAGAATCCCGCCAAACCACTGAGCGACAGCAAGCTCACGACCTTGCTCTCTAATCAAGGGATCATGGTAGCGCGCCGCACTGTCGCAAAGTACCGAGAGTCTTTATCCATCCCGCCCTCAAACCAGCGCAAACAGCTGGTCTGATCGAACAGATAAGGAAGAACGTATGCAACTCAACATTACCGGGCAGAACGTGGAAATCACTGAACCATTGCGTGATTTCGTGACGACCAAATTTGCCAAACTGGAACAGTACTTTGATCGAATTAATCAGGTCTATATTGTACTGAAGGTCGAAAAGGTCACTCAGGTAGCGGATGCGACTTTGCATGTGAATGGCGGTGAGTTGCATGCCACCTCGGAAGGGAAAGATATGTACGCGGCGGTTGACGGCTTGATAGACAAGCTGACGCGCCAGCTCAATAAACATAAAGACAAGCTGAAGCAGCACTAAATTTCACTCAAGCATTGATTATTTCTTCGCCACCCTAATCTTAGGATCAGGCATGACGTAAGATAACCGGCTCGGCTCCCTTTAACCGGGGAGCCGGGCCGTTAATCAATCAGGCAGGCTGAGCAGTCGACCGATGACCCTCTCCCCTCTTCTCAGGTGAAGATGTGTCCCGTAATTTTGCCAGGCAGAAGTGAACACGTAAGTGAAACTATGATGAACAATGAATTAACACTGGAACTGAGCTCGGTACTGAATGTGTCCTGCACCCGCAGCGGCGTCCATTGCCAGAGTAAGAAGCGGGCGCTGGAAATCATCAGCGAGCTGGCGGCTAAACAGCTTAACCTTCCGCACCAGACCATCTTCGAAGCGATTCTGACCCGTGAACGTATGGGCAGTACCGGAATTGGTAATGGTATCGCGATCCCGCATGGCAAGCTGGTAGAAGACACCCTGCGTGCGGTGGGCGTTTTTATCCGCCTCGATCAGCCGATCGCTTTTGATGCCATTGATAATCAACCGGTAGATCTGCTTTTCGCCTTACTGGTACCTGCCGATCAGTGCAAAACGCATTTGCATACGCTGTCGCTGGTTGCCAAACGTCTGGCGGATAAAACCGTGTGTCGCCGCCTGCGCGCTGCGCAGACCGATGAAGAGCTTTACGAGATCATGGCTGAGACTCCTGAGGAGAGCCACTGATCATACCGGGCGTGGAAGCCCCGGCCCATTTTAAGCATGTGGGTTATTCTGGCGGCCTTAGCAGCCAGGGCTGAATACCCTCTAACAGGCAAATTCAGGAGAACAAGTCATGGTGCTGATGATTGTCAGCGGTCGATCGGGATCGGGTAAGTCTGTCGCCTTGAGAGCACTGGAGGATATGGGCTTTTACTGCGTGGATAACTTACCCGTGGTTTTACTGCCTGAACTGGCCAATTCTCTGGCCGACCGCAACATGTCTGCTGCGGTCAGCATCGACGTGCGCAATATGCCTGAGTCACCAGAAGTGTTCGAAAAAGCCCTGACCAGCCTGCCGGACAGCTTTTCTCCTCAACTGCTGTTTCTCGATGCCGACCGCAACACGCTGATCCGTCGCTATAGCGATACTCGCCGCCTGCACCCTCTTTCCAGCAAGAATTTATCGCTGGAGAGCGCCATTGACGAAGAGAATGAGCTGCTGGAACCGCTGCGCTCTCGCGCTGACCTGATTGTTGATACCTCCGAGATGTCGGTGCACGAGTTGGCCGAGATGCTGCGGACGCGCTTACTGGGTAAACGCGAGCGCGAGCTGACGATGGTTTTCGAATCCTTCGGCTATAAGCACGGTATTCCTATTGATGCTGACTACGTCTTCGATGTGCGCTTTTTGCCGAATCCCCATTGGGATCCCAAACTGCGTCCGATGACCGGCCTGGATCGCCCGGTAGCGGCATTTCTCGACCGCCATACGGAAGTGCATAACTTCATTTATCAGACCCGAAGCTATCTGGAATTGTGGTTGCCGATGCTGGAAACCAACAACCGCAGCTATCTTACTGTTGCCATCGGTTGTACCGGGGGTAAACACCGTTCCGTCTATATCGCTGAACAGCTGGCTGACTATTTCCGCTCTCGCGGTAAAAATGTCCAGTCCCGTCATCGCACGCTGGAAAAACGTAAATCATGACTGTCAGGCAAACCGTTGAGATCAAAAATAAGCTGGGAATGCACGCGCGCCCGGCCATGAAGCTTTTTGAACTGGTGCAGAGTTTTGATGCGGAAGTGTTACTGCGTAATGAGAGTGGTACTGAAGCGGAGGCCAGCAGCGTGATAGCGCTGCTGATGCTGGATTCAGCCAAGGGCGGCCATATTGAAATTGAAGCCTCTGGCCCGGAAGAAGAGAAGGCGCTGAGTGCGGTAATTGAGCTTTTTAACGCCGGTTTCGACGAAGATTAACCGTTTTATCCCAGGCATAATCACCGATTATGCCTGGGAAAACGTTCTCACATCAGCTTATGTTCGCGTAAAAATCCCTCTCCCCCAAGCTGCCTCATCTGGCGCAAAATCCACTGCTGACGCTGACGGATATAGCCTGACGGTGCATCGGCTTTAAAACGAATTGGATTCGGTAATACGGCCGCTAACAGCGCGGCTTCAGACATCGTCAGACGACTCGCCGGCTTATGGAAGTAGCGCTGAGAGGCTTCCTCAACGCCGAAAACGCCGTCACCAAACTCGGCCACATTCAGGTAAACGGTCAGAATACGTCTTTTGGTCCACACGGTTTCAATTCCCACCGTCAGGCCCGCCTCTAAGCCTTTGCGTACCCAGCTTCTGCCATCCCATAAAAAGACGTTCTTGGCGGTCTGCTGAGACAGGGTCGATGCGCCGCGGATCCGCCCACCCTCTTCGTTATCCAGCACTGATTGAATGGCCTGCACATCAAAACCCCAGTGCGTCGGGAATTTCTGATCTTCAGAGGCCATTACCGCCAGCGGCATCCAGGGGGAAATGTCATCCATGCTGGTCCAGTCAGAGTGCGCGACATAACTAAAATTGCCGCTAAACCAGGCACCTAGCTGTCGTTCTACCATAACAGCGGAGAACGGTACCGGCAGAAATGAAAACAGTAAAATACCCGCAACCCACACGCCAATCACGGTCAAAAACGCGCGTAAAACCCACGTTTTGAGCAGTTGAAAACCCTTTTTGTTTCGTTTTTTCATACCATAATATCCATGACTATCTTATCAATTCCTGTAAGAGGATAGCTGTATGACACTTTTCTTCTTAAACAAGAACCTGACGCTAACATTGCCAACAAAAGGCGCTTTTAAGGGATAAAGCCCGGCCAGAATTAAAATGTCCTAGCCGCTTCAACCACTTCCGCACTTCAGGAATCGGTTCCATAGAACAAACGAACGTAAAACATCCTCAGGAACATCAGTTAAGCGGTCCGAATCAGTTGATAAAAAAAGATTCGCATAGCTTATAAATTTCTTACCTAAGCATTTGCAAAACAGGTCGGAAGCAGCCCAAAACCCTGAGAAGATTCTGAATAGGGGCTTTTACTGGGCTAACAAGATAAGCGCTTCATCCAGATCGCAAAAGTTATTAAATACGCCTTCATTAATTGGTAAAGACTTCCAATTGCGCTTTTATCATTCGCCCTGTAAACGGTTTCATTCCCGAGACCGTAATCTCACAAAAAGAATATGTTATACAGAGAGTTAAACTTTTCAGCAGTCTGACCATTTTTGATTAGCAGCGTTGCTAGCGCGCCGACGTGCTGGCTACACCACCACGTCAATCGGATTCCCGAAAAAATCGCCACATTCGTTTAAAAAACCACCAATTCAAAGCAAAAAATCATTTCCAGCTTGACTGTGTTATCAAATTAATGTTTTCTGTCTTAAATCGCTGCTCAACATCACACATTTTAATGAATCTGGTAACATGTGATGTAAGATTTGCTAAGGTAGTTCCTGAGCGTTTTACCCAATACCGCGCCTGTGCTTTTAAACTCTTCTTCTAAGAATAGCGCAGGTTACCCATTTCCCTGGTGTTGGCGCAGTATTCGCGCACCCCGGCCTCGGTCGGGGTCATTTTTTTCCAGCGTCCGAAACCCATTCCCGTAACACGTCCACGTCGTTCCGCCACTCTTGCTTCAGCTCGTCAATCCATTCCTGAACGTTGTCCCACCAGGCTGGCAGCTCCGGACTTTGAATCTGTTTCGCCAACTGCTGTAAATGTACCAACCCCACAGAACCTGCCGCGCCTTTAATCTTGTGCCCCTCTTCCGCTATCCCTTTCTGATCGCGCGCCATCATGTTGGAGTCCAGCACGTCCAGATAGCCCGGCATCATCTGCTCGAACATCTCCATGCTCTGGTAAATCAACTGCGGGCCCACCAGCTCGATATATTGCTCAAGCATGGTGACGTCCAGTAATCCCAGTTTCTTCTCGTCCACTTTTCTTTCCTCGGCTTCATCTTGCTGAAAGTCCCAGTATTTTTTGATAATGGCGGTCAGCGCCGGCACGGCCAGCGGTTTGCTCAGCACGTCATCCATCCCGGCATCCAGATACTCTTTTTTGTCCTTGAGCACGTTGGCGGTCAACGCGACCAGCGGCGGCAAATGTTGCTTGCCATAACGCTGATGGATCTCACGGGCGACATCCAGGCCCGTCATATCCGGCAGCTGAATATCGAGCAACACCAAATCAAACTCTTCAGGGTCGAACATGGCGAGTGCTTCTTCACCCGTCATCGCCACCTCAACGCTGTTACCGAGCTTTTCCAGCACCGAGCGGGCAACCACCACGTTAAGCTCGATGTCTTCAACCAGCAGCACGTGAAGCGCAGGAAGCGGCATATCATCCGCTGGCTGCTGATCTTCCGGCTGCTCAGCGATACGTGGGGCATTCACCGTCAGGGTAAAGCAGGAACCTGTGCCAGGCGCGCTGTGAACCGTAATATCACCGCCCATGCTCTGTGCCAGCCGGCGTGAAACGGCCAGGCCAATCCCGGTCCCGGTGGCAGGCTTGCCGCCATGCTGGTCTTTCACCTGGTAATACATGGCAAAAATCTTGTCCTGCTCGTCATGCGGGATCCCCATACCGGAGTCTTCCACTTCGAAGCGCAGGCAGTCTTCGCCCAGATACGCCACGCGAACAATAATGCTGCCCTTCTGGGTGAACTTCACCGCATTGCCGATCAGGTTCCACAGGATCTGCCGCAGGCGCGTGCCATCGGTCATGATTTTGTGAGGCAGCGGCAGTTGCGGGTCGAGCACAAACTTCAGTTCTTTCGGCTGGGCCAGCAGCCCGGAGAGGTTTTCCAGATCGGCAAGGAAGCCGGTAAAATCCACCGGCTGAATATCCAGCTGGACCTTACGCCGCTCGATTTTGTCCATCTCGATCACATCGTTAAAGATATTGCCGAGGGTGATTGCCGACACGGGGATGGTTTTCAGGTATTTGAGCTGCTCCTGATTTAAATCGGTATCCAGCAAAATACGGCTCAGGCCGACGATGCCATTAAGCGGCGTACGAAGCTCGTGGCTGATTGTGGAGATAAATGTGGTCTTTTCCCTGCTGGCATTCTCTAAAGCGTCCTGGTAGCGCTTACGTTCCGTTATATCGCGTCCGAAGCCCATCAGCCCACTGCGTTTACCAATGCGGTCGTAATAAGGCACCTTACGAATTTCGAAGCAGGCTTTGCGCCCATCCGGATACTGCAACCACTGCTCGTAAGTTAACGACACGTTGTGACGGAAGACTTTATCGTCAGTCTCCAATACCTTAGTGGCGGCATCTTCGTCGTACACATCGCGCGGCGTCAGCCCAATCAGTTGCTTTTCGCTTTTTCCCGTCAGCAATTCCATCGCGCGGTTACAGCCCGAGAACTGTTGATCAATGTTGCGATAGAAGACCAGGTCGGGTGATGCATCCAGGAATGAGCGCAGGAAGGAGGATTGTTGCTCAAGTTCGATCTGCGCTTCCTCGCGCCGGGCCATCTCTTCCTTCAGCTTGGCCATCACCTGCAAACGCGCCTCTTCAGCTTTGATACGGTCAGCAATTTCGTGATTCAGCTGGGTGATGTTTTCTTTCATCTGCTGATTCAGCTCAAGATCGCGGTGACGCATCTCTTCCAGCTTATCGACCAGCCGCGACAGGCGCTGCCTCGACTCCTCAAGCTGCTCAACGACGACTGAGAGAAAATAGACCGCCCACGGCGTAATCAACAGGCCAAAAAACACCGATCGAACCATATCGATACTTTCGACATGACCGCGCAATACCATGGTGACCGCCATCTGGACGATCATCGCCAGGACCACCAGCGCTGAAGCCAGCAACAATGAGAAGCGGACCAGTCCCAGCTTGACCATCAGGTCGACATAATATTGTGCTAAGAGACGAATTTGTTTCATAAAAGATTCCTTCCGGGCCAATAGCCCCAATCATACCGTAAAAGCTTAAAAGACCCACGTAACCTGTACAAAGCATCAGCGCACCAGGCTGGTGCAGCACCCGCGCTGAATGACTGCTTACGCACTCACTTATTCAAAGAAATAAACGGACCTTAACGGATTTCTGCTACGGCACGCGGTTAAACAAGCCCGGCACGATCGCCTTACTTCGACCTGGTTGAGAGCGGTTGTGGCGAATTGTTAAGGAGGACTTTCACCTGCACGTTTGGCATAAAATAGCGATCGCTTATCTGCCTGCAAGCTGCGTCTTTGCTGGATCCACAGCATAAAAACCGCCTGCCTGAAAATAAACCTGTCGTCGCCCAAATCTTTTGTCATCTTTCTGTCACCCTGAGGCTGGACGCTTTATTGAACTGCATAATCCGCTGGTCGGTCCTTCTGCAGCTTTTCCTCACTGAACTGGCTAATTCATAGTGATAGTGAGATCTTTGCGCTCTTAACCCATTACCCTATCGAATAACAATTCACATTAAGTGAGAACTTACTCATTGCGATGATGATTAATTTTACTAATGATGGGCGGCTGTTTAATTCAAATAAGCGTACGGGATAAAAACAGTATTTTTCAGTAAATAGCGTATAATTGTCAGAACATTCTCCTACCAATAACCCCAGCACCAGCATGGTGCAGAGATATGGCGCCTGCACTACAGTGAGACAGCTCACACTTATTGCGGTCTTTGCCTTGCAGGGTTTAGTAGAAAAAACGGCGACAAATCCTTACATATCAATAGCCTGAGCTGTCATAAGGTCGCAAAAGCCTCAGTAAGAACGCTATTTGACCTGAGTACGCTTTCCCGATAAGTTGGAAATCCGCTGGAAGCTTTCCCGACGGGCCAGTGTCTCGGCATATCTATGCAGCAAGAAGACTCCCTCGTGATGCAAGTTATCTCCCTTTAAGAGATTCGGAAATTTGAGAGCAGCCCCCCTTCAAGGACGTCAGGAAAAAAGTCTGGAGAGGTAACGCTCGGGGTAACGGCGTGCGCATTAAGCGGTCAGGAAAAATGAGACAGAGCCTGAGATAGACTCCTCAGATGCACTCTGTGCTTGAAACACTATAGGTAATGTCACAAAGAAGTTGAGGAGGCCTCCGATGTCCAACACAAAACCTTTTCCCTATGGCTTGTACGATCCTTCAAGAGACAGCGATAGCTGTGGCGTAGGTTTTCTGACGCGTAAGGACGGCGAGCAAACTCATGAGATCCTGCAGATGGCCCATAGCGCCTTGTGCACGGTACCTCATCGCGGGGGTATGTCGGCGGAAGGCGTCGGTGACGGTGCTGGCGTCAACGTGGACATCTCTTTGCACTTCTTCCGCAAAATTACCGGCCAACAGCTTGAAGCGGGTCGCTTTGGCGTCGGCAACTTCTTCGTGCCTAAAGACGTTGAACTGCGCGCCAATGCGGAACGTCTGGTTGAAGATACGCTTGCAGCCTATGGCCTGCCTGTTCTGCTGAAGCGCGACCTGCCACTCGATGGTAGCGTGCTGCGTCCTGCTGCGCTCTCTTTCCAGTTGCCTATCGTCCAGTGGGTGTTTACTGCCCCGCAGGATGTCGACACGCAAAACGAATTCGAAAAACGTATCTACCGTGCCTTGCTGGACATCGAAGCGCGCGCCTTTACCGAAAGCCAGTTTGGCGGGCTCTATCCGCTGTCGCTTTCTTCGCGCACTCAGGTTCTGAAGGCCCGTCTGAATTCCAATGAAGTGATCCCTTACTTCAAGGATCTGACCGATCCGGATCATCAGGTGCGTGGGTTGTTCTTCCATACCCGCTTCTCAACCAACACCGATCCGCACACCACCATGGCGCAGCCTTTCCGGCTGATGGCCCACAACGGCGAGCTGAACACCGACCGTAAAAACCGTATTGCTGAGTCTGCGCTGGCGCTGGCTCGCGGCAAGAAAATTGTTCGCCCGAAAGGACAGTCCGACAGCTCGCGTCTGGATCAGAGTATCCAGAGCCGCCTGATGGAAGATAACCTCGACCTGATCAATGCCGTGGTGTCGATGATGCCGCCGGCGTGGGAAAACGATCTCACCCTGTCGACCGAAGTCCGCGCGATGCTGGAGTACTTCTCTTTATATGAAGAGAAAAACGATGGCCCGGCCGCGCTGATCTTTGGTAACGGTGAAGTGATTGGCGCGCGTCTGGACCGTCTGGGCCTGCGCCCACTGCGCTCTGTGGAAACCGCCGAGTATATCGGTGCGATGTCAGAAGCCGGTCAGATCGCCTTCCCACCGGAAAGCGTATTACGCCGTGGCCGTATCGAAGCGGGCGGCATGCTGTATTACGATCACAGCGAAAAGCGCAGCTACACCACGCTGGAAGCGCTGGAAAAACTGGCTGCTGAAAAAGACTACCCGGCACTGGTTGAACAGGCCCGTGTCATGCTGGAAGAATTGCCTGTGGTTCCTGCTGAAGAGCAAGGTTCACCGCTGCGCTACAGTGGTGACCTGAAAACTTATCAACGGTTTGTGGCTTACTACTACAACCAGGAAAGCTTCAAATTCATGATGGACCCGATGCTGAACACCGGCGCAGAGAAAATTTCTGCCATGGGTTACGGCAACGCGATCAACGGTCTGTCCGATCATGAAGGCGGGATGGCGCACTACTTCTCTCAGCGCTTTGCTCAGGTAACTAACCCACCGTTAGACTCGATCCGTGAAGTTGACGGCATGACCTTGCGCGTTGCGCTGGGTGCTAAGCCGCATCTGGGCCGCAGCAAAGGCCGTCAGATTATCGTGCCGACCCCGATCCTGACGCATCTGGATATGCTGCAGCTGCGTGAGCAGAATGTCGCCCCTTATGCGCGTTTCGATATGCTTTACATCCCGGTGGTGGGCACCGAGCCACAGAACCGTATCGACAATGCCAACGCCCTGGAAAAAGCCATTGATGACCTTGCTCAGCAGGTTGTCGACTTTGCCCGTGAGCAAGGCGGTATCGCGGTTCTGACTGACCGTCATATCTCTTCTACCCGTGCCGGTATTCCGATGCTGTTGATGGTGTCTGCCATTAACCAGCGCCTGGTTCAGGAAGGCTTGCGTCTGGACGTTTCTTTGGTGGTTGAAAGCGGCCAGAGCATCTCCTCGCACCATATCGCGGCAACCCTCGGTTTCGGCGCGTCGGCCGTTTACCCTCTCGGCGTGCAAATGCGCGCAGAAGAGAAGTACGGCGAAGGCGAAGAAGGCAATAAAGCATTCAAACGCTATGCCAAAGCTGCTGAAAAAGCCCTGATGAAAACCATGGGTAAAGTCGGCCTTTGTACCGTTGAAAGCTACAGCTGCGGTGAGTTCTTCGAGCCAAACTTCCTTAATACAGACGATCCGGTACTGAGAAAGTACTTCCCGAACATTAAAACCCCGGTCGGCGGCGCTGGCTTTGCCACGATCGCGCAGATGGCCGTGGACTGGCACCAGAGCGCCCTGAAAATTCAGGGTGAGTCAGAAGTGCCGTTGTTGGGTCTGTTTAAAGAGCGTGCGGAAGGTGCCGGTCACTCCTACGGTACCATTGCTGTGCGTACCTTTATTGATATGACAGAGCAGCCGATCCGTTTTGCTGATAAGCCACGCGATGAAGATCAGTTCATCCGTTTGCTGACGCTGGCGAAACTGGATAATGCCTTCAATATCAAACCCAGCGCTTTTGCGGACACCAGCTTTGAACGTATCCCAAATGACGTGATTGATAACTTCACCATCACGCCGGACTATCGCGAATTCTCCAGCCTGATGCTGCAGGAACGTAAACGTCGCCCGGCGGCGCTGCGTGACATTCTGACCTTCCCGGCCGATCTGACCCACGTCGACAGCCAGGCAGAGTTTGCCCGTAAACTGGGTCGCTACTCGTTAACTAATAATGGTTTTGCGACCCGTGGTCTGGCATGTGAAGCCACCGAAGGCCGTGAAGGTCACTTCACGCTGCGCCTGACCGACAGCATTGTTGGTCTGAAGCCAGAGAACGAGCGCCTTGCGGCACTGTTCAGCGCACTGAAAACCCGTTTCACCGATGAGATCGGCGAAAGTGAGATTGTGGCTGGTGGCCTGCAGCTTGCCGCAACCGGCAAAGCGGCTGAGTACCTGTCACGCATCTTCACCTCGGCCCCTTCTCTGCCGCTGAACGAAATTCAGCCTGCCAGCGAAATCACCCGCACCTTTGCTTCCGGTGCGATGAGCCACGGTGCGCTGGTTGCGCCGGCTCACGAAGCGGTGGCACACGGCACCAACATGGTTGGTGGCATGAGCAACTGTGGTGAGGGTGGCGAGCACTATTCCCGTCACGGCACTATCCGTGCATCACGCATTAAGCAGCTGGCTTCCGGTCGCTTTGGCGTGTGGGCTGCGTACCTTGCGGACCCGATGCTGGAAGAGCTGGAGATTAAAATCGGTCAGGGCGCGAAACCTGGCGAGGGCGGTCAGCTGCCTGCGGCGAAAGTCACGGTTGAAATTGCTGCGGCCCGTGGCGGTACGCCTGGCGTGGAGCTGGTTTCCCCTCCTCCGCATCACGACACCTACTCGATTGAGGATCTGGCGCAGTTGATCCACGACTGCAAAGCAGCTCGCGTGCGCGTCATCGTTAAACTGGTTTCCTCTGAAGGCATTGGCACCATCGCCGTCGGCGTGGCAAAAGCCGGTGCGGACGTTATCAACGTCGCGGGCAACACCGGTGGTACCGGTGCGGCTTCGGTTACCAGCCTGAAATACACCGGACGCGTGGCGGAAATCGGCATTGCCGAAGTGCATCAGGCGCTGTGCGCTAACGGCCTGCGTGAAAAAGTTCTGCTTCGCTGTTCAGGCGCGCAGCAAACGGGCAGCGACGTCGTGAAATCTGCCCTGTTGGGTGGCGACAGCTTCGAATTCGGCACCACCGCGCTGATGATGCTGAAATGCGTGATGGCAAAAAACTGTAACGTGAAATGCCCGGCCGGCCTGACCACCAATGCCGAAGCCTTTGATGGCGATCCCCGTCAGCTGGCGCAGTACTTTATGAACGTCGCGCATGAAGTGCGTGAGATTCTGGCGCGCCTTGGCCTGCGTTCGCTGCGTGAAGCGCGCGGTCGCTCTGACCTGCTGCACCTGATGGATCACCCACTGGAAGTCGGCAAGCTGGACTTCCGTGCCATGCTGACCGTGGTACCCGAACTGAAAATCGCCCGTCCGGTCTATCTGGAAAAAGATTTCGAGCTGGACAACGGCTGGGTCGATCAGCTGAAACTGGAGCTGGTCGATCAGGGCCAAACCGATATTCAGTTCGGCAATGGCATCACCCTGAACAACCGCAACAAAAGCGTTGGCGGACAGTTGGCCATCGATATCGAGCGCCTGCTGAACCACACGCTGGATGCTGCTCAGCTGAGCAAAATCCCTGCAGCATTGCTGGACGATCGCGGACGCCGTTATCTGGCACCCAATACCGTCAATATCTCTACCTCAGGATCGGCCGGTCAGTCCTTCGGCGTATTCTGCAACGACGGTATGCAGCTGAAGCATTACGGCACCTGTAACGATGGCGTCGGTAAAGGCCAGTGCGGTGGCGAAATTGTGGTGATGTCGCCTGGCGGCGGCTCGCAGGATGCTGAAGGCAACGTGTTGATCGGTAACTTCGCGCTGTTTGGCGCTACCGGTGGACGCCTGTTTGTGCAGGGCCAGGCGGGTGACCGCTTCGCAGTCCGTAACTCAGGTGCAACGGCCGTGGTTGAAGGCGTTGGCGATTTCTGCTGTGAATATATGACCAATGGCGCGATCCTGAACCTGGGCACTTACGGCACCGGTTTCGGTAACGGCATGAGCGGTGGCTTTGCTTACCAGTACGACCCGTACGGCACGCTGGCAGGTTCAGCAGCCGGAGACTCCGTGCTGTTTGGCTGCATCGCTGACGACAACGAAATGGCGCGCGTGCACAAGGACGCGGTGCTGACGATGCTGAACTGGCATCTGGAAGCGACCCATTCACCTCGTGCAGCCTGGCTGCTTGAGCACTGGGAAACCGAGTGCCAGCACTTTGTCTTTGTGATGCCGCGCTCCCTGCTGTTGTACCAGGAAAGCACCGAGATCCTGAAGGCCAAAACCCGTAAGGATCTGCTGGAAGAGCTTTCAACCGCGCTGGCAAGCCATCAGGTTGCCAAGTTCAAAGCGGCCTGGCGCAGCAAGAAAACGATTGCCAATGGAGTGGTACCTGAATACGGTGCAACTGACACGCAAGATATGTTTGTGCTGCTGAACAACTATACCGTGCTCAGCTTTGCACAGCAGTTGGCGCTCTCCCGCCTGCCGAAAGGTACGCCGGTAGAAGATGCCGCGGTAGAAAAAGCCGTACGTAACCTGTTAATGACAGAGGACTTCGCACTGATCAGTAAGCTGCAGCGTCACGCACGTTCAGCGATTGAAAATTACAGTGATGATGAACTGGCCTGCCTGATTGCAGCCAAACGTATGGCGGACTACAAGGCTGCCCTGACGCAACGTAACATCCGCTCGATGGACAGCCTGGCGACTTATGGTTGGATCATTTATCAGGATGCGCGTAACAGAGAAGTGCTGGGCGGACTGCCTGACTTCGAAGAGCTGTTTGCTCGCGCCGCACTGCCTGAAATCGCTGCAGCCGTCGGGAAATTATCCTGACGGTTTACCGGACTGAATGTGACTATCTACTGAACACGACGAAACGGGATTGAGTACAGATAACCCATGAAAATTCCTTACATTCCTGAAGACGCGCCATTCAATGGCGACCAGAAATACTGGCTGGCGGGGTTTCTCGCCGGGCTACACTCACGCCTGCTGGTACTGGAAGACAGCAAGCAGGCTGCCAGCGGTACCAGTTCTGCGGCAACCACGCAGTTGCATATCCTGTTTGGCTCGCAGACCGGTAATGCCGAAGCGCTGGCACAGAGCGCAGCGAAAGCTGCCCGTGCTCAGGGTCTGGTGCCTGTGGTGCAGGGCCTGGGTGAAGTGGATATCGACGTGTTCGCGACCATGCGTCACGTGCTGGTGATCACCTCAACCTACGGCGAAGGCGAAATGCCTGATAACGCCCAGCTGTTCTGGCAGGCCATTTCTGCCAGCACCGCCCCGCGTCTGGAGCAGATGCACTTTGCCGTACTGGCTATCGGTGATACCGGCTATGATGGCTTCTGCCAGGCCGGTAAATTCATCGATATGCGCCTTGAGCAGCTCGGCGCGAAACGCGTCAGCGACCGTATTGATTGCGACATTGATTACGAAGAGCCTTCTAATCAGTGGATCTCTACCTCTATGCCACAGTTTGCCGCCAGTGCCGGCAGTAGCGGTACCGCGCTGGAGAATTTACCGGAAGCCCCGGTGATCCCTGGCAGCAACAAGCAGAATCCTTATGCCGCGGCACTGATCACCAATAAGCGTCTTTCTGGTGATGAATCAGGCAAAGATATCCGTCACTTCGAATTCGATTTGACCGACAGCGGGCTGAAGTACGAAGCCGGGGATGCGCTGGGCGTGATCCCGGTCAACGACCCTTCGCTGGTGAAACTGCTGCTGACTCAGCTGAACTCGGATTACGATACGCCGGTTTCAGGCTTCGACAGAACGCTGGGCGATCTGCTGACCTATCAATTCGAGATCTCTGAACCTTCGCGTAAGCTGATTGAATGGGTTGGCCAGAACACCACTAACCAGGAACTGCGCCACGTTCTGCAGCATGACGACAAGGACGCGCTTGGCGTCTGGTTGTGGGGCAAAGACACGCTGGACCTGCTGCAACTTGAGCTGACCCGCTCGCTGAGCATTCCAGAGTTCGTTGCGCTGCTGCGTCCATTACAGCACCGTGCTTATTCCATCTCTTCAAGCTCGAAGGCGTACCCAAATCAGGTTCACCTGACTATTGCCACGCTGCGTTACCACAGCACTGGCCGCCCACGTAGCGGCGTATGCTCTGCTTACCTGGCGGAGCGTGTCGGTCGCGGTGAAAAACCGGCTATTTTTATTTCGCCGAACAAAGCGTTCCGCGTGCCGGCGAACAACGATGCGCCATTGATTATGATTGGTCCGGGGACCGGTATCGCACCATTCCGCGCCTTCCTGCAGGAACGTCAGGCTGCCAGCGCGAAAGGCAAAAACTGGCTGTTCTTTGGTGACCAGCATCAGGAACACGACTTTATCTATAAAGACGAATTGCTGGGCTGGCAGGAAAACGGCTTACTGACGCGTCTGGATTTGGCCTTCTCCCGCGACCAGTCGAAGAAAATCTACGTACAGAGTCGCATGCTTGAGCAAGGTGCAGAGCTGTTTGCCTGGCTGGAACAAGGCGCCTACTTCTATGTCTGTGGTGATGCATCACGCATGGCGAAGGACGGGGATAAAGCCTTGTATGAGGTGATTACTCAGTTCGGTGGGATGTCTGTAGAGCGCGCGGCCGACTATGTTGACCAGCTCAAAAAAGAAAAACGTTACCTGCGAGATGTTTACTAATCTCAGCGATAAAAAAACGGGCCGAAAGGCCCGTTTTTTATTTCACGACGCGTAACGCCGGTCGACCACCGCGCGGTGGCGGGTCGTTGTCCGGATTGTCATCATCGTTCTGCACGCTGTCATCCGGGCGATCGCCGTCGATAACAGACATCACCGTTTCTGGCGTGTCGTTCTGCTCTGAATCCGGGTTATATTCCCCGGCTTCTTCGTAAACCGGCTCAGGCTCAAACATCGTACCTGCACCGTTTTCACGTGCATAAATAGCCATCACTGCCGCCAGAGGAACCGTAACCTGACGAGGCACGCCGCCAAAGCGGGCGTTGAAAGTCACCTCATCATTACCCAGTTCCAGGTTGCCGACCGCACGCGGAGCGATGTTCAGAACGATCTGACCATCACGCGCATACTCAAGAGGCACCATCACACCTGGCAGATTGATATCCACGACCAGGTGCGGGGTTAGCTGGTTGTCCAGCAGCCAGTCATAGAACGCCCGCAGAAGGTACGGGCGACGAG
This sequence comes from Erwinia sp. QL-Z3, assembly GCF_004551645.1. NCBI lineage: Bacteria > Pseudomonadati > Pseudomonadota > Gammaproteobacteria > Enterobacterales > Erwiniaceae > Erwinia > Erwinia sp. QL-Z3. The sequence continues at coordinate 866,848 of NZ_CP037950.1, forward strand.
CGGTAAGTTGCGACATTTCCATCGTAATCAGCCCCGTGTTTGCAGGCGCATTTCACGTTCCGCTTCCGTCAGGGAAGCCAGGAAGGAATCACGCTCGAAGACACGCGTCATATAGCCTTTCAGCTCTTTAGAACCTGCGCCGACCAGCTCAATGCCCATCTGCGGCAAACGCCACAGCAGCGGTGCCAGGTAGCAATCAACCAGGCTGAACTCTTCGCTCATAAAGAACGGGGTACGGGCAAACAGAGGGGCGATCGCCAGCAGCTCTTCACGCAGCTGCTTACGCGCGGCTTCTGCTTCCTGCGCCGTGCCGCTCTCGACCTTACGCATCAGGCTGTACCAGTCTTGCTCCACGCGGTGCATCATCAGACGGCTTTCACCACGGGCAACCGGGTAAACCGGCATCAATGGTGGTTGCGGGAAGCGCTCATCAAGGTATTCCATGATGATACGGGATTCGTACAACGTCAGTTCACGATCAACCAGCGTTGGGACGGTACGGTACGGATTGAGGTCAATCAGATCCTGGGGCAGGCTATCCATTTCTACCTGCTCGATCTCTACGCTAACACCCTTCTCCGCCAGCACGATACGAACCTGGTGGCTAAAAATGTCAGTAGGACCAGAAAACAGCGTCATTACCGAACGTTTGTTGGCAGCGACAGCCATGTAAACCTCCAAGTTTATCCAGAAAATTACTGCGCAAGCCCGCCAGGTGGCGACTAACCTGCTTAATAGAGTGCCATTAGCATGATGTGAAGCCGAACCAGCATCCACTGAGGATTTCATGCATCAATGCTCTGCTAATGCGTGCAAAGTGACACACAGTTTACCAGATTTTAGACAGCTTGTGGGGGCGGGAACGCGGATTTGACGGGAAAAGGGTAAACCCCGTCGCGATTTCCATCATTATGCCGATGGCGGAAAAGAAAAAACCCGGTGCAAGCACCGGGTTTTTCGATAATCGACTCTGCCGAGGCAGAATAAATTAACGCTTGGAGAACTGAGGACGACGACGTGCTTTACGCAGGCCGACTTTCTTACGTTCTACCTGACGAGCATCACGAGTCACGAAGCCTGCTTTACGCAGTTCGCCACGCAGTGATTCGTCAAACTCCATCAGAGCGCGTGTGATACCGTGACGGATCGCACCAGCCTGACCAGAGATACCACCACCTTTAACAGTGATGTACAAATCGAATTTACCAACCATGTCCAACAGTTCCAGCGGCTGACGAACTACCATGCGGGCAGTTTCGCGACCGAAGTACTGTTCTAAAGAACGCTGGTTAATAACGATGTTACCGCTACCCGGCTTGATAAAGACGCGTGCGGAAGAGCTTTTGCGGCGACCAGTGCCGTAGTTTTGATTCTCAGCCATTGCCTGTAATCCCGATTAAATGTCAAGAACTTGCGGTTGCTGTGCCGCATGGTTGTGCTCGTTGCCCGCGTAAACTTTCAGTTTACGGTACATAGCACGACCCAGCGGGCCCTTTGGCAGCATGCCCTTAACCGCGATTTCAATCACACGCTCAGGACGGCGAGCAATCATCTCTTCGAAGGTCGCTTGCTTGATACCACCGACAAAGCCGGTGTGATGGTAATAAATCTTATCGGTACGCTTGTTACCGGTTACGGCAACTTTCTCAGCGTTAAGAACGATAATATAATCACCGGTATCAACGTGCGGAGTATATTCCGCTTTATGCTTACCGCGCAGGCGACGAGCCAGTTCGGTCGCTAAACGACCTAAAGTTTTGCCAGTTGCGTCAACAACAAACCAGTCACGTTGGACCGATTCTGGCTTAGCTGTAAAAGTTTTCATTTAAAAGCTTACCCAAATTAAGTTACACGTTGGTGAAATCCCAAACGCTTGAATAAACGGTTGAGGCTCACACGACCATCTTGACCAGCAAGCCCACCCCTTCGGATAGAGTTACTGGAACACAAAGAGTTTTGGGAAAAAAACCTTTGTTGTAACGTGGGGTCGCAAGATTATAGAGAAGTCGACCACAAAGCGCGACCCTTTTCTTACAATAATTGCACCCCGGTGCCCCGCCCTGGCTTGCTTCAGGGCAAATGCGCCAGCCGGAGGTACTCTTCGCTTTGCATCTCCTGCAAGCGGGAGACGCAGCGTTGGTATTCGAACTTCAGCCGCGCGCCTTGGTATATCTCAAACAGCGAGGCTTCGGCGGAGACCACTAGCTTAACATGCCGCTCGTAGAACTCATCCCCCAATGCCAGAAAACGTCGCGCCTGGTCCTCCGTTTTGTAGATCATCACCGGCACGTTATACAGCAATACGCTGTGAAAACGGCGCGACAGCTCGATGTAGTCATGTTGACTGCGCCCTTCACCGCACAGCGTTTTAAAGTCCATCGCCACCACGCCTTCCGCCATGCCCTGGGTCGGCAGAGAACGGTGATTAATCTCCAGCACCGGTTTGTCGCTGCGCGCGACGCCAGCCAGCGCCACGAACATCCGCTCCATCTCTTTGCTGGTGTCGTCATTTAATGGCGTCATCCACAGATGGGCTGAGGTCAGCGTGCGCAAGCGGTAATCAATGCCGGCATCCACGTTCATGATTTCGCAATGCTGCTTAATCATTTCAATGGCGGGCAGAAAACGCGCGCGCTGCAGGCCATTGCGATAGAGATCGTCAGGCGGAATGTTCGAGGTCGCAACCAGCGTAATCCCTCTGGCGAACAGCGCTTCCATCAGCGTGCCCAACAGCATCGCGTCGGTAATGTCTGACACAAAGAATTCGTCGAAGCACAGCAGGTCGGTTTCGCTTTTGAAACGATCGGCGACAATTTGCAGCGGATCGCTTTGTCCCTGAAGCTCAGTCAGCTCCTGATGGACGCGTAACATAAAGCGGTGAAAGTGCAGACGCTGCTTACGCTCTCCAGGAATTGCCTGAAAAAACATATCCATCAGCCAGGTTTTCCCACGCCCGACACCGCCCCACATATATAAGCCCCGGGCCGCCGCCGGCGCCTCGGTTTTTCCTTTGCCCATCAGCTTGTTCAACTTGCCAAAAAGTCCTTTCGCAGGCTGGGCAGAAACCGGCTGAACGCGAGTCAGCGCCTGATAAATTCCGTCAAGGCGCGTCATGGCGTCGAGTTGTACTGCATCAGGCTGGAATTCGCCTTTTTCCAGCGCCTGCTGGTATCGCGCCAGAGGAGACATCGTTTGCATAATTTATTCACATTCCCTGAAAAATTCGGTGCGTCAGGTGGTTGATTGTCGAAAAAAAGGCCGCTATACACTAAGCGATGCAGCCTCAGGATTCCACTTCCATCAGATTAGCGGTTATAGTGGCAGGTAGTGAACTGGCGTTGGCCAGTAGCCCTTACGGAACAACGAAGACAACACGGGAGTTATTATGACCTGGGAATACGCGCTTATTGGCTTGGTAGTTGGATTAATCATCGGCGCGGCGGCCATGCGTTTTGGCAACAAAAAGCTTCGCGAACAGCGGAGCCAGCAGTACGAACTGGAAAAAACGAAAGCAGAGCTGGCCGACTATCGTGAAGAGCTGACCAGCCACTTTGCACAGAGTGCTGAATTGCTGGACAACATGGCGCGCGATTACCGCCAGCTGTATCAGCATATGGCGAAAGGGTCTAATGACCTGCTGCCAAACCTGCCGGGTGAGAAAAACCCGTTTGCTTATCAGCTGACTGAATCAGAAGCGGATAACGATCAGGTCCCGGTTCAGATGCCACGTGACTACCCGGACAGCGCTTCAGGCCTGCTTCGCGGTGACCGTGCAGCACAGAAATAAGCAGAATGATTGAAGGGCGCTCAGCGCCCTTTTTTTCTTTTGCCATAGCAACATCTGCACTCTGAGTTTTAGGTTAATACCTGAGTTCCCCCCACCTTTTGTAGCGAGAGCGTCTTAGCGATGAAGAACAAATCCTTACTGTTAAGTGCATTGGCATTGAGTATTGGCATGAATCTGACCATTACTCCCCAGGCGATGGCTACGCTCCCCGCGCAAATTGAGGGGCAACCGCTGCCAAGCCTGGCGCCAATGCTGGAAAAAGTGCTTCCTGCGGTCGTTAGCGTCCATGTGGAAGGCACCCAGACGGCTGCGCAGTCTCAGGAGATCCCTGAGCCGCTGAAAAAATTCTTTGGTCAGGGCCAGGACGGTGATTCCCAGCCGCAGCCATTCGAAGGTCTGGCTTCAGGCGTGGTGATCAACGCCGATAAGGGCTATGTGCTCACCAACAATCATGTGGTCAATGGCGCCAGTAAAATCAGTGTCCAGCTGAGTGATGGCCGTGAATTTGATGCCAAACTGATTGGTCACGATGAACAAACCGACATCGCGCTGATCCAGATCAGCGGCGCAAAAGGCCTGACGCAGATTAAAGTGGCGGATTCCGATCAGCTTAAAGTCGGTGATTTTGCCGTCGCCATTGGCAATCCATTTGGCCTTGGCCAGACCGCCACTTCAGGGATTGTCTCTGCGCTGGGGCGCAGCGGCTTGAATCTTGAAGGTCTGGAAAACTTTATTCAGACGGATGCCGCCATCAACCGCGGTAACTCCGGTGGCGCGCTAGTGAACCTGAATGGCGAACTGATTGGCCTGAATACCGCCATTCTCTCCTCCGCCGGGGGCAATATCGGCATTGGCTTTGCCATCCCAAGCAATATGGCGATGAACCTGGCTCAGCAGCTGATTGATTTCGGCAAAGTGAACCGCGGTCAGTTGGGTATTAAAGGCACTGAGATGACGGCGGATATGGCCAAAGCCTTCAATGTGGATGCCCAGCGCGGCGCGTTCGTCAATGAAGTGCTGCCAGGCTCTGCGGCGGCGAAAGCGGGCATCAAGGCCGGGGATATCATCACCAGTCTGGATGACAAGCCGATCGACAGTTTCGCTGCCCTGCGGGTGAAAATTGGTACTACCGCACCGGGTAAAGACGTCAAGGTCGGCCTGATCCGTGAAGGTAAGCCGGTTAACGTTACCGTTAAACTGGATGCCAGTACGCAAACCTCGACCACGGCCGATCAGACCACTCCGGCTCTGCAAGGTGCTACCTTCATCGATGGCGCCGCGAAAGACGGAACCAAAGGCGTGGTAGTGGATGACGTGACCAAAGCCTCACCCGCTGAGCAATATGGCCTGAAAAAAGGCGATGTGATTATTGGCCTCAACCGCACCAAGGTGGCTAATCTGGCCGAGCTGCGCAAGCTGCTGGAAGCCAAGCCACCGCTGCTGGCGCTGAACGTGATCCGTGGCGATGCGAGTATCTATCTGCTTTTACGTTAAATCATGAAGCGGACACCTGCGTGTCCGCTTAACTCATGCTATCCTGCCAAACGTTCATTCACTCACCATTTAAAGCCATGTTTCCTAAACTATTGCGTTCAGTGCTTCTTGGCCTTGTAGTTGCGGGTTTGCTGCTGGCCGGCATGCCAGCATTGCGGATCGGCAGTGACTTTTTCTCGCACAAAGATGACAGCGCTAATGAAACGCCTGTCAGCTACAACTCTGCCGTGCGTCGGGCTGCCCCGGCGGTAGTGAATGTCTACAATCGCAGTGCCAATGCTTCTGCTGACAACCTCGAAATCCGCACGCTGGGATCTGGCGTGATCATGGATGGGCGTGGCTATATCCTCACCAATAAACACGTGATCAACGATGCCGAGCAGATTATCGTTGCGCTGCAAGATGGCCGCATCTTTGAGGCAATGTTAGTGGGTTCGGACAGCCTGACCGACCTTGCAGTGTTGAAGATCACCGCGTCCAGCCTACCCGTTATCCCAATCAATCCCGCGCGCATTGCCCATATCGGCGATTTAGTGATGGCTATCGGCAACCCGTACAATATTGGGCAGACGGTGACCCAGGGGATTATCAGCGCCACTGGCCGCGTTGGTCTGAGCCCTTCCCGCTACCAGAACTTCTTACAGACAGATGCTTCCATCAACAAAGGGAACTCGGGCGGCGCCTTGATTAACTCTCTCGGTGAACTGATGGGAATCAATACGCTTTCGTTTGATAAGAGTAACGACGGTGAAACGCCGGAAGGCATTGGCTTTGCCATCCCTACGGCACTGGCTGCGAAAATCATGGATAAGCTTATTCGCGATGGTCGCGTAATCCGTGGGTTCATCGGCATCAGTGGCCGTGAAGTGCCGCAAATGCACGGACAAAACAGTAGCCTGGATCATATTCAGGGCATTGTGGTGACCAATGTTTCTCAGGGAGGCCCGGCAGCGAAAGCGGGTCTGCAAATCAATGATGTGATCACCAACGTGAACCATAAACCGGCTATTTCGGCGGTGGAAACAATGGATCAGGTTGCGGAGATTCGACCAGGAACCGTCATTGACGTGGAGATTATTCGCAACGATCAAAAAATGACGCTGCCGATTACCGTGCTGGAATATCCGGGGAATTAAGCGGGAAGTGATGGAATGCAGGGCCAGACAGCGCTGGCCCTGTAGCAGGCTTATTTAACGAATTCTTCGCCCAAGGTAATGTCTTTCTTCAGCGTATCAAACATGCCGTCCAACGACTTCTGCTCAAAAGCGCTCAGCGTGCCGATTGGTTTGCGCTCAACGATGCCGTTTTTACCCAGCAGCAGCGGTTGTGAGAAGAAGCGAGCATGTGCGCCATCTCCCTCAACGTAAGCACATTCCACAACGTTGCTTTCACCGTTCAGAGCGCGTACCAGCGACAGACCGAATTTGGCCGCAGCCTGGCCCATCGACAGCGTCGCGGATCCGCCACCTGCTTTCGCCTCAACCACTTCAGTACCCGCGTTCTGGATACGTTTCGTCAGATCGGCCACTTCCTGTTCAGAGAAGCTGACGCCTGGGATCTGGGAGAGCAGAGGCAAGATAGTCACGCCTGAGTGTCCACCCACTACCGGGATGTTCAGCTCGGCAGGATTTTTGCCCTTCAGCTCAGCGACGAAGGTGTTGGAACGGATGATATCCAGCGTGGTAACGCCAAACAGTTTGTTCTTATCGTAAACGCCGGCTTTTTTCAGCACTTCCGCGGCAATCGCGACCGTGGTGTTAACCGGGTTAGTGATGATACCTATCAACGCCTTAGGGCAGGTGCTGGCAACCTGTTCAATCAGATTACGAACAATACCGGCGTTAACATTGAACAGATCGGAGCGATCCATGCCTGGCTTACGCGCCACGCCAGCGGAGATCAGGACCACGTCAGCGCCTTTCAGCGCCGGCGTTGCGTCTTCGCCACAGAAACCTTTGATATTGACTGCGGTAGGGATATGGCTCAAATCAACAGCTACGCCAGGCGTAACGGGAGCGATGTCGTACAGAGAGAGGTCTGAACCCGCCGGAAGCTGGGTTTTTAGCAGAAGTGCGAGAGCCTGGCCAATACCGCCAGCTGCGCCGAGAACTGCAACTTTCATCCTGAACTCCTTATTATAGTGAGCGTAAAGTGCTGTGAATCCATCTGGTTATGAACATAGTCCAGCCTTCAGCGCTTTGCGATTGCTTTCATGTCGATCTGAGCGCTCACGCCCAAAACCGCTGAAGCAAATGATTAACCGCATAGGGTGCAAGGCCGCTCGTAGCCAGCGACAAACAGCACGATTCGGCCTTACATTACACCCTTAGCGCTAAGCAGAACAACATCAATTTAATAACAAATCGTTTACTTTTTGCGCTACATCCTTGTCTGAGCGGGCATTTTTTTTCCATCAAAAGTTTGGCATACTGTTGCCCCTTCAACGCTCCCCCGCATAAAACACCCTGCCTTATTGCATAACCATTCATTTAATTGCATAATCACCGCCAGTCCCATCAGGGAATCCCCTTTATTTCTGACTCTTAAGCGGAAGCCTATGCGTAACCCATCAAAACAGGAAGACCTGATTAAAGCCTTTAAGGCTTTATTGAAGGAAGAGAAGTTCAGCTCGCAGGGCGAGATCGTCGCCGCTTTACAGGAAGATGGCTTCGACAATATCAATCAGTCTAAAGTCTCCCGCATGTTGACCAAGTTTGGTGCTGTGCGCACACGCAACGCCAAGATGGAAATGGTCTATTGCCTGCCTGCGGAACTGGGCGTGCCGACCACCACCAGCCCGCTTAAAAACCTCGTGCTGGATATCGACTACAACGATGCGTTGGTGGTAATCCATACCAGTCCGGGTGCCGCGCAGCTTATCGCTCGCCTGCTGGATTCCCTCGGCAAAGCTGAAGGGATCCTTGGCACCATTGCCGGCGATGACACCATCTTTATTACCCCTGCCCGCGCCTTTACGGTAAAGCAGCTGTTCGAAGCGATCCTGATCCTCTTCGAGCAAGAGTTATAAGCAGCAGCAATTAACGCCTGATTTTTAACCTAAGGCTAACCACCCCGTATCATCATCTTTTCTTAGAGCCGGCGCCTGCCGGCTTTTGCTTTTCTGCCCTTCCACGCCCCACTAATAAGCATGATGCACTGCCTCGCGGGCGACATGTCAGGCAGAAAAACCAGATACTCTCGTCTCATGGTGTGATCCACCACAAATAAGCGCACGAATGGCTAAAGTCACATATCCCTATGTTTTTACATGTATTTAACATGGATAGGGCAACTTATAAGCGTTTTTTATAACGTCTGGTTATTAAAATGCAGTTTTCGGTTAAAGTATCCCAACAAAACATTATTAGCACGCTATTAATTTTTTACGTTATTAGATCTATACTTGTTTTCGTGATGACAATCACACTAAACAAAAAGATAAAAACATACTACGAGGAAATAATCATGAACATTAAAACTACTGTTGCGGCTGTAACCGTTCTTTCTGCTCTCTCTTTTGGTGCTTTTGCAGCTGAATCTGTTAACGCGGATCAGGCGCAAAATCTGCAATCAGTTGGCACCATCTCCGTAAGCGGCGTTGCCGGTTCACCGATGGACATCCGCCAGCAGCTGAATGCGAAAGCTGACGCTCAGGGCGCAAGTGCTTACCGTGTTATCGAGGCGTACAACAACGGCAACTACCACGCGACTGCAGAGCTTTACAAATAAGCAAAGATTACCCGGAAATACGGTATTAACGACAAAATAAAAACGGTAACCCCAAGAATAATAAACGCTTTTTAGCCCTTTCGGTTATCGCTCAACCCTATGTGGAGCATCTATCATGAAAACTAAATTAGCAATCGCCGTACTCGGCCTGGCCTCAGTTCTTTCTTTCGGCGCCAGCGCCGCTCACCTGATAACTGATCAGCAGGCAAGCGAGCAGAACCTGCAGTCAATGGGCACCATTAGTGTCAGTGGTGTTGATGGCGCGCCAACCGATATCCGTCATGAGCTTTCTCAGAAAGCGGATCAGCAAGGTGCCAGCTCTTATCGTGTGATCGAAGCGCGTAACGATGGCAACTACCACGCCACCGCAGAGCTGTATAAATAAATTCTGATAAGTACAAAAAATTAGAAGGTGCCAGCACCTGCGTGTTGTCGAACGCGCGAATCCCTCTCGCTGGCTTGTCACTGCTACAGTAAGACATTCCTCGTCAGTATGACGAACCCTTTGGCCCCGCTTGTCGGGGCCCTTTTTGTTTCTGCTGACTAGCGAACGTTAAAACGGAGCTGCCCTTCCAGCTCCTCTTCTGCTTCATCAAAGAGCAGGATTAACGCGCCATAACGCCGCTTCTGTCCGCTCCCCAAATGTACAAATTCAATTTCCAGGGGTAATGGCAACAGCGTCACCGCGTCCCATAAGCTGTCCAAATCCTTCACATTCAGATCGGCCAGCGCAAACCGTTCGCTGAACTGGCGGTAGAAGTGTGCCTGATCGACAATTTCATCAAAATCAAAAATCTCTGTTCTCATGCTAGCCGCTCCACGAGGCCCACGGTTGGGCGGCATACTGCCGCCCGGTGAGTTACAGTCCCCCAATATGCAGGGCTTTCACTTCTAAAAACTCTTCCAGTCCCAGCACCGAACCTTCACGTCCTAGGCCAGATTCTTTTACGCCGCCGAAAGGTGCCAGCTCCGTCGAGACGGCACACTCGTTAATGCCGACCATGCCACTCTCCAGTGCCGCCGACACGCGGAACACACGCTGAAGGTTTTGCGTATAAAAATACGCAGCCAGCCCGAACTCGGTATCATTTGCCCGACGAATAACCTCGTCTTCCTCATCAAAACGGAAGCAGGCAGCCACGGGGCCAAAGGTCTCTTCTTCTGCCAGCTTCATCTTCTCGTTGGCTTCGGCTATCACCGTGGGCTGCCAGAAATTGCCACCCAGAACATGGCGGGCACCGCCAGTAACAATCTTGCCTCCGTGGGCGACCGCATCCTTGACGTGTTCTTCCACTTTCTCCAGCGCAGAAGCCTCTATCAGCGGCCCGACGATCACCCCTTCTTCCATGCCATTACCGACCTTCAGTTTCTTCACCTCTTCAGCCAGCTGGCTCACGAAGCGGTCATAAACGCGGTTGTGGATATAGAAGCGGTTCACGCTGACGCAAACCTGGCCAGCGTTACGGAATTTATTGGCGATGGCGCCTTTCACCGCGGCATCAATATCGGCATCGTCAAACACGATATAGGGTGCGTTACCGCCCAGTTCCATCGAGACCTTTTTCATCGTCTCTGCGGCATTTCGCATCAACAACTTGCCGACGGCGGTCGAGCCGGTAAACGAGATCTTCCGAACCGCCTTGCTGGCCATAATGGCATCGCTGATTGCATGGGTGTCGCCTGCGACGGCATTGAGGACACCATCGGGTACACCGGCTTTCTTCGCCAGTGCCAGCAGCGCAAAGGCTGAAAGTGGGGTGTTGTTGGCGGGTTTGATAATGCCGGTACAGCCTGCTGCCAGTGCAGGACCAAGTTTGCGGGTCAACATTGCCATGGGGAAATTCCACGGTGTGATCGCGGCCACCACCCCAATCGGTTCCCGCGTGGCCAGGATCCGCGAGCCGGCTTTGGCAGGAGGAATGATCTCGCCGTTAGCGCGCTTGGCCTGTTCAGCAAACCATTGAATGAAGCTGGCGGCATACTCCACTTCGCCTTCAGCTTCCTTCAGCGGTTTGCCCTGTTCGGCGGTCATTAACTTCCCGAGCCAGGCTTTGTTGTCGATCATCAGCTGATACCAGCGGTTGAGGATTTCGCTGCGCTCTTTGGCCGTTTTAGCACGCCAGGCGGGGAAAGCCTTCTCTGCAGCCGCGATCGCCTGCTCTGTTTCGCTTTTACCGGCTTTGGCGACCTGGGCTACCACTTCACCCGTTGCCGGATTCAGTACATCGAAGGTGGCAGCGGTACGCAGCCATTTGCCATCACAAAAATAGCCGGTCTGGAACAGTTCGTGATCCTGAAGTAATGAGGTGCTCATCGTGTTCTCCTGAGGGGTTTGCCATCCTGATGGAATAAGTATAGATGGCACACTTTATCCCTGTATGAACCCGTCGGAGAGAAACGTGAATGGGAAAGCGCTGATACCGGGCAGTATCAGCGTAAAGTCAGATTTGGATGAGGGTGTTCTGGTACTTTTTCAGCGTATTCGCCAGCCTTTTGACCGGCTCGGTTACGTTCAGCGGCGCGTCATAATGCACCAGCTTGCCCTGATAAGTGTCCAGCTCGGCCAGCAGCTGCTCGAAGTAACGATGACGTTTTGCATCGGTTCTTGCGGCAATGACCTGATCGGCGGTATGCCGCAGCTGTTTATGGTAAGCCGATAAATCCTCATTAACCGGGATATCTGCATCCCGCAAACGCTGGTGCCCGATGATCAACGTCAGGGCAATGCGGAATTTATCGATATCACCAGGGAAAATGTTCAGCAACATAAAGAGCTGGTGATACAGCGCCGGCAGATGATTCTCACGACGGCGAGCCTGATTGGTACTCATGGCGGCCACCGCGGCATACATAAAGCGATTCAGCAAAATGCGGCCGGTGCGGGCTTTCGACGTGTCCCGGATCAACAGGATCACCAGCAGCGCGAGGAAGCAGCCGATAGCCTGCCCCAACGCGTTATCCAGAAACGCGGTGACGTTAAAGGTCATCGGGTTATCCAGGGTAATAATGTTGATGGTGCCGACCAGGCCACCCAAAGTACCAATCTGCCGCCGCTGGATCAGTATTCCACCGATAAATGCCATCACACCCAGCGAGATGCATAACAGCAGCATACTTTGCTGGGTTGACGGCATGATCACCATGTAATAGAGCGATCCGAGCGGGATCGCCACGATCATGCCGTAGAGGAAATCCTTCGCCATCATCAGGGGATTCGGCATACGCATCGCCAGTGCGGTGATCACCGCCAGCATGACCATCGCGCCGCTTCCGGAAGCCCAGCCGGTCCACAGCCAGAAAAGAGAGCCGACTGCGGTGGCCACAAACGTCCTGATACCGTTGATCATCGCATGGCGGGATTCGGCCGAACGCATCTTCACCACCGGCTCATCCTTCAGCACTTCCCGCTCGATACGGCTGATGCTGCTATTGGTATGGATGCCTTTTAACAACAACAGGTAGCGCGTGGCGGCGACTACCCAGTTCTGCAACGTAACCGGCGTGTTTTTGCTGCCACTGGTGGTGATAACCCGGCGCATAATCTTCATCCGCTTGTGGATGTCACCGATGTTTTCTACCGATTTATCAAAGAAGATATGGAACTGCGGCGGGACATACTCTTTTCGGCTGTCCTGGATCAGATAGGTTTCGGCGGCCTGGGTAATCAGCGCCAGCGAAAGGGTATTCAGTGCACGCATGCGCTCATCGATTTTCTGCCAGCGGCTGGACTCCATCATCAGGTTACCCCGCATGCCGTTCAGCGCCGTGGTGCGGCGAACCAGGTTGGTCCACAGCCTGTCGACTTCTTCCTTGTCGCCGTGCGCGACACAAAGCTGCATCAGCTTGTACTGATCCCCCAGCAGGGCATCAATTTCCCGGTCAATGTCCTGCTTCACCGAGCGCGGCGAAAACAGCATATCGGCGAGGATGGCGCAGACAATCCCGATGATGATTTCGCTACAGCGTTCCACCGCAAACTGCGGAGCCAGCAGCACCGAGCCGTTCGCATCCCCACTGACCACAATGATCAGCGCGGTGTAACCCGCCAGACCCAGCGCATAGGAGTTTTCAATTTTGATCAGGGAAGAGAGCCAGACGCAGAGTCCGGCCCACATGCAGCAAAGCAGCATCATTAACGCCGGTGCCCTGATGGTGGCGATCATGATGGTCAGTGCCGCAATACACCCCAGGAAGGTGCCGATGATACGCAACATGCCGCGGTGGCGAAGCGCGCCGGAGAACGGATCGCCACCGGCAGCAAACGCCGTTCCGCCTGCCACGATGCAGGCGGTCATTACCGCCCAGCGAGGCGTCTCAAGATTGAAGTGAAAACCGATTAGCAAAGACAGCACAATGGCAAAAGTCAGCTTGATCGGGAACCGCAAACGGTGCCACTGCATAATGCTCTCCTGCTTAGCCGAACTCACGCAGGCGATGCATCAACTTCGACATCGGTGACATCTGTTCCGGCTTGCGATCGGCTGCGCCGGTTACCACTACCGTCGCCGTGGTGCCGGATGGATAAAGATTGCCCTGCTGCTCGTCCAGGTGAATACGCACCGGCACACGCTGCGCCAGACGCACCCACTCCAGGTTGGAGTCAATGGTCGCCATCCCTTTGCTGTCGATGGTGCTGCTGCTGTTAGTCACACCCGCCGCAACGCTGTCCACCGTACCATGCAATACGCGGTTGCTGCCCAGCGGCGTAATCTCGACACGGTAACCCGGACGGACGCCTTCCAGCTTGGTTTCTTCCATATAGGCCAGCACATAGAAAGTATGCTGCTGCACCAACGCCACGGCGGTTGAGCCACGGGTAATGAATTCACCGCGGTAAACGTTCAAGTTAGTCACCCAACCATCGGCCGGCGCTTTCACCACGGTACGCGTCAGATCCAGTTTTGCGGTATCGCGCGTCGCGATGGATTTCGCCAGCTGGTGCTCGGAGGTCTGGTAATCGTTATTGGATTGCTCGATGGCCTCACGGGACATGGCAGTGACACCCAACTGATTGCGGCGGGCCGCTTCACGACGTTTCTCGTTCACCAGCGCCTGGTAGTAAGCCACATCGGCTTCAGCTTCATCCAGCGCCTGTTGATAGCGCGGCTGATCGACCACGAACAGCACCTGGTCTTTCTTCACCAGCTGGTTATCGCGTACCTTAACATCCGTTATCAGGCCGCTCACGTCCGGGGCAATCGCCACGACATCCGCAGTAAATTTAGCATCACGTGTCCACGGGGATTCTGTGTAGAACACCCATGCGCGGAAAATCAGGATAACGGCGATGACGACCAGAATCAGGGTTATGGCGTATCGGGCAATTTTTGTAGTTAGCGCTTTCACTATGACCTCAGACAAACAATCGGGAAACCAGGTAGAACAGGCAGCAGTAGAGTGCTGTATTAAACAGTGCAGGATGCCAGACCAGGTCATAGATCCCGGTGGGTGTCAGCAAACGACGCACCAGCCAGAACAGCATCAATGACACAATAATTTCGAAGAAAATGGGCGGAAAAGAGAGCCCAAATATCACAATAACCGGAAGCATACTCATCTTTTATCCTTGTCAGTACCTTACCGGGCACACGCCTTCTGGCAGACTCAAGCCACCTCCCGGTTGAGGGGGGCTGCTGCTTTACAGGTTGATGATGATAGAGTAACAGACAAGCTGTCAGATAATCATAACCGGCGCTCAATGAATAATAGCGTATTCAGGAGCCAGCATTGTGGTGAGTAGAGTTACGGAAAGGTAACCCGGCGCCGCTATAATAACGCGCCTGACTATGTGTTTTCTACCTAATGTGATCTAAATCACTTTTAAGCCAGGGTTAACAATGGAAAGACTTAAGGGCATGTCCGTGTTTGCACGGGTGGTAGAACTGGGATCCTTTACCGCGGCGGCTAACCGGATGCAAATGAGCGTCTCGGCCGTCAGCCAGACTGTAGCCAAACTGGAAGATGAACTCCAGGTCAAATTGTTGAATCGCAGTACCCGCAGCCTGGGACTGACCGAAGCCGGGAAGATCTACTTCCAGGGCTGTCGACGAATGATGTCTGAAGCGCAGCAGGTTCATGAACAGCTGTACGCGTTTAACAATACCCCAGTGGGAACCTTGCGCATTGGCAGTTCATCAACCATGGCGCAAAACGTGCTGGCCAACATGACGGCGGAGATGCTGCGGGAATATCCCGGCCTGACCGTAAATCTGGTCACCGGCAGCCCAGCTCCCGATCTTATCGCTGACGGGCTGGATTTAGTGATCCGCGTCGGCGCGCTGCAGGACTCGAGTCTGTTTTCACGGCGGTTGGGGTCAATGCCGATGGTGGTTTGCGCCGCAAAAAGCTATCTGACCCAACATGGCACACCGGAGAAACCGTCAGATTTAGGTAACTTTTCTTGGCTGGAGTACAGCGTCCGCCCGGATAACGATTTCGAGCTGACGTCGCCTGAAGGCGTCTCTATCCGCCTTTCTCTTCAGGGGCGTTTTGCCACCAATGACTCACAAACCCTGATCCGCTGGCTGGTTTCAGGAACCGGCATCGCCCATGTGCCGTTAATGTGGGTGATCGATGAGATTAACGCCGGACAGGTGGAGATCCTGTTTGCCCATTATCAATCCGCACCACGGCCGGTTTATGCGGTTTATACCCAGAAGGACAAGCTGCCGTTGAAGGTGCAGGTGTGTATTAACTATCTCACCGAGTATTTCGATAAGGTGGCGGACGTTTATCAGGAATCGCGGCAGGAGTAGAGGCCAGAAAAGCCAAAGGGACGATTTCTCGTCCCTTTGGGTGTCGCTTTTCAGCTATGCGTTTAAACGGATTACGCGGTGCCGCCAACCGTCAGCTTATCAAGCTTCAGCGTGGGCTGACCCACACCAACCGGCAGGCTCTGGCCTTCTTTACCGCAAACGCCCACGCCTTTATCCAGCGCCAGGTCGTTTCCGACCATCGAGATTTGCTGCATCGCTTCGATGCCCGAGCCAATCAAGGTCGCGCCTTTTACCGGTTTGGTGACCTTGCCGTTCTCAATCAGATACGCTTCTGAGGTAGAGAACACAAACTTACCTGAGGTGATATCAACCTGACCGCCGCCGAAGTTCGGTGCATACAGGCCGTACTCCACGCTTTCGATGATGTCCTGCGGCGGGGATTTACCGGCCAGCATATAGGTATTGGTCATACGCGGCATTGGCAGATGAGCATAGGACTCACGGCGGCCGTTGCCCGTTGGGTTAACCCCCATCAGGCGCGCATTGAGCTTATCCTGCATGTAACCTTTCAGAATGCCGTTTTCAATCAGTACGTTGTACTGACCCGGTACGCCTTCATCATCGACAGCCAGCGATCCACGCAGACCTTCGATGGTGCCATCGTCGACCACGGTACAGAGCTCAGAAGCCACCAGCTGCCCCATCTGGCCACTAAAGACCGAGGTTCCACGGCGGTTAAAGTCGCCTTCCAGACCATGACCGACCGCTTCATGCAACAGCACGCCCGGCCAGCCGGCACCCAGTACCACCGGAATGGTGCCTGCCGGGGCAGCAACCGCATTCAGATTAACCAGCGCCATTCGCACCGCTTCACGCGCCCAGGCTTCAGCACGCATTTCGCCAGACTCATCAGCCAGGAAGAATTCATAGCCGAAGCGCCCGCCGCCGCCGCTTGAACCACGCTCACGCTTGCCGTTCTCCTCTACCTGCACGCTGACAGAAAGGCGAACCAGCGGGCGAATATCGGTGGCCAGCGTGCCGTCAGTGGCGGCCACCAGAATCATTTCATACACGCCGCTCAGACTGGCGCTGACTTCCTGAACACGTTTGTCCGCAGCACGGGCGGCGCTATCGACGCGGTGCAATAACGCAATTTTTTCTTCACGGGTCAGGCTCTGCAGCGGATCCACCGTTGGGTACAACGAACGATGCATCACCGCGCCAAGCGTATGGGATTTTCCGTTCCCCTGCTCACGGACAATGCTGCGCGCAGCGGTAGCGCTCTGCGTCAGGGCATTCAGCGTAATCTGGTCTGCATAGGCAAAACCGGTCTTTTCGCCGCTGACGGCACGGACGCCGACACCCTGATCGATATTCCATGAACCGTCTTTAATGATGCGGTCTTCCAGCACCCAGGACT
The DNA here is from genome assembly GCF_004551645.1 of Erwinia sp. QL-Z3. Classification (NCBI taxonomy): domain Bacteria; kingdom Pseudomonadati; phylum Pseudomonadota; class Gammaproteobacteria; order Enterobacterales; family Erwiniaceae; genus Erwinia; species Erwinia sp. QL-Z3. Next base: position 883,994 of record NZ_CP037950.1, read on the forward strand.
CGTGAAAGCTGGACTGGAAATAGAGGTCGGCATAATCCAGTTTACGTTCAGACAGCTGACCGAGAAGGGAAAAGAGATCCTGTTGATTAATGTTGTTAGCAGTTAGTAACTGCTCACTTACCAGATTCAGACTCATGAATTCTCGCTCTGTTTGGATGAGCCAGTAACCGCTGGCATCGCATATCTATAGCCTGAGGCAATTCGCAGGTCACGTCAAATTCACTTCGCGCTCTTTTCAACGGGCTTACGCAGCACTTCGTCAATCTGCGGCTTATCGATCGAGCCGGAAATATGGTAGCGAAGCACCGAAATTTTGTTCCACAGCGGACCGAGCACTTTGCTGGCGGCAAACACCGCCGCACCGACAATCGGATTGACCGCAAACGCTGCAGCCACACCGACGGTCGCGGAGATCTCTGGTGCCACAACCGCTTCCATATCGATCTGGCGTTTCACCAGGTCCATTTTGCCCTTCATCGCAATGTCAGCTTCCAACCCGTCCACCAGCAAATTGTCGGTGTGCATCACGCCCTTTTCAATCCAGGCCGTTCCGCTGATCGAGTCGTAATAGAAGCCCTGACTGAAGGTATCGCTGAAATCCAGCCGCATTTTGCGCAGCAGCGCATCGAAGCTGACCAGCCGCAGGAGCTGTCCGGCTCTGCCGGTATTCACATCGGCAATTTCACCGGCACCGAAATGCGACTTCAGCACGCCGCTTAAGGTTGCTTCTGACGGCTGCCACGGAGCGGACTGCCAGTGAAGATCGTAATCGATATTGAACGGCGAATTCCGCAGTGGCGTATTCACCCCAAACCAGTTGGTGGCATCATTGATTTTTTTACCACTGAGCACGCCTTTTAAAGCCGTACGCTGGGCGCCAGGACGATTAACCCACTCGCCCTCGACTTTCAGCCGCGAGCTACCGGTATCAATCAGGCCATTTTTCAGGGTCAGCGTGTCGCTGGAATGGCTGACATCTGCCGCCATCCGGCCAAATTTCTGCCCGCGTATCCAGCATTCATCGCAGGTCAGTGCCAGCGCTGGCCAGCTGCTGAAATCAATCTTGCTGCTGTCGCCCGGCAGAGGAGAACTGCCTTCGGCGGAGGCCCATTCCGGATTGTAATAAAGGTAGTTGAGATGAGCAGCCCAGGGTGAGCGTTGGTTCATCTTCAACGTGCCGTTAATCTCTTTGCCCTTAGCCTGAATCTGCGTGTCTCCCGATACGGTCTCACTCAGCGTGGCTTCAAGATCGTGCCACAGCTGGCCACCCAGCGTCAGCGCTGGCGTGCGTAGGGTGATATTCCCCGGAATAAACGCCCGGCTTTTAGTGGCCTGCTGCGAAGACGATCCACCTGCCGTTTTGCCTGTGCTTTGGCTGTTGAACAGCCCCAGCCAGGCTTCGCCATCCAGCGGAGGCAGATTCAGGACCATGCCGTCCGCCTCGGGGAGGGGAGGCAGACCTTTGCTGTTGTTCTCCCAGATTCCACGATCGATCTTCAACTGCTTGCCAAAGAGCCACTGGCTATTGAAGTGGCGGTTGCTGCCGACAGAACCGCTGAGGTTGAAACTTTTGAGGTCACCTTTGGCGCTGACTTTAACCGGCATCGCCACATTCCGCTCTTTATCCAACGGTGGAGGTAAGTGACTACTCACATTTTTCAGGTCACCGTCCAGTACAACCTGATAGTTTGCGCTGCCAGCGTGCGGCAAATTGATCAGCACGTTGCTCTTCCAGCTGGCATCGCCGGTGAGTTTGTCACGGATCTGCGCAGGAACCACATCCATCTTGCCTGGCTGCCAATCCCCTTTAAGATCAACGCCAATCTGGTAGTTCTTGTCGCCCTCAAGGGTGTTGAAGCTGACGTCCATCGGCTGCCCGAACCAGTTGGCCGTCATCGGGTCACTCTTCAGATCGCCATTATCGTAGGTAAAGTGGCCAGTCAGCTGCTTGATGGTGCTATCAAGCGGCTTGATGTACAGCGTGTTGTCCTTCAGATTCACATCGCCGGTGGCCCGGACCAGCTCGCCATCGAGCGGAATATCCAAATGTAAGCGACCACTCACATCGCCGCCAATCTGCAGCTCATCAAGCGCGGCACCCAGTGACGGTTTCAATGGCGTCTGATTAAAGTAATCGCCAATCGCTTTGCCGGCACCGTTGATGTCAGCATCAATGATCAGCTTCTCTTTCAGATAATCCGGGATTACCGCCGAGATATTTCTGCCATCAACCTGCCCCAGTTTGGTGTGTTCGGCTTTCATAAACAGGCCGTCATTCACGAAGTCGAGGTTGATATCCAGATTTTGCAGATCCGGCCAGCCTGGCTGGAACTGGAAGGTTGATTGTTTCAGCGGCACCCAGACTTCAAACTGCCCGTCATTATGCTTGAACGGGAACAGTTGGGGGTTGCCGGCGAAAATCAGTGAGGCATTCTGCACCTGCCCGCCCTTAATGGCGCCGCTGAGGTAGTCCACCAGCGATTTGCCCATCAGCGGTTCAGGGAAGTAACGCCAGGCATCGCCGGCATCGGTCACATTGATGCCGGCCAGAATATCCAGTCGGGGCGCTTTGTCCTTCGGCTGGGCGTAGGTGAAGTCGCCTTTCGCCCACAGGGAACGCGCCTTCACATCTAACTGATGGCCTGCAAGGGTGAAGTGGTCGTTGGCGTACTGCCAGCTCAACGCCCCTGTGGCATGTTCTATTTCAAGCGGTGCCCGGAACATCGAACCGTAAGGTAAGGTGGCGTTGTTGACGTTGAAATCGACCTGCCCGTTCGCCACCGCACCGCTCACCGATCCACTGAAATGCGCCATACCGGGCAGCAGTTCCCAGTGTTGCCAGCTGAGATCCCGCCATTTGGCCTGGAAACGGCTCTTTTCAGGTTGTTGAACAGGAATATCCACCGCCAGCGCTTCAATGCGGCCTTTAGGTTGCAACGCACGCCAGTTTTGCAGCAGTGTTGGGGTCAGTTTGGCAAACAGAGGGATCAGCGGATCCAACCGTTCCAGATCCAGCTGGGTGGCGCGCACGCGGACTTCTTCATTGTGATCCGGGCCAGGCAATACGCCATTCTCAGGCTGCCACATACCCGACAGCTGGCCTTTCGGCCACGGGTGGCCGTCGGTCACCAGATTGGTCTGTGGGACCTCAATGCTCCAGCCGCTGTTGAAGCGGGCAATGTGTGCGGTAACGTTATCGACGGTCAGATGATGCTGCTGTTGGTCGCCCTTCCAACTCGCGCCGCCTTTTTTCAGCTGAATATCGCCATCATAGATTTCACCCTCTTTCAGGCTCATCCATGCTGCCAGACTGAATCGTGCACTGTCCAGGCTGGTATTATCGCGCATCCCCTGGCCTAACCAGGGTTTCACGTCGACATCATCCGCCTGCATCCACACCCGGCCGGTATCCAGATAGCCGTTACTGTCGCTCAGATCCAGCCGCACCTGAATTTCACCATGCTGACCGTTAAAACTGGACAGGCTGACCACGCCTTCCGCACGGTGACGGTTTTTTTCGTTTAGCCAGGTGAGCTGAGGAACATCCAGTCGCGCACGCTGACCGGAAAGGGTGACAAAGCTGATGTGACTGTCGCGAAGATCGAAGTGATCGAACTGACGAAGGAACAGATCGCTGAACTTACCCGGCTCCAGCTGCAGTTTCTCACCGTTGCCTGAGGTTAACGGCTGACTGGTGGCCAGATTTAGTTGGTAGAAGGTCAGATTACGGAACTGCCAGCGCAGGTGCAGCATTGACTGCCAGATATCCAGCGCCAGCGTGATGCGTTGGGCTTTTAAGTCATCACCTTCTTTCAGGCTGACGTGCAGATCGCGGATTTCCAGCACCGGGCCGAAGTTTTCCCAGGTGCCGTTCAGCGCACTGGCTTCCACCGGCATGCCGGCCACAGACGAAATTTTTTCCAGCAGCGGTTCGCGCCAGCTGTTCAGATGCGGCATCACCAGACGCAGCCCACTGACCATCAGCGCAACAATCACCACGATGGTTGCGCCAGTCAGTAGCAGGATCCCTGGTAATCGCCTCACACACTTCTCCTTGTGCTGGTCACATCATGATCACGTCAAACTGCTCTTGGGTATAGAGCGGTTCAACCTGGACTTTGACCTGCTTGCCAACGAAGATTTCTACTTCGGCCAGCGCGTGTGATTCTTCGGATTTCAGCGCTTCACCCACCGCAGGTGAAACGTATACCAGGAAGCGGTCCGAGTCATAAGCATGATGTACGCGAACAATTTCACGCATGATCTCATAACAGACCGTCTCAACCGTTTTCAGCGTGCCGCGTCCCTTACAGACCGGGCAATCCTGGCAAAGCACATGTTCAATACTTTCCCGGGTGCGCTTACGCGTCATCTCCACCAGCCCAAGCTGGGAGAAGCCATGGATACCGCTTTTTACCCGGTCTTTACTCAGACCCTGCTCAAGGGAATGCAGCACGCGGCGTCGGTGATCTTCATTGGTCATATCGATAAAGTCGATGATGATAATGCCGCCGAGATTACGCAGACGTAACTGCCGGGCAATGGCATGCGTCGCTTCAATGTTGGTATTGAAGATGGTCTCATCAAGATTGCGATGGCCGACGAACGCGCCGGTATTGATGTCAATGGTGGTCATCGCTTCGGTTTGATCGATGATCAGATAGCCACCGGACTTCAGCTCCACTTTGCGATCCAGCGAACGTTGGATCTCATTCTCAACGTCAAACAGATCGAAGATCGGTTGCTTGCCGGTATACAGTTCCAGTTTGGCGGTCATCTCCGGGATATATTCGCCGGTAAACTCCACCAGGTGCTCGTAGGTCAGACGTGAGTCAATGCGGATCCGGTCGAGCGCTGCACCGGCAAAATCACGCAGGATGCGCTGGGATAAGGCCACTTCGCCATACAGGCGGCAGCGCGTCTGGTTGCGTTTTCTGCGCTCAATGACCTTGGTCCACAGGCGTTTCAGAAATGCCGCGTCAGACGCCAGCTCAACCTCACCCACGCCTTCAGCCGCCGTGCGGATGATGTAACCACCCAGCTCGTCACAGTAAGCAGACACCACCTTTTTAAGACGGTCGCGCTCGGCTTCACTTTCAATACGCTGAGACACACCCACGTGTGAGGCGCCTGGCATAAACACCAGATAGCGCGATGGCAGAGTAATGTCTGTGGTCAGGCGTGCGCCTTTGGTGCCCAGGGGATCTTTCACCACCTGAACCACCAGGTCCTGCCCCTGTCGGACCAGCTCGGAGATATCGCGCACTGAGAAGTTTTTCTGTTCATCTCCGGCGACGCATTCCGTATGCGGCATGATATCCGAGGCGTGCAGGAAGGCGGCCTTTTCCAGACCGATATCGACAAAAGCGGCCTGCATGCCGGGCAACACGCGGCTGACGCGCCCTTTATAAATATTGCCCACAATCCCACGGCGCGCTTCGCGCTCGATATGGATTTCCTGCAGGATGCCGCCATCAATATAGGCTACACGCGTTTCCGAAGGGGTGATATTTACCAGCAGTTCAGCGGTCATGTTGTTCCCTTACCTCACGCAGTGACTGAAAATGGCTGAGTAACTCAGCGGTTTCAACCAACGGCAACCCGACCACTGCGTGATAGCTTCCATTAATTTTGCGAACAAAATTGCCTCCCAACCCCTGAATGCCATAGGCTCCGGCTTTATCCATCGGTTCACCGCTGGCAATGTAGGCGGCAATATCCTCAGCGGTTAAGGTGCGAAAAGTGACGTCGGTGACCACCAGACAGTCCAGGATGCTCGTTTTATCTGCCAGCGCAACGGCGGTCAGTACCTGATGCGTCTGACCAGACAGTTTAGTCAGTATTTTGGCGGCGTCAGCCTGATCTTCAGGTTTTTCCAGCACCTCACCGTTCAGCACCACAATGGTGTCTGCGCCAAGCACCGGCAGATCCCGTTCTGCCACGGCAACACCGGCCTGAGCTTTTTCACAGGCGAGACGGCGAACGTAGGCTTCAGCCTGCTCGTCCGGGCGTTTCAGTTCTTCAACTTGAGTAGAAAGGCGTTCAAAGCGCAGGCCAAGCTGCGTGAGCAGCTCGCGACGACGGGGAGAACCAGAGGCCAGATAAAGGGATACCATAATCGTCCTTATTGTACGGCAAACTGGCGGCGTATTTTTCTCATCAACAAGAACAGCCAGGGCCAGAGGATACCGTCTACTACGCTACTCCAGAAAATTTCCGGTCGGAATGAGACGTTTATCACTAAAAATTCAGCCCAAAATACAATGACATCCATTGCCAGCGACAGCACCATGACCATCAGCGCCTGCTGCCAGAGCGCGAGGTTACGGAACAGTTGGAATTTGAACGCCACCAAATAAGCCACGATGCTGAAAGCCAGAGCACGAACGCCTAGCGTCGAGCCAGAGATAAGATCCATTATAGAACCCATCACAAAGCCCGTGCCGACATTCACACGATGAGGCAGAGCCAACACCCAGTAAATCAGGATCAGAAGAAGCCATGACGGCCTGAACATAAAGAACTGTTCAGGCCACGGCATAATTTGTAATACCAGTGCGACCAGGAACGACAGCCAGATAACCCAACGCCCATGGCTGCGATAACTGCTCAAGGCTGGCCTCCGCGGGCAGCAGGCGCGGCCTGACGACCCGCAGAAGAAGGCGCGGCAGGAACAGCGGTTTGACCGGAAGCAGCGGGAACGGACCCCGCAGGTTGCCCCGGTGCGGGCGGTCCCATCAGTTCATTCGCGGCAGGCAGAACCTGCGGCATCATCTGCATCAGTCGCTCATTGGCCACCCGGTGCACTTCATTCGGTGCCATTGGCATCGTGCCATTACGATCGGCGCCCCAAAGCAGCAACAGATAGCGCAGACGCTGTAAACCTGCGGTAGGTCGGGCCTGGATCACGGTGTAAGCGCGCTGGGTATCAAGCTTGACGGAAGAGACCACACCAACAGGATAGCCCTCAGGGAAACGGCCGCCCAGTCCGGAGGTCACCAACACATCGCCAACGCGAATGTCGGTGTTACCTGGCAGGTGTTCCAGCTGCAAGTCTTCAGTACAGCCGTTGCCCGCCGCGATCACCCGTATATCGTTACGCAGTACCTGAATAGGCAAGGCATGGGACGAGTCACAGATCAGCATCACCCGGCTGGTGATTTTGCCCACGGCAACCACCTGCCCGACCACACCTTTATCACTGATCACCGGCTGGCCTTCGTAAACGCCGTTCACGCTGCCTTTATCAATCACCACCTGGTCGGTGTAGGGATCGGTACCGGTGGAGATCACCTGGGTGACCATCTTGTGCTCGTCCTGACGCAGAGGGGAACCCAACAGTTCGCGGAGACGGGCATTTTCCTGCTTAAACTGACCCAGCATCAGCAATTCGCTGTTCTTGAGCATCAGTTCGCGCTGTAAGCCTTTGTTTTCCAGTTCGAGCTGCTGGCGAGAGGCCAGTGTTTCAGAAACACTGTCCAGAATTTGACGTGGCCCGTTGGCCAGAAAATAGAATGGGCTGACCGCCGTATCCATATAGGTGCGTATCTGGCTGAAAGCGCCCATACGACTGTCGGCGACAATCACGCCTATAGCCACAATAACCGCTAAAAATAAGCGTAACTGCAGGGAAGGTCCCCTGCTGAAGATCGGCTTCATAAACTCGGCGTATTCCTCGACATCTTAAAAAAGGAGTGCAGGACAGAGCGTACCTACACTCCTTAAAGCAAATTATTCTTCGCTGAACAAATCGCCGCCGTGCATGTCGATCATTTCCAACGCTTTACCGCCACCGCGAGCAACGCAGGTCAGCGGATCTTCTGCCACCACGACCGGAATACCGGTTTCTTCCATCAGCAGACGATCGAGGTTACGCAGCAATGCGCCACCACCGGTCAGAACCATACCGCGTTCAGAGATGTCGGATGCCAGTTCTGGCGGACACTGTTCCAGCGCAACCATCACCGCGCTAACGATACCGGTCAGCGGCTCCTGAAGCGCTTCCAGGATTTCGTTGGAGTTCAGCGTGAAGCCACGCGGCACACCTTCTGCCAGGTTACGACCACGGACTTCAATTTCACGCACTTCATCGCCCGGATAAGCAGAGCCGATTTCATGCTTGATACGTTCAGCGGTCGCTTCACCAATCAGTGAACCGTAGTTACGGCGCACATAATTAATGATCGCTTCATCAAAGCGATCGCCACCGATACGGACGGAAGAAGAGTACACCACGCCGTTCAGCGAGATAACCGCCACTTCTGTTGTACCGCCACCGATATCCCCAACCATTGAACCGGTTGCTTCAGACACCGGCAGGCCGGCACCGATTGCCGCAGCCATAGGCTCTTCAATCAGGAACACTTCACGTGCTCCTGCGCCCTGGGCGGATTCACGGATTGCGCGACGCTCAACCTGCGTCGCGCCGACAGGCACACACACCAGCACGCGCGGACTTGGGCGCATGAAGCTGTTGCTGTGAACCTGCTTGATAAAGTGTTGCAGCATTTTTTCGGTAACGAAGAAATCGGCGATGACGCCGTCTTTCATTGGCCGAATAGCAGCGATATTGCCGGGGGTACGACCCAGCATCTGTTTTGCATCATGACCGACTGCCGCAACGCTTTTAGGGGAACCGGCACGATCCTGACGGATGGCAACGACGGAAGGTTCGTTCAAGACGATACCCTGCCCTTTCACGTAGATCAGGGTATTGGCTGTACCCAAGTCGATGGACAAGTCGTTGGAAAACATGCCACGGAATTTTTTAAACATACTAAAGGATAATCCTGCAAGCTGGGGGCGGAAAATAAAATCCGCTTACTTTACCAACCACACGAAGCAGCGACAAGGCGCAAAAATAGTCTACTTCGGTGAAAAATCACGCTATCTCACGCAAGGGCCACACCCTGAAGTCGCGTTGCGAACCACAAGCCTGATGTCAGGCTAATGCGCTCAGAATTCAGGGCTGACAGACGGACATAACGTACATAAAATTTAACATTCTTTGGGTCACTGGCTGACCAGATCCCCCATGCCGGCACCACAGCCGCGCGGGTATTCTACGTGAAATCCAGCACAACGGCAGATTAAACTTGATATCTTTGCGAATATTTTTTTACGCCGGTGTTTAGCGGCTGCGACGGCGCGATGAAATCGCCCTGACCACCCGCCACACCTAGCTCCGCAAGGATTTGCCACTCGCCTCTGGTGCGGACACCCGCCGCGAAAACCTGGGTAGAAGTCCTGGTACAGCTCTCCAGAAGACTCCTGACAAACAGCTGATTCTCTGTACGACGCTCGATGTTTCTTACCAGGGCAGGATGCAGCTTGATCAGCTCCACCTCAAACTGCCTGATATAAGCCGTACTGACCACCGTCAGGCCCGCCTGATTAATCGCAATTCGACAGCCAAAACCCTTTAACAATCGAAACGCAGAACCCAAACGGCTGATGTGTTGACACACATCTGCTTCTGCAAGTTCAAATAAAATGTGGTTTCTTTGCAATTTAGTGCATTGCAGCAGCATATCCCTGAGCCAAATCTGAAAAGGACGCTGCATAAGGGCATCAACCGTCAGCGGAATGGCGAAGGTTTCCTCTGGCCAAATCGGCAACAGCGACAGGATGCGGGTGACTAACTGACGGTCGTATCCTTCGGCCATACCTAACTGCTGAACGAAAGGCAGATACTCGGCTGAGAGCAGCTCCTTCTCGCCATCATAGATACGCGGCATCATTTCCCGATGATGAACGGTCCCATCAAGGGTCACTGCGGGTTTCAGATACAGTCTTGGGCCGCCACGGTGCAGGGTATTTTCCAGCAGCGTGCGCCATTTAACGCTGCCGCGGGTGAACTCTTGCTGCGGCGCTTCACCCACCGACCAGTTGTTGCCACCCAGTAAAGCGGCATGTCGGGTAGCCAGTTCAACGTTTTCCATTACCTGCTGCGTTTCCTGCCCGCTGTGCCAGGCGCTGATACCGATGTGGATAATATCCTCGCGATCCAACATTCGCGTCGGCGGCAGCGCATCCACGGCATGGATGAGCTGGGAAGCAATGCTGTCGGCATCTTTAAGGCTGCGGTGAGGAAGGAGAACGGCAAAATCACTGCGGAAATAGCGCGCCAGCAAGGCGCCGGGATAACGCATCACAAAAGTCGATAACAGGTTCACCAGCGCAAACAGATAGTCTTTGGTATGGTTATGTCCCCAGTTATCCCGCAGCGTGTCAAAGTCCGGCAGGCGGATCATCATTACCATGCCGTGCGTGCCACCGGTTTCGGTGTCCTCCAGCATGGTCGCCAGTTGGTTATCAAAGAACAGACGATTGTTCAGCCCGGTGGTCGCGTCCTGCGCGGCAAACGTCCGGATTAAAGTATCAATGCGCGTGCGCTGCTCGCCCGCTTCCTGCAGGTCTGCCAGCAGTAAATCGATGGCGCTGCTGGCCTTGGGTGGCCACTCCTGTACCGTCCCCGCCCTTACCGTGCCTCTCTCTCCTTTAATCACCTTGCCGGCTCTGACCTCAAGCCGCTCCATGCCCTGAAGCTGCCGGTTAAGCCAGCGATGCGTCACGATCAGCAGCGTGGTCATGATCGCCACTATCGCAATGACCACGCTAAGAATGAAGGCGCCGATAAACGATTTCAGCCAGGTTTCGGTTGAATCGACCCACTGAACATGGAGGCGGTAACCCGGATGTTTTGGCAGCGGAAGGACGGTGTCGCGATACTGGTTTTGTTCATCATCCAGTACCGGATCCTGATGATGCACGAGGGTTAACCGGGTTTGATCACCTTGCATCAGCTCGGTGCGAACAATTTGCAGTGGCCCCATCACTTTGCTTAGCCACTGAGCAACCTGTTCGGGTGACTCACTTTGCAGCGCGGTTTCCACATCGCCAGCCATCAGTTCAAGCCGGTGTTCACTTCTCTGCGTGCTGAGGTAAAAAAAACTCATAATGCAGCCCACCAGCATCAGTAACATCGCCAGTGCGCTCAGTAAGGTGATCATCGTCGAAAGTTTGGTGGTTAATCGCATCCCTGTGCCCATCACTGCGGATAAAGTAACGCATTTCGCGCCCTGAACCCGTGCCGAATAAATGTATGACTCTCCGCTGCCCAAAATCAGACCGCCACTGAAAGTACCATATCCTGGCGGGCGTTGACCTGGCGGATGTCAGATTAATGACCCGCCCTGCGAGTATACGTGTCTCCGCGTTTGCCTGACGTTTCACCGTTCATTTTCGGGTGATTCTCATTCCAGGAAATTTCACATTTTTCGTCCTTTATTCGCGCAAAGCCGACTCTTTGGTCATGCTAACAGGAAGAGAAGAACGAGCCTGTGGAGGCCGCCTGATGAAGCCCATTGATAAACTTACCGAACGCGATGTTACCCCCGAGAGCATTTTTAACGCCCGTCGCCGCGAGTTGCTGAAAACGCTGGGTATTAGCGCGGCGGCGTTATCGCTGCCCTCTGCGGCTCACGCCGACGTCTTATCCTGGTTTAAAGGTAACGACCGCCCTAAAGCGCCTTCTGGAAAACCCCTGGACTTCAGCAAACCCGCTCAGTATCAGGCCAATTTAGCCCTGACGCCGGAAGATAAAGTCACCGGCTACAACAACTATTACGAGTTTGGCCTCGATAAGGCCGATCCTGCGGCTAACGCCGGAACGCTGAAAACCGACGACTGGAAAATTGAAATCGGCGGTGAAGTCGCGAAACCACTGACGCTATCCATGGACGATATTTTCAAACGCTTCCCGCTTGAACAGCGTATTTACCGGATGCGTTGTGTTGAAGCCTGGTCGATGGTCGTGCCCTGGATCGGTTTTGAATTGGGCAAACTGCTGAAAGCAGCCGAACCCACCAGCAACGCGCGTTATGTGGCGTTCCAGACCATCTATGCACCGGATGAGATGCCGGGCCAGAAGGATCGTTTTATTGGCGGCGGTATCGACTATCCCTATGTTGAAGGATTGCGCCTTGATGAGGCGATGCATCCTCTGACGATGCTGACCACCGGCGTATACGGTAAAGCGCTGCCCCCGCAAAATGGTGCACCTGTTCGGCTGACCGTGCCGTGGAAATACGGTTTTAAAGGCATAAAATCGATTGTCAAAATCACCCTGGTCAAAAATATGCCGCCAACCACCTGGAATCAGCTCGCCTCAAACGAGTATGGTTTTTACGGCAATGTGAACCCGCATGTGGATCACCCTCGCTGGTCGCAGGCGACAGAGCGTTTTATCGGTTCAGGTGGCATTCTCGATGTCAAACGCCAGCCTACCTTGCTGTTTAACGGCTATGCGGATCAGGTTGCTTCTTTATACCGTGGGTTGGATCTGCGGGAGAATTTCTAGTGATGCGTATCACCGCCAGGCAAATTACCGGCTTAAAAGTGATCCTGCACCTTGCGGGTTTTCTTCCTTTACTCTGGTTGCTTCTCTCCATCGATCAGGGCTGGTTCAGCGCCGATCCGGCGAAAGACATACAACATTTTACCGGCAGAATGGCGTTGAAGTTCCTGCTGGGCTCGCTGCTGATCACCCCGCTGGCGCGCTACGGTAAGCAACCGCTGTTGATCCGTGTGCGCCGCCTGCTGGGCCTGTGGTGTTTTGCCTGGGCAACACTGCACCTGGTAAGCTATTCGGTGCTGGAGCTGGGCATCAGCAATCTCGGCCTGCTGGGCTCTGAACTGATCTCCCGACCTTACCTGACGCTGGGCATTATCAGCTGGTTAATCCTCTTATCTCTGGCCCTGACGTCGTTTCAGAAAGCGCAGCGCAAGCTGGGCAGACGCTGGCAAACCCTGCATAACGGCGTTTACCTGGTGCTGATCCTCGCACCCATTCATTACTTGTGGTCGGTGAAGACTTTCAGTCCCCAACCGTGGATTTATGCGCTAATTGCAGCGATCTTGCTGGCATGGCGCTACAAAAAATTCCGCCAGTGGTTTCGTTAAAAACCCGCTTAAGACTGTGTGCCACTCCGCATATCTGGCATTAAACCGCCTGGCGTTTTTGCCAGGTGGTTGATAATCTTCGCTGATACGACCAGTATTTAGCTGCGAATTGCCACGAAATCGTTATAATGCCCGACTTCAAACTTGCGAACCGACCTAATTTCATCTGCAATGGTGACAAATGGCGTTTCGCGTTGTATTTTGTGCGATGCCTCAATTATCGCAGGAGATAGCAGCAAGATGACGGATAAGTTTCACATACTGCTTTTAAACGGTCCCAATCTTAACCTTCTCGGCACACGTGAGCCTGAGAAGTACGGTAAAACGACCCTGGCAGAGATTGTAAGTGACCTTACCACGCAAGCTGATGCGCTCAACGTGAAGATGAGCCATCTCCAGTCCAATGCGGAACACGCGTTAATTGACCGCATTCATGAGGCGAAAGGCAATGTCGATTATATCGTCATTAACCCGGCGGCATTCACCCATACCAGCGTAGCGCTTCGGGATGCCCTGCTGGCAGTCAGCATCCCATTCATTGAAGTGCACCTGTCGAATGTGCATGCTCGCGAGCCTTTCCGTCATCATTCATATCTTTCTGATATTGCTGCCGGCGTAATCTGTGGACTTGGTGTCGACGGTTATTCCTGGGCTTTGCAGACGGCGGTTAAACGCCTGTCACAATCTAATTAAACAGAGTACGGAACCACACTCATGGATATTCGTAAGATTAAAAAACTGATCGAACTGGTTGAAGAATCAGGCATTTCTGAACTGGAAATTTCTGAAGGTGAAGAGTCTGTTCGCATCAGTCGCGCACCGGCCAATACGGGCTACCCAATGATGCAGCACTATGCTGCCCCGATGATGCAGCAGCAGCCTGCGCTGGCTAACGCCGTCGCACCTGCAACTGCACCAGCGATGGAAGCTCCGGCTGCAGCCGAGATCAGTGGCCACATCGTACGTTCACCAATGGTGGGCACTTTCTACCGTACCCCAAGCCCGGACGCTAAAGCGTTTGTGGAAGTGGGTCAGAAAGTTAACGCTGGCGACACTCTGTGCATCGTTGAAGCGATGAAAATGATGAACCAGATCGAAGCCGATAAGTCCGGCGTAGTAAAAGCGATCCTGGTTGAAAGCGGCCAACCCGTTGAATTTGACGAGCCGCTGGTAGTCATCGAATAACGAGGCGAACCATGCTGGATAAAATTGTAATAGCTAACCGTGGTGAAATCGCGCTGCGCATTCTGCGTGCCTGTAAAGAGCTGGGCATTAAGACTGTTGCCGTGCATTCAACCGCGGACCGCGATTTGAAACACGTACTGCTGGCAGATGAGACCGTCTGTATTGGTCCTGCACAGTCCGTAAAAAGCTACCTGAACATCCCTGCCCTGATCTCTGCTGCAGAGATCACCGGTGCGGTGGCAATCCATCCAGGCTACGGCTTCCTGTCCGAGAATGCGGACTTTGCTGAGCAGGTTGAACGTTCAGGCTTCATCTTTATCGGCCCGAAAGCTGAAACCATTCGCCTGATGGGTGACAAAGTTTCTGCAATCAATGCGATGAAGAAAGCTGGCGTACCTTGCGTACCTGGCTCTGACGGCCCGCTGACTGAAGACATGGATAAGAACCGTGCCTTCGGTAAGCAAATCGGCTACCCGGTAATCATCAAAGCTTCTGGCGGCGGTGGTGGTCGTGGTATGCGCGTTGTGCGTCATGAAAAAGATCTGGAACAGTCCATTAATATGACCCGTGCGGAAGCCAAAGCGGCTTTCAACAACGATATGGTCTATATGGAAAAATACCTGGAAAACCCACGCCACATCGAAATTCAGGTGTTGGCGGACGGTCAGGGCCACGCCGTATATCTGGCTGAACGTGACTGCTCCATGCAGCGCCGCCACCAGAAAGTGGTGGAAGAGGCTCCAGCACCCGGTATCACTGAAGAGATGCGTCGCTTTATCGGCGATCGTTGCTCTAAAGCCTGTATCGAAATCGGTTACCGTGGCGCAGGGACTTTCGAGTTCCTGTACGAAAACGGCGAGTTCTACTTCATCGAGATGAACACCCGTATCCAGGTAGAACACCCGGTTACTGAGATGATCACCGGTGTTGACCTGATCAAAGAGCAGCTGCGTATTGCTGCCGGTCAGCCTTTGTCGATCAAACAGGAAGACGTGGTGATCCGTGGCCATGCGGTAGAATGCCGTATCAACGCCGAAGATCCGAACACCTTCCTGCCAAGCCCAGGCAAGATCACCCGCTTCCATGCACCAGGTGGTTTTGGCGTGCGTTGGGAATCGCATATCTACGCTGGCTACACTGTGCCGCCGTACTATGACTCCATGATCGGTAAACTGATCACTTACGGTGAAACCCGTGATGTGGCAATCGCCCGCATGAAAAACGCGTTGGCTGAGCTGATCATCGACGGCATTAAAGTGAACGTTGAGCTGCAGATGAAGATCATGTCTGACGAAAACTTCCAGCACGGTGGAACCAATATCCACTATCTGGAGAAAAAACTCGGCCTTCAGGAAACCTGATTAGCCTGATGTTTTGAAAAAAAGGCCGGTCTGACCGGCCTTTTTCTTTGCATTTTTAAGGTGAGGAGAGAGATGGACAAGCGCTTCGTTCAGGCTCATCGCGAGGCTCGCTGGTCATTCTGGCTGGCTGTCGCCTATCTTATTGCCTGGTCGCTGATGGCCTGGCTACCGGATGATAAACAAGGCATTACCGGGCTACCACACTGGTTTGAAATGGCCTGTCTGCTGGTTCCTGCGCTATTTATCCTGCTGTGCTGGCTGATGGTCAGGCTGGTATTTCGTGACATTCCTCTGGAAGATGAAAAGTGAAACTTCAAATCATCCTGCCGCTTATTGCCTATCTGCTGCTGGTCGCCGGCCTCTCTGTGTATGCCATGCGTAAGCGCCGTGAAGGCAGCTTTCTGACTGAATATTTCCTCGGTAGCCGATCGATGGGCGGCTTTGTGCTGGCCATGACCATGGCGACGACATACATCAGTGCCAGTTCGTTTATTGGCGGACCCGGTGCGGCCTATAAATATGGGCTGGGTTGGGTACTGCTGTCGATGGTACAGGTCCCCGCCGTCTGGCTTTCGCTGGGCGTATTGGGGAAAAAATTCGCTATCCTCGCCCGACGTTACAACGCGGTTACCCTCAACGATATGCTTTATGCCCGTTATCGCAGTCCGTTACTGGTGTGGTTCGCCAGCCTCAGCCTGCTGATCGCCTTTATTGGTGCCATGACCGTGCAATTTGTCGGTGGTGCGCGGCTATTGGAAACCGCCGCAGGCATTCCCTACGATAGCGGATTGCTGATTTTTGGTGGCACCATCGCGCTGTACACCGCTTTTGGCGGCTTCAGGGCCAGCGTGCTGAATGATGCCATGCAAGGTGTGGTGATGCTGGCAGGCACCTTCCTGCTGCTGTTTGCGGTGATCCATGCCGCTGGCGGGATGCACAGTGCCGTCGATAAGCTTCAGCATATTGATCCCCAGCTGGTGTCCGCCAGTGGCGTTGACCATATTCTCAGCCCGACCTTCCTGGCGTCGTTTTCGGTGCTGGTCTGTTTCGGCGTGATCGGCCTGCCGCATACCGCGGTGCGCTGCATCTCCTATAAAGACAGCAAGGCGGTCCACCGCGGGATCATTATTGGTACCATCGTGGTCACGATTCTGATGTTTGGCATGCATCTGGCGGGCGCGCTTGGACGGGCGGTGATGCCTGACCTGGCAATCCCGGACCAGGTGATCCCAACGCTGATGATCCACGTTCTGCCGCCCGTCGCTGCCGGGATCTTCCTGGCGGCACCGATGGCGGCGATCATGTCGACCATCAACGCGCAACTGCTGCAATCATCGGCGACGATCGTCAAAGATCTCTATTTGCGCCTCTATCCACAGCAGATGGACAATGAGCCGCTGCTGAAGAAGATGTCAGGCGTGATCACGCTGTTGCTTGGCCTGCTGCTGCTGCTGGCCGCGTGGAATCCACCTGAAATGATCATCTGGCTCAATCTGCTGGCCTTTGGTGGGCTTGAAGCGGTCTTCCTCTGGCCGCTGGTCCTCGGGTTATACTGGGAAAAAGCCAATGCCACTGGCGCGCTCAGTAGCATGATTATGGGTGCGGGTTGTTATACGCTGCTGGCCAGTTTTTCGCTGCAGCCATGGGGATTCCACCCGATCGTGCCCTCACTGATCCTGAGTCTGATTGCCTTTGTCGTTGGAAACCGTTTTGGCCATGCCGCTGCCCCGTCAGCGCAGGCTTCCACCCCTGTTTGAATAAAGAGAATTGCCATGCCCTGGATACAGATGAAAATTAATACCACCGGCGCTCAGGCTGAAGAGCTGGGCGATGCGCTGATCGAGAACGGGGCTGTCTCGGTCACGTTTCAGGACACGCATGACAACCCGGTGTTCGAGCCCTTACCCGGCGAAACGCTGCTGTGGGGCGATACCGATGCGATCGGCTTATTTGATGCTGAAACCGATATGGATCTGGTAGTGATTGGCTTAGAAGCCTGTCCTCTGCTGGGCAGCGGCTTCGCCCACAAAATTGAACAGATCGAAGATAAAGACTGGGAACGTGAGTGGATGGTCAACTTCCATCCGATGCGTTTTGGTCAGCGTCTGTGGATCTGCCCAAGCTGGCGCGACGTGCCGGACCCGGAGGCGGTAAACGTGATGCTCGATCCTGGCCTGGCTTTTGGTACGGGTACGCATCCTACCACTTCAATGTGCCTGACCTGGCTTGATGGTCTGGATCTGCAAGGCAAAACGGTGATCGACTTTGGCTGCGGTTCCGGCATTCTGGCGATCGCCGCCCTGAAGCTGGGTGCCGCCAGCGCGATAGGGATCGATATCGATCCTCAGGCGATCCAGGCTAGCCGTGACAACGCTGAACGTAATGGCGTCTCTGATCGCCTCTCGCTGTATCTGCCGCATGAGCAGCCAGATAATCTGAGTGCCGATGTGGTGGTGGCTAACATCCTTGCAGGCCCCTTACGCGAGCTGGCACCGCTGATTAGCGTCCTGCCGGTGAAGGGCGGCTCTCTGGGTCTGTCAGGCGTACTGGCAAGCCAGGCTGAAAGTGTTTGTGAAGCCTATCAGGAGCTGTTCATCCTTGATCCGGTAGCAGAAAAAGAAGAGTGGTGTCGGATTACGGGCATCAAAGCCTGAGATGTTAACAAAAGGTGAGATCGTCTGGTTTTGATGATTTCATCCGTCACATGTCTCGTTATCCGGGGCATGTGATGCCTTTTATCTGGCTGTTTAGCCTATAAAAAAAGAAAAATATTTGTTCGTAATTTAATCGCTTTTTATTAAGCTATTGAATTTAATCACTAAAATAATTTACCCCTAACGGATATCTCTACCAGCACCCCGTAAGCCGGTGGATTGTTCAAAGTTTGGCCTTTCATCTTCGACAGAAAATGCGTAATATACGCCGCCTTGCGGACACACTATGGTCACTTTTATTTCATGCGCATTGGAAACCACCAGCTTCGTAATCGTCTGATTGCCGCGCCAATGGCCGGGATAACCGACAGACCGTTCCGGACCCTTTGTTATGCAATGGGCGCTGGTATGACCGTTTCCGAGATGATGTCGTCTAACCCTGAAGTCTGGGCGACGGACAAATCCCGGTTGCGCATGGTTCACAGTGATGAGCCCGGTATTCGTACCGTGCAAATTGCAGGTTGTGACCCTCATGAGATGGCTGAAGCAGCGCGTATCAACGCTTTATCTGGCGCGCAGGTGATTGACATCAACATGGGATGTCCAGCCAAAAAAGTGAATCGCAAACTGGCGGGCTCTGCCCTGCTGCAACACCCTGAGCTGGTGAAGTCTATCCTGCTGGCGGTGGTTGATGCAGTGGACGTTCCCGTTACGCTGAAGATTCGCACTGGCTGGGATCCAGACAACCGTAATTGTGTTGAAATTGCCCAATTGGCTGAACGCTGCGGTATTCAGGCCCTGACCATCCACGGACGCACTCGCGCGTGTTTGTTCAACGGCGAAGCTGAATATGACAGCATTCGGACAGTTAAGCAGAATGTCTCCATTCCCGTTATCGCGAATGGCGACATCACTGACCCGCATAAAGCCAGAGCCGTGCTCGACTATACGGGGGCTGATGCCCTGATGATAGGACGTGCGGCTCAGGGAAGACCTTGGATCTTCCGGGAAATCCAGCATTATCTGGACACTGGGGAGCTGCTGGCACCGATGCCCTTAGCTGAAGTAAAGCGCTTGCTCATCGGGCACCTACGGGAACTGCACGACTTTTATGGTCACCGCAAAGGATACCGTATTGCCCGGAAGCACGTCTCCTGGTATCTCCAGGAGCATGCCCCAAACGACCAGTTTCGGCGCACATTCAACGCCATAGAGGATGCCAGCGAACAGCTGGAGGCGTTGGAAGCATACTTCGAAAATCTTGCCTAATAGAAATAAAGAGCTGACAGAACTATGTTCGAACAACGCGTAAATTCTGACGTACTGACCGTATCTACCGTAAACTCACAGGATCAGGTGACTCAAAAGCCACTGCGTGATTCGGTCAAACAGGCACTGAAGAACTATTTTGCTCAACTGAATGGTCAGGATGTGAATGACCTGTATGAGCTGGTTTTGGCTGAAGTAGAACAGCCATTGTTGGACATGGTGATGCAATACACCCGTGGCAACCAGACCCGTGCGGCCCTGATGATGGGCATCAACCGTGGTACGCTGCGTAAGAAACTGAAAAAATACGGCATGAACTAAGTTTCGGTTCATTGTGTTGGAGGCGCTACCATTCGTTAGCGCCTTTTTTATTGCCTTTTTTCAGGCCCAGAATTATCCGGATCGTGTAAAGTACACCTTTCTGGCTCAACTTCCTGTCCGTGATGTTGTCGAAGTTTTTGTATCGCTGATGATTTGCGTCTCTATGCGCTACATACCCTATGCACGCTTAAAGAGAGAATTATGAAGTCTTCCCCCCGTTTCACCCGCCGCTTACTGCACCCACGTTACTGGATAACCTGGATCGGACTGGGAATTCTGTTTTTGCTGGTTCAGCTCCCTTTTCCTCTGCTGGAAAAACTGGGCACCTGGATGGGCCGGACCTCGATGCGGTTCCTCAAGCGCCGGATTCGCATTACCCGCCGCAATCTGGAGCTGTGTTTCCCTGAGATGCCTGCCGATCAGCTTGAACAGCACATCGTAAAGAATTTTGAATCACTGGGTATGGGATTACTGGAAACCGGCATGGCCTGGTTCTGGTCGGATCGCCGGGTGAAGCGCTGGTTTACCGTTGAGGGCCTGGATAACCTGAAGGCCGCGCAGGTAGGTGGACGAGGTGCGCTGATCATTGGCGTTCACTTTATGTCTCTTGAGCTGGGAGGCCGTACGATGGGCCTGTGTCAGCCAATGATGGCCATGTACCGCCCGCACAACAATAAACTGATGGAATGGGTTCAGACTAAAGGTCGTATGCGCTCTAACAAAGCGATGATCAACCGTCGCGACCTGCGTGGCATGGTGAATGCCTTGAAACAAGGCGAAGCCGTATGGTTTGCTCCCGATCAGGATTATGGTCCTAAAGGCAGCGTATTCGCGCCGCTGTTCGCCGTTCCTCAGGCCGCGACGACCAGCGGTACCTGGATGATTGCCCGCATGGCTAAACCAGCCCTGCTCACCGTTGTCCTGATCCGCAATGATGATGGCAGCGGCTATAAGCTGGTGATCCAGCCTGAGCTGAAAGATTACCCTGTCGCGGATGAGCAGCAGGCTGCGGCGTATATGAATCAGGTGATTGAACACGAAATCATGCGTGCGCCCTATCAATATCTGTGGCTCCATCGCCGCTTCAAAACCCGTCCTGAGGGTGCCAGCTCCCTTTATTAAATCTCTTTCTCCCTTCTTTTCAGAACCAGCTCACATTCTGTGAGCTGGCTTCGCCGAATTCATTACAATCTCGTAACATAAAGTACGCTTTTGCTCACATTGCTTCCATATAGTGAAACGCGATGCACCATTTGTGACCAATCCACCTGTTTTTGCCCACCCGTAGTGCGCGATATTAAGCAAACTTTCTGGATGCTTCTAATTATTAGCAAACCTTTCCAACAAATTCAGGGCTCTGCAATTTTGGCATTACCTTTGCAGTGTCGTGGATGGCTTCGGCCACAGACAGGAAAAGTGCACCACAGCGTGCGTTAAACATAATAATGATTTCGCCACACAGGATGCTTTATGAAAAAAATGATGCTCTCCACTTTGGTTGCCGCTGCAGCGCTGTTTGCAGTTGCGAATCAGGCTCACGCCGGCACCACCCTGGATGCCATTAAGAAGAAAGGTTTCATTCAATGCGGTATCAGTGATGGTCTGCCTGGCTTCTCGTTTGCAGACGCCAGTGGCAAATTTAGCGGTATCGATGTGGACGTATGCCGTGCAGCAGCTGCCGCCGTGTTTGGCGATGCAACCAAAGTGAAATACACCCCACTGACCGCAAAAGAACGTTTCACTGCTCTGCAGTCTGGTGAAGTAGACATCCTGTCTCGTAACACAACCTGGACCTCTGCGCGCGATGGCGGCATGGGCTTCATTTTCGCTGGCGTAAACTATTATGACGGCATCGGCTTCCTGACCCACCAGAAAGCAGGGCTGAAGAGCGCGAAAGAGCTTGATGGCGCAACCGTTTGCATTCAGGCCGGTACAGATACCGAACTGAACGTGGCTGACTACTTCAAAGCCAACAACATGCAGTACACCCCGGTAACCTTCGACCGTTCTGACGAATCAGCGAAAGCGCTGGATACCGGTCGTTGCGATACGCTGGCATCCGACCAGTCTCAGCTGTATGCACTGCGTATCAAGCTGGGCAAACCAAACGAATTTATCGTGCTGCCAGAAGTGATCTCTAAAGAACCGCTGGGACCGGTTGTCCGTCGTGGCGATGATGACTGGTTCACCATCGTGAAATGGTCTCTGTACGCCATGCTGAATGCCGAAGAGATGGGCATCACCTCTGCAAACGTTGATCAGTTGGCCGCTAAACCTACCAACCCAGATATGGCTCACCTGCTGGGCTCAGAAGGTGATTTCGGTAAAGACCTGAAGCTTGATAACAAATGGGCTTACAACATCGTTAAGCAGGTTGGTAACTATCAGGAAGTCTTTGACCGTAACGTCGGTAAAGACAGCCAGTTGAAAATTGCCCGTGGCCAGAACGCCCTCTGGAACAAAGGCGGCATCCAGTACGCACCACCAGTACGTTAATTCCCACCGTTTACAGGGCACCGGCTTGCCGGTGCCTTAGTCAGAATTTTCGTCACTGAGGTTTCAACATGTCTCAACGCCCAACCGTAAAAAGGGATTTTTCATTCAGTAATCCTGCGGTGCGCGCCTGGCTGTACCAGATCATTGCGATTGTCGTTGTTCTGGGTGTGGCGGGGTATCTGGTTCACAATACCGTCATTAACCTCGCAAGCCGCGGCATTACCTCCGGTTTTGGTTTCCTGGAACGTAGCGCTGGCTTTGGTATCGTTCAACATCTGATCGATTACAGCGAAGGTGATACCTATGCCCGGGTGTTTCTCGTTGGCTTAACCAACACTTTGCTGGTCTCTGCTCTTTGTATTGTCTTTGCCTCGCTCCTCGGCTTCTTTATTGGCCTTTCACGCTTATCCGACAACTGGCTGCTGCGGAAAATCTCGACGATCTATATCGAGACCTTCCGTAATATCCCGCCATTGTTGCAGATCTTCTTTTGGTACTTTGCCGTCTTACGCAACCTTCCGGGACCGCGTCAGGCAGCCAGTGCGTTTGATTTAGCCTTTGTCAGTAATCGGGGTCTCTATATTCCATGGCCACAGTACGCAGTGGGTACCTGGCCGTTTGTCATTGCGCTGTTGGTGGCGGTAGCAGGCACTGTTGCTCTGTTCCGCTACAACCGCACCTATCAGTTGAAAACCGGGCAGCTTCGCCGTACCTGGCCTGCCAGCGTGGCGATGGTGATTATCTTCCCGGTTATTGCGCATCTGACGTTTGGTGCCGCTATGCACTGGGACATTCCTCAACTTCGCGGCTTTAACTTCCGTGGCGGGTTTGCCCTGATCCCTGAGCTGGCAGCCTTAACGCTGGCCCTGTCGATCTATACCTCAACCTTTATCGCTGAAGTTATCCGCTCCGGCATCCAGTCCGTACCGTATGGTCAGCACGAAGCGGCACGTTCGCTGGGGATACCGAATCCGGTTACGCTGCGCCAGGTCATCATTCCTCAGGCCATGCGCGTGATAATCCCGCCATTGACCAGCCAGTATCTGAATATCGTGAAAAACTCCTCGCTCGCCGCAGCGATTGGCTATCCCGATATGGTTTCGCTGTTTGCAGGAACGGTGTTGAATCAGACTGGCCAGGCTATCGAGACTATCGCCATCACCATGGGTGTCTACCTGGTCATCAGCCTGCTGATTTCGCTGTTAATGAACATCTATAACCGCAAAATCCGCCTGATTGAGCGTTAAGAGAACGGGATCAATATGACTTTAGCTACTCACGAAACCCCGCCCGTCCCGACGAATGCTTTTTCCCGCACCGTTAGTTGGGCAAGAAAAAATCTGTTCTCCAACTGGGGAAACTCTCTGCTGACCCTGTTTTGCATTTGGGTTATCTGGACGGTGATCCCGCCGGCGCTTAACTGGCTGGTCTTCCAGGCTAACTGGATTGGTACCACCCGCGCAGACTGTACTAAGGATGGCGCTTGCTGGGTGTTTATCCATGCCCGCTTTGGCCAGTTTATGTATGGGTTATATCCGCATGAACTGCGCTGGCGTATCAACCTGGCTCTGGTGATTGGCCTGCTTTCAATTCTGCCGATGTTCCTCAAAAGCATGCCGCGCCGTGGCCTGTACATCGCCGTTTGGGCGGTGGTTTATCCGATTGCTGTCTGGGTACTGCTATATGGCGGTTTCTTTGGGCTTGAGCGGGTAGAGACGCGTCAGTGGGGCGGATTAACGCTGACGCTGATTATTGCCTCCATCGGCATCGCCGGTGCCCTGCCGTTGGGGATTTTACTGGCTCTGGCAAGACGTTCCTCGATGCCGGTAGTGCGTGCCCTTTCAGTCATTTTTATCGAATTTTGGCGCGGCGTACCGCTGATCACCGTGTTGTTTATGTCTTCGGTGATGCTGCCGCTGTTTATGTCAGAGGGCAACAGCATTGATAAGCTGATCCGTGCGCTGGTTGGCGTGATCCTGTTCCAGTCAGCGTATGTTGCAGAAGTGGTTCGTGGTGGATTACAGGCGCTACCAAAAGGCCAGACTGAAGCCGCAGAGTCACTGGCGCTGGGCTACTGGAAGACACAGGGTCTG
The DNA here is from genome assembly GCF_004551645.1 of Erwinia sp. QL-Z3. Lineage (NCBI taxonomy): Bacteria > Pseudomonadati > Pseudomonadota > Gammaproteobacteria > Enterobacterales > Erwiniaceae > Erwinia > Erwinia sp. QL-Z3. The sequence continues at coordinate 908,336 of NZ_CP037950.1, forward strand.
GTGATCCTGCCGCAGGCGTTAAAACTGGTGATCCCGGGTCTGGTGAACACCATCATTGCCCTGTTCAAAGATACCAGCCTGGTGATTATCATCGGTCTGTTTGACCTGTTCAGTAGCGTACAGCAAGCGACCGTCGACCCCGCGTGGTTGGGGATGTCGACTGAGGGCTATGTCTTTGCTGCACTGGTCTACTGGATTTTCTGTTTTAGCATGTCGCGCTATAGCCAGTATCTGGAGAAGCGTTTTCACACCGGGCGTACACCGCACTGAGGCTTAAAATGAACCAACCTATGAAACAATCCGACGACGCGATGATGATTACGCTCGAAAACGTGAACAAATGGTACGGCCAGTTCCACGTACTGAAAGATATCAACCTGCACGTTAAGCCGCGCGAGCGCATCGTGCTTTGCGGCCCTTCGGGTTCCGGTAAATCAACGACCATTCGTTGTATTAACCATCTGGAAGAGCATCAGCAGGGCCGTATCGTGGTTGATGGTATTCATCTCAATGACGATCTTCGCAATATTGAACGTGTACGGACAGAAGTGGGGATGGTGTTCCAACACTTTAATCTGTTCCCGCATCTGACTGTTTTGCAGAACTGCACGCTGGCGCCGATCTGGGTGCGTAAAACGCCGAAGAAAGAAGCTGAGGCACTGGCCATGCACTATCTGGAACGTGTTCGCATTTCAGAGCACGCCCATAAGTTTCCTGGACAGCTTTCCGGTGGACAGCAGCAGCGCGTGGCGATCGCACGATCGCTGTGTATGAAACCGAAAATCATGCTGTTTGATGAACCGACATCGGCACTGGATCCAGAGATGGTGAAAGAGGTGCTGGATACCATGATTGGTCTGGCTGAAGATGGTATGACAATGTTGTGTGTCACGCACGAGATGGGCTTTGCCCGTACCGTGGCTGACAGGGTGATCTTTATGGATCGTGGTGAGATCGTTGAGCAAGCGCCACCGCAAGAGTTCTTCTCCAATCCGAAGTCAGAACGTACCCGCGCGTTTCTTTCTCAGGTTATTCATTGAGTTAAGCACTGTTAAGTAGCCAACTGTATTAAATGCCCTGCCGACAGGCAGGGCTTTTTTATGCCCGCAGTGAGGGTATGGCCTATCAGGCAGGTGATTAGCATTGAGGGCGTGAGACGATTCTGGGTCCAGTGATAACTGGATTAAATATGGCGTCGTGCGGCAGCACGGCGTCTTCTTTTGTCTGGTTTTGGGGTGGTTTTGGGGGTTTTGAGGTGTTTTGGGGTGGTTGGGGATTTCAGTGGCGGGTTTTGGCCGTTATCAGGCGGGCCTGGGGAGTCCGGGAGCCGTTTTGATGCAGGTCTGGCGTGGAGTTTTGCTTTTTACGCACACAAAAAAGCCCCATGCTTTCGCATGAGGCTTGTCTGCTTAATTGATGCCTGGCAGTTCCCTACTCTCGCATGGGGAGACCCCACACTACCATCGGCGCTACGGCGTTTCACTTCTGAGTTCGGCATGGGGTCAGGTGGGACCACCGCGCTAAAGCCGCCAGGCAAATTCTGTTATTCACGCCGCCATAAGGCCGCGCAAATTTATCCGGTTCAAGCTGAAAATATCCTTTGTGTCTCTCAGACACCACCAGAACGCTTCTGGTGTTGTAAGGTTAAGCCTCACGGGTCATTAGTACCGGTTAGCTCAACGCATCGCTGCGCTTACACACCCGGCCTATCAACGTCGTAGTCTTCAACGTCCCTTCAGGGGCCTTAAAGGCCCAGGGAAGATTCATCTCGAGGCAAGTTTCGCGCTTAGATGCTTTCAGCGCTTATCTTTTCCGCACTTAGCTACCGGGCAATGCCATTGGCATGACAACCCGAACACCAGTGGTGCGTTCACTCCGGTCCTCTCGTACTAGGAGCAACCCCTCTCAATCTTCCAGCGCCCACGGCAGATAGGGACCGAACTGTCTCACGACGTTCTAAACCCAGCTCGCGTACCACTTTAAACGGCGAACAGCCGTACCCTTGGGACCTACTTCAGCCCCAGGATGTGATGAGCCGACATCGAGGTGCCAAACACCGCCGTCGATATGAACTCTTGGGCGGTATCAGCCTGTTATCCCCGGAGTACCTTTTATCCGTTGAGCGATGGCCCTTCCATTCAGAACCACCGGATCACTATGACCTGCTTTCGCACCTGCTCGAGCCGTCACTCTCGCAGTCAAGCTAGCTTATGCCATTGCACTAACCTCACGATGTCCGACCGTGATTAGCTAACCTTCGTGCTCCTCCGTTACTCTTTAGGAGGAGACCGCCCCAGTCAAACTACCCACCAGACACTGTCCCCACGCCGGATTACGGCGCCAGGTTAGAACATCAAACGTTAAAGGGTGGTATTTCAAGGTTGGCTCCACGCAGACTGGCGTCCACGCTTCAAAGCCTCCCACCTATCCTACACATCAAGGTTCAATATTCAGTGTCAAGCTATAGTAAAGGTTCACGGGGTCTTTCCGTCTTGCCGCGGGTACACTGCATCTTCACAGCGAGTTCAATTTCACTGAGTCTCGGGTGGAGACAGCCTGGCCATCATTACGCCATTCGTGCAGGTCGGAACTTACCCGACAAGGAATTTCGCTACCTTAGGACCGTTATAGTTACGGCCGCCGTTTACCGGGGCTTCGATCAAGAGCTTCTCCTTGCGGATAACCCCATCAATTAACCTTCCGGCACCGGGCAGGCGTCACACCGTATACGTCCACTTTCGTGTTTGCACAGTGCTGTGTTTTTAATAAACAGTTGCAGCCAGCTGGTATCTTCGACTGGCTTCAGCTCCGGGAGCAAGTCCCTTCACCTACGCGCCAGCGTGCCTTCTCCCGAAGTTACGGCACCATTTTGCCTAGTTCCTTCACCCGAGTTCTCTCAAGCGCCTTGGTATTCTCTACCTGACCACCTGTGTCGGTTTGGGGTACGATTCCGTGTTACCTGATGCTTAGAGGCTTTTCCTGGAAGCAGGGCATTTGTTACTTCAGCACCGTAGTGCCTCGTCATCACACCTCAGCGTTAAAAAGAGTCCGGATTTACCTAAACCCTCCGCCTACATGCTTAAACCGGGACAACCGTCGCCCGGCTAACATAGCCTTCTCCGTCCCCCCTTCGCAGTAACACCGAGTACAGGAATATTAACCTGTTTCCCATCGACTACGCCTTTCGGCCTCGCCTTAGGGGTCGACTCACCCTGCCCCGATTAACGTTGGACAGGAACCCTTGGTCTTCCGGCGAGCGGGCTTTTCACCCGCTTTATCGTTACTTATGTCAGCATTCGCACTTCTGATACCTCCAGCAGACCTCACAGTCCACCTTCGACGGCTTACAGAACGCTCCCCTACCCAACAACGCATAAGCGTCGCTGCCGCAGCTTCGGTGCATGGTTTAGCCCCGTTACATCTTCCGCGCAGGCCGACTCGACCAGTGAGCTATTACGCTTTCTTTAAATGATGGCTGCTTCTAAGCCAACATCCTGGCTGTCTGTGCCTTCCCACATCGTTTCCCACTTAACCATGACTTTGGGACCTTAGCTGGCGGTCTGGGTTGTTTCCCTCTTCACGACGGACGTTAGCACCCGCCGTGTGTCTCCCGTGATAACATTCTTCGGTATTCGCAGTTTGCATCGGGTTGGTAAGCCGGGATGGCCCCCTAGCCGAAACAGTGCTCTACCCCCGAAGATGAGTTCACGAGGCGCTACCTAAATAGCTTTCGGGGAGAACCAGCTATCTCCCGGTTTGATTGGCCTTTCACCCCCAGCCACAAGTCATCCGCTAATTTTTCAACATTAGTCGGTTCGGTCCTCCAGTTAGTGTTACCCAACCTTCAACCTGCCCATGGCTAGATCACCGGGTTTCGGGTCTATACCCTGCAACTTAACGCCCAGTTAAGACTCGGTTTCCCTTCGGCTCCCCTATACGGTTAACCTTGCTACAGAATATAAGTCGCTGACCCATTATACAAAAGGTACGCAGTCACACCACGAAGGTGCTCCCACTGCTTGTACGTACACGGTTTCAGGTTCTGTTTCACTCCCCTCGCCGGGGTTCTTTTCGCCTTTCCCTCACGGTACTGGTTCACTATCGGTCAGTCAGGAGTATTTAGCCTTGGAGGATGGTCCCCCCATATTCAGACAGGATGTCACGTGTCCCGCCCTACTCATCGAACTCACAGCAAGTGCATTTTTGTGTACGGGAGTATCACCCTGTACCCTGCGACTTTCCAGACGCTTCCACTAATGCACAAACTGATTCAGGTTCTGGGCTGTTCCCCGTTCGCTCGCCGCTACTGGGGGAATCTCGGTTGATTTCTTTTCCTCTGGGTACTTAGATGTTTCAGTTCCCCAGGTTCGCCTTGCAACACTATGTATTCATGTTGCAATGATGCACCAAAGTGCACCGGGTTTCCCCATTCGGGTATCGTCGGTTATTACGGTTCATATCACCTTACCGACGCTTATCGCAGATTAGCACGCCCTTCATCGCCTCTGACTGCCTAGGCATCCACCGTGTACGCTTAGTCACTTAACCTCACAACCCACAAGCGTCCCGAAAGACACATTGCTGTTGTAAGCATTTGAGAGACTCGAACATATCGTTGATTTCATTCTTATTACGGAGAATGAAAACGACATGTCGTTTCAATTTTCAGCTTGTTCCGGATTGTTAAAGAGCATAATACTTCGCAGCACACCGTTGCCGGTACGCTCTGAAGTATTGTCAGAAAACTGCATGGTGGAGCTAAGCGGGATCGAACCGCTGACCTCCTGCGTGCAAGGCAGGCGCTCTCCCAGCTGAGCTATAGCCCCATACAGTTACTGCAGAGACCATCTACTACCACTCAACGTGAGTTCATCAGCCACCGTCAGGCGACAAATGTTAATTTTTGCTCAGGCAAGGCATGTTTTCGCGCCGCATAGTTCACTATGCAAGCCGGAAACATAACGCAGCATGAGTGAAAATTTGGTAGGCCTGAGTGGACTTGAACCACCGACCTCACCCTTATCAGGGGTGCGCTCTAACCACCTGAGCTACAAGCCTGTAGAGGTTTTTTCTGCTCGTTACTTTTCTATCAGACAATCTGTTGTGGACACTACGCGGGAGAGTATCTTCAGGTAAGGAGGTGATCCAACCGCAGGTTCCCCTACGGTTACCTTGTTACGACTTCACCCCAGTCATGAATCACAAAGTGGTAAGCGCCCTCCCGAAGGTTAAGCTACCTACTTCTTTTGCAACCCACTCCCATGGTGTGACGGGCGGTGTGTACAAGGCCCGGGAACGTATTCACCGTAGCATTCTGATCTACGATTACTAGCGATTCCGACTTCACGGAGTCGAGTTGCAGACTCCGATCCGGACTACGACGCACTTTGTGAGGTCCGCTTGCTCTCGCGAGTTCGCTTCTCTTTGTATGCGCCATTGTAGCACGTGTGTAGCCCTGGCCGTAAGGGCCATGATGACTTGACGTCATCCCCACCTTCCTCCGGTTTGTCACCGGCAGTCTCCTTTGAGTTCCCGACATTACTCGCTGGCAACAAAGGATAAGGGTTGCGCTCGTTGCGGGACTTAACCCAACATTTCACAACACGAGCTGACGACAGCCATGCAGCACCTGTCTCACGGTTCCCGAAGGCACTAAGGCATCTCTGCCGAATTCCGTGGATGTCAAGGCCAGGTAAGGTTCTTCGCGTTGCATCGAATTAAACCACATGCTCCACCGCTTGTGCGGGCCCCCGTCAATTCATTTGAGTTTTAACCTTGCGGCCGTACTCCCCAGGCGGTCGACTTAACGCGTTAGCTCCGGAAGCCACGCCTCAAGGGCACAACCTCCAAGTCGACATCGTTTACGGCGTGGACTACCAGGGTATCTAATCCTGTTTGCTCCCCACGCTTTCGCACCTGAGCGTCAGTCTTTGTCCAGGGGGCCGCCTTCGCCACCGGTATTCCTCCAGATCTCTACGCATTTCACCGCTACACCTGGAATTCTACCCCCCTCTACAAGACTCTAGCCTGCCAGTTTCAAATGCAGTTCCCAGGTTAAGCCCGGGGATTTCACATCTGACTTGACAGACCGCCTGCGTGCGCTTTACGCCCAGTAATTCCGATTAACGCTTGCACCCTCCGTATTACCGCGGCTGCTGGCACGGAGTTAGCCGGTGCTTCTTCTGCGGGTAACGTCAATCGACAAGGTTATTAACCTTATCGCCTTCCTCCCCGCTGAAAGTACTTTACAACCCGAAGGCCTTCTTCATACACGCGGCATGGCTGCATCAGGCTTGCGCCCATTGTGCAATATTCCCCACTGCTGCCTCCCGTAGGAGTCTGGACCGTGTCTCAGTTCCAGTGTGGCTGGTCATCCTCTCAGACCAGCTAGGGATCGTCGCCTAGGTGAGCCATTACCCCACCTACTAGCTAATCCCATCTGGGCACATCCGATGGTGTGAGGCCCGAAGGTCCCCCACTTTGGTCCGAAGACGTTATGCGGTATTAGCTACCGTTTCCAGTAGTTATCCCCCTCCATCAGGCAGTTTCCCAGACATTACTCACCCGTCCGCCACTCGTCACCCGAGAGCAAGCTCTCTGTGCTACCGTTCGACTTGCATGTGTTAGGCCTGCCGCCAGCGTTCAATCTGAGCCATGATCAAACTCTTCAATTAAAAGTTCGATTTGCTGAAACAAGTTCAGCGGTGCTCAAGTGTAAAACGTCATAATGAATTTCATTATGTGTTCACTCTTAAGGCTTGATATTTTTTTTGCGCCTTGCGGCGCTGATATCAATCCTGCGAGTGCCCACACAGATTGTCTGATAAATTGTTAAAGAGCGTTGCGGTAAGTGCCTTGGCGCCTTACTGCGAGGTGGCGTATATTACGCTTTCCTCCTTCAGAGTCAACTTCTTTTTGGGAAGTTTTTCTCTGGCGATTCAGCTTCCTGAACCTCTGACCCGGTGACTCGTAAGCCGTTGTTCCGTGTCAGTGGAGGCGCATTATAGGGATCCCATTTCAGAGCACAAGGCTTTTTTCGATCTTTCTATTTGGTTGCTGGATTTTCACGCTTTCCGCCGAGATCTCAGACGATCCGCACAAAATTACCGCAAAATCATCGACAGTTATTGATCGGTAAACCCCTGCAGCACTACCCTTCAGGGATCCTATTGCAGAGAGGTAGTTATGTCAGGGAACCTAAGATCGTTTAAAAACACCCGCCCGCAGCTCGGCCAGCGCGTAATGGTCGATGCTTCAAGCGTGGTGGTAGGCGAAGTGGACTTGCAGGACGATGTCAGTATCTGGCCACTGGTTGCCATCCGCGGGGATGTGAACCGTGTCGTGATCGGCAAACGCAGCAATATTCAGGACGGCAGTGTTTTGCACGTTACCCATAAGTCTTCTTATAACCCTGAAGGCAATCCGCTGATCGTCGGGGAAGATGTCACCGTTGGCCATAAAGCCATGTTGCATGGCTGCACCATTGGCAATCGGGTATTGGTAGGAATGGGATCTATTCTGCTGGATGGGGTAATAGTAGAAGACGATGTGATGATTGGGGCCGGAAGCCTAGTCCCTCCGGGTAAACGTCTGGTGAGTGGCTACCTTTATTTAGGAAGTCCGGTAAGGCAAGCTCGCAAACTGACAGAAGCTGAGGTGGCGGGTCTTCTCTACTCATCGAATAATTATGTCGGCTGGAAAGATGACTACCTTGCTCAGGAAAGCCAGACCCAACCCTGATCGTTTTCTTGCGCGTCTTTAATAGAGGCTTCCGCTTCATCTTCCAGATCCCAACGATGGGCAAGGAAACACGGCACTATTGCCAGCTCATTACCGTAGCGGCGAACCATCGTTTCGCCGCTGATCGCACAGGTAAGCAGGAAGCCATTCACCAGGGCTGGAAAACAAACCGCCTTTTCTGTCTCGTCCCACCATTCCCTGTCGGGAAACTGGGTAGCCTGATTCACGCGCTGAGTTCTGACTTTAATACCGCAATGACCGGAGTAATATCGGGTAGCTTGCCGTGCCATAAAAAGAATGAGTGAGCCGCTTGCCCCACCAGCATTCCCAGACCATCTGCCATAGCCACAGCTCCATGCTGCTGGCACCAGTTCAGAAAAGGTGTCGTCGTAGCCAGGTAGAACATATCGTAACAACGGGTTTTTTCAGTGATCAGTGATGATGGCAATGCCGGAATATCCCCACCAATCCCGCTGGATGTGGCATTGATGATCAAATCAAAGTGTTCACCATCAAGTTGATCCATCGCTTTCGCCTGAATACCACCAGCGTGTTGGAATACTTCGGCGAGGATCTGCGCTTTAGATACCGTGCGGTTGGTAATGGTCAGTGAACAGCCAAACGACAATAAAGGAAGGATCACGCCACGAGCGGCACCTCCAGCCCCCACTAACAGAATACGATCGCCCGGTTTGATCAGATTCAGTCGTTCCAGATCCGTCAGCAAACCAATGCCGTCGGTGTTGTCACCTAACAGACGGCCATCCTCCAGTTTTTTCACCGTGTTGACGGCACCGGCCAGAGAAGCACGTTCAGTCAACTCATCGGCTCTCTCGTAAGCCTGCTCCTTGAATGGCAAGGTAACGTTGGCTCCTTTGCCACCCTGCGCCATAAACTCTGATAAGGAAGCAATGAACTCATCAACAGGCGCACAGATGCGACCATAAACATGAGAGATGCCGGTCTGCTCAGCAAAAAGCTGGTGAATACGCGGTGATTTGCTGTGATTGATCGGATTTCCGAAAACGGCAAAGGTGTGCATCTTATTTCCTGTTATCCCTGACGAATGAGTTCGCCGGTTAAAACATCACGAATCTCTGACGGATTCAGCCGACCGCCGGTATTTCCCAGAAAGACCGGGAAGTCAGACCCAAACTGCTGATGAACTTCAGCAGCAGTACGGCAGGGTTCAAGCCCGGTTAAATTCGCGCTGGTAGACACCAGCGGTTTACCAAAGCCCAAACAGAGACGCTGCACATCAGGATGGTCAGTGACTCTGACTGCCAGAGAATCAAAACGGCCAGTCAGCCAGCGAGGAGTTGAGGTGCGCGAAGGCATCACCCAGGTAACCGGGCCCGGCCACGAGGCGAACATCTTCTCTTTCTGCGCATCAGTAAGGCCGAGATCGTCGATGTAGGGCTGAAGCTGAGCATAATTTGCAGCGATAAGGATCAGCCCTTTCTCCACAGGCCGCTGCTTTAATGCCAACAAAGCCATTACCGCTGACTCACTGTCGGGATTGCACCCCAGGCCAAAAACAGCCTCGGTAGGATAGGCAATGACGGCATTTTGCCGAAGTTGGTGAATACAGGCTTCTACAGAACCTGGGACGGACTCATTCTTCACTGCTGGTTCCTGATGTTGCCGGCTTACCACAGGCTTTGCTGGCGCAATAACGCCGAAGACCGCGAGCCGTTTTTTTCTCTATTAAAAGCGGGAAATGACAAAACTCACATTCACCCTCGACTGGCGTGAAGTTCACCGCAAACTGGCAATCTGGATAGCGTTCGCATGCGTGGAAGGTTTTGCCATAGCGTGACCGCCGCTGAACCAGCTTTCCTTGATTGCACTGAGGGCAGGCAAGCGTCGTGGTATCGGGCTTATCGATAACTTCAGTATGTTCACATTCCGGGTAGCGGCTACAACCGACAAACATGCCGAATCGTCCCTGGCGTAAAACCAGTTCCGACTGACATTCAGGACAAAACTGTCCTTCCAGAACTTTGACTATGTTGCTATCTGCCTGACTTTTCAGGGGGCGAATGTAATCACACTCGGGATACTGCGAACAGCCGAGAAAAGCGCCGTGTTTGCCGGAGCGAATAACCAGTTCTGCCCCACATTGGGGGCAGGGTTCATTTTTTCGCACAGCGAAAAGCGCTGTTTTATTCATAACATTTCTTACACGAAGACGATCTTCAGTGCACTATTCCTTCGTTGACGTCGAAAAGAAGTTCTTCCATCTGTTGATAAGCGTTTTCACATCCTGGGATATTAAACAGCACCATCAGCACCACCCATTTGAGATCTTCAAGATCAAACTCGATAGTATCGAGGGCCATAATACGTTCGATGACCATTTCCCGGGTTTCAAGATTCAGCACCTGAATTTGCTCCAGGAACAAAATAAAGCCCCGACAGTTAGCATCTAAACGCTGACTCTCTTCCTCGGTGTAGATACGCATAGACAGCGGATCGGTAGCCAGCAGGATCGGAGCGACAAGTCCCTCCTGATAATCTGCGAGCTTTTCCAACCAGTTCAACGCATTATAAATATCTTCACGATGAAAACCGGCATCGGTTAAATCATCAGTCAATTTATCCTGATCAACGCGCATTTCTGCCTCGCTGTGGATATACGTTTCAAATAAGTACATTAGTACGTCGAACATGGCTTGCCCTCCTCAATCGGACATAGCCGCCGGGTACAGCTGCGATCCATCCTGCTAACTCCAACTCAAGCAGCTTAGCTACGATGGTTGGCACAGGTTGGCCGGCACGTTCAGCGACGACGTCAACAGGTGTAACCTCATCTCCTACGTTAGCCAACACATCAGCAAATGGCAATGGAGTATTGCCCTGCTGATGTGAATATATTGTTGAATTTGACGTATTGGACAACCATTGGAGGTCACTTTGCAGCTGTTCAAGGATGGAATGGGGATGTGCCGTTAATAACGCGCCCTGCTGAATCAACCAGTGAGTGCCTTCACTACCCGGATTGCCAATGGCGCCAGGCAAAGCATACACATCGCGATTTTGCTCTAAAGCCAGCTTCGCGGTCACCAACGAGCCGCTTTTTAATGTCGCCTCCACCACTAATACGCCCAGGCTCAAACCGCTGATGATACGATTACGCCGGGGAAAATTGTGCGCAACCGGCGAAGGGGATAATGGGAATTCAGAGATCACCGCACCACCACTTGCGATAATCTCCTTTGCCAGAGAGATATGCTGTCGGGGATAAAGGTGGTTCAGGCCGCTGCCCAATACCGCGAGGGTTTTCCCTCCAACCTCCAGTGCCGCACGATGAGCAATCCCATCTATTCCCAATGCCAGCCCAGAGGAGATAGTGATACCACTCAACGCCAATGTCTGAGCGAAATAGCTTCCCCAATTTCTGCCATAAGGTGAACATCTACGGCTCCCCACGATAGCAATTTGCGGCGTGAGTAAAATGTCAGGGTCACCCGCAATGAAAAGCAGCGGCGGATAACTGGCAATATTTTTCAAACGTTCAGGATAGTTAGAATTGTCGCATGTCAGAAGATGGTGCTGAGGTTGCTCCAGCCAAAGAAGGGTTTCATCCACAATCGTTGGATCATAGTTGAGAAAAGCCTGCCGTTGTTCGTCATTTAAGCCGGCGCGGATGAGATCTTTCTCTGCCACACTGGCCGTTTGCCGCAAGCAATCCACAACCCTTAATCGTTGCTGGTTGCGTATACCTATAACGCCGGAAAGACGTAACCAAATCTCCGTTGGTGTCATGATGCATCCCTGTAAATACTGAAAAGTCCCTAAGGCTAACGTAGCGGGAATGCTGTCAATCACCGACCGAAATGTCTACAATAAGAAAGATAAATATCTAATCCCTTGAACACAGATCTGGAAAGTTATGTCAGTTTTGCAGGTATTACATTTTCCTGACGAGCGCCTGCGCATCGTTGCGAAACCCGTTAAAGAAGTGAATGCCGATATTCAGCGCATCGTCGATGATATGTTTGAAACGATGTATGCCGAAGAAGGTATCGGGTTGGCGGCCACTCAGGTCGATATCCATCAGCGCATTATCGTGATTGACGTTTCTGAAAATCGCGAAGAACGTCTTGTGCTTATCAACCCCGAAATGCTGGAAAAAAGCGGCGAAACGGGAATTGAAGAGGGTTGCCTCTCCATTCCTGAACAGCGTGCGCTGGTGCCCCGCGCTGAAAAAGTCAAAATCCGCGCGCTGGATCGTGAAGGAAACAGCTATGAGCTGGAAGCAGATGGTTTACTGGCTATCTGTATTCAACACGAAATGGATCATCTGGTCGGTAAACTGTTTATTGACTACCTGTCGCCGATGAAGCGCCAGCGTATCCGCCAGAAGCTGGAAAAACTTTATCGCCAGACTGCTCGCGATCAAAACGAGCCTGAATAAGGGAAAAGCGTGTCTGAAGCCCTGAATATTATCTTTGCCGGCACTCCAGACTTTGCAGCGCGTCATTTAGACGCGCTGTTGTCTTCTGGGCATAACGTTGTTGGCGTTTTTACGCAGCCAGACCGTCCGGCAGGCCGTGGAAATAAACTCACCGCCAGCCCGGTTAAGCAGCTGGCCGAGCAACACAATCTCCCGGTGTTCCAACCAAAATCCCTCCGACCGGAGGAAAACCAGCAGCTGGTTGCCGATTTACGCGCTGATGTGATGGTGGTCGTCGCCTATGGCTTGATCCTGCCAGCACCGGTGTTGGCGATGCCACGTCTGGGTTGTATCAACGTGCACGGGTCGCTGCTGCCGAAATGGCGTGGCGCTGCGCCAATCCAACGCTCACTGTGGGCGGGAGATAGCGAAACCGGCGTGACGATTATGCAAATGGACGTCGGGCTGGATACGGGCGATATGTTGTATAAGCTTGCTTGCCCAATCGGGCCTGAAGATACCAGCGCCACGCTTTACAGCAAGCTGGCTGAACTGGGCCCTGAAGGTATGTTGGTCACCTTATCGCAACTGGCTGACGGCACTGCGAAGCCTGAAGTACAGGATGAAGCGCAGGTCAGCTATGCTGAGAAGCTAAGCAAGGAAGAAGCTAAGCTGGACTGGAGCCTTTCGGCTACCCAGCTGGAACGCTGCATCCGTGCCTTCAACCCGTGGCCTGTTAGCTATTTCACTGTCGATGACCAGCCAGTAAAAGTCTGGAAAGCGACCGTATTGCCTCACTCAGATCAACACCCCGGTAAGATCGTTCAGGCCGATAAAAACGGCATTCAGGTTGCCACCGCTGACGGTGTCCTGAACATTGAAGAACTGCAACCTGCCGGCAAAAAGCCGATGAAAGCGCAGGATCTGCTGAACTCCCGCCGAGAGTGGTTCACGCCGGGCAACATTCTTGCCTGATGCCTCGCCCGGTTCACAGCCGGGCTGATTTTGACTTGCGATCCCTATGAAAAAAAATACCAATTTGCGCAGCATTGCTGCCCAGACTATCGAAAAAGTGGTCGAGCAAGGCCAGTCGCTCAGTAACGTGCTGCCTGCTGCGCAGAAATCCGTGGCTGAGAAAGACGCTGCGCTGCTGCAAGAGCTTTGCTATGGCGTGTTGCGTACCCTTCCTCAACTGGAATGGATTATTGGCCAGCTGATGGAACGCCCGATGACGGGCAAACAACGTACTATTCACTTCCTGGTGATGGTTGGCCTTTATCAGCTGATCTTCACCCGTATTCCCGCTCATGCCGCGTTGGCAGAAACGGTTGAAGGTGCAATCTCCCTGAAACGACAGCAGTTTAAGGGCTTGATTAACGGTGTATTGCGTCAATTCCAGCGTAAGCAGGACGAGTTGGTGCAGCAGATGAACGTAGGCGATCAGAAATACCTGCATCCGAAATGGCTGCTGGAAAGACTGAAACGTGCGTGGCCGAATAACTGGGAAGCCATTGTTGAGGCCAATAATCAGCGGCCGCCAATGTGGCTGCGTGTTAATCGCCAACACCATAGTCGGGATGCCTGGCTGAACCTGTTACAGGAAGCAGGCAAAGAAGCCGAGCCGCACCCACTGCATGCAGATGCTTTACGACTGGAGACGCCTTGCCCGGTGTCACAGCTGCCGGGATTTGATCAGGGCTGGGTGACGGTTCAGGATGCTTCTGCACAAGGATGTGTGGCGCTGTTGGATCCGCAAAATGGCGAATTTATTCTCGACCTTTGCGCCGCTCCGGGCGGCAAAACAACTCATATTCTGGAAGCAGCGCCACAGGCAACTGTGCTGGCGGTTGATATTGATGAGCAACGTCTGGCCAGGATTAACGAAAATCTGCTGCGTCTCAATATGACGGCAGAGGTAAAGGTCGGCGACGGTTGCCTTCCAGAAACATGGTGTGGCGACAAACAGTTTGACCGAATACTGTTAGATGCCCCTTGCTCGGCAACCGGTGTTATCCGCCGTCATCCTGATATTAAATGGCTACGCCGCGATCGTGACATCCCTGAGCTTGCTGCTTTGCAGCAGCAGATCCTGGATGCTATCTGGCCGCATCTGAAGCCTGGCGGTACATTGCTGTATGCAACCTGCTCCATCCTGCCGGAAGAGAATCATCTGCAGGTTGCCGCTTTCCTTGAACGCCATGAAGATGCCATGCTGTCTGATACAGGCGATGCCAACCATCCGGGTCTGCAGGTCTTCCCTGCTCCACAGGATGGCGACGGCTTCTTCTATGCAAAATTACTAAAACGATAACTGCGCCGGCCGGGGACAAATTCCCGGCCAGGTTGACTCCCAACGAATCAGACTAAAGCAAAATGAAAATAATCATTCTTGGCGCCGGTCAGGTCGGTGGCACACTCGCCGAAAACCTGGTTGGTGAAAACAACGACATTACCGTCGTAGATACTGATTCGAATCGTCTGCGTCAGTTGCAGGATAAATTCGACCTGCGTGTCGTACAGGGGCACGGTTCACATCCTCGCGTATTGCGTGAAGCGGGCGCCGAAGATGCCGATATGCTGGTTGCGGTGACCAATTCGGATGAAACGAATATGATCGCCTGTCAGATCGCCTACTCGCTGTTTAACACCCCCAACCGTATTGCCCGTATTCGTGCTCCGGACTACATCAGGGATGCGGAAAAACTGTTTGTCCCGGAAGCGATCCCAATCGATCATTTGATTTCGCCAGAGCAGTTAGTGATCGATAACATCTACCGGTTGATCGAGTACCCAGGGGCATTGCAGGTAGTGAATTTTGCAGAAGGCAAAGTGAGTCTCGCGGTTGTGAAGGCGTATTATGGCGGCCCGTTGGTCGGCAATGCGCTTGCCGTCATGCGCGAACACATGCCGCATATTGATACACGCGTAGCGGCTATCTTCCGTCAGGATCGTCCCATCCGTCCGCAAGGATCGACGATTGTAGAAGCCGGTGATGAAGTCTTCTTTATTGCTGCCAGCCAAAATATCCGGGCGGTGATGAGCGAATACCAGCGTCTGGAAAAACCGTACAAGCGCATTATGATCGTCGGCGGCGGTAATATTGGCTTTGGACTCGCCCAGCGGCTGGAAAAAGATTACAGCGTTAAACTGATCGAACGCGATCAGCAACGTGCGGCAGAGTTGGCAGAGCAGCTGCAAAACACCATCGTGTTTTATGGTGATGCTTCCGATCAAGAACTGCTTGAAGAAGAACACATCGATCAAATAGATCTGTTCATTGCCATCACCAATGATGACGAAGCCAATATCATGTCGGCTATGCTCGCCAAACGGATGGGCGCGAAAAAAGTAATGGTGCTTATCCAGCGTAAAGCCTATGTCGATCTGGTGCAGGGCAGCGTAATAGATATTGCCATCTCACCACAGCAGGCAACTATTTCCGCATTGCTGGGGCATGTCCGTAAAGCTGATATTGTCGGGGTTTCGTCATTACGCCGCGGTGTTGCAGAAGCCATTGAAGCCATCGCTCATGGTGATGAAACCACGTCGCGCGTGGTGGGCAGACTGATTAATGATATCAAACTGCCTCCAGGTACCATCATCGGCGCCGTTGTGCGGGGTAATGATGTCATGATCGCCAATGATAATTTGCGTATTGAGCAAGGCGACCACGTCATCATGTTCCTTACTGACAAGAAGTTTGTGCCCGATGTTGAACGCCTATTCCAGCCAAGTCCGTTCTTCCTGTAGTTTCGCGCCGGCGGACTTTACTGCCGGCTGCTTTATTCCGGTGATAATTCATTTATTCACTCATCACCATGGAAAAAAACCAATCGTTTGTTAGACTTAACAATTGGCACAGGAAAGGAGATAACAATGAGTTTATTCAAAGAGTTTCGCGATTTTGCTATGCGCGGCAATGTTGTCGACCTGGCGGTCGGTGTCATTATCGGTGCAGCATTTGGTAAGATCGTTTCTTCTCTGGTGGCGAATATCATTATGCCACCGCTAGGGTTACTGATTGGTGGTGTTGATTTCAAATCGTTCAGCTGGATATTGAAGCCTGCAGAAGGCGAAACCCCAGCGGTTGTGATGCAATACGGTATTTTCCTTCAGACGGTATTTGATTTTGTGATCGTTGCCTTCGCAATCTTTATGGCGATCAAGGTAATGAACAAGTTGTATCAGAAAAAAGAAGTGGAAAAACCAGCGGCGAAACCAAGTGCAGAAGAGACGCTGTTAACGGAAATTCGCGATCTGCTCAAGCAGCAGAATGGCCAGCCATAATTCTGGCGTTGGCTGTAAAAAAACCGCTCCTGGCGGTTTTTTTTTGCCCTGAAAGCAGAAGGCCAGTGGTAAAGCTGTCTTTACCACTGGCCTCCCAGTTACCCTTCTTCGCGTGTTTGTCTTTACGCCGGAAGCTTCCTTTGCCTTTGTGATTCACTTCTATCCGAACTTTGAATAATGGATCGTGCAGTAACGCTTCAATCGCATTGTCGCGAATGACACCTTTCTTATGTTGATAACCTGACATGTGATTTTCCTTTAATGAATGACGGCATGAATATAGAACCCGTTGAATAAAAAATCAATCTGCTGCTGCAATTTCCCCCTTCTCCAGCGCCTCGAGGATTGAACAGTAAACGCTGCTGTGTGAAGTCCCGCAGCAGGCATCATTTAATCGCCGTAGTGAACGCTGCATATTCTGCAATTCGGCAATCATTCCTTCGACTTCCTGCAAGCGTGACTGGACGATGGTTTTAGATTCCTGGCAGGTATGATGCTCCGGATCAACGCGGATCGACAGTAGTTCCCGGATCGCTTCAAGACTAAAACCCAACTGTCTGCCATAACGAATAAACTTCAAACGCTGCAAATCCTTATCGCTATAAAGACGGAATCCGCCTTCAGTTCGGATTTCATGATCCATCATCTGCTGCTTTTCGTAGTAGCGGATGGTATCTGGCGTGACATCGGCCAGCTTAGCCAGTTGCCCAATTTTAAACATCACTCTTCTCCTTTGAACCGCTTATGAACGTGATTACGGTAGTCACCGCGCAGGAACGTAGTGCTCATACCCGCTTGTCTGAGTTTTAGTTCAAGTAAGACCAGACGCTTCGCATGCTGATCATAGCGATGGTCATCGGGCTCGAGCCCTGCAAGGAGTTGGTCAAGTTCGACCGCTTCACGACGCATTTCCAGCTCAGGTGGCAGATAGCCAGAATTTTTCATCAGACGATAGGCCGCGCGTAATTCAACTGGAACATGACTGTCATCATCCAGCTCAAGCTTTTTACCGCTGCCAGGCAGATCGTCCAGCCCACCGTTCTTTTGTGCTTCAGAGATATGTTGCTCTACCAGTCGATCAATAAGCCACATATTGGACTCGCTGAATGGAGAAGGAAGGGATAAGGATAACGCTTGAAAGGGCTGAGGGGAATTTTAGACATAAAAAAACCGGGCAAGCCCGGTTTTTCCGTAGTGCAACAGATTACTCTGCTACAGCTTCTGCTTGAGCTTCTGGACGATCAACGAGCTCGATGTAAGCCATCGGAGCGTTGTCACCAGCGCGGAAGCCACACTTCAGAATGCGAGTGTAACCACCTGCACGACTCGCAAAACGCGGGCCGAGCTCATTAAACAGTTTTGCCACGATCTCGTTATCACGAGTACGGGCGAATGCCAGACGACGATTAGCTACGCTATCGGTCTTGGCAAGAGTAATCAGCGGCTCAACTACGCGACGCAGCTCTTTCGCTTTTGGCAGGGTCGTCTTGATAATCTCGTGACGAACCAAAGAGCCAGCCATGTTGCGGAACATAGCCTGACGATGGCTGCTGTTGCGGTTCAGTTGACGACCACTCTTACGATGGCGCATGACCTTATCCTTCTCAGTGAAACCTTAACCTGTGATCGGTTTATTCATCAGCAATGCTAGCGGGTGGCCAGTTTTCCAGGCGCATGCCCAGAGACAGTCCACGCGAAGCCAGCACATCTTTAATCTCGGTAAGAGATTTTTTACCAAGGTTAGGCGTTTTAAGCAGCTCAACCTCAGTACGCTGTACCAGATCACCGATGTAGTGGATAGCTTCTGCCTTAAGGCAGTTAGCAGAGCGGACAGTCAATTCCAGATCGTCAACAGGGCGCAGCAAGATTGGGTCGAATTCTGGCTTCTCTTCTTTAACTTCCGGCTGACGTACATCACGTAAGTCAACGAATGCTTCAAGTTGTTCTGCCAGGATGGTTGCCGCACGGCGGATCGCTTCTTCAGGATCTATAGTGCCGTTGGTTTCCATTTCGATGACCAGCTTGTCCAGGTCAGTACGCTGTTCAACACGCGCTGCTTCAACATTGTAGGCTATACGCTCTACAGGGCTGTAACAGGCGTCTACCAACAGACGACCGATCGGGCGCTCATCTTCTTCCGAATGAATTCGGGCAGAAGCCGGCACATAACCACGACCACGCTGAATTTTGATACGCATGCTAATCGCAGCATTCTCATCGGTCAGGTGGCAAATCACGTGCTGCGGCTTGACGACTTCGACATCACCATCATGGGTGATATCGGCTGCAGTTACAGGGCCAATGCCAGATTTATTCAAGGTGAGAATAACTTCATCTTTCCCCTGAACTCTTACCGCCAGCCCTTTCAGGTTGAGCAGGATTTCCAGGATATCTTCCTGTACGCCCTCTTTGGTGCTGTACTCATGTAGTACACCATCAATTTCAACCTCGGTCACCGCGCAACCCGGCATGGATGAAAGCAGAATACGGCGCAGTGCGTTACCAAGAGTATGGCCAAAGCCACGCTCTAAAGGCTCAAGGGTCACCTTGGCGTGCGTCGAACTCACTTGCTCGATATCTACCAGGCGCGGTTTTAGAAACTCTGTCACAGAACCCTGCATTGTGTCCTCTCTTTGGTACTAAGCTTTACTTGGAGTAAAGCTCGACGATCAGGTGTTCGTTAATGTCCGCAGACAGATCGGTACGTTCAGGAATACGTTTGAACACACCTTCCATCTTAGTCGCATCAACTTCCAGCCAGGTTGGCTTTTCACGCTGTTCAGCCAGCTCCAGAGCGGCTTTCACGCGAGACTGCTTTTTGGCTTTCTCACGGATGCTAACAACGTCATTCGGAGTTACCTGATAAGAAGCGATGCTGACAACGCGACCGTTTACCATGATAGATTTGTGGCTAACTAACTGACGTGATTCTGCACGAGTAGCGCCAAAGCCCATACGGTAAACAACGTTATCCAGACGACCTTCAAGCAGTGCTAACAGGTTTTCACCTGTGTTGCCTTTCAGACGAGCTGCTTCTTTATAATAGTTACGGAACTGACGCTCCAGCACGCCGTAGGTACGACGAACTTTCTGCTTTTCACGTAACTGCACACCATAATCAGACAGACGCGGTTTGCGCGCACCGTGCTGACCAGGAGCTTGTTCAATCTTACACTTGGTATCAATCGCGCGAACGCCTGACTTCAAAAAGAGGTCGGTACCTTCGCGACGGCTCAGCTTGAGCTTAGGACCCAAATATCTTGCCATTTTCTTTCTCCAACATTCCTAAAAAACGGGCGTTATACGCGACGTTTTTTCGGCGGACGACAACCGTTGTGAGGGATCGGAGTCACATCAGTAATATTCGTGATGCGGAAACCAGCAGCGTTCAGAGCACGAATCGTTGATTCGCGGCCTGGACCTGGACCCTTAACCATAACTTCCAAGTTCTTAATACCGTAATCTTTCACGGCCTCTGCGCAACGCTCTGCAGCAACCTGCGCAGCGAATGGCGTAGACTTACGAGAACCACGGAAACCGGAACCACCGGCTGTTGCCCAACCCAGCGCATTACCCTGACGATCGGTAATAGTTACGATGGTGTTGTTAAAAGACGCATGGACATGAGCCACGCCATCAGAGACTTGCTTTCTTACACGCTTGCGTGCACGAACTGGTGCCTTTGCCATTATTCAATCACCCCGATTATTTCTTGATCGGTTTACGCGGACCCTTGCGGGTACGTGCGTTGGTCTTAGTACGCTGACCGCGAACTGGAAGACCACGACGATGACGTAAACCACGATAGCAGCCAAGGTCCATAAGACGCTTGATGCTCAGGGTGACTTCACGACGCAGATCGCCTTCAACAACAAACTTAGCTACTGCATCACGCAGAATATCGATTTGTTCTTCAGACAGCTCACTGATCTTAACATTTTCAGCGATTCCCGTAGTTGCACAGATAGACTGTGAACGGGTCTTACCGATGCCGAAGATTGCAGTTAATGCAATCACGGTATGTTTATGATCAGGAATGTTAATGCCTGCTATACGGGCCACTATGCACTCCTATTTAATTACTTATGCGTCCCATGCCGAAAAGCCCGTTTTCAGGATACTCAAATGGAAACGCATAGACATACAAAAGATTGGCTGGCTAATCTAGCCAGCTCAACCCGACTTTGCAAGAAAAATATTAGCCTTGACGCTGTTTATGCTTAGGCTCGGCGCTGCAAATAACACGAACGACACCTTCGCGGCGAACGATTTTGCAGTTACGACATAATTTCTTGACGGAAGCACGAACTTTCATTTTTACTCTCCGTAACTTCAGTAAGCGCCTGATTAACGGCCGTAGCCTTTCAGGTTTGCTTTCTTCAATGCAGACTCATACTGACTGGACATCATCAGAGTTTGCACTTGAGCCATAAAGTCCATGATGACAACCACTACGATCAGCAGTGATGTACCGCCGAAGTAGAATGGGACTTTCATCGCATCACGCATGAACTCCGGGATCAGGCAGATGAAAGTAATGTAGAGCGCGCCGACCAAAGTCAGGCGAGTCATTACTTTATCGATGTACTTCGCCGTCTGTTCTCCCGGACGAATTCCTGGTACAAATGCACCGGACTTCTTCAGGTTATCTGCTGTTTCACGCGGGTTGAACACCAGCGCTGTGTAGAAGAAACAGAAGAAGATGATTGCAGTCGCATAGAGTAGCACATAAAGCGGTTGTCCGGGCTGCAAATTCATCGAAATAGTCGTCAGCCAGTTCCAACCGGTACCGCCCCCGAACCAAGAAGCGATGGTCGCTGGGAACAGAATAATGCTGGAAGCAAAGATTGCTGGGATAACCCCGGCCATATTCACTTTCAACGGTAAATGTGTGCTCTGTGCAGCATAGACACGACGGCCTTGCTGACGTTTCGCATAGTTCACCACAATGCGGCGTTGACCACGCTCAACGTAAACAACGAAGAAGGTCACTGCAAATACGAGAACTGCAACCAACAGCAACAGGAGGAAGTGCAGGTCGCCTTGCCTTGCTTGCTCGATAGTATGGCCAACGGCCGGCGGCAATCCCGCAACAATACCAGCGAAGATTATGATTGAGATACCGTTGCCGATACCTCGCTCAGTAATCTGTTCACCCAGCCACATCAGGAACATTGTTCCGGTAACCAGGCTAACAACAGCGGTAAAGTAGAAAGCAAAGCCTGGGTTTAACACCAGGCCCTGCATTCCAGGCATATTCGGTAAACCGGTAGCAATACCGACAGACTGAAATATCCCTAATACCAACGTACCGTAACGGGTGTACTGGCTAATCTTACGACGGCCAGCCTCCCCTTCTTTCTTTATTTCAGCTAACGCTGGATGAACCACCGTCAGCAGCTGGATAATAATAGAGGCCGAAATGTACGGCATAATACCCAGGGCAAAGATAGAAGCACGGCTGAGGGCACCACCAGAGAACATGTTAAACATTTCAATGATGGTGCCACGCTGTTGCTCAAGCAGTTTGGCAAGTACAGTGGCATCGATACCAGGGATCGGAATAAAAGAACCAATTCGGAAAACAATCAGCGCACCAATAACAAACAGAAGTCTGCGTTTTAGTTCGCCAAAACCACCCTTGGCACTTTGAAAATCTAATCCTGGTTGCTTAGCCATCTGCTACTTATTCCTCAATTTTACCGCCAGCAGCTTCGATTGCAGCACGAGCGCCTTTAGTGACACGCAGACCGCGAACCGTTACCGGTGCAGAGACTTCGCCAGACAGAATAACTTTAGCGAATTCAATCTGAATTCCGATAATGTTGGCTGCTTTCAGCGTGTTCAGGTCGACGATTCCGCCTTCCACTTTCAGCAGGTCAGACAGACGAACTTCTGCCGTAACCATTGCTTTACGTGAGGTGAAACCGAATTTCGGCAGACGACGGTACAGAGGCATCTGGCCGCCTTCGAAACCGCGACGTACGCCACCGCCAGAACGTGAGTTCTGACCTTTGTGACCACGACCAGCGGTCTTGCCGAGGCCAGAACCAATACCACGACCAACACGCTTCGCAGCGTGTTTAGACCCTTCGGCCGGAGACAGAGTATTTAAACGCATCTGTTACTCCTCCACTTTAACCATGTACGAAATCGCGTTGACCATACCGCGTACAGCTGGCGTGTCTTCACGCTCTACGGTGTGGTTAATACGACGCAGACCCAGGCCAAGCAGCGTTGCCTTGTGTTTTGGCAAACGACCGATCGAACTGCGGGTTTGAGTAATCTTAATAGTCTTAGCCATGGTCATTACCCCAGAATGTCTTCAACGGATTTGCCACGCTTAGCAGCGACCATTTCTGGGGAATTCATGTTGCCCAGGCCATCCAACGTTGCACGAACCACGTTAATCGGGTTAGTGGAACCGTAGGCTTTAGCCAAAACGTTATGAACCCCAGCGACTTCCAGGACGGCGCGCATTGCACCACCGGCAATAATACCGGTACCTTCAGAAGCCGGCATCATGAACACACGAGAACCTGTGTGCACACCTTTAACTGGGTGCTGCAGAGTACCGTTGTTCAACGCAACATTGATCATGTTGCGACGAGCTTTTTCCATAGCTTTCTGGATCGCTGCTGGAACTTCACGCGCTTTTCCGTAACCAAAACCGATACGACCGTTACCGTCGCCAACCACTGTCAATGCAGTGAAGGAGAAGATACGACCGCCTTTAACGGTTTTAGATACGCGATTTACCGCGATCAGCTTTTCCTGCAGTTCGCCAGCTTGTTTTTCGATGTGTGCCATCTTACACCTCTACCTTAGAACTGTAGGCCAGCTTCACGGGCAGCATCTGCCAGTGCCTGGACACGACCATGATATTGGAAACCAGAGCGGTCGAAAGAAACATTTTTGATGCCTTTTTCGATTGCGCGCTCAGCTACTGCTTTACCAACAGCTGCTGCGGCGTCTTTGTTTCCTGTGTACTTCAATTGCTCACCGATTGCTTTTTCTACAGTAGAAGCAGCAACCAGGATTTCAGAGCCGTTTGGAGCAATTACCTGTGCGTAAATATGACGCGGGGTACGATGTACCACCAGGCGAGTTGCACCAAGCTCTTTGAGCTTACGGCGTGCGCGGGTCGCACGACGGATACGAGCAGATTTCTTATCCATAGTGTTACCTTACTTCTTCTTAGCCTCTTTGGTACGCACGACTTCGTCGGCGTAACGAACACCCTTGCCTTTATAAGGCTCAGGACGACGGTAGGCGCGGAGATCTGCTGCTACCTGGCCAATCAGCTGTTTATCAGCGCCTTTCAGCACGATCTCAGTCTGAGTTGGACATTCAGCAGTAATTCCGGCTGGCAGCGCGTGGTCAACAGGGTGAGAGAAGCCCAGGGCCAAGCTCACAGAGTTGCCTTTAACGGCTGCACGATAACCTACACCAACCAGCTGTAACTTCTTAGAGAAGCCTTCGGTAACACCGATAACCATACCGTTCAACAATGCACGAGAAGTACCAGCCTGTGCCCAACCATCCGTGAAGCCTTCGCGCGGGGCGAAAGTCAGGGTGTTGTCAACATGCTTAACTTCTACAGCAGAGTTCAAAGTACGAGTCAGCTCGCCGTTTTTACCTTTAATCGAAATTACCTGACCGTCGAGTTTTACCTCTACGCCTGCAGGAATCACGACAGGTGCTTTAGCAACACGAGACATAAATTCCTCCTTAAGCTACGTAGCAGATAATTTCGCCACCAAGACCAGCCTGGCGCGCTGCACGATCGGTCATAACACCTTTAGAGGTAGAAATAACAGCGATACCCAGTCCTGCCATAACTTTTGGCAGCTCGTCTTTGCGTTTGTAGATGCGCAGACCTGGACGACTAACACGCTGAATGCTCTCTACCACTGCCTTGCCCTGGAAATACTTAAGAGTAAGTTCCAGTTCTGGCTTGGTGTCGCCTTCGATTTTAAATTCTTCAATATATCCTTCTTCCTTCAGCAGCTTGGCAATAGCCAATTTCAGCTTGGAGGAAGGCATGGTAACCGCTACTTTATTCGCAGATTGACCGTTACGGATACGGGTCAGCATATCCGCGATCGGATCTTGCATGCTCATCTGTCTTTACTCCCGTGATTCAATTGGTAATTACCAGCTAGCCTTTTTCAAGCCAGGTACTTCACCGCGCATAGCGGCTTCACGAAGCTTGATACGGCTCAACCCGAACTTGCCCACATAACCATGTGGACGGCCAGTTTGGCGGCAGCGTTTACGCTGACGAGACGGGCTGGAATCACGCGGCAGAGTTTGCAGCTTGAGAACAGCATTCCAACGATCTTCGTCGGATGAGTTCACACCTGAAATGATAGCTTTCAGTTCCTCGCGTTTAGCGCGGTACTTGTCAGCCAGTTTCACGCGAACGACTTCGCGTGCTTTCATCGATTGCTTAGCCATCAGTAACCCTGCCTTACTTGCGGAATGGGAAGTTAAAAGCAGCCAAAAGTGCGCGGCCTTCATCATCAGATTTCGCAGTAGTGGTAATGGTGATATCCAAACCACGAACGCGGTCGACTTTGTCATAGTCGATCTCTGGGAAGATGATCTGCTCACGAACGCCCATGCTGTAGTTTCCACGGCCATCGAATGACTTAGCGGACAAGCCACGGAAGTCACGGATACGTGGAACAGCAATAGAAATCAGACGCTCAAAGAACTCCCACATGCGTTCGCCACGCAGAGTTACTTTACAGCCGATCGGATAGCCCTGACGGATTTTGAAGCCTGCAACTGATTTGCGTGCTTTGGTGATAAACGGCTTTTGACCGGAGATTGCTGCCAAGTCAGCTGCTGCGTTATCCAGCAGTTTCTTGTCAGCGATCGCTTCACCCACACCCATATTCAGGGTGATCTTCTCGACCCGAGGGACTTGCATGACAGAATTGTAGCTAAACTCAGTCATGAGTTGTTTAACTACTTCGTCTTTGTAGTAATCATGCAGTTTCGCCATCGTACTACTCCAAATTACTTGATAGTTACGCTGTTAGACTTGAAGAAACGGACTTTTTTGCCGTCTTCGAATCTAAAGCCTACACGGTCCGCCTTGCCGGTGGCAGTGTTGTAAAGTGCAACGTTAGAAACCTGCAGAGCAGCTTCCTTTTCAACGATGCCACCTGGTTGGTTCAGGGCCGGAACCGGCTTCTGATGTTTCTTAACCAGGTTGATACCTTCAACAATTACCTTGCCAGAAGACAGGACATTCTTAACTTTACCGCGCTTACCTTTATCTTTGCCGGTCAGCACGACAACTTCGTCATCGCGACGGATTTTAGCTGCCATTTTTCGCTCCTTAGAGTACTTCTGGTGCCAGAGAGATAATTTTCATGAACTTTTCAGTACGAAGTTCACGAGTTACCGGCCCAAAAATACGCGTTCCGATAGGCTGCTCGCTGTTATTATTTAAAATAACGCATGCATTACCATCGAAGCGAATGACAGAACCGTCCGGGCGACGAACACCCTTCCTGGTGCGCACCACTACCGCTTTCAGCACATCACCTTTCTTAACCTTACCGCGAGGAATTGCTTCCTTGATGGTAATTTTGATGATATCGCCTACGCCTGCGTAGCGACGGTGCGAGCCACCCAGAACCTTGATACACATTACGCGACGTGCACCGGAGTTGTCGGCGACGTTCAGCATAGTCTGTTCTTGGATCATTTTAGTGCTCCGCTAATGTCAACTACTACTTCGGGACCTGATTCAGGTCGATTGATAGCCCATAATTGAGGGCGCAGCATTATAACACTGCTTTTCGCATATGGGTAGAAAAAATAAACGGCTCAAAACGAGCCGTTTATCTTATTTTTAACGAGGGCAGATTCTATTACAGAATCGCTTTCTCTACAACGCGAACCAGCGTCCAGGACTTAGTCTTGGACAGCGGGCGGCATTCGCGGATGATAACCACGTCGCCGATACCGCATTCATTGTTCTCGTCATGTACGTGCAGTTTAGTCGTACGCTTGATGAATTTACCGTAGATAGGGTGTTTCACAAAACGTTCGATAGCAACGGTCATGGATTTCTCCATTTTGTCACTAGTCACACGACCTTGCAGAGTACGGATTTTATCGGTCATTACGCACCCGCCTTCTCAGTCAGTAAAGTCTTTACGCGTGCAACATCACGACGCACTTGCTTCAACAGATGAGACTGTTGCAGCTGGCCGGATGCTGCCTGCATGCGCAGGTTAAACTGCTCACGCAGTAGGTTAAGAAGCTCAGTGTTCAGCTCTTCAACGCTTTTTTCACGCAGCTCTGTTGCTTTCATTACATCACCGTCTTAGTTACAAAGGTGGTTTTGATAGGCAGTTTTGCTGCTGCCAGCTTGAATGCTTCACGGGCAAGCTCTTCCGGAACGCCGTCCATTTCATACAGGACTTTGCCCGGTTGGATCAAGGCAACCCAATATTCCACGTTACCTTTACCTTTACCCATACGCACTTCCAGCGGCTTCTCGGTAATTGGTTTGTCCGGGAATACACGGATCCAAATTTTACCTTTACGCTTAACTGCACGTGTCATTGCACGACGTGCGGCTTCGATCTGACGGGCGGTCAGACGACCACGGCCAACAGCTTTCAAACCGAAAGTACCGAAGCTAACATCCGTGCCCTGCGCCAGACCACGGTTGCGGCCTTTATGCACTTTACGGAATTTTGTACGCTTTGGTTGTAACATCAGCGACTCTCCTTACTTACGGCTTTTACGCTGCTGCTTTTTAGGTTGAGCAGCCGGTTCCGGTTGTTCAACAGCAGCCATACCACCCAGGATCTCACCTTTGAAGATCCATACCTTAACGCCGATTACACCATAAGTGGTGTGCGCTTCAGAGGTGTTGTAGTCAATGTCAGCACGCAGGGTGTGCAACGGCACGCGGCCTTCACGGTACCATTCGGTACGCGCGATTTCAGCACCGCCCAGACGGCCACTAACTTCAACTTTGATCCCTTTAGCGCCCAGACGCATTGCGTTCTGTACAGCACGCTTCATAGCACGACGGAACATCACACGACGCTCCAGCTGTGAAGTGATGCTGTCAGCAACCAATTTAGCGTCCAGTTCCGGCTTACGGACTTCAGCGATATTGATCTGTGCAGGAACGCCAGCGATATCCGCTACGACCTTGCGCAGTTTTTCTACGTCTTCGCCTTTCTTACCGATCACGATGCCAGGGCGAGCAGTGTGAATAGTCACACGGATGCTCTTAGCTGGACGCTCGATAACGATACGAGATACAGACGCTTTGGCCAGTTCTTTAGTCAAGAACTGACGCACTTTAAAGTCGCTGTCCAGGTTGTCAGCGAATTCTTTGGTATTGGCGAACCAGGTAGAGTTCCAAGCTTTAACTATACCCAGGCGAATACCATTAGGATGTACTTTCTGACCCATTGCTAGTCTCCAGAGTCTCAGCGATCGGACACAACCACAGTAATGTGGCTGGTGCGCTTCAGGATGCGATCTGCACGACCTTTTGCACGAGGCATAATGCGCTTCATGCTAGGGCCTTCGTCTACGAAGATCTTCGTGACTTTCAGATCATCAATGTCAGCGCCATCGTTGTGTTCGGCGTTAGCAATGGCAGATTCTAAGACCTTCTTAACCAGTACAGCCGCTTTCTTGTTGGTGTAGGTCAAAATGTCCAGAGCCTGCGACACATTCTTACCGCGTACAAGATCCGCAACAAGGCGAACCTTCTGTGCAGAAGAACGAGCGTGGCGATGTTTAGCGATAGTTTCCATCTCTTCCTCCTGCTTAGCGTTTCTTGGCTTTCTTATCAGCCGTGTGGCCGCGATAAGTACGGGTCGGTGCAAATTCACCCAGTTTGTGACCGACCATTTCGTCGGAAACAAAGACAGGAACGTGCTGACGACCATTATGGACAGCGATGGTCAAACCGATCATGTTAGGGAAGATCGTTGAACGACGGGACCAGGTGCGCAAAGGCTTCTTGTCTCCGCTTTCCACCGCTTTCTCTACCTTCTTCAGCAAGTGCAGGTCAATAAAAGGACCTTTCTTGAGAGAACGTGGCATGGCTTATCCTCTAAAATTATTTGCTACGGCGACGTACGATAAATTTATCAGTACGCTTGTTGCTGCGGGTCTTCTTACCTTTGGTCTGAACGCCCCACGGAGTTACCGGGTGCTTACCAAAGTTACGACCTTCACCACCACCGTGTGGGTGGTCGACTGGGTTCATCGCAGTACCGCGAACGGTAGGACGAACACCACGCCAACGAGCAGCACCGGCTTTACCCAGAACGCGAAGCATATGCTCAGCATTACCGACTTCACCCAGGGTAGCGCGGCAGTCGATTTCGACTTTACGCATTTCACCTGAACGCAGACGCAGGGTTACGTAGGAACCTTCACGCGCAACGATCTGCACGTAAGTACCAGCTGAGCGAGCAATCTGTCCGCCTTTGCCTGGTTTCATTTCTACGTTATGCACGGTAGAACCCACTGGGATGTTACGCATCGGCAGGGTGTTACCTGCTTTAATCGCAGCATCAACGCCAGACTGAATCTGGTCGCCAGCTTTCAGGCCTTTAGGGGCCAGGATGTAACGGCGCTCGCCGTCTTTGTACAGAACCAGTGCGATGTTCGCAGAGCGGTTCGGATCGTACTCAAGACGTTCAACGGTTGCTGGGATACCATCTTTGTTGCGTTTGAAGTCAACAATACGGTAAGCCTGCTTGTGACCACCACCGATATGACGGGTAGTGATGCGACCATTGTTGTTACGGCCGCCGGATTTGCTGTTTTTCTCTACCAGCGGGGCGAATGGTTTGCCCTTGTGCAGCTCCGTGTTTACCACTTTAACTACATGGCGACGACCCGGAGATGTCGGTTTACATTTAACAACTGCCATTGTTCTTCTCCTCCGACTTACTCAGCGCCGCCGACGAAGTCCAGATTCTGGCCTTCTTTCAGGGTGACGTAAGCTTTTTTCCAGTCGTTACGACGACCAATACGCTGACCAGAACGTTTAACTTTCCCTTTAACTACCAGGGTGTTAACGTCTTTTACTTCCACTTCGAAAAGCTTCTGTACAGCGGCTTTGATTTCTGCCTTGGTCGCGTCTTTAGCAACTTTGAGAACGATGGTGTTTGTTTTTTCCATCGCGGCAGATGCTTTTTCAGATACGTGCGGCGCGCGCACGACTTTCAGCAGACGTTCTTCACGGATCATGCCAGCATCTCCTCAACTTGCTTAACTGCGTCAGCAGTCATAACGACTTTGTCGAAGGCGATCAGGCTAACTGGGTCGATACCAGCTGCATCACGTACGTCAACCTTGTACAGGTTGCGCGCGGCCAGGAACAGGTTCTCTTCCAGTTCGCCAGTGATGATCAGCACGTCTTCCAGAGCCATGTCTTTCAGTTTCTCAACAAGCAGCTTAGTTTTAGGCGCTTCCAGAGAGAACTGCTCGACAACGATCAGACGATCTTGACGTACCAGTTCGGACAAAATGCTTTTCAGCGCGCCGCGGTACATCTTTTTGTTAACTTTTTGACTGTGATCCTGTGGCTTCGCTGCGAAAGTTACACCACCTGAACGCCAGATCGGGCTCTTCACAGTACCAGCACGAGCACGGCCGGTACCTTTCTGACGCCACGGTTTCTTACCGGAACCAGTTACTTCAGCGCGGGTCTTCTGAGCACGAGTACCTTGACGGGCACCTGCTGCATAAGCAACAACAACCTGGTGTACTAGCGCTTCGTTGAAATCACGACCGAAGGTAGTTTCGGAAACAGTCAGCGCGCTTTGCGCGTCTTTCAATACTAATTCCATTGCTATCCCCTTACGCCTTAACAGCTGGTTTAACGATCAGGTCGCAACCGGTAGCACCGGGTACTGCACCTTTAACCAGCAGCAGGTTGCGCTCAGCGTCAACGCGTACCACGTCCAGGCTCTGAACAGTGACACGTTCGTTACCCATCTGGCCTGCCATTTTCTTGCCTTTAAACACTTTGCCCGGAGTCTGGTTCTGACCGATAGAACCCGGTACGCGGTGGGACAAGGAGTTACCGTGAGTAGCATCCTGAGTACGGAAGTTCCAGCGCTTTACAGTACCGGCAAAACCTTTACCTTTAGATGTTCCAGTCACGTCAACTTTTTTAACGTCGCTGAAGATATCAACGTTAATGCTCTGACCAACAGCGAACTCATCACCTTCAACGGTGCGGAATTCCCAGAGGCCACGGCCAGCTTCAACGCCAGCTTTAGCAAAATGACCTGCTTCAGGCTTAGTAACACGGTTTGCTTTTTTAGCGCCCGCAGTTACCTGGATAGCAGTGTAGCCGTCGTTTTCCAGGCTCTTAACCTGAGTCACGCGGTTTGCTTCAATTTCAATCACGGTTACTGGGATAGAAACGCCATCTTCAGTGAAGATACGAGTCATGCCCACTTTCTTACCGACTAAACCAATCATTGTGTTCAACCTCTCAATCGCTCAATGACCTGATTAACCCAGGCTGATCTGCACGTCTACACCTGCAGCCAGATCCAGACGCATCAGAGCATCAACCGTTTTTTCAGTTGGCTCAACGATGTCAACCAGACGCTTGTGAGTGCGAATTTCATACTGATCGCGCGCGTCTTTGTTGACGTGCGGGGAGATCAGAACAGTAAAACGCTCTTTGCGGGTCGGCAGCGGAATAGGACCACGAACCTGCGCACCAGTGCGCTTGGCAGTCTCTACGATTTCCGCAGTTGATTGATCGATCAAACGATGATCAAACGCTTTAAGACGGATACGGATTCTTTGGTTCTGCATGAGACCAGAGCTCCAATTATTTATAAACGAAAAGATTACTACTCAAACCCATTACGATTGATGGGAGAGTGTAATCGTCTGCACATAACTCCCCTATTGGGAGTATTGTCAGGTGAGCTAATTGCTAACCTGCGGTTCAGATTGAACCGGGCCGTCATTTCTGACGAGCCCGCGCATTATACGTGTCTGAGCACACAAAGCAAACTGTTTGTCGCAAAGGACTGTAGTGGGAAGCTGGAAGGGGAAAGCGCTTGATGGAACTCAGAAATGACAACGCCGCTGAAGTGACTGTTTCAGCGGCGAAAATATGTACAACGACATTGCAACTGCCCTACCCTGCTATTCGACTTTTATTTGTGTCTGTAGATAATTTTGAACCCCAACCTTGCCCATCAGCTCGAGTTCGGTTTCCAGGAAATCGATGTGATGCTCTTCATCCTCCAGGATCACAATCATCATGTCCCGACTGACATAGTCATGCACCTTGTCGGCGTAGGCTATCGCTTCCCGCAAGTCTCTCGCCCCTTCAAGTTCCAACGCTAAATCTGACTTCAGCATCTCTTCAACATCCTCTCCGATGCGAAGTCTGCCCAGATCCTGCAGGTTGGGTAATCCTTCAAGAAACAGAATGCGTTCAATGTACTTGTCGGCATGCTTCATTTCATCGATGGATTCGTGGTACTCAATATCGTTAAGCCGCATCAGTCCCCAATTCTTGAACATCCGCGCATGCAGGAAATACTGATTAATAGCAACCAGCTCATTTCCAAGCAATTTGTTTAAATGACTTATAATTTTGGCATCGCCCTTCATTTTGCTTCCTCCGCTTCCAGTTAATCAAATCGTAGACGCGGATTGGGGGAAGTCAAAAAACCATGACAAATTATAGGGAGATTATCAGGCGATCTCTTTGTACTGCGGAACGTGCTGCATTTCTTCATCCATGATTTCGCGCGCGGCACGGATACATTTGCCACATTGTTTGCCAACCGGGACCAGTTGACGAAGGTGCTGTAACGATTTCGGTTGATAACGACGGACAACTTCGCGGATGGTTTTATCACTAACGGCATTACACAAGCAGACGTACATTTTGCGACTCCAGTACAGTTTCTGATCATAGTGTAAATGCGAATCGTTTTTATTTCAATCGCTACCCGCCTGCCGGCGTCGAATTACAGGCATAAAAAAAGAGCACCGAAGTGCTCTTTTTATTTGCACCGGCAGAGCGAACCCTGCCGTTTCAAATCATCGACAATTAAGCGATAACTTTAGCAACAACGCCCGCACCAACAGTACGGCCGCCTTCACGGATTGCGAAACGCAGACCGTCATCCATCGCGATTGGGTGGATCAGGGTAACAACCATCTGGATGTTGTCACCAGGCATTACCATCTCAACGCCTTCTGGCAGTTCGATGGTACCGGTCACGTCAGTTGTACGGAAGTAGAACTGTGGACGGTAGCCTTTGAAGAACGGAGTATGACGGCCGCCTTCATCTTTGGACAGAATGTAAACTTCTGACTCAAATTTGGTGTGTGGCTTGATTGAACCTGGCTTAGCCAGAACCTGGCCACGCTGGATTTCTTCACGCTTGATACCACGCAGAAGAACACCACAGTTCTCGCCTGCACGACCTTCGTCAAGCAGCTTACGGAACATCTCAACACCAGTACAAGTAGATTTAACGGTGTCTTTGATGCCGACGATTTCAACTTCTTCGCCAACTTTAACGATACCGCGCTCTACACGACCGGTAACAACAGTACCACGGCCGGAGATAGAGAAAACGTCTTCAATTGGCAGCAGGAATGGCTTGTCAATTGCGCGCTCTGGTTCTGGGATGTAGCTATCCAGGTAACCAGCCAGCTCGATGATTTTCTCTTCCCACTCAGCTTCGCCCTGCAGTGCTTTCAGTGCAGAACCGCGAACGATTGGCAGGTCATCACCAGGGAAGTCGTAGGCAGAAAGAAGTTCACGAACTTCCATCTCAACCAGTTCCAGCAGCTCTTCATCATCAACCATGTCACATTTGTTCATGAATACGATGATGAAAGGAACGCCAACCTGGCGACCCAGCAGGATGTGCTCACGGGTCTGAGGCATAGGGCCGTCAGTTGCAGCAACAACCAGAATTGCACCGTCCATCTGCGCAGCACCAGTGATCATGTTTTTCACATAGTCGGCGTGGCCTGGGCAGTCAACGTGCGCATAGTGGCGAGTCGGGGTGTCATATTCAACGTGAGAAGTGTTGATGGTGATACCACGCGCTTTTTCTTCTGGTGCGTTATCGATCTGGTCGAATGCACGAGCAGAACCGCCGTAGGTTTTAGCCAGAACGGTGGTGATAGCTGCTGTCAGGGTAGTTTTACCGTGGTCAACGTGGCCGATAGTACCAACGTTGACGTGCGGTTTGTTACGTTCAAATTTCTCTTTAGCCACGACGATATTCCTTACTTTAATGCTCTCACTCCATGGTGAGAGCATATGATCAATATTTTAAAACTGTAGCTTATTTGCTACGAGCTTCAATAACGGCCTGAGCGACATTGTTCGGCGCATCATCATACTTCAGGAACTCCATAGAGTATGAAGCACGGCCTTTAGTCAGAGAACGCAGCTGAGTTGCATATCCGAACATTTCAGACAGCGGAACTTCAGCGTGAATCTGAACGCCAGTAGCGTTAGATTCTTGTCCCTTCAGCATACCACGACGACGGCTAAGGTCACCGATAACGTCACCGGTGTTCTCTTCCGGAGTCTCTACTTCAACCTTCATGATCGGCTCAAGCAGAACTGGAGTTGCTTTCCTAAAGCCGTCTTTGAACGCGATAGAAGCAGCCAGTTTAAACGCCAGCTCAGAGGAGTCAACGTCATGGTAAGAACCAAAGTGCAGACGAACACCCAGATCAACTACTGGATAACCAGCCAGAGGACCTGATTTCAGCTGCTCCTGGATACCTTTGTCAACCGCAGGGATATATTCCGTTGGAATAGTACCGCCTTTGATGTCGTTGACGAACTCGTAACCTTTAGGGTTCGAGCCTGGCTCCAGTGGGTACATGTCGATAACAACATGACCGTACTGACCACGACCACCAGACTGCTTGGCGTGTTTGCCTTCGATATCGGTAACTTTGGCGCGAATCGCTTCACGATAAGCAACCTGAGGTTTACCGACGTTCGCTTCAACGTTGAATTCACGCTTCATACGGTCAACGATGATGTCGAGGTGCAACTCACCCATACCGGCGATGATGGTCTGGTTAGTTTCTTCATCAGTCCATACGCGGAATGATGGATCTTCTTTAGCCAGACGACCCAGAGCCAGACCCATTTTTTCCTGGTCAGCTTTGGTTTTTGGTTCAACAGCGATCGAGATTACTGGCTCTGGGAATTCCATGCGCTCCAGAATGATCACGTTGTTCGGATCACACAGAGTGTCACCGGTAGTCACGTCTTTCAGACCGATAGCCGCGGCGATGTCGCCTGCACGAACTTCTTTGATCTCTTCACGCTTGTTGGCGTGCATCTGTACGATACGGCCCAGACGCTCACGAGCAGACTTCACCGGGTTATAAACTGTGTCACCGGAGTTAACGATGCCAGAGTAAACGCGGAAGAAGGTCAGGTTACCAACAAACGGGTCGGTAGCGATTTTGAACGCCAGCGCAGCAAACGGTTCTTCATCATCAGAGTGACGAACAGCTGGGGTATCTTTACCATCGTCCAGCATACCGTTGATTGCAGTAACGTCAGTTGGAGCCGGCAGATATTCAACAACCGCATCCAGCATCGCCTGAACACCTTTGTTCTTAAATGCAGAACCACAGGTAACCAGGATGATTTCGCTGTTCAGAACGCGCTTACGCAGAGATGTTTTGATCTCTTCTTCAGTCAGCTCTTCGCCGCCAAAGAATTTCTCCATCAGCTCGTCAGAACCTTCAGCAGCGGCTTCGACCAGCTTGGCGCGCCATTCATCAGCCAGTTCCTGCATATCAGCTGGGATCTCTTCGTAAACGAAGGTCACGCCCTGATCGGCATCGTTCCAGTTGATGGCTTTCATTTTCACCAGGTCAACAACACCGGTGAATTTCTCTTCTGCGCCGATTGCCAGCTGCAATGGAACTGGGTTTGCACCCAGGCGCACTTGCATCTGATCAACAACTTTCAGGAAGTTAGCACCCATGCGGTCCATTTTGTTAACGAACGCGATGCGTGGAACTTTATATTTGTTAGCCTGGCGCCATACGGTCTCAGACTGTGGCTGAACACCACCAACTGCACAGTAAACCATTACTGCGCCGTCAAGCACACGCATGGAACGTTCTACTTCGATGGTGAAGTCAACGTGTCCCGGGGTGTCGATGATGTTTACATGGTGTGGCTCAAACTGCTTAGCCATACCAGACCAGAAACAGGTGGTCGCAGCGGAAGTGATGGTAATACCACGTTCCTGTTCCTGCTCCATCCAGTCCATGGTGGCCGCGCCGTCATGTACTTCACCGATTTTGTGGTTTACACCGGTGTAGAACAGAACACGTTCGGTCGTCGTCGTTTTACCGGCGTCGATGTGTGCGCTGATTCCGATGTTACGGTAGCGCTCAATGGGTGTTTTACGAGCCATTTGATTCCTCTGATTCTCGGACGTTCTAAGTTAGTAAACCCCAGCGGGTGAGTCACTGGGACGCCCGCTGGGTTAATAACAACTACGAAGCTGTTACCAGCGGTAGTGAGCGAACGCCTTGTTGGCTTCGGCCATACGGTGAACGTCTTCACGTTTCTTAACTGCAGTACCTTTGTTCTCTGCAGCATCAGAAAGTTCGTTCGCCAGGCGCAGAGCCATCGATTTATCACCGCGTTTACGAGCAGCTTCAACGATCCAACGCATTGCCAGAGCATTACGACGAACCGGACGGACTTCAACTGGTACCTGATAAGTAGAACCACCAACGCGACGGGATTTAACTTCCACGGTTGGGCGGACGTTGTCCAGGGCTACTTCAAATGCTTCCAGTTCGTTTTTACCTGAACGCTGAGCCAGGGTCTCAAGCGCGGTATAGACGATTGATTCAGCTGTAGATTTTTTACCGTCTACCATCAGGATGTTTACAAATTTAGCCAGCAGCTCTGATCCGAACTTAGGATCTGGCAGGATTTTACGCTGGCCAATTACGCGACGACGTGGCATGGAAATACTCCGTTGTTAATTCAGGATTGTCCAAAACTCTACGAGTTTATTATGACATTTAATATAAAACGTTTGGCCTTACTTAACGGAGAACCATTAAGCCTTTGGCTTCTTCACGCCGTACTTGGAGCGTGACTGCTTACGGTCTTTAACACCTGAGCAGTCCAGCGCGCCACGGACGGTGTGGTAACGCACACCTGGCAAGTCTTTTACACGACCGCCACGGATCAGGATCACGGAGTGTTCCTGCAGGTTATGACCTTCACCGCCGATGTAGGAGGTAACTTCAAAACCGTTGGTCAAGCGAACACGACATACTTTACGCAGTGCGGAGTTCGGTTTTTTAGGGGTAGTAGTATATACGCGAGTACATACACCACGTTTCTGCGGGCAGGCTTCCAGCGCAGGTACGTTGCTCTTTGCAACTTTACGTGCGCGTGGTTTGCGAACCAGCTGATTAACTGTTGCCATTAAATAGCTCCTGGGATTTGCTTTTGCTTCGTAAACACGTGATAAATCGCCTCGTGGTATAACGAGGACGCAGAATTTTAGGGCTGAGCTCAAAAGGTGTCAAGAAATAACCAGGATATCTTCAGTTACCAGGTCATTTGTTGTGGGTTTTTTACCGTCAGCGCGACGAAATCAGTATAGCTTACTGTCGCCACACTGGTTGAAATTTGAGCAGAAAGCCCACGCGCGACAATGTCTTCTTCCAGCACATACAGGGATATAGGGGCATTCTGCAGGATTTCAAGGCTACGCGTCCCTTCAATTGCGGCCAGCACGCCATCCTGAATGAGCAGAACATCGTCGCCTGCCGCAAATAAACGCACGATCGCGGCTAAATCGGTCTTAAAGGGGGACGCGGTCAGAGTGTGAAGCATAAAATCCTCAAAACGTGATGATCCGATCGTACTTTCCAAGCGCTTCACGCAATGCAGCAGGCGTCATCACTTCGACCGGCAGCACGTCGGTCATTTCGGCATTCAGGCCACGTTCAGCCAACGATTCCGCACAGACATAGAAATGCTCGATGTCATACAGCGGCAGCACGCCAAAGGTCGCAATGTAATTGCGCGAAAGTATCTGTTCGGGATGCTGGCCTGAGATAAGCTGGAACACGCCATCGCTGACAAAAAACAGCGCCAGCTCTTCACTCAATGCAGACATCGCCATCACCGCATCAAGCCCTTCGCGGCCGGCACTGTTGCCATGAGGAGCCTGGCTGAACACGAACGCCACACGGTTCATCAGAACTGCACCAGACGGTCACAGGTCAGCGCCGCTTCCGCCAGCGCACCCAATCCCGACAGTTGGAAGCCTTCCGCCAGATTGGCCGCAGGCAGCCCCAGATTGGTCGCTTCCTGCCGATCGGTAATGCCCCGACGTAACGCCGCGGCCACGCAGATATTCAACGTCACGCCCTGCTCCTGATGCAGGCGTTGCCAGGCCTGACTGAGGTGAAATTCGTCGCTGGCCGGTGAGGTTAACTGGCTGGCATTCAGCACGCCTTCACGATAGAAGAACACGCTCTCCAGCTGATGACCGGCGGCCATTAAAGCCTGGGCGAAAAGATAGGCGCTGCTGGATTGCTGCGTGCCGTAAGCCGGTCCGGTGACCAGCAGGGAATAACGCATCAGCGATCGTGCCCCTGCAAATCACCGTTCTTGAACTGGCGGATGTAGAGATAAACCGTGTGCTTGGAAATATTCAGCCGGTCGGCGACCTGGTTAATGGCATCCTTGATATCAAAGATCCCCTTCTCATACAGGTTCAGCACGATCTGACGGTTTTTGGCGTTGTTGGACACATTGCGGTCGCCGCTCACCTCTTCGATGGTGAACTCCAGCGTTTGCATCACCAAATCGTCAACCGACGACGCGAAGTTCACGGAAGATGCCGCGTCCTGTGTCTCCGGTGGCATAAACGTCGCCATAATCTGAGAGAAAGGCACATCCAGGTTCATGTTGATGCACAGCAGGCCAATGACACGTTGATCGCCGTTGCGGATGGCAATGGTCACCGATTTCATCAGTACGCCGCTTTTTGCCCGCGTGAAGTAGGCTTTGGAGACATTGCTGTCTGCGCCATTCATGTCATGCAGCATACGCAGCGCCAGGTCGGTAATAGGCGACCCAATTTTACGCCCCGTGTGCTCGCCATTGGCGATTCTGACCGCTGAGCACTTCAAATCTTCCAGTGAATGCAGCACGATTTCGCAGTGGGAGCCGATAAGCATTGCCAATCCATCCACCACCGCTTCATAGGATTTGAGGATATCAAAGTCAGTTTGCACGAAGGGATGCTGTTCCAGTAATTCCAGATCGGCCACATCACCGGTAAAAATTGAACCAGACATTTAGACACCACCCTTTAAGAGAGCCTGTCGCACGGCGCAAGGGCAGACTCATTCTGAAGAAAATGCGTGAGGCACAGTCTATCAAATATCAGAAACGCCTGTCCTGACCTTTGTCATGAAATGCCGGGGAACGCAACAACAAGAGGGATTTTACAGCGG
The DNA here is from genome assembly GCF_004551645.1 of Erwinia sp. QL-Z3. NCBI lineage: Bacteria > Pseudomonadati > Pseudomonadota > Gammaproteobacteria > Enterobacterales > Erwiniaceae > Erwinia > Erwinia sp. QL-Z3. Next base: position 947,316 of record NZ_CP037950.1, read on the forward strand.
GGAAAGCACACCGCCACACAATGTGTGGCGGTGAGAGGTGTTACTTCGCCTGCGTGGCGGCTGGGGCTTCTGCTGGGCTCGGAGCATTAGCATCCGCTTTGGCAGCAGGTTTGATGTCAAGCAGCTCAACATCGAACACCAGCGTGGAGTTAGCCGGGATACCCGGAACGCCGTTTTTGCCGTAAGCCAGCTGTGGTGGGATCACCAGCTTAATCTTACCGCCTTTCTTCACGTGCTTCAGACCTTCAGTCCAGCCTGGGATAACGCCATCCAGACGGAATGACAGTGGCTCACCGCGGGTGTAGGAGTTATCGAATTCAGTACCGTCAATCAGCGTACCTTTGTAGTTCACTACCACAGTGTCGCTGTCTTTCGGTGCGTCGCCGGTACCTTCTTTCTCAACCTGGTAAAGCAGGCCAGACTCGGTTTTCTTCACGCCTTTTTCTTTCGCGAACTTGGTGGCATAAGCCTCACCTTTCGCGGTGTTCTCTTTTGCGTCTTTTTCCATCTTGGCCTGAGCGGCGCCTTTCACGCGGCCTTCAAATGACTGCAGCGTCTGCTCGATTTCCTGGTCTGAGAGTTTGCTCTTACCCGCAAAAGCGTCCTGAACACCGGAGATCAGCTGATCTTTATCCAGTTTGATGCCCAGTTTCTCTTGCTCTTTCAGTGAGTTCTCCATGTAGCGACCCAATGACGCACCCAGCGCATAAGCGGACTGCTGGTCGTCATTCTTGAAGGCTGCATTCTTCGGTGCCTGCTGTGGTGCCTGTTCAGCCGGTGCTGCTGCCGGAGTAGTTTCGGCAGCCATGGCCAGTGGCGCATTCAGCGCAACGGCCATGGTGGTGGCTAACAGTGTGACTTTAAACAGTGATTTCATCCATTTCTCCAAAACCGAAGGCTCTCACCTCGGAAATCGTTTACAGGCCAGGGCCTGCACTATAACTGTCTGCGAGGAAGCTACACAATCTCGCAATGAAAACTAAGTTAACTTCCGACCGCAGTCCCCTGCGAAAGTTTCACCACAGAGATGCAGACGCGAAAGAACTTTTTCAACCGCTGGAGCGAAATTAACCGCAAAATCCCTATTTCAAGCCAGGCTTTGCCGTTAGAATCACGCCATTCGGCCAGTATACCGGCCAGTGCAGCAACAAGAGGAATACGTATGCAACAATCATTGTTTGAAGAGCGGATGGAGATGCTGGAGAGCCGACTGGCCTTTCAGGAACATACCCTGGAAGAGCTTAACCAAACGGTGATTCATCATGAACTGGAGATGGCCCGTTTGCGTGAGCAAATGCGCCTGCTGACCGATAAGCTAAAATCAGCGGCTCCTTCGATGATCGCGTCACAGTCTGAAGAAGCCCCGCCGCCGCACTACTAACGGCCGGTTCAGCGCATAAAAAAAGGAGCCCGTGGGCTCCTTTTTTCGTGTCGGGCACTTAGTGGCAGCCACAGCCGCCAGTACCACAACCGCCTTTACCATGGTCGTGATCATGGTCATGGTCGTGATCGTGGTCATGACCGTGCTCACCGTGAACGTGGCCATGGGCCAGTTCTTCCGGCGTCGCTTCACGAACCGCAACCACTTCAACGTTGAAGTTCAGGTTCTGACCGGCCAGCATATGGTTACCGTCAACCACAACGTGCTCGTCTTCAACTTCGGTGATTTCTACCGGAACAGGACCCTGATCGGTTTCTGCCAGGAAGCGCATGCCAACCTGCAGTTCATCAACGCCCATAAACACGTCTTTCGGTACGCGCTGTACCAGGTTGTCGTCATACTGACCGTAAGCGTCGTCGGCAGCGATGTTCACTTCGAACTTATCACCCGCCTGATGCTCTTCCAGGGCTTTTTCCAGACCTGAGATCAGGGAACCATGACCGTGCAGGTAATCCAGCGGTGCGCTCACCGGGGACTCATCGACCAACACGCCGTCTTCTGTACGTACCTGGTATGCCAGGCTGACCACCAGGTCTTTAGCTACTTTCATGATTACTCCTAACCGTTGAGAACGTTGAGTCCTTAGTTTGTTGACCTGTTTGCCAACGCGAAAGACTCTAAATTGCGCCGATTGTAACGAATTTCAATGCCGCTGTGTGTTACAGCTTAAAAAAAGCTGAGGCATAACGCTACTCAGGATGGAAAATTCCAATCACTTGCTCATTGGTTCTGACCTGTTCCTGCGCCTGTTTGTCGGCTTCACGCATCTGGTGGCCGCACTTAACACACTCAACCACATCGATATTATTCTCCTGCCACAGCGCAAGCGTGTCCTGAGCCTTGCATTTTGGGCAGGTGGCACCTGCAATAAATCTTTTACGCATAATCGATCCTATTCAAATTCGTCCCAGCCATCAAACTGGCGTTTTTCATGCTGCATCTCAGCCTGAAAAATATCTTCCAGCTCACGACGCGCCTCTTTTACCCGGGAAATTTGCTGGCTGTCAGCATGATTTGGCATCAGTTCACGCAGCATTCGCATATCTAACCGGCGAAAATGTTGCTGGGCGCGAAACGCCTGATGAGGATGCATGCCCAGCGTCATCAGTGCCTTGCGTCCTAACTCCAGCGCACTGGAGAAGGTCTCACGCGAGAACTGCGTTACGCCAGCCTGAATCAGCTCGTGCGCCTCCACACGTCCCCTCGCCCTTGCGAGGATCTGCAGGTGCGGGAAGTGATGCTGGCAGAGATGCACAATCTCCATCGCATCTTCCGGGCCGTTACAGGTAATCACGATAGACTGGGCGGTTTCTGCGCCAGCGGCACGCAGCAGCTCCAGCTCGGTCGCATCCCCATAGTATACTTTGTAACCGTATTTTCGCATCAGGCTAACCGCACTGATATCGCGCTCCAGCACGGTAATGCGTTTCTCGTTGGCCATCAGCAGGCGGGCGACAACCTGACCAAAACGCCCGAAGCCCACCACGATCACCTGTGGCTTATCATCCTCAACGAACGGTTTCTCGGCGGTCTCATCCACTTCGTTAAAGCGTCTTTCCAGAATCTTATCCCCGCCCTGCATTAGCAACGGCGTGGTCATCATCGACAGGGTGACGGTAACCAGCAGCAGCGGCATCTGATCGCCGGTGAAAAGCTTCGCCGAGGAGGCAGCGGAGAACAGCACAAAGGCAAACTCACCGCCCTGGCTCAGCACGCCGGAAAATTGCAGGCGTTCTGAACTGCGCAGGCCAAAGATGCGGGAAAGCAGATAGAGCACGCCGGCTTTGATGGAAACCAGTGCCACCACGCCAATCAGGATTTCGGTGATATGGGTATAAAGCACGCCCAGATTCAGCGCCATGCCGACCGAGATAAAGAACAGGCCCAGCAGCAACCCTTTGAAGGGATCGATGGCGATTTCAAGCTCATGGCGGTATTCACTTTCCGCCAGCAGGATCCCGGCGATGAAGGTTCCGAGCGCCATCGAAAGCCCCAGCGCATCCATAAACAGCGCCGAACCCAGCACCAGCAGCAACGCCGCTGCGGTAAAGACTTCACGCACGCCGGAAGCGGCGATAAAGCGGAAGATCGGCTTCAGCAGATAGCGACCCCCAATCAGCATGCCGGCAAAGGCCAGCACCTTCATGCCAACCTTCATCCAGTCGGTGTGGCCGCTGTCACCGCCGGCCAGTAACGGCACCAGCGCCAGCGCCGGGATCACTGCCAAATCCTGGAACAGCAGCACCGAAAAGCCCAGCTGACCGGACTCGTTACGGTTCATGCCCTTATCGCGCATTAACTGCAGCGCCATCGCCGTCGAGGACATCGCCAGGCCAATGCCGCCGATGGTCGCGGCCTGCCAGGAGAAATCCGTTAGCAGCAGCAGCCCGCCCAAAATGGCCGCACTGAAGATAACCTGCGCCGCGCCGACGCCGAAGATAGACCGACGCAGCTCCCATAGCTTTGAGGGCTTCAGTTCCAGACCGATGATAAACATCAGGAACACCACGCCCAGCTCGGAGAAGTGAAGGATCTCGTCCACATCGCTGATAAAACCAAGCCCCCACGGGCCGATGGCAATACCCGCCAGCAGATAGCCCAGAACCGCGCCAATGCCTAAACGGGCCGCAATCGGCACAGCGATAACCGCAGCAAATAAATAGACCACGCCTGCCGTCAGGAGAGTTTGTCCTTCCATTCAAATACCTCCATAAGGCAAAGGGGAAGCGAGCCAGTCACTGTACGCTCGCGAAAAATTCTTCATCACGTCCGGGGTCTGGCGACGGGCCCAGTAGATGATCATCGGCGTTAGCCAGTGCATCCGGCACATCTGCGCCGTCAGCTCGAACGGACGCATAATGTCTGACATCGGATAGCGGTTCAGCCCTTCCTGATGGTAAGCCGCTTCAGGCTCACCGGTGGTGATCACACTGCGCCAGTATTTGCCTTCCAACACGTTGCCGCCGGGACCGCTGGCAAACCCGCGTGACAGCACACGATCGAGCCACTCTTTCAGCAGCGCCGGGCAGCTGTACGTATAAAGAGGATGCTGGAAAACGATGATGTCGTGCTCGCGCAACAACTGCTGTTCGTAGTGAATATCGATAAAGAAATCAGGATAGTGCGCGTAGAGATCGTGAACGGTCACGTGCGGCAAATCATAGGCCGGTTGCAGCAAAACCCGATTGGCTATCGAGTCTTGTGATTCCGGGTGTGCATAAAGCAGCAAAACTTTAGGTGGCTGCGACATCATTCCCCTCCAAATCATCGTCACGGCGGGGAAATTCCGCTACCATGCTCGACGCAACGGAATTCAAGATTCCGAAAAAATTGATGGTTTAATTTAACATATCCTGACTATTACGGCGCTTATGATTGTCTTCTCATCGTTACAAATTCGACGCGGTGTCCGCGTACTGCTGGACAATGCCACAGCCACGATTAACCCCGGGCAGAAAGTGGGCCTGGTGGGAAAAAACGGCTGCGGTAAATCCACGCTGCTGTCGCTGCTCAAAAACGAGATAAGCGCCGATGCAGGGAGCTTTAGCTTTCCCGGCACCTGGTCGCTGGCCTGGGTCAATCAGGAAACCCCGGCCCTTTCCGTTCCGGCGATTGAATACGTGATCGATGGCGATCGCGAATTCCGTCAGCTGGAAGCTGAACTGGCACATGCCAATGAGATCAACGACGGCCACGCCATCGCCACGCTGCACGGTAAGCTGGATGCGATTCAGGCCTGGACAATACAGCCTCGCGCCGCCAGCCTGCTTAACGGTTTGGGCTTTTCTCAGGAACAGCTGCAACGCCCGGTAAGCGATTTCTCCGGCGGCTGGCGCATGCGTCTTAACCTGGCGCAGGCGCTGATTTGTCGCTCTGACCTGCTGTTACTCGATGAACCGACAAACCACCTCGATCTTGATGCAGTGATCTGGCTGGAGCGCTGGCTGAACAGCTATCAGGGCACGCTGGTATTGATTTCGCATGACCGCGACTTCCTCGATCCGGTGGTCGACAAAATTCTGCATATCGAAAACCAGTCGATGAACGAATACACCGGCAACTACAGCTCGTTCGAAATTCAGCGCGCCACCAAGCTGTCGCAGCAGCAGTCGATGTTTGAAAATCAGCAGCAAAAAGTGGCGCATCTGCAAAGCTTTATCGACCGCTTTAAGGCCAAAGCCAGCAAAGCCAAGCAGGCACAAAGCCGCATCAAAATGCTCGAGCGCATGGAGATGATCGCGCCTGCTCACGTTGATAACCCGTTCACCTTCAGCTTCCGCGAGCCGGAAAGCCTGCCTAACCCGTTGCTGAAGATGGAAAAAGTCACCGCCGGTTACGGTGATAAAATCATCCTGAATTCCATCAAGCTGAACCTGGTTCCTGGCTCCCGCATTGGGCTGCTCGGCCGCAACGGGGCCGGTAAATCCACGTTGATTAAGATGCTGGCCGGCGATCTGGCGCCGTTAAAGGGCGATATCGGCCTGGCAAAAGGCATCAAGCTTGGTTACTTCGCCCAGCATCAACTGGAATTCTTACGGGCAGATGAATCTCCGCTGCAGCATATGGTGCGTCTGGCGCCAAAAGTGTTGGAACAGCAGCTGCGGGATTATCTGGGCAGCTTTGGTTTCCAGGGCGATAAAGTCACTGAAAACACCGAACGCTTCTCCGGCGGTGAAAAAGCGCGGCTGGTGCTGGCACTGATTGTCTGGCAGCGCCCTAACCTGCTGCTGCTTGATGAACCGACCAACCACCTGGATCTGGATATGCGTCAGGCCCTGACCGAAGCGCTGATTGATTTCGAAGGCGCACTGGTCGTCGTTTCGCACGACCGTCACCTGCTGCGCTCCACCACCGACGATCTCTACCTGGTTCACGATGGTCAGGTCGAGCCGTTTGATGGCGATCTGGAAGATTACCAGCAGTGGCTGAGCGATCTGCAAAAGCAGACCTCGGCGTCAGAGCCGAAGCAGGACAGCGCCAACAGCGCGCAAAATCGTAAAGACCAGAAACGGCGTGAAGCGGAACTGCGCACCCAGACTCAGCCGCTGCGTAAGCAGATCGAGAAGCTGGAAAAGCAGATGGAAAAGCTGAACACGCAACTGTCAGAGGCGGAAGCCAAACTGGCCGATGGCGACATCTACGATCAGAGCCGCAAAGCCGATCTCACGTTAGCGCTACAACAGCAGGCTACGGCAAAATCGGCGCTGGAAGAGTGTGAGATGGAATGGCTGGATGCGCAGGAGCAGTTGGAAACCCTGATGGCCTCCTGATGCCACACGTCAGAGGCGCGTGAAATGCGCACCTCTGACGCTTTCCTGATTTACTGTGCGGCCAGACGCTGACGCAGCGTCGCAAGATCCTCAGTATTCAATAGCTTGCCATTGAGAAAACGCGTTTTCAGTTCCCCGCCGCGCTCCTGCGCCCAGTTTTGCCCATCTTTAAGCGTTAATTCCCCGGCGGCATTCCGATCGACCCGCAACAAGCCACGCGCTGAATTCTTCATGCCGCTGTCGGTTTTAGGCTGCTTAAAGATTTCACGCCCAACGCCATTCACTTCGCCGTAAGTCGCTTTCATCGCAAAGCCGAAGGTGTCCCGGGTGTTGTACTGGTAGGTGTAAGAGCCGACCCCAAACACCACGTTACTGCTGGCAAAGCCTTTGGCTTCCAGACGGCTGAGGATCTCATTCGCGCGTTCCAGGGTAATCGAGTCGCCATAAATCAGCCCCACATGCGGATCCAGCACTTTGTAGCCCTTGCTGTTCACCGTACCGCCAAAGATTTCCCATAACACTTCAACAGAGCCTTTTTGCTGGGCGGTTCGCGCGGGATCCGTCGCCTGATCATCACCCGTTCCACATAAGATTTCCACCGGGTTACCGCTGTCCGGGCGAAACACCAGACGCCCCTCACGCGCCATAATCTCCGGCCGCAGCTCGCGGCTGTATTCGGTCAGCACTTTCCAGTAATCCCAGGTATCCGACACCACAGAGACAAATCCCTGCGGGTAAAGCTCGGTAATCAGTCGGCGGAAGGTGGCGATTTCGCCCTGCTCTTCTCCCATGCACATCACGCTGTGCTCGGTGGCCGGAATGCTGCCGGCGATAAAGTAATCTTTGGCCGGCGTGTAGTAACGGCGGGCATACAGAATGGAAGGCAAACTGTCGGTGCCGGTAAAGCTCAGCAGATGCCCGACACCCGCCTGTGCGGCATCATGCAAGCCTGACATTCCCCGGAAGGAGAAGTCGTGGCACTGAAAATCGATATGGCTGTTATCGTCACAGGTCCGGTCCGCCCACAGTTGGCAAATCTGTCGGTAATGGCTGGCGACGGTGGCATTGGTGGACGATTTCCATAACTCCGCCGACATCACGCTTTCCAGGTAATTGACCAGCCAGAAAAATTCATCAACCGTGTTGGTGATGGTCAGCACCGGAATTTTCATCGGCACTTTGCTGCCTTCATCCAGACTTTTGATCTCCAGCGGCAGATAGCCTAAGCGGTGCAACGCACGAATATGATCAACGCTGACGCTGCCTTTTCCAAGGTAGCTGTCCATCAGCTGTTGATACTCATCCACCACCACCTCTTCTGGCTGGGCGAAAAACTTGTCGTTGAACAGATCGACCATGAACCACTGCAGAAAACCCTGCAGGCCAAAGAACACCAGACGGTCGTCGGCCAGCGTTGAATGGAAGAAGCGGTTTCCGCGCGGCGTGAAGTTGGAATAGACCTTGTTGGTGCCCAGCGGGTATTGCTCACGGTGCGAGGTCTTGTAACCATCAATGGCCAGAATCGGATTAGTTTGCATGGTTATCTCCTTCGCGGTGGAATATTGCATCGCTATTAATCAGCTCGACGTGCGGCTGCGCAATGGCCGGATCGGCAATGGAAGTGGTGGTCCAGATATGGTCAATGCCCTGACACAGCAGATGATCAACCCCTTTAGTAAACAGGCCATGAGTGACATACAGGCTGACCGAGCGGGCTCCCGCCTCGCGCAGGATGGCGGCCGAACCGATAAAGGTGCCGCCAGCATCACACAGGTCATCGGCGATCAGCACATCGCGTCCCGAAACCTCGCCTTTCAGCAGTTCAAATCCACTTAACCTGCCGCTGGTGATATCTCTGTGCTTGGCCAGGATGCCAAAGTCGCTGGCCCCGACATGCTGAGCCAGCGCATGAATTTTTTTCAGCGCGCCAGCGTCCGGCGCTATCAGCATCATTCCCTGTTCCAGTTTGCTCATCAGACTGCGACTGTGTTGCAGGCAACGATGTTGTGGGATAGCCATCATGCGATCGAGGACACCTGCAGCCACATCACTGTGCGGGTCCAGCACTTTCACCCGGTCAAAGCCCAACTGATTGATGAAACCAGCAAAGACCTTCAACGCGAAACTGTCGCCATCACGCATGTTGCGATCCTGACGGGCATAAGGCAGCCAGGGCAGTTCGAGGGTCGTTAACGTCAGGGTGTAGCGTTGGCGAGCAGCATCCAGTAACTGCGCCACAAGCATCAGATCGTCCATGCTCTGCATGGCTGTCGCCCGCAGCGTCAGCACGTTTGCCTGTGAACGCAGTGGCGGAAGCAGGTGAGCCCAGACCGCACCATCAGGAAAGCGGCCGGTATCGAATGCCGTTTCCTGTTCATCGAGGGTTAATGAGAGTTTCATCATTGTCAGACTCCTTTCAGTTATGATTAATGTCCTAGAGACATTTATATAATTGTCCATGAGACACTATTAAGCAAGCGTTTGATTTCCATTTCGGGTAATAAACACCTAACCATCTGATTTAATGCAGATTAAAACATCCTTTACGCAGTGGTATTTGAATGACGCGCAGCAGACTGATAATGTGTCTTTGTGACACTTCTTCGCAGGCAATCCCATGACAGCAGAACAGCAGTATCTGGCCGGCTATGATCCCAGCCGCTATCCCACGCCCATTGTCACCGTCGACAGCGTCCTGTTTACTCTCTTTGACCAACGACTCTGTGTGTTGCTGGTGCAGCGTGCCAACCATCCGCAGCAAGGTTTTTGGGGGTTACCGGGTGGGTTTATAGATTTAACGCGTGATGACTCAACCAGAGCCACAGCAATGAGGAAGTTGCAGGAGAAAACGGGCGTGATTCCGCCCTGGCTGGAGCAATTAGAAACCTTTTCGGGCCCCGACAGGGATCCGCGCGGCTGGAGCCTGACATCGGCCTGGTATGCGTTGATCGCGGCAGAGAATTGCCAGTCGGAAAGTGATGCCATCAGTGATGTGCAGTGGCAGCCAGTGGCAGAGCTGGCGTCGAGGTCAGATATTGCCTTTGACCATCAGCAGATTATTGCCGCCGCTTTGCAGCGATTACGGCAGAAGACGCTCTATTCCTTGCTGCCGGTGTACTGCCTGCCCGCGGCTTTTACGTTGACTCAGCTTCAGGATGTCACCGAAACGATCCTTGGCCAAACGGTGCAGCGCAAAAGCCTTATCCGCCGGTTTGAGGCTTCTGAGATGTTCGAAGAAACCGGCGAAAGCGTGGCCACCGGTGCGCGAAAAGCGAAACTCTATCGCCTGAAAGTCGGCGCCGATGTCCGCAACTTCTCGCGCAACCTGATGGCCGCTGACTAATTCACAGCCCTCAGCGTTCAGCGCGGTAAAAAGGCTTGTCACCCAGGATGGTGGCACGATGCATGATCCTGCGCTGCGGCAGATAGTCGGCGTTAGCATAATGCTGCGTGACCCGGTTATCCCAGATAGCAATATCGTTCTCCTGCCAGCGCCAGCGGACCTGAAACTCCGGTTTGGTGACATGGGCAAACAGGAAGTTCAGCAGCGCATCGCTCTCCTTCTGGCTGACATCCACAATGCGCGTGGTAAAGCCTTCGTTGACGAATAACGCCGGCTTGCCGCTGACCGGATGGGTGCGGATCACCGGATGCAGCAACGGCGGGTTCTTCTCGACCGCCAGCTTCCAGCGCGCATGCTCCTCTTCACTGCCACGATGCTTAAACTCCTGAAATGACTTGGTAAAGTCATGCTCGGCCTGTAATCCGCTCAGCAGCACCTTAAAGGGTTCAGACAGCGCCTCATACGCGGCAATGCCGCTGGTCCACAGCGTATCGCCACCCGTTTCCGGCAGCTGTTTGGCCGCGAGGATCGCGCCAGCCGGCGGCGTGGCAATAAAGGTCACATCGGTGTGCCAGTTATCGTTGTCCGGCGGATTATTGTCATGGGTATCCAGCACGATAATCTCTTCCACACCCGGCGCGTGAGGATAAACCGGGGGGATATGCAGGTCGCCAAAGCGGGTGGCCAGCGCACGCTGCTGCTGAGGCGTGACCGGCTGATCGCGGAAGAATAAGACCTGATGGCGGATCAGTGCATGATAAAGCTGTTCGAATTGCGCATCGCTCAGCGGACGGCTGAGGTTGATGTCGGAAACCTGAGCGCCGATATTCGGGCCCAGCGCGGTAATCGTCAGACGTTCGTTCATGAGTGTACTCCGTGCCACGGGGTTAAGCGGCGCTGAAGCGCGCGCAGCCCCAGCTCAAGGGTGAAAGCGATCAGGGCGATGACGACAATGCCGGCCAGCACCACATCGGTCGCTAAAAATTCTCCGGCGGACTGCACCATAAAGCCCAGTCCACGCGTGGCGGCGATCAGCTCAGCGGCCACCAGCGTCGACCAGCCCACGCCCAAACCAATGCGCAGACCGGTGAGGATTTCAGGCAGTGCGCCAGGCAAAATCACAAACCACAGCACCTGCCAGCGGTTGCCGCCCAGCGACTGGGCCGCGCGGATGCGTACCTGCTGGGCGCTTTTCACCCCAGCCAGGGCTGACATCGCCACCGGGGCAAAAATGGCCAGGTAGATCAGCAGGATTTTGGAGGTCTCGCCAATGCCAAACCAGATCACCATCAGCGGCAGATAGGCCAGAGGCGGAACCGGACGATAAAGTTCGATCAGCGGATCGAGAATGCCGCGTGCGGTTGCACTCAATCCCATCAGAATGCCAACCGGCACGCCGATAATCACCGCGGCAAACAGCGCGATCAGGATGCGGGTCAGACTGGCGGCCAGATGCTGCCAGAGCGTGGCATCCATAAACCCCTGGGAACTGGCAATGGTCAGCAGCTGATGGAACACCTGCTGCGGCGCAGGCAGAAACAGCGGCGCAATCAGTTTCAGCGCCGTGACGCCCCACCAAATCGCGAGGATCACCAGCAAGGTCGCCGCACTCAGCGTGATCTGGCGGCCAAAGGGCCAACGCAGTCGCACGCGGCGTGGCACGGTTTTTTCGGTGGATAACAGGCTCATGAAAACACCTCGCGTTGCTGGAAGACCTGGCCTAAAACGTATTCTCTGCGCTCAATAAACGCCGGATCGGACTTGATGGATCGGCAGGACTCGCCAGCGATATAACGACGGCCAAAGTCGAGAGGCAGTCGTTCAATCACCCTTCCCGGTCCGGGCGACAGCAGGATCAGCTCACTGGCAAGAAACACCGCTTCTTCGATATCGTGAGTGATCAGCAGGATCTTCTTGCCGCTCTCCTTCCACAAGGTCAGCAGCAGTTCCTGCATCTGCTCGCGGGTGAAGGCGTCAAGCGCGCCGAAAGGTTCATCCAGCAGCAACAGCTGCGGGTCGGCGGTCAGCGCCCGGGCAATGCCCACCCGCTGGCGCATGCCGCCGGACAGCTGCCAGATAAAGCGTTTTTCAGCGCCTTCCAGCCCAACCTTCTTCAGCATCTGGCGAGCCACCTCGCGGCGAGCGTTTTTCTCGACGCCGGCCAGCTGCAGGCCAAAAGCGACGTTATCCAGCACGTTGCGCCACGGAAGCAGCCCTTCATGTTGAAACACCACGCCGCGTTCAGCGCCCGGCCCGGTGACCGCCTTGCCATCCAGCATAATGCTGCCGGATTCGGCAGGGAGAAAACCGGCAATCAGATTCAGCAGCGTGGTTTTGCCACAGCCTGAAGGTCCCAGCACCACCAGCAGCTCACCAGAATCAATCGACAGGTTGATATCCTGCAGTGCGAGATGCCCTTCATAGCGAGCCGTAAGATGCGAGACCGTCAGCATGGGAACTCCTTATTGCGTCGCGAGAGGTTTAACGAAGCGATCGGTAACGTAATCGCTGTAATCGGTGGCCGCCTGCGGCACCTTGCCCTGCTCTTTCAGGAATTTAGCGGTATCGACAATCGCCTTATCGACCGGCTTCCCGAGTTGTTCAACCTGCTGCTGGGCGGTGAGATAGGTATTGCCTTTCACCAGACCGGGAACCTGTTGTTCCGGCACGCCGCTCAGACGGGACAGTTTGCTCAGGTTGTCGCCTTCTTTCAGCCACTGCTCGGGATTATCGAGATAGCCTTTCTGTGCCGCGAGCGCGCTGCGGGCAAAGGCGGTGACCACTTCCGGGTGTTTCTGCGCAAAATCTTTACGCACCACCCAGACATCCAGCGTTGGCGATCCCCATTTCCCGACCTGATCGGAATCGGTCAGCACCTTGCCGGTTTTTTCCAGTTCGTTAACCGCAGGTGCCCAGACGTAGGCGCCATCGATGTCGCCACGCTGCCAGGCAGCAATAATGGCGGGAGGTTGCAGGTTGATAATTTGCAGCTGATCGGGACGGATGCCCCAATGCTTCAGCGCGGACAGCAGGCTGTAATGGGTGGTGGAGATAAACGGTACGGCGATGCGTTTGCCGATCAAATCTTTCGGGGTTTTGATGGTGTTTTTCACCACCATCGCTTCAGAGTTACCCAGCTGAGAGGCCAGCAGGAAGACTTCGATCGGTACCTGCTGGCTGGCGGCTACGGCCAGAGGGCTTGAGCCGATGTTACCAATCTGCACATCGCCGGAAGCCAGCGCACGCACCACGCTCGCGCCGCTGTCGAATTTACGCCAGTCGACTTTCGCCCCGCTCTCTTTGGCAAAGGTGTTGTCGGCCTGAGCGACTTTCGCCGGTTCGGCAGACGTTTGATAGGCTACAGTGACATCCACCGCCTGGGCGCTAAGCGCCGACAATCCGAGTGATGCTGCAATAAGAGTAAGAGTGAATTTTCCTGCCATGATGTCTTCCGCCGCACGTTATTGTTTGAATAACGCCTTTGTAACCGACAGTGACCATCGCAAGAAAGTAATTAGAAATTATCTGTTATAACCTTTTGTCCTTAGATCAAATGCGGGGTTTCTTAGTCAGAATCCGGGTTTAGCCCATAAAAAAAACACCGGCAGAGAAAGTGCCCCCTGAGAGCACCATACCTGCCGGTGGTTCATGTTGCCGGGCGGGGAATTAATGCCAGATCAGCAGCACGCAGGCCGCGGTCAGGATCCCCATAAAGACATTGAATATCGTCCACGCGCGACGGCTGCGCAGGATACGGCCAATCAGCGAGCCGAATCCCAGCCAGATCACGCCGGAAACCACATTCACTAACGCCATCCCGGCGCTGATGGCGAGCACCGAACCGCGGTAGGCTTCACCGGCGAGGCTAAAGCTGGCCACCGCGCCCAGCGCCATCAGCCAGGCTTTCGGGTTAATCAGCTGCAGCAGGCCGCCTTGCCAGAACGGCATCGGCGCGGCGGGTGCCGTTTCGGTGTCCAGTTTCTCGTACTTCGCGCTGGCGATTTTCCAGGCCAGCCACAGCAGATAGGCACTGCCGCCAATTTTCAGCACCAGATGCAGCGAAGGATAGAGCAGGATCAGTCCACCAATGCCAAAGGCCACCATCAGCAGCATCACCTGCATGCCGATCATGATGCCAATCAGCAACCACAGCGAGCGCAGAAAACCAAAGTTGGCGCCGGAGGCGGTGAGTAACATATTATTAGGGCCTGGCGTGATGGCAGCGACCCATAAAAAGCCTAACATCGATAAAAACAAACTCAGTTCCATATGAAACGGGTGCTCCTCACCCCCTGACCAGAAACGAACTTGTCGAAGCTAGCAATGTGACAGAGATCCTACAAGCATTTTGAACATGAATTTTAATCACTCAGCAGCCGCCTCTTTTCAGCCCTTAACCGGCATGAGCAATGCGCACCTGCAAACGCTTCTGCCGCGCCTGGTTCGCCGTCGGATTACCTTAAAACCTCACTGGCAGCGCCTGACGTTGCCGGACACGGATTTTGTCGATCTGGCGTGGAGTGAAGACCCTGCGGGTGCCAGACACAAACCGCGGATGGTGCTGTTCCACGGTCTGGAAGGCAGCTTTCACAGTCCCTATGCCCACGGGCTGCTGGAAAGCTGTAAAGCGCGAGGCTGGCTGGGTGTGGTGATGCATTTTCGTGGCTGCAGCGGCGAGCCGAATCGCCTTAACCGGATTTACCACTCTGGCGAAACCAGCGATGCCACCTTCTTCCTTAACTGGCTGCGTGAAGAGTGGGGTCAGGTTCCCACCGCGGCGGTTGGGTTTTCGCTGGGCGGGAATATGCTGGCCTGCCTGTTGGGCGAGCAGGGCAATAACTGCCTGCTGGATGCGGCGGTGGTGGTATCGGCCCCGCTGATGCTGGAACCCTGCAGCCAGAAACTGGAGCAGGGATTTTCCCGCGTTTATCAGCGCTATCTGCTAAACCTGCTGAAGCAAAACGCTGAACGCAAACTGCTTGCCTGGCCCGGCACCTTGCCCATCGATCTGACTGAACTCCGGGCGCTGAAAAAACTGCGGGATTTTGATGATGCCATTACTGCCCGGGCGCACGGTTTTCAGGATGCGACCGATTATTATCGCCGCTGCAGCGCGATGCCGCGATTGCCTGGCGTGGCGAAACCGCTGCTGATCATTCACGCCAAAGACGATCCCTTTATGACCCGCGAGGTGATCCCCGCGGCCGATCTGCTCCCTGCTTCAGTGACCTACCAACTGACCGAACATGGCGGCCATGTAGGATTTGTCTGCGGCACCTTACGTAACCCGCAAATGTGGCTTGAGCAACGCATTCCTCAATGGCTTTCAACCTGGCTGGACAACTAACGTGATTATTCCCTGGAAAGAGCTCGACGCTGAAACCCTCGATAACCTGATTGAATCTTTTGTCCTGCGTGAAGGCACCGACTACGGTGAGCAGGAACGCTCGCTGGAACAAAAAGTGAAGGATGTTCGCCGCCAGTTAAGCAGCGGCGAAGCGGTGCTGGTGTGGTCTGAACTGCACGAGACGGTCAATATTATGCCACGGGGTTCCGTGACCGGTTAGAACGCGGCAGACCGCCATGGCCGGGGTCGATCGTTGCCGGTTCTGGCAGCCAGTGACGCGGCGGCCAGGCGGGAACGAAGCAGAACGTCACGCTGATTGACCCGCGTCAGGTTTCCGGCTCGCATCACCGCTTCACCCTCGATAAACACATCGGTAACTTCGTGTCCGAGCGCGGAGTACACCAGCGCGGAAACCGGATGATGGATCGGCGTCATCGCCGGATGATCGGTTCCGATAACAATCACATCGGCTTTTTTCCCCACTTCAAGCGATCCCACCAGATGGTCCAGCCCGATGGCGCGCGCGCCGTCAATGGTCGCCATCTCCAGCACTTTTTCAGCGGTGATAATGGTTGGATCGCGATGGACGCCCTTCTGCATCAGCGCGGCGGTTTTCATTGCCTGGAACAAACTGTGGTTGTTACTGCTGGCCGGGCCATCGGAACCCAGCCCGACGGTCAGACCGGCGGCCAGCATCTCCGGGATTGGCGGAATGCCGGACGCCAGATAGAGATTGCTGCATGGGTTATGCGAAATCCGCACATCGTGATACTTCAGCGCGCGGATATCCCGCGAACTGCACTGCACGCAATGGACGGCCAGCACATCCGGCCCGAGAAAGCCGATGTCGCTGAGGAATTCCGTATCGCTGCTCTGAAAACGCAGCTGCGCCTGGGCAATCTCAAAGTCGGTTTCCGCCACATGGGTGGTGATCAGCACGCCGGTTTCATTGGCCAGCGCCCGCGTGCCGCGCAGGACTTTCTCATCCAGCGCCCAAATCATACTCGGTGCCAACCCGACTTTGACCCGCCCATCCGCACGGTGATAGCGGTGGAGCACCTGGCGGGCATCGGCCAGCGCCGCTTCGGGGGTTTCAATCAATTCGGCAGGAATGCCGTGCTCTTCACCGGTGGTGAGGAATCCCCTACAGACGTGGCCACGAATGCCGCTGAGCTCAAAGGCTTCAATCACTTTGGCGGTCAGGCCTGGCCGTGGATGCGCATACATAAAATCCACCAGCGAGGTCACGCCCGAGCGGATGGACTCCACGCAGCCATGCAGCGCGGCGGCGAAAACATCCTCTTCGGTCAGCGCCACGGCGCTCGGCCCGGTCATGCAGGTGAACCACTTTTTCAGCACCATATCATCGCCCAGCCCCTTCAGCAGCGTCTGGAACAGATGCGTATGGGTGTTCACCATGCCGGGCATAATGATGCTGTCACGGCAATCAATGATCTCGGCTTCCGGGTTCGCCGCCTGCAGCGTTTCCCGCGAGCCGATGGCGGCAATGCGATCGCCGCTGATTAACAGGCTGGCCTGCTGGTAGATATCCCGGTCGGGATTCATCGTGATGATCCAGCCATCAGCAAGAATATAAGACAAGAGGCCCCCTTAAAGCTGCGGCAGCAGTTCGGCTGAACTGACGACGAAACCGAAACATTGCTGCACGTTGTACAGCGTGGCATCCAGGCAATACGCCGGGGACGTGGTCGCGCTGCAGTCTTCCAACAGCAGGCAGTCGTAGCCGTGAAAATTGGCGTCCTGCAGCGTACAGAGCACGCATTGATCGGCATTCACGCCGGCAAACAGCAGCGTGGTGATGCCCATATTGCGCAGCACGCTGTCCAACACGGTGTCCTTAAAGCCGGACATGCGATATTTACTGATGCGGATGTCATCCACTGCCGGCGTTAACTCATCGATGACCTCGGCGGCCCAGCTTCCTTCCTGCAATACCGGTTCACCCGATACCGGCAGCGGATCGCCCAGCCCCACGCTTGCGCCGTCGCCGTTATAGACGTGCAGTAACGCCGGGCTGAGATTGAGCTTGTCGGGCCGGTTTCCCCAGTTAAGCCAGACCACCGGCACACCCGCTTCACGCAGCGATGGCAACAGGGATTGCAGCGGTGCAATCGGCGCACGCGCCGGCGTCACATCGACGCCAATGTGCCCCAGCCAACCCTCGGGATGACAAAAGTCATTCTGCATATCAATCACCAGCAGCGCGGTGCGCTGCAAATCGAAGGTGATTTCTCTGCCACGGCTGAGCAGGCTAACCGGATGGCAGGAAACCGGTGGCCGCACCATGTTGACCTCGCTGGCCGACACGCGCCATTGGTTGTGCGCCGCACTTCCCAGGGGATTCAGTCCTGACATATTAACTCCCGCTTAATACACGCAAATCTTCTTCATCCAGCGCCATCGGCTGGCCGCTGCGGATCAGTTCCGCAAACCCTTCGTTCGGTGTCATCACGGTCAGGGTGTAGAGCTTGCCGCTGCCGGTATTGCGGATCAGATGTTCATTACCCGGATGCAGCAGCAGCGCATCGCCCTTACCGATGGTCACCTCATCGCCATTGCAGCTCGCCACGCCCTCACCTTCCAGCACGTAGAAGAACTCGTGAGCATGGGCATGTTCATTGGGTGGCGTTGCGCCGCCGACGGTAAAAATCTCCACCACGAAGATGTTTTCAATCCCGTCCTGCTGCTGGTCGAACAGCACCGCAAAGTAGTTGGTGTCTTTCGGGCTGATGCGGAAGACCTGAGCCTCCGCGGGGTTAGTCAGGCGGAAATTTTTCATCCATTACTCCTTGCGATAGGGTTGAGTTAACGCCGCAGGCTGCACCGTGCGTCCAACGACGCCCGACATGGCGAGGATGGTCAACAGATAAGGCAGCGCCAGCAGCACCTGCGGCGGCAGGCTGCTTTCAAACAGCTGAAGCGACAGTTGCAGCGCATCCGCCGCACCAAAAATACAGGCGGCAATCAGCGCTTTAACCGGGCTCCAGCGGCCAAATATGACGATGGCCAACGCGATAAATCCCTGGCCGCTGACAATATTGTCGCGGAACAGACCAATCTGCGCGGTGACCAGATAGCTCCCCGCCAGGCCCGCGCCCAGACACGAGAGCAGTACGCCCCAGGTGCGAATGCGCAGCACGTTGAGGCCCGCGGCATGCGCCGCCCGAGGGTTTTCCCCGACGGCACGCAGCGAAAGGCCGAACCGGGTATGGAACAGGCCATAGTGCGCAATGCCGACTAACAATAAGGTGAGATACAGCGGCAGAGGCTGGGAGAACAGCACCGGCCCGATGCCCGGCAGCGTGGAAAGACCGGGAATATGGATGGCGTTAAGCATGGCGATGGTTGGCGAAGAGCTGTCGCCCATCACCAGCGAGTAGGTCCAGGTTGCCACGCCGCCGGCGAGGATGTTAAAGACGATGCCAATGACGATCTGGCTGGCATGCGCCCGTAAATAGAGCGCGGCCAGCAACACCCCTACCACCAATCCGGCCACGCCGCCGGCGATAAAGCCCAGCGCGGTAGAACCGCTGTAGACGGCGGTCATATAGCTGGCCAGCGCCCCCATCAAAATGGTGCCTTCAAGGCCAATATTCAGCACGCCCGAGCGCTCAGCATAGATTTCGCCGAGGGCTGCCAGCAATACCGGGCCGGCCAGGCGCACCGCTGCCGCCAGCCAGGTGACAATAAACGCCGTATCGATATGCATCAGTGCAGTCATGACTTCTCCTCCGTCAGAGAAGAGTGCGGCGAACGAGCAGGCCAGCGCAGACGGTAATAGCGCAGGATATCGCCCGCGAGGATTAGGATAACCACCAGGCTTTGCAGGATCAGCACCACCGAGGTGGGCAAGCCCGTCTGGCGTTGCATCGCGCTGCCGCCAACCTCAAGCCCGCCATACAAAATGGCGGTTGGGATCACCAGCAACGGATTAAGCCTGGCGAGTAACGCTACCACCACGCCGATAAATCCCACGCCGCCCGATAAGCCTTCCATCAGACGATGCTGAACACCCAACACCGCACACAGTCCCGCCAGTGCGGCCAGTCCACCGCCCAACAGCACCGCCTTCATTTGACGGCTGGCAACATCAATGCCGCTGTATCGCGCGGCTTTGGGATTGAGTCCGCTGACAATGATTTCAAAGCCCGCCGGCGTCGCCCGGATCAGCCACCAGACGTACAGCGTGGCGATAAGCGCGATGCCTAATCCCCAGTGCGCCCGCATACCGTCCATAATAAACGGCAACCAGCTCTCTCTCGGCAGACGCGGCGTTTGCGGCAGATCGCCCATCGCCCGCATCGGCCCGGAGACCAGATACTGGATCAGGAAAATGGCGACATAGTTAGCCATCAGCGAGATCAGCACATCGTTGCCGCCAAACCGTACCCGCAGATATCCCACCCAGCCGGCCCACAGCGAACCGGCGACAAAAGCCGCCACGATAACGGCGGGCCAGTAAGCCCAGTCCGGCAAACTCCACGGCAAGCCCTGCGGCGTGCCGGCTAACGCCACCCAACTCGCCGCCGCGGCGCCCACTAAAAAGCAGCCTTCAAAGCCGATGTAGCCCAGGCCCGCGCGCCAGATCACAATCGTCCCGAGCGCAATCAGGATCAACGGTGTGGCCTGCACCAGCGTCTGCCCGATGCCACGCACCGAGCCGAACGCTTCGCTGAATAAAAAGCCATAGGCGCTGAGTGGATTGCCGCCGAAAGGGATAAACAGCAGTCCGGCGAGGAAAAAGGCCACCAGCATGGCGCCGGAGGTGGTGATGGCAATGGCGGTTGAGGAGTCGGCGGGTGCCAGTCGTTTTTCAAGCAGCCTGGTCATTGTCGGCTCCTGAAACAGGTTTGCCACCGGCCATCAGTTCGCCGAGCTTTTCGGCCGTGGCGTCTGAGGCATCGAGGATCCCGGCGATTTGCCCGCTGTACATCACCCCCACCCGGTCAGACAGGTTGAGGATCTCTTCCAGCTCGGCCGAAATCATCACGATAGCGCAGCCGCTGTCGCGTGCGGCCAGCAGCGCCTGCCAGACCGCTTCCACCGCGCCGACGTCCAGCCCTCGCGTCGGCTGTTCCACCACCAGTAACTGCGGTTTACGGGCCACTTCGCGACCGAGGATCAGTTTTTGCAGATTGCCGCCGGACAGTTTTCCGGCTTCGAAGTCGGTATCCGGGGTGCGGACCTTGAAATGATTGACGATCGCCCGTGCGTGCCGCGCAATTTTCTTGCGGTCGAGCAGCCAGCCGCGAGCATGGGTAAAGGTTTGCTGCGCGCCTAACATGGCGTTATCCGCAATCGACAGCGAGGTCACCGATCCGACGCCCCGACGATCGGCGGGGATAAAACCCATGCCCTTCGCGCGTCGCCCGGCAGGAGACAGCCCGGTGATATCTTCGCCTCCCAGCCAGATGCGCCCGGCTTCCACTTCGCGCAGATTCAGTAACGCTTCAGCCAGTTCGGACTGCCCATTACCGTCGACACCGGCAATGCCTAAAATTTCACCGGCGGCCACCTTCAGCGAGGCTCGCCAGATTTTTTGCTGACCGGATTCGTCCCGCACCGCGATATTGTCGACGTGCAGCACCTCTTTTCCCGGCCGACAGGGCGATTTATTCACCCTCAGCACCACATCTCGTCCCACCATGCGCCGGGCAAGATCGGTTTCCGACGTCTCGCTGACCGCCACGGTATCGATCATCTTGCCGCCGCGCATCACCGAGACGCGATCGGCTATCGCCATAATTTCATACAGTTTGTGCGTCACAATGATTACCGAGCGCCCTTCGGCACGCAGTGATTTCAGCGTGGCAAACAGCCCTTCTTTTTCCTGCGGTGTCAGCACCGCGGTGGGTTCATCGAGGATCAACACCTGGGCATCGCGATACAGCAGCTTGAGGATTTCAACCCGCTGCTGCACGCCAATCGGCAGATGCTGCACCTTCGCCCAGGGATCGACCGCCAGACCATGACGATCCGACAAGGTCTGCAAACGCGCCGCCGCCGTGCGTAAATCCAGCCGACCGCTGCGGGTCTCTTTCAGTCCGAGGATCACGTTTTCCACCACGGTCATCGGCTGCACCAGCATAAATTCCTGATGGACCATGCCGATGCCACAGGCAATGGCATCACCCGGATCGCGCAACGTCACCGGCTTACCTTCGATAACGATCTCGCCTTCATCGGGCTGATACAGGCCATAGAGGATCTGCATCAGGGTACTTTTCCCGGCGCCGTTCTCACCGAGCAGCGCATGAATTTCCCCGGAAGCCACCTGCATCGTCACACAGTCATTGGCCGTGACGCGCGCAAAACGCTTGGTGATCTTATTGAGCGCGACACGGACTGACGGAGTTGATGCCATATCAAAAATCCTTTGCTCACACGTTAGGAACGATGCTGCCGTTATCCAGCTGCTGCCAGATGGCGGTAAACGTCTGCCAGGCCTCAGCGCTGACCAGCTTGCTGTTGTATGGCTCGCTGCCGTACACCACCGACCAGGCTTTGGCGACCGTTGGCGACCACTCTTTGCCGCCCATAAAGCGTTTACTGGCGACCGAGTGGCCGACTTCTTCCACCATCCAGTCAAGGTTCTGCTTCAGGCTGCAGGCGATATACGCCGGGGCCACGTCCTTCTGATCGGCATAACAGCCGATGGCCTTGACCTTCGCCGCCGCCGCGCCTTGCAGCGCCCCTAAGCCGGTCACATCGGCGGTATGCCAGATCACATCCGCACCGTTGCCGATCAGGGTGGTGGCCGCTTCCCGACCTTTGGCCGCATTGTCATAATCGCCGGTTACCACGCCCAGGCCTTTTACTCCCGGACGCGTTTTCTCAGCGCCGGCAATAAACGCCCGCATCATCGCCTGCTGCGTCGGGTTATCCCCGCCGCCGACAAAGCCCACCGCCTTGCCCTTATCGGAAATCAGCGCCGCCAGCGCGCCGGCAGCATAAGCCGACTGCAGGTAGGCCAGATTGACGTACTCAACGTTGGCAGGTGCTTTGCTGTCTGGCTTGAAGGTCGACGCAAAGAAATAGGTGTCCGGATAATCAGGGCCGATTTCAGCAAAGGCCGAGCCGTATTCAAAGCTGTGTCCGATAATCAGCGAATAGCCGTCGTCGGCATAACCGCGGATGGTCTGTTCCATCTGCGCCTGCGGCACGCTTTCGCTCCAGGCAACGGTGAAGCCCTCTTTCTTCAGGGCCTGTAATCCCTGATAAGCGAGCATGCTCCAGCCGCCATCGGCGACGGAGCCGGGTAATAACAACGCGATCTTAATGCTTTTATCGGCCGCCAATGCACGCTGCGAAAGTAACGGCGCCAGAGCCGGTAACATCACCGCACCCGCCAGCATTTTTGCAAATCCCCTGCGACTTACACCTGCCATTTTTTTGCCCCCTCAACTGAAGATTGTTCAGTTATGCCGCGATTTTCGTTACCTTAAAAGCACATATTTTCGTACTCATTGATGCCTTAAAGGCAACGAAGGAGTTTTGCATGTTGCAACACCGGCTCTGGACCTACCTGGATGAAGTGGCGCGCTGCGGATCGATCCGCAAAGCCGCAGGTCGGCTGCATATCTCAGCGTCGGCGATCAACCGCCAGATCCTCGCGCTGGAGGAAGAACTGGGCACGCCGCTGTTCCAGCGCTTGCCGCGTAAAATGGTGTTAACCGCGGCGGGCGAAGTGTTGATCCACCATGTGCGGAAGACCTTTAAAGAGCTGGAATGGGCGCAGATTAAGATTGAAGAGCTGAAGGGATTACGGCGAGGCGAAGTGACGGTGGCGATGATGAGCGGGCTGGCCGCCAATTTGATCCCGCGAATGGCCGCTGAATTTCGCCGGGCAAATCCGCGGGTGAAACTGATCCTCCGGCAGATGACCACCGGCGATGACATTACCGCCGCGGTGGGATCCGGTGAGGCCGACCTCGGGCTGGGGTTCGATTTTGACCTGCCGCCCTCGTTGCGCATGCTGGGCAGCGCCGTCGGCAGACTCGGTGCGGTGGTTGCTCCCGGCCATCCGCTGGCCGATAAAACCAGCCTGAGGCTCAGCGACTGCGTGCCTCATCCGCTGGTGATTGCCGATAAGTCGATGGTGATCCGCCCGTATCTGAATGAGCTGTTTGCCCGGGCGATGGTCACCGTGCATCCGGTAATTGAAACCAACTCAATCGAAGTGATGCGCCAGGCGGCGATGTTCGATCAGGCGCTGACCTTTTTAACGCCGTTTGATATCGAATTCGATCTGCGCAGCGGGCGTTTGATGTATATCCCGGTACGTGAACTGTCGCAGCAGGCACAAACGCTGATGCTGATTGGTCACGACCGGGGCACCAGCGCGATCGGCAGCGTGCTGGCAGAAACCATCAAAGTGATGATGGGACAGATGGCGTAACGGCGTTGCCGCGAAGACAACGCCCGTGGACCTTTAGCGCTGGAAAGGAGGTTGATAAGCCTGCACTTCCTCAATCAGCCGGATCAGGGCCTCAGCCGCCCGATCGGTTTCAATCTTACCGCGTTCAGCATCTGCCGCCGCCGCATTGCCGGTAGTGCCGGAAGGGTGCAGATCTTCCGCCATCCAGCCAAAGCCGACGCCGCCTTCCGGGGTCAGAATACCGCCCGTTTCCGCCAGCGCCACCGAGGCGGAGACAAAGTTCTGCGCATAGTCCATCTGCACCAAATCCGGGTGCAGATGCAGCATCACGCTGGTTTCCGATTCCCCGCCGTGAATGCCGTGCTGTAACTCTTCCGCGCTAAACAGATCGGAAGAATCAATGGTGCGGAACCAGCTGGCACCGACCGCAAACAGCTCGAGTTCAATGCGCAACTGGCGACAGACGATTTCCATCAGCTGCGGTTGCCCACCATGGGAATTCCAGAAAATCAGTTTACGGATCCCGGCACGCCAGGCGCTTTTTGCCACCTCAAACCAGACTTTACCCAACACCTCATAAGGAAGGGTTAAGGTGCCGGGAAAGTTAAGGTGCTCATCGGATTTTCCTACCGGTAACGCCGGGAGGATCAGTACCGGCAAATCCGCCGGCATCAGCTCGACCGCGCGCGCAATAATGCCCGCGTTGATCGCCGCATCCACCCGGACCGGCAGGTGCGGACCGTGCTGCTCGACGGCGCCAATCGGCAGCACCGCAATCACTTTATCCATGTCCAGTTCACTGAATTCTCGGGTGGAAAGATCCCACCACCAGCGCGACGACGGCATATTCATCTGGCACCTTCTCCTGCATCATTTTTGTCAGTCTGCGGATATTCGTGGCCGAATTGAAGCAGCAAAAATGCGGCGCAGCGTTGCTTTTTTGGCATCAGAGAGTGGCAAAGATGACACCCGTGCGCGAAACATGGTACCAATGCGTGATCGATGTGACTTTTCTCAGGGAGGTATGCGCATGTCAGCCAAACATCCGGTTATTGCCGTCACCGGCTCCAGCGGGGCGGGAACCACCACCACCAGCCTGGCCTTCAGAAAAATCTTCCAGCAGCTGAATCTGCATGCCGCCGAAGTCGAAGGCGACAGCTTTCACCGTTATACCCGTCCTGAAATGGATATGGCGATCCGTAAAGCGCGCGATATGGGCCGCCATATCAGCTATTTCGGCCCGGAAGCCAATGACTTCGCCCTGCTCGAACAGACCTTCGCGGAATATGGCCGGTCAGGCAGCGGCAAATCCCGCAAATATCTGCACACCTATGATGAAGCGGTCCCCTGGAATCAGGTTCCGGGAACCTTTACGCCGTGGCAACCCCTCCCGGAACCGACCGACGTGCTGTTTTATGAAGGGCTGCATGGCGGCGTGGTGACGCCGCAGAACAATGTCTCCCAGCAGGTTGATTTGCTGGTTGGCGTGGTGCCGATCGTGAACCTCGAGTGAATCCAGAAACTGGTGCGCGATACCAGCGAACGCGGCCACTCACGCGAAGCGGTGATGGATTCGGTGGTGCGATCCATGGAGGATTACATCAACTTTATTACGCCGCAGTTCTCCCGCACGCACATTAACTTCCAGCGCGTGCCGACGGTGGATACCTCTAACCCGTTCGCGGCGCGCGGTATCCCGTCGCTGGATGAAAGCTTTGTGGTGATCCATTTCCAGGCGCTGGAAGATATCGACTTCCCGTATTTGCTGTCGATGCTGCAGGGATCCTTTATCTCGCACATTAATACGTTGGTGGTGCCGGGCGGCAAGATGGGACTGGCGATGGAGCTGATTATGGGGCCGCTGGTGAAGCGTCTGATCCAGGGTAAGAAAATAGAGTAAGCCCCGCGGGCACGGGGCTTAGGGCGGCGATGGGATGACTTACGCCGGTAACTCAATCACTTCATAGCTGTGGGTGATTTCCACGCCCTTGCCCAGCATCAGTGCCACCGAGCAATATTTCTCTGCGGAGAGATCGACGGCACGCGACACCGCTTTATCGCCTAAGGCCACGCCGGTGACGATAAAGTGCAGATTGATGTGGGTGAACAGGCGCGGGGCCTCTTCACGGCGTTCGGAGCTGAGCTTCACTTCGCAATCCTTTACGTCGTGGCGGCCCTTCTGCAGAATGGAAACCACGTCGATTGCGCTGCATCCGCCCGCGGCCATCAACACCATCTCCATCGGGCTCGGGGCTTTATCGCCCGCATTTCCGTCCATCAGAACCTGATGCCCGGATGAGGATTCTCCCAAAAACGTTAACCCTTCAACCCACTTGACTCGAGCCTGCATAACAATTTCCTCTAATTCATTCAGTTATCGCCAGATTACGCTTTAGGCAGAAAAACGGCAATGCGGCAATTTTCGCACTATGCTGAAGCGAGACAACACAAGACACTCGTTGAAAGCTGTGCTACAAACAAAGCTGTAATATTTTCGTCAGTACTCTACAGGCACGACGAAACGAATCGCATAACGAGCCAGGCTTTTAACAGAGGCCCGAATAAATTTCCTGATGGGAAACGCTTGACTATTTCAACGCCTGGCAGGGAACTCTGCCCCTGTATTTAGGCACGATTACAACAGAGGATAACAGCGAATGGTTCTCGGCAAACCGCAAACAGACCCGACACTTGAATGGTTCCTGTCTCATTGCCATATTCATAAGTATCCATCCAAGAGCACGCTGATTCATCAGGGTGAAAAGGCAGAAACCCTCTACTATATCGTCAAAGGTTCAGTAGCGGTGCTTATCAAGGATGAAGAAGGCAAAGAGATGATCCTGTCTTACCTCAATCAGGGCGACTTTATTGGCGAGCTTGGCCTGTTTGAAGAAGGTCAGGAGCGCAGCGCGTGGGTACGCGCGAAGACAGCCTGTGAAGTGGCTGAAATCTCCTACAAAAAATTCCGTCAGCTGATCCAGGTTAACCCTGACATTCTGATGCGCCTGTCTGCCCAGATGGCGAATCGCTTGCAGGTCACTTCTGAGAAAGTGGGCAATTTAGCTTTCCTCGATGTGACGGGTCGCATCGCGCAGACCTTGCTGAACCTGGCAAAACAACCGGACGCCATGACGCACCCGGATGGGATGCAGATCAAGATCACCCGCCAGGAAATTGGGCAAATCGTTGGCTGTTCTCGTGAAACAGTGGGACGCATTTTGAAGATGCTGGAAGATCAGAACCTGATCTCGGCACACGGTAAAACTATCGTTGTCTACGGCACTCGCTAATCGGCTCTGATCCACGGCGCAACACCTGGTGTTGCGCCTTTTTATTTGGTGTGGAGTGATGTGGCGTCGACTGATTTATCACCCGGAGATCAACTACGCATTGCGCCAGACGCTGGTGCTCTGTTTACCGGTAGCGATGGGATGGCTACTGGGCGACTTGCAAAAAGGGTTGCTGTTTTCCTTAGTCCCTGCCTGTTGCAACCTCGCTGGCCTTGATACTCCTCATAAGCGCTTTTTCAAACGCCTGATCGTTGGCGGAAGCCTGTTCGCCTTCAGCAGTTTCCTGATCCAGTATCTTGCCGGTCACCACGTTCCCCTGCCCGTGATCCTGTTTTCGATGGCGATGCTGCTGGGCGTCACCGGTGAAATCAGCCCGCTGCATGGCCGCCTGCTGCCCGGCTCGCTGATAGCCGCAATCTTCACCCTTAGCCTGGCAGGACGCATGCCGGTGTGGGAACCGCCGATGCTCTACGTGCTCGGCACCATCTGGTACGGCGTGTTCAACTGGGTCTGGTTCTGGCTGTGGAAAGAGCAGCCGCTGCGGGAAACCTTAAGCCTGCTCTATCGCGAGCTGGCGGGTTACTGCGAAGCGAAATACACCCTGCTGACCAAACTCACCGATCCGGAGAAAGCCCTGCCTCCGCTGCTGGCGCGCCAGCAAAAAGCGGTCGACCTGATCACCACCTGCTATCAGCAGATGCATATGCTGTCAGCCACCAACAACAATCACCACAAGCGGCTGACCCGCGCGTTTCAAATCGCGCTGGATTTGCAGGAGCACATCTCCGTCAGCCTGCATCAGCCGGAAGAAGTACAAAAGCTGGTGGAGCAAAGCCATGCCGAAGCGGTGATCCGCTGGAACGCGCAGACCATCGCTGCCAGGCTGCGTGAACTGGCCGACGATATCCTCTACCACAAGCTGCCCGAGCGCTTCACCATGGATAAGCAGCTTCAGGCGCTGGAGAAGATCTCACGGCAGAATCCGGATAACCCGGTGGGCACCTTCTGCTATTACCACTTCAGCCGCATTGGTCGGGTGCTGCGTACCCAGCGTCCCCTTTATCAGCGCGATTTGATGGCTGACCGGCAGCGCCGACTGCCGCTGCTGCCGGCCATCAGAAGCTATTTGTCGCTGAAATCGGCCGCCTTGCGCACCGCCGCCCGCTTCGCGGTGATGCTCACCTTTGCCAGTTCGCTGGCGCTGTTCTTTAATCTGCCCAAACCCTACTGGATCCTGATGACGGTCATGTTTGTCAGCCAGAACGGTTACAGCGCAACCCGCGTCCGCATCCAGCACCGTGCGCTGGGCACGCTGGCCGGGCTGGTGATTGCCGCGGTGACCTTGCGCCTGCAGGCACCCGAATCCATCGTGCTGCTGGTGATGTTAGCCATCACCCTTATCAGCTACCTGTTTATCCGTAAATTCTACGGCTTTGCGATGATTGGCTTTACGGTCACCGCAGTGTATTCGTTGCAGCTGCTCTCGCTTAACGGCGCAGACTTCCTGCTGCCGCGTTTACTGGATACGCTGATGGGTTGCCTGATTGCCTTCGGCGGCACCATCTGGTTGTGGCCGCAATGGCAAAGCGGGTTGCTGCGGCAGAATGCGCATGACGCGCTGGAAACCTATCAGGATGCGCTGCGGTTATTGCTGGGGAATGAACAGGACCCGGTGAAGCTGGCCTATCAGCGTATCCGCGTTAATCAGGCGCACAACGCCCTGTTCAACTCGCTCAATCAGTCGATGCAGGAGCCAGGCTTTGATCCCAGCTATCTGGCGGATATGAAACTGTGGGTGACGCACAGCCAGTTTATCGTCGAGCATATCAATGCCATGACCACGCTGGCGCGGGAACACACCATGCTGACCTCGTCGCTGGCGGAGCGTTATCTGCAGGCCTGTGAGGTTGCTTTGCAGCGTTGCCAACAGCGGCTGGAGTATGACGGGCCGAGCTCAGAAGCGAACGTGCTGGATACGCAGATGGAGTTGAATCAGGGGCCGGTGACCATCCTGGAAAGGCATGTGAAGCGGATCCTGGGGCACCTCAGCGTGATGCACACCATCTCGTCACTGGCGTGGAGCGCGCGACCGCATCATGGGCGCTGGTTGTCCCGACGGTTAAGGAAGTCGACGTAAGCAGAATGGTGCGGAGAAAGGCAGGCGGGGATCGGGAGCTGAACCTGTCAGCTCCCAAGACTGCCGGTTAAGACAGGACTTTTTCGACGGCTTTGGCGAAGCGCGCCATGCCTTCTTCAATGTCGGTCGGCTCAATCACCAACGATGGCGCAAAGCGGATCACATCGGTACCGGCATTCAGGATCATCACCCCTTCAGCGGCGGCGGCATTCAGAATATCGCGCGCTTTGCCCGCATGTTGTGGCTTCAACGCCGCACCAATCAGTAGCCCTTTACCGCGAATGTCGCTGAACAGATCCAGTTTCGCGTCCAGCGCTTTCAGCGCGGTGACAAACTGCTCACGACGCGTTTCCACCCCGCTCAACACCGCTTCGGTATTGATGATATCCAGCGCGGCTTCGGCAATGGCACAGGCCAGCGGATTTCCGCCGTAGGTGGTGCCGTGCACGCCAGGCGACATGGTGGAGGCAATTTCGTTGGTGGTCAGCATCGCACTGACCGGGAAACCGCCGCCCAGCGCTTTCGCGGTGCTGAGGATATCGGGCGTCACGCCATAATGCTCATAGGCGAACAGCTTGCCGCTGCGACCCATACCGCTCTGCACCTCATCCAGTACCAGCAACGCCTGATGTTCGTCACAGAGTTTGCGCAGCCCCTGCATAAATTCAACGGTCGCGGGCATCACGCCGCCTTCACCCTGAATCGGCTCAACCACGATGGCGCAGGTGTGATCGTCAATTACCGCTTTGACCGCATCCAGGTCATTGAATGGCACATGCACGATATCGGCAGGTTTCGGGCCAAAGCCGTCAGAATATTTCGGCTGGCCACCGACAGAAACGGTAAACAGCGTGCGGCCATGGAAGCCGTTGTGGAAAGCGATGATTTTGCTTTTGAACGGCGAATGGCGTTTAGAGGCGTAATAGCGGGCCAGCTTGAAGGCGGCTTCATTGGCTTCAGCACCGGAGTTTGCGAAGAACACGCGCTCGGCGAAGGTGGCGGCGATCAGCTTGCTGGCAAGGCGCAGTGCGGGTTCGTTAGTGAACACATTGCTGGTGTGCCAGAGGGTTTCACCCTGCGTTTTTAACGCTTCCACCAGCACCGGATGGCAATGTCCCAGCGCGGTGACCGCAATCCCACCGGAAAAATCGATGTACTCTTTGCCCTGCTGATCCCAGACACGGCTCCCTTTGCCTTTCACTGGCACAAACTGCGCTGGTGCATAAACAGGCAATATCACTTCATCAAATGTCGCCCGCGTTACCGCTAATTTATCCGCTGCCATTGACTACCTCATCATTTGTAACGTTGCAGGAAAGTGAAATTATAATCATAAAATATGCATAATAAATCACTCAAAGGCAATTTATTTACGCGCGAGAAAATTCGCCAGCAGCTGATGCCCTTGCTCGCTAAGGATACTTTCCGGATGGAACTGCACGCCCTGCAGCGGCAAATGGCGATGGCGGAAGCCCATAATCTCGTCCGGTTGTCCGTCTGCGAGGGTCCAGGCGGTGATTTCAAAATCATCGGGCAGCGAGCCGTTTTCCACAATCAACGAATGGTAGCGGGTGACGGTGAGCGGATGATTCAGCCCGGCAAACACGCCGCCATCGTTGTGTTCAATGGCGGAGACTTTCCCGTGCATCACTTCGCGCGCCCGCACCACGCGCGCGCCAAACGCCTGGGCAATCGCCTGATGCCCCAGGCAGACGCCAAGAATCGGCAGCTTTCCGGCGAAGGCGCGGATAGCCGACAGAGAAATCCCCGCGTCGTCAGGCGTGCAGGGCCCCGGAGAAATCACCAAATGTTCGGGCTGTAGCGCCGCGATCTGCTCAAGGGTGATCCGATCATTTCTGTGGACTTCAACCTCGGCGCCCAGCTCGCAAAAGTACTGGTAGAGGTTCCAGGTAAATGAGTCGTAGTTGTCGATAAGCAGTAGCATGGTGGCTCCGGGCGGGATCAGGACCGCGCTATTCTACGCACTTTCCGGCCGTTCGCTTACCACTTTGCCAAACGCGGCGGTCAGTAAGCTGAGATCCCCGTCCAGACTCGCCTGGTTCGCGGCCTGCCAGCTTTCCGCATCCATATTCTTCCACTGAATATCAAACCCGGCCTGAATGATCACCTGCTCAAACAGCAGTCGCTGAGCGCGCCCATTGCCGTGCAGGAACGGATGCAGCACCGTGAGTTCGCAGTAATACCACGCCAGACGTTCGGTCAGCGTTTCCAGCGGCAAATCGGCCAGGCCATTCTCATCTTCAAGCGACTGCATCAGCGCATTGCCTTCTTTCTCGATATATTCGAAATGGCAGCACGGCGTATCGCCCAACTGGATATCAACGCGGCGCAGTTCGCCCGCATCCTCAAGGACATCCTGAAATAACGCATGGTGAAGCGCCCGCAAATGGGGAAGTCCGGGATGAGCAGGGCCGGGATCGAAGGCGGTGCCGTCTAACTGAAAACTGGCGAGGAAATTGGCCTCCAGTCGTTGCTGCCAAAGGCTGTGTTTTTGTTTCTCGGTGACTTTTTTGGACATGCTGCCTCCATGACGAAGTGATTGCTGCTTAATGCGGCCGGGCGGCCGCGTGCAAGATGCCTGCACTCAGTATAAGCAGCAATCACCCATCGGGAGATTAAGGCAGTACTTTTGCGGAGAGGATCACCACCGGTTTCACCGGAACATTCTGGTAAGGACCGACGTTCTGCGACTGAACCTGAGAGATTTTATCCGCCACGTCCTGGCCTTTCACAATCTTACCGAACACCGCATAGCCAAAATCACGCTGGCCATGGTCGAGGAAAGCGTTGTCCGCGACGTTGAGGAAGAACTGGCTGGTGGCACTGTCCTTGTCCGCGGTACGGGCCATTGAAATGGTGCCGCGCTTGTTCAGCAGGCCATTGTCGGCTTCGTTTTTAATCGGCGCGTTGGTCGGCTTCTGCTGCATATCCGCAGTAAAGCCGCCGCCCTGCACCATAAAGCCGGGGATCACGCGGTGGAAAGTGGTGTTGTTATAAAAACCACTGTTGACGTAATCAACGAAGTTCTTGGTGGAGATCGGGGCTTTCTGATTGTTGAGTTCCAGCTCAATGTTGCCAGCGGAGGTGGTCAACATCACATGCGTGTCTCCCTTGGCTGCCAGAGCAGATACGGAGATCGAGGACAGCGCGAGAACGGTCGCAACCGCTGTCAAAGTACGTTTTAACATGAAAGATTCCTTACAAAGGGCTACAGGCAAGAAAACTGATTGTAAAGAGGCGCTTACCCGTGCGCCAGCGTTTTACCTATATTTACGTCGAAACCTGTCCGGGCAATCGCTTGCGAGAGCCGATAAAGCGTGAGCTTGCTCACGTTATTCATGAATATGAAAACAAATGTTTCATTAATTATTTAAGCTGATCACGATTATCGTTACACTTCCGACGCTTACCGTGGGCGTCCTGCTCCACACTCCCTTTGACTCACAGGTTTCCAATTATGACTAATCGCGATCGCATCGGGCTTACCTGGATCAGCTTCTTCTCTTATGCGCTTACCGGCGCAGTGGTTATTGTGACCGGGATGGTGCTGGAAAATATTGCTGACTATTTCCAGTTACCTGTTGCCCAGATGAGTAATACCTTTACCTTCCTGAATGCCGGTATCCTCGCTGCGGTGTTTCTGAATGCCTGGCTGATGGAAATTATTCCGCTGAAGCGCCAGCTGATCTTTGGTTTTGTGCTGATGGTGTTGGCGGTGCTGGGGCTGATGAACAGCCACAGTCTGAGCGTCTTCTCTCTGTGCATGTTTGTGTTGGGTGTGGTCAGCGGCATTACCATGTCGATCGGCACCTTCCTGATCACCCATCTGTACGAAGGCCGTCAGCGCGGTTCGCGCCTGCTGTTTACTGACTCCTTCTTCAGCATGGCCGGAACGATTTTCCCGATTATTGCCGCCGCCATCCTCGCACGATCGCTGCCGTGGTACTGGGTGTATGCCTGTATCGGCGTGATCTACGTGGCTATCTTTGTGCTGGCGCTGTGCTTTGAGTTCCCGGTGCTCGGCAAGAAAGCCCCAAACCAGCCGCAGGGTGAGAAAGAGAAATGGGGTGTTGGCGTGCTGTTGCTCGCCGTTGCTGCCCTCTGTTATATCCTGGGCCAGCTTGGCTTTATCGGCTGGGTACCGCTGTACGCCACCAAAACCATGGGCATGGATATCAGTCAGGCCGGCGGTCTGGTCGGTAACTTCTGGACCTCGTACATGATCGGCATGTGGGCATTCAGCGCCATTCTGCGCTTCTTCGATCCGCAGCGCATTGTCACCGTGCTGGCCCTGCTGGCGACCGCACTGATGTACTGGTTTGTCACCTCGACCGACGCGTCGATGCTGAAGTGGATCATGATCAGCCTGGGCTTCTGCTCCAGCGCGATTTACACCACCATCATCACCCTCGGCTCGCTGCAGACCAAAGTCTCCTCGCCGAAGCTGGTCAACTTTATCCTGACCTGCGGCACCGTCGGCACCATGCTGACCTTCGTGGTGACCGGGCCGATTGTTGAGAAAGGCGGCGCACATGCGGCGCTGTTAACAGCAAACGGTCTGTATGCCGTGGTGTTCGTGATGTGTCTGCTGCTGGGCTTCGTCAGCAAGCATAAGCTGCCTGGCCATATGTCCGCGCACTAAGCACCACACAGATCAACGAAAGGCCGGGAAACCGGCCTTTTTTATTGCCTGCGGGAAAGGCTCAGCGCCTGAAATCCACCGGCTCGCTTTCCTGCAGATGAATGGTGGTTTCGGCAGGCCGGGTCTCTGCAATCACCCTTCCCTGACGAATCGAGTAGCGCACCGGCACCTGACGACGCACGGCATCAAAACCATTCTCCGCCGGCAAAATAATCAGGTTGGCGCTGTTACCTGCCTCGAGTCCGTAATCCGTCAGGTTCATGGTTTTGGCGCTGTGATGGGTGATCAGATTAATGCCGGCATCAATCTGGCCGTAACCCATCAGCTGGCAGACGTGCAGCCCCATATGCAGCACCTGCAGCATATTTGCCGTGCCTAACGGATACCAGGGATCGAACACATCATCGTGGCCAAAGCAGACGTTGATCTCCGCGTCGAGCATCTCTTTCACCCGCGTAATGCCCCGGCGTTTAGGGTAAGTATCAAACCGCCCCTGCAGGTGAATATTGACCAGCGGATTGGCGACAAAGTTGATGCCGGAGAGCTTCAGCAGGCGGAACAGCCGCGAGGTATAGGCACCGTTATAGGAGTGCATCGCCGTGGTGTGGCTGGCAGTGACGCGCTCGCCCATTTTCTCGCGCAGCGCCAGCGCGGCGACCGTCTCGACGAAACGGGATTGTTCATCATCGATTTCATCGCAATGCACATCGACCATTCGCTGATACTTCTGCGCCAGCGCGAAGGTTTTATGCAGCGACTCCACGCCATATTCACGGGTGAATTCGAAATGCGGAATAGCGCCAACCACATCCGCTCCGAGCTTCAGCGCCTCTTCCAATAACGCTTCGCCATTTGGATAAGAGAGAATGCCTTCCTGGGGGAACGCCACCAGCTGAATATCGACCCACGGCGCCATCTCGGCCTTCACTTCCAGCATCGCCTTCAGCGCGGTCAGCGTGGGGTCGGACACGTCCACATGGGTGCGTACGTGCTGAATGCCGTTGGCAATTTGCCATTTCAGCGTCTG
Organism: Erwinia sp. QL-Z3; assembly: GCF_004551645.1. Classification (NCBI taxonomy): domain Bacteria; kingdom Pseudomonadati; phylum Pseudomonadota; class Gammaproteobacteria; order Enterobacterales; family Erwiniaceae; genus Erwinia; species Erwinia sp. QL-Z3. The sequence goes on from NZ_CP037950.1 coordinate 982,232, forward strand.
CTTCGCCCGCTGCTTAACATCGTCGTGGCTCAGCAGCGCCTTGCGTTCCGCCCAGCGCTCAATGCCCTCGAACAGCGTTCCCGACGCATTCCAGGCCGGTTCGCCCGCGGTCTGCGTGGTATCCAGGTGAATATGCGGCTCGATAAATGGCGGAAAGGCTAATCCTCCTTCCGCATCCAGCGCATCCCCCGTGGGAGGATCCTGCGTCTGCGGGGAAATCTGAACGATCCTGCCGGCGTCGATCTCAATTTGCCAAAGGCCTTCCCGCGCCGGCAAACGAACATGCGTAATCCATTTCAAATTAACTGCCTGCATAAACGCTCCTGAGGGTCAGTGATCTCTTCTTTAACCATAACATTGTTTACGCGGGCTGCACCGCAGATTGTCAGTCAGCGGCTGATGCGTTTCAGCTGAAGTTCTGCAAATTCCAAAACTTACAATAAAACTCAGAAAATCAGCAGCATACCCATAAAGGAGTATTTAAAAAGCGCTTTGATGTACATCAATAAGCCGGAGGTCGGGCGCGCTATTGTAGCGGCATTACATTGCATTGTGAGGCAAATATGAGCACCCGACTCGTCATCATTGGCAACGGCATGGTAGGCCACCGCTTGATTGAAGAACTGCTGGAAAAGGCGACGCCCGGCCAGTTTGCCATCACCGTTTTTTGCGAAGAGCCTCGCGTGGCCTACGACCGCGTACACCTTTCCGCCTATTTTTCCCATCATACCGCGGAAGAATTATCGCTGGTCCGCAACGACCTGTACCTGAAAAATAACGTCGAGGTGCTGATTGGCGAACGGGCCATCACCCTGAACCGGCAGGAGAAGGTAATCATTTCCAGCAGCGGTCGCGCCGTACACTATGACAAGCTGGTGATCGCCACCGGCTCCTATCCGTGGGTACCGCCGATCAACGGCGCGGACGGTCAGGACTGCTTTGTTTACCGCACCATTGAAGACCTCAACGCGATTGAAGCCTGCGCGCGCCGCAGCACGCGCGGTGCGGTGGTCGGCGGCGGATTGCTGGGGCTGGAAGCGGCTGGCGCGCTGAAAAACCTCGGCATTGAAACCCATGTTGTGGAGTTTGCCCCGGTGCTGATGGCGGAACAGCTGGATCCCCTTGGTGGCGCGCAGCTGCAGCAGAAAATCGAACGGATGGGGGTGAAGGTTCACACCGGTAAAAACACCCAACGCATCACCGACCGCCCGGAAGGCGGCAAACGCATGCAGTTTGCCGACGGCAGCGCGCTGGACATCGACTTTATCGTCTTCTCTACCGGTATTCGCCCGCAGGATACCCTCGCCAGACAGAGCGAGCTTGCCCTCGGCCCGCGTGGCGGCGTGCTGATTGATGACCACTGCCTCAGCTCTGATGGCGATATCTATGCCATCGGCGAATGTGCCGCCTGGCAGGGCCGCGTGTATGGTCTGGTTGCACCGGGCTACAAAATGGCGCAGGTCACCTGCGATCATCTGTTGGGCAACGATAACCTGTTCGCTGGCGCGGATATGAGTGCAAAGCTCAAACTGCTGGGTGTGGATGTGGGCGGCATTGGCGATGCGCATGGCCGTACGCCGGGTTCACGAAGCTATGTTTATCTGGATGAGAGCAAGGAAATCTATAAGCGGCTGGTGGTCAGCGAGGATAACAGGCGGCTGCTCGGTGCGGTGCTGGTGGGCGACACCAGCGATTACGGCAACCTGCTACAGCTGATGCTCAATGCCATCGAACTGCCTGAGAACCCGGATGCCCTGATCCTGCCGGCCCATGCCGGGAGCAAACCCTCAATCGGCGTCGACTCGCTGCCGGACAGCGCGCAGATTTGCTCCTGTTTCGATGTCACCAAAGGCGATCTGGTCAGCGCCATTCAGGGCGGCTGCCATACCGTGGCTGCCCTCAAAGCAGAAACTAAAGCCGGAACGGGCTGCGGCGGCTGCGTGCCGTTAATGACCCAGGTGCTGAATGCCGAACTGAGCCGTCAGGGCATCGAGGTGAATCATCACCTTTGCGAGCATTTCAGCTATTCGCGCCAGGAGCTGTATCACCTGATCCGCATTGAAGAGATCAAAACCTTCGATGCGCTGCTGGCGAAATACGGTAAAGGCTACGGCTGCGAGGTCTGTAAACCGACCGTCGGCTCGCTGCTGGCTTCCTGCTGGAATGAATACGTATTAAAGCCTGCGCACACCTCACTGCAGGACAGTAACGATATCTTCCTCGGCAATATTCAGAAAGATGGCACCTACTCGGTGATCCCACGATCCGCCGGCGGAGAGATCACCCCGGAAGGGCTGATGGCCATTGGCGACATTGGCCGCCGCTACAACCTCTACACCAAAATCACCGGCTCCCAGCGCATTGGCCTGTTTGGCGCGCAGAAGGATGACCTGCCGGCGATCTGGTCACAGCTGATCGCCGCCGGCTTCGAAACCGGTCACGCCTATGCCAAAGCGCTGCGCATGGCCAAAACCTGCGTGGGCAGCAGCTGGTGCCGCTTTGGCGTCGGCGACAGCGTCAGCCTGGGCGTCGAGCTGGAAAACCGCTACAAGGGCATCCGCACGCCACACAAGATGAAGTTCGGTGTCTCAGGCTGCACCCGCGAATGTGCCGAAGCCCAGGGCAAAGACGTCGGGATTATCGCCACCGAGAAAGGCTGGAATCTGTATGTCGCCGGGAACGGCGGCATGAAGCCGCGCCATGCGGATTTACTGGCAGCCGACCTGGATAAGGAAACGCTAATCCGTTATCTCGACCGCCTGATGATATTTTACATCCGCACGGCCGATAAGTTGCAGCGCACCTCGCTGTGGCTGGAGAGTCTGGAAGGCGGCATCGACTACCTGAAACGGGTGATCATTGACGACACGCTGGCGCTCAATGCGCAGCTGGAAACCGAACTCGCCAGGCTGCGCGCGCGATTTGTCTGCGAGTGGAAAGAGACCGTGGACGAGCCACGTCAGCACGCGCGCTTCGCCCACTTTATCAACGATTCACGGCGCGACCCGCTGGTACAGGTCATCGGCGAACGCGAGCAGCATCGCCCGGCACGGCCGGAGGAGCGCATCCCTGTTGTTCTGATGGACGAGCAATCATGAGTCACTGGCATCCGGTCTGTTCTCTGGACAGCATCCTGCCCGCCACCGGCGTGTGTGCGTGGGTGAACAATCAACAGCTGGCGATTTTCCGCCCCCGCGCCGATGAAACGGTGTATGCGCTGAGCAATATCGATCCCTTTGCCGGGGCCAGCGTCCTGTCGCGCGGCTTGATCGGCGAACATCAGCAGGCGCTTTGGGTTGCCAGCCCGTTGAAAAAGCAGCGTTTCCGTCTGCATGATGGCCTCTGTATGGAAGACGAAAGCCGTTCCATCACCTGCTACCCTGCCCGCGTCCGTGACGGTCAGGTAGAGATTGCTGTTTGATCCCCGACTGATATGTAAAAATCCCGCACCGGCCGCGTTCTGGCGGCCCTTTTCTTTCTGACTGGTGAGCGTTGTATGGACTATCTTCCCCTGTTTTGTCAGCTGCGTAACAGAGCCTGTCTGTTAGTCGGCGGCGGTGACATTGCCGAACGTAAAGCGCGAATGCTGCTGAAAACCGGAGCCGACCTGACAGTCTGTGCAACCCATTTCTCCCCGCAGTTCCGGCTCTGGCAGCAGGAAGGCAAGGTCACCTTGATTGAGGGCACCTTCCGCGCGGAGATGCTCGACGGTTGCTGGCTGGCGATCGCCGCCACCGACGACGATGCGGCGAATCAGCAGGTGGGCGACTGCGCCGAGGCACGACAGGTGTTCTGTAACCTCGTCGATGCCCCGCAACAGGCCAGCGTCATTATGCCGTCCATCGTTGACCGCTCGCCGTTGATTGTCGCCATCTCCAGCGGCGGCCGTGCGCCGGTGATGGCCCGACTGCTGCGGGAAAAAATAGAGGCGCTGTTGCCTCAGCATCTGGGGAAAATCGCCGCCTATGCCGGTTCTCTACGCCAGCGGGTTAAAAATCAGTTCGTCGAGATGGGTCAACGCAGACGGTTTTGGGAAAAAGTGTTTCATCACGATCGGCTGGCGCAGTCGCTGGCCAATCAACAAACCGACCAGGTTGCGCAGCTGACCGAAGCGCTGTTTGCGGAACCGCTGGAGAACCGCGGTGAAGTGGTGCTGGTTGGCGCAGGACCTGGCGATGCCGGGCTGCTGACGCTGAAAGGCCTGCAGCAGATCCAGCAGGCTGACGTGGTGGTGTACGATCGTCTGGTGTCCGATGCGGTCCTCGAACTGGTGCGCCGCGATGCGGAGCGCATCTTTGTTGGCAAGCGGGCCGGTTTCCACTGCGTACCGCAGGAAAACATTAATCAGCTTCTGCTGGAACAGGCGCAACAGGGCAAACGGGTGGTGCGTCTGAAAGGCGGCGATCCCTTTATTTTTGGCCGCGGCGCGGAAGAACTGGAGGCGCTGCTGGACGCGAAGATCCCCTTCTCAGTGGTGCCCGGCATCACCGCCGCATCGGGCTGTTCAGCGTACAGCGGCATTCCGCTGACGCACCGCGATCATGCGCAAAGCGTCAGACTGGTCACCGGGCATCTGCAGGCGAATGGCACGCTCGACTGGCAAAACCTGGCGGCGGAGCAGCAAACGCTGGTGTTCTATATGGGACTGTCGCAGGCGGGAGAGATCCAGACGCAGCTGCTGGCTCACGGCATGGCGGCCGATATGCCGGTAGCGCTGGTAGAAAGAGGTACCTCGCCCCAGCAACGGGTGGTCAGCGGCACGTTACAGCAGCTGGCAAGCCTGGCAGCAGACGTCAGCAGCCCGTCATTGATTATTGTCGGCCGGGTGGTGGCCTTGCGGGAAAAATTGCGTTGGTTCTGAGGGATGAAAAGGTAAACCAGAAGCGAAAATGTCCGCTTCTGGTTTATTCAACGGCCGTTACGGCTGCGCAACAAAGCCGATGGCTTCGTAGACTTTTTTCAGCGTCACCTGCGCCTGTGAACGGGCTTTAGCCGCGCCATCACGCATGATCTGATCCAGCAGCGCTTCATCATTACGGAAGCGGTAATAACGCTCTTGCAGATCGGTCAGCATGCCGGAAACGGCTTCGGCCACCGCGCCTTTCAAATGACCATACATCTGGCCTTCAAACTGCTGCTCCAGCTCAGGAATGCTGGTGCCGGTCACGCCAGACAGAATATCCAGCAGGTTAGACACGCCCGCCTTATTCTTCACGTCATAACGTACCACCGGCGGCTCATCGCCATCGGTCATCGCGCGCTTGATCTTCTTCACTACCGCTTTTGGATCTTCCAGCAGGCCGATGACGTTATTACGGTTATCGTCAGATTTGGACATCTTCTTAGTCGGCTCAAGCAGCGACATCACGCGCGCGCCTGATTTCGGGATAAACGGCTCTGGCACCTTAAAGATATCGCCATACAGCGCGTTAAAGCGTGACGCCACGTCACGGCTCAGTTCCAGATGCTGCTTCTGGTCTTCGCCTACCGGCACCTGCGTGGTCTGGTACAGCAGGATATCGGCCGCCATCAGCACCGGATAGTCAAACAGACCGGCGTTGATGTTCTCTTCGTAGCGTGTGGACTTGTCCTTGAACTGCGTCATGCGGCTCAGTTCGCCGAAATAGGTGTAGCAGTTAAGGATCCAGCTCAGCTGAGTATGCTCAGGCACATGCGACTGAACAAAGATGGTGCTCTTTTCAGGGTCGATGCCACATGCAAGGTAAAGGGCCAGCGTATCCAGCGTCGCTTTACGCAGTGCGGTCGGATCCTGGCGCACGGTGATCGCATGTAAGTCGACGATACAGTAGATGCAGTCATGGCTATCCTGCATGCTGACCCACTGACGCAGCGCACCCATATAGTTACCGATGGTCAGTTCGCCGGAAGGCTGTGCGCCGCTAAATACGATGGGTTTGCTCATGTTTTTCGTCCTGATAATTACAGCCCGAGTGCGGGCAACAAATCGTTAAAATGGTCCAGTACAACGGTAGGCTGGCTGGTGGCAATCGGCTCACCGTAGTTATAGCCAAACGTCATCCCGATTGAGGGACAACCGGCAGCCTGAGCCGCCAGAATATCATTGCGGGAATCACCGACAAACACCAGCTCCTCCTGCAACAGGCCGAACGTGCCTAACACCAGAAACAGCGGTGCCGGATGCGGTTTTTTCGCCACCACATCATCACCGCCGATAATCAGCGAGAAGTAGTCCGCAATGCCCAGAGAAGATAACAACGGCGCGACGAAAGGCGTTGGTTTGTTGGTCACCACCGCCATTGGCAGGCCTTTCGCTGCCAGTGCCGCCAGCCCTTCCTTCACGCCCGGAAACAGCTTGCTGCCGCTTTCGATGGTGGTGGCGTAATGGGTATCCAGCAGCACGCGCGCATCGCGGATCAAATCGTCTTCCGGCTGGTGGCCTAACGCCCAGGTCAGCGCGCGTTCAATCAGGATATCCGCACCGTTGCCGATCCAGGTGGAGACGCGTTCAACGCCTGCGGCCGGTAAGCTGAGTGCCGTTAATGCCGCATCGACCGCGCTGGCCAGACCTGGCGCACTGTCAATCAGCGTGCCGTCCAGGTCGAAAGCCAATGCACGAACCTTAGTGAAATGAGCCATGGCGTGATTTCTCCAGTTCGGTGCGCATATCGTCGATCACTTTTTTGTAATCCGCTTTGCCAAAGATCGCTGAACCGGCAACAAACATATCTGCGCCCGCATCGGCAATCTCAGCGATGTTTTCAACCTTCACGCCGCCATCCACTTCCAGGCGAATGTCATAACCGCTCTGGTCGATCAGCTTGCGAACCTGACGCAGCTTATCGAGGGTGCCGGGAATAAAGGATTGACCGCCGAAGCCCGGATTGACTGACATCAGCAGAATGACATCCACCTTGTCCATCACGTAATCCAGGTAGCTGAGCGAGGTGGCCGGGTTAAACACCAGACCGGCTTTACAGCCGTGCTCTTTAATCAGCTGCAGCGAGCGGTCAACATGCTCGGAGGCTTCCGGATGGAAAGTGATGTAGCTGGCACCGGCTTTAGCAAAGTCCGGGATCAGACGATCGACCGGCTTCACCATCAGGTGCACATCAATCGGCGCGGTAATACCGTAGTCGCGCAGCGCTTTCAGTACCATTGGCCCCATGGTCAGATTGGGAACGTAGTGATTGTCCATCACATCGAAATGCACGACATCGCCACCGGCGGCCAGCGCTTTTGCTGTGTCTTCACCCAGACGGGCAAAATCCGCAGACAGAATTGATGGGGCAAGTAAAAACTGTTTCATCCATTTCTCCCAATTAGCGCGCCTGACGACAGGCACGTACCGCAGTTGAGGGCTAACTCCCGGCGAACAACGCCAGCAGTTCATCCACCTGATTACGTCCGTTACTGTTGCGACTGATCGAACGCCGCGCTTTGATTTGATGCAGCTTTGCCGCCTGATACCATTCGCGGGTTAGCGGGGTATCGTGATTGGAGATCAGCACCGGAATGTGGCTCTCCATCGACAGCTTCTCCGCCAGTTGCGCCAGATGCTGTTGTTGCAGCAGGCTGAAACTGTTGGTGTGATAAGCGGTAAAGTTCGCCGTCGCTGACAGCGGTGCATACGGGGGATCGCAATAGACCACCGCCCCTTTATGTGCACGGCTCAGGGTAACATCGTACGATTCACAGACAAAGGTGGCGTTTTGTGAACGTTCAGAGAACCAGTACAGCTCGTCCTCCGGGAAATAGGGTTTGCGATAACGGCCAAAAGGCACGTTGAACTCACCGCTCAGGTTGTAGCGACACAACCCATTGTAGCAATGGCGGTTGAGATACAAAAACAGCAGGCCACGGCGGTAAGGATCCTCACAGCGATTAAACTCAGCACGGCGAGCGTAGTAGAACTCGGCGTCGTTGGTTTCACTGGTAAACAGCTCGCGGGCATCGGTGGTGAACTCGCTGACGCGGGTTTTAACGATGTTGTAGAGGTTAATCAGGTCGCTGTTGATATCCGCCAGCAGGTAGCTCGGAAATTCAGTGTTAAGAAACACCGATCCGGCCCCGACAAAAGGCTCAATCAGACAGTCGCCTTCCGGCAGATGACGATGGATATCTTCAAGCAGCGGGTATTTGCCACCCGCCCATTTTAAAAAAGCGCGATTTTTTTTCATGCCGTCGTTTTTATTACACTTATTTTTCTGGCTGCGATGACAACAACAACCTATCTGCGCTTTGAATAGTTAGCCCTCCGAAGAGGGCTAACAGTTTCATCAGTAAATCAGGCTCGCCTGACCTCTATTCAGTGGACTCTTTCTTCACCTGGCTGACTGGCTTCACCCATGGGTTTTGTGCACGAACCTCAGCAGGCAGCGAGGCTACGGCGCGCTTCGCATCTGCTGGCGTGGCATACGAGCCGCTGACCAGCACATACCATGGCTGACCGTTACGTGCGGTTTTATACACGTGGTAGCTGCTCAGGTTTTGTTTCTTCGCCCAGGCATTCAGGGTATCTGAACGCGAGGCGCTGCTCAGCTGCAGCGTATAGCTGCCACCCGGCGTTGAGCTAGAGGCTTTTGACGGCTCAGAGGCGCTACGCGCGGCTGGCGTGGTGGCAGCGTGCTTAGTCTCTTTTGCAGCAGGTTTAGCCGTGGCTGGCTTGTGGGCAGTTGCCGGAGCCTGATGCTGAGTCGGATGACGTGGCTGGCTGGCGGCGGGCTTAGCTGCGGTTGCAGGCGGCGTATTGCCACCCGGCGCAACGGTTGCCGGTGCGGTAGGCAATGAGCTGCCGGAATCCTGCGCACCCTGTGCGGCGGCATCGACCTGACCTTGCTGATTGCTCAGGGCATTATTCAGATCGCCCGGCAGCTCAACGCGCTGCTGATTAGCCGGGGTTTGAACCGGTGCAGCCTGAGTTGGCGTGGAAGAAATTGGCGGTGCGCTGAGTTCCTGCGGGCCATTGCTGGTCGCCGGCGGGTTTGCCGCGGTGGTATCAGGCGCAGGCTGGGATCCAGACTGGCCGCTCATTGATGAGGAACCAGAAAGATCGATATTTTTATCGCTGCCGGACTGTGCAGGTGTTGTAGCCGCAGTACCGGTTGGCGCAGCTGGCTTCTCAGCCGTCTGGCTTCCGTTGCTGTCACCCGGCGAGTTCAGCGCGGAGCCGATACCAATCACCAAAAGCAGCAGCACCAGAATACCGACGCCCATCATCATATGCTGGCGGGATACCGGGACTTTAGGGGCAGAAGACGTCTTGCGGGATCGCTGCGGGCGGCGATCACTGGTGTCAGGTTTTAACTCGTCTTCCGGTTTAAACTCGTCCATTCAACCTCCTACAGTAGAGCAGCGACGCCACTCAACATCCTCTGAGCGGCGGATAACTTGATCGTTGGGCACAAGCCCGATGTAACAGCTTCAGACTGGCAGGCAGTCGTTGATCGCAGCCAGCACCGTATCATGGGCCACGCCGCTGCGCACTTCGGACTGGCCGATAGCGAGAGGTAACACCAGACGAAGTTTTCCAGCCAATACTTTCTTGTCACGCATCATATGCGGCAAATACGCTTCAGCCGCCATCGATTCCGGGCCGGTGACCGGCAGACCTGCACGTTTGAGCAACCGGATGATCCGGTCGGTATCGTCAGCAGAGAATTGCCCCAGACGCTCGGCCGTGCGGGCAGCCATGACCATGCCGGCAGCGACGGCTTCACCGTGCAGCCAGTTACCGTAGCCCATATGGGCTTCGATCGCGTGGCCGTAGGTATGGCCGAGATTCAACAGCGCGCGTTGCCCTAATTCATGTTCATCTGCGGCCACCACGTCGGCTTTCAGCTCGCAACAGCGGCGGATACAGTACGCCAGCGCGTTGCCATCAAGGGCCAGCAGGGCATCGATATTCGCTTCCAGCCAGTCGAAAAACTCAGCGTCGAGAATAATGCCGTATTTGATCACTTCAGCCAGGCCAGACGCTAACTCGCGTGGCGGCAGGCTGTTCAGGCAGTCAATATCAATCACCACCGAAGCGGGCTGATAGAACGCGCCGATCATGTTCTTGCCCAGCGGATGGTTAACCGCCGTTTTGCCTCCCACAGAGGAGTCAACCTGCGACAGCAATGTGGTAGGAACCTGAATAAAGCGCACGCCACGTTGATAGCTGGCGGCGGCAAACCCGGTCAGATCGCCAATAACCCCACCGCCTAACGCGATAAGGGTAGTGTCACGACCGTGAGGTTTTTCGAGAAGAGCGGTAAAGACCTGATCCATGACCGCCAGCGTTTTATACTGCTCGCCGTCGGGAAGGATCACCTGGTCAACCTCCACACCAGCGCCTTCCAGCAGCTGGCGCACAGGCGTGAGATAGAGAGGGGCCAGCGTCTGGTTTGTCACCAGCATGGCCCGATCGCCCGCCTTAAGCGGCCAAAAAGAAGCCGGATCGGTAAACAGTCCGGCAGCGATGGTAATGGGGTAACTTCTCTCCCCCAAAGTGACGGTAATCTTCTCCATGAAGCGTTATCACCTTTTTATTACTTTGGCCCGCAGGCGGTCAGAGCTGGACTCAGCTCTTTTCCAACATGTTGATGATCTGATTCGCGACCACTTTCGCACTCTGGTCGTCGGTACGGATCGTCACGTCAGCGATCTCTTCATAGAGCGGATTGCGTTCTGCGGCCAGCGCTTCCAGCACCTCGCGCGGTGGAGATTCCACCTGCAGCAGAGGACGCTTTTTATCGCGCTGAGTGCGGGCAAGCTGCTTCTCAATGGTAGTTTCCAGATACACCACTACGCCGCGAGCCGAAAGACGGTTACGGGTTTCACGTGATTTAACGGAACCGCCACCGGTAGCCAGCACAATGCCTTGCTTCTCAGTGAGTTCGTTGATGATTTTTTCTTCGCGATCGCGGAAGCCTTCTTCGCCTTCGACGTCGAACACCCAACCCACATCCGCTCCGGTACGTCGCTCAATTTCTTGATCGGAATCGAAAAATTCCATATTGAGTTGCTGAGCTAACTGACGCCCAATAGTGCTTTTGCCGGCACCCATAGGCCCAACCAGAAAGATATTGCGTTTCTCTGCCATTTTTTCGGTATTACTACGACAATTCGTTAATGATACCCCGTCCAACCGGACAGGACATGAACTGAAACCTCATGAGCGTTGTGCGAGAGTCAGAACAAAATTATCTCAACACTGAAGGTGTTTTGGCAACCGTTTAAATTGACCTTGCCCATTGCGCGCTATCTGGCGCGTTTCAGTCCGCTTCATTTATCACCCCGATGTCATTGCATCGGCTACGCCGGTTGCGCACGATAAAAAACGGGTTCTGTGTATTCTTCGGAGCCAAACTGTGGCCCATAAATCAAAATCGCTAAACCTTGTAAGCTAATTCCGCCCTTGCGTCAAACCCATATGCCTTCAAGGCCGGAAAAAAGCACCCGGTTACTCAGTTTGGACTAAAAAAAGCATTACTCATCACGAATCAGTCGTGGCGTGATGAAGATCACCAATTCTCGCCTTTTTTGTTCATTAATATCATAGCGAAACAGCGACCCCAGTATCGGAATATCGCCAATCAGCGGAACTTTGCGTTGGCCGCTGGCGGTGGAACGCTGAAAGATGCCGCCCAGGGCCAGCGTCTGGCCGTCTTTTAACGTCACCTGCGTCTGGATTTCCTGTTTGTCGATGGCCAGATATTCGCCCTCGCCACTGCGCATGGTTCGGCCAGGCACATTTTGCGTCAGCTGTAACTTCAATAAAATCCGGCCGTTAGCCTGAACCACTGGCGTCACCTCCATGCCCAGCACCGCCTCCTTAAACTCCACCGTGGTGGTGCCGCTGGTGCCGCTGGACACTTCATAGGGGATTTCGGTGCCCTGTTTGATGCTGGCGGGTTGCTGATGGGAAGTAAACAGACGCGGGCTGGCGATAATTTCCAGCTTATTTTCCTGTTCCAGCGCGCTAAGCTCCAGATCGAGCAATTTTCCGTCCAGTCGGGCCAGCGTAAAGCCCGCCGTCAGGGCGGCATCCGCAACAGGCAGGGAGACGGTAAACTGACTGGTGCGCAACGCCTGTGTGATTTGCTCATCGCTGGTGGTGCCCCAACGAACGCCCAACTCTCTCAGGCTCTCCTCGTTGATGGTGACGATATGGGCCGCCAGCTCGATTTGTTCCAACGGCACATCCAGCGCCTGTACCCAACGTCGGGTGGCATCCAACGCTGGGCGCGTGTCACGCAGCAGTAAACTGTTGGTTCGGGCATCGACGGTAACACTGCCGCGCTCACTCATCAGTCGTGCACGCTCCGACTGCAAACTGCTGTTAACGATGCTGGCATCCGCGTGGGCCAACGTCAGCACTTCAGTTATCAGCAGCTGTTCTTTCTCGGCCTTCTCACGCTGATTTTCCTGTTCCAGCGCCTCCTTGCGTTGCTGTTCCAGCGCCCGGCTTTCCGGCCACACCAGTAAAATACTGTCTTCGGTTTCGACACTGAGCTGAGCCATGCGGGCCACCAGCTGAAGCGCCTGTTGCCAGGGAACGTTCGTCAGCCTGAGAGAAAGCGTACCCTGCACGTCTGGCGCCACCATCAAATTCAGGTTCTGCCAGTCAGCCAGCGCTTGCAGCACCTGCCCCACCGGCGCATCGTCAAAGGCCAGCGAGACCGGTCGTTCATTGGCCTTTAACGGCGTCAGTACGCCCATCAGCATCAACATCAGCAGACAAACTATCCTTTTCATAAATGCTCCCTTTTAGGTTCCTTTTAAACGCTGGCTCACACCCGTTCAGATCCGCCACGGTAATGCTCAACGCGGTGATCTCCTGCAACTGCCAGCGCTGGTTAAGCTGTTGGCCCTGAGTAAGCTGGATCCACTTGCCTTTTTTCGCCATCAGCCAGGCATGGAAATCGTCAGCCTGGCCAATGATGCCTTTCAGCTGCCAGTGAAAAGGCATCGGATGTTGCTCGCATTCACTCACCAACGGCTGAAAGGGATCGCGACCGGCCTGACTGTCCGCAGCCACCAGCAACAACAGGCTAACGATGGCCCTACAGAGGTTTCCGCGTTCAGTCTTCATGATTCAGGGCCAGCGTCAGATGGAAACGCAGCTGCGCGTGTTCAGGCTTGAGGGTGAAGCGTGATAGCGTCACGCCGGCGGGCAGCGTGCTCAGATAGCCGAACAGGCTTTCCACCTGCGGCCAGCTAACATCCAACGTCAGGCTTCCTCCCTGGCGGCTGGGTTGCCAGTCTGCCAACTCGCCACCAGAAATCTGGGTCAACGTCAGTAAAGAGAAGGCTGTTTTCTGCTCAGGCTGCAGCGCCTGCTGAAGTTGCGCGATTTCCTCCCTGGCACTGACAAAGGATCCCGACGCCATCAGACGTTGCACAAGAAGCTGATACCGACTGCTTTGCAGCCGATGCTGAGCCAGCAGCTTTATCGCCTGCTGGTCGGCCGGTGCGGCCCAAAGATGCCAAACGCACAGTGCAGAAGCACAGACGGCCATGCACAGCAGCGAGCCCTGCCCCCAGACCGGTAAACTCAGCCAGCGAGACCAGGCGCTATTCATCTTCTTCTCCTGCAAGCGTCACCAACAGATTAAAGGCCAGCCTGCCTTGTGGGCCTCGACTCAGCTGCCCGGTTTTTACCTGCGCGGCCAATGCCAGCGTTTGCAGCTGCAGGCGAAACGTCTCCAGATCGCTTATTCCCTGGCAGACTCCTGAGAGCGTCAGGCTGGTGGCGTTTTTAGCCATGGCGCTCAGCCACAGCGTGTCTGGCATCACCTCGGGCAGACTCAGGGCAAAGCTTCGCCAGCGATCAAGGCGATGTTGACGCTGCTGGCGCGCCGCAAGCTGGCGTTGCAGGCCCTCTTTTTCCAGCGTGAGTGCCGACATCTGCCGGGTCTGCTCTTCCAGCCGCTGGCTGGCACCCTGCATAAAGCTGTCCAGACGTTGGTATTGCTGGTTAAGCGCCCGCGTCCCGACCGTTGGCATTCCGGCGGCGATCAGTGTCAGCACCAGCACACCCAGCACCCATGCCCAACGCTGACGCGCCCTTTTCAGTTTGAGTGCCCGCCAGGGCAACAGATTGACCCAAACCATCAGGCATCTCCTGGACGAAGCGCCAGTCCGGCAGCCAGCGAAAAAGCGCCACTGAGCGCGGGTAACGGCGGCTGCTTCAGGGCAAATGCGGCAAAAGGAGCCAACCCCTGCGCGCGCTCCGGCAGCGGTTCCTTTTGGTACGAGCTGTAATAAAATGCGTCAACGTCCGCTAGCTGCTTCTGCTGTAACGCGGCAAAATCTGGCGCATCCTGCACTGAACTCCAGCCCCAGCGAGGCCTGCCCGCAAATGGGCAATACCACAGCCAGTGATCCTGCAAACGGTGAACCAGCGCGGCCGACGGGTTGAGCGGTAACGTGGTTGAAAGGGCGTGCAGTGCCGCGGGCGACAGCTCCAGCACTTGGGGGTTGAGTCTGGCCTGATGAAGGCAGTGCAGCCAGCTCTGCAGCGCATCCTGACGGGCTGCGGTCAGATAGAGCGCTTTGCCGGCGTCGGCCTCCACACGGTAATCCAGCGCCAGCGTCTCCGGTTCAATTGGGAAAAATCGCCTCGCCGCTGCGGTGATGTACCTGCTACGCTCTGGTTCACGCAATTGGCTGCCAGGCAGCTCGATCTGCCGCTGCAGCACCAGTTGCGGAGGAAACCCCACCCGTAGCGAGATGCGGTAAGGGAGCCGCCTGCGCCAGTTTTGCAGCACGGCGATCACCGGCTCAGGACGTTGCAGCAGCCCGTTAACTAACGTATCTTGCGGCAACGCATGTTGCCACCAGTGGCGAAGTTGCCAGCCGTTCCGACGGCGCTGGATGCCGAGGGCACAGAGTTGCCCGTTTTGAATATCCAGGCCGACTTGCCATGTCTGAAATGCCATTCGCGCGATCTCCATATCGTCAGTATCTAAAAGGACGTATCCAAGCTTCTGGCTTGCCTTTATACTACCGCGCGATTGTTTATAAACTGCCCAATCGACTCAGAATGGAAAATATCAGGTGAAGTTCGTAAAGTATTTATTGATCCTTGCAGTGTGTTGCATTTTGCTTGGAGCAGGCTCGGTCTATGGTTTGTACAAATACATAGAGCCCCAGCTGCCCGACGTTGCCACACTGAAAGATGTGCGTTTGCAGACGCCTATGCAGGTTTACAGCGCCGACAATGAGCTGATTGCTCAGTATGGCGAGAAGCGCCGTATTCCGCTGAAACTGCAGCAAATCCCGCCGGTGATGGTGAAAGCCTTTATCGCTACCGAAGACAGCCGCTTCTACGAGCACCACGGAGTCGATCCTATCGGCATCTTCCGTGCGGCAAGCGTGGCGCTGGTGTCCGGGCATGCGTCACAAGGGGCGAGTACCATCACCCAGCAGCTGGCGCGTAACTTCTTCCTCAGCCCTGAGCGTACGCTGATGCGTAAGATCAAGGAGGCTTTCCTCGCCATCCGCATTGAGCAGATGATGAATAAAGACGAAATCCTTGAGCTCTATCTGAACAAGATCTACCTCGGCTACCGTGCGTATGGCGTGGGCGCCGCAGCGCAGGTTTACTTCGGCAAAACCGTTGATCAGCTGTCGTTGAGCGAAATGGCGATGATTGCCGGCTTGCCTAAAGCCCCTTCAACGTTCAACCCACTGTATTCACACGAGCGCGCGTTACAGCGCCGCAATGTAGTGCTGGGTCGCATGCTGGACCAGAATTACATCACTCAGGCGCAGTATGACGAAGCGCGCAACACCCCGCTGGAAGCCAACTACCACGCGCCGGAAATTGCGTTCTCTGCCCCTTACCTGACCGAGATGGTTCGTCAGGAGATGGTTAAGCGTTATGGCGACAACGCCTATAACGACGGCTTCAAAGTCACCACCACCATCACCCGTAAATTACAGTTGGCTGCACAGAAGTCGGTGCAGGACAACGTGATGAACTACGATATGCGTCACGGCTACCGTGGCCCGTCGAATGTGCTGTGGAAAGTGGGCCAGAACCCATGGGACCACACGGCAATCGTCAAGTCCCTCAAGGCATTGCCGGTATATGGTCCGCTGTTCCCGGCAGTGGTTACCGAGGCGAACAGTGATGAAGCCACGGTCACCATGCGTGACGGCAGCAGCATCGCGCTGAATCTGGCGGGTATGCGCTGGGCACGTCCATACAAATCCGACACGGCACAAGGCCGCACGCCAAAATCGGTGACGGAAGTGGTTCAGGCCGGTCAGCAAATTTGGGTCTACAAAGTGGATTCCGGCTGGGCGCTGGGTCAGGTGCCGGATGTGAACTCCTCACTGGTTTCGCTGGATCCCCATAACGGTGCGGTTCGTGCGCTGGTGGGTGGCTTCGACTTTAATCAGAGCAAATTCAACCGTGCCACTCAGGCACTGCGCCAGGTGGGCTCGAACATCAAGCCGTTCCTGTACACCGCCGCGATGGACCGTGGGCTGACGCTGGCCTCTATCCTTAACGACGTGCCGATTTCACGTTGGGATGCGGGTGCCGGCTCTGACTGGCGTCCGAAGAACTCACCGCCAACCTACGATGGTCCAATCCGCTTGCGTCAGGGTCTGGGACAGTCGAAAAACGTGGTGATGGTGCGGGCTATGCGCGCAATGGGCGTCGATTACGCGGCACAATATCTGCAGCGTTTTGGCTTCCCGGCACAAAACATCGTTCACACCGAATCGTTAGCGCTGGGTTCCGCGTCCTTTACCCCGCTGCAGATGGTGCGCGGTTACTCCGTTATGGCTAACGGCGGTTTCCTGGTTGACCCTTACTTCATCAGCAAGATCGAAGATGAGCAAGGCAACACCCTGTTTGAAGAGAAACCGAAGGTCGCCTGCCCGGAGTGCAATCTTCCGGTCATTTACGGCGAAACCAAGAAAGCGGTCGCTCTGAGTGAAGACAGCGTGGAAAACGTTGCCGTCTCGAAAGAAGGTGAAAAGACCGCCGTTCCTCAGCCGCAGCTTGAGCAGGTTTCGCAGAAGCAGGCCGAGCAGGATGGCGAGCAGCAATACGCGCCTCACGTGATCAACACGCCGCTGTCGTTCCTGATTAAGAGTGCAATGAACTCGAAC
Source organism: Erwinia sp. QL-Z3 (assembly GCF_004551645.1). Lineage (NCBI taxonomy): Bacteria > Pseudomonadati > Pseudomonadota > Gammaproteobacteria > Enterobacterales > Erwiniaceae > Erwinia > Erwinia sp. QL-Z3. The sequence goes on from NZ_CP037950.1 coordinate 999,326, forward strand.
ATCTTCGGCGAGCCAGGCTGGATGGGAACCGGCTGGCGCGCAGGTCGTGATTTAGGTCGCAACGATATCGGCGGCAAAACCGGGACAACCAACAGCTCGAAAGATGCCTGGTTCTCTGGTTATGGCCCTGGCGTGGTGACCTCGGTGTGGATTGGCTTTGATGACCACCGTCGCGATCTGGGTCGCACCACGGCGTCGGGTGCGATCAAGGATCAGATTTCAGGGTATGAAGGCGGCGCGAAAAGCGCTCAGCCTGCCTGGGATCAGTATATGAAAGCTGCGCTGGATGGCGTGCCGGTTCAGCCCCTGACTCCGCCGGAAGGCGTGGTGACGGTGACCATTGACCGTGGCACCGGCAAGCTGGCGAATGGCGGTGGCAACACCCGTCAGGAATACTTCATCGATGGCACCCAGCCTACCGAGTACTCCGTGCATGATGTCGGCACCACGCTGATGGATAACGGCCAGAGTCATGAACTGTTCTGATCGTTAAGCCAACAAAAAGGGACGCGCCGTTATCCGGCGCGTCCCTCTGAATCAACGAAAGCGGGCCTGGTGCCCGCTTTTTTAATAGCGAATGCGGCCCTGCTTCACCAGCCATTCACGGACCAGGAACAGCGCACTGACGTTACGCGCCTCGCAGAAGTCCGGTTCTTGTAACAATCCCAGCAGGTTATCCAGCGGCCAGCGCAGCTGCGGAAGGGGTTCAGGTTCATCTCCCTCCAGCTTCTCTTCATAGAGCTTTTCCGCCACCACGATGTTCATTTTGCTGGAGAAATAGGACGGTGCCAGCGTCAGTTTACCCAGCGTTTCCAGCGTTTCCGCGCCGAAACCCGCTTCCTCTTTCAGCTCACGGTTTGCCGCTTCAAACGGGGTTTCGCCTGGGTCAATCAACCCTTTTGGAAAGCCGAGTTCATAGCATTCCAGCCCCACCGCATACTCCTGGATCAGGATAATGTGGTCGTCGATAATCGGCACGATCATTACCGCTTCGCGGTCAGTGGGTTTCATCCGCTCATAGACTCTACGGGCACCGTTACTGAATGCCAGGTCTACGGCCTCAACGGTGAACAGGCGCGAGCGTGCCACGGCTTCCACATTAAGGATTTTGGGTTTCTGCAGTTGTCTGGTCATAGTGGCCCCAGGAAAAAAGCCAAAAAATGAGCGTCATAGCCCGTAAGTCACGGCATATTGACCGTCGTACCCCCATTGTGCGGCACCGGAGTGGGGATGCCAATCATCGCATGGATTATTTTACGTAGTTATAACAAATGCGCGTCGGCTAGCATGAAAAGTTTTAAAAAAAGTCAATCAGGACCAGTAAAAATAGGATTATGCCGATACTGATGCGGCAAATGGGTTGATACCATCTCAACAGGGAATCTTATACTAATAATCTAATTTTATGATTTTGCGCGCTATTTTTGTATACACAGCGGATTGCCAGAGCCGTCTAAACCCGCCACAATGTCGGTAACGATATGATCAAAGCCGGGTATCATCATAATGACGACGGGAGCATCGTGGCAGGAATGAGGGAAGCATGAGCACAATAGTCATTATATTGGCTGTAATGCTGGCCTGCTCGATGGGAGCGGGATGTTTCTTTTGGTACGCTATGCGGCATCGCCCGCCGTTGGCGAAACCACTGCCATTCATCAGTCCTCCATTTCGTAAACTGAGCGACGACGAGCGCAAAGCCGTTGAGCGCTATATCAGCCTGCTTGAAAAACATCGTGATAACACCTTACCCGGTGGTACCAGCAGGACGGCTGAACCGCTGGTCCTCACCTCGCAAAGCAGCAACGTCTACCCTGTCACCCGCTCGATTACCCGCTACGGCCTCTCCACTGATGATCCCAACAAATGGCGTTACTACCTGGATGCGGTAGAAGTGCATTTGCCGCCGTTGTGGGAACAGTATATTGCTGAAGAGAACTACGTTGAGCTAATCAAAACGCAATCCATTCCGCTGGTCATTTCGTTAAATGGCCATTCGCTGGTGAATTACGTTTATGAACAGCCCGCGCTGGCCCCGGCTATTCGCCCGGTGTCGCAAAACGCCTCGATCAGGAAAGAAGAGAGCGAAAACATTGAGCTGGTGAGCGTGCGCAAGGAAACCGCCGAAGAGTATGCCCTGAGCCGCCCGGACGGGACGCGTGAAGCGTCCGCAATCTGCATCGCCTTCCTGCTGTTCTTTGTCAGTCTGGTCGGCCCTGAACTGCTGATGCCGTGGCTGGTGCTGGCTGGCGCCGCGATGATTGCGGTCAGCTGCTGGTTCCTCTACCGTCGACCTGGCGAAAAAGATCTCCGCGAAATTCACTGCCTGCGCGGCGCGCCTAAGCGCTGGGGATTGTTCGGCGAATCGAACCAGGGACAGGTCAGCAATATTTCACTGGGCATCATTGACCTGATTTACCCGCCACACTGGCAGCCCTACGTCTCCACTGATTTGGGCCAGTCGACTGAAATAGATATTTACCTGAACCGCCAGGTTGTCCGCCAGGGGCGTTTCCTCTCGCTGCAGGATGAAGTGCGCAACTTCCCGATTCAGCGCTGGAAAAAGAATCTGGTGCTGGCGGCAGGATCGTTACTGGTAATGGTGCTGCTGGTTGCGTGGATCCCGCTCAGTATGCCGCTCAAGCTGAGCCTGGCGTGGTTAAAGGGCACCGAAAGCGTTCAGGTTCAGACGGTCAACGATCTGGAAAAAATGCCGCTGCATATCGGTGACAGCCTGAAGGTCAACGGTGAAGGCATGTGTTCCATCCCGGCAACCTATCAGGGCAACCGCACTTACGCCTTTATGCCGTTCGACTGCTCGGCGGTTTACTGGAATAACGCCGCTCCCCTGCCCCAGCCGCAGTCCGACATTATTGATAAAGCCACCGCGCTGCTCAGCACCACCAGCATGCAGCTCCACCCGCAAAGCAATACCGATCCGAAGCTCAACCCCCAGCTGGCAACGGCTATTCAGAAATCCGGCATGATCCTGCTGGATGATTTCTCAGACATCGTGCTAAGAACCCAGGAGTTATGCAGTCAGGATCAGGATTGCGTGCGGCTGAAGAATGCGCTGGTTAACCTTGGTAATGCCAAAGACTGGGATACGCTGGTGCGCCGGGCGGATTCCGGCTCGCTGAACGGCATGAATGTGCTGCTGCGCCCGGTCAGTGCTGAAGCGCTGGAAAATCTGGTGAATACCGCCACCTCTTCGTTCTTCTACCGCGAGACGCGCCGTGCGGCGGAAGCGCTGAACAGCCCACCGCCAGGCGGCTTCCTGATCCTCAGCGATGAAGGCCGGCAGCTAGTAAACCAGCCGGCACCGAGCGTTTCACTGTTTGATTTCAATGCACCCGACCAGTGGCCCGAGCTGCAACGTCTGGCCGGCATGCTGCTGCACACCCAGTTTTACGCCAGCGGCATCGTCACCAATATCACCACCGATGCTAACGGCACGCGTCATATCGCGCTGCACAGCGCGCCGGACAAACTGACGCTGTGGCGTTATCTGGGCACCAGCCTGCTGCTGCTGGTGGTTACCCTCAGTTTTGTCATCAATGGCCTGTTGGCGTTGAAGCGCATCCCCGGTAATCGCCAGCGCCTGATTGCCATCCAAACCTATTACGACAAGTGCTTCAGCCCCTCGCTGAGCACCAGCCAGAGCATTCGCCCGTTATTCTGAGCCGGTCAGTTTTATGCTATTTTTAAGGCTGACAAGGCGAATGGCCTCCCCTTCTGACTCCCCTGATTATCCTGCGATGAAGCGCCTTGAATTCCAGCGATTCACCCATACATAGGGGTATTCCCATCAAGGAGCAGCGATGAAAGAGAAATCCGCAGAGGCGATTCGGCTGGATAAGTGGCTGTGGGCCGCTCGCTTCTACAAAACCCGTTCTGCAGCGCGCCAGATGATTGAGGGTGGCAAAGTCCACTACAACGGTCAGCGCAGCAAGCCGAGTAAAATCGTTGAGCTGAATGCTGAACTGACGCTCCGGCAGGGAAATGATGAACGTACCGTGATCGTGCTGGCCATCAGCGAACAGCGCCGCCCGGCGGTGGAAGCTCAGCTGATGTACGAAGAGACGGCTCAAAGTATTGAGAAACGGGAAAAGATAGCGCTGGCGCGAAAAATGAACGCGCTGACCATGCCGCATCCCGACCGCCGCCCGGATAAAAAAGAGCGACGGGACTTAATGAAATTTAAAAATTCTGGCGACGAGTAATCCGCCCAAACGAGAGAGAATCATGGCTCATCAAGATCAAATGCACCGTTACCTGTTCGAAAACCATGCCGTGCGTGGCGAACTGGTTACCGTTTCCGACACCTGGCGTGAAATCATCAAAGGCCACGACTATCCGTTACCGGTGCAGAAAGTACTGGGCGAACTGCTTGTTGCCACCAGCCTGCTGACCGCCACGCTGAAGTTTGACGGCGATATCACCGTCCAGCTGCAGGGCGATGGCCCGCTGAATCTGGCGGTCATCAACGGCAATAACCGCCAGGAAATGCGCGGTGTTGCCCGTATGCAGGGTGAGATTGCGGCAGAAAGCACGCTGAAAGAGATGGTCGGCAACGGCTACCTGGTGATCACCATTTCCCCGGCGGAAGGTGAGCGTTATCAGGGCGTGGTAGGGCTGGAAGGCGAGACGCTGGCGGAGTGCCTGGAAGATTACTTTATGCGCTCTGAACAGCTGCCAACGCGCCTGTTTATCCGTACCGGCGAAATCGAAGGCCAGCAGGGCGCGGGCGGGATCCTGTTGCAGGTGCTGCCGGCGCAGGATGCTAACCCGGATGACTTCACCCATCTGGCCACGCTGACCGAAACCATCAAAACCGACGAGCTGCTCGGCCTGCCGGCGAATGATGTGTTGTGGCGCCTGTATCACCAGGAAGAAGTAACGATTTTCGATCCGCAAGACGTTTGCTTCCGCTGCACCTGCTCGCACGAGCGCTGTGGCGAAGTGCTGGCGACGCTGCCAGAAGCCGAAGTGGACGAAATCCTTGCCGAAGATGGCAAAATCGACATGCACTGTGACTACTGCGGCAGCCACTATACCTACGACGCGGTTGATATTGCGGCGATTCGTAACGGTTCTTCCGCGAGTAACGATCAGCTTCATTGATGCGACTCGCGTCGCAAACTGATGCGTTAATATGCACGAAATGGTCAGGCCTTAACCGGCCTGGCCCTGCCCCTTCCTCTCTTCACGCGCTGCTTCTCATTTCTGCTGCTTTTGCCTTTCACTGCATCTTCACACGTGTAGACTGCGCGCGATCGTGTTTTCCGCATGAGGATGGATATGCGGGACATCACGGTTAATGGTCTTCCATTACCCTACACTACGTTGCAGCACAGAGCCGATAAAGGAGCAGTAACATGCGTGATCTGACCCCGCAGGACCTCGTCGCTTATGGCATCACGGACACGGTTGAAATCGTCCATAACCCCGATTATGAAACGCTTTTTCACGAAGAAACCCGTCCAGGACTGTCCGGTTGTGAACGAGGCATTCAGACACAATCTGGCGCCATTGCCGTCGATACCGGCATTTTTACCGGCCGCTCACCCAAAGATAAATATATCGTCCGCGATGACACCACCCGCGACACCCTGTGGTGGAACGATCGGGGCGAAGGTAAGAACGACAACCAGCCGCTCTCTGAGGAAAACTGGCAGGCCCTGAAATCCCTCGTCACGAAGCAACTGTCACACAAACGCCTGTTTGTGGTGGATGCCTGGTGCGGCGCCAATCCCGATAGCCGTCTTTGCGTGCGTTTTATCACTGAAGTGGCCTGGCAGGCGCACTTTGTGAAAAACATGTTTATCCGCCCGGATGACGCCGCGCTGGCCACCTTTGAGCCGGACTTCGTGGTGATGAACGGCGCTAAATGCACCAATCCACACTGGCAAAAACAGGGGCTGCACTCCGAGAATTTTGTTGCCTTCAACCTGACGGAACGTATTCAGCTGATTGGCGGCACCTGGTACGGCGGCGAAATGAAGAAAGGCCTGTTCGCCATCATGAACTATCTGCTGCCGTTGAAGGGCATTGCTTCGATGCACTGCTCGGCGAACGTCGGCGAAAAAGGCGATGTGGCGGTGTTCTTTGGCCTCTCCGGCACCGGTAAAACCACGCTTTCAACCGATCCGCTGCGCCAGCTGATCGGCGATGATGAACATGGCTGGGACGATGACGGCGTGTTTAACTTTGAAGGCGGCTGTTATGCCAAGACCATCAAGCTGTCTGAACAGGCTGAACCGGAAATTTATCAGGCGATTCGACGCGACGCCCTGCTGGAAAATGTGGTGATCCGTGCCGATGGCACCGTGGATTACGATGATGGCAGCAAGACCGAAAACACCCGCGTCTCCTACCCGATTGAGCACATCGATAACATCGTGAAGCCGGTCTCTAAGGCGGGCCACGCCAGTAAAGTGATCTTCCTGACTGCCGATGCGTTTGGCGTGCTGCCGCCGGTTTCACGGCTCAGCCCCGATCAGACCCAGTATCACTTCCTGTCGGGTTTCACCGCCAAACTGGCGGGCACCGAACGCGGCGTGACCGAACCTACGCCGACCTTCTCCGCCTGTTTCGGTGCGGCCTTCCTGACGCTGCCTCCAACGCAGTATGCCGAAGTGCTGGTGAAGCGGATGGAAGCGGCCGGTGCGGAAGCCTATCTGGTCAATACCGGCTGGAACGGCAGCGGCAAGCGCATCTCCATTAAGGATACGCGGGCGATTATCAACGCCATTCTGGGCGGTGAGCTGTCGACAGCCGAAACCGTGACGCTGCCGGTGTTTAATCTGCAGATGCCTGTCGCGCTGCCGGGTGTGGATAGCCATATTCTCGATCCGCGAAACACCTGGAGTGATGAAGCCGAGTGGCAAGGGAAAGCCAACGATCTGGCCCAACGGTTTATTGATAACTTCGATAAATACACCGATACGCCGGCCGGTGAGGCGTTAATCAAAGCCGGTCCGCAGCTGTAATTCAAAAAGGGCTTAGTCATCGACTAAGCCCTTTTTTTACAGACAGATTTAACCGTTACGCGACGGGCGGTGCCGGCAGGCTGTTGGCCGGTGGCAAAGGCAGATAGGCACGAATGCGCAACCCACCGCGATCGCTGTCACCAATCTCCAGCGATCCCTGATGCGCGTCGATAATACGCTGCACAATCGCCAGACCTAATCCCGTTCCGCTGGTGCTGCGGGCGCTGTCTCCGCGCACAAACGGCTGGAACAGGTGCTTCAGCTGATCGGGCCGGATGCCCGGACCATCATCTTCAACCTGGAACCAGGCGCGCTGCAACTCGCTGCCGCTGCTGACCTTTATCCAACCGTTACCATAGCGGGCGGCGTTCACCACCATATTGGCCACCGCACGTTTAATGGATAGCGGGTTGATATCGACCATCAGTTCGCTGGTCATCACCTCGTTCTCAATCTCACGCTCATAGCCGCTTTCCGCCGCGACCACTTCGCCGAGTACGCCATTCAGGTCCGCACGCTCAAACTGCATCTCCTGGCCGGTACGCAGATAATCAATAAACTGCTCGATGATGGCGTTGCACTCTTCGATGTCTTTATTGATCGACTCAGCAAGATAGCCATCTTCCTGAGACATCATCTCGGTTGCCAGACGGATACGCGTCAGCGGCGTTCGCAGGTCATGACTGACACCCGCCATTAACAGCGTGCGGTCATCGGCCAGCTGTTTAACGCCAGACGCCATCTGATTAAACGCCCGGGTAACCGAGCGCACTTCTGACGCTCCGTACTCTCTCAGCGGCGGCGGAATAATGCCTTTACCCACCTGGATTGCGGCGTGCTCCAGCTCCACAAGGGGTCGATTCTGGATGCGGATAAACAGCCAGGCACCGCCAATCGCTAACAGCATGATCGCCAGCGTGTAGCGGAACAGCGGCGAGAAGTCCCCCTGATGAATTTCCGTCAGCGGCACCCTGACCCAGATATCCGGCGACAGCCAGGTTTTCAGCCACACCACCGGGGAGTTTTTATTCACCTCGACGCGAACGTCGGTCGGCCCACCCAGTTGCTGCGCCATCTGTTGGCTGAGGAATTCGTAATGCTGCGCCCAGCGCAATCCGCTCTCTTCCGCCGCCGCATTGGTATACAGCGAAATGCCTAACTCGCGGTATATCTCACGGCGGAATGCAGGTGGCACCTCAAGCTGCGTGCCATCCTCCAGCTGTAACCGATCGGTCATCAGCATTCGCACTTCATACGCCAGCACTTTGTTGAACTGCTGCAGGCTTGGCAGGATGGCAAAGTTCAGCACCACCAGATAGGTCGTGACCAGACTGACAAACAGCAGGGTCACGATCAACAGCAGCGTACGGGCAAAGGAACTGCGGGGAGAGAAGCGGATCCGCCTCATGCCTTACTGCCGTCCGGCACGAAGACGTAGCCCAGGCCCCAAACGGTCTGGATATAGCGTGGGTGCGCCGGATCTTCTTCCACCATGCGACGCAGGCGGGAGATCTGCACGTCAATCGAACGTTCCATCGCACTGTATTCACGGCCACGCGCCAGGTTCATCAGCTTATCGCGGGACAGCGGTTCACGCGGGTGGCTGACCAGCGCCTTCAGCACGGCGAACTCGCCGCTGGTGAGTGGCATAGGCTCGTCTTCACGGAACATTTCACGCGTGCCGAGGTTCAGTTTGAACTTACCGAAAGCGATCACCGCTTCTTCCTGCGACGGCGCGCCCGGCAGTTCATTCGCCTGACGACGCAGAACGGCACGGATACGGGCCAACAGCTCACGCGGGTTAAACGGTTTTGGAATGTAGTCATCAGCGCCGATTTCCAGGCCAACGATACGATCCACTTCTTCGCCTTTCGCCGTCACCATAATGATCGGCATTGGGTTGCTCTGGCTGCGCAGACGGCGGCAGATAGACAGGCCATCTTCGCCAGGCAGCATCAGGTCCAGCACCATCAGGTGGAAGGATTCACGCGTCAGCAGACGATCCATCTGCTCAGCGTTCGCCACGCTACGCACCTGGAAACCCTGTTCGGTCAGATAGCGTTCCAGCAACGCACGTAAACGCATGTCGTCATCCACGACCAGAATTTTGTAGTTCTCTTGCATGTCGATACTCCCAAAGGCGCAATTGCCCGAGCTATTATTTTCAAAAAAGATGCCTGAATGTAACAGTCAATAATGGTTTATATTCTAGCCGAAATTGTTACAAAGCATATTAAACAGCAGCTTATCTTTAATTTTGGCGGAAAAACCTGCGCTAATGCACAGCTTTTCAATGCCGAATAGTCAGAACAAACAAACAGTAAGCGCGGGCAGAAAAATGCAGAAGGGATTTGCATCAGTGCGCGCCGCACAACAAAATAGTCGCAGCATTCCCGTGAAAGAAATGGATTACGATGAAAACCCAACTGATTACCCGCGAAGGTTACGACAAGCTGAAGCAGGAACTCGACTTTCTCTGGCGGGAAGATCGGCCTGAAGTGACCAAAAAGGTGACCTGGGCGGCCAGCCTCGGTGACCGCAGTGAAAATGCCGATTACCAGTACAACAAGAAACGGCTGCGCGAGATTGACCGCCGCGTGCGCTATCTCACCAAATGCCTCGAGCAGCTGCGCATCGTGGAATACTCGCCGCAGCAGGATGGCAAAGTGTTCTTTGGCGCCTGGGTCGAGATTGAAAACGACGCGGGCGACGTGAAGCGTTTTCGCATCGCCGGCTACGACGAGATTTTTGGCCGCAATGACTACATCTCAATCGATTCACCGATGGCCCGCGCGCTGCTGAAGAAAGAGGTCGGCGATTTAGCGGTGGTGCCTACGCCGGTTGGCGATGCGCACTGGTATGTAGTGGCGATCGACTACGTTAAACAATCCTAATCACACGGATGTGGGCGCTGAGTGTCGCCCGGCGACTGGCAATTTCCGCCTGCAATCCGTATAACTGTCCGCTGTCTATAAGCCATAAAGTAACCGATGATGAAAGATTCGCTGAGCCGCATTATTGCAAGTGAGCTGCAGGCGCGAGCAGAACAGGTTGATGCCGCTGTCCGTCTGTTGGATGAAGGGAATACCGTGCCGTTTATCGCACGTTATCGTAAGGAAGTGACCGGCGGGCTGGATGATACCCAGCTGCGTATGCTGGAAACCCGCCTGAGCTACCTCAGGGAGCTGGAAGAGCGACGCCAGTCGATTCTGAAATCCATCGGCGACCAGGGCAAGTTAACCGATGAGCTGAGCACCGCCATCAGCAACACCCTGAGCAAAACCGAACTCGAAGACCTTTACCTGCCTTATAAGCAAAAGCGCCGCACGCGCGGAATGATTGCGCTTGAAGCCGGTCTGGAACCGCTGGCCGACACGCTGTGGCAGGATCCTTCACACGACCCTGAGCAGCTGGCCGCGACCTTTGTCGATGCCGATAAAGGCGTTGCGGACACCAAAGCCGCCCTTGATGGCGCGCGCTATATCCTGATGGAACGCTTCGCTGAAGACGCCTCGTTGCTGGCCAAAGTGCGTGACTACCTGTGGAAACATGCCCACCTGGTGTCGCGCGTCGTCGACGGCAAACAGGAGGAAGGCGCGAAGTTCCGCGACTACTTCGATCACCACGAAGCGCTGGCCACCGCACCATCCCACCGTGCGCTGGCGATGTTCCGCGGCCGCAATGAAGGCATCCTGCAGCTGTCACTGAATCCCGATCCGCAGTTCGATGAGCCGCCACGTGAAAGCCACGGCGAGCAGATCATTATCGATCACCTGCAGCTGCGCCTGAACAACGCACCGGCTGATGGCTGGCGTAAAGCGGTGGTCAGCTGGACCTGGCGCATCAAGGTGCTGCTGCACCTCGAAACCGAGCTGATGGGCACCGTGCGCGAACGCGCCGAAGATGAAGCGATCAACGTCTTTGCCCGTAACCTGCACGATTTGCTGATGGCGGCACCGGCAGGCATGCGCGCCACCATGGGCCTCGATCCGGGTCTGCGTACCGGCGTGAAGGTGGCGATCGTTGATGCCACCGGCAAGCTGGTCGCGACCGATACCATTTATCCGCATACCGGCCAGACGGCAAAAGCCGCGGCGGCCGTGGCGGCGCTGTGCACAAAACACAACGTTGAGCTGGTTGCCATCGGCAACGGCACCGCGTCCCGTGAAACCGAGCGCTTCTACCTGGATATTCAACAGCAGTATCCGCAGGTCAAGGCGCAGAAAGTGATCGTCAGTGAAGCCGGCGCATCGGTCTATTCCGCCTCTGAACTGGCCGCGCTGGAATTCCCTGACCTCGACGTGTCCATCCGTGGTGCGGTGTCGATTGCCCGCCGCTTGCAGGATCCGCTGTCTGAGCTGGTGAAAATCGACCCGAAATCCATCGGGGTTGGCCAGTATCAGCACGACGTCAGCCAGAGCCAGTTGGCGAAGAAGCTGGATGCGGTGGTCGAAGACTGCGTGAACGGCGTTGGCGTTGATTTGAACACCGCTTCCGTGCCGCTGCTGACCCGCGTGGCGGGCCTGAGCAAGATGATGGCGCAGAACATTGTCAGCTGGCGCGACGAGAACGGCCGTTTCCAGGATCGTCAGCAATTGCTGAAAGTCAGCCGTCTGGGACCGAAAGCCTTTGAGCAGTGCGCGGGCTTCCTGCGCATTAATCATGGCGATAACCCGCTGGATGCCTCAACGGTTCACCCGGAAGCCTACCCGGTGGTGCAGCGCATTCTGGCCGCCACTCAGCAGGCGTTGAATGACGTGATGGGCAACCCTACCGAGCTGCGCAACCTGCGTGCCGTCGACTTTACCGATGAGAAGTTCGGTGTGCCGACCGTCACCGATATCATCAAAGAACTGGAAAAACCGGGCCGCGATCCGCGTCCTGAGTTTAAAACGGCCCAGTTCGCAGAAGGTATCGAGACCATGAACGATCTGCTGCCCGGCATGGTGCTGGAAGGCGCGGTCACGAACGTCACCGGCTTTGGCGCCTTCGTCGATATCGGCGTGCATCAGGATGGTCTGGTGCATATCTCTTCACTGTCAGATAAGTTCATCGATGACCCACACAAGGTGGTCAAGGCGGGTGATATCGTTAAGGTGAAGGTGATGGAAGTCGATTTGCAGCGTAAGCGCGTTGCGCTGACTATGCGTCTTGATGAGCAGCCAGGCGAAGGCAACGCTCGCCGTGGCGGCGGCGGCAATGCCGGCCGTGACAACGCGAAACCCGCTCAGGGCAAACCGCGTCCACGGCAGGCGGCTCAGCCCGCAGTCAGCAACAACAGCGCGATGGGTGATGCGCTGGCCGCGGCGTTCGGCAAGAAACGCTAAGCAACACGCGCGGATCTGCCGGTCCGCGCGTCATTTCACCTGTGTTTAGTTTCGCTCCCCTCAAGCTTGTTCTGCATCAATAAGAGCGTGAATCGTTCTCATTATAATTGCCACCGTTGAATATCACGGCGCCTCCCGCCGCCAGGTGGAACTATGCAGATCGTCCCGCAGCAGTACTATAAAATCGTCAGCTTCTCTCCCTCCGTCAGCGCCGCGTTCCGACAGAAACTGCTGGCGCTTGGGCTGTTGCCCGGCGCCCATTTTCAGGTCAAGCGCATTGCCCCGCTGGGCGATCCGGTGCAGATCGAAGTTCGCCGCGTCAGCCTGATGCTGCGGAAAAAAGACCTGGCTTTCCTGCAACTGGAGCCTCAGCGCTGAGGGGACGATGAAGATGAAAACCTGCACCATTGGCCTGATTGGCAACCCGAACTCGGGTAAAACCACCCTGTTTAATCAGTTAACCGGCGCGCGGCAGCGAGTAGGCAACTGGGCTGGGGTGACGGTCGAGCGCAAACAGGGGCAGTTCGCGACGCAACGCTATGCTGTGCAACTGGTCGATCTGCCCGGCACCTATTCCCTCACCACCCTTTCTGCCGACAGCTCACTCGACGAGCAGATTGCCTGTCACTACATGTTAAGCGGCGAAGCCGATCTGGTGATCAACGTGGTCGACGCCAGCAATCTGGCCCGTAACCTATGGCTGACTCAGCAGCTGCAGGCATTGGGCGTGCCCTGCATCATCGCTCTGAATATGCTGGATATCGCCGCCAGCCAGCAGATTGATATTGATATTCCTTCCCTTGAAAAGCAGCTCGGCTGCCCGGTTATTCCGCTTGTTTCCACTCGCGCGCAGGGCATTGAACAGCTTAAGCAGGCAATTGATGACCATTCACGGCGTGTCGGCCAGTTTGCGGTCAGCTATCCCGCCGAAATCCTTGCACAGGTGGCCACGCTGAGTGACGCGATGCACGGCGAGCGATCGCCGGTACAACGCCGATGGCTGGCGTTACAGCTGCTTGAAGGCGATATCTACAGCCGCTCCCAGGCCAGCGAAGCCGCAGCCTTGCTGCAAACGTTCCCTGACCTGGCGGAAGCGCCGCTGAAGATTGCGGCAGCCCGCTATCAGGCCATTGATGCGGTGTGTGACGCGGTGACCGTGCCGCATCGGGCAACCGCGCACCGGCTTTCAACCCGGCTCGACAGCCTGGTTCTCAACCGCTGGCTCGGCCTGCCGATTTTCTTTGGCGTGATGTACCTGATGTTCTTCTTTGCCATCAACCTTGGCGGCGCGCTGCAACCGCTGTTTGAGATCGGATCGGCAGCGATATTTATTCACGGCACGCAGTGGCTTGGGGCCATGGCGCACTTCCCGCTGCCGCTCACGTTGTTCCTGGCACAGGGCATTGGCGGCGGTATCAATACCGTGATGCCGCTGGTGCCGCAAATCGGCCTGATGTATCTGTTCCTCTCGCTGATGGAAGACTCCGGCTATATGGCGCGCGCGGCGTTTGTGATGGATCGTCTGATGCAGGCGCTGGGTCTGCCCGGCAAATCCTTCGTGCCATTGATTGTCGGTTTTGGCTGCAATGTGCCGTCGGTGATGGGCGCCCGCACGCTGGATGCGCCGCGCGAGCGCCTGATGACCGTGCTGATGGCACCGTTTATGTCCTGCGGTGCCAGGCTGGCGATCTTCGCCGTATTTGCTGCCGCCTTCTTCGGCAAAAGCGGCTCGCTGGTGGTGTTCAGTCTTTATCTGTTGGGCATTGTCGCTGCCATTGTGACCGGGCTGCTGTTGAAAAAAACCTTACTGCGTGGGGAAGCGTCGCCGTTTGTGATGGAGCTGCCGACCTGGCACGTGCCCCATCTGAAAAGTCTGCTGCTGCAAACCTGGCAGCGGCTGCAAAGTTTTGTGCTGCGGGCCGGCAAAGTCATCGTGGTGGTTAGCGTGCTGATTGGTGCGCTGAACAGTTTCTCGTTCAGTGGTCAGCCGGTGGACAGCATCAACGATTCGGCGCTGGCTACCGTCAGCCGCACCCTGACGCCACTGCTGTCGCCGATGGGTGTGCAGCCGGATAACTGGCAGGCCACGGTCGGCCTGGTAACCGGCGCGATGGCGAAAGAAGTGGTGGTCGGGACGCTGAACACGCTGTACACCGCTGAAGCCCTGCACGAGCAGCCGTTTGACGCTGCCAGCTTCAGCCTGACCAGTGAGCTGAAAGACGCGCTGACAGAAACCTGGGACGGGGTTAAAGAGACCTTCAGCCTGAGCGTGCTGCTGAATCCGGTTGAAGCCAGTAAGGGCGACGGCGAAATGGCGACCGGCGCGATGGGGGTGATGCACAGCAAATTCGGCAGTGCCGCCGCCGCTTACAGCTATCTGATCTTCGTGCTGCTTTACGTGCCCTGTGTGTCCGTGATGGGTGCCATTGCGCGGGAAAGCAGTCGCCGCTGGATGTTTTTCTCGATTGGCTGGGGGCTGAATCTGGCTTACTCGCTGGCAACCGCGTTTTATCAGTTGGCCACCTTTAGCGATCATCCTCAATCCAGCAGCCTGATTTTACTGGCCGTTGCCGCTTTCAATCTGCTGCTGTGGCTGCGGCTGAAAACCCTGACCTTACCGCCGGAACGTCTGTCATTGAGCGTCGTCAGCCACTCACCGTGTGCGGGCTGTACCAAAAGTGGGCGCTGCCACTGATTTCCCTGACGAGACGCTGAGCGTCTGGCCGTTGAAGTTGCGATTCTGCTTCAACGGTCTACAGTGAAAACTATCGTGCTGTGGATAAATGCGGCGGCTCACTGCATCTCAATGGATAACATTACTCCCTTACTCGACAAAATTTACGACGGCACCTTTCCCCTCGTCTGCAGGGAAAAGCTGGCGGATGCTATTCTGCGCACCCGCAACGAACTGAATCATCAGCGTAAAGCGCATTGGGATGAAAAAGACGTGGTGCTGATCACCTACGCCGATCAGTTCCGCGAGGCCGATACGCCCACGCTGCGCACCCTCTCACGCTTCTATCAGCAACATTTGCAGTCCAGCTTTACGTTGGTTCACCTGCTGCCCTTTTTCCCTTATTCATCGGATGATGGCTTTTCGGTGATTGATTACCATCAGGTCAACGAGATTTGCGGGGACTGGTCAGATATCGCCGAACTGCACGGCCAGACGCGATTGATGTTTGATTTTGTCTGCAACCATATGTCCGCCCACAGCGGATGGTTCAGGCATTTTCTGGCGCAGGATCCGGGCTGGGATGATTTCTTTATCAGCATGCCACCGTCCACCGATTTGAGTGCGGTCACGCGTCCAAGAACCTCGCCGTTACTGACGCCGTTTCAGATGGCGGACGGTGAAACCCGCTTTATCTGGACCACCTTCAGCGCCGACCAGATCGATCTCAATTTTGCCAATCCTGAAGTGCTGCTGAGCATGGTCAACGTGCTGTTGGCTTATCTGGCAAAAGGGGCCGATTATGTCCGGCTGGATGCCGTTGGCTATATGTGGAAAACGCCCGGAACCTCCTGCATCCATCTGGAAAAGACCCACCTGCTGGTCAAACTGTTTCGCGCCATCGCCAATGCCGTGGCGCCAGGCACGGTGATCATCACCGAAACCAACGTGCCGCACAAAGACAACATCAGCTATTTGGGCAACGGCCAGGATGAAGCGCAGATGGTGTATCAGTTTTCACTGCCGCCGCTGGTGCTACACGCCATTCACAACGGATCGGCACGCGCACTGAAACAGTGGGCAGCCTCACTTGATGGCTCTGGCGGCACGACGACCTGGTTTAATTTCCTCGCGTCCCACGATGGCATCGGCCTGAATCCGCTCCGGGGCATTTTGCCGGAAACCGAAATCGTCTCGCTGGTCAGGGATTTGGCGATGGAAGGGGCGTTGGTTTCGTATAAAAACAATCCGGATGGCAGCACCAGCCCTTACGAAATCAACGTCACGTATATGGATGCCCTGAACAAAAAAGACGATGACGACAGCACCCGGCTGCAACGATTTATGTTGGCCCACGCCCTGTTGCTGGCGTTTCCTGGCGTGCCTGCGCTCTATATCCAGAGCATACTGGGCTCGCGCAACGATATGGATGGGGTGAAAGCCGCCGGACATAACCGGGCGATTAACCGGCAGAAGTACAGCCTCAGCCAGATTGAAGCGGAATTAAGCGATACCCATTCGCTGCGATATCGGGTTTATCACGCACTCGCCAGCCTGGTGCAACTCAGAACCCGGCAAACCGCCTTTCATCCGGATAATCCCATGCAGGTACTGGAAGGTGATAACGCGCTGTTCGTTATGTATCGCTGGTCCGAGAAAGATCATCAGACGTTGCTGTGCATATATAACCTCAGCAACCGGGAGATCGCATATACGCTGCCGGACGCCCGACGCTATCGCGATATTATTACCGACAGGATTTTCGACGGTGAGAAACCACTGACGTTAACGCCGCTCTCTTATATGTGGCTGAAGAGCTGATGGGAATGCGGAAATAACAACAGGCAGGGAAACCCTGCCTGTTGAGAGAAATTCAGACCCCTGTTAAACCGTGCTACAGCGGCCTTTAATACCGGTAATTACTTATACACGTCGGCAGCAGCACTGAATTTACCGTGCTCACGTCCGGCGATCACCAGATAGTATTTCCCACCTTTTTCATCCGCTTTTTGAGACAGATCTTTTTTAGCATCCATCGGAGAAGTCGCTTCCGCGGTAGTGGTCACAGTACCAATTTTTTCGAGATTCATTGTTTTAACTTCTTCTTTGGTCACTTCTTTAGCCGCCATGGCCGTAAAAGAAACCGAGCCTACCAGCAGGCTAATCGCAACAGTTTTAAAGATTTTCATCAAAGACACTCCTGTATAGTTGTTAGGAATAAGCAATCGCTTGATGAGAATTCAGGGAGGGAAAAAAGAGCCAACTCCCTGACAGCTCAGAGGTAATCAGTAAGCGATCCTGCTTACAGAGGTAATTATTACCCGTAATAAATAATTCGCCAGTTTTTGGCCAAAGTTTATGCGCTATTTTTCGAGCCGAAATCAATCAGTTGCTGGCAGAAAACCTCAGGATGGGAAATAAATGGCGCGTGCGCGGCTTTTTCAACAATAGTGGACTGGCTGGCAGGCCACGCGGCATCGAGCAACGGCACAATTTTACGCGGCACCAATCCATCCAGCGCGCCATAGATACGTAACAGCGGTACCGTCAGCGCTTTCATCTCTTCACGCAGGTCGACCGTGCGTAATATCTCCAGTCCGGCATCCAGCACGGCACTGTCGGGAGCCGGCAGGTCCAGCACCACGCTTTTCAGCAAGCGGGCATCCTGCCTGGCGCTTTCGGTGCCCAGCGTTTGCAAGGCAAGGAAACGCTCGACGGTGCGCTGAAAGTTTTCACTGAGCTGCTGCTGGAAACCCGCCAGCGTCTCAGGTTTGATGCCCGGCCAGCCATCTGCGGCAGAAAACGCCGGCGAGGAGGCGACGGTGATCAATCCGCTGACGCGTTCAGGATGCAATAAGGCCAGCTTGCTGGCGACCAGCCCGCCTAAAGACCAGCCCAGCCACAGCGCTTTTTCCGGCGCCTGCGGCAACAGGGTGGCGACCATCTGCTCAACGCTCATTGGCGAAAAATCCCGGCTGCGACCGTAGCCCGGCAGGTCGACCAGGTGCAGACAAAAATGCGGACTCAGTCGCTCAACCACGTTTTGCCAGACATCGGCATTCAGCCCCCATCCGTGCAGCATCACAAGATTGCGATCGCCGGTGCCGATTGTCTGCCAGTAAAGCTGTGTCATCCGTTATTGTCCTGTTTTTGCCATGGAGGCCGCTATGCTACCAATGCCCACCACATGTTGGCTATGCCAGATGCCGCTGACGTTTGCCCATCACGGCATTTGCAGCGTTTGTCTGCGCCACCTTCCGCCGTTGCCCACCTGCTGTCCGCGCTGTGGCCTGCCGTCTGCCAGTGCCAGAAAGGAATGCGGCGCCTGCCTGCTGAAACCCCCTTACTGGCACCAGATGATTATGGTCAGCGACTGGCGACCACCGCTCAGTGACTGGGTGAAGCGGTTAAAATTTTACCAGGCCACCGCACTCTCAGCCATGCTGGCGAGGCTGCTTTTGCTAAGCTGGTTAGATGCGCGCCGGAAGCACAAGCTGCGCAGACCTGACCTGCTGCTCTGTGTACCCTTACACCCATCACGCGCCTGGCGACGGGGCTATAATCAGATGGATGACGTGACCCGCCATCTCGCCCGTTGGCTTAAATGCCGTTATGCCCTGGCGGGAATTTCCCGGCACAGGAAAACGCGGATCCAGCACCAGCTGCTGGCCACCGCCCGAAGACGAAATCTGCGTGGGGCGTTCAGGGTTGAAATTGCGGTGAAAGGCCTGCATATCGCATTAACAGATGATGTGGTCACCACCGGCAGCACCGTGGGAGAGATTAGCCGCATTTTGTTGGCCGCAGGCGCGGCCAGCGTGCAGGTATGGAGCCTGTGCCGAACCTTGTAGAGCGTCGGCGATGGGCGTAATATCGTTAATTAATTGTATAAACTATTGAGCAATCGCCATGATCCTAATTACTGATTCTGCGCAAGAGCACTTCGCAAAACTGCTGTCGAAACAGGAAGATGGCACACAAATCCGTGTATTCGTAATCAATCCAGGTACGCCAACAGCCGAATGCGGCGTCTCTTACTGCCCACCCGATGCAGTAGAAGCCACCGACACCGAACTGAAGTTTGAAAAGCTGTCGGCCTATATTGATGAACTCAGCGCCCCTTATCTGGAAGAGGCGGAAATCGATTTCGTTACCGATAACCTCGGCTCTCAGCTGACGCTGAAAGCGCCTAACGCCAAAATGCGTAAGGTTGACGATAATGCCCCGCTGATTGAACGCGTTGAGTACCAGCTCCAGGCGACCATCAACCCACAGCTGGCCAGCCACGGCGGTAAAGTTTCGCTGATGGAAATCACCGATGACGGTTACGCTATCCTGCAATTTGGTGGCGGCTGTAACGGTTGTTCTATGGTCGATGTGACCCTGAAGGAAGGCATCGAAAAAGAACTGCTGGTGGCTTTCCCTGAGCTGAAAGGCGTACGCGATCTGACTGAACACCAGCGCGGCGAGCACTCTTTCTACTGAGTGGCATTAACGGGCGGATCCTTCCGCCCGTTTTCATTTCCGGTTTTACTCCCCCGCTTTCTTAATGGATTTCCCGCTTAGCTCACCCGCCTTGCGCCTGCGATTAATATCCTTAATCAGCCGGTTAACCCGCACATCGGCAAACATCTCTTCCAGCGTCATGCTGAGCTTTCTGCGCCAGTTTGGGTATTGATCGGTGGTTCCGGGCACATTGACCGGCTTATCCATATCCAGCCAGTCCTCCGGTTGCAGACCCAGAAGCGCACTGTTGCTGTCGGCAATAAATCGCTGCATCCCGCGATTCAACTCCGGAGTCATTTTCATCACGCTGGCTTTCTTGCCGTTGCTTTTAGACAGGCAGCCATATTGATGCAAGGCCGTCAGCAGAGCCTGCTTCTGTCTGGCGCGATCCTGATACAGCCGGTGCAGCACCACTTTGTCCGGGTAGAGCCCAAGCCGTTCCCCTAATACCAGATCGCCGGCATTCCAGAAGCCGCGCAGCGTTGGCAAATCGTGGGTGGTGGCACTCGCCATCGACTGACGGGGCCAGGCGGCGGGTGAACGGTACTGGTCCATATTCTGCTGCTCGAAGTACAGCACCTTCCAGGAGTAGATACCGCCATCTCGCAGCAGTGAGACGATCTCCTTCGGCACCGTGCCCAAATCTTCGCCAATCACCATGCACTGATTGCGCTGGCTCTCCAGTGCGAGGATTGCCAGCAATTCTTCCACCGGATAGTAAACATAGGCACCGAAGTTGGCGGTTTCACCGTAGGGGATCCACCATAGCCGCAGCATCGACATCACATGATCGATGCGCAGCGCACCGCAGCTGGCCATATTCGCCCGAACCAGGTCGATAAATGGCTGATAGCCTCTGGCTGCCATAACGTGTGGATCCATCGGTGGCAGCCCCCAGTTTTGCCCCAGCGGCCCCAGAATATCCGGCGGCGCCCCAACGGAAGCGCCGAGGCAATACAGCTCCGGATCGCACCAGGTTTCCGAACCGCCTTCGGCCACGCCAACCGCCAGGTCACGGTATAAGCCGATCGGCATCTTGCGCTGCTGGCTCAGCTGCCAGCAGGCATCAAACTGCCGGTTTGCCAGCCACTGTAACCACAGCCAGAAGCGGATTTCACTCTCCTGCTGCTGGCAAAACTGCTGCACTTCTTTCGAGTGGGCCTGCTGCAAGGTCTTCGGCCACACGGGCCAGCCCCAACGATCGGGGTTGTCCGCCAGCATAATGCCATGCAGCGCATCATAGGCCGCCTGCCAGTAGAGGCTGCTACCGCCTTCGGCGATAAAATCCTCAAATTGCACCACGTCGGGATCGCTATTTTTGCGCTGGGTAAAATGCTGCCACGCATGACGCAGCCCGCTGATTTTCAGCTCGCCAACCCGTGCATAATCCACCCAGTCACTTTCACGGGCTTTGGCCAGCTGCTTTTGCGTGCCTTTTTGTTGCCACCAGCGTTGCGCCGCTTTGCCCTGCTGGAAATCCGGCACCTCAGCCACAGCGATATACAGCACGTTCAGCCAGCGCCGGGACGAGGGACTGTACGGGCTGGCGCTTTCCGGGTTCGCGGGATACAGCGAATGGATCGGATTCAGGCCGATAAACGCGCCACCCCGATCGGCCACTTCCGCCAGCAGGCGTTTTAAATCGCCGAAATCTCCCATTCCCCAGTTCTGTTCAGAACGCACGGTATACAGCTGAACGCAGGATCCCCACAGTTTTTTGCCCTGCAGCAACGGCTCAGGTTCATAGCAGCGCTTAGGGGCCACAATGATCCGGCACTGCCACTGCTTTCCAGCCTGCTGAAGATGCAGCTGATGGTAGCCGAAGGCCAGATTGGCCGGCAGCCGGATCGCTTCCCCACCGTTCACCGTTCCGCTGTGTTCCCGCCCGTTCTCCATCATCAGCTGCCACTGATATTCGCCCTTTCCACCGACCGGCAGTTGCAGCAAACGCTTACGAATAAACACTTTGCAGGCCGGTACCGGCCCGGGTTTTTCTTTGTGCTTCCCCGACATCGCCGCCAGCAGACGCTGACGGATGGCCACGCTGACCTCTTCCGCCTCACCACGGGCGTTGATGTATTTTGTGGCGATCCCGGCGGCGGCGGCTTCCTGTTCAAATTTCTTTTTGTCCATTGCGGCTCCTTAGCGCTTCGCCTGCCAGATACGCTGCTGATAATCGCGGATTGAGCGATCGGAACTGAACATCCCGGTACGGGCAGTGTTCAGGATGGTGGCGCGGGTCCAGGCTTCCCGATCGCGCCACAGGGTTTCCACCCGCTTTTGCGCCTCGATATAGCTGTTGAAATCCGCCAGCACCAGCCAGGGATCGCCGCCCTTATCCAGGCTGTGCAGCATCAGGTCGAAGGCATGTTTATCACCATCGCTGAAGAAGCCTTTTTCCAGCTCCTTCAGCAGGCCATCAAGATGCTTATCCTTCTTACGCAGCTTTTTCGGTGAATAGCCGCCCGCTTTCAGCGCCTTCACTTCATACACCGAGTTACCGAAGATAAAGATATTCTCTTCACCGACCTGTTCGGCAATCTCAACGTTTGCCCCATCCAGCGTGCCGATAGTTAACGCGCCGTTCAGCGCCAGTTTCATATTGCCGGTACCGGACGCTTCATAACCGGCAGTGGAGATCTGTTCGGAAAGGTCCGCCGCCGGGATCATCAATTCCGCCGCCGTAATCCGGTAGTCAGGGATAAACACCACTTTCAGCTTGTCGCCTACCAGCGGATCGTTGTTGATTTTCTCCGCCACTTTATTGATGGCGTAGATAATATTTTTGGCGAGGTAGTAACCCGGTGCCGCTTTGGCACCAAACAGGAATACGCGCGGAACAACGTCTTTCTCAGGGTTTTCGCGCAGCGCTTTGTAGCAATGCAGGATGTGCAACAGACCCAGATGCTGGCGTTTGTACTCGTGCAGGCGTTTGATTTGCACATCGAACAGCGCATCCGGGCTGACCACAATGCCGGTCTCCCGCTTGATATAGTCGGCCAGCCGCACCTTGTTATCGTGTTTGATCTGGCGATAACGCTTACGGAAGGCTTTATTATCGGCAAAGGGTTCTAGCCCTTTCAGCACATCCAGCTGATTGGCCCATTCGACCTTCAACGTCTCGTCGATCAGCCCGGCCAGCGCCGGGTTACACTGTTTTAGCCAGCGGCGCGGGGTGATGCCGTTGGTGACATTGTGGAATTTGTTCGGCCACAGCTGGTGATACTCGGGGAACAGATCTTTCACCACCAGCTCAGAATGCAGTGCAGCCACACCGTTAACCGCAAAGCCACCGACCACGCAGAGGTTCGCCATCCGCAGCTGATGGTCGTAGAGCACCGCCAGCTTCTCCCACACCGCCTCTTCGCCAGGCCAGTGCTGCTCCACGACCTTTTTGAAGCGTTTGTTGATCTCGTTGACGATCATAAAATGGCGTGGCAACAGCGTGCGGAACAGCCGTTGATCCCAGCGCTCCAGCGCCTCCGGCATCAGCGTGTGGTTAGTGTAAGCGAAGGTTCTGCTGGTAATGGCCCAGGCGTCGTCCCAGCTCATCTGATGATCATCAAGCAAGACGCGCAGCATTTCAGGAATGGCGATGGTGGGATGGGTATCGTTTAGCTGGATGACTTCATAATCCGGCAGCTCGGCGATATGGCGCCCGGCCAGATGATGGCGGCGCAGAATGTCGGCCACCGAGCAGGCACACTGGAAATACTGCTGCATCAGGCGCAGCTGCTTGCCTTCCTGATGGTTATCATTCGGATACAGCACTTTGGTCAGCTTCGCTGCGTCAATCCCCTGCTGTTCAGCCTTGAGGAACTTGCCGTCATTAAATAACGTCAGATCAAAGGGATGCGCATGCGTGGCCTGCCACAGTCGCAGTGGCTGAGTGATGCCGTTGCGATAGCCGGTGACGGGCAGATCCCAGGCCTCACCCCGCAGCGTAAACGCCGGTTCCCAGCGGGAGATACCGCCCTGTTTAACCACTTTACCGCCCAGTCCAACGTTCACATCCAGCGCCGCGTTATGGCGGAACCACGGATAGCTGTTGCGCTGCCAGTCGTCCGGCGCTTCAAACTGCTGGCCGTCAACAAAGGACTGGCGGAACAAGCCGTACTGATAGTTCAGCCCGTAGCCGATTGCCGGTTGTCCCACCGTCGCCATCGAATCGAGATAGCAGGCCGCCAGTCGCCCCAGCCCCCCGTTGCCTAATGCCGGATCGACCTCTTCTTCCAGCAGCTCGCTCAAATCGCACTGGTGCTTAGCCAGGCTGGCTTTGACCTCATCATACCAACCGAGATTCAGCAGGTTATTGCCGGTCAGCCTGCCGATTAAGAATTCCATTGAAATGTAGTTAACGTGGCGCTGTTTCCTGGTCGGTCTGGCCACCGGCAAGGCCGCCAGCATCTCGGCCAGTGCGCCGCTAAGGGCCTGCCACCATTGATGCTGCGTCATTTCACTGGCTGAAGCTAAACCAAGATGTTGCCACTGACGGGTAAGGGCCGCGTCAAAACGCGCCTGATTGAATTTCTGCTGCGACATACCGCTTCCTTATTAAAAGGGAAAAATGGCAAAGTGCAAACCGGCTTACGACTCTTACAGTTAAGACCGGAACAGAATAAATTGCTCGTTGAGGGAAAGATAAACTTGATACAAAAGAAGAAAGGAGAAAAGCGCGCGGCATCCTTGCCACAGTGTGCAGAGCCCGGGCGTTAGCACAGCTCCAGATGCACTTCGTGCTGCTCGATGGTCTGCATCACGCTCGGTGGCGGCGTCTCATCGGTAAACAGGTAGTCGATCAGGCTCATATTTCCCAGATTGACCATCGCGTTGCGGCCAAACTTGGAGTGGTCAGCAACCAGCATGACGCAGCGAGAGTTTTCAATAATCGCCCGCTTGGTACGCACTTCGTGATAGTCGAAGTCCAGCAGAGAACCGTCCATATCGATGCCGCTGATCCCCAGAATGCCGAAGTCCAGGCGGAACTGAGAGATATAGTCGAGCGTCGCCTCACCCATAATGCCGCCATCACGGGTACGCACTTCGCCACCGGCAACGATCAGACTGAAATCGGGTTTCGACATCAGCAGCATCGCGACATTCAGGTTGTTGGTTACCACCCGCAGATTGCTGTGATTCAGCAACGCGTGCGCCACCGCTTCCGGCGTGGTGCCGATATCAATGAACAGCGACGCGCCGTCAGGGATCTGGCTGGCAACGCGCTGGGCAATACGCGCTTTTTCGGCCGACCACATCATCTTACGATCCTGCCAGGCGGTATTTTCCGAACTGGATGGCAGGGCAGCCCCGCCGTGATGACGTTGAATTTTATTCTGTTCTGCCAGGTCGTTCAGGTCGCGACGGATGGTTTGTGGGCTGACGGCAAAATGATCCCCCAGCTCTTCCGTACTGACATATCCCTGACGACGCACTAATTCGATAATGGCGTCATGACGTTGCGTTTGCTTCACAAAACTCTCCTGTCCAGGCGTCCCTGCTGATGAATGCTTTAGGATCTTTTAACGTGTCGGGTATCAACAAATGCCATGGCCAGACCGACCAACAGGCCGGTAACGTGCGCGGCGTTGGCAATAGACAAGCCAAACCAGCCCATGTAGCCCACCACCAGCCAGACGACCGCGAAGGCCATCAGCCCACGTTCAAGGTAGATGCCACTTTGCGGGTCGCGCTCGCCTCTCAGCCACGCGTAGCCCATCAGAGCATAGACGGCGCCAGACAGGCCACCAAACATCACCCCACTGTATTTGGACTGCATCCAGCCACTGAGCAGCGCCGAGATCAGCAGGATGACAAACAGCTTGCCGCTGCCCAGCCTTTTTTCCACCGCGCCGCCCAGATACCACCACCACATCAGGTTAAAGGTGATGTGCAGGATCGAGAAGTGCAGCAGCGCATGGGTGAACCAGCGCCACAACTCAAAGTGCTGGTCTGCATCAGGCCAGGCCAGCAGGCTCATGACCGTCTGGTCGCCAAAAATCTGCATCAGGACAAAGACCACGATGCACATCACCATCACGGACAGCGTTAGCGGTCCGGCGCGCTCACGGATATTGGCCAACAGTGAGGAGCCCTGATAATGAATGCCGGACGAGGTGCTGCCTGAATGCCAGCTCGCCGCCTGATAGCGCGGGTGGTTCGGGTCGCGAATAAACTGGCTAAGTTCGTTTTCGACCAGATTGACTTTCGAATCATCATCCAGCCAAACCGTATAATGGTTATCGTGCTCCACCCGCAGCTGGATGCCACGGGTTGCCATATAGTCCACAAAGGCTTGCGCCATGCGGGGGTTGGAGAATTCAGTGATGCGCATCATCGCCGTCGAAAGTCCCTGTTAATTAAAACGAAAGAACAGTATACCGCACTGTTTGAAGAGGGTCAGTTAAAGCGCAACGGCTTCCACCTGCTGCGGGAACACCACACGCCAGGCTTCAAAACCCCCATCAACGCTGAACACCTGATTAAATCCCTGGTTCAACAGATACTGCGCGGCACTTTTACTGCTGATGCCGTGATAGCACATCACCAGCACCGGCGTGTCGACATCCGACTGCGCGATAAAACCGGGCAGCGACTCATTGGTCAGATGAAAGGCCCCGCTGGCATGCGCGGCGGCATAACTCTGCGGATCGCGGATATCAACCAGCAGCGCGTTGTTGTCGGTCATCTGTGCCTGTGCCTGCTGCACGCTGATGCACTCAAATTGTTCCATGGTGGGTTCTCGTCAAAGTCAGACAAATCAGCCTTATTGTAACGCGAAGGTTGCCTGGAATAACCCGATATGTTGCAGGGTTAAGCGGCTTTTCTTTGCTCAATTATGTTACCTGCATCACGCATAAATGTTTTTATTCGGTTAACGCTGGCATCAATGTGCGAATACGATTATTATAATGCTCGAAAACGAACATTTAAGAACTATTCCGAACATCGGGGGAAGATGACGTGGAAACCAAAGATTTGATCGTAATCGGCGGCGGCATCAACGGCGCTGGCATTGCGGCTGATGCTGCAGGACGCGGCCTGTCTGTGCTGATGCTGGAAGCGCAAGATTTGGCCTGCGCGACCTCTTCCGCCAGCTCCAAACTTATCCACGGTGGCCTGCGCTACCTGGAGCATTACGAATTCCGTCTGGTCAGCGAAGCGCTGGCAGAACGTGAAGTGCTGTTGAAGATGGCACCGCACATCGCTTTCCCAATGCGTTTCCGTCTGCCGCACCGTCCGCATCTGCGTCCGGCGTGGATGATCCGCATCGGTCTGTTTATGTATGACCATCTGGGCAAACGCACCAGCCTGCCGGGCAGCAAAAGCTTGCGTTTTGGCTCAGATTCGGTACTGAAGCCTGAAATCGTGCGCGGTTTCGAATATTCCGACTGCTGGGTGGACGATGCGCGCCTGGTTGTGCTGAATGCGCAGGAAGTTGAGAAGCGCGGTGGCGAAGTCCGCACCCGCACCAAAGTGACCCGCGCATGGCGTGAAAATGGCCTGTGGAGGGTTGAAGCCGAAGATATCGACAGCGGCAAAACCTTCACCTGGCGTGCCAAAGGTCTGGTCAATGCCGCTGGCCCATGGGTTAAGCAGCTGTTTGATGATGGCCTGAAGCTGAAATCGCCATACGGTATTCGCCTGATCAAGGGCAGCCACATCGTGGTGCCACGCGTGCATACGCAGAAACAGGCTTACATTCTGCAGAACGAAGATAACCGTATCGTGTTTGTGATCCCGTGGAGGGACGAATTCTCGATCATCGGCACCACCGACGTGGAATACAAAGGCGATCCGAAAAACGTCCATATCGACGACAACGAGACCGAATACCTGCTGAAAGTGTTCAACGGCCACTTTAAGAAGTCGCTGAGCAAAGAGGATATCGTCTGGTCTTACTCCGGCGTGCGTCCACTGTGCGATGACGAATCTGATTCACCGCAGGCGATCACCCGCGATTACACGCTCGACGTGCGCGATGATAACGGCCAGGCACCGTTGCTCTCTGTCTTTGGTGGCAAGCTCACCACTTACCGTAAGCTGGCTGAGCACGCGATGGAGAAATTGTCGAAGTACTATCCGAAAGCGGGTCCAGCCTGGACCAAAACCTGCGTGCTACCAGGCGGAGATATTGCCGGTACGCGTGAAGATTACGCCGCCAGCCTGCGTCGCCGTTATCCGTTCATTACTGAAGGGATGGCCCGTCACTACGCCCGGACTTACGGTAGCAATACCGAGAAGCTGTTAAGCGGCGCGACCAGCCTGGAAGAGTTGGGCGAGCTGTTTGGTCACCACTTCTATGAAGCCGAACTGCGTTATCTGGTGGAAAATGAGTGGGTGCGTGAGCAGGATGATGCCCTGTGGCGCAGGACCAAAATCGGTATGTGGCTGAACGATGAGCAACGCGCCCGCGTTGGCGAATGGCTGGCTCAGCACGCGAAGAAACCGGCGCTGTCACTGGCTTCCTGATTCATCCCGTCGACGTAAAGAAAAGGGGCAGAATGATTATTCTGCCCCTTTTGCATTTCTGCTTTTAACGCGCGGGATTATAACCGTACCGGTTTGATCCCCCAAATCTCGTCAGCGTATTCCTGGATCGTCCGGTCCGAAGAGAAGTAGCCCATATTGGCGATGTTCAGCAGCGCCTTGCGGGTCCACTCATCCGGGTGACGATAAAGCGCATCCACCTTATCCTGGGTATCAACATAGCTGCGATAGTCGGCCAGCAGCTGGTAATGGTCGCCCAGATTGACCAGCGAATCGAACAGATTACGGTAGCGGCCCGGTTCCTGAGGACTGAAGGTGCCGGTGGCGATTTGCGTCAGCGCCTGATGCAGTTCCGCATCCTGCTCGTAAATCTTGTGCGCGCTATAGCCATTCTTGCGCAGCGCTTCGACCTGCGGCGTAGTGTTACCGAAGATAAACATATTCTCCTCGCCCACGTGCTCCAGCATCTCGACATTGGCACCATCCAGCGTGCCGATGGTCAGCGCGCCGTTCAGCGCAAATTTCATATTACTGGTGCCGGACGCTTCGGTCCCCGCCAGTGAAATCTGTTCCGAGAGATCTGCCGCCGGAATGATGATCTGCGCCAGACTGACGCTGTAGTTAGGCACAAAAACCACCTTCAGCCGGTTTCTCACCAGCGGATCGTTGTTAATGACCTTCGCCACATCGTTGATCAGGTGGATGATATGCTTCGCGGTGTAGTAAGCCGAGGCAGCCTTACCGGCAAAGATATTAACGCGCGGCACCCAGTCAGCATCAGGATCCTCTTTGATGCGGTTATAGCGGGTGATCACATGCAGTACGTTCAGCAGCTGACGCTTATATTCGTGGATGCGCTTGATCTGCACGTCAAACAGCGCGTGCGGATCGATAACCACCCCCATTTTCTGCGCAATATAGTCGGCCAGCCGCTTTTTGTTGTGCAGCTTGGCATCGCTGATCTGCGCCAGGAAGCTGGGGTAATCGATATGCTGCTTCAGCTCATCCAGCTGGCTCAGCTCGGTACGCCAGGTGCGGCCAATCGCCTCATCCAGCACCCCGGAAAGTTCAGGATTCGCCAGCGCCAGCCAGCGACGCGGGGTCACGCCGTTGGTTTTATTGCAGAAACGGCCAGGGAACAGCGCGGCAAAATCCGCAAACAGCGACTGCACCATCAGATTGGAGTGCAGCTCAGAAACGCCGTTCACCTTGTGGCTGACCACGACCGCCAGCCAGGCCATACGAATTTTTCGGCCGTTGTTCTCATCAATGATCGAAATGCGTGACTGCAGATCCCAGTCGTCCGGGTAGTAATCCTGAATGGTTTTCAGGAAATAATCGTTAATATCAAAGATGATTTGCAGATGGCGCGGCAGGATCTTGCCGATCATATCGACCGGCCAGGTCTCCAGCGCTTCGGTCATCAGCGTGTGGTTGGTATAGGAGAACACCTGACAGGTGACTTCAAACGCATCATCCCAGCTGAACTTATGCTCATCGATCAGCAGGCGCATCAGTTCCGGGATCGCCAGCACCGGGTGAGTGTCATTCAGGTGAATGGCAATCTTGTCGGCGAGGTTATCGAAGGTTTGATGCATCCGCCAGTGGCGGCTGAGGATATCCTGCACCGTGGCCGAGACAAGGAAATACTCCTGACGCAGCCGCAGTTCCCGGCCAGAATAGGTCGAGTCATCGGGATAGAGCACGCGGGACACGTTTTCCGAATGGTTCTTATCTTCGACCGCCGCAAAGTAATCGCCCTGGTTGAATTTCCCCAGATTGATTTCATTACTGGCCTGCGCTGACCACAGGCGCAGGGTGTTAGTGGCATCGGTGTCATAGCCCGGGATAATCTGGTCGTAGGCCATCGCCTGCACTTCTTCGGTTTCCAGCCAGCGCGATCGGCTGCCTTCCAGCTGGATACGTCCGCCGAAGCGCACTTTGTAGCGGGTGTTAAAGCGCTGGAACTCCCAGGGATTACCGTATTCCAGCCAGTAGTCCGGGGACTCGGCCTGGCGACCATCAATGATATTTTGCTTGAACATGCCGTAGTCGTAGCGAATGCCATAGCCGCGGCCAGGCAATCCTAACGTGGCAAGGGAATCCAGGAAGCACGCAGCCAGTCGGCCTAAACCACCGTTCCCCAAACCCGGATCGCTCTCTTCTTCAATCAGGTCTTCCAGATTGAAGCCCATCTCCTCCAGCGCGGCCTGAGCATCATCGTACATGCCCATCGCCAGCAGCGCGTTGGAAAGGGTTCTGCCTACCAGAAACTCCATCGACAGGTAATACACCTGCCGCACATCCTGGGAAAGCTGCGCACGGTTGGAACGCAGCCAACGCTCAACCATCCGATCCCTGACCGCCAGCAGCGTGGCATTCAGCCATTCATGCTTGTTGGCAATCGAGGGATCTTTACCGATGGTAAACATCAATTTATAGGCAATCGAGTGCTTCAGCGCATCGACGCTGAGCGTGGGAGCGGTATAGGTGAAAGGTGCGTTCATATCAAAATTCCCATAGCCATTACAACAGTCGTTGATAGAGATCGCGGTAGGCCACAGCGGCCACCTGCCAGCTAAAATCCATCCCCATCGCCTGACGCTGCACGTAGCGCCAAAGTGAAGGACGGGACCACAGTACAAAAGCACGGCGGATAGCCCTCAGTAAAGACCAGGCATTGCTGTCCTCAAAAACAAATCCGCTGGCCATGCCATCGGCGAGGTTTTCCAGCGAACTGTCATTGACCGTATCCGCCAGTCCACCGGTGCGCCGGACCAGCGGTAAGGTGCCGTATTTCAGGCCGTACAGCTGGGTCAGTCCACAGGGTTCAAAACGGCTCGGGACCATAATCACGTCGGCACCGCCCATAATGCGGTGGGAGAATGCTTCATGATAGCCAATCTGTACACCCACCTGGCCCGGATATTCGGCCGCCGCCGCAAGAAATCCTTGTTGCAGTACGGCATCTCCGGCGCCCAGTAATACCAGCTGTCCGCCCTGCTCCAGCAGGCCAGGCAAGGCTTCCAGCACCAGATCCAATCCTTTCTGTTTGGTCAGCCGGCTGACCACCGCAAAGACCGGGACCTTGTCATCAATCTTCAGGCCCATGGTGATCTGCAGCTGGCGTTTGTTCTCGACCTTGGCATCCAGCACATCGCGGTTATAGCGCGCGTTGAGCAGCAGGTCTTGCGCCGGGTCCCAGATGGCCGGATCGACCCCGTTGAGGATCCCGGTCAGCCGGCCCTCAAGCTGTCGCTGCTTCAGCAGATCTTCCATGCCGTAACCATACTCCGGCAGGGTGATCTCCCGGGCGTACGTAGGACTGACGGCGGTAATATGGTCAGCATAAAACAGGCCGGCCTTCAGGTAAGAAATCTGCCCGAAGAACTCCAGCCCGAACATGTTAAAGAATGACCAGGGTAGCTGGATGTCATCCATATGCTTGGCGGCAAACAATCCCTGATACGCCAGATTATGGACAGTAAATACCGATTTTGCTGGACGGCCACGAGCCGCCAGATAGGCGCAGGTTAGCCCGGCATGCCAGTCATGCGCATGGACCACCTCAGGTCGCCAGTAAGGATCCAGCCCACAGGCCAGTTCACAGCCAATCCAGCCCAGCAGCGCAAAGCGGAGATAGTTATCCGTATACGCGAACTGTGACTCGTCGTGATAAGGGCTGCCGGGTCTGTCATACAAACCCGGCGCATCTATCAGGTAAATCCCTACGCCATCAAACTGCCCATAGAGCAGCTCCACGTAGCCCGCGAACGTTTGCAGCCTTGCCACGACCTCTGTGTCCGGGATCCCTTTCTTTAAATCAGGGAAGCCTGGAAGCAGGACTCTGGTATCAATGCCTTCTGCAATTTGCGCCGCCGGTAATGCCCCAACAACATCAGCAAGCCCGCCGGTTTTAAGCAGCGGGAAAATTTCTGAACAGACATGTAAAACCTGCATTATCGGCTCCTTTACGGTGTGCTGACGCGGTCCTCCGCATCAAAAACCTTGCCCAGACTGAACTGCTTCTTAGTTAACTGCGCCAGCCCAATTTGGCCAGCATGGATCGCGTCACCAGTACGATCCCCTCTTCGGAACGGTAAAAACGCCGCGCATCGTCATCGGGATTTTCACCGATTACCGTACCCTCCGGCAGCTCGCAGGCTCGGTCAATCACACAGCGGCGCAGGCGACAGGATCGCCCCACGACCACATCCGGCGAGAGAACTGAGGATTCGATATTGCAGAAAGAGTTGATTCGAACGCGGGAGAACAGCACCGAATTCACCACCACCGAGCCGGAAATAATGCACCCGCCCGACACCAGCGAATTCATGGTCATACCGTGACTGCCTGAGCGATCCTGCACAAATTTCGCCGGGGGAAGCGGCTCCATATGGGTGCGGATCGGCCAGTCGCGGTCATACATATCTAACTCTGGCGTCACCGAGGCCAGATCGAGGTTGGCTTTCCAGTAAGCTTCCAGAGTTCCCACATCGCGCCAGTAAGGCGGCGCGGTCTCATCACTTTGCACGCAGGAGATGCTGAAGGAGTGCGCCAGCGCCTCACCGGTGGAGACAATCTGCGGCAGAATGTCTTTACCAAAGTCATGATTGGATTCGGGATTTTTAAGGTCTTCTTCCAGCAACTCATAGAGATAGTCTGCGGTAAACGCATAGATCCCCATGCTGGCCAGCGCCTGCGTTTTATCGCCCGGCATATGCGGCGGATCGGCCGGTTTTTCGAGGAATTCCACTACCCGGCTTTCATCGTTAACCGCCATGACGCCGAACGCGCTGGCTTCTTCGATCGGCACAGGCAGACAGGCAATGGTGCATTTGGCATCATTTTCCACATGGTCCAGCAGCATCCGCGAATAATCCATTTTGTAGATATGATCACCCGCGAGGATCACGATGTACTTCGCCTGATAACGGCGAATGATATCGAGGTTCTGCGTGACCGCATCCGCCGTCCCGCGATACCAGTGTTCCGTGGCCTGACGTTGCTGCGCAGGCAGCAGGTCGACAAACTCGTTCATCTCCTCGTTGAGGAAAGACCAGCCACGCTGGATATGCTGCACCAGCGTGTGGGATTGATACTGGGTGATCACCGCGATCCGCCGGATCCCGGAGTTCAGGCAGTTCGACAGCGCAAAGTCGATAATGCGAAATTTGCCGCCGAAGTGGACAGCAGGTTTTGCACGTTTCGCGGTGAGATCTTTCAACCGGGTACCGCGTCCACCGGCAAGGATGAGGGCTACAGTTTGTGTCGGCAATTGTCTTGCCAGCATCAGGGGATCGTTCTTCTCTAATTTGATCATGTCTGACTCCTGTTATGATTGCTTTTGGAACACGCACACACCGTGGGTTGGTCCATGCCAGACAGTTATAAGGATCGGGTTATCATCCCCGGCGAAGGGTGGTATGGCATGCCATTCCCCTTGAGGCAGTTGTAAATCGCACACTTCTTCGGTGGCGTTAAACGTAATTAACCAGTTCTGAGACAGGCGAATTTGCAGACGATGCGCCCCGTTTCGCCACTCCTCAACGCTCAACGGCTGACCCGTGGGTCCCAGCCACTCAACGTTTCCATCCCCTTCCTGCCACCAGCTATCGCTCTGCAGCGCAGGGATCTTGCTGCGCAGATGGATTAAGGCGGCAGTGAAGTTAAACAGCCCGCTGTCATTGTTTTCCCAGTTAAGCCAGGTCAACTCGTTATCCTGACAGTAGGCGTTATTGTTGCCGTGCTGGCTGTGGCTGTGCTCGTCACCCGCTAACAGCATCGGTGTGCCTTGCGCCAGTAACAGCGTGGTCAGCATGGCGTGCACGCTGCGGCGGCGATGTTCAGCCACCAGCAACGGCGCGTTCAGCCCTTCCACACCGTGGTTGTGGCTGAAATTGCTGTTGTTGCCATCGCGGTTATCTTCACCGTTGGCTTCGTTATGTTTGTCGTTGTAGCAAACCACATCGCACAGGGTGAAACCGTCATGGGCGGTGATCAGATTGATGCTGGCCGACGGCAATCGCCCAGGCTGTTGGAACACGTCGCTGGACGCAGCAAAACGCTTCACCAACTCGCCATTGGAGATGTCGCCATACAGCCAGTAACGGCGCACAACGTCGCGGAAATGGTCATTCCATTCGGCAAACGGCGGCGGGAAGTTCCCCACCTGGTAACCGCCAGGCCCGATATCCCAGGGCTCAGCAATCAGCTTGCAGGCCGATAACAGGGGATCGGCCTGGATCGCCTGGAACATCTCCGCATCGCGCTGGTATTCCGGCGTACGGCCTAAGATGGTGGCGAGATCGAAGCGGAAGCCATCGACGTGGCACTCCTCCACCCAGTAACGCAGGCAGTCCAGCGTCCAGTTCATCACTTTCGGATGGCTGATGTTCAGCGTGTTGCCACAGCCGGTCCAGTTCTGGTAGCCACCCTGATCGTCGAGCCAGTAATAGCTTTTATTATCGACACCGCGTTTGGACAGCGTCGGGCCGGTCTCTTCCAGCTCGGCGGTGTGGTTAAACACCACGTCGAGGATCACTTCGATGCCCGCCGCATGCAGCGCCTTCACCGCCTGCTGGAACTCATCGCGCGGATGCACCCCGTTAACGCCGGAGGCATAACGCGCATCCAGTGCATAAGGCGCCAGCGGGTTGTAGCCCCAATAATTGGTCAGCCCAAGGCGCAGCAAACGCGGCTCGTGAGCAAAATACGCCACCGGTAACAGCTCCAGGCTGGTGATGCCGAGGCGCTTGAAATAGCTGATCATCACCGGATGGCCCAGCGCCGCATAGGTACCCTGGATCTCCGCAGGAATATCCGGATGGCGCTTGGTCAGCCCACGAACGTGTGCTTCATAAATGACGGTCGAGCCCCAGGGCACGCGCGGTGGCTGGTCATCTTCCCAGTCAAAATCATTGGCCAACACCACGCTTTTTGGCGCCACTGCCGCGCTGTCTTCGCAATTCATCTCCGTTTCACCGCACTGGAAACGCGGGTCGTCGGTGACTTCGCCTTCCACTTCGCGGGCACAGGGATCGACCAGTAATTTGTTGGGATTGAAGCGGTGTCCGGCGTCGGGCTGCCAGGGGCCATACACCCGGTAGCCATAGCGCTGGCCGGGTTTTATCGCCGGCAGATAGCCATGCCAGATATCGCCGGTATGTCCCGGTAAATCCACGCGTGTTTCCTGGCCCTGCTCGTCAAACAGACAGAGCACCACGCGCTCTGCATGCTGTGAGAACAGCGTAAAGTTCACGCCTTTGCCGTCGTAATCAGCGCCGGAAGGCGTGGCTTTGCCAGGAAGCACGGGGCTCATCACGCCTCCCTCGCCAGCCAGACGGTGGACAGCGGCGGCAAGGTCATGCTCACCGAGTGTTCACGATTGTGGCTGGGCTGCGGATCGCTGTGGATTGCGCCCTGATTACCGGCATTGCTGCCGTGATAATGGCTGGAGTCGGTGTTGAGCACTTCCCGCCAACTGCCCGCGCCGGTGACGCCAAAGCGGTAGTTCTCACGGGTGACCGGCGTAAAGTTGCTGACAACCATCAGCTCGTTGCCCTCGCGATCGCGGCGCACAAAGACAAACACCGAGTTTTCGAAATCATCCACCACCAGCCATTCGAAGCCCATCGGGTCGAAGTCGAGCTGATAGAGCGCGGGATGCGCGCGATAAGTGTGGTTTAAATCGCGTACCAGCCGCTGCACGCCGTTATGCCAGTTGTCGTGCCCTTCCAGCAGATGCCAGTCGAGGCTGACGTCATGGTTCCACTCTTTGCCCTGTGCAAACTCGTTGCCCATAAACAGCAGCTTTTTGCCGGGGAAGCCGAACATCCAGCCGTAGTAAGCACGCAGGTTGGCGAATTTTTGCCAGGCATCGCCCGGCATGCGGTCCAGAATCGATTTCTTGCCGTGAACCACCTCATCGTGCGACAGCGGCAGCACAAAGTTTTCGGTGGAGTTATAGAGCATGCCAAAGGTCAGGTTGTTGTGGTGATGCTTGCGATGCACCGGATCCAGCTTCATATAATCCAGCGTGTCGTGCATCCAGCCCAGATTCCACTTGTACCAGAAGCCCAGACCGCCCATTT
This sequence comes from Erwinia sp. QL-Z3, assembly GCF_004551645.1. Lineage (NCBI taxonomy): Bacteria > Pseudomonadati > Pseudomonadota > Gammaproteobacteria > Enterobacterales > Erwiniaceae > Erwinia > Erwinia sp. QL-Z3. Next base: position 1,035,405 of record NZ_CP037950.1, read on the forward strand.
CCGGCGGACGTGAGACGCCAGGGAAATCGGTCGACTCTTCGGCCACCGTCACCGAACCCGGTGCGGCGGAGCCCAGCGTGCGGTTGGTGTAGCGCAGGAAGGCGATAGCTTCCAGATTCTCTCTGCCGCCCAGGTGGTTAGGCACCCATTCCCCTTCGGCACGGCTGTAATCGCGGTAGATCATTGACGCCACCGCATCGACGCGCAGCCCGTCAATGCCGAAGCGCTCAATCCAGTACAGGGCGTTGCCCGCCAGATAATTGCTGACCTCGCGGCGGCCGAAGTTGTAAATCAGCGTGTTCCAGTCCTGATGGTAGCCTTCGCGCGGATCGCCGTGCTCGTACAGCTCGGTGCCATCAAACTTGGCCAGGGCAAAGTCATCGGAAGGGAAATGGCCCGGCACCCAGTCGAGCAGCACGTTAAGTCCGGCTTCATGCGCTGCGGCAACGAAGTTGCGGAAGTCATCACGGGTACCAAAACGCCGGGTTGGCGCGTACATGCCGGTCGGCTGATAGCCCCAACTGCCATCGAACGGATGTTCGTTAATCGGCATCAGCTCAAGGTGGGTGAAGCCCATCTCTTTGGCATAGGGCACCAGCTGTTCGGCCAGCTCTTTGTAGCTCAGCCAGAAATTGTTATCGGTGTGCCGACGCCATGACCCCAGATGCACCTCATAAATCGAGATCGGTTGGTCAAAATCATTGGCGCGACGACGGGCCTCCGGCATCTCGGTTTTCGGGGGTATCCCGCAAATCATCGAGGCACTGTCCGGCCGCATCTGCGCTTCAAATGCATAGGGATCGGCCTTCAGCCGCAGCTGACCGTGCAGATCGATAATTTCGAATTTATACAGCTGCCCGTGGATCGCACCGGGAACAAACAGCTCCCAGACGCCAATCTCCTGGCGAAAACGCATCGGATGGCGACGGCCATCCCAGAAGTTGAAATCACCCACTACCGAGACGCGCTGGGCATTCGGCGCCCAGACGGAGAAGCGCGTGCCGATAACGCCATCAATCACGTCCGCATGGGCGCCCATGGTTTCGTACGGGCGAAGGTGCGTGCCTTCGGCCAACAGCCAGCTATCCATCTCCGCCAGCAAGGGGCCAAAGCGGTAGGCATCATCAATCAGGTTTTGCTGACCATGCCAGGTGACTGCCAGCTGGTAGCGGAAGGGGTTTTTACGTCGCGGAACCACACCGTGGAAGAAACCACGGGAGTCCAGACATTCAAGCTGAGCGCATTTGCGCCCGGTATTGGTTTCAATCACCCAGACTTCGGTTGCATCAGGCAGCATTGCCCGTACTTCGAGGCCGCTCTCGGTCTGATGCATACCAAGGAACGAAAATGGGTCTGCATAGTGGCCGGAAATTAATTCATTAATAAGCCGACGATCCGTAAGCTCGGACATGACTTTCTTCCCTTGATGGTTGGCAGGCAATCTCTTGTTACCGCGAAAAGGCAACGAATGCTCTGCTCTTTATTGAACCAAAAGCACGCTGACCGGAAAGGTAGCCATCCAGTGCGAAAACCGCCGCAGCGTGCGACAACTTCATCAGATAAGGTAAAGCGTTTCGGGCCGTGTCCCGCAAGCAGTCCCGGCCCGTTATGTTTCAATGATATTTTTAAGCATAGCCAGGGCGCGGCTAAAGCCAGCACCGAAAACATAAAAATATGCCTTTCAGATCAAACTTTCGGAGATTGGTGACGGACAAGTCGGAAAACGCGGGAGGGAAAGCGCAGCAGGAGGCGGATTGCAAATAAAACACCCCGCTGCCAGAGGCGAACGGGGTGTAGGTAACGCGGCGTTTAAGGCTTAGCCAACCAGCAGACGCAGCATGCGACGCAGCGGCTCAGCGGCACCCCACAGTAGCTGATCGCCGACGGTGAAGGCAGACAGATATTCCGGCCCCATATTCAGCTTACGCAGACGCCCTACCGGCGTTTTCAGCGTGCCGGTCACCGCAGCAGGCGTCAGCTCACGCATGGTCAGCTCGCGGTCGTTTGGCACCACGTGGACCCAGTCGTTATGGGAAGCCAGCAGCTGCTCCACTTCTTGCAGCGGCACGTCTTTTTTCAGCTTCAGCGTGAAGGCCTGGCTGTGGCAGCGCAGCGCCCCAACGCGAACGCACAGTCCGTCGACCGGGATCACGCTGGCTGGTTGCAGAATTTTGTTGGTTTCGGCCTGGCCCTTCCACTCTTCGCGGCTCTGACCATTTTCCAGCTGCTTGTCGATCCACGGGATCAGGCTGCCAGCCAGGGGTACACCAAAGTTATCGGTCGGCAGCACGCCGCTGCGGCCCATCTCGGTCACTTTACGCTCGATGTCGAGGATTGCGGAGGCCGGGTTCTGCAGCTCTTTCGCCACGTGGTCATGCAGCATGCCCATCTGCGTCAGCAGTTCACGCATATGGCGTGCGCCGCCGCCGGAGGCCGCCTGATAGGTGGCCACTGAAGCCCACTCCACCAGGTTGTTAGCAAACAGGCCACCCAGCGACATCAGCATCAGGCTGACGGTACAGTTACCGCCGGCGAAGGTTTTGATGCCTTTGTCCAGGCCCTGATGGATAACGTTATGGTTGACCGGATCAAGGATAATCAGCGCATCGTCGTTCATACGCAGGGTGGAAGCGGCATCAATCCAGTAACCCTGCCAGCCGGCAGCACGCAGTTTTGGATAGATTTCAGTGGTATAGTCGCCACCCTGACAGGTAATAATAATATCCAGGGCTTTCAGCGCCTCGATATTGAAGGCATCCTGCAAGGTTCCGGCAGACTGCCCGCCAAACTCAGGGGCCGGCTGGCCGTGCTGAGAAGTCGAGAAAAAGACCGGGCGGATCACGTCGAAGTCACGTTCTTCTACCATGCGCTGCATAAGAACGGAACCAACCATGCCACGCCAACCGATAAGTCCTACTGATTTCATGATGCACCTGCTGCAGACCACTGGCTTGCCCGGCCAGTCAATGGCGGGGGGAGAGTAGACCTGACCTGTTAAAGTTATAAGAAAGAAGTATGGTTAACACCTTACAAAATGCTGCAAAAGTGGCAAGTGAATTAAATCGATTATCGGCAAATTTTTAGCAATATCGCTAATATACCCGTAATAATTCAGCAAACGGGCAGGCGGATAGCGCCAGACCTGTCGGCTGGAAAATGCAGGGTATTGGCCGCTAACGGCGCTTAACAGAGATGGATACGATGACTGAAATGATCTCAGCAACGATATTATTGTTGCTTATTATGGATCCGCTGGGCAATTTGCCGATTTTTATGTCGGTTTTGAAGCATCTGGAGCCTAAACGTCGACGGGTGGTGTTGATTCGCGAAATGCTGATCGCGCTGGTGATCATGCTGCTGTTTCTGTTTGCCGGCGAGAAAATCCTCGCCTTCCTGAATCTGCGCACGGAAACCGTGTCGATTTCCGGCGGCATCATTCTTTTTCTGATCGCCATTAAAATGATCTTCCCTTCCCATGAAAGTAGCAGCAGCGGATTGCCTGCCGGCGAAGAACCCTTCCTGGTGCCGCTGGCCATTCCGCTGGTGGCAGGCCCGTCGCTGCTGGCCACCCTGATGCTGCTGTCGCATCAGTATCCCGATCAGATGACGCATTTGGTCGGCGCACTGATGATTGCCTGGGGCGCAACGGTATTTATCCTGCTGATGTCCGGCGTATTTTTACGGCTGCTGGGGGAGAAAGGCGTTAACGCGCTGGAAAGGCTGATGGGCTTGATTCTGATTATGCTGGCGACCCAGATGTTCCTCGATGGCATCCGGGCCTATCTGAAGATTTAAACAAAAAGGGCGCTCACTGAGCGCCCTTCTGCTATTCAGCTGCCCATCAGGACAGCAGCTCGAAGGCAATCATGCCGACGATAGCACCGACGGTCCCCAGAATGGTTTCCATCATCGTCCAGGTTTTCAGCGTCTGGGCTTCCGTTGCGCCGGTAAAGCGGCCGAATAACCAGAAACCGGCGTCGTTGACGTGGCTGAAGATAATCGAACCCCCGGCGATACAGATCGACAGCGCTGCCATCTGCGCGCCTGAATAATGCAGCGGCTCAATCACCGGCATAATCAGGCCAACCGTGGTCAGGCAGGCAACCGTTGCTGAACCCTGAATGATGCGCACCGCACCGGCCAGAATAAAGCACGCCAGCGCAACCGGCAGACCCGCGCCGGTCAGCGCGTTACCCAGCGCCGGGCCGACGCCCGAATCCACCAGCACCTGCTTGAACACGCCACCGGCACCAATCACCAGCAGGATAATCCCGGCAGGTTGCAGCGCGCTGCCGCAAATCTGCATCACCCGCTCTTTATCCATCCCCTGACGGTACGCCAAACCATAAATCGCCACCAGGCACGCCAGCAGAATGGCGATAAACGGATGGCCAATGAACTCCAGCCACTCGTACAGACGCGTGCCGGGATCGGTAAAGCGGGCACCAATGGTTTTCAGTCCCACCAGCACCAGCGGGAACAGGATCAGCGACAGGCTGAAGCCAAACGAGGGCAGCTTGCTCTCATCAAAGTCCGGATGGGTGGTTTCGGTGGGCAGCGTGAAGGTCACGTGACGGCTGATAAAGTTACCGAACAGCGGACCGGCAATCAGCATGCTTGGGATCGCCGCGCACACGCCCAGCAGGATCATCCAGCCAAAGTCGACGTGCATTTGCGAGGCCAGCAGCATCGGCGCTGGGCCGGGGATCAGGAAGGCCGCGGACGCCGCCACGCCGGCAAACAGCGGAATGACCAGCTTCACCAGGTTGTCGTTAGTCCGACGCGCCACGGCAAAGGCAATGCTTATCAGCAGCACGATCGCCACTTCAAAGAACAGCGGCAGCGCGCAGATTAAACCGGCCACGCCCATCGCATAGTGCGCGCGGCTCTGGCCAAAGGTCTTCAGCATCTTGATGGCGATCTGATCGACCGCGCCCGTTTCATGCAGAATTTTGCCGAACATTGCCCCCAGCGCAACCACAATCGCGAGGAAGCCCAGCGTGCCACCCATGCCTTTCTGCATGGTGTCCGCAATTTTATCGAGCGGCATACCGGAGAAGATCCCGGCCCCGACAGAAACTAACATCAGAGCGACAAAGGCGTGCATACGCGCTTTCATCACCAGGAACAGCAGCAGTAAAACAGAACCCGCTGCGGTCAAAACCAGTGTTGCAGTAGCCATTACATCCAACTTATTTTTTTATCGCGCCTTCGATAGTGGTAATGGTCGCAGCCACAACCTCATCCAGCGTCTGATTAATGTCCACGCCCAGCACATCGCGCTCATCAGTGCCCGGCTCTTCCAGCGTGGAAAACTGGGTGACCAGCATTTGCGGCTTGAAGAAGTGCCCTTTGCGCGCGCGCAGACGGGATTCGATGGTGTCGAAATCGCCCTGCAGATAGACGAAGGACAGGTTGTCGTTGCCTTTGCGCAGGATGTCGCGATAACTCTTTTTCAGCGCCGAGCAGACAATCAGCGAGATGTCGTTGGTGCGCTGCATGGCGAACGCCGCATCGTTAATCGCTTCCAGCCAGGGTTTACGGTCATCATCATTGAGCGGATGGCCTTCAGACATTTTCTCGATGTTGGCGCGAGGATGAAGAAAATCCCCGTCAAGGAACGCCGCCTTCAACTGGTGTGCAACGGCGTTGGCAACAGCTGATTTGCCGCTTCCGGATACGCCCATCAACACGAACACGTGATTGGACGAAGGGGATGTTTTCATTATTTATGCTCCGGCAGAGAAGTCTATGGAGATGGCCGTTCTGGGTCAGCCCAATTTGTTATCGGTAACATTGTCTGGACGGCCGTCCGCTAAGGCAACAGCTGGGGAGGAAAAAGCTGGTAAATGTGAAGTAGCTCAAAAAAATGACAGTTTCAGAGTGATGGCGGCACAAAGGGACAACTTTCATCCACAGCGCGCGGGCAGCAAACCCTGTCGCCCACACGCAGTGGAAAAATCCGCCCGGCCGTCAGATACTGCCACCTTCCGAAATGGTAAAGCCGACATTCACCTGTTTGGCGTCGCGCAACTCACCGCGGATGCTGGACAGCAGCAGTGCGGCAGATTCACGACCCATTTTTTCACGCGGTGTCACCACCGTTGCCAGTTCAGGTGTTACCACCTGAGTAATATCATGGCCGTGAAAACCGGCAATCGCCATTTCCTGAGGCACCCGCAATCCCTGACGCTGGCATTCAAACATCGCACCGACCGCCAGGTCATCGTTGGTACAAAACAGGCTGTCGGTGTCGGGATAGCGGCGCTGGGCTTCCTTCAGCAGGGTTGCGCCCATCGAGAAAGAGGACGCCTCTTCCATCATGATGCTGCGCGGCTCCAGGCCGGCTTCCCGCATCGCCTTCTCGTAGCCCTGCTGCTTAAGCAAGGTACGCTCATCCAGGCGGGCGCCAAGGTACACCGTACGGCGATGGCCTTTCTGCAGAATGGCATGGGTCATTTGCCGCGCGGCTTCGACGTTATCGAAGCCGACCGCCATATCCAGGCAAGGCGACACCGAATCCATCATTTCCAGCACCGGGATACCGGCGGTTTCCAGCATCCGCAGGCTGGCGGCGGTGTGGGTGCGTTCGGTGAGGATCAGGCCATCAATGTTCCAGGCCAGCAACGAGCGGATTTGCAGCTCTTCTTTTTCCGCACTGTAGCCGAAATGGCCCAGCATGGTCTGGTAGCCCGCCGCATCGGTTACCGCTTCAATGCCGCGCAGCACATCGGCGAACACCTGGTTGGTCAGCGAGGGAAGCAGCACGCCAATGGCGCGACTGGTGGAATTAGACAAAATATCGGGGGCTTTATTGGGGATGTAACCCAGCTCATCCAGCGCCTCGGCAATCCGGCTCTGTAAGGCAACAGAAACCTGATCGGGATTACGCAGATAGCGGCTGACGGTCATTTTGGTGATGCCCACACGATCGGCAACATCCTGTAATACCGGTCTTTTCTTCTTCATTATTGTAAAGGGTCAGGGGAGAGATGAAGAGAGTGTAACAAAATTGAAAGGGAAACGGTGAAGGGTGCGGTAAACCGCACCCAAAGTGTGACGGACTTAAACAGCAGGCAGATCGAACAGCAGGATTTCGGCATCGCTACCGGCTTCAATCGCCAGAGCCGCTTCGTCCCAGACCGCAAACGCATCGCTGGTGGAGGCTTTTTCACCGTTGACGGTGACATCCCCTTTCACCACCTGGATCCAGATACGGCGTCCGGCTTCAATTTCCACAGCGCCCTGTTCGCCCTGCTTCAACGCCCAACGCGAGAGCGTCATATCCTGGAACACTTTCAGCGAACCGTCACGAGCATCGGGAGACAGCACCAGCTGGCGGCCCTGCACGTCATCGAAGCGGCGCTGAGCATAGCGCGGCTCGATGCCGGTTTTTTCCGGGATAATCCAGATCTGATACAGGTGCAGCGGCACCTCTTTGCTGGCGTTGTACTCAGAGTGACGCACACCGGTACCGGCGCTCATAATCTGGAACTCACCCGCCGGGATCTGCTCTTTGTTGCCCATGCTGTCTTCGTGCTCAACCGTACCGGACAGCACGTAAGTCAGGATTTCCATGTCTTTATGCGGATGGGTCCCAAAACCCTGTCCACCGTCGATCACATCTTCGTTAATCACCCGCAGCGCCGAGAAGCCCATAAAGTTGGCGTCATGATAGCTGGCGAAAGAAAATGTGTGGTAGCTGTCCAGCCAACCGTGGTTAGCGTGACCGCGATCTTGTGCTTTGCGTAGGTAAATCATGTTCAATCCTCCTCAACGTTTTCACATAGTCTGGACCTGTTCTGGAGGGGATGATAGCGGATAAAATTGTCTCCTCTGTTCAAATTATTCGATGGAATCGAGAGCAGTTAAACAGACAATTTGTCGCTGGATTGCGGCGGAGGTAAACGGCAGGCAAAAAAAAAGCCAGCACCCGAGCTGGCTAAATAATACTTGGAAGCAATGTGAGCAATGTCGTGCTTTCCCGATGGTCCGTGAAGCCCATGCCGGGAACGCATGACAATAATAATCATTATCATTCGCACTTGTAAAGCATTTTTTTGCTTGATTTATCGGCTAAAGGCCATGATCTTAAAGAGGATTAGCGGAAATCAAGGAGCAGGGAAATGAGTGAGATCGTAATACGTCATGCCGAACCGACTGATGCTGAGGCGCTTTTTCGCATCCTCAGCCAGCCCGAAACCTATCGCGATACGCTTCAGCTTCCGCATCCCTCGCAGCAAATGTGGCAGCAGCGGCTGGACTCACCGAAAGAGGGTCAGCAGCGGTTTGTCGCCTGCATTGATGGCCAGGTGGTGGGCGATCTGACGCTTGAAGTGAACACCCGGTTACGTCGTCGTCACACCGCATCGTTTGGCCTCTGCGTCGATGTTCATCATCGCGGTAAAGGCGTGGCTTCGGCGCTGATGAAAGAGATGATCACCCTTTGCGATAACTGGCTGAGCATCGAACGCATTGAGCTGACGGTGTTCGCTGACAACGCCACGGCGATTGCCCTCTATCAGCGCTTCGGCTTTGTTACCGAAGGCGTTGCCCGCCGTTTTGCAGTCCGAGAGGGTCAGCAGGTGGATGCGCTGTATATGGCGCGTCTTAAAAATGCGTCATCGCCGGTCTAAACATTGAACGGCGTGGCCACGATCACCCGTGAAAACGCCGTTTGCTGCGCTTCTTCCGCCGGCAGGAAACCATGAAAACGCAGGATGGTACTGAACGCCGTGCGCGCATCCTCCCGCAGATCGTGGTCAATTACCGCGTCCAGCTTCTCCGCCGTCAGTAACTGGCGGTTCTCCTCATCCAGATCGTGGCCAATAAAGACTTTCACCTCACGATCCATCGCCGCAAAAGCCCGCAGGATGGCGCTGTTGCCGCCGCCAACGCTGTAAACGGATTGGATGGTGCTGTCCTGTTCCAGCGCTGCGCACATCTGGGTAAAGGTCAGCTGATCGATGCCATAGCCTTCGCTGACCGCGACGGTATTCAGCCAGGGCGCGCGCTGGTGTAGCGTCGCCATAAAGCCTTCCATGCGCTGCTCTTCGCCGCGAAATCCCGCGCTGCTTAGCGCCACAGCCACCGTTTGTGCCTCAGCCGGCAGCCAGCGCGACATCAGCCAGGCCGCCGTTCGCCCTGCCCCTTCATTGTCCATGCCGACATAACGAATGCGCTCGCTGTACGGCAGGTCGGTGACCAGGGTCACCACCGGAACGCGCAGCGCGGCCAGTTCGGCCACCGCGCTTTCCAGCAACGGATGGTCGCTGGCCTTTAGCAGCACGCCATAGCTGTCATTGCCACAGCGGCGCAGTTCACGCACCAGCTCTTCTGGCGTGGTTTCCTCAACAATATGGCAGCGCAGAGTCAGCCGGAACGGCGCAAAGCTTTTTATCTGGCTGAGCAGCGCCGCCAGCGTCAGCGAGCTGAAGCGCTCAGGCGCATGCATCACTAAATCGATCGGCAAGGTACGGCCGCTGGCCAGGCTAGCGCGCTGCTGCAACTCCAGATCGCGGATGGCCTGCGCAATCCGCCGTGCGGTGCGCGGATGCACGCTGCCCCGCTGGTGCAGCGCCCGATCGACCGTGGCTTTACTGACGCCCGACTGGGCCGCGATTTGCTTAAGTGAAAACGGGTTAGCCATAAATTGAGGTCTTTTTGAGGTTATGCCGACGTATTGTTAATCAAATGTAATTGCTAAGGTCAGGGTCAGCAAGTGAACAGACCTTACCTCCCCCGACAAAAAGAAAGGACAAATAATGAGCCTGACTGAAAGCACTATCTTCAACAATAAGGTGTTCGTGGTCACCGGTGGCACCCAGGGACTGGGCGCGGCGGTGGCCCAGCTGCTGGCGAAGCGTGGCGCGCGCGGCATCGTGATCTGCGGGCGTAATACCGACGCCGGACGCCAGCAGGTCGAAACCCTGAGCCACTCCGGCTGTGAAGCGATCTTCGTCGAAGCCGACATCAGCTCACCGGCCGCCTGCGAAAAGGTCGTCGCCGCGGCTGAGTCCTGTTTTGGCACGCTGCACGGGTTGGTTAACTGCGCGGGCATGTCCGATCGCGGCACCATCCTCGACACCTCGCCGCAACTGTTCGACGCCATTATGGCGGTCAACGTGCGGGCGCCCTTCTTCCTGATGCAGGCGGCGATCAAGCTGATGATCGCCAAAGGCGTTGAGGGCAGCATCGTCAATATCATCACCATGACTTCACACGGCGGCCAGAGCTTTCTTAGCGCCTATGCCGCGTCAAAGGGCGCGCTGGTGACGCTGACCAAAAACGTTGCCTTCAGCGCCATGCGTAACCGCATCCGGGTCAATGGCCTCAACATCGGCTGGATGGATACGCCACATGAGGACGATATCCAGCGGCAATACCATCAGGCAGAAGACGGCTGGCTGGAAAAAGCGGAGCAGCAGCAGCCCTTTGGCCGCCTGCTGAAACCGACTGAAGTTGCCCGTGGCGTGGCTTTCCTGCTCTCCGAAGAGTCAGGAATGATGACCGGCGCGGTGATCGACTTCGATCAGTCGGTGGTTGGCTGTGGTGATAACGGTGGCTTCCAGCCATCCCATGCGTTGACGCTGTGAGGTGCCCAATGACTCAGATTTATATTAATGACAGCCAGATTTCGCTGGATGATTTCGCCACCCTCTGTGCGCAGACCTTGCCGAAGGGCGACTTCCCGCTGGCCCGCTCCGTCGAAAAAAACGTGTTGATTTACCACCGTGACGATCTGCTGAAAGCCGCAGAAACCGACCGCCAGAAGCTGCTGGCCGAGTTGCATCGCGCGTTATCCAGTGGGCCTGGCGTATTTGTGGTGCAGGGTTTGTATGAAGACCTTTCCGCCGTGGATCGCAGCAGCACGCTGTTTGAGGAAATTCTCGCCAGTGAAGCTGCCAGCGGCGGTGGTGGCGATCACTTTGCCAAAGCCGGCAGCAATGGCCGTATCTGGAACGCCCTGCAAAAGGTGGCAGAGCGCGATGCCGATGCGTTTATCGATTACTACAGCAACCCCTTACTGGCGTTGATTTGCGAAGCTTGGGTGGGGCCTGGCTATGAAATGACGGCGCAGGTGAATCAGGTGCGTCCGGGCGGCAAAGCGCAGCAGCCGCACCGCGATTACCATCTGGGTTTTCAGGTTAATGAGGTTGTCGCCCGCTTCCCGCTGCCGTTGCAGATCCTGTCACAATATCTGACGCTGCAGGGTGCGGTCGCCCACAGCGACATGCCGTTGGAATCTGGCCCCACGCAGCTTCTGCCGTGGTCACAACAGTATGCCGAAGGCTATCTGGCCTGGCGCGATCCGCGCTTTATCGCCTTCTTCCAACAGCACGCCATTCAGCTGCCGCTGAAAAAAGGCGATGGGCTGTTCTTCAATCCGGCGCTGTTCCATGCCGCCGGCAACAACGTCACTGCGGATCATATTCGCACCGCCAATTTGCTGCAGGTCTCGTCGGCCTTTGGCAAAACGATGGAAAAAGTGAATCACGTCAAGGTGCTGGAGGCGATCTATCCAGCCTTACTGAGCAAAACCTTGAGCGACGCACAGCTGCACGCGGTGGTGGCCGCGAGTGGTGAAGGCTATTCCTTCCCCACCAATCTGGATACCGATCCGCCGTTGGGTGGGCTGGTGCCGAAGACTCAGCAGCAGTTGATTCTGGAAGCGTTGCAACAGGGCTGTTCCGCCGGGGCGTTTAATCAGCAGCTCGCCGCACATGAACGAAAAAGAGAGGCGTAAGCGCCTCTCAGGAAGGAACCTGCAGAACCCCCGACCGCCGGGGGTTCTCAGCCGGTCAGTAACCCGCCGTTAAATCATCAATGGTGCGCGGATCGGATGCGCCATACAGCATGCCGTCCGGCCCAATCATAATGCTCTGCGTGCTGCCCATCGCCGGCATCACCTTCACATGCTGACCTTTGGCTTCCAGCAGTTTCAGGCTGTCCGGGCTGAAGCCCTTTTCAACCCGCAGCTGATCCGGCAACCACTGGTGATGGAAGCGTGGTGCATTGGTCGCTTCGGCGATATTCATCCCGTAATCGATGCTGTTGACCACCATTTGCAGCACGGTGGTGATTATGCGGCTGCCGCCAGGGCTGCCGGTCACCAGCCAGGTTTTGCCATCTTTCGCCACGATAGTCGGCGACATTGATGACAACGGTCGCTTATACGGCCCCACCGCATTGGCTTCGCCGCCCACCAGGCCATAGACGTTCGGCGTGCCCGGCTTGGCAGAGAAGTCATCCATTTCATTGTTCATCAGGATGCCACTGTTACCCGCCACGATACCGCTGCCAAAATAGGTGTTCAGCGTGTAGGTCACCGCCACCGCATTGCCCTGCTTATCCACCACCGAGAAATGGGTGGTCTGGTTACTTTCATACGGTGCCAGCTTGCCCGGTTTGATCTCCGAAGACGGCCGCGCCTTATTCACATCAATCTGCTGCGCCAGCGATTTCGCATAGGCTTTGCTGGTCAGCGCCTGCCACGGCACCTTCACAAAGTCCGGATCGCCGAGATATTCCGAGCGGTCGGCATAGGCATATTTTTCCGCTTCCGCCATCACCTGCATCGCATCGGCGCTGCCGAAGCCCATTTTCGCCAGATCGAAGTTTTCCAGGATATTCAGGATCTGCACGATATGGATCCCGCCGGAAGATGGCGGTGGCATAGAGAAGACTGCATAGCCGCGATAGGTACCGCTGATTGGCTTACGCTCAATCGCCTGGTATTTCGCCAGGTCCACTTTGCTGATTAAGCCGCCGTGCGCCGCCATTTCCTCGTCAATCTGCGTGGCGATAGCGCCCTTGTAGAAGGCGTCCGGTCCCTGGCTGGCAATCAGCGTCAGGCTGTGGGCCAGATTGCGCTGCACCAGCGTCTCGCCGCGGGCATAAGGCTGACCATCCGCCTTGTAGAAAATCGCTTTGCTGTTGGGATGGTTAATCAGCACTTCTTTGCCATAGACCTTCAGATCGTCAGCCAGCGCCTGATTGACCACGATGCCTTTGCTGGCCAGTTTGATCGCCGGCTGGATCAGACGGCTGAGCGGCATAGTGCCGTACTCTTTATTCGCCAGCGCAAAGCCCGCTACCGTGCCAGGTACGCCGGACGCCAGGTGAGAGGTGAGGGATTTTTTGCTGTCGGCATTGCCCTGCGCATCGAGGAACATATCGCGACTGGCGCGGGTTGGGGCCATTTCGCGGAAGTCGATGGCGGTGGTACGGCCTGAGGCGGTGCGCAGCATCATAAAGCCGCCGCCGCCGAGGTTGCCGGCCTGCGGATGGGTCACCGCCAGCGCATAACCGACGGCAATCGCCGCATCCACCGCGTTGACACCCTGCTTAAGGATATCCACGCCAACCTGAGTTGCTGTCGCATCCCCTGACGACACCATCCCATGTTGCTCTTTCACCGGATGGAAGGTATCGGCATCCACCCCGTAAGAAACTGCCGGTGCGGTGGGCGCAGCACTGGCACCCTGCCACAGTAACAGCCCGATCATTAGCGGTCCCGCAAGCCGCGTTAACTTACCCTGTCCTGTCATCTTCACCTCTTGTTAGTCTTATTTACGTTTGTTTACTGCTGATAAGTGTGTACGAAATAAGAGAAAAGGCGAGGCGGGACTGAAATTCAGTTGACTCCTGGAGGCAGTTTGGTGGCCCTGGCATACACTTGAGTAATCTAACACGGAGGCAGTTTATGAAATGGTTAGTTATTTTTGTTGCCGCACTGGCACCGTTGAGCGGCATGGCCAACATGTTGAACAACAATCAGCCAAACCAGCCGGGCTATAATCCCAGCACTCAACGGATGCAGAGCCAGATGCAGACGCAACAGTCCCAGCAGAAACTGAAGTTGCAGCAGGATCAGCAACGTCAAAGCCAGGACACACAGCGGAAAGTTCAGGAGCAGCGGAACAGTGCTTCCCAGCGCGTGATCCAGTCACAGCCCGGAACCAACACCATGCCGCCGGTGCAGCAAAACAACAATTAATCCCCACCTTACCCGCAGTACTGGCGCGGCAAGTACTGAGAACCCCGACGCTGACATCAGTCAGTGGCCGGGGTTCATCTGGTCAGCTCATGCGGTTGGCGCCTCAGCGATGCAGTTGAGAGGCAAAGTCGGGGCCAAGGGTGTCGATGGCATCGGTACAGATCGCATCGACACCCCACTTCAACAACTGTGCAGCCCTGTCGGCATCGTTCACCGTGTACACCAGAATACGTAAGCCGGATTTTTTCAGCTGAGCCACGCGCTTCTCGCTCAACACCTTGTGATTGAAGTGAATCGACACGCACTCCAGCGCATCGGTCATTTCCTGCCAGTTATCGTGCCATTCATGCAGCAGCAACCCCCGTGGCAGCTCCGGTGCCGCCTCTTTCGCCGCGGCCAGCGCCACCGTTGAAAACGATGAGAGCAGCGGTGCCGCGGGTTGCATATGCCAGAGATCCCGCGCGGCCAGCGCCACCACCCGTCCGGTTTCGGCTTCCAGACCGGTGGTGGGTTTGATCTCGATATTGGCCATCATCTGGTGCTCGGCACAGCGCTTCGCCACCTGCGACAGCAACGGCAGGCGCTGATCGGCGAAATCCTTGCCGTACCAGCCGCCGACATCCAGCTGCACCAGCTTTTCCCAGGGAAGCTGCCCGGCAATTCCCCAGCCATTGCTGGTCCTGTCCAACGTATCGTCGTGCAGCAGGAAGATTTCGCCATCCTGCGACAGCTTCACGTCAAATTCGATCATCTTGTGGCCCAGTTTCGCGCCCACATCAATGCCGGCGAGGGTGTTTTCCGGGGCGAGTTTACCGCCGCCGCGATGGGCCACAATCGGGGGGTAAGGCCAGGCTTTATTCATCATTCGAGCCGTTGTCCAGTAGAGGGTTCAAAGAAGTGTAGCGAGTCTGTCGGCAGATGCAGCCACAATGTGCTGCCAATCGCCGGACGCTCAATATGCGGCAGGCGTACCACCAGCGACTGCCCGCCCCACTTGCCGTGCGCCAGATTATCCGCGCCCAGCATTTCCAGCGTTTCCACCACCAGCGGTAAGCCGTCCTGCGGTGACGCGAGTTTAATATGCTCCGGGCGAATACCCAGCGTCAACGGACGGCCCGCCCAACGCGCTTTCGCTTGCGGCAACGGGATCGTAAAGCGATCGGACAACGTTAGCCGGCTGCCATCATCATTTAGCTGGCCATCCATCAGGTTCATCGACGGCGCACCAATAAAGCTGGCGACAAAGCGCGTCGCCGGACGCTCATACACCTCCACCGGCGTACCCAACTGCTCCAGCACCCCTTTGTTCATCACCATCACCCGCTGCGCCAGCGTCATCGCTTCCACCTGATCGTGGGTAACATACAAGCTGGTGGTGTTCAGGCGGCGGTGCAACAGCTGCAGCTCAAGGCGCATCTGCACGCGCAGGCGGGCATCGAGGTTGGAGAAGGGTTCATCGAACAGGAATACCGCCGGCTCACGCACAATCGCTCTGCCCATCGCCACGCGCTGCCGCTGGCCGCCAGAGAGCTCACGCGGGCGGCGATGCAGCAAGGCTTCCAGCTCCAGGCTTTTGGCGGCTTCCAGCACTTTCTGCCGCACATGCTCTTTGCCCATGCCGCGAATCTTCAGGCCATACGCCATGTTCTGCTCAACGCTCATATGCGGATAGAGCGCGTAGTTCTGGAACACCATGGCGATGCCCCGATCTTTCGGTTCAAGATCGGTGACGCGCTGGGTGTCGATATAGATATCGCCACTGGTGACCTCTTCCAGCCCGGCGACCATGCGCAGCAGCGTGGATTTTCCGCAGCCGGAGGGTCCCACCATCACCATAAATTCACCGTCGCGGATTTCCACGTCGAGCGGCTGAATGATCTGATTTTTGCCGTCATAGGATTTGGTAACAGCCTGAAGTTTTACGCCTGCCATAACTTATTTCTCGCTCTCAACCAGCCCGCGAACAAAGGCGCGCTGCATCACTAAAACAATCACAATCGGCGGCACCATGGTCAGCAGCATGGCGGTCATCACCAGATTCCATTGGGTCGAGCCGTCACCGTTGCCAATCATGCTGCGGATACCGGCGACGGCGGTGCCAAGGTCCGCTTCGCTGATGATCAGCAGCGGCCACATATACTGGTTCCAGCCGTAGATAAAGGTGATCACAAACAGCGCCGCCAGGTTAGTTTTCGACAGCGGCAGCACGATATCCCAGAAGAAGCGCATCGGGCTGGCACCATCAATTCGCGCCGCTTCAATCAGCTCGTCCGGCAGGGTCATAAAGAACTGGCGGAACAGGAAGGTGGCGGTGGCGGAAGCCATCAGCGGCAGCGTCAGCCCGCTGTAGCTGTCGAGCATATTCAGGTTGGAAATCACCTCGACGGTCGGGAAGATCCTCACCTCAACCGGCAGCATCAGGGTGATAAAAATCATCCAGAAGAACAGCCCGCGCAGCGGGAAGCGGAACCACACCAGCGCGAAGGCGGAGAGGATCGACACGGTGATTTTCCCCAGCGTAATGCTCAGCGCCATGATCGCGCTGTTCATCAGCATCACGCCAAAGGGTGCACTGTTCTGCGCCACGCCGTGCTGCCAGATGTTGGCAATGTTATCCAGCAAATGGCGGCCGGGGATCAGCGTCATCGGCACCTGGAACACTTCGCTGTTGCTCAGGGTGGCGGCAACAAAGGCCACGTACAGCGGGAACAGCACGGTGAGGATCCCCAGTCCCAACATGATATGGCTGAACATCGTCAGCCCTGGTCGGTTCTCTATCATTGGTAGCGCACCCTTTTCTCGACGTAGCGGAACTGGATCACCGTCAGAATAATCACCAGCACCATCAGCACCACCGACTGGGCGGAAGAGGAAGAGAGGTCGAGTCCGGCAAAACCTTCGCGATAAATTTTATAAATCAGCGTGGTGGTCGACTGCACCGGGCCACCGCCGGTGGCGGCGTCAATCACCGGGAAGGTGTCGAAGAAGGCATACACCACATTCACCACCACTAAAAAGAAGCCGACCGGGGTGATCAGCGGCAGAGATAACTGGAAAAAGCGCCGGACCGGACCCGCGCCATCAATGGCGGCGGCTTCCGTCAGCGATTTTGGAATGGACTGCAGCGCGGCAAAGAAGAACAGGAAGTTGTAGCTCATCTGCTGCCAGATCGAGGCCAGCACCACCAGGAACATCGCCTGGCCGCTGTTTTGCGCATGGTTCCAGTCATAGCCGAGGTAACGCAGGAAATGGGTAATCAGCCCCAGACCCGGACTGAACAGGAACATCCACAACACCGCGGCGACGGCGGGCGCCACGGCGTAAGGCAGTAAAAACAGCGTCTGGTAGAAGCGCTTCAGGCGCAGGACATGGTCGACCAGCGCGGCAAAAAACAGCGAGACCACCAGTCCGATGACCGTCACCAGCCCGCTGAAAATCAGCGTGGTCAGAAAAGAGTCGAGGTAATACTCGTCGCCGATCAGGCGCCTGAAGTTTTCCATGCCGACAAAGGTGCTGGAAAGGCCGAACGGATCGACGCTTTGCACCGAATACCACAGGGCTTCACCGGCGGGCCAGAGGAAGAAGATCACGGTGATCAGCAGCTGAGGCAGCACCAGTAAATAGGGCAGCCAGCGCGAGCGAAAAACGGGACGGGAAGAAGACATAGCGTCGTCCAATATGAGGAGTAAGGGGCCGCGTTCACTACCCTCAACGCGGCCCTGAAAACGGGTTCAGGGGCGCATCCAGCCGGGAATTGGACTGAATGCGGCCCCTGTGGGCGAAGCGTTATTGCTTAGCCGTCTGCTCAAAGCGGCGCAGCAGCAGATTGCCACGGGTCACCGCGTTATCCAGCGCCGCCTGCGGCGTTTTCTTACCGGTCCAGACGCCTTCCAGCTCTTCGTCGACAACGGTACGGATCTGCGGCATGTTGCCCAGACGCATCCCTTTGGTGAACGCTAACGGTGGCTTGTTCAGCATCTGACGCGTGGCGATGTCCGCGCCGGGGTTTTTATCGTAGAACCCTTGTTTGCGGGTCAGCTCATAGGCAGCGGTGGTGATCGGCAGGTAGCCGGTTTTCTGGTGCCATTCAGCGGCGATATCCGGCTGTGCCAGGAAGGCCATAAACTCGGCCACGCCTTTGTAGGTGCTGGCGTCTTTGCCTTTCATCACCCACAGGCTCGCGCCGCCGATGATGGCGTTCTGCGGGGCGTCAGGGACGGTGGCGTCGTACGGCATCATGCCGACGCCGTAGTTAAATTTGGCGTAATGACGGATATCCGCCAGCGAGCCTGAAGACGCGGTGGTGATGCCACAATCGCCGTTGTAGAACTTGGCGGTGGATTCATCTTTACGGCCGAAGTAGGTGAAATCGCCTTTCTTGTTCATATCTTCGAGCATCTGGATATGACGAACCTGCGTCGGTTTGTTGAATTCCAGCACGGTATCGGTGCCGTCAAAACCGTTGTTTTGGGTGGCGACCGGCAGTGCATGCCAGGCGCTGAAGTTCTCAATCTGTATCCATCCCTGCCAGCCACTGGCGTAGCCACAGGTCATGCCCGCTTTACGCAGCGCAGCGGCGTCTTTTTCCAGATCCTGCCAGGTTTTCGGCGGCTGATCCGGATTCAGACCGGCTTTTTTGAAGGCGTCTTTGTTGTAATACAGCACCGGCGTCGAGCTGTTAAACGGCTGAGAAATCAGGTGGCCGCTGGCGTCGCTGTAGTAGCCCGCCACGGTCGGTACGAACTGCTTCTCATCGAAGGCCACGCCGGCGTTTTTAAACACATCGTAGACCGGCACGATCGCTTTAGAGGCCATCATGGTGGCGGTACCCACTTCGTAAACCTGCAAAATAGCCGGCGCTTTACCTGAACGCACGGCGGCAATCCCGGCCGCCAGGCTCTGTTCGTAGTTGCCTTTGTAGGTCGGCACGATTTTGTAATCTGGGTGAGACTCATTAAAGCGTTGTGCCAGAGAATTTACTTCCACACCCAGTTCGCCTTCCATCGAGTGCCAGAAAGGGATCTCGGTGGCAGCCAGTGCGTGACCGCTGAAGGTCAGTCCCAGTACCATGCAAAGTGCGGTTTTACGAAATGAGAACGATGTCATATCGGTATCCTGTGCCCGGAGTCAATCGCGCGATATCGCGCATTCTTATTGTTCGGGAAGTAACATGACACGGGAAAATGACGGAAAGATAACGGGTTTATGACGGAAAGGTGACAGGCAGGTGACGCACGAGGCGAGTGAATTACCGCCAGTTTTGCGGTGACGGGCACAAAAAAGGGCGGGAAAAATCCCGCCCTGTCACCCCGACTTCGCCCGCAGGCTGCGGGCCTGGCGGCCTTGCAACCGCCGGGTTTACAACACATTAGCCGCCGAGATAGGCGCTGCGCACCGCTTCGTTCGCCAGCAAGGCGTCGCCGGTATCCTCCAGCACCACATGGCCGTTTTCCAAAACATAACCGCGATCGGCCAGCTTCAACGCCTGGTTAGCGTTCTGCTCCACCAGGAAGATAGTCATCCCTTCCTGACGCAGCTGCTCGATGGTGTCGAATATCTGCTGGATGATGATCGGCGCCAGGCCTAACGAGGGTTCATCCAGCAGCAGCAGGCGCGGCTGGCTCATCAACGCCCGGCCAATCGCCAGCATCTGTTGCTCACCGCCGGACATGGTGCCGGCACGCTGAACGCGGCGCTCGTACAGGCGTGGGAACAGCTCATATACGCGCTTGATGCGGGTCTGATACTGCTGACGCTCGGCGAAAAAGCCGCCCATCGCCAGGTTCTCTTCCACCGTCATCCGTGAAAACACGCGGCGCCCTTCCGGCACAATGGCAATGGCTTCACGCATGATGCGCGCGGTTTGCCATTCGGTGATCGCTTTACCGTCGAAGGTAATCGATCCCTGCGTCGCGCGCGGCTCACCACACAAGGTGCCGAGGATGGTGGTTTTGCCCGCGCCGTTGGCCCCAATCAGGGTAACAATCTCGCCCTGATTGATATGCAGACTGACGTTATGCAACGCCTGAATTTTGCCGTAATGGGCGCTGACGTTCTCGAGAGAAAGAATGGGGTTCATATCAGGCTTCTCCCAGATAGGCGCGGATCACGTCCGGATTGTTGCGGATCTGCTCCGGCGTGCCGTTTGCCAGCGGCGTACCCTGGTTCACTACATAAATGCGGTCAGAAATGCCCATAACCAGTTTCATATCATGTTCAATCAACAGTACCGAGACGTTGTGCTGGCTGCGCAGTTCGGCAATCAGCTCATCAAGCTCGTGGGTTTCTTTCGGGTTCAGACCGGCGGCTGGCTCATCCAGCATCAGGATTTCCGGCCGGGTGACCATACAACGGGCGATTTCCAGACGACGCTGCTGACCGTAGGCCAGGTTGCCCGCCTGACGGTTGGCCATGTCCAGCAGCCCTACGCGATCCAGCCAGGTGGCGGCACGATCCAGCGCGTCGCTTTCGGCTTTACGGAAGGCCGGCGTTTTCAGCAAACCGGCAAACACGCCGCTTTTCAGATGCTGATGCTGCGCCACCAACAGGTTCTCTATCACCGTCATTTCGCGGAACAAACGCACGTGCTGGAAAGTACGGACAATGCCCATCCGGGCAATTTTTTGCCCCGGCTGGCCCGCGATATCCTTGTCGCGCAGCATGATGCTGCCGCCCGTCGGCCGGTAGAAACCGGTCAGACAGTTAAAGACGGTGGTTTTCCCGGCGCCGTTCGGGCCGATTAATGACACGATCTCCTGCGGGCGCAGCTCCAGCTCAACGTTATTTACGGCGAGCAGGCCGCCAAAGCGCATCATCAGGCCTTTTACGGCCAACAAAGGCTGTGTCATGGCTGCTCTCCTTTTTCTACCGTCTTCAACTTCAGATGCGGACGCTTCATCGGCAGCAGACCCTGTGGCCGCCAGATCATCATCAGCACCATCAGACCGCCGAGCACCAGCATGCTGTACTCATTCAAATCACGCATCAGCTCGCGGGAAACCACCAGCAGCACCGCAGCGAGGATCACCGCAAACTGCGATCCCATGCCGCCCAGTACCACAATCGCCAGCACGAACGCCGACTCGGCAAAGGTGAACGATTCCGGGCTGACAAAGCCCTGGCGTGCGGCAAACAGGCTACCGGCAAAGCCGGCAAAGGCCGCACTGATGGTGAAGGCGGTCAGCTTGATGCGCGTTGGGCTCAGGCCCAGCGAGCGGCAGGCAATTTCGTCTTCACGCAGCGCTTCCCAGGCCCGTCCCAGCGGCATCCGCAGCAGGCGGTTAATCACAAACAGCGTGATGATCACCAGCAGCAACGCCACCATATACAGGAAGATAATGCGGTCGCTGGGATCGTACTTCAGGCCGAAGAAGTTATGGAAGGTGTCCCATCCGCCGTCGCGCACGCTGCGGTTAAACTCCAGACCAAACAGCGACGGTTTTGGGATCTGGCTGATGCCGTTCGGGCCACCGGTAATTTCGGTGTTGTTCAGCAGCAGAATACGCACGATTTCGCCGAAGCCGAGCGTCACAATCGCCAGATAGTCACCGCGCAGCCGCAACACCGGGAAGCCGAGCAGCAGGCCAAACATCGCCGCCACCAAACCGGCCAGCGGCAGACACTCCCAGAAGCTCAGGCCGTAGTAGTGATTCAGCAAGGCAAAGGTATAGGCGCCAACGGCATAGAATCCGCCGTAGCCCAGCACCAGCAGACCGGAAAGGCCGACCACCACGTTCAGGCCGAGGCCGAGCATCACGTAGATCAGCGTCAGCGTGGCGATATCCACCGTGCCGCGTGAGACGATAAACGGCCAGGCCACGGCGGCAATGATCATCACCAGCAGCACCAGCTTTTGCTTCGGCGTGGAGCCGTCAATACCCGGCAGAACCATCGCCGGGCCGGAGATTTTTTTCAGGCTTTTTTGCAGCAAAGGACGCAGCAGCTGGAACAGGAACACCACCGCCGCGCCCAGTGCAATCCAGTTCCAGCGGACGCGACCGGCGTTATTCACCACCAGATGCGTGCCGTCGAGGTCGAGGCGCATGCCCATAAAGAAGGCCGCCAGCAGCACCAGCATCAGCGCGGAGGCAACGGCGTTAACCAGGTTGAGATGTTTCATACTTTCTCAACCTCCGGACGACCGAGAATACCGGTAGGCATTACCAGCAGCACCACAATCAGCAGCGCAAAAGAGACCACGTCTTTGTATTCGGTACTGAGATAAGCAGAGGTCAGCGCTTCGGCGATGCCGAGGATCAGCCCGCCTAACATCGCGCCAGGAATACTGCCGATACCGCCCAATACCGCCGCGGTAAACGCCTTCATCCCCGCCATAAAGCCAATGTACGGATTAATCACGCCGTAGAACTGGCCGAGCAACACGCCGGCAACCGCCGCCATGGCCGCGCCGATAACAAAGGTCAGCGAGATAACGCGGTCGGTGTTAATGCCCAGCAGGCTGGCCATTTTCAGGTCTTCAGCACAGGCGCGACAGGCGCGTCCCATGCGGGAATAGCGGATAAACAGCGTCAGTGCCAGCATCGACAGGAAGGTCACCACCCAGATCACCACCTGCATGGTGGAGATAGTGGCGGAGAAACCGTTGCTCTCGCCCAGCGTCCACTGCCCGGTGATCAGGCTTGGCAACGCAAGATCGCGGGAGCCTTGCGTCAGGCTGACGTAGTTTTGTAAGAAGATCGACATCCCGATGGCCGAGATCAGCGCGATCAGACGCTTGGAGGATCGCACCGGCTTATAGGCCACACGCTCAATGCTCCAGCCGTAGGCGCTGGCAATCACAATCGCGACGATAAAGCCGGCACCGATCAGCATCCAGCTGACATCGATGCCCATCATCATCAGGGCCGCAATCACAATAAAGGAGACGTAGCTGCCGATCATATAGACCTCGCCATGGGCGAAGTTGATCATGCCGATAATGCCGTAGACCATGGTGTAACCAATGGCTATCAGCGCGTAGGTGCTGCCCAACGTTACGCCGTTGAACATTTGCTGCAGGAAATAGAGAAACTGCTCGGACATACCTTGCTACCTTACTTCTTTCCGCACGGGCGGAGAGAATGGAAAAAAACGCCCGGGAACCCTCACCAGACGTTTACTGTTACCGACGACCTGTTCGGTCGTCTTCACCGCTGTCAGCCTTCCCCGGACAGCCCCTGCCGCCGGGAAAGTATGGCTGATTTATTTCACTGCGGTCGAAGAACCGTCCGCGTGCCATTTGAAGATGCCGAACTCAAAGCCTTTCAGATCGCCCTTCTCATCCCAGTTCAGGTCGCCCATCACCGTTGGCACCGCTGCGCCTTCCTTCAGATTTTTAGCGATATCGGCTGGCTCAGCACTTTTGCTGCGCTCCATCCCGGTGGTCAGCGCCTGCAGTGCGGCGTAGGTGGTCCAGACGAATGGGCCGGTTGAATCCAGCTTCTTCGCTTTCAGCGCATCAACAATCGGTTTGTTAGCCGGCACCTGGTCGTAACGCTTCGGCAAGGTCACCAGCATGCCTTCAGACGCAGCACCTGCGATGTTAGACAGCGAGGAGTTGCCCACGCCTTCTGGTCCCATAAACTGGGTCTTCAGGCCGGCAGCACGTGCCTGACGCAGCATCTGTCCCATCTCCGGGTAATAACCGCCAAAGTAGACGAAGTCGACGTTCTCTTTCTTCAGGCGTGCCACCAGCGTGGAGAAATCTTTGTCGCCCGCGGTGATACCTTCAAACATCACCACGTTGCCGCCTGATTTTTTCAGGCTGGCCTGCACGGAACGCGCCAGGCCTTCACCGTACTGCTGCTTGTCATGGATGACCGCGATGCGCTGAGGCTTGATCTCTTTCAGGATATAGGTCGCGGCAGTTGGGCCCTGGTCGGAATCCAGACCGGTGGTACGCATGATCATCTTGTAACCACGGGTGGTCAGATCGGCGTTGGTTGCCGCCGGGGTGATCATCAGCACGCCTTCATCTTCATAGATGTCGGAAGCAGGCTGAGTAGAAGACGAGCAGAGGTGGCCAATAACATAACGGATACCGTCATTGATCACTTTGTTGGCAACGGCCACCGCCTGTTTTGGATCGCAGGCATCGTCATATTCCACGCCAACCAGTTTGTCACCGTTCACGCCGCCTTTGGCATTGATGTCAGCGATCGCCTGCTTGGCACCGGTGAACTCCATATCACCATACTGCGCTACCGGGCCGGACATCGCGCCAACAATGGCCACTTTAATGTCTTTTGCCATGGCCGCGTGGCTCATCGCCAGTGCCACACAACCTGCCAGAAACGCGCTACCTTTACTGATTTTCATCCGTACTACCCCATCTGTTGTGATTGCTGTTTTATTGCCGCTGGATCCCAGATAAAACGCTGAAGAAAGAGAGAGTTATCGAAATACGCGGCGATTTTTATAAATAAGGCTTTAATTTTCAGGTTATTAAACAGGAATATTCTGCTGTAAATCAACTGACACATTCAGAAATACCCAGGTCCCGCAGGATAAAACACTGGTGGCAACGGTGGCTTTTTCAGCAAAATGGCAGTCTTTTATGCTGATTAATAGTTCAGCGATAAGCTTTCACGCTGGGTTAACGCGTCGCACCAAACAGAATACTCCGTTTTCGCTGGGGAAAAGTTAAGCGCCCTTCTTTGGCTAAATTCGCTACAATATGCCTTTCGTACTCGTTCGGTATTCGTCATGAAACTGACCATCATCAGATTGCAAAATTTCACCGATCAGGATCGCCTGGATCTGGCGAAAATCTGGCCAGAGGCTGACCTTGTTGCCCTTGAAGCGTCGCTGAATGAACATCAGCAGGTTTGGGCCGCCAAATTCAATGACCGCCTGCTGGCGGCAGTCAACGCGTCAATCGCCGGCACGCAGGGCGAGCTGAAGGATTTCATGGTGCGTGAGGTGACGCGCCGACGCGGCGTGGGCAGTTACTTACTGAATGATTTGCTGGCGCAGAATCCGGGGATCGTGCAGTGGGGGATTGCGGACCGTCAGGTTGAGGATCGTGAGGTGATGGCTGCGTTTATGCGCCAGGCCGGCTTTATTGCTCAGGTCGGCGGCTGGGGCTTTCTGGCACAATAACGGGCTGACTGACAAAAACAAAAAGGGCGACCGAAGTCGCCCTTTTTTTGTTACCGCATGGATTACGCTTCGATAGCGACACGCAGTTTTTTCATCGCGTTCTTTTCCAGCTGACGCACACGCTCTGCTGAAACGCCGTATTGATCGGCAAGCTCCTGCAGCGTGGTTTTGTTGTCATCGTCCAGCCAGCGGGCACGGATGATATTCTGGCTACGCTCATCAAGACCCTGCATCGCATCGCTGAGTTTATCAGCCGCATGGGATTCCCAGTTGTCTTCCTCAATGCCATCGGCAAAGTCAGACGACTTATCCTGCAGGTAGAGCATAGGCGCCATTGAGCGGCCTTCACCTTCATCATCCGGTGTCGGATCGAAGGTCATGTCCTGGGCCGCCATACGCGACTCCATCTCCAGCACGTCTTTGCTGGTGACACCCAGTTCACGGGCAACCATTTCCACTTCTTCCTGGTTAAACCAGCCTAAACGCTGCTTGGCTTTACGCAGGTTAAAGAACAGCTTGCGCTGTGCTTTAGTGGTGGCGACCTTCACGATACGCCAGTTACGCAGGACGTATTCGTGGATCTCAGCTTTAATCCAGTGCACCGCAAAGGAGACCAGACGCACGCCGACTTCCGGGTTAAAGCGGCGAACCGCTTTCATCAGGCCGATATTACCTTCCTGAATCAGGTCAGCCTGCGGCAGACCGTAGCCCGAATAGTTACGAGCGACATGAACAACAAAGCGCAGGTGAGACAGGATCAGCGTTTTAGCTGCTTCCAGATCGCCCTGGTAATGCAGCCGTTCAGCCAACGCTTTTTCCTCTTCTGCCGTCAGCATAGGCCAGACATTGGCGGCCCGGATGTAAGAATCCAGGTTGCCTAAAGGAGCAATAGCTAAAGTTTGCATTTCTTTGGTCATTCAAACCCTCTCTGTATTTAACAATAATGCCGCGCAATTCCCTGCACAGTCCACAAGAGTACGTGAACGGCAGCCAGAATTAAAAGCAATCTGTGCTACTTCGACGTCAAAGTTATCCACAAGTTCACTATCGTCGGTGAATAAAGTACACACCGTCTGGGCAGGAAGAGTATAGCAGGAGGAAGTGACAAACTGATGACTTCCTCTGAAGCACATTACTCATGCAACAGAGGAAGATTATAACAAAAAACGTGTAAAGGGGTTACTGCGGCGTAAATCGACGTAAATGTTGTACGGTCGCCAGCCAGGCGGCTATCCAGCCAATCATCGCCGATACCAGCAGCAACAGCAGGCTCTCATCCCATGCCAGTCCGGTCAGGTTGAAGGTGGTGCCAAACACCGCCGCCACCTGTGTCACAACGGACTCCAGACGGAACACCAGCACTTCAGACAGGATCAGCGACAGCAGCGCACCGGCGAATCCTAACAGCGCGCCACCGTAGAGGAACGGACGCAGGATAAAGCCATCCGTTGCACCGATCAGCTTCTGCACGTTGATGGTATCGCGCCGGGCAAAGATGCTCAGCCGCACGCTGTTGCCGATCACCAGGAACACCGCCACAATCATCAGCACGCCGATCATCGCCGCCACCTGCCCCACCAGCCCGGTCAGCGCCGCCAGACGGGCAAACCAACTGTCGTCCATCTTCACTTCATCCACGCCCTGCACTTTTGACACGCGGTCGCGCAGGTTGGTCATGGTGTTGTCATTCTGGAAGTTGAGCTTCGGCGTAATAATTGCCACCGCAGGCAGCGGATTCTGCTCAAGCATATCCATTGCCCCGCCAAAGCCAGACCAGTTACGGAACTCGCCCATCGCTTCTTCGCGCGACAGGTAGTTCACCTTGTCGACGCCATCTTCTTTCTTCAGCTGGCTGACAACACCTTCAGCGGCATCGTCATCCAGCGTTTTGCTGAGATAGACCGTTAGCTGCGGTGCCGGATACCACTGTGCCGCCGCCTGGTTGACGTTTTTCCACACCATATAGCAGACGCTTGGCAGAGTCAGGGAGATGGCGATAACCATCACCGTCAGTAACGTCGCCAGCGGCTGACGCCACATATCAGATAAGGTGCCGCGCAGCGCATAACGCCATTGCTCCTGCCAGCCGCCCTTCAGCGCTTTGCTTTTGGAAGGCTGCTTCTGCTTCGCGGCTTTGGGCGCAGGCGCCCGGGAATTGCGTTTATTAACCACCCTGGCCTCCGTGCAAACGTCCCTGATTCAGGCTCATCAGGCGGTAGTTGCGGCGGGCGATCAAGGCCCGGTCGTGGGTTGCCATCAGAACGGTGACGCCAACCCGGTTAAATTCTTCAAACAGACGCAGGATGTCTTCCGACAGCGCGTCGTCGAGGTTACCGGTCGGTTCATCGGCCAGCAGCACCGCAGGTTTGTTCACCACCGCACGGGCAATGCCCACACGCTGCTGCTCACCGCCCGACAGCTGAATCGGATAGCTTTTGGCTTTATCCAGCAGGCCGACTTTATCCAGCGCGGCCGACACGCGGCGGCGAATATCTTCGCCGCTGGCACCGGCAATGATCAACGGGATTGCCACGTTGTCATACACAGATCGATCCATCAGCAGATGGTGATCCTGGAAAATCATGCCAATCTGGCGGCGTAAAAACGGCACTTCGCTGCTTTTCAGGCGGCTGATATCGTGGCCGCCAAACCAGATCTGACCGGCGCTTGGCCGCTCGATGCCACAAATAAGCTTCAGCAAGGTACTTTTCCCTGCCCCGGAATGTCCGGTCAGAAACGCCATTTCTCCCGGACGCAGATGAAAATCTACCCCCTGAAGCGCTTGCCGACCGCCGAGATAAGCCTTACTGACTTCTTCAAAGCGAATCATCCTAATTATTCCTCTCGGGCAAAAAGTGCCTCTATAAAATCGTCAGCTTTAAACGCGCGTAAATCTTCAATGCCTTCACCCACGCCGATATAGCGGATCGGGATGGAGAACTGATCGGCTACGGAGAAGATCACGCCGCCTTTTGCGGTGCCATCCAGCTTGGTCAGGGTAATCCCGGTCAGACCCACCGCTTCGTGGAACAGCTTAGTCTGGCTGATGGCATTCTGGCCGGTGCTGGCATCGATGGTCAGCATCACTTCGTGCGGCGCCTGATCGTCGAGCTTTTTCATCACGCGGGTGATTTTCTTCAGCTCTTCCATCAGGTGCGATTTGTTCTGCAGGCGACCGGCAGTATCGGCAATCAGCACGTCAACGTTACGCGCCTTAGCGGCCTGAATCGCATCGAAAATTACCGAGGCTGAATCCGACCCGGTCTGCTGGGCGATCACCGGAATATTGTTACGCTGGCCCCACACCTGCAGCTGCTCAACCGCCGCGGCACGGAAGGTATCGCCCGCCGCCAGCATCACAGATTTGCCTTCGGCCTGATACTGGCGCGCCAGTTTACCGATGGTGGTGGTTTTGCCGACGCCATTGACGCCCACCATCAGGATCACAAACGGCGTTTTGCCGGTGACGTCCAGTGGCTCTTCCACTTTAGCCAGGATCTCTGACATTTCCTGCTTCAACAGGCCATAAAGCGCTTCGGCATCACGCAGCTGTTTACGGTTCGCCTGCTGCGTCAGGTTTTTGATAATGCGGCGGGTGGTTTCCACGCCAACGTCGGCAATCAGCAGCTGTTCTTCCAGCTCTTCAAACAGATCGTCATCAATCTTTTTGCCGCGGAACAGGCCGATAAAGCCGGAGCCCAGATTCTGACGGGTTTTCACCAGGCTGCGCTTCAGGCGGGCGAAGAAACCTTCTTTAGTCGGACGCTGCTGCTCGGCCTGCTCTGACTGCTCCACTTTCGCTAACGCGGCGGCGATGGACTCTTCTTCCTCAATCACCTCCGGCTCTGCGTCAGTCGCTAACGCCAGCGCTTCCAGCTCTTCAGGCAAGATCTCATCGTCCGGTGCGATTTCAGCAATCTCTTCCGGAACGGGCGCGATGATAGCCACTTCTTCGGGCTCAGGCTGAACAACGGCTACCTCTTCCAGCAGGCGCTCTTCTTCCCGCTCAGGATGAACAATCGCTATCTCTTCCGGCAGAAGTTCTTCTTCCGGCTCTGGCTGAACCACCGCCAGCTGCTCCGGTAAAACCTCTTCTTCCGGCTCGGGCTGAACGCGCGCGTCGTCTTCCGGCAAAAACGCTTCCAGCGGCGCGGGCGTAATTACCGCCTGCTCTTCCGTCTGAGGTTTCGCTTCAGGCTGCGGCTCAGCGGCAGGTTCACGGTAAGCTTCCGGGTGCGCGGCCTGATCGTGGGCCACATTTTCAGTGACGTTGACCGCCGCTTCGGCGCGCTGCTCTGCCTCGGTTTTTGCGGGCGTGGCGGCATCCGTTGACGTCTCGTCAGCGGGCTGCTGTTCCTCTAACGTCTCTTTTGTCTCTTCCTGCGGCGCCTGCTCTTCACGCCCTAATCCCAGCCAGGAAAAAAAGCCACGTTTTTTATTTTTTGCCATGGTGCAACCACACTCCTCGCGGGGAAAAATCTGTCAGGTCGTTGAAAATTGACTTAATCCCCTAGTCTAACACTTTCCTGCTAACGCAACACAGCACCCTTTTTACGTTTCCTCAGCCCGGTAAGCCCGTTAAACTGTGCAACAAATTATGAAGAGTTCAGCAGCATGAATAAAAAACCCCGCAGCGGCGGCGCCGGACAAATCCGCATTATTGGCGGTCTGTGGCGCGGCAGAAAATTACCGGTCCCGGACAGCGCCGGGCTTCGACCGACCACCGATCGCGTCCGCGAAACGTTATTTAACTGGCTGGCACCCGATATTCAGGGCGCACGTTGCCTGGATTGCTTCGCGGGTAGCGGTGCATTAGGGCTGGAAGCGCTGTCGCGTCACGCCGCTTCTGCCACACTGTTAGAGCTGGAGCGCCCGGTTGCGCAGCAGTTAGAAAAGAACCTGACCACGCTCGGCTGTAAAACCGGCCGGGTGATCAACACCAACACGCTGCAATTTCTGGCGCAAAACGGTGAGCCTCACGATTTGGTGTTTATCGATCCGCCGTTCCGTAAGGGATTGCTGGAACAGACCCTTGGACAGCTGGAAAGTAACGGCTGGCTGGCGGATAACGCGTTGATTTATGTCGAAAGCGAAGTGGAACATGGCCTGCCGCCGGTGCCGGTAAGCTGGCAGCTGCATCGGGAAAAGATCGCCGGACAGGTGGCCTATCGCCTGTACCACCGCCAGATCGCGAAGAAGGAAGCGAACCATGATGATTAATATTGGCAGGCTGCTGATGGTCTGTGTCTGGGCATTTTTACTGCTTAACCTGGTGCATCCGTTCCCCAAGCCGCTGAAGTATTTTATTGATGTGGCACTGTTCTTTATGGTGGTGATGCACGGACTGCAGCTGGTGCTGATGCGCGCTACGCAGCCGAAAGATGCCCCGAAGCTCAGCTTCATGATGCAAACCAAGATTTTCTTTTTTGGCGTGTTTGAGCTGCTGGCCTGGCAGAAGAAATACCTGCCGAAGAAGTAACGCAGTGGCAAAACCAGCCGAAAAAGCGCGGAACCCCATGCTTTTTCGGCAAGCCCACTAATTCGCGCTAAACGAGATAAACCGCGTCCCCTGCACCTTCAGCTGTCCCTTTTCCCCCGGATCAATCTGCCGGTAATCCTGCTCTTTCAGCACCAGTTTGAAATCCCCGGCACCGTTGAGCGGATGAAACCAGGCTTCATAACGCTTATCCTCAACCGGGATCACTTCACGCTGACGCGAACGGCGGTTCGGCATCGGAACCTCGCGCTTGGCTTTTACCTCGGCGGGAAGTGAGCGCACCGGGGAAGCGTCATTGACCGCCACTTCTCTCCGCTGCTTGATAAACTGACGCGTCGCCAGCACGGCGATGATAGCCAGTACGATGAAAAAAATGACCTTCATATTTTTCTTCTTCCTCCTTATCAGGCAATGCCAATCATTCCCACGGCCAGAAAGGATACAACCAGACGCCTCCCATTGTCACATCGTCGGGCTCTGTCCTAGACTAGATTCAGAATTGTGGAGTTTTGCATCTGAATACAAAGGGACACATTATGATTTGGTCGTTTCTGGCAGTTTTCTTTTCCGGTTGGCTCTACGTTGATGCATCGTACCGTGGGCCTCAATGGCAACGCTGGGTATTTAAGCCCGTCACCTTGCTGCTTCTGCTGGCGCTGGCCTGGCAGGCACCGATCCTCAACACCACCGACTATCTGATCCTGTTTGGCCTGCTGGCCACGCTGATTGGCGATGCGCTGACGCTGCTACCTAACCGGCGCATGCTGTACGCGATTGGCGCATTTTTCCTTTCGCATCTGCTGTATACCCTGTGCTTCGCCAGCCATATGACGCTGACCTTCTTCTGGCCGATCCCGCTGACGGTACTGGTAATAGGCGCGCTGTTGATTGCCACCATCTGGTCCAGACTGGAAGATCTGCGCTGGCCGATTTGCACCTTTATCGGCATGACCCTGTTAATGGTCTGGCTGACCACCGAGCAGTATTTCTTCCGCCCAACCGATTACAGCTTCTCGCTGATGGTGGGGACTTCGCTGCTGCTGCTGGCCAATATCGTCTGGCTTGTCAGCCACTATCGTCGCCGGTTTACCTCTGACCGGGCGATTGTCGCCGCCTGCTACTTTGCCGGTCACTTTATGATCGTGCGTTCGCTGTATCTGTAATCGCCGTAAAAGCCTTGACTCTGGAGTCCACTCCAGAGTGTAAGATGCGTCATCGGCGGGAGCGTTTCCCGCCGTTGCCCATCAGGAGGCGCCATGCATCAGCACTCATCTTCTTGCCCTTGTGGCCAACGCCATGCTCACAGCCAGCAGGGTTGCAGCAGTAAACCTCGCCCAACCATCAAAAAAATCTCGATGATGACCTCAGTCACCGCTGAAACCAGCTGTTGCAGTGATGCCGGCTGCGGTTCAGGCAGCGATGCCGATGAGGAAAGCGACAGGAGAGGTTCCGCAGAACGTTTCAGCTGGATAATCAGCGGAATGGATTGCCCCAGCTGCGCACGAAAAATTGAAACCGCCGTTAGCAAGCTGAGCGAAGTCGATACGGCTCGCGTGCTGTATGCCACCGAAAAACTGGTCGTGAACGCCGATCGCGACGTCCGCCAGCAGGTTGAAGCGGCGGTGAAGCAGGCCGGTTTCACCCTGCAACGTAGCGATGCCGTCAAAACCGACGCCGCCACGCCGGGCTTCTGGCCGGAAAATCGCGCCATTATTCTGCTTGCCGTGATGATGCTGGCCAGTTGGCTGATCGACCTTGTCAGCCCTGAAGCCGGACAGATCGCTTTCACCCTGACCACCCTCGCCGGTGCCTGGCCCATTGCCCGCAGCGCGCTGCGTTTGATCCGCAGCGGCACCCCGTTTGCCATTGAAACCCTGATGACCGTCGCGGCCATCGGCGCATTATTTATTGGCGCCACCGCAGAAGCCGCGATGGTGCTGCTGCTGTTCCTGCTG
This sequence comes from Erwinia sp. QL-Z3, assembly GCF_004551645.1. NCBI lineage: Bacteria > Pseudomonadati > Pseudomonadota > Gammaproteobacteria > Enterobacterales > Erwiniaceae > Erwinia > Erwinia sp. QL-Z3. Next base: position 1,067,956 of record NZ_CP037950.1, read on the forward strand.
GGTGAACGGCTGGAATCCTTTGCCGCCAGCCGCGCCCGCCGTGGCGTGACCGCCTTAATGGCCCTGAAACCGGAAGAAGCTGTCCGGGTGAGCGGCGAGAAGCGTGAAACGGTTGCCCTGAGTGAACTGCGCCCCGGCGACAGAATTGAAGTGGCCGCCGGCGCGAGATTGCCCGCCGATGCGCGTTTACTCTCACCGTTTGCCAGCTTTGATGAAAGCGCATTAACCGGCGAATCGGTGCCGGTCGAGCGTCAGCAAGGCGAAGCGGTTGCCGCAGGCTGCCTGAGCGTGGACCGCCAGGTGCTGTTAGAAGTGGTATCCAAACCGGGTGAAAGTGCCATCGACCGCATTCTGCATCTGATTGAAGAAGCCGAAGCCAACCGGGCACCGATTGAGCGCTTCCTTGACCGCTTCAGCCGCATCTACACGCCGGTGATTATGGCGATGGCGCTGCTGGTCGCGGTGATCCCGCCGCTGCTGTTCGCCGCCGACTGGCAGCCGTGGATCTACAAAGGCCTGACGCTGCTGCTGATTGGTTGCCCGTGCGCATTAGTGATTTCAACGCCTGCCGCCATCACCTCCGGGCTGGCCGCGGCCTCCCGCCGGGGTGTGTTAATCAAAGGCGGTGCCGCGCTGGAGAGCCTGAACGCTATCCGCACCTTTGCCTTCGATAAAACCGGCACGCTGACCGAAGGAAAACCGCAGGTCACCGCGCTGATCCCACTGGCAGAGGAGAGTGAAGATTCCCTGCTGGCCAAAGCGGCAGCGGTGGAAACCGGTTCGTCGCATCCCTTAGCCAAAGCCATCGTGGCGCTGGCTGGCCAGCGTGGCTTAACGCTGGCAGCAGCAACCTCGCAACGTGCGCTGGCCGGCAGCGGCGTTGAGGCTATCGTCAGTGGTCACTTACTGTTAATCAGCGCGCCCGCCAGGCTGGATCAAGGCACGCTCAGCCCTGAACAGCAGGAACGGGTGAGCGCGCTGGAAGCCGAAGGAAACACCGTGGTGGTGCTGTTGCAGGAGAATCAGCCAACGGCGCTGATCGCCTTGCGTGACACGCTGCGTGCCGATGCCGCCGCCGCGTTGGCTGAGTTAAAAGCGCTGGATATTCAGGCGGTGATGCTGACCGGAGACAATCCGCGCGCCGCTGCGGCGATCGCCGGTGAGCTGGGCATTGACTACCGCGCAGGCTTGTTGCCTGCCGATAAGGTCACCGCGATTGGCGAACTGAATCAGCAGCAGCCGGTGGCGATGGTTGGTGATGGTATTAACGATGCGCCGGCAATGAAAGCCGCGACGACCGGAATTGCGATGGGCAGCGGCAGCGATGTCGCGCTGGAAACGGCGGATGCCGCGCTGACGCACAACCGGCTTGGCGGACTGGCCACGATGATCCGTATCTCCAGGGCCACGCACGCCAATATCCGGCAAAACATCACCATTGCGTTGGGGCTAAAAGGGGTGTTTCTGGTGACCACGCTGCTGGGAATTACCGGCCTGTGGCTGGCGGTACTGGCAGACTCCGGCGCGACCGCGCTGGTCACCGCGAATGCGTTAAGGCTGCTGCGCAAACGCTGAGTGGCTCCGCGTAAAGCCGGGCCCGAAGCCGATGCTTAGAGCCCTTTCTTCAGCAGATACTTATAGGGTGTCTGCTCGGTCATCTGCGCCACCAACTGGTGTTCCATAAAACGGCAGAAGCCGGGGATATCACGCGTGGTGGCCGGATCGTCGGCGATAATCAGCAGGGTTTCGCCCTCCTGCATATGACGCACGGTTTTACGCACCATCATTACAGGTTCCGGGCAGCGCAGGCCCATCGCATCGAGGGTTTGATCGGGATTGGCGAACAGATCGCTCATAGCAGTCTCATTAAAACGGAAGAAATACCTGCGCTCATTTTACCCTCACCTTTTGCATGTGCAAGTGGGTACCGCGACGATAACGTTTGCGCTAAAATTAACCGTTGCAATAGCACTCTGTTTCGGTAAGATGCCGCGCAATCGCTATTGCGACACAATTTTTCATTGGGTTCCCTCACCCCAATCTTCAAAAAGGTCATATGATGATTTCGTTCTCGAATAGTCAGCGCACGCATGCGTTGATTTGGCTGTCCCTTTTCCACGTGCTGGTGATCACCTCCAGTAACTATCTGGTGCAATTGCCGATCTCCATTTTCGGTTTTCACACCACCTGGGGCGCGTTCAGCTTCCCGTTTATCTTCCTGGCAACCGATCTCACCGTGCGCATTTTTGGCGCGCCGCTGGCTCGTCGCATCATCCTTGCGGTGATGGTCCCGGCACTGTTTATCTCCTACGCCGTCTCCGCGCTGTTCTATCAGGGTGAGTGGCAGGGCTTTGCCGCATTAGAAAACGTCAACCTGTTCGTTGCCCGCATCGCCTGCGCCAGCTTTATGGCCTACGCGTTGGGCCAGGTGCTGGATGTGCACGTCTTCAACCGCCTGCGCCAGCTGCCGCAGTGGTGGATTGCCCCGGCCTCCGCGATGTTCCTCGGCAATATCAGCGATACGCTGGCGTTCTTCTTTATCGCCTTCTACAAAAGTCCCGATCCGTTTATGGCGCAGAACTGGGTGGAGATCGCCCTGGTGGATTACAGCTTCAAGGTGCTTATCTGCATGATTTTCTTCCTGCCGGCTTACGGCCTGTTGCTGAATGCCATGCTGAAGCGTCTGGCGGAAAAATCGAACCGCGCTCAGGTTAACTTCGGCTAAGCTGCATTCTGTGACAGAGCGACAGTTGCTTTTGCCCGCTGATTACTATTTTATGAGGGGCTGTAAAGCAGCACACGACTAACGTAAAAGGGATCATGATGCGTAACTTACTGAAATATGCCGGTATCGGCTTACTGGTGGTTGGACTGACCGCCTGCGACGGCAAAGATGACAAAGCCTCTGCGGATGATAACGGCGTCAGCAGCAGCCAGAGCAGCCAGGCCGTCACCCTGATGGACGGCAAGCTGGGCTTCACCCTGCCAGCCGGGATGTCCGATCAGAGCGGCAAGCTCGGCACCCAGGCCAATAATATGCACGTCTATGCTGATGCGACCGGCCAGAAAGCGATTATCGTGATTGAAGGTGATGCGACTACCGATGGACTGGACGTGCTGGCTGGCCGCCTTGAGCAGCAGCAGCGCAACCGCGATCCTCAGCTGCAGGTCGTGACCAATAAAGCGATTGAAATCAGCGGTCAGCCTGCTCAGCAGCTGGATACGGTGATCTCCGCCAAGAACCAGTCTTCCTGGTCTTCCGTGGTGCTGGCGAAGGTGGATGGCAAACTGCTGACCATGCAGATTACGTTGCCAGCAGAAAACCAGCAGCAGTCTCAGACCGACTCTGAGAACATCATCAAAACGATTGCGCTGAAATAATCGCCGTTGTTTGAATGACAAAAAGCCCCTGCCAGCTTGCTGGTCAGGGGCTTTCTTATTTCACTGCCGCCTCCGTTACAGGCCGGCAGTCTCGCGGATATATTTTCTGGCTTTCACCGCATACTCAAACGGATTGGCTAACGCCGGATCCTGCTCGGCTTCCACCACCATCCAGCCTTTGTAGCCCGACTCGTCCAGAATTTTAAACACCGGCGTAAAGTCGATCACGCCATCGCCAGGCACGGTAAAGGTGCCTTTCTTGACGCCATCAAGGAAGGAGAGCTTCTGGCTTCTCACCTCGGCGACTACCTCATCACGCACATCTTTCAGATGCACATGGTTGATGCGCGGCAGGTACTTTTCGAGGATCGCCAGCATCTTCGCCTGACTGCCTTCCGAATAGTAGGCATGGCCAGTATCAAACAACAGGAACACGTCGTCATTGGTGATCGCCATAAAGCGGTCAATCTCTTCCGTGGTCTGGATAGCGGTGCCCATATGGTGATGCAGACAAACCTGCATGCCTTTCTCCGCCGCCAGTTTCGCCAGCTCGTTATAGCCGTCGGCGGTCAGCTTCCACTCTTCATCAGTGAAGTAAGGCTTCTCATCCAGCACCGACAGCGAGGTGCCCTGAATGCTCTTACTCTGCTCGGAACAGCCGATCACCTTCGCGCCCATCGCGTGCAGGAAATCGCGGTGGTTGATAAATTCGTCGATGGTTTTCGCTTTATCGCCGTTGGCAAAAAAGGTGCTGAACCAGGCGTTGCAGATCTGCACGCCGCGAATATCCAGCATTGGCTTCAATACCGCCGGATCGCGCGGGTATTTGCTGCCCACTTCACTGCCGGTAAATCCCGCCAGCGCCATTTCGCTGACGATTTGCTGGAAGGTATTTTCCGCACCCAGCTCCGGCATATCATCGTTGGTCCAGCCAATCGGGGCTATTGCCAGCTTAACGTTATCTTTGTTCATCGCACTCTCTCGCAAGGGGTACGGCAGCGCAGGCTGCCAGAAGTTATCTGCTCAGCAGCTCACGCTCGATCAGTTCGCGGGTTTCCACGGCCTGACGGTTCATTTTTTCCGGATAACCGAACAGCGAAGAGGCAATAATCGACTCACCGCCCACTTTGTAGGTTCGGTTGGAAAAATCCATTTCGCGCAGCGTCTGGAACAGGGTGTCGAAATCGACCTCCCCTTCACCGACACCCACATGCTGGTGAATGGTGGCATCCACGCCTGGCGGGTTAACGATGTAGCGACAATGCTTGGTGTGGTTCATGGTATCGGCAATCAGCACGTGGGACAGATCGCCACCGGCGTACTCCAGCATGCTCTTCACATCGCCCTTCCCTTTGTCGTAGAAGAAGGTGTGCGGCACGCTGTACAGGTACTTCACGTTCTCACTGCGGAATGACTTCACCAGATCGGCGGTTTCGTTATTCTCCTCGCAGAAATCCCACGGATGTGACTGGATTTCGATACGGATACCTTCACGTTCGACGATAGGTAAGATTTCTTCCATCGAGCGATAGAACATCTCTTCGCAGATTTCCGGCTCGTTCGGCGTCCCGGAAAGCTCGGTATTGATCACCTGCACGCCGGTTTCCACCGCGATCTCAATCATGCGCTTCCAGTTACGGACAGCCGCCTGACGGCGCGCTTCATCCGGGCCGGACCAGCGGTAAACCACGATATAGGACGAGATCTCCAGCCCGGTTTCACGCAGCGCGTTTTTATACTCGGTGATGATCTCCCGGCTGGCCTTCGGATGCTTATAGAACGGGTTAATCTGTGGGTGCGGAGACTGCTCAATGTACTTGTAGCCCCAGTCCGCCACCTGATGAACCATTTTGGTAATGCCCATGTCTCTGATGACGTCTACGTCAAAGGCGATTTTCATTGCGATCTCCCTGAAGCTACTTGTTGTAGAAGGCTGGACGCGCTGGCAGCTCAACCGGCTCGATAGCGCCGCTTTCCTGCGCTTTCAAACAGGCATCGGCGGCAACGGATGCGGCATAGCCATCCCATGCTGACGGGCCCTGCAAGGTTCCGGCGGTGGCATCGTTGATAAAGGCCTGCAGCTCAACGTCGTAGGCATCAATAAAGCGGTCTTTCCAGTCGGTCAGAATGGTGTTGGACAGCTTGGCGTCTTTGCGCAGCTGAACAGAAGACGGCTCTGGCAATTTGGCGATGCCGGTTTCACCGACCACTTCACACTGGATGTCGTAGCCGTATGCGCAGTTGACGTAAATCTCCACGTCAATGCGGGTGCCTTTATGGGTTTCAAACAGCACAATCTGCGGATCGCGCAGTTTTGCGTGGGTGTTTTTGGTCGAGCGCGGGAAGACCACCTGCACAGATTTGTAGTCGTCTTCGGTCAGCCAGCGCAGCACGTCCAGCTCGTGGATCAGCGTGTTGGTGATCGCCATATCGGTGGTGTAGCTTTCCGGTACGGTCGGGTTACGGTGCGCACAGTGCAGCATCAGCGGCTCGCCAATGTCACCGTCGGTGATCACTTTCTTCAACGCGCGGTAGCCGGCATCGTAAGGACGCATAAAGCCAACCTGCACCAGACGTTTGCCGTGGGCGATTTCCGCATCCACGATACGGCGGCAACCTTCAGCGCTCAGCGCCAGCGGCTTTTCGCAGAACACCGGTTTACCCGCAGCAACTGCCGCCAGGGTGAACTCTTCATGCGTTGGGTCCCAGGACGTCACAATGATCGCATCCACTTCCGAAGAGGCGATCACATCGTGGCCGTTGGCATACACTTCCGCGTCCAGACCTAACCGGCTGACAATGCCTTTCGCGCCGTCGATGTTGATATCCGAGACGGCAACCACTTTGGCGCCCTGCAGCACTTTGCTACAGCGACGAATATGTTCCTGACCAATAGCACCGGTGCCGATTACGCCAAGTTTCAGAGTCATAAAATATCCTTTATATGTAGGGGAGAGCGCGGGCATCAACCTGACCGTTATTTGCAGCCAGTGAAGATGTCCGCACTGAATTCAGAGTAAGCAAAATGAATCAGTATTCGCGTGCCTGGTCGATATGTTCGTTGAGCATTTTGGCGACCGCATCGACCCGTTCAGATTCGGAAACCTGCGCCCCGCCAACGCGCCACCAGCTGAAGTATTTGTGCACCATGGTTTTCGGCAGCACTTTGATATCAATCAGCGTGGAAACGGTCTGCTTGCGGGCATCTTCCAGCGCGTGCTTCAGCTGGTCGAGGGTGGTGACGCGATAGGTTTTGCAGCCGTAGCCACCGGCAATCGCCGCGAAGTCTACCGGCACAAAGCCGCCATTCAGCTTGCCGCCTTCCGCATTACGGAAGCGGAACTCGGTGGTGAAGCTGTCCATCCCGTGTTCCATCTGCAGGTTGTTGATGCAGCCGTTGGTCATGTTGTCGAACAGCAGCACGTTGATTTTGGCCCCTTCCTGAATGGAGGTCACCAGCTCGGAGTGCAGCATCATAAAGGAGCCATCGCCGACCATGGTGTAGACCTCACGGTGCGGCTCAGCCAGCTTGACGCCCAGCGAAGCGCTGACTTCATAACCCATGCACGAGTAGCCGTACTCGACGTGGTAGCTGTTGTAATCTTTGGTGCGCCAGACGCGCTGGAGATCGCCCGGCAGGCTACCCGCAGCGGCGACGATCACCGAATCCTTTGGGAGATGCTCATTCAGTGTCCCCAGCACGCTGCTTTGGGTGAGGAAGGAATCGGTCAGGCGGTTGAACTCGGCATAGACCGCTTCACGATCCATATGGTCATCAATTTCCGGCACAAAGCCGTCGTTGCTGTAAACCGACTGATAAACGCGCTGCGTTTCTTTCAGCAATTTGCTCTGCGCCTGGCCGATTTTCTCGCCCCAGCCGCTGGTGAAGCCCTGTGCAGCCAGACGCTCATCCAGTGCGGTCAGCGCTTCACGCGCATCGGCCACTACCTGCACGGCATCGAGCTTGTAGGCGTCAAAATTGCTGACGTTAATGTTGATGTAGCTGACGTCCGGATTGTGGAAAATCCATTTCGAGGCGGTAGTAAAGTCGGTGTAACGGGTACCGACGCCGATCACCAGATCCGCCTCTTTCGCCAGCAGGTTAGCCGCCAGACAGCCGGTTTCGCCCACGCCGCCGACGTTCAGCGGATGGTCAGAAACAATGGTGCCTTTACCGGCCTGGGTTTCCGCAAAGGGGATCTGATGGCGCTCGGCGAACTGGCGCAGCGCCTCACCGGCTTCGGAGTATTTCACCCCGCCACCGCAGACGATAATTGGCTTACGCTTACCGGCGATCATCTTCAGTGCGGCTGCCAGCTGGGCTTCGGTTGGCAGGCGGCGATCCAGCAGATGCACGCGCTTCTGGAAGAAATAATCCGGGTAGTCATAGGCTTCGCCCTGCACGTCCTGCGGCAGAGAAATCGTTACCGCGCCGGTTTCAGCCGGGTCGGTCAGCACGCGCATGGCATTGATACAGGCGGTCATCAGCTGCTCCGGGCGGCTGACGCGGTCCCAGTATTTGCTGACCGCGCGGAAGGCATCATTGGTGCTGATGCTGAGGTCATGACTCTGTTCAATCTGCTGCAGAACCGGGTCCGGCTGGCGGGTCGCAAACACATCGCCGGGCAACAGTAAGAGAGGAATTCGGTTAGCCGATGCGGTGCCCGCAGCGGTGATCATATTGGCCGCACCCGGTCCGACAGAAGAGGTACAGGCGATGATTTCACGGCGCAGTTTCTGTTTGGCGAAGCCGATGGCCGCGTGCGCCATACCCTGTTCGTTACGACCCTGCATAACCACCAGGTCGCCGCTGTCCTGCTCCAGTGCCTGACCGAGGCCCAGCACGTTGCCGTGACCGAAGATGGCAAAAATCCCTTTTACGAACTTGGTTTCAACGCCATCTACCGACAGATACTGGTTGTCCAGGAATCTGACCAGAGCCTGTGCTGTGGTTAATCTACTCTTACCCATGTGCTCTTCCTTAACGGTGAGGCTGAAAAAGTGAAACGTGAGGCGATTATAAACAAATATTTTTTTCACTAAACAGAATTACAGAAGAAACATTTCATTTTGCGAGAGAGATCAAATTATGCGATGAAACGACTCTGCGCGGGGTGATCGCGCGGTCAGATTTGGAACAATAAAGAGGATGTCTGAGCAGTAAAGAAAATTTCGTTTCACTTCAAGGGCTTTGCCCGAACGGCTTTTGCAGTTTGCGAGCAGGCTCACACCGCCTGGATCGCCACAACCCGCCGCCGCTTTTGATCCCCCGCAACGACGATCCCCAGAGTTTTATCCACCTCACACTTTTGGGGTATTAATTTCATTTTGTGTTGAAGTTGAAATTTTTATTCTCCATACTCATTTCCATATTGAATCCGGGCGTCCGGACGTTACGTTCAGGCGAGTCCGCTGGAAAAGCGCAGCTGAGTCGGCTTATCAGAGAAGGAAACAACAGGTATGAGTACACAACAGAAACGGCTTGATGTGATTTGTATCGGGCGCATTGCCGTTGACCTCTATGGCCAGCAAATTGGCGCCCGCCTTGAAGATATGAGTACGTTTTCGAAATATCTCGGCGGTTCGTCGGGTAACGTGGCGTACGGCACGGCGATCCAGGGGCTGAAGTCCGGCATGCTGGCCCGCGTGGGCGATGAACATATGGGCCGTTTTCTGCGCGAAGAGCTGCAGCGCGTGGGTGCCGATACCGAATGTCTGATCACCGACAAAACCCGGCTGACAGGCCTGGTGATCCTCGGAATTAAGGATCAGGACACCTTCCCGCTGGTGTTCTACCGCGATAACTGCGCCGATATGGGGCTGATCCCGGAAGATATCAGTGAAGAGTACATCACCTCTTCCCGTGCGGTGGCGGTCACCGGCACGCACCTTTCGCATCCTCAGACCCGCGCGGCGGTTTTAAAGGCGCTGGAAATTGCCCGTCAGAATGGCTTACGCACCGCGCTGGATATTGATTACCGTCCGGTGCTGTGGGGACTGACCTCGCTCGGCGACGGTGAAACGCGCTTTGTGGAATCCGAGCACGTCACGCAACAGCTGCAAGAAGTGCTGCACTATTTCGATCTGGTGGTCGGAACGGAAGAAGAGTTTCATATTGCTGGCGGCAGCACCGATACCCTGACCGCGCTGAAAAACGTTCGTCAGGCGACGAAAGCCACGCTGGTCTGCAAACGTGGTCCGATGGGCTGCGTGGTGCTGGAAGGCGAGATCCCGGACAGCTGGGAAGAGACCAAATTACAAAGCGGCGTGCGCGTGGAAGTATTGAACGTGCTGGGCGCAGGCGATGCCTTTATGTCTGGCCTGCTGCGCGGCTGGTTGAATGACGAAAGCTGGGAGCAGGCCTGTCGCTATGCCAATGCCTGCGGCGCCCTGGTGGTGTCACGCCATGGCTGCGCGCCAGCGATGCCAACCAAAGCTGAACTGGATGATTTCCTCAGCCGCGATAAGGACGTCAAGCGTCCGGACCTCGACAGCCGCCTGAATCACCTGCACCGCGTCACCACCCGCAAGCAACAGTGGCCAGAGCTGTGTGTCTTTGCCTTCGACCACCGTAAACAGCTGGTGGGTATGGCTAATGAAGCGGGCGTCGACACGTCACGCCTGCCTGAACTGAAGCTGTTGCTGCTGCGTGCGGCAGAAGAAGCCGCCGGTGAAGCCGGGCTGGATGGCCGCAGCGGGATCCTCGCTGACACCACCTTCGGACAGCCGGCGCTGAACGCCATTACCGGTAAAGGCTGGTGGAGTGGTCGCCCGATTGAGTTACCCAGCTCCCGTCCGCTGCGCCTTGAGCACGGCAACATCGGTTCCCAGCTGGTCGACTGGCCGCAGGAACACGTGGTGAAATGCCTGGTGTTCTACCATCCGCATGACAGCGCCGAACTGCGTAAAGAGCAGGATGAGCTGGTGATGGACGTGTGGAACGGCTGTAACAAAACCGGCCACGAACTGCTGCTGGAAGTGATCCTGCCGGAGGGCAATCCGGACAAGAAAGAGTCTTACTACCTCGATATCCTGACCCACTTCTACTCGATGGGTATTCAGCCGGACTGGTGGAAACTGCCGCCGCTGAAACTGGAAAGCTGGCAGGCAATCAGTGGCCTGATCGAGCGGGAAGATCCGAACTGTCGCGGCATCCTGATCCTCGGCCTCGATGCGCCGGAAGAGAAGCTGAAAGCCGGTTTCGCTGACGCCGCAAAAGCACCGTGGGTGAAAGGGTTTGCCGTCGGCCGCACCATCTTCGGCCAGCCTTCACGCCAGTGGCTGCAAGGCGAGCTGGATGATGACGCGCTGATCGCCCAGGTGAAAAGCAACTACCATCAGTTGATCAATTACTGGCGCGAAGTGCGGCCAGCGAAGTAATCCGTTAAACCGGGCAGGAACGCGACAGGATCGGCGATTGGCAATGCCAGCGGCCGCTGAACAGTCACCGGTTCCTGCCCTTTTACCTTCCTGTTCTGCCCTTTCAACCTTCACATCCCGCCCTTTTCACTCCGCTTATTTCTCTTCACGAACGAATTCCCCCTTCCTTCTGCTCTCTTTTCAGCCAGAATCTGTGATTCCATTCATATCCCGATGAAATAGATCCCCTGAAATCCGTTAGAAAGTGAAATTTTTTGTTCATCTGGTAGAATATCGGACAGAACAAACGACTTATTTTATTTAGCGAGCCGAAGTAATGACCAACAACCCAACGCAGCTTTCCCTGTTGCAGGACGACATCCGCCGTCGCTACGACACCCTGAGTAAGCGCCTGAAACAGGTGGCTCGTTATATTCTGGACAACAGCAACAGCATTGCCTTTGACACCGTGGCCTCGATTGCCCAACAGGCCGACGTACCGCCTTCTACCCTGATCCGCTTCTCGAATGCCTTTGGCTTTAGCGGCTTCAACGAAATGAAACAGGTTTTCCGTCAGCACCTGATGGAAGAGACGGTGAACTACACCGAGCGCGCACGGCTGTTCCGCCAGACCTCGACCGATGAAACGGCTGCTCCACCCGAGAACCCGGCTGAAATCCTTAATGTGTTCACCATGGTGAATTCACAGGCGCTGCAACAGCTGGCGATGCAGACCAATCCCGAGCAGTTGGATAAAGCAGTTGAGATGCTGCATCAGGCAGAGAACATCTACGTGATTGGCCTGCGCCGTTCGTTCAGCGTGGCGTCCTATCTGACCTATGCGCTGCGCCATCTGGAACGCCGTGCCTTCCTGATTGACGGCCTGGGCGGGATGTTTACCGAGCAGCTGAGCATGGTGAATCCGAAGGATGTGGTGATTGCCATCAGCTATTCGCCGTATGCGCGTGAAGCGGTGGAACTGGTTGAGTTAGGGGCCAAACGTGGGGCGCATCTGATTGCGATCACCGACAGCCAGGTCAGCCCGCTGGCCGCTTTCAGCGACGTCTGTTTTGTGGTGCGTGAGGCGCAGGTTGATGGCTTCCGTTCGCAGGTGGCTTCACTGTGCCTGGCCCAGACGCTGGCCGTTTCGCTGGCGCTCAACAACGCCGATAAGGCATAAAAAAACGGGTGGAAAATTCCACCCGTTTTTTTGTTGCATCCCGTTCTACTTTTCGACCGGATACGCATCGCTGTTCACCCAGGCGTGATCCTTCTCCCAGGTAAATTTCCACAGTCGAACCGGCCCGGCCATCACGTTCAGATAGTAATTGTCGTAACCGGCAATGGTGGCGACCGGGTGATACCCGCGCGGCACCGTGACCACATCGCGGTTATAGGCCGCCATGCACTCATCCAGCGAGCGATCGTCGGTATAGACGCGCTGCATAGCAAAGCCCTGCTCCGGATTAAACCGATGGTAATAGGTCTCTTCCAGATAGGTTTCGTTTTCTGAGTTTTCCTGATCGTGCTTGTGGCTCGGATAGGAGCTGGTGTCACCTTCGTTGGTATACACTTCCACCACCAGCAGGCTGTCCGCTGGCTTATCATCAGGCAGAATATTGTGCACCAGACGCTTGTTACGCCCCTTGCCACGCTGCTCCACGCCGACGTCCGCCGGCGAAATCAGTCTGGCCGGTAACGCGCCCTTGCCCGGCGCATGACAGACCGCCAGCTCAAGGTCGGAATCCGCATAGACTTCCACTTTGTCGTTGTTCGGCACATACACCGAGTAAGGCGGCGTGCGTTCAAACGGCGACATCCGCTTACCGATGCCGGGGAATTCAGCGTGCAGCGTCTTCACCGACGCCAGGCCGGCAACCAGCACCAGGCACAGCTCTTTATCGCCACTCTCCAGCTGCAGGGTCTGCCCCTTTTTCAGCTGATAAGCATCAAAGCCAACGTAACGCCAGCCCACGCTCTCCGGCGTCACGTGCTGAATGCGCCCTTGCGCATCCGGTTTTTGTACTTTGGACAACAATGACATTCAATTCTCCTTCACTCTCCTCTGGCGCCTTGCAGCCGCGCCAGAGGTTTTGGAATGTATGAATTATCCCAGCGTCGGCATGCTGAACTCTGAAACGGTTTTCTGACCGCTCGGCCAGCGCACGGTCGCCGTTTTCATTCGGGTGTAGAAGCGCACGCCGTCTGGCCCATGCACGTTCAGCGCGCCAAACACCGAACGCTTCCAGCCACCAAAGCTGTGGAAGGCCATCGGTACCGGCACCGGCACGTTAACGCCGACCATACCGGCCTGCACTTCACGCACAAAGTCACGGCCGGTGTGGCCATTGCTGGTGAAGATAGCGCTACCGTTACCAAACTCATGGCTGTTAACCAGCTTCAACGCGCTGGCGTAATCCGGCGCGCGCATGATGCTCAGCACCGGCCCGAAGATCTCTTCACGCCAGATCACCATATCGGAAGTCACGTTGTCGAACAGCGTACCGCCCACGTAGTAACCTTCGTTGTAGCCTTCCACCTGGAAGTTACGGCCGTCGACCACCAGCTTGGCGCCTTCCTGCTCACCTTTATCGATGTAGCCCAGCACTTTCTTCTGGTGCGCAGCGGAAACCACCGGCCCCATCTCATTCTCTTCACTGCCTTTCTGAATACCCGGGCCCACGCGCAGGGCTTTCACCAGCGGCGTCAGCGCAGCAATCAGTTTGTCTGCGGTGTCATCACCTACCGCCACCACAACCGGCAGCGCCATGCAACGTTCGCCCGCTGAACCGAAAGCACCGCCCATGATGGCATTGACGGTTGCTTCCAGGTCGGCATCCGGCATCACGATGGCGTGGTTTTTAGCCGCACCAAACGCCTGCACACGCTTGCCATGGGCACTGGCGGTTTTATAGATATGTTCTGCCACGCCGGAAGAACCGACGAAGCTCACCGCCTGCACGCGCGGATCTTTATACAGCTGCTCAGCATCTTCATTCGAGCAGTGGACCACGTTAAAGACGCCATCCGGCAGGCCGGCTTCGGTCAGCAGTTCTGCCATACGCACCGATGCAGAAGGATCCAGCGCCGGTGGCTTGAGGACGAAGGTATTGCCGCAGGCCAGCGCGATGGGGAACATCCACAGTGGCACCATCGCCGGGAAGTTGAACGGGGTAATCCCGGCCACCACGCCCAGCGGCTGCATCAGCGAGTAGCTGTCCACGCCGGTTGCCACGTCGGCGGAGTTCTCGCCCTTAATAAGATGCGGGATACCGCAGGCAAATTCGACCACTTCCAGACCGCGCGTCAGTTCACCCAGCGCATCTGACCAGACTTTACCGTGTTCGCTGACGATCAGTTCAGCCAGCTCTTCGCGGTGTTGTTCCATCAGGGCTTTAAAGTTGAACATCACGCGCGCACGACGGAGAGGCGAGGTGCGTGACCAGTCTTCAAAGGCGTTATGCGCCACTTCAATGGCGTGAGTCACCTCATCGGCGGTGCTTTGCGTCAGTTCGCGCACCGGTTTGCCGGTAGCCGGATCGTAAATTGGGATGGTTTCATTGCTGGCGCTCTGAGACGTTTTTCCGCCAATAAAATTGCCTACGATAGTCATGTTCTGGCCTCTTTGATGTGAGTATTCCCTGCGGGCTGCCGCGTTTAGCCGCTGGCAACCTGACCGGACAAATCCCGAATGCGTGCAAGGACAGTATTATATTGGAATAAATTTTTCAAATATTTCACTTTAGAAAATTCATTTTTAGCGGCCTGGATCGCATTTTTACCCGCTGAGCGGTTGCCAGAGCCGATTGCTACCGGCCGCCGACGAAATTCAGCGGAAACTTAACAATGGCGCGGCTCATGGGCATGTCAGCGTCAGACAATTAATTGCCATTTTCGCCTGCGACAGGGCTCACATTTCCTCCCATTCGTTGCGGCTTTACGCCGAAAAAAACGAAATTTTGCGAGAGCGATCCAAAAATTTAAATTTCATAATTCACCAAACATGAAATAAATGTTCTTTTATAGGCCATAACCTGAGGCCATCCTCCTTCTGCACAAAAAAGGGCCTCTTCTGATCCTCTCTACCTTGCTTGCAGGAGCAGCACCATGGCGATTGACCCTACCCGTTTCTGTATTAACCGTAAGATTGCCCCCGGCCTCAGCATCGAACAGTTTTTCCAACTGGTGAATAAGCTTGGGCTGCATAAAGTCGAACTGCGTAACGATATGCGTGGCGGGAGCGTCACCGACAATCTGAGCCATGCCGAAGTGAAAGCGCTGGCGCAGCGTTACGATCTTGAAATTGTCACCATCAACGCGGTCTACCCGTTTAACCAGGCTGACGATGCGTTGATGGCGAAAGCGGAAGGCTTACTGAAAGATGCTCAGGGCGTTGGCGCAAAAGCGCTGGTGCTGTGCCCGCTGAACGACGGTACGCCGGTTTCCGAGCAGCAGACGCTTGAGGCGCTGCAAAAACTCGGTCCGCTGTTTGCTCAGTATGGCATTGAAGGGCTGGTTGAGCCGCTGGGCTTCCCGGTGAGTTCGCTGCGCTCGGCGCAAAAGGCGCAGGCATTGATCCGGGATGCCAACGTGCCGTTCCGCCTGGTGCTGGATACCTTCCACCATTTCCTTTATGAGAAGGCAGAAGAAGAGTTTGCCAGCGGGGTGGATATCAACGCGATTGGCCTGGTGCATCTGTCTGGCGTGGAAGATGGCCGCCCGACCAGCGAACTGACCGATGAAGAGCGCATTATGCTGACCGAAGGGGATGTGCTGAAAACTGCCGCTCAGGTGCAGCGTCTTGAGCAGTTGGGCTACCGCGGAATTTATGCTTTCGAGCCGTTCTCCTCGGTGATGGACAGCTGGAAAGCGGCGGATATTGAGCGTGAAATCCGTCGTAGTATCGAAATCTTGCAGGATTAATTCCGGGGGTAAACGCCCCCCCCTTATCTGTGTCACTTTGGCGGCAGC
Organism: Erwinia sp. QL-Z3; assembly: GCF_004551645.1. Lineage (NCBI taxonomy): Bacteria > Pseudomonadati > Pseudomonadota > Gammaproteobacteria > Enterobacterales > Erwiniaceae > Erwinia > Erwinia sp. QL-Z3. Next base: position 1,083,667 of record NZ_CP037950.1, read on the forward strand.
TGTCGAACTGCCGCTATTTTTTTGCTGTTACCCGCGTGCATGCAGGCGTCCAGCCGGGCTCAGGACATCTCGACCAGCGCCTCTTTTTGCCCCTTCAGCATCCGCTTTAGTCTGACCGTCAGCAGCATGGCCACGCAAACCAGCAATGCGCTGATCAGGTAGATCACCGGCACGCCGAGATAGCTCATGGCAAACCCGGCCAGCGGCCCGGTTATGCCCAACGACAGATCCATAAAGGTGGTATAGGCGGCCAGCGCGCTGCCCTGATTTTGGGGCGGAACGGCTTTCACCGCCACCACGCCAACGGCCGGGAACACCAGCGAGAAACCGGCACCGGTGAAGAACGCGCCCAGCTTTGCCATCCACGGGTCGACCGATCCCCATACCAGAAACAGCCCCACGGCTTCCACCGCAAAGCAAACCAGCGCGACGGCCAGCCCGCCATGGCGGTTAATGGCATTAGGAAACAGCAGACGCGTACCGACAAATGCCCCGCTGAACAGGGTCAGCGCCCAGGCAGCGCCATCCCATCCCTTATCCTGATAAAACAGGGTGATAAAGGTGGCGATGACCCCAAACCCGGCGGAGCCCATCGCCAGGATCACGCCATATCCCCAGATTTTGCCCAGCACGGCGCGGAACGGCAGCGGCTTACCTTTGCTGCTGGTGACGTTCGGTCTGGGAAGCGCAAACAGAATGGCGATCAGTGCGATAGCAATGATGATCCCCGCCAGCAGCAGCAGGCCGCCCCACTGATAAATGCCCACGCCGAGCGGTGCGCCAATCGCCATGGCACCGTAGGTGAAAATCCCGTTCCACGAAATAACCCGACCAATATGCAACGAACCCACCACGCCCACGCCCCACAGCGTGGACCCGGTGCCGGCGAAGCTTTGCCCGACGCCTAAGATCACCCGCCCCAGGCAGAGCATCACCAGGCTTAACACCGGCAGCGCGCTTTCCACCGCCGCCAGCGCATAGCAGATGCCACTCAGCAGCGCGCCGCACAGGCCAAACACCACCACCTTTTTTGGCCCCCACAGATCGGCATAGCGGCCGGCATGGGGACGACTGAGCAGGGTGGCGAAGTATTGCAGGCTGACCACCAGGCCCGCCCAGAAGGCGCTGTAGCCCATCACGTCATGGACGTAGCCCGGCAGGACCGCCAGCGGCAAGCCAATGGTCAGGTAGCTGGCAAAATTGAAAATCACCACGGAAATGATGCGCAGATTCAAGCGTAAACCGCTTTGAGCAGGCTCCAGCGCGGGTTGATCAGGCATGGGGATCGGGACTCTGTTAACACCAACACGAGGGTTCACTATACCTTGATTTCCCCCCTGCCTGTCATCCCCCGTTTACAGGATTGTCACAATTGCCGCCATAAATCCGTCACATAGCGCTCCTATACTGCCGCCTTAATGAAGTCCCAAAGAGGATAAAAAATATGTCAGCTCCCCTGATTTTCCCCCAGGAGAGCGCGAACCGTCGGTCACCGCTGACGGTCTGTGGGCTATGCCTGTTCATTACCGAGGCCGCCTTATGACGCGCACTCCGATCCGCATTGTGCTGAAGGGCATTCAATATGCCTTTGGCGATCAGCGCGTCCTGCAACAGCTCGACCTGACGGTTGAAGCCGGCACCACCGTGGCGCTGCTGGGCCCGTCCGGCTGTGGCAAAAGCACGCTGCTGAAACTGCTGGCCGGTCTGTTGCAACCGCAGCAGGGCGAAATCCACTTTGGTGACCGGCTGATTGCCAGCCCGCGAAGTGCGCTTCCCCCGGAACAGCGTGATATCGGCATGGTGTTTCAGGACTACGCGCTGTGGCCGCATATGACGGTGGCGCAGAACGTCGGCTTCCCGTTGTTGATGCGCAAGGTAGCGACCGCCGAACGGCTGAAGAAAACCATGATTGCCCTTGAGCGCGTCGACCTGGCCAACTTCGCCCTGCGCCGGCCTGCCGATCTGTCAGGCGGCCAGCAACAACGCGTGGCGCTGGCGCGCGCCATCATTGCCGAGCCCGGCATCCTGTTGTTTGATGAGCCGCTGTCTAACCTCGACCGCGATCTGCGTGAATCCTTATGCCGTGAAATGAGCAGCCTGCTAAGCCAGCTCGGCACCACCGCAGTGTATGTCACCCACGATCGTAACGAGGCCGAACTGCTCGCCAGCCGCATTGTTCACCTGTCACACGGTTCGGTGACGTCCATCCAGGCCGTCACGCCATTCTCTGGGGAATTAGCATGAAATCCATTTTGACAAAAAAAACAGGAGCCATCGTCGCGATGATCTTCACCTCCGCCATGATGATAAATGACGCCAGTGCGCTGACGGTGTATACCGCCGGACCGGGTTCGCTGGCCAAAAAACTGGCCGCCGGTTACGAGAAGCAAACCGGCGTGAAAGTGAATATTTTCCAGGCCACCACCGGCAAGGTGATGGCCCGTCTGGAAGCCGAACAGGCCAATCCGCTGGCCGACGTGCTGATTTCCGCCTCCTGGGATACGGCAGAAGATTTGCAGCATCGCGGCTGGCTGCTGTCGTATCAGAGCGCCAACGCGGCTAAGGTGCCGGATGCGCTGAAGAGCGATGCCTATGTGGCACAGGGTATTTCCGCACTGGGCATCGTCTGGAACACCAAAAGCGGCACCCCGGAGCCGAAAGAGTGGGCCGACCTCACCACGCCTGCGTTTAAGGACAAGGTGACCACCCCCGATCCGTCGATGTCTGGCGCCTCGCTGGACCTGTTAATCGGCCTGCAAAACGGCATGGGTGACGGTGCCTGGCAGCTGTTCGATAAGCTGAAAGCCAACGGCATGGTGATCAGCGGCCCGAATGCGCAGGCGCTGACGCCGGTGTTACAGGGTGCGAAAGCCGCCGTCTTCGGCGCGGTGGATTATGTCTCTTACGGCAGCATTCAGGATGGCGAAGCGATCAAAGTGATCTTCCCGGAAAGCGGCACCGTGGTGGCCCCGCGCCCGATGATGATCCTTAAGTCGACGCAGCACGCCGCCGACGCCAAAGCCTTTATCGATTATGTGCTGTCACCGGAAGGCCAGGGGTTAGTGGCTGATGCATGGCTGATGCCGGCGCGATCGGATATTGGCGCGAAACGCCCGCTGCTCAGCGATCTGAAAATCCTGCCTGCGCAGAGCGAGGCAAAGAGTGACCGTGCGGCGGTTCTTCAGCGCTTTGGTAAATTATTTGCAGCACCATAACGCGACCCGACGCCCTGGAAATCTGCCTGTGAAACTGCGCCTGATGCCCCTGCTGACCGTGGCTCTTTTGATGGTATTGGTGGCGCTGCCGCTGCTGTTTATTTTGCTGCAGGCGCTGTTCCCGGCGCTCAGCGAAGGATCGCTGGCCGGGGCGTTTTCGACTATCCCGGCGCTGCTAAGGGATCCAGAACTGCCGACGCTGCTGGTGGGCACGCTGAAAACCGGCGTTGGCGTGGCGCTGTTCAGCGCGCTGCTGGGGATCCCGTTGGGCACCTTGCGCGGCCTGTTTCATCTGCCGCTGGCCCGCGTTTGGGATGTGCTGATGCTGATCCCGTTCCTGACCCCGCCCTATATCGCCGCGCTCAGCTGGATGCTGGCGCTGCAGCAAAATGGCTACCTGATGCAGCTGGGCGGGCCGAACCTCAACACCCTGCTGTTCAGCCAGACCGGCATCATGCTGATCATGACGCTGAACATTTTCCCGGTGGTGTACTTTGCCGTGTCGCGCAGCATGCTGGCGAGCGGTCAGCGGCTGGCCACGGTGGCCCGGGTACATGGCGCTTCCGCCTGGCGGGCGTTCTGGCACGTTTCACTGCCGATGGCGCTGCCCGCGCTGGCGGCGGGTGTGCTGCTGGCCTTCACCCTGGCGATTGAGGAGTTCGGCGTACCGGCGGCACTTGGCCCGCGTGCGGGTGTGGTGATGCTGACCGTCGGCATTGAACAGCGGCTGGCGGACTGGCCGATCGACCTGCCCGGTGCCTCGTTGCTTTCCGTAATGCTGGTGCTGATTGCCCTTGCGGCCTTTGCGCTGCAAAAGCAGCTGACCGGCAATAAAGAAGTCACCAGCATTACCGGCAAACCGGCGCAGAGCAGCCCGGTTCTGCTGGGTGTGTGGAAAATCCCGGTGATGGCGCTGTTTACCCTGGTTTCAGTGGTGGTGGTGGCGATGCCGCTCTGCTCGCTTTACGTCACCGCGCTGATGTCGACGCTGTCCGGCGGGCTGCACCTGGCTAACCTCACCGATCGCCATTTTGTCGCACTGTTCGCGCAGCAAAGCGAAGCGTTGTCGGCCCTTTCCACCAGCGTGGCGCTGGCGCTGGGTGCCGCTGCCATTACCGGCGTGCTGGGTTTTCTGGCGGCCTGGCTGGTGGTGGAAGGCAAAATGCGGGGCGCGAAAATAATCGATGCCCTGTCGTTGCTGCCTGCTGCCATCCCAGGCGTGGTGGTCGGCGTGGGGTTAATCCTACTGTGGAACCGATCGTTCTGGCCGGTTTCGCCTTACAACAGCTGGGCGATCTTACTGCTGTCGTACTGCTGCATTCTGCTGCCGTGGCCGGTGCGCTATGTCGGCAGCGCGCTGAAACAGATTGGCGGCAATCTGGAACCCGCCGCCCGCGTGCACGGGGCCAGCTCGCTGCAGGCGCTACGCCATATTATTCTGCCGCTGGTGTTTCCCAGCCTGCTGGCGGCGATGCTGATGGTATTTGCTATCGCCTCCCGCGAGCTGGTGACCTCGCTGCTGCTGGCACCCGCCGGTACGCAAACGGTGGCGGTGTTTATCTGGCGGCAGTTTGAACAGGGCTCGGTCGGTCAGGGAATGGCGATGGCCAGTATTGCGATGACGGTGAGTTTGCTGCTGATGCTGGCGGCGCTGGCGCTGCTGCAAAAACAGGGAAAAGCCTCCGATCTTTCCTAAAAGCATCCTGGCACTGTTCAGAGGCGTTAAACTTACGCATCTGAGGTTGAACTGGAGAGGGAATGAGCGAACTGCAGCAGGAAAAGATCGGGCAGAATATGCTGTTGAAAATGGCCACGCTGATTGTGATTTTGGCGGGTATCAAAGCGGCATCAGAGATTCTGGTGCCGTTTTTAATGGCGCTGTTTCTGGCCATTGTGTTGAACCCGCTGGTCACCTATTTGATGCGCAAAGGCGTCAGGCGGGGCCTGGCCATCAGCCTGGTGATGCTGGGCGTGCTGATTGTTATTGGCCTGCTGGTGGCGATGGTGGCCGGATCGGTCAATGAATTCAGCGACATCTACCCGCAAATCCGCGCGCAGATGGAGCATAAGCTGGGGATCGTGCAGCACTTTGCCGCCACCTTCCATATCAACCTCTCCACCGAACGTATGGCCGAGCGGCTGGATCCGAATTCGTTGATGAACGTCGCCACCACGGTACTGAGCCAGTTCTCTGGGGCGATGACCAATGTGGTGCTGCTGCTGATGACCGTGGTGTTTATGCTGTTTGAGGTGCATCACCTGCCCTACAAGCTTCGTTTCGCGCTGGTGAACCCGAAAATCCGCATTGCCGGTTTGCATAAGGCGCTGAAAGGCGTCACCCATTATCTGGCGCTGAAAACGCTGATCAGTCTGATTACCGGGGCCGCCGTCTGGCTGTCGCTGTTTCTGCTGGGGGTGAAGTTTTCACTGCTGTGGGGCGTCGTCGCCTTTGTGCTGAACTTTATTCCCAATATCGGCCCAATCATTGCCGGCATTCCGCCGCTAATCCAGGCACTGCTGCTGAATACGGTGTTTGATGCCGCGATGGTCGCGGTGCTGTTCACCGTGATTCATATGGTATTTGGCAATATGCTGGAGCCGCGCGTGATGGGCAAAGGGCTGGGACTCTCCAGCCTGGTGGTGTTTCTGTCGTTGATTTTCTGGGGCTGGCTGCTGGGGCCGGTGGGTATGCTGCTTTCCGTGCCGCTGACCAGCGTGTGTAAAATCCTGATGGAAACCACGCCGGGCGGCAACAAGCTGGCGATCCTGCTGGGGAATGGCAGACCGAAAGAGAAAAAGGCGCTGACCCGAAGAAAGTCGGCGAGCGAATAAGCGGCGTTCCGGCCTCAACGGTGGCGGCTGAACCCGCCACCCACCTGATTACTGTCCGCTAAAAAGCCGATCGTAGACGTGCTGGATATGCCGCTCCATGCACGCTCTGGCTCGCTCAGGATCGCGTTCAACGATCGCCTGGCTGATATTGGCGTGATCCTGATTCATCTCGCGCGGGAAGTCGCTTTCAGCGTAGTGACTCTCCAGCCGCAGAAAACGGCTGCTTTTGCGCTTATTCCACAGGTATTCCATCATCTCGGCCAGCACTTCGTTGCCGGTCATCGCGGCGATCAGCAGATGAAAGCGCTTGTCTTCATGCAGGAACTTTTCGTCATTGACGTGCAGCTGGATCAGGTCCTGAGTCACTTCCTTCAGCTCGGCGCGCTGGTCATCCGTGCCATTGCGCGCCGCCAGCTCTGCGGTCATGCCTTCGTACAGCAACCGGGCGTTAATCAGCGCTTTCAGGCTAAATTCATCCTCCACCAGCGGCGCATCGGTTTTTGGCAGCAGGCTGCTGACAAACACGCCGTTGCCGGTGCGGATTTCCACCCAGCCGGTGATTTCCAGCGCAATTAACGCTTCGCGGATCGATGAGCGGCTGACACCCAGCTGCTTTGCCAGCTCCCGCTCTGGCGGCAGCATCGCACCCGGCGCAAATTGCCCTTTGCGGATGCAGCCAATCAGCAGCGAGGAAATCTGCCGGTAAAGTCGTTCAGGTTTTAAGGTAGGTAATTCCATTATCCGCGCTCCTGCCGGGCCATCTGGCAGGCAGCTTAGCATAAGCCATCGGGCTTTTTGACCGTGGCCGACGGCCAAACCTGCGATCCGGATCACGGCACTCCACCGCCGTTGCGTTTTATCCTTGGTCCAGCGGCCTGACCACTGGGCCGGAACCGGTTTTTTCCTGCGTATTTAAGGAGCTCTGCATGGAACACACATGGCGCTGGTATGGCCCAAACGATCCCGTTTCGCTGGACGATGCCCGCCAGGCGGGAGCAACCGGCATCGTCACCGCCCTGCATCACATTCCGAATGGCGAGGTCTGGCCGGTAGAAGAGATTCAGGCTCGCCAGGCACTGCTGGCTGAAAAAGGGCTGGTGTGGTCGGTGGTGGAAAGCATACCCATCCATGAGTCGATCAAAACCCAGCGTGGTGATTATCAGCATTACATCGCCAACTATCAGCAGTCGATCCGCAATCTTGGCCGCTGCGGCATTGATACCGTCTGCTACAACTTTATGCCGGTCCTCGACTGGACGCGTACCGATCTGGCCTGGACCCTGCCGGATGGCGCCAAAGCGCTGCGCTTCGACCATATCGCTTTTGCCGCCTTCGAACTGCATATTTTACAGCGGCCGAACGCCAGCCAGGATTACGACGCGCAGGAACAGAACGCCGCCGCTGACTACTTCAATGCCATGACGCCGGACGCCATCGAGACCCTGACTCGCAACATTATTGCCGGCCTGCCGGGCGCGGAAGAAGGCTACACGCTGGAGCAGTTCCAGGCCCAGCTTTCGCAGTACGACGGCATCGATAAAGCCGGTCTGCGTAGACATATGGCGGCGTTTCTGCAGGCCATCGTGCCGGTGGCGGAAGCGTCCGGCATCGTGCTGGCGGTACATCCGGACGATCCTCCGCGCCCAATCCTCGGCCTGCCGCGCATTGTGTCCACGCTGGAAGATATGCAGTGGCTGAAAGAGACCGTGGACAGCGTGCATAACGGGTTCACCTTCTGCACCGGCTCCTACGGCGTGCGGGAAGATAACGATTTAGTGAAGATGGCGGAAACCTTCTCCGACCGCATTCACTTCGCCCATTTACGTTCGACGTTGCGCGAAGAGAACCCGAAAAGCTTCCACGAGGCGGCTCATCTTGGCGGTGATGTGGAGATGGTTGGCGTGGTGAAGGTGATTCTGGCGGAAGAGCAGCGTCGCCGTCAGCAGGGCAACACGCGCGGGATCCCGATGCGTCCCGACCACGGTCACCAGATGCTGGATGACCTGCACAAGAAGACCAATCCGGGCTATTCGGCCATCGGTCGTCTGAAGGGGTTAGCGGAAGTGCGCGGTGTGGAAGTGGCACTGAAGCAGATCTATTTTAACGACTGAGGTTGCGGGGCCAGACGCGGGTCTGGCCCGTTATTTAGCGTCTAGTCGACAATAAACAGCTGCGCGCCGGTGTGGGTCCAGGAGCGATGCGCTTCGGCATCATCGGCGACCTGATAACTCATCCCCGCCGTCAGGGTGAAGACCCGACCATCGTCGAGTTCGGTATGCAGCTCGCCGGAAAGACACAGCAGAATATGCCCTTTGGAGCACCAGTGATCCGCCAGGTATCCGGCGGTATATTCGACCATTCTGACGCGAACGTCGCCGAAATGCTGGGTGCGCCACAGCGCTTTGCCGGTTTCGCCAGGGTGTTCAGTGGTGGCCAGTGCAGACCAGGCCGTGGTGCCAAACGGAATATCACTCATCTTCATGGTGCGGATGTCCTGGATTTTGGAGGCTGGTCGCAGCATAGCAACGGCGCAACGCGTATGTCCTGCTGTATTTAACGCCGCAACGGCTTAAAAATGCGCGTACTTGGTATAAATCAGCAAAGGGGTGTTTATGCTGTGAATACTCTCCCCGGTGCGCAAACGGTCGATAACCTCGATACCCAGCTCAATTTCCCGTTGAATATCATGGCCCAGCACAATGTCCATTTCCCCGGTTTCCAGCAGGCTGCGGGTATAGTCACTCAGCTCATGGCCGATAAACACCACCTCGTTAGCCAGCCCCTTTTCCGTCAGGGCACGAGCGACGCCGCGATTACCGCCGGCCATATTATAAATACCGGCCATCGGCGGGTTGTCTGCGAGAAACTTTTTCACGCTTTGATACGAGCTTTCCGATTCATCGTTGGTATTCACCCTTTCCACGACCGTCAGATGCGGAAACTCCATCCGCAGCGCCCGGCGAAACCCCACTTCCCGCTCTTCCTGGGTGCGGTAGGTCGAGCTGAAAATCAGCAAAATATTGCCGGGCTGTTTCGGCAGCATCCGGCCCATCAGCCAGCCCGCGGTGGAGCCGGTGCTGATCTGATCCAGGCCGACATAGGCGGTGCGCCGCGAATTGGGCAGATCGCTGGTCAGGCAGATCACATGCACGCCGTTATCAATCGCCTCGCGCACCGCGCGGTTGATTTTAACGTCGTCGCGGCAGACTAGTAACACCGCTTCCGATTCTGCGGCACGGCGGGCGATCAGCTGGCTGAAGCGCTCGGTGTTCACCTGCACATTCGCCACGCTGTCAAAACTGAAGGCGATTTCCGGATGAGCCGCGATATAGCGCCGGGCTTCCTGCTCCACCAGGCTGATAAAACTGGTGCCGGACTCGCAGATAAAGGCGATGCGCCGCTGCTGCCCGGCAACGCCGCTCTCATCCCAGTTGCCGCCCAGTCGCTGTATCGCCAGTTTGACCTTTTTTCGCGTGACGTCACGCACGCCCGCGCGCCCGTTCAGCACCCGATCGACGGTGGCCATACTGATCCCGGCCTCTTTGGCGATTTCAGCGATGGTCGGTCCTTTCCAGCTGTTTTTGTCAGGCATGCCTGCATCCCTTTCCTTGCGCGTGAGGTGTTTTTCATCATAGTGCAAAGCCCGCATTCAGCCAGTGGGGCTAAGCCAATGATTCCAGTCTGTTTGCTGAAAAATGATGGACTTCACCTCATTTAAATATGTGATTTAACGCATTTTTTGATGATGCCGTTTGGCCTTTGCGTTGACTTTATTTCGGCCAAAAACGATCACTCATGCACCAACCCTTTCTCTCCCTCAGCTAAGGAATCACTGTATGTATAACGTTGCCCTGTTCGGTGCCGGTCGTATCGGTCAAATCCACGCGGCCAATATCGCGGCACACCCAGATTGTCGCTTACAGTATGTGATCGACGTGTATCCTCCTGCCGCACAGGCGCTGGCAGATAAATACGGGGCGACGGTGGTGAGCGCCGGGCAGGCGCTGGATGACAGCAGCATCAACCTGGTCGCCATCTGCAGCGCCACCATCACCCATGCCGACCTGATTGAAGCCTCGGCCAAAGCGGGCAAAGCCATCTTCTGTGAAAAGCCGGTGGATCTGAGTTTAGAGCGCGTCGAGCGCTGCCTGGCCACGGTCAAAGAGTGTGGCGTGACCCTGATGGTCGGCTTTAACCGCCGCTTCGACCCGAGCATGGCGCAGCTTCAGCAAAGCCTGGCCGCAGGCGAGATTGGCAATACCGAAATCGTCACCATTATCTCGCGCGACCCCGGTGCGCCACCGGCGGAATACCTGAAAACCTCTGGCGGCCTGTTCCGCGACATGACCATCCACGATTTTGATATGGCGCGCTGGCTGCTGCAGGAAGAGCCGGTGAGCGTCTATGCCAGCGCCTGTTCGCTGGTCGATCCCGCCATTAAGGCGCTGGGCGATATTGATACTGCCGTCGTCACGCTGACCTGTGCCAGCGGCAAAATGGCGGTGATCACCAACAGCCGCCGCGCCACCTACGGTTACGATCAGCGCATTGAAGTGCACGGCAGCGAGGGGATGCTGGCAGTGAATAACCTGCCGGAAAGCAGCCTGGTAAAATCCGACATTGGCGGCGTGGTGGCGCAGAAACCGATGTATTTCTTCCTGCAACGCTATGCCGATGCCTATCGTCTGGAGTTCGCCAGCCTGATTGAGCACCTGAAGAGTGGCAAAGCCATCTCCCCTGGCGGCGAAGACGGTTTGCAGGCGCTGCGGCTGGCTGACGCCGCGCTGGCGTCGATGAACAGTGGGCAGGTGGTGCGGCTGTAACCCGGCCTAATGCGCCTCAGCGGTCACCGGCGGTGCACTGGCGGCGGGTTTGCGCATCAGCAGCACCATCAGCGTGGTGATGATGAATCCGACCATAATCAGCACAAACGCATCGGCAAAAGCCTGCGTTTGCGCTTCACGGAAGGTGATTGCAGCCAGCTGCTTTAACGCGGCGGTATGGGCGGTAGCGACGTCCATACCGCTCTGCTGCCAGATCTGCGTCAGCGTATCCAGCTGGCTGTCCATCACCTGATTGGTCATATTCAGATGGTCACCCAGCCGGCTGAAATGCAGGTTTGTCCGGTCATTCAATACCGTCCCACACATCGCAATCCCGATGGCGCCGCCCAGGTTGCGCATCAGATTAAACAGTCCCGACGCCAGCTTCAGCCGCTCAGGTGGCAGGCCGCCCAGCGTCAGGGTTACCGCTGGGGCGACGGCGAACTGTTGCGCCGCGCCGCGAAAAGCCTGCGGAAGCAGCAGCTGTTCCGCTCCCCAGTCATGGGTAATCGGGGTGAAAAAGAACATCGACAGGGCAAACGCCGCCAGACCGATCATCATCAGCCAGCGCAGATCCACCCGGTTAGCAAACCACGAGTAGATCGGGATCGACAGGATCTGGAAGATCCCGGTGGAGAAGATCGCCAGGCCAATATCCAGCGCGCTAAAGCCGCGTAAATTGCCCAGAAAAAGCGGCGTAAGGTAGATGGTCGAAAAGATACCGACGCCAGCCATAAACGAGAAAAAACAGCCCAACGCAAAATTACGATCCTTCAGGGCCAGCAAATCGACCACCGGACGCGGATGCCGCAAGGTGCGCCAGATAAACCCTAAGCCCGCCAGGCCAGAAATCCACGCGGTGATAAGGATGGTGCTGTCATCCATCCAACCCCAGCGCGGCCCTTCTTCCAGCGTGTATTCCAGACAGCCCAGCGATAACGCCATCATCAGCATGCCGGGATAATCCGCGCCTTTCAGCAATGACCAGTCCGGCTCATCGACATTGACCAATATGGGCACCGCAATGGTGATAAACATCCCCGGCACCAGGTTAATAAAGAACAGCCAGTGCCACGAGTAATTGTCGGTGATCCAGCCGCCGACGGTCGGGCCAAGCGTCGGTGCCAGCGAAGCCAGCCCGCCCACGGTCGCGGCGGCAATTACCCGCTGCGGCCCACTGAAGAAGGCAAAAGCGGTGGTGAACACCATGGGGATCATCGAGCCGCCCAGGAAGCCCTGCAACGCCCGGAAGGCGATCATACTTTGAATGCTCCACGCCCAGCCGCACAGCAGGCTCATCACCGTAAATCCGGCGGCGGAAGCGGCAAACAGCCAGCGGGTAGACATCACGCGGGCCAGCCAGCCGGAAAGCGGAATAACAATGATTTCGGCAATCAGATAACTGGTCTGCACCCACACCGTTTCATCCGTGCCTGCGGACAGCCCGCCGCCGATATCCCGTAAAGAGGCCGAGACAATCTGGATATCCAGCAGCGCGATAAACATCCCCACGCACATGGTGGCAAAGGCAAAAACCTTGCTCGCCATGCTCATGCCCGCAATACCCGCCTGGGCGTTCATTAGCGGTCCTGCTGGTTAACGTTGACGGTCACCGACAGGCCCGGACGCAACGCGCCAAGCCGGCTGTCGTTGCTGTCTAACAGAATACGCACCGGCACCCGCTGCACGATTTTGGTGAAGTTGCCGGTGGCATTTTCGGCGGGCAACACGCTGAACTGCGCGCCCGTTGCCGGAGAAAGGCTGCTGACATGGCCGTGAAACACCCGGTCGGGCATGACATCAGCACGGATTTCGGCTTTCTGGCCGGGTTTCATCTCCGCCAGCTGGCTCTCTTTAAAATTGGCATCGATCCATAATCCCTGGCTGGGCACCAGTGACAGCAGCTGCGTGCCGGCGGCAGCAAAGGCGCCGGGCCGCGCGCGGCGGTTACCGACCGTGCCGGCAAACGGCGCGCGAATGTCGGTATAGCCGACGTTCAGCTTCGCCATATCCAGCTGGGCCAGCGCCTGTTCAAGGGCGGCCTGCGCCTGCTGGCTGCGGGCATCCAGTACCGCCAGCTGACGCTGCGATGCGGTGGTTTCGGCCTGGGCTTTCTGTTCAGCGGCAACCGCCTGTTGCCAGGCGGCGGCGGCCTGCTCGCGGCTCTGTCGGGAGACGGCGGCGCTGCTCACCAGCGCGGAATAACGCTGATTATCATCCCGCGTGCGGCGGGACTCTGCCTGCGCCGAACGTACGCTGGCCTGCGCGCTGGCAATTGTCGCCTGTTGCAGCTGACGCGTGGCGGCAATGTCCACCAGCTGCGCACGCTGCGCGCTGACGTTGGCCTGCGCCTGCGCCAGTGCCGCCTGATAATCCGCACTCTCGAGGGTAATCAGCCGATCGCCTTGCTGCACCTGCTGATTGTCCAGCACCCAAACCCGCGCAATATAGCCCGGTACTTTGGCTGACAGCACGCTGATATCGCCGCCAACATAGGCATCATCGGTTTGTTGCAGGTATCGCCCGGTGTGATACCAGTGCCAGCCATAGCCCGCCAGCGCGCACAGCAGGACAATCAGCAGCAGAAATGTTAGTGAGCGCTTACGGGGTAGCGTGAACCGGCGCGATGCCGTGGCACCGTCATTCAGGGTCAGGCTCATGATGGGTCACGATAAATGCTGGGTGGGACAAATTTACCGGCAACGCCTGCCCGCTTTTGCTGCACATAATCATGGCGATAGCGCACCGCCTCGTCGGCCGCCGGGCCGGGCACAGAGGCATATTCCGTGGCGGTGATCGCCCGGCCGGTCTGTTTATCGGTCAACTCCAGCTCGACCACGCGGCCTGAACTGCGCTCGACCAGCTGCATCGAGCGGCCTTCCGGCGCAAGCCAGTTGTTGCCCCATTGCAACAGCGACAGGATCACCGGCCGGAAATCACGCCCCATTTGCGTGAGTTGATATTCATAGCGCAGCGGCTTTTCGCAATAGGCGACCCGTTCAAGCAGACCGTCTTCTACCAGGTCTTTCAGCCGTCGGGTGAGGATATTTGGCGCAATATTGCTGCTTTTTTGCAGTTCATCAAACCGCGTCAGGCCGGCAAACATATCGCGCAGGATCAGCATGCTCCAGCTGTCGCCAATTCGGCCCAGGCTGCGGGCAATCGGACAGGACATCTGATAAAGGGGATCGGATTTCATGGCGGGCTTCCACTCGTGACTTGCATTATGCAAGTAACAGTAGCCAGGTCACTTGCATTATGCAAGTGACTTTGTTTCGCCTGCCATCGTTCGCGCTGAAGGCATACTGTTCCCGCGAGGCGCTAACGCTACTGCGCCGCGAACACGCTGGTGTCGGTGATCGACTGGACGTCCACTTTCGCCGGCAGGATCGCCAGCGAGGAGAACAGATCGGAGACCTTCTGCACTTTCGCAATATCGTCCGCCGAGACCGGGCGAATGCCGTGAGAAATCCTGACGGTAATCGCCCTGGCGTCTTCCGGTGACAGTCGGGTCAGTGAAGAGTAAACCTGATTATATTCATCAGGATGCTGCAGCGCCCATTCCCGCGCTTTCGCCAGGCGGCGGGCAAAGTCGGCTATCGCCAGCCTTTTTTGCGGATCCTTTAACGAACTCCCTGTGGCGGTAACAAATGACAGCGCGGTGGTCAGTCCTTTGCCGTCGCGCAGCAGGCGCGCGCCGTGTTGTTCGGCGATGCCGAGATAGGGATCGAAGGTCGCCCAGGCGGCAATCTGCCCGGAGTTGAACGCGGCGCTGGCATCGGTTGGCAGCACAAAACGGACCGGCACCGCATCACGCTTTACGCCCGCCTCTTCCAGCGCCTGATACAGCAAGTGCTGGGAAATGCTGCCCCGGGCGGAGGAGACCACCACCGGTTTGCCCGCCAGATCTTTGACGCTGTGGATCGGTGAATCGGCCGGAACAACCAGCCCATTCGAACCGGGATCGCCGACGTTAGTCGCAATAATCTTTAATTCCACCCCGCCTGAAGCCGCCATCAGTACCGGCAAATCCCCGGCATAGGACGTATCCACCGCGCCGGCGCGTTGCGCTTCGAACAACGGCGCCGCGCCCTGGAAATTGGCCCAGCGATACTGATAAGGCGCGTCTTTCATTACGCCCGAGGCGTCCACCAGCGAACGCAGATTACGCGCCTGATCGCCCAGCACCAGCGTCACGCCTGAAAGGTCACTGGCCGCGCTGGCGGCATAAGTGGTGCAAAGCAGCAGCACAGCCGCTAAATATTTCATGGCGATCCCTTATTAAAGTGCGTTGCGTTGCAGCTGGCGGATATAGGCATCCCAGTGCAGGAGATATTTTTTATTTTTAACGCCGTTATCAAACACCTGCGCGGCTTTCTCCGCCACGTCGTCCGGCACGATGGTCAGCTCGCTGCCGCCGGTCTGGGCAGCCAGCTGAGCCACGCAGGCGCGCTCCAGGTAATAGAGGTTATAGAAGGCTTCTTCAAGATTGTTGCCGCAGGTCAGCAGGCCGTGATTGCGCAGGATCAGCGCGTTGAGATCGCCCAGATCGGCGACGATGCGCTGCTGCTCGTCCAGATCCAGCGCTATCCCTTCGTAGTCGTGATACGCCAGACGTTGGAAGAAACGCATGCTGTGTTGGGAAATCATCAGCAGACCCTTTTTCTGCGCCGCCACGCCAATCCCGGCGGCGGTATGGGTATGCAACACGGCATGGGTTTCCGGGCGCGCGCGGTGGATGGCGCTGTGGATCACGTAGCCGGCCGGATTAATGCCCAGACCGGTGGGATCGTCGATGATCTCACCATCCAGATCGATCTTGACCAGCGTTTCCGGAGTGATCTCATCGAAGGTCTGTCCATAGGCGTTGATCAGGAAGTGAGGCTTTTCCCCCGGCACGCGCAGCGAGAAATGGGTATAGATGTGGTCGGTCCAGCGTAGCTTCGCCGCCAGCTGATAACAGTGCGCCAGTTTGACCCTCGCCTGCCACTCCTCGTCCGTGATCCTGCTCCGTAAAGGCGCTGCACTTTTTAGTACCACCGCATCAGTCATTTTCGCTCCTGTTGTTGTCCGGGTTACGCGGCCAGACCGCGAAGGCATCCTGACACAGGAGAAAAACGGCGGGGAAACGATCAATCCGGCAATAATTTGCAGAATATTGACTAAAGCCCGGTCTCTGCGCTTATGATGCTGGCAGACTGTCTGGCTTTTCGTCAGCTATACCGTCATTTGCGGCTGGCCGGGACTTTTTTACGCAACGTTTTGTTGGGTTACAGAGGTACGACGTGGACTCTATTTTTAAGACCAGCCCGCAAAAGAAGGGCCTTTTTCTGACTATTGCCGGTCTGGCACCGCTGCTCCTCTGCCTGCTGTTTACCTTTATCGACGCCCGACAAATTGTACAACGTCAGCAATCCGTAACGGCCTCAATGCTGCTCACGCAGGCCGAGTCGATTAGCGATCAGGCGTGGAATATGGTCGGCTATCTGCGCAAGTTCTCCGATAAATCCTGCACGGACATTAATGAGCAGCTGCAGGAATACGCCTCGCAGTACCCCTATTTCCGCTCAATCGGCGTGATGCAGGATGACGAAGTCACCTGTTCGTCAATGTATGCCGGTTTACGCGGCGACCTGAAGACCATGCTGCAAGGCCCACCACCAGAAACGCGCAAAGCCTGGGGGATGACCTCGCTGGCCGGCACGTTTTCGGTAAAGGATCGCCCGGCCGTAATCTATGTGCGCGACACCCCGAGCATGTTTAGCAGCTATGCGATAGTGGATGGCCAGTATCTGCTCGACTTTATGGATGCGGTGGGCAAAAGCCACGATTACGCCATCGTGTTGCAGTTTGGCGGCGGTTACCGCATCGCCAGCGGCACGCTCCCGGATGAGCGCGCTTCCCTGCTCAGGGCGCATACGCTGGTTGAAACCTCGCAACGCTATCCGATTGTCGCCACCGTCACCTCGCCTGCGCGTGACCTGGCGTTAACCTGGCGCCACGGCATGGTGACCTTTATCCCGATGGCGGCCATTTTCTCGCTGCTGTTGATGATGGTGACCAACAACTGGCTGAAGCGAAAGGTGTCGATCCGCGACCAGCTAAAGCGGGCGATTCAGCGCCGGGAATTCTCGGTAAATTATCAGCCGGTGTATAACGTGGAGACCGGCAAAGCCTCCGGTGTGGAAGCGCTAATGCGCTGGAAATTACCCAATGGCCGCTGGGCCAGGCCGGACCTGTTTATTCAGGCTGCCGAAGAAGAAGGGATGATTGTCCCGCTGACCCAGTCTTTATTGCAGAATATCGCCGAGGATATGCGCTACTGGCAGATCCCGCCGAACTTCCATATTGGATTGAATATCGCCGGTGAGCATATTCAGCATGCGGATTTTATGGCGGACATCCGTGAATTTGCCGCCAAAATAGCCCACCACCAGCCGAATATTACCCTTGAGCTGACCGAGCGCAGTCTGATTTCCGACGGCGACGATGTGATCAGCAAACTGCAGCAGCTTCGCCGCGAAGGGATTAAAATCGCCATCGATGACTTCGGCACCGGCCACTGCTCGCTCTCTTACCTGCAAACCTTCCCGCTGGACTACCTGAAAATTGACCGTGGCTTCGTGAACGCCATTGAATCGGTTGACGGCGAAGCGCCGGTGCTGGATGCGATTATCATGCTGAGCCATAAGCTGAAGCTGAGCATCGTGGCGGAAGGGGTGGAAACGCCGCTGCAGCTGGAGTATCTGAAAAAGCGTGGGGTGATCTTTATCCAGGGCTATCTGTATGCCCGGCCGATGAACGGCAGTGCGTTAATGGCGGGGATGGAAGAACAAAATCAGCAACCCTGGACGTCAGTGCCAATTCCGGTGAGAGAAGAATAAAGGCGAAGAGTTAGCTGCGACGTTTAAGCGCGGCGCGTAATGCCACGTTGACCGTTTCGTCAGCCACCGGCGGGGTTATTTTTGTTTCGGCTTTAATCCCTACCGCTTCACGGCGGGCTTCTACCCGCTGATTAATGCGTTCCAGCGTCGGCATAATATGATCGGCCAGCTGCTGATACTCCTGATAAATTTCCTCGCGGCGGGAATTGACACTTTGCTCGGCCAGTTTTACACCCAATGCCTGAAAGCGTTCCACCATGCCCTGCATCTGCTTTGACAACAGTCCGTAACGGTTCAGCACCCCAGCCTGCTGCGCCACACTTTTGCTCTGTAAATGCACCTGCTGCACTATTTTATCGACACTTTCACCACAGTTCAGCCACGCGTTTTGCGGCGAAATAACCTGATTATCAATAATGTTAACGGCGTGATAATGACGCCAGAGACGTAAATTATTATCAATGCTTTCTTGCATATTAAGATAATAATTTTCAAAGGTGGTGCTATTTTTATTATACATTGCTGACTCCGCAAAAATGCGGCAGGAAGTATTACCCATAGTCTGTTCGCACGCAACAAATAACTTTTTTGAATGTTATTAACTAATTTCACTTAATTCAGCCAATGAATTATCAGCAATTAACGGTTCTGTTCTCTTCTATTATTCTGCCCATCAGAATGATTACCTGCCAATGGCCGTTTTGCCGCGAAGGAGCCCCGTCGGCGGCTGGCCCTGGCTTTGTTAAATTCCTTGTCTGAATCAGATTCGGTCTGTTGCATCGCTGTAGCTAATTTCAGACAGAAATTATGTTAGCCGCGTAAGAAACGATATACTGAATGCAGACAGTTATCTGTTGATGGGCGCCATTACCCACCACAAATCGCTGTCAGTGGGGCTTCTGGCCCTGCACTATTTGACCCGTTTCGCCCGGTGCCAGGTCTTGCGCACGAGCAGAAAGGGGCAAGAATCTAATTGGGAAACAGACAATTACAGGGTGTTTTATATGAAGCTACGTAGGAAGCGTGTTAAGCCGATTGGCTTAAAAGACGTAACGATCATTGATGATGCCAGGTTACGCAAAGCCATTACCGCAGCGTCGCTGGGTAACGCTATGGAGTGGTTTGACTTTGGGGTTTACGGCTTTGTGGCCTTCGCCTTAGGCCAGGTGTTTTTCCCGGGTGCCGATCCGGGCTTGCAGATGATTGCCGCTCTGGCAACCTTCTCCGTTCCTTTCCTTATTCGTCCTTTAGGTGGTCTTTTCTTCGGCAGACTCGGTGACAAATACGGTCGCCAGAAAATCCTCTCTATCACCATTGTTATCATGTCGGTCAGTACTTTCTGTATCGGTCTGATACCGTCTTACGCCACCATTGGCATCTGGGCACCGATCCTGCTGCTGCTGTGTAAAATGGCGCAAGGCTTCTCGGTCGGCGGTGAATATACCGGTGCGTCGATCTTCGTGGCGGAATACTCCCCGGACCGTAAACGCGGCTTTATGGGCAGCTGGCTGGACTTCGGCTCCATTGTCGGCTTCGTCACCGGTGCGGGCCTGGTCGTGCTGATCTCCACCGTGGTCGGTGATGCCAAGTTCCTTGAGTGGGGCTGGCGTATTCCATTCTTCGTGGCGCTGCCGTTAGGACTGATCGGCATCTACCTGCGTAACGCGCTGGAAGAAACGCCTGCGTTCCAGCAGCACGTGGACAAGCTGGAAAAAGGTGATCGTGAAGGTCTGGCCGAAGGGCCAAAAGTGTCGTTTAAAGAGATTGCCACCAAGCACTGGAAAAGCCTGCTGGCCTGTATCGGTCTGGTGCTCTCGACTAACGTCACCTACTACATGCTGTTGACGTATATGCCGAGCTACCTGTCGCACAATCTTCACTATTCTGAAGATCACGGCGTGTTAATCATCATCGCCATCATGATTGGTATGCTGTTTATTCAGCCGATTATGGGCCTGATGAGCGATAAGTTTGGTCGTCGTCCGTTTGTGATTATCGGCAGTATCGCGCTGATGATTATGGCCATTCCTTGCTTCATGCTGATCAACAGTAACGTCACCGGGCTGATCTTTGCCGGTCTGCTGATCCTGGCGGTGATACTGAACTGCTTCACCGGCGTGATGGCCTCGTCGCTGCCAGCGATGTTCCCGACGCACATTCGTTACAGCGCCTTAGCCAGTGCCTTTAATATCTCGATTCTGGTGGCGGGTCTGACGCCAACGCTGGCCGCCTGGCTGGTTGAATATACCGCGAACCTCTACATGCCGGCTTACTACCTGATGGTGGTGGCGGTTGTGGGCCTGGTCACCGGTATCATGATGAAAGAAACCGCCAATATGCCACTGCGTGGCGCGACCCCGGCGGCTTCCGATATTCATGAAGCGAAAGAGCTGTTGCAGGAGCATCACGATAATATCGAAACCAAAATCGACGATATCAGTGAGCAGATTGCCGAGCTGGAAGAGAAACGTAAGCATCTGATTAATCAGCATCCCAATATCAACGAATAACGTTGGTCTGGACTGATAGCAGCAAAAGGCCCGCGAAATTCGCGGGCCTTTTTTATGGCTTAACGTTTTTAGTGCCCGTTTGCGGTGCTGTCTGGCGTGGTCCAGTAGGTGCCCTTTTCGGCTAACGGCAGGAACTGCTGATTCATCTCATCCAGCGTTTTACGCGGGTCGAGATCGGCAAACAGCTGGGGATGCAGCGCCTTCGCGAAGATCTCCACATCCAGCAGATGCCACGGACTCATATAGAAGTTGTGCCACACCGCCAGCGCCCGACCATTGCGGATGGCCGGCAGCTGGGAGATGACCGACTCATTCGCCAGCGTCTTGCTGAAGCTCTGCTGAGCCGCCGCCGCACTGACCAGTGGCCCAAGCTGAAGCTGCTCCGTTTGCTGCGGGCCGCCCGAGCCGGTGGCCAGGTAAACCTCCGGGTTGGCGGCAATAATCGCTTCCGGGCTGAGCTGGCCAAACACGCCGCCAAACCGACCCGCCGCAATATTATTGCCCCCGGCAAACGCCAGTAAATCGGCCAGATTGCCGTGGCTTACCGTGGTGCAACATTCCTCTCTGCGGCCGATATGCAGCTGCAACAGCACGCTCGGTTTTGCCGGATTGGCGGTTGCCAGCCGATCGCGGATCAGATTCATATGCTGCTGATAGAAATCAATAAAGCGCTGCGCTTTCGCCTGGTCATTCAGCGCTTCGCCAAGAATTTTCAGGCTCGGCACGGTGTTTTTCAGCAGGTCGACGCGGGTATCGATATAGATTACCGGAATGCCCGCCGCAGTAAGCTGCATCTGGAAGCTGTCATGATTGCTTTCCTGTTTGGCGTACACCGGCAGGATCACCAGATCGGGCTGCAGGGCGATCACCTTCTCCACGCTGATCTGGGTGTAATTCGACTTGCCGACCAGCGGGATGGTTTTGATCTGCGGGAATGCATCAACGTAACGATCCCAGGTCTGACGATCCAGCTTTTGCAGATCGCCCGGCCAGCCCACCACCCGTTTCGCCGGATTGCCCTCTTCCACCAGCGCCAGGGTGTAAATCATCCGGCTTTCCCCCACCACGATCCGCTGCGGGTTATCCGGCACCTCTACCTTGCGTTGCAGAATGTCGGTGATGGTTTTCGCCGGTGCCACGCTGCTGACCAGCATCAGCAGCAGGCTGATCAATGCCCTGTTCATCGCTTTTCCTTCTCTGTTGGCTATCAGAAATCGACAGACGCTTGCAGATACATTACGCGCGGCTCGCCTTCACTCACCCGCAGATTACCGCCACTGGACTGGTAATATTCCTTATCAAACAGGTTGTTCATATTCAGCTTCAGCTGCGTATGTTTCCCCACCAGCTGGCTGTCCCAGGCGATAAAGGCATCCGCCACGGTGTAGTCCGGCATGGTGAAGCTGTTTTCAGGATCGCCAGCACGGCTGCCGACGTAACGTCCGCCGCCGCCAATACGCAGTTCGCCCGGCAGCCAGGAGAAGCGCAGGGTGTGGCTCAGATACAGGCTGCCCATATTGGTTGGCGCGTTGACCAGGCGGTTGCCGACGTTATCCGGGTTGAGGTTGTCCTCAACGATCTCGGTTTTGTCATAGCTGTAGGTCGCCGTCAGGTTCCAGTCTTTCGCCACTTCGCCGTTGATTTCAACTTCAGCCCCGGTTGAACGGGCTTTCGGAATGTTACGGGTCACGCCGTTGATAAATACCGACATGTCTTTTTCATCAATGCGGTACAGCGCCAGCGTGGCAGAAACCGCCGGCACCACCTGCCATTTGGCACCGACTTCATAGGTAGTGCCTTTTTCGGTCGAGGCGACGTTGCCGTCGTCATCGGTTTGCGTCGATGGGGTAAATGACTGGCTGTAGCTGCCGTAAAGCGACAGATCCGGCAGGATTTTATACACCAGCCCCGCCTGTGGCAGGAAGCTGTCACCCCGATCGTTCAGCGTGGTAGCGGGATTGGTCCAGCCGCTGCTGGCGGTCTGGGTGTAACGCTGGAAACGGCCGCCCAGCACCGCAATCCACTTGTCGGTCAGGTGAATGCTGTCTTTGGCAAACACCGACCGGCTGTAGAGGTTGGTTCGCAGGTTGCTGATTGTGTCGCTGACGGTGCTGCTGCTGACCACCGGCTCTTCACCATATACCGGGTCGTACATATTGAAGGTTTTAGAAACTTTGCCGCGATAGGAATACGCCTTATAGGTTTCGTCCTGCTCGTAGTCCACACCCAGCATCAGATCGTGCTGCATCCCCCAGATCTCCGGGCTGCCGCCGATATCCCATGACAGATAGGTGGTCTGATGGTTAAAGCCCCGGTTGGCGTCCGCCCGGCGCGAGACAATCCCGGTGGTGGTGTCGATAGCGGTGGCCCTGACTTCGTTGCTGTCATAGCGGCGCTGCATCCAGCCATAGTTAACGTGGGTCGCCCAGGTGTCATCCAGGTTATAGCCGTAAGTGACGTTCAGCCGCTTGTTTTTGCCGTAAGCATGGTTGGCGCTGTCGTCCAGCCGTTCATTATAGGGAATATCGACCGGTTTTTTGTTGATAAAGGCGGTGCCACGGTCATACGGGATATCGTATTTATTTTCCATGTAGCTGATATTGAACGAGGCTTTCTCGCCAAACCAGCTCAGGGAAGGTGCAATCAGCGTATGCTGATTCACGCCGAAGTTGCGCCAGTAATCTTCGCGCTGGCGTTCGGCAATCAACCGGAAGGCAAAACCATTGCCGAGCGGACCGGTGATATCCACCGTACCGGCACCGCCGCCGAAGCTGCTGGATTCGCCACTGATATGGGTATTCCACTCATACTGCGGCTTTTTGCTGACCAGATTGATCACGCCGCCAGGATTAAGGATGCCGTACATCAGGGAAGCCGAGCCTTTCAGCACTTCCACACGATCGATGGTCGAATCCATCGACAGGCCCTGATTGCTGCGGATGCCATCGAGGAAAATCGATCCGTCCGAGTTGGCGCCAAAGCCACGCTTAACGAAGCCATCTTCAATTCCCCCGAGCGTATTGCCCTGGGTGACGCCGCTGACAAACTTCATCGCGTCATTAACGGTTTTGACCTGGTAATCTTTGATCACCTGCGACGTCACCACGCTGACCGACTGCGGGGTTTCGTTACGCGGTGTGGCAGTTGTGCCGCCAATGGTCGCGGTATCCTGGCTGTAGCTGCCCACCGCTGTCGCCGGATCGGCATTGACGGTCAGGGTGCTCTCTGCCGCCAGCGCGGAGCCGCTGCCCAGCAGGCTGACAAACAGAACGAAATGCGGTTTTCCATGGAGGCGCGTAAAGGTGGAAACGGAGAAACGTGGCGTTTTCATAAAGTGATTGCGATGTTGTTAGTGTTTTTGTGCGCGAATGATAATAACTTTCATTGTCATTATCAATCTCACTGATAGCCTGCGCCTTTTAGTAAATAAAAAAAGGGCCCGAAGGTCCTTTCTACGTCGTGCGACACGCCGTTAGCTGGCCAGCGTGATCTCGATTTCCAGCGCCGCCATTTCCTGGCGGGCGGAGTCCGGCAGATAGGGATCGGTAATAATCGCGTCAAAGCGGGCCAGCGGCAGCGCGAGGAAGGTGGCGATCTTGTTGTATTTTGAGCTGTCAGCCAGCAGCACCCGTTTGCGGCTCACTTCACTTACCGCCCGCTTTACGGTGATCTTCTCCGCATCGGGGGTGAAGATCCCACGCATTCCCCAGCAGGACGCGGAGATAAAGGCGATATCAATCGACAGTCCCTGCAACGCCAGCGCCGCCGCATCGCCGACGCAGGAACGGTTATCGCGACAGAGCGTGCCGCCGGTGGGGATCACCCGGCACTGGCTGTTGTCGATAAAGAAGTTGGCAATCACAAAGTCATTGGTGACGATGGTTAAATCGTCCCGCATACCCAGCTCGCGGGCCAGCGCCAGCGTGGTGGTGCCGGCGTCCAGGTAGATGCAGCTGTTGCGGGGAATATGCCGGGCCGCCGCTTCGCCAATCGCCTGCTTCTCCTGGCTGAACATGCTGGTTTTATCCAGATGTGACGGCTCGCTGGCCAGTCGCTCGGTAGAGCGTACGCCGCCTGACACCAGCATGACCGCGCCCTGCTCTTCCAGCTTCTGCAGATCCCGCCGGATGGTCATATGTGACACCGCCAGCCGATCGGTCAGTTCAGCAATGCTCACCACGCCCTTTTCCTGCACCAGCGCTAAAATTTGTTGATGTCTTTCGACCGGGATCATGGTCTCTCCTTGTGAGCGGGTTATCTGCGGGACAAGTGTAATGGAGCAGAGGCGCGGTCTGCACCCCAATTTTTATCATTTTATCACGCATCAAGGGAACGGCTCAGGTTTTGATCGACCAGCGTAAAAGCACATAGCACTGATAATAAAGGGTTTAATGCTTTATAGCGCGATTCACACGCATGTTAAACCTTGTGAAATGCAGGTTAATTACTGTTAATTAATGTGATGCGCATCACCAATTCTGGTGATAAAAGCGCCTATACTTCACACAACAAAACAAATTATCACCTAAATTAACACGGAGAGCGTATGCCTAACGCATCATCAATGTCGGTCTGTGTCGTTGGCCTCGGGTCTATGGGCATGGGTGCGGCGCAATCCTGTATCAAAGCCGGCCTGAACACCTACGGTGTTGACCTGAATCCTGCCGCGCTGCACACGCTGCTGAGCAGCGGAGCCAAAGCGGCCGAAACCCGTGCGGATGGCTTTGCCGAACACTTAGATGCGGTGCTGTTATTAGTGGTCAACGCGCAGCAGGTGAACCAGATCCTGTTTGGTGACAACGGCCTGGCGGCCCATCTGAAGCCCGGTACCGCGGTGATGGTGTCCTCCACCATCTCTTCTCAGGATGCGCTGCTGATTGAACAGCGTCTGGCGGAGCATCAGCTGATCATGCTGGATGCGCCGGTCTCTGGCGGTGCGGCGAAAGCGGCGCTGGGCGAGATGACGGTGATGGCCTCCGGCAGCGACAAGGCCTTTGCGCTGCTGCAACCGGTGCTGGATGCCGTGGCAGGCAAGGTCTACCGCATTGGTAGCGAAATCGGTCTCGGCTCGACGGTGAAAATCATCCACCAACTGCTGGCAGGCGTACATATTGCGGCCGGTGCCGAAGCGATGGCGCTGGCGGCGCGCGCCGGTATTCCGCTGGATACCATGTATGACGTGGTCACCAACGCGGCGGGTAACTCGTGGATGTTTGAGAACCGTATGCGTCACGTGGTGGACGGTGATTACTCGCCAAAATCGGCGGTGGATATCTTCGTCAAAGATTTGGGTCTGGTGGCCGACACCGCCAAAGCGCTGCACTTCCCGCTGCCGCTGGCCTCCACCGCCTTTAATATGTTCACCTCCGCCAGCAACGCCGGCTATGGCCGTGAAGACGACAGCGCGGTGATCAAAATCTTCAGTGGCATTACCCTGCCAGCGAAAAAGGAGCCGCAATAATGCGCCTGGGCGTGATAGCAGATGACTTCACCGGTGCCACCGATATCGCCAGCTTCCTGGTGCAGAACGGTATGGCGACGGTACAGGTAAATGGCGTGCCGACCGAGCCGCTGGCATTGGAGGCTGAGGCGATTGTTGTCAGCCTGAAATCCCGCTCCTGCGCTCCTGAGAAGGCGGTTGCCGACTCGTTGCAGGCGCTGGCATGGCTACAGCAACAGGGCTGCGAGCGCTTCTACTTTAAATACTGCTCGACCTTCGACAGCACCGCCAAAGGCAACATCGGTCCGGTTACCGACGCGCTGCTGGCCGCGCTGGGCGAAACCCAGACCATCATCTCCCCGTCACTGCCGGTCAATGGCCGCACGGTGTATCAGGGACATCTGTTTGTGATGGATCAGCTGCTGTCCGATTCCGGTATGCGCCACCATCCGGTGACGCCGATGACCGACAGCAACCTGCTGCGTCTGATGGAAGCCCAGAGTGAAGGCAAAGCCGGACTGATTAACAGCCAGACGCTGGATCGGGGTGCCGACGCCGTGCGTCATGCGCTGGCTGAACTGAAACAACAGGGCGTGCGTTATGTGGTGCTGGATGCGCTGAACGAACAGCATCTGCTGACCCAGGGCGAAGCGCTGCGGGAAATGACGCTGGTGACCGGCGGCTCCGGCCTGGCGATCGGCCTGGCCCGTCAGTGGGCAAGCAGCGCCCATAACAGCGCGCAGGCGCAGGCCGCCGGCACGCCGCAGGGCGAACGCGCGGTGGTGCTCTCCGGATCCTGTTCAACCATGACCAATCGTCAGGTGGCGCGTTACCGCGATCAGGCGGCGTCTCTGGCGGTTGACGTTGAACGGGCGCTGGCACAGCGTGACGCCTATGCGATCGAACTCTGTGACTGGGTCGCTGAGCACAGCGGCGAAAGCCTGGCACCGCTGCTGTTCGCCACCTCTGAACCGGACACCCTGAAGCGTATTCAGCAACAGTATGGTGCCGAGAAAAGCAGTGAAGCGGTCGAGCAGCTGTTTGCCGCAGTGGTGCGTGAACTGCAACAGCGTGGCTGGCAGCGCTTTATCGTCGCCGGCGGTGAAACCTCCGGCGTGGTCGCGCAGACGCTGAATATCGATGCGTTCCATATCGGCCCGGTGATCTCGCCCGGCGTGCCGTGGGTCAAAGCCGTTTCCCAGCCGATCTCGCTGGCATTGAAATCCGGCAACTTTGGCGATGAAAACTTCTTCGCACGCGCTCAACAGGAGTTCTCGCTATGACTGAACAACAAGCACGGGAAGAGATGGTCCGGCTGGGCGCGTCCTTCTTCCAGCGCGGTTATGCCACCGGTTCGGCGGGCAACCTCTCGATGCTGCTCGAAGACGGTACGCTGCTGGCCACACCCACCGGCTCCTGCCTCGGTGAGCTGGTCGCCGACCGGCTGTCGAAAGTGACGCTGGAAGGGGAATGGATTGGCGGGGATAAGCCCTCGAAAGAGGTCAGCTTCCACCGCGCCATCTATCTGAACAACCCGGCCTGCGGGGCAATCGTCCATCTGCACTGCCTGTATCTGACCGCCCTTTCCTGCCTGGAAGGCCTGGATCCGCAGAACTGCATCCGCCCGTTTACCCCGTATGTGGTGATGCGCGTCGGCGATGTGCCGGTGGTGCCCTATTACCGGCCGGGCGATGCGCGCCTGGGTGAAGACCTGGCGAAGCTGGCGCCGCATTACAAAGCCTTCCTGCTGGCCAATCATGGCCCGGTGGTGGTAGGCAAAACCCTGCGTGAAGCGGCGGACAACACCGAAGAGCTGGAAGAGACCGCCCGCCTGATCTTCACCCTGGGCGACCGCCCGATTCGTTATCTGAACGATGACGAAGTGGCTGAATTACGGAGCTAAACATGCCTAAGTTTGCTGCCAACCTCTCAACCATGTTTACCGAGCTGCCGTTTATGGCGCGTTTTGACGCGGCAGCGGCAGCCGGATTCCGTGGCGTGGAGTTTCTGTTCCCTTACGACTATGCCGCCAGCGAGTTAAAGCAGGCGCTGGAACGTAACGATCTGGCGCTGGTGTTGTTTAACACCGGGCCTGGCGATGTGGCCGCCGGCGAATGGGGCGTCTGTGCCATTCCCGGCCGTGAAGAAGCCGCCCGTCGCGATATCGATATGGCGCTGGAATACGCGCTGGCACTCGGTTGCCCGCAGGTGCATATCATGGCGTCCACCGTGCCGGAAGGCGCGGATCGTGACGCTTACTGCCAGACTTTTATCAGCAACCTGCGTTACGCCGCCGACCGTTTCGCGCCGCACGGCATCCGCATTTTGCTGGAAGCGTTAAACCCGAAAACCAAGCCGGGCTATCTCTATTCCAGCCAGTACCAGACGCTGGAGATGGTCAAACGCATTGACCGGCCGGGCGTCTTTACCCAGCTCGATCTGTTCCATGCCCAGCTGGTCGACGGCAACCTGAGCCATCTGATCACCGCCTTTAGCGGCCAGTATCAACACATCCAGATTGCTTCCGCACCGGATCGCCATGAACCGGACGCAGGCGAAATCAACTACCCGTGGATCTTCGATTTAATCGATCGCAGCGGCTATCAGGGCTGGATCGGTTGCGAGTACTTCCCGCGCGGCGTCACCACCGACGGGTTGGGCTGGTTCGACGCCTATAAATAGTTAATGACGTACCGAGTAAACGCTGCGCGCCTTTAGCGCAGCGTTGGCTTTCTGTTGCCTGAATCAGGCCAGAGCCAGGGATGACCTACCCATACCATGTTGAAAAGCATGATAAAATTATAAAATCCTACGAGGCTGAAATAATGTCCACCGCCCTGTTATTGACTATCGCCGTCGCCAGCGTGCTGATTTTGCTGCTGATGGTGATCAAACTGAAAATCCATCCATTCGTCGCCCTGTTAGTGGTCAGCCTGTTAGTGGCGATCGCCACCGGCATCCCGGCGGACAACATTATGAAGGTGATCGTTGCCGGGATGGGCGGCCTGCTGGGGTCGATTACCATCATCATCGTGCTGGGCGCGATGCTCGGGGCGATTATTGAATCCTCCGGCGGCGCGGAGTCGCTGGCGCAGCGCTTCACCCATGCGCTGGGCATCAAACGCACCGTCGCCGCGCTGACCATGGCCGCCTTTATTCTCGGCATCCCGGTGTTCTTTGAAGTCGGCTTTATTATTGTTATCCCGCTGATTTACGGCTTCACCAAGGTCGCGAAGGTCTCACCAATCAAATATGGCCTGCCGATGGCGGGCGTGATGCTGACCGTGCACGTGGCGTTACCGACGCACCCCGGTGCGGCAGCGGCGGCGGGCCTGTTGGGCACCGACGTGGGCTGGCTGATGCTGCTGGGCATCGCGGTGTCGATCCCGGTTGGCGTGGTGGGTTACTTTGTGGCGAAAGCGATGAACCGCCGTCAGTATCATCTGTCGCTGGCGGTGCTGGAGCAGCTGCAGCTGGCTAAACCTGAAAGCGCGCCGGGAAAAACCGGGACGCAACCACCGGGCGCAACGCTGATTGCTTCATTGATCGTGGTGCCTATCGTGCTGATTGTGGTGGGCACGCTGGCGCATACGGCGCTGCCAGAAGGCAACGTTATCCGCCAGCTGCTGACGTTAATCGGTACGCCGGCGATTGCGCTGCTGATTGCGCTGGCGCTGTCGGCCTGGCTGCTGGCGCTGCGTCGTGGCATCAGCAAAGAGAAGCTGGGTGAACTGCTGGATCGCGCTATCCCAAGCTCGGCGGGAGTGATCCTCGTCGCCGGTGCGGGCGGTGCTTTTGGTAAAGTGCTGGTCGAGTCCGGCGTGGGTAAAGCGCTGGCGCTGTCGCTGGAAACCATCCATCTGCCGCTGATCCCCGCCGCCTTTATTCTGTCGCTGGCGCTGCGGGCATCGCAGGGGTCGGCAACCGTGGCGATCCTCACCACCAGCGGACTGCTGACCCAGGCCGTCACCGGCCTGAGCGATATGCAGCTGGTGCTGGTTACGCTGTCAGCCTGCTTTGGCGGACTGGGCCTGTCCCACGTAAACGACGCCGGTTTCTGGGTGGTCACCCGTTACCTCGGCCTGTCAGTGGCGGACGGCTTGAAAACCTGGACCGTGCTGACCACCGCGATGGGCGTCACCGGCTTTGTGCTGGTCTGGCTGCTCTCTGCGGTGATTTAAAGGCTTTATGCGGCAGAGCCCGACTCTGCCGCACGCTGTTAATCAAAATTGCGAACGCCCTCTCATATCCCTCGTTAATACGGACTTCCGCCGCCGACATTCCCGGGTAAACTGAAGCACTCCACGGCTTTTTAGTGGCTCTTCAACGCACGCCTTCATCTGGAATAACATGCGCAATGGTGAGTCTGCCACCTCAGTCATCAGCCGTCACCGGCAGATCCTCTACACCTTCCTGACTGGCCTGCTGATGACGCTGCCGCTGTGGAGCGAAAAGGTTTATTACCGGGATGACTTCTTCCGCATTGTTAATGGCCAGGCCAATCTGTGGCTCTCCAACGGCCGCCCGTTAACCTGGCTGATCAACGTTGCGCTGCGCTTTAATACCAGCGTCAACGATATCTCGCCGCTGCCGCTGCTGATGGGCCTGGCGATCCTCGCCGCCGCCAGCGTGATATACGCAGAAAAACTGGCGCTACCGCTGCGCGGTTACTGGCAGCTGTTGCCCGCCCAGTTTATGATCCTCAACCCTTTTCTCGCGCAGTCACTGCTCTATAGCTATGACTCGCTGACCATGATGCTGTCGCTGGCCATGGCGATGATAGCCAGTCTGCCGCTCAGATTCAGTCGCGCTATTCATATCCTGCTGACGGCGGGGCTGATGCTGTTGGTAATGACCACCTACCAGACCGGATTGAATGTCTATCTCGGCTGTTGCGCCATTATCACCTTCAGGCTGTGGGTTAACCGTGAGGCGATCTGGCCGTATATCGGCGAAAAAATGGCGGCCGGTCTGATCGCCGCCGTGCTGTATAAGGTGATTATCGTCGCCTGGCTGGTAACCGACCCTTACAGCCTGGCGCACAGCAAAATGATTCCGCCCGGACCCGCTGCCATTGCCACCTTGTTGCAGAACGTCGACAGCTTCACCGCGATGGTGCTGAGCGCGTTTCCAAGTAATAAGGTGCTGCTGATTGCGATTCCGCTGCTGTTAGCCACTTTGGGGTTGCTGATATTACTGGTCAGGACGGCAAGAGAGGCGGGCTCCGCCAGGCGGAAAATGTTTAACGGTCTGGCGATCGTTCTGCTGCCGTTTCTGGCGATCGCCGCCATTCCGGGGCTTTCATTGCTGCTGAGCGATCCGGTAATCAGTCCTCGCGTGCTGATTGCCTGGAGTTGCTTCAGCCTGTTTTGCTTCTGCGTCAATATTCTGGCCTTTCCAGCGATACGACGCTGGGTACAGGCTTTAACGCTGCTGCCGCTGCTTTACTGCCTGGTGTTGATGGTCTCGGCCTTTAACACCGTCGCCAACGATCAGCGCTACACCGCAAATCTGCTGCAGCGAATGAAGATCGACCTGTCGCATATCCCACCCCAGGATGTGAAGAATATTGCGTTTATCGGCCAGCCGGCCGATTCACCCGATATCATCATCAGCCTGCGTAACTTCCCGCTGATCCAGGCTATTCGCCTGCCGATGCTGATGGAGTCAGCGCCCTGGGAATATCAGGTGCTGGCCCTGCGGGAAAATATCGCCCTGCGGATAACGCCAACCCTGCCGGAGATGAAAACCGCGACGCCCGCCTATCTGTCACAGGACTGCGTCTACAAACTGTTCCTGTACCAGCAAACCGCGGTGTTTGATTTCAGGACCGGGCCCTGCCGCTGAGCGCTGATACCGAATCACGCCCATAAAAAAAGCCACTCCGCCGGATAACCGCGCGCCTTGATGGCGGCCGTTTACAGGGAGTGGCTTTTACTGAACGCTGAAAACAAAAAACCCGCACAAGGCGGGTTTTTTTATCGCTGGTACCTGGCTGCTCGGGCTAATGCCGTCATCGCTGTCGCAAGTGTTAGCGAAGTATCAGCAATTACAGAGCAACTACGTTGCCAGCTGATGGACCTTTAGCACCGTTCTCGATAGTGAACTCTACTTTCTGGCCTTCATCTAAAGTTTTGAAATCGTTGCTCTGGATTGCAGAGAAATGTACGAATACATCTTTGCTGCCGTCTTCTGGAGAAATGAAGCCGAAGCCTTTGTCAGAGTTGAACCATTTTACTAAACCAGTCATTTTGTTAGACATAGATATTTCCTTTAATTTTTTGAGCCACTCAACGCGGCGAACTTGGCCTGAGTTTCAGATAATTACTTATGGGCGCACTTAGGAGGAGGCTCATGAGGAAGGGTATCTAGGGATAACACTTAAACTGAGGACTGCTTTACTAAAACTGCTTACATAAGGTCTGTGTTCCAAACCGATGACGCATACTACGCGCAGCACGACGCATTAAGCAAGCGTTAATTTTTTTGATGACTTTTTAACAAGTTGAGATCGTCCCCTTCTGCCGATCCCCAACCGCGATAAGGAGACAGCAACCGGAGGCACCTTCGCCCGCCTGACCGGTTGCTGTGAGCCGTTGGGCTTAGCCTGCGTTCTCTTCCACCACGACTTTTTTCGGCGCGGCGAAGTTATAAATCACTAACAGTCCGAAAATGCCGGTGATGATCATGGTGATGGTCCCTTTATCCATAAAGTGAGCCATGTTGCCCAGCAGGATCCCCACCACGCCGAAATCGGTATCCGAGAAGGTGGTGTTGGTCAGGCCAATCTGTCCCAGTACCGGCAGCAACGCCACGGGCAGGAAGGTGATCAATATGCCGTGCGCAAACGCACCGCAGATCGCCCCACGCTTGCCGCCGGTGGCATTACCGAACACGCCCGCCGTTGCGCCACAGAAGAAGTGAGGCACCACACCCGGCAGAATCAATACCCAGTGCAGCTGACCGAGGATAAACAACCCCACCAGGCCACCGATGAAGCTGGAAATAAAGCCGACCAGCACCGCGTTAGGCGCATACGGGAAGACAATCGGGCAATCCAGCGCAGGACGGGCATTCGGCACCAGCTTTTCGGAGAAGCCGGTAAAGGCAGGAACGATTTCGGCCAGGATCAGGCGCACGCCCTGCAGGATGATGAAGACCCCGGCTGCAAAGGTAATCGCCTGAATAAAGGAGTAAACCAGGTAGTTCTGACCATTACTGAAGTTCGTTTCCACATACGCTTTACCGGCGGAAACCGACAGGATTAGGTAAATGACCATCATCGTCAGCGAGATAGAAATGGTGCTGTCACGCAAAAAACTGAGGTTTTTTGGCATGTTCATTTCTTCGGTAGATTTGGAACCTTTACCGACCAGCGAGCCAAGCCAACCCGATAACACGTAGCCAATGGTGCCGGTATGCGCCAGCGCGACGTGGTCACCGCCGATGATCTTACGCATATAAGGCTGAGCAATGGCCGGGAAGGTCGCCATCAGAATACCCAACGCCAGCGAACCGGTATAAATAAGCTGGATGCCTTCAAAACCCGCCACCGATAAAATAATCGCGATCATACAGGCCATATAGAAGGTGACATGGCCGGACAGATAGATGTATTTCAGACGGGTGAACCGGGCGACCACGATATTCGCCACCATGCCGAAGGCCATAATCATGGTGGTAGGGGCACCATATTTCGCCAGCGCAATGGAGACCATCGCTTCGTTATTGGGAATGATGCCCTGTACATCAAACGCCTGTTTGAAAATGTCGCCCAGTGGCGTCAGCGAGCCGACCAATACCGTCGCCCCGCCCGCCAGCACCAGGAAGCCCAGAATGGTTTTTACCGTGCCCTTAATCACATCAGGCAGCGGCTTCTTCTGCGCAACAAGGCCGAATAATGCCACCAGTCCAACCAGGATGGAGGGCACTTTCAGCACGTCGACGACGAACTGCAAAAGGTTTTGAGTAAACATTTTAACCTCGAGGGTAAGGTGTTTATCTGGTTATGAGCGTTATTATTTGCCGAAATACTCGCGTACTTTTTGCTCAATTTCCTTCAGGTCAATAATGTTATTAATGATAATGACCTTTTGTTCCGGAAGATTGGCGCTATAGGCAATGTCTTTCGCCATAACAAACACATCTGCCACATCAGGCGTCACCGAGCCGAGATCGGAGTGTTCCACTTCCGCTTCAATTCCGAGGGTTTTAAGCACTTTCTTGATGTTCATTTCCATCATGAAGCTACTGCCCAAACCTGAACCACACACCGCCATAATTTTCATATCAAACCTCAATATCTGTTGGTCAAAAGGAGAGTGTTAACGGGCAGATGCATCGCCCAGTAAAATCGTCATCAGCTGTTCCTGGCTTGAGGCAGCAAACAGCCGATCCATAATCTCTTCATCGGACAGGACTTCCGCCAGCTGGGAAATCATCTCGATATGGCTGTTGCTGTCCGGCGCGGCAAACATGAAAATCGCGCTGACCGGATCGTTCTCTTCAGAATCAAAGTTCACCGCATTGCCCAGCAGCACAACCGACAACCCCAGTTTTAAAGCGCCCTGCTCAGGACGCGCATGGGGCATGGCAATCCGCGGCGCGATAACGAAATACGGGCCGATCTGCTCTTTTTGTTGAATGATGGCATCAATGTAGTCTTGCGAAATGATCCCTTCACTGAGCAGCGGACGCCCGGCGATCAGCAGCGCGTCCTTCCAGTCAGCAACGCTTTCAACGTATTGAATTTTATTATTATCTAACCAATTTCCCAGGTGTGGCATAGTCTTCATCCTGCTGTTTACATGAGCGATCTGACTGACTTGTACAGTCAGATAATGTTCAGCCTCATTTTCCCTGCCCGTTTCCCACCCACAAATCTCACTTAAAAACGGGAAAACCAGCGGGAAAAATGATTTCAAAATAAACCAATAAAATTGATTTATTACAGACAGTTAAAATCATGAGCACGGCAGATAGTGCATTAACCCAAAAGCCATGACCTCTGTAAGGCGATCCCGTCTAGACATGTTTCAGGTGTCTAGTCATCTCAATAATGTACGTGGACGTGTACAGATACAACATGTAAAGTTTAAAACCAGCTGGACAGGCTGACCCTCAGTGTAAATTCGTTAAGTTGATCACATATCCATGTAACCAAAGTGATATTCAGCACGGAAAGTCAGGCAAATCGCGGCCGGACTGGGGAAATCTGTCTTTCACTCTCACGGGAAAAAATCGATGGTTGATGGCATTACAGAAAAACAGCGAGAGGTTGTTGATTACATCCTCAAAAAAATTAAGGACGATGGCCTTCTACCCGGAGAGAAGCTGGATACCGAAATTTCAATTGCCAAAAACATTGGCATTACCCGCGCGACGGTGCGCGAAGCAACGCGCATTCTGATTGAGCAACAGCGGATTTACCGGGTGAAAGGATCCGGGCTTTTTGTTGGTTCTATCGGGATAAGTAACCAGTCGGGGCGATTTCACGCGCTGTCACCGTTTGATTATCAGGCGCAAAAGCATGGTCACAAAGGCGTCAGAAAAATCATTTCGGTCAGCATCATGAAGGTGCCGTCGGCGGATATGGCGCAGGCGCTGCGCATCAAGAACAGCGATCAGGTGTATAAGATTTTACGTTTGATGTGCTTCGATGATATTCCGGTGGCGCTTGAACATATTCACCTGCCGGTAAACCTGTTTAGCAGCATGGAATTTAGCAAGCTGGAAATCTCGAAATATTCGTATATCGAGGAGCTTACCGGGAAGAAAGTCCAGCTCAGGGATCAAAACCTGACGGCGTTAAATTTAACCGATCCGGACATCATCGCGTTATTAAAGCTGACGGAAAACGATGCGGTTATTCAGATCAATGAAACCGTGTTTCTTGACGACGGCGTGCCCTGTGAGGTGAACATTGCCATCATCAACACCCGACTGTTCCCGCTGAAGCAGAATTCCCAACGGCCTTAACGGCCGTTATCGTCGCCTTGTTGCCAGCGCTTGCGAAGCGCGGCTGAGTGACGATCACAGCGCCTGCGCACACGCCCAGGCCGATGCCCACGCCCACTGGAAGTTATAGCCGCCCAGCCAGCCCGACACCTCCACCACCTCACCGATAAAGTACAGGCCAGGCACATCCCGTGCTTCCATGGTTTTCGACGACAGCACGCTGGTATCAACGCCGCCAAGGGTCACTTCGGCGGTGCGGTAACCTTCAGTGCCGTTAGGTTGAATGCGCCAGTTGTGCAGCAGCGCGACCAGCTCAGCCTGCTGGCGGCTGTTAAGCTGCTTTAAGGTGCATTCCGGCACGTGGCCGAGCAGCTGCAGGCTGTCGACCAGCCGGCGCGGCAGCACTTTTGCCAGGGTGTTTTTCAGGCTTTGATTCGCATGGGCCTCGCGCTCTTCATTAATAAAGGCGCCGAGCTCGCGTTCCGGTGACAGGTTGATGGTGACAAACTCACCCGGCAACCAGTAGCTGGAGAGCTGCAACACTGCCGGTCCTGATAATCCCCGGTGGGTGAACAGCAACGCCTCTTTAAACACCGTGCCGTCTTCGGCGGTGACGGTCGCAGGCACCGCCACGCCGGAAAGCGTCTGCAGCTGTTCCAGCAGCGGCTTATGCAAGGTGAACGGCACCAGCCCGGCGCGGGTCGGAAACACTTTCAGGCCGAACTGCTCGGCAATCTTGTAGCCAAACGGCGACGCACCCAATCCCGGCATCGACAGCCCGCCGGTGGCAATCACCAGCTTATCCGCCTGCACCGTATCGCC
The DNA here is from genome assembly GCF_004551645.1 of Erwinia sp. QL-Z3. NCBI lineage: Bacteria > Pseudomonadati > Pseudomonadota > Gammaproteobacteria > Enterobacterales > Erwiniaceae > Erwinia > Erwinia sp. QL-Z3. Next base: position 1,120,150 of record NZ_CP037950.1, read on the forward strand.
ATTCAGCTCCAACGTGTACGTCTCGTCGCGGGAAACGCTCAGCACTTCGCTTCTCAGCCGTACCGTGACCTTCCCCGCTTCGCACTCTTTCAGCAGCAGGTCGACAACCTGTTGCGCTGACTCATCACAAAACAGCTGCCCCAGCGTCTTCTCATGCCAGGCAATGCCGTGGCGGTTGATCAGATCGATAAAATCCCACTGGGTATACCGCGCCAGCGCCGATTTGCAGAAGTGGGGGTTTTGCGACAGGTAGGCCGCCGGTTCGATAAACAGGTTGGTGAAGTTGCAGCGACCGCCGCCGGACATCAGGATCTTACGGCCGGCCTTTTTGCCGTTATCCAGCAGCAGCACCCGCTTGCCGCGTTGTCCCGCCTGTGCGGCACAAAACAAGCCAGCCGCACCGGCGCCAATAATGATAACGTCAAACTTTTCCACGACTCGCTCCGGGGCTGCTGAAAAAACGCTGATTGTAGTGATAAGGGGCCGCTGATACCAGAGTCACAAAACGCGCGTCCGGCAAAGATCGCAAAACAGGTTATTTTTTGCGCAGAGCAATGTTCTGAATTCATCTAATCGCCACATTAATGTCAAAAAAAGTCTATATTTCGCTTTCCCCGGCCGCGCTTTCTCGCTGATAATGCGCCGCGTTCATGTCCTCCAAAATGGCTTAACGCTTATGTTACATCTGTTTGCTGGTCTCGATTATCACACCGGTATCTTACTGGTGCTTGCGCTGCTTTTTGTGTTGTTCTACGAAGCGATCAATGGCTTCCACGATACGGCCAATGCAGTGGCTACCGTTATTTATACCCGCGCAATGCGATCGCAACTTGCGGTGGTGATGGCCGGGGTATTCAACTTCTTTGGCGTCATGCTGGGCGGACTGAGTGTGGCTTACGCCATCGTTCATTTGCTTCCCACTGACCTGTTGCTTAACGTTGGATCGGCGCATGGCCTTGCCATGGTCTTCTCCATGTTGCTGGCGGCAATTATCTGGAACCTCGGCACCTGGTACTTTGGTCTGCCGGCCTCCAGCTCCCATACCCTCATCGGGGCCATTATCGGCATTGGCCTGACCAACGCTCTGATTACCGGCACCTCGGTAGTGGACGCGCTGAACATCCCGAAAATGATCGGCATTTTTGCCTCACTGGTGATCTCACCGATTGTCGGCCTGGTGCTGGCCGGCGGCCTGGTTTTCCTGCTGCGTCGTTACTGGAGCGGGAACAAAAAGCGTCTGCGCATTCATATGACCCCAGCCGATCGTGAAAAGATTGACGGTAAAAAGAAACCGCCATTCTGGACCCGGATTGCCCTGATTGTTTCCGCTATCGGCGTGAGCTACTCACACGGTGCGAACGATGGTCAGAAAGGCATTGGCCTGATTATGCTGGTGTTGATTGGCGTCGCCCCGGCCGGGTTCGTGGTCAATATGAACTCCTCTGGCTATGACATCACCCGAACCCGCGATGCGGTGAACCATCTGGAGCAGTACTATCAGCAGCATGCTGATTCGCTGACCCATATTATTCAGATGGCGCCACCGGCCGTTCCTACGCCGGAAGAAGTGCCAAGCGGCCCGCATGAGTTCCACTGTGATGCGGCCCGTGCGTTGCCGGCTATCGACCATGCCCAGAGCCTGTTGAATAACCTGCAGAGCTACGACAACCTCACAGTCGATCAGCGCGCGCAGCTTCGCCGTCTGCTGATGTGTATCTCCGATACCGCAGAGAAAGCCGCCAAGCTGCCTGGCGTCAGCAATGACGATCAGCGCTTCCTCGGCAAGCTGAAAAGCGACCTGTTGAACACCGTTGAGTACGCACCGATCTGGATTATCGTGGCGGTCGCGCTGGCGCTGTCGCTGGGTACCATGGTTGGCTGGCGCCGTGTGGCGACCACTATCGGTGAGAAGATCGGTAAAAAAGGCATGACCTATGCGCAGGGCATGTCCGCGCAGATGACTGCCGCGGTCTCCATCGGCGTGGCGAGCTACACCGGGATGCCGGTGTCGACCACCCATGTGCTCTCTTCTTCCGTCGCCGGTACCATGCTGGTTGATGGCGGAGGCGTACAGAGCCGCACCATCAAAAATATCCTGTTGGCATGGGTGTTGACCCTGCCAGTGTCGATAGTGTTGTCCGGTGGACTGTACTGGATTGCGTTGAGGTTCGTGGCGTAATCAGCAGCAGAAAAAACAAAAGGGCGGAGATTATCTCCGCCCTTTTTCGTTTCTGATGTCGGCGCGGCGTTAGTGCCAAATCGCCAGCCCGACCAGACTAATTACAATCAATCCGCATAAGGCGCTGGTCAGGATAAACTGGCCCCGAACCCGCTCGCAGCGGCGAATAAACTCATCATCATGATGGTCGCGATAACGCTGTGACCAGATATAACGCACCAGTCGAACCTGCTTGCTCGGCTGCCCGTGTGAGGTAAAAAATCCCGCGCCATCCACATATTGATACAGTAAAGGGTCACACCCACGTAGCACCACTAAAAGCGCGCGCAAAGAGGAAAAGTAGCGCGCCATATTCACCACACAAACCACACAAAGAGCCCAGAAAAGCGCGATGGTGCTGATCATGATCCCCTCCCGGCAAGGCATCTAAAGGACGTTATCCGCGGGGAATGCCGGACAAGCCCCACAATGATTCGCCAATCACCTCATTGAACCAGACAGAATTGAAGTTGTAACCGCTGAGCGACCGTCATTAGCGCATAACGGGTCGTTAATATCAGTGTAGGAGATTTGATTAAAATAATTCCAGCGATGTTTTGCCTGAGCAGCAGAAAGAGAGAAAAATTCATTTTGATCCCGCTCGCAAAGGGCGCGGCCTGCACGCCCGTCTGTTAACAATTCGGGCTATAATAAATGCGAAAACTATAAAGGTGCCGGGATGTTTGCTCATCTCAGGTGCGGTACTAAACCATCATGCATTAAACATTAGCAACGGATTTCAATGTGTTATGATGCAAAAAGACAACTTTGTCGGCGGATAACTCTCCGCAACGAATGAAAGGAGTATCGTTATGTCTTACAAACACATTCTGATTGCAGTCGACCTTTCCCCTGAAAGTAAGCTGCTGGTCGCCAAAGCGGTGTCCATGGCGCGTCCTTACGATGCCAAAGTGTCACTGATCCACGTCGATGTGAACTATTCCGACCTGTATACCGGGTTGATCGATGTAAATCTTGGCGATATGCAAAAACGTATCTCTGAAGAAACCCATACCGCCCTGACTGACCTCTCTAACAGCGCAGGCTACCCGATTTCCGAAACCCTGAGCGGCAGCGGCGATCTGGGCCAGGTATTGGTTGATGCCATCAAAAAATACGATGTGGATTTGGTGGTCTGTGGTCACCATCAGGACTTCTGGAGCAAGCTGATGTCCTCGGCGCGCCAGCTGATCAACACCGTGCATATCGATATGCTGATCGTGCCGCTGCGCGACGAAGAAGACGAATAGTCTGAGGCATAAGATAAAAGAAAGGGCGGAAGATATTCCGCCCTTTTTGTTTTCGCCAACCGGCGTTTATTCGCTGATTAGCGGCGGATAGATATCAAACCGGTGGCTTTTGGTCACCACCGCCGCCTGTGTTACCACGCCCGCCAGGGGCGGTGCGTAGTCAGGCCGCTTCACCACCACGCGCTTCTTCGCCAGACGCCGGGCCGGTTCCAGCAGGCCATCGGCATCGTCATCGGCACCCACCAGCGTCTGGAAAACCCGCATCTCTTTTTTGACCAGCGCGCTTTTCTGCTTGTGGGGGAACATCGGATCGAGATAAACCACATCCGGCTGTTCAACGATCTCAGCGAGTGCTTGCAGGCTCGACGCGTGGATTAAGGTCAGCCGTTCGCGCAGCCAGCCGCCGATTTCGGCACTTTCATAGCCACGCCGTAAACCGTCATCTAACAGCGCGGCCACCACCGGATGGCGCTCCAGCATCTGCACCCGGCAGCCAATCGAGGCCAGCACAAAGGCATCGCGTCCCAGGCCGGCAGTGGCATCGACCACCGCAGGCAGATAACCGCTTTTGATGCCGACCGCTCTGGCCACCGCTTCGCCGCGACCGCCGCCAAAACGCCGACGGTGCGCCATCGCGCCTTCTACGAAGTCGACAAAAATCCCGCCAAGCTTAGGCTCGTCGAGCTTGCGCAGTTCGAGGTGCGTAGCGGTCATTACCAGCGCCATCGGCGCTGACGCATCGTGCTCCAGCTGCCAGCGATCGGCTAAAACAGATAAGGCGCCGTCTCCGGCGCCCGATTCATCCACTAAACAAATCTTCACGTTAACGCTATTCCTGAATACCGTAATGAGCCAGCATCGCATCCAGCTGCGGCTCACGCCCACGGAAGCGTTTGAACAGCTCCATTGGCTCTTCAGACCCGCCACGGGTCAGAATGTTATCGAGGAATGACTGGCCGGTTTCACGATTGAAAATACCTTCTTCTTCAAAGCGCGAGTAGGCATCGGCTGCCAGCACGTCGGCCCACAGATAGCTGTAGTAACCCGCCGCATACCCACCGGCAAAGATATGGCTGAAGGCATGCGGGAAGCGGCCCCAGGCTGGGCTTGGGATCACCGCCACCAGCTGTTTAATCTCTTTCAGCATCTCCAGGATCTGCGCGCCTTTGGCCGGGTCAAACTCGGCATGCAGACGGAAGTCGAACAGGCCGAACTCCAGCTGACGCAGGATAAACAGCGCCGCCTGGTAGTTTTTCGCCGCCAGCATTTTCTCCAGCAGTTCCTGCGGCAGTGGCTCGCCGGATTCATAATGGCCGGAGATAAAGGCCAGCGCTTCCGGCTCCCAGCACCAGTTTTCCATAAACTGGCTTGGCAGCTCGACGGCATCCCATGGCACACCGCTGATGCCAGACACGCCCGGCGTTTCGATACGGGTCAGCATATGGTGCAGGCCATGACCAAACTCATGGAACAGCGTGGTCACCTCATCATGGGTAAACAGGGCAGGCTTACCCTTCAGCGGACGGTTGAAGTTACAGGTCAGGTAGGCGACCGGTTTTTGCAGCGAGCCGTCGGCAAGGCGCATCTGGCCGACGCAGTCATCCATCCCCGCCCCGCCGCGTTTATGTTCACGCGCATAGAGATCCAGATAGAAGCTGCCGCGCAGCTCGCCGGTTTCGTCGAACAGGTCGAAGAAGCGCACGTCAGGATGATAAACATCGACGTCTTTACGCTCTTTGGCAGTGATGCCGTAAATGCGTTTCACCACTTCGAACAGGCCGTTAACCGCACGCTCTTCCGGGAAGTAAGGACGCAGCTGTTCGTCGCTGATAGAAAACAGGTGTTGCTTCTGCTTCTCACCGAAGTAGGTCAGATCCCACGGGTTCAGGTCAGAAACGCCGTGCTCTTTCAGCGCGAAGGCGCGCAGCTGTTCGATTTCACGCTCGGCCTGCGGACGGGCACGTTTTGCCAGACCGGTCAGGAAGTCGGTCACCTGCGCCGGGTTTTCGGCCATTTTGGTGGCCAGCGATTTGTCGGCGTAGGAGTCAAAGCCCAGCAACTGGGCCAGTTCGTGGCGCAGCGCCAGCTCTTCAGCCATCACCTCACTGTTGTCCCATTTGCCGGCATTCGGGCCCTGGTCGGAGGCACGGGTGGAGAAGGCGCGGTACATCTCTTCGCGCAGCGCCTGATTGTCGCAGTAGGTCATCACCGGCAGATAGCTCGGGATATCCAGCGTTAACAGCCAGCCTTCCTGCTCTTTGGCTTCAGCCTGCGCTTTGGCCGCGCCCATTGCGCTTTCCGGCAGACCGGCAAGCTCGCTTTCATCGGTGACAAGCTTGCTCCAGCCCATGGTGGCATCAAGCACGTTGTTGCTGTATTTCGAGCCCAGCTCGGACAGGCGCGCGGCGATTTCGCCATAACGCTTCTGCTTCTCTTTCGACAGGCCAATACCGGACAGCTCAAAATCACGCAGCGCGTTATCCACGGCTTTTTTCTGCGGGGCGGTTAATCCGGCGTAACTGGTCTCTTTCAGATTGCGGTAAGCCTGATACAGGCCTTCGTGCTGGCCCACCCAGGTGCTGTATTCGGACAGCAGCGGCAGCGTTTGCTCATAGGCTTCGCGCAGTTCCGGGCTGTTCTTCACCGAATTCAGGTGGCTGACCGGCGAAAACAGACGGCTTAAATGGTCATCAACTTCAGCCAGAGGCTGAACCAGGTTATCCCAGGTGTAAGGCGCGCCCTGGGCAACCGCTTTCTCCACCGCCGCACGGCTCTCGGCCAGTGCCTGAGTAACAGCAGGGACCACGTGTTCGGGTTTGATGGCGGAGAAAGGAGGAAGCGTAAAAGAGGAGAGTAACGGATTGGTCATTGCGCAGTCCTTATAGTCAAACATGTTTGAGGCGCGTTTAAGCGCGCGATTAGGTTAACATGAGGCTAAGTGTAGCGAAATTCAATGGCCTGATTGAGAAAACCCGGCTGTTGATCCTGGTCATTTTCACCCGCAAATCCTGACCTTTTCACCACGATTCCAGTTGCCTGCCCCGACGGCCAGCCGCATACTTTCGCCGTTTTCCGGTTAACACGATTTCTACACGGAGTGTTGTTATGTGGTACGTCTTTGCGGCCTCGTTACTTTTTCTGCCTTTTTACCGCCGCGCCTCGTACGGGCTGCTGGCGCTCGCGCTGATAATGGCGGCCGGGGATGGCACGCTTCACTGGCCGGCAATCGCCACCTTAGTGGTGCTCGGCGCGGTGGCGATCGGCCATCGGCAAATCAAAAAACCTGCCGCCGTTACGGTGGTGACTGAAGCGGTACTGGTGCTGGGCGCGGTGGCGCTGATGCTGCATCTGATCCCCGGATTCTCTAACCCGCAGATTGTCAGCGAGGTGAAAGCCGGGCCAGAAAGCGCGCCTTTCAGCTTCTATTACAACCTCGATAAGGCGTTGATCCCCTTCCTGTTGCTCGCCTGTCTGCCCACGCTGCTTAAGCGTCCGGCGGCAGGACCGAAGAACACGCTGTGGTGGCTGGTGCTGATGCTGTCATTGCCGCTACTGCTGCTGATTGCCACTCTGGCCGGCGGCCTGCGCGTCGAGCGCCATCTGCCCGAGTGGCTGGGTGCCTTTATGCTGGCGAACCTGTTCTTTGTCTCGTTTGCGGAGGAAGCGTTGTTTCGTGGCTACCTGCAACAACGGCTGAGCCAGAAACTGGGCAACGTCTGGGGATTACTGATTGCCGCCGCCGTGTTTGGCCTGGCGCATATCGCCGGCGGCCCGCTGCTGGTAATTTTCGCCAGCCTGGCGGGGATAGTCTACGGCCTGGCGTGGCTGTGGAGCGGCAGAGTGTGGGTCGCCACGCTGGTGCACTTCAGCTTTAATCTGCTGCACCTGCTGTTCTTTACCTATCCGCTGTGGCAACGCCTGCCAGGATAACAGAGCATTTTAAGCGCAGGACAGTTATACTGACGCCAATATGTGCCGCCCAGCGGCGGCACGCTCCTCATTCCCCACCGGACAGATCCCACGACATGCTGAGTTATCGCCACAGTTTTCATGCCGGCAATCACGCCGACGTTCTCAAACACACCGTTCAGAGCCTGATTATCACTGCGCTTAATGAGAAGGATAAACCCTACCTCTATCTGGACACCCACGCCGGTGCCGGGCGCTATCAGCTGAGCGGCGAGCACGCCGAGCGCACGGGTGAATATCTGGAAGGCATCGCCCGCATCTGGCAACAGGACGATCTGCCGGAAGAGCTGGAGAGCTATATCTCCTGCGTGCAGGCACTGAACAAGAACGGCAAGCTGCGCTTTTATCCGGGTTCTCCGCTGATCGCCCGTCATCTGCTGCGTCCTTTCGACAAGCTGAACATGACCGAGCTGCACCCAAGCGATTACCCGATGCTGCGCAACGAATTCCAGAAAGATGACCGTGCCCGCACCGAACGTGCAGACGGTTTCCAGCAGCTGAAATCCCAGCTTCCGCCTCTGTCACGCCGTGGTCTGGTGCTGATCGATCCGCCTTACGAAATGAAAACCGATTATCAGGCGGTGGTTCAGGGTCTGGTGGAAGGGTATAAGCGTTTTGGTACCGGCGTGTTCGCGCTGTGGTATCCGGTGGTGCTGCGTCAGCAGATCAAACGTATCACCAAAGAGCTGGAAGCATCCGGCATTCGCCGCATTCTGCAGATCGAGCTGGGCGTGCGCCCGGACAGCGACCGCTTTGGCATGACCGCGTCCGGGATGATTGTGATCAACCCACCGTGGAAGCTGGAGCAGCAGATGAACAACGTGCTGCCGTGGCTGCTGAAGCACCTGGTGCCTTCTGGCACCGGCCACACCAAAGTCAGCTGGATCGTACCGGAATAAGTGACCACCAGTGGGACGCCGCCGCGCGTCCCACCGCATCAGCCCTGCCTTTCGAACGGCAAATCAGAGCCGGAATAGCGAGAAATCATGCGCCATCTCGGTATTTGGAAATATCGCCCGACACTCCGCCAGTAACCTTTCCGCATCCTCTCGCAGATAACGCGAACTGAGGTGGGTGACGATCAGCTTTTTCGCGCCCGCGTTTTTGGCCGCCGTGGCCGCCTGCACCGTTGAAGAGTGTCCCCGACTGTTGGCTTTTTCTTCCAGCGCCACTTCCAGCGTGGCCTCATGCACCATCACATCGGCATTCGCCGCCAGTTCGGCGGCAGCGGGCGTCGGGCTGGTATCGCCGAAAATCGCCAGCGTCAGGCCTTTGGTTGCCGGGCCAAGATAGTCTTTGCCCCTGACCACCCGACCGTCGTCCATGGTCACGGTTTTGCCCAGCTTGAGCTGCTGGAACAGCACGCCGGGCTTGATGCCGTCTGCCAGCAGCCGTTGCGCATCCAGCGCGCCCGGCTTGTCATGCTCTTCAATGCGGAAGCCGTAACACTCAACCGGATGGGTCAGCGGCCAGGCGGTGACGCGGAAATGCTCGTCGCTAAACAGCTCGCCGGCGGCGATCTCGACAATCTCCAGCGGGAAGGTCAGCCAGGAGCCGCTGAGGCTGAGGGTGGTGTCGATAAAGGCCTTGATGCCTTTTGGGCCGTAAAGGGTCAGGGTGTCGCTGATGCCATTCATCGAACGGCTGGTCAGCAGCCCCGGCAGACCAAAGATATGGTCGCCGTGCAGATGGGTGATAAAAATTTTCTCGATTTTCCCGGTCTTCACCTGGGAGCGCATCATCTGATGCTGGGTGCCTTCGCCGCAGTCAAACAGCCAGCAACCGCTGCGCGTCCCCTGCAAATTCAAGGCGATACTGGTGACATTCCGCTGGCGGCTGGGCGTGCCCGCGCCGGTCCCTAAAAATAGCAGTTCCATCTGGCCTCTCTCTGCCTGTTAGTATGCGAAAACAGTGAGCCATCTCGCAGTAATTGTCGATTATCGCTGATTTCCGCCCCGCTGCCCTATCACAATCATAGACGCAAACTTTGCGGCATTTAACCGAGTGGCGTTACACTACTGCCAATTCATTTCACTGACTTATGGAATCACCGATGACCAGACATTATGACTACCTTGCTATTGGCGGCGGCAGCGGCGGTATCGCCTCTATTAACCGTGCCGCGATGTACGGACAGAAATGCGCGCTGATCGAAGCGAAAGAACTCGGCGGTACCTGCGTAAACGTCGGGTGTGTCCCGAAGAAAGTGATGTGGCACGCGGCGCAGATTGCCGAAGCGATCCATTTGTATGGCCCGGATTACGGCTTCGATACCACCGTTAACAGCTTTAACTGGGCGACGCTGGTCAAAAACCGCAGCGCCTATATTGACCGTATTCATACCTCGTACGACAACGTGCTGGGTAAAAACAACGTCGACGTGATCAAAGGCTACGCGCGCTTTATCGATGCGCATACCGTGGAAGTGAACGGCGAAAAAATTACTGCCGACAACATCCTGATCGCCACCGGCGGCCGTCCAACCCATCCGTCGATTCCGGGTGCGGAATACGGTATCGACTCTGACGGCTTCTTTGAGCTGGATGCCCTGCCAAAACGCACTGCCGTGGTCGGTGCCGGCTACATCGCGGTCGAAATCGCCGGTGTGGTGAACGCACTGGGTTCCGAAACCCACCTGTTTGTGCGTAAACACGCGCCGCTGCGCAGCTTCGATCCGTTGATCGTCGATACGCTGGTTGAAGTGATGAATGCTGAAGGCCCGGCGCTGCACACCGAATCCGTGCCGAAAGCGGTGATCAAAAATGCCGACGGCAGCCTGACGCTCCAGTTGGAAAATGGCCAGGAGCAGACCGTTGATTGTCTGGTATGGGCCATCGGTCGTGAGCCAATGACCGACAACCTGAACCTGGACGTCACGGGCGTGAAGCTGAACGAAAAAGGCTACATCAGCGTCGATAAGTACCAGAACACCAGCGTCTCTGGCATCTATGCGGTCGGTGATAACACCGGTGCGGTTGAACTGACGCCCGTGGCGGTTGCCGCCGGTCGTCGTCTGTCCGAACGCCTGTTTAACAACAAGCCTGAAGAGCATCTGGATTACAGCAACGTGCCAACCGTGGTATTCAGCCACCCGCCAATCGGCACCGTGGGCCTGAGCGAGCCGGAAGCGCGTGAGAAGTACGGCGACGATGAAGTGAAAGTGTATAAGTCGGCGTTCACCGCCATGTACACCGCCGTGACGCAGCACCGCCAGCCGTGCCGCATGAAGCTGGTTTGCGTGGGTAAAGACGAGAAGATCGTCGGCATCCACGGTATCGGCTACGGTATGGATGAGATGCTGCAAGGCTTCGCGGTCGCGCTGAAAATGGGCGCCACCAAGAAAGACTTCGACAACACCGTGGCAATCCACCCGACCGGTTCGGAAGAGTTTGTCACCATGCGTTAAGTCCTGCTTCAGGATCAAAAAAGCCAGCATATGCTGGCTTTTTTTATGGGTGGAGGGTCGGCGGAATTACCCCTTTTCGTTCGCCCCGGAGAGGCTCTGCAATACGGACAGCTGCGCGACAGCGTCCTGCATCGCATCCATACCGGCGGTCAGGCTGCGCAGGCTACCGAGGTGCTGGGCGATGCTTTCACGCTGGTGCGCGGTTTGATGGCTCATGGCGGCAATCGAATCCGCCGCGGCGATGCTGCGGGCCGCCATCTCGCTGGAGGTTTCCACCGTTTCGCTGGCAACGGTACGGATGCGGAAGATGGTATCCCCCGCCTGACCAATATTGCCGGCCGTCGAATCGGCCTGCTCTTTCGACGAGTGTGCCAGCCGACGAACTTCTCCGGCCACCACTGCAAATCCCCGTCCGGCTTCCCCGGCGCGCGCCGCTTCAACCGCCGCATTCAGCGACAGCAAATTGGTCTGGAAGGCGATATTGCTGATGCCGCTGGTGATCTCATTGATGCCGTTAGAGATTTTCTCCAGGTCATCCAGCCCCTGGCCCAAACGCAGCTGAGCCTGCTGGCTTTTCTGCGCGATATCGCCAATCGAGCGGATACTGTTTTCCGCCATCCCCAGCGTCTCATTCTGCGTTTGCGTGGCGGCTTCCAGCATCGGCAAGGCTTCCATCAGCGGTGCCAGCTCCTGCTGATAGGCGATCACCCGCTTCAGCACCCGCGACTGAATGCTGTTCAACGCTTCCCAACGACGCAGCGCGCGTTGTGCATAGTGCCCGGCATACCCGGCGTACTGCACCGGGAACTGGCTCATCGCCTTCACGTCCTTGTTGAAAAACACCAGCGCAGAGAGGGTCTGGTTAATCGGCACGCCGAGGATTTCGCCAAAGCTGGAGAAGCCTGCGGCCGGCAGCCCCTTAAAGAAATGGGCGTTATGCAGCTGCCCTTCATTGCCGACCCGGCGCAGGATGCAGTCATTCATCAGAATGGCCGCCGGCCTGCCGCGGTTGGCGATAAAGGTTTGCCAGTCCTGACGCGTGGTCTGTTTAAAATCTTTCTCTTCCAGAAGATACAGGCGATCGCCAAATTCCAGGTCGCAGAAAAACTGAATGCTGTCGGCCTCAATTTTGGCGATGGAGCGAATGAAATACTCCTCGCCGACCTTCACCCCAAAGGTCAGCCCTTTCAGCTTTTCGGTCAGCTGCGGCACGTTGCAGCCCAGCCAGCTGGCCAGCGCGTCAGTAAACCTCACCTGCTGGCCCTGCGGATCGAATACCGAACTGACCGTGCGGGCAATCGGATCGGCCTCGGCGATCAGCCAGCTTTTGTCTTTTGGGACAAAGTTCTGACTTTTGAACGGCGCAAAGGATTTGCCGGCGGCCATCTGGCAGAAAATGATGACCGCTTTGGCCTGCAGAATTTTGCCACCTACGCCGATCCAGGTGCCATCAAACTCAATCTTACCGCCAGCCGAGCCGCCGATCGCCAGGCACGGGAAACGTCCGCAGTTGTACCAGGCCTGCATCAGGAAGCCTTCCGAGGCGGACAGGCCATCGCAATAAATCATCGCGAAGGTGCGGTCGGATGAGAGTGGCATCCGCACCGCCAGCCTGCTCAGCTCCTGCTGGATGGCGTTGATACGGTCGGCGGCGGTATGGGTATCATTGACATGTAAATCAACGATATGGGTTTCATGACGCGCAATCAGGCTCTCCGGCAGCAACAGCCAGCTTCCCTGCTGCCCGGCGCCTTCGCAATAGGTGGTCTCTTTGCCGCTGCTGCTCAGTGCGCCATTGGACGAGAGGGTAATCACCGTCAAATCGGCGGAGCTAAAGCGCTGCCAGCTCTGGCTCACCGGCTGAAAGTCGGCATACGGCGGCACAAAGGTCATGAGAATGCCGGCACTTTTTTCACTGAGTCCGGCCTGCGAAAGCGAAGCAGGCAGGCTGCGGCAGTCAAAGGTCCCGTTTGCGGGCTGGTGTTTATTTCGAAACAGCAAAGACGACAGGCGCTGTTTAATCGCCATTAATGGAAACATGGTTTTACCTATATTTTTCAGGTGCTTGATTAATTATGGGTGGTGAAGCAGAAAGTCTGACGACCAAAGGAGGGCTAAAGGCATGTTCCATACGCGAGAAGAACTCAGAAGTGAGAGAAAACGCGGCTTGTGTTTACTGCCTCTCACTTCATAAACGTTATCGCCCGATTGCGGGAAAACTTTAGCGGTGGCGGGTTACGGCGGGGTTTTTTACCGGCAGATGACGCGGCGTGGGGTGATGAAGCGTGAGTGCGGCAGAAGATTGCACCGTCACGGTGCAGTTTACTTACGGGCGTCCAGCCAGATGGCGTAGGCTTCATCCCAAATCGCCGCCGGGGAACCGGCTTTACCGAGGCCAAAACCGTGTCCGCCACGGGTGATATTAATCTGCTCAACCGGCACGCCCATGCGGCGGCAGACGTTGTGCATGATCACCGTGTTGTGCGGGTTAGAGATCGGATCGTCTTCCGCCTGCGCCAGGAAGGTCGGCGGGTAGTTGCGGGTGACGTAATTCTCCACCGACCAGTTCGCCTCTTCATTCGCGGAGGCATTGTTACCGACCAGCTGCTTGTGCGTGGTGGTGTGGGTATACGGCGGCTCCAGAGTGATCACCGGATAAATCAGCCCGACGCTGTCCACTACCGGGACCACATTATCCAGCGCATCCTGCGGCTCGTAGGTGACGAAATCAGGACGGGCGGCCGCCATACCAAACAGGTGGCCACCGGCCGAGAAGCCGAGCAGATGCACCTTACGTTCCATCGAGCGCACCAGACGAATGGCGCGCTGGGCGTCCTGCAACGGGGCGAGGCTGCCTGCGTGCCACTTCTCACGCGGCAGGCGATAGCTGAGGACATAGGCGGTATAGCCACGCGCATTCAGCCAGCGTGCCACGGGCCAGGCTTCACCACCCATGCCGATCCAGCGATAGCCGCCACCCGCGGCAATCAATACGGCCGATCCGTTCGGGTTTTCTGGCTGGAAGCGTTGGATCGCCGGGCTGACGATATTCGACCACGAGCCGTTGGCAGAAACATGCAGGTTTCCGCTGGGTCCGCCGCCGCCGGGCGGTTCGTCCTGCCACAGAGGAATAATATCTTCTCTGGCAAACAGTTTTCCGGTGGTCATCGCAAGCAACGTGGCGCCGGTTCCTAATATCAACCGACGACGACTAATCATCTGGCATTTCCGTCCTCAGTTATCAACAGGCGATCCCAGGCCATGGGAAGATACCTGATATCATGCAATGCAAATGCCAGAAGTTATTCGCAGAATAACCGCATTTCAGTGCGATATCAGGGAATGTCGGCGACCGTGATGTTTTTATATCGGCAGGGTATCCGGGCTCTTCACCGCTTTTTATGCGATTTGCCCCTGGGGATGCAAGCAAAACAGCGCGATAAGGTGAAAAAAGCGGGAAAACTGCCCGGAACGCCGGGCAGATGAGGCTTAGTGGCTACTGAGCTTCTCTTTCCGCGACAGGCTGTCCAGATAGCCCATCACAAACGCCGAGAGGACGAAGGTCAGGTGGATCACCACATACCACAGCAGTTTATTGTCCGGAATATTTTTGGCATCCATAAACACCCGCAGCAGGTGAATGGAAGAGATGGCGACAATCGACGCGGCCACTTTGTTTTTCAGCGAGCCGGAATCCATTTTACCCAACCAGCTGAGCTTCTCTTTGTGGTCGGCGATATCCAGTTTTGAGACGAAGTTTTCGTAACCGGAGAGCATCACCATCACCAGCAGACCGCCGACCAGCGTCAGGTCGATCATCGACAGCAGCACTAACACCAGGTCGTTTTCTGCCATCGCCAATACATTCGGCAACAGGTGAAAAACCTCCTGGAAAAATTTTATCGCAAGTGCCAGCAGACCCAGCGACAGCCCGATATAAATCGGCGCCAGCAGCCAGCGTGAGGCATAAATGAGGTTTTCAGCGAAACGTTCCATAGCATCCCGTAAGCAAATTAACACGGGGGTCAGTATACCCGAGGAAATGTTAAATTTTGCATAGCGCCGGCTTATCGCAGCGATATTTAACGGATTTTACGCGAACAGAGGGCGTTTTACTTTGGCTGGCTGGAAAAGCTGATGTCGCCCACCGCGCCCACGGTCTCAACCGGCCGCAGCACCCGTTGCACCTGACGGGCATAGCCCACCAGTCCCTGAGTGAGATCCTGGGTAGCAGCACTTCCGCTAAAGCAGCTGCCCGGATCGCAGTGAACAGTGATAACACTGACCGGCGCTTGCGGGCCCAGGGTCAGGGCAAAAGCAGGACCACTCATCGCCAGGGCGATAAGCAATAACAGAGTCTTTTTCATCTTGTTTAGCTTACAGGAGGTGTAGGGTTAAAGGTGTTGCCTGGCTACGCTGACTCAGTGCATTTCACGGTGCTGGTTGCGATAGTCTCTTGGCGTGATATTAAAATGCTTTTTGAACACCCGCTGGAAACACTGCTGGGAAGAAAATCCCAGATCCATCGAGATGGTCATAATGGTCTTATGGGAACTGATCAGGCTTTTGGCCGCTTCGTCCAGTCGACGGCAGCGGATAAAGGTGCCTAAAGTCATGCCCTGTTGCTCTTTAAATGCACGTTGCAGGTGCCATTTTGAATAGCCCGAACGGGCGGCTACGGCTTCAATATTCAGACCATCATCCAGATGCTCTTCAATCCAGTCGATGATAATTTCTACGATTTCGCCTTTCACTTGCTCTCTCCCGGGACGCACAGCCTGCACAAGGCCGCCGCCATTTGCGCGATGGAATTATTATATGTTTATGTTTTTGTTATACTTTGAGGCGATATGCAAAAAATAATGCAACATATCAAATATTGATGGTGTGGATGTTATAAAGAAGTTTAAAATAGTTCAAATAGATAATTTGAATCTTCGTTTATAGATAGTATCTATAAGGCCGCATTATGATGGATCTCAATCTTGTCCGTGTGTTTATCGCCATTTACGAAACACGCAGCGTCAGCGGTGCGGCAGACCGGCTGTTCATTACCCAACCCTCTGCCAGTTATGCGTTATCGCGTCTGAGAAATGAAACCAACGACGAGCTGTTTAAACGCAGCCGGGCCGGCATGGAGCCCACCCCGATCGCTTTGCAGCTGTATAAGGTGTTCAAAAAGTCCCTGACCGGCATTGAAAAGGCGGTCGCGGATACGCGAAACTTTGTGCCCGCCACCTCGCGACAAAAATTCCGCCTCGCCCTGTCTGACCTCGGCGAACTGTTGCTGCTTCCCGGACTGGTGGCCTCATTGCGGGTGGAGGCGCCGCACATTCAGCTGGAAGTGGTGGCGATAGAATCCCTCAGGCTGAATGACTGGCTGTTGACCGGCAAGGTGGCTGCCGCCATCTGCAACCGCAATGAAACCATCTCTTCCGCACAGCGCGAACTGCTGCTGTATGAACGCTATGTTTGCCTGCTGAACGAACAGCATCCCCGCATTGGCAGCACGCTGTCGTTTGATGAATATATGCGGGAACAGCATGTGATTGTGGCCGCCAGCAGCGGGCACCATATCGTGGAAGACCGGCTCAAAGAGTTTGGGCTGGAGCGCGACATTGCGCTGGAAGTGCCGCGCTTCTCCGCGCTGGGCGAACTGATTTCCTCCAGCGAACTGCTGGTCACCCTGCCGTCCGCTGCCGCCAAAATTTATCAGCGCAGGGGCAATGGCCGCCTGCTGGAGCTGCCGTTCCAGGTGGCGGATCAGGAAGTCTTTGTCTATGCGCATACCGAAATCGGCGATATCTCCGCCAAGACCTGGTTCTATAATTTCCTGAAAGATATCGCGCCCGGCTTAATGGATCACTGACGCGGCCGTAGAAGCTTCTGCCGCTCAATTCCTCGACAGAGAGCACATTCCTGCAAAGCCTTTTTGGCCGAGCGGCATTCAGTGGCGGGAATGTGAAGCGCTTCAAGCGCCCTTGTGACTCTTGCTGAATTTCCCCGTTTTATTCCCGCGTTATTGCAACAAAAGCCCAATGACCGTTACCTGACGGCGCTCCTATATTTGAAAGAAAGGCCCACAAGGTAATCTGTTATGACCGCAAAAAACGGCTCGCATGTCCGCATCTGGATATTAATGTTGATCTTATTTCTGTCGGTAATTGCCTACGCTGACCGATCTATTCTGTCGATCGCCGGCGGCGCAATTAAGGATGAATTTGGCCTGTCGCCGATTCAGCTGGGATTTGTGCTGTCCGCGTTCAGTTGGGCCTATGTGATTGGGCAAATTCCCGGCGGTTTATTTCTCGACCGCTTTGGCACCAAAAAAGTCTATGGCATTACCCTGGTGCTGTGGTCAATATCGACGCTGGCGATGGGCTTTATTGGCGAGTTTTCTCAGGGCGTTACCAGCGCGCTCATTATTATGTTCAGCCTGCGTTTTGCGCTGGGATTAATTGAAGCCCCCAGCTTTCCCGCCAACGCCCGCGTGGCCATTATGTGGTTTCCAAAATCGGAACGCGGCCGGGCCTCTTCGCTGTTTGCCTCATCACAGTATTTCGCGGTGGCGATCTTCTCCCCGTTGTCCGGCTGGCTGGTGTCTGAATTTGGCTGGCCGTGGCCGTTCTTTGTGCTGGGCTTGATTGGTATTTGCGCCTTCTTTGCCTGGCTGTGGTATATGAAGGAACCGCGTCAGCATCCGCACGTTTCCCGCCAGGAGTTGGACTATATTATCGACGGCGGCGGGCTGATCGATATTGACTCCACTGCCGTCAGGAAAGATAAAAATCGCCTGTCGCGTGCCACCTTCCGCAAACTGCTGACCAACCGCATGCTGTGGTGCGCCTACATCGGCCAGTACTGCACCATTGCCCTCAGCTATTTCTTTATCACCTGGTTCCCCATTTATCTGGTGCAGGCACGCGGAATGGATATTCTGCACGCCGGGTTTGCCACCATCGCACCGGCGCTGTTCGGCTTTGCCGGCGGTATTTCTGGCGGCATCATTTCCGATTACCTGATCCGCACCGGTTGGTCAGTTTCCTGGGCGCGCAAGACGCCGTATATTGTCGGCATGCTGATGGCCGCCACGCTGATTGCGGCGGCGGTTGCCAACAGTAACTTCTGGGTTATCGCCATTATGTCCTTCGCCTTCTATGGCAAAGGGGTGGCGGCCGGGGCAGGTACCTGGGCGATTATCAGCGATACCGCGCCTAAAGAAGCGGTGGGTCTGGCTGGGGCGATCTTTAACTGCGTGGGCAATATTGCCGGTATCGTCACCCCGATTATTTTTGGCTACCTGGTGGCCATCACCGGCAGCTACAGCCTGGGACTGGTGTTTGTTGGCGCACATTGCCTGGTGGCGGCGTTCTGCTTCCTGTTTATCATGGGGCCAGTGGTGCGCGTCGGCGGCGAAGAGCCTGAGGATGTCGATTACACGCTGACCCACGGCGTTCGCTAACCTGCCCGCTTCCGTCACCGCCCCGGCTTTAGCGGCCCGTGCGGTGACGGTATCAGTCGTTGATCTTCGCGGTAAAAACCTTCACCTTAGCCTTTCACGATCTATCCGGTACGGGTTCCCGTACTCGCCGCAATGACGGAGTACCGCTATGTCTCTTACCCTTCTGACGCAGTTGGCCGACCTTCCCGCCAGTCAGTGGGATGCGTTAACGCCCGACGACCAGCCTTTTATCAGCCATGCCTTTCTGAGCACGCTGGAAGAGAGCGGCTGTCTGGGCAAAGGCAGCGGCTGGCAGCCGGAGCATCTGCTGTGGGTTGAAAATGGCGTGGTGCAGGCGGCGCTGCCGGGTTACCGCAAAACCCATTCCCGGGGTGAGTACGTGTTTGACCATGCCTGGGCCGATGCCTGCCAGCGGGCGGGCCTGCCCTACTATCCCAAGTGGCTGGCCGCCGTGCCGTTCAGTCCGGTCACCGGCGCACGCCTGCTGGGCGGGGCCGACGCGGCCAGCAAACTGCTGCAGGGCATTCCGGATTTCCTGCAACAGCGGCAGATGCACAGCGCCCACATCAATTTCGGCAATGCCTTTACCCACGATCGGCTGGCGGAGGAACCCAACTGGCTGCCACGCCTCGGCCTGCAGTATCACTGGCATAATCCGGGCTACCGCGATTTCCAGGACTTCCTCGATACGCTGATGTCGCGCAAGCGTAAGCAAATCCGTAAAGAGCGGCAGCTGGTTGCCAGCCAGGGATTCGAATTTGAGTGGCTGAGCGGTAGCCAGCTGAGCGAATCGCACTGGGACTTTGTTTACGCCTGCTATGCCAATACCTATGCGGTGCGCGGCCAGCGTCCCTACCTCACCCGCGCCTTTTTCAGCCTGCTGGCGGAAAAAATGCCGCAGGCGATCCGCGTGGTGCTGGCGACGCAAAACGGCCTTGCCGCCGCCATGGCCTTCAGCCTGATGGATGGCAATACGCTGTACGGCCGTTACTGGGGCTGCCTGGAAGAGTTTAATCGCCTGCATTTCGAAACCTGCTTCTATCAGGGAATGGATTATGCCATTGCCCACGGCTTGCAGCGCTTTGATGCCGGCGCTCAGGGTGAACACAAGCTGATCCGGGGATTTGAACCGGTTATCACCGAATCCTGGCACTATCTGCGGCATGAAGGTCTGCGCGACGCCGTGGCCGATTTCCTGCAACAGGAGCGCGCTGGCGTGGCGCAGTGGGCAGAAGAAGCGCGGGAAGCATTACCTTACCGACGCCAGGGTGATGAGGCGTAACGCATAAATTAAATTAATATCATTAATAAAATAACTGCCAGCAATGGCGGCTATTTTCCATAAATAGCGATTTATAATTTAGCCAAACTTATGGTTCCGCACGATGCTCAGGTTCAACATTGCAGAGCCTGATTATAATAAAATCAGGCTAAGGAAATTCTGTAAATTTCATTAACTCAAATTAACAAAAATTCAATTCAAACAATATTCATTGCTCTATTCATCCTGAAAAAACACGTCCTGCCACAGCCTATAAATTATTTATTACTGGCCCTGATAATCTCTTTCCTCTTCACTCACATATAATTCTTAGCGAATCCCCTCATTAATGTTAATTACCAGAGGTTCAGCGCATGCCGTCTAAAAGTTCCAATAACACCAGTGAAGGGCAGTCAATTTATGACCAGGCGAATGGCAATACATTAACGGTACTGGGTAAAGACGGAAAAGCCATCGAGTTTGGCAAAGTCGTGATGGAACTCGCCACCTTAAGTGGTGGTAGCAACACCTCTATCACTACGGTCGGCACCATCGATGCTTTGCGCGCGCTTGAACCCGTTACGCCGGGTGAAATGGCGATAGTCATGGAATATACCGCCGGCACGAAAACCGGTGGAGGCGTGTTTATTTATGATATTTCTGACAAATCCACGCCAGAAGATTACGGCATCAATGTTGTTACTCCCAAAGGAGCACGCTGGAAGCGAAATCTGGCCAACTATCGTGAAGTCAACGTGGTATTTTTTGGTGCGGTCCCCGGTGGAACCCTTGACAGTGCCGAAGCAGTCACGCGGATGTGGAACTGGTCACAGAAGCACAGTCCCAGCATTGGTATTCAGTTCCCGGCAGGACGATACCTGATATCTAAATTCGATATTGCCAGCAAGGAGGTGGCCCGGTTTCGTCTTGCAGGCGATCTGGTCACCTTTGGCTATTCCCCCGCCACCACCCTGATTTCTGATAAAAAGAATGGCGAGGTGATGTTTAACGTCAATGCCCGCTACACGGAAATCACCAGCATCATCGTTGATGGTGAAAGTAAGGCCGCCACACCCAATACCAAAGGCTTTTATAAAAACATTATTCAGGCTGGTCAGTTTATTCGCGTCAGCAATATGATGTTTTATAATCTGGGCGGTAAAGGGTTAAGTATGCTCGATACCCTCGATTGTAAAATTGACCAGTGGTACGCCCGTGACTGTTCCGACACGGTGATTTATGCCACCTGGTCAAATAATCCGAGTGGTAAATGGGACCATATTACCGCCATCGAACTCTCCAACTTTAATATTCAACGCAGTACGCTAAAACCGGCCATCGATCTGCAACGTGCCACGCAATCCTTTATCTGGAATGGCTGGATTGAACATAGCGAATATCCCGGCAACCTTTCTAACGGTGACTGGTCTTTCATCGGGTTCAACCTTGAAACCTGCACCCATCCTTTTGAATGTCATTACACCCGCTTTATTAATACCCAATTCAATCTGCAGGCCGGTTCCAGCATGGATACCTCGGAAACCGGCGATACCTGGTCGTCTATTTCAGCGTATGAAAAAGGCAACGTGCATACCGAAAGTCACGGTATTGAGATCAACGGTTCGCTCAGCTACGACTATCTCTCCTCGCCCAATAAGATGGATAACCGCAAGGATGCCGAAACCTGGTTTTACCTGGGTGAACTGGCCCCGTCGCAGAACACCGTGCAAACCCGAATTCGCCTGTTAGCCAGCTGCGGTTACAGCAGCCAGGGCGAAACGCAAACCGGCTATTCTGAACGCTCGCCGGAAGGCAGTGCGGATATCTTTATTCTGAAAACCGGCGACAACTCTTTTACCAGCAGCTGGGTCGGTCAGGGTTCCTCTCCGGCTACCCGCGTGTTGACCCAGCCCGGTTCCTCGAACGGTAAGATTAAAATTTACGTCAAGCTCGGCAAATATACCGGCTATACCACCGCCATCATTGAAACCAATGATTTTAGCCGGTTCAGTAAGGGCATCCGTTTTATGTTCGAAAAGTCCTACACCGCGGTGACCGATGCCACGATGCTGGCCACCTTAAACGGGGCGACCGACAACTGCTTCCATCAGCACTGGCACGGCAAAGCCGCCGTGGGGATTGGCTTTAATAATGACAATGCCTTGCTGCTGAAAAGTGCCAATGTAGCGACGGCAGACGTGGGGACCGATGTGAAGTATCTAAAGGTGATGGTGGATGGCACAGCCTATGCGCTGGAGCTGAAAAAACTGAAGCCCGCCAGCTAGGCCGGAGGTGTGCGGCCCTGTGAACACAGGGCCGTTTACGCTTAATCCTCGCCGACAAAGCCGCCGGTTTGATGGGCCCAGAGTCGCGCATACAGTCCGCCGTGCGCCAGCAGTTCCTGATGCGTACCCATTTCGGCAATTCGCCCTTTCTCCAGCACCACCAGCCGGTCCATTTTGGCAATGGTCGACAGGCGGTGCGCGATGGCAATCACCGTTTTTCCGCCCATCAACGTTTCCAGGCTCTCCTGAATCGCCGCTTCCACTTCCGAATCCAGCGCGGAGGTGGCCTCATCCATGATCAGAATCGGCGCGTCTTTCAGCAACACGCGGGCGATGGCAATACGCTGTCGCTGGCCGCCAGAGAGCTTCACGCCGCGTTCACCGACGTGCGCATCCAGCCCGTAACGGCCCTGCGGATCGGACAGCATTGGGATAAATTCATCCGCTTTCGCCTGGTGAATGGCCTTTTCCAGCTCGGCTTCGGTGGCATTGGGGCGACCGTACAGCAGGTTGTCGCGGATGGATCGGTGCAGCAGCGAGGTGTCCTGAGTGATCATGCCGATTTGCGCCCGCAGACTTTCCTGGCTGACCTGGGCGATATCCTGACCATCAATCACAATGCGGCCACCGTCCAGATCGTACAGGCGCAGCAGCAGGTTCACCAGCGTCGATTTGCCGGCGCCGGAAGGCCCAATCAGCCCGATTTTTTCGCCCGGACGAATGGCCAGCTGCAGGTTATCGATCACCCGACGACTCCCGCCGTAATTGAAGTTCACCTCGTCATAGCGAATTTCGCCGCGATGGACCTTCAGCGTCGGGGCTTTCGGTTTATCCATCACGCTGAGCGGCTGGGCGATGGTTTGCAGGCCGTCCTGCACCATGCCGATATTCTCGAAAATGCCGTTAACCACCCACATGATCCAGCCGGACATATTCACAATGCGGATCACCAGACCGGTGGCCAGCGCAATCGCCCCGACGCTAATCAACGACTGGGTCCACAGCCACAGCGCCAGACCGGTGGTGCCGACGATCAACAGGCCGTTCAGCGTGGTGACCACCACATCCATATTGGTCACCATCCGGCCCTGTTCGCGGGTTTTAGCGGTCTGATCGCCGATCGCCTCGCGGGCATACTGCCGTTCAAGGTCGCTGTGGGCGAACAGTTTTAGCGTGGTGATATTGGTGTAGCCAGCCACGATGGTGCCCATTAATTTGGAACGCGCGTCGGAAGAGGCCACCGAACGGGATTTCACCCGCGGCACAAAGTAGGCGAGGCAGACAACATAGCCGACAATCCACAGCAGCAACGGCACCATCAGTCGCCAGTCGGCTTCGGCAAACAGCACCAGTGCGGTGATGGCGTAAATCAGCACGTGCCACAAGGCATCAACCGCCTGCACCGCGGAGTCCCGCAGCGCGTTGCCGGTCTGCATAATGCGCTGGGCGATACGTCCGGCGAAATCATTCTGGAAGAAATTCAGGCTCTGGCGCAGCACGTAGTTATGATTCTGCCAGCGGATCATACTGGTCATGCCGGGGTTGATGGTCTGGTGCACCAGCAGGTCGTGCAGGCCAATAAAGATCGGCCTCAGCACCAGCGCCACCACCAGCATCCAGATCAGTGCCGACGCGTGATCGCTGAAGAAGGTGGCCGGCGGCGTGCTGTTGACCATATCGATAATGGTGCTGAGATAGCGGAACAGCGCCACCTCAATCAGCGAGCCAATCAGGCCGACCACCAGCAGCATTGCGAAGCTTTGCCAGACCTGGCGAAGGTAGTAAACGTAGAAGGCCCAGACGCTGTTGGGTGGCGTTGCGCCGGGGGCATCCTGGAAGATGTCGATCAGTTTCTCAAAGCGGCGATACAACATTAAAGGCTCACTTTTACGGCTAAAAAAACTGATTTTAGTGCAATTTCATCCCCTTCTGCGTCACTACGTGCGTTTTTATGCCTGCGGCTCGACCACAACCAACCGCGAACCGTACTTCGCGCGCTGTTTCAGCGTGGGGGAATTTTCGGTGACTATCTGACTGATATCGCTCAATGGACAGACGTGTGCCAGCGCGCGATAGCCGATTTTGGAGCTGTCGACCAGTACCACCGTTTGCTCGGCAGACTTGATCATCGCCTGCTTGACCGGGATTTCGACGGTGTTGATATTGGTGATGCCGCTGTCGAAATGCACCCCTTCCGATCCCAGAAACGCCCAGTCAACGTGGATGCTGCTGATCTTGTCGACGGTCTCCTGCCCGACCAGGGTATAAACCTGATCCAGCATCAGCCCGCCGGCCACGTGCACGGTGATGCCCGGAAAATTGCCCAGCGCCATCGCGGTAAAAATGTCGTTGGTGACCACCGTCAGATTCTTTTTATCCTTCAATGCCAGCGCCAGCGCATACACCGTTGAACCGTTATCCAGAATCAACGACTGGCCATCTTTCACCAGGCTGGCGGCGTACTGCGCAATCGCGGTTTTGGCCGCGGCGTTCATCGTCAGTCGCTCAGTAAACGGCGTATCATTATTGCTTTCGGCTTCAACCGGCAACAGGCCGCCGTGGGTGCGCATCACCTTGCCGGTTTTCGCCAGCAAGGAGAGATCGCGGCGGATCGTTGAACTGTCCACGCCGAAGATCTCCGAAAGCTCTGCGGCATTCAGATAGCCCCGTTCAGCAATCATTTCTACTATTTGCGCTCTGCGCTGTGCCGCTGTCATCCCTCACTCCCTTGGTGTGTAATTGCACGTTATCATGCATATACTGACTCACAACGTGCAATTTGTCACCTTGAGAGGGGTTTATTCGCGGTAAAAACAATCATACTGCACGAATTTTCGCCTTGACTGCACGAATTCGTGCATATATGTTTAAACACATCAGGAATGTTTACCTTTAAGAGAATAAGACCCATGACGGCATTGTGCTTCAGTGACTACGAAAAAGAGTTAGCGCAGCAGGTCAGCGCCCTTGGCGACCAGCTCGACTATGCCCTGCCGGGCACACTGAATTCACTGGATCTCAACCAGTACGATCGCATTGTGCTGGCCGGAATGGGATCGTCTGATTATGCGTTGATCCCGATCGAACGGGCGCTGATCGCCCAGGGCTTACCGGTGTGGCGGATTGATGCAGGTCGCTTACTTGATATGCCAAAAATGGTCACACCAGGGACCTTATTGTGGATAACGTCACAATCCGGGATGAGTGGCGAAGTGGTGGCGGTGCTGGATGCCGTCGCCACGCCGAAAACGCTGATTGGCGTCACCAACGATATCACCAGCCTGCTGGCAAAAAAGGCGGATATCCTGGTGGAACTGAAAAGTGGTGATGAAGCCACCGTCAGTGCCAAAAGCTATCTGAATACCTTAGTCGCCAGCTACCGGACGCTGTACGCCCTGACCGGTCAGGACGAGAAGCCGCTGTTGGCAGAGGTCCGCGCCGTGCTACCGCAGGTGGCGGGGATCATCGAACAACGCGATCCGGTACAGCAGCTGACCGACCGTTTATTCCGCCATGCTAAACCGCGCGTGGCGCTGGTGGGTATGGGAGCCGATGCTGCCACCGCCTTAACCGGGGCATTGATTATCAAAGAAGCATCAAAAATGAGTGCAGAAGGCTTTATCGGCGGCGAGTTCCGACATGGCCCGATGGAAACCTCGGGTGAAGGCATGCTGGCCGTGCTGTTTGGCGATGGCAGCGATGTCACGCTGCAAACGCTGGCCACGGATTTGCTGAGCAATGGCACCGAAGTGGTTACCGTTGGGCCGGTGGCCTACGCCCGCAGTCCGCGCTGGGACACGCCAGGCAACTCGCCGTTAACCCGTTTACTCTGCGCTATGCTCTGGGTTCAGCATCTTACCGTTACGCTTGCCCGCGGCAATGGTATGGTGCCAGGTGAATTCCTCTACGGCAAAAAAATAACGGACAAAATATGACAACTCACACACTTCCTCTCCGCGCAGGTATCGATATGGGTGGCACCGGGACACGCATTGTGTTGCTGGACGGTGAACGGGAAGTGGTGTCAGAAACGGTGGCGACGGCCTGGTTTACTACCCTGCCGCAAACGCTGCGGGCCAAGGCGCTGGTCGACAAGATTTGCCGCCTGTTGCCGAACGGCTCTTCGCTGGCAAGTTTAGGCATCGGCGCCAGTGGCCCGGTCAATAACGCCACTGAAATCATTGAGAATAACGACACGCTGGCCTGCTTTTCCTATTACCCGCTGGTGGCGCAATTACGCGAAATGCTGGCGATACCGGTGGCCATTGATAACGATGCGGTAGTGGCCGCGCTGGGCGAATACCATTTAGGCGCAGGCCGTGGCAGCCAACGCATGCTGATGGTGACATTAGGCACCGGCATTGGCGTCGCGCTGCTGGATAACGGCGAACCGTTGCGCAGTTTTGACGGCAAGCATCCGGAAGCCGGGCATATTCCGGTCTCTTCCGAACCGGTGATGTGTTATTGCGGTTTGCAGGGCTGTTGGGAGATGCTCGCTTCGCGCGGTGCCTTGCAGCAGGCGCTGGAAAACGAGCTGCCGGATTTGGTCTGGAATGGCAGCACCCCGGCGGTATTAACCGAAATGAAAGCCGCCAGGCCGAAAGTCGCCGACATTCTGTATAAATATGGTCATACCGTTGGGCGCGGATTAAATACGCTGCTGACGCTGTATGGCCCGGATATTACCGTATTAAGCGGTAGCGCGGCGGCCCTGCTTCCGCTTTATCAGTCAGGTCTCGACTCTGCATTGGTCCGCGCAGACGGATATGCGGTAAATAATCATATTACGCATTCTGCCCTTGGCGATGCGGCCGGGGCGTTGGGCGCAGCAATATTGCCAACGCTCAGGGCCACTCGTTAACAGTCCTTAAATTAAATCACCTATTCATCTCTCGATGCGCGGCGGGCGCGTCAGGAACGGCGAGTCAGCCAGCACCAGGGGAATCCCGCCAACTGTAAGAAGTAAAATAAGAAAGTGCTCGTAATTATCGCCTGGCCCCTTTAGTTTACAAGGGCGCCAGGCGTTTTACCGTTGTTAAAAAAGATTGACCAATCGCTTTTCATTTACTGTAACTGGAGAGTTTGTATGACGCGTCGATTCACCCCCCGTTTGACCGGTTATGTCCTCACCCTGCTGGCACTCAGCGCCTCCGGGATGGCCTCTGCAAAAACCCAAATTAATGCCTTATTTATGTCTCAGGCCGCCTACAGCGAAAGCGACGTGCGTGCCATGACCACTGATTTTGAAAAAGCCCATCCCGACGTCAGCGTTAATCTTGAATTTGTCCCTTATGAAGCGCTGCACGATAAAATCGTCGCCGCACGCGGTGCGGGCAGCAATGGTTATGACGTGGTGTTATTTGACGATATGTGGCCCGCTGAATTCAGCAAATTCAATATGCTGAAAGATATCACCAGTAAAATTACCCCGGATGAAAAGGCAAAAGTCTTTGATGGCGCCTGGAGTACCGTCAGCTGGAATAACAAACAGTGGGGAATGCCGTGGATCCTCGATACCAAATACCTTTATTACAATAAAGCGATGCTGGCGAAAGCCGGAATTAAAGAGCCGCCAAAAACCTGGGCACAGGTGATGGAGCAGTCGCAGATCCTGAAAGAGAAAGGCATCGTGAAATATCCGCTGGTGTGGAGCTGGTCTCAGGCCGAAGCGCTGGTCTGTGATTACACCACGCTGGTTTCCGCTTTCGGTGGTCAATTCTATAAAGATGGCAAGCTGACCTTCAGCGATGCGGGATCGGTTAAAGCCGTCGATTATATGAAAACCTCGCTGGATAAAGGGGTCACTAACCCGAACTCCCGCGAATATCTGGAAGAGGATGTGCGTAAGGTGTTCTCTAACGGCGATGCGGCGTTTGCCCTGAACTGGACCTATATGTACAACATGGCCAACGATCCGAAGCAGAGCAAAGTGGCCGGTGACGTTGGGATTGTGCCTGCACCGTCTGAAAAAGCGGGTGCGGTGGCGGCGATGAATGGCTCGATGGGCCTGGGCGTGACCCAGACCAGCAGCCACCCGGATCAGTCCTGGGATTACATTCGCTACCTGACGTCTCAGCCGGTGCAGGATAAATATGCCCGTCTGAGCCTGCCAATCTGGAAATCCTCTTATGACGATCCGGCGGTGCAGAAAGGCCAGGAGCCGTTAATTACTGCCGCCAAACCGGCGCTGGACGTGATGCTGATGCGCCCAATTACCGCCGATTATTCCCGCCTCTCCAACACCCTGCAGCAACAGCTGCAACAGGTATTGCAGGGACAGGTCACGCCGGAAGCGGGTATGGCAGCCGTGACGAAAAGCGCTCAGCGTCTGCATTAAGGAGTCGCGATGCTCAGTTTGTCACAACGTGAGCAGCGTCAGGCATGGGTGCTTCTGGCACCCATGCTGATCGTTATGGGGCTGTTGACCGCCTGGCCCCTGCTGCGAACCATCTGGCTCAGCTTTACCGACGCCGCGCTGATCGGCACCGGTGGCGAAATCAATTACGTGGGTATCGAGAACTATCTCTATGCCCTCACCGATCCCGACTTCCTTGCCTCTATCCTGCGTACGCTCTATTTCACCGTGGTGTCGGTGGCGCTGGAAGGGATTATTGGCGTGCTGGTCGCCTTGCTGCTCAATCAAAAGTTTTATGGCCGAAGCGTGCTGCGCGTGCTGGTGATTTTGCCGTGGGCGCTGCCGACCATCGTTAACGCCATGATGTGGCGACTGAATTTCAATCCTGACTACGGCAGCATTAACGCCCTGCTGACCCAGCTGGGCATTATTGACGGCTACCGCAGCTGGCTGGGTTCACCGGATTCCGCGCTGAATGCGGTGATGCTGGCGGACGTCTGGAAAAACTACCCGCTGGTCACCCTGATGACGCTGGCCGCAATGCAGTCGATTCCGGACGATCTGTTTGAAGCCGCCCGGCTGGATGGCGCGTCGGCCTTTCGCCGCTTCCGCGCCATTACCTTCCCGGCCATAGTCGGGCCGCTCAGCGTGGCGCTAATCCTGCGCACCATCGATGCCTTTAAAATCTTCGACATCATCTATGTGATGACGCGCGGTGGGCCGGTCGACAGCACCAAAACCCTCAGCTTCTTCGTCTATCAGGAGTCGTTCAGCTATCTCCGTGCCGGCAGCGGTGCAGCCTACGCCATTCTGATGACGCTGATGTGCAGCATCCTGATTGCCCTTTATATGGCGATGCTCTATCGCCAACGCCGCAGGAGCGTAGTCAATGAAGCGTAAACTCCGGCTGGTTCTGCGTTATCTGGCCGCGCTGCTGGTTGCGGTCAGCATCCTTGGCCCGATGCTGTGGCTGTTCCTGATGAGCGTCAGCTCGAATAACGATCTGGCGCGCATTCCGCTGGAGTGGTTACCGCGCAAATGGGATTTCAGTCGCTACGCGGCGTTGGTGTCACTTGAGCCCGGTCAGCCGGGGGCGTTATTCCTGCACGCGCTGGGCAACAGTATTCTGGTGGCCACCAGCGCCACGCTGATTTCGCTGCTGTTGGCGATCCCGGCGGCATTCAGCTTTTCCCGCTATCCGGGCCGTGACGGCTGGTTGTTTGGCAGCCTGGCGATTTATATGGTGCCGCCGGTGGCCTTCGTACTGCCGCTCTATTTCGTGCTGCAACAGCTCAATCTGCTGAACACCCACCTTGGCCTGGTGCTGGTTTACTGCTCGCTGATTCTGCCATTCCTCACCTGGATGCTGAAAAACCAGTTTGATGCCCTGCCAAGGGACATCGAACAGGCGGCGCGTCTGGATGGGCTGCGCTTCTGGCAGGTACTGCTGCGCATCACGCTGCCGCTGGCGAAACCGGTGCTGGGCGCGTCGGCGCTGTTTGGCTGGCTGCTGGCCTGGGATGAATTCTTTTATGCCTTGCTGTTTACCAGCAATATCAGTGCCCAGACGCTGCCCGTGACCATTGCGGGCTTTACCGCAGGCCGCGCCACCGATGACGGGCTGATTGCCGCCGTCGGCATTCTGGCCTCGGTTCCGCCGTTGTTTATTGCCATCTGGCTGCAAAAAAGCCTGGTTAACGGGTTGGCCAGTGGCGGCAGTAAAGGCTAGCCGTCGCCCTTTTATGGAGAGAACGCTGAATTATGGCTCGTGTTGAACTGGTGAAAGTGGCCAAGCGCTACGGTAAACAAACGGTGCTCAGCCCGCTGGATTTAACCATTCCGGACGGCAGCTTTACCGTGCTGGTCGGCCCGTCAGGCTGTGGCAAATCCACGCTGCTCAGGCTGCTAGCCGGGCTGGATACGCTGTCAGAAGGGGCGATCCTGCTGGATGCCAAACAGATCAACGATCTGGATCCGGCAGATCGCGATATTGCGATGGTTTTTCAAAGCTACGCGCTCTATCCCCATCTGACGGTGGCGGAAAACCTCGGCTTCCATATGAAGGTCAAGCGGGTCAAACGCGAAGAGCAGGAGAGCAAAATCGCCCGCGTGGCGGAGATCCTCGGCATCAGCAAACTGTTAAACCGCTTTCCCCGTGCGCTGTCTGGCGGCCAGCGCCAGCGCGTGGCAATGGGTCGGGCGATGGTGCGCAACCCGCAGGTTTTCCTGTTTGATGAGCCGCTGTCCAACCTCGATGCCCAGCTGCGCATGGAGCTGCGGGCGGAAATCAAAGCGCTGCATCAGCGATTCAAAACCACCATGGTGTATGTCACGCACGATCAGGTTGAGGCGATGACGCTGGCTGACCAGATAGTGGTGATGCGGGATGGCGTTATCGTCCAGCAGGGCAAACCGCTGGAGATATATGACTTTCCGGTGAACACCTTTGTGGCCCGCTTTATTGGCTCGCCGCCGATGAACCTGCTTGAGGGCCAGCTGGACATCCAGCAAGGTCAACCGGGCGTGCTGTGCAATGGCTTGAGGTTTACCCTGCCTGCGCGCTGGCATGACGCCGCCCGCCGTCAGGGAAACAAACCGGTGCTGGTGGGTGTGCGCGCGCAGGATTTCATCCTCGATCCCACGTCGGCGCAGCCAACCGCCACCGTCAAACTGATCGAAGTGACCGGCGAATCAAGCCTGCTGCACATTGACTGGCAGGGCTTTTCCTTACATGTGCAGTTCGCGGGTCGGGTAGATGCCCAGCCAGAACAGGCCATTGCGCTGGCCATTAACAGTGAAAAAATGCACCTGTTCGATGCGGAGAGCGGCAACCGACTCAGTTAAACCGATAATGAGCGTTCACTGGATTGTTTCCAAACTGGAAAGAGTTTTTACGATTTTTCCGGGATAATAATCCCGCTAAAACCGGTGTAGCCTTGTGGTCAAAGCAACATCAACATCCGACGACAACAGAAATAACGAGGCTAAGATGGCAACAGGACTGGTAATTTTACTGCACGGCGTTGGCAGCAACGGAGAGGATTTGGCCGGTCTTGGCGCACACTGGTCTGGCGATCTGCCGGGCGTGAGCTTTGCCAGCCCCAATGCCCCTTTCCGTTTTGACCATGGGCCTGGCTATCAGTGGTTCAGCCTGAACGGCATCACGCCGGATAATCGTCCGGCGCGCGTGGAAGCCGCGCGCGACGCCTTCGACCGGCAGCTCAGCGCAATCCTGGCCGAACATCAGATGGAAAATCAGCTGGATAAAGTGGTGCTGGTGGGCTTTTCGCAGGGCTCGATTATGGGGCTGGACGCGATTGTTTCTGGCCGCTGGCCCGTCGCCGGACTGGTCTCTTTCTCCGGTCGCCTCGCCTCACCAACGCCGTATCATCCGGCGGTGAATACGCCGGTGCTGATGATCCATGGTATGGCAGACAGCGTGATCCCTTATGGCGAAACGGAAACCGCCGCCGCCGCACTGCGCGAAGCCGGCGTTACCGTCAGCACCCAATTTGATGCTTCCATTGGCCACACCATTTCCGCCCAGGGCGCACGTTCAGCGGCCGAATTTATCGCCCGCTGCCTGGCTTAAGCCTGCAAAACGGTGTGAATGTGCGCTGGCACAGCGCAGTCTCAACAGCAAAGCTCCTGCGGGAGCTTTTTTATTGCCTTTATATTCATTCACTTAATACATCCCTTCCGCCCGCGCCACCTAATCCCGCAGAGAAAGTGTGATTAAGATCGCACTTATTGTTAATCGACTAATAATTACCAGGGTTATTATTACACCCATCGAAGGCACACAGTCTTCACCTGCAAAACATGCAAACCATAAAGAAGGATTTTAACCATGAAAACCATCAAAACGCTGTCTGTCGCCGCTATTGCCGCCCTGTCACTGGTTTCTTTCGGTAGCTTCGCTGCCCAGAGCATCTCTGCACACGGTGCAACCCTTGACGGCGCACAGGCCAAAATCGAAGCTCAGGCGAAAGCATCCGGCGCTGATTCTTATAAAATCACCAGTGCCCGTGCAGATAACGGCGTGTATATGACCGCTGAACTGTACAAATAAGGAATGGTGCATAAGGACGTGCCAGAAGAAGCTGCCTCCGGGCGGCTTTTTTTGTGCCTGCTCACTGGTACTCTTCAATCACCGGCGGCTCTTTGACCGGCAGGGTGATAATAAAGCGCGCACCGCCTTCCGCCCGGTTCTCGGCGCGAATTTTGCCCTCGTGAATGCTGACGATGGCCTGACAGATGGCCAGGCCCAGCCCGACGCCCGGCACCGCCGACTCTTTGTTACCACGCGAAAACTTCTCAAAAATCTGCGTTTCCTGGCCGCCAGGAATGCCCGGCCCGCTGTCCCATACCTCAATTTCCAGTCGCTGCGCCTGCACACCGGCGCGAATGCCTATCTGCGCATCGTCACCGGCATATTTCAGCGCGTTCTCCAGCAGGTTAGTCAGCACCCGCTCCATTAGCGGCCCGTCAACGTGGATCAACAGCATCTCCTCCGGTAACGTCAGCGCCACTTTCCTGTTGCCCAGCGATGGAGCCATCATCTTCAGCGTGCTGCCGATCAATTCTTCCAGCGCCATCCACTCAGCACGCAGGCTAAATCCGCCGGACTGCAGGCGAGCCATATCCAGCAGATTGTTGACCAGCCGGATAGTATTCAGCGTTTGCTCGCGCATCTCGCTGGCCTGAATGGCGTGTTTTGAGCCTTCCGTCGCCAGATCCAGCGTCAGGATCTCCGCCTGGCCAAACAGCACCGTCAGCGGCGTGCGCAAATCGTGCGACAACGCCGACAGCAGCGCATTGCGTAGCTGCTCGCGTTCCGCAGCCAGACGGGAAACCGCTTCGCGCTGGCTCAGGGCAATACGCTCCAACGCGTTGGCAATCAGCACCGTAAAGGTTTCCACCAGCCGCTGCTGTTCCGGGATCATCAGCTGACGCAGATTCAGCGGCTCCAGCACCAGCAGGCCCAGCGTTTCATTACCGCTTTTCAGCGGCAGGATCTGCCAGGGCACGCCCGGCAAGGTGTCGGTGCCGGCACCGGCGGGCTGGCCTTTATCGAAGCTCCAGCGCGCGATGGCGTTATCCGGCACGTTATTCAGCCGCGACTCGCCAACCGCCACCAGTTCGCCCTGCTCGTCCGGCAACAGCAGTTCGCTGCGGGCCTGCAACGTGGTGTCCAGACTTCGCGGTAACGCCTGCGCAATGTCCTGCTGGCTGAGCGCGCGGCTCAGGGTCTTCGCCATCTCATAAAGATGCCGCGCGCGCTGTTCACGGTAACGGGCAACGCGGGCCTGATAGCGCACGCCCGCCGTCAGGTTGCCGACAATCACCCCCACCGCCAGCATCACGCCGAAGGTGACCAGATACTGCACATCCGACACCGCGATGGTGCCGGTCGGCATCACAAACACCAGGTCAAAGGCGACAATATTCAGCACGGTAGCAACGACAGACGGCCAGCGACCATAGCGCAGCGCCACCACCACCACCGCCAGCAGATAGACCATCACCAGGTTCACGGAGTCGACGCCCGGCAGCAGCCAGCGCCCGGCCAGCGTTACCAGCGAACATAAAATCAGGCTGGCCAGGCAACCGCGCAACGGATTTCGCCATTTGTCGCCGCCGGGACGGTTATCGGCCAGCGCGCTGGCCGGTGCTGAAACCGGCTCATCCAGCGCGACAATCACCATATCCAGATCCGGGCCGAGTTTGCCCAGCCGTTCAGCAAAGCTGTCGCGCCGCCAGCGGCGGGCGGGCCGGCGACCGAGGATAATTTTGCCGAGGTTATGTTCACGTGCGTAACGCAGCACCGCGTTGGCATCGTCAGGATCGGAGAGCGTGGCGGTTTCCGCCCCCAAATCCTGCGCCAGCTGTAAGGTGCGCAGAATGCCACGGCGTCGGGCTTCAGAAAGCCGGTGCAGCCGGGGCGTTTCAACGTAGACCGCGTGCCAGACGCTATCCAGCCGCGCCGCCAGCCGGGCTGCGGTACGCACCAGTTTTTCGCTGCCGGTGTTATCGCCAATGCACAGCAGGATTGCATCGCGCGTATGCCAGACTTTCTCCCGACCCTGGCTGTCCCGCCAGGCCCGCATCTGATCGTCAACCCGATCGGCGGTGCGGCGCAGCGCCAGTTCACGCAGGGCAAACAGGTTGCCCTTACGAAAGAAGTTCTCAATGGCGCGTTCGGCCCGGTCGCCAATATAGACCTTGCCCTCTTTCAGCCGCTGACGTAAATCGTCGGCCGGCAAATCCACCAGCACCACTTCGTCGGCCGCATCGAAAAAGGGATCCGGCACGGTTTCCCGCACGCGGATCCCGGTCACGCCGCCGACCACATCATTCAGGCTTTCCAGATGCTGAACGTTGACGGTGGTCATCACGTCCATCCCGGCGTCCAGCAGCTCTTCAATATCCTGCCAGCGTTTAGGATGCCGGGAGCCTGGCGCATTGGTGTGCGCCAGTTCGTCCATCAGGATCACCGCCGGATGACGCGCCAGTGCCGCATCCAGATCGAATTCCGGATGGCGGTTTTGTCCAGTCGCCTTACGCGGCAGAACCGTCAGGCCGTCCAGCAGCGCCGCCGTCTCCTCACGCCCATGGGTTTCCACCACGCCGACCAGCACCTCCAGCCCCTGCGCCCGCAGGCGACGCGCTTCCTGCAGCATCGCCCAGGTTTTCCCCACCCCGGCACAGGCACCGAAGTAGATTTTCAGCTTGCCGCGCCCGCTTTCCGTCGCCTGCAGCAGCAGGGAATCCGGGTCCGGTCGGTGCAGTTCATCGTTCATGGACGCTCCCTGTTAAAATCAAAAGTCAGTTATTGCAGTGCATCCCACGCCAGGTTCAGCGTCACCACGTTGACGCCAGGTTCGCCAATAAAGCCGGGGAATGGCGTATGGGTATTATCCTCAATCAGTCTTTTCACCTCTTCCAGCGGCAGCTGACGCGCCGCCGCCACGCGCGGTGCCTGCCAGAAGGCCGCTTCCGGTGAAATCTGCGGATCCAGGCCACTGCCCGATGCCGTCACCAAATCGACCGGCACCGCCGCGCTGGCCTGCGGATTGGCTTTACGCAATGCCGCCACCCGCTGTTTTACCGCGTCATCGAGCGCCGGGTTGCTGCCCGCCAGGTTGCTGCCCGACGACGCCAGCGGATTATAAGGTGAATCGCCGGTGGCGGAAGGACGGCCCCAAAAATAGTTCGGCTGCGTGAAGTTCTGCCCAATCAACGCCGATCCCTGCGTTTTCCCGTCAGTTATCAACAGTGAACCGTTGGCCTGTGACGGGAACCACCACTGGGCCAGCGTGGTGGTGAGTAAAGGATAAATCAGCCCGGTGATTAACGTTAGTAACAGCAGCAAAATCACCGCAGGACGTAATTGACTCATGATGTTCACTCCTTACAACCAACCGGTCAGGGTCAGTAACATATCGATCAGCTTGATGCCGGCAAACGGCACCAGCAGGCCACCAAAACCATAAATCCACAGATTACGACGCAGCAGCGCGGCGGCACTCAGCGGACGGTAGCTGACCCCGCGCAACGCCAGCGGGATCAGGAACACAATCACCAGCGCGTTAAAGATCACCGCCGACAGAATGGCGGAGTCCGGCGAGTGCAGGCGCATCACGTTCAGCGCATTCAGCTGCGGGTAGGTCACCGCAAACGCGGCCGGAATGATGGCGAAATACTTGGCCACGTCATTGGCGATACTGAAGGTGGTGAGCGATCCCCGCGTCATCAGCATCTGCTTACCGATGTGCACCACTTCCAGCAATTTGGTCGGGTTGGAATCCAGATCCACCATATTGCCCGCTTCTTTCGCTGCCTGGGTGCCCGAGTTCATCGCCACCGCCACGTCCGCCTGCGCCAGCGCCGGGGCATCGTTGGTGCCATCGCCGGTCATCGCCACCAGTCGTCCTTCCGCCTGATACTGACGGATCAGCGCCAGCTTGGCTTCCGGTGTCGCTTCTGACAGAAAATCGTCCACGCCTGCTTCAGCGGCAATCGCCGCCGCCGTCAGCGGGTTATCGCCGGTGATCATGATGGTCTTGATGCCCATTTTGCGCAGCTCGGCAAAACGCTCTTTGATGCCGCCTTTCACAATGTCTTTCAGCGCCACCACGCCCATCACTTTGGCGCCATCGCAGACCACTAACGGCGTGCCGCCGCTGCGAGCCACGTCCTCCACCAGCTTGTTCACTTCTGCCGGGAAGGTGCCGCCATTGCTGTCGATATGGCGGCGAACGGCGTCAACCGCCCCTTTCCGCACCATGCGATCCTGCACGTTGACGCCGCTCATTCGCGTCTGGGCCGAGAACGGAATAAAGGTCGCGCCCATGCTGTTGAGATCGCGCTCGCGCAGGTTAAACTTCTGCTTGGCCAGCACCACAATGCTGCGCCCTTCCGGCGTCTCATCAGCCAGCGACGCCAGCTGTGCTGCGTCGGCCAGCTGCTCTTCGCTGACGCCCGGCGCAGGCATAAACTGGGTGGCCTGGCGGTTGCCGAGGGTGATGGTGCCGGTTTTATCCAGCATCAGCACATCGACATCGCCCGCAGCTTCCACCGCACGCCCGCTGGTGGCGATGACGTTAGCGGCCAGCATCCGGCTCATCCCCGCCACGCCAATCGCGGACAGCAGGCCGCCAATGGTGGTCGGTATCAGGCAGACCAAGAGCGCCACCAGCACGGTGATACTGACCGGATTCCCGCCCCAGACCGTGAACGGATAGAGCGTGGCCGTCGCCAGCAGAAAGACGATGGTCAGCGCCACCAGCAGGATGGTCAGCGCGATTTCGTTCGGGGTTTTGCGCCTTGTTGCGCCTTCCACCATGGCGATCATCCGGTCGAGGAAGGTTTCGCCAGGGTTAACGCTGCACTGGATCACCAGCCAGTCCGAGAGGATGCGCGTCCCGCCGGTGACCGACGCAAAGTCGCCGCCCGATTCGCGGATCACCGGTGCAGATTCGCCGGTGATCGCGCTCTCGTCGACGGATGCGCCGCCTTCCAGCACTTCGCCATCGCAGGGAATGATGTCACCGGCTTCCACTAGCACCACATCGCCTTTGCGCAGCGAATCTGCCGCGACCTGCTGATGTGCCGACCCGTATTTTGCCGCCGCCATTTTTTTGGCATAGCTGGTCTTCTGGATGCCTTTCAGGCTGTTGGCCTGCGCTTTACTGCGCCCTTCGGCCAGCGCTTCGGCAAAGTTTGCGAACAGCACGGTGAACCACAGCCACAGCGAAATCGCCCCGGTAAAGCCGGCGCTGCCCGGCGTTTTTCCTGCCAGCATGGCCAGCGCCAGCAGCGTGGTGAGCACGCTGCCCAGCCAGACAACAAACATCACCGGGTTGCGGAACTGCACGCGCGGGCTCATTTTTTTCAGGGCATCGCCCAGGGCAACCCTTATCAGCGCACCGTCAAACAGCGCCTGTTGATTACGACTCATGATCCTTCTCTCCGGCGATTAATATGCAAACATGATCAGGTGTTCCGCCACTGGCCCCAGAGCCAGAGCAGGGATGAACGTCAGTGCGCCTACCAGCAGCACCGTGCCAATCAGCAGAGCGATAAACAGCACCCCGTGGGTCGGCAGCGTGCCGTTGCCCACCGGCTGCACTTTTTTCATCGCCAGCGATCCGGCAATCGCCATCACCGGAATGATGATGCCAAAGCGGCCGACCAGCATGCAGAACGCCAGCAGCAGGTTCCAGAACGGGGTATTGGCGCTCAGGCCGGCAAAGGCACTGCCGTTGTTGTTCGCGGCCGACGACACCGCATACAGCACTTCGCTGAAGCCGTGGATGCCGGGGTTGGCCATGCCGCTGCGTCCGGCGTCGGTCATCATCGCCAGCGCGGTGCCGAGCAGAACCAGCGTCGGCGTGATCAGGATCGCCAGCGCGGTCATTTTCATTTCCCAGACGTCGATTTTTTTGCCGAGGTACTCCGGGGTGCGACCGATCATCAGGCCGGCGATAAACACCGCCAGCAGGACAAACAGCAGCATGCCGTACAGCCCGGCACCGACGCCGCCAAACACCACTTCGCCAATCTGCATCAGCCACATCGGCACCATGCCGCCGAGCGCGGTGAAGGAGTCATGCATCGCGTTGACCGCGCCGCACGAGGCGGCGGTAGTGATCACCGCGAACAGGCTGGAGTTGAGAATGCCAAAGCGGGTCTCTTTGCCTTCCATATTGATGGCGCTGTCGGCACCCAGGCTGAGGAAGTGCGGATTGCCTTTCAGTTCGGCCCACATCACCACCACCACCGCGCCGATAAACATCAGCGACATCGCCCACAGCAGCGCATGGCCCTGACGGCGGTCTTTCACCACATCGCCAAAGGCGAAGCATAAAGCGGCCGGGATCAGGAATATCGCCAGCATCTGCACGACGTTGCTTAACGCTGTCGGGTTTTCAAACGGATGCGCCGAGTTAGCGTTAAAGAAACCGCCGCCGTTGGTGCCAAGCATTTTGATCGCTTCCTGCGAGGCGACCGGACCCATCGGCAGCGTCTGTTTCACCCCTTCCAGCGTGGTGAGATCCAGATAGCCGTTAACGTTTTGCAGCGTGCCCTGGCTGACAAAGAACAGCGCAATCAGCAGGGAAAGCGGCAGCAACACATACAGCGTGATGCGGGTCATATCCCTCCAGGCGTTGCCCAGCGTGCCCAGTGAGCGGTTAGCAAAGCCGCGGATCAGCGCGAAGGCCACCGCAATCCCGGTCGCTGCCGAAAGGAAGTTCTGCACGGTCAGGCCCACCATCTGGCTAAAGTAGCTGAGCGTGCTTTCGCCGGCATAAGCCTGCCAGTTGGTGTTGGTGACAAAGCTGACGGCGGTATTCAGCGCCAGATGCCAGCTGAGATTCGGCAGGTGCTGCGGGTTAAGCGGCAGGCTGGCCTGGGTCATCAGCATCACTGTCAGCAGGATCAGGCCGCCGAGGTTAAACAGCAGAATAGCGAGCAAGTAGCTGCGCCAGCTCATGGATTCAGACGCTACGCCGCTGGCACGCCAGAGCAGACGTTCGAAGCCGGCAACGCCGGCCAGCGGACGATCGTCAATCAGGCGAGCAAGACCGCTACCCAGCGGACGGGCGAGGATCATCAACAGCAGCAGATAGCTGGCGATCAGTAAAAATGCGCTGGCGGCCATCAGAACGCCTCCGCATTAATCAGGGCATATACCAGATAGCCCAACAACAGGAACACCAGCACAATGCCGGTAATTAAGGCCATGCTCACAACACACCTCCAGAGGCGCTTTCGAAGGCCTCTATTGTTGCGAGCGGGGTGCAAAGTTGATGTAAAAATGCAGGGGCGGGGTGTAAAAAAAGTATAAAAAAAGGCTGGGGTGCCTATATTAATTACTGCGAGGCCAGTTCCCGAAAAAATGCGGGATTGGCATGAATAGCGGCCAACACTTTAGCCGCCAGACCGATGGGATTACGCCTTTTACTTTCCCAGCTTTTAATTGTATCAACGCTGGTACCCAGAGCCCTGGCCATTTCACTTTGCGAAACGTTAAGCTGCTCCCGGATCGCCCTGACATCGGCAATCTCAAAGCGGGTAACATTGCCAGGCGCTTTATCGCCATTCCTGATATCCACAGCCTCTTCTAAAGACGCTTTAAGATCGTCAAAAATTTTCATATCACACCTCACTTTTCAATAACTTAGTTAACTTTTTCAGCTGGACTTTTTCCGCATCAGTCAGGCTAACCTTAACGTTTTTCGGATAGGCCATGACAAGATAAATAACCCTTTTTTTGGTTGACTATGTACACCTTTATGCCACCAAAGCCGCAGGTAAAAAGCGGCTTTTACCCTGTCAGGATATACGCCCGCGCGCAGTGTAGCGCACAATATCACCTTCCTTGCGTAGCACTTATTTAAACTTAAAACTGGATCTAAATTTTGTGCAAGCGGCTTGAAATCAGGTAGCAACTATCTGCATTTCCCCACAAATAATCATCCTGCCTGAAAATAAAAAAGGCAGCGCCTTTAAAGCGCTGCCTTTATTTACTGACTCAGTCGTTAGTCAACGGCATCGACAATCGGGTCACGGACGATAAACAGGTAAGAGAGCGCGCCGAGTACGGTGACGCAGGCACAGACCATTAACGCCATATTAAACGAGCCGGTTTTATCGAGGATAAAGCCGGTTAAGACCGGGGCGAACGAGGCGAAGATAAAGCTCGCGAAGTTCTGGATGCTGCCGACTGACGCCGTCATACGCGAGGGGACGTTCACGTGGATCAGGCCCCAGCAGGAGGTGCCGGCAAAGGGGATACAGAACAGCGCCATACCGATCAGCACCACCGCCGCGTAAGTGGTGGTTGCCTGCACCACCACGGCGGTAAAGGCCGCGGAGAACAGCATACCGGCAACGATACAGATTTTACGGGTTTTGACCGGCTGCATGCCGCGGCGCACCAGCGCATCAACCACATAGCCATTCAGTAGCATCCCCGCCGCACCGAACAGGAACGGGATCGCCGTCAGCCAGCCGGTCGCTTTCAAATCGAGATGATAGGTGGTTTGCAGGTAGCCCGGCAGCCAGGCCAGATACAGCCACGCGGTGTAGTTGATGCCGCTGAAGCCAATCATCATGCCCCACATAGTGCGGTTCTTGAACAGGCCGCGCCACTCTTTCATGCTCATCGGCTCTTTGCGTGCGACGACGCTGCCGGCTTCCAGATAGTTCACTTCTTCTTTGGTCAGCGTTTTGTTATCGCGGTTGCGGTACAGCATGTACCAGCCGGCAGAGAGGAAGATGCCCAGCAGTCCGATCGTAACGAACATGCCGCGCCAGCCCATGGTCAGCATCATCGCCGCCAGAATCGGTGGACTGATCGCCAGGCCAATCATCGAGGCGGCGTTAAAGAAGCCCATCGGCATCCCGCGCTCTTTGATATTGAACCAGTCGTTGATCACCTTGACGCCGCACGGGTTCATCGGCGCTTCGCCAATCCCCAGGCCAATACGCACCAGAATAAACTGGGTGAAGCTCTGCACCAGCCCGGACAGGGCCTGGAAGCAGGACCAGACGAACATGCCGATCCCCAGCATAATGCGCGGGCCTTTACGGTCCAGCAGCGTGCCGCAAGGCAGCTGGGCGATACCGTACGCCAGTGAGAAGGCCGACAACAGCATGCCGATTTCGGTGGCGCTCAACCCCATATCGCCACGGATGGTCATGTTAGCCACCGAAAGCGAGCTGCGGTCGAGGTAGTTGATCACGGCGGCGAGGAACAGCAGGATCATCGCGGTGGTTTGCACGCGTTTGATGCGTGCTGAACGTACCAGTTTGCCGTGCGCCGGGACGATTTCTACCGTCTCTTTGTCAGAGCCAAGTTGATGGCCGCTGCCAGTCACAATCGGGCTGTTTTCCATAAAGCATTCCCCAGTGTCAGGTGTTCTTGTAGTCCGCGCTCGGCGGTGAAGATGTCCTGCTCAGAGTAAATGCCCTGTTAATTACTTGGGGTAATCATGTTGCGGTTCCGTGCTACAGATTGGGCTTTGCCGTTTTTTAATGGTTTTTTATACCTAAGCCCCGGCGCAAAGCGAGATCCCAGTCACTTTATCCGCCCGCAGACGGGCGTGCGCGGGCCGGAACAGCCGGGCAATTCCGGTTAAATCACGGCCACGCGCACCGCCAATTAATGATTGACCGCCACCAGCTGCAAAAAATAATACTGCGCGCTGTGTCGGGCTGACCGGCGCGTTTACTTTATAAAAGGATTTATCACCGATGAAAAACGTCATGAAATTCGCCCTGCTGACCGCGGTCATTACCACCCTTTCCGGCTGTAGCGGCAGCGTCTACAACAAAGAGAAAGACTGCAATTACGAGTATCTGCTGCACCCGGCCATCTCCATTTCAAAAATCATTGGCGGCTGTGGCTCAACGGATAAGTAATCCCTGAAAGCGGGCTGCATGCCGCTGCCCGTCCGGGTGCGGATGCAGCCTTTTTTTGGTCAGTCGCTGTACTGCTTGATCGAGCGGATCATCGACTGTTTCGCGGTGGTCAGATGGCGGTGTAATTCACAGCTCGCCTCAACGTCATTGCGGCTGATGATCGCGGTGAGGATCGCCATATGCTCCTCCAGCGCGACGATATTGCGCTGCTTCAAATCGCTTTCATCCCATTGATAATGTGAATGGAAAATCACCGAAATGATCTCCAGCGACTGATCAATAAACGGGTTATCCGCCGCGGAGAGGATCAGCTGATGCATTTCGCGATCCAGCTGGGCAAACATCCGGTAACTGCTGGCGATGGTGTCGCGCATCTCCCGGTGGCGGCTGAGCAGGTCACGCGCTTTTATCCAGCGCTCATCATCGGCAGGAAGATTGAGAAAACGGTTCAGGGCGTGCGTCTCCAGCATTTCCCGCAGCTCAAACAGTTTTTCCGCATAACGCCGGTCGAACTTCTTCATCAGCCAGTGGCCGCGACGGGTGCTTTCAATCAGGTTATAGCGGCTGAAGCGCAGCAAAAACTCCCTCACCACCACCGGACTGACCCCCACCTGTTGCGCCAGCTGCAGTTCGGTAAAGCTTTCGCCGGCTGACAAGGTCTTCTGGTTGATCATCTGGAAAAACGCCTGCTCGAACTGCCGGGCCTGATCGTCTAGCGAGGTGCTGACCGCATCGAAGCCGTCGTCCTGGCTGGGCTGACGCACGATCAGATACTGGTCTTCCACCTTATCCAGCACGCCACGTTCATGCAGATGCGCCAGCGTATGGCGAACCGTGGTGCGGCTGACGTTAAACATCTCCGCCAATGCTGCCTGCGGTGGCAACGGCGAGCGGATATGCTGGCTGGCGATGCCTTCCAGCATCTGATTGACCACGTTGTGGCGAAGGTTTTGCGTGCGGCTCATGGCTTCTCCTGATTTTTATCCATTAAAAACCAATTCAGGCCCGATAAAGGCGCGTTCAGTCACAAATCCGGTTGTGCACCCTGCGCGGCGGCCCGGTTTTATTCCATAACTCAGGCCAGACAACGGAGAAAAACCCATGACCATGATGACCACGCTGGTGATCCAGCAGCCGAAAGAGATGTCCTACCAGCAGCGCGCGAAACCCCATGCCGCGCCGGGTGAAGCCCTGCTGAAGATTGTGACTGCCGGCATCTGCGGCACCGATATCCATGCCTGGGCAGGTAATCAGCCCTTCTTCAGTTATCCCCGCGTACTCGGCCACGAGCTGTGCGGTGAGGTTGTGGCGCTGGGTGCCGGCGCACACCGCTTCCGCGTCGGTCAGAAAGTCTCGGTGATCCCTTACCTGTCCTGCGGCAGCTGTGGCGCCTGCGAAAGCGGCAAAACCAACTGCTGCGAGAAAATTTCGGTGATTGGTGTCCATCAGGACGGCGGTTTTTGTGACTACCTCAGCGTGCCGGAAAGTAATCTGCTGGATGTCACCGGCGTCGATGCGGAAGCTGCGGCATTAATCGAACCCTTTGCCATCAGTGCTCATGCCGTTCGCCGTGCGGCGATTCAGCCCGACGAAAGTGTGCTGGTGGTCGGTGCCGGTCCGATCGGGCTGGGCGTGGCCGCCATCGCCAATGCCGCCGGCGCGCGGGTGGTGGTGGCCGATACCAGCCCGTTCCGCCGCTCCCATGTCGAAAAAAATCTGGCGCTGCCGGCGCTGGATGCCGCCGCCGGTGATTTCGAACAGCAGCTGCGGGCACAGTTCTCCGGCCGCCTGCCGGGCAAGGTGATTGATGCCACCGGCAACCCGCACGCCATGAACAACTGCGTCTCGCTGATTGCCCACGGCGGCAGCATCGTGTTTGTCGGTCTGCACAAAGGCGACATCCAGATCCCGGATACCGATTTCCATAAGAAAGAGACCACGCTGATGGGCAGCCGCAATGCCACTCAGGAAGATTTTGAGAAGGTCGCGCAGTTAATGGCCGCAGGCAAAATCAGTGCAGAGATGATGTTGAATAAACGCTTTGCGTTTGCCGAGCTGGCGGAGGTGTTTGAAGCGGACGTGATTAACAATCGGGAATTAATCAAAGGTGTGATTCATTTCTGAGAGCATTGCTGACAGCGCGGGGAGAACGGCGGTTCCCCCGCGTTGCCGGTCAGGTGGTTAACAGCGTATGCAGCGCCTGCAAATCCCGCTTTACCCACTCAATATCCTGCGCAAACTTCTC
This sequence comes from Erwinia sp. QL-Z3, assembly GCF_004551645.1. Lineage (NCBI taxonomy): Bacteria > Pseudomonadati > Pseudomonadota > Gammaproteobacteria > Enterobacterales > Erwiniaceae > Erwinia > Erwinia sp. QL-Z3. The sequence continues at coordinate 1,164,533 of NZ_CP037950.1, forward strand.
TTCAGACATCAGTGACTGTCGGAACACGGTGATAAACACCGTTGCCCCGGCTTCATTCCCCACCACGCGCATCGGCACATACACTTCCTTGCCAAAACCGCTATCGACGTAATGATCCATCACGCCCCAGGGGTTGTGCTCGGTAAAACGCAGTTTCACCACGCCGTTCGGGCCGTTGGCTTTCCAGTGCGTGCTTTCCCTGACCAGCGATGACTGGCTAAGGCCGGAGGCCCACTTCGGGAAGAATTCGGGTTTCCAGATGGTTTCGTACAGGTCTACCCAGTTACGGGGGATGGTCACATTGACGGTTTGCGATGGCAGCACAGCTCCTCCTGCATCTTTTTAAGCGACAGCAGATTTAAGCACCCGCAGCGGGAGAGAGAAAGCGGCAGAGCGCCGATCTGTTAACTCCATCGGACATTCGTTGATGCCTGCGGCAAAAACCGCCAATCGTTTGCGCAGCGCGGCGCAGTTCGGTCAGATGCCGGCTGAGTGTTCGGCGTGAATTTGCGCCTCACACTGGCGCGCCAGCTCCCACAGCCTGGTGCGGATCACCTGCTTGAGTTGCAGCGTCGACTGCGATTGTGGCCGGTCGCGGCGGCTGATCAGCATCACCTCAAACGGTAACGGCTGGGCGATCGGCAACACCCGCAGCTGATCGGCATAGCGGCGGCCGGTAAACAGGTCGACAATCCCCACGCCACCGCCGGCCAGCACCATATCGGCGATCACCGAATAGGTCTTGATATACAGTGAATTGGCCGGTTGCAGCGCCTTATCCCGCAGCGCGCGATGCAGCACATGGCCCAGCGGATCTTCCTGCTGCATCATCAGCAAATTGTTCTGGCATAGCCACTCGAGCGTAACCGCCGAGGTCTGTTCTGAATCCGCCGGCAACAGGGCCACCATTGATGAGTGAAACAGCGGCTCTGATACCAATTCTCCCGGCACCTGCTGACCAAACACCAGCGCAAAATCAAGCCGATCCTCCAGCAAGTTCTGGCATAGCGTACTGAAATGCTCGGTCACCAGGTCGACGTTGACGAAGCCGTTTTGTCGGCGATATTCCACCATCGCCGGGGCGAGGATCATCTGGCCAAAAGCATGGGCCGCGCCCACCCGCACCGTCTGGCCTTCACCGCGTCGCAGCTGCTCCGTTAACACGCCGATCGCCTGCAGACGGCCATACAGCTCGCGGATCTCCGGGATCAACCGTTGCGCTTCCAGCGTCGGGATCATTCCCTGGCTGTGCCGTTCAAACAGGGTAAAGCCGAGCTGTTGCTCGGCATGGTTCAGCACCCGACTGACGTTCGGCTGTGAGACGTTAAGCTGCCGCGCCGCCGCACTGATGCTGCCGGCCTCCACAATCGCCTGGAAAACCTCAATATGGCGCAGGCGCATGGTTATTCACCCCAGGTGGCTTCCAGCACGCGGATCCAGTTGCCGTAGCAAATTTTTTCCAGCAATGGCCGGTCGTAGCCGTGCTCGCTTAACGCCCTGACCAGCAACGGCAATCCCGCCACGTCTTTCATGTCCGGTGGCAGCGTGGTGCCGTCAAAATCCGATCCAAAACCGACGTTATCTTCACCTACCTTTTCAACCAGATACTCCACGTGGCGGACGATTTCCAGCACCGTGGCATCGTCGGCTTTTTTCCCGTCGCCGCGCAGGAAGCTGGTGCCAAAATTCACCCCGACAAAGCCGTTGGTTTCGCGGATGGCCGCCAGCTGGCGATCGGTCAGATTACGCGACTGCGGGCACAACGCATGGGCGTTGGAATGGCTGGCCACCAGCGGCGCGTCGCTGATTTTCGCCGTTTGCCAGAAGCCCTTCTCATCCATGTGCGACAAATCCACCATGATGCGCTTGTGATTACAGGCGCGAACCAGCCTTAATCCCGCGTCCGTCAGGCCGTTGCCGATATCCGGCGATGAAGGGAAACGGAACGGCACGCCGTCACCAAAAATATTTGGCCGGCTCCACAGCGGGCCCAGCGTGCGCAAACCGGCGGCATACAGCACCTCCAGCAACGCCAGGTCTTCATCCAGCGCTTCTGCTCCCTCGATGTGCATCACCATGGCGATTGCACTGTCCTGCATGCATTGACGAATGTCTTTCGCCGTGCGGCAGATGCGTGCCGCGCCGCCCGACTGCTGCTCAATGCGCAATAAGGTGGCAATCATCGACAGGGTGATTTCCAGCGCCTCTTCCCGCGATGGCGTCGGTTCTATCTCATTGTATTCCGGCACCGATCGGTTTTTTCTGACAGCTGGCGCGCTTCTTGCACTGGATCCAGCCGAAGGCACATACGCCGCGAATAAACCGCCTGCAAAACCGCCCTGCTTCATGCGTGGCAGGTCCATCTGGCCCGCAGCCGGACCGTTGAGAAAAGCGGCAGCGGGATCGTCCTGATGGGACAGCCACAGGCGCATCAGGAGATCGTTATGGCCGTCAAAGACGGGCACGGTCACGGCATCAGAACGCAGTTGTTGCATGGGGGAATTCCGCTCTCAGGTTAGGGGATTAACGGTGCGCCATGCTGAGGCAGGTTGCACCAGCAAAGCGCATGCTGCTTCGCGCAGCAAAAAAAGGCTTCTCCTTTCAGTACTACCCGAGATCGTCGGTAGCTGTCAAGACAGAAAGCACAATAAAATTCATTATTTTTCTTTAATTTCAATATGTTGGAGATACCATGGTTACCAGAAGACGTTTTCTTGCAGGATGCAGTGCGGTTCCTTTTCTCTCATACCTCTCTCTGAACAGCGCCTTTGCCGCCACCCCGCCTTCGATGCTGGTAATGGCGATGCAGCTCGACAACATGACCAGCCTGGATCCGGCCGAAAGCTTTGAAGCCATCGGCTCTGAAGTCTGCGGTAACCTCTATCAACGCCTGGTGATGCCAAATCCGGCTAAGCCGAATGAAGTAATGGGCGAACTGGCGAAAAGCTGGGACGTTAGCAGCGACAGCAAGACCTTCACCTTCCATCTCGACCCGGCGGTTAAATTCGCCGACGGCAGCCCGATGACCGCCGATGATGCCGCCTTCTCGCTGCAACGCGTGGTGAAGCTGGATAAGAGCCCGGCCTTTATCATCAACCAGTTCGGCTTTACCAAAGACAACGTTGACCAGATGATTGTGGCGAAAGATCCCCACACGCTGGTGCTGAACCTGGCGGAACCCGCCGCCGAAACCTTCCTGCTGTACTGCCTGTCCGCGCCAGTGGGCAGCATCGTGCAGAAGAAAACCGCGCTGGCAAATCAGGCCGGCGACGATCAGGGCAATGCCTGGATCAAGCAGCACAGCGCCGGCAGCGGCCCGTTCACCCTGCGCGCGTGGAAAGCCAGCGAGAGCATTATTCTGGAGAAAAACGACAACCATCCGTCAACAAGCACCATTAAACGGGTGATCGCCAAACATATTATCGACCCGTCCGCCCAGCTGCTGATGCTGCAAAAAGGCGATGTGGATATCGCCCGCGACCTGACCACCGAGCAGCTTAAGCCGCTGATGGGCGACACGAATTTCCACGTGGTGCAGCAGATGGTCGGCACCCTGATGCTGATGTCCTGCAACACCAAAAACGAACATTTGCAGAAGCCGCAGGTCTGGCAGGCGCTGAAGTGGGCGATTGATTACGACAGCATCCAGAAAAATATCATTCCGCTGACCTACAAAGTCCATCAGAGCCTGCTGCCAGCCGGTTTCCCGGCGGCGTTAAACGACCAGCCGTTTAAGGTGGATGTGGCAAAAGCGAAAGCGTTGCTGGCCGAAGCGGGTTACCCGGACGGGTTTGAGCTGACGCTGGATCACTACTCCGCCCAGCCTTTCCCGGACATTGCCCAGGCTATCCAGACGCAGCTGGGCGCTATCGGTATCAAAGTTCAGCTGATTTCCGCCGAAAACCGCCAGGTCCTGACCAAGATGCGCGCCCGTCAGCATCAGCTGGCCATCACCGCCTGGGGCGCCGACTATTTTGATCCGAACTCCAACACCGAGGCGTTCAGCGTCAATACCGATAACAGCGACACCGCCCGCGTGCGTTCACTGGCCTGGCGTTGCAGCTGGTCCGACGAAGACTTCAACAAAATGACCGCAGCGGCCCTGCACGAAAAAGACCCGGCGAAACGTATCGCCCTCTATGAGCAGATCCAGACCATGCACCGCGAGAAGAGCCCGTTCATTTTCATGTTCCAGAAACTGAACACCTACGCCAGCACCAAAGGCGTCACCGGCATGCACATCACCGTGCTGAATGACAACCCTTACGAGTTGGTGAAAAAAGCCTGATGTCGTGGTTAACCCGTATTGCCAGCACGCTGGGAAGCCTGCTGCTGACGCTGTTTGGTCTGTCGGTTTTAACGTTCTTTATCGGTCGGGTCATGCCGACCGATCCGGTGCTGGCCGCGGTAGGCGATAACGCTCCGCAGGCCGTCATCGAGCGCGTTCGACAGGAAATGGGGCTGGATCAGCCCCTGTACATTCAGTTCTGGCACTATCTGACCCAAATCCTTCATGGCGACTTTGGTCGCTCCATTCTGACCTCTAACCCGGTCAGCCAGGACATCGCCCGCTTTTTCCCGGCCACGCTGGAACTGGCAACGGCGGCGATTATTGTCGCGGCGATTATCGGCATCCCGTTGGGCGTCTGGGCCGCCGTGCGTCAGGGGAAATGGATCGATCAGGTGATCCGCGTGGTGTGCCTGGCCGGTCACTCCCTGCCAGTATTTGTCCTCGCGCTCCTCAGCCTGCTGGTGTTCTACGCGGTGTTGGGCATTGCGCCTGGCCCTGGCCGTCAGGACATCATTTATCAGGATATGGTGCCGCAGGTTACCGGCCTGCTGACGGTGGATTCCCTGCTGGCGAAAGATTATGACGCCTTCTGGGATGCGCTGGCGCATATGGCCCAGCCGGTGCTGATCCTCGCCTATTTCAGCATGGCGTACATCACCCGTATGACCCGCACCTTTATGCTGAACGCGCTGAGCGGCGAGTTTGTTATCACCGCCCGCGCCAAAGGGCTCTCTTCACGTCGGGTCATCTGGCGTCACGCCTTTCCGACCGTGGCGGTTCAGCTGGTGACCGTGCTGGCATTGACCTATGCCGGGCTGCTGGAAGGCGCGGTAGTCACCGAAAACGTCTTCTCCTGGCCGGGGCTGGGGCAATACCTCACCACCTCGCTGATGAATGCCGATATGAACCCGGTCGTCGGCGCGACGCTGCTGGTGGGCACCGCCTATGTGCTGCTGAATCTGTGCGCTGATATTCTCTACCGACTTATGGACCCACGCGTAAAATGACAAATTTATCAAGAGCCTGGCTGCTTAACGAGACGCCAACCACCCGCAGTCAGGCGGTGTGGGGCAGACGTTATCGCCTGTGGCTGGGACTGAAGCGCCATCCGCTGGCGATGAGCGGCCTGCTGGTGGTGCTGCTGATGCTGCTACTGTCACTCGCCGCACCGCTGCTGACGCCGTACGATCCCGGTTTTCAGGATCTGGCCAACCGTCTGGCCCGCCCTTCCACGCTGCACTGGCTGGGTACCGATGAGCTGGGACGCGACATTTTCACCCGCATCCTGTTTGGCGGCAGAACCACCTTAGGCATGGTGATTGCGGTGGTGTTGATCACCGCGCCCATCGGCCTGTTTATCGGCTGTATCGCCGGTTATGCCGGTGGCCTGCTGGATAAAACGCTGATGCGCATCACCGATATCTTTCTGGCCTTTCCCCGGCTGATTCTGGCGCTGGCATTTGTCGCGGCCTTAACGCCCGGCGTTGAGAGCGCCATTCTGGCGATTGCCCTCACCGCCTGGCCGCCTTACGCCCGCCTTGCCCGCGCCGAAACGCTGCAGTTCCGTCACAGTGATTTTATCGCTGCCAGCCGGATTAGCGGCGCGTCGCCGCTGCGCATCGTGTTGCGCCATATCATGCCGCTGTGCGTGCCCAGCCTGATTGTGCGGGTGACGCTGGATATGAGCTCAATCATTATCACCGCGGCCAGCCTTGGCTTCCTCGGCATGGGCGCGCAGCCACCGTCGCCTGAGTGGGGAACGATGATCGCCACCGCGCGCCGCTTCCTGTTCAGCGAATGGTGGGTGCCGCTAATGCCCTGCATCGCCATCTTTTTAACCTCGCTGGCCTTCAACTTCCTCGGCGATGGCCTGCGTGACGTGCTGGATCCTAAGGAGCAGTAAATGCTGGTTGAAATTGAAAACTTACGAATTGGCTTCACCAGCGGCACGGAGACCTTTGAAGCGGTGCGCGGCGTCTCCTTCAGCGTCGGCAAAGAGAAGTTTGCCATCGTCGGTGAGAGTGGCTCAGGCAAGTCGCTGACCGCGCGCTGCCTGATGCAGCTGCTGCCCGGCAACGCGAAGGTCACGGCGGATAAGCTGAGCTTCGACGGTATCGATCTGCGGGGCGCCAGTGAAAAAGTCATGCGTCAGGTGCGCGGCAAACGCGTGGGCTTTATTTTGCAGGACCCGAAATACTCGCTGAATCCGGTGATGACCATTGGTCAGCAGATTGCCGAGGCCTGGCGTGAGCATAAAGGCGGCAGCAAACGCGACGCGCTGAAGGCCGCCGTCGATCTGCTTTCTCAGGTGAAAATCCGCGACCCGGAATTAGTGGCGAAACGCTATCCGCATGAGGTTTCGGGCGGCATGGGCCAGCGGGTGATGATTGCGATGATGCTGGCACCGGATCCTGAACTGCTGATCGCCGATGAACCGACCAGCGCGCTGGATGCCACCGTGCAGGCGGAGATCTTACGGCTGATTGACGATCTGGTTTCGCAGCGCGGCATGGGATTGATCCTGATCAGTCACGATCTGCCGCTGGTTTCGCATTTTTGCGATCGCGTGGCGGTGATGTACAGCGGACGCATTGTCGAGATGCTGGCGGCGGGCGATCTGCAGCAGGCTCAGCATCCCTACACCAAGGGTCTGCTGGCGTGCCTGCCTTCGCTGCGCCATCCGCGCGCCCGTCTGCCCGTGATGCAGCGTGAAGCCGCGTGGCGGGAGGAGTAACCATGATTAACATTAAAGACTTACGCATTGCTTTTGGATCGCTTGAGGTCGTAAAGGGCGTGTCATTCGACGTCGCCAACGGTGCCAGCTTCGGTATCGTCGGCGAAAGTGGCTCAGGCAAATCGACCATCCTGCGCGCGCTGGCCGGGCTGAACAATGACTGGCGCGGCGAAATGACCTTCGGCGGCATGGCGCTGTCTGCCAACCGTGGACGCAACTTTTTCCGCCAGGTGCAGATGGTATTTCAGGATCCGTACGGATCGCTGCATCCGCGCCAGACAATCGATCGCATTCTGCATGAGCCGCTGCTGATCCACCGGATCGATCGCGCGGAGCAACGTATCGCTCAGGTATTGTCAGACGTTGGCCTGCCAGCCAGCGTGCGCTTCCGTTTTCCGCATCAGCTGTCTGGTGGTCAACGCCAGCGCGTGGCGATTGCCCGGGCCTTGATAGCCGAACCGGAAGTGCTGCTGCTGGATGAACCGACTTCGGCACTGGACGTCTCGGTGCAGGCGGAAATTCTGAATCTGCTCAGTGATTTGCGGGAAGAACGCAAACTCACCTACATTATGGTGACGCACAATCTGGCGGTGGTGACCCACCTGTGTGCGCATATTGGGGTGATGCAACAGGGTGAAATGGTTGAGATGTTAAGCGCCGACGACCTGCGCGCACGACGCATTCAGCACCCGCACACCCTGCAACTGTTTGATTTAAGTATGACGCTGGAGGAACCGGCATGACCCTTAACTGGCAGCAGGCGAAACAGGTTGCGGATGAGATTACCGCCGGCTGGGGACAACCCGGCGCACCGGGCGGGGCTATCGCGCTGTTCGACAGTGAGAAAATGCACAGCATCAGCGCCGGTGGCCTGGCGGATCTGGCGCAGGGCCGCGCGTTCGATGGTGATACCGTGGTGCGCTATGCCTCGGTGACCAAGCATATTTTCGCGTCGTTAGTGACCGGCGCCGCCAGCCAGCATCTGGGGCTGGACGACCAGCTGGTGCAGCATCTGCCGCAGCTGACCGGGGAAAATGGCCAGGTGACCGTCGGTCGCGCGCTGGATATGACCTCCGGCCTGCCGGACGTGCGCGAAACCCTCTCGCTGCTGGGCCTGTCGGTTTACAACGCCACCAGCGCCGCGGCCTTACTGGCTTTGCTGGCCGAGATGGGCGATCTGAGTTATCCGCCGGGCAGCGAAGTGTCCTATTCCAATACCGGTTATCGCCTGGTTGAGGAAGCGCTGAAGGCCAAAGGCGTGCTGTTCTCTGAGCTTATCGCCGGGCAGATTAACCGGCCGCTGGGCATCCAGTTTAGCGCACCGGAAACCTGGTTCGATGTCGTGCCGGGCTTGGTGCCGGGCTACTGGCAGCACAACCAGCAGTGGCTGCTCGCCAGCGCCGGACTGCACCTTTCGGCGTCCGGCTGTATTACCGGCAGCGTGACCGACCTTAGCCGCTGGCTTCAGCACCTGTTGCGTGAGGAGCAGACGCTGAACAGGCTGGCTGCCCCGCGTCAGCTGGCTGATGGCCGGGTGACCGGCTACGGTCTGGGGATCGCCCACTCGTCGGCAGGCAAGGTGAAACTGGTCGGTCATGGCGGTTCGCATGCCGGTTATAAAAGCTATTTCCTGCTCGACCCGCAGCAAAAAGTGGGTCTGGCATTGGTCGCCAACCGCGAAGATGTCGCCAGCTTCGATTCGGCGCTGGCGATCATGGCAGCGCTGCAAGGGGAATCACTGCCACAACGGGGTCACAGCCTGACGCCCGGCTTGTATGTCGCGGAGGAAGGCAGTGACTGGCTGGAAGTGAATGCCGACAGCATCAACTGGCTGGGCAATGCCGAGAATCTCTATCACAGCGACGTGCCGGGTGAAGCAGTGTCGCTGTCCAGCACCTTCCCGGTCCGTTTGCGCCAGCAGGGCATCACCATCAGCGGTGAGATTGGTCTCGCCGCGCGTCAGTTTGTGCCGGTGGAAGCAGACAGCAGCACCCTGTCGGCGGTGCAGGGACGCTGGCACATTCCGGCCGTGCGCAGTGAACTGGTCATCAACGGTGACAAGATGGTGATGGGCATCGGCCCGGCGGCCATTCACGCCACGCTGGTGCCGCTCGGCAAAGGCCGCCTGCTGGCCACCGCGCAGGATGGTCTGTGGCAGAAGCGCTTTGCCGTGCAGGTCGATGGCGACAGCCTGACGCTGGTACTTAATCGCAGCCGGATGGTGAAGTACCGGCGTTAACCACAGGCGGTGATAGCGATATAACGGGCGCAGTGTTTGATGATGTTGCCATCATTGGTGATCAGATTCATCTTGCGCATAGATCCCCCGCAAACAGGTCAGCACAAGCCACAAAGTTGACCTGTTTGACCTGTTTGACCTGTTTGACCTGTTTGACCTGACTACTCGCACAATTTTGGTCGATCAATAATTAACCGCATCGACAATGCGCCGCTGGAAACACGTTTGCACAGGTCAGGTTCAGTTCTGCGTCGAGGCCAGATAGGAGAACGCGCTCAGCAGGCTGACGAGGGTCGCCATATTTTGGGCGCTGTATCCGACGGTGACGGCATCCAGCCGCGTGACGCCGGGGACCAGGCAGAACAGATCGCCGAGCACCGGTTTAGTGACCATCAGTTCCAGCTGGTAAGGCGCGGTAACGCGGGTGGTGCTGACTTTTCTGCCGCGCCTCACTGCTTTTTCAGCGGCCTGACGAATGGCGGTGCGGGCGGCGTCCGGGCTGAGTGATTCGGCGCAGGTTTGTGAAATCGCCCGTTTTACGCAGACGTAATCGGCCGACGGATAGTAATCCGCCATCCACTGTTGCAGCCTGTCGTCTCCGGTCACCAGCCACAATGGCGCATTCTGCTCCGCGCCGGCGGCGGCATAGATATCGCTTTCGCCCATCACTTCGCCGTTGATTTTGACCCGGTAAAACGCCCGACCGTTGATGGTATGCGCCAGCACGCCAAACTCGCCTGCGGCGCTGTGAAAGCCGACGAACATCATGCCGTCGTAAGGCTGATGCTCCAGCCCTTCCACCATCGATAATCCGCGCGGTTTGCCCTGTACCAGGCGCGCGCGCGGGTCGATATTTTCCGCCCGCAGATTGGTCATCTGCGCATGACTGTCGGCAACCACCACTTCCGTTGCGCCACCGGCAAAGGCGCCGTCGATGGCGGCATTCACTTCCTGCTCCATCAGACCACGTGCCAGCTGATACTCGGCGTGACCCGGACTGCACTGTTCCGGGCGCATCACGCCTGCGATGCCTTCAATATCGGCGGAGATAAAAATTTTCATCGGGGAAGACCTTCAGCAGAAACCAGGGAGTTGCAGCGCGGGCAGCTTGCGCCGCGCCAGGGATAAGTCAGGCGTCAGGGCCTGCAGCCAGTCGATCTAATAGTTCGCTTAATGCCGGGCGATGATGCCCACGGAATCCGGTGACCGCTTCGGCGCTCAGCAGCGCATCCAGCACCGCATGCTCCGTGGCATCGGCCGCGGCAGATAACAGCGGTTCCAGCGCCGACTCCTCCGGCGGCTGCGGCACCGGGTGGGTGGAGAAGGCCACCGCGATATCGCCAGATCCGTGGCCCCAGTAGCTGCCAAGCCTGCCCAGACCGGCACCGGCGCGCTTCGCAATCCGCTTTAACTGCCGGGCATCCAGCGGCGCATCGGTGGCCATAATGATGATAATCGAACCCGCATCGCGCTGCGGCGTCAGCTCGGGCAGCAGCGGTTCTATCGCCTCACCCACTCTGACCCCGTCCAGCGTCAGCGCGGTTAAGGCGCCAAAGTTGGCCAGCACCAGCACACCCAGCGTGGCATTCAGTGTCGGGAGGTTGCGTGAGGCGGTGCCAATTCCCCCCTTCATGCTAAAGCAGCTCATGCCGCGCCCGGCTCCGACGCTGCCTCGGGAAAACGCAGCGGAGGCAGACTGCAGCGCCTGCTGCGCCATCTGCTCGGTCACCGCCAGCGCCTGAATGTCATTCAGCCAGCCATCGTTGCACTCCAGCGCCAGCGGATTCACCGTCGGCAGCGAGCGGCCCAGCTCCGGATTATGGCTAATCGCCTCGCGCACCAGGGTGGTAAACAGCGTGCCGACCGCCAGCGTGTTGCTCAGCAGGATCGGCGTTTGCAGCACGCCCAACTCTTCAATCTGCACCAGCCCGACCGGCTTGGCGAAGCCGTTTAACACCGCCGCACCGCAGGGTAACGGCTGGGTAAACAGGTTGTCGCCCGGCGGCACAATCGCCGTCACTCCGGTCTGGCGTTCGCCCTCGTCCAGCGTGGCGTGCCCGACCCGAACGCCCGGCACATCGCTCAGGCTGTTGGTGGCACCACAAATGCCGCGAGGATTGCCTAACCGGCGCGTCTCTCGCCAGCGCTGCAATAACAGGTCGAGCGCGGCCTGACGATAGTCCATCTGCTTACCCTTTCAATTTCGGATCTAAGGTGTCGCGCAGCGCATCACCCAACAGGTTAAACGCCAGCACGGTAATAAAAATCGCCAGCCCGGGGAACACGCTGACGTGCCACTCTCCGGCCATCATCATATTGCGGCTCATCGCCAGAATATTGCCCCACTCCGGCACATCCGGCTCCGGGCCAAGACCGATAAAGCTCAGGCCGGCTGCGGTCAGAATACTGGTGCCGATACGCATGGTGAAATAGACAATCACGTTCGACAGCGTGCCCGGCAGAATATGGCGGATCAAAATCACCCGATCCGGCGCACCGGCACAGCGCACCGCTTCAACGTAGGCCGCCTGCTTTAACGACAGCGTCGAGGCACGCACGATGCGGGCGAATACCGGCACGCTGAACACCGCGACGGCGATAATGACGTTATTTAAGCCTGGACCTAAAATCGCCACCACCGCAATCGCCAGCAGCATGCCTGGGAAGGCAAACAGCACGTCAGAGCCGCGCATAATCAGCATATCCACCCAGCGGCCGTAATAGCCCGCCAGCAGTCCCAGCACGATGCCGACCATCATCCCAAGGGTGACCGACAGCACGCCGACATACAGCGAGATGCGCGCGCCGTAGATAATGCGGCTAAGCACATCGCGACCCAGATCGTCGGTGCCCATCCAGTGCGCGGCAGAAGGCGGTGCCGACAGCGCCATCCAGTCGGGAGCCATCGGATCCCAGGGCGCAATCCCCGGCGCAAACACCGCCACAATCACCAGCAGCAGGATAAAGCCACCGGACACCAGCGCCAGCGGGTTGCGTATCAGGTTCTGAATAAAATCGTGCCACGGCGAGCGCAGCGTACTGTTCTCGAGCACGGTTTGCGCGATGGCCGCTTCGGTTGTTGGCTTCATGCAGGCTCCTGACGCAGACGGATGGCCGGATTCACCACTGCGTAAAGCAGGTCCACCAGCAGGTTGATGACAATAAATTCAAAGACAAACAGCATCACCAGCGCCTGAATCACCGGCTGATCCTGGGTTTTGATCGACTCGATCAGCAACCAGCCCAGACCCGGCCAGCTGAAGACGCTTTCCACCACGATCGATCCGCCGAGCAGAAAACCAAACTGTAAGCCGAGCATGGTGATCACCGGGATCAGCGCATTGCGCATGATATGTTTCCAGGTCACCAGCCGGTTACGCAGCCCTTTCGCCCTGGCGGTACGGACGTAATCTTCCTGCGCCACTTCCAGAAAGGCCGATCGGGTGAAGCGCGCCATCACCGCCGCCACCGAGGATCCCAGCGTAATGGCCGGCAGGATTATGTCGCTGGGTTGGTTGAAGCCGCTGACGGAAAACAGGCCAAACGGCATCGCCACAAACTGGATCAGCAGCAGCCCCAGCCAGAACGGCGGCATCGATATGCCGCCCACCGCCAGACTCATCAGCGTCCAGTCCTGCCATTTCCCGCGTTTCAGCGCCGAGATCACGCCGATAATCAGCCCCAACAATACCGACCAGGCAAATCCGGCCAGCGCCAGCCACATCGTCGGCATAAAGCCCTGGGCAATCACCTCGGTGACCGGCTGTTGCGTGCGGTAGGTGACGCCAAGGTCACCTTTCACCAGCCCGCCCAGCCAGTGCAGATACTGCTGTGGCAGCGGGTCGTTGAGGCCTAAATGCTGTCGTGCCGCCTCGACCGCCTCAATTGGCGCATCGGGACCGGCATAAATTCGTGCCGGATCGCCCGGCAGCAGTTTAATAAAAGCAAATACCAACAGGGAGACCACCAGCAACACCGGGATCATTTCCAGTAAACGTCGGACAAGATAGGCAAACATAGGCGATTTCCTGGTTAATTCGGGTGTACCAGCAGCAAAGGCGGGATCGCTCCCGCCACAGACTCAGGATTAATGGAACTCCGCCTGATCGAACAGGAACGAGCCGTCGGCCAGCATCGACACGCCGGTCAGGTTCTTTTTCTTGCCGACCAGGTTATCTGGCGAGCCGAGGAAGGCGATCGGCGCATCTTTCCAGATGATGGTCTGTGCCTGGGCATAAGCCGCCGCACGCTTCGCCGGATCGGCCGTTTGCAGCGCTGCCGCAATGGCTTTGTCCGCTTCCGGGTTGCTGTAGTAAGAGACGTTATACGACACCGGTACCCAGGATTCGGTGGCGAACAGCGGACGTAAGGCCCAGTCCGCATCACCGGTGGAGGTCGACCAGCCGCCGTAATAGAGGTCGAATTCGGCCTGCTTCGGATCCTTCACGCCCCACAGTTTGGCGTTACGCGCGCCGGAATCCATTGGCGTCACCGAGACGCGAATGCCGACCGCGCCCAGCTGCTGCTTAAGGAACTGCGCAGCACGCACGCTGGCGGTGGCGTTGGTCACCCACAGCTTGAGGTCCAGACCGTTGGCGAAGCCGGCCTCTTTCAGCAAGGCTTTGGCTTTTTCCGGGTTGTAGCGGTAATCCGGATCGCTCTGTTTGGCGTAGAACTGCACCGCCGGCGGGATCGCCGAGGTAGCCGGTTTGCCCATGCCCGCATAGGCCACTTTCAGCCAGATATCGCGGTTGATGGCGTAGTTGATGGCCTGACGCACGCGCACATCGGCCAGCGATTTATGCTGGGTGTTCATCGCCATGTAGTAGAGGTAGATACTTTCATCGCGCTGAACCGCCAGCTTGCTGTCGCTCTGCACGGTGTTGATCAGGTCGGAAGGCAGTGGATAGATCGCATCCACCTGGCCGGACTTCAGCGCCGCGACGCGGGTGGAGTCTTCCGGGCTTGGCGTGATGTAAACGTTATCGACCTTCGGCCAGCCTTTCTGCCAGTAACCGTCAAACTTGCTTAGCTTGACCTCTTTTCCCGGCTGCCAGCTGACAAATTTGAACGGGCCGGTGCCGGTGGGATGCAGGCGCAGCTGCGCTTCGTCCGGGTACTGCTTCAGCACGGTCGGGCTCCACATCACCGCCGACGGGTGTGCGAGGGTGTTGATAAAGGCGCCAAAAGACTGGTTGAGATCGATTTTGACCTGGGTTGGCGAAACGACGGTGACGGTTTTAATCATCTTATACAGGCTGTTACGCTTCAGACCTTTGGTCTGATCGGCCAGCCTGTCGAGGTTGGCTTTTACCGCCGCGGCATCAAACGGCGTGCCGTCCTGGAAGATGACGTCTTTACGCAGATTCAGCGTGAATTCGGTGGCGTCCGCGTTGCTGGTGTAATCGGTCGCCAGCCACGGAACCAGCTTCATTTTGCTGTCGAACTGGAACAGGCGTTCAAAGATCCCTGCCTGTACCGAATAGCTGGCGTTGTCGGAGGTATCGTGCGGATCAAGACCGGTGATATCGACATAGGCGGAAATCCGCAGGTCCTGCGCCTGGGCGATGCCCGCCAGACACAGTGACAGCCCAAGGGCGACGGCAGAACGACGTAAAAACGGCTTCATGGTGTCTCTCCAGAATGGTAAATGAAATAAGCGCTAACGGTGCATGTCCCCTTCGGCAACCCAGTGATGCAGGTCGACCTGGCGGTAACGAAGTTTTTCCACTTCTTCCCCGGCTTTACGCAGCGGCGAGGGGATTTCGCCGTCGTCCAGTTCACGCACGGTACGGCGGGCAGGATCGGCCACCGGAACGGAGGCCAACAGACGACGGGTATAAGGATGCTGAGGGTTGCTGAATACCGCATGGCGCGGGCCGATTTCCACAATCTGGCCGAGGTACATCACCGCCACGCGGTTGGCGATGCGCTCGACGACGGCCATATCGTGCGAAATAAAGATCCACGCCACGCCGGTCTCTTTTTGCAGGTCCATCATCAGGTTAACCACCTGCGCCTGGATGGAAACATCCAGCGCCGACACCGCTTCATCCGCGATAATCACCTGCGGCTGCAGCGCCATGGCGCGGGCGATGGCGATACGCTGACGCTGGCCACCGGAAAACTCATGCGGATAGCGGCGGGCATGTTCCGGCAATAATCCGACGCTTTTCAGTAATGACTGGACCTGCGGCGTCGCCTCTTCCAGGGATTTCACCAGCCCATGCAGCAGCAGCGGTTCGGCAATGGTGAAGCCCACCGTCAGACGCGGATTTAATGAGGCATACGGATCCTGGAACACCATCTGAATTTCCCGGCGCAGCGCATGAAATGCCGGCTCTTTCAGCATGCTGATCTCTTCGCCGCGAAAGTGAATACTCTCCGACTCGCTGGAAACCAGCCGCAGCAGCGCGCGTCCGGTGGTGGCTTTGCCGCAGCCGCTTTCGCCGACAATCGCCAGCGTTTCCCCGGGCCAGACGCAAAAATCGATCTGCTCAACGGCGTGGACGCGATGGGTTAGCGCGGAAAACATCCCGCTGCGGATGGGGTAATACACCTTCAGCCCCCGCACATCCAGCAGCGGCTTCTGCTCATAACGCGCGGTAATCTGCACGCCGGCCTCCTCATCCTGCTCTTCACCCAGCAGCGGAAAACGTTGTGGCCAGCGGCTGGCTTTCATATCGCCCAGACGCGGAACGGCGGCCAGCAACGCCCTGGTATAAGGGTGTTCGGGTGCGGCAAAAATCTGCTCCACGCGGCCCTGTTCCACCACTTCGCCGCGATACATCACCACCACCCGATCGGCAATTTCCGCCACCACGCCCATATCGTGGGTGATAAACAGCACCGCCATATCGCTTTGCTGTTGCAGGTCGCGGAGGATTTGCAGGATGCGGGCCTGAACGGTGACGTCCAGCGCGGTGGTCGGTTCATCGGCGATCAGCAGCTGCGGATCGCAGGCCAGCGCCTGGGCAATCATCACCCGCTGGCGCATGCCGCCGGACAGGGAATGCGGATGGCTTTTCATCACCCGATCGATATCCGCAATACGCACTTTGCGCAGCAGCTCGCGGGCTTTGGCGTTGGCAGTTTTGCTGTCGCACAGTTGGTGATCGCGCAGGGCTTCCGTCAGCTGATCGCCAACCCGCAGGACCGGGTTTAGCGAGGTCATCGGCTCCTGAAAAATCATTGCCATATCGCGACCGCGCAGCTTGCGCCGCTCCTCGGTGCTCATGGTCAGCAACGGGTGCTTCACGCCGCTGCGCGGGCTGAAGTGGATCGCCCCGCGCTCAATGGTGGCAGACGATGCCAGCAGGCCCATTACCGCCAGCGAGGTGACCGATTTACCCGAGCCACTTTCGCCAACCACGGCAACAATTTCGCCTTTATTGATGGTGAAGGAGACGCCTTTCAGCGCAAGGTTTTTCCCGGAGCGCCCGCTAAAGCTGACGCTCAAATCCTCAACCTGCAGTACAGGCGAGGCGTTGCCGGATCCGGTGGCGGTGGGTTCTGAGTGAATACGTTCCGTCATCGTGACTCCGGTGGTCGCTGGATTAAAGCCAGATACGACCCTGGTTGTAGGAAAGATAAGGGGCGCTGTCCGCCGCGAGCCAGATCGGCCCGTCGAGATCAACATGTTCCGCCGAGACGGCCACCGGCAGCGCGGCTTCCATCGCCAGTGAGGAGCCGAGCATGCAGCCCACCATCAGCCGTAATTTGTGGATCCGCGCGGCGTCCACCATCGCCAGCGCTTCGGTCAGGCCGCCACATTTATCGAGCTTGATGTTGATCATCTCGTAGCGGTTGCGCAGCCCGGCGATGTCGCCGACGTGATGGCAGCTTTCATCCGCACAGACCGGGATCGGGTGATCGAAGCGTTGCAGATCGGCGTCGTTACCCGCAGGCAACGGCTGTTCGATCATCGCGATGTTGTAGTGGGTCAGCGCCGAGAACAGGCTGCTGAGATCCAGCCCGCTCCAGGCTTCGTTGGCATCAATAATCAGCGTGGCGTCCGGCGCGGCGGCGCGGATCGCCGCCACTTTTTCCAGAATCAGGTCGCGGTTGAGTTTGATTTTCAGCAGGATCGCCCCGCGCGAAACGGCATCCGCCGCCGCGGCCGCCATCATCTCCACGCTGTCGAGGCTCAGCGTTTCGGCGGTGATCACGCTGGCAGGTGGCCGCGCATTCAGACGCTGCCACAGCGTTTGTCGGTTGAGCGCGGCATCCAGCCGCCATAGCGCGCAGTCCAGCGCGTTGCGGGCCGATCCCGGCAGCAGACGGTTTTGCAGCTCGCTTAACGTCAGACCGTTTTCCACCTCTTCCTGCACCGCCGCCAGCTGCGCGGTAACGCTTTCGGCACTTTCATGGTAATGGGCGGTGGGCGTGCATTCGCCACGTCCGATAAAGCCCTGTTCTTCCAGCGTGACCCGCACCACCGTCACCGCCGTGCGGGTACCGCGCGCGATGGCGAACGGACGCGCTAACGGCAGCTCGACAACTTCAACCTGCATCCGGCGCATAATCAGCCCCGCTCTTTCAGCAGTGCAGCAATCTCCGAGATGCCAAAACGCACCGGATCGGTGGCCGGCACGCCAAATTCCGCACTGATTTGCTGGCAGTAATCACGGGCTTCCTGCTCGCTGTAGTTAGAGGTATTGATGGCGAAACCGGCCAGCTGAACGCTGTCGCTGGTGACATGGGCGGCACGCACGTTGGCTTCCACGCAGTCTGCCAGGCTGACCATCGGCTGATGCGGCAGGTGACGCATATGCGGACGGTGCATCTCGTGGCACATCACCAGCCAGTGCGGCTGCGCGCCATGGATCAGGCCCATGCTGACGCCGGCATAAGAGGGATGGAACAGTGAACCCTGGCCTTCCACGATATCCCAGTGATCGGCCTCGTTGGCCGGAGACAGCGCTTCTGCCGCGCCAGCGATAAAGTCCGCAATCACCGCATCGATGGCGATCCCCTCGCCCGCCACCAGAATGCCGGTCTGCCCGGTCGCGCGGAAATCAGCCTTCAGGCCAATCTCACGCATGGCGGATTCCAGCGCCAGCGAGGTGTACATTTTGCCGACCGAGCAGTCGGTGCCGACCGTCAGCACGCGTTTGCCGCTGCGTTTCTTACCGCTGCCCACGTCCAGTTTTGGCCGCATATGGCGGATGTCGAACAGCGCAACGCCCTGCGCTTTCGCCAGCGCCACCAGCTCTTCGTTATCCACCAGGCGATAATGCAGGCCGCTGGCCACGTTCAGTCCGGCATTGATCGCGCCACGCACGGTGTCCAGCCAGTGTTCCGGCAGATAGCCACCGGCATTGGCGGTACCGAGCACCAGCGTTTTCGCCCCGGCCGCGACGGCGGCTTCAATAGTCAGATCGTCGAGGCCCAGAGAGACGGTGCAGCCCGGCAGACGGATCTGCCCAACGCACTGCTCAGGACGCCAGACGTGGATGCCGCGTGCCGTTTTCGCCGCCAGCGGATCGGTAACGTCGCCAAGGAATAACAAATAGGGTTGAGGGATCAGCATCAGGGTTTTCTCTTATCAGGTTGCAGGGTTTGCCTGAGAAGACTATTTCACTGTTATGACAGCCGGGATAATGCTTGTTTATCGGCAGGGTATAGCCTGGGGTTATGGTGAGTCGCTATATACTAATTGATATAGCGATATGCTAACCTCTGCGCTCTTTTTACAGCATCCCCGCACAGGTGGCCGCCCGAGCCGCTCAGCATCGTAAGGCAAATTAAAACAATGGCAGTGGTAAACCCCTACTGGACCAACATCGTGCCCGGCGGCCTGAACGGCTACAGCGGTGCCGGTTATGCCAGCGCCCCGATTGGCGAACCGCGAATGGTGCAGCTTTCCATGCAGCTTAATTTCTGATGAGGTCCTGATGAACATGCGCCCGATCCTGCTGCCGCTGCTGGCGGCACTGAGCCTGACCACTTTTAGCCAGTCGCTATTCGCCCGCACGGTAACCGATGACGCGGGGAATCGCGTCACCGTTGCCGTTCAGGCAACGCGCATTGCCGATGGCTGGTATGCGCACCATTCGCTGCTGATGACGCTGGGTGCGGGCGATCGGATCGTGGCGACGGTAAATCACGCCAAAGACCGGCCGTGGATGTTTAAAATCCAGCCGTCGTTAAATCAGGCGCTGTCGGTGCATGGCCGCAGTTTTGAGAGCGAAGCGCTGCTGACGCGAAAAGTGGATGCCGTGTTTGTCGCGGCGGAAGATGGCGATGCCGCCGCCTATCGCCAGGCTGGCCTGCCAACGCTGGTGATGGGCTTTGACGACTTCCCGTCCATGAAGCGCTCCCTGCTGACCACGGCTGAGGTGGTCGGGACGGAGAAAGCACGTCAGCGGGCGCAGGCGTACAACGCCTATCTGAACCAGCATATTGCCGCGATTCAGGCCAAAACGGCGGCGCTGCCGGCCGACCAGCGCCCGCGCGTGCTGCATATTGAGTCGCTGCATCCGTTAAAAGTGGATGGTAGCCATACGCTGATTGATACCTGGATCAAACTGGCCGGCGGGCGCAATGCGGCGGCGGAAGTGAGCGGCAATATGAAGGAAACCTCGCCGGAGAACGTGCTGTTCTGGCAGCCGGATATCATCATTATTGGTGCCGGTGCAGGTTCTATTGCTGACTCCGATTACGCGACGTTATTCAACAGCCTGAAGGCGGTGAAAAACCATCAGGTGTGGCAAAACCCGGCCGGGGTTTTCCCCTGGGACCGCTACGGTACCGAAGCCGCGCTGCAAATCCAGTGGGCAGCAAAACTGCTGCATCCGGCGTTATTCCCGGATCTCGATATGGTGAAAACCACCCAGGATTTCTATCAGCGCTTCTTTGATTACCCGCTAACGGCGGATCAGGCCGGTAGGATCTTGCGGGCGTTGGGGCCGGAATGAGTCTGTAATCTGTGAGCACTCAAGCCACGCTGATAAGCCACTCAGTAAAGCGTGTCCTTAATCCGCCCCGGCAAAGCCCGATCGTAAGCCTCGCCGTCGATAGCTGACTGGGAAAGGGCTTTCAGGATGCTGCCGGTGCTGGGCAGCTGAGCGCGTTCAAGCTGGGTGGCGGGATCCCACAGTCGGGCGCGGATTATCGCCCGGCTACATTGGAAGAACACGCTATTTACCGTAATACGTAACACCGATCTCGGCCTGTTTCCCTCGACCGCAAAGTGTTCCAGCAGCTCGGGATTGATGCTGATCTCAGCAACGCCATTTACCCGCAGCGTTTCACCAATACCCGGGATCAAAAACAGCAGCGCCACACGAGGATCGCTGACGATATTTCTCAAACTGTCGATGCGGTTATTGCCTCGCCGATCCGGCAGCAGCAGGGTTTTCTCATTTTCGATATGCAGGAATCCGGCCGGGTCGCCTCTGGGCGAAACGTCCAGACCTGACGGGCCTGATGTCGCCAGTGCCACAAAGGGAGAAGAGTCAATAAACGGGCGGTAGGCCGGGTGAATATGGTCGGTTACTTTCATCAACGACGGCGCTGCAACCTCGCCATACAGCTGCTCAAGCGCGGCCAGCGTTGTAATGCAATCCTGCTCGTCTGACATGTTATCCCCGCAAATTTGATCGAAATCGTGCTTTGCTCGACGCCGACAAAGCACCTTGCCGATAATCATAGTACAGCGCCAGGATGGCAGAAGGGTTACCGGCAACGGTTTCATCCGGCCTTCGTCGCATATCAGACCGGTAATCTTCGCGTTTTTGACCAGGCTATCTATGCTGTCAGTATCGCTTTTGCATGCTTTTTTCTGGGGAAATAACGATGAAGATGACTGGCATTCTGGCCCTGCTGGCGCTGGCGTTCTCAGGTACCGCCTGTTCGCAAATGTCTCAACTGCCGTTGGTGCCGCCAAAGCAGGATATTATCGCCACGCCGGTGGCGGCAAAGTGTGATGTCAGCCTGTGCCAGCAAAATTGCTATGTGCAAAACAGCCAGTGTCAGCGCAACAATGACAGTGGCTGTGGTGCCAAGATGCAGTCCTGCCTGCAGGCCTGCACCTCTCAGTGCCGTTAAGGTTGATCCAGATTTTTAATCAGCGCCTGATTAAACTTCGCCGGCTCTTCCATCTGCGGCGCGTGCCCCATTTCGGGGAATTCAATCAGCGTGGAATGCGGAATTAACGCGGCAACCTGTTTGCCCAGCTGGTTGTAATGGCCGATTTTTGCGTTCACCTCCGGCGGAGCAATATCGCTGCCGATCGCCGTGGTGTCTGAGGTGCCAATCATCAGCGTGGTCGGCATTTTCAGATCCTTAAACTCGTAGTACACCGGCTGAGTGAAAATCATGTCGTACAGCAGCGCCGAATTCCAGGCGACAATCTGGTGGCCCGGTCCGTTATTCAATCCGGCCAGCATGGTGACCCAACGGTCATATTCTGGCTTCCAGCGACCAACATAATAGGTGTTCAGCTCATACTTTTTGATGCTGGCCGCCGAGGTTTTCAGCTCGCGCTGATACCAGTCATCGACGCTGCGCCACGGCACGCCCTTCGCTTTCCAGTCTTCCAGACCAATCGGATTCACCAACACCAGCTTCTGTACTTCCTGCGGATACATCAGCGCAAAGCGCGTTGCCAGCATGCCGCCGGTTGAATGGCCCACCAGCGTGACCTTGTCGATATGCAGCTTGTTCAGCAGGTTCTGCGTATTCAACGCCAGTTGCTGGAAGCTGTACTGGTAATGAGCCGGTTTGCTGGAGGTACAAAAACCGATCTGATCCGGGGCGATCACCCGGTAACCGGCGTGGCTCAACGCATCGATCGAGTCCTGCCAGGTCACGCCACAAAAGTTTTTGCCGTGCATCAGCACCGCCGTGCGGCCGTTGGCCTGGCCTTTCGGCTGCACATCGATATAACCCATGCTGAGCGGCTGGCCCTGCGAGGTAAAATCGAATTTCTGAATAGGGTAAGGGAAATCAAAACCTTGCAGTTCCGGCCCGTAGGTCGGCGTGGTCTCCGCCGCCGTGGCAGAGAAACCGGTTATCAGGCTGGCAATGACCAGGCCACGAAGGATGTTCGACACAGGTTAATCCTTATCAAATTAGGAAAGGGAGAGGAAAAATCAGCATAAACAAGGCTTAACCATAGTGGATAAAAAAGTGTGTCTGAGGATGTGACAGGTAAAGAAGCGCAAAGAAGAAAAACCGTACTAAAATCGGCAATCAAGACGGTACTTCAATAAAAATGAAACGGCATTTTATTAAATTGGTGAGATCGGTGTCCGGTTTCTTCTTTTTAATGTCACCCACCCCCTAAACCTGGCAAAATCGCAAAGGTTTTCTGTTCGTGCTGGTTCTAACTTAGCTCATCCCCGACATAAGGCCGGGTCTGACAGTTGTCTAACCAGGATGGGCACTATGATGATACGTAAACCAGGAACGCTAACTTATTTAGCCTACGGATCAGGTGATTTTCTCGGCGCTGGCACCATGGCGCTAACCTCTGCGTGGCTTCTCTATTTTTACACCACCTTCTGCGGGCTCAGCCCGATTGAAGCCACGTCCATCTTTGCCATGGCCCGTGTGCTGGACGCCGTGGTCAGCCCGCTGATGGGCTATCTGACCGACCACTTCGGTTCGACCTGGCTGGGCAAGCGCTTTGGTCGCCGGAAATTCTTCATTCTGACCGGTATCCCGCTGGTCTTCACTTACAGCCTGATGTGGGTCGGCGATATGACTTACGTCTATTACCTGCTGACCTATCTGGTGTTCGAAGTGGTCTACACCTCAATTCTGGTGCCATACGAAACGCTGGTGCCGGAAATGACCGATGATTTCAAAGAGAAAACCAAGTTCTCTGGCGCACGCATCGCGCTGGCGCAGCTTTCAGCCATTCTGGCGGCTTTCCTGCCGGGCGTGCTGCTCAGCTACTTCGGTAAAGATAATGCGATCTCCTTCTTCTATTCCAGCCTGGTGTTCTCGGTGATTTGCGCCATCGTGCTGACGCTGGTGTGGTTTAACACCTGGGAACGGCCGGCCGAGAAAAAATCCGCTGCCGCACTGGAAGCCGAGCAGCAGAAACTGACGCTCGGGCAAAGCCTTTCCCGACTGAAGATTGAG
Source organism: Erwinia sp. QL-Z3 (assembly GCF_004551645.1). NCBI lineage: Bacteria > Pseudomonadati > Pseudomonadota > Gammaproteobacteria > Enterobacterales > Erwiniaceae > Erwinia > Erwinia sp. QL-Z3. The sequence continues at coordinate 1,187,891 of NZ_CP037950.1, forward strand.
CTGACGTCCACGCTGCGCGTGCGCATCTTCCGCCAGCATCTCGGCATGTATCTTGGCGGCTATATCGCCCAGGACGTGTTCAATGCGGTGTTCACCTATTACGTGGTGTTCGTGCTGATGCAAAGCGCCAGCCTGGCCTCCAATCTGATGGGCACCATGGCAATCATGCAGTTTATCGCCGTGATGGGCATGATCCCGCTGTGCATCCGCTTCGGGCCTGCGCCTTCTTACCGCATCGTGGTGGTGCTGTTCGGTCTGAGCACCCTCTCTTACGGCGTGCTGTATTACACCGGCCTGAGCGATGTGTTCTCGCTGCTGCTGCTGGTATCGGGCCTTGCCGGACTGGGTCGCGGCGGTATCAACTATGTGCCGTGGAATATCTACACCTACATTTCTGACGTTGACGAGGTGATCACCGGACAGCGCCGTGAAGGGATTTTTGCCGGGATCATGACCCTGACCCGCAAAGCCTCCCAGGCGGGCGCGGTGATGCTGGTCGGCATCCTGATGCAGCTCTCCGGTTTTATGGCCGGCAGCAGCGTGCAATCCCCGACGGTCAGCCACGCCATTCTCGGCATCCTGTGTGGCGGCACGCTGGTGATGCTGTGCATCGGCTTCTTTATCTCCCTGCGCTTCAAGCTGAATCTGGCAACGCATCAGACGCTGCGTGAAGAGACCGAAAAAATGCGAGCAGCCGGCAATGTGGTGCCCGGCAATATCACCCCTCAGGCCCGGGCAACCGTCGAGATGCTGGCCGGACTGCCGTACGAAGCACTGTGGGGCAACAACAATATTGGCTACCTCAACCGCAACAAGCCTGCTGTGACGCCATTGCCCGTCACGCCGCTGGTTGAACCTGTCGCCAGTCAGTTAACCCGTCATCCCTGAATATTCGAGGACAAAAAAATATGTTGGTCTATCCCGTAAAACACAGCGAACTGCTCCGCCAGCCGGACCGCTTTATCTCCAGTAAAGAATTACATCAGCTGATCAATAAGTTGGTGGATAACCTGGTGAACATTACCGATGAGTCCGGCGAGTTCCTGTTAAGACTGGATGACGGACGGGTAATTGATACCAAAGGTTGGGCAGGCTGGGAGTGGACGCACGGCATCGGGCTGTACGGTATTCATCAGTACTACCGCCAGACCGGTGACGATCGTCTGCGGGCCATCGTTGATGACTGGTTTCGCGACCGCTTTGCGGAGGGTTCTACCACCCGCAACGTCAACACCGTCTGCCCGTTCCTGACGCTGGCGTACCGCTATGAAGAGAGTAAAGACCCGCGCTGGTTGCCCTATCTGGAAAGCTGGGCCGACTGGATAGTGCACAAGATGCCGCGTACCGATTGCGGCGGTCTGCAACACATCACGCTGGCAGAGGAAAACCATCAGCAGCTGTGGGACGACACGCTGATGATGACCGTGCTGCCGCTGGCGAAGATTGGCAAGTTGCTGAACCGCCCGGACTACATCGAAGAGGCGAAATATCAGTTCCTGCTGCATACCCAGCATCTGATGGATCGCCAGAGCGGCTTGTGGTTCCACGGCTGGACGTTTGAAGGCCACCACAACTTTGCCAATGCCCGTTGGGCACGCGGCAACAGCTGGCTGACGATTGTTATCCCGGAATTCCTTGAGCTGCTGGATCTGCCGGAGAAAGACGCCACCCGGCGTTATCTTCAGCAGGTGCTTGCCAGCCAGCTGGCGGCGTTAGAGAACTGCCAGCATGAGAGCGGCCTGTGGCACACGCTGCTGGACGATCCGACCTCCTATCTGGAAGCCTCGGCCACTGCAGGCTTTGCCTTCGGCATGCTGAAAGCCGCCCGCTGCCACTATGCCGACGACCGCTACATCGCTGTAGCTGAAAAGGCGCTGAAAGGACTGATTAAGCATATCAATGCCGAGGGTGAACTGACTCAGGTTTCCTTCGGCACCGCGATGGGCAAAAACCTCGATTACTACCGCCAGGTCCCGCTGACGTCGATGCCGTATGGCCAGGCGATGGCGATTTTATGCCTGGTGGAATACCTGCATGTCTATCTATAAAAAAAGGAAAACCGCATGATCCTTAACGATTTTTCTCTCCACGGTAAGGTCGCCGTGGTCACCGGATGTAATACCGGGCTGGGGAAGAGTATGGCCGTCGGCCTGGCGCAAGCCGGGTGCGACATCGTGGCCATAAACCGCAGTGAACCCACAGAAACCGCTAAGGAAGTCACGGCAGCAGGTCGACGTTTTTTGAGTCTGAAGGCCGATTTGGGCAAACAGGATCAACTGGCGTCGCTGCTTGAACGCGCGGTCGGCGAAATGGGGCAGATCGATATTCTGGTCAACAACGCCGGGATCATCCGCCGCGATGAGGCACTGGACTTTAGCGAGCAGGACTGGGACGACGTGATGAATGTGAACATCAAGACGCTGTTCTTTTTGTCCCAGCTGGTCGCCCGCCAGTTCGTTAAACAGGGCCACGGCGGAAAAATTATCAACATCGCGTCCCTGCTCTCTTTCCAGGGCGGGGTTCGCGTGCCGTCGTATACCGCCTCGAAGAGCGCGGTGATGGGCCTGACCCGCGAGCTGGCCAACGAATGGGCGAAGCATGGCATCAACGTCAACGCGCTGGCGCCCGGCTATATCGCGACCAATAACACCGAGCAGTTACGCGACGACCCAACGCGCAACAAAGACATTATTAATCGCATTCCGGCCGGACGCTGGGGAGCCCCGGAGGACCTGATGGGTCCGGTGGTATTCCTCGCCTCCAACGCGTCTGACTACGTTAACGGATACACCCTTGCGGTAGATGGCGGCTGGCTTGCACGCTAGCCCTTTCTGCCCTTTTTGAACGAATAAGCCTAAAACGGGAGTAAATATGAATATTGCACTGATGATGGAAAACAGCCAGGCGGGGAAAAATGCGCTGGTGTTAGCCCAGCTGGAAGCGGTCGCTAAAGACAACAAGGATGCGGTGTTTAACGTCGGTATGCAGGACGATCAGGACCACCATCTGACCTATATTCATTTAGGTATCATGGCCAGCATCCTGTTGAATGCTAAAGCGGTGGATTTTGTCGTCACCGGCTGCGGCACCGGCCAGGGCGCGCTGATGTCGCTGAACATCCATCCAGGCGTGGTGTGCGGCTACTGTATCGATCCGGCGGACGCCTTCCTGTTTGCGCAGATCAATAACGGCAACGCCTTGTCGTTACCTTTTGCTAAAGGCTTCGGCTGGGGCGCGGAGTTGAACGTCCGCTATATCTTTGAGAAAGCGTTCACCGGTCGCAAAGGCGAAGGCTATCCGCTTGACCGTAAAGAGCCTCAGGTCCGTAACGCAGGCATTCTGAACCAGGTGAAAAGCGCGGTGATCAAGGAGAACTACCTCGATACGCTGCGGGCCATCGACCCGGAACTGGTGAAAACCGCCGTGGGCGGCAAACGCTTCCAGCATTGCCTGTTTGAACACGGTAAAGATGCCGAGATTATTGCCTGGGTCAGAAAATTGATTCAGCAATAATCATTTCATCATTACCGGCAGCCACTATCCGGTGGCTGCCGGTATTTTTTTACCCTGTAAAAACACGATTATGTAAACTGCCATTTCACCATCATGGTTTTAATAATGTTGCGTATAATTACTGCGGAAAGTATTATTCCCTGCCAGTTAGATTAAATAACACCCCTAAAATTGATCTACATCAGAGGTCAAGCTTCCCCTCTTTCCCCGCGCCCACAGGTTTATGCCTCGTTTAATTAACGGTTGCTACCTTTCATTTTTAAAAATCGCATTCAGTTAAACATCATGGGAAAAAACAAATGAAATCTGGAATAACCGTCCTTATTATTGCTGCCGTACTGACGTCTTCTGCGGCCTTTGCCAAGGAAAATAACGCCTGTGTTAAAACGACCGAGAAACAAGTGGCGTCAATGTTCGATCGCTGGAACGCCTCGCTGCAGACCGGCGATGCGAAAACCGTTTCAGAAAATTACCTGTCGGACGCGGTATTGCTACCGACGCTGTCTAATCAGGTCCGTTTAAGCGACGAAGAGCGCATTCATTATTTTGAAGAGTTTTTAGCGAAAAAACCGATTGGCCATATTGATAGCCGCAATATTCGTCTGGGCTGTAATAAAGCGATTGATACCGGAACCTATACCTTTACCTTTAAAGACGGCAGTAAAGCGGCAGCCCGTTATACCTTTACCTATGCCTGGAATGGCGAGAAATGGTTGATTTCAACTCACCACTCTTCTGCCATGCCAGAACAGGTTAAATAACCCCTTTATCTGATTATTCCCGTCCAGCCATAAAGGCCAATGTATATATATCGACAATGGCAATCGGTGCGCGGGGAACATAAGGCGCGCGCTGGGCGAAAGCAATGAATACGCTCCAGCGTTTCGTCGCGTGCTTCAGGCTTTATGCTGCACCGATACCCACCGTGGCCCGGGCCAGGCCAATGCTGAAGCACGGTACCAGAGCGGCAAAACCCACCATCGTGCGCTCCTGAATCTTTAAAAGAGCCTGAATGAAATTCTGTCATCAATCCGATCAACACTGGCGAGCAGGCTGAAACAGTTGCAATTTAAAGGCTGCCTGATGGAAGATGCGTTAACTTCACCCCTTTTACCAGGAGCAGGTATGAAAAAAGCACTAATGCTGCTCGCCATTCTGGCAGCAACCGGCGCGGCGCAGGCCGCAGATGACTCTGAAGATCCGGCTCAGGGCTATATCGCCAATCTGTGTACGTTAGTGACCCAGGAAAAAACCAGTGGGTCCGTAGACAGCTACATTGCTAAGTTGAAGGCACTGGATGCACGCGGTCAGTCGCCTTCCGCGCAGGAAAAGCATGAGTTTGATGAAGATGAAGCCAGAACGGTGATTGCCGCCTGGATGAACCTGAATGAAAACCAGAAAAAAGAAGCGCGTCAGAGCCCCGAAGCTTGCCAGAACGCCACGCTGGACGAGTATCAGAGCCAGGATTAAAGCGCATCAGGGTCGGGCGAACCGACCCTGAACACTTCGCCACGCCGGTAAATTAGTGGGTGTGCAGCAGCCGCTCAAGTTGGCGCTTCAGATGGGCGTTCTCTTTCTCCAGATGCTCCACCTTCTCCATCAGCGTCAGCGCCATCGCAATACCCGCCCACTCCAGCTCAAGCTCAACCTGCAGCTGTCGTGCTTTGCGCAGGCTACGCAGCGCGTGATAATCGAAAATCCATCCGGGCGTCACTTCCAGCGGGGTGATCACCCCAAGCCCCACCACTTCCGTCAGCTCTTCGGGGGAAATATCCCCCGAACGGCAAATCTCAATCACGGTATAGCGGACATGTTCACTCATGATGCGTTCTCCCATGCTGAGCGCGGCTCGAAGGCGGCCTTCTCCGCTAACTCACGCCACAGGGCGGCCGTTTGCTCATCGGCTTTGCCCGGCATCACCACTTTCAGAATGGCAAACAGATCGCCGCTGCCTTTTTTACTGACCAGGCCTTTGCCTTTGACCCGCATCCGCTGGCCGTTCTGACTGCCCGCCGGGATGGTCAGCGCAATTTTTCCGGTCAAGGTTGGTACCTGAATCGTCGCGCCCAGCGCGGCTTCCCACGGAGCCAGCGGCACCACAATCTGCAAATTCTGCCCATCGACTTCAAACAGCGGATGCGGCGCCACGCGGATCACCAGATACAAATCGCCGTTCGCCGCACCGTGGCTGCCCGCCACGCCCTGGCCTTTCAGGCGAATACGCTCGCCATCGACCACGCCGGCGGGGATTTTCACCTTCAGGGTTTTTGCTATTTCATCCGTCTGGCGACCAAACTCATCCAGCACTGGCAGGGTGAAGGAGACGTTGCGGCTGTCGCCGGTCAACGTCTCTTCAAGGAACATCGGCACTTCCATTTCCAAATCCTGACCTCGTCTTGGTGGATGACGTCGCGTCTGCCCCTGGAATCCACCGCCCTGACGGCCAAAGATGGATTCGAAGAAGTCAGAATAGTCACCGGTATTACCCTGAGAATGTTGACCAAATCCGCCACCGAAGTCCGGTGCGGATTGTGAGAAGCGGGGATCGTCGCGGTGTAAGCGCAGATTGTCGTATTCAGCGCGCTTGTCGCTGTCCTTCAGAACCTCGTAAGCTTCGGCCATCTCTTTAAATTTCGTTTCGGCATTGGCTTCGGTGCTGACATCGGGATGGTATTTTCGCGCCAGCCGACGGTACGACGTTTTAATGGTTTTCAAATCTGCCGTCGGTTCAACCTCCAGCAGGGCGTAATAATCTTTAAATTCCATCTATTAACACCTTCTTTTCACACAACTATTTTGAGACAAGTCGGGTTCAATCCGTCGAAAACAAGTGAGGCCATAAGGCCCCACGGTGACCCTTAACGCGGTACTTAATGAGTGTAAGGCGTAAATGCGCGATGGGGGAAATAAATCAGACCATCCCGTTACAGGGTGTGGAGAGTTTAATGCGGCGATCGACAGGCACAGCAAATCGCCCGATGGCTGGACGGGTTCAGAAGGCGTAAGAAGATTTTTAGGGAGAGTAGAAGGCAGTGAAGAACAGAAGAAAGTGATAACCACCGGTCGGTCCCTGACCGAGGCTATCGAGGGTGTCTGGCCGGAACCATTAAGACATGGCGCCTGGCGGCACGTGTTTGAACGCTTCAACATAGCTGTGCAACACGCGTTTAAAGAATTTTTTCATTTCGGCTACCTGATTAAACTTTTGTTAGTAAAACGCAAAAAAAGTATACAAGAAGCGCGTTTTTCAGGCAAATAAATTTGAACCAGATCACAAAATTGGCGGGTAGTATGCAAAGGTGAACTTAAACGAAGGTTAAACAAGCGGGCCGCAGCCCGCCAACAGCAAGGGGAGAAAGAGGAGGGAAATCAGGCAAAAAGGCCTAAATGTTCAACCAGAATGCTGCTGCCGATACCGATCAGCACGACACCACCAAATATCTCTGCCCATTTGCCCATCACCGGGCCCAGGAAACGCCCCAGCAAAATACCTGCTGATGCCATCACCATGGTGGAAGCGCCGATAGCCAGCGCGGTGGTGACAATGTTCACCTGCAGGAAGGCCAGGCCAACGCCCACAGCCATAGCATCGAGGCTGGTTGCCACCGCAGTGGTGGCCAGCAACATGAAGCTGTGGCTCTGGGGCGCGTCTTCGACCGATTCTTTTTTGCGGAACCCTTCCCAAATCATACGGGCACCGAGTACAAACAGCAGCGTGAAGGCCACCCAGTGATCCCACTGCATAACGTAACGGCTGGCCGCAATGCCCACTGCCCAGCCAATCAGCGGGGTCAGCGCTTCAATAACGCCAAAAATCAGGCCGGTGCGCAGCGCCTCTTTCAGTGAGGGACGATGCAGGCTGGCACCTTTACCGATGGCCGCCGCAAACGCGTCCATCGACATGCCAAAGGCCAAAATCATTGTTGCGTACATGTTCATTGTAGTTATACCGGTTTGAGGGCCCTGGACGCCTTCAGGCATCAAAAACAGAGGTCCCGGCGAAAAAATAAGCGCGGGTGCTCAACAAGAAGCGCATCCTATCACGGGGTTTCGCAAAAAAAAAGACAACAAAATCAGGGATTTGAGTATAGCCTTGGCTATACTTTTTAACGAATGCTAATTTCGCGGTAAATTTTTAATCAAAAAGGCTAAAAGAATTACTGTGTTAACGGTCACATCCCTGAAGCCGTTGGGGGAATAGCCAGCAGAAATGAGGGATAAGGCGGGCAGGAAATGGGGGAATCTTTTGTTTAGAAAAGGGGCGGAGATCGGCCCCCTGAGCGTTACCAGACCCGGTAAACCTTGCCGGTTTCAAACTGGGTGATGGTCATCTCGCTCAGCGGGTCAAAATGGACGCCGCCCGATTCACGTTTTGTAGCGGCAGGATCTGCACCCTTCGGAGAAGCGCAGCAGCTTTATTCAGTGGATGCGGGAAGAGGTGAAACGCGCGCTGGCGGTGTAAGCATTGAACCTGAAGCGAGTTTGCTGGAAAATGGCCGCTGATGACCCGACTGGAAGCCCCATGAATAACCCGTTTCTGACCTTTTTGATGCCGATGAGCACCCTGATGCTGGGCATGCTCTCCGCCCTGCTGTTGCCCGCGCCATGGTTTGGTCTGAGCCTGACGTACCGCCTGATGGCGATGTTCCATCTCAGTGATATCGGCCAGCTGTATACGCTGGTGTTTTGCCTGTGGTTTTTGCTGCTGGGGGCGATTGAATACTTTGTGATCCGCTTTATTTACCTGCGGTTTGTGAAGGTCTCACGGGATTAAAAAAATCAGGGCGGATCGGCGATCCGCCCTGACTGCATTACATGCTGAGGATCATCAGCAGTCCGCTGGAGAAAATCAGCAGCCCGACGAAGAACAGCACGATGGTGGTCACCACGTTAGCGTATTTCATGCGTTTCTCCTCAGAACCACTGGCCGAAGCGGCGGATATAAACACGTTTCATCGCCTGCGCGACCACGCAGTACCCGAACAGCGTGGCGACCAGCCATGGGAAGTACGACCATGGCAACGGCACCAGACCGACCGCATGCCCCAGCGGTGAGAACGGAATATAGATCCCCAACGCCATCACCAGCCCGGTGGCTATCATCACCGGCAGCGCCGCACGGCTCTGAATAAACGGGATTTTCTGGGTGCGCAGCATATGCACCACCAGCGTTTGCGAGAGCAGCCCTTCAATAAACCAACCCGACTGGAACAGGGCCTGATGCTCGACGCTGTTGGCGGCAAACACGTGCCACATAATCACAAAGGTGGTGATATCAAACAGCGACGAGGTTGGCCCCATCCACAGCATAAAACGACCGATGTTTTTCGCGTCCCATTTGCGCGGTTTGCGTAAAAACTCCTTGTCCATTTTGTCCCACGGCAGCGCCAGCTGAGACAGGTCATACATCAGGTTCTGGATCAGCAGATGAATGGCCAGCATCGGTAAAAACGGAATAAAGGCACTGGCGATCAACACTGAAAACACGTTGCCAAAGTTGGAGCTGGCGGTCATGTTCAGGTACTTAATGATATTGCCGAAGGTTTCCCGGCCTTTAATCACGCCCTGCTCCAGCACCATCAGATTTTTTTCCAGCAGAATAATATCGGCGGACTCTTTGGCGATATCCGTGGCGGTATCCACCGAAATGCCGATGTCCGCATCCCGCAGCGCCGGCGCATCGTTGATGCCATCGCCGAGGAAGCCGACGGTGTGGCCGTTGTACTGCAACGCCTGCAGCACGCGTGATTTCTGCTGCGGTGTCAGGCGGCAAAACACCGTCCGCGCTTCCACCAGCGGGTAAAGCTCATCGTCGCTGAGGCGAGCAATCTCGGTCCCACACAGCGGCACGCCTGGGTTCAGGCCGACTTCACGGCAAATTTTGCTGGTAATAATCGCGTTATCGCCGGTCAACACCTTCACCGCCACGCCACTTTCCTGTAGCGCAGCAATCGCTTCGCCGGCACTCTCTTTCGGCGGATCGAGGAAGGTCAGCAGCCCGCAAATGGTCAGCTCACGCTCGTCCGCTTTGCTCAACGGCAGCGTCAGCGGATTGTCTCCCAGCTCACGTTCGCCCAGCATCAACACGCGGAAGCCCTGCTGATTCCACTCTTCTGCCTGCTGACGCCACTGTTGCCGTGCGGCTTCATCCAGCGGACGCTTTTCGCCGCCGTCCAGCCACCAGCTGGCCACCGCCAGCATCTCATCCCCCGCGCCTTTGCAAATCAGCTGCTGCTGATTGTGTTCATTGGCGACCACCACCGACAGGCGGCGACGCTCAAAGTCGAACGGCAGCTCGTCAATTTTACGGTAGCGCCACAGTCCGGCGACCGCCTGGTTTCCCTGGCTGAAGCTGAGGATGGCCTTATCCATCAGGTTCTTGATGCCGCTTTGATGGCGGCTGTTCAGCCAGGCCAGCTGCAGCACCTTGTCGTTATTGCGGCCATGGGCATCCAGATGCTGCTCCAGAATGATGCGATCTTGCGTCAGCGTGCCGGTTTTGTCGGTGCACAGCACGTCCATCGCGCCGAAGTTTTGGATGGCATTCAGCCGTTTCACCACCACTTTGCGACGGGACATGGCAATAGCCCCTTTCGCCAGGTTGGAGCTGACGATCATCGGCAGCATTTCCGGGGTCAGACCGACCGCCACCGCCAGCGCGAACATCAGCGCATCGGACCAGTCACCTTTGGTAAAGCCGTTGATAAACAACACAATCGGCACCATCACCAGCATAAATCGGATCAGCAGCCAGCTGACGCTGTTGACGCCACGGTCGAACGCCGTTTGCGGACGGCTACCCACCACTGATTTCGCCAGCGAGCCAAACCAGGTTTCGCCACCGGTCGCCACCACCACGGCGGTTGCGGTGCCGCTGGCGACGTTGGTGCCCATCAGGCAGATGCCGGGCATCGACAGCAGGTCGGCGTCGTCGCTACTGCCTGTCGCGGTTTTCTCGGCGATGTTGGCCATCGCGTCATATTTCTCAATCGGAATGGCTTCCCCGCTGAGCGCCGCCTGGCTGACAAACAGGTCGCGGGAGGAGAGCAGCCGCACGTCAGCCGGGATCATGTCGCCCGCCGACAGGAAGATAATGTCGCCTGGCACCACATCATGCAGGGCAATTTCACTTCTGACCGGCTGCGCCGAGGCGCTGCTGCGGCGGATCACCGTGGCGGTGGTGCGCACCATTGACTTCAACGCTTCGGCGGCTTTATTGGTGCGATATTCCTGCCAGAAACGCAGCAGCCCGCTCAGCATCACCATCATCAGCATGATCAGCACGCCGGTCAGATCGGTTTCTTCACCTTTGCGCTGTGGCAAAATGTAATCGGTGACAAAGCTGATGCCGGCCAGCACCATCAGTACCCAGATAAAGGGATTGTTAAACGCCTGAAAAAGCTGGCGAATGGCATGGGGTGCCTTCTCGTTCGCCACCTGGTTTTTGCCGTAATGGGCGAGGCGCTCTGCGGCCTCTTCCTGGGTCAGGCCCTGACGCTGGGTATGCATTCTGGCCAGCGTGCTGTCCAGGCTCTGTTTTGCGGCGCTGGCGATGGCCAGATCGCGGGCAAGGTTTAAGTTGGCATTGTTCATTTTCATCTGCCAGATCCTTTCTTTTTTTTGTTCAGGCGCGGGGAATCTCTCCTGCGCATGAGGATTAATCAGAATGTGTACGGATCGGGACGAGGGCAGGACAGCGTGAAGAAGGGGCGATCAGTGCGTGTTTATCCCCCTTCTGCCGTGCAGCCGCCTTCGCCCATCGCTGGTCGGAGGTTCTTTCATCAGAAAATCCTTTATCAGAAAAAGTGTGTTTAGCGGCACTGCAGAAGATCGGGGATCAAACGCATAGCCTTCCGCGCCCAGTATTCACTGGACCTGATTACGATAAGTCAGGGGGGATGCGACGACCTTGAAAGGAGGTGAAACATTGCCCGCCGTTTTTCGGCAAGCAAACAAAGGAGTTGGCTTACCAGATTAAGATGTTACTTAAGGGGTGACTGTCCAATTTTGGGCTCCGTTGTGTGAATCGCCGTCACTATAGGCCGGGTCAGGACCGAAGTAAACCGCAAAATTTAGCACCACTTTGCGATCAAAAAATAAAAATACCCAATATAATCATAAAGATAAATGGTAACTTACGGTGATTAATCGCTTTTTTTTTCTTAAACCATTAATCAACAGCGGCGAAATTCCCATTAAGACATTGCTTAAACACTTTCTCATTCCCTGGCCGATCCGCTCTATACTTGCAGCGGAGACTCGGGCAGAAGGACAGGATGACAATGCTTCAACGGACTAAAATCTGGTTTAAACGCGTGGCGACACTGGTGGTCATTGTATCGATCGTGCTGCTGGGGCTGCGCGTGGCGCTAACGGAACGCGGGCCAGATTTGCAGCTGTGGCACACCTGGGTACCGCAGGAACTGAGCGACAGTCAGATGGATAACAGCGACTGGGCGGGCTATCTGAAGAATGAGCAGAACCTGTTCGACGGCATCAAAATTAACGTCAGCGACAGGCTGCAGGACGACAATCCGGAAACCTATAACCGCTATGCGGAGCGCAGCCCGGTCAATCCGGAAAACTTTTCCACCGACTGGAACCGCTCCTACATCATGATGCCGACCGGCACGCCGCGTGGCGCGGTGGTGTTGCTGCATGGCCTGACCGACTCACCCTACAGTCTGCGCCATATCGCTCAGGACTATCAGCAGCATGGCTATATCGCGCTGGGGATCCGTTTACCCGGCCACGGCACGGTGCCGGCGGCGCTGACCAGCGTGGTGTGGCAGGACTGGATGGCGGCAACCCGGCTGGCCGTGCGGGAAGCGAAAAAACGCATTCCACCCGGTGCACCGCTGCATATCGTCGGCTTCTCCAACGGCGGCGCGCTGGCGATGAAATATGCGCTGGATGCGCTGGACGATCCGACCCTGCCGGCACCCGACCGGCTGATCCTGATCTCGCCGATGATTGGCGTCAGCAGCTACGCCCGTTATGCCGGGCTGGCGGGGATCCCGTCGATCTTCCCGGCCTTTGCCCGATCGGCGTGGCTGAGCATCCTGCCGGAGTTTAACCCATTCAAATACAACTCCTTCCCGGTAAAAGCGGCGCGCCAGTCCTGGCTGCTTACCAGCGCCCTGCAGAGCCAGCTGCATCGTGAACAGGCCAGCCAGCGGTTGGCTAAACTGCCGCCGGTGCTGACCTTCCAGTCGGTGGCGGATGCCACGGTCAGCACGCCTGCGGTGGTCAGAGCCTTATACAATCTGCTGCCGGCCAACGGCAGCGAGCTGGTGCTGTTTGATATCAATCAGTCGGTGCCGCTCTCCCCGCTGATGCGCAGCAGCGCCCGCCATGCGGCAGAACATCTGTTACCTCCCGCGCCACGGGCCTACACCGCGACCCTGGTCACCAACGCTTCTGCCGGAAGCGATACGGAAGTGGCAAAAACCACCCCAGCCGGCAGCACCGCGACCCTGGTCACGCCGCTGGGATTGCGTTACCCGGCAGACGTCTATTCGCTGTCCCATGTGGCGCTGCCCTTCCCGTTAACCGATTCCCTGTACGGGCGCACGCCGACGCCGCCCAATGCGTTCGGCGTCAGTTTCGGCTCGATGACGCCGCGCGGGGAGCGCTCGGTGTTAATCGTCAGCCTGGATTCGCTGATGCGCCAGTCGTCGAATCCGTTTTATCCGTGAATGCTTGAGCAGGTTAACGCGACGATAAAATAAACCCTTCCCCATCCGCTCCGACACGCGTTGTAACACGCTGTGTCGGGGTTAACGTCGTCCGTCGCTGGGGCGAAAGCCAGTCATAAATCTGGTTTGCTGGGCAAAAGTTAGCCAAAAGCCAGCATTTAACGCTGACCCGCCACTTTTTATTGGCCGTTTACTGGTGTTTATTGCCAGCAAACCGGCGTTTGGCGTTGCCATCGCCCGGCAATTATCCTCTGTCACGCATAATCCTCTTTTCCACGCCGCAAGCCCGTCGTGGCGCGGTTTTCGCCATTGAATGCCGTCTCCGCTGTGCGTAAGATTCTTTAACATGTTTTACAAATAAGAAACTGCTATGCAAGCCTCCATCGCCCCAACGCTCGACGCCGAAAACGACACCACGCCCGTAAATTCCCGCGGTAAAGTGATGGTCGCTTCGCTGGTCGGCACCGCTATCGAATTTTTCGATTTCTATATTTATGCTACCGCTGCGGTCATCGTTTTCCCGCATATCTTCTTCCCACAGGGTGATGCCACGGTCGCCACGCTACAGTCGCTGGCTACCTTCGCCATCGCCTTTGTCGCGCGCCCGATTGGCTCGGCGGTGTTTGGCCACTTCGGTGACCGCGTGGGCCGTAAAGCCACGCTGGTCGCATCGCTGCTGACCATGGGGATTTCAACCGTGGTGATCGGCCTGCTGCCGGGCTATGAAACCATCGGCGTCTTTGCGCCACTGCTGCTGGCGCTGGCGCGCTTCGGTCAGGGTCTGGGACTCGGTGGGGAATGGGGTGGCGCGGCGCTGCTGGCAACGGAAAATGCCCCGGCGAAGAAGCGTGCCCTGTACGGCTCCTTCCCGCAGCTCGGCGCGCCGATTGGCTTCTTCTTTGCCAACGGCACCTTCCTGCTGCTCTCCTGGCTGCTGACCGACGATCAGTTTATGCAGTGGGGCTGGCGCGTGCCGTTTGTGCTCTCTGCGGTGCTGGTGCTGGTTGGCCTGTACGTGCGCCTGTCGCTGCACGAATCGCCGGTCTTTGCCAAGGTGAAGAAAGAGAAGAAGCAGGTCAAAATCCCGATTGGCACGCTGCTGTCTAAGCACCTGAAGGCGACGATTATCGGCACCTTTATCATGCTGGCGACCTACACGCTGTTCTATATCATGACCGTGTATTCAATGACCTACGGCACCACGCCGGCACCGGGCGGTCTTGGCTTCCCACGCAATACCATGCTGTGGATGCTGATGCTGGCGGTCATTGGTTTTGGTGTGATGGTGCCGATTGCCGGCCTGCTGGCAGACCGCTTCGGTCGCCGCAAAACCATGATCGTCATTACCCTGATGATTATCGCCTTCTCGCTGATTTTCCCGAGCATGTTAGGGTCAGGGAATCAGCTAATGGTGATGGCCTTCCTGCTGTGCGGTCTGAGCATTATGGGGCTGACCTTCGGCCCGATGGGTGCCCTGCTGCCGGAGCTGTTCCCGACGGAAGTGCGTTATACCGGTGCCTCGTTCTCCTATAACCTGTCGTCGATCCTTGGGGCGTCTGTCGCACCCTATATCGCCACCTGGTTAGCGCACACCTACGGTCTGTTCTACGTCGGCATCTATCTGGCCTCGATGGCCTGCCTGACGCTGATTGCGCTGTTGGCCAGCAAAGAAACCCGCCACGAATCGCTGTACGACTAGGCCTTATTCAGGCAATAAAAAACCGGCCATGGCCGGTTTTTTTTCGTGCAGAAATCCGCTGCGGGAACGGGCCCTGTGCCCACCCCCGCCGGGGATTATTTCTTGCTCTTCATCTGTTGCAGCACGTTGGTACACTGATTCTGCTCGTTGTCGCTGGGTGAAATCAGTGCCAGCAGCGCGGCGGCGGGCGCCACGACCGCACCGAGAGCCACCGCTGCCGCACCCCGCGCAATCAGCGGACCGGCTTTCACACCCGCATTCGGATTCTTGAAGGTGCCCTTCACATACAGCGGCGAGCGTAGGGTGATGATACGGATGCCCTTGCTCTCAGGATCGATCGACAAATCCATCCGCTCGTTGGCGAAGTTGGTGGTGCCGGAGATGTTAATCACCGCGTTCTCGGTATCGAAGACGAACAGCCGGGTTGAGGCTAAGCCGTTAGTGACGTTGAGGTCGGCTGCGGCACAGTTGATCCGCACTTCATCATCGCCAAACAGCTTGCCGACCACGTAGTTACCGACGTTCAGACCGACAATCTCCATCAGGCTGCGGCTGATCACCCCGTCATTCATCAGCATCTTCAGCTCGCCGTTGCTGGTCGCCAGAATATCGGCCACCGAGTTACCGTTTCCGCTCAGCGTGGCGTCGCCGTTCATCTGCCCCATACTGCTTTGCATGGCGGAGACGTTCGGGAACAGCTGCTTCAGCTTCAGGTTACGGGCATGCAGATCGGCCCGCGCGCGCATCGGCGTGCGGTCACCTTCAAGATGAATGGTGGAGTTGAGATTGCCGCCGGCCATGCCAAAGCGCAGCGGATCCAGCAGGATATCGCCGTTTTTCAGCACCAGATGGGTGTACAGATCGCTGAGCGGCAGCGAGTTACTGTGCTCAATTTTCTTGCCGCTGAACTTCACGTCAGCGTCCATCGCGCCCCAGCTTTTGGTATCGAACTTATCGTGTGGCAACACGCGATCCGCCGGCTGAGTGGTGGCATCGCCCCGTTTGGCTTTCGCCTGCTCGGTTTTCTCGCTGCCTTTACCCGAATTCACGCCAATCAGCGGCCCTAAATCGGCCATTCTCAGCTGTTTCGATTCCAGCGAACCTTCCAGTTTTGGACGCGGTTTGCCCTGGGTGTAGGTCATGGAGCCGTGAATATCGCTGTCGCCAATATGGCCGTTGAAATTTTCATAACGGAATACCGGGCCACCCTTCTGCTGGAAGCGGGCGATCAGATGTCCATCGGTTTCATATGGCGGCGTATCCGGCAGCAGAATGCCGGTCAGGCCGTAGAGATTGGCCAGCGTGTCACCGGCGAAGCGCAGCCGGATATCCAGCCCGCCAAGGTTAAGCGGATCCTGCAGCGTCCCGGCCACCTGCACGCGCGTGGTGCCGTTGCGCACGTCGGCCTGCAGTGGGAAAGGATTGGTTTTACTGCGCAGCGACAGCATGCCGCCGATTTTACCGTCGCCGGTCAGCTTCTCGTTGTTGTAAGTACCGGAAGCCTTCCAGCCAAACACGTAATCAGACGCGCCCTTCTGGCTCTTATCATCCTTGCTGCCCGCCACCTGAACGTAAGGGACCGGCTTGCCGAGCGGATCAACGGTGACCTGCACATCGGCTTTGTTGATGGCATCCCGGTAGGCGATCTGTCCGCGGTCAAACATGATGTTGTCGAGGCGGAAGGTCCACGCAGACGGCGGCTGATTCGGGTCCGGGTTGTCACTGCCGGCCAGATTGAAGGTCCAGTTATTCTTTTTATCCGCGGTCTGGATCAGCCTGGCATCCGGCTGCGTCAGCTTAATCCACGGGATATAAACTTCTTTGCCCAACAGCGCCAGCGGGGCCAGCGTGGCATCCACGCGTTGCAGATGCACCATGGTGACATCAGGAATTTCGGGCGGATTGCCCAGCAGAATATCGTCGGCATGAACGTGCGGCCATGGCACCCAACTGCGCCAGCCAGGTTCATCCCGGTTGCGTTCCCACGCCACGCCCAGGTCACCGCGAATGGCGAACGGACGATTCAATTCAGTCGACACTTTTTGATTGATGGTCGGTTTGAGTCGGTTCCAGTCAAAGGTCGCAATGATGATCACCACCACGATCACCAGCAACAAAAAAATCCCGACAATCCAGCTAATTATTTTTCCCGTACGCGACATACCCGGTCTCCTTGCTCGCTTCGGCCTTCTGTAAAGATAGTCGAGAGAGCAGGAAACGGGATCAGATCAGCTGGTGCGGCAGCGATCCCAGCTGGTCAAAAGGCATCGGACGGGCAAAAAAGTAGCCCTGAGCAGCATAAGCCGGTGAATTTTTCACCTGCATCCATTCATCAAGGGTTTCAACGCCTTCGACAATCACCCCTTTGCAGTAGCGATTAATCAGGGCCAGCAGCATGTTGAAGAGATTGCGGCCCTCTTCTGACTTTCTCAGCATGATAAACAGCTCGCGGGCCATTTTGATGTAGTCATACTTCAGCTCGGTCAGCGCGGAAAAGTTGGCCATGCCGCAGCCGAAATCATCCAGCCACAGCGGGCCGAGTTCCGGCATCTGCGCGACGATCTCTTCCTGCGGCAGCATATGGTGTTCCACCAGCTCAAAGCGCACCCACGGGCAGCGGGCGACCAGCTGACGGATGGCAGCATGATGCTGCAGTTCCAACAGGGTTGGGCCATCAATATTGACCGAGGCAACGGTGCCACTGGAGGTGAACAGCGTTTCCCATTCCGCCAGCAGCTCAAGCTGCTCGGTAACAATGTGCAGGCGCTGTGGGATCTCAAGCGCTGCAAAATAGGACTCCGGTGATACCCTCTTGCCCGGTTCGGCGGGATGGAATACCGCCGTGAGCAACTCAATTGCCATCAGACTGCCGGTCACCCGGTAGATAGGCTGAAACGTATAGATGCGCTGGCACTCCTGCCAGTACAGACGCTCATCTTGTTGCTTTGTCACAACATTTGAGAGAGGAAGCCGGTGACTGAGGTCGTTCAGCACCATGTAATTGATCCTTGATAATGATGAGACCGTTCGGGGAACGGATCTCCCGCAGGAAAGATATCGGCACCGCATCGCAGAACTTTATCGCGCCTGGCGCTAAAAACGCCCGGTAATTGCCCATTATTGCTGGCCGCAGCTGGCCGAAAATGCAGGCCGTTGCTGCTGTTTTCTCAGCGATTCACTGCGTGAGGAAAAAAGTAAAACGCCGTTTTAAAATATTGACTACGTGCGTCTGCGCAGCGAAACTGGTGCAAATTTGAGGGATGAGCTGACTACCATGACGCAGAAAAAAATTGCCGTTATCGGCGAGTGCATGATTGAGCTTTCACAGAAAGCCACCGACCTGAGCCGCGGTTTTGGCGGCGATACGCTGAACACCGCGGTGTATATCGCCCGTCAGGTTGACCCACAGCAGCTCAGCGTGGATTACGTGACCGCGCTGGGCACCGACAGCTTCAGCGGTGAGATGCTCGCCGCCTGGCAGCAGGAGCAGGTGCAGACCGGCCTCATCCAGCAGATGGATAACAAGTTGCCGGGCCTGTACGTGATTGAAACCGATGCGCAGGGCGAGCGAACCTTTTACTACTGGCGCAACGATGCCGCCGCGCGCTTCTGGCTGGAAGGCGAGCGCGCAGAGGACATTTGCCAGCAGCTGGCCCAGTTTGATTACCTTTACCTGAGCGGCATCAGCCTGGCGATCCTCAGCCCGCAGAGCCGGGAAAAGCTGATGGCGTTGCTGACCGCCTGTCGCCGCAACGGTGGGAAAATCATCTTTGATAACAACTATCGACCACGCCTGTGGCCGTCCGCTGAGGTCACCCAGGCGGCTTATCAGGTGATGCTGGCCTGTACCGACATCGCCTTCCTGACGCTGGACGATGAAACCCTGCTGTGGGGCGAAGCGCCTGTTGACGAGGTGATTGCCCGCACCCGTGCCGCCGGCGTCAGCGAGATTGTGATCAAGCGCGGTGCCGAATCCTGCCTGGTGTCGCTGGCCGATCGGCCACTGCTGGAGGTTCCGGCAGTGAAGCTGCCGGCCAGCAGCGTGGTCGATACCACGGCGGCAGGAGACTCCTTCAGCGCCGGCTATCTTGCGGTACGTTTAAGCGGTGGCAGTGCGGAAGAGGCGGCGATACGTGGCCATCTGACCGCCAGCACGGTGATCCAACATCGCGGGGCGATCATTCCCCGCTCGGCAATGCCGGCTTAAGCGCGTTCGCCGATTTTCAGCCCTGGCAGCAAACAGCCCCGCAATAGCGGGGCTTTTTATTATTCCCCGCCCGCCGATCCGCCCTTAAATTAACATCCGCAATTTAAGTCAAATTAATTACGCGGCTTATCCGTAAGCAGTCTGAATGAGTCAATTCCTAATTCAGGTCCAGCCGCAGATCGGCAAACGGATAATAAACTGAATATTATGATAATTACCTTAAACCCGCTTAATGGCGATCCGTGATGCAAACCGACTCGTTTTAAAACAATCAGATAGCAGCAGATAAATAACCCCAGACCGGCGCTTCTGGGCATAGTCTGAAACTGCGCTAAAAGCGTGAGCAAGGCTGGACGCTGTATAAATAAATGGGCAATGATTGTTTTATTACAGCCGATCCCCCCTATTCTCGCGCCGGGCTCGCCTATACTTAAATAATGAAATTCAGGAGCGCCTATGAAAACCGAAATTATTAATATCTGGCCTCACGGCGAGGCTCCCGGTGCCAGCGATTCCAGGGTCAGCCCACAAATTGTCGATTTAGCGAAAGAGTACGAACCTTACGACCGTGCCGCCAGCGGCGTGCGCAATCCTGAGCTGGCCTTCTGGTATCCGGAAGAATCCCACGGCGTGACCCTGCTGGTCGCACCCGGTGGCGGCTTCGAAAAAATCATGATCGATAAAGAAGGCAGCGCGCTGGCGATGTTCTTTACCGCGATGGGCTATACGCTGGCGGTGATGACCTACCGTTTCCCGCAGGATGGTCACCATGAAGCGGCTGACGCGCCCTTATCGGATGCGCAGCGTGCGGTGCGCGTGCTGCGTCACCGTGCCGCCCGTGGGCTGAACGGCAAGCGTATTGTGATGATGGGCTTCTCGGCCGGTGGCTATGTGGCCGCCAGCGTCGGTACGCGCTTCACTGAGAAACTCTATCCGGTGCAGGATATTGCCGACTCGCTGACCGCCCGTCCGGATGCGCTGGTGCTGATGTACCCGGTGATCACTATGCGTGAAGGGCTGGCGCATCAGGGCTGTCGCCAGCATCTGCTGGGTGAGCATCCGACGCAGCGGGAAATTGACGCGTACTCGATGGAAACGCGCGTGACTGAGCAGACGCCACAAACCTTGCTGATCCATGCAGTGAACGATGAGTCGGTGCCGATCAATAACAGCATGGTGATGTTCAGCGCGCTGCGTGAACACAAGGTCTCCAGCGAGCTGCACTTCTACGAGAAAGGCGGGCACGGCTTTGGCATTCGCAACGTCGCCGATCTGCCGCTGGCCAGCTGGCCGATGCTGGTTAATGAATGGCTGCGCGCACGGATCTGGTAGCACGCAGAAAAACCCGGCCGCGTCAGGCGACCGGGTTGTGGTCAGAACAAATCAGTTCTGCGAAGACGGGATGTCAGAGACTTCCGGCTTGGTTTCATCCACCGCTGCGGCCGCCGCTTCCGGGGCCGGTGCCATGATTTTCTTCCAGCTCTCTTCCAGCTGCTGAACGTTGGTTTCCGGCTCGCCCTGCGGCTGCATCAGCATCATGGTCAGATCCTGTGACAGCTGCTGGCGCAGCTCCTGGTTCATCATCTGCAAGGTCAGGCCCGACAGGAAGCTCTGGCGCAGTTTCTGATACTGTTCCGGCGCGATATCCACTACCGCATTCTGCTGCGAGCGCAAACGCTGGCTCATCAGCACATCGGTATCAGTGCGGGCGTAGGTGGCAAACAGCTTGTTCAGCTCGGCGGTTTTCTGCGCCATCAACGCGTCAAACTCTTCCTGCGGCAGGCCGTTATCGCGGATGTTTACCATCTCCCGCGCAACCAGATTCAGGTTGCTTTGCAGGGTGGCGTTATCCGCATCCAGATTGATGGCGCACTGCGCGCGCTGGTACAGCACGCGGCAGTCAAAGCCCACCTGCACCTTCTGCGCCTTACTGTCGCTCAGCACATGCTGCACGTGCCAGAACAACGCTTCACGGGCCAGATCGCTCTGCCAGTAATGCTGCAAATTCTGCGAATCCCTGATCGGCTGCCACGGCGAATCCCACACCAGCGACAGACGATCCTGGGTCAGATTATTGTTAACCAGGTTAATCGGCTGCGGCGGCAGTGGCGACAGCGTTGGCATCGGCGACGGCGTATCACGCTTGCCCTTCAGCGGCGAGAAGGTTTTGTTGATCTGCTCGGCCAGGCTGCGGCTGTCGACGTTGCCCACCACCATCAGCGTCATCGCATCCGGCGTGTACCACTGCTTGTAGAAGTCGTTCAGCTTGACCGGGTCGATCGGCGCATTAGCGGGCGTACCCGGATCGTGGCCCAGCAACGTGGAGCCCTTCAGCCGGTAACGCCACCAGACATCCTGCGGATTGGCAGGCCAGGTGGCGATCGGATCGTCAGCAGCCAGCGCGGTGTTCACCGTCTGTTCATTGATGGTCATATCGCCGACGGTCGCCGCCAGCCAGTTCATCGCTTCTTTCACCACTTCCGGCCGGTTGTTCGGCAGACTGAGGGTGTAGAGCGTGAAGTCATAAGAGGTGATCGCAGGCGGTTGCGGGCGATCGGGATCGATACTTTGCTGCCACAGCGAGCGCTGCTGCGCAGGGTCGAGCTTCGCGTTATGCACTAAGGCCAGACGCGGTAAGAGGTGGCTGTAACCGGCCTGCTGGGTATTCTCCACCAGAGAGCCGGTATTAACCAGTAAGCGGACTTCAACGCGGTCGCTGGGACGCTGCGGAGTCGTTAAAACCTGCCAGGTGAACCCGTTATCGAGTTTTCCCTGCTGCCAGGCGGGATCGGGTTGGAGTGTTTCAGCCTGCACAGTGCTGCTGACCGCGGCCAGCAATATTCCACCAACCAAAAGACGAATTCTGGTGCCCTGCATGTGAACCCCTACTCAATCACAAACCAAAAAAAATCACTGGCGATCTACGGCCTGCTGCTATCTACGGGAGGGATAACTCAGGGAAGCCGCTGTTTTTTCTCAGAACAGCTTCTTAGACCACGCATTGGCGGGGATGTCCCACCACGGAGTGAAAAATGATAAAAATCTCTGGGGGTTATTATGCAAATGCCCGCCGCGAGGGCAAGTCGCGACGGGCATTTGAGGGGATATTTAACAAATTAACGGCTTATGCGGCGTTTTCGGGCAGTTTTTTTGCCTTATTTTTGCCATCCAGCGTGTCTTTCAACTGTTGCTCGTCCAGCTGATCGACCCATTTTGCCACCACCACGGTCGCCACGCCGTTGCCGACCAGGTTAGTCAACGCACGGGCTTCAGACATAAAGCGGTCAATACCGAGGATCAGCGCCAGACCGGCCACCGGCAGATGGCCGACCGCCGAGAGCGTGGCCGCCAGCACGATAAATCCGCTGCCGGTAACGCCCGCCGCCCCTTTCGAGGAGAGCAGCAGCACCACCAGCAGCGTGATTTGATGCCAGATATCCATATGCGCATTGGTGGCCTGGGCGATAAACACCGCTGCCATGGTCAGGTAAATCGAGGTGCCGTCGAGGTTAAACGAGTAGCCAGTTGGGATCACCAGCCCGACCACCGACTTCTTACAGCCCAGCTTTTCCATCTTATCGAGCATGCGCGGCAGCGCGGATTCTGAGGACGAGGTCCCCAGCACGATCAGCAGCTCTTCTTTGATGTAGGCGATAAATTTGAAGATGTTGAAGCCGACCACGCGGGCAATGGTACCCAGCACCACCACCACAAACAGCAGGCAGGTAATATAGAAGCAGATAATCAACTGACCTAACTGCACCAGCGAACCGACGCCGTATTTACCAATGGTAAAGGCCATCGCCCCGAACGCGCCAATCGGTGCCAGACGCATGATCATATTGATGATGCCGAAAATCACGCGGGAGAAACTTTCGATAAAGTTGAATACCAGCGTGCCTTTGTCGCCCATGCGGTGCAGGGCAAAACCGAACATGATGGCGAAAAGCAGTACCTGCAGAATGTTGCCGCTGGCAAAGGCGCCAATCACGCTGTTAGGAATGATATCTAACAGGAACGCCACCACGCCCTGCTGCTCGGCCTGCTGGGCATACATCGCCACCGCTTTGGCATCCAGCGTGGCCGGGTCGATATTCATACCAACGCCAGGCTGCAACACGTTGACCACCACCAGGCCAATAATCAGGGCGATGGTGCTGACCACTTCAAAATAGAGCAGCGCGACGGCACCGGTACGGCCGACCGCTTTCATGCTTTCCATCCCGGCGATCCCGGTGACCACGGTACAGAAAATAACCGGTGCGATGATCATCTTGATCAGCTTCACAAAGGCATCACCGAGCGGCTTCATCTGGGCACCCAACTCGGGGTAGAAATGCCCTAACAGCACGCCGATGACGATGGCGGTAATCACCTGGAAATAGAGGCTTTTAAACAGGGAAGTTTTCATAGAATGTCCATTAACGGCTTGGATGGCAGGCGCTTTCGCTGATGTAATCGTCAGTCTTCAGCGCGAAAGTAACACTACGTTAACGGGATTGATATAACTTGAAACACTCAGCCGCCGGGCAACGCGCCGTTTTATGAGCTGAATCACTTCAGCACCGGTAATGACGCGTTGTGGTTTGCGTTAAGGATTGATACACGTGGAAATTATCCCTTACGGGACCGTATTAAGGCGTGATTAATTCCAGATATTTGCGGTTAAAGACCGCCAGCGGTAGCGCCTCAGAATAGAGGTAGCCCTGCCCGATATTAATGCCGCGCGCCAGTAGCCAGTCGCGCTGCTGGCTGGTTTCGACGCCTTCGGCAATCACGTCCAGCTTGATGATTTCGGCAATCGCCGCAACGATTCGCACCATGGTGTCATCATTCGGCAGCACACAGACAAAACTGCGGTCCATCTTCAGCTTACTGATGGGTAACGACTTAAACTGGCTCAGCCAGTTCAGGTTGGCGTAGCCCATACCAAAATCATCCAGCGCCACCGAGATGCCGACTTTCTGCAGCTCGCTTAACAGCTGCAGTGCCTGTTCCGGCTCGCCCACCTGGGCGGTCTCGGTGATCTCCAGCATCAGGCTGCCCGGACTGATTTGGTGGCGATGGATCAGGTCCTGTAAGTGGGTGACCATATCCGCTTCACGCAGCTGCACGGCGGAGAGATTGACGCTGAGCGGCAGATTAATGCCCTGCTTCTGCCAGCCCGCCAGCACCCGGCAGGACTCTTCGAACACCCAGCGGCCCAGCGCGCTGATCACGCCAATCTCTTCGGCGTTCACAATCAGATCTTCCGGCAAGGCCCAGCTGCCGTCCGGCTGGCGCATTCTCAGCAGGGCTTCCGCGCCGACCAGCTTGCCGTTACGCATATCAATCTGCGGCTGCAGGAACAATGAGAACTGCTCTTCTTCCAGCCCCTGCAAAATGTCGTGTTCCTGGGTCAGCCGCTTGTGCGCCCGTTCCATCATCATCGGGTCATAAAACAGGATCTGATTTTTGCCCTGATGACGGGCCGACATCATCGCCGACGCCGCACGGCTTAAAAAGTCCTGCGCGGTGAGATCGCGCGCTTCACGCTGCGCCAGGCCGATGCTCAGGTTGGGCCGCAGCTGCATGTCCTGCAAAGTGACCGGCTGATTCAGCCGCAGCAGCAGCAGGCGCGCCAGGCGCATGGCGCGGAAAGGTTTATTGGCGCGCTTCACCAGCAGCACAAAATCGCTGCCTGACAGCTGGCCCACCAGCGTATGGCTGTCGATACTGTTGCGAATTTTTTCCAGCAGCGTCAGCAACAGCGCATCACGCTGTTCGTCCTTGACCACGCCGTTGGCGTCCTGCAAGGTCTCGATGCGCAGCACCATCAGGGTGAAATTGTCGTCGTCAGAGACGGAATTAAGATGCTGCTCCAGCA
Organism: Erwinia sp. QL-Z3; assembly: GCF_004551645.1. Taxonomy (NCBI): domain Bacteria; kingdom Pseudomonadati; phylum Pseudomonadota; class Gammaproteobacteria; order Enterobacterales; family Erwiniaceae; genus Erwinia; species Erwinia sp. QL-Z3. Next base: position 1,212,874 of record NZ_CP037950.1, read on the forward strand.
GCGCCAGAAACAGGGTTTTGTTCGGCAGATTGGTCAGGGCAAAACGGGTGGTCAGCCTGCTCATCTCATCATGCACCGCTTCGCCCACCTGCTGATTGCGGTTGTAGCTGCGGATTAACATGCCCAACTCATCGTCACGGTGGCGCTCAGGCAGCGTCAGCTGATGGGAAATCGCCTCCTGCGGCGGCAGATCCTGCAGCTCCATGGCGATCCGCCGCAGCGGGCGAACGATCAGCTTGTTGATGCACCAGCTGATGGCGATCGACAGGATCAATGCCAGCAGCAGGTAAGTGGTCACCATCGTCGACAGGGCGCTGAGAATAAACTGATAGACCCGCCAGGAATCGGCCTGCAACACCAGCAGCGCCAGCGGCTTGGGATTGGCTGGCTCCACCGAGTAGAGCGGCACGGTGATCTTCACCGGAAGCTCAAACAGCGTGGCGATAAATTCCGGGACCGGTTTTTCGGGCTCGAAATCGGTATGCAGCGCCTGCAGGCCGTTCGGCAACACCACTTCGGCCCTGGCCAGGATCCCGGCCGGTTTCAGGGAGTTGAGGATCAGTTCGGCCTGGGGAATATCGGCTTTCAGCACCGCCTGGGACAGCGGCTGGCGCACGGTATGGGCGACGTTTTCCATCTGCTGGGCGTAGTCAATCCTGCGCTGCTGCACAAAATGGAAAAGCTGAATGACAATAAAAATACAGATGGTCACGGCGGCCACGCAGGATACCGTCGCCATCTGTTTTATTGTTAATGAACGACTGACGCGCAAACCCACTCTCCGAATTACTGAATGCCACCACCGGGGGCAGCAAAAAACTGCCCTGAGTATATCTTAAGGCGGCCGCTTGTTAAGCACTCTGTCCGGGCCAGGGGTTGATTAGGTGTTTTCTGAAGGCGATTATCTTAATTTTCTCACTAAATGCAGCCTGATAACCCTATTTAAAGTCCGCGTATGGCGTTAACGGCTCTGGCGGCAGATCCAGATCGCCCTGCCAGCCGGCCATCGAATAGCGCGCATAGATCAGCCCGTGGCTCGGCGTATAGTCTTTTGCCTGCTGAATATCGACGCCGACGCCCATCGTCCAGTGCGCGCTTAACCGGCGTTCCAACACCGCGCGCAGGGTATAGCCGAATCCGTTGCTGCTGCTGTCGCTGCTTTGCGGGTTATCCGTGGTCAGCGCGCCGAAATCGAGCGGGTAGCGTGACTGGCCGTCGGTTTCCGAATGGGACCAGGAAACCGAACCGCCGAGATCGTAAGACCAGTTTTCCGTGCGCTGCCGCCAGCTGACCGGCACCGAGAGCGAGCTGTAACGCTGCGGGCTGTAATAGCCGCCCTGTCCAAGTGAGTAATCACTCAGATCCTTCGCGTAGTGCCACAGCATGCCGTTCAGGCCGATGGTGGCCCGCCGGTTGTTTTCGTTGATCAGCTTGTAGTAATAGCCCGCCATCAGGCGTTCGCGGCTGTTATCCGCCACGTTTTCGCCGGTGATCTGGTGCGCGCTGAGATCGGCCCAGACGCCGTTGGCGTTGCCCTGGTCATAGCTCAGGCCAATCGCGCCGCCGGTTGCCACCACGCCGCCCCAGGTTTTGCCGCTGGCGGTGTTGGGATCCTGCGCGCCGGCATAGGCGAGCAGCGAGCTGGAAATCGGCCGCCGCGACGCGGTCAGCGACACGCCGATATCCTGCCAATCGGTGTTCCAGGTGACGCCACCCACCCAGTTGGTGACCGCAAAGCCCAGCGGCGTGGTGCCAATATCCGCGCGCCATTTATCGCTACGGTAGCCGACGCCAAGGCTGGTGCCGTTCTGATGCTGGCGGAAATCGCGGTTGCAGGTCGCATCGTCATTGGCACAGGTGCCGAACGTCTCATCAATATTTCCATCGACGTTGCGCGAGAAGGTGCCGGCCGACACATCGACATTATCCAGCCGCAGGAAGCTTTTGCCGTCGGCAAATGGCGTTTCGGCTTCCATCATGGTGGTGTGCGCAGTGAAGTCGGACACGCCGCCGGTGCCCTTATTGCGCGAATAGTCCTCTTCCAGCGTCAGCGTGCTGTCCTGCTGACGATAAAGATCGGCGGCATCGCTGCGGATACCGCGCTTCAGCCAGTCATCCCGCCGGTCGTTGCGGGTCAGCCGGGTAAAGGTTGGGTTATCCGGCGGCACCACCAGGCTGATGCCGCTGGCGACCATCGCCTGGCGGTAATCCTCCTGCGCGAAGTGAGGCTGACCCTGCTGCGCTTCCAGACGGGCGGCATCGCGATAGATCAGCGCGCTGCTTTGCGACGGCCCGTCTTTTGCGGCCTGGGTTTTCAGCCCGGCATACAGCGAGGTGGCTTTCTGCGGCTCGCCCACCGCCAGCCAGGCATTGGCCACCCGCCGTCCGCTGTAGACGTTCGCCGTGGACGCCTCGGGCGGCAGCGCGTTCAGCTGCTTACGCGCGGCGGCCAGCTGATGGCGGGCGATCAGGGCCTCAATGTTATCCAGGCTGGCTTCCGCGCGGGCGATTAGCAGGCCGGTTTCCAGCCGGGTATTGAGGTCGGTGATATTGTGATCCCACTTTGCCTGCGGCAGCGTGTGGATCTGCGCCAGCGCGGCCTGTGGCCGGTCGCTGCCTGACAAATAGAGCGCGTTGGCATAGACCTGTGCCGGCACGCCGGGCTGCTGGCGCGCCATCGCCTGCATCTGCCGATCGGCGGCCTGCGTCTGCCCACTCTGACGCAGTGCGCCCGCCAGTCGGGTGTTCAGCCAGACGTCGTCCGGCGACAGCTGGAGTGCCTGACGGTATACGTCTGCCGCCTGCCGCACGTTTCCGCCAGCCGCCAGCCTGTCCGCCTCGGCGCTGAGCGCACTGCTGCGCAGGCTGGCGAGGGTATCACCCAGCGCCTTTTTCTGTGAGGCCGGTAGCCCGTTGATAAACGCCATCGCCTTTTGCGGTGACTGCTGTTGATAGAGTGCGGCCAGCCGTCGGGCGGCGGTGGTATTGCCTGCATCCAGCCGTAACGCGCGGCTGTACTGCACTTCCGCCGTGGCCGGATTTTTCTGTGCCAGCGCCACGTCGCCCAGCCCAATCAGCGCATAGCTGTCGCGGTTATCCAGCGAGCGCGCCCGCTGATACTGACTGGCGGCCTGGGGAAGGTTGCCCGCCGCCAGTTCTTTGTCACCCTCGGCAATCGCCAGCCAGTACTGGTTGGAAGTCAGCAGGCTGCGCCATTTGCCGATATCGGTGCCCTGCGCATCGGCGACAATCGCCCGCTGAAAATAGCCGTTTGCCTCGGCGCGCTGGTTGGCCCGCGCCAGCGCCTGGCCCATGGCACCCAGTAAATCGGCATCGTCTGGCGTCGCCTTTAGCGCAGCACGCAGGGCGGGAATGGCAGCGCTGCTTTGACCGCCATCGATCATCGCCAGGCCGCGCAGCCGCTGCTGGTAAGCCGGATCGGCCAGCATTTTTTGCTGCCGCGCCAGCTCGGTCAGGCCGTCGGACTGCGGCTTGTCACTGGTAAAGGTGGCGAGATAGGTTTTCAGCTGGGCGACGCTTTGCGGCGTGACCGGCTGCGATTTGATATGGCTCAGCCACAGTTCGGCGGCCTGCACCCGGCCCGCCGGATCCATTGCCACCACTTGCAGTTGTTTAACGGCGGCGGTCGGGTTATTGCGGCTCAGCTCCATTTGCGCAATCGCCATGCGCACGTTGATGCTGCCCGGCGCATCGCGATCCAGCGCCGAGAGTTCGGCCAGCGCGCGGTTTTCCTGTCCCGGCAGCCGCGACACTAACCGCCAGTATTCCAGCGCGATATCCGGCGAGGGAAAGACGCCGTTGAACTGTTTATCGTAAGCCGCTTTGGCCTCTTCCAGCCGGCCAGAGGTGGCGAGAAGCCGCGCCAGCTGCAGCTGTTTCCTGCCCTCGTCAGATAGTAAGCGAATACTAACTTCAGCCTGCCGCGTCGCCAGCGAATCGGGCGAAACCTGCTTCAGCGTCACCATCAGCTGACGCGCTTTGTCCTGTTCGCCCTGGTGCAGCGCCAGGCGGATCTGTGCCGCCAGCACCTGCGGATTATCCGGCGCAATTTTTTCCAGCCGATACAGCGACTGGCTGACCAGATCGTATTTCTGGGTCGCTTCGCCAATCCTGACCTGTTGCAGCAGCCAGTCGACCGGCTCAACGTGATCGGGTGCCGCCGGCACGGCGCGGCTTAACGGCCACAGCAGCAGCGGCAACAACAGGCTGAGTCGCGAACGTTTCACTCCTCGTCGTCCTCGTCACCGAGGCGATGACGGCTGACGCGGCGCATCAGTCGCCACACCAGCAGCGCAAACAGGATCACCACCAGCGTGGCAAACGCCGCCAGCATCACCGGATGGGTGGCCAGCGCATTCCATACCCGCTCCCACCACGGCAAATGGCCCATCCAGTAGGTGTCGCCTACGCGCAGGCTGCGCACGCCGGATTCACGGATCACCGATGCCGAGCCAAAAATCGCCGCGCGTTTACCGCTGTCGATCAGCGCGCCATTCAGCAGTTCCCAGGCGCGCGGGCTGTCTGCCAGCAGCGCGACCACGCTGCGTTGCGCATCAAACGGCGACTGGAAGCCAATCACTGCCGCCATCGGCCCAGCGGAGCTGATGGTGGTCTGGCTCTCGGCGCGCAGATCGTCCGGGGCTGAGGAGCCGCTGGAGAACGCCGTCTGCCGGTTAGGCTTGTTGATCCAGCTTTTCGCCGCGTCCAGCAGCAGATTGACCTTGTCGTCATCCTTCATCTGTTCAGGCAACCGGCCAATCATCAGCAGATCGGCATCGCTGGTTTTCGCCTTGCTCCAGTCATCGGCGATCTGCATTTTCAGCGCCGGATAGCCGGTCTGCGCCGAGATATTGCCCAATGCGTTCAGCAGCGCGCTGACTTCGCCCGGCTGCGGACGGTTGTTGACCAGCACCAGCGTTTGCGCCAGGTCAGCATTACGGCTGAACGGGAAGCCGGCGTTGGCAAACGCGCCCAGCGACGGCATCTCCATATAGTGGCGATAGCCGGAGAAATCGACCGTCGAATTGCCGTCGATCACCACATGGTTGGATACCGGGGTGATGGTTTCGCAGCGCCCTTCGTTGGTGCCGTTATTGAACGAGCCGCCAATAAAGGTGCTGGCATAATCAAAATCGAAGCGCAGCTGATTGACCACGCCCAGCTGCAGCGCCGGAATGGTCAGCTGCGTGCCGCCATCCAGCAGCCCCTGCACCAGCGGAATATGCAGCAGCTGCTTGCCTTCCTCGCGCTTATTGACCAGCGGGTAATCCTGCACAAACTGGTTGTTGAGGTTCACCGCCAGCCGCGATCCGTCATCCTGCACCGGTGAGGTATAGCGGTATTTGATATCCATATCGATACCGCGTGCGCGCACCAGGAACAGGTCCGGCGGTAATTTCAGGGTCAACGAGATGGGCGCAGGCTGCATGCCGTCGGCCTGAAGCTGGCCCTGGAACTGTTGCAGCTCGGCGAAGGTGGTGGCGCGGTCGGTCCGCACCCAGTTTGGCGCATCGTAAGGCTGGCGTGCCGCCAGCTCCTTCACGCTGTCGATGCTCGAGGCCTGTCCACGCAGCAGCAGTTCGCCCTGCGCAATACCCTGCACCGCTTTCAGCAGGTCCTCGTCGTTACGCCCCAGCACCAACAGTAATTTTTGGTACTTATTGTCCGGCTGGTCGATGATTTCCACCGTCGGTTTATCCACCGGCGGCAAAGCCTTCAGGAAGTCCGGACGCCGATCGTTGGTGGCAAACACGACGGCGTGCTGACGATCCGGCAGCTGGTTATACAGCACCGGGAAGGTCTGTCCACGCCAGTCCGCCTGGGTGCCAAACCACGATGCCAGCACCGCAGCCGCGCGCTGTTGGCCGAGATCCGGCGCGCGGGCAAAAATCATCGGCAGGGTTAACGGGCGGCTGTCGCGCGCATCGAAAAACGGCTCCGGGAAGTGCGATAAATCATCCTTCAAAGGCAGCTTTTGCAGCGACAGATCCAGCGTGCTGTCCTTGCCGATATCCAGCCAGATGGCGCTGCTGGCCGGGTTTTCGCAGATGTTGGCGTAATGCCCCACCAGCTCAAAGCGGATGCGGTTGAAGTCGCCAATAAATCGCGGGTCAATCGGCACCTGCACCTGATTATTTTTACCGGCCTGTTCGGCGACTACCGGTACCAGACCGACCAGCTCGTCGTTCAGATAGACCTTCAGATGCGACATGCCGGGGATCAGCGACGGCGACGGGCGGAAACTCAGGTTGAGCAACGCGTTGGTCACCACTTCATCGCTGCGCACGCCAAACTCAATCTGCCCCTGAGTGCGGGTGCCGGTCAGGTTGAAGTTGCCTGGCGGCGGGGCGATCTGGGTAAACGGCCGCAGATAATCACGCACCGGCGCGGCGGGATCGATGGCCGGAGGCGCCAGGCTGTCCGCCGTGGTGTTGACCGGCCGGGTGTAGCCGTCTGCTGCTGCCTGAACCCCTGGCAGCACGCCAAGCCATAATGCGGTGAACCAAGCTAATTTTTTCGTCATGGTGTCTTCATCAAGGTCAATCAGGAAACCGCGGAGCCTGTTCTGCTCACGCTGCGGGGGAAGAAGGAGGCCAGCCAGCCTGCCAGCTGCGTCAGCAGCGCAAACAGCCGGCGCAGCGGTGCAGGGCCATACTCTGCCAGCCGCAAATAGCCTTTAAAGCCCAGTACCACAATATCGGCCAGGCTTTGCACCGGTTTATCTTCCGGGAAACTGTCCTGCCACAGGGCCCAGGTATCGGCGCGGGCAAAGGTGCATTGAATAAATTCGACGTGCTGTTCGGTGGTCAGCTGATGCAGGCGGATGCCGGCGCGGCGGCCAAAGGTGCGCTGCACCTGGCACGGGAAGCTGAACTCCTGCTGGCCCCGGCGCAGCAGCAGCCAGACCTGTTCGCCTTCGCTGAGCAGATTGTCTTCGCGCAGCTCCAGTCCAACGCCGCCGTCGGAGTAGTCGCGCAGCGTGCAGGGCAGCATATGGCCATCGGCCCGCGCCAGCGCCGCCGGCATGGCAATTTCCACCCGGTGCGCTTCACGGATCTGCCGGGCTTCCACCGACACCGCCACCGCGCCGCCAAGAATAATCATGTTGTAGAGCACCCACACCAGGCTGACGATCACCGTCAATACCTCGTGCGGCGGGCCATAATGCAGTCGCCAGAAGGCGGCGAACACCCCCGCCAGGTTGACCAGCACCAGGCACATATACGGCTTGGTGATCACCCAGTCGAGATGCTGCTCTTCCACCAGCCCGCCTTTGGCGGTGACGTTGAACTTGCCTTTGTGCGGATTAAACAGCGCCACCGTGGTTGGACGGGCAATATACCAGGCCAGCACGGTTTCATAGACTTCGCTCCAGAACGAGTGACGCCAGCGGCCCTGAATACGCGAGTTGGTCATGCTGGTGTGCACCATATGCGGCAGCACAAAGATGGCGATCACCAGCGCCGGAGCAAAAATGATAAAGGCGTGGAACAGCAGGAAGGCCAGCGGTGCCAGCAGGAAGATCAGCCGGGGAATACCGGCGAGGAAGTGCAGCATGGCGTTGGCATAACAGAGCCGCTGCACCAGCTTCAGCCCCTTGCCCATCAACGGGTTATCCAGACGGAAGATCTGCACCATGCCGCGCGCCCAGCGAATACGCTGGCCGATATGGGCGGACAGGCTTTCGGTCGCCAGGCCCGCCGCCTGGGGAATACGGATATAGGCCGAGGTGTAGCCTTTGCGGTGCAGCCGCAGCGAGGTGTGCGCATCTTCGGTGACGGTCTCCACCGCGATGCCGCCAATTTCATCCAGCGCGCTGCGGCGGATCACCGCACAGGAGCCGCAGAAGAACGCCGCATCCCAGACATCGTTGCCATCCTGCACCAGGCCGTAAAACAGGGTGCCTTCATTCGGCGTGCGGCGGAAGCGGCCCAGGTTACGTTCGAACGGATCGGGCGAGAAGAAGTGGTGCGGCGTCTGCAGCATCGCCAGCTTCGGGTCTTTCAGGAACCAGCCCAGCGACACCTGCAGGAAAGAGCGGGTTGGCACGTGGTCACAGTCAAAAATCGCCACGTATTCGCTGCGGCATTCGGACTTCAGCGCATGGTTGATGTTGCCGGCCTTGGCATGGGCATTCCCGGACCGGGCAATGTACTTTATGCCGATCTCGGCGGCGAACTGGCGGAACTCTTCGCGGTTGCCATCATCCAGCAGGTAAATGGTCAGTTTGTCCTTCGGCCAGTCGATGCCGAGTGCCGCATACAGCGTCGGTTTCACCACGCTCAGCGCTTCATTGTAAGTGGGTACTAACAAATCTATCGAAGGCCAGCTGGCGGTATCTGCGGGCATCGGCACCGGCTGACGCTGCAGTGGCCACAGGGTCTGGAAATAGCCCAGCACCAGCACCACCCACGAATAGGTTTCCGCCGCGATCAGCAGCACGCCAAAGGTCAGGCTGACCGGGTCATCCCAGTTCAGCGTGGAGGTGTAGCGCCACCAGAGATAGCGGCAGGAGATGGTCAGCGACAGTACGATCAGCATCATGGTCGGTAAGCGCCCCGGAATGCGCCGCACCACCATCGCCACGCTCCACAGCAGCACCACAAACACCGCCTGGGTAAAGAAGTCGAACGGCTGAGAGATACACAGCAGCGCCAGCGCGGTCGCCAGCAGGATCGCCAAACCAAACAGCCCTTTGCGCAGCGCAGCAGGCATCTGCTTTATGCGTCGGTCGGCCTTGCGCGCCAGCTGCCGGTCTTCCGCGCGCTGCGGCAGTCTGCCCAGCCAGATCAAGGCGCGCTGCCGCCAGCGTTGCAGCGGAATAATACGTGAGCGCTCACTACGGCTAACAGCACCGACTGGCAAGACCAGCATCAGCCACAGGCTCTGAAAAAGATAACGCAGCAGGTCTGCCGGACGCGGTTTTTCCGGCGAGATTTGCGGGTACAGGCGACGGCGATCGGCCTGCACCTTTTGCCAGGCCGGCGACTCAAAACGCAGCAGCGACCAGCCCAACACCAGCCAGAAGCAGTGCAAGGCGGAGGTGAGGGATGACGCACCGTGATGGCGGAAGCCGCTGTATCGTTGATGCAGCGCCTGCCAGACCGGCGGATTCAGCAGCCAGCGTAACGGCGTCACAACGTCGACCCAGGGCGGGCAATTGACGCCGGGGCGATAAACGGCTTCATGACGCCTGCTCAGCCAGATGGATCAGCGCCCAGCTGGCAAAGGTCATCATCTCTTCTGCCGCCAGGCTCTGCGGGCGATATTCGCTAAACGGCTGCTTGCTTAGCAGCGCTTCCGCCACCGCCTCATCGCGATGGAGTGTCAGCGGGATCAGGTTCTGCAACGTCGCCAGCCACAGCTGATGCAGATCCTGCTGCGAACGGCTGACCGGGAAGAACTGATTCAGTAAGAACAGGTTATTGGCGGTAAAGCGCTGCTGATGCAGGCGGATATGGCAGTTGGCATCGGGCACCATCACGCTGATGGTGCGGTCAGCCAGCGCCAGCAACGCCCGCGTCCACGGCGTGGTGCCGGCAGGAACATCCAGCAGGATCCAGCGGTAGGTTTGCCTGAGTGTGGCAAGCTGCGCGGTCCAGCCATCCAGACCGGCCTGCGGCTGGCTGACAAAGGCCATCAGCTCGTCGTCATTCAGCTGGCCGAAGGGGATAAAATCCAGCTCGGGCGCATAGCGCAACGCACTTTGCTGCCAGGGTTGGCGATCGAGCGCGGTGCGCAGCCAGCCACGGGGATGATCCGACGCGGTATTGAAGTGCATCCGCAGCTGGTTATCAGGCGACATATCGATGGCGATGACCGACTCACCCAGCGTATGCAGCGCCCAGCTCAACCCGGCCACCAGCGAAGTGGTGCCCGCGCCGCCGCGAAGCCCCTGAAAGGCAATCACCGGCATTACGCCACCTGCTTACGGACGTCCGTGGCCCGTTCCGCCAGTAACGGCCAGCGGGCAACGATCGCCGCCAGTCGCTCTTCGCGGGCGATATCAATATAGCGCCAGTTTTGTAAAGAGAAGGCGTCGGCTAACGCGCGAATGTCATCCTGTGATTCATTGCTTACTGATAACAGCGGATGTCGCGGCTCACTCATTATCAAACCCTTTTTTACGCAGCGGAAGGTGCCAAAAGTGGCGGGGTGTTCTAAGAATTAACTTAGGGACAGTTTAAATGGGTTTGGCAGAACTTGTAATGTATATTTACAGCAAGATAAGTCAGGCAATCTATTTTCATCTGCTCACCACTCACTGTTTTTAATAGGACGTGTTGCGATAAAACTTATGGCCACATCATTTTCTTTAGGTTTCGAACAGGTCAGGGATGAATTAATCCTGATGCAGCCGTCCGGCTGTTATTGGGTGACCGCAAATCGGCAAGAAGATGCCCGCGTTCTGGCACGTCAGTGCATCAGCGCGCAGCGCTCGGTGGCCTTGATAACCTCCGGCAGTCAGCCGCAGGCGTTGCTGACCCCGGCACCGCCCGGCGGCCCGGATGCGATCCCGATGTTCTCCCTGCCGGAGACGCGTAAAGCATTGCTCAACCTGACCGACGATCTGGACCGGGTGCTGTCGGAAAAACCGCGTCTGGTTATATTGTTTACCGCTTCGTTGTTATGGGAAAAAATAGCGGCGGACGAGGTGAATATTTGGCTTAAGCAATTACAGCAGTGGTTGAGCGGTAAAAAGATTACGCTTCTGATTATTACGGCGGGTAGCGGAATTAATAACCTGCGCAATCATTTGCAAACCTGTTATCGCCACCTTGAAGGGCTTTCCCATCTCGACTGGCAGCAGGACAGCTGGAATTACCGCATTAACTGGTGGGCGAATGGCGGCGGCATGCTGGCCGACCGCGCCATGCGACTCAGCGCCTCGGAAACGGGCTTCGCGTTGTTGGATCAGGATGAGCAAAATACGCCGCTGACCCTCAACGATGAGCAGCGGTATCTCGCGGAACAAACGGTGCTGGAAGGCGCGCCGCCGCTGTCAACGCAGTGGACGCTGTTCGCCACCAATGAAGAGGTCTATGACCGCGCGTTGCAGGCCAATGCCGCCACGGTGATTTTCACCCTGAAAAACAGCGATCGTATTCCGCATCTGGCGGGCCGCATCCACAGCCTGCGCCGCACGCGCGGCAGCGGGCTGAAAATTGTGGTGCGCGAGATGGAAACCGCCCTGCGCTACAGCGATGAACGCCTGCTGCTGGCCTGCGGCGTCAACGCCATCGTGCCGTTTAATGCGCCGATGTCGCGCTTCCTGACCCTGCTGGAAGGCATTCAGGGGCAATCCTACAATCGCCACGTGCCCGCCGATCTTGATGCGTTGCTGAAATCGATGCAGCCGCTGCAGGAAAGAGGCTATCTGCCGCTGGAGGCGTTCTGCCAGTCGGTGACGCTGCTGGTGAACAACGCCCTGCTGCCCGAGAATGGCAAAGGGCTGTTGGTGGCGCTGCGGCCGGTGCCGGAGCTGAAACCGGAACAGGTGCTGACGCTGTGCAAACCCCGGCGCTTTGGCGATCTGGTGACGCTGGTCGATGACCGGATTTATCTGTTCCTCTCCTCCTGCCGCTTCAACGATCTGGATACGGCGGTGAAATATATCTTCCGCCTGCCGCACGATGAGATTTTCACTAACCGGCTGGTGTGGCAGGAAGATCTGCAGATTTTATCGGAGATCCGCCAGATCCCCGGCAAGGTGAAAACCGCCTGGCGCGCCGCGCCGGTGCAGCCCGCTGCCGATCCGAAGGCGTCGACGCCGGCCACGGAAGCGCCGCGCCGCCAGCCGCAGGACATCACCCTCGGCAAACAGCCGCCGGAAGCGTCAGAATGAATCTGTCGGACATTGTGCAGATCCTGATCCTTGTGGTGCTGCTGCTGTTATTACTGAAACCTGTTTATGCCCGCTGGCTGCCAAAAAAATGGCACCGGCTGATGCTACGCCTGACCCCGCCGCGCGCCCTGAAGTACGAAGGCACCTGGCGACGTAATGCGGCAACACCACCGGATAAGAAATGACTCAACGACCTGTTATGCCCGCGACGCGCTTTATATGGCGCGGTCTGGGTGGCTGGAACTTCTACTTCCTGATCAAATTCGCGCTGCTGTGGTTCGGATACCTCAATTTTCATCCGTTGAGCAACCTGGTGTTGCTGGCCGGCTTGTTGCTGCCGATCCGCTCCGATCGGCTGCACCGCCTGCGTAACTGGATCGCCATCCCGGTCGGCATCGGTTTGTTCTGGCACGATACCTGGCTGCCCGGCCCGGAAAGCATTGCCAGTCAGGGCAGCCAGCTGACCGGCTTTTCCGCGTCGTATCTGCTGGAGCTGGCCAACCGCTTCATCAACTGGGAGATGGTGGGTACCGCCTTTGTGATGCTGGTGCTGTACCTGTTTATTTCGCAGTGGGTGCGGATTACCGTGCTGGTTTCGCTGGTGCTGCTGTGGCTGAACGTGGTGACGATTGCCGGTCCGTCGGTGAACCTGCTTCCCGGCAGCAGCACGCCGGCCACTGTGTCCACGCCTGCGCCAACGACCAAAACCGCCGCCGACGGACTCGATCAGTCTGCGCCGCCCACCAGCGCCAATCTGACCGCGTACCTCAATAAGTTTTACGAAAGCGAAAAGCAGAAAGTGACCGCGTTCCCCGCCACCTTACCGGCGGAAGCGGCGCCGTTCGATATTCTGGTGATTAACATCTGTTCGCTGGCGTGGTCCGATCTGGATGCGGCGCAGCTGCGCGATCACCCGCTGTGGAAGCACTTCGATATTATGCTGAGCAACTACAATTCGGCGACCGGTTACAGCGGTCCGGCGGGCATCCGCCTGTTGCGCGCCAGCTGCGGCCAGAGCTCGCACAGCGATCTGTATAAACCGACCGATGGACGCTGCTATCTGTTCGACAATCTGGCCAGCCTCGGCTTTAAGCAGCAGCTGATGATGGACCATACCGGCGTGTTCGGTAACTATCTGCAGGAACTGCGTGAAGAGGGCAATCTGAAGGCACCGCTGATGTCGCAGGCCGGGATCAGACCGGAGCTCAGCTCCTTCGACAGCTCGCCGGTATTAAACGATGGCGAGGTGATGCAGCGCTGGCTGGATGAGCGGCAGAAAAGTGCCGATCCGCGCAGCGCCACCTTCTATAACCTGATCCCATTGCATGACGGCACTCGCGAACTGGGCAGCAGCAAAACCGCCGCCTGGCAGCCGCGCGCGAAAATGCTGTTCGATCAGCTGGATACCTTCCTCACCAATCTGGATAAATCCGGCCGTCGGGTGATGGTGATTGTGGTGCCGGAGCACGGCGCGGCGCTGGAAGGCGATAAAATGCAGATGTCCGGCCTGCGGGATATTCCCAGCCCGTCGATTACTCATGTGCCGGTCGGCATTAAGTTTGTCGGCATGAAAGCGCCTCATCCGGCCCAGGCCGTGGACGTCTCTACGCCAACCAGCCTGCAGGCCATTTCCGAACTGGTTTCCCGTGCGGTGGATGGTCAGGTGTTCAGCAACCCTCAGCTGAATCTGGCGACGCTTACCGCCAACCTGCCGCAGACGCCGGTGGTGTCGGAGAACGATAACGCGGTGGTGATGATCTATCAGGGCAAGCCGGGGATCCGGCTGAACGGCGGGGATTGGGTGGCGTACCCGAACTGATTGTTAAAAAAAACCCGCCTGCTCAACCGTTTGAGCAGGCGGGTTTTTTATTGCCTGCGGAGCAGACTAGTGGTCTTTCAGCGCCAGCCAGGCCAGCAGATGCAGGCTGGAGGAGAAGTAATCCTCTTTGGCATCCAGCTGGTCGGTGAGATAACCGCTCTGGTTCAGCGTCAAATCGCGCACCGCCAGCAGGCCACCGGCCATATTGTAGGGCGCTTTGTTATTGCTCATCACGTCGCTCCACGCCGGGGTTTGCAGCCGGGAGAAGCTCATCCAGTAACGCTGGAAAGGCACCAGCTGCAGACTTTGCGCGTCATACCAGTAGACATACAGCGGCACGCGGATCGCGTCATAGCTAAAGCGCGGCGGCCAGGCGGTGGCCGGTGCCACCGTGCCGTCGGCGTTCAGCGCCACCCAGTCAACCGGCAGGCCGGCATCGCCAAAGCGCATCTTACCCAGCAGATCCATCCCGCTGTCGATCAGGTTGGTCCAGACCTTCAGATGACTGCGCGCGGCAAAATCACGCCACGCCGGGAACAGGAAATAGGACGGGTTCAGCACCACATAGCTGGTTTTGTTGAAGCCCTGCACGCCAGGCAGCATCACGGTATGGCCACCAAAGGTGATCACTTCGCGGTCAACAATCGCCTTCTGAATGCGGTCGGACGCCTGCAAATACGCCTGATCCTGCCACTTCTGTCCGGCCTTCAGCAGCGCCCAGGCGATCAGCACATCGCCGTCGGAGGCATTGTTCTTGTCCATCACCGGATCGGCGGCGGCTGGATTGTATTTCCAGTAGAACAGGCCATTCTGTGGGTTCTTCAGGTGCTGCTGGGTCCAGCGCCACAGGCTGTCGAAGCTGCCACGATCGTTGTACCAGACCGCCATCAGCATCGCGTAGCCCTGCCCTTCGGTATGGCTGACGTTGTTGTTGCCGGTATCCTGAATGCGGCCGTCTTCGGTCATAAAGCGCCCTTTAAAGGTGCTCCAACCGTCTGACGCGGTGGCCTGCGCGCAGCCCACCATCATCGCAATGATCATCAGGCTCGCTCTGAGCAGAGACATTATTATCTTCCTCACCTCTGATAACGGAAATTCAGCGTGGCTTCGCTGTCGGTTTCTTCGCACACCAGCGGAACGGCCTGGTTGCCGCCCTGATCGCGTAGCCAGCGGGCGTATAAGCCCAGCAGCACCGCGCCCAGCGCCTGACGCCACTGACGGGCTTCAATCTGCCCGTCGCCCGGCGGCAGCGCCATATGCGAGATCACCATCGAATTCTCGCGCGGCTGCACATCAACAAAGCCCCAGTTAAACTGCGCCAGCACCGCGTTGATCTGGCTTTCCAGATCCGCCACGGTATTTGCCGCGCCCAGCGGATAGCGCGCTGCCAGCGTGTCACCCATCTGCTGCAGGAAGGCGTGACTCTCACGCTCTCCGGCATTGCGTAGCATGCCGTTGATCATCACGCTCAGTAAGTCGAACCAGCCTGGCTGATACTGCTGCTGACGATAGTAGTGCAGCGTACGGTCCTGAAGGTCAGTCATTCTTATTTGTCCCCGAGCATATAGCGGAAATAGAGTTTCGCGCTGCTTTCGTTGTAATCACCGAAGGTGTCGTAGCCCAGCTGGCCGCCAATGGTGACGTCTTTATTCACCTTGTAATCCGCACCGGCGTGCAGATTATAGCCAATACCGTTTTTGCTGCCGCCTTCGTAATAGGCCTCGGTGGCGTAGCCCGCATTGTAATAGCTTTCCAGCTGCGCCTGTTTATCCGGATCCGTTGGGAAGTAGGCGCTGCGATCCTGCGAGTAAGACTGATAACCCACCGAGCCGCCGACCTTCACCTTCAGATCGTCGTAGTTCTTGCTCCAGTCAACCGGGAACGACACCGCAACAAAGTTCTGCGGGCTGAAGTAACCGCCCTGGCCGTACGTGTAGTAGCTGAGGTTTTTCGAGAAATCCATCCAGCTCATGCTGATACCGGTTTTCAGCTCGCTGCTGTCGTCATGGAACGGACGCACGTAGGCGCCCGCCTGGCCCATGATGCTCTGGTTGCTTTCTACGTTCTCACCGAGATAGCTGTAACCGCCCGCGCCGAAGTAGAAACCGGCGTCGCCGTTGTCGTAGCTTAACAGCGCATCGCCGCCGTTTTTGGTCACGCGGCCCCAGCGTTTGCCACTCAGCTTGTCTTCAACGCCGACATAAGAGAGCAGGCTGTCGGTGACCGAACGGCGTTCACCGGTCAGGATCAGCGTCAGGTAATCGGTCAGCTTCGGTGACCACTGAATGCCGCCCACCAGCGTGCTGAGATCCTGGCCCAATGGCGTCGAGCCGAGGTCAATTTTGAAGTTGTCGTTGGTCAGGCCGAGGTTCACTTCAACCCCGGAGGCGTTCTGCGATCCCGGTGAATCCAGCTTCACTTCCGACGGCAGCACGTTGTTGGCCTGCGCGCTGCGGCCCTGCTCCAGCGCCTGGGTACCAAAGCGCGGCGTGGCCGAACTGTTGGCACTGCCCGCGCTGAGGGTCACCGGCGTTAAGGTGAAGTCGAAACGGGTGTCGCCATACGGCACCGTTGACCAGGTCAGCGGCGCTTTGGCTTCGGTCAGCTTACTGAGGCCGGATTCACCATCACGCCCTCTGACCTGCACGCCGCCCTGTGCCCAGGTGCCGGTGCGCTCCTGCAAATCGTCCATCATGGTATCGATCTGATGCAGCGTCTGGCTCTGCTGCGACGGCACGTCCACGCTGGCGGTTTGCATCGCCGCATCGCTGCTGCCCGCCGGGGCGTTCTGCCACGGCATCACCGCGCCATACGCCGAAGGGGAACGACGCTGCGATGGCGTGGTGCGGTTGATAAACGGATTGTCTGCCAGCGCCAGGCCGCCGATTGCCGGGTTGGAGCCGCTTGAGGCGCCTTCCAGGCCGATCATCTTGCCTCGCGCGGTGCGCAGATACGCCAGCGCCTGCTGATGGTCGCCATCAGCTTCCGCCACGCGCGCCATAAGCAGCAGGCGCTCCGGGGTTTGCTCGCCACGCAGTCCGGCCACCAGGCCTTTTGCCTTTGGCAGATCGTGACTGGCCAGCGCCACGTCAATCGCGCCAACGCGGGCATCCTGGGTTGGCGTGTCGCGGGTCATCAGGTAGTCATACACCACGCCCGCTTCTTTGTTCATTTTGCCGGACTGATAGAGACGGCCCATGGCAAACATCAAATCGGTGTTCTGCGGATCGCGCTGCAACGCGCCGATCAGCTTGTCGTAGGCTGCGGCATACTGCTTCTGATTCCGCAGACGGTCGGCTTCGTTGATCACGTAGCCATTCTGAATGCCCGCCAGCTGGGTTTGCGTGCTGCGCGACTGCAGTTCCGGGTTGCTGAGGAAGCGCTGCGCTTCGCCGCTCAGCCCGGCCTGGTTCAGCACCGCCACCTGCGCGGCATAATCGCCGGCATTGCCCTGCACGCCGCGCTGCATATTGTTGCGTACCACGGTTACCGCCGTCGACAGATCGCCGGCATCGGCCAGCCCTTTCGCCAGGTTACCCGCATCGGCCGGGTTCTCCGGTGGGTTCACCGCCAGCGCTTTCAGGGTGTTCGCCGCCGCGGCATTTGAGCCCTGCGCCAGATACTGCTGCGCCACCGCCATCTGCAGATTGAAGTTAGCCCTGCGCGACAGCTCGCGCATTTCGCTGCTCTGACTGCGGGCAGGAATACGGGCGATCAGCGTCTGCGCCTGCTGCCAGGCCCCGCTTTCGCTGGCAAACAGCGCGCCGGCATAAATTTCGTTATTGCTTGCGCCGTTACGGAACGCCGGCTGCATGATACCCGCCGCCAGGCTGGTGTTGCCCTGTTGCTGGTAAATGCGCGCCAGGTCGAGGCGAAGCCAGGGATCGGTTGGGAAGCGCTGAGTGCCCTGTTGCAGAATGGCAATCGCCTGCTGGGTATTGCCTGCCGCCAGCGCCTGCTTCGCCTGACGGCGCACCGGATCGCTGGTCACCGCCGGTTTCGGCGTCACGCTTTCGCGCACGCTTTCCGGCAGAGACGACAGCAGCGTATTGGCTTCTGCGCCACGGTTCTGCTGACGCAGCACGTAGAACAGCCCTTCTTTCGCCGGACGGTTGTCCGGGTCGCTCTGGATCACCGAACGGTAGGTCTGCTCTGCGGCGTCGAACTGGTTGCTGCGGCGCTGCACATCGGCGCGGAACAGCTTCGCCGACACGCCTTTTTCGCCGTCGGCCTGGGTCAGGGGTTCACTGAGGCTGAGCGCCTGCGCGGTATTCCCGGCCTTCATCGCCTGCTGCGCGGTGGCAAGCTGGGCATAGAAACGGGCGTCGGCGGCCTGGGTCATGCGCTGCTGGCTGTTTTCACCGCCCTGCTTCGCGGCACGATCGAGATAGTCCGCCGCCGCGGCATAGTTGCCGTTACGCTGAGCGACATAGCCGAGACCGGCCAGCGCATCGGCATCTTCCGGGTTGGCCTGCAGCACCTGATTAAAGGCAGACTGTGCGCCGGAGACGTCACCGCTGTTCAGCGCGGTAAAGCCCTGGCCTTTTTCGGCGCCACCGGCGTTCTTACGGTAATAGTCCATTACCGCGCGATCCTGCGGGTGACGCTGCTGATAGTTCTGGTACAGCGGCGCATCGGCCGGCTGCGGACCGAGCCATAACAGGCCCTGACGCAGCGAGCGGTCCGCATCCTGGTTGCCATCCGCCATGCCGGCCAGCGTTTGCAGACCTTCGCGGCGGGGGGATTCCTGGTAGGTCAGCGCCTTGCCCAGCGCCAGCTTCGCGCCGTTATCCTGCGGATTTTGCGCCGAGAACTGGCGCAGGTTATCAATCGCCTGCGGCAGCAGCGAACGGTCGCCCGCCATGGTCAGGTAATATTCTGCCGCCACGCTGGCCGGCGGCTCGTTGCCGCTGAAGGTGTTGCGCCAGGTTTGCAGTGACGCCGAGATATTGCCGCTACGCGCCTGCTGACGGGCCAGCGACAGCTGGGCCGCCGGGATCGACTGCAGCTGACGGGCCTGGTCCAGCTCCACCAGATGTGCATCATCCGGCGAGACCTGGCTCAGACGCGTGCGCCATTTGCTGGCCATCGCGCTGTCGCCGCTCTGCTGTGCCCACAGCGCCATCAGGTAAATGGCCTGAGTGTTGCTGCTGTCGACCATCAGCACTTTGTTCAGCGCATCGCGGGCCAGCTCGTCATGGGCCTTCTGGTGCCAGTAATTGGCCTGATCGAACAGCGCCTGGATGGCCGGGTTGTTCTCCGCTGCCAGCGCCGGGAAAACCAGCGCGGAGGCAGCCAGCGTCATGCCGGGAACCCAATGCTGACGAAGTCTGGCGGTCAGTGTTTTTATTTTCATCATGTCGGTTACTTCTTCTCGCCAGAGGAATCGGAATCATGTTGCGGGTTCAGTCGCTTCCAGGCGTGGCGCTTCAGCAGCACAACCGTGCTCAGGCCCACCAGCACAGAGATCAACAGCGCCAGCAGGGCTAACACCACCGCATGCTGGTTGGCATACCAGATCACCATCATGTACCACGGCATCTGGCCGCTCGGGAACTGCGCGCCGACGCGGAAGCTGCGGATACCGTTCTCATCGGTGATGATCGCCGTATCGCCCCGGATGCCGGCGTTAATGCGCGGCGACGTCAGGTCGTGATGCAGGCGGGAAAGCTGAGCATCGTCGGTGGCGACGGTCATCACCACCACCCGTGAACTGTTCCACGGCGAGCTGTAGCTGATAAAGCCGCGCCAGTCTTCGTTCGACGAGAAGTAGCGATCCGCATCCACCGCCTGGCGGTACCAGTCACCGGTCAGCCAGCCGCGCAGGTTATCCAGCAGCGTCGGCTCTTTAACGCCGAGGGTGTGGCCGTTCACATCGTACGGCGTGCCCTGCAACATCGACTGGTTGAAGGCCGTCTGCGACAGGGTAGAAACCGCCAGCACATCGCTGTTCTTCAGGCGTCCCAGCGAGGTTCCGCCCGCCGGAATACCAAACATCACGCTGTTGTGGCTTAACGCCACGCCGGTGGCATTGCCCGAGCGTCCAGCCATATCCAGCAGGGTGCTGATTTCAGCATTGCTTGGCGAGGACGGCAGCATCAACACGGTCTGCGAGTAGTCGGCAAAACGGGTGAACGGGAAGGCCGCACCGACGAAATACGACAGGTTCGGCAGCAGCGTAAAGTGACGCGTGTGGCTCAGGTCAATATAGGAGTCGTCTTCGATCCTGCTCTTGATATTGTTGTTGCTTAGCACGCTGCACGGCGCATCGGCCTTCGGCTTGATGTTGAAGTACAGCTGCAGCTGGTTGTCACCGTAAATCAGGTACGGGTCGAGCTTCAGGGTGTAGTTTTCCTGACGCGCATCGCCGCCCAGGCGGTGCCAGACGCTTTCCAGCAGGCCGACCTTGTTGACGGTCAGGTTACGCAGGAAGGTGCCGTTCAGCCCGACGTTTAAGAACGATTTGTCCTCATCAATCCAGCTTTCCGACGGGAAACGGTAGTTCAGCTTCACCGGCAGGGTGTCGCCATCCCACAGGAACAGGTCCGGCGCGGCGCGGAAGTTCACCCGCAGCGCGTCATGCCAGATCCCGGTGGTGGTCATACTTTGATCTTTACGCAGCAGATCGCTGAGGCGAACCGGACGATCGGTGTTGATCCAGCGCGGCGCGTCGTAAGGCTTGCTGACCGGGATATTCTGCGCAGCCACCGCCAGCGACGGCACGTCGACGCTCAGCGGCTGCGTCAGACGCCAGGCCGCCTGACGCAGCGCGTCATCGTCCTTACCGATCACCAGCATCAGCTTGTAAACCGGGTTCACCGGGTTATCGATCACCTGCAGGCTCGGGCCGGTCACGCGTGGGATCGCCACGCCCGCCACCATTTCGCCCGGATGAGCAAACAGGATGCCGTTTTTCTCTGGCAGCTCGTTACGCAGCACCGGGAAGCTGATGCCACGGTAATCGGTCTGGATACCCATCCACGAGGAGACAATCGCCGCCGCGCTGACTTCACCCGGCGACACCGCATCGCCAAACACCATCGGCACCACCGAAGGGGTCATGCGCAGCGGATCGATAAACGGGCGCGGGAAGTTGCGCAGCGTGTTACCGATATTCAGCTGCTGGCCTTCCAGCGACAGCGTGGTTTTCGGCAGGATGGTGACCTGATACTGACTGGCGCTGTCGCGCTCGCACAGCAGCTGATCGGCATCGTTAATCTTGAAGCTCAGGTTGTTGCTGGAGACCACCATCGCGGCGGGAATATCCAGCTGATAATCTTCGCTGGCGCTGTCTGAGGCGCTTAACGGCAGCGTGCCCAGCGGCTGACCGTTGAGCATCAGCTGCAGTGAGGTGTTACGGGCGGCCAGCGCCTGAGAGACCTTCAGTGACAGGTTCAGACGGGCGTTGGTGATCACTTCATCCGTTGGCAACGTGAAGACGATACCGGACTGCAGCTGACCGCCGGTCAACAGAATGCCGTTGGTCTGGCCCATCTGGCCGACCGACACGGTGCTGGTCAGCGGCTGATTCAGCAATACGGGCTGCGCCGGGGCGGAAACCACCGGAGCCGGCAGTGGCGGCAGGCCCGCCGGCAGACCGGTGGCCGGATCCGGCTGGCTGGTCGCTGCGCTGTCCGTGTTGGCCGGTTGGCTGGTCGCCATGCTGTCCGCGGCGGCCGGTTGGCTGGTCGCCGTGTTGTCCGTGGTGGCAGGTTGGCTGGTTGCTACGCTGTCCGCCGTGCCCGGTGCAGGCTGGGTAACATCAGTCGAGGTTTGCGCGTCCTGCGGCTGGGCAGCATCGGGCTGCGCGGCCGGATCGGCGGTAGGCTGGCTCATCTGAGAGGCCGCGCCAGTTGCCTGGTTCATCTGTGCCGAATAGCCCGGAGTGTTGCCGGTCTGCTGGCCCACATCGGCCGGCGGTGGGATCTGGGACAACGCATTGCTGTCCTGGGTCACGCTTTCCGGCGCGGCCCAGACGCTGCTCAGGGTCAGGACCCCGGTAAAACAGAGCGCAGGTAATATCAGTCGCTTCATGCCACGCCATCCTCTTCCTTCACGGCCTGACGATGACGCTTCGCACGACGATCTTTCCAGGTCAGCCAGAACAATTCAAATACGGTACGGATAATGGTAATCAGCGAGCGGAACGGTTTGTCCTTCTCGCCTTCTGGCTTGATCCAGGCGTCGGCGCGCGAGAGCACCACGCGCACCAGTTCGCGGCGGCGTGATAACGGGATCTCATCAAACATCAGGCGGATCACGCCGTTGTCCGAGCCCATAATGCTCACCGGAATCGAGATAGTGCCGGACTGCAACATCAGGTCGATGGCTTCGATTTCATCATTTTCATGACGGTCATCCGGCGCGTTAACCTGTGCGCCACCCATCGACAGATCCACCGTGGTGGTGCGTGAAGAGATGCCGCTGGCGTAGTGCAGCACCACCGGAATATTCACCTCGATACGGATGGTTTTACGGGTCTGCTTGGTTTCACGCGCCACGGCGATCGCCGCCATCAGGATGATCAGGCTGAACAGCGCCCAGCCGACGTTGAGGGCGATGACGTAAGGATCCACGCCGAAGTAGTCATGCGCCACGGCACGGACAATGCCGCTCACCACGCCAATCGTCAGCAGCGCGGCACAGATTACGTGTGGACGCACGATGTTGAAGTCGAAGAAGCCCACGTCCAGCAGTCCGCCCTTATCCGTTACGTTGAACTTGCCGTGCTTCGGCGAAATCATCGTCAGGAGGGTCGGGATAACCAGGTGGAAGGCCATTACCGTTTCGTAGATTTCTCCCCAGAAGGTGGCGCGGAAGCGGCCGTTCATGCGGGAGTTGACGTACAGCGACATCACCAGATGCGGCAATACGTAGGCGAAAATCAGGCTGGCAGAAGAGTGAATGATGTTCAGGTTGAACAGCAGATACGCCAGCGGCGCGGTCAGGAAGATCACGCGCGGCAGACCAAACTGGAAG
Organism: Erwinia sp. QL-Z3; assembly: GCF_004551645.1. Taxonomy (NCBI): domain Bacteria; kingdom Pseudomonadati; phylum Pseudomonadota; class Gammaproteobacteria; order Enterobacterales; family Erwiniaceae; genus Erwinia; species Erwinia sp. QL-Z3. The sequence continues at coordinate 1,235,538 of NZ_CP037950.1, forward strand.
TGCAGCATGGCGTTCAGGTAGCACAGACGTTGCTGCCACTTCAGGCCACGGCCCAACAGCGGGTTATCCACGCGGAAAATCTGCGTCATGCCGCGCGCCCAGCGGGTACGCTGAATGATGTGCAGACCCAGACGTTCGGTGGCCAGGCCCGCCGCCAGCGGCAGCGCCAGGAAGGCGGACTTCCAGCCCAGACGCTGCATTTTCAGTGCGGTGTGCGCATCTTCGGTCACGGTTTCGGTGGCAAAGCCGCCGATCTCTTCCAGCGCAGACCGGCGGATCACCGCACAGGAGCCGCAGAAGAAGGTGGCGTTCCAGTTGTCGTTACCCTGCTGTACCGGGCCATAGAACAGCGCACCTTCGTTCGGGATATCGCGCGCGGCTTTCAGATTGCGCTCAAATGGGTCCGGCGAATAGAAGTAGTGCGGCGTCTGTAACAGGGCCAGTTTCGGGTCTTTCAGGAACGGTGCCACGGTGGCCTGCAGGAAGGCGCGGGTGGCGACGTGGTCGCAGTCAAAGACGGTAATCAGCTCGCCTTTGGTAATGCGCATCGCGTGGTTCAGGTTACCGGCTTTGGCGTGGCGGTTATCGTCACGGGTGATGTAGCCCACGCCCGCATCGGCGGCAAACACCGCAAATTCGCTACGCTTGCCGTCATCCAGCAGGTAGATTTTGATTTTGTCGCGTGGGTAGTCGATGCACTGGGCAGCGAGCACGGTATCGCGCACCACATCGAGGCTTTCGTTATAGCTCGGCACGTAGATGTCGACGGTCGGCCATAAGCTGACGTCTTCCGGCATCGGCTCGATGGTTCTCTTAAGCGGCCATGATGTTTGCAGGTAGCCGAGGATCAGGATCAGCCAGACATACACTTCGGCAATAAATAAGCCGATGCCTAAGATCGCTTCCACTTCGGAATTGAATGAGAGGGTTTCCGTCGCACGCCAGTATATATAGCGCGTCGACATTAATGCCGACAGGAACACCATTACCATAGAGGTTTTGCGGCTTTTACTGAAGCCCATAACAAAAAGAATGGCAATAGAAATCAGGCCAAAAATATACTGCTTCTGGCTGTCCATTGGGGTGATCACAATCACTGCGGCGAGCGGGAATAATACCAGCAGCAACAGGTAATACAGGACTTTTTTCATAAGTCATCCTGAAAACGAGACTATTATTTTTTACCGCAGCGCGGGCGCACTGCGGTGTTTCAGGCATCCATACCCGACGGCTCCGCCGTCGATTAACGCGATCTCAGCGGCGCCTGCATTTCACCGTCGCCGACCTTGATATCCAGCAGGGCAGCAATACGCTTGCTGACGATCTCAATATCAAAGGCCGCCGCCGAAACAGGGCTGAAATCAAAGATGGACTGCTGCGAGGCATTGGCTTCCGCCACGCTCTCATCGCGATTCACCACACCCAACAACCGGTCGCCCAGTCGCTGTTGCATAAAGGCCGTTACGTCACGACTGATGTTGCGGCGGCTGTCACTCTGGTTCAGCACAAAGAAGTGTCCTGAACGCTGATTCAGCGCAGCGCCAATCATTTTTTCGTTTTCGATTTGCGGCAGCAGTGACAGCGAAGCGGTATCCGCCAGCATCACCACAAGGTGTAAATCGGCAAGATCGGTCATTGCCTTTAGGGCTGGACCCGGTCCTGGCGGAAAATCAGCGACGATCACCAGGCCTGGGTAGTTGAGGACGGTATGTAAACCCCGTGCGAGGAAGTTGGGGTCGCGGGATAAATTATCTTCAAATTCAACACGCTGCTCTTCAGTCACGTCACCATACGGCATCACAAAGATGTTGCCGCCGGTGGTTAAAATAGACTGGCTCCAGTCGGGTGATTCGGACGATTTCGCCACGTAACCCCGCCCGTCTGACAACGGCACGCCAAAATGCAGACGCAGGGCGTTCTGCACATCAAAGTCGATGGCCAGCACTTTGCTGCCGCCACGGGCGAGGGAATAGGCGAGGTTGGCTGCCAGCGTGGTTTTACCCACGCCCCCTTTGGGAGAACAAACACAAACTAACGGCATGAGGCAATTCTCTCCAGCAGAGGTTGCAGCAAAGTATCTTTCGATAAAGAGGTCACTGACGGCTCCGGCGCGGTGCTGAACAGCTGCTTAAAGCGCGGCAGATCGGCAGCCGGTTGCACCGGGGCTGCGGGCTGACGCACCGGGGCAGTCTGCGCGGGCGCTGCGGTGGGCAGCGAGGACAAAGATGCCATCAACGGTGACGCGGCAAAGTCCGGCTGTGCCGACGCCAGCGGATGCTGCGCCTCATTCACCGGGTTAACGGCCTGAGGCTTAGGTGCAGGTTCCGCCACCGGCGCGGGCTTCAGCGACGCGGAAATGCTGTCCAGCAAGGAGCCACCAATCTGCGCTGCCGCCGGTTTCGCCACGAGCGGCGCCACGCTGTGCGACGGCGCGTGTGTAGGCGGCTGATGCGGTGGTTTTGGCTGCTGAACAGGCGGCTGTACTGGCTGCGCGGCGTGTCCCAGCAGGGCATCCAGGCTGTCTTCGGCTATCGGTTGTGGCGCAGGCACATCGATACGCTGACCGTTGCCTAAAGCCGACTCTGCGCCATCATTCATTAACTGTTTGATGATCGCCCAATTAGCACTGTCTGAATTCTTCGTCTGTTCAGACATGTCCTTGAATTCGATATGGTTTGTTTGCGTTTTTTCTTTAAAACGCTGCAGGTCATCATAACTTTTCATGGGAATGATCGCGGAGAGTGGGGGGATTTCGCGGCAATATACCATACAATGTTTATATGCATCAGATTATTCTTATCGCCAGTCAGGGTGCAGAAGAATGATTAATTAACTCTTCAGGATAAATAAAATAAATGATTGCGCAGGCTATCAATCAACTTTGTTATTATTTGCCTTAATTAAATAATTTCGTCAGGTTAATTAAATAGAATGACGATTAAAAGACAATGAATGATAAGAGGAAATAGCCAACTTCTTTGAGTTTAGCAATACGTTAGGGGAAGTAATCAAAGTTTATGCTGGCAAGCGGTGAAATTTGACATAAGTCACCTTTGACTGGCCCTGAACCCCTACTTTATCCGGTGGTCCTGTTCCTCCCAGCCTTTTGAACTGACCATTGGTCCTAAGCGCAATCGCCTGAGCAATCGCTACTCACGCCTTATTTCTCTTATAAATTCGTCTGCTACGCACAGATAAAAAAAGGGCGAATCGATGATTCGCCCTTCTCGCTTATGGCCGGACCTCAGTTACCGACCGGTTGACCTTCATCCTGATCGACGGCGAAGCAGGCTATCTGCTGGTCGCCATACTGCTTGAGCTGCGGTTGCAGCTGGGTGCAGGGACCAAAACGGCGGCGGCAACGGGCGTTAAACGCGCAGCCCGGCGGCGGATTCAGCGGGCTTGGCAGCTCGCCGGTCAGCTTGATGCGTTCGCGACGCTCGTCCGGGTTCAGACGTGGCGTCGCAGACAGCAGCGCCTGGGTGTACGGATGGCGTGGGTTCGCAAAGATCGCTTCTTTACTGCCCCGCTCCACGCAGCGTCCCAGATACATCACCATCACTTCATCCGCGATATGCTCCACCACCGACAGGTCGTGGGAAATAAACACGTATGACAGCCCCAGCTCCTGTTGCAGATCCATCATCAGGTTCAGCACCTGCGCGCGCACCGACACGTCCAGCGCCGATACCGGTTCATCGGCAATCAGCACGTCCGGATCCAGCATCAGGCCACGGGCGATGGCAATACGCTGACGCTGACCGCCGGAGAACATATGCGGATAGCGATCGTAATGCTCGGTTTTCAGGCCGACCTTGGCCATCATCGCCAGGGTTTTCTCGCGGCGCTCGGCTTTGCTCAGGCTGGTGTTAATCAGCAGCGGCTCTTCAAGGATCTGGCTGACCTTTTTACGCGGGTTCAGCGAGCCGTAGGGGTTCTGGAAGACGATCTGAATTTTCTGGCGGCGCAGCTTCTGGGCCGCCGGATCGTGCTTCAGCAAATCCTGTCCCTGATAGAACAGCTGGCCTTCGGTCGGCGTTTCAATCATGGTCAGTAAACGGCCCAGCGTGGATTTACCACAGCCTGACTCGCCTACCACCGCCAGCGTTTTGCCGCGCTCCAGATTAAAGGAGACGCCGTCCAGCGCCTTCACCAGACGCTCCTGACCAAACAGCCCTTTCTTCACCGGGTAATGCTTTTTCAGATCGATCGCCTGCATCAGCAGCGCAGAGTTATGTTCAGGCTTCATAAGTTGGTCTCCCGGCATCATCCAGAGGGTAATGACATTTGGACTGACGCCCCGGAATATCACGTAATTCAGGTTCTTCAACCCGGCAGCGGTCGTTGGCATACGGGCAACGCGGGTTCAGCAGACAGCCCTGCGGACGGTCATATTTGCCCGGCACCACGCCCGGCAGTGATGCCAGACGCGCCTTGTCAGCGGCAAACTCCGGCAGCGCACGCAGCAGCGCCTGAGTGTACGGATGGCGTGGCGATTTGAAGATATCAACGGCCTTACCGGTTTCCACCACCTGCCCGGCATACATCACGATGATGTGGTGCGCGGCTTCGGCCACCAGCGCCAGATCGTGAGTGATCAGGATCAGCGCCATGTTCTCCTGCTGTTGCAGCTCAAGCAGCAGCTCGATGATCTGCGCCTGAATGGTCACATCCAGCGCGGTGGTGGGCTCATCGGCAATCAGCAGTTTTGGCCGACAGGCGATGGCCATCGCAATCATCACGCGCTGGCTCATCCCGCCCGAAAGCTGGTGCGGATAGACATCCAGACGCGACGACGGATCGGGGATGCCGACCTGGTTAAGCAGGTCAATCGCACGCTGGCGACGGGTTTTCTTGTTGCCGCCCTGATGCACCTTGATCGCTTCCATAATCTGGAAGCCCACGGTGTAACACGGATTCAGGCTGGTCATTGGATCCTGGAAAATCATCGCCACTTCCGAGCCCACCAGCTGGCGGCGCTCTTTCTCGGAGATGCGTTTCAGGTCGCGCTGGTTAAACTCCAGCTTTTCCGCCATCACTTTGCCGGGATAATCGATCAGCCCCATGATCGCCAGCGAGCTGACGGATTTACCGGAGCCGGATTCGCCGACGATGCCGACCACCTGGCCCTGCTCGACCTGATAGCTGATGCGATCGACCGCTTTAAACGGTGCCTTCTCGTCGCCGAAATGCACCGACAGTTTGTCTACAGTGAATAGTGCCATCTGGTGCCTCTACTGCTTGAGTTTCGGGTCGAGGGCGTCACGCAATCCGTCGCCCATCAGGTTAAATGCCAGTACGGTCAGCAGGATCGCGACACCAGGGAAGGTGACCACCCACCAGGCACTTTGCGCATACTGCAACACGTCGGAGAGCATGGTGCCCCACTCCGGTGTTGGTGGCTGCGCACCCATACCCAGGAAGCCCAGCGCGGCCATATCGAGGATCGCGTTGGAGAAGCCCAGAGACGCCTGCACGATCAGCGGTGCCAGGCAGTTTGGTAAAATGTTGATAAACATCTGGCGGATCGGGCCAGCGCCGGCCACGTTGGAAGCGGTGACATAATCGCGGTTCACTTCCACCAGCACCGCGGCGCGGGTCAGACGAATATAGTGCGGCAGGGCCACGAAGGTCAGCGCGATGGAGGCATTGACGATCGACGGCCCGAAGATTGCCACCAGCACCAACGCCAGCAGCAGGCTTGGCAGCGCCAGCATGATATCGACCAGACGCATAATCACGTTGTCGGTGACACCGCCGACGTAACCGGCGATCAGACCGAAAATCACCCCGAGGATCAGCGACAGCACCACCACCAGACAACCGACCAGCAGCGACAGGCGGGCACCGTACATCAGACGGGACAGTACATCGCGACCCACGTCATCGGTACCGAGAATAAACTTCCAGCTGCCGCCATCCTGCCAGGCCGGCGGATGCAGCAACGCATCACGGAACTGTTCGGACGGCGCATGCGGCGCCAGCACGTTGGCAAAGATCGCAATCAGGAACATCAGAACCACGTAGACCAGGCCGATTACCGCGCCTTTGTTACGCTTAAAGTAGTGCCAGAACTCCTGTAACGGGGTCATGGGCTTTGGGGCAGCGCTCACGCTGCCTGGATCGAGTGCAGACATATCCTCGTCCCCTTATTTCTTGTGGCGAATGCGCGGGTTAACCACGCCATAGAGCACATCAACCAGCAGGTTGACCGCGATAATCAGGATGGCCACCATCAGCACGCCGCCCTGCACCACCGGATAGTCACGACGCTGAAGCGCATCGATCAGCCAGCGGCCCAGACCCGGCCAGGAGAAGATGGTTTCGGTCAGGATGGCGCCCGCCAGCAGCGTGCCCACCTGCAACCCGATCACGGTCACCACCGGCAGCATCGCATTGCGCAGCGCATGGACCACAATCACCCGCATCCGCGTCAGCCCTTTGGCGCGCGCGGTACGGATGTAGTCTTCACCTAACACTTCCAGCATCGCCGAACGCGTCATACGGACGATCACCGCCAGCGGAATGGTCCCCAGCACGATGGCCGGCAGGATCATATGCATTACGGCGTCTTTGAAGTCGCCCGGTTCGCCCCAGATCAGGGTATCAATCAGCATAAAACCGGTTAGCGGCTGACTGTCGTCGAGGAACACCGTATCGCCTATTCGCCCCGCGACCGGGGTCAGGTTCCAGTGCACCGACACCAGCATGATCATCATCATTCCCCACCAGAAAATCGGCATGGAGTAACCGGTCAGCGAGATGCCGACCACGGTATGATCGAAGATGGAACCGCGTTTAACCGCAGCCAGTACCCCGGCAGGGATGCCGACAGCCACGGCAAAAATCATCGCGCAGATGCCCAGTTCCAGCGTCGCTTTAAAGCGCGGAACGAATTCCTGCCAGACCGGGATGCGGCTTTTCAGTGAAATGCCTAAATCGCCATGGAGCACGCCATAGACGTAGGAGACATATTGTTGCCACAGCGGCTTATCCAGACCCATCTGGGCCAGAAGCTGCGCGTGACGTTCAGGAGACATTCCGCGTTCGCCGGCCATAATCAGCACCGGATCGCCCGGGATCATATGGACAAACGCGAAGGTTAACAGGGTGATACCAATAAACGTTGGGATGACAAGTCCCAAACGTCGGAGTATGAACTGCAGCATATTCCGGATTCTCTTTTGGTTCCCGCAGGCTCGTAGCCCGAGAGATTATATTTGCTCACATCTTGCCGCGGATATTCTCCGCCGCGACGCTTTTCAGGGCGCCGTACCTGGCATTGATTGAATGAATTCAATTAATGATGACTTCAGATGGTGATAACCGTCGGGCGCAGAGTGAAGAACAAGGCGCGCGGCGCACAGCAACCCAGACATGGCATCGTGCCAGTCGAAGGTGGCGAGCGCCGCGCAACGCAGTTATTCAACCGCGCACCCGTTTACTATTCCTGAATATCAACGTTCTCGAAGTGATGTTTACCCAATGGGTCAACCACGTAGCCGGTCACTTTCTTGCTCACCGGCTCGTACACCGTAGAGTGCGCGATAATCAGCGCAGGCGCCTGGTCGTGCATCACAACCTGAGCCTGTTTGTAGTATTCAATACGTTTGTTGTGATCGGGCTCAGCACGGGCTGGCTGGATCTGGTCTTCAAACGGCTTGTAACACCAGCGGGAGTAGTTGGAACCGTCTTTTGCCGCTGCACAGCTGAACAGGGTGGCGAAGAAGTTATCCGGATCCCCATTATCACCGGTCCAGCCCATCATCACGGTCTGGTGTTCACCGGCTTTAGCACGCTTCAGGTACTCGCCCCACTCGTAGGTGACGATCTTGGCTTTCACGCCAATTTTCGCCCAGTCGGACTGGATCATTTCAGCCATACGACGCGCGTTCGGGTTGTACGGACGCTGAACCGGCATTGCCCACAGGTCGATGGAGAACCCGTCTGGCATACCCGCTTCTTTCAGCAGCTCTTTCGCTTTCGCCGGGTCGTAGGTGTAATCCTTGACCGCGTCGTTGTAGCCCCACATGGTTGGTGGGATCAGGTTTTTGGCCGCCTGGCCAGCACCCTGATACACCGCGTCGATGATCGCCTGCTTGTTAACGGCCGTGATCAGCGCCTGGCGCACTTTCAGGTTATCCAGCGGTTTTTTCTCGGTGTTGAACGACAGGTAACCGACGTTCAGGCCTGGCATCTGCATCAGGTTGATATTTTTATCTTCCTTCATGCGGGCGATGTCAGCCGGGTTCGGGTACGGCATCACCTGGCATTCGCCTTTCTGCAGCTTGGCGTAACGCACGGACGCATCCGGCGTGATGGAGAACACCAGACGGTCGATTTTTGGCTTGGTGCCCCAGTACTGGTCAAAGGCTTTGTACAGGATGCGGGAGTCTTTCTGGTACTGCACCAGCTGGAACGGACCGGTACCGACCGGGTTCAGGTCGATTTTTTCCGGGGTACCGGCTTTCAGCATGTTGTCAGCGTATTCAGCCGACAGCACGGAGGCGAAGTCCATGCCGAGGTCGGCCAGGAACGGAGACTCAGGACGGGTCAGCACGAAGCGCACGGTATTGTCGTCCACTTTCTCGATTTTGCTGATCAGCTTCGGCATGTCCATGCCTTCGAAGTATTCGTAGCTGCCGCCAGAGACGCCATGATACTTGTTGTTCTTATCGAGCTGACGCTCGAAGGAGAACACCACGTCATCGGCGTTAAAATCGCGGGTTGGCTTGAAGTCTTTGGTGGTCTGCCACTTCACACCCTTACGCAGGTGGAAGGTGTAGGTTTTACCGTCTTCGCTCACTTCCCACTTTTCTGCCAGGCCCGGCTGGATTTCAGTGGTGCCGATTTTGAATTCAACCAGACGGTTGTAGATCGGAACTGAGCTGGCATCGTAGGTGGTGCCGGAGGTGAACAGCTGTGGGTTAAAGCCCTCAGGCGACCCTTCTGAACAATAAACAAGGGTTTTAGCCTGGACGCCAGCGGCAACGGTGAGAGCAATCAGGCTCAGACCTACCTTCAGCATCCCTGTTTTAGAAATACGCATGCTTCTGCTCCAATTGTGATGTGGTGTTGTGTGCACGTGCGCAAGACCCTGTATTTTTTTAGTGCGGTCTTTGCGTTGCCTTGCGGCGCTGGAGAAGGAAAGGATCGGTCAGGGGAGAAACCATCAGACTAATCCGCATCCTGTCTCGCTGAGGCATCAATTTGTCAACAGTTGCAAGGAACGTCAATACAACTGTCAGGTATTTACACAGAGTGTGAGAAACAGCAAGCAAACATAAAAAAAACCAATTGCGGGGTTTTTCAGAGGAAACGATTGATTGCAGCCCGTTTCACCGCACAAAGATAATGCCCACAACTTTAATCATGGCAATTTGCTCTAAAAAAAAACGATTAATTTAGTCGGCTAACTGGGTTATTTATGAACGATACGCTTTGCTTATATCAACTTAGCCAGCTAAATATGCTGCAACTGACGCATAAGAAATCAGCAACAACCCGGGATCGGTCATAAGCGGAATGCGGCGCGAAATAAGGGGATGAAACCAGACGGCAGAAGGGTTTCAGCGACTTTTTTTCCGTTAAAAATGGACAAATTTTTGTAACAGTCATTTTTCGCCAACAGGATTTTATGCTGCGGTTTTGCGGTGGGGAATTTCAGGCATAAAAAAGCCCGGAACGATCCGGGCTAATTGCAGGGGTTTTGCAGCCGATCAGGCTTTGTTGTCTGTCGTCGCCGTGGCCTGTTTCGGATCGGCACACCAGTTGTTTTTCTGATTGATGCCGCCGTCTGGCGAGGTATAACCCAGGCAACCGAGCAGGGTATCAAACAGCTCAACGTGGCGATGGGTCTTGCCGACGCGCTGCTGGGCTTTCAGCCGTTCAAAGGCGCTCTGGTTGTTCGGATCGGCCAGATACTTATCGGACGCCCAGACAATCATCGGCACGCGGAACTGCTCCGGCGGTGCCATATGACGCGGCGTGCCGTGCAGGTGCATGTTCTCGCTGATCGATTCGCCGTGGTCCGCCGCATAGAAGACGATGGCTTTCTTATCACGCAGCTGGTCGAACACGCTGTCGAGCACCGTATCGGTGTACAGCACCGAGTTATCAAAGGCATTGATCAACATTGCCTTGCTGCAGGTGTCGTCGACGCCCATGCATTCAGGCTGATAGCGGGCAAACTCGCGCGGATAGCGCTGGGAATAGAGGTAGTGCGAGCCTTTGGTATGCAGCACCACCAGATGCTTGCCATCAGGGTGGCGATCCAGCGACTTTTTCAGCTCCGGCACCAGCAGCATATCGTCGACCGATTTGCCCTGATTCTCTTTCTCCGAGCCAATCTGCTCGCGGAAGGCGAAGTTATCCGCATTGGTGTTGTTGTAGAACCACACTTCGCTCTGCATGGCGAACAGCTCCGAGCTGAAGCCCAGTTCTTTCAGTACCGAGAAGACGTTCTGCTCTTTCAGGGTGCGGGCCGGGCCTTCATCGGTTCCGCCCTCACGCACAAACATACAGCGCAGCGACAGCTTGGTGGCGGTATCGCAGGACTCGCCCCGGAATGCCACCAGGTTCCTCTCTTTCGACAGTTTCGGCGTGGTATCGCGGTCATAGCCGAGGATGCCCATATGGTCCCAGCGGGTGGTTTCACCGATGACAAATACTACATAGGTGTCGTCCAGCCCGGCTGGCGCGGTGTAGGTAAACTGCTTCGCCGGATCCAGCAGGTCCTTGCTGTCCATCTTCTCGTCGTAGCTGGTATAGGCAAACAGCCCCAGCGCCGAAAGCCAGTTCGACGGCAGATAGGAGTGCGCCACCACGCCGCCATAGCTTGGCAGATCGACGTTGGTCAGCTTTTCATTGATGTTCTGCTGCTTATCGAGGAAGCGGATCGGCAACCAGACCAGCGCGACGGCCAGCAGCAGGATCAGCAGCGGTTTAATGCGGTGTCCCGGCGTTTTCAGCTGCTCAAGCAGGGTCAGGCGCAGCGCGTTGCACCAGATCAGCACTAAAGGCACGATGCTGACGGACACCATCCACAGGACGAAGTGGTAACCAATCACCTCTTTCGACAGGTCGGTATCGGTGGTCATTACCGAGGCCACAATGCCGTAGCCAATAACGACGTTAAAGAAGCTCATATAGTAGCTGGCGGCGACTGAAATCAGCACCAGCGCGGTGGCGGTAATGCGCCAGAATACCTTGCCGCCGAGCGACAGCAGACGCATCAGGAAGAAGGTCAGCAGGACGATTGCCACCACTTCCACCGCAGCAGAAAACCACTGCATGGCGTTAAATTGGGCCAGAAAGGGATCAAAACGACGGTAAAACACCGGTATATTCAAAAAGATACCGATGTAAAATGCCAGCATCAGCGAGAGCTTCTGCTGTGTTAGAGATTTAATAAAATTCATTCAACCTATTTCCCGGTGTAACAAAAACGGATCTTAAACGCTAATCAGACCGTACCGTTACGCCAGAGTTCGGAAAGCAGGTCGATTATCCCCAGGTAAAATCATCACCCAGGAACGTCAAAGCGAAGGAGCCCCTTCGCATAAGCCGCGTAGTTAACCACAATACGCGCCCGTTTTCCCAAAAATCGTTCAGAAAAAGCTCAAAACCAGAAAAAATCGGCGTCAATGACGACGGGGTTAAATTCCACTATACCAATTGTATCCTTGATCCTCCCAGTACCCGCCCGGATTTTCATTGGTGACAAAAATGGCCCCAATATGCTTGGCATTCTTAAATCCGAGCTTAGTCGGCGCGCGCAGACGCAGCGGATAACCGAAATCCGGCGGCAGCGGCTTTTTGTCAAAATCTAACGCGAGGATGGTTTGCGGATGCAGCGCGGTGGGCATATCCAGGCTGGAGTAGTAGCGATCGTCACACTTAAAGCCGACGTATTTGGCCGTCAAATCGGCTCCCACATGCTGTAAGAAGGTTTTCAGCGGCACGCCACTCCACTGGCCGATGGCACTCCAGCCTTCAATGCAGATCAGCCGGGTGATCTGCGCACTCTGCGGCAGCTGCTTTAGCTGATCCAGCGTCCAGGGCGCTTTCTTCTCCACCTTGCCGGACACTTCCAGCCGGTAGTCGCTGATATCGATATCCGGCACGTTGTACTCAGGGTAAAACGCGTTGAAGCGGAATGGCCGGGTGATCTGCGCTTCGCTGTAGGTTTGCGCCAGCTTATCGCCGCTGAACAGCCAGGCCTGTACCCGATCGTTCCAGCGCGACATCGCCCACAGCGCTTTATCCACCTGATCGCCGTCCTGCAGGTTGCAACCGGTCAGCATCGACACCGCACCCAGCGTCAGGCCCGATCGCAGGATCAACCGACGCTGCAGATTCACCAGCTGTTTACGCTGATCCGGCTCAAGGATAATTTTGGGTTTGTCACTCATCGGTGGGTGTCTCCCTGCGGCCACCGGTGATCATCGCCGGCAGCGTTTTCGGCACCAGCAACACCATCACCACATGCACCACCACAAACAGCATCACGCCGCTCATGGCAAAGAAATGGACGTAGCGGGCAATATCAAAGCCACCGAACAGGGCGACCAGCTGGCTGAACTGCACCGGTTTCCAGATCGATAACCCGGACAGCACCAGCAGCGCGCCCAATATCAGCACGCCCACATACAGCAGCTTTTGCACCGCATTGTAGTGCCCCTGCTGGTGCGGCAGCTTAAAGCGCAGCGCCTGGCCGATATCACGCAGCACCGACGCGGGCGTAAAGGGTAAGAAGCGACGACGAAAATGCCCGCTGAACAGCCCCCACAGCACATAGATCGCCGCGTTGACGAACAGCAGCCACATCACCGCCAGATGCCAGGCGATATTGCCGCCCAGCCAGCCGCCAAGGGTGAGGAACGCCGGGAAGGTAAACGAAAACAGCGGCGAGGCGTTATAAATGCCCCAGCCGCTCATCACCATGCCAACCATCACCAGCACGTTCAGCCAGTGACACAGGCGTACGGGCCACGGATGGACCCGTTTTTTTGCAGAAGCCGGCATGGTTTCTCCGGGTTACATTGGCGGCGTCAGGCCGTCTTTACCGGCAGAAATGCCGCGTGCCACGATGTTGCCCTGCGCATCTTTCATGCCGAACAGCACCACTTTGGTTCCGGCTTTCAGCAGGCTCTTGTTGCCCGGCTCAATCAGCACCACCGGCACGTCGTCAGGCACGATCACGGTTTTTTCCATGTCATGCACTTTGACCGTCAGGGTGCGGCCGTTGCTGTTGACCAGCTTGCCGACGGTGCCGTTGGTCATGGTGTTGATTTTGCCGTCCGGCGATTCAAACGGGTTGAAGCCTTCACCGCTGCCACGCAGGCTTGGCGCAAACACGTGCACTTCCAGCGCTTTCAGCTCGCCATTGGCCATCGGAACCGCGGCGGTGCCGATAAAGCTGTCCGGTTTGATATCGCTCATTTTGGCTTTGCTGACGCTGTTGACCTTGGTCTGGTCGGTGATTTTTACATCCAGCTTATCGCCCTGACGGGTGGTGATCTGCACCGCCGAGTCGCTGACCGAATCGATTGTTCCGCGGGTAGGTTTGATAGTGGTATCTGCAGCGAAAGAGGTGCCGCTGACCAGCAGCGTGCCGAGCAGCAGGGCTGCAATACGGGACTTGATCATGTGTCTCTCCTGAGAAGGATGCTGTGTGTCGACTAGTTAGGGTGCTAAGTAAGCGTAAGCGGAGAACAGGAAACTACCAGGAAGATTGCGGTTTTTTTGTATTTTAAAACGTTACGGGGCGCGCATCCCCGGCCACAGAGCGGGCCGGGGGGCATTTATACCATCAAATTAGTTGATGATATTCAGGGTCACGTCGATGTTGCCACGGGTTGCATTAGAGTACGGGCAAACGATGTGCGCAGCGTCGACCAGTTTTTTGGCTTCCGCTTCGTCCATGCCTTCCAGATGAATATTCAGTTTGGCTTCGATACCGAAACCGGTCGGGATCGCGCCGATGCCCACTTCGCCTTCAATAAAGGCGTCTTTCGGGATAGCGATTTTGTCGCGACCGGCCACAAATTTCATCGCACCAAGGAAGCATGCAGAGTAACCGGCAGCAAACAGCTGCTCTGGGTTAGTCGCTTCGCCGCCTGCGCCGCCCATTTCTTTCGGCACGCCCAGCTTAACGTCCAGCACGCCGTCGGAAGAGGTCGCACGGCCGTCACGGCCACCGGTGGCTTTAGCTTTTGCGGTATAAACAACTTTTTCGATAGACATGGTGAAACTCCTGTTGAGTGTTTTTATACGCGATTAAATCGCGCACGATTTATATAACAAAAAGAATCGATACTGATTTTAGTGCATCCGCGCTTACCCGTTAAGGTTGTCGCGCAGCGTTTCCAGTCCGGTTTTCAGCGAGGTCAGCGTATCGCCGTCACACGCCGTGGCGCAGAAGACCGACTCAGGGATGTTCTCGGCCTTACGGCGCAATTCAGCCCCCTGCTCCGTTAAGGTCACCACCACCTGGCGCTCATCTTTGCGTGAACGCTGGCGATTGAGCAATCCGGCGGCTTCCAGTCGTTTCAGCAGCGGCGTTAAGGTCGCGGAATCAAGGAAAAGACGCTCGCCAATCTCGGAGACGGTGACGTCATCCTTTTCCCACAGCACCAGCAGCACCAGATATTGCGGATAGGTGACATCGAGCTGGGTCAGCAGCTGCCGGTAAAGCTTGTGGAGCGCCAGATTGGCGGAATAAAGCGCAAAGCACAGCTGTTGATCAAGCAACAGTGGCGAGTCTTTGGCTTTTTTGTCATCTTTATCTTTCGTCATGACCAAAAATATAAATAGTGCACGATATATTTGCAAGCTAATTTCTATCTATGGGGGAAAACGGATGGATTCACTGGAAGAACAGGCACGGCGATATGCCACCAAAGCCCACGCGGAAGCGGGCCAGCGCCGCAAATACACCGATGAACCCTATATCGTTCATCCGGCGGCCGTGGTCGAACTGGTCAGAAGCGTGACCGACAACGAAGTGATGCTGGCGGCCGCCTGGCTGCACGACACGGTTGAGGACACGCCATCCACCTTAAATGACATCAGCAACTTTTTCGGCCCGGAAGTCGCGGAGCTGGTCGAGATGCTGACCGACTGCCCACCGGCGGACGCCAAAAACCGCGCCGCGCGCAAAGTCGCCCACTTCCGCCACACCGCCAAAGCCTCTGCGGATGCGCAGACCATCAAACTGGCGGACATCATTGATAACACCCGCTCGATAATCCATTTCGATCCGCATTTTGCCCGCGTCTATCTGGTCGAAAAGCGCGTGCAGATTTCGCTGCTGACCGACGGCAATGCCGACCTGTGGAAGCAGGCGTCGATCATCATCGAACAGGGCATTGAGCAGCTGACGCAGGCACCGCATCATGTACCGGCTGACTGGTTTGCCCGCCAGCAGCAAAAATATCCCGTTAACAGTGAGAAAACGTCATGAATACCTGGTTTACCGAAGTGCTGGACGCACATGTCGCCATTGAAAACTGGCTGAGTGAAGGCAGCGGCGACGTCGGGGCGTTACTGGCTCGCTTCCCGGCGGCGTTTTCCATGATCGGGCTGAGCGGCGCGGTGCTGGATCACTCCAAACTGAGCCAGTTTTTCCGCGCCAGCCAGGCGGCAAAGCCAGGGCTGAAAATCGCAATCGACGAGATGACGCTGGTCAGCGAATGGACCGACGGTGCCGTGGTCAGTTACCGCGAAATCCAGTCGCTGCCGGGTTCAGCGCCTACCCAGCGGCGTTCAACCGTGGTGTTCAGCCTGTCTTCTGCCGGCATCGGCTGGCGGCATCTGCATGAAACACCTATAAGCGGTTAATTATCAGTGCCATAAGCTCAACTCCGTCTTTGCTAGCTTGATTGCTAGCAATATTAAGCCTACGCTTACGCCTGTCTTAACGAGTGAGAGAGGTCATGATGGATTTTGTAAAAAGAACGATTGAGTTGGCAATGCAGAACGTTGAAGAAGGTGGCAGACCGTTTGCCACGGTAATTGTGCGCAATGGCGAGATCGTGGCCGAAAGCGCCAATAAAGCCGCGCAGAGCCACGATCCGACCGCTCATGCTGAGATCCTGGCGATCCGCGAAGCCTGTAAAAAGCTGCAAACGGAAAATCTCTCCGACTGTGAGATCTACATTCTGGCCAGCCCGTGCCCGATGTGCCTGGGTTCGCTGTACTATTGCAGTCCGAAGCAGGTGATTTACATCACCACCCGCGAAGAGTACGTGCCGTTTTACCGCGACGATCGTCAGTACTTTGAGCTGGAGAACTTCTATCAGGAATTTGCCAAGCCGATCGCGCAGCGCCGCCTGCCAATGAAGCATCAGCCGGACGTTCAGGCACTGGACGTGTATAAGCGCTGGAAAGAGCTGAACCGCCCTGCCGAATAAGGCGTGGAGACGTCAGAAGAAGCGGATCCTGCGGTGATAAGGTGGGAACCAACGAAGAACGGAAACCGACGCGTGCGGTTTCCGTTTTTTTATTACTGGTGGTAGAAGATGTCGCCGGATTCAGCCTGCACGATTTTGCCATCGACTTTGGTGAACAGCACATAGTTGCCGCCCATATAGGTCCAGGCCGTGCCGTCTGCCGGTTTCGGCAGGTTACGGGTTTTCCAGTCCACGACTTCATACTTCTTGGTGCGGTAACGGTCGGGGATCACGCTACCGATATTGAAGCGCTGGAAGTCCGCGAAGAACGTTTTGATCGCATACGGGTGCGCCGGATCGGGCTTCTCAACGGCATCCTGATTGTGTTCCGCAGGCGTTTGCACGTCCGGGGTCTGACCTGGTGTGGTCACGCCCTGATTATCCTGAGAGGACGGCGTGCCGGTGTCCGCATCTGACGGGTCAGCGGCGGTGGCCGGATCCTGCGTGGCCGGTGCCTGAGCCGCCGGGTCGGTCTGAACTTGCTGAGCCTGCTCGCCTTCTGCATACGCAGTGGACATCACCGGCAGGGCTCCCATCAATACAGCGGATAACAACACGATCTTCGACTTACTCATAATTTCTCCAGATTGAACACCGTCAGCCCTGAGGCGTACTGATCAAATTCTACAAAATAATCGGTTCTGTTTTTACTCTTTTTGCACGTCAGGGCCGTGGAAACGCGCACGCTCGCAAATTTGCTGTAGAAGATAAAGCGTTCGCGGCTGGAAGGCACAGAAATTTTGTAAAGAAAATCCGGTGAAGGGCTGTGTGCCAGGGTTATTCAACGCCGGGCAGCGGCCGGGTAACGATGCAGCCTGGCGATAAAACTTGCAGATCGGTTATTTCCTCTCCATCATCAACTCAATTTCTTCGATTTTTGAGTTGAAAAAAATGAAAATTAAAAGACCGCCAGACGCGCTGAATATCAATGAATTAGCCAATGTCTTCAGCAATGGTGAAAACCTGTCGGCCTATATTGAGTTTATGAAACCGGTCGACGATAAGGGGCGCTACCTGCACTGGGATTCGCTGCGGCATCGCATCCCAAAACAGCTTGATCCTGAACTGGTCTGGACCTTTGTGAAGCATGCCCGCCGGAGCGGTGGCCGGACATTGCCGCTGACGGACAAAAACGGCAGCAAGGCGCAGCTGTACGTCACCGATTTTATGCAGAAAACCTGCAGCCAGGTCGACAGACTGACCTCCTCTTCCGCCGAAAATGAGCTGTTAAAAGGCCTGGAAGAGAGAAGCTACTTTATTAAAGACCTGTTTGGTGAAGAGTCGATTTCCTCCAGCCAGCTGGAAGGTGCGGCGACCACCACCCGCGTGGCTCAGGAAATGCTGCAGATAAAAAGGGAGCCGAGAGATGAAAGCGAAAGGATGATTTTCGGCAACTACCGCATGATGCAATTTGTCGTTCAGCAGGCGGGACAAAAAATGACGGCCGGGCTGCTGAAAGAAATTCACGCCATCGGTGTGCGGGATATCAACGACGCGCAGTATAAACCCGGCGACTTTCGCGATCACGATGACATCGTGGTGGAAGATACGCTGTCGAAAGACGTGATCCATCAGCCGCCCAGCCATACACAGCTTGATGAGTATATTGAGACATTGTGTCACTGGGCTAATGAACCGCACGAGAAAGACGTAACGGGTTCCTATATCCATCCGTTGCTGAAAGCCTGCGTGCTGCATTTTATGATTGGCTACATTCACCCCTTCTGCGATGGCAACGGCAGGACGGCACGCGCGCTGTTTTATTGGTACATGCTCAAGTGCGGCTACTCGGCCTTCCGGCATATCTCAGTCAGCCGTTTGTTGAAGGAGGCACCGGTCGCCTATGGCAAGGCCTACCTGCAGACCGAAACGGATGATTTCGACCTGACGTATTTTGTGAGCCATCAGTGCGAGACGGTCGCAAAGGCGGTTGACGCATATATCACGCACATCAAAGAACTGATCCGCATCCGATCGGAGCTGGATGCCTGGCTGTGGAGCAATGAGTCGGTCAAAGACCTGAACGCCCGCCAGCAGCAAATCATGAGCGTGGCCATTGCGCACCCAGGCAGAATATTCTCGCTCGGCGAAGCAATGGAGAATCTGAAGATTTCCTACAACACGGCCAGAACGGATTTCCAGCAGCTTGCGAAGTTGGGGCTGCTCAAAGCTCATAAGGAAGGCAAAGAAACCGTGTTTATCGCACCAAAAAACAGCAAACAGGCGAAGAAATGGAGCGACGCCGAACCTGATTTACCTAAAACGACCGGCTGGTAATTCAGTGGCTTAACGGACCTGATGGCAGGCAAGAACAGCCCGATTGCTCGGGCTGAATGACAGTGACTTAATGAACCGGCAGCAGCGTTTCGCCTTCAATCATGGCTAACCCCTCGCTGGTGCGGATAAAGCGCGGTGCTTTCAGGTCTTCAGTCAGAACGTAGAGCATATCGAAAAGCAATTCAGTGATCTGTTCTGCCTGCTCCAGCGGTTGCCGCTGGCTGAGCAACACCAGCGCCAGCGCAGAACAGTAGCCACAGAGCGTTTCCGAGTCGTTGGTCAGCGGACTGATATAGCCGCCAGACTGCACCTCATCGACCGTGAGCTGTTCAATCAGATAGTCAGGTAAAGGATAGGTTAATACCACCTTTAGCACTTCCAGTCCGGCGAACAGGCGGCCACAAAGCGCCATGCGCTGTTCCTCAAAGTCATTCTCAATTAATGCATCGCCATAACAACGACAAATATCCAGTATCTGGAATAAGTCCAGAGAGGTATTTACCGGTAATTTCAACAGCGCTGGAATACTCAGATCAAAAATTGAAGATTCAGATGTGAAATCATCGTAGCCGTTTGTGTTACTGTATGCCGTAGCCATATTCGTTAGCTCCTTTAACGTTTGTGGTCAGACGCCTCGGAAGTGTTATCGCACTTTCGGGGCGTTGCTATTTGTTACGCGGGGTAATGCGTAACGGTGATAGTCTCCTGTATGCATATATAGTGAGTCAAATGAAAACTGAGTGAAAAATACTCAAATTTGAAGGGTTAGAAGTGGCTCGCAAAAAAATGTATTGAGGGTGGGTGTTGCAGGCTTTTTGTAAATACTCCTGAGTTAAAGACAGTTTAATATGTTAATAATTTCTCAGGAGTAATAGAAATTATTGGAATATATCCGTTAATACTGGTTTCCAGAACAAATCGGGAGATGGGTATATCCAGCCTTATCTGCCATATAAATCGGCGCACAGGTCGGCTTTCTCGGTTCCAGCTTTGAAGCGTCATCATTTTGAGCAGGTTGGGAATCTACTTTCTCGCTGTGTATCGGTTTTTTCACACTGGTTTTCTTAGGAGGTGACGGTTTAATGCGTGATTCTGGAATCGGTTGTTGGATACTTCGAGTGCCATAGCCTGAACAGAACCGCTTAGACTGGCTCAAGCTGCCATCGTTACAGATGAAACCCCCTTCAGCAGTACAGTGAGAGATACCGCCCTTTGAGCCTGAGCAAGGTTGCCGCCCACGCGCAGCTTCAGCTTGCATGGTGACCAACATCATCAGGGCGAGGAGAGAGAGTATTTTTTTCATTCATTATCCTTAACGTAAAAAACAACAAACCTGTAGAACACTGTACGCATAAATGATTGTGCTACATGAGCCTGAGCGGGAACTATCGGGCTTTACTTCTCTGATGCTATACGGCGTACCGTCATCAAAAACTCAAGGGCCGTTGTCTCCCACAGCTCTGGTGAGAAATCATGCCCGTACCTCTTCTCGAACCCATCCTCTATACCATCACCATAAGCGGTAATGAAATCATCGACTTCATCAATAAGATCTTTCAACATCCAGTCCATAAATCTATTTTTATAGAGTTTTATGATCCCTTCCATAGACTCTTCGCCGTCATTGATGAGGTCGTAATCTTGATTGAAATAACCGAATATCAGTTGATCAAGCAAATTGAATTTTTGCATTGTGTTCCTTATGCATCCGCGAAGGCGGTGAGAATATAATATGGCTTACCGTTGTACTTTTGAAACTCGATAACGACCCTGACATTTTTCAAAATCAATCTTTGACTGCTTCCACGCCTGAAACCATAACCCAGGACTTCATTTGTCGGGTAACGAATGGTGAGCCTGGCCTCGGGCCGTCCTCCAGCCAATACGGACTTTATCGATGATTTATTGATAAAAATCGCTCTTGAGATGGCATCCTCAGCTATGCGCACATCTGAAAATGTAGAGGAGAACTGCAATCGTTTATTTGTTTGAAATCTGGCCAAAAGGTCACTGTCACTCTTGCCGATATGCATGGAAAGGGTATGTCCGCCTAGCTTGAGATTAGTCGCTGACTCATGCTCTCTCAATCTGATGCGGCCAGCCCTCACCGCTGCAACGCGGGTAGCTCCAATCGCCAATGCGAATCCTAATGGCACGGCGATATCCACGGTAAGCCCGATCTTCAACGCAGTATCGTCGTCAGCACCGAAAGCTTTTGCCATCGCAGTAGCAGCTTTATAGGTGGCTGAGCGAGTATTATTTCCCGTAATAATCTGATTTGCAGCGGTATTAATACCATCAAGGCTGTGCGCTCCAACCACAATACATCCGGCTTTGGTTAATCCTGTCGACTCAGGAGCGACACACAGAGCCGTCGCCCCCACAAGCTCCAGAGTGCCCATGACGAGTCCAAGGCCGCCAAATAAACGATTACTGAGAGTTTCACCTTCTGTAACGGACCTGTCTGAGAGTGCAGCTGCGAGCTGCACCGGGGACATCACGATTTTGACATCATTTTCCATAACTTCATCCCTGTTGGTTAAAATACATCCTGCTGCGTAGTATCCCTAGGATGACTGAATAAGTTCCAGTTTAAATTCTAAAAAACATGATAATGCACTCAAATTAGGGTGCATTTTCAGGTTACTTTCTTAAGTGTCTTTCCAGGATTCCGAATGAAGACTGCAAGAATTTCACTCAATATTAAAATCGTCAAACGCTGATAAAAGAAGGTTAAACATTGATTAATCGCTGGCACTGCCTGCGATCGGCATAAATCATGAGAAATAAGCTTTTTCAGCACTCAGAGTGTAAGAAATTTCTGTCCAGCTTAACTTTATTAAAAAATAGGGCAGATGAATGTTGTTTAAAAAAAGCGATCTTTAGTTAAAAGTTAACTAAAATTCATGGATCATTTCATTTAAAACCATTTAATTCAGATAGTTATGGATGTGTTGAAATATTTCATCGGGGTATTGATTAGAAATCCTTGATCGGATACTGTTAGTGTCAATGAGATAATCCCTAAAGGATATTGATGCTTCATAACGACGTCGTTATTAATGAAGGTTTAAGATTTCCTTCATCTCAATGAGATTTTAAAGAAAGATATAGAATTTTAAGTTTTAAAACAGGGTTTTAGAAGATGGTGCTGGTCTTTTTAATCGATGAAACCAAAAACTGGTGAAAAAATGGAAATTTTGGACACGCTTAACGATCTCTCTGCAAAAATTAAACAACAGGCATCATTGATTAAAACTGAAGAGGCAACAAAAAGTGCCTTCGTAATGCCATTTATTAACAAAGTTCTTGGTTATGATGTTTTTGATCCAACAGAAGTCATACCTGAATACATTTGTGATGTTGGCACCAAGAAAGGCGAAAAAATAGACTTCGCAATAATAAAAAATGGTGAAATACAGATCCTTATTGAATGCAAAAAAATTGGCGAACCATTAAACATTAACCATGCATCTCAACTTTTCAGGTATTTCCATGTAACTACAGCACGCATATCTATATTAACCAATGGACAGGTTTATAAGTTTTTCACAGATCTAGACTCCCCTAACAAAATGGATGAGAAACCATTTTTAGAGCTTGATTTAGATTATATTGATGAGAACGTCGTCCCTGAGATTTTCAAGCTGACTAAAAGTGCATTTGATGTTGATTCAATTGTAAACGCTGCTGGTGAACTAAAGTATGTCAGTCAAATTAAGAAAATAATCTCATCGCAATTTATAAATCCTGATGATGATTTTGTACGGCTAATTGCATCGCGAGTATATGAGGGTGTGCAAACCCAGAAAGTCAGGGAGCTTTTTTCAGCACTTACCAAAAAATCGCTGACACAATGGATGACTGACCAAGTTAATGAAAGACTGAAATCAGCCCTCAACAGTACAAAAATTGTCGAGACAAAAACTGATGTTGAGAAAACTACCAATGATGATATCTCAACTGCAGAAGAGAATAATGATATTGTCACAACCGCAGAAGAGATTGAAGGTTTCCATATCGTTAAGTCAATAATCAGAACGACTCTCTCACCGGAGAGAATTGGGTTCAGAGATACTAAAAGTTATTTCGGCATACTCATTGATGATAACAACAGAAAACCAATATGCCGGCTTCATTTAAATAGAAGCCAGATGTATATTGGATTGTTTGATGATAACAAGAAAGAAATTAGACACCCTTTGAGTAATATTGATGATATATTCAATTTCTCAGAGGAATTGATTACAGCCGCTAAGTTATACTTATAAATATCCGGCCAGGCGCGGATATAAGATGAGTCATGTGAACTCAGAGTTAGGCGAAATCCTTAAGGCTACTCTCTAAAGGTGTAGCCTCCAGAGAGCGTTGACTTTACTTATTCTGGTAAAGATCCCAGCGGTTGCCATACAGGTCTTCAAATACAACAACTGTACCGTACTCCTCTTCGCGAGGTTCCTGGCAGAATTCCACCCCCTTAGCTTTCATGGCGGTGTAGTCGCGCCAGAAGTCATCAGTCTGAAGAAAAAGGAAAACACGTCCGCCACACTGGTTGCCGATAAAGTTTTCCTGCTTCTCGTTTGATGCGCGAGCCAATAGAAGATTACAGTCGCTGTCCGGGTTTGGTGTAACGACTACCCAGCGTTTTCCTGGCTGCGGTGTATCCTCAACGAGCGTAAAGCCCAGTTTTTCCGTGTAATACGCTATTGCCCGATCGTAGTCATCAACAACTATGGCCACATATCCCATGCATCGCTTCTGAGTTCTCATTTCTGCTCCACCAGGTTTCAGGCATACATGCCCGGAGAGTTCTTTTTATCATAAACAAACCTCATTCTGCGTTTAGATTGTTCAGAGTCTCTTCACCCGTCCCAGAGATGAAGGTTGCTGAAGGAAAACTCTCCTGCCCAGCAATGAGACTACTCTTATCACCCTTAAAGAAACACGGACAGCCAATTTGATCCTATGGACTTTCTTAACACTGCGCTGTGAGGGGCTTTGCAGGCAGATGTCCATTTCCCCTGCTTAACCGAATTGGAAAAAAATTTCCCATGCAAGCGCATTATAAAAAATGATTAAGATCATGGAAAAATATACCCGCGCGTTTCTTTACCCGGCCATTGACTATCTGTTTACAGAGTGCGCGTGATAATCAGCAACCTCTTTATCATTCATTTCGAAAATACCAAACCAGAGAGCTTAAAATGAAAGTATCTGCATCTTCAAAACGACTTATCCTGGCTTGTATGGTTGCGTCCGCTGCGTTGAGTCTCACCGCATGCTCAAGCAGTTATGTGATTTCAACCGATGACGGGCACATGATCACCACGCACGGTAAACCGGTTAAAGATAACGACACCGGACTTATCTCATATAAAGATGCTGACGGGGTCACCCACCAAATGAACCAGAAAGACGTTAAAGAAATCATTGAAAAATAAATGAAAAGACTACTAATGCTACTGCTTATTCCCCTCTGTCTGACAGGCTGCGTGGAATATAAATGGGTTAAGGCTGATGCGAATGAGCAGCAGGAGGCGATGGCAGAAACGGCCTGCCAGGCTCAGGCGCTACGTGATTTACCGCCCGATAACGTGGTGAGCGATAAATATACGTCTAAAAATAAGAAAGATAAGTCCACTGACACCAGTTATTCAACAAGTGACGTCAATGAAACTCAGCGCACTATCCTTGTTAAGGACTGCATGTTCAAGAAAGGATGGCAACAGATTGAAATTAAAAAATAATCGTTAAAAATGAGTTTTTTATTTGCAAACAAATGGCAGTCATTGTTCTCAGGGGGCTGCCTTTTCAGCAACTCAGTACTGCCCCCCTTTCCATACTCAACCCAAATTCTCACAAGTCACAATCTTCAAATTAACCTTCATGTCCTTATACCAAGGGGGTTGATATCCCGCACCTCGGTACTGCCCACGTCAGTGTTGTAGCCCCCCCGCCACTCTAGTCACCTTTAAAGAAAAACGAACAGCCAGGATCCGTGAATGAAGAATTTCACAGAAGCTTCCAATTGTAGATTGATCGATCTACAATCGATATTCCCCCACAGGAGAACCTTATGAAAGCATCGGTTGGTAGGCCCAGAGAATTTGATCCAAAGGACTTTCTTAACACTGCGCTGGAGTGCTTCTGGCAGAATGGATACCGGGCAACCTCGATGTCTGACCTTATGAAGGCATCAGGCCTGGCAAGCGCCAGCATCTACAAACTTTACCCGGATAAACGGGCTATCTATCTTGCTGCACTACAGCTTTATATGGATGAAGGAACATCCAGAGGCATGAAGCGTGATGCGGACTTGTCGCCAGAAGATGCATTGCGGGAAACCCTCGAATTTGTCGCCCTGTTCTCATCTGCTCCTGAAGGAGATAAAGGCTGCTTTACCATAGCCGCCGCCAGTGAACTCTTGCCGGGTGATGAAGAGGTCAAAAACAAGGTGTCTGATAAATTTAATAAGATAATTAATCAATTAGAGACAATATTGACCAAAGGCCAGGCACAGCAGGTCTTTCGACAGGATGAAGATGCAAGAGTAATGGCAGTAAGTATTTTCATGATGCTGGAAGGGATGCGTGTTTACGCAAAAATTCAGCCTGCAATTGAAGACCTCAGAAGGAGCAACGATTTTATCGTCAGGTCGGTGCTATCAAACAAGGTATCAACATGACAGAAGTGGGCACCATTGTTCAGCGCCATAAACGAAAACACACAATGGTGGTTCTTGAATACGAGAACGGCATCGCCCTGTGCGGCTGGATCGATAAAGGCCGGTTTTATAAAAGACGCTTTCCTGTGACTCAATTAAAGGTGTGTGCGCCGTGGTCAAATTTTTGGCCTTTTACATGAAAGCGCTGCGTTACATCTCCAACTGACGTTATAACAACTCCCAAGCCGAACAGCTGTTACTGCCCCGCAATGAACAATCGCTAGTATCAATCCAGGCCGTTTATAGCTCATAACGTGCTGCATCAAACTTACACCGTTAAGCGCGCAACTCTTCATATGAAACCATGACATGCTCCTGAAAAGCAGGTCTCAAGGCGATATTTTCATAATACGCACGTAATCTGGGTAAAGGCTTTCGGACGACATCTATATCGTAATAACGGTATAACACGTGACCAAACTGGATGTCGGCCAGAGAAAAATCATCTCCCGCCAGAAAGCGGTGTTTTTCGAACTGCGCTTCTGCGACTGAGAGGTAGTTTTCTAACTTCACCATCGCTTCAGTTATAGCTTGCTCGTCTCGGTTTTCCTGCGGTGTACGTACAACACGCCAGAACACAGGGAGATTAAATGCCGTCGCCACATTAATTTTTGACCATTCAGCCCATTTATCTATATTCGCTTTTTGTATGTCATCCGAGGGCCAGAAGCTTTCAGCACCATAGCGATTAGCGAGATAGCGAAGAATGGCTCCCGTCTCCCATAGGGGTGGAGCGGTACCATCTTGCAGAACCGGAACAGTCCTGTTTGGATTAAGTGAATAGTAAAAATCAGTCTCAGTCCCTTTATACTTATGCCCTATGTCGTGCCTGACGTACGGCAATTCCATTTCTCCAATGCACCACATCAAAGCCTGAACATTCGAAGACGTTTTGCGACCCCATACCGTTAGCATCTGGACTCCTTTTGGCGTGACATTCAAGCCAGGTTACCACAAGGGTCCTTGAGCCTATTGAACAATTATTAATATAGGACTTTGGGAATGTTTGGGCTTAGAACAGAACAAGCCCAATTTCATATGCATTAGTTTTAGCGACTCAATGATTACGATATATAGGCAGACCGTGTTGGTTTAGTCATGTTGCACTGCAAGACGCAATGAAGGCATGATATCGCTTCACAGGAAATGAAGGGCAAGGTAATGGATAAGGACACGTTAGTTGCGCTACTAAAATATAAACTGTGGGCGGATACAGATACCCTCCAGTCGATACAGGAAACCGATGATTCAATCCATCCTGAGAAGCGTCACCTGATGCTGAGGTTGATGAATCATATCTACGTAGTAGACAGAATTTTCCAGGCTAACATGACCAGCCGGCAACACGGATATTCCGCCCTCAACACGCCAGAAACGCCATCAGTTGAAGAATTGCGAGTGAATATGCGCGAATGTATCGAGTGGTATATCGAGCGCGTGAGCGCCATGCAAGATGCCGATTTCGCTAAAGTTATCAGATTCCAGTTTGTCGATGGCGGTGAAGGTCAAATGAAGTCACTCGACATGATCAACCATGTGCTTTTCCATGGGACCTATCATCGCGGCGCTGTCGGATGGCTCATTTCCGAGTGCGGAGGCATTCCCCCCAAAGACGTGGTAACGGTTTTTCTTCGGGATCATAATCACTGAAAGGAGAAAGTTAATGATTGTCCGGACATGGCACGGTTGCGTTCCGCTTAAACATGCAGAGGGCTTTGCTGAGCATCTCGATAAAACAGGTGTGGAGCATTCAAGGAGTGTCGAGGGAAATAAGGGCGCATTCGTGCGAAGTGAAACGCAGAACGGTTGGGAGCATTTTTTCCTTGCCACCTACTGGCAGGACCTTGAGGCAGTAAAGGCCTTCGCAGGTGAAAATTATCAGGTGGCAATGACATACCCTGATGACGAGGCGTTCGAATTGCTTTCCGATCCCTATGTATTCCAGCATGAGGTTGAGGCTATCTCACCGCTTTAAGTGCAATTTTGGGTGACGTTATCAATCATCCGGATTGGAGAGTTCAGTACTTGCGCTGGCGTTATGCAAAATCGTTATTTCTTGCATAAGCAGTAAGCTTTATGAACCTAATGTCTGCCAGGAGCGAGAAGCTAAGCATAAAGCGGTATATGAGGCAGCTCAGCAACAAAATTAGAATAGGATGTGGTTCCAATGAAAGTGAACAATTGCCAGACTTGTGACCAGCCAATGAGTGCCGCATCAGAAACACTGAATCTTGATTGTGGTGGCGATTGTTCAAGTTGCATGGCTTGGCATGGTGATCCAGACGCTATCGAGGCTGTTGAAAGACTTACGGGTGAGAAGGTTGATAGCCGTGGGCGTACACATCATTCTTTTAATGTTAAAGGTCAGTTATGAGCGAAAAGCGGACATTGCTAACAGCGTTTTATGTGAACCAGCGGGGCACAGGTCACGCAATGTTTAAAAACTCACCAGTTCTGGCATAATGAAAATACAATGTAATTAATGCAAGGATGACATACATGTTGAATCTTATCGTGGTCGGTAATCCCGATTATCACAGTTTTTTCTCTGACAATAACGGTGAAGCATCTTTTCCGGTTTCCCGGCTTTTTGAATCCACCCCTGACTCACTCAGAAATAAACTGCTCCCCCTGACCAGCAAAACCTATCAGTTTCTTCAGGAACTGCCGGTCATCTTTATGACAGAGCCGGAGTTTGAAGTTGATGAGGAAGACAATACAGGCGGTTATTACAGCCATATCCGCATTGGAAGAATAAGTAACATCAGAGCAACCACTATAAACAGGGAAAAAGTTCTGGCTTTTAACTATGAGTTAACCGGTTTCATCGGCAAAGAGTTCTTAACCAGTGAAAAAGAATACGTCAGGAAGCTGGAGCTAGGCAGCTTCGGGCTGAACAGAAATTTCTGGGCAGTCAAGGATATAGACGTTAAAGAGTTTTTCGATATATTAGGCCTCAGTGTATTAGCCCCTGAAGCTTCCGCTGCGGTTAAAACCGAAGCACCTGACAATAATGAAGACCTTGAGGTAATTTCGGATATCAATCAATATCTGGAAATCATACTGAATCATCCTCAGGAAAATAACGAAGATGTGTTTTACCGGGGTCACTCCGACATCAGCTATCAGTTAGAACCTTCGCTGTTCCGCAAAAATACGCAGGGTAACTATCGCTACCGACATCACGAATCGGATATGATTACCGAGCTGCTGACGGTTCAACCCGCCGAGTTCAGAGATGACCGCTATATGCTGGATAAGCTTGTACGCATGCAACATTATGGTTTACCCACGCGCCTGCTTGACGTCTCAACTAACCCGCTTATCGCACTCTATTTCGCGTGTTCCAAAATCAAACGAGACAAAGATGAAAATGAAATTGATGGCAACGTCATTATATTAACGGCACCCAAAAGTGAAATTAAGTTTTTCGACTCCGATACTGTAAGTTGTATAGCCAATCTTTCCCGGCTTCCATCACGTATCAAAAGCAACCTGAATACCAGCTTGGCGACTCAGGCATTTAATGCCACCGAAGAGTGCGGGCATTTGCTTCATCTGATCCGTGATGAGAAGTCCTATTTCAAAAACATTATCGATCCGGCACATTTGAGTAAAATCGTTCTGGTTAAAGGGCGGCTCAGCAACGCCCGAATTTCTTCTCAGTCTGGAGCGTTCCTCTTATTTGGCGAAAACGTGGACCTGCCAGCAACAGGGCTAAGTACGCTGAACGTCAGAAAACTGGTGATTAGAAACAAGGAACGCCTGATGCAGCAGCTCAGCCGCTTCGGCATCAACGAAAGTACGGTTTATCCGGGTATAGAGAAAGCTGCAACGGAAATCGCCAAACTCTACGATGGTCGGAGCTGATAACAGATAGGCATACGGTGCCGCTGTATGCCTTCCCAGTGCTACCTGTCGCGTATTTCTTTCGGAAAAAGACGTACTCCTGATTAGAACGGAATATCATCGTTCTTAACGGCATCATCAGAGATGAGTGCACCTCCGGGCAGAGGTATATTACTTACAGTATATAAATTAAGAATGTCTTCCCGGTCCATAAACATTATCTGGCTTCTTTTGCTGGCATCAAGTTTCCCGCCAAGCCAATTCCTCGCCTGTTTAGTAATTTCTCCGCCGGAAAGAATAAAGGCATGATCTACCAGCACCTTTCTGTTTGTTTCCGGGTCAAATATTTCATGGCCAAGCATCATCAGTACCTGGTTGTGGATTTCTGCCACGTTTGAATTCGTAGCTTTGCTGACTCCGGACGCATCCAGCTTGCCTTTTTTTGCCTGAATGCCGAAATAAAGAACATGCTGAGTTGGCAGTGTGAACTTCATCCAGATGTCTTTCCCGTATTCCAGTGCTTTATCTTTATGTCCCGCTGCTGTTATTCGGTGAAAACCGAGTTGCCGGAATAAAGGGAGGAGTACCTCTTCTATCAGCTCATCTTCAGAGCAGGTATCGAGAAAGAAGGTCAGTAATGTTCTGCGTTTTATTTCGTGAGGCGTTAAGGGCCGATGAGGATTATTACTTACTGAAACTGTTTTGGTGCCAATATGGCGTATATACAAAAGATTATCGTCACCATAGAATGCCTCATAGCCTTCCCGCATCAATGGCTTGTTCAGTTCTTCAAGCGCTTTTGATCTTGCGGGATCGTCATCCATGGCATCTTCTTTTAACATTAAAGTCCTGAGTACATGAATAAACCTTTCCGGTAAAGTATGGGCCTTTGGCTGTGGCTCATTAAGAAGTTCTTCAAGCCTCTGGGCCGTCCATGCCCACCGCGTTGATCCGTCATGAATAACCTCCATGTCGCAGTCCTGGAAAAATTCAGTGATGCGACTGCTTGAGCGATACAGGAATGCCGTATTATCTCCGATGAGACATTCCGCGAGAGCCCTGAGATTTCTGTCCTTAAATTTCATGTGTAATAATCTCCCCCTGTTCAGTATATAGAATTAATTGCAGGAACCGTTTATTCGGGTAACTGTTAGCGATTCACTACTCATTACCACTAATTCACAAAAGAAACGCCCGAAGCAGTAATTGGGCGGGTATCACTGGTGGAACCTTCACACAGCAAGTGTATCCGCCATCATAATGATGTTAAAACGTCCCGGCTACGGGATTAGCGGCCTCGCGTAGAGCAAACTTGATCCGGCGCGCTTTTTTCATTTTCTTAGGGCAGAAAAATCAAATGACCCTTCCCCGTTGAACAACACTGATGGTTGTTAACTAATTCCGCTTATGGCACATTGCAGACTGCCCCCCTCACTAAAACCCGGAAATGATCACCCCACCTTCAACCCAAATTCTCACACGTCACAATCTTCAAATCGACCTTCCCGTCCTCATACAGCGCAGGCTGATACCCGGTTTCCAGATGACTCAACAGCAGCTCGATCGAAAGGCGCGCATGCTGATGGGCATTCTGGTCGAGGGTGAAATCCACCGCATCCTCCTGCAGCATGGCTTTGGTGATGCTGTACAGCTCATGGGTGATAAAGGCGCATACGCCCAGCCGCTGGTGCTTTTGCAGGATATCCCGCACTTCGGTATTGCCCACGCCGGTGTTGTAAACCCCGGCCACGTCATTTGACAGTGAGAGCGTCGAATCCAGCAGCGAGCGGATGGTGTCTCGCTGATCCTGTCCGGCCAGCGCTTCCCGCAGTTTCACCTGCGGCGCGTGGGCAGCCATCGCATTGCGAAACCCTTCAATGCGCTGGCGGTGGGCGCGATAGTCGATGCGCCCGCTGACCATAATCACATCGCCAGTGGTATTGATCGTTTTGCTCATCAGCAGTCCTGCGGTGCGGCCTGCCTGATACTGATTAATGCCGACGTGGCAAAGCCGTTGCGCATCCGGGATATCCGTCACGAAGGTGACCACCGGAATGCCGTTGGCATGACAGTGCGCCAGCGCGTCGTGGATCATGGGATAGTCATGACCAAACACGATCAGGCCGTCGCGCTTCTCACTGCTGGCGATAATGCGTTGCGCCAGAATCTCTGGCTGCGATTCCGGGATAAAAGTGCGATGCAGCGTTAAGCGCTGATAACCCAAATGGTTGGCGACGGCACTCAGATCGTTATTCAGCCGCTGAAAAAACGACGAGGGATTGCTGCTGAGAAACGCTTCGATCTGCCACGGCTGCTTATGCTCTTCCGGCAGATAGCGCTTAAGCCCCGCTTGTCGCGCGGCATGCAGCACTTTTCGCACCGTCTCGGGAGAAACGCCGCCGCGATCGTTGAGTACCCGGTCTACCGTGGCCACGCCCACACCGGCCATTTTCGCCAGCATTTGCAGGGTTAACTTTTTCATTTTTACTCCCGGAAACCCGGTAAAAATCCTGACGAAAACATGCCGCGTTCACTTTCTGCATCACAGCGAAAAACAGGGCGATAGGTTGGATGAAATTCTTTGCCGACGCGTCACAATTCGAGCGATTGCAGGCAGGACACCTTTTTGTCCGGCGCAAAAAAGCAGCAGGCCCGAGGCAATGATGTAAAACCATCAACGAAAATCTTGGTCGCGATCACGCTACGAATTATTATCCCCCGAGTTTGTTAATGCTTTATTAAACACTTTATTTACATGTGAAGTAAATATCTCTGATTTGATATTTATAATTATCTAAATATCACGAATTTCTATTCCAAAATTAAAATAATAATTCCGCAATGTGATCAATTAACCGGCAGGGAATCTATGAAACGCAGAGAGTTTCTTACCTCAATGGCAGCATTGGGTGTGGCGACGTCATTGCCTGGCGCTCAGGCTGAAGTCGTCACCGGTGGCCAGCCCTGGCAACCAGGAAAAGTAAATACCCCTCCCACTCCGCCTCGCACCGGCGGCTTACAGTTTCTGACCCAACATGAGTCAGACACCGTGGGCATCATTGCTGAGCACTTTATCCCGGCGGATGAATCCAGCCTCAGTGGCAAAGACGCGGGCTGTGCCACCTTTATCGACCGTCAGCTGGCGGGCGATTATGGCAAGGCCGTTGCCGTCTACCGCCTCGGACGCTTTGTGAAAGGCACGCCTGAGCAGGGCCAGCAATCGTTGCTGACGCCTGCGGAGCGTTACCGCCAGGGCCTGACCGCGCTGGATCAGGCTACCCGCAAAGCCTACGGCAAACCCTTTAATGAACTGGACGAAGCCCGCCGTGAGCAGATCCTGCACGCGATGGAAGCCGGTAAATTCGATTTAGGTGCCGACGTGGACACCAAAGTCTTTTTCGAGCTGCTGCTGCAAAACGTCCGTGAAGGTTTTCTCTCCGACCCGATATACGGTGGAAATAAAGAGATGACCAGCTGGAAAATGCTGGGCTTCCCTGGAGCACGTTATGACTTCCGCGATCTGCTGAGTAAAAAAGGGCAGAAGCTGAATATCATCCCCACCAGTCTGATTGATAACACCCTGTAAATACTGGCTGTTATATTTATGTAGAGAGCAAAGTCTTATGAATAACGTGCGTCCAAAAGCTGATGTCGTCATCGTCGGCCTGGGATGGTGTGGCTCTTTGATTGCCGAAGAGTTAACCCGTGCCGGCCTGAATGTTGTTGCCGTTGAGCGCGGTCCGTGGTTTGAAACCGCCACGGATTTTCCCCCGTCGATAGATACCGATGAACTGCGCTGGGATACCCGCCGCAGTATGCTGCTGCCGCCCGCAGTGGAAACCACCACCTTCCGCAATAACATCACCCAACAGGCGCTACCCAGCCGCGACTGGAACCTGAATGAGCTGGGCTATAACGTCGGCGGATCCGGTACCCACTGGGCCGGCATGGCGTGGCGTTTCACCCCGTTCGATTTGCAGCCGTACACCCAGACCGTTGAGCGCTACGGCAAAAAGCAGATTGCTAAAGGGCTGATCCTGCAGGACTGGGGCGTGACCTATGACGAGCTGGAACCGTTTTACGATCGCTTCGAAAAAATCGCCGGCGTGTCGGGCAAAGCGGGCAAGCTGAACGGCGAAGTGATCCCGGACGGCAACCCGTTTGAAGGCAACCGCAGCAGTGAATATCCGCTGCCGCCGCTGGAAGGCATGCGTCTGACCGATCTGTTCCGCGATGCGGCAAAATCCCTGGGTCAGCACCCGTTCATGGTGCCGGCGGGCCAGGCGTCCCGCGCCTACGTCAATCCGCTTGGCGTGCGCATGGGGCCGTGCACCTACTGCGGTTACTGCCTGTATTACGGCTGCGGTAACTTCTCTAAATCCAGCCCGAACGCCTGCGTGATCCCGGCGCTGATGCAGCGTGAGAACTTCACGGTGTTGACCGATTCCGCCGTGGTGAAGGTCAATAAAGCCGACGACGGCAAGACCGCCACCGGCGTGACCTATCTGGATCGCAATAAAAAAGCGTGGTTCCAGCCGGCAGATATCGTGATCCTTTCGGCGTTCCAGATGCAGAACGTGCGTCTGCTGCTGCTTTCCAAAATCGGCGTGCCTTACGATCCGGTCAGCAAGAAAGGCGTGGTCGGCCGCGCCTACAGCTTCCAGACCGTGGCCGGTGCCACCCTGTTCTTTGAAGACGAAAACCTCAACCAGTTTATCGGTGCCGGCGCGCTTTCGCAGCAGGTGGACGACTTCAACGGCGATAACTTCGATCACACCAACCTCGGCTTTATTGGTGGAGCCGGCATTCTGGTGGTGGCGCGCGGTGCGCGTCCGATTGGTAATGCCGACGCGCTGCCGCCAGGCACGCCGCGCTGGGGTAAAGAGTGGAAAAAAGCCTATACCCATGCGTTCCAGAACGGCACCTTTATCTTCGGCCAGGGCACCAGCTATTCCCATGAGGATTACTACCTCGACCTGGACCCGGAATACAAAGATGACAACGGCAATCCGCTGCTGCGCGTAACCTTCGATTACAACGAAAACGACCGTCTTGCGGCGAAGTTTATCGAAGAGAAAAGCGTGGAAATCGGCAAGGCAATGGGCGCCAAAATCGTCAACGGCACCAACTCCGCCTCGGGCCACTATTCGCCGTATAACTTTGCCAGTGACCACACCATCGGCGGCGCCGTGATGGGGACCGACCCACAGACCAGCGTGCTCAACCGCTATCAGCAAAGCTGGGACATGCATAACCTGTTTGTCCTTGGCGCTTCATCGTTCCCCAATAATGCCGGCTACAACCCAACCGGCACCATCGGCGCACTCAGCCTGTGGACGGCAAAAGCCATTATTGAGCAATACGTGAAAAACCCCGGCCCACTGGTGAAGGTGTGACATGAAAAAGACCAAAATTTTGGGCGGCGTGGCGCTGATTGCCGTCGCCGTGGCCGCGGGGTTGCTGTGGCAAAATGGCACTACCCGCGCGGATGACGTCGCGGATAACACCCTCCTCACCAGCCAGCCGCCGGGAGCGGAGGATGCTGCCGCCGTGGCGCGCGGGAAGTACATTGCCATCGCCGGCGACTGTGTGGCCTGCCATACCGCGCCGGAGAGCAAAGATGCGTTTGCCGGCGGCTATTCGATCAGCACGCCGTTTGGCGGTATCGTTGCCAGCAACATTACGCCTGATACGGAAACCGGGATTGGCAGCTGGACCGAGCGTGATTTCTATCGCGCGGTGCGTCACGGCAAGGGCAAAGACGGCGAAAACCTCTATCCGGCGATGCCGTATAACGCCTACGTGAAAACCAGCGACAAGGACATGCACGACCTGTGGATGTATATGCGCTCGGTGAAGCCGGTGAATTATCACGCTCCGGAGACCCACCTCGGCTTCCCGTACAATATCCGTCTGGCGATGATGGGCTGGAACCTGTTGTTCTTTAAAAACAGCGGATACGAGCCGGACACATCTAAATCCGCCGAATGGAATCGCGGTGCCTATCTGGTGGAAGGTCTGGAGCACTGTAGCGCCTGCCATACGCCGAAAAATCTGCTGGGTGGCGATACCGGAGCCTATCTGCAGGGCAGTAACCTGGCAGAATGGCATGCGCCGGATATCACCCCGAACCGCTATACCGGCGTCGGCAGCTGGAGTGACCAGCAACTTGTCGACTACCTGAAAACCGGCAGCAACCATGTGGCGGTGGCGTCCGGGCCGATGGCGGAAGCGGTGACCAACTCGACCCAGCATCTGACCGATGCGGATCTACGCGCGATTGCGGTCTACCTGAAATCGCAGCCGGACTCGGGGACCAAAGCACCCCAACCGCTGGCGGCCGATTCGGCGCAGATGAAAATGGGTGCCAACGTCTATTCCGCCAACTGCAGCGCCTGTCATAACAGTGACGGCAAGGGTATCCCGCAGCTTGCGGCCGGACTGGCGAACAATCCGGGGCTGATGGCGGACGATGCGTCGTCGATTATTACCACTATCCTGCAGGGTGGCAGGGGTGCGGTGACGCAGTCCAACCCAACCAGCGGTGCGATGCCGTCGTTTGCCTGGAAACTGTCTGATGAACAGGTCGCGGCTGCCGCAACCTATCTGCGGAACAGCTGGGGCAATGCCGCGCCGGCCGTAACGGCCGATGATGTGGCGAAAAACCGGGCGTTGATAAACATGCCCGCGCAGATGCCAGAAAAGTAGTGGGTTTTGTTGCGATGAAGGCCGGCTTGCCGGCCTTTTTTACTGACACGTTAATGCTGTCACTGAGTCCATCTGGCTATCGCTAACGGCCGCCCAGATTTCTCATCGTTGCGGATCGTTGTGATTAGCCATCAATCTTGATAACGATTTTACCGAATGCGCCGCGAGAAAGGTGCTTAAAGGCTTCGATAGCATCGTTAAAGCTATAAACCTGTTCAATGACCGGCTTGATATTATGCTTAGTCAGGAACGGGTTCATTCGGTCAAAGGAAGAACGTGGAGCAACAGCGATACCCCGAATGGTTGTTTGACGGAAAATAAGCGGCATCAAATCGAGCTGGGAAGTCTGACCGGTCAGAAATCCTACCTGAGCAATCGTTCCGGCTACTTTGGTTGCGGCTACCGACTGGTTTACGCCGTTACCGCCAGCCACCTCCACGGTAATATCAGCTCCCTTACCCTCCGTTAATGCCAGCACCTGTTTTTCCCAGTCAGGGAAGGTTTTATAGTTGATCCCCTCATCTGCACCCAGTTCCTTAATACGCGCCAGGTTGGCATCATTACTGGAGGTGGCAATAACACTTGCGCCGAAGGCATGGGCAATCTGTGTCGCAAAGACAGAAACACCCCCGGTTCCCTGTACCAGAACGGTTTGTCCAGGCTGGAGATTGCCGATATCCATCAGGGAATACCATGCCGTCAATGCTGCAATGGGCAACGTTGAGGCTTCTTCATCCGTCATGCTGGCAGGCGCGTTAACTGCACTGTCTTCATGAATAATCATATATTCAGCCAGACCGCCAGGAAGCGGCATCCCCATACACCATAAGGGCTCATCGACAGCAGGTTCACCTTCTAACCAGCGCGAATAAAGGTGTGAATTAACGCGTTCGCCGATGCGAAAACGGGTGACGCCTTCCCCCACAGCGACAATGGTTCCCGCTGCATCTGAGACAGGAATCAATGGCTTTGGCACCAGGTCTGGCTCGTAAAAACCGTCAACAATCGCTTTGTCTCTGAAGTTCAGAGAGACAGCGCCCACTTTAATCAGTAATTCGCCAGGACCTGGGGTCGGCGTCTCGACTTCTCCCAACTGCAAATTTTCGAGGCCAAAATCGTTCAATAACCATGCTTTCATGTTTGTTACGTCCGCTAAGTACAAATCAGTAAAGCCAATAGTAGAGATCGACGAGGAGGGGAAAAAGCCATGGAAAAGGACTTCAGTGTTACTGCTGGGGAAACAATCCGGACGGGGTATAATTCATACTATCTGCGAGTAAATGTGGGGAGATTCCCCTGGAGAATAAAATCTGTGCGCACCAACCTGCTTGAGTTAATGAGTATTTTCGTTCAGGTCGTCGAGTTGCGTAGTTTTACTAAAGCCGCTGACGCCTTACAACTTCATCGCCCTGCGGTAAGTAAATCCATACAACAACTTGAAGATGACCTCGGCGTAAAGTTGCTCCAGCGCACGACGCGTAGCCTGAGTGTCACCGGTGAAGGAGAAGAAGTTTATCTGCGGGCAAAAACGCTGCTGAACGACGTTAATGAGATGATGGCAACGGTTTCCCCTCATCAGCCCCCTCACGGCCGTCTTCGTATCAGTGCACCGCTTGCACTCACGCACAGTATCCTCATTCCCTCTTTAGGTGAGTTTCAGGCCCTTTACCCTGAAATTGATATTGTGCTCACGGCTTCAGATCGCCTGACCGATCTGATTTCTGAAGGCATTGACTGTGTTATTCGATTGGGAGAGCTGGAAGACTCAAGCTTTATTTCGCGCCGTATTGGTCAGGTCCAGATGGCGACCTGTGCTGCGCCAGCCTATATCGAAAAGTTTGGGTTTCCCCTCACCCCAGATGAGCTGATTCATCACAAAGCCATTAATTTTTTCAGTGAAAACAGTCGTGAAGTCATGGAGTGGAAGTTTGTCATCGACGGGGAAGTGGTCTCACGGTGCCCCGGAAGCACTATGCGGGTCAACAATTCAGATGTGCTTTTGTCCTGCGGATTAGCGGGGTTAGGCATACTCCATGCCCTGAGGACCGCAATGGAGCCCTATATCCATTCCGGCAGGCTGACGGAAGTGTTAACCGACTATGCCACCGTCACCAAACCCGTTTCCATCCTGTATCCTGACCGACGCTATCTTTCACCTGCCGTCCGGGCATTTATAGACTGGTTTTCCGACGTTTTCGCCGCTAAGCATCAGCGTTAACCGAGGTATTTTTGGGTGGATGATAAGACGATTGGTGAAAATGGCGGGCGACCTGCCCGCCATCTCAGCGTGCCGTTACCGCTTTACTGCACAACGAATCGTGCAATCGACGCTTCCAGCATCGATGCCTGGTCGCGCATCGCGCTGGCAGCCGCCGACGACTCCTGAACCAGCGCCGCATTCTGCTGGGTGACGCTATCCATCTGCACGATAGCCACGCCAACCTGAGAAATTCCGCGGTTCTGCTCGTCGGACGCCTGAGCAATCTCGACCAGTATGCTGGTGACGTTGCCGACAGAGTTCACAATCTCATTCATCGTTTCGCCTGCCTTGCCGACCAGTTGCGACCCGCTGCCAATGCGCGCGACGGATTCAGCAATTAAGGTTTCAATCTCCTTGGCCGCCTGCGCACTGCGTTGGGCAAGGTTCCGCACCTCGCTGGCGACCACCGCAAAGCCGCGGCCCTGTTCGCCCGCGCGGGCAGCTTCCACCGCCGCGTTCAACGCCAGGATGTTGGTCTGGAAGGCAATACTGTTGATCACGGTGGTGATATCGGCAATTTTACTGGAACTGGCGCTGATCTGATTCATGGTGTCCACCACGCTTTTAACCAACACGCCGCCTTTGTTTGCCGTCTCGGAAGTGGCGCGTGCCAGCTCGCTTGAGTGGTGAATATTCTCCACATTCTGCTTCACGGTGGCCGTCAGCTGCTCCATGCTGGCCGCCGTTTGCTCGAGCGCGGCCGCCTGCTCTTCCGTTCGGGCCGAAAGATCGTTGTTCCCTGTCGCAATCTCTGCGGAAGCCTGGCTGACCTGGATAACACCGCTGCGAATATCGCCAATGATGCTGCGCAGATCGTTGCTGATGCCGCCAACCGCTTTCATCAGCTCGCCCAGTTCATCCCGACGCGAGGTCTCCAGACGCACGCTCAAATCACCCTGCGCAATCTGTCGTGCGATCTGCAGCGTGGCGGCGAGCGGACGGGTGATCTGCCGGGAAATAATCACCGCAATGACAATGCTGGCGATGACCGCAGCGGCAAGGATCATCAACATCCACAGAATGGCACTGGCGATATCTTCATGGGTGGCAATCAGTTGCTGGCTGAACAGCTGATTACTGGTGGTGGTCAGTTGCGCCCCCGCCGCGCCAAGCTGCCGGGTCGCCTCCTCTTCCGCCAGCGCCGACGTGTTATATTCCTGCACGCTGTCGCGTCTGGCGGCCAGCAGCACCGCCAGTTTTTCTATGGCATTGCCGTCCTCAGGGCTGAGGCGGGGCCTGGCCTGCTCAATAAGTTGAATCGTTTCAGCTAAAAAGCCAGTTAATGCCTGACGATTCTCAGCGCTGTTATCCAGCTCCATCAGCCGAACACGGACGCTGACACCGGCAAGGTGTTTAGCAACGTCGTTCAACGCGGCGGCCGTGCCGTCCGGCGAGGCGCTGTATTTTTGCGCCATCGCCTCAGCGTCGGCGGTTTCACCGCTAAGCCTCAGCGCCTGCAGGATAATTTGACGGGAATGCACTTCGCTTACCGTCTCTGCACGATGCTCACGGTAGACGCTCATGGCGCCCGGAAGTGACGCAATCAACTGACTCTGTTCGGCATTCCAGTGCCGGGTTTTGAGTTGGTCAATGTTGGTTTCTACCGCCCGCAATCGCTCTTCATTCGCCGCGATAAATTTTTCATCATGGGTTTTTACGTACTGCTGGCGGGCATCTTTGGCCTGTGAGAACTGATCGTTAATGTTCTTCAGCTGGCTGAGTTTGTCCGCACGCTCCGCAATATCCCGCAGGTTTTTAATACCACAGGCCGCTACAGCAATGCTGAGGATCAGCACCAGCCCAAATCCCAACATGAGCTTCCTGCCGACTCTGATATTTTCCAAAAAAACACGTAATTTTTTCATAAAACTCGAATTCCCCTGTCGTGTTGTCCATGTGATTGCCAGTAAGGCCACAGGGTTATCGGCAGGGAGAGTGTTAATTTCACTATTTATAGTTACAAAAGTAACAATTACTCAAGTTTACTAGTGTCGGGTAGTGAGAGGTGTCGCTTGCGAGAAAGACAGGGGGAAATGACGGATTTTTATTCTTCTAACTGGTACTGATTTTGGATGATGTAACGCAGAAGAGTGTTGCCGCTGATTGCGCGTTTGTCAAAGCCGGGACGGGAATTTTTTAACAGCACCCGCCCGGCGGTTATGACAAAACATCTGACCTCTTGGCTTGCAACATATGAACGTAGAAACGGTAGTGGGTATTCCCCGGTGTTGGCATTACAAATAAGAAACTCTTGCATCCAGATACATCGCGCACTTTATAATAGCGTGCTACTTATGTCTCTGTTTCATTCTGGCACTTATCTGAAAAAAGTAAAACAATTGCGCGATGAAATTAATGCATCGCTGCAGAAGAAAGCATTCGTTAAAGAAAATGACCGGGGCGTTTAGGGCTAAAAACACCCTGCGGGATCCCCCGGCAAGGTGTTTTCACTGTTACTGCTGTGAGCAAGCGTAGCCAGCAACTGCTCGATCCGGGCCACTGCTGGCTGGGCGAAGCACCCTCATTTATGAATATTGCGCATCAGCTCGAACGCCATTACCAGTACGGTGGCAATGAAAGATGTGTTCACTATGATCATGTTGATCATATGGTCCTCCTGTCCGTGCTGAAGCGCCGGATGCTTTCGCTGGATGTGGTCGGCTCAATGGTGGGTTCTGAGGGATTGGTGAACAGGTTCACGATAAACCTCCCGCAGCAAATTCCAGTTGCACGTTATCCTGGGGCAGAACACCCCAGGATAACGTGAGTAACGGAATTACGCCTGATGAGACAGAAGTTGCGTATCGCCCTGTTCAATCGGGATACGGCGGGGTTTTGCACTTTCCGGTACTTCCTGCTCAAGCGCCACCCGCAACAGGCCATTTTCAAGCCTTGCCCCGGTCACCTTCACATGCTCAGGAACGGTAAAACTCAGACGGAAGTCAGCCTGATGTATTCCCCGGTGAAGCCAGGATGGGCCAGCCTCTTTTTCAGCATCAGCGTCAGCGTTGTTGTTACCGGCTTTGCGTCCGGCGACCGTCAGCTGGCCTCCTGTCACTTCAATCTCGAGTTCAGATTGCGTCCAGCCCGGTACGCTGACGGTCAGGGCATAGTGCTCGCCGTCGAGCTGCTGCAAATCATAGGCGGGAATAGATGCTGCGCTGGCATCGCCGGTCAGCTGGCTGAACAGTCTGTCCATACGGTTAAAGCGGTCAGACAGTATCGCGTCACTGAAGAAAGGAGAAACGGGAAAATTGCGTAGATTCATAATGATAATCCTCTGAATAAGGGTTCATCAAAAAGTTCATCGAAGCGGGGCGAGCCCCGGTCATGACTATTTATATAATCTGCTGTCGGATTTTCAAGACTCTCAAAAAAAAATTTTTTGGGCTCTGTCGTTACGTCATTCCCTCCCCCTCAAGACGAGCGGGACCGGCGTGAAACGGGCATAAAAAAACCCGCACAAGGCGGGTTTTTCTACGTTAACTGAAGCTTAACTGCTCAGGCTGTTGCCGTCATCGCTGTTTTAAACTCCGGTCACGGACCGAATTACATCGGTATGACATTCACCGCTGACGGGCCTTTGGCACCATTCTCCACGGTGAATTGCACTGTCTGACCTTCATCCAGGGTTTTGAAATCATTGCTCTGGATGGCGGAGAAGTGTACGAACACATCCTTGCTGCCATCCTGTGGAGAAATAAAGCCAAAACCTTTATCAGCGTTAAACCATTTTACTAAACCAGTCATTGAATCAGACATAGATACTTCCTTTATTTTTTTTGGCCACATCAGTGGCGAACGTGGTCTGTTTTGCAGAGATGAACTTATGGTGCATTTAGGAGGAGACTCACGAGGAAGGGTATCTTGGGATAACGCCTGAACTGAGGACTGCTTTACTAAAACTGCTTTCATAAGGTCTGTATAACAAACCGATAGATGCATACTACGCTTCACCGGGGGCTAAACGCAAGCGGTAATGAAATAAAAATTCCAGTTACCATGCTGACGGGAATTTTTTTCCAGTTCAGTGCCGGACAAGGAGTAAAAGCCCAGACAGTGACAATCCAGGCTTTTATATTCATAATATTCAATAGCTTATTTACATTATAGCTCTGTAGATAAAAGGGGGCTAAACCGTCAGTATCACGCTTCCCGTTGTACGTCCGGCCTCGAGGTCAGCGTGGGCTTTTGCCGCCTCCATCAGGCTGTAATCCGCTCCGATTGGATTTTCCAGCCCATTCTGAAGAGCCGCCATCAGGTCGCTGGCCCCCTGCCTGTAAAGTTCCGCGTCGTCAGCATAGGCCATTGAACTTGGCCGCATCAGAGCGATAGAGCGGGCGAAGCCAAGTTCCTCTACACGCACCGGTGGTACAGGTCCTGCCGCCTGCCCCAGACTTGCCACTGTGCCAAAAGGGCGTACCACGCCGAGCGTTGCAGCGAGCATAGCGCCTCCAATGCCATCAATGGCAAGATGCACCCCGCGCCCATCCGCAATCTCGCGTACGGTTTCAGCCCATGCCGCATCGGTGTGAAGAAGCACTTCAGCGGCACCTGCCGCTTGTGCAAGTTTCATTTTTTCCACTGACCCCGTTGTACCAATCACCCGGGCACCTTTCAGGGTTGCCCAACGGGTGACAATCTGCCCCAGGCCGCCCGCGGCGGAATGCACCAGCAGCCAGTCTCCTGCTTTAACGTTCCGTACCTTATGAAGCAACATATGAGCGGTGAGACCTCTCAGCATCGTGCTTCCGGCGGTGCGAATAGTTATCCCCTCAGGTATTTTTATCAGCCGGCTGGCGGGAATATTTCTGAGCTCG
The DNA here is from genome assembly GCF_004551645.1 of Erwinia sp. QL-Z3. Lineage (NCBI taxonomy): Bacteria > Pseudomonadati > Pseudomonadota > Gammaproteobacteria > Enterobacterales > Erwiniaceae > Erwinia > Erwinia sp. QL-Z3. The sequence goes on from NZ_CP037950.1 coordinate 1,278,630, forward strand.
GTATAAGCCCCCATCGGATTCCCGGTATAGGCAACCCGATCGCCTCGGGTAAATGCGCGAACGTTCTCCCCGACGGCGATTACCCTCCCGCCGCCCTCAAACCCGGGCACGGCCGGAGAGGATGACAGAGGGTACAACCCTGAACGGAAGTAAATATCCACAAAGTTGACGCCTATTACCTCATGTTGGATCTGAACGTCATCGGGGCCCGGTTCACTCAGGGTGATTTCAATTGCTTTCAGGACGTCGGGACCGCCCGGCTGACTGATTACGATGGCTACTGACATAGTCTGTCCTCACTGTTTGAGTGAGAAAATTATAAAGTCGTTTATCTCAGGAAAAATACGGGTATAAAAGACCCATATATGTGTAAAAACGCACAAGGAGAAGGTGAATGGACTGGCAGGATTTACATTACTTTCTTGCGCTGGCCCGCAGAGGTTCCATGTCCGCTGCGGCAAAAGAGCTTCACGTCGATCATGCCACCGTCAGCCGCCGCATCGCCGCCCTCGAAAGGTCGCTCGGACTTCGTCTGACGGAACGTTTGCCCAGGCGTACCGCGCTGACAGAACAGGGCAAAGTCATTGCCTCTGTCGCTGAAGAAATGAACCGGGTGTCAGACCGGGTAAAAATACAGGCTACGTCGCTCTCTGCCGCGCCCGCTGCTGTTATCAGGGTTAGCGCATCTCCGGCTGTCGCAGCGCTGCTGATTGCGCCAGCCGTGGCCGACTTTACGCAAACTCATCCGAATATTTCGCTCTCCTTATCAGGAGCATCCCATCAGGTTCAACTGAACAAAGGCGAGGCGGATATCGCGGTACGTCTGACAAGACCGGAAGACCCCGACCTGTTAACACGCCGGATCGGGACGATGCGTTTCAGCCTGTATGCTTCGCCTTCCTGGCAGGACAGGCCACCCGAAAGTTGGTTATTCATTGGCTATGAAACGTCGCTGGATTATGTGACGCAGCAGAAATGGCTGGAGTCCCTGCTGAACGGACGGCGGATTATATTCAGGGCCAGCGACCTGATGGCCCAGCAGCAGGCCGCCAGGAGTGGGCTTGGCGTGGTGACGTTACCCTGTTTCATGGGGGACAATGACAGCTCTCTGATAAAACTGGCTGTAGATTCTCCTCCCCCAGGCAGAAGTATGTGGCTGGTTGCCTATCCTGAGTACCGACGCGATCCCTCCGCTGTTAGGGTGATGGAATTTCTGGCTGACGTTGTTGGAAAAGCATGTCCGCCTGACAATGCCCCTGAAACAGGACTGTAAGCGCAAAATGACAGTTCATGCGATTCTCGGATTCACTACTGCCCCTGTTAACATCTTCCCCGTCCGGACCTCATAGCCCTCATGGGTTAAGGGCGAGCCCAGCTCATTACAGGAAATTGTGCTGCTGGTAAGACAATCCAAAAAAAATTGAACAGTGACGAAGAATAAACCCTATTCGCTTACTGAAATTTTTTCCAGAGATTAATCAAACTCAAAAATACCTTGCCTCAGAAACCTCCGAACTTATGACCTCTAAGAATATCCCTGGAGCCATAGCCACCCGTGCGCTGTAGGCTAAATAATCTACATATGTGATGGTTATGCGTATGTATTATGAGTGTAGATATGTTCTTTTCCCGGCCCTGGCGGCTGGGATTTTTTATCGTACATCGTTAGCCTTATTGGATTCTCCCTCCTGTTTAAAACACGTTACCTCCCAATGAAGTCTTTTAAACCTCAGTTAGCGAAGTCCCTGCTCACTTCGGTTTAAACCGACCGCTTTAAACCAGATGCCGTCAGGACTGGAAATTAACGTCATATTTTTGCAAAAAAATACCTATGCTTTTTATGCGTTTGCAACCCGGTGAATTCCTAATCGTGAAAATAGTTGCGTTTTCATTGATATATATCAAGAAACCTTAATTTTTATTGTGTGATTATTGATCACTTACTGAATGAGGTTTTAATGAATACAGCTAGATATTACTACTTAGTAAGTAGTTTAAACGCTTGGGTTTTACATAAAAAAGGTTGTGAACAGGTTACTGCAGCAAAATTCAGAGTATTTCTTGGCAGTATATATACGGATTTTCAGGCCAGCGGAATTGCACAGCAGCGGGTGCCAGAATTTAGTCTGTGTGAGGACTGCATGAATAGTTAATGAGTGAGTGTTAACAGTTTACCAGCATGATAAAAAACCTCTTCCGGTATGGAAGAGGTTTTTTTCGTTCACATAAAACCAATATCTTTCTGTGGGCGATTTTTTATTTTGAGATTAATTTAATCTTGCGCTCGCTTCCTTACAAATCTTAGCAGCTGAAAAATATAATAGTGACTGGGATCAAATAATTTTGTCTGTTCCCGCCTGGCCAGTTTTTCGTTCAGCCCCCGCTCCTGGCCCCGGAAACCGACGCACACCTTATACTGCAAAAAACAGCTCGCAGACGGTCTGCTGTACCACCGATGGTATTCACGCCCGGATGCCTCTTCAGCCGTCAGGCTCCGCGCAGCGGCAAAGAGTGCCATGGCGGGCCGGCATGCTCAGACGCTGGGGTGAAATCACAGGTCTTGTCACTCAGAACCTTAATAATGATTTGAGTATTATAATATTCAGATCCTGGTATTCCCGAGAAAATAGAATGAATCACACTGACTGGCAGAAATTTTTCCTGAACGATCTTCCCCTGACGTTCCTGGGTGAAGTGGCGTTACGCGTGTGTATTGCTTATGTGGTGGTTTTTATCTTTCTGAAAATATCTGGCCGGCGTGGCGTCCAGCAGCTCTCCCTTTTTGAAGTGGTCATTATTCTTACGCTGGGATCGGCTTCAGGTGACGTGACCTTCTATGATGATGTGCCCGTGCTGCCTGTGATTATGGTCTTCATTGTACTTCTCATCCTTTACCGTGCCACTACATGGTCCATGTCCCGCTTCACTGCTGTGGCCCGCCTGGTTGAAGGCGAGGTAATCACGCTGGTGTCTGACGGGCGCTACGTGGTGGAAAATCTGGACCGGCTCAATATTTCTCCGAACGAATTTTTGATGGAACTGCGTCTGAAAAACATAGAGCATTTGGGCCAGATACGTCTGGCCCTTGTGGAGGTTGACGGGCAGCTCAGCATCTATTGTTTTGATAATGAATTTGTCAGACCCGGCCTGTCGGTCCTGCCACCTGAGCATCGCCCGAGTTTCCCGGAAATTCAGGCTGCCGGCACCTATGCCTGCAATCATTGCGGCAGTGTTGAAGAACTTGATGTGAAGGGTGTTCACCTCTGCTCCCGGTGCGGCAAGGATTTATGGTCTGTGGCGCTGAATACCCTGCGTACTGGCTGAAAGCAATGTGCAAGGGTGCGTGTATAAATCTTATTATCTGGCCAGGAACGAGGGGATACCGACTCATCGGGCCGCCAGATCAGGGAATGCAGGATTAAAGGTGAGGCATCTGAACCTTCCCGTGGCCGCCGGCTCAGCTTATCCGGTACTGTTATGCAGGTGCGGGAGGTTGCTGCTCCACATCCCTACTGATATTTAAAGAGGCTTTCCCGTGCAATGTTTTTCATTTTTACTTAACACATAATATCGAAATCCTTAAATGACAGAGCCCACTCGTTTAGATCCTCATTAAAATAATAGTTTGAATGTGCCCGCAGTTTCATTTTGGACAATTGCAGCGATTCCTGATCGGGAAATCCGCGCTCAGGAATTAATCCCTCCTGTGACACTGAGTAATGTAAAACGGGTCTCACTCCCCGCCAGGATTCTTTAATTAAAGCAATACGCTCATCACCTGGTTTTATGAACTGGTTTTCTTTTACCCAGTGATGGTGAATATCCAGTACAATCGGACACAACTTTCTGGCCTGCAACACATCATCCAATGAGCAAGAAACTTCATCGTTTTCAACGGTAAGCATCAGCTTAGCTTCAGGGCTCAGTCGCTGAAAAGCGGACCTGAATCCTTCAAATCCTCCCCGTCCGTTCATATGTATATTAATTTTAAAATCCTGAAAATTTTTCCCGTAACCGAGCAGCCTGGCGCATAAAACATGGTATTCAATGTCTGCCAGCGAGCGGTCAACTACCTCCGGTGTTTAGGATGCAAGCACAGTGTATTGCCCGGGATGAAATGAAAGACGTATGCCGCTGGTCCGCGCGCGTTCACCGCACGCCGAGAAAAGCGGTTTAAGTTGGAGTAACAGCCGCTGATAATGGATGCCGGCTTCAGGAACGGTGAACAGGGGGAGCAAATCGCTACCTATTCTCATCATTCTTAATGCCTCGGGCAGTTGCGCCAGCTCATCAAAAATGTTCGACAGCTGGGCAAGGTTGTGTGTGGCACACTCAAACAGCAATTGCCCCTGTTTTTTCTCATCAAGGTTGAGAAATCGCTTTCGGGTTGGTGACTTAAAGGGCCATGGCTGCTTTAAATCCGCGTTAAGGTACTTGCAGGCAAACCCTAATTTCATCACTGTTCCTTTTCATAATTTCAGGTAATTGTATCAACTAACCTGAATTTTGCACGGTCAGAAATGTTTTTATTAATTGAATAGTCATTCACTTTTTTTCAAATATTTGCTCACTGATTTATTTCTAATTTTTATTAAATTCATCTGACTCGTTCAGTAGAACGCTGAACGCAATATCGATATATTCCCATTCAAACGCATATTCAGGCAGACCTTAAAAGACAAGGACAATCGCATTAACCCTGTAAATACAGGTTTTATGAATGTTATCGGATGAGCAGGGAACAAGTTTGGAAGATGCTGATTGGCGGAAGATCACAGGAGGTGGAATTTTAATAAAAGTATATACATATCAGATTGATATGTTTCATTAATCTAAAGGTACCCCCAAACATACCCCCATTTTATATGGACAAAGGAAATCCTTACTTAAGTTATCAACCTCTGGAGGCATAGGCGATACAGTTAATACTTCCCTGGTGGCTGCATAAATCACAGTTAAAAACACCCTATCTTTATGATTTCTATGATTTTATTTCTCAAGGAAAGAGCAGAAGTCATCACATTCCACACAACGCTGCCTAACTATGTCAATTTTTTCAATAATTTTCTCGCTATAATTTTCATAAAGCTTAGGCTCTTTTTTTAACCGAGGTTTTCCTTTAATGTTCTTCTTTGAATAGCCAAGTGAGATCAACCTAGGTTCAACATCTTGAATATCTTCGTAGTTTTTACAAATCTCTGGTTCATGTGTGGCTAATAACCACACTTCGCTAGAATAAGTCGAAAGCAGATAATATATCTCTTCAGGAGTAGATTGCTCATTTAACCAAATATTTACAGCACTTTCACAGAAAGTTTTACGATCATCATTCGCAGGGTCAAAAACTTGATGATTCATTTCCTCAGCAATGTCCGTATCAATCTGAAGAATAATACCATCAGCCCCAGAAAACTTTATTAAAGTATCCCATCGATAGGATTGTTTCACTTGTAAAAGTTTTTTTTGCCAATCCTGTAAGTTAGCATCTATAACGATACCTTTATCAAGAGAGTATTTTTCGCACCACGATTTTACTGCTGTCCATCCATGACTAGGATAGTTACCCGTGGTCATATCTTTAGTTGGACTAAGCTCCCTTATATCAATTTCAGCCTCGACTCTTTCGGAGATATGATTAGATATTCCTCTTATTATTTCAATGTCAGTTGGCCCTTCACAAACTAATAAGTAAATTTTTCTCTTTTTTTCAACTTGTTCAGGCAAATCCATGAGGTATACCTCCAATCGCACCAGATAACCAAATTTCAGAGAGCTTCATTCCAAAATATTTCTCTTCCCATTCTTTTTTTGTTGTACCAGATGGAGGATTAATTCTCCTAACTTTCGTTAAGCCTTCCCTGTCACGCTCGACCACAAAAAGACGGTGTTCGTCATTGAATAAGTCAATCCCATCAAGTGTAATTGGGTTGTGTGTTGTTAAAAAAATTTGCTTATGTTTCTTTTCATCAATAATTTCAACAAGTTGAGACATTAACGTTCTTATGAGACCAGGATTCAAAGCGCTATCTATATTATCTATAGCAATTAGATCGGGTGAATCTTCATGAATAAGTAATAAGAGCGTAAACAATATATAGAGAGCCCCTTCGCTGACATCATAAGCATAAAGGCTATTAAAGTTTTTCTTCATATACTTGTCAGTATATTTAAGCACACTACGACCTAAGCTAATATGTTCAGATGCTAACTTCTCATCAATATCAGATGTCGAAGATATATACTGAAACCAATCCATTAATTTGAAAAATCTTCTTAACTCATCGATATGCCGTTTTCGCTTATCAGCATTCATCAGAATTTCTTTTAAAGCCTCAGCCAATCTTCCGCCATATAACCCTAATGGAGCTTTATTGCTGCCATCAGAACTCACTCCTCTTAAAATGGGAGTTGAAGGAGAATATATTGCAAAGTTTTTTATACCATCAAGTTCATTAAATTCATTGTGCAATGTATTGTATAAAGAAACGATACTTGATTCTCGATCAATCTTTGCTGGGACAGTTATACCATCTAAACGCGCCCCATTATTAGATCTACCAGCAATTTGCTTATCTGTGTGTTTTTCTTTCAGGGATTCTGAATGATATGCAAAACCTTCTTTAGGACTAATCCCCATTGAGTATAAATATGAATCCGTCTCTATTTCCAACCTAAAAAGAGCCTTTCTTTTTTTGTTTTTAAAGGAACTGCGAAATATCTCAGGCGCAGACAACCTTGCTCCTCTTCGCGCTAATCTTTCATAATCTACACTACCCTCTATCGATGCCGATGCTACAGCTATAGATTCTAAAAGATTGCTTTTACCTGCACCATTATTACCAATAAATATATTAATACGACCAAACTCAATATTTTCCTCGAGTATTGATTTAAAACCGCTAATTTTTATACTTTTTAAGATTGAACTCATAACATACCTCAAATGTTCATCCCCATCCACTGGGACTCTTGAAAAAAGCCAAGTGAACTCACTTCCTCCACTGTACTCTATTACAAATGAAATTTTTTACAATTTGATGTTACCTCACGTGCCAATAGGCTTTGCGCGCAATGCTATCCCCGCCACGCCTGCCCGCTTTATGCATCACTTTTAATGCAACTGCATGCACCGGCTCAGGCCGCGCCAGTACTGGTCCTGTTTGTGCTTCTGACCCGCATTATTTGCATGCAAATCCATGCAGCTCTTGCATGCATCACTATTTATACTCGTCACCATGCAGAAAATCTTTAGCTTTGCGTAAAAAAAAATCCCCGCCGGATGGCAGGGAGTAAGTGAGGTTTTGTATCAGTGCCGGAAGGCGCTTCCGTAGCGGCCCAGCGTCTGGGACTGGCGCTGAGGCGGTGGTGGGGGCGGAGCCACGCAGATTTCTGGCTGCGGTGGCGCGGTAATTACCCGGGTAATACTTTCGCTGGTCTTGAACGCGCAGGAACAGTCGAGATTGGTGCACTGATGATAACGTTCCTTAACCTGTTCGGACATGTATCGGCTAGATTTGGCGTGTGCCGGGCTTTTGCAGTACGGGCAGTGCATCATGCCTGGCTCTCCTTCTGCTGCCTGCCTGTACGCTGCTGCATCAACTTATGCACTAAAGCCGGGCTGTTATAGAGGCGCATATCCCCGCCGGTCAGCGCTGGCCGGTAAACGCCAATCTCCGACAGCACCGGCTCGGCATCCATATCCAGCCGTGCGCTCTCTGCTCTATCGGTCAGCAGTTTACCGACCTCACGGGCTAGTACCGCTTCCGGCTCTTCATGCTGCGGGTCGGTATGGCGGCCACGGTCGTTGAGCCTCAGCAACAGCAGCTTCAGGCGGATGGCGCGGACCAGCGTCGGGCTGATGTTACGCATGGCGGCGTCCCACTGGCCGTTTACGTACTCCGTAAAGGCCGTGCTGTGTGCGTTCACGTAAGCGCGGCCGGTGCGCACGGCGTTTATCGTCTCACCCTCGTGCTCGAACTCCAGCTCCTCAATCAGACCGGTGAACTCCCCGGCCAGCTCGCGGCTGGCGATGCGCTGGCTGTGCTCGGCGCGCAGCTCCGGCGTCATTGCCCCGCGCAGGCTTCGAAAGCGGGTGCGCCAGTTCGTCTCCTCTTCTTTCCCGTTTTCAATGGCCGCGTCGCGCTCTTTTTTGCTGCGGGCAATGGCGGCGGTGATGTCGTTGATTTTTATCATCTGCGCCGTGTGGGCGGCTTTGGCTTCGCTGAAGCGGATAACCTCGGGGTTTTTGTTCTCGCTCATGATAATTCTCTCTCTGTAAAGGATGTTTGTATTCTGCCGTGGCCCAGCGGACAACGCCTGCTTTCCCCGTCTGCTCATGGCCCAGCAAACAAACCTGATGGCCCGCCAGGAAAAAGGCTCTGAAGGGCGTGTTGCCCGCGTCTCTGTTGGCAGCAGGGTGTAACAGGGGTAACAAGGGTTACATCGCTGTTTTAACTGCGTTTTAAGTAAATATCGGTGTGTAACATCAGGGGTTACAGCGGGCAACAGATGCGGTGTTACACCTGTTACCCTTTTGCTTTTACGCGGTGTAACGGCGCCAGCGCCCGGCCGACGCGGCTGTTACACCTGTTACCTCTGTTACCCTTAATAAATAAGACTCACGCACCATTAACCCGGCACCTCGCTGTTAAAGACGTAGAGCCTGCGCACGTTCATCTCTGGCGGGCGAATGCTGGTTTGCAGCTTGCCGTCGTTGGCCGCCAGCAGATACCCCTTGTCCGCACAGAGTCGCGCCACCTTGCGCGGGTCAAAGCCCCGGCAGATTTCCTTCCAGCCTGACGGCATCACGTAGAAGGTGGTGACCGCTTCCCGGCCCTGCGCGGCGTTGCCTTTCTCCCCCCTGCGCCATCCCACCATGTTGCCGGGACGGTTGCGCTCGTCGTGCCAGTCGGCAAAGCGGCTGTACTGGTTGGCCGTGAAGAACGTGCGCACCTGCTCCAGCGCGGCCATGTCTTCCTGGTTGGCCGTGTGTCCCCGGTCCTTCAGCCAGGCGTTCAGGCAGACCCGAGTTGCCCTGAGCGCTTCACCCTCCGGCCAGCCGGTGATACCGAGGCGCGTTGCCAGCTCCCCGGCCATTGCCACAAGGGCAAAGCGGTTGACCGCGCGGCCGACCTGATTACCCGCGTCCTGCGGGGCCAGCGCGGCGGTGTACTCCTTCATCAGCGCCTTTGCCTGCGCCGTCAGCCCGTTCAGGTCGGCCGTCAGCGCCTTCAGCCACTCGCGGAACGGAGAGCCGTAGTAGCTGGCCGTGGCCCATTCCAGATGCTCCGCCAGCGCCTTGCCGCTATCAAAGCCGTGCAGCTCCTCAAACACGCCGAACTTACCGGAGTCGCTGGGTATCTGTATCATCCTGACCTCCATCCCGGCGAAGGTGCGCTCGCCCGCCTTCGCGGCGTGCTCCGTCAGCGAAAGCTCGCCCGTGGACAGGAACAACAGCCGCCACTGTTTGCGGGTGCGCAGCTCGCCGTCCGTTCCGGCCCTTGCCCTGGCCGTTTGCCAGCATGTAGGCAATGTTGCCCGCCTCGCGCCCGTCCACCTCACGAATTTCATCGAGCATCATCGCCGCGTCGTTGCGGCGGCTGGCGGAGCCTTCCAGCGAGTTGCCGGTGGCCCGCCACGTCTGCCAGTAGTCCGGGCCGCCGCATACCGAGGTGGCTGCCTTCATGGTGGTGGTCTTGCCGTCGGTGGATTCGCCCTTCAGGTGATAGCCGCCGCCGTCCATGCCAATCAGGCGCAGCAGCGGCGCGGCAAAGGCCAGGCTCACCGCAAAGGCCACGCGGGAGTTGCCGGTGCAGTAGCGGGAGACGTGCTCGCGCCACTCTTCGGTCGTACCCGCCACCCGGAAGTCGCGCCCCTGTACTGAGGTGGTCTGGAGAATGACGCCCTCCGCGTCCTCACCGTTCACCTCGTCCTGAAGGACGTAAACCTGTCCGTGCCAGCCGGTACGGCTCACGCAGGTAACGCGCCGCTCCGGCTTGCACAGCGAGATGTACTCCATCAGCCGGGCGCGGGCCTCGCCGGTGGTGCTGATATACGACAGGCCGTTAACCAGCAGCACCCGGCGCAGCTCCTCGCCGCTGCCGCTGAGCATTTCCATTGGCATCGCCCATTTACGCCGCTCGCCCCAGGTATCCTCCCACTCCAGCAGGCGGCCAAAGTTGCCGCCGTCGGCGTCGCAGGTAATGGCGGTGACGCGCAGCGGGTTGCAGATTTTCACGTTCTGAATTTCCGTTTCGCCGTTGCGCTGCACCTGCTTTTCATACCAGAGGTATTCCTGGGTCAGCCGGAACCCCTGCGGCAGTCGCGTGCGGCCCTCACCGCACATCACCAGACCGTTACGGAAGGCTTCACGGGTGCGGGTCACGCCGTGCTGGCGGTGCCAGTCGTTCCAGTCGGCGCGGATTTCGCCCGGCGGCAGCGTAATCCAGCCGCCCACCGCCTTCGCCGCCTTTTCCGCGAAGGCCTTGCCGGGATTTTCGCCCCCGTCCTGAAAGTCGTTGTCCCCGGCGAGGATAATTTTCACCTCCGGCCAGCGGGCGCGCAGCGCCTGCGCCACGTTCGGCAGGTTCCCGGCCGACACGGCCGCCACCACGTGCCCGGCGGTCAGCTGGCTCACGGTCAGCGCCGTGGCCCAGCCTTCGGTAATCACCACCTGCACGGGCGGCTCTGCGGCCAGCGGGGCGAGCGTCACGAACGCGCCCTTCATGGTGCTGCCCGGCAGCAGGCTTTTTTCCCCGCCCGGTGCTATCAGCTGCGCGCCGGTTATCGCGCCGTCTGTGGTCACCAGCGACAGCAAAACCGAACCCGCCGGGAACGTCGTGCCGCTGATGCGCTGCGCCTGGCCGGTCAGCGTCACCGGATGGCCGGTAAAACCTTTTGCGCCGAGATAGTCGCTTTCGCCGGTGTGGCTGTCTGCCAGCAGTGCGTTCACCGTGGCGGTCATATCGCGCTTCGGGGCTTTTTCCCTGGCAGGCTTAACCGGCATGTCCTGCACGTCGCGGAATTCCAGCACCTGCGCCACGGCCTGCGACGCCTTTTTCACGCCGTCGCCCGTGACCCGTTTTACCAGGTCCAGGCCGTCGCCGTTGCCGTTGCCGCAGCGGTTGCAAATCCCCGTCCCGCGCCCCTCCTTATCGTCGAAGCGAAAGCGGTCGTCTCCGCCGCAGTGTGGGCAGGGGCCGTGCCGGCCGTTGTCCGGCACCGTTATGCCCAGCAGCGGCAGGATAACCGGCCAGCGGCCCCGTGCGGCCGTGGTAATCTGTGTAACAGTCATAGCCTCTCCTTACCTGTCGTACAGCGAAATGCCGGTATCGCAGAAATCATCGAAGGCCGCCGGTAATACCTGATACAGCTCCGTCATTACCTGAACCCCGCGTCCGGTGAGCACCGGCGGCGCGGTCAGCAGCTCCGGCCTGACCATATCGCTCATGAGCGCCAGCGCGGCCGCCGCGCCCTGCGCCTCGCCATACTCGTTCACCATCACGCTTTCAATATGCAGGGCAACGGCCATTTCGATGCGCTCCACCGACAGTTTGTGCGGCCCCAGAATCTCGCTGCCGGTGTCGGCCAGCACCTTTTCCCGCCAGGCGGAAGCGATGGCGCGACGGTACAGGGCGGTGGTCAGCTCCGCCGGAAAAACCGATACGTGATGGCTCATACCTTTGCCTCCGTCAGCGGGGCGCAGTGGCGCGCCACCTCTTTCAGGTCGGCGTAGAGATAGTCCATCAGCGCGGCCACGCCGGGCACGCTGCCGCCGAACGGCAGGCCGTCGTTCTGGGGGTGCTGCGCAAACAGCTGTTGCAGCAGGTCGCAGGCGTCCTTGGCCCGTTCCAGCTTCTCGAATGCGTCTTCCGGCAGGCCGTAGGCGTGGAAACGACGGTTTAACGGCAAGGGGTGGCCCTGAGCAGCGTGCTGCCCGTTTGATGTGTTCATGGATAACTCCGTTACTGAATGCGGTTACGGCTTACAGAAAGCGCGAATAGTGGTCTGCGCCCGGTGCCGGGCGTGGGCTGACGTCGGCGGTACGCTGGCGAACAAGCGTTACGGACGGATGCAGGCTCAGGGGACCGGAGCCGCCTTTCCCGCCGGTGGCGTCGGTCAGCCTGCGCGGTGCCGTCGCGATACGCTGATAGCACGCCTCAAACCACGCCAGCGGGCCGGACGTCAGCTGGCCGTCGCTGTCATAGCGATACAGCACCTCGTGGCTGAACGCCGGGTTAGCGGCCGCCACGGTAAAGGGGGCCGCCGTCAGGCGGATAATGCAGACCGTCCAGCCCTGCTTATGCTGCCAGCGCTCGCCGGGTTGCGGATACTCACGCATGACGACCTCCCCGGCACGGCAGACGACCGGCAAAAAACAGCACGTAATCGGCGGCGAGACGGCGGCGGGCGCTGCGCTCATCGTTCGCCGTTACCCGCAGCATCACCGGGCGGCAGGAGCGCTGTGCACGGTTGATTGCAGCGAAGATCCAGGTAAACTTTGATGTAGCCATATTGTGGTCCCTAAGCATATTTGGTTAGATGCCCGTTCTGTGTTGCTGCACAAGCGGGCATTGTTTTTTCGATTTTAGGTAACTACAATGGTAACTACCATGTAGGTCATAATAGATTAGGGTAATTACCATGTCAACACCACAAGAAAAACGTTCACCTCCTTTCCAAATGCGCTTAACAGAGGAGTTCCGCCAGCAGCTTGAAAATGAAATGCGCAAAGATGGTGACTCAGCTTTAGCATCATGGATAAAACGAATTTTACGCAAAGAGCTTCAGTCACGTGGTATTGATGCTAAGGGATAGTTTATGCACCCCCGCAAAATCTATTTCCTTGAGATTATCTTTTCTGCGGCTCAAGTATGAGTCGCTTAATGAAGCCCCTGCTGTAGCGCTTTAGCTTTTCTTCTCATCCCATCAAATTTCTCAAGCGAATCAGCTTCATGTTGATCTCTCCAGCTGTAGTAGTCAGCAGCCCGCCAACGGGACATGCGGCCAATCTTAATTGGCCGGGGGAAACGATTTAAGGAAATTAGCCGATAGATCCATTTATCGCTTAATAGACAGTCAGCAGTTATAAATTTCATATCAATTAATGCGTCCATAGAGGGACGTTGTGCAGGCTGGAATTCAAATGATGTGTTCATATTTCTTTCTCCGTAAAGTCATGTCTACTGGCTTCAATACGGAAAATTTAATCACAGGTTTCAGACTGTTAAAATGTGACTAAAAGATTTTATTAGAAACTCTATTAGCCACAAATATTGTTAAATAAATGTTAATCCTTCTTTTTTCATGCAACTCCGCAACAAGCTAACAACTGTGTCATAGCTTAATGGGGGCTCACCTTTTTCCGGCCAGAACTCCCGGGCATGCAGAAATAGTTGTTCTGCTACTGCCGCAGGACTCTCTCTACGCAACCTCATATCACGATGAAAAAGAGAGATCACAGCCATAAGAATTTCGGCCCTCGGAACAGCATGCTTCTGTTTTTGAGCCTCAGATTGGGACTGATAATTTTTTACTGTTTTTTTTGGTTTTTTATCTTCAGCTACAGCCTTTAAGAAAGCATCAATTTGATTTTTTGTTATCCATAAGGTATCTATAAGAAAATAATTTTCTCGTTCGTCATAATTTAGATATAATTCAACAGGGAAACCCAAATAACTTTCACCTGAAGGAATGAAATAATCAGGCCATTCTTCAGGCTGACCTTCATACTTCAATAAAGTGCTTTTATAATCATTACTTAATGCAAAATAACCCTTCATATTACAAATTAAGAGATCATGAGCATCGAGATTGGTCTCATTAATGTCTGACCTAAAAGAACAATTTTCCGATAAGATAAAATACCCTTCATTATCTTTAGGTAGATTATTAATAGATTGGATCAATTCGTGATTATCAACACCAGCACTCAGCCCGCATGATACATCAAACTCACCGTCATCAAACTCCATGCATAGCTCAATATTTTTATGGCAGGCGTACCATAAAATATCTTTCTTATCACATCCAATCAACTGGGCTGCTTCTGATACTTGATAATAATCCCTCAACAATGAATCTATATTTTTTATCTTAAAAAAATCCATTCAACCCTCTGCTAACCCAGATAAAAAATCTGCATACCATTGCATCATTTCTCGACGACCATCCAAATATTGAGCATGATTATAAGCTCCCCTGATTGCGTTTTTATCTACGTGAGCCAGTTGCAGCTCAATCCAGGCAGAGTTGAAGCCTTGCTCATGCAAAATCGTGCTCATCGTATGCCTAAATCCATGACCAGTAAGCCTACCTTTATAGCCTAAGAGTTCAATGACCTGGTTGATGCTTTCTTTGCTAATAGGCTTGCGCTGATCGTTTCTACCTATAAAAATAAGAGGATAGTGGCTTGTAATCGGCTTTAATTGCTTCAATAAGGATATAGCTTGCCTTGAGAGCGGGACTTTGTGAGGGCGGCGCATTTTCATGTGTTCTGCTGGCACTTCCCACATTGCATTTTCAAGGTCAATATCTTGCCAGCGAGCAAAACGTAATTCCTGAGTTCTGACACCGGTATACATTATTAAATAGGTTGCAATTTTAGTAATGACGCTACCTTTATATCCAGCCAGATCCTCTAAAAAGGAAGGTAACTCTTGAGCAGTCAGAAACGGGAGGTGTTGTTTTTTATGTACGGCTAATGCCCCCGCTAGATCTGGAGCAGGATTATATTCAGCTCTACCCGTTATAATTGCGTAACGAAAGACCTCGCCACAGCGTTGACGTACTTTACGCATTTTCTCTAATGCACCACGCTTCTCCATTCTTTTAAGAGTTTCAAGCAACTCTAATGGCTTAATATCAGCAATGGGCTTTATCCCTATATAGGGAAAAATATCCTTTTCGAATGTACTTATAATCTCCTCACGATAGCTTAGTGACCAGCGGTCAGCTTTTGCCTTGTGCCACTCTCGAGCAATTGCTTCAAACGTATTTGCAGTAGCTATTTTTCTCGCTTGTTTTTCTGCCTTTTTAATTGCTCCGGGATCATCTCCAGCCGCCAGACTACGCCTGGCTTCGTCCCGTTTCTGGCGAGCTACAGCAAGCGACACATCAGGATAGACACCAATGGACAATAATTTCTCACGCCCCATAACGCGGTACTTCATCCGCCAGTAACGAGAGCCATTTGCATTGACCAGCAAGTAAAGCCCGCCACCATCTGCAAGCTTGTAAGGTTTATCCAAGGGCTTTGCCGTACGCACCTTGACGTCAGTTAGTGCCATTGCGTCTCCGTGTGGGGGTATCGATTTTCACAGCGATTTTTAACCCCCTAAAACACCCCTAAATAGGGGTAGATTCCAGTAGACATAGATTGACATCAGGAGAGTGAACTTTCAAGTTAACTAGCTAATTGTTGTTGTATTTATTGAAGTTAGTTGACGCAGAAAGAGGAGAAATGGCGGAAGATCACAGGAGTCGAACCTGCCCGGGACCGCTGGCGGCCCCAACTGGATTTGAAATCCAGCCGCCTCACCGGAGACGACGATCTTCCTCTTTGAAGAGGCGCAGAGTATAGCATTGTGTAAAGCCGAAATTCAGCCCTAACCGCGTCGCAACCTGGCTTTCGTTAAGCGCATCCCACAATGACGAAAGGCAGCCACGGTCAGTCCGTGAAAACCACCACGTAATGCCTTTGCAATGCTTTTTTCCCTGCTTCAGTGAACCTCACTTCCCGATAACCTTCTATGCGCACCAGCCAGCCCTGTGCCTCAAAGGCGAGGAATAACGCCGCGCCGGCATCCCCTCCGAGGTGAAAACGCCGCTCGCTCCAGTCCAGACAATCGCAGCACGGTTTCCGTTTGGTTTTGGGATTAAGCACTGCCCCGATGCTTTGAAAATGGTGCAGCCCGGCCTGAGTTATCGTACTGCCGTCAGCTGTAATCCAGTGGTTGGCCTTCATACAGGCATAGAGTTCGACCGCGATTTCCCCCGCCAGATGGTCATAACAGGTACGGGCGCGCCGTAACGGGAGCGGCGCGCGCGTCTCAGGCGTGCGGATATGTTTAACCGACATGCCCATAATGTTTTCCAGCAGGCTGGCAACATCGCTGCCTGCCAGGCGGTAATAACGGTGCCTGCCCTGCGAGAGACACACCGTTAAACCACTTTGCAGTAGCCTCGCCAAATGCCCGCTGGCAGTGGAGGTGGCAATATCGGCCACGGCGCTCAGTTCGGTCGCTGTCCATGCCCGGCCATCCATCAGTGCGCAGAGTATTCTGACCCTCGACGGGTCAGAAATGGCACTGGCGATAGCCGACATGGCGTGTTCCAGCGATAGGGCACCGTCATCGGTGTTAGCTAAACCCGGCAGGCTCATGCAGAAGGGATTTCCCATGGTTGAGTGACCTGTGCGGCCAGTTCATTATTGTCTGTCAGTAATATTAACTGGTTGTGGTGATCGCTGTACTGGACCAACAGATTTATTCCGTTGCGGGCAATCACGTCCATGATTTCGCCCAGTTCGCCAGGGCGTTCCTGCCGGAGCTGACGGATCACCGGTTTAACCACCGCATGCACCGAGAAACCGGCATTAACCAACACCTCTCGGGCACGCTCGCCATCCTCCACCAGATAATGCGCATGACTTTCACTGCCGACGGAGAACACGCCGCCGCCTTCCAGACCGACACCATTGTTACCTAACGTGGTGCCCATTGAGGCCAACGAGCCCGGCATATTGGTCAAAACAACATGGATATCATACATCTGCATGGCTTCCTGATTCTGATGAGTAGTCTCTGATCACGCTGGCAATACGAATACGGTAATACGCGAAAATGGTGGCTTTGCCCTCTTCCTGCGCTGCCCTGTGCCGCTGATTTTTCTTCCAGCTCAGTACCGACGCTTCATCGCACCACCAGGAGAGCGAAAGAATTTTGTCCGGGGTGCTCAGGCTCTGAAAACGCTCGATTGAGATAAAACCGTCCACGTCGGTCAGCTCCGGTTTAAGCTCCGCGGCTAATTGGAAATAGCGCGCCTGATGTTCAGGCACGGCATCGGCTTCAAAAAGTACAGCAATCATCAGGTAACTCCCTTGGTGGTTGATGTCTGCCAGTGTATTCAGCGGTAGGCACGATGCTTCGCTGCCCAACGAAATGTCGATCGTCTCACCCGGACAGGATCATGTCCGTTTTTGGCCTTCTTCGACCTGCCTTTTCCCGTCATCATTGGGCTATACCCTCTTCCAGTGGAGTCCGTAAATGTCCAATACCGTCCTTTTAGTGATTGACGCGCAGCAGTCCTTCTATCATCGTGGTTACCAGGATACGGTCGAGATGCCGGCGTTTGAACGCAGTATCAGCGCGCTGATTGGCGGCTGCCATGTTCGTGGCATTCCGATTGTTGATGTGTTCCATGTGGAAGATCATGGCCCGTTTTCGCTGGCCTCTGGCCTGGTTGAGCGTCTGCCGTTCCTCAACCATAAGGTGGCGAAAACCGTCCAGAAGCGAGTGCATAACGCGCTGACCGAATCCGGGCTGGAGCCGTGGCTGCGCGAGCAGAAAATCGATCATGTGATTATTTGTGGTTTGCGCACCGAACAGTGCTGCGAAACCACCGCCCGCGTGGCGTCCGATCTGGGGTATAAGGTGACGTTCGTGACCGAAGCGACGCTGACCTTTCCGATTAGCCATAACCGCATCACGCTGAGTATCGCTGACCTGCGTCATCATACTGAAGCCGTGCTGATCAACCGATTCGCCTCCATCCGTACCGTGGAGGAGTGTCTGCAGGAGTTGCCATAAGATGACTATCCCGGTGTGGTTTTTGATGGTGCCAGGCATTGTTTCGCTGGATGTGACCGGCCCGGCGGAAACGCTGAAGCTGGCAGCGGGCGCGTTCTCGCTGCGCTATATCGGCCCGGAGGAGAGCATCATGACCTCCACCGGGATGACCGTCAGCCGCATCGAGCCGATGCCCGATCGCCTGCCCGCCGGGAGCCTGCTTATCGTGCCCGGCGTGGAGGATTCCAGTCGCGGGTTTGATACGCCGCAGGGCGTGGCCGCGCGCAATTGGCTGATGCGCCAGCAGCCGGATATCCATGACCGCAAGATTTCACTGGTGTGCGTCTGTTCCGGCACCATCCTGGCGGCAAAAGCCGGCCTGCTGAGCGGCGTGCAGTGCACCAGCCATCATGAAGTGATCACCCGCCTGAAAAACGCCGATCCGACGGCGATCGTGAAGGAAAACCGCATCTTTGTCGAAGATCGCGGCATCTGGACCAGCGCCGGCATTACCGCCGGCATCGACCTGTCGCTGCACCTCATCCACCAGCTGTGCGGCTCGCAGACTGCGCTTAACGTCGCGCGTGAAATGGTGGTCTACTTCCGCCGTTCGGGTGAGGATCCGCAGCTGTCGCCCTGGCTGCGCTATCGCAACCATATGCATCCGGCCATTCACCGCACCCAGGATTTGCTGGTTGTCCAACCCGAACGGGAGTGGCAGCTGGAGGAGATTGCCGGCAAGGTGCATATCAGCCCGCGCCACCTGACGCGGCTGTTCAGGCAACATCTGGGCATCAGCGTGCGCGATTATCACGAGCAGCTGCGCATCGCCATCGCCCGCCAGCGCCTGCAACAGGGTGAAGGGGCCGAAAAAGCCGCGTTGTCCGCCGGGTTCTCGTCATCGCGCCAGCTGCGTCGGGCATTGCAGCGCTGGGAGGCGCCTTAATCTGCAATCAGTTAAGCCGCATTAAAAAAGGGCGGCCAGATTTCTCTGTCCACCCTTCTGTTATTCAGCCTTGAAATCTACTTCTTCACGCTCTCA
Organism: Erwinia sp. QL-Z3; assembly: GCF_004551645.1. Taxonomy (NCBI): domain Bacteria; kingdom Pseudomonadati; phylum Pseudomonadota; class Gammaproteobacteria; order Enterobacterales; family Erwiniaceae; genus Erwinia; species Erwinia sp. QL-Z3. The sequence goes on from NZ_CP037950.1 coordinate 1,297,458, forward strand.
ATAAAGGTTTTACGGGCGGTTTTCGAGCCCAGACGCTCCGCTTCATCCAGCAGTTTCAGCGCTTTATCCACGTCTCCGGCTTTGACGGCCTTCTTAATCGACTCGTTAAACCAGGCATCCGAATCGTCCAGCATCGGCTCTGACGGTTTGGCCGGTGCGGCTGGCGCTGGCGCAGGTGCCTGCGTGCTGCCAACCACCACCGGTGCTGCTTCGGCCGGTGCGGATGACGGGAAGATCTGCCCAATCATCACGTTACCGGCTTTCTGCTCGGCGGTGACCTTCAGGCTCAAGGTGCCGGTTGGCGTATGACGCGCCACAGGGTCCGGGATATCCGGCACCGCGTTGCCCACGCCAGCGGCATAGGCTTTGGCCGGGTTCACCATCTGCGTGGTGGCATCCAGATCGTTGCGCGTGGTGTACACCAGCAGATAAATTTGTTTCTGCCCCAACGCCGGGGTCAGCTTCAGCGTCCCTTCCAGCCGGTCGCTGGACACAATGCCCGGCTTCTCGTAAGGGAAGTAGCTGGAAGGATAAAAGGCCGCCGGACGCATCTGCTCATCCAGCACCAGAACATTTGGCGCATACACGGTTTTACCGGTTGCGATACTGGTCAGGGTAATCTCCAGCGAACCCCGGTCGGCAGGCAAGGCGAATGCCGCCACCGCGCCCTGAATTTGCCCCTGATTAATCTGTGCGCTGGACATCCCAAGCGTCACATCCTGCGTCACTGGCGGCACCAGCGGCGTCCACGACAGGTTGCGTAAGGTCTGGCTTGCAATCGCCGGAGCGGTATTCGCATCATTCTGCGCCGCATTCACCACCGCAGGTGCAGCAGTCAGCAGGCTCAACGACAGACACAGTGACAGCAGATTCTTTTTCATCATTGTTTCCTTTGAAATCACCCTGAAGGCTGGCGGTTTATACGGATAACCCACCAGCCAGCACATCATGTTTTTTCTACTCTACCCCTGCCACAAAACCTCAAAGTCATTTGAGTGGTTCAGGCGCCCGTCAGTGCAAAATCAGAAGGTGGTAAATTTTTTTTCCAAACGCATTCGTGTTGCAGGAAGGCGGCAAGCGTCCAAGTCCCCGGGAGCGTAGATAACTACGTGACCGGGGCGAGGAGGCGCGGCCAACGCCCCTGCAGCGCGAAGGCGGACGGAAAAAATTACCACCAGACTTCCATCTGGGCGCCAAACGTCACCTCATCGTCGTTCCCCCGGCTGAACGTCCGCGCGCTGGTGTCGTTCATCGCCAGGCCGTTATCCACGCCCGCATCGGTGTCGTAACCCCACTTCTCATCCCACTTGGCATAGGTGGCGAACAGGCGGATCGCCGGACGGGACCAGATGCTGTCGCCCGCCTGCCACTGCTGCGCCAGGGTCAATTTGTACTGACCGTTGCGGTCGCCGGTACGCTGGGACTTCACGTTGTCGTAACCCGCTTCCAGCAAGGTGCTCATGATCGGCGTCCATTTGTACATCGGACGCACGCCGACGGTGTACCAGGTGGTGCCGTTGTTGTTATCACGGTCGGTATCCTGATACATCGCCACGTACATCAGGCCCCAGGTATCGTTAAAGTCGATGGCACCGTGGTCCAGCACGCGCAGCATGCTGCCGTTATTGTTGATTGCGCCACCGTTGGAGTGGCCGTTGGACGAACCGGTGTTCGGATCGGTCATCGAGTCCGCCGCGTACTGCACGACGAATTTGTTGTAGCCGTTATAGATGCTCTGCGTGTGTTCTGCGGTCAGTAACCAGCCATCTTTGGTGGCATTGTCATCCAGCGTATAGCCGTCACGCGCGTTGGCGCGGCCATAGTCCACACCCAGCTCCAGCACGCCGCCAGGGTTGGTTTCAATCCCGGCCAGACGGACGTCGAACACGTCGTTAGAGGTCGGCAGTTCGTTACGCTGGTCGGCGATATAGCCAAAGGAGCCGCCGCTTTCGGTGTTACGCGTGGCGGCGATAGAAAGCTTACCAAAGCCGACATCCACATCTTCCAGACCGGCACCGGGACCGGAAATGTCCCAGTAGTAGAAGTCGATCATATGCACGTCATGACGCTGGTAGAAGCGCTTACCTGCCCAGAGGGTGGAGCCTGGTAACCATTCGATCAGGTTCTTACCTAACACGTTGGCTTCACGGAAAGCCGGATCGGTTGCTTCCCAGTCATTCTGCTGTGAAACGGAGTACGCCACGTTACTGTTGAAATAGAAGCTCTTATCGCCCTGTTTCCAGATTTCCTGGCCCAGGCGTAATTCGGCATAGGTTTCGCACTCGTTACCCAGACGGTATTTACTCTCCGCCCCGGTCGCCTTGAAACATTGCTGCTCGCCGCCGCTGCCAGACCAGCCAATACCGGAACGCGCATAACCGGTGAAATCCACCGCCATTGCCTGTGTGGAAAGGACGCCTGCAGCCACTGCCAGCGCCAGAGAGGAATTACGTATTGTTATCATCATCTTCTCCTGTAGGGGGACATGTGCATTTAAACGCCCGGCTCCGGGTGTAACCGGCGACAGGCCGTCCCGTCTTCACGGAACAGATGACAGCGGTGTGGTGGCAGGCCGATAGCGAATGTTGCACCTTCTTCTACCAGCACCACGTCGTTCTGGCGGTAAACCAGGTTTTGACGAATTGCCGGAATCTGGATGTGGATCTGTGTTTCGTTGCCGAGCTGCTCGACCACCTGCACTTCGCCGGACAGCGCAATTTCCGCGCGGTCACCGGGCAGCAGGTGTTCAGGGCGAATACCCAGCGAAAGGTTGCTGCCGACAATGACGTCACTGCCGGATACCGACAGCCAGACCCACTGGCGATCGGGCAGCTCGACCTGCACGCGGTCAGGCTCGACGGCCACCACTTTTACCGGCAGGAAGTTCATTTTCGGCGAGCCAATAAAGCCGGCGACAAAGCGGTTGGCGGGATAGTGGTAAAGCGCCAGCGGCTTGCCAATCTGGGCGATCTTGCCGGCGTTCAGCACCACGATTTTGTCGGCCAGCGTCATCGCTTCAACCTGATCGTGGGTGACGTAAATCATCGTGCGCTTCAGGCGCTTATGCAGTCGGGAGATCTCAATGCGCATCTGCACCCGCAGCGCCGCATCGAGGTTAGAGAGCGGTTCATCGAGCAAAAACACCGTCGGCTCTGCCACCAGCGTGCGGCCAATCGCCACGCGCTGACGTTGCCCGCCGGACAGCGCTTTCGGGCGGCGGTCGAGCAGGTGCGCCAGCTGCAACACTTCGGAGACCTGGTTCACCCGCCGGTCAATCTCGGCTTTTTTGGTGCGCGACAGCTTGAGGCCAAACGACATGTTTTCGGCCACCGACAGGTGCGGATAGAGGGCATAGGACTGAAACACCATGCCGATCCCGCGGCCGGCAGGCGGCACCTCATTCATGCGCTGATTGCCAATCTTCAGCTCACCGGCGGTGATCTCCTCCAGCCCGGCGATCATCCGCAGCAGGGTGGATTTTCCGCAGCCCGATGGCCCGACGAAGACCACGAACTCGCCTTCTTCTATCTCCAGATTGATGTCGCTGGAAATCACGGTCTCACCGAAGGCTTTATATACGCCGCTGAGGGAAACGCTCGCCATCTGGACTCCTGTGAATGTGGACGACTGAATGCCACGCAGCATGACGACATCCCCGGCGGGCGTAATCCTCCGGCGGCGGGATTTTTGTGGGGGAGGAGCAGGGAGGATGAGAAGTCGCGGCGCGGGCCGGAACGGGCCGGGCAAAAGCGCGTTTCGTGATCTGCGCTGCAAAAAACGATGGCGAATAACGGCGCGCAGGCGGGATTACTGAAGGCATTGCTAGCGGCGTCACAATCTGAGAGGTGGGGGCGTAGGCGGGGGGATGATGAAGCCCCAGGGGGTTAACGCCACACTGGCATCGTACCCTCGCTTCTCCGTCTGGGGCCAAGCCCCACAGCAATGAAAGGACTGGATTATGGCCCTCAGCATCAAGAACGTTATCAAACACTCTGTCGCAGTTTCCGCGCTGGCTACGCTGGTGCTCTCGTCGTCCGCCTTCGCCAAAATCGAAGAAGGCAAGCTGGTGATCTGGATCAACGGCGATAAAGGCTATAACGGCCTCGCCGAAGTGGGTAAGCAGTTTGAAAAGGACACCGGCATTAAGGTCACGGTCGAACACCCTGACAAGCTGGAAGAGAAGTATCCGCAGGTGGCCGCCACCGGCGACGGCCCGGACATCATCTTCTGGGCCCATGACCGTTTTGGTGGCTATGCCCAGTCGGGCCTGGTGGCCGAAGTCAGCCCGGACAAAGCCTTTAAGGACAAGCTGTTCCCGTTTACCTGGGATGCGGTCACCTTTAACGGCAAGCTGATCGGCTACCCGGTGGCGGTAGAGTCGCTGTCGCTGATTTACAACAAAGACCTGGTGAAAACCCCGCCGAAAACCTGGGAAGAGATCCCGGCGCTGGACAAGACGCTGAAGGCGCAGGGCAAAAGCGCCATCATGTGGAACCTGCAGGAACCCTACTTCACCTGGCCGATTATCGCGGCCGATGGCGGCTATGCCTTCAAGTATGTTGACGGCAAATACGACATCAAAAACACCGGCGTCAACAATGAAGGCTCGAAAGCTGGATTACAGTTCATCGTCGATCTGGTGAAAAACAAGCACATCAGCGCCGACACCGACTACTCGATTTCCGAAGCCGCCTTTAACAAAGGGCAAACCGCGCTGACCATCGACGGTCCGTGGGCCTGGTCAAACCTCGACAAGAGCAAGATCAACTACGGCGTCGCGCTGCTGCCAACCTTCCACGGCAAGCCGTCAAAACCGTTCGTCGGCGTGCTGACCGCCGGCATCAACGCCGCCAGCCCGAATAAAGAACTGGCGAAGGAGTTTATCGAAAACTACCTGATCACCGATGCGGGCCTGGCCGCCGTCAACAAGGATAAGCCGCTGGGTGCGGTGGCGCTGAAGTCGTACCAGCAGAAACTGGAAAGCGATCCGCGTATTGCCGCCACCATGGCCAACTCCAAAAATGGCGAAATCATGCCGAACATCCCGCAAATGAGTGCCTTCTGGTACGCCGAACGCAGCGCGATCATCAACGCGGTCAATGGCCGTCAGACCGTGCCGCAGGCGTTGAAAGATGTTGAAACCCGCGTCACGAAATAACCTTAGCGTTAGCTGAAATAAAGGGCTGCTTGCAGCCCTGATTCCACAAGGATTGCTTCTATGCCTTTCGCTCAGACCAGCCTGACAACGCCTGCCAAACGACCGCTGAAAACCGCGATCGCCAGGGCGTTGATCGTGCTTTTTGCCCTGCTGGCCGGTTATTTGATTGTGCTGATGTATGCGCAGGGAGAGTACCTGTTCGCCATTCTGACGCTCCTTCTCTCAAGCCTCGGCCTGTTTATTTATGGCAACCGCCGCGCGTACGCCTGGCGCTACGTTTATCCCGGCCTGGCGGGCATGGCCCTGTTCGTGCTGTTCCCGCTGGTGTGCACCATCGCCATCGCCTTTACCAACTACAGCAGCGTCCACCAGCTGACCTTCGAGCGGGCGCAGAGCGTGCTGATGGACCGCCAGTTCAGCGCCGATAACGCCTGGAACTTCGCGCTCTATCCGGATGGCGACAAGTGGCAGCTGGCCCTGACCTCGCCGGAAAACGGCGCGGTGATGGTCTCCAAACCGTTCGCCTTTAACGCTACCACGCCACAAACGCTGGAGATGGCGGCGCAAACCCTGCCGGAGACGGAGAAAGCCGGCCTGCGGGTGATCACCCAGAATCGTCAGGCGTTAAGCCAGCTGTCGGCCAGACTGGCTGACGGAACCCAGCTGCGCATGAGCTCGCTGCGCCAGTTTTCCGGCACCCAGCCGCTGTATCAGCTCAGTAAAGACGGCAACCTGCTGACCGACAGCCAGAGCGGCAAGGTGTATCGTCCCAATATGGACAGCGGTTTTTATCAGGCGATTGATGCCAAAGGCGGCTGGGAAACCGAGGTGCTGAGCCCCGGTTTTACCGTCGGTATCGGCTGGAAAAACTTCCTGCGCGTGGTGCAGGATGACGGCATCCAGAAGCCATTCCTGTCGATTTTTGTCTGGACGGTGGTGTTCTCGCTGCTGACGGTTGTCCTGACCACCGCGGTCGGCATGGTGCTGGCCTGCGTGGTGCAGTGGGATGAGCTGAAAGGCAAGGCGGCCTATCGCCTGCTGCTGATCCTGCCGTATGCGGTACCGGCGTTTATTTCCATCCTGATTTTTAAAGGGTTATTCAACCAGAGCTTCGGCGAGATCAACCTGGTGCTCAGCACCCTGTTTGGCATCAAACCGGCGTGGTTTAGCGACCCGCTGACCGCCAAAACCATGCTGATTATCGTCAACACCTGGCTCGGTTATCCCTACATGATGATTTTGTGTATGGGCCTGCTGAAAGCCATTCCCGACGACCTGTATGAAGCCTCGGCAATGGATGGCGCCACGCCGGTGCAGAACTTCTTCCGCATCACGCTGCCGCTGCTGATTAAGCCGCTCACGCCGCTGATGATTGCCAGCTTTGCCTTTAACTTTAATAACTTTGTGCTGATCCAGCTGCTGACCAACGGCGGCCCGGACCGGCTGGGCACCACCACACCGGCCGGCCATACCGATCTGCTGGTCAGCTACACCTGGCGCATCGCCTTTGAAGGCGGCGGCGGCCAGGACTTTGGTCTGGCGGCGGCAATCGCCACGCTGATTTTCCTGCTGGTTGGCGGCCTGGCGGCCATCAATCTGAAAGCGTCACGAATGAAATTCGATTAAGGAGGCGTTATGGCCATGGTTAAACCGAAGTCTCAGCGGCTCAGGCTGCTGGTGACGCACCTGTTATTACTGAGCTTTGTCGCGCTGATCCTGTTTCCGCTGCTGATGGTGTTTGCCATCTCGCTGCGGCCCGGCAACTTTGCCACCGGCAGCCTGATCCCGGAGACCGTTTCCTGGGATCACTGGAAGCTGGCGCTGGGGATCGCCGTCACCAACAGCGACGGCAGCGTCACGTCGCCACCGTTCCCGGTGATACTGTGGTTATGGAACTCGATCAAGATTGCGGTGATCACCGCCGCCGGCATCGTCACGCTGTCCACCACCTGCGCCTACGCCTTTGCCCGCATGAAGTTTCGCGGCAAAAGCTCGCTGCTGAAAGGGATGCTGATTTTCCAGATGTTCCCGGCGGTGCTGTCGCTGGTCGCCCTGTACGCGTTGTTTGACCGCTTAGGCGTGTACGTGCCCTTCCTCGGGCTGAACACCCACGGCGGGGTGATTTTTGCCTATATGGGCGGCATCGCGCTGCACGTCTGGACCATCAAAGGCTACTTCGAAACCATCGATAACTCGCTGGAAGAAGCGGCGTCGCTGGACGGCGCCTCGCCGTGGCAGGCGTTCCGCCTGGTGCTGCTGCCGCTGTCGGTGCCGATCCTGGCGGTGGTGTTTATTCTGTCGTTTATTGCCGCCATTACCGAAGTGCCGGTGGCGTCGCTGTTATTGCGTGACGTCAACAGCTACACGCTGGCGGTGGGCATGCAACAGTACCTGAATCCGCAAAATTACCTGTGGGGCGACTTCGCGGCGGCGGCCATCTTATCGGCCATCCCGATCACCGCGGTGTTCCTGATAGCACAACGTTGGTTAGTGGGTGGGCTGACGGCGGGAGGGGTGAAGGGTTAAGATTTTTTACCTGTAATACGGTTATTACAGCTAGTCCTGTGTCCTGGGTGGCCTTCAAGGCCACCCTTTTTTATGCCTGCGTCCGGTCAGATGACCGACACTTTCCTGCGGCGCTTATCCAGATCCTGAATCAGGCTGTTCACTTCGGCATCGGCAAACATCGCCTCCAGCGTCTGCGACAGCTTACGTCGCCAGTTCGGATACTGATCGCTGGTACCCGGCACGTTAACCGGCGCGGCCATATCCAGCCAGTCTTCCGGTTGCAGCCCCAGCAGCGCGCTGGCGCTGTCCGCCACATAGCGTTGCAGGCCACGACGGATCGCCGGCGTCAGCTGGGCGGCCCGGTGCGCGGTTTTCACCGGCACGCAGCCATAGTGATGCAGGCCATCCAGCAAGCCCTGACGGGCCTTCGCCCGGTCGGCGTACAGCGTCTCCAGCACCGCCTCATCGGTGTACAGCCCCAGCGTTTTGCCCAGCGTTAAATCGTCCGCCTGCCAGTAGCTGCGCAGCGTCGGTAAATCGTGGGTGGTCAGCGTCGCCATCGCCTGCACCGGATAGGACTGCGGCGCGCGGAAGCTGTTCTCCGCATCACGCTCAAAGTAGAGCACTTTGTAGGAGTAAACGCCGCCTTCACGCAGCTTGCTGACAATCTCCACCGGCACCGTGCCCAGGTCTTCGCCAATCACCATGCAGCGGTGACGCTGGCTTTCCAGTGCCAGAATGGCCAGCAGATCGTCAACCGGGTACTGCACGTAGGCACCCTTATCGGCGGTTTCACCCGCCGGGATCCCCCACAGACGCAGCAGCGCCATCACATGATCAATCCGCAGCGCGCCGCAGTGGATCATATTGGATCGCAGCAGATCGATAAAAGGCTGATAGCCCCGGTTGACCATCGCCCAGGGATCCATCGGCCGCAAATCCCAGTTTTGCCCCTGCGGACCGAGGATATCCGGCGGCGCGCCGACCGAGGCTTTCAGGCAGTACAGCTCGCCATCACCCCAGGTTTCCGCGCCGCCTTCCACCACGCCCACCGCCAGATCGCGGTATAAGCCAATCGGCATCGCGGCCTGCTGGCTGAGCTGATAACAGCGTTCAATCTGCGTTTCGGCCAGCCACTGCAGCCACAGGTAAAACTCCACCTCCGGCGCCTGCTGCTCGCAAAACGCCCGCACCACCGGACCGCGCGCGTTGCGGTAAGCGTCCGGCCAGGCGTTCCAGCCCTGTGCCCTGCCGGTTTCTTTCTCCAGATGGACATACAGCGCGTCATAGGCCGCCTGTAACCACAGGCTTTCGCCACCTTGCTTCACAAAGCGGGCAAACGCCTGGCGCTGCGCATCATCCGCCTTGCGCGCCATAAATTGCGGGTAGGCCAGACGCAGCCCCTTCAGCTTGAGTGCCATCACCGCGCTGTAATCCCCCCAGTCGGTGGCGCGCACCGCCTGCAGAGCATGCTGCGTGTCCGCCGCCTGCCACCACTGCTGCGCGGCCTCGCTATGCTGGAAATCGGGCACCGCGGCGACGTCGATATAAATAATATTCAGCCAGCGGCGGGATGAAGGACTGTACGGGCTGGCCGCTTCCGGATCGCCGGGACAGAGCGCGTGGATCGGGTTGAGGCCGACAAACGCGCCGCCGCGTGAGGCGACCTGACTTAATAGCGTGCCGAGATCGCCAAAATCGCCGATGCCCCAGTTGCTCTCCGAGCGCAGGGTATACAGCTGCACGCAGGCGCCCCACAGCTTTTTCCCCGCCAGCAGCGGCTCCGGTTCGAAGCAGCGTTTCGGGGCGACAATCACCCGACATTCCCAGCTCTGCGTGCCCTGGGTGAGCGTCAGGCGGTGATAGCCCGCCGCGATCGGCTCCGGCAGCGCCAGCGTCATGCGGCCGTTAACCCTGCCCTGCTGCTCGCTACCGCTCTCCTGGCGAAACTGCCAGCTAAAATCGCCGTCGCCGTTAACCGGCAGGGCAAACCGCTCGCCCCCGGTAAACACCCTGACGGTGGGCACCGGCCTGGCCGGCGGCCGGCGATCGTTGTTCCAGCCCATCGCCTGCAGCAGATCGCGTTTGGTTTCAGCCGCAATCGCCTGAGGCTTGCCGTGGGCGTTAATAAAGCCGGAGGCAATGCCCGCCTCTCTGGCCGCCTGCTCAAGTGCATTATTTTCCATCGGGGCTCCTCAGCGCTTCGCCTGCCAGATCCGCTGCTGATAGTCGCGGATCGATCGGTCAGAACTGAACATCCCGACGCGGGCGGTGTTCAGAATGGCACTGCGCGTCCACTGCGTGGCGTCGCGGTACAGCACGTCCACCCGTTGCTGGGCCGCACAGTAATCGGCAAAGTCCGCCAGCACCAGATACGGGTCGCCGCCCGACAGCAGGCTGTCCAGCAACGGTTTGAACGCGGTTTTATCCCCGCCGCTAAAGAAGCCGTTTTCCAGCTCTTTTAGCAGGCTGTTGAGGTGCTTGTCCTGCTTACGCAGCTTCAGCGGATCGTAACCCGCGCTCAGCAGGGCTTTGACCTCATCAACCGTCTTGCCGAAGATAAAGATATGCTCATCGCCGACCTGTTCAGCAATCTCCACGTTGGCTCCGTCGAGGGTGCCGACGGTCAGCGCGCCGTTCAGCGCCAGCTTCATATTGCCGGTGCCGGAGGCTTCTTTACCCGCCGTTGAAATTTGTTCTGAGACGTCCGCCGCCGGGATCATCAATTCCGCCACCGACACCTTGTAGTCCGGGATAAACACCACCTTCAGGCGATCGCCGACCAGCGGGTCGTTATTGATTTTTTCCGCCACCTTATTGATGGCGTGAATGATATTTTTCGCCAGGTAATAGCCCGGCGCGGCCTTGGCGCCAAACAGGAACACGCGCGGCACGCAGTCTCTTTCCGGGTTATCGCGCAGCTGGCGATACAGCGAAAGAATATGCAGCAGGTTAAGGTGCTGACGTTTGTACTCATGCAGACGTTTGATCTGCACATCGAAAATCGCCTCAGGATTGAGGGTGATGCCCATCGTTTGCTGAACATAGTGGGTCAGACGGCGTTTATTTTCCTGCTTGATGTTCTGGTAAGCCTGCTGGAACGCGCGGTCATCGGCAAAGGCTTCCAGCCCCTTAAGCGCATCGAGATCGGTCAGCCATTCGACGTTCAGCTTGCTGTCGATCAGCGCGGCCAGCGCCGGATTACACTGCTTCAGCCAGCGGCGCGGCGTGATGCCGTTGGTGACGTTATGGAATTTCTGCGGCCACAGCTGGTGATATTCCGGGAACAGATCCTTGACCACCAAATCGGAATGCAGCGCGGCGACGCCGTTGACCGCAAAGCCGCTGACCACACACAGATTCGCCATGCGCACCTGCTTGTTCTGGTGAATAGAGAGCTTTTCCCACACGCGTTTGTCGCCAGGCCAGCGCTGCTCCACCACCTTTTTAAAGCGGGCATTGATCTGCTTAATCAGCGAGAAATGGCGCGGCAGCAGGCTGCGGACCAGCTTTTCATCCCAGCACTCCAGCGCTTCCGGCATCAGCGTGTGGTTGGTATACGCAAACGTCTGGCTGACAATGGTCCACGCGGCGTCCCACTCAAGCTGGTGCTCGTCCAGCAGAATGCGCAGCAGCTCCGGGATGGCGATGGTCGGATGGGTGTCATTAAGCTGGATCACCTCATAGCGCGGTAAATCTTCAATTTTGCGGCCAAGGAAATGGTGGCGGCGCAGAATATCGGCCACCGAACAGGCGCACTGGAAATATTGCTGCATCAGGCGCAGACGTTTACCGGCCTGATGGTGATCGTTGGGATACAGCACTTTGGTCAGCTTTTCAGCCTCAATGCCCTGTTTTTCTGCCTTGAGGAATTCCCCGTCGTTAAACCGGCCCAGATCAAAAGGCTGCACCGCACCCGCTTTCCACAGGCGCAACGGCTGGGTGACGCCATTCTGATAACCCACCACCGGCAGATCCCAGGCTTCCCCGCGCAGGGAGAATTCCGGCATCCAGTGTTCGCGTCCGTCATCCTGTTTCAGCAGCATGCCGCCAAAGCCGACATCCACCGACAGCGCGCTGTTGTGGCAGAACCACGGATAGCTTTCGCGGTGCCAGTTATCCGGCGCTTCCTGCTGCTCGCCGTCGCGGAACGACTGGCGGAACAGACCGTACTGGTAGTTCAGCCCGTAACCGGTAGCCGGCTGGCCCACGGTGGCCATTGAGTCGAGGAAACAGGCCGCCAGCCGTCCTAAACCGCCGTTGCCCAGCGCCGGATCGACCTCCTGCTCCAGCACGTCCGCCAGCTCAACGCCCTGTTCTTTCAGCACTTCCTGCACAGGCTCCATCCAGCCGAGGTTAATCAGGTTGTTGGCGGTCAGGCGGCCAATCAGAAACTCCATCGAGATATAGTTCACGTGCCGCTGCGGCTGTTTCGCGGCGGGCGGCAGCGGGCTGGCATTCAGCTGTTCCGACAGCGCCGCGCTGGTTGCCTGCCACCACTGGTGCGGCGTCATCTCCTGCGCCTGGTGTAAACCAAAACGCTGCCACTGACGTGTTAACGCCGCCTGAAACACCGATTTATCAAACTGAACCTGCATCACCTTTCCTCGCATCGGGTAAATTTTTCCCATGCTGAAGCTTCACCCATCGCGCGGCATCCTCCCGACAGGGATTAGCGAGGGAGGAGAAAAGGGGGCGTAGTCAGCCGCAGGTCAGCCCAGGGCCCAGGCATGGAAAATCTGATTTTTAAAAATGTGACGAAGTGCGACTAAACGAAACAAAAATCAGTAACGTTCTTGCAATCAATACGTTCCAGGCAGACCTTAAGGAAAACTGATTAATTACGCACACTAAAATAATTAAATCCCCCCACAAAACTTACGCTGAAGCCCCCAAACACGGCTTTGTGGCAGTTAGAGAAGGGGAAACTGTCCTCTGACCTCCGGCAAAAGATACTCATTATGCTTATCCCTTCGAAACTGAGCCGCCCGGTGCGGTTGCAAAATACGGTGGTGCGCGAGCGTTTGTTGACGAGACTTTCCGCTGCACAAAATTACCGCCTGACGCTGGTGACCAGCCCGGCGGGTTACGGCAAAACCACGCTGATGGCGCACTGGGCCTCCGGCAAAAATACCCTCGGCTGGTACTCGCTGGATGAAAGCGATAATCAGCCTGAGCGCTTTGTCAGTTACCTGATCGCCGCCATTCAACACGCGACGGGCGGCCACTGCGCCAAAAGCGAAGCGTTAAGCCTGAAGCATCAGTACGCCAGCCTGCCGGCGCTGTTTGCGCAGCTGTTTGTTGAGCTTTCCGACTGGGATCAGCCGCTGATGCTGGTGATTGATGACTACCATCTGATTTCCAACGCGGCGATCCACGAAGGCATGCGCTTTTTCCTGCGCCATCAGCCGGAAAATGTCTCGCTGCTGATCCTCTCGCGCACCCTGCCACCGTTAGGCATTGCCAACCTGCGCGTGCGCGACCAGCTGCTGGAACTGAACTCCAGTCAGCTGGCGTTTACCCATCCTGAAACGCAGCAGTTTTTCGACTGCCGCCTGAAGGAACCCATTGAGCAGGCCGACAGTAATCGCCTGTGTGACGAGGTCGCCGGTTGGGCCACGGCGTTACAGCTGATCGCCCTCTCCGCCCGCCAGTCGACCACCCCGGCACAGCAGTCGACGCAGCAGTCCGCGCGGAAACTGGCCGGGGTTCACGCCAGCCACCTGTCGCACTATCTGGTGGAGGAAGTGCTGGATCGCGTCGATGCGCCGACCCGCGATTTCCTGCTGCGCTGCTCGTTGCTGCGGTCGATGAACGATGCGCTGATCGTCCGGCTGATGGGCGGCGACAACGGTCAGCAGCGTCTGGAAGCGCTGGAAAGCCAGGGGCTGTTTATTCACCGCATGGATGACACCGGCGAGTGGTTTAACTTCCATCCGCTGTTCGCCACCTTCCTGCGACAGCGCTGCCAGTGGGAGCTGGCGTCGGCGATCCCGGCCATTCACCGTGCCGCCGCCGAAGGCTGGCTGGCGCTGGGTTTCCCGGCCGAGGCGATCCACCACGCGCTGGGTGCGCAGGACACCACCATGCTGCGCGATATCATGCTGCAACATGCCTGGGCGCTGTTTAATCAAAGCGAGCTGGCGTTGCTGGAAGAGTGTCTGAACGCGCTGCCGTATGACCAGATGATCCTCAATCCGAAGCTGGTGCTGCTACAGGCCTGGCTGGCTCAGAGCCTGCACCGTTATGAGGAAGTGGACGCGCTGCTGTCCCGCGCCGAAGGGGAAATGCGGCTGCGCAATATCGCGATGGCGCCCGATTTAACTGCGGAATTCGATGCGCTGCGGGCGCAGGTGGCGATTAACGATGGTCGTCAGGAAGAAGCTGGCCAGCTGGCGACCGAAGCCCTGCGCTTTTTACCGCACGACAGTTATTACAGCCGCATTGTCGCGACCTCGGTCACCGGCGAAATCCAGCACTGCAAAGGCGATCTGGCCCGTGCGCTGCCGCTAATGCAGCAGACCGAGCAGATTGCCCGACGTTATCAGGTCTACCATTACGCGCTGTGGGCGCAGCTGCAACAGAGTGAAATCCTGATTGCGCAGGGCTTTTTGCAGGCCGCTTTTGAGATGCAGGACCGCGCGTTTGAGCTGGTGCGCGAGCAGCACCTTGAGCAGCTGCCGTTGCACGAATTCCTGCTGCGGCTGCGTTCCCAGGTGCTGTGGTCCTGGTCGCGGCTGGATGATGCCGAAGCCGCCGCCCGTCAGGGCCTGATGGTACTGACCAACTTCCAGCCGCAGCAGCAGTTGCAGTGCCTGGCGATGTTAGCGAAATGCGCGCTGGCGCGTGGCCAGCTGGATAATGCCCACCACTATCTGCAACGCTGCGAAACCCTGCTGAAACACGGCAAATACCATATCGACTGGCTGACCAACACCGATAAAATCCGCGTAATTTACTGGCAGATCACCGCCAATAAACCGGCGGCGCGGCAGTGGTTGCAACAAACGCGTAAACCCGGCGTGGCGGATAACCATTTCCAGCAGGGCCAGTGGCGCACCATCGCCCGCGTGCAGATCATGCTGGAACAGTTTAACGAGGCCGAAGTGGTGCTGGACGAGCTGAACAGCAATGCCCGCCAGCTGCGCCTGCTCAGCGATCTGAACCGCAACCTGCTGTTAAGTAATCTGCTTTACTGGCACACCGGGCGTAAAAGTGAAGCGCAGCGGGTGCTGATTGAAGCACTGGGGCTGGCGAACCGCACCGGCTTTATCAGCCACTTTGTGATTGAAGGCGAGATGATGGCGCAGCAGTTAAGGCAGCTGCTGCAGCTGAACCTGTTGCCGGAACTGGAACAGCGGCGGGCGCAGCAGATCCTGCGCGAGCTGAATCAGCACCATCGCCACAAGTTCGCCCACTTTGATGAAAGCTTCGTCAACAAGCTGCTGACCCATCCGCAGGTGCCGGAATTGATCCGCACCAGCCCGTTAACCCAACGCGAATGGCAGGTGCTGGGGCTGATTTATTCCGGCTACAGCAACGAGCAGATCGCCGGAGAACTGGCGGTGGCGGCCACCACCATCAAAACCCACATCCGCAATCTGTATCAGAAAATGGGTATTGCGCACCGTCAGGATGCGGTGCAACAGGCCCAGCATCTGCTGTCGGTAATGGGTTACCACTAGCTCACCAGATGGGTCTTATCGATACGTCGCAGGCCCATCGCCAGCAGCAAACTGCCCGCCAGCGTCAGGGAAAACACCAGCGGGATATCGATAAACGGATGGTCGGTGTGATCCAGATGATGGGTGCGCATAAAGTGGATAAACAGCGCGTGGAAGCCATAAATCGGCAGTGAATGGCGCGAGATCAGCGCCAGAAACGGCAGCGGTCGCTGATTGAGGCAGTTTTTAAACAGCACCAGCAGGCTGACGGCGGCAATAAACACCACCGGCCCGCAGTAGAGATACCAGGTGTCGGCAAAGGCACCGTTGATCGCCATCTGCTTTTTGGTTCCCATCGCAATCCCCGCCACGCTGGCAATAAACACCACGCCCGCCAGCCAGCTGACGCCGCGTCGGTTGGTGTCCATCATGCCAATTGCCCGGCCAAAAAGCGCGTACAGCACGTAGTAAAAACTGTCCCCGCTGAGATACAGATTGAGCGGCAGCCAGTGGAACGGCCCGACCGATTGATCGAGGGTATTCGGGTTGGCCAGCACCGCCAGCACCAGCGTCACAATCGCCAGATAGCCGGCGCGCACGGCTTTCACCTGGATCAGCGGGGAAAGCAGGTAGATCGGGATAATCGCGAAGAAGAACCACAGATGGTAGAACACCGGCTTTTGCAGCAGGTGCTTGATGGAAATCCCCTGATTGATTGGTGTCAGCCAGGTGATATACGCCAGCGCCACCAGGCTGTAAAAGGCCAGACAGAGCACGATGCGCAGGAAATGCCGCCCTTGCGCGCTGCGTTCACCAAAGAACAGATAACCCGAAATCATAAAGAAAAGCGGCACGCACACGCGCGAGGCGGAATTCAGCAGGTTGGAAACATCCCAGGTGTGCTCTCCGATGGCCGTACTGTTGGTCACATACCAGGTGGTGGTATGGATCATGATCACCATCAGACAGGCCACCGCGCGCAAATTATCTATCCAGCCAATCTTTTCCTTCATGTCCTTCATGCCGTCCTCAGTTCCAGCGTTAGTGCCTACCAGAGGGTAGCCGGACGGCGATTGTTCAACAACCTTTGCGGTAAGAAATCGGAGGACGCTGACCGGACAAAGCCAGCTTGCAGGTTGAGCACGCCTGATTGAATGGGCGATGCGGGATCGCAATCATAATGCGATGATTCGGGAGGGTGAGAAAACAGACCTTAAGGCAGGCGATCGGTGATAAGAATCGTTGTTGGCTTAAAGATTGACGTTGTAAGAGGTGGTTGCAACTCGCATTGGGGCTGGGGCTGATGTCGGGTTAGTGTCAGGCGCGGTAATAGCTTACCCCATGCTGTGTTTTGCATATCAACTAAGCCTAACGATCCACTTCCTGGTGCCGATACCAACATTTCTTACTCGATATGAAGGAACATATATGTACAGCGTACGCCCCTCAATGTGTCCACTTTTTTTTCTGTCTCTGCTGCCGTTTTCTTTCGTTCAAGCTGCTGATAAGCCGGCATTGACAGGTGGTGACACTAACCCCTTTTCCGTAACCAGAATCCACGATCGCGTGAATTACATGGTCTCGCTAAACTTCAGTAATGGAAAAACAGCCCAGCAGTGGCGATCCATTGATTGTAAAAAGGGCACGGCACAGCTTCTGTACAAAGATTTATTGAATGAGAAGGGGTTTACTCAAGCCCGCTTTTATGGAAACAGCTACCTTCGCTATGCGCCTGCACAGGATGACAGCAAGATGACGGCTGATGATATCCGGATGGTTTGCCAGTTACCGATAAAAGACACGCGCTGGGAAAAGTTATCAGCGACAGATACAGTCGGTATTACCGAGCTTATCGATGTCAACAGCATCAAGCGCATTGACGATATTTTATCGGTAAGTATGGGGTATGACTTTGCGGATATCATCTGGGAACCGCCCTATGACGCGCCGCTTGAATTAAAGATTGAGCGTTATTTGTATAACTGTAAAACGCATCAGGGAAACGCAGTAGCATTGATGAACTTTGACAGCGAGGGTCGCGTTACGGACTCACTCATTACTGCTGATATCGTTCGCCGTAAGAATGACTTCACCATTGACACGCATAAAGCACAACGCTTTGAGCAGCTCTGCCAGTGGCCAGCAGGAAAAACGTTTAAAGCTGAAGGTCACTTTGTCCCCGCCGCTAATAAGCCAGCATCAACGCTTATGGGGCCTTCAATGCCCGAACTGAGTAATAATAATCCACAGTGGCTTAGTAAATTCCCCCTCTCAGCTGCAATTGAGCATCAGGCGCAATTACTGATCAAACCGTGGGCCCTTCCGCGCTTTAAACAGGTTCGTTATACACAAGTAAGCGCGCAAGGTAAGATCAAAGTACAGCTGGATGCACAAACGGATGGCTATATACGGAAGCTTGAAGACTATGGCATATGGACGGTGCAACGCTTAACGCTTGCTAATCAGCTACAGCTGAAGTTCACCATGTCCATAAGTAATGGTGCCTCACTGCTCAACAAGTTGCAGACGGATATACGTTTCCCGTTAGTGGCTGGTCAACGATATCAGGCGCAATGGGACGATATTGATTCCGATAAGAAAGTCACTTCTTCATCGTTACGTTGCGAGGTGACGGGACAGGGTGACGCACATGGAATTGCACCTCAGTTTAGTGGGAAATATCTGTTAGTTGAGTGTCATGAAACTCACGAAGGGCAACCGGGAAGCAGTGACAAGCTAGCCTGGCTGCAAGATCTTAACATTTTTGTCCCGGTCGCTATGCAATTAGGTGATAAACCTGAAAGCTCAGTGACGCTGGAAGATGTTAGTGTGACGCGTTAATAAGAAAACAGGCTCGCCGCTTTATTCGGTGAGTCTGCTCGTTGATTAATATGTGGGTGTGTAAATAATGCAATCGCCGCAATGAAATCAATTTCTAATGCCCGTTCCTTGCTCACAACGGACCTTTCCTAACCAGAGGTCCGCTGTGTGCCAAAAGCAGACGTTGCCAAGGTCCGTCTGAATAGGTTCAAATACCATATTACCAATGGACATGGATTATTAGCATGAAAATACGATTATTAATACTCATGCAGCTCATCACCTCCCAGTCGTGGGGACGTCAGCAAACCCCGAGGGAACAAGCGAAACAAATGGCTGAAGCAGCATGTCTATTTCAATACGAGGTCGTCAACTCCCGCTTTACTCTGGGTTTTTCTGAGGAAAAAGCCATCCAAACATCGACTATAATACTGACTAATTATCTGGAGAAGAATAAAAAGATAGCAGGTGATAAATTTCTCTCGTCGATTAGAAGAAATACAATTGTAAAATTACGGGAATTGGAAGCAAATAAAGAGGCAGTGCAGCAACTAAAATCTCCGCCATTAGATTTTAAAGATAAATTTTTATCTTCCTGCAATGAAATGAAAACGGGGCAGTTGGAAGCGATGCATGTTTTTGACTAAATGCAGCATTCATATAGGTATGATATGCGTTTTTGAGGCTCTTTCGTGTTTGTTACTTCCGCACCTCGCTAGGGTTGACATCATGCTCAACGAGGCTGTCCGCTTGGTGCCAGCAGCGGACATTTTGTAAGCTCTCCTGGACAAGTTGAAAATATGATCACGTGTAAACTCGAACTGAATTTTAACGCTCAAGTAAAAAGGTTCTGCGAGGAACATCCGATTGTTTACTCATATGCGTATTGCCAAACCCGTCTCCAATCTTGAACGATCTTTTCTGATGTACAGTCAGGGACTGGATTTACAAAAAATTGCTGAATTCAATGATCATGACGGTTTCAATGGACTGATGTTAGGACGGAAGGGTTTAGACTGGCATATAGAATTCACCTTTTGCCTTAGTCATTCCATTCAACCTTTGCAAACTGAGGAGGATTTACTCGTTCTTTATTACTCAGATGAAAATGCGTGGTTAGATGCCTGTGCCAGGATGATAGAAGCCGGGTTCAAAATGACGAATTCGTTTAACCCTTACTGGGATGTCAATGGAAGGACATTTGTTGACCCAGATGGATACAGGGTGGTTATTCAAAATAAGGCATGGGCATAATTTCAATTATTATTGCCAGTTAACTGGCCGTCTTGCTGCAAGCCTGACGGTCTGCTCCTCGCTCAAAGCTGCCTTTCAACATGGTCAAGCTCACACAGCCATGGAGTACAAAAAATCACCTTAACGTACAACAATTTTCGATATCCAAACTGACTCAAATGTAATCGAAGATATCGGCCCAGGCCGGATCCCGGATTTTATATATGCGTTTTCCGATCCGTTCTTTTTTCAGCGAACTGAAGAACGATTCCGCCACCGCCAGATACAATCAGCCCTGCCAGGTGGGGATATAGGTAATGTCGGTAAACCAGACCTGATTGGCCCGGGCGACATTGAGTATCCGACATATCGTCATCACGCCCCATACAGTGCGGTGCTTACTGATAAAGCGCTACTTCAGTCTGGCTCCCTTGCAAAGTACCGCCCAGCCTTTTTCAGGGTATCCAGTTCTTGGGTGCGTTTTAGCTGCGCCCGTAGTTTCAGGGTCTCGCTTTTGACTTCAAGTAAATCCCGGGCATACTTGTGCCCAGACGCGCCTGCTGTGCTCAAACTAAAGGGCAGTATCGTCTACCGGCGCGCGGGCAAACCACTCAATCCATACTCGACCATCGCCATGTAAACCGCAAAGTAGTTCAGCGCCATTTGCATAAAGGTCGGGTGCAGGATGATAGTGTTGTTCGCTGTATCGAGCGTCAGTAAATTGCCAACCTCTGCGGCTTGCAGGCATCGTCTAATGTGCGAACGTGACACACCACACTTGAGCGAGGCTTTCAGGTAGTTGTACTCGATCACCACCGTCTGCTGTTTGATGCTCTCGATATAGAGATCCATCAACAGCATGTGCCCGGCATCTCTGAAAACGAACGCCTTACAATCCGGCACCATCTCGAAGAGATATACCTGATTGAGGGTGATTTCGGAATATTTTTGGAAATAACTGGCGGTGAAGTTTTCCATTTTCAAACATCCGGATACATCGAACTCCGGATAAAGCATCCCATAGGGGATCATCATGGTATTAATTAACGCACGGGTTTCATCAAGGGCTTTTGACGTTACCTGATAGTTTAACTTTCGTTTATCCAGCGGATCCTTTTTGACGTCCATACGACCGCCTACCCGGATAAAAAGCAGAAAAGAATCAATCGTGTTGTCACTGATTAACCCCGTTTTCTTACAAAAATTTTTCACCTGGCGAAGCGTCGGCTTTTCTGTCGTGTAGAAATACGCAATGAGGGCAGAACCGATAATAAAACGGTTTGCTTTAAAAATAACCTTAAAATAGAGTGGCTTAGTCAGATAAAGTCTAAACAGTAGCTTGCAGTGCTTCTGCATGACTGCCTCAATGTTTTTGTGGGACTTAATTACTTCTGCACGGAGAAAAATTAATTCGGTGAGTTTTTGTTTTCTTTTCATATTGCTGCTTACTTTACCTGGTTCCATAATGCAAATAAAAAAATACCGCCACTCTTTCTTTAGATTTTATTTATAACCCGTTGAGAAATGGTCCATCTTGCTATATAGAGGCGGTTAGTTTTTAACTATTCTTGTTAAAATCAGTAAGGGTCTTTATTGCCCTTCTGAGGATAATCCTAACACTAAAGCGGCCGTATAGCATAATACCTGATTTTATTTTGACCGGTTAAAATATTTTCAAAAGCCAATGACTTGCTTTTGGCTTGGATGTTTTAGTTAGCTACTTCAATGATTTATATGGTTTTTTCTGCAATAAGAATCCTTTCCCATTTCTCTTAAAAAATTAACCACAAAAATGGACAGTGACATAACAAAGCCTGTGTGAGAATTTTCTTATCGCCAAGTTAAACCCGTGAGTTCAGATGTCCAGGTTAACAGGATTTCTCTCAGGAGGGGGAATTACCGGCACGTTTTTTATGGATTTCATAAGGATTTATCATGGAAGAGTCACGTCATCAGCCCCTGCGTTACGGCAATTCTTTTGCGTTGTTTTGTAAAAAGAAGTTCGCCAGGCTACCGTTTTTATCACTGATATTAATGACTTTTTTTTCCGTGCCTGCTGCATTGGCAAATATGAGCGTTTATCCCATGGAGGTTACGCTTAATAGTCAGGGAGCAGCGCAGGTACAAACCCTGTCGCAAAGCGGCGAGGCGCAGTTTATTAAAGTCAGCATTAAGCGAATAGATCGCCCTGCTACACAATTTGAAAAAGAAACATTGATTGAAGATGCGGTTTCACGCTCGCTGATTGCGACCCCGGATAAATTCGCTCTGGCATCGGGCTCGCAACGCATCATTCGTCTTATTTCTTTACAACCTCCGGAGAAAGAGACCGCCTGGCGTGTTTACTTCGAGGCCGTCGGTGCGCCGGAGGAATTGAAAGATAACACCGGCCAGGAGAATAAAATCAGTAACCAGCTGGGCATCAATTTAGTCTGGGGCGTGCTGGTTCATATACCGCCGCAACACGCGGTATTATCACTGATCCCATTATCGTCGGGCGAGGTTAAAAACAATGGCACGGTGCGCATAGCGATCCGCGAAGTCGCTTTCTGCTTGCAAAAAAATAGCAGCAGCAGCTGCCAGTGGAAACAGGAACACGCCACGATATATCCGGATGAAACATTGCGGTTCAAAGCATGGGCGCCAGATGAAATAAAAACTGCACAGGAAATCAGAATTAAATATGTTGATCAGAAAACGAGAAGTATGAACGAATACGTTCTCGGGAAATAATCAATTTATTCTAAAAGAATAACAATCCGTTTGTTATGAAGCAGTTCATTGTCAATAATACGGTCATGGATGCTCGTCATTCTTCAAGCCGCAGGCGCGTTGATTATATTGAGTCACCTTCCTGCAGCTCGAATTATTTAGCGTTATGACCATTACATGGATTTTCATGGAGCTAAAATGCAAAAATTAATCAAACCACTCTTCATCGCTGCTGCGTTAACGGCTGCATTTAATGCACAGGCTGTGCAGAAAGATATCACTGTTAATGCCAACGTTGATTCGACGGTAGATATGACTCAGGCAGACGGCACTGCGCTGCCGGCAACCATTAATATGCAATATATTCCTGGCCGTGGTTTATCTACTTATTCACTGGATACCAAAATCTGGTCGAATTCTTCTACCGCCAATATCAACGTGGCGCTGGTGAGTACTGCCCAGTTAAACGAAACCGTAACCGGTACCGCCGTTCCGTTGAAAGTCACGTTGGGTGCAGATCTGAAACCGATCACCACCACGGCGACCTCCCTGACTTACGCATCCCTGTTTCCGGCAGGCACTGAGAACGGCTCTTCCGTTCTGCCATTGAAAATCTCCCCGGCAACCGTAGCGCCTCTGGCCACCGGCACCTATTCCGGCGTGGTTAGCCTGTTGATTACACAGGCAACAACGTCGAGCTGATTTGCCGGAGTTGATTGATCGATTATTTCGGGGGCAGTTCGCCCCCTTGTTATTCTTTTTCAGCAGGACGCTGTAATGAAGGTCATTTTCCGGATCGTTACAATCGCCTCTTTCATTACCCTGATCCCCTTTCTTTCAGCCCGTGCCGCCACCCAGGCTCCGCCTGGTTTTGAATCGCTGGTCACCGGCCAGACGCTGTGGGTCAATCTTTCTATTTACGGGCAATCGCTCGGACTTTTTGAAGCCTCCGTTAACCTCGATACCGTCACTTTCCTCAAACCGGAAGACGTCGCGCAGGCGGTGATGGCGCATTATCAAAAGAGTCCTCAGCAGCAAGCGCTGCTGGATCATCTGATCGGCAAGCCTATGGCACGTAACGGGAATCTGGCGTGCAGCAGTAACGGCGGCGTGAGCGGGTGTGACTATCTGGAAACAGATTCGGTTGCGCTTATCTATGATGAAAATAATGGCAAAGTCGCGCTGTTCCTCGGCCCTGAGTTTGTGCCGCTTGCCGCAACCAGGAACTCGCCGTACTACGAACAGACCGCAGAAACGGAAGCGGCGTTTATACATCAGCAGAATATAAATTTCGTTACTAATAACGATGACCAGACGTTATCCGTACAGGGCGCAGGCGCGATCGGGTTGACGGAAAATAGTTATGCCGGTATTGACTGGGACTATCTGGCACAGAAATATCGCCAGCAAAATCATCAAGATGTGCATTTTAACAATGTGTTCCTGCGCCGCGACGTTGGCAAACGCTACTACGTTCAGGCGGGGCGCATGGACTCCCGGGATATTTTCAGCAACGCAGGCGGAAATATTACCCTCAGCCAGTTGCCGCTCAGCACCATCGAAGGTATGCGTGTCGGTTCCACGCTCGCCTGGATAAACAACTCACAGGCCGCGCAGGGCACGCCGGTGACGGTATTTATCACCCGCCCGTCGCGTATTGATGCCTATCGCGATCGGCAGTTACTCGGCACCTTTTACCTGAATGCGGGGACACAGAACCTCGATACCACCGCGTTCCCTAACGGCAGCTACACCGTGACGTTGCGTGTTTACGAAGATAATCAGCTATCGCGCACCGAGCAGGTGCCTTTTAGCCGTACGGGCAATGTCACCAGCCAGAACATCGAATGGTTTGTGCAGGGCGGCGCCATTCCTGACCACGAGGTACAGGGCAACGGTGCAGAATCAAAAAACGGTGCCGATCGCCGCGTGATGCAGGCGGGGATCAAAGTGCCGCTCACCCGTGAAGCCGCGTTCACAGGCGGTGTGGCCGCGACCAACCGCCACCATTTTGTCGAAAGCGCACTCGACTGGAGTCACGGATTCGATAACCCGCTGCTCGACGGCATTCTCACCACCCGCTTCAGCTACCTGAAGGGCAGCGAAGGCTCTCGCGGCAACATTCAGCAGGCCACTTATAACGACGGTTTTTCCCTCAGCTTTTACCGCAGCGCACTGTATGCGCAGGATTGTTACAGCAACAACGGTGGCCAATACGGTTTCAGC
This sequence comes from Erwinia sp. QL-Z3, assembly GCF_004551645.1. NCBI lineage: Bacteria > Pseudomonadati > Pseudomonadota > Gammaproteobacteria > Enterobacterales > Erwiniaceae > Erwinia > Erwinia sp. QL-Z3. Next base: position 1,321,779 of record NZ_CP037950.1, read on the forward strand.
GGCTGCTATCAGAGCAGCAGCCTGATGTTCAGCGTGCCGGTGAAAAGCTGGTACGTGAACGCCGGTTACAGCGCCAGTAAAAATGAAGGCCGCAACGTGATCCCGGCCCAGCTCGATGATAACGACGTGGTGCCGGTGTGGACACGCCGCAGCAGCTATAACAAAACGCAGACTACCACCTGGCAGGCCGGGCTGGGGCGCGGTTTCAGCGTCGGCGGCATCAACATCAATACCAGCGCCAACCTTTTTACGCGTACCAGCAGCACCGGCATGAAGCGCGATAACGGCGGATTTCTGTCCGTTTCACTTTCGCGGGTCAGCACGCCGACGATTAATGCGCGCTCGAATTACAGCTCGGTGGGCATGACTTATCAGACTGACCGCAGCAGTAAAGATCAGGTTGGCTATAACGTCGCGCAAAACTGGTATTTCGATGCGCAGAATCAGCAGGAAATCGGCGTGAATCTCAACGGGAATCAGGACAATACGCTGAATGCGTCGGTTTACGGGAAAACCAGCGGCGAGTACGGCAGCGGCAGTCTGGCGTTCAGTTCAGCCTCTTCGGGTGCGTCGGGGCAGCATGTAAGCAGTAGCGGCAGCTACAACTCCTCATTGGCGGTGGCGAAATCCGGTCTGTACTGGGGAAAATGGGGCAACGGCCTGCCTGGTGCTGCCATCGGGCTGAACGTCGCGAGCACCGATGAAAGCCGGGATACCCGAGTGGATGTCTCCGTTGACGGCGCGGGCAGCGCAAGTCTGCGCGGTACCGGCCGTACGTTGTTCAGCGTGCCGGCGTATACGCAAAGTCATATCAGCATCAATGATTCCATCGAATCCACCGCCGGTATGCGCAGTGAAATCACGCAGGGTGCCGGACGCCGGACGCTTTTTATCGCGCCGGGACGGATGCTGGTCAGCAAGGTGAATATCGTCTCGCGCTACACCTATCTCGGCAGGCTGATGGTCAATCCGCAAACGCCGCTGGAAGGCGCGACGCCGATAAATGTCACCAGCTGGTCGGGATTAGGACAGGGCGGATTCACGGCGGAAACCGATCACCGCATGAAGAATTTATATATGGCGCGTGGGAGGCAGATGTACCGCTGCGAACTGAAGGTGAAAAGCACGCATGACGTCGTGCGTTATGTCGGCGACAGCGAATGTAAAACGGTTGAACTTGCGTCGGTGCCGCAGGACGTTCAGCAGCGAGCAAAAATGCTGATCGCTACCCGCCGCACGGATGAAGGTCCTCTTGCGCGGGCAGCGTTTTCTTCGCAGAAACAATAATAGGGATTTTGTATGAAAAGTAGACTTCTTGCCAGTCTGGCGCTGATATGCCTGATGGCCGGCGCACAGGCGGCTTCACTCACGCCGACAGGACGCAATACCAGCGTCGCCGTGTCCTTCGACCGGATGTCCGTACCGGCGCAGTTGCCCATCTGGACCAACGAAAACGGCGGTTATGACACCAACGACGCACCAAAATGGGGGCGGAACACGCTGGTGTGCCAGTCACGAACCAACAATCAGTACGGTGCCTGCCTGACGTTTCCGGTCTGGCTGGAAGCCTCCCCCGCGCCGTATCCCGTGCCGGTCTTGTTTACAGAAAGCACCACTAAACAGACGCTGGTGCTCAATGTCTATATGACCAAACGTCGATCGCTAAATAATGTGGTCGTGGCAACCAATCTCGTTCCGCTGAATGCCTTTGGTGGAGAGGTTACGCCGAGGGGCGACGGTACGGATTATTCAGCGTATGTACCTTCGTCGGAGCTGAGTAAATTTCCCGCCGCCGGAACCTGGAGCGGAACGCTGAAAATGTCGCTGATGCAATGGCCCGTAACCTGTACCGGGAATTCGCAGAACGTGAACGTGGGCTGTACCAACGTGATCAAACTGGGTGACTGGATCGCCAGCATGACCTTTAAGGTGACGGATTACGGTAATCAGCAGATCTATCTGCCGGAGTTTGGCAATGCGGCGGCGAATGTGGAGCTCGGGCTGAAAATTTTCCCCGGCGCACGCGCCACCACCACGGTAAGCGGCAGCCGCTCGCTGGATATGTGCCTTTATGATGGCAATAATTCGGACAGCAACCGCGTAAGCCTGATATTTCAGGACGAAGGTTCTGCCGCGCCCTCCAGAGCCACGGGGTTGTTTTCGTTATATCTCATTGGCGGCAATAAAAATCTGGCACAAGATCGTCTGGATTATTCGATAGAGGTTATTAATCCGCTGACCAAAGCGCGGCAGGCAGTGCAAAACGGCACCGAGGTCATCTGGAGCGGTACCAATAAAGGCGTATTACGGCGCGTCGTTTTACCGGGACAGCGAAATTCCGTGCTGTGCGTTCCCGCTCCGATGGAGTTGATTACGCCCTCTTTCACTTTGTCGTCAAAAACGGCGGGGCGATATCGCGGTACTCTGAGGGTTATTTATACCCCGACCACGCAATAATCCCCTGAAAGACTTATTTCCTGATAAATAAAATTGTTGAATTAAAAATCATAGATAAGACGCTTATACAGATGAAGACTGTTTTTGAGGTTAAGTTTTTTAACCACATTCGCCTGATGACTGTAGAGCGTTTTTTTGTTTTCACCGGTTATTTTAGCCACACCTTCAATCGAACCTTGGGTGAATAAAGAACACAGGAAACTGAATTCGCATTTTGTTAAATCATTACTCATCACGGATGAGGAAAATGACAGGCCGTTTTTGTGAAGTATCAACACCTCCGCAAGTTTAATAGAAATTATGTCTGTGGAGGATTTTTTATCGATAAAAAAGTCGGCTTTGATGCCGTGCTCGCTATAGTTAAAAATATTTCTCTCGAAATCTGAGAAGAAAATCAGCGTTGTGTTTCGGTTGGTTTTAAGTCGTGTCAGATAATCGATGTAAGTCAGCGCTGTGCGGAAATTTGCAGGTAAATCAAAAATAATCAACGGCGACAAAATGGGTTTACTTTTCTGATCATTAAGCCTGTTTTTTACTTCACCAATATCGCTACAACAGCATAACAGTGATTCACCGATTAACGCAGTCATGCCCTGCTGGTGATAGTAGGACTGATCCAAATAAATAGCATCCATTTTTTAATTTCCGATGAGATTCCCCTTATCCTCCGAATAATATCGGTTTCACGTTAAAAGTTAACTGTCCATTTTTGGTGCTAAGTTTGTCTGCTACGTCGAAGAGACCTGTTACCGGTCTCGGTCCGCTCTGTGCCAGGAGCGGACCTTGATAGAAGTTGAATTGGTTTACATACCGCGACGTTTTTCTAATTTGATATCAGTGCCGTTAATAGTTGTTTCATTGCCCCAGCCCAGTTGCATGTAGAATTTCGCCGCGCGACTATTTTTATCGGTTTCCAGCCAGGCAATCTCATGATGTTTGAATAATTCCTGCTCAGCTAGCACAACAAGCCTGCGACCTACGCCTCTGCCTTCATATTCCGGGAGAATAAAGGCCGCAAAAAGACAACCTTCATCCGGCAAAATCATTGTAAAACCAATGATTTTGTCGTTTTCAGTCGCAACCCATGCGCAATGATTCTTCTCAATCATATCGGCCACGACGCTTTCGGTAATCCCCATCTGACGCATTTCTTCACGACTAAGATGATTTTCGGTTACCGATGTTCTCACGTCGAACATACCATCAATATCAGAAAGTTGAGCTGTTCTTACATTGATACTCATGAGTCTTACTCCCTGTTTTATAATAAATTTTGCTAATGATATCTGCCATTATCTTTAGAGAACCATAGGGATTTGAGCTCCAAGGCTGCTAATTATATCCGCTGTTCGCTCATAGATGCCCTTTGGTATTGTCGTGGGTAGTCCTGTGCCAAAAGCGTAGGTTACCCCTCGGGGCCATTAAAGATTAGCCTTGGGATGTTATGATAAATTCATTCAACTGTCAGGGTTCAATTAGGGTGAGCAGAATGCTCCTGGAAAAGCTAAAAGCACTTGAATGCAGTCTTCACGGTGCCCGGAGGAATGATCGGAAATGGCTTGAACAGATTTTGCATCCGGAATTTCGGGAAATTACACGGTCAGGCGTAATAGTTGACCGCGCGGAGACGATAGCATCTCTGACTGCCGAATTAAGTCCTACGATCATTCTTAGCAGTGATTTCCGGCTGATCAGCATGGGAGAGTACTGCGCCATTCTGCACTACAAGACGTACAATTCGGACGGCAGCCGAGCATCCCTGCGCTCTTCCTGCTGGATGTATTCTGACAGGGAGCGATGGGAGCTGGCATTCCATCAGGGAACACCAGCGGCAGGTGCGGTATAAGTTTGGCAATGACATAGTAAAAAAGCCTACCCACCCGGTGGGTATCTCTTACAGGCACGAAAAGCCAATGTCCGTCCCTCGTTCATAGCGGAACCAGAGAATGTAAATAAACTCTAAATGAAATAATAATAAAATATTTTTTGATTTTTATGATTGCGAGAACGTCATACACTCCTCCGCTAGAATATTTATATGAAATAGCTAACCCATTATAAAAAACAAGGGATTTATATTATAATAAATACACAGTGACTTAAAATTTCACCTAAAAATTTTTATTAACATCATTGTAATTACAAACCGAAGGGCTTGTTTCACTAAAGAAAGTGAAATGAGCGTACAAGCCAATGCTAGTCCATTTTGTGCGGTACCATCTTCCATGGTTTTTTATTAAAAATTCAGCGTGGATCAGTTATTAAGATAACCTTCCCTAACGTTACGAATGAAACCTTGCATCTTCAACCGACTACTCTCATCCTCTTCTTTTTCTACTTTTTTGACCACGTTCTGGAACACCTTTCCTGCATCCACCACACCAAGTCTATTCATGATTTCCGCCAGAAAAATTACCGTCATTTTATCCCGGCATTGTTGTTCAAAATCCACTTGTAAAGCCATGTATACCTCTCTCAACACACTTATTAAAGGACTTAATTATACAGGAGAGACCTAACTAAGTTGAGCCTATTATGTGTTTCAACCCATAAACAGACCGGATAGATGAAAATTCGAGCGCATCAAGGGTACTCGCGGGGATTAATGAGGTAATCATATTAATTGGACAGATGTAATCCAGATTGATTAGGACAAATGCTTAATGTTCATTTTCTAAAAAAACGTTCGTTTTTCGCTCTAAGCGGACCTTCATCGCTGAAAGCCCCTGCGCATCAATAAACACCTCTTAGTAGCTATCAAACACAACTGCCCACCCCACCGCCTGGGAACAGATCGAAGAGTGGAGAACTGGCCATGGCCTCCATCACGTCTGCCTGGAAGGTTTCTCCTTCTGGTCAAAAAGCCGAGGTGTTATTTTTTATATCCCAGCCTGCCCTGGCTTCGGCGCCTTTACCGCCGGAGGCACTCTGCTCCCAGTACTGCACTTTTACCGTCTCGGCCTGAAAAGCATATTGCATCCGGGCTTTGTCACCGCCGTCACTGAAAGAAACTCCGGCAATAAAAACGTTCTCCAGCGTGATGCGATAATATTCCAGTGCGGTACCGCCAGCCTTGCAGGCCGAGAGCTGTACTTTGCTAATTTTATGGCCATTCGATGCGTGCAGAAACATCGCCGGGGTGGATTTATCCATTGACGCCTGGGCAATCAGATTGAGATGGTTGGCGCCTCCCTTACCGGCCTGAACCCGGTTTACGCCCCAGCTGTAAGAGGGGATATCGGTCCAGCCCTTGTGGTCAGCGTCCTGAGACTCGCCATTGATGTTGTCGACCTTGATAAACAAATTACTCATTCCCTGAACCCTCTTCTGAGCTAATCCTTGCTGACTTCGGTGATTTTTCCATCTTGCGTCATAAGATACGCATTCCCGTGGCGTCTGAACTGCGTGTCGCCATTGCGGGTGCGATAAATCAGCATGAGGATATCTTTATCGATGCAGTTTTTAGGTGGTTTCATGTCAGCGAAGCATAACCTGTCCTCCCGGCCTAATTCCTGATACCCCTCACCAAAACCAAAGATCGTTATGTATCTTGGTCCCCCGGCATCGCTGGGGAGTATTTTATACTTTGAGTAAATAGCGGATTTATTTTTCATCCACCAGTCAATACTGGCGGAGGTTGAAACCGGAAGACGATCAACAAGGATTTCTGCATGAGTGGTATTTTGATGTGCATCGATCACTTTTACGCTTCGGAAATCTAGATAGATATATACGCCTGTGGCAGTCAGCACTAACAACAATATACTTATCATTAACTTTTTCACTTAACGGCTCCATCAATATCTGTTGTCGCTTCTATATGGGTGATAAAGAGACGAAATCTAAATGGGCTAGAACGTTGCAGGACAAACCCGATCCTCAAAAACTGCAACTGATGAAATTTTGGCTTACTGATGTCCAAAAGCTAATCCTTGCTGACTTCGGTGATTTTTCCATCTTGCGTCATAAGATAAGTATTCCCGTGGCGTCTGAACTGCGTGTCGCCATCTCGGGTGCGACTGACCTGCATGAGAATGCCTTTATCGATGCAGTTTTGAGGTGGTTTCATATCAGCGAAACATAGCCGGTCCTCTTGGCCTAATTCCTGATACCCCTCACCAAAAGCAAAGAATGTTATAGATTCTGGCCAACCGGCATTGCTGGGGAGTATTTTATACTTTGAGTAAATAGCGGATTTATTTTTCAACCACCAATCAATACTGGTCGAAGTGGATATGGGTAGATGATTTACAATTATCACCGCCGAATACGGTGTAAGATGGACATCAATGACCTTGACTTCCCGGCTATTTAAATAAAAATAGACTCCTGATGCCATAAACACCAACACGGCCAATATGATTAACAGTCTTTTCATTAACTGTTCCCTTGTATTTCGATAGTGGCTTCCATATTTGTCATAAATGGACTGAATCCAAACCGGTTAAATCTCTGTAAAACGAACCAGATCCTGAAGAAATGGAATTGATGAAATTTCTGTTTATGAATGTCTTCAACGTCAAGACCAAAATGGTCCTGAGCAGTATAGATGAGTTGTGCTCGCCACTCACCACGGTTGACCTTGAGGCTTTTTATATCAATTCGTGTCGCATGGATATCATGCACAGTAATACTTAACCCATTAATTTTATCCATTACCAATGAGTTGAATTTAGGTAATATCTTCTTGCCTACCTGATCAGAGAGATAAGCTATCTTTGACTGCGGGAATCCTTTATCAACATAATTCACATATTTGTTTATTACGGCTGTTATTTCTAATCGGGTACTGTCATCGGAATCATCATTAAGGATCTGCTCGCGATATCCCCTGTCCAGCTGCAAATCTCGGAACGGTGCGCCGTTCGCCGTTTGCATATGGCTGAACATTTGATTGATCAGATTTCTATAGGGACCATAAACGGAAAAAGGCAGCGATGTGACCTGAAGTTCATCAAACAGCAGTCTCGCACACTCCTCGACACTGACTTTCCCCGCTCTTTTATCGCCATAGACGCCGGCAAAGCGCGATTGCGGGTTATTGAAGGCCGTCAGTCGTGTCAGCGTGTAAGGGTCAACGACGTTAGAGAGGGTGCTGAGGGCAAACTCGTCTTTCAGCCGTGATTCGGTAATGTCGCCGCAACGCATATCATCGGTGCCGTAATCGTCGAATGATCGCTGCGTGGAGAAGATAGTCTGCGGGAAACGGGCCATCGTCATCTGCGTTACTCCTTGTAACGGGAAATCCCTATTTTATTCAGACAGGCTTTTTATCAGGGGCGAATAACGAAACTTTACGTCAGATTAATCATGCAGAAAAGTGATAAACCTACAAAACAGCAAGTTTATTTTTAGGCTGTTGGCAGAAGGCGTTAATAGATTTGCTAATCTTAACTTATATCCCCCCCTTCATCATTAAGCAAATCCGTATTTCCGTGGCATCCCTGTTACCATTCTAAATTACTGCTTCGATTAACCGGCATCGGGATAGTCTTTATTATTCTATTCTCAGATTGGTTTTTATTTAAATGAAAAAAGCCGCGATCAAGCGGCTTGAGGTAAAAAAAGGTCGTGCCCAATTGCCTGCAAGTAAACCCGTCCGATGAAACCAGGCCAGTCCGCCGTTAATCACGCACCAAAAACTTCTCGATAATGTCTTCGCGCGGCTCGACGCCCAAGCCAGGCTCTGACGGCAGCCAGGCGTAACCGTCTTCAATGCGCACCGGGTTCTTCGCCAGCGAGCGGCTGATTTCACCCGGCTCAACGCAATATTCCATCACCAGCGCATTCTCGATGGCGCAGAGGAAATGCAGCGAGGCGGCGGTGTTGATGTCGGTGGTGAAGTTATGGTTACACACCTTGCGGCCCCGGCTGTGGGCATAGTTGGCGATTTCAATCGCCTGGGTAAAGCCGGTGCGGGTCAGGTCGATCTGCACGATATCAATGCCGCCTTCATCAATCAGACGCTGGAAGCCGCTGACCGAACACTCCTGCTCGCCGGCCGCAATATGCTGCGTACAGGCGGCGGAAACCTGGCCGTAACCGGCAAAGTTATCCGGGTGCAGCGGCTCCTCAATCCAGAACAGGTTGAACGGATCGAAACGTTCGGCACGACGAAGGGTGGTTTTGGCATCCCATGCATGGCCGACGTCGAGCATCAGGTCGACATCGTCGCCAATTGCGTGGCGAAGTGCGTCGAGATAGCGCATATCCAACGCTTCATTTTCACCAAAGGGTTCCCAGCCAAATTTCACGCCGGTGTGGCCGGTATCCACCGCATGGCGGGCGCGGGCTACGGTGTCATCAATGCTGTACTGGAACATATTGGAAGAATAGACGCGCATTTTGTCGCGCATCGCGCCGCCCAGCAAATCGACAATCGGTTTATCCAGCGCCTTGCCTTTGATATCCCACAGCGCGATATCAATGCCGGCCATCGCCTGAATCACCGCACCGTTACGGCCGTAATAGATGGTCGCTTTGTGCATCTTGGTCCACAGACGCCTGGTGTCCAGCGGGTTCTCGCCAATCAGCAGCGACTTCAGGCCGGTGACCATGGTGTGGGAATACGGCGCATCAATAATCGCTTTGGTCACGTACGGGCTGCCGTCCACTTCGCCCCAGCCGACATAACCGGCATCGGTGGAGATTTTGATCAGCAGCGCATCCTGCGAACTGTCGGTGCGCTTTTCAATGTTCGGCAGCCGTAAGTAAAAGGCTTCTACGTCGGTAATTTTCATCAAGTCGGTTTCCTGGTGGCAAAATAGTGAAGCAAAGGCGGCGTTACTCTGCCTGAGAAAGCAATTTGCGGCGTTCCGCAATGATTTTTTCGTAATCCACGTCCAGCGACTGCACGCGAATATGTTGTTCAATTTCGTCTGCCATTTTGCGGATATCGCCTTCGGCAAACACATCCACCAGACGCTGATGCTCCTCGATAATCGCCGCCATCGATTTGCCCATGGTCGACAGGCCGAAAATCACCGTCAGCTGGCGGGCGATGGACTCCCACAGGTTGCTCAGCACCGGGTTCATCGCAAAGCTGCACAGCGTGCGGTGAAAAGCGGTATCGGCGGAGGCAAAACCGTACACGTCCTCGCGCTGCTGCATCAGCACCAGCTCCTCCACGCTCTGATTGAGAATGCGGATCTCGCGGGGGCCGTTGCGCCCCGCTTCAATCGCCCGGCGGCAGGCCAGCGTTTCCAGCGGAATGCGCACGTCGATAATCTGCTCCAGCCGCTGATGTGAAATCTCCATCAGGCGGATGCCTTTATACGGCTCGCTGGAGACAATCCCCTGGCTTTCCAGAATGCGCAGCGCCTCGCGGATCGGCACCCGGCTCATGCCCAGACGGGTCACCAGGTCCGGCTCGGACACCCGGTCGCCCGGCAGTAATAATCCCCGCGAGGCGGCCGAAAGAATGGCCTCCACCGCGTGATCCACTAAGGTACGTGGCCTGGCGGGTGCCCAGCTGTCGTCAATATTCTCTTCGTCGAGCAAAGGCGCGTTGACCTGTTTTCCCGTTTTACGCGCGGGGGTCGCGGATTTTGCGGCCATAGCACTGTCCTGAATTAATGGGTACGGGTCTGGAACTGGCCGAAACCGGGTTCCACCTGCATTTCACCCTCGCTGAAGACCGTCACGCCACGGATTAACGTGCGGACCACCTTGCCCTGGCAGGTCATGCCTTCAAAGGCGCTCCACTTGCCGAGGCCCTGGAAGTTCGCTCCTTCCACCGTCCAGCTGGAAGCCGGATCGTAAAAGGCCAGGTCAGCATCAAAGCCCAGCGCGATAGCGCCCTTCTGTGGATAAAGATGGAAGGCTTTTGCCGGGCCGGTGGCGGTCATGCGGGCGATGTCCTGCAACGACACGCCGCGCTTAAGGTGCCCTTCGCTAAAGAACATCGGGCCCAGCGTTTCCACACCGGTCAGGCCCATGCCGGCATCCCAGATGGTCTCCAGCCCGGCCTGCTTCTGTTCCGGGGTATACGGACAGTGATCGGAAGCCAGCACGTCAATTTCGCCACTTTGCAGCACCTGCCACAGCGCATCCCCCACCGGACGCGGGCGGATGGGCGGCCCGCAGCGGGCGTTGGGACCGATGCGCACCAGATCTTCTTCATCCAGCATTAAGTAGTGCGGGCAGGTTTCGAAGGTCGCGCGGACGGCCGGGCGGGAATCGGCAATCAGCTGCGCGGCCCTGGCCGAACTGACATGGACGATATGCGCCCGTGCGCCGGTGGCTTTGGCAATCTGCAACACGCGACCAACCGCTTCAATCTCGGCGATTTCCGGGCCGGCCAGCGCGTGGGCGCGGGTATCTTTGCGTCCGGCCTGGCGCAGTTCGCTGCCTGCGCCGATCAGAATGTCGTGGTTCTCGGCATGGACGCCAATCAGGCCATCAAAGGTTTTCAGTTCGCGCATCGCGCGCAGCAGTCCGTCGTCGTTCAGACGCGGTAGCCCTTTCTCATCGGTCGCCTCACCGTTCACCGCGCCGCTGCACAGAAAGGCCTTAAAGGCCACGGCACCGAGCGCATCCAGCTCCGCCAGCTGGCTGACGTTGTTGCCGTCCAGCCCGGCCCACATGGCGAAATCCACCGAGCAGCTGCGGGCCAGCATCTCGCGTTTGGAGATGAAGTTTTTGGTTGTGGTCGCCGGCGGCAGCGAGTGCGGCATTTCGACAATGGTGGTCACGCCGTGCGCAGCGGCACCGCGCGTCCCTTCCCGCAGTTCCTGCTCGGGGAAGTCGTGCGAACCGGTGAAATGGGTGTGCACATCAATCGCGCCCGGCAGGATCACCAGCCCGGCGGCATCAATAATCTCGTCGGCCTGCGGCAGCGTGGTGCCGCGCGCGAGGATCCCGGCGATTTTGCCCTGGTCGATCAGCAGATCGGCCTGCACTTCGCCGCTTTCCAGTACCACCAGGCCATTAATAATCAACGTCTTCATGCCGTTTCTCCTGTTAAGGTTTCACGCTGGCGGCGAGGGACACGTCCACCAGCGCGGCAAAAGGAACCGGGATTGCCGGGCTCAGCCAGCCGGCATCGGTCAGCAGCCGCGCAAAGCGGTCGAAATCGTCCTGCATCATCAGCGGAGACGCCGCAAAGACCTTCGCCTGCAGATAGGCATCCAGTCCGGTGACCAGCGCCGCTTCAGGGTAATCGGGATACCAGGGCTGAACCTGGGCCGCCAGCGCCTGCGCGCTGTGCTGCTGCAACCACTGCTGCGCGGCGTTCATCGCCGCCGTAAAGGCAACGAATGCCGCATGTTTGGCGGCCAGCACGTCACGCCGCGCAATATAGGCACTCCACGGAATATCGCCGCACAGCGGTGCCAGGCTGGCGATACTGTGCAGCTCGCCACGCGCAATATAAGGTGCCAGCGCGTGCATCGAATGCAAGGCGTAATCGGCTTCGCCACGGCTGACGGCAGCCATATCGGCCGCTTCGTCGCCGCTGCCGGCAATCAGCTCAACCTCGTTTTCAAGCTGGTGCTGACGCAGCAGCCAGGTGAAGCTCAGGGTCGCCGTGCCGACGTTGCCGACATCAATCACCCGCTTGCCGCGCAGGCTTTGCAGGCTAAACCCGCCGTCCGCGCTGCCGGCCGCGAGGAACCACGGGTTGGCAGACACCGCAGCAGCAAAGCACAGCAGCTCCGGGCCGTTTTCCTGATAATTTTTCATCATCACCATCGGGCCGCCAATGGTCAGATCGGCCTCGCCCGCGATCACCGCCGGCACCTGGCCACCCTGCACGGTGTGACCGCCGGATTCTGCGGTGGTGAAGTTGACGCGAAGGCCGTGCTTCGCAAACAGGCCGAGGCTGTCGGCCAGATACTGCGCGCAGTAATAAATGCGGGATTCGCTGCGGTCGCCCTGGTTAAGCGTTAAAAGCATCGTCATCAGACGGGTTCTCCGGCAGAGGTAAGAAACGACGGGTTCAGCTCGCGTATTTCGCTGACGCCGCACCAGTGGCTGAGGGCGGTGATTTCATTCACCCAGCCCGACAGCAGGCCAAATACCGCCTCTTCGCCACCGGCGACCAGCGCGCTTATCACCGGACGGACCACCAGCGATAATGACGCGCCCAGACAGGCAGCGACCACCGCATCGGTGCCGCTGCGCACGCCGCCATCCAGCACCAGATCGCCCTGATACTGCTGACGCAATGCGGCCAGCTGTTGCACCGGCGTGGCCCAGCGCGAACTCTGGCGCAGGCCGATATTGGAGGCAATGATGCCCTGACAGCCGACGTTCTGCGCCGCAACCGCATCGTCAGGATGCAGAATGCCTTTTACCAGCAGCGGCAGCTGATGCCTGGCCGCCATTTCGCACGCCTGGCGCAGTTCGTCCCAGCCCCAGCACGGGAAAGCCGGTAACGCCTGCACGCCAGGCCCGGTGGAACCGATGGTTTTCATGCCGCGCTGCAGCAGCGCCTCGCCAATCGAAAATCCGCCGGGCTGCAGGCCGGCAACCGGATGAACCGGTGCCAGCACCGTCAGAATAATGCCCTTTGCGCCGCATTCGGCGGCATGGGCGATCAACTCTGCAATGCGGGAGAGATCGCCCGCCGCGCGTAGCTGCAGCCAGCAGCCGTCATACACCGCACAAATCTCCTTCAGCGGCGTGACCGTCTCCTCAGAGATGGCCAGCGGCAGCTGCAGACGCTTGCAGGCACGGGCAATCGGCAGCAGCCCTTCGGGGTGGAAAATCGCGTCACCGGCAAACGCGCCGACGCCAAGCGGTGCCGCCCAACGCTGTCCGGCAAATTCAACCTGGGTATTAATGCCTGTGTTGGCGCGCATCACGCGGGGCAGCAGGCGATAGCGTTGCAGGTCCTGACTGTTGACGTCGCAAGCGTTCAGCAGCGCATCCGCCGGCTGGCCCATCATATAGCGGTACAGCGGCTCGCCCAGACGCTGGCGGGTCTCCAGCTGGAAGGGCAGCCCGTTGGCTGACTCAGGCATGGTGACTCTCCTGATGGTCCTGTTCGTGTTTCAGGAAGGTGGCAAACGCGTCGGTTTCCGGCTGCTGCAGAATCGATGGCGGGCCCTGCTCAATCAGCTGGCCGCCCTGCAGGAACACCACGCGATCCGCCACGCTGGCGGCGAAGGCCACGTCATGGGTACTGATAATCATGGTGATGCCGGTTTGCGCCAGATTACGGATGGTCTGGTTAACTTCACGCACCAGCTCCGGATCCAGTGCCGAGGTTGGCTCATCAAACAGCAGAATACGCGGCTCGGCGGCGAGTGCGCGGGCGATGCCGACGCGCTGCTGCTGGCCACCGGACAGCTCGTGCGGCAGGTTGGCAACGAAGTCACCCAGACCCACCGCCCGCAGCGCACGTAAGCCTTTCGCGCGCGCCAGCTCTTCCTGCACGCCCTGCACCCGCAGCGGAATGCTCATGGCATTATCCAGCGCGGTCAGATGGTCAAACAGGGCAAAATGCTGGAAGACGATGCCGATGCCGGAACGGGCGCGGTTCATCGGCAGCAGACGTTCCGGCAGCGCGCGGCCGCTTTCGTCGTAGCCCATGATGTGGCCTTCGGTGGCAATTTTGCCGCTGGAGCGTGGCGTCAGCGCCAGAATCGATTTCAGCAGCGTACTTTTACCGGAACCGGAGCGGCCCAGCAGCACCACCACTTCGCCACGGCGAATATGCAGCGATAGATCCTTCAGCACCGGCTTGCTGCCGTACTCCACGCACAGGTTGTCGATTTCCAGCACCGTGGCGGCTTTGTTGGTGTCCCAGCGCTGTTTCGGCAGCGCGACCCCTTCGGCCTCCACCGGCATCGGCAATCTCTCCAGACGCAGACGGGCACGGCGGGCGCGGTCTTCAAGGTTGTAGTGACGCTCAAGCCACCACTGGCCGCCGGCCAGCAGCGAGGAGAGGATCATATAGATGCCGCCTGACGCCACCAGCACCGGAATAAACAGGAAGTTCTGGGAAACGATGGTCTGCCCACGCATGGTCAGTTCGTTCACGCCGACCACCGAGGCCAGCGAGGTGGATTTCAACAGGCCCACCGCTTCGTTGCCCATGGTTGGCAGAATGGCACGCAGCGCCTGCGGGATAACCACATGGATCATCTCTTTGGTCCGTGAATAGCCAAAAGCCTGCGCGGCGGTGCGCTGATTGCGATCGGTAGCGAGAATGCCGCCACGGATAATTTCCGCGCAGAAGGCGGTTTCGTTGATCATCAATGCCAGTAAGGCACTGAGGAAAGGACTGAAGCGCAGGCCAAACTGCGGTAACACGTTGTACAGCAGGATCAGCTGTAACAGGACCGGCGTGCCACGCAGAATATAGATATAGACCTGCACAGGAAAACGGATAATCCAGTGGCGGGAGGTGCTGGCCAGCGCCAGAAAGAACCCAATAATCACCCCACCTGCCAGCGCACCCACCAGCAATTCCAGCGCGATAACGGCACCCTGCCACAGATACGGCAGGGTTAAATACTTCAGAAAATCCTCCACGCGCTTTCTCCCGCTGTCGGACGCTTACCTTACCCCGGCCCTGCAGCAGCGTTCGCCGCAGGGCCGGTCGTTCACTGACCTTACGGCTTACCCTTTATCGACGGCGATACGCTGGGCGCTGGCGCCCTGGCCCCAGTAATCCAGCAGTTTTTTCTGCGCGCCGCTCTCCTGGATCACTTTCATCGCATCCAGCACCGCATGACGCATCACGGTGTTGTCTTTGGCGATTGGGAAACCGACCATGATCGGCAGGTCGACGGTGAAGGCGGTGTCGAAGCTTGGGTCGGCCTTGGCGATTTCACGCGCGGAGCCCGCTTCGGTCAGATAGATATCTGCACGACCGCTTTTGATCGCCTGAATGCTGTTGTCGGTGTTTTGCACCATCAGCATGCCCACTTCCGGCTTACCGGCCGCTTTGCATTTTGCCGTCTGCTCAGGCACCAGCTTGGTGGCTTCATAAGTGCCGGCCGCTGCCGCGACGGTTTTGCCGCACAGGTCATCGGCAGAGAGGATTTTCTTCGGGTTGCCCTTGGCGACGATCGAACCGTCCTGCACCTGCACCGACGCCACAAACGCAATCTGCTTCAGACGTTCAGGGGTGACGTACAGCATCGGGCCGATATCGGCACGGCCGCTGGAGATCGAGGTCAGCAGCACGTTGAACGAACCGTTCTGATAGGTATGCTTAAAGCCCAGGCAGCCGCCGATACGATCGAACAGCGACGGGTCCAGACCTTCAATCACCGTAGGATCGGCCGCGGATGGCGCTTCGAAGCCTTTGGTGTAGCCGCCCAGACCCACCACCACGTCCTTGCCAACCAGCGAAGGATATTTGGTTTGCAGCGTTTTACACTGCGCCATCGCACCGAACGCGTCGGCGGAAGGTGTAACCGGGTCCGCAGCCTGCGCGCAGAGAGAGACCAGTGCGCCGGTCAGACCGGATACGAACAAAGCGATGCGTGCTAATTTCATTAAAAGATTCCCCTGGTGCTGGTATGTGTGGAAGCGATGACCTGCAAGAAATGAATCACGTTCGACTGCGTTTGTTGGTGTTGGCGTAAGATCAATAACCGTTCTTTTTACTCACCCGGTTTATCAGCGGCTCTTTGGCCAGGTACCGTTCGAGGTTCTGCTCGAACAACGTCAGGCAGCCGTCGAGATAGGCGCCGTGGTCGTCCAGACTGCAATGCGGCGTGATGATCAGCCGCGGGCACTGCCAGAGCGCGTCGCCTTGCGGCAGCGGCTCCTCGTTAAACACATCCAGTACGGCACCGGCCAGTTGCCCGGCGGTCAGCATGTCGCTGAGGGCGTCGTAGTCAAAAACCCTGGCCCGACCGGCGATGATCACCCCGGCACGCGCCGGTAATGTCGCCAGCCGTTGACGGCTGAACAGCCCGTCGGTGGCAGGCGTCAGCGGCAGCGTGGAGACCAGCACATCGGTATCGGCCAGTTCGGCATCCCCGTCGGCGATGCGGATACAGCGCGCAACGTCAGCGGTGGTCTCTCCGCTGCGGGTCACGCCCGTTACCTGATAGCCCTGACGGGTCAGTAACGCCGCAGCGGCTGACCCGATGCCGCCCAGCCCAAGCAGCAGCACTTTTTTACCGCGCGCGCAGCCGCCGAAGGTCGGACGCCACTGCTGACCGGCCTGATCCTGCAGAAAGCCGGGAATGCCGTAGTTGAACATCAGCGCCGACATCAGAATAAATTCCGCGCCTTTGTCGCCATGCACGCCGGAAGCATTGGTGAGCTGCACCGCGTCTGGCCACTTCTCCAGCCAGCTCTCCACGCCCGCCGACATCACCTGCACCCAGCCGAGCGTTGAGGCGGATGACAGATGCTGATACAGCGGGAATTTGCGGCCGGCCCAGACGATATCGGCCGCCGGTAAAAAGTCGGCGATCCGCTGCGGATCGCTGTTTTCACTCAGCGTAAAGCGTCCGCGCAACGCCGGGTTGGCTTCCAGACGTTGCATCAGCACGGCCTGCGGCAGTTGCAGCGCGTCAGGGCCTGCCGGGTCGTTTTCAATGTGAATATGCATGCTGTTCTCCCGCGCCTCAGCGCATTGCCGTCACTTCCATCTCAACCAGTAAATCCGGGTGGTTGAGCTGGATGCCGACCGTGGCACGGGCCGGGAACGGGAAGGCGAAGTAGCCGGCGTAGACGTCGTTCAGCTGCGAGAACAGCGACAGGTCGGTGAGGAAAATGGTGACACGAACCACGTTGTCGAAGGTCATCTCAGCCTGGCTCAGCAGGTCACCGACGTTTTTAAGCACCTGGTGGGTCTGTTCCTGAATGGTGTTGCCGACGATGGTCGCGGTGTAGGGGTCAATCGCCACCTGGCCGGAAATGAACAGCATCGGTTCATGCAGTACCGCAGCCGACAGCGGCGCGGGGCCCATCGGACGGTCTTCCGGATTCATACCTGGGTAGCAAATAGCCTTTTTCATATGCGTCTCATCGTGCGGTTGATGCAGCCAAATTCGTATACGATTAGACGAAAGTCAACGCGCGAATTTTCACCAACCGGTCAGTTTTGCTACGCTGGTATGGTGATCGCGGTCGACAAAGTGCGTGGGATTTCGAATTAAAGGGGTGTTAAATCATTTGCTTAGGGATTATCGCCCGTTCTCTGTTGACGGCGAAAAAAGCGGCTGGACAGAACGTATACGATTTTCTGATGATAGCGCCTGGCGGGGTAATCAGCAGCAGAATGCGCCAATCTGCCAGGCTGTTGAGGCGCTGTCTGGCTATTGCCCGTTACAGCGGGCTGACACTCTGGCGGTCAAAGGGTATACTGACGCCCACTTTTTATAACCTCTCGTATCGCGTGCGGATCCAACATGCAAAAGTTTGATACTAAAACCTTTCAGGGACTGATCCTGACCTTACAGGATTACTGGGCTCGCCAGGGCTGCACCATTGTTCAACCACTGGACATGGAAGTCGGCGCCGGCACCTCTCACCCCATGACCTGCCTGCGTGCGTTAGGCCCGGAGCCGATTGCGGCCGCCTACGTTCAGCCGTCACGCCGTCCAACCGATGGACGCTACGGCGAGAACCCGAACCGTCTGCAGCACTACTACCAGTTCCAGGTGATCATCAAGCCTTCACCGGACAACATTCAGGAGCTGTACCTGGGCTCGCTGAAAGAGTTGGGCATGGACCCGACCATTCACGATATTCGTTTCGTGGAAGATAACTGGGAGAACCCAACGCTGGGCGCATGGGGCCTGGGCTGGGAAGTGTGGCTGAACGGCATGGAAGTGACGCAGTTCACCTACTTCCAGCAGGTTGGCGGCATGGAGTGCAAGCCGGTCACCGGTGAGATCACCTACGGTCTGGAGCGTCTGGCAATGTATATCCAGGGCGTGGACAGCGTTTACGATCTGGTCTGGAGCGACGGCCCGCTGGGCACCACCACGTACGGCGACGTGTTCCATCAGAACGAAGTGGAGCAGTCCACTTACAACTTCGAATACGCCGACGTCGACTTCCTGTTTACCTGCTTCGAGCAGTACGAGAAAGAGGCACAAAGCCTGCTGGCGCTGGAGAAACCTCTGCCGCTGCCGGCCTACGAACGCATCCTGAAAGCGGGCCACACCTTCAACCTGCTTGATGCGCGTAAAGCCATTTCCGTCACCGAGCGTCAGCGCTACATTCTGCGCATTCGCACCCTGACCAAAGCCGTGGCTGAAGCCTACTATGCGTCTCGCGAGGCGCTTGGCTTCCCGATGTGCAATAACAAGAAAAAATAAGAGGCCGCCATGACTGAGAAAACTTTTCTGGTGGAGATCGGCACCGAAGAGCTGCCACCAAAGGCACTGCGTAATCTTGCTGAATCCTTTGCTGCCCACTTCACCGCAGAGCTGGACACCGCGGGCCTGACCCACGGCGCAGTGAGTTGGTATGCCGCGCCGCGCCGCCTGGCGCTGAAAGTCGCCAATCTGAGCGCCGCACAGCCCGATCGTGAAGTTGAAAAACGCGGCCCGGCGATTGCCGCTGCGTTTGACGCCAACGGCGTGGCCACCAAGGCCGCCGAAGGCTGGGCACGGGGTTGCGGCATCACCGTCGACCAGGCCGAGCGTCTGAGCACCGACAAAGGCGAATGGCTGCTGTATCGCGCCCAGGTGACCGGCGAAAGCGCCCAGTCGCTGCTGCCGGCGATGGTCAGCACCTCACTGGCAAAACTGCCGATCCCGAAACTGATGCGCTGGGGCGATTCCGACGTGCAGTTTGTCCGTCCGGTTCACACCGTGACGCTGCTGTTGGGCGACGAAAGTCTGCCGGCGACCATTCTTGGCGTGGCGTCTGGCCGCACCATCCGTGGTCACCGCTTTATGGGCGAGCCTGAATTCACCATCGATAATGCTGACCAGTACCCGCAGATCCTGCTGGAGCGCGGCAAGGTGCAGGCGGACTATGAAGTGCGTAAAGCGCAGATTAAAGCCGATGCTGAAGCGGCCGCCCGCGAAATCGGCGGCGTGGCAGATTTAAGCGACAGCCTGCTGGAAGAAGTCACCTCGCTGGTCGAATGGCCGGTGGTGCTGACCGCGAAGTTCGAAGAGAAATTCCTCGCGGTGCCGGCCGAAGCGCTGGTCTACACCATGAAGGGCGATCAGAAGTACTTCCCGGTCTACGATACCGCGGGCAAACTGCTGCCAAACTTTATCTTCGTCACCAATATCGTGTCGAAAGATCCGCAGCAGATTATCTCCGGAAACGAGAAGGTAGTGCGTCCACGTCTGGCTGATGCCGAGTTCTTCTTCAACTCAGACCGTAAAAAGCGTCTGGAAGATAACCTGCCGCGTCTGGAAACCGTGCTGTTCCAGAAAGAGCTGGGTACGCTGCGTGACAAAACCGACCGTATACAGGCGCTGGCAGGCTGGATTGCCGGACAGATCGGTGCGGACGTCAACCATGCGACCCGTGCTGGCCTGCTGTCCAAGTGTGACCTGATGACCAACATGGTCTTCGAGTTCACCGACACCCAGGGCGTGATGGGCATGCACTATGCGCGTCACGATGGCGAAGCAGAAGACGTGGCGGTGGCGCTGAACGAGCAGTATCAGCCGCGTTTTGCCGGTGACGATCTGCCGTCCAACCCGGTTGCCTGCGCGCTGGCTATCGCCGACAAAATGGATACGCTGGCCGGTATTTTCGGCATCGGCCAACATCCGAAAGGCGATAAAGACCCGTTCGCACTGCGCCGTGCCGCGCTGGGCGTGCTGCGTATTATCGTCGAGAAGAACCTGCCGCTGGATCTGCAAACGCTGACCGAAGAAGCCGTGCGTCTGTACGGCAGCAAGCTGAGCAACGGCAAGGTGGTCGACGAAGTGATCGACTTTATGCTGGGTCGTTTCCGCACCTGGTATCAGGAAGAAGGCCACAGCGTGGACACCATCCAGGCCGTGCTGGCGCGTCGCCCAACCCGTCCGGCAGACTTCAACGCCCGTATGAAGGCGGTGTCGCACTTCCGTACGCTGGAAGAGGCTGCCACGCTGGCGGCGGCGAACAAGCGCGTCTCCAACATTCTCGCCAAGGCTACCGAGCCGCTGAATGACAGCGTGTCGGCGTCCCTGCTGAAAGAGAACGAAGAGATCCAGCTGGCGACCTACGTCTCCGCGCTGACCAGCAAACTGCAGCCTTACTTTGCAGAAGGCCGTTATCAGGATGCGTTAATTGAGCTGGCTCAGCTGCGCACCGCTGTCGACAACTTCTTCGAGAAAGTGATGGTGAATGCCGAAGAGCGTGAAGTGCGGATTAACCGCCTGACGCTGCTGGCTAAACTGCGTGAGCTGTTCCTGCAGGTTGCAGACATTTCGCTGCTGCAGTAAGCGTGAAATCAGCGGGTGGCGTGTTTGCATCCGCTGGTACCTATAAAAAGGGCGGGATAATTCCCGCCCTTTTTGATCGCTTTAGTCGCGATATCGACGACGTTAGCCGCGTTTAGAGGCTTTCATATCGATCACGAAGCGGTACTTCACATCCCCTTTCAGCATCCGCTCAAACGCCATTTCCACCTGATCCAGAGTAATCACTTCCACATCGGAGACGATGTTGTGCTCACCACAGAAATCCAGCATCTGCTGCGTTTCCTGAATGCTGCCGATTGAGGTGCCGGAAATGCTCAGGCGCTTAAAGACAATCGGCGTGACGTTTGGCGACGGGTGCGGCGCGTCCGGGATGCCCACCAACACCAGATGACCGTTGGTCTTCAGCGTATGCAGATACATATCCAGATCGTGCGGCGCGGCAACGCAATCCAGAATCATATCGAGGCTATTGGCTTCGGCCGCCATCTGCGCGGCGTCTTTCGACACCACCACTTTACTGGCACCCAGACGCAGCGCATCGGCACCTTTGGCGGGTGAGGTGGTAAACAGCACCACTTCCGCGCCCAGCGCGCTCGCCAGTTTCACCGCCATATGGCCCAGGCCACCCAGACCGATCACGCCAACGCGCTGGCCAGGCTGCACGTTCCAGTGTTTCAGCGGTGACCAGGTGGTGACGCCCGCGCACAGCAGCGGCGCAACCGCATTCAGCGGCAGATTTTCCGGAACGTTAACCACAAATTTGCCGTCGACCACGATGCTTTCGGAGTAGCCACCGAAGGTTTTGCCGCCGATGGTTTTCTCGTCCGCGTTATAGGTTGCGGTGAAGCCGGCTTCGCAGTACTGCTCTTCGCCCTGATGGCACTGTGAGCAATGTCCGCAGGAATCGACCATCACGCCGACACCCACCAGATCGCCGGCCTTAAACGCGGTGACGTCCTTGCCGGTGCCGATCACGCGACCCACGATTTCATGACCCGGTACTAACGGGAACTGGCTGACGCCCCACTCATTGCGCGCCATATGCAGGTCAGAGTGGCACACGCCACAGTAGTGGATATCGATATGCACATCGCCAGCCTGCAGCTCACGGCGTTGAAATTCAAAAGGTTCGAGGGGAGTTGTCGCAGACGTTGCTGCCAGACCATATACCTGCATGGGGGATGCGCCTTGTTTTGCAAAGCGGCGTAGAGTAGTGAAATGCAGCGGTGAGGGCAAGGCGGAAGTGTAAATTGGAATATCTGACTCGCATTCATACACGGATTTGTCATTTTCCATTAGCCGAACAATTATTGTGCCGTTAACTCCGTCATCCAGGCCTCGAGTTCGCTGGATTTTATCTGTGATAAGATTGTATGATTACTAGGCAAGTGGTAACAGGAGGCTAAATATGGCCGATATGAAATTTATGACTGCGGAAAGTGTGCTCGAACGCACCACGTTGGGAAGACCCAACGAAGTCCTCCGTCACAGGAAAGCGCGTGCACTAAAACGTGCTTACGCTAGTGCAACCAGAGTGGTGGTCCGTGTTCCCGTGACTTCGGGTCATGGCATCTCTGAAGAACGCGCGATGGAAATTTCTCAGCAGTTTGTCGATTTGTACGAAAACAAAGATAAACGTAAGAGAGGATTTAAGCGGGCATGATGCTAAAGGGAGATGTATATGTCAGCGGCAACTATGAGTACCTGATGGAGTGTGAAAGAAACCAGGGAAAGCATGAGTTAGAGACAGCATTAAGGGACTTCAAAATATACTGGTCAACCCCAGGTTTCCATTTAAGTTTTGGCAAGGATAGCCAGTTCACCCGCCCTTATCATCCAGCCCCTGGTATTCTGGCTTGCTCAATTCGAAAAGCGCATGTCAGGCCAGCTATCTTTACAACTCTATTTGGACAAAATGGTTCTGAAGCCAAATGGAATCTTCAAAAAATCCCGCGCACCGCAACCAGTAACACCTACCTGATTTACGCAGTCAACAGCAACAGGGATGCTTTGGTGATGGCACTCCTCCATGACGCTCATTACCAAACGCAGTCAAATGATCTTATGGAAGGGTTCATGGAAACGGCGGATAACTGGTTTTGTGATATGCGCGTCAAACCCCTCTCGGTTGCAGCTCAGGATTCTATCTGGTCTGTCCATATCTGGAAAAAATAACCCTTCACCCCCCCAGAAACACAAAACCCGCCAGATGGCGGGTTTTTCGGATTACCCCAGCAGTTCTCTGCTGAGACAGGGATTAAATTGTATCAACTGCATCAACTTTTGAGCGCTGCGCGACGGTTTCGTCCGCTTGGCTTCCCAACTCTTAACCGATGAAACGCTCACGCCCAATGCCAGGGCAAATTCGTCAATTTCCATGCCGGTGATTTCCCTGATGCGTTTTGGTTCGGGTATCGATACTTCACCCTTTAATGCGGGAGCGGCCTGGATAACTTCACGCGTTAAGACAATATGTTCGAGGCTTGATAACAACTCTCCCATTGGGTCTTTCAATTCCATAATTCTCTCCTCATAAAAATCACAAATGTGAACGGCCAGAGGGTAAAGAACCTGATTCTCAGGTTCAGAATGCTGGCTACAACAGCCGCTGGGGTGGCTCAGAGAGGTTGCTCAGAGAGACAGCGCAGGGAAACGCCAGGATCATAAGTATTAGATCAAATCCTGGGATTTACGTCATATTTTTAGACTATATTTCACTCTTGCTTTTCATCGACTCTCCTCCTCCATCACCAGTAAAAGTTGCCCGGCCTGCACCTGCTGTCCAGCGGATCGTTGTAGCGCACGGATGGTACCGTTTACACTTGCCACAATCGGGATCTCCATCTTCATCGACTCAAGGATCCCCAGCGTCTCGCCAGCGCTGACGCGGTCTCCCGGCTTAACCAGCCATTGCCAGACGCTGCCGGCCACCTGGCTTTCTACCGGCGAACAGCCGGCGGGGATCGCCTCGTCCTGGAGGATCTCTTCCTGCAAGCTGCTGTCAAACGTGAATTGCCCATCGGCACGCCAGCGGGCCAGTTCTTCATCAAACGCCCGCTGCCGTTGCTGCTGAAAAGCGGCGATCTGCGGCTGGTTGTCGATCAGGCTTTGTTGGTAGTCGGCGAGGCTGAATTCGCCCTCTTCGCTGCGTAAAGGATAGCGGCCCCACGGGAAGCGCTCGCGGATGCTTAACAGCTCTTCTGCACTGACCGGGTAGAAGCGTATCTGGTCGAAGAAACGCAGCAGCCACGGCTGGCGAAACGCCTCGGTCTGACGGTCGCGGTTCCACATCTGCATCGTGCGGCCCACAAACTGATAGCCGCCGGGTCCCTCCATGCCGTAAACGCACATATAGGCGCCGCCGATGCCGACCGAGTTTTCTGCGGTCCAGGTACGCGCGGGGTTGTATTTGGTGGTCACCAGCCGGTGGCGGGGATCCAGCGGCGTGGCCACTGGCGCACCGAGGTAGACATCGCCCAGCCCCATCACCAGATAGCGGGCGTTAAAGACGATATCCTTTACCTCATCCCCCGAGGCCAGGCCGTTGATCCGTCGGATAAATTCAATGTTGTCCGGGCACCAGGGCGCATTCGGGCGCACCGACTGGGTGTAGCGCGTCACCGCTTCGCGACAGGCGTCATCATCCCAGCTCAGCGGCAGCCAGACGGTGCGGGAAGGCACGGTGGCGTTCTCCAGCGCACCAAGTTCGCGGTCGGCCTGCAAAAGCGTGGCCAGCAGGGTTTCACGCGGCAGCACCAGGCTGTCGAAATGGATCTGCAGCGAGCGAATGCCTGGCGTCAGCTCCAGCCTGCCGGTCTGCGGGCGGGCTTCCAGCCACTGCATCAGCGCGTGAACCCGAAAACGCAGGGCGATATCCAGCTGCGCCTCGCCGTATTCCACCAGCAGGAAGCGATCGCCCGCCGCACGGACGATCAGCGCCGGCTGAGCTTCGCTAGCCGGTTGATGAATCAGAATCGGATCCGCCTGGCGACGATCGTCCGGCATTGCCGCGACCGGTTGAAGATCCGCTGCGATCTGGTTTTCCTGACGGGCCAGACGATCCGCCTCACTCAGCGAAACCGGCAAAAACCGCACGCTGTCGCCGGCTTTCAGCTGCCCCAGCTTCCACAGATCGGCGGCTATCACCGTGGCCGGGCAGACAAAACCGCCCAGCGACGGGCCATCCGGACCGAGGATCACCGGCATGTCGCCGGTAAAATCCACGGTGCCAAACGCGTAAGCGTTGTCGTGAATATTTGACGGGTGCATGCCCGCCTCGCCGCCATCGCTGCGCGCCCATTCCGGTTTCGGGCCAATCAGCCGGATGCCGGTGCGGCTGGAGTTGTAGTGCACCTGCCAGTCCGCCGCAAAGAAGCTGTCGATGTCCTGCGGCGTGAAAAAGGTCGGTGCGCCATGCGGTCCGTAAATCACCCGCAGCTGCCACTGGTTTTGCCAGTCCGGCATCAGCTCATCCGGCAACGCTGCCTGCGCACGGCATTCCGGCTGAGCCAGATGCAGCACGTCGCCGGTGCGCAGCTGACGCCCGGCATGGCCGCCAAATTTGCCCAGCGTAAAGGTGCTGCGGCTGCCCAGATAAGCCGGGCAGTCGATTCCGCCGGCAAGCAACAGATAGCACCGGCAGCCCGCGCCGACGATGTCACCCAGCGTCAGCGTCTGGCTCGCGCGCGCGTTAATGATCCGGCCATTGCTCAGCACTTCGTCATCCAGCCGGGCTGCAATCGCCGCGCCCGCCAGCACAAAAGCGCAATCCTGATTAAAGCGCAGCGTTGGGCCACGCAGGGTGATCTCCAGCCCGGCGGCGTCCGGCGGATTGTTCAGCAGGCGGTTGCCGTGGCGGAAAGAACGGCTGTCGAACGGGCCCGATGGCGGCACGCCAACATGCCAGTAACCGGCGCGGCCTGGCGCATCCTGAACGGTGGTCAGCGTGCCGCCGCTCAACACATCGACCGTGGCGGGCGACCAGCTGACATTACCCAGGGTGGCGGTGATCACGCGGCCCTGTTGCACCTCCGGCAAAGTCAGCAGATGGCGCAGCCAGTGCAGGTTGGTTTCAATCCCGTACAGCGCGGTGGCGCCCAGCGCCTCAGCCAGAGACGCCAGCGCCTGAGGACGATCGGCGGCATGAACCAGCACTTTTGCCAGCATCGGATCGTAAAACGGCGAGACTTCGATGCCGCTCTCCAGCCAGCTGTCGATGCGCAGCGTGCCGTGGCTGACCTTGTCAGGAAACTGTACCTGGCTTAGCAAACCGGCGCTGGGCTGGAACTGTTTGGCCGGATCTTCGGCATACAGACGCACCTGAATCGCATGCCCGGCCGCAACGGTTTTTAACGAGGCGATCGGCGGCAATGCGCCCGCACCCAGCTGCACCATCCAGCGGACAATATCCACGCCGTAAATCATCTCGGTGACGCCGTGCTCAACCTGCAGGCGGGTGTTCACTTCGAGGAAGTAAAACTGCTGCGTATGGTCGTCAAACACATATTCCACGGTGCCCGCGCTACGGTACTTCACCGCCTGGCACAGGCGAACGGCGGTTTCTTGCAGGGCCTCACGCACCGCATCACTCAGCCCCGGTGCCGGGGTCTCTTCAATCACCTTTTGATTGCGGCGCTGCGCCGAACAATCCCGTTCACCGAGCGCGATTACCCCACCTTCGCCATCGCCAAACACCTGCACTTCAATGTGGCGGGCACGGGCGATAAACTTCTCTAAAAAGACGCCATCATCGGCGAAATTATTGCCCGCAAGGCGCTTCACACGGGTAAATGCCTCGTCGAGCTGTGACCGATCATCACAGCGCTGCATGCCGATCCCGCCGCCGCCGGCGGTGCTTTTCAGCATCACCGGATAGCCGATCGACGTCGCTGCGGTGTGCGCCTCGTCCAGCGAGGTCAGCAGGCCGCTGCCGGCCAGCAGCGGCACCGCATTCTGCTGCGCCAGCTCGCGGGCGCGGTGCTTGAGGCCAAATGCCGCCATCTGTTCAACCGTCGGTCCCAAAAAGATGACCCCCGCCCGATCGCAGCGGGTGACAAAGCTGGCATTCTCGCTGAGAAAGCCATAACCCGGATGGATCGCCTGCGCCTGCGATTGAGCGGCGATCTGCAGCAATCTGTCCTGATTCAGGTAGGTATCCCGCACGCTGCCGTCGCCCAGCGACCAGGCCTCATCGGCCAGACGCACATGCTGTGAATGGCGGTCGGCGTCGGCATACACCGCAATGGCTTTGACGCCCATCGCCTTTAAGGTACGGATGATGCGCACGGCAATGGCACCACGGTTAGCGATTAATACGCGCTCCAGCATAAGTTCACTCTCTTTTCAGGCAGGTCGTCCTGCTTAATCAGGGCACGCAACTGCGGGTCGTCCCGCCGTGCCAGAGGGCTACCAGATTGCGACTTCGACCGGCGTCGGGTTGTAGCCATTGCAGGGGTTGTTCAGCTGCGGACAGTTGGAGATCAGCACCAGAACGTTCATGTTCGCCACCATTTCGACATATTTTCCCGGCGCGGAGATGCCGTCGGCGAAGGTCAGGCCGCCGGCCTGGGTGACCGGGACGTTCATAAAGAAGTTGATGTTGTGGGTGATGTCGCGACGGGTCAGGCCGAATTCCGGACGCTCCGCCACCGCCAGCATCCAGCTGTCGCGGCAGGCGTGCATATGCCGTTTTTCCAGGTCATACCGCACGGTGTTGCTCTCGGTGGAGCAGGCACCGCCGAGCGTGTCGTGGCGGCCACAGGTATCGGCGGTAATGGTCAGCATCGCGTTGTCATCATTGGAGCGCAGCACGCTGCCGGCGGTCAGGAAGACGTTTTTCTGCCCGCGCAGCGTGTCGCTGAAGCTGTAGCGTTCCGCCGTATCATCGGCGTTAAAAAACAGCGTGTCCGCCGCCTGATTGCCTTCCAGGTCGGTAATGCGCAGCGTCTGACCGGCTTCCACGCGGTAGAGCCAGTAATCGCCTGCGGCGATGGTTTCGCTGTGCACAGCCTGCGCCACGTCATTGGGACTGAGTGTGTTCATTGCAGGCTCCTTACGGCTGGCCGGTTAAGTGGTAGAGGTCGTTATTGCGCAGGCCGCGTTGGTTCTCTTCCCGCATCAGGCAGTGTGCCGGCAGCGGCGCGGTCTGGCCGTCGAGCACGATGCCCAGCCGCTGCTGAGGATAGCGATCCCCTGCCGCCAGCGGATGCGGGCAGCTATGCAGGATCACCAGCGTATCCATCGCAAAGCGCAGCGTCACTTCGGCGCCCTTTTTTCCCTGCTGTTGCAGTTCAAGCTCGCCCTCATCGCTGGCGGCGACCTGGGCAAAGAAATTCACGCAGGACGCCATATCGCGCTTGCCCAGCCCGTACTTGGCCAGCTCGACCAGGAAGCTGTCGTAGCCGTTCTGATGCCAGTCATTGCGCGCACCCTGATAATCCCGGGCACCAAACTGCGCGGCGACCTGCTGCGCATTGCTGCTGCCGCAGACGCTCTCGTGCCAGCCAAAGCTGTCCTGCTCGATGCCGCAGAAAATGCGGCCCATATCGGAATACAGGCAGTGGCCAGCGGTGAGGCGAAAGGTGTGCTGGCACTTCAGCGTGTCGGGCGCGTTGTAGCGCTCCAGCAGGTTCTCCGGGTTGTACATCAGCAGCCCGGCATTGACGCCGCCGTCGATGTCGATCAGCCGCAACGCGCTGCCGCGACGCATCCGCAGGGACCAGTGCGATCCGGCGGGTAACAGAGTTTCGTAGGTTGTCATCGTTCCTCCTCAGGCCACCCGAGCGATGGGCGGGGCTTTCTCAGCCGCCGGCCGTCCTCGCTCCAGGGGAATATCGTAAGTGATGCTCGCGCCCCAGGCGTCCGGCTGATGCGGATCGTGGCGCAGCTTGTCGAACACCCAGAGCCGCGAGCCCAGCGTGAAGCCCTCTTTCAGGTCGTGGGTGATCATAAAAATGGTCAGATTGTGGCGTTGCCACAGATCGCCGATCAGTTCGTGCATCTCACCGCGGATCCCCGGGTCGAGCGCGCCAAACGGCTCGTCGAGCAGCAAAATGCGCGGCCGCTTCATCAGCGCCTGCGCCAGCGCCAGCCGCTGCTGCATCCCACCGGAAAGCTGATGCGGGTATTTGTGCTGTGCCGGCACCAGACCCACCTGCGCCAGCATCTCCAGTGCCCGTTCGCGGATCGGCTGGCGCTTTTTGCCCCAGACGCGGCCCAGCCAGCGGGCCTGGCTGAACTCATCGGCCAGCATCACGTTGCCCAGCACCGTCAGATGCGGAAACACCGAATAGCGCTGAAACACCACGCCACGATGGTCGTCCGGCTCCTGCGGGATCGGTTTGCCATCCAGCAGCAGCGCGCCTTTGCTCGGGCTTTCCGTTCCCAGCAGCATATTGAGGAAGGTGGTTTTTCCGCAGCCGGACGCGCCGACGATCGACACAAATTCGCCCTCTTCCACGCGGACGTTCAGCCGCTCCAGCACCACCTGCTGGCCGTAGTGTTTTTCCAGATTTTTCAGTTCGATAATCGCCATACTTCCCCCTTATTTGGCGTAGTACCACGGCCAGCAGCGGCGGCTCAACACCCGCAGCAGCAGGTCGAGAGTGAACGCCAGCAGCGTGATCCACGCGACATACGGCAGGATCACGTCCATCGCCAGATAGCGGCGCATCAGGAAGATGCGGTAGCCCAGCCCTTCGGTGGCAGCAATGGCTTCCGCCGCGATCAAAAACAGCCAGGCAGAGCTGAGCGACAGCCGCACCGCATCAAACAGGCGCGGCATCAGCTGCGGCAGGATCACCCGCCAGAGGATCTGCGCGCTGTGGCCGCCCAGCGTCTGCGCCTTGACCAGCTGTTCGCGCGGGATGGTCTGTACCTGCAGCATCAGATCGCGGGTAATCATCGGGGTGATGCCGATAACGATCAGCACCACCTTCGACACTTCCCCCAGGCCGAAGCAGATAAACAGGATCGGCAGGATTGCCAGCGGTGGCACCAGCGCGAACAGCGTAATCAGCGGCGAGAGAAAGGCGCGGAACACCGGCAGCGCGCCGCAGAACAGGCCGAACGCCAGCGCCAGCAGGCCGCCAATCACCACGCCCATGCCGAGACGCAGCAGGCTGGCAACCGTGTCGCTCCACAGCAGATACTCACCGGTGCGCGGGCTGGGTTCGAAAGCCATGCGGTACACCGCCTGACCCATCGCGTTAAAGCCCGGCAGTAGCTTGTCGGCCTGGTTCAGGCTCAGCCGCGCATCGGACGCCAGCAGATAAACCAGCAGCAACGCCAGCAGCGGCAGAAATCCCATCATGAAGCGGGCCATCGGCACCGGTTGGTAATTGATCATCTTGCGCATAGGGCGTTCCTCCGGGTTACAGCTGATTAGCCGCAGCCAGCCTGGTGTACTCATCGGTAAAGCGCAGCTTGATGTTGCCGGCATTGCCCCAGTTTCCGGCAGGCGTGGCGATGCCCACCACATCCGCACCAGGTGCCGCTTCGCCCAACAGGCCGTGCTTAAAGGAGAACTCGGCCACCATCTGCATGGTGGCTTTGATTTGTGGCGTGTCGATAAAGTCAAGGGTCAGTTTGGCATCGCTGAACAGGTGGGTGGCGGCCAGCTGCTGGTCGAATCCGGCCAGATCGGTACCGGACGCTTCCGCCATTTGCGTGCGGGCCTTGATCGCTTCAGGGGATTTGCCGGACATGGTTTTCAGGGTTTCGTACCAGGCACCGGTCAGCGCCTTGCCCAGCTCAGGATGCTGCTTCAGGGTGGTGGTGTTGACCACCAGCAGGTCGAGGATTTCGCCCGGAATCTGCGCTGAGGAGAACACCAGATGGCTGTTCGGCTGTTTCTCCGCTTCGGCCAGCAGCGGGTTCCAGGTGACGATGGAACCGACCTCTGGCGTGCTGAACGCGGCGACCAGATCGGCATCGGCGGTATTCACTACCTTAACGTCTTTTTCGCTCATGCCGGATTTATCCAGCGCGCGGGCCAGCAGGTAATGCGACACGGAGAGTTCGACCAGGTTGATCGGTTTGCCCTTCAGCGCCGCAACGCTGTCTGCGCCTTTCACCAGAATGCCGTCGTTGCCGTTGGAGTAGTCGCCGACGATCAGCGCGGTGCTGTCGACGCCGCCGCTGGCCGGAATGGTCAGCGCATCCATATTGGTCATGGTGCAGCCGTCAAAGCCGCCGGAGGTGTACTGGTTCACCGACTCGATATAGTCGTTAACCTGCACGAACTGGATATCGATGCCGTATTTGTCGGCCCATTTTTTGACGATGCCGCTTTGCTGCGCATAGTCCCAGGGCATCCATCCGGCATAGATTGACCAGCAAATTTTAAAGGTGGGCTTTGCCGCAAGGGCATTGACGCTGAACAGTGCGAGGGCACAGAGAAGAAGCAGACGCGTGAAGGCTGTGATCATGGTGGTTCCTCTGACGTTGGCGAGTGGAATAAAAGCAGGAGGCAGCGAGCAATATCGCGCTATCCTCCCGGGCTTTTGTCCCGCCGTGTAACCGCCAGAGGGCGGTCGGTCACTCTCGGACCAGCGTCTTTCGACCGGAACCCTAGTGACCCATTTTCAAATTGTGTGGCGATACCGGTTACCCGCCATCGCTCCTGCATCGTTAAAGACAGGCAAGAGTGATGCCAGGTTTGTAATGCGCTGAATCGCCGGGGTTTTGCGATAAATGCCGGTGTGAAGCCGCGGGCCACTGCGCCGAAACGGAACAGTGCTGCACCATCGCAGCGCAGATGGCCGCATTAGTGGTCGGTAAATGTTAACGGCTTTGACTCTACCCGGCGTTTCGCCGCCGGAACAAAAATCTGCGCCATGTTTAAATCCTCCCAATTTCAATCAATTAGCGCGACGTGGCTCACAAATTAATGAACCAATAAAAAATTGGTTCGGTTCTTGCCTACTTTAAAGAAAGAGAGACTGTGCAAACTATCACCAATTGTGATGGTAAGCGCCGATAACCGCCCTTTTTCTGATGAGTAAACAAGCGAACCAATTATGGGTGACACGCCAGAAACCGCCGTTAACTCCAGCTCCGCGCTGGAAAAGCTTCGCCAGCTGCTGCAACAGCACGAGGCGCAACCTGACCTGCCGCTACCCACCGAACGCGAGCTGGCAGAACGCTTTGTCGTCGGCCGCCGGGAAATTCGCCGGGCGCTGGATGTGCTGGAAGAAGAAGGCCGGATCTGGCGCAAACAGGGTAAAGGCACCTTTGTTGGCCCGGCCGCGCCGGTGCAGCCGCTGGTGCTACAGGATCTGCCGCAGCAATCCAATCTGCTGGGGGTGATGGAGGCGCGCGTGCAGCTGGAGCCGGGCCTGGCGCGGATGGCAGCGCTGCGGGCGACCCATGAACAGATTGCGCTGCTGAAACGCCTGCTGGAAAGAATGCAGAGCATCACGCTCGGCGACGGCGATCAGCATGAGCTGTGGGACAGCGCCTTTCATCGCGCCATCGCGGAAGCAGCGGGGAACCGGCTGATGCTCGGCCTGTTTGATGCCATTGATGCGGTGCGCCGCGAGCCCAGCTGGCAGCATCTGCGCGAGCTGGCCCGCACTCAGGATCGCCTGAACAACTACGACGACCATCATCAACGCCTGGTGCAGCACATTGCCGCCCGTCAGCCGCGCGAAGCGGCAGCGGCGATGCGCGAGCACCTGCTGGCCCTGCAACAGGCGCTGATTGAAGCCATCAGCAGCGGCGACGAGGAGCAACCATGAGCCCTGACCATCCTTCCCCGGTACTGGCCGTCTCCCAGCTCAACGTGCAGTTCACCGGCTCGCCGGTCAGCGTGCTGGACAATATTTCGCTTGAGGTCCATGCCGGTGAAACCCTGGCGCTGGTCGGCGAATCCGGCTGCGGCAAAAGCATCACCTCGCTGGCGTTAATGGGGCTGTTACCCGCCAGCGCCCAAGTGAAGCACGGCAGCCTGTCCTTCCTCGAGCAGAACCTGCTGACCCTAAGCCCGCGAGAGTACGCCGACATTCGCGGCAACCAGCTGGCGATGATTTTTCAGGAGCCGATGACCTCGCTGAACCCGGCGTTCACCCTGGGCGATCAGCTGAGTGAAGCGGTGATGCGCCACCGCAACGTCAACCGCCGTGAGGCGATGAAGGTGGCGTTACAGATCATGGAAAAGGTGCAGATCCCCGCGCCGGAAATGCGGCTGAAAGCCTGGCCTCATCAGCTTTCCGGCGGCATGCGCCAGCGCGTGATGATCGCCATGGCGCTGATTAACCACCCGAAGCTGCTGATTGCCGATGAACCAACCACCGCGCTGGATGTGACCATTCAGGCGCAAATCCTCGCGCTGCTGAACACGTTGAAAGCCGACACCGGCACCGCGGTCCTGATGATCACCCACGACCTCGGCGTGGTGGCGGAAGTGGCGCAGCGCGTGGCGGTGATGTACGCCGGGCAGGTGGTGGAAACCGGCGACGTGGAGGAAATTTTCAACGATCCGCAGCATCCGTACACCATCGGGCTGATGGGCTCGATCCCCAGCCTCAGTGCGCGCAGTGCCGCGCTGGCGACCATTCCGGGCACCGTGCCGCTGCCTGAACAGATGCCGGCCGGCTGCCGCTTTGCCACCCGCTGTCCCTTTGCCGAAACCCGCTGCCATCAGCATAAACCCAGCCTGAAAGCCTTCGGTCCCCGTCATCAGGTGGCCTGCTTCCGCGCGCCGCTGGAACAGCACATTACGCTGGGAGAAATTGCATGAGTACGCCGATTCTGGAATGCAGCGACCTGAGCAAAACCTTTGCCGGTCCATCCCGCCTGTTTAAGCGCAATCCGCAGGTCACCGCCGTCGATCGTATTTCGCTAAAGGTGATGCCAGGCGAGACGCTGGCAGTGGTGGGCGAGTCCGGCTCTGGCAAGTCCACGCTGGGCCGGCTGCTGCTGCGCCTGCTGTCACCGACCCAGGGCAAGGTGTTTTATCAGGGCGAAGACATTACCCAGGCCAGCGGCGCGCGCCTGAATCAGCTGCGCCGCGAGCTGCAGATTATCTTCCAGGACCCGTTTGCCTCGCTCAATCCGCGCATGAACGTCGAAAGTATTGTCGGCGAGCCGCTGTGGCTGCATGAATCGCTCTCCAGCAGCCAACGTCAGGAAAAAGTGGCCGATCTGCTGCAAACGGTCGGCCTGCCGGCGGCCTGGTCCCCCCGCTATCCACACGAATTCTCCGGCGGCCAGCGTCAGCGTATCGGCATCGCCCGCGCGCTGGCTTCCGGTCCCAAACTGCTGCTGGGCGATGAGCCGGTTTCCGCGCTGGACGTGTCGGTGCAGGCGCAGGTGGTCAATCTGCTGGAGAACCTGAAGCAGCAGTTCGGCCTGACGATGATTATCGTGGCGCACGGCCTGGCGGTGATCCGCCATATGAGCGACCGCGTGGCGGTGATGTACCTCGGGCAGATTGTGGAGCTGGCAACGGTGGACGAGATTTTTGATGCGCCGCTGCATCCCTATACCCAGGCGCTGATCGCCTCCGCACCGCAGCTTCAGCCGGGCGTCAGTCGCCCGATCCCGATGTTGCAGGGCGATCTCCCCAATCCGGCCGATCCGCCCTCCGGCTGCCGTTTTCACACCCGTTGCCCGCACGTTAGCGACGAATGTCGGCTGGTTGAGCCGATTCACCAGGTTTTACCGGGCGGCCGCCAGATCGCCTGCCATCGCTGGCAGGAGATCAACCGCGACCGCAGCGTAATCACGATTGCTCCACCTTCTTCCGCCTTTTTACGGCGTCGTGCGCTGTTTGAACAAGCGGTTAAACACCATTCAATCCCCTCTGGAGAAGTGACGCGATGAAAGTACGCCACACGTTGTTAACCGCTTTTGGCGGCCTGATGCTGCTGGGCAGCCTGCAGGCTCAGGCAGAAAGCACCCTGCGCATTGGCCTGGGCGCCGATCCGGATATGCTCGATCCGCATCTGGCCCGCACCTACTACGGCCGTTTTGTCTTTGCGGCGATGTGCGACCGTCTGGTGGACGTCGATGAAAATCTGAAGGTGGTGCCAGGCCTGGCGACCGACTGGAAATGGAGCGAAGACGGCAAAACGCTGACCATGAATCTGCGTCAGGGCGTGACGTTCCAGGACGGCGAGACGTTTGATGCAGACGCGGTGAAATTCAATATCGACCGCGCGCTGACGCTGCCGGGATCGCTGCGTAAGAGCGAAATCTCCTCGATTGAGTCGGTAGAAGTGGCGTCGCCGTCCCAGGTGATTTTCCATCTGAAAACCGCCGATGCCGCCCTGCTCAGCCAGCTGACCGACCGCGCCGGCGCGATGCTGGCCCCGAAAGCCGCCGCCAAACCGGACTTCGCCACCCATCCGGTCTGTTCCGGCCCGTATCAGTTTGTCAGCCGCGTGCAGCAGGACCGTATCGTGCTGAAGCGTTTTGAAAATTACTGGAATAAGGCCGCTTACCACTTCGATAAAGTAGTGTTCCTGCCGATCCCGGACGCCTCGGTGCGCCTGGCTAACCTGCGCTCTGGCGACCTCGATCTGACCGAAGGCATCGCCGCCAGCGATGTGAAGACCGTTGAAGCCGACAGCAAGCTGGCCCTCGCCAAAACCACCGGCCTCGGCTATCAGGGCATTACTTTTAACATCGCCAACGGCAAGGTCGATCCGGCCAACCCGTTCGCCAAAGATGCCCGCGTGCGTGAAGCCTTCTCACTGGCTATCGATCGCGATGCGCTAAATCAGGTGGCGTTTGAAGGCGTATATACCCCGGCCAATCAGGCGTTTTCCCCGGTCAGTCCCTATCACGTCAAACTGCCGATCGCCCCGCGTGATGTGGAAAAAGCCAGGGCCCTGCTGGCCGCCGCGGGCGTGAAAACGCCGGTTAACGTTACGCTGCTGGTCACCAATAACCCCACCTCTCAGCAGGTCGGTCAGGTGATCCAGGCGATGGTTAGCGAAGCGGGCTTTAACGTCAATCTGCAAATGAGCGAGTTCGCTTCCCTGCTGGATCGTCAGCAGCGTGGAGACTATCAGCTCAGCCTGTCTGGCTGGTCGGGTCGTCCCGATCCGGACGGCAGCATCTTCTCGTTTATCAACAGCAAAGGCACCCTCAACGACGGTCGTTACAGCAATCCGCAGGTGGACAGCTGGCTGACCGAAGCCCGCCAGACCAACGATCAGGCCACCCGCCAGGCGCTGTATGACAAGGTGGTGAAGCAGCTGCAAACCGATATGCCGATTGCCTATCTCTACTTTGAGCCGCGCATTTTTGGCATGAACAAGAAACTGCAGGGCTTTAAGGCCTGGCCGGACGGGCTGGTACGCCTGGCTGGCGTGAAGATGGCCCCGTAAGCCGGAGAGCGACAATGCTGGAATTGATCTGTAAACGCCTGCTGCTGGCGATCCCGACGCTGTTCCTGGTGAGCATTATGGTGTTCTCGTTGCAGAAACTGCTGCCGGGCGACCCGGTGCTGGCGATGGCGGGCGAAGAGCGCGATCCGGCGGTGATTGCCCAACTGCGCGAGCAGTATCACCTTAACGATCCGCTGCCCACGCAGTACCTCTACTGGCTGGGCAATGCGCTGCGTGGTGATCTCGGCACCTCGCTGCGTACCCAGGAGCCGGTCACCGCACTGATTGCCAGCAAGCTGCCGGTGACGCTGGAGCTGTCGCTGCTGGCGATGATTGTGGCGCTGGTGGTCGGCATCAGCATGGGGATTATTGCCGCGGTGCGCAAAAACAGCTGGGTTGATCACACCACCAACTTTGTCGCGCTTTCGGGCATCTCGGTGCCGCACTTCTGGCTGGGCATCCTGCTGATTTTGCTGTTTTCGGTGCATCTTCAGTGGCTGCCCGCCTCGGGGTATGTCTCGCTCAGCGAGAGCCTGTCGCAGAACCTGAAAACCCTGCTGCTGCCGGCGCTGGTGCTGGGCACCGGGCTGGCGGCGACGCTGATGCGCCACACCCGCGCCTCGATGATTGCGGTGCTGAAGGCGGATTATATCCGCACTGCGCGAGCGAAAGGCCTGCTGCCCAACAAAGTGATCCTCAAGCACGCCTTCCGCAATGCGCTGGTGCCGGTGATCACCCTGACCACCCTGCTGTTTGGCGAACTGCTGGGCGGCGCGGTGCTGACCGAGCAGGTATTCACCCTGCCGGGCTTCGGCAAAATGATCGTTGATGCGGTGTTCAACCGGGATTACGCCGTGGTTCAGGGCGTGGTGCTGGTGGTGGCGATAGGCTTTCTGCTGCTCAACCTGCTGGCGGACGTGCTCTACGTGCTGATTAACCCGAAAATGCGAGGCTGACGATGAGTGAAGTTCTGGCTGCCGGCAGCGCCGCTGCGCTGCGTAAACCGACCAACCGCGTGCTGAAGAAATTCCTCGGCAATAATAGCGCGGTGATTGGCGCGGTGATTGTGATTTTCTTTGTGCTGATCGCCCTGCTTGCGCCCTGGCTGGCGCCCTTTGACCCGATCAAAGCCGATTTTATGGCGGTGCGCAAAGCCCCGTCGGCCCTGCACTGGTTAGGCACTGACGAGCTGGGACGCGATCTGCTCTCCCGCCTGATTTGGGGCGCGCGGACCTCGCTGCTGGCGGGCTGTATCTCGGTGATGATCGCCATTCTGATTGGCGTGCCGCTGGGACTGATTGCCGGTTACTGGCAGGGGATCTGGGATGGGGTGATTTCGCGCTTTATTGAAGCGCTGCTGGCCTGTCCGTTCCTGATCCTCGCCATCGCGCTGGGCGCATTTCTCGGCCCCAGCCTCGGCAATGCGATGATCGCGATTGGCCTGTCGGCGATGCCGATTTTTGCCCGCCTGACCCGTGGCCAGGTGATTGCGATCCGCAATGAAGAGTATATCGACGGCGCCCGCGCCATCGGGCTGCCGGACCGCTGGATCGTGCTGCGGTATGTGTTGCCCAACGTGATGTCGCCGATTCTGGTGCAGGCGACGCTGGCGATTGCCTCGGCCATTATTACCGAAGCCAGCCTGTCGTTCCTGGGCCTCGGTCAGCAGCCGCCCAACCCATCCTGGGGCGCGATGCTGAACACCGCCAAAGGCTTCCTGGAGCAGGCTCCGTGGATGTCGATTTTCCCTGGCCTTGCCATTTTTCTTATCGTGCAGGGCTTCAATCTGCTTGGCGACGGACTGCGCGATGCGCTCGATCCGCGTAACGATTAATCATTAAGGAACTGCTATGAGTGGAATCAGTGATTTTAACGTCGGCTACCCGTCCTACCGCGCGCCGATGATGGGCCGCAATGCGGTGGCCGCCTCACAGCCGCTGGCGGCACAGGCGGGGATCAGGATGCTGCAACAGGGTGTCAACGCGGTGGATGCGGCGATTGCCACCGCCATGGCGCTGACGGTGGTTGAGCCGACCGGCAACGGCATTGGCAGCGATGCCTTTGCCATTGTCTGGGACGGGAAAAAACTGCATGCGCTGAATGCCTCTGGCCGCGCGCCTGCCGCCTGGTCGCGGGAAACCTTCGCCCATCTTGCGGCGATGCCGGAAATTGGCTGGGATGCAGTTACCGTGCCGGGCGCGGTGTCCGCCTGGGTTGAGCTGGCGGAGAAATTTGGCACCCTGCCGCTGACCACGCTGGCCCAGCCGGCGATTGAGTATGCGCGCAACGGTTTCCCGGTGTCGCCGCTGATCGGTCATCTTTGGGAACGCGGCTATAACAAGCTGCGCGATCAGCCGGGCTTCAGCGCCTGCTTCGCGCCGGAAGGCCGTCCGCCGAAAGTCGGTGAGCTGTTCCGTAACCCGGACCAGGCGGACACGCTGGAGAAAATCGCCGCCACCAACGGCGAGTCGTTCTATCGCGGTGAGCTGGCCGAGAAAATTGCCGCCTTTGC
The DNA here is from genome assembly GCF_004551645.1 of Erwinia sp. QL-Z3. Lineage (NCBI taxonomy): Bacteria > Pseudomonadati > Pseudomonadota > Gammaproteobacteria > Enterobacterales > Erwiniaceae > Erwinia > Erwinia sp. QL-Z3. The sequence continues at coordinate 1,360,379 of NZ_CP037950.1, forward strand.
CAAAGAACATGGCGCGGCGTTGACGCTGGATGACCTGAAGAACCACAAGGCGGACTGGGTTGAGATGCTCTCCCGTCCGTTTGCCGGCGGCTCGGTGCAGGAATTGCCGCCCAACGGCCAGGGCATCGCCACGCTGATGGCGCTGGGCATTCTCGAGCAGTGGGATATTGGTCGTTATGAGCCGGATTCGGTGCAGTGGCTGCATCTGTCGATTGAAGCGATGAAGCTGGCGCTGGTCGATCTGGAGCGCTATATCGCCGATGAGGATCATATGGAGTTTCCGGCGGACCTGCTGCTGAGCGACGAGTACCTGAAAACCCGTGCGGCGCTGATCGACCCCACCCAAGCCGGCGATTTCACCTTCGGCGCGCCGAAGCAGAGCGGAACGGTGTATCTGTCCACCGCCGATGCCAGCGGCATGATGGTCTCCTTTATTCAGTCGAACTTTATGGGCTTCGGCTCAGGCGTGGTGGTACCGGGCACCGGTATCAGCCTGCAAAACCGCGGCGCGGGCTTTGTGCTGGACGAGGCGCACCCGAACGTGGTGGCCGCCAGCAAACGCGCCTTCCACACCATCATTCCGGCCTTCGCGCTGGATGCGGAAGGTCAGCCGCTGATGTCGTTTGGCGTGATGGGTGGGCCGATGCAGGCCCAGGGCCATTTGCAGATGGCATTGCGCATCATGCTGGCGAAACAGAATCCGCAGGCGGCGATTGACGCGCCGCGCTGGCGGGTGGTGGAAGGACGTGAAGTCAGCGTGGAGCCCGCCATGCAGCTGAATACCCTTGCCGCACTGCGGGCGATGGGCCACAAGATTGTGGTGGAAGATCCGCTGCAGACCTATAACTTCGGCGGCGCGCAGGCCATCGTCCGCGACCCGCAAGGCTTCTATATTGCCGCCACCGAAAGTCGCAAAGACGGCCAGGCGCTGGTTTACTGAGTCCCCTGCCGGAAGTCAGCATTTATTCGCCCTTCCGGCGTTTTTTTCCCTGTCCTCCCCGTCCCTTACGGACTATTCTTAGGTGCGGCGCCTGCCGCCCCGATAGCTTGCCAGCCCTACAATTACAGGAGTTACTTCCCATGACGACAGGAATCTTTCGCGTCTGCTCGCGTCTGTTAGTGCCTTTTATGGCACTGGTTCTGGTCTTTCAACTGACTGGTTGCGGCGATAAAGAAGCCGACCAGCGTAAAGCCTTCATCGATTTCCTGCAGAACACCGTGATGCGCAGCGGCGAACATTTGCCGAGCCTGAGCGAAGATCAGAAGCAGAAATTCGGCAATTACGTCAGCGATTACGCCATCATTTATGGTTTCTCACAGCAGGTTAACCGCGCGGGGGATTCCGGTATGAAGCCGGTGGTGGAGGAGCTTTCCGCCATTCGCACGCCACAGGATTACCTGACGCGCCGTGATTCGCTGCGCCAGGCCAGTGGTTCTCTGGGCGTGCTGACTCAGCAAATTCAGGCGGCCAAAACCCAGGCCGACAGCAGCAAGGCCGCGCTGAAGCAGCCGGAAGAGCTGAAAACGGTGTATGACAACGTCTACAACAAAGTGGTGACCCAGCCGGCCAACGCATTGCAGCCGCTGTTACCGGCCTTGCAGACGCTGAGCCAGGATGCGGTACAGACCGGTGACTTCCTGCAGCAGCAGGGCAGCAAAGTGACCTTTAACGGTCCGGCTATCCAGTTCCCGACGCAACAGCAAGCCGAGCAGTACAATACGCTGATGCAAAACCTGTCTTCGAACGCTCAGGTGCTCGGTCAGGCGCAAAGTGCCATGCAGGGCGGTTTCCAGTAAGCCGCCCGGCTTAATGGCGATCGCTTGTGGCTTCTTAAGGGCGGGGAATTCCCCGCTTTTTTATTCTTTTCTTCCCGCGCAGTTGCCTGATTATCTCAAATTCCCTTACCTGAAAATTCCGCCTATTTAGCGCTCGTGAAGCGTAATTTTATTACATCCCGCTAAGCCGTTGATTTCGAGCCGGGGGTAACTGTGATCGCACGCATTTTGCGCGGTAGATTTATTGTGATCTGCATCACACATCGCGCACAAAGGCTCATCACATATTCGTGACAAAAATCACACAATTCAGCCTGTGTTGCTTATTTATTGTTCGGCGTCTTTTTTTTACACTGCATAAGTGTGATGCACATCACTAAAACACCCCCTCTACCCCACCCAACATAGTGATATACATCACACTTTTCCTGCTTGCTACGCAGCGTCATATTCGCGTGTTAGAGTCCGGCTGCATACAGTGATAGAGACGGCTCCCCGCCGTAATCTCATAAACAAAAATCAACGCGCTCTCTTATTTGTCAGCGCGTACCAATAAGGGGTGTTTTTTTATGTCCTCATCAGATATCAAGATCAAGGTCCAGAACTTTGGTCGCTTTCTGAGCAACATGGTGATGCCAAACATCGGGGCGTTTATCGCCTGGGGTATCATCACCGCGCTGTTTATTCCTACCGGCTGGCTGCCAAATGAAACCATGGCCAAGCTGGTCGGCCCAATGATCACCTATCTGCTGCCGTTACTGATCGGCTACACCGGTGGTCGTCTGGTCGGTGGCGATCGTGGCGGCGTGGTGGGTGCTATCACCACCATGGGCGTGATCGTCGGTGCGGACATGCCAATGTTCCTCGGATCGATGATTGCTGGCCCGCTCGGCGGCTGGGCAATCAAGAAATTCGATGCGTTAGTCGACGGCAAAATCAAAAGCGGCTTCGAAATGCTGGTCAACAACTTCTCTGCCGGTATCATCGGCATGCTGTTAGCGATCCTCGCGTTCCTGGCTATCGGCCCGCTGGTTGAAGGTTTGTCCCATATTCTCGCCGCTGGCGTGAACCTGATGGTGCAGAACAACCTGCTGCCATTAACCTCCATCTTTGTGGAACCGGCGAAAATCCTGTTCCTGAATAACGCCATTAACCACGGTATCTTCTCGCCACTGGGTATCCAGCAGGCCAGCGAAGCCGGTAAGTCGATCTTCTTCCTGATCGAAGCTAACCCAGGTCCGGGTATGGGCGTGCTGATGGCGTACATGTTCTTTGGTCGTGGCAATGCTAAGCAGTCTGCGGGCGGCGCGGCAATCATCCACTTCCTCGGCGGTATCCACGAAATTTACTTCCCGTACGTGCTGATGAACCCGCGCCTGATTCTGGCGGTTATCCTCGGTGGTATGACCGGCGTGTTCACTCTGACCCTGCTGCACGGCGGTCTGGTGTCACCTGCCTCTCCGGGTTCCATCCTGGCGGTGCTGGCCATGACGCCAAAAGGGGCTTACTTCGCGAACATCGCCGCGATTGTTGCCGCCTTTGCCGTCTCCTTCGTGGTCTCCGCTATCCTGCTGAAAACCAGCAAGGTGAAAGAAGAAGACGATATCGAAGCTGCAACCCGTCGTGTTAGCGAAATGAAAGCGCAGTCTAAAGGCCTGTCTGGCACCGCAACCACCTCGGCTGACGGCATGAACAGCGACCTGACCCACGTGCGCAAAATCATTGTTGCCTGTGACGCCGGGATGGGTTCAAGTGCGATGGGTGCGGGTGTATTGCGTAAGAAGGTGAACGATGCCGGACTGACCAATATCTCCGTGACCAACACCGCCATCAACAACCTGCCGGGCGATGTGGATCTGGTGATCACCCACCGCGATCTGACCGAACGCGCCATGCGCCAGGCGCCGCACGCGCAGCACATTTCGCTGACCAACTTCCTCGACAGCGGCCTGTATACCGACCTGACCAGCCGTCTGGTGGATGCCAACCGCACCGCCGGTCACCGCGAGAAAGTCACCGCCACGCTGAGCGACAGCTATGACGAGAGCCAGGAACACCTGTTCAAACTGAGCGCCCGCAATATCTTCCTCGGCAACCACGCCACCAATAAAGAGCAGGCCATCCGGTTTGCCGGTGAGCAGCTGGTGAGAGGCGGTTATGTTGAGCCAGAATATGTTCAGGCGATGCTGGATCGTGAGAAACTGACCCCAACTTACCTGGGTGAGTCCATCGCCGTGCCACACGGCACCATCGAAGCAAAAGACCGCGTGCTGCAAACCGGCATCGTGTTCTGCCAGTACCCGGAAGGCGTACGCTTTGGTGAAGATGAGGACGATATTGCCCGTCTGGTTATCGGCATCGCGGCCCGTAACAACGAGCATATCCAGGTGATCACCAGCCTGACCAACGCGCTGGATGATGAGTCGGTGATCCAACGACTGATCAACACCACCGACGTGCAGGAAGTGCTGGACCTGCTGTCAGGTAAACAGCCCGCTTAAACCGGGTTGCAGACAAGCATTACCTCCCAGGGCCGGGCATGCCCGGCTCTTTTTTTAGGGTCGGGTTTGTCCGGCCCCTGATCATTGATACGGGAAAAATTATGAAAGCATTACATTTTGGCGCCGGAAATATTGGTCGCGGTTTTATTGGAAAATTACTGGCTGATGCCGGAATTCAGCTGACGTTTGCCGACGTTAACCAGGTGGTTCTGGATGCGCTGAATGCCCGTCATGAGTACCCGGTTCATGTGGTTGGCGAGCAGGCTCAGGTCGAGATCGTCAAAGGCGTGAATGCGGTTAACAGCACCAGCGATGACATCATCCCGCTGATCGCTGAGGTTGATATCGTTACCACGGCGGTTGGCCCGCAGATCCTCGAACGCATCGCCGGTGGCATTGCGAAAGGTCTGGCAAAACGCAGTGATAACGGTAATACCCGCCCGTTAAACATTATCGCCTGTGAGAACATGGTGCGCGGCACTACCCAGCTGAAAGGCCACGTGATGAAGGCGCTGCCAGAGCAGTATCACGCCTTTGTTGACGCGCACGTGGGCTTCGTCGATTCCGCCGTGGACCGCATCGTGCCACCGTCTGAAGCCGGCACCACCGATCCGCTGGAAGTGACCGTTGAGACCTTTAGCGAATGGATTGTGGAGAAAACCCAGTTCAAAGGCGATCTACCCGCCATTCCGGGCATGGAGCTGACCGATAATCTGATGGCGTTTGTGGAGCGCAAGCTGTTCACGCTGAATACCGGACATGCCATCACTGCATATCTTGGCCAGCTGGCCGGGCACCAGACCATCCGCGATGCGATCCTCGATGAGAAGGTGCGTGCCGTGGTGAAAGGTGCGATGGAAGAGAGCGGCGCGGTGCTGATCAAGCGTTATGATTTCGATGCTGAAAAGCATGCTGCCTATATCCAGAAAATTCTCGGCCGCTTTGAAAATCCGTATCTGAAAGATGACGTCGAGCGCGTTGGACGCCAGCCGCTGCGTAAGCTTAGCGCGGGCGATCGCCTGATTAAACCCACGCTGGGCACGCTGGAATACGGCCTGCCGCACGCCAACCTGGTGACCGGCATTGCCGCCGCGATGCATTATCGCAGCGATCAGGATCCGCAGGCTCAGGAGCTGGTCGGGCTGCTGAACAGCAAAGGCGTCAAGGCGACGCTGGCACAGGTATCAGGCCTTGAGGAAAACAGCGACGTGGTTGCTGATGTGGTGAAGGCCTTTGATGCCATGGCGTAACGCCCACTTCAACGGATGAACGGACAGGGCACACGCGTGCCCTTAAAGGCGGCCCTCGCCTGGTGATGAACGATATGCAGGCTCTCATGGAAAAACCACAGGCTTTTGAGAATCGGGTGCTTGAACGCCTGAACACCGGACGAACGGTCAGAAGCTTTCTGATCGCGGCGGTTGAGCTGCTGGCGGAGGCGGTGAACCTGTTGGTGATCCAGGTGTTTCGCAAGGATGACTACGCGGTGAAGTATGCGGTAGAACCGCTGTTACTGGGTGATGGCCCGCTGGGCGAACTGTCCGTGCGGCTGAAACTGATTTACGGCCTCGGCGTGATCAGCCGGAGCGAGTATGAAGATGCCGAACTGCTGATGGCGCTGCGTGAAGCGCTGAACGATGATGGCACCGAGTACCGTTTTACCGATGATGAGCTGTTAGGCCCGTTTGGCGAACTGCATTGCGTGACGGCATTTCCGCCGCGCCCTGACCTCTCCAGCGATGATGCCGAGCTGCGCGCCATGCTGCAGCAACGCTATCAGCAGGTGGTCAGATCGACGATGGTGCTTTCTCTGACCGAACTGATTTCGCGCATCAGCCTGAAGCAAGCGTTCAAAAAGTAACGCGTCACCTTTCCCTCTTGCCGTCGCATTGTGTATCCTTGCGGCAATGAATCACTTCACGGTTAATGACAATGAAAGAAGAAGTCCAGGCAGAAATCAGGATCCTCAGCGATAAGCTGGATGCCCTGAACTACAAAGAGCAGCCACTGCTGGCGTCCGGCGACACGGAAAAGCTCGGCGAACTGCTGAAAGAGAAAGACAAGCTGATCGAAGAGCTGGAGCGTCTGCGTGGCGTCCGCGAGCAGAAGCTGAGTGCGGAAGCGCAGAAGCTGAAAGATATGCCGTTCAGCCGTGCCATCACCAAGAAAGAGCAGGCCAATATGGGCGCGTTCAAAAAGAGCGTTCGTGGCCTGGTTGTGGTGCATCCGATGACCGCATTAGGTCGTGAGATGGGCCTGCAGGAGATGACCGGCTTCGCGAAAACCGCTTTCTAATCGCGCTTTCGCCGATAAAAATGCCCGCAATTGCGGGCATTTTTCATTTCGGGATCCGGCTTATTTTTTGGCGTATTTCGCCTGCAGCGTGGCGAACCACGGCGCAACGAAGTCAGTCGATTCGCCCCAGCCTGGAATGATTTTGTTCAGCGTCGACACGTTGACCGCGCCAGACTGTGCCGCCAGCTGCGCCTGAGAGATCGCCGCCGCTTTAAACTGGTAGGTCGCTGGCGTGGTTTCGCCGCCAATTTTGTTGGCCACCAGACGCATATTTGTCGCACCAATCAGCTTGCTGTCGACCGCCACCGTTTGCTTCCACGGGCTGTCTTTCTGGTGCATCAACTGCAGATCCTGGTTGGAGACATCGATGCTGTATAGTTTGATCTCGGTACGGCCATTCTCCTGCAAGGCTTTATAGGCGCCCTGCGCGAACGCATCCCATGAACCCCAGATCGCATCGATTTTGCCTTTCGGGTATTTCGCCAGAATGGCGCCAATTTTGTTGGCGGTATCGCCCTGCACGTCGGAAGAAACCGCACCGATTGATTCCAGCTGATGCAGACCTGGATTGGCCTTCAGCACTTTCTCATACACCACCTGACGACGTTCCATCGCCGGGAAGCCCGCCACCCACAGCTTGACGATATTGGCCTTGCCGTTGGTGTCTTTGATCAGCTGGTCCAGCGACAGCTGCGCCAGCGACGCATCGTCCTGCGCGGTGACCGTCACGCCTGCAATCGGCTGGTTCACCGGCGTATCAAATACCGAGACCTTGATGCCGGCATCGGTAATGCGCTTCACCAGCGCCGTGGAGTACGGGTCTTTACCGTGCGACAGGATGATGCCGTCATACTTCTGGCTGATCGCCTGATTAACGAAGTCCTGGAAACGTGCGTCGTCGCCGTTGCTGAGGAAGGTGCTGACCTTAAAGCCCAGCTTGCGGCCTTCCTGAATGGCACCCGCAACGAACTGCGTGGTGTTGTCATCCGAACCGAGGTTACGGATCACCGCGATACGGATCGGGCCGTCGTGATTAGCGATAGCGGCAGGCACCGCAGCCGTGTCAGCAAAGGCAGGTACGGCGATCAGCAGGCTCAACGCCAGCAACGATGTAGTCAGTTTTTTCATTATTATGTTTACCCTGTCTGAAGAAGTAAGCGCCTAGCGGCGCTGGATGTAGGTAATGGCCAGTGCGATAGCCAGCACCAGGCCTTTGATGATATCCATCGCGTAATACGGCACCGAGAGCATCACCAGTCCGTTCTGTAACACGCCAAGGATGATGGCACCCACCAGCGTTCCCAGCGCGTTTGGCTTGCCGGAGCCCGCCAGAGAAAAACCGATCCAGGCCGCCGCCACGGCGTCCATCAGATAGCCGCCACCGGCATTGACCTGCGAAGAACCGATACGGGACGCCAGCAAAATCCCGCCCAGTCCCGCCAGCAGTGAAGCAATGACGTAGGCCAGCACCCGGTAGCGGTTGGTGCGGATCCCGGACAGACGCGCCGCCTCTGGATTGCCGCCAATCGCATACATACGGCGACCGTGTTTGGTCAGCGAAAGGCCCAGCTGCGCAACGACCGTCACCACCAGCATGATGATCACGATGGTCGGCACCTGCCCCAGCAGCGAGAAGTTGGCCGGGATGGTCCCTTCCGCCATATCGCCGCTCGGCATCACCATATTTTCGGTAATCGAGCCGCCGAAGCTGTAGGTCATCGCCACGCCCTGCACCACAAACAGGCTGCCTAATGTCGCCAACATGTCGGGAATGCGCAGGATCACGATGAGAAAGGCGTTGAACAGCCCGACCAGCGTGCACAGCAGCAGGGTGATGAAGATGGCTTCCGTCGAGCCGTAGCCGTACCAGACGAACAGCGAGATCACCAGCGAGTTGGCCAGCGAGGCGGTCGAGCCCACCGAGAGGTCGAATCCGCCGATGGTCAGGGAAATCGACACCCCAATCGCAATCACCGTGACGATGGCGATAGAGCGCAGGATATTGATGATGTTGGTGGGTTCAAGGAAGCTGTCCGACGCCAGGCCAAAGGCGGCGATCAGCGCGACCACCGTCAGCAACATTCCCCATTTATAGAGAAATTCAAACAGTTGGTGGCGCACAGAGGGCGCAGCCTTCAGGGAAATATCTTTGCTGCTCACGCAGGCGTTCCTCCGGTGGAATAAAGTAAAAGCGTTTCTTCATCAACGTCACTGGCATCCATTTCTGCCACGATACGCCCGTCCCAGAGCACGCAAATGCGATCGCATAAGCCCACCAGTTCGGCGAATTCGCCGGAGGCATAAATCACCCCTTTTCCCTGGCGGGCCAGACCATCAATCAGTTCGAACAGGTCGGTTTTGGCTTTGATATCGACGCCTTTGGTCGGCTCATCAAAAATCAGCACGTCTGCGTCGTTGCGCAGCCATTTGCCGATCGCCACTTTCTGCTGGTTGCCGCCCGACAGGCGACGCAGCGTTTGTTGTGGGCCGGTGGTGCGCACGCCCAGCTTGTTGATCACCTCTTCGGCCCATTGCCAGGCCTGACGGTGACCAAACAGACTCCAGCGTGAGAAGCTGTTATCTGCGGTGACGCTGAGGTTCATCGCCACCGACTCATCAATAAAAATGCCTTCTTTGCGGCGCTCTTCCGGGATCAGCGCCATACGGTTGTCGACCGCTGCGTGCGGAGAAGAGGGTTTCCACGGCTTGCCGTGCAGCTCACCCTTCTCCACGCGGCTATTGCTGGCACCAAACAGCGCCTTGCACAGTTCGGTTTTCCCCGCGCCGGCCAGTCCGGCAAGGCCGAGGATTTCGCCTTTGCGCAGCGTCAGCGAGATGTCCTGCAGCAGGGCATCGTCGTGCAGGCCGTCAACCTTCAGCAGGATCTCATTACTGAACGGCGGTCGGCGCGGCGGGTAAATGTCGTCCAGCTGATGCCCGAGCATCTTCTCGACAATCTGCTCGCCATCCAGCTGGGCCATCGGGCAGGTTTCAATCAAGCGGCCATCGCGCAGCACGGTCAGTTGATCGCAAATGGCGCGCAGCTCGTGGAGGCGGTGGGAGATAAACACCACGCCGATGCCGTTGCTTTTCAGCCGGCGTACGACGGCGAATAAGCGTTCGCTTTCATTTTGATCCAGCGGCGCCGTCGGCTCATCGAGGATCAGAAAACGACAGTGGTGGGAAAGCGCACGGGCCAGCAGAATTTGCTGCTTCTCGGCCAGCGTGCATTGATCGATGCGGCGACGGACGTCCAGCGAGACGTCAAGCTGCGCCAGCAACGCGCGCGCCTGTTTGCGCACTTCGCCCCAGTGGTAGACCTGTCCGCCTTCGGCCAGCCGATCCAGCATGATGTTTTCCGCCACGCTGAGCGTCGGCACCAGCGCCACATCCACTTCCTGCTGCACCAGGTGAATACCCAGCTGCTTGGCATCACGCGGGGAACGGATGCTGACCGGCTGGCCATCGAGCAGGATGTCACCGCTGTAGTGATCGTAAGCGCCGGAAAGTACCGCCATCAGCGTCGACTTCCCAGCCCCATTTGCCCCGGTCAGCGCATGCACCGAGTGGCCTTCAAGGCTGAAATCAACGCCATTGAGGGCTGTAAAACCGCCAAAAGCGATGGAGATTTGACGCATTTCAAGGCGATTTACCACAGTCATGAACAATAACTCTCTGGCAGGTGAACAAAACAGGTTGCCGCATTTTTTATTTGATTGTTACGGCTGGCAACGAACGAAAGCGCATAAGCTAACACAAAACGTTATTAGCCATCCAGACATCCAGCCATATAAGCGGTTAAAACCAGTGAGACAGCGGTATCCAGCATAATCCGGGGGGATAATGACAACAGGCAGCATTTCACTCGGCGCTTTGGTGGCAGGGCTTTGATACGTAAAGTGACGGCGGCATCGCCGGTTACAAAAATATTCTTCACGGTTAAACGGGATGTCAGTTTTGCAAGGAAGGTAAAAAAATGAGGCGTTCACAAGAGCCTGCAAGTCCCATAGCGGGACAAAAAACTTGTCTTAGTCCCATGCTGGGATTAGGCTGTGTTGTATGAAAAATGACATGCAAATCAGACCGATAAAAACAGAGCAGGACTATAAAGCGGCCTTAGTTGCTGTTGAGCCCATGTTTGATAATGAACCTGAAATGAATACGCCTGAGGGTGATTTTTTTGAGGTCATGTGCCTGCTCATCGAAGAATATGAGAAAAAACATTATCCTGTCGAACCGCCGGATCCGGTTGAAGCAATAAAATTCCGTATGGAACAGCTTGGGCTTACCGCAAAAGACCTGGCACCCGCCATTGGCAGGGAGAATCGCGTTTACGAGATACTTAACCACAAACGTAATCTCACACTACCAATGATTAGAAAGTTACATACTCAGTTTGGTATTCCGCTCAGAAGCCTGGTTGGCGTTTAATATTTTAAATACGGCCTGGTATAAGAAAGGATAACCGCCACAAAGGGCGGTCAGTCCCAGCTTTTGTTTCAGGTCGACGAAGGCCGCTTCACTGGCGAGATGTGCCAGCTGCCTTTGATCGGTTCGCCGGGGGAATGCGCAGAATGAACAGGAACTCTAATTAATTAGCAGGCAATAAAAAACCGACGAAGCGGACTCCGTCGGTTTATCGTCACGAATTAACGTGGCGGGGATTTATTTTGCTGCTGAGAAAAGCGCTGCCGCCTGATCCCAGTTAGCCACATCCCAGAACGCCTTGATGTAATCAGGACGTTTGTTCTGATACTTCAGATAGTAGGCGTGTTCCCACACGTCCAGACCCAGAATTGGGGTACCGGATGCGCCAGAGATCGCTTCGCCCATCAGCGGGCTGTCCTGGTTTGCTGTGGAAACAACGGCCAGCTTGTCGCCTTTCTTAACCAGCCACGCCCAGCCAGAACCGAAACGGGTGGTTGCCGCTTTTTCGAATTCAGCTTTGAACGCGTCAACGCTGCCGAAATCTTTTTCGATAGCCGCTTTCAGCTCGCCGCTCAGGGTAGTGCCGGTTTTCAGGCCTTTCCAGAAGAAGCTGTGGTTTGAGTGGCCGCCTGCGTTGTTACGCAGTGCTGCTTTCTTATCGGCAGGAACCTGATCCAGTTTAGCGATCAGCTCATCTACAGGCAGATCGGCAAACTCAGTCCCTTCCAGCGCCGCGTTGGCGTTGTTGACATAAGCCTGGTGGTGTTTGCTGTGATGGATTTCCATCGTCTGCTTGTCGAAATGCGGTTCCAGTGCGTCGTATGCGTAAGGCAAGGATGGCAGTGAATAACTCATGTTCATCATCTCCATTTAATGGTGGGCGGCGCTGTTTCTGTTAGCACCGCGTAAGCAGTCGGATCATTATAGTTAAATAAACGATCCGTAAAAGGGTTATCAATGCCCCGACGTTTATAAGGGTTTACCACGCAGCAGGCGCAGCGGCGCTTTTATGCCCTTTCCCTGCTGGGATAAAACCAAACGGTCTAAGGCTTTATTTCCCTAATGCTGCCAACGATTTATCCAACGCGCCAACCAGCCAGTCAATATCGCTCTCCTGGAACGCCAACGGCGGACGCAGTTTCAGCACATTGCCATACGGCCCCGCCACCGAGGTCAGCACGCGGTTTTCACGCAGCTTCTCGGTGACATCCAGCGCCAGCTGTTTGTCCGGCGTTTTGCTGGTTTTATCGGTCACCAGCTCGAAGCCGATAAACAGACCGGCACCGCGCACATCGCCGACGCATTCGTATTTGTCTTTCAGCGTCAGCAGTTCACGCAGCAGCTTCTCGCCGACCACGCGGCTGTGTTCCTGCAGGCCTTCTTCCTTAATCACTTTCAACACCGCCTGCGCCGCCGCCATCGCCACCGGGTTACCGCCAAAGGTGTTGAAGTACGGAATATCGTCGCTGAAGGAGGCCAGCACATCGCTTTTGGCCAGCAGTGCCGATACCGGAATGCCGTTACCCATCGGCTTGCCGGTAGTGACGATATCCGGCACCACGCCATGGCGGGCAAAGCCCCAGAACGCATCGCCGGTACGGGCAAAGCCTGGCTGCACTTCATCGGCAATAAAGATCCCGCCGTTTTTATGCACCACGTCCACCGCTTTCTTCAGGAAGCCTTTTGGCCCCGGCAGCACGCCGTCTGAGGAGAAAATGGAGTCGGCGAGGAAGCCGGCAAACTTGATGCCGTTGGCCGCCATATCATCAATCTGCTTCTGAATTTCAGCCGCGAACCAGTCACCCAGATCGGGCGCGGTGACGCGATAACGATCGGGCGGGGATACCAGCCGGGTAGTGGTCGCCAGCGGCTGACCGGTGCCCAGCGCGGGCGAGACGCCAGAAGTTAAGTCACTGGTGCCGTGATAGGCTTCCTGGCTGACGATAATGCCGGTGCCGCCGCTGTGCGCACGGGCAACGCGGATCGCCAGGTCATTGGCTTCTGAACCGGTACACATGTACATGGCGCGGTCGATTTCAGATGGCATGGTCGCCAGCAGTTCTTCGGAGTAATCAAGGATACGTTCGTGAAGGTAGCGGGTATGGGTGTTCAGCTGCTGCATCTGCTGGTAAACCGCGTCGATCACCGCCGGATGGCAGTGACCAATACTGGCGACGTTGTTATAGGCGTCGAGGTATTTATCGCCGTTGGCATCCCAGAGATACTGGCCCGCACCTTTCACCAGATGGACCGGCTTACGGTAGAACAGACGGTAAGATTCACCCAGCACCTTGCTGCGTTTATCGGTCAGTTTACGTACATCAGCGTCCAGGCCGTCGGCATGCTCGGCGCGAAAGCTGTTGGTGTCCATGATGGTCGAACGTGTAGCCATGATAACTCCCGTTGCGAAGTGAGAAATGAACGGGCAACCCGTGCGCCCGGATACCTTCATCATGGCAAGTTTTTGCCAAAATGCAACCAAATACACAAATACAATAAAATACACATGCAGCGACCCGCGATGTCGGTTAGGCTATGCCCATCCCCACTGGAAAAGGACACCACTATGCTGCAGGAAACCCGTTTACATCGCATTCGCGCGCTGCTGACCACGCTGAATCACGTCAGTACCGAGCGGATCATCCGGGAGCTGGGGATTTCCAGGGAAACCGCCCGCAGAGACATTATCGAGCTGGAAGCCCTCGGGCTGGCGCGGCGGGTGCACGGTGGGCTGATTGCGCTGGATGCCGAGCCGGAGCCGCCGTTAACCGTCCGCAGCGAGGTCCGCGCGCGGGAAAAGCGTGCCATCGCCCGCGCCGCCGCGCAGCGGTTGAAGCCGGGGCAAACCCTGTTTCTCGATGCAGGCAGTACCACCACCATGCTGGCGGAAGAGCTGCGCACCATGTCCGGCCTGACCATCATCACCAACAGCCTGAATGCGGCGCTGAAGCTGTCGGCGGCCGAAGAGCATGAGACGCTGAATAATTCGGTGATTTTGCTGGGTGGCAGCATGCTGGCTGGCGCGCAGGAAACGCGCGGTGAGCTGACCGTCGGCGAAATCTTCCGTTATCGCGCCGATGTGGCGCTAATGTCGCCGGTGGGTATCGAGGCGAAAAATGGCGCCAGCAGTTTTCATCCGCACGAAGCGGCGATTGCGCGGGCGATGGCGCAGCAGGCCACGCAGCTGATATTGCTGGCCGATCACAGCAAACTGGGGCTGACCAGCCGCATGAATTATGCGGCGATCAAGGACATTACTGCGCTGATTACCGACAGCGGCGCGGCCAGCCTTCCGGCGTTTGCGGCGCTGGAAAAAGCGCTGCCGGAGGTGGTGCTGGCCTGAGCCGGAAGTCAGATCAGTCTTTGCGGGTGGGTGTAGACGGTGGCGCGGCCCGGTTTGCTGAAGCCGACCAGCGTCAGGTTGCTGCGTTCGGCGACCTCAACCGCCAGTTTGGTGGCCGCCGAGACCGCAAACAGGATCTCAATGCCGCACATCGCGGATTTTTGCACCATCTCATAGCTTGCCCGGCTCGATACTAACGCCGCGCCCTGTTGCCAGCCCGGCTGCTGGCATCGCAACCCCAGCAGCTTATCCAGCGCCACATGGCGACCCACATCCTCGCAGCCGCCGACCAGATTGCCGTCGGGCATGATCCAGGCCGCAGCGTGCGTACAGCCGGTCAGCTGCCCCACCGGTTGAAAACTTTTTAGCTGGGATAAGGCCTCATCCAGACGGGCGATTTCAAAGGTCTGGCTGAACGGCAGCGGTTCCAGCGGTTTGCCGATTTCCGCCAGCTGCTCCACGCCACACACGCCGCAGCCTGTGCGTCCCGCCATCGCCCGGCGTTGCTCTTTCAGCCCCATAAACCGGCGGCTGGAGAGCTCAACCTGCACCTCAATGCCGCCGCACGACGGCTGGATCTCAATGCCGTAAATATCCGCCGGCGAGGCGATAATCCCTTCCGACAGCGAGAAGCCAATGGCGAAGGCTTCAAGGTCTTTTGGCGTCGCCATCATCACCACATGCGAGATGCCGTTATACACCAGCGCCACCGGCACCTCATCCGCCAGCCAGTCTGGCTCCGGAGTTTCCAGCGATCGACGCTGCCGCACCTCGACCTGGCTCAGCCCTGCGATCTCACTCACAATCTCGTCACATTTACTGCTCATATTCACCTGAAACCCATCCCACGGACTACGACCACATAGTTACTGTGGTAATGTTTTAACCACAAGCGTTCAGAAAAGATTCTAAAGATTCTGAACCTGTGACCGCCTTATCGCAAAACTTATTGAGCACTGTCGAAACAGGAATGACACCATGAATGTCAGCAGAAGAAGCTTCTTCAAAATCTGCGCGGGTGGGATGGCAGGAACCACGGCGGCGATGCTCGGCTTTATGCCCGAGGTCGCGCTGGCGGAAACGCGCCAGTACAAGCTGCTGCGCGCCCGTGAAACGCGTAACACCTGCACCTACTGTTCCGTTGGCTGCGGGCTGTTGATGTACAGCCTGGGTGACGGCGCAAAAAACGCCAAAGAGTCGATTTTCCACATTGAGGGCGACCCGGATCACCCGGTCAGCCGTGGCGCGCTCTGCCCGAAAGGCGCTGGCCTGCTGGACTTTATCCACAGTGAAAGCCGCCTGAAAACCCCTTCCTACCGCGCGCCGGGTTCCGATAAGTGGCAACCCATCAGCTGGGATGAGGCGTTAGATCGCATCGCCAGATTGATGAAAACCGACCGCGACGCCAACTTTATCGAGAAGAACGCCGCCGGCACCACGGTCAACCGCTGGCTGAGCACCGGGATGCTCTGTGCGTCCGCCTCCAGCAACGAAACCGGCTATTTAACGCAGAAATTAACCCGCTCGCTCGGCATGCTTGCCGTCGATAACCAGGCACGCGTCTGACACGGACCTACGGTAGCAAGTCTTGCTCCAACGTTCGGTCGCGGTGCGATGACCAACCACTGGGTTGATATTCGAAATGCGAATGTGGTGATTGTGATGGGTGGCAACGCCGCTGAAGCGCATCCGGTTGGATTCCGCTGGGCGATGGAAGCCAAAATCCATAACAAGGCCAAACTGATTGTGATCGATCCGCGCTTCACCCGAACCGCGTCGGTTGCCGATTTCTATACCCCGATCCGCTCCGGTACTGACATCGCTTTCCTGTCAGGCGTATTGCTGTACCTGATCAGCAACAACAGGATCCAGCGCGAATACGTTGAGGCTTACACCAACGCCAGCCTGATTGTGCGTGAGGATTACCACTTCGACGACGGGCTGTTCAGCGGCTACGACGAAGCCAACCGCAAGTACGATAAAACCAGCTGGAACTACGAACTGGACGAGAGCGGCTTTGCCAAACGTGATCCGACGCTGACCCACCCGCGCTGCGTGTGGAACCTGCTGAAAGAACATGTCAGCCGCTACACGCCGGAGGTGGTGGAATCGCTGTGCGGCACGCCGAAAGCCGATTTCCTCTACGTCTGTCAGGTGCTGGCGGAAACCAGCGCCAAAGATCGCACCGCCACCTTCCTCTATGCCCTCGGCTGGACGCAGCACTCGGTCGGCGCGCAGAACATTCGCACCATGGCGATGGTTCAGCTGCTGCTGGGCAATATGGGAATGGCCGGCGGCGGGATTAATGCCCTGCGCGGCCACTCCAATATCCAGGGGCTGACCGATCTGGGGCTGCTGTCGCAGAGCCTGCCGGGTTACATGACGCTGCCGTCAGAAAAACAGGCCGATCTGCAAACCTATCTGACCGCCAATACGCCGAAGCCAACGCTGCCGGGCCAGGTGAACTACTGGAGTAACTATCCAAAGTTCTTCGTCAGCATGATGAAGGCCTTCTACGGCGATAAGGCGCAGAAGGAGAATAACTGGGGATTCGACTGGCTGCCGAAGTGGGACAAAGGCTACGACGTGCTGCAGTACTTCGAGATGATGTCGAAGGGCCAGGTCAACGGCTACCTGTGCCAGGGCTTCAACCCGCTGGCGTCATTCCCGAATAAAAACAAGGTAGTGCAGTCGCTGGCGAAGCTGAAGTTCCTGGTGACCATCGATCCGCTGAACACCGAAACCGCCAACTTCTGGCAGAACCACGGCGAGTTTAACGACGTTGACCCGTCGCAGATCCAGACCGAAGTGTTCCGCCTGCCGTCCACCTGTTTTGCGGAAGAGAACGGCTCGATCGTCAACTCCGCCCGCTGGCTGCAATGGCACTGGAAAGGGGCGGATGGCCCTGGCGAATCGCGCAATGACGGTGAAATCCTCTCCGGGATTTATCAGCGCCTGCGCGAGATGTATGCCAAAGAGGGCGGCGCGCTGCCGGAGCAGGTGCTGAACATGAGCTGGAACTATCTCACGCCGGACAATCCGGCGTCAGAAGAAGTGGCGATGGAAAGCAACGGCAAGGCGCTGGCGGATCTGATGGACGACAAGGGCACGCTGCTGGCGAAAAAGGGCCAGCAGCTGGGCAGTTTTGCCCTGCTGCGCGATGACGGTTCCACCTCCAGCGGCTGATGGATCTTTGCCGGCAGCTGGACCGCAGACGGCAACCAGATGGCGCGGCGCGACAACACCGATCCGTCCGGGCTGGGCAACACCCTGAACTGGTCGTGGGCGTGGCCGCTAAACCGCCGCATCCTGTATAACCGCGCCTCTGCGGACCCGCAGGGCCAGCCCTGGGATCCGAAGCGGGCGCTGCTGCACTGGGATGGCGCGAAGTGGGTCGGGCAGGATATCCCGGACTACAGCACCGCCGCACCGGGCAGCGATGTCGGGCCGTTTATCATGCAGCCGGAAGGGATGGGACGCCTGTTCGCGCTGGATAAAATGGCGGAAGGGCCGTTCCCGGAACATTACGAGCCGTTCGAAACGCCGCTGGGTACCAACCCGCTGCATCCAAAGGTGGTGTCCAATCCGGCCGCGCGCGTGTTTAAGGACGATCTGGCGGCGATGGGCAAAGCGGACAAATTCCCGTACGTCGGCACCACCTACCGTCTGACCGAGCATTTCCACTTCTGGACCAAGCATTCGCTGCTCAACGCCATTGCGCAGCCGGAACAGTTTGTGGAAATCGGTGAGGGGCTGGCGGGCAGGCTGGGGATTGTGGCGGGCGACACGGTGAAGGTGAGTTCAAACCGTGGCTATATCAAAGCCAAGGCGGTAGTCACCAAGCGTATTCGAACGCTGACCGTGGACGGGAAACCGGTGGATACCATCGGCATTCCTATCCACTGGGGTTTTGAGGGCGTGGCGAAAAAAGGCTTCCTCGCCAACACCCTGACGCCGGTCGTCGGCGATGCCAACACGCAAACGCCGGAGTTCAAGGCGTTCCTGGTTAACGTAGAAAAGGCTTAGCCACATTAGCTGGCTAAGGGGAACGATTATGGCTTATCAATCACAGGATATTATTCGTCGTTCCGCCACCAACGGCTTCACGCCTGCCCCGCAGGCGCGCGATCATCAGCTGGAAGTGGCGAAACTGATCGACGTGACCACCTGCATCGGCTGCAAGGCCTGTCAGGTTGCCTGTTCGGAGTGGAACGACCTGCGCGATGAGGTCGGGCATAACGTCGGGGTGTACGACAACCCGGCCGATTTGACCGCCAAATCCTGGACCGTGATGCGCTTTTCCGAGGTGGAGGAGAACGGCAGGCTGGAGTGGCTGATCCGCAAAGATGGCTGCATGCACTGCGCCGATCCCGGCTGCCTGAAGGCCTGCCCGTCCGAAGGCGCGATTATTCAGTACGCCAACGGCATCGTCGATTTTGAGTCCGAGCAGTGCATTGGCTGCGGCTACTGCATTGCCGGCTGTCCGTTCGATGTGCCACGGCTGAATAAAGAGGACAACCGCGTCTATAAATGCACGCTGTGCGTCGATCGTGTCACTGTCGGTCAGGAACCGGCCTGCGTGAAAACCTGCCCCACCGGGGCCATCCACTTTGGCAGCAAAGAGGAGATGAAGCAGGTTGCCGCAGAGCGCGTGACCGAACTGAACAGCCGCGGCTACGACCATGCCGGGCTGTACGATCCGGAGGGCGTCGGCGGCACCCACGTGATGTATGTCCTGCATCACGCCAACAAACCTCAGCTGTACCACGGCCTGGCGGAAAACCCGTCGATCAGCCCGGCGGTCACCTTCTGGAAGGGGATCTGGAAACCGCTGGCGGCGATTGGTTTTGCCGCCACCTTCGCGGCCAGCGTGTTCCACTACGTCGGCATCGGGCCGAATCGGGTGGAAGATGACGACGATAACCTGCACGACAGGGAGGAAGACCAATGAGAAAGCGCGATCGCATCCAGCGCTACAGCGCGCCGGAACGCATTAACCACTGGATTGTGGCGTTTTGTTTTGTGTTCGCCGCACTCAGTGGGCTCGGCTTCTTCTTCCCGTCCTTCAACTGGCTGATGCATGTTCTCGGCACGCCGCAGCTGGCGCGCATTCTTCACCCGTTTATCGGCGTGATTATGTTTGCCGCCTTCTTGCTGATGTTCCTGCGCTACTGGCGGGATAACCTGATTGAGCGCGACGATCTGGAGTGGGCAAAGAACATCCGTAAAGTGGCGAAAAATGAAGAGGTCGGGGATACCGGCCGCTATAACTTCGGCCAGAAATGCGTGTTCTGGGCGGCGATCGTCAGCCTGCTGTTGTTGTTAGCCAGCGGCATCGTCATCTGGCGGCCTTATTTCGCCGGCGCATTCTCCATCCCCATCATCCGCCTGGCGTTGGTGGTCCATTCCGTCTCGGCGGTGGTGTTGATTATGGTCATCATGGTGCATATCTACGCGGCGCTGTGGGTGAAAGGCACCATCACCGCGATGGTTGAGGGCTGGGTAACGTCGGCCTGGGCAAAAAAACATCACCCGCGCTGGTATCGCCAAATCAGAAAGAATAAACCCTAAAATCAGCCCGTTGCTGGCAGAACCGGGGTGCCGGTGCACCCCGGACGCGGGCAGAAAAATGGCTTAAAATTTCCCAAAACAAGGATCGGGGTGATACCGGGCGCTATAATTCCGAACAGAAATGCGTATTCTGGGCAGATATCCTCACCACAGGAAAAGAGACTGATGACTATTCGCATAATCCCGCAGGAGCAGCTGGAGAAAAGCGACAAAAATGCGGCGGATTTTATTCCGCCGTTACTTTTCCCCAGGTTGAAAAATTTATACAGCCGACGCGCGGCCCGGCTGAGAGAACTGGCGGAGAAAAATCCGCTGGGTGACTACTTACGCTTTGCGGCGGTGGTGGCCAGTGCGCAGGAAATCGTGCTGTACGATCATCCTTTGCAGATGGATCTGCATGCCCGACTGCTGGCGACGGCAGCCAGCGGAAAGCCGCCGCTGGATATCCCCACCCTGCCCCGCGATCACCACTGGCAGCGGCTGCTGCACTCGCTGATTGCCGAAATGAAGCCCGAGATGACCGGTCAGGCTCTGGCCTCGCTGGAGAATCTGGAAAAAGCCTCGGCGACCGAGCTGGAAACCATGGCCAGCGCACTGTTCTCTAACGAATTTTCCCAGGTCAGCAGCGATAAATCACCGTTTATCTGGGCGGCGCTGTCGCTGTACTGGGCGCAGATGGCGGCACTTATTCCTGGCAAAGCCCACGCAGAATACGGCGAACAGCGGCAGTTCTGCCCGGTGTGTGCCAGCGTGCCGGTGGCCAGCGTGGTGCATATGGGCACCCAGGGCGGCCTGCGCTATCTGCACTGCAACCTGTGCGAAAGCGAATGGTATGTGGTGCGATCAAAATGCAGCAACTGCGAACAGACCCGTGACCTGCACTACTGGTCACTGGACTCCGAAGTGGCGCCGGTAAAAGCGGAAAGCTGCGGCGATTGCGGCACTTACGTGAAAATGCTCTATCAGGAAAAAGATCCGGCCGTTGAGCCGGTGGCGGACGATTTGGCCACCCTGATCCTCGACGCCCGTATGGAGCAGGAAGGTTTTTCACGTAGCAGTTTGAATCCCTTCCTTTTTCCGGGAGAATAACGGCAGCCGCTGGGGCCACCTGCGCCAGCGATGCTATCTGTCCACTCCGGCCGACACCTGTCGGCGCCACAGGGGAAATGCGTAATGAAATTGATTGGCACCTATACCAGCCCTTTTGTCCGTAAGATTTCCGTCATCATGCTGGAAAAGGGCATCACGTTTGAATTCATTAACGAAAATCCCTGGACTGATGAGAGCCACGTGCCCGGCTACAATCCGCTGGGAAAAATCCCGGCGCTGGTGACCAGCCCCGACGAAACCTGGTACGATTCGCATATCATTGCCGCCTATCTGGAACAGATGGACATTGCGCCAGCGCTGGTGCCGCGCGATAAGCTGGCGGCGTTAAAGGTGCTTCAGCTGGAAGCGCTGGCTGACGGCATTGGCGATGCGGCGGTGATTTTGCTGCGCGAACAGATGCGTCCGCCCGAGTTTCAGATGGAAGCGCAACTGCTGCGCCAGCGTGAGAAGATCCAGCGCGGGCTTGATGCACTGGAAATCGAGGCGGCAAAGGGCACGGTGCTCAACAGCGACACGCTGAATCTGGCCGATATCGCCACCGCCTGCCTGATCGGCTTCCTCAACTTCCGCCGGATTGTGCCGGGCTGGTGCGTTGAGCGACCGGCGCTAATCAAACTCGCTGAGAAGATGTTTGCCCGTGACAGCTTTGCCCGTACCGTTCCTCCAACCGCCTGATCCATTATACGGACGTAATGAAGACACTATTCAGTCAACTTCCCGCCATCGATAGCCTGCTTCGGGAGCCTGCCATGCAGGCTCTGCGCGTTCAGTATGGCCATCAGCAAACCACCGACACCCTGCGCGCCCTGCAACAGGAAGCCCGCGAGCAGATTCTGGCGCAGCAACAGCTTCCCGCCTGGTGCAGCGACTGGCCGCAGGCCGCCGCGGCTCGCCTGCAACGGCAACAGAGCACGGCGCTCAAGCCGGTGCTGAATCTCACCGGCACGGTGCTGCACACCAATCTGGGACGCGCATTGCTGTGTGAAGAGGCCGTTGCGGCGGTGACTCAGGTGATGCGCTCGGCGGTGACGCTGGAGTATGCGCTGGAAGAAGGCGAGCGTGGGCATCGCGACCGCGCGCTGGCTGAGCTGCTGTGCCAGCTGACCGGTGCGGAAGACGCCTGCATCGTCAATAACAATGCCGCCGCCGTGCTGCTGATGCTGGCCGCGCTGGCTCCCGGTAAAGAGGTAGTGGTCTCCCGCGGCGAACTGGTCGAAATCGGCGGCGCGTTCCGCATTCCCGACGTGATGAAGCAGGCGGGCTGCACGCTGACCGAAGTGGGCACCACCAACCGCACGCACCTGAAGGATTACCGCCAGGCGCTGACGGAAAACACCGCGCTGCTGATGAAGGTCCACACCAGTAATTATCAGATTGCCGGCTTTACCTGCTCGGTCGCCGAAAGCGAACTGGCGACGCTGGGCGAAGAGTGCGGTGTGCCGGTGATCGTCGACCTCGGCAGCGGCTCGCTGATTGACCTCAGCCAGTACGGCCTGCCGGCGGAACCGATGCCGCAGCAGCTGATTGCCGATGGCGTCAGCCTGGTGAGTTTTTCTGGCGACAAGCTGCTTGGCGGCCCGCAGGCCGGCATTATCGTCGGCAAGAAAGCGCTGATCGCCCGTCTTCAGCAACATCCGCTGAAGCGGGCGCTGCGGGTCGACAAAATGACGCTGGCTGCCCTTGAGGCCACGCTGCAGCGCTATCTGCAGCCGGAAACGCTGGCCGTTCAGCTCCCCACGCTGCGCCTGTTAACCCGCACGCCAGAATCGATTGCCCAACAGGCCGGGCGCCTGTTGCCGGTGCTGCGCCAGGCCTGTGGCGCGCATTTTTTGGTGGAGATCGCGCCCTGTTTATCGCAGATCGGCAGTGGATCGCTTCCCGTCGATCGTCTGCCCAGCTTTGCGCTGACCCTGACGCCGCACGACGGCTCCGGCAGCCGCCTGCAGCAGCTGGCCGCCGACTGGCGAAAGCGCGAGGTGCCGGTCACCGGACGTCTCTCCGCCGGAAAACTCTGGCTGGATCTGCGTTGCCTGGAAGATGAAGAACTGTTTATCAGGATGATTTCGTTATGATTATCGCCACTGCTGGTCACGTCGACCACGGTAAAACGGCGCTGCTGGAAGCGATCACCGGCGTGAATGCCGATCGCCTGCCGGAAGAGAAAAGCCGGGGAATGACCATTGACCTGGGCTACGCCTACTGGCCGCAGCCGGACGGTCGGGTAATCGGCTTTATCGATGTTCCCGGCCATGAAAAATTCCTCGCCAATATGCTGAGCGGCATCGGCGGACTGGATCGCGCGATGCTGGTGGTGGCCGCCGACGACGGCATCATGCCGCAAACCCTGGAACACCTGGCGATCCTCCAGCTCAGCGCGGTGCCGGCCCTGACCGTCGCCCTCACCAAGGCGGATACGGTTGACGAAGCCCGCCTGCAAACCCTCAGTGGCGACATCACCGCCCTGACGCACGACATGGGCTGGACGATCGATCTGTTTATCACCAGCACCCTGTCCGGGATGGGCGTTCCGGCACTGGCTGCGCACCTCAGCCAGCTTCCCGACAGGGAAAGAGCCGCAGGTAAAACCTTCCGTCTGGCCACCGACCGCGCGTTTAACGTCAAGGGCGCGGGCACCGTGGTGACCGGCACCGCGCTCAGCGGCACGGTGAAGGTCGGCGATAAGCTGTGGCTGACCGGCCTGAACAAAGCGGTGCGGGTTCGTGGCTTGCATGCGCAGAATCAACCGGTTGAACAGGCGTATGCCGGCCAGCGCATCGCCCTCAATCTGAGCGGCGGCGTGGAAAAAAGCGATATCTCACGCGGTGACTGGCTGCTGGAGTCACCGCCTGAAGCGGCTTTCGATCGCGTTATCGTCGAATTGAGCAGCCACCAGCCGTTGCGCCAGGGACAGCCGCTGCATCTGCATCATGCCGCCAGCCATATCACCGGCCGGATTTCACTGCTGGAAGGCGCGCTGGCGGAGCTGGTGCTGGATAAACCCCTGTGGCTGGCCGATAACGACCGGCTGATCCTGCGCGATATCAGCGCGCAACAGACGCTGGCGGGCGCCCGCGTGGTGCAGCTTACGCCGAGGCGGCGTGGCAAGCGTCAGCCAGACTATCTGCGCTGGTTACATCAGCTGGCACAGTCTGCTGAGGATCAGCAGGCGATTGCGCTGTACCTGAAAGCCCAGCCGTGCCGCCGAGAAGCACTAAGCTGGGCCCGGCAGTTAACGCCGGCGGCGTTGGCCGCCTGTGTGGCAAAGATTGCGCCGGTTGAGGCCGGCGACACTCTGCTGCTGAGCGACACGGCAGAAATGTGGCAGGAGCAGGTATTGCTGACGCTGGCGGAGTACCATCAGAATAACGGCGATCGGGCCGGTCTTGGCCGTGACCGGTTGCGCCGCATGGCGCTGCCCAACTTGCCTGACACCGTTGGCCTGGCGTTAATCGATCGCCTGTCGGCCAGCGGTAAACTCAGCAATAACCGGGGCTGGTTGCATCTTGACGGCTTCAGTATTCAGTTTGAGCCGGACGAAGCCGCGCTCTGGCAGCAGTGCGAGCCGCTGTTTGCCCATAACGCCTGGTGGGTCAGGGATCTGGCGACCACCCTTGCCGTGGACGAAGAACGTATGCGGCAGGTGCTGCGCAAGGCGGCCCAGGCCGGGTACATCACCGCGATTGTGAAAGACCGCTATTTCCTCAGCGAACAGATGAAGGCGCTGGCCGATATGATCCGCCAGCGTGATGCAGAAGGACACGCCACCAGCGCGGCGGATTTCCGCGACAGCCTTGGCGTGGGTCGCAAGCTTGCCGTACAGATTTTGGAGTTTTTCGACCGCAGCGGCTTTACCCGTCGCAAGGGCAACGACCATTTACTCAGGGATGCCGGGATGTTCCTTTAATGAAAACACTGCACGTTCTGAAGCACTACTATCACGCCCGTCCCCGCCTGCTGGTGGCCTTAGTGCTGGCCGTGGTGTGCTTTTTCTTTTTACCGGGGCAGCAGCCGCTGGTGCAGAGGCTGTTGGTCAGCTGGAACGTGCTCGCCTGGCTGTACCTGCTGTTCCTTTGGTGGCTGCTGTTAAGAACGCCAACCGATCGGATTGCCCATATCGCCCGCGAACAGGATGAAAGCGCCGGCACCGTGCTGGCCCTGGTGTGCCTGACCTGCCTGGTCAGCCTGCTGACCATTCTGTTTGAGCTGACCGCCGTCAAACATCTGCCGCAGGCGCAGCAGGCCGGCCATATTGCCCTGACCGCCGCCACGCTGGTGGTTTCCTGGTCGCTGTTGCCGACCGCCTTTGCCATGCACTATGCCCACCTGTATTACCAGCAAGAGGGGCAAGGCGAAAAAACGCTGCTGTTCCCCGAAAAACCCGAGCAGCCAGGCTACTGGGATTTTATTTACTACGCCTTCACCATCGCGGTGGCCGCGCAGACGGCGGATGTCTCCACCGGCAATACCCGGGTTCGCCGCATTACCACCCTGCAGGCGGTGTTATCGTTCTTGTTTAATCTGGCCATCCTGGGCCTGTCGATCAACGTCGCCGCAGGCTTGCTCAGCTGACCATTTAAATTCAGAAGCGTGCGCTGACCCCGAGGTTATACATAAACTGTTCCCCGGAACTCAGCCCGCCGGTCTGGGAAACGGAGGCAAAGGCCGCCACCGAATCCCCCAGCGGCATATGGGCACCGACGGTGACATCCACCCAGTTGCTGTCCTGCTCTGCCGTATCACGGGTGAACGAGGTTTGGGTGGATTTCAGTCCGCCGCCCGCCCGCCAGACGTTATCGCCAAACTGGTGGTTATAACTGACCTCCGCCCACGGGTTCAGCCAGCCCAGCTGGGAATCGACCCGCCAGCCCAGCGCACCAATCTGTGAGTGATAGTTCTGATCATCAAAGCGCATGGCGGTGCTGCTGTTGCCCTGCTCCTGATAGCAGTCCACCGAACTGTAATCCAGCGCGTATTGCGCTACCGGGCCGGTGGTCAGCAGCGTGCCGACCGGGAAGTCCCAGCCGGTGGTGACTCTCGCGCCGATCTGGGTGCCGTTGGTTTCACCGCTTTCGGTTCGCGTGGCGGGCCCCAGCGTCAGGCGACGCTTGATGCTGTCGTAACTGGCCGAGGCATAGTGCGCGTCGGTATTCACCCAGCCGTTATCGAAGAACGACAGCTCGCTGTAGGCCGAAATCAGCCAGCCGCGCATCTTATACTCATAATCTGGCGTCGGTTGCTGCGAGTCGTTAGAGCCGGAGACCAGCGCGCCCACCAGCAGCGTGTCGGTCAGCTTGTAGTCCACGCCCAGCGTCAGATTATGCGTGGTGGCATCGCCATCGCCGGCGGCGAGGTTGCCGGAATAGTCATTGTGTTGGCCAGCATAGCCGCCATACAAGCTGAACGCGCCCTGCGGATACTCGCCGTGGCGCTGCTGTTGCAGATGGCTGTCGAGGGTGGCGCGCGCATCGCGGGACATCGCCAGCGTCGCCTGATTCAGCGCCACCACCTGCGCAGGCGCGTCCAGCACCGACTGGATGTAATCGGCAATCAGCAAATGGGTGGCAGGACTGGGATGCAGACGGTCAGCAAACAGAAACGCCTGCTGGCTGGAGAAGCCCGGCGTTGAGGAGCTGCACAGCGCCGCAGACACGCCCGGCGGACAGGCCATGCCGGCGGTGTTACTCAGGCCATAATGCGCCGGATCGGCCAGCACTTCGTTAAACAGCCCGTTGATATCAACCCGGACAATGTTGCCACCCTGACGGGCCAGCTGCGCGTCTTCCTGTTGGTTATAGCTGTCGGTTAACGCACTGGCCTGCGCGCTGAGCGCTTGCCAGGCATCAAACAGCTGGTCGGCGATCGCATCCTGCAACACGCTGACCGTGGTGAGCTGTCCGGCCGCGGCGGTCAACGCCTGCTTGATCGCCTGGTTGCGGGCATCGGGATTAAGGGTAGTCTGACTGTTCAGCGAGGCAAACGCGGCGGTCAGCGCTGAATTAGCGACGGGTGCGAGGCCGGCCTGGATCACCGCCTCCAGCAGCGCCGGCGTGGCGCCAATATTGGGCACGGTGGGCACAATGACCGTGTTGGCGCCGGCGGTTAGCAGCGCATGAACCTGATTAGCCGCCGCGAACGCGCTGGTACTGACAATACCGTTCGCCGCCACGGGATTGAGGGCAGCGGCCGCCAGATCGTTACCGCCAACCCAGTGGACATACAGGCCATCCGCATCGGCCCGGCCCCCGTTGGCAGCGAGGTAAGTCTGCACCTGGTCGGCGGTATTATCGACCGGATTAAGCGCCGCCACCGCCACCGCATCACCGGCGGCGTAGTTGGTCCCGCCGCGATCGGAAGGGCGCAGAGATTGATTAATTTTGGCCGCCAGCACATCGTCGTACAGCGGATGCTGGCTGCCATCCCAGGTGTAACGGCCATTGTTGCCGCTGTCACTCAGGCTGTCGCCAGAGACATAAATCTGATCCCAGCCGAGGGCCGGGCTGCTTGCACAGAGATAACACGCCATCGACACTGCCCCAAAGGCCAGATAGCGTGTGCCATACCGTTTCTTTGACATGAAATGACTCCAGAAAAGAGCCTAAAATCGATAAGAGTGCGCGTATTATTGAATTTATTTACTGGTCAACCTGTCACTAACTATTGCCTGGAACGCGATAACGTCAAGGCAGCGGTGATTATTTTTCGGTCAACTTCATAAGGAAATTTAACCATGCAGCGATGCGGCTGGGTTTCACAGGATCCGATCTATCTTGCCTACCACGATACCGAGTGGGGCGTACCGATCACCGACGGCCGGGCGCTGTTCGAAATGCTCTGTCTGGAAGGGCAAATGGCCGGGTTGTCGTGGCTGACGGTGTTGAAAAAGCGCGAAAATTACCGCAACGCCTTCCATCAGTTCGATCCGCAGGCGGTGGCGCTGATGAATGAGGACGACATTGAACGCCTGATGCAGGACAGCGGCATTATTCGTCATCGCGGCAAAATCGCGGCAATTATTGCCAATGCCCGCGCGCTGCTGGCAATGGAAGCCCGGGGCGAACCGTTTAACACCTTTATCTGGGATTTTGTCGATAACGCGCCGCAAATTCACCGACATGCCGATTATCGCACCGCACCGACCTTTAGCCCGGTCTCTGATGCGCTTTCAAAGACCCTTAAAAAGAAAGGTTTTAAATTTGTTGGTACCACCACCTGTTATTCATTTATGCAGGCCTGCGGGCTGATTAACGATCATGTTACCGGCTGTTTTTGTCACCCGGATAACCTGAAGTAGCGTCTCTTTACACTTTAAGACCAAAGCACCGTTATTTTTTGGAAATTCCTCGGCATAATCGGCGTTTTACGGGCAAATTTGCCCGCCGTTGCAATTGAAAAGGAATCCCGATGAAGACGCGTTTTACGACTCTTGCTCTGGTTTTGAGCGGTACGATCGCCCTGTCAGCCTGTACGACGAATCCGTACACCGGCGAGCGCGAAGCAGGTAAGTCTGGTATTGGTGCTGGCCTTGGGGCGGCCGTGGGCGCGGGTGTCGGCATGCTGTCATCCTCGAAAAAGGACCGTGGTAAAGGCGCGCTGATTGGCGCAGCGGCCGGTGCGGCGCTCGGCGGTGGTGCGGGCTATTATATGGATGTGCAGGAAGCCAAGCTGCGTGACAAAATGAAGGGTACCGGCGTCAGTGTTACCCGTCAGGGCGACAATATCGTGCTGAATATGCCAAATAACGTCACCTTCGACAGCAGCAGCAGCACGCTGAAACCGGCGGGCGCCAACACCCTGACCGGCGTGGCGATGGTACTGAAAGAGTATCCAAAAACCGCGGTTAACGTGGCGGGCTACACCGACAGCACCGGCTCCCGTCAGCTGAACATGACCCTGTCGCAGCAGCGTGCGGACAGCGTCGGCAGCGCGCTGATCACCCAGGGCGTGGCCGCGAATCGCGTGCGCACCAGCGGGATGGGCCCGGATAATCCGGTCGCCTCTAACAGCACCGCTGAAGGCAAAGCGCAGAACCGTCGCGTGGAAATCACCCTCAGCCCGCTGCAGTAAGTTTGTCCGTGCCGGGCGGCGCGTTTAGCCCGGCAATTCCCCCTATTCCGTCAAGCCACTTCCCTTTCACAACTGCATTCCACGGGCCGAAGCGCAAAGATGGGCGCGCCGGCGCTTATGCTTTATGATGGCCCGATCCGCTTTCGGCAATTCCGGGCTATCTTAGGGTAACAAGGCCAGTACTGGCTGAAAGGTCGTTTTTCTTCACTGTGACAGTTTTAAGGATCGCTATGAACCGCAAGGCGGCACGAGCCACCATCAGCGACGTCGCTAAAGCGGCAAAGACCGGGAAGACCAGCGTCTCGCGTTATCTGAACGGCGAGCAGAACGTCCTGTCGGCGGATTTAAAGCAGCGGATTGAAACCGCCATTGCCGAGCTCAACTATCGCCCAAGCCAGATGGCGCGCGGGCTCAAGCGCGGCCGCACCCGCTTAATCGGCCTGATTATTGCCGATATCACCAATCCCTATTCGGTCGATGTGATGTGTGGCATTGAAGCTGCCTGCCGCGCGCAGGGCTTTACCTTGCTGATGTGTAACACCAACAACGAGGTCGATCAGGAGCAGCATTATCTCAACCTGCTGAGCAGTTATCAGGTCGAGGGGATTGTGGTGAATGCGGTGGGGATGCGCGAAGAAGCGCTGAACCAGCTTCAGCAATCCTTTTTGCCGATGGTGCTTATTGACCGAAAAATTCCTGATTTCCCCTGTGATGTGGTCGGTCTGAACAACGCTGAAGCGGCGACCGAGGTCACCACTCACCTGATCGGACAGGATTATCAGGCCATTCTGTTTGTGACCGAGCCGCTGGGCATGGTCAACACCCGCCACGAACGCCTGCGCGCCTTTCAACACACCATGGCACAGCACCCCGACCGCCTTGCCGAAAAAGCGGAAGTCGCCCTCACCGACAGCGCCGGCATGGATCGGGTTCTGCACGCCTTCTGGCAGCAGCACGGGGAAAAACGTTGCGCGGTGATGGTGGTTAACGGCGCATTGACGCTGCAGGTTGCCCGTTCGCTGAAGCGCCTTGGCCTCAACTGGGGTGAGCACATTGGCCTGCTGGGCTTTGATGAGCTGGAGTGGTCAGAGCTGGCCGGCGTCGGCATCACCACCTTTAAGCAGCCGACCTGGCAGATCGGCTATTCCGCGCTGGAACAGGTGATCCGCCGCATTGATGGCGACACCTCGCCACCGAATGACTGCGTGTTCTCCGGCGAGCTGATTGTTCGCGGATCGACGACCTTACTGCACAACAAAGCCTGATCCCCTCAGGCTTTTTCAGACCATTCCCGCCAAAATCCTGTTCACATCGTGAGCGCGATCATAAAACGACACTCTGCCCCTTTGCTTTGGAACCGGTTCCATTTAACGTTTTTATAACGCCAAGGCCATCCCGTGCCTGGAGGACCCGATGGAAAGATAAGTGATAGTCGTCACCGCGGCCTATGGTCGCGAAAAAATTGCCGCACTCGGCGGCCAGCAGGCGGTCGTGCCGATCGTCGCCGCAGCGGGTGCAGATGGCGTGGAGATCCGCCGTGAATTGTTCAGCGATAAAGAGCTGCAATCGCTGCCGGCACTCGGCAAAGCCATTGCCGATGCGCGCCTGACCGCCTTTTATTCGGTGCCGGAAGCGCTGTTTACCGAACAGGGTGAGCTTAATCCGCACCTCGATCGTCACCTGGTCGAAGCTGAGCAATTAAACGCCCAGCGACTAAAATATTCGCTGGGGCACTATCAATGTGGTTTTGACGCTTCCGCACTGCGCGAAAAGCTGGCAGGTCAGCCTGTCCAGCTGGTGGTTGAGAACGATCAGACCGATTGCGGCACGCTGGCTGCGCTTGAGGACTATGCCCGGGACGGTGGCGACGCCCGCGCCGACAGCGGGTTGACCTTCGATATGGGCAACTGGCTGTGGGTGGGCGATGAGCCCATCGCCGCGGCCCAGCGCCTCAGCCCTTACGTCACGTATATCCCCGTTAAAGCCGCCGCGCGCAAAGGTCACGCCTGGCAGGCTGTGGCGTTGGATGATGCCGATAACCTGTGGCGCGAAACGCTGGCGCTGTTACCGCGCGAGGTGCCGCGCGGCATTGAATTCCCACTGGAAGGCGACGATCTGGTTGCCGTCACCCGCCACTACGTTGACCTGTTGAAAGAGGATTAAGCGATGAGTCTGCATAACAACGGCACGCTGGATGCGGTGACAATTGGTGAAGCGATGGCGATGTTTGTGGCCACCGAAGCCGGAGATTTGGCGGCGGCCGAACGCTTTGTGAAGCGTATTGCCGGTGCTGAGCTGAACGTGGCGATTGGCCTCGCCAGGCTCGGACTGAAGGTGGGCTGGGTCAGCCGCGTCGGTGACGACTCGTTTGGCCGCTTCACCTTGCAACAGCTGGAAAAAGAGGGCGTGGATCATCGCCAGGTGACCACCGATGCCCGTTACGCCACCGGTTTTCAGCTGAAATCAAAAGTGGATGACGGCTCAGATCCGCTGGTGGAATATTTCCGCAAGGGCTCCGCCGCCAGCCATCTGTCCGTCGATGACTTCAACCGCGACTATTTTGGCTCGGCGCGCCACCTGCATTTAAGCGGCGTGTCGGCGGCAATTTCGGCCTCCTCGCTGGCGCTGTCTAAACACGCCGCGCAGGAGATGAAGCAGATGGGCAAAACCATCTCTTTCGATCCGAATCTGCGCCCGGTGCTGTGGCCGAGCGAGCGGGAAATGGCCAAACAGCTGAACACGCTGGCCGGTTTTGCCGACTGGGTGCTGCCCGGTATCAGCGAAGGCAAAATACTCACCGGCTACGATCAACCGGAAGCCATTGCCGATTTTTACCTCGATATGGGCGTCAAAGCGGTGATTGTGAAAACCGGCTGCGACGGCGCCTGGTATAAAACCTCAGCGGGCGAAAAAGGCCAGGTCGAGGCAATCAAAACGGAGAAGGTCGTGGACACCGTCGGCGCAGGCGATGGCTTTGCCGTCGGGGTGATCAGCGCGTTACTGGAAGGAAAACCGTTGCCCGCAGCGATTCGTCGCGGCAACAAAATCGGCTCACTGGCGATTCAGGTGATCGGCGACAGCGAAGGGTTACCAACGCGCGCTGAACTGGGCGATTTCTAGCCCTTAGCCACTGCCAGAGCCGGCAACATAATGAAACCGCATCGTTTCCCTACAGGACAGAATGCGGTAAACCTCAAACAGAGGATCCACCTATGAACAAACAGAAAACAATCGCGCCTAAACGCTGGTGGTACATCATGCCCATCGTGTTTATCACCTACAGCTTGGCGTATCTGGACAGGGCAAACTTCAGCTTTGCCTCCGCTGCAGGGATAAACGACGATCTGGGGATCACCAAAGGCATGTCATCGCTGCTGGGCGCCCTGTTCTTCCTCGGCTACTTCTTCTTCCAGATCCCTGGCGCTATCTATGCCGAACGCCGCAGCGTGAAGAAGCTGGTGTTCGTCTGTTTGATTCTGTGGGGCGTCTGCGCGTCATTAACCGGCATGGTGAGCAACATTCCAATGCTGGCGGCGATTCGCTTTGTGCTCGGCGTGGTGGAAGCTGCAGTAATGCCCGCGATGCTGATTTATATCAGTAACTGGTTCACCAAATCCGAACGTTCACGCGCCAATACCTTCCTGATCCTCGGTAACCCGGTCACCGTGCTGTGGATGTCGGTGGTATCCGGCTATCTGATTGAAGCCTTCGGCTGGCGTGAGATGTTTATTTTCGAAGGGATCCCGGCGGTGATTTGGGCGGTTGCCTGGTGGTTTATGGTGCAGGATAAGCCTGCGCAGGCCAAATGGCTGAGCGACGATGAAAAAGCCGCGCTGCAGGCGCAGCTGCAAAAAGAGCAGGAAAATATCAAAGCGGTGCGCAATTACAGCGAAGCCTTTAAATCCCGCAACGTGATTATCCTGTGCGTTCAGTACTTTACCTGGAGCATTGGCGTGTACGGCTTCGTGCTGTGGTTACCGTCGATTCTGCGTAACGGCAACCAGATGGGCATGGTGGAAGCCGGCTGGCTGTCCGCCGTTCCTTACCTCGCCGCAACCATTGCGATGATTGTGGTCTCCTGGGCGTCGGATAAGTTACAAAACCGCAAATTGTTTGTCTGGCCGTTGCTGTTGATTGGCGCGCTGGCGTTTTTAGGGTCATATCTTGTAGGAGCCAATAATTTCTGGCTGTCGTTCACCCTGTTGGTGATTGCCGGTGCCGCGATGTATGCCCCTTACGGACCGTTCTTCGCCATTATTCCGGAGATGCTGCCGCGTAACGTGGCCGGTGGCGCCATGGCGCTGATCAATGCGATGGGTGCGCTGGGCTCATTCCTCGGTTCGTGGGTGGTCGGTTACCTGAACGGTGCCACCGGCAGCCCTTCAGCGTCGTATATCTTTATGGGAGGATCGCTGTTGATTTCAGTCTGGCTGACGTTGATTGTGAAGCCGGCGGAGAATAATCAGCCCCCGATGCCCCGCGGCGCTAAACACGCTTAAAAATGCAAAACGGGCCAGCTGGCCCGTTCCTCAATTTAAAAGGGAGACGAAATGAAACCTTCTGTGGTGCTGTATAAAAAATTACCGGACGATCTGCGCGCAAAGCTCGACGCCCATTTTACCGTCACCGAGATTAACGGCCTGACCCCAGAAAACCTGAGTCAGCACGCGGCGGCTTTTCAGCAGGCTGAAGGCATTCTGGGATCGGGAGGCAAGGTTGACGCCGACTTCCTGAGCAAAGCACCAAAGCTGCGTGCCGCCTCCAGCGTCTCGGTTGGCGTGGATAATTTCGATATCGCCGCCCTTAACGATCGCGGTGTGGTGCTGATGCACACGCCTACCGTGCTGACCGAAACCGTGGCCGATACCATGATGGCGCTGGTGCTGGCATCGGCCCGTCGCGTGACCGAAGTCGCCGAGCGGGTGAAAGCCGGTGAGTGGAAAAGCAATATTGGCGCGGACTGGTTCGGTATCGACGTTCACCACAAAAAGCTGGGTATTCTGGGCATGGGCCGCATCGGCCTGGCGCTGGCACAGCGCGCGCACCTCGGCTTCAGCATGCCGATCCTCTATAACGCGCGTAAGCATCATGAAGAAGCCGAACAGCGTTTTGATGCCACCTATTGCGACCTCGATACGCTGCTGAAAGAGTCTGATTTCCTGTGCATCAGCCTGCCGCTGACTGACGAAACCCATCACCTGATTGGCCGTGAGCAGCTGGCAAAAATGAAGTCCAGCGCGGTGCTGATCAATGCGGGTCGCGGTCCGGTGGTCGATGAGCAGGCGCTGATTGCCGCCCTGAAAGACGGCACCATCCACGCCGCAGGTCTGGATGTCTTTGAGCAGGAGCCGTTACCGGCAGACTCTCCGCTGCTGACGCTGCCAAACGTGGTGGCGCTGCCGCATATCGGTTCGGCGACCCATGAAACGCGTTATGG
The DNA here is from genome assembly GCF_004551645.1 of Erwinia sp. QL-Z3. Lineage (NCBI taxonomy): Bacteria > Pseudomonadati > Pseudomonadota > Gammaproteobacteria > Enterobacterales > Erwiniaceae > Erwinia > Erwinia sp. QL-Z3. The sequence continues at coordinate 1,394,904 of NZ_CP037950.1, forward strand.
TATGGCCAGCGATGCGGGGGATAACCTGATTGCGGCGTTGACCGGCAAGGTAGAGAAAAACTGCGTGAACCCGCAGGTGATCAAATAAGCCGAGACGGGCTTAAAAGGAAGAACCAGGCCACCCATCCTGCCGGTGGCCTGGCGTTTACCCCTTAGCGTGCCAGCCAACCGCCATCGACCGCCAGCGTGTAGCCATGCACATAGTCTGAAGCGGGCGAGGCCAGAAACACTACCGGCCCTTTCATATCTTCAGGACGTCCCCAGCGGCTGGCCGGAATGCGGTCAACGATTTCACCGTTGCGCTTTTCATCCGCCCGCAGCTGCTGCGTATTGTTGGTCGCCATATAGCCCGGCGCAATCGCATTGACGTTGATGCCGTGCTTCGCCCACTCATTCGCCAACAGACGCGTCACGCCCATAACCGCGCTTTTCGACGCGGTGTAAGAAGGCACCCTGATCCCGCCCTGATAAGAGAGCATTGAGGCAATATTGACGATTTTGCCGCCGAGACCCTGCTTAATAAACTGTTTCGCCACCGTCTGGGACATAAAGAACACCGATTTAATGTTCAGGTTCATCACGTCGTCCCAGTCTTTTTCGCTGAAGTTGATCGCATCTTCGCGACGGATGATGCCGGCGTTATTGACCAGAATATCGACCCTGCCGAATTCGGCAACCGCGGTTTCTACCAGACCGGCAAGGCACTCAATCTGTCCCAGATCGGCGGTCAGGCTCAGAAAGCGACGACCCAGTCCTGCCACCATGCCGTGGGTTTCGGTGGGCTCGACAATATTAATGCCGACAATATCGCAGCCCGCCTCGGCCAGCCCAACGGCCATTCCCTGCCCCAGCCCGGTATCGCAGCCGGTGACGATGGCCACACGGCCCTGCAAGCTAAACATATTCAAACTCATGGTGATCTTCCTTTTCAGTGGCTAATTTAATTTTCACCCTTTTCTCTCAGGCGCGAATTAATCCCGCCGTATTCATCGGATTAGCCTGGAATAAAATTAAGAGAGGTATAACAGCGCGTGCGAAGCATCCCTGATGATTTATCGAGGGCACACTATAGCCAAAGAGAAACCCCGATAACCGTGATCGACGTCGAAATTAACGGGGATTGATACGTTATCTTCATAAAAACAAAACGCTGTTTCATTTATTATTAATGCGGCATGTTAATTACCGGTTAATTATTTAAAGGTAATGTTAAGGTATTATTTAATGGCAGCGACGACCAGCACAGGATGCCCCGGCCGCGCAAGGAAACCTGCTTTAACAAATGCTTTACCGTTTTCACGGAGGTGCGATTGCATCCCGCCTGGGCTGGCGTTAAGGTAAACCTCCACACGATCAGACAAAGTAGTTAACACGTTATGAGCTTTTCCGCCTTCGGTGACAAATTTACGCAACATTCAGGCATTACGCGCCTGATGGAAGATATGGGTGAAGGATTACGCACACCGGGAGCAGTGATGCTGGGCGGCGGCAATCCCGCGCAGATCCCCGCAATGAATGACTATTTCCAGCAGCTGCTGCAACAGATGCACGATGAAGGCAAGCTTGCCGAGGCGTTGTGCAACTATGATGGCCCGCGCGGAAAAACCACGCTGCTGGAGTCGCTTTCTACTCTGCTGCGCGAACAGCTTGGCTGGGAAATCAGCCCGAAAAATATCGCCCTCACCAACGGCAGCCAGAGCGCGTTCTTCTATCTGTTTAACCTGTACGCCGGCCGTCGCGCCGATGGCAGCAAAAAGCGGGTGCTGTTCCCGCTGGCACCGGAATACCTCGGCTATGCCGATGCCGGGCTGGATGAGGATCTGTTTGTCTCCACGCGTCCAAATATCGAGATGCTGCCGGAAGGCCAGTTTAAATATCACGTTGATTTTGAGCATCTCAACATCACCGATGACACCGGGCTAATCTGCGTCTCACGCCCGACCAATCCCACCGGCAACGTGATCACCGACGAAGAGCTGATGAAGCTCGATGTGCTGGCGCAACAGCATCAGATCCCGCTGCTGATTGATAATGCCTATGGCGTGCCTTTCCCCGGCATTATCTTTAGCGAAGCGCGACCGCTGTGGAACCCGAATATTATTCTGTGCATGAGCCTGTCGAAGCTCGGCCTGCCGGGCGCCCGCTGCGGCATTATCATTGCCGATGAGAAAGTGATCTCGGCCATCAGCAATATGAACGGCATTATCAGCCTGGCGCCCGGCAGTATTGGCCCGGCCATCGCCAATGAGATGATCCAGCGTGGCGATTTGCTGCGCTTGTCGGAAGAGGTGATCAAGCCGTTCTATCAGCAGCGGGTGACCGAAACGATTGCCGTCATTCGCCGCTATTTGTCGGAAGATCGCTGCCTGATCCATAAGCCTGAAGGGGCGATTTTCCTCTGGCTGTGGTTTAAAGATCTGCCCGTTTCAACCGAAGTGCTGTATCAGCGGCTGAAAAAGCGCGGCGTGTTGATGGTGCCCGGCCACTTCTTCTTCCCCGGTCTGGAGCAGGAATGGCCACATACGCATCAATGTATGCGCATGAACTATGTGCCGGACAACGACACTATCGAACGGGGAATTGCGATCCTCGCCGAAGAGATCGCGCGGGCGCATCAGGAAGGATAAAAAAGGGCCGCTGCTGCGGCCCTTGCTTTTACCAGGCTGAAAACTTCAGCATCCTGTATAAAGGCATTTGTGACGCCGACGGGGCTTTCAGGGCATCGAAACGCAAATTTTTTAACCATCTGCCGATGAATGTCATACACTCAGGGAAGAATTCGTCGCACCAGTGCATGAGTCGCCACAGAGCGGCCGGGAACTCCCTGCACATGACGATAACAATCAGGCCGGCGTTGCCGTGACTGAAGGGATGATGATGATGAAAGTGTTAAATAAATGCCGCTGTGCCGGTCTGCTTGCCTGCCTTTCTGTGGTCAGCACCACGGGATGCTCCAGCATAATGAGCCATGCCGGCCCGGATCAGGGGTACTATTCCGGCACACGTGCTGGCGCAGCGACCGTTGCAGACAGCAATAACGGCTGGGTGATGCGTCCGCTTGCTGCCCTCGACCTGCCGTTTTCAGCCGTAGTGGATACGATTTTGCTCCCGTGGGATTACTATCGTAGCGGCAAAGACCAGACGGCAAGCTCCCCGCGTGAACGCGTGCTGCAAAGCGAGCGGCAAAACCACACTAACGAAAGCCTCGCCACGGCGGCCCCAATGCCGAGCACCACGCCTCCTCAGTAACGGCGTCAGGCAAATTATTCCCCCACGCTGACCACAAACACCTGTTGCCAGCCGTTGACGTTGCGCAGGTAGGCCACATGCAATCCATCCGGCGAACAGACCACCGCATCCGCCAGTGGCGCGTCGTCCGTTCTTGCCGTCAGACGCTGCAGCTTGCCGCTCGCCACATGACATAGCATCACGCTGTTATCGTTGATCAGCGCCACTGTGCGCCCATTCGGATGCCAGCTGAAGGCGGACTGAATATCACTCTTCGCCTGGGTGACCTGCCGTGGCTCGCCGCCCGTTGGCGCAACCGTCCACAGCTGAACCACCCCCGCGTCATCTTTCATCAAAAAGGCAATGGCGCGCCCGTCAGGCGAACTGCGTAACCAGTGACGCGGCGCGGTTGCCAGGCCAGGATAAGCCCGTTGATGGGTGAAGGTCAGGCGGCGCTGGAAGACGTTTTCCGGCGGCGCAGGCAGGCTGGTTGGGGTTCCGGCCAGCGGCGCATCGCCCTCCAGCGCGTAATCGGCCATTTTCGCCGGCAGATCGACCAGAAACACCTCCGGCACCTTGTCGCCGTTTGCTGCCAGCGTGTCGCCAATAAAGGCCAGCGCCCAGCGCTGACGGTGACCATCATGTTTCAGATAGCCCTCTTCACCGACCCAGCCCTCTTCATATGCCCGGTTGATATCGTCACTGCCGGCCACCGGTGTTGAGGTGGTTTTGCTCACCAGTACGCAATAATGGCTGCCATCGTATTCGCGGGGATGCTGCTTCGGCGGGCACACCGCATGCAGCGGCACGGCAACGCCGACGTTACGTAAATCTTCGCCGTTGTGCAGCTCATGCATCAGATGATCGTTATAGGTAAAGCTGAGGCGCGAGCCGTCAGGGCTGAAGACATGCACGTGCGTGCCGCCCCGCAACGCGCCGGCGGTGAAAGGTGGCGTGATATCGCAGGCGTCCAGATTCTCCAGATGGCCGTGTTGAATAATGACGCCACGGCGATGGTGAAAATCATACTTCCACTGGCTGTCCGGGTGTTCCGGGCCGTGGATGCACACATAGCGCGGCGGTAAATCGGGGCTGGCGGTGACCACGCCGACATGCGCGCCGTCTTTGGCCTGATACAGCACTTCCGTCTGGCCGCTGAGGTTAACCCGCTCAACGGTCAGGCTGGTAAAGGTGGCGCCATTTGGCCGCACGTCATACACCAACCACTGGCTGTCTGCCGTCCAGATGTTGATGTTGGTGAGTTGGTGATTGCGTGGATCAAACGTCAGCTGTGTCTCTGTCATCATGCTTACCCCTAGCCGTCTATGCAGCTAAGGGTAATGCATTCAGCGGCTTTCGGGTACTGGCGAGACCAACGGTGAACCGTTAAAAAATGCCGCCACGTTATCCAGCACCAGCTGAGACATCGCCTGGCGCGTGGCCCAGGTGGCGCTGGCCATATGCGGCGTCAGCACCACATTTGGCCGGTTTTGTAATGCCGCCGGCACCCGTGGTTCGTCGCTGAACACGTCCAGCCCGGCGCCGCCCAGCGTGCCGGCATCCAGTGCCGCGATCAGCGCCTGTTCATCCCCCACGCTGCCGCGCCCAACGTTGATCAGAATGCCGTCGCAGCCCAGCGCATCCAGCACGTCGCGGTTAATCAGATGGCGATTGCTGGCGGTGCCGGGTGCGCAGACCAACAGGAAGTCGCACTCTTTTGCCAGCGCCACCACATCAGGCTGATAGCGATACGCTACGTCTTGCAGCGCCGAACGGTTGCAGTAGGCGATCGACATATCAAATGCCTGCGCGCGTTGGGCTACCGCCTGGCCAATACGTCCCAGCCCGACAATCCCTAACGCCGCGCCGGACACCTTGCGGGTCCATGGAAAGCTCCCCTGCGACCATTTTCCCTGCTCGATAAAGGTCTGTGCCGCCGGGATCTGACGGGACGTGGCCAGCATCAGACCGAGAGCGAGGTCAGCGACGTCTTCCGTCAGCACATCCGGCGTGTGGCTCACCTTAACCTGATGATCACGCGCGGCCTGCACATCAACGCCGTCATAGCCGACACCAAATACCGCAATCAGCTTGAGGGCCGGTAAAGCGGCGATCTGCTGGCGGGTCACCACCCCTTCGCCATTGGTCAGCACCACTTCAAACTCCCCCGCCATGCCGGAAAAATCGCGGTCGCTCAGGGTGCTGTATTCCACCACCTCATACGCTGCCTGCAGGGCGGACATCAGGGGCGCGGGCAAGCCGGCCAGCTGCAATACTTTCTTATTCATTTCAATTACCTGACTGAGGGTGAGGAACGGATTTCAGCGCATCACGCGAAGGGCGTGACACGATAATGCCGATCACCCCACCGAGGATGAGCGCCACGGCCACAATCAGCAAACCGTAATGGTAGCTGTTGGTCATGTCTTTGATTTTGCCAAGGATCGGCGGTAAACCGAGGCCGACGAAGTTCGCCACGGTATTGATAAAGGCGATGGAGGCAGCCGCCGCCACACCGGCCAGTTTTTCGGTGGTGACCGCCCAGAAAATCGGGGTCAGCGCAAAGTTAAAGCCGACGGTCAGCACCAGCAATAGATAGGACACCACCAGATTGCCGGAATAAATCGCCACCGCCAGGGCCAGCCCGGAGAAGATCAGCGGCAGCCCCATATGCCAGGAGCGTTCGTTGGTTTTGTCAGAATGGCGACCGTTCAGGTACATAAACAGGCAGGCCATCACAAACGGCACGGCTGAAAGCAGGCTGATAACGAAGTTGCTCTGTTCGGCGGCCATACTTTTGATGATCAGCGGCATAAACAGCGTAATGCCGATGGAGCCAAAGGCCTGCAGGAACCACACCAGGCTCAGCAGCAACACCGTTTTGTCTTTCAGGGCGCTCCACCAGGCGTGATTTTTACCGATCTCTACGCCGACATTGTCCTGCTGCAAACGCTGCTTCAGCCAGGATTTCTGCTCCGGGTTTAACCAGGGCGCATGGTCGGGTGTATCCGGCAGGCGCCACAGTACCAACACGCCCAACACCAGGGCCGGAATACCTTCCAGCGCGAACAGCCAGCGCCATCCGGCAATTTCCGCAATGCCGTGCATATTCAGGATCGCACCCGATACCGGCAGCCCAATAATGGAGGCGGCAACCGAGCCCATATAGAAGAAGGACATCGCACGGGCGCGGTTACTTTTCGGGAACCAGCAGGAGATGTAATAGATGATGCCTGGCGCAAAACCGGCTTCTGCCATGCCCAGTAAAAAGCGCATCACGTACAGCTGATTGGCGCTGTGTACAAAGGCCATCCCGGTACTGACAATGCCCCAGGTAATCATGATGCGGGCGATCCAGCGGCGCGCACCGACTTTGGTCATAATCACATTGCTCGGGATCTCAAACAGAATATAAGAGATATAAAACATGCCGACACCCAGGCCATACATACTGGCGGACAGCCCCAGATCCGCATTCATTTGCAGCGCGGCAATCGAGATATTGGTCTTATCCAGATTCGCCACAAAATAGCAGATGACGATAAACGGAATTATTTTCGCGTTCAGTTGTTTCAGCGTAGAGGTATACAGATCGGTGGTCATAATAATAACCTCGGTGGGCGTCATCGCCGGATTCGGGCAGCAGAAACACCGCCCGCAGCGCACGCGGAGTTTTTAGGGTATGTCATTATTATTATTGCTATAACACTATTTAACTAAGACCCAGCTTTTACTCTTTTGCCTTGGCCTTTAATTAACTCTCTCCCATGTTAATCTCCAGGCCCCTGGTTTTCTGGCAAGGCAGCCAGGAAACCGATCCCGATGAGCTGACCAGAGTCAGTGATTCGGGTCAGTTTCCGCAGCGAACGCCGCCAGAAAGCCAGGGGAGCAGGAGATTTACCATTCGGCAACGGAGCCGTCCGGGAACCGCCACAAAGGATTCCGCCAGTCCTGCACCTGCTGACTGCGTTCAATCACCAGCTGTTCGTTAATTTCCACGCCCAGCCCCGGTTTATTCAGCGGTGCAAAGTGGCCGCCCTTCATATTGAAGTCTTCTTTATTCACCACATAATCCAGCAATTCCGCGCCTTTATTGTAGTGAATGCCCATGCTCTGCTCCTGGAATACCGCATTGCGGGAAACAAAATCCACGTGCAGGCAGGATGCCAGCGCAATCGGTCCCAACGGACAGTGCGGTGCCAGTGCGACGTCATAGGCTTCCGCCATCGCGGCAATTTTAAAGCACTCGGTAATTCCACCGGCGTGGGAGAGATCCGGCTGCAGAATCGCCAGCCCACCCGCTTCCAGCACCCGCTTGAATTCAAAGCGGGAATACATCCTTTCTCCCGCCGCAATCGGCAGATGGGTCTGGGCCGCCAGCCGCGGGTAATATTCCGCCTGCTCTGCCAGCACCGGCTCTTCAATAAACAGCGGACGGTAAGGCTCCAGCTCTTTGATCAGGATTTTGGCCATCGGCGCACTGACGCGTCCGTGGAAATCCAGACCAAACTCGATCTCATTCCCAAAGGCTTCGCGGATCTGCGCTACGGTGTTGACTGCCGCATCCACTTTGCGCGAGCTGTCGATTATGCCCATCTCTTCGCAGCCGTTCAGCTTGAAGGTATCAAAGCCGATTTCGCGCAGTTTCTTAATGCCATCAATCACTTCGGCCGGACGATCGCCGCCCACCCAGCTGTAGGCTTTGATACTGTCACGCACCAGGCCACCGAGCAGCTGCCAGACCGGCACGCCCAGCACCTTGCCTTTGATATCCCACAATGCCTGGTCGATACCGGCGATGGCGCTCATCAGGATCGGGCCACCACGGTAGAAACCGCCGCGATACATCACCTGCCACAAATCATTAATGCGCGCCGGATCCTGGCCAATCAGATACTCAGACAGCTCATGTACCGCCGCTTCGACGCTTTTTGCCCGCCCTTCAATCACCGGCTCGCCCCAGCCAACCACGCCTTCGTCGGTTTCAATTTTCAGGAACATCCAGCGCGGCGGCAGGCGATAGGTGGTTAATTTGGTGATTTTCATTGTACGGCTTCCTTATAGGCGGCAACGAACGCGCGTGCCTGCGCTGCGGTGCGGGTTACCGGCTGTCCGGCGCGATAGAGATCGCTGCCCAGCCCAGCGCCCACGCAACCGGCAGCCAGAAACGCATGAAGATTTTCAGGGGTGACGCCGCCTACGGCGAACACCGGCACATCCGCAGGCAGCACCGCTTTCAGCGCCTTGATGTAATCCGGGCCAAAGGCGGAAGAAGGGAAGATTTTCAGCGCCTGCGCACCGGCCTTCAGCGCGGCGAAGGCTTCCGACGCCGTGGCGCAGCCTGCGGCCACCGTCATGCCACGCTCCACGGCGCGGCGGATCACGGCGGGATCGGTATTGGGCGTCACCACCAGCTTACTGTTAATGGCGGCCAGGCGATCGACCTGCTCAGGCTCCAGCACCGTACCCGCCCCGATCAGCGCCTGATGGCCAAAAGTCGTCACCATGTTGGCAATGCTCAGTTCCCAGTCTGGCGAATTCAGTGGGATTTCAATGGCATCGAAACCGGCATCAATCAGCGCGGCGACATGCTCCTCAGCCTCTTCCGGGCGAATGCCGCGCAGAATAGCGATCAGCGGCAGCTTAGTTGACCAGTTCATCGGCGATACTCCTGATTCCGTATTGGAAGGCGGTGTCGCCCTCCAGCAAATGGGCCGACAGTCCACTTAAGGTCATCGCCTGCAAATAGCGATCGGCCAGTGAGCTGCCGGCGATAAGGGTGAGCGGAGCCGTTTCACCCGGCATAAAGGTCTCTTTCATCAGCGCAACTTCATGACCAATCAACAGGCCGGAAAGAAACTCGCTGACCGATTCCCGCGGACGCGCACCCAGCACATGGGCCGCGCGCACCTCAAACAGTCGGCTGAGAATGCTGCGGTCGTTAGCGCCAGTTTCCAGCCCCTGGCGGAACGCTTCGGCATCCGGCTGCTGTGGAGGTAAACCGGCACCCACCAGCGAATGATTGAGCAGAACATGGTGCAGTTCGCCGGTGATCACCGTACGAAAATCAACAATCTTGCCGCCATCTGCCCTAACCCACTTTGAGTGGGTGCCCGGCATCACATAATGCGACGCGGGATGCCGTTGCGCGGCACCGAGCAGCTGCGTTTCTTCGCCGCGCATCACATTGACGTTATCGCGGCGGTCGATGCTCAGACCCGGCACAATCCAGGCGAGGCCATCCACCCTGGTCAGGCGCGACGCGATATCCCCCAGCGCGACCGGACAAGGCAGATAGGGCACGCTTAACCAGCCGGCGTTACTGCCCACCATGCCGGCCATCACCACCGGCACGTCGTCCACCGGCCAGCCTTCGGTCACGCTGGCAAAGACCTCTGCCGGCGTGCGGCCATTGAGCCGGGTGATGCCGGATTCAGAACGACGTTCCTCCTGGCAGATGCCTTCACGGTAATACCAGGCACGCAGGTTGGTGGAACCCCAGTCGATAGCGATATAGTGGGTCACGTGATGTCCTTGAGTCGTCGGGTTGAGCTGGCGATCATCGTCAGTGCCGCCTGTTCAGCCTCGTCCGGCTTCTGATGGCGAATGGCGTCAAACAGCGCTTTGTGCTCCTGCAAGGTATTGGGCATATTGCCGCTATCAGGCATGTAAGTGCGTTCAAAAACCGCTAACTGCAGCGAACTGATGGCCACGCTAAGCTGCTGAAGCACCGGGTTATGCACCGATTCCAGCACCGCTTCGTGATAGCGAATATCGGCCTGATTAAAGGCTTCGCGGTCACGGTGATGCGTGACCATATCGTTCAGCGCCGCCTCGATGTTGGCTAAATCCCGCGAGGTGGCCCGCTCGGCAGACCAGCGCGCAATTTGCGGTTCCACCAGGTTGCGCACTTCGCTCATGGCGGCAATCAGGCGCGGATCCTGATCGTGCTTCAGCGACCATTGCAGCACGTCGCTGTCGAGGAAGTTCCACTGGCTGCGCGGGGTCACAAAGGCGCCGCGATAGCGTTTCATCTCAATCAGCCGCTTGGCCATCAGCGATCGGTACACTTCGCGAATGATATTGCGCGAGGTGCTGAACTGCTCGCAGAGCTCAGCTTCTGCCGGCAATGAGGCACCGGGCGCATATTTGCCCGCTACCACCTCTTCGCCGAGGGTCAGAATGATACGGTCCGTTTTGCTGAGGTCGTCTTTCATGATGTTCCATGGAGAATAGCGAAGGGGCCATTGTAGTACCCATAACTCAGGTTGTACTACAATCCAGATCACAAAACAGACAAGCCACCCGAAGCAGATCGGGGGAAGCAGGAGAAATCAGGGAGGGATGCGAAGGAAGAGAAACGTCCCGGACTGGCCGGGACGCTGGGTCAGGCATTACAGCACAAACTTCTCAATGGCATAGGCCACGCCGTCTTCCAGGTTGGTTTTGGTGACAAACTGGGCGATAGCTTTGATCGATTCAATGCCATTTCCCATCGCCACGCCGGTGCCGGCAAATTCCAGCATCGCCATGTCGTTTTCCTGATCGCCGATGGCCATCACTTCATCACGGGACAGGCCGAGACGGTCGGCAAGCGCCTTAACGCCCGCGCCTTTATTCACCTTTTTATTCAGGATTTCAAGGTAGTAAGGCGAGCTTTTCATGATCGTGGCGCGCTCACGCGCTTCCTCCGGCAGGCGGGCAATGGCCTTGTCGAGGATTTCAGGCGGATCGATCATCATCACTTTCGGGAAGGTCATGCTGCTGTCCATCTCTTCAACCGCACGATAGTGCAGCGGAATGCCGGTCAGGAATGACTCATGCACGGTGAACGCGCTGATGTCTTTATTGGCGGTATACAGCTCGGATTTGGTCAGCGCCTGGAAGTGAACGCCCAGCTCACGCGCCAGCTTTTCAAAATAGAGGTAGTCATCGTGGGTTAACGTCGCTTCCGCCACGCACTCACCGGTAGCCGCCTGCTGAACCAGCGCGCCGTTATTAGTGATGCAGTATTGCCCTTCGTGCTGTAAATCAAGCTCCATCAGATAACGCTGCACGCCGATAAACGGCCGGCCGGTGGCCAGCACCACAGAAACACCTTTCTCACGGGCGGCCTGAATCGCCTTTTTTACCCCGGGAGTCACTTCATGCTGTGGGTTTAGCAGGGTGCCATCCATATCAATCGCAATCAATTTTATTGCCATAACGTCCTCGTCAGCTAACGGTTTGCTTCATGCTAGCGCGATTCAGCTCGCATTGACCAGCCCGAACAAACGGCATATCGCTAAAACCCGTCGGGAACGGCACCTAAAGGCAAATTTATTCGATGTGTGGTTTTTGAACAAATGTGAGATGATAACCGAGCGTGACATTCAAGGAGGAAACAGAATGAATATTGTCATCGTCAGTAAAGATAGTTTTTTTATCTCGGGTGCAATCGGTCTTATCCAGGAAGCCTGGCTCCCGCAATATGAGGGAAATCCGGTGTTTTTGGTGGCGGATGCTAACAGAGAGTTACTCACAGCAAATATCATCCTCACCGATGAATTTAAGTTAATACCAGGTAAAAAATCTCGGGCAAAATCGCTTCAGGAATCAGAGGATCCGTCCAGGGAGCGTTGCCTGTCGATCTGGCTGGCCGCAGCGTGCCATGCAGAGAACCGTTCCTGCCAGCAACATAAATATCAGGTGACCCAACGTGATTCGAGGCAACGGCTGGTTGAACTGTTCAGCTATAAAAATGCCCGCGGTTCGGCTTCATCACCCTTTTACGATCCCCGCCATTGTGGCACCCAGGATCCGATTACCCTTAGCAAACAACAGGCTATGGTAGTCAAATATACGCGTCTGGGTCTGTCACTTACCGATATTTCGCGTCTGACCAGTCTGAGTGTCAAAACCATCAGCACCCATAAACGTGCGGTAATGCGTAAGCTCGGCATGAAAAATAACAGTGAGTTTTACCGTTATGCGTTAGTGGGGGGGAATCCGCCTTAGAGACGACAGCCATAAAAAAAGGCAGATCCAGGGATCTGCCTTTCTTGTGGCTCAGTACGCGTTAAATATCGATGTTCGCTGCACGCAGCGCATTCTCTTCGATAAAGGCACGACGGGGTTCAACCGCATCGCCCATCAGCGTGGTAAACAGCTGGTCAGCGGCAATCGCATCTTTCACCGTCACACGCAGCATACGGCGGCTGTCTGGATCCATGGTGGTTTCCCACAGCTGCTCCGGGTTCATCTCACCCAGACCTTTGTAGCGCTGAACCGTCAGGCCACGACGTGACTCTTTCACCAGCCAGTCCATCGCCTGCTCGAAGCTCTCGATCGGCTGACGGCGCTCACCACGTTCGATGAAGGCATCTTCTTCGATCAGGCCACGCAGTTTTTCACCCAGCGCGCAGATCTTACGGTATTCACCGCCGGAGACGAATTCGTTATCCAGAGGATAATCGGTGTCCACGCCGTGGGTACGGATGCGAACAATCGGCTCGAAGATATGCTGTTCCAGATTCTCACGCACCAGACCGCTGTAAGAGCTACCGTGCTGCTCTTTCTCGTTCAGCATCACAATCAGCCCGTCAATCCAGCTCTGTACCGTCGCCTGTTCAGACAGGTCGCTCAGCGTTGAGTGGTAGATCAGCGAGTTCAGCAGGGCTACCGGATAACGGCGCTCCATACGTTTGATCATTTTACGGGTGCTGTTGAATTCTGACACCAGCGTTTCCAGCGGCGCGCCGCCCAGTGCCGGTGCTTCGGCATTGGTGTGCAGGGTTGCGCCATCCAGCGCGATCGCGATTTGGTACTGATCCATCGCGTCATCATCCTTGATGTACTGCTCCTGCTTGCCTTTCTTCACTTTGTACAGCGGTGGCTGGGCAATATAGACATGGCCACGCTCGATGATTTCCGGCATCTGGCGGTAGAAGAAGGTCAGCAGCAGCGTACGGATGTGCGAACCATCCACGTCGGCATCGGTCATGATAATGATGCTGTGATAACGCAGTTTGTCCGGGTTGTATTCGTCACGGCCGATGCCGCAGCCCAGCGCGGTGATCAGCGTGGCAACTTCCTGCGAGGCGAGCATCTTATCGAAGCGCGCTTTCTCAACGTTGAGGATTTTACCTTTCAACGGCAGGATCGCCTGGTTTTTACGGTTACGTCCCTGCTTGGCGGATCCGCCTGCAGAGTCACCCTCCACCAGGTAGATTTCGCACAGCGCCGGGTCACGCTCCTGACAGTCAGCCAGTTTGCCTGGCAGACCTGCCAGATCCAGCGCGCCTTTACGGCGGGTCATTTCACGCGCACGACGGGCCGCTTCACGGGCACGGGCCGCATCGATAATTTTACCGACCACGATTTTCGCATCGGTCGGGTTTTCCAGCAGGTATTCCGCCAGCAGTTCGTTCATCTGCTGCTCAACCGCTGTTTTCACCTCAGAAGAGACCAGCTTGTCTTTGGTCTGTGAGGAGAATTTCGGGTCCGGCACTTTCACCGATACCACCGCAATCAGGCCTTCACGGGCATCGTCACCGGTGGCGCTGACTTTCGCTTTCTTGCTGTAGCCTTCTTTATCCATGTAGGCGTTCAGCGTACGGGTCATCGCGGTACGGAAACCAACGAGGTGCGTGCCGCCATCGCGCTGTGGGATGTTGTTGGTGAAGCAGTAGATGTTTTCCTGGAAACCGTCGTTCCACTGCAGCGCCACTTCCACGCCAATGCCGTCTTTTTCCGTCGAGAAATAGAAGACATTCGGGTGAATCGGGGTTTTGTTCTTGTTCAGGTACTCAACGAACGCCTTGATGCCGCCTTCGTAGTGATAGTGATCCTGACGAGCATCACGCTTGTCTTCCAGCTTGATCGACACGCCGGAGTTCAGGAACGACAGCTCACGCAGACGCTTGGCGAGGATTTCATATTCGAAATCGGTCACGTTGGTGAAGGTCTGATGGCTTGGCCAGAAACGTACGCGGGTACCGGTCAGATCGGTTTCACCGGTCACGTGCAGTGGGGCCTGTGGCACGCCATGAACGTAAATCTGATTGTGAACCTTGCCTTCGCGGCGAATGGTCAGCTCTAGCTTTTCAGACAGGGCGTTAACCACTGACACGCCGACGCCGTGCAGACCACCGGAAACTTTATAGGAGTTGTCATCAAATTTACCGCCTGCGTGCAGCACGGTCATGATCACTTCTGCCGCAGAAATGCCTTCTTCTTCATGGATGCCGGTAGGAATACCACGGCCATCATCCTGAACGGATACGGAGTTATCCGCATGAATAGTCACCAGAATATCTTTACAGTGACCGGCGAGTGCTTCGTCGATAGCGTTATCCACGACCTCGAATACCATGTGATGCAGACCGGTGCCGTCATCCGTATCGCCGATATACATACCCGGGCGCTTGCGTACTGCATCAAGCCCTTTAAGAACTTTGATACTTGAGGAGTCATAAGAATTCGACATCAACGTTTCTCGCTCGTTTAATCTTCAGGTTGAACCGCTATTTTACCTTGTTCCACGTGGAACATCTTGCCCTTTTCGTCAGTCATGTCGAACACGTGTTCGGCACTGATTGCACTAACAAAAACCTGGGCATGCGTGGCTTTCAGACGGGAGGCTAACAGCTGTCGCCGCGTCTCATCCAGCTCGGAGGCAAAATCATCTATCAGATACAGGCAGCGTCGCCCATTCTGTCGGGTGAGAAACTCACCCTGCGCCAGTCTCAGGGCGCACATCAGCAGCTTTAACTGGCCGCGTGACAGTAAATCTTCCACCGGCGTCCCGTCGGCACGGATTCGGAAATCCGCTTTGTGCGGGCCGCTGGCGGTGTAAGTCAGTGCCCGATCGCGTTCAAACTGGCGTTCGAGCAGTTCGCCGTACTCCGTCTCTTTGTCCCAGCCGCGCTGGAAAGAGAAGGTCAGCTTAAATTCAGGTAAAAACTGCGCGCAGGTGGCGTTGATATCTTCGGCAATGGCGTCGCTGTAGGCGGCTCGCCAGCGGCTGATCTGCTCAGCAAGGGGAACCAGCTCCTGATCCCAGGCGCGGATTTGCTGATAGCGTGACACCTGACGCAAGGCGGCATTGCGCTGTTTCATCAGCCTGCGCAGGTTGCTCCAGGCGGTAAAGAAGCCGGGTTCATTATGAAAACAGCCCCAGTCGATGTAGGCGCGGCGGTATTTCGGCCCGCCGTTAAGCAGCGTAAAACCTTCCGGCGTGATCAGCTGCATCGGCAGCATCTGCGCCAGCTCGGCGACTTTATGGCCGTCGCTGCCGTCGATGCGCACCTTGCTGTCTCCGGCGCGATTCTTGGTCAGACCGACCGAGATTTCGCGCTCGGCGCCTTCAATACGCCCGTGCAGGACAAACGCATCCTGTTCGTGGCGGATAACCCGTCCTGCCTGCAGGCTGCGAAACGCGCGACCGTGGCCGAGCGTATAGATCGCTTCCAGCACGCTGGTTTTGCCACTGCCGTTCGCGCCCACCAGAAAGTTAAAGCCGGGCGCCAGCGCCAGATCCGCATTTTCGATATTACGAAAGTCTTTGATAAGCAGGCGGGTTAAAGCCATACAGACGGAATTCCAAAACAGGCGATGATAATGCCGCATCCTGCCCTTTTTTTACGACAGGCCAGAGCGTCAACGGCGCAGTCAGTTTGCACCCGACCAGCGCGGAGCCGCCGCAGCGTACTAAAGTACGTGAGGACGGCGAGCACTGCCCGGGCGCAAAATGACAAGTAAGTTAGCCCGATAGTCTACTACAACCGCATTGGCATGACGACGTAGGCCGCGCTCTGGCTGGCTGCATCTTCAATCTGTACGCTGGAAACGGAGTCGGTCAGCAGCAGGCGCACATTTTCACACTTCAGCGCATTGAGCACGTCCAGTACGTAGCTGACGTTAAAACCAATTTCCATATCGGTGCCGCCGTAGGTGACATCCAGCATCTCTTCCGCTTCTTCCTGCTCCGGGTTGTTCGCGGTAATTTTCAGCTGATTTTCGCTGACATACAGACGAACGCCGCGGAACTTCTCGTTTGAGAGGATCGCCGCACGGGCAAAAGCTTGCTTAAGAATGTCGCAACCGGCATCCAGCGTTTTGTCCGGGTTCTTCGGCAATACGCGGCGATAATCCGGGAAACGGCCATCAACCAGCTTGGAGGTGAAGATAAAGTCGCCGACATGCGCACGAATATTGTTGCTGCCGATCTGCACCTGCAGTGGCGTATCGCCACCATCAAGCAGACGCACCAGCTCAATCACGCCTTTACGCGGCACGATCACCGAATGGCTCGGCAGTTGCTGACCGACCGGCATTGAACAGACCGCCAGACGGTGACCATCGGTGGCCACGGTACGCAGCTCTTCACCTTCGGTTTCAAACAGCATGCCGTTCAGGTAGTAACGCACATCCTGATGCGCCATCGAGAACTGGGTCGCTTCGATCAGGCGCTTCAGCGTGGCCTGCGGCAGCGTAAATTCCACTTCGCTGGTCCAGTCATCCAGATTCGGGAAGTCGCTGGCCGGCAGCGTGGAAAGCGAGAAACGGCTGCGGCCGGAGCGCACCAGCATTCTTTCGCCGTCCAGCATCACGGTTATCTCCGCGCCTTCAGGCAGGCCACGGCAGATATCGAAAAACTTACGGGCTGGCACCGTCGTGGCGCCAGGTTCGTGTTCCTGTGTCAGCGCGACACGGGCCACCATTTCCATCTCCAGATCCGTGCCGGTCAGCAACAGGCTGCCTTCATTGACCTGTAACAGCAGGTTGCCGAGGATAGGTAAGGTCGGCCGTCCGCCCAGTGGGCTGCTGACCTGCTGTAATGGCTTGAGTAAATGCTCGCGTTCTACAATAAATTTCATAGCGTCAGGAAGATAATGTTCTGATTAGATTTGAGAAATCTTCTTTAATATCGTGACTTTCTTCACGCAGCTGCTCGATTTTACGACAGGCATGCAGCACCGTGGTATGGTCACGACCCCCGAAAGCATCACCGATTTCCGGTAAACTGTGGTTGGTCAATTCTTTCGCCATTGCCATCGCCATCTGGCGTGGGCGGGCCACCGAGCGGGAACGCCGCTTGGAGAGCAAATCAGCCACTTTGATTTTGTAATACTCTGCCACTGTCTTCTGAATGTTGTCGATGGTGACCAACTTCTCCTGAAGCGCCAGCAGATCGCGCAGAGCTTCCCGCACAAAATCAATGGTAATCGCCCGGCCGGTAAAGTTGGCGTTGGCAATCACGCGGTTCAACGCGCCTTCTAACTCACGCACGTTGGATCGTAAACGCTTGGCAATAAAGAAAGCCACTTCACCCGGCAGGCGGATGTCGTTTTCATCGGCTTTTTTCATCAGGATCGCCACGCGCGTTTCCAGTTCTGGCGGCTCGATCGCCACGGTCAGTCCCCAGCCAAAGCGCGACTTCAGACGATCTTCCACACCGTTGATCTCTTTCGGATAGCGATCCGAGGTCAGAATGATCTGTTGGTTGCCTTCCAGCAACGCATTAAAGGTGTGGAAAAACTCTTCCTGAGATCGTTCTTTATTGGCAAAGAACTGAATGTCATCGATAAGCAACGCATCGACCGAACGGTAGTAGCGTTTGAACTCTTCAATGGCGTTGTTCTGCAGCGCCTTGACCATGTCCTGTACAAAGCGCTCGGAGTGCATGTACACCACTTTGGCATTGGGTTTACGCGCCATGATGCCATTACCTACCGCGTGCAACAGGTGGGTTTTACCCAGACCGGTGCCGCCATAGAGGAATAAAGGGTTATAAGCGCCGCCAGGATTGTCCGCCACCTGACGCGCAGCCGCACGGGCTAACTGGTTTGATTTACCTTCAACGAAGTTATCAAAGTTGTGCTTGGTGTTGACGTTCGAGCGATAAGAGAGCTCCGCCGGTGCCGGCATGCTGTCCCAGCTTGGGCGGGTATGCACGGGGCGTGAACCCTGCACCGGTGCACTGGCATGGGCGCTGGCCATCACCGGCTGGCTGATCTGACGTGTCACCGGCTTGCTGCCCACTTCAAAACGCAGCAACGGCACATCCGTGCCGCAGAAATCATTCAGCAGGCCATTAATATTATTGAGGTATTTATCCCGAACCCAATCGAGTACAAACCGGTTTGGTGCATACAAGGCCAACGTGTTGTCGTTCAATTCGGCCTGCAGTGGGCGTATCCACATGCTGAATTCGGTGGCAGGTAGTTCATCCTGCAAACGGGCAAGACACTGTTGCCATAGCGTAAGTGACACGGCGGACTCCACTCGAAAAAATTCGATAAGAAAAAAGGCGCTGAAGCGATAAATTCATCATTGTTGACGCATGCAGATGACGCACATACGAACCGCTGTCCGCGGTTATCCCGCCATCGATCGACCCGGAGGATCGCAAACGGAAGGGCGGATCATAGCGTAAAGCGAAGCAGAGATCTTCACTTTCTACACAGTTTTGATCCAATTTATCCACAGGCCATCGCTGCGGGGATAAGTTTACGCTCTCGTGCTCAAAAGGCATTCAGGATCGTCTGCATTCATCGAATTTTAAAGCGCCCGTCACGTTATTGTCGCAAGCCTGATGTACGGGATCGCAAGAAGATCCTGAACGATCCTTGCGCTTTATAGCAGAGGCCGTATAATTCTCGCCCCGACGCGTAGCGCTCTGGCCCGTACCGGCTGGTTTTGCGGTCGACCGGGACATCCAGACGCGGCTTTTAACGCGAAGTAAATTGACTCCGGACTGTACAATTATTACAATCCCGCCTCTTTATTAAAGACACACTGAGGCGTCGGTCGGTTTTCTGACCATCAAAACGCGTCACCCAGTGAAAATTTTCCAAGTTTAGGTAGAAATCGCCATGAAACGCACTTTTCAACCGTCCGTACTGAAGCGTAACCGTTCACACGGTTTCCGTGCTCGTATGGCAACAAAAAATGGTCAACAGGTTCTGGCACGTCGTCGTGCTAAAGGCCGTTCACGCCTGACCGTTTCTAAGTAATAAAAGCTAACCGCTCAGTGGTTAAGCTCGCATTTCCCAGGGAGTTACGTTTGTTAACTCCCACTCATTTCACTTTCGTCTTCCAGCAGCCACAAAGAGCTGGCACGCCGCAAATTACTATTCTCGGCCGCCTGAACTCGCTGGGGCATCCCCGCATCGGTCTTACCGTCGCAAAAAAACACGTCAAACGCGCGCATGAACGCAACCGGATCAAGAGATTGACCCGCGAGAGTTTTCGCCTGCGTCAACATGAACTTCCAGCAATGGATTTCGTGATCGTGGCGAAAAAAGGCGTGGCTGACCTGGATAACCGTGCGCTGACGGAAGCGTTGGAGAAACTATGGCGTCGTCACTGTCGCCTGGCTCGCGGCTCCTGATAGCGGTCATCCGCGTGTATCAACGCGCGATTAGTCCGCTTTTAGGACCCCACTGTCGCTTCCATCCCACCTGTTCTCAATACGGTATTGAGGCATTGCGCAGGTTTGGGGTGATAAAAGGCAGTTGGTTAACGATGAAACGCGTATTAAAATGCCACCCCTTGAACCCGGGTGGCGACGATCCGGTGCCGCCAAAAACCGACGATAACAGAGAACATTAACGATGGATTCGCAACGCAATCTTTTTCTCATCGCTTTTCTGTTCGTGTCTTTTATGATCTGGCAAGCCTGGCAGACGGACCACGCTCCGCAGCCTGTGCAGACTCAGACCACACAAAACACGACCAGCGCAGCCGGTGATGCCGCAAACCAGGGCGTACCTGCCAGCGGACAGGGCAAAACGATCACCGTTAAGACTGATGTCCTGACATTACATATCAACACCCGTGGTGGCGATATCGAGCAGGCACAGCTGCTGACTTACCCGGATAAACTGGGTTCTTCTCAGCCATTCCAGCTGCTGGAAACCAACCCAGGTTTTCTGTATCAGGCTCAGAGCGGTCTGACCGGTCGTAACGGCCCGGACAACCCGGCTAACGGCGCGCGTCCACTGTTCACCACCACTCAGGATAGCTTTGAGATGGCGGACGGCCAGAGCGAACTGCGTATCCCGATGACCTACACTGCGGAAAACGGCGCAACCTACACCAAAACCTTCGTACTGAAGCGCGGTGAGTTTGCGATCAACGTGGATTATCAGGTTAACAACACCACCCAGCAGCCGCTGGAAGTGGCGATGTTCGGTCAGCTGAAGCAGACCATCGACCTGCCAAAACACCGCGATACCGGCAGTAATAATTTTGCGTTGCACACTTTCCGTGGCGCGGCTTACTCCAGCAGTGAGACCAACTACGAGAAGTACAAGTTTGATAAAATCAGCGATAACGAAAACCTGAGCACCACCACCAACAACGGTTGGGTGGCGATGCTTCAGCAATACTTCGCGACGGCCTGGGTGCCACGCACCAACGGCACCAATACGCTTTACACCAGTAACCTGGGTAACGGTATTGCGGCTATCGGCTACAAATCTGCACCGGTCACTATCGCCCCTGGCGCGCAGCAGAATCTGGCTGCCACCCTGTGGGTTGGACCGGAAATTCAGGACAAGATGGCCGCTATCGCGCCGCATCTGGACCTGACCGTAGATTACGGCTGGTTGTGGTTTATCTCGCAGCCGCTGTTCAAACTGCTGAAATTCCTGCACAGCTTTATCGGTAACTGGGGCTTCTCCATTATCGTTATCACCTTTATCGTTCGTGGCATCATGTACCCGCTGACTAAAGCGCAGTACACCTCCATGGCGAAAATGCGCATGCTGCAGCCGAAGATTCAGGCAATGCGTGAGCGTATCGGTGAAGACAAGCAGCGTATGAGCCAGGAAATGATGGCGCTGTACAAAGCAGAGAAAGTGAACCCATTGGGTGGCTGTCTGCCGCTGGTTATCCAGATGCCAATCTTCCTGGCGCTGTATTACATGCTGATGGGCTCGATTGAACTGCGTCATGCGCCGTTTGCACTGTGGATCCATGACCTGTCTGCACAGGACCCGTACTACATCCTGCCGATCCTGATGGGCGTAACGATGTTCTTCATTCAGAAGATGTCGCCGACCACCGTGACCGACCCGATGCAGCAGAAGATCATGACCTTTATGCCGGTGATCTTCACCGTGTTCTTCCTGTGGTTCCCGTCTGGTCTGGTGCTGTACTACATCGTCAGTAACCTGGTCACCATTATCCAGCAGCAGCTGATTTATCGCGGCCTGGAAAAACGTGGCTTACACAGCCGTGACAAGAAGAAAGCATAAGTTTCACTAAAAGATGCTTCACCCGGAGGATTTCTCATTGCAGCCAATACGCGGGCAGTGAGAAAGAGGAAGGGTGTACTATAAGGCGGTCACTGACCGCCTTATTTTTTTGCCAAAAAAAGAGAGTCGAATATGAGTCATAGCGAGACTATCGTCGCCCAGGCGACGCCGCCAGGCCGCGGTGGTGTGGGCATCCTGCGCATTTCCGGCAGCAAAGCCGCTGAGGTTGCTCAGGCACTGCTGGGCAAGCTGCCTAAACCCCGCTACGCCGACTATCTGCCCTTCCGTGATACCGATGGGAAAGCGCTGGACCAGGGCATTGCGCTGTGGTTCCCAGGCCCGAACTCCTTTACCGGCGAAGATGTGCTGGAACTGCAGGGTCATGGCGGCCCGGTGATCCTCGACCTGCTGCTTAAGCGCATTGTCGCCATGCCTGGCCTGCGTATCGCCCGTCCCGGCGAATTCTCAGAGCGCGCCTTCCTCAATGACAAGCTGGACCTCGCGCAGGCTGAGGCGATTGCCGACCTGATTGATGCCAGTTCTGAACAGGCAGCGCGCTCGGCGCTGAACTCCCTTCAGGGGGCGTTTTCGCTGCGCGTTAACCATCTTGTGGAAGCACTTACTCACCTGCGAATCTACGTCGAAGCGGCTATCGACTTCCCGGATGAGGAGATCGACTTCCTGTCAGACGGCAAAATCGAAGCGCAGCTGGAACAGGTGATTGCCGATCTGGATGGCGTGCGGGCCGAAGCGCGTCAGGGCAGCCTGCTGCGGGAAGGCATGAAGGTGGTGATCGCCGGTCGCCCCAATGCCGGTAAGTCCAGCCTGCTGAATACGCTGGCAGGCCGTGAGGCGGCGATTGTGACCGATATCGCCGGTACCACCCGCGACGTGCTGCGCGAGCACATCCATATTGACGGCATGCCGCTGCATATCATTGATACCGCCGGACTGCGCGAAGCCAGCGACGAAGTTGAGCGCATCGGCATCGAACGTGCGTGGAACGAGATCGAACAGGCAGATCGCGTGCTGTTTATGGTTGACGGCACCACCACCGGCGCCACCGAGCCTGCCGAAATCTGGCCAGACTTTATTGCCCGTTTACCCGCGACTCTGCCGATCACCGTGGTGCGTAACAAAGCGGACGTCACCGGCGAGGCGCAAGGTCTGACGGAAGTGAATGGCCACTCACTTATTCGCCTGTCGGCCCGCACCGGCGACGGCATTGACGTGCTGCGCAACCATCTGAAAGAGAGCATGGGCTTCTCCGGCAACATGGAAGGCGGCTTCCTGGCGCGTCGTCGTCACCTGCAGGCGCTTGAGTTAGCAGCTACTCACTTACTCCAGGGAAGAGAGCAGCTGCTGGGCGCCCGTGCTGGCGAACTGCTGGCGGAAGAGCTGAGAGTGGCGCAACAGGCGTTAAGCGAAATCACCGGCGAGTTTACCTCCGATGATTTGCTGGGCCGCATCTTTTCCAGCTTCTGCATCGGTAAATAAATCAAAGGGGAAACGCAGGTTTCCCCTCTTTTCTCTGCAAAACGTCCAATGCTGCTCAGCTATCGCCAAAAACATGATCTTAATCTGAAAGTCTGCACTTCCACGTAAAGTGAGGTGATATTTGCTAAGAAAATTCTTACAATAGCCCCGATGATTTTCCGACCATTTTCACGGAGCGACAGATGGCCAGTCATTTTGCACGCCGCACCCTTACCCAGGGTCTCCCCTCGGTACAGCGACTCTCACAACCCCTGCTTGATTTCTCCAGCACGCTGGCTGAAAAGCGCCGTGTGCGTTATCTGGCAGCCCGCGCGTTGCTGGCTGACCTGATGCTGCGCGTTTATGGCCTTTCACAGCTGCCGGAAATGACGCTCAGCGCGTGTGGCCGCCCGGTGTTTGCCGACCCCGACCTTCCTGACTTCAGCCTGGCCTATGCCGGTAACATTATTGGCGTCCTGCTGGCAGAAGAAGGCGGTCATGCCGGGCTGGGCATTGAAATTGTCCGTGCGCACAGCAGGCAAACCCAGGAGCAGTATCTGCAAGGCCTCTCTTCCGGTGAACGCGCCTGGATTAATGCGCAAACCGACCCCAGCGAAGCCGCTATCCAGCTGTGGGCAATGCGTAAAAGCCTGATGAAGCTGACCGGGGTGAAAGAAGGCCGCAGCGAGTCATTGCGGCTGCATCCCGCCTCTGGCCGCTTACGCTCGCTGGAGTATCCCGATATTCAGGCGGTTTCCGACGTGGAACCCTTATTGATCTGGTCCTGTGCGCTGTCACCCGGCAACGAGCGTTTGCATCTTTGGGAGTCTGACGAAGAGAAGAACTGGACGCGACTGCAGGATATTCAGGTCAACAAACCGGCGATGGGCCAACGCATGCTGCGTCTGACCAGTCTGCCAGCAGAGAAAGTGTTTCAGGGATAGGCACGGGAAACGCGGCGAACGCCGGCGTTGAGAAAGCCACAGGCCAGCCGGAGCTGGCCTGCTTAACGCGATTAATGCGCGTCGATAAACACGATTTTCAGCACAAACAGCAGCGCGACAACCACCACGCAGGGGCTGATTTCACGCCAGCGACCGGTGCCAAACTTCATCACGCAGTAAGAGATAAAGCCTAACGCAATCCCTTCGGTAATGGAGAAGCTGAAGGGCATCATCACCGCCGTGACAAAGGCCGGAACGGCTTCGGTCAGGTCATCCCACTTCACGCGCGCCAGGCTTGAGCTCATCAGCACGCCAACATAAATCAGCGCACCCGCCGCCGCATAGGCTGGAACCATGCCCGCCAGCGGTGACAGGAACATCACCAGCAGGAACAGGATCCCGGTCACCACCGCCATTAACCCGGTACGGCCCCCGATGGAAACACCGGATGAGCTTTCGATATAGGCCGTCACGGAAGAAGTGCCGATATAAGAACCGGCCACCGAGCTGATGCTGTCAACGAACAGCGCCTGCTTCATGCGTGGGAAGGTGCCTTTCTCATCGGTCAGACCCGCTTTATCGGTGACGCCAATCAGCGTACCGGAGGAGTCGAACAGGTTAACCAGCATAAAGGAGAAGATGATGCCGGCCATGCCAACGTTCAGCGATCCGGCCAGGTCCACCTGACCGACAATCGAGGTGATGCCGGTTGGGGCGGAGAAGACGCCGCCGTATTTCACATCACCAATCGCCAGACCAATCAGCGTGGTTACCACAATCGACACCAGCACCGCGATATGAATATTGCGGGAAGCCAGAATGGCGATAATAAAGAAGCCCAGCGCACCCAGCAGCACGCTGTGTGAGGTCAGGTTACCGACCGCCACCAGCGTATCTTTGTTGGAAACGATGATGCCGGCATTTTTCAGGCCGATCATCGCAATAAACAGACCGATACCGGCGGTGATCCCCACGCGCAGGCTGGCAGGAATATTGGCAATCATCCAGTAGCGGACGCGGAAAATGGTCAGCAGCAGCAGGCCAACCGCGCCCCAGAAGATGGCACCCATACCCACCTGCCAGGAGATGCCCATCGCACCGACCACCACGAAAGCAAAGAAGGCATTCAGGCCCATTGCCGGCGCAAGTGCCACCGGCAGGTTAGCGACCAGGCCCATCAGGATGCTGCCGAACGCGGCAATCAGACAGGTGGTGACAAACACCGCCTGGGTGTTCATGCCCGCCACACCGAGGATCTGTGGGTTCACAAAAACGATATACACCATCGTCAGGAAAGTGGTGATACCTGCAATCACTTCGGTACGGACGGTCGTGCCGTGTTCCTGCAGTTTAAAGATCCGCTGTAGTAGGCCTGGATTAGTCATTATGTGATTCCAAAACGGAGAAAAGTTGTCGACGGCTATCCTAACCTAAAATTCTGATTTTGGGAGCTAACCGACAGGTTTTTTCGCAACCGGTTGCGCCGCGTTTTACAGACGTTCACAACCACTAACTGGAATTGACATTTCTCAGTCGCAATTCCGCCGCAGGTAAGTCAAAGTGGAGCGACCGTAAAAAAACTCAGGGAGACACCGATGACTGTTGGCTGTGTATTTTTTGATTGCGACGGAACGCTGGTGGACAGTGAACTGCTTTGTACCCAGGCCTACGTGAATACCTTCGCGCAGTTTGGCGGCGACCTTTCACTGCAGGAGATGTTTGAAAAGTATAAAGGCGTCAAGCTGTACGACATTATTGCCGAGGTGTGCGCCGGGCATCATCTCAGCGTCAGCAAAGAGGAGTTCGAACCGGCGTACCGCAAAGAAGTGGCGCGGCTGTTCGATCTGGAACTGAAGCCGATCGCCGGCGCAAAAGCGCTGCTTGAGCAGATCACCGTGCCGATGTGCGTGGTAGCCAACGGGACGGTGCCAAAAATGCAGCACTCGCTGGGGCTGACGGAGATGCTGCCGTGGTTTACCGATCGCCTTTACAGCGGCTATGACATTGGCAGCTGGAAACCCGATCCGGAATTGATGTACCACGCCGCCCGCGAGATGAACGTTCCCATCGGGCAGTGCATTCTGATTGATGACTCGGAAGCGGGAGCGAAGGCCGGTATTGCGGCAGGCATTCCGGTGTTTTACTTCTGCGCGGATGCGCATAATAAGCCGCTGGATCACCCTTTGGTCACCCCTTTCACCGAGATGGCCGAACTGCCTGCACTGTGGCGGGCAAAAGGCTGGAACATCACCCGTTAAGCGGCGTCAGGGGCGAATCTCTTCGCCCCTGAGCCGATCAGCCAATCGCGCCCAGCGAATCCTCCGTGCCCTGCTTTTTGGGCAGCAGGAACAGGGTGGCGAAGATATCTAGCAGGTAAATCAGCGCCAGCAGGGTAATGGCGGCGGTAAACGACAGGTGGATCACCAGCAGACCTATCACCAGTGGACCAAAACCGCCCACACCACGGCCGAGGTTGAACAACACGTTCTGCGCCGTTGCCCGCACCTTCGCCGGGTAGGTGTCGGAGATCAGGGCACCGTAACCGCCAATCATCCCGTTCACAAACATCCCCATCACCGCACCGGTAAACAGCATCACGGTCGGGTCGCGCAGCTGCGCATACACGATCACCATAATCACCGCACCAAACTGGTAAAGCAGGAAAATCTTCCAGCGCGCGAAGCGGTCCGCCAGCACGCCAAACAGCCAGATGCCAAAGGTCATGCCGATCACCGTCACCGCCGTCCACAGCCCTGACTTGGTCAGCGAGAAGCCGAAATTGCTGGAAAGGTAGCTTGGCATCCAGATCATCAGGCCGTAATAGCCAAAATTCTGCACCGAACAAAGGATGAAAATCCCCAGGCTGGCTTTGGCGGTCGCGCGATCCTTGACCAGCAGCTTAAGCCTTGCTGAGAACGAAAGGCCCTGGTTCACATCCACATGTTGGGTAAATCCGGCCGGTTCGCCCATGCCGCGGCGGATAATAAAGGAGGCGAGAGCCGGCAGTAACCCGACCAGGAACATGCCGCGCCAGCCAATGTAGCCCAGCAGGAACGGGGTGATAAATGCCGCCAGTAACACGCCCAGCTGCCAGCCGATACCGACCCAGGCCGACGCGCGGTTACGCTTGTTGGCAGGCCAGGCTTCGGCAATCAGCGCCATGCCAATGCCGAATTCCCCGCCCAGCCCGACGCCCGCTAAGGTGCGGTAGGCCAGCAGATCCCAGTAACCCTGCGCCACCGCGCACAGACCGGTGAACACCGAGAACATCAGGATGGTATAGGTCAGTACGCGGATGCGGCCAAAGCGATCGCTCAGGTGCCCGAAGATAATGCCGCCGAGTACCGCGCCAATCAGCGTCCAGGTCACCAGTGAGCCCGCCTGCGAAGGGCTGAGCGCCAGTGAAATTGAGATGGCGGGCAGCATAAAGCCCAGAATCAGCAGATCGAAGCCGTCCATTGCATAGCCGCTGATCGCCGCCAGCATGGCCTTGCCCGGAGTAGCGCCCTTTACGGGCGTCTTTGAAATCATGAGTGTTCCCTGCCAGAAATAAAGTGCGGCAAGTATAAGTAGGCAGGCGGTCACATTCCAGACGAAAAGTCGCCGGCAGGATCAACGGGCCGGACTCAGCCGGCCAGTGGAGAACATCAGGTGGGGGAATTACTGCCTTCGTCGTCGCCGGTTAACAGCTTATCGAGCTCGTCACCGCCAACGTGGCGGAAATCCTGCCCTTTAACGAAGTAGAAGATGATTTCGCAGATATTCTGACAACGATCGCCGATACGCTCGATGGCGCGGGCGCAGAATAACGCGGTCAGCACGCTGGGAATGGTGCGCGGATCTTCCATCATATAGGTCATCAGCTGACGCACGATGCCCTCATACTCCTGATCGACCTTCTTGTCTTCACGGTAGATCTCAATCGCCGCGCCCAGATCCATCCGCGCAAAGGCATCCAGCACATCATGCAGCATCTGAATGGTGTGGTGACCCAGTGACTCCAGGCTGACCAACAGCGGCTTGTGATGCTGACCGAACTTCTCCAGCGCGGTGCGGCTGATCTTCTCGGCCACATCACCAATGCGTTCCAGCTCGGAGATGGTTTTGATGATCGCCATCACCAGACGCAGATCGCTGGCGGTGGGCTGACGTTTGGCGATGATGCGCACGCAGGCTTCATCAATCGACACTTCCATCATGTTGACCTTCTGGTCACCATCAATCACCTGCTTCGCCAGCTCGCCATCCTGGTTGTGCATCGCTTTGATGGCGTCCATCAGTTGCTGCTCAACCATGCCGCCCATGGTCATCACCTGGGTACGGATATGCTCCAGCTCGGCGTTAAACTGCCCGGAGATATGTTTATTCAGATTCAGGTTATCCATCGTACTCTCCAGTCAACTCAACCGTAACGGCCGGTAATGTAGTCTTCAGTTTGTTTCTGATGCGGCTTGGTAAACAGCGTGTCAGTATCGCTGAATTCAATCAGTTCGCCCAGATACATAAAGGCCGTGTGATCGGAACAGCGTGCAGCCTGCTGCATGTTGTGCGTCACGATAACCACGGTGTAATCCTGCTTTAATTCGGTGATCAGCTCTTCAATGCGGCCGGTCGAGATCGGATCCAGCGCCGAGCAGGGTTCATCCAGCAGCAGCACCTCCGGGCGAATGGCAATGCCCCGCGCGATGCACAGACGCTGTTGCTGACCACCCGACAGGCTGTAGCCACTCTGGTGCAGCTTGTCTTTGGTTTCTGTCCACAGCGCGGCCTTGGTCAGCGCCCACTGTACGCGCTCATCCATATCCGCGCGGGACAATTTTTCAAACAGGCGCACGCCAAAGGCGATGTTGTCATAAATCGACATCGGGAACGGCGTCGGCTTCTGGAACACCATTCCGACCCGGGCACGCAGCAGCGCGATATCCTGGCTGGCGGTGAGAATGTTTTCGCCATCCAGCATGATCTCGCCTTCTGCCCGCTGTTCCGGGTAGAGCGAGAACATCTTGTTAAAGGTACGCAGCAGGGTGGACTTGCCACAGCCTGACGGGCCGATAAACGCCGTGACCTGGTTTTTCGCGATATCCAGATTGATGTTTTTCAGCGCATGAAATTTCCCGTAGTAGAAGTTCAAATCACGAACCTGAATCATCTTACTTGAGGTGTTGTCAGCCATTCTCTTTCTCGCTTATTCACGCCGCCGCAGCCGCGCTTAAGTAATTAATGTTTGCCCTTGGCAAAAACGACGCGCGCCAGGATGTTCAGCAACAGCACGCAGAGGGTAATCAGCAGCACGCCCGCCCAGGCCAGACTCTGCCATTCGGCAAACGGGCTCATGGCGAATTTAAAGATGGTCACCGGCAGGTTGGCCAGCGGCTGCATCATGTCAGTACTCCAGAACTGGTTGGAGAGTGAGGTGAACAGCAGCGGTGCCGTTTCGCCCGCAATACGGGCAATCGCCAACAGCACGCCGGTCAGAATGCCGGAGACGGAGGCTTTCAGGGTGATCGCCGAGATCATCTTCCACTTCGGCGTGCCCAGCGCGTACGCCGCTTCACGCAGGCTGTCCGGTACCAGTCGCAGCATGTTTTCCGTGGTGCGGATAACAATCGGGATCTGCAGCAGGGCCAGCGCAACCACACCCGCCCAGCCAGAGAAGTGCTGCATCTTGGCCACAACCAGCGTGTAGACAAACAGACCGACCACAATCGACGGAGCAGACAGCAGGATGTCGTTAATAAAACGGATCACCTCGGCCAGCCAGGATTTGCGGCCATATTCGGCGAGATAAACCCCGGCCATAATGCCCAGCGGCGTGCCGATCACCGTTGACCATAAGATTAACAGTCCGCTACCGGCGATGGCGTTGGCCAGGCCGCCACCGGCGGTATTTGGCGGCGGCGTATTCTCGGTAAACAGCGACAGCGTCATGCCATCCACGCCACGGGTGACGGTGGCAAACAGGATCCACACCAGCCAGAACAGGCCAAAGGCCATGGTCAGCATCGACAGCGCCAGCGCGATGCGGTTTTTCATCCGACGCCACGCCTGCATTTTGCGGCGGGATGCGTCCAGTTCGGCGCGAGACTGCATTTCCATGGTGGTCATGAGCGCGCTCCTTCACTTTTTGCCAGGCGCAAAATCATCAGTTTTGAGCAGGCCAGCACGATAAAGGTAATCACAAACAGGATCAGGCCCAGCTCCATCAGCGCGGCGGTATGCACGCCGGATTCCGCTTCAGCAAATTCGTTCGCCAGCGCGGAGGTAATACTGTTGCCCGGCATAAACAGCGACGGGCTGTCGAGCTGGTAGGTGTTACCGATGATAAAGGTCACCGCCATGGTTTCACCCAGCGCACGCCCCAGACCGAGCATCACGCCGCCAATCACGCCGTTCTTGGTGAACGGCAGCACCACGCGCCAGATCACTTCCCAGGTGGTGCAACCGATGCCGTATGCCGACTCTTTCATCATCACCGGCGTTTGTTCAAACACATCGCGCATCACAGACGCGATGTACGGGATGATCATGATCGCCAGGATAATCCCGGCAGCCAGAATACCAATACCAAATGCCGGACCCGAGAACAGCGTACCGACGATGGGAATGTTCGCCATCAGGTCGCCCAACGGGGTCTGGAAGTAGGTGGCAAACAGCGGCGCAAAAATAAACAGGCCCCACATGCCGTAGACAATGCTGGGGATCGCCGCCAGCAGCTCAATCGCCGTGCCCAGCGGGCGGCGCAGCCAGTTCGGTGCCAGTTCAGTCAGGAACAGGGCGATACCAAAGCTGACCGGAACGGCAATAATCAGCGCGATAATCGAGGTCACGACGGTGCCGTAAATCGGTACCAGCGCACCAAATTGTTCGTTGGGTGCATCCCAGGTTTTGGTCCACAGGAACGAGAAACCAAATTTCTCAATGCTGGGCCAGGAAGAGATGATCAGAGAGACAATAATGCCACCGAGCAGCAGCAGCACAATCAGCGCAGCCAGTTTTACCAGCGCACCGAAAATGATGTCACCCTGCTTGCCGGGGGCTTTGAATGTCGGCTTGGTTGCAGCCATAGAGTTCTCGATGTTGAAAGTGTAGGGGCGGCACGAAGGTGCCACCCGAGGGAACGGGCCGGAGTGCTCCGGCCCCTACAACAGCTTAGTACAGTGCTTTACCGGAGCTGTCTTTCACGTTAGTTTTCCAGGCGGCACGGATCTGCTCAACTACCGAGTCTGGCAGCGCAGCATAGTCCAGGCTGTTGGTGGTTTTGCCGCCGTTTTTGTAGGCCCAGTCGAAGAATTTCAGTACCGCTGCGCCTTTCTCCGCGTTGGCCTGCTCTTTCTGCACCAGGATAAAGGTGGTTGAAGAGATTGGCCATGCGTCGTCACCTTTCTGGAAGGTCAGGTCCTGGGCGAAAGATTCTGTCCAGTTCGCGCCTTTCGCGGCGTTGCTGAAGCTCTTCTCGCTTGGAGAAACGGCTTTACCGTCGGCATCCATCAGTTTGGTGTACGCCAGGTTGTTCTGCTTGGCATAGGCATATTCTACGTAACCGATTGAACCCGGCAGACGCTGAACGAACGCGGCGACGCCGTCGTTACCTTTACCGCCCAGACCGGTTGGCCAGTTAACGGTGTTGCCTTTACCAATTTTGCTGTTCCAGTCGCTGTTCACTTTCGCCAGGTAGCTGGTGAACACATAGGACGTACCGGAACCGTCAGCGCGGCGCACCACGTTGATATTGCTGTCTGGCAGCTTAACGCCTGGGTTCAGCTTGGTGATGGCCGGATCGTTCCACTTCTTGATGGTGCCCAGGTAGATATCACCGACGGTTTTACCGTCCAGCGTCAGCTGACCGGATTTGATTCCCGGGATGTTGACGGCCAGCACCACGCCACCGATCACGGTTGGGAACTGGAACAGGCCATTTTTCTGCAGATCTTCATCTTTCAGTGGCGCATCAGACGCACCAAAATCGACGGTTTTTGCGATGATTTGCTTCACGCCACCGGATGAACCGATACCCTGGTAGTTAACCTGAGCGCCAGTCGCTGTGTTGTAGTCTGCAGCCCATTTGTTGTACACAGGCGCCGGGAAAGTCCCACCCGCACCGGTCAGGTTAGTGGCGGCAAAAGCAGAAACCGCGGTCAACGAAAGGGTTACCGCTACACATTGAGCCAGGGTTTTTTGCATCAGTGTCATGTTCCCTCCAGGGGGATTAAAAGTCAGGCTTAACGCCATTTTAATAATGAATAATCATTGCTGCTGGAGGCAAAATAGGACAGTTTGATGACAGTAAAATGTACGCTTTATGACAGTTTTGTGACGGTGGGTGAGTTTGAGTCAGGTCGTGACGCGGATAGGCCAGGAGCCGAAAAGATAACCATCAAATTCAGGGGCATCGACATCTGACAGGGCCATCAGACGTAACTTTACGTTCTCCAGATGCGTCCACATCGCCAGTTTGGCGGCAGCGGCATCTTTTTTCTGTAACGCAGCCAGGATCAGCTGGTGATCCTTCAACCATTCGCGGCGGTACTCCTTGCTGGAGATGCGCTCATGCAGCTGTTGCCACATGGGGTTGTTCTCCCGCTGCGCCCAGCACTGCTTCCACATCTCTGTCAGCATATTGTTGTGGGTGGCTTCGACAATGGCCAGATGGAACAGCTTATCGCCATCCTCACCGCCACCGGTTTCAATATCTTTAATCTCGGCATCCAGCGCGGCGCGCATTTTCTTGATATCCGCTGGCGTGACCTGCAGTGCGGCAAATTCGGCAATGTTGCTTTCCAGCAGCTGCCTGGCCTGCAGCAGTTCGAACGGCCCGATCAGCGAGGCACCGTCCTGTTGCTGGCGATCGCCTGGCATGGCAATCACATAGATCCCCGAGCCTTTGCGCACCTCAACGTAACCTTCAATTTCCAGCATGATCAGGGCTTCACGCACCACTGAGCGACCAACCCCCACCCGCTCAGCGATATCCCGCTCGGGAGGCAGTCGCGTGCCGATCGGATACTTGCCTGAATGCAGCTCTTCTTTCAGGTATTCACCGACCTCGCGGTATTGACGCTTTACTTCAACACTCATAGCCACAGCCTCAGTCAGGAAATACGCCTTCAGATAGTAGGAAAATGCTGAAGAGTGGTCAACCAGAATGCCGTTCTGGTTGACGCATTCTGCCGCTTAGCGCAGCGTCCAGCTCGCCTGACGCTCGCCGTTGATGGTCAGCGCGCGGGTTTCTCCTTCGGGCAGCTGCAGGCGTAAGGTTTTCCAGGCCGGGCGATAGTGTCCATGGGCAGTGAACTGAATATTGATGCGCTCAGCATCGCTGCTCAGCGTCCAGTTGAGCCACAACGCACCGTCGCGCTGCCACTCCCAGCTTTCCCCATCATCTTCAAACAGCATGCCGGTCTCTTCAGCGATCCCTTGTGTCGGGAACAGCAGCAGCGTGCGCTGGTCATCCAAATCATTGTCGGTATGGCCCACCCGGCTGGCCTGCGGCAGCGCTGCGCCCGCTCTGACCATTAACGGCAGTCGGTCTAAGGGCGCATCCACGCTAATCGTCTGGCCGCCCTGGTGCCACTGACCGCTGTAATAATCGTACCAGCCGGTGGTATTTTCAGGCAGGTAGATGGCGCGCTGCGTGGCTCCCGGCTCGACTACGCTGGCCACCAGCAGATCGCGCCCCAGCATAAAATCATCGGTCTCGTCGAAGGTGCGGGGATCGTGCTCGTGGTCGAGGAAGGTCGGGCGCAGCATCGGCTCATCGTCCTGACTGGCCTGCCACAGCAGCGTGTACAGGTAAGGCATCAGACGGTAGCGCAGCGCCATCGCGTCGCGGATCGCCGGGGTGACCTCCGGGTACATCCAGGGTTCATTGACCGTGCGATCGTCATTCCATGAATGGATAGTGAATCGCGGATGCATGACGCCGTTCTGGACCCAACGCACAAACAGCTCCGGATCGGGCTTCGCGCCTGAGAATCCGCCCACGTCATGCCCAACGTTATATAAGCCAGAGAGGCTCATCCCGACGCCCATCCGCGTGTTATAGCGCAGCGTCTGCCAGTTGGTGCGGTTGTCGCCACTCCAGGTCTGCACATAGCGCTGCATCCCCGCACAGCCTGAACGGGAGATCAGGAAAGGACGCTTTTCGGGCGCGAACCGCTGCTGGGCCTCCATCGAAGCACGCATCATCAGTAGCGGCATGACCGGACGGATCAGCTTGATCGGCAACGGCAGACCGAAGCCGTGACAGCGCGCTTCGCCATCCCAGACTTCATATTCGTTGTTGTCATTCCAGGTGGAATCAATCCCCTTTTCCAGCAGCTGGTGGGTGACATTTTCCTGCCACCAGGCCACCGTGGCCGGATTGGTGAAGTCGAGGTGCGACCCTTCGTCATCCCAGAAAACCGAGCGTTCAGGCGCGTCTGATTCAGAATCGCGAATAAACAGCCCCTTCTGCGCCACTTCGTCATAGCGTGGATGGTCCTGCAACAGGCAAGGCTTGATGTTGGCAGCCAGCTTCATTCCGGCATCATGAAACGCCGCACTCATCACCTCCGGCTGCGGCACCTTGTCGTGGTTCCAGTTGAAGACATAACGCTTGTCGTTGATCGAGGTGTAGCCTGACGACAGCTGGAACGAGTCGCACGGAATGGCATTTTCCCGACACAGCGAAATAAAGTTCATCAGCTGAACCTGCGCATCCGGCGCATCGGTGTAATGCATGGTCGAACCACTGTAGCCGAGGCTCCATTTCGGGCCAAACAGCGTTTTGCCGGTCAGACGAACAAAGGCCTTGGTGACATCCAGTACTTTTGGCCCAAGGAACAAGTAATAGTCGAGGTCGCCCGCCTCGGCCTGATAACGGCGGTACGGCAGATGGTAATTATCCAGCTCGTTGCCTAAATCCAGCTGAGTGGTGCTCAGGTTGTCATAAAACAGCCCAAAGCTGACGGTATCGCGCCGCGTCAGGGTGAAAGGAATATGCTTATACAGCGGATCGGTCGAGGCGGCGTTATAGCCCATCGCATCCAGGTTGCGCATTTCATAGCGGCCCCCGGTGCGGTTAAGATCGCCCGCTTTCTCGCCCAGGCCGTAATAGTTATCTTCCGCGTATCGGCGCTGATAATGCGCCACGCCATCACCATGGGCATTGAGCAGATAGGCACCGGTAGGGCGATCGGCGCAAAGCGGCTGCCATTCCGCGTCTTCATTAAGATATTCCCACTCCAGCCACAGCGGCTGATGAACGGTCACCCGCAGGCAATCGGTGGTCACCACCAGCCTGTCGTCCTGATGCTCGCAGTGATAACCCGGCAGCGAGAAGCCTTCACAGCTTTCCCGCAGGCGACCTTCCCACGGCACGTCCGCTTCCGGCGCGATGCTCCAGGTGCGATCCAGCGCCAGCTCCCCTTTCTGCTTGATCAGCACCCGACACAATCCCTGTTCCAGCACGTAGAGGCGGAACAGGTGTTTTTCATCGACGCGAAGCTCAATAAATTCGGCCGTTTTCTGCCCTAACACCCAGTTTTTCAATGTTTTCATCGTTTACTCTTCAAAATTGTCAGTCTGAAAATCAGGCCGCGCGCGACGTGCTTCGACGTTCGGCAATAAACGCAACCAGGAACACGGCACCAATCAGATCGAAAAAGCCCATGGCCACAAACAGCGGATTGAATCCGATGGTGTCAGCCGTGACGCCTATCAACAGGGAGAACAGGAAGCTGGCGATCCAGGCAAAGGAACCCCGCATTCCGTTCACCGTAGCCATCTGCCCTTTATCAAAGGACTCCACCACCAGCGCACTTAACATGCAGGAGATCACCTGATGGCCAAAGCCGCCCACCGAGATCAGGATAATGGTGATGTAAGGGTCTTTGGTGATCGCCACCAGCGCCAGCGACAGCATCAGGAATGCGCCGGTCACCGAGCTGGCAACCACCGAGTTCACCAGCGAGCAGCCAAACCAACGGGTGTAGAGGCGCGTCAGGTAGCCACTGGCGATGCTGCCCAAATCGGCGGCGAGGAACGGCAGCCAGGCAAACATGGCAATCTGTTTCAAATCCATGCCGCGTTCGCTGGCGAGGTACAGCGGTACCCAGAAGCTTAAAACTGCCCAGGCGGGCTCAGCCATAAAGGCCGGGATGGCGATGCCGTAGAAACGTTTGTTTTTGCCGACGGTTTTCAGCGCGGTGAAGAACGGCAGTCTGACCGCATCGGGCTCGTTATCCTGCTTGATCAACGCCAGCTCGTCTTTGTCCAGACGCGGGTGATCTTCCGGCGAATGATAGAACAGCAGCCACAGCACTACCCAGCCAGCTGCCAGCGCGCCCGAGAACAGGAAGGCGCCTTGCCATCCCCAGTAGCTGTGGGTGACGTAAATGATCGGCGGCGCCAGCATGGCACCGACAGAGAAGCCGACACCGGCCCAGCCTGCGGCGATGGGGCGCTCTTTTTTCGGGAACCAGTCGCCAATGGTTTTGGCGTTAGCAGGCGTGGCAGCGGCTTCCGCGGCACCCATAAAGAAGCGCAGGATCGCCAGATGGATCCAGCTTCCCGCGCCGGCATGTAACAGGCTGACCAGTGCCCAGATACTGGCGCAGATCACAAAGCCCAGCTTGAGGCCAATCACATCAATCAGCCAGCCACACAACGGCTGGAACAGCGTATAGGCCAGCTGGAAAGCACCGACAATCCAGGAATACTGTTCGGTGGTGATCCCCAGACTGGTTTTTAATTCCGGGGCCAGAATGCCCAGCGAGTTGCGGGTCAGGTAGTTAACGGTAACGCCCAGCAGGAACAGCACCAGCATCCACCAGCGTAACTTTTTGACTTTTCTCTTACTGCCCACCGCCTCTTGCACACTGTTTGCCGTCAGGCTCATCGCTTATCTCCGGTCGAAAGAGGTAACGGCGGCGGTCAGTCACGTCACTTTCCAGACGCATTGCTGATCCACACCCTCACCCTGGTTGCCCGCATCTTGCGGACAAGGTGAAAAAGTGGTCAACAGGAAATGTGCAGATGGGTGATATCACTCACAACAATAGCCAATATTGGTCGACCAAAACGCTATTTTGGTGTTTTATGGCAGTTAACCGCCTCTCTTCGACCATTTAATGAGCGAATGCGAGCATTTATGTAAAAAGTGGTCAACCAAATATCCTGGCGCGATGGGATGTCTGGCAAAACGGAGCCTACGCAATGACGGTATTTATGGGTGAAGATTTCTTACTGCGCAGCGATGCCGCGCGCGAGCTGTATCACCGCTATGCGGCGGATATGCCAATCTATGACTATCACTGCCATCTCAACCCGCAGGATATTGCTGAAGACCGTCAGTTTGAGAATCTCAGCCAGATCTGGCTGGAAGGCGATCACTATAAATGGCGGGCGCTGCGTGCGGCGGGCGTGGCAGAATCGCTGATCACCGGCAACGGCAGCGATTATGATAAATATCAGGCCTGGGCTCAGACCGTGCCGAAAACGCTGGGCAATCCGCTCTATCACTGGACGCACCTCGAGCTGAAGCGGCCGTTTGGCATCACCGGCCAGCTGTTCCGGCCTGAAACGGCAGAAAGCCTCTGGCATCAGTGCAACGCGCAGCTGGCGACGCCGGAATTTTCCGCGCGCGGCATTATGCGGCAGATGAAGGTGAAAATGGTCGGCACCACCGACGACCCGATCAGCGACCTGCGTTACCATCGCCAGATCGCCGCTGACCGCACCTTCGACACCGAGATCCTGCCAAGCTGGCGTCCGGACCGCGCCTTTAAAATCGAACTGGACGGTTTCGCCGACTATATCTCTCAGTTGGGTGAAGCGGCGGACGGTGAAATTACTGACTGGGACAGCCTGCTGACCGCCTTAACGCGCCGGCTGGATCACTTTGAGGCCCATGGCTGCCGCGCGGCCGATCACGGCATCGAAATCGTACGCTTTGCGCCAGTGCCGACAGAAGCCACCCTAAGCCGCCTGCTGCAACGGCGGATTGCCGGGCAGACGCTGGATGAGACAGAGGTCGCGGGCTTCACCACCGCCGTGCTGGTGTGGTTAGGTCAGCAATACGCGCAGCGCGGCTGGGTGATGCAGTATCATATTGGCGCATTACGCAATACCAACAGCCGGATGTTCAGGCTGGTGGGCGCCGATACCGGGTTTGATTCCATTGGCGACCGCACCTACGCCCGCGAGCTTTCGCAGCTGCTGGATGAGATGGATAAAACCGACCAGTTGCCGAAAACCATTCTTTACTGCCTGAACCCACGCGATAACGAGATGATCGCCGCGCTGACCGGCAATTTCCAGGGCGGCGGCATTGCCGGCAAGATCCAGTTCGGCTCCGGCTGGTGGTACAACGATCAGAAAGACGGGATGCAGCGCCAGCTGGAACAGCTTTCTCAGCTTGGCTTGCTGAGCCAGTTCGTCGGCATGCTCACCGATTCCAGAAGCTTCCTGTCCTATACCCGTCACGAGTACTTCCGCCGCATCCTGTGCAATATGCTGGGTGGATTGATGGAGCAGGGCGAAATCCCGCATGAAATGGCGTGGTTGGGCGAAATGGTGCAGAACATCAGCTATAACAATGCCCAGCGCTATTTTGCTAAAGCCTGAGTCGCCCGGCGTTAAGCCATAAAAAAACCCCGGTTGTGCCTTCAACAGCAGAACCGGGGTTTTATTTTTGCGGAGAGTCTCCGACGAAAGCGGTTATTCCACCGTAACTGACTTCGCCAGGTTACGCGGCTGGTCGACGTCGGTGCCCTTAATCAGCGCCACGTGGTACGACAGCATCTGCAACGGCACGGTGTAGAAGATAGGTGCAATGATATCTTCAACGTGCGGCAACGGGATGATGCGCATCCCTTCGGAGTTGCTGAAACCGGCATCCTGATCGGCAAACACGTACAGCAGACCGCCGCGCGCGCGCACTTCTTCGATGTTCGACTTCAGTTTTTCCAGCAGCTCGTTATTCGGCGCGACCACAATCACCGGCATATCGGCATCAATCAGCGCCAGGGGACCGTGCTTCAGTTCGCCGGCCGCATAGGCTTCCGCATGAATATAGGAGATCTCTTTCAGCTTCAGCGCCCCTTCCATGGCGATCGGATACTGATCGCCACGGCCAAGGAACAGCGCATGATGCTTGTCAGAGAAGTCTTCCGCCAGCGTCTCAATCAGCTTGTCCTGCGACAGCATCTGCTCGATGCGGGCTGGCAGCGCCTGCAGGCCATGCACGATGTCATGCTCAATCTGCGGATCCATGCCTTTCAGGCGACCCACTTTCGCCACCAGCATCAGCAATACCGTCAGCTGCGTGGTGAAGGCCTTGGTCGACGCCACGCCGATTTCGGTGCCCGCTTTGGTCATTAGCGCCAGATCGGATTCACGCACCAGCGAAGAACCGGCCACGTTACACACCGCCAGCGATCCCAGATACCCGAGCTCTTTCGACAGACGCAGCGCAGCCAGCGTGTCCGCCGTTTCACCCGACTGGGACAGGGTGATCAGCAGGCTGTTTTTACGCACGGCGGATTTGCGGTAGCGGAATTCAGAGGCAATCTCAACGTCACACGGCACGTTGGCCAGCGCTTCGAACCAGTAGCGCGACACCATGCCGGAGTTGTAGGAGGTGCCACAGGCGACAATCTGGATATGCTCAACCTGCTTCAGCAGTTCGTTGGCCTGCGGTCCCAGCTCAGAGAGGTCCACTTCACCGTGACTGAAACGCCCGCTCAGGGTGTTTTTGATCGCCATCGGCTGCTCGTAAATCTCTTTCTGCATGTAGTGGCGGAACTGGCCTTTATCGCCGGCATCGTACTGCACGTTAGATTCGATTTCGGCGCGGGTGACCTGCTCGCCCTGACGATCGACAATGGTGACATCGCGACGGGTGATCACCGCAATATCGCCTTCCTCAAGGTAAACGAAGCGACGGGTGACCGGCAGCAATGCCAGCTGATCGGAAGCGATAAAGTTTTCGCCCACGCCACGGCCAATCACCAGCGGGCTGCCGGAACGGGCGGCCACCAGCAGCGACGGATCGCGGCTGTCCATGATCACCATGCCATAGGCACCGCGCAGCTGGGGGATCACGCGCTGTACCACTTCACGCAGTGAACCGCCCTGTTGCTGCTGCTCCCAGTGAACCAGGTGAGCAACCACTTCCGTATCGGTCTCGGAGGCAAAGCGGTAGCCACGCTCGATCAGCAGTTCGCGCAGTGGCTCATGGTTTTCAATGATGCCGTTGTGAACGATGATGATGTGTTCAGAGATATGGGGATGCGCATTCGCCTCGGAAGGCTCGCCGTGGGTTGCCCAACGGGTATGCGCTATGCCTGTTCCACCCAGCAATGGCGTGGTTTCAGCCGCTTCGGCCAGCATGGCCACTTTACCGACACGGCGCAGGCGCGTGACCTGGCCTTCTGCGGTAACCACTGCCACACCGGCAGAGTC
Source organism: Erwinia sp. QL-Z3 (assembly GCF_004551645.1). NCBI lineage: Bacteria > Pseudomonadati > Pseudomonadota > Gammaproteobacteria > Enterobacterales > Erwiniaceae > Erwinia > Erwinia sp. QL-Z3. The sequence goes on from NZ_CP037950.1 coordinate 1,435,240, forward strand.
GTAGCCGCGGTATTCGAGACGACGTAAGCCTTCAAGCAGGATTTCAGCGATATCACGCTGGGCTACTGCACCAACAATTCCACACATAATGTTATTCCTGAGGTCATGACCGTAACGGTCATTAACTTTGTCTTCTGACCTGATGAGTCCGGATTGCGCCGGTTCCCCGAGCCTTTGTAGAGAGTGGGGATTATATTTATGACTGCTTTTGCGGGAGGGATGGTTCCCTCCTCAGAATAATTTGGGGGTAACCTGGGTTACCCTGTTAGTGCTTACTTCTTCTTCGCCGGGCGCTGCCAGTCTGTTTTCAGATTCTGGTCTTTGCGGTTATACACCAGGCCTGCGGCGGCAACGTCTGTCATCACCGTGGTGCCCGCAGCGATGGTGGCACCCGCCGCAACATTGACCGGTGCCACCAGCTGCGTATCCGAGCCGACAAACACATCATCGCCAATCACCGTCAGCGATTTGTTCACGCCGTCGTAGTTGCAGGTGATGGTGCCCGCGCCGATGTTCACATTGGCGCCGATCTTCGCATCGCCAAGGTAGCTCAGGTGACCGGCTTTCGAGCCTTTGCCTAACGAGGCTTTTTTCATTTCGACGAAGTTGCCAACGTGGGCGCCTTCCGCCAGCTGCGAGCCTGGACGCAGGCGCGCAAACGGCCCAATGGTGCAGGCAGCGGCCAGCTCGGCGTCATCCACCACGCTGTAAGGACTGATTTCACAGTCATCACCAATCACGCAGTTTTTCAGGATACAGCCGCTGCCAATTTTGACCCGATTGCCAAGCTTAACCTGACCTTCAATGATCACATTGGTGTCGATCTCCACGTCCCGGCCGTGGGTCAACTCACCACGCAGATCGAAACGGGCCGGATCTTTCAACATCACGCCAGCCAGCAACAGCTTCTCAGCCTGTTCAGCCTGGTACACACGCTCAAGCGTCGCCAGCTGCAGGCGATTATTCACCCCTTCGGTCTCTGTCGAGCGGGTCGGGTGAACCGCCTGAGTCGCGCGGCCTTCCTGATGGGCGAGCGCTATGATGTCGGTAATATAGTATTCGCCCTGAGCATTGTTGTTGGTCAGCTTGCTCAGCCAGCGTTTCAGATCGGCACCGTTAGCCAACAGAATACCGGTATTGATTTCGGCGATCGCCAGTTGCTCCGGTGAGGCATCTTTCTGTTCGATAATGCCGACTACCGAGCCGTTCTCACGAATGATGCGCCCGTAACCGGTTGGATTATCCAGAATGACCGTCAGCAGCGCGATGCCGCCTTCTGGCTTCACGCTTTGCAAACGTTGCAGCGTCTCAACCGAGATCAGCGGCACGTCGCCATACAGCATCAGAATGTCTTCATCGTCGGCAAAGTAAGGTGCAGCCTGCTGCATCGCGTGGCCGGTTCCTTTCTGTTCTGCCTGCAATACCCAGTTCAGCGCCGGGTCCGTTAAGGTGGATTGCAACAGATCGCCACCGTGGCCATAGACCAGGTGAACCTTGTCAGCGCCAAGCTGGGTAGCGGCATCAATGACATGTTGCACCATCGGCTTTCCCGCCAGGCGGTGCAGCACTTTCGGCAAGTCGGAGTACATGCGGGTTCCCTTGCCGGCGGCAAGGATCACCACGCTCATTGCGCTGGTAGACATAGACATCCTGAAATTCAGTTATTGAACGGAAGTAAAACGGTTTAACGGTGAAAATACTACATTTTTCTCGGCAAAAAAAATGCCAGTCAGTTTCCTGACTGGCATTCTGCAGATTAAACCTGAGTTACATCGCTCTTTTGGTCAACTCGATCACGCGCAGTTTGGCGATCGCTTTAGCCAGTTCAGCCGACGCGGTTGCAAAGTCCACATCACCGTGGGAGCTGTTCATGTGCTCCTCGGCTTTGCGTTTTGCTTCCATTGCACGGGCCTCATCGAGGTCGGTACCACGGATCGCGGTGTCAGCCAGCACGGTAACCGCGCCAGGCTGCACTTCCAACACGCCGCCGGAGAGATAAATATACTCTTCTTCGCCCTGCTGTTTAACGATGTGAACCATACCAGGTTTAATGGCGGTCAGGAGAGGAGCGTGATTTGGGCGAATACCCAGCTCACCTTCCGTTCCTGATACCTGGATGCTTTGTACCAGACCGGAGAACATTTGCTGTTCTGCGCTGACAACGTCCAGGTGAAAAGTCATAGCCATAATTAACCTCCACAGAAACCGTTATTACAGTTTCTTCGCCTTTTCTACAGCTTCTTCGATGGAACCAACCATGTAGAAAGCCTGCTCTGGCATATGGTCGAATTCACCTTCCATGATGCCTTTAAAGCCACGGATGGTATCTTTCAGAGACACATATTTGCCTGGAGAACCGGTGAAGACTTCTGCCACGAAGAATGGCTGGGACAGGAAACGCTGCATCTTACGAGAGCGTGCTACCACCAGTTTGTCTTCTTCAGACAGTTCGTCCATACCGAGGATGGCGATGATGTCTTTCAGTTCCTGATAACGCTGCAGCAGGGACTGAACGCCACGTGCAGTGTCGTAGTGCTCCTGGCCAACAACCAGTGGATCCAGCTGACGGCTGGTAGAATCCAGTGGGTCAACCGCTGGGTAGATACCCAGAGAAGCGATCTGACGGCTCAGTACCACGGTTGCATCTAAGTGAGCAAAGGTGGTGGCTGGTGATGGGTCAGTCAAGTCATCCGCAGGAACGTAAACGGCCTGTACGGAGGTGATTGAACCGGTCTTGGTGGAGGTAATACGCTCCTGCAAGACACCCATCTCTTCAGCCAGCGTTGGCTGATAACCTACCGCAGAAGGCATACGACCCAGCAGTGCTGATACTTCAGTACCGGCCAGGGTGTAACGGTAGATGTTATCGATGAACAGCAGTACGTCACGACCTTCGTCACGGAACTTCTCAGCCATGGTCAGACCGGTCAGCGCTACGCGCAGGCGGTTTCCTGGTGGCTCGTTCATCTGGCCATAGACCAGTGATACTTTATCGATAACGTTTGAGTCGGTCATTTCGTGGTAGAAGTCGTTCCCTTCACGGGTACGCTCGCCCACACCGGCAAATACAGAGAAACCTGAGTGCTCAGCCGCAATGTTACGGATCAGCTCCATCATGTTTACTGTTTTACCTACACCCGCACCACCGAACAGACCGACTTTACCGCCTTTAGCAAACGGACACATCAGGTCGATAACTTTGATACCGGTTTCCAGCAGCTCTTGCGAGTTTGACTGATCTTCGTAAGAAGGTGCCGCGCGGTGAATCGCCCAACGCTCTTCTTCGCCGATGTCGCCTTTCATATCGATCGGCTCACCCAGCACGTTCATGATACGGCCCAGTGTGGCAACGCCCACTGGCACTTCAATCGGGTGCTCAAGGTCAACCGTTTCCAGACCGCGCTTCAGGCCGTCGGAAGAACCCATGGCGATGGTACGAACGACGCCACCACCCAGCTGCTGCTGGACTTCCAGCACCAGACGAGCATCACCATTTTTAACCTCAAGGGCGCTGTACACTTGTGGTACTGCGTCCTGAGGGAACTCGACGTCCACTACGGCGCCGATTACCTGGACAATCTTTCCAGTAGCCATCTTGAATCCTCTACCTAATTCGTTTATACCCCGCCGCTAACAGCTGGCAGGGTATACCTGGTTAAACCGCGGAGGCCCCACCGACAATCTCGGTAAGTTCCTGGGTGATGCTGGCCTGACGAGCTTTGTTGTATACCAACTGCAGCTCTTTGATCAGGTTTCCGCCGTTGTCGGTAGCAGCTTTCATCGCCACCATACGTGCGGCCTGCTCGCTGGCCAGGTTCTCTACAACACCCTGGTAAACCTGAGACTCGACGTAGCGACGCAGTAATGTGTCCAGCAGCGCTTTCGGATCCGGCTCATACAGATAATCCCAGGTACTCTTCTTCACCACGCCTTCGCTCTCGTCTGCTGGCGGTAACGGCAGCAACTGAACGATTTGTGGAGACTGGGACATGGTGTTGATAAATTTGTTGCTGACGACAAACAGCTTGTCGAGACGACCTTCGTCATAGGCTTGCAGCATCACTTTCACTGGGCCAATCAGATCGGACAGGGAAGGTTTATCTCCCATGCCGGTCACCTGGGCAACAACGTTGCCACCGACAGAGCTGAAGAATGAAAGGCCTTTCGATCCGATAATCGCGAGATCGCTCTCAACGCCTTTATCAGACCAGCTTTTCATATCTGCCAGCACGCGTTTGAACAGGTTAATGTTCAAACCACCACAAAGCCCGCGGTCGGTAGACACGACCAGATAACCAACGCGCTTAACGTCACGCTCGTCCAGGTAAGGGTGTTTGTACTCCAGATTCCCTAACGCAATGTGACCAATCACTTTGCGCATGGTCTCTGCATAAGGACGGCTGGCCGCCATGCGTTCTTGCGATTTACGCATTTTAGAGGCAGCGACCATTTCCATCGCTTTGGTGATCTTCTGCGTGTTCTGGACGCTTCCGATCTTACTACGTATCTCTTTTGCGCCGGCCATAAGCTTCTCCTCAAAGCCTTGCGGCTTGCCCCCTAAGAGACAAGCCGCCAGACATTACCAGGACTGGGTTTTCTTAAACGTTTCGAGGAGGCCTTTCAGCTTCTCTTCGATTTCGCCGTTATAGTTACCAGACTGGTTGATTTCAGCCATCAGCTCAGCGTGATCGCGATCCGCAAAAGCCAGCAGCGCCGCTTCGAAGCTACCGATTTTCGCCAGTTCGACGTCATTCAGGAAGCCACGCTCGGCCGCAAACAGCACCAGACCCTGCTGCGCTACGGACATCGGCGCATACTGTTTCTGTTTCAGGAGCTCGGTCACTTTCTGACCGTGGCTCAGCTGCTTACGGGTCGCTTCGTCCAGATCGGAAGCGAACTGAGAGAACGCTGCCAGTTCACGATACTGTGCCAGCGCGGTACGAATACCACCGGACAGTTTCTTGATGATCTTGGTCTGAGCAGCACCACCCACACGGGATACCGAAATACCCGGGTTAACTGCCGGACGAATACCGGAGTTAAACAGGTTAGTTTCCAGGAAGATCTGACCATCAGTAATCGAGATTACGTTGGTCGGAACGAACGCAGAAACGTCGCCAGCCTGAGTTTCGATGATTGGCAGTGCAGTCAGTGAACCGGTTTTACCCTTCACTTCGCCTTTGGTAAACGCTTCAACGTACTCAGCGTTAACGCGAGAAGCACGCTCCAGCAGACGGGAGTGGAGATAGAACACGTCACCAGGGAAAGCTTCACGACCTGGCGGACGGCGCAGCAGCAGGGAAACCTGACGGTAAGCAACAGCCTGTTTAGACAGGTCATCGTACACGATCAGTGCATCTTCACCGCGGTCACGGAAGTATTCGCCCATGGCGCAACCTGCATACGGAGCCAGGTACTGCAGAGCAGCAGACTCAGATGCGGTAGCCACAACAACGATGGTGTTAGCCAGTGCGTTGTGTTCTTCCAGTTTGCGAACCACGTTAGCGATAGTCGACGCTTTCTGACCGATAGCGACGTACACACACTTGATGCCGGAATCACGCTGGTTGATGATCGCATCGATCGCCATCGCGGTTTTACCGGTCTGACGGTCACCGATGATCAGCTCACGCTGGCCACGGCCGATTGGGATCATCGCATCGACTGACTTGTAGCCAGTCTGTACAGGCTGGTCAACGGACTGACGATCGATAACGCCTGGTGCAATCACTTCGATTGGCGAGAAGCCATCGTTGTCGATTGCGCCTTTACCGTCGATTGGTGCACCCAGGGTGTTCACCACGCGGCCTAGCAGGCCACGACCAACCGGTACTTCAAGAATACGGCCAGTACACTTAACTTTCATGCCTTCGGCAAGGTCAGCGTATGGGCCCATCACGACTGCACCAACGGAGTCGCGCTCCAGGTTCAGTGCGATTGCGTAACGGTTGCCCGGCAGTGCGATCATCTCACCCTGCATAACATCGGCCAGGCCGTTTACGCGGATGATGCCGTCACTGACGGATACAATAGTGCCTTCATTGTGAGCTTCGCTCACTACATTGAACTGAGCAATGCGCTGCTTGATCAGTTCGCTGATTTCGGTGGAATTCAGTTGCATATGCTCCAGTCCCCTTAAGACTGCAAGACGTCTGTAAGACGCTCGAGACGGCCGCGTACGCTGCCGTCAATGACCATATCACCCGCTCGGATGATTACGCCTGCCAATACAGATTTATCGATTTTGCAATTCAGCTTAACTTTGCGTGACAGACGTTTTTCCATAGCGGCGCTGATTTTGGTCAGCTGTTCGTAACTCAGTGTAGTGGATGAGATTACCTCAACGTCCGCGGTCGCATCATGTTCGGCACGTAGTTGGATAAACTGAGCCAGTACATCGGGAAGCGCTGGTAAACGTTTGTTTTCAGCCATGACCTTAACAAGGTTCTGACCGGCTTCATCCAGTTGATCACCACAGATAGCGATGAACTGTGCAGACAACGCTTCCGGCGCAACAGCGCCGGAAAGAAGTTCTGCTACCTGTTCATTGCTGGCTACCTCGGTAGCGAACGCCAGCATCTGCTGCCAGCGATCGACACTTTGATGCTCAACAGCAAAGTCAAAAGCTGCTTTGGCGTAGGGGCGAGCTACAGTAGTAAATTCAGACATCAGCCCCTTCCTCCTTACAGTTCAGCGACCAGTTTATCAACGATGTCGCTGTTAGCAGCTTCATCAACGGAACGTTCAATGATTTTCTCGGCGCCGGCAATTGCCAGCATCGCGACTTGCTTCCGCAACTCTTCACGTGCACGTTTACGCTCAGCATCAATTTCAGCCTGCGCCTGGGTGACGATCTTGTTACGTTCCTGCTCAGCCTCAGCTTTGACTTCGTCCAGGATCTGCGAACGGCGCTTGTTAGCTTGTTCGATGATTACCTGAGCTTCTTCTTTCGCTTTCTTCAGCTGATCGGTCGCATTAGCCTGCGCGAGATCCAAATCTTTTTTGGCACGTTCAGCGGAAGCAAGGCCTTCGGCAACTTCTTTCTGGCGCTTTTCGATAGCGGCCATTAAAGGCGGCCATACGTACTTCATGCAGAACAGGACAAACAGGATGAACGCGATAGCCTGGCCGAGGATTGTTGCGTTAATGTTCACAGCACAATGCCTCTTGTTAAGTTAACTTTTTCTCCGGCTGGCAAGCCAACCGGAAGAATCCGTTCATCACCAGACATAACACCCGGCGATGAACTATCGGTTATTACGCGACAGCAAACATCACGTACAGACCCAGACCAACAGCGATCATTGGGATTGCATCCACCAGACCCATTACAACAAAGAACTGCGTACGCAGCAGAGGGATAAGATCCGGTTGACGCGCAGCGCCTTCCAGGAATTTGCCTCCGAGGATGCCGATACCGATTGCAGCACCGATTGCCGCTAAGCCCATCATCACAGCGGCAGCCATGTACAGCAGATCCATATTCAGGTTTTCCATGACAGTCTCCAGTTTGTTTCAGTTAAAACGCAGTAGTGTTAAGTAAAAAATCAATGTTCTTCAGATGCCATCGACAGATAGACAATCGTTAAGACCATGAAAATGAAAGCCTGCAACGAAATGATCAGGATGTGGAAAATGGCCCAAGGCACATTCAGGATCCACTGTGACCACCACGGCAACAGACCGGCAATCAGGATAAAAATCAATTCACCCGCATACATGTTTCCGAACAGTCGCAGACCCAGAGATACCGGTTTGGACAGCAGGCTCACACCTTCCAGAATCAGGTTGATCGGAATGAAAATCGGGTGATTGAAGGGTTGCAGTGTCAGCTCTTTCGTAAAGCCGCCAATGCCTTTCATCTTGATGCTGTAGAACAGAATCAAAACAAATACGCCAAGTGCCATAGACAGCGTGATGTTCACGTCTGCAGAAGGCACCACACGCAACGCTGGCAAACCTAAGACGTGCTCACCGATATACGGCAGGAAGTCTATAGGCAGCAGGTCCATGAAGTTCATCAGGAACACCCAGACGAAAATCGTCAGGGCCAGCGGTGCGATTAATTTGCTTTTACCGTGATACATGTCGCGGACGTTGTCGTCGACAAAACCAATTACCAACTCGATCGCGGCCTGCATTTTACCCGGTACGCCGCTGGTGGCTGATTTCGCAACTGAACGAAACAGCACCAGAAACACCAGTCCGAGCACCACAGAGAAAAACATGGAGTCGATATTTAGTACCCAGAACGACGGTGCGTCGTGTGGATTCACTAGCTCGAAGGTACGCAGATCAAGCTGAAGGTTCTTCAGGTGATGACCTATGTATTCCTGCGGCGTAGAGATTTCTCCTGCAGCCATGATGCCTCTTACCCTTTGTTGTTAATTACAGCCGGTGCGACGATTTGCACAATCAGCACCGATAACCAGGCCAGTCCGAGCGGTGTAAACGCCGCCCCAAATACTGCCAGCGCCAACACCAGCAGGAGAATGGTGGCCAGGACCTTCAGCACCTCACCCAGTAAAAAAGTCCAGGCGATGCGCCCTTTCACTGGGTCTCCTGCCTGATGACGCCAGGCAAAAATCATAAACACAATGTTTGGCAGCCAGGCTGCCAGTCCACCCGCGAGGGCGGACAAGCCCCACGCCAGATCTTTCAGGGCAAACAGCGCGCCGATTACGACGAAAGTCACCAGCTGAAGCATCAGCACGGTTCGGGCAAATTTTACTCTGTAAAGGGACACTGACATGACGCTGAAACTCTCCTGCCCCATCCGGGGTATGTCGCGTGTCGTATAAAACTGCCTTTGCTCTTTTGAGTCAAGCAGCAAAAAACGAGCAAATTATACGGTGCGCCCCTGCGATTTCAATGGATAAGTAGCGAAAAGGTGAACAATTATTTAAATTTCTTTCCACAGGCCTGTTTTTCAAAATTGTAAAGAACAGCAAACCAAGTGAAATTTACTGCAATAGCCGACAAACCTTGCTCATAAAGCGTGCGTGTGATCACACTTCGGTAACTTAATGCTTAAGTTCTGTGCAGGATTAGTCTCATTAGAATGAAATTTAAATTAAAACACCCAATACAATTCAATAAGTTACCTAATAATAATTTAAATATGGCAATTATTGTCGATTAAAAGCCCTTATTGACATTCGTAGCAACTAATTCTCGCCCCATAAGCCATTACTTACGTCGATTTATAAAGGGGATATATTTTCCTGCGTGACGACTGACCAGACGATAATGGTGGCAAAAGGTGATGTTAATGATAATGGAATGTGAAAATAAGGTTAAATGTTGCCAATCGTGTCGGATAATTTCAGCCTGTGCTTTTAACCTTGTCGAAACAACCTGGCAGCGGAAAAAAGTGTGAATGCGATCGTTCAACTGATGCATTTTCAGACAACACCTTAGCCGGTCTGGCACGCCAGGTGTCGTCACCTGGCAGGATAGTCACTGCACTTAACTAAAATCCAGTAACATAAAGCACTTACAGACAATAAGGCTATTCCGCTTCAGGCGGATAATCCGGGTAAAAAACGCCGAAATATCGCCGCTAGTGCGGAATAAAAAAGCAGCGCCTGCTGCTTATTTCGTCACGTTAACCACGATCAGATGACGCTCACCTTCCAACTGCGGAACCGCTAATTTCACCACCCGATCAACAGCAAATCCCGCCGGTAATGTCGCCAGTTCATCGTCAGGAACGACGCCTTTCAGGGCATAAAACTGGCCTTTTTCGCCTGGCAAATGGTGGCACCAGTTGAGCATATCGTTCAGTGAAGCAAAGGCCCGGCTAATCACGCCATCAAACGGTGGCTCCGCAGGAAAGTCCTCTACCCTACTCTGCACTGGCTCTATGTTCACCAGCTTCAGCTCATGCTGAACCTGCTTCAGGAAGCGTATGCGCTTGCCTAAGCTGTCCAGCAGGGTGAAATGCGCGTCAGGCCGGACAATCGCTAAGGGTACGCCTGGCAGGCCGGGACCGGTGCCGACATCAATAAAGCGGCTGCCCTGCAGGTGCGGCTCAACCACAATGCTGTCCATGATATGGCGGATCAGCATCTGCTCAGGGTCACGCACTGACGTCAGATTGTAGGCTTTATTCCACTTGTGCAGCATTTCAACATAGCCCACCAGCTGGTTTTTTTGCTGATCGGACAGAGAAATAGTAGCGGCTTTAAGCAGCGAAGTGAGTTTATTAATCACAATGAGGTCCTGTGAGGGATTTTGGGGGGAATTTATTCGTCCCGCCTGACAAATACAAGAGGGGCGAGAAAACTCCCGCCCCTCTTACGTTGTGACTGTCAGTGAAAGTCAGGCGCTTTTACGCAGCAAGCCCTGCTTTTTCAGGTAGATCAACAGAATGGAGATCGCCGCCGGGGTGATCCCAGAAATACGCGATGCCTGGCCAATCGATCCCGGTTTGTGATCGTTCAGCTTGGCAATCACCTCATTGGAGAGGCCGCTCACCTGATGATAATCCAGTTCTGCCGGCAGCAAGGTATTCTCATTGCGCTGCTGGCGATTAATCTCTTCCTGCTGGCGCGCAATGTAGCCTTCGTACTTCACCTGAATCTCAACCTGCTCAGCCGCCTGAGGATCGGCCAGTGCCGGGGCAAAGGTGCTCAGGGTCATCAGCTGCTGATAGGTCATTTCCGGACGGCGAAGCAGATCTTCACCGCTGGCTTCCTTGGTCAGCGCAGCACTCAGCACGCCGTTCACTTCTTCCACGCTGTCTGATTTCGGGTGTACCCAAATATCGCGCAGACGCTGGCGTTCTTTTTCGATGCTTTCCAGTTTCTCGTTGAAGCGAGCCCAGCGGGCATCGTCAACCAGACCCAGTTCACGACCGGCTTCGGTCAGACGCAGATCGGCATTGTCTTCACGCAGCATCAGGCGATATTCAGCACGTGAGGTAAACATGCGGTACGGCTCTTTGGTACCCAGCGTGCAGAGATCGTCGACCAGAACGCCAAGGTAAGCCTGATCGCGGCGGGGTGCCCAGGTCTCTTTGTCAGCAGACAGGCGACCCGCGTTCAGACCAGCCAGCAGTCCCTGAGCCGCCGCTTCTTCGTAACCGGTGGTGCCGTTGATCTGTCCGGCAAAGAACAGACCCTGGATATGTTTGCTTTCCAGCGTCGGTTTCAGATCGCGAGGATCGAAGAAATCGTACTCGATGGCATAGCCAGGTCGAACGATCTTCGCGTTTTCCAGTCCCTTCATCGACCGGACGATCTGGATCTGAACGTCAAACGGCAGGCTGGTAGAGATGCCATTTGGGTAAATTTCATTGCTGGTCAGGCCTTCCGGTTCCAGGAAGATCTGGTGCGCGTTACGATCGGCAAAGCGCATCACCTTGTCTTCAATCGACGGACAGTAGCGTGGACCAATTCCTTCAATCACGCCGGAGTACATCGGGCTACGATCGAGGTTATTGCGGATCACATCGTGGGTATTCTCGTTGGTGTAGGTGATGTAGCAAGGCACCTGTTGTGGATGCTGTGACACATTGCCCATGAACGAGAAGACCGGCATTGGCGTATCGCCATGCTGCGGATCCAGCACGCTGAAATCAATGGTTCTGGCATCGATACGCGGTGGCGTTCCGGTTTTCAGACGGCTGACACGCAACGGCAGTTCACGCAGACGACGTGCCAGCGGAATCGAAGGAGGATCGCCTGCACGACCGCCGCTGTAGTTATCCAGACCGATGTGAATTTTACCGTCGAGGAAGGTTCCGACCGTCAGAACGACCGACTTAGCACGGAACTTCAGTCCCATCTGGGTGACTGCACCGACAACACGATCGTTCTCAACGATAAGATCGTCTACCGCCTGTTGGAAGATCATCAGGTTTGGCTGATTCTCTAACGCAGTACGCACGGCCTGTCGGTAAAGCACGCGGTCAGCCTGAGCACGGGTAGCCCGAACCGCAGGACCTTTGCTCGCGTTTAGTATCCTAAACTGTATGCCAGCCCGATCGATGGCATGTGCCATCAGCCCGCCAAGTGCGTCCACTTCTTTAACCAGATGTCCTTTTCCAATCCCACCGATCGCCGGATTACAGGACATTTGTCCAAGCGTATCAATGTTATGGGTTAATAGCAGGGTTTGCTGACCCATTCGGGCAGCCGCCATTGCGGCTTCGGTACCCGCATGACCACCACCGATTACGATGACGTCAAAAGGATCTGGATAAAACATGGAACTGCACCTCGCGATTGTGCGATTTAGGGAGATTGGTTATCAGGGCGTGGAGTCTACGCAACTTTGGGCGATGGGGAAAGCGCACTACCCGGTGTGTATTAAAAAGAAGATCTTTTTTATCTAGAGATCTCTTTGTTAGATCTTCTATTAGGATCGACGATCTCTGTGGATAAGCCTTTTTTCCTGATAACGATCATCATCTTATTAAGGATCGTTAGCTGTGAAAGATCGGTGATCCTACGGCGTATAAGCTGGGATCTAAATGCCACCTTATCCACAGGCTCCGGCAAGTACTCAAGTTGTTCTTGGGATAACAACCGGTTATTACCGGGTTTTAAGCATAGTTATACACAAACGATCGCCACTTAAATGAACAAAAAAGGACATTATTTACAAAACCTGGCCGTTTTTTTTCGATCCGGCAGCCAAAATCAGGGCGATCCTGCTGCCAGCGATCCTCATTTGAGTAAGTTTTTCCAACTTTCTACCCAAACCTCAGCCGGATCCTCAGGGATCTCATGTTCCAGCACATCGATATCCAGTCGATCGCCGATCCGTTGAGCGCCACAGGACGTTAACAGCACGTCGATCTTCTCTATTGCACCGCAGAACAGATCGTACTCGCGGTTGCCAATACCGACGGCGCCGTAACGCAGTTGGGAAAGATCGGGCTTTTTCTCTGCCAGTTCATCAAACAGGGGTTGCAGATTGTCAGGAAGATCGCCTGCACCGTGCGTGGAGCAAACCACCAGCCAGGTGCCTTCAACGCTCAGTTCTTCCAGTTCAGGACCGTGAAGTAACTCGGTTGAAAAGCCTGCTTCTTCCAACTTCTCAGCCAGAAGTTCGGCCACATATTCCGCGCTGCCTAAGGTGCTACCCGTGATTAACGTAATGTCAGCCATTTATAAAGATCCCTGTACCTCAAAGGCGGCTATTGTACGCTGTGATCAAGCGGGGATCTACCTGTGGATAAGTAAGGGTAATTGGCTGGGAGGGATGAACCGAAAAAGACGCGGGTGATCAGCAGCCCGACGATAGCTGATGAAAAAGAGAAAATGCTGGCGATCGGTCCTTAAACGATCCCGATCGGTGTGTGGATAATATTGTGCACAGATCAGGGCTTGATGGTGCGCATAATCGGGTTCTGCAGGGAGATCAGCGTCTCGGTTGACTGGATTTCATCGATGGTCTGGATCTTGTTGATCAACACCAGTTGCAGGGCATCGATCGAGCGGCACATCACCTTAATAAAGATGCTGTAGTGGCCGGTGGTGTACCAGGCTTCCACCACTTCATCCAGCGCATCAAGTTTTGCCACCGCAGCCGGGTAGTCACGGGCACTTTTCAAAATGATGCCGATAAAGCAGCAGACGTCATAGCCAAGATGCTTGGGATCAATCTCCAGCCGCGTGCCTTTAATGATCCCCGCCTGCTTCATTTTCTCCACGCGAACGTGAATAGTGCCTGGGCTGACGTTGAACACTTTTGCCAGTTCAGCATAGGCGGTACGGGCATTTTCCATTAACGCATTAAGGATGCCACGATCGAGACTGTCAATTTGCAGGTTATCCGCCATGATGGCTCCTGAGTTAAGGAATATTCAACGTATAGCGGGATAATGTGCAGGAAACGGAGCAGACAGGCAATATTATTGTGGAATAAACAGCGGGCACAGGGCGTGCCCGCTGGAGGGGTTTAACGCTTACGCCACACGGTCAGCTGCGCGACGGTGTGCTGATACTTGCGCGCCGTTTCACGTATCACGAAAGGCACATCCTGCGGCGCGGCGATCTCTTCGAAATCGGTGGCCAGCAGCCGCTGTAACGCCTGATAGGTGGTCAGCGCTTCACCGTTCTCACGGATGCCGCCCAGCCAGTTCTCCTTCGGCGTAAAGTCTTCCAGCCAGGTGTACGGCGAGGAGAGCATCAGGACACCGCCCGGCGCGATCATGGTCGTAATGTCCTGCAGGAAGCGCTTAGGCTGACGCAGGCGGTCGATCAGGTTGGAAGCCAGCACCAGGTCATAGCGTTCGGGCTGCGGCTTGAGGTTACAGGCATCGCCCTGCACAAACTGAATGCGTTGCGCCTGTTCCGCGCCGAGATCGAAATCTTTCAGCCGCACCTGACGGTATTCCACCAGGTCGCCTTCTTCCTGGGTGACATAACGGAACTCTTCGCCGCTGGTTAGCTGGATGGCCACATCGATAAAGCGCGCGGAGTAATCCATTCCCACTACGTCGCTGAAATGACGGGCCAGCTCAAAGCTGGCGCGGCCGGTGGCACAACCGATATCCAGTGCGCGACCGCGTTTTTCCGTCATCCGGCAGGCAATGTCCACCAGCGCTTTGCCGTAATTGGGCGTGCCGAAGTAATCCGGCCCGTACTGGAAGTCGAGATACTGCGAAACCATGCTGTCGGTTTCATACGGGTTCAGCATCTGTTTTTCCTGATGGTTGGAGACCACATAGCGGAAACCGGCGTGCTGGAAGAAGTGACGGCGGAAGGCGTAGCGGGCAGATTTCAGCGCTTCGTTACCGGTGGAGATCCAGCTACCGCCTTTGATCAGCGCATGTTTGCCATCAAAGGTCGGCGTCGAGAAGTCGTCATATAAAGGATGAACCTTAAATCCTTCCAGACCGTTGGTTGGCGTGGTGGTCCACTGCCAGACGTTACCGATCAGATCGTAAAACTCGCCCTGAGCAAAACGATCGACCGGACAGGAAGACGCCCACCAGGCCAGATTGATATTGCCCGGTGCCTCGCGCCAGTCGGTCTGATCGCCTGTCACCTGCTCACGCAACAGCAGCCATTCGGCTTCGGCAGGCAGCTGTACCGATTTGCCGGTTTCATCGGCTTTCCAGCGGCAGAACGCGGCGGCTTCCAGCTGGTTCACTTCGGCTGGCCAGTCCCATGGCATCGGCACTTCTTCGGTCATCAGACGCAGTTTCAGTGCATCAGGCTCGGCGACAGAACCGACCCAGAACGTGGGCTGAGTGGCTTTGGCAAAGTCGCGCCAGCCAAGACCTTCTTCATCCCACCAGCGCGCGTCCTGATAACCGCCGGCGGCGACAAATTCGAAGAATTCGGCGTTGCTGGTCAGCATCTTGCTGGCTTTAAACGGCTTCACGTCGGTGGTCAGCGTGCCGTACTCGTTATCCCAGCCGTAGGTATCATCGCTTTTGCCCTGGGTGACCCGAGCGCCGTCAACGTCGACCAGCGCGTTCGCCGGCATTTTGCTTCGATCGTGACGGGCTGAAGGGCAGGCTGGCCAGTGCGCCTGCGGCTTTACCCACTCAATGGGCAACTGGCGGATCAGCACGCTGGAGGTTTCCAGATGGATGCGCTCGTGCTCAATGCCCATCAGGATCACCCATGCCGGACTGTCCCAGTTGATCGGTAAGGTCAGCGGCATCTCTTTGATAAAGTTTTCGATAAGCGAGCGGACTTTGCCGCGATAGTCGCGCAGTTCGGCGACGGTCGGCCACGGATAGTTGTGGGTGTCCAGATCGTCCCAGCTCATCTCATCGACGCCGATCGCCATCATCGCTTCGATGTTGTCATCCACGCGGTTATCCACCAGCCCACCCGCCATCATTTTATTGATGTAGAAAGTGGCGGTGTGGCCGTAATAGAAAATCAGCGGATGGCGCAGGGAAATCGCTTTGGTGAACCAGGCCTTTTCATCGGCGAGGCAATCGAACAGGCTCTCATACAGAGACCAGGTCTGATTGAAGTACGTCAGAATTTCCTGACGTTTTTGCGCCTCGCTGCCGCTGCTCAATAACAACGTACGGGTCGGTGCGGGTAATCCTGGTGCGAACTCTTGTTGTTGTGCTGTCACGTAATGCTCCCAATCTGCCTGTTGGCTAAAGCGTACACATGACTATAGCAAATAAGCATTTCCAGATTGTGTCTGAGGGAGAACTAGCGTTGCCAGCGGCGCAGCAGACGGCTTTTCAGGCCGGTATCGAAGTGCCAGATGTGGTCGAAAATCCGCATGATGCCGGGTTTTCCATGATCGGACAGCGCAACGGCATGAAAGCGCTGCTGCTGTTTCAGCTGGTGCTGTTTGATGCGTTTGACCAGCTCTTCTGGCAGGCGCTGGGCAATAAAATCGGAGATGATCACCGCATCGGCATCGTTCCATGCCGGCGTGGCCAGTTTAAGCAGCACCGAGTCCAGGCAGGCGGCCAGATCGGTGCCGCCACGAAAACGCTGGCTGAGAAAGCGGATCGCCTGGGAGATGCCATCGCCCGCGGTCAGTTCGTAGGCCACCACTTCATGGGCGAACAGCATAATGTAGCAACGACGGTTATCCGCCAGCGCCACCTTCAGCAGGGCGAGGCAGAACGCTTTGGCGCAGCGCTCGTTGAAGCCGCCCATTGAACCGGAGGTATCCACACAGACGATAAAGGGGCCGCGTGGCTGCTGGTCGTGATGATGATGACTGACCGGCCTGAGCATCACCTTGTCGTGCCAGGCATCGCCCTGCAGACGGTAGGTCAACAGCCTTTTCTCCACCAGCCGACGGTAGAACTCAATTTCCAGCTCGCTGATGCCCAGCGTGACCAGTTCGGGTGGTAGCAGGCGCAGAATGTCGTCGCTTTGATGTAGCCCGCTGACCTCTTCCGGTACGCTTTCCGGCTCGCGCACCAGATGATGAAACTCCTCCAGCGGCGCGTCTTCGGTCGGCACCGCCTTGGCTTCTTTGCTGCGGCCCAGTTGTTCAGCCAGCTTCAGCAAGGCCGGTTGCTGGGCCAGAAAGTCGCCGTACTCAACGATCAGCTGGTAATCGCCCCGTTGCAGCGGGCTTTTGGTCAAATCCCACAGACGTCCCGCCGCAGCTTCATCGTTGTCCGATAACACCTTTGCCAGTTGACCACTCATGGCTAAACGTTGCTGAAGCTCGGCCAGCAGTTTTTCTCGCTCCTGGTCCAGCAGCTGCTGATTCAGGGTCAGGGTTTGCAGCGTCAGGCTTAACCGCCAGCGCTGGAGAAACAGGGTTTGCTGGGCCTGACTGAGCGCGCTGGGATCGGCATTGGCGACCAGCTGGTGGGCTTTTTCACTAAAGGGAGAATGATGTTCACTGAGGTAAGCCAGCAGTTCAGGCAGCTTCTGGCAGAACGGCGTATGACCCAGGCCCTGAAACTGCTGGAACAGCGCAAATTCGGCGGCGAGATCGTCCGGTACGGAGGTGGTCTTCAGCTGTTCCAGCACTTCGGTTTTCCAGCGCGGCAGATCGCGCAACAGCGCTTTCTTCATGCCGGGGAATTTTTCAAAAAAAAGCGCCAGCTGGGGACTGGCGAGCAGGGCGATCACTAACTCTTCGAGCAGGTCGCCCTCGCTGATGGTCAGAAGGGCGCTCAGTGTATCAAGCGAGATCACCGACGCGCCTGCTTCAGCTGATCGGCTACCTGCTGCAGACTCTCTTCAATTTTTGCCAGCCAGTCATCGCTGATAAACAGGCAGCGCTGATGCTGGCTGAACAGCGTGCGCTGGTTGCGCAGCTGGGTTTCCACCTCATCCAGTGCCTGCACAATCTCTTCCGGCAGCCCGCTGGCCTGCTGTTTGCCCGGCAGCATCAGCCGGGTGGATTGCAGGCTGACGTCGCGCAGCGTCAGGCAGTCATTACCGTCCACATGCAGGTCCAACGTCTGGGCAAAGCCAATGCCGTTAAGCTTGCCGCGAATATCGCCGCTTTTTTGCAGCCAGTGATGCAGCGGTTCACGCGCAATCACCACGTGCGTCACCTGCATGTCGTGCAGCATCAGCGGCTTTTGCAGCATCAGCGTCAGCGAGTCATCGGCCAGCGTGGCGGGCAGTTCGTAATGCGGTTTGCGGCTGAATATCCCGCCATGTTTTTCCAGACGGATCGCCTGTTCGACGCTTTTTTCCTGCTGCAAGGCCAGCCGGCGCGACTCAATTTGCTGCAGCTTAATCAGCATCGGCTGCTGCTGCCAGGCGTGCTGGGTGATCAGGCTGTCGATTTCGCGATCCAGCAGCTTCATCGACGCCACGTCGTGCCACAGGCAATCCTTCAGCAGGATAAGATCGACCGGCGCAATGCTGTTGCGTCCGCTGTAAAACGCGCAGGCTTGCAGCAGGTGGAGGGCTTTTTTCCAGCGGCGATCGGAGATATACGGCGCTTCGGGCTGGTTTTCCATCTGCTGACGCAGCAGGAAGATCAGTTCAAAGACATCGTCAGTCAGCGCGACCTGAGTAATGCCTTTCTGCCATTCGCTATACTCTTCATCGGTGATGCACAGAGAGTCCGCCACCGGGTTGATGGTTTCATCCTGCTGGTGGGTAAGCATGCTGCGGAAGTTTTGCTTCTCATGCACGTTATCCAGCCACAGGCGGATTAACATGCGGTCATACAGCGCTTCCAGCCCGCTGTCGGCCTCGGGCAGCTCATTCGACGCGGTAACCAGCAGGCGCATGGGGATTTTTTCTTCGCTGTCACCGTTACGAAAGCGACGTTCATTAATGGCGGTCAGCAGGGTATTGAGGATCGCCGGGCCCGCCTTCCAGATCTCATCGAGAAAGACAATTTCGGCATCCGGCAGATAACCTTTGGTCAGTCGCTGGTAGCGGCCTTCGTCTTTTAGTGCCTGAATAGAGAGAGGGCCAAACACTTCTTCCGGGGTGGAAAAACGGGTCATCAGGTATTCAAAGGCGCGGGAATGTTGAAAAGCGTACTTGAGTCGGCGGGCAATCAGACTCTTGGCAATGCCCGGTGGGCCCAGCAAAAAGACGCTTTCGCCGCTCAGCGCAGCCAACAGGCAGAGGCGAATCGCGTGATGCCGCTCATAAAGTCCTTTTTCTAACGCATTGCTGAGGCGGGCGATTCTTTCCGCAAGTAAATGGGGCTGGGGCATGTTCAAACATTCATCCTTTTCTACGGTCAGGCCAGCAGGGTGACTGGCGAGCGCAAACACTACTGGCTATGATGCTTGAAAGAGTTGATACGAGTCAGCTTTTTTCTTGTCAAAGAGTGACGCAGGGCAGTGAAGTCATTTCTCTTAACGTAATAAGGATAGGCATTCATCATGATTCATGCATACTGTGCGCGTTTTGATGGCTTGATGAGCTGTGCGCAATCCCGCGTCACTCGGCTCCAACAAAAGACTAGTTTATGAGTTCTGAAAAAAAGCAGTCCCTTGGCGCAGTGACCTTAGCCGCCATTGGCGTTGTCTATGGTGATATCGGTACCAGCCCTTTATATACCCTCCGTGAATGCCTTTCCGGCCAGTTTGGCTTTGGCGTGGAACGTGACGCGGTATTTGGTTTTCTTTCCCTGATTTTCTGGCTGTTAGTGCTGGTGGTGTCGCTCAAGTACATCAGCTACGTGATGCGCGCAGATAACGCCGGAGAAGGGGGAATACTGACCCTGATGTCGCTGGCCGGCCGCAATACCGGGGCCAGAGCCACGGCGGTACTGGTGATCATGGGACTGATTGGCGGCAGCTTCTTCTATGGTGAAGTGGTGATCACGCCGGCCGTTTCAGTGCTTTCGGCGATTGAAGGTCTGGAGATCATCGCGCCGAATCTCGACCGCTATATTGTGCCGATGGCGATTGCCGTGCTGACGCTGCTGTTTGCTATTCAGAAGCACGGTACCGGCATTGTCGGCAAACTGTTCGCCCCGGTGATGCTGCTGTGGTTTATTGCGCTGGCGGTGCTCGGCGGCATGAGTATCGCTGCGAATCCGGACGTGCTGCATGCGATGAACCCTTATTGGGCGATGCATTTCTTTATGGAATATAAAGAGGTGTCGTTCTTTGCGCTTGGCGCGGTGGTACTGGCGATCACCGGGGTGGAAGCGTTGTATGCCGATATGGGCCACTTCGGTAAATTCCCTATCCGTCTGGCGTGGTTCATTGTGGTACTGCCGTCGCTGGTGCTGAACTATTTCGGCCAGGGCGCGCTGCTGCTGAAGAACCCTGAAGCGATAAAAAACCCCTTCTTCCTGCTGGCGCCTGACTGGGCGCTGATCCCGATGCTGATCCTGGCGACGCTGGCCACGGTTATTGCCTCGCAGGCGGTGATTTCTGGCGTCTTCTCGCTGACCCGCCAGGCCGTTCGTCTGGGCTATCTGCCGCCGATGCGCATTGTGCACACTTCGGAAGAGGAATCCGGTCAGATTTATATCCCGGTCATCAACTGGCTGCTCTATTTCGCCGTGGTGATTGTGATTGTTGGCTTCCAGCACTCCAGTAACCTGGCCGCGGCCTACGGTATTGCCGTCACCGGCACCATGGTGTTGACCGCGATCCTCTGTACCACGGTGGCGATTAAAAACTGGCACTGGAACCGTTATCTGGTGCTGACGGTGCTGGTCGGCATGCTGTGCATTGATGTGTCGTTGTTCTCTGCCAACCTGGTGAAAGTGTTCTCCGGTGGCTGGTTGCCGCTGTGCCTGGCACTGGTGATGTTTATCATCATGACCACCTGGAAAAGCGAGCGTTTCCGCCTGCTGCGTCGTATGCATGAACACGGCAACTCACTGGAAGCGATGATTGCCTCGCTGGAGAAATCGCCGCCGGTGCGCGTACCGGGCACCGCGGTGTATATGTCCCGTGCGTTGAACGTGATCCCGTTCGCCATGCTGCATAACCTTAAGCATAACAAAGTGTTACATGAGCGCGTGGTGCTGCTGACGCTGCGAACGGAAGATGCGCCTTATGTGCATAACGTCCGGCGCGTGACCATCGAACAGCTTTCGCCAACCTTCTGGCGCGTGGTGGCCAGTTACGGCTGGCGTGAAACGCCGAACGTGGAAGAGATTTTCCACCGCTGTGGGCTGGAAGGGCTTAGCTGCCGGATGATGGAAACCTCGTTCTTTATGTCGCATGAGTCGCTGATTATCGGTAAACGACCGTGGTATCTGCGCCTGCGCGGCAAGCTGTTCCTGATGCTGCAGAAGAACGCCCTGCGTGCGCCAGACCAGTTCGAGATCCCGCCTAACCGGGTGATTGAGTTAGGGACACAGGTCGAGATTTAATCCCGACCGGCAGAGAAAAGGGGCCTTTGGGCCCCTTTTTTTGTGCTCACTGACGCTGGCTACCAGCTGACGGACGCCGCAAAACCACCCGCATCACGGTTAGCAAAGCTGGCCCGCATCCCATGCAGTTGGGCGATATTGCTGACGATGGACAGTCCCAGCCCACTGCCGGACTTTTCCTGTCCCGGTGGCCGGTAAAACCGCTCGCCAACCCGCGTCACAGCCTCTCCCGTAACACCGGGTCCGTTATCCAGAACCTCAATACGGCGTGGCGACAGGATCAGCTGCACGCTTCCGCCAGACGGGCTGTAACGAATGGCGTTATCCAGCAGATTACGCACCATCAGCGCCAGCAGCAGCGGCTGTCCATTTTTGATGACCGGAACCCCGGGCGCCTCAAGGCTAAGCTCGATACCGGCGGCCTGCGCGCTACCATAATGATCGACAACGGCCTGTTGCAGCAGCTGTTGCAGATTGACCGGCTGCGTCTCCAGATCCTTCTCGCTGTCCAGTCGGGAGAGCGTCAGCAACTGATCGACCATCCGTGTGGCTCTGTCGATCCCCGCATCCAGATTGGCCAGTGCATGGTGACGCATCGCTTCATCGTCATGGGCCAGCTGCGCCACTTCGGTTTGCACCTTCAGCGCCGCCAGCGGCGTGCGCAGCTCATGCGCGGCATCTGAGGTAAAGCGTCGCTCGCGGGTCAGCATCTGCGCGATACGGGCAAACAGCGAATTCAGCTCGTCCACCAGCGGCCGGACTTCTTGTGGAACCCGATCTTCCCTTAACGGCGTCTGATCGTCCGCAGAGCGATGCCGCAGCTGGCTGGCGATACGTTTCAGCGGGGCCAGCTCGTGGGTGATCAGCCATAGCAGCAGGATCAACATCACCGGCAATGCAAACAGCCACGGCCAGAGGTTGGTCTGCACGATATCGCGGGTCATATCATCGCGATATTCCCATTCCTGACCGACCACCACCACATACTGCTGATCCGGCGTGCTTAGCCAGACCATGCGCCACAAATCATCGTCACCTTTCAGCTTGCCGTCGGTGAAGCCGTTGCGCGGGTAGTGAAAGCGGAAGTCTTTGCCGTTTTCACCGTCGTTCATCACCATTTTTCCGTCGCGGGTGAACACCGCAAAGGCCAGCGCATCGTCTTCCTGATCGCCGCGATGATGCTTAAGCAGCTTTTTGGTTTTAGGCAGCGTCAGCGGTTCGTGGCTGAGCTGTTCCGGGTTCATCGTTGCCAACCTTTTGGCAAACAGCATCTGCTGGGTATCAAACAGCTCATTGATTTTATGCCGCGTCTGCCACCATGAGCCGAGGCTGGCCGTTCCCCAGCAAATCAGCGTCAGCAGCAGAAAGCCCAGCATCAGACGCAGGCGCAGGCTCAGGCGATTCACACCGGTTCTCCCAGCGTATAGCCGACGCCGTGAATGGTGCGGATAAACTGGCTGCCCAGTTTTTTTCGCAGATGGTGGATATGCACTTCAACGGCGTTGCTGGAGACGTCTTCATCCCAGCTGTAGAGCTTTTCTTCTAACTGGGCGCGGGTCAGCACTCTGCCGGTATTCATCAGAAACAGTTCGAGCAGCGCCAGCTCGCGGGATTTTAGCTCCAGCGGTTCGCCGTTCAGCGTCACGCGGTGCGAGCCGCTCTCCATCACCACGGCACCATGGCTGAGCAGCGGGTGAAGCTGGCCATGGCGGCGGCGAATCAACGCCTGTAACCGGGCCGCGACTTCGCTCAGGGCGAAAGGTTTGCAGAGATAGTCATCGGCCCCTTGCTGTAGGCCGGTTACCCGCTGTTCCAGCGCATCCCGCGCGGTGAGGATCAGCACCGGTTCATCCTGTCCCTGCTGACGCCACTGGCGCAAAATATCCAGCCCGTCCATGCCCGGCAGGCTTAAATCCAGCACCACCGCGTCATAAGGCGCCGCGCTGAGTGCCGCCAGTCCCTCTTTACCTTCGGTGAACCAGTCGACGCTGAATCCCATTTTTATCAGCCCGGCTTTAATCCCGTCGCCAATTAACCGATCGTCCTCAATGACTAAGATGCGCATGATAAATTCCTCTGTGATTACCCGCTTTATACGTAACAGGCAGACCGGTTGTACAGCGCAGAACGCCGGAATTCGCGTTTTTTCGCCAATTTTGATAAATATTAAGCGGGCCGCGAGGTTCTTAAGAACCTGTTAAGAACCCTTTGCTTTAATAGCTCCCGAAGAGACAAACGAGGCACTATTTATTACTGCCGAACCTCCAAGGAATAAAGGTGACAATATGAAAAAGACCGCTGCTTTATTAGCCATTACCGCGCTGGTTTCAATGCCTGTTCTTGCTGCTCAGACCGGTGGGTTTGTTGACCCAAATGCCCCCACTGCCCAGGTGCAGAAAGGCGGCTTTTCCGGACCAAACGGCACGGTAGCCACCGTTAAACAGGCGCAGGATATGAAGGATGATGCCTGGGTAACCATGCGCGGCAACATTGAAAAGCGTATTGGTGATGAGGATTATCAGTTCCGCGATGCCACCGGCACGATGAAGGTTGAGATTGATCATAAGCGCTGGGAAGGCCAGACCATTTCGCCGAAAGATAACGTCGAGCTTCAGGGCAAGATTGATAAAGACTTCAACTCGGTTGAACTGGACGTAAAACAGATCCGTAAAGTTCAGGGATAATAGGCAGCGGCGGGGACAGCGATCCCCGCCGCGCGTTATTTAGCTGACCAATGCACTGGCAGCCTTACGATGTTGAGCAATCAACGAGGCAATATCCAGACCCGGAATAACGCCATCAATCACCCGCCACTGACCGCCCACCATCACGTAATCAGCTCGCTCCGCGCCACACAGAATTAAGGCGGCAATCGGATCGTGGCTGCCGCTGAACCGTAATTCATCCATTTTAAACAGCGCCAGATCGGCCTGCATGCCGACCCGTATCTCACCAATATCCTCACGCCCTAATAAACGCGCCGATCCGCGAGTCGCCCAGCCGAGCACTTTTTGCGGTGTGATGCGCTCAGCGCCGTAGCGCAGCCGCTGTAAATAGAGCGCCTGACGGGTTTCATACATCAGGTTGGAGGCATCGTTAGAGGCGGAACCGTCCACGCCCAACCCTATGGTTGCGCCAGCCTGTTCCAAATCCAGCGTCGGGCAGATACCCGAAGCAAGCCGCATATTGGACACCGGACAGTGGCAGATGCCGGTTCCGGCCGCGCCGAGGCGGGTTATTTCATCAGGATTAAAATGAATACCGTGCGCCAGCCAGGTGCGTGGCCCCAGCCAGCCCACCTTCTCCAGATAATCCACGGTGCGCAGGCCAAAACGATCCAGACAGAATTGCTCTTCATCCAGCGTTTCGGCCAGATGAGTGTGCAGACGGACATCCCACTGCCCGGCCAGCTTTGCGCTTTCAACCATGATCTCTTCGGTAACCGAGAACGGAGAACAGGGCGCCAGGGCAATCTGTATTTGTGCGCCGGCGCCGCGCTGGTGGTAGCGCTTAATCAGCCGCACGCTGTCTTCGAGAATAGCTTCACCCGTCTGCACCGTGTGCTGAGGCGGCAGGCCGCCCTGGTCTTCGCCGAGACTCATCGAGCCACGGGTTAACAGCGCCCGCATGCCCAGCTCTTTCACCACCTCAACCTGCACATCAATCGCCTCTTCCAGTCCGTCGGGAAAAAGATAGTGATGATCGCTGGCGGTGGTGCAGCCAGACAGCAACAGTTCCGCCATTGCCACTTTGCTGGCCAGCGCCAGCGCATCGGGCTTCAGTTTTGCCCACACCGGATAGAGCGTTTTCAGCCAGGGAAACAGCGGCTGATTGACGACGGGTGCCCAGGCTCGGGTCAGGGTTTGGTAAAAATGATGATGCGTGTTGATCAAACCCGGCAGCACCACGTGCTGGCTGGCGTCTTTGATCTCATCGCAGGGCTGGGAAGGGTGTTGGCCTGAAGCCAGGATTTCAGTGATCACCCGATCTTCAATGACCAGTCCACCTCGTCCATCGGTGTCTTCAGGGGTAAAAATGGCAAGCGGGTTTTTCACCCAAATACGGTGTGCGGGCATAGCCAGCTTCTCCTTTATAAAGAATAAGATAAGCCAGCTCAGTTATACCCTGTCTGCTGATCCAGGGAGCGCGTACGCGTTACAAGACTATTTTTCCGTTGCCAGTTTGCTTTCGCGGGTCTGACGTACCGCGGTGTCGGACGGCAACACCAGGTTCAGCACGATGGCAACAATGCCACCCGCGCTAATCGCTGAGCCAAACAGGTTAGCAAAAACCTTCGGTAAATGGCTGAGGAATTCAGGTTGCGCTTCGATGCCGAGGCCAATGCCAAACGAGACGGCAATGATCATCATGTCGCGGCGGGTCAACGGCGATTGGGTCATGATGCGGATGCCAGCGGCCAGTACGCTACCAAACATCACCAGCGTCGCGCCGCCTAAAACCGGTGCCGGGATTTGCTGGACCACCGCGCCAAACGCCGGGAACAAGCCCAGTAACGCCAGCAGGCAGCCAATCCACATGCCGACATAGCGGCTGGCGACGCCAGTCATCTGGATCACGCCATTATTCTGCGCAAAGGTAGTGCTGGGCAGCGCCGAGAAGATGGCTGCCAGCATGCAGCTGACGCCATCCGCCAGAATGCCGCCCTTTAAACGTCTGACGTAGCTTTCCCCTTCAACGGGCTGGCGTGACAGCAGGCAGTTCGCCGTCAGATCACCGACCGCTTCAAGAATACTGATTAACGAAATCAGCGCAATCGGCAGAAACAGCGAGAAATCGAACTGGAAGCCGAAGCGATAGGGCTGTGGCACGGCAATCCAGGATTCGGTGAACGGATGCAGGGTCAGATTGCCGCTCAGCGCAGCGGCCACGCAGCCAACGGCCATACCGAGGATCACCGCAGAGAGACGCAGCCAGCGGTTGCGCGCGTGGCTGAACAGCACGATGGTGGCCAGCGTCAGCAAACCCAGCAACAGGTTAGGTACCGAACCGAAGTTTGCCGCGTTATGACCGCCGCCCCAGTCGGTGATGCTGACCTTAATCAAGCTGATGCCAATCAGGCACACCACGGTGCCACTGATTAACGGGGTGATCAGGCGGCGGATCTGGCCCAGAAAACGGCTGACGATCATCGGAATAAAGGCCGCAACCGTGGTCAGGCCGAAAATCATCGCCATCACATCTTCCGGGCTGCCGCCGCGATTTTTCACGCTGAATCCGGCCGCCAGAATCACCGCCAGAAAGGCAAAGCTGGTGCCCTGCAGGCAAATCATCCCGGCACCGATATGCCTTATCCGGCGAGCCTGAATAAAGGTGCCAAGGCCGGAGACAAACAGCGACATGCTGATCAGATAAGGCAGCCAGGCATTGAGGCCCAACACCGTACCGATAATCAACGGTGGTGTAATCACGCCCACCAGACTCGCCAGCACATGCTGTAACGCGGTAAACAGCGCGACCGTCGGAGTGGGTTTCTCCTCAAGGCCATAAATCAAATCAGAAGGTTCATTAGCAGACATAACTACACTCCATGGATCGGCAGACTTTGTCTCATGCATGAAACACGCCAGAGTGCAGTAAATGATGCGGTGGTTTTTTATTATCTGATAGGTAAGGGCTTTTTTCTTGAATCGGATGATCCGAAAGTTTCACGATGTTTTTACGTGAACCTAAATGGTGCGATCCAAGCCGGCAAATACGCACCAAAATGGCACATTCTCAGCGCGTGCCCGGCTGAATCTCATTGAGGGTGGCCACCAGATGCAGCACCGCCGGCGATCGATCCAGCCGTCGCCAGGCCAGGGCGATATCGCTGTTAAGCACCGCATCATCAATGGCATGCAGCGTGACGTCCGGATGGCGAATGCAGCCCAGCGATTCCGGCACGAGGGTATAGCCAAACCCACTGGCCACCAGCCCGATGGCGGAAGCGATTTGCGGTGCCTGTTGGCCGGTGCGCGGCTGAAATCCGGCCCGCAGACAGGCGCTGATGATCATCTCATACAGGCTGGGCGCCACTTCCTGCGGAAAGAGGATCAGCGGATCCTCCGCCAGCTGCTGCAGCGACAGGGATGCCTTGCCCGCCAGCGCATGGCCCGGCGGCAACACCGCCAGCATTTTTTCACTGGCGATGACCTTCAAATTAAAGGCTTTGCTGCTTTCACACGGCAGGCGCACAAAGGCCGCATCCAGCAATCCTTCCTGCAGGTTATGCAGCAGCGTCGCCATATTCTGCTCGCCGGTGATCATCTCCATATCCGGGTAGCGATGCTGAAACTCCCTGAGCAGGCTGAATACCGAACCATGAAACGCCACCGAGCTGGCGAAACCGAGGGAAAGTCGTCCCCGGGTGCCGCGCGCAATGCCTTTGGCTTTCTCCAGCGCATGACCACTGAGTTCGAGGATCTGGCAGGCATCCTGATAAAAGGCCTCTCCGGCTTCGGTCAGCTCAACGCTGCGGGTCAGTCGTTTCAACAACGGCAGGCCAATTTCGCGCTCAAGGCGAAGGATTTGCTGGCTCAGAGGCGGTTGGGAAATCCCAAGCAGTTCGGCCGCGCGGGTGAAGTTGTGGGTCTGGGCAACGGCCACAAAATAGCGCAGGTGACGGAGTTCCATATCAAAAACGTCTCAAAGTGAAGGCTTCCCTATATTGGTATCCGGCACTGAATCGAGTCAACATCCTGTTAATGATTCTTAACCTTTTAGCCAAGAGGATGCCATGAAAAATTCTGCAACTGACTGTTTATGCGAACAAGAGTTGGCCTCTACCGTCAGCGCATTGCAGCAGCATAAGCCAGAAAGCGTAATCTATCAGACCTCTCTGATGAGCGCGTTGCTGAGTGGGGTTTACGAGGGCAACATCACCGTCGCCGACCTGCTGAAAAAAGGGGACTTCGGCCTCGGCACTTTCAACCAGCTGGACGGCGAACTGATTGCCTTCGATCGCGAGGTCTATCAGTTACGCGCTGACGGCAGCGCGCGCGAAGCCTCTCCTCAGCAGAAAACCCCCTTTGCGGTGATGACCTTCTTCCGTCCGCAGCATCGCCATCATTTCGATCGGCCGGTGGGTCGTCAGCAGATTCACGACTATATCGACAGTCAGGTCACCTCCGATAACCAGTTCTGCGCACTGCGCATCGACGGCCGTTTCTCGGAGGCGCAGACCCGCACCGTGCCGTGCCAGCATCGTCCTTATCGCAGCATGCCCGAAGTGCTCGGTCAGCAACCCACCTTTCACTTTAGCGAGCGCAACGGCGTGCTGATTGGTTTCCGCACGCCGCAATATATGCAGGGCATCAACGTGGCGGGTTACCACGAGCACTTTATTACCGATGACCGTCAGGGTGGCGGCCATCTGCTGGATTACCGGCTGGAGGAAGGGGTGCTGACCTTCGGTGCGATCAGCAAACTGGTGATCGACCTGCCAAAAGATAACGACTTTCTGCAAGCCAACCTGAATCCCGACGATCTGGATTCGGCCATTCGTTCCGTTGAGAGCTAATTCCCCTAAGGAGTCATGATGAAAAATCCAACCGATACTCAGCTATGGCAGCATGGCGCCGATCTGGTCGTGGCGCAGCTGGAAGCTCAGGGCGTGAAGCAGGTCTTTGGTATTCCGGGCGCCAAAATCGATAAGGTCTTTGATTCGCTGGTGGACTCCACTATCCAGACCATCCCGGTGCGCCATGAAGCCAATGCTGCCTTTATGGCGGCGGCGGTAGGACGGCTGACCGGCAACGCGGGCGTGGCGCTGGTCACCTCCGGCCCCGGTTGCTCGAACCTGATCACCGGTATGGCCACCGCCACCAGTGAAGGCGATCCGGTGGTGGCGCTGGGCGGCGCGGTGAAGCGCGCGGACAGTGCAAAACAGGTGCATCAGAGCATGGACACCGTTGCCATGTTTCGTCCGGTCACCAAATATGCCGTTGAAGTCACCGATGCCAATGCCCTGTCTGAAGTGATCTCCAACGCCTTCCGCCAGGCTGAACACGGCAGAGGCGGCGGTGCCTTTGTCAGCCTGCCGCAGGATATTGTCGATCAACCGGCCCGGGGCAATCTGCTGAGCAGCAAAGGTCAGGTGTTGCTGGGCGCCGCGCCGGATGTGGC
Organism: Erwinia sp. QL-Z3; assembly: GCF_004551645.1. NCBI lineage: Bacteria > Pseudomonadati > Pseudomonadota > Gammaproteobacteria > Enterobacterales > Erwiniaceae > Erwinia > Erwinia sp. QL-Z3. The sequence goes on from NZ_CP037950.1 coordinate 1,464,583, forward strand.
GATTGAGGCGGTTGCCGCACAGATTGCGCAGGCCAAAAACCCGGTTCTGCTGCTGGGACTGATGGCCAGCCAGCCGGAAAACAGCGATGCGCTACACCGCCTGCTGGAGCGCAGCCATATTCCCGTCACCAGCACCTATCAGGCGGCTGGGGCCGTCCGTCAGGGACACTTTTCACGCTTTGCTGGCCGGGTAGGCTTGTTTAACAATCAGGCGGGCGATCGTCTGTTACGTCAGGCTGACCTGATTATCACCATCGGCTACAGCCCGGTGGAATATGAGCCGGCCATGTGGAACAGCGGGACGGCCACGCTGGTGCATATCGATGTGTTGCCTGCGGAAGCGGATAACTGCTATTTGCCGGATGCTGAGCTGGTGGGCGATATCGCCGCAACGCTCGACAAACTCGCCGCGCGCATTGCCTCGCCTTTGCAGCTCAGCTCACAGGCCGCATCGATTCTGCACGATCGCCAGCAACAGCGGGAGCTGTTGACATTGCAGGGCCAGAATCTGAATCAGTTTGCCTTGCATCCGCTGCGCATCGTGCGGGCGATGCAGGACATCATTAACAGTGACGTCACCCTGACGGTGGATATGGGAAGCTTCCATATCTGGATTGCCCGCTATCTTTACAGCTTCCGGGCGCGTCAGATTATGATCTCCAACGGGCAACAGACGATGGGCGTGGCGCTGCCGTGGGCCATTGGCGCCTGGCTGGTCGACCCGAGCCGTAAAGTGGTGTCGGTCTCCGGCGATGGCGGATTCCTGCAGTCCAGTATGGAGCTGGAAACTGCCGTCAGGCTCAAAGCCAATATTCTGCACATCATCTGGGTGGATGAGGAATACAACATGGTGGCGATGCAGGAACAGAAGAAATATCAGCGGGTGTCGGGGGTTAAATTCGGCCCGGTCGATTTCAAAGCCTATGCCGAAGCCTTCGGCGCTGCCGGATTTGCGGTAGACAGCGCAGAAGCGTTAGAGCCAACGCTGCGTAAAGCCATGGATGTGCAGGGACCTGCAGTGGTCGCGGTGCCGGTCGATTATGCCGACAATCATTTGCTGATGGGCCAGCTCCATTTAAGCCAGATCCTCTAACCTCCAGCCACGATCCCAGCCTTAAGCCAAACCCGAGGCAGGCAACAGCGAAACGTTTCGATGGCGATCACAATTTCGCGATTTGGCGGTTGTTTTCGCCCCTGCCTCTCTTAAACTCCGGATCAGCGAAACGTTTCGCTCTGGAGTGAAAGATGAAAAAAGGCACCTTACTGAATTCTGATATTTCGTCCGTGGTTTCCCGCCTCGGGCATACCGACAGTCTGACCATCGGCGATGCGGGCTTGCCAATTCCGGCCGGTCCTCAGCGTATCGATCTGGCGCTGACCCACGGTATTCCCAGCTTTCTGCAGGTGGTTCACACCGTGACCGAAGAGATGCAGGTAGAAAGTGCCATCATCGCGGAAGAGATCAAATCTCATAATCCCAAGCTTCACAGCGACCTGTTAGCCCTGCTCGACTTGCTGCAACAACATCAGGGAAACACCATCTCGATCCAGTACGTCACTCATCACCAGTTAAAACAGCAAACCCAGCGTAGTCAGGCCGTGATCCGCAGTGGGGAATGTTCCCCCTACGCGAATATCATCCTGACCGCTGGCGTGACCTTCTGAGGCCATGATGCAACCTTTACTGCAACTGCAAGGTATTGATAAATCCTTTCCCGGCGTGAAGGCGCTTTCCGGCGCGGCACTCTCGGTCTATCCGGGCAGAGTGATGGCGCTGGTCGGCGAAAATGGTGCCGGTAAATCCACCATGATGAAGGTGATGACCGGGATCTATCCGCGTGATGCGGGCCGCATCACCTGGCTGGGCAATGACGTCTCCTTCAACGGGCCAAAAGCGTCACAGGAAGCCGGCATTGGCATCATTCATCAGGAGCTGAACCTGATCCCACAGCTGAGCATTGCGGAAAACATCTTCCTCGGCCGTGAGTTTGTTAATGCGTTTGGCCGCATCCAGTGGAAGAAAATGCACGCCGAAGCCGACGTGCTGCTGAAAAAACTCAATCTGCGTTTTAGCAGCCACAGGCTGGTGGGCGATCTGTCGATCGGCGACCAGCAAATGGTCGAGATTGCTAAAGTGCTGAGTTATGAGTCGAAAGTGATCGTGATGGACGAACCCACCGATGCACTGACCGATACCGAAACCGCGTCGCTGTTCCGCGTGATCCGCGAGCTGAAGGCGCAGGGATGCGGCATTGTCTATATCTCGCACCGCATGAAGGAAATCTTCGAAATCTGCGATGACGTGACCATTTTCCGCGACGGACAGTTTATTGCCGAGCGGGCCGTGGAAAGCCTGGAAGAAGATTCGCTGATTGAAATGATGGTTGGCCGCAAGCTGGAAGAGCAATACCCGCGGCTGGATAAAGCGCCTGGTGAGGTTCGCCTCAAGGTGGAACATCTTACCGGGCCGGGCGTTGACGATATCAGCTTCACCCTGCGCAAAGGTGAAATTCTGGGTGTTGCCGGGCTGATGGGCGCGGGCCGTACCGAATTAATGAAGGTGTTATACGGCGCGATGCCGCGCAGCAGTGGCAGCGTGCAGCTCGACGGCAAAAACGTCACCACGCGTTCGCCTGAAGAAGGGCTGAAAAACGGCATCGTCTATATCTCTGAAGACCGTAAACGCGATGGACTGGTGCTGGGCATGTCGGTGAAAGAGAACATGTCTTTGACCGCGCTGGATTACTTCAGCCACAAAGGCGGACGCCTGAAGCACGCTGAAGAGCAGATGGCGGTTGGCGATTTTATTCAGCTTTTCAATGTGAAAACCCCGTCAATGGACCAGCCAATTGGGCTGCTGTCTGGCGGTAATCAACAGAAAGTCGCCATCGCTCGCGGGCTGATGACCCGACCAAAAGTGTTGATCCTCGATGAGCCGACGCGCGGCGTCGATGTCGGGGCGAAGAAAGAAATTTATCAGTTAATCAATCAGTTCAAAGAAGAAGGGCTGAGCATCATCCTCGTCTCCTCTGAGATGCCTGAAGTGCTGGGTATGAGCGATCGCGTGCTGGTGATGCACGAAGGCCGCCTGAGCGGTGACTTCCCCATTGAACAAGCCACGCAGGAAGTCTTAATGGCGGCGGCGGTAGGCAAGCAACATAGCGTGGAGCTAGCAAAACTATGAGTACCCAAACCCTTCGTGCCAACCGCATCTTCAGCAAAAGCTGGCTGCTGGAGCAAAAATCGCTGATCGCCCTGATCGTGCTGATCGCCATTGTGTCGAGCCTCAGCCCGAACTTCTTCACCGTCAATAACCTGTTCAACATCCTGCAGCAAACGTCGGTCAACGCCATTATGGCGGTGGGCATGACGCTGGTGATCCTGACCTCGGGCATCGATCTTTCCGTGGGTTCATTGCTGGCATTGACCGGCGCGGTGGGCGCTTCGCTGGTGGGCCTGGAAGTCAATGCACTGGTCGCCGTGGCGGGATCGCTGGCATTGGGCGCGGCGATTGGCGCGCTGACCGGCACGATTGTCGCCAAGGGCAAGGTTCAGGCCTTTATCGCCACGCTGGTGATGATGCTGCTGTTGCGCGGCGTGACCATGGTTTATACCAACGGTAGCCCGGTGAACACCGGCTTTAATGACAATGCCGATCTGTTTGGCTGGTTCGGCATCGGCCGCCCGCTGGGCATCCCAACGCCGGTGTGGCTTATGGCCATCGTCTTCTTCGCGGCCTGGTACATGCTGCATCACACGCGTCTGGGCCGTTATATCTATGCGCTGGGCGGCAACGAAGCGGCGACCCGTTTATCCGGCATCAGCGTTAGCCGCGTTAAAATCATCGTTTATGCCCTGTGCGGCATGCTGGCCGCGCTGGCAGGCACGATTGAAGTGGCGCGTCTCTCTTCGGCTCAGCCAACGGCGGGAACCGGCTATGAGCTGGATGCTATCGCGGCCGTGGTGCTCGGCGGTACCAGCCTGGCAGGCGGTAAAGGACGCATTATGGGAACCTTGATCGGTGCGCTGATCCTCGGCTTCCTGAATAACGGCCTCAACCTGCTCGGTGTTTCTTCTTACTACCAAATGATCGTCAAAGCTGTGGTGATACTGCTGGCGGTGCTGGTAGATAACAAAAGCAGTAAATAACTCTCCCCTACAGGAATTTATGATGAAAATGAAACTGACTGCACTTGCTGTTCTGCTCGGCGTAACCGTCAGCGCAAACGCGCTGGCAAAAGACACCATCGCGCTGGTGGTTTCCACACTGAATAACCCGTTCTTCGTCTCCTTAAAAGATGGCGCACAGAAAGAAGCGGATAAGCTGGGCTACAACCTGGTGGTGCTGGATTCACAGAACAACCCGGCGAAAGAGCTGGCTAACGTGCAGGACCTGACCGTTCGCGGCACCAAACTGCTGCTGATCAACCCAACCGATTCAGACGCGGTGGGCAATGCCGTGAAGATGGCGAACCAGGCGAATATCCCGGTGATCACCCTCGACCGCGTGGCTTCCCAGGGCAAAGTGGTGAGCCACGTCGCCTCGGATAACCGTTTCGGCGGTAAAATGGCCGGTGACTACCTTGCCAAAAAACTGGGCGATAACGCCAAAATCATCGAGCTGGCCGGTATTGCCGGTACCTCGGCTGCCCGTGAACGTGGCGAAGGCTTCAAAACCGCGGCCGATGCGCACCACTTCCAGATCCTTGCCAGCCAGCCCGCTGATTTCGACCGTACTAAAGGCCTGAACGTGATGCAAAACCTGCTGACCGCGCATCCTGATGTGCAGGCCGTGTTCGCGCAGAATGATGAAATGGCGCTGGGCGCGATGCGTGCATTGCAAACCGCAGGCAAATCTGATGTTCTGGTGGTTGGCTTCGACGGCACCGCCGATGGCGTGAAGGCGGTTGAAGGTGGCAAGCTGGCCGCGACCGTGGCGCAGCAGCCAGAGCAGATCGGCGTTATCGGCGTGGATACCGCTGATAAAGTGCTGAAGGGCCAGAAGGTTCAGGCAATCAACCCGGTTGATCTGAAACTGGTCACTAAATAATTCAGCACGACACGCGCCACCTCCTGCAGGTGGCGCCTTTTTCTGGACGACACCCTGATGAAAACACCCGGTAAGCTGGCTGTCCTTGGCAGCATCAACGCAGATCACATCCTTAACCTGAACACCTTTCCTCGTCCCGGTGAAACGGTGATCGGCAAGCATTATCAAATCGCTTTCGGCGGCAAAGGGGCCAATCAGGCGGTCGCGGCCGGACGCAGCGGCGCTGACATCGCGTTTATCGCCTGTGTGGGTGAAGACGATATTGGTCAGCGTATTCGCGAGCAGCTGAATAAAGACAACATTGATGTTTCCCCTGTCGAAGTGATTGCGGGTGACTCCACCGGCGTGGCGCTGATTTTCGTCAATGCCGAAGGCGAAAACAGTATCGCCATCCATTCGGGTGCCAACGCGGCGTTGACGCCAGCCATTGTCATCAAGCACCAAAAAACGATCGCTGAGGCTGGCGCGTTACTGATGCAGCTTGAGTCTCCGCTTGATAGCGTGCTGGCGGCCGCCAAAATCGCCCATCAGCATCAGACCAAAGTGATCCTCAATCCCGCGCCTGCCACGCCGCTGTCCGATGAGCTGCTGGCGCTGGTGGATATGATCACCCCCAATGAAACCGAAGCCGAGATCCTGACGGGCGTCCATATCGACAGCGATGAGGATGCAGCCCGTGCGGCGGCGGTTCTGCATGATAAAGGTATCCACAGCGTGCTGATTACGCTGGGCAGTCGCGGCGTGTGGCTCAGTGAGCAGGGCGACGGGCAGCGCATTGCCGGCTTTAAGGGGGATGCGGTCGATACCATCGCCGCAGGCGATACCTTTAACGGCGCGTTGATTACCGCCTTACTGGACGAACAGCCGATGGCGCAGGCCGTGCGCTTTGCCCACGCCGCGGCCGCGATTTCAGTCACGCGATCCGGTGCGCAGCCTTCGGTGCCCTGGCGTCACGAGACCGACAGCTTCTTGCAGCAGCAGGGGTAGCACTTGGCCACCATGAAAGATGTCGCACGGCTGGCGGGCGTTTCAACGTCCACCGTTTCCCATGTGATCAACAACAACCGCTTTGTCAGTGACGCGGTGCGGGAAAAAGTGACCACGGCGATTTCGCAACTTAACTATGCGCCATCCGCCCTGGCACGAAGCCTGAAGCTTAACCAGACCCGCACCATCGGGATGCTGCTGACCGCCAGCAGCAACCCGTTCTATTCGGAAGTGGTGCGTGGCGTCGAAAGAAGCTGTTATGAGCGCGGCTACAGTCTGGTGCTGTGCAATACCGATGGCGATGAAAACCGCATGAACCGCAGTCTGGAGACGCTGTTGCAAAAGCGTGTCGACGGGCTGTTAATCATGTGTACCGAAAGCCATATTCCGTCGGTTGAGATCCTGACGCGCTATCCTTCTATCCCTTCCGTGATGATGGACTGGTCCCCTTTTGACGGTGGCAGCGACATTATTCAGGATAACTCGCTGCTGGGCGGCGAAATGGCCACCCGGCATCTTATCTCCCGGGGGTATACGCGTATTGCCTGTATCGCCGGACCACAGGATAAAACGCCGGCCCGTTTACGCCTTGAGGGATTTCATCAGGCGATGAAACAGGCGGGTTTACCGGTGCTGCCTGGCTATATCGTCGCTGGCGATCTGGAGTTTGAGGGCGGCTACAATGCGATGAACCAACTGCTGGCGCTCAACCCGCTGCCGCAGGCGGTGTTTACCAGCAACGATGCGATGGCGGTTGGGGTTTATCATGCGTTGTATCAGGCAGGACTGTCGGTGCCGCAGGACATTGCGGTGATCGGCTATGACGATATCGAGCTGGCCCGCTATATGACCCCGCCGCTGACCACCATCCATCAGCCGAAAGATGAACTGGGTGAGTTGGCCATTGATACGTTGCTGCATCGTCTGGCCGAGCCCGGTGGCAGCCAGCAACTGCTGGTGCTGACACCGGAACTGGTCGAGCGTGGATCCGTCGGGGAGCGTTAAGCGGCTTTCTTCTTTTTCTCCCGGTTGCTGATCAGATGCCTTCCGTCGCCGGGTTTCAACATCAAAAACACCGATCCTGAGATCACCGTGACCACACCCATCGTCAGGAACGTGGCATGGAAGTGCTGAACGGTGGTGCCATCAAAGTTTTCATAGAATCGCAGCACGGCGGCACTGACCGCCACCCCGAAGCTGATCGCCAGCTGTTGGGTCACGGCCAGCATGCTGTTGCCGCTGCTGGCGTTGGCATCATTAAGATCCGCCAGTGTGATGGTGTTCATGGCGGTGAACTGTGTCGACATCCCCATCCCCAGAACAAACAGCGGCAGCAGGAGCACCAGCAGGCTCATCCCCGGCGTTTGTAAGGCGAAGCTGGCAACCAGCACGCCGATGATCACGCTAATCCATACCAGGGTTTTACGGTAGCCAAACCAGCGCAGCACCTGCGTCACCATCGACTTGGCCATAATCGAACCTAACGCGGTCGGTGCCATCATGCAGCCTGCCAGGATCGCCGAGTAACCAAAGCCAACCTGCAGCATCAACGGCATCAGGAAAGGAATGCATCCCGTCCCGAGGCGTGCGGCGATATTGCCCAGTATGCCTACCGAGAAAGTGCGGGTTTTAAACATCGGCAACGGGATGAGCGGCGTAGGGTGGCGTCTTGCGTGCACTATATAGAGAAGAAGTAACAGAACGCCGCCCAGCGTGACCGCCAGTGCAATGCTGGTGGCAACGATCTTCTCGCCAAACAGCTCTATTCCGCTCGAAAGCAGCACCAGCCCAATCCCGAACAGCAAAAAGCCCAGGAAATCGAAGCGGCGGCGTGGCGTGGTGAAGTCCGGCATATATTTGCGGGCATAGATGATGCCGGCAATCCCCATCGGGATATTAATCAGGAAGATCCAGTGCCAGGTAGCATAGGTCACCAGCACGCCACCCAGCATCGGCCCCAGTACCGGGCCAATCAGTCCGGGCATGGTGACGAAATTGAGTACCGGCAGCAGTTCGCTCCGTGGGTAAGCCCTTAACAGGGCAAGGCGTGCAACCGGCATCATCATCGCGCCGCCGACACCCTGCACCACCCTGAAAGCAACCAGTGAGGTTAGCGACCCCGAGAGTGCGCAGGCGAGAGAGCCGAGGGTAAACAGTGAGACAGCGACGATAAAGACTTTGCGGGTGCCGTAGCGATCGGCCAGCCAGCCGCTGACGGGAATAAGCAGGGCAACCGTTAAGGTGTAGCTGATGACGGCGGACTGCATCGCCAGCGGAGAGCGGTTAAGACTTTGGGCGATTGCAGGGAGGGCGGTGTTCAGTATCGTGGCATCCAGCGCCTGCATAAAGAAGGCCATGGCGGCGATCCACGGAAGTCCGGACATACTGCGCGCGGATTTTATCATTTAGCATCCTTTTTAATGTTCAATGCTGGCAGGGCAAACCTGCAATGCATAAAGAATAGCATCAGCTGACCTGGTTACAGGAAGGGCAAAAGGGCTTTTAAAGGCCATTTAGCTGCTAAAAACAGCGTAAGACGGGTGTTTTTTCACCTTTTGATGAAAAAAGAGGCGGTCAGATCTTTTTTGTTGAGAAACACTTGCGGCCTTCCAGGAATTCCCTATAATGCGCCTCCACTGACACGGAACAACGACTTACGAGTCACCGGGTCAGAGATTCAGGAAGCTGAATCGCCGGAGAAAAACTTCCCAAAAAGAAGTTGACTCTGAAGGAGGAAAGCGTAATATACGCCACCTCGCAGTAAGGCGCTAAGGCACTTACCGCAACGCTCTTTAACAATTTATCAGACAATCTGTGTGGGCACTCGCAGGATTGATATCAGCGCCGCAAGGCGCAAAAAAATATCAAGCCTTGAGAGTGAACACATAATGAAATTCATTATGACGTTTTACACTTGAGCACCGCTGAACTTGTTTCAGCAAATCGAACTTTTAATTGAAGAGTTTGATCATGGCTCAGATTGAACGCTGGCGGCAGGCCTAACACATGCAAGTCGAACGGTAGCACAGAGAGCTTGCTCTCGGGTGACGAGTGGCGGACGGGTGAGTAATGTCTGGGAAACTGCCTGATGGAGGGGGATAACTACTGGAAACGGTAGCTAATACCGCATAACGTCTTCGGACCAAAGTGGGGGACCTTCGGGCCTCACACCATCGGATGTGCCCAGATGGGATTAGCTAGTAGGTGGGGTAATGGCTCACCTAGGCGACGATCCCTAGCTGGTCTGAGAGGATGACCAGCCACACTGGAACTGAGACACGGTCCAGACTCCTACGGGAGGCAGCAGTGGGGAATATTGCACAATGGGCGCAAGCCTGATGCAGCCATGCCGCGTGTATGAAGAAGGCCTTCGGGTTGTAAAGTACTTTCAGCGGGGAGGAAGGCGATAAGGTTAATAACCTTATCGATTGACGTTACCCGCAGAAGAAGCACCGGCTAACTCCGTGCCAGCAGCCGCGGTAATACGGAGGGTGCAAGCGTTAATCGGAATTACTGGGCGTAAAGCGCACGCAGGCGGTCTGTCAAGTCAGATGTGAAATCCCCGGGCTTAACCTGGGAACTGCATTTGAAACTGGCAGGCTAGAGTCTTGTAGAGGGGGGTAGAATTCCAGGTGTAGCGGTGAAATGCGTAGAGATCTGGAGGAATACCGGTGGCGAAGGCGGCCCCCTGGACAAAGACTGACGCTCAGGTGCGAAAGCGTGGGGAGCAAACAGGATTAGATACCCTGGTAGTCCACGCCGTAAACGATGTCGACTTGGAGGTTGTGCCCTTGAGGCGTGGCTTCCGGAGCTAACGCGTTAAGTCGACCGCCTGGGGAGTACGGCCGCAAGGTTAAAACTCAAATGAATTGACGGGGGCCCGCACAAGCGGTGGAGCATGTGGTTTAATTCGATGCAACGCGAAGAACCTTACCTGGCCTTGACATCCACGGAATTCGGCAGAGATGCCTTAGTGCCTTCGGGAACCGTGAGACAGGTGCTGCATGGCTGTCGTCAGCTCGTGTTGTGAAATGTTGGGTTAAGTCCCGCAACGAGCGCAACCCTTATCCTTTGTTGCCAGCGAGTAATGTCGGGAACTCAAAGGAGACTGCCGGTGACAAACCGGAGGAAGGTGGGGATGACGTCAAGTCATCATGGCCCTTACGGCCAGGGCTACACACGTGCTACAATGGCGCATACAAAGAGAAGCGAACTCGCGAGAGCAAGCGGACCTCACAAAGTGCGTCGTAGTCCGGATCGGAGTCTGCAACTCGACTCCGTGAAGTCGGAATCGCTAGTAATCGTAGATCAGAATGCTACGGTGAATACGTTCCCGGGCCTTGTACACACCGCCCGTCACACCATGGGAGTGGGTTGCAAAAGAAGTAGGTAGCTTAACCTTCGGGAGGGCGCTTACCACTTTGTGATTCATGACTGGGGTGAAGTCGTAACAAGGTAACCGTAGGGGAACCTGCGGTTGGATCACCTCCTTACCTGAAGATACTTTCCCGCGTAGTGTCCACAACAGATTGTCTGATAGAAAACGTAATGAGCAACAGTAACAGAGTCCCCATCGTCTAGAGGCCCAGGACACTGCCCTTTCACGGCTGTAACAGGGGTTCGAATCCCCTTGGGGACGCCATCTCCTGATAATGAGTGAAAGACATTATCAACCCGTATCTCAAAACTGATTCTCTCCGCAAGGACGAGTCACGTTTGAGATATTTGCTCTTTAACAATCCGGAACAAGCTGAAAATTGAAACGACATGTCGTTTTCATTCTCCGTAATAAGAATGAAATTAACGATATGTTCGAGTCTCTCAAATGCTTACAACAGCAATGTGTCTTTCGGGACGCTTGTGGGTTGTGAGGTTAAGTGACTAAGCGTACACGGTGGATGCCTAGGCAGTCAGAGGCGATGAAGGGCGTGCTAATCTGCGATAAGCGTCGGTAAGGTGATATGAACCGTAATAACCGACGATACCCGAATGGGGAAACCCGGTGCACTTTGGTGCATCATTGCAACATGAATACATAGTGTTGCAAGGCGAACCTGGGGAACTGAAACATCTAAGTACCCAGAGGAAAAGAAATCAACCGAGATTCCCCCAGTAGCGGCGAGCGAACGGGGAACAGCCCAGAACCTGAATCAGTTTGTGCATTAGTGGAAGCGTCTGGAAAGTCGCAGGGTACAGGGTGATACTCCCGTACACAAAAATGCACTTATTGTGAGTTCGATGAGTAGGGCGGGACACGTGACATCCTGTCTGAATATGGGGGGACCATCCTCCAAGGCTAAATACTCCTGACTGACCGATAGTGAACCAGTACCGTGAGGGAAAGGCGAAAAGAACCCCGGCGAGGGGAGTGAAACAGAACCTGAAACCGTGTACGTACAAGCAGTGGGAGCACCTTCGTGGTGTGACTGCGTACCTTTTGTATAATGGGTCAGCGACTTATATTCTGTAGCAAGGTTAACCGTATAGGGGAGCCGAAGGGAAACCGAGTCTTAACTGGGCGTTAAGTTGCAGGGTATAGACCCGAAACCCGGTGATCTAGCCATGGGCAGGTTGAAGGTTGGGTAACACTAACTGGAGGACCGAACCGACTAATGTTGAAAAATTAGCGGATGACTTGTGGCTGGGGGTGAAAGGCCAATCAAACCGGGAGATAGCTGGTTCTCCCCGAAAGCTATTTAGGTAGCGCCTCGTGAACTCATCTTCGGGGGTAGAGCACTGTTTCGGCTAGGGGGCCATCCCGGCTTACCAACCCGATGCAAACTGCGAATACCGAAGAATGTTATCACGGGAGACACACGGCGGGTGCTAACGTCCGTCGTGAAGAGGGAAACAACCCAGACCGCCAGCTAAGGTCCCAAAGTCATGGTTAAGTGGGAAACGATGTGGGAAGGCACAGACAGCCAGGATGTTGGCTTAGAAGCAGCCATCATTTAAAGAAAGCGTAATAGCTCACTGGTCGAGTCGGCCTGCGCGGAAGATGTAACGGGGCTAAACCATGCACCGAAGCTGCGGCAGCGACGCTTATGCGTTGTTGGGTAGGGGAGCGTTCTGTAAGCCGTCGAAGGTGGACTGTGAGGTCTGCTGGAGGTATCAGAAGTGCGAATGCTGACATAAGTAACGATAAAGCGGGTGAAAAGCCCGCTCGCCGGAAGACCAAGGGTTCCTGTCCAACGTTAATCGGGGCAGGGTGAGTCGACCCCTAAGGCGAGGCCGAAAGGCGTAGTCGATGGGAAACAGGTTAATATTCCTGTACTCGGTGTTACTGCGAAGGGGGGACGGAGAAGGCTATGTTAGCCGGGCGACGGTTGTCCCGGTTTAAGCATGTAGGCGGAGAGTTTAGGTAAATCCGGACTCTTTTTAACGCTGAGGTGTGATGACGAGGCACTACGGTGCTGAAGTAACAAATGCCCTGCTTCCAGGAAAAGCCTCTAAGCATCAGGTAACACGGAATCGTACCCCAAACCGACACAGGTGGTCAGGTAGAGAATACCAAGGCGCTTGAGAGAACTCGGGTGAAGGAACTAGGCAAAATGGTGCCGTAACTTCGGGAGAAGGCACGCTGGCGCGTAGGTGAAGGGACTTGCTCCCGGAGCTGAAGCCAGTCGAAGATACCAGCTGGCTGCAACTGTTTATTAAAAACACAGCACTGTGCAAACACGAAAGTGGACGTATACGGTGTGACGCCTGCCCGGTGCCGGAAGGTTAATTGATGGGGTTATCCGCAAGGAGAAGCTCTTGATCGAAGCCCCGGTAAACGGCGGCCGTAACTATAACGGTCCTAAGGTAGCGAAATTCCTTGTCGGGTAAGTTCCGACCTGCACGAATGGCGTAATGATGGCCAGGCTGTCTCCACCCGAGACTCAGTGAAATTGAACTCGCTGTGAAGATGCAGTGTACCCGCGGCAAGACGGAAAGACCCCGTGAACCTTTACTATAGCTTGACACTGAATATTGAACCTTGATGTGTAGGATAGGTGGGAGGCTTTGAAGCGTGGACGCCAGTCTGCGTGGAGCCAACCTTGAAATACCACCCTTTAACGTTTGATGTTCTAACCTGGCGCCGTGATCCGGCGTGGGGACAGTGTCTGGTGGGTAGTTTGACTGGGGCGGTCTCCTCCTAAAGAGTAACGGAGGAGCACGAAGGTTAGCTAATCACGGTCGGACATCGTGAGGTTAGTGCAATGGCATAAGCTAGCTTGACTGCGAGAGTGACGGCTCGAGCAGGTGCGAAAGCAGGTCATAGTGATCCGGTGGTTCTGAATGGAAGGGCCATCGCTCAACGGATAAAAGGTACTCCGGGGATAACAGGCTGATACCGCCCAAGAGTTCATATCGACGGCGGTGTTTGGCACCTCGATGTCGGCTCATCACATCCTGGGGCTGAAGTAGGTCCCAAGGGTACGGCTGTTCGCCGTTTAAAGTGGTACGCGAGCTGGGTTTAGAACGTCGTGAGACAGTTCGGTCCCTATCTGCCGTGGGCGCTGGAAGATTGAGAGGGGTTGCTCCTAGTACGAGAGGACCGGAGTGAACGCACCACTGGTGTTCGGGTTGTCATGCCAATGGCATTGCCCGGTAGCTAAGTGCGGAAAAGATAAGCGCTGAAAGCATCTAAGCGCGAAACTTGCCTCGAGATGAATCTTCCCTGGGCCTTTAAGGCCCCTGAAGGGACGTTGAAGACTACGACGTTGATAGGCCGGGTGTGTAAGCGCAGCGATGCGTTGAGCTAACCGGTACTAATGACCCGTGAGGCTTAACCTTACAACACCAGAAGCGTTCTGGTGGTGTCTGAGAGACACGAACAGATATTTTCAGCTTGAACCGGATAAATTTGCGCGGCCTTATGGCGGCGTGAATAACAGAATTTGCCTGGCGGCTTTAGCGCGGTGGTCCCACCTGACCCCATGCCGAACTCAGAAGTGAAACGCCGTAGCGCCGATGGTAGTGTGGGGTCTCCCCATGCGAGAGTAGGGAACTGCCAGGCATCAATTAAGCAGACAAGCCTCATGCGAAAGCATGGGGCTTTTTTGTGTGCGTAAAAAGCAAAAACCCACAGCAGACCCGCCTCAAAACAGCTCCTGAACCCCCCAAAATACCCAAAAACCAGACAAAAAAAGACGCCGTGCTGCCGCACGACGCCTCTAAATTCCGCTAAATTCAGCGCTTACCCTGAAATGAAGCGAGATCTTCAGGCGTATTAAGATTAATAAACGCCTGCTGGTTGTCGAAATTAACCGCTGAACCGCCCACTTCTGTCAGGAAAACCATCAATTTGCGGTCGCCACGCTGCAAATATTCTTCCAGCTGAGGCGCCAGACTCCGGTGAACTAACGCCAGTGTGGGATGATCGCGTTCACCACATCTCACCCAGGCTGCTTTTGCCCCGGCATTTTTTACCTGCCAAAGCTGACTGACCAGATTTGTTGGAAGGAAGGGCGTATCACAGGAGGCAAAAACGGCCCAATCGGTGTTGATTCGCTGCAAAGCGGCCAACATGCCTGCCAGCGGACCAGCAAATCCGGTAAAAGTATCGGCAAAAACCTCGCAACCACTTTCCAGGTAGCGCTGATGATGACGATTGGCACTGATACAGACCTCCGCAACCTGCGGCTGCAGGATCGCCAGCACATGCTGATACAGCGGCTTGCCATTCAGCATCACCAACCCTTTATCCTCGCCCTGCATCCTGGAACCTCTCCCTCCGGCCAGAATCACGCCGCTGACATTCTCTACTCTATACTTCACTGGTTGAGTCATGCGCCACAATACCCCTCTTTTCATGTGGGATTAAAGCTGGTAACCTGGCGTCCTCTGTCGACCTTAAGGAACCCTGTCATGAAATGCCACCGTCTTAATGAACTGATTTCTCTTCTTCAGCCTGAATGGCAGAAAGAACCCGACCTTAATCTGATGCAATTTTTGCAGAAACTGGCGTCTGAGTCAGGTTTTAGCGGCCCAATAGGCGATCTGACAGACGATATTCTGATCTATCACCTGAAAATGCGCGGTACCGATAAAGATGAGCAGATCCCAGGTCTGAAAAAAGATTATGAAGAGGATTTTAAGACCGCGCTGCTGCGTGCCAGAGGAGTCATTAAAGATTAATTCCCCGCAGTCTCCCGTAGCCTGCTGCGTTTAATGGTATTCTTAACGGCTAATTCACGCCATGAGCATCCCGGATGAAAGAACCCGCGTTTAACTTTCAACATCTTGATCCCGATACCATCCTTGATGCGCTCTGGGAGACCGGGATCCGTGTGGAATCAGGGCTGACTGCCCTGAACAGCTATGAAAACCGGGTCTATCAGTTCTCAGATGAAGACAAAACCCGCTATGTGGTGAAGTTTTATCGCCCACAACGTTGGTCACAGCAGCAGATTCTGGAAGAACATCAGTTCACTGCAGAACTGTTTGCTGATGAGGTTCCGGTCGCAGCGCCGCTGCAATTACAGGGAAAAACCCTTCATCAGCATAATGGTTACCTGTACACCGTATTCCCAAGCCTGGGTGGTCGTCAGTATGAAACGGACAATTATGACCATCTGGAATGGGTAGGACGCTTCCTTGGTCGTATCCATCAGACGGGCCGCAAAAGCACCTTTGCTGTTCGTCCTACCCTGGGGCTGGACGAATACATCAACGAACCGCTTCAGGTCTTTGAAGCCAGTACGTTAATCCCCCGTAAGTTGAAGGAGCCGTTATTGGCCAGCGTGCGGCTGATAGGCACAACTTTACAAAAATACTGGCATACTCAGTGGCAGCCTTTACGCCTGCATGGTGACTGCCATCCGGGCAATATCCTCTGGCGTGATGGCCCGTTCTTTGTTGACCTCGATGATGCCCGCAATGGCCCCGCCGTGCAGGATTTATGGATGTTAATTAACGGGGATCAACAGGAACAACGCCTGCAGTGGGATATTCTGTTAGAGGCTTACAGTGAATTCTGCGAGTTCGATACACACGAATTGTCACTTATTGAACCTTTACGCGCTATGCGGATGGTTTATTATCTGGCGTGGGTTGTTCGCCGCTGGCAAGACCCTGCATTTCCTGCAAGTTTTCCATGGATGACGGATGAAGATTTCTGGCGCAGGCAGATTTCACTATTTAACGAGCAGGCAAGGTTGTTGCAGGAGCCCCCGCTACAGCTGACGCCCGCATTCTAAGGCTGACCGTCTTTTCCGGTTTGCCCCATTTGCTGTTAGGAGAGAGTTTCACGATGAAAAAGATTTGGTTTGCGCTGGTTGGTCTGGTTTTGGCCTTCAGTGCGTCAGCAGCCCAGTTTACGGATGGCCAGCAATACGTGACGATGCAAAAACCCGTCGCTGGCGAACCTCAGGTTCTCGAGTTCTTCTCTTTCTTCTGCCCTCACTGCTATGAGTTTGAACACGTCTGGCATGTTAGCGATGCAGTGAAGAAAGCCCTGCCTGCTGACACCAAAGTGACCAAATATCACGTCGAGTTCCTGGGTGGCGAGATGGGTAAAACCGTGACTCAGGCCTGGGCTGTTGCAATGGCTCTGGGCGTGGAAGATAAAGTTACCGCGCCAATCTTTGATGGCATCCAGAAAACACAGACCATCACTGATGCAGCGAGCCTGAAAGATGTCTTCGTCAAAGCGGCAGGTATTACGCCCGAAGCTTATGACGGCGCCTGGAACAGCTTCGTCGTGAAATCTCTGGTAGCCCAGCAGGAAAAAGCGGCAGCCGATGTACAGCTGCAGGGCGTTCCGGCGATGTTTGTTAACGGCAAATATATGGTTAACAACGGTGGCCTGGATACCAGCTCAATGGACAACTATGTTCAGCAATATGCCAACGTAGTGAAGTTCCTGCTGACTCAGAAGTAATTGACGTCAGTCTGCAACGCCGGCGTAATGCCGGCGTTGTTGTTTTCAACTGCCGGCTCGGGTTTCTCCACGGAATAAACATGTTGAAAAGATCCTGATTAAAAGACAGAGATCCTGTGCGATCGGCAAAGGCAATAATTAATATCCACATATAATTCATTCCGTGAAACCTGAAGTTATTCCTGGCGAATAAATTTAACTTATTGAAAACAGGTTTTTTTTGTTTTTATGTCGGCATTTTATTCTACGTATGAAAAACCGGGATCATTTTTACGCACAAACTTATCCACAGCTTATTACTGCGTCACCTCCCGCAAAATCAACAGCCAAATGAAGTTTATCCGTCAGGTTATTTCAACTTTCGTCCTCAGCTGTGGCATCCTTACCGCATTGAAAAAACCAACGAAGAACGTGACGACTTATGGCACAAATTGCAGAAAACCCGCTGATTCTGGTAGATGGCTCTTCTTACCTCTATCGCGCATACCACGCGTTCCCTCCGCTGACCAACAGCGCAGGAAAACCTACCGGCGCGATGTACGGTGTGCTGAATATGTTGCGCAGCCTGCTGCTGCAATATAAGCCCAGCCATGTAGCCGTGGTTTTTGATGCCAAAGGCAAAACCTTCCGCGATGAGCTTTTCGAAGCCTATAAATCCCACCGCCCACCGATGCCGGACGACCTGCGAGCGCAGATCGAGCCCTTGCATAATATGGTCAGAGCGATGGGCTTGCCTCTACTGGCCGTCAGTGGCGTGGAAGCCGATGACGTCATCGGTACGCTGGCGCTGGAAGCCGGTAAAAAAGGCAAGCCGGTATTAATCAGCACTGGCGATAAAGATATGGCGCAGCTGGTAACGCCAGATATCACCCTTATCAACACCATGAACAATGCGATCCTCGGCCCTGACGAAGTGGTGGAGAAATATGGCATTCCGCCTGAATTAATCATCGACTTCCTCGCGCTGATGGGCGACGCATCCGATAACATTCCCGGCGTACCGGGCGTGGGCGAGAAAACGGCTCAGGCACTGCTGCAGGGGCTGGGCGGAATTAAAGATATCTATGCCAACCTGGATAAGGTCGCTGAACTGACGTTCCGTGGGGCAAAAACCATGGCCGCCAAGCTGGAGCAAAATAAAGAGATGGCGCTGCTCTCTTACCAGCTGGCGACCATTAAAACGGATGTGGAATTAGATCTGACCAGTGAACAGCTGACGGTGAATGAGCCGGCGGTGGAAGAGTTACTGGGCCTGTTCCGCGAATATGAGTTCAAACGCTGGATCACCGACCTGGAAGAAGGAAAGTGGCTACAGGGTAAAAAGAGTCATCCTGCCGCGCAGAAAGCGCTGGTTGAACAGGTTGAAGAACAGGTCGAAACCACCAGTACGCTCTCTGCCGAAGGCTATGTCACTATTCTGGATGAAGAGACCTTCGAAAGCTGGCTGAAGCAACTCAAGACCAGTTCACTGTTTGCGTTCGATCTGGAAACCGACTCGCTGGATACGCTGAGCGCCAATATCGTGGGGATTTCCTTCGCCATTGAGCCAGGCAAAGCCGCCTATCTTCCCGTGGCGCATGATTATCTGGATGCGCCAGCCCAGCTGGATCGCAACAGCGTGCTGGAGCGCCTCAAGCCGCTGCTGGAAGATCCGGCGTTGCTGAAGGTGGGTCAGAACCTGAAATACGATCGCGGCGTGCTGAAGAACTACGACATCGAATTACAGGGCATTAAGTTCGACACCATGCTGGAGTCGTACGCGCTGAGCAGCGTGGGGAGCCGTCATGATATGGATACGCTCTCATCACGCTGGCTGAACCATAAAACGGTCTCCTTTGAGGAGATTGCCGGCAAAGGCAAAAAGCAGCTGACCTTTAACCAGATCGATCTGGAACAGGCCGCGCATTATGCTGCCGAAGATGCCGACGTAACGCTCCAGCTCCACCTGAAGATGTGGCCAGAACTGGAGAAAGAGCAGGGGCCGAAGGAGGTGTTCGAAAACATCGAAATGCCGCTGCTGACGGTGATCTCGCGCATTGAGCGTAATGGGGTGTTGATCGATCAGGGGATTCTGGCCGCCCATTCGAAAGAGCTGACCATTCGTCTGGCAGAGCTAGAGCAAAAAGCCCATGAACTGGCGGGTGAGCCGTTTAACCTCTCTTCGCCAAAGCAGCTGCAGACCATTCTCTTTGAGAAGCAGGGCATCAAGCCAACCAAGAAAACGCCTGGCGGCGCGCCGTCTACCAGTGAGGAAGTCCTTGCTGAGCTGGCGCTGGATTATCCTTTGCCGAAGGTGATCCTGGAGAACCGTGGCTTAGCCAAGCTGAAGTCGACCTACACTGACAAGCTGCCGTTGATGATTAATCCTATCACCGGACGCGTGCACACCTCTTATCATCAGGCGGTCACGGCCACCGGCCGACTCTCTTCTACCGATCCCAACCTGCAGAACATTCCGGTGAGAAACGAAGAAGGTCGCCGCATTCGTCAGGCTTTCATTGCTTCCAAAGGCCATAAGATTGTTGCCGCTGACTATTCTCAAATTGAGCTGCGCATCATGGCTCACCTGTCACAGGATAAGGGCTTGTTAAGCGCCTTTGCTGAAGGCATGGATATACACCGTGCGACGGCTGCCGAAGTCTTTGGCATGGCACTGGATAAAGTCACCGGCGAACAGCGCCGCAGCGCGAAAGCGATCAACTTTGGCCTGATATATGGCATGAGCGCCTTTGGCCTCTCCCGTCAGCTGAATATTGGTGCAGGTGAAGCGAAGAAGTATATGGATCTGTACTTTGAACGCTATCCTGGCGTGTTGGAATATATGGAAAGCACCCGCCAGCAGGCCGCTGAAAAAGGCTATGTCTCAACGCTGGATGGCCGACGCCTCTATTTGCCGGATATCAATGCCAGCAATGCAATGCGCCGTAAGGCGGCCGAACGCGCGGCAATCAATGCGCCAATGCAGGGCACGGCGGCTGACATTATCAAAAAGGCGATGATTGCGGTCGATGGTTGGTTAACGCCGCAGTCAGCGCCGGACGTGAAAATGATCATGCAGGTACACGATGAACTGGTCTTCGAAGTGAAAACCTCTGAAGTGGAGGCGGCCACAGCGAAAATTCGCGATCTGATGGAAAACAGCATGAAACTCGACGTTCCGCTGCAGGTGGATGTTGGCGTTGGCGATAACTGGGAACAGGCGCACTAATTTCCCGGCTGCCCACGGATGAGACTGATTTTATAGCAAATTCAGTCTCATTTTTTATCCATAAGAAAATGCTTTAGTTCCGCTGTACGCCTGAACCTTTGGGCCAACCACCGTTCAGAATTTCACCTAAGCAGTTATCCTGGAAGCATTTTTTTTGTAATTAAGCTACAGGCAAGGGCGGTTTCTGTTACCTGAGTTGGATAACACCCGGTGTTTTCTGAAAATTAACTACAAAAAACCCTTTTGAGGGCCGAAAAAATCCTGTAGAGTTTCAGTTGTAGGGTACAGAGGTAAGATGTTCTATCTTTCAAACCTTTTACTTCACGTAATCGGATTTGGCTGAATATTTTAGCCGCCCCAGTCGTTATGACTGGGGCGTTTTTTATTGGGCGCTATCTGGCCCCAGGGCGGGAATCTTACTCTGCAGGCGCTTCTTGTTCTTCGTCTTCTACTGCTGGCGGAAGTTCGCTAAACCACGTATTTAACTGATCGCTCAGTTTATCAACGCCAATTTTCTTCAGTGAAGAGAACATCTCTACCCGAACATCCCCAATGAACCCTTTGGCTGTTTCACGCACCGCATTCAGCTGCGCTTTGCGTGCGCCAGAAGCCAGTTTGTCTGCCTTGGTCAACAGCACCAGCACCTGAATGCCGCTCTGCACTGCCCACAGGATCATCTGCTGATCCAGGTCCTTCAGCGGATGGCGGATATCCATCAGCACCACCAGGCCCTTCAGGCACTGACGATCGCGCAGATATTCTGCCAGCGCTCTCTGCCACTTCAGCTTCATCTCTTCCGGTACTTCTGCATAACCATAGCCCGGTAAGTCGACCAGACGATAGCCTTCAGCAACCTGGAAAAGGTTGATCAGCTGGGTACGGCCTGGGGTTTTACTGGTACGTGCCAGGCTTTTTTGATTGGTCAGCGTATTCAGTGCGCTGGATTTGCCCGCGTTGGAACGACCGGCAAAAGCCACTTCAAGTCCGGTATCGGCTGGAAGGTGACGAATGTCAGGGGCACTGGTGACAAAATGGGTAACGTGATAATTCCAGCCAGACAAAATAAAAACTCCAGATAATAAGGTCAATTGCGCAGAGTATACCCTGTATAGAATGAAAGCGCCCAACCGACCTTTTTACGGCCGGGATTTTGTAGGAGATTGGCTATTAGATTTGCCAGAAGTTTCCTCTTTTTCACGCTAAATAAAACTAATAAAACATTTAATAACAATAAGTTATATAAACTTATGACTTTCCGAAAAGAATTTTGTTGTGGCACCTCCCTTGTCAGTTTGACCATTTAGTCTAAAGTAATTGGCAGAACCCGGACGGTTCTCTTCAGGATGATGTGCTCATGGGCGCCAGGACGGTGTGGGGCAGGGAAGGAGCGTGTTGGGATTTTCAACACAACATGGAAAGGATCGAGTCCAGGACGGGACTCCCAGGCAATGGAAAACCGGGATGTTGGCTGCTCAAAAGGATGCTGACCTAGTCAGTCCTTCTGCGGAAGGTGCGAAAAAAGGCGACAGGGTGACCTGGCGCCTTTTTTCTTTGTCTGCTTTCTGCTAGATTCCGCCGCAATTCTATACTGAATATAAATCGTCTGAGAGCAGAAAACATGAAGCAACCCGCACGCGCGCCACAGGATAAGAAACCGGCAGCAAAAACCCAGCGTAAAACGCGTGATGAATCAAACGCGGAAGCGCGCGATCGTAAGCGCGACAAGAAGCATCGCGGCAATGCCTCCGGCAGCCGTGCTAATCCGGTCACCGTTAACAAGAAGAGCGGCGAAAGCGCCGTCAGCAAAGATCCGCGCATTGGCAGCAAAAAGCCCATTGCCCTGGGTCCGGTGACTGCAGACGCTCAGCCCGCGAAGAAAGTGGCTAAAGTCGCTAAACCTGTAGAAGAGAAAAAAGTCCTTCTGTCTCCGGAAGAAGAGCTGGCGAAGCTGGAGAATGACGAACGTCTGGACACCCTGCTGGATCGCCTGGAAAAAGGCGAGACGCTGTCAGCAGAAGATCAGGCCTGGCTGGACCAGACGCTTGACCGTATCGACGTGCTGATGGAAGAGCTTGGCATCGCGCTGGACGACGGTGCAGAAGATGAGCAGGCGGAAGAAGATATGTACCGCTTGCTGAAAGGCGGCCAGTAACCTTTCTGCGTTATTGGGTAAAATTGAGGTGGCGCAGTATTGCGCTGCCCTTTTAAAAGGTTTCTCTGCGAATGAATTGGCCTGGATCAATTTTCGTGCTGATTATGCTCTGCAGCCTTGGCGGGTTATTCGTTAAACTACGTCGTCTTTCGCGGTTGAAAACCCAACTGCACCGAGCGACCGTCCGCCAGTCTGCCAGGCACACCCCTTTCACCCGACGGTCGGCATCCAGACGCCAACGCAGGAGTGAATACCGTGACGCAGATGATTGAATGGGATCAACGCCTGATCCAGACCTACAATATCTCCGGTCCCCGTTATACCTCCTATCCCACCGCGCTGGAATTTACCGAGCAGTACAACGAAGCGGCTTTTCAGCAGGCAGCGCAACGCTATCCCGATCGTCCTCTGTCCCTGTATGTTCACATCCCGTTCTGCCATCGGCTGTGTTATTTCTGCGGCTGCAACAAGCTGGTCACGCGTCAGCAGCACAAGGCGGATGCCTATCTGGATGCGCTGGCGAGCGAAATTCAGTCTCGCGCCAAATTATTTCGTGGCCGCACCGTCAGCCAGATGCACTGGGGTGGCGGCACACCGACGTATTTAAATAAGCAGCAGATAACCCGCCTGATCACCCTGCTGCGGCAGGCTTTTACCTTCAGTGAAGACGCCGAGCTGTCGATTGAGGTCGACCCGCGAGAAATCGAACTGGATGTGTTGGACCATCTGCATGCGGCAGGCTTCAACCGCCTGAGCATGGGCGTGCAGGACTTCAACAAAACGGTGCAGGAGAAGGTGAACCGGGTTCAGGATGAACAGGTGATCGTCGATCTTATCGCGCGTGCCCGTCAGGTTGGCTTTGCTTCCGTCAGTCTGGACCTGATCTACGGCCTGCCGGCACAGACGCCAGAGAGTTTTGCCTTCACCCTGCAGAAAGTCATCGCGTTGAACCCCGATCGGCTTAGCGTGTTTAACTACGCGCACATGCCGGCCTTGTTTGCCGCACAGCGCAAAATCAAAGAGGCTGATTTGCCGAATGCTCAGCAAAAAATGGATATCCTGCAGCAGTCGATCGCCATGCTCACCGGCGCGGGCTACCAGTTTATTGGCATGGACCACTTTGCCCGCCCTGACGATGAGTTGGCCGTCGCGCAGCGGGAAGGGAAGCTGCACCGCAATTTCCAGGGCTACACCACGCAGGGCGACAGTGATTTACTGGGCATGGGCGTTTCAGCCATCAGCATGCTTGGTGACACGTATGCGCAAAATGAAAAAGAGCTGAAATCCTGGTATGCCGCCGTGGCTGAAAATCACACGGCGTTATGGCGGGGTGTGGCGCTGTCGGCTGATGATTGCCTGCGTCGGGACGTGATTAAAACGCTGATGTGCAATTTCGCGCTCAATTTTGCTGACTTTGAGAGCGGTGAACGGTCCTTTAGCGACTATTTTGCCGAAGATCTGGCGCTGTTAGCTCCGTTCATCAGGGACGGGCTGGTGGAATGCCACGAGAAGGGCCTTCAGGTGACGGCTAAGGGACGTTTGCTGGTCAGGAATGTCTGTATGTGCTTTGACGTCTACCTGCGTCAGAAGGCGCGTATGCAGCAATTCTCACGGGTGATCTGATTGCCAGAAAACAAAAAGGCCGGACAAATACTGTTTCGGCCTTTTTTTGGGTGACAGACTCGCGGGATCCGCTACTCCATTCCCAACTCTTTCAGCTTACGGGTCAGGGTATTTCGTCCCCATCCCAGCAAGCGTGCGGCTTCCTGCTTATGCCCCTGCGTATGACGCAGTGCGGTGGTCAGCAGCGTGCGCTCCATTTCGGGTTGCGCTTCTGACAGCAGGTTTTGATGACCGGAACGCAGCGCGCGATCGGCCCATTGTGCCAACAACGTTGCCCAGCTGTCCGGCAGTGACTGCACCGGATTTTCAGGCGTTGAAGTCTCAAACAGCTCGGACGGCAGATCCTGAATCAACACTTCCTGTCCGGCCGCCATTACGGTCAGCCAGCGGCAGGTGTTCTCAAGCTGACGAACGTTACCAGACCAGTGAAGCCGAGTGAGGGCCGTTTCGGTTTCTGGGTGCAGGATCTTCGCTTCAACACCGAGTTCACGTGCCGCAACCTGCAGGAAATAGCGTGCCAGGCGCGGAATATCTTCGCGACGTTCGCGCAATGGCGGCAGGTGCACACGAATCACGTTCAGGCGGTGGAACAGATCCTCACGGAACTTGCCTTCTTGTACCCGCAGCTCCAGGTTCTGGTGGGTTGCCGCAATAATGCGTACATCCCCTTTCACCGGTGCATAGCCACCAACGCGATAGAACTGACCATCCGCCAACACACGCAGCAAGCGGGTCTGAACATCCATCGGCATATCGCCGATTTCATCCAGGAACAGCGTGCCGCCGTCGGCCTGTTCAAAACGGCCCTGACGAATTTGATTAGCGCCGGTAAATGCGCCTTTCTCATGGCCAAACAGTTCCGACTCAATCAGGTCTTTCGGGATCGCCGCCATGTTTAGCGCGATAAATGGCGCTTTTGCCCGCGGGCTGTGGCGGTGCAGAGCATGGGCGACCAGCTCTTTACCGGTACCGGACTCGCCGTTGATCAATACGCTGATCGACGAACGGGAAAGGCGTCCAATAATGCGGAAAACATCCTGCATCGCGGGCGCTTCGCCAATGATGTCGGTAGTAGGGCCGCTAACCGGTTGATTACGCGGCTGCTGCTGCTCCTGGTAATGGCTGATCGCCCGTTCTACCAGCGCAACGGCCTCATCGATATCAAACGGTTTTGGCAGATAATCAAACGCACCCTGCTGATACGCGCTGACCGCCGCATCCAGATCGGAGTGGGCCGTCATTATGATGACCGGAAGCATCGGATGACGCTGCTTAATTTGTTTCAGCAGCGCCAGGCCATCCATGCCGGGCATGCGAATATCTGAAAGTAAAACGTCTGGGGTTTTACTGGCAAGGGCGTCCAGCACCTCATTAGCGCTGTCAAACGTGGCGCAGTTCAAACCGGCTCCAGTGAGCGCGCGTTCAAGCACCCAGCGGATGGAGCTATCGTCATCGACGATCCAAACTATCCCTCGTTGCATAGAAACCTCACTGGCGAATAGGCAGAAATACCGAAAATTCAGTGTGACCGGGCCAACTGCTAAATTCTATTTTTCCCGAATGCTGATCGATCAGGCTTCGGGCAATCGACAGGCCTAAACCTGTGCCGCCTTCACGCCCGCTCACCATCGGATAAAACAGCGTATCCTGCAGTTGTGCCGGAATGCCTGGGCCATCATCTTCAACATCGATGCGGGCCACCAGGCGATAGCGTACGCCGTGCAGCGTTAACTGAAACGCCGTGCGGGTACGAAGAGTAATAGTGCCGCCTTCTTCACCCAACGCCTGAAGCGCGTTGCGTACTACGTTCAGCAGGACTTGTTCAATCTGATCCGGATCGTGCGGCAGTTCAGGCAGGCTGGGATCGTAATCCCGCACCAGCGTGACGTTATCGGGCAGCTCCATCGACACCAGGTTCACGATGCGTTCTGCGACCTGATGGATACTCTGCGTGACGTGCATACCCGGCTGCTGTGGACCCAGCAGGCGATCAACCAGATTGCGCAGGCGGTCGGCCTGTTCAATGATCACCTTGGTATATTCGGTTAATGACGGATCGGGCAGGGCTTTCGCCAGCAGCTGTGCTGCGCCACGCAATCCTCCCAGCGGGTTTTTAATTTCATGTGCCAGACCACGGACTAAATCCCGGGCGGCGACCTGCTGAGCATGTTGAATTTGTTCCTGACTGAGACGGCGCTGATTATCCATCGGGGCCATTTCAAGCAGAATTAAGCCTTCAGGCAGACGCTGTGCGGTTAGCGACATAATATGCGCACGGCTGTCGACCACTAAAGTCACTTCACTGTCAGTAAAACCCTGACCTGCATCCAGACTCTCAAGCATGACGTCGATATTTAACGAAAAATATCCCATCAGTTCCGGCAGCGGTAATCCAAATAGCTTGCGGGAGCTTTGCGCTAACAGTTGTTGGGCCGCGGGATTGGCGTAATGCACCACCAGCTCGCTGTCGACCAACAAAATACTGTTAATAAGGGAATTGAGAATCTGCCCAGCATCGGGCAGCGTGCCTGTTGCCATACAGCCTTCTCCTGCACCATTTTAGTGCATTATAGTCCTTAAACCCGAAATTCGTCTTCCCGGACGATGAATTCGTGGTGAAAAAAGCCCATCCGGAGATGGGCTGGAATTTTCCACGGCAACAAATACTGTCTTACCTGTTAAACGCTGTAGTACAGCTCGAACTCAACAGGGTGTGGCGTCATACGAACGCGGTCCATCTCGGCTTTACGCAGTTCGATGTAAGCTTCGATAGCGTCGTCAGTGAACACGCCACCACGGGTCAGGAACTCGCGGTCTTCGTTCAGTGCTGCCAGCGCTTCGTCCAGTGAACCTGCCACTTTAGGGATCTCAGCTTCTTCTTCCGGCGGCAGGTCGTACAGGTTTTTGTCCATCGCATCGCCAGGGTGGATCTTGTTGATGATGCCGTCCAGGCCAGCCATCAGCAGTGCAGCGAAGCACAGGTACGGGTTAGCCGCTGGATCAGGGAAGCGCGCTTCGATACGACGTGCTTTCGGGCTGGCAACCACTGGGATACGGATAGAAGCAGAACGGTTACGGGCAGAGTAAGCCAGCATTACTGGCGCTTCGTAGCCTGGGACCAGACGCTTGTAGGAGTTAGTGGTTGGGTTCGCCAGGGCGTTGATCGCTTTAGCGTGCTTGATAACACCACCGATGTAGAACAGGGCCATTTCAGACAGGCCGCCGTATTTGTCGCCGGCGAACAGGTTGTTACCGTCTTTAGACAGTGACATATGGCAGTGCATACCAGAACCGTTATCACCGAACATAGGTTTCGGCATAAAGGTTGCTGTTTTGCCGTAGGCGTGCGCCACGTTGTGAACAACGTATTTGTAGATCTGAATTTCGTCAGCTTTTTTGGTCATGGTGTTGAAGCGGGTTGCCACTTCGTTCTGACCCGCGGTTGCCACTTCGTGGTGGTGAGCTTCAACAACCAGGCCCATCTGCTCCATGGTCAGACACATCGCAGAACGGATGTCCTGTGAGGAGTCGACAGGTGGAACCGGGAAGTAACCGCCTTTCAGACCTGGACGGTGACCTTTGTTGCCGCCTTCGTAAGCTTTACCGCTGTTCCAGTAAGCTTCGATATCGTCGATAGCAACATGGGAACCGGAGGTGCTGCTGCCGAAACGGATGTCATCGAACAGGAAGAACTCTGGCTCTGGTCCAAACAGAACGGTGTCTGCAATGCCAGAAGAGCGCAGGAAATCTTCAGCGCGCTTTGCGATGGAGCGTGGGTCACGATCGTAGCCCTGCATGGTGCCTGGCTCGAGAATGTCACAACGGATGATCAGCGTAGGATCTTCGAAGAATGGATCCAGCACAGCGGTGGTCGCATCTGGCATCAGAACCATGTCTGATTCGTTAATGCCTTTCCAGCCACCAATAGAGGAGCCGTCAAACATTTTGCCTTCTTCGAAGAA
Organism: Erwinia sp. QL-Z3; assembly: GCF_004551645.1. Taxonomy (NCBI): domain Bacteria; kingdom Pseudomonadati; phylum Pseudomonadota; class Gammaproteobacteria; order Enterobacterales; family Erwiniaceae; genus Erwinia; species Erwinia sp. QL-Z3. The sequence continues at coordinate 1,492,432 of NZ_CP037950.1, forward strand.
GTCAGCGTTAACCTGATGAGCAGGAATGGTGACGTGCTGTTCTTTACCTTTGGTATCGGTAAAACGCAGGTCAACGAATTTGACTTCGTGCTCGTTCATCATCGACAGAACGTGTTCAGCGGACATACTTAACTCTCCTGGATTTTGTCATTGTCGTCGTGGTTAGCGATCTCAAGGTGGACTTTGCTTATCTCGCATTGTCATCCGATAATAAAGATCTCTCACACGCTATCAACCGTTGTGAAAAACTGCATTCTTCGCTTGAGTGTATAAAGCGAAATCTATGCCAACTTTATTATTTACCTGAAAAAGCGCTATGATGCGCCCTCTCGTGATACGGGACCTGCACCATGATGGAAGTCGCGCACCATTTTGGTGCTATTGAGTGCTGAGTGAGCACTATTCTGGTGCATTTTTTCGATGGAGTGCGATTCTTGCACTGTTTAAGGTGTAAAAAGCAATCCTGACAGTTATCTTTAATTGAAATTTGTGATCCTGTTCAGTCCTTCGATTAATCCGTGTACAATAGCGCGCTATTTCTAATGCCTGAGGCAAAGCTGTGATCGAAAATTTGCGTAACATCGCCATTATTGCCCACGTTGACCATGGTAAAACTACCCTGGTCGATAAGTTGCTGCAGCAATCCGGGACCTTTGACGCCCGTACTGAAGCCACCGAACGCGTAATGGACTCCAACGATTTGGAGAAAGAGCGTGGGATTACCATCCTCGCAAAAAACACCGCCATTAATTGGAATGACTACCGCATCAACATCGTGGATACCCCAGGACACGCCGACTTCGGCGGTGAGGTTGAGCGTGTGATGTCAATGGTTGACTCGGTGCTGCTGGTTGGGGATGCAATGGATGGCCCAATGCCGCAAACCCGCTTCGTGACCAAAAAAGCGTTTGCTAATGGTCTGAAGCCGATCGTTGTTATCAACAAAGTTGACCGTCCTGGTGCGCGTCCGGATTGGGTTGTTGACCAGGTATTTGACCTGTTCGTTAACCTCGATGCGACTGACGAGCAGCTCGACTTCCCGGTAATCTATGCATCAGCGCTGAACGGTATCGCTGGTCTGGATCACAACGATATGGCTGAGGATATGACTCCGCTGTATCAGGCTATCGTGGATCACGTTTCTCCTCCGCAGGTTGAGGCAGAAGCGCCATTCCAGATGCAGATTTCCCAGCTGGACTACAACAACTACGTTGGTGTTATCGGCATCGGCCGCATCAAACGCGGTAAAGTCAAGCCAAACCAGCAGGTTACTATCGTAGATAGCGAAGGCAAAACCCGTAACGGTAAAGTCGGTAAAGTCCTGACCCACATGGGTCTGGAGCGTATCGAAGCGGTTGAAGCTGAAGCGGGCGATATCATCGCTATCACCGGTCTGGGCGAGCTGAACATCTCCGACACCATCTGTGATCCACAGGCTGTTGAAGCGCTGCCAGCACTGAGCGTTGATGAACCAACCGTAACCATGTACTTCAACGTAAACACCTCTCCGTTCTGTGGTAAAGAAGGTAAGTATGTGACTTCACGTCAGATCCTTGACCGTCTGAACAAAGAACTGGTGCACAACGTTGCGCTGCGTGTTGAAGAAACCGAAGATTCTGACGCCTTCCGCGTGTCAGGTCGTGGTGAGCTTCACCTGTCCGTTCTGATTGAAAACATGCGTCGTGAAGGCTTCGAAATCGCCGTTTCACGTCCTAAAGTTATCAACCGTAAAATCGATGGCCGCATGCAAGAGCCGTTCGAGAACGTGACGCTGGATATCGAAGAACAGCACCAGGGTTCTGTAATGCAGGCAATGGGCGAGCGTAAGGGTGATGTTAAAGACATGATCCCTGATGGCAAAGGCCGTATTCGTCTGGATTACCTGATCCCGGCGCGTGGACTGATCGGTTTCCGTACCGAATTCATGACCATGACGTCTGGTACCGGTCTGCTGTACTCCACCTTCAGCCACTACGATGATGTTCGTCAGGGTGAAATCGGCCAGCGCCAGAACGGCGTGCTGATCTCTAACGGCCAGGGTAAAGCGGTAGCATTCGCCCTGTTCAGCCTGCAGGATCGCGGTAAGCTGTTCCTCGGCCACGGTGCTGAAGTGTATGAAGGCCAGGTTATCGGTATTCACTCACGTTCAAACGACCTGACCGTGAACTGCCTGACCGGTAAGAAACTGACTAACATGCGTGCTTCGGGTACTGATGAAGCAACCACGCTGGTTCCGGCAATCAAGATGTCTCTGGAGCAGGCTCTGGAATTCATCGATGATGACGAACTGGTTGAAGTTACGCCAACGTCCGTACGTATTCGTAAACGTCACCTGACGGAAAACGACCGTAAACGCGCAAGCCGTGGTCCTAAAGAGTCTTAATCCTCTTTAAGCACTGCACTCTCAAGGCCGGAGCTCTCCGGCCTTGATTCTTCTCCCTGATTTTCCCCCTCTCCTGTTCAGTCTCCCGATTTACCGCTAGAGTGAATATCTCACCGGCACAAAAGGAGATGACCATGCTGTATATCTTTGATTTAGGTAACGTCATTGTTGATATTGATTTCAACCGGGTTCTTGGCGTCTGGAGCGATCTGGGGCGCGTACCGCTGTCTACATTGCAAAGCCGTTTCCAGATGGATGCGTCTTTCGAACAGCACGAACGAGGTGAAATCAGTGATGAAGAGTTCGCAGAGAAAATGTGCGAACAGCTGGATGTCGCGTTAAGCTTCGAACAGTTTGCGGCGGGCTGGCAGGCGGTTTTTGTCGGCGTGCGTCCGGAAGTGATTGCCATCATGCACAAGCTGCGTGAACAGGGCGATCGCGTTGTTATCCTCTCTAATACCAACAAGCTGCATTGTACCTTCTGGCCGACGCAATACCCGGAAGTGCAGAGCGCGGCAGATAAACTCTATTTGTCCCAGGAAATGGGGCTGCGCAAGCCTGAGCCTGAAATCTATCAGCAACTGCTGAATGCCGAAGATGCATCCGCACAGGAGGCGATTTTCTTCGACGATAATCTTGCCAACATTGAAGCTGCCCAGGCATTGGGTATTCACAGCGTGCACGTCACGGATGCCAGCGTGGTGCCGATGTTCTTTAGCGATCGCTTCTGAATGAGCCGTATTAATCATTACCGCCACCGGCTGCGGGCTTTTTGGGGTTGGCTAAAATTACTGTGGGAACGCATCGATGAAGATGCGATGACGACGCTGGCGGGTAACCTGGCGTATGTGTCGCTGCTGTCACTGGTACCGCTGGTGGCGGTGGTCTTCGCCCTGTTTGCTGCCTTTCCGTCCTTTGCCAATGTCAGTGTTCAGCTGAAGGCATTTATTTTTAATAACTTTGTGCCGTCTTCCGGTACGGTGATCCAGAGCTATCTGGAGCAGTTTGTCGCCAACGTCAACAAAATGACTGCGGTCGGCGCCTGCGGGCTGGTGGTGACGGCATTGCTGTTGATGTACTCGATCGATACCGCGCTGAATACCATCTGGCGCAGCAAGCGCAAACGCCCGATTGTTTACTCGTTCGCGGTGTACTGGATGATCCTGACGCTGGGGCCGCTGCTAGCGGGTGCCAGTCTGGCCATCAGCTCGTATCTGCTGTCGCTGCGCTGGGCGTCCGTGACGGGCGTCAGCTGGCTGATTGACTATGGGCTGAGGATTTTCCCATTACTGCTCTCCTGGCTGTCATTCTGGCTGCTGTACAGCATCGTGCCGACCCGCCAGGTGGCGGGAAAGGATGCGTTGATTGGTGCGCTGGTGGCCGGTCTGCTGTTTGAGCTCGGGAAAAAAGGCTTTGCGCTGTATGTTACGATGTTCCCTTCGTACCAGTTAATTTACGGTGTGCTGGCGGTGATCCCCATCCTGTTCCTGTGGGTTTACTGGACCTGGTGTATCGTCTTATTGGGGGCCGAAATCAGTGCCACCCTTGGCGACTATCGCCTGATAAAACAAGAAGAACAAAAAAAAGAAGATGAGGAATTATGATTGCCTTAATTCAACGCGCGTTGAGCGCCAGTGTGACGGTGGCAGGAGAAACCACCGGTGAAATCGGCCCGGGATTGCTGATCCTTTTAGGCGTGGAAAAAGGCGACGACCAGCAGAAAGCCCAACGGTTATGCGATCGGGTGCTGGGGTATCGGATCTTCGGCGACGAAAACGACAAAATGAACCTCAATGTCCAGCAGGCGGGAGGTAGCCTGCTGGTGGTCTCACAGTTCACCCTGGCTGCCGACACGCAAAAGGGGATGCGTCCCAGCTTCTCCGGCGGTGCCGATCCCGCTGATGCGGAGCGGCTGTATGAATCCTTTATCGGCTGCTGCCGGGAAAAGGGGATGGTCACGGAAACGGGGCGTTTTGCTGCCAATATGCAAGTTGCACTGGTCAATGACGGACCGGTGACGTTCTGGCTGCAGGTTTGAGGCAGCTGGCTGAACGGCAGGGAGGCGTTGCGGGCTCAGAGAGAGAGAACCACTTTATGTATCACCTTCGGGTTCCTGAAACAGCAGAAGAGCTGGATACCTACTATCAGTTCCGCTGGGAAATGTTACGTAAGCCGCTCCATCAGCCGATGGGCTCAGAGCGGGATGCCTGGGATGCGTTAGCGCATCATCAGATGGTAGTGGACGAGCGCGGAGAACCGGTTGCGGTTGGCCGCCTGTACATCAATGCAGAAAATGAGGCCGCTATCCGCTTCCTGGCGGTGCATCCTTCCGTGCAGGGCAAAGGGCTGGGTACGCTGGTGGCGATGACGCTGGAGTCTGTGGCGCGCCAGGAAGGGGCCAAGCGGGTGGTCTGTAGCGCCCGTGAAGATGCCGTCGAATTCTTTGCCAAGCTGGGCTACATCAATCAGGGCGAAATTACCGCGCCGCAAACCACGCCGGTGCGCCACTTCCTGATGATCAAACCGGTGATGTCACTCGACGATATTTTGCACCGTGCCGACTGGTGTGGGCAGCTGCAGCAGGCCTGGTACGATCACATCCCGCTGAGTGAAAAGATGGGCGTGCGCATCTTGCAGTTCACCGGGCAGAAGTTTATTACCACCATGCCGGAAACCGGCAACCAGAACCCGCACCATACCCTGTTCGCGGGCAGCCTGTTCTCGCTGGCGACGCTGACCGGCTGGGGATTAATCTGGCTGCTGCTGCGCGAACGTCGGCTTGGCGGCACGATTATTCTTGCCGATGCGCACATTCGTTACAGTCATCCGATTACCGGGAAACCGGGTGCCGTTGCCGATTTAGGCTCGCTGAGTGGCGATCTGGATCGGCTGGCGCGCGGACGTAAAGCGCGCGTGCAGCTGGAAGTGGAGCTGTTTGGTAATGAAGAGTGCGGGGCGGTGTTTGAAGGGGTTTACATCGTGCTACCCGCCGATGCTGACGGCCCTCTTGAGCAGGGCGGTTCCGGCGGGTAACGGAAGGGGCGCTGAGTTAGCGCCCTTTCTTTTTGCGCCCAGGCTGAACGAAACGCTTACGGGCAGCGCCGTTGGCGGTCGGCTTTTCTGCCGTTTTCGGTCCGGCGATGGTCGGCTTTTTCACCGCAGCAGGTTTAGCCTTCGGCTTGGCTTTCTTCTCCGGGTTTTCTTCCGACGAGGAATGCTCGATCAGCTTAAATAACTCAATCAGCTCATCATCCGTGAATTCACGCCATTCGCCGATTGGCAGGCCTTTCAGGCTGACGTTCATAATGCGCGTGCGTTCAAGCTTGGTTACTTCATAACCAAAGTGCTTACACATGCGGCGGATCTGGCGGTTAAGTCCCTGCACCAGCGTGATGCGGAACACGAACGGTGCCTCTTTCTTCACCTTGCACTTTTTGGTCACCGTGCCCAGCATCGGCACGCCGGCACCCAGCCCGGCAATAAACTCGTCAGTGACCAGTTTGTTGACCGTCACCACGTACTCTTTCTCGTGATCGTTGCCGGCACGCAGGATTTTGTTCACCAGATCGCCGTGGTTGGTCAGGAAGATCAGTCCCTGGGACTCTTTATCCAGACGGCCAATCGGGAAGACGCGTTTGCTGTGGTTAACGAAGTTAACGATATTGTCGCGCTCACCTTCTTCGGTGGTACTGATGATGCCGACGGGCTTGTTCAGCGCGATAAGCACCAGATCGTCTTCGTTACGAGGCTCAATCAGCTGACCGTTAACCTTTACTACATCCCCTGCATAGACCTGATCGCCCACGGCAGCACGCTTGCCGTTGATAAAAACATTTCCCTGTTCGATATAGCGATCGGCATCACGACGAGAACAGATACCGCTCTCGCCGATGTATTTGTTAAGACGAATGGATGAGTTGGTCAGCATGGTTCCTCCGTAAAAAAACGGACTATACCTTACCTGCGTTACTGCGCGCCAGTGACCTGACCCGCGTGCAGGGTTTGCTGCACGCTTTTGTCACCTGCGCTGGCGGAGAGGCTGCCGTTTACAGTCGGTTTTAACGGCGCATCAGCCGCCAGACTGGCCTGCGCTTTCAACTGCAGATCGCCATCGCCTTCCAGCGGAACCGTTGGCCAGCCCCAGTCGTGCAACAGATTAACCGGCACCTGACGACCGTTCAGGGTCAGCGAAAGGGCACGTTGCGGCTGCTGGGAAAGGGTCGCCAGGCTCTCGACCATGCCGTTTTTAGTGAACGCGCTCATCTCGGTAACGTTGATTTTGCTGTCGTCCGCGGTCAGTGCGATTGACGGATGGCGCAGATCCACCCGGTTAAAGGTGGCTTCAGCCGCGTTCAGGCTCAGGCTACCTGACCAGATCCCCCACTGATGATCCTTCGCCATCAACAGGTTGCTGCCATTGCCATCCAGCGAGGTGGTCTGGAACGGGAAGGCCGGATTAATATCAATAATCAGATTGCGGTTGGCGGCAAATTTGGTCACTTCAACGCTATCCAGCCAGTCCGGCAGACGCGCCATCCAGTGTTCGCGCCAGTTCTGGGGCAGCGTGTACTCTAGACCGGCGATCGCCAGCTCATTCAGCGTGAGTTTCTTGTCACTGCGGTTCCAGTTGCCTTCGGTGCGGACCAGACCGTTAACCCAACGCGAACTGAACTGCGTCAAGGCGACGCCCTGTGGCGAGAAGGCCAGGTTCACAATCGGATCGTTGAGTTCCAGGCTGCCATTCACAAAAGTACTGGCGTTCATCGATAGCGAACCGTCATCGCTTTCCCAGTCACCGTTTTTCAGGGTGATATTCTTCAGCGCCATATCCAGGTCGGTCACTGCCCAGTCCGTTCCCTGCAGGCGGGCATCGGTCATATCAATGCGGTCAAAATGCACTGACGGCAGCGCTAACAGCGGATCGAGGAAGCCGCTGAGGGTGTTATCAGACTGCAGGCGGATGCTGTTGAGGCGCAAATTCGCCACGTCCCAGTTTCCCTGAGCATCACGTTGCGCGCTGGCGGTGATCGAGCCCAGCGCAGCATCCGCGCCAATATTGCTGATGATCAGCTGCCTATTCTTGATGCTGCCCTGAATCAGCACATTGCTGGCGGGAATGCCGTTAATCTCCACTGAACCGGCACTTATCTGGAAGCTGGCATCGTTGCCGATGAAATCGCCGGCCTGCGGTTTCCAGGGGAGAACGCCGCCATCGACTCGGGTTGCCGTGACGGGCAGGCTGCTGTCCGGGCTGTTCACCGCCATCTGGTTCAGTTGCAGCCTGTCAGCCTGCAGCGGCAGCAGTTTTCCCTTGCCGGAAAGCGTCAGCGAGCCTTTTTCCAGCCAGATGCTGGCGAAATGCAGCGGCTGGGTAAACTGGATAACGCTCAGGCCAAGATCGACGCGTTTAGCGGTTACCATCGCCGGCTGCGTTTTGTGGCCAAAGGAGACATCGTTCAGGATCAGATGGTCAGGATCGGAAAAGTTATGCTCCAGCTTGCTCATCGCCAGCTGATAGTCGGTATGTGAGCTAATGGTACGGCTAATCCAGCGGGCACCCCACTGGGTCTGCACCACAACATACAGCGCAACCACTGCCAGCAGCAGGATCAGCAGAATCGTCAGCAGAATTTTTCCGATTACTTTCATGGCATCTGTCCCTGTGAACATCGGGTAAAAGGTTGTTATGCCTGATTTATCATCGAAGCTCAACTCTCAGAAGACGCAGAGGGCACCAGGACCCTCTGCGAATCACCACAGGATGACACAAGACGGGATTATTTTTCCTGCGGAAAGAGCAGATTCAGAATGATGGCAGTGATGCCGCCAGCGGCAATTCCGGAAGAAAGTAACGTTTTCAACCAGTCAGGAGCAAATTGCAGGATCAGCGGCTGCTGAGAAACGCCCAGGCCAACTGCCAGTGACAGCGCCATAATCATGATCGCCCGGCGATTTAGCGGCTCGCGGGAAACAATGCGCACCCCGGAAGCGGCAATCGTACCGAACATCACCAGCGTCGCGCCGCCCAGTACCGGTTCCGGAATATGCTGCACAAAGCCACTCACCGCCGGGAACAGACCCAGCACAATCAACATTAACGCCACGACAAAGCCAACGTAGCGGCTGGCCACGCCGGTCAGCTGGATCACGCCGTTGTTCTGGCCGAAGCAGGAATTAGGGAAGGTATTAAACAGCGCCGAGACGAAAGAGTTCAGCCCGTTAGCCAGCACGCCGCCTTTCAGGCGCTTCATATACAGCGGTCCGCTCACCGGCTGCTCGGAGACATCTGACGTTGCCGTGATATCACCGATGGTTTCCAGCGAGGTCACCATAAATACCAGCATCAGCGGGATCAGCAGGTTCCAGTCAATGCCCAGGCCGTAATAGAACGGCGTTGGAACCGCGATCAGTGGCTGACTGACCGGAGCGCTGTTTTCGGGCAGCATACCGAGCGCCCAGGCCAGCAGATAGCCGACGGCCATCGCAATCACCAGAGACGCCACGCGCAGATAAGGATTTCGCTGGCGGTTAAGCAGAATAATCACCAGCAGCACCGCACCCGCCAGCATCAGATTCCTGGGCGCACCAAAGGTGTGATCGTTCATCGCCGCAAAGCCACCGCCAATCGACGTCAGGCCAACCTGGATCAGTGACAGGCCGATAATCATTACCACAATGCCTGACACCAGCGGGGTAATTACCCGGCGGGCAAGATGCAGGAAGCGGGAAAGGATCATTTCCGTGCAGGAGGCCAGCATCAGCGTGCCGAACAGCGCGGCCATCATGGTGGGCACATCGGCACCGCCATTCTTCAGCGTCATTCCGCCCATAATCAATGGCGTGACGAAGTTAAAGCTGGTTCCCTGAATCGACAGCAAACCCGAACCAACCGGGCCCCAGGTTTTAATTTGCAGTACGGAAGCCACGCCCGACGCAAACAGCGACATGCTGATAATGTGCTGCGTATCCTGCGCCGGCAGGCCCAACGCCTGGCAAATCAATAATGCGGGGGTGATCACCGCCACAAACATCGCCAGCAGATGCTGACAGGCTGCAAACAGGGTTTGCGGCAGAGGAGGGCGATCTTCCAGACGGTAGATTAATTCACTTTTCACCGCAGGTATTGGGTTACGGCTGGCTGCTGCATCGGGGATATTGGCGGACATTCTCTGGCTTCTCTGACGAAGAAAGTGGCGATTTTAATCGTCTGGTGGGCAAAAGCAAACGTTTGCCGGGCGTTATAGTTCGGTTGTTCAGCCTTCACCCAGCGAAACGGCGCGCTGTTCGCTAGACTAAGGGTAACTACGTCCACTGAGAGAGGAACACATGCAGGTATTTATTATTGGTGCAACGGGTGGCGTCGGAAGCCGTTTAAGAAAGAGTCTGGTCAAAGCCGGGCATCAGGTGACCGGTGTTTACCGCAGCGAAAGCCAGGGGGATGACCTGGTCGCCGATGGGGTTAAGCCGGTAAATGTGGATTTGATGAACACCAGCGGGGAAAAGCTGGCCGAGGTGATGAAAGGCTGTGATGCGGTGGTGTTCTCTGCCGGCGCTGCCGGTGCCGGTATCGAACAGACGGACGGGATTGATGGGCGCGGGTGCAAGTTTGCCGCCGAAGCGGCCAGGCTGGCAGGGATCAAACGCTTTCTGCTGGTCTCCGCATTTCCGGAAGCCGGTCGGGCGAAAACCCTCTCGCCTACCTTTGAACACTATATGCAGGTGAAGAAGCAGGCCGATGTGATGCTGGCCGCCACCGCGCTGGATTGGGTTATTCTGCGTCCGGGTACGCTGGTGAATGGCTCTGGCAGTGGAAAAGTGCGGCTGGGTCTGGCGATCCCTTATGGCACGGTGCCAAGAGCGGACGTTGCCGCCGTGCTGCACAGCCTGATCGATCATCCTGAGGTCAACCGGGTGATCATCGAGCTGACGGCCGGCGAGCAGGCGGTTAATGATGCCGTGGCAGAAATGGCGGCTTACAGCGGCCGATAGCGGGATTCAGGCGTTGGTATAGCGCTGCGTTTCCGGCAGCCAACGCTCAATCAGCGACTGCGCCTGAGTCGGATAATGCTGGTGGATGTGGCGGGCGACGCGCTGAACTTCGGGGATCATTGCGGCATCCCGCAGCAGGTCCGCCACTTTGAATTCCGCATTACCTGTCTGCCGGGTGCCGAGCATTTCGCCTGGCCCACGAATTTCCAAATCGCACTGGGCAATCACAAAGCCGTCATTGCTGTCGCGTAAAACCTGCAGGCGCTTTTGCGCCGTTTTGCTCAGCGGCGCTTTGTACAGCAATACGCAGTGCGATGCGACCGATCCACGGCCTACGCGGCCGCGCAGCTGGTGGAGCTGGGCCAGGCCCAGCCGCTCGGGATTCTCAATGATCATCAGGCTGGCGTTCGGCACATCCCCACCCACTTCAATCACCGTGGTGGCGATCAGCAGGGGGATCTCACCCAGCTTAAAGGCCTGCATCACCGCCTGCTTTTCCGACGGCTTCATGCGCCCATGCACCAGTCCAACGTTCAATTCTGGCAGCGCCAGCTTCAGTTCTTCCCAGGTGGCTTCTGCGGCCTGCGCCTCTAGCTGTTCAGATTCTTCAATCAGGGTACATACCCAGTACGCCTGACGCCCTTCATCGCTGCAGGCGCTTTTCACCCTGGCGATAATGTCCGGCCTGCGGGTATCGGGGATGGCAACCGTGGTGACCGGCGTTCTGCCCGGCGGCAGTTCATCAATCGTCGAGGTATCAAGGTCAGCATAGGCAGTCATCGCCAGCGTTCGCGGAATGGGCGTGGCGGTCATGATCAGCTGATGCGGATGGAAACCCTGCTCTTCACCCTTCTCCCACAAAGCGAGGCGCTGATGGACGCCAAAGCGATGCTGCTCATCAATAATCACCAGTGCCAGCCCGTTAAACTGCACCTGCTCCTGGAAAATGGCATGGGTGCCGACGATCATCGACACCTGACCGCTGGCGATGGCTTCCTGCTGCGCCAGTCGGGCTTTGCCTTTTTGTTTTCCTGCCAGCCAGCCCACTTCAATCCCCAGCGGTTCAAACCACTGACGGAAGTTGTTGGCGTGCTGTTCAGCCAGCAGTTCGGTCGGCGCCATCAGGGCAACCTGCTTACCGTAAGCGATGACGTTTAGCGCGGTGAGTGCGGCGACCAGCGTTTTGCCCGATCCCACATCGCCCTGAACCAGACGCATCATCGGATAGTCGTGAACCAGATCCTGCTCAATTTCACGCACCACGCGTGCCTGGGCACCCGTCGGGCTGAAGGGCAGCGCGGCCAGTAATTTGTTACTCAGGTCATGGCGTGCAGGCATTGATAAGGCATGGTAGCGCTGGGCACCGGCGCGGACGGCAAGCATGCTGAGATTGTGCGCCAGCAGTTCTTCCATAATCAGCCGCCGCTGAGCGGGATGCTTACCGCTCTCCAGATCGGCGAGCGCCATATCCGGCGGCGGACGGTGCAGGGTACGCAGTGCGTCTTTCAGGCTGATCATGCCCTGGCTTAACTCGGGCGGCAGCAGTTCGGCAATGGCGCAGGTATCCAGCAGAGCCAATGCCTGGTCCGTCAGATTGCGTAGCGTCGCCTGGCGGATGCCTTCGGTGGTGGAGTAAACCGGTGTCAGCGTCTCCTGCAGCTCAACCCCGCTATGGTCACCCTGGATGCGATATTCGGGATGAATAATCTCCGCGCCGCGCTGGCCACGTTTCACTTCGCCATACGCGGTGACGCGTTTGCCTGGAGAGAGGCTGTTTTTCATGCCAGCGTTGAAGTTGAAGAAGCGCAGGGTGAGGATGCCGCTGCCGTCACTGATCTGACAGGTCAGCATGCGCTTACGGCCGAAGGAGATGTCGCTTTGCAGCACTTCGCCCTCTACCGTGGCATAAATATTGGGAAGGAGATCGTTAATCGCGTACAGCTGGGTGCGGTCTTCATAACGCAGCGGCAGATGCAGCAATAAATCCTGCACGGTTACCAGCCCCAGCTTCGCCAGTTTGCCTGCCTGACTTGCGCCAACGCCAGACAACGAATTCAGCGGGACGGCATCGAGCAGGCGGCCGGTCATTTTCTGCGTACCGAAGCTTGCATGCTGTCCCACCATTCGGCATCGGCGATCACTTCACCGACGTCGCTAATTTCCGGGTAAGGCAGACCTTTGTGCTTCGCGACGCGCGCCAGCACCGGGTAACCGCCTTCGAACAGTAAACGCTGCTGCTCGCTGTATTCCAGCGTGCTTTCCCGTCGCTGATACATGCCGGCGTTTTGCCGCTGGCGCTGGGCTTCGTAGAGGATTAAGGCCGAGGCCACAGAGACGTTCAGCGACTGCACCATCCCGATCATCGGGATAATGATGTCCTGGTCAGCAAGGTCGAGGGCTTGCTGGGTGATGCCGGTTTTTTCCTGCCCCATCAGAATGCAGGTAGGGCGGGTGTAATCAATCTCACGGAAATCGACGGCTTTATCAGAAAGATGGGTGGCAAGAATTTGCATCCCCTGGCCTTTGAGCTGGCCGACGGCATCAGCAATATTGCTGTGCGTTTTCACCTGGACCCAGCTGTTGCTGCCTGCAGCGGACGAGACCATGGTGCGCATCCGGCTACCGGGCCAGACCGCATGGACTTCGTGCACGCCAACCGCATCCGCGGTACGGATCACCGCGGCGACGTTATGGGGCTTATGAACCTGCTCCATACAAACGGTCAGGTCGTGCTGGCGGGCGGCCAGCATCTCAAGGATGCGGGCATAGCGTTGAGCATTCATGCGTTAGTTTCGGTTGCGATGAACTTTAATCACGTCCGGCATTACGCGGATTTTACGCATAATATTCGCCAGGTGGACGCGATCGCGTGCCGTCAGACGGATAAAGGCGCTGTAAACCCGGCCATCTTTTTCTTCCGTATTCAGGCTCTGGATATTGGACTCAGCCGTATTGATTGCCGCGGTCAGATTCGCCAGCGCGCCCTGATGGTTGAACATGTCCACTTTGATCTCCGCCACAAACTCATGCTCGGTGACTTTATCCCATTCTACGGCCATGTACTTCTCTGGCTCTTTCTGCCAGCCGCGAATGTTACGGCACGACTCATGGTGCACCACCAGGCCTTTGCCAGGGCTGACGTGCGCCACAATCGGATCGCCTGGAATCGGGCGGCAGCACTTGGCGAAGGTGATCAGTACGCCATCTGCGCCTTTGATTGGCAGCTTATTGCGCGAAGAGGACGTCGTTGTTTGCTGTGGTGCAGGCGCAGCGTGTTCGCCCTGCTGCAGATTCTTCGCCACCACCACGCTCATCGCATTGCCGAGGCCAATTTCAGCCAGCAGGTCATCCATGGTCGGCAACTTCATTCTTTCCAGCTCATGCTGAACATTTTCAGGCGGGATTTCGGCCAGTTTACGGCTGCCCCCTAACGCATGGTTCAACAGACGACGGCCAAGGCTGACGGAGTCTTCGCGCTTGAGGTTTTTCAGCAGCTGACGGATTTTCGCCCGGGCTTTCGAACTCACCACAAAGTTCAGCCAGGCGGCGTTTGGACGCGCGCCAGGTGCGGTGATGATTTCGACGGTTTGCCCGCTGGTCAGCGGCTGGGAAAGCGGATACGGCTGACGATCGACACGTGCGCCAACGCAGGCATGACCGATATCGGTATGCACGGCGTAAGCAAAGTCGACCGGCGTTGCGCCCGCAGGAAGTTCGACAATGCGGCCTTCCGGGGTAAAAACGTAAATCTCATCCGGGAACAGATCGGATTTCACGCTTTCAATAAATTCAAACGAGCTACCGGCACTCTGCTGCAGCTCCAGCAGGCTTTGCAGCCAGCGCTGGGCGCGGATTTGTGCGGTGGTGCTGCTTTCACCTTGCTCTTTATAAGCCCAGTGCGCGGCGACACCCATTTCTGCCATCTGATCCATATCTTCGGTACGGATCTGGACTTCGACCGGCACGCCGTGCGGACCAATCATCGAGGTATGCAGCGACTGATAGCCGTTGGCCTTGGGGATCGCGATGTAGTCTTTCACCCGACCTGGGCGCGGTTTGTAGAGGCTGTGCATCTGCCCCAGAACGCGGTAACAGGTATCGAAATCACTGACAATCACCCGGAAAGCATAGATATCCATAATGGAATGGAAGCGCTGCTCTTTCAGGTGCATTTTGCAGTAAATCGAATAGAGGTGTTTTTCCCGACCACTGACGCGACAGGGGATCCCGGCTTCCTGCAGACGACCGTCAATTTCAGAGAGGATTTTCTGGATCATCTCTTTACGGTTGCCGCGGGCCGCTTTAACCACTTCTTTAATGACGCGGTAGCGGTTTGGGTAAAGTGCTTCGAAACCCAGCTCTTCGAGCTCAGTTTTCAGGTGATGAATACCCAGACGGTGAGCCAGAGGGCTGTAAATTTCCAGCGTCTCTAACGCAATGCGTCGTTTTTTATCCGGGCGCAGGGCCCCGAGGGTACGCATATTGTGGGTGCGGTCAGCGAGTTTGATCAAAATGACGCGGATATCCTGCACCATCGCCATGATCATTTTGCGGAAGTTTTCCGCCTGCGCTTCTTTTTTATCGCGGAATTTTAGCTTATCGAGTTTAGAAACCCCCTCGACCAGTTCAGCAACAGTCTGACCAAACAGCTGTTCCATATCCTGATACGTTGCGGGCGTGTCTTCGATAACGTCGTGCAAAAGCGCGGCCATGAGCGTTTCATGGTCGAGCTTCATTTCAGCAAGAATGCAGGCCACGGCTACCGGGTGGGTGATATAAGGCTCACCACTGGAGCGCGTCTGTCCCTCGTGAGCATCACGTGCGACAAGGTAAGCTTGCTTGAGGCGTTTAATCTGATCCTCAGGCAAGTATTTTTCAATCAGTTGATTGAGACTTTCGAACAGATACAAGGGCGACCTGCAGGCTGGTGATTAACGACGACCTTCAGCGATAGCGGTTACGGCCTGCAATTCAGCGGCTTCCTGCTCATGCTGTTCCTGGCGATCACGCACATCCAGAATCTGGTTGGTGATCAGACCTTCTTCGATTTCGCGCAGCGCGATCACGGTAGACTTGTCGTTTTCTTCCGGAACCAACGGATCTTTACCGCCAACCTGCATCTGACGTGCGCGACGAGCCGCGACCAGAACCAGGTCAAAACGGTTACCAATTTTCTCTACTGCGTCCTGAACGGTTACGCGTGCCATAAGTGTGATACTCCACGGGTGACGAAATGACTGGGCATCATACTGAGTTGTCCTCAGTCTGCCAATAGTTTGCTGATTAATGCGTCATGACGGGATTTTTGACGGCCCATACGCAGACGCTCAGCGCGAATGATGGTTTTCAGATCGGACAGTGCCAGGTCGAAATCATCGTTCACAATAAGGTAATCATACTCCGCGAAGTGGCTCATCTCTGCCACGGCCTGAGCCATGCGCTTGGTGATAACCTCTTCGCTGTCCTGTCCGCGGCCACGCAGGCGACGATCCAGTTCATCTTTCGATGGCGGCAAAACAAAAATGCTGCGTGCCTGGGGCATTTTCTGGCGGATTTGCTGCGCGCCTTGCCAGTCGATATCCAGGAACACATCCCCGCCGGTCGCTAATACCTGCTCGATCGCTTTACGCGAGGTGCCGTAATAGTTGCCAAACACTTCCGCGTGCTCAAGGAAGGCTTCTTCCTTAATCATGCCGCGGAATTCGTCATGACTGACGAAAAAGTAGTGTTCGCCGTGATTCTCACCGGGACGCACTCCCCGCGTCGTGTGGGAAATGGAAACCTGCGTATCGTACAGCGGCTGCGTTTTCAGCAACGCGTGAATCAAGCTGGATTTTCCCGCCCCACTGGGAGCAGAAACAATAAAAAGTGTGCCTTGAGCCATGATTATCTTGATATGCCAATAAAGCGGAGTCTACTTCCTGCACAGTATACACGGCTGATGCCCTTCATGCAGCGTTTCAGCGTCCTGGCGGTGCATTTTCTCAGAATATGGAAAGCGGGTCGCGGTATGGATGTAGCTTTTCATGCTAGGCAAATCAATTTTCGAGCGGCATTCCAGGTCGTTTCTTTGCCTCTCGCCAACCGGTCCATTTTTGCATTTAATCCCCACAGCACCCTAAAAGGAGACAGGGATGAACAAACTATGGCTGGTACTGGCCTTGTTCGCGGGCATCGCGCAGGCCGCTTGTCCTGCCTGGACGCCGGCCAGAGCAGAGCAGGAAATGAATGCGCTGGAAAATCAGCTCAGTGCATGGGATGACGCCTATTACCGGGCGGGCGAACAGAAAGTGCCGGACGATCGTTACGATGCGCTGGCACTTAAGTATCAGTCGTGGCAGCACTGCTTTGCCCCCGGCAGCGATCTTCGCCAGCCGGCGCTGGCCCGTAACGGCAAAGTCCTGCATCCGGTGGCTCACGTCGGGGTGAAAAAGGTGGCTGACCAGCAGGCGCCTTCACGGTGGATGGCGGGAAAAGACGCGCTCTGGGTGCAACCCAAGGTAGACGGTGTGGCCGTTACCCTGCATTACAAACGGGGAAAACTGGCTCAGGTGATCAGTCGCGGAAATGGATTGCAGGGAGAAGACTGGACGGAAAAAGCCCGCTTTATCCCCGATATTCCCCAACAGATCGCGCTGGGGTCTGACAGCCTCGTTTTGCAGGGCGAGCTTTACCTGAAGATGACCGATCACCAACAGACGTTACTGGGCGGCCTGAATGCCCGTGCCACGGTAGCGGGGGCCATGCGGCGCAATGCCCCCTCAGATACGCTGAACAGGCTGGGCATTTTTATCTGGGCGTGGCCCGACGGACCGGCAACCTTGCGGGAAAGGATCGAAAGGCTCAGGGCAGCGGGCTTTCCAATGATGGGCGAGTGGAGTAAACCGGTTCGCTCTGCGGAAGAAGTTGCTGGCTGGCGTGAACGTTGGTTTGCTCAACCGTTACCCTTTGTCACCGACGGCGTGGTGGTCCATAGCCAACCTGTTAAAGGCGCTTACTGGCAGCCAGGCGAGAACGCCTGGTCGGTGGCCTGGAAATATCCTCCCGCCACGGTGACCACGGAAGTCCGTTCGGTGGATTTTCCGATTGGGCGCACCGGGAAAATAAGTACGGTGCTGAATCTTGTCCCGGTAAAGCTGGATGATAAGCAGGTCAGTCGGGTCAATGTCGGTTCGTTCAACCGCTGGCGGGAGGCGGACATTGTCGCCGGCGATCAGGTTGCGGTCAGCCTGGCGGGGCAAGGCATTCCACGGCTGGATGAGGTGGTCTGGCGGGTGGCCGATCGCACGCTTCCTGAGCTGCCTGATGCGACCTTATTCCATCCCCTGAGCTGTTTTAGCCTGACGCCTGTTTGTCGTCAGCAGCTTCTGGCCCGGCTTGTCTGGCTGAGTGGCAGGGCCGCCTTAACTCTATCTGGTGCCAGCGAAAGCACCTGGCAGCGGATTATGCAGTCCGGCCAGCTCACTCACCTTTTCTCCTGGCTGACGTTAACGGCAGAACAGTTAAGCCAGATCGCCGGTATTACCCCGGCAAGGGCGAATCAGCTCTATCACCAGTTCAACCAGACCCATCAGCAACCTTTTAAACGCTGGGTCAGGGCGTTAGGCGTGCCGGTTCCCAACAAGGCGTTAGATGCGCTGGATGATGACAACTGGCAGAGCCTGCTCTCGCGGAAAGTTGCCGACTGGCAGCGCCTGCCAGAGATAGGCGAAAGGCGTGCGGGTCAAATCGTGACCTTCCTTCAGCATCCCGATGTGCAGGCGCTGATCGCTTTTCTCTCAACACATCTTCAGCAATCGATCAGTGTTCAGCATGAGGGTAATTGAAAATGGGCAGGCCAAGCTTAAATCGCAGTGCCAGCAGACGGGCAATAAAGCCGAAGAGCAGGGTCGCGGTGATCACCACTTCGTGGGAAAGCGGGGTCTTCAACAGCAGGATATAGATCCAGCCAGAGGCGAAAGCGATGCCGGCATACAGTTCTTTCTGGAACACTAACGGGATGCGGTTGCAGAACATATCGCGCAGCACGCCGCCAAACACGCCGGTAATGACCGCGCAGATTGCCGCAATGATCGGCGCATGGCCCATATCCAGCGCGACTTTTGTGCCGATGATGGAGAACACCACCAGGCCAAGCGCATCCAGCACCAGGAACACTTTGCGCAGGTGCGGCATCAGATGGGCTAATTGGGTGGTGACGACGGCCGCTGCGGCCACAATGATGATATAGACCGGATGCTGCACCCAGCCAAGTGGATAATGGCCTAGCAGCATATCCCGCACCGACCCGCCGCCAATGGCGGTGACCGAGGCGATAATGATGACGCCGAACATATCCATTTTGCGTCGCCCGGCTGCCAGCGCGCCGGTCATGGCTTCAGCGGTGATACCGATGATGTAGAGAACAGTAAGTAACATAGCCAGCTCCAGAGTGATCGCCGGCAAGCCTGCAGGATCTGCAGCAGATTGACGATTGAATTTTTTTAAGGCGAATTCAGCTAAATTAGATTAGCTAATCCGAATTGTCATCAGGATATAAATGGGAGAGTGCAATGAATAAGCCATTTACCATCGTTATGCCGTTGTATCAGGGAATTACGCAGTTAGATTTCACCGGTCCTTATCAGTTTTTTTCCCACCTGCCGGATGCAAAAGTTGTGGTGGCATCACTTGGCGCTGAGCCTGTCGATGTGGGAAGCTTCAGCTTTTCCGGCCTTGCTGCCCTGGATGAAATTACCGAATGCGATCTGCTCTGTGTGCCGGGCGGCAACTGCACTAACGCGATCGAGAATGCCGACTTTCTCGCTGCCATTCGACGCTTAGGGTTGAATGCCAGTTACGTGACGTCAGTCTGTACGGGTTCAATGATCCTCGCAGCCGCTGGCTTGCTGAAGGGGAAAAGAGCCGCCTGTCACTGGGCATGGCGTGATTCGCTGGCGCTGTTTGGCGCGATCCCGGATAACGAGCGCGTGGTGAAGGATGGACACATCATTACCGGCGGTGGCGTGACCGCAGGAATCGATTTTGCGCTGGTGGTGATTGCCGAAATTGCCGGAGAAGAGATGGCGCAGTCAATTCAGCTTGGCCTTGAGTACGCACCGCAGCCGCCTTTCAATGCCGGACGACCTGAAACGGCGCCTCCCGCTGTCAGAGAGAGAGTGATGGCGCGGATGCAAAAAGTGGTGGAGGAAAAAATGCCGATCCTCGAAAAAGCGGCCCGCGAGCTCAACTGACGATCGCCCCGAGGTCCCTGTCCGGACCGACGCATCGGCGCCGGGCAGGCAATTTTCACGCTAAGATTTCGCCATCTTTCAGGATTAGTTCTTCTTCACAAACTCTGATTTCAACTTCATCGGGCCAAAACCATCAATTTTGCAGTCAATATTGTGGTCGCCTTCCACCAGACGAATGCTTTTAACTCGGGTGCCGATTTTTAGCGGGGTTGAGCTGCCCTTCACTTTTAAATCTTTGATCACCGTGACGCTGTCGCCATCGGCTAACAGGTTGCCGTTAGCATCTTTCACAATCAGCGCGTCATCAGACGCGGCTTCAGCCCCTTCGGACCAGACGTGACCGCACTCAGGGCAATTGAAGAGCGCGCCATCCTGCCAGGTATATTCAGAGTGACACTTCGGGCAGGGAGGAAGGGTTTGCATAATAAGCCTCAAAATAATCCATAGAAAATAAGGGGGCATTTTAGCCTGGCGGCTGGCGTAAGCCCACAAAAAACGCCGATGCAGGTCCGGAAGTCGTCATTGCGCAACCTTCCGTACCGCTTTGACATAAAGGAGTTACCGGTATCACAGAAATAAGAAATCATAAAAATGGAACGAGATCCCGCAATTGAGCCTTCCTCGCCTCAACTCTATAACTAAACGTCAGTTTCCCTTAAGGCTTCCAGGCCACGATCTGCAACCCTTAACAACAGGCGTGCCATCTATGAAAGAGACGTTATCGGTAAAAGAAAAAATCAGCTACGGCCTTGGCGATATGGCCAGCCATATTGGTCTCGAAAATGTGATCATTTTCCTGACCTTTTATTATACCGATGTGGTGGGATTACCCGCCGTCTTCGTCGGAACGATGTTCCTGCTTGCGCGCGCGGCTGATGCCATCATCGATCCCCTGATGGGCCTCATTGCGGATCGCACCAAAACGCGCTGGGGTAAATTTCGCCCCTGGTTGCTGTGGCTGGCTGTGCCATTTGGTGCCAGTTGTCTGTTGATCTACGCCGTGCCGGAATCCCTCTCGCTGAGCGGAAAAATGATTTTTGCCAGCGTGACTTACGCAGCGATGATGCTGATGTACACCGCCATCAACATTCCTTATTGCTCGATGGGCGCGATCATCACGTCGGATAATGAAGAGCGCATTTCGCTGCAATCCTACCGTTTTTTCCTCGCCACCCTCGGCGGCGCGATGTCCACTTTCCTGATGATGCCGCTCGCCCAGTATATTGGCGGTGAAGATAAACTGGCCGGTTATCGGGGGGCGATGGCCATCATGGCTGGCGCAACCGTCTTTATGTTCCTGATCTGTTTCAGAAATACCAGGGAGCGTATCCAGGCACCGGCCAGCCACGAAAACTTTATCAGCGACCTGCGCGACTTACTGCGTAACGACCAGTGGCGCGTTGTGGCGGGTCTGGTGTTTTTCAACATTGCTTTTGGCGTTATCAGGCTCGGCGCCATGATGTATTACGTGACCTATCACCTGGGCAATCCCAGCTATTTTATGTGGCTGCTGGGGGCACACATCGTCGGCAAAAGCGCGGGCAGTGCGCTGTGTAAACCCCTGACCACCGGCCGCAGTAAGGTGCAGGTATTCAGGCTGGCTGCCTGGGCCGCAGGCTTGCTAAGTATCGCGATCTTCTTCCTGCCCGCCTCCATCAGTCTGCTGGTGGTGATGGTGGTACTGGTTTCCACCTTCTACCAAATCACCACCACCCTGATGTGGGTGATGATGTCTGATGTGGTCGATTACGGTGAATACACCCAGGGAAAACGTATGGACGGCACCATCTTCTCCACGCTGCTTTCCATCTTGAAAATGGGCATGGCGGTGAGCGGAGCGATCGTCGGCTGGACGCTGGGCCTGAGCGGCTACATTCCCCATGCTGAGATGCAAAACCCGGTCGCCATGTCCGCCATTATCGCGTTGTTCAGCCTGGTTCCCGGCGTGCTTTCAATTCTCAGCGCGCTGACGCTGCGTTGGTACACGCTGAGCGATGCCACGATGGCTGACGTTAATACCTCGAAAAGATCGCTACAAAGCGATCGTTACTAATCAGGAGTTTCTATGAGCGAGTTAATCGCAGAGCAGCGCCGTATTCTGTGGCATTTCGATCGACAAACGCTGGTTGTTGAACCCTGGGGGAAGAACAGCCTGCGCGTTCGCGCCACCTGCTTACCGCCGATCAAAGATGAATGCTGGGCACTGTTACCAGACCCGCAAGAGACACCCGTGTCGATCACGGAAGGGCCGGAAACCCTTAGCATCACCCACGGCAAGTTAAAAGCGGTGCTGAACATCAAAGGCCAGCTGGCTTTTTATAACCAGCACGGTGAATTACTGCTGGAAGAGTTCTGGCGCCAGCGCACCACGGTGGGCATTGGCGCCAGCGAAAAGAATCAGGATAAGTACATCAGCGCGCTGAAGCTGGATGCCCGTGAGTTCCGTCCTATTCCCGGTGGAAAATATCAGCTGACCGTCCGCTTTGAAGCCCGGCCGGAAGAGAAAATCTATGGCATGGGCCAGTATCAGCAACCCTGGTTAGACCTGAAAGGCTGCACGTTAGAGTTGGCGCAGCGTAATTCTCAGGCCAGCGTGCCCTTTATGCTCTCCAGCCTGGGTTATGGGCTGCTGTGGAATAATCCGGCTATTGGTGAGGCGACCTTCGCGAAAAATGGGACCGAGTGGCAGGCCAAAGTGACTGAGCAGATGGATTACTGGATCACTGCCGGTGAGACGCCTGCGGAAATCGTCCGTCAATATGGCGCCGTAACAGGCACTGCGCCAAAAATGCCGGAATTCGCCACCGGTTTTTGGCAATGCAAATTACGTTACCGAACCCAGCAGGAAGTGTTGGAGGTGGCGCGTGAATATCATCGTCGTCACCTGCCACTGTCTGTAATCGTTATCGACTTCTTCCACTGGCCGAATCAGGGTACCTGGTGCTTCGATCCCAAAGACTGGCCAGATCCGAAGGCGATGGTCGCCGAGTTGAAATCGCTGGGCATCGAAACGATGGTATCAGTGTGGCCAACCGTCGACAGCCGTACCGAAAATTATCAAGAGATGAAGTCCAAAGGCTATCTGGTGAATACCGATCGCGGCGTGTCGGTCAATCTGGATTTTATGGGCAACACCACCTTCTTTGATGCAACACATCCTGAGGCACGGCGGTTTGTCTGGGAGAAGGTAAAACAGAATTACTATGACCTGGGTATCAAGCTGTTCTGGCTGGATGAGGCCGAGCCGGAATACCGCGCCTATGATTTTGATAATTACCGTTATCACCTTGGCCCGGTGCTTGAGGTCGGTAATATCTATCCGCAGAAGTTTGCCGCCGGTTTCTATGATGGGCTGAAAGAGCAGGGAGAAACCGACATCGTCAATCTGGTTCGTTGTGCCTGGGCAGGTAGCCAGCGCTATGGCGTACTGGCATGGTCTGGCGATATCCATTCCTCTTTCCATTCACTCCGCAACCAGATTGCTGCCGGCCTGAACATGGGGATGGCCGGTATTCCCTGGTGGACCACCGATATCGGCGGATTTCAGGGCGGTAACGTTAACGATCCTGCCTTCCAGGAGTTACTGATCCGGTGGTTCCAATGGGGCGTTTTCTGCCCGGTTTTCCGTCTGCATGGCTACCGGGAACCGCAGATCCAGCCGCCTGAGGCCTGGCGAGACGGTATTGCCCAATGTAATAGCGGGTCGCCGAATGAGGTCTGGAGCTACGGTGAGGATAACTATCAAATCATGCGCCATTGGTTGCTGGTCCGTGAAAAACTGCGTCCTTACATCAACCGCCTGATGGATGTGGCTCATGAGCAGGGCGATCCGGTGATGCGTGCCATGTTCTACGCATTCCCTGAACAGAGCGAAAGCTGGCAGGTGGAGGATCAGTACATGTTTGGGCCCGATATCCTGGTGGCACCCATTCTTCACCAGGGACAGCGCGAACGCCGTGTCTGGCTGCCTGCGGGGACAACCTGGCGTGAGTTAAACGGGGAGCAGCATGAAGGCGGTCAATGGATAGGCGTTGCCGCGCCGCTCGACGCAATTCCCGTGCTGGTGCGTGATGGCTCGCAGGTTCAGCAAGAGCTGGGGGAGTATGTGACGCGTTAAGTGTTGGAATGATCGTGAAGTCAGGTGAAAGCCCACTGAACAGTGGGCTTTGTACGCATGGACGCGGTTATTCGATGTTTTGGATTTGCTCGCGCATCTGCTCAATCAGCACTTTCAGCTCGATGGCGGAGGTGGTGATCTCGGCATTGATCGATTTAGAGGCCAGGGTGTTCGACTCGCGGTTGAACTCCTGCATCATAAAGTCGAGACGGCGGCCAACGGCTTCCTTCTTCTTCAGGATGTTGTAGGTCTCTTTAACGTGCGCTTCCAGACGATCCAGCTCTTCAGCCACGTCAACACGCTGTGCCAGCATGATCAGTTCCTGCTCAACGCGGTTGCTGTCCAGCTGTACCTGCGCATCTTCCAGCTTGCTGACCAGCCGCTCGCGCTGCCATTTCAACACGTCTGGCATCTGCGTTCGCACCTTGCCGATTTCCGTCGTCACGCCTTCAAGACGTTGTTCAATCATCGCTTTCAGCGCCGTGCCTTCTGTCTCACGGGAAGTGATAAAGTCTTCCAGTGCGGTATCCAGCGACGTTAACAGCTCGGCGGAAATAGCATCCAAATCCTGCTCTTCGGCAGACATCACGCCAGGCCAGCGCAGAATATCAACCGGGTTGATTTCCCCTTCATCGCTCTGCATTTTGACCCAGTTAGCGGCCTGAACCAGCTGAACAGCCAGCTTTTCATTCAGCACCAACGCGCTCTGCGCGCTGGGATCGGCGTCAAAACGCAGGTTGCATTCGATTTTACCGCGGGTCAGGCGGTTACGGATGCGCTCACGGATCACCGGCTCCAGGCCACGGAACTGCTCCGGCAGGCGGATGTAGGTTTCTAAATAGCGCTGGTTAACGGAACGAAGTTCCCAGGCTGCGCTGCCCCATTCGCCTTTGGTTTCACGCCGCGCGTAGGCGGTCATACTGCGGATCATGTGCGTACCCGTTTTCTGAGAAAGATAAACGGATTATAGCGGCGCAAGCCAGGCCTTAACAGGCATTCGGCTAAACTCAATGAAATCAGCGATCGTCACTGGTTTTTTACCCGGGCCAGCTTATGATGCAGTTACCCGTAATCTGCATCAGGAACTTCATGAAAACCTCTTCCGTTATTGCTGTGGCTGTCGCCTTTACCCTCAGCGGCTGCATGGCTTCCAGCCAGCAAACTACCGTGACCCCCGCCAGCTGCCAGGTGGGCGATGCCATGCAGCAAACCACGCTTTATTTTGGTCTGAGCCGGCCTCATGGCGCGGATATCACTCACGCTGAATGGCAATCGTTTGTCGACAGCGAGGTTACGCCACGCTTCAAAGATGGCCTGACGGTATTTGATGCCAAAGGTCAGTGGCTGGGAGAAGACGGCAAGGTGGCACGAGAGGGCAGTAAGGCGTTGATGCTGATCCATGCGCCAGGCAAGCAGGACCAGCAGAATATTGAAGCCCTGCGCACGCGTTACAAGCAGCGCTTCCAGCAGGAGTCGGTGATGCGGGTGGATAGCCCGGTCTGTGTCGGCTTTTAAGTTCAGCCCGGCATCACGCCGGGCTGATTGTCAGATTACAGCACCAAACCGGCAAAGGCGGCTGACAGCAGGCTGACCAGCGTCGACCCGTAGACCAGCTTCAGACCAAAGCGGGAAACCACGTTGCCCTGCTGTTCGTTCAGGCCTTTGATCGCGCCCGCGACAATGCCAATGGAAGCAAAGTTGGCGAACGAAACCAGGAAGACGGAGAGGATGCCAAGCCCGCGAGGTGAAAGCTCCGCCGCGATTTTCTTCAGCTCAATCATTGCCACAAACTCATTTGCCACCAGTTTGGTCGCCATGATACTGGCTGCTCGCAGCGCATCCGGGGCCGGAATGCCTATCAACCAGGCAAATGGCCAGAAGATGTAGCCGAGGATTTCCTGGAAGCTGATGCCAAACAGGCTGGAGAAGATGGCGTTGACCGCAGCAATCAGCGCAATAAAGCCAATCAGCATCGCCATAATAATCATCGCCACCTTAAAGCCGGCAAGAATGTATTCCCCCAGCATTTCAAAGAAGCTCTGATCTTCGTGCAGCTTTTCCAGTTTGATTTCCGGCTCGTCGCCTGGCACCGTCGGATTGATGATCGACAGGATAATAAAGGTGCTGAACATGTTAAGCAGCAAAGCCGCCACCACGTAGCGCGGTTCAATCATCGACATATAGGCGCCAACAATCGACAGTGACACCGTCGACATCGCCGCCGCAGCCATTGAATACAGGCGGCGAGGGGAGATATCAGCCAGAATGCCTTTATAGGCGATAAAGTTCTCAGACTGGCCGAGGATCAGGGTACTGACCGCGTTAAACGACTCCAGTTTGCCCATCCCGTTCACTTTCGACAGAACCGTGCCGACCAGACGGATCAGCAGCGGCAAAATACGCAGGTGCTGCAAAATCCCGATCAGTGCCGAGATAAAGATGATCGGGCAGAGCACACCCAGGAAGATGAAGGCCAGACCCTGACTTGCCATGCCACCAAAGACGAACTCCGATCCTTGCCCGGCAAATTTCAGCAGGGTTTCAAAGAATCCGGACACCGCGGTGACCAGCGTCAGGCCACTGGACGCGTGCAGGAAGAACCAGGCCAGCGCGGCTTCAATCACGACCAGCTGAAGGATCACCCGAGGGCGGATTTTTTTACGGTCGTTACTGAACAGCAACGCCAGGCAAAAGATGACCACAAGGGCCAGAAGAAAATGAAGTACGTCAGGCATTTCAATGATGTCCGGCAGACTAATGAGAGAAGGCAGCATTTAGCCACAACTTGCCGCGCTTTTCACTCTGCGTTGCGCTGCGCTGCAATTTTAGACGTAAGAAAGTCATCTCAGGCATAAGAAACGCCGTCTGCATCAGGCGAACGTAGGCATTCGGCGGTGAAATCCGTATAATGCGCAGCCAATACTGATTTGCTAGCCGGAGAGAAACCATGCGTCCTGCAGGCCGTAGCGCACAACAAGTGCGCCCTGTCACACTGACCCGTCATTACACCAAACATGCTGAAGGTTCAGTTCTGGTTGAATTCGGTGATACCAAAGTGCTGTGTACCGCCACCATCGAAGAAGGCGTACCGCGTTTTCTGAAAGGTCAGGGACAAGGCTGGGTAACCGCTGAGTACGGCATGCTGCCGCGCGCGACCCACAGCCGTAATGCCCGCGAAGCCGCGAAAGGTAAGCAGGGTGGCCGCACGCTGGAAATTCAACGTCTGATCGCCCGCTCTTTGCGTGCGGCGCTGGATTTGAAGGCGCTGGGTGAATTCACCATCACCCTGGACTGTGACGTGCTGCAGGCGGATGGCGGAACCCGTACCGCCTCCATCACCGGTGCCTGCGTGGCGCTGGCCGATGCCCTGAACCATCTGGTCTCTATCGGCAAGCTGAAAACCAATCCAATGAAAGGGATGGTGGCCGCCATTTCCGTCGGTATCGTTAACGGCGAAGCGCTGTGCGACCTGGAATACGTCGAAGACTCCGCCGCTGAAACCGACATGAATGTGGTGATGACGGAAGATGGCCGCATGATTGAAGTGCAGGGCACCGCAGAAGGCGAGCCCTTCAGCCACGATGAGCTGCTCCAGCTGCTTGCTCTGGCAAGAGGGGGAATTGATTCCCTGATTCTGGCGCAGAAAGCAGCGCTGAAAGACTGATTTTATGAGGCGACCCGTGAGTCGCCTTTTTTATGACAAGCAGAGGACCAAGACATGAAAGCCTGGCAGCGCCAATTTATCGAATTCGCCATCAACAAGCAGGTGCTGAAGTTTGGTGAGTTCACGCTGAAATCAGGGCGCACCAGCCCTTATTTCTTCAATGCTGGCCTGTTCAATACGGGCCGCGATCTGGCGTTACTTGGGCGTTTCTATGCCCAGGCGCTGGTAGATTCCGGTATTGATTTCGACCTGGTTTTTGGTCCGGCGTACAAAGGTATCCCAATTGCGACCACCACCGCCGTCGCGCTGGCCGACCATCACGATCGCGATGTGCCTTATTGCTTCAACCGTAAAGAAGCCAAGACGCACGGTGAAGGTGGCACGTTGGTGGGCAGCCCGTTGCAGGGGCGCATTATGCTGGTGGACGATGTGATCACGGCCGGTACCGCCATCCGCGAATCGATGGAGATCATTTCAGCAAGTCATGCCACGCTGGCTGGCGTGCTGATTTCGCTGGATCGTCAGGAACGCGGACGTGGCAAGGAGTCAGCCATTCAGGAAGTTGAGCGGGATTACGGCTGTAAGGTGATTTCGATTATTACGCTGGAAGAGCTGATTGCTTATCTGGAAGAGAAGCCGGAGATGGCAGACCATCTGGTGGCGGTTCGCGCTTACCGTAAAGAGTACGGTATCTAAGAGTGTCGCGGGTCAGATCCCTCTGACCCGCAGTCTGTTTACACCAGCTGAGACGCCAGCAATGGCCAGCGGGTATCAAAGTCTACCGTTGGACGGTAGCGGAAGCCGGAACGGACAAAGCGTGAAAGCAAGCCTTCACAGAACGCCAGCAGTTGACTGGCCAGCAGCGTTTCATCGGTCACAAAACCCTCGCCTTCCCGCAATTTCTGCTCGCGAAGCACCTGACGCAGCTGCACTTCAATGCGCTCGAACAGCTGATTGATTCGTCCCTGCAGACGGTCCTGTTCAAACATCAGTGCATGGCCGGTCAGAATGCGCGTTAAACCCGGATTACGCTCACCAAAACCCAGAATTAACTGGATAATCAGACGCAGACGCGGCAGCGTCTCTTTTTCGTCTTTCAAAATCAGATTGATGCGCGTAATCAGGCTGTCTTCAATAAACTCGATCAGGCTGTCAAACATCCGGGTTTTGCTGGGAAAATGGCGATACAGCGCCGCTTCCGAAACCCCAACGTTGGCGGCCAGTTTGGCCGTGGTGATCCGCTGACTGCCATCGCTTGATTCCAGCATTTGTGCCAGAGCCTGCAATATTTCTTCGCGACGATTCCTTTTCGCACTCTTTTTCTCTGCCATGACCTGAAAAACCCCTGAAATATCACTTTAATAGGGCAGTAGCCCACGCAACGTCCGTGAGCAAAGCGCTCACGGCGAAAATAAGGATAAGTGACTGGCTAACGATCTGCAGGCAGACGCTTACTGGCGACCAGAGTGACCAAAGCCACCTTCTCCGCGATCGCTGGTATCAAAGTCTTCTACCAGATTGAATTCAGCCTGAACGACCGGCACGAAGACCATCTGCGCGATACGCTCGCCGGGTTCAATGTTGAAGGCTTCCTGACTGCGGTTCCAGACGGAAACCATCAGCTGGCCCTGGTAATCCGAATCGATCAGACCGACCAGATTACCCAACACCACGCCATGTTTATGGCCAAGGCCAGAGCGGGGAAGAATGACTGCTGCCAGTTGCGGGTCGCCAATGTGAATAGCCAGACCGGTAGGCACCAGCGTGGTGGCGCCTGGTGCCAGTAAAATGGCTTCATCCAGGCAGGCGCGCAGGTCAAGACCTGCCGATCCAGAGGTGGCGTAGGTAGGTAATGGGAAGTCTTTACCCACACGCGCATCTAAAATCTTAACGTCGATTTTTTTCATCATAACGGCTGACTATCTCGTCTAGTAACTGTTGGCCAAGGAGTGACTTATCGCTGAGCGGTAAGACTTTTTCTCCCTCCTGCCAAAAAAGGTGCAGAGCATTGGTATCACTGTTGAAACCCTGCCCGGCTTTCGAAACATCGTTGGCGCAGATTAAATCCAGGTTTTTACGGACCCGTTTTTGTTGCGCGTATTCTTCCACATTCTGGGTTTCTGCCGCAAACCCTACGACGTAAGGGCGGCCTTCCTGCATGTGCGCGACCCCTGCAACGATGTCGGGGTTTTTTACCATTTTGAGGGTGACTTCATCACCCTGTTTTTTGATTTTATCTGGCGCAACTTCAGCGGCACGATAGTCTGCAACGGCTGCCGTGCCAATAAAAATATGTTGTTTAGCGGCGCTTGCCATCACCGCATGCTGCATCTCTAACGCGGTTAACACGTCGGTGCGTTTAACCCATTGCGGCGTTTTTAATGCCACCGGACCACTGATCAAGGTGACGTTTGCGCCCCGTTTTGCCGCCGCGGCGGCAATCGCGAAGCCCATCTTACCTGAGCTGTGGTTAGTAATGAACCGAACCGGATCCAGCGATTCACGGGTGGGACCGGAGGTGATCATAATGTTGAGATGTTTCAGATCGTTGACGGGTGAAGACCAGTTCACCGCTTCATCCACAATCGCCAGCGGATCTAACATCCGGCCTGGACCGACATCACCACAGGCCTGGCTGCCGCTGTCCGGCCCCCAAATCAGCACACCCCGCTGTGCCAGCACCTGCAAATTATGCTCGGTGGCCGGTGCCCGGTACATCTGCTGATTCATTGCCGGCACCACGGCAATCGGTGCCGGTGTGGCGAGGCAGATGGTGGTCACGAGGTCATTTGCCATCCCTGCCGTCACCCGCGCAATAAGGTCCGCGGTCGCGGGTGCCAGGATCACCAAATCGGCCCATTTCCCCAACTCGATATGCCCCATCGCCGCTTCCGCTGCCGGATCGAGCAGGTCATCAGACACCGGATAGCCAGAAACAGCCTGCAGGCTAAGCGGTGTGATAAAGGCTTTTGCCGCTTCCGTCATCACCACGCGCACTTCAGCCCCGCGATCGCGCAGGCGCCTGACCAGTTCGGGTGCTTTATAGGCCGCGATACCGCCGCTTACGCCCAGAACAATGTGTTTACCGGTTAATCCCGTCATCTTGCTATCCGCCCTGTAGAGTCAGACTGACGCGGCTCACTGCCGCCACAATGCCGCTATTTTACCATACTCATCCGGCGGTGCCTGTTAGCACTCTGTAGCCTTTGCGAGACAATTCGCAGAGTCAGACCGGAAGGGTGGAAAAGTACTGTATATAATGCCATGCTTTTTCGGGCTGAGGAAGAAGGGATACGCAATATGAAACAGTGGACGGAGTTACCGCCGAGAGAAAAATTACTGGTGAAAGGCGTTGAGGCATTGAACGATACCGAATTACTTGCGCTGTTTTTACGCACGGGATCGGGCGGTGTGCATGTGATGGCGCTGGCGCAGCAGCTAATAGGGACATTTGGCTCGTTATACCATTTGATGACGGCAGACCGGACGGCATTTGATCGGGTTAAGGGGATAGGCGATGCAAAATATACTCAGATCAATGCGATAGCCGAGTTAGCCCGCCGTTTCTTTTCCAGTATTCCGGTTCAGGAGCGCCAGCTGGCGGGCGGGACGGCCGATATGCTTACCTTTTTTATCAGTCAACTTGCGCACCGTGAGCGAGAAATTTTTATGGTGGCGTTTCTTGATAACCAGCACCGGATGATTCACGCGTGCGAAATGTTTGCCGGAACCTTAAATAGCGTCGAAGTTCATCCACGGGAAATCGTCAAAGAGGCGCTGGCGAAAAATGCGGCTGCGCTGATTCTGGCACATAATCATCCCTCCGGGATTGCCCGCCCCAGTAGGGCTGACCATCAGGTCACGCGGCGAATTGTCGCGGCCTGTCAGTTAATGAATATTCACGTATTGGACCATATTGTCATTGGGTACGGCGAGTCGGTCTCTTTTGCCGAACGCGGGTGGCTCTAGCCCACCCGGTTCGGCTAAAAGCTCATTTTTTGTCCCGAGTTAAGAACGGGTAAGTGTTCAAATGAAGCTATTTTGCACGATCCAGAGGGATCTTTATCTGTTCGGGACTTGAGCAGCGGCGGCGCAGGGCGTATACTACGCCACCTTTGAGAATCTCGGGTTTGGCAAATAGGCCTACTCAGCGGGTTCACATTGAACTCGCCTGGAGGGTCTTAGAGCCTGACGAGGCGGCCAAAACCTTATTTTTAAAGCTCGAGCTGATTTGATTTTTGGAGAATAGACATGTCACGAGTCTGCCAAGTAACTGGCAAGCGTCCGGTATCGGGTAACAACCGCTCCCACGCAATGAACGCGACGAAACGCCGTTTCCTGCCGAACCTGCACTCTCACCGTTTTTGGGTTGAGAGCGAAAAGCGCTTCGTTACACTGCGCGTCACTGCCAAAGGCATGCGCGTAATTGATAAAAAGGGTATTGAGACGGTCCTGGCCGATCTGCGTACCCGCGGTGAGAAGTACTAAGGTAAAGGAACTGAATCATGGCTAAAGGTATTCGTGAGAAGATCAAGCTGGTTTCTTCTGCTGGGACAGGTCACTTCTATACCACCACGAAGAACAAGCGTACTAAGCCGGAAAAATTGGAATTGAAGAAATTCGATCCAGTTGTCCGCCAGCACGTGATCTATAAAGAAGCTAAAATCAAGTAATTGATTTCAGTGGATGAAAAACCCGGCTTCGGCCGGGTTTTTTGTTTTTAAAAGAGGATAACGGACCTTAACGGGAGGCAAGTACATGCCGGAGTTACCTGAAGTCGAAACCAGCCGCCGCGGCATTGAACCGCATCTGGTGGGCGCCACTATTCTTCATGCTATTGTCCGCAATGACCGCCTGCGTTGGCCGGTTTCCCTCGAAATTCAAAGCCTCAGCGATCAACCAGTGCTCAGCGTGCAACGCCGTGCCAAGTATCTGCTGATTGAGCTGCCGCACGGCTGGATCATCATTCACCTGGGTATGTCCGGTAGCCTGCGCGTGCTGCCCGAAGAGCTTCCCCCTGCCAAACATGACCACGTCGATCTGGTGATGAGCAACGGTAAGGTCCTGCGTTATACCGATCCTCGCCGCTTTGGTGCCTGGCTGTGGTGCACGGATTTAGCCGCGAGCAATGTGCTGGCCCATCTTGGCCCGGAACCCCTGCATGATGCCTTCTCGGCGGAGTATCTGTTTGATAAGTCGAGAAACAAGCGGACGCCGGTTAAACCCTGGCTGATGGATAACAAACTGGTGGTGGGAGTGGGGAATATTTACGCCAGCGAATCCCTGTTTGTTGCCGGGATCCATCCCGATCGTCCGGCCATGACCCTGACTCAGGACGAAGCGGCTTTGCTGGTGAAAACCATCAAGGCGGTACTGCTACGTTCAATTGAGCAAGGGGGAACAACGCTGCGTGATTTTCTGCAGACGGACGGTAAGCCGGGTTATTTCGCGCAGGAGTTGCAGGTGTATGGTCGGGCAGGCGAACCCTGTCGGGTCTGTGCCACGCCGATTAAGAGCGCGAAGCACGCCCAGCGCAGTACCTTTTATTGTCCGACCTGTCAGAAATAAGGCTTAGAGTTTAGCCTGCAGCGCGTCAAAAACGGGCTGCGGTAGAAAGGCGCTCACATCACCTTTGTGACGCGCCACTTCTTTCACCAGCGAAGAAGAGATAAACGAGTACTGCTCTGAAGGCATCAAAAACACGCTCTCCAGCTCCGGCAACAGATGGCGGTTCATGTGGGCCAGCTGCATCTCATATTCAAAGTCAGAGACGGCCCTCAGGCCTCTTACCAGCACATTGGCTTGCTGATCGCGGGCAAAGTTCGCCATCAAATCACTGAATCCCACCACCTCCACGTTCGGCAAATGGGCTACCACCTGCTGCGCCAGGCTTACGCGCTCTTCCAGCGTGAACATCGGTTTCTTGCTGGGACTGGCCGCGATAGCCAGTACGATACGGTCAAACATCAACGCGGCTCGCGTCACGATATCCAGATGGCCATTGGTCATCGGATCAAAGGTGCCAGGATAAATCGCTTTGGTGCTCATAGACCGCCCTTGCCGGAAGCGTGAGAAGAGTTATTCAGCGCCCAAAGCGCCGCGTATTTATTGAAGGTGTACTGCGCATTGACGACCGCCAGCAGCCAGCCCTGTTTGCCATCCAGAAAACCTGCACGCAAAACCAGCGTTTTGAAGAAGGCGCCGATGGTGTGCGTAAAGATGGAAACAATGCCGCAGCGCTTGCCCTGATGATAGCGCTGTTTTGCCCAGGCCTCCGCGTAGGCGAACTGTTTCCACTGGAAGGCAGAAAAGTCACGACAGGTCAGATGCAGAAGATCGCCTTTCAGCGCAGTCACGGCAACGCCCTGGGTGTCGAGCGACTCATGCACCTGGTGATCGTTGTATTGATAGCGGGAAGGATAGAGGCGGGTGACCCGGTCCGGATACCAGCCGCTGTGGCGCATAAAGCGGCCTAAAAACAGGTTACGGCGACCCAGACTGTACACCGCGTCAGCTGAGGCGGGGCTTGTTAGCACGGCCTCTATCGAAGCGCGCAGCTGTTGCGTCACGCGCTCATCGCTGTCGATCATCAAAATCATCGGATGGCTGGCATAACTCTGCGCCAGCTGACGCTGACGGCCATAGCCGTGCCATTCCGTGGAGTGAAAGACTTTTGCGCCGTGTCGGGCAGCAACCTGGGGTGTGCCATCACTGCTACCTGAGTCGAGCAGGACGATCTCATCGGCCCAGCTCACGGACTCCAGACATTCTGGCAGCAGGTCAGCCGCGTTTTTGGCGATCAGCACGACTGAAAGAGCCTGGCGTGAAGACATTTAGTGATTCCGCTGTGGCAGATGGGGTTCGAGTAACTGTAGCAGACGCTGCAGCGCACCCTGGTTCTGATGCAGCACTTCGACGGCATGACGGCCATAGTAAAGGCGATAATCTTCGTCGGTCAGCAGCGTACCAATTTCTTTATCCAGCGAGTCCGCATCGGTGACGGTAATCAGGCCGTCAGCCTGCTGCAGCTTGGCGCAGATATCTTTGAAATTGAGGGTATAAGGTCCCATCAACACCGGGATAGCATGTGCGGCCGCTTCCAGCGGATTGTGGCCGCCACGATCGACCAGGCTGCCGCCAACAAAGGCCACATCGGCAATGCCGTAAAGCAGCATCAGTTCACCCATCGTATCGCCAATCACCACCTGCGTGCTGCCTGACGGGATCTCGCCACTGCTGCGAAGGGTGTAGCTGAGTCCGGCTTTCTGCGTCAGTTCGCGGGCGGTAGAAAAACGCTCCGGATGACGGGGAACCAGAATTAACAATAAATTGGGGAAACGCGTCAGCAGCTTACGGTGCGCATCCAGAATAATGCTCTCTTCGCCATCATGCGTACTGGTGGCAATCCACACCGGACGGCGAGGTGCCCACTGGCGACGCAGGGTAATCGCTCTGGCGGCCAGTTCTGGCGTGACGGAGATATCAAACTTCAGGCTGCCGGTCACCGTCAGCTGCGAGCGTTTTAAGCCAAGGCTGATAAAGCGTTCGCCATCTTCCTGATTCTGCGCGGCAATCAGCGTAATGCGTTGCAGCAGCCGTTGCATAAATTTGCCGAGTTTTTTGTAGCCCTTTGCAGAGCGTTCAGACAGGCGGGCATTAGCGATCACCAGCGGGATCTTTCGTTTATGCAGCAGCGCGATCATGTTCGGCCACAGCTCGGTTTCCATAATGATCACCAGACGCGGGTTCACATTATCGAGGAAGCGGTTCATCGAGCCGGGGAGATCGTAGGGCAGATAAACATGGTGCACATCTTTGCCAAACGCTGAGGCTGCGCGTTCAGAGCCGGTTGGCGTCATGGTGGTGACGGTGATTGGCATCGAGGGATAGCGATGGCGCAACGCCCGCACCAGCGGGACCGCAGCCAGCGTCTCACCGACAGAAACGGAGTGCAGCAAAATACCGTCTGGCTTCACTTTGCCGGCGCAATAGCCATAGCGTTCTGCCCAACGTTTGCGGTAGGCGGGAGCCTTCCGGCCGCGGAGCCAGAGCCGGAGCCAAATCAGGGGCTGAATGAGGTAAAGCAGAACGGTATAAAGTGTTGTCATCACAGTGTTTATTCAGAGTGGAGAGACTCGCGCCAGAGTATGCCAGAAAAGAGGAATAATACGGCATGTTAGCAGATAAGTCGTCTCCGCTCACACTTCTTATCAGGGCTGCTGCAACACTTGTTGATATAGCGCATGAAGCTGCGTGGCAAGCTGTTGCGGAGAGCAGGGCAGGACCCTTTCCCTGGCAAGATCGCCCATCCGGCTGTCCAGCGTGCGTTGTGGGATGGCAACGGCCGCCGCCGTCAACGCCGGCACGTCCAACGCATCACAGACAAACCCTTGTTTACCATCGATAATGAATTCCGCGCCGCCACAGGTAAAACTGGTGATGACCGGTAATCCGCAGGCCATCGCTTCCAGAATGACGTTAGGGAAGGGATCGTACAGCGTGGGCAGAATCAAGCTGTCAGCGGCGTGATAGAAGGGGATGACGTTGTTCTGCACGCCCAGGAAATGAATGCGTTTTTCGCACCCCAGGCTGCGCGCGAGGTTTTCGTAACGTGATTGCTGCTTGTCCTGCCCGACCACCAACAGGTGCGCATCGGTCGCTGCCAGCGCGCTGATACTGGCCTTAAGACCTTTGCGTTCAAAGCCTGAACCGACATAGATAAACACTTTCGCATTATCCGGCAGGTTAAGCTGTTCACGAGACTGCTGACGTTGCTCGGCGGTTGCGGGCATAAAGCGCGTGGAGTCGATGGCATTATAAATCACCGCAAACTTCTCTTCCGGCACCTGGAAGCAGCGCATGATGTCGTTTTTCACCATCAGTGAATTGCAGATGATCTTTTTAAGCGCAGGGGAGCGGAACATCTCTTCTTCTGCGGTCATCACATAGCGGTGATAACGGCTTACCTGCGTCAGCAATCGCTGCACCGGAGACACGACCCGGGCGCGCTGTTCCAGCCACACCCGGTGCACGCCGTCGCCGGCGCGGAAAATATCGCAGCCCGCAATGCGCTCGTGACTTTGCACGATATCGAACTTCTCCTGCTGCCAGCAGGCCCGCGCGGCCACGGCAAAGCCACGTTCGCGGGAGATCCGGCCCCACTTTTTCGGGTTGCAGATATGCAGGTGCCACTCTGGCTTGGGTTCTCCCTGCCAGCTACGGGTAATGATGTTTAACTCCAGGCTATCGTCATCCAGCGCTTCCAGCGCACGTGAGATAAAACGCTCGGCGCCGCCATCGGGGCGATATTTCTGGCGCACGATGGCCAGTCTGACCTTACTCATCCAGATAATTCCTTGCGGCTTTCACCACGTCTTCAAGTGGGATGGCGCTGAGATAACGCGTTTCCGTTTTGGTATCGATGCTGTCCGGTGAGGGCAGCGGCGCATAGTCACCCGCCCAGATCACCTTATTGTTGTCGCCCCACGGCCGCCATTGCTTCAGCTTGGTTGGGCCAAACAGCGCAATACAGGGTGTATCCAGCGCGGCAGCCATATGCATTGGGGCGGAATCGACGCCGATAAACAGGTTGGCATGGTCAATCAGCGCGGCTAACTGCGGCAGAGTCAGTTTACCTGCCAGAGAGATAGCCTGACGGTTTTGACATAGCGAGAGAATATTGTCGATCATCGCCAGCTCTTTCTTATCTGGCGCGGCGGTCAGCACAATATCCATTTCGTCTGAGGCAAGACGGTCAATCAGCCCAGCCATTTTATCGTCTTCCCAGCACTTAAACAGCCAGCGGGACGTGGGCTGAATCACAATGTAAGGTTTACGGGTTGGCTGACGCTGGTCCAGCTGAGTGCGGGTGGTTTCCCAGTCGCTCTCACTGTAGTGCATTGAGGCCGGGAAGCCGTGGAAAGGGATATTCAGCGGCGTTAACGCCATCAGGTTTTGTTCAACCGTATGCAGATTTCCATGCTGTTCAGTGGTGGCCCGATGG
Source organism: Erwinia sp. QL-Z3 (assembly GCF_004551645.1). NCBI lineage: Bacteria > Pseudomonadati > Pseudomonadota > Gammaproteobacteria > Enterobacterales > Erwiniaceae > Erwinia > Erwinia sp. QL-Z3. Next base: position 1,529,821 of record NZ_CP037950.1, read on the forward strand.
GTATGCGCCAGGCGCCAGATGGCATTGCGACGCTTATGGTAATCAAAACCAATCCTGACTTTCGCACCCGAGAAGGCGGTAATAATGGCGCTGCGCCACTGGTCGGCGAGGTTAACCACCAGGTCGTAGTGACACTGGCGAACGGCGGAGACTAACGCCACCTCATGCCGGATGTGCTGCCAGGCACCCTCTTTTTTCCAGTTACGATCGATAAAGTGGATCTGTCGGATGTCCGGATGCGCCTGCAGCATCGGGCGCGTCTCTTTATACAAAAGCACGTCAATACTGGCATCGGGATATTGCTGGCGCAGGGCGTGGATCACCGGGGTTGTCAGCAGCATATCGCCATGATGGCGGAGTTTGATCAGTAGAATGGTTTTTGGCGTAAACATCGGGCTGGTTTGCGGAGTAGCCATGCTCATGAGATCTCAATGTTGAGTTGACCCACTGCAAGTAGGGGCCTGCCAGTAAAAATGTCGACGGGTTTCATCATCAGCCTTTCCGCCAGCGATAAATTCGGCTCAGCCAGAGCAGCAACTGGTACCACTGCTGCACGCCACGCGCATTTCGCAGCATTCTGCCCGGCGTTTTACTGGCGATCAGGTCAGCTATCATCGCCTGTCGGGCGTCCGCATCGGGTTCGCGGCGAATAGAGTGGCACACGGTCAGGGCTTCTTTCGTGACCTGCCGATACAACGGCGCAGACAGTTTTACGGTGTTTTTATAGCGCTGGTTAATCTCATCCAGCATCCGCGCGATTTTAAGATAGTGGCGCTGATATTCCACATTCCGCATTCCCGTGCGCTTCTGATTACTGATTGACTGATCGTGTACGTAATAACGGTACATCACCTCGTCGGTATACCGCACGCGGCGGGCATTCAGCATCAGTTCAGTGGTCCACGGGATATCCTGATGATGCAGGCCGGGCTCAAACTGTAGGTTAAGTTGGTCAATCAATGCACGGCGGTAAACGCCCAGCCAGACAACATGCAGATAGCGATTGGTTGCGAGGGCCTTACCGAGCCATTCAGCCCCGCTAAGAACGCCGGTAGACTGCAAACGGTCTTTAGGGATCAGCGGTTTGGCTTTATCCCCGCCCCAAAAAACGCGTTCTGCATTGCACTGGGCGATATCCAGATCGTCGGCGTTGGCCATGGCGATCAGTTTTTCATACATATCAGGTGCAAGGGTGTCGTCAGCATCGGGGAAGGTCACGTAACGGCCTGTCGCTATTGCCATCCCGGCGTTGCGGGCGCGTGATACGCCGCCATTTTGCTGATCGATAACCCGAACGTGCGGATACTCAGCGGCATACTGATGCGCCATTGCGGCTGACTCGTCAGTTGAACCATCATTAACAATAATGACGTCAAGGGATTGCAACGTTTGAGCCAGTAATGAAGCCATGAAAGCCTCAAAGCTCTTCCCGGCATTGTACATCGGGATAACCACGCTCAGTTCAGGCGCGGCGGGATCGGAATGCGGCATCATACTCAGGGTAAAATCTTCTCTTCGTGAGTCAATTGAGGCTTGCGGGCACTCACAAAATCATGGATATCATCCAGCTTACGCTTATCCAGTTCAAACAGTTGTTCGGCAGGATAATTGAATTTGTAGAGCGCCTGGAAAACAAAGGAGGTTGGCGCAATATGGTTCGGCCCGATCAGCAGAACATCGCCCAATGGCCGTTGTTCTTCTACGCAGCAGGGACCATAAATCAGCACCACCGGCACATTCTGCGCGTCAGCAATATAAACATTGCCAGAGTCCGATGCCACGTAGATATCCATCTGCTCGATCGCATAGGGCAATCCCTCCAGCGAGACCTTGCCAATCATGTTGACCAGGTTGTCGCGTTCACCAACCTCCTTATTGAGCTCGTTTAAGCGGGTAAGTTCATTCGGTGAACCAAATACATAGAACAGGCAGGGCAGGTCGCTGAGGCGATCGAACAGGCTTTTCCAGATAACAGGGGGAATGGTTTTCGCCTGATTTCCGGCCGAGATGCTGATGCCGATTTTAATTTTGTCCGTCCTGAACAGCTCTTCCGGCGTATTGACGGGTTGCACTAACGGCAGCGTCGCATGCTTGGGATAGCTCTCTTTGGTCAGCGAGCGGTCGGCCAGTTTCAGGTAGTTTTCCAGCGTCAGCGTGTTTTTCTCATGCTCCACCGTGCCGCTGGCGGTGAGATAAAAAATCCCCTGATACCAGCGACGGCGATACATCGACAGAAACTGTTTATTCTCCGCATTACAGCAGGCGGCAAAGAACAGATTGGCGTTATTAGGATGCAGCAGATAGACGTTGCGATAGCGGTTCATCAACCTGATGGCCAGCTTCAGTTTGGCCATCGTGCTGGATTTATGCTCTTCAACGTAAAAAATCTCGTCCAGAGTGGCATCATTACGGGCAAGCGGCGCGACTGAGCTGCTGAGCAGGGCGTCGCTATGCTTAAGATGCTGCATCAACGGGGTGATGTTGATGAAGTCCCCTATCTTTGCCGTTTGAATGATCAGATTACGGTTGCTTGTGTTCTTACCCAGCTTTTTCCATAGCTTAAGCGGTAAGAGCAGCAAAAATAACAATACATAATTCACGCTCTGTTCTCCCTGAGCGAGCTGAAAGTTCCACGGAAGAGGATCTGGGTAAGCGTACGTCCCATTGTCAGCCGTATTGATGAGGTCAAACTTTTCACTGAGCTCAGATATCCGTTCCTGTTAATGAGCGTTATCATGGGCCAAAACCTTCAATGATGAGTAAACAAAAAGTGGCTTCAGGTTGTCTTCGCCCTGATGTTGTGGGCTGATTTTAACGCTGAAACGAATGACAGTGCAGCAGGACTTTGTTAATTACGATTAATTAAATCAAGGTACTGTCTGCAAACAGCCTCAATACTGTAAGCATCGACATCAGGCTTAAGCATTATGGGTGGATGAAGATAAATATCCCGCATTGTCGTCGCCAGCGAATCGTCATTCATTTCTGCCAACCCCCGCGATAATTCGCCGGTCAGGATGCTGACGGGGCCACCCGGGCAGCGCGTGCTGACCACCGGCGTATGGCAAATTAATGCTTCGACTAATACGTTGCCAAACCCTTCACTGTCCGAGCTAACGACCAACAGCTTCGCATGACGGATGTAGGGATAGGGATTGCTGATAAATCCCTTAAAAATGACACGCTTGCTGATGCCTAAGTCAATAGCCAAATCTTTAATCGCGCGGGTAGCCTCGCTACTTCCCTGGCCAATTAACACCAGCGGCGCTTCCAGGCCACTTTTGGCGTAGGCACGTAACAGCCGGTCATGGCGTTTGGTCTGATGAAAACGGCCCACATGGACCAGATAGTCCTTACCTTCCATCGAGCAGGGTTTCAGCGAAAGGGCTTCAATGGCCTCAAACTCAAAGGGATTGAATATCACCTGTTCACGTTTAGGCTGGATTTCAAACGAGCGCTTCAGGTCGTCAACGACGTATTGCGAGACGCCAATGATGTTGCGGCCCTGATAAATGCGGCGGATTTTGGCCTTTTTAAGCCACAGAGAGAAACCTTTACGGCGGGCAAGGTATGAGGCAGAAAACACCCCATGCAGGCAGAACCAGGTCTTTTCAGGCTCAAGGTGCGGGCAGCGGCGGACGATGCGATCCGTCTTATGCAGATGAGAAATCACCAAATCGAACGGGGTATCACTCTTCTCCGCCGTATGGATTTCTTTATCCAGCTGTGCAGCACGGCGGCTCAGTTCGGTCAGTTTGCGCCACGGTTTTTTGCAGTTATCTTTGATCACCCGGAAATCCAGACCGGGCGGGATGGCGTACTCACACACTGAACGCAGTGAGAATAACGACACCCGATGTCCACGCTCCATCATCCCTTTTGCAAGAGTCAGCACGACTTTCTCAGCTCCCCCTCCGGGTAAGCCATCAATGATCATCAAAATGCGCTTGGACAATTTTTTACCCTTAGCCAGAAAAATACTGCGGAGAAGGCGACGTAGCCTCTTTTGCCGCATAAATGCCGCTCATCTTTTTTTTGATTCAGGCGGATCCTTCTGCCAGAGCTGTGTAGATTACAATCGGGAAAACAAGCCGAACATCAGGGGCTTCCCAATGTACTCTTTTTTATTAGCTGTAGTTATCTTAGAAAATTAACAGGAAGAGTGCCACAGCATAATCCACTGACAATATTGCCTCGCGAATCTCTTTGCGTCTCTAATGTCCGCTGCGTAACATACCCTCAGACTAACCAGGAGTATGGAAACGGCATGACCACACCCGCATTTCTCATCACTATTGATACGGAAGGTGACAACCTGTGGCGCAATCGCTCGGGTATTGTTACCACTAAGAACGCGGGATATCTCGCACGTTTCCAGCAACTTTGCGAAAAATACGGCTTTAAACCGACCTGGCTAACCAACTATGAAATGGCCATCGACCCGGTTTACCAGGCATTCGCTCGTGATGTGATCGCCCGCGGAACTGGTGAAGTGGGGATGCATTTACATGCCTGGAACAGTCCGCCAGCGTACCCACTGACTGACGATGACTGGAAATTTCAGCCCTATCTGATCGAATATCCTGTTGATGAAATGCGCCGAAAAATCGCCTTTATGACAGAGCTACTGGAAGAGACCTTTCAGACAAAAATGCTCAGCCATCGGGCAGGGCGTTGGGCATTCAACCAGCAATATGCCCGGCTTCTGGTTGAGTTTGGGTATAAGGTGGACTGCTCCGTCACGCCTGGCGTGAACTGGCAGTTTTCTCCGGGTGCGCCGCAAGGCTCCGGCGGCACCAACTACACGCATTTCCCGCGCAATGCCTATTATCTGGATGCGGAAGATATTTCCCGTGAAGGCACCTCGCCGTTGCTGGAAGTGCCAATGAGCATTCAATACAAGCATTCGGGGATGATGAACCGCCTGAAACAAGGCTATGACCGTTTACGTGGCAAGCAGCGCAGTTCGTCGGTTCACTGGCTGCGTCCGACGGGCGGTAACGTGCAGCAGATGATTGGCGTGGCTGAAAAAACGCTGGCCGCGGGATCGGATTACGTTGAGTTTATGCTGCACTCGTCCGAATTTATGCCCGATGGCAGCCCGACCTTCAAAAATGAAGCGGATATCGATCGCCTTTATGACGATCTGGAGCAGTTGTTTAACTGGCTACATAGCCGGACCGTCGGGATGACGTTAACGGAATATGCGGCCACTAAAGCTCGTTGATGTGATAAACAGGATTCGGTGAAAGAGAAAATGAAAATGAGCTTCAAAGATACGGACTTCCGTGCTGTTTTTTACTTACTGGCCCTGGCTTGTACGCTGCTAACCATTATGGTGACCTTTATTGATGTTAAGGGCGCCAAGGTGCTGTTTTACTGGAGCTTCTATTTTTCACTCGCGGGGATTTTGTTTAACCTGAGAGAGTATGATAAATCGCGGCTATGGTTCATTGGGCTATTGGCCGTGCTTGGCTTGAGTAAGGTCATCTGGTTCTACTGGGAGTATCTGGGCAGCGCGGATTACAGCGAGTTTAACGACTACTTTAATGCGGGAAAACGCCTGCTGTTGGCGTGCTTTATCGGTTACTGGCTGTTTTCTCAGATGAAGAACTACCCGAAAAGAAGTCTTTGGTTAATCCGCACCGGCTTATTGGTGGCGTTTTTTGCCGCGACCCTGTTCGGTTTATATCAATACTTTAGTGATATTCACCGGGTCGCTTTTTCGTTAGACCGCGCCACCATATCCGCCTATGGCTATGCGATGCTTTCAACGATGGTGCTGTTTATGCTGGCCACCGAAAAGCATACCCCTGAAAACATCCTGTTCTGTCTGGCGATCTTTTGTCTGTCCTATTTTATCCTGGTGCAAACCGGCACCCGCAATATGATGGCGGCTTATCCCCTGATTATCCTGCTGGTTGGCGTACTGCAATTCCGTCACTTCGGCCTGAAGTCATTATTCTCGGTGGTGATTGCCTTGGTGATCTTGGTTGGGGTGAGCTATAAGCCGATGATTGAGCCGAAGCTGGACTCGACTCTGCAAGAGTACAATACCTATATCCAGTCGGACGGGAATCAGTTTGGGTCGTTAACCACGCGTCTGGCAATGTGGCGAGTGGGGTCAGTCTGTTTCATCGCGCATCCTCTGGGGATGAAAACAGAAGATCGTACGGCGTGCTTCGAAAACTATGTGAAAACCCGCCATACAGACACCATCTCGCTGATGTATGAGAAAGTGCATTTGCACAACGAATTGCTGGATAGCGCGACGCTACAGGGAATTCAGGGCGCGTTGGTGATGCTGCTGTTTTATGTCGTGCTGATTACCTACGCTCTACGAAGCAGAAATGCGTTGATGCTGGCGGTGATGTTTGGGGTAGTGATTAGCGGCCTGAGTGACGTGGTGTTCATCAGCCGTGAGTTAACGATTTGCGTGGCGTTGATGCTGATCGTCTGCGAGATGTTCAATGCATTGAGAAGGCATCAGCAGAGCAGCCTGGCCCGTTAACGTCTTCACCGGGGTCTTCACAGACCCCGTTTACGCACCTTCAGCATTTTTCTTTTGTAGCTGAGTCTGATTTTTCTATCCAACAGGAAACGGCTCAGACTGACCCGACCAATACGCTCGTTGACGATCCTGTCCTGACCGCTGCTCCGCAGCGCGTCTGGATAGCGGTTGGCGATATCCAGCCAGTGGCATGTAATTAGCGAGGCAAAGTTAGCGGGTAAAACCTCATCCATATGCTGCGTTGCCGCAATCAGACAGTCGATTTTCCGCTTGTCTATCGCGGAAGACAGGCTGTTGGCGTGTTTGCGATAGAGATAGAATCCGCTGTCTGAATAAAGCGTCTTATGACTCAGTGTCAGTAACAGTGGAAATAACCAGCTGTCCTCATAACAAATGAAGTCTGGAAAAGCGTGCTGCTGGAGCAGATGACGGGCAAAAAACTGGCCAATGAAATGTGCCTGATAGTCACGATGGATCAGAAACCGTTCAACAGACTGATGTTGAGTCAGTATTTCAGGTGCCTTTGCCTGCCAGATGGGCTGATTGGCAATATCACCACGCACCTCAATAATCTTACTCAGGAAAATGTCCGGCGCGTGCTCTTGCAACGTGACCAGCCGATCCCGCAAAGCATCAGGCAGGAGTTGGTCGTCACTGTCGACCATCAGCAGGTAATCGCCCGTCGCCAGGCTCACCGCCTGATTACGAACTTTACCGACGTTTCGGTGGGCTGAAAGGACGCTGCGAAGATGGGGTAATTGCCGTGCATAGCGATCGATAATGGCCTGCGTGCCGTCCGTGGAACCATCATTAACGATGATGATTTCAGCTTGATCGAGTGCCTCACCCAATGAAGCCACAATGCTGTCGAGCGTTGCAGCAAGATAGGCTTCACTGTTATGGGCGGCAATCAGGATGCTGAGCGGGCAGGCGTTGGTCATTGGCTTAACGGTACCGGTAAGGCGATAGCGGGCAATAGCAGCGACATGACATTCTCAGCGGTAATCGAGGCCATATTATTGCCCTGCCCGGGACGTAGCACGCACTGGTTCTTGCCGTAACCGCCTATCAATCCCGGGTCGGTCGGGCCATAAAGCGTGATATTCGGGCGATCCAGCGCGGCGGTAAGATGGCTTAAACCGGTATCGACGGAGACGACTGCTCTGGCGCCTGCCAGCGTGCGGGCAACCTGCTCAAGCGTCAGCTTAGGCAGCACGTCGACATAGCTAAACCCTTCGGCCAGCCTGATGGCGCGCTGGTGTTCGTGGTCTGCGCCCCACGGCAATTTAATCCTCAGGCCGCTGTCGGCGAGTAAACCAATCAGCTCGCGCCAATGGCTTTCTGGCCAGTGTTTGGCATCACGCGTGGTGGCATGGAGAAACACCAGGTACTGTCCGGCATCAGATGGCGGCTCGCTGAGGAAATGCTGCGCGATGGCGTAATCCCCTTCGCTATCCGGCATCGGGTAACCAAGACTTTTTGCGAACAGCTCGCGGGTTCGCTGCACGGCGTGTTGTTTTTTACTGATTTCATGGCGCTCGTCATACCACCAACTGGCGAAGGGTTCGCGCGCACTGCGGCTGTCCTGACCATGCTTAACGCCTTTCGCAATGCGCGTGACCAGCGCGGCGCTTTTGATCAGTCCCTGCGCATCAATCACCACATCATACTCGCGCGACTGCACTTCGCGCTTGAACAGGAAGCGCTCTTCGCGGACTTCGCTGCCAAACCAGTGTTTACGCCAGCGGCGGATGGCCACCGGGATCACTTTATCCCCGGCAGGATGCCAGGCGGGGATCTGCGCAAAGCCTTCTTCCACCACCCAGTCAAAGCGAATGCCGGGAATAGCCTGCATGGCATCGGTTAGCGCCGGAAGCGTGTGCAGCACGTCGCCCATTGAGGAGGTTTTAACAATCAGGACGTGCATGTTTTTTCCTCGTCATCCGCTAACAAGGCGGTCAGCTCGGCGATCACCCGCTCAGGCTGAATATCGATCAGGCTCTGATGATAGCCTTCTTCCGCATCCCCTTTGCGTACCTTGTGGTAGCCGGTGATCAGGCGGATGACGCGCGCTTTGTCGGACAATGGCGGCGTAAAGTCAGGGCTGCTTGGGCCGTAGAGTGCGATCAGCGGACGATCCAGCGCGGCGGCAATGTGCATCAGACCGGAATCGTTGCTCACCACCGCACGGCAATGCGCCAGCAAAATTACCGCCTGTTCCAGCTGGGTTTCGCCTGCCAGATTGCGGCAATGCGCACGCGAATCTTCCTGCAGGCTTTGCAGGATCTGTTCGCCCGTCACTTTATCTTTGGCCGAACCAAACAGGATGATTTGATAGCCACGGTTGATCAGGCTCTGCGCCAGCTCAGCGTAGTGGTAATGCGGCCAGCGTTTTGCCGGACCAAATTCTGCGCCAGGGCAAAAACCGATCGCGGGACGATCTGCCGATAAGCCGAACGCCGCGGCGGTCGTCAGCTTTTCAGCTTCATTGACCTGCAGCTTCGGCCACAGCAGCGGCTGCGGCAGCTGGGCCGCATGGCTGTAGCGCGATTTGTCGTAGGCCAGCGCCACATAGCGCTCAACCATTAAAGGCCACGCGGCTTTATCCAGCACCCGCACGTCGTTCAGCAGCCCGTAGCGCATTTCACCGCGCCAGCCGGTGCGGGTTTTGATATCGGCAAAGAAGGGAACTAACGCGGACTTAAACGAGTTGGGCAACACGTAAGCCCGATCGTAACCTTTGCTGCGCAAGGCTTTGCCCAGACGACGACGCTCGCCTAATGCCAGCGCACCATGGCCCAGCGGCATCGCCAGCGCTTCGTTGACCTCTGGCATACGCGATAACAGTGGACGGCACCACGCGGGTGCCATCACATCAATTATCGCGTCGGGTTCAGCCGCCTTCAACGTGCGATAGAGACTTTGCGACATCATCATATCGCCAACCCATGAAGGGCCGATTACCAGAATCTTCATTGCCGGAATTGTCCCGTTACGCCTTGCGGTTCAGCCATGCCATATATTCAGCGACGCCTTCAGCGACGGTTTTGAACGGCTTATCATAGCCCGCTGCCAGCAGGTTGGTTTGATCCGCCTGGGTGTAGGCCTGGTAGCGTCCCTTCAGTTTTTCCGGGAAAGGAATGTATTCGATTTCCCCTTTCTGATGGAAATTCAGCGCCGCATCGGCCACTTCCTGGAACGACTCGGCACGACCGGTACCGCAGTTGAAGATGCCGGAAACGTTATTTTCCCAGAACCACAGGTTCACCGACGCCACATCTTCCACGTAGATAAAATCACGCTTAAAGGTGTCGCTGCCTTCAAACAGCTTGGGATTTTCGCCGTTGTTTAACTGGGTGTTCAGGTGGAAAGCCACGCTGGCCATGCTGCCTTTATGGCCTTCACGCGGACCATACACATTGAAGTAGCGGAAACCACAGACCTGCGAACCCGCTTCCGGCAGGATCTGACGGACATAGTGATCGAACAGCATTTTGGAATAGCCGTAAACGTTCAGCGGCTCTTCATACTGGCGCTCTTCGATAAAGTTATCGTTGCGGCCGCCGTAAGTGGCTGCGGAAGAGGCATACAGGAACGGGATTTCGTGCTCGAGGCAGTAGTGCAGCAGCTCTTTGGAATACTGATAGTTGTTGTCCATCATGTACTTGCCGTCCCACTCGGTGGTGGATGAGCAGGCGCCTTCATGGAAGATCGCTTCAACATCGCCGAAATCTTCATCGGCCAGAATGCTGATCAGAAAGTCTTCTTTATCCATGTAATCGGCAATATTCAAATCCACCAGATTGACGAATTTGGTGCCGTCTTTCAGGTTGTCGACCACCAGGATATCGGTATGGCCTTTGTCATTCAGCGCTTTAATAATGTTGCTACCGATAAGTCCTGCGCCGCCGGTGACGATAATCATGAGCATTAACCTTTAAACAGGGGGGTGAAACGGGAGGTTTCACACGCTAATGCCTCTTATCATAACATCTGATGCGGCGTCAGACAGCCAGATGACTCCGTAACGGAATGTAATTGTTGGAAGCTGGCGTTAATTATGCTGCGAAAATCACACTACACGATCTGTATCCTCGTCCCATCCCTTGCCCTTCAGTAAGATATTCCGCTACTAAGCCTGTTTCGGAGTATGAAAATGTCATCGCCATTTTATCAGCAACTTACGCAACAATTACGGGAAGTCGAGGCGGAAGGGCTGTTTAAGTCCGAACGCCTGATTACCTCCGCGCAACAGGCCAATATCGAACTGGAAGGCGGCGGGAAAGTCGTTAACTTCTGCGCAAATAATTACCTGGGTTTGGCTAATCATCCCGCCCTGATCGCCGCGGCGAAGGAAGGCATGGACAGCCACGGATTTGGCATGGCGTCGGTACGCTTTATTTGCGGCACGCAGGACAGCCATAAACAGCTGGAAAATCAGCTGGCGGAATTTTTGGGCATGGAAGATGCCATTCTCTATTCCTCCTGCTTTGATGCTAACGGCGGTTTGTTCGAAACGCTGCTTGGGCCGGAAGATGCGATTATTTCTGACGCGTTGAATCACGCGTCGATTATTGATGGCGTACGGTTATGCAAAGCTAAACGTTACCGTTACGCCAACAACGATATGACGGAACTGGAAGCGCGGCTGGAAGAAGCCAAAGCGGCCGGCGCGCGCCATATCATGATCGCCACCGACGGCGTTTTCTCCATGGATGGCGTGATCGCCAACCTTAAGGGCATCTGTGATGCGGCGGATCGCTTTGGCGCGCTGGTGATGGTCGATGATTCTCACGCCGTCGGCTTTGTGGGCGCAGGCGGTCGGGGCACGCACGAATACTGCGAGGTGATGGGCCGGGTCGATATCATCACCGGTACGCTGGGCAAAGCGCTGGGTGGCGCTTCGGGTGGCTACACGGCGGCTAAAAAAGAGGTGATCGAATGGCTTCGCCAGCGATCCCGTCCTTATCTGTTCTCGAATTCGCTGGCGCCGGCCATTGTTGCCGCCTCAATACGTGTGCTGGATATGCTGACCGAAGGAGATGGTTTACGTCAGCGTCTGTGGGACAACGCAAAATTTTTCCGTGCCGAAATGACCAAAGCCGGGTTTACCCTGGCCGGCGCCGATCACGCCATTATTCCGGTGATGCTGGGCGAAGCGAAAGTGGCGCAGGAATTTGCCCGGCTGTTGCAGCAGGAAGGCATCTACGTTACCGGCTTCTTCTATCCCGTGGTGCCGAAAGGGCAGGCAAGGATCCGCACGCAAATCTCGGCGGGACACAGCCATGAGCAGCTAGTCCATGCGGGGGATGCTTTCAGCCGGATTGGCAAAAAGCTTGGCGTGATTAAGGAGGCGTGATGAAAGCATTAGCGAAGCTGCGCGCGGAAGAAGGGATCTGGATGGTTCACGATGCGCCTGTCCCCGAGCCGGGTCACAATGACCTGCTGATCAAAATTCGTAAAACCGCCATTTGCGGCACGGATGTGCATATCTATAACTGGGATGAATGGTCACAGAAAACCATTCCCGTGCCGATGATCACCGGGCATGAATATGTTGGTGAAGTGGTCGGGATCGGTCAGGAAGTGAAGGGCTTCTCGCTGGGCGATCGGGTTTCCGGGGAAGGGCATATTACCTGTGGCCACTGCCGAAACTGCCGGGCGGGGAAAACCCATCTTTGCCGCAATACGGTCGGCGTTGGCGTTAACCGGCAGGGCTGTTTTGCGGAATACCTGGTGATCCCCGCGTTTAATGCCTTTCGTATTCCTGACAACATTTCTGATGAGCTGGCGGCGATTTTCGATCCCTTTGGTAATGCGGTGCATACGGCGCTGTCATTTGATTTGGTCGGCGAAGATGTGCTGATTTCAGGTGCCGGCCCGATTGGCATTATGGCGGCAGCAATCTGCCGTCATGTCGGCGCCAGGCATGTGGTGATCACCGACGTGAACGACTATCGCCTCGATTTGGCCCGTAAGATGGGGGTGACCCGCGCGGTGAACGTCAGCCAGCAAAAGCTGGAGGACGTGATGCAGGAACTGGGCATGACCGAAGGATTTGACGTAGGACTGGAGATGTCTGGCGCACCGGCAGCGTTCAGAACGCTGTTAAGCGTGATGAACAACGGTGGGCGCATTGCGTTACTCGGCATTCCCCCTTCAGAGATGTCGATTGACTGGAATCTGGTGATTTTCAAGGGACTGTTTATCAAAGGGATTTATGGCCGGGAAATGTTCGAGACCTGGTACAAAATGGCGGCATTAATCCAGTCCGGGCTGGATATCACGCCGATCATTACCCATCACTTTGGGATTGATGATTTTCAGGCGGGGTTTGATCAAATGCGCTCGGGCCTTTCAGGCAAGGTGATTCTGGACTGGTAATCAATCTGTTGGGTCGGCAATGGGCCGACCCAATTTACAATGTTACTTGAGCTTTTCGGCATCCGTCAGATAGCGCACCTTACGGGTGTAATCCTGACCTTTAAAGGTCAATGGCGTATCGGATGACTGCAAATACTTTTGCCATTCCGAAAGCGGGAAGCCGCCATGCGCACCAACCACCTCTTTCGGGATCGCTGCCGTGCTGCCACCAATCTTCTTCGAGACCGGCCAGTTCATCCAGTCACCCAGGTTTACCGTCTTCAGATCCAGCATATCCAACAATGCAGCCAGTGGGAGCTGATCGGTGGGTGGCTGCGAATCATCCATTAATTCCCAGGTATCCTGGAAAAGCGTTAACCACAGTGGGCAAATGCGTTTCCACGTCTGCCGTGTCGCGGCAAGAAAAGCGCCATTCACATGGTCAACAATATAAGGTCTGACGCTATTGCGGTAATAAGCCGGTCGGTTTTGCTCAGGCGCATTGGCCAGTTTGGCGATCATCTTGCCCTGGCGGAAGCTGGAATAGATATGCCCGTCATGCATGTTGATATCGGGCATTTTCAGCAGATTGAGATCGGAATCGATCATCAAAATGCCGTCGGTTTTTGCCTGCAAAGGCGCCTGAAGCTTAATCAAACGACTGCGGTAAATTTGTTTATAGCGGTAGTTCTCTTCCCGCAACGGCACGTCCAGCGTCACCACCCGGGTTTTCGCCGGCAGCTCGCCAAACTGTGCGGCAGGCTGATCGGAGACGATGACAATCTCTTCTGCATCAGGCGCAAAACGCGATGCAAATAACGCGCTTAAGGTCGCCTCTTCGACAAAGTCAGCGCCCGTACAGGGAATGACAATGGAAGTGACCGGTGTTGCGCCTTGCACCTCTTTCTGCTGATAAGAGAGGTTATGGCGCGAACGAATGTGGCGGAACTGAGGGTTCAGGAATTCAAACATGCGAAGAGTTTCCATGTGACGCATTTTTCAAAATAGATTCCACGCCTGCGACGTAATGCTCAATAGCATAGTGCGCTTTCACGTTGGCGTTGGCCTGTTGCAATAATGTCGTGCGTTTTTCCGCATCAAGATACAGCGTCTTCATCTGCTCAAACAGGGTATCGGTATCGCCGTAATCGAACAACAAGCCCGTTTTATCCGGCGAGATAAGTTCGGCGGTGCCGGTGACTTTCGAGCCAATCACCGCGGTATTGAGCAACATGGCCTCCAGCACCACGCGCGGCAACCCTTCACTTTTGGACGCCAGAATAAACACGTCCAGCGCGGCCAGATATTCCAGGGCATTGGGGCGGAAACCGGTAAAAATCACCCGATCCGCAATACCGGCCTGAGCCGCCTGACGTTTTAACGCCGCTTCTTCCGGGCCTTCGCCGAGGATCACCATCCGCCAGTCGGCCTGGGGGAAGGATGCGGCAAACTTTTCCAGCGCCTGCAGAATATGGTGATTGGATTTGCGGGGGATTAACGATCCGATGCTGCCAAACACAAAGGTGCGGTTATCCAGCGCCAGCAGCTGTTGCCGCATCGCATCGCGGGAGGGCAGCGGTTGCCAGATGTCGATAGCATTGAATACGGTGAAGCATTTTTCAGCCACGACGCCATGGGCGATCAGCACTTCGCGGACGCCGTTTGATACAGCGATGATTGCATCCGCGCGCTGATTCACCATCCCGACCAATTCACGGTTCAGGACCGGTTCAATGCGGCAATGCTGCACCAGGGTAATCGGTAAACCTTCGGCCGCAAGATAGCCTTCAGCGTTCGATCCCGGCTGATTATTCATATAGAGCAAATCAATATTCTGGCGGGAAAGCGCCTCGGCGATACGTTTCGCATTGGGCTTGATGCGCCAAAGCATATCCCCCCAACGGGTCGTTTTCAGCCGTAAGGAACGGTTGAAAAATACCAGCGATCGCAGCAGTTCTTTGCAGACTTTCGCCCAGCGAGGTTGCTTGCGTTGCGGAATAAACATCACCGGGATGCCGAGCGCTTCCAGCACGTCAGCAATGGTGTCACCTTTACCACGGCGGTAATTATGGTAGAAGCAGCAGCGGATATCGAACTGACTGCGGTCGATACGCTTCAACAGCTCAAGCATGCTGTTGGTGCCGCCACCCCATTCATTTCCGGTATCCAGCAACAGAATTTTTTTACGCTGATCTTCCATGTGTCCGCGACTCTCTGGGCCTGCGTCCCTTCAGTCAGGGACGCTGCAGAAAAATTAAGGTTGGGTCCCGATATCGAGCTTCAACCCGCTAAAGTGCGTATCGATATAACGCATGCCCGCGCTGTTGCCAATACTTTCAGCCACCACGCTCAGTGCACGGGTTGCCGGAACCGGTGCAATCTTCACCGGACAGCTTTTCACGCCGTGGAACGGATTACGCGGTTTTTCAGCCGGTGGCAACGGCTGGCGGCCGGGGGATTGGGGCTCATTCAGCAACTGGCTTGGACGAACCAGCGTCACGTCTGCCGGAAGCGTTGGCAGCATTTCCTGCAATACCCTGACGGTGGTGGGATGCGGATGGCCGATGGCAATGGCTGAGCCATCGCGCTGGGCCAGGCGCACCGCACGCGTGAACTGCTTGCGGATATCCGCTTCGTTCTGCGTATCGTCGAGGAACACGCGGCGCTTCAGCACGTTGACGCTGGTTCCGGCGGCGGCGCGCGTTGACTGGCTGTTACCGATGGTCATGCTGTCGAGGAAGTAGAAATTATAGTGATCCAGTACCTGCATCACCTTCTGCATCCCAGGCAGACTGGAGGTCATCGCGCTGCCCATATGGTTATTCAGGCCGACCGCAAAAGGCACATCGGCCACCGCTTCACGAATAATACGCGCGATCTCCGCACTGGACATGTCCGGGCGCAGGGTGTCTTTTTCCAGCGGTTGTTTGCTCAGGGGCGCCATCGGCAGATGGATCAGCACTTCGTGACCCAGCTGGTGGGCTTTGGTCGCCATTTCACGGGCGTGGGTAGCGTTAGGCAGAACCGCGACAGAGATGTTCTTCGGCATCTGCAAAACCTGATTCTCTTCCTTCGGACGATAACCAAAATCATCAATGACGATAGAGAGTTTTCCGGCGTGTGCCGTACAGGCCATTAACAGGCCTGCCAGCACGCCACTCATTTTGCGGAGGTGTGACAAAAGTTATTTTCCTAACCACGGAAGTGGAGTGACGGCCTGTCCCTGGCGTCGGATTTCGAAATAGAGTGAAGGCGTGCCCCGGCCGCCACTGGTCCCGACCAGTGCGATTGGCTGTCCTGCCTTAACCTGAGTTCCCACGCTCACCAGCGCACTTTGGTTGTAGCCGTAAAGGCTCATATCCCCTTTGCCGTGTTCTACCACCACCACCAGACCGTAGCCCTGTAGCCAGTCGGCCATCAGAACGCGGCCATCGGCAATGGCTTTCACTTCGGTGCCTTCAGGTGCGTCAATCACCAGGCCTTTCCAGCGTAGCTCACCCTGCAGCTGTTCGCCGAAGCGATGTTCAATCGTGCCGCGCGCCGGCCATACGGCCTGACCAGAAGGACGGCCTAATCCGCCGGTGCGCGCCATTAATGAACGCTCACCTTCGGTCGGTTTGTAAGTGGTGCCTTTGCTCTTCGCCTGAGCCTGACGCTGACGGACTTTTTCCGCCTCGCGCGCTTCTTTCTCTGCCCGGGCTTTGGCTTCCCGTTCAGCTTTGGCAATTTTGTCGCGCAGGCGGCTTTCGTTTTCCCGCATATCGACCAACTGCGCCTGATCTTTTTCGAGAGACGACTCCAGCGTGGTCAGCGTTTTCTTACGGGCAACGCGCGCACCTTCCAGCTTCTGCTGTTGCGACTGCTGCTGGTCGAGTAAGGATTTCTGCTGCGCCTGTTTATCCACCAAAGACGCTTTCTGCGCAGAGAGGTCGCTGCGGGTCTTTTTCAGGTCATCAATTGATTTTTGGCGGGCATCGTTAAGATAGCCAAAGTAGGAAAGGATGCGCTCGCTGCGCTGGCTCTCTTCGCCGCTGAGGATCAGCTGGACGCCGCTGTGTTGTCCCTGACGGAAAGCCGCATCGAGCTGCTCGGCAAGCAGCTTTTCCTGACTGGCTTGCTGCGCCTCCAGCTTGCTGATCGAGGCGGTCAGCGAAGAAATGTCCTTATTCAGCCCGGTGAGGGTGATTTGGGTTTCACGCAGTTGGCGGCTGGCCTGAGCAATGATCTTTTCCTGGCTGGTCAGCTGCGCCAACAGCTTGCCGCGTTGCTGCTTTTGCTGCAAAACGCTCTTCTCTTTCGCTGCAATATCCTGCTGCAGGCTGGAGAGCTGCGACTTGTTATCGTCGGCCGCGTGGCTGGCAAAAGACGACAGCAAAAGACCGGCGCAAAGTACGCTGGCAGACAGGCTGAACACATGAGATCGCAACAGAACGCCTGTGGCAGATCCGTTACCCTGTGCTCGTAAAGATGAAACTGGCGCTTTTTCCCTCATAGGACCAGATTATTCCACGATGAACAGCAGCTTACCAGCCATCTGTCCCGGCTTTTGCATTTCCACCAGTGACAGCGTTGCCTGAAACCGGTCGCTGGGCAGGCGATCCTGCGGGTAAGTGTCAGGCAGATTTGCACAACAAATAACCGCTCAGGATTGCAGCGAACTCGCACTGACACGGGCATTTACACTTAAGGCAATTTTTTTTGGGAATCTGCCTCAGAAAACGCAACTCTGACGGCTTCATGACTGTACATGACAATACTGGCAGGTATACTCAGAAGCCTTGTTTTAGCTTATTAACCCTTTCGGGAGTTGTTACCCCTCATGCAAGATATTATGCAGTTCGCAGGCAGCCACACCATTCTTAGTCTGGCGTGGGTTGTCCTGTTGGTTTTGGTGATCGTGACTACCGTTAAGGGTATGTTCTCCAAGATAAAAACGATTAGCCGCGGTGAAGCAACCCGTTTAATTAATAAAGAAGAAGCCGTGGTGGTCGACGTGCGTGGGCGTGATGACTACCGTAAGGGCCATATCTCCAATGCCATCAACGTGCTGGCCGCTGACATCAAAAAAGGCAGCTTTGGCGAATTAGAGAAGCACAAAGCGCAACCGATTATCGTGGTGTGTGCCAACGGCACATCCGCTGCAGAACCCGCTGCTCAGCTGAACGCGGCCGGTTTTGAAAACGTCTCCATACTGAAAGATGGCGTCTCCGGTTGGAGTGGTGAAAACCTGCCGCTGGTACGTGGAAAGTAAGACTGATGTAGTGATGCGCAGCACTTTGTTGGCTGTGAAGACCAGTTCGCGCTAGATGGCTTTTCTGGCCTCGACCCGCTACTTAAATAAGACGGGCGAGTGGCGAAATAACGGATTATTAACCAATAGGATTACGTAACATGTCAGAGCAAAACAACACCGAGATGGCTTTCCAGATCCAGCGTATTTACACCAAGGATATCTCTTTTGAAGCGCCTAACGCGCCTCAGGTTTTCCAGAAAGAGTGGGAACCAGAAGTGAAACTGGATTTGGATACGGCTTCCAGCCAGCTGGCAGAAGACGTGTATGAAGTCGTACTGCGTGTGACCGTAACGGCAACCGTGGGCGAAGATACTGCGTTCCTGTGTGAAGTTCAGCAGGCAGGTATTTTCTCTATCTCCGGTATCGACGGTAACCAGATGGCGCATTGCCTCGGTGCATACTCGCCGAACATCCTGTTCCCTTATGCTCGCGAATGCATCACCAGCCTGGTTTCACGCGGTACCTTCCCGCAGCTTAACCTGGCGCCAGTGAACTTTGACGCGCTGTTCATGAACTATCTTCAGCAGTCAAACGAAGGCGCCGCTCCTCAACAGGATGCATAATGCCTCACGCTAACGCTTCAATGAGCGTCCTCGGTGCCGGATCTTACGGCACCGCTTTAGCCATCACGCTGGCTCGTAACGGGCACAACGTGGTGCTGTGGGGACACAACCCACACCATCAGGCTCAGCTTCAGGCTGACCGCTGTAATGCGGCTTTCCTGCCCGATGTTCCTTTCCCTGATTCGTTGAGCCTTGAAACCGATTTGGCCAGTGCGATTGCTGCCAGTCGCGACCTGCTGGTGGTGGTTCCCAGCCATGTGTTCGGCGATGTTTTACAGCAAATCAAACCGCATCTGCGCGCTGACTCCCGCATTGTCTGGGCCACGAAAGGCCTGGAAAAAGAGACCGGACGTCTGCTGCAGGATGTCGCGCGTGAGATCCTCGGTCCGGATATTCCGCTGGCAGTGATCTCGGGCCCGACCTTTGCCAAAGAACTGGCGGCGGGTCTGCCGACGGCGATTGCCCTGGCGGCAACGGACAGCGAATTTGCTGATGACCTGCAGACGCTGCTGCATTGCGGTAAAAGCTTCCGTGTGTATAACAATCCAGACTTTGTTGGCGTCCAGCTCGGCGGCGCGGTGAAAAACGTGATCGCTATTGGCGCGGGCATCTCCGATGGAATTGGCTTTGGTGCCAATGCACGTACCGCATTAATTACCCGTGGCCTCGCTGAAATGACCCGTCTGGGCACCGCTCTCGGTGCCGATCCCACCACCTTTATGGGCATGGCGGGATTAGGCGACCTGGTGCTGACCTGTACCGATAATCAGTCACGCAATCGGCGCTTTGGCATGATGCTGGGGCAGGGAATTGACGTGGAAGCGGCGCAAACGACCATAGGTCAGGTAGTAGAAGGTTTCCGAAATACTAAAGAGGTTAAGGCTCTGGCTGCGCGCTGCGGCGTGGAGATGCCAATAACCGAGCAAATTTATCAGGTCCTGTATTGCGAAAAAAATGCGCGAGAGGCAGCATTGAGCTTACTTGGGCGCACAAGGAAAGACGAAAACAGCGCCAGTTGAGAAAGGGATGCAAACTGATATAGCGCGCAGGCAGTCGCCGGGCGCTATTTTTTGATGTGGAGAGAGCAATGCCGTGTGTAGAACCTGAACTGGTCTGGGATTATATCAAAGCGGAAGCGCGGGCCCTGGCTGACTGCGAACCGATGCTGGCCAGTTTTTACCACGCAACGCTGCTGAAGCACGAAGATCTGGGCAGTGCGCTGAGCTATATGCTCGCCAACAAGCTGGCCAATCCGATCATGCCTGCCATCGCCATCCGTGAAATCGTGCAGGAAGCCTATAATCAGGACCCGTCGATGATCCAGTCGGCAGCCTGTGATATCCAGGCCGTCCGTCAGCGTGACCCGGCAATCGATAAATACTCCACGCCCTTGCTGTACCTGAAAGGCTTCCATGCCTTACAGGCCTATCGTATTGGTCACTGGCTGTGGAATGAAGGACGACGCGCGCTGGCGGTGTATCTGCAGAACGAAGTGTCGGCCTCGTTTGCGGTGGATATTCATCCGGCGGCAAAAATTGGTCGCGGCATCATGCTCGATCACGCCACCGGCATTGTCATTGGCGAAACGGCGGTGGTTGAAGACGATGTCTCGATCCTGCAATCCGTTACGCTGGGCGGTACCGGCAAAACCAGCGGCGATCGCCATCCGAAAATTCGCGAAGGGGTGATGATCGGGGCCGGCGCTAAAATCCTCGGCAATATCGAAGTGGGACGCGGGGCGAAAATTGGTGCCGGTTCGGTAGTGCTGCAACCGGTTCCGCCACACACCACCGCAGCTGGCGTTCCTGCCCGCATCGTTGGCAAGCCGAGCAGCGACAAGCCTTCGATGGAAATGGATCAGCACTTCAATGGCACCGTGCCGGGCTTCGAATTCGGCGACGGGATCTGACGTTTACGCCTTCACCACTGCGCCAGCGTAATCCAGCTGGCGCCACGCCTCGTATACCACCACTGAGACGGCATTAGACAAATTCATGCTGCGGCTGTCCGGCTGCATCGGGATTCGGATCTTCTGCTGTGCCGGTAGCGCATTGAGAATGTCGGCTGGCAATCCCCGCGTTTCCGGTCCAAACAACAGGTAATCACCCGGCTGATAACTCACCGCGCTGTGCGCGGGCGTGCCTTTTGTGGTGAGCGCAAACAGCCGCTGTGGCGCTTCTGCAGACAGAAACGCGGCATAGTCAGCGTGATGTTTGATGGCGGTGAACTCATGGTAATCGAGCCCGGCACGGCGCAGGCGCTTATCATCCCAGGCAAAGCCCAGCGGCTCAATCAGGTGCAGTTGAAAGCCGGTATTGGCGCAAAGACGGATGATATTCCCGGTATTGGGTGGGATTTCAGGTTCAAATAAAACGATATTCAGCATCGACAACGGCCCTCATTAGCGAGGGCCGAAGCATAGCAAACAATCAGGCTTTGCTGGAATAGAGCGGCAACCAGATTGTCAGACGCAGACCGCCCAGCGGGCTGTCATCCGCTTTGACCCAACCCCGGTGTTGCTGGATGGCGGTATCGACAATCGCCAGACCCAGCCCGGTTCCACCGGATTCACGGTCGCGCGCTTCATCAGTGCGGTAGAACGGCCGGAAAATCTGCTCACGATCTTCCGCGCTGACGCCTGGACCATCCTCATCGACGTGGATGGTAATGCCCTGTTTATCCACCGAAAAACTGACGGCGATTTTGGAGTAGGAGTAGCGCAGCGCATTGCGGACGATATTCTCCAGCGCGCTGTCCAGCGCACTCGGGTTACCGTACAGCGGCCATGGGCCAGGCGGATAGGGCACGTCCAGCGTTTTGCCCATCTGCTCGGCTTCAAACTTGGCATCATCCAGCACGCCGGACCACAGCTGGTTGGCTTTCATCGCTTCACTGACCAGCGCATTTTTATGCTGAGTGCGGGAGAGCACCAGCAGGTCGTTGATCATGCCATCGAGCCGCTGTGCTTCCATCTCGATACGCTGCAACTCTTTGCCTTCGCCCTGACGGCGGCGCATCAGCGCGGTGGCCAGCTGCAGGCGAGTCAGAGGCGTACGCAGTTCATGTGAGATATCCGACAGCAGACGTTGCTGACCGGTCATCATTCTTTCCAGGGCGCTGACCATCTGGTTGAAGCTGGCACCGGCCGCCAGGAACTCCTGCGGGCCGGATTCCAGTTCGGGACGCTGACGCAAGTTACCGGCCGCCACATCATCGGCAGCATGCTTGAGCTTACGGGCAGGTTTAGCGAGGCTCCAGGCCAGCCAAAGCAGCAATGGCGAGCTGATCAGCATGGTGACAATCAGCAGCAGCAGAGGACGGTCAAACAACAGATTGATAAAGTCCAGCTGTGAGCTGCCCGCCGGGCGGATCAGGTAAAGCTGGTAGTTATCTTCTCCGTCGCGAACCGAGAAGGGGCCAACCATCTCAACGCGGCCGTATTTCTTTTTCTGCGGATGATCGGAGTTATCAGACTGGCCGATAAAATTACGGATCACCTGCATTTCGTTATGCTGTGCGCCGATCACGCGACCCTCACTGGTGACCAGTAAAAGCCGTTGACCAGGCG
Source organism: Erwinia sp. QL-Z3 (assembly GCF_004551645.1). Classification (NCBI taxonomy): domain Bacteria; kingdom Pseudomonadati; phylum Pseudomonadota; class Gammaproteobacteria; order Enterobacterales; family Erwiniaceae; genus Erwinia; species Erwinia sp. QL-Z3. The sequence goes on from NZ_CP037950.1 coordinate 1,552,119, forward strand.
GAGCCCATTTGTCGATTGCGCGAAACAGTCTGCGCCACCACATCAGGTCGTTGGGCGGATCCTGCATCAACTCCGCTTCAACGTGTTGTTCAATCATGGTGCCCTGACGCTGCTCGTTATCCAGCAGCGGCGTCATCTGACGGGTATCCAGCTTTGGCACCATTAAAACCAGCATCAACACCAGTGCCAGGGTCAGCCAGAAAATAGCGAAGATGCGGGTGGTCAGGCTTGAAATCATGTAGCGGAAACCATCAGATAGCCGCGGCCACGCAGGGTTTTAAACCAGGGATGACCATCTTTGCGGTCCGGCAGTTTCCGGCGCAGGTTAGAGATATGCATATCGATCGCGCGATCGAACGGCGTCAGGCGTTTTCCAAGCACTTCCTGGCTCAGATGTTCGCGGGAGACCACCTGTCCAAGGTGCTGGGCAAGCAGATACAGAAGCGTGAACTCTGTCCCGGTCAAATCCAGCGTCAGGCTGTCGAAGCTGGCTTCCTGGCGGCCTGGATTCAGGCGCAGGTGATCGACTTCCAGCGTCGGTGAGCTGTTATCGTGTTGCTGTTGCTGCTCGCTCCAGTTTGAACGGCGTAAAATAGCGCGTATACGCGCCACCAGTTCGCGATCGTTAAATGGCTTAGGCAAGTAGTCATCTGCACCCAGTTCGAGGCCCAGAACGCGATCCAGCTCGCTTCCGCGCGCCGTCAGCATAATGACCGGCGTCTGGTGCTGTTGACGCAATTCTTTCAGGGTGTCGATACCGTTTTTCTTCGGCATCATGACGTCGAGCAGTAAGAGATCTATCGTGTTATCAATCAGGGTGAGTGCCTGCTCGCCGTCGCCAGCAACCAGAACGTCAAACCCTTCCATTTCAAGTAATTCTTTCAGCAGCGAAGTCAATTCGCGGTCATCGTCAACCAACAGGATTTTATTCATTTTTATTGCCCTCCGCAGGCAAAATACCGTGAACGAATGCTGTCATTCCATGACTTTACGTAGTTTTACACCGGCTGACGCATGTTTGCAGCGGGCGCCGTAGACTGGCTCTCGTTGAATCGAAAATGGAAACCAACCTGGGAGTAAACGATGCGCAAAGTTACCGCCGTCGTTGTGGTTCCGGCGCTGATAATCAGTTTCTCCGCCGCCTGTTCTGCAGCAGTGACGACGACTGACGAGATGCATCAAGACAACGCGGCGACACGCAGTATGACGCAAATTCCGCAGAGTCACATGTTTGATGGCATCAATCTCACCGAACAGCAGCGTCAACAGATGCGAGATTTGATGCAACAGGCGCGTCATGAACGTTCTTCCATAAGTATTAACGATTTAGAACAACTGCACGAGAAGATTATTGCAGATAAATTTGATGAAGCGGCCTACAAAGCTCAGCTGGATAAGATTGCACAGGCGGAAGTCTCGCGGCAGGTAGAAATGGCCCGGATACGCAACCAGATGTACCACCTGTTAACACCAGCCCAGCAGGACGTTTTAAACGAGAAACATCAGCAGCGCATGAGTGAAATGCGCAAGCTAACGAACATGCAGCAGGCGTCATCGCTGCAGGCAGTGAGTAGTACCGGCAGTAACCAGTAACATAGTATCCCTGTTTTTCCTTGCCATAGACACCATCCCTGTCTTCCCCGCCATGATGGCGGGGCTTTTTTTTGCCTGAAATCCAGTATACTTACGCACTCAACTTAAGGGAGTGTGGCATGGATCAACACTACGCACGTCTGGTGAATCGCGCCGCACTGGCCGCCACGATGCTGGCTTCGGTGCTGCTGCTGGTGAAGATTTTTGCCTGGTGGTACACCGGCTCCGTCAGCCTGCTGGCCGCCCTGGTCGACTCCCTCGTCGATATCGCCGCCTCACTGACCAATCTGTTTGTGGTCCGCTACTCCCTTCAGCCTGCTGACCGCGAGCATACCTTTGGTCACGGCAAGGCAGAATCGCTGGCCGCGCTGGCCCAAAGCATGTTTATCTCCGGTTCTGCACTGTTCCTGTTCCTCACCGGTCTCCAACACCTGGCGACGCCCAATGAAATGCGCGGACCGTTAATCGGTATCGTCGTCACCTTGATCGCCCTGTTTTCCACTCTGGTGTTGGTCACTTTCCAGCGTTGGGTGGTCAAGCGCACCCGCAGCGTGGCTATCCGCGCCGATATGCTGCATTACCAGTCTGATGTGATCATGAACGGGGCCATTCTGTTGGCGTTGGGGCTAAGCTGGTACGGCTTTAAGCGTGCGGATGCGCTGTTTGCGCTGGGGATTGGCGTGTGGATTTTAACCAGCGCATTGCGCATGGGCTACGATGCCGTTCAGGCGCTGCTGGATCGGGCGTTGCCGGATGAGGACCGGCAGACGATCATTGATATCGCCACAAACTGGCCGGGCGTTCAGGGCGCACATGATATCCGTACCCGTCAGTCGGGCCCAACCCGTTTTATTCAGCTGCATCTGGAAATGGACGATAATTTGCCCCTTTATCAGGCGCACAAAATGGCAGAAGACGTTGAAAAGGCATTGTTAAGCCGCTTTCCGGGGTCGGATGTGATCATTCATCAGGATCCCTGCTCGGTGGTACCGGCTGAACGGGCGCGGGGACTTGATCTATAATTCCTCGGGAAATAAATGGGTTAGCGCAATGATTGTGAAAAACGTGACGCGGCGCAAAAAAAATAGCTGAATCATGACTGACCTGAATCAATTCAGCTGCCTGGCTTTGATATACTATTGCCATCATTAGTGGGTAAGCTCGCCTATGCGCCGACCTTCCAGGGCGCTCAGAATTCTAATTTTGCATCAACAAGTTCAGAGGTTGTCATGATTAAAAAAATCGGTGTACTGACAAGTGGTGGCGATGCGCCAGGAATGAACGCAGCCATCCGGGGCGTGGTACGTGCCGCCCTGAGCGAAGGCCTGGAAGTGTGTGGCGTTTACGATGGCTATCTGGGCCTGTATGAAGATCGCATGGCCAATCTGGACCGTTACAGCGTATCTGACATGATTAACCGTGGTGGCACCTTCCTGGGCTCCGCGCGTTTCCCGGAGTTCCGTGAAGAGTCAGTGCGCACCGTTTGCATCGAGAACATGAAAAAGCGCGGGATTGATGCGCTGGTGGTCATCGGTGGTGATGGTTCTTACATGGGCGCCAAGCGTCTTACTGAGATGGGTTTCCCGTGCATCGGCTTGCCGGGCACCATTGATAATGACGTGGCCGGAACGGATTACACCATCGGTTACTTCACTGCGCTGGAAACCGTCGTTGAAGCGATTGACCGTCTGCGTGACACGTCTTCTTCTCACCAGCGTATTTCCATCGTTGAAGTGATGGGCCGTTACTGTGGCGATCTGACGCTGGCTGCGGCCATCGCCGGTGGCTGTGAATTTATCGTATTGCCTGAAATCCCTTACACCCGTGAAGAGCTGGTAGAAGAGATCAAAGCGGGCATCGCCAAAGGTAAAAAGCACGCTATCGTGGCCATTACCGAGCACATCTGCGATATCGATGAGCTAGCCAAATACATTGAAGCTGAAACCAAGCGTGAGACCCGTTCAACGGTGCTGGGCCATATCCAGCGCGGCGGTGCGCCGGTCGCTTACGACCGCATCCTGGCGTCCCGCATGGGCGCCTACTCGATTGAGCTGCTGTTGCAGGGCTACGGCGGCCGTTGTGTTGGTATTCAGAATGAGAAGATGGTGCACCACGACATCATCGATGCGATTGAAAACATGAAGCGTCCCTTCAAAGGTGACTGGCTGGATACTGCCAAGAAGCTTTATTAAGCAAAATCAAGGCGCTGAAACCCAGCGCCTTTTTACTGCCTTGCTATATTCCATTAGGTTATTAAAGCTTGTTTTTAATTCTTTAAATCGTGGATAGGTTTGTGTCAGGCTCTCCTACAGCGAAAACCTTTGGGAGAGAGAGTAATGAATAAGTGGAGTGTGGGATTTACCCTGTTACTGGCTTCAACCAGCGTGCTGGCGAAAGATATTCAGCTGCTGAATGTTTCTTACGATCCAACGCGTGAGCTGTACGAACAGTACAACAAGGCCTTCAGCGCGCATTACAAGCAGGAAACAGGTGACAATGTTGTCGTCCGTCAATCCCATGGTGGCTCCGGTAAGCAAGCGACGTCCGTCATCAATGGCATTCGTGCCGATGTGGTTACGCTGGCGTTAGAATCTGATGTGGATGCCATTGCTGAACGCGGTCGTATCGACAAAAACTGGATTAAACGTCTGCCAGACAACTCTGCTCCTTACACCTCGACCATCGTCTTCCTGGTCCGCAAAGGCAATCCAAAGCAAATCCACGACTGGGGTGATTTGATCAAACCTGGCGTGTCGGTGATCAGTCCGAATCCAAAAACCTCCGGCGGCGCACGCTGGAACTATCTGGCGGCATGGGGTTGGGCACTGGATCAGAACCATGGCGATCAGGCGAAAGCGCAGGCTTACGTCAAAGCCCTGTATAAGAACGTTGAGGTTCAGGATTCCGGCGCGCGTGCCGCGACCAATACCTTCGTAGAACGTGGCTTAGGCGATGTGCTGATCGCGTGGGAAAACGAAGCCTATCTGGCGGTGAACAAGCTGGGTAAAGACAAGTTTGAGATCGTGACGCCAAGTGAATCAATCCTGGCGGAACCGACCGTATCCGTGGTGGATAAAGTGGTCGACGAGCGTGACAGCCGTAAAGTGGCCGATGACTACCTGAAGTATCTCTACTCGCCAGTGGGTCAAACCATCGCGGCAGAGAACTACTATCGCCCGCGCGATCCTGAGGTCGCGAAGAAGTTTGCCAGCACCTTTGCGCCGGTGAAACTGTTTACCATTGATAATAAGTTTGGCGGCTGGACTCAGGCCCAGAAAACACACTTTGCCGATGGTGGCACTTACGACCAGATTATGAAACCCGATTAATTGTTACCCAGGCGGTGAATACCTTCACCGCCTGATTTGCCTTATCCACGGTCTTTACTGCTTATTTACGCCTTCCTTACCCTTTCCGAACCCTTCCGAATACTGCCTTAAGTCGATTTATCCCCGCCCAGAAAAATGGTCACCGCGATTGATTATTTGACATGATCTTTATCCGTAATTCGTTTACATTACGAGCAGATTATGAGCAGAGGTTTCAATGATGCAGGGGCGAAAGCGGGTCCTGATTGTAGTGGGTATTGCAGGGGTAATTTTGACGGCGGGCTGTGCCTCGATAGCGTTGAATTATAAAAACAATTCGGATGCGTTATGGAAAATTGTCAGTCAAAAATGTGTGCCTAACCAAAATCAAAATAACGATCCCACACCCTGTCGTCAGGTCGACTTGCGCAATGGTTATGTGGTCCTGAAAGATCGCGTTGGTCCTCTGCAGTTTTTATTAATGCCGGTGGAAAAGATTACCGGTATTGAAAGTCCGGCCTTACTCAATCCTGCTACGCCTAATTTCTTTGCGGAAGCCTGGCGCTCGCGTCATTTTATGGAAGAAAAGCGCGGTGCGCCCATCGATGACAGTGCCTATGCGTTAAGCATTAATTCAGAGCGGGGAAGAACGCAGAATCAGCTGCATATTCATATCTCCTGCCTGCGCCCGGATATTCGCCAACAGCTGGACAGCCTCAGCCCTAAACTGACCAGCCTATGGCAATCCGAGCAGTTGGCTGGGCATACCTATCAGGTGCGGGCGGTTACCCGCGACGAGATCAAAAAGATGAGTCCGTTTCTGCGTCTCGCCAGAGAGATACCCGGCGCGCGGGAAGAGATGTACAAATACGGCATTGCCGTTGCGGCGCTGCCAGATGGCCGTCGCGTGATGATGGTGATCAAACGTAATCTGTTGCTGATGAACCGGGGTTCTGCTGAAGAGTTGCAGGACCACAGTTGCAGCATCCTCAAGTCTTAAGGGCAACCCACGCTGCCCTTAAATCCCTGCCTCAGGCTTTTTTAGCCGCTGGCTCGATGGGTTGATCGTCCTTGTACTTCGCCGTGGCAATCCACGCGGCGCAGAACAGGGTCAGACGGGCAAAGAAGTAGAAAAAGGCCATCAGTCCCAGCACCGACCCAAAAGCTGCGCCGGAAGGCGAAGACGCCAGCTTAGGCAGGGTCAGCGTCATAATGAATTTAATCACTTCAAAGCCAATCGCCGCCAGCAAGGTCCCACGGAATAACGCTTTTTTACGCGGCTTATGCCGTGGCAGGATCCAGAAACTCCACAGGAACAACAGATAGTTCGCCAGAATGGAAATCGACAACGCAATCAGCGTCATCGCCGGTTTCAGCCAGTCGATTCCCTCCAGTCCTAATGCCCGCACAATCATATCCTGCGCCGCGCCGGCAATAGATGTCAGTGACAGCGTGATAATCAGCGCCAGCACCAGTCCGGTCAGCGAAATAAAGTCGCGGGAATAGCGCCGCCAGATTTTCTCTTTGTCCTGCTCGTTTCTTTCCCAGACATCGCGCGACTGGGCGCGGATCGCCTCGCGCAGATTGCCCATCCAGCTAATCCCGGAATAGAGCGCAATGAACAAGCCGGTCAGCCCGACGGTAGTACGCTGTTGAATCGCCGTATTAACGGTGTTTTTCAGCGTCGAGGCCAGCGTGGGATCGCTGATATTGTCGACGATCTTATTGATCAACTGCGTCAGCAGGTCCTGGTTAGACGCCAACACAAAACCGACGGCGGCAAAGGAGACCATCAGGATCGGGATCAGCGAGAGAAATGAGAAATAGGTAATCGCCGCGCCAAACTGGCTACCCAGTCGATCGTTAAAGCGTTCACCCGCGCGCAGGAAATGCGCCACGGCGGGAATGGCCTGGAACCAACTCGCCAGCTTTGAAACCCGGGTAATGGATTTATCAACGGTGTGATTGCCTGTCTTGATATTGATCAGCGGTTTGTCTTCTTGCTGGTTTTCAGCGGATTGGTTTTCCTTCATGTCACCTTCTTCATGTCCTTCAAATGAATGTACCTGCCTGAAATTATAGCCCCGCACTCAGGTAACGTATTTTTTCATCGTCTGAGTGATCCATTCCATAAAAACGTGCACCCGACGGGCGAGGTTACGGCGGTGGGGATAAATCAGCGAGATGGGCATCGGTTCAGCCCGAAAATGCGGCAGAACTTCCACCAGGGTTTTGTTGGCCAGTGACGCTTTCATTCCGGCGAGAGGCGCCTGAATGATGCCAAGTCCGGACAGACAGGCCGACTGGTAGGTTACCGTATTGTTGACGGTGACCGCGCCGCCGGTCTGGATAAAGCGGGTTGTTTTGCCGTCCCAGTACTCAAATCCTTGCGGATGGACGCCCAGCTGCTGGCTGTAATGCACCATCGCATGTTGTCCCAGATCGTCGAGGGTCTGTGGGGTGCCAAACCGTTCCAGGTAGTCAGGGCTGGCGCAATTTATCTGCGTCATTTTCCCTAACGGACGCGCGATCAGCCCGGAGTCGCCCAGGGTGCCGCCACGGATCACGCAGTCAAAGCCTTCCCGAATCACATCGACACGGCGGTCACTGCTGCTCAGCTCCAGCTCGATCCCCGGGTATTGCTGCAAGAATTGCGGCAGCAGCGGCAGGATGAAATTACTGGCAAGGCTGACCGACATAGCCACCCGCAGCCGGCCGCTGAGCGTGGTGGGATCGTGCTGAAACAGGGAATCCATCTCTTCCAGCGTGGCCAGCACATCACGGCAGCGCTCGTAATACACCAGTCCATCCTGGGTCAGCTGCACGCGGCGGGTGGTACGGTGCAGCAGTCGCGTTCCCATGCTGTTTTCCAGCGCCTGTAACTGACGCGACAGGCTGCCTTTCGGTAAACCCAGGCTGTCTGCCGCGCGGGTAAAGCTCTGCAACTCCGCGACTCTGACAAACACCTGCATTGCGTGAATTTTATCCATTTTTGCGCCTGTTGTTGTCCGGAATGAAACAGTGAAGCGTCATTCAGGACATTTATAGATCAGAACGGAGGTAATATCCTGTTTTTTGTCCACAGAAACAGACTGGAGAAGAAAATGAGCCATAAAATCGCAGTGATCACCGGCGGAAGCCGGGGTTTAGGTGAGAATGCCGCCCTGAAACTGGCCGCTAAAGGCGTTGACGTCATTTTGACGTACCGTAGCAAGCAGCCGGAAGCCGATCGGGTTGTGCAGCGTATTGAGGCGCTCGGAGCCCGTGCCGTGGCGCTTCAGCTGGATGTTGGCGACAGCAAGAGCTTCGTGGCCTTTGCGGCTGAAGTGAAAAAACAGCTCAACGCTGTCTGGCAAAGAGAGCATTTTGATTATTTATTGAACAATGCCGGGACCGCACTTCACGCCAGTTTCGAGGAGACCACCGAAGCGCAGTTTGATGAGATGGTGAATGTCCATTTCAAAGGGCCGTTTTTCCTGACCCAGACGCTGCTGCCGCTGTTGGTGGACGGCGGACGTATCCTGAATATCTCCAGCGGACTGGCGCGCTTTAGCCTGCCAGGCTCCAGTGCGTATGCGTCGGTAAAAGGGGCGATGGAAGTGCTGACCCGTTATCAGGCGAAAGAACTGGGTAAGCGTGGGATTGCGGTGAATATCCTGGCGCCAGGCGCGATTGCCACCGACTTTAGCGGTGGGATGGTGCGTGATAACCCGGAAGTGAATGCCTTTGTCGCCTCGCAAACGGCGCTGGGACGGGTCGGTTTGCCGGATGACATCGGCAATGCCGTCGCGCAGATCCTCAGCGATGAGAGCGGCTGGATCAACGGTCAACGTATTGAAGCGTCCGGCGGCATGTTTATGTAATCCTCTGGCGCCGCTCTCTGGATCCAACGCCAGCAGGGCGGCGGCCGTGACTGGCGTGCTTAAACGGCGAGCGTCCCGTCGATAACCGTGACGGTTTGTCCACCAATCCACAGGCCATCGCTGGCGTAGGTGACGCTCAGCCTGCCTGCGCGCTTCATCGCCGTCCCCTGGCGAACCCGATAATCCAGCTCAACGCCCTGTGCCTGAAGATAGCGGGCCAGACAGGCGTTGGCGCTGCCGGTGACCGGATCTTCAGTGAAGGAGCCGTTCTCGACCAGCAGGCCACGCACTTCATACTGCTCGGGCAAACCGTCCAGCGGGCCAAACGGCATCACGCCGTTCACCTGAGCTTTCCGCAACAGCCGTTCAAACTCCACGATATTCGGTTTGATCGCCAGCACCGCCTCAGCGGATTGCATCGGCACCAGCAACCAGCGAATGCCCATATCGGCCACCATTACCGGCAGCTGAGTTTCCAGCGCGTCACTGTTCAGGGCACTGCTTAACGGCGCATCGCTGAACCCGGTCAGCGTGGCTTCCGGTGCGGCAAAGGCCAGCGCACCCTCGGCGGCAATTTTGATGGTGACCAAACCAATCCCGCACTCCTGCACAATCTTGCCGGGATTCTTCACGGTGACGCCCGCTTCGAGCAGTGCATGGGCGGTACCCAGCGTCGGATGCCCGGCGAACGGCAGTTCCAGATCCGGGGTGAAGATGCGCACCCGATAGTCCGCGGCGGGATCTTCAGCCGGCAGCACGAAGGTGGTTTCTGACAGATTGGTCCAACGGGCAACGGACATCATCTGCTCATCGCTCAGTCCGCTGGCATCCATAATCACCGCCAGCGGATTGCCGTTGAGCGGGGAAGAGGTAAAGACATCAACCTGTTTAAATGCACGTAACTGTGTCATCACTAAAGTCCTTCTGATTGGCATGTTGCAAGAGTAGACGGAAAATTGCCTGCTTAAGCCGGCGGAAATCACATTGTTGAGGCAGCAGGGGGTTAGCCATTGTCAGCCTGACCGAATATGGGTATTAATAGCTCCACGCTGCACAAAAAAGTGACGGGACTATGCTGAAAATACTGGGACGCGCCTCATCAATCAACGTTCGCAAAGTGCTGTGGGTTTGTGAAGAGCTGGACATTGCCTTCCGCCGGGAAGACTGGGGCGACGGATTTAAATCCCCCCAGGACGCCGCCTTCAAAAACATGAATCCCAATGCCCTGATCCCGGTTATACAGGAAGGGGATTTCATCCTTTGGGAAGCCAACGCCATTATCCGCTATCTGGCCAATGCGTACGGCGGCGGCTGGCTGTATCCCGAGGATCCCCGCGCCCGTGCGCCCGTCGATCAGTGGATTGACTGGCAGGCCACCGAGCTGAACACCTCCTGGCGCTACGCCTTTATGTCGCTGGTTCGCCACTCTCCGGCGCATCAGGATCCGCGTTTACTGGCCGCGGCGAGTAAAGGCTGGTCGCATACCATGGGCATTCTCAATGCGCAGCTGGAACGTACCGGCGCGTATGTTGCGGGCAAAGCCTTCTCGCTGGCGGATATCCCGGTCGGACTGTCGGTTAACCGCTGGTATGAAACGCCGCTGGACCATCCTGACTTTCCGGCGGTGCGGGCCTATTACGAGCGACTGACCCTGCGCAAAGGCTATGCGACCTATGGCCGCAACGGCACGCCGTAATCTCAGGCGATACCCGCTTCCAGCCCGCTAAGTTCACAGGCCACCGCACCGGTTCGCTTCAGTGCCCAGGTGTAGCGCTCATCAAAGGGATAGCAGCAGGAAAGGCGAAGCGCGCTGTTCCCGCGATCGCTCAGGGTATAGAGTGCGCCGGGCGTCAGGCATATCTTCTCCTGCAACAGGCGATGGAACAGCTCGACGGTATCCACTTTCGCCGGCAGCTCCACCCAGAAGACAAAGCCGCCGCTGGGCAGCGTTGCTTGGGTTCCCTGCGGGAAATGGCGGGCAATAATGCCACGCGCCTCATCCAGCTGCGCGGCATAGCGGCGGCGCATGGTGCGTAGATGATGATCGTAGCCGCCTGATTCCAGAAAATGGCCCAGCGTTTCTGACAACAACCGCGATTCTGCCAGCGAAGAGACGGCTTTCAGCCTGGCCAGTTCACCGCTAAACCGTCCCGCCGCAATCCAGCCGATATGGAAATCAGGTGCCACCGTTTTGGTAAAACTGGCGCAGTACAGAACCCAACCCTGGGTATCGAAGGCTTTCACCGAAGGCGCGAGGGGCCAGCAGAACTGTAGCTCGCCGTACAAACCGTCTTCCAGTAGCGGCACCTGGTAGCGGTTGACCAGCTTCGCCAGCCGCTTTTTATCGTCCAGCTTCATGCTGCATCCCAGCGGATTCTGCACGTTGGGCATGGCGACAATCGCCTGCAGCCGCTTTTCCTGTAGCAGCAGCTCCAGCGCATCCAGCGACATCCCGTGTTGGGGATCGGTGGGGATTTCCAGCACCTTCAGCCCCAGGCTTGCCAGCAGCGGGAACAGGTAAAAATAGGTTGGCGTTTCGACGCCCACACAGTCACCGGGCCGGGTGACCGCCCGCAGCGCCAGCTGGAGCGCTTCCATACAGCCGTGGGTCAGGGTGATATCCTCGGTCGCCAGCGCCATGCCCAAATCCATCGAGCGTTTAGCGATTGCCCGGCGTAAGCGTTCGCTGCCGGGTGGCAACGCATAGCGGCCAATCAACTCCGGCTCGCGGCGTAACAGCGAGGCCATAATGCGGCTGATTTTTGCCGTAGGGAAAAAATCACTGTTCTGCGGGCAGGCCAGCGAGATATTGGTGTAGTCCGGATGATTCTGCGCGGCAAAAACCGCATCAATCAAATCCAGCTTTTCGCTGCTGGGTGAGCGCACTTTCGCCCGCCGATCGCCGCTGCTTTTCACCGAAGGCAGCATGCCACGCACGTAATAACCAGATTGAGGTCGTGCTTCGATCAGGCCGCGATCTTCAAGGATACGGTAGGCCGTCAACACCGTATTGATACTGACCTGATGATTACTGGCGCAGCGACGTATCGCGGGCAGACGCGTGCCGGGCAGGAAAGTGCCGTTATGGATGGCTTCTGCCAGCGATTCCGCCAGCTGGTGATAGAGGGTACTTTCCTGCGGTTCGACAATGGACACAATCGCCTGCCTTAGTGATGGGTACAGTGAAAGTCATTTCGATATTGTACTCATTACAATAGTGTATTTCTGAATCTGTTACCATCCTGCCGCCCGCACTACCATGGTGTTCTCAACCATCTGCAGGATACAGACCATGCTTGATCCCTCCTTTTTCAGTTATGTCACCGTTATGTCGATTACGCCTGGGCCGAACAACCTGATGCTGGCGACCTCTGGCGTCAATTTTGGCATGCGTAGAACGCTGCCGATGCTGCTGGGAATCATGATCGGCTGCGCGATCCAGACGGCGATAGCGGGATTACTGCTGGAGGTCTTGCTGGTGTGGATGAGCGCCATTCGCCTGCCGTTAACGCTATTGGGCGCGGCTTATCTGCTCTGGTTGTCATGGAAAATTTTCCGCAGCGGCGCGCCAGAATTGCGTGAGAAAGCGCAGCCGATGACGCTGCTGGGCGGGGCGATGTTCCAGGCAATCAACCCAAAAGCCTGGCTGATGGCCACCAACGTCGCGCTGATGTACACCGCCAGCAGCGGAATTTTGACGGTGATGATTGGGTTTATGGCGCTGAATCTGCCGTGCATTCTGATCTGGGCAGCGATGGGAGACCGGTTGGGGAAACATCTGCAGGTGGCGTGGAAGCTGCGTGTCTTTAACACCGTGATGGCACTGTCGCTGATGGCGACGACGTTATGGATGCTCGTGGAAGTGATTCACCCCTGATCGGAAAGGGCGGCCTTTCGGCCGCCCTTTATTGCCTGATGCCCGGCCAGTAATTACTTACCGATTACCGCCGCATTGGCTTCTTCTGCTTCATCGTTCGCGGCTGAGGTTGGGGTATATTCCAACTGCAGAACACGACTGGTTTCCGCCAGCTCTTTCTCGGTCGCCGCCACGTTGCCGTTCAGCTTCCTGCCATAAGATGGGATCATCGTTTTCAGCTTCGCCTGCCACTCAATCGATGAGAAGCGATCCTCAAACACTTTGGCCATCAGATCGATCATGATTGGCGCAGCGGTTGACGCGCCCGGAGACGCACCCAGCAGAGCGGAGATGGTGCCATCCTGAGACGTCACCACTTCGGTGCCGAGTTTCAGCACGCCACCTTTATCCGCATCTTTCTTGATGATCTGCACGCGCTGACCGGCCTTCACCAGACGCCAGTCTTCCTTTCTGGCTTCCGGGAAGTACTCCTGAAGTGCCTTCAGACGATCGTCATCGGTCAGCATCACCTGACCCACCAGGTATTTCACCAGATCGAAGTTGCTCAGGCCAACGTGCAGCATCGGCTTAATGTTGGAAGAGGTCAGCGAGCCAAACATATCCAACAGCGAACCCTGCTTCAGGAACTTGGTGGAAAAGGTGGCGAACGGACCAAACAGCAGCGTCTGTTTACCATCCAGCATCCGTGTATCCAGATGCGGAACCGACATCGGCGGTGCGCCTACGGACGCTTTGCCATAGACTTTCGCCAGATGGCGCTTTACCACGTCCGGATTCTCGGAGACCAGGAACTCGCCGCCCACCGGGAAGCCGGCATAGTCTTTCACTTCCGGGATGCCCGATTTCTGCAACAGCGTCAGGCCCGCGCCGCCCGCGCCGATAAAGACATATTTGGCGCGCAGCGTTTTTTCCTGACCGTTGTTTTTCAGGTCGGCGAGGGTCACGCTCCAGCTGCCGTCTTCGTTACGCTTGATATCGCGCACTTCGTGACTGGTTTTGAGCGAGAATTGCGGGCTCTTCTGCAGTGAATTCACCAGTTGATGGGTGATTTCGCCGAAGTTGACGTCGGTACCGGTCAGAATACGGGTTGCGGCAACGCGGTCAGTCGCTTCGCGACCTTCCATCATCAACGGCACCCACTCCCTGACTTTTTCCGCATCTTCTGAATATTCCATGCCACGGAACAGCGTGCTTTTCTGCAAGGCTTCAAAGCGTTTTTTCAGGAATTCGACGTTGTCGTCGCCCCAGACAAAGCTCATGTGCGGCACGCTGTTGATAAAGCTGCGAGGGTTTTGCAGGTTGCCTTTTTGCACCTGATACGCCCAGAACTGGCGGGAAATCTGGAAGGATTCATTGATTTCCACGGCCTTTTTGATCTCAATCGAGCCGTCGCTTTTTTCCGGGGTGTAGTTCATCTCTGCCAGCGCGGAATGGCCCGTGCCTGCATTGTTCCAGCCGTTTGAACTCTCTTCAGCGATGCTGTCCAGACGTTCAACCATGCCAAGACGCCACGTGGGCTCAAGCTCCTGTAAATAGGTGCCGAGCGTGGCGCTCATGATTCCGCCGCCGATCAACAACACATCGACGTCATTTTTCTCTTCTTCAGCCGTTACCGATTTTGCCAAACTTATTGCGTTGAACCAGCCAGCCAGGCGTACTGCTAAATTTCGCATGAGGGCGACTTCTCCGTATGTTGAATCATCAACATGGTAAGCAGGTGAAACAGTTTCGGCTTCTGAGGAGCGCGTTTTGCTGTCTCGTTTTTCCAGGGTAATTTTTAAGCAAATTCACACATTAAAACGAATGTATTGAAAATGGTTAAAGCGATAGAAATATACCATTGTTACCAGTCAATTAAAAAATTGTTTAAAGATTAAAAATGAGAATGAAAAATCAAACGAAATTAGTAACATTGATACCGCGCCGTGAGGGTGGCGCGGTCGGAGGAAGTGAGAGCAGAAGAGCTATTTTATAATCAGCGACTTAGGTTCAGTGAGGGCATCGAGCCCTCAGCGGCTCGCGCTTTTTAGCCGTACAGGTGCGGGATCATTTTTTTTGGCAACGCGTTTAGCTTTTTAACATTAGCGCGGGGCACTGTCAGGCAGTTTACGGTGGCTGATCGCCAGGCGGTTATAGGCATTCATCAGCCCAATGGCGATGGTCATATCGCTGATCTCTTTTTCACTGAACGCCGCCTCAACCTCCGCGAAGACCGCATCCGGTGCGTGGGATTGGGCAATCAAGGTTAGTGACTCTGTCCATGCCAGCGCTGCTTTCTCACGCGAGGTGAACCAGTCGCCCGCTTCCCGCCAGACCTGGGTCAGCATAATTTTGTCCCACGGCAGGCCGCCTTTGTGCAATGCTTTGGTATGCATATCAATGCAGTATGCGCAGCCATTGATTTCCGATACGCGCAGGAAAACCAACTCGATCAGATCCTGTGGCAGGCCGCATTGCGCTACATAGTTGTAGACGCCGCCGAGCGCTTTCATGCCAGCCGGGGCAACCTGGGTGTAATCGATACGTTCGCTCATTTTTCTTTCCTTTAATGGTCTGGTGCAGGTGAGGGGCTGAATAGCCCCGCGCTGGCGATGATTCTCTCTTCTTCGATGGGACAGTAAAAGTGCCAGGAATTGACAAAAACAGTGGTCCATCTGCCGTGCAGATTGCGCTCTCACGACGTGGGGGACTGACGCTGAGCGAGCAGATCCGCGATGAGATGACCGCCGCTATCCGGGAGGGTCGGCTGGTGGCTGGCGCGCGCGTGGCATCCTGCCGGGATCTTGCGGCTCAGCTTGGGGTGGCAAGAGGAACCGTTCGCCATGCCTACGATATGCTGGTAGACGGCCAGTTGCTGGTGGCGAAGGGCGCGGCGGGCACCTTTGTCGCGGCACAGCTGCCGGTTACCTCGAAGGCTGACGCCCGGCAAAAAGTGATGTCCCCACTGTTCGACATTATTCACGACTTCGATTTACCGCCGCTCACCTTCCAGATGGGCGTACCGGCGGATGATGCGTTTCCCGCTAAAGTCTGGTCGCGCATTCTCACTCGCCATGCCCGTGAGATGGCGACGCGGCCGGTTAGCTATCCCGATCCCCGAGGCAGCGTAATGCTGCGGGAACAGTTGGTCAGCTATCTGGCGATGACACGTGGCATTCGTTGCCAGGCATCGCAAATCATGATCACCAACGGCTATGCGGGCGCGCTCGGACTGATTTGCCTGACCCTGGGTCTGCGGGACCAGCAGGCGGGGATTGAAGATCCCGGCTACCTGCTGGCACGCAAGGCGCTGGAAATGGCCGGCGTGACGCCGGTGGGCATCTCGGTGGACAGCGAAGGGATACGGGTGGATGAAGGCAAACGGCTGGCGCCTGAAGCGCGGATCGCGCTGGTGACGCCAGGCCAGCAGGCGCCGCTGGGCATGACGCTTTCTCTGGCGCGCAGGAGCGAGCTGATCCAGTGGGCGCAGCAAACCGATGGCCTGATTGTCGAAGATGACTATCTGGGGGAACTCCAGCTTGATGGCCGGGCGGCGCCGGCAATGGCTTCACTGGATACCGAGCGCGTGCTGCATATTGGCACCTTCAGTAAGAACCTCAGCCCTTCACTGCGTTTAGGCTATCTGGTGGTGCCGGAAAGGCTGGCGAGCCGCTTTGGCGACGTCACAGCTTTACTGTCTCCAGCCTCCTCCTTTGTTCTGCACAATGCGGTGGCTGAATTTTTACGGGAAGGGCATTTTATGCGGCATTTACGGCGCATGAAACGGCTGTACGCGGAGCGGCTGGAGAATATGTTGCAGGCTTTGCGACCGCATTTCCCGTCGGTGACCCGTGCGGCACTCGGCGTGGTCATTGAATTGCCTGCAGGCACGCGGGACAGCGTGATCGCGCGTGAAGCGCTTGCCTGGGGCATGGCGCCAACGGCGCTTTCCGTCTGGTATCAGTGTGCAGAACGGCGTCGTTATGGCTTAGTGCTTAGCGTGACCAATATGCCGAAAGGGGGATTTGAAGGCAGTGCGCTGAGGTTAAAAATGTTGGTCGAGCAGTGTGGCTGAAGGGGAAAATCTCCTGCGCTGTGACCAGCGCAGGAGGCAGAGCATCAGGCGTTTTTCGCTGCTGCAGCTGCTTTAACGATCACCGCGAAAGCATCTGCTTTCAGTGATGCGCCGCCAACCAGCGCACCGTCGATGTCCGGCTGAGCAAACAGTTCAGCGGCGTTCTTGTCGTTAACAGAGCCGCCGTACTGAATGATAACCTGAGCGGCAACGGCTTCATCTTTCTTGGCAATATGGCCACGAATGAATTTGTGAACCGCCTGTGCCTGAGCTGGAGTCGCCGATTTACCGGTACCGATCGCCCATACTGGCTCGTAAGCAATAACCACACCGTTGAACGCGTCAGCGCCCTGAGTGTTCAGCACCGCGTCGATCTGACGTGCGCAGACTTCTTCGGTTTTGCCCGCTTCGTTTTCTGCTTCGGTTTCACCGATGCACAGCACAGGGATCAGACCGGCTGCTTTCAGCACGGCAAACTGCTCAGCCACGAACTCGTCGCTCTCTTTGTGGTAAGTACGACGCTCAGAGTGGCCGATAATGATGTATTTCGCGCCAACGTCTTTCAGCATGTCGGCAGAAATTTCACCGGTAAACGCACCAGACAGGTTCACACCCACATTCTGCGCGCCAAGGGCGATATGGCTGCCAGAAATAGCGTGTTTCGCCAGATCCAGATACATCACCGGAGGGGCAATGGCTACGCCGCAGCCGTCAACATTGCTCAGCTCTGTACGCAGGCCGGCAATCAGTTCGTTGACCATATGCTTGCTGCCGTTCAGTTTCCAGTTACCCATTACTAACGGATGTCGCATTATATCCTCCACGCTTAGCGCGATGCTGTTAAATTACCCTGCCTTGGCAGCGTTGTCTGCCAGACAGTATAGAGATCAAAAACACGAAAGGCTTTGCTTTTCGTCATCTTTGCGGACGGTCAGTTGGTGGCCAGCGCGAGTTTGATCGGCTCGATGGCGAAGGTCAGACCCTTGTCGCCATTGTCCGCCACGATGTAGCGCACCGCGCCCTCATCCTGAGTGTAATAGCGCGATCCTTTCCCTTTGCTCAGCACATCATCCAGCCGTTTCAGGCTTTGCGCTTCGTTAAGCGTCGGCTCGAAAAAACGCTCCATGGCGGCCATGTACGCACGGGCTTTATCCTGCGCTTCCTTCTGATCCGGACCGGGAACCGGTAGCCAGGTTATCTGTAACGTTTTGATCTTACCGGTCCCTTGCTCAAGGGCGGTCGACGCGTACAGATTTTCATTGATCTTGCTGGCGGCGCGGGTCAAATTACTTTTGTCCCCACGGTTGTCGATGGCGCGATATTCAGCAATCTGTAACGTTGGGTAGATAGCATTATACTTTTCGCGAAACTGGCCGATAGTCATATCAAAGGTGGGCGATCCCGCCTGAAGATAAGGCGCGGCAGGCAGGTGTTCAGTGCGATCCTGCGCAACAGGGGCGTCGTCTGCTCTGGCCGCCGTAAGCGTTAGCAGTAACGTGATGCCCAGAAAAATCGCTTTATTCATACCGTCAGCCCTAACCAATAAATTCAGCTCAAGATTAGAACGGACAATGACCGGCAAAGTCAAAGCCTGACGCTGTTCTGGGGGATAAAAATGACCTTACAAGCGTGGTGTTTTTCCTGGCGGGGCCGAATAGGACGCCGGGATCTGTGGGTCTGGCTGACGCTGTGGCTGGCACTGATGGTGGTGCTGTTCTGGCTGGCCGACCGGGGATTTATGTCGACACAAACTGCGGCTTTTTGCGTGGTTTGTCTGCTATGGCCGACCGGTGCGGTGGTGGTGAAACGCCTGCACGATCGCAATAAAACCGGCTACTGGGCGCTGCTGTTGGTGGTTGCCTGGGTATTACTGGCGCGTGACTGGGATATGTTACCGGCCAACTGGCAGTGGGTGTTGGGATGCTTTATTCCAACCCTGATCCTGGTGACCATGACGCTGGAACTCGGCACCTTTCGCGGCACGCCGGGCGAGAACCGCTTTGGTAAAGCGGCCAGCCCGGTGAACTATTTACGTCGCAGGGCGCCTGATTACCAGTAATGCTCGGCGGTCATATGGCCGGGCTTACGTTTCAGGTGCTTGCGCATCTCGCGGGTCTCTTTCAACAGCTGTTGGGTGTCTCTGACCATTTGCGGATTGCCGCACAGCATGACGTGGCTGTCTTCAGCATTCATTGGCAGGCCAACGGCGGATTCCAGCTCACCGCTCTCAATCAGCGCCGGGACGCGGCCGGTCAGTGAACCGGTAATCTCTTCGCGGCTGACCACGGTCTGGATGCGTAGCTGGCCGTTATAACGCTGCTGCAGCTGCTGCATCAGCGGAAGGTAGCTCAGATCCTGGGCATAGCGGGCGGCATGAACCAGCACGATATTCTCAAAGCGCGCCAGGCCTTTGCCTTCCTGCAAAATCGACAGGTAGGGACCGATGGCGGTGCCGGTTGCCAGCATCCACAGCGTTTTGCATTCCGGGACTTCATCCACCACAAAAAATCCGGCCGATTCTTTGGTGATCATCACTTCGTCGCCTGGCTTCAGGGCATGCAGACGCGGGCTGAGTTTGCCTTCCGGCACGGTGACCAGATAGAACTCAAGATTGTTATCGCTCGGGGCATTAACAAAGGAGTAAGCCCGCTGCACGCGCTCTCCGTCAATTTCCAGCGCCAGCTTGGCAAACTGACCGGCAGTAAACGGGTCGATGGGGGCGGTAACGATCAGGCTGAATAAACTGTCGGTAAAATCGTTGACCTGTTTGATGCTGGCGTTAACCCATTCGGCCATAAATAACTCCTTTATTCGGGGGTAAGGGCAAGGTGGCGTAGCGGTATCTTCTCCACTCAGCGGCTGATTTTCCAGTGTCAGTCGGTGACAAAGCTCGTATCGACAAATTGTCCGCACCTGTAAACACTATAACGTACAGATAGATTTACGCTGCTGCCTGCTTTCTCTGACAGTTGATGCGTAACCATTTTTAGCCTGCCTCTCGCTTTGTCATCGAATCCTGATATTTTCCTCGCCATAACACTCCCTCCTGCTGGCGTTATTGCTGAATTAAGTGAATAACGCCGATAAATGTGCTGACTAAAATGAGAAGAATTGAAAACGGGCATCTGCTGGTGATGCTGATTGCGCTGGTGGCTGTCGGTCAAATGGCGCAGACCATCTACGTGCCGGCGATGGCGACCATTGCCGAGGCGTTTAACGTCCGGGATGGCGCGGTACAACGGGTGATGGCGGCGTACCTGATGACCTATGGTGGCTCCCAGCTGTTGTATGGGCCGTTGTCCGACAATATCGGTCGCCGCCCGGTGATCCTCGCCGGTCTGGCGATTTTCTGCGTGGGTACCCTGGTGGCACTCAATGCGGCCACCTTCGATCTGCTGGTGCTCGGCAGCGCGATCCAGGGACTGGGCACCGGCGTAGCGGGCGTGATGGCCCGAACCATGCCGCGCGATCTGTATGCCGGCAGCACGTTAAGGCTGGCAAACAGCCTGCTGAATATGGGTATCCTGGTCAGCCCGCTGGTGGCACCGGTGATTGGCGCGCTGCTGACGCATCTGTTTGGCTGGCAGGCCTGTTTTGCTTTCCTGCTGCTGCTGTGTTTCTGCGTGGGTACCGCGATGCTGCGCTGGTTACCGGAGACGCGTCCCGCACCGGTTGAGAAACGCCGGTTATTTTCGCGCTATCGCCCGCTGCTGGCGGATGGCACCTTTATTCGCTACCTGATTATGCTGATGGGGGCGTTGGGCGGCATCGCGGTGTTTGAGGCCAGCTGTGGCGTGTTGATGGGCGGCGTGTTGGGCCTGAACAGTCTGACCGTCAGCCTGCTGTTTATTCTGCCAATCCCGGCGGCCTTCTTTGGTGCCTGGTTTGCCGGGCGCGATAACCGACCTTTCCCGCAGTTGATGTGGTGGTCAGTGAACAGCTGCCTGCTGGCCGGGGCGTTGATGTGGATCCCCGGCTGGTTTGGGGTGATGACCATCTGGACGCTGATCGTGCCGGCGGCGGTGTTCTTCTTTGGGGCCGGGATGCTGTTTCCGCTGGCAACAACCGGTGCGATGGAGCCCTGGCCTTATATGGCCGGGACCGCGGGGGCGTTGTTAGGAGGATTGCAGAATCTGGGATCGGGTCTGGCTGCATGGCTTTCCGCCCTGTTGCCGCAGACCGGGCAGTTCAGCCTGGGTATGCTGATGTCGGCGATGGCGCTGCTGATCCTGCTGTGCTGGCTGCCGCTTTCCCGCCGTCCGGAGCCGATGGCGGTTTAATCGCGACCGCCCATAAAAAACGGCCCCGCCAGCAACACTGCTGCCGGGGCCGTTTTTAGTTGTCCACAGAATCGGACAACTCAGGCGTTACAGAATAAACGGGTGCAGATTTTCATCTTTGCGATCGAGGTAGTGAATCGACTGAATACGGCGAATGGTGCGGGATTTGCCGCGAACCAGCAGCGTTTCAGTGGTCGCGATATTGCCGTTGCGGGTGATGCCCTTCAGCAGGTCGCCGCTGGTGATGCCGGTTGCCGAGAAAATCACGTTATCGTTACGCGCCATCTCGTCCAGACGTAAAACCTTGCCGGCTTCGATGCCCATTTCCTGACAGCGTTTCAGCTCCTGCTCGCCGAGCGCGCGGTTCTCCGGCGTGTCGCCTTTGACATCATGACGCGCCAGCAGGCGGCCTTGCATATCGCCATCCATCGCCCGGATCACCGCCGCCGAGATCACGCCTTCAGGTGCGCCGCCGATGCCGTACATCACATCCCCTTCACTGTCTGGCATACAGGTCAGGATCGATGCCGCAACATCGCCATCGGGAATGGCAAAAATCCGCACGCCAAGCTGCTGTAGCTGGGCAATCACGGCATCGTGACGGGGCTTCGCCAGAATGGTGACGGTCAGTTCAGACAGCGGCTTGCGCAGCGCCTCAGCGACGCGCTTCAGATTCTCTTCGAGTGGCAAAGCCAGATCGATTGCGCCTTTCGCGCCGGGCCCGACAATCAGTTTTTCCATATACATATCGGGCGCATTCAGGAAGGTGCCCTTATCGCCAACCGCCAGCACCGCCAGCGCATTAGGCTGGCCCATCGCGGTCATGCGGGTGCCTTCAATCGGATCGACGGCGATATCTACCGCATCACCCTCGCCGCTGCCGACCTTCTCGCCGATATATAACATCGGGGCTTCATCAATCTCGCCCTCGCCAATGACGATCTGGCCGTCAATGTTCACTTTGTTCAGCATGATGCGCATGGCGTGGACGGCAGCACCGTCTGCGGCGTTTTTGTCACCGCGTCCCAGCCACTTGTAGCCTGCCAGAGCAGCGGCTTCCGTTACGCGTGAAAATTCAATGGCGAGTTCTCGTTTCATGATTGGCCTCGGGAAATGTTGAGGCGGAAAGTTTATCACAGCGGGGAAGCGGGGGAGGGGGAAAAGCCCGTAGCCGGGAGGCCACGGGCAATTTTCAGACTTACGAGTCGTCCTGATCTTCCCACGCCTGGGCGCGAGAAACGGCTTTTTTCCAGCCGGCATAGAGGTAGTTACGCTGAGTGGTTTCGATGCTTGGGCGGAACTCACGCTCAATCACCGCTTTTTCACGCACTTCATCCAGATCTGACCAGAAACCGACGGCCAGGCCAGCCAGGTACGCTGAACCTAACGCGGTCACTTCCAGCACTTCAGGGCGCTCAACACGCGTTCCCAGAATGTCGGACTGGAACTGCATCAGGAAGTTGTTGGCAACCGCACCACCATCCACACGCAGAGACTGCAGGCGGGTATTGGCATCGATCTGCATCGCTTCCAGCACGTCACGCGTCTGATAAGCAATCGACTCCAGCGTGGCACGGATGATGTGGTTAGCATTCGCACCGCGCGTCAGGCCGAAGATCGCGCCACGGGCATACGGGTCCCAGTATGGAGCGCCCAGGCCGGTAAAGGCAGGCACCATATAAACGCCGTTGCTGTCCTTCACCTTGGTCGCAAAGTACTCGGAGTCGGTTGCATCGCCGATCAGTTTCATCTCATCGCGCAGCCACTGGATAGAGGCACCGCCGATAAATACCGCACCTTCCAGTGCGTAGTTCACTTCACCGCGTGGGCCACAGGCGATGGTGGTCAACAGGCCGTTGGTTGAGGTCACCGCTTCAGTACCGGTGTTCATCAACATAAAGCAGCCGGTGCCGTAGGTATTTTTTGCCATACCCGGCTGAACACACATCTGGCCGTACAGCGCCGCCTGCTGGTCACCGGCGATACCGGCGATTGGAATACGCGTACCGCCTTTACCACCAATGTTGGTCTGGCCGTACACTTCAGAAGACGACTTCACTTCTGGCAGCATTTCACGCGGGATATCGAGGATATCCAACATGCGCTGATCCCACTCCAGCTTGTGGATGTTAAACATCATGGTACGCGAGGCGTTGGTGTAATCGGTGATGTGCACCCGTCCCTGCGTCATTTTCCACACCAGCCAGGAGTCAACCGTACCGAACAGCAGCTCGCCACGTTTCGCACGATCGCGTGAGCCTTCCACGTGGTCGAGGATCCACTTCACCTTGGTACCGGAGAAGTAAGGGTTAATTACCAGGCCGGTGGTGTGCTGGATATACTCTTCCAGCCCTTCTTTTTTCAGTTTTGCACAGTAGTCAGCGGTGCGCGGATCCTGCCAGACGATAGCGTTGTAGATCGGCTTGCCGGTCTCTTTGTCCCAGATAATAGTGGTTTCACGCTGGTTGGTGATACCGATCGCGGCAATCTCGTCTGAACGAATATCCGCGTGCGCCAGCACTTCTACCAGCGTGGAGCTCTGGGAAGCCCAGATATCCATCGGGTCATGTTCAACCCAGCCGGGCTTAGGATAAATTTGCTGAAATTCGCGCTGGGAGACGGCAACGATGTTGGAGTCATGATCCAGGATCACGGCACGAGAGCTGGTCGTCCCCTGATCGAGCGCGACAATGTATTTTTTTTCTATGGTCATAATTCATTCCTGATGGTGTAAAGGGTTAGCACTTACGCTTTACGCTGCTCAGCACGCGCTATCGTCTTCTCGTCTTTCTTTACTACAGCTGCGCCAGGCAGGTTACGGGCAATCAGGTAGCGATAGCCAACTGCACCCAGGCTGGCACCCACAATCGGTCCAAAGATCGGCACGAGGAAATACGGGATATCACGGCCACCGGTAAAGGCGACGTTACCCCAACCCGCAAGCCAGGCAAAGAGTTTCGGTCCGAAATCACGCGCCGGGTTCAGTGCGAAGCCGGTCAGTGGACCCATTGAGCCACCGATTACCGCAATCAGCAGGCCAATCAGCAGCGGAGCCATCGGACCGCGAGGGAGGCCGTTACCGTCATCGGTCAGCGCCATAATCAGGCCCATCATCACTGCGGTGATCACCGCTTCAACCAGGAAGGCCTGGCCAACGCCGATGTGCGGGTTTGGATAGGTGGAGAAGATCCCGGCCAAATCGAGGCTCTCGATACTGCCGCGCACCATCTGATGCGATTGTTCGTAATCAAAGAACAGATTGTAGTAGAGACCGTAAACCAGTGCGGCGGAGCAGAAGGCACCGGCGATTTGTGCCAGAATGTACGGCACAACTTTACGGCGTTCGAAATTGGCGAACAGGCAGAGTGCAATGGTCACTGCAGGATTCAGATGCGCGCCGGAGATAGCGGCGCTGAGGTAGATGGCCATCGCAACGGCAATCCCCCAGATGATACTGATTTCCCACTGACCAAAACTTGCACCAGCCAGTTTCATGGCGGCGACACAGCCGGCACCAAAGAAGATAATGGTGGCGACACCAAGGAATTCGGCGATGCACTGCCCTTTGAGCGTGCTTGTTGCTGTCTGACTCATGATGACATTTCCTGAAGGCGAGGTTTAATGTTGTACTTCGTTTTTTTCTCACTCCCTGAGCCGCCCAAATCTTATGTAGGGCTGATGTAAATTTATCGTTAACGAGCATAAACGAGAAATAGCGAAATCAAAAGTTGTGTGCTGTGTCATAAAAATGAGCGTTTTCGCGTCTTTTTGCTTTCCTGAAACAACATTTCAATTTTCCATTTGGTGATTTTTATCCCAAATCGTTAACATTAGCCCCGCAAATACTGCGGGTAATGTTGCAGATTCCAGGTCTATGCTGAAAATTGTTACAGTATGCACCCTGTGCGGGTTCGCTACTGGACTTGGGGCGCGGGTCTACTTACAATCGGGGAAGCGTTGTTATCCGTGGAATCCCGGCTTATCCCCTCATGATCTGCGGCTGGCAACATCAACGCCTGGCGATTTGGAGAGGTCTTTTACAATGTCATTTGAAGTGTTCGAGAAACTGGAAGCGAAAGTACAACAGGCGATTGATACCATCACCCTGTTACAGATGGAAATTGAAGAGCTGAAAGAGCAGAACAACAACCTGAATCAGCAGGTTCAGCAGGCTGCAGGGAATAGCGAATCAGTGGTGCGTGAGAACCAGCACCTGAAAGAAGAGCAGCTTGTCTGGCAGGAGCGTTTGCGCGCCCTGTTGGGAAAAATGGAAGAAGTCTGATTTAACGGTCAGCAGAGAAACGGGTGCCAGTGGCACCCGTTTTTTTTATTCGATATCGAGCGGATCTTCGGAAAGGATAATGCCAGTGTTGTCGGCGTAGAGATGGTCGCCGGAGAAGAAAGTGACGCCACCGAAGTTGACGCGAATATCGCTCTCGCCAATGCCTTCACCCGCAGCACCGACCGGAATGGCAGCAATCGCCTGAATGCCAATATCCAGCTCTTCCAGATCGTCAACCTGACGTACGGAACCGTACACCACAATGCCTTCCCATTCGTTCTGCAGTGCCAGCCTGGCCAGCGCCGCATCAATCAGCGCACGACGCACTGAACCGCCGCCATCAACCAGCAGCACACGACCTCGCCCGTTTTCCTCCAGCAGATCGTACAACAGCCCGTTGTCCTCGAAACATTTTACCGTGATGATTTGCCCGCCAAACGACGTACGGCCACCGAAGTTTGAAAAGAGCGGTTCAACGACGTTCACATCTTCGTGATAGATGTCGCAGAGTTCAGAAGTATCATATTTCATAAGGGTTTCGTCTGTTTGCCACAGGAACTCTAAGTATATCGCTTTCTCGCCGCTGTTGGCAAAATCATCAATTGTTAAAAGTTGCGATGAGTCAAACACATCGCAGTTAATTGAGGACCAGCCCGAGCGAGAAAAGCAGGTTGAGTAACAGGGCGGATTTCACGGTTTTCGCCAGCATAGGACGCATGGCAACGGCGGAAGGCTGCTGCGTAATGTAGCGGGCCTGTCTGAACAGCAACGGTGCGGAGAGCAGGAATAACCAGCCGGCGAGATTCAGCGAAGTGAGCAGGGCAAAACCCGCGCAGCACAGCACGGCCGCGGTGAGGATTAGCTGATGATAGCGCCTGGCGCCACTCGCCCCTAAGCGCACCGCCAGGGTAAACTTGCCATGCTGCTGGTCGCTTTCAATATCGCGCATGTTATTGACGTTAAGCACCGCGACCGCCATCAGCCCACAGGCTGTGGCAGGTAACAGCAGTAGCAGGGAGAGTTGATGGGCCTGAAGATAGTAGCTGCCCATTACCCCAAGCCAGCCGAAGAAAATTAATACCGACGCATCGCCCAATCCTAAATAGCCATAGGGTTTCTTGCCGACGGTGTAAGCGATGGCGGCGACGATCGCCACCGCGCCCAGCGCAATAAAGCCCAAAAAATCGTTTACCGACTGGCAGGCGCGGATCACCAGCGCGACGCCGGATATCATCGTCAAGGCCACGGTGAGGATCAGGGCACTGCGCATCTGCTTCTGACTAATCGCCCCTTTTTGCATGCCCCGCAGTGGCCCGATGCGGGCCGGCGTGTCGCTGCCTTTCAGGGCATCACCATAGTCATTCGCCAGGTTGGACAGAATTTGCAGTAGCGCGGTGGTGAGCAGTGCCAGCACGGCGGTGCCCGCATTAAAATGTCCCTGCCACCAGGCCAGCGCGGAACCGGTCATCACCGAGGCACAGGCCAGCGGCAGCGTGCGCAAACGCAGGCTTTCCAGCCAGGCGCGGGAAGAAGATATTGCGGTCATCGGGTGCAGATTATCCGTCATAGCGGCAGATCCTGGCTGTGGGAAGACGTCGCGCTATGGTAGCGTCTGCGACGGGCCAGAGAGTTATTCCACGTCAAGGATGCAACTGCCGGGAAGGGATTTCAGGCAATAAAAAAGGAGGCCGAAGCCTCCTGATAGGTCGATTTTCGCCGCGCGGTTACAGAATAAAGCGGCTCAAATCTTCGTCTGCGACCAGCTCGTCCAGATGCTTTCCAACATACTCGGCATCGATGGTAAACGACTGACCGTTGAGGTCGCTGGCGTCATAGGAGATATCTTCCATCAAACGCTCCAGCACCGTGTGCAGACGGCGCGCGCCGATGTTCTCGGCGGTTTCATTCACCTGCCACGCGGCGGCGGCAATCTTGCTGATGCCGTCTTCGGTGAAGTGAATATCCACGCCTTCGGTTTTCATCAGCGCTTTGTACTGCACGGTCACGGAGGCACTCGGCTCGGTCAGAATGCGCTCGAAATCATGGGTGGTCAGTGCCTGCAGCTCAACGCGGATTGGCAGACGACCCTGCAGTTCCGGGATCAGGTCTGACGGGCTGGCAACCTGGAACGCACCCGACGCGATAAACAGAATGTGGTCTGTTTTCACCATGCCGTGCTTGGTGGATACGGTGCAGCCTTCCACCAGTGGCAGCAGGTCGCGCTGTACGCCTTCGCGGGAAACGTCCGGGCCGGAGCTTTCGCCACGCTTACAGACTTTGTCGATTTCATCGATAAAGACGATACCGTGCTGCTCAACCGCGTCGATCGCTTCCTGCTTCAGCTCTTCCGGATTGACCAGTTTGGCGGCTTCTTCTTCAATCAGCAGCTTCATCGCTTCCTGAATTTTCAGCTTACGCGGCTTCTGCTTCTGGTTACCCAGGTTCTGGAACATCGACTGCAGCTGATTAGTCATCTCTTCCATGCCCGGAGGCGACATGATTTCAACGCCCATCGATGAAGAGGCCAGATCGATCTCAATCTCTTTGTCGTTCAACTGGCCTTCACGCAGTTTTTTGCGGAAAGACTGACGGGCGGCAGACGGTGCGGCTTCCGCTTCAGACTGGCCCCAGTTGTTCTTGGCCGGTGGGATCAGCACGTCCAGAATGCGTTCTTCCGCCATCTCTTCAGCGCGGTAACGATTTTTTTCAATCGCCTGAGAACGCACCATCTTCAGTGCAGAATCGGTCAGGTCGCGGATGATGGAATCCACTTCTTTACCGACATAACCCACTTCGGTGAATTTGGTCGCTTCGACTTTGATAAACGGCGCGTTGGCGAGTTTTGCCAGACGGCGGGCAATTTCTGTTTTACCCACACCGGTCGGGCCGATCATCAGAATGTTTTTTGGCGTCACTTCGTGGCGCAGCTCTTCGTCGAGTTGCATACGACGCCAGCGGTTACGCAAGGCGATCGCCACGGCGCGCTTGGCATTATCCTGGCCAATGATAAATCTGTTCAGTTCGCTGACGATCTCGCGCGGAGTCATTTCGGACATAGTTGGGATCCTTACGCTTTAGACGGTAATGCTTCGATGGTGAGGTTGTGGTTGGTATAGATGCAGATGTCGCCTGCAATACCCAGCGCTTTTTCAACGATGTCACGTGCGCCGATTTCGGTGTTTTCCAACAGCGCACGGGCAGCAGCCTGCGCGTAAGGACCACCAGAACCAATGGCAATTAAATCGTTTTCCGGCTGAATGACGTCGCCATTACCGGTAATAATCAGGGAGGCATTTTCATCGGCTACCGCCAGCAGCGCTTCAAGCTTGCGCAGCATACGGTCGGTACGCCAGTCTTTCGCTAACTCAACGGCCGCTTTCACCAGGTGGCCCTGATGCATTTCCAGCTTACGTTCGAAGAGTTCAAATAGCGTAAAGGCATCTGCGGTCCCACCAGCAAAACCGGCAATGACTTTGTCGTTATAGAGACGACGCACTTTTTTGACGTTGCCTTTCATTACGGTGTTGCCGAGGGTAGCCTGGCCATCACCGCCAATTACTACCTGGCCGTTG
The DNA here is from genome assembly GCF_004551645.1 of Erwinia sp. QL-Z3. Classification (NCBI taxonomy): domain Bacteria; kingdom Pseudomonadati; phylum Pseudomonadota; class Gammaproteobacteria; order Enterobacterales; family Erwiniaceae; genus Erwinia; species Erwinia sp. QL-Z3. The sequence continues at coordinate 1,580,948 of NZ_CP037950.1, forward strand.
CGTCGTACACTTACAATTGTTGTCACGGGCAGACCCCTTGTTGCAGTCAGAAGATGTCCCCGCAGTTCACCTGCGGGGCATTGATGCAACCAGATATGGGGCGGCTTTAAGGGGTTTCAACCCCCGGAGGCGAGAGGAATACAATTTGAATGGCCCGATCCGCGCAGACGTTTCAGCGTGCTGTCAGCCGAAGAACGGCTGTTGTACGGGCCGATCACTACGCGATTCCAGCCACCGCCGGTCGTGATTCGGCTTTCAAATCCTTCGAAGGCCAGCTGCGCACGAATCGACTCTGCCTGGTCGGTCCCTTTGAACGAACCACACTGCACCATCCAGTGCTGAGACTTCTCGGCCTCTTTCGGTTTGCTCTCCGTTTTCGGCTGCTGAGCGGTTTGTGCCGGTGCCTGCGCTGGCGCAGCCTGCTGCTGCTTAACCGGCTCACGTACTGCCGGCTCACGCACCGCCGGCGTTGCCCGGGTTACCGGCGCGACGGGTGCCTGACGAGGCGCCTGCTGCTGCTGTTGTTGTGGCATCCGTGACTGCTGCTGTAACTGGCTCTGCTGCTGTTGACGCTGCAACGTTTGCTGACGCTGTGCCGGGGTTTGTTCGTTCCACGGCACTTCATTCAGCTGCGTTGGCTGCTGGCGCATATCAGACTGCATCTGCTCCAGCAGCTGGCGCTGTTCGTCGGTGAGCTGGGTTTTGGATTGCACTTCGCCACCTGATGACGGTTCAACAGGTGAGGGAACGGTAATCTGACGGTTTTCCAGCTCTTTGATATAACGCCAGCGCTCTTCCGGTTTAGGCGGAAGGCCGTTACCCACGGCTTTGTGCGCGGGGATTTCCGGCGTCTCTTCTTTTTTATGATGGGCAATAAACCACAGTCCGCCGACGAACGTCACCAGCACGGCAACGGCAAGCACAACCATAATTTTTGAAACTCCTGAACCACCACCACTGCGCTTTTTAGTGCGACTGTTGGTCTTCTTGCGACGCGTCCCTGTCGAACGCCCGCGGCCTACGTAATCTTTTTGTGCCACTAATCGTTCCGCTAATATTCAATGAAAGGTGAGGCCGGACCAAAGCTGACGCGCCCGGCTATCAGCCCGTCATGTTACTTAAGGGCCGGAAGTTTGACCAGCGGGGATCCCTGTAAGAATCCACTGAATCTTGTTTTTGCGTCTGTGGTGACGGAAATAGTGAGCTTTTCAGACTTTTTCCCGGAGGGAAGGCGCGGTACTGCCGCGAATTTTCAGTTCAAAATCTAACAGGCGGGAACCGCTGTTAACGGTTTTGCCCTGCAGCTGTTCGAGTAACAGCAACATCGCTTCCCGACCGATATTAAACCTCGGCTGGGCCACGGTGGTCAGTTGCGGGTCGCTGTAACGGGACAGTTCGATGTCATCGAAGCCAATCAGCGATAAATCCTGAGGCACGCGTAACCCCATGATTTTGGCCTGCGACATCGCGCCAAGCGCCATGATGTCACTGTGACAGAACAGCGCGTCCGGCGGCTTTGGCAGCGTCATCAGATGTTTCATCGCCCGCGAACCGGCATCGAAGGTAAAGTCGCCGCGCACAATGTAGTGTGGATCGACCGCCAGGCCATTGCGGCGTAACGCCTGGATGTAGCCCTGCAGACGATACTGGCACAGCGGCATATCCTGCGGACCGGCAATACAGGCAATGCGACTGTGGCCGAGTTTTAGCAGATGATTAACCGCTTCGAAGGCCGCGGTCAGGTTATCGATATGCACGGTTGGCAGCTCAAGCTCAGGCGCAAATTCATTGGCCATCACCATCGGCGGAAGATTGCGCTGCTCTTCAATCCCGGTGTCGAAAGGCACCTGTGAACCCAACAGCACCATGCCATCGATTTGACGGGTCATCACCAGGTTGAGAAAGGATTTTTCCTGCTTGTTCTGATGAGCGCAGTCGCCGATCAGTACCAGATAGCCCTGATCGGCCGCGACCACTTCAATGCCGCGGATCATCTCACTGAAGAAGGGATCGCAGATGTCAGGCACGATCACCAGGATCGTGCGGGATTCGCTGCGTTTGGCACTGCGGGCCATCGCGTGAGGGGAGTAACCAACGGCAAGCACCGCTTTTTCGACTTTTTTGCGCGTGGCGGCAGAGACCTTTTCCGGGTTCATCAGGGCGCGCGAAACGGTCGCCGTTGATACGCCTGCTTCTTCAGCCACGTCCTTCATGGTCGCGCCTGTTGTCTCTTGATTGTGCTCCAACGCTTTTCTCCTCACGCCAGCCTGAGCTGACCTGACACTTGGGGACGATTCTAATTATAAGTAGCCGCGAGAGGTCATTTTGCAGGCCAGACACTCATGTTTATCAGATGCGGCGACAGGCTGTTACTTAATTTGCATAAAAATTGTGACTTGTGCGACTTTTTTCGATGTTACTCGCACCCGTAAGGCGATTTAGCCTTCTGTAGGATCCACATCCAGCGTCCATTTCACTTTTCGCGCCTGCGGCAAGGTGCCAATCAGCGGCAGTGAATTTTTAATTAACCGCTGTAATACGGCGCGTGACGGATGCTGTAACAGTAACTGCCAACGGAAGCGGCCACCGCGCTTAGGTTGCAGTGCCGGAACCGGCCCCATCACCCAAAACGCCTCATCTTTTAACGGGCTGGCTTCCAGCAAATTACGCAGCTGCTGTAAGAACAGCGCAGACTGCTGATTATCATGGTCTTCGGAGCGGAACAGCGCATGGCTGGTAAACGGCGGCAGGAACACGGTTTTGCGCTCGACCAGCGCCTGCTGGGCAAAGGCATCGTAGCCCTGATGCAGCAAGGTTTGCAGCAGCGGGTGCTCAGGATGGTGCGTCTGCAGCATCACTTCTCCTTGCTTACCCGCACGGCCTGCGCGTCCGGCCACCTGAGTGTAAAGCTGGGCGAAGCGCTCGGCTGAACGGAAGTCGGCGGAAAACAGCGCGCCATCCACATCCAGCAACGACACCAGCGTCACATCCGGGAAGTGGTGACCTTTGGCCAGCATCTGCGTGCCGACCAGAATGCGCGCGCCGCCCCGATGCACATCCGCCAGATGCTGTTCCAGCGCCCCTTTGCGGCTGGTGGTATCACGATCGATGCGCGACAGCGGAACGTCAGGGAACTGCTCGCTGAGATTGTGTTCGAGCTGCTCGGTTCCCAGCCCGACCGGCACCAGGTTGGTCGATCCGCACTGCGGGCATTGATGGGGCACCGGACGCTGGCTGTCGCAATGGTGGCAGCGCAGCTGGCGATGGTGCTGGTGCAGCGTGTAGTAGCGATCGCAACGCTGACACTCGGCAATCCAGCCGCATTCATGGCACAGCATGGCGGGAGAGAAACCGCGACGGTTCAGGAACAACAGCACCTGATTGTCCGCTTTGAGGTGCTGACTGATTTTTTTGATCAGCATCGGCGACAGTCCGCCCTGCAATTTCACCCCTTTCAGGTCGATCAGCTGTTGCGTCGCCTGTCGGGCGTTACCGGCACGTTTGTTGAGGTTGAGCTGGCGGTATTTGCCCATCTGCACGTTGTGCAGCGTTTCCAGCGCGGGCGTCGCGGTGCCCATCACAATCGGAATATCTTCCTGTCGTGCGCGGAACACGGCCAGATCGCGAGCCTGATAACGCCAGCCTTCCTGCTGCTTATAGGAGCTGTCGTGCTCTTCATCAATGATGATCACCCCAAGCCGTGCGAAGGGCGTGAACAGCGCAGAGCGCGTGCCGATAACAATCGCCGTTTCACCCTGACGGGCGCGCAGCCAGACGGCCAGGCGTTCGCCGTCGTTCAGGGCGGAGTGCAGCACGTCGACCGGTGCGTTAAATCTTTCCCGAAAGCGGGCGATGGTTTGCGGCGTCAGCCCGATTTCAGGCACCAGTACCAGCGCCTGACCGCCGTTCGCCAGCACATTCTCCAGCACGCTGAGATAGACTTCTGTTTTACCGGAACCGGTGATCCCGGCCAGCAGCCAGGCGGCAAAATGATCGTCTTCGCTGCGGATCGCGCCCACGGCGGTGGCCTGTTCGGTATTCAACCTTAACCGCTCGCCTTTCACCGCATAGTCGGTGCGCCAGTCCTGCTGAGCCCGTGGCTGCGCGCGCAGATCGCACAGGCCTTTCGCCCGCAGCGCCTGCAGCGTGGCGTCGGTAATATCGTGCTGGCTGACTTCGTGGCGATAGAGCGGGCGCTGACGCAGCGCGGCGAGCGCCTGCTGCTGCTTCGGCGCACGCTTCAGGCTTTCCGGGGCCGTTTCTTTCCCTGACTCGCTGAGGAACCATTGATAGATCGGCGCGTCCTGCGCGGGTTTCCCCTGTCGCAGCAGCACCGGCATGGCGTGAAACAGCACTTCGCCCAGCGGATAGTGATAATAGTCGGCGGCCCACAGCAGAATGCGCCACAGCGACGGCGGATAGAGTGACGCCTCGTCCAACACTTCATGCACGGCTTTTAGCTGATCCAACGGGAAATCGCTGGTTTCAGACGTGCCGACCACCACGCCAATCGCCTTGCGCTTGCCAAAAGGCACGCTGACGCGCGCGCCGGCTACCGGTAACGGCAGATGAGCGGGTAACGCATAGTCAAAATTGCGGGCAAGCGGGACGGGTAGCGCGACCTGAACAACGGGCATGAAATCATCCGGATGAAATTATGAGCGAGATAGTGTACACTGTGTCTTCCGTAATGTGCGGATTCGATTGCAGCAGACGTTACCTTTCTGTATAGTTTGCCGCCGTTGATACGGCATTATTGGTATCAAAACACCTGTTATTATTAATCCGCGTGTGGTGCCGGTGCAGGAATAATCCTGGCACGGGAGAGCGACACGGCCTTAACTGAGGTTTCCCATGAAAAAAGGTATTCACCCTAATTACGCTGAAGTTACTGCTAAATGTTCTTGCGGTAACGAAATCAAAACCCGCTCAACCGTGGGTCACGACCTGAACCTGGACGTGTGTGGTAACTGCCACCCGTTCTACACCGGTAAGCAGCGTGACGTTGCTAGCGGTGGTCGTGTTGACCGCTTCAACAAGCGTTTCACTATGCCTGGCAGCAGCAAGTAAGTTGCCTGAAAGAAACGGTCTCCGTTTCGCAAGTGATGAAAACCCAGCTACGGCTGGGTTTTTTTATGCCTGTCATTCCGCTCAGGGCTGGCGGTTAAACGCCTGCAGCCACGCAATGAAACAGCGCAGCGGCGTTGAGGTGTATTTCCTGCCGGGATAGTAAAGCCAGAAGCTTTCAGCCGGGGCGGCAAAATCCGCCAGCACTTCCACCAGCTCACCGTTATCCAACCGGTTTTGCACCAGCTCTTTAAACACAAAAGCCAATCCTGCACCCGCGCTCGCCGCGTCTGCCATCACAAAATCATTGTCCAGCGTCAGGCTGCCCACCACCGCAACCGCCAGTGGTTTCCCTGCATCACTGAATTCCCATTTGTAGTTCATCCCACTGGGAAAACGTCGCTGGATACAGGGAAAGTTGATTAATTCCTGAGGGTGCTTAGGGACGCCATGTAGCGCAATATACGCCGGGCTGGCGATCACCGCTCCCCGCAATTTTCTGCCAAAGGGGATCGCCACCATATCCTGCGGGATGGCCTCGCCAAAACGAACGCCCGCATCAAATCCCCCTTCGACAATGTTCACCAGACTGTCACTGGTCGTGACCTCCAGCGCGATATCGGGATACTGCTGGCGAAAGGGCAGTAGCAATGACTGCAGGTACAGGGCTTCGGCGCTGCGCGGCATATTCAACCGCAGCGTGCCGCGCGGATCGACCCGCCAGTGATTCAGTTCATCCCCCGCCAACGAAAGATCCAGCATCGCCGGTTCAATACGCAGTAAAAATGCTTTCCCGGCATCAGTCAGTGAAACGCTGCGCGTGGTGCGATTCAGCAAGCGAACGCCGATGCGCTGTTCCAGATTGGTCATGGTGTGACTGAGCGTCGAGGGCGTGACGTTTCGCTCCTTCGCCGCTTTGCCAAAGTTAAGATGGCGGGCGATGGCGGTGAAAATCTCTAATTCCTGCAGCGTGGCGCGTGTTTTCATATTCGTGATTATTTTTCACTAATCTGCTTAAAAGGCATCAATTGTTGAATAAATCTGAGCAAAGTATAACGGTTCTGTCGCCAATTACCGGAGAAGAAAATGAAGCGCAGAACATTAGGCAGTCAGGGTTTTGAGGTCTCGGCCATCGGCCTCGGCTGCATGGGGATGACTTTCGCTTACGGTCACAACGATCGCCAGCAGGCGATCAACACCCTCCACCGTGCGTTCGATCTGGGCGGGGATTTTCTCGATACGGCGGAAGTTTACGGGCCTTTCAATAACGAGGAACTGCTGGCAGAGGCCCTGAAGGGGTATCAGGGACGGATTAAGGTCGCAACGAAATTCGGCTTTAACATCACTGACCAGGGGGAAGGGTGGGAACGGATTAAAGGCGTTAACAGCCAACCGGCGAATATCCGCGCCGTGGCGGAAGCGTCGTTAAAAAGGCTCAACGTTGAGACGCTGGACCTGTTTTATCAGCACCGTCCCGATCCTGCGGTGCCGATTGAAGCGGTGATGGGCACGCTGGCAGATCTGGTGCGCGAAGGTAAAATCCAGCATATCGGCCTGTCCGAAGTCTCCAGCGAGACGTTGAGAAGAGCGCAGGCTGTCTATCCGGTCACCGCTTTACAGAGCGAATACTCGTTGTGGAGCCGGGATGTTGAACAGGGCGTTTTGGCTACCTGTCAGCAGCTGAACATCGGTTTCGTGCCGTACAGTCCGCTTGGACGCGGCTTCCTGACCGGCAAGTTGCCCGATCCTGACACGCTTGATGCCTTCGACTATCGCAGAACGCTGCCGCGTTTCCAGCCCGATGCCCTGGCGCAAAACAACAAGCTGCTCGCCCAGTTGGCGGAGATGGCATCAGGTTATGGCGCGACGTCCGCCCAGATCGCGCTGGCCTGGGTGCTGGCGAAAGGGCAGAACATCGTACCCATCCCTGGCGCGAGTAAAATCGCCAACCTGGAAGATAACTGCAAAGCCACCGAGATTGCGCTGGCGGCTGGCGATGTCAGCCATCTTGACCGCTTATTCAGCGTTGGCAATATCGCGGGAGAACGTTATAACGCCGGTGAGTTTGGGCTGGTTGAGCGTGACTGAATGCCGTAAAGGCGATCCGCACAGGCGGTGAACCCCTAAATCACGGCCAAAAAAAATCCGCGAATGCTATCCATTCACGGATTTTTTTATGCCTTGAGGCGGGCCTAGTATTCCCAGGTATCGGGATCGACGCCCATCTCACGCATGATTGCTTTGGCTTCTTCCGGGATCTCATCGCTGCGTTCTTTACGCAGATCAACATCATCTGGCAAAGGCTGGCCGGTGAAAGCATGCAGAAACGCTTCGCAAAGCAGTTCGCTGTTAGTGGCATGACGCAAGTTATTAACCTGACGGCGTGTCCGCTCATCGGTCAAAATTTTTAATACTTTCAACGGAATGGATACCGTGATTTTTTTAACCTGTTCGCTTTTCTTGCCGTGCTCAGCGTACGGGCTGATATATTCGCCGTTCCATTCAGCCATGGGTTACCTTAGTCATCATTAAATTGAAATTACCCTTTATTTCCCGGCATGCCTGCCTGTGAGCGTTGGGTATATACCGAAATTCGGCTAATTATGCCCGAAGTTAGTGACCATCACACTGCATTGGCTCAACTTTCTGTCGGCTATAGCGTCATAATCTTAACGGTTATTGTCGGTTTGCTCAATCTATACGCAAAGACATTTAGATGTCCAGATGTATTGACGTCCATCTTTACGCTGTTATGCTAGGGCTCTTCTTTATTATCCAGTCAGGAATATTTGCACCATGACGCGTAAACAGGCAACCATCGCAGTACGCAGCGGTTTGAATGATGACGAGCAATATGGCTGCGTTGTCCCGCCGATCCACCTTTCCAGCACCTATAACTTTACCGATTTCAACGAGCCTCGCGCCCATGACTACTCTCGCCGTGGCAACCCGACGCGCGATGTGGTTCAGCGTGCGCTGGCCGAGCTGGAAGGCGGTGCCGGTGCGGTGATGACCAATACCGGGATGTCAGCCATTAACCTGGTGTGCACGGTATTCCTGAAGCCTGGCGATCTGCTGGTGGCCCCGCACGACTGCTACGGCGGCAGCTATCGCCTGTTCGACAGCCTGAGCAAACGCGGTGCGTACCGCGTGAAGTTTGTCGATCAGGGCGATGAAGCGGCACTGAACGCGGCGCTGGCCGAAAAGCCGAAGCTGGTGCTGATCGAAAGCCCAAGCAATCCGCTGCTGCGCGTGGTGGATATCGCCGCCATCTGCAAAGCGTCTGCGGAAGCCGGTGCCATTACCGTGGTGGACAATACCTTCCTCAGCCCGGCCTTACAGAACCCGCTGGCGCTCGGCGCTGACGTGGTGCTGCACTCGTGCACCAAATACCTGAACGGCCACTCTGATGTGGTAGCGGGCGCGGTGATCGCGAAAGACCCGGCGCTGGTGACCGAGCTGGCGTGGTGGGCAAACAATATTGGTGCCACCGGCAGCGCGTTCGACAGCTATCTGCTGCTGCGCGGCATGCGCACGCTGGCACCGCGTATGGCGGCGGCACAACGCAATGCGTTAGCCATCGTTGATTACCTGAAGCAACAACCGTTGGTCAAAAAGTTGTATCATCCTTCCCTGCCGGAAAACGCGGGCCACCAGTTTGCCGTTCGTCAGCAAAAAGGCTTTGGCGCGATGCTCAGTTTCGAGCTGGATGGCGATGAGCAGACCTTACGCCGTTTCCTGAAAGCGCTGGAATTGTTCACGCTGGCAGAGTCACTGGGTGGCGTGGAAAGCCTGATTTCTCACACCGCAACCATGACCCACGCAGGCATGTCGGCTGAAGCCCGTGCCGCCGCAGGTATTTCTGAGACGCTGTTGCGCGTGTCAGTTGGAATTGAAGACCACGAAGATTTAATCGCCGATCTGGATAATGCATTCCGGATAGCGGCCGAGAGGTAAGTATGAGTCAGTCAGCAGTGGCAGCAGGTACGCGTCAGTTGCATAAATTTGGTGGAAGCAGTCTTGCGGACGCCAAATGTTACCTGCGTGTGGCGGGGATCATGGCGGAATACAGCCATCCCGGCGATATCATGGTGGTCTCCGCTGCGGGGAGCACGACCAACCAGTTGATCAGCTGGCTGAAGTTAAGCCAGAGCGATCGGTTATCGGCTCACCAGGTGCAGCAGGCGCTGCGTCGCTATCAGAGCGAGCTGATTGCCAGCTTGCTGCCACCTGCTCAGGCAGACGGCATGATTGCCGAGTTTATTCACGATCTGGAAAAACTCGCTGCGCTGCTGGACGGCAAAATCACCGATGCAGTTTATGCCGAAGTGGTGGGACACGGCGAAATCTGGTCCGCCAGGCTGATGGCTGCGGTGCTGACACGGCAAGATATCGCGTCCAGTTGGCTGGACGCGCGTGAATTCCTCTGTGCTGAGCGTGCTGCGCAACCGGAAGTGGACGAAGGGAAATCCTGGCCGCTGCTACAGCAGCTGATGATCCAGCATCCCAACCGTCGTCTGGTGGTCACCGGTTTTATCTGCCGCAATGAAGCGGGTGAAACGGTGCTGCTCGGTCGCAACGGCAGTGACTACTCAGCCACGCAAATTGGTGCGCTGGCGGGCGTGTCCCGCGTCACCATCTGGAGCGACGTGGCGGGCGTCTACAGTGCCGATCCGCGCAAGGTAAAGGATGCCTGCCTGTTGCCGCTGCTTCGTCTGGATGAAGCCAGTGAACTTGCGCGCCTCGCCGCGCCGGTTCTGCACACCCGTACTCTGCAACCCGTCTCCGGCAGCGATATCGATCTGCAACTGCGTTGCAGCTATCAGCCTGAGCAGGGTTCAACCCGCATTGAGCGCGTGCTGGCTTCCGGAACGGGCGCAAGGATTGTCACCAGCCATGATGACGTCTGTCTGATTGAGTTCCATGTGCCTTCGCAGCACGACTTTGCCTCTCAGCATAAAGAGATCGATCACCTGTTGAAGCGCGCGCAGCTGCGTCCGCTGGCCACCGGTGTGCATCCCGACCGCAATCTTATTCAGCTGTGCTACACCTCTGAAGTGGTCAGCAGCGCGCTGGATCTGCTGCAGGATGCGGGCATCCCTGGCCGCATTCAGCTGCGTGAAGGCATGGCGCTGGTGGCGATGGTCGGTGCGGGCGTCTGCCGTAACCCGCTGCACAGCCACCGTTTCTGGCAGCAGTTGAAAGATCAGCCGGTAGAATTTATCTGGCAGTCTGAAGACGGAATCAGTCTGGTCGCGGTATTGCGTGTTGGCCCGACCGAAAGCCTGATCAGAGGCCTGCACCACTCGCTGTTCCGTGCGGAAAAGCGTATTGGCCTGGTGCTGTTCGGCAAAGGCAATATCGGTTCACGCTGGCTGGAGTTGTTCGGACGTGAGCAGGAAATCCTCTCTGCCCGCACCGGCTTCGAATTCCTGCTGGCTGGGGTGGTGGACAGCCGCCGCAGCCTGCTGAACTATGACGGGCTGGACGCCTCCCGCGCGCTGGCTTTCTTCGAAGATGAAGCAGTCGAGCAGGATGAAGAGTCGCTGTTCCTGTGGATGCGTGCCCACCCGTATGATGATTTGGTGGTACTGGATGTCACCGCCAGCGAAACGCTGGCCGATCAGTATCTGGATTTCGCCAGCTACGGCTTCCATGTGGTCAGCGCCAATAAAGTGGCGGGCGCCTCAACGACCGATCGTTATCGCCAGATCCGCGATGCGTTCGCCAAGACCGGCAGCCAGTGGTTGTATAACGCCACCGTCGGCGCGGGCTTGCCGGTGAACCATACGGTGCGCGATCTGCGTGAAAGTGGCGACAGCATTCTGTCACTCAGCGGCATCTTCTCCGGCACGCTCTCCTGGCTGTTCTTGCAGTATGACGGCACGGTGCCTTTTACCGAGCTGGTGGATCAAGCCTGGCAGCAGGGACTGACCGAGCCCGATCCGCGAGTGGATCTCTCCGGTCAGGACGTGATGCGTAAGCTGGTGATCCTGGCGCGTGAAGCGGGTTATGACATCGAGCCGGATCAGGTTCGCGTTGAATCGCTGGTGCCGGACAGCTGTAAGGGCGAGTCGGTCGATCACTTCTTCGAAAATGGTGAGGCGTTGAACGACCAGATGCAGCAGCGTTTTGAAGCCGCTCAGGAAATGGGGCTGTTGCTGCGCTACGTGGCGCGCTTCGATGCCAATGGCAAAGCCCGCGTGGGTGTGGAAGCGGTGCGCAGTGAGCATCCGCTGGCTTCACTGCTGCCGTGCGATAACGTCTTCGCGATTGAAAGCCGCTGGTATCGTGATAATCCGCTGGTTATCCGTGGGCCGGGGGCTGGCCGTGATGTGACCGCCGGTGCCATTCAGTCTGACCTGAACCGTCTGGCACAACTGCTGTAATCCTGCCTTCGGGGCCGGCATCCGCTGGCCCCTGATTTTCCTCAAAATTTTCCTGCCATCATGAAGTCTGTTCAACTTGAGTGAGAATTTGTCACGCATGTTGACCAACTATCTGTTGACTGAATAAGCGATCTCGTTCATTTTGAATGTCTGGACGTCTAAACGTATGGATGTTCAGCGAGGTTTTTTTATTCTATTGCAGCGATCGATGAGGTAAGCAGGTATGAGTTTTTTCCACGCCAATCAGCGCGACGCGTTGAACCAGAATCTGGCCGAACTGAACGGGCAAATTAACGTCTCTTTTGAATTTTTCCCGCCGCGTACCAGTGAAATGGAACAAACTCTGTGGAACTCTATCGATCGTCTTAGCAGCCTGAAACCTAAATTTGTGTCGGTGACCTACGGCGCCAACTCCGGCGAACGTGACCGTACCCACAGCATTATCAAAGGCATTAAGGATCGCACCGGGCTGGAAGCGGCACCGCATCTGACCTGTGTGGATGCCACTCGCGACGAGCTGCGCACCATCGCCCAGGACTACTGGAACAACGGTATTCGCCATATCGTGGCGTTGCGGGGTGACCTGCCACCGGGCAGCGGTAAGCCGGAAATGTACGGTGCCGATCTGGTCGGCCTGCTGAAAGACGTTGGGGATTTTGATATCTCTGTTGCCGCCTATCCGGAAGTCCATCCGGAAGCGAAAAGCGCGCAGGCTGACCTGATCAACCTTAAGCGTAAGGTCGATGCCGGTGCCAACCGTGCCATCACCCAGTTCTTCTTCGACGTGGAAAGCTACCTGCGTTTCCGCGATCGCTGCGTGACCGCCGGCATTGATGTGGAAATCGTCCCGGGCATTCTGCCAGTTTCAAACTTTAAGCAGCTGCAGCGTTTTGCCACCATGACCAACGTGCGCGTGCCGGGCTGGATGACCAGCATGTTTGAAGGGCTGGACGACGATCCTGAAACGCGCAAAATGGTTGGCGCCAACGTCGCCATGGATATGGTGAAGATCCTCAGTCGTGAAGGGGTGAAGGATTTCCATTTCTACACCTTGAATCGCGCAGAGCTGAGCTACGCTATCTGCCACACGCTGGGCGTTCGCCCGCGCGGTGCCGTCGTCTGAAACGGATGAAATAAAGGAAAAAAGACGCCTGGAGGCGTCTTTTTTTATGGGCGTTGCCCGCTGCAGAAATTGCGGGAGGCCTGAGCCTCCCGACGACGGCTTAGCCGGTGTTGCGCATGCCGGCAGCCACACCAGCAATGGTGACCATCAGCGCTTGCTCTACGTGCGGATCGACCGGTTCACCTTTCGCTTCCTGCTGACGTGAACGGTGGAGCAGTTCTGCCTGCAGAACGTTAAGCGGATCGGTGTAGACGTTACGCAAGGCAATCGATTCGGCAATCCATGGCTGATCGGCCATCAGGTGCGCATCGTTGGCGATAGTCAGGATGGCTTTGATGTCTGAGTCCAGCTGATCGCGCAGCTGTTTGCCCAGTGGCCACAACGACGGTTCGACCAGGCGCTGATCGTAATATTCGGCCAGCCACAGGTCAGCTTTCGAAAACACCATCTCCAGCATGCCGACACGGGTTGAGAAGAACGGCCAGTCGCGACACATGGTTTCCAGCTCATCCTGATTACCGGCTTCCATCGCTTTTTGCAGCGCGGCACCGGCACCCAGCCAGGCGGGCAGCATCAGGCGGTTCTGCGTCCAGGCAAAGATCCACGGAATCGCACGCAACGACTCAACGCCACCGCTTGCACGGCGTTTGGCCGGACGGGAACCCAGAGGCAACTTGCCCAGCTCCTGCTCCGGCGTCGCCGAGCGGAAGTAAGGCACGAAATCTTTGTTTTCACGCACGTAGCCACGATACATCTCGCAAGAGTCCGCAGACAGCTGGTCCATAATGCGGCACCACTCTTTCTTAGGCTCCGGCGGTGGCAACAGGTTGGCTTCCAGAATGGCACCGGTATACAGCGACAGGCTGCTGATAGTGACTTCTGGCAGACCGTATTTAAAGCGGATCATCTCGCCCTGTTCGGTCACGCGCAGGCCACCCTTCAGGCTGCCCGGAGGCTGGGACAGCAATGCCGCATGGGCAGGTGCGCCGCCACGGCCGATAGAGCCACCGCGTCCATGGAACAAGGTCAGGGCGATGCCGGCTTTCTCACAGGTTTTGATTAATGCATCCTGCGCTTCGTACTGCGCCCAGCTTGCGGCCATCACGCCGGCATCTTTCGCCGAGTCAGAGTAGCCAATCATTACCATCTGCTTGCCCTGAATGATGCCGCGATACCAGTCGATGTTGAGCAGCTGGCTCATCACGTCATTGGCATTGTTCAGGTCATCCAGCGTTTCAAACAGCGGGGCTACCGGCATGGTGAACGGGATGCCGGCTTCTTTCAGCAGCAAATGCACCGCCAGCACGTCGGACGGCACTTTGGCCATCGAGATAACGTAAGCGGCAATCGAACCTTTCGGCACTTCAGCGGCGACGCGGCAGGTTTCAAGCACCTCACGCGTATCGGCACTTGGCTCCCAGTTGCGCGGCAGCAGCGGACGTTTTGAATTCAGTTCGCGGATCAGGAACGCCTGTTTGTCGGCTTCTGACCAGCTTTCATAATCGCCCAGACCGAGGAAGCGGGTGATTTCGGCAATGGCTTCAGTGTGGCGGGTGCTTTCCTGGCGGATATCAATGCGCACCAAAGGCACGCCGAAGCACTTCACGCGGCGCAGCGTATCCAGCAGCTGGCCATTGGCAATGATGCCCATGCCGCACGCTTGCAGGGATTGATAACAGGTGTACAGCGGGTCCCACAGCTGGTCGTTGGAGATCAACAGGTCAGCCGGGCGTGGCAGACGTTCGCCCTTCAGACGACGTTCCAGGTAGGCCTGGGTGCTCATCAGCTGACCACGCAGGTTTTTCATGATCTCGCGGTAAGGTTCCAGCGCTTCCGGGTTACCGCACAGCTCACGCACTTCTGGCGTACATTCAGACATCGACAGCTCTGACACCAGCACGGCGATATCACGCAAGAACAGGTCGGTGGCTTTCCAGCGGCTAAGCTGCAGCACATGGCGGGTGATATCGGCGGTGACGTTGGGGTTGCCGTCACGGTCGCCGCCCATCCACGAAGTGAACTTGATCGGCACGAAATCCACCGGCAGCTTGACGCCGAACGAGGCTTCAACCTGCTCATTCAGTTCGCGCAGGAAGTTAGGCACGCCTTCCCACAGGCTGTTTTCGACCACGGCGAAGCCCCATTTGGCTTCATCAACCGGCGAAGGGCGGTATTTACGGATTTCATCGGTATGCCAGGCCTGAGCAACCAGCTGGCGCAGGCGGCGCATAATCTGCGATCGGTCGTAATCAGAAAGATCGTTATGATCGAGCTGCTTCAGGCAGCTGTTCACTTCAACCAGTTTGTGTATCAAAGTTCGACGGGTGATCTCCGTCGGGTGTGCAGTCAGCACCAGTTCCAGTGAAAGCGATTCGATGGCTTCACGGATCGAGACTTCGGTCAGATGAGGTTGCTGCTTCAGGCGATCAAACACTTTGGTCAGCATTTCCGGGTGATTGGCCCCTTCACCCTTCGGGGAAATCGTATGGTACTGCTCGGCAACGTTAGTCAGATTCAAAAACTGGCTGAAGGCGCGTGCAACAGGCAGCAGCTCATCATTCGACAGGTTTTGCAGCGTTGACAGCAATTCTTTACGGTGGGCGTCATTTCCCGCACGTGATGACTTCGAGAGTTTGCGGATGGTTTCCACCCGCTCAAGGATGTTCTCTCCAAGTGCATCCTTAATCGTATCCCCGAGCAGTTTGCCGAGCATACTGACATTACTTCGCATTGCGGAATATTGTTCGTTCATATGACCCCTGACACCCTTCTTGTTTTTGTCACTTTATTTCACCGTTGCCGGCATAACTTTGCCTTTTATCTAGCCACGTTCGTTACCATTCGTCAAATGACTTAAATCTGGCGGCTTCAGCGGCTAAATGTCGGTAATTTATGAAATTTAATTACAGGCAAGTGAGATAAGTTATTCTTATCATGAAAGACGGAACAAATCAGGGGCAACACGCTGTTTCAGCAGTGAATTGCCCCAAATGTGATTTAGTGGTGGCAAAAATGCTGCACAACCTGAGCGATCAATTCACGGGTGGGTTTAATAAATGCGGTGTCGATATATTCGTCCGGTTGGTGCGCCTGATCGATCGATCCCGGGCCCAAAACCAGCGTTGGGCACAGCGTCTGAATGAACGGCGCTTCGGTACAGTAGTTCACCACTTCGGTTTCGGTTCCCAGTAATTTCTCCACTACCTGCACCAGCTGATGGTTGCGCGGACATTCGTAGCCTGGAATGGGCGGATGCAATTCACCAATCGTCACCCGGCCTGGCCAGCGTTCACTCACCGGAGCCAGCGCATCATTCAGCAAACCTTCCAGATCCTGCAGTGACAGGCCCGGTAACGGACGAATATCCATATACATCTCACAGCAGGCACAGATGCGGTTTGGCGCATCGCCGCCGTTAATGTAGCCGAAGTTCATGGTCGGATACGGGATGGCAAAGCCATCATGGTGATAGCGCTCTTTCAGCGTATTACGCAGGCCCATCAGGTGAGTGATGGACTCATGCATCAGCTCAATCGCATTGACGCCACGCGCCGGATCGCTTGAGTGACCCGACTGGCCCTGAATACGGATCGACTGAGATAAATGGCCTTTATGAGCCCGCACCGGTTTCAGTGAGGTGGGCTCACCAATAATTGCGCAGTCCGGGCGGATAGTGGTGTTTTCAGAGAAATACTGCGCGCCGGCCATGGTGGTTTCTTCATCGGCGGTGGCGAGGATGTAGAGCGGCTTTTCCAGTTTGGTCACGTCAACATCACGCAGAGTATCTAAAATAAAGGCAAAGAAGCCTTTCATGTCGGCGGTGCCCAGACCGTAGAGCTTGTTGTCATGCTCGGTCAGGGTGAACGGATCGCGCGTCCAGCGGCCATCGTCGAACGGGACGGTATCGGTATGACCGGCGAGCAGCAGGCCGCCCGCGCCGTTTCCGGTTCTGGCCAGCATATTGAATTTGTGGCGCGTGCCGGGCACCGGTTGCACTTCAACGCTGAAGCCAAGGTCACGGAACCAGCCTGCCAGCAAATTGATTAAAGTTTCATTACTCTGATCGATGGCAATATCGGTTGCGCTGATCGACGGTGTGGCAATCAACTCACGGTATAACTCGATAAAAGGGGGTAATTTTGTCTTCACTGTTGCCATTCCTTGAGTTAGGATAGTGTCATATTCATGCATTAATAGTGAATAAAAATACATTAACGGCGTGCGGATGGAAACCACAAATTGCTCCATCGTCCAGCGCCGCTCGCGTGGGAAGACAGCGAAAATTCGCTGCAGCCCGGAAATTTGAGACCAGAAAAAGGTGTCAGTCTGATGTTGAATACGCTGATTGTTGGTGCCAGTGGTTATGCTGGCGTAGAGCTTGCGACTTACCTGAATCGTCATCCACAGGTGAACATAACCGCTTTGGCGGTTTCAGCGCAAAGCCCGGACGCAGGAAAATTACTTTCCGATCTTCATCCGCAGCTGAAAGGCATCCTTGATATGCCGCTGCAGCCCTTGAGCAGCGCCTCGCAGTATGCCGATAAAGTGGACGTCGTTTTTCTGGCGACCGCCCACGAAGTCAGCCATGACCTTGCGCCAGAGTTCCTCGCCGCGGGTTGTGTGGTATTCGATCTCTCCGCTGCTTTCCGCGTGAACGATCAAAGCTTCTTCACAGACTACTACGGCTTCCCGCATCAGCATCAGGACTGGCTGGAAAAAGCGGTATATGGTCTGGCCGAATGGCAGCATGACAAAATTAAAGAAGCGCAGCTGATTGCGGTGCCGGGTTGCTATCCTACCGCTGCCCAGTTGGCCTTAAAGCCGCTGGTCGAAGCGGGCCTGCTGAACGATGCGCAATGGCCGGTGATCAACGCCACCAGCGGCGTGAGCGGAGCAGGGCGCAAAGCGGCGGTCGGCACCAGCTTCTGTGAAGTGAGCCTGCAGCCGTACGGTATTTTCACCCATCGTCATCACCCAGAAATCGAAGCGCACCTCGGTGTGCCGGTGATCTTCACCCCGCATCTGGGCAACTTCCCGCGCGGTATTCTGGCAACCACCACCTGCCGGTTAAAAGCAGGTGTGACGTCTGACGACGTGGCAGAAGCGTTCCATAATGCCTATCACGATAAGCCATTGGTGCGTGTTTACGACAAAGGCGTGCCGTCCATTAAGGGTGTTGTTGGTCTGCCATTCTGCGACATCGGCTTCGCGGTGAAGGGTGAACACCTGATTGTCGTGTCGGCAGAAGACAACCTGTTGAAAGGCGCCTCCTCGCAGGCAGTGCAATGCCTGAATATTCGTTTCGGCTTCCCGGAAACGCAGTCACTTATTTAATCGGTGAAGAAGATTATGACGACTCCTTTAATTATTAAACTCGGTGGCGTGCTGCTGGATAGCGAAGAAGCGCTGGAGCGCCTGTTTGGCGCGCTGGTGGCCTACCGGGCTGAGCATCAGCGTCCACTGCTGATTGTGCACGGCGGTGGCTGCCTGGTGGATGAGCTGATGAGCAAGCTCTCGCTGCCGGTGAAAAAGAAAAATGGCCTGCGCGTCACGCCTGCGGATCAGATCGACATTATTACCGGCGCCCTGGCGGGAACCGCAAACAAAACCCTGCTGGCCTGGTCGAAAAAGCACGGCATCGAGGCAGTTGGCCTCTGCCTGGGCGACGGCAGCAGCGTTAACGTGGAAGCCTTCGACGAAGAACTCGGCCACGTGGGTCTGGCCACGCCAGGTTCGCCGGTGTTAATTAATACTCTGCTGACCGCCGGTTTCCTGCCAGTGATCAGTTCCATCGGCATCACTCAGGATGGTAAGTTAATGAACGTCAACGCCGACCAGGCTGCGACCGCATTGGCGGCCACCCTGGGTGCCGATTTAATCCTGCTGTCGGATGTCAGTGGCATCCTCGACGGCCAGGGACAGCGTATCGAAGAGATGACCGCCGCCAAAGCTGAGAAGTTGATTGCTGAAGGCGTGATCACCGACGGTATGATTGTCAAAGTCAATGCAGCCCTGGACGCTGCCCGCACGCTGGGCCGTCCGGTGGATATCGCCAGCTGGCGTCATGCTGAGCAGCTGCCGACCCTATTTAACGGCGTGTCAATTGGCACCCGGATCCTCGCTTAATCAGAAACGGATTCAAGGAAAAGACAATGCAAGACAAGAGCATCAAAAAAATCGTTCTGGCTTACTCCGGTGGTCTGGATACCTCCGCCATCATTCCATGGCTGAAAGAGAACTACGGCGGCTGTGAAGTGGTCGCATTTGTGGCTGATATCGGTCAGGAACGTGGCGATCTTGAAGGCGTTGAGCAGAAAGCTCTGCAGTCAGGCGCGTCCGAATGTCACGTTGTCGATCTGCGTGAAGAATTCATCAGCGAATACGTTTACCCCGTGCTGCAGACCGGTGCGTTGTACGAAGGCACCTATCTGCTGGGCACCTCGATGGCGCGTCCAATCATCGCTAAAGCGCAGGTTGAGCTGGCGTTGAAAGTGGGTGCCGATGCGCTGTGCCACGGTGCGACCGGTAAAGGTAACGACCAGGTGCGTTTCGAAACCACCTATACCGCGCTGGCACCACAGCTGAAAGTGGTTGCGCCATGGCGTGAGTGGAACCTGCGTTCCCGTGAAGCCCTGCTGGACTACCTGAAAGAGCGCAACATCCCAACCACCGCCTCTCTGGAAAAGATCTACAGCCGTGATGAAAACGCCTGGCATATCTCTACCGAAGGCGGCGTGCTGGAAAGCCCATGGAATGCACCGAATAAAGATTGCTGGGTGTGGACCGTCGATCCGCTGGAAGCGCCAGATCAGCCGGAGCAGGTGACTGTGACTGTTGAGAAAGGCCGCGTTGTTGCGGTTAACGGCAAAGCGATGAGTCCGTTCCAGTGTCTGGACGCGCTGAACGTGATCGGTGCCAAACACGGCGTTGGCCGTATCGACATCGTGGAAAACCGTCTGGTCGGCATCAAATCCCGCGGCTGCTACGAAACCCCAGGCGGCACCATCATGGTGAACGCACTGCGCGCCGTAGAGCAGCTGGTTCTGGACCGTGACAGCTTCAAATGGCGTGAGCAGTTGGGCCATGAGATGTCGTATGTGGTGTACGACGGTCGCTGGTTCGCGCCACTGCGCAAATCCATCCAGGCGGCGGCTGAGTCACTGGCTGAAGACGTCAACGGCGAAGTGGTGCTGCAGCTGTACAAAGGCACCGTGACGGCAACGCAGAAGAAATCGGCTAACAGCCTCTATTCTGAAGAGTTCGCGACCTTCGGCGAAGATGAAGTGTACGATCACCGTCACGCGGGTGGCTTCATCCGTCTGTTCTCCCTTTCTTCACGCATCCGTGCGCTGAACGAAAAGAACAAGGCCTGAGTTCAGGCCAATCGCGCCAGGGAGATCCTCTCTGGCGCCCCGCTAAAAATTTACTCTCACCAAACGAATTAATGGAGCACTGACATGGCACTTTGGGGTGGACGGTTTACTCAGGCAGCAGATCAACGTTTCAAACAGTTTAATGACTCGCTGCGCTTCGACTATCGTCTGGCAGAGCAGGATATTGTCGGATCCGTTGCCTGGTCCAAAGCGCTGGTGACGGTCAATGTTCTGACCGCAGAAGAGCAGCAGCAGCTGGAAAGCGCGCTGACGGTATTGCTGGAAGAGGTGCGTGCCAATCCGCAGCAAATCCTTGAAAGCGATGCAGAAGATATTCACAGCTATGTTGAGGGACGCCTGATCGAGAAGGTCGGCGCGCTTGGCAAAAAGCTCCATACCGGACGCAGCCGTAATGACCAGGTGGCGACCGATCTGAAATTGTGGTGTAAAGCGCAGGTCAGCGAATTGCTGATCGCTTCCCGCCAGTTGCAGCAGGCGCTGGTGGCCACTGCGGAAGCAAACCAGGATGCGGTGATGCCGGGTTACACCCACCTGCAACGCGCTCAGCCGGTGACCTTTGCGCACTGGTGCCTGGCGTATGTGGAAATGCTGGCGCGCGATGAAAGCCGCCTGCAGGATACGCTGAAGCGCCTGGATGTCAGCCCGTTAGGCTGTGGCGCATTAGCCGGAACCGCGTACGAAATCGATCGTGAGCAGCTGGCCGGCTGGTTGGGCTTTGCGTCCGCCACCCGTAACAGTCTGGACACGGTGTCTGACCGCGATCACGTGCTGGAACTGCTGTCCAATGCCTCGATCGGCATGGTGCATCTGTCGCGTTTCGCAGAAGACCTGATCTTCTTTAACACCGGTGAAGCGGGCTTTGTTGAGCTATCCGACCGCGTGACCTCCGGTTCTTCTCTGATGCCTCAGAAGAAAAACCCGGATGCGCTGGAGCTGATCCGTGGCAAATGTGGCCGTGTACAGGGCGCGTTGACCGGCATGATGATGACATTGAAAGGTCTGCCGCTGGCTTACAACAAAGACATGCAGGAAGATAAAGAAGGCCTGTTTGACGCGCTGGATACCTGGTCAGACTGCCTGCATATGGCGGCGCTGGTGCTGGATGGTATTCAGGTGAAGCGTCCGCGTTGTCAGGAAGCGGCAGAACAGGGTTACGCTAACTCAACCGAACTGGCGGATTATCTGGTCAGCAAAGGCGTGCCGTTCCGTGAAGCTCACCATGTTGTCGGTGAAGTTGTGGTTGCGGCGATTGCTAAAGGCGTGGCGCTGGAAGCTCTGCCGCTGACGGAATTGCAGGCTTACAGCAGCGTGATTGCCGAAGATGTCTATCCGTTCCTGTCACTGCAATCCTGCCTGGACAAACGTAATGCGAAGGGCGGCGTTTCGCCACATCAGGTGTCGCTGGCGATCACTGATGCGAAAAATCGTCTGATTTGAGGTGCGTCAGAGCGGGAAACGTTTTCCTTCTCGCGAAAAAAAGGCGGACCAGAGGTCCGCCAAATAAGATTCGACTTTATTATACGTTCTCGGCACATAAGAGAACGGGTCATGCAGGCATCACCCGTTCTGCTCAGGTTCTCAGGCTACAAAAAACTTTTCCAGATCGTCGCTGCCACCAATGTGGCGTCCACCGATAAAGACCTGTGGCACGGTTGCTCGGCCCGTTACGGCGCGAAGGCTGACGGTTGTCGCGTCCTGGCCCAGCACAATCTCCTCGTACTGAATACCGCGATCCTGCAGCATCTGTTTGGCCTTAGCGCAGAATGAACAGCCTGGCTTGGTGAACAGCGAGACGGACTCCTGCACCTTAAACTCCGGTGCCAGATAGCGCAGCATGGTGTCAGCATCAGACACCTCAAACGGGTCGCCCGGCTTGTTGGGTTCAACGAACATTTTTTCTACCACGCCGTTGCGCACCAGCATGGAGTAACGCCATGAACGTGGGCCAAAGCCAAGGTCGGCTTTCTCAACCAGCATCTCCATGCCACGGGTAAAATCACCGTTGCCATCGGGAATAAACGTAATGTTCGAGGCGTGCTGATCGGCTTTCCAGGCATTCATCACAAAGGTGTCGTTTACCGACACACAGAGAATGCTATCAACGCCGTGCTTTTTAAAGACGTCAGACAGTTCGTTGTAACGTGGTAAATGGCTGGAAGAGCAGGTTGGGGTAAAGGCACCCGGCAGCGAAAACAGAATGACGGTTTTATCTTTGAACAGCTCATCAGTAGTAACATCTACCCAGTTATCGCCCTGACGAGTATGAAAAGTGACCTGCGGGACTGACTTACCTTCCTGACTAGCAAACATAAATACCCTCTGTAATTTCTTAAAAATTGATTTATCTCGCGAACGGGGGACATTATTGCCATCTGCGCTTGATAGGGATAATCGTTGATTGCTATCCTATCTATCGCCACGGACTATCGTGGCCCGGAGGATAAAATGAATATTCGTGATCTTGAATACCTGGTAGCGTTGGCCGAACATCGTCATTTTCGACGTGCAGCAGATTCCTGCCATGTCAGCCAACCCACCCTGAGCGGCCAGATCCGCAAGCTTGAAGATGAGCTTGGCGTGATGTTACTCGAGCGAACCAGTCGTAAGGTACTGTTTACCCAGGCTGGACTGTTGCTGGTCGATCAGGCGCGTACGGTTTTACGTGAAGTGAAAGTGCTAAAGGAGATGGCCAGCCAGCAAGGCGAAGAGATGTCCGGGCCAATGCATATCGGGCTGATACCGACTGTCGGGCCGTATTTGTTGCCGCAGATCGTCCCCAACCTGCATAAAACCTTCCCTAAGCTGGAAATGTACCTGCACGAAGCGCAGACCCAGCAGTTGCTGGCTCAGCTGGATAGCGGGAAGCTGGATTGTGCCATTCTGGCGCTGGTGAAAGAGTCGGAAGCCTTTATTGAGGTGCCGTTGTTTGACGAGCCGATGAAGCTGGCGATTTATCAGGATCACCCGTGGCGCGATCGCGATCGTGTACCGATGTCCGATTTGGCCGGTGAAAAGCTGTTGATGCTGGAAGACGGGCACTGCTTACGCGATCAGGCAATGGGATTCTGCTTCCAGGCAGGTGCAGATGAAGATACGCACTTCCGTGCGACCAGTCTGGAGACGTTGCGCAATATGGTGGCAGCAGGCAGCGGCATTACGCTGTTACCTGCGTTAGCCGTACCGAAAGAACGCGTGCGCGACGGGGTTTGCTATCTGCCGTGCTACAAACCTGTCCCGCAGCGTACTATCGCGCTGGTTTATCGCCCGGGATCGCCACTGCGCGGCCGCTATGAGCAGCTGGCAGAGGCAATCAAGGTCCATATGCAAAACTATATGGGCCCGGCGTTAAAACAGGCGGTTTAAACCGTTTAATGCCGCCACGCGGTAGGCTTCGGCCATGGTGGGATAGTTGAAGGTGGTATTCACGAAGTACTCGATCGTGTTGCCGCCGTTCTTCTGTTCCATGATGGCCTGGCCGATATGAATGATCTCCGCCGCACGCCCACCGAAGCAGTGGATGCCGAGGATCTCTTTGGTTTCGCGGTGGAAGAGAATTTTCAGGCTCCCAACATTCATCCCGACAATCTGCGCACGCGCCAGATGCTTAAACTGCGCACGACCGACTTCGTATGGCACCTTCATCGCCGTCAGCTGCTGTTCCGTTTTGCCGACAGAGCTGATCTCAGGGATGGTATAAATCCCGGTAGGGATGTCTTCAATCAGGTGAGCATTGGCTTCACCTTTAATCAGCGCCTGTGCCGCAATACGGCCCTGATCGTAGGCCGCAGAGGCCAGACTTGGGTAGCCAATCACATCACCCACCGCGTAAATATGCGGTTGAGCGGTCTGATACATGCTGTTCACTTTCAGCAATCCACGGCCGTCCGCTTCCAGACCCACATTTTCCAGCGACAGCGAATCGGTGTTACCGGTACGTCCGTTGGCGTAAAGCAGGCAGTCAGCTTTCACTTTCTTGCCTGACTTCAGGTGCATAATCACCCCGTCACTGACGCCTTCAATCTTCTCGAACTCCTCGTTATGGCGAATAACCACGCCGCTGTTCCAGAAGTGGTAGGAAAGCGAATCCGAAATTTCCTGATCGAGGAACGCCAGCAGGTGGTCGCGAGTGTTAATCAAATCGACCTTCACGTTCAGGCCACGGAAGATTGAGGCGTACTCACAGCCAATCACCCCAGCGCCATAAATAATGACGTGGCCGGGTTCATGGTGCAGGTTCAGAATGGAGTCGCTGTCGTAAACGCGAGGATGGGTAAAGTCGACGTCTGCAGGATGGTAAGGGCGTGAACCGCAGGCGATGACAAATTTCTCTGCCGTCAGGCGCTCCAGGCTACCGTCGTGGGACGCAATTTCAATGGTGTTGGCATCGATAAAGCGTGCATCACCCTGATACAGTTCGCAGCGGTTACGTTCATAGAACCCCTGGCGCATACGGGTTTGCTGGCTAATCACGTTTTCAGTGTGGTTAAGGATGTCGGCAAACGAGGAGCGCAACAGACGGGTCTGATCGCTGTAAAGTGGGTTCTGGTTGAACTCGATAATACGGCTGACTGCGTGACGCAGTGCTTTTGATGGAATGGTTCCCCAATGCGTACAGCCGCCACCGATGTTGTGATAGCGCTCGATAACGGCGATGCGGGCACCCTGTTTCAGCAGGCCCATCGCGGCTCCCTCACCGCCAGGACCTGAACCAATCACAATGGCGTCGTAATCATAAGACTGTTGCATACCAATACGTCCTATTTTTTTATACAATTTTTCAACGAGATTCTAACATCCCGATGACCACTTCCCAATTCTAACCGACTTTTTTGCCATCATTTGTCAAAGCGTGGGGTTAACAGGCGCTCACAAACTAGATGCCACTGTACGCTGAAATTTTTGTTATAGTGCCGATCAGCTAAGTAAAACAGGCACAAACATGACTACCATGGGCGTCAGAGCACAGCAGAAAGAACGGACAAGACGTTCGCTGATTGAAGCGGCATTTAGTCAACTAAGTGCCGAGCGGAGTTTTGCCAGCCTGAGTCTGAGAGAAGTCGCCAGGGAAGCGGGGATCGCACCGACGTCATTCTATCGTCATTTCCGTGATGTAGATGAGTTAGGGCTAACCATGGTAGATGAAAGTGGTCTGATGCTACGCCAGCTGATGCGCCAGGCGCGTCAACGCATCGCCAAAGGGGGCAGCGTCATTCGCACCTCGGTCTCCACGTTTATGGAGTTTATTGGCAACAATCCCAACGCATTCCGCCTGTTGCTGCGGGAACGTTCCGGGACTTCGGCGGCGTTTCGTGCCGCGGTGGCCCGGGAAATTCAGCATTTTATCGCCGAACTGGCGGACTACCTTGAGATTGAAAACCGCATGCCGCGCAGCTTCACTGAAGCGCAGGCGGAAGCCATGGTCATTATCGTGTTTAACGCCGGTGCAGAAGCGCTGGATATCGATATCGATCAGCGCCGTCAGCTGGAAGAACGGCTGGTGTTGCAGCTGCGGATGATTTCGAAAGGGGCTTATTACTGGTATCGTCGTGAACAGGAGAGGCTGGCGGTAACGCTGGAATCCCATGACTAAAGGAAAGTGACATGAGTTTAGCGCCTGGCCGTGACAGAGGTACGCTGTTGCTGGCATTTCTTACCGGTTTGTCGATCAACGGGACGTTTTCGGTGTTATTCAGTTCCCTTGTGCCGTTCTCAATTTTTCCGCTTATCGCGCTTGGCCTGGCGGCCTGGTGCCTGCATCAACGCTATCTTAACCGCTCAATGCCGGATGGCATGCCTTCACTGGCCGCCGCTTTTTTTCTGCTTGGTATCCTGCTTTACAGCGCCATTGTGCGCGCGGAATACCCGGAAATCGGCTCTAACTTTATCCCGACCATCCTGATGGTAGCGCTGGTGTTCTGGATTGGGCTGAAGCTGCGTACGCGCAAAAGCCAGGAGTAAAATGGGCGACTGAGGTCGCCCAACCTTTTAGCGTCGGGTCAGCAGAACGCCGCACTCCATATGGTGGGTATACGGGAACTGATCGAACAGCGCCAGCTTCTCAACCGTGTGCGTTTCTGACAGTGTGGCCAGGTTTTCGCACAGCGTTTGCGGGTTGCAGGAGATATAAAGGATGCGCGGGTAAGCCTGCACCATTTTCACCGTATCGGCATCCAGCCCACTGCGCGGCGGATCGACGAAGATCGTCTCGCACTGATAGCTCTGCAAATCGATGCCTTCCAGACGCCTGAACTGGCGCTTCCCTTTCATTGCTTCGGTAAACTCTTCCGCTGACATGCGGATGATCTGCACGTTATCAATATTGTTCACCGCAATATTGTACTGAGCTGAGGCCACCGACGGTTTCGCGATTTCAGTCGCCAGCACGCGGTTAAAGTTGCGGGCCAGCGCCAGCGAGAAATTGCCGTTACCGCAATACAGCTCCAGCAAATCCCCGGATGAATCTTTGGTGACTTCCAGCGCCCACTCCAGCATCTGAATATTCATCGCCGCATTCGGCTGGGTGAAGCTGTTTTCGACCTGACGATAGATAATGTCTTTTCCGGCAACCGGTAAACACTCATCAACGTAATCGCGATCCAGGCAGATTTTGGTCTTGGTGGCGCGACCAATCAGCTGTACGTCAAAGCCTTCTGCCCGCAGCGCATCCCGCAGGGCTTCCGCTTCCTGCTGCCACTCTTCGGTCAGAGCACGGTGATACAGCATTGAAACCACGATCTGGTTGCTCAGCGTGGACAGATAATCGACCTGGAAAAGCTTGTGGCGCAGCGTTTTGTTATCGCGAACGGCGGCAATCAGGCGTGGCATCAGCGCATTGATTAACTGGCTGGCCGCCGGGAAGCTGTCAACCCGAATCCGCTCGCGGGTCTGTTGATCAAAGATGATGTGATACAGGTCATCCCCTTCATGCCAGAGACGAAACTCCGCGCGCATACGGTAATGGCTGACCGGTGAACGAAATACGTCAACTTCCGGAGCCGCAAACGGGGTCATCAACGTCTGCAGACGGGTAACCTTTTCCTCAAGTTGGGCATCATAGTGTTCAATGGGCAGCTGTTCGGGCGTCATGCGTTTTCCTGGGTTGAAGGGCTTTTATTGCCGGGCGATTGTAGGCATCTGGCACTCAATGTCCAGTATTGTGCAGTTTCGCTGGGTTTTGGATGTCTGGATATCTGGACTTCTCTCATTGTTGAACATAAGATGCGATTTCCGGCCTTTCAAACAGTTAAAAGGGAATCCAGTACCAAGCTGGAGCTGACGCGCAGCGGTAGGGAATGTCTTGGCGAACGTAATTCAGACACTGTCTCCGGATGGGAAGTCTTCGCCATTTATGATTCCGAGCCCGAAGACCTGCCGGTATTACGTCGCAATTCCTGTGACCATCGCGTGCTATCGGTCGCAGGCCTGCGGCATCCTGCATGAATTTATGGATGCTTTGTCAAAAATGATAATTAATAAAACCCCACTGTTGGCTTTTAGCGCAACGGCGATTTCCCTCTGGGCGCAAAATGGCTTTGCACAGGATGCGGATAATACGCTGGTCACCACGGCGAATCGCTTTGCGCAGCCTGTTTCTTCGGTATTAGCTCCGACTACGGTTGTCACCCGGGAAGAAATTGACCGTTGGCAGTCCAAAAGCGTTGCGGATGTGATGCGTCGTCTCCCTGGTGTTGATATCGCGCAATACGGGGGCCTGGGACAGCAGAGCTCGTTGTTTATCCGTGGTACCGAATCCCGCCATGTGCTGGTGCTGATTGATGGTGTCCGTCTGAACCAGGCCGGTATCAGCGGCTCTTCCGACCTCAGCCAGATCCCCATTTCACTTGTCCAGCGTATTGAATATGTCCGTGGCGCGCGTTCTGCCGTATACGGTTCAGATGCGATTGGCGGTGTGGTTAACATTATTACCGGCCGCAGCAAGCCAGGTACGACGCTTACTGCCGGCGTCGGCTCGAATGGCTATCAGTCTTATGATGGTTCGACCCAGCAGATGCTTGGACCGAACACCCGGGTGACCCTGGCAGGTAACTATACCTATACCAAGGGTTATGACGTGGTTGCCAACTATCCTGATGTCTACGGTGACCCGGCACAGAAAGATCGTGATGGATTTATGAGTAAATCCCTCTACGGCTCGGTAGAACAACAGTTTAGTGACGAGCTGAGCGGTTTTGTGCGTGGCTATGGCTACGACAACCGCACCGCGTACGATAGCAGCCTCAGTTATAACGTTCCCGGCGCACTGGTTGATACCCGTCAGCTTTACAGCCAGACGTGGGATACCGGGCTGCGCTTTAACCGTGACATCTATTCCACTCAGCTGATTGCCAGCTACAGCCATACCAAGGATTACAATTACGATCCGCGTCTGGGACGTTATGCCGATCCCGCCACGCTGGATGATGTTGAGCAGTACAACCTGCAATGGGGTAACACCGTTGCTGTCGGTTACGGCACCGTCAGCGCCGGCGTGGACTGGCAGAAGCAAACGTCAGAGCCGAACACCAGTACTGTTACTGAAGGGCAGGAACAACGTAACACCGGCGTGTATGCCACGGCACAACAAAAGCTGGGCAGCGTCACGCTGGAAGGGGCAGTTCGTGGCGATGACAACAATACCTTCGGCTGGCATAACACCTGGCAAACCAGTGCCGCGTGGGAGTTTGTTGATGGTTACAGCGTCTTCGCCTCTTACGGTACCGCGTTTAAGGCACCAAATCTGAGCCAGTTATACAGTGGAGTCTATGGTAACCGCGATCTGGACCCGGAAAAAAGCAAGCAGTGGGAAGGAGGCTTCGAAGGGCTGACCGGTCCGGTTAACTGGCGCCTGTCGGGTTATCGCAACGACATTGATAACCTGATTGACAGCGATCCAACCACGTTCCGTTATTACAATATCGATAAAGCCACTATTAAAGGTGTAGAGGCTACCGCGTCATTCGATACCGGCCCACTGAGCCATACCGTTTCTTATGACTATGTGGAGCCGCGTGACGGCAATACCAACGAAATCCTTGTTCGTCGTGCTAAGCAGCAGGTTAAGTACCAGCTGGATTACACGATTTATGATTTTGACTGGTCACTCAGCTATCAATACCTGGGCGAGCGTTACGATAAGGACTTCAATACCTCTTATACTACCCGCACCGTCAAACTGGGTGGCGTGAGCCTGTGGGATCTCGCCGTTTCGTATCCGGTCACGTCTCAGCTGACCGTTCGTGGTAGAATAGCCAACCTGTTCGATAAAGATTACGAGACAGTTTATGGCTATCAAACTCCAGGAAGGGAGTATTACCTCAGCGGCAGCTACACCTTCTAAAGAGCGTCCTACCGTGCTGGTTTTTGACTCCGGCGTCGGTGGGCTTTCAGTCTATGAAGAGCTCCGGCAGCTGATGCCGGAGCTCCACTACCTTTATGCCTTCGATAACGTGGCCTTTCCTTATGGTGAAAAGTCTGAAGAGTTCATCGTTCATCGCGTTGTCGATATCGTCGAGGCTGTCACCCGTCGCTACCCGCTGGCGTTAGTGGTGATAGCCTGTAACTCTGCCAGTACCGTTACCCTCCCAGCACTTCGTGCCCGTTTTGACTTCCCTGTTGTTGGCGTTGTGCCCGCGATTAAACCGGCTGCCCGCTTGACCCGTAATGGCATCGTCGGATTACTGGCGACGCGAGGTACGGTTAAGCGTCCTTATACTCACGAGCTGGTGGCGCGTTTTGCCAGTGAATGTAAAACGGAAATGTTGGGATCGGCAGAGCTGGTTGAGCTGGCTGAAGCGAAGCTGCAAGGCAAGCCCGTTCCGCTGGAAGAGGTTCGCCGCATTTTGCAGCCGTGGCTGCGAATGAAAGAACCGCCGGATACCGTCGTGCTGGGCTGTACCCACTTTCCTCTGTTAAATGAGGAGTTACAGCAGGTATTGCCGGAAGGGACGCGTTTAGTGGATTCAGGCGCGGCGATAGCGCGTCGTACGGCCTGGTTATTAGAAAATGAATCCCCTGCAGCTTTTTCTGCCGACAGCAATATCGCTTTCTGCATGGACATCACCGAGCAGGCAGTACAATTAATGCCCGTTTTGAAGCGTTATGGCTTCGAAAAGCTCGAAAAACTGGCACTTTAGTCGGTTTGTGAGTGAAAAATAATCGGTTGAAAAGTTTTTTGCATTTAGCGCTTGTCAGACTCCAGAAAATCCCTATACTGCGCCTCCACTGACACGGAACAACGACTTACAGGTCGCCGGGTCAGGAAGAGAAAAGTGAGAAAATTCCTTGACTCTTCAGCGGGAAAGCGTAATATCTGCACCCCGCGCCACACGAGATTATGTGGCACTGCTCTTTAACAATTTATCAGACAATCTGTGTGGGCACTCGCAGGATTGATATCAGCGCCGCAAGGCGCAAAAAAAATATCAAGCCTTAAGAGTGAACACATAATGAAATTCATTATGACGTTTTACACTTGAGCACCGCTGAACTTGTTTCAGCAAATCGAACTTTTAATTGAAGAGTTTGATCATGGCTCAGATTGAACGCTGGCGGCAGGCCTAACACATGCAAGTCGAACGGTAGCACAGAGAGCTTGCTCTCGGGTGACGAGTGGCGGACGGGTGAGTAATGTCTGGGAAACTGCCTGATGGAGGGGGATAACTACTGGAAACGGTAGCTAATACCGCATAACGTCTTCGGACCAAAGTGGGGGACCTTCGGGCCTCACACCATCGGATGTGCCCAGATGGGATTAGCTAGTAGGTGGGGTAATGGCTCACCTAGGCGACGATCCCTAGCTGGTCTGAGAGGATGACCAGCCACACTGGAACTGAGACACGGTCCAGACTCCTACGGGAGGCAGCAGTGGGGAATATTGCACAATGGGCGCAAGCCTGATGCAGCCATGCCGCGTGTATGAAGAAGGCCTTCGGGTTGTAAAGTACTTTCAGCGGGGAGGAAGGCGATAAGGTTAATAACCTTGTCGATTGACGTTACCCGCAGAAGAAGCACCGGCTAACTCCGTGCCAGCAGCCGCGGTAATACGGAGGGTGCAAGCGTTA
Source organism: Erwinia sp. QL-Z3 (assembly GCF_004551645.1). Lineage (NCBI taxonomy): Bacteria > Pseudomonadati > Pseudomonadota > Gammaproteobacteria > Enterobacterales > Erwiniaceae > Erwinia > Erwinia sp. QL-Z3. The sequence goes on from NZ_CP037950.1 coordinate 1,611,981, forward strand.
ATCGGAATTACTGGGCGTAAAGCGCACGCAGGCGGTCTGTCAAGTCAGATGTGAAATCCCCGGGCTTAACCTGGGAACTGCATTTGAAACTGGCAGGCTAGAGTCTTGTAGAGGGGGGTAGAATTCCAGGTGTAGCGGTGAAATGCGTAGAGATCTGGAGGAATACCGGTGGCGAAGGCGGCCCCCTGGACAAAGACTGACGCTCAGGTGCGAAAGCGTGGGGAGCAAACAGGATTAGATACCCTGGTAGTCCACGCCGTAAACGATGTCGACTTGGAGGTTGTGCCCTTGAGGCGTGGCTTCCGGAGCTAACGCGTTAAGTCGACCGCCTGGGGAGTACGGCCGCAAGGTTAAAACTCAAATGAATTGACGGGGGCCCGCACAAGCGGTGGAGCATGTGGTTTAATTCGATGCAACGCGAAGAACCTTACCTGGCCTTGACATCCACGGAATTCGGCAGAGATGCCTTAGTGCCTTCGGGAACCGTGAGACAGGTGCTGCATGGCTGTCGTCAGCTCGTGTTGTGAAATGTTGGGTTAAGTCCCGCAACGAGCGCAACCCTTATCCTTTGTTGCCAGCGAGTAATGTCGGGAACTCAAAGGAGACTGCCGGTGACAAACCGGAGGAAGGTGGGGATGACGTCAAGTCATCATGGCCCTTACGGCCAGGGCTACACACGTGCTACAATGGCGCATACAAAGAGAAGCGAACTCGCGAGAGCAAGCGGACCTCACAAAGTGCGTCGTAGTCCGGATCGGAGTCTGCAACTCGACTCCGTGAAGTCGGAATCGCTAGTAATCGTAGATCAGAATGCTACGGTGAATACGTTCCCGGGCCTTGTACACACCGCCCGTCACACCATGGGAGTGGGTTGCAAAAGAAGTAGGTAGCTTAACCTTCGGGAGGGCGCTTACCACTTTGTGATTCATGACTGGGGTGAAGTCGTAACAAGGTAACCGTAGGGGAACCTGCGGTTGGATCACCTCCTTACCTGAAGATACTCTCCCGCGTAGTGTCCACAACAGATTGTCTGATAGAAAAGTAACGAGCAGAAAAAACCTCTACAGGCTTGTAGCTCAGGTGGTTAGAGCGCACCCCTGATAAGGGTGAGGTCGGTGGTTCAAGTCCACTCAGGCCTACCAAATTTTCACTCATGCTGCGTTATGTTTCCGGCTTGCATAGTGAACTATGCGGCGCGAAAACATGCCTTGCCTGAGCAAAAATTAACATTTGTCGCCTGACGGTGGCTGATGAACTCACGTTGAGTGGTAGTAGATGGTCTCTGCAGTAACTGTATGGGGCTATAGCTCAGCTGGGAGAGCGCCTGCCTTGCACGCAGGAGGTCAGCGGTTCGATCCCGCTTAGCTCCACCATGCAGTTTTCTGACAATACTTCAGAGCGTACCGGCAACGGTGTGCTGCGAAGTATTATGCTCTTTAACAATCCGGAACAAGCTGAAAATTGAAACGACATGTCGTTTTCATTCTCCGTAATAAGAATGAAATCAACGATATGTTCGAGTCTCTCAAATGCTTACAACAGCAGTGTCTTTCGGGACGCTTGTGGGTTGTGAGGTTAAGTGACTAAGCGTACACGGTGGATGCCTAGGCAGTCAGAGGCGATGAAGGGCGTGCTAATCTGCGATAAGCGTCGGTAAGGTGATATGAACCGCAATAACCGACGATACCCGAATGGGGAAACCCGGTGCACTTTGGTGCATCATTGCAACATGAATACATAGTGTTGCAAGGCGAACCTGGGGAACTGAAACATCTAAGTACCCAGAGGAAAAGAAATCAACCGAGATTCCCCCAGTAGCGGCGAGCGAACGGGGAACAGCCCAGAACCTGAATCAGTTTGTGCATTAGTGGAAGCGTCTGGAAAGTCGCAGGGTACAGGGTGATACTCCCGTACACAAAAATGCACTTATTGTGAGTTCGATGAGTAGGGCGGGACACGTGACATCCTGTCTGAATATGGGGGGACCATCCTCCAAGGCTAAATACTCCTGACTGACCGATAGTGAACCAGTACCGTGAGGGAAAGGCGAAAAGAACCCCGGCGAGGGGAGTGAAACAGAACCTGAAACCGTGTACGTACAAGCAGTGGGAGCACCTTCGTGGTGTGACTGCGTACCTTTTGTATAATGGGTCAGCGACTTATATTCTGTAGCAAGGTTAACCGTATAGGGGAGCCGAAGGGAAACCGAGTCTTAACTGGGCGTTAAGTTGCAGGGTATAGACCCGAAACCCGGTGATCTAGCCATGGGCAGGTTGAAGGTTGGGTAACACTAACTGGAGGACCGAACCGACTAATGTTGAAAAATTAGCGGATGACTTGTGGCTGGGGGTGAAAGGCCAATCAAACCGGGAGATAGCTGGTTCTCCCCGAAAGCTATTTAGGTAGCGCCTCGTGAACTCATCTTCGGGGGTAGAGCACTGTTTCGGCTAGGGGGCCATCCCGGCTTACCAACCCGATGCAAACTGCGAATACCGAAGAATGTTATCACGGGAGACACACGGCGGGTGCTAACGTCCGTCGTGAAGAGGGAAACAACCCAGACCGCCAGCTAAGGTCCCAAAGTCATGGTTAAGTGGGAAACGATGTGGGAAGGCACAGACAGCCAGGATGTTGGCTTAGAAGCAGCCATCATTTAAAGAAAGCGTAATAGCTCACTGGTCGAGTCGGCCTGCGCGGAAGATGTAACGGGGCTAAACCATGCACCGAAGCTGCGGCAGCGACGCTTATGCGTTGTTGGGTAGGGGAGCGTTCTGTAAGCCGTCGAAGGTGGACTGTGAGGTCTGCTGGAGGTATCAGAAGTGCGAATGCTGACATAAGTAACGATAAAGCGGGTGAAAAGCCCGCTCGCCGGAAGACCAAGGGTTCCTGTCCAACGTTAATCGGGGCAGGGTGAGTCGACCCCTAAGGCGAGGCCGAAAGGCGTAGTCGATGGGAAACAGGTTAATATTCCTGTACTCGGTGTTACTGCGAAGGGGGGACGGAGAAGGCTATGTTAGCCGGGCGACGGTTGTCCCGGTTTAAGCATGTAGGCGGAGAGTTTAGGTAAATCCGGACTCTTTTTAACGCTGAGGTGTGATGACGAGGCACTACGGTGCTGAAGTAACAAATGCCCTGCTTCCAGGAAAAGCCTCTAAGCATCAGGTAACACGGAATCGTACCCCAAACCGACACAGGTGGTCAGGTAGAGAATACCAAGGCGCTTGAGAGAACTCGGGTGAAGGAACTAGGCAAAATGGTGCCGTAACTTCGGGAGAAGGCACGCTGGCGCGTAGGTGAAGGGACTTGCTCCCGGAGCTGAAGCCAGTCGAAGATACCAGCTGGCTGCAACTGTTTATTAAAAACACAGCACTGTGCAAACACGAAAGTGGACGTATACGGTGTGACGCCTGCCCGGTGCCGGAAGGTTAATTGATGGGGTTATCCGCAAGGAGAAGCTCTTGATCGAAGCCCCGGTAAACGGCGGCCGTAACTATAACGGTCCTAAGGTAGCGAAATTCCTTGTCGGGTAAGTTCCGACCTGCACGAATGGCGTAATGATGGCCAGGCTGTCTCCACCCGAGACTCAGTGAAATTGAACTCGCTGTGAAGATGCAGTGTACCCGCGGCAAGACGGAAAGACCCCGTGAACCTTTACTATAGCTTGACACTGAATATTGAACCTTGATGTGTAGGATAGGTGGGAGGCTTTGAAGCGTGGACGCCAGTCTGCGTGGAGCCAACCTTGAAATACCACCCTTTAACGTTTGATGTTCTAACCTGGCGCCGTAATCCGGCGTGGGGACAGTGTCTGGTGGGTAGTTTGACTGGGGCGGTCTCCTCCTAAAGAGTAACGGAGGAGCACGAAGGTTAGCTAATCACGGTCGGACATCGTGAGGTTAGTGCAATGGCATAAGCTAGCTTGACTGCGAGAGTGACGGCTCGAGCAGGTGCGAAAGCAGGTCATAGTGATCCGGTGGTTCTGAATGGAAGGGCCATCGCTCAACGGATAAAAGGTACTCCGGGGATAACAGGCTGATACCGCCCAAGAGTTCATATCGACGGCGGTGTTTGGCACCTCGATGTCGGCTCATCACATCCTGGGGCTGAAGTAGGTCCCAAGGGTACGGCTGTTCGCCGTTTAAAGTGGTACGCGAGCTGGGTTTAGAACGTCGTGAGACAGTTCGGTCCCTATCTGCCGTGGGCGCTGGAAGATTGAGAGGGGTTGCTCCTAGTACGAGAGGACCGGAGTGAACGCACCACTGGTGTTCGGGTTGTCATGCCAATGGCATTGCCCGGTAGCTAAGTGCGGAAAAGATAAGCGCTGAAAGCATCTAAGCGCGAAACTTGCCTCGAGATGAATCTTCCCTGGGCCTTTAAGGCCCCTGAAGGGACGTTGAAGACTACGACGTTGATAGGCCGGGTGTGTAAGCGCAGCGATGCGTTGAGCTAACCGGTACTAATGACCCGTGAGGCTTAACCTTACAACACCAGAAGCGTTCTGGTGAGTGTCTGAGAGACACGAACAGAGATTTTCAGCTTGAACCGGATAAAGAATTATCTGTTCTGCGGACCCCGGTCCGTGGGATTTTGCTTTGTGGCAAGGCGGCAAGCGCCGTGAAGGAAGGAGCATACTGAAGTATGTGACTGAGTTTACAAGCGCGGCCAACGCGGCCACGGAGCGAAATACACAGGACAGAGCACAAGAATTTGCCTGGCGGCTTTAGCGCGGTGGTCCCACCTGACCCCATGCCGAACTCAGAAGTGAAACGCCGTAGCGCCGATGGTAGTGTGGGGTCTCCCCATGCGAGAGTAGGGAACTGCCAGGCATCAATTTAGACCATTTTATGGTCATGACCTTTCCAGTGACACGGAAAGGGCGAAACACCTGATATCAGAAGCAACATTCTGAAGTCAGTACAGAATCGGTGGAGCGGTAGTTCAGTTGGTTAGAATACCTGCCTGTCACGCAGGGGGTCGCGGGTTCGAGCCCCGTCCGTTCCGCCACCCTTTTAGGGGCGTAGTTCAATTGGTAGAGCACCGGTCTCCAAAACCGGGTGTTGGGAGTTCGAGTCTCTCCGCCCCTGCCATTAAAAATGATCCTTTGCTTCGGCAAAGGATTTTTTTTTGCCTGTAATACAGCAATTTCTGCTGCAAATTCCTCCAGTCCCCTCTCTTCAGATGAAAAAAATGGCCAGTAAACTGACCATTCTGTTCGCTTTTCATGCCCGAATTACTGCGTATTAACCGGAAATTTAATCAACTGACGAATATGCGTTTGTTGATCGCTGTTCTGTAACCACACGGCATAAAGCGGTCTGACGGCCACTGGCGTGTCCGGGATCACCACCAGATCCGGGTATTCACTTTGCCAGATGTCCGGCAAGAATGAGCAGGCTCCCGTGGTGTGCAGCAGCTGCCGGGTTAAATGGGCCGAGGTGGTCGTTAACACAGGGACGTCATCTGCACCGGCAAGATAGCTCTCATGTTGGTGAAAATCAGCGCCCCATTCCAGCTTGATATAGTCATATTTCTCACGTTTGTCCGTTTTTCGTGAACGATACAGGGTTAATGAGATATGCCCAATTTGCTGGCTGGTGAGCTCATCCATTTTCGGTGCCTCAGTGGTGATCAGCAGATCCAACTGACGCTCATGCAATTGCTTCACCAGCAGATGACGCTGAGCGACGCGCGCTTCGAGGTGCAGGCTTTCACGGTTCTCATACAGTGTCTGCAGCCAGGGCGTGAGGTAAGCCTCCCATAACGACGCACTGGCCCCTATCGACAGCTCATGATGCTGCTGGGTGTGCGAGACTTCCTTCTTTGCCATCATCCATGTGCTCATCAAACTTTCGGCGTAAGGCAACAGGCGCTCACCAGCCGAAGTCAGCCGTATGTTATTGCGGTGACGGGTAAAAAGATTCACCCCCAGCTGATTTTCAAGCTGCCTGATGCGAAAACTCACGGCCGATTGTGTGAGATAGAGCGCTTCAGCGGCACGTCCAAAGTGGCGAGTTCTGCTCACTTCAAGAAAGGTCTTCAGTAATTCCGTATCCACATCCATCTCCTAAAAAACATTTGTCGTTATGATTTAAATGTTTTGTTTTACACTCTGTCAAGCGTATCTAATACTCCGCGCCATAAATAGCACGGCCATAGAAGAGTTAGGAGCGTGTAGAATGGCGGAAAGCTTCGCAACAACTAATCGTTTTTTTGACAACAAACACTATCCGCGTGGATTCTCCCGTCATGGTGATTTCACCATCAAAGAAGCCCAACTTCTTGAGCGTTATGGTTACGCTTTTAACGAGTTGGATCTGGTAAAACGTGAGCCTGCAACGGAAGAAGAGCGTCTGTTTGTTGAGGTGTGCCGCGGCATCCGTGAGCCACAGACTGAAGCAGAGCGCGTCTGGTCCAAGTACATGAGCCGGATTAAGCGTCCTAAACGTTTCCACACCCTGTCTGGCGGTAAGCCACAGATGGAAGGTGTGGAAGATTACACGGATAGCGACGATTAAGATAAAAGGGGCTTCGGCCCCTTTTTCATTCCAGACTTTTCTGTAGATGGCTAAGTAACCTGTCGATCCCCCGATAACTTAGCGCCTCGTGCAGGTGCTCTCGCTGAATACTCTCCTTCTTTCCTAAATCTGCAATCGTGCGGGCAACCTTCAGAATACGCTGCCAGGCGCGAACTGACAGACCTAACTGATTCAACACCTCTTCGAGCCACTGCGCATCCTGCTGCGTTATCCGGCAATCGCGCTTAATTTCTTTGGGCTGAATAAGGGCATTAATCTTTCCGGCACGATCAAGCTGGCGTTGTCGGGCCGCAATCACCCTCAGCCGAATAGTGGTGCTGCTTTCACTGTTGGCGTTTTGCCTGCTCAGTGTGCCAGGTGGAAGCAGAGGGACTTCAAGCGACAGATCGAAACGATCGAGGAACGGCCCGGACAGTTTGTTGAGGTAGCGAAGCGTCTGCTGCGGCGTGCTGCGATTATGGGTACCCTGATAATGACCCGTCGGGCTGGGGTTCATTGCGGCTATTAACTGAAAGCGCGCCGGGTAGGTCACTTTCGCCCGCGCGCGTGAAATACAAATCTCACCAGACTCCAGCGGTTCTCTCAGCGCATCCAGCGTTTTACGATCAAACTCTGGCAGCTCATCCAGAAACAGAATGCCATTGTGTGCCAGCGAAATCTCGCCGGGTTTTGGCATTGAACCGCCACCGACCAGTGCATAGCGTGATGACGTGTGATGAGGGGCCCGGAATGGGCGCTGTCGCCATTGCTGATGCAGGACACCTGTGCTGACCAGGCTGGCGATGGCGGCGCTCTCCAGGGCCTCCTCATTGCTTAATGATGGCATCAACCCGGTTAGCCTGGTGGCAAGCATGGTCTTCCCTGTGCCGGGTGGCCCAATCAGTAACAGGTTATGCCCACCGGCGGCACAAATTTCCAGTGCCCGCTTCGCCTGTTGCTGACCCACGATGTCACTGAGGTCTCCTCCTTGCCAGCCTACCTCAGGTAACTCACATCGTGCCTCTTCAAGCGTTGTGTGGCCGGCCAGAAAATGGCAAACGTTTAATAGATGACCGCTCAGCAAGCTTTTCGCCTCGTGGATCATGCCGACCTCTTCAAGGTTATCGCTCGACAAGATCAGCTGGCGCTGTGCCTGAGTGGCTGCCAGCGCTGCGGGAATAGCGCCCTGTACGCCACGGAGAGCACCTGTTAAAGCTAACTCTCCCAGGAATTCATATTGCCCCAACTTCTCCGCAGGAATCTGCTCTGAGGCCGCCAGAATCGCTATTGCGATAGGAAGATCGTATCTTCCTCCTTCTTTCGGAAGATCGGCTGGCGCAAGATTGACGGTGATGCGTTTAGCGGGAAAGGTAAAGCCACAGTTGATGATGGCACTGCGTACCCGATCGCGGGCTTCTTTTACCGTCGTTTCAGGCAGACCCACCAGTGAAAGCGCGGGCAGGCCATTACTGAGATGAACTTCAACCAACACCAATGGCGCCTCGATACCAATAGCGGCTCGGGTATAGGCGAGAGATAGCGACATAGACACTCCTTGTTTATCGCAGTCTTACTTTTCAGCGGAACACTTTCGAGTGCCCGCGGCTGCTTTACCGGGCGGGCTCGCAAAGAACATCGTCCTGAGGACAGATTTTATGAGTGGCGTTCGACAGGGCTCGCAATATGAACGGTGTTTTTTTCACCTGTAGTCATTGCGCAGGGTGCGTAATGAATAATTTTCAGGATCTGGCTTATTCCCTGAATAACCATCGCTTTTTTGAATATTGCAGCGCGCAGCATAAAATAAAATGATCAAAAAAGTTGAGTTTGACTAGCTAACTGTGATAACTCTGTAGGCATTACTTCGAACAAGCGAAATTATCGAATACAAATGAAAGCCCTTCTACGAGTCGTCAGCCTAGTCATTATTAACGTCGTCGTGATTATTATCACGCCGTGCGGGGCTACGCTCGGAGAAAGAAAGGCTTAAAAATCAAGCCTGATTTCGAAAGAACCCCCGCACCGAAAGGTCCGGGGGTTTTTTTTTGGCAGGTTATCAATGACAGAGGAACAGATTATGAACAGTAGAATAAAATGCTGTTGTTCCCAGCCAGAGGCGGGGAAATAACTATGAATGGTGCTCAGTGGGTGGTTCAGGCGTTGCGTGCGCACGGTGTCGAGACAGTTTTCGGCTATCCGGGTGGGGCGATTATGCCCGTCTATGATGCGCTCTATGACGGTGGCGTCGAACACCTACTCTGTCGCCATGAGCAGGGCGCAGCAATGGCCGCTATTGGCTACGCCCGTTCTACTGGCAAAGTCGGCGTGTGTATCGCCACTTCCGGCCCGGGTGCAACGAACCTGATCACCGGCCTGGCTGATGCGATGATGGATTCTGTGCCTGTGGTAGCGATCACCGGTCAGGTTTCCTCTGCCTTTATCGGTACTGATGCGTTTCAGGAAATTGACGTGCTGGGAATGTCCCTGTCCTGCACCAAACACAGCTTCCTGGTGGAATCACTGGAAGAACTGCCAGAAGTGATGGCTGAAGCTTTCGCTATCGCGCAGTCTGGTCGTCCTGGCCCGGTACTGATCGACATTCCTAAAGATATTCAGCTGGCGAGTGGCGAGTTAACGGCTCACCTGTTGCCGGTCGAAGCCGAGACCGAGCACCCTCATCAGGAATTGCAGCTGGCAAGAGCCATGCTGGCGCAGGCGAAGAAGCCAATCCTCTATGTCGGCGGCGGTGTTGGCATGGCCGGCGCCGTTGACGCACTGCGCGCTTTCGTTAAAGAGACCGGTATTCCAACTGTTGCTACGCTTAAAGGATTGGGTACGCCCGATGCCGAAGACCCATGCTACCTGGGCATGTTAGGTATGCATGGTACCAAAGCCGCTAACTACGCAGTGCAGCAATGTGATTTGTTGATTGCCGTCGGTGCGCGCTTTGATGACCGTGTGACGGGCAAGTTAAACACCTTCGCTCCGCATGCCAGCGTGATCCATATGGACATTGACCCGGCTGAATTGAATAAACTGCGTCAGGCCCATGTGGCATTGCGCGGCGACCTGAATAAAATGCTGCCAGACTTATATCATCCGGCAGACATCAGCGCCTGGCGCGATCACGTCATCACGATGAAAGCGGAAAACGGCTGGCGTTACGATCATCCAGGTGAAGCTATCTTTGCCCCATTGTTCCTGAAGCAGTTGTCCGATCGTAAACCCGCCAGCGCTATCGTCACCACTGATGTGGGCCAGCATCAGATGTGGGCCGCACAGCATATGCTTTTCAACCGCCCGGAGAACTTCATCACCTCCAGTGGGCTGGGTACGATGGGTTTTGGCCTGCCAGCCGCCGTCGGTGCGCAGGTTGCCCGCCCGGACGATACCGTTATCTGCGTTTCCGGCGATGGTTCATTCATGATGAACGTGCAGGAACTCGGCACCATTAAACGTAAGCAGCTGCCGGTCAAAATCGTGCTGATGGATAACCAGCGTTTGGGCATGGTTCGCCAGTGGCAGCAACTGTTCTTCTCCGAGCGCTACAGCGAAACCAATTTATCCGACAATCCAGACTTCCTGACCCTGGCCAGCGCGTTTGATATCCCTGGCCAGCGCATTACCCGGAAAGACCAGGTCGACGCCGCGTTAGACGCTTTGCTGCACAGTGAAGGGCCATACATGCTCCACGTCGCCATCGACGAGCATGAAAACGTCTGGCCTTTGGTACCACCTGGTGCCAGCAACGAAAATATGATGGAGAAAACCTCATGATGCAGCATCAATTGTCTATCGAAGCCCGCTTCAGACCCGAAATACTGGAGCGGATATTGCGGGTTGTCAGACACCGTGGTTTTCAGGTGTGTGCGATGAATATGGCTTCCAGTAATAATACCGACAACATTAATATTGAAATGACCGTTGCCAGCCAGCGCTCAGTCGATTTACTGTCAACACAATTAAGCAAGCTGATGGATGTCGCGTGCGTCCAGATCCAACAACAGACAACACAACAGATCCGCGCCTGAGCGCGAAAGGAAAATAAGAATGACGAAGAAAGCTGACTTTATCTGGTTCAATGGCGAGATGGTTAAGTGGGAAGACGCGAAGGTCAGCGTGATGTCCCACGCACTGCACTACGGTACGTCTGTGTTTGAAGGCGTCCGCTGCTACGACTCGCACAAAGGCCCGGTAGTCTTCCGCCATCGTGAACATATGCAGCGCCTGCACGACTCTGCAAAAATCTATCGTTTCCCGGTCAGCCAGAGCGTTGATGAACTGATGGAAGCGTGCCGCGAAGTTCTGCGCGTCAACAAACTGAAAAGCGCTTATATCCGTCCGCTGGTCTTCGTTGGCGACGTGGGTCTGGGTGTTAACCCGCCAGAAGGCTTCAGCACCGATGTGATCATTGCCGCGTTCCCTTGGGGCGCGTACCTGGGTCCTGAAGCGCTGGAGCAGGGTATTGATGCCATGGTGTCCTCCTGGAACCGTGTGGCACCCAACACCATCCCAACTGCTGCTAAAGCGGGCGGTAACTACCTGTCCTCACTGCTGGTAGGCAGCGAAGCTCGCCGCCACGGCTATCAGGAAGGTATCGCTCTGGATACTCAGGGCTACATCTCTGAAGGTGCGGGTGAGAACCTGTTCGAAGTGAAAGAGGGCATTCTGTTTACCCCGCCATTCACCTCTTCCGCGCTGCCGGGCATTACGCGTGATGCGATCATCAAGCTGGCTAAAGACATGGGTATCGAAGTGCGTGAGCAGGTGCTGTCACGTGAATCTCTGTATCTGGCCGATGAAGTCTTCATGTCAGGTACGGCTGCTGAAATCACACCGGTTCGCAGCGTAGACGGTATCCAGGTAGGTGAAGGCAAGCGCGGCCCGGTTACTGCCCGCATTCAGTCCGCCTTCTTCGGCCTGTTCACTGGCGAAACAGAAGACAAATGGGGCTGGCTGGATTCGGTTAACCCATAATAAAAAAATACCTGAGCGGGCGTCATATGACGCCCGCGCACTATCTGATTTTGGAGTATGAGCATGCCTAAGTTACGTTCCGCTACCACCACACATGGCCGCAATATGGCCGGTGCCCGTGCCCTCTGGCGCGCCACTGGAATGACCGACGACGATTTCGGTAAGCCAATCATTGCGGTAGTTAACTCCTTTACCCAGTTCGTACCGGGCCACGTTCACCTGCGCGACATGGGGAAACTGGTCGCTGAGCAGATTGAAGCGTCCGGCGGCGTGGCAAAAGAGTTCAACACCATTGCGGTGGATGATGGGATCGCGATGGGGCATGGCGGCATGCTGTACTCCCTGCCGTCGCGTGAATTGATTGCAGACTCGGTCGAGTACATGGTGAATGCGCACTGTGCCGATGCGATGGTCTGTATCTCCAACTGCGACAAAATCACCCCGGGGATGCTGATGGCTTCCCTGCGTTTGAATATCCCCGTGATCTTCGTTTCTGGCGGCCCGATGGAAGCCGGTAAAACCAAGCTCTCTGACAAAATCATCAAGCTGGATTTGGTTGATGCCATGATCCAGGGCGCAAACCCGAACGTCAGCGATGCCGACAGCGAGCAGATCGAACGCTCCGCGTGCCCGACCTGTGGCTCCTGTTCCGGTATGTTTACCGCCAACTCGATGAACTGCCTGACCGAAGCGCTGGGCCTTTCCCAACCGGGTAACGGTTCACTGCTGGCGACTCACGCCGACCGTAAAGACCTGTTCCTGAATGCCGGTAAGCGCATTGTTGAACTGACCAAACGCTGGTATCAGCAGGATGATGAAAGCGCGCTGCCGCGTAACATCGCCAATAAAGCGGCTTTCGAGAACGCCATGACGTTGGATATCGCCATGGGCGGTTCCACCAACACCGTTCTGCACCTGCTGGCCGCTGCGCTGGAAGGTGATATCGACTTCAATATGTCAGATATCGACCGTCTGTCACGCAAAGTGCCACACCTGTGTAAAGTGGCGCCGAGCACCCCGAAATACCATATGGAAGATGTGCACCGCGCCGGTGGCGTATTCGGTATCCTCGGCGAATTAAGCCGTGCCGGCCTGATGGATCAAAGCGTCCGTAACGTGCTGGGTCTGACCCTGCAGGAAACGCTGGATCAGTACGACATCATGCTGACCAAAGATGAAGACGTGAAGAAAATGTTCCGTGCTGGCCCGGCCGGTATCCGCACCACGCAGGCGTTCTCTCAGGACTGCCGCTGGGAAACGCTGGATGACGATCGCAAAGAAGGCTGTATTCGTACGCGTGAATTCGCCTTCAGTCAGGACGGTGGTCTGGCCGTGCTGTACGGTAACCTCGCTGAAGATGGTTGCATCGTCAAAACGGCGGGCGTGGAAAAAGAGAGCCACACCTTCCGTGGTCCGGCCAAAGTTTACGAAAGCCAGGATGATGCCGTTGCGGCGATCCTGGGCGGCAAAGTGGTTGCCGGTGATGTGGTTGTAATCCGTTACGAAGGGCCTAAAGGCGGACCGGGCATGCAGGAAATGCTTTACCCGACCACCTATCTGAAATCGATGGGCCTCGGCAAAAGCTGTGCGCTGATCACCGATGGACGCTTCTCCGGCGGTACTTCCGGGCTGTCAATCGGCCATGCTTCACCAGAAGCGGCCAGCGGCGGAACCATTGCGCTGGTGAGAGACGGCGACATCATTGATATCGATATTCCTAATCGCGGCATCAAGGTTGATGTGCCAGATAACGTGCTGCATGCCCGTCGCGAAGAAGAAGAAGCCCGCGGTAGCGAGGCCTACACGCCACATGGTCGTGTGCGTGAGGTTTCCTATGCCCTGCGCGCTTATGCCTTACTGGCAACCAGTGCGGACAAAGGCGCTGTGCGTGACAAGAGCAAGCTGGGAGGCTAACAACGATGGCTGAGTCTCAACCGTTACCCGACGAGCCATGCGGCGCGGAGTATCTGCGGGCGGTTCTCCGTTCGCCGGTCTACGAAGTGGCGCAGGTGACCCCGTTGCAGAAGATGGAGAAGATCTCTTCCCGTCTGGGCAACACCATTTTGGTCAAGCGTGAAGATCGTCAGCCGGTGCACAGCTTCAAGCTGCGCGGGGCTTACGCGATGATCGCAACGTTGAATGAAGAGCAGAAAGCGCGCGGGGTGATTACCGCCTCCGCCGGCAATCATGCTCAGGGCGTGGCGTTATCGGCATCAAAGTTAGGGATTGCTTCCCTGATTGTGATGCCAGTGACTACCGCAGATATCAAAGTGGGTGCGGTGCGGGCGTTTGGCGGTGAGGCTTACCTGTTTGGTGCCAACTTTGACGAAGCGAAAGCCAAGGCCATCGAACTGGCGGAGCAGAAGGGCTACACCTTTGTGCCGCCGTTCGATCACCCGATGGTGATCGCCGGACAGGGTACGCTGGCGATGGAGCTGCTTCAGCAGGATGCGCATCTTGACCGCGTGTTCGTGCCCGTTGGCGGCGGCGGTCTGGCAGCAGGTGTTGCCGTGCTGATTAAACAGCTGATGCCGCAGATCAAAGTGATCGCGGTGGAAGCAGAAGATTCGGCCTGTCTGAAGGCGGCGCTCGACGCGGGTCATCCTGTCGATCTGGCCCGCGTTGGGGGCTTTGCTGAAGGTGTGGCGGTCAAACGCATCGGCAATGAAACCTTCCGTCTGTGCCAGGAGTATCTCGACGACATCATCACCGTCGACAGCGATGCGATATGTGCGGCGATGAAGGATTTATTTGAGGATGTCCGCGCCGTTGCCGAGCCTTCCGGGGCGCTGGCACTGGCCGGCATGAAAAAGTATATCCAACAGCACCAGATCAAAGGGGAACGTCTGGCACACGTGCTCTCTGGCGCAAACGTCAACTTCCACGGTCTGCGATATGTCTCGGAGCGTTGTGAGTTGGGTGAACAGCGCGAGGCATTGCTGGCGGTCACCATTCCGGAGCAGAAAGGCAGCTTCCTGAAGTTTTGCCAACTGCTTGGCGGTCGCTCGGTCACCGAGTTTAACTATCGCTATGCGAATGCCGATAACGCCTGCATTTTTGTTGGCGTGCGGCTGACGCGTGGGCTTGAAGAGCGCAGCGAAATCCTGCAACTGTTGCAAGAGGGCGGCTATAAAGTTGTCGACCTGTCCGACGATGAAATGGCCAAGCTGCACGTGCGTTATATGGTCGGCGGACGCCCTTCAAAACCGCTGCGTGAGCGGTTGTTCAGCTTTGAGTTCCCTGAAGCGCCGGGCGCATTACTGCGCTTCCTGCAAACGCTGGGCACACACTGGAATATTTCGTTGTTCCATTACCGCAGCCACGGCACCGACTATGGTCGGGTGCTGGCAGGCTTTGAGCTCAGCGACAGCGAGCCCCAGTTTGAAGAGCACCTGGCCGAGCTGGGCTATGATTTCCATGATGAAAGTAACAACCCGGCCTTCAGCTTCTTCCTCGCAGGCTAGTTACATCAGTGCCCAAAACGCATCGATAAGCGGCTCATTGAGCCGCTTTTTTTGTACGCAAACGCCCAGTTCGAACGGTGCGACCATCTCCACGTTATCCAGCTCAAGAATACGATTGCGCACGGACTCCGGACTGTTCTCCAGCACCACATCCGGCAGCAAAGCAATGCCACAGCCCAGCGCAACCATCGACACAATCGCTTCGTGACCAGCCACCGTGGCGTAAATCAACGGATTAGGAATGCGGCGGCGGCGGAACCATAAATCAATGCGCTGCCGGGCAGGACCCTGATCGGGCAAAATAAACGGGATCTCTGACCAGTCCGGCTCAGGTTCTGTGGCCTGAGTCCGGACCGGGCAGGGCAACGCCGGGGCAATCAACACCAGCGGGATCAGCCCAATCGGCGTAAAGCCAATACTGGCCGGCAGCGTTTCCGGCCGTCCTGCAATGGCAATATCAGCCTCTGTGCTCTGCACTTTCTCCACCGCGTCCGCGGCATCCCCGGTTGTCAGCTTAATTTCTACCAGCGGATGTTCAGCACGGAAGCGATCCAGAATCGGGGGCAAGTGGCTGTACGCCGCGGTCACGGAACAAAAAAGGCGTAGCTCACCGCTGAGTGATGGACCATTCTGCCCAATGGAATGCAGCAGATGTTGATACTGCAACAGCGTATGCTGGGCGAACTGGCGCAGCTGCTCACCTGCATCGGTCAGGGTGACCGTACGGTTATCCCGCAGGAACAAAGCCTGGCCGAGGTCTTCTTCCAGCCGCTGAATTTGTCGGGATAAGGTGGAAGGACTGACGTGCATCGCCCTTGCGCTGCGGCCAAAATGCCGGCTTTCGGCCAGATGAAGGAACAGTTTCAGATCGCGTAAGTCCATATAATTCAGGCCTCAATTTCACGTTGCAGTTTTTGCAATGTCACGTTGTTAATATATCAATTTAAGCAATGCATTTCCTGTCATATGATAAGGTTTATACAGGGTAAGCGCGAAAGGCGTTCCCTCCTTATTAAAAGACCCAAACAACCCTATACGGAGTTTCCATGGCTAACTATTTCAACACTTTGAACCTGCGCAACCAGTTGGCGCAATTAGGTAAATGCCGCTTCATGTCCCGTGAAGAATTTGCTGATGAAGCAAGCTACCTGAAAGGCAAAAAAGTCGTCATCGTTGGTTGTGGTGCTCAGGGCCTGAACCAGGGTCTGAACATGCGTGACTCCGGTCTGGATATTGCTTACGCCCTGCGTGCAGAAGCGATTGCTGAGAAGCGTGCTTCATGGCGTAAAGCGACCGAAAACGGCTTCAAAGTGGGAACCTACGAAGAGCTGATCCCGCAGGCCGACCTGGTCGTTAACCTGACGCCAGACAAGCAGCACACCTCTGTTGTTCAGGCTGTTCAGCCGCTGATGAAAGATGGCGCGGCGCTGGGTTACTCACACGGCTTCAACATCGTTGAAGTGGGCGAGCAGGTTCGTAAAGACATTACTGTAGTGATGGTTGCGCCGAAATGTCCGGGCACTGAAGTCCGTGAAGAGTACAAGCGTGGCTTCGGTGTTCCAACGCTGATTGCGGTTCACCCGGAAAACGATCCGAAAGGCGAAGGCATGGCGATTGCTAAAGCCTGGGCCGCTGCAACAGGTGGTCACCGTGCCGGTGTTCTGGAATCTTCCTTCGTTGCTGAAGTGAAATCTGACCTGATGGGCGAGCAGACAATTCTGTGCGGTATGCTGCAGGCGGGTTCACTGCTGTGCTTCGACAAGCTGGTGGCAGAAGGGACTGACCCGGCCTATGCCGAGAAACTGATTCAGTTCGGTTGGGAAACCGTGACCGAAGCGCTGAAGCAGGGCGGCATCACGCTGATGATGGATCGTCTGTCTAACCCAGCGAAAGTGCGTGCTTACGCGCTGTCTGAGCAGCTGAAAACCATCATGGCGCCACTGTTCCAGAAGCACATGGATGACATCATCTCCGGTGAATTCTCTTCCGGCATGATGGCTGACTGGGCGAACGACGATAAGAAACTGCTGGGCTGGCGTGAAGAGACCGGTAAAACGGCCTTCGAAACGGCTTCACAGTTCGAAGGTAAAATTGCAGAGCAGACGTACTTTGATGAAGGCGTGGTGATGATCGCGATGGTCAAAGCAGGCGTTGAGCTGGCATTTGAAACCATGGTTGATGCCGGCATTATCGAAGAGTCAGCTTACTATGAATCTCTGCACGAGCTGCCGTTGATCGCGAACACCATCGCGCGTAAGCGTCTGTATGAAATGAACGTGGTGATCTCTGACACGGCGGAATACGGTAACTATCTGTTCTCTTACGCGGCAGTTCCGCTGCTGAAAGAGTTTATGACTACCCTGCAGGCCGGCGATCTGGGCAAATCACAGGCGACCTCTACCGCCATCGACAACGCTCAGCTGCGTGATGTTAACGAAGCCATTCGTCACCATCCAATCGAAGCCGTTGGTAGCAAACTGCGTGGCTACATGACTGACATGAAGCGTATTGCCGTTGCCGGTTAATGCCTGACTGACGGGCTGGTTTCACTGGCCCGAAAGCAAAAAAAAGAGCGGAATCCGCTCTTTTTTTTCGTCTGTCATCCGGCAATCAGTTGCGGTACAACACCTTGATGATGTGGTAACCGAACTGGGTATGCAGAGGACCATAGGGCACGATAAGTGGGCAGGAGAACACCACTTTATCAAACGCCGGCACCATTGCGCCCTGTTTGAACTCGCCTAAATGGCCGCCTTTTTTGCCCGATGGGCAGGTGGAATGCTTCTTGGCCAGCTTTTCAAAGTCTGCGCCTTTTTCCAGCTCAGCCAGAATATCCTGAGCCAGTTTTTCTTCCTTAACAAGGATATGGAGTGCTGCTGCGGTTTTTGCCATGATCGTACCTTGAGTCGTATGGATGCTGCTGGCTATACTACCACGCTGAATTTCTCTTTCCTTCTGTCTTTTCATCGAGCGACTTTCCTATGCGTCTGAATCCTGGCCAACAACATGCCGTCGAATTTGTTACCGGGCCCTGCCTGGTGCTGGCGGGTGCGGGGTCGGGCAAAACACGCGTGATCACCAATAAAATCGCCCATCTGATCCGTGAATGCGGCTATCAGGCGCGCCATATTGCCGCGGTAACCTTTACCAACAAGGCCTCGCGCGAGATGAAAGAGCGTGTGGCGCAAACGCTCGGGCGCAAAGAAGCGCGTGGGCTGATGATTTCCACCTTCCACACCCTGGGGCTGGAGATCATCAAGCGCGAGTATGCCGCGTTGGCTATGAAGTCGAACTTTTCGCTATTTGACGATCAGGATCAGCTGGCTTTGCTGAAGGATCTGACCGAAGAGTGGCTGGAAAATGACAAGACCTTGCTGCAACAGCTGATCTCCACGATCTCCAACTGGAAGAACGATCTGATGGATCCTTCCCGTGCGGCGGCGGGTGCCGTGTCGGAGCGGGATAAGCTTTTCGCCCACTGTTATGGCCTGTACGACAAACATCTGAAGTCCTGCAACGTGCTCGACTTTGATGATTTGATTTTGCTGCCGACCCTGCTTTTCCAGCGCAATCAGGAAGTGCTGGAGCGCTGGCAACAACGCATCCGTTACCTGTTGGTGGATGAATATCAGGATACCAACACCAGCCAGTATGAACTGGTGAAGCTGCTGGTGGGCGCACGCGCGCGTTTTACCGTGGTAGGCGATGACGATCAGTCGATCTACTCCTGGCGCGGCGCGCGGCCGCAAAACCTGGTGCTGCTTAACGAGGATTTCCCGGCGTTGCAGGTCATCAAGCTGGAACAGAATTACCGCTCCACCGAGCGCATCCTGAAAGCCGCCAATATTCTGATCGCCAACAATCCGCATGTGTTTGAGAAACGCCTTTTCTCCGAACTGGGTTATGGCGCAGAGCTGAAAGTCGTCACCGCCAACAACGAAGATCATGAGGCGGAGCGGACGATTGGTGAACTGATTGCCCATCACTTTATCAATAAGACCCAGTACAAGGATTACGCGATCCTCTATCGTGGCAACCATCAGTCGCGCGTATTCGAAAAAATGCTGATGCAGAACCGCATTCCTTACCGCATCTCGGGAGGAACCTCCTTCTTCTCCCGACCGGAGATCAAGGATCTGCTGGCGTATCTGCGCGTGCTGACCAATCCCAATGATGACAGCGCATTTATGCGCATTGTGAATACGCCCCGCCGTGAAATTGGCTCGGCGACGTTGCAGAAGCTGGGCGAGTGGGCGATGCAGCGCAACAAGAGTTTGTTTACCGCCAGCTTTGATATGGGGCTTGAGCAGACGTTGTCAGGACGTGGGCTGGAATCGCTACAGCGCTTCACGTTCTGGCTGCAGGAAGTCGCACAGCTGGCTGAACGTGAGCCGGTCGCCGCTGTTCGCGATCTGATCCGCGGTATCGACTATGAAAGCTGGCTGTTTGAAACCTCTGCCAGTCCAAAAGCGGCCGAAATGCGGATGAAAAACGTCAATACGCTGTTCCAGTGGATGACAGAAATGCTGGAGGGCAGCGATATCGATGAGGCGATGACGCTGACGCAGGTTGTCACCCGGTTTACGCTGCGCGACATGATGGAGCGCGGCGAAAGCGAGGAAGATATGGATCAGGTTCAGCTAATGACGCTGCATGCGTCGAAGGGCCTGGAATTCCCCTACGTCTATCTGGTCGGGATGGAAGAAGGGCTGTTGCCCCATCAAAGCAGCATCGATGAGAACAACGTTGAAGAAGAGCGTCGGCTGGCCTACGTGGGCATCACCCGCGCCCGCAAAGAGCTGACCTTCACCTTATGCCGCGAACGTCGGCAATATGGCGAAACCATCCGACCTGAACCGAGCCGCTTCCTGATGGAGCTGCCGCAGGATGATTTGAAATGGGAAACCGAGCGCAAAGTGGTCAGCGCCGAAGAGCGGATGCAGACCGGACAAAGCCGCGTCGCCAATCTGAAAGCGATGCTCGATAAGGCGAAAGGGAAGTAGAATCACTGAGCGGTTAAAAATGAAAAAGGGGCTGAATCAGCCCCTTTTTACTGCCTGACGGTCAGCCGATGGTCAGCGGCCAGTGAACATAGCTCTGCCAGTGGCATTCTTGCTCCAGCAGCTCCGCACGAAGCGGATGCGCTTCCAGCCAGCCTGCGGGCAGCGTCACATGCAACGCATCGTCATCAGCATGAAGCCGAACCGCAGGAAGCGTATCGTCACGTCGACGGCTGGAGAAAATGATCGCCAGACGCAGCAAACGACAGAGTCGTTCAGCCATTCGCGGCGGGATGGCATTTTGCTGGCTTAATACCGCCAGATCGATGCTGTTGACCTGATTTTGCAGCAAGGTTGCCAGCAGTTTTTTCTGTGCGGGAGTAAAGCCGGGAAGGTCGAGATGGCGGATCAGATAGGCAGCGTGTTGCGGAGCCTGTTTGAAATCGACGCTGAGACCGATTTCGTGCATCAGGCAGGCACTGTCCAGCAGATCCCGACATCGATCGTCCAGTTTCCAGCTGTGGCTGACCTGGCGGGCGAAACTTTCTGCCAGATTGCGCACGCGGTCGGCTTGCTCGGCATCAATAGTGAAACGACGCTGGATATTTTTCAGCGTGCGGCTGCGAATATCACGATCGATCGGCAAGTGAAGCATGCCATAGACCAGGCCTTCACGCAGTGCACCGCCCGCCAGCGTCATGCTGTGGATATTCAGCTCGGTGAAAATAGCGATCAGAATCGACAGACCGCTTGGAAACACCAGCGCGCGCTCCAGCGTCAGTCCTTCAATCTCCAGCTCTTCCAGCTTGCCGCACTGAATCGCCCGCTGCTTCAACTGCTGCAGCTTGCTCAGGGTGATGCGTTCATCCATGCCCTGCGCCATCATAATTTCCTGCAACGCCTGTACGGTGCCAGAAGCCCCCACACAGACCTGCCAGCCGTGCTCACGAAGCTCGGCAGCAATCGGGCGGATCATGGCGCGAGCGGCAAGTTCTGCCTGTTCAAAATTGGCTTTCGCCAGATGACGATCGCCAAAATAGCGCTCAAGCCAAGTGACACATCCCATCGACAGGCTGAAAAGGGAGGTGGTTTGCGAACCGCTTCCGGTTACCAGCTCCGTACTGCCGCCGCCAATGTCCACCACCAGGCGCTTATCGGATCCGCCGGTGGTATGCGCAACGCCCTGATAGATCAGGCGTGCTTCTTCCTCGCCGCTGATGACATTCACCGGGCAGCCAAGAATGTGTTGGGCGGTTTGCAGGAAGGTGCCGGCATTCGACGCCAGCCGCAGCGTGGCGGTGGCGACGACGCGAATTTGCTCAGCAGGAATGTCCTGCAACTGCTCTGAGAACAGCCGCAGACATTGCCAGCCGCGCTCCATCGCTTCATCGGAAAGATGGTTTTCGCTATCGAGGCCGGCGGCCAGACGCACTTTGCGCTTGATGCGCGCTACGGTCTGGATATTTCCAGCCACCTCGCGCACCACCAACATATGAAAACTGTTCGATCCCAGATCGATAGCAGCATAAAGTGATGACGCGCTCAGCATGGCTGTTTTAACCTGAACGTTTACGGTTATTGTTGCGTGGTGCACTGCTGCGGCGATTGTTGTTGCCGCCACGACGTGGACCATTGCCAGAACGATGACGTGTTAAACGCTTCGGTGGCGGCAGTTCAGTCATCAGCGCATCACTGTTATAGCGGCTCACGGTAATGCTGTGGCCAATATACTCTTCGATAGCAGGCAGATTCAGCGCGTACTCTTCACACGCCAGGCTGATGGAATGTCCATTGGCGCCAGCGCGTCCGGTACGACCAATACGGTGCACGTAGTCTTCACAGTCATCCGGCAGGTCATAGTTGAACACGTGGGTTACCGCAGGGATATGCAGGCCACGCGCGGCAACGTCGGTGGCGACCAGGATATCAACATCACCTTTAGTGAAGTCATCCAGAATACGCAGACGTTTCTTCTGTGCCACATCGCCGGTCAACAGCCCAACACGGTGTCCATCTGCTGCCAGGTGGCCCCAGACATCTTCACAACGGTGCTTGGTGTTCGCGAAGATGATGGCACGATCTGGCCACTCTTCTTCCAGCAAGGTTTGCAGCAGGCGCATCTTCTCTTCATTAGAAGGATAGAAAAGTTCTTCTTTGATGCGGTGGCCGGTTTTCTGCTCGGGTTCCACTTCCACATATTCCGCGTTGTTCATGTTTTCAAACGCCAGTTCGCGAACACGGAAAGAGAGGGTCGCGGAGAACAGCATGTTCAGACGCTGATTTGCCGCAGGCATCCGGCGGAACAGCCAACGAATATCTTTAATAAAGCCGAGATCGAACATGCGATCCGCTTCATCGAGCACAACCACCTGAATGGCGCCGAGGTTAACGTGATTTTGCTTGGTATAGTCAATCAGTCGGCCCGTGGTGCCGATTAAAATATCGACACCGCTTTCCAGCACTTTCAGCTGCTTATCGTAGCCGTCACCGCCATAAGCAAGCCCAAGCTTGAGACCGGTTGCCTGCGTCAGCGGTTCAGCATCGGCATGGATCTGTACGGCTAATTCGCGCGTAGGGGCCAGGATCAGCGCACGTGGCTGATTCACCTGACGGCCTTCTGGCGCAGGGTTAGAAAGAAGATGATGGAACGTTGACGTCAGGAACGCCATCGTTTTTCCGGTACCGGTTTGCGCCTGTCCCGCTACATCACGCCCTGAGAGCGTGAAAGGCAATGCCAGCGCCTGAATCGGCGTGCAGTTATGAAAGCCTTTAGTTTCAAGGGCTTCAATCACCTGAGGGTGCAGGGCGAAGTCGGAAAACTTCTGTTCGGTTAAGTGTGTTTTGCTCATAGTGTGGTAGAATATCAGCTTACTATTGCTTTACGAAAGCGTATCCGGTGAAATAAAGTCAACCTAAGTTGGCAGATTTTACGCCAACCAGCCAGGCATAATCTTTTGGAGTAAGACATGAGCAGCGATAAAATTGTTCACCTGACCGACGACAGCTTCGATTCCGACGTATTAAAAGCAGAAGGTTTGACGCTGGTCGACTTCTGGGCAGAGTGGTGTGGTCCTTGTAAAATGATCGCCCCAATCCTCGATGAAGTCGCCGAAGAGTACGACGGCAAGCTGACAATCGCGAAACTGAATATCGACGATAACCCGGGCACCGCGCCTAAATACGGTATTCGTGGTATTCCTACTTTGCTGCTGTTCAAAAACGGCGAAGTCGCGGCGACTAAAGTTGGCGCCCTTTCTAAAGGCCAGCTCAAAGAGTTCCTTAACGCGAACCTGGGCTAACAGCCTGTCCGCCGCCAGGTCTGAGGGGGTTTATTTGCCCTCAGACCTGGCGCCCGGCATATTTTTAGTCAGCTGCTAGACGTTTCACATCAGTCGTGCTAAGTTGTTTTTACTGCACTACGAACTTACCTGTAGTTTGAATCTTAGATTTATTCCTTGTTGAACGCCTAATCATCTTCTCCTTACGGGCATTCAGCAATCTGACGGTTAGCATCATCAGAATTTCCGGCGTCTTGTCCTTACCGTCTCCTCGTCTCAGATTTGCGTTTTCCTGCACGTGATCATCGAGCGGATCCTGACAAGAGTGCCATTAACAGGCATGGATTTTTCGCCATACCACTTACGACAATCATTCCGAGATTTACCCCGAGTTTAAGAACCCACCATTATGAATCTTACCGAATTAAAAAATACGCCGGTTTCTGACCTGATTACACTCGGCGAAAACATGGGGCTTGAAAACCAGGCCCGTATGCGCAAACAGGACATTATCTTCTCCATCCTGAAGCAGCATGCAAAAAGCGGCGAAGACATCTTCGGCGACGGCGTACTGGAAATTTTGCAGGATGGCTTTGGATTCCTCCGTTCTGGAGACAGTTCCTACCTCGCCGGTCCTGATGATATCTACGTTTCCCCTAGCCAAATCCGCCGCTTCAACCTCCGCACTGGTGACACCATTTCCGGCAAGATCCGCCCGCCGAAAGAAGGTGAGCGTTATTTCGCCCTGCTGAAAGTTAATGAAGTTAACTACGACAAACCTGAAAACGCCCGCAACAAAATCCTGTTCGAAAACTTAACCCCGCTGCATGCAAACTCTCGTCTGCGTATGGAACGTGGTAACGGTTCGACCGAGGATTTGACCGCTCGCGTACTGGACCTGGCCTCGCCAATTGGTCGTGGTCAGCGTGGTCTGATCGTTGCACCACCAAAAGCCGGTAAAACCATGCTGCTGCAGAACATCGCCACCAGCATTGCTTACAACCATCCAGACTGCGTACTGATGGTACTGCTGATTGACGAGCGTCCGGAAGAAGTGACCGAGATGCAGCGTCTGGTGAAAGGCGAAGTGATTGCATCTACCTTCGATGAGCCAGCATCCCGCCACGTGCAGGTTGCCGAAATGGTTATCGAGAAGGCCAAGCGCCTGGTTGAGCACAAGAAAGACGTGATCATCTTGCTGGACTCCATTACCCGTCTGGCGCGTGCTTACAACACCGTAGTTCCTGCTTCAGGTAAAGTCCTGACCGGTGGTGTTGATGCCAACGCCCTGCACCGTCCAAAGCGTTTCTTCGGTGCTGCACGTAACGTAGAGGAGGGCGGAAGCCTGACAATCATCGCCACCGCACTGGTTGATACCGGTTCGAAGATGGACGAAGTGATCTACGAAGAATTTAAAGGTACAGGCAACATGGAACTGCATCTGGCGCGTAAAATCGCTGAGAAGCGTGTGTTCCCTGCTATCGACTACAACCGTTCCGGTACGCGTAAAGAAGAGCTGCTTACCAGCTCCGAAGAACTGCAGAAGATGTGGATCCTGCGCAAAATCATCCATCCAATGGGTGAAATTGATGCGATGGAGTTCCTCATCAACAAGTTGGCAATGACCAAAACCAACGATGAGTTCTTCGACATGATGAAACGCTCTTAAGGCGCCTCATCGGGCTGTAACGTTCAGGTTCAGCCAGGCTGAACCTGCTCTTTCTGGCCTTTTCGTGTGGATCGGGCTGTTCGCGACAGCAAAAAAACAAGAAAACTCGGGGAACGCCACGCTCAGACGTGGCGTTTTTCGTTTATGGGCTATACGATATTCAGCAACTGGAGAATTAAACCAAAAGGTGCGGTTAGCAAAAAAGGGACTTTAAGCCGTTTTATGCTCATCACGCACAACAGAAATCAGAATTAAACGGATGTTAATGGCACATAAAATGCTTATAACACTGCGAGATTCTTTGCAGAGAGCTGGTTAATGTGAATTTACTCAATATGAGTACTGAG
Organism: Erwinia sp. QL-Z3; assembly: GCF_004551645.1. Taxonomy (NCBI): domain Bacteria; kingdom Pseudomonadati; phylum Pseudomonadota; class Gammaproteobacteria; order Enterobacterales; family Erwiniaceae; genus Erwinia; species Erwinia sp. QL-Z3. Next base: position 1,637,231 of record NZ_CP037950.1, read on the forward strand.
CTTGCTTTAATATTTGTCTTTTCGATGGTTTTCCTCTTTTTTGCCCGTAAAGCAGCTAAAAAGGTTGGTCTGGTAGACAAGCCTAACTACCGTAAGCGCCACCAGGGTGTGGTTCCTTTGGTGGGCGGCATCTCTGTTTTTGCCGGGACCTGCTTTGGCTTTGCCATCACTAACTTCTACATTCCCCACGCTCTGCTCTATCTTTGCTGCGCTGGCATGTTGGTCCTGATCGGTGCCCTCGACGACCGTTGGGATATCAGCGTCAAAATTCGTGCTATCGTCCAGGCCATTGTTGCCGTGCTGATGATGAGTATGGGCAAGCTTTACTTGCTCAGCCTGGGATACATCTTTGGTCCCTGGGAACTGATTGTTGGCCCCTTTGGTTATGTCCTTACCCTGTTTGCCGTCTGGGCAGCGATCAACGCCTTTAATATGGTGGATGGCATAGACGGACTGTTGGGTGGGCTGTCCTGCGTCACTTTCCTCGCAATGGGCATCATCCTGTTACTGGATGGTCAGCAGAGCCTGGCGATGTGGTGCTTCATCATGATTGTCGCCATCGTGCCCTATATCTTGTTGAACCTGGGCGTGTTCGGTCGCCGCTATAAAGTGTTTATGGGCGATGCGGGAAGTACGCTGATTGGTTTCACCATCATCTGGATCCTGCTCGAGGCGACACAGGGTCAGTATCACCCGATCACCCCGGTCACTGCACTCTGGCTGATTGCTATCCCGTTGATGGACATGGTTGCTATTATGTACCGCCGCCTGAGTAAAGGGATGAGCCCGTTCTCCGCCGATCGGCAGCATATTCACCACCTGATTATGCGTGCCGGGTTCACCTCCAGGCAGGCGTGTTTCCTGATTACGCTGGCGGCAGCGTTGCTGGCTGCGGTGGGCGTGTTGGGTGAGTCGCTGAGTTTTATCCCTGACTGGGCAATGCTGGTGCTGTTCCTGATGGCCTTTATGCTTTACGGCTACTGCATCAAGCGGGCATGGCGGGTGGCCAGAATGATCAAACGCTTCAAAAGACGCTTACGGCAGACACAGTAAAGCGCTTATTACCTCTGAAAAGCTGACCCTGATAACAAGGAATATGAAGTATGACGCATCCTGACGTTACCCATAACGAGCTGGATATTCGCGGGCTTTGCTGCACGTTATGGCAGGGTAAAAAATGGATTGCGGGCGTGGCGCTGGTGTTTGTCCTGCTTGCCTGGATCTGGTCGCTGTTGGTGACGCCACAATGGAGTACCACCGCGGTTACCGATCGTCCGACGGTCAATATGCTGAGCAGCTACTATTCGCAACAGCAATTCCTGAATAATCTGGATCTGCGCGCCAGTCAGTCTGCGGATACCCCTCCTTCGGTGATGGCTGAGGCCTACCAGGAGTTTGTGATGCAACTGTCTGCCTATGACACCCGTCGCGAATTCTGGCTGCAAACGGACTATTACAAGCAGCGGCAGCACGGCAACACCCGTGATGACGCAGTGTTGTTAGACGAGCTGATTGCCAACATTCAGTATCAGCCGGCGGATGCCGCTAAAAACCTCAATGATTCCGTGCGTCTGGTTGCTGAGACGTCGAAAGATGCCAATACGCTGTTACGCCAGTATGTGGCTTTCGCCAGCCAGCGTGCGGCCACGCACCTAAATGAAGAGCTGACCGGTGCCTGGGCAGCCAGAACCATCCAGATGAAAGCACAGGTTAAAAGGCAAGAAGCCGTCGCGAAAGCGATCTACGATCGTCAGGTGAACAGTGTTCAGCAGGCGTTGAAAATTGCCCAACAGCAGGGTTTTGAACAGGCCAAAACGGATACCCCTTCCGAACAGCTGCCCGATTCTGAACTGTTCCTGTTAGGTCGCCCGCTGCTGCAGGCCAGGCTGGAAAATCTGCAGGCGACCGGACCGGGTTACGATCTGGACTATGATCAAAACAAAGCCATGTTGTCGACGCTGAATGTCGGCCCAACATTGGTGACTACTTTCCAGACTTACCGCTATCTGCGTACACCGGAGGAGCCGGTGAAACGCGACAGCCCTCGTCGCCTGTTTTTGATGATTATGTGGGGCGCTGTGGGTGCCTTAATTGGGGCAGGGATTGCACTGGCACGTCGACCGCGCTAACCGCGGCTGGCCTGTTGTTATCAGACAGATGAACGAAAGAGAGTCACTGTGAAAGTATTAACAGTTTTTGGCACGCGCCCTGAAGCGATAAAAATGGCGCCGCTGGTCCATGCGCTGGCGCAGGATAGCGAGATTGACGCTCGCCTGTGCGTCACCGCACAGCATCGTGAGATGCTGGATCAGGTGCTGCAACTGTTCGCCATCATTCCGGATTATGATCTGAATATCATGAGTCCGGGGCAGGGGCTGACTGAAATCACCAGCCGGATTCTGGAAGGATTAAAGGCTGTTTTCGCTGAATTCAAACCGGATGTGGTGCTGGTCCATGGCGATACCACCACGACCTTTGCTGCCAGCCTGGCGGCATTCTATCACCGCATCCCCGTTGGCCACGTTGAGGCCGGTCTGCGCACCGGCGACCTCTATTCTCCGTGGCCGGAAGAAGCTAACCGCACGCTGACCGGTCACCTTGCCACCTGGCATTTCACCCCGACGGAAAATGCCCGTCAGAACCTGCTGAAAGAAAACCTGCGCAGTGACCGGATGTTTGTCACCGGCAACTCGGTAATTGATGCGCTGTTCTGGGTAAGAGATCGGGTATTGGGTGATACAGGACTACGGGAAGGCCTGGCTTCGCGCTATCCGTTCCTTGATTCAGACAAAAAAATGATTCTGGTCACTGGCCACCGACGCGAGAGTTTTGGTGGCGGTTTTGAACGCATTTGTAGCGCGCTGGCTGAAATTGCCCGCCTGCATCCTGATGTTCAGATTGTTTATCCTGTTCACCTGAATCCCAACGTCAGCGAGCCGGTAAACCGCATCCTGAGCGGCATCGACAATATCTTCCTGATTGAACCTCAGGAGTACCTGCCTTTTGTCTGGCTGATGGTGCGTTCCTGGCTAATCCTGACGGATTCCGGCGGTATTCAGGAAGAAGCGCCGTCATTGGGTAAACCGGTGCTGGTGATGCGCGAAACCACTGAGCGGCCAGAAGCGGTTGCGGCGGGAACGGTCAAGCTGGTGGGCACAGACGTACAGAAGATAGTTGGTGAGGCCACGCGCCTGCTGACGGATGAAGACGCTTATCAATCCATGAGCCGTGCCCATAACCCTTATGGTGACGGCCTGGCCTGCGAACGTATTGTGCAGGCACTAAAAAATAATCGGGTTACGTTATGATTTTCAATACCATTTCCATTATCGGCCTGGGCTACATTGGCCTGCCAACCGCAGCGGCATTTGCCTCACGGCAGAAGAAGGTCATTGGCATCGACATCAATGCGCACGCTGTTGAGACCATCAATCGCGGTGAGATCCACATCGTTGAGCCAGACCTCGACCGGGTTGTGAAGACCGCCGTTGAACAAGGTTACCTGCGCGCGGCAACCCAACCTGAAGAGGCCGATGCCTTTCTGATTGCTGTCCCAACACCGTTTAAAGACGATCATCAGCCCGATCTCAGCTGGGTGAAAGCGGCCGCTGAATCCATCGCGCCGGTGTTGAAGAAAGGGGATTTAGTGATCCTCGAATCGACCTCACCGGTGGGTGCCACCGAGCAAATGGCGGCCTGGCTGGCGACAGCACGTGAAGACCTGAGCTTCCCGCAACAGGTTGGTGAAGCCGCCGATGTGCATATTGCCTATTGTCCTGAGCGTGTTCTGCCGGGCAAGGTGATGGTCGAACTGTTCAAAAACGATCGGGTGATTGGCGGGATGACGCCAGCCTGCTCGCAGCTTGCCTGTGACCTGTACAATATCTTTCTTGAAGGTGAGTGCGTGGTCACCAACTCCCGCACTGCCGAGATGTGTAAGCTGACCGAAAACAGCTTCCGGGACGTCAACATCGCCTTTGCCAACGAGCTGTCGTTGATTTGTGCCGATCAGGGGATCAACGTCTGGGAACTGATTAGCCTGGCGAACCGCCATCCGCGGGTGAATATCCTGCAGCCCGGCCCTGGCGTTGGCGGCCACTGCATCGCCGTCGATCCCTGGTTTATCGTGGCGCAAAATCCGGTACAGGCGCGATTGATCCGCACCGCGCGTGAAGTGAATGACAGCAAACCGCTGTGGGTCCTTGAGCAGGTTAAAAAGGCATTAGCCGAGAGTCTGACCACCAGCGACAAGCGCGCCAGTGAGCTGACGATTGCCTGCTTTGGTCTGGCGTTTAAACCGGATATTGACGATCTGCGTGAAAGCCCGGCGATGCACGTGGCTGAAATGATCGCGGACTGGCATTCCGGCACCACGTTAGTGGTGGAACCGAACATTCACCAGCTGCCGGAGAAACTGGCCGGTAAAGCTGAACTGGTTGGGCTGCATCACGCCCTGAAGCAGGCTGACGTGCTGGTGATGCTGGTCGATCACGCGCAGTTCAAAGCGATGGATGCGACACAAATCCACGCTCATCAGAGAGTGGATACCAAAGGAGTCTGGCAATGAGTGCCAGCAGCCAGCCTGCGCTTATGCCATCGGTAGCCCTCAACCCGTTGAGTTGGGAAAATACCTTCTTTGGCGTGAACAGTGGCTTGCTCTCATTTGAGGCGAATGGGTCGCCATTAACTGACGCGCTGTTTGCCGGCTACGATCTCATTCAGGCGAAGGTGCTGTCGCAGCAGACCGCCGAGCTGGACGCGCTCAGCGCGCTGGGTTTTAAGCTGGTGGAAGGGGAAGCCGACTTTGTGCTGGGCATTGCCTCTGCAAGCCGCCCTGAAGGGATCCGCATTGCCAGAAAAGAGCATATTCCTGCCTTACGCGAAGCGGCAAGCGGCGCGTTTGCGCAAAGTCGCTTCCGTGCGCCCTGGTATCAGCCCGGTGACAGCGGCCGTTTCTATGCTCAGTGGATTGAAAACGCGGTGCTTGGCACCTTTGATCATCAATGCCTGCTTGCTATCAATGAGCAGGGCGATCTGCAGGGGTTTATCTCCCTTCGTGAACTGTCGGATGGCAGTGCGCGCATCGGGCTGCTGGCGACGTTACCGGAAGCCCAGGGGTTAGGTGTCGGACAGCGCATGATCGAAGCGGCGTCCGACTGGTGTCGCGCGCGACGCCTGACTCGTCTGCATGTGGCAACTCAACTGGGCAACTTACCCGCGCTCAGACTCTATCATCGCTGTGGGGGTGTTATAGAACGCACCGCTTACTGGCTCTACAGGTAACATTATGATCCCATTTAACGCACCACCGATCGTGGGAACCGAACTCGACTACATGAAATCGGCGATGGGAAGCGGCAAGCTGTGCGGCGACGGTGGATTTACCCGACGCTGCCAGCAGTGGATGGAAAATAAGTTCGGCAGCAAAAAAGTGCTGCTGACCCCATCCTGCACGGCCTCTCTGGAAATGGCCGCGATCCTGATCGATATCCAGCCTGGCGATGAAGTGATCATGCCAAGCTATACCTTCGTCTCAACGGCTAACGCCTTTGTGCTGCGCGGCGCGACTATCGTGTTCGTCGATATCCGCCCGGATACGCTGAACATGGATGAGACGCTGATTGAAGCGGCGATCACCGACAAAACCAAAGCCATTGTTCCGGTTCATTACGCTGGCGTCTCCTGCGATATGGACGTGATTATGGCGCTGGCAGCCAAACACCATCTGTTTGTGGTTGAAGACGCCGCACAGGGCGTGATGTCCACCTGGAAAGGCAAAGCGCTGGGGACAATTGGTCATATCGGCTGCTTCAGCTTCCACGAAACCAAGAATTACACGGCAGGCGGTGAAGGCGGCGCGACGTTAATTAACGATCCGGCTTTGGTTGAGCGTGCTGAAATCATCAGAGAGAAGGGCACGAATCGCAGCCAGTTTTTCCGTGGGCAAGTGGATAAGTATACCTGGCGCGATATTGGTTCCAGCTACCTGATGGCCGATTTGCAGGCGGCTTATCTGTGGGCCCAACTGGAAGCCGCGTCGGCGATTAACGCGCAGCGCCTGCGCTTGTGGCAGAACTACTACAGCGCGCTGCAGCCGATTGCGGCCAGCGGCCGGATTACCCTGCCCACCATCCCGTCGACCTGTCAGCATAACGCGCACATGTTTTACATCAAGCTGCATGATATTGACGACCGCACGGCGCTGATTAACTGGCTGAAGGAAGCCGAAATCCTGGCCGTCTTCCACTATATTCCGCTGCACTCTTCACCTGCCGGTCAGCGCTTTGGCCGCTTCCACGGCGAAGATCGCTACACCCAGTCCGAGAGTGAACGACTGCTGCGTCTGCCGCTGTTTTATAACCTCACTGATAATAATCAGCAGACGGTGATTAACTCCCTGCTGAGCTATTTTTCCTGATATGTCGCTGGCTAAAGCGTCGGTGTGGACGGCAGCGTCCACGCTGGTAAAAATTGCGGCCGGTCTGCTGGTGGTCAAAATGCTGGCGGTGTCATTTGGCCCGTCAGGCGTTGGTCAGGCAGGCAACTTCCGTCAGCTGATTACCGTGCTTGGCGTGCTGGCCGGGGCGGGTATTTTTAACGGTGTGACCAAATACGTTGCCGAATATCAGCAAAACCCAGCGCAACTTCAGGCGGTAACGGGCACCGCCTCGGCGATGGTGCTGGGCTTCTCCACTCTCCTGGCCATCGTATTTTTGCTGTTTGCCGGACCGATTAGCGTCGGCTTATTTGGCCACAGTGATTACCAGAACGTGGTGCGTATTGTCGCCTTCCTGCAGGCAGGCATTGCCTGGGCCAACCTGGCGCTGGCAGTAGTGAAAGGCTTCCGCGATGCGAAGGGCAATGCGCTGGCGCTGATCCTGGGCAGCCTGATTGGCGTAATGGCCTGGTTTGTCTGTTACTGGATCGGCGGCTATAGCGGGGCGCTGGTGGGCATGGCGATGGTTCCTGCGCTGGTGGTGGTGCCTGCGGCGCTGTTACTGGCAAAGCGTGATCATCTGCCGATGCGATTTTTCAAACCTCGCTGGGATGGCGCGATTGCCCGCAATCTGAGTAAGTTCACCCTGATGGCGCTGATGACCTCCATCACCTTGCCGGTGGCATGGATCATGATGCGAAATCTGCTGGCCGACCATAACGGCTGGGAGCAGGTAGGTCTCTGGCAAGGGGTGACCAGCATTTCAGATGCCTATCTGCAATTTATCACCGCCTCATTCAGCGTCTATTTGCTGCCAACGCTGTCGCGTCTGACCAGCAAAAAAGAGATCTCCCGGGAAATCCTGCGCTCGCTGAGTTTTGTACTGCCCGCGGTGATGGGAGTCAGCCTGATGGTATGGCTGTTGCGGGACGTGGCTATCTGGCTGCTGTTCTCCAGTCAGTTTACCGGCATGCGGGATCTCTTTATCTGGCAGCTGACCGGCGATGTCTTTAAAGTAGGCTCCTACGTTTTTGGTTATCTGGTGATCGCCAAAGCTTCATTGCGCTTTTATGCCCTGACCGAGATCAGCCAGTTCATTCTGCTGACGCTGTTCGCGCGCTGGCTGATCCCGCTGCACGGGGCTACCGGCGCGGCACAAGCCTATATGGCGACGTATATGGTCTATTTTGCGCTCTGCGCTGGCACCTTTATTCTTTATCGTAGAAAAGTATGACAACATTGATTCACGTTCTCGGCTCTGCCATTCCACACCATAATCAAACCGTGCTGCGCTTTTTTAACGACAGCGTGGCCGACGCCGTGCCGCGTGCGGAACCTCGTCAGTTTTGGGTGGTTGGGGAGCCTGCCGCCGCGGATTACAGCCGGCTGGCGATCCGCTGGTTTGCCAACAAACGCGCCATTGCCGATGCGGTCGTCGCGCTTGCACAGGCAGACAGACAAACCCATTTCTTTTTCCACGGACAGTTCAATCCCACGCTGTGGCTGGCGATCCTGTTCGGTAAGATTAAACCGGCGCAGGTTTACTGGCATATCTGGGGCGCAGATCTCTACGAACAGGCCGGTGGCCTCAAATTTCGTCTGTTCTATTTCCTGCGGCGGCTGGCGCAAAAAAGGGTCGGTCAGGTTTTTGCCACGCGTGGCGACATTAACTATTTCCAGCAACGCTATCCCGATGTCCCAGCGGCACTGCTCTATTTTCCGACCCGAATGGCTCAGGTGGCGTTGCCTGCCGCCGAGCCGCAGCCAGAGATGACCTTGCTGGTAGGAAATTCTGGCGATGAAAGTAATCGCCATATTCAGGCGCTGCAGGAGATCCATCAGCAGTTTGGTCGTCAGGTTAATGTGGTGGTCCCGATGGGCTACCCGGAACACAATGACGCCTACATTCAGCGCGTGCGTGAAGCCGGGCTGGCACTTTTTGCGCCGGAAAGATTACAGATCCTCACGGAAAAGCTCGAGTTCGCCACTTATTTACAGCTGATCTCGCGCTGCGACCTGGGGTATTTTATTTTTGAACGTCAGCAGGGCATTGGCACATTATGCTTGCTGATCCAGGCCAACGTGCCGTTTGTGGTTAACCGTAAAAACCCGTTCTGGCAGGATTTGACCGAGCAACAGGTGCCCGTGCTGTTTGCCGGCGATTCGCTGGATGCACAGGTGGTTGGCGAAGCAAAACGGCAAATGTCCCTGTTGGATAAACCCGCGATTGCCTTTTTTGAGCCTGCTTATCTCGACGGCTGGAAAACGGCGCTGGCCCAGGCTGAAGGAGTGAAAGCATGACGCTGATGCAATTTGCTGGTCTGCTGGTGGTCTGGCTGCTGTCGCTGGGGCTGATCCTGACGCTGACCTGGAAGGAATTTCGACGGGTAAAGTTCAACTTCAACGTCTTCTTTTCGCTGCTATTTTTGCTGACATTTTACTTCGGCTTCCCGCTGACCTGCATGTTGGTGTTTGGTTTTAACGTTGAGGTGGTTCCTCCTGAATTTCTGCTCGAGGCGCTGCTTTCCGCTACCGGGTTTTATGCCATTTACTATGTCAGCTATAAAACACGCCTGCGGCCAGCCTCGTCCCAACCCAGCCGGCAGTTTTTCACCATCAACCGGGTCGAAGCGCATTTAACCTGGGGCATTCTGGCGGCGATAGCGCTGGGCACGGTGGCGGTATTCTTCCTGCACAACGGCTTCCTGCTTTTTAAGCTGCACAGTTACAGCCAGATCTTTTCTGCCGAAGTGTCAGGCGTCGCGCTGAAGCGCTTTTTCTACTTCTTTATCCCGGCGATGCTGGTGGTCTATTTCCTCAAGCCCGGATTCCGTAACTGGTTGTTTTTCCTGGTGGCGACCGTCGCCTTTGGTTTGCTGACCTATGCCGTAGTGGGCGGGACGCGGGCAAATATCATCATCGCTTTTGCGCTGTTCCTGTTTATCGGCATTATTCGCGGCTGGATCTCCTTATGGATGCTGGCGATGGCGGGTGTGTTCTCCGTGGTCGGGATGTTCTGGCTGGCGCTGCGCCGCTATAACCTTGATGTCAGTGGCTCTGAAGCGTTCTATACCTTCCTGTATCTGACGAGGGACACCTTCTCTCCGTGGGAAAACCTCGGCCTGCTGCTGCAAAATTACGACAAAATTGATTTCCAGGGACTGGCACCGATTGTTCGTGATTTTTACGTGTTTATCCCCAGCTGGTTGTGGCCCGACCGGCCCTCCATCGTGTTAAACAGCGGCAATTATTTCACCTGGGAGGTGTTGGATAACCATTCCGGGCTGGCAATTTCGCCCACGCTTATCGGCTCTCTGGTGGTGATGGGAGGCGCGTGGTTTATCCCGCCGGGCGCGGTAGCCGTGGGGATGATCATTAAATGGTTCGACTGGCTCTATCAAAAGGGACAGGAGGAAACCAACCGCTACAAGGCTGCGATCCTACAAAGTTTCTGCTTTGGCGCGGTGTTTAATATGATTGTGCTGGCACGTGAAGGGCTGGACTCTTTCGCTTCGCGAGTGGTGTTCTTCTGCCTGATCTTTGTGGTGGCGGTGGTGGTGGCGAAACTGCTGTTCTGGCTGTTTGATGCGGCAGGTCTGATCCGCCCCCGTAAAATGCCGGTCGCGCTACATGACTAATTTTCTCAGGCCTGCGGGCCTGATTTGTTGCATTTGACCTGAAGGAACCGATTGTGGATTCAGTACCGCTATACCAGATCCGCGGCTTCACGCTGCTCGGTTTTCGCGATATGGCTGCGTTTCTTGACTATCTCTATCTGGGAAAAAACCTCAAGACCGGCACGCTGGTGGCGATTAATGCGGAGAAAGTCCTGACCGCCGAAAGCCAGCCGGCGATCCGCCAGCTGATCGACGAAGCGGAATTTAAGTACGCCGACGGCATCAGCATCGTGCGGTCCGTACGCAAAAAATATCCGCAGGCAGAAGTCTCCCGCATTGCCGGTGCCGATTTGTGGGAAGGATTAATGGAACGTGCCGGACGCGAAGGCACGCCGGTGTTTCTGATTGGCGGCAAGCCTCAGGTGCTGGCACAAACGGAAGATAAGCTGCGTCGTCAGTGGAATGTGAACATTGTCGGTTCGCAGGACGGTTATTTTGCGCCGGCAGACCGCGAAGCCTTGTTTGCCCGAATTGCCGCGAGCGGCGCGAAGATTGTTACCGTGGCGATGGGATCGCCGCGACAGGAAATTCTGATGCGCGACTGCAAGGCCGTCTGGCCAGAAGCCCTGTATATGGGCGTGGGTGGCACCTACGACGTCTTTACCGGTCATGTGAAGCGTGCGCCTAAGATCTGGCAGAAAATGGGCCTGGAGTGGCTCTACCGGCTTATTATGCAGCCATCACGTCTGCGCAGGCAGCTCAGGCTGCTGAAATATCTGAACTATCACTGGCGTGGCGATCTGTAGTTTTCGTATTTGTTTGCCGGCGGTTGGCTGAATGCTGAACGTTTTAGCCCGGAAATCGGGTGAAAACGTTCGCCATTTAGACAGAACGCACAAAGCGTAATCAAACAAGATATTTAGTGATAAAAAGCACTGGACAGGATCGGCTCAAATACGTAGTATGCCCATCCGCAACGGCGCTAAGCGCCCGTAGCTCAGCTGGATAGAGCGCTGCCCTCCGGAGGCAGAGGTCTCAGGTTCGAATCCTGTCGGGCGCACCATTAATTTAGTGCAGCAAGAGCTGCGGTGGTAGTTTTACCGCGTTAGGTAGTAAGCAGTAAGAAGTTCGGTAGTACAGCAGTAGATGTGGTGGCTATAGCTCAGTTGGTAGAGCCCTGGATTGTGATTCCAGTTGTCGTGGGTTCGAGTCCCATTAGCCACCCCAGATTTTGTCCGGTACGCGATGGTGGCGGAATTGGTAGACGCGCTAGCTTCAGGTGTTAGTGTTCTTACGGACGTGAGGGTTCAAGTCCCTCCCTTCGCACCAACAAAATCAGCAGTATTGTGAAGCAGTAAGCAGTATTCGGCGAGTAGCGCAGCTTGGTAGCGCAACTGGTTTGGGACCAGTGGGTCGGAGGTTCGAATCCTCTCTCGCCGACCACTTTCAAAGACTTGCCGAGGCAGGTTTTTTTGCTTAAGGTCCACGGATCTTAGCAGCAGTAAAAAGCAGTAATGAAGTGCCAGCAGTATTCGGCGAGTAGCGCAGCTTGGTAGCGCAACTGGTTTGGGACCAGTGGGTCGGAGGTTCGAATCCTCTCTCGCCGACCAATTTAGAAAAACCCCGCTTTGGCGGGGTTTTTTGCTTTCCGCCATTCGCTATCCGCAGCCCTGTCGTTTCTTCCCGTTTTTTGTCTCCGTTAAGAGACAGCTAATTCGTTGTTTATTATAGCCTTTACTCAACTTCATTTTCGCTGTCGTTAATCCACGACGCCCGTACACCCTTTTGTCGTTAATTACCAACGGCCAGAACGGTGTTTGACTCACAGTGATGTAAATAAAATGGCTAACTATCAAAGAGTTAATATATTTTTCAGCGGTGTCGATAAAGCTGGCACGTCTCCTGCAATATCACCACTGTAGATGCTCATTCCACTCCTTATGATTGTTAACGCTTCATAAACCAGGAATGATGCAGAGCCCTTTACGGTACCTGTTGTCCGCCCGCCAGTCTCGCTTCGGCCTTACTGGAGTCCAGGGACAATACGTTGAGTCAGGTACCAGCCAAATTGTCTTACCGACCTAATCTTTACACCTGCCAGTTTGGCAGGTGTTTTTTTTTGTCTGTCTGCCAGAGATCAGGCATAAAAAAACCGGGCACAGGGCCCGGTTATCTGGAAGATGCAGGATTACGGTGCGTTCTTCAGGGTCAGCAGCAACCCGTCACGCCGCATCTGTGCCGCTTCTTCTGGCTTATGCTGACGATCCAGCGTGTCAGCCAGCCAGGCGTAATCAAAGGCATCAGGACGCTGCTTAAGCGCTTCTCTGAAGGCCTCGGCTGCCTGCTCCCACTCGCCATGCTTCATCAGCAGCTGACCCAGCGTGCTGTGCAGCAATGGTGTGGCACCATGCTGTTTGATCTGCTGGCGCAGCGCTTTCTCAAGCTGTTCCGGATTGCCGGTCTTCAGGCGTGGCATCAACAGGATTAAACGCTCGTCATAGGCCTTCTTGAGGCCATCCAGCACGATTTGCTGCGCCGTTTCGTGGTCATCACAGACGATCAGGTGATCTGCCATGGCAACCTGCAGGGCCGTCTCATTGCGCGTTTTACGGCTCTGATCCTGCCACCAGCGTTTCAATCCATCGCTACCCTGATCGGCCATTGCCTGGTTCATTAAGCCCAGCCAGGCTTCCTGTTGCAGAGCCAGACGATGCGCTTCATCCGACACCTGGGATTTCTCCATCGCAGGCAGGATATCCAGCAGGGCGCTCCAGGCACCGGTCCGCACGTAAGCCTGCTCAGCCAGACGCAGCACTTCAGGATGGCGCGGAGCCACTTCCAGCAGTCGATCAACACCATGACGCGCGGCGTGATCTTCATTACGCGCCAGTTGAATACGCACGCGGGTGATCTCCACCGGCAGCTGATCGCTGCCCGCCAGTTCCGCGGCACGTTCAAGGTGCTGGTTGGAACGAATTTCGTCACCACGTTGCTGAGCGGCTTCTGCTGCCAGCAGGTAGTTCACCACAGGCTGTTCTGCATGGTCAGCATTGCGCGACAGCAGTTTTTCAACCTGGCGATAATCTCCTTCAGCCAGCTTAACCAGCGCAGCATTGGTTTGCTTACGCGCGCGGTTACGCTTACGGCCCATAAACCAGCCACGGGTTCTGACGCCGGTGCGTAACAGGCGACGCAACACCCACTCCACCACCAGGATCACGATCAGTGAGAGGATCAGGATGATGGCCAGTCCGGTGACGCTGGTTTCGATATTCCAGTTATCGGTCTGGATCAGCACATAACCCTGGTGGCCGGCCAGCATTGGGCCAAGCACCACGCCAGCAATTAGCAGGAGAAACAGTATCAGGACTTTAAGCATGCTTATTCTCCCTGCTGCTGTTGCCCGGCACTTGGCTGTGCCAGCAGGTTGCGCACGCGCGTTTGCATCAGTTTATCCAGCATCGGCTGGCTTTGCAGTGCATCCGGAACGTCCATTGAGACGCTTTGCTGGCTCAGGTCGTCCAGCTGGCTGAGAAACGCCTTCGTGGCCGGATCGTGAGTATCAAACCAGGCGCGAACCCAGGTCGACACCGTGTCGATGGACTGCTTATAGATTTGATCCTGATGACGTGGCACGGCCTGCGCCGCAATCAGCAGGCGTGAACGAATGTTTTCACGCAGATAGACATCCTGATTCGGGGCCAGCAGCGGTTCGGCAGTGGTATCGCGACGGCGGATGGTAATGAAATCATCCATAAAGTTGTGCCAGCTTTTCACCAGATTCTGACGCCACTCGCGCAGGGAAGAAGAGAGCTCGCCGCTGTCCTGATCCATTGGGCTGCCGTCGGAGTCATTGTCAGCAAGGCGCAGGTTATCAACGCCATTGGAAAGCTGATTCAGTTTGAGGATGACGCCATCGTAATCCACCTGGCTAACCGCAGAAAGCGTGCTGATGTCCTGGGTCAAGGCGCGACGCACATCAATCAGGCTCGGGTCATTCATATCGGCCAGACTCTGATCGGCGCTTTTAAGCAGTGCAGCCGCAGTGGTGACATCCTGATCGCTCCACAACTTGCGGCCCGCCAGTTTCACCAGATAGTCGGCCTGAGCCAGCAGCCAGGTATGCGCATCATTGCCGGAAATGGTCGCGACTTTCTGTTTAAGCTCATCCAGCTGTTGGCTCATCGCCGTTTGCTGTTGATGGGCAGTGTCTAACGCGCTGCTCTGCGTCGCCAGTTGCTGCACCAGCGTCTGCTTGTCGCTGGCGGCCTGCTGCTGCAGGTCAGAGAGTTGATTAGCCAGCGTTTGGTTAGCCGCAGCCTGCTGTTGAGCCTGGTGTTTACCATTTATATAAAGTCCAACGCCTATCGCCAGCGCGATCGCTATAGCCAGAACGCCCAACGCCGTGCCGGTATTCTTCGGCTTGCGGGGTGGTTTTTGTTCTGATGTAGTGGTCTCACCCGCTGGGGTGGTTTCTTCAACCATGGCGGAGGAATTTTTTTGTTCCGTCATTGTGGCACATCCCATATTTAAGTTTGTTGTAACGCTCGCAGCAACGCGTCGTTATCGGCACCATCGGCTACCCGTATCTCTCGCCAGCCCAGTTCCCTGGCGCGAGTAGCCAAACGATCACTGACGACAACCAGTCGACAGTGCAGAAGCCATTCCTCACGATCAATCTCGGGGAACAGCGAATAAAGCTGTTGCAGCATTTCGCCACTGGTCACCACCAGCGTATCAATCTGACGATCGCGCCAGCGCCGACCTTCTATTGCACCCTGGTAAATCTTCGCACAACGTTGATAGCATTCAACAAACTGTACAGTAGCGCCGCGCGCTTGCAAGGTCTCTGCCAGCAGTTCCCGCCCGCCGTTGCCCCTGAGGATCAGCGCGCGCTTGCCCGCAACCTGCTGCAAGGCCGTGAGCTGAATCAATATTTCGCTGGTTTCACGCTCGTGCGGCCAGACAACATCCAGTCCGCTTGCCGCATGCAGGGCCAAAGCCGTTGTCCGGCCAATAGCATAATAGTTCAAGCTGGCGGGCCATGATGCCTTCGCGCGCATAAGAGCAGGCTGCGCATAATGAATGGCCTGCTGCGACAGAATAAAAACCAGGTCATCCGGCCGCAGGGTGGCGAGGTGACCAGGCAGGCTGTCGAGATCTATGCCAGGCGTGAATTCAATTAGCGGCATCGCCCAGGCCACCCGTCCTTGCGTACGTAAACGGCTTACCAGCTCGTCGGCGGCCGGTGATGGACGGGTGACCAGGATAGTCATGCGGGAGGATTTCCCTGGTAAACCTCGGCAAGGATCTCGCGAGCGCCATTATTCAGCAGCTCTTCGGCCAGCGAGATGCCCATTTTTTCCGCATCGGCCCTTGGCCCACGGCGTTCGCCACGGATCATCGCGGTGCCGTCTGGGGAACCGACCAGCCCACGCAGCCAGAGTTCATCACCCTGCAGCAGCGCAAAGCTACCGATTGGCACCTGGCAGCCACCTTCCAGACGGGTGTTCATTGCCCGCTCCGCTTTCACACGGACGGCGGTGTCGTCATCATTTAAGGCTGACAGCAGCGCGATAGCCTGCGCATCATCCAGACGGCATTCAATGCCAACCGCGCCCTGACCAACGGCCGGCAAGGATTCTTCCGCCGGCATGGCATAGCGGATGCGATCGCCAAGGCCCAGGCGTTTCAGTCCGGCTACGGCAAGAATGATCGCGTCATACTCACCTGCATCGAGCTTGCCCAGACGCGTGCCGACGTTGCCACGCAGCGATCGGATGATCAAATCTGGTCGACGGGCGCTGAGCTGACATTGACGACGCAGGCTCGATGTTCCCACGACCGCGCCCTGCGGCAGGGCATCAACCGAGTCGTATTGATTAGAAACGAAGGCGTCGAGCGGATCTTCACGCTCGCAGATTGTGACCAGTCCCAGCCCTTCCGGGAAGGCGATTGGCACATCTTTCATCGAATGAACGGCAATATCTGCGCGGTCTTCGAGCATCGCCTGCTCCAGTTCTTTGACAAATAATCCCTTGCCGCCGACCTTAGCCAGCGGCGTGTCGAGGATCACATCACCCTTGGTCACCATCGGGACGAGTTCGACCCGAAGCCCCGGATGGCAAGCCATCAGACGCTGCTGAACATAATGTGCCTGCCAAAGTGCAAGCGGACTTTGCCTGGTGGCAATTCTTAAAATTTTGTCTAACATGCTTCTTACCGTTTTGATCGCTCATTGATTATCCTATCATTGATACGGGAATGCTGTCAGTTTCCACGCTGTCAAACGGCCACCAGCGGACGGATCACGGCATCTAAAACCAGGCAGAACGTAAAACGTGCTAAACTGTTGTGTAGCGCAACTTTCTTTACGGTCAATCTGCCAGGTGTTAGATTGATCACGTTTCCAGCAATAATTTGCCCGACTATTTTTAAATCAAGCGGCGGATTTCGGAAACAGGGTTTTTGTAAGCACTGGGATAATCAGGCGAGACGTCTTGTACCTCTACATAGAGACACTGAAACAGAGACTGGATGCTATCAACCAGCTGCGCGTAGATCGCGCGCTGGCTGCTATGGGACCTTCGTTCCAACAGGTCTACAGTCTGCTGCCAACCTTATTACATTATCATCATCCGCTGATGCCGGGTTACCTCGAAGGTAACGTTCCACATGGCATCAGCTTTTACACGCCTGATGAAAGCCAAATTGATTATCTCAATGATTTAGAAGGTAAATCTGGATCATTCGCTGCCATTCCGCCCCGCGGCGAACTGCCAATTACCGGCGTGTATTCGATGGGCAGTACCTCTTCTGTTGGTCAAAACCTCACCTCCGACCTCGATATCTGGGTCTGCCACCAGTCATGGCTGGATAATGAAGAGCGCCTGGCGCTGCAAAAGAAATGTACCCGCCTGCAGAAATGGTGTGCGTCGATGGGCGTTGAAGTCAGCTTCTTCCTGATTGATGAAAACCGTTTCCGCCATAACGAGAGCGGCAGCCTCGGCGGGGAAGATTGCGGCTCCACGCAGCATATCCTGCTGCTGGATGAGTTTTACCGCACCGCAGTGCGGCTGGCGGGTAAGCGTATTCTGTGGAATATGGTGCCGGGAGAAGAGGAAGAGCATTACGACGATTACGTCATGTCACTCTATCAAAAGGGCGTGTTAACCCCGAACGAGTGGCTTGATTTGGGCGGCCTGGGCACGCTGTCTGCCGAAGAGTATTTCGGTGCCAGCCTGTGGCAGCTGTATAAAAGTATCGATTCTCCGTACAAAGCGGTGTTGAAAACCCTGTTGCTGGAAGCCTACTCGTGGGAATACCCGAGTACTCAGCTGCTGGCGATGGACATCAAGCAGCGCCTGCATGACGGGGAAATCGTTTCTTACGGCCTCGACCCTTACTGCATGATGCTGGAAAGAGTGACGTATTACCTCACCAGCATTGACGATCATGCCCGTCTGGATCTGGTTCGCCGCTGCTTCTATCTGAAAGTCTGCGAAAAGCTGTCGGTTGATCACGGCAAGTCTGGCTGGCGGCGCGAAATTCTTAATCAGCTGGTGACGGAATGGGGTTGGGATGCGGATCGCATCACGATGCTGGACAGCCGCGCCGACTGGAAAATTGAACGGGTGCGTGAAGCCCACAACGAACTGCTGGATGCGATGATGCAGAGTTATCGCAACCTGATCCGCTTCGCCCGTCGTAACAACCTGAGCGTTAGCGCCAGCCCGCAGGATATCGGGGTGTTGACCCGTAAACTGTACGCGGCTTTTGAAGCGCTGCCGGGCAAAGTGACGCTGGTGAACCCGCAGATTTCGCCGGATCTTTCTGAATCGCATCTGACCTTTATTCATGTGCCGCATGGCCGTGCCAACCGCGCGGGCTGGTATTTGTATAATCAGTCGCCGGATATGCAATCGATCATCAGCCATCAACCGCTGGAATATAACCGTTACCTGAATAAGCTGGTGGCCTGGGCCTGGTTTAACGGCCTGCTGACCAGCAAAACCCGCCTGCACATTAAAGGCAATGAAATCTGTGACCTCGCCAGATTACAGGAGCTGGTCGCTGACGTGTCGCACCACTTCCCGTTGCGGGTGCCCTCACCAACGCCGAAAGCGCTCTACAGTCCCTGTGAAATCCGCCATCTGGCCATTATCGTTAACCTCGAATATGACCCGACCGCCGCTTTCCGCAATCAGGTGGTGCATTTTGACTTCCGTAAGCTGGACGTCTTCAGCTTTGGTCAGCAGCAGCAGTGCCTGATTGGCAGCATCGATCTGCTTTATCGCAACTCGTGGAATGAAGTGCGCACGCTGCACTTTAATGGCGAGCAGGCGATGATCGAAGGATTGAAAACCATCCTTGGCAAAATGCACCAGGATGCTGCGCCGCCAGACTCAGTGGAAGTGTTCTGCTACAGCCAGCATTTGCGCGGATTAATCCGTACCCGCGTTCAGCAGTTGGTGTCGGAATGCATCGAGCTGCGCCTGTCCAGCACCCGTCTGGAACCCGGGCGTTTCAAAGCGGTACGTGTGGCAGGTCAGACCTGGGGTCTGTTCTTTGAACGGCTGAGCGTGTCGGTGCAGAAGCTGGAAAACGCCGTCGAATTCTATGGCGCTATCTCCAACAACAAATTACATGGCCTGTCGATCAAGGTGGAAACCGATCAGACGCGCCTGCCTGCTGTCGTAAATGGCTACGCCAGCGAAGGGCTCATCCAGTTCTTCTTCGAAGATACCAAAGACGATTTCGGCTTTAATATCTACATTCTGGATGAAACCAACCGGGTAGAGATTTATCACCATTGTGAAGGCAGTAAAGAGGATCTGGTGCGCGACGTGAGCCGCTTCTACTCCTCTTCACACGATCGCTTCACCTACGGTTCGAGCTTTATCAACTTCAATCTGCCGCAGTTCTACCAGATTGTGAATGTTGACGACCGTTTCCAGGTCATCCCTTTCCGCAGCCAGACGCTGGCCCAACTTTGCGCCACCGTCTCGGATAACGATCCGAACGGCGACTACGCCCAACGCTATCAAATGCATTGATGTCATGGCGGGATGCTTTCCGCCACTGACTGTGACATCGAATCAGCTTTTCCTGTTGCTTTTAGCACTTCACCTGCGATGATAGACAACAAACAGGCCCTGATAACGAGCAGAATAAGCATGAACAAAATGATTTGCCGGATGGCGCTGGTGCTGGCTGTAGTCAGCCTGGCAGGGTGCGGACTGAAAGGACCGTTGTACTTCCCGCCGCAGGAAAAGCCAAAGCAGCAAACCACTGAGAGCACCAAAAAGACACCCGCGACCGCCACGGATCAGCGCGCTGTCACGACGCCAGCTCAGAATGGAACGCAGAGCCAGCCTTCGACCACCGAACCGGAAACGCAAACGGCTCAGTAAACTATGACGCACTCGTTGGAGCCAAAAATGCAGTTCTCCAAAATGCACGGTCTGGGCAATGACTTTATGGTGGTCGATGCCGTGACGCAAAACGTCTATTTTTCTCCAGAATTGATCCGGCGTCTGGCGGATCGTCATCTGGGGATCGGTTTCGATCAGCTGCTGATCGTCGAGCCACCGTACGATCCCGATCTCGACTTCCATTACCGTATTTTCAATGCTGATGGCAGTGAAGTTGCCCAGTGCGGCAATGGCGCGCGCTGTTTTGCCCGCTTCGTGCGGTTGAAAGGGCTGACCAACAAGAATGATATTCGCGTCAGCACGCAAACCGGGCGTATGGTGCTTAGCGTCACGCAGGATGAGCTGGTTTGCGTCAACATGGGTGAACCCAACTTCGATCCGCAACAGGTGCCGTTCCGCGCCAATAAAGCCGAAAACCTCTACCTGATGCGCGTTGCTGAGCAAACCATCATGTGTGGCGTGGTGTCGATGGGTAATCCTCACTGTGTGCTGCAAGTGGACAGCGTGAAAACCGCCGCTGTCGAAAGCCTGGGTCCGGTGCTGGAAAGTCACGATCGCTTCCCTGAGCGCGTTAACGTCGGCTTTATGGAAGTGGTCAGCCGTGAACACATCCGCCTGCGCGTGTATGAGCGTGGCGCGGGTGAAACTCAGGCCTGCGGTAGCGGAGCCTGTGCGGCGGTTGCCGTCGGCATTCAGCAGGCGCTGCTGGCTGAAAAAGTACGCGTCGATCTGCCTGGCGGCAGCTTAAACATTGCCTGGAAAGGCCCGGGACATCCGCTGTATATGACCGGTCCAGCCACTCACGTTTATGACGGATTTATTCATTTATGAAAAATGTCGGAGAACAACAGGCGACCAGCGAATTGCTGCTGGACGATCGAGCGGTCAGCGAGTTCCTGCTGCAAAATCCGGACTTCTTTATCCGTAATGCCCGTCAGGTTGAGCAGATGCTGGTGCCCCATCCGGTGCGCGGTACGGTCTCGCTGGTGGAGTGGCAGCTGGCTCGCCAGCGCAACCATATCACCCAGTTAGAAGAAGAGATCACCCTGCTGATGGAGCAGGCCAGCGCGAATCAGCAGCTGTTTGACCGCCTGTTATCCCTGCAGGCCCGCCTTGCGGCCGCAGACAGCCTGCACGATATGCTTAATCGCCTGCATCGCTGGGCCAGAGAGCTGGGGCTGGCAGGCGCTAACGTCCGCCTGTTCAGCGAGAAATGGCGGATTGGCGCGCCTTCTGACTTCACTCAGCTCGCGCTTTCCCGACACGCTTTTGAATCCGTCCGCATCCAGCGGCTGGGTAAACAGCAGCATTACCTGGGCAGCCTGAATGGCCCTGAGCTGTTGCTGTTGCTGCCTCAGGCCAAAGCGATTGGTTCGGTGGCGATGTCGCTGATGGGCGAACAGGGCGATCTGGGCGTGCTGATTTTCAGCAGCCGTGACACGCAGCATTATCAGTCAGGCATGGGAACCGTGCTGTTACAGCACCTCTCTCAGATGCTGCCCGATCTGCTGACGCGCTGGGTCGAACGCGCATGAGCAGTGACTCGCCTCTACAACCCGCCGTAGAGGGATTCCTGCGCTACCTGAAGGTAGAGCGCCAGCTCAGTCCGCTGACTCAAATCAATTACCAACGCCAGCTTGCCGCCTGCCTTGCCTTGCTCACCGAGATGAAGCTAACGGCCTGGGACAAGCTGGATGCGGCGCAGGTGCGTTCGCTGGCGGCCCGCAGCCGTCGCGGCGGCCTGAAACCCGCCAGCCTGGCCTTACGTCTGTCCGCACTCCGCAGCTTCCTCGACTGGCAAATCAGCCAGGGCGTGCTGAAAGCCAATCCGGCAAAAGGCGTTGCCACGCCGCGCGCGCCGCGCCATCTGCCGAAGAATATCGATGTGGATGAAGTCAGCCAGCTGCTGGATATCGATCTGAACGATCCGCTGGCGGTGCGCGACCGCGCCATGCTCGAAATTATGTACGGTGCCGGATTGCGTCTGTCAGAGCTGGTGGGCATCGATACCGGCCATCTGGACTTAGCTTCGGGCGAAGTGTGGGTGGTGGGTAAAGGCAGTAAGGAGCGACGCTTGCCGATTGGCCGCACCGCCGTGCAATGGATGGAACACTGGCTGGAAATGCGCGAACTTTTTGCACCCGAAGACCAGGCGGTCTTCCTGTCGAAATACGGTAAACGCATGTCCGCCCGCAACGTGCAAAAGCGCTTCGCCGAGTGGGGCGTGAAGCAGGGCGTTTCCAGCCATATTCACCCGCATAAATTGCGCCACTCTTTTGCCACCCATATGCTGGAGTCCAGCGGCGATTTGCGCGCGGTGCAGGAGTTACTGGGTCATGCCAACCTCAGCACCACCCAGATTTATACCCATCTCGACTTCCAACACCTGGCGTCGGTTTACGATGCCGCCCATCCCCGTGCCAAACGAGGAAAATCCTGATGCACTTTTACCGACCGCTGCGACCGATTGCCGCGATGACCTTTGATCTGGATGACACGCTGTACGACAACTATCCGGTGATCATGCGTACCACTGAAGAGTCGCACGCTTTCCTGCAGTCTTATCATCCGGCCTTAAACCATTTCAGCGTTGAGCAATATCAGCAGCTGCGCGACAGCCTGCGCGAGCAGGAGCCAGACATTTATCACGATGTCAGCGAGTGGCGACGCCGCGCGGTGGAACTGGCGATGCTGAATGCCGGCCTGACGCCGCGCGAATCCGAAGAAGGTTCACGCGCAGCGATGGCGCACTTCGCTCACTGGCGCAGCAAGATCGACGTGCCGGAAGAGACCCATCAGACGCTGGCCACGCTGGCAAAACAGATCCCGCTGGTGGCGATCACCAACGGTAACGCTGAGCCGCACCTGTTTGGTCTGGACAAGTACTTCCAGTTTATCCTGCGTGCCGGTCCGGATGGCCGCGCCAAGCCGTATGACGATATGTATCACGTTGCGGCTGAGAAGCTGAATCTGCCGCTACAGAGTATTCTGCATGTGGGCGATGACCTGACGACTGACGTTGCGGGTTCAGTGCGTTGCGGTATGCAGGCCTGCTGGATCAATCTGCGCAAAGGCAACCTGATGCATATCGCAGATTCCCGCCTGCTTCCCACGCTGGAAATTTCGCAGTTGGCATCGCTGACTGCGCTGATATAATAGACTGGTTAAATATCCAGTGGAGCGCGTGGCGCTCCCCCTTTCCTGACGGTGCCTATGGACGTTTCTGACCTGCTAGACAGCTTGAATGACAAACAACGCGACGCCGTTGCCGCGCCGCGCAGCAACTTGCTGGTGCTGGCTGGTGCTGGCAGCGGCAAGACACGCGTGCTGGTTCATCGTATTGCCTGGCTGATGGCCGTTGAAAACTGCTCACCTTATTCGATTATGGCGGTGACCTTCACCAACAAAGCGGCGGCAGAGATGCGTCATCGCATAGAGCAGCTGATCGGCACCAGTCAGGGCGGAATGTGGAGTGGGACTTTCCATGGCCTGGCGCACCGTTTGCTGCGTGCGCACCACCTGGACGCCAATCTGCCACAGGATTTTCAGATTCTGGACAGTGAAGATCAGCTGAGGTTGTTGAAGCGCCTGATCAAAGCGATGAATCTGGATGACAAGCAGTGGCCCGCGCGTCAGGCGATGTGGTACATCAACGGCAAGAAAGACGAAGGGCTGCGCCCGAAACATATCGAAAGCTACGGCAATCCGGTTGAGCAAACCTGGTTACGCATTTACCAGGCCTATCAGGAAGCCTGCGATCGCGCCGGGCTGGTGGATTTTGCCGAACTGCTGCTGCGTGCTCACGAGCTGTGGCTCAACAAACCGCATATCCTCAACCACTATCGCGAGCGTTTTACCAACGTGCTGGTTGATGAGTTCCAGGATACCAACAACATTCAGTACGCCTGGATCCGCATGCTGGCAGGTGACACCGGCAAGGTGATCATTGTTGGCGATGACGATCAGTCCATTTATGGCTGGCGTGGTGCGCAGGTCGAAAACATTCAGCGTTTCCTGACCGACTTCAAAGGGGCCGAAACGGTTCGTCTTGAGCAGAACTATCGCTCGACCAATAACATCCTTAAAGCCGCTAACACTCTGATCGCCAATAACAATGGCCGTCTGGGTAAAGAGCTGTGGACCGATGGCAAAGATGGCGAACCGATTTCGATTTACTGCGCCTTTAACGAGCTGGATGAAGCCCGCTTTGTGGTCAACCGCATTAAGGTGTGGATGGAAAACGGCGGGGCGCTGAAAGACTGCGCCATCCTGTATCGCAGTAATGCCCAGTCGCGCGTGCTGGAAGAGGCCTTGCTGCAAACCAGCATGCCTTACCGCATTTATGGCGGTCAGCGCTTCTTCGAACGTCAGGAAATCAAAGATGCGCTGGCGTATCTGCGAATGATCTCCAACCGTAACGACGATGCGGCATTTGAACGTGTGGTGAACACGCCAACCCGCGGCATCGGCGATCGTACGCTGGACGTTGTGCGTCAGACCGCCCGCGAACGTCAGCTGACCTTGTGGCAGAGTACCCGCGCGCTGTTGCAGGAAAAAGCGCTGGCGGGTCGCGCCGCTTCTGCTCTGCAGCGCTTCACCGAGCTGGTGGATTCGCTGGCGCAGGAAACCAGTGAAATGCCACTGCACGTGCAGACTGACCGGGTGATCAAGGATTCCGGCCTGTGGTTGATGTACGACCAGGAGAAGGGCGAGAAGGGCCAGGCGCGTATTGAAAACCTTGAGGAGCTGGTCAACGCCACCCGGCAGTACAGCTATCAGGATGAAGATGAAGATCTGATGCCGTTGCAGGCATTCCTCTCACATGCTGCGCTGGAGGCGGGCGAAGGTCAGGCCGACAAATGGCAGGATGCGGTGCAACTGATGACCATGCACGCCGCCAAAGGTCTGGAATTTATTCAGGTGTTTATCGTCGGCATGGAAGAGGGCATGTTCCCCAGCCAGATGTCGCTGGAAGAGGGCGGCCGGCTGGAAGAGGAACGGCGCCTGGCGTATGTCGGCGTGACGCGAGCGATGCAAAAGCTCACCCTGACCTACGCTGAAACCCGCCGCCTTTATGGCAAAGAGGTGAATCACCGTCCTTCCCGCTTTATCGGCGAACTGCCGGTTGAGTGCATCGAGGAAGTTCGCCTGCGCGCCAGCGTCAGCCGGCCGGTTAACCATCAGCGTATGGGCACGCCGCTGGCACAGAATGACAGTGGCTTTGCGCTGGGCCAGCGGGTGCGGCATGCCAAGTTTGGTGAAGGTACCATCGTTAATCTGGAAGGCAGCGGGGAACACAGCCGTCTTCAGGTGGCATTTCAGGGGCAGGGCATCAAATGGCTGGTCGCTGCCTATGCGAAGCTTGAAGCAGTTTAATCACGTTTACGGGGTGAGTTTTTCGTCACCCCGATCCTCTCTCCTGCTCGCTTAACACTTGTCAATATTTGTTGCGTATTTATGCTGGTACGGTTGTTGACGCCATTTTCAGCACAGCGTAACATGCGCGCACCATTACCCTAAGAGGACATTCGCCTTGGACACACCCAGTACCTACTGGCTCATTGACCTGCAATCCAGGTACAACTCCTAAGGCTATCCTCTTCTGCTGATAGCCTTCGCGGTTGTTGGCGACCTCGCATTTCCGTCGCTCTGAGTCAGATGCTGTTGCTGACCGAAACGCTCTCGTTTCCTGTGTACAAGCGTATTGTCCCATTCTGATACTGTGAATTGGGAGTACAGCTATGCTGAGCGCATTTAAACTGGATAAAAGCCGCTTAACCCGCCTTGAGCTGGAAGAGCCGAACGACGAGCTGTCCAGCTCCGTTTGGGTCGACCTGATCGAGCCGGAAGAAAATGAGCGTGACCGTGTCCAGAACGAGCTGGGCCAGAGCCTGGCCACCCGGCCTGAATTGGAAGACATCGAAGCCTCAGCACGTTTCTTTGAAGATGAAGACGGCCTGCATATCCACTCCTTTTTCTTCTATGAAGATGCGGATGACCACGCCGGTAACTCCACCGTGGCCTTCACCATTCGTGAAGGGCGTCTGTACACGCTGCGCGAGCGCGAACTGCCTGCTTTTCGTCTCTACAGGATGCGTGCCCGTAACCAGATCCTGATCGACGGGAATGCCTACGAGCTGTTGCTGGATCTGTTCGAGACCAAAATTGAACAGCTGGCGGATGAAATCGAAAACATCTACAGCGATCTGGAAAAGCTCAGCCGCGTGATTATGGAAGGTCAGCAGGGCGACGAATTCGATGGTGCGCTGTCGACGCTGGCCGAGCTGGAAGATATCGGCTGGAAGGTGCGTTTGTGTCTGATGGATACCCAGCGCGCGCTGAACTTCCTGGTGCGTAAAGCGCGTTTGCCGGGCAATCAGCTGGAGCAGGCACGTGAAATCCTGCGAGATATCGAATCGCTGCTGCCGCATAACGAATCGCTGTTCCAGAAGGTTAACTTCCTGATGCAGGCGGCGATGGGCTTTATCAATATCGAACAGAACCGCATCATCAAGATCTTCTCGGTGGTCTCGGTAGTGTTCCTGCCGCCAACGCTGGTGGCATCCAGCTACGGGATGAACTTCGAGTTTATGCCCGAGCTGAAATGGAGCTTTGGTTACCCAGGCGCGATTACGCTGATGATCCTGGCAGGGCTGGCGCCTTACGCCTACTTCAAGCGTAAAAACTGGCTTTAATCCCGGCTGCAAAAAACGAAAACCCCGCGCAAGCGGGGTTTTTTGTTTCAACACTCAGGCCAGACCTGGCTGCCTGCTCCGCTTCAGCGTCCACACCGCATCCAGAATAAACAGTGCCAGCGCGGCCCAGATAAAGCTGAAGGTCACCACTTTATCAGGCGTCATCTGCTCACCATAAAACACCACGGCCAGCAGGAACATCAGCGTCGGGCCCAGATACTGGAAGAAGCCAACGGTCGACAGGCGCAGCCTGCTACAGGCGGCAGTAAACAGCATTAGCGGAATGGTGGTGACGATCCCGGCGGCCACCAGCAACAGGTTCAGCGTCAGTGGATTCTGGCTCAGGTGGCTGGTGCTGGAATCAGCAATGCCAAACAGGTAAATAGCTGCCACCGGCAGCAGCCAGCTGGTTTCGACTAACATGCCGGTCTGGGCATCCACACCAATCTTTTTGCGGATCAGGCCATAGGCGGAAAAGGTGACCGCCAGCCCGATAGCAATGATCGGCACCGAACCAAACTTCCACAGCTGAATGAGCACACCACAGGCGGCCAGCGCCACTGCCAGCCACTGCAGGCGACGAAAGCGTTCTTTCAGGAATACCATGCCCACCACCACGTTCAGCAGCGGATTGATAAAGTAACCCAGGCTGGCTTCCAGGATATGCTGATTATTCACCGCCCAGATAAAAATCAGCCAGTTTGCACAGATAACCGTGGCCGAGACCGCCAGCATCAGGATCTTTTTCGGCTGCTGCAGGATCAGCTTCACTTTGGCCCAGTTCCGGCTGAGACTGACCAGCAACAGCATAAAGAAGAATGACCAAATCACCCGGTGCGTCATGATTTCGCCCGGCGCGACCTGTTGCAGAAGTTTGAAATAGGCTGGGGCAATACCCCAGATAAAATAGGCGCCGAGGGCAAAAAAGATCCCCTGGCGGGTGTGTTGCGCATCCATGAAAACAGGCTCCATCAGGTCTAATGTAGGGGTGTAGGGACTGCTATTGACGGCATGATGAGCGCATTAACCCGTCAGGTACGTGGCCGTAGCGCTGGCAATATACAGGCCCGTGTCGTTATGCAGTTCAACGCGCGCGACCGAGACCTTATTGCCGCCCCGCAGCAGGCTGCTGGTGGCAATA
Organism: Erwinia sp. QL-Z3; assembly: GCF_004551645.1. Taxonomy (NCBI): domain Bacteria; kingdom Pseudomonadati; phylum Pseudomonadota; class Gammaproteobacteria; order Enterobacterales; family Erwiniaceae; genus Erwinia; species Erwinia sp. QL-Z3. Next base: position 1,664,554 of record NZ_CP037950.1, read on the forward strand.
AACCGCTCTCCGCGACCCGGACGGAGATAATCGACCCGCAGATCGATGGTGCCCATACGCGATAATCGCTGACGCAGCTCCTCTTCGGTAATACTCTCCTGACGCGTCAACGCGCTGCTGACGCAGACCAGACCGGCCGCCACGTCCAGCACTGACGCGATCACGCCACCGTGCAAAATCTTCTGCGCCACATTGCCCACCAGCTGGGTCTGATTGGCGAAGCTCAGCTCGGCATACTCGGGTTCCAGCCGGTCTAAATGCAGGCCCAGCGCCTGGTTAAACGGCATATGATAAACAAAAATGTCACCGATCAGGCGGCGCGCGGCATCCTGAGTCAGAGGGACTGCAGACATCATGAGAATTCCTTTGCGGCAATGTCATTTTAATGGGAAGCAGCTGGCCATATTAGGCTCAGGCGGGTTAGGTTTCCACTTTACAAAAACAGCGCTAATGCCACACTCGCTTTCTGTGTAGAATGGCGTGCTTTTTATCCCCTTATCCCTTTATTCGCTCTGGAGAACATTATGCCTATGCTGAGAGGATTGCTGGTTGCAGCCTTCCTGTTTCCCACATTAGTTCTGGCACAAGAGGCCACGGTCACTGAGGTTCATGACAAGCCCGCCGTGCCTGGCAGTATCATTGCTAACCTGTTGGAAAAGCATGACAACCCTTTCGTTCTTTTCCCGTACGAAAGTAACTATGTTCTGTATACCGACACCAGCAACATCAATAAAGATGCGATCCAGACCTATAACTGGGGCAATAAAGCCAAGCATGATGAAGTGAAATTCCAGCTTAGCCTGGCGTTTCCGCTGTGGCGTGGCATTTTGGGTGATAACTCAGTGCTGGCCGCGTCTTATACGCAAAGCAACTGGTGGCAGCTTTCAAACCGCGGTGCGTCTTCACCGTTTCGTGAAACTGACTACCAGCCACAGATCTTCGTGGGATGGGCAACGGATTACACCTTTGCCGGCTGGACGCTGCGAGATATCGAAACCGGTCTGAACCACCAGTCCAACGGACGCTCAGAACCGACGTCGCGAAGCTGGAACCGTGTCTATGCGCGTTTGATGGCGCAGAACGGCAACTGGATGGTCGAAGCCAAACCCTGGTACCGCCTTCCAGAAAATGAAAATAATGATGATAACCCGGATATCACTAAGTACATGGGGTATTATCGCCTGACCGTTGGCTATCAGTGGGGCGAGAGCATTTTCAGCGTGAAGAGCAACTATAACTGGAACAGCGGTTATGGCGGCGCGGAAATGGGCTGGAGCTACCCGATGACCAATCACGTTCGCTTCTACACTCAGGTGTTCAGCGGCTATGGTGAATCACTGATTGACTACAATCACCGCCAGACGCGCGTGGGTGTAGGCGTGATGTTGAACGACCTGTTTTAATGTTTTTGGGTGAGTGGCTGACGCCGCTCACCCCTCATCAGATTTGGGGAATACGTGTCAACGGCAGTTATCAATCAGGAAGCGCTGGCGGAACAGGTACTGCAAGAGACCTTCGGCTACCAGCACTTTCGCCCAGGACAACAATCGATCATTCAGGCCTCACTGAACGGGCGTGACTGCCTGGTCGTTATGCCGACCGGGGGCGGTAAGTCGCTCTGCTATCAAATCCCTGCGCTGGTAAGAGAAGGCCTGACGCTGGTGGTCTCTCCGCTGATCTCGCTGATGAAAGATCAGGTGGATCAGCTGCTGGCTAACGGCGTTTCGGCCGCTTGCCTCAACTCCACCCAGACCCGTGAAGAGCAGCAGGAGGTGATGGCCGGTTGCCGTACGGGTAAAGTGCGGCTGCTGTACATCGCGCCTGAACGCCTGATGATGGATAACTTCCTCGACAATCTGCTGCACTGGAATCCAGCCATGCTGGCGGTCGATGAAGCGCACTGTATTTCCCAGTGGGGCCATGATTTCCGTCCTGAATACGGCGCCCTGGGCCAGCTGCGTCAGCGCCTGCCTGATGTGCCGGTGATGGCCCTGACGGCCACGGCGGATGAAACCACTCGCAATGATATTGCGCGTCTGCTTCAGCTGGACGATCCGCTGATCCAAATCAGCAGCTTCGACCGCCCGAATATCCGCTACACGCTGGTCGAAAAATTCAAACCCACCGAGCAGCTGCTCCGCTACGTGCAGGATCAACGGGGCAAGTGCGGCATCATTTACTGTAACAGCCGGGCGAAAGTGGAAGACACCGCCGCCAGGTTGCAAAGCCGTGGGCTGAGCGTCGGCGCCTATCATGCCGGGATGGACAATGCCCATCGCGCGCAGGTTCAGGAAGCTTTCCAACGTGATGACCTGCAAATCGTTGTCGCCACGGTGGCGTTTGGCATGGGCATCAACAAGCCCAACGTACGCTTTGTGGTGCACTTTGATATCCCCCGCAATATCGAGTCCTATTATCAGGAAACCGGGCGCGCCGGGCGCGATGGCCTGCCTGCCGAAGCGCTGATGCTGTACGATCCGGCCGATATGGCCTGGCTGCGCCGCTGCCTGGATGAAAAAGCGCCGGGTCCGTTGCAGGATATTGAGCGACATAAGCTGAACGCTATGGGTGCCTTTGCGGAAGCGCAAACCTGCCGTCGACTGGTGCTACTGAATTACTTTGGCGAAGGTCGTCAGCAGCCTTGCGACAACTGCGATATCTGCCTCGATCCGCCACGCCGGTATGATGGCCTGGTGGAAGCGCAGAAAGCATTATCCGGTATTTATCGCGTTGGGCAGCGTTTCGGTATGGGCTACATTGTTGAAGTGCTGAGAGGCGCGAACAATCAGCGTATCCGCGATATGCAGCACGACAAATTGCCGATTTACGGCATTGGTAAAGATCAGAGCCATGAACACTGGGTGAGCGTGCTGCGTCAGCTGATCCACCTCGGGCTGGTGACGCAAAACATTGCGATGCACTCTGCCCTACAGCTTACGGAAGCGGCCCGACCGGTCCTCAGGGGCGAAGCCTCACTGATGCTGGCGGTGCCAAGGCTGGTAACGGTCAAAACCCGCAGCAGCAGCCAGAAATCTTACGGCGGCAATTACGATCGCAAGCTGTTCGCCAAGCTGCGGAAATTACGCAAAGCGATTGCCGACGAAAACAACGTCCCGCCGTATGTGGTGTTCAACGATGCCTCGCTGATTGAAATGGCCGAGCAGATGCCGATCACCGCATCAGAGATGCTGGGCGTCAACGGGGTAGGGCAGAAGAAGCTGGAGCGATTTGGTAAGCCGTTTATGGTGATGATCCGGGATCACGTCGATGGTGACGAAGAGTAAGGCAATCAGAGGCCGGGCTGGCTGCCCGGCCTTTTCGCTTCGCCTGTCAGGCAATGCGTCGGGCTGAGGCCAGCAACGCACCCACCGCCATAAACATCCCGCCAAAGGTTCTGTTCAGCAACTTCATCTGCTTTGGCCCTTTGATCCAGCCCGCGATGCGCGTTGCTAATGTGGCATAGCCAATCATCACAATGATATCGACCACCACCGTCGTCACGCCCAGCACCAGATACTGAATCGCCTGCGGCTGATGCGGAATGATGAACTGCGGGAACAGCGCCGCCAGAAAAACAATGCTCTTCGGATTGGTCAGGTTAACCAACACCGCCCGCTTAAACAGCTTGCGACGTGGCATGGCTTTCGCCACGGCTTGCAGATCGATACCGCCGCCAGAGCGCCACTGCTGGATGCCCAGCCAGACCAGATAGGCCGCACCTGCCCACTTCAGAATTTCAAACGCTAAAACGGACTGGGAGAACAGCGCGCCCAGCCCAATGCCGACCAGCACAATGTGCAGCGACAGACCGACCTGCAGGCCAGAAATAGAGGCAACCGCGCCACGATAGCCATGGCTGATGCCGGTGCTCATGGTATTAATGGCACCCGAACCCGGGGAAAGACTTAAAATGCTGGTTGTAAGAAGATAAGCCAGCCACCACTCGATGGTCATGGGTAACGCTCCCTGATAGCGCAGAAGTGTGACACAATACGTCATTGTTTGCGGTTGCGCTACGGGATGACGTGAGGTCTTTCGCAGCGGATGAAGGGAGTGAGGGCTGAAGCCGATGACAGGTCGAAAAAACGGCTGGCCAACGCGTGAAAAGGCGTTTGCCGCTTTTGCTACAGGCCCGCTGCTGGATTTCTGGAAGCGCCGGGAAGAGGGTGAATTTACCGGCGTGGAAGACGTGGCGATCCGCTACGTCCGCTTCAGCGCTGCAAAACACGATAACGTTATTCTGCTCTGCCCGGGGCGCATCGAAAGCTACGTGAAATACCCTGAGCTGGCCTACGATCTGTTCCACTGCGGCTATGATGTGGTGATTATCGACCACCGTGGGCAGGGACGTTCGGGCCGGTTGCTGCAGGATTCGCACCGTGGCCACGTGGAAGCCTTCGACCACTATGTCGACGATCTGGAAACGCTGTATCAAAAGGAAATTGCCAGCCGCAATTACCGTTATCGTTATGCGCTTGCTCACTCGATGGGTGGCGCGATCCTGACGCTGATGCTGGCAAGACAGCCGAAAGCGTTCGATGCGGTGGTGCTGGCGTCACCAATGTTCGGTATCTATCTGCCGATGCCCGTATGGATGGCCAACCAGATCCTGAACTGGGCAGAGAAACGTCCGGCATTCCGTGATGGTTATGCGATGGGCACCGGAAAATGGCGCGCACGCCCGTTTGGTATCAATGCGCTGACCCACAGCCGTGAACGTTACCGGCGCAATCTGCGCTTTTACGCTGACGACCCCGGCCTGCGGGTAGGTGGTCCAACCTACCATTGGGTGCGTGAAGGCGTGCTGGCCGGACAAAGCATTTTAGAGAAAGCGAAAGAAATCACCACGCCGCTGCTGCTGCTGCAGGCCGGTGCGGACAAGGTGGTGGATAACCGGGCCCAGGATTTATTCTGTCAGGCCATGACCACTGCGGGGCAACCCTGCGAAGGGGGAAAACCGTTTGTTATCGACGGCGCGCGTCATGAGATCTTGTTTGAAAAAGACAGCATGCGTGCCGAAGCGCTGGACGCGATCGTCGCGTTTTTTTCCAGACATCCCTAATTGTGCACGACTCAGATATGACTCTCATTAGCGGGCAAGAAAGCATGCCCGATAACAGACAAACCAGAGGTTTTATGTACCCTATCGTTGCTTCCGATCTTGATGGCACCCTGTTGTCTCCGGATCACCGTCTCTCCTCCTTCGCCCGTGAAACGCTGCCGCTGCTGACCCGCAAAGGCGTGAACTTTATTTTTGCCACCGGCCGTCACTATATCGATGTCGCCCAGATGCGCGACAGCCTGGGGATTGATGCGTTTATGATCACCTCCAACGGCGCTCGCGTGCACAATACCGCCGGCGAGCTGGTGTTCAGCCACAACCTGGATGAAGACATCGCCAGTGAGTTGTTTGCGATGCACCACGACCATCAGGACATCTTCACCAACGTCTATCGCGATGAAGAGTGGTTCCTGAACCGCAATCGCCCTGAAGAGATGGATTTTTTCCGTGAGTCCGACTTCAACTATCAGATCTATCAGCCGGGGTCGCTGCCAACCGATGGCATCAGCAAGGTGTTCTTTACCTGTGGTAAGCCCGAACTGCTGATCCCGCTGGAAGAAGCGCTGATCGCACGCTGGGGTGACCGGGTTAACGTCAGTTTCTCGCTGCCAACCTGTCTGGAAGTGATGGCGGGTGGCGTCTCTAAAGGCCACGCGCTGGATGCCGTCTCGCAATCGCTGGGTTACAGCCTGAAGGACTGCATTTCCTTCGGTGACGGCATGAATGATAAAGAGATGCTGAGCATGGCGGGCAAAGGCTGCATCATGAGCAACTCTCACCAGCGCCTGAAAGATTTCCTGCCGGAGCTGGAAGTGATTGGCAGCAACGCGGATAACGCGGTGCCGCATTACCTGCGCAAGATGTACAACGTGTAAGCCGTAATAACCGCCCCGAATCCGGGGCGGTCTCACGTTATTCAGCCGACTTCAGCTGCTGTTTATGTTTGTTTTCACTGAGCATGGTCAGCAGCAGGAAGATCACCGCCAGCACGCAGCCGCCAATCATGATGATAAAGCCGCCGTCCCAGCCAAAGTAATCCACGGTATAACCGACAATCGCGCTTGCCGCGACCGATCCGCCAAGGTAACCAAACAAACCTGTAAAGCCTGCCGCCGTGCCTGCCGCCTTTTTCGGTGCCAGTTCCAGCGCATGCAGTCCAATCAGCATCACCGGGCCATAAATCAGGAAGCCGATGACGATCATACAGGCCATATCGATCCCCGGATTGCCTGCGGGATTCATCCAGTAAATCACCGTGGCAATGGTCACCAGCACCATAAAGAACACCCCGGTCGCCCCGCGATTCCCCTTAAAGACTTTGTCCGACATCCAGCCGCACAGCAACGTTCCTGGGATCCCGGCGTATTCGTAGAAGAAATATGCCCAGGAGGATTTATCCAGCGCGAAGTGCTTAACCTCTTTCAGGTAGGTCGGTGACCAGTCGAGGATGCCGTAACGCAGCAGATAAACGAACACGTTCGCCAGCGCGATGTACCACAGCAGTTTGTTCGGCAGAACGTACTGCATAAAGATCTGCTTAGCGGTCAGCTCCTCTTCATGCTTCTCATCGTAATCCACCGGATAGTCGTTCTTGTACTCTTCAATCGGAGGCAAACCACAGGATTGTGGCGTGTCTCGCATCAGCGCAAAGGCAAAAACAGCCACCAGAATCGCGCCGAACGCCGGCATATAGAGCGCTGCTTTCCAGTCGTTAAACCACGCCATGCCCAGCAGGAACAGCAACGGTGGGATGCCGCCGCCAACGTTATGTGCACAGTTCCACACCGACACAATGCCGCCACGCTCTTTCTGTGACCACCAGTGAACCATGGTTCGCCCGCACGGTGGCCAGCCCATGCCCTGGAACCAGCCGCAGAGAAACAGCAGGACAAACATCACCATGATGCTGGACGTAGCCCAGGGCACAAAGCCCATAAACAGCATCACCGCAGCGGCCAGGATCAAACCGGCGGGCAGGAAATAGCGGGGATTAGAGCGGTCCGAGACCGATCCCATAATGAATTTGGAAAAACCGTAAGCGATAGAAATACCGGATAACGCGAAGCCGAGATCGCCCCGTGAGAATCCCTGTTCAATCAGGTAGGGCATGGCCAGCGCGAAGTTTTTACGCACCAGATAGTAGGCGGCGTAACCGAAGAATATACCGAGGAAGATTTGCCAGCGTAGCTTGCGGTAGAGCGGATCCACCTGGCTGGCTTCAACGCGCGGCTGATGAGATGCCGGTTTGAAAATACTTAACATATAAGCCTCCAATGGCGACGTTCTTGTTGTTTTAACCTCCGCGGACGCCTCACATCATCGATCCGTCCGTCAAAGGGCGTAGGGATGTTCCATTTCGCGCACAGGATAGGGGTTTTCTGCTGTTGAGACTGTGAAGGTTTACACAAATGTTACATTTTTATGACAGCGCGAAAGGATGAAAAAGCGCCAGATGTAAACTAAATACTTTCCTGCAACTACGGTCATTTCGTTACACTGAGCGCACTTTTCGCAGCAGAGTCTCCCATTGTGACGTTACTGATTGTCACCACAATTTTGTGGGCATTTTCTTTTAGCCTGATTGGCGAATACCTGGCGGGCCAGGTCGATAGCGTATTTTCGGTATTAGTGCGCCTGGTGCTGGCGGCGGTGGTGTTTCTGCCGTTTCTGCGCTGGCGTGGCTATCGGGCCTCGACCATCCTGATGTACATGGCGGTGGGCGCATTGCAGCTCGGCATCATGTATCTGATCAGTTTCCAGGCCTATCTCTACCTCAGCGTGCAGGAATTCCTGCTGTTTACGGTGATGACGCCGCTGTACGTGACGCTGGTTTATGATTTGCTGACCGGCCGCGGCGTGCGCTGGGGCTATGCCCTTAGCGCGATGCTGGCGGTGGGCGGCGCGGCTATCATCCGCTACGACAAAGTCAGCGATCATTTCTGGTTCGGCCTGATGCTGGTGCAGCTGGCGAACCTTATCTTTGCCATTGGCATGGTCGGGTATAAGCGCCTGCAGGAAATCCGGCCGGTACCGCAGCACACCGCGTTCTCCTGGTTCTATCTGGGCGCGGCGATGATTGCCGTTGTGGCGTGGTTTATGTGGGGAAATCCGCAAAAATTACCGACGACTTCGCTGCAGTGGGGCATTTTGATCTGGCTGGGTGTGGTGGCGTCTGGGCTGGGCTACTTTATGTGGAACTATGGTGCGACGCAGGTTGATGCCGGCACGCTGGGGATCATGAACAACATGCATGTGCCCGCCGGACTGCTGGTGAACCTGGCGATCTGGCAGCAGCAGCCACACTGGCCGAGCTTTATTATTGGTGCCGCGGTTATTTTCGCTTCATTGCTGGTGCACCGACACTGGATCGTGAAAGGCCGATAGCATGGGGAACGTGCGGGGATAACGGGCAGGAAAAACGGGCAGACTGCTGCTGCCCGTTATGACTTACTTGGCTTTTGGCACAACCGCAGGACGGATTTTCATGGTCAGTCCTTTCAGGAAGTTACGCAGGATCTGATCGCCGCACTCGCGGTAGTTTTTGTGACCCGGCTTGCGGAAAATCGCCCCAATCTCAGACTGTCCCACCGCAAAATCCGCCATCTTCAGAATGTCGAGAATGTCGGTGGTTTTCAGATCGAACGCCACGCGCAGCTTCTTCATCATGATGTTATTGGTCATCTTGCGCTCGATGGACGGCTCTGGTGCATCTTCACTTTTGCCGCGGCGCTGGAAAATCAGGCCATTCAGGAAGTAGCCCATAATCACATCCGGGCATTCACGGAAACCGTCTTCATCGTCTTTCTTCAGGAAGCTGTTGATTTCGGCTTCGGTGACTTCTGTTTCTGCCAGCGCCAAAATTGCCACAACCTGCGCATCGCTCAGGTTAAGCATGAAGCGCACGCTGCGCAGAACGTCGTTATTAGTCATAAAAATCTCATCAGGGATCAAAGGCTGTTGTGCGCATTATAGTGACAAATGGCCGTTGATACAGGAAAACCCACCAGCGATTCAGGCTGGCAGGTAAATCAGGAGTGGGTCAGCGGAGAGGGCAGTGCGGCACCGGGCTGAGAAGCGTCTCTGACCAGCGGCAGATGATCGCAGGCATGCTGGCGGGCAGAACGGATAAAGGCTTCGGTCACCGGCTGACGCTGTTCACCATCGCGCACGGCGGCATACAGCCGACTCCACAGGCCATCACCCAGCGTTTTGGTTACCACCAGTCCCTGATGTTCGAAGCTTTCCACCACCCAATGTGGCAATGCCGCAATCCCCATTCCGGCCGACACCATCTGGATCAGCAGTAGGGTGTTATCAACGCTTTTCAGCGCCGGGCTGACGCCAGCCGGTTGCAGGAAGTGTCGCCAGATATCCAGACGCTGACGCTGCACCGGATAAATCATCAGCACTTCATTCGCCAAATCTTCCGGCGAGATATGGTCCACTTTCGCCAGTGGATGATCCTGGGCCAGCACTAACCTCACTTCAAAATCAAACATCGGCGAATAGAACAGGCCACTGCGCGGCAGAATATCGGAGGTCAGCACGATATCCAGCTCGCCCTGCTGCAAGGCAGGCTGAGGGTCGAAGGTCACGCCCGATTTGAAATCCATCACCACCTGAGGCCAGCTCTGACGGAAATTACTCAACGCCGGCGTCAGCCACTGGATACAGCTATGGCATTCAATGGCGATGCGCAGCGTGGTCTGGTGAGGCTCGTGGCAGGCCTGAAGCGCCTGCTGGATCTGCGGCAACACCTGTTCCGCCAGCTGCAGCAGGATTTCGCCCTGGGGCGTAAAGCGCAGCGGCTGGCTTTTACGCACGAATAACCGAAAGCCCAGACGCTGTTCCAGGTCGCTGAACTGATGAGATAACGCCGACTGCGTTTGGTGAAGCTGGGCCGCCGCGGCCGCCAGCGAACCGGTTGTCCGCAGCGCCTGCAGCGTCCGCAGGTGTTTGAGTTCGATCATGAGAGTCCTTCACATCGACAGTGAACAATTTGCGCTTGTGGTGACTACAGTACCTGCGGATTATAGATGTGTAAACATCTGGACGTCTAAAAGCCTGATTGCATCTGCAAGGACAGCGGGCAACAACTGAGGAAAGAACTGATGACCATTCTGAACCACACACTTGGATTCCCTCGCGTCGGTCTGCGTCGCGAACTGAAAAAAGCGCAGGAAAGCTACTGGGCGGGTAACAGCACTCAGGACGATTTACTGGCGGTAGGCCGCGAACTGCGTGCCCGCCACTGGCAGCAGCAGAAGCAGGCGGGCGTTGATCGGGTGCCGGTGGGTGACTTCGCCTGGTACGATCACGTTCTGACCACCAGCCTGATGTTGGGCAACGTGCCGGCCCGTCACCAAAACAAAGACGGCTCTGTCGATCTGGACACGTTGTTCCGTCTTGGCCGTGGCCGGGCACCCACGGGTGAGCCCGCTGCCGCTGCCGAAATGACCAAGTGGTTCAACACCAACTACCACTACATGGTGCCGGAATTCACCCAGGGCCAGCAGTTCAAACTTAGCTGGACACAAATTCTGGAAGAAGTCGATGAAGCGCTGGCTCTTGGCCACAACGTAAAACCGGTGCTGCTGGGCCCGGTAACCTATCTGTGGTTGGGTAAAGTAAAAGGCGAACAGTTTGACCGACTGAGCCTGCTGAAAGACATTCTGCCGGTCTACCAGCAGGTGCTGGGCGAGCTGGCTACCCGCGGAATTGAATGGGTACAGATTGATGAACCTGCGCTGGTGCTGGAACTGCCGCAGGAATGGCTGAACGCCTTCAAACCGGCTTATGATGCCTTGCAGGGCAACACCAAACTGCTGCTGACCACCTACTTTGACAGCGCCGGCACTAACATCAATACCCTCCGTACGCTGCCGGTGCAGGGGCTGCACGTTGACCTGGTGCAGGGTAAAGACGATATCGTTGCGCTAAATGCCAGGATCCCTGCCGACTGGTTGCTGTCCGTCGGCGTTATCAATGGCCGTAACGTCTGGCGAGCCGACTTAAGTAGCTGGTTTGAACGCCTGCAACCGCTGGTTTCCCAGCGCAAACAGCTGTGGATCGGTTCGTCCTGTTCGCTGCTGCACAGCCCTATCGACCTGAGTACCGAAACCCGCCTGGACGACGAAGTGAAAAGCTGGTTCGCCTTCGCCCTGCAAAAGTGTGCTGAGCTGTCACTGCTGAGCAACGCGCTGAACAACAATAACCCGCAGTCACTGGAGGCCTGGAGCGCACCGATCCGTGCCCGCCGTGATTCGGGTCGGGTGCATAACGCGGCGGTCAGCAAACGTCTTGCGGCGATCACCGCGAAAGACAGCCAGCGCGATCATGGCTATAGCGTACGTGCTGACGCGCAGCGCAAGCGCTTTAACCTGCCGGCCTGGCCGACCACCACCATCGGTTCGTTCCCACAAACTACCGAAATCCGTGGCCTGCGCCTGGACTTCAAACAGGGTCGCCTCGACAGTAATCACTACCGTACCGGCATTGCCGGACATATCAAACAGGCCATTGCTGAGCAGGAACGTCTGGGTCTGGATGTGCTGGTTCACGGCGAAGCCGAACGTAACGACATGGTTGAGTATTTTGGCGAGAACCTCGACGGTTTTGCCTTCACGCAAAATGGCTGGGTGCAGAGCTACGGTTCACGCTGCGTCAAACCGCCCGTTATTATCGGCGACGTCAGCCGCCCGGCGGCGATCACCGTTGAGTGGGCGAAATACGCCCAGTCCCTGACGGAGAAACCGGTGAAAGGCATGCTGACCGGGCCGGTTACCATCCTTTGCTGGTCATTCCCGCGTGAAGACGTGAGCCGTGAAACCATCGCTAAGCAGATTGCTCTGGCGCTGCGCGATGAAGTGGAGGACCTGGAAAAAGCCGGCATCGGCATCATTCAGATCGATGAGCCTGCCCTGCGTGAAGGTCTGCCGCTGCGCCAGTCCGACTGGGCGGCCTATCTGGCATGGGCCGTTGATGCCTTCCGCCTGAATGCTGCCGTGGCGCGGGATGACACGCAGATCCATACCCATATGTGTTACTGCGAGTTCAACGACATCATGGGGTCGATTGCGGCGCTGGATGCGGACGTGATCACCATCGAAACCTCACGGTCGGATATGGAACTGCTGGAGTCGTTTGAGGAGTTTGATTATCCGAATGAGATCGGCCCTGGCGTGTACGACATTCATTCGCCAAACGTGCCCGGCGTGGAATGGATGGAAGAACTGCTGCTGAAGGCGGCGAAGCGCATCCCGACTGAGCGTCTGTGGGTGAATCCGGATTGTGGTCTGAAAACGCGCGGCTGGACAGAAACACGTCAGGCGTTAGCGAACATGGTGCAAGCCGCACAGAATCTGCGCAAGACTAAAAAACCGGCCTGATTTCTGTGTGATTGAAGTGATGTGGGGCGCCTGGCGCCCCTTTTTTTATTACTTCACGCCATTCTGCCGGAACCAGGCGAGCATGCGCTGCCAGCCATCTTTGGCCGACTCTCCATGATAGCTTGGGCGGTAATCGGCATTAAACGCATGGCCCGCATCCGGATAAACAATAATTTCCGATTTGGCGTTCGCTGCACGCAGTGCCTGGCGCATAGTCTCCACGCTCTCCTGCGGGATGCTGTCATCCTTGCCGCCATAAAGTCCTAACACCGGCGCAGTTAAATCCACCGCGATATCAACCGGCTGCTTCTGCTGCTTCAGTGTCTTCTCACCGACCATTTTGCCATACCAGGCCACGGCGGCTTTCAGCTGTGGATTGTGTGCTGCATACAGCCAGGTAATGCGTCCGCCCCAGCAGAAGCCGGTGATGCCCATATTGCGCATATCGCCGCCGTGACGGGAGGCCCAGTTGGCAACGTGATCCAAATCGGCCAACACCTGATTATCCGGAACGGTGCTGACTAATTCTTTAAACAGCGTCGGGATATCGTCGTATTCAGCAGGATCGCCCTGGCGGAAGTAGAGCTCTGGCGCAACCGCCAGATAGCCTTCGGCAGCCAGGCGACGGCAGATATCGCGAATGTGTTCATGCACGCCAAAAATCTCCTGAACCACCAGAATCACCGGCAGTGGGCCGCTGACATGACGCGGTTTGGCGTGAAAAGCGGGCATGTTCTCGCCCTGAGTAGGAATGGATGTTTCACCTGACTGGATGGCGTCACTGTCAGTAATAATCGTGGTCGATGCGGTAGGCGATACCGCAGGAGTGAACCCATTATTGCTCATTTTTTGAGTCGTATTCTCGTCGGTTTTCATTGTCCTCTCCATGCATGCATTAGCGCAATCAGCTAACTATAGCCAGGATTACGTTTGGGTCAGGGGGTTGCTCTCTACCCATCATTAACACTGCCATTACCTGACCGGGAGGGCAAGTTGTGGCAATCCGAAAGGAAAGAGTGTTTAAATGTGATGTATGTCACTTCTTGTTGTTGATTCAATGTAACTTTCATTGGACGAAGTGATGCGATTCACATAATTTTCGGCAGCTTTGCATTATTGTGACCGCCTGATCCTTATCCCCCTTTCCCGTTACAGGAGTTTGAAATGGCACACTCAGACGTTTTTCATTTGGGTTTAACAAAAGCGGATTTGCAGGGCGCGACCTTGGCGATTGTGCCGGGCGATCCTGAGCGGGTGAAAAAAATTGCGGCATTGATGGAAAACCCGGTCCATCTGGCTTCACACCGTGAATTTACCAGCTGGCGTGCAGAGCTGGATGGCAAGGCGGTGATCGTCTGTTCCACCGGCATCGGCGGTCCTTCAACGTCTATTGCAGTGGAAGAACTGGCTCAACTGGGCGTGCGCACCTTCCTGCGCGTCGGTACCACTGGCGCTATTCAGCCAGAGATTAACGTCGGCGATGTGCTGGTCACCACCGGCTCAGTGCGTCTTGATGGCGCCAGCCTGCACTTCGCCCCGCTGGAGTTCCCGGCTGTCGCGGACTTTACCTGCACCACGGCGCTGGTCGACGCGGCGAAAGCGGCAGGCGCAACCACCCACATTGGTATCACCGCATCTTCCGATACGTTCTATCCTGGTCAGGAGCGTTACGACACCTTTTCAGGCCGCGTCGTCAGCCGTTTCCAGAACTCAATGAAGGAATGGCAGGATATGGGCGTGCTGAACTATGAAATGGAGTCGGCAACGCTGTTAACCATGTGTGCCAGTCAGGGACTGCGGGCCGGTATGGTGGCGGGTGTGATCGTCAACCGCACTCAGCAGGAAATTCCTGATGCGGAAACGATGAAAAGAACCGAGAGTGATGCGGTACGTATCGTAGTAGATGCGGCGCGCCGCCTAATCTGACGCTTTTTATCTGGACATTCATACAGTAGGCCTCTACCTTTTCCCGTAGATAAGTCCATGCGGGAGAATAAAGGTGGAGGCAACAATCAGTTATGGCGTTTGTCTGGCGCTGGCCGGTGTGCTGGCAGGCTGGACAATCGCCTGGTTTCGCGGGCAGCAGGTCTCAGCCCGGCAGGAAACCGAACGGCAATTGCTGCTGCAGTCAGCGGAACAGCTGCGCGAAGAGCGTCAACGGCTGCAGCAGCAGGTCGAAACCTGTCAGCAGGCGCAACGGCAGAATGAGCTCGAGTTGCGCCAGCTACACGGGACGCTGTCTGCGGCCCAGGAAAAGCTTCACCACCTCGATCACTGGCGCAATGAAACTGAACAGCTGACGCGGGAATTACGCAACCAGCTGGAAATCAACAGTTCTCAGGAAGCCGAACTGCGCGAAGTCACCATCCGTCTTGAAGAAACCCGCATGGCTGCTGAAGAGAAACAGCGCCTGCTGGTCAACAGCGAGCAGCGGCTGAACGCGCAATTTGAAAACCTTGCAAACCGGATTTTCGAAAACAGTGGCCGCCGCGTTGATGAGCAAAACAAGCAAAGCCTTAACAGCCTGATTTCGCCACTGCGTGAACAGCTGGAAGGCTTCCGCCGCCAGGTGCAGGACGGATTTGGCCAGGAAGCCCGTGAACGTCATACCCTCTCGCATGAAATCCGCAACCTGCAGCAGCTGAACGCGCAAATGGCGCAGGAAGCGATCAACCTGACCAAAGCGCTGAAAGGCGACAATAAAACCCAGGGTAACTGGGGTGAAGTGGTCTTGAGCCGCGTGCTTGAAGCCTCCGGGCTGCGGGAAGGCCATGAGTATGAAACCCAGGTCACCATTCAGTTAGAACAGAACGGACGGATGCAGCCGGATGTGATCGTGCGTCTGCCGCAGGGCAAAGATGTGGTTATCGATGCCAAAATGACGCTGGTGGCCTACGAACGTTACTTCAACGGTGACGATGAGGCGCAGCGCGAAGCGGCAATCAGCGAGCATATTGCCGCCATTCGTGGGCATTTACGTCAGCTGAGCCGAAAAGATTACCAACAATTGCCCGGTTTACGCTCCCTGGATTATGTGTTGATGTTTATCCCGGTTGAACCGGCCTTTTTACTGGCGATCGATCGTCAGCCGGAGTTGATTAACGAAGCGCTCAACCTGAACATCATGTTAGTCAGTCCAACCACCCTGCTGGTGGCGTTACGGACGATTAACAATCTTTGGCGCTATGAGCAACAGAGCCGCCATGCCCAACGCATCGCCGATCGTGCCGCGAAGCTCTACGATAAAATGCGCCTGTTTGTCGATGACATGTCCTCAATGGGCCAAAGTCTGGACAAAGCGCAGGACAGTTACCGTCAGGCAATGAAAAAACTGTCGGAAGGGCGGGGCAATATGATCGCCCAGACCGAAAGCTTCCGTCAGCTGGGTATCGAGGTGAAACGGCCGATTAATCCGCGGCTTGTTGAACAGGCCATGCCGGAATCGGCCGAAAATATCGCTGAGCTGGAGGACGATGAAGCCCAGCCAGATGGCGATTCCGGGCAGGATAACGGCGCATTAAGAGTCAATGAATAAGCCGCCAGGCTGCGTGCCTGACCTGCTGGACTCTGGTACACTTGGCAGATAATTGATTGCAGAGCAGGCAAAACAAATGGCAGATGAATCAAAGGACACCACTCATTTCGGCTTCCGTACCGTAGCGAAAAGCGACAAGGAAGAAATGGTGGCAGATGTTTTCCATTCCGTTGCGGCCAAATATGACCTGATGAACGATTTAATGTCGTTCGGCATCCCCCGCGTCTGGAAGCGTTTTACTATCGATTGCAGCGGCGTCCGCCGTGGGCAGCGCGTGCTGGATCTGGCGGGCGGCACCGGCGATTTGACCGCGAAGTTCTCACGCCTGGTGGGCGAGACGGGCGAAGTGGTGCTGGCTGATATCAACAGCTCGATGCTGAAAGTGGGCCGTGAGAAATTACGCAACAACGGCATCATTGGCAACGTGAACTACGTGCAGGCCAATGCTGAAGCACTGCCTTTCCCGGACAACTATTTCGACTGCATTACCATCGCCTTTGGCTTGCGTAACGTCACCGAGAAAGAGAAAGCGCTGGCGTCCATGTTCCGCGTACTGAAGCCGGGCGGGCGTTTACTGGTGCTGGAGTTCTCCAAGCCGGTGCTGGAACCGTTAAGCAAGGCCTATGACGCGTACTCTTTCCATATTCTGCCGCGCATCGGCGAGCTGGTGGCGAAGGATTCCGGGAGCTATCGCTATCTGGCCGAATCCATCCGTATGCATCCGGATCAGGACACACTCAAGCAGATGATGGAAGACGTGGGCTTTGAAAACACCACGTATCACAATCTCACCGGTGGCATCGTTGCACTGCACCGTGGGTTCAAGTTCTAAACAGGAAAGCGAATGACTTTAACGCCGCTGTTAACCGCGGGCCTGGAAACGGCACTTAACCAGATCCTCTATCGCGATCGCGGCCTGAAAGCAGCACGTCAGCGCCTGAATGGCAAAAGCCTGGCCATCGTGCTGGCTGAACTGAAACAGCCGCTGATCTTTATCTTCAGCGAGCATCAGGTTGATGTGCTGGGCGAGTGGAATGACACGCCCGACTGCACGGTAAAAACGCAGATTGCCACCTTGCGCAAGCTGCGCGATCGCCAGCAGCTGACCAGCGTGATCCGCAGTGGCGAGCTGGAAGTCGACGGCGATCTGCAGGTTGTGCAGCACTTTTCTGCGCTTATCGATCTCGCCGAACTGGACCCCGCAGAATACCTCGCGCCCTGGACCGGGGACGTGGTGGCGCAGGGTATCAGCCGGTTTGCCCGTCGCGGTTTCCAGCTGTTACGTGGTGATGCTGAACGCAAGCAGGCCTATCTCGGTCAGGCGCTGACCGAAGAGTGGCGGCTGGCACCCGGCGGATTAGAAGCAGCCTGGTTTGCTGAAGAAGTTGATGCGCTATCCCGCGATCTTTCCGCGCTTGAAAGCCGCCTTGCAACGCTGGAGGGCAAATGACGCCAGGAGAATTGCGCCGACTCTATTTGATTATCCGGGTATTCCTCACCTACGGCCTGGATGAACTGATCCCTAAAACCCGTCTGGCATTGCCGATCCGCATGTGGCGTAAGTGCCTGTTCTGGCTGCCCAACAAACACAAAAACCTGCCGCTTGGCGACCGTATTCGCCTGGCGCTGGAGCAACTGGGTCCGGTATGGATCAAGTTTGGTCAGATGATGTCGACACGACGCGACCTGTTCCCGCCGCAGATTGCCGATCAGCTGGCGATGCTGCAGGACCGTGTAGCCCCGTTTGACGGCGTGCTGGCTAAGCAGCAGATCGAACTGTCTCTTGGTTGCCCGGTTGAATCCCGCTTTGATGATTTCATGATCAAACCTCTGGCATCAGCGTCGATTGCCCAGGTGCATACGGCAACGCTGAAAGAAAACGGCCAGAAAGTGGTGATCAAAGTGATTCGCCCGGACATCCTGCCGGTGATCAGAGCCGATATGAAGCTGATCAACCGCATGGCGCGCTGGGTTCCACGCCTGTTACCCGACGGCCGCCGCTTGCGTCCGCAGGAAGTGGTCGCAGACTACGAAAAAACGCTGATTGATGAGCTGAACCTGTTGCGCGAAGGGGCTAACGCCATCCAGCTTCGCCGTAACTTCGATAAAAGCAAAATGCTGTACGTTCCGGAAATCTTCTCCGACTACGGCAGCGAAACCATGCTGGTGATGGAGCGGATCTACGGTATTCCGATTTCCGACGTGGTTACGCTGGAGAAGCATGGCGTGAACATGAAGTTGCTGGCTGAGCGCGGCGTGCAGGTATTCTTTACCCAGGTGTTCCGCGACAGCTTCTTCCATGCGGATATGCATCCGGGCAATATTTTTGTCAGCTACGACCATCCAGAAGATCCGCAATATATCGCCATCGACTGCGGGATAGTCGGCTCGCTGAATAAAGAAGATAAGCGCTATCTCGCCGAAAACTTCATCGCCTTCTTCAATCGTGATTACCGCAAGGTGGCCGAGCTTCACGTCGACTCTGGTTGGGTTCCGCCGGACACCAACGTGGAAGATTTCGAATTTGCCATCCGCACCGTGTGCGAACCCATTTTTGAAAAGCCGTTGGCAGAGATCTCCTTTGGCCACGTGTTGCTGAATCTTTTCAACACCGCCAGACGCTTCAATATGGAAGTTCAGCCACAACTGGTTCTCCTGCAGAAAACATTGTTGTATGTTGAAGGCATTGGGCGGCAGCTTTATCCGCAGTTGGATTTGTGGAAAACAGCCAAACCGTTCCTGGAAGACTGGATCAAAGATCAAATCGGTATTCCGGCCATTGTCAGGGCACTGAAAGAGAAAGCGCCTTTCTGGGCTGAGAAATTGCCAGAACTGCCGGAACTCTTCTATGACAGCCTGCGCCAGCACAAGCATTTGCAACACAGCGTCGACAAGCTGACCAACGATTTAAAAGGCGAACGGATCAGACAGCATAAGTCCCGTTACCTGTTCGGCGTCGGTGCGACCTTGCTGCTCAGCGGCACTGCCATCTTGCTGACACGGCCAGATTGGGATCTGATTTCCGCGGCGATGATCGCCGCCGGTCTGGTTAGCTGGCTGGTTGGCTGGCGTAAAACCAGCTGATTGTCATGAAAGGTAAACAGAAGGTTATCCCGCGCTGGTGATGGTTTGCTCATCGTCAGCGCAACACAAGCTGTATATACTGAAAAACTGGCATCACAACTCAATATCAGAGGCAAAATCATGGGCGGTATTAGTATCTGGCAATTGTTAATCATTGCCGTAATTGTTGTTCTTCTGTTTGGTACCAACAAACTCCGTACGCTGGGATCTGATTTGGGTTCATCGATCAAAGGCTTCAAAAAAGCCATGGGCGATGAAAACGAGAAAGATAAAGACCATGCTAATGATGCTGACTTCCATGCCAAACTGGCGGAAAAAGATCAGACAGAAGCGAAGAAAGAAGACGTCAAGAACGACAAGGTATAAACCGTGTTCGACATAGGCTTTAGTGAACTGATTTTGGTGTTCGTTATCGGGCTGGTCGTGCTGGGTCCACAGCGTTTACCGGTGGCGGTCAGAACCGTCGTTGGCTGGATCCGCGCTCTGCGTTCACTGGCGACCAGTGTGCAGAACGAACTCGCTCAGGAACTTAAATTGCAGGAGCTGCAGGACAGCCTGAAAAAGGTGGAAGAGGCCAGTAAGAACAGCCTTTCTCCTGAGCTGAAGGCGTCAATGGAAGAGCTGAAGCAATCAGCAGAATCCATGAAGCGTTCTTACCTCGGCGAAAATGAAAAAGCCGATGACGAAGCCAACACCATCCATAACCCCCTTGTGAAGAACTCTGCCGAGACGCATGAGGGTGTGACGCCAGCGGAAGCCGACCATCAGGCCAGTTCCCCTGTCAAAGCCCCTGACGCGGTGACCACACCGGTTCAGGTATCTGAAGCGGCAACCTCACCCATTCCGGCTACTGACGTGGCGTCTGCGCCCGTTCAGGCACCCGAAGTGGCTACCGCGCCAGCTCAGGCCCCGACAGTGAAACCTGAACCGAAACCGGCCTTGACCACGAATGGCGACGCGCCAATCCTGTCCAGCCGTGCTCCTGTTTCCACCCATTTACCGAGCGATGAACGATAAACATGGCTGTTGAAGATACCCAACCGCTTATCAGTCATTTGATTGAACTCCGTAAGCGCTTGTTGAACTGTATTATTGCCGTCGTCGGCATCTTTATCTGTCTGGCTTATTTTTCCAATGACATCTACCAGCTGGTTTCCGCGCCGCTGATTAAGCAGATGCCAGCGGGCGCCAGCATGATCGCCACTGACGTTGCGTCCCCGTTTTTCACCCCAATAAAACTGACGATGATCGTCTCGGTATTCCTTGCGGTACCGGTGATCCTGTATCAGATCTGGGCCTTTATCGCCCCTGCGCTTTATCGCCATGAGCGCAAGCTGGTTATGCCGTTGCTGTTTTCCAGTTCATTCCTATTCTATACCGGCATGGCTTTCGCCTACTTTGTTGTCTTTCCGCTGGCCTTTGGCTTCTTCGCCAAGACCGCGCCGCAGGGCGTGTTGATTGCCACTGACATTAACAACTATCTCGATTTTGTAATGGCACTGTTTATGGCGTTTGGCGTCTCCTTTGAAGTGCCAATCGCTATCGTGTTGATCTGTTGGACCGGCATGACAACCCCGGAAGACCTGAAGAAAAAGCGCCCGTATGTACTGGTGGGTGCTTTCGTGGTGGGAATGCTGTTGACCCCGCCAGATGTCTTCTCTCAGACGCTTCTGGCTATTCCGATGTATTGCCTGTTTGAAGTCGGCGTGTTCTTCGCGCGCTTCTATGTCGGCAAGCGTCGTCAGGACATGGACCCGGAAGAATCGGGCCCAGAGTAGCGTAAAGCAGGTCCAGCGCTCCCTTACATGAAGTAACGTAACCGCCCGAAAGGGCGGTTACTGTTTGGAAAATCCTATGTTCGATATTGGTGTGAACCTGACCAGCACGCAGTTCGCGAAAGATCGCGATCAGGTCGTAAAACGTGCGAAAGACGCCGGGATCACCGGCTTACTGATCACCGGCACCAACGCGCTGGAAAGCCAGCAGGCACAAAGCCTGGCCATGCGTCGTCCGGGTTATTGCTGGTCCACTGCCGGTGTTCATCCCCATCATGCCAGTGAATGGTCAGGCGAAACCGCCGCGACCCTGAAACGGCTGGCGGAGAGCCCTGAAGTGGTCGCCATTGGCGAATGTGGTCTGGACTTCAACCGCAATATCTCTGAACCTGAGCAGCAGGTTTATGCGTTCAATGCCCAGCTTGAGCTGGCTGCCGAATTGGCAATGCCGGTGTTTCTCCACTGTCGCGATGCCCACGACCGTTTCCTCGCCGTCCTCGCGCCCTTGTTACCAACGTTGCCTGGTGCGGTGGTGCACTGCTTTACCGGCACGCGCGAAGAGCTTGAAGCCTGCCTGGCGGCGGGACTCTCAATTGGGATTACGGGTTGGGTGTGCGATGAGCGACGTGGCGTAGAGCTTCGTGAGTTATTGCCGTTGATCCCAGCCGACCGCCTGCTGCTGGAAACGGATGCGCCCTATTTGTTGCCCCGCGACATGCGCCCGAGGCCGCCTTCACGACGTAATGAACCCTGCTTCCTGCCGCATATTGTGCAGGTGGTGGCGGGATTACGTGGGGAAGAACCCGAGGCGCTGGCACGTCAGTGCGATGCTAATGCGCGTAAGCTGTTTCGTTTGCCGGCGTAATTTCGGCATCAGCGGCAGGAAGGGTTAAAGCTTGTGGAACTGCTTGTTGTCGAGGCTGCGCGTGATCTGCTTATTGAGCAGGTTCAGCAGCAGCATTGAGCGCGCTTCCCCATCGGGCTCGGTGAAGATGGCTTTCAGCCCTTCAAACGCGCCGCAGGTAATTAACACGCGGTCGCCGGGCTGAGGCACGTCAGGATCGACCATGGTGATTGGCGTATCGGTTTGCAGTGCCATAATCACGTCATGAGGAACGCTGGCCGGCAGACTGCCGAAGCGAACGAAATGGCTGACGCCCCGCGTGGCGCTTATGGTTGTGGTATGAATCGCTTCCGGATCAAATTCAATAAACAGATAATTGGGGAAGAGCGGCTCATCCACCTGGGTGCGTTTTCCGCGAACCAATTTCTCTAATGCAATCATTGGGCTAAGACAATGCACCGATTGACGCTCAAGATGTTCTTTCGCGCGAAGCAGCTGGCCACGTTTGCAATAAAGTAAATACCAGGATTCCATAACGTCACTTTTTGATTACAGGGCCGCTAAGAATACCAAACTCATCGCCAGAGTTATAGCGGGATCCAGCAGAGATGCGGCCCTGGCAAGAATTTGGTTTGCAGATCGCGGTCGCTCCAAAAAACTAAGCATAGCGTAACAATCCTCCCTATAATGGCCGATTCACTGACCGTATTGATGAGAAGTCATGAAATACCACGACTTACGCGATTTCCTTGCCTTGCTTGAGCAGCGCGGGGAATTAAAACGTATTACGCAAGAGATCGACCCGGATCTTGAGATGACCGAAATCGCCGATCGCACCCTGCGAGCTGGCGGCCCGGCACTGCTGTTCGAAAACCCAAAAGGGTACGACATGCCGGTGTTGTGCAACCTGTTCGGTACGCCGGACCGTGTGGCCATGGGCATGGGACAGAAAGATGTCTCGGCGCTGCGTGATGTTGGCCGCCTGCTGGCGTTCCTGAAAGAACCTGAGCCACCTCGCGGTTTCCGTGATTTCTTCGATAAGATGCCGCAGTGGAAGCAGGTGCTGAACATGCCGACCAAGCGTCTGCGTGATGCGCCGTGCCAGCAAGAAATTTGGCAGGGCGACGAGGTCGATCTGCACCGAATCCCGGTAATGAAATGTTGGCCTGAAGATGCGGCCCCGCTAATTACCTGGGGATTGACCGTCACACGCGGTCCGCACAAAGAGCGGCAGAATCTCGGCATCTATCGCCAGCAGGTGATTGGTAAGAACAAGCTGATTATGCGCTGGCTCTCCCATCGCGGCGGCGCGCTGGATTTCCAGGAGTGGACGCAGCAGCATCCGGGGGAACGTTTCCCGGTATCCGTCGCGTTGGGCGCCGATCCGGCCACGATTCTGGGTGCCGTGACCCCCGTTCCTGACACCCTGTCTGAATATGCCTTCGCCGGCCTGCTGCGCGGCACTAAAACGGAAGTGGTGAAGTGCATACCCAACGATCTGGAAGTGCCCGCCAGCGCCGAAATTGTGCTTGAAGGCTATATCGAGCCTGGCGAAATGGCGCCAGAAGGCCCTTACGGCGATCATACGGGTTACTATAATGAAGTAGACAGTTTCCCGGTGTTCACCGTGACGCATATCACTCAGCGTCGCAATCCGATCTATCATTCGACCTACACCGGCCGTCCACCGGATGAACCTGCGGTGTTAGGCGTGGCGCTGAATGAAGTCTTTGTGCCGATCCTGCAGAAGCAGTTCCCGGAAATTGTCGATTTCTATCTGCCGCCGGAAGGGTGTTCCTATCGCCTGGCCGTCGTTACGATGAAAAAACAGTATGCGGGACATGCCAAGCGCGTAATGATGGGCGTCTGGTCTTTCCTTCGTCAGTTTATGTATACCAAATTTGTTATTGTCTGCGATGATGATGTGAATGCCCGTGACTGGAACGACGTCATCTGGGCGATCACCACGCGAATGGATCCGGCGAGAGATACTGTCTTAGTTGAAAATACGCCGATCGACTACCTGGACTTCGCTTCACCTGTTTCCGGCTTAGGCTCGAAAATGGGACTGGATGCGACCAATAAATGGCCAGGCGAAACGACGCGAGAGTGGGGACGTCCAATCCGTAAAGATCCGGCGGTAACAGCCCGCATCGATGAGATTTGGGACGAACTGGGCATCTTCAGTGAGCCACCTACGCGCAATAACACGCCCGGCAAATAACTGCCAGAGACCCGACAGAGGGAACGCATGACAACGTTAAGCTGCAAAGTGACCTCAGTAGAGGCGATTACCGATACTGTGTACCGAGTGAGAATGGTGCCGGAGGCTGATTTTAGCTTCCGTGCTGGCCAGTATTTGATGGTGGTGATGGACGAGCGTGACAAGCGTCCATTCTCACTGGCATCCACTCCGATGGAAAAAGACATTATCGAGCTGCACATTGGTGCCTCAGAACTGAATCTGTATGCCATGGCGGTGATGGAACGCATTCAGGAACAGCGCAAAATCACCGTCGATATTCCCCATGGTGATGCCTGGCTGCGGGAAGAGGGCGATCGCCCGCTGGTGCTGGTTGCGGGTGGAACCGGGTTCTCCTATGCCCGCTCTATTCTGCTGACCGCCCTTTCTCAGCAGCCGGATCGTGATATCGCCCTTTACTGGGGCGGACGCGAGCTGAAGCATCTCTACGATCTGGAAGAGTTAGACGCGCTGGCCATTAAGCACCCTAACCTGAAAATTATTCCGGTTGTCGAGCAGCCTGAAGCGGGTTGGGATGGGCGCAGTGGTACGGTGCTGACCGCCGTGATGAATGACTATGCCACGCTTGCCAGTCATGACATCTATATTGCAGGCCGTTTCGAGATGGCCAAAATCGCCCGTGAGCGTTTTTGTGCCGAGCGCGGCGCGAAGGAAGATCAGATGTTCGGCGATGCCTTCGCCTTTATCTGAGGTTGCCGGGGGCAGGACGCTCTGCCCCTGAACCTGAGCAACGAAAAAACCCGCCCCTGACGGGCGGGAATTGAATCAGTGAAACAGCCAGTTCAACGTATCAGATGCGTTCGAAGACGGTGGCGATCCCCTGTCCCAGACCAATACACATGGTCGCCAGGCCAAATTGGGCATCGCGCCTTTCCATCAGATTAAGCAAGGTAGTACTGATGCGGGCACCCGAACAGCCCAGCGGATGACCTAACGCGATTGCACCGCCATTCAGATTGACCTTTTCATCCATCACTTCCAGCAGGCCGAGATCCTGAATACAGGGCAGCGTTTGCGCGGCGAACGCTTCATTCAGTTCGAAGACGCCAATATCCGTCACGTTCAGACCGGCTCTTTTTAACGCCAGTTTTGACGCCGGAACCGGACCGTATCCCATCACCGAAGGGTCACATCCCACCACCGCCATCGCGCGGACAACCGCTCGCGGCTTAAGGCCCAGCTCACGCGCACGGGATTCACTCATTATCAGCATCGCTGCGGCACCGTCTGACAGTGCGGAAGAGGTGCCTGCAGTGACCGTGCCGTTGACCGGATCGAAAGCGGGACGTAATGCGGCGAGGCCCGCAACGGTGGTATCTGAACGGATCACTTCATCGAAGTCGTAACGGCGCAGCACGCCATCCGCATCATGTCCGCTGGTTGGCACAATCTCATTGGCAAAGTGACCGGCCTGGGTGGCAGCCCAGGCACGCTGATGGGAACGTGCGGCGAAGGCGTCCTGACGCTCACGGCTGATTTTATGGATGCGCGCGAGCATCTCGGCGGTTAATCCCATCATCCCAGCCGCTTTGGCGACGGTTTTGCTCAATCCCGGATGAAAGTCCACTCCGTGGTTCATCGGCACGTGGCCCATATGTTCAACGCCACCAATCAGGCAGGCATGGGCATCGCCCACCATAATGGCGCGCGCCGCATCATGCAGCGCCTGCATTGAGGAACCACACAGGCGGTTGACCGTGGTGGCCGGCACGCTGTGCGGGATCTCCGCCAACAGCGACGCGTTGCGGGCAATATTGAAACCCTGTTCGAGGGTTTGCTGCACGCAGCCCCAGTAAATATCGTCCAGCGAAGACGCGTCCAGCGCGGGATTGCGGCTCAACAGGTTGCGCATCAAATGTGCCGATAAATCTTCAGCACGAACGTGGCGATAAGCGCCACCTTTAGAACGACCCATCGGCGTGCGGATGGCATCAACAATCACGACTTTTTCCATTTTCTTACCCTCACGCCGTTTTCAGAGTGGCATCGCCGATGGGCGCGGCCTGTGGATACCAGCTTTCGTCTTTCTGCGCTTTTTCACGCAGGCCAGCAGGCGGCTGATAAAGCGCACCCAGCTCGCTGAACGGTTCAGCCTGGCTGACAAAACGCGGATTGCCTTGCGTATCGAGATAGCGGAAAGCGCCGCCGTGGAAAGGCGGGAAGCCGAGTCCATAAACCAGCGCCATATCGGCCTCGGCAGGGGAGGCAATAATTCCCTCTTCCAGGCAACGTACGACTTCATTGATCATCGGGATCATCATGCGGGACACGATCTCATCATCGCTGAACACCCGCTTTGGCTGACAGACCGTCTGCAACAGGTCATCGACCGCCGGATCCGCCACCTTCTTCTGTTTACCCTTGCTGTCCGTTTCCCAGCGATAGAAACCAAGCTGATTTTTCTGGCCAAAGCGTTTGGCATCGAACAGCACGTCAATCGCATCGCGATAATCTTTCTTCATGCGGGAAGGGAATCCGTCAGCCATCACCATCTGTGCATGGTGAGCGGTATCAATCCCCACCACGTCCAGTAGCCAGGCCGGGCCCATTGGCCAGCCGAACTGTTTTTCCATCACTTTATCTATCTGGCGGAAGTCCGCGCCATCGCGCAGCAGCAGGCTGAAGCCCGCAAAGTAAGGGAACAGCACCCGGTTAACGAAAAAGCCCGGACAGTCATTAACAACGATTGGCGTTTTGCCCATTTTGCTGGCCCAGGCCACCACGGTTGCCAGCGTCGCGTCTGAGGTTTTCTCACCCCGGATCACTTCGACCAGCGGCATGCGGTGAACAGGATTAAAGAAGTGCATGCCGCAGAAATTTTCTGGCCGCTTCAACGCGTGGGCCAGCTGGCTGATTGGGATGGTGGAGGTATTCGACGCCAGGATCGCACCGCTGTGCAGATAGCCTTCCGTTTCTGCCAGAACCGCGGCTTTTACCTTCGGGTTTTCAACAACGGCTTCAACCACAATGTCTGCCCGCTCAAAGCCGGCATAGTCCAGCGTGGGTTGAATGGTGCCAATAATGCCAGCCAGTTTCATGCCGTCGATTTTTCCGCGTTCCAGCTGTTTATTCAGCAGTTTCGCGGCTTCTTTCATACCCAATTCCAGCGAGGCCGGATTAATGTCCTTCATCATCACCGGTACGCCTTTCGAGGCGGACTGATAAGCAATGCCGCCGCCCATAATACCGGCGCCCAGCACAGCGGCTTGTTTTGGCGTTTCAACGTCGCGGGTCAGCTTTTTGGCTTTGGCCTTCACCGCCTGATCGTTGAGGAAGATCCCCACCAGTGCGCGAGCCTCGTCAGAACGGGCCAGTGGCACAAAGGCCTGCGTTTCCAGCTTCAGCGCAGCATCACGGCCCAGACCTGCTGCGGCCTCAATGGTTTTCACCGCCATCATCGGTGCCGGGTAATGTTTCCCGGCGGTCTGCAGCACCATACTTTTTGCGATGCTGAAGCTCATGGTGGCTTCAATTTTGCTGAGTTTCAGCGGCGCAAGCTTCGGCTGACGACGTGCGCGCCAGTCCTGCTTGCCGGACATCGCTTCCTGCAGGATGGCCAGCGCGGCCTGCTGCAATTTCTCAACCGGGACCACGGCATCAACCAGACCGATGGCCAGCGCTTTTTGCGCATCGACATCTTTGCCGGCGGCTATAATTTCCAGCGCGCTGTCCGCACCTAACAGGCGAGGCAGGCGTACCGATCCCCCAAAGCCAGGCATGATGCCCAGTTTGGTTTCCGGCAGGCCGATGCGGGCGTCCGGGGTGGCGATACGGAAATCGGTCGCCAGAATGCATTCACATCCGCCGCCGAGGGCATAGCCCTGGATCGCGGATAGCGTCGGCACGGGCAGGTCTTCCAGTCGGCTAAAGATGCCGTTGGCAAATCCCAGCCACTGTTCCAGTTTTTCAGCCGGTGCCGCAAACAGAGAAAGGAACTCAGTGATATCCGCGCCAACAATAAAAGCCGGTTTGCGGGAGCTGAGCAGCAGCGCTTTCAGCCCTGGCTGCTTCTCCAGAACCGAAATAGCTTCACCCAGGCTGGCCACGGTTTGTGTATCCAACTTGTTCACCGAGCCGGGCGCATCAAAAGCCAGCTCGGCGATGCCATCTTCCAGCCAGTCCAGGGTAAGCGTGTCGCCTTTGTAGAGCATGTTGATCTCCTGAAGCCGCGTTAAGGGGATCTGGTCATACCAGATGATCGAGAGTGTGGAAGGGATGTTAATTATTTGCAAACGAGAGTTTGCTAATTTGCAAACAAGATCACAGGCGCGGCAAAACGGCATCGGGTAAAGGGCTGTGATAAGATGCGCTCAATTTCACGTTAATGGAGACGGAGTTATGGAATCGTTGGTCACTCTTTATCAGGACCACCTGAAAACACTACAGGCGCGTGCTCAGCAGGTATTAGCTCGCAGCAAGCTGGATGCCATGTTGATCCATTCGGGAGAACTGCTCACCGTTTTCCTCGACGATCATACCTATCCCTTTAAAGTGAATCCGCAATTCAAAGCCTGGGTGCCGGTGACCTCTGTGCCGAACTGCTGGCTGTGGGTGGATGGCGTAAACAAACCTAAGCTGTGGTTCTACTCGCCGGTTGATTACTGGCACAACGTTGAGCCGCTGCCGCAAAGCTTCTGGACCGACGAAATCGACATCGTGGCGTTAAAAAATGCCGATGAGATTCAACAGCTGTTGCCTGCTCAGCTGGGTAATGTGGCTTATATCGGCCCTGTGCCCGCGCGCGCAGCGCAGTTAGGCATCAAAGCGGAGCTGACTAACCCGAAAGCTGCTATCGATTTCCTGCATTACCATCGCTCGCTGAAAACTGACTATGAGCTGTACTGCATGCGCGAAGCGCAGAAAACCGCGGTGATCGGTCATCGTGCGGCCAAAGAGGCGTTCCTCTCAGGCATGAGCGAGTTTGATATCAATGGCGCTTACCTGAGTGCCACCGGCCACCGCGATATTGATGTGCCTTACGGCAATATCATTGCGCTGAATGAACACGCTGCGGTGCTGCATTACACCAAGTTGGATCATCTGCCCCCTGCGCAGTCGCGTAGCTTCCTGATTGATGCCGGAACAGAATACAACGGCTATGCGGCCGATCTGACCCGCACCTATTCAGCGCAAAGTGACAATGACTATGCCCAGCTGATCCGCGATATGAATGAAGAAGAGCTGGCGCTGATCGCCACGATGAAAGCTGGCGTTCGCTACACCGAATACCATCTGCAAATGCACCAGCGTATTGCCAAACTGTTGCTTAAGCATCAGCTGGTGAAAGGGCTGAGTGAAGAAGCGCTGGTGGCGGAAGATTTGACCGGGCCGTTTATGCCGCATGGTATTGGCCATCCGCTGGGACTTCAGGTTCATGATGTCGCCGGATTTATGCAGGATGAAGAGGGCACCCATCAGGCTGCACCTGCGCAATATCCTTACCTGCGCTGCACGCGCATTCTGGAACCGCGGATGGTGGTCACCATTGAACCTGGCATCTACTTTATTGATTCTCTGCTGGCGCCATGGCGTGAAGGTAAGTTCAGCCAGCATTTCAACTGGGACCGCATTGATGCGCTCAAGCCTTATGGCGGCATTCGTATCGAGGATAACGTGATTATTCGCGAACAGGGCGTGGAAAATATGACGCGTGACCTGAAGCTGGACTGATGGACGCGTATGACATCCCCGCTGAGCGCTTCAGCGTCAGCGAGGAGATTAAAAAAAGCCGCTTTATTACACTGTTGGCCCATACTGACGGCGTGGAAGCGGCGCGGGCCTTTGTTCAGCAGGTCAAAGGCGAGCATCCTTCTGCCCGCCACCATTGCTGGGCATGGGTGGCGGGAGCCCCTTCCGACTCACAACAGCTTGGGTTCTCTGATGACGGTGAACCCTCTGGCACGGCAGGTAAACCGATGCTTGCTCAGCTGATGGGAAACAACATCGGGGAAGTGACCGCCGTCGTCGTGCGTTATTACGGTGGCATCCAGTTGGGTACGGGCGGCTTAGTGAAGGCGTATGGCGGAGGTGTTCAACAGGCATTAAAGCTGCTGCCGCGTCAGCAAAAAGTCCCGATGCTGACCTTCACGCTCTCCTGTGACTATGCTCAACTGGCAGAGATAGAAAGAATGACTGGCCGCTTTCATGGCCAGCTGTTGCAGACAGAATTTTTGGCATGCGTCTCGCTGACGCTGGCCTTGCCCCATGCGCAGGTGGCCGGGTTTTCGCAAAATCTTACAGACTTTAGCCGAGGGGCGCTCACGCTCACACCGCTCGACTAACCTCATCATCGTCAGGAAGGAAAGGCTACATGCATTATCGTGCCATTACCCGCATCGTTGGGTTGCTGGTCATTTTGTTCTCGGGGACGATGATCGTGCCGGGCCTGGTCGCGTTAATCTACCGCGATGGTGCCGGACGAGCCTTTACTCAGACCTTCTTTATGGCACTGCTGATCGGCTCGATGCTGTGGTGGCCCAACCGAAAGCAGAAAAAAGAGCTGAAGCCTAAAGAGGGCTTCCTGATCGTCGTGCTGTTCTGGACAGTGCTGGGCAGTGTGGGGGCGATGCCCTTTATCTTTGCGGAACATCCCAACCTTTCAATTACCGATGCCTTCTTTGAATCCTTCTCAGGCCTGACGACGACCGGTGCCACGACGCTGGTGGGGCTGGACTCGCTCCCGAAAGCGATCCTCTTCTACCGGCAAATGCTGCAATGGCTGGGCGGCATGGGGATCATTGTGCTGGCAGTGGCGATTCTGCCGATTCTGGGCGTGGGGGGCATGCAGCTCTATCGCGCTGAAATGCCCGGCCCGTTGAAAGACAATAAGATGCGGCCGCGTATTGCTGAGACGGCGAAAACCCTGTGGCTGATCTACGTGTTGCTGACCGTCGTCTGTGCGCTGGCACTCTGGCTGGCGGGTATGCCGCTGTTTGATGCCATCGGCCACAGCTTCTCAACGATCGCCATCGGCGGCTTCTCCACCCATGATGCGAGTATCGGCTATTTCAACAGCCCGACGATTAACACGATTATTGCCATCTTCCTGCTGATTTCCGGCTGTAACTACGGCCTGCACTTCTCTCTGCTGAGTGGTCGCAATCTTCGCGTTTACTGGCGCGATCCAGAATTCCGCATGTTTATTGGGGTGCAGCTGACCTTAGTGGTGATCTGCACCATCGTGTTGTGGTTCCACGATGTCTATCATTCCGGACTGCAAACGCTGAACCAGGCCTTCTTCCAGGTCGTGTCGATGGCCACCACCGCCGGTTTTACCACCGACAGCATCGCGCGCTGGCCACTGTTCCTGCCGGTCTTGTTGTTGTGCTCTGCCTTTATTGGTGGTTGTGCCGGTTCGACGGGCGGCGGGCTTAAGGTCATCCGTATCCTGCTGCTGTTCAAACAGGGTAACCGTGAGTTAAAGCGCCTGGTGCATCCGAACGCGGTTTACACCATCAAGCTGGGACAGCGCGCGCTGCCGGAACGTATCCTCGAAGCGGTGTGGGGATTCTTCTCTGCGTATGCGTTGGTGTTCCTGTTGAGCATGCTGGCGATTATCGCGACCGGCGTTGATGATTTTTCTGCGTTTGCGGCGGTGGCAGCTACCCTGAACAATCTGGGCCCAGGATTGGGAGTGGTGGCAGATAACTTCACCACCATGAATGATACGGCGAAATGGATCTTAATCCTGACGATGCTGTTTGGTCGTCTTGAAGTGTTCACGCTGCTAGTCCTGTTTACGCCGACCTTCTGGCGCGAGTAACTAAAACGAGTAATGAATATGAAAGCGTTGATTCTGTTTTCCAGCCGCGAGGGACAAACCCGCGAGATTGCAGCTTATATAGCTAACCAACTTAAAGAGCAGCAGGAGTGTGAGGTAGTGAATATCGAACATGCCTCTGCTGTTGACTGGTCTAAGTACGATCGGGTGTTGATCGGGGCCTCTATTCACTACGGTCACTTCCATCCGGCGGTAACCAAATTTGTGAAGAAGAACCTGGCCCAATTAAATGAAAGGCCAAGCGGCTTCTTCTCCGTCAACCTGACCGCCCGTAAAGCAGAGAAGCGTACGCCGCAGACCAATGCGTATACCCGCAAGTTCCTGTTGCAGTCGCCATGGCAGCCGGACTGCTGTGCGGTATTCGCTGGCGCACTGCGTTATCCGCGCTATGGCTTCTTCGATCGCTTTATGATCCGCTTGATTATGCGTATGACCGGCGGCGAAACCGATGTCAGTAAAGAAGTTGAGTACACAGATTGGGTTCAGGTGGGTCGCTTTGCCCATGAATTTGCTGGATTATCAGGCAAAATGCAGGAAAAAAAGGCGCTTTGATGAAAAATGACGCTGTCAGTCATTTTTCTGCAATAAACACTTGTCCTCCGTCAGGAACTCCCTATAATGCGCCTCCACTGACACGGAACAACGACTTACGAGTCACCGGGTCAGAGGTTCAGGAAGCTGAATCGCCGGAGAAAAACTTCCCAAAAAGAAGTTGACTCTGAAGGAGGAAAGCGTAATATACGCCACCTCGCAGTAAGGCGCTAAGGCACTTACCGCAACGCTCTTTAACAATTTATCAGACAATCTGTGTGGGCACTCGCAGGATTGATATCAGCGCCGCAAGGCGCAAAAAAATATCAAGCCTTAAGAGTGAACACATAATGAAATTCATTATGACGTTTTACACTTGAGCACCGCTGAACTTGTTTCAGCAAATCGAACTTTTAATTGAAGAGTTTGATCATGGCTCAGATTGAACGCTGGCGGCAGGCCTAACACATGCAAGTCGAACGGTAGCACAGAGAGCTTGCTCTCGGGTGACGAGTGGCGGACGGGTGAGTAATGTCTGGGAAACTGCCTGATGGAGGGGGATAACTACTGGAAACGGTAGCTAATACCGCATAACGTCTTCGGACCAAAGTGGGGGACCTTCGGGCCTCACACCATCGGATGTGCCCAGATGGGATTAGCTAGTAGGTGGGGTAATGGCTCACCTAGGCGACGATCCCTAGCTGGTCTGAGAGGATGACCAGCCACACTGGAACTGAGACACGGTCCAGACTCCTACGGGAGGCAGCAGTGGGGAATATTGCACAATGGGCGCAAGCCTGATGCAGCCATGCCGCGTGTATGAAGAAGGCCTTCGGGTTGTAAAGTACTTTCAGCGGGGAGGAAGGCGATAAGGTTAATAACCTTGTCGATTGACGTTACCCGCAGAAGAAGCACCGGCTAACTCCGTGCCAGCAGCCGCGGTAATACGGAGGGTGCAAGCGTTAATCGGAATTACTGGGCGTAAAGCGCACGCAGGCGGTCTGTCAAGTCAGATGTGAAATCCCCGGGCTTAACCTGGGAACTGCATTTGAAACTGGCAGGCTAGAGTCTTGTAGAGGGGGGTAGAATTCCAGGTGTAGCGGTGAAATGCGTAGAGATCTGGAGGAATACCGGTGGCGAAGGCGGCCCCCTGGACAAAGACTGACGCTCAGGTGCGAAAGCGTGGGGAGCAAACAGGATTAGATACCCTGGTAGTCCACGCCGTAAACGATGTCGACTTGGAGGTTGTGCCCTTGAGGCGTGGCTTCCGGAGCTAACGCGTTAAGTCGACCGCCTGGGGAGTACGGCCGCAAGGTTAAAACTCAAATGAATTGACGGGGGCCCGCACAAGCGGTGGAGCATGTGGTTTAATTCGATGCAACGCGAAGAACCTTACCTGGCCTTGACATCCACGGAATTCGGCAGAGATGCCTTAGTGCCTTCGGGAACCGTGAGACAGGTGCTGCATGGCTGTCGTCAGCTCGTGTTGTGAAATGTTGGGTTAAGTCCCGCAACGAGCGCAACCCTTATCCTTTGTTGCCAGCGAGTAATGTCGGGAACTCAAAGGAGACTGCCGGTGACAAACCGGAGGAAGGTGGGGATGACGTCAAGTCATCATGGCCCTTACGGCCAGGGCTACACACGTGCTACAATGGCGCATACAAAGAGAAGCGAACTCGCGAGAGCAAGCGGACCTCACAAAGTGCGTCGTAGTCCGGATCGGAGTCTGCAACTCGACTCCGTGAAGTCGGAATCGCTAGTAATCGTAGATCAGAATGCTACGGTGAATACGTTCCCGGGCCTTGTACACACCGCCCGTCACACCATGGGAGTGGGTTGCAAAAGAAGTAGGTAGCTTAACCTTCGGGAGGGCGCTTACCACTTTGTGATTCATGACTGGGGTGAAGTCGTAACAAGGTAACCGTAGGGGAACCTGCGGTTGGATCACCTCCTTACCTGAAGATACTCTCCCGCGTAGTGTCCACAACAGATTGTCTGATAGAAAACGTAATGAGCAACAGTAACAGAGTCCCCATCGTCTAGAGGCCCAGGACACTGCCCTTTCACGGCTGTAACAGGGGTTCGAATCCCCTTGGGGACGCCATCTCCTGATAATGAGTGAAAGACATTATCAACCCGTATCTCAAAACTGATTCTCTCCGCAAGGACGAGTCACGTTTGAGATATTTGCTCTTTAACAATCCGGAACAAGCTGAAAATTGAAACGACATGTCGTTTTCATTCTCCGTAATAAGAATGAAATCAACGATATGTTCGAGTCTCTCAAATGCTTACAACAGCAGTGTCTTTCGGGACGCTTGTGGGTTGTGAGGTTAAGTGACTAAGCGTACACGGTGGATGCCTAGGCAGTCAGAGGCGATGAAGGGCGTGCTAATCTGCGATAAGCGTCGGTAAGGTGATATGAACCGCAATAACCGACGATACCCGAATGGGGAAACCCGGTGCACTTTGGTGCATCATTGCAACATGAATACATAGTGTTGCAAGGCGAACCTGGGGAACTGAAACATCTAAGTACCCAGAGGAAAAGAAATCAACCGAGATTCCCCCAGTAGCGGCGAGCGAACGGGGAACAGCCCAGAACCTGAATCAGTTTGTGCATTAGTGGAAGCGTCTGGAAAGTCGCAGGGTACAGGGTGATACTCCCGTACACAAAAATGCACTTATTGTGAGTTCGATGAGTAGGGCGGGACACGTGACATCCTGTCTGAATATGGGGGGACCATCCTCCAAGGCTAAATACTCCTGACTGACCGATAGTGAACCAGTACCGTGAGGGAAAGGCGAAAAGAACCCCGGCGAGGGGAGTGAAACAGAACCTGAAACCGTGTACGTACAAGCAGTGGGAGCACCTTCGTGGTGTGACTGCGTACCTTTTGTATAATGGGTCAGCGACTTATATTCTGTAGCAAGGTTAACCGTATAGGGGAGCCGAAGGGAAACCGAGTCTTAACTGGGCGTTAAGTTGCAGGGTATAGACCCGAAACCCGGTGATCTAGCCATGGGCAGGTTGAAGGTTGGGTAACACTAACTGGAGGACCGAACCGACTAATGTTGAAAAATTAGCGGATGACTTGTGGCTGGGGGTGAAAGGCCAATCAAACCGGGAGATAGCTGGTTCTCCCCGAAAGCTATTTAGGTAGCGCCTCGTGAACTCATCTTCGGGGGTAGAGCACTGTTTCGGCTAGGGGGCCATCCCGGCTTACCAACCCGATGCAAACTGCGAATACCGAAGAATGTTATCACGGGAGACACACGGCGGGTGCTAACGTCCGTCGTGAAGAGGGAAACAACCCAGACCGCCAGCTAAGGTCCCAAAGTCATGGTTAAGTGGGAAACGATGTGGGAAGGCACAGACAGCCAGGATGTTGGCTTAGAAGCAGCCATCATTTAAAGAAAGCGTAATAGCTCACTGGTCGAGTCGGCCTGCGCGGAAGATGTAACGGGGCTAAACCATGCACCGAAGCTGCGGCAGCGACGCTTATGCGTTGTTGGGTAGGGGAGCGTTCTGTAAGCCGTCGAAGGTGGACTGTGAGGTCTGCTGGAGGTATCAGAAGTGCGAATGCTGACATAAGTAACGATAAAGCGGGTGAAAAGCCCGCTCGCCGGAAGACCAAGGGTTCCTGTCCAACGTTAATCGGGGCAGGGTGAGTCGACCCCTAAGGCGAGGCCGAAAGGCGTAGTCGATGGGAAACAGGTTAATATTCCTGTACTCGGTGTTACTGCGAAGGGGGGACGGAGAAGGCTATGTTAGCCGGGCGACGGTTGTCCCGGTTTAAGCATGTAGGCGGAGAGTTTAGGTAAATCCGGACTCTTTTTAACGCTGAGGTGTGATGACGAGGCACTACGGTGCTGAAGTAACAAATGCCCTGCTTCCAGGAAAAGCCTCTAAGCATCAGGTAACACGGAATCGTACCCCAAACCGACACAGGTGGTCAGGTAGAGAATACCAAGGCGCTTGAGAGAACTCGGGTGAAGGAACTAGGCAAAATGGTGCCGTAACTTCGGGAGAAGGCACGCTGGCGCGTAGGTGAAGGGACTTGCTCCCGGAGCTGAAGCCAGTCGAAGATACCAGCTGGCTGCAACTGTTTATTAAAAACACAGCACTGTGCAAACACGAAAGTGGACGTATACGGTGTGACGCCTGCCCGGTGCCGGAAGGTTAATTGATGGGGTTATCCGCAAGGAGAAGCTCTTGATCGAAGCCCCGGTAAACGGCGGCCGTAACTATAACGGTCCTAAGGTAGCGAAATTCCTTGTCGGGTAAGTTCCGACCTGCACGAATGGCGTAATGATGGCCAGGCTGTCTCCACCCGAGACTCAGTGAAATTGAACTCGCTGTGAAGATGCAGTGTACCCGCGGCAAGACGGAAAGACCCCGTGAACCTTTACTATAGCTTGACACTGAATATTGAACCTTGATGTGTAGGATAGGTGGGAGGCTTTGAAGCGTGGACGCCAGTCTGCGTGGAGCCAACCTTGAAATACCACCCTTTAACGTTTGATGTTCTAACCTGGCGCCGTAATCCGGCGTGGGGACAGTGTCTGGTGGGTAGTTTGACTGGGGCGGTCTCCTCCTAAAGAGTAACGGAGGAGCACGAAGGTTAGCTAATCACGGTCGGACATCGTGAGGTTAGTGCAATGGCATAAGCTAGCTTGACTGCGAGAGTGACGGCTCGAGCAGGTGCGAAAGCAGGTCATAGTGATCCGGTGGTTCTGAATGGAAGGGCCATCGCTCAACGGATAAAAGGTACTCCGGGGATAACAGGCTGATACCGCCCAAGAGTTCATATCGACGGCGGTGTTTGGCACCTCGATGTCGGCTCATCACATCCTGGGGCTGAAGTAGGTCCCAAGGGTACGGCTGTTCGCCGTTTAAAGTGGTACGCGAGCTGGGTTTAGAACGTCGTGAGACAGTTCGGTCCCTATCTGCCGTGGGCGCTGGAAGATTGAGAGGGGTTGCTCCTAGTACGAGAGGACCGGAGTGAACGCACCACTGGTGTTCGGGTTGTCATGCCAATGGCATTGCCCGGTAGCTAAGTGCGGAAAAGATAAGCGCTGAAAGCATCTAAGCGCGAAACTTGCCTCGAGATGAATCTTCCCTGGGCCTTTAAGGCCCCTGAAGGGACGTTGAAGACTACGACGTTGATAGGCCGGGTGTGTAAGCGCAGCGATGCGTTGAGCTAACCGGTACTAATGACCCGTGAGGCTTAACCTTACAACACCAGAAGCGTTCTGGTGGTGTCTGAGAGACACGAACAGATATTTTCAGCTTGAACCGGATAAATTTGCGCGGCCTTATGGCGGCGTGAATAACAGAATTTGCCTGGCGGCTTTAGCGCGGTGGTCCCACCTGACCCCATGCCGAATTCAGAAGTGAAACGCCGTAGCGCCGATGGTAGTGTGGGGTCTCCCCATGCGAGAGTAGGGAACTGCCAGGCATCAATTAAGCAGACAAGCCTCATGCGAAAGCATGGGGCTTTTTTGTGTGCGTAAAAAGCAAAAACCCACAGCAGGCCCGCCTGATAACGGCCAAAACCCGCCACTAAAATCCAAAACCCGCCACTGAAATCCAAAACCGCCCCAAACACCCCCTAAAACTCCCAAACCATCCCAAACCATCCCAAACCATCCCAAAACCAGACAAAAGAAGACGCCGTCCTTCCGCACGACGCCTTAA
Organism: Erwinia sp. QL-Z3; assembly: GCF_004551645.1. Classification (NCBI taxonomy): domain Bacteria; kingdom Pseudomonadati; phylum Pseudomonadota; class Gammaproteobacteria; order Enterobacterales; family Erwiniaceae; genus Erwinia; species Erwinia sp. QL-Z3. Next base: position 1,702,517 of record NZ_CP037950.1, read on the forward strand.
AGGATAATGACAGGCAGATAACGTCGTGTTCTGAAAGCGTTAATTACCCGACCTTGTTAAGGAGCACATAATGGTAATTTTATTGAGATCCATAAACCCGATGGAATAACCAAACTATAAGAGTAATTAGCAAAAATTTATTCTGACTGTGGTTTTTTACAGATAATATTTAAATTATAAGGAGAGAATAAAAGTGCAGAGGATAAAGACACTGAGTGAAGGGTTTGTTGAGTGAAATAACTGAGCGACTGATATTGCTATATCCTAACCTTCCATTGCACGCATTGTACATGACGTAAGACAGACAGGGGAGCTCAAAATATTTAAATGATTTCTTGGTGGTAAACACCAATCACTCGCATTATATATTAGCCAGTTTTTATGGCCAATCTCCTGCTAATGGCGTCCCGAGACAATATGAAAAACTGAACCTGAATAGCGTTAAAATAATTCCATCTCATCAGCTATCCTATCAACAGTTGTAGTCTGGTAGACCTTCATTGCCTGAATCTGTATCAAATAGTCTTCAGATGGAATGAATATCATCGGGTCGTCTGATGTGATCTAAATTCATTATTACAATCATGCATTCAATTAAACCTCATCATTGTTAAAGGGGGTTATTTAATGGTGGGTGAATGTTTTGGTGAAACAGTCGATTGATTGAGATGGGGTTTTGTCCCTGCATTTTAATATAAAGCAATATTCAAGAGTTTGGTTTTTAGGGGTTATCCGTAACTCATTCCCGTATTACAACAAAAGTCTTTATTAAATCAAAATCCACTGCAAGCTTGCGGATGGATGGGGTACACTCTCCCGTAGATTAATTTATTAAGGTTTGAGCATGTCCTCTCAACATAACTCCCTTCAATCCTGGAATACTTTTGGCCTTGACGCCCATGCCGCTAATCTTGATGTAGCGACCAGCGCAGAGTCGCTTCTGCAAAGCTGGCAGCAGAGCCTGCTACACAACCAGCCGGTGTTGCTACTGGGAGAAGGTAGCAACATTCTTTTCCTGGAAGACTTTTCTGGCCGGGTGATCATCAACAGAATTAAAGGCATACAGATCGAGGAAGATCAGCATCACTGGCAGCTGCATATCGGCGCGGGTGAAAACTGGCACAATCTGGTGCAGGTCCTGCTGGAGAAAGGCATACCGGGACTGGAAAATCTGGCGATGATCCCCGGTTGTGTTGGTTCAGCACCTATACAGAACATTGGGGCTTATGGCGTCGAGCTAAAGGATGTCTGTGCTTATGTTGATGTATTGGATTTAAACACCGGTGAAGTCGAACGTCTGACGGCAGCCGCATGCCAGTTCGGTTATCGGGACAGCATCTTTAAGCATCAGTATCAGCTGGGCTATGCCATTGTTGCCGTAGGACTGGTGTTGAACAAACAGTGGTGCCCGGTAATGACTTACGGCGACCTGAGAGCATTAGATCCACAGACAGTCACTCCCCAACAAATTTTCGATGCGGTCTGCGCAATGCGTAGCAGTAAGCTGCCGGATCCGGCGATAACAGGTAACGCTGGCAGCTTCTTCAAGAATCCGGTTGTCACTGCTGAAGCCGCAGAGGCGATCCGCACTGCCTACCCAACGCTGCCCGCTTATCCTCAAGCGGATGGAAGAGTAAAGCTGGCTGCAGGCTGGCTGATTGAGCAGTGTGAGCTTAAAGGGGTTAGCGTTGGCGGCGCAGCGGTGCATCAGCAGCAGGCGCTGGTTTTGATCAACAAAGAGAAGGCGACAGGGAGCGACATAGTGGCTTTAGCGCATGAAGTGCGCCAACGAGTGGGCACGAAATTTAACGTGTGGCTTGAGCCTGAGGTGCGCTTTATTGGCGCGCAGGGTGAAAAGGATGCAGTTGGAGTCATTGCATGAAAGCAAATACCGTCCCGTTAACGCTGATTGGCCTGTTGGCTGATGGCGAGTTCCATTCCGGAGAGCAGCTTGGCGAACAGCTGGGTATGAGCCGCGCCGCAATCAATAAGCACATTCAGACCCTGAAGGATTGGGGGATTGATGTCTTCACTGTTACTGGCAAAGGCTATAGCCTGCCGGCACCGATGCAGCTGCTGGATGAAGAAACGATTATGGCGCAGCTGAAGGAAAAACGGCTGGCCGTAATCCCGGTGATTGATTCAACTAATCAGTATCTGTTGGAAAGAATGGATTCACTGCAATCAGGTGATGCCTGTGTCGCAGAGTATCAACAGGCAGGCAGAGGACGGCGTGGCCGTCAGTGGTTCTCCCCGTTTGGTTCTAATCTCTATTTATCTCTTTACTGGCGCCTGGACCAGGGGCCAATGGCGGCAATGGGCCTGAGTTTAGTTATCGGGATTGTCATTGCCGAAGTATTGCAATCGCTGGGTGCTAAAGACGTTCGCGTAAAGTGGCCTAACGATCTCTATCTGAACGATCGCAAACTGGCCGGCATTTTGGTTGAGTTGACCGGAAAAACCGGCGATGCCGCTCAGTTGGTGATCGGTGCGGGTATCAATCTTGCTATGCGCTCACCCGATGCTGATATTGTGAACCAGGGCTGGATAAACCTGCAGGAAGCCGGCGTCAACGTGGACCGAAATACACTAACGGCGCATCTGATCAACAATATGCGTGAATCGTTGCCGATATTTGAGCGTGAAGGACTGGCACCCTTTATCGATCGCTGGAGCGAGCTGGATAACTTTATTAACCGGCCGGTTAAATTGCTGATTGGCGATAAAGAAATCCCGGGAATTGCGCGCGGCATCGATCAGCAAGGCGGATTAATTCTGGAGCAGGATGGGGTAAGGAAATCCTGGGTCGGGGGCGAAATTTCGCTTCGTCCGCAAGATTAATTGCAAGAAAAGGGGCTTTCGCCCCTTTTTTTATTTCCGCAAGCGGACCAGGTCCACCGCATGATCGACGCTTTTGGTCATTATCAGGCTGGCTCGTTCCCGGGTAGGCAAGATATTTTCCTTAAGGTTCATAAGGTTGATCTCTTCCCATAGCTGAGTTGCCACGCCCACCGCTTCCTCTTCAGAGAGTTTCGCGTAGTTGTGGAAATAAGAGTCTGGATCGGTAAAGGCGCCCTGGCGGAATTTCAGGAAGCGGTTAATGTACCAGCTCTGCAGCAGATCTTGCGGGGCATCGACGTAAATTGAGAAGTCTACAAAATCAGAGACAAAGACGTGATGCGGATCGTGAGGATAGTCCATCCCACTCTGCAAGACGTTAAGCCCTTCAAGAATCAAAATATCAGGCTGCTGCACAACCTTGTCACCCTGCGGGATCACATCATAAATAAGATGAGAGTAAACCGGAGCCGTGACCTGCGAAGCGCCTGATTTTAAATCTGATACGAAATTCACCAGTCGGTGCATGTCGTAAGACTGCGGAAAGCCTTTCTTCTTCATCAGACCGCGTTCTTTAAGCACCTCATTAGGGTGCAGGAAGCCGTCAGTGGTGATCAGCTCTACCCGCCGATGCTCAGGCCAGCGGCTCAGCAGAGCCTGCAGTACACGCGCTGTAGTGCTCTTACCCACGGCGACGCTGCCAGCAATACTGATGATATAGGGAATCTTCTGGCCATTGGTTCCCAGGAACTGCTCAAGTACAGCCTGACGACGAACGTTAGAACTGATATAGAAATTAAGCAGACGTGAAAGGGGAAGATAGATCTCGGCTACTTCCTCAAGAGATAAATCTTCATTTATCCCCTTCAGGCGGGCAATTTCTTGTTCACTCAAGGTCATTGGGACTGAATCGCGGAGCGCAGCCCATTGATCACGATTGAATTGTAGATAGGGGGTGGTCAACAAGGAGTCTTTTTTGCTCATATGCATGCTTCTGCCAGCAAGAATTTGCCTGTCGTAGAGTTAACTACTCTGTCGAGGGGGATAAACCCGCCTTTTCCAGCTCATGTGACTAAGGTAAATTTCAGAAAACAATGGGCAGGAGGTTACCACCAGAGAGACAGTAGCTGAAGGAAAAATATATTCTGCGAGCGCAAACGGAACGGCACCCGCATTTATTGAATAATGTGCTGGCAATCAGCAAAAGAAACTGATCACACACGCCAAGAAAAAATCGCTTATACGCCGCCTCTGTTTAGTCAGTCATGGCACGATGCCTGCCAATTGTCGCCTTTTTAAGCGTAGAGTGTTGCCATCGCAATTTTTTTGCCGCGATCATGCATCTTTTAAACTTAGCGGCGCAGTTGAATCGCAAAATCATCCGCGTGGATGCTGGTGAAAAAATCGCTAAAATGGCGCTTCTTTGAACTGTTTTTCTGCCCCAATGCGATAATTTGCGAAGAATTGCACAAATAGTAAGCATAAGAACATTTATCGCAATTTTTTTGTTGCATCAGAGGCCAGGTCTTCCTAGAATGCGCACCACTTGATGCCGGCTTAGCTCAGTTGGTAGAGCAACTGACTTGTAATCAGTAGGTCACCAGTTCGATTCCGGTAGCCGGCACCATCAAGTAACGAAATACCCCTGGTGGGGTTCCCGAGCGGCCAAAGGGAGCAGACTGTAAATCTGCCGTCATCGACTTCGAAGGTTCGAATCCTTCCCCCACCACCATTTCGACCCGGAACGTTAAGGTTGAAATGAATGAAGATTTTAGACTGAGCACCAGCGCAGTCAGGGTCATCAAGCGTATGCGGGTTGACTCGAATAGCAAGGGGGCATCTTCTTGTTGTTCAAAAGCTACAGACAGAACAGGTAGCCGAGTTCCAGGATGCGGGCATCGTATAATGGCTATTACCTCAGCCTTCCAAGCTGATGATGCGGGTTCGATTCCCGCTGCCCGCTCCAAGCCGTGCTGATATGGCTCAGTTGGTAGAGCGCACCCTTGGTAAGGGTGAGGTCCCCAGTTCGACTCTGGGTATCAGCACCACTTCTAATTCTCCCTCCCTGATTCTTTCTCTGTACGTTAAAATTCAACTGTTCAGGCCTTGCCTGGTTGATGTGGTGATATCACCGATTTATCCGTGTCTTAGAGGGACAAGTTATGTCTAAAGAAAAATTTGAACGTTCCAAACCGCACGTCAACGTTGGTACAATCGGCCACGTTGACCACGGTAAAACTACCCTGACTGCTGCTATCACTACCGTTCTGGCTAAGACCTACGGTGGTTCTGCTCGTGCATTCGACCAGATCGATAACGCACCAGAAGAAAAAGCGCGTGGTATCACCATCAACACTTCCCACGTTGAATATGACACCCCATCACGCCACTATGCGCACGTTGACTGCCCAGGCCACGCCGACTATGTGAAAAACATGATCACCGGTGCTGCGCAGATGGACGGTGCAATTCTGGTTGTTGCTGCAACTGACGGCCCTATGCCTCAGACCCGTGAGCACATCCTGCTGGGTCGCCAGGTTGGCGTTCCTTTCATCATCGTATTCATGAACAAATGCGACATGGTTGATGATGAAGAGCTGCTGGAACTGGTTGAGATGGAAGTTCGTGAACTTCTTTCTGCCTACGACTTCCCTGGTGATGACCTGCCAATCGTTCGCGGTTCTGCACTGAAAGCACTGCAGGGCGAAGCTGAGTGGGAAGAGAAAATCATTGAGCTGGCTGGCCACCTGGATAACTACATCCCAGAACCAGAGCGCGCAATTGACAAGCCATTCCTGCTGCCAATCGAAGACGTATTCTCCATCTCCGGCCGTGGTACTGTTGTTACCGGTCGTGTAGAGCGCGGTATCGTTAAAGTTGGCGAAGAAGTTGAAATCGTTGGTATCAAAGATACGGCTAAATCAACTTGTACCGGCGTTGAAATGTTCCGTAAGCTGCTGGACGAAGGTCGTGCAGGCGAGAACTGTGGTGTTCTGCTGCGTGGTATCAAGCGTGAAGACATTCAGCGTGGCCAGGTTCTGGCTAAGCCAGGCTCAATCAAGCCACACACCAAATTTGAGTCAGAAGTTTACATTCTGTCCAAAGACGAAGGCGGCCGTCATACTCCGTTCTTCAAAGGCTACCGTCCACAGTTCTACTTCCGTACAACTGACGTGACCGGTACCATCGAACTGCCAGAAGGCGTTGAGATGGTCATGCCTGGTGACAACATCCAGATGGTGGTTACCCTGATCCACCCAATCGCGATGGATGACGGTCTGCGTTTCGCAATCCGTGAAGGTGGCCGTACTGTTGGTGCGGGTGTTGTTGCTAAAGTTATCGCATAATCGCGGATAATATTTGACGCAACGCACATGAAAAGGGCATCATTTGATGCCCTTTTTGCACGCTGTAACATAGAACCTGGCTCATCAGTGATTTTCAACCATAATCATTGCTGAGGCAGGCTCTGTAGCACGGCGTTATATGCCGAGTTTCGCCTGAAAGCCTCATTCGGTTTGGTTGCCTCGTATTACGGGGCAAAATAGTTTCTGTTTATTGTGGCAGGTTGGTTTATGAGTGCTAATACCGAAGCTCAAGGGAGCGGGCGTGGCCTGGAAGCGGTAAAGTGGCTAGTCGTAGTGTTACTACTGATTCTGGCCATCGTAGGTAACTACTTTTACCGTGAAGTCTCGCTGCCGTTGCGTGCGCTGGCCGTCGTTGTCCTTATCGCTGTAGCCGGTGGCATTGCGCTGCTGACCACGAAAGGTAAGTCTACACTGGCGTTTGCCCGTGAAGCCCGCACCGAAGTTCGCAAGGTCATTTGGCCGACTCGCCAGGAAACGTTGCATACCACGTTAATCGTTGCCGCGGTTACTGCCGTGATGTCACTGATTTTGTGGGGACTGGATGGTATTCTGGTCCGTCTGGTATCGTTTATCACTGGCCTGAGGTTCTGAGATGTCTGAAGCTCCAAAAATGCGCTGGTACGTCGTTCAGGCGTTTTCCGGTTTTGAAGGCCGCGTAGCCCAATCGCTGCGCGAGCATATCAAGTTACATAACATGGAAGAGCTTTTTGGCGATGTCATGGTTCCAACTGAAGAAGTGGTTGAGATCCGTGGTGGTCAGCGTCGTAAAAGCGAGCGTAAGTTCTTCCCGGGTTATGTCCTGGTCCAAATGCTCATGAATGATGCAAGCTGGCACTTAGTGCGTAGCGTGCCTCGCGTCATGGGATTCATTGGTGGTACCTCCGATCGTCCGGCACCTATTAGCGATAAAGAAGTCGATGCGATCATGAACCGCCTGCAGCAGGTTGGTGATAAGCCACGTCCGAAAACCATGTTTGAACCTGGGGAAATGGTCCGTGTTAGTGACGGTCCGTTCGCAGACTTCAACGGTGTGGTTGAAGAAGTGGATTATGAGAAAAGCCGCCTGAAAGTGTCGGTTTCAATCTTTGGGCGTGCTACGCCGGTTGAGCTGGACTTTGGTCAGGTTGAAAAAGGCTGATAATCACTCTGCGCGGAGACAGACTGTGGGGTAACCACTCCCTGCATATAAAATGATCTCTTTGAGTGAAAATTGGTTGCGAGAGGCGCGAAATTGCCATACAATTTCGCGCCTTTTGTTTTTATGCGCTGTTCGCAGCGTGTGGAATATTAATCACGGGGAGCTCTTCACGGAGCGTCTGAACCCAATTGAGGAATTATCATGGCTAAGAAAGTACAAGCCTACGTCAAGCTGCAGGTTGCAGCTGGTATGGCAAACCCAAGTCCTCCGGTCGGTCCGGCACTGGGTCAGCAGGGTGTTAACATCATGGAATTCTGTAAAGCGTTTAACGCCAAAACAGAATCCCTGGAAAAAGGCCTGCCTACTCCAGTTGTGATTACCGTTTACTCTGACCGTTCTTTCACCTTCGTTACCAAAACGCCTCCAGCACCTATCCTGCTGAAGAAAGCGGCTGGTATTAAGTCTGGTTCCGGTAAGCCGAACAAAGACAAAGTCGGTAAAGTAACGCGTGCTCAGGTACGTGAAATCGCAGAAACTAAAGCTGCGGACATGACTGGTGCTGATATTGAAGCGATGGCTCGCTCAATTGAAGGTACTGCTCGTTCCATGGGCCTGGTTGTAGAGGACTAAGAAATGGCTAAGCTGACCAAGCGTATGAGCGTGATCCGCGACAAAGTTGATGTAACTAAACAGTATGACATCAACGAAGCTGTTGCTCTGCTGAAAGAACTGGCTACTGCCAAGTTCGTTGAAAGCGTTGACGTAGCGGTAAACCTGGGCATTGATGCCCGTAAATCTGACCAGAACGTTCGCGGTGCAACTGTACTGCCACACGGTACTGGCCGTTCTGTTCGCGTTGCCGTATTTGCCCAGGGCGCAAACGCTGAAGCTGCTAAAGCTGCAGGCGCTGAGCTGGTAGGTATGGAAGATCTGGCTGACCAGATCAAAAAAGGCGAAATGAACTTCGACGTTGTTATCGCATCTCCTGATGCAATGCGCGTTGTTGGCCAGCTGGGCCAGGTACTGGGCCCACGCGGTCTGATGCCTAACCCGAAAGTGGGTACCGTAACCCCTAACGTTGCTGAAGCGGTTAAGAACGCTAAAGCCGGTCAGGTTCGTTACCGTAACGACAAAAACGGCATCATCCATACCACTATCGGTAAGGTTGATTTCGATGCAGATAAACTGAGAGAAAACCTGGAATCCCTGCTGGTTGCGCTGAAAAAAGCAAAACCTTCACAGGCGAAAGGCGTTTTCATCAAGAAAGTTAGCCTGTCCACCACTATGGGTGCAGGCGTTGCAATCGATCAGGCTGGCCTGAACGCTGCAGTTTAATCTGCTTTACGCGGGCGAAAGTTTCTATTAGAATCTTACGCCCGTTGTTCCGTTAATTGCGGAACCAGAATTTTCGGTTGGAGCCTGGCCTTATCCAGGCCTCCGTCCAAGACCGCAGGTGTCTCGAAAGAGGCTTAATCTCCTGCGTAGACGGTGACAGAACCTGAAGAATATTTTTATAGTCTTTGCTGGATTCTGCTCACCGTGTTAAGCGCCTGACTTCGGAAACGCGGTCAGGTGAAGTGAGTTCCGGAGAAATTCATCTCCGGCAAAATCCAGGAGCAAAAGCTAATGGCCTTAAATCTTCAAGACAAACAAGCGATTGTTGCTGAAGTCAGCGAAGTAGCCAAAGGCGCGCTGTCTGCGGTAGTTGCGGATTCTCGTGGCGTACCAGTAGGCAAAATGACTGAACTGCGTAAAGCAGGTCGTGAAGCTGGCGTTTACATGCGTGTTGTTCGTAACACCTTGCTGCGCCGCGTCGTTGAAGGTACTCAGTTTGAGTGCCTGAAAGACACGTTCGTCGGTCCAACCTTGATTGCATATTCTATGGAACACCCGGGCGCTGCTGCTCGTCTGTTCAAAGATTTCGCTAAAGCGAATGCAAAATTTGAGGTTAAAGCTGCGGCCTTTGAAGGCGAGTTAATCAGTGCGGCTCAGATCGACCGCCTGGCAACTCTGCCTACTTACGATGAAGCAGTCGCACGCCTGATGGCAACCATGAAAGAAGCCGCTGCCGGCAAACTGGTTCGCACTCTGGCTGCAGTACGTGATCAGAAAGAAGCTGAAGCTGCATAAGCTCAGGCCTTTCATTTTCCGTACTCTTGCTAACGTATTTACACCTAAACTGAATTTCAGGAACATTTGACATGTCAATCACTAAAGAACAAATCATTGAAGGCGTTGCAGCCCTGTCTGTAATGGAAATCGTTGAACTGATCTCCGCTATGGAAGAAAAATTCGGCGTTTCAGCTGCTGCTGCAGTTGCTGGCCCAGCCGCTGCTGCTGAAGCTGTAGAAGAAAAAACCGAGTTCGACGTTGTACTGAAAGCTATCGGCGCTAACAAAGTTGCCGTGATCAAAGCAGTACGTGGCGCAACTGGTCTGGGCTTGAAAGAAGCTAAAGACCTGGTTGAGTCTGCACCTGCTGCCCTGAAAGAAGGCATCAGCAAAGACGACGCTGAGTCTCTGAAGAAAGCACTGGAAGAAGCTGGCGCAGAAGTTGAAGTTAAGTAAGCCAACCTTTCAGGTTGCAGCCTAATCTGATTTAGGCTGACGGCTGGTGACTTTTTAGTCACCAGCCTTTTTGCGCTCTACAGCGTCAATGACGTTTCACACTGTTTAGTCATTGAATTGCTTAATATCTTTCTCTATCGACGACTTAATATATTGCCCTCCTGCGGCGCTTCTCTGCTTTGCTACGGCAACGAAATGATTTAAGCGTGATAGAAAGAGGTATTACGGAAGGGGAGTCTTCTTTCCGCGTCACAAAATAGTGTTGCATGAACTGTCCCCTCTGGACGGACAGCGAGGTTCTACCTTTCAGCGAGCTGAGGAACCCTATGGTTTACTCCTATACCGAGAAAAAACGTATTCGTAAGGATTTTGGAAAGCGCCCCCAGGTGCTCGACATTCCTTATCTCCTTTCTATCCAGCTTGACTCGTTCCAGAAGTTCATCGAGCAAGACCCGGAAGGTCAACATGGTTTGGAAGCGGCTTTCCGTTCCGTATTCCCAATCAAAAGCTATAGCGGTAATTCTGAACTGCAGTACGTCAGCTACCGTTTAGGCGAACCTGTTTTTGATGTGAAAGAGTGTCAGATTCGTGGCGTCACGTACTCTGCACCCCTGCGCGTAAAACTGCGCCTGGTGATCTACGAGCGCGAAGCGCCGGAAGGCACCGTTAAGGACATCAAAGAACAAGAAGTTTACATGGGTGAAATTCCACTCATGACCGATAACGGTACCTTTGTCATCAACGGTACAGAAAGGGTTATCGTTTCTCAGCTGCATCGTAGTCCTGGTGTCTTCTTCGACAGCGATAAGGGTAAAACCCACTCATCGGGTAAAGTGCTTTATAACGCACGTATCATTCCTTACCGTGGTTCGTGGTTGGACTTTGAGTTCGACCCGAAAGACAACCTGTTCGTTCGAATTGACCGTCGCCGTAAATTGCCTGCGACCATCATTCTGCGTGCACTGAATTACACCACTGAGCAGATCCTTGACCTGTTCTTTGACAAAATCGTGTATGAAATCCGCGACAACAAGCTGCAGATGGAACTTGTTCCTGAGCGCCTGCGTGGAGACACTGCCTCATTCGATATCGAATCCAACGGTACTATCTACGTTGAGAAAGGCCGTCGTATTACTGCACGTCATATCCGTCAGCTGGAAAAAGATGGCATTGAGCACATCGAAGTTCCTGTTGAATACATCGCCGGCAAAGTCGTTGCTAAAGACTATGTTGACGAGAGCACCGGTGAGCTGATCGTTGCTGCCAACATGGAGCTGTCGCTGGATCTGCTGGCTAAGCTGAGCCAGTCTGGTCACAAGCGCATCGAAACGCTGTTCACCAACGACCTGGATCACGGTGCGTACATTTCCGAAACCGTCCGCGTCGACCCAACCAGCGATCGCTTGAGCGCACTGGTTGAGATCTACCGCATGATGCGCCCTGGTGAACCACCAACGCGCGAAGCGGCTGAAAACCTGTTCGAGAACCTGTTCTTCTCTGAAGACCGCTACGATCTGTCTGCGGTTGGTCGTATGAAGTTCAACCGTTCTCTGCTGCGTGACGAGATCGAAGGTTCCGGTATTCTGAGCAAAGACGACATCATCCAGGTGATGCGTAAACTGATCGGGATCCGTAACGGTATTGGCGAAGTGGATGATATCGACCACCTCGGCAACCGTCGTATTCGTTCCGTTGGCGAAATGGCAGAAAACCAGTTCCGTGTCGGTCTGGTCCGTGTTGAGCGTGCGGTGAAAGAGCGTCTGTCTTTAGGCGATCTGGATACCCTGATGCCTCAGGACATGATCAACGCCAAGCCAATTTCTGCAGCAGTGAAAGAGTTCTTTGGTTCCAGCCAGCTGTCCCAGTTTATGGACCAGAACAACCCACTGTCTGAGATTACGCACAAACGTCGTATCTCTGCACTTGGCCCGGGCGGTCTGACGCGTGAGCGTGCAGGCTTTGAAGTTCGAGACGTTCACCCGACGCACTACGGTCGCGTGTGCCCAATCGAAACGCCTGAAGGTCCAAACATCGGTCTGATCAACTCCTTGTCCGTGTACGCACAGACCAATGAGTACGGTTTCCTGGAAACCCCATACCGTCGCGTTCGCGAAGGCGTGGTGACCGACGAAATTCATTACCTCTCTGCAATTGAAGAGGGTAACTACGTTATCGCTCAGGCGAACACCAACCTCGACGACGAAGGTCACTTCGTAGACGATCTGGTTACTTGCCGTAGTAAAGGCGAATCGAGCTTGTTCAGCCGCGATCAGGTTGACTACATGGACGTATCCACCCAGCAGATCGTTTCTGTTGGTGCGTCACTGATCCCGTTCCTGGAGCACGATGACGCCAACCGCGCATTGATGGGTGCAAACATGCAACGTCAGGCGGTTCCAACTCTGCGTGCTGATAAGCCGCTGGTTGGTACCGGTATGGAACGCGCGGTAGCGGTTGACTCCGGTGTTACAGCCGTAGCAAAACGTGGTGGTACTGTTCAGTACGTGGATGCATCCCGTATCGTTATCAAAGTTAACGAAGACGAAATGTACCCGGGCGAAGCCGGTATCGACATTTACAACCTGACCAAATACACCCGTTCTAACCAGAACACCTGCATCAACCAGATGCCTTGCGTGAACCTGGGTGAGCCAATTGAACGTGGTGATGTGCTGGCTGATGGTCCTTCAACGGATCTCGGCGAACTGGCACTGGGTCAGAACATGCGCGTCGCGTTCATGCCTTGGAACGGCTACAACTTCGAAGACTCCATCTTAGTCTCCGAGCGTGTGGTACAGGAAGATCGCTTCACCACCATCCACATTCAGGAACTGGCATGTGTGTCTCGTGACACCAAGTTGGGGCCGGAAGAGATCACCGCTGACATCCCTAACGTGGGTGAAGCTGCGCTCTCCAAGCTGGATGAATCCGGTATCGTTTATATCGGTGCTGAAGTGACCGGCGGCGACATTCTGGTTGGTAAGGTAACGCCGAAAGGTGAAACCCAGCTGACGCCAGAAGAGAAGCTGTTACGTGCGATCTTCGGTGAGAAAGCGTCTGACGTTAAAGACTCTTCTCTGCGTGTACCAAACGGCGTATCAGGCACCATTATTGATGTGCAGGTCTTCACCCGCGATGGCGTGGAAAAAGATAAGCGCGCGCTGGAAATCGAAGAGATGCAGCTGAAGCAGGCGAAGAAAGACCTGTCTGAAGAATTGCAGATCCTCGAAGCTGGCCTGTTTAGCCGTATTAGCTACCTGCTGGTTGCCGGTGGCGTTGAAGCGGAAAAACTGGAAAAGCTGCCTCGCGAGCGCTGGTTGGAACTCGGCCTGACCGACGAAGACAAGCAAAACCAGCTGGAACAGCTGGCAGAGCAGTACGACGAGCTGAAGCACGAGTTTGAGAAGAAACTCGAAGCGAAGCGCCGCAAAATCACTCAGGGCGATGACCTGGCACCTGGCGTGCTGAAAATCGTTAAAGTGTATCTGGCCGTTAAACGTCAGATCCAGCCTGGTGACAAGATGGCTGGTCGTCACGGGAACAAAGGTGTTATCTCCAAGATCAACCCGATCGAAGATATGCCATATGATGAGAACGGTACGCCGGTCGACATCGTACTGAACCCGCTGGGCGTACCATCACGTATGAACATTGGACAGATTCTTGAAACCCACCTGGGTATGGCTGCGAAAGGTATTGGCGAGAAGATCAACGCCATGCTTAAGAAGCAGGAAGAAGTGTCTAAGCTGCGTGAGTTTATTCAGCGTGCGTACGATCTGGGCTCCGATTTACGTCAGAAAGTCGATCTGAACACCTTCACCGACGACGAAGTGCTGCGTCTGGCAGAAAACCTGAAGAAGGGGATGCCAATCGCAACACCAGTGTTTGACGGCGCGAAAGAAAGCGAAATCAAAGAGCTGTTACAGCTCGGCGGCCTGCCTTCTTCTGGTCAGATCACGCTGTTTGATGGTCGTACTGGCGAGCAGTTCGAGCGTCAGGTTACCGTTGGCTACATGTACATGCTGAAACTCAACCACTTAGTGGATGACAAGATGCATGCACGTTCTACCGGCTCTTACAGCCTCGTTACTCAGCAGCCGCTGGGTGGTAAGGCGCAGTTCGGTGGACAGCGATTCGGTGAGATGGAAGTGTGGGCACTGGAAGCATACGGTGCCGCTTATACCCTGCAGGAAATGCTGACCGTGAAGTCTGATGACGTTAATGGCCGTACCAAGATGTATAAAAACATCGTGGACGGTAACCATCAGATGGAACCGGGCATGCCGGAATCCTTCAACGTACTGTTGAAAGAGATCCGCTCGCTGGGTATTAACATCGAGCTGGAAGACGAGTAATCCCTGTGACTTTCAGGCTGTAGCCCATGTGGATGCAGCCTGAGAGAGAACGGGAAAAGCACTCGAATTTGTACTGGTTACAGCACGTCCGCCTGGACGTGCTGAGAAGTCTCACTCCGACGGGAGCTAATCCGTGAAAGACTTACTAAAGTTTCTGAAAGCGCAAACTAAGACCGAAGAGTTTAGTGCGATCAAAATTGCTCTGGCCTCGCCAGACATGATCCGTTCATGGTCTTTTGGTGAAGTTAAAAAGCCAGAAACCATCAACTACCGTACGTTCAAACCAGAACGTGACGGGCTTTTCTGTGCGCGTATTTTCGGGCCGGTAAAAGACTATGAGTGCCTGTGCGGTAAGTACAAGCGCCTGAAACACCGTGGTGTGATCTGTGAGAAGTGTGGCGTTGAAGTTACACAGACCAAGGTTCGCCGTGAGCGCATGGGCCACATTGAGTTGGCATCACCTACTGCGCACATCTGGTTCCTGAAATCGCTGCCTTCGCGCATCGGTTTGCTGCTGGATATGCCACTGCGTGACATCGAGCGCGTGCTGTACTTCGAATCATACGTTGTGGTTGAAGGCGGCATGACCAACCTCGAGCGTCGTCAGATCCTGACTGAAGAGCAGTATCTGGATGCGCTGGAAGAGTTCGGTGACGAATTCGACGCGAAGATGGGTGCGGAAGCTATTCAGGCCCTGTTGAAAAACATGGATCTGGAGCAGGAATGCGAGACGCTGCGTGAAGAGCTGACCGAAACCAACTCCGAAACCAAACGCAAAAAACTGACCAAGCGTATCAAGCTGCTGGAAGCGTTCGTTCAGTCTGGTAACAAGCCAGAGTGGATGATCCTGACCGTGCTGCCTGTACTGCCACCGGATCTGCGTCCGCTGGTACCGCTGGACGGCGGTCGTTTCGCTACGTCGGATCTGAACGATCTGTATCGTCGCGTGATCAACCGTAACAACCGTCTGAAACGCCTGCTGGATCTGGCTGCGCCAGATATCATCGTACGTAACGAAAAACGTATGTTGCAGGAAGCGGTCGATGCGCTGTTGGATAACGGCCGTCGCGGTCGTGCGATCACCGGTTCTAACAAGCGTCCTCTGAAATCTTTGGCCGATATGATCAAAGGTAAGCAGGGTCGTTTCCGTCAGAACTTGCTGGGTAAACGTGTCGACTACTCTGGTCGTTCGGTTATCACCGTCGGTCCATACCTGCGTCTGCACCAGTGTGGTCTGCCGAAGAAAATGGCACTGGAACTGTTCAAACCGTTCATCTACGGCAAGCTGGAATTGCGTGGTCTTGCTACCACCATTAAAGCCGCCAAGAAAATGGTTGAGCGTGAAGAAGCTATCGTTTGGGATATCCTCGACGAAGTGATCCGCGAACACCCGGTCCTGCTGAACCGTGCACCAACTCTGCACCGTCTGGGCATCCAGGCATTTGAGCCAGTACTGATCGAAGGTAAAGCTATCCAGCTGCACCCGTTGGTTTGTGCGGCTTATAACGCCGACTTCGATGGTGACCAGATGGCTGTTCACGTACCGCTGACGCTGGAAGCCCAGCTGGAAGCGCGTGCGTTGATGATGTCTACCAACAACATCCTGTCTCCAGCGAACGGTGAGCCAATCATCGTTCCTTCTCAGGACGTTGTATTGGGTCTGTACTACATGACCCGCGACTGTGTTAACGCCAAAGGCGAAGGCATGGTGCTGACTGGCCCGAAAGAAGCTGAGCGTGTTTACCGCGCCGGTCTGGCCTCTCTGCACGCTCGTGTGAAAGTCCGTATCACCGAGCACGAAAAGAACGAGCAGGATGAGTGGGTTGCTAAAACCAGCATCATCGATACCACCATTGGTCGCGCCATCCTGTGGATGATCGTGCCTAAAGGTCTGCCGTACTCTATCGTCAACCAGGCGCTGGGCAAAAAAGCGATCTCCAAGATGCTGAACACCTGTTACCGCATCCTGGGCCTGAAGCCGACCGTTATCTTTGCGGACCAGACCATGTACACCGGTTTTGCCTATGCAGCGCGCTCAGGTGCGTCAGTAGGTATCGACGACATGGTCATCCCAGAGAAGAAAGTGGAAATCATTACCGAAGCGGAAGCAGAAGTGGCTGAGATCCAGCAGCAGTTCCAGTCTGGTCTGGTTACCGCTGGCGAACGCTATAACAAAGTGATCGATATCTGGGCTGCGGCCAACGAACGCGTTGCTAAAGCGATGATGGAAAACCTGTCTACCGAAGTGGTTATCAACCGTGACGGTGAAGAAGAGCGTCAGGTTTCCTTCAATAGCATCTTTATGATGGCTGACTCCGGTGCGCGTGGTTCTGCAGCACAGATTCGTCAGCTGGCCGGTATGCGTGGTCTGATGGCTAAGCCAGATGGCTCAATCATCGAGACGCCAATTACCGCGAACTTCCGTGAAGGTCTGAACGTACTCCAGTACTTCATCTCGACGCACGGTGCACGTAAAGGTCTTGCGGATACCGCACTGAAAACAGCTAACTCCGGTTACCTGACCCGTCGTCTGGTTGACGTGGCACAGGATCTGGTTGTCACTGAAGACGATTGTGGTACCCACGAAGGTATCATGATGACCCCGGTTATCGAGGGTGGCGATGTTAAAGAGCCACTGCGTGAGCGTGTTCTGGGTCGTGTGACGGCTGAAGATGTGATCAAGCCGGGTACTGCTGACATTCTGCTGCCACGTAATACCCTGCTGCACGAACAGCAGTGTGATCTGTTGGAAGAGCACTCTGTTGACAGCCTGAAAGTCCGTTCCGTAGTAGGTTGCGAAACTGACTTCGGTGTGTGTGCACACTGTTATGGACGCGATCTGGCACGTGGTCACATCATCAACAAAGGTGAGGCCATCGGCGTTATCGCAGCACAGTCCATCGGTGAGCCGGGTACCCAGCTGACGATGCGTACGTTCCACATCGGTGGTGCGGCATCTCGTGCGGCTGCTGAATCCAGCATCCAGGTGAAGAACAAAGGTACGCTGAAACTGATCAACGCCAAGTCGGTAACCAACTCCGCTGGCAAGCTGGTGATCACCTCGCGTAACGTTGAACTGAAAATGATCGACGAATTTGGTCGTACCAAAGAGAGCTATAAAGTTCCCTACGGTTCAACCATGGCGAAAGGCGACGGCGAGCAGGTTGCAGCGGGCGAGACCGTAGCAAACTGGGATCCGCACACCATGCCAGTGATCACCGAAGTGAGCGGTTTCATTCGCTTCACTGACATGATCGACGGCCAGACCATTACCCGTCAGACAGATGACCTTACCGGTCTTTCTTCTCTGGTGATCCTGGACAGTGCTGAACGTACTGCCGGTGGTAAAGATCTGCGTCCAGCGCTGAAAATTGTTGATGCTAATGGCAACGATGTAATGATCCCAGGCTCCGATATGCCTGCTCAGTACTTCCTGCCGGGTAAAGCAATTGTGCAGCTGGAAGATGGCATCAAGATCAGTTCTGGTGACACCCTGGCTCGTGTACCGCAGGAATCTGGCGGTACCAAGGACATCACCGGTGGTCTGCCACGCGTTGCTGACCTGTTCGAAGCCCGTCGTCCGAAAGAGCCGGCAATCCTGGCTGAAATCAGCGGCATCATTTCCTTCGGTAAAGAAACCAAAGGGAAACGTCGTCTGGTTATCACCCCGATTGATGGCAGCGATCATTACGAAGAGATGATCCCGAAATGGCGTCAGCTGAACGTGTTCGAAGGTGAACGTGTTGAACGTGGTGATGTTGTTTCCGATGGCCCTGAGTCTCCACATGACATTCTGCGTCTGCGTGGCGTGCATGCGGTGACCCGTTACATCACTAACGAAGTGCAGGAAGTTTACCGTCTGCAAGGCGTTAAGATTAACGATAAGCACATCGAAGTCATCGTGCGCCAGATGTTGCGTAAAGCAACCATCGCAAGTGCAGGAAGTGCAGACTTCCTGGACGGTGAGCAGGTTGAGTTCTCACGCGTTAAAATTGCTAACCGTGAGCTCGAAGCCAACGGCAAAATCGCAGCGACCTTCGCACGCGATCTGCTGGGTATCACCAAAGCGTCTCTGGCGACCGAGTCCTTCATCTCTGCGGCCTCGTTCCAGGAAACGACGCGCGTACTGACCGAAGCAGCCGTTGCGGGCAAACGCGACGAACTGCGCGGCCTGAAAGAGAACGTCATCGTGGGCCGTCTGATCCCAGCCGGGACCGGTTACGCTTATCATCAGGATCGTATGCGCCGTAAAGCAGCTGGCGAAACGCCGGTTGTTCCTCAGGTGACTGCGGACGAAGCTTCTGCCAGCCTGGCAGAGTTGCTGAACGCGAGCATGGGCGGCAAAGACGATTAATCGTCTCTGACCCTCAAGCCACTAAAAACCGCTCTCCGGAGCGGTTTTTTTATGCCTGCGATTTACAGACAAAAAAATGGGTGGCTGGATTTCTCCAGCCACCCTAAATACGGGCAGTGTCAGCCCAACACCACATCATTTATAGCGACGAACATCCTCACAGGTCATGCCAATATCTTTCAGCTGGCTTGCGCTAAGTCTTGAGAGAATTTTGCGTGTCTCTACCCGGCTCCGCCAGGCTTTCCACAAACGGTAAGGCAATTTGTAGATCAGATGAAACGGTGAATCGGCGAAAGGCTTTGCAGCCCGATTTTCATTGAATTCCATGATGCTCTCCTCAACGGGGTATGGGGCTATTTTGCGCGGAAGAGGAATTTCAATACAGATGCAAAAAACACCTTTATTTAACATACAGATTGGCAGATAGTGGGTCTGAATGGTCAGATGCAGAGCGATCTGTACTGGTTTCTGGCTTGTATACCGTGTGGAGACGATACGATGACGCGTTATCAACATCTGGCAGATTTGCTGGCAGGGCGGATTGAACAAGGACTTTACCGCAGTGGTGAGCGCCTGCCCTCGGTCAGGATCCTCAGTACTGAACATGGCGTAAGCATCAGTACCGTTCAGCAGGCGTATCATTTGCTGGAAGAGAGGCAGTTGATCACGCCGCAGCCTCGCTCAGGCTATTTTGTCACTCCGCGCAAAGCCGAACCGCCCGTTCCTCCGCTAACCCGTCCGGCTCAGCGTCCGGTAGAAATTACGCAGTGGGATGCGGTGCTGGATTTGTTAAACGCCCGTCAGGAAAAAGATGTGTTGCAGTTAGGCAGCGGCATGCCTGACCTGAACCAGCCAACGCTCAAGCCGCTGTGGAAGATCATGAGTCGGATCGGCCATCAGCAGGATGTGCGGATGCTGAACTACGACAATATTTATGGGCTGCCGGAATTACGCGAACAGATTGCCCGTCTGGCCATTGATGGCGGTTGTCATCTGACGGCGGATGAGATTGTGGTCACCACCGGTTGTCACGAAGCCTTGTCGGTATCGATTCGCGCTGTCTGCCAGCCGGGCGATATTGTGGCGGTAGAATCTCCGACCTTCCACGGCACCATGCAGTCCCTGCGGGGCTTTGGCATTAAAGCCATTGAGATCCCCACCGATTCAGAAACCGGGATCAGCCTTGAAGCCCTTGAGCTGGCGTTTGAGCAGTGGCCGATTAAAGCGGTGGTGGTGGTACCCAACTGCAATAACCCGCTGGGCTTTATCATGCCCGAACCACGCAAGCGTGCCTTGCTGGCTCTGGCGCAGCGTTTTGACGTCGCCATTGTCGAAGATGACGTCTACGGCGAACTGGCATACGAATATCCCCGGCCGCCAACCATCAAGTCGTTCGATGATGAAGGCCGGGTATTGCTGTGCAGTTCCTTCTCCAAAACCGTCGCCCCTGGTCTGCGGGTGGGCTGGGTTGTGCCGGGACGATATCTCGATCGTGTACTGCATATGAAATACATCGTGACCGGTTCAACAGCCACGCAAACCCAGATGGCCGCGGCGGAATTTGTTCGCCAGGGCTACTATCCGGCGCATCTGCGACGGATGCGTCAGCAGTACCAGCGTAATCTGGAAATATTTACCCACTGGGTTCGCCATTACTTCCCTTGCGGCATTTGCGTCACCCGGCCGCAGGGCGGTTTTTTGATGTGGATAGAATTGCCGGAAGCATTCGACTCCGTCAGGCTTAACAAGGAGTTGCGCGAGGCCAAACTGCAAATCGCGGTGGGATCGCTGTTCTCCGCCTCTGGAAAATACCGCAACTGTCTGCGCCTAAGCTATGCCCAACCGTTTACCGACAGAACCGGCATAGCGCTGGAAATCCTTGGTGCTGCGGTGGAGCGGGCAATGGAGCGCTGTGGTATCAAGGTGCACCATCCGGTCACCTCCACCGATGAGGAAGAAGGCAGGGTCAGCGAGAGGGGTTGATACTGACCCTGGTTAACTCCCCTGTTGGAGTCAACGAGAGGGAGTTTACCGTCCTCACTGAACTGTGCCAGTGAGGACGTGACGCGATGCGAAGCGGATTCCAGCGTTTTTGAGGTCCGTTACATCCGCTGGCATTTTACTTCGCGGCTCTTCCCAGATAGCCATCCCAGTCCTTCCAGACCGGCTGCATTCCTGACTGAATCAACGCTTTCGCGACCTGCTGCGGGTGACGGTTATCATGTGGGGAGAACTGTTCCAGCTCCGTCTGCCCGTCGGCATAGCCGCCGGGCTGCGTTTTCGAAAAGGCGCTGACAGTATTAATCGCCAGCGGCACCACCTTATCGCGGAACTGGGGTGATTCCCGGGTTGAGAGCGACTGCTCAACTTCCGGTGCAAACAGCCGGAAAGCGCAAATAACCTGAACCAGCTGCGCTTCATCCATGATCGACGCCGGCTGAATGCCGCCCGCGCAAGGCCGGAGTCGGGGAAAGGCCACCGAATATCGGCTTTGCCAGTAGGTTTTCTGCAGCCATAACAGGTGTTCAGCCATCATATAGCAGTCGGTGCGCCAACTGTCTGACAGGCCGATCAAAGCGCCCAGGCCAATCTTATCCACGCCGGCACGGCCCAACCGGTCTGGCGTTTCCAGCCGGAAGAAGAAATCCTGCTTGTTGCCTTTAAGGTGATGCTGGCTGTAGACCGAAGGATGATAGGTTTCCTGATAGACCAGTACGCCATCCAGCCCTAATGTTTTCAGTTCGGCATACTCCGCTTCACTCATTGGCTGCACTTCCATCATTAAGGAACTGAAGTGCTGACGAATGGCGGGAACATGTTCGCGGAAGTAGTCCATGCCGACTTTTGCCTGATGCTCGCCGGTGACCAGCAACAGGTTATCAAACCCCATCTTGCGGATAGCCTGACATTCCCGGGCAATCTCATCAGCATCTAACGTCTTACGCCTGATGCGGTTACTCATCGAGAAGCCGCAATAGGTGCAGTCGTTGGCACAGAGATTGGACAGATACAGCGGCACAAAGAGATTAACCGCATGGCCGAAGCGTTGCCGGGTTAAGCGGTGGGCCTTTTGCGCCAGCGGCTCCAGATAGGTCTGAGCAGCGGGCGAGAGCAGGGCCATCAGCTCTTCCCGCCCGACGTTGACCGCATTCAGCGCCCGCTCAACATCCGCGGCCGTTTTGCTGTGGATCCTCAGGCGAATATCATCCCAATCGAGCGTTTCCCACCGTGAGACGAAGCTTTTCATTGCGGCTCTCCTGCCTGCAAAAAGTGGGTCAGCGGGCTGGTGGCCACGGCCTGATGGTGGCGACTGCCCAACCCGCTGCGGTAAGCCAGTGCGCCAGCTTCAACAGCAAGTCTGAACGCCCTCGCCATTTGCACCGGATGCTGCGCGGAGGCCATCGCAGTATTCACCAGCACAGCGTCAGCACCCATTTCCAGCGCTTCGCTGGCGTGGCTGGGCGCGCCAATGCCGGCATCTATCACCACCGGCACATTGGACTGCTCGATTATGATCGCCAGCAGATCGCGTGTTTTCAGCCCCTGATTACTGCCGATCGGCGCACCCAACGGCATCACCGCCGCACAGCCCACTTCTTCCAACCGCTTGCACAGCACCGGATCGGCGTGGCAGTACGGCAATACGGTAAAGCCTTCCCGCACCAGGATCTCCGCTGCTTTCAGCGTTTCGATGGCATCGGGCAGCAGATAGCGAACGTCCGGGTGGATTTCCAGCTTTAGCCAATGGGTGCCCAGGGCTTCGCGTGCCAGACGGGCAGCAAAAATGGCTTCCTCTGCGGTTTTAGCGCCGGACGTGTTTGGCAGCAGCTGCACGCCAAGTTCCTGAAGAGGCCGCAGGATCCCGTCATCGCCACCGCGTAAATCAATCCGCTTCATCGCCATGGTGACCAGCTGGCTGCCGGACTCGCGCAACGCCGCAAGCATCATTTGTGGACTGGAGAATTTGCCCGTACCGGTAAATAAACGAGACGAAAAGGTTTTATCAGCAATTTGCAGCATGTCAGCCTCCGGCAATGGCCTGGAAAATCACCAGATCATCGCCTTCCTGTAATAAGTAAGAGGACCAGCGATCGCGGGGAATAATCTGCTGGTTAACGGCCAGCGCGGTGCCTGGCTGGTGGCGGGAAAGCTGCTCCAGCAGCCCGGCCAGCGTCAGCGAGCCGGCAAGCGTCAGGCTTTCATCGTTAACCACGATTTTCATAACTGACCCCGCATACCGGACAATCCACACTGCGTTGCAGCGACAGCGTTCGCCAGGTTTGTTGTCTGCCGTCAAACAGCCGAAGTTTGCCGTCAAGACAGGACGGCTGGCCTGCCAGCATCTTTAAGGCTTCCAGCGCCTGTAAGGTACCCATTACGCCCACCACAGGACCCAGCACGCCTGCGGTACGGCAATTTCGCTGGGGTTCGTCTTCGTCTGGCCATAAGCAGCGATAGCAACCGTGTTCAAAAGGAGGCGTAAGCACCAGCAGCTGGCCACCAAAGCCAACGGCGCTGGCACTGACTAACCGCTTACCCTGTTCCACGCAGGCGGCATTGACCGCATGGCGGGTTTCCATGTTGTCGCTGCAATCCAGCACCAGGTCGACCTGCTGCACGACTTCCCTGAGTGATTCAGCCGTCATCCGCTGCGCCAGAGCAATAAACTCCACCTGCGGGTTTAGCGACTGTAGGTGCTTCTTCGCCACGGCGACTTTGGACTGACCGGTTTCATTCGTGCGAAACAGCACCTGGCGCTGAAGATTACTGATATGCACGCTATCGTCATCGGCCAGCACCAGCTTGCCAACGCCTGCGGCAGCGAGGTACAGCGCCGCAGGTGAACCCAATCCGCCGAGGCCGATAATCAGTACGCTGCCTGCCTGCAATTTCTGCTGGCCATCGAGGCCAAACTCCTCCAGCAGGAGCTGACGGCTGTAGCGTAAAAAGTCGTTGTCACTGAACATGGGCTTCGTCCCCGTTTCCAGCCAGATCGAGCAGCTGCGCGGTAGCTGCCTGCCAGTCAGGCGCCAGCGTGATGGCGCTGACCACCGCAATGCTTCCCACGCCGGTTGCTAAGACCTGCGGTGCCCGTTCCAGACTGATGCCGCCAATCGCCACCGTGGAAATCCCTTTCAGGCGGGAAATATGGCGCTGCAACTCCTGCAATCCCTGCGGCGAAGAGGGCATATTTTTGGTCTGGGTCGGAAAGACGTGCCCGAGGGCGATATAGGACGGCTTCTCAGCCAGAGCCCGATCGAGCTCGGCATCGTCATGGGTTGAAAGCCCCAGCCGTAATCCGGCGCGATGGATCGCATCCAGATCGGCGACATCCAAATCTTCCTGGCCCAGATGCACGCCATAGGCCTGATATTTAATCGCCAGCTGCCAGTAGTCATTGATAAACAGGCGTGCCTGATAACGCTTGCCCAGTTCGATAGCCGCCGCGATATCGTTTTCGACCGCCGCTTCAGGCAGATCCTTGATTCGTAACTGAATCGTACGCACGCCCGCTTCAAGCAGGCGCGCGATCCATGCCACCGTTTCCACGACCGGATAGAGTCCAAGCTGGGCCGACGTTGGCGGGAAGGCTGAGCGGCTCATGCTTTTTCCTCCTGCGACAGCGCATCGGCGGGGTGATAAAGTTCCCCGCCGCGGGTACGGAAAGCCTCTGACATTTCGGCCATACCAACCTCAATCGGTTTGGCTTCCGCCTCCTGTCTGGCGGCATAGTCCCGCACTTCCTGAGTAATTTTCATCGAACAGAATTTCGGGCCGCACATTGAACAGAAGTGGGCGACCTTGCCCGATTCCTGCGGCAGCGTTTCATCGTGATAGGCGCGCGCGGTATGAGGATCGAGTGCCAGATTAAACTGATCTTCCCAGCGGAATTCGAAGCGGGCTTTGGACATGGCGTTATCGCGGATCTGCGCGCCGGGATGCCCTTTTGCCAGGTCGGCGGCATGCGCGGCAATCTTGTAGGTAATCAGACCCTGCTTAACATCTTCCTTGTTGGGCAAGCCCAGATGCTCTTTCGGCGTGACGTAACAGAGCATTGCGCAGCCAAACCAGCCAATCATCGCCGCGCCAATACCGGAGGTGAAATGGTCGTAGCCAGGCGCGATATCGGTGGTTAGCGGGCCGAGCGTATAGAACGGCGCTTCGTGGCAGTGATTGAGTTGCTCGGTCATATTGCGGCGGATCATCTGCATCGGCACATGTCCTGGTCCTTCGATCATCACCTGCACGTCATACTCCCAGGCAATTTTGGTCAGCTCGCCCAGCGTATGCAGCTCGGCAAACTGCGCTTCATCGTTGGCATCCTGAATCGATCCTGGACGAAGTCCGTCGCCCAGCGACAGCGAAACGTCGTAGGCGGCGCACAGCTCGCAGATCTCGCGGAAGTGTTCGTAGAGGAAGCTCTCTTTGTGGTGAGACAGGCACCACTTGGCCATGATCGATCCCCCCCGGGAGACGATCCCCGTCAGGCGTTTTGCGGTCATCGGCACATAGCGCAGCAACACACCGGCATGGATGGTGAAGTAATCGACGCCCTGTTCAGCCTGTTCCAGCAAGGTATCGCGGAACACTTCCCAGTTGAGATCCTCTGCCACACCGTTCACTTTTTCCAGCGCCTGATAGATCGGAACCGTACCAATCGGAACGGGACTGTTACGCAGGATCCATTCGCGCGTCTCATGAATATTGCGCCCGGTAGAAAGATCCATCACCGTATCGGCGCCCCAGCGGGCGGACCACACCAGCTTCTCCACTTCCTCTTCAATCGACGAGCTGACCGCGGAGTTACCGATATTGGCGTTAATCTTCACCAGGAAATTGCGGCCAATAATCATCGGTTCGGATTCAGGATGGTTAATATTTGCAGGGATGATGGCGCGGCCGGCCGCCACTTCCTGCCGGACGAACTCTGCCGTGATATTTTCCGGCAGGCTGGCACCAAAGCTATTGCCGGGATGCTGTTGCAACAGCACGTCACCCCGAATACGTTCGCGGCCCATATTTTCACGCAGGGCGATAAATTCCATCTCTGGCGTAATCACGCCCAAACGCGCGTAATGCATTTGCGTCACGCAGCGGCCAGCCAGTGCCTTGCGTGGGCGGGGAAGATGGTCAAAACGCAAATGATCGAGGCCTTCATCCGCCAGGCGCTGTTGGGTATACACCGAACTGAGCTGCTCAATGTGCTGAGTATCACCACGCTGTTCAATCCAGTCATTGCGTAGTCTGGCAAGTCCGCGATGCACATCAATTTTTGCGTCAGGATCGCCATAAGGTCCGGCCGTGTCATACACCGGTACCGGTTCGTTATCTTCAAACTGCGGATTGTCTTTGCTGCCACCGACCATCGTCGGACTGAGCTGGATTTCACGCATCGGCACGCGAATATCCTCGCGCGAACCGTTCAGCCAGATGCGTTTAGAATTGGGGAAAGCGGTGCCCTGAAGGGAGTCGATAAACTGCTGGGCTTCTGCGCGCTGTTTGCGGCGGGTCGGTCTTTTATCACGGGTAGACATAGCTCGTTCCTGAAAAAAGGGAATTTGCTTGCCTGGAGTTCGGAGGAGTAAGCGCAGGGTGTGAAAATGGTCGGATCCACACCGTCACTGAAGATTTACTCTTGTTCCCTTCGCAGGTACTAACCTGATCAGGTTCCGCGGATCCCGAATTAACGGTCTCAGCCCCTAAGGGCACTCCGACAAGAAGAATTTTGCTGGCAGACAGCACCAGCAAAACAATCGTGGCAGGACTGGCCTCGCCACATAGTGCCCTTTCAGCATAAAGGGGCTTTTTTGAAACTACAAGGGGTTTACAATCTGATAACGTTTACGCCGGACGGGCTAGCGCACTCTCATTAGCCGCCTCAGGCTTGTCAGCCGTTTTTTCCAGCGCCAGCTGAATAAAGCGGTCTTCAAGCGTGAAACGCGCTTCCAGCGCTTCGCCCACTGAGGACAAAGCATTCTGGAATTCGAGACAGTTATCGTGATCGATAGCCTTCTCGAGATGGGTATCATACACCTTCATGATCATCTCGGTGTTTGCCTGCAGGGAAGGGTAGATCAGCGCGGCTTTAGCCAACTGCTCGCTGCCTTCCATCTCCTGAATAAAGCGTTGATAAACGGTGAAATGCCCGGTGGAAAGGTAATCCACCAATCCCTGACAGAAGTTGTCCAGCGCGTTTTCATCGAGCGTAGTGAGCGATTCCTTGTTAGGCTTGATGCCAACCAGACGATAATAGGCAATCAACAACTGCCTGCGGGAGCGTAGACAAAAGTCTACCAGGTCGCTACATCCGCCGACGCGCGCGGTCAGAACTTCTAACTGGTTAAGCATGAGTGACTCCATGAGTGTAATTATTACTATTTCGCCCCAATCCAGTATTTCAGAAAGTCTGTAAAGCTGAGGATGAGCAATTTTATGCAACGTGAGATTTCAAGCGTAGACGTTGGCTGGTGGGTTGTCAGTCATGAACATAAACTTTGGCTACCGAAAGGTCAATTACCGTTCGGTAGCGCGCAAGAATTAAGCCTGACAGGATCGCACGGATCACAAATCGGCGAGTGGCAGGGCGATCCCGTCTGGCTGATCTGTGAGAACCGTCAAGAGGGCATGGGATCCTTGCGTCAGATCCTCGATCTGGACGTGGGCCTGTTCCAGCTGGCGGGTAAAGGGATCCAGCTGGCGGAGTTCTATCGCTCGCATAAGTGGTGCGGTTACTGCGGCCATGAAATGCACCACAGCAAAACGGAACTTGCCTGCCTGTGCCGCCATTGTCGACAGCGATATTACCCGCAAATCGCGCCCTGCATCATTGTGGCAATTCGCCGTGGGGAAGAGATCCTGCTCGCCCAGCATACCAAACACCGTAATGGCATTTACACGGTGCTGGCCGGTTTTGTTGAAGTCGGCGAAACGCTGGAACAAACCGTCGCGCGGGAAGTGATGGAAGAGAGCGGGCTGAGGGTGAAAAACTTGCGTTACGTCTCCTCTCAACCCTGGCCGTTCCCCCAGTCGTTGATGATGGCTTTTATGGCCGATTACGACAGTGGCGAGATTGTCATCGATCCCAAAGAGCTACTGGATGCGGGTTGGTATCGCTTTGATGCCTTACCGCAGCTTCCTCCTCCTGGAACGGTCGCCCGTCGCCTGATTGAGGATACCGTGGTGCTTTGCCGGGAAGAGGCTGAGTAAGTATCCAGACCGGCAAATTCACCCTTTGCCGGCTTTTGCTGAACCCGCTCGGGTGTTTAATCATCGTATTTCATTTTTTTAAATAAACTACTGTGCTTAATCGTGCAGCATCACGTATTTTATTTTTCTGATTTTGTCTGCCATACTGCATTAATATTAATGTCATGTTAATAACATCAGGGAATGATGCCATGGAAAGGTTCAGGAAAGAACATTACTTATGGGGCCTGTGGTTCTTATGGATTCTTTCTCTTTGTTGTTACCTCTTCCCGCAATATAAATTCTTTGATTGTTGCCTGAGGGTGACGATCGGCTGTTATTTAATATTCGTTTTATTAACTCTCGCTAAAAGGATGGATCCCAATATGTTTAACTTCAATAAGAAAGAAACAGACTCGCCAGTGAACGGCTCAGTCGATACCGCCTCGCCGCAGGCACCGAAGGCCGCGCTGGAGCTGGCTGATGAGAGCGCGAAGGCGAAAGAAACCCGCATTTCATCAGGCAGTAAATTGACGGGTGAAATAATTAATGAAGCTAATATTTCGATAAATGGTCAAATCGTTGGCGATATTGTCAGTAAGAAAACGGTGCAGATCGGTCAAGAAGGGAAAGTGAATGGCAAGGTGTCCTCTTTGAAAGTTGTCGTAAATGGTTTGCTTAAAGGATGCTGTTACGCGAAGTCAGTCACGATTCTTTCCCGTGGCCGAATTGAAGGGGATGTTTATGCCGAGGATTTCTCTATTGAGAAAGGCGGGGTCTTTATTGGAAACTCTCATGTGCTTGATGAAAACAGGCTGCCAGATAAAGCCTCGACCGCGGTGATGGCAAAGCCAGAAATATCTGAGTTAGTGCCGCCAGTGCCTGGGAAAAATATGAATAAAGAGCGGAGTGATAAAGCCGCTAAATAAGGGTTTGATATTCGCATTCAGCCACCCAACCGGGCGGGAGATTCACCGCCCGGTTGGTGATCCCATCCTGTCTTCCGCTCTCAGCCGCCCGACGATCGCTCAATTTTTGTGACGCTGTGGCAGCGCCATTTCCAATAAATGTTACACTACGCGCATGCATGTGTGCCTAGAGAGCTTTTAAAAATGAGTGAACTGAAGAACGATCGTTATTTGCGCGCCCTGTTGCGCCAGCCGGTAGATGTGACGCCAGTGGGGATGATGCGCCAGGCCGGGCGTTATTTGCCTGAGTACAAAGCGACTCGCGCGGTAGCCGGTGATTTTATGTCGCTGTGCAAAAATGCCGGACTGGCGTGTGAAGTTACGCTGCAACCGCTGCGTCGCTATAACCTGGACGCGGCGATCCTGTTCTCCGATATCCTGACCATTCCAGATGCGATGGGCTTAGGCCTCTATTTTGAAACGGGTGAGGGTCCGCGTTTCTCTTCACCGGTTACCTGTCGTGCAGACGTTGAAAAGCTGCCAATCCCCGAT
The DNA here is from genome assembly GCF_004551645.1 of Erwinia sp. QL-Z3. Classification (NCBI taxonomy): domain Bacteria; kingdom Pseudomonadati; phylum Pseudomonadota; class Gammaproteobacteria; order Enterobacterales; family Erwiniaceae; genus Erwinia; species Erwinia sp. QL-Z3. The sequence continues at coordinate 1,731,783 of NZ_CP037950.1, forward strand.
CCTGAACAGGAACTGGGTTATGTGATGAATGCCGTGCGCACCATCCGTAAGAATCTGAACGGCGAGGTTCCGCTGATCGGTTTCACCGGCAGCCCGTGGACCTTGGCGACCTATATGGTGGAAGGCGGCAGCAGCAAGGCCTTCACCAAACTGAAAAAGATGATGTATGCCGAGCCGGCCACTCTGCATTTGATGCTGGATAAGCTGGCTGACAGCGTCACCCTGTACCTCAATGCGCAAATCCGCGCCGGCGCACAGTCGGTGATGATCTTTGATACCTGGGGCGGCGTGTTGACGGGGCGTGACTACCTTGAGTTCTCCCTTCACTACATGCACAAAATCATTGATGGCCTGCAGCGTGAAAACGACGGACGTCGCGTACCGGTTACCATGTTCACCAAGGGTGGCGGACAGTGGCTGGAAGCAATGGCGGCGACCGGCTGTGATGCGCTGGGGCTGGACTGGACGACAGATATTGGCGATGCACGCCGCCGTGTAGGCGATAAGGTCGCGCTGCAGGGCAATATGGACCCTTCCATGTTGTATGCCGCGCCTGCCCGTATCGAGCAGGAAGTAGCAACTATCCTTGCAGGCTACGGAAATGGCAGCGGTCACGTGTTCAATCTGGGTCACGGCATCCATCAGGATGTGCCGCCAGAGCACGCAGGCGTGTTTGTCGAGGCAGTCCACACGTTGTCTCGCCCATACCATCAGGACTAAGCATGGATATTCAGGCATTAAAACAGGAACAGCTTGCGCGTGCCGCTGAGGTGATACGTGAAGATGATTTTGAGGTAATGCCGCCCCGTTACATTGGTGGTGCCGATGTCGGGTTTGAGCAGGGCGGTGAGATAACCCGCGCCGCCCTGGTTATTCTGGAATATCCTTCGCTCCAGTTAGTGGAGCATCGTGTTGCGCGCATCGCCACCACCATGCCCTATATCCCCGGTTATCTCTCCTTCCGTGAATATCCCGCGTTGATGGCCGCCTGGCAGCAGCTGGAGCATCGCCCTGACCTGTTAATGGTCGATGGGCAGGGCATTGCCCATCCGCGTCGCCTGGGCGTTGCCAGCCACTTTGGCCTGCTGGTGGGTGTGCCGACGCTGGGCGTAGCAAAAAGTCGGCTGTGTGGCACCTTCGAACCGCTCGCCGATGAGCCGGGCGCCAGCCAGCCATTAATGGACAAAGGCGAGCAGATCGGTTTTGTCCTGCGCAGTAAAATCCGCTGTAATCCGCTTTTTATCTCGCCTGGCCATCGCATGAGCCCGGCTACCGCATTGAGCCTGGTGGAGAGCTGCCTGAAAGGTTATCGCCTGCCTGAACCCACGCGCTGGGCAGATGCCGTCGCTTCCCAACGGCCCGCTTTCCTGCGCTGGCAACAGAGGGGTTAACGGTGTGAGCCGTCACCTTTTCGGTTACACTGCAGGCCGCGCACTTATCTTTAAGAGATCCGAACATGTTACGTAATCCCATTCATCTGCGGCTTGAGAAACTGGAAAGCTGGCAGCACGTTACTTTTATGGCCTGCCTGTGTGAACGCATGTACCCCAACTACTGGGCGTTTTGCCAGCAGACAGGCTTTGGCGACAGTCAGATTTACCGCCGTATTCTCGATTTGATTTGGGAAACGCTGGTGATTAAAGACGCCAAAGTGAATTTTGACTCGCAGCTGGAAAAGTTTGAAGAAGCGATCCCGGCCGCAGAGGATTACGATCTGTACGGCGTCTACCCGGCTATCGATGCCTGCGTGGCATTAAGCGAATTACTGCATTCGCGTCTGAGCGGTGAAACTCTGGCGCATGCCATTGCGGTAAGTGAAGCGTCGATCACCAGCGTCGCGATGCTGGAAATGACCCAGGCCGAACGCGAAATGACCGATGAAGAGCTAAAAGAGAATCCTGCTGTTGAAGAGGAATGGGATATCCAGTGGGAGATTTTTCGCCTGCTCAGCGCCTGCGAAGAGAGGGATCTTGACCTCATCAAAGGACTGCGATCTGACCTCAAAGAAGCCGGGATCAGTAACATCGGTATAAATTTTCAGCAGTAAGGCGATAAAACGTGACTTCAGGCCTGATTTGTAGCGCCTAAAGGCTTCACATTCGCCCCCTGTCTGGTCTACATTTGGGGGGCTGAAAAATGTGGCTATCGGTGCGTGTATGCAGGAGAGTGCCAGAAACTGGTTTTTCCCTCGCACTCGATACTTAGCAAGCGATAAATACACTGTAAGGATAACTTATGAACAAGACTCAACTGATTGATGTAATTGCGGACAAAGCGGACCTGTCTAAGACCCAGGCTAAAGCTGCACTGGAATCCACCCTGGCGGCGATTACTGAGTCTCTGAAAGAAGGTGATGCTGTACAACTGGTTGGTTTTGGTACCTTTAAAGTTAACCACCGTGCTGAGCGTACTGGCCGCAACCCGCAGACTGGTAAAGAAATCAAAATTGCTGCTGCTAACGTACCGGCATTTGTTTCTGGTAAAGCACTGAAAGACGCTGTTAAGTCATAATTTGACAGTGAAGAGTTTAAACAGGGGGGCGTCGAGCCCCTTTTGTTGACGCTCTCCGTTGAGATCCCTCTGCTTTCGCCAACCAGGCTGCGGCAAACCCTTCTGCAATGTGTGATAATCACACCATGATACGAAACCCAATAACGACTTCTGCACTGTTCCTGATGCTGCTGACGCTGGCAGGATGCAGTTCAACCCCGAAAGTTCCTGACTTTACCGCCAGTGGTTATCTGGCCGATCGCGGAACCGTGAGGATTTGGCGTAAAGACAGCCATCAGCATTCCAGCCATCTGGTCACCATCTATACCCCTTTCAATGAAACCACGAGCGAGACCACGGATTATCAGTGGCAGGCAGACAAGCTGGTGTCGATTGAAAGGAAGACTAAAGGTGACCATCCTGAAAGCGTCACGCTGCGTTTTGATCAGGACGGAAATCTGAGCTTTATGCAACGCCAGCTGGACGGACGACGAGAAGCGCTCTCAGCAGATGCGATAGCGTTGTATCAGTTTGATGCAGGGCGGATGTTGAAAATCAGTGACGACCTGATAGATGGGCGGGTATGGCTGAAGCAGGGGCACTGGTCACCTTCAGGCACCGTGACGCTATGCCAGGGCGGTGAGGAAAAACCGACCTTTGATAGCTTCTTTATGCATTACATCACTCAGCATCAGCGCGAGTCAGGTAAACCGGTGAGTATTTCATGGCTGGAAGCGCCAAAAGGGACGCAGCTGATTCTGGTTTCTGCGGAAGATCAGTGCCTGTCGGAACCGAAAGAAGCGGACTTTTAATAACGGGGCAATCAGCTTGCCCCGTCAGCATGACTTAACTACTTACGACCAATCGCACGATAGCCGATATCGCTGCGGCAGAAGCTGCCGTTCCAGGAGATATGCTTAGCCAGTTCATAAGCGTGTTTCTGAGCCGCGGCAACATCTTCGCCCAGCGCGGTCACGCAAAGCACACGTCCGCCGTTGGTGACCACCAAATCGTCCTGCATCTTGGTCCCCGCATGGAAGACTTTGCCATTCGGCGTCTCTTCCAGCGGTAAGCCGTGGATCTGATCGCCGGTAGCGTAATCGCCAGGATAGCCGCCAGCAGCCAGCACCACGCCCAGAGAAGGACGAGGATCCCACACCGAGTCTTTGGTATTCAGCTTGCCGTCCACGGCAGCCAGGCACAGATCCACCAGATCCGACTGCAGACGCAGCATGATCGGTTGAGTTTCCGGATCGCCAAAGCGGCAGTTAAATTCGATCACTTTCGGCTGACCGCTCTGATCGATCATCAGGCCAGCGTAGAGGAAGCCGGTATAAACGTTGCCTTCGGCGGCCATGCCACGCACGGTTGGCCAGATCACTTCATCCATCACGCGCTGGTGGATTTCATCGGTCACGACCGGAGCCGGAGAGTAAGCACCCATGCCGCCGGTATTAGGACCGGTATCCGCATTGCCGACACGTTTGTGATCCTGGCTGGTGGCCATCGGCAGCACGTTCTCGCCGTCGACCATCACGATGAAGCTGGCTTCCTCGCCGTCAAGGAACTCTTCTACCACGATGCGGTGTCCGGCATCGCCAAAGGCGTTTCCTGCCAGCATATCCTGAATCGCGTCTTCTGCTTCCTGCAGGGTCATCGCCACTATCACGCCTTTACCGGCGGCCAGACCGTCGGCCTTGATCACGATTGGCGCACCTTTACTTCGGGTGTAAGCCAGAGCGGGCTCCACTTCAGTAAAGTTCTGGTACTCAGCGCTTGGGATCTTGTGGCGAGCCAGGAAATCTTTGGTGAAGGCTTTTGAACCTTCAAGCTGGGCAGCAGCCTGCGTTGGGCCAAAAATCTTCAGGCCAGCAGCACGGAAAGCATCAACCACGCCCATCACTAACGGCGTTTCCGGACCGACGATGGTCAGGCCGATATTTTCACTCTGGGCGAAGCTCAGCAGCGCGGGAATATCGGTGGCGCTGATGTCGACGTTCTGCAAAGCAGGTTCAAGTGCCGTTCCGGCGTTGCCCGGGGCAACAAACACGGTTTCTGCCAGTGGCGACTGCGACGCTTTCCAGGCCAGCGCATGTTCGCGTCCGCCATTACCAATCACTAAAATTTTCATTGTTCAGTCTGCTCCGTAATTAATGGCGGAAATGGCGCATGTCGGTGAAGATCATCGCCAGGCCGTGTTCGTCGGCGGCGGCAATCACTTCGTCATCACGAATCGAGCCACCAGGCTGGATAACACAGCTCACGCCAGCAGCCGCTGCGGCATCGATACCATCGCGGAACGGGAAGAACGCATCAGACGCCATGGCCGAACCCTTGACTTCCAGTCCTTCATCGCTGGCTTTAATACCGGCAATTTTCGCTGAGTAGACGCGGCTCATCTGGCCTGCACCTATGCCGATGGTCATATTGTCACGGGCATACACGATGGCATTGGACTTAACGAACTTGGCCACTTTCCAGCAGAACAGCGCGTCACGCAGTTCCTGCTCGGTTGGCTGGCGCTTGCTGACCACACGCAGCTGGCTTTCATTCACCATGCCGAGATCGCGATCCTGCACCAGCAGGCCACCGTTGACGCGTTTGAAATCCAGCGCGGTCTGACGCTCCTGCCACTGACCGCAGGTCAGCACGCGAACGTTCTGTTTGGCGGCGGTAATCTTCAGGGCGGCTTCGCTAGCGGATGGCGCGATGATCACTTCGACGAACTGACGGCTGATGATCGCCTGAGCAGTGGCTTCGTCCAGCTCGCGGTTGAACGCAATGATGCCGCCAAACGCGGAGGTTGGATCGGTTTTGTAAGCACGCTCGTAGGCATCGAGGATTGAACCACCAACAGCCACGCCACACGGGTTCGCATGCTTGACGATCACGCAGGCTGCCTCGGTGAACTCTTTCACACATTCCAGCGCGGCATCAGTATCTGCGATGTTGTTATAAGAGAGGGCTTTGCCCTGAAGCTGTTGCGCGGTGGCCACGGATGCCTCTGTGACATTCTCTTCTATATAGAAGGCCGCATCCTGATGGCTGTTTTCGCCGTAGCGCATATCCTGCTTCTTAATGAAGTTCAGGTTCAGCGTGCGGGGGAAGCGGCCAGCCGGTTCGCTGGTTTCACCATGGTACGCCGGCACCATGCTGCCAAAATAGTTGGCAATCATGCTGTCGTAGGCGGCGGTGTGTTCGAAGGCTTTAATTGCCAGGTCGAAACGGGTGGCCAGCGTCAGAGAGTTCTGGTTGGCATCCATCTCGGCAACGATTGCCTGGTAGTCGCTGCTCTTAACGACAATCGCCACGTCTTTGTGGTTCTTCGCCGCTGAGCGCACCATGGTTGGCCCGCCGATATCGATATTCTCAACCGCATCTTCCAGCGAGCAACCTTCACGGGCAACGGTCTGGGCGAACGGATAAAGGTTAACGACTACCATGTCGATAGGAGAGATGCTGTGCTCCTGCATGATGGCATCATCCTGTCCGCGGCGTCCTAAGATGCCGCCATGCACTTTCGGGTGCAGGGTTTTGACGCGTCCATCCATCATTTCCGGGAAACCGGTGTAGTCGGACACTTCAGTAACAGGCAGGCCCGCGTCTGCCAGCAGGCGAGCAGTACCGCCAGTGGAGAGGAGCTCGACGCCGCGCTGAGTCAGCGCCTGAGCAAATTCGAGAATGCCGGCTTTGTCAGACACGCTCAGAAGCGCGCGGCGTACAGGACGAGGTTGTTGCATGAGGTTTATCCCTTGGCTTTGGTTCGCATCGATAAGATCGTTACCTCAAGCTTAGCCATTTTCTTCCTCTATATAGAAGAAGAGTGAATTCAGCCTCAGGTAACGCCCTTAACAGCGGCAGTTTTTTTCGGGGGCATTGTAGCGAAAACGTTTGCGTGGTGCTTGTCTAATTTAACGGGCGCTGACGAATGTGGATAAGATTGTGCATAACTGCGTATAAACAGCCCTTTTGCTGTGGATTGCAGCGAACGGTCTGTTTTTCGCAATTTAGGGGTTGTCAGGGTGCGAGAACTCCCTATAATGCGACTCCATCAACACGGCACAACGACTTACGAGTCATCGGGTTGAGAGATTCAGGAAGCTGAATCGCCGGAGAAAAACTTCCCAAAAAGAAGTTGACTCTGAAGGAGGAAAGCGTAATATACGCCACCTCGCAGTAAGGCGCCAAGGCACTTACCGCAACGCTCTTTAACAATTTATCAGACAATCTGTGTGGGCACTCGCAGGATTGATATCAGCGCCGCAAGGCGCAAAAAAATATCAAGCCTTGAGAGTGAACACATAATGAAATTCATTATGACGTTTTACACTTGAGCATCGCTGAACTTGTTTCAGCAAATCGAACTTTTAATTGAAGAGTTTGATCATGGCTCAGATTGAACGCTGGCGGCAGGCCTAACACATGCAAGTCGAACGGTAGCACAGAGAGCTTGCTCTCGGGTGACGAGTGGCGGACGGGTGAGTAATGTCTGGGAAACTGCCTGATGGAGGGGGATAACTACTGGAAACGGTAGCTAATACCGCATAACGTCTTCGGACCAAAGTGGGGGACCTTCGGGCCTCACACCATCGGATGTGCCCAGATGGGATTAGCTAGTAGGTGGGGTAATGGCTCACCTAGGCGACGATCCCTAGCTGGTCTGAGAGGATGACCAGCCACACTGGAACTGAGACACGGTCCAGACTCCTACGGGAGGCAGCAGTGGGGAATATTGCACAATGGGCGCAAGCCTGATGCAGCCATGCCGCGTGTATGAAGAAGGCCTTCGGGTTGTAAAGTACTTTCAGCGGGGAGGAAGGCGATAAGGTTAATAACCTTGTCGATTGACGTTACCCGCAGAAGAAGCACCGGCTAACTCCGTGCCAGCAGCCGCGGTAATACGGAGGGTGCAAGCGTTAATCGGAATTACTGGGCGTAAAGCGCACGCAGGCGGTCTGTCAAGTCAGATGTGAAATCCCCGGGCTTAACCTGGGAACTGCATTTGAAACTGGCAGGCTAGAGTCTTGTAGAGGGGGGTAGAATTCCAGGTGTAGCGGTGAAATGCGTAGAGATCTGGAGGAATACCGGTGGCGAAGGCGGCCCCCTGGACAAAGACTGACGCTCAGGTGCGAAAGCGTGGGGAGCAAACAGGATTAGATACCCTGGTAGTCCACGCCGTAAACGATGTCGACTTGGAGGTTGTGCCCTTGAGGCGTGGCTTCCGGAGCTAACGCGTTAAGTCGACCGCCTGGGGAGTACGGCCGCAAGGTTAAAACTCAAATGAATTGACGGGGGCCCGCACAAGCGGTGGAGCATGTGGTTTAATTCGATGCAACGCGAAGAACCTTACCTGGCCTTGACATCCACGGAATTCGGCAGAGATGCCTTAGTGCCTTCGGGAACCGTGAGACAGGTGCTGCATGGCTGTCGTCAGCTCGTGTTGTGAAATGTTGGGTTAAGTCCCGCAACGAGCGCAACCCTTATCCTTTGTTGCCAGCGAGTAATGTCGGGAACTCAAAGGAGACTGCCGGTGACAAACCGGAGGAAGGTGGGGATGACGTCAAGTCATCATGGCCCTTACGGCCAGGGCTACACACGTGCTACAATGGCGCATACAAAGAGAAGCGAACTCGCGAGAGCAAGCGGACCTCACAAAGTGCGTCGTAGTCCGGATCGGAGTCTGCAACTCGACTCCGTGAAGTCGGAATCGCTAGTAATCGTAGATCAGAATGCTACGGTGAATACGTTCCCGGGCCTTGTACACACCGCCCGTCACACCATGGGAGTGGGTTGCAAAAGAAGTAGGTAGCTTAACCTTCGGGAGGGCGCTTACCACTTTGTGATTCATGACTGGGGTGAAGTCGTAACAAGGTAACCGTAGGGGAACCTGCGGTTGGATCACCTCCTTACCTGAAGATACTCTCCCGCGTAGTGTCCACAACAGATTGTCTGATAGAAAACGTAATGAGCAACAGTAACAGAGTCCCCATCGTCTAGAGGCCCAGGACACTGCCCTTTCACGGCTGTAACAGGGGTTCGAATCCCCTTGGGGACGCCATCTCCTGATAATGAGTGAAAGACATTATCAACCCGTATCTCAAAACTGATTCTCTCCGCAAGGACGAGTCACGTTTGAGATATTTGCTCTTTAACAATCCGGAACAAGCTGAAAATTGAAACGACATGTCGTTTTCATTCTCCGTAATAAGAATGAAATTAACGATATGTTCGAGTCTCTCAAATGCTTACAACAGCAATGTGTCTTTCGGGACGCTTGTGGGTTGTGAGGTTAAGTGACTAAGCGTACACGGTGGATGCCTAGGCAGTCAGAGGCGATGAAGGGCGTGCTAATCTGCGATAAGCGTCGGTAAGGTGATATGAACCGCAATAACCGACGATACCCGAATGGGGAAACCCGGTGCACTTTGGTGCATCATTGCAACATGAATACATAGTGTTGCAAGGCGAACCTGGGGAACTGAAACATCTAAGTACCCAGAGGAAAAGAAATCAACCGAGATTCCCCCAGTAGCGGCGAGCGAACGGGGAACAGCCCAGAACCTGAATCAGTTTGTGCATTAGTGGAAGCGTCTGGAAAGTCGCAGGGTACAGGGTGATACTCCCGTACACAAAAATGCACTTATTGTGAGTTCGATGAGTAGGGCGGGACACGTGACATCCTGTCTGAATATGGGGGGACCATCCTCCAAGGCTAAATACTCCTGACTGACCGATAGTGAACCAGTACCGTGAGGGAAAGGCGAAAAGAACCCCGGCGAGGGGAGTGAAACAGAACCTGAAACCGTGTACGTACAAGCAGTGGGAGCACCTTCGTGGTGTGACTGCGTACCTTTTGTATAATGGGTCAGCGACTTATATTCTGTAGCAAGGTTAACCGTATAGGGGAGCCGAAGGGAAACCGAGTCTTAACTGGGCGTTAAGTTGCAGGGTATAGACCCGAAACCCGGTGATCTAGCCATGGGCAGGTTGAAGGTTGGGTAACACTAACTGGAGGACCGAACCGACTAATGTTGAAAAATTAGCGGATGACTTGTGGCTGGGGGTGAAAGGCCAATCAAACCGGGAGATAGCTGGTTCTCCCCGAAAGCTATTTAGGTAGCGCCTCGTGAACTCATCTTCGGGGGTAGAGCACTGTTTCGGCTAGGGGGCCATCCCGGCTTACCAACCCGATGCAAACTGCGAATACCGAAGAATGTTATCACGGGAGACACACGGCGGGTGCTAACGTCCGTCGTGAAGAGGGAAACAACCCAGACCGCCAGCTAAGGTCCCAAAGTCATGGTTAAGTGGGAAACGATGTGGGAAGGCACAGACAGCCAGGATGTTGGCTTAGAAGCAGCCATCATTTAAAGAAAGCGTAATAGCTCACTGGTCGAGTCGGCCTGCGCGGAAGATGTAACGGGGCTAAACCATGCACCGAAGCTGCGGCAGCGACGCTTATGCGTTGTTGGGTAGGGGAGCGTTCTGTAAGCCGTCGAAGGTGGACTGTGAGGTCTGCTGGAGGTATCAGAAGTGCGAATGCTGACATAAGTAACGATAAAGCGGGTGAAAAGCCCGCTCGCCGGAAGACCAAGGGTTCCTGTCCAACGTTAATCGGGGCAGGGTGAGTCGACCCCTAAGGCGAGGCCGAAAGGCGTAGTCGATGGGAAACAGGTTAATATTCCTGTACTCGGTGTTACTGCGAAGGGGGGACGGAGAAGGCTATGTTAGCCGGGCGACGGTTGTCCCGGTTTAAGCATGTAGGCGGAGAGTTTAGGTAAATCCGGACTCTTTTTAACGCTGAGGTGTGATGACGAGGCACTACGGTGCTGAAGTAACAAATGCCCTGCTTCCAGGAAAAGCCTCTAAGCATCAGGTAACACGGAATCGTACCCCAAACCGACACAGGTGGTCAGGTAGAGAATACCAAGGCGCTTGAGAGAACTCGGGTGAAGGAACTAGGCAAAATGGTGCCGTAACTTCGGGAGAAGGCACGCTGGCGCGTAGGTGAAGGGACTTGCTCCCGGAGCTGAAGCCAGTCGAAGATACCAGCTGGCTGCAACTGTTTATTAAAAACACAGCACTGTGCAAACACGAAAGTGGACGTATACGGTGTGACGCCTGCCCGGTGCCGGAAGGTTAATTGATGGGGTTATCCGCAAGGAGAAGCTCTTGATCGAAGCCCCGGTAAACGGCGGCCGTAACTATAACGGTCCTAAGGTAGCGAAATTCCTTGTCGGGTAAGTTCCGACCTGCACGAATGGCGTAATGATGGCCAGGCTGTCTCCACCCGAGACTCAGTGAAATTGAACTCGCTGTGAAGATGCAGTGTACCCGCGGCAAGACGGAAAGACCCCGTGAACCTTTACTATAGCTTGACACTGAATATTGAACCTTGATGTGTAGGATAGGTGGGAGGCTTTGAAGCGTGGACGCCAGTCTGCGTGGAGCCAACCTTGAAATACCACCCTTTAACGTTTGATGTTCTAACCTGGCGCCGTAATCCGGCGTGGGGACAGTGTCTGGTGGGTAGTTTGACTGGGGCGGTCTCCTCCTAAAGAGTAACGGAGGAGCACGAAGGTTAGCTAATCACGGTCGGACATCGTGAGGTTAGTGCAATGGCATAAGCTAGCTTGACTGCGAGAGTGACGGCTCGAGCAGGTGCGAAAGCAGGTCATAGTGATCCGGTGGTTCTGAATGGAAGGGCCATCGCTCAACGGATAAAAGGTACTCCGGGGATAACAGGCTGATACCGCCCAAGAGTTCATATCGACGGCGGTGTTTGGCACCTCGATGTCGGCTCATCACATCCTGGGGCTGAAGTAGGTCCCAAGGGTACGGCTGTTCGCCGTTTAAAGTGGTACGCGAGCTGGGTTTAGAACGTCGTGAGACAGTTCGGTCCCTATCTGCCGTGGGCGCTGGAAGATTGAGAGGGGTTGCTCCTAGTACGAGAGGACCGGAGTGAACGCACCACTGGTGTTCGGGTTGTCATGCCAATGGCATTGCCCGGTAGCTAAGTGCGGAAAAGATAAGCGCTGAAAGCATCTAAGCGCGAAACTTGCCTCGAGATGAATCTTCCCTGGGCCTTTAAGGCCCCTGAAGGGACGTTGAAGACTACGACGTTGATAGGCCGGGTGTGTAAGCGCAGCGATGCGTTGAGCTAACCGGTACTAATGACCCGTGAGGCTTAACCTTACAACACCAGAAGCGTTCTGGTGGTGTCTGAGAGACACGAACAGATATTTTCAGCTTGAACCGGATAAATTTGCGCGGCCTTATGGCGGCGTGAATAACAGAATTTGCCTGGCGGCTTTAGCGCGGTGGTCCCACCTGACCCCATGCCGAACTCAGAAGTGAAACGCCGTAGCGCCGATGGTAGTGTGGGGTCTCCCCATGCGAGAGTAGGGAACTGCCAGGCATCAATTAAGCAGACAAGCCTCATGCGAAAGCATGGGGCTTTTTTGTGTGCGTGAGAAGACGAAACCCGCCTGATAACGGCCAAAACCCGCCACTAAAATCCCAAACTACCCCAAAACACCTCAAAACCCCCAAACCATCCCAAACCATCCCAAACCACCCCAAAACCAGACAAAAAAGACGCCGTGCTGCCGCACGACGCCTTATCCAGTTCATTTTTTACCCTATCCCAACTTAATTAATCGGACTATTTCGCCTCCGTGCGCGTCACTTTCATCTCAATATCGCCAAAATAGTGCTGCTTGATCGTCTGCCAGGTGCCATCGGCCATGATCTTCGCCAGCCCTTGATTCAACATTTGCTGCGTTTTCTCATCCCCTTTGCGCACTCCGTAAGCAGAACCAATGCTGTAAAGCAGATCGTCACGCACTTCCGGGCCGGTCAAGGCAAAGTCTTTGCCTTCAGGCTTCTGCAGGAAACCAAATGTAATGGCCACCGCCGGGCTTAAAGCCCCATCGAGCCGTCCTGCAGCCAGATCCTGATAAATCACATCCTGATCCGGATAGGTTTTGATCTCCACACCCTGGGGTGCCCAATACTTATTGGCGTACATTTCCTGAATGGAACCCTGCTGAACAGCAATCGATTTACCCTGCAGCGACTCTGCAGTGGGCTGCAAATTAGTGCCTTTACGTGCCACTAATTGTGAAGGTACATGATAAATAAAGTCACTGAAATCAATGGATTTCTTACGTTTAATGGTCGCGCCAAGCGGTGAAATGAAGTCCACTTTTTTCGCCATCAGCGAAGGGATCTCTGCATCAAAGCTGCTGACGACATAGTCACATTTCACCGCAATCGCTTTACACACTGCGTTAGTAATATCGATCTCAAAGCCGGCAGGTTTGCCGTTCACATCGCGATATTGAAACGGCGGATAAGCCAGATCGGCCGCGACGCGTAAGGTACCCTCGGCCGCGATGGCGGAAGAGCAGCACAGGGCGAGCGTGACCAGCGTCAGAGCACGGGATACGTTGATCATTGCTTCTCTCCATCCAGTAATTTTTGGGTATGCCACTGAGTAAATTCATTTTTAACCGCCGCCAGCTGGGCTTCATCGTGGCAAAGGTCATACGCCGTCATTGCCAATGCTTTCGCCGCCGTTAACATGGCACGGAGTCCGACAGCCGATCCGGCCGCAGCCGCAAACTCAGGCGTATGCGGGGTGACGTCACCAATGCGCAGATAAGGGTGTATTGCTGCCGTGACCTGGCTGACGTTGCCAATATCGGAAGACCCTACGCCGCCACTTTTGGGTGGGTCGTAGCTTTCCACGCCAAGCAGCGCCAGGTTATCGGTAAAGTTGGCCGCCAGCGCCAGATTATTATTCCGCTCGGCGTAAATCAGCCCCTCTTCGATCTCTACCCGTGCGCCGGTCATTTCAGCGGCGCCATTCACTGCGGCATACACTTTTCGGCGCACTTCACTCAGGCCACCCACCGTCGCCGCTCGCAGGATAAACTTGGCTTCAGCATAAGCGGGAACGATATTTGCCGCGCTGCCGCCGTGAGTAATTATCCCATGCACACGGACATCATCGGTAAAGAACTGGCGCAACGCGTTGATTGCGTTGAAGGTATGGATCACCGCATCAAGCGCACTGATCCCTTGCTGCGGCGCGGAAGCCGCGTGGGCCGGTTTACCAAAGAATTTAAACGTGGAGTCATGACAGGCAAGGGCACCACGCAATACCATGTTGCGCTCCCTGGGATGGAACATCATCGCCGCATCGACATCATCAAAGACGCCTTTCTCAACCATGATGATCTTGCCGCCGCCATCTTCCTCGGCAGGTGTGCCAATCACTTCTATGCAGCCATTGAACTCAACGTTCGCGGCCTTCAGAGCCAGCGCGGCAGCAACCGAGGCGGTGCCAATCAGGTTATGACCGCAGGCATGACCAAGTTCGGGCAGCGCGTCATACTCCGCCAGAAAAGCGATAGTCGGGCCGCCGGTGCCCTGTTTCCAGCTGGCGCGAAAAGCCGTTTCCAGCCCGCCGGTGCCGGTTTCAATGCTGAAGCCAGCCTCGCGCAACGGCTTGATCAATTCTGCCGCAGAGCGATGTTCTGCAAAGCTCAGTTCCGGGTGCTGATGCAGGCTCAGCGCCAAATCGTTCATTGCCGGGCTGAGTTGTTCAGCCGCATAAATAATTTTATCTTTCTGCGCGCTGTTGGTGCGTTCAGACATAGTGATTCCCCAATTAGGTGCAGTTAAATACTGAAAAACCAGTGCGTTATAATGGTATAGGCTTTTTTATGCGCAATTCCCAATTGTAGTTTTTTATGGCTTGCATCACTCTGCCAAAAATTATTTTATGGTTGCAGGGCACAAGGCGCATGGGCATGCAATGAACGAAAAAGACTGGTTAATCATCCGTACTGTCTGGCAGTACAAAAACATTACGCGCGCTGCGGAAGAGCTGTTTACCTCACAGCCTGCGCTCAGTTACCGGCTGCGGCAGATCGAGCGCAAGCTGGCCATTCAACTATTTGAAACCGGCGGTAAAGGCCTTAACTTCACGGCGCAGGGGCGTTATCTGGCGCAGCATGCTGAAACGGTGCTTGATGAACTTCAGCTCTTACGCGCTACCTTGCAAAGCCTGAACGGACCGCAGCAGGGCGAACTCAAGATGGGCGTATCGAGCAATTTCGCCGCCTACCGGTTACCCGATTTGCTCGCCGAATTTAGCCAACAGCATCCGGGGATTAGCGTCAATCTGGTCAGCGGGCTCAGTGAGGAGATGTTTCTGAAGCTGCAGCGCGGCGACGTGCATCTGGCAGTGGTCAAAGACGACTATGGCTGGAAGGAAGGCAAGAGGCTGATCGATGAAGATGACTATTACCTGATTAGCCGGCAGCCGATCGACCTGGCGCTGCTGCCCCATTTGCCGCAGATAAAGATCAGCCACGGTGGCCATATCACTAAACTTATCGAACGTTGGTGGAATGCCAATTACTCGCTGGCGCCGCGCGTGGCGATGCACGTCGATAAACTGGAAGTCTGTCTGGCGATGGTTGAGCGGGGGTTGGGTTATGCCATCGTCTCCAGCTATCAACCGCTGGCACCCACGCTTTGCCGCACGCCGATAGCGGTTGGCGGGGAGTCGGTTAAGAGCCGTACCTGGCTGCTCTATCGACATGCCAGCACCGACGCGGCGGTGACGCTGCCCTTTGTCGAAATGTTTGGCGACCGGAGATGAAACATTTTCAACTAAAGCATGAAGCCTCGACATTCAGCGGGCATCACGCTATCTTCGGCTGTCTGGATGTCTAAACGTATGAATGGATAAATGAGGAAGCAAGGTTATGCCAATCAGGGTACCCGATGAACTACCAGCAGTGAATTTTCTGCGTAACGAGAATGTCTTTGTGATGACCTCTACCCGGGCCAGCACGCAGGAAATCCGTCCGTTGAAAGTGCTGGTACTGAATCTGATGCCGAAAAAGATTGAGACAGAGAATCAGTTTCTCCGCCTGCTTTCCAACTCGCCGCTACAAATTGATATCCAGCTGCTGCGCATCGACAGCCGTGAAACCCGCAACACGCCAATGGAGCACCTGAACAACTTCTACTGCAACTTTGAAGACATTCAGCATGACAACTACGATGGCCTGATTGTCACCGGCGCGCCGTTGGGGCTGGTTGATTTTAATGATGTGGCCTACTGGCCGCAGATCCAGCGCGTGCTTCACTGGGCGAAAGAGCACGTGACCTCGACGCTGTTTGTCTGTTGGGCGGTTCAGGCGGCATTGAACATCCTTTATGGCATTCCCAAGCAAACGCGTGAAACCAAGCTGTCAGGCGTTTACGACCACCAGATCCTGCATCCTCATGCATTATTAACCCGTGGCTTTGACGATAACTTCCTGGCGCCACATTCGCGCTATGCGGATTTCCCTTCGCAATTACTGCGGGATTACACCGACCTGGAAATTTTTGCTGAATCGGAACAAACCGGCGCCTATCTGTTTGCCAGTAAAGACAAGCGGCTGGCATTTGTCACCGGGCATCCTGAGTATGATGCACTGACCCTGTCGGGTGAATTTCATCGCGACTTTGAAGCCGGTCTGAACCCCGATATTCCGTATAATTATTTCCCGCAGAATAATCCTCAGCTCACGCCGCGCGCCAGCTGGCGTAGTCATGGTAACCTGCTGTTTTCAAACTGGCTGAACTATTACGTTTACCAGATCACGCCGTTCGATCTGCGCCATATGAATCCCAGCCTGGAATAAACCGGCGAGTCGCAAAGAAAGGGTCAGTCTCTGAAAAAGGCTGGCCCTTTTTTATTGCCTGAAATCTGTCACGCCCGAGTATTTATCCCGTTAATCTTCCGAGACTTACCCCATCACTACGGCTCTGAAATTCTTCATTGAAACTCCCTTCCTGTAATAACAAAACTTTAAACAATTATTTTTCAATAAGTTAAATGACATTATGCATTAAAATGGAAATAGTTTTTGATTTTATAATTTAAAAAATTGTATGTTGATTTGCGGGTTAAAAATCACCCAATGACGAAACCGACCTTCTGAGAATGCAACCAGGCTGGGAGTGAAGAGATGACACAACAGGTTATCAGCACAGATTTGGCGTTCCAGCGCCCATCAGGCCCGAAAGAGCGGCAAATCCTGACCGATACGGCAGTTGAATTCCTGACTGAACTGGTGACGCGCTTCACCCCGCGTCGCAATGAATTACTGAATGCCAGGAAGCAGCAGCAGCAGCGATATGATGCCGGTGAGTTGCCAGGATTTATTTCGGAAACGAATTCCATTAAGCAAAGCGAGTGGAAAATTCGCGGCATTCCCGCTGACCTGCTCAACCGCCGGGTCGAGATCACCGGTCCGGTTGAACGCAAGATGGTAATCAATGCGCTGAATGCCAACGTGAACGTTTTTATGGCTGACTTCGAAGACTCGCTGGCACCCTCGTGGGACAAAGTGATCGAAGGGCAGATCAACCTGCGTGATGCGGTTAACGGCACCATCAGTTACTGCAATGAAGCCGGGAAGATCTACCAACTGAAGCCGGATCCTGCAGTGCTGGTGTGCCGCGTTCGCGGTCTGCACCTGCCTGAGAAACATGTCACCTGGCGCGGTGACGCTATCCCCGGCAGCCTGTTTGATTTCGCGCTCTACTTTTTCCACAACGTTGACGCGTTGCTGGCCAAAGGCAGCGGTCCCTATTTTTACCTGCCAAAAACCCAGAGTTGGCAGGAAGCGGCCTGGTGGAGCGAGGTGTTCAGTTTTGCTGAGGATCGTTTCGATCTGCCACGCGGCACGATCAAGGCCACGCTGTTGATCGAGACGCTGCCGGCGGTCTTCCAGATGGACGAGATCCTTTTCAGCCTGCGCGATCATATCGTCGGCCTGAACTGCGGTCGCTGGGACTACATCTTCAGCTATATCAAAACCCTGAAAAATCACCCGGACCGCGTATTGCCCGATCGCCAGTCGGTGACGATGGAAAAAGGCTTCCTCGATGCCTACTCGCGGCTGCTGATCAGAACCTGTCACCGCCGGGGCGCGTTTGCGATGGGCGGAATGGCGGCCTTTATCCCGAGCAAAGATCAGGAGCGCAACCAGTGGGTGCTCAACCGGGTGAAGACCGATAAAGAGCGTGAGGCGACCAACGGCCACGACGGCACCTGGATTGCTCACCCCGGGCTGGCAGATACGGTCACGGCGGTGTTCGATCGGGTGCTGGGCGACAAACCCAATCAGCTGGACGTGCTACGGGACGACGACGCAGCCATCACCGCGGAACAGCTGCTGGCGCCCTGTGACGGTGAAAGGACCGAGGCTGGGATGCGCGCCAACATTCGCGTGGCCGTGCAGTACATCGAAGCGTGGATCTCCGGCAATGGCTGCGTGCCGGTGTACGGATTGATGGAAGATGCCGCGACGGCCGAAATCTCCCGCACCTCGATCTGGCAGTGGATCCGCCACGGCAAAACGCTGCAAAGCGGTGAGCAGGTGACCGAAGCGCTGTTCCGCCAGATGCTGGCCGAAGAGATGCTGGTGATCCAGCAAGAGCTTGGCGACCAACGCTTCTCTCAGGGGCGCTTCTGTGAAGCAGCCGAACTGATGGAACGCATCACCACTGAACCTGAACTGGTGGAGTTCCTGACTCTGCCGGGCTACAGCTTACTTCACTGATCGACCGGAGAATTTGCTATGACATCTCGTACCCAACAGATCGAACACCTGACGCAATCCTGGAACGATGCACGCTGGGAAGGCATTACCCGTCCTTACACAGCGGAAGAGGTGGTGAGGCTGCGCGGCTCGGTTAATCCGGCCTGCACTCTGGCACAGCTGGGAGCAGAAAAACTGTGGCATCTGCTGAACGGTGGGTCGAAGAAGGGCTATATCAACAGCCTTGGCGCGCTGACCGGCGGCCAGGCACTGCAGCAGGCGAAAGCGGGGATCGAGGCGGTGTATCTCTCCGGCTGGCAGGTGGCGGCGGATGCCAACCTCGCCGGCAGCATGTATCCCGATCAGTCGCTCTACCCGGCCAACTCGGTGCCATCGGTGGTTGAACGCATTAACAACACCTTCCAGCGAGCCGATCAGATCCAGTGGGCCAATCAGATTGAACCTGGCGACGCGCGTCATGTGGATTATTACCTGCCGATCGTTGCCGATGCAGAAGCGGGCTTTGGCGGCGTGCTGAATGCCTTTGAACTGATGAAGGCGATGATTCAGGCCGGGGCAGGCGGGGTGCATTTTGAGGATCAGCTGGCGTCGGTGAAAAAATGCGGCCATATGGGCGGCAAGGTGCTGGTGCCCACCCAGGAAGCGATTCAGAAGCTGGTTGCGGCAAGGCTGGCGGCGGATGTGATGGCGGTGCCAACGGTGCTGATTGCCCGCACTGACGCGGATGCCGCCGACTTAATCACCTCCGACTGCGATGACTATGACCGCGAATTTATCACCGGCGAGCGCACGCCTGAAGGCTTCTTTAAAACGCATGCCGGTATTGAGCAAGCGATCAGTCGCGGGCTGGCTTACGCGCCCTATGCCGATGTGCTGTGGTGCGAAACTTCGACGCCGGATTTGTCGCTGGCGAAGCGCTTTGCCGACGCTATTCATGCCCGTTTCCCGGGCAAGCTGCTGGCCTATAACTGCTCGCCTTCGTTTAACTGGAAGAAGAACCTCGATGACAACACCATCGCGCATTTCCAGCAGTCGCTGAGTGAAATGGGTTACCGCTTCCAGTTTATTACCCTGGCGGGCATCCACAGCATGTGGTTCAACATGTTCGATCTCGCCCGCAGCTATGCCGAAGGGGAAGGGATGCGCCACTACGTGGAAAAAGTGCAGCAGCCGGAGTTTGCCGCGCTGGAGCAGGGTTACACCTTCTCCTCCCATCAGCAGGAAGTCGGAACCGGTTATTTTGACAGCGTCACCAATATCATCCAGGGCGGCGTCTCGTCAGTGACCGCGCTGACCGGATCAACGGAAGAACAGCAGTTCTGAGTGGAACAACGGGGGCCCCATGACGCAACGAGAAACGCTGATCGCACACACCATCCTGCAGGGATTTGATGCGCAGTATGGCCGGTTTCTGGAAGTGACTGCCGGGGCCCAGCACCGTTTTGAACAGGCCGACTGGCCTGCGGTACAGGCGGCAATGAAAGCCCGTATTCATCTGTACGATCGCCATGTGGGGCTGGTGGTGGAGCAATTGCGCTGCATTACCGGTGATCAGGTGAATGACGATGCTTTTCTGTTGCGGGTGAAGGCGATTTACACCGACCTGCTGCCCGACTATCCCCGATTTGAAATCGCTGAAAGCTTCTTTAATTCCGTCTATTGCCGTCTGTTTGGGCATCAACTGCTGACGCCCGAGCGGCTGTTTATCTTCAGCTCACAGCCGCAGAAACGCTTTCGCACCCTTCCGCGTCCGTTAGCGAAAACCTTCCACGCCCACGGCGACTGGCAGGCACTGCTGGGCCGGGTGCTGCACGATCTGCCGTTACGCCTGCCGTGGCAGGACAGCCCGCGGGATATCGGCTTTGTGATCGCCCATCTGCAGGAAAACTTCAGTGCGCAGCAGCTGGCTGGCGCATCGCTTGAAGTGGCCAACGAGCTGTTCTACCGCAATAAAGCCGCCTGGCTGGTGGCAAAACTGCATCTGGCGTCGGGCGTGTATGCCTTTCTGTTGCCGCTCCACCGCAGCGATCGGGGCGAACTGTTTATTGATACCTGTCTGACGCGCAAGCGCGAAGCCAGCATCGTATTCGGCTTTGCCCGCGCCTATTTTATGGTTTACGCGCCGCTACCCGCCGCGCTGGTGGAGTGGCTGCGCGAAATCCTGCCGGGAAAAACCACCGCCGAGCTGTATATGGCGATCGGTTGCCAGAAGCATGGCAAAACCGAGTGTTACCGCGAGTATTTGCAGTATATGCGCGCGACTGAGGACGAATTTATCATTGCGCCTGGCGTGCGGGGACTGGTGATGCTGGTGTTCACCCTGCCGGGATATGACCGGGTTTTTAAGGTGATCAAAGACCGCTTTGCGCCACAAAAAGAAGTGACGCCGGCGCGCGTCCGCGCGTGCTATCAGCTGGTCAAGGAACACGACCGCGTTGGACGCATGGCGGATACCCAGGAGTTTGAAAACTTCGCCGTCGACAAGGCGCGTATCAGCCCTGCGCTGTTACAGGCGTTGCAGCAGGAGATCCCGGAAAAATTGCAGCAGCAGGGCGACAAGCTGGTGATCAGCCATTTGTACCTGGAACGCAAAATGACACCGCTGAATCTGTGGCTGGAACAGGCGGATGTGCAGCAACGGCGGGAAGCGATTGAAGAGTATGGCAATGCGGTTAAACAGCTGGCCGCCGCCAATATTTTCCCCGGCGATATGCTCTTTAAGAACTTTGGCGTCACCCGTCACGGTCGGGTAGTGTTTTATGATTACGACGAGATCAGCTATATGACCGAGGTGAATTTCCGGCAGATCCCCGCGCCGCGCTATCCGGAGGATGAGCTGAGCCATGAACCCTGGTACAGCGTGTCGCCTGAAGATGTTTTCCCGGAAGAATTTCGCCACTATCTCTGTGCCGATCCGGCGATTGCGCAGCTGTTTGATGAGATGCATGGGGAATTATTTACCGCTGCGTTCTGGCAAAACCTGCAGCAGCGTATTGCGGAAGGGCATATTGAGGATGTTTTTGCCTATCGCCGCCGGCAGCGCTTCTGCCAGCGCTATCCGCAGAGCCTGACTGAAAGCCAGGCTCTGCGCGAGGATCAGGCGGAGGCGCCTGCTACCGCTTCACGTGCCAGCGAGGTGATGCGATCGTAATCGCCGCTCTCCAGCGCGTCATTCGGCACCAGCCAGGAGCCGCCGATGCAATGCACGCTGTTAAGCGCCAGATAGTCACGGTAATTCGCCGGTGAAATGCCGCCCGTCGGGCAGAAGCGAACCTGAGGGAATGGACCAGCGATGGCCTGCAACGCTTTCACGCCGCCGTTGGCTTCCGCCGGGAAGAATTTAAACTCACGCAAACCCTGATCCAGTCCCAGCATCAGCTCGGACACGGTGCTGATCCCAGGGATCAGCGGGATCGTGCCGGCGTTTGCGGCCTGCAGAAGATCCTCGGTCAGGCCTGGGCTGATGGCGAACTGCGCGCCCGCTTCGGTCACCTCGCGCAGCTGCTGCGGGTTGATCACCGTGCCGGCCCCAACGATCGCGTCCGGGACTTCTTTGGCAATGGCGCGGATGGCGTCAAGGGCGCAGGCGGTACGCAGCGTCACTTCCAGCACGCGAACACCGCCCGCCACTAAGGCTTTAGCCAGCGGCACCGCGTGCTCCAGCTTATTGATCACGATGACCGGGACCACCGGACCTGAGGTCAGGATCTGCTCAGCACTGATTTTCCAGTTATTCATTAGCCTATTCTCCGTTAAAATTTGATGCAGCAGGCGCCCTGTTCGGCACCGGAAAGCTGACTACGCAACGCGCCAAATAATTCGCGCCCGGAGCCGATATGTTCAGCGCTTAAATCAGGCTGATAAGCCATTCGGTCATGCAGAACCTGCGGATCAACCTGCAGTTCCAGCTCGCCAGTGCGGCCATTGACCCGAATGATGTCCCCGTTTTGCACTTTCGCCAGCAGTCCGCCGGTGTAGGCCTCAGGCGTCACATGGATGGCGGAAGGCACCTTGCCAGATGCGCCAGATAAGCGGCCATCGGTGACCAGCGCCACCTTAAAGCCGCGATCCATCAATACGCCGAGCGGTGGCATCAGCTTATGCAGCTCCGGCATGCCGTTGGCCTGTGGGCCCTGGAAACGCACCACCACCACACAATCTTTGTTTAATTCACCGGCCTCGAAGGCGGGCAGCACGTCATGCTGGCTTTCAAACACCACCGCAGGCGCGGTAATGATCTGGTTATCCGCCGGCACGGCAGAGGTTTTCATCACTGCGCGGCCCAGATTTCCCTGCAGCACCTTGGTGCCGCCATGCTGCTCGAAAGGCTGCGCAACCCTGGCGATCACCTTGTCATCAAGTGATACTTCCGGGCCGTCCCGCCACGCCAGCTGGCCGTTTTCCAGCCACGGTTCCTGGGTATAGCGCTGCAAGCCAAAACCGGCCACGGTATGCACATCTTCATGCAGCAGGCCGTGCGCCAGCAGTTCCCGCACCAGCAGCGCCACGCCGCCGGAAGCCTGGAACTGATTAATGTCGGCCGGGCCATTGGGATAGATCCGGCAAAGCAGCGGAATAGCTTCGGAAAGGTCGGAGAAATCATCCCAGTTAATCTGTATTCCCGCCGCGCGGGCCATCGCGACCATATGCATGGTCAGGTTGGTGGAGCCACCGGTCGCCAGCAGCGCCACAATCCCGTTCACCACCACTTTTTCATCAACCAGTTTGCCTAACGGCAGATAGTTGCCGGACATTTCAGTCAGGCGGGTGACCTGGCGGGCAGCGGCATCGGTCAGCGCGTCGCGCAGTGGCGTATCGGGATGGATAAATGACGAACCCGGCAGATGCATGCCCATCACTTCCATCACCATTTGGTTGGTGTTCGCGGTACCGTAGAAGGTGCAGGTGCCAATGCCGTGATAGGAGGCGGCTTCCGCTTCCAGCAGCGCATGGCGATCGGCTTTCCCTTCGGCATACAGCTGGCGAACGCGGACCTTTTCTTTATTGGGCAGCCCGCTGCTCATTGGCCCGGCGGGAATAAACAGCGCCGGCAGATGACCAAACGACAGGGCGGACATCACCAACCCGGGAATGATTTTGTCGCAGATGCCAAGGAACAGCGCGCCATCGAACATATTGTGTGACAGGCCAACAGCCGAAGACATGGCGATGATATCGCGGCTCATCAACGACAGCTCCATGCCGTCCTGGCCCTGCGTCACGCCGTCGCACATCGCGGGCACGCCGCCCGCCACCTGACCCACGGCACCGACCTGATTCAGGGCGCGGCGAATTTTATCCGGGTAAACCTCGTACGGCTGGTGGGCGGAGAGCATGTCGTTGTAAGCGGTAATGATGGCGATATTGCTGCGCACCATATTTTTCAGCGATGCCTTATCGTCTGGCTGGCAGGTGGCAAAGCCATGGGCAAGATTGCCGCAGGCCAGCTTGGCACGCTGCACGGTTTTGGATTGGGCTGCGTCGATACGCTTCAGATAGGCGGCGCGGGTCTCAGCCGAGCGATCGATAATGCGCTGTGTGACGCGGGCAATGGCGGGGTGAACGCTGTTCATGCGCAGGCTTCCTGTGGCTGGAAGAGCTGGATATGCTCAACCGTGGCGGCAATCACCTGCTCCAACGGTTGATTGATGTCGATGATTTTCACGTCACTCTCTTCGACGCCCGGCTGTTCCAGCGCGGCAAACTGACTGACCAGCATCTGGGTTTTGAAGAAATGCCCGCGGCGGGCGGCCAGGCGCGCTTCAATCACCGGGAAATCGCCATGCAGATAGACAAACGAAAGGTTGCTGTTACCGGCGCGCAGACGGTCGCGATACTGCTTTTTCAGCGCGGAGCAGACGATAATCGACACGCTGTTAGTGCGCTGCATGGCAAAGGCGGCATTGTTGAGCGCCGTCAGCCAAGGCGCGCGATCGCCGTCATTTAACGCTTCGCCTGAGGCCATTTTCTGAATGTTATCGCGGGGATGCAGGAAATCGCCATCCAGCATGCCTGCCGAGAGCTGGCGGGCGACGCTTGCCGCCACGGCGGATTTTCCGCTGCCGGAAACCCCCATGATGACGTAGATTCTGTGGTGTTGATTGCTCATAGCTCAGCTCCAAAATAGCAAAGGCACGACGCTCGCTGGCGTTGTTACCGGTAACATCTTTCCTTAGCATTGTTGGGGGAATGCGCTGAGGACGCAATCAGAACAGCGGGGAATCGGCGGTAATTGTGATCTGGTTCAAATTTTGTTTAGCGCGCGCCGCCGTATTCGCGGGTGATCTCTTTCGCGGCTTTTATCACCAGCGCACCCAGCTCGGTCACCCGGTCATCGGTCACTCTGGAAATCGGGCCGGAAATCGAAATTGCGGCAAACGGTTCGTGGTGCTCGTCATAAATGCAGGCCGCCACGCAGCGCAGGCCCAGCGCATGTTCTTCATCATCGAAGGAGAAGCCCACTTTGCGTACCTGCGCGAGGTTCTCTTTTAAGCTGTGCGGCGACATCAGGGTTTTTGGCGTGTAGTGATGTAAGCCCTGACGGTGCAGCAGCTCGCTGACCTGCGCATCATTCAGATTGGCGAGGAACGCTTTGCCCGCGCCGGAGGCGTGCATCGGCAGCTTGCCGCCAATCGGCGCGGACATCCGCATCAGCTGCGTACACTGCACCTGGTCAATAATCACCGCCTGGCGATCGCTCAGGTCCAGCACCGCCAGATTGACGGTTTCGCCGGAGTCTTCCATCAGCTGGCGCAGCATCGGATGGACCAGCGCCAGCAGATTGCGGCTCTGTAAAAAGCTGCTGCCGACCACAAAGGCATGCGCACCGATGGTCCACAACCCCAGATCGCCCACCTGGCGGACAAAGCCCTGCTGTTGCATGGTGGTCAGCAGGCGATGCGTGGTGGAGTTGGGCAAGCCGGCCTGTTGTGCCAGCTCGGTTAACGCCACGCTGCCGTGCGAATCAGCGATAAATTCCAAAAGCTTCAGGCCACGGGTCAGTGACTGAACCTGTCCGGCTGGTTGGGCGGGCTGAGCAGCAGCCGCGCGGGGTTTTTTACCGCGTTTAACCACGACGGGGGTCGCCATATCTGACTCCTTAATTTTCACCATGTGGAAATCATTTTCGTTTTATTGGTTAATAATGCAACGTGAGCTTTACTGGTCGGAGGTGTTAGCGCTTTGCCTGAAAATGTCTCACCGTCGATTTCTTTTACCCGCTCAAAAGTTGTGCCAGTATGTTCAGCTGGCCGTGTTGCCAGTGGGTAGACGTTGAAGGGGCGAGAGTGAGCAACAGAATTGAAGCACTGCAGCAGCAGCTGGCGAAACGTATCATGCTGCTTGATGGCGGCATGGGCACCATGATCCAGAGTTATAAGCTGGACGAGGCCGATTTTCGCGGTCAGCGTTTTGCCGACTGGCAAAGCGATCTTAAAGGAAACAATGACCTGCTGGTGCTGACCCGTCCGGACATTATCAGCGAGATCCACCACGCTTATCTGGAAGCGGGTGCCGATATTCTGGAAACCAACACCTTCAACTCCACCACCATCGCCATGGCGGATTACCATATGGCGTCGCTGTCGGCAGAAATAAACTTTGCTGCCGCCAAACTGGCACGCGCCGCCGCCGATGACTGGACCGCGCGCACGCCGGATCGCCCGCGCTACGTGGCGGGCGTGCTCGGCCCGACCAACCGCACCTGCTCAATATCGCCCGACGTCAACGATCCTGCTTTCCGCAACGTGACCTTCAATCAGCTGGTGGACGCCTACCGCGAATCCACCCGTGCGCTGGTGGAAGGCGGTTGCGACATCATCATGATCGAAACCGTTTTCGACACCCTGAATGCCAAAGCCGCCATCTTTGCCGTAGAAACCGAATTTGAAGCGCTGGGCATTACGCTGCCGCTGATGATTTCCGGCACTATTACCGATGCGTCTGGCCGTACGCTGTCTGGCCAGACGACGGAAGCGTTCTATAACTCACTGCGCCATGCCAGGCCGCTCTCCTTTGGCCTGAACTGTGCGCTGGGTCCGGACGAGCTGCGTCAGTACGTGGCTGAACTTTCGCGCATAGCCGAAGGCTACGTCACTGCTCACCCTAACGCCGGCTTACCGAATGCCTTCGGTGAATACGATCTGGATGCGAAGATTATGGCGGAGCAGATCGGCGAATGGGCGCAGTCTGGCTTCCTGAACATTGTCGGCGGCTGCTGTGGCACCACGCCTGAGCATATTGCGGCGATGGCGAAAGTGATTGAAGGCGTTGCGCCGCGTGCGCTGCCTGAGCTGCCGGTCGCCTGTCGCCTGGCGGGCCTTGAGCCGCTGACCATCAGCGCCGACTCGCTGTTTGTGAACGTCGGCGAACGCACCAACGTCACCGGCTCAGCCAAATTCAAGCGTCTGATTAAAGAAGATAAATATAACGAAGCGCTGGAAGTTGCGCTGCAGCAGGTACAAAGCGGCGCGCAGATTATCGATATCAATATGGACGAAGGGATGCTGGATGCGGAAGCGGCGATGGTGCGCTTCCTCAATCTGATCGCCGGCGAGCCGGATATTGCCCGCGTGCCGATCATGATCGACTCCTCAAAATGGGAGGTGATTGAAAAAGGCCTGCAGTGCATCCAGGGCAAGGGCATCGTTAACTCGATCTCGATGAAAGAGGGCGTCGACGCCTTTAAGCATCACGCCAGGCTGGTACGTCGTTATGGTGCCGCGATGGTGGTGATGGCCTTTGACGAAATCGGTCAGGCAGACACCCGTGAACGTAAAATCGAGATCTGCCGTCGGGCCTACAAAATCCTGACCGAAGAGGTCGGTTTCCCGCCAGAAGACATCATTTTCGACCCAAATATCTTCGCGGTAGCGACCGGGATTGAAGAGCATAACAACTACGCGATGGACTTTATTGGCGCCTGTGAAGACATCAAACGCGAACTGCCGCACGCGATGATTTCCGGCGGCGTCTCGAACGTTTCCTTCTCCTTCCGCGGCAACGAACCGGTGCGTGAAGCCATCCACGCGGTGTTCCTGTATTACGCCATCCGTAACGGTATGGATATGGGCATCGTTAACGCCGGTCAGCTGGCGATATACGACGACCTGGACGAAGACCTGCGTCATGCGGTGGAAGATGTGGTGCTGAACCGCACCGATCAGGGAACCGAGCGTCTGCTGGAGATTGCCGAAAAATACCGTGGCACCAAATCCGACGAAGGCAGCACCAAACCGCAGGCCGAATGGCGCAACTGGGAGGTTGAAAAACGCCTTGAGTACTCGCTGGTTAAGGGCATTACCGAATTTATCGAAGAAGATACCGAAGCCGCCCGCCAGAACGCCAGCCGCCCGATCGAGGTGATTGAAGGGCCGTTAATGGCCGGGATGAACGTGGTCGGCGACCTGTTTGGCGAAGGCAAAATGTTCCTGCCGCAGGTGGTGAAATCGGCCCGCGTGATGAAGCAGGCGGTGGCCTATCTCGAACCCTATATTGAAGCCAGCAAAGAGAAGGGCAGCACCAACGGCAAGATCGTGCTGGCGACGGTGAAGGGCGATGTGCATGACATCGGCAAAAACATTGTCGGCGTGGTTTTGCAATGTAATAACTATGAAATCATCGACCTGGGCGTGATGGTGCCGAGCGATAAAATCCTTAAAACCGCCCGCGAACATAACGCCGACATCATTGGCCTGTCCGGTCTGATTACGCCATCGCTGGATGAAATGGTCAACGTGGCGAAAGAGATGGAGCGCCAGGGCTTTACGCTGCCGCTGCTGATCGGTGGGGCGACCACCTCGAAAGCGCATACCGCGGTGAAGATTGAACAGAATTACAGTGGTCCGGTTGTCTATGTACAAAATGCCTCGCGTACCGTTGGCGTGGTGTCGGCCCTGCTTTCCGCCGCCCAGCGCGATGACTTTGTTGCGCGCACGCGCAAAGAGTACGACACGGTGCGGATCCAGCATGGGCGCAAGAAGCCGCGCACGCCGCCGGTCAGCCTGCAGGTTGCCAGGGACAACGATCTGCCGTTTGACTGGGCAACCTACACGCCACCCGTAGCCCACAGGCTGGGTGTAAGCGAAGTAAGTGCTAACATCGAAACCCTGCGACATTACATCGACTGGACGCCATTCTTTATGACCTGGTCGCTGGCGGGTAAATATCCGCGCATTCTGGAAGATGAAGTGGTCGGTGAAGAGGCCAGACGCCTGTTAGCGGATGCCAACGCGATGCTGGATGACCTGAGCGCCAATAAATCCTTAAATCCGCGTGGCGTGGTGGGGATTTTCCCGGCTAACCGCGTGGATGACGATATTGAAATCTATGAGGACGAGTCGCGCAGCCATGTTTTGCAAGTGAGTCATCACTTACGTCAGCAGACAGAAAAGACGGGCTTCCCGAACTATTGCCTCGCCGATTTTGTCGCGCCGAAGTCCAGCGGTAAGGCCGATTACCTGGGGGCCTTTGCCGTCACCGGCGGGTTGGAGGAAGATGCGCTGGCCGACGCGTTTGACGCGCAACATGATGACTACAACAAAATCATGGTGAAGGCGTTGTCAGACCGTCTGGCCGAAGGGTTTGCTGAATACCTGCATGAGCGGGTGCGTAAGGTGATTTGGGGCTTTGCCGCCACGGAAAACCTGAGTAATGAAGAGCTGATCCGCGAGAACTATCAGGGCATCCGTCCGGCGCCGGGTTATCCGGCCTGCCCGGAACACACCGAGAAAGAGACTATCTGGACGCTACTGGACGTGGAGAAGCACACCGGAATGAAGCTAACCGAATCCTTCGCCATGTGGCCAGGCGCGGCGGTATCAGGCTGGTACTTCAGCCATCCGGACAGCAAGTACTTCGCGGTAGCACAGCTGCAGCGCGATCAGATTGAAGACTACGCCCGCCGCAAAGGCATGGCGGTCAGCGAGGTTGAACGCTGGCTGGCACCGAATTTGGGCTACGACGCAGACTAACCTTCCTCTTCAGGGCAAGCCGGCTGGCGGCTGGTTTGCTCTGCTTCTCTGACCTGCACATCAATATACAGCGCGTCATAGCGCCAGTATTCGTAGTCACAGTCGATGATGCGATCGTGCTGATCGCGGTTAACGCGGGTGATAAACAGCGCGGGACTGCCTGATGCCACTTTCAGCGCCGGCGCGGCAAAGGTTGGCAATGGCGCGGGTAACATGGTGAAACCCACGCGTCCGTAATTGATGCCGTACTCTTCCTGATACAGGTGGGTCAAGGAACGGGTGAGATCAAAGCTCAGCAGGTCCGGGAAATACTGGGGATTCAGGTAGTGCTCTACATACAGCACCGCGCGGCCATCAATCCGCCGCAGCCGCTGGATGCGATAGACGTCCTCGCCTTCGTTCATGCCCAGCTGTCGGGCCAGTCCGGCACTGGCCTGAACGCGTTGCGCATCCAGCACCTCCGTTTGGGCTTTTCGGCCCTGTTGCTCAGCCATCGCATGGAAGTGGCTGCGCAGCAGCGGATCGTAAGCTAACCGGGGAGGCGCGATAAACCAGCCGCGGCGCAGTTCACGGTAAATCATCCCCTGAAACTCTAACTGGCCCAGCGCCTCGCGCAGGGTGATGCGTGTGGTGGAGAACTGCTCGCTCAGACTACGCTCCGACGGCAGGCGTCCGCTGGCCGCAAAATCACCGCTGGCGATCCGCGCGGCCAGCGTCTGGCAAATGACATCTACAGTTAACGCTTTCATCACATCAAAGCCTCAATTTGGTGCGAAGCTGCACATAAACAGAACAATCTTCGCGCAGATCCCACATTCCAATGCTATCAGAGATGTTGGACTAGTCCACAGCCCACAAGGCCCTGACATAAAACTGTCATATCGCCAGGCTAGATTGGCTCGGATCTTGCTGGACTAGTCCAGAAGGCCACTCAACTTATCATCTGGAGCAGCAGTTATGAAATCTTTGTTCGCATCTGTGTTAGCCAGCGCCATCTTCCTTGCCCTTCCGGCCGCCCACGCCGCCGAATCCGACCTTGCTGCACTGGAGAAAGCCGCGAAAGCGGAAGGTCAGGTCAACAGTGTCGGTATGCCTGACAGCTGGGCTAACTGGAAAGGCACCTGGGCCGATATCAGCAGCAAATACGGTATCAAGCACAGCGATACCGACATGTCCTCTGCTCAGGAACTGGCGAAATTTGCCGCTGAAAAGAGCAATGCCACCGCCGATATCGGTGACGTCGGCGCCGCGTTCGGCCCGGTTGCCGTGCAGAAAGGCCTGGCGCAACCGTACAAGCCCAGCACCTGGGATCAGGTTCCTGCCTGGGCAAAAGACAAAGAGGGTAACTGGGCGCTGGCCTATACCGGCACCATCGCCTTTATCGTCAACAAAGATCAGGTTAAAGACATCCCGCACAGCTGGGCTGACCTGAAAAAAGGCAAATACGTTGTGACCATTGGTGACGTTGGCGTGGCGGCGCAGGCAGCGAACGGCGTGCTGGCAGCTGCCTATGCAATGGGCGGTAGCGAGAAAGATCTGAAGCCGGCGTTGAGCTTCTTCAGTGACCTGGCGAAAGAAGGCCGTCTGGGCGTAACCGATCCGGTGATTGCCAACATTGAGAAGGGTGAAATCCAGGTTGCCGTGGTCTGGGACTTTAATGGCCTGAACTACCGCGATCAGATTGATAAGAGCAAGTTCGAAGTGGTTATCCCGTCTGACGGCTCAATCACTTCTGGCTACACCACCATCATCAACAAATACGCCAAGCACCCGAACGCCGCCAAACTGACGCGCGAATATATCTTCTCCGATGCCGGTCAGATCAACCTGGCGCGTGGCTATGCCCGTCCAATCCGTGCAGAGCATCTGACGCTGCCAGCGGACGTGCAGGCGAAATTGCTGCCTAACGCGGAATACAAAAATGCGCACCCGATTGCCGATCCTGAAGCCTGGGATAAAGCATCAAAAATGCTGCCGCGTCTGTGGCAGGAAAACGTCATTGTTAACATGAAGCAATAAGGATTCGGGATGAAAACGATTCTGGTAGTGCTGGACGGCCTGAGTTATGAAGTGGCGCAACATGCCATGGGGTATCTGTTTGCGGAATGCGCGCAGGGGAACGGGCAGTTCTACCAGATGACCTGCGAGCTTCCGTCGCTCTCCCGTCCTTTGTACGAATGCATCCTCACCGGCGTGCCGCCGGTGAAAAGCGGCATTATTCACAACGGTGTCAGCCGTTTGAGCAAAGAGCGCAGTATTTTCCATTATGCGCGCGATGCCGGGCTGACCACGGCGGCCGCGGCCTATCACTGGGTCAGCGAACTCTACAATCGCTCCCCGTGGCAGGCCGCCCGCGATCGCCACACTGAAGATGCCTCATTGCCGATTCAGTACGGCCACTTTTACTCTGACGACGGCTATCCGGACTCGCACCTGTTCGAGGATGCGGAAAGCCTGCGCCTGCGCTTCAACCCTGACTTCCTGCTGATCCACCCGATGAACATCGACGATGCCGGACACAAGTTTGGCCTCTCCACGCCGCAATACCGCAACCGCGCCCGCATGGCCGATGGCTATCTGTCGCACTGGATGCCGGGCTGGCTGGAGGAAGGCTATCAGGTGGTGGTCACCGCCGATCACGGCATGAATGATGACCGCAGCCACGGCGGGATCCTGCCGGAAGAAACGCAGGTGCCGCTGTTTGTTTTCGGCAGCGCCTTCTCGTTACAGAAAGACGCCGCGCCGTTGCAGACTGAACTGTGCGGCACGCTGTGCGACATCCTGGGCATCGATCACGATAAGCCGGTATGCCCGGAACTGCTGAACACCCAGGAGAACGCATGATGAAAGGCAAAGGAATAGCGCTGCTGTGCCTGCTGCCCTTTGCGCTGTTCTATATCGCTTTTCAGATCGCGCCTTTAGTGTGGATCGCGATTAACAGCTTCTACAGCGAGATGAACGAAGCCTGGGGCTGGGGAAATTACCGCGATATTTTCACCTCGACCTTTTATCAGCAGGCAATCCGCTTCTCGCTGGATATCTCGATCTGGTCGAGCGTGTATGGCTTGCTGATCGCGCTGGTGGGCGGCTATTCCCTGCATCAGTTGGGCAGCGGCAAGCTGCACCGCTTCTTTATGTCGTTTACCAATATGACCAGTAACTTTGCCGGGGTGCCGCTGGCGTTTGCCTTTGTGATCCTGCTGGGTCTGAACGGTTGCCTGACGCTGCTGATGCGCAAATATGGCCTGCTGGAGGGATTCAAACTCTACTCCACCGACGGCCTGATCGTGGTCTACACCTGGTTCCAGATCCCGCTTGGGCTGTTGCTGCTGTATCCCGCCTTTGACGGGCTGAAGAAGGACTGGGAAGAGTCCGCCGCGTTGCTCGGTGCCAGCCGCATGCGTTACTGGCTGCATATCGGATTGCCGATCCTGACGCCGGCGCTGCTCGGCACCTTTGTGATCCTGCTGGCGAATGCTCTCGGCGCTTACGCCACCATTTATGCCCTGACCACCGGAAACTTTAACGTGATCCCGGTGCGCATTGCAGCACTGGTTTCGGGCGATATCTCGCTCGATCCGAATATGGGCAGTGCGCTGGCGATGGTGCTGGTGGCGCTGATGTCGGTGATCACCGTGGTTCATCAGTGGCTGGTGCGTCGCAGCTACCAGAACGCGCGTTAACGGAGGCGATTCATGTCGAAAATGGAATATGTCTGGCACCGGATCGTTGTCTGGCTGGTGTTTCTGATCCTGGCGTTGCCGCTGGTGGCGACGCTGTTATATGCGCTGGCGACCAGCTGGGGCGCAACCATCCTGCCGGATGGCTTTACCTTCAAATGGATGATCCAGCTGTGGAGCGATCCGCGCTTCCTGGTGGCGCTGGGGCATTCGCTGCTGATCTGCTTCGGCGCGCTGATCTTCTCGCTGGTGCTGGTACTGCCGACGATGTTTGTGATCGCCTACTACTTCCCGAAACTCGATGCGGTGATGAACATTCTGATCCTGATGCCGTTTGCGGTGCCGCCGGTGGTCTCGTCGGTCGGTTTGCTGCAGCTCTATTCCGAACCGCCGCTGATGCTGACCGGCACGCCGTGGATCCTGATCGGCTGTTATTTCACTATCGCGCTGCCGTTTATCTACCGGGCGATCTCCAACAACATGCAGGCGATCAATATGCGCGAGCTGATCGATGCCGCCAATCTGCTGGGTGCCAGCACCTGGCAAGCGGCACTGCTGGTGGTTCTGCCGAACCTGCGCAAAGGCGCGCTGATTGCCGTGCTGCTCTCTTTCTCATTTTTAATTGGCGAATTCGTCTTTGCCAACATGCTGGTCGGCACTAGCTATGAAACGTTGCAGGTCTACCTCTACAACGTGCGCAATGCCAGCGGTCACTTCAGCAGTGCGCTGGTGATCTCCTATTTCTTTGTTGTGCTGCTGGTGACCTGGCTGGCGAATGCCCTGAACCGCGAGAGAGGCTGAAGATGTCTTATTTACACGTCACGCAACTGAACAAAAGCTACGGACCGACGACGATTTTTCAGGACATTGATTTCACCGCCAGCGAAGGGGAGTTCGTTACGCTGCTGGGCCCAAGCGGCTGCGGTAAATCGACGCTGCTGCGTTGTCTGGCTGGCCTGACCTCGGTCGACAGCGGGCAAATTCTTCTTCAGGGCCAGGACATCGTGCCGCTGACTCCACAAAAGCGCTCGATTGGCATGGTGTTCCAGAGCTATGCGTTGTTCCCGAATATGACCGTCGAACGCAACGTCGCCTTTGGCCTGAAAATGCAGAAATGCACCGCCGCCGACATTCAGCGCCGGGTCGGTGAAGTGCTGGAGCTGGTGGAGCTGAATGACTACGCTAAACGCTATCCGCATCAGCTTTCCGGTGGGCAGTGTCAGCGTGTCGCGCTGGCCCGTTCGTTAGTGACCCGGCCGCGCCTGTTGCTGCTGGATGAACCGCTGTCCGCGCTGGATGCGCGCATTCGTCGCCATCTGCGCGACCAGATCCGCCGCATCCAGAAAGAGCTCAATCTCACCACCCTGTTTGTCACCCACGATCAGGAAGAGGCGCTGACGCTTTCTGACCGCATCGTGCTGATGAACAAAGGCAAAATTGTGCAGAATGGCAACGCCGAATCGCTCTACACCCAGCCGGTAAATCTGTTTGCCGCCGGTTTTATTGGTAACTATAACCTGCTGAGTGCCGAACAGGCTTCGCGCCTGACCGGCGAGACCTACACCAGTCAGGTCGCGTTGCGACCGGAATCGGTAGCCTTCTGCGCACCGGAGCAGGGGATCCCGGCTGAAATCCTCAGCCACAGCCTGCTGGGTAACGTCATCCGTTACCGCGTAAAAGCGCGTGAGGTTGAGCTTTTTGTCGATGTGCTTAACCGTTCGGTGGCGGATCTGCATGCGGCGGGCCATCAGGTTGGCCTGCATCTGGACAAGCTTACGCTGCGGGAAGTGGCCTGATTTTGCGGATATATCACGCTGATTAAACAGATTTTTTCAGTAACTCGACTAAACTTACTGCGGTAAGCTGGGCGGAGAAATCCGCTCTCAGTCCGTTTAGTTTGAGAAGTTGTGAGGTCGATATCGGTGTTAACCCTGCTTAATTTGCTTTCTGCTGTCGCGTTGCTGATCTGGGGAACGCACATTGTCCGTACCGGCATTATGCGTGTCTATGGCGCGGATTTACGCCGCGTGCTCAGCCGCAGCGTGTCGAAAAAACCAATGGCCTTTGTTGCCGGGATTGGCGTGACCGCGCTGGTCCAGAGCAGCAATGCCACCACGTTATTGGTCACGTCGTTTGTGGCACAGGAACTGGTCGGGCTGACGCCTGCGCTGGTGATAATCCTCGGTGCCGACGTCGGAACTGCGCTGATGGCGCGGATCCTGACCTTTGATCTCTCCTGGCTGTCGCCGCTGTTTATCTTCTTTGGCGTGGTCTTTTTCCTCGGGCGCAAACAAACGCGCGCCGGGCAGCTTGGGCGCGCCAGTATTGGCCTTGGGCTGATCCTGCTGGCGCTGCAGCTGATTGTGGCCGCGGCGACGCCAATCACCCAGGCTTCTGGCGTTAAGGTGCTGTTCTCCTCGCTAACCGGCGACGTAATGCTGGATGCGCTGATTGGTGCCGTCTTCGCCATCATCAGTTACTCCAGTCTCGCGGCGGTGCTGATCACCGCCACGCTGACGGCGACCGGCGTTATCTCGTTCAAGGTGGCGCTGTGTCTGGTGATCGGTGCCAATCTGGGCAGCGGATTGCTGGCGATGCTCAATAACAGCGGCTCGAATGCCGCCGGAAAACGCGTTGCCCTCGGCAGTCTGATCTTCAAGTTTATCGGTTCGCTGCTGGTGCTGCCGTTTATCGATCTGCTGGCAGAGTGGCTGCAAAAATTGCCGGTGAACGATGAAGAACTGGTGATCT
Source organism: Erwinia sp. QL-Z3 (assembly GCF_004551645.1). Taxonomy (NCBI): domain Bacteria; kingdom Pseudomonadati; phylum Pseudomonadota; class Gammaproteobacteria; order Enterobacterales; family Erwiniaceae; genus Erwinia; species Erwinia sp. QL-Z3. The sequence continues at coordinate 1,767,312 of NZ_CP037950.1, forward strand.
TCTTCCATGTTTTCTACAACCTGATCCGCTGCCTGATTATGGTGCCGTTTGCCGATGCCATGGCCCGGCTGTGTACCGCGTTAATCCGCGATGAGCCGGAAACCGATCTGCGCCTGAAACCCCGTCATCTGGACGCCAGCGCGCTGGATACGCCGGCGCTGGCACTGGCTAATGCCTCGCGCGAGACGCTGCGCATGGGCGATGTGCTGGAGCAGATGCTGGCCACCTTCAGCAAAGTGGTGCATGGCGAACTGCGGGAAGAACGTGAAATCCGCAAGCTGGATGATGATGTGGATGTGCTGTACACCGCGATCAAACTCTATCTGGCGCAGATGCCGAAAGAGGATCTGCCCGAGGAAGATTCGCGCCGCTGGGCTGAAATCATCGAGATGGCGTTAAACCTGGAGATGGCCGGCGATATTCTGGAAAGGATGAGTGGCGATGTGGCTGACAAATCGCTGACCGCGCGCCGCGCCTTCTCCGAAGAGGGGATGAAAGAGCTGGATGCGCTGATTGAACAGCTTTCCGGCAATCTGCGGCTGGGCCTGTCGGTGTTTTTATCGCAGGACGTGACCAGCGCCAAGCGCCTGCGTCGCTCAAAGCACCGTTTCCGCATTACTAACCGCCGTTACTCCCACAAGCATGTGAATCGCCTGCATCAGCATAACGTGCAGAGCATCGAAACCAGCTCACTGCATCTGGGATTGTTGGGGGATATGAAGCGGTTGAATTCGCTGTTCTGTGCCGTGGCGTATAACGTGCTTGAACAACCGGATGATGACAGGGACGACGACTGAGGAAACGTCCCCCGCCTGGCGGCGGGGGAAACAGGCTTATTTCTTTTTGATCGGCTTGCCGGACCAGTAACCGGCAAGCAGAGAACCGGACAGGTTGTGCCAGACCGAGAACAGCGCGCCCGGCAGTGCCGCCAGTGGCGAGAAGTACAGCTTGCCTAACGTGGCCGCCAGGCCCGAGTTCTGCATACCCACTTCCAGCGCCAGCGTACGGCAGGGGGATTCATCAAAGCCAAACAGCTTCCCGCCCCAGTAACCGCCTAACAAACCAATGGCGTTATGCAGGATCACCGCAGCAATCACCACCAGCCCTACCGAGCCGATAAAGCCCTGACTGCCGGCAACCACGGCACTGATAATCAGCAAAATACAGACCATCGAGAAGGCCGGCAGGTATGGCTCAACGCGCTTTACCAGACCGTTCATGGTGTGGTGAACAATCAGGCCAATGCCGATCGGCACCACCACAATCTTCACGATGCTCAGCAGCATGCCGACCACATCCACCTGAATATGGGTATCGACATACAGCTTGGTCAGCAGTGGCGTGGCGAACACGCCAACCAGCGCCGACACGGACGAGATGGTAACGGAAAGGGCCACATCGCCTTTCGCCAGATAAATCATCACGTTGGATGCCGTGCCGCTGGCCACGCTGCCCACCAGGATCATCCCGGCAGACAGGTCAGGCGGCATATGGAACAATTTTGCCAGGCCCCATGCCGCGAGCGGCATCACCAGATAATGCAGGAAGGTCCCGGCAATCACCGGTGCAGGGCGGGTCAGTACACGTTTAAAATCACCAATATTGAGCGTCACGCCCATGCCGAACATGATCAGCATCAGCAGATACGTCACCCACGGACCAATCGCGAGAAAGGTGGTCGGGGTGTAATAGGCGGCAACAGAGAGCAGGACTGCCCATAACGGGAACAGTCGGGTAACAAAGGCGAGCATAGCCAGACTTCCTTTTTTCCGATGGCGAAAAAAACCGGGCCAGGCCCGGTTTAGTAAAACTATTCAAACAGATTGTGATGAAGCGTCTGCACCACCTGCTCGGCGTCGCTGCCGGGCACCAGGAAGCACAGGTTATAGCTGCTGGCGCCATAACAGATCAGGCGAAGGTTAAACGGCTCAAGCACGCCAAACACTTCTTTGCCCACGCCACAGGCCTGCGACAGTTTGTTACCGATGATCGCCACCAGTGCCAGATCCTCTTCGACTTCCACCCGGCAAAGGGAAGAGAGTTCGGTCAGCAACGCCTGGGTTAACAGGCTGTCCCCGGTCGAGGTTGAGCCGGTGGTGTCCAGCGTCAGCGCGATGCTCACTTCGGAGGTGGTGATCAGATCCACCGAAATATTGTGGCGCGCCAGGATGGTGAACACTTCCACCAGGAAGCCGCGAGAGTGCAGCATGTTCAGGCTATGCAGGGTCAGCAACGTCTGTTTACGACGCAGCGCCAGCGCGCGGAACAGCGGTGGGTTCTGGGTTTCATTGCAGACGCGCGTGCCGCCGGCAGCAGGATCCTTGCTCGAGCCCACAAACACCGGGATATCGCTGCGGACTGCAGGCAGCAAGGTGGCCGGGTGCAGAACCTTGGCGCCGAAGGTGGCCATTTCGGCCGCTTCTTCGAAGGTGATCTCATCAATGCGTTTGGCGGTCGGCACCACGCGCGGATCGGTGGTGTAAATCCCCGGTACATCAGTCCAGATATCGATGCGGCTGGCATGCAGCGCCTCGCCTAACAGCGCCGCGGTGTAATCACTGCCGCCACGACCAAGGGTCGTGGTGCGGCCTTTGGCTTCGCTGCCGATAAAACCTTGCGTCACGATCAGCGCTTCCGCCAGCTTCGGGGCGAGTTGCGTTTGCGTCAGTTCGGCCAGCTGGGCGACATCGGGCTCGGCACGGCCAAAGCGATCGTCAGTGCGCATCACCTTGCGCACGTCAAACCACTGCGAGGCGACATTACGCTGGCGCAGCACTTCGACGAATAACAGCGAGGAGAGCAGTTCACCGTGGCTGACCAGTTCATCGGTCAGCGCAGTCGAGGTCGCCAGGGAGGCCGCCTCAGACAGCATGGTGATGTTTTCCAGCACGCGGTCCACTTCGTCGCGGATCACTTCAGGCTGCGATAACTGGTCGACGATGGCGTACTGGATACGGCGGATCTCATCGAGCTGGTAAGCCCGCTGCTCCTGCTCCTGGCCTTCAGCCAGAGACACCAGCAGGTTAGTCACACCCGCAGAGGCGGAAAGGACCACCAGGCGCGTGTTGGGATCGGCCAGCACCACATCGGCGCTGCGGTTCATGGCAGTAAAATCGGCAACGCTGGTGCCGCCAAATTTGGCCACGATCAGGGATTGGGACATAGTTGTTGACATACCTCGTGTCAGGATAAGTTTCCATCAGCTTGGTACAAGGGAGGAGCAGAAACGGGGCAGACGTAGAAAAGGGATGAACTACGAATCACCCAGAAGCGCCCCACCTTGTATACCTACCGGGTCTGACGTCGCCTGTAACTGCGCCAAAACGGTAAATATTGATCGCCCGGTTTACGAACGATGCTGGTGACAACCCAGAGGATTCAGCCCCTGCGGTCGATACGCTCCCTTCCGCGGGGAGAGTACCTCGGCGTCGCACCCCATGATGTGTTTTCTGCGGATTCGGTTCCTCCAACACACTGCCTGGGCGACGCGCCTCTTCTGGCTTGCGCATCAGATGCGCAACAAGCGGACTAGAAATATCGGTTTATGGCGCTGCTGTCAATCTCTGCCGTCTGAGGAATTTTCATTTTGCACCAGCGCAATCAGGGTACAGGGCAGCGCGGGCGTCTCTTCACCCTGCACTGGACTCAGAATGCCGGCCTCATTTTGCACAAACAACGGGATCACGCCCTGGTTTTTCTCAAGGTATTCCAGCCAGCCGAAATTCTCGTTCAGTCGGGTTGCTTTGATGATCGCGCCCTGTGACAGCAGGCTGCTCAGGCGGGCATAGGTCTGCTCATGACCGAACAGCACTTCATGGCGGCGGAAGCGCGGGCTTTCGCTGTCACGTTTCGCACGCAGTGCCGCACCGGAGCGGACCGCGGCGACCTTTTTCTCGCCAAACAGATGGCTGAAGTGGTACACCGCCAGCGCATTCTGGTGGCGGTTGGGCGACAGCGCCAGAACCTGCGAGGTTTCGCTGAGATCGAGGAAGTTCTCCGCATGTTCCGACCAGGCATTACCATAGTAGGCCGGGATCCCCTCCATGCGGGCGAGGCGATAGTATTCCCAGCTGCTGTCGGTCACCAGCACCGGAATATCCAGTTTCTTCAGCGCCGCCGCCAGGGTTCTGGCCACGCTGTTGGCGCCAATAATCAGCACGCCGCGCGGTTCACGCTGCTGCACCTTAAGCATTCTCGCCAGCAGGGAGCTGGTCAGGCTTTGCAGCACCACGGTGCCGATAATCACCGCGAACACCACGGTCACCAGCTTGTCTGCGCCAGCAAAGCCGGTTTTTTCCAGCGTCAGTGCAAACAGCGAGCTGACCGCCGCCGCCACAATCCCGCGTGGCGAAATCCAGCTCAGCATCAGCCTGTCCCGCATCGGCAGTGACGATCCCCAGGTCGAGACGGCAATACAGAGCGGACGGGCAACAAACTGCACAATCAGCAGCACCGCCACTAACGGCCAGCCCATCGACAGCAGCGCCATCAAATCCAGTCGCGCCGCCAGAATGATAAACAGCCCGGAAATCAGCAGCGCGGATAACTCTTCCTTGAAGGCGATGATCTCGGTCAGATCGACGTCGCGCATATTAGCCAGCCAAATCCCCATCACCGTGACCGTCAGCAGCCCCGATTCATCCGCCAGCGCGTTCGACAGGCCAAACGCGGTCAGCATCACCGCCAGCACCGCGAAGTTCTGCAGATAGCCCGGCAGCCAGACCCGCTTCAGGGCCACGCCCAGCAGCCAGCCAAATACCACGCCGGCAATCAGGCCCACCGCAGCGGTCTGGCCTAAGGTCCAGAACAAGTGCGTTAACGATTCAGCTTTCTGACGCAGCACAATGAATTCAAACACCAGAAGCGTGAAGATAGCGCCGACCGGATCGATGACGATGCCTTCCCAGCGTAAAACCTGGTTAATGGCTTTATTTGGCCGAACTACGCGCATCAACGGCGCGATCACCGTTGGGCCGGTCACCACGGTGACGGAACCGACTAACGCCGCCAGCTCGGGCGGGAAATCCAGCAACGCCCAGCAGGCGACGCTGATCACCAGGAAGGTGATTAACATGCCGACGGTAACCAGATTGCGGACCACGTTGCCCAACCCGCGAATTTCATCGAAGCGAAGCGTTAACGCACCTTCGAACAAAATGATGGCGACAGAAAGTGAGACAAAGGGGAACAGCAGGGTGCCAAACAGCGCATCCGGCTGCAAAACATGGCACAACGGCCCCAGGACAATGCCGAAAACGAGCAGGGGCAAAATGGCGGGCAGCCGTAGCAACCAGGCCAGCCACTGGGCTACCAGCGAACTTAATCCCATGATAACCAACAGCAGTGGGGCGGATAACTCCATAAAATTTTTCCTTTCGACAGCAAGAATAGTCATACTGAAACGCTGAGCGGACAAGCTGACCGCCGACTGAATTATAAATAGCCCCGGACAAAAAGGTGGGAAAATCCTGCCTTTATGATAGTTGCAACCTGTTGCAGGAAGAGGGAAGCCGAAACGGCACCTCGGGTAACATGGCGTCCGGTCTGATTTACGGTTCTTAAATAAAAAGAGTGTGTTGTTATGAAAAATATCAATCCGACACAAACTGCTGCCTGGCAGGCGCTGCAGCAGCATTTTGAAGAGATGAAAGACGTTCAGATCTCAGAGTTGTTTGCGAAAGACAGCAATCGCTTTGCGACCTTCTCTGCCACCTTCGACGATCTGATGCTGGTGGACTACTCCAAAAACCGCATCACCAGTGACACCCTCGCAAAACTGCAGGCTCTTGCTAAAGAGACCGATCTGCAGGGCGCAATTAAGTCGATGTTCTCCGGCGAAAAAATCAACCGCACTGAAGATCGTGCCGTGCTGCATGTTGCGCTGCGCAACCGCAGCAACACGCCGATCGTGGTCGACGGTAAAGACGTGATGCCGGAAGTGAACGCGGTGCTGGAGAAGATGAAATCCTTCTCTGAACGCATCATCAGCGGCGACTGGAAAGGCTACACCGGCAAGCCCATCACCGACGTGGTGAACATTGGTATCGGCGGGTCTGACCTGGGGCCATTTATGGTCACCGAGGCGCTGCGCCCGTACAAGAATCACCTGAATATGCACTTTGTGTCCAACGTTGATGGCACGCATATCGCGGAAACCGTGAAGGATCTGGATCCTGAAACCACCCTGTTCCTGGTGGCGTCAAAAACCTTCACCACCCAGGAAACCATGACCAACGCCCACAGCGCGCGTGACTGGTTCCTGAAAACCGCTGGCGATGAGCAGCACGTCGCGAAGCACTTTGCTGCGCTCTCAACCAACGGTAAAGCGGTCGGTGAGTTCGGGATTGATACCGACAACATGTTCGAATTCTGGGACTGGGTTGGCGGACGTTATTCACTGTGGTCGGCGATTGGCCTGTCGATCATTCTGTCGGTCGGTTTCGACAACTTTGAGAAGCTGCTCAGTGGCGCACACGCCATGGACAAACACTTCTCTACCACACCCGCAGAGCAGAACCTGCCGGTGATCCTGGCGCTGATCGGCATCTGGTATAACAACTTCTTCGGTGCTGAAACCGAAGCGATCCTGCCGTATGACCAGTATATGCACCGTTTCTCTGCCTATTTCCAGCAGGGCAACATGGAGTCAAACGGCAAGAACGTTGACCGTAACGGCGCACCGGTCTCTTATGAAACCGGCCCAATCATCTGGGGCGAACCGGGCACCAACGGTCAGCACGCGTTCTATCAGCTGATCCACCAGGGCACCAAGCTGGTTCCTTGCGACTTTATCGCCCCTGCCATCACCCACAACAAGCTGGGCGATCACCATGCCAAGCTGCTGTCGAACTTCTTTGCACAGACTGAAGCGCTGGCGTTTGGTAAGTCACGCGATGTGGTCGAGAAAGAGTTCACCGACGCAGGTAAAGATGCGCAGTCGGTCGAGCACATCGTGCCGTTCAAAGTGTTTGAAGGTAACCGCCCAACCAACTCCATCCTGCTGCGTGATATCACGCCGTTCAGCCTGGGTGCGTTGATTGCGCTGTACGAACACAAAATCTTCACTCAGGGCGCGATTCTCAACATCTTCACCTTCGATCAGTGGGGCGTTGAGCTTGGCAAACAGCTGGCGAACCGTATCCTGCCAGAATTGTCGGGTAGCGAGCAGGTCAGCAGCCACGACAGTTCAACTAACGGGCTGATTAACCGTTATAAAAACTGGCGCGGCTAAGCGGCGTCTAGCCGTTAACCGTCCTGCATAAAGGGGCTGGTGCCAATGCGCCAGCCCTTTGTTTTTTCAGCTATCCCGTCCGGCATCAGGACCGCCTTTAGCTACTTTTGGACCTGGTTGACATCACCCTGTTTTCTGCGCGATCCCAGCATGCCACCGCTTAGCGCGGAAATCAGGCGGCTGCTCGTGCTGAAATACCCCCAAAGATGAATAAAGTCAGCGTTATGAGGCTGAGGATATTCTTAAAATCACCCATTATTGTCCGAATCCCGCCAAGATAAATCCTAAAGCCATAGCGCCCATTAGGCTACTTAACTGCCCTTAACGCCTGTTAACTTATTGAAAATAAATCCTTTAGTTCATTAAAAGCGGCCCGAGGCGCTTTTCCCAGTGAATTCGCCATGCTAAAGGCTATTGTCAGCGAATGGTACTAACAAGCAGGGTTAAATCAGTCATAAATTCCAATATATTGAATTAATTAGTCAAATGTTGCCTTGAGCAGCCGAAACGTGCTTATTTTAGACATCAGAAATCGCCCGCTGAATCGAAGGCGACCCCCCTCAATTCTGGTCATTTATTGCCTTATACTGAACGCGCCTGAAACCCTTCAGGTGAAGTATCCATTCATTTAATGAAGGGAAATGTTATGAAAAAAGTCTTATGTGCTGCTGCAGCCATAGTGTACTTAGCAAGTGCTTCAGCCGCGTTCGCTGCGCCTGAAGAAGCTGGCGCCGCGGCGGGTGCCTCAGCGGGAACCCTTTCCGCAGGAACCACCACTGCGGTGGGTATTGGTGCGCTTGGCGCACTGGTTGGTGTTGCTCTGGCAGCATCGAGTGGCGGAAACGGTTCTAATACCGGCACCACCACCACGACCACGACCAGTACCACGCGTTAAGTGCGGTAAATTACTCATAACCACACGCTCGTGTGGTTATTTTTTGACATTGTCAGACTTTGTTCAGGGACACACACAGGTGCGCTACCTACCACTGCTGCTTTTATGCCTGCTTCTCCAGGCCTGTACACAAACACAAAAAGGGCTGGGAGAGACGGTAAAACTCGCTCTGCTCGGGCCGGACGATGTTCAGGTTTCTGATGAGCAAATAGAAAGTTTGCCTTATGCCAGCATGTACCTGCGCGTGAATAACGGGCAGCAGATCTTCGTGGTGCTGGGCTTCGATGAAAACGGTCAACAAAAATGGATCACCCGCGACCAGTCGATGGTGGTGACTCAGCATGGCCGCGTGGTGAAAACCCTCGGGTTAAGCGACAACCTGCTGGAGGTGAACAACCTGCAACAGGATCCGCTGACCGCCCCGCTGTCGTTGACCGAAGGCGCAAGCTGGACCCGCACGCTGAGCTGGACGGAAGCCGGTAAATTCCGCTCGGCAACGGCGACCTCACGCTTCAGCCGCCTGAAAGATCAGGTGCTGACGCTTGGCGGTAACACCGTCGCCTGCCGCGTCTGGCAGGAAGAGGTTGAGCTGCCTGCCGAGGGAAAATCCTGGACTAACACCTTCTGGATTGATACCACTTCCGGCCAGGTTCGCCAGTCACAGCAAACGCTGGGGGGCGACTATTTCCCTCTCGAAACCACCATCCTGAAGCCTGCGAAATCATGAAAAAAATAACCCTCCTTCTCGCAGGAATTTCAGCCTGCGTTTCGCTCAACGTGTCTGCAGAAAGCCAGGTGACGGTCTATTCCCCTGGCCAGACGCAGACCTCGATTGTCAGCCATGCACAGAACCTGGCGCAGTTGGTCAGCAGCCCGGCATTGATGGATAAAACCTGGTGGCCGGGAACGGTGATTGCCGAAAAACTGGCCACCGCGGCGGCGATTCAGCAGCAGCAGCAGGTGCTGGCGCGGCTGAAAGCCTGGAGCAATCAACTTCACGCCGATGGCGATAGCGAACAGGCTGCAGTGGTCGATAACGTCTGGCAGCAGGTGTCGGCAGTGAAAGTCACTGGCCGTCAACTGGCCAATCTCGATCCGGACTGGGTGCGGATGCGTCCGGCACAGAATCGCCGTCTGGAAGGGGATTACAGCGTTTATACGCTGCTAAAACCGACCAGCATTACGCTGGCTGGCGTGCTGGCCAACAGCGGTAAAACCCCGTGGGCACCGGGCCGCAGCGTGGTGGAGTATTTGCAGGATCATGACCGTTTGTCCGGGGGCGAACGTAACTTCGTGGTGCTGATTGCGCCGAATGGCGAAGTGAGTGACGTTCCTGTCGCCTACTGGAATCGCCGCCACGTGGAGCCTGAAGTGGGCAGCATTGTGTACCGTGGCTTTTCCTCATGGACGTTGCCTGGCGACGATGAAGACCTCAACCAGCAGATTGTTTCTGTTCTGACGCACCGGATCCCTGACTGATGAAAAAAACCTATCTTCTCAGCCTGATAGCTGTTTCCGTTGCCTGTGCCTGCCAGGTTCAGGCAGCGACGTATCCCGATCCGGTAGGGCCTTCGCAGTCAGATTTTGGCGGCGTCGGTCTGTTACAGGTTCCCACTGCGCGTATGGCGAAAGACGGCGAATTCAGCCTGAACTACCGCTATAACGATCAGTACCGTTTCTACTCCTCCTCGGTGCAGTTGTTCCCGTGGCTGGAAGCGACCATCCGCTATACCGACGTGAAAACGCGCGAGTACAGTGCGGTTGAGAGCTTCAGTGGCACCCAAACCTACAAAGACAAAGCCTTCGATTTGAAAGCCCGTCTCTGGCAGGAAGGCTACTGGCTACCTGAAGTCTCGGTCGGGGCGCGTGACCTTGGCGGTACCGGCCTGTTCGACAGTGAATACCTGGTCGGCACTAAGGCGTGGGGACCGTTTGATTTCACCCTCGGACTGGGCTTCGGCTACCTCGGCAACAGCGGCACGGTGAAGAACCCATTCTGTGAAGCCGACAGCAGCTATTGCTATCGCTCTGGCAGCAACGGCACCGCCGGTTCGGTTAACGGCAAAGACATGTTCAAAGGCCCGGCCGCGTTCTTTGGTGGGGTGGAATACCAGACGCCATGGCAGCCGCTGCGCCTGAAAGCAGAATACGAAGGGAATGATTACCAGGACGACTTTGCCGGCAAGATTGAGCAGAAAAGCAAAGTTAACGTCGGCGCCATTTATCGTATTACCGACTGGGCGGATGTGAACGTCAGCTATGAGCGCGGCAATACCTTTATGGCTGGCTTTACGCTGCGTACTAACTTCAACGATCTGCATACCGCCTCGATCGATTCGGCGAAACCGGCCTATCAGCCGCGTCCGCAGGGCGAATTCCTTGAGCAGACCACCGTTGCTGGCCAGCTGACCGACCTGAAATACAATGCCGGTCTGGATGCGCCAAACATTCAGGTACAGGGCAATACCATGTATGCCACTGGCCAGCAGAGCAAGTACCGCAATACCCAGGAAGGCGTCGATCGTGCCAACGTGATCCTGATGAACAACCTGCCAGCCAACATTGATACGCTGAAAGTGACCGAAAACCGCAGCCGTATGCCGCAGGTGACCACGGAAACTAACGTCGCCAGCCTGCGTCAGCAGCTTGAAGGCTATCCGCTGGGCAAAGAGCAGCCGCTGGATCAGAAACGCGTGGAGCCGGTCGATCCGGGTCATACCGAGCAGGGTTATTACATCGATGCCGATGACTTTAACTACAGCCTGGCACCGGTACTGAATCAGTCTGTGGGTGGACCGGAAAGCTTCTACCTGTATCAGGTTGGCGTGATGGCGAACGGTAACTACTGGCTGACGAAGCACCTGTTGATTGATGGCAGCGTGTTTGGCAACCTGGCGAATAACTACGACAAGTTCAACTATAACGGTGCGCCGAGCGATTCCTCATTGCCGCGCGTGCGTACCCATATTCGCGACTATGTTGAAAACAACGTCTACGTTAACAACCTGCAAGCGAACTACATGCATGCGCTGGGCAATGGTTTCTACGGCCAGGTTTACGGCGGTTATCTGGAAACCATGTACGGCGGTGTGGGTGGCGAAGTGCTGTACCGTCCGCTGGATTCTGACTGGGCGTTTGGTGTTGATGCCAACTACGTGAAGCAGCGTGACTGGGACAACATGATGCAGTTTACCGACTACAACGCGAAGGTCGGTAACCTGACGGCTTACTGGCGTCCGTCGTTCTTCAACAACCAGGTGTTGGTGAAGGCGAGCGTAGGTCAGTATCTGGCAGAAGATAAAGGGGCGACGATTGATGTCTCCCGCCAGTTCGACAGCGGCGTGATCGTTGGCGCTTATGCCACCAAAACTAACGTGTCGGCCGAAGAGTATGGCGAAGGCGACTTCACCAAAGGCTTCTATATCTCAATTCCGATGGATCTGTTCACCGCCTCACCAACCCGTGGCCGTGCACAGGTTAACTGGACGCCGCTGACGCGTGATGGCGGTCAGATGCTGGGCCGTAAGTACCAGCTGTATGATATGACCACCGACCGCGATATCGATTTCCGCTAAAAATAGCCGCGACACCGCCTCCGCCTGTGGGCGGCGGTGTCGCCCGCTTATCTCTCCGGCATCAAGCAAAACTTGTGAACCCGCTCACACTAAAGCATATTGTCACTGTCAGGATTATCCTGACGGATAACAGTGACTTTTGAGGGTTTTTGCATGATTACCGCGACGCGTATTGCCTGGTTGTTACAGATGGTGCTGAATATAGGGCTGATCGTCCTGGCCGCTATTCTGGCGATCTTTCTTGGCAAGGAGACCTTCCATCTGGCCAACGTGTTGCTGAACACCGGCGAACAGACGTCTTCTTATCTGTTGATCGATGGCATAGTGATTTACTTCCTTTACTTCGAGTTTATTGCCTTAATAGTCAAATACTTCCAGTCGGGTTATCACTTCCCGCTGCGCTATTTTGTCTATATCGGTATCACGGCGATCATCCGGTTGATCATTGTCGATCACAAAAACCCGGTGGATACGCTGGCCTACTCCATTGCCATTCTGATCCTGGTGGTCACGCTGTGGCTGGCAAACAGTAACCGGCTGAAACGCGAATAACATGTCGGCGCGCCGTCCCAGGCGCGCCAACCTCTTCCTTTACCGACCTGAAATCCGCACTATTTCCTCCAGCAATCTGTGTTCTCTCCCAGCCTCTGCGTTACACTGTGGCACCAAAATTTTTGCCCGGAGAAGCCGAATGGCTGATAACGCGCTGGTGCAATTGCGCGCCCTCGACTGGCTGCCAGCTTCATCACCCTTGCTTTCAGCCCCGCTGCTGGACTGGTTGATGGAAGAAGACTCCATGACCCAACGTTTTGAGCGCCACTGCCAGCAAGTGACGGTAAAAGTGGTGCAGGAAGGTTTTATTACCGCAGAAGAGGTCGGTGACGACGTGGCGTTGCTGCCGCATGAGTCCCGCTACTGGCTGCGTGAAATTCTGCTGTGCGGCGATGGCGAACCCTGGCTTGCCGGGCGGACCATCGTACCGGAATCCCCCCTGAACGGGCCTGAGCAGATGTTGCAGCAGCTTGGCACGCGCCCGCTGGGCCGTTACCTGTTTGCCTCTTCCACGCTGACGCGGGATTTTATCGAGCCGGGCAAGAGTGGCGAGCTGTGGGGACGTCGCTCTTTGCTGCGCCTTTCCGGCAAGCCGTTATTGCTGACCGAGCTATTTTTACCGCCTGCGCCGCTGTATGCCTCGCTAACCGGTACCGGAGATGAGTAACGTGGAGAGAAGTCTGCCAATGAGTAAATTCCGGGCCTACAGCCGCCTGATGCGTATTGATAAGCCGATTGGTTCGCTGCTGCTGATGTGGCCGACCTTCTGGGCGCTGTGGCTGGCGGGAATGCAGATCCCGCCGTTGAATATCCTGATCGTCTTTGTGCTGGGGGTCTTTTTCATGCGTGCCGCGGGCTGCGTGGTCAACGACTTTGCCGACCGTAAGATCGATGGTCATGTAAAGCGCACCCAGTCGCGACCATTGCCGAGCGGCGCGGTGACCTCAAAAGAGGCCAAGCTGCTGTTTGCCGGACTGGTGCTGGTGTCGTTCTGTCTGGTTCTGACCATGAACGCGATGACCATCTGGCTGTCGTTTGGTGGGCTGGCGCTGGCGTGGGTCTATCCCTTTATGAAGCGCTACACCCATCTGCCGCAGGTGGTGCTGGGCGCGGCGTTTGGCTGGGCTATCCCGATGGGTTGGGCGGCGGTCAGTGAAACCGTGCCGCTGACCTGCTGGCTGCTGTTCGCCGCGAATATCTGCTGGACGGTGGCTTATGACACGCTGTATGCGATGGTCGATCGCGATGATGACCTGAAGATTGGCGTCAAATCCACCGCCATTCTGTTTGGACGTTTCGATAAGCTGATCGTGGGTTTGTTGCAGCTGGCGACGCTGGTATTGATGGCGGTGATTGGCTGGCGCATGCAGCTGGGCGGCGCATTCTACTGGTCCATTCTGGTGGCTGGCGCGCTGTTCGTGCATCAGCAGAAGCTGATCTCAGCCCGCGAACGCGATCCCTGTTTCCAGGCTTTCCTGAACAACAACTACGTTGGTTTGGTGTTGTTCCTGGGGATTGCCCTCAGCACGGCGCCATTCTCTGGCTGGCTCTGAGTGATGCCAATAAAAAAGGGTCGATGATTGCTCATCGACCCTTTTTTTATGCCCTGACGCTTACTCGTGCGGTCCCGCACTTTCAATCGTCATTCGCACTTCCTGAGTGATCAGGTCAGCCAGCATCTGATAGACCCTGTGCGTCTGTTCTACCTGCGCATCGCCGGTATCACTGATATAACCTTCATCACGCAGGGTCAGCACCAGTGAAGAGAACACCGCTTTGTCGAAGAACTCCGGCGAGTTGATACCGTGCAGTACCGACAGGCGCTGAGCCATGGTCCGGCTCTCTTTTTCCAGCGTACCGCGGTTGATCGACGGATTCGCGCTGAGGATAGAGAAGGTGATGGCATAACGCTGCAGCGTTTCACGCACACCCGCCGCCAGCAGTTGCAGCGTTGGGAAGCGTGCCGGGCTCAGACGCAGCGTCTGGTCATCGGCCGTCAGCAGGCCCTGACGCGCCATCTCGCTCACCAGCGAATCCAGCACGGCAGGCAGATCTTCTTTATTCCAGTGCAGGAACAGCTCGCTCTTCAGCATCGGGTAAATCACGCTGATCTGACGCAGCAGTTCGGCCCGGCTCAGTTCGCGGTAATGCGACAGGATCACCGCGATCAGCGACGGCATCACCAGCATATGGTGAACGTTGTTGCGATAGTAGGTCATCAGCACGGCCTGCTCGCGCGGCAGTACGATGATTTCGCCAATGTTATCCTGCTCAATATCGAACTTGTTCATGCTTAACGCATGGTTCAGCAGTGCTTCTGGCGTCATATCCGGCACGGTCGAGTCCGGCGAATACGGCACGTTACGCAGCAACTGAACGTAGCACGCCAGCTGCTCGGTCAACTGTTCACGGGTCAGCGAGCGCTGGCGCGATGCGAGCAGGGCGGTAACGCACAGGTTCATGGCATTGGCCGCACCGGCGTTGTTGATACGCACCATCACGCGCTGCGCGATGTCATTCACCGCAGGCGTCAGCCAGGCTGGACGCTGGGCTTCAATGGGGTCGATGGCATCACGCCACTCAGGCACATGCTTGTTCAGGTAGGTCACCAGCGGCAGCGGCTCCCCGAAGTTCACATACCCCTGGCCGAGGTTACGCAGCTTGCGCAGTCCGCGCACCATCTGCATAAACCCTTCTTTTTCTTTCGTCGCACCACGTAACTCTTTGGCGTAGGTTCCCACTTCCATCACGTGCTCATAACCGATATAGATCGGCACCAGTGTGATAGGGCGGTTACCGCCGCGCAGCATCGCCTGAATTGTCATCGACAGCGTGCCGGTTTTCGGGTCAAGCAGACGACCGGTACGGGAACGACCGCCTTCGACAAAGTATTCTACCGAGTAACCCCGGGTGAACAGCTCGCCGAGATATTCACGGAATACCGTTGAGTAGAGCTTGTTACCCTTGAAGGTTCGGCGGATAAAGAATGCGCCCAGACGGCGGAAAATCGGGCCCGCAGGCCAGAAGTTCAAGTTGATACCGGCGGCAATGTGCGGTGGCACCAGACCCTGGTGATACAGCACATAAGAGAGCAGCAGGTAGTCCATATGACTACGGTGGCAGGGCACGTAGACGATCTCGTGGCCGTCTTGCGCCAGCTGACGCACGCGCTCGCCGCCGTTGACGTTGATGCCCTGATATAGCTTGCTCCACGTCCAGCCCATGATGCGGTCCGTCAGACGGATGGCTTCATAAGAGAAGTCGGCGGCGATCTCTTCCATCAGCTCAACGGCGTTCTGCTGGGCTTTTTCATGGGAGATTTTCTTGCTGCGCGCTTCGTCTTCCACCGCTTTAGCGATGGCTTTGGACTGCAGCAGTTTATTAAACAGGTCCTGACGCACCGGCAAACGCGGGCCAATGGCCGCCAGGCGCTGACGGGCAAAGTGCATGCGTGCCACGCGCGCCAGCTTCTGCGCAATGATTTTGTCGGTGCCGTGTTCCGTTGCCATGCGGCGCAGGGAAACCATCGGTGAGAAGCGGACAAAGCTGTCACGGCCTAACCACAGCACGGCAAAGAATTTTTGGATGCCGTTCAACACGCGCAGATGAGGCTGATCGTCGCCCTGCACTTCGCGGCCTGGTGCACGGCCAAACATCACGGATACCGGCACCATCTGCACGTCCAGCAGCGGGTTGCTGCGGTGCAAATCGAGGTATTCGTGGAACAGTTTTACCGATTCAACGTTAGGCACGAAATAGGGGAATACGCGTGGGCCGTCATGGATAAACACATGACGTGGCAAAACCGTACCGTCGATTTCCAGCGGATCTAAAGGATCGGGCAGATCCTGTTTACGGCATTGCTCACGCAACGCCAGCAGATCGGCCTTTGAATCATAAGGCAGCACATACATAATAGGGCGCGATGTATCCAGCGCCAGCTCGGAAACCGGCTCGGCGGGAATCGCTTTACTTTTTACCAGGAATTTTACTGGTAAATTCAATAAGTTATAATATAAGTTACGCCAACCTGACATAGATACCATGAAGCCTCTTGTTAGCAAAGCGCCGCAAGCATACCAGAAAGCGCCAGTGAGATCTGTGGTGTTGCAAAATGTGCGCCACCCAGACATTGACGTTAAACATCTCAAAGGGTTCCCTGATTATGGCAAATAACGTCACCGGATTGACTCGTATCATTAATGCCGCCGGTTATTCCTGGAAAGGAATACGCGCCGCCTGGCAAAACGAAGCGGCTTTTCGCCAGGAAGCGGTGGCCGGCATTGTCGCGGTGATTGTGGCGTGCTGGCTGGATGTGGACGCCGTCACCCGGGTGCTGCTGATTGGGTCCGTGATGTTGGTGATCATTGTTGAAATCCTTAACAGCGCGCTGGAAGCGGTGGTCGACCGCATTGGCAGCGAGATGCATCCTTTATCGGGTCGCGCCAAAGATATGGGCTCCGCTGCCGTGTTGCTGACGATACTACTCGCTGTTTTCGTCTGGGTAATGCTGCTAATTCCCTGATTGCGGCGCGCTTTCCATAATCTGACAAACTGCTGTTTTTTCCACATCTTTAGGTTTTCAACGCACAAATACCTGTATATACTCACAGCTGACTGTATAAACAACCAGGGGGCGGGATGAAAGCACTAACTGCAAGGCAGCAGCAGGTTTATGACCTGATACGCGACCACATTAACCAGACCGGCATGCCACCGACGCGGGCAGAAATCGCTGCACAGCTCGGTTTCCGTTCCCCGAATGCGGCTGAAGAGCATCTCAAAGCGCTGGCACGTAAAGGCGTGATCGAGATTGTTTCCGGCGCGTCTCGCGGTATCCGTCTGATGATGGAAGAAGAGGAAGGGTTGCCGCTGATTGGCCGTGTCGCCGCAGGTGAACCTTTGCTGGCGGAAGAGCACATTGAAGGCCACTACAAGGGGGATCCTGAACTGTTCAAGCCGGGCGCCGACTTCCTGCTGCGTGTTAGCGGCATGTCGATGAAAGATATCGGGATTATGGACGGCGATCTGTTGGCTGTGCATAAGACTCAGGATGTGCGTAACGGCCAGGTCGTGGTTGCGCGCATTGACGACGAGGTGACGGTAAAGCGCCTCAAGAAGCAGGGCAATATCGTGCATCTGCTGCCTGAAAACGGCGAATTCCAACCGATCGTGGTCGATCTGCGCTTGCAGACCCTGTCGATTGAAGGTCTGGCCGTCGGCGTAATCCGCAACGGCAACTGGCTGTAAACGCCTGACCTTAACGCGCTGCTTTTGCGGCGCGTTTCTCTTTTGGTAAGCTGTATGCCTTATTGACTGGCATATTCAGCTTCCGTGATGCTTTTAAGCCAGTCGCACAGTGGATGACCATGCGATTATTTTCTCCCTCAGATAACCAACTCTGGCGGCTGGCGCTGCCAATGATCCTGTCGAATATCTCCGTGCCCTTACTGGGCCTGGTGGATACCGCGGTCATTGGTCACCTTGACAGTCCTTCCTACCTCGGCGGCGTTGCCGTGGGCACTACCGCGACCAGCTTCCTGTTTATGCTGCTGCTGTTCCTGCGGATGAGCACCACCGGATTAACCGCGCAGGCCTTTGGTGCGGGTGATAAACCGGCGCTGGCCCGCGCACTGATGCAGCCGCTACTGATTGCCCTGGCGGCTGGCCTGCTGTTTATTCTGCTGAAATCCCCGCTTAACCACCTGGCGCTCTCTGTCGTGGGTGGCGATCCTGCCGTGCTGCATCAGGCCGCCCTGTTTATGAATATCCGCTGGTTAAGTGCACCTGCGACGCTGGCCAACCTGGTATTACTGGGCTGGCTGCTGGGCGTACAGTATGCCCGTGCGCCGGTGATCCTGCTGGTTGTCGGAAACCTGGTCAACATCGTGCTGGATCTGTGGTTCGTGATGGGGCTGGGCTGGGGCGTGCAGGGTGCGGCGGCGGCCACGGCGATTGCAGAATACGTCACGCTGGCGATTGGGCTGGTGATGGTCTGGCGGGTGCTGAAGCTGCGGGGCATTTCGCTGCCGATGCTGAAAACCGCCTGGCAGGGCAATTTCGGCCGGCTGCTGCGGCTGAATCGGGACATTATGTTGCGCTCTTTACTGCTGCAACTGTGCTTTGTTTCGCTGACGATATTGGGTGCGCGGCTGGGCAGTGAGGTCGTCGCCGTCAACGCCGTATTGTTGATGTTCCTGACCTTCACCGCTTACGCGCTGGACGGCTTTGCCTATGCGGTAGAAGCCTGCTCCGGCGAAGCCTATGGGGCAAAGGACGCAAAAAGGTTGCTGCTGATTTGGCACGCGGCCTGTCGCCAGGCAGGCCTGGTGGCGCTGGCCTTTTCAATTTTTTATGGCCTGGCCGGAACGCATATTGTTGCCTTACTGACCTCAATCCCCGAACTGCAGCAGCAGGCTGACAACTATCTGTTCTGGCAGATTGTCCTGCCGGTCTGCGGTGTCTGGTGTTATCTGCTGGATGGCATGTTTATTGGTGCCACGCGCGCCAGTGAAATGCGCAACGGCATGCTGATTGCGGCACTGGGCTACGGCGCAACGCTGTTCACCGTGCCGGCGTTAGGCAACCATGGTCTGTGGCTGGCCGTTACCGTGTTCCTGCTGCTGCGTGGGCTGACGTTGTGGCTCATCTGGCGCAGGCACTGGCGCCACAACAGCTGGTTTGCGGGCTGAAATAATTCGTTACACCCGCCTGCCGCTTCGTTATCTGCTGATCTCCCTGCCTTTTTTCACTTTTCGTTGTCACTTTTAGCTAAAAATGTGGCTTTATCTTTCGCCATTACGGGCAAACTCGCCATCATCTACTACAATTATCTGTACGTTAAGCAGTTAAGCAGCGTTTTATGTTGCTGCTGTGTGGTCTGCAAAGACGAAATCCCTAAAGCTGTGAACCTAAGGTTGAGGAGTTATAAGATGAACAAAGACGAAGCCAGCGGTAACTGGAAACAGTTGAAAGGTAAATTTAAAGAAAAATGGGGCAAGCTGACTGATGACGACCTGACCGTCGTCGAAGGTAAACGCGATCAGCTTGTAGGCAAGATTCAGGAACGCTACGGATATGGCAAAGAGCAAGCAGAGAAGGAACTCGGTGAGTGGGAAACCCACAATAACCACCGTTTCTGATTGGCAGCAAAATCTCTGACAAGATTTAGTTTCAGGACGATGCTCCTACCCCGGCACAAGGACAGTGCCACTTAATCCCCCAGCACTCCCCCTTCTTTACTTCAGAACTTACCCTGCGATAACGCTCTACTTGCCACGCTTCTTGCTGGTGACAGTATGATCGTGCTGGCATGCATCCTGATGCGTACAGGCTTCAACTTCCACACAACCCCGGCACAACCCATGAGCTTCAATAACACTGTTAGCCAGTGCGAATCCCGAGGTCAGGGCCAGCATTTTCAAAATGTTTTCCACCCCTTCAGCCTGTTGCTCTGCAACTGACCCGCAGCGATCGCAAATCAGCATCGCAGAAGTGTGAGAAGGCTGTTCAAAATGATGGCAGACCACGTAGCTGTTGGTGGACTCAACGCGGTGCACAAATCCCTGTTCAAGCAGAAAATCCAGCGCGCGATAAACCGTTGGCGGCTTCGCCTGAGGCTCGCTTGCCCGCAGCAGATCCAGCAGGTCATAGGCGCTGATCGCCCCATGGTGCTGGCTCATCAGCCGCAATACTTCCATACGCTGAGGCGTCAGTCTGACGTTGCGTTGCTGGCACAGGGCTTCAGCCTGCGACAGGATTTTTTCAGGACTGCTTACGTTCATAACTTTCCCCTCAGGTCAGATCAGTTTGTTATGTTATCACGTCCACCGAAAATCGCCGAATCCCGCCTTAACGCGTCAATCCGCCGGCTGTTGCCGTTTAACAGACTGAAAAAACTCTTAAAATGAGTGGTATTTCCCTCAAGGGAAAACAGTTAGCGATGCTGATTGGTTTAAGCGTTTCAAACCGTGCCATAAAATTTCTATAAAACTCTATTAATGTAATTTGCAGGCTGTAACGTTACTGACTACCTTTTTACTGGGTGTTACAGCGATCCTGGCCTTAAATGACGGGATCAAAATGCTTATTGATTAGCCTGATAACAGATAAACAAACAGCCAATGAGCAGATAAGCCCCACCATTGTTACTTACTTCACAGCAATGAAATGTTGCCTTTGTGTCCATTATTCAGGCAGCAGAAATCTTCACGCCTGAACAGGCGTTTTCCTCTTTGTCACGGTGGGTTCTAGGTAAAATGGCGAAATTAATCCGTAAGTTGAACAGTTTTTCCCGTCCTGCAGTTTTTCCCATAGTGTTTCTGGCCCCCCTTAGCGCGTTAGCCGCTGGCAACTATTACGATGCCCGCAATGACGCCATGGGTGGGACGGGTGTGGCTTCCTCTACTTACGGCACGGCAGTGCTGGCTAACCCCGCGTTGATGACCAAAGCAAAACCGGATGACACGGTCAGCGTGATCCTTCCGGCGGCCGGTCTGCAGGTGACGGATAAAAACAATCTGGTGGATAAAGTTGATGACCTGACTGACAGCGTCGACCGTTATCAGGACATAGCCAAAAGCATCACCAGCTTTGCCGATTTTGCAAAAGTGCAGTCAGCGGCCGGTGACTTATCCAGTCAGCTGCAGGGTATCAAGGGGAATCAGGCCCACGGCACGGCGGGCGCAGCGTTTGCGGTAACCATTCCCAATGAAACGCTGCCATTCGCTTTCGTGACCAAGGCCTACGGCACCGCGCACGTTACGGCAGATGTCACCCAAAGCGATATCGATTACCTGGATGAAGTCGCAAATGGCACCCGAATCCCCTTCCCGGGCGATCAGAACAAGCTGACGTCGGCTGGCCTTGGCCGTGGCGCGATTGTTTATGATTACGGTGTGGCGGTTGCGCACGAGTTCAATATCGCAGGCCATCCGGTTTCCTTTGGCGTCACGCCAAAGCTGCAGAAAACCTACCTGTATAACTACAGCGCCTCGGTTTATAACTACGACAAATCAGATTTCACCAACGGTCGTTACAAAAACACCAACAGTGGCTTCAACCTTGATGCCGGTGCCGCCACCGATATTGGCGACAACTGGACGCTGGGTCTGAGCGCGCAGAACCTTATTTCGCGCGATATCGATACCAAAGAAGTGAACGGCTACAAAGATACCTACCAGATCAGCCCAATCGTCACGCCCGGCGTGTCTTTCCATACTGAGCGACTGACCGCAGCGCTGGACGTTGACGTAACGCCAACCAAAGGCTTCAAAACGCAGGAAGAAAGCCAGTATGCGGGCGTGGGTGCCGAGTACCGTCTGCTGAGCTGGTTACAGCTGCGTGCCGGTTACCGTGCCGATATGAAGTCCAACGACACCAACGTTTACACCGCCGGTTTTGGCCTGTCACCGTTTGGCAAGGTGCATCTGGATCTGGCCGGTATGAAAGGCGACGACAGAACCTGGGGTGCGGTTGCCCAGCTGAACTTCACCTTCTGATGCTTCGGGCTGCCTCAGCCTGAAGGGTTAACAACAGGGCGGGATCCTCTTCCGCCCTGTATTTCCTCTCACCGTCGCAGCGGTTAACGACGGCAATGCCCGCGATAATGCGTTAGCCCGCGTGCTGAAGGTGTGTCTCCGTCGACAGGCGTGTTATCATTGCGCACATTATCGTCATTTGTTAATCACACCGAGTTTGCGCGCTTTATGACCCAGATTTTACCTGCACACCGTTTTTCCGTTGCCCCGATGCTTGACTGGACCGACCGTCATTGCCGTTATTTCCTGCGTCAGTTAACGCGTCATTCCCTGCTGTACACCGAGATGGTTACCACCGGTGCCATTGTGCACGGCAAAGGCGATTATCTGGCGTGGAATCAGGCAGAACAGCCTGTTGCCCTGCAGCTGGGCGGCTATGACGCTGCGGCGCTGGCCGAATGCGCAAAGCAGGCGGAAGCGCGAGGCTACAACGAAATCAATCTGAACGTCGGCTGTCCGTCGGATCGTGTGCAGAACGGCCGCTTCGGTGCCTGCCTGATGGGCGAACCGGCGCTGGTCGCCGATGGCATTAAAGCGATGCGCGACCAGGTGTCGATCCCGGTGACGGTGAAAACCCGCATCGGCATCGACGAGCAGGACAGCTATGAATTCCTTTGTGAGTTTATCCGTCAGGTGTCCGAGCAGGGCGGTTGCGACAGCTTTATCATTCATGCCCGCAAGGCCTGGCTGTCGGGGCTGAGCCCGAAAGAGAACCGCGAAATCCCGCCACTGGATTACGAACGCGTCTATCAGCTGAAGCGTGATTTCCCGCATCTGACGATGTCGATCAATGGCGGCATCAAGTCGCTGGCAGAAGCCAAAGTGCATTTGCAGCACGTCGATGGCGTGATGATGGGCCGTGAGGCGTATCAGAATCCTGGGCTGCTGGCGCAGGTCGATCGCGAACTGTTTGGCAGCGAGTTGCCCGCCCCGGATCCGGTGGCCGTTGTGCGGGCAATGTACCCGTACATTGAGGCTGAACTGGCGAACGGCACCTATCTTGGCCACATCACGCGCCATATGTTGGGCCTGTTCCAGGGCATTCCGGGCGCGCGCCAGTGGCGACGTCACCTGAGCGAGAATGCCCATAAGCCGGGAGCCAATATCGAAACGGTTGAGCAGGCGTTGGCGCTGGTGGCGGATAAAATCCCGGCCGCGGTTTAAGCGTCAGCACCAGGATGAACGCACAGGTCAAGCCGCGACGGTTTGAACTGTGCGATTATCGTCACCGCTTCACCAATTAGTCATCAATTTCACCAGGTGCACTTCACCGCTGTTTATTCCATCTCAGTCAATTCAATCACTTATTCCAATCCCAATCCTGGCACGCTTCTTGTAATAGTCTCTGAGGAATCTTTTCCCTGGAGCGAACCTGATGGAAATCTTATTTGTGCTTGGCTTCTTTGTCATGCTGCTGCTGACCGGTATTTCCGTGCTCGGCATTATCGCCGCGCTGGTCGTCGCTACCGTGGTGATGTTCTTTGGCGGCATGCTGGCGATTGTTATAAAATTGTTGCCTTGGCTGGCGTTGGCGGTGGTGGCGGTATGGATTTATCGCGCGTATAAAAAACCGAACTCGAAACTGGACCGTTGGTTATCCCGGTAATATCAACGTGTTAGACGGTAAATTACCGTAAAGAATGCGCACTGGATCACAAGATGGCATATTGCATAGACGAATCAGCAATTAAACATATTATTTACTTATGAATTCTGCCAGGATGTTTTCACTGAATTGACACGAATTCATCGCTCTGACCCTACAACCAGCGCGAACTAAAAAAAAGAAAAAAGGGGCTTCCTACGGGAAGCCCTGTTTGCATCTGGCGATCGGGAAAATTACCGCAACCGACGATCAGGGGATCAGCAGGCTTGAGCCTTGCGTAGCCCGACTCTCCAGCGTTTTGTGCGCCTGCTGCGCATCCTTCAGGGCAAACTTCTGCTGCTCCGGCACATCGACATTAATCGCTCCGCTGCCAATCAGCGAAAACAGCTCATTGCTGGCGCTGGTTAACGCATCGCGGTTGGTGACGTAGCCATTCAGGGAAGGGCGGGTGACGTATAACGAGCCTTTCTGGTTGAGGATTGCCAGATTCACGCCGCTGACCGGGCCGGACGAGTTACCAAAGCTGACCATCAATCCACGCCGTTGCAGACAGTCCAGCGACGCTTCCCAGGTATCTTTGCCGACCGAATCGTAAACCACCCGCACCTTCTTGCCGTCGGTTAACTCGCTGACGCGTTTGGCGATGTCTTCTTCGCGGTAGTTAATGGTCGCCCAGGCACCGGCCTCTTTCGCACGCTGCGCTTTCTCAGCCGAACCCGCCGTGCCGATCAGATGTGCGCCCAAGGCTTTCGCCCACTGGCAGGCAATCAGACCGACGCCGCCCGCCGCGGCCTGGAACAGGAAAATCTCGCCCGGTTGTACCACATAGGTCTGGCGCAGCAGATAGTGAACCGTCAGCCCTTTCAGGAACGAGGCGGCGGCCTGCTCAAAGGAGATGTTGTCCGGAATTAACGCCAGCTTATCGACATGCACCGCATGGAACTCGCTGTAGGCACCCAACGCCGACTGCGCATACACCACGCGATCGCCCGGCTTAACCGCCGTCACGCCGTCACCCACGCTCTTGACCACGCCAGCCGCTTCCGTGCCCAGGCCAGAAGGCAATGCCGCCGGATACAGGCCGGTGCGCATATAGGTATCGATGTAGTTAATGCCGATCGCTTTATTCTCTACCACCACTTCCCCGGCCGCTGGCTCAGGGATCGCGACATCAATCAGTTGCATCACTTCCGGTCCGCCATGCTGGCTGATTTGTATACGTTTTGCCATGCTCACTCCTGTTGATTCCGCTGTATTGAGGGAGGACGACAGCATCCCAAACGGGTATACTTGCCCGTCCCCACACTCTTCGGTATTGCATCACTATGGCAGGAAATAAACCCACCAACAAATCCAACGAAAACCGTGAACCGCGCGACCGGCAGATGGAAGGGCTGAAGTTGCCGCCGCATTCTCTTGAAGCGGAACAGTCCGTGTTGGGCGGGTTAATGCTGGATAACGAACGCTGGGATAACGTCTCCGAACGCGTGGTCGCGCTGGACTTCTTCAGCCGCCCGCACCGGATGATCTTCAGCGAAATGCAGCGCCTGCTGGAACTGGGCAAACCCATCGATTTGATCACCCTGTCTGAATCGCTGGAAACCAAAAATGAGCTGAATCTGGTTGGCGGATTCGCCTATCTGGCCGAACTGTCGAAAAACACCCCAAGTGCGGCGAACATCGGTGCCTATGCGGATATCGTGCGCGAACGTGCGGTGGTGCGTGAGATGATCTCGGTGGCGAATGAAATTGCCGATGCGGGTTACGATCCGCAGGGACGCACCAGCGAAGATCTGCTCGATCTGGCGGAATCTCGCGTGTTCCAGATCGCCGAAAGCCGTGCCAATAAAGATACCGGCCCGAAGAGTGTCGATCAGATCCTTGAGGCGACGATCGCCAGGATCGAATCGCTGTATCAGACGCCGCACGATGGTGTGACCGGCGTGGATACCGGCTATCAGGATCTGAATAAGAAGACCGCCGGTCTGCAGCGTTCGGATCTGATTATCGTCGCGGCACGTCCGGCGATGGGTAAAACCACCTTCGCCATGAACCTGTGTGAAAACGCCGCGATGCTGCAGGACAAACCGGTGCTGATTTTCAGTCTGGAGATGCCCGGCGAACAGATCATGATGCGTATGCTGGCGTCACTTTCCCGCGTCGATCAGACCCGTATCCGTACCGGCCAGCTCGATGATGAGGATTGGGCGCGTATCTCCAGCACCATGGGCATTCTGCTGGAGAAAAAGAACATGTTTATCGATGACTCCTCGGGCCTGACGCCGACGGAAGTCCGCTCCCGTGCCCGCCGCATCTTCCGCGAACACGGCGGCCTGAGCATGATCATGATCGATTACCTTCAGCTGATGCGCGTGCCGTCGCTTTCTGACAACCGTACGTTAGAAATTGCCGAAATCTCCCGTTCCCTTAAGGCGCTGGCGAAAGAGCTTCAGGTGCCGGTGGTGGCGCTGTCGCAGCTTAACCGCTCGCTGGAGCAGCGTGCCGATAAGCGCCCGGTCAACTCCGACCTGCGTGAATCAGGCTCCATCGAGCAGGATGCCGACTTAATCATGTTTATCTACCGTGATGAGGTCTACCACGAAAACAGCGATCAGAAAGGCATTGCGGAAATCATTCTGGGTAAACAGCGTAACGGCCCGATCGGCACGGTGCGCCTGACCTTTAACGGTCAGTGGTCGCGTTTTGATAACTACGCTGGCCCGCAATACGACGACGAATAACCCGTCATGCACGAAATGTGCATCGCCTGGCCTATCCATCAGAAAATAGTGTTGGACAACCAGGCGAAGAATGCGGTTATCTGTCTGGGTAGCGTCCCTGATTAGCCGCCCGGATCGATAATGACCCAGATAGATGATTTCGACCTTAAGATACTGACTTTACTTGAAACTAATGGTCGTCTG
Source organism: Erwinia sp. QL-Z3 (assembly GCF_004551645.1). NCBI lineage: Bacteria > Pseudomonadati > Pseudomonadota > Gammaproteobacteria > Enterobacterales > Erwiniaceae > Erwinia > Erwinia sp. QL-Z3. The sequence goes on from NZ_CP037950.1 coordinate 1,793,634, forward strand.
ACCAATCAGGAACTGAGCGATCTGGTGGGGCTTTCTGCCTCACAGTGCTCACGCCGCCGCATCAACCTTGAGCAGGCGGGCTTGATTCTGGGATACCACGCGCGGCTGTCGCCGGATGCCGTTGGTTTAGGCATGATTGGGCTGATTGAAGTGCGCCTGATTAACCATACTTCAGACTACGTTGACAGCTTCCACAGCATGGTTGCCGAGCAGTCAGCGATTGTCGATGCCTATAAAACCACTGGCGATGCCGACTATTTACTGAAGGTGGCGGTGAAGGATTTGGCCGGGCTCAGTGCCTTAATCAGCCAGCTGGTTGCCGGTCACCAAAGCGTATCTCATGTCAAAACGTCCGTGGTGTTAACCCGTTTGAAAGAGAACGGCGTGATGACTCCCGCCTGAGGGCTGAGCGCACCAAAACAGTGCGCGGGTGGATCGTGTTAGTGCATGAAACGCGGTGTTGATGCGTGAAGCGTGTAGGAAAAAGAATTCGAGTGCGTGATCTGACGGAGTAGCCCGTCTTTCATGCACGAAAATAAGTAGTAAAGCGCCTTGTATTCAATGGGATAATTCGCTGGCACCATCCGGCAGTCGTCTTTACTGCCGGATTGGTGCGATTTTTGTTATACCCAGAGACTATTTCTCTGAGAATCAGCACCATGGATAATGTCGTTTCCCCCACAAAAGTCCCCCACACCCTGGTTGAAGATGCGCTGGCGATCCTGTTTGGTACGCTGCTGGTCTCCTTTGGCATTACGCTGCTGAAAACCGCTGGCGCGTTAACCGGCAGTACTGCGGGCATCGCCTTCCTGATCAGTTACCTGACGCACACCTCTTTCGGCGTGGCCTTCTTTGTAATCAATCTGCCGTTCTACTGGCTGGCGGCAAGCCGCATGGGCTGGGCATTCACCCTGAAAACCTTCTGCGCGGTCGGGCTGGTGTCGCTGTTCACCCATTTACATCCGCTTTTCATCCACTTTTCCGCGTTGGATCCCTTTTACGCCACACTGTTCGGTAACGTGATAATGGGAATTGGGTTTATAGTGTTGTTTCGCCATAAAGCCAGCCTCGGCGGCATCAATATTCTGGCGTTATGGCTGCAGGATCGGTACGGTATTCGTGCCGGGAAGCTGCAAATGGGCGTCGATACCTGCGTGGTACTGGCGTCGTTATTTGTGGTTTCCATGCCGATGCTGGCCGCTTCAATCGTTGGCGCGCTGATCCTCAATCTGATCATTGCCATGAACCATCGCCCTGGCCGCTATTACGTCTGATAAGTTGTTAACCTACAGCACCACACCACTTAATGGAGATCTGCACCGTGTTTCAAAACGTTGATGCCTACGCTGGCGATCCAATTCTCTCCCTGATGGAGACGTTCAAGCAGGATACCCGACCGCAAAAGGTGAACCTGAGCATCGGCCTGTATTATGACGGCCACGGTGTGATCCCACAGCTGAAAGCCGTGGCGGAGGCGGAAGCGCGTCTGACGGCCCAGGCACAGAATGCCTCGGTGTACCTGCCGATGGATGGCCTGCCACCTTACCGTAGCGCGGTGGCTCCGTTACTGTTTGGGCAGGATCACCCGGCGCTGAAAGCCGGCCGCATCGCCACCATCCAGACGGTGGGCGGCTCTGGCGCGCTGAAAGTCGGTGCAGATTTTCTGAAAACCTACTTCCCTGGCTCGTCTGTGTGCGTCAGCGATCCGACCTGGGATAACCATGTGGCGATCTTCAGCGGTGCCGGATTCGAAGTCAGCACCTATCCGTGGTACGACGAAGCGACCAACGGCGTGAAGTTTGACCAGTTCATGGCCAAGCTGAACACCTTGCCCGCGCAGACCATCGTGTTGCTGCACCCGTGCTGCCACAACCCGACCGGTGCCGACCTGACAAACGCCCAGTGGGACAGCGTGACCGAAGTGCTGAAAACCCGCGATCTGATCCCGTTCCTCGACATCGCCTATCAGGGCTTTGGTGCCGGAATGGAAGAAGATGCCTACGCCATCCGCGTTATTGCCGCCGCAGGCTTGCCGGCGCTGGTCAGCAACTCCTTCTCTAAAATCTTCTCGCTGTACGGTGAGCGCGTTGGCGGCCTGTCAGTGGTCTGTGATGATGCGGAAGAAGCCTCTCGCGTGTTGGGCCAGCTGAAAGCGACCGTACGTCGCAACTACTCCAGCCCACCCAACTTCGGTGCCCAGGTGGTGTCCTGCGTGCTGAACGATGCTGAACTGAAAGCCAGCTGGCTGGCCGAAGTGGAAGAGATGCGCGTGCGTATCTCCTCTATGCGTCAGGCGCTGGTCGACGCGTTGACCCAGGCGATGCCGGGTAAAAGCTTCGACTACCTGCTGAAGCAGCGTGGCATGTTCAGCTACACCGGCCTGAGCGCAGCACAGGTCGATCGCCTGCGTGAAGAGTTCGGCGTCTACCTGATCGCCAGCGGCCGCATGTGTGTCGCCGGGCTGAACAGCCAAAACGTTCACCAGGTGGCCGAAGCCATGGCTGCAGTAATGTAACTGCACGCCCGCACTCATTGAGTTAAAGGAACAAGACAATGTGGTATCAGCAGACGATTACCTTAAGCCCCAAATCCCGTGGATTTCATCTGGTTACCGAAGAGATCGTCGACGAGCTGCGGCGCTTAAGCGACGTGCAGGTTGGGCTGCTTCATCTGCTGCTACAACACACCTCCGCGTCTTTGACCCTGAATGAGAATTGCGACCCAACGGTGCGCAGCGATATGGAACAGCATTTCCTGCGCGCCGTGCCGGAAAACGCGCCTTACAAACACGATTATGAGGGGGCAGATGACATGCCCGCGCATATCAAGTCGTCGCTGTTAGGCACGTCGCTGCTATTGCCCATCAGTCGTGGGCGTTTGCTGCTTGGCACGTGGCAGGGGATCTGGCTCGGTGAGCACCGCGTGCAGGGCGGATCTCGGCAGATTGTTGCCACGCTGCAAGGCGAATAAGTCGTCAGATACGCCAGATCGCCTATACTCACCTACCAACGCCGGGCAAAAAACCGACAACATTGCCAGGCTGAAAGGAGAATGTAAAAGATGAACGTATCGGATCTTCTGTCCTACTGTATGGATAAGCCAGGCGCGGAGCAAAGCGTGCACAGCGACTGGAAAGCGACGCAAATTAAAGTGGATGATGTGCTGTTTGCGCTGGTGCATGAGGTGGATGGCCGACCGGCCGTGGCGTTGAAAGCCACACCGGCGCTGGCCGATTTACTGCGTGAAGCGCATACCGACGTCCGTCCCAGCGACCATCTGAATAAGTCGCACTGGAGCACCGTCTTGCTGGATGGCACCTTAAAGGATTCGCAGATCTATTATCTGGTCGATGCCTCGCTGCAAAAAGCGCTGGATACCCGCGGCGCCCATTAATATTCAGCCGTTTTGCCAGTCAACTATCAGCTGGCCATACAGCCTTTCCGCTTCGGCAAGGCGGCTCAGCAGGCAATACTCATCGGTCTGATGTGCCATGGTCGGCTCTCCTGGCCCCAAAATAATGCACGGCGGATTGCCCATTGCCGGCAACAGCAACGATGCATCGGTAAAGTAGGGGACGATTTTCGCCTCAATCGGCTGGTCGTGCAGCGGCTGACAACGCCGATACACGCCGGCAATCCAGCGGTTATCCTCTTCACTCAGCACCGCAGGCAGATCGACCAGCGTGGACACCATCACCTTTTCGCCCAGCGTGGTGGTAAGGTTCTGACGGATGGTGGCGTGCTGCAGATTGGGTGCGGTACGAATATCCACATCAAACTGCGTGCGATCCGGCACCGAATTAATATTCAGCCCGCCCTGGATGCGGCCAACGTTAATCGTCGGCTTCTTCATCAGTGGATGAGGCGCGCCAGGCGTAAAACTCTGGATCTTGCCTAATGCTTCCGCCGCCAGATAAATGGCGTTGATCCCCAGCTCCGGCATCGCGCCGTGCGCCGTTTTGCCCTGCGTTTCGCACCGTAACCACAACGCGCCTTTATGCCCAATCACCGGGTAGTTTGCCGTGGGTTCACCGACGATCAATGCGCCCACCGCCGGCAGATCGCCAGCCGAAATCAGCGCTTTCGCGCCGTCACAGCCGGTTTCTTCTCCGCCGGTGATCAGCAGTACCACGCCTGAACCCTGGCGGATCGCCGCCAGATTGTCCACGCAGGCCACGGCAAAAGCCGCCACGGCCGCTTTCATATCACTGGCGCCACGACCGTACAGACGATCCCCGTCGATCGACGATCCAAAAGGATCGTGCTGCCAGCGTTGATTGCCCAACGGCACGGTATCGAGATGGCCGGTGAAGCCCAGCGGATCGCCGGCGGTTTCGCCGACGATCCGCGCGATCAGGTTCACGCGATCCTCACCGAACCCGCTGAGCGTCACCTCAAAGCCATTGTCCTCCAGCCAGCCGGCAAAAAAGGCCATGCAGGCCGCTTCGTTGCCCGGCGGATTAATGGTATCGAAGCCCAGCAGGCGCTGGGCAAGCTGAAGCGTTCGATCGGTCATGCGCCGGACTCCTCAGGTGGGGACAGCAGGTCAGCCACGGCCATTATGCCTTCTCCGTCAGCCAGTCCAGACAGTTGACCCACAGCTGACGATAGCCCGGCCAGGCGGCAAACTCCGTCGGCAGCCAGTGCGCAGACATATCGCTGGTCCAGACTAACGAGCGGCCTTGTTGATATTCGCGCACCGCGACCAGAGGATGCTCAGTGCCCGCAATGGTCGCCAGCAGCGTGCCTTCCGGATGCATCTCCACTTCGTTGTAGCCCAGCAGCCACGGCCAGTCGCCCGAAATATCGTTGAACACCGCGTGTGACTCTTTGATCTCCGGATAAATGCCTTCCGGCGATTCAATCCGGTCATCCCAGGCCAGGCAGCGAACCGGCAGCACCTTTTCCACCGCGGTGTTGCGGTAGCGCGCGCCACCGTTGATCCCCTGGAAACTGTAATAGCCGCCAATCATCATCAGGCTGCCGCCGGCGGCGACGTAATCGTGGATCAACGCCAGACGATTCGGCGTGCGCTGGCTTTTCAGCCAGGTATCGGGATGCAGCAACAGCGTATTGGCACCGATATCGGAAAGGATAATCGCATCCCACTCCTGTAAGCCTGCCAGCGTCAGCGGAAAACTCACCGGCGCTTCATGGGCCGGCATATGCGTGATGGCGTAATCGCTGTCCGCCAGCGCGGTAAGAAAATCGGTGGCACCGTTGTGCCAGGTTGCCGTGGCGAACTGGTCGAAGCCCTTAACGTGTGTCGAGGTGCTGGTCCAGGATTCACCGACCAGCAGAATTTTCTTTGGCATTATTCTCTCCCTTTACCCGCCAAATACGCGCTGCGGGTTAGCAATCATTAATGTTTCAAGCTGCTCACCACTGACGCCATGGCGGCGCAGACGGGGAACGAAATGTTTAAGGATGTAGCCGTAACCGTGGCCGCCGTAGCGGGTCAGCATGGTTTTCAGAAAAACATCCTGCGACAGCAGAATTTGCTGAATATAGCCGTCATCGATCAGCTCGCGGATCGCCCGCGCATTCTCTTCATCAGAAGGCGACTGCGCAGACTCATCGGCGTAGTAGTAGCTCATGCCGATCATGTCGTATTCCAGAAACGCCCCGCGCTGCGCCAGTTCACGCTGATAACGTTTGTCAGCAAAACTGGGGTTCATATGGCACAGCACCGTATGACGCAGATCGGCGCCTTCCTGTTCCAGAATATCCAGCACCTTATGGCCCAGTCGTTCCCAACCCGGCAGGTGCACCTCAATCGGCACGCCCGTTGCCGCGCTGGCCCGGCCGGCGGCCCGCAACGACTTCTCTTCATCGGCGGTAAAGCGGCTGGAAACGCCGATTTCGCCAATCAGACCGGCAATCACCTCCGGCTTTTCGTCCGCGCCGCCGACATCGTAAATCAGCTTTTCGGTCAGCTGTTCGACGGAGATAGTCTTCACCCATTCGGGATGCGAAGGCTCCAGATACAGGCCGGTGCCCATCACGATATTCAGCCCGGTCAGTCGGGAAATGCGTTGCAACGCTTTGGGATCGCGGCCGATGCCAATGTTGGTCGGGTCGATCACCGTCTGGCCGCCCAGCGCGCGGTACTTCATCAGCTCCTCGATGGCGACATCGACATCAAACAGCTGGCAGTTATCGCGGCTCATCAACGGGTTAAGCGACAGCTCGCCCAGATTTTCAATTTTGACCGGCATCTCGGCCACATGACGATCGCTACAGCAGCAGGGCGCCACCCACTTGCCGGACGCATCCAGCAGAATGTGTTCGTGCATCAGCGTCACGCCCATCTCACTCAGCGGCATCGGCCCCAATACGGTCATCACATGGCCACTGCTCACCCCAACGGGCAGGGGATCGGCATGGCGAAAAATAGACCCTTTCATCAGCTATCCTTTCGAGGGCGCGCGCGCCGGGTTAAGAATGCGGGTGTTCAGCCAAATCGCCAGCAGGATGATGGTGCCGGTGGCAATCTGGGTATAAAACGGCGAGATATGCGACAGGATCAAACCGTTCTGAATGATGGCAATCGACAGAGCACCCAGCAGCGTGCCGATAATGGTGCCAAAGCCACCAAACAGGCTGGTACTGCCCAGCACCACCGCGGCAATCACCTGCAATTCAAAGCCTTCGCCCTGGTTTGAGGAACCGCTGCCCAGACGCGCGGTGATAATCATCCCGGCCAGTGCCGCCGCCATGCCGCTGATCATATAGACGCGCATCGTTACCGCTTTGGTGTTGATCCCGCTGCGGCGTGCGCCTTCGGTGTTGGCACCAATGGCGGTGACGTAACGGCCAAAGCGCATATGATTCAGCACGATATGACCGACAATCAGCACCACGATGCCAATCAGCGCCGGCATCGGAATGCCGACAACCCACGCGCGGCCCATCAAGGTAAACGGGCTGTCAGCCGGAATTGGAATCGAATAGCCCTGGGTGATCAGCAGCGCCACCCCGCGCACCACCGCCAGCGTGGCGAGGGTGACGATAAAGGCGGGAATGCCTTCGTAAGCAATAAAGAAGCCGTTGATCGCCCCAACCAGCGCGCCGAGCATCAGGCCGCCAATCAGCACCACCGGCCAGGGCAGTCCCCAGCTCTTCAGGGCAATGGCCGACAGCGCGCCAACCAGCGCCAGCGTGGAGCCGACCGACAGATCGATACCGCCGGTGGTGATCACCAGCGTCATCGCGGTGGCGACAATCAGCAGCGGGGCGCTCTGACGGATGATATTCAGCCAGTTGGTGCTGCTGAGAAAGTTGCTGGTGATAAACGAGAACACCACGCAACAGAAGATGAAAAACAGCGCGATACTGACCACGCCAGAATGGCTGTGCAGCAGGCGGCGCGGCAGTGAATGCCGGATCATGCGTGTACCGCTTAAATTGATCATACTCATCCCGTTTACCTCAGTGCGCGGCGGCAGAATGTGCGGTGAATTTCTCGCCGACAATCAGGTTAACGATATCGCTGAGGCTGGTATCAGCCACCTGACGATCCGCCACGTTGGTGCCTTCGTACATCACCATGATGCGGTCACAGACCAGGAACAGATCCTGCAAGCGGTGGGTGACCAGAATAACGCTGACGCCACGCGCGCTGACGCGCCGGATCAGTTCAAGTACCGCTTCCACTTCGGCCACCGCCAGCGCGGCGGTCGGTTCGTCCATGATCAGCACCTTTGGCTCAAAGGCGGCCGCGCGGGCAATGGCAATCGCCTGGCGCTGACCGCCGGAGAGATTGCGCACCAGCAGGCGGGTATCCGGAATCGAAATGCCCAATCCTTTCAGCATTTCCCGCGCATCGGCATGCATTTTTGCCTGGTCGAGAAACGGGATGCCCAGCAGATGCTTCAGCGGTTCGCGGCCCATAAACAGATTGCCGGCCACGTCAACGGTGTCGCACAGCGACAGATCCTGATAAACCATTTCGATATGACACCGGCGGGCGTCCGCCGGATTGGTAAAGTGCATCTCTTCACCATCAATGCGGATCGCGCCGCTGGTGGGCACCACCGCGCCGGAAAGCACGTTGGTCAGCGTGGATTTCCCCGCGCCGTTATCACCCACCAGGCCCAACACTTCACCCGGCGCCAGCTTGAGGTTCACCCCGCGCAGCGAGCGGATCGCGCCGTAGGTCTTGGTGATATTGACCATTTCTACCCGCGCTCTGGCAGGCTGTGGCTGTTGCATCGTTGACTCCCATCGCAGTTCGTTTATGAGGGAAAACCCTCTCGCCAGACATCGATTACCCGGGACGGTGATGGCCGAAAAGGGTTCCGCTGGTCGCGGTCTACTTCTTGTAAACCGGTTTACCTGAACAGCGGAACTGTCTCCAGTGCACATCGGGACAAAACGCTAACTATTTGTTCGCCACTGATGACTAAGCAGCTTCCATGCCAGGCTTGTGAGGAGGGCGGAGAGAGGATTTCTAATTGGCTGTAATCTAATAGGATAATTTTAAATGTATCGGTAAACCGGTTTACCAGATGGCTCATCGCCTGAAAGGGTTGAACAGTTTTTGCGCCAAAGTTGTGCGATTACTGCGCCATTTTGGACCGGGCTAACGTGATTGAATGGAATCGCGTCCAATCCAGGTGACCGGCAGGCGGGTTTCGGCAGGGACATTTTCCTCGCCGTTTAGCAGCCGCAGCATCAGGCTGACCGCGGTTCTGCCCAGTTCCCGTGCGGGTTGGCGAATGGTGGAAATGCGCGGTTGGGTGAAATCGGCGTAGCTGGCGTCATCGAAGCCAACCAGCGATAAATCTTCTGGTGCACGCAGGCCCAGTTCCCGCAGACCATCTAACAAACCGAGCACCAGAAAATCACTGGCGGCAAAGATCGCCGTCGGGCGGATCGCCTTGCTGAACAGCGTGTGCAGCGCCTGCTGACCGAACTCGCGCTGATATTCGCCGTACATCACCCACTCTGGCGGACAGTGCAAACCGGCCTGCGCCAGCGCGGTGCAAAAACCCTGGTAACGTTCGCGCACGCTCATCAGCTCATCGGGCCCGCCGATAAAGGCGATCTGCTGGTGGCCAGCGGCAATCAGCTGTTGGGTGGCGATAAAGCCACCCTGAACGTTGTCGGCAAACACCTTCGGCACCTTGCTGCCGGGGATATCTTCATCCAGCAGGACAATGCGCTGATGGCGCTGGATCTCACGACATAACAGGCCGTTATCCGGGCGGTTAGTGGTAAACAGCAGGCCATCAACCTGGCAGGTATCCAGCCAGCGAATAAACTGCGTCTCTTTTTCGGGATTGTTACGGGTGATGCACAGCACCAGGCTGTAACCGTGTTCGAAAGCGGCTTCTTCCGCCGCATCGGCCAGTTCGGCAAAGAAGGGGTTGGTAATATCCGGCAGCACCAGGCCGAGCGTTTCGCTGCCGCCTTTACTCAGCCGGCGGGCGAGGCTGTTCCCGCGATAATCCAGCTCGGCAATCGCGGATTCAATGCGCGCAATGGTCTCTTGTGGCAGCACAATACTGTTGTTCAGATAGCGGGAAACCGTCGCTTTCGACAGTCCCGCATGGGATGCCACATCGGAGAGCAAAACGCGTTTTTTAATCATCATGCCGGCCACATCAGAAAAAGAAGGGTATCTGTAACATAGTTAAGCGCCGCTGTTATACCCTTTTCGCTGCAATTCGCGCTGGCAAAAATAGCGCTTGACAAAAAAACGGCCAGAGAGAATTGTAATAGGCAGTTTACCTGCATGACCCGGGAAGAGATTCCCACCCGTTTAAGAGACATTTTATCCCTGCACCGAAATGGACCGGCTGCCTAAATGTTTTTTTCACGGTTTCACCTTAACGCCCCATTTCTACCGGGTGTTTACGCCATCACGCTACTATTTGCCCTGCCATCCATAATTCCGCCCGGTGTATTTTACGCCGAGGTAGAGATTTACTCCCATTGAGGATCATGATGATGGTTTTTAACACCGGAAAATTGCGAATTGTAGCCCTGGCAACCGTTTTACTGGCTTCTGGCAGTTATATGACCTCGGCGCTGGCAGCAGCACCGACTTATGCATTAGTGCAGATTAATCAGCAGGCGTTGTTTTTCAACCTGATGAATAAAGGTGCGCAAGACGCGGCGAAAGCCAGCGGCAAAGATCTGGTGATCTTTAACGCCACGGATAATCCCGTTGCTCAGAATGATGCCATCGAAAACTATATTCAGCAGGGCGTGAAGGGCATATTAGTCGATGCGATTGATGTGAACGGTATTATGCCGGCAATTAAAGAAGCCGCAGCGGCGAAAATCCCGGTGATCGCCATTGATGCCGTGCTGCCAGACGGTCCTCAGGCCGCGCAGGTGGGCGTGGACAACATCGAAGGAGGCAAAATCCTTGGCCGATACTTCGTTGATTACGTTAAAAAAGACATGGGTGGTAAGGCACGCGTCGGCATCGTCGGTGCGCTGAACTCGGCTATTCAGAATGACCGTCAGAAAGGCTTTGAAGAGACGATTAAAAGCAATAAACAGATTACCGTTGCGGACGTGGTCGATGGCCAGAATATTCAGGACAACGCGATGACCGCGGCGGAAAACCTGATCACCGGTAACCCGGATATCACCGCAATTTATGCCATAGGTGAACCGGCGCTGCTTGGCGCGATCGCGGCGGTAGAAAACCAGGGTCGCCAGAAAGATATCAAAGTCTTTGGCTGGGATCTGACCGCGAAAGCCATCAGCGGCATTGATGGTGGCTACGTCACGGCGGTATTGCAGCAGGATCCGCAGAAGATGGGCGAAGAAGCGTTAAAAGCCCTGAATGAGATTACCGCCGGTAAAACGGTACCGAAGCGTATTTTGGTGCCGGCAACCGTGGTCACCAAAGACAATGTCGGTCCCTATCGCACGCTGTTTAAATAAGGCTGAAGGCCCACATGAAACTGTGGGCCCTGCAGTTTAGTTTTGCAGTAAGGCGGTCAGTTCGCTGATGCTGGGGAACGCGCTGTAGGTTCCGGCACGGCTAACGGTGATGGCAGCGGCCTGACTGGCGTGAGTAAGTGCTAACTTATCAATCTCTGTATGACGCAGCAACGCAGAGGCCAGCATCACTGCCAGAAAGGTATCGCCAGCGCCGGTACTGTCGACAGCCGTCACCGGGATTGCGGGACAAAACGCTTCGTTATCAGGGGTTTTGAGCGACGCGCCCTGTGAACCGTGAGTGACCACTAACGTTTTGACCCCTTCTGGCTTCAGCAACGCCGCTTCATGCTGATTAAGGACGGCGATATCGACCAGAGACCAGAGCTCAGCGAAAGCGGCTTTGACCGGTGAAGGGTTAAACACGGTGATCATGCCACGGGCTTTGGCGAACGCGAACAGGCCACGGGTTTTCTCAACGGAGAAATTACCCTGTTGCAGCAAAACGTCACCGGGCTGGGCGGCAGAAAGCGCCTGCGTAATCCCGGTGAGCGATAATGAATCCGCCGCGGTGGTGGTGGTGATAATGGCATTATCACCGTCGGCGCTATTGAAAATAATTGAGGTATCACTGTGACAAGGGAATAACGTGTCAGGCAACAGTTGCAGCGGTTCAGCGAGCATCTGCTCTTTGATCCACTTGCCATTACTGTCATTTCCGATCGCGGCGACTAACGTTGTTTCTATGCCGCAGCGGGAAAGTAATATTGCCTGATTGGCGCCTTTGCCACCGATATCTTGTGACGTTTTATTGCCATGAATGGATGAGCCTTTTGTGGGAATATCGGGAATTGACCAGATTTCATCGACGGCTATATTCCCGGTGACATAAACACGCATAGTGTTTCCTTGAACAGGATGAAGAAGATGGTTTCTATATCAGCAGGAAAAACAGACGCAATACAAGCTATTTTTTCACGTAAGAAAGTGGTCATTGGTGTTATTCATTGCGACCCTTTTCCCGGTACGCCGAAATACAGAGGGAAACCAATCGGTGATATTATTGAGCGTGCGTTACGCGATGCGGATAATTATGTTTCCGGCGGCGTTCATGGTCTGATAATTGAAAATCACGGCGATATTCCTTTTTCCAAACCGGAAGATATCGGCCCGGAAACCGCGGCGCTGATGGCAGTGATCACCGAAAAGGTGCGCACCCGTTTTAACGTGCCGTTAGGCATCAACGTGCTGGCAAATGCGGCGATCCCTGCGCTGGCTACCGCGCTTGCCGGCGGCGCCGACTTTATCCGCGTCAATCAATGGGCCAACGCCTACATCGCCAACGAGGGCTTTATTGAAGGTGCGGCGGCCAAAGCGCTGCGCTATCGCAGCCAGCTGCGCGCCGAACACATTAAGGTCTTTGCCGACAGCCACGTGAAGCATGGCAGCCATGCCATCGTCGCCGACCGCTCAATTCAGGAACTGACCCGTGACGTCGACTTCTTTGAAGCCGATGCGGTGATCGCCACCGGTCAGCGCACCGGCGACAGCGCCACGCTGAGCGAAATTGATGAGATCCGCAGTGCCACCGAATTGCCGCTGCTGGTGGGATCGGGCGTTACGCCGGATAACGTTGGGCAGATCCTGTCGCGTACCCAGGGCGTGATCGTCGCCAGCGCGCTCAAGGTGGATGGCGTCTGGTGGAATGAGGTTGAGCTGGCGCGGGTGAAGCATTTTATGGCTGCGGCGGCATCCGTGTTGGAGGGCGAATAGATGGAAACCTTCAGCGATCGTTTGCTGCGGGAGCATCAGGGAGCCTGGCATGAGATGCAGCAGCATCGCTTTGTCTGCGAGATTGAGCAGGACGTTTTGTCTGCCGACGTTTTCAATCGCTACCTGGTGTTTGAAGGTAACTTTGTCGCCACCGCCATCGCCATCTTCGCGCTGGGCGTCAGTAAAGCGCCCGATATTCGTCAGCAGCGCTGGTTGATCGGCGTGCTGAATGCGCTGGTCGATACGCAGATCGCCTGGTTTGACACGGTGCTGGCCAAACGGCAGGTCAATCCGGCCTATTATCCGGACGATCTGCCTGGCGTCAGACGATTTCGCGACGGCATGCTGAACGTGGCCCAGCGCGGCAGCTATGAAGAGATCATCACCTTGATGTTCGGCGCAGAGTGGATGTACTACCACTGGTGCAAGCGCGTCAGCCTGAAAACGCAATCCGATGAAAATGTGCGACGGTGGATTGAGCTGCACGCGGAAGAGGAATTTTTCCAGCAGGCCAGCTGGTTAAAAACGGAGTTGGATCGCTGTGCGGCACAACTGAGCGCCGAGCAGAAATTCGCGCTGTCTGACCTGTATGGCAAGGTACTGAAGTGGGAAATTGATTTCCATAGCGCCGCCTATGTGGAAGCAAGCTGACGGGCGAGGGAGTGTCCGGCGGTTCAGACGCAAAAAAGGGCGGAAATCATTCCGCCCTTTCTTTATTACCCGGCCACTACAATCTGAGGCCGGTTGTGCTCATCGGCCTTACTGGTTGCGTAAGGTATCGATGTCGATCACAAAGCGGTATTTCACATCGCTTTTCAGCATACGTTCGTAGGCGTCGTTCACTTCATCCATCTTGATCATTTCGATATCAGAGGTGATGTTGTGCTTACCGCAGAAATCCAGCATCTCCTGCGTTTCTTTAATGCCACCGATCAGAGAACCGGCCACGCTACGACGTTTGAACACCAGGTTAACCACCTGGGGTGCCGGGTGGTCATGTTCTGGCACGCCGACCAGGGTCATGGTGCCATCGCGACGCAGCAGGGTGATGAACTGGTTCAGATCGTGCTGAGCGGCAACGGTGTTGAGAATAAAGTCGAAGCTGTTGGTGTGCGCCGCCATCTGCTCAGGATCTTTGGAAATGACCACTTCATCTGCGCCCAGGCGCTTGCCGTCTTCGATTTTAGAGGGCGAAGTGGTGAACAGCACCACATGTGCGCCCATCGCATGGGCAATTTTCACGCCCATGTGACCCAGGCCGCCGAGACCAACGATACCGACTTTCTTACCCGGACCGACTTTCCAGTGGTGCAGAGGCGAGAAGGTGGTGATGCCCGCACACAGCAGTGGCGCTGCGCCAGCCGGATCCAGGTTCTCAGGAATACGCAGCACGAAGTCTTCGTTAACGATTACCTGAGTGGAGTAACCGCCGTAGGTGATGTCGCCGGAAATGCGGTCTTCGCCGTTATACGTGCCGGTGAAACCGTTTTCACAGTACTGCTCCAGGTCTTCTTTACAGCTGTCGCACTCGCGACAGGAATCAACCAGACAGCCAACGCCAACTAAATCGCCCACTTTATATTTATGGGTGTGTCCGCCAACAGCGGTAACACGGCCGACGATTTCATGACCAGGGACGACAGGAAAAATGGTGTTTTTCCACTCGTTACGGGCCTGATGCAGATCCGAGTGGCAGACGCCACAGAACATAACTTCAATCTGGACATCGTGTTCACGCAGTTCGCGCGGCTGGAACTCAAACGGAGCCAGCTTTGATTTGGCGTCCTGTGCGGCATAAGCATGCGTAATATTCATGGTGTCTCCAGTCATTGAAAGTGTTTAGAACTTATTGCTTAGAGGATGTTCTGACAGACCGTGCTGGCAGAATCGGTGTAGGGAGTCGAGCCCATTAAGGATAGTTAGCTATTGGCAAAGGGGGTATGCCGGAACCTGTCTAAATCTTGCCTGATCCTGCAGGATTTGCTCTGAAGCGGCAAAACGAAGGGGAAAAGAGCGCTAATTTGTTGCTGAGTGTGGAGTTTATTTCTTCATGTAAATCAAATAAAACTGTCATCCGCCCGGCGGACGGCGGCGAAAAAAACAAGGGGCGATGAAATCCGCCCCTTGCTCACACTTTGCCCGAACTGTCCTGAATCTCCCGCTTATCCTTGCGATAAACGTCAGGTAGCTTAATCCAGATTCAACAGCGGTTTCAGGAAGCGTGCGGTGTGCGACTCTTTGCACATTGCGACCGTTTCCGGCGTGCCGGAGGCGAGGATCATCCCGCCGCCGCTGCCGCCTTCCGGACCCAGATCGACAATCCAGTCCGCGGTTTTGATCACATCAAGGTTGTGCTCAATCACCACGATGGTGTTGCCCTGGTCACGAAGCTGATGCAGCACTTCCAGCAACTGCTGAATATCCGCGAAGTGCAAGCCGGTGGTCGGCTCATCAAGGATATACAGCGTCTGGCCGGTACCGCGCTTGGAGAGTTCTCTCGCCAGCTTCACGCGCTGCGCTTCACCGCCTGAAAGGGTGGTCGCCGACTGGCCCAGTCGGATATAAGACAGGCCGACGTCCATCAGCGTTTGCAGCTTACGCGCCAGTGCAGGCACGGCATCAAAGAACTCGCGGGCTTCTTCAATGGTCATTTCCAGCACTTCGTGGATGTTCTTGCCTTTGTACTTCACTTCCAGCGTTTCACGGTTATAGCGCTTGCCTTTGCACTGGTCGCACGGCACATAAATGTCCGGTAAAAAGTGCATCTCAACCTTGATCACGCCGTCGCCCTGACAGGCTTCGCAGCGGCCGCCGCGGACGTTAAAGCTGAAACGTCCAGGCGTGTACCCGCGCGTACGGGATTCCGGCACGCCGGCAAACAGTTCACGCACCGGGGTGAAAATACCGGTGTAGGTAGCCGGGTTCGAGCGCGGCGTGCGGCCGATCGGGCTCTGGTCGATATCGATAACCTTATCGAAGTTTTCCATGCCGGTGATATCGCGATACGGTGCCGCTTCGGCGATGGTCGCACCGTTCAGCTGACGCTGGGCAATCGGGAACAGCGTATCGTTGATCAGCGGGGATTTACCGGAACCGGAGACGCCAGTAATGCAGCTGAATAACCCGACCGGCAGCGACAGCGTCACATCCTTCAGGTTGTTGCCCTTCGCGCCGGTCAGCTTCAGCACTTTACTCGGATCGGCCTTCACGCGTTCTTTCGGGATGGCGATACCGCGCTTGCCGCTAAGGTACTGACCGGTCAGAGATTCCTCCACCGCCATAATGTCATCAACGGTGCCTTCCGCCACCACCTGGCCGCCATGCACACCGGCACCAGGCCCGATATCAATCACGTGGTCTGCGGCGCGGATCGCATCTTCATCATGCTCAACCACAATCACCGTATTACCGAGGTCGCGCAGATGCACCAGCGTTTCCAGCAGGCGTTCGTTATCGCGCTGATGCAGACCGATTGACGGCTCATCCAGCACGTACATTACGCCGACCAGGCCCGCACCAATCTGGCTTGCCAGACGGATACGCTGCGCTTCACCACCGGACAGCGTGTCGGCGGAGCGTGACATCGAAAGGTAGTTCAGACCGACGTTGACCAGGAATTTCAGGCGGTCGCCAATCTCTTTCAGCACTTTTTCGGCAATCTGCGCACGCTGACCGCTCAGCTTCATGTTCTGGAAGAACTCCATCGCATGACCGATGCTCATATCGGAAATGGTCGGCAGCGTGGTGTTTTCAACAAACACGTGGCGCGCTTCGCGCTTCAAACGGGTGCCGTGGCAGCTGGTGCAGGAGCGGTTGCTGATAAATTTCGCCAGATCTTCGCGCACGGCGGAAGATTCAGTCTCTTTATAGCGGCGCTCCATATTGTGCAGCACGCCTTCAAACGGATGGCGACGCACCGAGGTGTCGCCGCGATCGTTGATGTACTTAAACTCGATGGTCTCTTTACCGGAGCCGAACAGGATCACCTGACGGGCATGATCTTCCAGCGACTCAAACGGCGATTCGATATCAAATTTCAGGTGCTCCGCCAGCGAGCGCAGCATCTGGAAGTAATAGAAGTTACGGCGATCCCAACCACGGATTGCGCCGCCCGCCAGCGACAGCTCAGGATTCTGTACCACCCGGTCAGGATCGAAATACTGCTGCACGCCCAGGCCATCACAGGTTGGGCAGGCACCGGCCGGGTTGTTAAAGGAGAACAGGCGCGGTTCGAGTTCGGTCATGCTGTAGCCACAGACCGGACAGGCGAAGTTCGCGGAGAACACCAGCTCTTCCGCTTTTTCATCGTCCATATCCGCCACCACGGCGGTGCCACCGGAGAGCTCCAGCGCCGTTTCGAACGATTCAGCCAGCCGCTGCTGCAGATCTTCACGCACCTTAAAGCGATCGACGACCACTTCAATGGTGTGTTTCTTTTGCAGTTCCAGCTTCGGCGGATCGGAAAGATCGCACACTTCCCCATCGATACGGGCGCGGATATAGCCCTGCGAGGCCAGATTTTCCAGCGTTTTAGTGTGCTCGCCCTTACGCTCTTTCACGATCGGCGCCAGCAGCATCAGCCGGCGGCCTTCTGGCAGCGCCAGCACGTTCTCCACCATCTGGCTGACGGTCTGTGCCGCCAGCGGAATGTCATGATCCGGGCAGCGCGGCTCGCCGACGCGGGCAAACAGCAGGCGCAGGTAGTCATGAATTTCAGTGATGGTGCCCACGGTGGAACGCGGGGTGTGTGAGGTGGATTTCTGTTCGATCGAAATGGCTGGCGACAAACCTTCGATATGATCGACATCCGGTTTCTCCATCAGCGAGAGAAACTGGCGCGCATAGGCTGACAGGGATTCTACATAGCGGCGTTGCCCCTCGGCGTACAGCGTATCAAACGCCAGCGAGGACTTACCGGAACCTGACAAGCCGGTGACAACGATCAGTTTGTCGCGCGGGATGGTCAGGTTGATATTTTTCAAATTATGGGTGCGTGCACCCCGTACTTCGATCTTATCCATTCACAATTCCCGGATTAACACAGATCTCACCATGCCGGTCCGGCATGGCCAGAATTAAGCCTGTAATTATGGCACAAAATAACCTGATTGGATATCCAGTGTTTTGCCGAAAGCACTCAGCAGGATCCTGTTGCAGGCTGCGACAGGACCGTAAAAAATCTCGATCCTGCTCAGGCCGCAATCTGCAACGGCGCAAGCGTGATAAAGGCCTTTGAGATCCGGATCTGAAAGTAGGATCTCAGGGAGTGGCATGTTAGAATTTCCGGCTTAGACTTAAAGCAGAACAATTATCGGAGACTCGAACATGGCCAGCAGAGGCGTAAACAAAGTGATCCTGGTGGGCAACCTGGGTCAAGATCCGGAAGTCCGCTACATGCCTAATGGCGGCGCCGTTGCCAACATCACGCTGGCCACGTCCGAAAGCTGGCGTGACAAGCAAACCGGCGAAACCAAAGAAAAAACCGAATGGCACCGCGTTGTGCTGTTTGGCAAACTGGCGGAAGTCGCGGCAGAGTACCTGCGTAAAGGTTCTCAGGTGTATATCGAAGGCGCACTGCAGACCCGCAAATGGACTGACCAGGCTGGCGTTGAGAAGTACACCACCGAAGTGGTCGTCAACGTTGGCGGCACCATGCAGATGCTGGGTGGACGTCAGGGCGGCGGTGCAGGCGCACCGGCTGGCGGCGGCGGCCAGGGCAGCAACAACGGCTGGGGTCAGCCACAGCAGCCACAGAGTGGCGGCAACCAGTTCAGCGGCGGCCAGCAGGCACGTCCGCAGGCTCAGCCACAGCAGAACAGCGCGCCGGCTAACAACGAGCCACCAATGGACTTCGACGACGATATCCCATTCTGATTTCAGAATGTCGTTGAACCTCCCATAAAAACCCCGCTCCGGCGGGGTTTTTTTATGCCTGCGCGACCAGCTTTCTCCCCGTATCCCTCTGCTTTCCCTCGCCTTACATTCTGTTACGTAATCGCAGTGAACCTTTGCAAGATTCCTTGAAGCCAAATGATTACTATTCACATTCTCATTTCGTGCGCATCGCACCTGATGTGAGTTCAGCCGGATAACAGTGGCAAGCTGCACCGGCGTAGAAAGACAAAAAAGAAGCCTCAGCTTCCAATAATAAAATTCTATGGGATACGGTTATGTCTTCATTTGGCAGGGAAAAAGGGCCGCAATCACGCGCGCCTGAGAATAAAACACGCGTCAATTTTTCACTCTCGGCACTGGCGATGTTGGTGCTGGTAAACCCTGCGCTGGTGCAGGCCGCCGACAGTAACAGCGCTGCTCCGGCAGCAAATGCCGCCGTAACCCCGGCCAAAACCTCTTCTGCTCCATCCCCCACTCAGCAGGATATGGTGGTTGGCGCAACGGTGGACGATTCTGCCGACGAGCAGCAGGATTACAGCGTAAAAACCACCACCGCCGGCACCAAAATGCTGCTGACGCCACGCGATGTGCCCCAGTCGCTCAGCGTGGTGACCAAACAGCGTATGCAGGACCAGAACCTGCAGTCGGTCGGCGATGTGTTAAATAACACCACCGGTATTTCGACGGAAGTGATCGACAGCGAGCGCGCATCTTACTTCTCCCGCGGATTTATGATCAGCAGCTACACCTACGATGATATTCCCAGCTCGGTTAGCGATACCTGGAACTTTGGCGATGCGGCAGAAGACACGGCGATTTATGACCGCATCGAAGTGGTCCGTGGTGCTACCGGCCTGATGACCGGTGCCGGAAACCCGGCGGCATCCGTCAATATGGTGCGTAAGCAGGCGGACAGCCGTGAATTTACCGGCAACGTCAGCGCCAGCTACGGCAGCTGGAACAAGCAGCGTTATGTGGCGGATGTCTCCGGTCCCTTAAACGAGGCGGGCACCGTGCGCGGCCGTGTGGTGGCGGGCTATCAGGATCAGGACGGGCAGCTGGATCGCTACCACAAAACCAAGAAATTCCTCTACGGCGTGGTCGATGCCGATCTGACTGAAAACACCACGCTGTCGCTGGGCTACGACTATCAGCAAACCAACACCAGCGACCCGACCTGGGGCGGCTTGCCAACCTGGTACAGCAACGGGGTGAAAACCCATTACACCCGCAATACCAGCACCTCGACCGACTGGACGCATTACGACATCAACTCGCGCAAGGTCTTCGCCAATATTCGCCATGATTTTGATAACGGCTGGAGCTTCCGGGTCAATGGCACCCATGCCGAAGAGACCTTTAACGATGCCTTGCTGTATATCGAAGGTTTCCCGGATGCCACGACGGGCGAAGGCACCACCGGCTTTGGCAGTAAGGATCGGGGAACGCGTAAGCTTGAATCCGTTGACGCCTATGCCAGCGGACCATTCAACCTGTTTGGCCGCCAGCATGAGCTGATCACCGGCATAAGTTACAGCCGTCAGCGCAATACCACCTACAGCGCGGATGGTCCGGTCGACAGCGATCAAATGGGCAGCTTTGGCAGTAACTGGGACGGCAACGTCGCCGAACCGGAGTGGGGCGACTGGTATCAGAACCTGGACGACACCGTTCGTCAGAAAGCGGGCTATATCGCCGCGCGTTTTTCACTGGCCGATCCGCTGTCGCTGATTTTAGGCAGCCGTTACACCCAGTGGAGCACCATCGGCTCCAGCGGCGACGTGCATAAAAACAACCTCACGCCGTATGCGGGCCTGGTGTATGACATCAACGACTCTCTGTCCGCCTACGCCAGCTACACCTCGATCTTCCAGCCGCAGACCTATCGCGATCGCAACGGCACTTACCTCTCGCCGGTGACCGGAAAGAACTACGAAACCGGCCTGAAATCTGACTGGATGAACGGGCGTCTGACGGCCACCTTCGCCATCTTCCGCATCGAGCAGGAGAACGTGGGCCAGGCCGATGGCTCCAATTTCGTCAATGACAGCAGCGAGCAGGCCTATTATGCCGCGCAGGGCACGGTAAGTAAGGGTGCTGAGTTCGAAATCAATGGTGCGGTGACCGACAATCTGCAGCTGACCTTCGGCGCGACGCGCTATGTGGCCAGGGACGATACCGGCGCACGCTTAAACAGCAATATGCCGCAAACGCAGCTCAAACTGTTCAGCCGTTATCAGCTGCCGATGCTGTTCGAATTGACCATCGGTGGCGGCGTAAACTGGCAGAACAAGACCTTCCAGGACGCCACCGGGCCGGATGGCGAAACGACGCGCGTCTATCAAAGCAGCTATCCGCTGGTTGATCTGTTTGCCCGTTACCAGCTGACCAAACAGCTGGCGGTGCAGGCCAACGTCAACAATGTCTTCGATCGCACCTATTACTCCTGGCTGAGCGACTACGCGGTGTATGGCGATGAACGCAACTACTCCGTCAATCTCTCCTATGCCTTCTGATAGCGTAGCGCCGGGCACGTCAGCCAGCATCGACAGACCGCGTCGCCGCCTGGTCACCGCGTTGATGCTGTCGCCGCTGCTGGTGGGCTTTCCGCTTCGGGCGGCTGAGCCTGCCCGGCGCATTATTGCGCTGGAATGGCTGCCGCTGGAAATGCTGTTTGCCCTTGGGATCACCCCGATGGCGGCGGCCGATACCCGCGATTACCAGCTGTGGGTGCGCGAACCGGCGATACCCGCCAGCGTGATTGATGTCGGCACGCGTTCCGAACCCAATCTTGAGTACATCGCTGAACTGAAGCCTGACCTGATCCTCTATTCGCAGGGCTATGGCCCGCGCGAGGCGCAGTTACGCGCTATCTCACCGGCACAGGCGGTGGCGTTCACCGATGAGCACGGCCAGCCGTTGCAGACGGTGCGGGCAGGGCTGGTGACGCTTGCGCAGCGGTTGAATTGCCAGGCGGCTGCGCAACATCATCTGGCCTGGTTCGATCGCCAGCTGGCTGATGCGCGCGAACAGCTGGCGGCTTACCGCCATCAGCCGTTACTGGTTTTCTCACTTATTGATGAAAGACATGCGGTGATCCTCGGTGAAACCAGCCTGTTTGGTAACGTGATGCAGCAACTGGGGATTAAAAATGCCTGGCAGGGAGAGAACGGCTTTTGGGGAACGGCAACGGTGGGGATTGAACGTTTAGCCAGCCTGCCGGCCTGCCGGGCGATTTGTCTGGATCATGGCGATGAAGCCGCCAGGACGCGCATTCGCGCCACGCCGGTCTGGCAGGCGATTCCCTTTGTACGACAAAACAGCGTGCGTACCGTGCCCGCCATCTGGATTTTTGGCGCAACCCTCACCGCGATGCAATTTTGCCGCATGCTGCAGGGACTGGAGAAGCAATGGTGACGTTGAACGCACGGCGGGCAGGCAAACCGCACCGCACACCCTTTGCGCTGATCCTGCTGACGCTGGCGGTTGCCGCCACGCTGATACTGAGCCTCAGCAACGCGCAGCAGCTGCTTCCCCACCATCGGTGGGCGGCGGCGATCCTCCATCCTGATAAAGCCGATATCCAACAGGTTCTGTTTTATTACAGCTTCCTGCCTCGCGTGGCGATCTCGCTGCTGGTTGGCGCGGGGCTGGCGCTGGCCGGCGTTTTATTCCAGCAGGTGTTACGCAATCCGCTGGCCGAACCCGCCACCCTTGGCGTCGCCAGCGGCGCGCAAATGGGCGTCACGCTGGCCAGCCTGGGCATGTTGCCCGCCGGTATTGTCGGTCAGCAAGGTGCCGCGATGCTGGGCGCGCTGGTGATTGCCGTGGTGGTGTTTGGCACCGCCTGGGGTAAAAAGCTTTCTCCCGTCACCCTGATCCTCGCGGGGCTGGTGCTGAGCCTGTATTGCAGTGCCCTTAACAGCCTGCTGGCGATCTTCCATTTTCAGGAACTTCAGAGCCTGTTTTTATGGAGCAGCGGGGCGCTCAATCAGCAGGACTGGTCAGCGGTACAGTCTCTTCTGCCGAGGCTGATCCCGTGCCTGCTGCTGGCGCTGATGCTGGTCAGACCGCTGACCTTACTGGGTGTGGATGATGATGTGGCCCAACAGTTAGGGCTGGGGCTGTCGTCTGCTCGCTTTGTCGCGCTGGCGCTGGCGGTGGTGTTGAGCGCCTTTATGGTGAATGCCGTCGGCGTGGTCGGCTTTATCGGCCTGTTTGCGCCATTGCTGGCCAAATTACTCGGTGCCCGACGCCTGTTGCATCGGCTACTGCTGGCGCCGGTGTTAGGGGCCTTGCTGCTGTGCCTGTCCGATCAGGCGATGGTGATGCTGGCGCGCGTCTGGCAAGAGGTGCCGACGGGCGCGGCAACGGCATTGATTGGCGCACCCGTTTTGCTTTGGCTGTTACCGCGCCTGCGACACGCCAGCCAGCCTGCGGTCTCCGGCCAGTATGGCGAGTTACCGGCGGAGCGCCAGCGGCCAGCAGGGGGGATTGCCGGTGGCTGCGTTCTGCTGCTGGCGACAGTAGTGGTGGTGCTGATGGTCGGACGCGACAGCCAGGGCATTCATTGGGCGGGTGGCGACCTCTGGCGCGTCTGGCCCTGGCGCTGGCCGCGCACCCTGGCGGCGTTGAGTGCCGGTGTGATGCTCGCCGCAGCGGGTACCTTGATACAGAAACTTACCGCCAATGTGATGGGCAGCCCGGAAGTGTTAGGCATCAGCGCCGGCGCGGCGTCAGGAGTGGTGCTCACTCTGTTCCTGCTGCCCGCCGGCGGATTCGCAGCGATGTTAGTGGCAGGCAGCGGCGGCGCGGCAATCACCCTGGCGGCCATTTTGCTGGTGGCGGGCCGGCGCCATTTCTCCACCCAGCGCCTGTTACTGGCGGGCATTGCCTTAGGCACGCTGTTTTCTGCCATCATTTCACTGTTACTGGCCAGCGGCGATCCGCGTCTCGGTAACCTGCTGAGCTGGATTTCCGGTTCGACTTACGGCGTCGAGCCGCCGCAGGCCATCGCCAGCGCGGTGCTCGCACTGGTACTGATGCTGTTAATGCCGTTGTGCCGTCGCTGGCTGAACGTTATGCCGTTGGGCGGCAATACCGTCAGAGCGCTGGGCGTACCGCTGATGCGCTCCCGGCTGATCGTTCTGTTGCTGGCCTCGATACTGACGGCGGGCGCAACCTTAACGGTCGGCCCGTTGAGTTTTATCGGGCTGATGTCACCGCATATGGCGCGCATGCTCGGTTTCCGCCGCGCGATGCCGCAACTGGCGATGGCCGCGATCGTCGGTGCACTGCTGATGCTGCTGGCCGACTGGTGTGGCCGGATGGTGTTATTCCCCAACCAAATCCCGGCCGGACTGCTCACCACCTTTATCGGCGCGCCGTACTTTATTTTCCTGCTCAGATCGCAGGGAAAAGGGTGATGTGGGTTAGCGGGGAGTGAAGCCTGTTAGTGGTGGGTAAAGTGATAGTATTTTATTGAAAAACACCCAATAACGATAAAATATTATCGTTTTTATATCGCTCACTTAACGCGCAAAAGGTCGGGTTTCTGCATGCCCCGTAAGGCACGTGCGCGGGAATTATTTGAGTTTCAGTAGGATCCACCCTCACGCCGGCAATGCATCCGCTGAGCCAATCGCCATCACCAGCGTCGCCTGCTATCCTGCGGGCAGGCAAAAAGCAAAGGAAAAACAAGATGGCGGGACTGGTTTTACTGCCGGGCGTAATGTGTGACGCCGGATTATGGCAGGCAATGACCGACGAGCTGGCGGCGTTTGGTCCATTGGTATTTGGCGATCTGTCGCAGGATAGCTCGCTTGAGGCGATGGCGGCGCGGGTGCTGCAACAGGCACCCGAGCGCTTCACGCTGGTCGGCTTTTCGATGGGCGGATTTGTGGCGCGCGAAATGATCCGTCAGGCGCCAGAAAGGGTGGAAAAATTGATACTGATTGCCACCTCCAGCCAGCAGGACAGTGAACAGGCTCAGGCCTTTAAGGCGGCGACGGCGAAAACGCTCCAGTCTGCAAGCGGGGCGTTTCGCGGTCTTGGCCATAAGGCCATTGCACTGTCGCTCAGTGAAAAGCATGCCGGCGATGAAGGATTACAGCAGCAGGTGCTCGCCATGAGCCAGCGGATGGGAAGGGAAGCGTACTGTCGTCAGCTGCTGATGGCCCGCAACAGCGACACGGCACTTTTACCGCAGATAACCTGCCCAACCCTGGTGATTGCTGCAGCTGAAGATCGGATGCGGACGTTAGGCGAATCCGAAGTGCTGCGCGATAACATTGCCGGTGCAACGCTTACCGTGATTGAAGATTCCGGCCATATGCTGCCGCTGGAACAGCCGCAAGCGCTGGCCACGGTGATGACGCGCTGGCTGACGGCGCATCCGCTATAAACATTTACCAAAAATAACGCAGATAATCGCTCAAATACTGTCGCGAAAGGGTAAATTAGCGGGGCATTTTGGCATTCCCGGGTAGAGATGGCATTAGATGAAAAGATGGTTACTGGCACCGGTTATCGTGCTGATGGCTTGGCAGGTTGGGGCGGCAGAACACCGCAGCGATCCTGAAGCGGTCAGCCAGAGTTTTTACAGTTGGTATCTGACAGCGTTAAGCAAAGATGAGAGTCCCATCGATGAGCACGATCCGCTGCTCAACACCTATGTGACGCCTGAGCTGCTGAGCAAAATCAATGTGCTGATCAAAAGTCCGGATGGCATGGACGATGATTTCTTCCTGCAGGATCAGGATTACAGCGATTCCTGGGTCGATCATGTCAGCGTCGGGCGCTTTACCCTGAACGGGCTTACCGCCACGGGCGACGTCACCCTGGGTAGCGATCCCAACGATCAACAGCTGCTGGTGGTGACACTGCAAAAAAAAGGCGCGATCTGGAAGATCGATGACGTAGAAAAAGAAGAGAATAAGCAGCCCTGACCTCTGCACAGGGCTGGACCTTCCTGCTATCAGGCGATGACCTGACTGAATTGCTCACGCAGCGTATCCAACAGATCGTACCGTTTGCGGTATTCCGAACGCTTTTTACTGGCGATCTCTTCCAGCGGCTTCCTCGGGAAGCTCAGCGGCAACGAGTAGAGCTTGGTGCCTGACGGCTGGGCATTCAGCGTTTCCCAAAACTCATTATAGCTGGCATGGAACAGGCTGCGTTTCTTCAGACGATAGCGCAGGCTGCGGAAGATGTGGCCATTGTCGCTGACCGCCTCAATTTTCGTCACGCCCGTCTCGGCACAGATAAGCGTCAGGGTTTCCATTAACAGCCGTTTTGGAAATAGGCCATAGCACGCCTTGGTCGCTTCGCGGATCAGCTCATGCGGCGTATCGCGATGAGCACCCTGAATACCGCCAATCATCGCCACCTTCTCACCGTCGACCGTTGTCACTGCAAAGGTCAGCATCGCCAGCTGCACGCCATCCCGGCGGAACAGCAGGTTCACTTCACCTTCACGTTCGCACCGGCCGGTACAGGCCAGGGTGACGGTAAAGGTTTCGCCGTTTTTACCGGCAAAATTCACCAGCTCCACGCCCTGTTGGGTCAGCATCGCCTGGCGCAAGCGCAGGGAGGACAGCTGCTTCACATACTGGTAATGGCTGATGATGGCGTGGGTGCGCGCGGCCATCGGCATGCCATTATAAAGGTAAGGGCGGTGGATCTTGCTCGGCAGCGTGTGTTGGATCGGCAGAACCTCGCGCATCACCGGCTCTTCGGTGATCGCCGTCAGCATCTTGTGGGTGGCGACAGGCCAGGCCAGCGAGCGGAACAGATACTTGATGCGATACTCCGGGTCATACCACAACTTGCCCGGCTTAACTTTTCCGGAGATCAGTGACAGAAAAAAGGTCAGGCTGTTTTCCTGATGGGGAACGAGTGTGGTATCGGTCATGGTCGGCATTCCAGGGATGAAAATGACAGTCAACCATGATCACGCTCAACGTTTGGTAAACATCCTGGCCGCGAATGGCCCTGTTCGCAGTCGGTTGAAGCGGCGTTTAATTTGCTGACGACTTAAGGCAAATCAAGGTGATAAACGGCCCGCTAATGAGGCTATTGGACTCAAGCCCGGTTCACGGGTGCGCTTGTTCAGGCTGCCTGCGGGCTATAGCCTGCCTGCTTCTTTGCTCACTCTCCCACCAATCCCGCGGGTAAAGCTTCTTTCTCGGCTGGCCGCAAATGCGCGGTTTATTATGTCAAATCTGTGAAGCGCACCGTGTTTTTAGGACAATACCGCAGGCCGAATAGCGGTTACACCGCACTCTTTTACCAGGCACAGTCTCTAATTGTTCCGCTATAAGAATAATCGTTAATGATAATCACCCGCTTTTTGGACAGTGTACGGGCGCTTCTTAATGGTAAAGGCGCGCTTTTTGAGACGGTTTTTATATTCTCAAACCAGCCTTAACTCAAATTTCCAGTTCATCTAAAGGTTAATATCGGCGAAAGGTAAGGGCGAACACATTAGAAAATCCGTGATTATGATTCCTTTGGCGAACGCTTCAGAGGCCTAAAGGGTGTAAATCTTAAGTGTTACTTTATGGTTTCTTACAGTATGACTGGCTCTGATCGTGACGGATGCACCATCAGGCGGGGTTTTAAGCCAAATTGGTGAGTAGCATATGAAATGCACTTTTGCCCAAAAGATGAAAACCATGAACCATTGATTAAAAGAGAATGTTAACGGAATTTGAAGGTGGGCGGGTGTTTTTTGACCTTCCGGTTAGCGAGGTTAATGTCAGGAAAGGCGCATTTATCTTTGGGTTCAAAGATAAATGCGCTCAGAAGGGATTGAAACAGATGGGTTTTTAGCTGGTGGTTAGTAAATATACAGCCTAACAGGGGACAATCCAGACAATTAACTCATCAAGAAAAAGCGTCTCCAGAAAATCGAACCGTACTTTTCAATTAGCATTGGGAATATTTTATTTTGGTCCTGCGTCTAATATAGAAACGTGCTGTGGATCTCAATTAATGGTTTTCAATGTTGTACGGGTAATGATACACGCTACGGCTAATATCCAGCAGGCGGCAACTGCGGCGAGTCCCGATATCAAAGGTATCCTGAAGGTAATTAACGGCCTGGCGCTTGTCATTGGTAGTAAAGAAGTTTTTAAGCACGCTTTGCAGCATCTCTTTGTCGGAGTTAAGGGTCTGCAGCTCGCGCTCCATGTTATGCACTTTCTCCTCCAGGTCTTTGATTTTACGGCCTTCTTCAGAGGATAAACCGGCAAATTTCTTCTTCCAGCTATAGAAGGTCGCTTCAGAGATACCCAGTTCGTCGCAGATCTCTTTCACCTTTACACCGCATTCTGATGCTTTAATGGCACTGGTGATTTGCTCTTCTGTATATCGTGACTTTCTCATAAATGCTCTTCCCTTTCTTAACAATAATGTGATGAGAACGACTGCAATAATTAGTGGATCTGATTATTCCAAAAATCACAGCAGTGTCGTTAAGTGCGCGATTTGAATGGCAGGGATTAAGTTAAGTGATTATGAAGAAATATCATCATGGGATTTCTCCTATTTTATTTCCAAACCCCTTAGTTAGCTTTCGATATGCAGGTTTTTGATATAAATTCGTCTCATGAAATCTTCAATGCCAACATGTGATTCAGAATACTCCCGCATGTGCAGCCTGAAATTTGTGCCATGATAATTAGCGCCAAAAAGTGACTTGTGAAAAGGTTTACATGAATTTAAGCGCGTAATTACCCTGGCTATTTTTCAGCGGTGAAGCGCTCAGACAAAAAAACGCATTTGATTGCGAGCGGATTAGGAATTGTCCGTATTATAAATTTTAGGTCCATTTTTATCGCCAGGTATATTGAGCGTTAATCTTTTCCGTTTTCGACATGGACGTGCCGAGTTATTGCAATAAGTGATTAGTTTTACAAAGGATGCTTCGATGAAACACAGCGCAATGTCAAACGCCATCTGGATGATGTCGGAAAAGGTCGTTTCCGTATTTGGAGTGATATTTGTCACATCCTATGTCGCAAAATCCTTTGGCCCCTCAATATTCGGGCAAATAGCATTTTCTGCATCACTTTTTTCAATTGTTCAGACTATCGCTATTTTCGGTACTGAAACCATTCTGTTTAAAAGTATCAGCAAAAGTGCGCCAAAAGGAATACGGCTGATGGCGGTGGCCAAACAGCTGAGAATGGTTTTGTTGTTAGTCTTATCTTTGCCGGTATTAATTTACGTCTGGCTGGAGATGCGGGAAAACTTTTTGGTTTTTGCGGTCGCGTCATTCTTGTCGGCAATGTTTGTTACGCAGGATATCTTCAGCGTTTACAACAATGCCCGGTTAGAGTCCCGGATGAACACGGTGGCGAATGCCACGGGAATGATCATCAGTTTTGGCATCAGCTTTCTGGTGGCCTGGTTCAAACTGAGTCCTTTGCTGCTGTCGTTTTCAATCGTGGCGGTCACGCTGGTGCCGTACATGATCAAGCGCAGCCGGTTCCTTCAGGCGAACACCATCAGCTCGCCGCCTAAGCGCAAGCACAGAAGCTATTTGCGCTACCTGTTACATGCGGGACTCCCGCTGGCCATCTCCAGCGTGTTCATCTCAATACAGGTTAAGCTGGCACAATTTTTCCTGGTAGGCGTGGGCTCAGCGCATGAGCTGGGGCTGTTTACCGCCGCCAACACTATCTCTGCTTCGTGGATTTTTATCCCGGTAGCGATCATTACATCCTGCTTTTCTGAGATCTTCAGGGAGCGTGCGGATGTGGCAGTAAAACTGGCCGCAAGGCTGAATGGCTATGTAATGGCAGTTTCCTTTTTGATGCTTCTTGTCGTCGCGCTGTTTGGCGAAAAGATCATCACTACCCTTTATGGGCATGACTACACACAATCAGGAAATCTCGTTACGTTATTGTCGTTAGCAACCTGCTTTTCGGCAATGGGAACAGTAGCTTACCGCTACATGGTGAAGGAAGGTGGTTTTAATTACCTGCTGGTCAAGATCGTGGTGCTGGTCGTAATTAGCGTGGCAACCAACTGGTTCTTCATCCGTTTCTGGGGATTAACAGGCGCAGCCTGGAGCGTTCTGGTCACCGAACTGCTCTCCCTGACCGTAATGAATTATTTCTTTAAGAATGCCGTCATTCTTAAAATACAGCTTTCCTCACTTAACTACAAAACATACAAATGAGGTAAAAAATGTTAAAACTCAAAGCAGAATTGAGAAAAGGCGTCTTATACCTGCTCAAGAAAATGCCGTGGTCTTATCAGGACCGAGTTTACTATTTTCACACTTTTAAGCGGTTACCTAACATTCGCCAGCCGAAACTGTTTAATGAGAAAATTCTGTACCGCAAATTCGTCACTGGCGACTATGTTCGTTATGGGAATCTTTCGGATAAAGTTTTAGTGCGCGATTACATAGCAAAAACAATTGGTGAAGAGTATTTAATTCCTTTGCTGCATGAAACGGCCGATCCGATTTCATTGCTGGGGCTTAAATCCTTAAAAAACACCGTTATTAAACCGAACCACGGTTCTGGTATGGTAGAAATCTTTCTTGAAGAACCAGACTGTATTCAAAAACAGTTGCTGGTGCGCCGGTGTGAAGAGTGGTTGCGCTGTGATTTCTCGCATCAGTCGCGGGAAATTCATTATCGCTACATTAAGCCGCGCATTCTGGTGGAAGAGTATGTTGGTGATGGCAAGTTTGCCGCCATCGATTACAAATTCCACATGTTCAACAAGAAAGACGGCAACTTTGAGTACGTGCTGCAGATCATCTACAACCGCTGTGGCAACTCACCGCTGTCGATGAACTTCTACGTCAACAACCTGGAGCAGTGCTTCTACAAGATCCGCGATACCGGACTGGATATCAGCGGGGATATGGAAACGTTGAAGAAGGCGCTGGAGTTGAGCAAAAAGCTGGCCAGTGACTTCGACTATGTTCGCGTTGACTGGTACATCAGCGAAGGGCAAATCTTCTTTGGTGAGCTGACCTTTACGCCGGGTGCAGGCATGGTGACCGGGCTGGATATGGGCCTGGATAAGATGATGGGTGATATGTGGTTGCAGGAACACAAAGCAGCCGTATTGCCAGCAACGTCAGGAAGCGTTACGCCGCTGCCGGTGGCCTTTAAGAAGTTTTGATTGCGCCGAATACAATAACGAGCCGCTGACTCTCTGAGTCAGCGGCTCGTTTGTTTTCAGGGCATAGGATAATCAGTTGGGGTGTGGCTCATCACGTCGATAAACACATCTTTGGTGATGTGCCAGAAGTTATGCAGGTTATCCATACTCAGAGTGATACCTAACAGCCCGGTAACGAACCAGCATGACATGCCAATACCCACGCCGGTGAAGACAAAGGCAATGCCTTTATGGCTGGCCTGACGGCACTTCACGTTAAAGGTGCTGGCAATAAACATCATTACTGCACTAACCAGTTCCCATCTCATCAATACCAGGCTAGCGGTTAAGGTACCCATATCGTTCAAACTCCGAGATTTACTGCCCTGACAAGAGGCGGTGTCATCACCGATCCAGACGAAAAGTTGCCAGGTTGCTTTTCACTTGAACGGACATAACAGGTCACAGAAGTGTGATGACGGTCACATTATATCACTCGATTTTAAAATTTGAACAAAATTTAGGCCTGGTATGGTAGTTTTTTGTCAGTGGAACATTAAGCCTTTTATTAACTGAGGTTTACCAATTTAATTCCAAAATATGGGGAATAATCCGTATAGGGAAAGAATGAAAACCGTCTTACAGGCTATATTACTGCGCCTAATTCCTTATATTTTGGAAAATAATTACTCTCCGATATCAATTTTATTTTTAATTTAAAGCAGTTAGCTTTATTTTGAGACGACAAATGACAATTAAACTCATTATAAATGATTAGCCCGATCGTCCGGTTCCACCTCTTATTTTCAACGGCACTGATGAAAACTCAGCAAAAACAGGTGCTTGATATTGCTAGCAATTAGCGGGGTTTTTCCATACTTAAACCTTACTTAGCTTTTATTTGACGCGACTCAAGTCAAATTTCCTCTTTGAGATGAATCCGACCTCTTAAAAGTTGTACAACCCGCCAATGGGTTGTAGGATTTTTCATGGTAAAAATCCTTATAACTCATTCCCTTCCATTGCCACAGGGCGGGATCTCTACACCTCAAATACAGCTCACGCCATATTCGCTAAAGCGAAATGCGGTAACGGAGCAATAAAAACAATAAAGGAGGCTTTGTGTTTTCGACTGACGCAAAACAGCGCCCGCTGACGCCTGATGACGTGGCGATCCTGAGTAGCCACTACGTGTTACGGGTCCAGCACAACCAACAGGGCCACATTACCTCTGTGGAAGCACTCC
Source organism: Erwinia sp. QL-Z3 (assembly GCF_004551645.1). Lineage (NCBI taxonomy): Bacteria > Pseudomonadati > Pseudomonadota > Gammaproteobacteria > Enterobacterales > Erwiniaceae > Erwinia > Erwinia sp. QL-Z3. The sequence goes on from NZ_CP037950.1 coordinate 1,825,578, forward strand.
GTGCACAAGGCTAATTCAACGGCTAAAAAACCGCTGCTGACCTTACGAAAAAGTCTGCAACGCATTCATCTGGTGATCATCGTGGTGTCGCTGTTGTTCAGCGGTATCTCGCTGTCGGTGCTGTCGATGTTTGCCCTGCGCAGCTATGCGGAAAACAATCTCCAGCTGGTGGCCACCACCCTCGGCTACAGCGTGCAGCCGGCGGTGCTGGCGGGCGATGCGGATGCGGCTAACGACATCGTGCGGCAAATCGGGGCGAAGGCGGAGTTTGGCCACGCCAGAATTGTCGATGCCAGTAATCGCCTGCTGGTGAACTGGCCTCCATCCGGGGCGCAACATCATCAGGGCGCCGGGGAGCTGGTCACCCACTGGATTTTCCCGCAGCCTGCCAACGTGCCGATCGTGCACAACGGCAAGGTGATTGGTCAGGTGTGGTTGAGCGGTGATGCCAGCCGGGTGCTGCATTATCTAAGCCAGGCGTTGAAATGGCTGAGCGGCAGCCTGCTGGTGACCGCGCTGCTGGCCTCGTGCCTGTCCAACCGCATGCACGCGGGGATCCTCAGCGGACTGCAAAATATTGCCTCGGTGGCGCACGACGTTCGCCGACGGCGCGCCTTCTCGCTGCGGGTGCCGTCATCGTCGATTGCCGAGCTGAACAAGCTGAGCGGGGATTTCAACAGCCTGCTGGATGAGCTGTCAGACTGGCAGACCCATCTGCAGCGCGAAAACGACTCGCTGGCCCATCAGGCACGGCATGATGCGCTGACCGGCTTGCCCAACCGGACAGCGTTTGAGCAGGCGTTGCACACGCTGATGAACAACCCGCAAACCGCCGATCGGGTGGCGGTGCTGTTTATCGATGTTGACCGCTTTAAAGAGGTGAACGATACCTATGGTCACGCTGCCGGGGACAACGTGCTGACGGAAACGGCACATCGCCTGCGTGGCAGGTTGAGGAAAGATGATTTAGTGGCGCGTCTGGGCGGTGATGAGTTTGCGGTGCTGTTGTCGGGCATCGAAAACGGCGAGCAGGCGGCCAGAATGGCTGAAAACGTCATCGAAGCGATGCGCGAACCGATCAGGTTGACCGACGGTAAGACGGTGGCGCAATCGCTGAGTATTGGCGTGGCGCTGGCCAAAAATCACCGCACCGGTGAGGCGATGATTGCCCAGGCCGATGCGGCGATGTACCACATCAAGGAACTGGGCGGCGGCTGGTACTTCTCCCCGTCATTCTGGGGACAGGATCCGCAGGCCGCGCCAAAGATGCGTAACCGGGCCTAGTTACAGGCCGGGCTGTTGCTGTCCTGCTGCACTTTGCCGTAAGCGGAGCTGGCAAAGTCGCTGCAGTCGAAGCTGTAGCTCACCTGGCGGGTCAGCGACTGACGGCGCATGGTGTGACGGTAGGCGGTCGGCGTCTGCGAGAACTGGCGGCGGAACACGCGGGAGAAGGTCTGCTGCGAGTCGTAACCGTACTGCATGGCAATATCAAATACCGGGCGCTGGGTCTGACTCAGCGCTTCGGCCGCCAGCGTCAGCCGACGCTCACGAATATAGCCGCCCAACGTCTGTTTGGTGACGGTGCGGAACATCCGCTGCAAATGCCACTTCGAATAGCCCGATTTCGCGGCCACTTCATCAATCGACAGGGTTTTATCCAGGTTGGTTTCAATCCAGTCGGTAAGGGTGTGGATGATGTCGTCATGCATGCTGCTCTTCTCCCTGGCGAAATAATTTCTGGTCGTCTTCTCAATGGCTGCTGAGTATAATTCCTCAAGTTAACTTGAGGTAAAGAGCTAAATGAAAAAAAGTCGCAACTGCCCCAACAAGCGAGAACTGACCCCAGGCGACGTAGCGCAACGCTGCGGCGTGGCGGTCTCTGCGCTGCACTTCTATGAAAGCAAAGGGTTAATCACCAGCTTCCGCAATGCCGGTAACCAGCGGCGCTATCACCGCGACGTGCTGCGCCGGGTAGCGATCGTGAAAATTGCGCAGCGCATCGGTATTCCGTTGGCCACCATTGGTGACCATCTGATGCAGCTGCCGGCGGGAAACCGCATGTCGCCGAAAGAGTGGAAGGTGCTGACCGAGAAATGGCGCGAGGAGTTGGATCGGCGCATCGAAACCTTAACCCGGCTGCGTGACGATCTGGACGGTTGCATTGGCTGCGGCTGTTTGTCAATGCAGGATTGCCCGCTGCGCAACCCGGACGACAGGCTGAGCGAGCGCGGCACCGGCGCAATCCTGCTGGAGTCTTAGCGGGAGTGAGCGGCATCAGGCTGTGGCGGAAGGTCTATACTGATAACTCTTCGTATAACACAAGGTTAGAGCATGATCACCGTTCACCATCTGAATAACTCCCGATCGCAGCGTGTGCTCTGGATGCTGGAAGAGCTGGAAGTGCCTTACCAGATCAAACGCTATCAGCGTGAGAGCACCATGCTGGCCCCGGACGCGCTGAAAAAAGTGCATCCGCTGGGTAAATCCCCGGTCATCACCGATGAAAATCGCGTGATTGCCGAATCCGGCGCGATCCTTGAATACCTCGCCGAGCGTTATGACGCAGAAAATCGCCTGAAACTAAATGATGAGGACGAGCGCCTGCAGTCTCGTTACTGGCTGCATTATGCCGAAGGGTCGTTAATGCCGCTGCTGGTGATGAAGCTGATCTTCAGCCGGATGGGCAAGCCGCCGGTGCCGTGGCTGCTGCGTCCCATTGGCAATGCCTTTGGCAAGGGCGTGCAGAAAGGCTATCTGGATAAACAGCTGGCGACCCATCGCGAATTTATCGAACAGCATCTGGCCAGCAACGCGTGGTTTGCCGGCAAGCAGTTCAGCATTGCCGACGTGCAGATGAGCTTCCCGATCCAGGCGCTGACCGCGCGAGGCGGTGCCGCCAACTCCCCGGCCATCCAGGCCTGGCTTGCGAAAGTGCAAAACCGTGCCGCCTGGCAGCGTGCCCTGCAACAGGGTGGTGAAGTGAAGCTCGACTGAATGGATTTCTGCCTGAAATGCCCCTGCGTTTCAGGTTGCTGCAAATATAGGTGCGATCAGGAGTTGATAATGCACTGATAAAGGCTGGATAATCGTTTGCCTTTAAAATAGTGCGGCTTAATGCGTGACGTAGTAAACGTTTGCCTTTTTTCCGACCGTTGCCCGGCTAACGGGTTTTCGCGGTCTGTGAACAGTGCGTCCTGGGATGGTGAAACGTTGAATCAGTCAGCTTCATGCGTCACGCATCAATAACTCATAAGAAATCTCAGGGGATTTTTCACTATGTCGACTCCTTCTCATCAGCCCGGCGGTTCGCTGGACAGCTGGTTTAACATTTCTGCGCGCGGCAGTTCGGTCCGTCAGGAAATTCTGGCGGGCCTGACCACCTTCCTTGCCATGGTTTATTCGGTGATCGTGGTGCCGTCTATGCTCGGCAAAGCCGGTTTTCCGCCGACGGCGGTCTTCGTCTCCACCTGTCTGGTAGCGGGCTTCGGATCGCTGATCATGGGCCTGTGGGCCAATCTGCCGATGGCAATTGGTTGCGCGATCTCACTGACTGCCTTTACCGCCTTCAGCCTGGTATTGGGACAGCATATCAGCGTGCCGGTGGCGCTGGGTGCGGTGTTCCTGATGGGGATCCTGTTCACCATCATCTCCGCCACCGGCATCCGTTCGTGGATCCTGCGTAATCTGCCGATGGGCGTGGCGCACGGCACGGGCGTTGGGATTGGCCTGTTCCTGCTGCTGATCGCCGCGGACGGCGTGGGCCTGGTGGTCAAAAACCCTGCGCCGGGCTTGCCTGTGGCGCTCGGTGATTTCGCCTCGTTCCCGGTAATGATGTCGATGATTGGCCTGGCGGCAATTTTCGGTCTGGAAAAGCTGCGCGTGCCGGGCGGCATTCTGCTGACCATTATCGCCATTTCCATTCTCGGGCTGATTTTTGATCCGGCGGTGAAGTACCAGGGGCTGTTTGCCATGCCAAGCCTGAATGATGCCAATGGTCATTCGCTGGTGTTCAGCCTGGACATTCTGGGTGCGCTGAAGCCTGCGGTACTGCCAAGCGTGCTGGCGCTGGTGATGACTGCGGTGTTCGACGCCACCGGCACCATCCGTGCCGTTGCCGGGCAGGCTAACCTGCTGGACAAAGACAATCAGATCATCAACGGCGGCAAGGCACTGACCACCGACTCGGTCAGCAGCATCTTTGCCGGTCTGGTGGGCGCATCGCCTGCGGCGGTGTATATCGAATCGGCGGCCGGTACGGCGGCGGGCGGCAAAACCGGCCTGACGGCAATCGTCGTCGGCCTGCTGTTCCTGGTGATCCTGTTCCTGTCGCCGCTGGCCTATCTGGTGCCGGGTTATGCCACGGCACCGGCGCTGATGTATGTCGGCCTGCTGATGTTGAGCAACGTATCAAAAATCAATTTTGACGATTTTGTTGATGCGATGTCCGGCCTGCTGGCAGCGGTGTTTATCGTGCTGACCTGTAATATCGTGACCGGCATCATGCTGGGCTTCGGTTCACTGGTGATTGGCCGTATTTTTGCGGGCGAATGGCGCAAGCTGAACGCCGGCACGGTGATTATCGCGGTGGCGCTGGTGGCATTCTATGCCGGCGGCTGGGCGATCTAAACCGTCAGGGGCCGCCCGTCGGCCCCTGATTTTAGCCTTTAAATGCATTAATCCCCCGATAGCGCACTTCCTGTTTTTAAACCCACCGCATTTTTGTTTTACTATTCTCTCAGGTCGATCGTTCCGACTGGCATTTGTGTATTTCGCAGGAAGACAGATAAGGACAACATGGAAATCTTCTTTACCATCCTCATTTTGACGCTGATGGTGTCGCTCTCAGGCGTCGCTGCCCGCATCATTCCGTTTCAAATCCCACTGCCGCTGGTGCAGATCGCCATGGGTGCCTTGCTCGCCTGGCCGACGTTTGGTTTGCACGTCGACTTCGATCCCGAGCTGTTCCTGGTGCTGTTTATCCCGCCGCTGCTGTTTGCCGATGGCTGGAAAACCCCGACCAGTGAGTTTCTGAACCACGGCCGCGAAATTATCGGGCTGGCGCTGGTGCTGGTGTTGATCACCGTGGTCGGGATTGGCTATCTGATTTACTGGCTGGTGCCGGGCATTCCTTTGCTGGCGGCCTTTGCGCTGGCAGCGGTGCTGTCACCGACCGATGCCGTGGCGTTGTCCGGCATTGTCGGGGAAGGGCGCATCCCGAAGAAAATCATGGCGATTTTGCAGGGCGAGGCGTTGATGAACGATGCCTCTGGCCTGGTGTCGCTGAAGTTTGCCGTCGCGGTAGCGATGGGCACCATGGTGTTTACCGTCTCCGGGGCCACCATCGAGTTCCTCAAGGTCGCGATTGGCGGGCTGTTAGCCGGTATCGCCATCTGCTGGCTGTACGGTAAATCGCTGCGTCTGCTCAGCCGCTGGAGCGGTGATGACCCGGCGACGCAAACCGTGCTGCTGTTGCTGTTGCCGTTTGCCTCTTACCTGATTGCCGAACATATCGGCGTGTCCGGGATCCTCGCGGCGGTGGCGGCGGGGATGACCATTTCCCGTTCCGGCATTATCCGTCAGGCACCGCTGGCGATGCGTCTGCGTGCTAACAGCGTCTGGCAGATGCTGGAATTCGTGTTTAACGGCATGGTGTTCCTGATGTTGGGCCTGCAGCTGCCGGACATCCTCACCAACTCGATGAATCTGGCCGAAGCCGATCCTAACGTCGATTTCTGGATGCTGGCGCTGTCGGTGGTGCTGATTTACGCCGCGCTGATGATCGTGCGCTTTAGCTGGTTGTGGGCGATGCAGCAGATCAGCAAGCGCCTGCTGAAGAAGAAGCCGATGGAGTTTACCAGTTACTCAACGCGTGAGCTGCTGATTGCCTCGTTTGCCGGCGTGCGCGGAGCGATCACTCTGGCCGGTGTGCTGTCGATTCCGCTGTTCCTGACCAATGGCGATGCCTTCCCGGCACGTTACGAGCTGGTGTTCCTGGCGACGGGCGTGATTCTGTTCTCGCTGCTGGTGGGTGTGATTCTGCTGCCATTATTGCTGCGCGGCATTGAAGGCATGGATAAAACCGCCCATCGTCATGAAGTGCAGATGGCGCGGGCAGTGATGGCCGGCACGGCGATTGAAAGTCTGCACAAGATGGAAGAGCGTCTGGCCGCCGATACCGAAGAGAACATCGATCCGGAGCTGGTAAAAGAGGTCAGTTCGCGCGTCACCGGCAATCTGCGCCGCCGCGTCGACGGCAAAGAGGATTTGGAGCGCGCGCTGTACGCCGAGAATCTGGAGCGCCGCTTCCGCCTGACGGCACTGCGGGCTGAGCGAGGCGAGCTGTATCACCTGCGCGCCACGCAGAAAATCAGCAACGAAACCATGCAGAAATTACTGCACGATCTCGACCTGCTGGAAACGCTGCTGATCGAGAAAGAAGAGTAAATAGCGCAGGTCGTCTGGATGTGCTGGTGGCTTTCGCCTGGTAGCGTGAGTCGTCTGGATGTGCTGGTGGTAGGGTGAGTGTGGGTTTTTGCTGTTAGCGCGTAGGTCGTCTGGGTGTGCTGGTGATTTGCTCAGGGAGAGAGGGGTGAACGCAAAGACGCCGTAAACCCATCCCTGGGGGCTCAGCGGCGACATCCCTGTCGCCGATGCTTTGCTTATCACCCCTCTCACCCTTCCCCTCAAGCTTCAGCGTTGAATGGTCGATTGTGGACACACACGTCAAACCCATTTTTTTTGACCTGTGTGTCCACCGGCCCAATCCAAAACGTCAGTGTTAGTGGGTGGCGGCATAGAGCACGTTAGCCGGGTGTCTGCAGCAGGGATGCCGCAGCCAAGCCTCCAGGGATGGATTTACGGCGTCCCGGAAAACGTGCTCTATGCTGACGCCTTACCCCGAACCGCCTTTGACCCTAAGCCCTTCAGCCTTTAGCCCTTCACTCTTTCAATCTCCCAACCGACAGCGTCGGGGCCTGGCCCGGCCAGAACTCGCGACAACAGGCAATCCATGCCTGCGCGCTTTTCGACAGATAGCTGCCTTCCCGCCAGATTAACCCCAGCTTCCACACCAAATCCGACTCTAACGGTAGCCACAGCAGATGCTTCTTATCCAGACGCTGGCAAATCGGCTCGGGCAGGATCGCCACGCCCATGCCCGCCTGCACCATCGCCGCCAGGAAATCCCACTGGCCGCTGCGCACCGCGATCTGTGGCGCAAAACCGCTGTTTTGAAACGCCTTCATTAACTGCCGGTTTAACGAAAACTCCTCGTTATAAATCAGGATCGGATGCCCGGCTAACTCCGCAATCGGAATATGCGTGCGCCGCAACCATTCGCTGGTGCGCGGCACCAATACGCATAACGGATGACTCATCAACGGCAGCGAATTGAGCGGCAAATCATCGGCCACCGGCAATGCGGTCAACGCGATATCCAACGTGCCGGACAACACCGCCTGCTGCACGGTGAGGCCGCCAAATTCGGAAATCTTCAGCTCCACGCCGGGATAACGGTGACGGAAGGCCGAAATCGAACCGGCAATCTGCATCCCGACCATCGGCGGGATCCCCAGCCTCAGCTCGCCGGTTTTTAAATCATTGATATCGGTGATTTCCGCTTCCAGCTGCTTAAACTCCTGCAGGATGGTCAGCCCGCGCTGATAAACCGCCTGCCCGGTATCGGTCAGATGCAGCTTGCGACCTTCGCGGATCAGCAACGTGCAGCCCAACTCATCTTCCAGCTGGCGCAGCATCTTACTGATGGTCGGCTGGGTGACAAACAGCTGCTCCGCCGCGCGGGTAAAGCTTTGCTGGCGGACCACTTCGACAAAATAACGCAGGGCTCGGACGTCCATAAACATTCCTGAATGGCATAGTTTGAATAATATTAAGTCATTTTTTTCACTCTTTGTTACCGATTTATACTACCCACTCGCAATCTCGGGGAGAGGTCATTATGGCGTTAGCATTACATCCGCAAAGAACGGGCTGGCTGCAACGTGTTCAGGTGCCATTACAGGTGGCGCTGTATATCGGATTCTTTTTAGTGGCTGAGCAACTGGTGGACTGGCTCCACCTGCCGCTGCCGGCCAATATCGTCGGCATGCTGCTGTTGCTGGCGCTGATTATGCTGCGCGTGCTGCCGCTGGACTGGGTTAAAGCCGGATCCCGCTGGCTGCTGGCGGAAATGCTGCTGTTCTTTGTGCCGGCGGTGGTGGCGGTGGTCAACTACTCGCAACTGCTGCGCGTCGAAGGCTGGCGCATCATGCTGGTGATCGGCATCAGTACGCTGCTGGTGCTGGCAACTACCGCGCTGGTGGTCGATCGCGTTTATCGCTTCGAAATCTGGCTGGCGGAACGCAAACAGGCGCGCAACCATGAATGATCTGCGGGTCAGCGTACTCTGTCTGATCGCCACGCTGGCGATCTACTTCCTCAACAAACGGCTGTATCGCCGCTGGCATAAACTGCTGATGATGCCGCTGGTGATGACGCCGATGGTGCTGGTGGCGCTGCTGGTGATCACCCATATCTCCTGGCAGAACTATATCGGCGAAAGCCACTGGCTGCTGTGGCTGCTCGGCCCGGCGACGCTGGCCTTTGCCGTACCGGTATATGAAAACCTGGCGATCATCCGCCGCCACTGGATGTCGCTGAGCGCCGGGGTGATCACCGCCACCTCAGTTGCCGTGTTCAGCTCGGTGTGGCTGGCGCGCATGTTAACGCTGCCGGAAGCCATCCAGCGCAGCCTGGCAGTGCGATCGATCACCACGCCTTTTGCGCTGGCCGCCGCGAAACAGCTCGGTGGGCAGCCGGACCTGGTGGCGCTGTTTGTGGTGATCACCGGGGTGTTTGGCATGGCGGTGGGCGACGTGCTGTTTATCCGTCTGGCGGTGAAACAGGGCATGGCGAAAGGGGCCGGATTTGGCGCAGCGTCGCACGGTGCCGGCACCGCCCGCGCCTATGAAATCGGCCAGGAAGAGGGCGTGGTATCAAGCCTGGTGATGATGCTGTCTGGCGTAGTGACGGTGATTATCGCCCCGGCGATTGGCCATTTACTGTGGGCCACGGTCTGACAGACACATCCTGTTACTGCTGTTTTGTAATGTTAACTAAATTCTGCGTTCTGTCAGTGATGTCTCATAGGAATACGCTGGCAGTTGGTTTACTCTGCGAGGCCGCCCGTACAGGGTGTGAGTAAATTCATCAGGAGAATAAAAAATGAAAGCAGTGGCAACTACCGCAGGCGCACTGGCGCTTCTGGCGCTGGCAGGATCCGCGCAGGCAATCGATGGCGGCGTTGACGTCGGTCGTGATTACACCAACCTGCACCTGGGTCTGGGCACCGATTCCCCAGGATTTGCGCTTTCAGGTGACTGGCTGCGTAGCGATCATGATGGCAACGTTGAGAGCCTGGGTCTGGGTTATAACGTCGCGATTGGCGATGTGTTCCTGTCGCCTGCCGCGAAAGTGATGTCGACCAACCCAACTGACAGCAAAGATGGCTATGCCGTTGCCGTCGGTGCTGGCGTGAAGGTGCCGGTCACCCACATGTTCAACGTATTTGGTGAGTACTACTACTCGCCGGACGCGTTCTCCAGCCATATCGACAACTACCAGGAAGCCTCTGGCGGCGTGAGCTTCCAGCCAATCTCGCTGGTTGACGTGCGCGTGGGCTATAAGTACATGACCATGAACGGCAAAGACGGTCGTAAAGACAACGTCATTGCTGATGGTCCTTATGTCGGTGCGTCAGTTCACTTCTGATGCGCAAGGGCGGATCGTTCGATCCGCCCCTCAACGCCCGTTTAGTGTGATTTCCCGCCTTCAATCCCGACACCCGTCTGTGAACGTACAAACTGTGCCTGGAAGCGCTTACGCTCCTCTGCGCCCGATTCCGAACTGTCGGTGATCGAGAACAGCCAGGTGCCGATAAAGGCCGCTAACATTGAGAATAGCGCCGGATACTCATACGGGAAGATCGCTTTGGCATTGCCCAGCACCTGAACCCAGATTGTCGGACCCAGCACCATCAGCATTACCGCCGTAATCAGTCCCAGCCAGCCGCCAATCATCGCGCCACGCGTGGTCAGTTTCGACCAGTACATCGACAGCAGGATAATCGGGAAGTTACAGCTCGCCGCGATAGAGAACGCCAGCCCGACCATAAAGGCGATGTTCTGCTTCTCGAACATAATCCCCAGCGCGATGGCGACAAAGCCCAGCAGCACCACGGTAATTTTCGACACCCGCAGCTCCTGCAACTCGGTGGCCTGACCTTTGCGGAACACGCTGGCATACAGGTCATGAGAGACCGCCGAAGCGCCCGCCAGGGTCAGACCGGCGACCACCGCCAGAATGGTGGCGAAGGCCACGGCAGAGATAAAGCCGAGGAACAGACTGCCGCCGACCGCATCAGCCAGATGCACCGCCGCCATATTGTTACCGCCGATCAGCACGCCGCTGGCATCCTTAAACGCCGGATTCGCGCCGACCAGCAGGATCGCACCAAAGCCGATAATAAAGGTCAGGAAGTAGAAATAGCCCATAAAACCGGTGGCATAGAACACGCTTTTGCGCGCTTCACGGGCATCGCTGACAGTGAAGAAACGCATCAAAATGTGCGGCAGGCCAGCGGTACCAAACATCAGTCCCAGCCCCAACGACAGCGCGGAGATGGGGTCGTGAACCAGCCCGCCAGGACGCATAATTTCAACGCCTTTCGGGTGCACCGCCATCGCCTGAGTAAACAGGTTATTGAAGCTGAAGCCGACGGTTTTCATTACCATAAACGCCATAAACGACGCGCCGAACAGCAGCAGCACGGCTTTGATAATCTGCACCCAGGTGGTGGCCAGCATGCCGCCGAACAACACATACATCACCATCAAAATCCCGACCAGCACCACCGCGACATGATAATCCAGGCCGAACAGCAGCTGGATCAGCTTGCCAGCGCCCACCATCTGCGCAATCAGATACAGCGCCACCACCACCAGTGAACCACAGGCGGACAGCGTGCGGATTGGCATCTGTTTCAGACGATAGGACGCCACGTCCGCGAAGGTATAGCGCCCCAGGTTACGCAGACGCTCGGCAATCAGGAACAGGATGATCGGCCAGCCGACGAGGAATCCCAGCGAATAGATCAGCCCGTCATACCCGGAGGTATAAACTAGCGCGGAAATACCCAAAAATGATGCGGCGGACATAAAGTCACCGGCCATCGCAAGACCGTTCTGGAAGCCGGTAATATTACCGCCGGCGGTATAATAATCGCTGCGCGAGCGGGTACGTTTCGACGCCCAGTAGGTAATCCCCAGCGTAAAGGCGACAAAAATCAGGAACATCACGATCGCTTCGTAATTGGTGGGCTGCTTTTGCACCGCACCGGTGATCGCATCCGCCGCCAGGGCAGAGAACGGCAGTAGCGCCGCCAGACAGAGCAATAAACGAGGGCGCTTCATCCTTTCACCTCTTTCAGCAGTTCACGGGTTAAGCGGTCGAATTCACCGTTGGCGCGCCAGACGTAGACGCCGGTCAGCAGGAAAGAGATCACGATCAGGCCAATACCAATCGGAATACCACGGGTCACGTTGGTACCGGCATGCAGAGGCGCGCCCAGCCATCCAGGCGCAAAGGCAATTAACAGAATAAAACCGACGTACAGGATGAGCATGATGACGGAGAGCAGAGTGGCAAAGGCCTGGCGTTTTCTCACCAGTTCTTTAAAGCGTGCACTCTTTTCTATCCGTTGATAAATAAGTTCATTCATCACAGAGTCTCCAGAGGTATAAGTACAGGGTTTATTTTTTTAAAAAGGGTAATGGTCAGTGAAAGGAATAATGGGCAGCGTTATTAACGACTTTTTATTACGCTGCCCATCAATAAAGGAAATCTATTAACCGGACTTAAGGCATCTTAATAGACTGTTTCTCTTCAAGTAGTTTTTCAACCACGCCAGGATCGGCCAGGGTTGAGGTATCGCCAAGATTACTGGTATCGCCGGAGGCAATTTTGCGCAGAATACGGCGCATAATTTTACCCGAGCGGGTTTTTGGCAGTGAATCCGTCCAGTGCAACACGTCCGGCGTGGCAATTGGGCCAATCTCTTTACGCACCCAGTTACGCACTTCGGCATACAGCTCTGCTGACGGTTCTTCACCGCTGTTCAGGGTGATATAGGCATAAATCGCCTGGCCTTTGATGCTGTGCTGAATACCGACCACCGCCGCTTCGGCAATTTTCGGATGCGACACCAGCGCCGACTCAATCTCTGCCGTGCCCAGACGGTGGCCTGAGACGTTCAGCACGTCATCCCCGCGACCGGTGATCCAGTAGTAGCCATCTTCATCGCGACGGGCACCGTCTCCGCTGAAGTACATGTTCTTAAAGGTGGAGAAGTAGGTCTGTTCAAAGCGATCGTGATCGCCGTACAGCGTGCGCGCCTGGCCCGGCCAGGAGTCGACAATTACCAAATTGCCTTCGCCCGCGCCTTCCTGCGGATTGCCTTCGTTGTCCACCAGTGCCGGCTGCACGCCGAAGAACGGCTTGGTCGCCGAACCGGCTTTCAGCTCGGTGGCACCCGGCAGCGGGGTGATCATAAAGCCGCCGGTTTCGGTCTGCCACCAGGTATCGACGATCGGGCAACGGCCGTCGCCAATCTTGTTGTAATACCACTCCCAGGCTTCCGGGTTAATCGGCTCGCCGACCGAACCCATGATGCGCAAGCTGCTGCGATCGGTACCTGCAATCGCCTTGTCGCCTTCGGCCATCAGGGCGCGAATGGCGGTCGGCGCGGTGTACAGCAGGGTGACCTTATGCTTATCGACCACTTCGGCCATCCGGCTGGGTTTCGGCCAGTTTGGCACCCCTTCAAACATCAGCGTGGTCGCACCACAGGCTAACGGGCCATACAGCAGATAGCTGTGGCCGGTGATCCAGCCAACGTCAGCGGTACACCAGTAAACGTCATCCGGGTGATAATCAAAGACATATTTGAAGGTGGTCGCCGCATACACCAGATAGCCGCCGGTGGTATGCAGCACGCCTTTCGGCTTGCCGGTGGAGCCGGAGGTATAAAGGATAAACAGCGGATCTTCCGCGTTCATCTCTTCGGGCTGATGGTGGGCGCTGGCTTTGTTGACCAGCTCGTGCCACCAGAGATCGCGACCATTTTCCCAGGCCACCTCTTTGCCGGTGCGGCGGAACACCACCACGTTGGCGATCGATTTCACCCCAGGATTGGCCAGCGCATCGTCGACATTTTTCTTTAACGGGATTGAACGGCCGGCGCGCACGCCTTCATCGGCGGTGACCACCAGACGGGCGTTGGAGTCGATAATACGGCCGGCAACGGCTTCCGGTGAGAAGCCGCCAAAAATAACCGAATGCACCGCGCCAATGCGGGCGCAGGCGAGCATGGCAACGGCCGCTTCAGGCACCATTGGCATATAAATAGCCACCACATCGCCGCGCTTCACGCCGAGTTCCAGCAGCACGTTGGCAAAGCGACAGACTTCCCGGTGTAACTCGCGGAAGGTCAGGGTTTTGCTTTCGCTGGCATCATCGCCTTCCCAGATAATCGCCGGATGGTCACCGCGACTGTGCAGATGGCGGTCCAGACAGTTGGCCGCCAGGTTCAGCGTGCCGTCTTCAAACCAGCGGATAGTGATATTGCCCGGCGCGAACGAGGTGTTCTTCACCGCGGTATAGGGTTTGATCCAGTCGAGAATTTTACCTTCCTGGCCCCAAAACGCATCGGGGTCCTGCACGGACTGCTGGTACATGGACTCATACTGCTGGGCATTAATCAGGGTGTTTTCCGCAATAATGGCGGGAACAGGATGTCGGTGTTGTTGGCTCATGGCTATTCTCCTTGAAGATGTTAATGATATGTCAATCAAAGGTTAATTGAAGCGAGCCGGGGAGTTTTGTTTGCTTTTTGCGCCACAGATCACGTCATAACAACAGGTAATGAAAAGCGCGAAAACGGCCGCCGGAGACGCGAAATTTGCCTTTATTTCCGTCGGTCAAAACGCCGACGCAGGCCGCTGGGCTGAGTGAAAAGTAGACAACCGAACCGCAGGGCTATTTCAGGTCACAGCACGATATTGCATAGATATGCTTTATCAGTAACAAATATTGCCAAGTATAACAATGGCTTAGTTTGTGTGGGGCTGTTTCAGAGCTTTATCCTGTCCGCAGGCTATAAAGTAGCCACATCTCGCCGAGGGTTGCAATTTACCCAGTGAAAATGGTACTTATCACGCGCCTGAAATTCAGGTTTCAACCATCCATCATCCGCGAATTAGCCGACTTCGGCCTACTCCCCTTGAGAGTGATTCATTCCGCCAACTGCGCGCGGAGACCGGGTTTTGTTAAGGAAAAAGACAAGTTATGAAAGTAAAATTCAGCCTTGCCTGGCAAATAGTGACGGCGTTAGTACTGGGGATCATCGTCGGCGCTATATTGCATAATCAGCCATCCGAACGTGAATGGTTAATCACCAACATTCTCAGCCCGGCCGGTGACATCTTTATTCACCTGATCAAAATGATCGTCGTGCCGATCGTCATCTCTACGCTGATTGTCGGTATTGCTGGCGTCGGTGATGCAAAAAAACTCGGACGCATTGGCGTGAAAACCATCGTCTATTTCGAAGTGATTACCACCATTGCCATCGTGGTAGGGATTACCCTGGCGAATGTGTTTAAACCTGGCTACGGCATTGATATGTCGACGCTGGCAACGGTGGACATCTCTAAATATGAAGCGACCACGGCACAGGTGCAGAGCGGGGCGCACAGCCTGGTCAACACCATCCTGTCGTTGATCCCGCAGAATATTTTTGCCGCGATCGCCAAGGGCGACATGCTGCCGATCATCTTCTTCTCGGTGCTGTTCGGGCTGGGGCTCTCCTCGCTGCCGTCTGAACACCGCGACCCGCTGTTGAAGGTGTTCCGCTCGACCTCGGAAGCGATGTTCAAGGTCACGCACATGATCATGCGTTATGCGCCGATTGGCGTGTTTGCGCTGATCTCGGTGACCATCGCCAACTTTGGTTTCGCCTCCCTGTGGCCGCTGGCGAAGCTGGTGATCCTGGTGTACGCCGCCATCCTGTTCTTCGCCTTTGTGGTGCTGGGCGCGGTGGCCCGACTCTGTGGCCTGCGGATTACCACGCTGATGCGCATCCTGAAAGATGAGCTGATCCTGGCATACTCCACTTCCAGCTCCGAAACCGTGTTGCCGCGCATCATGGAGAAGATGGAAGCCTACGGCGCGCCGAAATCCATCACCAGTTTTGTGGTGCCGACCGGCTACTCGTTTAACCTCGATGGCTCGACGTTGTACCAGAGCATTGCGGCGATTTTTATCGCCCAGCTGTACGGCATTGACCTGTCGATTGGGCAGGAAATCGTGCTGGTCCTGACGCTGATGGTGACCTCAAAGGGCATTGCAGGCGTACCAGGCGTCTCCTTTGTGGTGCTATTGGCCACGCTGGGTAGCGTCGGTATCCCACTGGAAGGACTGGCCTTTATCGCCGGTGTTGACCGTATCATGGATATGGCGCGTACCGCGCTGAACGTGGTCGGTAATGCGCTGGCGGTGCTGGTTATTGCCAAGTGGGAGAACCAGTTTGATGCTAAACAGGCGGTTGCCTACGAGACTAAAATGAAGACCTTAGCCTCGACGTCTTGATTTAACGCTGGTGCTGGTGGCAGGTTTTCCTGCTGCCAGCCTTCATCCATCTGATTTGTCCCACCTCGCAAAAATCACACCCTTTTTCGCAGCAGATTAATTCATATCGTTAATGTATTAATGCGTTATTCCTTTTTTCCATGCCCGCCATCTCCCTGATTCCAGAGAAGTCATTTTTTAAGCGAAAGGCTTTTAAAATAGCGATTTAATCCAAATTTAAGACGACAGGTGATAATTAATCTCATCCTGTTAATGATTAGCGTGCAATGTTTTTATTCAGTCAAATAAATCGGCCGCACGGGATTATTTTTTGCGTAAACAAAAGCCTGCATCTATAGCTACTGATATCTGGATCTGACGCGCTACGCAAAGGGAATTTAATTTCGAAACCCATCAGGTCCATTTATTTTAAGAGCCTTTCTCTTATTTAATTACGCCCGTTATCACCTTGCGGTGAGGGGTATTTCTGTCGCCTGACGGCGACCGATCCTTGTTATTTCAGGTTGACCGCTGGGGCTAAGACCTTTAAATGCATTACTGCTGTCAGTATTTCTCCCCGGGTTAGCACACTGGTGTCTGTTTTATTTCAGGCACGTGATGGGTTTTGCGTGGAGAAAAACGATGAGGTTAAAACTGAATCCGGTAATGATGGGTTTATTAGCCGCGCAGGCGGTCTTTATTCCACTGCCCGTTGCCTGGGCGGCGGTACTGGATAGTTATAATCCGACGGCGAATGACGGAAAAGTTGGTTCGCTGAATATTACCGATGGCGCTTCGCAATCGTTAACCGGCATTCAGCAATTCGATCCGGGCCTGGTCGGGACGCAGCCGACGGTGCTCGGCGACTTACTCAACAGTTCGCGCATTACCTCGGGGGCGGCGCTGATTGGTGCCGCGCGCCTCGATCCCGGCCCGCAGAATTTTGGCATCACCATTCCCGATCCCACCACCGGCGGTAACACCACTTTCCAGGTGTATAATCCCGGCAGTCTGGTCGATCAGGCTCCGGTCACCGCCGCCAACAGCGTGCCGGACGTGGTGAACGTTGGCGACCGGCAATATATCGACGCGCGGGTCTCTGACGTCACCGCTGGCGCGCTCGACGTCAATATTGGTCAGGCGGGTGCCAGCATCACTTCGGCCAACAACAGCTGGACCATGGCGGCCAAACAGACCACCTTATTCAATGCCGAAAGCACCTCCACGGCCGATCCGGCGTCAATCAACTGGACGTCGCAGAACCGCATTACTTTCACCGGCGTCGCCGCCGATCCGACCGTGCCCCGGCAATTTCAGGTTACCAACGTGGCAACTTACAACGGCGCGTTCAGCGTCACCACGCTGGATGGCAACAGCCGGGCATTTAACGTCACCAATGCGGCCAGCTTAAAAAGCTACAACGACTGGCTGATTACCGAGTTGAAAGCCGGTAATCTCGCCACCAGCAGTTACCTGACCGAATTCAATAAGGCCTTTAGCAAATCCAATCAGAATAGCGCTTACGCCATCACCGCTGACGACCCGCTGGATGATGTGGCGCAGGCGGTTGGCGACCGCGTGGTGCTGAATGCGACGGGTGCGGGTGCGACCATCACCGTGGCATCCACCGCCCGACTGGAAGTGGCGGGGGCCAACGGCGGCGCTATCCGTGCCACCAACGGTGCCACCGTGGTCAATAATGGCAAGGTGGCAAGCCAGGGCTCGTTGGGATCGGACAGCGCGGCGCTGAGCCTGAACAGCAGCACCGGCACTAACAATGGCGTGATTAATGGCGGCTTCTTCAACCGGGTTGACGGCACGGGCGTCGGCTCGACCGGCTATAACTCAAACGGGGTGAACGTTGCCGGCACCGGCACTTTCAGCAACAACCCGGGCGGCATCGTTAACTTTGCCACCACCGGTAACCCTGCCGGCGGTTACACCGCGGCCATAAACCTGACCGACAGCGCCACCGCCGATAACAGCGGCATTATCAACGTTGGCGTTAACGGTTCCAGCGCCAGCGGCACCACCAGCGGCGTGGCGGTCGGCGCAACGTCGCAGTTTACCAATAACGCGCAGGGCACCATTTATATCGGACGCGGCCCGCAAAACAGCGCCTCAGACAGCGTGGCCGATACGGCGATGAACCAGAGCGGCACCACCAGCGGTATTTCGGTCAGCGCGGGCGGCACGGCCACCAATGACGGTAACATTGTGATTGGCAGCAAAGTGCAGAATGCGGCCGGGATGCTGGCCACCGGCGGCAACAGCACCCGCATGGTCAACAACGGGACCATCAGCGTTAACGGCGCGGCCTCGACGGTGCCGCGTGAAAATATCGGCATGTCGATCGTCAACGCCGGCCTCGGCGGCAACATCAATAACGCCGGCACGCTTAACCTCAACGGCATTAACTCCACCGGGGTGAAAGTCGTCGCCACCAACGGCAATCAGGCATCCGCCAATTCAACCGGCACCATCAACGTGGCGGGCGGCGCCGATCCCGCCAGCGGCACCCGCAACTTCGGCATCTGGGTTGAAGGACAGGGAAGCGGCACCTCGACGGCCAATGTCGATGGCGCCATCAACCTGACCGGCACCGGGGCGATTGGCGTCCATGCGCGCGGCAACGCCACGGTCAATGTCGACAGCGCCGCCATTCCGAGCTTCAGCCAGGGCAGCAATCAGATTGCCTTTTTTGCCTACGGCCCCAATGCCAAAATCAATGTGGTGGGCAACAACGCCTTTGACGTCACCACCACCGGCTCAACCCTGTTCCGTCTGGAGCAAGGGGCCGATTTTGATGGCACCAACCTGGCGCTAACCGCCTCCGGAGCCAACTCGGTCGGCGTGCTGGGCACCGGCACCGGCGGCACGCAAATCAGCACCCAGAATGCCGATATCAACGTGTCCGGCACCGGCGCGACCGGGGTGATTGTCGAAGGCGGTGCCACCGGCACCATTGATGCCGCCACCAATATTAACCTCAGCGGCGCGAACGCGGTTGGCGCGATTGCGGACGGGCAGAAGCATGATTTATCGGGCAAAAACAGCGGCCAGGCCCAGACCGCGACTACGCTGGTCTCGAACGCGGCGCTGGGTTCA
The DNA here is from genome assembly GCF_004551645.1 of Erwinia sp. QL-Z3. Classification (NCBI taxonomy): domain Bacteria; kingdom Pseudomonadati; phylum Pseudomonadota; class Gammaproteobacteria; order Enterobacterales; family Erwiniaceae; genus Erwinia; species Erwinia sp. QL-Z3. The sequence goes on from NZ_CP037950.1 coordinate 1,844,367, forward strand.
ACGCAGAGCGGCCTGACCGGGCTGATTGCCCGCAACCGTGCGCAGCTGACCAATACCGGCGACATTAACTTTTCCGGGGCGGGCACCACCGGCATCTCGGTGGAAAGTGGTGCCACCGCCAGCAACAGCGGCAATATCTCGGTCAATAACGGCGGGACCGGCATCCGGGTGGTAGGCGGCACGCCGCAGGCGACCACCGCAAACAACACCGGCACCCTCAACATTAACGGCGGCAGCACCACCAGCCGCACCCGTGGCGTCAGCGCAACGGGCAGCAACGCCATCGCCAACCTGAATGGCGCGATCGCCATGAACGGCCTCGGTGCCATCGGTGCGGAAGCGTTGAACGGCGCGCGAGTGAATCTGAATGCGGCCTCCACCCCGGTGTTCAACAATACCGACCAGATTGCCTACCATGCGGCGGGCGCAGGCTCGGCGATCAACAGCGCGACCTCAACCAACACCGTCAGCACCGATCGCTCAACGCTGTACCGTATCGACGATGCGGCGGCGCTGAACTTCACCTCTCCGGCCGCCATCACCCTCAGCGGGGCCGACAGCACCGGAGTGATTGCCTCTGGCAGCGGCAGCCAGTTTAACAGCGGCAGCAGTCAGTTTATCGCCAACGGTGACGGCGCCACGGCGGTCAGCGTGGAAGGCGGCGCCAATGGCACCCTGGCAAGCGGCAGCACCCTCACCCTCAACGGCGCCAACAGCGTGGGCGTACGGGTCAATAATCTGCGCACTGACCTCAGCAATGCCCTCAACGGCACTTCCGCCGCCACCGCCGTCACCAGCCAGGCCAGCGTCACCGGCAGCGGTCAGAATGCCATCGGCTATGACGTCGCCAACGGCGGCACGCTGGTCAATCAGGGTAACGTCACTCTGAACGGGGCCAACAATATCGGCATCCGCACCCGCAGCGGCAGCAATATCACCAATCAGGGCGTGGTTAACGTCGCGCAGGGCACCGGGCTGGATATCAGCGGCAGCGGCACCACGCTGGCGCGCGGCGGCGAAATCAACGTGGCTGATGGCATCGCTGGCGTGCGGGTCGGCAGCGGGTCCAGCCTGGCCCTGACCGGCAGCGACACGGTGATCACCACCAACGGTACGGCGCACGGCATTCTGCTGGATAGCGGCGCCGCAGCGTTAACCGCCAGCGACGCCACGCTCAACGTTAACGGCAGCGGAAACGGCATTGAAAACCGGGTGGAAACCGGCAACGTAACGCTGAATAACCTGACGGTGAACGTCGCCAACGGCAGCGGCCTGCGCACCGCGGTGCCGTTTGATGCCGGATCGCGGGTGACCACCAACGTCTCCGGCAGCGGCACCGGTCTGAACTTCACCCAGGCCGACGGCGCTGCCACTGACAACGATCTGATCCTCGGCGACGACTATCAGTTTAACGTCAGCGGCGCGGGCGGAACCGGCATCCGCGCCAACACCACTGGCAACGTACAGTCGGCGGCGAACGTGAATATCACCAGCATCAACGGCGGCTCGGCGCTGGTGGCGGGAACCGCCCGCTCGGTGCTGAATACCGGCACCCTGACCTCCGCCAGCACCACCGCACCGGTGGTGGATCTGCGCGGCGGCACGGCGGTATTTGAAAACCTCGGTACCATCACCACCACATCGCCGCTGGGGCAGGCGGTGGCGGGCAGTGATGCCAATGACGTGGTGCTGCTGACGGAAGGGGATGTGGTCGGCGATGTCAGCACCGGCGGCGGCACGGACAGCCTGCGCTGGACAGGCGGCACGCTGAACGGCAGCCTGACGCTCGGTGGCGGCGTGAATAACTCGGCGCTGATCGATGGCGTCGATCTCAGCCAGACCCGGCATATCACCAACGGTGGCGCAACGGGTGGCGCGCTGACCTTTAACAACATCGACGCACGCGGCGGCTCCTTCGCCTCAGACGACCTGAGCAAAGGCGTCAATCTGGGCAGCGGCTGGAGCACCATCAACTTCACCGGCAGCCGCTGGGAGCTGACCGACGATCTGCAACTGGCGCACAGCACGATCGCTATCGCGGCTGATTCGATCCTGTATGCCGGTAACGGCGTCAATCCCACCCTTGCCGGCGGCAGCAACAATTCGCTGACGGTGAACAATGCCGGGATTATCGATCTGACCAACGGCAGCGGTTCGCCGGGTAATGCGCTGTCGATTGACGGTAATCTGGCCTCTGACAATGGTCAGGTAAAGCTGAACACCGATCTGAATGAGGGCGGCGTGCTGAGCAATCAGTTCACCGACAATCTGCGTGTGGAAGGCAACGCCAGCGGCACCACCTTGCTGGATGTCACGCCCAGCGTACTCAGCAACGGTAATCTGACCGATCTTAACCACAGCAGCACCGTGGAAGGCTATGAAGGGATCTCGCTGGCGCAGGTGGCAGGCAGTGCCCGCGCGGACAGCTTTGCCTTAAAAGGCGGGTATCTGGCCGCCGGGCCCTGGAGCTACGTGCTGTACAGCTTCGCGCCGGGCAGCAGTGACGCTAACCAGCGGCGGGTGGGCGACGGCAACACCAACCAGTTCTGGGATTACCGCCTGGCGAACAAATACGTCTGCGAAGGTGGCATTGCCTGCCAGCCCGGCGCCAACGTGGCGGCGGTGGCGACCACGCCGGATGGCGCGGGCCTGAGCAACCCGCCGGCTGACAATTGCGTCAAGGATGGCATTGATACCTGTGCGCCAGGCCGTCCGGCCGTGGTGCCGCAGGTGCCGGCCTATATCTCTGCGCCGCTGGGCCTGGCGTACTACACCACCGCAATCATTGATGACCTGCATAAACGTTTGGGTGAACTTCGCCATCAGCAAAGCCAGCCGGAAGGCTACGGCGGCGAAATGTTCCTGCGCTATATCGGCTCGAACATGACCTACAAAACCAACCAATCCTTTAAGGCCTTTGGCTACGATTTTGATGAGGATTACAGCGCGGTGCAGGTGGGCGGCAACCTGCTGAAGTTTGATGGTGAAAAAGACAGTCTGCGCGGCGGTATTGCCTATACGCGCGGCAACACCCGCCTGCGCCCGGATGCGGCGGACGGTTACAGCAGCACCACCTTCGACAGCGACAGCCTGGCGCTGTATGGCACCTGGCAGCGCGATAACGGCTTCTATCTGGATGGCGTGCTGTCGTACGACTGGCATCGGGGTGAAACCGATATCGCCCGGCAGAAAACGGTGGCGAAGCTGAAAGGCCAGGGCTGGACCGCCTCGCTGGAAAGTGGCTATCCGTTTGAGCTGGGCAACGGCGTGCGGCTGGAGCCGCAGGCGCAGCTGATGTATCTGCATCTGGACATAGACAACTTCACCGACAAGGACAACCTGACGGTGAAATACAATGACTACAACCAGACCATCGGGCGTCTTGGCGCGCGGCTGGACAGAACCTGGACCGATGACAGCGAACGCCAGTACACGCCGTATGTTCGCGGCAATGTCTATAAAGGGTGGGGTGGCCAGTCGAAAACCACCCTTGGTCAGCAGGGCTACGATAACTTCGATCACACCTTCACCGGCGGCCAGTTTGGTCAGATGTGGGAGTTAGGCGTGGGCGGCACCACCACCTTTAAAAATGACGTCTCGCTGTATGCGGAAGCGGATTACCGCAAAGAGATTGATGGCAACGGAGCGAAAGGCTGGCGCTATAACGCCGGCGTCCGCTGGACATTCTGACAGATCGCGGGCTGGGGAAACTCAGCCCGTTATTCCCCCTCACTGAAGATACATCCGCAATACACTAAAACCCGCCTTAATAATAATGGCTTAGCAATTCAAGGGGCATTGCCTGCCCTGGAACCGGTTCAAAGTGCACTAATCACGCAGCGGAAGGGCTTTGTCTGCTTTTTGGCCTGGATCGCAAAAGTTAGGTTAAGTCGCTAAAGTTCACTGATTTCCCGCCGAAACTATAAAAAAAGATAACTCTTCTGCCTAACCCCAATCCTGGCGACAGCCTCAAGGATGTTGATTCATGCGTACAAATTTGCCCGTAACACAGCAGGAATATGTGTTTGACGATAATGCCACTCTGATGACCACCACAGACATCAGCAGCCACATCACCTATGCCAACGATGCGTTTATTGAGGCCAGCGGATTTTCGCCGGAAGAGATCGTCGGCCAGCCGCACAATATGGTGCGCCATCCGGATATGCCGCCTGAAGCCTTTGCCGATATGTGGGCGACCCTCAAGCAGGGCGAACCCTGGACCGGGCTGGTGAAAAACCGCCGTAAAAATGGCGATCATTACTGGGTGCGTGCCAACGCCATTCCGGTGGTCCGGGACGGCAAGGTGCAGGGATTTATGTCGGTTCGCACCAAACCCGGCAAGCAGGAAGTGCGTGAAACCGAAAAGCTGTACCGCGAGTTCCGCGAAGGGAAGCGTAAAGGCTGGCGCTTCCATAAAGGGCTGCTGGTGCGTACCGGCTTGCTGAGCTGGACCACGCTGTTTAAAACCCTGTCTCTGCGCTGGCGCATCCGCAGCGCGATGATCGCCTTGTTGCCGTTGGCGCTGCTGGGCGTCTGGCTACTGGGCTTGCCGGGCCGGTCGCTGGCGATCTTTGCCGCCGTCATGGCGGTGCTGTTAATGCTGGCGTCGGCCTGGCTGGAGCAGCAGATTTCCCGCCCGATCGAGCGGATGTGCCAGCAGGCGCTGAAGGTGGCGACCGGGGCCAGCCACAAGGGGGATGAAACCGATCGGGTGGATGACGTCGGCATGACGCTGCGGGCGGTGGGTCAGCTGGGGCTGATGTTCCGCTGGCTGGTGGATGACGTCAGCGGCCAGGCGATTAACGTGCTGAGTGCCAGCGATGCCATCGCCCACGGCAACAACGAACTGAGCCGCCGCACCGAACAAGCGGCCGCCAACGTGCAGCAAACCGCCGCCACCATGAACGAAATGACCGCGACGGTGCAGAGCAATACCGAAACCGCCCGTCAGGTGAACACGCTGTCGAAAAGCACCAGCGATGTGGCCACCAAAGGCGGCAAGGCGATGAACGAGATGGTGACGATGATGGCCGAAATCGACGAGAGTTCGAAGAAAATCGCCAGCATTACCAGCGTGATCGACGGCATTGCCTTCCAGACCAATATCCTGGCGCTGAACGCCGCGGTGGAAGCCGCACGCGCCGGCGAGCAGGGTAAAGGCTTTGCGGTGGTGGCTGGCGAAGTCCGCAGCCTGGCGCAACGCAGCGCGGTCGCCGCCAGTGAGATCAAGAATCTGGTGGAAAACAGCGCCACCAAGGTGCGTTTAGGCAGCGATCACGTCAATGATGCCGGTAAAACCATGGAAAACATCGTCAGCCAGGTCCAGAACGTCACCTCACTGATTGCGCAGATCAGCGCGGCGACCTCCGAGCAGGCCACCGCGCTCAGCGAAGTCAGCCTGGCGGTGGAAGACCTGGATAACATCACCCATCAAAACGCCGCGCGGGTGGAAGAGGGCGCTCAGGCCTCCGGCCGCATGACGCGTCAGGCAACGCGGCTGGTGGAAGCGATCAGCGTCTTCCGCTAACCCCGGTCCCGGTTGCGGCGCGCGAATGCGCGGCAACCGGCTCGCGTTGGCCAGTCCGGTTGCCGCATAATAATGCACTGCAACCGGCTCGCATTGGCCAGTCCGATTGCCGCATAATATTGCACTGCAACCGGCTCGCATTTCTCACCGGTGGCGTGATACGTTTCTGTCACCACCTGCCGCCGGTAACCGTCATGTCGACCACCTTTATCCCCGAATTTTCCACCCGTCCACTGATCCCTTTTGCCCATGATTATCAGCATGGCGACCGCGAACAGATGCACCACCACGACTGCGCGCAGCTGATCCACAGCCTGACCGGCGTGGTCAGGGTTGAAACCGCCGCCGGACACTGGATTGTGCCGCCGGGGCGCGGCGTCTGGATGCCCGCTGGCGTGCGGCATGCGTTGCAGATCACCGGCCAGGTGGCGGCGAGGACGCTGTTTATCGACCCGCTCGCCCGCGCGGATTTGCCGGTCAGCTGTCAGGTGGTGCAGGTTTCGCCGTTGCTGAGAGAGTTGATCGTCAGCTCGCTGTCGCTGCCGCCGTCTTATTCGGCCAACACCCGCACCGAGCGGATTTACGAGCTGATGCTGGATGAAATCCGGGTGATGGCGGCGTTGCCGTTTTGCCTGCCGGAGCCACAGACGCCGCCGCTGGTGGCCCTGTGCCAACGCATCCGCACGCAGCCCGCCGAACGCTGGACGCTGGAAAATAGCGCCAGCCAGCTGAGTGTCAGCAGCAGGACGCTGGCCCGACGTTTTTATCAGGAAACCGGCCTGCAGTTCAGTGACTGGGTGCGCCGCGCCAGGCTGATGGAAGCCCTGACGCGGCTGGCAGCGGGTGAGTCGGTGCTGCGCGTGGCGCTGGATATGGGTTACGAAAGCCACAGTGCCTTCAGCGCCATGTTCCGGCGGATTATGGGCGTGGCGCCCAGCGACTATTTCCCGGCCAAAGACGTCCAGTGAGCGAAGGCGTTGAGCAGCGCCTGCAGAGAAGCTCTGGCCACGTCGCCATCGATGCCGACGCCCCAGCTGCTCTGGCCGTCCGGCAGGATGCAGCGCAGATAGGTCACCGAGCGGCTGTCACTGTGTTGCCCCAGCGTATGCTCGTGGTAATCCTGGATCGACAGCGTGACGTTATAGGTTTTGCTCAATGCCGCCACGGCCGCCGACAGCAGGCCCTTTCCCCGACCGTCCAGTTTCTGGCGTTTTTCGCCCTGCCAAAGTTCGCCCTGTAACAGCAGTTCGCCGCCTTCGCTCTGACTGCGGTAATCATGCAGTTGCAGCGCGGGCGAGGTTAAGCCATACAGGCGGCAGAACAGTTGCCAGATGGCGGCCTGGGTCATTTCCCCGCCTTCGCTGTCGGCCTGCTGCTGCACGTGATGGCTGAAATGCTGTTGCAGCGCGCGAGGCAGGGACAGGCCGTGGTTTTGCTCGATCATCCAGGCGGCACCGCTTTTCCCCGACTGGCTGTTAACGCGGATCACCGCTTCATAGCTGCAACCGATATCCGCCGGATCGATGGGCAGATACGGCACTTCCCACTGCGCGTCCGGCGTCTGCCGGCGGGCGCTGAAGCCTTTTTTAATCGCATCCTGATGCGATCCGGAAAAGGCGGTAAACACCAGTTCACCGGCATACGGATGGCGGGGATGCACCGGCAGCTGGTTGCACTGCTCGACGGTTTCCACCACCTGTTTAATCTGGCTGAAATCGAGACCCGGCGGGATGCCCTGGGTATAAAGGTTCAGCGCCAGCGTCACCAGATCGACATTGCCGGTGCGCTCGCCGTTGCCAAACAGGCAGCCTTCAACGCGGTCGGCCCCGGCCAGCATCGCCAGTTCGGCACAGGCTATGCCGGTGCCACGGTCGTTATGCGGGTGCACGCTGATACACACCTGCGATCGCGCCGAAAAATGGCGGCAGAAGTGCTCAATCTGATCGGCATAAACGTTCGGGGTGTTCACTTCCACCGTGGCCGGTAAGTTGACGATCATCGGGCGTTCGGCACAGGGTTGCCAGACGGCGGCGACGGCTTCACAAATCTCCAGCGCAAAGTCACTTTCGGTAAAACAGAAGGTTTCCGGCGAGTATTCAAACGTCCACCGGGTGGCCGGGTTCTCTTCGCAGCGCTGGCGAATTTGTCGGGTGGCGTTGACTGCCAGCGCGACGATCTCTTCCCGGCTTTGGCGGAACACCAGCTTACGGAACACCGGTGCGGTGGCGTTATACAGATGCAAAGTGGCGCGATGTGCGCCTTCAAGGGCGGCAAAGGTGCGGTCGATTAAGTCACTGCGGGCCTGGGTCAGTACCTGAATGGTGACGTTTTCGGGGATATGATCCCCTTCGATCAGCTCACGGACAAAGGCAAAGTCCGTCTGTGACGCCGACGGAAACGCCACTTCAATTTCGGTGAAACCGCACTGCAGCAGCAGGTTCCAGAACAGCATTTTGCGCTGGCTGTCCATCGGCTCGGCCAGCGCCTGATTGCCGTCGCGGAGATCGGGGGATAACCAGCGTGGTGCCTGGGTTAAGGTCCTGCCCGGCCACTGACGGTCGGGGAGTGCCAGCACCGGGGACGTGGGGTATTTTTCTGCGGGGGATAACAGCATGATGAGTCTCCTGAAAAGGGAGAACCATCATGACCGCAGGTCGCGGCAGAGACTGGCGGAAAGCTGACAATCAGTGTGGCAAAAGTGACAAATGAAAAAAAAGCAGACCTTGCGGTCTGCCTTCTGAACGCCCTGGAATTGGCGTGTTGAACCAAAGAGATTTGCTGTCAGCGGTATTAATTGTTGGTTGTATAAAAATCCGCTGGCTTATTTTTTATAGGAAAACAATCTTTGCCACAAGCTGTTCATGGAAATCCGCCATATTTTTAAGCCATTTCTCGGAAAATTGCAGCAAGCTTTACGGTGAAATGTGACAAAAACAACACTCTCCTGACCTTTTTCAGAATGTGAAACATTTCGTCCGGGTAATGAGTAATCATAAAACTGATCTATATCAGTCGGTTGTAATTAACGTTGAAAAAAATTCACTGATTGTAACGGCATGTATCAGGTTTTTTAAAACGTCAGCAGGACATTATTCTGCTGTGGCCTTTATATTAAGAATGAATAATTAGCGGAGTCAGTAATCGCTATTTTAGTATTGCCGCCAGATTTTCTGGAAATGCGCTTCTATTACTGCATCGCGTTACTGACTCTTTTTGCCCAATCACGAAAAATAATTCAGCTACAGTTAGACACTTAGCTCGTTTTCCCCTTCATCATTCACATCATCAGAGAGAGAAGCGTCATGAGTCAGTTTTTTATGAATCAGAAGAGCGGCCTGGTCAATGAAGCCATCGAAGGTGCCCTGATTAGCAGTGGTTATCACAATATCAGTCAGCTGGACGTGGGGCCGGATATCCGGGTGGTGGTGCGCAATGACTGGGATAAGTCGCGCGTGGCGTTGATTTCCGGCGGTGGTTCCGGTCATGAGCCGGCTCACGTTGGTTTTGTCGGCAAAGGGATGCTGACCGCAGCCGTTTGCGGCGATATTTTTGCCTCACCCAGCGTTGACGCGGTATTAAGCGCCATTGTTAACGTAACCGGTAAGAAAGGCTGTTTGCTGATCGTCAAAAACTACACCGGCGATCGGCTCAATTTTGGTCTGGCGGCGGAGAAGGCGAAGAAGCTGGGCTTCAAGGTCGATTTGGTGATGGTGACCGATGATATCGCCCTGCCGGATAACCCGCAGCCGCGCGGCATTGCGGGAACGGCGTTGGTGCATAAGGTGGCCGGTTATGCGGCAGAGCAGGGCAAATCCTTAAAAGACGTGACGGCGCTGGCGAATAAAGCGATTGCGGCCACGGCGAGTATTGGTTTGGCATTTTCCACCTGTCATGTGCCTGGTGAGACGCGCGACGATCGGGTGAAGGAAGGGCAGAGCGAGTTGGGCATGGGCATTCATGGCGAACCGGGTGCATCGACGCTGAAGACGCAGAACAGCGAGGAGATCGTCAGCGTGTTGGTGGAGAAGCTGGCGAAGCACAATCCGGATGGCAAGAAGGTGGCGTTGTTAGTGAACAATCTGGGCGGTTTTTCGGCGCTGGAGATGGCGGTGCTAACCCGCGAGGTGTTGAAAACGGATTTAGGTAAAACCGTTAAGCAGTTGGTGGGGCCGGCAACCCTGGTGAGTGCGTTGGACATGAAGGGCTTTTCCCTTTCGACGCTGGTATTGACGCCTTCGTTGGAGGAAGCATTGCTGGCGCCGGTCGAGGCCAGCGGTTGGCAGTCGGCGGTGAAGGTGAAGGCTCCGAAGGTGATCAAAGGTAAGAAAGTGGCCTCCCAGCAGAAGGTGAAGCCATCGGAGAATGTCAGGGTTGCTGCGGTGGTGAAGGCCATTTGCAGCACGTTGGTGGGATTAGAGAGTGAGTTGAATCAGCTGGATGCGAAGGTCGGTGACGGTGACACCGGTTCAACCTTTGCGGCCGGCGCGGGCAAGGTGTTGAAGGACTTAAAGGCGAAGGCATTGCCATTAGACGATCTGTCCAGTCTGCTGACCTATGTCGGTGAGCAGTTAGCGGTGGTGATGGGCGGTTCCAGCGGGGTATTGATGTCGATTATGTTTACCGCGGCGGGGCAGAAGCTGGAAGAGGGCGAGCCGTTGGCGAAGGCGTTGAGTTGGGGTCTGGACAGAATGCAGCATTACGGCGGCGCGCAGCCGGGTCATCGCACGATGATCGATGCGTTGCATCCGGCCTTTGAAGCCTTGGTCGCCGGTAAGGATTTGAAGAAGGTGGCTGCCGCGGCGAAGAAGGGGGCGGACAGCACCGCGAAGATGAGTTCAGCCAAAGCCGGACGTTCATCGTATCTGAACAAGGACAGTCTGAACGGGGTGAAAGACCCAGGCGCTTATGCCGTGGAGCAGGTGTTTGCTGAGTTGGCTAAGGGCGGTAAGGCTTAAGGGGTAAGGTCAAAACCGGCTCGGGTGTCTCGGCGTCGGCAGAGTGCGCGTGATCCGAGGCGCCGTGAACCCATCCCTGGGGGCTTGGCTGCCGCATCCCTGCGGCAGACACTCGGCTAACGCGCACTCTGCCGCCACCCTTAATCTTCTGAGTTGTTGGTGGGATTTGGGGATGCACAGGTCAAGGGCTGACTCGGTGGTATGCCGCCAGCCCCAGTCGCAATGCACCGATAGCGGCCTGGCGATGATTGGAGGGGAAAAGGTGCCGCTGAGTCATTGAACCACGCATAAAAAAGCCCGATATATCGGGCTTTTTTTACAAGGGCTTTCTGCCCGCAGGTTCTGCTGTTGCGGGATTACTCGACGGTGACGTCCTGTGGGTCGGGCAGATTATCCAGCGTGCGCTCGAAGCTGCGCAGACGTTTGTAGATCGACAACAGCTCCACCAGCGTGGTCCACGAGTTAATCAGATACTGGAAGGAGCCGCGAACCTGATCGAAAACGTTGGTGATCTGCGTCAGCAACCCGAGGGTGATGGCGCCGGTGATGATCGACGGGAACAGCACAAACAGACTGAATACCGCATCAAGCTGCAGATACAGAATGCGCGCAATGTTGAAGTACAGATAGTGGAAGTACAGGCGGAAATAGTTGCGGCGCACGTTGGAGAACAGCTCGCGCACGGTCGGTGGACGGGCGCGGTGCGGATCGTCTTCGCCGTAGACCAGCTCTTTACGGTACGCGGCTTCAACCCGCTGATTCCTGAACTCCAGACCCGGCAGCTTAATCCCGATAACCGCCAGCAGGCCGGTTCCCAGCAAGGACCACAGCAGCGCGGCAATCACCAGCGAATAGGGAATGCTGCCCAAAATCGGAATGGTTTTGACGTGGACCGACAGCGCGACCAGCACCGGTAAAAAGGCAATCAGCAGCATGATCGAATTGATAAAGCTGGTGCCCATATCTTCCAGCGTCGAAGAGAAACGCATGGTGTCTTCCTGCACACGCTGAGCCGCACCTTCAATGCCCCGCAGTTCCGGCCAATGATCCATATAGTAATTGTTCATCGCCGTGCGCCAGCGGAATATGTAGTGGCTGACAAAGAACATATTCAGCACGCCGACTACCACCGCAATCATCGCAATACTCAAAAATCCCTGAAGCTGCAGGTAAAATGCTTCGATCTTGATGGTATTAGGGTGCGACATCGCCTTTTGAATTAAATCATAGAAAGGCTCGTACCAGGCATTCACCGCCACGCTGACCTGCACCGAAAACCAGGTGGCGAAGATAATCAGCGCTGAACCCAGAATCGACCAACGCTGCCACGGATGCGGGCTGACGATGGCCCAGAAGGCATAAAATATCGCTACCACCAGCAGATAGTAGAGATAAAAAGCCAGCGCGCTGGGTGCGATAAAGCGCAGTGCGTTATTCGGTAACGGTTCCTGCGCGTTGCCAGCAAAGGCCGAAAAGTGAGTCATCCAGGTACTGGCACCCGCAAACCACAACAAAATGGCCAGGGCACTCCAGAGCACGACACTTCCAAAAAACAGCCCCGGTCGGGGAAAAAATGATTTGAACATAATGACTCCAAATAATGTGCTCTTTTTTTATAACGCTTTTTGCTGTGAACAATCTTATCGCGGTTGTTTCCGAAAGTGTCAGCCCTAAATAAACGCTGAATGTTTTTTAAACAATGCCGATAAACAGGAAAGAACCTCTGACATTCATCTGAAATCGCTTGAAATTACAGCGCTTTTCAGTTTATAGCTATTAAGAATATTCTTAGAAAAAACAGACGGCCTGCTGATAAAAGGCAGCGTTGAGCCCATTGGCGTCAAGCCCTGACGCACTTGAAAGCCAGGGGTCTGGACAGGCAAATACCCGTCCAGACCTTCAGCAACCAGGCGAAAAGACCATGACAGAAAATAGCGATGTGATGTACCGCTTATTGGTACAGAGCGTAGGGGATTACGCAATTTATATGCTCAAGCCGGATGGCACCGTCGCCAACTGGAATGCCGGCGCACAGCGCGCCAAAGGCTATCTGCCGGACGAAATTGTCGGGAAAAACTTCTCGCTGTTTTACAGCGAACAGGACCGCGCTAAAGGCCTCCCGCAGCATGGGCTGGAAATCGCCAGCCGCACCGGGCGCTATGAAGTGGAAGGCTGGCGCTATCGCAAAGACGGCAGCGCCTTTTGGGCGCATGTGATTATTGATGCTGTGCGCGCGGAAGACGGCACGCTGATTGGCTTTGCCAAAATTACCCGCGACTGCACCGAACAAAAGGCCGCCCAGGCCGGGCAGCGCGCGCATGAAGAAAAATTTCGCCTGCTGGGGGATGGCGTCAAAGATTACGCCATCTACATGCTGGATGCCGAAGGCAACGTGGTGAACTGGAACGCCGGTGCCACCCGGTCAAAAGGCTATACCGCCGATGAGATCGTCGGAAAACACTTTTCGGTGTTCTACAGCACCCAGGATCGGCTGGCGAAAGTGCCGGAAGCCAACCTGCGGACCGCACACCGCACCGGACGTTTTGAAGAGCAGGGCTATCGCTACCGCAAAGACGGCAGCGCTTTCTTTGCCCACGTGGTGATTGATGCGGTCCACGACGACGACGGCAAGCTGATCGGCTACGCCAAAATCACCCGCGACTGTACCGAACAACAGCGTCTGCTGGTCGAGCAGCGTGAAAGGGAGCAGGTGTTCCGCCTGCTGGTGGAAGGCGTCACCGATTACGCCATCTACATGCTGGATCCGAATGGCCTGGTGGTGAACTGGAACGCCGGTGCGCGGCGGGCCAAAGGCTACAGCGCCGACGAAATTGTCGGAAAGCACTTCTCCTGTTTCTACAGCGCGCAGGATCGCCTGGCGCGCCTACCTGAAACCAATCTGAAACTGGCTGAAACCACCGGTCGCTTTGACGACGAGGGCTGGCGCTACCGCAAAGATGGCAGCGCGTTCTGGGCCCATGTGGTGATCGACGCCATCCATAACGACAGTGGTCAGCTGATTGGCTACGCCAAAATCACCCGCGACTGCACCGAAGTGCGGGAATACGAGCAGCAGATTTTAAGGGCGAAGGATCTGGCCGAGCAGACCAGCGCCAGGACGGCGTCGCTGTCAAAATTCCTCGACACCATCATCGCCAATATTCCCTCTTCGGTGATTGTGGAAGACGTGGTTTCGCGCGAAATCCTGCTGATGAACAACAAGGCCGAACAGCTGCTGGGGCTGACTCAGCAGCAGATGAGCGGCAAAAAGCTGGCAGCCTGCCTGACCTCTGAAATGAGCGACTATTTCACCCAGCTTTCCACCGCCGCGCAGCGCTTCGAAGGGCTGCATAAAAACGAGCAGCTGTTAAATACCCGTGGCGGCGAGCGGATTATCTCCGCCTCGGCGGCGATTATTCGCGGCAACGATGCGCGCACTAACTACGTGCTGCTGATTGCCGATGACGTCACCGATCAGCGTGCGGCGGATGCGCGCATTCACCATATGGCGCATCACGATAACCTCACCAGCCTGCCGAACCGCGTGCTGTTCAGTCAGCGGCTTAATGAGGCGCTGCGTGCCGATCGCGAGGCCGGGAAACTGACCGCCACGCTGGGTCTGGATCTCGATAACTTTAAAAACGTCAACGATGCGCTTGGCCATCAGGTCGGCGACGATCTGCTGCGCGCGGTAGCCAGCCGGTTGCGCGGGGTACTGCGCGATGTCGATACGCTTGCGCGGAATGGCGGCGACGAATTCTCGATTGTGCTGCCCGGCCTGACCCATCAGCAGGAAGCCGACGCGATTGCTCACCGGCTGATTGAAGTGACCAAATTGCCGTTTAACGTCGATGGCCATAACCTCTCGGTCGGGCTGAGCATCGGCATCGCGATTGGCGGCCGCGAGCTGGCCACGCCGGAGCAGCTGTTGCGCTGTGCCGATATGGCGCTGTATGAAGCCAAGCGCAACGGCCGTAACCGCTTCGAACACTTCTCGGTGCAAATGGGCGAAGCCGCCAATCTGCGTCGGATGATTGAAAATGACCTGCGCGATGCGATTACCCACAAGCATCTGCGGCTCTACTATCAGCCGATTACCAACAATCACGGTCGCGAAATCATCGGCTACGAAGCGCTGATGCGGTGGCATCACCCGGAAAAAGGGCTGATCATGCCGATGGACTTTATCCCGATTGCCGAAGAAACCGGGTTACTCCACAGCCTGGGCGCTTATGCCCTGTATGAAGCCTGCCGCGAGGCCGCCAACTGGCCGGCGCACCAGAGCGTGGCGGTTAACCTGTCGCCGCTGCAATTTAAAAACAGCTCGCTGGTGTCGGTGGTGGAAGCGGCGCTGAAAGACTCCGGGCTGGAGCCGGGCAGGCTGGAAGTGGAGATCACCGAGTCGGTGCTGCTCGACAACACGCTGGTCAATATCCGCACCTTGCAGAAGCTGAAGGCGCTGGGCGTGCGCATTGCGCTGGATGATTTTGGCACCGGTTATTCGTCGCTCAGCTATCTGCGATCCTTCCCGTTCGACAAAATCAAAATTGATAAGTCATTTATCAACGATATGAAGGACAGCCGTGAAGCGCTGGCGATTATTCGCGCCATTACCGGCATGAGCCGCAGTCTGGATATTCAAATTACCGCAGAAGGGGTGGAGAGCAATGAGCAGTTTGAACAGCTGAAAAGTGAAGGCTGTACGCTGTTCCAGGGCTATTTCTTCGGGCGACCGCAGCCGCCAGAAACCCGACTCAAGGTGTTTAATCCGCCGGAAAGATTTGCTGAAGTCTCAGCCGAAAAGTAAGCCTGCCGCCGGTATTGCCTGAACCGTCAGGCAATACCGGCGCGGTGTCAGATCCGCTCCGGATCCAGCCCGCGCGTCTTCGGACCAAAAATCCCAATCACCAGCATCACAATCACCATACTCACCACGATAAAGGCAATCACGCCCTGCGCACCGGCCACCTGCAAAATCATGCCGATAATAATGCTGCTGAACACCGTGGAAAGACGGCTGAACGAGTAGCAGAACCCGACGGCGCGCGCGCGAATAAATGTCGGGAACACCTCGGTCTGATAGGCGTGATAGCTGTAGGTCAGCCAGGCGTTGGAGTACGTGATGCAGAAGCCGCAGACAATCAGCAAAATCGGGCTGGTTTGCAGCGCAAACAGCGTGCCGAAGACCACCGTCATCAACGAGGCGAGCACGATCTGCCATTTATTCTCAATCTTGTCGGCATAGCGGCTGCAAATCAGCGAGCCCAGCGGATAGGCGAGGGTAATGAAAAAGGCATACAGCAGGCTGTGGGTGATGCTCGCGCCTTTGCCGGACAGCAACGCGGGCAGCCAGTTGCCGAAGCCGAAGAAACCGATCGCCTGGAAGATATTCATCACCACCAGCATCAGCGTGCGCTGACGGTATTCAGGGCGCCAGATATCGCGGAAGCGACCTTTCTTTTCAATGATGCCGCCGGTTTCGATCGTCGCTGCCGCCGGTTCGGTGCTGGCTTTACCACAGCGGATCTCCATCGCCGTCACGCCTTTATGCGCCTCCAGATGGCGGCCCTGCTGCGCCAGCCAGCGCGGCGATTCCGGCAGATTTTTACGGATAAACCAGATCACCAGCGAGCATAACGCCCCGGCAATCACCACCCAGCGCCAGCCGGTCAGGCCGAGGATGGTTTGCGGCACCAGCCACCACGACATCAGCGCAACCGCCGGCACCGACAGAAACTGCACAAAGAAGGCGAAGGCAAACGCCTTGCTGCGCAGGTAGCTCGGCACCGATTCGGTCAGATAGGTATCGATGGTCACCAGTTCGATGCCCAGCCCGACGCCGACCAGGAAACGAAAGAAAATGATCCCTTCGGCGTGATTCTGGAAGGCCATGATCAGCGAAAAACAGCCGTACCAGGCCAGCGCGCACATAAAGGTGATGCGACGGCCAAAGCGGTCGGCATAGGGAGCCAGCAGGCTGGCACCGAGGAATAACCCCAGGAAGGTGGAAGAGGCAAAAGCGGCCTGATCGGAGATGCCAAACACGCCCTGGCTGCCGACATGGAAGATATTTTCCGCCACCAGACCGGCGCTGATATAGCCGGTCTGAAACAGGTCGTACAGCTCGAAAAACCCACCCAGCGAGAGCAGGGCGATAAAGCGCCATAGTCCGGCTGAGGCCGGCAGTGCATCGATACGTTCGGAAAGCTTATTGTTATTGAATGCAGGTTCAGACGGCATCGTCCCTGGCGAACAGACTTCACTCATTGCTTTTTAATCCTCGTTCTTGCGGTACGCAGATCCTCCATCCTAAGGGTTTATGTCAGGTTTTGTATATCCAGATGCAAATCTTGTTAATGAATTTGTGCCATTTTGTTTCCCTGCGCTAAATCTTTGCTAAAAGACCTGTTAAACTCTATGTCATTGTTACCGGTAACATTGATTCGGTAACCGCGTTATGTGCCCGATTAAAAAAAATACTGCAAGCAACCGTGAATCCCAAGCCGAAGCACCAGGCGCAAGTTATTAAGGCAATGTCATGTCGAAAGAAACCACAGGAAGCTCCCGCCGGGACTTTCTGCTGAAAACCATCACCCTGGCTCCGGCCATGGCGATCGGCAGTACCGGAATTGGCGCGCTGACCGCCGCTGCTCCGGCCGCCGCGAAAGAATCCGCGCCATCCGGTCCACAAAAAGCCCGTGATTACCAACCGACCTGGTTCACCCCCGAAGAGTATGCCTTTGTGCAGGCCGCCTGCGCGCGCCTGATCCCGGCCGACGATCGTGGACCTGGCGCGCTGGAAGCCGGCGTGGCGGAATATATCGATCGCCAGATGAATACGCCGTATGCCATTGGTTCCAACTGGTATATGCAGGGACCTTTCCACCCTGATGCCGACAAGGAACTGGGCTATCAGTACCCGCTGGTGCCCCGCCAGATTTACCGTTTAGGGCTGGAAGATGCCGATGCGGTCGCGAAAGCGCAGCATGGCAAGGTCTTCGCCAAACTGAGCGCGGACCAGCAGGACACGCTGCTGCAGGCGTTCGAAGCGGGCAGCGTTGCGTTCAAACAGGTTCCGGCCAAAGTCTTCTTCTCTTTCCTGCTGCAGAACACCCGTGAAGGGTTCTTCAGCGATCCGCTCCACGGCGGCAATCAGGGCATGGTCGGCTGGACGCTGATTAACTTCCCGGGCGCGCGTGCGGACTTTATGGACTGGGTTGAACGTGGCGAGCGTTATCCGTTCCCACCGGTATCGATTCGTGGGGAAAGAGCATAACCATGGCAAACGAAATGAAGAAAGTAGATGCGGTGATCGTCGGCTTCGGCTGGGCAGGATCGATCATGGCCAAAGAGCTGACCGAAGCCGGTCTGAACGTGGTGGCACTGGAACGCGGCCCGCATCGCGACACCTATCCGGACGGCGCCTATCCGCAGGTGATTGATGAGCTGACCTATAACATCCGTAAAAAGCTGTTCCAGGATCTGTCGAAAAGCACCGTCACCATCCGCCACAATTCGGCGCAAACCGCACAGCCTTATCGCCAGCTGGCGGCGTTTTTGCCGGGCACCGGCACCGGCGGCGCGGGCCTGCACTGGTCAGGCGTGCACTTCCGCGTCGACCCGATGGAACTGCGTATGCGCAGCCATTACGAAGAGCGTTACGGCAAGAACTTCATTCCTGAAGGCATGACCATTCAGGATTACGGCGTCACCTACGACGAGCTGGAACCGTTCTTCGACAAAGCGGAGAAAGTGTTCGGCACCTCAGGCTCTGAATGGAGCGTAAAAGGCAAGGTGATTGGTCAGGGCAAGGGCAACCCGTTTGCGCCAGACCGCTCCGATAAATTCCCGCTGCCGGCACAGAAGCGCACCTTCTCGGCGCAGATGTTTGCCCAGGCCGCAGAATCCATCGGCTATCACCCGTACGATCTGCCGTCGGCCAACACCTCCGGCCCGTATACCAATACCTATGGCGCGCAGATGGGACCGTGCAACTTTTGCGGTTATTGCAGCGGCTATGCCTGCTACATGTATTCCAAGGCCTCGCCAAACGTCAACATCCTGCCGGCGCTGCGTCAGGAAGCGAAGTTCGAACTGCGTGAGAACGCCAACGTGCTGCGCGTTAACCTGACCGCCGATAAAAAGCGCGCCACCGGCGTGACCTATGTCGATGCATTAGGCCGTCAGATTGAGCAGCCTGCCGATCTGGTGATCCTCTCTGCCTTCCAGTTCCACAACGTGCACCTGATGCTGCTGTCCGGCATTGGCAAGCCATACGATCCGGTGACCAATGAAGGGACCGTGGGCCGTAACTTTGCTTACCAGAACATCTCCACCATCAAGGCGTTCTTCGATAAGGACGTGTTCACCAATAACTTTATTGGTGCGGGCGGTGCGGGCGTGGGTCTGGATGATTTCAATGCCGATAACTTTGACCACGCCAAATACGGCTTTGTTGGCGGCTCGCCAATGTGGGTGAACCAGGCGGGCGTGAAGCCTATCTCCGGTCTGCCAACGCCTCCGGGCACGCCAAACTGGGGCAGCAAGTGGAAAGCCGCCGTGGCCGATCACTACACCCATCACGTGTCGATGGATGCGCACGGGGCTCACCAGTCCTATCGCAACAACTATCTGGACCTGGATCCGAACTACAAGGATGCCTTTGGCCAGCCGCTGCTGCGTATGACCTTCGACTGGCAGGACAACGACATCAAGATGTCGCAGTTTATGCACGGCAAAATGCACAAAATTGCCGAAGCGATGAACCCGAAACTGATCAGCGGTTCACCGAAAGCGGCCGGCACGCACTTCGACACCACCGTCTATCAGACCACCCATATGAACGGCGGCGCGATTATGGGTGAAGATCCAAAAACCAGTGCGGTGAACCGTTATCTGCAGAGCTGGGATGTCCCGAACGTGTTTGTCCCCGGCGCTTCTGCCTTCCCACAAGGTTTGGGCTACAACCCAACCGGCATGGTGGCAGCCCTGACCTACTGGTCAGCTAAAGCGATTCGTGAACAGTACCTGAAAAATCCAGGTCCGTTGGTGCAGGCATAAGGACAACCCGATGAAGATGATGATCCCGGCCCTGTTACTGGGCATGGCAAGCTTTGCCGCGCTGGCGGACGACTCCGGTGCGGCGCAGATCAAACGCGGTGAATACCTGGCGCGCGCCGGTGACTGCGTGGCCTGTCACACCAAAGCGGGCGGCCAGCCGTTCGCCGGTGGCCTGTCGATGGCGACGCCAATCGGCAATATTTACTCCACCAACATCACGCCGGATAAGCAAACCGGTATTGGTGATTACAGCTACGACGATTTCCAGAAAGCGGTGCGTCATGGCGTGGCGAAGAACGGCGATACGCTCTATCCGGCGATGCCGTATCCGTCTTACGCGGTGGTCAGCGATGAGGATATGCAGGCGTTGTATGCCTACTTTATGCATGGCGTGCAGCCGGTTTCGCAGGCCAATCAGGACAGCGACATTCCGTGGCCGCTGTCGATGCGCTGGCCGCTGGCGATCTGGCGCGGCATGTTTGCGCCGGACGTGAAGGCCTTCCAGCCAATCAAAGGTCAGGATGCGGTGCTGGCACGCGGTCAGTATCTGGTTGAAGGCCTCGGCCACTGCGGTGCCTGTCATACGCCGCGCAGCCTGACCATGCAGGAAAAAGCCCTCAATGACAGCGAAGGCAGTGACTATCTGTCCGGCAGCAGCGCGCCGATTGATGGCTGGACCGCCAGCAACCTGCGTGGCGATAACCGTGACGGCCTGGGCCGCTGGAGTGAAGACGATCTGGTGCAGTTCCTGCGTACCGGCCGTAACGATCAGACCGCCGTATTCGGTGGTATGACCGATGTGGTCGAGCACAGCCTGCAGCACCTCAGCCCGGAAGATGCCACGGCGATTGCCCGTTATCTGAAGTCGCTGGGCGCGCGCGATCCGAATCAGGTGGGCTTCAAGTCTGATGACGCGGTGGCGAAAGCCCTGTGGAAAGGCGATGACAGCAAACCGGGTGCCTCGGTGTACGTCGACAGCTGTGCTGCCTGCCATAAAACCGACGGCAGCGGCTATAAGCGCTTCTTCCCGGAACTGCGCGGTAACGCGGTGGTGCAGGCAGAAGACCCAACCTCGCTGATCCATATCGTGCTCAGCGGTGCCACGCTGCCGGGCGTGAAGGGTGCGCCTTCCAGCATCACCATGCCGGCCTTCGGCTGGCGTCTGAACGACCAGCAGGTCGCTGACGTGGTGAACTTTATCCGCAGCAGCTGGGGTAACAGCGCGAAGCAGCAGGTCAGCGCCAGCGATGTGGCGAAAGTGCGCAAGACGGTGCCTGAGCATCAGGGCAATGCCGACGTTGAAAAGTTGATGGAAGAGAAGTAAGCGACTTTACGATCGAAAACGGCCAGCAAACTGGCCGTTTTTTTTTGCTTTATTTTTAGTCATCTCGCTATTTTTAGCATGTTGATGTCCATTCGTTGAAGCAATTTGAAGAATATTGTATCGCTCATAATCTGGGAAACTCTTTCTTTCCCGGCGACTGTTCCCGCGCCGCTATACGGTATTCATAACCGCTTATCCTCTGTCTTCTTTGCATATGTTATTAACCAGTAAAATGTAATTAAGCGCCAGATTTGAGTCGCCTGCTACACTTTCTTCGAGCTTGTTCTTAAGCACATACCTCAAACGAAGGAGATGTTATGCAACTTTCGCCTTATTTATATTTTTCGGGAAACTGTGAAGAGGCTATCGCTTTTTATCAGCAGGCTACGGGAGCCAAACTGACGGTTAAAATGACCTGGGGTGACGTGCCTGCGGAGAAAAAACAGCAGCCGCAGAAACAGAACAGCCCAGCCGCGGAACAGCCAGCGGATGATAAAATCATGCACGCGCTGCTGCATATCGGCGAAGGTGAGCTGCAAATGAGCGACAGCGCGGAAGCGGTAAGCTACAACGGTTTTGCCGTTAGCCTGTCGAGCAACGATCCTGCCGAAGGCAAACGTTGGTTTGATAATCTTTCCGCTGGCGGTAAGGTCACGCTGGAATGGGAAGAAACCTTCTGGGCGGCCGGTTTCGGTACGCTGATCGATAAGTTCGGCGTGCCGTGGCGCATTAACGTAAATAAACCCGCTACTGACTGATTTTTAGCCGATCCAGCGTGGCAAGCAGCGCGTCGACCTTCGGCAGCAGCTGCTTTCTGCGCGGCCAGACGATAAACAGCGGCAGACCTTCTACCGCCAGCTCTGGCAGGATCGGCACCAGCGCACCGCTGGCTAACTCTTTTTCCATCAGCCAGGTCGCCATCTGCGCCACGCCGAGTCCGGCTACCACGGCGGCGACCTGGGCTTCGCCATCCCCCAACGCCATCCGATAAGGCAGGGTTCGGGTTATCGTTCGTCCATCCGGCGAGCGGATATGCCACGGACTGGTGCTGCCATCTACCCGATCGTAAACAATGGCTCGCCTTTCGGTCAGCGCCTGCAAAGAGTCAGGCACGCCATGCTGCGCCAGATAGTCCGGCGAAGCGCAGAAGATCAGCCTTTCATTACCCAAAAAGCGGTAGCCCAGCGAGGGCGGAAAATCTGTCGAGCCGCCAATACGTATCGCGATATCCACGCCTTCCTCAAACAGATCGACAAAGCGATCGGAAAAAGAGAGGGCAATCTGCATCTCCGGGTTCTGCTGGCAAAATTCGTTGATTAGCGGCATCACCCGCATCCGGCCAAAGGTGTTGGGTACCGCAATCCGCAGTCGTCCGACCGGGATGGCGCGCTGCGCCGCCAGCACCGACTCCGCTTCCGACAGCTCGTTCAGCACGCGCGTGCAGGTTTCATAAAAGGCCTGACCGGCGTCGGTCAGCGCCAGCCGGCGGGTGGTGCGTTCAAACAGCTGCGAACCTAATCGCGCTTCCAGCCTCGCCACGCTTTTACTGACCGCTGAACTGGTCAGGTGCAGTACCGCAGCGGCGGCGGTAAAACTGCCCTGTTCGACGCTGGCCACAAACGGCGTAATGCCCTTAAGGCGATCCTGAGTCATCATCATTAGGGAATCCAGTTCATTAATTATGTGAATTTATACCTCAGATAAGACTCCAATTCTCTATTAAGCTGATTGTTACCCCTTTATTCAGGAGTCTGGCTATGCAACAACGTGCACTTATTGTCGGCGTCAGTGGCGTCATTGGAACCGCGCTGGCGGAACAACTCACCGGTGACGGCTGGCAGGTTTACGGCCTGTCCCGTGGACGCACCGCGGTGCCAGCCGGTTGCACCGCGCTGACTGCCGATCTCACCGACAAAGCCTCGGTAGAAAAGGCGCTGCAAGGCGTCACCGTGGATAAGGTCTTTTTCAGCGTCTGGGCCCGTCAGGCCAACGAGAAAGAGAACATCCGCGTTAACAGCGCCATGGTTCGCAACGTGATTGACGCGCTGGGCGACAGCCTGAAAGGCGGCCACGTCGGGCTGGTCACCGGCCTCAAGCACTACCTCGGCCCGTTTGATGCCTACGGTAAAGGCGCAGTGCCGATGACGCCGTTCCGCGAAGAACAGGGCCGTCAGCCGGGGGATAACTTCTACTACGCGCAGGAAGACGAAGTGTTCGCTGGCGCGGAAAAATATGGCTACAGCTGGAGCGTGCATCGCCCGCACACCATCATCGGTTTCGCGCTGGGCAATGCGATGAATATGGGCCAGACGCTGGCCGTCTACGCCAGCCTGTGCAAGCAGACCGGCCAGCCGTTTGTCTTCCCAGGTTCCAAAGCGCAGTGGGAAGGCGTCACCGATATGACCGACGCGCATATTCTCGCCCAGCAGCTCGAATGGGCCGCCACCACGCCGTCGGCGCAGGATCAGGACTATAACGTGGTGAATGGCGACGTGTTCCGCTGGAAGTGGAGGTGGGGCGAAATCGCCAGCTACTTTGGCATTGAGGCCGCGCCGTTCCCGGACGACGTGCAACCGCTGGATGGGCGCATGGACGCGGCTCCCGCCGAGTGGCAGGCGCTGGCGAAGCAGTTCAACCTGAAGGAAGCGGATATCAGCAAGCTGGTGTCCTGGTGGCATACCGATGCCGATCTGGGCCGTCCGATGGAAGTGTTTACCGACATCAGCAAGAGCCGTAAAGCGGGCTTCACCGGCTATCAGTCCACGCGTGACGCCTTTTTCGCGCTGTTCGACAAGCTTAAAGCGGAAAAGCTGATCCCTTCCTGATTTCGGTTTTCAGCAACGACTGTTTCCTGTGGAAAACAATGCAGGTTTAAAGTGTTTTATTGTTGCCTGAATGGCGGTTTAACGTCAGGATGGTTGCAACAGGCCAGTGCAGGGTTAGCCAGCCGTGCTACCTTGAAATACTGACCGACACACTTTAACCCTCTACGTTATACAGGTGCGACCATGAGCAATAAGACTATCCATTGGAACGGCGGCTTACAGCCAGAAGCAGTTAAGGTTTTGTCTGCTGACGGCGGCATGATCGTCTGCCCGACCAAAGTGGGCTACATCATCATGACCTCCGATGCCAAAGGGCTGGAGCGTAAATTTGATGCCAAGCAGCGCAACCGCAACAAGCCGGGCGTGGTGCTGTGTGGTTCTCTGGAGCAGTTGAAAGAGCTGGCGCAGCTGAACCCGGAAATTGAATCGCTGTATCAGCAGCACTGGGATCAGGACGTGCTGTTGGGCTGCATCCTGCCGTGGAAAGAAGACGCAGTTGCACGCATTCCGGAAGACGGTTCAAAAGACCTGATGATGGATCGCCGTCAGACCAGCTGCTTCGTGATCAAATTCGGTACCCCTGGCGAAAACCTGGCGAAAGAGCTGTGGGAAAACCACGGTAAATTCTCCTTCGCCAGCTCCGCTAACCCGTCAGGCAAAGGCAACCGTGGCCTGGTCGAAGGGATCGGCGAGCGTATCGAATCGCAGGCTGACCTGATTATTGAAGCCAACGACTACGTGAAATCCATCCAGCCGAACGAGTCTGAGAAAACCCGTTACGAGCAGGGTGTGATGGTGGCGATGGTGGATGAGCAGGGCAAACTGGTGCCAGAGCAGAAAGGCGAGCGCAACATCACGCCATGCCCAATCCTGATCCGTAAAGGTCTGGATGTGGACAAAATTATGTCGATGCTGTCTGACACCTTCACCACCTGGGATTACCGTCACGGTAACTACTACTAAGTATGCAGAGGGCGGACGCTGTTCCGCCCTTTATTTCAAGCGTAACGCCTGCTGCAAATCCTCGATAAATACCCTGACCCGCGGTGAAATCAAACTGTCGGCTTTGGTCAGGATCCACGACTGATAGACGTCCATTTCCCATTCCGCTAACACCCGACTGAGCTTGCCCTCTTTGACCGCTTCCTGCGCGACGTATTCCGGCAAATAGGCAATGCCGCTGTTGGCGATAGCGGAATTCAGCAGTGCGGTGCTGTTATTGGCGCGAAAACGGCTACGCACTTCGATATCCAGCTTCTGCTTCTCTTTACGGAACGGCAGCGAGATGGTGTGGGCCGGGCCACGGAACAGGATAAAGTCATGGCGTGGTAGATCGTCCGGCTGGGCGATGGGCGGGAAGCGTTGCAGATAGTCCGGTGCGGCAAACAGGCCCCAGCCGATGTCCATCAACGGCGTGCAGTGGGCATGCTCCGGCGGCTCGCGGCGGATCACTATCGCCAGATCGACATTGTCATCGACCAGGTTAACCGGGCGATCGGTCAGGTCCAGATCGACGCTGACATGCAGGTTATTGGCGACAAACTGATTGAGCACCGGCACGATGCACTGACAGCCAAAGGTGACGGGCGCCACCACGCGCAGGCTGCCGGTCGGCTCTTCGTGATACTGGCGGATAAACAGCCCGGCACTTTTCACTTCGCTGAGGATGCGCGCGCAGTAGTGATACCAGGTCATGCCGACATCGGTCACCACGATTTTACGGGTGGTGCGTTGCAGCAGTTTGGTGCCCAGCCGGACTTCCAGCGCGGAGATCTCTTTGCTCACCGAGGATTTGGATAATCCCAGCAGCTTTGCCGCTTCGGTATAGCTCAGCGTCTCCACCACTTTGGCGAAGATCACCATCCCCTGCAGGTTTTCTACGTCGCTCATCGCCGGTTCGGCTCCTGAAAATTCGCTGCCTGAACAGGGTCGCAGGCGGGGAATAAAGGGGTGTGATAATCAGGGGCGCTAGCTTAATGGTTGGGCAGGGGGAAGTAAATCGTCACGGCAGGCGAGCAGGGGCGGAGCCTGAGCTCCGCCCGCCGGTTAGCGAACTTTTTTCACCAGCACCGGGATCTTACGCAGGTTGTTGGCCAGAAACAGGCCGCCGATCAGCATCACCGCCACAAAGGCGGAAACGCCCATCCAGCCCCAGTTGTGCCAGAACACGCCACCGAGCGTACCGGCAACGCTGGAGCCGAGGTAATAGAAGAACAGGTACAGCGACGACGCCTGTCCTCGGGCGCGGCGGGCGCGGTGTCCTACCCAACTGCTGGCCACCGAATGCGCGGCAAAAAAGCCGGCGGCAAACAGCATCAGTCCCGGCAATACCAGCAACAGCGTGGTGAACTGGGTGGCTAACAAGCCGACCAGCATCAGGCTGAGCGCGCCCATCAGCACCACGCCACGGCCATATTTCACCGTCATCATTCCCGCACGCGGCGAGCTGTAGGTGCCGGTCAGATACACTACCGACAGCAGTCCGACCACCGTCTGGCTTAACGAGAACGGCGCGGCCATAAAGCGGTAGCTGACGTAGTTAAACAGCGTGACAAAGCTGCCCATCAGGATAAACCCGACGATAAACAGCATCGGCAGCCCCATGTCGCGCCACTGGAACATAAAGTTAACCAGCAGCTTATGCGGCCGCAGCGAGCAGGCGCGGAAATGCTGCGACGGCGGCAACAGGCGGAAGAACAGCCCGGCGGCCGCCAGCGCAAAGAGCCCGACCACAAACAGCGATACGTTCCACGAGAAGTGATCCGCCAGCATCCCGGTCGACAGTCGGCCGACCAGCCCGCCAATCGAGTTGCCGCTGATATACAGCCCCATCGAGAAGGAGAGGAACACCGGGTGCAGCTCCTCGCTCAGCCAGGTCATCGCCACCGCCGCCACGCCGCTGAGGGCCAGGCCGGTCAGCGCGCGCATCGCCAGTACGCCTTCCCAACTGCTCATGGTGGCGCAGATAAGCGTGAAGAACGCCGCCAGCAGCAGCGAAATCGACATCACCGATTTGCGCCCGATGGCATCCGACAACGGCCCGGTGACCAGCAATCCCAATGCCATCATCGCCGTGGTGACGGAAAGTGACAGGCTGCTCTGGGCCGGCGTCAGATGAAAACTCTGCGAGAACACCGGCAGAATGGGCTGAACGCAATACAACACCGCAAACGTCGAAAGCCCGGCACAAAATAGCGCCAGCGTGGCGTGGGTAAAACGCCGGGTTCCACGGGTAATATAGGTTTTATTTATGGGAGCGGGTGTATCGAAGGGGGAAACTAAACTGTCATCCTCATCAGAGAGGCTTTCCGAGTGCAACGCTGCGGATTTATTTACTACCGGTGCCACGAGAGTTCCTTAATTAATCATTTAAAGGTCTGGTTTGCTATCAGATAAACTTATTTTTACCAGGCGTGGCAAGGGCTGCGCGACGATCTGGCCTGCACAGTATTCGGCGGTTTAAATATAATGTAAATGGTAAAAGCAATTTTTTTTTATAAACGTAAATTTTCAGTTAATTTAATTTCAAAACTGGATAAATAAACATCATTTTAACGGTTTGGCTTAAGTGCAGGGCTGGCGGGCTTGCGAACAACGGCGATATGGAATGCTCGCTTTTCAATTACTGTAAATTAATATGCAGAATAATCTTAAGTAACCGCTTACGGTTATTTTTTGAAATATCTTCTCATCGTCGGTAATAAGTTCAATGGGTTGCGTTGTGAGACTGGGGTACTATACTGAGGGCTTGTTTCTGAAATTCAGCGCAATCATTGTCGATATCAATTGGCACAGGAGGTTTCTATCACTTTTAACCAAAATGACCTAATCATTGACAATAATCAGACTGACTACGAAGCCTATTATCACGATTACGAGGCGGGTCTGGAATCGGTCGTTGAGCCGCAACCGGAGTCGATTCGTGGTCTGCCCGCATCGGACATCCTGACGCCTTCCGATCGGTATCAGGAGCTGTTTGAAGCCGTGCAAACGTCGCGGATATTTACCGACAGCAAAACGTTTGCCGACTGTGCGCCCAAAATTGAACCTGAAAGAATTCTGTACCGCTATTTTATGCAGCGTGAGCGCGAGGATTTTAATTTACTGGCGTTCGTGCTGGAGAATTTTGACCTGCCAAAAGTCCATGACAGCCGCTATGTTTCGGACCCCAATAAATCGATGGGCGAGCATATCGACGCGCTGTGGCCGGTGTTAACCCGTAAGCCGGAGAAGCACTCGGAGTTCTCTTCGCTGCTGCCGTTACCGCAGCCTTACGTGGTGCCGGGCGGACGATTTGGTGAGACCTACTACTGGGATTCCTACTTCAGCATGCTGGGCTTTGCCGCCAGCGGTCGCACCGATCTGCTGAAGAATATGGCGGATAACTTTGCCTGGATGATCGACACCTACGGGCATATCCCTAACGGCAACCGCACCTATTACCTCAGCCGCTCCCAGCCGCCGGTGTTTGCGATGATGGTCGAGCTGTTCGAGAAGGACGGCGTGCACGAAGCGCAGCGCTATCTGAAGCACCTCAAGCGCGAATACGAATTCTGGATGGACGGTGAAGCGTCGCTGACGCCGAACGAAGCCTATCGCCACGTGGTGATGCTGTCGGATGGCTCGGTGCTCAACCGCTATTGGGACGATCGGGATACGCCGCGCGACGAGTCGTGGATTGAAGATGTGGAAACGGCGAGAAACTCTTCGCGGCCGTCGAACGAAGTGTATCGCGATCTGCGTGCCGGTGCGGCGTCCGGTTGGGACTTCTCATCGCGCTGGCTCAGCGAGCCCGGCCGTCTGGAGAGCATCCAGACCACCAGCATTGTGCCGGTGGATTTGAACGCCTTCCTATATAAGCTGGAAACCACCATTGCGCGGCTGTCGGCCAGCAAAAACGACCATGCCACGGCCGAGCTGTTCCAGCAGAAAGCGGTGCGCCGCCGGGAAATCCTCGACAGATATCTGTGGGATGCCGAAGCGGGTTTGTATCGCGACTACAACTGGCGTGACCGTGAGAAAGGGGCGTTTTCTGCCGCGTCGGTAACGCCGCTGTTTGTCGGTATGGCGAGCCTCGATCAGGCCACGCACACCGCAGCGGCCATCCGCTCGCATCTGCTGGCGCCGGGCGGGGTGCTGTCAACGGTGGAAGAGACCGGCGAGCAGTGGGACAAGCCTAACGGCTGGGCGCCAATGCAGTGGATGGCGATCAAAGGCCTGAATAACTACGGCGAAGAGCTGCTGGCGAAAGAGATTGCTACCCGCTGGCTGCAGATTGTCGGCGCCACCTACCATCGTCATCACAAGATGGTCGAAAAATATAACGTGGCCGGACGCGCGCCGGTGCTGGCGGGCGGCGGTGAGTATCCGCTGCAGGACGGTTTCGGCTGGACCAACGGCGTCACGCGCCGCCTGCTGGAGATGTATCCGGATGCCGCACCCAAACGCTAATCCGCGTTGTCACTGAATCAGAGCCTTCTTATGAAGGCTCTTTTTTTTGCGCAGCGCCTGTTCACAGCGAAGAAAAAATCCCCACTTTGCGCAATAAATCATGGTATGAAAGAGGATAACCGCTTTTTTATTAACCCTTTTTGCTTTTTTGGGAGCCTGCATGAAAAAAATCGCCCTGTCTGCGCTGGTGTTGCTCGCCTGCGCCAGTTCAACCGCTTTTGCTGCCGAGTCGCTGCGCTTCGGCGTCGATCCCACTTTCCCGCCGTTTGAGTCCAAAGCGCCCGATGGCAGCCTGCAGGGCTTTGACATTGAAATGGGCAACGCCATTTGCCATCAGATGAAGGTGAAGTGCGTGTGGGTGCAGACCGGCTACGACGGCATTATTCCGGCGCTGCAGGCGCGTAAATTCGATGCGATCCTCTCGGCGATGGCGATGACCGACAAACGCCGCCAGCAGGTTGCCTTCACCGATATGCTCTACAACACGCCAAGCGCGCTGGTGACCAAGAAGGACAGCGGCCTGAAACCCGATGCTGAGTCGCTGAAAGGCAAGTCAGTGGGCGTCGCGCAGGGCACCACCCAGGAAACCTATGCCAAAGCCGTCTGGGCGGGCACCGGCATCAACGTGGTGTCGTATCCTAACCAGGAAGAGATCTGGCCCGATCTGGCGTCAGGACGGGTGGATGCAACGCTGACCAGCGCCGCCTCAGCGGAAACCGGTTTCCTGAAGTCGCCTCAGGGCAAGGATTACCAGATCAGCGGCGATACCCTGTATGACAAAAAATACTTCGGCGAAGGCGTGGGGATCGGTCTGCGCAAAGACGATCGGGCGCGGGTTGAGAAGATCAACGCGGCGCTGGCCGAACTGCATAAAAATGGCACCTACGAGCGGCTGGCGAAGAAGTACTTCAGCTTTGACGTCTATCATATTCAGAAGTGAGCCTGATGCGATCCCTACCTGACTACAGCGCGCAGCGGGCGCGCTTTCTTGCCGCCGTGGCGCGGCTGGACGGCCACGTCACCCATTATCCCCATCCGCTGAGCGGGCCGAAGGGCGAAGCCTTAAGCACCGATGTGGCGGTGATTGGCGACCCGGCGGCAGACAATCTGCTGCTGATCGTTTCCGGCACCCACGGTGTTGAAGGCTATTACGGATCGGACAGTCAGATTGCCTGGCTGGACGGACTCGACGCTGCAACATTGCCCGCCGGTGTGGCGCTGGTGAT
This sequence comes from Erwinia sp. QL-Z3, assembly GCF_004551645.1. Classification (NCBI taxonomy): domain Bacteria; kingdom Pseudomonadati; phylum Pseudomonadota; class Gammaproteobacteria; order Enterobacterales; family Erwiniaceae; genus Erwinia; species Erwinia sp. QL-Z3. Next base: position 1,874,738 of record NZ_CP037950.1, read on the forward strand.
GGTGCATCTGATCAATCCGTGGGGCACGGCCCACCTGCGCCGGGTGAACGAAGATAACGCCGATCTTAACCGTAACTTTATCGACTTCGCGGCCGGTGCACCGGATAACGCCGCTTATCGCGATCTGCATGCCGTTTATAGCTGCAAGGATCTGGATGGCGCAGCGCGTCAGCAGGCCGATGCGCTGTTGCAGGCCAAACGTGAAGCGCTGGGTTGGGCGGGCGTTAAGCGCATTGTGGAAGCCGGTCAGTATCAGTTTGCCGACGGTATTTTCTTTGGTGGCCAGCAGGCCAGCTGGTCCCATCAGACGCTGAAAACCATCATTTCCCGCCACCTGGCGCAGGCGAAGCGCATCATCAGCTTTGATCTGCATACCGGCGCGGGCGCCTATGGTCATCCGATGCTGATGGCGATTGCCGAACGGGATTATCCTGCGCTCGAACAGGCGCGGGCGATCTTTGGCGAATGGCTGACGGTGCTGATCACCGGCGCCGGACGCGACAGTGAAACCGGCGTCACCGCCACGGCGACCGGCTATCTGTCGCAATTTATGCTCGATCATCTGCCGGAGACGCAGCTGCTGCAGCTGGTGGTAGAGTGCGGCACGCTGGATGGGGAAGAGATGCATCGCCGCCTTCGCGACGATCACTGGCTGCATCTGTATGGCGATCCTGCCAGCGATCGTGGGCAGCAGATCAAGCAGGATCTTTACGACGGTTTCTATCCTTACGATCCTGACTGGCAGGCGCTGATCGCCTTCCGCACCCAGCAGATCTTCGCCCGGGCCTGGAAGGCGTTGTTGAGCAAGTAACCGTTGAATAAGTGATAAAAGGGCTGAATGATTTCAGCCCTTTTTTTTATCGGGACGATCTGGCCGCCGCAGATTTAAAGGCGGCCGTAAAAGGTCATGCGGGCGGTTTCGGACAGGGCAATATCGGGCTGGGCATTGTACGCCAGCACCACCAACATCCGGCTGGTATCGCCTTCGGTTGGCGTGACGCGGTGCAGCGCATTGCGGCCGCGGAACAGCACCAGGTCGCCGGGATTAATCGCCAGCTTCTCGACCGGCTGCTGCTGGTGCAGCACCTTTTCCACACCCTCGAAATTCATCTCGCCCGCTTCAGCATTGCGCAGATTGCTGACGTACTCAAACACGCCGCCGCCCTGCGGTTTCTGGATCAGCAGGGTGATGGCAAACGACGAGTTATCGAAGTGCCAGCCCAGTTCCTGGCCGGTGTGGGCATAGTGCAGATTGATAGAGGAGAGGGAATCCGCATAGGGATACAGCTGCTGCTCGCCCAGCACGCTGCACAGAAACGCTTTAAATGCCTCGGCGTTATACAGCGTGCGCAACGGGGAGTGCTCGGGCACCTGATCATCCGTGATGCAGCCTTTGGACGAGACAATCTGATGGTTGCGCGGATGATCGGCCGCATAGGCGTCATCCGGCGCTTTCAGATAAACGTTGTGCTTGCTGGCGGTATAAAACGCCAGATGCTGCTGCGCTTCACCCTCCTGGCGTATGGCGTCCAGCGCGTCGGCAGTCAGAAAATTTCGCAGGACCAGCGCACCGCTGTCGTCCAGCGACGCTTTGCAACTGGCAAGGTATTCGGCATCCATAATCGGATGGGAGGACAAATTGATAATCGGGGCCAGCTGGGTCATCACACGCTCATCGTCATCAGTTATCAGGATTTCTTACTCTACTGCCAGTTGGTCTTGCTCACCAGATATTCGCCGGGCTGATTGGCTGGTTTATGGTTAACTGACTAAAGTTAAAAGCTAAATTGTGATCAACATCGAACAGGAGCCACGCATGCGAATTGGACTAGTGGGATACGGCACCGGCGGTCAGAACTTTCATGCGCCGTTTATTACCGCGGCAAAAGGCGTGGAGCTGGTGGGGATCGTCGCCAGAGCACCGGCCACCATTGCCCGCGTGAAGGCGGATTTTCCGGATGTCCCGATCTATCCAAGCCTGACCGCGATGCTGGACGCGGGCGTGGATATCGTCACCATCACCACACCCCCGCAAACCCGCCGGGAGCTGGTGCTGGAGGCGATTGAGGCGGGCGTGGCGGTGATTGCCGATAAGCCGTTTGCGCCGGATGCCGCCACCGGACGCGAACTGGCCGCCGCCGCGAAAGCGAAAGGCGTGGTGTTGGGCATTTATCATAATCGCCGCTTTGACGCAGATATTCTGACGCTGCGGAATGTGCTGGAACAGCAGCGCGTCGGCAAGCTGTGGCGGCTGCATAACCGCATGGATCTTGACGATCCTCATACGCTGGAGGGCGGCGAAACCGGCGGCCTGCTGCGTGATATGGGTAGCCACCTGGTCGATCAGGCGGTGTGGCTGCTTGGGCCGGTGAAATCGGTGCTGGCACAGACGGATAGGGTTGACCGCCCGGAAGGCCAGACCGATGCCAGCTTTGTCATCACCCTGACGCACACCAGCGGCGTGCATTCGCATATCTCATCCAGCAAGCTGAATCACCTGGCCGCGCGCGATATCCGCGCCTATGGCGACAAAGGCAGTTACGTCTCCAACGGCACGGACGTGCAGGCCAACGCCATCTTTGGCGGAAAGCGGCCGGCCGACGATCTGCAAGGTTGGGGCTATGAAGAGCAGGCGCTGTGGGGAACGCTGCGCACGGCGGCGGGTGAAGAACGCGTGCCGTCCGCTCAGGGCTGCTATCACGCCTATTACGAAGCTTTCGCCAGGGCCGTGCGGGAAGGGACCGCACCTCCTGTCACGCCCGAGCAGGCGATTATGACCCTGGAAGTGCTGGATGCGGCGTTACTGAGCGCCAAAGAAGGGCGGCTGGTGACGCTGGAATAAGCGCCTCAGCGGTCTGTATGAGCGACTGGCCCGATGCCTCTAAATACGCTGGGGCATCAGCGGCCGGTCAGTAAAGGCAACAGGCCGCCTTCCTGAAGCAGTGTTTCCAGTGGGGCGAACAGCGGCTGCGGCAATTCATCGGCGGAAAACCATTCCCATCCGGCACACTTGTCGGGTTCACAGCGCTGCGGCGTGCCGCTAATGTCTTCCGTCAGCATAAAAAGCGTAACGTAGTGTTTCTTCTCGGCGATAAAAAAGTCGTTAGTGAACGCGACCTTAGCCAGTTTTCCCACAACCAAACCCGTCTCTTCCAGCACTTCCCGGCGCGCACACGCCTCTGGCGTTTCGCCAAATTCCAGGTGTCCGCCGGGCGCTGACCAGCTGTCTACACCATGGCTTCCCCTGCGTCGGCCCAGTAACAGCCTGCCTTCCCGCACAATCAGTACGCCTACGCCAATTTTTGGCTGGGTCATTTCTGTCTCCTTCGAGGGCCGGGTGAATCCGCCATTGTTAGCTTAATGGATTCAGCTGGTGAGTTTTATGTATTGGGTTTGTTATCAGCGCTGCTTAATAATTCCCTTGGTTTACAAAGCATTTACAAATGTGGGGTTATAACGTGAAATGGATCACACTTTATCAACAAGGATGATCACGATGTTATCGCGCAGACAATTTATGACTTCCGGTGCGGCCCTGCTGGGGTTTGCCGTGCTTCGCCCCGCGCTCTCGTGGGCTGCCACGCCTGCGTCCAGCTCCGACAGCGCACAGTTTCTGGCCATTTCGCAGCTGCTGACCGGTAAAGCGTCGCTCAGCTCACTGGTCGCGCAGCGGGCGCTGAATGGGCTGACCGAAGAGGATAGCCAGTTTCCGCAGAAGCTGCAAAAGCTCGCGGCGGCGCTGAACGCGGCAGGGATCACTTCGGCAGACGCGCTTAATGGCCACGCCATTATGGCCGATGCCAATACCGGTGCGACGGCGAAGAAAATCGTCTCGGCATGGTATCTGGGCTTTACCGGCACGCCAGTAAGCCTGCGGGCGGGGGATAACACCCGCTTTGTCACCTACACCGACGCCTTGATGTACGCACCGACGCTCGATGCCACGGTGATCCCGACCTATTCCCGGGGCCATACCAATTACTGGACACAGCCGCCAGCGACCCTGAAAAACGATTAATTTTTCCCAATTTATGTGAGCACACCATGGACAAGCAATTTGATGCCGACGTGATTGTCGTCGGGTCCGGCGCGTTGGGCAGTAATGCCGCGACGACGCTCGCCCGCGCGGGTAAATCCGTGATTATTCTTGAAGCCGGTGAGAAGATCCCGCGCTGGAAAATCGTCGAGAATTTCCGTAACTCTTCCAAAAAAGGCAACTACAACTCGCCGTATCCCAACGAGCCCTGGGCCCATCACTCCTACGACGAGCAGTACATTGAAAACGTCGGCTCTTTTGATTTCCGCCCGGGAATGTTGAAGTTAGTCGGCGGCACCACCTGGCACTGGGCATCCGCCTGCTGGCGCTATCTGCCGAACGATATGAAGCTGAAAACCCTGTATGGCGTTGGCCGCGACTGGCCGATGGAGTACAGCGAGCTGGAACCTTTTTACCAGAAAGCCGAAGAGGCGCTGGGCGTCTGCGGCAGCGATACCGACGATCAGAGCGGTCAGGCTGGCGGCGCATTCCCACCGCGAGCCAAACCCTATCCGATGGAGCCAGAAGGCGAAACCTATCTGTTCCAGCGCCTGAAAGCGCGCCTCAGCCCGTCAGGCTATCACTTTATCCATGAGCCAAACGCCCGTGCGACGCGTCCTTACGACGGTCGTCCGGCCTGCAGCGGCAACAACAACTGTATGCCGGTCTGCCCTATCGGCTCGATGTACAGCGGCGATAAGCACGCGCAGCACGCGGAAGATGCCGGTGCGAAGCTGATGACCGATTCCACCGCGTGGAAGCTGGAAAAAGGCAGCGACGGCAAGATTGTCGCGGTGCACGTGCGCAGCTCCAAAGGGGTGGATACCCGACTGACCGCCAAATACTTTATCGTTGCCGCGCATGGCCTGGAAACGCCAAAACTGCTGCTGATTTCTGATGTGGCCAACAGTTCCGATCAGGTCGGCCGTAACCTGATGGACCACACCGGGATGGGCCTGCAATTCCTCGCTGACGAACCGATGTGGCCTGGCCGTGGTGCGGTTCAGCAGGGCGGGATTTTTAACTACCGCGACGGGGATTTCCGTAAAAATCACGCGGCGATCAAGCATGCCGTGTCCAACAACGTGCCGAATATGGCGGTGGCACAGCGTCTGATCGGCCAGGGTGTGATTGGCAGCGAGCTGGATAAACAGATCCGCCATCAGGCCGCGCGCTGGGTCGATATTTCAACGGTGTTCGAAATCCTGCCGCACGCGACCAACACCGTGCGTCCAAGTACCACCCGTAAAGATGCGCTCGGCATTCCGATGCTGACGGTGAATTACGAGGTGGATGACTATGTGAAGGCCGGCAAGAAGGTGGTGGATGCCGACTACAAAAAGTTCGTCAGCCTGATGGGCGGTGAAGTGATAGAAGACAATACCGGCTGGCAGAACCGTGACCACCTGATGGGCACGGTGATCATGGGTGACAATGCGAAAGATTCGGTGGTGAATCACGAGTGCCGGAGCTGGGATCACAGCAACCTGTTCCTGGCGACAACCGGCGTTATCCCGGCTTCCGGGGTGATTAACCCCACGCTGACCGGCGTCGCGCTGAGTATTCGTCTGGCCGAAATTATTGAGCGGGAGATCTGATCATGAAACTGTCTGGATCTTATTCTCTGCTGAAAAGCGCCGTGCTGGTGGGCAGCCTGCTGGCCTCTGCCGCCGCGCTGGCGGACAGCGCGGCCGATGAATCGGCATTAATTAAACGCGGTGAATACACCGCCGTGGCCGCTGACTGCGGTGCCTGTCACCGTCAGACCAAAGAAGACGGTGCGCCCTTTGCCGGTGGCTATGCCATCGACTCGCCGATGGGGCGGATTATTGCCAGTAATATCACGCCATCAAAGCAGTACGGCATTGGCAACTACAGCGAGCAGCAGTTTGCGGATGCGGTGCGCAAAGGCGTCGCAGCCGATGGCAGTAACCTCTATCCGGCGATGCCTTACACGGCTTACGGCGCGATGAGCGACGAGGATATTCACGCGCTTTACACCTACTTTATGAAAGGGGTTAAGCCGGCGGATATTCCGGCGGAAGCGAAAACTGACCTGAGCTTCCCGTTCAACATTCGCCAGATTATGTGGGGCTGGAACCTGCTGTATCGCAACGATAAACCGTTTGAAAAGCAGGCGGGCGCGTCCGATCAATTGAATCGCGGTAAGTATCTGGTGGATGTGCTGGCGCACTGCAGCACCTGCCATACGCCGCGCAATATGATGATGGCCGAAAAAGGCGACCAGGCGCTGGCGGGCAGCCCGCTGGGAAGCTGGTATGCGCCGAACATCACCCCGGACAAAAGTGGCATTGGCGACTGGAGTCAGGATGATATCGTCACCTACCTGAAAACCGGGCATCTTGCCGGCAAAGCGCAGGCCGCCGGGCCGATGGGCGAAGCGGTGGAACACAGCTTCCAGCATATGAACGATGACGATCTGCAGGCGATTGCAGCATGGATGAAACAGGTCCCGGCGATCGCCACACCGTCCGCACCTGCGGCAACCCAGCCGGTGAAAGCGACCGATATTAATCAGGTGATCGGCGGGCAGGGCGATCAGGCGTCGCTGGCCGACAGCCGCAGCACCGATGGCGCGGAGCTTTACAGTGGCGCCTGTGCCAGCTGTCACGGTCGCGCAGGCGAGGGCACGAAGGATAACTTCTATCCGTCACTGACCCACAACAGCGCGGTCTCGGGTCAGACGGCCAGCAACCTGGTGATGACCATCGTCGACGGGATCCACCGTAAAAGCAGTGACAGCGATGTCGGCATGCCGGCCTTCGGTCAGCAGTTGGACAATGCGCAAATTGCGTCCGTCACCAACTACGTTCGCAGCCACTTTGCCAATATCGACTCGCAGGTGACGGCTGAGCAGGTGAAAACCCTGCGTGCCGGTGGCGATGCGCCGTTTATCGTGCGGTACGTCAACGTGTTGATGGCGGTTGGCGGCGGGGTTGCGCTGCTGGTGCTGTTTGCGTTGTATCGCCTGGTAAGCAAAAGAAAACGCCGTTAACGGCGAGGCGTCCCCTGCGCGGTCTGGCGGGGGACGCGTTACGCTTTTTCAACGTCGCCGGCATACTGGCGGCGATGATCCATAATCTGTTGCAGGTTCATCTCAATCCAGTCTGCCAGCCCGATCACCTGGCCCCGCACTTCATGTCCGCTGGGCGAAAGGCGGTACTCAACGTGTGGCGGAATAACGTCATAGGCTATACGCTCTACAAAGCCATCCTCTTCCATAAATCGTAACGTTTGCGACAGCATGCGTTCACTGATGCCGCCGATTTTTCTTCTCAGTTCGCTAAAGCGCAGCGTGTCATCCTGCAAGGCGACGAGGATCAGCAGGCTCCAGCGGCTGGTTAGCCGTTTCAGCACGTCGCGTGAGGGGCAGTTGGCATCGAACAGTTCACCCCGGCGAAACTTTTCGCTGAGCGAGTCACAGGCCACATCTTGATTTTTTTTCACACTAACATTCCTGTAAGTACTTACTTTTGATTAGTGTATGGCATAGGCTGGTTGGGTGAAAGCGATTTCGGCGGCAGCGGCCGCCACACCTTATTAAAATCCACAGGAGATGATCATGATTGCTGTTACCGGTGCGACGGGCCAACTGGGCCGCTTAGTGATTGATGCTTTACTGAAGAAAGTGCCTGCCGCGGAAATTATTGCCGCCGTGCGTTCGCCAGAAAAGGCGGCGGATCTGGCGGCGTTGGGCGTGCAGCTGCGCAAGGCCGACTATGCCAAACCCGAAACCCTGGCCAGTGCCTTCAGTGGCGTGGAAAAAGTGCTGCTGATCTCGTCCAGCGAAGTCGGCGCGCGTGAGGCGCAGCATAAAGCGGTGATCGCCGCGGCGAAAGAGGCGGGCGTGTCTCTGCTGGCCTACACCAGCTTGCTGCATGCGGACACCAGCCCGCTGGGACTGGCAACGGAACACCGGGCCACCGAGCAGGCGTTGATCGCCTCTGGCGTGCCTTACGCCATCTTGCGTAACGGCTGGTATACCGAAAACTATGCCGCCAGCATTGCGCCGGCCATCACGCACGGCGCATTTATTGGCGCAGCAGCCGAAGGCAAGATTGCCTCCGCCAGCCGCAAGGATTATGCCGAAGCCGCTGCTGCGGTGCTGGCTGGCAATGAGGCTGCGGGTCAGATTTATGAGCTGTCTGGCGATACCGCTTACACCCTGGCGGAATTCACTGCGGAGATTGCCCGCCAGAGCGGCAAAGAGATCCAGTATATCGATATGCCACAGGCCGATCTCTCCGCCGCGCTGAAGGGCGCAGGCCTGCCGGACTGGCTGGCAGAGATGCTGGCGGATTCTGATGCCGCAGCAGCGAAAGGCGGCCTGTTTGATGACAGCCACACCCTGAGCAAACTGACCGGACATCCGACCACCCCATGGCAGGATGTGGTCAAAGCGTTCGTGACCAAAGGCTGATGATTACGGGAGAGTCTGACTCTCCCGTGCTTCTTTATGCTGGCTGGCATGGAATCGCCACAACACCGGCACCACCATCAACGCGATACCCGCCGCGCCACAGAAAATCCCACTGCGATTGCCAGGCATCAGCTCCATAAAAGAAGAGCAGAATTGCCCGGAAAAAATCGCCATCGACAGGTAAGCCAGATTTTGTCCCCGGCGACTGACCGGACTGTGCTCAACCACCAGATGATTGACCAGCGGCACCGACAGACCAAATCCGCATCCCATCAGAATGCCTGCGGCGATCAAGCCACCGGGATCGGAAGAAAATGCCAGCAGCAGATGCGCGGCAGCATAGGCCAGAAACGCCAGATACAGCGTCGTAAACTCTCCCAGCCCTTTGACCGCGCGCGGCATCAGCCAGGCGGCAATCACCGCCATCAGCGAAATAAATGCCAGGTAATAACCCGTTTGCGCTTCGTTATAGCCCAGACCATGCAGCTGGAGAGGCAGCACGATCACTGCGGTGAAAAAGCACACCATCGAAAAGAACGCGGCAAGATAAACCGGGATCAGTCGCGAGGTCGCTGGCGCGTCGGCCTCTTCCAGAACCGACTGATAACGGCTTTCATCCGGGCGGGGCACAAAGATCAGCAGCATCAGTAAAAACAGCCAGGCAAACAGATACAGACTGAATGGCCAGCGCCAGCCTGCCGTGGCGAGCAGCCCGCCAAAGAACAGGAAAATCACCCCACCCAGCTCAATCGACATGCCCTGACGCGCAATCATCTTCAGCCGCTGTTCGCCGCTAAAGAAGCTGGAAAGCAGCCCGGTTCCGGCTGACATCACCAGCGCCGTTGCGCCGCCTAACAGAAAACGGTCGGCGAACAGCACCGCCGGATGCGTCAGGAAAGCCCCGGCGGCGCCTAACGCGCCATAGCTGAGCAGACCCACCATCAGCGAGCGATACAGCCCTTTACTTTCAATGATTTTGGCGGCAATCGGCCCAAACATCACCACGCCCAACGAGGGCAGGGTGATCAGCCAGCTGGCCTGCCCGCTAATGCCCAAATGGGCGGCAACAGAAGGCAATCCTGGGACAATCACACAACCGACCATAATGGTCAGACAGGCGATAGCCAGCAGCGTAAACACCCCGGCGGTAGAAATCTGCTTCATGGTCTTCTCCATAATAAAAACGTCCGCACCGTCCGAATAGTGGACAGTGTGTCCGTATAGTGGTATAAGTGTCGTGGGAGAGTGCGTCAATGTCAATGGCCGCAGGAGGATCGACGGTGAAAGCAGAAGGTGAGTCTGGGGTTATTGCCCGGGCGGCGGCGGTGCTGAAAGTGCTGGAGAGTTGCCCTTCCGGGCTGAGTCTGACCCAGCTTGCGCGTCAATGCGGATTGCCCCGCACCACGGTTTACCGGCTGGTGGCCTCGCTGGAAGCGCAGCAGTTTGTGATGCAAACGGCGGAAGGCGTGACGCTGGGTCCGGCGTTGGCCCGACTGGCGGCGGCTGCGCATACCGATATTGTGGCGCTCGCCAGACCGGCGGTGGAAGCGCTGGCGCGTCGAACGCGGGAAACGGGGGATCTGGTGGTGTTTCGCGGGCTGCATGCCATTTTGGTAGAGCAATGCGTGTCGGATCAGGAGCTTCGCGTAGTGTCGCCGGTGGGCACCGCCTTCCCGGTCAATGCCACCGCGCCGGGAAAAGCGCTGCTGGCCGCGCTACCTGACGATCAGCTGCAGGCTTTGCTTTCGCAGCCGCTGGAGCAGCGCACGGTCAATACGCGGGTAGGGCGGGAAGCCTTGTTGGCGGATATCGGCAGTGTCCGGCATAAGGGCATGGCCATCGATCGCGAGGAGCATGCGCTGGGCGTCAGTGCGCTGGCGGTGGTGTTAGACCTGCCCGGTAACGAACGTTATGCGCTGTCGGTGGCGGTGCCCACCCTCCGTTTCGACGATCGGCTGGAAAGTTTACTGCGTGCGTTATTACAAACCAAAGCGGAAATAGAATCCCTGGCGGGAAAGTAATTTCGCGTGTCGGCTAATCTTTTTGACAGACCCGGTCAAATATCTTCACTATCGGCACAGAGATTAATCTTGCACTATCAGCAGTACACTTCGCGAAAATAAAGGCTAGATTGATGTCCTTAATCAAAAAAATGTCCGTCCCGTTATTCATTACCGCCGCGTTATATTCTCAGTTCTCTGCGGCTGCGGTTGAAAGCTATGCGATGGATTCAGGCCACACCTCGGTCGTTGTCTCCTGGACGCACTTTGGTTTTTCGCATCCTACGGCTGATTTATCTGGCATCACCGGTAATATTGATTTTGATAATAGCAACGTGGCGAAATCAAAAGTGGACGTTTCCATTCCGGTCGACACCATTAATACCCATGTTGACGCGCTGACCACCGAATTTAAAGGTGCTGAGTATTTCGACGTGACTAAATTCCCAACCGCGACCTTCAAAAGCACCAAAGTGGTCAGCAAAGGGAAAAATAAAATGGACGTTTACGGCGACCTGACCATCAAAGATATTACCAAGCCGGTGATCCTGCACGCGGTACTGAATAAGCAGGGTATGCATCCGATGGTGAAGAAGCAGGCGGTTGGCTTTGACGCCACCACCACCTTCAAGCGCTCTGATTTCAAGCTGGATAAATACGTGCCAGCCGTCAGCGATGACGTGAAGCTGACTATTTCTACCGAAGCTTACGCGAAATAAGCTTTTTCAGTGCGGAAGGCCTGCTTTCCGCACTGCTTATCGTCCTCCTGCGCAATTTCCCTGCCTGCGCTACTGCCAGAACTTCTTCTTACTGGTTTTGCCAATCCCCGGATTACAGCTGTTGGTCGGATCGAGCTGACGCATATGCGACTCATGTTCACAGGACGCATGATAAAGATGGCCGACGTTATGCTCCGCCGGATATTTCGCGCCACGCCGATCGAGGTATTCCAGCACATCATGTTTAAACGCCAGCGCATCCACGCCGGGTTTCAAAATATAGTCCTGATGATTCACAAAGCAGAAGAAGTGCCCACAGCACGAGTCTTCCAGCACCTGATCCTGCAACGCCTGCGGTAATTTAATTCGCCATTCCGTATCGTTCCGACGTAACGCCACGTCAAAGGCGATCAGCCGCTGGTCGGTATTAATTCCTTTATAGTCGCAATAAGAGATGGTGCAGCCGCCGACGCCGAAACGCACCAGGAAAGCATCCCGCTCTTCGCGCGCGTCGCAGGCAAAATACTGACCCGACCGATCGGAGAAGAAGGTGTCCAGCAGCCGCTGCAACTCATCCGCATGGCGGGCTTCCGCTTTGATCATCAGATGGTGCTCAAAACGCTCGCGGTAATCGAGAATGCGTGGGGCAACCCCTTTTGGCGTCACATTGTTGGCAAACTGCAGCACTTTATCGACAAAGTTAGCAGGAAGGACCTTCAGGTTTTTTACCCGTATATCCCATTTCGCCTTGTTAGCCATCAGCTGCGGCAGGGCTTCAGGACCGAAGCGGTTGATCGCCCAGTACATATGTTTGGCGTAGCGCACGGTCAGGTCAAAGGCATCGCGGTGGATATATTCCGCCTGCAGCGGCAATTCCGACAGCCCTTCCAGCAGATAACGGCGCAGGGCAACCAGCTCGGTTTCATCATTGGTGCCGATATAAAAGGTGCGGGTGCGGTCGCTGGCATCGAACGTCGACAGGCGCACCGCGAAGACCGCGATCTTGCCGGCACTGCCGGAACTGTCATGCAGGTACTGTACGTTGCCGTTGTAGCGGGTTGGCGTGTCGGCATCGACATTACGCAGGATCGCGGCGTAATCATCGGCCCAGATTTTACCTTCCCAGTCTGGCGCCGTGCCGGTGGTGAACTGCTGCGATTCCAGGTTAGCAATCATCTCTTCTGGCGTGCTGCCCAGTTCAATACCCAGATGATTAACCAGTTGCAGTGAGCCATCCGCATTGATGCGCGCGAACAGCGATTTTTCAGTGAAGGCAGGACCACGGCGGATCAGCGAGCCGCCAGAATTATTGCAGACGCCGCCGATAACCGACGCGCCAATACAGGATGAACCGATCACCGAGTGCGGCTCTTTACCGTGAGGCAGCAGCGCCTTTTCCAGTTCGGTCAGCGTGCTGCCGGGGAAGGCAAGGACCTGGCGGGCCTGGTCGATTACCTGCACCCCTTTCAGCCTGCGGGTGCTGACAATCACCACCTCGCGGTCATAGTCTGCGCCATCCGGTGTTGAACCGCCGGTCACGCCGGTATTGGCCGCCTGCATCAGAATGATGGTGTCGCAGGCGACGCAGGCCTGCAGCACCTGCCAAAGCTGCATCAGCGTTTGCGGTATGGCCACCGCCAGCGCGTTGCCCCCGCCGACGCGAAAGCCTTTGGTGTAATACGCTTTGCTGTCCTCGCTGGTCAGCACCTGCTCTTTACCCAATACCTGCTCCAGCCGGGTAATGACGCCTGAATCCTTCACCATCTGAACTGCTCCTGAATGTAACCTGTCCAGCAGCGGCCGCGCTAAGGCGGCAGCCTGATTGGGCCTGAAGGTTCCATACTACAGAGCACATCGGCGAAAAACTGTGATTTCTGTGCGGCTGCTTTTTACCCATACCGCTGAATTTACAGGCAGGGACGCGGTGCCAGATAAGTGGAGACCACTTCACGAATGGCCACGCCAATCACCGTCGCGTCATCCAGCTGCTCACCTTCAATGATCTCGCCGTCATCGGTGACCAGCTGTGGCGGATTTTGCCTGACCCGTGCCCAGTTGCAGCTGCCATCCAGCTCGACCAGCACGCGGCTGCCGGCAATGGCGGGACGGTAACGGTCAATAATGCACAGCGTGCCGTTGCAGGAGGTCAGGTAGCAGTCGTGATTGGTCGGCACCAAATCCTGCAATTTACTGAACAGAAATTTGATTTCGTGGCGTGCAGGAGAGGGAAAGCTGGCCGCATGAGAAGCCAGTACCTCACCCGTAACATCATATTTGATCAACTCAGTCATACCTGCCTCTGTGTTATTCCATCGCTTTTATGGTGAAGGTCACCACGCCAAAAATCTCCAGCTTATCTTCCCCGGACAACACAATCGGTGCCCAGCGCGCGTTCATCGCGATCAGCTGCACCGTGGGCCGCAGCTGCAGTTTTTTGACGGTGAACTCACCGTCGATAGCGGCGACCACGATATCGCCATGGCCCGCCGTCAACGAGTTATCCACCACCAGTAAATCGCCATCGTTGATCCCGGCATCCTTCATTGACTCGCCGCTGACCTTAATAAAGTAGGTCGAGTCTGGACGCTGGATCAGCAGGTTATTGAGATCAAGACGCTGCCCGACATCATCTCCGGCCGCAAAAGGCGTACCGCAAGGCACGCGGGATAGAAAAAGGGGCAAATGCAGGCTTTTCCGCACTTCGGCAATCTGGAGAAGGTTCATGATGGTGACTCGCAAAATTACTGTATATAAATACAGTATTATCATTTGCGGTCAGCGATCAAGTCTGATAGCGGAGTTTTTTAGCGGAATCATGTTAATCATATGTTAACTAAGACTTAATTTCGATTTCACCTCCTGCGCGTGTTACCGCAACCCGTCATCCCGCCGCCTTCAGGCAATGCGACCACCATGATAATCATCCTCACTGACAATCATAAGACTGAACAGTTAACTAAATGTAATGATATTGCATCAGCATTAACCTTTACTCCTGCGGTGAAAAAGGAACGTTTTTGTTTATTTTTCGGACGAATCTTATTATTAATGCGTTTTTTAATCATGGGTTTAACGAAAACTATAAGAAAAGTACTATATAAATCGATGATAAATATCGAATATTTAATATTGCTCATCTCAAACTGACTGCTATATAGTCGCGCCGGTACACACAGGGAAAGTGTGCGTAACGCCTGCTTTCCGCGCCCATTTTTACAGGAATAAATATGAGCAACTCTTATCAGAACGAGATCCCAAAAGCGCGAGTAAATATCAAGCTGGATGTTCATACCGGTAACGCCCAGAAAAAGATGGAGCTGCCGCTGAAGCTGCTGGTGACCGGCGATTTCAGCAACGGTCAGGAGCAGCGGGTGCTTTCTGAGCGTGAAAAGATCAACGTCAATAAAAACAACTTCGACAGCGTGCTGGCGGAGTTCTCTCCGGCCCTCAACATCTCTGTAAAGAACACCCTCGCCGGCGACGGCAGCGAAGAGAACGTCAGGCTGACCTTCCGCGATATGAACGACTTCACGCCGGAGCAGGTTGCCCGCCAGATCCCGCAACTCAACGCCATGCTGGCGATGCGCAACCTGCTGCGCGATCTCAAAGCCAACCTGCTGGATAACGTCACCTTCCGCAAGGAGCTGGAAACCATCCTGAAAAACCCGGCGCTGAGTGACGAATTGCGTAGCGAGCTGTCTGCGCTGGCGCCTGAAAAAGCCTGATCCCCCTTCACGGAATGATATAGAGAGAATGCTGATGTCAGTTCAAAATGAAACCGCCTCTGCCGGAACCACCACCGTGCTGGATCGCCCCGTTGCGGGCGGCGTTTATGCTTCACTGTTTGAAAAAATCAATCTCAATCCGGTCACGCACCTCAGCGACCTGAATATCTGGCAGGACAGCCAGGCGATGTCCGATGCCAGCGTCGACGAACGCGTCACCGCGGCGATGAAGGTGCTGGTTGAGTGCCTGAATCAGTCAGGTTCAACGGTTGAAAAGCTCGACAAGACCCTGCTGGACCACCATATCGCCCAGTTGGACGAGCAGATCAGCCGTCAGCTCGATGCGGTAATGCATCACGACGCCTTCCAGCAGGTGGAATCCCTGTGGCGCGGCCTGAAGTCGCTGGTCGATAAAACGGACTTCCGTCAGAACGTGAAGATCGACGTGCTGGACCTGTCGAAAGCGGACCTGCTGCAGGACTTTGAAGACGCGCCGGAAATCATCCAGAGCGGGCTGTACGCACACACCTATATTGCCGAATACGACACCCCGGGCGGTGAGCCGATTGGCGCACTGATCTCCTCCTACGAGTTCGACGCTTCGGCGCAGGACGTGGCGCTGCTGCGCAATATCTCTAAAGTCGCGGCTTCCGCGCATATGCCCTTTATCGGCTCCGCCGGCCCGCAGTTCTTCCTGAAGGACAATATGGAAGACGTGGCGGCAATCAAAGATATCGGCAACTACTTCGATCGCGCCGAATACATCAAGTGGAAGGCGTTCCGTGAAACCGACGACGCACGCTATATCGGCCTGGTGATGCCGCGTGTGCTGGGTCGCCTGCCGTACGGCCCGGACACCGTGCCGGTGCGCAGCTTTAACTACGTTGAACAGGTGAAAGGCCCGGACCACGACAAATACCTGTGGACCAATGCCTCGTTCGCTTTCGCCGCCAACATGGTGAAAAGCTTTATCAACAACGGCTGGTGCGTGCAGATCCGTGGCCCGCAGGCCGGTGGTGCCGTCCAGGATCTGCCGATCCATCTGTACGACCTCGGCACCGGCAATCAGGTGAAAATCCCGTCTGAGGTGATGATCCCGGAAACCCGCGAGTTTGAGTTCGCCAACCTCGGCTTTATCCCGCTGTCGTATTACAAAAATCGCGACTACTCGTGCTTCTTCTCCGCCAACTCGACGCAGAAACCGGCGCTGTACGACACCGCAGACGCCACCGCCAACAGCCGCATCAACTCGCGCCTGCCGTACATCTTCCTGCTGTCGCGCATTGCGCACTATCTGAAGCTGATCCAGCGTGAAAATATCGGCACCACCAAGGATCGCCGCCTGCTCGAGCTGGAGCTGAACACCTGGGTGCGCGGACTGGTAACCGAAATGACCGATCCGGGCGACGAGCTGCAGGCCTCCCACCCGCTGCGCGATGCCAAAGTGATTGTTGAAGATATCGAAGACAACCCGGGCTTCTTCCGCGTCAGGCTGTTCGCCATCCCACATTTCCAGGTGGAAGGCATGGACGTCAACCTGTCTCTGGTTTCCCAGATGCCGAAGGCGAAAGCGTAAGGCGGGTTAACAGGGATGAAAATTTACCGTCCGTTATGGACTGACGGGGCCATGCTGGCCCCACAACAGTTCCAGCAGCAGGCTCGTTGGAGTGAACACGTTGCCGACATGGTCGCCCGGATGGGTATTTCTCATCCCTGGGGCGTGGTTACGGCAGAATTTGATGATGCTGCACTGGCACTCTCGCGCCTGAACGCCAACCGTCTGGTAGTGCGCTTTCAGGACGGTACCCTTGTTGATACCGACCTGGCAGACACGCTTCCTCCGGTCTGTGATTTGTCTGTTGCAGCTGGCAGTGAAGTTGTCGACGTGGTTGTCGCGCTACCGCTACTGAGCGCCAGTGGTGGCAACCTCGATAACGGTCAGGACAGTGAGCGTCCGCGTCGATGGAAAGCTGAGCGTGTGGTGGTGCAGGAACTGGCCGGGCATGAAAGCGGGGAACTTGCGATTCTGCGTCATGCACTGACCCTGCGTCTGTCCAGCCAGGAAAACACGGCATACCTGACCTGTCCGGTCGCCCGGCTGGTACGTAATGCGCAGGGAAAGTGGAGCCGTGACCCGGCCTTTATCCCGCCGATGCTTTCTGTTGCAGCCAGTCCGTGGCTTGCCACCGAACTGGGTGATCTGCTGGTCCGTCTGCAGGCCCGCCGTCGTCGCCTGATGGCCATGCGTCGTGAAAGCAATGAGCGGATGGCCGACTTTGCGGTCGCGGATGTTTCCCTGTTCTGGTTGCTCAATGCCCTGAACAGCGCCGAGCCGGTGCTGACGGAACTGCTTCAGACGCCGGATCGTCACCCGGAACTGCTGTACCGCGAACTGACCCGTCTGGCCGGCAGTCTGCTGACCTTTTCACTGGAGCACGACGCCGGCGATATTCCTGCTTATCAGCACGATGCACCGGAGCGGGTATTCCCGCCGCTGCTGGCACTGCTCGACAAGCTGCTGGAGGCTAGCCTGCCGTCGCGGGTGGTGAGTATCCACCTGGAGCATCAGGATCAGATCTGGAAAGGTGCCTTGCACGATGCGCGCCTGCGCGAAGGGGCAGACTTCTATCTCTCCGTACGCTCTTCCATGCCGAACCATGAACTTCAGACGAAATTCCCGCAGTTGTGTAAAGCGGGCAGCTTTGAAGATGTGTCCGATGTGGTGAATGTGGCTCTGAGTGGGATGGTTATCAAGCCGCTCACCCATGTGCCGGCCGCGATTCCGTTACGCCTTGAGAACCAGTATTTCTCGCTGGATCTGAGTACTGAGGCGGCTCGCGCAATGCTTGAGATGGCCAGCTGTACCTTCTACACCCCGCGCTCACTGGGGGATGTGAATCTTGAACTCTTTGCGGTGCTGCGCTCATGAATAAAACCGAACTCAGCCAGATAGAACGTATCTTCTACCCGGGCTGGCTGATGGCCAGCCAGCTGCGGGGCGGTCAGGAAGTCCGGGACGGGGAAGGGCTCTATCGCCGGGCCTGCCGTCTGGTGCAGGAGGTGAAAGCGGCGCTCACGGAGGCAGGATACAGCGACATCAGCCGTGACCATATAGTGTATGCCCTGTGTGCACTGCTTGATGAGAGCGTGATGAACCGGGGAACCACCGATGATGGTTACCTGATCTGGCGTCGTGACCCGCTGCAGGCACACTTCTTTGGCACTCTCAATGCAGGCGAAGAATTGTGGGAACGGATCCGCAACCTGCTGAAAGAAACCGCTCCTGACGCGGCCGTCCTGACCTGTATGTACCGGACCGTGCAGCTGGGGTTCGTGGGGCAATATCGCGCCCAGGATGATGAGCGTCGGGAAGATATTGTTCGCGAACTCGCGGAACGGGTGCCGGCCTTTACGCTTGCACAGGACGCCCCCATCGTTGCCCGGGCATCACGCCTGCGCAGTGGTCGTCGCTGGTACTGGCTGACCTGGGTTGTGGCCGCTGTCGCCCTGGTGGCGCTGTGGTTCTTCCTTTCGTCTTCGCTTTCCGAGCTGGTAAGCCAGATCGTCAGGCCGGGGTAAGCGATGCGGGATGCGTACCGAAGTCTGTTAACTGCCTTGGGTGCCGTACTGGCGCTGTGGCTCATTCTGGGATTCTGGCCATTGTCGACAGGCAGCCGTGTGGCACTCAGCCTGCTGGTTGTTCTGGTGTCCGGGGTGATGTTCTGGCGTCAGCGTCGGGCTTCGCAGGCGCGGGCGACCGCTGTCCGGGAAATTGTGAATGAACACCTGCCGCCGGAAGATTTTCAGGGGGCGGTGATCCTCGTCTGTGGCGACAACGCTCCGCTGTTTGTGTCCGGTTCCCGTCACCGGGAAACCCGGCAGGGCTGGTATCTGTTGGTGAAGGATGCGGAACAGTTGCCAATCCTGGCAAAGCACCTGAGCCTGATGCGCCCGGCCCTGGTGTCGCAAATCTCCGTCATGCTGGCTGTGGTACCTGAACAGCACACCTCCGGTGATGACCTTACCCAGTCCCTGCGGGGCTGGCAGCGGGCAGTCGTCCAGTGCCGTGCGGCATTTGGGACGATCCCCCCGCTGTGGACCGTGACCTGGGTATCGCCCCCTGTAGCCTGCACGCAAGCCGAACCCGTCTGGTTTACCACGGTAAGCCAGCGAAGCGGTATTCAGGTGTATCAGCCCGGTCAGGGCAATGTGTCACTGACGGAGTGGACCCGGGAGAGTGGAGCTGACGGGCGACTTTCGCGTCTGAGTCAGGGTTTGTGGCTGGACAGCCTGCTTGCCTGGCAGAACAGCGCGGTGAATGACCTGCTGTCGGTACGCCAGGGCGAGCTGTCGGTGATAAAGCCCTGCGTGCAGGGAATGTGCATGGTGCCGGTGAGCGGTATCGCGGGCAATCTCTGGCAACAGCACATCACCGCCGTGACGGCGCTGCCACCGGATGCCGTTGTGACGACAGAGTCACTGCCGCTGCCTGAACTGCTGCTGCCGGCGTTACCGCGCCGACGTGGTGTCAGCCGCAGAATGGTGTTCTGGCGCTATGCCGGATTACTGGGCGGGATTTTCCTGGCCCTTGCCATGCTGGCGTCCTGGATGAACAACCAGCGCCTCATCCGTAATGTTGGCGATCACCTTGCGTTATATCACCAGCTGACAGGGAAGCCTGTTGCCCCGAAACTGCGGGCGCAGCAGCGCCTCAGGGCTGATGGCGCATTGCTGGACGACTGGGCGCGTCGCGGGGAGCCACTGCGTTATCGCCTGGGTCTTTATCAGGGGCTGCGTCTGGTTCCACCAGTTGAGGCCGCCGTCAGCGACTGGGCACCTCCGCCGCCACCACCACCGGTCATTAAGAAAATCATTCAGGGTCCGAAAACCCTTCGTCTTGACAGCATGTCGCTGTTCGATTCGGGCAAGTCGGCGCTGAAAGTCGGTTCGACCAAAATGCTGGTGAATTCTCTGGTCGGAGTTAAGGCGAAACCGGGCTGGCTAATTGTCGTATCCGGCCATACCGATAACACCGGTAACCCGAAACTGAATCAGACGCTGTCTCTGAAACGTGCCGAAGCGGTGCGCGACTGGATGCGTGACACCGGTGATGTGCCGGAAAGCTGTTTTGCGGTGCAGGGCTATGGCGAAAGCCGCCCGATTGCAACTAACGACACCCCGGAAGGCCGTGCGCTTAACCGGCGTGTCGAAATCAGTCTGGTACCGCAGGCCAATGCCTGCCAGATACCGGGCAAACCCTCAGCGTCATCGCAGGATGATGACGTCTCACAACACAATGGAGAGTAAATCATGGCAATTCCTGTTTATCTGTGGCTGAAAGACGACGGCGGTGCGGACATTAAAGGTTCCGTAGACGTTCAGGATCGTGAAGGCAGCATCGAAGTGGTCGCTCAGGAACACAACCTGTACATCCCGACCGACAACAATACCGGCAAGCTGACCGGCACGCGTATTCATACACCTTTCCTGTTCACCAAGGAAATCGACTCCTCCAGCCCGTACCTTTACAAGGCAGTGACCACTGGTCAGACCCTGAAGTCTGCTGAGTTCAAGTGGTACAAAATCAACGATGCGGGCCAGGAAATGGAGTACTTCAACACCAAGCTTGAGAACGTGAAATTGGTGAAAGTCGCGCCGAAAATGCACGACATCAAAGACCCGGGCTACGAGAAGCATAACCACCTCGAAACCATCGAACTGCGTTACGAAAAAATCACCTGGACCTACAAAGACGGCAACATCATTCATTCCGATTCCTGGAACGAACGCGCCACGGCGTAAGCCTGATGCGGGCAGGTTTTTCTGTCCGCAGTTTTTGCTGAACGTCTGTCGTGCGGGCTTTCAGCAAAATATACATCACTCCATGCCCCTGACCTTATGCGCTTTGGTTTCCTGATAGTCAGGGAATAGCGAAGGGCGGTAGCGTGCCTGGAAAGACAAAAGAGAGAGTTATGGAAAATTCAGCCGCCTTGTTACGTCGTCTTAATCCTTATTGTGCCCGTGCGTTAGACGGTGCAGCCAGCCTGTGCCAGACCCGCGCCCACGCGGAAATTTTACCCGAGCACTGGTTGCTGAAACTGCTGGAACAGGGCGAAGGCGACCTGACGGTGTTAGCACGCCGTTATGAGTGGGACATGGATGCGCTGTGGCAAGACTTACTCGGCTGGCTGGACAACCTGCAGCGCTCAGTGCGTGGGCGGCCCCAACTGTCAGACACGCTTCATGCGTTACTGAAGCAAGCGTGGCTGGTTGCCTCGCTTGAAGGCTGTGAACACATCCGCAGCGCACACCTGCTGGCAGCAATGATTGAAATGCCAAAAATGCTGCGCTGTGACGGGGTGTGGCCACTGCTGACGCTGGGACAGAGCCAGCTTGAGCGTCTGCGTCCGCTGCTTGATGCGCAGTCTGATGAACGAGAGGAGATGCAGCGGGAGGAAGAGCTGACACAGAAGCGTGGCGGAGACATTGAATTCGTTGGGCGCCCGGTAGGGGCAACGGCGGAAGGTGAACTTAACCCGGCGCTGCAGAACGCCTTGGATAAATTCACGCTTGATGTCACCGCCAAAGCGAAAGCGGGCAGTATCGACCCGGTATTCGGGCGTGATATCGAAATCCGTCAGATGGTGGATATCCTCTCCCGCCGTCGTAAAAACAACCCGATACTGGTCGGCGAACCGGGCGTCGGAAAAACGGCCCTGGTGGAAGGGCTGGCGCTGCGGATCAGCGAGGGCAACGTGCCGGAAAGCCTGAAAGCCGTCAGCCTGCGCACTCTCGACCTCGGCCTGCTGCAAGCGGGTGCCGGTGTGAAGGGGGAATTTGAACAGCGCCTCAAAAACGTGATTGAGGCGGTACAGCAGTCCCCTACTCCCGTTCTGCTGTTTATCGACGAAGCGCACACCATTATCGGGGCTGGCAATCAGGCCGGCGGCGCGGATGCGGCCAACCTGCTGAAACCTGCGCTGGCACGTGGTGAACTGCGCACCATTGCGGCCACCACATGGTCTGAGTACAAACAGTATTTTGAACGTGATGCCGCACTGGAACGTCGTTTTCAAATGGTGAAGGTGGATGAGCCGGACGACGACACCGCCTGCCTGATGCTCAGGGGCCTGAAATCCCGCTATGCCGGGCACCACGGCGTACATATCACCGACGATGCCGTGCGCGCCGCCGTGACACTTTCCCGCCGTTACCTCACCGGCCGTCAGTTGCCCGATAAAGCGGTGGACCTGCTCGACACCGCGAGCGCCCGGGTTCGCATGAGCCTCGATACCGTGCCGGAAAGCATTACGTACCTGAGAGCGCAGCAGACGGCACTGGCGCTGGAGCAGCAGGCGCTGCTGGAAGATATCGCCGTCGGCGGCCATTCCCATGGTGAGCGACTGGCTGCCATTGATACACTGCGCCTCGTGCTGGATGCGGATATCAAGACACAGCAACAGCGTTTCGCGCAAGAAAAATCGCTGGCAGAACAGCTGATGACCTGCCGTCAGGACATCAGCCGGCAGGAAGAAATTCACAGCCTGCAACAGCAACTGAGCCAGCTGCAACAGGACGCCGCATTAATTCAGATTGATGTGGATACCCGCACCGTCGCCAACGTGATTGCCGACTGGACCGGCGTGCCGCTGTCATCATTAATGAAAGACGAGCAGACCGACCTGCTGACGCTTGAAAACTCGTTGGGAAAACGCGTGGTCGGGCAGGATGCTTCGCTGAACGCCATCGCCCGGCGTCTGCGCGCCGCGAAAACCGGCCTCACCGCTGAGAACGGTCCGCAGGGCGTATTTCTGCTGGTTGGGCCGAGCGGCGTCGGGAAAACCGAAACTGCGCTGGCGTTAAGCGACGTGCTGTACGGCGGTGAAAAATCACTGATCACCATCAACCTCTCCGAGTACCAGGAGCCGCACACCGTCTCGCAGCTAAAGGGTTCGCCGCCGGGCTACGTTGGTTACGGTCAGGGAGGCATTCTGACCGAAGCGGTGCGCAAACGCCCGTACAGCGTGGTGCTGCTCGATGAAGTGGAAAAAGCACACCGGGATGTGATGAACCTGTTCTACCAGGTGTTTGACCGGGGCTTTATGCGTGACGGCGAAGGGCGAGAAATTGATTTTCGCAACACCGTCATTCTGATGACTGCCAACCTCGGTAGCGACCCACTTATGCAACTGCTGGACGAACAGCCGGAAGCGACCGAAGCCGATCTGCACGAACTGCTGCGCCCGATTTTGCGAGACCACTTCCAGCCTGCACTGCTGGCCCGTTTCCAGACCGTGATTTATCGCCCTCTGGCGGAAACCGCCATGCGCACCATCGTGCAGATGAAACTGGAGCAGGTCAGTAAGCGCTTACGTTGTCATTACGATCTGACCACCCACATCGACGAAAGCCTGTTCGACGCCCTGACGTCCGCCTGCCTGCTGCCGGATACCGGTGCGCGTAACGTCGACAGTCTGCTTAATCAGCAAATTTTGCCAGTGCTGAGCCAGCAGCTGCTGACTCACATGGCGGCGAAGCAGAAACCTAAATTGCTGACGCTGGGCTGGAGTGATGAGGAAGGGATTGTGCTGGAGTTTGCTCATGGCTGAGAAAAAGCAGGATAACGACAAATTAAAGAAAGGTGGTATCAGGTTACTGACAACAGGTGAAATACAGCTGGTACAATCGGTGTTTGCGTCAACGATTAATTATGCAAGTGTGTGGATCCACAAGGACAGCTATCTGCCTTTTAATCTGCAGAATGAAAATACGGCAATGACGCCGAACGGTGAGCTGTATTTTCGTAATCAGTATCATGATGACTTTTCGCTGTCGCTCGATGATATGCAGCATCTGTTTATCCATGAAATGAGCCATGTCTGGCAACGTGCCCGAGGGATGAATGTTATCGGCCGGGGACTGGTGAGTTGGCTGGTCAGTTATCGTTATACCCTTGATGGACGGCTGTTAAGTGAGTATCCAATGGAGCAGCAGGCGCAGATTATTGCGGATAATTTCACCTTTCAGACTCATGGTTATTATGGCTGGCAGAAACTTAGGGGATGGGAGATCGTTACATTGGATGGCAATACTTCTGAACCGATAATCCGGGAAATGTATCAAAAAACATTGAGAGGATTTCCATGGTGAAAATAAAAAAACGACACTCAATATTACTGTCAGGCTTGCTAGTTGTTTCTCTTTTGACATTAACGGGATGTCCATGGGGGGGGGTGAAATATTATCCTGCAGAAACAACTCATGTTTTTATGAAAAATAATTCGCTTTGTTTTCCTATTCCAGACAGTAAAGATTATCAGCCCGTTTTTGTCGCAGTCAATCTCAAGAGTACACCTTCGAAAGAGCGAAAGTTCATTGACCACCCACAATTACGTGTGACAGATGGTCAATTATGTTTCCCACCTTCGTACTATCATTTTCCTGATACATCAACTGAGTCCTTTGTGATTGAGTTTGTATTGCAATCTCAGGATAAAAATAATCATCCAAGAAGTTTTGTTACGGAAGTTGAAATAATTAGAGGCAGGGCTCGAAATGTGTTTTTTACTGAAAGAGAGCACGGCCAATCTGAATTCACACGCTAAATATAGCTCTTCATGTCATATTCTATTCTCGATGACGCTAAAAATGCAGGAATATAGTGTTGGATTCTCCATGGTGAGTATTTCGTGGTCTTTGCTGTTGTCTGGCATGTGTCTTTTGATGTTAACGGGATGTCCGGGACCTGGAGACAGGGGGCGATTTGACGAAACAGCACAGGTCAGTCAGCAAGGAGACAGCGTGGGTTTTAACGTTACTGATGCTCAGGATTATCAACCCGCAGATATCGGGATCAATCCCCGGGGGATATCTTCAAAAGAAAAGAAATTTAATTTTACACCGAACCTTACTGTTTCAGATGGGAAATTATATATTCCCCCCTCTTTTTTCCGCTTCCTGCATAAGGGGCAGTTCATCATTGAGTATGTATTAACTTAAAAAAACATCACGATGAGCCACGGAGTTTCGTAATCACCCTGGAAATTAACAATGACCATATTTATAACGTGACGCCGACAGAGAGAGAAATAAACCTGCCGTATTGTCGCTATGCGATGGATAACTCAGTCGGTGTCTGCCAGCTGTAAATCTTACAAGCACTGAAAAATTACATGGAGTAAAAATCATGAGTCTGACAGATACGCTGACCAGCATAATTAAAACCACCCTGAACCGTTACCGTCTGGATATTCCTTCCTGCACATCCTTATTGGATGTGGAAGAGTTCAGCGGCAAAGAATTTATGAGTGCTCTGTATTATTACACCGTCCTGTTTACCAGTTCTGACAAAGACATTACAGCAGCACAGTTGCTGAGCAAGCCCGCATCCCTGACCATGGGAACGGGGACCCTGATGGGGTTGAGCGGCCAAAAGGTGATCCACGGTGTCGTCACTCATTTCAAACGTATCAATGGTTCCGCAGATCAGGTTACTTACCAGATTATTATCGAACCTTTCCTCTCTTTGCTGAATAAACAGTTCCGCACGCACCGCTTCTTTGTCGACAAATCAGTACCAGACGTGGTGAAGCAGGTACTCCAGGAGCATGGTCTGAAAGACTGGGAATACGAATTTTCCCTGAAAGCTGACTATCCGAAGCGTGAGCAGATAAACCAGTACCAGGAAAATGACCTCGCGTTTATTGAACGCCTGCTGTCAGAGGTGGGGATTTATTACTTCTTCACCTTACAAAAAGACACCCAGACCGAAGTGGTAAATTTTGCGGACACCCAGAGTGCCTGGACGTTCGGGAAAACCCTGCCGCTGAACAGCCCGTCAGGGGCGAATGACAACGGCGTCGACTCCGTGTGGGATATTCATGTCAGGCACAACGTGGTGGAAAGTTCGGTAACCGCCGGCGACTACAACCACCGGCAGGCACAAAAAATCCTGACATCCGCGCAGGCCGATATGACCCGTGGCGACGGCGACGGCGTGACTTACGGGGATGTCTACCACTACCGTCCACGTCATCTGGAAAGCGGGGAGAAGATTAACCCGGCTGCCGAAACCGGCAACTTCTGGGCAAGAATGGAGCATGAACGCTTTCTCTCGACCCAGACCACGGTGACCGGCTGCAGTACCGATTCCACTCTGGGGGTGGCGCAGATACTCACTATCACGGAAACAGCGCTCCCTCCTACCTTGCCGGCCGTCACGGAAAATGGACTGGTTATCGTGCGTGCAGACTACACGGCCAGCCGTAAAAATGCCCTGCAGGTGGGATGGGCGGCAATGCCCTACAGCGAAACCTGCTGCTGGAGACCGCCGGCCAAAAGGCGCCCTGTGGTGAGTGGCACGCTAATGGCACGCGTGACCAGCGCCAAAGACAACGATATTTACGCCTGGCAGGATGAAGCTGGCCTGTATCGCGTGAAATTTGATGCCGACCGTGACGATAAACGTCAGGGTATGGAAAGTATGCCGGTGCGCCTGGCCAAACCCTACGGCGGTGATCAATACGGCATTCACTTTCCGCTGATACAGGGCACAGAGGTGGCCATCGCCTTCCATGAAGGTGATCCGGACCGGCCATATATCGCCCACGCCCTGCACGATTCCCGCCACATTGACCACGTCACTGAGAAGAACAGCACGCGTAACGTAGTCAGGACCGCAGGCCTCAACAAACTGCGGATGGAAGACAAACGCGGCGAAGAACATATCAAGCTCAGCACTGAATACGGCGGCAAGACGCAGCTCAATTTAGGACACAATGTTGATGCAAAAGGGTCACTACGTGGAGAAGGTGCTGAACTGCGGACGGATGACTGGGTCAGTATCCGCGGTGGGAATGGAGTTTTCATCACTGCGGATAGCCAACCCCAGGCACAAGAACAGATGCTGGAGATGGATGAGGCTATCCGGCAACTGGAGCAGGCGTTAACTTTGGCACGCAGCATGGCGAAGGCGGCAACCTCTGCGAAGGCGACCGAAGGGGATGTTCGCAGTCAGCAACAATTGAACAACTCGTTAAGCAATCTCACAGCATCGGGAATGTTATTGCATGCTCCACAGGGTATCGGCATTGTCAGCGCCAGGGCGCTTCGAATCGCCTCTGGAAGTGAAAGTGTTGGGATCATGTCGGGAGATAATACCGATATCAGTGCCGGTCAGTCGTTCACTGTTGTGGCGGAGGAAACCGTCAGTCTGCTGGCGAATGGCCGGGGCATGCAGCTATTGGCGGCAAAAGGCCAGGTGAATATCCAGGCTCAGAGTGACACTTTATCTGTTAACGCTCAAAAAGATCTTGATATTCAAAGTTCAGAAGGAAAAGTGACAATCTCTGCTGAACAGGAGCTCATTCTTACCTGTGGCGGGGCTTATATCAAACTGAGCGGCGGAAATATCGAGCTGGGCTGTCCGGGAAATATCCTGCTTAAATGTACTAACGTCCAGAAAATGGGCGCTGCAAGTCTTAATATTGCGCCAGTTGAAATGCCGGGAGGGTTTGGCGGAGGCTTTATTCTTACCGATCATGAAGGGACGCCTCAGCCATCAACGCCTTATCGGATAACAACAGCAGATGGAGATATCCTACAGGGTGTTACTGATGAAAAAGGCAAAACAGCGCCGGTAAATACATTAATACCGTCATCGGTAAAAGCTGAATTCGGTAAGGTAAAAACTAATGGGGCGGCGGAATGACAAAATATCAGGGTTATGAGGTAACCGACGGCACCCATAAAACCAGTATTCATAATGAATGGAAAACGGTTGTTGCGCAGAAAAAGCCAGTACGAGGCGTGACTTTAACCATCGGCGTTTTTTTCGACGGCACAGGTAATAATAGAGAAAACACAGCCTCTCGCTTGATGCAATTCAATGAATGCAATGCCCCTCAGCAGGGTGTGAATCAAAAAGATGCGCAAAGCTGCGAAGACTTTCTCAATGCAATCAATAAAGACAGTTTCTCAAATGGTAGCTATCGCGGATATTATTCAAATATTCGCTGGCTAAACACACTCTACCTGCCAAATCAGGCTCTTACAGAAGACCAGACGTCAGCTCAAATTAAAACGTACATTTCCGGGATAGGTACAGCAGCAGGTAAATCAGACTCGGTCTTAGGAATGGGGCTGGGCACCAGTATTCTGGATGTGTTTGAAGGTGTGGTGACGAAAACTGACGAGGCGATAAAGGGGATCACCGAGGAACTGTTGGCATTTATGAAGCGAAACGTCAAACAGGATTTCTGTGTTGAAAAAATTCAGTTTGATGTATTTGGTTTTAGCCGTGGGGCAGCGGCGGCGCGGCACTTTGCCAATCGGGTTATGGAACAGGATCCTGCGATAGCCAGTGCGATTGCGAAAGGTCTCAGGGGGGATTATTACGACGGCAAACCTTCCGGCGAAGTCCGCTTCTTAGGCATTTTCGATACCGTGGCGGCCATTGGCGGGATTAGCAATTTCTTCGACATTAACGGCCGCAGCAACCCGAGAGTGAAGCTGGAGTTACGTCCTTCGGTAGCGAAGAAAGTATTTCAGATCACCGCCATGAATGAATATCGTTATAATTTCAGCCTGAACAGTATTAAAGGCATGTGGCCCGAGCTTGCTTTACCGGGATCGCATTCAGATATCGGTGGGGGTTATAACCCGGTGGGTTCGCCTCTGCAGGAAAATGAAAGTCTTTTTCTGAGCTGCCCCGAATTTGAAATTGTCAGCGACGATACCAGAGAAATCGACACCCGGGTATATCGTAATGCGGAGAAAGCCAGAGAAATGTTGGTGTCTTTGCCTGCACTGAAATACTTGTTGCCCCATGGAAAAATAACCACCAAAACCCGCTCCGTAGGTGTGATGAATAGCAATCAACATCGGGCTGGGGGGATTCAGAAGCAGGTCGGCGCCGCAGTTTTTTTTGAGCGAACGGCCATTCCTAATGATTGGGCCAAAGTCAGTCTGCGCGTGATGCTGGATGCGGCTCAGGATGCTGGAGTATTGTTTGAGCCAATTCAAGAAAACGATGAAAAATATTCATTGCCGGCAGAGTTGAAAGTTCTTTGTGATAAAGCCATCGCCCAAGGAAAAGCAGTGCGACTTGCGCAAGCTCCACAGCCGTTTACCGAAGAAGAGCGACTTCTTATAGGGAAATATACCCACTGCTCCGCCAAATGGAACATTGAGTCCGATCGTAATCTGTGGGTGGATCCTAAAACGGGAGAGATATTTATCCATCGTTTTGGCCCGAAAGAAGATAAGGCGTTTGTATTCCCCAATAAGCCTAATGACCACTGGATACGTTCGGTTTGGTATATGGATGATCAGCAGCGTCTGCATGATAGCGCGGTGAAAAATGGTGACCTCACCACCTCTGAGCATTAAACGCTAAGGAATAGCAATATGAGTTTAACTAAAGGCATTTTCACTATTTGTCTGTTGTTGTCAGTGACAGGGTGTTCCACAGGAAAAACGCAGTCTGTTGCGCAAGGCGATACCGCAACCCAGACGGAATTTGGCTATAAAAAACTGCCTTACGATGAATGGAAGTTTTTATTCATTTACCCCCAAGCGCTTCCTGCACTGGCCACTCAGGCGCTGATGGTGGACGGGTCCGGTTATAAGACCACCTACCAGTATGTTGATAACACCGAGCCGAGTAAGGTCAGCGTAGGGCGCTGGAATGACCATCTGGGCGTTACACAGTCTTACTACAACAAGGGCAAGGCGCTTCCTCTGATGCTGCGGTTCTGCTGGGACTCGGTGATAGACAAAAAGAGTTATGAAACCCTGGTGATATTTAAAAAAGGTACCTGGGAACAGATGACCACGTTGTATACCGACAGTTATCGCCCAGACGAGACGTATTACCGTGACACGATGGTAATTGGTCTGGCTCCCGGAGGTAAGGTGAGTGTCTGGTTAGATAATTTAGGTGATCCAGTGGTTCCCCAGTTGGATGCCAAAATCACCACCGTGTCGGGTGAGAAAATGGAGATGTGCAAGGGCGTGACTAATTTCCCTAATGGTTATGGATATACCAAGGAGACAAAAGCTTTTATCGAAGGTAAAACCTATCCCTATGGCAGTTGGTGATGCTTAGCATAATAAAAAGGAGAAAAATAGTGGGTATTAATAGTAAGGCGATTGTTCTCTCCATTGTGATTATTCTGTCTGGGTGCACTGCCGAGTCTGATAAATCCATATGTGCTAATATGGAGGGGAAATATCAGCGTATTGATTCTCCTTTTGCACTAAAAGATAGTAGGGGTATTTCCGTTTACCTTAAACGTATTGATGGGACAAATAATGGCTTCTATGGCATTGTTGATTACACGGATTTTAAATATTCATCACAGCCTATGGTTAGAGAAAACCCTCAGTGCTCGATTGTTTTTGAAAGAGAAACACTGAGTTACACTAAGGATAGGGACAAATATGGCTGCAACTATGTTTTTTTTGAAAATGCAAATCGATTAAAATTCTATTGCCTACAGAAAGACTCTGACAAAATCCCAGAGAGTATCAACAAAGCTTTTGATAAAGTGAAAAATGAGCCGTTATTTAACGATATGTCTGAAGTTGATAGCGTCATGAAATGGAATGATGCTCTATAAATAACGGTTATTCCTACCAGTATAGAATATTTGCATGCGATTTGTTGCATGGGGTTATTTTTATCATTATAAATACTTTTTATTTGTAAGGTTCATATGTCTAAAGGATTTGTATTGCTTGGTGATAACACCACGCATGGCGGAGAAGTTATTTCTGCATCATCAACCATGATCGTTAATGCAAAAAAAGTAGCCTTAATAGGCGACAAAATCAGTTGCCCCATAGACGGGCACGGTATTAACAGCATTATTGAAGGTTCGTCTGAATGGATCTCTGACGGTAAAGCAGTCGTGGTGGACGGTTGCCGCTGTGAATGTGGTTGTCAGGTCATCTCGAGCGCACCGGATTGTGCCATAGGATGAGCCATGGGCTGGGAACGAAAGATACCAATAATTTCAAAACGTCCTGAGGAACCGTCACTTGTTTTATGGTTAAGTGGGGCCATAGTGGCACTTATCGCGAGCGTTTTGTTGTTTGTGCTTCATGCAAACCAGCTACTGGGGTCATTTCAGTCGTTCAGCATCTCGGTATTATCAGCCACACCGCTGGTTATTTGGTTCACCCTTATCTGTCTGCGGGGCTGGTTGTATAACCTGGCGTTTGATCGCTATAAATTTGAAACTGACGAAGCAGGATATGCTCAGCAACAGTGGGCTGCCTGGGCCGGGCGTTATCTGGCAGTGTTGCACAGCGTGGCATTCTTGCCCGGTTCATTAACAGCAGCACAGCTTATACAGCCACCACCAGGACTTGAGCGGTGTGGCCAACAAACCAGGCGTATACCCTGGGGAGAAGCTGAAGGGCTGACAATATTGCTTGGCGACGCCAGCGACGCGCTGCTGCAGCTTCCGGCGGCCTTACCTCTGAATGTCACATATTTGACTGACTCTTCACTGGATATCTCTTCGCTACAGGCTCTGTTTGATGACTGTTGGAAGGAACAGATCCCGGCAGAGCGTCCGGCTCCGAAACTTAATATTCTGCAATCCCATTCTCTTCTGATACTCGATGAGCGTCTCAAGTCACCTGAAATATCTGCTGAGTTGGTTCTGGTGCAGCAGCTGCAGGGTGGGGAGAAATACAGTGATGCGCTTATTGTACTACTACTGGTATCTGATGATGTCGCGACCAAATATCAGATTAAACATGATGTTCGGCTGCTGCGCCCTATGGACCTTGATCCATTCCAACTATCAGAAGAACTGGCATTGTATTTTTCCACGCAGACCCTGGCGAACAGCGCGCAGTTTATCGCTGGTGATCAACTGCGCTGGGCAGATGATTTTTTTGAACTACTGAAGGCCAGTGAAACCTCAGGCGGATACTGGAAAGCAGAACAGGTGCAGTGGCTGGAAACCTTTACCGGTATCAGCGGGCCCTTCTCCCCCTGGGTGATGGCCGCAGTGAGCAGCGACATAGTGCGTTTAAAGCAGGCTGACTGCCTGATGCTTTCTGCTGACGAAGAACAGAGTTTTATTACTACCGTGACAACAGGGAGTCAAAATAATGACAACGGGTAGTTCAGTGTGGCGTGGAGGCTGGAGTGGTTACGGTCTAACGGCGGTGATTGCCGCAGCGATAGCCTGGGGCATCTGGCATTATGGAGACAGAATTGGCCTAAATACCATAGGAATGAAATGCCTTGGCTTTGCCGGGGGCATGATCCTCCTGATGTTACTTCGACATGGGAAAATCATCGGATTGGTTGTTCAGCAACGCTGGCATCGCTTCCAGGCAAAACGTAAGGATCAATTGCCGGATGACGAATCCCGTGTAGCACAAACGCCACCCCGCAACGTCACCGTCGCTGAAATCCGTGAAGCTATGCGCCATCTCTATGGCCGTGGCTGGCCACGCAAAGTCCGTATCCTGCTTATCACGGGCACACCTGGTGAGGTGGAGCAGTTAACTCCCGGGTTGACCTCGCAATACTGGCAGGAAGATCAGGGTACGTTGCTTCTCTGGGGCGGCGACTTGAACAGCCCCGTTGACAGTCAATGGCTGACCGCGCTGCGTAAACTGCGTCGCCGCCCGGCTGATGGCATGGTGTGGGTAACCTCGCTATTTGACCGCCTGTCCTCACCGGACCTGACCCAGCCGCAACCGGCACCTTCCGCCAGCATGATGGATACCTTTTCCCATGCCATCAGCGCCCGTAATCAGACGCTGGGCTGGCAGTTGCCGCTCTATGTCTGGTCACTGCATCTCCGGGCCGGCAAACCAGAAGAGCGTACTGTTCAGGCGATCGGTTGTCTTCTCCCTGCCGGGTGTCGCCCGGAAGGGTTGACAGAACAGCTTGCTACCCTGACAACGGAACTGATCGCCCGGGGGCTGCAGCAGACCTGCGATGCGGTGCAGCACAACTTCCTGCTGACGCTGGCCGACCAGTTGGTTTGTGAACCACAGAGCGTGGCTGAGCCGCTCTCTGTGATACTCAATCCGTACAGGCCGCTGCCGCTGGCGGGGGTGGTCTTCAGCCATCCCTCCGTGGGTGCAGAGCGTAGCGTTCAGCATCACTGGGGGATGGACAAGCGCTGGAATATCATTCCGGCCACTGCCCGTTCGCTGCCCGCAGCTCTGCGCCCACATAAACCGGGTATCCCGTGGCAAAAGGTGATGGCATCCGTTGCCGCACTGCTGATGGTGGCCTGGGGAGCCTGGATGCCGGTCTCCTTTATCAGCAACCGCAGTCAAATTCAGGGCGCACAGGAGCAGGCGGCACTGGCGGCTGAACAGCGAATGCCGCTGGGTGAGCGCCTGCATGCGCTGTCTGAACTGCAGAAAACCCTCGGTCGTCTCCAGTACCGTGCAGCACACGGCATCCCTTGGTATGAACGTGCCGGGCTCAGCCAGAATGACGCACTTTTAAAGGCACTCTGGCCACGTTACAGGGACAGCGCACAACCCTTGTTGCGTGACGCCGCGGCCGGGCACCTGCAGACGCAACTCAATGCGTTCAACGCACTGCCACCGGGCAGCCCCCTGCGCGAACAGATGGCTAAAACGACCTATAACCAGCTCAAACTCTATCTGATGCTGGCGCGACCGGACCACATGGATGCGGCCTGGTTCAGCAGCGGATTATTGCAGGACTGGCCAACGCGTCAGGATGTGAAAGACAGCGAGTGGCAGGGCCTGGCTCCGTCGCTGCTCTCTTTTTATGCAGCAAGTCTGATAACGCATCCACAGTGGCACCTGCCCGCCGATGAGAGCATGGTCAGCCAGGCACGCTCCCTGCTGGTCCGCCTGATGGGGATGCGTAACAGCGAATCCAGCCAGTATCAGAAAATGCTCGCTGAGGTGGTAAATCAGTATGCCGATATGCGTCTGGAAGACATGACCGGCGATACCGACGCCGGCCGCCTGTTCACGACCCGTGAGGTGGTGCCAGGAATGTTCACCCGTCAGGCCTGGGAGCAGGCCGTGCAGCCTGCCATCGAAAAGGTCGTGAAAGAGCGCAGGGATGAACTGGACTGGGTGCTGACCGACAGTAAACAGAAACCGCAGCAGGAAGGGTCACCGGAAACGCTGGAAAAACGCCTGACGGAGCGCTATTTTGCTGACTTTAGCGGCGCCTGGCTGGCATTTCTCAACAGCCTGCGCTGGAACAATGCCGGCACGCTATCTGATTCCATTGACCAGCTGACGTTGATGGCCGACCTGCGTCAGTCACCGCTGGTGGCGCTGATGAATACTCTGAACGTGCAGGGCAGAACCGGGCAGACGGGTGAAGCTATTTCTGACTCGCTGGTGAAATCAGCGAAAAATCTGCTGGGCGGTGACAACAAGGATGCCATCGATCAGAGCGCCGGCGTTCATGGCCCACTGGATGCCACCTTCGGTCCGGTACTGGCACTGATTGACAAAAACCGCACCGGCGCACAGGCCCAGAGTCTGCAGTCTTATCTGACCCGTGTTACTCAGGTGCGTCTGCGCCTGCAGCAGGTGACCAACGCGGCCGACCCGCAGGCGATGACTCAGACGCTGGCTCAGACCGTGTTTCAGGGCAAAGCGGTGGACCTGACCGACACCCGTGACTACGGTAGCCTGATTGCCGCCGGACTCGGCCAGGAGTGGAGCGGCTTTGGCCGTTCGGTGTTTGTGAACCCGATGGAACAGGCCTGGCAGCAGGTATTGACCCCGGCGGCAGACAGCCTGAATGCCCAGTGGCAACAGGCTGTGGTCAGTGAGTGGAACAGCGCCTTTGGCGACCGTTACCCGTTCAGTAATTCAGGCAGTGAGGTCTCGCTACCGCTGCTTGCGAAATACCTCAATGCGGACTCCGGGCGTATCACACAGTTCCTGCAAACACGTCTCAAAGGCGTGCTGCACCGTGAAGGCAGCCACTGGGTAGCGGACAGCATCAATTCACAGGGATTGACCTTTAACCCCGCCTTCCTTAACGCCATGAATACCCTGAGTCACATCTCGGATGTGGCGTTCACTGAAGGCAATGCCAGGATGAGCTTTGAACTGCGCCCGGGGACGGCGGATGGCGTGATGCAGACGGACATGATCATTGACGGTCAGAAGCTGACCTACGTAAACCAGATGCCACAGTGGAAACGCGTCACCTGGCCGGCGGATACCGAAGCGCCGGGCGCAAATCTGAGCTGGATAAGTGTTCAGGCAGGCACCCGTCAGTTTGCGGATATGCCGGGAACCTGGGGACTGATACGCCTGCTGGATAAAGCCTCTGTCAGCGACAATTCGGGCGTGGACAGCAGCTACCGCCTGCGCTGGAAAGCACCGGACGGACGCAACCTCAATTACACGCTGCGTACCGAAGCCGGAGAGGGTCCGCTTGTTCTGCTTAAACTGCGTAATTTCCGCCTGCCGGAGAATATCTTCAGCGTCAGTGACGCACCGGCACAGGCCTCCGCCAATCGTACCGCTGATACTGAAGGTAATTACTGATGTCATCGCTGAATTCCTTGCTGGATGCCTGCCAGGCACGGCAGGACACGTTGTTAGCGCAGACCCTTGAGCGCGTTGCGTTGTGGGATAACTGGCTGCTGCCCGTTCCCGGTGTGTCTGGGGCAGGAGAAGACCCCGGTTACGATGACGATTTCCAGCAGATGCGTGAAGAGGTGAATAAGCTCTCTGGCGCGGACACTGAACGGATCTGCCAACTGGCCGAAGGGCTGCTGACCCACACCGGCAAAGATATTCGCGTGGCCACTTATTACTGCTGGGCGAAACTGCACCGGGAAGGCGAACGCGGCCTGGCTGACGGACTGGAATTACTGGCGGGCCTGCTTGAACGCTTTGGCGGGCAACTGCATCCACAGCGTGACCGTAGCCGTAAAGCTGCTCTCGAATGGCTGGCCGGTTCGCGTATGACAGACAGCCTCTCTCTGTACCCGGAAGTGGTGAGCGAAGATGTGTTGCGTACCGCCGGGGCGTTGCTGCTGATCGCGCAACTGACGGACGCTGAGCCCGATGAAACCCGTCCGCAACTCGATGGTCTGTACAGTGCCCTTGAGGCCCGCCTGCAGAAAGCCGGCGGCGTGGATGCGGTGGTCCCGCAGAATGCCAGTGACAACACGCCCACAGCCTCCCTAGCACACAATGGTGCACCACAGCTGAGTCGGATTACCTCCGGACAGGATTTGCTGGCACAGGCCCGCACCCTGACCGACTACCTGCGTGACCAGCCGGACGGCTGGCTCCCAGCACACCATCTGATGAAAAGCCTGCGTCACGATACGTTGCATGCTATCCCTGCACCGGATGCATCAGGCAGAACCCGCATCGAACCGCCCAGAGCGGACCAGCGCGCCCTGCTCAAACGTCTTTATCTGCAACAGAGCTGGAGCGAAATAACGGAGCAGGCTGACAGCGTCTTCTCGCGCGGTGCAAACCACCTGTGGCTGGATTTGCAGTGGTATATCCACCAGGCGCTGCAAAAACAAGGGAAAGATACGCTGGCGGACATCATTGCTGCCGACCTGAAGGGGTTACTCTCTCGCCTGACCGGGCTGGAGACACTGGCGTTTAATGACGGCACCCCCTTTGCCGATGAGGTAACGCTGAACTGGATACAGCAGAGCGTGATGGACTCCGTCGGGGGCTGGAACGATGACGTACATACCTCACAAACCCGCAGTGCCGATGAAGACATCCTAGCCCTTGAGCCGGAAGCCGTGGCGCTGGCCGACAACACGGGCGCTGAAGCCGCCCTGAACTGGCTGCAGGATCGCCCTGGCATCACCACCGCCCGCCAGAAATGGCTGGTGCGCCTGCTGATGGCGCGTGTTGCGGAACAGTACGGTAAAAACGAGCTGGCAACACATCTGTTCTCTGAGCTGGGTTCACAGGCGGAGGGGGTGACACTTGCGCAGTGGGAACCCGGGCTGCTGTTTGAAGTGCGTGCGCGTCATCTGAAACTGCTGCGTATGAAAGCCGGGCGCAGTGAAAGCGACAAAACCCATCTGCAGCCGAAAATGGAACAACTGCTTGCCGGACTGATAGCACTTGATCCCGCGCGGGCGGCTGTGTTGTGTGGCTAACGGTTACCATTTTTGTTGAATATGCAGTTGTTTAATGGAAGTTAAAATAAATGAAAATCGTAAAAATGGTTGCCTGTTTAGGTGCTCTGCTATTGCTTTCGGGTTGCACTGTAGCATTGTGGGGTGAGAACAAAGTTGCTGACAAACGTACGGAAAAACATGTTCAGGTTCAGGATAATGTCGATGGGGTATTTCAGTACAAAAACCTTGCAGCATCAGTTTTACAGGGAGAATCCAAAGTCACACTGGATATACCCCCGGAGGGGATCGCTTTTTTGGGAGAAAAAAATATTTACATTCTGACCCGAGGAGCAATAGAACTAATGTCCTTAGATAAGATCTCCACCCTCGTACCTCTAGTTTCAGGTTTTGAAAAATATGATGGTGTAAGGCTAAAGCTCACACGTTTCGGAAAAGATGATGCTGTAATGCATTTTTCTGACACCCTTGCGGTTTGGGTTGATAAAAGTTACGGCAGTATTTCTGAGTACGATCTAAATACTATTAAGCTGGCAGGTTTTTGGAACAATGGTGGGAGGTATGTTAAACAAGTACATATAGAAGGCGTTATTATTCCCAGAGGGAAAAATAACAATATATTTAGTAAAGGGGATTTTTTGGATAAGAAACACAAAGTTCAATTTTATTCAGAAGATAACTCAACAAACTTCCATCCCATGAATTTGGCGACAAACGTTGTTTTAACACCATTCACTGCCGTTGCTGATATTATTTTTTTCCCGATATCTCTCCGTTTATTAGGGCTCATCAGTAACCCTCCTATACATTAAAGCCTGGACTTTTATGGACGACTTAACCCTGCGCTATTATGACGCGGAAATGCGCTACCTTCGAGAAGCGGCGAAAGAGTTTGCCCAAACCCACCCTGATAGGGCGGCGATGCTCGACCTGGATAAAGCCGGAACCCCGGACCCTTATGTCGAGCGGTTGTTTGAAGGGTTTGCCTTCTCAATGGGGCGTCTGCGTGAAAAGATTGATGACGACCTGCCGGAACTGACCGAAGGGCTGGTCAGTATGCTCTGGCCACACTACCTGCGCACCATCCCCTCTTTATCTGTGGTCGCATTTACCCCCGAC
Source organism: Erwinia sp. QL-Z3 (assembly GCF_004551645.1). Classification (NCBI taxonomy): domain Bacteria; kingdom Pseudomonadati; phylum Pseudomonadota; class Gammaproteobacteria; order Enterobacterales; family Erwiniaceae; genus Erwinia; species Erwinia sp. QL-Z3. The sequence continues at coordinate 1,912,890 of NZ_CP037950.1, forward strand.
CTGAAGGCCATGAAAATGGCCGAACCGGTGCCGGCCGGGTTGGAGATCACCTCCCGACCAATAGGTCCAAAGAATACCGTCTGCCGGTACCGTACTACCCGCGACATGATGCTCAATCCGCTCAGCATATCCGGCGTCACCATGGCCACCGAGCCTGATGGGCGGTCGCGGCTCGCGATGCGTTTTGCCTGCAGCGGACAGGCTGACTGGTCGCAGGCAGACCTCGGTCGCCTGAGCCTGTATCTGGCCGCAGATGCCCCGGTCAGCAGCCAGCTGCATATGATGCTGACCCGTCGGCTGGCCTCACTCTACATGCGCCTTCCCGGACAAGCGGATCGCATTCGGCTGGATGGCTGGTTTTCACCGGGCGGATTCGGTGAGGAGGAAGGTCTGTGGCCGAAAGGTGACGCGGGCTTCAGCGGTTACCAGCTGCTGCTGGAATACTTTACCTTCCGCGACAAGTTTATGTTTGTTCATCTCAATGGCCTGGAAGCCGATCCCCTGACGATTTCGGGACTCGAAAGTGAATACCTGTTACGGCCAAAACGCCTGCAGGACGGGCATACCGAAATTTACGCGGTGGATTCGGTGACAGGGTCAAAGCGCACGGATGATGCCGAGTATGTGCCGTTCAGCAGTTTCCGCCACAAAGGGGGCATGATGCGCCGTCATGCACCACCGCGTTATTACCACACCCGCGTGAAGCGCGGTGTTACCGGGTTGCATGACACCTGGCTGATTTTGGGCGGGATGCAATGGGAAGAGGATAAGGCGGTTGAGCGGGAAACCGTATCGCTGCAAATCACCGGTACCAACGGCCAGCTGCCGCGTCGCGCCCTGCAGAGCACATTGCTCGACCGGTGTGAGCAGGTGATGCAGACGACAATGTCCGTCAAAAACCTCTGTAAACCCACGCTGCCGGTCTACCCACCCGCAGAGGACCGCTTTCACTGGCGGGTGTTGAGCCATCTGGGTTCAAGTTTTCTCAATATGATGAGCAGTGCGGAAGTCCTGCGCGGGACGCTGGCACTGTACAACTGGCAGGAAGATGAGCTGAATAACCGACGCCTGGAGGCGATACAACGTGTCGAGCATCACCGCATCCAGCGTTTCGAGGAGGGATATCTGCTGCGCGGGCTGGATATTGAAGTCACCCTCGATAGCAACGGTTTTACCGGGGAAGGTGACGTTCATTTGTTCGGTGAACTGCTCAACCGCTTCTTTGCGCTTTACGCCGACATGAACCAGTTTAACCAGCTCACCATGATTGTTCAGCCAGAAGGAAAATGCATCCGGTGGAAAGAGAATCACAGTCCGCGCCTGCCCGGCTGATGGAAACACTGGGCGACCGGCTACCCTATATCAATTTTTACCGCTTCTGCCAATTGCTGGAGCAGAGCCAGCCTGATAAACCGGTCATCGGTAGCACCTGGCAGGTCCGTCACGAACCGGTGCGCTTTCGGCCTCATTCGGGGATGGGCTTTCCGGCCTCGGAAATCAAAGACCTGGAGCCTTCAGAGCAGCCGCATCTGCCGCCGACCGTCAGGGTCACCTTTATGGGACTCTATGGCGTGGAATCGCCGCTGCCGACGCACTATATCGACGATGTCACCCAGCGGCGGGAAGGCTATGAAGCCACGGCGGACTTCCTCGATATCTTCAACCACGGCCTGATTGCTCAGTACTACCGTATCTGGCGCAAATACTCTTACCCGGCGACCTTTGAGGAGGGAGGGAAGGACAGAACGTCACAGTATCTGTTTGGGCTGGCGGGACTCGGTATTGGCGGGTGTGTGGAAAATATCGCCACGCCGGCATCCCGCTTTCTGGCGCTGCTGCCGGTGATGTTGTTACCGAGCCGCACCGCGGAAGGTATGGCCTCACTGGTACGCCTGCTGGCACCGAATACCCAGGCAAAAATCTGGCACCACGATAAACGTCGCGTGCCGCTGAAAAAGCCGCTGACAATGAGTGTCAGCCAGCCGGTTACGCTGAAACATCGCCCGGTGATGGGTCACTACGCCACCGATGTGAATTGTCAGGTGCTGATGCAACTGACGACTACCTGTCCGGAGGAAGTTCAGGGCTGGCTCCCCGGAGGCGACCTCCACACCGATTTAATGGCACTGCTGCACGTTTATCTCGGCGCCCGTCTGGATGTCCGCCTGCAGCTTTGTGTCGCGAGGCGTCTGCTGCCAGATGCAACGATGAGCAGCCAGCCACGCGCCTGTGCCGTTCAGCTGGGCCGCACCGCCATACTGCGCCCCCTCAATGTGGGTGCGACACAGCACCCCAAAACACTCACCATAAATCTGGGCTGCTATGAGCGGGTTCAGGAAAACATTCACCGCAGGGAGACTGATGAAGATGGCGATTACCTCTGGTAAAACCACCCTGGTTGTACTGGCATCGGGCATCGCGATGCTGCTGGCCGGCTGCGGCCTGACCCAGAAAGTCACGGACGGCACCGTGGCTGTGACCAAATCTATTTTTTATAAGCAGGTAAAAATCCTGCATCTTGATATTCGCGCACGTGAAGCCATGAACAACAACGCTGGCGGCATGGCGCTGTCCACGGTGGTGCGTATTTATCAGTTGAAAGACCGGAAGGCTTTCGACTCCACCGATTACCCGTCACTGTTTGCCGCTGACAGCCAGGCCCTGAAGGCTGACCTTGTGGCTGAGAAGGATATCCGTCTGCAACCCGGCGGGGCGATGATAGTGGATATGCCGATGGAGGAAAATGCGCAGTATGTGGCAGTCGCCGGGATGTTTATATCACCGGATCAGGTGAACAACACCTGGCGTGTGATCCTCTCCCGTGATGACCTCAGCCCGGATAAGGCCAGAATTATTGAAGCCGGTAACAACAGCCTGACGCTCAAACCGATGAAGGATGACTGACATGCCGCGTCCCTCTTTGTACGAAATGCTGTTTGGCAACTTCACCGGAGGTCTTGATCTGCATCAGGTCAGTGAAGAGAACCAGGTCATCCTGTCGGTACTCGACAATATGCAACGCATTCTCAACAGCCGTGCAGGCACGCTGGCCCACCTGCCCGATTACGGCCTGCCCGACATGACCCAAATCCTGCAAGGGCTTCCCGGGACCGCCCACCAGTTAATGGCTGCACTTTCCGGGGTATTGCTGAAATATGAACCCCGCCTGAAGAGTATTAAGGTGACTATGCTGGAACAGACCCTCCCCGGCGAACTGCGTTACGCCATCGATGCAGAGCTGAAGGGCTTCGGCCTTGTGCGCTACGGTACCGAATTTATGCCTGAAGGACGGGTGCTCATCCGGCATATGAGACAACAGCAATTCCTCGTTCCCCGGACGTCAGCGTCCTGATTCGCGGCTGCCTTTATTTTCCCTCTTACCTGAGTTACCACCATGACACACGTCTCTGAACGTTACCTTAAAACCGGTAACGACCCGCGTACGCTGGCGGATTATGCCGCCCTGCGTGATGAGCTGAGCAAGCTGTCCCATCCTGCGCGGCCCGATGTGAACTGGCGCTATGCCGAAAAACTGTGTCTTTCGCTGTTTGAGCAAAATGGCGTGGAGCTACAGACGGCGGCCTGGTACACGCTCGCCCGCACGCAGCTGGCCGGACTGTTTGGCCTGAATGAAGGATTGTCTATTCTGGAGGCATTGATAAGCCATCAGTGGGGCGCGCTCTGGCCGCAGCCTGTGCACGCCCGTATGGAGATCCTCAGCGGTCTGAGCCAGCGTATCCAGCAGCTGATGCGCACCTTACCGTTGAGCTACAGCGACCTTAGTCAGCTGTATCGTGCCGAACAGCAGCTCACCCGTCTGGGGGACATTCTCCAGCGGCTGGAGCTTAAGCATCTTAGCCAGCTTGATGCATTGCGTAGCCAGATGCATAACAGCGCTGTCCGGCTGGAAAACAGTGACGGCGCCGCTGGCACGTGCACTGCGATTCAACCCGGCGTTGTGCTGCCCGCACCGGCAACTGACGGCCAGGCAAGCTGGGTTAGTGCCCCGTCCGGTCGTCCGGCGGCAGAGAAATATGAGCGCATTAACGCGGTTAAGTGGGTGTATGTGGCGCAGCCGGAACCTCAGCCGAATGTGGCCGTGTTGACGACGCTGCCGGCACCGGCAAAATCCTGGAAGCCGTTTGCGTTGGGGGTGATTACCATGCTGGCGGCAGGAAGCGCCGCGCTGTGGGGATGGCATGCTTTCCACCGGCCTGACCCGCTGCAGGCGCAGCTGGCGGCATCGCTGGCCCCGCTGCCCGTGATTCTTTCTCCCGCCCAGCGGGATAGCCTGCGCCAGCAAGCGTCGTTACCGCCCCAAATTGCACAAACCCAGCGGCAGCTTTCCAGCCTGGCGCAGTTACCGCCGGGCTGGAATATCGATTACGGTCGTCAGCTGGTTGAACAGGCGCAGATACTGTGGCCGGAGCAGGCCAAACCGCTGGTGCAGGCGTGGCAGCAACAGCAGAAGGCCAATGCATTGTCAGCCGAAAGCCTGTCTGGCTGGCATCAGGGGATGACGAAGCTGACGCAACTGAGTGAGCGGCTGAGCAGGCTGGATGAACAGAAGGGGAAATACATGACGGTCAGCGAACTGAAATCCGCCGTGTTTGCCACCCTGCAGTCATTTAATCAATCGATTCCGGCTGAGGAGCAGCTGCGAGCATTGTCACAAACGCCCACGGGACAGCCTTTGCCAGCTGCAGCTATAGCGCAGCTGGAGATGCATCTGAAGCAGCTAACGGCGAGTTATGCAGAATTAAAACAGCGTGCTTCAAAACAGGAAGGCGTCTGACAAGGGAAAGGGGTGGGGCATACGTGCAAAAGATTACCGGGCGCCAGAAACGAAAAAAGCCTCGCTTTTCAGCAAGGCCTTATAAATATGGTGCCCGGACTCGGAATCGAACCAAGGACACGGGGATTTTCAATCCCCTGCTCTACCGACTGAGCTATCCGGGCAACGGGGCGCATTAAACCGTAAAGGCCGTCTGGCGTCAACGGCTTTGTCACAAAAATCCCGTAAAGCGCGACTGAGTGATTGCTTTTCAATCAGTCGGCGCGGTTTTTGCTCAGGCCAGCGCACCATTCTTACGACACAACGCAATGCTCAGCACATCCTCCGCCAGCGTGCGGGCCGTCACCACTTCCTGTACGTTCCGCGTCACCAACAGACGGCTGAGGCAGCCTTCAAGGATTAACTCCATCTGATGGGCAACCAGCGTGGGATTGTCGGTTTCCAGCGCGGATAACAAATCGTGCGTGTACTGCCAGGAGGCGCGTTTCTGGAAGTCAGCCACCTGATGGATGGGATGATCCGGCTGCGGATAAAAACTGCAGGCGGCAATAAACAAACAGCCAGGGTAACGGTGATTATTTACCGCATCTTCCAGCACCTGATAGCGCGCCATCAGCTTTTGTTCTGCATTCAGCGTCTCATCCAGCAACAGCTTACGTCGCCAGATATCTATCTGTTGGCTGTGATAACGCAGGGCGTCATACAGCAGCGCTTCGCGGTCTGGCCAGAAGCGTTGCAGATCCTCTAACTGGCAGTCCACCGCCTGCGCCATATCGGCGAAAGAGGTGGTGGCCGCCAGGCCTTTTTGCTCGAGTACGTTCAGCGCATGCTCGAGTACCTGTTCACGTTGCAAGTGACTCTCCTCTTGAATGCCCGTTTCGCGGTTCTTAACCGGGAAATCACGCCTTAGTGTCGTTTACTGCGCCAGTTTCTGCAAATGCTGCTGAAACGCGGCGGCATCCATAAAGCCGGTGACGCGAGAATGGGGGATCTCATGGCCGTTGGCATCGAAGAACAAAATGGTCGGCAAACCCAGCACCTGCAGCTGTTTCAGCAGCGCGCTATCCTGGGCATTGTTGGCCGTGACATCGGCCTGCAGCAGTTGGGTATGGCCCAAGGCATTTTGGACTTCAGGCGGACTGAAGGTGTATTTTTCGAACTCTTTGCAGGCCACACACCAGTCAGCGTAAAGGTCGACCATCGTGATACGCCCCTGCGCGTTTTGCAGCGCGTGGGAGAGCTGCTCGGTATCGCTAATCCGGGTGAAGTTCAGGTGCGCGATAGCCGCATTTTGACCGGGCGAAGCAAATGCCCAGTCCTGCAGCGGACGTGCTGCAACCAGCGCTGCTGCCAGCATCACGATTTGTCCCAGGCGCAGCCAGCCATTGTTCGACTTCAGACTGATAAAGGCCCAGCCAAAGAAGGCGACACCCAGCAGGCTCCATAACCGCAATCCCCACTGATCGCCAATCACGCGCTCCAGCAGAAATACCGGCAGGGCAAGGATCACAAAACCAAACCCTTCTTTAATGGTTTGCATCCAGGCACCGCTTTTCGGCAGCAGACGGTTGCCAAACACCGTCACGGCAATCAGCGGCAGCCCCATTCCCAGCGCGTAAAGATAGAGCGTACCTGCACCCGCCAGCATATTGCCGCTTTGGGCGATGTACAGCAGGATCGCGCTAAGCGGCGCCGTGGTGCACGGAGAGCAAATCAGTCCGGCCAGTGCCCCCATTAAAAACACCCCGGTCAGCGATCCGCCTTGTTGACGGTTGCTCCACAGCGCCAGACGGGTTTGTAGCGAGGAAGGGAGCTGCAACGTGAACAGGCCAAACATCGACAATGCCAGCAGAATAAACAGCAGCGACAAGCCAATCAGAATCGCCGGGGCCTGCAGTGCCGCCTGAAAACGCAGGCCAGCGGCGGCCACGATCACGCCCATCACCGTGTAAGTCAGCGCCATTCCCTGCACGTAGACCATCGCCAGGGCGAACAAACGGCCCGCCGAATATTGGCGATTGCCACCGAGAATAATGCCGGAAATCAGCGGGTACATTGGCAGCACGCAAGGGGTGAAAGCGACACCAATACCGATCAGCAGCGCCCACAGCGGCGAAAACGGCAGGTTTTCAGTCGGTGCGGTCTGGACGCTGACCGGTGCAGGTGTCGAAGCCGCTGCCTGAGAAGCCGGGGTGGCATCACCGGCCTTCACTTCATCCAGCGGCACGCTGCGTGTTTCCGGCGGATAGCAGAATCCCGCGGCGGCACAGCCCTGATAGGTGACGCTTACCGTCGCCCCTTTATCCGCCTGCTGCAGGATTAAGGGCAGCGTCAGGCTTTCGGGGTAAATTTCGGTTTTACCGTAGAACTCATCTTCATGAGGTGTGCCCTCAGGGAGGGTAAAGTCGGCGAGTTTTGCGCCGTTAGCCGAGATTTTGATCTGCTGGCGATAGAGGTAATAACCGGGTTTAACCTGCCAGCTCAGGGTCAGCGTGTTGGCTTGCTGATTGAAGTCAAAAGCGAAGGCCTGGTCAACCGTGCCGAAATGGTTGCCGTTCTGTCCGAACAGCGAAGCCGCCGCATTCAGGCTGAACAGCGTTGTGAACAGGATAAAAATCAGTGTTGTAATGCGCTTAGACATAACGGTAACCACATTCTCCATGTTGGGCTGAGTCGGGCAGAGGACGCAAGCACGTCCGGCAGCGCTCTGACGGAGCTCAGAGGGGTATCCTCGGGGCGGGCAGACTATAACATGGCGTTACGGCAGGGAGTTTTTCAGGATGTAACCGGCGAAAGCAGGGCGGAATTCACTCCGCCCTTGTTCAGCGCGTGCCGGGGCCGTCTGTGGCTATAGAATCAGATGCCCAAAGATAAAGCCAAACAGCACGGACAGTGCAATGGCCAGCGTGCCTGGCACAATAAACGAGTGGTTAAAGACAAACTTGCCAATGCGCGTTGAACCGGTATCGTCCATTTCTACCGCTGCCAGCAGCGTAGGGTAGGTTGGCAAGACAAACAGCGCGGAGACGGCAGCGAATGATGCCACGGCGGTGATGGGCGAAACGCCGAGCATCAGCGCGGCAGGCATCAGGGCTTTGGTGGTCGCGGCCTGTGAGTAGAGAAGGGTGGAAGCAAAGAACAGGATCACTGCCAGCATCCACGGATAATCGGTCAGCAGATCGCCTGCCACCTGCTGGATCTCGCTAATGTGCGCTTTGACAAAGGTATCGCCGAGCCAGGCCACGCCCATCACGCAAATACAGGCGCTCATGCCGGATTTGAAGGTGCTGGCAGAAAGGATTTTGGCGGTATCCACTTTGCAGGTGAAGCAGATAATCGCCGCCACGGTCAGCATAAAGACAACAATCGCTTCATTACGCGGCAGCACCGGATGGGTAATCAGGCCAACCGTATCGCTGATGGCGGTGGCATACAGCACCACCGCAACAATGCCCAGCAGGAACAGCAGCACCGACAGTTTTGCGCCGGGTTTCGCTTCAAAAACGCCTGCGCCACGCAGCACCGTTTCTCCTTTCGCCAGCCGCTGTTGGTAAATGGCATCTTCCTTCAGCTCTTTGCCGAGGAAGTTGGTGATCAGCGCCGCGAGGAAAATGGCGATCATGGTTGAGGGGATGGAGACGGCAAGCAGCGCCAGATAGCTGATGCCTTTTGGCTCCAGAATCCCCGCCAGAAAAACCACCGCCGCTGAAATTGGCGAGGCGGTAATGGCAATCTGCGAAGCGACCACCGCGATTGATAACGGACGGGAAGGGCGAACGCCTTGCTCTTTTGCCACTTCCGCTATCACCGGTAAGGTGGAAAATGCCGTGTGGCCGGTTCCCGCCAGCAGCGTCATAAAGTAGGTCACCAGCGGCGCGAGGAAGGTGATATAGCGGGGCTGCTTCCTTAACAGACGTTCCGCCAGGCTCACCAGGTAATCCATCCCTCCGGCGACCTGCATGGCGGCAATCGCGGCAATCACTCCCATAATGATTTCGATGACGTCGAAGGGAATGACGCCCGGCTTGATTTGGAAGCCGAGCGTTAAAATTAACATGCCCACACCGCCGGCAAAACCGATGCCAATGCCGCCCAGCCGCGCTCCCAGATAAATCGCCAACAGGACGACAAGTAACTCCGGCACAATCATGATCTGCTCCTTGGGTTTTTTTGATAACTAACCGTTAATAATTTGTAGGCTGTGCCATAAAAAAAGGCACGTCGTTCTGCGAACGCGCGTGCCTTAAAGGTCTGTCAGGTTAAGCTGTTATTGTTCATTTTCATCGGTATAACGTTTGGCTTTATATACCGGGAACATCAGGTTCTGCGTTGAGAAAATATCATCGAGTTCGGCTTCGGTCAGCAACCCGCGCTCCAGCACCACTTCCCGTACGCTTTTGCCGGTCTCGGCACAAATTTTGCCGACAATATCGCCGTTATGGTGGCCGATGTACGGGTTGAGGTAGGTCACGATGCCGATCGAGTTGAAGACATAGGCCTCACACACCGCTTTGTTGGCAGTAATGCCGTTAACGCATTTTTCCAGCAGATTCGAACAGGCGTTGGTCAGAATATGCACCGACTCAAACAGGGCCTGGCCGATAACCGGCTCCATCACGTTCAACTGCAGCTGGCCAGCTTCAGACGCCATGGTCACGGTGACGTCATTGCCGATCACCTTGAAGCACACCTGGTTGACGACTTCGGGCACCACCGGGTTCACTTTGGCCGGCATGATAGAAGAACCGGCCTGCAATTCTGGCAGGTTGATTTCATTCAGCCCGGCACGCGGCCCGGAAGAGAGCAGACGCAGGTCATTACAGATTTTGGAGAGCTTGACCGCCAGGCGCTTCAGCGCGCTGTGTACCATCACGTAGGCACCGCAGTCTGAGGTCGCTTCAATCAGATCTTCTGCAGGAACGCAGGGCAGGTTACTGACTTCCGCTAACTTCTGTACCGCCAGCGCCTGATAGCCGTCCGGGGTGTTGAGGCGTGTGCCGATCGCCGTCGCGCCCAGATTCACTTCCAGCAGCAGTTCGCCGGTGCGCAGCAGGTTCTTGATCTCTTCATTCAGCAGCACGCTGTAGGCGTGGAATTCCTGACCGAGGGTCATTGGCACCGCATCCTGCAGCTGGGTACGGCCCATTTTCAGGATGGTTTCAAACTCAACGGCTTTGCGCTGGAAGCCTTCGCTCAACTGGCCGATAGCATCCAACAGCTTCAAAATAGAGGTGTACACCGCGATACGAAAACCGGTTGGGTAGGCGTCATTGGTGGACTGGCACTTGTTGACGTGGTCATTAGGATTGAGGAACTGATAATCCCCTTTCTGATGGCCCATCAGCTCCAGACCAATATTGGCCAGCACTTCATTGGTGTTCATGTTGACCGAGGTGCCGGCACCGCCCTGATAGACATCAATCGGGAACTGGTCCATGCATTTGCCGTTATTCAGCACTTCATCACAGGCCTGAATAATGGTGTTAGCGATATGGCGGGGAATGGTCTGCAACTCTTTGTTGGCCATCGCGGCGGCTTTTTTCACCATCACCATGCCGCGGACAAACTCAGGGATATCGCTGATTTTACTGTTACTGATGTAGAAATTTTCAATCGCACGCAGAGTGTGAACACCGTAGTAAGCATCTGCCGGAACTTCACGCATACCTAACAGGTCTTCTTCGATACGAATGCTATTTGTCATGAGAACCTTCTTGTTTTTGCTACCGGATACACCCAATCATTCGGTGTAGATCATCACAATCAAAGTGAATCTTTGGTCATGAACAGCCTCGGCCGACATTTTATCCATTTGCGGTAGACTGAGCACGATCATATTCTGTTAAGGGCGAAAAGCCTGAATCCAGATCACTTAAATTGCGTTCATTTTCAGCCATCTTCGACACAGTGTGATGCGGGTCACATACCGCTGACCAACATGAATTTCGTATAAGGTAGTTGAAAAATGCTCTGTAAGAGCCCATTTCATTACTCTACGATCGTGACGATCCCTCTTTTTGCCGTCCCGCTGTGAGCGAGATGGCCCGGACAGACAGGAGACTGCGGTGCGCTGGTTACCGTTTTTAGTGCTATTTATTCTCGCCTGGATTGAGATCACCATTTTCATTCAGGTGGCCCACGTGATGGGCGTGCTGCTGACGCTGCTGCTGGTGGTGTTCAGCTCGTTGATCGGTATCTCTCTGGTCAAAAACCAGGGGATGAAAAACTTTATGCTGATGCAGCAGAAGCTGGCGGTGGGCGACAGCCCTGCCGCGGAAATGATCAAGAGCGTTTCGTTGATCATCGCCGGCTTCCTGCTGCTGCTGCCGGGTTTCTTCACCGATTTCCTCGGGTTGCTGCTGTTGCTGCCGCCGGTGCAAAAGCATCTGACGCTGAAGCTGATGCCGCATCTGAAAGTCTGGCGTGGTGCCGGCGCTGGCCCGGACAGTGGCTTCACCGTTGACGGTGAATTCGAGCGAAAAGACAGCAAACTGCTTGAACACGACGATCCAGAGGATCGCCGATAACTGAGCCGAAGGCGGGATTTCCCGCCTTTTTGCTTTTCAGGGGAAACGATTGCCTGTTATTTGCGCAGTTGGTTCGCAGAAGCGAAATTTTTATTTTTTTCCCCTTGAAAGCCCCTCCGCCAGGCCCTATCTCTTTCGTCACGAGGTCGGTGCCAGTGAAGCCCGGCGTTCATCCCAAAAACCTGATTGGACTTCTCAAAGGAGAGTTATCAATGAAAATTCGTCCATTGCACGACCGTGTTATCGTCAAGCGTAAAGAAGTGGAATCTAAATCAGCTGGCGGCATCGTGCTGACTGGCTCCGCAGCCGGTAAATCTACCCGTGGCGAAGTACTGGCTGTTGGCAATGGCCGTATCCTGGAAAGCGGCGATGTGAAACCGCTGGACGTGAAGGTTGGCGACGTCGTCATCTTCAGCGAAGGTTACGGTGCTAAAACTGAGAAAATCGACAACCAGGAAGTGCTGATCATTTCTGAAAGCGACATTCTGGCAATTGTTGAAGCGTAATTACGCGTAACTCACTGAACAAACGAATTTAAGGGATATTTTAAGATGGCAGCTAAAGACGTAAAATTCGGTAATGACGCACGCGTAAAAATGCTGCGTGGCGTTAACGTACTGGCAGATGCAGTAAAAGTTACCCTGGGCCCGAAAGGCCGTAACGTGGTTCTGGATAAATCTTTTGGTGCACCGACCATCACTAAAGATGGTGTATCTGTCGCACGTGAAATCGAACTGGAAGACAAGTTCGAAAACATGGGTGCTCAGATGGTGAAAGAAGTGGCCTCTAAAGCGAACGACGCTGCAGGCGACGGTACCACCACCGCAACCGTTCTGGCTCAGTCTATCGTTAACGAAGGTCTGAAAGCCGTTGCTGCGGGTATGAACCCAATGGATCTGAAGCGCGGAATCGACAAAGCGGTCATCCACGCTGTTGAAGAACTGAAAAAACTGTCTGTGCCTTGCTCTGATTCTAAAGCGATTGCTCAGGTGGGTACCATCTCTGCTAACTCCGATGAAACCGTGGGCGAACTGATTGCTCAGGCGATGGAAAAAGTCGGCAAAGAAGGCGTGATCACCGTTGAAGAAGGCACCGGCCTGCAGGACGAGCTGGACGTGGTTGAAGGTATGCAGTTTGACCGTGGCTACCTGTCCCCGTACTTCATCAACAAGCCAGAAACTGGCGCAGTAGAACTGGAAACCCCATTCATTCTGCTGGCTGACAAAAAAATCTCCAACATCCGCGAAATGCTGCCAGTTCTGGAAGCCGTGGCGAAAGCCGGCAAACCACTGCTGATCGTTGCTGAAGATGTTGAAGGCGAAGCGCTGGCTACGCTGGTGGTTAACACCATGCGCGGTATCGTGAAAGTGGCTGCGGTTAAAGCACCTGGTTTCGGCGACCGTCGTAAAGCTATGCTGCAGGACATCGCTGTGCTGACTGGCGGTACCGTCATCTCTGAAGAGATCGGTATGGAGCTGGAAAAAGCCACGCTGGAAGATCTGGGTCAGGCAAAACGCGTTGTGATCAGCAAAGACACCACCATCATCATTGATGGCGTTGGCGAAGAAGCAACTATCTCTGGCCGTGTTTCTCAGATCCGTCAGCAGATTGAAGAAGCGACCTCTGATTACGATCGTGAAAAACTGCAGGAGCGCGTAGCGAAACTGGCAGGCGGCGTTGCCGTTCTGAAAGTGGGCGCAGCCACTGAAGTTGAAATGAAAGAGAAGAAAGCGCGCGTTGAAGATGCCCTGCACGCGACCCGTGCTGCGGTTGAAGAAGGCGTGGTTGCAGGTGGTGGTGTTGCGCTGGTTCGCGTGGCTTCTAAACTGGGCGATCTGCGTGGCCAGAACGAAGACCAGAACGTGGGTATCAAAGTTGCGCTGCGCGCAATGGAATCTCCACTGCGTCAGATCGTTTCTAACGCCGGTGAAGAGCCTTCAGTTGTCACCAACAAAGTGAAAGCGGGCGAAGGTAACTACGGTTACAACGCGCAGACTGAAGAATACGGCGACATGATCGACTTCGGTATCCTCGACCCAACTAAAGTGACCCGTTCTGCGCTGCAGTACGCGGCCTCTGTTGCCGGTCTGATGATCACCACCGAGTGCATGATCACCGACCTGCCGAAAGGCGACACCCCTGACTTAGGCGGTGGCGGTATGGGTGGTATGGGCGGCATGGGCGGCATGATGTAATGCCTGCCGGCTGGCTATAACGCTCTTCTTCGTCTTTGACGGGAAGGGCAGCCTCCTGAAAACCCCCGTTTTATAACGGGGGTTTTTCTTTTTGGGGGGAAGATAGTAAAGTTATGGCGCAAGCAGTAGCCCGAACAAGGATTTATCTGTGTTGGGCAACGGAAGCTTCACCAAGGTTGTCGATTTCCGGTACGCTCAGAACTGATTCTGATGATGATAATAATGGGGATTTAAAATGCGGATTAAGGTCTTGCTGGGACTTTCAGTAGCGACTGCGCTGCTGGCAGGCTGTAGCAGCAGTTCTAACACCCTGAGTGCTGCGGGTGAGCGCGTCAGCTTCACCGACCAGCAACCAGCCAAAGAGTGCCAGCTGCTGGGCAACCTGACCGGCGAACAGAGCAACTGGTTGAGCGGTGCAGGCGGCGGCGAAAGCAGCTCGCTGCGTGGCGCGGCCAACGATCTGCGCAACCGTGCGGCAGAAATGGGCGGCAACACCATTTACGGTGCAACCAGCCCAACACAGAATATCTGGTCAAGCTTTGCCCCGCTGGACAGCAAAATGAGCGGCCAGGTGTATAAGTGCCCTTAACCGTTTGTGGAAAGCCTCTGTCGTCTGGGCCGCGTTATCGCTGCCGGTAGAGTGTTTAAAGCAGATAAGAAAGCGGGGAGGATCGATGATCCTCCCCGCTGTTGTTTTCAGGATGGGCTTAAACCTGTCTTAGCTGTAAATCGAGCGGCGTTTTACTCGGTTCTCCGCCAATTTCACGGGCCAGTTTCGGCACCATATAGCCGGAAACGTTGGCCAACAGTTCCCGCATAATCGCCCTGGCATCGTCATCCGATACGTAGAAATGCGCCGCACCCTGTACTTTATCCAGCACATGCAGGTAATAAGGCAGCACGCCGGCATCAAACAGCGCGTTGCTGAGCGTCGCCAGCGTGGTCGCATCGTCGTTGATATTGCGCAGCAAAACGCTCTGGTTAAGCAGTGTCACGCCCGCGCTCTTCAGCAGTTGCAACGCGTCCCGCAGCGCGTCATCAATCTCCTGGGCGTGATTAATGTGCGTCACCATCAGCACCTGCAACCGCGACTGCGCCAGGCGCTGGCAGAGCGTGCGGGTGATGCGGCTGGGGATTACCACTGGTAAACGGCTGTGGATGCGCAGGCGTTTCAGGTGGGGGATCTGCTCCAGTTCGCCGATCAGCCAGTCCAGTTCGCTGTCTTTTGCCATCAACGGATCGCCACCGGAGAAAATAATCTCATCCAGTTCTGGCTGCTCTCGGATATACTCCAGGGCTTGCTGCCAGTTGCGCTTGTTTCCCTGGTTATCCTGGTAGGGGAAATGGCGGCGGAAACAGTAGCGGCAGTTAACCGCACAGCCGCCTTTGACCAGCAACAGCGCACGATTGCGATATTTATGTAACAGACCCGGCACCACGCTGCTCTGCTCATCGAGCGGGTCAGTACTGTAACCCGGAGCATCAACAAACTCCTGGCTGGCGGTGATTACCTGCAGCAGGAGCGGATCTTGTGGATCGCCTTTTTGCATTCTGGACGCGAAGGCCCGTGGGACGCGCAGGGCAAACAGACGTCGGGCATCACTGCCGGCCGTCAGCTCCGGGTGCGAATCGAGGCCTAAAAGTTGCAGTAATTCATTTGGGTCGGTGATTACATCCGCAAGTTGATGCAACCATTCTTCTCGCGAAGGGGTTTTTAGGGTTACAATGTGTGCCATTTTTTTGGCTTAGTACCAGTATTAAATTGTAGAGGGCCTTTATGGCGACTTATTCTAGCAACGATTTCCGTCCCGGTCTTAAAATCATGTTCGAAGGCGAACCTTACGCTATCGAATCGAGCGAGTTCGTTAAACCAGGTAAAGGTCAGGCTTTTGCACGCGTTAAAATGCGTCGCCTGCTGACCGGTACCCGCGTTGAGAAAACGTTCAAATCTACCGACTCCGCTGAAGGCGCAGACGTTGTAGATACTAACCTCAACTACCTGTACAACGACGGTGAGTTTTACCACTTCATGCACCCGGAAACCTTCGAACAGCACCCTGTTGAAGAGAAGACCGTGGGCGATGCCGCTAAATGGCTGCTGGATAACGCAGAATGTATCGTAACCCTGTGGAACGGTAAGCCGATCCAGGTGTTGCCACCAAACTTCGTTGAACTGGAAATCACTGATACCGACCCAGGCCTGAAAGGCGACACTGCGGGTACTGGCGGCAAGCCAGCCACGCTGTCTACCGGTGCCGTGGTGAAAGTGCCTCTGTTCGTGCAGATTGGCGAAGTGATCCGTGTGGATACCCGTTCAGGCGAATACGTTTCTCGCGTGAAATAAGCCCGATGAAGTGGGCCTGACTGTCAGGCCCTTTTCTTTAACGATGTGAGCTGAATCAGATGATGAAGTGGTTAAAACTCATTGCTGTCGCAGTGTTTATGACCAGTGCGCTCAGCGCCTGCAATACCTTCCACGGTTTTGGTGAGGATGTTCAACACCTCGGCGGTGCTATCTCACACGCAGCCAACTAGTCTCTCTTCGCAAAAAATGTCCTTTTGCTACCTGCCTCAATAGCATGTGGTTAAATTACGGCTATGCTTAATTCGCTGTACTTTACTTCACGCTAAAAGGACATTCTCATGTTAAAGAAAAGTATTATTTCAATTCTTTCTGTACTGGTGCTCTCTTCGGTGCTCACAGCTTGTAATACCACGCGTGGCGTGGGTGAAGACGTGTCAGCCGGTGGCCAGGCGATTCAAAAAAGCGCTCAGTAATTACGGTGCCGGTGCTCCCGCACCGGCCTCATTGTTTACTTCCCCTGGTTCACCCAAATCAGCTTACTGACATCAAAGCCATTATCACGGGCCTTCGCTAACAACGACGCTTTGACCTGATCCGAAATCTGCGGCGTGCGGGAAAGGATCCACAGATAGTCCCGGTTCGGGCCGCTCACCAGCGAATACTGATAGTCGTTATCCAGCGCAATCACGTTGTATCCGCCATAGAACGGGCCAAAGAAGGAGACCTTCAGGGCCGCGCGGCTCTGTGGTCCGGTAAAGTAGGCTTTACCTTCACTCTGCTGCCAGCGCTGCTTCTCGACGTTATAACCGCGATTAATGACCTTCAGGCCGCCATCATCACGCTTGCTGTAGCTGGCGGTGACATGATCGAGCCCACGTTCAAACGAGTGATCCAGCCTGGCGATTTCATACCAGTCGCCCAGATAAAGATCGGCATTAAAGCCTTCGACTGGCGTCACGCCCTTGGGCGGCGTGGTGCTACAGGCAACGGAGAGGAGGGCGACGGTGCCGGCAACCAGATTTTTCCACAGAGACATAGGCTATTCCTTTACGATTGAATAGCTTGAGTATAGAGGAAGTTTAGGCGGCAGGGTTGCCGCCTGTGGATTACAGGGTGATCACCCCAATTGCCGTTACTACGGTGAGGATCGCCGCCAGCCCATAGAACAGCCATTTCGCGGCGGGAACGTGCAGGCGAATGTCGTGCATGCCGTGATGAAGACGGTGAAGCGCGCACCAGATCGGCATCACGATAGTCAGAAACAGGAACAGATGGCCGGGCAGGGTTTGCGCAGCCTGCAGCAGGTGCGTATAGCTGAGCCCCCGCTCCGTGCCGATGCCCAGCGGAAGGAGGATGCCAGCCAGCAGCACCACCACCGGTGAGACGATCGCCGCCCACATCCCTCCGGCACCAAACAGCCCCCAGAACACCGGTTCATCTGAACGCATGGCCTTATTTTTCACAGCGACTCCTTAATAAGCAGTGCCCATGTCAGAAGGATCAGGCTGACCACCACCATCGCCAGCCACAGTCCTTTAATCACCGGGGCGGGAGACATTTTTTTGCCCCCCAACACGATGACCTGGGCTTTGGGTGCCAGCTCAAACCAGGTTTTGCTGTGCAGCAAGGCGGCGGCCAGCGCGACGATATTGATCAGCAGCATGATAGGATGTTGTAAGACTGCGACGAACGCCTGCCAGCTCTGCTCGCCATTCTTCAACGCAAACAGCCCGAAAATCATCTCCAGGCTGAACCACAGCGCCGGCAATGCCGTGGCTTCGCGCAGCATGTAAAAACGGTAATAGCCAGACTTCTGCCACCAGTTAGCGGTCATCGGGCGATGGAAGGGTTTCCGTTTGGTTGTCATTTCTGGGCTCCCTACTGCGGTCTGAGGGTGGTGATAAGGTAATCCTGGGCGCTTGCCACTTTGCTTTGCTGGATCGCCGCCGCAGGATCGACATGTTTCGGGCAGACCTCCGAGCAGAAACCGACAAAGGTGCAGGGCCAGACGCCGTTATCGCCGTTGAGCGTCGGCATTCGCTGCGCCTTGCCTTGATCGCGGCTGTCCAGGTTGTAGCGATGTGCCAGGGTGATGGCCGCCGGCCCAATAAATTCCGGGTTAAGGCCAAACTGCGGGCAGGCGGCGTAACACAGGCCGCAGTTGATGCAGCCGGAGAACTGATGATATTTGGCCATCTGAGCCGGCGTTTGCCGCTGAGGGCCGCGATCGGTATTCCGTGCATTACCGATGATCCACGGTTTTACCGCCTCCAGGCTTTCGATAAAGCGGCTCATATCCACAACCAAATCCCGCTCAACCGGGAAGTGGGCCAGCGGTTCGACCAGCAGGCCGTCGGGGTAATGACGCAGAAAGGTTTTGCAGGCCAGTTTCGGGATGCCATTGACCATCATGCCGCAGGAGCCACATATTGCCATGCGGCAGGACCAGCGGTAGGACAGGTCAAACGCCAGGTTATCTTTGATAAACCCCAGCGCATCGAGCAGAGAGGTCTGGTCATCCCAGGGCACGTCGAAGATCTCATGACGCGGGACCCTGTCGGACTCCGGGTTATAACGCTGAACGGTGATTTTACAGCGAGCGAGTTCACTCATGGACGGCCTCCTTACCTTCAGACTCGGCACCGTAGACGCGTTTCGCCGGCGGCAGCCGGGTAATCTTAACGTCATCCCAGCTGATTTCAGGTGCGCCGTCAGGGCGATAAAAACTCAGGGAGTGTTTCAGATACTGCGCGTCATTGCGGGTGGTACAGCCTTCATCCAGCCGCTGATGCGCACCGCGAGACTCTTTGCGCTGGATAGCAGCGTGCGCCATACATTCGGCGACGTTCAGGCCGTGCGCCAGCTCGATGCTGTACAGCAGTTGGGTATTGAAGACGCTGGAGGTATCGCTGATGTGCAGATGCTTGCAGCGTTCTTGCAGCTCGGCCAGTTTGTCGATGGTTTTCTGCATCAGCTCTGGCGTGCGGTAAATCCCGCAGCCTTCTTCCATCGCCAGCCCCATCTCATCGCGCAGTTCAGACCAGGTCTCTTTGCCCTGTTGATTGACCAGCCCATGCAGGCGTTTTTCACAGTCCCGAGCCTGGGCCTGCAAGGTGCTGGCGGGTTTTTTGTGAACCTGTACCGCATGTCTTGCAGCACTTTCTCCGGCAAGCCTGCCGAATACCGCCAGTTCAGCCAGCGAGTTAGACCCGAGGCGATTGGCACCATGCAGGCCGACCGACGAGCATTCCCCGACGGCGAACAGACCGGCGATGCGCGTCTCACACTGCGCATTGGTTTCAATCCCGCCCATGGTGTAGTGCGCGGTGGGCCGCACCGGGATTGGCGCCTGAGCCGGATCGACGCCGATATAGGCCTTACTCAGCTCACAGATAAACGGCAGGCGTTCAAGCAGCTTCTTCTGACCCAGGTGGCGTAAATCCAGATGCACCACATCACCGCGGGGCGTGGCGATGGTGCGGCCTTTCCGCCACTCATGCCAAAAGGCCTGCGAAACCTTGTCGCGTGGGCCAAGCTCCATATATTTATTCTTCGGCTGGCCCAGCGGCGTTTCCGGCCCCATGCCGTAGTCCTGCAGGTAGCGATAGCCGTCCTTATTGACCATGATGCCGCCTTCACCCCGACAGCCTTCGGTCATCAGGATCCCCGAGCCGGGCAGGCCGGTGGGATGGTATTGCACAAACTCCATATCCCTCAGCGGCACGCCATGGCGCAGCGCCATGCCCATGCCATCCCCGGTCACGATGCCGCCATTAGTGTTGTAGCGATAAACCCTGGCGGCGCCGCCGGTTGCCAGCACCACCGCACCGGCATGTATATGGACCAGCGTCCCTTCCATCATATTCATCGCCACCACGCCGCGCGCTTCGCCTTCATCAACCAGCAGATCCAACACGAAGTGCTCGTCAAAGCGCTGGATTTGCGGGTATTTCAGCGAGGTTTGAAACAGCGTGTGCAGCATATGGAAGCCGGTTTTATCTGCGGCAAACCAGGTGCGCTCAATCTTCATGCCGCCGAAGCGACGCACGTTGATGGTGCCATCGTCGCGGCGGCTCCACGGGCAGCCCCACAACTCCAGCTGGGTCATTTCCCGTGGGCAATGCTCAACAAAATAGTCGACCACATCCTGCTCGCACAGCCAGTCTCCGCCTGAAACGGTGTCCTGGAAATGGAGATCGAAACTGTCGTGGGACTGCGTCACCGCGGCGGAACCGCCTTCGGCGGCAACGGTGTGGCTGCGCATCGGATAAACTTTAGAGACCAGCGCAATAGTCAGGGTGGGATTTGCTTCAGCGGCGGCAATGGCAGCGCGGAGTCCAGCTCCGCCAGCGCCGACGATGACCAGATCGGCAGTACAGGTTTGCACGGTGTTCTCCCTGTCAAAATGTCAGAAGAGGGGAAAAGAGAGGGAAATCCTCACTTTTTCCAGGGAGAACAGTATAAAACTGGCCATCAGCGCTAAACTTGATGTGCTCGGGTATTAGTATGAGAAATAAACAGAAAAAGCGGGATCTGAGCAACGTTTTTCGCCATTCAGATCGGCATATGGGCGGTGAAATCCGGCAAAGAGAGGAATTTCCCGCGGCAAATTTGTGTGTTTATCTCCGTACGGGTAGACTGCTTCACCCTGTCTGATGAGGAGTAGAAACAATGAGCGATACGGCCAGTTGGCTGCCTGGCGCTTCGATAAGCAATTTACTGAAGCGTGCGGCGATTATGGCGGAAATTCGGCGATTTTTTGCCGATCGTGGGGTATTGGAAGTGGAAACCCCGGCGATGAGCCAGGCCACGGTGACCGATGTTCATCTGGTTCCTTTTCAGACGCGTTTTGTCGGCCCGGGTGCCGCGCAGGGGCTTGACCTCTATCTGATGACCAGCCCTGAGTACCATATGAAGCGCCTGC
The DNA here is from genome assembly GCF_004551645.1 of Erwinia sp. QL-Z3. Lineage (NCBI taxonomy): Bacteria > Pseudomonadati > Pseudomonadota > Gammaproteobacteria > Enterobacterales > Erwiniaceae > Erwinia > Erwinia sp. QL-Z3. The sequence continues at coordinate 1,933,636 of NZ_CP037950.1, forward strand.
TGGCGGCGGGAAGTGGACCGATCTTCCAGCTCTGCCGCAGCTTCCGTAATGAGGAAGCCGGACGTCACCATAATCCTGAATTCACCATGCTGGAGTGGTATCGCCCGCATTACGATATGTACCGGCTGATGAACGAGGTCGATGACCTGTTACAGCAGGTGCTGGAATGCGCACCGGCCGAAACGCTCTCGTATCAGCAGGCGTTTATCCGCCATCTTGAAATGGATCCGCTGTCGGCGGATAAAACGCAGATGCGTGAAGTGGCGGAAAAACTGGGCGTGGGCGATTTGGCTAACCGCGAAGAAGACCGCGACACCTTATTGCAGCTGCTGTTTATGATGGGTGTGGAGCCGCAAATCGGGAAAGATAAGCCGGCGTTTGTATATCACTTCCCGGCCAGCCAGGCGTCTCTGGCGGAGATCAGCACCGAAGATCACCGCGTGGCGGAGCGCTTTGAGGTCTACTTCAAGGGGATTGAGTTAGCGAATGGTTTCCGCGAGCTGACCGACAGCCGTGAGCAGAAGCAACGCTTTGACCAGGATAACCGCAAGCGAGCGGCGCGCGGTCTGCCTCAGCAGCCGATCGATACCAACCTGCTGGATGCGCTTGCGCACGGCATGCCTGATTGTTCCGGCGTGGCGTTAGGCGTCGATCGTATCGTGATGCTGGCGCTGAAAGCCGACTCCCTGAGTGAGGTGATCGCCTTCCCGGTCGATCGCTGCTAAACCCTTCCCAGAGGCGGCGGTCTGCCGCCTCTGCTGCCTTACAATCCGCCTGATTTATAGGCTCTTGCCGCCGGTGCGCCATTCTGCGCGGGCGTCTTGCGTCCAATGGTTTCCATGCGCACCTGGAAAGGTGGGAACGGCATTTCCAGCCCGTGTTCCTGATATCCCCGCAGGATCAGCTGGTGCAGTTCATGGCGCAGCGGCATACGGTGACCCATTTCTGCGGCGTGAATACGCAGCTCAAACAGCTGGATCCCCTGCTGCAGATCGACCAGATAGGCTTCCGGCGGTGGGGTTTCCAGCACGTACTGACAGCGTTTTGCCGCGGTGAGCAGCACGTCGGTCACTTCTTCACTGTTGGCTTCGGCAGAGGCCGGGATGGTCAGCACCACGCGCGTCACCGAATCTGACAGCGACCAGTTAATAAATTGCTCGGTGATAAAGGCCTTATTCGGCACGATAATCTCCTTGCGGTCCCAGTCGGTAATGGTGGTGGCTCGGGTGTTGATTTTGGTGATGCTGCCGGTCAAATCGCGGATGGTGACGGTATCGCCAATACGGATCGGCTTCTCGAACAAAATAATCAGACCGGAGATAAAGTTGGCGAAAATTTCCTGCAAGCCAAACCCTAATCCGACACCCAATGCCGCGACCAGCCACTGCAACTTCGACCAGTCGACGCCAATCATTGAGAACCCGGCCAGCCCGCCGACAAAAATCAGCACGTATTTGGTCAGCGTGGTGATTGCATAGCCGGTGCCTGGCGTCAGGCTCAGGTGCTGCAACAGCGCCAGTTCCAGCAGCGCCGGCATATTGCGCACCAGCTGGGTGGTGATAATCAGCACCAGAATGGCAATCAGCACCGATCCCAGCGTGATCGGCTGCAGGCTTTCAACGCCCTGCACGGTGGTGCTGGCATCCCACAGATGGATGTTTTCGAGGAAGCCGAATGCCGAATGGATCTCGGACCACAGCACAATCACCGAAATCAGCGCAACCAGCGTCAGAATTGAACGTACCAGTCGCAGAGACTGCGCGCTGATGGCATCCAGATCGATCACCGGCTCTTCCACTTCAAGCGTATCGGAGTTGCTCTGATGTGCGACCGCTTCCTCTTCGCCTTTCGCACGTTGGGCGAGGATCTCAGCACGGCGATTTCGCGCACGGTCAAAGGCAATACGGCGCCGCTGAATCAGCATCCAGCGGCGGATAATGTGGTAAATCACCAGCAGCAGGAACCAGATGGCGACGGAGGTTTCCAGCCTGGCCAGCAGCGCCTGCGACGTCGCCAGATAACCAATGCATGACGCCAGCGCAGCAAACAATGGAATGCAGATCATCAGATTCCACAGCAGCTTGTTGATCAGGTTGTCACCGCTGCCTTCTTTGTCCAGATGCAGCGGGATCCCGGCACGCTTCAGGCTGATGGTCACCAGGCTTATCGCGCCACAAATCAGGATAAAACAGAGCCTTCCCAGCGTGGCGGAGAACTGCCGGTCTTCCAGATTATCGAAGCTTATCAGCAGCATAATCAGGGGAACCACCAGACCGATGCACAACGAGTAGAAGCGCATCGCGCGGGCCACGCGGGCCTGAGGCCAACGGAAGTGGATAATGAACAATCCCTGCGGACGGGCAAACGCCGCGCTGATCATAAACACCCACAGCAGCGGCACGGTGGCCGTTATGCCATCGCCAATCGCTACCGCGATAGGGTACGGCCAGGCGTGTTGCAGGCCATAACCCAGCGCCATCCCCAGCACCGGCAAGGGCACGGCCACCAGAATCGACCAGAACACCGTCCGCATGGTCAGGCCGAAACGATCCTGCGTGACTTTGCCGACCTTGCTGGCCGAGCGGGTCATAAAATCACGGTAATGGCGGCGCGAGCTGAGGCTAAAGCCAACCAGCAGCACGGCTCCAATAATCGGGATAACGGTTTCGCGGCTGGTAAACATCATCACCATCGCGCCGCCAAGCTGACCGAGCGTATCCAGCGACAGCAGGCTTTTCAGATCCCGCGCCAGATCCATCGGGAAATTCAGGCTTAAGGCATTAACATCCGCGGTCCAGAACAGGTAGCGGTGGGTCGCCTCTTTCACTTCATTCAGCGCATCTTCCAGCTGACCATTTGCCACCTTCAGCTTGGTCACTTCGAGGATCAGGTTGTCACAGCCTGACAGCAGCGAACTGATCAGCTCGCGCTGGGTTTTGATTTGCGCATCCAGAATGCGTTTCTGTTCCGCGGTGAGCGGCGTGCCGTCATCCTGTTTAATCTGCAACAGCTGCTGCTGACGTTCGAGAAGGTCTTCATAGCGCAGCCGTTGCACCCGCAGTTCGCCCATCTCATTATCAAGCTGCTGCGGTTTCGGCATATCAGGAAGGCGTGCAACCTGCGCGCGCAGTGCCTCGCCCAGCACGTTAGAGACGCCCAGCCACTGCGACTGCTCGCGGATGGTGCTCAGCGCCTGACGCACCTGAATGGTCTGGTTATTGGCGGTGCGTTGCTGCGAGGCCACCAGGTCCATGCGCTGGGCCTGCTGATTGAGGTCATTGGACAGTTCGCGGTTAACCCGGAACTGTTTATCGAGATTCTTCGGCAGATCGCCGCTGTTCTCCGCCAGTTGCTCGGTGCGCTCAAGGGCGATTTCGGCTTCGCGCTGACGACGGCTGTTGAGCTGGTTACGTAAGTCCTGCAGATAGGTATCGAGCTGTGCGGCTTTACGCTGGTGAAGTTCACCGCGCATTCTTGCCAGCTCCTGACGATTGTTGGCCGACAGCTGAGCCAGTTCAAGCTCATCGACTTTGGCTTTCTGCGCTGCCGATTCCGCCTGACGGGAAGCCAGCTGCGCCTGGGCTAACGGCGTGGTGGCGGAAGGCTGTCCTTGCAGACGGCGTTCAATGTCGTTTAGCGCCCGGCGGGCTTCGGTTTGTTGTTGCGGAAGTTGCGCCAGTGAATCGCTGATCTCCCGGGCGCGATCCTGTTCCTGCTGGGCCTGGCGCCCTTCTTCAATCAGCTGGCTGCTGACCTGCAGGATCTCCTGGTCGAGTTCAGGGGCCGTCATGGTATTGCTGATGGTTTTCGGGTTATCCGTCAGCGCGGCGATCTGCTGGCGCAGATCGCGTGAAAGTTTCGGAAAACCATCGATAACCTGCTGATAGGCATCTGAATTGGCCTGAGATTTTTGCATCTCATCAAGCCAGTTCAGCGTCGCCTGCAGCGCGTCTATCGTTTCCGCCTGATTCGGCGTGGTCTTGTCCGACTTAACGTCCTCAAGCTGCTGCTTGATTTGAGCATTATCCGGGGCGCTGGCGCCCCAGGCGGGCTGGAGGAGCATCCAGCCGAACAAAATTGGGAGGATCAGGCGTAACATAGGTGTCTGCTATGGGTGGTGTAAAACTTCTTCCGCACTGGTTTTCTGCAGTGCGATGGCGAGCGTCTGACCCAGGCGCGTTTTGGTCTCTGGCGTCAGGCTTTCGGCCAGTTTTACTCTGTCTTTCGCAAACAGGTTAATCACCGTTGAACCCAGCTTAAAGCGGCCCATTTCCTGGCCCTTCAACAGCACCACCGATCCTTCAGCGTCGGCACCCGGCCAGCTCCAGCGCTTGATCACGCCTTCACGCGGTGGGGTGACCGTGCCAGCCCAGACGGTTTCGATGCTGCCAACGATAGTGGCACCGACAAGAATCTGCGCCATCGCGCCAAATTCGGTATCAAACAGGCAGATCACGCGCTCGTTACGGGCGAACAGGTTAGGGATGTTCTGTGCCGTCAGCGGGTTAACGGAATAGAGATCGCCAGGCACATAAATCATCTCGCGCAGGATGCCATTACACGGCATATGCACGCGGTGATAATCCCGTGGTGCCAGGTACGTGGTGATGAATTCACCATCCCGGAACAGGTCGGCCATGGCGGTATTTCCGGCCAGCAGCGCTTCCAGTGAGTAAGTGTGACCTTTCGCCTGGAAAATCTGATCGCCTTCGATATGACCTAACTGGCTCACCGCGCCATCGGCAGGCAGTACCAACAGGTTAGGATCGGTCTCAATCGGACGCGCTTCGTCACGCAATGGGCGCACGAAGAAGTCGTTGAAGGTGCGATAGCTCGCCGTATCTGATTTCTGCGCCTCTTTCATATCGACTTTATAGAACCAGACAAACGCATCGATAACCGCTTTAGTGAGCCAGCCCGCGCGCTTACCTGCGCCCCAGCCAGCCAGTTCAGTCAGGCCTTTTTTAGGCAAAATGTTATTCAGGCCGAGTTTAAAACGATCCAACACAGTAGCCTCCTGGCTTGATCAGACAAATAGAGAAACGGGGCGGATTGTAGCAGCGCCCTGGTGATTAGGCTATGGCGCCTGCCTGCGGTATGCAGGCAGGCCAGTATTAGTTACTGTTTTCTGAGAAAGATCGCCCGGTTTTCAACTGCATATCCTCCATGCTGTCCAGAATCCGGTGGTAGCTTTCAAAGCGGGCAGCATCGATCTTGCCGTTTTCGACTGCTTCACGCAGCGCACATCCCGGATCGTTGTCATGCTTACAGTCGCGGAATTTGCAGTGGCCCAGAAACTCACGGAATTCGACAAATCCACGGGTGATTTGTTCCGGCTCAAGATGCCATAAACCGAATTCCCTGACGCCAGGGGAGTCAATCACATCGCCGCCTTGCGGGAAGTGGTACAAACGGGAAGCGGTGGTGGTGTGCTGGCCGAGACCGGAGACGTCAGAGACATCGTTAGTCAGGATCTCATTGGCACCCAATTCCAGCCCCAGCAGGGTGTTCAGCAAGCTGGACTTGCCGACGCCCGACTGGCCCGCAAAGATGCTGATACGCCCAATCAGTGCGGCCTGCAGCTCTTCCAGACCGTTCTTTTGATGGCTGGAGACCATCAGCACGCGATAACCAATGCGGCGGTAAATATCCATTTGCTTATCAACAAACTTGCGGCCAGCATCATCCAGCAGGTCGGTTTTGTTCAGCACCAGTAAGGGCTCGACATCCAGCGTCTCGCTGGCGATCAAATAACGGTCGATAATATTCAGTGATAATTCGGGCAGGATCGCAGAAACAATCACGATCTGGTTGAGGTTGGCCGCAATCGGCTTCACGCCATCGTAAAAATCGGGGCGAGTCAGGACCGAGGTGCGTTCATGAACGGCCTCGACAATCCCTTTAACGGTGGCACTGCCTTCGACACCTGGACGCCACAGCACGCGGTCACCGGTGACCAGCGAGCGAATGGTGCGACGGATGTTACAGCGGTGCACTGAACCATCCGCATCTTCCACATCGGCGTGCATACCAAAACGGCTAATGACCACACCGTCCCGCGCGTCGCCAAACAGGCTGTCATCGGGCTCGGGTTTATCCGCGCGTTTAAGACGGCGGTCGTGGTTAGCGCTGACGCGACGTTGCTGACCTTTGGACAGTTTGTTTTTACTCACTCTTCCTCACACGGCTTGGCAGGCTTCGCCCTGACAGGGCAAAACGTTTATGATACACCCTAATGTTTGATGATATAAGCCACGGTGAGGATCCCTATGACCGCAAATGCCAGTAACCTGATTTGGATTGACTTAGAAATGACCGGGCTGGACCCGGAACAGGACCGCATTATTGAGATTGCGACCCTGGTGACCGACGCCGATCTGAATATTCTGGCGGAAGGGCCAGTCTTCGCGGTGCATCAGTCCGATGCGCAGCTGGCACTGATGGATGAGTGGAACGTGAATACGCACACCAACAGCGGCCTGGTCGAACGCGTGAAGGCCAGTCAGTATGACGATCGTGCGGCAGAACAGGCGACAATTGAGTTTCTGAAAAAGTGGGTGCCGGAAAACAGTTCGCCAATTTGTGGCAACAGCATCGGCCAGGATCGTCGATTCCTGTTCAAGTACATGCCTGAACTGGAAGCCTACTTCCACTATCGCTACCTGGACGTCAGCACGCTGAAAGAGCTGGCGCGCCGCTGGAAACCAGGCATTCTGCCGGGCTTTAAGAAGCAGGGCACGCATCAGGCAATGGATGATATCCGTGAATCGGTGGCGGAACTGGCGTATTACCGCGAGCATTTTATCCAGTTGTAAACCCTGCAACCTGTTGCTGCTGATTAAATTGCCACTTTGCCGATTTAATCAGCAATCAGACCGAAAGCAGAAAATTTTTGTATTTTCAGTCTTGCAGCAGGTCTGTTTTCTCGTATAATGCGCACCCCGTACCGAGAGAGTTTTTTACTCGTTACGCAGAGCGGGAATAGCTCAGTTGGTAGAGCACGACCTTGCCAAGGTCGGGGTCGCGAGTTCGAGTCTCGTTTCCCGCTCCAAAGTTTTTTGCAGTGATGTACCAGGTATCTTAAGCGGGAATAGCTCAGTTGGTAGAGCACGACCTTGCCAAGGTCGGGGTCGCGAGTTCGAGTCTCGTTTCCCGCTCCAAACGTTTTGCAGTCATATACCAAGTATCTTATGCGGGAATAGCTCAGTTGGTAGAGCACGACCTTGCCAAGGTCGGGGTCGCGAGTTCGAGTCTCGTTTCCCGCTCCAAATCTTCATTCTTCTCATTATATCCAGATGATGTTATCCACAGCGATAACCCAGCTGCGCTTCGTTGCATTTGCTCATCACAAAAAGTTCTTTAACAGAGTTATCCACAGGCGACGTATCTGTCATCAGTTGGTCATCTTTGCGCACGGTTGTTGAGAATTCGTGTAACTTACTGTTTTTACGCTTTATAATAATATTTCAAATTGTTATCTGGATCGCTTGTGCTTTCTGTGACTCTTGAATGACAACAACTTTTTATTTTTATGCACAGCGTGTGGAAAACCTTCTACGGCAGAAAATAATCGCGCATTGTTCACTTATGCATCGCGTGGTAACCCTTTTTCTACCGCTCTCACCAGCCGTTTCTGCTGTCCCTGAATTTCGACCGCATGTTCGCTGCGATTCGCCAGTTGGCGGGCCAGCGCCCAGTTGATATGTTCATCCAGCATCGCGTTCTCTCCCTGACGGGCTTCCAGTGCCGCCACATTGTCGGCCGACCACGGCGCATTGCCGAGGGCCACCGCCACATTGCGCAACCAGCGAAGATGACCAATACGGCGGATGGCGGAACCCTCGGTTACCCGTAAAAATTTGGCCTCATCCCAGGCAAATAGCTCGTTGAGCGGCGGGGCATGCAGCACCGCGCGGGGACTAAAATCATCTTCGTCAGTCAGCTGTCCATAGCGGTTCCACGGGCAAATCAGCTGACAGTCATCACAACCGTAAATCCTGTTACCGATCAGCGGCCTGAACTCTTCCGGGATCGCGCCCTCCAACTCGATGGTCAGATAAGAAATGCAGCGCCTGGCGTCGACCGTGTAGGGCTCGACAATGGCCCCGGTAGGGCAGATGGTCATGCAGGCTACGCAGCGGCCGCATTGTTCTTCCTGCGGTTGGTCGACGGGCAGCGGCAGATCAATCAGCAGTTCGCCCAGGAAAAACCACGAACCGGCCTCGCGGTTGAGGACCAGCGAATGCTTGCCCGTCCAGCCCAGCCCCGCTTTGACGGCAATGGGTCTTTCGAGGATCGGCGCAGAGTCGACAAACGGGCGAAACTGCACTTCTTCACAGCGCGCACGGATCAAGTCTCCGAGCTTTTTCAGGCGATTGCGCAATACTTTGTGGTAATCCCGCCCGAGGGCATAGCGACTGACATAACCCAGTTGGGGATTTTTTAAGGTGCTGGCGAAAGCCGCTTTGGCTGGAAGATAGTTCATCCGCACGCTGATCACCCTGAGCGTGCCGGGCAACAATTCATGGGGACGTGCGCGCATCATGCCATGACGTGCCATCCATTCCATCTCGCCATGGTATTGCTTGTCCAGCCAGGCCTGCAGGCGCGGTTCTTCCGCGCTTAAATCGGTATCGCAGATACCGACCTGTTGGAAGCCGAGTTCCTGCCCCCAGCGTTTGATATCGAGGGCAAGTTGATGGAGATCGAGAGGAAGCGACATGACAAACCTGAATAAACAAAGTAACCCCACCAGTTTACCCTATTCTGTCTGGCCTGTAGAGGCGATGGCGCGTCTGGAGCGTGAAGCGGCGGATGCGTCGGGCATCACGCTGTTTGAACTGATGCAGCGCGCGGGTGAAGCGGCATTTGCCCAACTCCGCGCGCTCTGGCCTGACGCGCAGCACTGGCTGATACTCTGCGGACACGGCAATAACGGCGGCGATGGGTTTATCGTCGCGCGGCTGGCGCAGTCGGCCGGGCTAACGGTGACGGTTATTGCCTGCGAAGGCAGCAAGCCGTTGCCCGAAGAAGCCGATCAGGCGCGTGATGCCTGGCTGGCGGCGGGTGGGGTGATCCACGATCCGTCTTATGTCTGGCCTGACGGTGTCGAGCTGATTGTTGATGCCCTGTTGGGCACCGGCCTGAACCGGGCCCCGAACGCGCCTTATGCCGATCTGATTGAGCAGGCAAACGGCCATGCGGCGCCGGTTTTTGCGGTCGATATCCCGTCTGGGTTAGTGGCCGCTAACGGTACAGCGCCAGGCGCCGTTATCGCCGCCAGCCACACGCTGACGTTTATTGCCTTGAAACCCGGCTTACTGACCGGTAAAGCCCGCGATTACACCGGCCAGCTGCATTTTCATGCCCTGAGCCTGGATGCCTGGCTGTCACAACAGCAGGCACCGATGGCCCGCTTTGATGCTTCTTCACTTTCTGGCTGGCTGAAACCGCGTAAACCCACCTCGCACAAAGGCGATCATGGCTCGCTGGCGATTATTGGCGGCGATCACGGCACCGCCGGGGCGATTCGTATGACCGGGGAGGCCGCACTGCGCGCCGGTGCTGGGTTAGTGCGAGTGCTTACTCACAAAGACAACATTACGCCGTTGCTGACCGCCAGACCCGAACTGATGGTGCAGGAGCTGAGCGACAAGGCCGTGGATCAGGCGCTGGAATGGGCGGATGTGATTGTCATCGGTCCGGGTCTCGGCCAGGGCGAATGGGGTAAAAAAGCGTTACAAAAGGTGGAAAACTCTCAGAAACCGATGCTTTGGGACGCAGATGCGCTTAACCTGCTGGCAATCAGTCCCGATAAACGTCAAAATCGGATCCTTACGCCTCACCCTGGCGAAGCGGCGCGTTTGCTGAACTGTAAGACCAGCGAAATTGAGAGTGACCGCTTACATTCAGCCAGAGAGTTGGTGAAACGCTACGGCGGCGTGGTGGTGCTGAAAGGCGCCGGCACAATTATCGCCAGCGAGGCAGGCGAAATGGCGTTTGCCGATGTCGGCAACGCAGGCATGGCGTCGGGCGGGATGGGCGATGTGCTTTCAGGGATCATCGGCAGTCTGTTAGGGCAAAAGCTCTCACTGTATGATGCCGCCTGTGCAGGATGCGTCGCGCATGGCGCAGCGGCTGAAGCCGTTTCAGCGCGCGTCGGTACGCGCGGCATGCTGGCTACCGATCTATTTTCCGAACTTTATCTGTTTGTTAATCCAGAGATCCTGAATAAAAAAGAATGAAGACCTGTGTAATTGCACTGTCCGACGAGGCAGCAACCCTCACTTTAGGTGCCAGCCTGGCACGCGCCTGTCATGGCGCGGCCATGATCTACCTGTTTGGCGATCTCGGCGCGGGAAAAACCACCTTCAGCCGCGGTTTCCTGCAGGCGTTGGGGCATCAGGGGAACGTTAAAAGCCCGACCTATACTCTGGTAGAACCTTACAGTCTGCCCGATCGCCAGGTCTATCATTTCGATCTTTACCGCCTTGCCGACCCCGAGGAACTCGAATTCATGGGGATCCGCGACTATTTTGGCGGTGACAGCGTGTGCCTGGTTGAGTGGCCACAACAAGGCGCGGGCTTCCTGCCCGTTCCGGACATTGAACTGCACCTGAGCTATCAGGGAACGGCGCGTCAGGCGGAGTTGAAAGCCTGCTCAGCGGCGGGAGAAATGATGATTCAGCAGGTCGCTATGGAAAAGGGTTGTTCATGAGGTTGCGCATGAAGTTTGGTTTGGTACTGGCACTTTTACTGACGACGTTTAGTTCGCTTGCAGCCAATTTATCCGACATTAAAGTCTCCAATGGTGATGATAAAGCTACCGTCACCCTCAGCTTTAACGGCCAGCCGGTGTATGGCTTTTTCCCGTTGCACAATCCCGATCGCGTGGTGCTGGATATTCGCCAGAGCGGCGTTATCAAAGGCCTGCCGTTAACGTTTAGCGGTGAAAATATCGTTAAGCGCATTCGCTCCAGCACGCCGAAAGACAAGCAAAGCATTCGTCTGGTGTTTGAGTTGACCCAGGCGAGCAAAACGCGGGCGGTCACCCAGCGCGAAGGTAACAATTACAATGTGGTCTTCACTATCGCCGGCACCCGTCCGGCCGCCACGGCTTCCCGCCGTCCGGCTGAGGTAAGCTCTGCCTCCAGCAGCGCGCCATCAACGCCCGTTGAGAATCCTTTTAAAGGCAATGCGGTGACCGCTGTCAGCAGCGGCAATGACGTTGTCAGACCGGGCAGAACGCCGGTGTCGGCCAACGAAGCGGTGATTGTGGCGATTGATGCCGGTCACGGCGGACAGGATCCCGGCGCGATTGGCGCGGGCGGTCTGAAAGAGAAGAACGTGACCATCGCCATCGCCCGTAAGCTGAAGGCGCTGCTGAATGCCGATCCGATGTTCAAAGGGGTGATGACCCGCGACGGGGATTACTTTATCTCCGTGATGGGCCGGTCCGATGTAGCGCGTAAGCAAAACGCCAACGTGCTGGTTTCCATCCACGCCGATGCGGCACCTAACCGCAGTGCGTCTGGCGCTTCCGTTTGGGTCCTGTCAAACCGCCGCGCTAACAGTGAAATGGCGGGCTGGCTGGAGCAGCACGAGAAACAGTCCGAGCTGCTGGGCGGCGCAGGGGATCTGCTGGCCAACAGTCAGGCCGATCCTTACCTCAGCCAGGCGGTGCTAGACTTGCAATTCGGTCACTCGCAACGCGTGGGTTATGATGTGGCAGTAAAAGTGATTGCGCAGCTTCAGCGTGTGGGTTCGCTGCACAAACGTCGGCCGGAACATGCCAGCCTGGGCGTTCTGCGCTCGCCGGATATTCCTTCCCTGCTGGTGGAAACCGGCTTCATCAGTAATCCTTCGGAGGAGCGACTGCTTGGCAGTAGCGCATACCAGCAGAAGATTGCCGAGTCGATTTATAAAGGACTTCGCAACTACTTCCTGGCGCATCCGCTGCAATCCATCCCAAAGGAGGAAAACCGTCCCTTGCAGTCCGCAGCGACGGTTAATGTTGAACCCAACCCGGCACCAGACACCACCCAATACACTGGGGCGATCCAGCGTCATGTGGTAAAACGGGGCGAGACAGCATCCGGTATTGCCGCCCGTTATGGCATCAGCATGGCAACCCTGCGGTCAATGAACACCCTGAAGAAAGATGTGGTCTGGGTTGGACAACGACTGAAGGTGCCGGCGGGCAGCCAGCCCGCCGCCGTGACTAAAGCCAAAACGCCGGTGCGCCACAAAGTGGTTCGCGGCGATTCTCTTACCGCGATTGCCGCCCATTACGGCGTCAGTCCAAAGGCCATTCAGCAGGCCAATAAGATGAAATCGCAAAACGTGATGCTGGGCCAGACCTTAACTATCCCGACTTCGTAACCAGATAAGGAATTGATATGCCGATTCAGGTGTTGCCTCCTCAGCTCGCTAACCAGATAGCTGCTGGTGAAGTGGTGGAGCGGCCAGCGTCGGTTGTCAAAGAACTGGTCGAGAATAGCCTGGACGCGGGCGCCACCCGGATCGATATCGAAATTGATAAAGGCGGCGCCAAACTGATCCGCATCCGCGATAACGGCAGCGGCATTGGGAAAGACGAACTGTCGATGGCGCTTGCCCGTCATGCGACCAGCAAAATCACCACGCTGGATGACCTTGAAGCGATCGTCAGCCTGGGCTTCCGTGGCGAAGCGCTGGCCAGTATCAGCTCGGTATCGCGACTGACGTTAACATCGCGTACGGAAGCACAGGCGGAAGCCTGGCAGGCCTATGCCGAAGGGCGGGATATGGCGGTAACGCTAAAACCGGCGGCCCATCCGGTAGGCACCACGCTGGAAGTGCTGGATCTGTTTTACAACACCCCGGCACGCCGCAAATTTATGCGCACCGAGAAAACCGAATTCACCCATATAGACGAAATCATCCGCCGTATCGCGCTGGCGCGTTTTGACGTGGCTTTTTCGCTGACCCATAACGGCAAACTGATGCGGCAGTATCGTGGCGTGGCGGATCACAGCCAGCGTGAACGTCGGCTTGGCGCAATTTGCGGCACCGCGTTCTTAAGCCATGCGCTGGCGATTGAGTGGCAGCACGGCGATCTGAGCCTGAAGGGCTGGGTTGCCGATCCGGTGGGCTCCAGAGCGATTACCGACCTGCAATACTGCTACGTCAATGGCCGCATGATGCGCGACCGGCTGATTAATCATGCCATTCGCCAGGCCTATCAGGACAAGCTGGGAGACAGCCATCAGCCGGCCTACGTCTTGTACCTGGAAATCGATCCCCATCAGGTCGACGTCAATGTCCATCCCGCCAAGCATGAAGTGCGCTTTCATCAGTCGCGCTTGGTACACGATTTTATCTATCAGGGTGTGGTCAGCGTTTTGCAGGAGGCCGGTGCCGAAACCCTGCCCGATGTGGAACCGGCGGCGCCCGCCGAACGCTGGCAGACAGAGAACCGCCAGGCTGCGGGTGGCAACCATTTTTCCACGCCCGCACCGTCTAAAATCCCGTCCGGGAAGTCACACACGGCAGGCCATTCGCCCGCGGTTTCGACCTCAGGCGGGGGAGAGCGTTCACCCGCCGGTGGGGGAGTCGGTGCAGGTTCAAGCCACTGGCAGCGACAGGAACCGATCTATCAGCCGCAGGAAGGCAAGGCCTATCAGCAGCTGATGCGCACCCCGGAGGTCCCTGTCGCCAGGGAACCTTCAAAACAGGGTGAACGCAGCACTGAGCTGCCGCTCAGCGGGCACAGCCAGAGCTTTGGCCGGGTACTGAGCGTGATACGGGACAATTTTGCCTTGGTTGAAGCGCAGGAGCGGCTGGCATTGATTAATTTGCCGGTAGCGGCGCATTGGCTGAAGCAGGCGCAGCTTGAACCTGGGGAAGAAGGGCTGAAACCTCAGCCGTTGTTGATCCCGGTTAGGGTAAAGATGGACAAGCCAGAGCGGGAAGCGATTACGCATCACGCCAGCTTATTGATCCAGATGGGAATTGAGCTGCAGGCGGATTCACACCATGTGACGTTGCGCGCGGTACCTTTACCATTACGCCAACAAAATTTACAAAACTTGATTCCAGAACTGTTAGGCTATCTCGCCCGGCAGCAGGATGTGTCCGCAACGCAGGTGGCGCAATGGTTAGCGCGTCATTCGGTAGTTGAACATCCGCACTGGAATCACTCGCAGGCGATTACGTTGCTGGCTGAAGTCGAACGGCTTTGCCCGCAGTTACTGAAATCGCCACCTTCTGGATTTTTACAGCACATCGATATTGAACAGGCGATGAACGCCCTGAAGCATGAGTGAGACATCCAAGGCTGGCCGGCCTAAGGCAATTTTTTTGATGGGGCCAACGGCTTCCGGTAAGACAGCACTGGCGATTGCATTACGTCAGGAACTGCCGGTTGAGTTGATTAGCGTAGATTCCGCCCTCATATATCGCGGTATGGATATTGGCACAGCCAAACCTTCCGCAGATGAGCTGGCATTGGCGCCCCATCGTTTACTGGACATTCGCGACCCCTCTGAAGCGTATTCTGCTGCAGAGTTCCGTCGGGATGCGCTGGCTGAAATGGCGGAGATAACCGAAAGCGGTCGTATCCCGTTGCTTGTTGGTGGCACCATGCTCTATTACAAGGCTTTGCTGGAAGGATTGTCGCCGTTGCCCCCGGCGGATCCGGAAGTGCGTCAGCGTATTGAGCAACAGGCGAGTGAACAGGGTTGGGATGCCCTTCACCGTCAATTATGTGAGATAGATCCCGTTGCAGGAAATCGTATTCATCCGAATGATCCCCAGAGACTCTCGCGAGCACTGGAAGTTTTTTTTATTTCGGGTAAAACTTTAACGGAACTGACTAAAACTTCTGGCGAAGCGCTGCCATACGATGTGACCCAGTTCGCGATTGCACCTCAGCACCGCGAAGTGATCCATCAACGGATAGAACTGCGCTTTCAACAGATGTTAGCCTCAGGGTTTGAAGCGGAGGCTCGGGCGTTATACGCACGAGAAGATTTGCATACGGACTTGCCTTCCATTCGTTGTGTCGGTTACCGCCAGATGTGGTCATATCTGGCGGGTGAGATCGATTACGATGACATGGTTTATCGGGGAATTTGCGCAACCCGGCAGCTGGCTAAGCGGCAAATAACGTGGTTACGCGGTTGGAAGGATGTTCACTGGCTGGATAGCGAACAACCTGACGCCGCGCGCGATACCCTGTTACAGGTTCTTAGTGCGAAGCCTGGGTGATTGTGTACAATTAGTGCAGTATCTTGCGCAAATTTTTACGCAGTATTTCAGAGCGTTCATGCTCTTAAGTAGTAAACAACAAGCATATAAGGAAAAGATAGAATGGCTAAGGGGCAATCATTGCAAGATCCGTTCTTGAACGCGCTGCGTCGTGAACGTGTTCCGGTTTCGATTTATTTGGTGAATGGTATCAAACTGCAGGGTCAGATCGAGTCGTTTGATCAATTTGTAATTCTATTGAAAAACACAGTTAGCCAGATGGTGTACAAGCACGCTATCTCGACTGTTGTTCCGTCCCGTCCGGTCTCCCACCACAGCAACAATGCGGGTGGCGGAAGCAGCAACTATCATCATGGCAGTAACCAGGGGGCGTCTACTCAGCCTCAGCAAGAGAGTGACGACACAGAGTAATCACTGCTCTTCCAAGACGGGGTTACCTGTTCACTCGGGTTCCCCGTCCTGGCAATTCGCCCGACCCACTCTTCGCCGAATGGCGAGAGTCGATTGCGCAAACTCGCCACCTGAGGATCTGTTGATCCCGGTGCGCATTGAGAATCTGATATTCACGCAGTATGGCCAAACGTGTTGCAGGTTTAATAAGGCTCTGAGAGGTTTTAAGTTTGTTTGACCGTTATGAAGCCGGTGAGCAGGCCGTTCTGGTACATATCTATTTTTCCCAAGAGCGGAATACGGAAGATTTGCAGGAATTCGAAACCCTGGTCTCTTCTGCGGGTGTTGAAGCGCTGAGTGTTGTCACCGGCAGCCGAAAATCTCCCCATCCAAAATATTTCGTCGGTGAAGGTAAGGCAGTTGAAATTGCAGAGGCGGTGAAAGCCAGCGGTGCGACGGTGGTGTTATTTGATCACGCCCTCAGCCCGGCCCAGGAACGAAACCTGGAAGCCCTTTGTGAATGCCGCGTCATCGACCGAACCGGCCTTATCCTTGATATTTTTGCCCAGCGCGCCCGTACCCATGAAGGTAAATTGCAGGTGGAGTTGGCACAGCTTCGCCATCTTGCCACGCGCCTCGTTCGTGGCTGGACGCACCTTGAGCGCCAGAAAGGCGGGATAGGTCTGCGCGGCCCGGGTGAAACGCAGCTGGAAACGGACCGTCGTTTACTGCGTAACCGTATTACGCTGATCCTCTCGCGTCTCGAGCGGGTAGCTAAACAACGTGAGCAAGGTCGTCAGGCGCGAAATAAAGCCGATGTACCGACCCTGTCGTTAGTGGGATATACCAACGCCGGTAAATCCACCTTATTTAACCGCGTGACGGCGGCTGAGGTTTATGTTGCTGACCAGCTGTTCGCCACGCTCGATCCGACATTACGTCGTATCGATGTTGCCGATGTGGGTGAAGTGGTGCTGGCGGATACCGTCGGCTTTATTCGTCATTTGCCGCACGATTTAGTCGCCGCATTTAAGGCCACATTACAAGAAACGCGTGAAGCAACGTTGCTGGTGCATGTTATTGATGCCGCAGATTTACGCGTCGATGAAAATATTAAAGCCGTTGAAGTGGTGCTGGAAGAAATTGAGTCAGACGAAATTCCCACGCTTCAGGTCATGAACAAGATCGATATGCTCGACGGTTTCGTTCCGCGTATCGATCGTGATGAAGAGAATAAGCCGGTGCGGGTGTGGGTTTCTGCCCAGACAGGGGAAGGGATCCCACTGCTATTCCAGGCGCTGACCGAGCGGCTGGCCGGTGAAATTGCGCAGTATGACTTGCGTCTGCCGCCTGAAGCCGGGCGGTTACGTAGCCGTTTTTATCAGCTTCAGGCGATAGAAAAAGAGTGGAACGAAGACGATGGTAGCGTAGGTTTACAGGTACGTATGCCGATCGTTGACTGGCGCCGTCTGTGCAAACAGGAGCCGGCGCTGGTGGATTACATTGTTTGACTGATTTTGCCTGACACGCGTATCCCGGCCTTGGGATACCACCGCACACACAATTATATGGAGTATAAACATGGCGTGGAATCAGCCCGGGAATAACGGACAGGACCGCGACCCGTGGGGAAGCAGCAATAATCAAGGCGGCAACTCTGGGGGAAACAAAGGAGGGCGCGATAAGGGGCCTCCTGATTTAGATGATATTTTTCGCAAGCTGAGCAAAAAGCTTGGCGGATTTGGCGGTGGTAACAAAAACGATAACAGCGGCGGGCAGCGTACGCCGGGTCGCGGTGGTCGTCTGGTCGGTATTGTCGTGGTTGCGGCGGTAGTGATTTGGGCCGGTAGCGGCTTCTACACCATCAAAGAAGCGGAACGCGGTGTGGTGACACGCTTCGGCAAATTCAGTCATCTGGTTGAGCCAGGCCTGAACTGGAAACCGACCTTTATCGATCAGGTTCGTGCGGTGAACGTTGAAGCCGTCCGTGAGCTGGCAGCCTCCGGCACCATGCTGACCTCTGACGAAAACGTCGTGCGCGTCGAAATGAACGTGCAGTATCGGGTCACTAACCCGGAACGTTACCTGTTTGCGGTCACCAGTGCGGATGACAGCCTGCGTCAGGCAACGGACAGTGCTTTGCGTGGCGTTATCGGCCGCTCAACCATGGACCGTATTCTGACTGAAGGGCGTACCGTGGTGCGTAGCGATACGCAGCGTGAGCTTGAAGAGACCATTCGTCCATACGATATGGGTATTACCCTGCTGGACGTGAACTTCCAGGCTGCGCGTCCGCCGGAAGAAGTGAAGGCCTCATTTGATGATGCCATCGCGGCACGTGAAAACCGTGAGCAGTACGTTCGTGAAGCGGAAGCCTATGCGAATGAAGTGCAGCCACGCGCCAACGGTCAGGCACAGCGTATTCTGGAAGAAGCGCGTGCTTACAAAACCCGTACCGTACTGGAAGCACAGGGTGAAGTGGAACGCTTTGCGAAACTTCTGCCTGAATACAAAGCGGCTCCAGAGATCACCCGCGAGCGTCTGTACATTGAAACCATGGAACGCGTGCTGAGCCATACCCGTAAGGTGTTGGTGAATGACAAGGGTAACAACCTGATGGTGTTGCCGTTGGATCAGATTATGCGCGGACAGGGCGGAGCATCGTCGAACGCAACCCAGGACAGCAGCAGCAACAGCCTGTTGCGCCTGCCACCGGCCAGCGGCAGCAATGACCGCGCCAGTAACGGTTCGACGTATAATCCGGACACCATCATGGATCAGCGCCGGGCGAATGCTCAGCGCAACGATACCCAGCGCGAAGGGAGAGAGTAAGCGATGCGTAAGCCATTAATCGTCGTATTGATTGTTGTGCTGGTGGTGCTGTACGCGTCACTGTTTGTGGTACAGGAAGGCCAGCGCGGCATCGTCATGCGCTTTGGTAAAGTCCTGCGTGATAGCGAAAACAAACCGCTGGTGTACGCACCAGGTCTGCACTTCAAGATCCCATTCCTGGAATCCGTGAAGTCGCTGGACGCCCGTATCCAGACCATGGATAACCAGGCCGACCGTTTCGTCACCAAAGAGAAGAAAGACCTGATCGTTGATTCCTATATCAAATGGCGCATCAGCGACTTCAGCCGTTACTATCTGGCCACCGGCGGCGGCGACGTCTCCCAGGCAGAAGTGCTGTTGAAACGTAAATTCAGTGACCGTTTGCGTTCTGAAATCGGTCGTCTGGACGTGAAGGACATCGTTACCGATTCTCGTGGCCGTCTGACCACCGATGTGCGTGATGCACTGAATACCGGTAGTGCAGGCCAGGACGATGAAATCGCCACGCCAGCAGCAGATGATGCGATTGCCTCAGCAGCCGCCCGTGTGGAGCGTGAAACGACCAGCAACGAACCGGCTATCAACCCGAACAGTATGGCGGCGTTAGGTATTCAGGTTGTTGATGTGCGTATCAAGCAGATCAACCTGCCTACCGAAGTGTCAGACGCAATCTACGCACGTATGCGTGCAGAGCGTGAGTCTGTCGCCCGTAGCCAGCGTTCACAGGGTCAGGAAGAAGCTGAGAAACTGCGTGCAACGGCGGATTACGAAGTGACGCGTACGCTGGCAGAAGCGCAGCGTACCGGCCTGATGACCCGCGGTGAAGGGGATGCAGAAGCAGCGAAACTGTTTGCTGATGCGTTTAGCCAGGATCCTGACTTCTACGCCTTTATCCGTAGCCTGCGTGCTTACGATAATAGCTTCAAGAGCAATCAGGATGTGATGGTGCTGAGCCCGGACAGTGATTTCTTCCGCTTTATGAAATCGCCTTCTAACGCCACCCGTTAAGAATCTGCTATAAAACGAGGGGCCGGATTATCCGGCCCCTTTTTTATTGTCTGTAGCGGAAAACATAATGAACCCAACCATTTGGATGGCGCTGGCGTTAGTGCTGGTTTTGGAAGGCCTGGGCCCGGTACTGCTGCCGCGCATGTGGCGGCGGATGATTTTATCGATGGCGCAATTGCCTGACACGCTGTTACGGCGTTTTGGTGGTGGCCTTGTGGTGGCCGGTGCGGTGATCTACTACATGATCAGTTCGCATAGCGGCGGGTGAAATCTGGGAAAAAAGTCCGCAATCGTATGCTAAAAGAGCTGAAAGACGGGTTTTACGGTGGTAGAATCCATTTTTAAGCAATCGGTGATTTTGAGAAATGGGTAAGAACGTCGTCGTACTGGGCACCCAATGGGGTGACGAAGGTAAAGGTAAGATTGTTGACCTCCTGACTGAACGTGCAAAATACGTTGTTCGTTATCAGGGCGGCCATAACGCTGGCCATACGCTAGTCATCAACGGTGAGAAAACCGTCCTCCATTTAATTCCATCAGGTATTCTGCGTGAAAACGTGACCAGCATCATCGGCAACGGTGTTGTGCTGTCTCCGGCTGCGCTGATGAAAGAGATGAAAGGTCTGGAAGATCGCGGCTTCCCGGTACGTGAACGTCTGTTTATTTCTGAAGCCTGCCCGCTGATCCTGGAATACCACGTTGCACTGGACGTGGCACGTGAGAAAGCGCGCGGTGCGAAAGCCATCGGCACCACCGGTCGCGGTATTGGCCCGGCTTACGAAGATAAAGTGGCCCGTCGTGGTCTGCGTGTGGGTGACCTGTTCAACAAGGAAACCTTCGCCGCTAAGCTGAAAGACGTGATGGAATATCACAACTTCCAGCTGGTGAACTACTACAAAGAAGACGCCGTCGACTACGACAAAGTGTTGAGCGATACGCTGGCGATTGCCGACATCCTGACCGGCATGGTTGTGGACGTTTCTGAACTGCTGGACGGTGCGCGTAAGCGTGGCGACCTGATCATGTTTGAAGGTGCGCAGGGTACGTTGCTGGACATCGACCACGGCACCTATCCGTACGTGACTTCGTCCAACACCACCGCAGGTGGCGTGGCAACAGGTTCCGGCATCGGTCCACGTTATGTGGATTACGTGCTGGGCATTGTAAAAGCCTACTCAACCCGCGTTGGCGCAGGTCCATTCCCGACTGAGCTGTTCGACGAAACCGGCGAGTTCCTGTGCAAGCAGGGTAACGAATTCGGTGCCACAACGGGCCGTCGTCGCCGTACCGGTTGGCTGGATGCGGTTGCCGTGCGTCGTGCCGTACAGATTAACTCCCTTTCTGGCTTCTGCATGACCAAACTGGACGTGCTGGATGGCCTGAAAGAAGTGAAAATCTGTGTCGCTTACCGTATGCCGGATGGCCGCGAAGTGACCACCACGCCGCTGGCAGCAGAAGGCTGGGAAGGCATCGAGCCAATCTACGAAAGCATGCCTGGCTGGTCTGAGACCACTTTCGGCGTGAAAACGCTGGATGGCCTGCCACAGGCCGCGCTTGACTACATCAAGCGTGTAGAAGAAGTAACTGGCGTACCGATAGATATCATCTCTACCGGCCCGGATCGTAGCGAGACAATGATCCTGCGCGACCCGTTTGACGCATAAGTTATCTGAGGCCGGGCAATGCCCGGCCTTACTCTATCCGCCTGCGCTTCCCACCTTGTTTTCTCTTTATCAACGCTTGCTTAAATAAAATGGCCTCGAATACGCAGGCTGGTTTATCATCATTGATAACACACTCATTTATGAGCGGATTACGGCAGCGCTTCTGGCAGTCGGTCGAGCTTTCGAGGTTACTGTGCAGCTAACAAGTTTCACCGATTATGGTTTACGTGCGCTGATCTACCTGGCCGCCTTACCGGCAGGCCAGATGGCCAGCATTACCGAAGTAACAGAGGCTTACGGTGTCTCGCGTAATCATATGGTCAAAATCATCAATCAACTTAGTCGGGCAGGTTACGTCGCCGCGGTGCGCGGAAAGAACGGCGGGATCCGTTTAGGCAAGCCAGCGTCAGAGATTGTGATTGGCCAGGTCGTTCGGGAAATGGAGCCGCTACAGTTGGTGAATTGCCAACCCTGTCTCATTAGTCCGGCCTGTCGCCTTAAGAAGGCGCTCTATGATGCGGTCCAGAGTTTTCTGGCCGTTTTGGATGGCTATACCCTGGCAGATCTGCTGGAAGACAACCATCCGCTCTACAAATTATTGCTGGTTGAACAACCTTCACTCAGCAGTTGATGACAACGGAGGAACCGCTATGTCAAAAGATCCATTTAAGGAACGGGAAGCAGAAAAATATGACAATCCCATTCCAAGTCGCGAGTTTATTTTAGCCCATCTGGATAAACGCGAAAAACCGGCCAGCCGTGAAGAGCTGGCAGCCGAACTGTCAATTTCAGACGAAGAGCAGACCGAAGCGCTGCGCCGCCGTCTGCGGGCGATGGAACGTGATGGCCAGCTGGTCTTCACCCGTCGCCAGTGCTATGCCCTGCCAGAACGCCTGGACCTGCTGCGCGGAAAGGTGATCGGCCACCGCGATGGCTTCGGCTTCCTGCGTATTGAAGGCAGCAAAGACGACCTGTACCTGTCTGCCGATCAGATGAAAATGTGCATGCACGGCGACATCATCCTGGCGCAGGCGATGGGCGCAGACCGTAAAGGTCGCCGCGAAGCCCGTGTCGTCCGGGTGCTTGAGCCACGTAACAACCAGATCGTCGGTCGCTACTTCACCGAAGCCGGCGTCGGCTTTGTGGTGCCTGATGACAGCCGTCTGAGCTTCGATATCCTGATCCCACCAGAAGATCTGATGGGTGCCCGCATGGGCTTTGTGGTGGTCGTGGAGCTGGTTCAGCGTCCAACCCGCCGCAGCAAAGCCGTGGGTAAAGTGGTCGAAGTGCTGGGCGATAACATGGGCACCGGCATGGCCGTGGAAATGGCGCTGCGTACTCATGACATTCCTCACTCCTGGTCACCGGAGCTGGAACAGCAGATTTCGAAGCTGAAAGAAGAAGTGCCGGAAGAAGCCAAAGCCGGACGTGTGGATCTGCGCGATCTGCCGCTGGTCACCATTGATGGTGAAGATGCGCGTGACTTCGATGACGCCGTTTTCTGTGAAAGAAAACGTGGCGGCGGCTGGCGTCTGTGGGTGGCGATTGCCGATGTGAGCTATTACGTTCGCCCTGGTACGCCGCTGGATGACGAAGCGGTTAACCGCGGGACATCGGTCTACTTCCCTTCGCAGGTTGTACCGATGCTGCCGGAAGTGCTCTCTAACGGCCTGTGTTCTCTGAACCCGCAGGTAGACCGTCTGTGTATGGTCTGTGAGATGACCATCTCCTCAACCGGTAAGCTGACGGGCTATAAGCACTACGAAGCGGTAATGAACTCGTGGGCGCGTCTGACCTATAACAAAGTGTGGAGCATTCTGCAGGGCAACCAGGAGCTGCGTGAACAATACCAGCCGCTGGTCAAAGACCTGGAAGAGCTGCACCGCATGTATCTGGTGCTGGAAAAGTCGCGCGAACAGCGTGGCGGTATCTCCTTCGAAACTGACGAAGCCAAATTTGTCTTCAATGCCGATCGCCGCATTGAACGCGTTGAGCAGGTTTCCCGCAACGATGCGCACAAGCTGATTGAAGAGTGCATGATCCTCGCGAACATCGCCTCTGCCCGCTACGTTGAGAAAAACAACGAGCCAGCCCTGTTCCGTGACCATGACCGTCCTGGTGAAGAGAACATCAAGAGCTTCCGCTCGGTGCTGAACGAGCTGGGCCTGACGCTTGGTGGCGGCAACAAACCGCATCCACTGGATTACGCCGAGCTGCTTAAGCAACTCTCCAGCCGTCCGGATGCAGAAATGCTGCAAACCATGCTGCTGCGCTCGATGAAGCAGGCGGTTTACGACCCGGAAAACCGTGGCCACTTTGGTCTGGCTCTGGCGTCGTATGCGCACTTCACGTCGCCTATCCGTCGTTACCCGGATCTGCTGCTGCACCGTGCGATTAAGTACCTGCTGGCGAAAGAGAACGGCACGCTGGCGGAAGGCAGTATCACTACGCCAACCGGCGGCTACCACTACGAAATGCCGCAGATGCTGCAACTGGGCCAGCACTGCTCAATGACGGAACGTCGTGCCGATGAAGCCACGCGTGATGTTGCCGACTGGCTGAAATGCGACTTTATGCAGGATCAGGTGGGTGAAACCTTTACCGGTGTGATCTCCAGCGTCACCGGCTTTGGCTTCTTTGTCCGCCTGACCGATCTGTTTATCGATGGCCTGGTGCATGTCTCCACCCTCGACAACGATTACTACCGTTTCGATGCGGTGGGTCAGCGTCTGATCGGCGAATCCGGCGGCAAAGCCTATCGCCTTGGCGATACCGTAGAAGTGCGGGTTGAAGCGGTACACATGGATGAGCGGAAAATTGATTTCGCGATGATTTCCAGCAGCCGTAAACCGCGTGGCGAAGGCAAAACCGAGCGCGATCGCGCCAAGAAACCTGCCTCGCAGAATAGCGGCAAGCGCCGTCGCGACCAGGGCAAAAAAGGCACCTTTGAGCCGGACACTTCTTTCCGTGCGCCGAAGAGCCAGGAAACCGCGGCTACAGCCGATGCGGGTGCCAAAAAAGACAAAAAGCCGAGAAAACCGTCAGACAAAACGCGTAAAATCGCGTCCGGAACCCGGTCACGTCGTGCGGCGAAGAAAAAGACTGACAATCCGGCATAAGCGATTATCCGGCATCGCAGTCATGGCCTAACAAGATTAATTGAGTAACAGATTAATGAGTGAAATTGTATTTGGTATTCACGCCGTAAAGGCGCTGCTCGACAGCAGTCCTCAGCGCTTTCAGGAAGTGTTTATCCTCAAAGGGCGTGATGACAAGCGCCTGCAACCGCTGATCAAAGAGCTGGAAGCCCAGGGCATTGTGGTGCAGATCGCTAACCGTCAGTGGCTGGACAGCCAGGTCGAAGGCGGCGTGCATCAGGGGATCGTGGCGCGGGTGAAGCCTGGCCGTCAGTATCAGGAAAGCGACCTGCCCGATCTGCTGGAAAGCCTGGACTCGCCGTTCCTGCTGATCCTTGATGGCATTACCGATCCGCATAACCTCGGTGCCTGCCTGCGCAGCGCCGATGCGGCGGGCGTTCACGCGGTGATTGTTCCGCGCGATCGTTCTGCCCAGCTGAATGCCACCGTCAAAAAAGTGGCAAGCGGCGCGGCAGAGCATGTTCCGCTGATCACCGTGACGAACCTGGCCCGCACCATGCGCGTTCTGCAGGATGCTAACGTGTGGATTGTCGGTACCGCCGGTGAAGCCGATCACAATCTGTACCAGAGCAAAATGACCGGCCCGATGGCGCTGGTGATGGGTGCAGAAGGTGAGGGCATGCGTCGCCTGACCCGCGAGCACTGCGATGAGCTGATCAGCATTCCGATGTCTGGCAGCGTGTCGTCGCTGAACGTTTCTGTGGCAACCGGCGTCTGCCTGTTCGAAGCGGTGCGTCAGCGCAGCAGTAAGTAATCTCTCCGGGGCGTGACCTGCGCCCCGAATTTCCCTTCTTTATCCCCCCAGTTCCTGTCTGTCTCTCATACTGAATGAGTGCTAATGATAAGGATGCCGCGATGAACTGGAAAACGCATACCGTTTTTAATCAACCTCTCCCTCTGGCGAACAGCAACCTGTTTCTTTCTGACTCCCCTCTGCGTGATGCCGTGCTTCGTGAAGGTGCGGGTTGGGATGGCGATCTTCTGGCGTCGGTCGGGCAGCAGTTGGGCAGTGCCGAATCACTGGAACTGGGCCGGCTAGCCAACAGCTCTCCGCCCGAACTGCTGCGTTACGATCCCTGCGGCGAACGGCTGGATGATGTGCGCTTCCACCCGGCCTGGCATCTGCTGATGCAGGGGTTGACGGCCAATCGCGTGCATAACCTTCCCTGGCTGGATAACGCCCCGGAGACGGCTTTCGTTGCCCGTGCGGCGCGCTTTATGCTGCACGCCCAGGTCGAATCGGGCAGCCTCTGTCCGGTTACCATGACCTTCGGTGCCATTCCGTTATTACAGAAACACCTGCCAGCGGCCTTTGCCGACTGGCTGCCGCCCTTACTGTCCGATCGTTATGATGCGCACATCAAAGAGGCGCCGCTGAAAAGAGGGCTGCTGATCGGCATGGGAATGACCGAAAAACAAGGCGGCACCGATGTGCTCAGCAATACCACGCGCGCTGAGCCCGTCGCCTCACGCGGGAGCGGAGAATGCTATCGACTCACCGGCCATAAATGGTTTTTCTCGGTGCCGCAAAGCGACGCGCATCTGGTTCTGGCGCAGGCAAAAGGCGGGCTATCCTGCTTTTTCCTGCCGCGACTGCTACCGGGTGGCGAGAAAAATGCGGTGCATATCGAACGGCTGAAAGAAAAGCTCGGCAATCGCTCCAATGCCAGCAGTGAAGTGGAATTTTTGGCCGCCAGCGGCTGGTTGATTGGTGAAGAGGGCGAAGGCATCAGGCAGATCCTGAAAATGGGCGGCTATACCCGTTTTGACTGCGCGTTAGGCAGCCACGCCATGATGCGCCGCGCCTTCTCGGTCGCGCTGTATCACGCGCATCATCGTCAGGTGTTGGGGAAAAACCTCGTTGATCAACCGCTGATGCGGCAGCTGTTAGCTTCCCAGGCGCTGGTGCTGGAAGGACAAACGGCGATGCTGATGCGGCTGGCGCGGGCCTGGTCCCATCAAGCCACGGCGTCGGAGAAACTTTTCAGCCGGCTTTTTACGCCTGCTGCCAAATATGTCGTCTGCAAACGCGGCATCGGCTTTGTGGCCGAGTCGATGGAAGTGCTCGGCGGTATTGGCTATTGCGAAGAGAGCGAGCTACCGCGCATCTACCGTGAAATGCCGGTGAATAGCATCTGGGAAGGTTCGGGAAACGTGATGTGCCTTGATGTGCTCAGGGTGCTGAGCAAACAGCCTGGCGTCCGGGAGATGCTGTCAGCAGAATTCGACGCGGTGAAAGGGCAGAACCGCCACTTCGACAGCTTATGGCGTCAGATCAAGCTTGCTGCCGGCAAACCGCAGGAAGCGCAGGCACGCAACCTGACTGAAGGCTTATTCGCGCTGGCATGCGGCGTACAGGTGATGACCCAGCTGGAACCTGCGCTGGCGGATGCCTGGTGCCGCCAGATGCTGGATCGCAGAGGGTTTTCCCGGCTGCCCGAAACGGTGGCGGAACGGCTGTTATTGCGCGCCAGCGGTGGCTGAAGGGCCATAAAGGATCGCGCTGGAGTACCAGAGCCCAGGCATTATCGTCTCACTGACCAGCTGGATATAGTAATAGGTTGCCCCCGCTGCATTGGCCTTCGCGGCAATCGCGCGTTGCGCATCATCCGGGGAACCGCGCTCATTGACGCTGATGGTGCCGATTTTTCGCAGGTTAAGGCTTTGCGCGCGCGTGACTTCCTGCGCGTGTGAAGTGGGCGGGGGTGGTGGTTTAGGTTGGGTTTGTAACTGGCTACAGCCAACGGTCAGCAAAACCAAAAGGATTGTCAGTAACCGGCTCATAATGCGATCTCAGCAGTGGGATAGCTCATAGTGTAAGCTATCCCACCGTGATTATTAGCCTTTCAGCGTAAATACACTCACCAGCTGAGTCAGATGGTGCCCTTTGCGGCTCAGTTCGTGGGCGGTCTGTTCAGAGGTCGACACCAGCTCGGTGTTCTGGTGCGTCGCCTGACCGATCTGGTTCATGGCAATGTTGACCTGACCAATTCCGGCGGACTGCTCTTTCGAGGCGATATTAATCTCACTCATCAGCACCTTCACCTGACCAATGCGACCCACGATATCCTCCATCGCCTTGCGGGTCTGCTCAGAAAGATCGTGCCCCTGAACCACTTTGCTTAGCGAGTTTTCAATCAGTCCGTCGATCTCTTTCGCCGCATGCGCACTGCGTTGTGCCAGCGCACGCACTTCGGCCGCCACCACCGCAAAACCTTTGCCATGCTCACCCGCCCGTGCCGCTTCCACCGCCGCGTTCAGCGCCAGGATATTGGTCTGGAAGGCAATCGATTCAATCACGTGGGTGATGTCGGCAATGCTCTGCGAGGCGCTTTTAATATCCGTCATGGTGACTACGGAGCGCGACACGGTCTCGCCGCCGTTTTGCACCACCGCAGAGGCTTCATCGACCAGCGTCAGCGCCTCAGAGACGTTAGCGGCGTTCTGCGCCACGGTCGCACTTAACTGCTCCATGCTGGCAGAGGTTTCTTCCACGCTGCTGGCCTGGCGGGAGATCTGTTCGCTGATGTTCTCGCTGCTCAGCGCAATGGCATCCGTCCCGCTGCTGATCTCTTCTGCGGCTGCGCGGACCTGCGAAACAATCCGCTCCAGCCCGTCGCCAATACCATTGATGGCCAGGATCAGCTGACCGACTTCATCATGGCGTTGGGTGGTCAGCGTCGCCTGCAGGTTGCCTGCCGAATAATGACGCGCCAGTTCGATCACTTCCTGCAGCGGCTTGCTCAGCCAGTGGCGGGTAGTGATCACAAAGCCGAGGGCAAATAGCAGCACCAGCGCAGCGCCAATCAGCAGGAACAGATCGCGGGTCTGATCGATCGGCGCCAGCAGGCTGGCCTTGTTCACTTCGCCGAGGATCACCCAGTTCCACTCCGGCAGATGGCGCCAGGTCATGATTTGGCGGCTGCCATCTTCGCCTTCCGCTTCCAGCGTGCCCTTATCCTGCGTTAACAGCTGCTGCTGAACCGCGTCTGACCAGCGTGGCTGCTTGCCTTCCTCCGTTGGGTGGAACACGAAGTTGCCGTGATTTTTACCGGCCGCATTGTCCAGCACCACAAAATGGCCGGTTTCGCCCAGTTTCTTGGCAAGCACCTTCTGGCGAATTTCGGCATACTGCTTGGTAATGTCCACGCCGACAAACAGGATGGCAATCACCTTGCCTTCGCTGTCTTTTACCGGCTGATACTGGGTGATATAGCGCTTGCCGAACAGCATGCTTACGCCCTGATAGATTTCTCCTTTCTGCATCAGCTTCCAGGCCGGGCTGGTGTGATCCAGCCGGGTGCCGATCGCCCGTTCGCCGTCCTGCTTACGCAGAGAAGTGGAAATACGCATAAAGTCGTCGCCCATGCGCACAAAAATGGTGGAGATGGCGCCGGTACGCTGCTGGAAATCATCAACCAGCACCTGATCGAGGTTAAGGGTTTTCAGCCCGGCGCGTAACGTAGGGGTCTGCTCTGTGCCAACGGTGATTTGCTGGCTGTCGTCCACGGAAAAACGCTTCGGTAAGAAGCTCTGGAACAGCGCGGTGTAATTGGCGACTTCTTCGCTAAGCGTACTGTCAAACATCGACGCCATATCGCCAATGCCGCTGACCTGGTTATCCATATTTTCCTGGGTCAACGCCTGCAGCTGTTTTGCCGCATTGTGGGTCAGCGCCAGCGTCAGGATCAGGAACAATATGGCGACACTGAATGAGGTGATCACCGAGAGCTTGACGCCAAGGCTCCAGCGCCTGAATGAGAGTTTTTTCATGGGAGGCCTGTTGAAGGTTTAAGGGGCTTGCATCGGTTAACGGCAACAGACCTGAAACATTTAGTTTTTAATTTTGTGAGCAGGCTAACGGTTTAGATAATAAACTCAAATTCCATCGCAATCCGCTGGCGCCCTGTCAGTCCACCCTGTTTTCCATGGAGGCTTAATGATTGAGATTGCTACCGAATCTTTTGCCGGCATCGACTGTTTGCACGCCACGCCCGCCGGTAAACGCCACACGCCCTTACCGACCATTTTGTTCTGGCATGGCTTCACCTCTTCAAAAGAGGTGTACGCCTATTTTGCCGTCGAGCTGGCTAAGGCCGGTTTCCGGGTGGTGATGCCGGATGCTGATATGCACGGTGCGCGGTATAACGGCGACACGGAATTCCGGCTGACCCGTTTTTGGGAGATCCTGAAAAGCAATATTGATGAGGTGCCACGGATTGAGGCGGCATTACGCCAGCAGCATCTGATTGAAGAGGGCAAGTTTGCGGTGGCCGGCGCCTCGATGGGCGGCATGACCGCGCTGGGATCGATGGCCCGTTACGACCAGATTGCCTGCGTCGCCTGCATGATGGGATCGGGCTATTTTATGTCGTTGTCGCACACGCTGTTCCCGCCGCTGGTGGCCAAAACCGCCGAGCAGAAAAAGGAACTGGCAGACCGACTGGCGCCGTTAGCGGAGTATGACGTCAGCGGGCAGCTGGAAAAACTGGCTAACCGACCGTTGCTGGTCTGGCATGGCGAAGCGGATGAGGTGGTGCCTGCCGCAGAGAGCGTCAGGTTAGAAAAAGCGATGCGCGAAGCGAAGCTCGATGCGAATCTGACGTATATCGTTGAAAGCGGCATCGGGCATCGCATCACTCCGCCAGCACTGACAGCGATAGCGGCGTTTTTTAAGCATCATTTATAAGGCAAGTCCCCGGGGAAGCCCGGGACCCTTCACCGCTACAACTGTTTGGACAGTCGCTCTGCTGCGGTAGTTGGGGCTTTATGCGATGTTTTGTCTAACGGAGAAGGTATCCGGTTAATATAGACATAACTGTTCGCCGCATTGCTGGTGTAGCTTTTCACCTGCTGCTCGGTGCCGGTCGAAATGGCAAAGGCGGATGTGGAAAGGAAGAGACCTAGTAAGGAGGCGATTGCGATGGTTTTCATAATAACTCCACAATCTGGTAATACCGTCTGACGCGGACGTCAGGGTCGTGTCATAAGCAACCTGTATAGTTTAGCCCACCGCAACTTAAAAGGTATTAGTAATTCTTGCTGTTTTAGATCAACTTTTTTGAACGACTTTTCGGTTAAGCTGATGATCTTATTCAGTTAGCACAGAATGCCCCTGTGCCTGGCCGCGAAATTGACAAATTATTTACTCCCCGCCCCGACATTACCTTGAGTTTTTCCGGCCCCGCCAGTATGATTACGCGTCAATTTTTTCAGCCGCTCAAACATACACGTTCCTTGCTTCCATGGGCCGCGGCTGACCCTGACAGGAGGCTGAATAATCCGTAAGGAGCAAATTCGATGCGTCATTACGAAATCGTATTTATGGTACACCCTGACCAGAGCGAACAGGTTCCTGGCATGATCGAGCGTTACACTGGTGCTATCACTGGTGCAGAAGGCACGATTCACCGTCTGGAAGACTGGGGCCGTCGTCAGCTGGCTTACCCGATCAACAAACTGCACAAAGCACATTACGTTCTGCTGAACGTAGAAGCTCCGCAGGAAGTGATCGATGAGCTGGAAACTAACTTCCGCTTCAACGACGCCGTTATCCGCAGCATGGTTATGCGCGTTAAGCACGCGGTAACTGAAGCATCTCCGATGGTTAAAGCGAAAGATGAGCGTCGTGATCGTCGCGAAGATTTTGCTAACGAAACCTCTGATGATGCAGATGCTGGGGATTCTGAAGAGTAATTTACCGTGACGGCTAATCGGCTGACGTTGTCTGGCACCGTGTGCAAGACACCGACGCGTAAAGTGAGCCCGTCAGGTATTCCACATTGCCAGTTCGTGCTTGAGCACCGTTCCGAGCAGGTGGAAGCCGGTTTTACCCGGCAAGCCTGGTGTCGTATGCCGGTCATTATTAGCGGCAAAGCGCATCAGCACATTACTCAAAGTATAACGGTCGGCACGCCTCTCACCGTTTCAGGTTTCATTAGCAGCCATCAAGGGCGTAATGGACTGAATAAGACGGTGTTGCATGCCGAGCAGATTGAATTGATAGATTCTGGAGACTAGCCTAATGGCACGTTATTTCCGTCGTCGCAAGTTCTGCCGTTTCACCGCGGAAGGCGTTGTAGAGATTGATTACAAAGATATCGCTACGCTGAAAAACTACGTTACCGAAAGTGGTAAAATTGTCCCGAGCCGTATTACCGGTACTCGTGCAAAATACCAGCGTCAGCTGGCCCGCTGCATCAAGCGCGCTCGCTACTTGTCCCTGCTGCCATACACTGATCGTCATCAGTAATATCGGCCGCTGTCTATTAACGACTTTAAGAGGATAAGGTAATGCAAGTTATTCTGCTTGATAAAGTAGCAAACCTCGGTAACCTGGGTGACCAGGTTAACGTTAAAGCGGGCTACGCTCGTAACTTCCTGGTACCACAGGGCAAAGCTGTTCCTGCTACCAAGAAAAACGTTGAGTTCTTCGAAACACGTCGTGCAGAACTGGAAGCTAAACAAGCTGACGTTCTGGCTGCATCTAATGCACGTGCTGAGAAAATCAACGCACTGGGCAACGTTACCATCGCGTCTAAAGCAGGCGACGAAGGTAAACTGTTCGGTTCCATCGGTGCTCGCGACATCGCTGATGCAGTTACTGCAGCTGGCGTTGAAGTGAACAAGAGCGAAGTTCGCCTGGCGAACGGCGTTCTGCGTACTACCGGTGAGCATGAAGTTGAGTTCCAGGTTCACAGCGATGTGCTGGCAAAACTGATTGTAAACGTGGTTTCAGCAGCTTAATCGCTAACGCTACCGCATAAAAACGCCGGCCACGTGCCGGCGTTTTTGTTTTTGTCGATCGGGCTTTATTGCGCGCGAATAAAGGATCCGTCTGGCTGGCGGGTAAACAAAATCTGCCCGTTATCCGTATCTACCGTTAATCCATTCACCACGCCCTGCGCATTCTGACGCACACGCACTGCCTGACCGGTTTTCAGATTACTCAGCGGCTTATCGTCGCCTTCCACCCGCGCCATCGCGAACACATCATTCACGGCTAAATTATTGTCGCGGAACAGCTGCGCCAGCGTCTGGCCGGATGCGATTTGATAGCTGTGCCAGGTGCCCTGAGAATCATTGCTGGTTTTCGCCGGCGCCTGAGGCGTTTCCGGCTGCTGGTCGTTAATCTCCGCCTGCATCGGCACCTCTGTTCCGGACGACGAGTCAGCCGTGATGGGCCTTTGCGGCTGCACAGGCGAGGGCGCTGGCCAGAGGAACGCCAGTAATATCAAAATGATAGCGAGAACGATCCCCCGACGATGGCCCGGCGGCAGCGGGTCCATCCAGCGGACGGAATCCGGCAGGTGCCAGATCTGGCGGAAGACGTGGGGTACTCGTGATGCTGAAGACGCTTTGGGCATTGCGTCATCCTCCTGGCGCGAACCACGCGCAAATAGTGAGCTTTTTGCTATCCGGTGAAACCACCCGTTTAGAGAAAGCGACTGGCTTTTCCTTCGCCTGCGGGCAAGATGGCCCATTTTGACCTCGACTAAAATATAGCTGATAACGCATTGTGCGTGCGGAGTTTATTCCGCCCGTGGGATCCGCGTATTGTTTCCTTTTAGCCAGCAAAAGTCACCTGAAGAAGATGCCATTTTACGCCCGTTGCCTGCGCTGTTATGCTTCGTCTTCTGTTTTTATCAATGATGAAAGGAAATTCCATGACTACCCCTTCTTTTGACAGCGTAGAAGCGCAAGCAAGTTACGGTATCGGTTTACAGGTTGGCCAGCAGCTGCTGGAATCTGGACTGCAGGGTCTGCAGCCAGAAGCATTGCTGGCAGGCCTGCGCGATGCGCTGGAAGGGAACGCCCCTGCTGTACCTGTTGACGTTGTTCACCGTGCGCTGCGTGAAGTTCATGAGCGTGCTGATGCCGTGCGTCGTGAGCGCCAGCAGGAAATGGCAGTAGAAGGTCAGAAATTCCTGCAAGACAATATCAAGCGTGAAGGCGTGAGCAGCACCGAGTCTGGTTTACAGTTCAGCGTGATTGCGCAGGGCGAGGGTGCTATCCCATCCCGTCAGGATCGCGTACGCGTGCATTACACCGGTAAACTGATCGATGGCAGCGTGTTCGACAGCTCTGTACAGCGTGGCGAGCCGGCTGAGTTCCCGGTTAGCGGCGTTATCCCAGGCTGGATTGAAGCGCTGACGCTGATGCCAGTGGGTTCCAAATGGGAGCTGGTTATCCCTCATGAGCTGGCTTACGGTGAGCGTGGTGCGGGTGCCTCTATCCCGCCATTCAGCACCCTGGTATTTGAAGTTGAGTTGTTAGAAATCCTGTAAGATTTCGGGCCAGGGACGCCTGGCCCACTCATCATTATTTCTGCAAATCTAGCTGATAAACGGCAAACCCCACCTCATCAGTCCCTTTCTGCTGTAACGGATACTGCGCGTGCTCGCGAATAAACTGAGCGGCTTTCTCACCTGGTGAGGTTTCAAAGCGAATATCCAGCGGCGTGGCACTCTCAATGTGCGCCAGCTTCCAGTTATTATCCGCCTGCGGTTTCACTTCTCCCTGCGCTTTGGTCTGCGCGCTGATATACGCCGCCACTACCGAGCGGTTCTCATCCGGCGAGGCGAAGGCAATATGGCTTTCACCGGTTCCGGCGAACTTGCCGCCATACGCGCGGTAGTTATTGGTGGCCACCAGGAACGTCGCCTGCGGATCGATGGCTTTGCCGTTGTAGGTCAGATCTTTGATACGTGAGGCATCGGCATTGAGCGGCTGACACTCGGCGTCGTATTTCGCCGGTTGGGTGACATCAATGCGGTAATTAACGCCATCAATCACATCAAAGTTATAGGTGCGGAAATCCCAGTTAATCAGCGACTGCGGTTTGCTGCTGTGGCTATCAATCTGATTGAACTGGCCGGCGGAGCACTCCAGCCACTCTTTAACCTCTTTGCCACTGACTTTCATCACGACCAGCGTATTAGGATAAAGATACAGATCGGCGGCATTACGGAAGGTCAGCTGTCCTTTTTCCACTTCCACATAACTGGCGGGATCGTTCTTGCGGCCACCGGCTTTAAACGGCGCGGCTGCCGTCAGTACCGGCAGGTTAGCCAGATCCGGATCGCCCTGAATATAGCGCTGCACGTAGTCGCGCTGGGCGTTATTCACAATCTGCACGGTCGGATCGTCCTGCACCAGTGACAGATAGCTGTACATCACATCCGCCGACTTGCCGATAGGCTTGCTGACAAACTCGCGGGTGGCATCGTGATCGTGCTTCATCACCTTCAGCAAGGCCTGATCTTCCGCCGCCAGCGATTTTTTCGCTGTCTTGTCGTAAATCGGGCGCGCTTCGGCCTTCGCGCTGCTGACCTGCCAGTGCCCCTGCTGATTATCCAGCACCAGATCGACCACACCGAGGTGATCGCCCCACATGCCGGGCATGACGGCTGGAATGCCGTTCAGCGTCCCCTGTTTGATGTCAGCGCCTTTAATGCTGGCAAAGTCGGCGCTCGGGAACACCGCATGCGCATGACCAAACAGGATTGCATCAATCCCCGGCACCTGGCTGAGGTAGTAGACGGAGTTTTCGGCCATCGCCTTATACGGATCGCCAGACAGTCCGGAGTGCGGAATCGCGACGACCAGATCGGCACCGGCTTTGCGCATTTCCGGCACCCACTTGCGGGCGGTTTCGGTAATGTCATTCACCGTGACTTTACCGGTCAGGTTGGTTTTGTCCCAGACCATAATTTGCGGCGGCACAAAGCCGATATAGCCGACCTTCAGCGTATGTTTTTTCCCGTCACGGTCCGTGACCTCGACCTCCTTAATCAAATAAGGGGTGAACAGCGGCTTGCCGGTTTTGACATCAATGATGTTGGCGTTGATATACGGGAACCGCGCGCCGCTAATCGCTTTATGCAGGTAGTCCAGGCCATAGTTGAATTCGTGGTTTCCAAGGTTGCCGACGGTATAATCGAGGGTATTCATCGCTTTATACACCGGATGCACTTCACCCTGCTGCAGGCCTTTAGCCGCCATATAATCGCCAAGCGGACTTCCCTGAATAATATCGCCGTTGTCAACCAGCACGCTGTTGGTTGCTTCTTTGCGCGCGGCGTCAATCAGCGTAGCGGTTCGCACCAGGCCAAATTTCTCGGTGGGCGTGTCTTTGTAATAGTCAAAGTCCATCATATTGCTGTGCAAATCGGTGGTTTCCAGCAGGCGAAAATCCACCGTGGCCGCATGCAGTGAGGTCGCAACCAGCAATGCTGCGAGGGTATAAACAGGCTTAATCATCATTTCTCCGTAAATTTCGATGCCATCACTCCCTAACATCTCAAATTTTTATGAAACTGTTACGTGTGTCTCACATAACTGTGATCTGCCACAAATATTTACCTCTTATGACCCTGGCGGGATAAACAGGGGGTTCCGCGAGAGAAAATGAATTATGCTGTTGATAAATAAGGTCAACTTTTTACCTAATCTGTCGAAATCAGCGGGCCTGGCCCGCAGCGCGACAGGCGGCTAAAATTCAGCTGCTATGATCAGTAGAGGTTTTTAGCTGTAAAAAAGGCGGCCTGATACGTAACACCTGCCGGCAGAGTCCGGCATCAAGATGCTAATCAAGAGGTGGAAAATGTTAGACAAAATTTGCCAGCTGGCCAGGGAAGCAGGCGATGCAATCATGAAGGTGTATGACGGACAGGCACCGATGGATGTGGCTCACAAGTCCGATGATTCGCCGGTGACGGCGGCGGATATTGCAGCTCATAACGTGATTGTTCAGGGGCTGACCGACCTCTCCCCGGAAATCCCGATACTGTCGGAAGAAGATCCGGCGGGTTGGGATGAGCGTCAGCACTGGCAGCGTTACTGGCTGGTGGATCCGCTGGACGGCACCAAGGAATTCATTAAGCGCAACGGCGAGTTTACCGTCAATATCGCGCTAATCGAAAACGGCAAGCCGGTGCTGGGTGTGGTGTACGCGCCGGTGCTGCAGGTAATGTATTCCGCTGCTGACGGTAAGGCATGGAAAGATGAGGGCGGTCATCACGAGCAGATTCAGGTGCGTGAAGCGCATCCGCCTCTGGTGGTCGTCAGCCGCTCCCATTCAGACACCGAGCTGGAAGACTATTTAAGCCAGTTAGGTGAGCACCAGACCACGGCCATCGGCTCCTCGCTGAAGTTCTGCCTGGTGGCAGAAGGCAAAGCGCAGCTTTATCCCCGCTTCGGACCAACCAATATCTGGGACACCGGCGCCGGTCACGCGGTCGCCATCGCTGCCGGTGCTTACGTGCATGACTGGAAGGGCAAAACACTCGACTACACGCCGCGCGAATCCTTCCTCAACCTAGGCTTCCGCGTTTCGCTGTTCTGATTGGTGTTATTGCGCGAGTCATCTGGATGTTCTGGCGGTAGGTTCAGCTGAGTTTGTCGCAGGGAGATAGCAAGTCGTCTGTGGAAACTTGTGGCAAGCTCAGGGAGAGAAGGTTGAACGCAAAGACGCCGTAAACCCATCCCTGGGGGCTCAGCGGCGACATACCTGTCGCCGAAGACTCGCTATCAACCTTCTCTCCCTTCCCCAAAGCTTCAGCGTTGCCTGTTCTTATCGGGCAACAGACTTCAAAACCCACCCAACAACCTGCTTTTGACGTGTGCGTCCACCAAGCCACTCAACGACACCAATGCTATTGGGTGGCGGCATAGAGCGCGTTAGCCGAGTGTCTGCGGCAGGGATGCCGCAGCCAAGCCTCCAGGGATGGATTCACGGCGTCTCGGATAACGCGCTCTATGCTGACGCCTTACCACCCGAGCAGCCTTTGACCTGAACAACGTGCTCTATGCTGACGCCTTACCACTGAGCCGGTTTTGACCTGAACAACGCGCTCTATGCTGACGCCATACCACTGAGCCGGTTTTGACCTGAACAACGCGCTCTATGCTGACGCCTGACCACTAAGCCGGTTTTGACTTAACCCGCGCCTCACTCCAATAACTTATGTACCAGTGCCACCACGTTCTTCACTTCATCCTGCGTCAGCGCACCGTCTTTGGCGAAGCGTACCTTGCCGTATTTATCCAACACCACAATCGCCGATCCGGCATCATCCAACTGCCAGGCCTTTTTGGCCACGCCGTTGCTGTCGACGATGAACTGCGACCACGGAAACTGCTTCTTGTTGTTCTCGATGCTGCTGCGAACGAACATCCCGGTGCCGGGGATCGCATCGTCGGTGTTGACGATGGTGGTGGTCTGATAACGATCATGCGGAAACTTCGCCGACTTAATGGCTTCAATCAACGCCGCATTCTTCTCCTTGGAAGAAGAGCGCCCGGCAATATGCTGGATCACCCGCACCTTGCCCGGCAGCTTTGCACTGTTCCAGTTCTGATAACTGAAATCCTCCTGCTTCAACACCAGCTCACCTTTATCCGTGATGCCCACGGCAGGCACGCGTTGCCCTTCTGCAAAACCATGTGCGCCGGCAAATGAGGAGAAACACAGCGCGATAAGAACAAAAAATAAGCGAACGGTATTCATGGACTCGACCTTTTGATGTGATCCGACCAGTTAGTCATGTTCCTGCAATAATAAGCGCAGAAGATGCTGCTGTCGCATCGGAATAACATCTTTGCAACACACAGCACAAATCCCTTTCAATTGAAGGTTTATACTGTTTCGACATAACCTGCAGGCAGTCTGTACTGTCATGATGTGTAAAAACAGGAAAAAAAGTCGGTTTTCGGACTTCAGGAAGGCGATGTTGGTCTATAGTGAATCCACTTTGCGCTGCAAGGATTCGTACCGAAATTGGACACGACGCAGCGCACATATCTTTTTCAGGAGTATTACCAGCATGAAGATCTTTCAGCGATATAATCCGCTGCAGGTGGCCAAATACGTAAAAACACTGTTTCGCGGCAGGATATACATCAAAGACGTAGGCGCATTTGAGTTCGATAAAGGCAAAATCTTGATCCCACGCGTTAAAGATAAACAGCATTACAGCGTGATGTCAGAAGTGAACCGCCAGGTACTGCGATTACAAACCGAATTTAACTAAAAAATAAGGCGCGAATTCTCGCGCCTTTCTGTTTCCTGCTTCCCGCTACGACTCTTCCGGCACCGG
Organism: Erwinia sp. QL-Z3; assembly: GCF_004551645.1. Taxonomy (NCBI): domain Bacteria; kingdom Pseudomonadati; phylum Pseudomonadota; class Gammaproteobacteria; order Enterobacterales; family Erwiniaceae; genus Erwinia; species Erwinia sp. QL-Z3. The sequence goes on from NZ_CP037950.1 coordinate 1,972,036, forward strand.
CGTTAACACCGACGCCGCCGTGGTTGGACGGGCATCAATCCGCGTCACCAACAGCTGATCGATACGATAGCTGTCGATATCCACCACTTCGAACTTATAGCCGTGGAACTTCACAAAGTCGGTGCGTTTCGGGATCTTGCGCAGCATAAACATCATAAAGCCGCCAATGGTCTCGTAGTTACCGGACTGCGGGAACTCATCGATATGCAGCACGCGCATCACGTCATCAATCGGCGTGCCGCCTTCAACCAGCCACGAATTCTCGTCACGGGCCACAATCTGCTCTTCCATACCCTGACCGACCAAATCGCCCATCAGAGTGGTCATCACGTCGTTTAGCGTGATAATGCCGACCACCAGTGCGTACTCATTCATGATCACCGCGAAGTCTTCGCCGGCGGTTTTGAAACTTTCCAGCGCTTCTGACAGCGTTAACGTATCCGGCACGATCAGCGCGGAACGGATCTGCACGCCGCTGTTCAACGCCATGCTCTGATGGCCCAGCACCCTTAACAGCAGCTCCTTCGAATCGACATAGCCGACGATATGGTCAATATCTTCATTACACACCAGGAACTTGGAGTGCGGATGATTAGCGATTTTTTCCTTCAGGCTGTCTTCGTCTTCGTGCAAATTGAACCAAACGATGTTCTCACGGGAAGTCATCGAAGAAGGTACGGTGCGTGACTCCAGCTCAAACACGTTTTCAATCAGCTCATGCTCCTGCTTACGCAACACGCCAGCCAGCGCACCCGCTTCCACAATGGCGTAGATATCATCGGAAGTGATGTCGTCTTTACGCACCAGCGGGATTTTAAACAGGCGGAAAATGATGTTAGCGCCGCCGTTAAAGAACCACACCAGCGGACGGAAGATAAACAGACAAAAACGCATCGGGTTGATGATCTTCAGCGCGACTTGCTCTGGCGCGATCATCCCCAGACGTTTTGGGAACAGGTCAGCAAACAGGATAAACAGGCTGGTCACCACGGTGAATGAACAGATAAAACTCAGCTGCTCGGCCAGCTCCGGGGAGGTGAAGCGTAGAAAAAGAGAACGAAATGCCGGAGAGAAGGCGGCGTCGCCCACAATACCGCCTAAAATAGCCACGGCGTTCAGGCCGATTTGCACCACGGTGAAAAACATCCCGGGTGTTTCCTGCATCTTCAACACGCGTTGCGCGTTGATATTGCCGGTATCCGCCAGCAGCTTCAGCTTGATTTTACGGGCTGCAGCCAACGAGATTTCTGACAATGAGAAAAATGAGCTGATCGCAATCAGCAGTACGATGACAAGCAAACTGTCTAACATAAAACATCCATAAAATGGCTCGATTCAGTAACGATCAGGTGAAAGTGCCCGGAACCGGCCTTGAGTTTAATTACTTGTCATTTTTGGCCTGGGCAGCGTTTGAGGATCTGCGGACATCCTGTCCCGTGATAAGAGCTCGGCTATCCGTGCCAAAAATGTCTGCGCCTGTTCGGCAAGATTGCCGGGGCAGAAGTCAGTCAACAAGCCGTCAGACGACTTGTGCAAAGGATTATAGCCGTGCCGCCGCATGCTTACAATTGCGGCGATGGGCTGGGTGAGATTAATCCGAGTCTGGTTGAGGAGAGTGCCGAAGTAACATTCGATCACGATCCTGTGTTGTAACGTGTCGATACTTTGCACACAATAAGTTAATAAATTTGGCTTTACGGGCAAATAGAGGGCCATAAGCGGCAAAAAGTTGCCATGCTTACAGGATCCCGCGCCTGGAAAGAACGTAAAGAAAGCGTTGTGCCCAACTGGAATAAGGGCCGGCATCATAATCAGGAGTCAGCGTGCCACGAATTCATGTTTATTGCATGTTAGGTCTTTTAGCTGCTGCACCGTTCGCTGAAGCAGCGACCGTGCGTTTGCAGGTGACGGGGTTATCGGGGGAGTTACAAAAGAACGTCCGTGCGCGGTTGTCCACCATTTCGAGCGATGAAGTCTCGGCAGATGGCCGTTTCCGTGCCCGTGTCAGTGATGCGGTAAAAGAAGGCCTGAAAGCGCTGGGCTATTACGAACCAACCATCGAGTTCGATCTTCAGCCGCCGCCGGCGGGCGGTAAAAGGCCGGTGCTGGTGGCGAAAGTCACCGCCGGCGAACCGGTGAAGCTGGCCGGTGAAACGGTGGTCCTGCGAGGCGAAGCCCGCACCGATAAAGATTACCTGGCGCTGGTCAAAAATGGCCGTGGCAAAATCGGCGGCGTACTGAACCACAGTGATTATGACGGCTTTAAAAGCTCTCTCAGCAACATGGCGCTGCGCAAAGGCTACTTCGATGGTGACTACACCAAAAGTCAGCTGGGTGTCTCTGTAGAGCGCCGTGAGGCCTTCTGGGATATCGATTACGACAGCGGCCAGCGTTACCGCTTTGGCGATGTCAGCTTTGAAGGATCGCAAATTCGTGAAGAGTATCTGCAAAACCTGGTGCCGTTTAAAAAGGGCGACTATTACAGCTCTCGCGACCTGGCGGAACTGAACCGCCGTTTATCCGCCACAGGCTGGTTTAACTCGGTGGTGGTGGCACCAGAATTCAGTAAATCGCGCAAAACCAAAATTCTGCCGCTGCATGGCGTCGTCAGCCCACGCACCGAGAACACCATTGAAACCGGTGTCGGCTACTCCACCGATGTCGGGCCTCGGGTGAAAGCCACCTGGAAAAAGCCGTGGGTCAACAGCTACGGCCACAGCCTGACCACCAGTGCCAATATCTCCGCCCCGGAACAGCAGCTGGATTTCAGCTATAAAATCCCGCTGCTGAAAAATCCCATTGAGCAGTACTACCTGCTGCAGGGCGGCCTGAAAAAAACCGACCTCAACGACACCAAATCCGACTCCTCCACGCTGGCGGCCTCCCGTTACTGGGACTCGTCTTCCGGCTGGCAGCGCGCGATTAACCTGCGCTGGAGCCTCGATCACTTTACTCAGGGTAACGTCACCAACACCACCATGCTGATCTACCCTGGCGTCAGCGTTAACCGCACCCGCTCACGTGGCGGACTGATGCCGACCTGGGGCGATTCGCAGCGTTACTCGTTAGATGTCTCTGACACCACGTGGGGATCGGATATCGACTTCGCGGTGGTGCAGGCCCAGAACGTCTGGATCCGTACGCTGGCAGATAAACACCGCTTTGTGGCCCGTGGCAACCTCGGCTGGATTGAAACCAACGACTTCGACAAAGTGCCGCCGGACCTGCGTTTCTTCGCCGGTGGCGATCGCAGCATTCGTGGTTATAAATACAAAGGCATCTCGCCGCGCGATGACGATGGCAAGCTGACCGGTGCGTCCAAGCTGGCGACCGGCTCGCTGGAATATCAATACAATGTGACCGGCAAATGGTGGGGCGCGGTGTTCGTCGACTCCGGCGAAGCGGTGAATGACATCAAACAGACCGATCTGAAAACCGGCGCCGGTTTTGGCGTGCGCTGGCAGTCGCCGGTCGGCCCGGTCAAGCTGGATATCGCCCGTCCTATCGGCGATGACGAACATCATGACGTACAGTTTTATATCGGATTGGGGCCTGAACTATGAGTCGTTGGAAAAAGGTCCTTATTGGAATCCTGATCTTCCTGCTGGTGCTGCTGGGCGGCATCGCCTTTTTAATTGGCACCACGCCCGGCCTGCATCTGCTGCTTAACGGTGCCGCGCGCTGGGTTCCGGGGCTGCAAATCAAACAGGTCGAGGGCGGCTGGCGAAACCTGACGCTGACCGGCGTGCAGTATGAAATGCCGGGCGTCACGGTTAACGCCGGCGAGTTCCACCTCGCGGTACAGTTGGGCTGCCTGAAACACAGTGCGTTCTGCGTCAACGACCTGTCGCTGAAAGATGTGAATGTGGTGGTCGACAGCAAGAAAATGGCGCCGGCGGCACCTGCACCGGCGGAAGAAGAGCCGTCCTCGGGCGATCTCAGCACGCCGTATCCGATCACCTTGCGTCAGCTTGCGCTGCACAATATCAATGTGAAGGTGGATGACACGGCGATTTCCCTCGCCGACTTCACCTCCGGCATCAGCTGGCAGGGCCGCGCGCTGACGCTGAATCCTACCCATATTCAGGGGCTGCTGATCGCACTGCCAAAGGCGGCGAAAGTGGCCGATGAACAGGTCGTGCAGCCAAAAGTGCAGCAGCCGAAGGCCGACGAACCGCCGCTGGGCGAAACGCTGAAAGCGATGTTCGCCAAACCGTTGCTGCCGGACCTGCCCGATTTCAAGATGCCGCTGGATGTCGATGTGCAACAGATCCTTGGCGAACAGCTGCGCATCACCGGCGATACCGATATCACCGTTAATCGCCTGTTAGTGAAAGCGAAAACGCAGGACAAACTGCTGCATCTGGAGACGCTGGATGTTGACTCGCCGCAGGGACAGCTGAACGCCCAGGGACAAGCGACGCTGTCTGACAACTGGCCGGTGAACTTCACGCTCAACAGCACCGTCAACGTCGATCCGATCAAAGGCGAGAAGATCAAAATGACGCTGGACGGGGGCCTGCGCGAGCAGCTCAATATGGCGTTGAATCTGTCTGGTCCGGTTCAGGTGCAGATGGACGCCAATACCCGCCTGGCCGACGTGGGCCTGCCGCTGGCAATGAATGTGAAAAGCCCGCAGCTGCGCTGGCCGCTGACCGGTGAAATTCAGTACGAAGCAGATAATTTCAACTTCAGCTTTAAAGGCAAAGCGACGGATTACGCGATGTCGCTGAAGGCCGCGCTGAAAGGGCAGGGCATTCCGCCTGCCACGGTAGCGCTGGACGGCAAAGGCAATATCGAGCAGTTCTCGCTGGATAAACTGCGTCTCGCGGCGCTGGAAGGCAATATTGACCTGACGGCGCTGGTGGACTGGAGCAAGGCAATCAGCTGGCGCAGCGATCTGACGCTGTCTGGCATCAATACCGCGAAGCAATATCCTGACTGGCCGGCGAAGCTGGAAGGTCACATCTCCACGCGCGGCAGCCTGTATGGCGGCAGTTGGCAGATGCGCGTGCCGGAACTGAAACTGCGCGGCAACGTCAAGCAGAACGCGGTCACCGCAGACGGTTCCCTATACGGCAACAGCTATAACCAGTGGGATATTCCGGGCCTGAAGCTGGTGCTGGGCCGCAACAATATCAACCTGAAGGGATCGCTGGGCGACAAGCTCAACCTGGATGCCGATATTGATGCGCAGCATCTGGACAACGCGTTGCCAGGCCTTGGCGGCGTGGCGAAAGGCACCATCAAAGCCCGTGGCGATCTGAAAAAGCCGCAGCTGCTGGCGGATCTGACCGCGACGGGACTGCGCTGGCAGGCGCTGACCATTGCCCGCGTTGCGCTGAACGGCGACGTCAGTTCCGGCGAGCAGGTTCAGGGTAAGCTGACGCTGAAGGTCGATCGACTGAAGCAGGATGCGCTGGATATCTCGCAAATCACTCTGGATGCCAGCGGCAGCGAAAAACAGCATCAGCTGAAGCTGAATATCGACGGCAAGCCGGTCTCGGGCCAGCTGGCGCTGAACGGCAGTTTTGACCGGGCTGAGCAGCGCTGGAAAGGCACGCTCAACAACACCCGCTTCGATACCCCGGTCGGTGAATGGCGCCTGACGCGCCCAATCACGCTGGATTATCTCAACAGCAAGCAGACCGTCAGCATCGGGCCGCACTGCTGGCTCAATCCGAATGCCGAGCTCTGCGTGCCGCAAACCATTGAAGCCGGGCCTTCCGGCCACGCCAAAGTGCAGCTCAATCGCTTCGACCTGGCGATGGCCAAGCCGTTCCTCACGGAAGACACCCAGCTTCGCGGCGTGTTCAGCGGTGATGCGGACGTCAGCTGGACCGCCGGCGGTGGTTTACCGCAGGGTCGCGTCTCGCTGAAAGGCAACGGCGTGAAGGTCGAGCAGAACGTGCAGGGCAACACGTTGCCGATTGCGTTCGACACGCTGAACCTGAATGCCGCGATGCGCAATGGCCGCGCTCAGCTGGACTGGCTGATCCGCATTGCCAATAACGGTCAGCTGGATGGCAACGTACAAATTGCCGATCCCGAGGGCAAGCGCACGCTGTCAGGCAATGTGAATATCGCTAACCTGTCGCTGGCGCTGCTGAACCCGGCGTTGATGAGAGGCGAAAAGGTCGCGGGGATCGTCAGTTCCAACCTTCGTCTGGGCGGCAGCCTGCAGAAACCGCAGGTGTTCGGTCAGCTTGGGCTGAAGAACGTGGATGTCGACGGCAGCTTTATGCCGGTCGACCTGACCAGCGCCAACCTTAATATGGTGTTCAACGGCATGAGCTCGACGCTGGAAGGGCTGATTCAGACCTCGAAAGGGCAGCTGACCTTAAGCGGTGGCGCGGACTGGAGTGTGCTGGATGCCTGGCGGGCGCGGATCGCCGCCAAGGGCGATAAAATCCGCGTGACGGTGCCGCCGATGGTGCGGATGGACGTCTCGCCGGATCTGGTCTTTGAAGCGACGCCGCAAATGTTCAACCTCGATGGTCGCGTTGATATTCCGTGGGCGCGTATCAACGTGCAGGAAGTGCCGGAGAGCGCGGTGGGCGTGTCGTCGGATGAAGTGCTGCTGGATAAAAATCTGCAGCCTATCGCGCCGAAATCGACCGCTATTCCGATCAACAGCAACCTGGTGATCCACGTCGGTGACGATGTGCGCATCAGCGCCTTTGGTCTGAAAGCCAAGCTGAATGGCGATCTGAAAATGGTGCAGGACCGTCGTGGCCTGGGCCTGAACGGCCAGATCAACATTCCTTCCGGCCGCTTCCATGCTTACGGACAGGATCTGATTGTGCGCAAAGGTGAGCTGCAATTCTCCGGTCCGGCGGATCAGCCGTACCTGAATATTGAAGCGATCCGTAACCCGGAAGCGACGGAAAATGATGTTACCGCCGGCGTGCGCGTCACCGGGCTGGCCGATGAGCCGAAGGTGGAAGTGTTCTCCGATCCGGCGATGTCACAGCAGGAAGCCTTGTCCTACCTGCTTCGCGGACAGGGTCTGGACTCGAATGGCAGCGACAGCAGTGCAGTAACCTCAGCATTAGTGGGATTGGGGCTTGCACAAAGTGGTCAGGTTGTGGGTAAAATCGGGGAGACCTTCGGCGTAAGCAATCTCGCCCTGGATACGGCTGGCGTCGGTGACAGCCAGCAGGTCCAGGTCAGTGGCTACGTTCTGCCGGGTCTACAGGTAAAATACGGTGTTGGCATATTTGATTCACTGGCGACCTTAACCCTGCGTTATCGCCTGATGCCCAAGCTCTATTTGGAAGCAGTGTCTGGTCTCGACCAGGCCCTGGATTTGCTTTATCAGTTTGAGTTCTAGCAATGCGAATAATTGTCTACGGCACCTTAAGACGGAAGCAAGGCAACAGTCATTGGATGACCAACGGGCAGTGGCTGGGCGATCATAAGATCGACGGCTACGCGCTTTATAGTTTAGGTCTTTACCCCGGCGTTGTTGCGGGTAGCGGGCAGGTTGCCTGTGAAGTTTACCGTATCGATGCGTCCACACTGGGCGAGCTCGATGCACTCAGAACCAAAGGCGGGGAGTACAAGCGTGAGCTGGTGCAAACGCCTTACGGCAGCGCCTGGCTCTATGTGTATCAGCGTTCGATTGTCGGGAGAGAGCATATTGTCAGCGGCGACTGGCTGCAACAAAATGCACCCAAACCCACCTGAGGTTGCTGCAAATAAAAACACCGCTCAGTGAGCGGTGTTTTTTTTCGTCTTCGTTGCGAGAATTACTTCTTCGCAGCGCGCTCGAAAGAGGTCACGATTTCAGCTTTCGCTGCGGCCGCGTCGTCCCAGCCTTCAACTTTCACCCATTTGCCTTTTTCCAGCGCTTTGTATTGCTCGAAGAAGTGAGTGATCTGCGCACGCAGCAGTTCTGGCAGGTCGTTCACATCTTTGATGTGATCGTATTCTTTGGTCAGCTTGCTGTGCGGAACGGCAACAACCTTGGCATCTTCGCCAGATTCGTCGGTCATTTTCAGCACGCCAACAGGACGGCAACGGATAACCGAGCCCGGCTGCAGCGGATAGGCGGTAGGGACCAGTACATCTACCGGGTCACCGTCTAAAGACAGGGTGTGGTTGATGTAACCGTAGTTGCACGGATAGAACATCGCGGTAGACATAAAGCGGTCAACGAACAGGGCACCGGTATCTTTGTCGACTTCATATTTGATCGGATCGGCATTGGCCGGGATCTCAATAACAACATAGATATCTTCTGGCAGGTCTTTGCCCGCTGGAACCTGGGTCAAACTCATGGTCAATTCCTTCATTCAGCCTTAAACAAGTGACGCTCATTATAGCCAACTGAGTTGGAAAGTATCCCCCCTTTTTGCCCTTTAGGAATGCTCCAGTACTGGCCTTACGGCCTGTAGGGAGAATCTTCCCCTTCGATGCGCGGATGGCCCCTTGTTAAGGGTTGCCGCTGTTGCCATCCGCCAACGATTTCAGCACTAAGGCCTGGTTTTTTACCAGGCTTACGCTCTGCGCGCCCACCTGTAATGACGCCATGGTGCCGCCATCGCTCAGCCGGGCTTTGGTGGCATCCAGCCAGCTGTCGCGGTATTTCAGCCAGGCACGCTGTGCGGTGCGTAATTTGGCTTTCTGCTCACTGTTTAGCGTGGCTGTCAGTTTGCCGTATTGCTGATTCATTTCACTGTCCCAGGCCTGATTCGCTGCGCTAAAACACTGCTGCATGGCCACGGTGGTAGAGGCTTTATCCAGGCATTGTTGCTGGGCGGTATCAATCGGGCTCACGTCTGCGTGGCTGTAAAACGCCATTAACAGGCCTGTAATCGCAATGGTTTTTTTCATCGGACAATTCCTTCTGTAGGGTCATGGGCAAAAATTGATCCTTATCAAGTCAGCCGCAGTCGTCAATCCTTTTCACTTCATCAGCGCTAAAGATTGCCCGCGACCCTGCCGATACCTTCTTCGCTTTTTGGGTTCCTGGACTATTTGCTTTTTCGAGGGTCACACAAAATCATGCTTAGAAAAATTTCGATTCGAACGGGGTTATTAGTGTTGTTAGCGCTGATGACGTTGATGCTACTGGGCGTTAGCCTGATGGGCATCGTTGCCATTAACAAAGGGAATCGATCGCTGGAGGTGGTCAACCGCATTCAGGGTATCGAGTTAAACAGCTTATCGCTTACCAATAACAGCCTGCTTCATGCGCGCACCACGGCAGCGTTATCGGTAAGGAAGATGGAAATAGGGATGATTGATGAGGCCACCCTTGCCACTCAGCGGGTCAGTGCCTATATCGAACTCTCAAAAAAAGGCTTAAAAACCTTTGTGGATGCCGGCACGGTGACCGCGCATGGCAAAAAGCTCTCCGATGACATTGTCGCCAGTTATGACGTCTATCTGCAGCAGGGCATCATGCCGATGCTGGATGCGCTGCAAAAGCAAAACACCGACGGTTATTACACCGTTCTGGAAGAAAAACTCACCGCGTTAAATAGCACCTTTACCAAAGCTGCTGATGCTTTCAACGTCTATGCCAATCAGGTGACGGATGCGCAGCTGGCGGAGGCCGCTCACAACCAGAAAATGCTGACCCTTTTGATCCTGTGCTGCGGCGTTCTGACGGTGATCCTGCTTTCCGTCGCCTGGCTGCTGTTGCGGGCGATCCTGCTGAAACCGCTCGAGTCCGCCATCGGGCATCTGGAATTCGTCGCCGCAGGCGATTTAACCCAGGCGCTGCCGGAAAGTGGCAACAATGAGCTGGGACGACTGAACGCGGCGCTGGCGGCGATGCAGAGCTCTCTGCAGCTCTCGGTCAGCCGGGTGCGCGATGCCAGCCTGCAAATTGATATCGGCAGCCGTGAACTCTCTTCCGGCAACATCAACCTCTCTCAACGCACCGAGGAGTCTGCGGCGTCGCTGGAGCAAACTGCCGCCAGCATGGAGCAGCTGACGGCGACGGTGAAGCTGAATGCCGATAACGCCAGCCAGGCGCATCAGCTGGCAAGGTCGGTTTCTGACAGCGCCGATCGTGGCAGCGAAGTGGTGAGCTACGTGATGGATAAGATGCAGGAGATCTCCAACAGCTCTAAGCGCATTGGCGACATCCTCGGCGTGATTGACGGCATCGCCTTCCAGACCAACATCCTCGCGCTGAACGCCTCTGTAGAGGCTGCACGCGCCGGAGAACAGGGCAGAGGCTTTGCCGTGGTCGCCAGCGAGGTGCGCAACCTGGCGCAGCGCAGTGCGACGGCGGCGAAAGAGATCCGCACGCTGATCGCTGAATCGCAAAGCCGGGTCAGCGAAGGTTCGGAGATGGCGACCAAAGCCGGAGCGACCATGGACGAAATCGCCAGCGAAGTGATGCGGGTGACCACGCTGATGAAGGAGATTTCCAGCGCGTCTCAGGAGCAGAGTCATGGCATCGAGCAGGTGAACCAGGCGGTGACGCAGATGGATGAGGTGGCACAGCAGAATGCCGCGCTGGTCGAGCAGGCGATGGCCGCCACCCAGTCGCTGGAGGAGCAGTCGCAGCAGCTGGTGCAATCAATGGCGGTGTTTAAGGTCAGCCCAGCCTGACAGGCTTTAAGACGGGAAATAAAAAGGGCGATCGTCAGATCGCCCTTTTTTTATCTGGCTCGCAGGAGGCGTTACGCGTCCGGGAATTCGCGCAGGAAACGTTCCTGATCTTCCACCATCGCGGTATTACCGACGAAGAACGGTGAACGCTCGTGCAGGGTTTCCGGGGTCAGATCCAGAATACGGTTTTTACCGTCGCTGGCTTTACCGCCGGCCTGCTCGGCCAGGAAGGCCATCGGGTTGCACTCATACAGCAGGCGCAGCTTGCCTTTCGGGTGGCTGGCGGTGCTTGGGTAGAGGTAGATGCCGCCTTTCAGCAGGTTGCGGTGGAAGTCTGCAACCAGAGAACCGATGTAACGTGAGGTATACGGACGATGCGTGGCAACGTCTTCTTCCTGACAGAACTTCAGGTATTTCTTCACGCCCTGAGGGAAACGGATGTAGTTTCCTTCGTTAATGGAGTAGGTGTAGCCCGCTTCCGGGAACTCCATTTTTTCCGCGCTAAGGCAGAATACGCCCAGTGACGGGTCGTAGGTGAAGGCGTGAACGCCACAGCCGGTGGTGTAAACCAGCATGGTGGACGAACCGTAAACCACATAACCCGCAGCAACCTGCTGGTTACCCGGCTGCAGGAAGTCTTCTTCCGTGACTGGCGTGCCGGCTGGGGTGATACGACGGTAGATGGAGAAGATGGTGCCCACAGAGACGTTAACGTCGATGTTTGACGAGCCATCCAGCGGATCCATCAGCACCACGTACTTGCCGTTCTCGACACCTTCGAAGATCACGATCTCATCTTCTTCTTCGGAGGCGATACCGGCAACGATCCCGCGCGCTTTCAATGCTGCTTTGAGTTTTTCATTGGCAAACAGATCGAGCTTCATCTGCTGCTCGCCCTGGATGTTCTCTACGCCGGAGGCGCCGAGAATATCCACCAGACCGGCTTTGTTGATATCACGGTGGATAATCTTCGCGCCCAGTTTGATGGCTGAAATCAGCGCCGTCAGTTCACCTGTGGCGTGAGGAAAGTCGTGTTGCTTCTCGACGATGAATTCGCCTAACGTTTTCATAACACTATCCCTGAATCTGCGGTTGAACAGCAGCCTGATTTACAAACTGCCAACGTATGCGTAAGCAGTCTAGCCGATTGGACACTAAAGAACATAGGGCAAATCCGTTTCTTCCTCGCGATGAGGACGCTACACTGTGCGCCGGACTTTCCTGTTAACGGATCATTTTATGCGTATTCATATCCTCGGTATCTGTGGCACCTTCATGGGTGGCCTGGCCGTACTGGCCCGGGCACTGGGCCATGAAGTGACGGGTTCAGATGCGAACGTTTATCCGCCGATGAGCACGCTGCTTGAAAAGCAAGGTATTGATTTAATTCAGGGTTATGATGCTTCCCAGCTCGATCCTGCGCCGGATTTAGTGATCATCGGTAATGCGATGACGCGCGGAAATGCCTGTGTTGAAGCGGTACTCGAGCGCAACATTCCTTACCTCTCTGGCCCGCAATGGCTGCATGATTTCGTGCTGCGTGACCGTTGGGTCATCGCGGTGGCCGGAACCCATGGAAAAACCACCACGGCGGGGATGGCGGCATGGATTTTACAGGCGTGCGGCCTCGAACCGGGCTTCGTGATCGGGGGCGTGCCGGGAAACTTCGATGTCTCGGCAACTTTAGGAAAAAGCCCATTCTTCGTGATTGAAGCCGACGAATATGACTGCGCCTTCTTCGACAAGCGTTCCAAATTCGTGCATTACTGCCCGCGCACGCTGATCCTCAACAACCTTGAGTTTGATCACGCGGATATTTTTGACGATCTGAAAGCGATCCAGCGCCAGTTCCACCATCTGGTGCGGATCGTTCCGGGCCAGGGCAAAATCCTGATGCCGGATCACGACGTCAATATCAAGCAGGTGATGGCGATGGGCTGCTGGAGCGAACAGGAAACCGTTGGCGATTCCGGTCACTGGCAGGCGAAAAAGCTGACGCCGGACGCCTCACGTTGGGAAGTCTGGCTGGACGGTGAACGCGTGGCGGAAGTGAACTGGGCGCTGGTGGGCGAACACAACATGCATAACGGCATGATGGCGATCGCCGCCGCACGTCACGTCGGCATTAAACCGGAGGATGCCGGTCTGGCGCTGAACGACTTTATCAACGCCCGTCGCCGCCTGGAACTGCGCGGTGAAGCCAACGGCGTCAAAGTCTATGACGACTTTGCCCACCACCCAACGGCGATCCTCGCTACCATGACCGCCTTACGCAGCAAGGTTGGCGGCACCGCCCGTATTCTGGCCGTACTTGAACCGCGTTCCAACACCATGAAAATGGGCATCAGCAAGGACGACCTGGCGCCGGCGCTGGCGCGTGCGGATGAAGTGTTCCTGCTGCAGCCGCACCATATTCCGTGGCAGGTTTCAGAAGTGGCGGAAGCCTGCTCGCAGCCGGCGCACTGGAGCCCGGATGTGGATGTGCTGGTTGAGATGATTGTGAAAGTGGCGCAGCCGGGCGACACCATTCTGGTGATGAGCAACGGTGGCTTTGGTGGCATTCATCAGAAGCTGCTGGACAGACTGGCGAAGTAATCAGGCGAAAACCCTGGCAGGAAAGTCTCTTGCCAGAGTTCAGAAGCGCAACAAAAGGGCGGAACGGTTTCCGCCCGGTTTATTTGGCTTCGGCAAGCTCACGCAGATACTGGAAGATCTGGCGGAAGGCTTTTGGCGGTTTATTAGCGGCTTTCTCTTTCTGCGCATTGCGGATCATCGCACGCAGCTGCTGACGGTCGGCCTCCGGATAGAGCGCCAGCACGTCCGGCACCACCTCATCGCCTTCGGCAACCAGACGATCGCGCAGCACTTCCAGCTTATGGAACAGCGCAACCTGCTGGTTGTGACGGTTCTTCAGCTTATCCAGCGCCAGGCGGATCGGCTCTTCATCGCGGGAGCGCAGCATTTTACCGATCAGCTGAAGCTGACGGCGACGCGCTTCTTTCTTGATCTTCTGAGCCAGCTCAATGGCGGTGCGCAGGTCTTCATCCAGCGGGATTTTATCCAGCGAGTTTTTGCTCAGTTCCATCAATTCTAAACCCAGGCGCTTAAGCTCCTCGGCGTCACGTTTGATTTCACTTTTACTGACCCAGATAATCTCTTCGTCTTCTTCTTCTTTGTCATCTGGTACATCATCAAGCCAGTCGTCAGGCTGTTTGGTCATTGGGGGCTCCCTAAAAAAGAGGCTCATGCTATCAGGTTACGTGGCTACTGCGAAATTGTTCTCTGAGTCTGTTAGACTCAAATGAACCTTAATCACTAAAGAGTCAGGCAATCTGGCGTTTTACCCGCTCCAGAAAAGCCCTCTGTTAATTATATGGTAGGTCGATGAAATTACTCTCCCAAGTTGCAGAACAGCGTAAAACCCTCGAACAGGCGGTAGCAACAGCACTCGAACTGGCAAAAGTCAGCACCGATGGAGCGGAAGTCGCCGTGACCAAAACCACCGGCATCAGCGTCAGCACGCGCTTTGGCGAAGTGGAAAACGTAGAATTCAACAGCGATGGTGCCCTCGGCATCACCGTCTATCATCAGAACCGCAAGGGCAGCGCGTCCTCTACCGATCTTAGCCCGGATGCGATCAAACGCACCGTGCAGGCCGCCATTGATATCGCCAAATTCACCACCGCGGATCCGTTTGCCGGTCCGGCGGATCGTGAGCTGCTGGCCTTCGACGCGCCGGATCTCGATCTGTTCCATCCGACCGATCTCGATCCGGATCGGGCGATCGAACTGGCGGCCCGCGCAGAGCAGGCCGCGCTGAAGGCCGACAAGCGCATCACCAACACCGAAGGCGGCAGCTTTAACAGCCATATCGGCATGAAGGTGTTTGGTAACAGCCACGGCATGATCCAGGGATACTCCTCCAGCCGCCACTCGATCTCCAGCAGCGTGATTGCTGAAGCCAATGGCGATATGGAACGCGATTATGCCTATACCATTGGCCGCGCGATTGAAGATTTGAAATCCCCGGAGTGGGTCGGTGAAGAGTGCGCCCGTCGCACCCTGTCCCGTCTTTCTCCGCGCAAGCTGTCCACCATGAAAGCACCGGTGCTGTTTGCTGCGGAAGTGGCCACCGGCCTGTTTGGTCACCTTGTGGGGGCCATCAGCGGCGGCAGCGTCTACCGCAAATCCCCCTTCCTGCTCGATTCAATGGGCCAGCAGATCCTGCCGGAGTGGCTGACCATTCAGGAACAGCCGCATCTGCTGAAAGGGCTGGCCTCGACGCCGTTCGACAGCGAAGGCGTGCGCACCCGGCAGCGTGACATCGTCAAAGATGGCGTGCTGCAAAACTGGCTGTTAACCAGCTACTCGGCGCGCAAACTGGGGCTGCAAAGCACCGGTCACGCCGGCGGCATCCATAACTGGCGCATCGCCGGTCAGGGCGACAGCTTCGATCAGCTGCTGAAGAAAATGGGCACCGGCCTGGTGGTCACCGAGCTGATGGGGCAGGGCGTGAGCGGCATGACCGGCGATTATTCTCGCGGGGCGGCTGGCTTCTGGGTTGAAAACGGCGAGATTCAGTATCCGGTCAGCGAAGTGACCATCGCGGGCAACCCCAAAGACATGTGGATGAACATGGTCACCGTCGGCAGCGATATTGAACTGCGCAGTAACATCCAGTGTGGATCGGTGCTGCTGCCAGAAATGAAAATCGCCGGGCAGTAATTTCGTCATTTTTGCGTATTATTATGGGGTGGCCTTTGGGTCACCCTTTTTTGTCGTGCTTTTCAAATAAAAATTGTCTTACTTCTCATATAACAAGAAGGAAATGAGCAATGCGTAGAGCCTTATTAGCCGTGATGACCGCCTCCCTGTTATTCTCCAGCGTGTCGGCGATGGCCAGCCTGGAAGACGATATGGATACCCTGAATGCGGGTTTACATACCGTCAGTAAAACCGACGATGTCGGTGAGTTCAAAAAAGCCCTGACCAGCATGCGCGGTGCGGCGGAAGATGCCAAAACGCAAACCCCGGATAAGCTGAAAGGCAAACCCGCGGACAGTGCCGAAATCAAAGATTACCACGCGGGCCTCGACACGCTGATTGGTCAGATTGACAGCAGCATGAAGCTGGCCGACGCCGGCGATCTGGCCGGTGCGAAAGCGGAAGCGAAGAAATTTACCGCCACCCGTAATGAGAACCACAAAAAGTTTCGTTAATTTCCCGGGCTCTCAGGAGCCCATTTATTTACGCTGTGACTGCACACCTGTAAATAACGCCTTTTATCCTGCCGATATTCTCCCGCATCGCGCCATTTTCCTGCTGAACGATGGCTGAAATATCCCTGAGATAAGTTTTTCCTATATCACTGACCTCTTCAGACGCATTTTTCGCTGCAAAAAATTCCCGTCAATGCATTGGCTTAGCGAATACAAGCCCTGTTCTGTGACTTTCCTCTCATTTCCTCCTCTTTTATGCATGAATTAACGATTCTGTGGCACAAGCCACACCGCTCGGTGCTATTTCCACTTCGAAGTGGAAAAAGTCGGTCTACACAGTTGCCTGCCGGAGGACTAATTTGTTTGTAACGCGAATAAACCCCGTTTCAGGCCAGAGTCCGAGCGGAACATGAGGAGCAGAGAGTGAATAATGGAGCGGTATCCGTGAGCACGACCGACGACGATCAGGCTATTCAGGCGCTGGCAGGCAAAGTGATGGCGCAGATTGCCGACCTCTTTGCGGCAAAAGCTATCGTCCCTAACGCTGTACAGCAGCAGATGCTGGCGTCGCATGTTAAGGCCATGGCGCTGCGCTCACTGACCGGCGAGCCGCTGCCTGAAGTGGAAGAGGAGCTGTTTGAAGATATCTCCCCGGAATCCATGGCTCTGGCGCAACAGGTGGTCGATCTGTTTGGCAATTTGCCAAAAGAAGAGGCCTGGCTGCTCTCCGTCCACTTTGAAGTGGCGAAAGAAAACGACTAATCCCGCAGGGCCTGCCAGCCAGGTCCGCTAAAAATTCAACATTGAGGAATTCACCATGTCACAAGTCATCGTAGTAATCGGCGATCGTTTAGGTAAAGGCCAGAAAGTGGCGGCAGGCGTTGAGAAAGCGGGCGGGAAAGCCGTGGTTGTGCCTGGCGTGGCGGCAGATATGAAGCTGGGCGACGTGATGAAAGCGGAAGGCGCTTCTTTCGGCATCTCCTTCTGCGGCAGCGGCGGCGCGGGTGCGATCACCGCACAGAACAAATATGGCTACAAGGCGAAGCACGGTATGCGTTCCGTCGACGAAGGCGTTACCGCCATCAACGAAGGTGCCACCGTACTGGGCTTCGGCTTTATGGACAAAGAAGAGTTGGGCGAGCGTCTGGTTCAGGCGTGGAACAAGAAGCACGGTAGCTGATCGATGAAGGAACAATTCACTACCACGGTGAACGTCAGCGGCAAAGGCGACAGCAAAGAGCGCGCCTTTGCCGATGCGCTAAGCCGGGTTCAGAACACCGTGCTGAAATCGACCAACAAGGTTCTGCTGCGGATTGAACCAGAGGATGTGAAGGTGGTTCAGGCCCGGGAGAGTGTCAGGCAGGAGAAGTTTTTGTTCTTCTTTCTGGCAAGACAACGGCGGAGTTACAGCGTCGAGCTGGATATTACCGTCAACGTAACGGTGATCGACACTGACAAAGTCAGTTTCGTTTCGCAATAAAGCACTGCCTGTAAGGGCAGCAATAACCTGATTTAAAAACGTTGGCGAAAGCCTGAAAGGAAGACTGATGTTTTTAATTATTCTCTTTAAGTCACTTATTATCGGCGGTCTTGTCGGTGTGGGCGTTGGCGCCGGTGCGGCGCGCATGTTCCACGCGCCAACAACGCAGGGGATGGGGGCATTTCGTACACTGGGTGAACTGAATTCCTGTGAAGGCGATCCTGCTTCTCACTTCTCCTTTGGCCTGGGCTTCTTCTTCAACGCCTGGGCATCGTCCGTTGCAGCCGGTTCTTTCACCCAGGACGTTGACCACCGCATCATCCCACACTGGGGCGCGGCGGCACTGATGGTGAAAAACCGCAACGTGGCAGAAACCCTGCACGACCCGAAAAAAATGGCGATTGCCTGCGGCATCATCGGCATGATCGTGGTGGCCTTCCTCAACTCTACCGCCTCAGCGGTGCCGGCCGCGCTGCAGGTGACCGCAGTGAAAGTGCTGGTGCCTGCGGCTAACCTGCTGGTGAACACCGTGATGCCGGTGATCTTCTGGCTGGCGGCGATCGATGCCGGCAAAAAATCGGGCTTCTGGGCCACCATCTTCGGCGGCCTGGCGCAGCTGATCATGGGTAACGCCGTCCCTGGCCTGGTGCTGGGTATCCTGATCGGTAAAGGCGTCGAAGAAGCCGGCTGGAACAAAGTCACCAAGGTGATGATGGCGGCGATTGTGCTGCTGTTCGTGCTGAGCGGCTTCTTCCGCGGCTTCGATATGAAAGTGCTGCAGTCCTTCCAACTGGGCGTCCCAGGCTGGCTGGATATGATCCACAACTCCCTGGGCGGCAAATAAGAGGAACGGTCAATGGAAGAGTCAAAAAGCGGTTTCTGGTATGCCGACTGGTCTTTCCCGATTTTCGTCGGGTTGCTGTCAGCCGGGGTGTTTGCGGGAACGCACATGTACTACACCTATGGCCTGGGCGCGTTTAACGAAGTGGCCTTCGTTTCAATGCTGCGTTCCGGCATGGAAACCGGCGTGTATGGCGCGGTAGCGGCCTTCGGTGCCAGCTTCCTGTTTGCCCGCATCATTGAAGGTTCGCTGGTCGGGATCCTCGATATCGGCGGTGCCATTCAGACCGGCGTCGGCCTCGGCGTGCCGGCGCTGCTGCTGGGTGCCGGGATCGTCTATCCGGTCGCCAACTTTGCCGCCTCGCTGGTGACAGGCCTGGTGATTGGCGTGGCGATTGGCTACCTGATTATCCTCGCGCGTAAGTTCACCATCAACAACAGCGACTCCACTTACGGTGCCGACGTGATGATGGGCGCGGGTAACTCCTCAGGTCGTTTCCTTGGGCCGCTGATCATCCTGTCGGCAATGACCGCATCGATTCCAATCGGTCTGGGTTCGCTGGTCGGCGCACTGTTGTTCTATCTCTGGAACAAACCGATTACCGGTGGCGCGATCCTCGGCGCCATGCTGCTGGGTGCAATTTTCCCGGTCGCGCTCTGATGTAACGGCGGTTTACCCATCTCGGGTAAACCGCTTAATCGGATGTCATCCCATCCGGTGCAAGAAGGAGTTTGTTATGTATGACCTGATTATTCGCCGTGCACGCCTTGCCGATGGCAGCGTGACGGATATCGCCCTGCAGGACGGCAAAATCGCCGCGCTGGGGGAGGTGACGGGCACGGCCACTGCCGAGCGCGATCTGGCCGGACGTTACTGGCTGAGCGCAGGCTGGATTGATTCCCACGTTCACTGCTACCCGAAATCCCCGATTTATCATGACGAAGCGGACCGCATTGGCGTTGATACCGGCGTCACCACCGTCGTTGATGCCGGCAGCACCGGCGCTGACGATGTCGACGAATTTTACCGCCTGACCCGCAGCGCCAATACCCAGGTGTATGCCTTGCTGAACATTGCCCGCACCGGCATTGTGACGCAAAACGAACTGGCCGATATGACCCAGATTGATAAGGTTGGCGTGCGCGATGCGGTGCAGCGTTTACCGGCTTTCATCATCGGTATTAAGGCGCGTATGAGCAGCAGCGTGGTCGGTGCCAACGGCATCAAGCCCTTGCTCCGCGCCAAAGAGATCCAGCATGAGATTGGCGATCTGCCGCTGATGGTGCATATCGGCAACAATCCGCCCGATCTGGATGAAATCGCCGATCTGCTGACCCGTGGCGACATCATCACCCACTGCTACAACGGCAAGCCAAACCGCATCCTGACCCCGGCCGGCGAGCTGCGTGCGTCGGTCAGCCGCGCCATCCAACGCGGCGTGCGTCTGGATGTCGGCCACGGCAGCGCCAGCTTCAGCTTTGACGTGGCCCGCGTGGCGATTGCACGGGGCATTTTGCCGCACAGCATCAGCTCCGATATCTATTGCCGCAACCGCCTGAACGGCCCGGTGTATAGCCTGGCCCACGTGATGTCCAAATTCTTTAACGTCGGCATGACCCTGCCGCAGATTATCGACTGTGTGACCGTTAACGCGGCGGAAGGCCTGCGTCTGCACAGTAAAGGGCGGCTGGAAGTGGGAAGGGATGCCGACCTGACTATTTTTGACGTCAAAGAGGAAACTTGCCTGTTTACGGACTCCGAAGGGCAGTCAGTTTCGGGTGAGAAGCAGCTGGTACCACTGGCCGCCGTGGTTGGCGGTCAGTGGTTCATTACCGACGAAGGGAAAAAGAATCATGTCTTCGATTTATGAAAAATACGGCTTAAAGCAGGTCATTAACGCCTCTGGCCGCATGACTATCCTCGGGGTGTCTACGCCCAGTGCCGACGTGGTTGAGACGGTCAACTATGGCCTGAATCACTATTTCGAAATGAAAGACCTGGTGAACAAAACCGGGGCTTACATTGCCAACCTGCTCGGCTGTGAAGATGCCGTGGTGGTCTCCTGCGCCTCTGCCGGGATCGCGCAGTCCGTGGCGGCAGTGATCGTGAAAGACGACGACTGGCTGCTGGAAAACCTGCACGCCATGCCGCTGATTGTGCCGCACGACATCGTGGTGCCGAAGGGCCATAACGTCAATTTCGGTGCGCCGGTAGGCACCATGGTGGCGATGGGCGGTGGACGCCTGGTGGAGGCTGGCTGGGCGAACGAATGCTCCGCCGATCAGCTTTCTGCGGCGATCACGCCACAGACCGCGGCCATTATGTATATCAAGTCTCACCACTGCGTGCAGAAGAGCCATCTCAGCGTTGAGCAGGCAGCCGTCGTCGCCCGTAAACACGGGGTTCCGCTGATTGTGGATGCCGCCGCCGAAGAAGATTTGCAGTGCTACTACCAGTACGGTGCCGATCTGGTGATTTACAGCGGTGCGAAAGCGATTGAAGGGCCAACCAGCGGCCTGGTGATGGGCCGTAAGCAGTACGTTGAGTGGGTTAAACGCCAGTCGATGGGGATCGGCCGCGCGATGAAGGTCGGCAAAGAGGGCATTCTTGGCCTGACCCAGGCGATTGAAAACTATCTGGTTAACGAGAAAGTCTCGGGTGCGCAGATGGTGGAAAAAATGACGCCGTTTATCAACAGCCTGAACTCGCTGAATGGCATCACTTCGCGCGTGGTCTGGGATGCGGCGGGCCGTGATATCGCCCGTACCGAAATTCATTTCGATGAGGCGGTGATTGGCCACACCACCGGCGAGCTGGTGCAGGCGCTGAAAACCGGCGTCATCGCCATCTACTTCCGCGGCTATAAGGCCAACGAAGGCATCGTCGAAGTGGATGTGCGCAGCGTCTCGCCAGAGCAGCTCAACACCATCTATCTGTGCATTAAAGCCCTATTAGCAGGAGAGAAATAAGCATGACGCTGACCCCGAAATTTTATAAAGACCGCGTATGTCTGAACGTGCTGGCCGGTTCGAAAGAGAATGCCCGTGAGATCTGGCAGGCGGCGGAAGGCCATGTGCTGGTGGGCGTACTGTCCAAAAACTACGACAGCGTGGCCAGCGCGGTGAGCGATATGCGTGAGTACGCGGCGCTGATCGATAACGCGCTGTCGGTGGGGCTGGGTGCCGGCGATCCGAACCAGTCGGCGATGGTCAGTGCCATCTCCGCTGAGATCCAGCCGCAGCACGTGAATCAGGTGTTCACCGGTGCTGCCACCAGCCGCGCCTTGCTGGGACAGGATCAGACCGTGGTCAACGCGCTGATCTCGCCCACCGGCAAGGTCGGCTTGGTCAAAATCTCCACCGGCCCGCTGAGTTCCAAAGCCGCCGATGCGATTGTCCCGGTAGAAACCGCCATCGCCCTGCTAAAAGATATGGGTGCCAGCTCGGTAAAATACTTCCCGATGGGCGGCCTGAAATCGATCGACGAATTCAAGGCGGTTGCTAAAGCCTGTGCAGAACAGGACTTCTGGCTGGAGCCGACCGGCGGCATCGATCTGGAGAACTACGAAGCGATCCTGCAGATCGCGCTGGATGCCGGCGTGCCGAAGATCATTCCGCATATTTACAGCTCAATCATCGATAAAGAGAGCGGTAATACCCGTCCGGCCGATGTCAGCACGCTGCTGGCGATGACCAAAAAGTTGGTCGGTTATGTGCTCACGGCGGGCGTTCTGCCCGCCGCTTCTGTAGTCCCCTGACATTTCTTTGCGAGGAACACCATGCGTAACTGGTCTTTGATCTCTGCCGTGTCTGTCGCGTTGATGGCGACGGTTCCCCTGGTGGCACAGGCGCAGTTTGCCTGGGTCGGCACCTATAGTCCCAATGGTGAAGGCCTTTACCGCTTCCAGGTTAACCCGGCCGACGGCGCGCTGAGTGGCAAAACGTTGGTCAGCCAGCTGGCTAATCCGGCGCAGCTGACGGCGGATGCCAAAGGCAAGACGCTGTATGTTGCCAGCGAGAGCGAGAAGGGCGTGGTAGTGGCGTATGCCATTGCCGCAGATGGCAGTCTGAGCAAGCTGAATGAAATCAGTACCCACGGTGCAGGACCGGTTTACCTGTCGCTGACGCCGGACGGTAAATTCCTGCTGGTCGCCAACTACGTCAGCGGCAGCAAAGCTGTGCTGCCGGTGCTGGCCGATGGTCGCCTGGCGGAGGCCAGCGACACGCAGCAGGATCAGGGACCGGCAGGCGCCGCCAAACCGGCAGCCGCCGTTGAGGGCAGCTTTGCGGTCAGCGATCATAACGGCCCGCATGCCCATATGATCGCCACCGATCTGAGCGGTAAGTTTGTCTTCTCTACCGATCTGGGGCTGGATCGTATCTATCAGTACCGACTCAGTGCCGATGGCAAGCTGCAGCCGAATACGCCGGCCTGGATCCCGGCTTCGTCAGCCGGTGCCGGACCCCGCCACTTTGTCTTCCATCCCGACGGTCATTCGGTTTATTTGATCAACGAAGAAGCCTCGACGCTGACTCACTATCTGCTGAACCGCAAAACGGGTACGCTTAGCGAAGCGGCGACCGTCCCGGCGCTGCCTGCGGGCTACAAGGGCACCAGCTTTGCCGCTGGCCTTGTGATCGATAAGGCCGGGAAAAACCTCTATGTCGCTAATCGCCTGCATAACAGCATTGCGCATTTCGCCATCGAGGCCAACGGCACGCTGACGCAGAAAGACGATGTCTGGACGCGCGGCGATTACACGCGCACCTTGACGCTGTCTCCAGATGGTAAGACTCTGTATGCCATGAATCAGCGCAGCGATAACATCACCCGTTTCAAGGTGGATCCCGCGAATGGCGCCCTGTCGTTTACCAACGACTACACCGCGGTTGGGGCTCCGTCTCAACTGGTGTTAACGCCGTAATTATTCAGGGGCCGACGCTGTTCGGCCCTCTGCTTCGCCCCGCAATCACAGGATAAAGAGTGAGATTCCCAAACCAACGCCTTGCCCAACTGTTCGATCTGCTTCAAAACGAGACGTTGCCTCAGGATGAACTGGCGCGACGTTTTGACGTTTCCACCCGCACCGTCCGCACCGATATCACCACCCTGAATGAGCTGCTGGCCGATCACGGCGTCCGTCTGGTGTTAAACCGGGGCGAGGGCTATCAGCTGAAAGTGGATGATGAGGCGCTTTACCGCCAGCTGCAGGATCAGTCACCGTCACATCTCCGCGTGCCGCGCACCTCCGCCGCCCGCGTACACTATCTGTTAACCCGTTTTCTCACTTCAGCTTTTTCCCTGAAGCTGGAAGATCTGGCTGATGAGTGGTTTGTCAGCCGCGCCACGCTACAAAGTGATATGGCTGAAGTGAGAGAGTGGCTGGGGCGTTACCAGCTGGCGATTGAAACCAAGCCGCGTTACGGCATGAAGCTGTTTGGCAGCGAAGTGGCGATGCGCACCTGCCTGACCGATCTGCTGTATAAAATCGCCCAGGAAGACAGCGAAGATCCGCTGTTGAATCTGGAAGCGCTGAACAGCGGCATGTTAGGCACGCTTCAGCCGTTGCTGCATCAGTGCTTCAGCCGCTTCCATATCCGCATGACCGATGACAGCGAGTTCTATCTGCGGCTGTATTGCGCGGTCGCGGTCAGGCGCATCAGCGAAGGCT
Organism: Erwinia sp. QL-Z3; assembly: GCF_004551645.1. Taxonomy (NCBI): domain Bacteria; kingdom Pseudomonadati; phylum Pseudomonadota; class Gammaproteobacteria; order Enterobacterales; family Erwiniaceae; genus Erwinia; species Erwinia sp. QL-Z3. Next base: position 1,995,819 of record NZ_CP037950.1, read on the forward strand.
ATCCGCTGTCTGACTTCAGCGCGGAAGACGTCGATGAAGACGTGCGCGATGCGGCGCGGCATATCATCAACCTGATGCGGCCAATCACCGGCAAGGCGATCTCGCCGTCGGAAGAGGCCTACCTGCGGGTGAATATCGCGGCACGGCGCGTCGAGGAGATTGCGCCCAGCGCCATCAGCCCGGACGACGGTGAGGCGCTGGTGGATTACATCCTCAGCTACATCAACAGCCACTACAATTTCAACCTGCAGAACGATCCCCAACTCCGCGCAGACCTGCTGACGCACATCAAAACCATGATCACCCGCGTTCGCTATCAGATAAATATTCCGAATCCGCTGTTGGCCAATATCAAACAGCATTACCCGATGGCGTATGACGTCACGCTGGCTGCGGTCTCCAGCTGGGGCAAGTACACGCCTTATGTGATCAGCGAAAACGAGATTGGCTTCCTGGTGCTGCATATCGGCGTCGGTCTGGAGCGGCATTACAACGTCGGCTATCAGCGGCATCCGCAGATCCTTCTGGTGTGCGACACCGGCAATTCGACGGTGCGGATGATCCAGGCGATGCTGACGCGGAAATATCCGCAAATCGTCCTCAGTCATATCGTCTCGCTGCGGGAGTACGAGCAGAAGCAGAGCATCGAGGAAGATTTTGTCATTTCTACCGCGCGGCTGACCGAGAAAGATAAGCCGGTGGTGGTGATGTCGCCGTTCCCGACGGATTACCAGCTGGAGCAGATTGGTAAGCTGGTGCTGGTGGATCGTACCCGGCCCTATATGCTGGAAAAATACTTCGATGCCAGCCACTTCCGCATCATCGACCAGCCGATGACCCAGGCCGAACTGTTCCAGACCCTGTGCCAACAGCTGGAGCAGGAAGGGGTGGTCGACAGCGATTTCTGGCCGTCGGTGGAAGAGCGTGAAGCGATCGTCAGCACCATGCTGGGCGAGGGCATCGCGCTGCCGCACTCCCTTGGCCTGCTGGCGAAGAAAACCGTGGTGTACACCGTGCTGGCCCCACAGGGCATTGCCTGGGGAGAAGAGACCGCCCACGTCATTTTTCTGCTGGCGATCAGCAAAACGGAATACGAAGAGGCAATGGCGATCTACGATCTGTTCGTCACTTTTATGCGCGAAAGGGCGATGACCCGGCTGCGGGACAGTGGCGATTTTGCCAGTTTTAAAGCGGTGGCGATGGACTGTTTAAGTCGGTTGTAGCGGCAAGGAAGGCAGGAATAAAGTCCGCCCGTGCAGAGGGTTGCACGGGCGGTTAGCGCTTACTTCAGAATAGTAAAGGCGGTGGTGACGTGCTTCACGCCGCTCACCCGGCTGGCAATATCAGCCGCGCTTTTCGCTTCAGTGTCGGTCACCAGCCCCAGCAGGAACACTTCGCCGTTCTCGGTGGTCACCTTCACATTGGACGATTTCACCTGGTCGCTGGACAGCAACTGCGAGCGCACCTTGGTGGTGATCCAGGTATCCGAAGAGGCGGTGCCGAAGCTGGCTTTGTCGCCGGTACGGATTTCGTTATACACCTCATTCGCGCCGTCGACACCCATGGTGATCTGCTTCGCACGGCTGGCGATATCCGCCGTTGGCGACTGGCCGGTCAGCAGCACTTTGCCCTGATAGGCCGTGGCGACGATATGGGCGTCATTTTTAATCTGCTGGTCTTTGCCAAGCGCATTGCTGACGCGCAGCTCGAGCGTGCTGTCGTCTACCTGAGTCCCAACGGTACGTGGGTCAGTGGCGGATTTGGTCGCTACCGCTGCACTGCCAATCACCGCAGCCACACAGCCCTGTAACATCAGCGCGGTCAGTACTACGGCCAGAGTTGGTAATACCTTCATTTAAGCTCCTTTAAACGTCCTGGTGGGGAAACAAGGTGTTATCGATTAAATCGCACAGGCAATTCACGGTTAACATGTGCATTTCCTGAATCCTCGCGCTTCGGTGCGAGGGGATGCGAATTTCCACATCCTGTGGTCCCAGTAAACCGGCGAGCTCGCCGCCGTCATAACCGGTAAGCGCGATGATGGTCATGTCGCGCGTTACCGCTGCTTCTACGGCCTTCACAATATCACGGCTGTTGCCGCGGGTTGAGATGGCCAGCAGAATGTCGCCCGCCTGGCCCAACGCCCGGACCTGTTTGGCGTAAATCTCTTCATGCAGACGATCGTTACCGATGGCCGTCAGCAGCACGTTATCCGCACTCAGCGCGATCGCCGGCAGGCTTGGCCGCTCCGTTTCATAACGGTTGATCATGCTGGCGGCAAAATGCTGGGCATTGGCGCTTGAGGTTCCATTGCCACAGCTCAGAATTTTGTTGCCGTTCAACAGCGACTGAACCATGGTCATCGCTGCATTGGAGATGGCATCCGGAAGCGCTTCTGCCGCGGCAATCTGCGTCTGAATACTTTCGGTAAAACATACTTTTATTCTTTCCAGCACTTCATTCACCTGGTCAGTCGTTGGTGGAGTGTCTACTCCGCCGAAAAGGCATTGGGTAACCAGTCAACCTGGGTGCCGGTTATCGCAATCACATCAAAACGGCAGTCTGCGCTATCCAGGCTGCTGTTGCGTCCCCGAAGCCACATCGCTGCGGCGCGCAGCAGCTTACGCTGCTTGCTGCGGGTCACGCTGGCGGCGGCGCCACCAAACGCATCGCTACGACGATACCGCACCTCGACAAACACCCACGTCAGCCGGTCGCGCATAATCAGGTCAATTTCCCCGACGCGATAGCGGACGTTGGCCGCCACAAAGGTTAACCCTGCGTGCTCCAGCAGGCGGCGGGCCTGAAGCTCATAGCCCGCCCCCGTTTGCTGGCGACTCAGTTTGCCGGAACGATTTGCCCCTGGCGATACTGGTTCCATGTCAACTTCCTGTTGATAACACAGTCCTGAGTTGCGCTCAGGTTGCCGGTTTCCCCTTTCACCTGGAAGCCTGGCAGCTGGCGCATTTCGTTAAAGTGGTTTGCCAGTGTCCAGGCATCCACGCCCATGGCATACAAACGAACCAACGAGTAATCGTTGTTGAAGTTTTTAGCGGCCTGCTGCAGCAGGGCCGGGTTTGAACCGGACAGCAGCGGCGCATCGCTGAACTGCAGACCTTCCATCTCCAGACGGTAGTCCGGGCCGGAACCGGCCTGGAAGCTGCGGGAGCTGGCATACATCTGCACCATGCTGCGGCTGCTGACGCGCATTGAGATCATCGGTTTGATCAGCGCCATTTCACCTTCGGTGGCCACAATGTAGACCGCGTCGACGCTGCCGCCATTGCCCGACGTTGCCGCCACTGGCTCGGGCTGCGTCGGTGCCGGAATGGTCAGCCCGGCAATGGTCACACCCTGCGGCTGAGTCGGTTCGGTGGTAATTGGCGTGCCGGTCAGTTGCAGGCCTGCACCGCTATTGATGCCCTGCTTCAGTTCACCGGTCGAGCCAAACTGCTGTTGCAGCACGGTGCTGCCGCCCAGCTTCTGCCATTCGGTGGCGAACGCCTTGCTGACGCGGTCACCCAGCGAGCTGCGTGGCACCATCAGCAGTGGCGAGCGCTTGCCCTGATCCCACATATGATGAGCGGCATCACGGGCTTCGTCTTCAGGAGAAAGCGCAAAGTAGCAAAGATTCGGATGGTTCTGTACCGTCTCCGGCTCGTTCAGCGCAAGGATATTCAGCGGGGTTTGCAGTGAAGAGAGCTTCTCGACGTTGCTTTTGATCAACGGGCCGACCACCAGCGTGGCGCCATCTTTCTGTGCCTGCGCCAGCACCTGGTCAATCGGCTGGGTGCTGGTGTCATACACCTGGACCTGAGTTGCGCTGGACGGTGGCGCGGTTTGCGCGACGTTGCCGGACTGAGCAGCAGGCTGCGCCTGAGCGGCATTGGCGTCTGGCGTCGCACTGGCGTTCTGATTGGCTTCCACTGGCGCTGCGGATGGGCTGACCGCCGCGGCCGGATCGGCTGGATTGGTCGCCGCCGCCGGCTGTGCGCTGCCATCGGCGGTTGGTGTGCTGGCCGCGGCAGGTGCCGGGGCGGCCGCTTGGGTCAGCACGCCGTTTTTCGCGTCGTTAAAGCCTTTCTGAATGGCGTTGGCAAAGATCTGCGCCTGACCGCTTAATGGCAGCAGCAGGGCAATTTTACCGGTTGTCGACTGCTGAAAATTCTGCACCTGGCTCAATGCCGTTGGCAGCATTTTCGCCGCTGGGTTAACCGGGTAGCGGGTCTGCCAGTCCTTCAGACCGGCTTTCAGCATGTCGGGATCGTTGCTGTTGGCCTTATACACGCTCAGCAAATCCAGCCAGCCTTGCAGCGTATTCTCGTCAGCGTTGATCACCATGTTGCTGACCTGAGCAGGCGACATCTGCACCAGCGTCTGCCAGGTGGCATCAATGTTCTTCTGTTTGTCGGCCGGATTGGTCAACAACGGCTCTTGCGCGATGTATGCACGCAGCACGTCCAGCGAAGGACGACCCTGGTTCGCAGCAATCTGCAGCTGGTAGTAACGGGCCTGCTGCTCTTTCGATAACGCGCTAACATCCACCTGTTTTAACAGGCCCGCCGCGCCATTCACGTCCTGCTGAGTCAGCTTAACCTGCGCCTGTAACAGCAGCGCTTCCTGACGTTGGGTATCGTTTAACGTCTGCGGCAGACTGGAAAGCTGGTCGTTGGCCTGAGGGAACTTCCCTTCGTTGAGCAGCGCTTTGATTACGAGTAATTGCCAGTCAACCTTGTTATCATCTGAACTTTGCTGCATTTGCTGCAGATAATAGTCAGAGGTGCCTGTAGCTGCGCCTTGCACATTCGCCTCTGGCGTTTGCGGACCCTGGCTTGAACACCCCGCAAAGAACAGGGCGGCCAGTAGAACAGGCATGCAGCGTCCTGCTTTGTTATGAATGACTTTCGAAGGAAGCATACTGTATCCAGTGATGTTTTTTTCAAGATGCTCAATATTAAATCGGCAATTCGGATCACACAATGAAACAACGCGATGATATTTCTGCCAGCACGCTCTATATCGTTCCAACCCCGATCGGTAATCTGGGCGATATCACCCAGCGTGCGCTGACGGTGCTTGCGGGCGTCGATCTGATCGCAGCGGAAGATACACGTCATACCGGACTGTTGCTACAACATTTCGCCATCAATGCGCGCCTGTTCGCATTGCACGATCATAACGAACAGTACAAAGCCGAAACGTTGATTGCCAAGCTGCAGGAAGGCCAAAGCATCGCCTTAGTTTCCGATGCCGGCACGCCGTTAATCAACGATCCTGGCTACCATCTGGTGCGTCGTTGCCGTGAAGCCGGTATCCGCGTCGTTCCACTGCCTGGCGCCTGCGCCGCGATCACAGCATTAAGCGCAGCGGGGTTACCGTCCGATCGATTCTGTTACGAAGGATTTCTTCCGGCCAAAAGCAAAGGACGTTGCGATACGCTTCGCGAGCTGGAACAGGAACCGCGCACGCTGATCTTTTACGACTCCACCCACCGTCTGCTGGAGAGTCTACAGGATATGGTGACGGTTTGGGGACCGGATCGCTATGTTGTGCTGGCCCGCGAGATCACTAAAACCTGGGAAAGCATTCAAGGCGCGCCGGTGGGCGAGCTGCTGGCCTGGGTTCTGGAAGATGAAAACCGCCGTAAAGGCGAGATGGTATTGATTGTCGAAGGTTTCCACGCCGAGGAAGACGCGCTGCCGCCGGAAGCACTGCGCACCCTGGCGCTGTTGCAGAAGGAGCTTCCGCTGAAAAAAGCCGCGCAATTAACCGCCGAAATCCACGCTGTGAAAAAAAATGCGCTGTATAAATACGCTCTGGAGCAGCAAGAGGGGTGACAAATCGCGCGGGATCCCCTATTATCCGCGCCGAAGCTGACCAGGCAGTCGCCGCTTTGTTGCCGTCCTCCTTCGGGGGAGACAGACAGAGGGGAGGAAAGTCCGGGCTCCATAGGGCAGGGTGCCAGGTAACGCCTGGGGGGCGCAAGCCCACGACCAGTGCAACAGAGAGCAAACCGCCGATGGCCCCCCCAATAGATTTCAGGTTGCAGCAAGGCAGCAATCGCTTGAGTCCTCAGGAGCTTAGGTAACTAAGTGACTGGGGTGAAAGCGAGAAGCTAACGCAGCAGCGGCCTGAAAGATGCAGGGGATGTGGGATCAGGTAAGGGTGAAAGGGTGCGGTAAGAGCGCACCGCGCGGCTGGTAACAGTTCGTGGCACGGTAAACTCCACCCGGAGCAAGGCCAAATAGGGGTTCACCAGGTACGGCCCGTACTGAACCCGGGTAGGCTGCTTGAGCCAGTGAGCGATTGCTGGCCTAGATGAATGACTGTCCACGACAGAACCCGGCTTAACGGTCAGCTTCAACTCATTCAAATAAAAACCCCGCTTCGGCGGGTTTTTTTGCTTTGTGGCCGATGAATGACTGTCCACGACGCTTTTTATGAAAAGAAAGCGGCTTAAGGAGGAAGTCAGTTTTGAGTAAACACTAAACCCCCAGGTTTAGTGTTTACTCAACCTCAGGTTGAATGCGCTTAGGCAACCCTATAGAATAAGCGTACTGCAAGAGCATTCGCAGGGGGCGTCAACCAGTAATTGGCCTTCTGTGCCGGGCAGTCAGATGACTGGTCATCTGCCGGGTAGTTACGACGTCAGTCGGTTTCTGAACCCTGTGTGCTAAGGAAATGCTGCGGCTACCAACACATTCCTCTAAAGGCGCTTTTAGCGCCTTTTTTATTTAAGTGTGCCAATCAATACCCCGTGTGCTCTCCGGCTTGTGTACGCCGTCACCACAACATAAATCCACCCTGAATCAGTCTCAGGTGCCTCTCTGGGTTCAAGTATCACAATACCTAATGATGACTTCAAAACTGTCGGCCTGTGTTTCCCACCAGGATGATTAAACTCACAATAAATTGCTGAACCGGGCCGGATGATATCCCGTACAAAACGCACCACATCGTCAACGGTGGTATAGCCTAATCGGGTCAGTTCAGTTTGATGCTCAGCCCATATGTGACGAACGCCAAACCCTCTGTTGGGGCCGGTATGCCTGCCAGCACGCAGGAAAATCTCACCGGCAGGAATAACATCACCCTGCGTATTAATTTCGGGAATCCTACCATAACATTCAAGCCCGTCAGGATGGGCTATCGCGCTGTTGGGAGACCCGACAACGCCAAATTCATTAAGAGGCATTTGATGATCCCTATCAAAACCAAGGCAAGCATATTATCAGCAGATGATCCCGGAGTGAAATGGCAGGCAGGTTCCTGATTTAACCCCCAGCTTCAACTATCATGGTGGGTACACTGGCAGCAGATTTTAATAAGGACATGGTTATGCTCAACAAAGACACCCAACTCTGTATTTCCCTTTCCGCCCGGCCCAGCAACATCGGTACCCGCTTTCATAACTACCTGTATCAAAAGCTTGATCTGGACTTTATCTACAAAGCGTTCTCCACCCAGGATATTGAACATGCAGTGAAAGGCGTTCAGGCGTTGGGGATCCGTGGCTGTTCAGTCTCCATGCCGTTTAAAGAGAGCTGTATTCCCTTCCTCGACACGCTGTCCGACTCGGTCAAAGCCATTGATTCGGTCAACACCATCGTCAATGACAATGGGCATCTGACGGCGTACAACACCGACTATATTGCGGTGAAAACGCTGATTGAGAAGAACTTCCCGGACAGCAACCAGACGGTGATTATTCAGGGCAGCGGCGGCATGGCGAAAGCGGTGGTGGCAGCGTTCCGCGACAGTGGCTTTAGCCAGGTGACGGTGCTGGCGCGCAATGAAGAGAAAGGCGCCGCGCTGGCCAACAAATATGGCTTCCGCTGGAGCAAAACGCCTACCGGCGAGCAAGCCGATATCCTGGTCAACGTCACGCCGGTTGGCATGAGCGGTGGCGCAGAACAGGATCAGCTGGCATTCAGCAAAGAGGACGTGCAGGCCGCTACTTTTGTCTTTGACGTGGTGGCCTTCCCGGCAGAAACGCCGCTGATCGTGCTGGCCCGGGAATATGGCAAAACTGTGGTGACGGGTGCGGAAGTGATCGCCCTGCAGGCGCTGGAACAATTCGCCCTGTATACCGGCGTGCGTCCCGATGAAGCCTTGATGCTGGAAGCGTCGGCCTTCTCACGTTCCTGAGCCCAGCGCTCAGCACCGCTGCCTGAACCTTTCCGTCAGCAAAGGGTCTTTTCTGGTAAGCTTGAGCGATTATCGCCGCAAAAATTGAAGGATCTGAGGAGAACAGCATGAACAGTGGACCGCTAAACGAAGAAGAGCTGGAGTGGCTGGATGAGGCGCTGATGAATCACGGCAGTGAGAATTCCGTGCTGGATATCTCCGAACTGGACGGCATGTTTACCGCCATCCTGTCAGGCCCGACTAAACTGCCTTCTTCAGTCTGGTTAACCGCGCTGTGGGGCGGCGAACAGCAGATCCCTCTGTGGCCGAGCGATGTGGAGGAAAACCGCTTCAACGACCTGATCTTCCAGCATCTCAATGACACGGCTGAACGTCTTGCGACCGCGCCAGACCAGTTTGAACCGCTGTTTGGCTTCAGCACCATCGATGATGAAGATTACGAAGTTGTCGAAGACTGGTGCTTTGGCTATCTGCGCGGCGTGGCGCTGGATGACTGGTCCGGCTTACCGGACAGCCTGCAACCGTCGCTGGATGCGATTGCGGTCCACGGCGATGAAGAGCAGTTTGCGAAGCTTGAAAAGATGACGCCTGATGAATATGTGCTGGCGCAGCAGGCGATCCGCCCGGCGGCGCTCAAGCTGTATGAGTACTGGACCGCGAAGCGCGCGCCTGAGTAACGCTTCACGATGATGCCAGAAACAGAAAACCCCGCTTCGGCGGGGTTTTGCGGTTAAGGACTTTCCCTGATGCCGGCTTAAATTAAACAGGCAAATCAATTACCAGCGCGCGCAGCGGCGTCTCGGCCATCAGCGTTACGCTCACTTCTTCACGAATAAATGCGCCATCTCCGCAGACCAACGCTTCTTTTGCCTGCGTTCCGGTCACCGCATTCAGGCCACCGTGAATCGACTGCAAATAGGCGCGCGGCCCATGAAGTTTAATGGTCTGCGTCTCGCCAGGTTCAAGCACCACATGATGCACCCAAACCTGCTGACGCAGTTGCAGGCTGTTTTCCGCGCCATCCGGCGAGGCCAGCAGCGTATAACGGGCGTTTTCTGGCATCTTCACGCGCTGTACCGCGGCGTTCTCACGCTCGGGACAGGCATCCAGCCAGAGCTGCATACGCGTCAGTTCCTGCTCTTTACTGACGTTAAATTCGCTGTAACTGATGCCGGGTTGCGTCGAAAGCAGCAGCGCTTCGCCCTGTTGTGCGAATGCGTGGTTGCCCTCGCTGTCGCGATACTCTGCCTCGCCCTGCAAAATCAGATTCAGTACGTCGACCTTTGGTTAGGTTCTCGGTTGGAAGGAAGCCCCTGGTGCCAGCACTTCCTGATTGAGCACGCGTAACGACGCGTAGCCCAGTAATTTGGGGTCAAAATAGTGGCCAAAGGAAAAGGTATAGCGGGCTTGTAACCAGCCATAATCAGCCTTGCCACACTCTTGCGCGGTGCGACTGGTAATCATAAATCCTCCCCGGTCGATGTGATTTACCCGACCGTTTATTCTGCATCTATAGTAAGTTTCTGGACGCCGGATTGTTAGCCAGTTAATCTGCTCGGTATATTCAAAATTCCTGACAGAGAACCGCAATGGCTAAAGACCGCGCCCTGACGCTGGAAGCGCTGAGAGTGATGGATGCTATCGATCGCCGCGGCAGTTTTGCTGCCGCAGCGGACGAACTGGGTCGGGTGCCTTCCGCGCTCAGCTACACCATGCAGAAGCTGGAAGAGGAGCTGGACGTGGTGCTGTTTGACCGTTCCGGCCACCGCACCAAGTTTACTAACGTCGGCCGGATGCTGTTAGAGCGTGGCCGGGTGCTGTTGGAAGCGGCAGATAAGCTGACAACCGATGCCGAAGCGCTGGCGCGCGGCTGGGAAACGCACCTGACCATTGTCACCGAAGCGCTGATCCCCAGCGAATACCTGTTCCCACTGATCGGCAAGCTGGCCGATAAAGCCAATACCCAGATTTCGCTGGTGACGGAAGTGCTGGCCGGTGCCTGGGAACGTCTGGAGCAGGGCAGAGCGGACATCGTGATCGCGCCGGACCTGCATTTTCGCGCCTCGTCGGAGATCAACACCCGCAAGCTGTACAGCATGATGAGCGTGATTGTCGCCAGCCCGGATCATCCGATTCATGACGAGCCGGAACCGCTGTCAGAAGTGACCCGCGTGAAATACCGTGGCATCGCGGTGGCGGATACCGCGCGCGAGCGTCCGGTGCTCACCGTGCAGCTGCTGGATAAACAGCAGCGGCTGACGGTCAGCACCATCGAAGACAAACACCGTGCCCTGCTGGCCGGACTGGGCGTGGCGTCGATGCCGTATCCGATGGTGGAAAAGGATATCGCCGAAGGACGCCTGCGGGTGGTCAGCCCGGAATACACCCGCGAAATTGACATTATCATGGCGTGGCGGCGTGACAGCATGGGCGAAGCGAAAGCCTGGTGCCTGCGCGAAATCCCGAAACTGATGGCTAAACGCCAGAGTTAACCGGCGGCATCATTCCACTGCGTTCTGCGCAAAAAAAACGGCCCCTCACTGAGGTGGCCGTTTTTATTTCTGCAGGCGACGACTAGCGGAAACGCAGGTCACGGCCGTGCGGCTCGTCCCAGTTAAAGGCGGGTCCGATCGAGATCACCCCGGACGGGTTGATCGTTTTGTGGCTGCAATAGTAGTGATGGCGGATATGCGCCAGATCGACGGTTTCGGCCAGGCCCGGCATCTGATAAATCTCCCGCAGGAAACCGTTCAGGTTCAGGTAGTCACTGATGCGGTGCTTATCGCATTTAAAATGGGTGACATACACCGGATCGAAGCGCACCAGCGTGGTCCACAGACGCAGATCGGCTTCGGTCAGACGATCGCCGGTCAGATAACGATGTTGCCCCAGCATCTGCTCCAGACGGTCCAGCGAGCTGAACAGGGCGGTCACCGCCTCATCGTAGGCCGGTTGCGAGGTGGCAAAGCCCGATTTGTAGACGCCGTTGTTCACCGTGTCGTACACCCAGCTGTTCACTTCATCAATTTTTTCGCGCAGATCGGCAGGATAATAATCCCCGGCCCGTGCGCCCACCGCATCAAACGCACTGTTTAACATGCGCAGGATATCGGCGGATTCATTGCTGACGATGGTGTTTTGCTGCTTGTCCCACAGCACCGGCACGGTGACGCGGCCGGTGTAGGCATTATCGGCATGCAGATAGAGCTGATACAGGTATTCGTTCTGATACAGGCTGTCGCCGGTGGCCGCCGGGAAATCGTCGTCGAAGGTCCAGCCGTTTTCCAGCATCAGCGGATGCACCACGGAGACGGAAATCATCGATTCCAGCCCTTTCAATGCGCGCATAATCAGCGTGCGGTGCGCCCAGGGGCAGGCAAGAGAAACGTACAGATGATAACGGTCTGCCTCAGCACGGAAGCCGCCTTGGCCGGTCGGGCCCGCTTCGCCATCGGCGGTGACCCAGTTACGGAAGGCCGATTCAGAGCGTTTAAAACGGCCGCCGGTGGATTTGGTGTCATACCAGTTATCGTGCCAGACACCGTCAATCAGTTGTCCCATATTTCCTCCAGTCCCTAAGTGAGAAAGCAACAAAGCCCTTAGTTCTCGCGTTGCCGGGGCGTTAGCTGCCTTCCTGCAAATCGAAATCTAAGGGCTATCAGCATCGTCGTCGCTTTGATGCTACTGAGTATAGCGGGTGTTTCTTACCACTTTTTATTCAGCAGGCGATCCAGGCTGATTGCGCCAGGGCCAGTGATGAACAACAGCAGGTAGCCACCGGCGATGCTCAGGTTTTTCATAAAGTTGATCGAGTTACCTTCTACCGAGAAATCGATGTGGAAAACCATCGCGGTGATCAGGGTGAAAATAACGGTCACGATAGCGGTAAAGCGCGTCAGGAAACCGAACAGGATGGCCAGACCGCCGCCAAACTCAAGCAGGATGGTCAGTGGCAGCAAGAAGCCAGGGACGCCCATGTGCTCCATATACTGCTGGGTGCCGGCATAACCGGTGATTTTGCCCCAGCCCGCCACGATGAACAGCACAGGCATCAAAATACGCGCAACCAAAAAGCCGATATCTTCTAATTTTTTCATGATTCACCCTAACAAGTTTTATCTGGCAGGAAACATTCCCCACCGCATTAAGTTCAGGCCTGAAGCGTCTTAAGCGCTTAGTACCGTTCGTTGCAGAAGATAATATTCGCGAATCGGAATCATTGTAAGCGAGATAAACTGTCGATGTTTATCAGGAAAATTGAACAGGAAGGGTAGGACCAGAAATAACTGAGGGTGGTGAGACGGCGGGCAAAAGAAAAGCCCCAGTCAGCGAGGGCTGAAGGGGCTAGCGACGAGGGAGATAGTTGCGGACCATCCGCCAGGTGCTCCACACGCCGATACCGCGTTTGGCCCAGCGTGAGAGGCGACGCGGATTACGCACCGACCAGATTGCCATCAGGCCGCTGCCGACGGCGACATAGCGACGCAGACCAATCAGCGTCAGCCAGCCATGATCGTAGCGGGCTGTGCTTTCCAGAAAGCGCTTCTTACCGGCACTCAGGTCAAGCCGCTGCTGCTGGATCTGGCCTAGCAGCTCGGCTTTACGTGCATCACGCTCGCGGCTCATCAGTCATCCTCCAACAGCTGGCGGTCAGACTTCAGTTCTTTACGCGTGGCGCTCAGTAAGGTGGAACGACGTGATTTTGCCAGGGTCCACAGACCGAAGATCAACGCCAGGGCAAACAGCACTGCGGTGGTTATGCCGATCGCCATCAGACGATACTGCGCATCCCCAGCCCAGATGATTAACACCATCAGGCTCATCAAGCCAAAAGCGGTAAAGAGCATGGTAAGGCCAATCATCAACAGCATCTGTATCAGATTGGCCTTCTCTTCCTCAAGCTCAACCACTGCCAGCCGCACGCGCGTTTCCACAATCCCCACCAGGGTGGTGACAATGCGCTGTCCAATGTTAATGACCCCTTTGCCGGGGCCGTGGCTTTGCTGAGAATCTGCCATTATTAACGACGCGTCAGCAAGACACCCAGTACCACACCAATGGCGGCACCGATACCTACGCTGGTCCATGGATTTTCACGCACATAGACATCAGCGTGGTCAGCCACTTCGCGAGAGGTTTTGGCAATACGATCGCCAGAGTCACCCAGACGGGCGCGCGTGTCTTTCAATGCGCTCTGTGCTTTGCTGCGCAGTTTATCCAGCTCATTCTTTGATTTCTCGCCGGTGTTGCTCAGCACTTCTTCCAGCGTATCGGCCAGGTTTTTCAGTTCAGCGCGCAGATGTTCAGATGTAGTATCTTTTGACATAACAAACTCCATTGATGTTCAGTAATTAGAGCCCGGCTCAGTAAGGGGCGGCCTGGACTTCTTTCAGTTCATGTTTTGCTTCTGCCAGTTTTTCTTCACGCTTAGCGATTTTTTTACTGTCATCGCCATCCGCTTTTTCCTTTTCCAGCTCTTTCTGACGCTCAACCACCTGCTGCTTGTGGGCAGCAATTTTTTCCTGATGCTGAGCCTTCAGCTTTTCGTCGGTACAGCCCGCTTTCGCTTCCGTTAATGCACGCTCCAGACCGGTCACACGACGTTGGTTGTCATGCTTTTTCGCCAGTTCAATTTCATGCTGGATCCCCTGTTCTTTCTGCATGCACAACGAATCTGCCGCATGGGCAAACGTGGTCAGCGAGAACAGAGCGAGTCCAAGGAGAGTGCGGGTTTTCATGCTAATCGTTACCTTCCGTTGTGTTGGGCCGCAGGACGTCCCGTTAATCCTGTAAACAGTCTTCGGGGATACTGGCATAGTAAGCATAGACAGAAATCCCAAAAAGCTCAAAAAGAGAGAAGATTCTTAGGGATAGCGCCGGAAAGCCGGATAAAAATCAACCAACGGACTGTTTGCGCAGGCTCAGGCGATTCATTAACTGCGAAGAACCCGACGGATCCATCTGGCCAATATCAAAGCCATACGGCAGCAACTGATGCAGCACTTTTTCCGCCGCCATGCTCTGTTCTTCGGTGTCGAAACGGATCACCAGCGAGTCGTTATCCGGGGTAATACTTTTGATGCGGATCCCTTCCGCATTCAGGCGCTGATAGACATAAAACCCGTCCGGCAGCGTGGTGCCCTGACGGGAGGCGCGAATTTGCAGCGCGGTATCGTTGCGAAACAGGGTCGGGATAAAAGCCACCAGCATCAATGCCGAGAAGCACACGACCAGCACGCAGAGTACCCGCGTGGAGAGATAGGGTCTGAGTAGGGCGAGCATTATAAGTTTCCTTTCTCATTGTTCACGCCGCGCTTTTTGCGCCACAGCACGAACAACGAGCCAAACAAACCAAAGACCAGCAGCACCAGCGGCAGCATCATCAGGCAGAACATCATCTGATCTTCGTATTTGCGAAAAATAGGGGTTTTGCCGAGCGCAAAGCCGATAACCGTCAGGATTAATACCCAGAGCAGCGCGCTTACCCAGTTAAAGAACTGGAAACGGGCATTGCTCAGGCCGGAAAGGCCCGCGATGGTCGGCAACAGCGTTCGGACAAAGGCGATAAAACGGCCGACCAGCAGCGCGGAAAGGCCATGCTTATGAAATAACTGGTGGGCGCGAACGTGATACTGGGCGGGCAGGTGCGAAAGCCATTTTTGCACGGTGGGGGTATTGCCCAGCCACTTGCCCTGAATATAACTGCACCAGCAGCCCAGACTGGCCGCAGTGGTAAGAATAAACAGCGTCATCGGGAAGCTCAGCGTGCCTTTGGCAATCAATACGCCAACCAATACCAGCAGGCTGTCACCCGGTAAGAAAGCGGCAGGAAGCAGGCCGTTTTCCAGGAAAAGGATCATAAACAGGACAAAATAGATTGCCCAGACCAACGTAGGGTCTGAAAGGGTTTCGAAATCTTGTTGCCAGAGGGCGTGGATTAGGGCTTTAAAAATATCCATAGGGTATTCCCTTAAGACCGTCTCAAACGGTAAGAAAAGGCGCGTAACTGTAACAAAATACCGGCGAATGAGACAGGAGAAACGTGTCGCCAACGTTGTTTTACAGGGGCAAGCGAGAAGGGAAAAGAAGCTTTACACAGGCTGACATTATAGCACTGTTTCTGCGGCTTGCTGGGCCACTGTGACGCCAAGAAAAATCCGACTTATCGGCGATTGAGACAGAAAAATGGCTGACCGACTGATTTTAACCACTTTCACAATTTTACATTGAATATGTGATGGCTACATTTCCACCGTTTCGGGTTTTTATACAGGATTAAAACCTGATTTTGTGACCCGGCTGGCAATTAGTCGCTGACAGCAGGGACAACCCTTGCCATACCTCTTAAAGATGAGGGCATTCGTCAGCGCACGTGATGCGGCTGACTTCGCTTGTTACCCCGATTAAGGATCTGGCAATGTCGACGCTCAATCGCAGGGAGTTTGCTGGCCGGACTCACCCGACAAAAATCATTCAGTTTGGCGAAGGCAACTTCCTGCGTGCTTTCATTGACTGGCAAATCGATCTGTTAAACGAACATACCGAGCTGAACGCCGGTGTGGTGGTGGTGCGTCCGCGTAACAGCCAGACCACCCGCAGCCTTAACAGCCAGGACGGGCTCTACACCACGCTGATCCGCGGCGTTAACGATCGCGGCGAAGTGGTCAGCGAACCGCGGCTGATCCGTTCGGTGAATGAGGAAATTCATCCGTGGCGGCAGCACGAGGCGTTTCTGGCGCTGGCGCGGGAAGCGGAGATTCGCTACGTCTTCTCCAACACCACTGAAGCGGGCATCCAGTATGACCCGGCCGATCGGCTGGACGATAAGCCTGCCAGCAGCTTCCCGGCAAAGCTAACCCAACTGCTGTACGCGCGCTGGCAGCACTTCTCCGGCGCGAAAGGGAGCGGCTGGGTGATGTTGCCGTGCGAGCTGATTGATGACAACGGTGAGGCGCTGAAGGCGCTGGTGCGGCGTTACGCGCAGGCGTGGCAGCTGCCTGCGGCGTTTATGCAGTGGCTGGAGCAGGAAAATACCTTCTGCTCGACGCTGGTCGACCGCATCGTCACCGGCTATCCGCAGGAAGCTAGTGCGATTGAAGCCGAACTGGGCTATCAGGATGCCTATCTGGTGGCGGGTGAGGTCTATTACCTGCTGGCGATCCAGGGGCCGGCGTGGCTGGAGCAGGCGCTCTGTCTGGATCGCTATCCGCTGAATATCCGCCTGGTTGACGACATTAAACCGTTTAAGGAGCAGAAGGTGGCGATCCTGAACGGCGCGCATACCGCCATGGTGCCGGTGGCGTACCTCGCCGGGCTGGATACGGTGGGTGACGCGATGGCCGATGCCGATATCGCCGGGTTTATCGACCGCACCCTGCGGCAGGAAATCATTCCCACGCTGTCGCAGGATCCGGCTGAATTACATGCCTTTGCCGATGCGGTGCTCAACCGCTTCCGCAATCCGTTTATCCGCCATCAGCTGCAGGCGATTGCCCTCAACGGCATGACCAAATTTCGTACCCGCTTGCTGCCGCAAATTCAGGCCAGCTGCCAGCAAACCGGCGAGGTTCCGCCGCGTCTGAGCTTTGCCTTCGCGGCGCTGCTGGCCTTTTATCGCGGTAAACGCGGCGACGAAGTTTATTCCCTGCAGGACGACGCGGCCTGGCTGGCGCGCTTTGCCGAACTCTGGCCGCAGGTCGACAGCGGCAAGCTGGCGCCGCAGCAGCTGGTTGACGCCGTTTTCCGCGACGCTGCTCACTGGGGCTGCGATCTTAATACGGTACCGGGCTTAACCGCGGCCGTCACCGAACACCTGCAACGTATTGTCGGCGGCGATATGCGCCAGGCACTGACGCATTTGAACTGAGGAACACCACCATGCAGCGTTATATCAAAATCCATCCAAACGACAATGTGGCGGTTGCCCTCGCGGAACTCGCCGAAGGGGAAACCGTCAGCGTCGGCGAGCAGAACGTGGTGCTGAAGCAGGCCGTCGAGCGCGGCCACAAATTTGCGCTGCTGCCGCTGGCGGTGGGCGAACTGGTGATCAAATACGGTTTGCCGATTGGGCACGCCACGGTGCCGGTATCGCCAGGTGAAATCCTGCATTCCCACAACACCCGCACCAATCTCAGCGATGTGGACGAGTACAGCTATCAGCCCGATTTCGCCACGCTACCGGCACAGGCCGCTGACCGTGAGGTGCAGCTGTTCCGCCGCCGCAATGGCGATGTGGGCATCCGTAACGAGCTGTGGATTTTGCCCACGGTCGGCTGCGTTAACGGTATCGCCAAACAGATGGTTAACCGTTTTCTGAAGGAGAGCGACGACGCGGCGGGCATCGACGGCGTGCATCTGTTTACCCATCCTTTCGGCTGCTCCCAGCTGGGCCAGGATCACGAGAACACTCGCACCATGTTGCAGAATATGGTGCGTCATCCCAACGCAGGCGCGGTGCTGGTGATTGGCCTGGGCTGTGAAAACAATCAGGTGGATGTCTTCCGCGAGACGCTGGGCGAATACGATGCCGATCGCGTCAGCTTTATGGCGTTGCAGCAGCATGATGATGAAGTGGAAGCCGGGCTGGAACACCTGCGCCATCTGTATGCCGTCATGCGCGATGACCAGCGCCAACCGGGCAAGCTGAGTGAGCTGAAGTTCGGTCTGGAATGCGGCGGCTCGGACGGCCTGTCCGGCATCACCGCCAATCCGCTGCTGGGCCGTTTCTCCGACCAGATGATCGCCAACGGCGGCACCACGGTGCTGACGGAAGTGCCGGAAATGTTCGGTGCCGAGCGCATTCTGATGAGCCGCTGCCGCGATGAGCAGACCTTTGAAAAAACCGTCAGCATGATCAACGACTTCAAACGCTACTTTATCGATCATCAGCAGCCTATCTACGAGAACCCGTCGCCGGGCAACAAAGCGGGCGGCATCACCACGCTGGAAGAGAAGTCGCTGGGCTGTACGCAGAAAGCCGGGCAAAGCCAGGTGGTTGACGTGCTGAAATACGGCGAGCGCCTGCATCAGCCGGGTCTGAACCTGCTTAGCGCACCGGGGAATGATGCGGTCGCCACCAGCGCACTGGCCGGCGCAGGCTGCCATATGGTGCTGTTCAGTACCGGACGCGGCACCCCTTACGGCGGCTTTGTGCCGACGGTAAAACTGGCCACCAACAGCGAGCTGGCGGCGAAAAAGCCGCACTGGATTGATTTCGATGCGGGTGCGTTGATCAAGGGAACCGACATGTCGGTGTTGCTGGAGAACTTTGTCGATACGCTGGTGGACATCGCCAACGGCCGTCAGACCAAAAATGAGCTGAATGACTTCCGCGAGCTGGCGATTTTCAAAAGTGGGGTGACGCTGTAGGGAAGGGAATACGGACCGGCTCGCCAGGCAGCGAGCCGGTTAACGCCATCAGGCGCGTTGCTGTTCTTCCTGACGCTGGTCGGCCATACAGGCCGCCGCGGTAAACAGGATATCCGCTGAGGAGTTCAGCGCGGTTTCCGCCGAATCCTGCAGTACGCCGATAATAAAGCCGACCGCCACTACCTGCATCGCCACTTCATTTGGAATACCAAACATATTACAGGCCACCGGGATCAGCAGCAGCGAACCGCCCGCCACGCCGGATGCGCCACAGGCACAGATCGACGCCACCAGGCTCAGCAGGATCGCCGTACTGACATCGACCTGAATGCCCAGCGTATTCACCGCCGCCAGCGTCAGCACGGTGATGGTGATCGAAGCCCCCGCCATACTGATATTCGCCCCCACCGGGATCGACACCGAGTAAGTGTCCTCATCCAGCCCCAGCTTCTTCGCCAGCGCCATATTCACCGGAATATTGGCGGCGGAACTGCGGGTGAAGAAGGCGGTCACGCCGCTTTCACGCAGGCAGGTAAACACCAGCGGATACGGGTTGCGGCGGATTTTCCAGTACACCAGCAGCGGATTGAACACCAGCGCCATCAGCAGCATACAGCCCAACAACAGGCCCAGCAGATGCGCGTAATCCCACAGCGCGGAGAAGCCGGTGGTCGCCAGAATCGAGGCCACCAGTCCGAAAATGCCCAGCGGCGCAAAGCGGATCACCAGCCGTACCAGCGAGGTCACGGCGTTCGAGGCATCGTTGAGGAAGGTGCGGGTGGTGTCGCTGCTGTGACGGAAGGCGAAGCCGAGGCCAATTGCCCACACCAGAATGCCGATATAGTTGGCGTGCATCAGCGCATCAAACGGGTTAGCCACCATGCTCATCAACAGGCCGTTGAGCACTTCCAGAATGCCGGACGGCGGGACGATCTGCTGGTTAGCGTCGCTCAGCGTCAGGGTTTGCGGCAGTAGATGGCTGAAGACGACGGCCACCACGGCGGCACAGAACGTGCTGAGCAGATAAAGAATGACGATCGGGCGGATACTGGTTTTGCTGCCGTGCTGATGGTTTGCAATCGAGGAGATCACCAGCACCATCACCAGCAGGGGAGCAACCGCTTTTAGCGCGCTGACAAACAGCGTACCCAGCAGGCTGACAGAATGGGCGCCTTCTTTTGAGAACCACGCCAGGGCAATGCCGGCGATCAGACCGATCATAATTTGAGTGACCAGGCTGCCCTGCATCAGACGCTGCATCAGCCCAGGACTTTTTTCCATACGCATAGTAAAAAACCAGTGTTGTTTTCGATAAATAACAATGCGGCGCTTCAGCATCGTGTGTGCTGAATGGGACGGCATTGGTGTGTTTGCGCGGGTGAGTATAAGGAAATGTGATGGCAGGGGAAGGGAAAAGTCGTGAAAAGTTCGGCTGACGAAAAGAAGCGTGCGGCTAAACAGAATCTCCAGCGGGAAATTGACACCGGGCCGCGGTGAAGCAGCACGGTGTCAGGCAGCGCGTTACTGACTCAGCTTCTTCTGGTCGTTACGGTAATTAACCCAGGCATTAACCAGCAGGGTGATGGCCAGAATGCCGCCGACGGTACCCAGCGAGATCGACACCGGAATGTGGTAGAAATCGACGATCAGCATCTTCACACCGATAAACACCAGCACCACCGCCAGACCATATTTCAGCATATGGAAGCGTTCCGCGACGTTCGCCAGCAGGAAGTACATCGCACGCAGGCCGAGGATCGCGAACAGGTTAGAGGTCAGGACGATAAACGGGTCGGTGGTGACCGCGAAAATAGCAGGAATGCTGTCGACGGCAAAAATCACGTCGCTCAGCTCGACCATAATCAGCACCAGCAGCAGCGGCGTAGCGAACAGCACGCCGTTACGACGCACGAAGAACTTCTCGCCTTCCATGGTTTCGGTCATGCGCATTTTGCTGCGCAGCCAGCGGACGACCGGCTTGTCGCCGACGTTGCCTTCATCGTCACCGCCTTCCATCGCCATTTTGATACCGGTAAAGATCAGGAACGCGCCGAAGAGATACAGGATCCAGCTGAATTCAGAGACCAGCCAGCTGCCGGCAAAGATCATCCCGGTACGCAGCACGATAGCGCCGAGGATGCCGTAGATGAGTACCCGACGTTGAATGGCGGCCGGCACCGCAAAGTAGCTGAACAGCATCAGCCAGACGAAGACGTTATCCACCGCCAGCGCTTTTTCCAGCACGTAGCCCGTCAGGAAAGCCAGGGTTTGCGTATTCGCGATCTCACGGCCGACATTACCGTCGAGGTACCACCAGAAACCGGCAGCGAACAGCAGAGAGAGGGAGAGCCACAGCAGCGACCAGAGTGCCGCCTGTTTCATTGACATGGTTTGGGAGCCGCGACGACCCTGCAAAAACAGGTCGATAGCCAGCATAATAACCACGATTACCGCGAAGCTGCCCCACAGCAGAGGCGTGCCAACAGAGTGCATAGACGTATCCTGTAAAATGAAAAATGGCCGACAGAAACAGGGCTGTTGATTTCATCATAGATGACAAACAGACCGATTCCTTTAACGCCAGGTCTCACTCACAGCAGAACCCGTGGTTCTGTTGCCCAACGACCGGGTATCTTCGATACCGTGCTGACGATCGGTTGGCGTAAAAGTTACTCCCCTATGCTGCGGCAGAAGATACGGTCCGCCGCGGCACAGGTCAATCATAACTGGACATATTTAGAAATATTTACACAACCACGTCATCGGGCAACTCATCCGCCGGGAAGACCACGCCGGTCTGGCGACGAATGTCGGTCAGCAGTTTCGCCGTGGTACGGGAGGTTTGCAGGCCCGGATGATTCACTTCGTTGCTCTCTACCAGCCGGGCGAAGGTCTCGGCTTCATACAGCATGGTATTGATATGCTGAGGATGGCTGAGGTCCTGCGAGCGGGCGCCGCGCGGCACAAAGCTGACGCGCTGGCATTCCGAAACGTGCTCAATAACCAGCGATCCCTCTTCGCCCTGGATCTCACTTGGCAGGCCAGACTGGCTGACTTTCGAGTGCAGAAGGGTAACGTCAAAATCGCCGTAATCCATCACCACCGTGCCGTGGGCATCCCCGCCGCTGGCCAGCAGCGACGCATTCGCCGACACCTTATGCGGTTCACCCCACAGGCTGACCGCGGTCGCCAGGCAGTAATAACCGATGTCCATAATCGAGCCGTTCGACCAGGCCGGATTAAAGGTATTGGGATTCTCGCCGTCCAGATAGCGCTGATAGCGCGAGGAGTACTGGCAGTAGTTGATCACCGCTTTACGCAGCTTGCCCACTTTCGGCAGGGACGCTTGCAGGATCAGGAAATTGGGCAGGCTGGCGGTTTTAAAGGCTTCAAACAGCACTACCTGATTTTCTCGCGCGCAGGCGATCATCGTCTCGACTTCACGCAGGTTAGACGCCAGCGGCTTCTCACAAATCACATGCTTTTTATGCTGCAGGAAAAGCAGCGATTGCTGGCAGTGCAGGGCGTTCGGGCTGGCGATATACACCGCATCAATGTCGTCCGACTCGGCCATTTGCGCCAGCGAGGTAAACAGATGCTGCACGGGGTAATCGGTGCTGAAGGCCTGAGCCTGGTCCAGCGAACGGGAGTAAACGGCGGTGAGCTTCATTTTGCCGGTTTCATGCGCGGCATCGACAAACTGGCGGGTGATCCAGTTAGTCCCTACAACAGCGAAGCGGATCATGGCGTGTTTTGGTCTCCACACGTTTATGGCGGGAGTGGCGCAGCGCGTTTGCCCTGCCCACGGCGATAACCTTCAGAGTAGCATGTGAGTTCCCGCATGCCGTTTGATTTTTCCTGTATCCTCTTTCACCCTAAGAGGAAAGATTCTCCACCGGGGCACACTGAAAACATGACGACGGGCAGTAAACACGCACTGAACTGGACCAGCATTCTGGTCGCGATCCCGGTTGGCCTGGTGGCGACGCTGGTGACGCTGGGCTTTCGTCAGGCGATTGAGCTGATTAACTCGGTGGTGTTTGGCACCCGGCAGGATGTGACCCAGGCCATCGGCGTCTATCCGTGGTATCTCTGGCCGCTGGTGGTGGGTGTCGGCGGGGTGATTGCCGGTTTTTTCCTGCGTTATGCCACGGCGATTGAACAGAAAGAGACGGTTCGCACCGATTATCTGGAAGTGATCAACGCCCGACTGGATGCCGTGCCGACCAAAACCTCGCTGTTCCGCGCGCTCTCCTCGATTGCCAGTATCAGCAGCGGCGCCTCGATTGGTAAAGAGGGGCCGATGGTGCAGCTTTCCGCACTGAGCGGCAGCCTGATGGGCCGGCTGTGTTTCGCTAAGCTCGCGCTGCGCAACAGTGACATTGTGGCGATGGCCGCCGCCGCCGGGCTGTCGTCGGTTTACCATGCCCCGCTGGCCTCGGCGATTTTCGTGGCGGAGATTGCTTTTGGCATCTCGGCGCTGCAGCGCCTGATCCCGCTGATCATCTCCTCAGGCGTGGCGGTGCTGACCATGTGGACGCTGGGCTACCGTTCGGCGATTTATCCCTTCTCCCATGCGCAGTTTGATTTGACGGTCGGCAACATGCTGCTGACGGTGATCGTCGGCCTGGCGGCCGGTCTGGTGGGCTGGGCGATGATCTGGCTGATCAATCAGAGCAAGCAGCGCTTCGGCCGCATCAAAAACCTGCCGTTCCGGCTGGGATTAGGCGGCGTGCTGGTGGGCGTGATGGCGATTGCCAGCACCAATATTCTCGGCAACGGCTACGAAGTGATTGTCGAAATCATGGCCGGCAGCTTTGTGCTGAAAGGGCTGATTATCCTGCTGGCGCTGAAGATGATCGCCACGGCGGTGTCGGTCGGCTCGAATGCGGTGGGCGGCCTGTTCACGCCCTCGTTGCTGATTGGCGCGGTGCTGGGCGTGGTGATCGCCACGCTGGCGAGCCTGGCCGGCTGGCCGGTCAGCAACACCGTGGTATTCGCGGCGGTGGGGATGGGCGCGGTGCTGGCGTCGGTCAGTCAGGCACCCTTGATGGCGATGCTGATGGTGCTGGAAATGACCCTCAACAGCAGCCTGTTGTTCCCCACCATGATTGCCTGCGTGCTGGCGTCAATGACCGTCTACCGTTTGCAGTCCAGCAGCACCTATCCGGTGATCAAATACCACTTCAGCCGCTCCGATGCCAAGTTCGATTTTGATAACGGCATCATCTCGCAATTTATCGTTTCTGGCGCGGCGCTGAAGCCGGAAGATACCGTCGGCAAGGCGCTGGCGGTCAGCACGTTAAAACGCGAGCGTTTTGTCTATGTGATCGGTGATGTTGGGCAGTTTCTGGGCGCGGTGTCGATCCATGATATTTCCAGAAAGGTGCTGGATAAAGAGATCACGCTGGACTCCCCGGTCAGCTGCGTGGTGGATGACACCTTCCCGTTTATCTACGAAAATCAGACCATTACCGAAGGCTGGGAAGCCTTTGCCCGCATCACGCTGGAGCGCCTGCCGGTGCTGAATAATCCGGTGGAAAGGAAATACCTCGGCGCGCTGACCAAAACCAGCCTGATCCAGAAAGCCAAAGACTTCCTGTAAGCAGGGGGGCCCGTCGCGGGAACCCCTTGCGGATTACAGGCCGTCGGCCGGGTATTCGATTTTTTCGCTCACAGTCCTTCCCGCACTTTCATCACCGCCGCCATCAGCTCCGCCACGCGGCGCGGATCGACCGGCTTCCACCACTGTCCGTCTTCCTTCAGCCACTGGCCGATAATCGCGCCATCGGCGGAGGCAAACAGCGCCGGCACCTGAGACGGTGACAGGCCGGAGCCGACAATCACCGGCAGATTGGTGCCGCTTCGCACCTCGTTGACCTCGGTGTCGCTGGTGGGGTTGCCGGTGCGGGTGCCGGTGGCGATCAGCACGTCGGCATCAAACCATTCGGCGTCGGTGGCCTGCTCGGGAATGCTGCGGTCGGCGGTAATGGCATGTGCGCCAAACTTAACGTGAACATCGGCGAAAATGGCGACATCGCGGGCGTCGATCATCGCGCGATAGCGCATCGCTTCCGGGGCCGGGCCGTTGATAAAGCCTTCGTTAGCGATATAGGCATTGGCCCACTGATTGACGCGCACCCAACGGGCACCGACCGCTTTGGCAATCGCCAGCGCCGGAATGGCACCGTTGGCGACACAGGTAATGCCGATGGGCGTATCAACGGCATTGCGTACCGCGAGGCAGGCGGCGGTTAACGCGGCCACCGTCTCCGGACCGATATTTTCCGGGCGCGCGAAGGGCAGGTCGCTGGCGTTTTCGACAATAATGCCGTCCACGCCGCCGCGTGACAGCGTCAGCGCATCGGCCACGGCGGCGTCATACACCTCTTTCATCGCCTGGCCGTTATAACGTGGCGCGCCGGGCAGCGGCTTCAGGTGGATCACGCCAATCACCGGTTTCTTCACCTGAAACAGCGTCTCCAGGGCATTACTCTTCTGCGGCAGAACTTGGGGTGCGGCCATATCACTCTCTCTGTAAACGTGCTTGATGGGGTCAGAAGGTCAGCGCAGGCTGGCCTGTTGAAAGGCAGCGAGCTGCTGCCGGTCAGGATAAGAGGACTGAGCGCCAGCCCGTTCGCAGCTGTAGGTGGCGGCAAACACCGCTTCGGTCAGCGCCGCGTCGGGCGATTTGCCCGCCAGCAGGCAGGCGATAAACCAGCCGGCCAGGCAGTCGCCTGCGCCGGTGGTGTCCACCAGCGTTGGCGTCAGCGGGTAGCGTACTTCGAGGTGATCCGTGTCGGTGGTGTAGCTGGCGCCTCTGGCACCCAGCGTGGAAACCACCGCGTTTACCCCAGCCGCCAGCAGCTGTTGCACCGGGTTGTCGCCCAGTTGCGCCAGCGCGCGCTGATTGCAGAACACCACTTCCGCACCCGCCAGCAGCGATTCGATCGAGGCAATGCCGTTGCTGAAGGTGGCGGGTTCCAGATCCAGCGACCATTTGCAGCCGCGCTGACGCGCCTGCTCAATCAGCGGCCACGCGCCTTCGCCATACACCGCGGTATGCACCCAGTCGATGCCGTCTAAGGAGAGGGATTGCACCCATTCAAGGGAGGGATAGAGCGACACGCCGGGCTCCAGCAGCAGTCGCTTCTCGCCGTGCGGTTCAATCAGCACGATGGCGCGGCAGGTGCGGCCAGGCATCTTGCGGCTGACGATCTCAATGCCTGCCTGCTGCAGGCTGATCAGCAGGGAGTCGGCAAACAGGTCATCGCCGGTTTCCACCGCCAGCACCGGGTTGCCGCCGGCCAGACGGCAGGCGAGGGCGGCGTTGCTGATCACCCCACCGGCAGATTCGTTATCAATACGCACGTGCAGCTTTTCATCGGGCTGCGGGATGTGGCCCAGCTGCAGGGTGGTGTCGAGGCTGATATCGCCAACAAATAAGGCCTTTCCCGTCGCCATCAGGTGCGCACCAGATCGATGGCGAAGGCATAGCGGTCGGCGCGGTAATGCACCACTGCATACTCCACCGGCTGCTGTTCTGCATCGTGACTGAGGCGGCGGGCGACCAGGCTGGCGGAGCCTTTCGCCACCTTCAGGCGTCGGGCCAGTTCCGAGCTGACCAGCGCGGCACCGATGGTTTCCTGCGCGCCGGTAATCCGGCAGTCGCAATGCTGTTCCAGCCAGTCATACAGCGACTGGCGGTCCAGCTTGTCGCTGCCCGGCGGCGCATGCAGGTCGAACAGGCCGGGTTTCAGCCAGCTGTAGGAGAGCGCCATCGGCTGGTTATCGGCATTGAGTAGGCGCGAGATGGCATAGGCCTTCTCATGTTCGCCCAGCCCCAGCGCGGCGGCGGCTTCTGCGGGCGGCGTCACCATGCGGGCGCTGAGGGTTTTATAGCTGGCGATAAAGCCGCGACGGCGCATATCTTCGGCAAAGCTCGACATCTGGCTCAGCGGCTGGATAACCTGCGGCGGCAAAACGATCGAGCCTTTTCCCGCCCGGCGGCTGATCAGCCCTTCCTGCTCAAGCTTATCCAGCGCCGCTCTGGCGGTGGTGCGGCTGACGCCAAACACCTGATTGAGGGCCGCTTCGGACGGCAACACGTCGCCCTGCTTAAAGCCGCCAAATTCGATTTCACGGCGCAGCCGCTCGGCGATTTGCCACCAGAGAGGTTGAGTACCGGCAACAAGCGCCTGTTGATCCCATTGCATAAACCCGATCCTGTCCGAGTGAAGTTGGCTCGATAATCAAATGACATGACAACCGTGTCAATACGCGGGGGAACGGGTAAAAACGAGAAGAATCAGGCACTTTTGTCGAACTGGTTGGTATGACATTTGGCGCTTTGTCACCAGTTAACAAGCAATTAGCAGCAGACATTCAGCGGCGCTGAATTTGGCTAATATCGGGCAAAAAACAGCCATACGGAATTTGTATGACGGCGCGCGCGATCGACCCTCGCGCGGCCATTTTTTGGCGTCTGTTAAGCCGGTCTGGAGTCCGCCAGCACGCGTCCAAGGAGGTCAAAAATCCGCTTATCCGCGCACTGGGAGACGTTAAAGCGCATAAAATCGCCCGCGTTTTGCAGCTGGCTAAAGGTATTGCCCGGCGCCAGCACCACCCCTTCCTGCAGGCAACGGCGCGAGACGGCGGCGGCATCGGTGCCGGTGGGCAGCTGGCACCATAAAAACATCCCGGCCTGCGGCACCAGCCAGGGGATGATCCCAAGGGGTTTGAGCTGCGCCACGGTGTCGATCATCGCCTGCGCCAGCCGCAGCCGCACGGTTTCCATATGCCGCCGGTAGCCGCCGTCGGTCATCGCGGTCAGCAACAGTTCGGCCGCCATGCGACCGCCGCTAAAGCTGGTGGCGATTTTGAAATCGGTCAGGCTCTCAATCCAGTCGGCGCGGCCGGTGATAAACCCACAGCGCACCGATGCGGTAACCGTTTTTGAAAAGCTGCCGATAAAAATCACCCGCGACAGTCCGTCAAACGCGGCCAGTCGTGGCGCGGCAGACACCTCGAGATCGGCAAAAATATCATCCTCGATAATCACCAGATTTGCCGCATCGGCCAGCTTCAGCAGCCGGTGCGCCGTGACCGGAGAAAGCGTGGCGCCGGTGGGGTTCTGGATACCGGAGTTGGTCAGATACAGCCTGGGCGCATGCTGCTGCAACGCCTGACTGAAGGCGGTGAGATCCGGGCCGGTGGCGGTATAAGGAATGCCGACGACGTTGACCCGATGCGCCTTCAGCAGCGCATGGAAATTGAAGTAGCAGGGATCATCCACCAGCACGGTATCGCCCGGCTCCAACAGGAAGCGGCAAATCAGATCGACCGCCTGGGTGCCGGATTCGGTCAGCAGGATGCGGCTGGCTTCGGTCTCAACGCCTTCCAGCGCCAGCTTGCGCGCCAGAAACTGGCGCATCCCCGCATGGCCCAGCGGCGTGGCGTAATCGGTCAGCAGCGAGGCGTCCGATCTCGCCAGCGTGCGCATCGCCCGACGAATGCCTTCTTCAAACATCCCCGAGGGCGGAAGCCAGCCGCAGCCGGGCTTCAGCATACTGTCATCGGCTTCCAGCGACTGGCGGGACATCCACAGCGGATCGATATTCCTGTCGAGTCGCGGGCTGATTTGCGCCAGATCCAGCGGGGCCACCGGGCCACTGACGAAAAACCCGGCACCGGGCCTTGCCAGAATCACATTCTCCGCCGCCAGCCGTTCATAGCCCTCCACCACGGTCGATACCGACACGCCCAGCGTCTTCGCCTGGGCGCGAACCGACGGCAGCCGCGAGCCGGGCAGATAATTTCGGGCGGCAATTTTGCTGCGCACGTCCTGCATCACCATCGCGATACGCGTGAGGTTTTCCGACATCGGGCACTCCAGACTGTAGGGGAAAGTGAACCAGTACAGTTCGTTTGAATTGTACTTGATTGTCTCTGGCCCGGCGGATCATTTCAATGCTTCAATGCGGCTATCTGCAACAGGGAGAACGCGTGACATGAATCTGAAATCAAATGGCTGGATCAACGGTTTTATCGGCATGGTGATTTTCGCCGGATCGCTACCGGCAACTCGCGCGGCGGTGGCCGATCTCGACCCGGTTTTCCTCACCTGTGCCCGCGCCACCATTGCCGGATTACTGGGGCTGGCGCTGCTGATGGCTTTCCGCCAGCGGCGGCCTGCAGGTCAGGATATCGCCTCGCTGGCGATCGCTGCGGCAGGCGTTGTGGTGGGGTTCCCGCTGCTGACCGCGCTGGCGGTGCAGCATGTCTCTTCCGCCCATTCGATTGTGTTTCTCGGGCTGCTTCCGCTCTGTACCGCCACCTTTGCGGTGCTGCGCGGCGGCGAGCGTCCCCGTCCGGCGTTCTGGCTGTTCTCATTGCTGGGCAGCGCCGCCGTGGCGGGATATGCGCTGATCGGCAGCGCGCAGGGATCGTTGCGTGGCGATATCTGCATGCTGGCGGCGGTGATCGTCTGTGGTCTGGGCTATGCCGAAGGAGCGCGCTTATCACGCCGGCTCGGCGGCTGGCAGGTGATTTGCTGGGCGCTGGTGCTGTCGCTGCCGCTGATGCTGCCGGCGACATACCTGACGCGTCCCGATTCCTTTGCCAACGTTGGCCTGCCTGCGTGGCTCGGATTTGGTTACGTCTCGGTGTTCAGCATGCTGATTGGCTTTATCTTCTGGTATCGCGGCCTGTCGCAGGGTGGCATTGCGGCGGTCAGCCAGCTGCAACTGTTTCAGCCCTTTATCGCGCTGGGCCTGGCCGCGCTGCTGCTGCACGAAACCGTCAGCTGGTCGATGCTGCTGGTGACCCTGGCCGCCATTGTCTGCGTGGCGGGCGCGAAGCGATTCGCGGTGTGACGGCCGGGCGCTATTCGCTCTCCCGTCCGCGCAGGGACTGCTCGGTCAGCCACAGGCGGGTATCAAACTCCAGCTGGTGGTATTCCGGCTCCATATGGCAGCAAAGCTGATAGAACGCCTTGTTGTGATCCTTCTCTTTAATGTGCGCCAGCTCGTGCACCACGATCATCCGCAGAAACGCTTCCGGTGCCTGCTTAAAAATGGTGGCGACGCGGATCTCCGCCTTGGCTTTCAGCTTGCCGCCCTGCACGCGCGAAATGGCGGTATGCAGACCGAGCGCGTGCTTCATCACTTTTATTTTGCTGTCGTAGATCACTTTGTTCAGCGGCGGCGATTTGCGTAAGGTCTGGTTCTTTAAATCCAGCGCGTAATCGTACAGCGCTTTATCGCTGGTGATGCTGTGGCTGGTGGGATAGCGCTTCTGCAGCACTTCCCCCAGACGCTGCTGATCGATCAGCGTTCTGACCTGAGAAAGCAGGGATTCGGGGTAACCTTGCAGGTAAATAAGCGACGACATGCTGACTCCAGGAAAGAAAAAAGTTTACTGTTAGCCCGTTTTAGGGGATAAATCGCGGGAATTTTACCACGCCGGAGATCCCATGAGCCAACTCGAACTGAGCCACCGCACGCTGACGCTGCACCGTTTCCCCCAGACGCGCGAAGAGAGCCCGTTACAGGCCTGGGATGCTGCCGATGAATATTTGCTGCAACATATGGCCGATATTCAGACCAATGGCCCCGTTTTCCTGTTCAACGACACCTTTGGCACGCTGGCATGCGGACTGTACGGTGAAGAGCTTTACAGCATCAGCGACTCGGTGATGTGCGAGCTGGCCACGCGTCAGAACCTGAATGAAAACGCGATGGACGAAGGGGACGTGAAGTTTATCAACAGCCTCGCGCCGCTGACCATCACCCCTGCCGTGGTGTTGATCAAGATCCCTAAAACGCTGGCGCTATTAGAGCATCAGTTACGCTCACTGCGCAGCGTGGTCACGCCGGAAACGAAAATTATTGCCGCAGGCAAAGCGAAAGACATTCACACCTCGACGCTGAATCTGTTTGAGCGCGTGCTGGGCGTCACCAAAACCTCGCTGGCGGTGAAAAAAGCGCGTCTGATCTTCTGTGAACCGACGCTGCCGGCGCTGGCCGATGCGCCAATGACTTCGATCTGGCCGCTGGACGACACGCAGTACGAAATCCACAACCATGCCAACGTATTTTCCCGCAGCGGTCTGGATGTGGGCGCGCGCTTCTTTATGGCGAATCTGCCAGAAGGCATTGAAGGCGAGATTGCCGATTTGGGCTGCGGTAACGGCGTCATTGGCCTGACCGCGCTGGATCAGAACCCGGCGGCTGAAGTGCACTTTATCGATGAATCCTGGATGGCGGTCGCCTCCAGCGAGATGAACGTGGAAGTGAACCGCCCGGATGATCTGGATCGCTGCCACTTCTCGGTGAACCATTCACTGGCGGGCTTCCCGTCGAATACCTTCCATGCGGTGCTGTGCAACCCGCCGTTCCATCAGCAGAACACGCTGACCGACTATATTGCCTGGCAGATGATGCGCGATTCCTATCGCTGTCTGCAGGAAGGCGGCGAGCTGCGCGTGGTGGGTAACCGCCATCTGGACTACTACCGCAAAATGAAGAAGCTGTTTGGCAACTGCACCACCGTGGCCTCTAACCAGAAGTTCGTGATCCTGCGTTCGGTGAAGATGCGCTAGCGCTGTTGCGACAGACAAAAAAGGCGGCACCTGCAACGGGCCGCCTTTTTTTATGCGCTTAATCCTGCCTGCGGATCAACGAAAAACGCTGCTGATAGCCGTGATCGAAGTGGCTGTTGCGGCGGTAGCTGGCCTGCGCTTCCGCCATGCAGTAAGTGCATATCGCGCTCAGTTCAATCTGTGCTTCCGGCACCCCTTCACGCATCGCCATCCTCTTAGCCAGCAGCGGCAGATCAAACCACACTCCAGCGGTGGTGCCTTTCGCCTGCGCGCGGACCGCATCGCGGTTAACCGGCTGCACGGCTGAGAAGGCGATCAGCCCGGCGAGATCATGAGGGTTCTCCTGTTGGATGCCCGCAATGCGCTCGTCACCCAGCTCATAGCAGCAGGGACCGATGGCCGGGCCAATGGCCACCATCAGGCTGTCCGGCGTGGCGCCGCGTTCGCACAGCCGTCGCAGGGTATTGATCAACACGCCGCCCAGCGCGCCGTTCAGTCCGGCATGGACGGCGGCAACCTGCTTGTGTCGGGTATCGGCAATCAGGATCGGCAGGCAGTCGGCGGTATACACCGCGACCGGCCGCGTGCCGGTGCCAATCAATCCGTCCGCCTGCTGGCTTTTGACCGGCAGCGCTTCGGTGTCCAGCACCACGTTGGGGCTGTGACGCTGATGGTTATAGATGCTCTCTTCCGGCGGACGCTCACCGGCGGGCAGAAAAGCGTGATCGAGCCAGCTCAGCGAAGAGAGCAGGGGCGAGCGATAGGGTTGCGGCATGTTCCAGTCCTTTACGTCATCAGCAGGCGAACAATCTCTTCACATTACGGGGGAGATGCTACATTTTTAAGGCGTTAATTCGAAAGCCTTTCTATCCCTTTATTCTGGCAGGAGATCACCACCCTTGAAAATGAAAACCACCACCACCTTAAGTGCCGCCGTGCTGATGGCGCTGGCGCTGTCTGGCTGTGCCCCTCACAAACAGGATGCTGCCAACCAGCTGAATCAGCAGTCGGTGATGGCGCTTAACTGGTTCCAGCAGTCGGGTGAGTATCAGGCGCTGGCGTACCAGGCGTTTAATTTTGCCACGCTGGCGTTTGATAAAGCCCCGTCGCTGACCGGCAAGCCGAAGGCGGTGATCGTCGATCTGGATGAAACGATGATCGATAACAGCGCCTACAGCGCCTGGCAGGTGAAGGCGAACCAGCCGTTTGCCGATAAGAGCTGGTCACAGTGGACCCAGGCAAAACAGGCCACCGCCGTACCGGGCGCGGTCAACTTTGCCAACTACGTTAACAGCCACGGCGGCACCATGTTCTATGTCTCCAACCGCGACAGTAAAGATGCGGCGGCTACGGCGGCAAACCTTACCCAGCTGGGCTTCACCGGGGTGAACGATAAAACCCTGCGCCTGAAGAGCGACAGCTCAAACAAGCAGGCGCGATTTGATGCGATCAAGGCGGAAGGCTACGACGTGGTGCTGTATATCGGCGACAACCTTAACGACTACGGTGCCGCGACCTGGCATCAGGGCAACGCCCAGCGTCGTGCTTTTGTGAACCAGAATAACCGCCTGTTCGGCACGCAGTTCATTATTCTGCCTAACCCGCTGTACGGCGACTGGGAAAGCGGATTGGGCGAAGGCTATAACAAGCTGACGCCAGAGCAGAAGCTGCAAACCCGTGACGCCAACCTGAAGGCGTGGAGCGGCAAATAAGCCGCTGAACCGCCTGGCAGGATCGCCTCTGCCAGGCCTTAAAACGCCGTCGTTTAGATCGACAGCGCCAGCTGGGTGCCCTGCGCAATCGCGCGGCGGGCATCCAGCTCCATCGCCACATCCGCACCGCCAATAATATGCAGCGGCTTACCCAGGCGGGTGAGCGAGGCTTCCAGCTGACGGTTAGGCTCCTGACCGGCGCAAATCACCACGTTATCGACTGCCAGCAGCAACGGCTCGCCCTCGCGCAGAATATGCAGGCCGTGGTCATCAATCTTCAGATACTGCACGCCGCCCCACATGTTCACCGCCCGCATTTGCAGGCTGGCGCGATGGATCCAGCCGGTGGTTTTACCCAGTCCGGCGCCCGGTTTGCCGGGCTTGCGCTGCAATAACCAGATCTGCCGTTCCGGCGTCGGCAGCACTGGCGGCACCAGTCCGCCGGGCTGTTGCAGAGTCTGGTCGATGCCCCATTCCTGGCAAAAGGCGGCAATATCCAGGCTGGTGGACGGCCCGTGTTGGCTGAGGTATTCGGCGGTATCGAAACCAATTCCGCCTGCGCCTATCAGCGCCACGCGCGGGCCGACCGGCTTCTTATCGCGCAATACGTCCAGATAGCTGAGCACGGAAGGGTGAGCCAGGCCGGGGATGTCCGGCAGGCGCGGGGTGACGCCGGTCGCCAGCACGATCTCATCAAATTCGGTCAGTTGCTCAGCGCTGGCTGCTTCATTCAGCCTCAGAGTGACGCCGGTCAGCGCCAGCTGGCGGCGGTAATAACGCAGGGTTTCGCTGAACTCCTCTTTGCCAGGGATCTGCCGGGCAATATTAAACTGGCCGCCAACCTCAGCCGCGCGGTCAAACAGTGTCACCTGATGGCCACGCGCGGCGGCATTGACCGCAAACGCCAGCCCCGCCGGACCTGCGCCAATCACCGCCAGCCGTTTTACGCTCTGCGTCGGCGTAACCGGCATCTCGGTTTCATGGCAGGCGCGCGGATTCACCAGGCAGGAGGTGATCCGGCCGGCGAAAATCTGATCCAGACAGGCCTGATTACAGCCGATACAGGTATTGATCCGGTCGCTGTGCCCGGCGCGGGCCTTGCTGACCCACTCTGCATCGGCGAGGAACGGCCGCGCCATCGAAATCATATCCGCACAGCCCTCATCCAGCAGGGCTTGCGCCACGTCAGGATGATTAATGCGGTTAGTGGCGATCAGCGGAATGCTCAGGTGCTGGCGAAGTTCCCGGGTGACCCAGCCAAACGCGCCGCGCGGCACTGAAGTGGCGATGGTAGGGATCCGCGCTTCGTGCCAGCCGATGCCGGTGTTGATCAGGCTGGCACCCGCGCGCTCAATGGCTTTCGCCAGCCGGATGCTCTGCGGCAGGGTGTTGCCCTGTTCGACCAAATCCAGCATCGACAGGCGGAAGATAATGATAAATTCCCGGCCGACCGCTTCCCGCACCGCCTTAACAATCTCCACCGCAAAGCGCATACGGCGGCTGTCATCACCGCCCCAGTCGTCCTGGCGCTGGTTGGTGCGTGCCGCCAGAAACTGGTTAATCAGATAGCCTTCCGATCCCATGATCTCCACGCCGTCATACCCGGCCTCTTTCGCCAGCGCGGCGCAGTGCGCAAAGTCGCCGATCAGCGCCAGAATATCGTCGCCATTAAGCTCATGCGGCTTAAACGGGTTAATTGGGGCCTGCAGCGGCGAAGGGGCAACCAGCGAAGGCTGATAGCTGTAGCGTCCGGCATGCAGGATTTGCAGCGCGATTTTGCCGCCGGCCTGATGCACCGCCTCGGTGACCGTGCGATGATGCGCCAGCTGGTCCGCATGATTAAGCACCGACGCGCCGGCCATCACCACGCCTTCCGCCGACGGCGCAATGCCACCGGTAACAATCAGCGCCACGCCCGCCGCCGCGCGCTCGGCATAGAACGCGGCCAGACGGCGCGGCCCGTCCGGGTGCTCTTCCAGCCCGGTATGCATGGAGCCCATCAGCACGCGGTTCTTCAACTGGGTAAAACCCAAATCAAGCGGAGAGAACAAGGAAGTGTTCATAGGACCCTGAAAGTGAGTGGTCGGATGAGTGCTACTGTAGCGATGAAAAGCCCATTGTTAAAGTGTTGTTAACCGGAGTGTGATGTGCCGCCAGGTATTGCGCTTTTTCAGCGGCGTAGCGCGAAAGAAGCAACTACACCTAATGCATCCTCTGACTCTTTTCTTCAAGGAATTAGCATGCCTGTAACCATCATAGCGGTTGGCGTGATCCTGCTTCTGGTGCTGATGATCGTCTTCAAAGTGAATGGCTTTATTGCGTTGGTGTTTGTCTCGGCGGTGGTCGGCGTGGCGGAAGGCATGACGCCGCTGGCGGTGGTGGCCTCGAGCCAAAAAGGCATCGGCGGCACGCTGGGCAGCCTGGCGATGATCCTCGGGTTTGGTGCCATGCTCGGCAGGCTGGTGTCCGATACCGGTGCGGCGCAGCGGGTGGCCACCACGCTGATAGCCGCCTTCGGTAAAAAGCATCTGCAATGGGCGCTGGTGGTCACCGGGCTGATTGTCGGTCTGGCGATGTTCTATGAAGTGGGCTTCGTGCTGTTACTGCCGCTGGTGTTTACCATCGTGGCGGCGGCGCAGATGCCGCTGCTGTACGTCGGCGTGCCGATGGTCGCCGCCCTGTCGGTGACCCACTGCTTCCTGCCGCCGCACCCGGGCCCGACGGCGATCGCCACCATCTTTGGCGCCAATATCGGCACCACGCTGCTGTACGGACTGATCATCACCATTCCGACGGTGATCGTCGCCGGGCCGATTTTCTCGCGCTTCCTGAAAAGCTTCGAGCGCGAACCGCCGGAAGGCCTGTTCAATCCGAAGATCTTTGAAGAACACGAAATGCCGGGCTTCTGGATCAGCATCTTTGCGGCAGTGATCCCGGTGATCCTGATGGCCATCGCCGCGATCTGCGAGCTGACCATGCCGAAAGAGAATGCGCTGCGTCAGTTCTTTGAATTTATCGGTAATCCGGCCGTGGCGCTGTTTATCTCGGTCGTGGTGGCGGTGCTGACGCTGGGCCTGCGCAACGGCCGTAAGATGGAAGAGGTGATGGAGATGTGCGGCAGCTCGATTGCCGCCATCGCCATGATTGTCTTTATCATCGCCGGCGGCGGGGCGTTCAAGCAGGTGCTGGTCGACAGCGGCGTTGGCAACTATATCGCTGACCTGATGAAAGGCTCGTCGCTGTCGCCGCTGCTGATGTGCTGGACCGTGGCGGCAATGCTGCGCGTGGCGCTGGGATCGGCCACCGTGGCGGCGATCACCACCGCCGGGATCGTTACGCCGATTATCGCCATCACCCACACCGATCCTGCGCTGATGGTGCTGGCGGTGGGATCCGGCAGCGTGATCGCCTCACACGTCAACGATCCGGGCTTCTGGCTGTTTAAGGGCTACTTCAATTTGACCGTGGTGGAAACGCTGAAAACCTGGACGGTGATGGAAACGCTGATCTCGTTCCTCGGCCTCGGCGGAGTATTGATCCTCAACGCCATTATTCACTGATGATTCCCGCCCGATCTCCCCTCGGTGGGACGATCGGGCAGTAACCCCTAAGGCTTATCCCCCTGGCCATACACCGGCGGCGAGGCGAGTTTCGCTTCCTGCCGACGTTCAGCCACCTGCTTTGCCGTTACCGACGCAGCCGCCGGATTGCCGAACTCGCGGCTGACAAAGTTGGCGACGTCGGCCACCTGTTCATCGCTCAGCTCCGGCGCAAACGGCGGCATAAACACTTCGCCCTGGCTCATCTTGCGGTGGACGCCGTTCAGCACCACCGAAATCAGATTGCGGCTGTCCCACGCGCCGGTGGTGGTGTGGTGGCTGAGCGAAGGATAGGCGCCAAAGCCTGTACCTGATCCGCCGCCCGACGCACCGTGGCAGCTGGCACAGTTGCCGGCAAACACCACCGCGCCGGCGTTCTCACGGCGCCAGGCGTCTGAGCTTCCCCGCAGCTGGCTGACGGTGGCGGTAGGCTGCCCCCAGTCATCGCGTGGTTTGGTCTGCTTATCATCGCCAACCGGCTTCACGCTGCGCAGGTACAGCGCGATATCCTGCAGATCGCTGTCCGGCAGATATTGCAGGCTGTGCTCAACGGCTTCCGCCATCGGCCCGGAGGCGCTGGCGCGTCCGGCGACAAAGCCGGTTTTCAGGTAGGTGACCAGCTGCTTTTCGCTCCAGTCGCCGATACCGGCGTTTTTATCCGGCGTGATGTTCCACGCCATCCAGCCGCCCAAATCGCCGCCGGACAGCGGGCTGCCATTATCCATGCCCTTGGTGATATTACGCGGCGTGTGGCAGGTGCCGCAGTGCGCCAGCGCTTCCACCAGATAGCGGCCGTTGTTCCACTGCGGGCTTTGCGCCGGATCGGGCTTAAGCGCGCCTTTATCCAGGTTCAGCCATTTCCAGAAGCGCAGTCCCCAACGCTGGTTGTACGGGAAGCCGAGCTGCGTTTCCGGCGAGGCAACATGTACGGCGGGCAAAGCCAGCAGGTACGCGCGGATCGCCAGCACATCTTCGCGGCGCATTTTGCTGAAGGCGTCGTACGGCATCGCCGGATAAAGCTGCTTGCCGCCTTTGCCAACGCCATCGCGCACCGCCGCGACAAACTCGTCCTCGCTCCAGCTACCGATGCCGTACTCGGGATCGGAGGAAATATTGGTGCCGTAAATCTGCCCGAACGGCGTGCTGACCGCAAAGCCGCCGCCAAAGGGTTTGCCGTTGGTCGCGGTGTGGCAGGCCGAGCAGTCAGCCGCCGTTGCCAGGTATTTGCCGCGCGCGATCTGGGCCGGATCGGCATGGGCGGCAGTACACATCACCGCAGTCAGGGAGAGTGCCAGCAGGGTGCGCTTCATGCGGTTGCTCCCAGGCTTTTCAGCACCGTATCGGCCATCCGCAGTGCCAGCGCGGTGCCGGTCAGCGTGGAGTTCACCGTCGAGGCTGACGGCATAATGCCGGTGCCGGCGATATACAGATTCGGGTGATCGTGAGTGCGACAGTCCGCATCCACCACCGAGTCTTTCGGATCGCTGCCCATGATCATCGTGCCGGTAATATGCTGATTGTTATCGTAAACGCCGCGCTTGCTGTACACCGCCTCGGTGCCACCCATCTCTGCCACCATCTTTTTAAAATCCTGCATCGACTGGTCATAGCCACGGTGAACGTAGTCCGGGAAGCGGTAATACACTTCCAGCCGGGGAATGCCCCAGGCATCCTTTTCGGTTTTGCTCAGCACCACGCGGTTTTCCGGTTCCGGCAGCATCTCCAGCAGGCATTTCAGCTGCACAAAACGTTCGGCCTGCCAGCGCAGCTTGTCGTTCAGTGCCCGGCCATAGAAGCCCTGTTTCACCAGCCGTTCGGTGAGATAGCGCACCGGCGAGGTGTTCGCCAGATCGACACGCAACGCCGAACGCTCCTTGCGGAAGTCACCATCACGCAGGTTGTTGATGCTGCCAGGCCGCATCGGCCCACGGCCAAACCACACCGGCTCGTCGGCATAAAATTCAACGGACGAACCCGGATGATCCATCAGGTTGCGGCCGACCATGCCGGAGCTGTTGGCGATGCCGTTGGGATAGCGATCGCTGGTGGAGAGCAGCAGCAGTTTCGGACTTTCAATGCCGTTGGCGGTCAGTACGAACTGCTTGCCGGTGACCCGATGGCTGGCTTTATTGCGGTCAAGGTAATGCACCGCCTGGATCACGCCTTGGTCGTCGGCCTCAATCTTGTAGACCACCGCGTTGGCGATGATTTTCACCCCGGCATCCAGCGCCTTACGGGCCGAAATGCCGCCGTGATACTGCGCGTCAATCGGGCAGACCGGCATACAGTTGTTGTTGCCGCAGCAGGCCGGGCGGCCATCGTAAGGAATGCTGTTGCGCGCCTGCGGGCCAATCCCCACGTCGTAGCCCAGCGGCGCCAGACGGGCTTTCAGCCGCTCAAAGCCGTAAGGCAGCGGAATGCCGGGCAGCGGATAGGGACGCGAACGCGGCGAGTTGAGATCGTCATCGCCCGATACGCCCATCTGGGCTTCCGCATCGCAGTAATAAGGTTCCAGATCGGCATAGCTCAGCGGCCAGTCGCGGCCGACGCCGTACAGCGTGTTGATGCGGAAATCGTTGGGCAGCAGGCGAAATGCCTGACCCGCCCAGTGCCAGGTGGTGCCGCCGGTGCCGCGCAGGTATTGTGCGCGATAAGGATCCGGCCCTTTCTGGATCAGATAGTGATTATCCACCGGGATAAATTTGGGCTGCGGTGCCCAGGGCTCTGGCGGATAGGGTTCGGTGAAATCGCCCTTAAACGGCGAGTGACGGAAATACTCCACGGCCTGGTCCCGTTTGATTTCCGGGCCGGATTCCAGCATCAGCACCGAAACCCCGGCCTTGACCATTTTCAGGGCGGC
The DNA here is from genome assembly GCF_004551645.1 of Erwinia sp. QL-Z3. Taxonomy (NCBI): domain Bacteria; kingdom Pseudomonadati; phylum Pseudomonadota; class Gammaproteobacteria; order Enterobacterales; family Erwiniaceae; genus Erwinia; species Erwinia sp. QL-Z3. The sequence goes on from NZ_CP037950.1 coordinate 2,035,107, forward strand.
CAGCGAACCGGCAATCCCGGCGCCAATCACCACCACATCTGCGCTTACATTCTCAACCATGTGCAATGCTCTCCTTGCCTGGCGGTTGCGTCCAGAAGTTGGCTTCACCCGGCGCATAGCTCGGCGGAAGCAACGAGGTCTGAACCACGCGATAACTGACGATATTCTCAAACGCTACGCATTCCGGCTTCTGGCGGTTCACCACGCCGAGATACCAGCCGGAAACCAGCGTCTGATAGAGTTCCTGCACCGCCGCCGGCTGGTCAGCCATCGCCGCCAGCAGCGCATCGCCCTGCAGCGCAGGCTGGCGATGAAGCAGGTCGCTCAGGCCGATCAGCTGGTTGTCCAATCCGTCGATCCGCTGATGCAGCCAGCTGTACAGGCGCTGCGCCAGCAGTGCATCAGGGCGATCCATGCCGGTCAGCGTTTGCGACAGCGAGACGAAATTTGCGGGCACCGTAATGGCCGACGCCAGCGGCGCACGGGCAAATGCGGGCAGCCACTGGCTCAACGCGCCAGCAACCAACAGGCCCGTCGAGCCGACTAACAGTCGGCGACGTGTAAGCGACATAAGGTGAAATCCTTTACGGGTTGCGCCTAATTGAGCGCGGTAGCGGCCGACTCTGAGGCCTGATTATCCAGTTCCTGTTTGGGGGTGCTGACGCCAACCGCACCGACAATCTCACCGTGCAGGGTCAGCGGGAAACCCCCGCCAAGGGCGACCGCCTGCGGGATTGCCAGCACGGTGGTTTCGCCCTGTTGCAGGCGCTGCATAAACTTCAGCGACGGCGCGTGATACAGGGCGGAGGTGCGGGCCTTGCCGATTGAGGCGTTCACGCAGCCCGGCGGCGCATTATCAAAACGCTGGAAGGCGACCAGCAAGCCACTGGCATCGACCACCGCCACACAGCCGGTGCTTTTGGCGGTAGCAAGACTGCCTTTGACGTGGTTGAGCACCTGGTCAGCCTGGGCGGCATTCAGGCCTGCGGCGGCGCAGGATCCTGCCGAGGCCAGCAGCAGGCTGGCGGCGAAAAATAACGGTTTCATATCAGTCCTTAACGTAAATCCGGTCCAGCGTATGCTGCCAGACAAAGGGGGTAAGCTGTTGATAGTTGAGGTCACGTTGCGCCAGCGCATCGACCAGCCCTTGCTGTGTGGTGACGATGCCCTGGCTCATCGCCGGGACCACGTTGACGTCCTGCAGGGTTTGTACCACTTCGCGCATCTCTTCTGCGCGGCGCTGGCCGTGCTCCGCCACCCGGCTAATCAGGTAATCCGGCAGAGCGGCATTCCAGCCCAGCGACGGGAAGCTGGCATGCAGCGAGTCCAGCACCGCCTGTTCCACACCGTACTGACGGGCGGCGCTCAGGCATTCGGTGGTCAGCGCTTCCAACCCTTTGATCATCACGCTGCGGCACATTTTGATCGCGGAGGCTTCGCCCACGTCGCGACTGCGGTACTGGCTGTTCATCCCCAGCGAGCGCAGCGTGACGTTCAGGGCTTCCGCCGTTTTACCGCCAATCAGCAGCGGCGTTTTCAGCCCGGCCGGCGGCACCGGGGCCATCACCGCCACATCGATATAGTTCGCGCCACGGGCCTCAATCAGTTCGGCGGCCGCCAGTTTGGTGGCCGGTGCCACCGAGTTCAGGTCGAGGAAGGTCTGGCCGGGGTGCAGATCGGCGGCGGCGGCCATCGCCACGTTCAGCGCTTCAGAAGCGGTGACGGCGGAGAAGATCAGTTCGGCCCCGTCCAGCGCATCGCCCAGCGAGCGGGCCACGCGCACACCCGCGCCATCGGCTTTCTCCATCATCGCCGCGCGGTATTCGACGCGATCGAACTTGCGGTCCCACACCGTGATCTCAGCCTGTTTCGCCAGCGCCGCGGCGAGAATGCCGCCCGCTTCACCAAAGCCAATAAAGGTCATTTTTGTCATTACAGCGTCTCCTGTGATGAGGAAAGCGGCCAGACGGACGCCGGGATCATCACCTCACCGGCAAAAATCAGTCTGGCGGTGCGCAGTAGTCCGGCGCCGGTCAGCTGAAGGCGATCATCGCGCTGCAACAGCACGCTGAATTCGCCGCCGGGATGCTCGACGCTCAGCCGCTGATCGCGTGCGGTGCCGACCCGGGCGAGGCCGTTGGCGACGCTGCCCGCCACCAGGCAGGCGCTGGCAACGCTCACCGCGCCCAGCACGCCAATCGAGGCATGGCAGCGGTGCGGAATAAAGGTGCGGCTGTTGATGGTGCCGCCCTGGCGTGGTGCCGACAGCAGCGTCATCTTCGGCACGGTGCGCTGGCTGACGTCACCCAGATTCATTAATGGACCGGCCTGTAAACGGATGGATTCCAGCCGCTGCTTCAGTTCAGGATCGTTGTCCAGCTGCTCGCGGCTCTCGTAGCCGGTACGGCCCAGATCGGCGGCCCGCAACAGCACCACCGGCATGCCGTTATCGATGCAGGTCACTTCGATGCCGTCGAAGACATTGCGCGGCTGGCCGGTTGGCAGCAGCGAGCCACAGCTGGATCCGGCGATATCGCTGAAATTCAGCAGTACCTCCGCCGCCGTGCCCGGCACGCCGTCGATCTTCAGATCGCCGTCGTAGCAGACTTCGCCGTCTGGCGTGGCGATCTGCGCGACCGCAATCTGCCCGGTGTTCTGCATAAAGATCCGCACTTCGGTGAGCGGATCGCCGGCCTTAACCAGCCCGCGCTCAATGGCAAACGGACCGACCGCCGCCAGCACGTTGCCGCAGTTCTGGCCGTAATCGACGATGGCCTTGTCGACGTTGACCTGGGCAAACAGGTAATCGACATCGGCATCGGCGCGTTCGGATCGCCGGACGATCGCCACTTTGCTGGTCAGCGGATCGGCACCGCCCAGCCCGTCGATCTGACGGCTGTCCGGCGATCCCATCAGCGCCAGCAGCACGCGATCGCGACGATCCGCGTCTGAAGGCAGATCGCTGGCCAGCAGGCAGGCGGCTTTTGAGGTTCCCCCGCGCATCAGCAGGCAGGGCAGGCGGCGCTGGCGCATATTAGGTCTCCAGATCGTCAAGGGTGTCCAGGTAACGCAGGCCTTTCTCGGCCAGCCGTGGGCGCATCTGGTAGATGTCCAGACCCAGTTCGCCCGCCGCCATGCGCACGCGTTTGCTCTCTTCCAGCGCTTCGCGCTTGCGGGCGCTTTCCGCCACCTGCGCCGCTTCGCCGCGCGCCACTACCACCACGCCATCGTCATCGGCGACAATCACATCGCCAGGATTGACCAGCTGCCCGGCGCAGATCACCGGCACGTTGACCGAGCCGAGCGTTTCTTTCACCGTGCCTTGCGCAAACACCGCGCGGGACCAGACCGCAAAGCCCATCTCACGCAGCGTGCGCGAGTCGCGAACGCCGTGATCGGCAATCAGGCCAATCACGCCGCGCGCCTTCAGCGAGGTGGCAAGCAGGTCGCCGAAGAAGCCAGCCACGCACGGGGAAGTCGGCACCGCCACCAGAATGTCGCCGGGCTTACACTGCTCAACCGCGACGTGAAACATCCAGTTATCGCCCGGTGCCAGCAGCACGGTGACGGCGCTGCCCGCCACCGATTTGTTCTGCTGAAGGGGACGGATGGTGTGATCCAGCAGCCCTTTGCGGCCCTGCGCTTCATGCACCGTTGCCACGCCGGATGTCGCCAGCGAAGCGATATCCTTGTTATCCGCGCGCGGGATATTACGCACGACAACGCCTTTTTGACCGATCGCACTCATGCCAGATCCTCCGTCACGCGGGGGAAGATGCTCTGATAGCCCTCGCCGTAAATGATGTCGCGGGCGGCGGTGATACCGACATTGCGTTTCGCCTGCACGCCACGCTGCTGGGCCACGCGGGTGTAGTACTCCCACAGGTGTTCCTGCCCGGCCATACACTGGATCGCCGCGTACTTTTTGTCCCAGACGCGGGTGATATCCAGCAGCACGTCCGGCTTCCAGTTGCACTGCTCGGGCTGGTGCGGCTCAAAGCAGTACACCGGCGGCGCGGCAACGATCTTCTCGCCCGGACGGTAGCCTTCGGCCTGAGCGATAATTCGCGCTTCCTGCGCCAGATTAGTCGCCATCGGATGGTCGTAGTTGTAGGGATCCTGCAGGGAATGGGTCAGTACAAAGTGAGGCTGCACGCGGCGATAGACGTCCGCCAGGCGGAACAGCGTCTCTTTGTCCGCACGCAGCGGGTAGTCACCGAGATCGAAAAATTCGATGCTGGCACCGAGGATCTCGGCGGCGGCCTGCGCTTCCGTGCGGCGGGATGCTTTGACCTGCGCTTCGGTCATCGACGGCCCTTTACGCCACAGCTTGGCCGATTCGCCGCGCTCGCCAAACGACAGGCAGACGATATGCACCTGATAGCCCTGTTGCTGATGCAGCGCGATGGCGCCGCCGGCACGCCAGACGAAATCGGCAGAGTGAGCGCTGACCACCAGAGCGGTTTTCGGGGAAGTTAACTCAGTCATATTCGGGTTCCTTTACGTTTTTTTTCATGCTGTCACGCAGGCGTATCCCCGGATAATTCATTTGATTGCAGTGGGTATGCGTTTTATTTATAGTTTGGCTCAGATCACAGGTTGAGAAGGAGCGGAAATGGCCCAGGGAATCACCCGGCAGGAACTGACAAACCTGATGCAAATCAGGGCATTTAGTCAGGTTGTGGTTCAGGGAAGTGTCTCAAAGGCAGCCGATGAATTATTTCGTACCCAGTCGGCGATCACCCGCGCCATTCGCGATCTGGAACTCACTTTAGGCGTGCCGTTATTTGAACGTCACGCGGGCGGTATGCGTCTCACCGACCTGGGAAAATGCATTCTGCCGCGCGCCGAACGGGCGATAGATGAGCTGCACGCCATCCCGTTATTGCTGAGCAAACTGCAGGGCAAAGGCGGCAGGGCGGAGTCAGAACCGCTGTGGCTGTTCAACGTCCGTCGCCTGCAAATCTTCGTCAGGCTGTGCCAGACCCGGCATATGCAGTCGGTTGCTCAGCAACTGGGGCTCAGCCAGCCAGCGGTCAGCGCCGCGCTCAAGGTGCTGGAAAACGGCGCGGGCATCGCGCTGCTGGAACGCACGCCGCACGGGATGATCCCGTCGCTGGCGGGACGGGAAATCGAGCCGAATATTCGCCGTGCCCTCAACGAGCTGCGGCATATTCCGGCGGATATTGCTGCCCGCAAAGGGGTGCTGGAAGGGACGGTGCGCGTGGGGGCCTTGCCGCTTGGCCGCACGCGATTACTGCCGCAGGCGATCGTGCGGCTGACCGCGCGGTATCCGGGCATCAAGGTGGTCACCAGTGAAAGTGCCTGGGGCATGCTGACGTCTGAAATGCGATCCGGCGAGATCGACTTTATCTTTGGCGCGCTGCGTAACACCGAAGAGATCAACGATATCAGCAACGAACCGCTGTTTGCGGAAGAGATGGTGCTGGTGGCCCGACGCGATCACCCGCTGGCGCAGGCACCGGTCAGCACCCAGGCGCTGCGCGAGGCGCGTTGGGTGCTGCCGCGTTCCCATACGCCCGCCCGCAATCTGCTGGATAACTGCTTCCTGGCGATGGGCATTCCGACGCCGGATCCGGTGGTCGAGAGCGGCGATCTGGCGCTGGTGCGTGGCCTGCTGCGCGATTCCGATATGCTGGCCGCCGTCTCAGCGCACCAGCTGGAGTTTGAGCTGGCGTCCGAAGAGCTGGTGGTGCTGCCGATCGCCCTGCCGGATACCCGACGGGCGATTGGGCTGAGCTACCGCACCGGCAGCCTGCCGTCACCGGCGGCCGACGCGCTGATCGGCTTTCTGCGCGAGGTGTGCCACGGCAGCGCGCCGCGCTTATAAAGAACGCGCCGCTTCGATCAACGCATAGCGGTAGCCCCGAATGCCGTAACCACAAATCACGCCCTGCGCGACATCCGACAGGAACGAGTGATGGCGGAAGGCTTCGCGCTTGTGCACGTTGGTGATATGCACTTCCCACAGCGGCAGAGCCACGCCGGTCACCGCATCGCGGATCGCCACCGAGGTGTGCGTCCAGGCGGCCGGGTTAATCACCAGCGCATCGGCCTGCAAACGCGCCTGTTGGATCCAGTCGATCATTTCCCCTTCATGGTTGGTCTGGCGAAACTCGATGGCGATATCCAGTTCGGCAGCGGTATCGCGGCAGAGCTTTTCCACCGTTTCCAGCGTGTCGGAGCCATAGGTTTCCGGCTCGCGGGTGCCCAGTAAATTCAGGTTCGGGCCATTCAGTACATAAATGGTTTTCATGCGTTTTCCTCAGTCGTGGAAGCCAAACAGGCGCTTTGGGGTGTCCCACAGGATTTTGCGGCGGGTGTTTTCGTCGGGGATCATTTTCTCCAGCAGCAGTAGCTGAGTGCCCATGTCCATCCGTTCGGTGGCGCGCAGGAACGGCCAGTCAGAACCCCACAGGCAGGCATCTGCGCCAAAGGCGTCGAGCAGCGCCAGCACATACGGCTGCGCATCGTGCCACGGGTAGCGCTGCTGCGAGAACTTGGCCATGCCCGACAGTTTGACCGACGTCCGATCCTGACCCGCCAGCGACAGCAGCGCCTGGAACGCCGGCTGCGACAGCCCGGCGTTAACGTCCGGTCGCCCGGAATGGTCGAAGATCAGTTTGGTGCGGGTGCGGTTCAGCAGCGGCATCAGCGCCAGCAGCTGCTCATCCTGCACCTGGATCTGCGCAAACATCTCCAGCTCCGCCAGCCTGGCCATCAGATCGTCGAGCTGTAAAAAAGGGCCGGTGCCGAGCATCGCGACATTAAAGGCAATACCGACCACGCCGCGATCCTTCAGGGCCGCCAGCGTGTTGCTGTCCACGTCACGCGGCGTCACCGCAATGCCTTTCGCCCGGCCACCGGACTGGCGGATCGCCTCCAGCATGCAGCGGTTATCGAGGTTATAGGCCGACGTCGGGCCGACCATCAGCGAATGGCGGATGTTGTAGGCTTCCATCACCGCCTGATAGTAGGCCGGCGTGGCCAGCTCGTGACCGTCCGGGTGGTAGCCGCTGTTGGCATCATAGGGAAACTGCGCCGGATCGAATACGTGATGGTGGCAGTCAATAATGGGCAACGAGGTCATCAGGACGCTTTCCCCGCAACAGAGTAGAGCACCTGCTGATTGCGGGTTTGCTGGAACTCTTCCAGCGACAAGCCGCGCATCGCGGAGTAGATATGCAGGTTGGAGACGCCGACCACCGCACCCAGTTTCTCCAGCAGGAAGAAGCTGACGCCGTAATGGATCATCCCGCGCCAGTCCAGCGAGCTAATCAGCGTGCGCTCTTCTTCGGTCAGTTTTGATTCGTCATACAGCGCCTCTGGTTCGTTGCGGAAGCGCTCACGCCACGCGGGCTGGATCATCTTGTGCAGGAATTTGTTGATGCGTAATGCCTTCAGGCTACGCGCCTGAGTGAACGGATAGGTGCCGGGCAACTTCTCCACGCCGCTGAGCTGCAGGTTGATCTTATCGCGCTGGCGCTGATGTACATCCACCGGCGCTTCTCTCGCCTGGTTTTCGAGGATCAGCGTGGCGATGCCGGTCATCGATGGCAGATAATAGGCCTGATGCAGCTTTTCCACGTTGGCAGACAGCGCGCCGCGCATCACCAGCCACATAATCACTTCCGACCCTTCCAGCCCGCCCAGCGTGGCGTATTCGGCGAGGGTGATTTCGGTCAGACGCTGAGGATCGTTGACGATCATATCGACAAACTGCGCATCCCACTCCGGGTTGTTAAAGCCGCAGCGTTCACCGTGCACCTGATGAGAAACGCCGCCGGTGGCGACGACCGCCACCTTCAGATCTTCCGGGAAGCTTTCCACCGCGCGGCGCAGCGCCTGGCCGAGTTTGAAGCAGCGGCGGGCAGACGGGATCGGGAATTGCAGCACGCCAATCGCCAGCGGAACCACCTGCATCGGCCAGCCGTTATCGCAGGGTGCCAGCGCGGACAGCGGTGAGAACATGCCATGATCCAGCGGCTTGTCCTGGAAGAACGACATATCGAATTCATCGGCCATCAGGCTGGCACCAATGTGTTGCGACAGGGCCGCATGGCCCTGAACCGGCGGCAAATCGCGCGGGCCGCCGCCTTCATCCGCCACCGCATACTGCTCATCAATGCCCAGCGTAAAGGCCGAATAGTGATCGAAGAAGAAGGAGGTGACGTGATCGTTAAACACGTACAGCAGCACGTCCGGTTTCTTCTCTTCCAGCCAGCGTTGCATAGGCGCAAAGCCGTCAAAAATAGGCGCCCAGGCCCCTTCCTGTTGCTTGTTATGGTCGACTGCAAAGCCAATGGTTGGCGTGTGTGAGACGGCCAGACCGCCGATGATAGTAGCCATAGTTCTCTTCCTTCACTTATCGGTTATTCATACTGCGCGAGAGGGACGGCAGGTCGTTGAGATCAACCCCTTTCAGCTGTCTTGCCACCTGCGCAGGCTTATGTTGCGTAATCGAGAGCGCCGCCAGCAGAGCCGGGATCGCTAACACAATAAAGATGCTGGTTTGCCCTGGGAACACGCCGAGCAGCACGCCGCCCAGCGAGGAGCTGATAATCGCGCCGCTGCGGCCAATGCCGTGCATCCAGCACACGCCGGTGGCGCGCATTTCGGTGGGATAAAAGGCCGGTGAGAAGGCCTGCAGGCCGGTCTGCGCGCCGTTAATACAGAGCCCGCTGACAAACACCAGCAGTGCCAGCATGTCCGGGCCAAAGCCCCAGACGCCCTGGGAGACCAGGCAGAAGCAGCCCAGCAGATAAAAGGTCGCGATAACATATTTCGCCTTCAGGCGATCCATCAGACTTCCGACCAGCAGGCCGCCGACGGTGCCACCCAGCTGGAACAGCCCGGCGACAATTGCCGCGCGCTCCAGCGTGACGCCGCCCGACCGCATAATGGTCGGCAGCCAGCCGTTAAGCAGGTAGATGACAAACAGGCCCATAAAGTAGGTCAGCCACAGCACGATGGTGCCGCCGGCATAGCCCTTGCTGAACAGCTGCAGCACCTGCGCTTTTTTCGGCACAATCGGCGTCGACAGCACAAAGGCGGTGGTGGCAGTAAAGGTGCCGCCCATGCGGTTCAGCACCGCGGCAATTTTTTCGCGGCTGACGTTGCGCACCACCATAAACATTGCCGATTCCGGTAATACCCAGATCAGCACCGGCAGCATCAGCAACGGCATCGCGCCACCGAACAGCAGCACCGATTTCCAGCCAAAGTGCGGCAACATGCCGGCGGCGATAAAGCCGCCCATCCCGGAACCGATATTAAAGCCGCTGTACATCAGGGTGATCATCAGGCTGCGGCGACGTTCCGGCATATATTCCGACACCAGCGTCACGCAGTTGGGCATCACCGCGCCAAGGCCCAGCCCGGTCAGAAAGCGCAGCAGCGCCATCTCCATCGGCGAACGGGCAAAGGCGCTGCCCAGACTGAAGCAGGCAAAGCAGGCAATCGAAATCAGCAGGATCTTCTTGCGGCCAAATTTATCCGACCACGGCCCGGCGACCAGCGCGCCAATCGCCACGCCGAACATTGCGGCACCGAGGATCGGGCCCATCTCAGCGTGGGAAATGCCCCAGTCTTCAATCAGGGCAGGGGCAATAAAGCCCATTACGGCGGCGTCATAACCGTCGAACAGGATAATTAAGAAGCACAGGGCCAGGATCAGCCATTGCTTCCCCGAGATGGCGCGGGAATCAATCCATCCCTTTACGTCGACAATGTCGTGGTTGCTCATAGGGTACGCTCTCTGTTTTTTTTATTAATCCGTGACCGGGTTAAAAAAAAATCCACTCACCTGGGATTGACGGGTGGTGTTTTTATCTGTTTTTGAGGTAAGTCTGTTCTGTTTTTTTATTATAAAACAGCCAGTTATATTGTTGTTGTTTTGTTGTGCCAATACCAACTTAAGCAGGGCCAGCGGCTTTGTCTGCCATAAAATCGTTATAGAGGCATGAGTTTTATTTATTCTGTGAGGTGTGCCGTAAGATGAAACCGGGGAAGGGCGGCAGATCGACAATGTAAAGATGTTCAAATATTTCAGTGTGTTTCTGACGTTTATTGATAAATCGCGTTATTACTCGCCAGCGTATTTATTCTTAGAGAAATAAAACCTTTCAGTGATTTAGCCAGTGGATCTATTTATTCACCCCACAAAAAATAATGATAAAGCGGTATATTAAAGAGACGACCATCCCTTTTATGGCTAATTGAGGTCATAGGAAAAGCTTATGTTTAATTAATGCATCAGGAATGCATTAATAATCATATTATTGATTATTAGGGGTTTTAGTTGATTACTTTAGTTTATTTAATTGGCTGGAAACGCGTGTGCTGAGAAATCAACGGTAAACAGGTTAATTTAATAAAAATTACATTCGCTTATTTCATCTGACTTAAGAATAATCTTAATAATTAATACCAGTCTAAAATATCAGAACTTATTACAGCAGATGTGTACATACTTAAACGGAGGCAGTTCCTCTGTTAACACTTATTTCCATTTATTTGGCGCTCAGGTTTATTCCTGTCGTACTTAAAAGAGAGAATGTATTTTGACGACACTAAAACCCCTGTTAGCGAAAAACCGCAGTTGGGCCTTACAGCGCCGCCAACGCAATCCTCAATACTTTCGCCAAAACGTCGATTCCCAGCAGCCGCATTCGCTGTGGATTGGTTGCTCCGACAGCCGCGTCCCCGCCGAAGTCCTGACCGGCGCGCATCCCGGTGAACTCTTTGTGCACCGTAATATCGCCAATATGGTGGTGGCCGGTGACGATAATTTTATGAGCGTGCTGCAATACGCGCTGGAGTACCTGAAGGTGTCGCGCATTGTGCTCTGCGGCCATTACGGCTGCGGTGGTGTGCAGGCGGCGATAGCCTTACCGAATATTCCGTTGTCTGACGAAAACTCGCCGCTCGCCCGACGCATCACGCAGCTGCGTAACGCGCTGGCACCGGGACTGGCGGACGCCGACGGTATTGAGGATGAAAGCGAAAAGCTGAATAAGCTGGTGGAGGCCAACGTCCTCGCCCAATTTTCTCACCTGATCGCCGCTGAGCCGGTGCTGAATATCTGGCGATCCGGCGTGGAACTGGATGTGTTTGGCTGCGTGTATGACCTGCAGTCCGGGCATCTGAAAGAGTTAATCCAGCAAAGTGCAGAGGGTAAATCGCCATGAACTTAAGTCATTTACGTCGGGATATCCCGGCTGGCCTGGTTGTGTTTCTGGTGGCTCTGCCGCTCTGTCTGGGCATTGCGCAGGCCAGCGGCCTTCCGCCCTTTGTTGGCCTGCTTACCGGGGTGATTGGCGGGCTGGTGGTCACCACCTTCAGCCCGTCTAAATTCGCCGTCAGCGGCCCGGCCGCCGGTCTGGTGACCATTGTCACCGGCGCAATTGAAACCCTTGGATCGTTTTCCGCCCTGCTGTTCGCGTTAATCATCGCCGGCGTGCTGCAGTTTATGCTCGGCGTGATGCGCGCCGGACGCTTTATCACCCTGGTGCCTGGCACGGTGATCAAAGGTATGCTGGCGGCGATCGGTATTTTGCTGATTATGCAGCAGATCCCGGTTGCGCTGGGTGCGGCAGAAGAGAGTGAACTCAGCTCGCTGGCCACCGGCGGCGCGTTCAGCGTGTCGATCCCGGCGATTGTGGTCTCCGGCATCGGCCTGTTTATTCTGTGGTTCTGGTCGACCAACACCGTCAAAAACATCAAGGTGCTGAGCTGGGCGCCCGGCCCGTTGGTCGCGGTGCTGTTTGGCTGTATGGCGACGGTGGTCGGCGGCAGAATGTTCCCGGACATCGTCAGCAACCTGCCGCGCATTTCTCTGCCTTCCTTCGACAGCCTGGCGGCGTTGACCGGTGAACTGGAACGCCCGGACTGGAGCGTCTGGCAGAATCCGGCGGTGTATATGATCGCCGCGACCCTCGCCATCGTTGCCAGCCTGGAAACCTTGCTTAGCCAGGAAGCGCTGAAAAAGCTGCGTCCACAAAATCCCGCACCCTCGCCGGATAAAGAGATGCGCGCGCAGGGTATTGGTAACCTGATCAGCGGCTTCCTTGGCGGCTTGCCGATTACCGCAGTGATTGTCCGCAGCTCGGTCAACGTCAGCGCCGGTGCGCAGAGCAAGATTTCAATCCTGATCCACGGCGTGTTGCTGCTGGTGTGTGGCCTCTACTTCAGCAACCTGCTGAACGCCATTCCGCTGGCCAGCCTGGCGGCGGTGCTGCTGTATACCGGGTATAAGCTGGCCACGCCGCGGCTGTTTGTTGAGCAATTCCGTCAGGGCGCGCAGCAGGCGGTGCCGTTCCTGGCTACCATCGGCGGGATTCTGGTGTTTGGCATGCTGGCGGGGATTGGTATTGGCCTGGCCACGCAGATCCTGTTCAGCATCTATAAGAGCCATCGCGGGGCGATGTTGCTGACGCGCTACGACGATCACTTTGTGTTGCGCTTCCAGCAGAATCTGACCTTTATGCATAACCCCCGGTTGAAAGGCCTGCTGGCGGAAATCCCGGAAAACAGCGTAGTGATTGTCGATCACGACAACGCGGAGTACATCGATCCGGATGTCAAAGCGGTGCTGAAAGACTTCGGTGAAGGGGCGCAGAAACGTGGCATCGTGCTGAATCAGTGGCCGGTGAAACTCGCCTGATGTGACAGGCCGTTAAATGAGCGTCAGTCTTTTGTTGCAAATGCGAAATTGCGTTCTATGCTTCGGGAGCAAAATTGCGCATTAGAGGGACTGACATGAGATTTAACGGCCTGGCAAAAGGATTTTTCATCCTGATCCTTTTTATCGTAACAGTGGCTTTTCTTGATGTACTGGGGCCGTACTACTCTTCGGTATTGTGGGCTGCGATCCTCGCAGTGATTTTCCACCCAATGAAAACAAAACTCCGCCAGATGATGGGTGACCGTAATGGATTAGCCACCTTTGCCACGCTGGTGGTGATCTGCTTAATCGTCTTCACCCCGTTGGCCATTCTCGTTTCGTCGATGGCGATTGAGTTCAATGTGGTTTACACCAAGCTGCAGAGCAACAATATGCAGCTGCCGACCATCATGGCTGACGTGATGCAGCATTTGCCGGGCTGGGCCAGAAGCTTCCTGACCGAACACCAGTTGGATACCGCCGCGCAAATCCAGCAAAAGCTTTCACAGGTGGCGATGCAGGGCGGACAGTATCTGGCGGGCAGCGTATTCCTGATCGGTAAAAGCACCTTCGGTTTCACCGTTGGGTTCGGCATCATGCTGTATCTGCTGTTCTTCCTGCTGAAAGACGGTGCTTACCTGGTCAATCTGATCCTCGAAGCCTTGCCGCTGTCCAGCTACGTGAAGCATCACCTGTTTATGAAGTTCGCAGCGGTTTCCCGTGCGACGGTCAAAGGCACGGTGGTGGTGGCAGTGGTGCAGGGCGCGCTGGGTGCGCTGGCATTCTGGATCACCGGCATTGATGGCATCCTGCTGTGGGGTGCACTGATTGCCTTCCTGTCCCTGATCCCGGCGGTGGGGTCGGCGATTGTCTGGGTGCCTGCGGCGATCTTCTTCTTCGCCTCGGGCGTGTTGTGGAAAGGGCTGTTTATCGTCGGCTTCTTTGTGGTGGTCATTGGCCTGGTGGACAACATTCTTCGCCCGCTGCTGGTCGGCAAAGATACCAAGATGCCGGATTACCTGATCCTGATCGCCACCCTCGGCGGCATGGAAATCTACGGTATTAACGGCTTTGTGATCGGTCCGCTGATTGCCGCGATGTTTATTGCCTGCTGGAATCTGCTTTCCGGTCGCGATAACCGCGAAAACAGCGATGAGATCGATGAAGAGTTCATTGAAGAAGGGAAAGCCCCGCCGGAAGCCTGATCGGCCGGCTGGGTGAAATAAAAAAGCAGCGCTCCGGCGCTGCTTTTTGCTTTATGGGATTACCCCGCCATTTCCCGCTTAAACACCTCCAGCGTATGCGCTTTGACGCGAATAAATTCCGGATGACTCATGATTTCGGCGGTGCGCGGACGCGGTAATTCAAACGGCACGATTTCCGCCACCCGCGTCGGACGCCGCGTCAGCAGTAAGATCTCATCCGCCAGGAACACCGCATCTTCCAGATCGTGCGAGACAATCAGCATCGTCACGCCGGTGGCTTGCTGCACCTGCTGCAGCTTATCGCGGATAAACAGCGTCATTTCAAAATCGAGGGCCGAGAACGGCTCGTCGAGAAACATCACTTCCGGCTCGGTCGCCAGCGCGCGCATAATGCACACCGTCTGCTGCTGGCCGCCCGACAGCTCGTAGGGATAGCGCTGCAGATCGAAGCGGATATCAAACATTTCCGACAGCTCGGCCACGCGCTTTTTCACCGCACCGGCCTTCATTCCCCGGCGCTTTAGCGGATAGGCAATATTGTTCCAGGCGGTCAGCCACGGAAACAATGCATCGCGGTAGTTCTGGAACACATAGCCGATGGTGGTTTCCGCCAGCGTTTTGCCATCAAACAGAATTTGCCCGCGATCGACCGGGATCAGGCCGGCAATCATATTCATCAGCGTCGATTTGCCGCAGCCGTTGGGGCCGAATATCGACACAATCTTGCCGCGCGGGAAGTCGAGATTCAGATCCTGATAAAGCGGTTGCCCGGCGAAGGTTTTATCAAGCCCGCGGATCGTGACGTGGGTATTGGGTTTAGGGTAGGGAGGATGGTTCATGCTTTGCCACTCCAGTGTACGCAGCGCTTTTCAATCAGCAAAAAGGCCAGATTCAGCAGATAACCAAAGGCGCCGGTAATCAGGATCGACGCGTACATGTCCTTAATATTGAACAGCTGCTGCGCGTCGATAATGCGATGGCCCAGGCCGGTTTCCGAGCCGATAAACATCTCGGCAACGATCACGATCACCAGCGCCATCGACACGCCGGTGCGCAGGCCGACAAAGGTTTGCGGCAGGCTTTCCATCAGCATGATGTCTTTAAACACATGCCAGCGCGAAACGCCCATCACCTGCGCCGCCATGATGCGGGTCTTTTTGGCATTCATTACGCCGTACGCGCTGTTAAACAGGATCACCAGCACCGCCGCAAAGGCCGCAATGGCGATTTTATTGGTGTCGGTGATGCCGAAAATCAGCATAAACAGCGGGATCAGCGCCGAAGAGGGCGTGGAGCGGAAGAAATCCACCAGGAACTCCACGCTGCGGTACAGACGTTCGCTACTGCCGAGCATCACGCCCAGCGGCACACCAATCACCGCCGAGACGAAAAAGGCCATTAGCGTGCGATACAGGGTGGCACCGATATCCTGATTCATGCTGCCGTCGGCCAGCTTGCTGAACAGGTAGCTGACGGTTTCACCCGGTGAGGGCAGTAACACCGGGTTCAGCCATTTGGCGCTGACCGCCGTCTGCCACAGCAAAAACAGCAGCAGCGGCCCAACCAGCGGCAGAAGCTTGTAACGCCATGATGGCTTCATCTTGCGGCTCCTTATGCTTTGTAGATCAGCGGGGCAACCTGAAGCGGCTTGCTGAAAATTTTCCGTTCGGTAAAGACGTCATAGAATTTCTGGAACCATTGCTGATTTTCGCCGGTGAGCTGGTCATACATCACAAAGCCCGGCAGCGGCACTTCCTTCACCAGCGCGGCTTCGATACCGGTGTAGCCGGCGACATACTGACGCGCGTCGTCCGGGTTTTGCTGAATGTATTTCACCGCTTCGGCATAGGCTTCGACAAACTGCGTCGAGCGGGCCTTATCGGCATTAATAAAGCTGCTGGTCAGCGCCGCCGCGCCACCAAACCACGGTGCGTTGGCATCGCCCAGCACGTATTTCGCAATCACGCCGGTTTCCAGCACTTTGCCCAAGCCTTTCATCCGCGCGACCGTGCCGGTGGGCTCAAGGGTATAAACGCCGTCGATCTGGCCCGCCGCCAGTGAAGGCACATGCTGGCCAATCGGCAGTTCGATCACGTTGGTTTCCGTGAAGCCATTCTTTTCCAGAATGATTTTCGCCATGGTGACGTTCTGAATGCCGGGTCCGCAGGCGATGCGTTTGCCTTTCAGATCGCCAATGGATTTGGCGGTGCTGTTCATCGGCACCAGGAATTCATCCAGCACCATTTTTTCGTTAGACGGGTTGGAGCAGATTATTTTGAACAGGTCCGGGCTGGTCAGCGCGCCCAGTCCCAGTGCGCCGGTTGCCGTGCCGTTGGCACAGCCATGAATGCGCCCGGTGATCATCCCTTCGACCACCTGTTGCGTACTGGCAAATTTCACCGCGCGCACATTCAGGCCCGCCTTTTTAAAGAAGCCTTTCTCAATACCGACATATAAAGGCAGACCGCCGACAATCGGCCAGTAGCCAATCAGGATCTCTTCGTCTGCCGCCATCGCAGGCAGGCTCCCCAACATGCCACTGAGTGCAACGCCGCCTAAAGTCAGTGCCGAATACTTCATGATCTGGCGACGCATCGCATCGATAGTCTGTTTGTCTTTGCTGCTCATGGCTGATGACTCCCAATGTGGCCCGGTATGCGGGCTTGTATACAAGTTAGTGATCAAGCAATGCAGGAGTTATGCCAGAACGGCAAAGGCAGGCAGGGTAGGCCCTGAACGGGGATTATGGCGTAAGGTTCGTTGTTGGTGGTGCGCACGGTGCACCAATCTGGAGAAAATGCCCCTTGATTGCTAGCAGTGCGTTTGTTTTCGTTAGCGTGGCTGCCTGAAACACGGGCGGTAAAGGGGCGTTTTCAGACCGGGGTTTTTAGGGCCAGTCATGCCTGCCGGACGGCATCCCTTTCATTGTGCTCAACTTTATTGTGGGCTTAAGGAACATAGCTGGGCAGATGTGATCGTCCGCAGGCGGCTTATTTGTGATCGCACGGTCATTTTCAGCGTTAAAAATAACGAAATGATAAAAAACCTGAGGAAAAAGCGCAGAGTGATAATTTTTTCTAATCAATTCAACCCGATAACGATCACTTTTTTTTGAAATGAATGCATGGCGCTTAAATTTTGATCATCCAGGAAGGCAGGTCTGAAGTAAGGGAACCCGCGATCGGCTTATGTAAATCCTTGTAAAACATGCATTATAAATGAGTCTTTGCCATCGACCTGGCCAGTCGGGATTTTCTCCCTGTTTTTCTGTCGCCGTCACCTGTCCGCCGCTTTCTGTTTAAAGCTCAAACGCCTGCTATATTTTCAACGGACTCGACGGCGAATTTGGCTTACGGGCATCTCAGAGGGTGACGTTCTTCTCTCTCCGGTACTATCCACTAAATGACCAGGGATGTTGCATGTCTGGTACTTTATTTCCCTTTATCACTCAGGCGTTACAGTCTGTTCCTGGACTGGCTATCTTTCTGGCCCTGACATTTGGCTATGCCATCGGGCAGATCCGCCTTGGGCCGATCCAGCTGGGTGGCGTCTGCGGCACGCTGATTGCCGCGCTGCTGATTGGTCAGCTGAATATTCCCGTCGATACCGGCATCAAAAACATCTTCTTTATGATGTTCATTTTTGCGCTGGGTTACAGCGGTGGCCCGCAATTCTTCGCCAATCTGAATGCCAAAGGCATCCGCCTGGGTCTGTTCTGCCTGATTGAGGTAGTGGCGGTGCTGGCGCTGGTGCTGACCGCCACGGCGGTGATGCATCTGGATCCGGGCACTGCGGCGGGCATGATGGCCGGTGCCGCGACTGAATCTGCCGTAGTGGGCACCGCCACCGACGCCATTTCCCGCCTGGATTTACCTGCCAGCGACATACTCCGCCTGCAGGGCAACGTCGTGACCGCCTACTCCATCACCTATATCTGCGGGCTGATCACCATTGTCATCGTCACCAGCCAGCTCTTTCCGCTGTTCCTGCGCGTCAACCTGCGTGAGGAGGCGGACAAACTGTGGCTGGAAATGGGCGGGCGGGTCGAAACCGACGGACAGTCTGCGGCACCAACCATCGTCGGACGCGGTTATCGGGTGGATGCCGGCGCCGGTTATACCGTGGCGGCGATCCAGCAACGGCTGGGCCAGCAAAGCAGCATCGTACGGGTGCAGCGTCATGGCCGACTGCTCGGGCTGACCCCTGAGCTGAAGCTGCGCCGGGACGATCGCGTGCTGCTGGTGGGCTATCGCGGATCGCTGATTGAGACCGCCGCGATGCTGGGCCAGGAGATGCCGGATACCACTTCGATGGCCGCTGCGCTGGAAACCTACCATGTGGTGCTGCTGGCACCGGCGATGGCCAACCGGCCTTTGCAGGAGGTGACCTTGCCCGCTGGCCTGCATGTGGCCGCCATTCAGCGCGGCGATGCGATTATGCCGGCCTTACCCGCAACCCGCTTACAGCTTCATGACATCCTGCAGATTTACGACACCACGCCAGGCGGCGGCCGCAGCTCCGGCGCCCAGCTCAGCCATATCGGCAAAAGGATGCCCGACAAGCTCGCCAGCAACCTCGGCATTGCCGGGCTGGCGATTGCCCTCGGCACATTGCTGGGCAGCTTTAGCCTCAACGTCGGCGGTATTCCGTTCTCTGCCGGGACCGGCGGCGGCGTGCTGGTGGTCGGACTGGTGCTGGGCTGGTATCACGCCCGTCGTGCCGATCTGCATACGGTGAATGCCGATGCGCTGGCGCTGATGAAGGATTTGGGCCTGGCGGGCTTTATTGCCGGGGTTGGCCTGTCATCCGGCCCGCAGGCAATGGCGCTGATTATGCAGTACGGCTTTAGCTTGCCGCTGCTGGGCATTGCCATTGCGGTGATCCCGGCGTCTCTCTCCCTGTTGGTTGGGCACTTTTGGCTCAAACTCAGCGCCCCGGTGTTACTCGGGGCCATTGCCGGGCAACAGTGCAGCACGCCTGCACTGAGTGCCATCCAGAGTGCCTGTGGAAATTCCACGCCGCTGCTGGGTTACACCATCACCTACGCAATTTCGAATGTCGTGCTGCCCCTGATGGGGCCGTTAATTGTCGGGCTGGCCAGTTCTCTCCAGCCTGTTTAGCTGTCAGAACTCTTCATTTTGGTAACTGAGGTAGGCATATGAACTGGTTGCATGAGTTGTTCCAAAAGTCTCCCGAAATCGCGCTGTTTCTGTCGATTGCGGCGGGGTATTACCTCGGCAAGATCAAATTTGGCAAGTTCCAGCTGGGCGGGGTGGCGGGTTCGCTGCTGGTTGCCGTGCTGGTCAGCCAGGTGGGCGTGGAGATCGATGCGGGGGTGAAATCGGTAATGTTTGCCCTGTTTATTTATGCGGTGGGGTACGAGAGCGGGCCCGATTTCTTCCGATCCTTAGGCAAGCAGTCGATCAAGGAGATCATTCTGGCGGCGGTGCTGGCGATCACCGGGCTGCTGACGGTGGTGGTGTTAGCCAAAGGCTTCGATCTTGATAAGGGGCTGGCGGCTGGCGTCGCGGCGGGGGCATTAACCCAGTCTGCGATTATCGGGACCGCCGGTGACGCCATCACCAAGCTGGGGCTGGGGGCCGATGAGGTTCAGCGCTTACAGGGCAACGTGGCGATTGGCTATGCGGTGACCTACGTCTTCGGATCCTTCGGCGCCATTCTGGTCTGTGTGAATTTGCTGCCGAAGTTTATGGGCCGCAGCATCAAAGAGGATGCGTTAAAGGCCGAAAGCGCCATCCAGTCCGGCGTGCAGGTGTACGGACCGGGGCAGGAAGCCGCCGCGCCCGATCTGGTCGGCAGGATTTTCCAGTTGCCACCCAATACCGCCACCACGATTTCCGCCCTGGAGAATGCGTCAGATCTCCCGATCACCATCGAACGGGTGAAGCGGGAAAAACAGGTGATGGAGCCGACGCCGGACCTGCAGTTGCTGGGCGGGGATATTGTGCTGGTGGTCGGCAAACGTACCGCCGTGGTCACCATCGCCCCCAGCCTCGGCAAAGAGCTGCACGCCGAGGAAGGCATGGAACTGACCATGCAGCGGCGTGAAGTGGTGATCACCAGCAAGAAACTTGAAAACCGCACCTTTGGCGATATTCGTGCTGCCGCCGCGCAGGACGTGCGTCATGGGATATATGTCTCGCAGATTACCCGCCAGGGCAAAGCGCTGCCGCTGGAGCCGGAAACGGTGCTGATGCTGGGCGATGTGGTCACCGTATTTGGCGCGGAACAGGACGTCAAACGCGTGGTGGACCTGATTGGTCATGCGATTGTGCCCAGCGCCAAAACTGACTTCGTTTATATGGGCGCAGGCCTGGTGGTTGGCCTGCTGGTGGGATTACTGACCGCCAGAATCGGCTCGATTCCGCTGACGTTGGGCAGTGGTGGCGGGGCGTTGCTCTCCGGCTTGCTGTTCGGCTGGTTCCGCTCCCGTCGGCAGTCCTTCGGCTATATGCCGTCCGGCGCGGTGCAGATCCTGAAAGATCTGGGTCTGGCGGCGTTTGTGGTGGTGGTCGGGATCTCTTCCGGCCTGCAGGCGGTGCAAACCGTCGAAAGCCAGGGGCTGAAGCTGCTGTTGATCGGTGTTGTGGTGACCATCCTGCCGTTAGTGCTGACCATGCTGTTTGGCCGCTACGTGCTGCGCTACAACAACACCGCCATTTTCGCTGGGGCGCTTAGCGGCACCCGCAGCGCTAACCCGGCCTTTGGTGAGGTGCTGGATAAAGCCGAAAACACCGTGCCAACGGTGCCGTTCGCCATTACCTACGCGCTGGCCAACGTGTTCCTGACCCTACTGGGGCCGCTGGTTGTTGCACTGGTTTAACGAGATGTCGTCTTACAGGTAGCCTGCCCGGGCGATCCCGGAATGGCAATTTGCTTTGTCAATGATGCTTCAAGGAGTAGTGACATGAATTTTAGCGACCCGGAAAAGCTCGCGCTGTTGAGCCCTTTTGAACTGAAAGATGCTCTGATGCAGCGGGCGGTTCAAAGTAACCAGTTGATGTTGAACGCTGGCCGTGGGAACCCCAATTTTCTGGCTACCACCCCGCGCCATGGTTTTTTCCAGTTTGGTTTGTTTGCAATGACCGAAGCCGAACGCTCCTACATGTATATGGATCATGTCGGCGGCTTTCCGAAGCGTGAAGGCATCGAAGCGCGGTTCGAACTGTTTGCCAAGCAGCATGAAAGTGTCCCAGGCGTGCGTTTTATCGAATCGGCCGTGTCGTATATTCGCGACCAGATGGGCCTGAATGCCGGCGATTTCATTTATGAAATGTGTGAAGCCATTTTGGGCTGTAACTACCCGGTGCCCGATCGCATGCTCAAGATGAGCGAAGAGATTATCGGCAAGTACATCCACACCGAGATGATCGGCACCTATCCGTTTGTCGGTAAGTTCGATATGTATGCGCTGGAAGGCGGCACGGCGGCGATGACCTATCTGTTTGCCAGCCTGAAGGCCAACCATGTGATCAATGAGGGCGACACCATCGCGCTCGGGATGCCGATCTTCACCCCGTACATCGAGATCCCCGAGCTTAGCGATTACAACCTTAAAACCATCCATATTGACGCGCCGCAATCCAATAAATGGCAGTACACACACGAAGAGCTGGATAAGCTGCTGGACCCGAAAGTGAAGGCGTTCTTCCTGGTGAACCCAAGCAATCCGCCGTCGGTGAAAATCGATGAGGACACGCTGCAATACATCGCCGAGATCGTGAAGAAGCGGCCTGACCTGATCATTCTTACCGATGACGTGTACGCCACCTTCGCCGACAACTTTGTCTCGCTGTTTGCCATCTGCCCGTATAACACCATCCTGGTGTACTCCTTCTCGAAATACTTCGGTGCCACCGGCTGGCGCATGGGGGTTGTGGCGACCCACGAAGACAATATTATCGACGCGGCGATTGCCAGGTTACCGGAAGCCAAAAGTAAGCAGCTCGACAAGCGCTACAGCTCGATAACCACCGATCCGCGTAGCCTGAAGTTTATCGATCGCCTGGTCGCCGACAGCCGTACGGTGGCGCTGAACCATACCGCCGGGCTGTCGACGCCGGTGCAGGCGCAGATGACGCTGTTCTCGATTTTCTGCCTGATGGACGAGCCTGGCGCTTATAAAGCCGAAATGAAACGCATCGTGCTGCGCAGGAAAGAGGCGCTGTATCGCGAGCTGGGCCTGCCGATGCCTTACGACACCAACTCGGTACGTTACTACCATCTGCTGGATCTGGAAGAGCTGGCCGAGCAGATGTACGGTACCGAGTTTGTGAAATGGATGCTGAGCAGGTTGAAACCGAATGAGGCGCTGTTCCGTCTGGCGGAAGAAACTGGCGTTATCCTGCTGCCGGGCCGTGGGTTCGGCACTCCGCATCCATCATGGCGCGTGTCGTTGGCTAACCTGAATGAATATGACTACGCCAACATCGGTAAAGCCATCCGCAGGCTGTCTCAGGAATATTATGAGAAGTTTGTCGAAGCGACCAGTGCCGACGTCCCGTCGCCTGCCGCAAAAGCAGTAAAAACGGTGAAAGCGACCGGCGCAACCCCGAAACCTAAGGCGAAGAAAAAGTCATAGTGGTTTAGGGCTAAAGTGATGCTGGCAGCTCCATGTGGGGCTGCCTTTTTTTATGGGGTGCGGGAGGTGAAATCAATTGATGGCGTCATCGCAATGCCGTCTGAGGTGTAAAAGACCGAGCTGGTGAACTGGTAGACCTTGCCGCTGAGGTTGATACTGACCCGGTTTCCCCATTTGTTGACCTTGGCATCCGCGGTATCCGCCGTCAGGAAGGGGGCAATATGGCCGAGAGCTTTGAGCGGCTCGGTTTTTAATTCCGCTGAAAGGTAGTAACGGTAGACATCAGATACCGTCGCGCCGCCCTGATACTCCGTAATATAAAGCCAGGTGTCCGGGCCGATCTGTTTCGCTGATAGCAATGCATCGTCATAAGGCGGGCCCATTGCGCGCTGATAGGCGAAATAGCCGAGGACTAATAACAACAGGACAAGCGTCAGGATTCGGTGGGTCCATTTAATAACCGTGCTGGGTGACATAATCTATTCCTTGAAGTGCTGAAGGTTAGGGGCAGATTGCTGTGATTAGCCATAACCTTCATTTTTCCATTTAGTCATACAGCCAACGACCGGCCTTGGCCGATTCAGCCAGCATTTTTAAGGTAAGTGGTTTCGGTTCAGTCCACTTCCTCTTTTTGTCCTTTGAACGCAGAAAATTCAGAAGCATAAACACCCCTTCATTCGGCCAGTAGTTGGTGAATGAGAAATTGCCCTGATCGACATGGAATTTGTCGAAGTATTCAACAAGGATGTCTTCCCCATCCTCCCAGCACCATGGGTAATCACCCGTAGAAAGGCTGGTCTCCAGGGTAAGAGTGGGGCGCTTGAAGGAGAGGAACAGGGGCTTATTCCATCTTTCCTGATACCAGGCTAATACCTGAGCGTCAGTGCTGTTCATTTTTGGCCTGGTAACTGCGCAGGGTTGGGGTGTTGTTAATTGTGTCCATGGCTACTCCTCGACTCCTGTCTTGTGGAGTGGCAATCCTATAACCGCGTTGGGTTTGTGGGTAGGGGTTTTGAGGCGGGAATTTTGTGAAGTGTGCGCTGGTTGGCAGATTTAGCCTGGCGTGCGAGGACGTAACTTAGCGGAGTTTTCTGGGTGTTCCTTGATGAAGCCCAACGGCAGTTAAATGTTGATGATGTGATAGCACTTGCCCTTTTTATCCTGGGTCAACAAACGAAAACCACCAGAGGAAAGCCAACTGGAGCAACCAAAGGAACCAGCTTCTTAAGCCAGAATTTAAGGCGTTGGATCACTATTGAAGTTGGTATGCAATTGCCTACGCTTACCAATGGTTCGATCAAAAGAAAATTTAGCCATGTCACTAATTTAGGGGCGTTTACAGGGCGTTGGATCCCTATCCTCGGTATTATGTTTATGATGAATCACGTGATGACCATCGCCTGGAGGGCAACGAATACATTTAATCGTATTGCGAGGGAAGAGGACAAATTATGGGGATGAGTGAAGCTAAGGCACAGGAGGTCTTCGACTGGTATGACGAGCATTGGAACTTGCCCACGCCCTTTAGTAAAAAGCGACCTCTTACTCTTGATACCAGCCTCAGCACAGGCCGCTACCCTTGGGCACGCGAGACAGGCGATGACATTATGAAGGATTATTTTTCACGCTTTGGTGTTGATGATACAAACTTTGATTTCATCAAATACTGGCCATATGAAAAAGGGTTGATCCCTAATTTCCTACGACCTCCCTCAATGCGGGTAGAGGAAAAAGAGCCAGAGGAACTGACTATTGCCATGCTGATTGAATCAGCCAAAGCGGGCCGTTGGCTTTATTGAGAGGCATTGCGCCTGTTTGGACAGGCATCGCCATTTCATCGCCACTCAAAACCAGAAACAAAAAAGCCACCCTCTGCAAGGTGGCTTAATGTCCTGATTTAACAGGTAAAATTTGGTGGCCCCAACTGGACTTGAACCAGTGACCAAGCGATTATGAGTCGCGTGCTCTAACCAACTGAGCTATGGGGCCTGAGGCGCAGGATTATAATGTAACTCGGTGGTGCAATCCAGCAGTTATCATCCGGTTGGCTAATTTCCAACCAGGAAAACGGGTGGAATAACAACCTCTTCGCCCCTTACCCTTGTCCCGACAACGGTTTCCGCTACGTCACTAAGCCATAGCGATCCCCATTCAAGGTACTCGTTCCCCGCACCCAACATCCCTTTAGCGATAGCGAGACGCAGACTGGCTCAGCGATAAATCCGGCAGCAGCGCGGCGCGGGCGGCATCGTAGGCTTCCCAGTTTTCATATTTCTCCAGCGATGGGATGGTCACGCTCTCGCCTAAATCCAGCCCGGCCAGTGCTGCATCCCCCATAGTGTCGACTTCCATCAGCATATGCGCCGGCAGCTCGTCGGCGGAACGGCCAGAACGTTCGAATATTTCGGTGCGGGTTAACCCTGGCAGCACGGCCTGCACACGTACGCCGTGAGGTAGCAGCGATGCTTCCAGCGAACGGCTGAAGTTCAGCACGAAGGATTTGGTGCCGTTATAGACGCCGTTAGACATTTCATGCACCAGCGAAAGGACCGACGCGATGTTGATAATCGTGCCCTGTTTGCGGTTCTTAAAGGCGTTGGCCGCCGCATGTGCCAGTCGGGTCGGGGCGAGCACGTTAAGGATGATCATCCGCTGTACGCTGTCGATGTCGTTATCCAGGAAGTCGCCGGCGACGGTCATGCCTGCGTTATTCACCAGCAGTGTGATATTGGCATCGCTGCTCAGCCGTTGTTCGACGCGCGCCAGATCGTGTTGATCGATCAGATCGGCGGCCAGCACCTCGGCTTTCACGCCGTAATCTGAGGAGAGTTTTGCGGCCAGCGCCTCAAGTTTTGTATTGTCGCGTGCAATCAGCAACAGGTCGTAGCCGCGCTGTGCAAGGCGTTGTGCGTAAAAAGCCCCAATCCCTGCCGATGCGCCGGTAATCGCTGCTGTTCCTTTAGATGCGTTCGAATGGGTCATGATGCTCTCCTGAATATGATGGTTATCATTTGGTGTTGAGGCTTAATATGATGGCCATCATATTTACTGTCAATAGCGTCAAAATGGCGGTTTTAGCCCGTCCTTCATCCATCCAAAAAATTTTATCTAGCGCTTTCATAAAGATAGGCACGCACCGCCCAACGCTACATTGAATATGACGGTCATAATAATTATTATGATAGTCATATCCTGTTAAGCGCTGAGCTAAACTGCCTGTATCTGGCTCACGCGTTCAGCTGCACAATTCCGCGCAAGCCGATTACCGATCCTGTCCCGGAGGCCCCATGTCAGAAGTCATTACCCATAAAGAACGCACCCGTCAGCGAATCCTGGACGAAGCGGCCGCCATCATGCGCGTCGTGGGCACTGAGGGCATCGGTGTGGCGGCGCTGATGAAGCGCGTTGGGCTGACGCACGGCGGGTTTTATGCGCACTTCACCTCGCGTGATGATCTGGTGGCGAACGTTATCGACCGGATGTTTAACGAAACCGGCGAACGGCTGAATGCCTTGTCGCCGCTGCCGGAAGGCGCTGCGCGGCTGACTCGCCTGATCGATCTCTACCTTTCCCCTGAAGCCCGCAACGCACCGGAGCACAATTGCCCGATGCCTTCGCTGGCGGGCGAAGCCAGCCGTTTGCCGGACGAGGCGCGGGCACGCTTTACGCTGGGCATTCAGGAAATGCAGGCGCTGATTGCCCGTTCGCTACAGGCGATGGGGCATGCACAGCCGCAGTCTCTGGCCTCCTCGGCGCAGGCCGAGTTGATTGGCGCGATGGCGCTGGCGCGAGCCATTCAGGATGATGTCGTGGCTGAGCAGTTGCTGGAGGATTCCCGCAGCCAGCTCAAGCGTCGGCTGGGCCTGAACGGTGATGCGCATGGCTGAACCTCAGGCGCTGGAAACCGAGCAACGGCGCAAGAAAATGGCGGCGCTGATTACCCGACTTGCCCCCAATAACGGCTATACCCGGTCCGCGCTGGATGATGTGCGCCTGCTGCGTTCCGACAGGCCGCTGGACCATACGCCGGTGCTGTATGAACCCTCAATTGTCATCGTTTGCCAGGGCTGCAAGCGTGGTTATTTGGGGGATGACGTCTATGTTTACGATGCTCAGCATTTTCTGGTGGTCGCGGTACCGCTGCCCTTTATCAGCCAGACCGACGCCAGCGCGGATGAGCCGATGCTGGCGGTGGCGCTCAGGCTGGATTTTACGGTGCTGGCCGATTTGCTGTTGACCTTAAAATTGCCGGTTCCCCGCCGTCATGACGCGGTCAGCATGCTCTCTTCGCCGCTGGATGAGGCGTTGGGTGACAGCGTCATCCGTCTGCTGGAGGTGTTGAGTTCGCCGCAGGAAAGCCAGGTGCTGGGCGCGGGGATCGTGCGGGAGATTTACTACCGGGTGCTGGTCGGCGATCAGGGTGGCACCTTACGCGCGGCGCTGGCGCAGCAAGGGTATTTTGCGCAGATTGCGCGGGCATTACACATCCTGCAAAACCGTTATAGCGAGCATTTTGAGGTGGCCGATCTGGCAAGCGAAGTGGGCATGAGCGTGGCTACTTTCCATGCCCATTTTAAAACGGTGACCCAAAGCTCACCCATTCAGTACCTGAAATCCCCCCGGCTGCATCAGGCCCGACTGTTGATGGTGCGTGGCGGAATGTCTGCCGCCACGGCTTCAGCGGAAGTGGGTTACGAAAGTCCTTCGCAGTTCAGCCGCGAGTTTAAGCGCTTCTTTGGTCGTAGCCCGGTGCAGGAAGCGCTGTATATGAAAGAAATCCTGCGGCTGGAACCGGCCATTGAGATGGCGGGCTAAGTCTAAAAAAAGCCCGCCCGTTACGGCGAGCTTGAAGAGGGTCAGTAGGGGCTGGCGGTGGGACGCACCACGATCTCGCTGACATCCACGTCCGCCGGTTGCTCAATCGCATACACCACGGCACGCGCGATGGCATCCGGTTCCAGCGCCACACGGCGGAAGGCTTTCATCGCTTCGCGCGCTGAATCATCGCTGATGCTGTCCGCCAGTTCTGACGTCACCACGCCCGGTGAAATCACCGTCACCCGCAGTTTATCCGTCTCCTGACGCAGCCCATCCGATAAGGCCCGCACCGCGAACTTGGTGGCACAATACACCGCCGCCGTTGGCGAGACGCTCAGTCCACCAATCGACGAAATGTTGATGATATGGCCGTGCTGCTGCTGTTCCATCAGCGGTTGTGCGGCTGCAATGCCGTAGAGAACGCCACGAATGTTGACGTCAATCATGCGATCCCACTCGTCCACTTTACGGGCCGAAAGCGGCGATAGCGGCATCACGCCAGCGTTGTTAATCAGCACATCCAGTCCGCCAAAATGCTGTTGTGCTTCGGCGATAAAGCGCTCCATCTCGCTGAGGCTGGTGACGTCAAGCGAGGTGAAATGCGCTTCGCCGCCAGCGGCACGGATCTCTGCAACCACCGTCGCCAGACGATCGGTGCGGCGCGCGCCAAGCAAAACACGCGCGCCTTTGGCCGCCAGCAGTCGGGCGGTGGCTTCACCAATACCACTGCTGGCACCGGTGATCGCCACGATTTTATTGTTCAATTCAGACACAGGACTCTCCTTACCAGGGCTTGCTGAACGGCGTGTCCGTCAGCGAAGTTCAGGGTAAAGCCTTATCCTCTGGCTGCGAATATCCGGGCCTCTCTGAAGCTTGCCTGTTCCTCTGAAACAAACTGACGAAGTACGCATTTCTTAACAGTGGGCATGGTGCGGGTGGCTGCGATGCATTAAAATTGGTATGAATCGGTACGAATCGTACCTGTTGTATTGTTGAAGGATGTGAGTATGCACAGCTTTACCGCCAGTGAGGCCAAAATCCAGTTTGGCGAACTCATCAGCAAAGCGCAGCGCGAGCCTGTCAGTATTACCAAGAATGGCCGACCTAAAGTGGTGGTGATGTCGATTGAAGATTTTCACGATTATGAGCAGTTGAAACTAATGAAACTGCGCGCGATGGTTGCGGAGTCGATCGTCCAGTCAGAACGTGGCGAGTTGCACAGTATTGACGATGTGTTCAGCGACCTTACTGAAGAAGAAATCAAACACGCTGGGGAATAGGTTCAAGGATGACCGTCATATTTACCACACAAGTAAGGGCGCAGATCCGCGCCATAAGAGCGTATTCACATCGTCATTTTGGTGCGACTACCGCCGATCTGTATGCCAACGCATTGCGGACAACGATGCAGGATATTCTTGACCCTAACCCTGCATTGGGCCGGGACCGTAGCGCTGACATCGGTCCCGGCGTACTGAGTTTCCCTGCCAACTCCCACCTAATCTTCTACCGGGTAGTCAAAGTCGGTATTGAGATTCTGGCCGTAGTACATCAGAAAGACGAACCCACGAAGTATTCTCCTTAACCCGCTTTTTGACTTGCCTGTTCCTCTGAAATGCCGATCAGCGCCCCACATCGGTCGAAAAGGCGATCTCTTTCTGCGCTTCCAGCGCCGCAAGGCGTTCGGTCAATGCGGCATGCACCAGCGTGTACGCATCGCTGCCCAGCGTCAGTCGACGTGGCGCAGGGGAGCGATCGACGGAGGCAATCATTTCGCGCACCATCTTCTTCGCCTCGCCGACGGTTGGCCAGTTCTCCATCAGCTGCCGCATCGGGCTCCGATCGTAAGCCGCCAGCGGTTCAGCCATCTCCATTCCCTGGGTGAACCCCGTCTGGGCGGTGCCTGGCTCAACCAGCGTGAATTCAATATTGAATGCCGCCACTTCCTGCGCCACCGTTTCGACAAAGCCTTCCATCGCAAATTTGCTGGTGTGATAAAGGCTCAGTCCCGGGAAGGTAATCTGCCCACCCATCGAAGAGAGCTGCAGGATGCGGCCACCGCCTTGCTGGCGCAGATGCGGTAAGGCCGCGCGGATCAGCTGGATCGAGCCGAGCACATTGGTGTCCAGCAGGCGTTCAATTTGCGCATCCGCCAGCTCTTCGGCGGCGCCGCCCAGCCCGTAGCCCGCGTTGCTGACCACCACATCAATGCGGCCTAATTCCGCAAAGGCCCGATCGACGACCGTGCGCACGCTTTCGGCGTCGGTCACATCCAGTTGCGCCAGCCACAGCTGCTCACCATAACGCGCTTTTACCGCCTGTAGCACGGCGGGTTTGCGCAAGGTCGCCGCCACACGGTCGCCGCGTTCCAGCAGGCGTTCAGTCATTTCCAGGCCGAAGCCAGATGAGGTGCCGGTAATAAACCAGGTTTTAGACATGGGGTTTCTCCTGTTGAGTGTCAGGTAACCTTACGCCGCTGGAATTGATGCTACTATCCGTCTAATCATGCATGAGTTGGTGAAAATTACCCATGAATAGCAAGCCCGATCTCTCTGCGCTGCAGGCCTTTGTGCTGGTCGCCACCCGCCGCAGCTTTCGTCAGGCGGCTGACGAGCTGGGATTATCGCCGTCCACCCTCAGCCATATGCTGCGCGCGCTGGAAGAGAAGATGGCGGTGCGGTTGCTGCACCGCACCACCCGCAGCGTCTCGACCACCGAAGCCGGCGAGCAGTTGCTTAACCAGTTGAAGCCGGTGCTGCAGGGGCTGGAGAGTGCGCTCAGTTCGGTGGAAGCATTTCGCCAGCAGCCGACCGGCACCTTGCGGATCAATGCCAGCGAGAGCGCCGCGCGTCAGCTGTTGCAGCGGGTTGTGCCGCTGTTTTTGCAGCGCTATCCGGCCATTTCGCTGGATGTGGTGACCGAAGGGCGGTTGATCGATATCGTCAGCGAGCAGTTTGATGCCGGCGTGCGGCTATTGGAGGATGTGCCGCAAGATATGGTGGCGGTGCCGTTTGGCGGCGATCTGCGCTTTATTGCCGTGGCCTCGCCCGCTTATGTCGCGAAAAGCGGCGAACCCGCCACGCCCGACGATCTGTTAACCCATCAATGTATTCGCTTCCGCTTACCCAGCGGCAAGCTCTATCGCTGGGAGTTCTCGCGTCGTGGCGTGGAGCGGCATATAGAGGTGAAAGGCACGCTGATGCTGGATCATCTGGAACTGATGGTCGAATCAGCGGCGCAGGGGTTGGGTATCGCCTATGTCCCGAGCAGCGTGGCGGAGCCGTGGCTTCAGAGCGGCAAGCTGCAAATCGTGCTGGAAGAGTGGAGTCCGCCTTCGCCGGGGCTGGCGCTTTACTATCCTGGCCATCGCCATGTGCCTGCGGCGTTAAGCGCCTTTATCGAGGTGCTGAAGTCGCCCGTTACAGCATTCCCGGCGGAATAACCGGCGGATGATAAATGGCGGCGCTCCAGTGCCGGCTGCTGGCATGTTTCTCCGCCAGCCAGCCCTCTTTACGCAGATGGCGGGCGATCATTTTATTCATGATGCCGTGGCCCAGCAGCAGCACGTTGCCATGCTCCGACAGGGAAATCAGTCGGTTAGCGGCCTGACTGGCGCGCAGTTCCGCCTGCTGGAAGGATTCGACCGATCCGGCATAGCCGCACAGCCACATCAGGCGCAGTAACGAAAGCCACAGCGATGGAGGAAGGTGGGGATAGGCAAGGCGCATGGTAGGCAGGGACACTTCGCTGAATACCGCATCGATGCAGGCCGGTTCCAGCCCCAGCTTTTGCAGTGACGAGCGCGCGCGGGGAAGGGGACTGGTCACCACGTAGTCGGCCATCGCCGCCACCCGAATACTCTTATCCGGCGGACCATCCTGCACGTTCGACATATCATAAGCTTCACACCACTCTGTCATCGCCAGCGCCGGTAAGCGGCCGCCCACCGTATGGTCCGGCTTACCGTGACGCATCAGAATTATGGTCATTACCTTCCCTCAGGTGTTTTTTTCAAGAGTAAGCTGACGTTCAGGTTAAGACAAATAAGCGGGCTGATTTTAAGATTTGCCCGGCAATGGGCGAGGATTCATCTGACTGCAATAATCTGCCGTTTAGAATGCCCACGACTGAGCCAGTCAGACGTGAGTGAAAACTGAACTTTAGTACAGTTTATTCGGTGTATTGTAGTGCAATATCAGAGCGATAAATTAAGTTATTAATTCAAGTTAATGTATTTTATCGCTTTTATCTGGAGTCGCGCTTTCCAAATGTGAAGTGACACTAATTTATTTGCGCAGATCTATTGCAAAATCTACGCGCGTAGATACAATAGCCCTCGTAGTAAAAATTCGCGACGCATGATGCTTATCTGCCCAGTGAAGGTCACTTTGTTTCACCGTATGGATGCGATTGGTTACTTAAAACCGACGACCGGGAAACGAATATAACTCTCCCAACACCAGGGAACCTGTTCTGACCTTAACCATGGCTCAGCAAAAGAGCGTCCTAATTGGCGAATTTTTCCTGACTCTCAGGACACGCCAGGGAAGGCAAATTAGCACTCTGTATTTCAGGGAACTTTCATGTCCACTCCTCAAAGCATTCAGCACGAGGCTTCACGTTCCGCATCCTCTGCGGCAGATGAACGCCTGACTACTCCAGAAGGCCGTAAAGATTTTTGGCGCGCCACCTTCTCATGTTGGCTTGGCACCGCGATGGAATATGCGGACTTCGCCCTCTATGGTCTGGCCGCCGGTATTATCTTTGGCGACGTCTTCTTCCCCGAATCCACCCCTACCATGGCGCTGCTGGCGACCTTTGCCACCTGGTCCGTTGGCTTTATTGCCCGACCGATCGGTGCACTGTTCTTCGGCTGGCTTGGCGATCGTAAAGGCCGCAAAGTGGTGATGGTGTCCACCATCATTCTGATGGGCGCGTCGACCACATTGATCGGCGTTATCCCGAGCTATGCCTCGATTGGCCTGTGGGCACCGGCCTGTCTGGTGGTGTTGCGCTTCAGTCAGGGCTTTGGTGCTGGCGCCGAGCTGTCTGGCGGCACGGTGATGCTGGGTGAATATGCCCCGGCAGAAAAACGCGGTCTGGTCTCCTCGATCATTGCGCTGGGATCCAACAGCGGCACGCTGGTGGCCTCGCTGGTCTGGCTGGCGGTGGTGCAGATGGATCAACAGCAGCTGCAGGATTGGGGATGGCGTATCCCGTTCCTCTGTAGCTCGCTGATTGCGCTGGTGGCGCTGTGGATCCGCCGTCATCTGAAAGAAACCCCGGTATTTGAACGCAAGAAAGCGGAACTGCTGGCGCAGCGTGAAAGCTCACGCGTTGCTCAGCCGTTGCCGGTCGATACCCGCAGCTTCTGGAAACGCAGCCGTTCGTTCTTTGTGATGGTTGGCCTGCGTATCGGTGAGAACGGCCCTTCGTATCTGGCTCAGGGTTTTATCATCGGCTACGTGGTGAAAGTGCTGGCTGTCGATAAGTCGGTTGCCACCACCGCCGTGTTCCTTGCCTCTCTGCTCGGTTTCCTGATTATTCCTTTCGCTGGCTGGCTTTCTGACCGCTTTGGCCGCCGCATTACCTACCGTTGGTTCTGCCTTTTACTGATCCTTTATGCCTTCCCGGCCTTTATGTTGCTGGATTCTCGTGAGCCAGTGATTGTGATCTCGACTATCGTTGTCGGTATGGGCCTGGCGTCACTCGGTATTTTTGGTGTGCAGGCAGCCTGGGGCGTTGAGATGTTCGGCGTGCATCACCGCTACACTAAAATGGCGACGGCGAAAGAGCTGGGATCGATTCTCTCTGGTGGAACAGCACCTCTGGTTGCTGCTGCGCTGTTGTCATGGACTGGCCACTGGTGGCCGATCGCCACTTACTTTGCGGCGATGGCGGCCATTGGCTTCCTGACCACGTTTGTTGCCCCGGAAACCCGTGGGCGAGACTTAAATGACCCGGAAGACGCGATCTGACGGGAAACCAGGCGAACCGTCGATCGCTCGGCGGTTTGCCTCTGGAAAAGGCAATAATTTGGTAAAAAGCACCGTAAATCGTGCCACCCGCAGCGATGTCGCCAAAGAAGCGGGCACCTCGGTCGCCGTGGTGAGCTATGTGATGAACAATGGTCCGAGGCCGGTTGCGGAAGCAACGCGGCTTCGCGTGCTTGAGGCCATCAAGAAAACCGGATACCGGCCCAACAGCGTGGCCCGTGCTCTGGCGTCGGGTACCACGAAAACCTACGGACTGGTGGTGCCCAATATTTCCAACGCGTTTATCGCCTCATTTGCCCATGCGTTGCAGCAGGAAGCGTTGAGCAACGGCATGGTGATGCTGTTGGGCGATGCAGGTGACAGCCGTCAGCGCGAGCTAGAGCTGATCAACAATCTGCTGAGCCGTCAGGTCGATGGACTGTTTTATAACAGCGTCGATCGCCACCCTTATATCGATGTGATTCAGGCCACCGGCACGCCGCTGGTGATGCTGGACCGGGTCGATCCCAGTCTGAAAGTGAATATTCTGCGCGTGGACGAGCGCGAGGCGGCCCGTCAGGTGACCTCGCATCTGTTGAGCCACGGCTACCAGGACATTGGCATTATCTGCGGTCCGCTGGAGCGTTTTAACACCCAGGATCGTCTTGCAGGCTGGCGTCAGGCGCTGGCCGACGCGGGTGTGACCGAGCGGCCAGAGGGGATATTCCCGACAAGCTATACCCGCGAAGGCGGCTATGAGGCCGGTCAGCAAATGCTGAAAACCGGCGCGTTACCTCGCGCGCTGTTCGCCAGCAACGAAGCACAGGCGATTGGCTGTATTCGGGCGCTGTCGGAACACAACATTACGGTGCCAGAGCAGGTTGCTCTGGTCTGTTTTAACGGAACGGATCAATCGGCGTTTCATGTCCCTTCATTAACCACCGTGCGACAGCCGGTTGGGGAAATGGCGAAAAGGGCCATCGCAATGCTGACAGCCCCGGAAGGCGAGGCACAGCTGAGTGAGTTTGCGCACCAGCTGGAAATAGGCGAATCCTGTGGCTGTTGCTTTAACGACAGCCGCAACGCCGCACAAAAATGATAATAAAAAAATGAAAAGATTGATTATTGATTGTGACCCAGGAAACGGCATCGTCGGTGCCAACGTTGATGATGGTCTGGCCATAGCGCTTGCGCTGGGGTCACCCAATATCTCGCTCGAGTTGATTACCACGGTCGCCGGCAACACGCCGTGCGAGCAGGGATTCAACGTAGCGAAAGATTTGATTGAAAATTTAGGCCTGACTATTCCGGTGTTGAAAGGGGCGACCCAGGCACTGGCCGAACCGCCACAGCCGTGGCGTGACGCGCTGGACAATCGGGTGCACGGCAACAAACTGGCGCATCTGTGGCAGGGCGTTCGTCAGCCGGAGGCCTTTGTGGCACCGGAAGAGGACGCGGCCGATGCTATCGCCCGGCTGATTTGTGCCAACCCCGGCGAGATCACCCTGGTGGCGATTGGGCCGTTAACCAACGTGGCGCTGGCGATGGAACGCTATCCGGAGATGGTGGAAGCGGTGCAGGAGATCGCCATTATGGGCGGCGTGTTTGCGCTGGATGACTATATCAAGGACACCAATTTCGGCCTCGATCCTGAAGCCGCGCACAAGGTGCTGAACAGCGGCGCGAACATCACCTTAGTGCCGATGGACGTCACCACCCAGACGCTGATGACGCACAGCGATCTGGACCGGATTGCCCGGCTGAATACGCCGCTGGCGCGCTTTGTCACCGAAACGCTCAGGCCGTGGATGGATTACTCGATGCAAACCCGCAATCTGCCGGGCTGCTGGATCCACGATGCGCTGGTGGTGGCCTGGCTGCTGAATCAGCAGGTGGCCAAGGCCGCGGATTACTACGTCAATGTGGAGTTGCGGCCGGGACAGACGCGCGGGAAATCATGGCGCTACCGTCCGCCATTGCGGGTCGACGTGGCTATTGAGCCTTCAACGGCGGGACTGGTTCACGTACTGCAAACGGTGGATAACCGCCTGCTGCTCTCGATGCTGGAAAAAGCGCTGGCCTAAGGCTGCGCTCCCCGTCGCGGAAGACGGGGAGCCAGTTCATTTGACTCAGGCGACCTTCACCGCACGCTGCCAGCGAATGGCATCAATCACCAGCATCACCAGCAGACTGATGCCCATCAACGGCAGGCTCAACGCCAACGCCACGGTAACCACCGACACAGCAAAACGGCCGCTAAGCGACAGCTGTCGCCAGTGATAAATCAGCGTTTCTGCCGGATGCGGGCCTTGCCCGGCGGCCGGACGGCGCAGCCACCATAAGCGATATCCCATCACAATCATCACGCATAATCCCAGCGCAAATGCTGCCAGAATTAGCTGGTTCGGCAGGCCAAACAACACCCCCATATGGGCATCGACGCCCCAGCGCGTGAGTTTGGCCAGCAGGCCAAATTGCGCAAACTCCACCTTATCCAGCAGGGCATAGCTGCGCGGATCAACCGACACGCTGTCGACCTGGGTTGGCCAGCGGCGGTCGATCTCGCTGACGGTCCAGGCCTTATCGGCGCGGGTTGTGGGACGGATTTCAATCTTGCCGGCTGAAATCCCTGCCGCGCGGGCGGTATGCACCACAGCATCAAACTGCTCCGGTGAGATGCTGATCGACGCCGCCGGATTGTCCGGCTTATTTATGCCTGACTGTATGTGTTCAGCATGCTCATCGGCAGGCATAGCGTGTCCGGCATGCTCATCGGCAGGCATAGCGTGTCCGGCATGCTCATCGGCAGGCATGTTCATCCCTGGCATCGCGTGATCGGCATGTGCATCAGCTGGCATGGTCATACCCGGCATGCTGTCATCAGCCGCTTCCGCGTTTGGCGTCAGCGCGGTATTCACCGCAGGCGTCAGCCAGCCAAAGTGGGCACGCATCGACGAGATATTGTCGCCCGCCCAGCGCGACCAGGTCAGGCCGGTGGCCGAGAAGAAGATCAATCCCAGCAGCAGCGCCACGCCCAGCGTGCTGTGCCAGTAGCGGCTTCGCAGCAGGCTTTGTCCGCGAGAACGGCGGCCTTTTTTGATCCGGCCCGGCGCCCTGCTGGTGGCCCACAGCAGCAGTCCGCCTAATGATGCCACCCATAACCAACTGGCGGCCAGCTCGCTGTAGTTCCGGCCAACGTCGCCCAACAGCAGATTCTGATGCAGATAATCCAGCCAGGTGCGCAGCGGCAGCACGCCGCTGGTGCCATAAACGTTCAGCATGCCGCGTACTTCTAAGGTCTGAGGATCGACGAATACCGCGGTGGTGGCACTGCCGCCGTCAGGCGTGGTGAACATCACCCGCGTGGTTTCCCCGGCAGCGGGCGCCGGACGCAGGGCGGTAATTTTCGCCTGTGGGCCAATAAACGACTCAGCGACCCGAACCTGATCGGCAAGAGAGCGTTCCGGCCCCTGGCTGTCGGTAAACAGCTGATGTGCGTAGAGCGCGTTTTCCAACTGCGGCGTCATCACGTACAGCGCGCCGGTGAAGGCTGCGACGAAGATAAACGGACCGATAAACAGCCCGATATAGAAATGCAGACGACGCAGTAATGGCAGCAGGGCGCTGCGCGATTGTTCGGCGCGTGCAGACTGCGCCAGGATTTTTTCTGACATGATATTTTTCCATCCGCCTGTTTCCAGGCATGAGCAGGTGCCTGCCGTTATAACGACAGGATATTTTTAGTGTTTAACCGGCTCAGTAAGCGGGTGGGGCGCGGGGATGGAAAAATTGCGGAATAAACCGTGCCACAGCGGGGCGGAACGGCGGTGAATCGGGAAGCCTGGCGGCCTGAAGTGAAGACCACAGCACCGGGAAGTTGGTCAAATCTAACGGCAGGTGCGCCAGTAACACGCAGTAGCCGCAGGCGCTGTCATCCATCATCGACATCGGATGGTGCTGCATCATGCGGGCATGTTCAAGTGGCGACATTGTGGCCATGTTCATGCCGTCCATCGGCATCTCATCATCCATCGCCATGTCATGATCCATGGCCATTCCCGGCATCATCATCGAATCACGCGCAGCATCACTCACCAGGGATTTGGAAATCACCGGGGCAATAAACAGCAGCAAAATGGCAACCACCGCCAGCCAGGCCGCAAAGCGGTTGGGCGAACGGTGCATCTGAATCAGCGACAAGCCTTGAACATCCTGGTCAAAAATCCACGGCGGGAGTGTAGCAAATAAACAATTAGCGCCGAAGCATTAACATCGCGGTAGCACCTTACCCCTGCTAACTATCAGGCGGGTAATGAAGTGTTACGCCGGTTTACAGCTTGAATCTTGCGCTGACAAAGACGCGAAGATCGCTATTTACTTACATGCTATAAACAAATAGTTAACATTTCTTGACCCGATATCCGGGCCTTGGCCGCAGCAAGACAGGATAACCCTATGTTCAACTGGACTTCGACCCAGCGCAATGTGGCTTTCGCCAGCTTTGCCAGCTGGACGCTGGACGCGTTCGACTTTTTTATACTGGTCTTCGTGTTGAGTGATATTGCTACCAACTTCCACACCGAAATTTCGCACGTCTCGCTGGCGATCATGCTGACGCTGGCGGTGCGACCGATTGGCGCGCTGCTGTTTGGCCGCCTGGCCGAAAGGTTTGGTCGTCGACCGATTCTGATGGTCAACATCCTGATGTTCTCGATTTTCGAACTGCTGTCCGCCTGGTCTCCGACCCTCGGCACCTTCCTCGCCTTCCGGGTGATCTACGGTATTGCGATGGGCGGCGTCTGGGGCGTGGCCTCATCCCTGGCGATGGAAACCATTCCTGACCGTTCGCGCGGGCTGATGTCGGGGATCTTCCAGGCGGGTTATCCCTGTGGCTATCTGCTGGCGTCGATTATCTTCGGCCTGTTCTATGCCTCCGTCGGCTGGCGCGGCATGTTCCTGATCGGCGCGTTGCCGGTGCTGCTGCTGCCGTTTATCTATTTCAAAGTCCCTGAGTCGCCGGTGTGGCTGGCGGCACGGGAACGTAAAGAGAGCACCGCGCTGATGCCGGTGCTGCGCAGCCACTGGAAGCTGTGCGTCTATCTGGTACTGCTGATGGCCTGCTTTAACTTCTTCAGCCACGGCACGCAGGATCTCTATCCCACCTTTCTGAAGGTACAGCACGGTTTCGATCCGCATACCGTCAGCATCATCGCTATCTGCTACAACATCGCCGCGATGCTCGGTGGCGTGTTCTTTGGCACGCTGTCAGAGAAAATTGGCCGTAAGAAAGCGATGATGATTGCCGCCTGCCTCGCGCTGCCGGTGATCCCGCTGTGGGCATTCTCAACCGGTTCGGTGATGATCGGGCTGGGCGCGTTCCTGATGCAGTTTATGGTGCAGGGCGCATGGGGCGTGGTGCCAACCTACCTGACCGAGCTGGTGCCGGCCAATACCCGCGCGGTGCTGCCAGGCTTCGTTTATCAGCTGGGTAACCTGATTGCCTCAGTCAATGCCACGCTGCAATCATCGATAGCGGAAGCGCATGGCAACAACTATGGCCTGGCGATGGCGATTGTCGCCGGCACCGTGGCGGTGTTGATCTGTGTGTTGGTGGCTTTCGGCAGGGAAACGCGCGGGGTGGAGATATCGTCCTCACCCGGCAAGGTGAGCGAGCAGTCCCGCTAGGGGAGTAAGCGAAAAGGGCGGTTCTCAGAGCCGCCCTTTTTTGTTGCCGT
Source organism: Erwinia sp. QL-Z3 (assembly GCF_004551645.1). Lineage (NCBI taxonomy): Bacteria > Pseudomonadati > Pseudomonadota > Gammaproteobacteria > Enterobacterales > Erwiniaceae > Erwinia > Erwinia sp. QL-Z3. The sequence goes on from NZ_CP037950.1 coordinate 2,074,127, forward strand.
CAGGCAGGGATCTCGCAGACGTCGACCCATTTGGCGTCGGTCAGTTGCGCCAGCATCTCGGGCGAAATACGCACCGCACTGTTAATCGATCCGGCTGCAGGCAGCACTTCTTCATAACGCTTCAGCGAGATATCGCACAGGATCTGTAAAGGGGTTTCCAGCCCGAACGGGCAGACGCCGCCGACCGGATGACCGGTCCAGTTCACCACTTCATCGGTGCTGAGCATGCGCGCTTTGGCACCCAGCGTCGCTTTCAGCTTACGGTTATCCAGGCGGGCATCGCCGCGAGTCACAATTAATACCACCCGATCTTTCACCTTCAGCGACAAGGTTTTGGCAATCTGGCCCGGCTCCACATGGTGTGCCCGTGCCGCCAGAGCGACCGTTGCCGTGCTCTCGGCCAGCTCGATAATGCCAATATCAGGGGCGCGCTCGGCAAAGAACTGCCGTACAGACTCCAGGCTCATGCTTTTCTCCCACATAACGAAGCGCATAAAGTTGCCACAGAGCAGACTGACTGTAAACGGGAAGGCGTTAATTTAGCTTAGCGTACAGTTTCCGCAGCGCTCAACTTCCGGCAGGCGATAGCGCTGGCAGCAGGTACGTCGCTGCATTTCACCGTCGCGCGGGAGCATGGTGCGATAGAAAGGGTTGTCGGAACCGTCCAGCAGGGTTTTGCTGAAGAAGAAGGCGTGTTCGAGTTCGGCGTGCAGGGATTTGCCCAGCAGAGGGGCCAGTTCACCCAGGAACCAGTGCACGGCGAAGCCGGTGTTGCTCCAGATAAGCTTGCCGTTGATATCACCGTGCTGCTCAATGGCGCGCACCGCCGGGATCAGATGCTGTTGGATCAGGCGATCCATACGACGTTGTGGGCTAAGGAAACGGGCTTCTTCATCTTCGCGCACGTCAAACCAGAAGGTTGCCGGGCGGCCGGTTTCATGGAATTCAACGTGGCAATGCTCGGGTGAGCAGTCCAGCGGGCGGTTTTCAATCAGCAGTGCCATCATCATCGGCGGCAGCACCAGGCCGAAATACCATTGCGCCCAGAGCGATTGCAGCGGCTTGTTTTCGCGTTCCATCTCGCCATGCTCACGGTAGATATAGTCACCGTACTGCGCGTTAAGGCGGGCGAAATTCTCCGCTGTCGACCAGCGGTCCAGCGTCATGCTGCTGGCGGGCGCTTCTTCCCCCAGCTTCACGCTATCCAGGAAATAAGCACGGTGTTCACTGAACAACGCGCGCAGCGAAGACGCCAGCGAACGATTGCTCTGCAAAAAGATCAGCGGATGTGAACCATACTCAACTGCCTGACGGACGATGGTGGCCATGGGATTTCCAGCGTAAACCGAATACAAAAACAAATGATAATCGTTCTTGATTCTATCTGAGGCCATACGCACAAACAAGCAGCAAATTGTGCGCCGGGCCTGAAAGGCAATTGATAAGAAATCTGGCTGAATTTTGATCGCATTGGCCATAATAACAGCAGGGATTAGGCTGAAGGTTAGCAGGCAGGCATTATTGACGGCTTTATAGCAACTTATTCCATAGCCGCGACGTTTCCCGGCACTGTAGAGTTAATTCCAATTATAGGGAATAACAATGGCTGGGTTATTTCCTGTTATCACCTTCGCCGAAGAATGCATTATTGCCATTTTTTATTAACAACAATTTTTCATTCATCGGCTTAATGTATAGGTAATAAAATCGCCGGTCATTATGCCAAATAAACCTGTCAGGCCTGGGATTTGTATTAAGGAGAGCGATAAATTAATTCAACGTATTGGCCCGGGCGTCCGGGCCAGTTAAAAATATCACATTGCATCTGCGGGGTGGGTAAGCGGACTTTTCGTTATGTCTTCAAAGGAGAGGATCGTATTACGTCCACGGCCTTTTGCCAGATAAAGTGCGCGGTCGGCATTGGCCAGCGCCGCATCGAAATCCTCTTCGATTAAGGGCGCAAACCCGGCGCTGATGGTGACGTGCGTGGCGACCCGGTCATTAAACAGATGCGGGATCTCCAGATTCAGCACGTACTGGCGGATGCGCTCCGACAGCTTGCGGGCAATCGACTCATTGACGTTGGTCAGCAGCACCAGAAACTCTTCGCCGCCATAGCGGGTAACAATGTCCCTTGAACGCACCGCATCCCGTATCGCCACCGAGACGCGCGCCAACGCCTGATCGCCCATCGCATGGCCGTAGTTGTCGTTGTAGGCCTTGAAGTTATCGATATCCAGCAGCAGCACGAAGTGGCTGCCCGCGTGGTTCTCGAGGATGTTCTCCAGACGATTTTTCAGCCCACGGCGATTGTACAGCCCGGTCAACGGATCGAGCATGCTGAGGTCGCTGTAGGTCTCTTTCTCTTCATACAGCTGCCGCATCAGGCGCAGGGTAAAGTTGTCCCGGCGGCGCTGCATCAGGTGGTGCAAGGTAAAGCCAATCAGCGGCAGCGCAATGGTAAACAGGATCAGCAGCGTGTTCTGCCCGTGGTCCAGCACCAACACCGCGACGGAAGGCGGAGCCGTATGCAGACAAAATGCCAGCAGATGGTCGCCCAGCGCGATGGCACTGATAAAAAACACGCTAATCAGACTGATTACTAAAAAGCTGCCGTCGAAATAAAATACCGTTTCGTACTTATCGTAAATTTGCCATGTCCACAGCAAACCGGTAATTACCGCGACCAGATTTAATATCGGAAATTTCCCTGACGGCTTTAAAAGCATCCACGCGATTATCACCGCACAAAATAGTGCGATGGCAACCGTGGGAATTGAAAACTGAACCTGTCCCAGTTTCCCTTTAGTGCTACATAAACAAAATAAAGACGTTGCTGTGTTTAAAAAGAGAAAGAGCATCAGCGACAGCCGATGCTTGCTGTTAAGCAATTCATCATAGCTTTGTAATTTCATTATTTTCTACTCGTGACTGCAATGAATAAACCCGCACCATTAACCTAAATTGGCGGACTACATTCGCGCGTGGAATAGTTTCTTTCTGTTATTATTTGGAATTTCTTAATAGTGAACCTAGCCAATTTACCACTTAACATTCTGAGTGTCATCAGCGCGGGCAAAGTTTCAACAGCGCCACGGTAAATTATGCTGCAAAGTGATAAATATTCTTATATGCTATTGGTAATCATTATCATTTGAAAGGGTGTGGGTACGACAATGCTGATAGCACTGGTCACCGCATGTGGACTTTGGGGGGTAAGCTGGATGTTCGGAAAAAAACTGGATAGCGCCTGGGGCGTTTTGCTGCCCTGTGCAGTGATGCCGCTTATCGCCCTGATGAAACTGTCATTCAGCGAATGGCGGGTGATCATGGTGATTGCGCTGTTGGCCACCGTGGCGATGCTCTATCACAAACGTCTGCGTCATTACCTGCTGTTACCTTCCTGCCTGGCACTGGCGGGCGGCATGGCGGCCATATCCGTTAATTTCGGCATGCTTTAACAGAGCAGGGGACGCTGAGTCGCAAAGGAATAGCGGATCGAACAGATGAAAATCGGATTGGAGCGTGAAAACAGAAAGTGATTCAGAGAAAGGCCGTGCAGAGATAATCGGGGAGATGATGCAGGGAAAAGCAGTGAGCCAGTTTCAACGTGGTGCGAAGAGAGGGACTTGAACCCTCACGTCCGTAAGAACACTAACACCTGAAGCTAGCGCGTCTACCAATTCCGCCACCTTCGCATTCTGTTGAACTTAACTTTTTATTCATATCACCGCATTGGTGCGAAGGGAGGGACTTGAACCCTCACGTCCGTAAGAACACTAACACCTGAAGCTAGCGCGTCTACCAATTCCGCCACCATCGCTCGAATGCTGCGTAATATGAACAACGTGATTTATGGTGCGAAGAGAGGGACTTGAACCCTCACGTCCGTTAGGACACTAACACCTGAAGCTAGCGCGTCTACCAATTCCGCCACCTTCGCATACCATCAACACAGGTAAACTGTATTGCAACCACGGAGGCGCATTCTAGAGATTTTCCAGTCTACGTCAACAGTTATTTAGCCACCTTCCCGATGAACGCTGTAAAAAGCGACGTTATCACGGCCAGGTTGGCGAATCAGGTACTTGCTAAGCAAAAAGCGGCGAAATAATCGCCGCTTTACGGATTAACGCTTGGCTTTCGCCGCGCGCTGCAACACGGCACGGTAAACCTTAAAACGGCCATTCTGTAACAGCACTTCATGGCTGCCAAACGTCTCATCCAGAATCTGCGGATAAGGCAGGAAGGCGTTGGCCACGATGCGCAACTCGCCGCCCATGTTCAGGTGCTTCACCGCACCGCGGATCAGCGTCTGCGCTGCGTCCAGGCTGGTTTGCATGCCATCGTGGAACGGCGGGTTGGAGATAATCATGTCGTAACGCCCGTTGACGTCGGAGTAGACGTTACTGGCAAACACTTCACCTTCCAGATCGTTCGCTGCCAGCGTCGCTTTACTGGCTTCGATTGCCGCCGCATTTACGTCAGTCATAAACAGGCGAACTTTCGGCGAGAAGCTGGCGAGCATGGCGGAGAGCACACCGGCGCCACAGCCCATATCCAGCACTTTGCCTTTCATATGCGGTTTCAGCGTGGAGAGCAGCAGGTTGCTGCCGGCATCCAGACCGTCACGGCTGAACACGCCTGGCAGGGTTTTGATGGTCAGAGGGCCGAGCGGATATTCGTCCCAGTACTGCTCAACATCAAAGGTCGGCTGAACATCCAGGCTGCCATGATACAAACCACAGCGACGTGCGCTGTCGATTTTGTTCATTTTTGCCCACGGCTCCAGCATCTGTTCTGCACTGCGAACGCCGCTGCGGTTTTCGCCGACCACGAACAGATCGGTGCCCACCGGCAGCAGCGACAGCAGGTTTTCCAGCTGGAACAGCGCTTCCGGTTTGTTCTTCGGCCAGAAGTAGATCAGCGTGTCGCACTCTGCAACGTCTTCGGCTGTCGCCACCAGGCCGTAGCGCGCGTTGTCTTCCAGCGTGCGGCTCAGGATCTGCCAGTGATGATATTGTTGGGTATGCACCCGACTCAAAACGGTGTCCAGTTGGGCGGGCAGGTCATCCTGCAGATCGCCAGCAAACAGTACGCGGCGTTGAGTAAATTCATCACTGTGGCGCAGTATCACTTCACTGGCCGGGCTAAATGCAGACATCGGTGGCTCCTTACGAATCAGAGCGGCGATTATACCCAAATTAGCCAGAGTTGCAGCACTGCCCGCCGCATTCCGTTGTTTTGTGCTGTCAGCCGGCGTGCTAAGGGTGGCTTTGTTGGCGCAGAACCGATGGGTTTGCTAGCATAGCGACGCAATCGGGCGACCAGACAGGAATAAAGATGTCCTCCAGACGTGACTGGTTATTACAGCAAATGGGCATAACGCAGTATACGCTGCGGCGTCCGCGTGCCTTACAGGGTGAGGTTGCGGTGTCACTGCCGGAACAGACTCGCCTGCTGATTGTGGCGGAAGTACCGCCTCTGCTCTCGGACCCGCTGATTAGCGATGTGCTCCGCGCGATGCTGATGCGCGAGCAGGAGGTGGTGGTGCTGACCCCGGAACAACTGGCGATGCTGCCAGACGATACCCGTTGTGCGAGCTGGTGTCTGGGTGTAGAACCCGCCGCCGTGCCTGACGGTTCACAGATCGCTTCGCCTGTTCTTGCGGAGCTCTATCATAATGCCGGTGCCAAACGCGCGCTGTGGCAGCAGATCTCCCACTATGAATCAGATTTCTTTACTGACCCCGCACGATCTTGAGACCGCTTTTGCCATTGAGCAGCGCAGTCATGCTTTTCCCTGGACAGAAAAAACCTTCTCCAGCAATCAGGGCGAACGTTACCTGAACTATCAGCTGACCGTCGGTGAGCAGATGGCGGGATTTGCCATTACTCAGGTGGTGCTTGATGAAGCCACGCTGTTTAACCTGGCGGTGGATCCGGCTTTTCAGCGCCAGGGCATTGGCCGGGAACTGCTGGAGCATGTGATCGTCGAACTCGAATCACGCGGCATCCAGACGTTATGGCTGGAGGTGCGCGCCTCAAACCGTCCAGCGATTGCGCTCTATGAGCAGCTGGATTTCAACGAAGTGTCGGTGCGCCGTAATTACTACCCGACGGCGGACGGCAAAGAAGATGCCATTATTATGGCGCTGACGTTATAAGGACCGACTGAAAGATGCTTAAAGACTGGGATTGGATCTTATTTGACGCTGACGAGACGCTGTTTCACTTCGATGCGTTTGCCGGTTTACAGCGTCTTTTTCAGCAGTATGACGTGGATTTTTCCACGGCCGATTACGATGATTATCAGGCGATTAACAAACCGCTGTGGGTTGATTATCAGAATGGCGCCATCAGTGCCTTGCAGCTGCAGCATCAGCGCTTTGAAGGCTGGGCCGCGAAGCTGCAGGTGACGCCGCTGCACCTTAACGACGGCTTTTTAGCTGCGATGGCCGAGCTGTGCGTGCCATTGGCCGGTGCTGTGAACCTGCTTAACTCGCTTAAAGGCAAGGTGAAGATGGGCATCATCACCAACGGCTTTACCGCATTGCAGCAGGCACGGCTTGAGCGGACGGGGTTCCTCGGCTATTTCGACCTGTTGGTGATCTCGGAGCAGGTTGGCCACGCTAAGCCGCATCCGGCCATCTTTGATTACGCGCTGGATCAGATGGGCAATCCTCCGCGTGAGCGGGTGATGATGGTTGGCGATAACCCGGATTCGGATATTCTCGGCGGCATTAATGCCGGTCTGGCGACCTGCTGGCTCAACGCCGACAATCGTCCACGTCCTGAAGGCATCCAGCCTGGCTGGCAGGTAAAAACGCTACAGGAACTGGAAGTGATTCTAAATACTTAAGTTTGATATTTTTGGTCAAAAATACCCTCACTCTCTGAATGCCAGCACAAATCGCTGGCATTCAGCAAAATAACCCCATTTTTAGATATAAAAAGCTGTAGACCCCTGTCTCAAAAATCCCACCCGATAAAATCCTAAAAATTAGTGCCATTAGATAATTTTACTTTATGATATTTGGTTATTAAAAATATTATTTATATTCCATATTGTTTTAACAAAGCCAAATATTGAGCGAACTCCTGGAAATGTCCTGGGTTTTTTCGCCTGAATATGCAGAATTTTCCTTAATTTTGTAACATTAGATTTTCTTATGTTAGCGGCAGCGTCTGCCTAGCGTTGAATAATCGATTGGACTCTGTAAACTTGCCGAAAATTTCACAATAAACTGTAACCAATGTCACGGGCGTTTTGCGTTTGCATCAGCTCGTGCGGTAGCTATGGTAGTAGGCCTGTTTTTTAATCTATATATAACAGGTAATTAATGTGAAATGTTATTGAAACAAGTAATGAGTATAGGGACTTTGCGTAAGAAGAGTGGAGTAATTCACTACAGTATTATTCACTTCTTTATGTAGGATATTTGGAAAGGGCTTGTAGGGTAAACGGAGTTTAACCCCTTTTTTGTTCGTTAAGTGAGCGATATGGTCTGCTGAATCGATCCTGTTGCTACACTATTAACCTGCTAATAAAGCCCTCTATCTCGTTTCAATGTTACTCAAGTGAATAATCTGCGTTACTAAGCTGTGAAGCGTGCTTTCGGCTATAAAGTGAAACGGATAAATGTTGACCTGTTTTAATAACTGGTCCAGTTAAGCCGTGCTTCATTTGCCTGCCTCGCTCTTCCTGCTTGTCGTTACGGTCTGCTTCCTGCTGACCCAGACACCCTCTCTATTCTGTACACGCGTATTTCTGAGTTGTCGTACGCCTTTCATTCCAAAAAAAACTTCATGAGGATCATGGTGAAAATTCGAATTGCACTGAGTCTGCTCTTTGTCCTGACCGTTGCAGGTTGTAAAGCGCCACCGCCAGCAATGACGGATGACACGATTGTTTCCAGCACTGTCGATGGTGTGAAGCTGACTTACCGTCACGCCGTTCAGCCGCCGACGTCGTTCACGCCGGTGAATGAAGAGTACCGCGCGCTGTATGACGCGTCGGTGATGAACCGTCCTGACTTCGGCGGCAAGCTGGTGAGCAATCTGGAGAACGGCAAGCCTTATACCGTGCTGGGCTCGGTGGAAAACAACTGGTTCGCCATTGCCGAGCAGGGACAGGAGCAGCTGATTGGCTACGTTCCGCTGCGTGCCGTGGTGAAGAGCGATCTGTACGACAAAACCGTCAAAGCCGACTCCCGCCGTAAGCGTGTGCGCGCCGCGAGCAAAAAAACCTGCGTTGCCGCGGGTGACAGTAAAGCGTGCCAGAACAGCAACAGCGGCACCTGGATCATCGACTGATAACGGGTTAATGGCCGCCTGACTATGAAAAGACATTCATTTTTGCGCCTGAGTCTTCAGGCGCTTTTTCTGATAGCAGTCAGCCTTGTTGCTGGCTGTGGTTCGTCTACACACAGCAATCCTGCTCACTACAACCTGGTTTTCCAGGCGCATCCGCAAATCAATGACGGCGCTCCGCTCAAGATCAGGGTGCTGTTAATGAAGTCGGATGCGGATTTCATGTCTGCCGACTTCTATTCGTTGCAAAACAGCGCGCCCGCCCTGCTGGGCAACAACCTGATCACCAGCGAGCAGTTTTTCCTGATGCCAGGTCAGCTGAATAAAGTCCTCCAGGGGCAAACCACTTCAGAGGCGCGTTATATCGGGATCCTCGCGGAGTATCAGTCTCTGGATGGCAAAAAATGGCGTATCTCATTGCCGCTGCCGGTACCCAATGACCATTCCTACGCATTCTGGCAGGGGTCTTCTGACGAACTGAAAGCCGACATCATTGCTGACATCAGCGGTCTGCGCACCGTGAAACCGTGAGCATTGCCTGACAACGGAAGCCATTATGAATAAAGCAGAAAAAGTGGTCTGGACCGAGGGCATGTTCCTGCGTCCACACCATTTCCAGCAAGCAGAGAGCTATCAACAAAGCGCGCTTCGTAACTGGGGACTGACCCAGCGGCCTTATCTCTGGGGCTTTTTAGATTATGAAATCGACGAAGCGATGTTGCGGCAGGGGAAAGTTGCCCTCAGCTCCGCCAGTGGATTGCTGCCTGACGGCACCTTTTTCTCTTTCCGCGATGCGCGTAACGGGCCGCCGCCACTGGCTATCCCGGATAATCACGGCAATGAGTTGGTGGTGCTGGCCCTGCCTGCCCGCCGTAATGGCCGTGAAGAGGTGATCTTCAGCGAGTCGGCGGATTCGCTGGCGCGTTATGTCACCTTTGAACAGGAAGTGGATGACTTCAATGCGCTGTCGGTGGGCGGCGCTGCCGTGCAGTTCGGCAAGCTTCGTCTGCGGTTGATGCTGGAAAGCGAGCTGTCAGCGGAATGGACGGCGATGGCCACGTTGCGCATCACCGAGAAGCGCAGTGACAATCAGGTTCGGCTGGATGAAAACTTCATTCCGCCGATGCTTAACTGCGTCTCGCACAGCAAGCTGTATGAGTATATCAGCGGCATGCATGGGCTGTTACAGCAACGCAGCCAGGAAATCGGCCAGCGTCTGCAACAGCCTGGCCGCTTTAATTCGGCCGATATGGTCGACTTTATGCTGCTGGCGCTGGTTAACCACCACGTTGGCCACGTCAGCCATCTGAAAGATCTGCCGCTGCTGCATCCTGAACAGCTGTTTTCCACCTGGCTGGCCTTTGCGACAGAACTGGCCACCTACACGCCTCAGCGCTTCCCGGACAGCGAACTGCCGACCTATGACCATGACGATTTGGCCTTTTGCTTCGGCAAACTGATGCTGATGCTGCGTCAGGGGCTGTCGCAGGTGATGGAAGAGAACGCCGTTCAGCTGATGCTGACCGAACGATCGCACGGTCTGAACGTGGCTACCGTGACCGAAACCTCCATGGTCCGTGAGTTCGGCTTTGTGCTGGCGGTGCGCGCCAATGTGCCCGGCGAGGCGCTGCAAACGCACTTCCCGGCGCAGATGAAGATTGCGCCGGTGACCAAAATTCGCGATCTGGTGCAGCTACAGCTGCCGGGCATGGTGCTGCGGCCGTTGCCCGTCGCGCCGCCGCAAATTCCCTGGCACACCGGTTACAGCTACTTCGAGCTGGAGAAGGGCAGTGAGCTGTGGCAGGAGATGGAAAAATCCGGCACCTTCGCGCTCCATCTGGCGGGGGATTTCCCCGGCCTGAAGATGGAATTCTGGGCTATCCGTAACCACTCAGTCTGACGCAGGGAGCGAGCAACATGCAGCAACAACAGGCTTTTGCCCAGGGCGATGTGTTCTCGGGCGCCAGCAATAACAATCCTCTGGTGGCCGCGGCGAACGGGTTATTGAATTCGATTCCGCAAATCCGCCATTCGGTAAGCCATGCCGATCCGGCCGCGTTACGCCAGCGTTTGATCGACGAAATGCGCCAGTTCGAGATGAACTGCCAGCGGGCCGGGCTGGCTTATGAAGTGATTATTGGCGCGCGCTACTGCTTATGTACCGCACTGGATGAAGCCGCTGCGCTCACGCCCTGGGGCAGTCGCGGCGTCTGGCCCGGGCAGGGATTGCTGGTCACCTTCCACAATGAAACCTGGGGCGGCGAGAAGTTCTTCCAGCTGCTGGCCAAACTTTCACAGAATCCGCGTGAACAAATCGTTCTGCTGGAGCTGATCAACTACTGTCTGCAACTGGGCTTTGAAGGGCGCTATCGCGTGCTGGATAACGGCCGTTCCCAGCTGGAAACCATCAAACAGCGCCTGCTGCAGATGATCCACTCCGTGCGCGGTGGCTATGCGCCGCCGCTTTCACCGCATCCTGAAGATCATCCGGTCACCCGTAAGTTATGGCGGCCGGTGGTGCCTTTGTGGGCCTGCACGGCGCTGGTCGGCTTCCTCGCCTGTCTGTTCTATATCCTGCTGAACTGGCGGCTGGGCGATGTCACCTCGCCGGTGCTGGCTGCGGTCTACCAGACGCCGTTACCGGAAGTCACCATTCATAACCCGGCACCGCCGCCGCCAGCGGCGTTGAACCTTAAGGCGTTCCTGCGTCCTGAAATCGAACAGGGCCTGGTGGCGGTCAAAGATGAAGCCGATCAAAGCGTGGTCACGCTGAAAGGCGACGGCCTGTTTACCTCGGCGTCCACCTCGGTTCGCGGGCGTTATGAAGAGGTGCTGGATCGTATCGCTCAGGCGATGAACAACGTTAATGGCCGCATTCTGGTGATTGGCTATAGCGATAACGTGCCGATCCGCAGTGCGCGCTTCGCCTCTAACTATGAGCTTTCGCTGGCCAGGGCACAGTCCGTGCAGGAGCGCCTGCAACAACATCTGTCACAGCCGCAACGCGTGAAAGCGGAAGGGCGCGGAGAGAGCAATCCTCTGGTGCCGAATACCACCGCCGAAAATCGCGCCCGCAATCGCCGGGTGGACATCACGCTGTTAGTTTCGCCGCAGAACACCCGCGCGGAAGTTAACGGTTTGCAGCAAGGAAATTAACGGATGCTGAATATTCTATTTTCCATCATGACCAGCCGTCTGATGTGGGGTTTTATCGGCATCACCGCGCTCTCCTTTATCATCTGGGTGATTGGGCCGGTGTTCTCGATTGCGGATTCCCGCCCGCTGGAGCCGGAAGTGAACCGCCAGATCAGTATCGGGCTGCTGTACTTGGCGTGGGGACTGAGCAATCTGGTGCCGCGCCTGTATAACGCCTGGCTGAACCGCAAGCTGATGGGCAGCCTGAAAACCACGCCGGGCGAAGAGGGCAGCGCTGACAACAAGCGTCTGACCAGTGAAGACCGCGTGCTGTCCGAGCGCTTTACCGAAGCCGCCGAGATGCTGAAAAAGGCCCACTTCAGCGGCGCGGGCAATAAGCGCTGGACCCAGCGCTTCAGCCGTCAGTATCTGTATCAACTGCCGTGGTACGTGATTATCGGCGCACCGGGCGCGGGCAAAACCACCGCGCTGGTCAACTCCGGGCTGAAGTTCCCGCTGGCCGACCGCTTTGGTAAAGCGGCGCTGCGCGGCATTGGCGGCACCCGCAACTGCGACTGGTGGTTCACCAATCAGGCGGTGCTGCTGGATACCGCCGGACGCTACACCACCCAGGAAAGCGAACAGCAACAGGATGCCAGCGAGTGGGGTAACTTTGTTGGACTGCTGCGGAAATATCGCGGTCGCCAGCCGATCAACGGCGTGATTGTCACCATCAGCGTCTCCGATTTGTTGACGCAATCGGCTGAAGCGTCGCGTCAGCAGGCGCTTTCGCTGCGTCAGCGTCTGATGGAGCTGCATGAGCAGCTGGGTATCCGTTTCCCGGTGTACGTGATGGTCACCAAAACGGATTTACTGAAAGGCTTCCGTTCGTACTTTGCCCGTTTTGATAAGGCGCAGCGCGATCAGGTCTGGGGCTTCACCTTCCCGTGGGAACGCTCGAAGCTGGCCGATTTCGATCTGTTAAGCGCCTTCACTCAGGAATATGCCCTGCTGCAACAGCGGCTGGATGCCGGTCTGCCGGACACGCTGTTACAGGAAAGCGACGGCAAAGCCCGGGCCGAGAGCTACCTGTTCCCGCAGGAGTTTGCGGCGCTGCGTCCGCTGCTGAATGACTATCTGGAAACCGTCTTCAGCCGCTCCAATTTTGAAACGCAGTTCTCGCCACGCGGCATCTACTTTGCCAGCGGCACTCAGGAAGGTCTGCCGTTTGACCGGGTGATGGGCGAACTGAACCGCGCGCTGAATCTGCCGCAGGAAGAGGGCGGCAACAGCAAAGCGTGGGATCAGGTGGACAAAGCCGCGCCGATCCCGGCCAACAAAGGGCAAAGCTACTTCCTGAAAGACCTGCTGCAAAACGTCATTTTCCAGGAAGCCGGGCTGGCGGGCAGCAACCGCTGGTGGGAGCTGCGCAATCGCGCCGTGCTGTGGTCCGGCTATCTGCTGCTGGCCGCAGCGCTGATCGTGGCCGGCGTGCTGTGGAGCACCAGTTACAACAATAACAAAGCTTATTTGCAGGAAGTGCAGGCGAAAGTGCCGCAGGTGGTGAAGCTCAGCCAGAACCTGCAGGCCAATGACCTGACTGACCTGTATGCGCTGCTGCCGTTCCTCAATGGCGTACTGCATCTGCCGGAGAGTGAGGATTTCGATCTGAACGATCCGCCGATCACCCGCCGGATGGGGCTGTATCGCGGTGTGGAAGTCAGTGATGCGACGTTGTCGCTGTACCAGAAATCCCTGAAGCAGCTGCTGATGCCGCAGGTGGCTCAGCTGATCACCACCTGGCTGCGTAATGACAACGGCAGTGATGCGGATTACAGCTACGAAGCGCTGAAAGCCTATCAGATGCTGTACCAGCCAAAGCATTACGACGGCAAATTCCTGCACGCCTGGCTGATGCTGAATATTCAGCGCAACCAGCCGCAGAACATCACCCAGCAACAGATTAAGCAGCTCGACTGGCATCTGATGCAGCTGTTGGAGACGCAAATTCAGGCGTCGCCGTATGCGCGGGATGATGCGCTGGTAAAGCGCGAGCAGGCGCTGATTAATCAGATGCCGCTGTCGCAGCGGGTCTATGGACGCCTCAAGCGCCTGCTGGAAAGGGATGATGCACTGAAGTCGGTATCGCTGGCTTCACTCGGGGGTCCACAAAGCGAACTGGTCTTCTCACGTAAAAGCGGCAAGTCGATTGGTGAAGGCATTCCGGGGCTGTTTACCCCAGACGGTTACTGGAACAGCTTCGACAAAAACATCGAGAGCGTCACGGCGGCTTTGCATGACGATGACCAGTGGGTGCTGGGCGGACAGGTGCAGGGCGAGACCAGGGATCAAACCGATCTGGCCGTCCGCCAGCTCTATATGGCCGATTACATGCGTCAGTGGGATGGCTTACTGCAGGACATCCAGCTGAACAACAGCGCGGATTTATCGCAACGCATCAACGCGGCGCGTCTGCTTTCCAGCAGCAATTCGCCGCTGCGCAAACTGGTGATTAACCTCAGCCACTATCTGGTGCTGGAGAAAGCGGCCCCGGAAGAGGATATGGCGAAGGCCGGCGAGGACAAGCAGGAGAGCAGCGCCAGCAGCACGCTGAGCGCGCTGTTCCGCTCACGCCAGGCCAGCACCGCCGCCAGCCAGCAGCAGCAAACGCCGGAGCAGTCAGTAACCGCTCACTTCGCACCGGTGATTGAACTGGCTCAGCCACTGGAGAAAGGCGGCAAAACCATCGCCTTCGATGATTTCCTTAAGCAAATCGACGACCTCTATCGCTACCTGACCGCGGTGCAGGATGCGGCCAACAGCGGTATGCCGCCGCCAGCCAGCGATTCAATCAGTCGTCTGCAGGCCAGCGCCGGTCGCCTGCCGGGCTCACTGCAAAACATGTTCACCAGCATGGCGGTGGGTGCCAGCAGTGATACCCAGCGTCGCGATCTGGATAACGTGCGCAAGCGGATCAATGTCGAAGTGGGCAGCTTCTGCCGTCAGGCGATTGCCGGGCGCTATCCGCTCTCCCGCAGTGGCCGTTCTGAAGTGACGCCTGACGATCTGGCGCGGATGTTTGCACCGGGCACCGGTTTGATGGACAGCTTCTTCCGCGACAATCTCGCCAACAAGGTCGATACCACGCAGTCGAGCTGGCGCTTTACGCCGGGCATCGACGGCAAGACCTTGCCAGGCGGCGAAAGCGTGCTGCGCCCGTTCCAGCAGGCGCAAAGCATTCGTGATGCCTTCTTTGCCAATGGCGCGACTACGCCTTCATTCCGCGTCACCGTCCGCACCGTGCAGATGGATAACAACATCCTGACCTTAACGCTGGATGTGGATGGACAGCTGCTGCGTTACAGCCACGGGCCGCAGGCGGTCCAGCTGATGAACTGGCCGGGCCCCGGCGGCACCAACCAGGTGCGTATGCAGCTGGGGCTGGCGGATGGCACCACCGCCACGCTGGTCACCAACGGCGCATGGGCACTGAATCGCTTCTTTGACCGCGCCGAACTCTCGCGCGGCAGCAGCAGCCTCAGCCGCCAGGCGGCCTTTAACGTCAATGGTCATCGGGTGACGCTGGAGTTCACGCCAAACAGTATCCGTAATCCGTTTCAGCTTCCCGGGTTCTCATGCCCCTAACCGCAAGGCAAGGATTTGATAATGAACCAGACTCCTGCGATTGGCTGGTACGGGAAATTGCCCAGTGCCGGTGACTTTCTTAAGCGCCGTTTTCCCGAAACGCTCTGGCAGCAATGGACCCACTGGTTCCAGGTGGGCTTGCTGAACTGGCAGCAAAATGAAGATCAACGCGCCGACGGAGACCGATCGTTCAGCGCCGCGCCGGTGTGGAATTTTGTGGTGCCGCCGATGCTGGGCAGTCAGCTGGTGCAGATGGGCTGCCTGCTGCCCGCGCGTGACAACGTGGGCCGACAGTATCCGGTCTGCGCCTTGCTGACCTTTTCCCCGCAGAGCTGGACGCAACCGCAGCTGGCGCTGGCAGGAGAATGGTATCAGCAGGTGGGGCGCACGCTGCTGAACGCGGTGCGCAACGCGTACAGCGCTGAGCAGCTGGACCAGGCGTTGCTGTCAATTCCCGCACCGGTGCTGCCTGCCGCAGAGTCACGCTCCGACATTCTGGACGTGATTGGCTATGCCGATCGGCCCTGCACGCTGAGCTGGCGGCAGGTATCGGACTGCTTCGATCCGCAGCACTACACCAGCTTCTGGTGGACCAATCAGACCGATGGCTATCCGCTTTATACCCACGTGCACAGCGGCAACTTTACCGGTCAGCTGTTCTCGATGCTGTTTGACCCTGCAGCCGGCGCCAAACCCGGTCGCCACGGTCTTTATCCGCCGATGTTTGAGTAATAACGCAAGGAAATCCTATGAATATCGATGCGCTACTTGAGCCGATAAGCGCTGACAAGCCCTGCGGCGAGAATCTGGAATACGACGCCGATTACATGGCGATGGAGCAGGCCTGCGCGGGCAAAGCCGAGCAGCAATTTGGCAGCACCATCATTCCTGCCGAGCCTGCGGACTGGAACAAAGTCGAGCGGCTGGCCAGCGACCTGTTGAGCCGCACCAAAGATCTCCGCGTGATGCTGGCATTGACCCGCGCCTGGACGCAGCTGAAAGGGCTGCCGGGTTACGCCAACGGCCTGGAGCTGATCAAGCAGTCTTTGCTGCGTTACTGGGAGCCGCTCTGGCCGGTGCTGGAAGAGGACGGTGAGCGCGATCCGTTTTATCGCGTCAATGCGCTGGCGGCATTAAGCGATAAGTCAGCACTCACTACCGCAGCCCGTCAGGCCCCGTTGATTCGCAGCGCCTCAGATGAGATTTCGCTGCGCGATGCCTGCGCACTACTGGACGGCAGCAAAACCGAATGCCCGGAGTATCCTGGCGGCCTCGCACGGCTGACAGATGAGCTGGCGCGCGCGGGTCAACCCGGCGTGGAAGCCATCCTGAGCATAAGTGAGCGGTTACAAACAATTCGTCAAACGCTGGTGGAACACCTCGGCGAAACCGGCGTGCCGGAGATGGAGCAGCTGCAAAAAACGGTGAACACCGTCGCGCAGGCCTGTGAAGTTACCGATCTGGCGAGCCTGATCCCCGGCCTAACGCCAGCGAGTGATGAAGTCCCGCAGGCATCGCCAGCCGCCAGACCGGCGCGTGCCGATATGGACTGGCGCACGATTCAGCCTGGCTCGCGTTCTGATGCCCAGCTGATGCTGGAGAAAGTGAAGCAGTACTTTGTGCAGCACGAGCCAAGCCATCCGGCTCCGCTGATGATCGACCGCGTACAGCGGATGATCGCGCTCGACTTTATGGACATCATCCGTGATTTGGCGCCAGACGGCGTGCATCAGCTGGAAAATATCTTCGGACGCCGCGATAACTGAGTTGCGCGTTCATTCACGTTTTACCGCGAATACCAATGGAGAACCCCATGGCACCAAGTAAATCCAGTGGGCAGAAATTTATCGCCCGTAACCGTGCGCCACGTGTGCAGATCGAATACGACGTGGAGATCTATGGCGCGGAACGCAAAATTGAACTGCCGTTTGTGATGGGCGTGATGTCCGACCTGGTCGGTAAATCGGTCGAAGGCCTGCCGGCCGTAGACGAGCGCAAGTTCCTTGAAATCGATATCGACAACTTTGACGAACGCATGAAGGCGCTGAAACCTCGCGTGGCGTTCCAGGCGGACAACACCTTGACCGGCGAAGGGCGTCTGAACATCGATCTGACCTTCAACAGCATGGAAGATTTCTCGCCGGATGCGGTGGCGCGTAACGTTGAGCCGCTGAATCAGCTGCTGGATGCACGCACTCAGCTTTCCAACCTGCTGACCTATATGGACGGCAAAAACGGCGCGGAAGAGCTGATCTCCAAAATTTTGCAGGATCCTACGCTGCTGAAATCACTGAGCCACCTGCCGAAGCAGGATGAAGCCGCTAAAAGTGGGGAGGAATAACCGATGAGCAATCCTTCACAACAGTCCGAACTGCAGGAACAGCAGGCTTACAGTCAGGATGAGTTCAGCGCGCTGCTGAATAAAGAGTTCCGTCCTAAGACCGACTCTGCGCGTGCCGCCGTGGAAAGCGCGGTGAAAACGCTGGCGCAGCAGGCGCTGGAAAATACCGTCACCGTTTCCACCGATGCCTACCGCACGATTCAGGCGCTGATCGCGGAGATCGACGAGAAGCTGTCTCAGCAGGTAAACCAGATCATCCACCACGAAGACTTCCAGAAGCTGGAAGGGGCGTGGCGTGGCCTGAGCTACCTGGTGAACAACACCGAAACCGACGAGATGCTGAAAATCCGCTTTATGAGCATCTCCAAGCAGGAACTGGGCCGCACGCTGAAGCGTTATAAAGGCGTCGGCTGGGACCAGAGCCCGATCTTCAAGAAGGTGTACGAAGAAGAGTATGGCCAGTTCGGTGGCGAGCCGTTCGGTTGCCTGGTCGGCGATTACTACTTCGACCACAGCCCGCAGGACGTTGAGCTGCTGAGCGAAATGGCGCGCATTGGCGCGGCTTCACACTGTCCGTTCATCACCGGGACTGCGCCGGGCGTGATGCAGATGGAATCCTGGCAGGAGCTGGCGAACCCACGTGACCTGACCAAAATCTTCCAGAACAGCGAATATGCCGCCTGGCGCAGCCTGCGGGAATCGGAAGATGCCCGTTATCTGGGCCTGGTGATGCCACGCTTCCTGTCGCGTCTGCCGTACGGCATTCGCACCAACCCGGTGGACAGCTTCGACTTCGAAGAGCAGACCGACGGTGCGAACCACAGCAATTACACCTGGACCAACGCTGCCTATGCGATGGCGGCTAACATCAACCGCTCCTTCAAAGAGTACGGCTGGTGCACCTCAATCCGTGGCGTGGAGTCAGGCGGTTCGGTAGAAAACCTGCCTTGCCACACCTTCCCAAGCGATGACGGCGGCGTGGATATGAAGTGCCCGACCGAAATCGCCATCAGCGACCGTCGCGAAGCCGAACTGGCGAAAAACGGCTTTATGCCGCTGGTTCACCGCAAGAACTCCGACTTTGCCGCCTTTATCGGCGCACAGTCTTTGCAGAAGCCTGCGGAATACCACGATGCCGATGCCACCGCGAATGCCCGTCTGGCATCACGCCTGCCGTACCTGTTCGCCTGCTGCCGCTTCGCGCATTACCTGAAGTGCATCGTGCGTGACAAGATCGGATCCTTCCGCGAGCGTGACGAGATGGAACGCTGGCTGAACGACTGGGTGATGAACTACGTCGATGGGGATCCGGCTAACTCTTCGCAGGAAACCAAATCCCGCAAGCCGCTGGCATCTGCAGAAGTGCAGGTTGAAGAGATCGAAGACAATCCAGGCTACTACGCCGCCAAGTTCTTCCTGCGCCCGCACTACCAGCTGGAAGGCCTGACCGTGTCGCTGCGTCTGGTATCAAAACTGCCTTCTTTGAAATCTAACGATGCGTAATGGGTATGCGGAGTAATGATTTACTCCGCACAATTTCATCTGTTCTTTAGGTTCATTGCTTTAACGGTTAACCAAATAGCCGTTAAGCAAAGGGTGGTGAACAAAATTTCGCCCAGCATAAAACCCAAAAATGACACAGATAAATGCTCATATCTTATGACCAGATAGAACGAAGAGAGAATATCTAAAATTGAATATATTGATACGATCGATAACAGGGAAATAAAAATGATTGAGATGATCCTTTTCAATTGTTGATCCTTTTTCGATTATGATTATGCAATGTATTCCGGGTAATGTAGCGCATGAATATATCCGTTGTCTATTACCTGACAGAGCTTAAGTGATTCGTTCAATATTTTTAATTAGGTTTGAGTAGTTTTTTTGCCTTAAGTAAAGTTGACGTTACTTAAGGCACAACAATAGTTATACCGCCGCGTGGCGGGTAACTATATTTCTGGATAATCCCATGTAGCGATATTCAGAAGCGAGGCAGAGGTAAAATATGGACTGTTTTATTCAGCCCCATGCTTTCCTGTTTGCCATATCAGTGCTTTATCTAAAGCAAATTTTAACTAATGAAGAGTAGATAATCATGGCTATTGATATGTTTATGAAAGTTGACGGTGTGACTGGCGAATCAAAAGATTCAAACCACACCGGTTGGACCGATATTACTTCTTTCTCCTGGGGCGCTTCACAGCCAGGCAATATGTCTGTGGGCGGCGGCGGCGGTGCCGGTAAAGTGAACTTCAACGATCTGCATGTAAATGCCAAAATTGACAAAAGCGTCACAGCATTGTTGAAGAACTGTGCCAGTGGTAAGCATCTTAATAAAGTTGAAGTTTCTGTGTGTAAAGCTGGTGGAACTCAAATTGAGTACACACGCGTAACTTTAGAAGATGTTTTAGTGACAGGTGTTCAATATGTTGGTGCTGAGCATGATGAAACTTTAGGTGTAACTTATACATTCCAGGCTGCTAAAGTTAAGCAGCAATATTGGGAGCAGAGTACTTCCGGTGGTAAAGGAGCAGAAAGCAGTGCTGGTTGGAATATAAAAGAAAATAAAGAAGCTTAATCATAATAAAGCAATCCCTGATTAGGGGTTGCTTTTAATTTGATGTCTCAATAAAGAAGAAAAATAAAATTTCGACAATGACTTTTTAAAGGAGATTGAAATGGCTATCTCAGGTTCAGTCGGTCAGGGTGGTAAGAATAATATTACTGATGTAAAAACTGTTCAGAAAATGCTTCAAAGGAATGGATTCCCTCTGTTAAAAGATGATGGCCGTATCGGCCCCAAGACTATTAAAGCAATTAAAGATTATCAATCAAGATTTATGAGTCAAGCTGATGGCGTAATCGATGTTAATGGCCGTTCTTATAATAATCTTGCGCAGAATAAATTTTCAAGTTCGGCATCTGGCACAACGATCCAGCCTACTCCTGTAGATAATCACCCTATAGCAGGTCCTCTAAGTGTTAGTGCAGGGCAGGTAACTTTCAATGCAGAAGGTAATGATTTTCCGAATAATATGTATTTTAGTCGGAGGATTCATTGGCCTGGAAATGCAAAGTCGGGAGTAACCATTGGTCGTGGGTATGACATGGGCTCGCGATCAGAAGGATCGATTTTTTCCGATATGGTTCAGGCTGGACTGCCAGCAGTTCAGGCACAACAGATGGCTCAGAGTCATGGTAAGAAAGGGACGCACGCTCGTGATTTTGTTCATAATCAGCGCGAAGCCATAGGAACTATCAGTCATCAAATGCAAATTAGACTATTTGAATTGATCTATCCTCGGTATGTGCAATCTGCTTGTGCTAACTACGACCGTTATACCTTAAGTCTCTCTGGAAGAGTAGAATGGAGCCAACTTAAGCCTGCAATTAGAGAGATTTTGGTTGATTTTGTCTACCAAGGATTTACTCGCGGTCCAAATCCGATGATTGCTGGCATGACAAATGACTTTGACACTCTCATCCACTATATTGATAATACCCCTGATATTAGAGTTCACGAACCCGCAAGACAGCGTGCAAATTACCTTCGCGCTCACCGTACATAAGGATAGTAATGAAATATAGTATAAGTTTTTTACTTGGATTTACTGTGTTGTCTCTAAGCTCGTCTGTATTCGCAGCTGATGCCTGCCTGAATCCTCAGGCTGAAGGGGATATTTTACAGTGTTCTGCCCAGAAAAAGGCTAGTGCAGAAGTTACGTTGAATAAAGAGTACACATCTGCAAAACAGCGAATTTTGACGTCTTATAAAGCGGATAAAACTTTAGGTGATGAGTATTTAAAAACATTAGTTGATGCACAGAGAGGTTGGTTAAAATTCAGAGATGCCCAATGCAAGCTAGAGGCTTTTGTTGCAGAGGAAGGAACACTTGCTAATGAGGTCTCAGTTAATGAATGCGTAGCTAAGATTGATGGTGAGAGGATTAAAGATTTAAAATTAATGCCATATTGATTAATTTAAAAGCGAATGTCATCGGACGTTCGCTTACGATATTTCTTTAAGATGTAGTTGTCGATTTATCATAGGTGGGTAAACTAAGTGATGAGATTTAAAGTCACATTAAAAGTTAATTTTTTTTGTTTCATCGCTATGCATTTTTGTAGACATAGCAAATGCCGTAGAGGATTGCTCAAAGAGAACTAGCGATTCAGAAGTGCTCATTTTTACTCAACGCAACCGTGCTGTAGCCGAGAAGGAACTGATTTCGAATGCTAAGGATATTACTTTTATGAAAATACTCATTACATCTACCGCATTGATTGCGTTTTTCTTAGGATGGTCACCATTGGCTAGTGCAGAAAGTACCGCCGTCTTTAACGGTAAAAAGTTCCTTGCAAAGATTACTGAGCATTGTTCTGAAGGAAATGTCTCCTGTGATGATGTCACGCTTGAATCAAAAAGTAAAAAAACGGGAAAAGGAATTTCATTAAAAGGAAAGACGGTAAACGTAAACTGTCCAGAAGTTTGTGATTTTCGTGGGTATGAATTTAAGAATGGTGCCTATACCTATTATTTTGTCGCCAGTGCTAATAATAACTGGAAACTTAATGTTTTTGAGGGAGATAAAGTAATATCTACTGACAGTGGAACGTTAGAGTAATTACTTTAACTTTTTTTAATAAGCAATTCACCTCCTAAAGAAGCTTTAGTATATTTAAAAGAAGAGAAGGTTGGTTTTAATACTTCTTTCTGGAACCTTTTTCGCCGCAAGGTAGTATTCAAGGGCGGCGATATCATCCGTATCGATAATAGTACGTTGTAGGTGAATACGATGAGGCCGCGAAGTAAAAGGATTATTTGATGGATTCGATTATATGAGCACAGACCACAAATGTTTCATGGTGATTATATTTTTTGTTGTTCTCTTCTTAGTGTCGACTTTTATTTCGTATGTTTCATATCGTAGAAATCTTTCAAGATATAAATATTTTTTAGAGAGTTATCAAAAAAAATTCTCTTTTTATTGATAGCATAACAAAATTAAGTGCACATTTTGGTTTTGTGTTTTTTTTATTTAAAGATAGCATTTTTTATCAGGCTACTAAAAAATAAAGAGATGTATGCCACTAAAGGTGTACTTGTTGATCAAGCTTGTTATGAATTTATGCATTTATTTAATCCCAGTGAAATAAAATGGATGTGGGAATGGAGGCGGAATTATTTAATTCAAAGCGCATTTTTGGTTATGGCACTACTCTCGGCATATATTCATAGTGTTGTTTTTAATTACTAAAAGTACTTATGAGTTAATAATTAAAGCAATGAAGTACGGTCAAAAAGTGTTTCTATGAAAAGAGTTTTAGTAATATCATTTTTAATCGTTTCTTTAGTTGGTTGTCGAACTGAACGACCAACATTTGAAGTGATGCAATTAAGTGTTATTAATAACAAACCTTGTTTTCTTATACCTGCAGATATAGCAGGGAAGAATGATAGATTAGTAAGTAATGGTATTATGGTTTCATTTTTAGACGGAAGCCATTGGAAAACGATTTCTCCTTCAGGGGTTAATTCTGCCGAACGCTCTGTTTCTCCTGGAGAGTGCACGCAATGGCCAGATATAGAGTGGAAGCCTGGTGAATATTCTGTCCTAATGCGGGTTAATAACACTTCGAAAGAAAACTCTACAAGACTCCGATCTGATTTCACATTGACTATCGATGAGTCAGGTAAGATTTCATATGATGAAAAATAAAATTTATATTTTCTAAGTGAATCTGATTTTTTGCCAAAATCCCAACGCTATTCAGAATAATCCTGAGAGGACATATGCGGTTAGTTATCATGGTCATGTGGTTACTACTGCCTACGGGCGTGTTGGCGCAAACATCGCTACATGCTGCTAGTGATGCCGCGTTTCAGAAAGACTTACTCAAAAAGTCATCTAGAAAATCCATTGAAGGTGGCACACCAGTAGATGGGCAGACCTTTACTTTGAATAAAGGTGGCAAAATTCTGGGTACATTCATCGCTGGGAGTGGTTTTAATGCGCAGGATGAAAATGTTTGTTTTGTCGGTTGGTCTAAGGAAAAGCCTGTAATTACTAACGTCATCCCCACAATCGGTTACGATGCTTGGGAAGCAGAAAAATGTAATAAAACAAAATCTGTAGGTATTATTTCAGGTGCAAACAATTCTGACACTAAAATCGCGGTTATCTATGAAGCTTCATCTCCCAATGCAATCGTCGATGAAACACTGGTTTTTTCGGTCGCAAACTCAACGCGGGATCTCGAATTAGACAAAGAATTAACCGATAAAATGGGTTCTTCAGGTGCTAAAACTATCTCGGAATTAAAAGCTAACTATCTCAATAAGACATTATATTGAGGGGTTATCACAAATCAGATTTTCGTTTAGTCAGCTTGTGAGAGCTGATGATGTCTAAAATAAGATATTGGCACTTTGAAGTAAGAATTCATTTATCTTATTTTTTTACCATGATGGTCGATTTTATTATCGTAATGAGAATAAACGATGAAATGCCTTGAAGCTTTACTAATCACAGTCATGTTTAGCGCGCAGGCTTATGCGACTCCTGCTTCCATTGACCCTTTAGCGGGGGCATGGCAAGTCAAGCATGTAGGGATTGATGATTGGATTTCCAGCCATATTAGCGTTTCTCCGGATGATCCTTTATTGGTAGGGCGTAGAGTCATCATCACAGCGGATAAAATCTCAGCCCCAATGAGTCAATTCCCAACCTGTCTTCATCCTGAATTAGACGCTGGTGCAGCGCTTTCATTAGATAAACTGATTGAGTTAACATCTGGTGAGCGAAAGACTGAACCTTCACTACCCATAGCAAAAGATTTTGATCTGTCCTTACGGGGAACTCAAACAGTTACGCCACTGACTTTAAAATGTAAGACGGGGTCCTTCGCTGAAGACGGTGAAAAAATAAAGGCCTGGATGATTATGACTGATGAAAATACGCTGATCATGCCAGGTAATATGAATGTCTATTTGACATTGAAAAGACTTCCGACAGACATAAAGCCAGCGCCTTCGTTTAACTGCAGCAAGGCAGCCAAACCTGCTGAACGGGCGATCTGTAACTCATTCGATCTGGCAGCATGGGATGTCAGTGTTAATGATGCATTCCGCACCGTGGTTTCTCAAGCGACAGAAGTCGACCCTAACGACCATCAGACTATCTCTACAATCAAAAAACAGCAAAATGCCTGGATTGCTCAAAGAAATAAATGTGGAAATGATAGTCAGTGTTTATATAAGAGCATGATTTCTCGTGTTGAGACGTTAAATGACGATAACTAAAAATTTTCACTGAAACAATCCGGTTTTCTGAAGATGTTAATTTCTACACGCACAGGGTTTAATATGAATTTTCGATCCTACTGTCTTTTTTCGATAGCGCTTTTTATTCCGGTTGGCATGGCAAATGCCGCAGAGGATTGCTCAAAGAGAACCAGCGATCCAGAAGTGCTCATTTGTACTCAACATAATCGTGCTGTAGCCGAGAAGGACATGAATACAGAATACTCTGCGGCTAAAAAAAGAATTGATGTCATTTTCGCAAGTGAGCCAGAGATTAAAAAGGATTACCTCACTGTGTTCCTCGACTCTCAACGAAGTTGGCTGAAATATCGTGATGGACAATGTAAGTTGTATGCTCATGTAGCGGATAAAAACTCAAACCCCTATCTGGTATTTACCGATAGTTGCATTGCAAAACTTGATGCGGCCAGAACCACAGAGTTGAAAGAGATTCCTTACGATTAGGCTTGCTAATGACCGCATTGCTGTAATAACAGTTGGTGAAAAGTCTGTTAAGGGTTTGCGATTGTTATTTTCCAGGGTAATTAAATGGATGTGATTAAACTTGTGGTTGCAGCAGAGTTACTGCTGATAATTGCATTTGCAGCGACCCTGATATATCTTTACATGTTCTATAGAAAGAATAATGATATTGTCAATTTTCTCTATGCTTGCCTGATTAGGGCAGGTTATATGGACTCCGAAGATGAATCTTTTTATAAAAATTTAGGTTTTTTTGGGTTTTCATTCAGAGTTTCTATATTGAAAATGATACTCAATGGAAAGGTTTTCAAATCATCTAAAGACCGTTATTTTGATGCCAGTGCGACTAATTTGCTAATCAGTAAAACAAATGGAAATTATGGCTGGATCAAAAGTTATTATAATATTTTTAAAGTTCAGGCTGTCATTGCTACGTTGTTGATTATTCTAACTTATGCCAGTGATTGCTTAATGGTCTGATGTGTTACACACATTAATCTTTTCAATAGTGAGTTTCATTCTATTTCCAGCAATTGTCGAGCAACTCCTCAGGTGCTTCAGAATGAAATTCGTTGAGCCTCCGCCTTCTCCACAATCTCCATTAAGGGATTAAATGAAAAAGTTCGCTTTGTTTTTAATTTCAGTAACAGCTCTCACCGTTTCTCAATTCGCCCGAGCAGAAGAAAATTGCAGCAGTAAAACCATCAGTTGGGAAGTGGATAATTGTAGCGTGAGAAATAAAGATGCCACCGAGGCGATTTTAAACAAAGAGTACTCTGCTGCAAAGAAACGTATCGAAGAAGAATACAAGAGTGATAGCAGCATCGTAAAATTTCAATTAAAAACCCTGCTGGAAACTCAGCGCAACTGGTTAAAGTATCGTGAAGGGCAGTGCAAAATGGAAGCCAGCCTTGCTGACGAAGATAGCAGTGCGCATCTTGGCATGGTCAGTATTTGCATAAATAAATTAGACAAACAGCGTATCGCACAGTTTAAAGAAATGCCCTATGGCTGATTCCCCGCATTTATGCAGTCAGTTATGAATGGTAAGTCCTGGATGAACCCTTAA
The DNA here is from genome assembly GCF_004551645.1 of Erwinia sp. QL-Z3. Classification (NCBI taxonomy): domain Bacteria; kingdom Pseudomonadati; phylum Pseudomonadota; class Gammaproteobacteria; order Enterobacterales; family Erwiniaceae; genus Erwinia; species Erwinia sp. QL-Z3. The sequence continues at coordinate 2,100,418 of NZ_CP037950.1, forward strand.
TGAATTCACATGGCGGATGGCGATAACGGAGCAATATGAATACGGTGGCTAATTCAAAAATGAAAGGATATTTGGCGGCGTCTTTGCTGCTGGTGACTGGCTGTGCAAGTGCAACAACTTCACCGACTGTAAATTCAGTGATAAAGCAGGTTAAAAGTACTGTCGAGAAGGAGAAACTGGTCAGCGATCCCGCCTGTACAGATTATTTGTTCACCAAAGATGCAGAAAAAGGAATGGATCTGGTTGATGTCATGGAAAAACAGGGGGGGACTTGCCCTGGCGATCCTCAGGTTCAGCATCGCTTGTTTAGCGTCTATGTTGATAAAAAAACACATCAGATGGTTAGTGATAAGGACGATCCTAAAAACGGTAATCTGTCATTATTACAACCCGCAGAATAATCAGGAGGCGCTTTACAGACTCGCTCATTCACTCATTATAGTTTTGGGAATAAATGGCGTCATGGATAGCGCTGGGAACGAAGTGAATGAGTAAATTACAATTATCTATTCTCACAGTAGTTGTGCTAGCACTGTGTAATATCGCCCGAGCAGAAGAAAATTGCAGCAGTAAAACCATCAGCTGGGAAGTGGAAAATTGTAGCGTAAGAAATAATGATGCCACCGAGGCGGTTTTAAATAAAGAGTACTCTGCTGCAAAGAAACGTATCGAAGAAGAATACAAGAGTGATAGCAGCATCGTAAAATTTCAACGCCATCGCCATCTCCCCCTAATTCAGCCTGCAAACTTCGCCGCTTTTATTTAAAGAGCCGCGAGGCTTGAATGCCGACTAAATCCAACGCAGGAAACCGTTATGCGATTTACGATAATAGCGACCAAATCGGGTCAGCAGCCGCCACAGGGTAGCTGCGACTTTATGCCGCCGGGCGGCACCATTGGCCGGGGAACTGAAAATAATCTGGTGCTGCCGGATGAGAACCGCTCCATCTCCCGCCTGCAGGCGATTGTGCATGTCAGCGCGAATGGCGAGTGCCAAATTACCAACCGAGGCACCGTCACCCTGGTGCACCTGAATGATATTCCTCTGCAACGCGGCCGCCAGGTGGAACTGCAGGATGGCGATATCATCCGTATTGATGATTACGCACTGCAGGTGAGCGAGCTGGGTGCGAGCGCGCAACCCATTGTGAGCGCGCCGATTTCCCGCGCCGTGGTAAGCGATGCGCCAGCGTCAGCGCAGGCCTCGCCACAGCACGTATCATCACCATCGGCGGCTCCCAATGCCGCTTCGCAACCTGTACCGCCGAACACTCCACCGCAGGCAGCGGCTGCACCGTCTGCAACTGCACATGCCGCGCAGCCGCCGGTGTCCACGCAGGCCGCCTCAGCGAATACGGTAATTCCACAGCCGCAGCCTTCAGCACCGCAGTCTGCTGCAAAAGAGAACTCGCCCGCAGCCATCCCCAGCGAAATCTGGGACAGCCTGGCGCAGGAGTTTTCCATCTCCGACAGCCTCTCTAATCGCAGCAAGCCACAGCCGGCCAACCTGAATCCGTTTGCAGAGGCACCGGCCCCGGATCGCAATCCGGTGGATCCGCTGGCGCAGTTTGCCAGCAAGCCGGACAGCCTGAACTTCGATCGCCGCGATCAAACGCCGGATTCCCTGTTTACCGATGACGATGGCCTGTTTAAGCAGGACAGCATCTTCAATGACAGCACGCCAAGCACCCTGATGCAGCAGCCTGCGGCTCAGCCTCAGCAGCCGGGGAAAGGGAAAGATGAGCTGGATCCGCTGGCTCTGTTTGGCGGCAGCGGCGGTGGCGCACCGGCTCAGGCCAACAGCGACGATCCGCTGGGCCTGATGATGGGCAATGCCGTGCCGCTAACGCCGATGGATGCGTCAGGCAGCCAGCCGCGTCCGGCGACGCAGCAGCCTCCGCAGCACACCATCGTGCCGCCAGCGCCGCACGCGCTGGATAGCGACTTCGACCTGTTTGCCGGTGACAAACCCAACCCGCAGCACGCTTCGCCGCTGTTTGATGATGCGCCACAGCATGGCGACGAAACGCCATCACGGTCGGCTGGCTCCCCGGCAGGCCCTGGCGATTCGCCGCTGTTCGCTGAATCCTCTTCAGATCTGGCCGATTCACAGCTGTTTGCTGAGTCTTCTGCAAATCAGCCTGACTCGCCGTTGTTTGATCAGCCGCCGACGGCCGCTCAACCGGATTACGGCGGCATCACGCTGCCCACGCCGCAGGCGGTAGCCCGTAATACCACGCCGCCGCCAAAAGGCCGTCTGCGCATCGATCCTGTCTCCAATACGACTTCACAGCAGTCGTCGTCAACGGCCTCCAGTGGCCAGGTGCTGGACGGTGAACTGCTGGACGCATTAATCGGCGGCATGGGGCTCAACGATCTGCAACCGACGCCGCGCATCGATCGCGATTCCATGCAGGAGCTTGGGCAGATGCTCAGCATGTTCTCGCAGGGGACCGTGGCGCTGCTCTCTTCCCGTTCGATCCTCAAGCGCGGCGTGAAGGCAGAAATGACGGTGATCCTCGACGAGGCGAACAACCCGTTCAAGCTGCTGCCGTCAGGTAAATCGGTGCTGATGCAGATGTTCGGCAGCCGCATGCCGGGCTTTATGCCGCCGAAACAGTCGGTGCGCGATGCGCTGGTCGATCTGCAGGCGCACCAGTTGGGGATGATCGCCGGGATCCGCGCAATCATCGCTTCGATGCTGCAATCCTTCAATCCTCAGCAGCTGGAAGAAGAAGCAAAACAGGAAGGGATCACCTCACGGATCTCCTTGCCGAGCAGCCGCAAAGCCGCGCTGTGGGAACACTTCACCAAACGCTATGGCGAAACCGCCGGTGAAATCGAAGACGACTTCCATACCCTGTTCGGCGAGGCGTTTCTGCATGCCTATGACATGGAAGTGAACCAGTACAAAGACTCTCAAATCAGATCGGAAGAATGATGAATATCACCATTGCCTCTATGTCGAATCAGGGCGCCCGCGAAAGCAATCAGGACCAGACAGGTGAGATCATCGGTGAGCGGTCGGCCTGTTTTGTGGTCTGCGATGGTGTCGCGGGATTGCCAGGCGGTGATGTCGCTGCTGAGCTGGCGCGCAACACCATCCTTGAGCGCTTCAACGGCGATCGGCATCTGGATGCGCAGAGCATCCGCCGCTACGTCAACGAAGCCAATGGCGCTATCCGCCAGCAGCAGAAAGCCATGACCGACTACAAACGCATGGGCACCACCATGGTCAGCCTGTTTATCGATCGGGATTTCGAGCTGGCTTACTGGGCGCACGCCGGTGACAGCCGCCTGTATCTGTTTCGCCGTGGCTATCTCTATCACGTCACCACCGACCACAGCCTGGTGCAGCAGATGAAAGATGCCGGACACCAGACCGAAGGGATCAACAGCAATCTGCTCTATTTTGCGCTGGGCATGGGCGATGAAGAGCGGGATGCCAGCTACAGCGATGTGGTGCCGATTGAAGATGGCGATGCGTTTTTACTCTGCACGGACGGCTTCTGGCACGCCCTCTCGCCAGACCATATGCAGCAGTCATTGCATATGGTGAACACCCCGGACGAGTGGCTGACGCTGATGCAGGAAGTGATCCGCAAGAACGACCTGCAATCCGAGGCCAGCCAGGACAACTACAGCGCCGTGGCGGTCTGGGTTGGCGATCCACAAGACACCACGCTGCTGCACTCCTTGTCGCAGGCAGCCCAGTTTTTCCCTCTTCGTGATTAACGGCCTTAAAGGACTTATATGAAATATTGGCTATCAGGCGCGCTCTCCCTGTTTATCGCGTCCAGCGCCTGGGCGCAGGATTATCTCGTGGTCTCTTCGCCTTCGCAGAAACTGGATATCTGGATCGATAACGTTAAAAGCAAAAACGCGGCCGACTGGTGTACGCGTGAGCTTCCGCTGCGCATCGTGGCAAAAGGCAAAAAGGATCCGGACGTGCTGAACGATTTCCTGCCGCGCGTCGGCAAGGTCTTGCAGCATCAGTGCGGCAAGATGGAATCCATTCACTGGCAGATGACCGACAGCAACGGCAGTGCGCTGGCAAAAGGCACCGCCGCCAAAGCCCAGTCCTGGGCGGTGAAGGTGGAACCTGACTCCCCGGTGACGCCTCCAGCAGCGCCGCCGGCAGCCGAGACCGCACCGGCAGCCACGCCAGCGGCGGCCGATCTTTCCCCGCCGGCCGATACCACGCCGTGGGTGCAGTTCAGCCTGCTCGACGGTTGCCACTTCCGCACCTATTTCCGCAGCGGCAACCAGACCAGCGCCCTGTTTGTGCCTGCCAAAGGCGGCGTCAGCTGTGGCAGCGATGGCTGGCTGAGCGGCGAAAGCCAGATTGCTCAGCTGGGCAAAGGGGCCAGCAAAAACGTGCGCATGACCTTCCTGCAAGGCTTCCCGGTGGCCGGACTGACCAGCAAAGCGCTCAGCCAGGATCTGCAAATCACCACCGTGAATAATCAGCGGATGGTGCTGAGCGATGAGAAGTCGCCGCAGAGCTGGATGGTGGTGCCGTTCGACCCGGCGGTTAACGGCTGGAAAACGGATGGCACGGTGGTGGTGGAAATTACCGCCGCACAGGCCAGCGACGAAAGCGATGTGAAGGCGCGCCTCGCTGAGGTACGTAAAGTCTGGTCGCCTTACCTGGCGGATAAAAGCACGCTGACCATCAAACTGGTGCAGGCGCTCCATCCGCAGCTTAAAGACCCGGCAGCCGGTTCATTCCGCACCCTCAACTAGTTCACTGCACGTCAAAGGAAAGCTTATGTACTCCCTCAGCACCCTGATGTCCGGCGCCTCGCTTGCGGAAACGCTGGCGCGCGTCGAAGGCAAAATTAAAGCCAACCCGGCGGATGCCGATTTGCGCGCGGCCTTCGTGCAGCTGCTGTGCCTGGCTGGAAACTGGACGCGCGCCATCACCCAGATGAAATCCTGGGCGGCGTTGAAGCCACAGGCCAAACCGACGGTGACGTTGCTGGAGCAGGCGGTGGCGGGAGAGGTGCAGCGCGCGGCGGTGTTTGCCGGCGAGGCCTCGCCGATGATGCCTGGGGACGCCTTTAACTGGGCCGAAGGGTTGTTAAGCGCGCTGCGGGCCGATGCGGCGGGCAAAAACCTGTTGGCTGACGAGCTGCGTGCGGCGGCGTTCGAGGCGGCTGAAATCAATCCCGGCAGCCTGAAGCAGTTGAAGGATGAGTCAGCGCAGGCGGTCGAATGGTTGATTGATGGCGATGGCCGCCTTGGCCCAATCTGCGAGCTGATCGTCAACGGGCGCTACACCTGGCTGCCGTTCAGCGCCATCAGCGAACTGCGTTTTCAGGCACCGGCCAGCGTGACCGATCTGGTCTGGCGTCATACCTCGGTCAGGCTGACCGACGGCAGCGAGCAGGTGTGTCAGATCCCGGTGCGCTATCCGTTTGGCGCTGAAGCCGCTGATAACCTGCTGCTGGCCAGCGTCACCGAATGGCAGCCGTTGGATGGTGCCGGCCTGCACTTTAGCGGACTGGGGCAGAAAACCTGGCTGAGCGGCGAAGCGGACTATCCGTTGCTGAGCCTGGACGTGCTGACCTTCGACGAGGCGCTATGAGCAATGACTTCGACCTGAATCAACCGCAGCAGGGCAGCGATCTGCTGCGCGGTGGCTACCGTCACCGCAACAAGCAGGAAGCGTTAAACGCCCGCGACAAAATGCAGCCTTCACTGCTGGATCGGCTGACCGATAACGCACCGGACAAGCTGAAAGAGTCCGCCAGCAACACGGTGATTTCCCACACCACGCTGCGGCGGCATGTGCTGCGGGATTTGCAGTGGCTGTTTAACAGCATCAATAACGAAGGGCAGCAGGATCTGGAGCCCTTCGCCGAGGTGAAGCGCTCGGTGCTGAACTATGGCGTCGCGCCGCTTTCCGGGCAGCGCATGTCCGACATCGAATGGCAGGACGTGCAGCGCAAGCTCACCAACTCGATCCTGCATTTTGAGCCGCGCATATTGCCGGTGGGTTTGCAGGTGCGCTGCATTTCAGACACCACCTCGCTGGACCTGCACAACGTGTTGTCGATTGAAATCAAGGGGCGGCTGTGGTGCGTGCCCTATCCGCTGGAATTCCTGTTCCGCACCGATGTCGACCTGGAAAACGGCCATTTTGAGTTTAAAGACGTAGGGTAATCATGGACAGCAAACTGCTCGATTATTACAACCGTGAACTGGCGTACCTGCGCGAAATGGGGGCGGAGTTTGCCGAACGCTACCCAAAAGTCGCCGGACGGCTGGGGATGCGCGGGATTGACGTCGCCGATCCGTATGTCGAGCGGCTGATGGAAGGCTTTGCCTTTCTGACCTCCCGCGTGCAGTTAAAAATGGATGCCGAGTTCCCGCGTTTCTCCCAGCGGATGCTGGAGATGATTGCGCCAAACTACCTGGCCCCTACGCCGTCGATGGCGATTGCGGAGCTGCATCCGGACAGCCAGAAAGGCGACATCAGCGGCGGCTTTCGCGTCCCGCGCGGCACGATGATGGACAGCCAGACGCTGAAGAAAAGCGGCGTCACCTGCAGCTACAGCACCGCCCACGATGTGATGCTGCAACCGCTGACCATCACCAGCGTCGAGCTGGGCGGCGTGCCGGCGGATATCCCGCTGGGGCCGATGGGCCTCAGCCAGCGCGGAGCCGCCAGCGCGCTACGCATCCGCCTGACCTGTTTCAACGACGTAACCCTCAACACCCTGACCTTTGACGATCTGATGTTCTTCCTCAGCGGCCCGGATATTCAGGCGCAAAAGCTGCTTGAATTGATTATGCAACACACGGTGGGCAGCTTCTGCCAGACGGTGGAAGCACAGCCGCAGCGGGTGGTGATGAACGATGAGGCGCTGACCCAGGAAGGATTTTCGCCAGACCAGGCCTTGCTGCCGGACGATCTGCGCAACTTCGACGGCTACCGGCTGTTGCAGGAGTACTTTGCTTTTCCGGCCCGTTTCCAGTTCATCAACATCAGCCAGCTGCGCGGCATTCTCGGCAAGTGCGGCCCGGAGGTGAAGGCGTTTGAGATCGTGCTGCTGCTGGATAAAGCCGACGCGGCGCTGGAAAGGGTGATTGATAAAAGCCATCTGTCGCTGCACTGCACGCCGGTGATCAACCTGTTCCCGAAGACGGCCGAGCGGCAAAAAATCAGCGACAGCGTGCATGAATATCATCTGGTGGTCGACAATATTCGCCCGCTGGATTATGAGATTTACTCGGTTCAGAAGCTGTATGCCACCGGCGATAAGCGCCGGGACGAACAGGTTTTCCGCCCGTTCTGGAGCACCTTTAGTCAGGACCACGGGGATTACGGCGCCTATTTCTCGCTGCGCCGCGAACAGCGCACGCTGTCTGAGCGCGCGCAGCGTTACGGTACGCGGACCGGCTATGTCGGCTCGGAAGTTTTCCTGTCGCTGGTGGATGAACGTCATTCCCCGTGGAGCGATGATCTGCGCCATCTGACCGCCGACGTGCTGTGCACCAGCCGCGATCTGCCGCTGATGCTGCTGCAACAGGATCAGGGCAACTTCCTGATGCCGGACTCGATTCCGGTCGGTCAGTTAACGCTGAAGAAAGGGCCAACGCCACCGCGTCCGGCGCTGGCCGAAGGGCTGACGACCTGGCGCTTGATCAGCCATCTGCAAATGAACTACCTCAGCCTGATGGACAGTGATGAAGGACAGGGCGCTGCCGCGCTGCGTCAGCTGCTGGGGCTGTATGCCAATCTGGCGGAAGCGCCGGTGGCGAGGCAGATCGAAGGCATCCGCCACTGTCAGTTAAAGCCGGTGTATCGCCGGGTGCCGGAACCCGGTCCGATCGTCTTCGCGCGGGGCGTGGGCATCGAACTGAGCGGGGATGAACAGGCGTTCTCCGGTTCAAGCCCGTGGTTACTGGGCAGCGTGCTGGAGCGGGTCTTTTCGCGGCTGGTGGCGATGAACAGCTTTACCGAAGTGACGCTGATCAGTCAGCAGCGCGGTGAAGTGGGTTACTGGTCGCCGAGGATGGGCAAAAGGGCGCTGATATGAGTGATGCGACGGCACCATCGACGTTACGATTCCGCAAAATCCAGCGGCTGCCGGAACATTTCTGGCAAGGCGTGACGCTGGCACCCTGGCGCTACGATCTGTTCCAGCTGCTGCGGCGGCTGGATGCGCAGGGCGGAGAACGCTATCCGCTGGGACGGGCGCCGCTGCCGCGCCACGAGCCGCTGCGTATTGGTCAGACGCCTTCGCTGGCCTTCGCACCCTCGACGCTCGCCAGCGCCAGCGCGCGTGAGAACAGCCCGCTGCACGATGTCTCGATCCTCAGCTTCGGCCTGTTCGGCCCCAACGGCCCGCTGCCGGTTCACCTGACCGAATATGCGCGCGAGCGCATTTATCATCACCAGGATCACAGCCTGAGCGCCTTTGCGGATCTGTTCCATCATCGCCTGACGCTGCTGTTTTATCGTGCCTGGGCCGATGCGCAGCCGACGGTGTCGCTGGACCGCGAGGACGCCCATCACTTTGAACGCTATCTGGCCAGCCTGATTGGCATGGGCCAGCCCGGCCAGCTGGAAAAAGGCAGCCTCAGCGAACACGCGCGCTATACGGTGGCCGGGCACTTAACCCGCAACGGGCGCGATGCCGAAGGATTGCAAAAAATCCTCAGCCACTATTTCAAGGTGCCGGTCACGCTGGTGGAAAACGTGCCGCACTGGCAGCCGATCGATCGCCGCGAGCGCGCGCAGCTGGGTGCCGGACGGCGGATGCCGACACTGGGGCAGTCCGCCTTTCTCGGCGTCGCAGTGCGCGATGTGCAGCATAAATTTCGCATCGAACTGGGGCCGCTGAGCCTGGCAAATTACAACCGGTTTTTGCCCGGCACACCCTGGGCACAGCAGCTGCGCGACTGGGTTCGGCAGTATCTGGGCATCGAATACGTCTGGGACCTGCGGCTGATCCTGGCGGCGGAAGACGTGCAGGGCGTCAGCCTCGGTGGCCCGGCTCAGCTGGGCTACAACGGCTGGCTGGGTTGCCCTGAAAATCCGCAGCCGCGTAACGATCTGACCTTCAGCCCTGAACCGACTGAAACCCCTGGGATTTAAGGACGTCATTCTGTCGTCATCCCGCTTATCACCGCCTTCAACTACTGAGAAAAACTATGTCAGAAATCAGCCGCGCCGTACTGTTCGGCAAACTGGACAAGCTGTTATTCACCTCTCTGGAAAGTGCGACCGCGTTCTGCAAACTGCGCGGCAATCCCTATGTTGAACTGGTGCACTGGCTTCATCAGCTGATGCAGCATCAGGAGGGCGATCTGCAACAGGCGATCCGCCATTTCTCGCTGGATGAAGAGGCGCTGACGCGGGATATCGTGGCGGCGTTGGATCGCCTGCCGCGCGGGGCCAGCGCCGTCGCCGATCTGTCGGAACATATCGACAGCGCCGTCGAGCGCGCCTGGGTTTACGGTTCCCTGAAATTCGGCGTGCAGAAAATTCGTGGCGGCCATCTGCTGATCGGCATGCTGAAAACCTTCAACCTTGCCAATTTGCTGAAGGGCATCTCGCCGCAGTTTGGTCGCATCAGCGTGGACGCGCTGCTGGAACAGTTCGACACCGTTTTTGCCAACAGCAAAGAGGAACAGCAGGTGAGCGTCGCGCCGGTTGATGCCGGTGCGGTTCCTCAGCAGCAGGGCACGCTGGCGCAATATGCCCAGGACCTGACCGCACGGGCGCGCGAAGGCAAGATTGACCCGGTGGCCGGGCGTGATGAAGAGATCCGCCAGATGGTCGACATCCTGATGCGTCGTCGCCAGAACAACCCGCTACTGACCGGGGAAGCCGGGGTCGGTAAAACCGCCGTGGTGGAAGGACTGGCGCTGCGCATTGCCGCAGGCGACGTACCGCAACCGTTGCAGGACGTGCAGCTGTGGCTGCTGGATATCGGCATGTTGCAAGCCGGTGCCGGCATGAAGGGCGAGTTTGAAGCGCGTCTGCAGGCCTTGATCAACGAGGTGCAGTCGAGTCCAACGCCGATCGTGCTGTTTATCGACGAGATCCACACGCTGGTTGGCGCGGGCGGTCAGCAGGGAACCGGTGATGCGGCTAACCTGCTGAAACCGGCGCTGGCGCGCGGTCAGCTTCGCACCATTGGCGCCACCACCTGGGCCGAATACAAAAAATACATCGAGAAAGATCCGGCGCTGACCCGCCGTTTCCAGACCGTGCAGGTGCAGGAGCCGGATGAAGAGAAGGCGCTGCTGATGTTGCGCAGCACCGTCAGCCCGCTGGAAAAGCATCACCGCGTCCTGCTGCTGGACGAAGCGGTGGCCGCGGCGGTGAAACTGTCGCACCGCTATATTCCTGCGCGTCAGTTGCCGGATAAAGCCGTGGCGCTGCTGGATACCGCCTGCGCCCGCGTCGCCGTCAGCCAGAGCGCTCAGCCGCCGCAGCTGGAAGACTGCCTGCACCGCAGCCACGCGCTGGAAATCGAAAAAGAGATTGCCGGACGCGAGCTGAAAGTCGGCATTGGCGACAGCGCGCGCGTTGATGCGCTAAGCGAACAGCTGGCCGAACTCGCCGCGCAGGCTGAAGCGTTAACCGCCCGCTGGCAGGCCGAGCGCGAACTGGTCGATGGCATCATCGCCCTGCGTGCCCAACTGCATCAGGACAGTGCGGAAGATGTGGCTGAACTGCATGCCACGCTGAAAGAAAGTCAGCAGCAGTTAAAGGATCTGCAGGGCGACTCGCCGCTGCTGTTTGCCGCCGTGGATGCCAACGTGGTTGCGGCGGTGGTCTCCGACTGGACCGGTATCCCGCTGGGCCGCATGGTAAAAAACGAGATTGATGCGGTGCTGAAGCTGGCAGACACGCTGAACGAGCGGGTGATTGGTCAGCGTCACGGCCTGGATCTGATTGCTAAGCGGGTGCGGACATCGCGCGCCAGACTCGACGATCCCAACAAGCCGGTCGGGGTGTTTATGCTCTGCGGCCCGTCGGGCGTCGGTAAAACCGAAACCGCACTGGCCCTGGCCGAGACGCTGTACGGCGGCGAGCAGAACATCATCACCATCAATATGAGTGAATTCCAGGAAGCGCATACCGTCTCGACCCTGAAAGGGGCACCGCCGGGCTATGTCGGCTATGGCGAAGGCGGCGTGTTAACCGAAGCCGTCCGCCGTCGGCCTTACAGCGTGGTGCTGCTCGACGAGATCGAAAAAGCGCACCCGGACGTGCATGAAATCTTCTTCCAGGTGTTCGACAAAGGCTGGATGGAAGACGGTGAAGGACGTCATATCGATTTCCGCAACACCATTATCATTTTGACCTCCAACGTCGGCACCCAGCTGATTAGCGCGATGTGCGCCGATCCTGAACTGATGCCGGATCCCGATGCACTGGCCGCTGCGCTACGTCCTCCGCTGCTGGAGGTCTTCCCGCCCGCGCTGTTGGGCCGTCTGCTGGTGGTGCCGTATTACCCGCTCAGCGACGAAATGCTGGCCAGCATTGTTCGCCTGCAGCTGAAGCGCATCCAGCGTCGCCTGGAGCAGAACCACGGCATTGTTTCCGAGGTGGACGACAGCGTGATTGCCCAGATTGTGCAGCGCTGCACCGAGGTGGAATCCGGTGGTCGCATGGTTGACGCCATCCTAACCAATACCCTGTTGCCGCAGATGAGCCAGATGTTGCTCACCGCCAGCGCACGGGATGAACAGTATCGCCGCCTGCGTGTGACCTTACAGCAGGGCGAATTCCAGTGTCAGTTTGAGGCTTAAGGCCTGTCACTATCAGAGAGTTGTCCAATATGTCAGAACACGATAATCCGCGCGCAGTCCCGAATGCCTTACCGGTGGGCTACCGCTTTAACGAGTTTGAAATCAAGGAAGTGATTGGCGGTGGCGGCTTTGGCATTGTCTACCGCGCCTGGGACCATCAGCTGGAGCGGACGATTGCCATCAAGGAGTTTATGCCGGCCTCGCTGGCCGTGCGTAATGATGACCTGACGCTGGTGCTGCGTAGCGAACGCTTCAGCAAAACCTTCCACGCCGGGCTGAACAGCTTTATTCAGGAGGCGCGCCTGCTGGCCCGCTTCAATCACCCGAACCTGCTGCACGTGCTGCGTTTCTGGGTACAGAACGATACCGCCTATATGGGCACCGCGTTCTATACCGGCACCACGCTTTCTCAGCTGCATCAGCAACGTCCGGAGATGATTAGCGAAGCCTGGATCCGCACCGCGCTGCCGCCTCTGTTTGGCGCGATCAACACCATCCATCACGAAGGGTATCTGCACCGCGATATCTCGCTGGATAATATCCAGATCCAGGAGAACGGCGTGCCGGTGCTGCTGGACTTTGGCTCGGCGCGTAAGGCCATCGGCAACCTGTCCGATGAGACCGAAACCATGCTCAAGCCGGGCTTCGCCCCTATCGAGCAATACAGCGACGATAACGAGAGCGAGCAGGGCACCTGGACCGATATCTATGCGTTGGGCGCGGTGCTGCACACGCTGATTGTGGGATCGCCGCCGCCGGTCAGCGTGGTGCGCAGCATTGAAGATAACTACCAGCCGCTGATGCAGCGTCAGCCGTTTGGCTACTCGCTGGCGCTGCTGAATGCCATCGATCGGGCGCTGGCCTTGCAGCCAGAAGATCGCCCACAAACCGTCGATGAGTTTGCCGCGCTGATGGAGTTCACCCCGACCGACATCAACGAGATCCACGAAGTGAAAGTCAGCGGGCCGGGCACCATGCTGGTGGCGGTGGAGCCAGAAGAAGAGGTGGCGGCGACGCCCGTTTCTCAACTGAAACGCTTTATGGTTCCGGGATTGATTGCCGCGGGCGTGCTGGTGGGCATCGGCGTGGGGGCATTGATTGCCGGAGGCGGCAGCAACAGCCAGCCAGAAAGCGCGGCAACTGCGCCAGCATCGACAACCGCACCAGCATCGGCATCGCAGCCAACGGAAACCGCCCGCGCAAATCCGTCGGCGACTCCGGCCGCTTCGGAAACCCAGACCGGTGCCGAACAGGCGACCCCAGCCGTTGCGCCGCCACCGCCAGCCCCGGTTGCGCAGGTCTACATCAAGCTGCTGCCGGGTGACCAGGTCGCCATGAACGGCAATCCGCAGGCGTTAGTGCCATCGCCAAACGGCTTTGCCATGCTGCAACTGCCGCCGGGCGACTACCGCTTCAGCATCAGCAATAACGGCCAGACCCGCGACCAGAGCATCACCGTCGATCGTGAAGGCGTGTGGCTGCTGAATCCGCAAAGTTAATCACCTCTCTTCAGCCCGGCGCAACTGCCGGCCGGGCGCAGTCTTTCAGGGAAATCATCATGCTTGATCGCATTACAGTTCAACTGCCGATGGACGGCCTGCTGTTCTGGAAACTGAACGGCACGGAGGCGCTTTCCAGCGCGTTTGAAATCACCGTCCAGCTCCTGAGCACCGACGCCCGCATTGAGCGTAAGGCCCTGCTGGGGCAGCCCATCACTGTGTCCATCCCCACCCAGAACCTGATGGCAACCCGTTACCTGAACGGGAAAATCACCAAAGTGTCGGTCAGCAGCACCGAGCTGAGCGGCACGCGCTATGCGGTTTACAGCCTGGTGATGGAGCCGGACCTGTGGCCCCTGAAGCGCGACAGAAACCTGCGCATCTTCCAGAGCCAGACGGTAACGCAAATCATCAAAACGCTGCTTTCCGAATACAACGTGACGGTAGAAGACAAGCTCACCGGCAATTACCGCGTGTGGGAATACTGCGTGCAGTATCAGGAAAGCAGCTTTAACTTCATCAGCCGCCTGATGGAGCTGGAGGGGATTTACTACTACTTCCGCCATGAGGCGGATAAACACACCATGGTGCTGATGGACAGCGCGCAGCAGCATCAGCCGTTCAGCGGCTACGAAACCATTCCGTACCACGTCACCCCGTCCGGCGGCTCGACCAGCGAAGAGGGCATCAGCCTGTGGAGCCTGGAAGACCAGGTGACGCCGGGGCTGTACAGCATCGATGACTACGACTTCCGCAAGCCCAACGCGTGGATGTTCCAGGCGCGGCAGAATCCGGCCTCACCGTCGCCGGGTCAAATCGACGTCTACGACTGGCCGGGGCATTTTATCGACCACGACCACGGCGAGTTTTACGCCAGAATCCGCCAGGAAGTGTGGCAGGCCCAGCATCAGCAGGTCACCGCCTCCGGCACCGCGCTGGGGCTGGCGCCGGGCAACACCTTCACCCTGCTGAACGCGCCGTTCTTCAGCGATAACGGCGAATACCTGACGATTAAGGCCGTTTACGATTTCGAAGAGAACAGCTACGCCAGCAGCAACAGCGGCAGCACCATCCACAAGGTGGATATCGTGGTGATCCCGTCCGACGTCACCTTCCGGCCGCAGCCGACGGCAGAATGGCCGCGCACCCACGGCCCGCAGACGGCGAAGGTGGTGGGGCCGAAAGGCGAATCGATCTGGACCGACAAATACGGCCGCATCAAGGTGAAGTTTCACTGGGACCGGCTGGCAAAAGGCGACGACACCAGCTCCTGCTGGGTGCGCGTCTCCAGCGCCTGGGCGGGTCAGGGCTTCGGTGGCGTGCAGATCCCGCGCGTCAACGACGAGGTGGTGATCGACTTTATCAACGGCGATCCGGACCGGCCGATCGTCACCGGCCGGGTTTACAACGAAGCGAGCATGCCGCCGTGGGCACTGCCGGCAGCGGCCACCCAGATGGGCTTCCTCAGCCGCTCGAAGGACGGTTCGCCGGACAACGCCAACGCCCTGCGCTTTGAAGATAAGGCCGGGGAAGAGCAGGTGTGGATCCAGGCACAGAAGAACATGGATACCCATGTGAAGGCGGATGAAACGCAAACCGTCGGTGGCAATCAGACCATCAGCGTGGAAAAAGCCCTCAGCAGCACCGTGTCCGGGACTTACGATCAGAAAACACAGTGGACTCGCAGTGAGCTGGTCGGCAGTGATTACGTGCTGAAGGTGCAGGGAGGAATGGTGCTGGCCTCCGGGGAAGGTATCAGCCTGGTATCGGGGGACAGTATGCTGACGCTTATGCCGAACGGCACCATATCCTTGCAGTGCAAACAGTTCCAAATCAATGCCAGCGGGCAGGCTGAAATCAATACCGGCGGGACGCTCGACCTCAATATTAATGTGCCTGGTACGGCGGCTCAGCCCTCGCCAACCCCGGATGAAATCAAAAATGACGTTATGGAAGCATTTCAGAATAAAGGGAGCAGCAAATGAGTCAGCCAGTCAGTTATCACCTCACCGAAGGAACGCTTCCGCTTCCGGAAGCCGTGCAGGAACAAAGCATCACCTTGCTAAAACTGCCAAAGATCGGGGCTTCGCTGGTGGTCACCCGGGCCTGGGAAGTGAAGGCGGGTGAGGAAGAAGCCTATCTGCAGCAGCAGTTAGCGAAAGTTAAACGCGACATGAAAAAGTTTGCTGCAGACGCCGTAGAAGACACGACGTTTGGCGGCATCCCTGCACGTGAAGTGAGTATGCATTTTGAAAATCATGGCGTGGTGGTGATGCAAAAGCTGCTGGTGGTGATGTTGGAAACCCACCTGATGGCGGTCACCTTCAGCCGTGCAGCCAGTTTCGATGAGGCCTCTCTGGCGGTCTGGCAAAACATCAAGCTGGGCTTTGTGCCTGCCACGGGCAAGGAGGCCTGATCGATGTCTGACGAACTGATTGCTGCCCGGCTGGGCGATCCGCTGGTTCACAGCTCTGTCATTGCCGATTTTGTCAGTGGCGTGGTTGAAGGGGCGATTTACGGCGGAATTCTGTTTGGTGCCGCGCTGATCTCCAGCACCGGCGTGGGGCTCGCCGTCGGGGTGGGCTTAACCGTGGCCGCCATGGCGTCCGGTTATCCGGAAAAGCTGGGGAATAAGGCCGGAGAGGCGGTTGATGGCCTGTTGGAGATGCTGGGCATGCGCGGCCCACCGGATGCGTTCATCACCAGTGGTTCAGACAATGTCAGAATAATGGGTAAACCCGCCGCGCGCGCCGCCGGCACGGTTAATCATGAATGGCTTAATTCGCCCCAGGCGGGAAGTGAAGAACAGCCCGGCGCACTGGATATCGCTATGGCCGTGGCGGCCGGTATCGCCTCTGCGGTCAGCCATCCTGGCGCAACCGCCAGTGCCTTGTGGGATAAAGTCAGCAGCACCAGCGGGGATTCGGTAAAGCACTGGTTTGGCAGCCTGTGGGATGACCTGGTGCAACCGACGGTCGCCAGTGCCAGCCCGTATGCCACGCCAGCCAGCAAAGATACGGTGGCCTGCACCAAAGGACATCTCGCCGAAAGCGTGAATTTTATCGCTGAAGGGTCGAAAAAAGTGCTGATTAATGGGCACCCGGCTGCACGTAATGGCGACCGCAGTACCTGTGAAGCCAAAATTCAGGTCAGTGAAAACCCCCGGGTGCGTATTGGTGGCGACAGTGTTGTGGTCCGCGATATTCGCAGTGGGAAAAACTTCCTCGCGTATTTCCTTGGCGGAATTGTGGGCGGCGGCATCGGTAAAGAAGGGGCCCAGTTGCTGAAGCAACTCTTTACCCGCATTGCCGCCCGACGTGCATTGCGCCAGATCACCTGCATTATCGCCTCTCAGGCCGGTGGACAGGTGGCGGGCGCGGTTGCCATCGCCGCAGTACAGGGTTCGCATCCGGTGAATTACGCCACGGGTGCGAAGATCCTTGCTGGCGAAGAAGACCTGGATTTTGTGCTTGAAGATCGCCTTCCGCTTTACT
Source organism: Erwinia sp. QL-Z3 (assembly GCF_004551645.1). Taxonomy (NCBI): domain Bacteria; kingdom Pseudomonadati; phylum Pseudomonadota; class Gammaproteobacteria; order Enterobacterales; family Erwiniaceae; genus Erwinia; species Erwinia sp. QL-Z3. The sequence continues at coordinate 2,117,189 of NZ_CP037950.1, forward strand.
GGCAACGTATCTATAACAGCCGAAATCTCAGCCGTGGAATGCTGGGGACCGGCTGGATGCTGCCGTTCGAAACCCGTCTGATTCGTTTCCGTCATGAGGATGGTTCGTACCCGTTTATGTGGCGGGATATCTCCGGACAGGAGCTGGGATTAGGCGAAATCAGCCCTGGCGATGTGATTCATTTTGATGAAGAGGGCTTCACGCTCTATTGCACCCTTCAGGGGGTGATCATTATGCAAACCGCACAGGGAGAGTTTCACCTCTATGAGCCCGATCCCACCCGCGAAGGTGAATGGCGCATTGGGCGCATTTACGATCGTCATGAAAACTGTCAGCACTTCCAGTGGAATGACGCCGGGCAGCTGGTGGCCATTGCCGGAGATAATCAGGCCCTTGATGTCCGGCTGAGTTATGAGCCGGTGCAGGGGCGGTTGATTGCGCTGCATCAGGTGGTGGGGGAAGAACATCGGCCGCTGGTGCGCTACAGCTACAATCCTGAAGGACAGCTGACGACGGTGCAGGATGCTGATGGCGTGGTTACCCGACGCTTCAGCTGGGATCGTGCCAGCGATCTGATGGCATCGCACAGTTATGCCACCGGACTGACGGTGGCATATCAGTGGAAGCCGTCGATCGATCCGCGTTACTGGCGGGTTTATGAGTATCAGGTGCTGGATGAAAACAGGGCCACACTCGAACACTGGGTGATCGATGCGGATGAACAGGATCGCAGCGCGTCAGTGACCTGTTTTTCCGGCGGAACCACCCTGCATCGCTGGGATGAACTTTGCCGTATTACGGAATACACCGACAGCTACGGGGCGCACTGGCGCTGGCGCTGGGCAGGCGAATTGCTGATGGCAACCGAGGCGCCGGGTGGAAGGGTATGGGAATACGGCTATGACGAGCGTGCCAACCTGACGATGGTGCGCGATCCGGCGGATCGAACCACCATCACCACCTGGCATCCTTCTTACGCTTTCCCACTGAAAGAGGTCCTGCCTGACGGTGCGGTCTGGGAATACCAGTACAACGTTGCCGGCGATGTGGTGGCGGTGATCGATCCGCTGGGCGGGATAACCCGCTTCACGTGGAATGCGCAGGGTGACCTGGTCACCCGCACCGATGCGCTGGAGAACACGCATCGCTTCTGGTGGAACGATCGCGGTCAGATCCAACGTGATGAGGACTGTTCCGGCCATCAAAGCCATAACCAGTATGATGGGGCGGGCAGGCTGATCGCCAGTTGCGATGCCGAAGGAAATACCACCCGCTATCAGTGGAGCGACGCCGGGCGACTGCAATGTCTGACCCGTCCAGATGGTCGCGATACCGAGTATGAATATGATGCCGCCGGGATGCTCACCGGTGAAAATATTGACGGCTTTTCCGAACGTCGCGTTAAGCGCAATGTTCGTGGGCAGATCGTCACGGAAATCAATCAGGCCGGGCACCAGACCCGCTATCAGTACAATCGTTTTGGCCACCTGACCGCGCTGATCAACCCCAACAACGATCGCTGGCAGTTTGAATATGATAACGGCCAACGTCTGCTTGCGCAGATCGACTATGCAGGCAGACGTAAAAGCTATCGCTATGACGATCTGGGTCAGGTTACCGAGGTCACCCAGTCACCGCTGAATGCGGCAGATGAACAGCTTTCACCGCACTCGACCTGGTTTGAATACGATGTGGTGAACCGTCTGACGGCCAAGCTCACCCGGCAGAACCGTACCGAATATCACTACGGCCCCGATCGGGTGGATATCAAAAAGATGTCCCTCGAAAGCTGGCAGCGCGCCCGGACAGGCGGCTTTGAGGTCACTGACGCTGAGGTGATTACGCTGACCAGCGATGCGGTCGGCAACCTCACCCGCGAGGAAAGCAGCGCTGGGGCGATCGCCCATCAGTACGATGTGCTGGGTAATCTTATCGGCAGCACGCTGCCGGACGGCCGCGAACTAAACTGCTTGCGCTACGGGACCGGGCATCTGCTGCAGATGAACCTGAAGCTGGGCGGTAAACAGGTTGAGATTGCCGGCTATCAGCGTGATAAGTTGCATCGGGAAGTGGGACGGACTCAGGGGCCACTGAATCAGCAAACCCGTTACGATCCGGTGGGCCGTATTGTGATGCGGCGCAGTGGCTTTGAAGATCGTTCGGGCGCTGTTTTTGAGCGTCGTTATAACTGGGATCGTCTGGATCAGGTCTTGCAGCAACGGGTTCTGGACAGCGCCACGGGTCAGAACGAGTGGGCACAGTATCAGCAACGTTTTGGCTACGATGCGACGGGGCAGATTACCGGCGCCGTCCAGCCCCATAACACGGAACACTTCAGTTGGGACGCGGCTGGCAACCAGACGGATAAGCCGGGTCAGGTGGTCTGGCACAATCTGTTGCAGAGGCTGAAAGGCGCGCGCTGGGCATACGATGGTTTTGGGCGGATGACCTGGCGAAAAACCGGGCCAGATGCCGTAGAGCAGCATTACCGCTATGACGATGAGCAGCGGATAGCGGAAGTCCGCTTTAGCGGGCATAAAGAGTTCAGCCGCGCGGAATACCGCTACGACGCGCTGGGCCGCCGCACGCATAAAATCCTGCATCGCCACCACAAGCCGGAAGAGACGATTTCCTTCCTGTGGAGCGGCATGCGGATGGTGGGCGAAAGCAGCAGCTTAACGCCGGATCGCAACACACAGTATCTCTACAGCGAAGGAAGCTGGGAGCCGCTGGCACGGGTCGACAGCATTGGCGGGCAGGCGGATATTTTCTGGTACCACACCGAACTGAATGGTCTGCCCGAGCGGATGACCAACGAAGAGGGTGACGTGGTATGGCGCGGCCGGTTCTCCACCTGGGGAATGACCGGGCAGGAAAGCAGCAGCGGCTTCCAGTCAGTGCCGCAAAATCTGCGCTTCCAGGGGCAGTACCTGGACAGGGAAACCGGGCTGCATTACAATTTATTCCGCTATTATGACCCAGTGGGCGGTAGGTTTACCCAGCCTGACCCGATAGGGTTGGCGGGGGGATTAAACACCTATGCTTATGCGCCGAATCCGCTGACGTGGATTGATCCGCTGGGGTTATATGCAGGCGAAGGAGATAGGGGGTTAGGGAAATATCATGTATTCCATGAGCATACTTTAAATACTTCTGAATACGGGTTGTCAGATGCTGAGCATTTTAGACGCGGAAACCAGTCTGTTTATGAGCGGATGCAGCATGATCCAGCCTTTAAGAGAGAAATGCAGACTAAATATCCGCGTGTGGTTGAGCATGTACAACCGAATTCAAGAGGTAACTTTAAACCAACAGCACCTAAAGGAATGACATGGCACCATGAAAATAAACATGGCATTTTAAGTTTAGTCGATTACAACGATCACAAAACATATCATAAAATATATCATCCTGATGGCTCTGGTGGCCGTAAAAAATGGGGTGGTGGGAATGGTTGTAGATAAGAGGTTTTTTTATGAAGAAAATAAATAGCATTTTCAACATTTTTGATATTTACAAGGAATTGGATGAGCCGTGGTGTTTTTTTGTTGACATTGGTTTTGTTAATGAAGAAAGCAATATTAGGCAAGCCGATTATTATCTTGCCGAAACGGAGGATGAGTTTGATGACATGGATGATACATCTGATAAATATACTCCGTGGTTGGAGTATCAGATATTTCAAGCTATTATTGAAAATAAGTTAGAGCATCATCCTAATGCCTCTAAAGAGGAATTATTAGAAGCGGTTATTTATTATCTCGAAGAAGATGATTTTTTAGACTAGATATTATAAGCTGGAAAGATCACCCCGATCCTTCCGGCTTTTTATTAACTGCCCGCTAAACCAGCGGCTTACCTACCCGCTTCTTAGCCCGCTGCAGTTTAGCCTGCGGGCGACTCAGCCGTCTCAGCTCCAGCCCCTGCGCTCATCGCTGCTTCACTTCCTCACCTTCGGGCGTCAGCAGCAGACAGCCGTCAGCACAGTCAGACTGATGCCTGTTCCCACCGCAAAACCCGCCTCAGCCACGTCTCCCAGACGGATAAACCGGGTCAGATAGTCGGGCACAATCTGTTGCAGAGGCTGAAAGGCGCACGCTGGGCATACGATGGTTTTGGGCGGATGACCTGGCGAAAAACTGGGCCAGATGCCGTAGAGCAGCATTACCGCTATGACGATGAGCAGCGGATAGCGGAAGTCAGCTTTAGCGGGCATAAGGAATTCAGCCGCGAAGAATACCGCTACGATGCCTTAGGTCGCCGCACGCATAAAATCTTGCATCGCCACCACAAGCCGGAGGAGACGATTTCCTTCCTGTGGAGCGGCATGCGGATGGTGGGCGAGAGCAGCAGCTTAACGCCGGATCGCAACACGCAGTATCTGTACAGCGAAGGAAGCTGGGAGCCGCTGGCACGGGTAGACAGCATTGGCGAACAGGCGGATATTTTCTGGTACCACACCGAACTGAATGGTCTGCCCGAGCGGATGACCAACGAAGAGGGTGACGTGGTATGGCGGGGCCGGTTCTCCACCTGGGGAATGACCGGGCAGGAAAGCAGCAGCGGCTTCCAGTCAGTGCCGCAAAATCTGCGCTTCCAGGGGCAGTACCTGGACAGGGACTAATTTGCGACAGCAAATTTGAACATCGCTTCAGCGATGGCCCCAAAGGGGTGAGGCCCCGCAGGTGCCGAATCAACCGGGCTGCATTACAATTTATTCCGCTATTATGACCCAGTGGGCGGTAGGTTTACCCAGCCTGACCCGATAGGGTTGGCGGGTGGGGTGAATACTTATAGTTATGCGCATGAACCGCTAAATTGGATAGATCCGTCAGGATTAGCGACACGTCCTAATAATGGTGAATATCATTCATTCTTTGATCATACCGTCGCTCCAAAGAACTATTTTTCAAGCGATGCGGTCCAATATAATAGAGCCAATAAGGCCTTTATTAATGAAATGAATACCAATATGACCTTTAGAGAGGACATGTTAAGTCGATATCCCAAACTGTCCAATTGGCTTCAAAATCCTAATATGGGAGCTAGTCCAGCAGATTTGACTTGGCATCATCATGAGGTAATAGGCCGACTGAATCTTGTAGACCGACTCGATCATGCAAATAACCACGCATTGTATCACCCCACAGGTAAAGGAGGGCGTGATATGTGGGGAGGTGGCGAACCGGGAAGGCGAGGTAAGTTAGATGGTGAAACTGGTAAATTCAAAGGAGTAAAATGTCGATGAAAGAATTGGAATTTCAAAAAGAGATTACGTTAGGTCAGCTTATTGATGACATAACTAAAAATGGTTGTAAAAGTGATAATTTCTGCTTGTATACCAAAGAATACACTTCAATCGCGGATGAGAATCTTATTGTGTACTTGGAGCGTTATCCAACAATTGATGACGACGAAGAGCAATATCCCAATTATGTAACTAACAACGGATTGGAGTTATTTTATTATGGGGAACAGTTCGAAGACGTATTAACGAATATTTTGCATCAAAAGAAAAATGCAACTGTAGGTGATTTTATATCTGGATTGAATTACTATCTGGATAATGATGCATTTATGACTATTTAAGGGAATCGCCGGGAGTGTTTTCTAATTCTTTCGGCTTTTTTAAGTTTTTTCAACCTGTAGCAACCATCCCTCGTTATGCACAACCACTTTAAAGCGCCACGGGTCAGAACGAGTGGGCACAGTATCAGCAACGTTCAGGCTGCTTTGCGGCGGGGAAGATTACTGATGGTTTTCAACCAAATAACATGGAGCATTTAGGTTGGGACGAGTTAGACACAAATTATGTGTGCATTTTCAAGTTTTATTACTGTACATGAGGGCTTTATGGTTACCAAGGAGAAGGATTTCATTTTCGAACCAATATTATTTCTGCAATCAGGGCGTATTTTTTTAGTTCGCGGTAGTTTTGAAATAAACTTTCCGTTTGAATTGATTACTGATATCGAGTTAGAAAAAGAGTTGTCATTAGATCAAAAACTACCTAAGGGATATCTTGTTTGGCAAGATGCTATTGATAATTCAGTTTCGAAATTTAGATTGAGTGATAAATATTCTGAAGCAGAAAATTTCATCGCTGAAAGTGAAGGGATTTTCTCAGTTTATCAAAAGAAAAAATCTTTAGAATATAGAAAATCTAAAATTAAAAATAATAATAACAAGTATGATGATTTTTTCATGTCAGTAATTGGTGAGTCTTATTACCATATGAAAATGCTTTCAATACGAAGATTTATAATAGGTTATGATGAAAGCGATTTGCTAGAGAAAATGTATATCATTTATACAAGTGGTCTGTATCCTTGTGGATTGAAAAAAGATGGTGAAATTGTAGCTTTTAATCCAGAGTCATTAAAATTGTAAATGAGGTTCGAAAAAAATATCTTGGGTTAAAGTTTTTACAAAGAGTTAGATTTTCTTGTTTAAAGGGGCGGAGATAGTTGAGGATTTAACTTATTGATAAATTATTATATGTCCTCATAAATTTAGTCTATGACCATTTTACATTTGAAAAACATTTTAGTTCTACCCTTTCAAGGTGAGCCATCAATGCCAGCGCCTAACGCAGTCTTTGCTCAATCTCATGCTTCTGTTGTTCAAGCCGTGCCTGCTCCAGCCGCAGCCGCGTCTCCCAGACGGATAAACCGGGTCAGGTGGTCTGGCACAATCTGTTGCAGAGGCTGAAAGGCGCGCGCTGGGAATACGATGGTTTTGGGCGGATGACCTGGCGAAAAACCGGGCCAGATGCCGTAGAGCAGCATTACCGTTATGACGATGAGCAGCGTATAGCGGAAGTCCGCTTTAGCGGGCATAAAGAGTTCAGCCGCGCGGAATATCGCTACGATGCTTTAGGTCGCCGCACGCATAAAATCCTGCATCGCCACCATAAGCCGGAGGAGACGATTTCCTTCCTGTGGAGCGGCCTGCGGATGGTGGGCGAGAGCAGCAGCTTAACGCCGGATCGCAACACACAGTATCTCTACAGCGAAGGAAGCTGGGAGCCGCTGGCACGGGTCGACAGCATTGGCGAACAGGCGGATATTTTCTGGTACCACACCGAACTGAATGGTCTGCCCGAGCGGATGACCAATGAAGAGGGTGAAGTGGTATGGCGCGGCCGGTTCTCCACCTGGGGAATGACCGGGCAGGAAAGCAGCAGCGGTTTCCAGTCAGTGCCGCAAAATCTGCGCTTCCAGGGGCAGTACCTGGACAGGGACTAATTTGCGACAGCAAATTTGAACATCGCTTCAGCGATGGCCCCAAAGGGGTGAGGCACCGCAGGTGCCGAATCAACCGGGCTGCATTACAATTTATTCCGCTATTATGACCCAGTGGGCGGTAGGTTTACCCAGCCTGACCCGATAGGGTTGATGGGTGGGTTGAATGAGTATGCGTATGCGCCGAACCCGCTGAACTGGGTTGATCCGCTGGGGCTGACGAAGTGCTCAACGGGTAAAGAACATTGGCCGAATGAACCGGTTCAATTTAAAGGTAATAAAGTTTATCAGCGTGATGATTTGTTTGATCCTTATAAAATGACTACCTGGCGTGATAAAGGTAAAGTATTCAAAGGTACAAATATTGACAGAATGGCTACAGGGCGGGCACCGGTTGGATATGATGGGAATGCCGTGAACTTACATCATATGTTGCAATCTCAAAAAGGCCCTATTGCCGAGATGAGTCAAACCTTCCATAAAGTTAATCATGGTGTGATTCATATAAATCCTAATACAATACCATCAGGTATTAACAGGGCCGAGTTTAATACTTGGCGAACACAATATTGGATGCATAGAGCGGGTGGATATCTATGAACAGAAACGACTTACTGGATGTTCTTAAGAAACATGAAGATATTGTTAACTTGGGAAGTTCAGAAGATGCGCCGGAATCTCAGTGGATCGATAAGTGTGAGCAAGCACTGGGTGTTACCTTGCCAGAAGATTATAAATGGTTTTTAGGTGAATTCGGGGGGGGTGAAATATGCGGGGAAGAAATATATAGTATTTACTGCATGCCATTTGATGAAGCGGTAGGCGGGGATATAGTCTATCAAAACACTATTGCAAATAAAAACTTGGCTCTTGGTAAAATAGTCTTATCTAATACTGATTTTGGTGAGGAGTTTTATTTTAAAACTAGCGATATTGCATCTGTGTATGTTTTCTTTGGAAATAAAGAAGAAAAGTATGCAAATGACTTCATTGAATATGTTTATAAAAGATTAATGTCCTATATCTAAATTATAGCCGGAAGCGATCCCCAAAATCCTTCCGGCTTTTTACCCTGAGCCACTGATTACGCCAGCATCTCGATCATCCGTTGCTTAGTCTGTTCCAGCTCTTGCTGCTGCGCCTCCAGCTGCTTTTCCATTGCCCGCAGCCGCCTCTCCTCACGGCTGTCGGGTATCAGCAGCAGACAGTCGTCCATCACCGCGAGGCTGACGTCGGTTAGCGCCGCAAAACCCGCCTCAGCCACGTCTCCAGGACGGATAAACCGCGTCAGATAGTCTGGCACAATCTGTTGCAGGGGCTGAAAGGCGCACGCTGGGCATACGATGGTTTTGGGCAGATGACCTAAAACCGGGCCAGAAGCCGTAGAGCAGCATTACCGCTATGACGATGAGCAGCGGATAGCGGAAGTCCGCTTTAGCGGGCATAAAGAGTTCAGCCGCGCGGAATACCGCTACGACGCGCTGGGCCGCCGCACGCATAAAATCCTGCATCGCCACCATAAGCCGGAGGAGACGATTTCCTTCCTGTGGAGCGGCCTGCGGATGGTGGGCGAGAGCAGCAGCTTAACGCCGGATCGCAACACACAGTATCTCTACAGCGAAGGAAGCTGGGAGCCGCTGGCACGGGTCGACAGCATTGGCGAACAGGCGGATATTTTCTGGTACCACACCGAACTGAATGGTCTGCCAGAGCGGATGACCAACGAAGAGGGTGAAGTGGTATGGCGCGGCCGGTTCTCCACCTGGGGAATGACCGGGCAGGAAAGCAGCAGCGGCTTCCAGTCAGTGCCGCAAAATCTGCGCTTCCAGGGACAGTAGCTGGACAGGGACTAATTTGCGACAGCAAATTTGAACATCGCTTCAGCGATGGCCCCGAAGGGGTGAGGCCCCGCAGGTGCCGAATCAACCGGGCTGCATTACAATTTATTCCGCTATTATGACCCAGTGGGCGGTAGGTTTACCCAGCCTGACCCGATAGGGTTGGCGGGTGGGTTGAATACTTATAGTTATGTTGGGGATCCGCTGGTTTGGGTTGATCCGCTGGGATTAACGGGGTGCTCCACCACCTTGGGAAAAAATATGATGGGGTCTATGGGACTACCGCGTTCCACAACTTGGAAAGGATACCAAGCTCACCATATTATACCAAAAGAATTATCCAGCCATCCGGCACTTAGGAAGATCAATTATTATATTGATGATGCATCAAACGGAATATTTCTTCGAAAAGCGGATGATGCTTCAAGTACAATGTCAAGACATCAAGGTAATCATCATGGTTATACTGATGCTGTTAAGGATGCATTGGATAAGATTGATTTGAGTCATTCTGTTAATGATATATCTAAGCAAGTATCAACTATTCAGGCTACTGCCAGTCGTGGGATGATGGATGGAGTTCCTATAAGATCTAAAGATATGTACAACGCTGATATTTTTGGTAGGGATGTTGGACAGGTTGGTAGGCAGAGGGTATATAATTTATGGTCAGATATATTTAGGTGATAATATGAATAGTCAAAAAGATTTTTACATGGAACCAATTCTCTTTATTAACAATGCAAGCTTTCTATCAGGAACGGGGGAGTCTTTGGCTGGGGTTGATATAATTTCAGATTCTGAGGAAGCTAGAAGGTTGCTTTTTGAGCAAAACTTAACTGCACCATATGTATGTTGGAATGATTTTTTCTCTGAGTTGGTATCAAATATCATTCTGGACAAAAATTATAATGCTTCTCAGAAGGACATTCTTGATAACTCTAAAAAGATGAAAGACGATTCACTAAAAGACAATATACGTAAGCGCAAGGCATATTTACTTAGGAAAAAAAACGGATTGTCAGAGAATACATTTTATGATGATTTTGTTAAGGATGTCAGTGATGAAGCTATTTATATGCTAAATATGGTAGCCACTCAAAGGTATTTGTATGGTCTTAAAAGCAACTCTGTACTGGAAGAAATTTTCAGGATATTTAAAGCTGGTTGCTTGCCATGCGGTTACAATAATGACAAAAAAACACTTGCAGCATTCAACCCATTTAGTATGAAGTGATGATATTTACAAAAGTGATATTAATAATATGCCGTGTGTTTTATTGCGGCATAATAATTAAATAATTCGTAATCTCTTAGTTTGAAATGCCTAATTGATTTAACGTGAAAATTGTTACTATCAACTCTTGAAAATACTTATTATATATATTTAATGTTGGTTGTATTATTAATGAATGAAAAAGTGGTTGATAATTAGCATCCTGTGAATATATGAACGCGAAAACATCAATAATTACTCTGAGTGAGAAAAATAATAAAATATCATGTATTAATGAATTTTAAGTATCTAATAGGAAAGTAGTTTAATAAATGACTTAGTCGAACTGAATTATACAATTTATTGTTTCCTGTTGTTTAACCTATCAATTGATATGAGTAATTAAGAAACTAACGAAGATCGCAGTTAATGAATTAATCAGTAAATACTCAGGGGGATAATGCCCTTAATGGCCCTGTATTCCTAAGGATTTATATTCTTTCACTGGAATATGCTAAGTTCATTGTTAATATCTAAATTTAATATCAATGCATATCCTATGCGCTATTGGTAATCCTTTTTTTTAAAGGGTAATAAATAGAGTGTTTAATGAACGTATTTTAATGGAGGTATTTGAATGATTGTTATAATGGGGTTTGATGAATTGTTAAAAAAACATAGAGATCTACCGAAGTTAGGTTGGTTATATGTTGAAAATTCTTTCAATCTTGAATCAAGAAATAATATCATTAATGGTGAGTATTTTCTTGCGGAGACTGAAGGCGAAGAAATGGATTTTGAAGAGAAATATGGCACTTTTTTAGAGGCGCCTATTTTTACTGCAATTATTGAAAAGGAAATCGATAACAATCCTAATTCCACAAAAGAGGATTTTCTGAATGCCACGGTTCATTATCTGAAAAATGATGATTTTTATAACTAAATAACTTATCGGAAGCTATCTCAAAAATCTTTAGCCCATCGGGTTGACCTGAAATAAAAAAGTGTTTTTTCTTTAATCGAAAAGAAAAAGTATTAGGTAGTTATATGAAGTTATTATTTAGAAAGCTAACATATAAAAACGATGGTGTTTTGCATAATGTAAATATAATTTTAACTTCAGATTCAACATGTTTTTTAAAGGTGCCATTTGAGGGTGAAAATGAGCAGGTTATTGAAGCCGACGATTTCTACAGTTGCTTTCGTAAATTAATGGAGTTAAATCCCTCAATTACTTTCTTTTGTAAGGGTGCAAAAATTAATGTTCTCCCATCCAGAATGACCAGGCAGATGACGTCCGGATTGAGTGCTTATGAAACAACACTAGGTAAACAAGCCAGGAAAGAAGATCTTGTGGATATCTTTGATTATGAAGATACGATGTTAGTGTCTGATCCATTGCAGCTGGATAAGTATCAGAAAGAATGGTTCTCATCATTAAATAATTAGCTTCATAATATGTATTTCACTCGTTCTCTATATTTTTTAGGGTGTTAATTTTCCCTGTGTAATTTCTAAATTACCATTTATGTAGGAGGATGCTTGGATAATGAATTTGAGTATAACCTTTGGTTCAAAGACTCAAGCCTTCGTCCGCAATGGCTTACGTCAACACGGTCAATGGAAAAGGAAAGTGTATTTAAACCGTGCCAAAGGGGCGTTAATTGGTCTGGCTGTGGGTGATGCTGTAGGCATGACTCTGGGCGAACAGCTCTATGTTCCTGAACACTCAAAGTCGTAAATCTGTAGAGGCACTTCATCCTGTAACCTCTTCACACAAACAAAGTACCATTAAACCCTTACCTCTAAAAATATCCGCCAAACACGCATACTTTACTGCGTTTCCCCACAATAAAGTCCATCCAAAAAAAAGGCACCCCGCAGGATGCCCGTAGTCTTACTAAGCGGCGTTATTTCGCCAGCTTATCCTCGGTGCGCAGATCGAAATCCGATGCATCGTGGCGTTCATGCAACTGCTCAGAAGGCTCACCGAAGGTACGGTTGACGATGCGGCCGCGCTGGACTGCCGGGCGCTGTGCGATTTCATCTGCCCAACGCACCAGGTTTTTGTAGGATTTGGCGTCGAGGAACTCCGCTGCGTTATAGACGGTTCCTCTGACCAGCGCGCCATACCACGGCCAGATTGCGATATCCGCGATGGTGTAGTCCTCACCGGCAATATAGCGATGGTTTGCCAGCTGACGATCTAACACGTCGAGCTGACGCTTGGCTTCCATAGTGAAGCGATCGATGGCGTATTCGATTTTTACTGGCGCGTAGTTATAGAAGTGACCGAAACCGCCGCCGAGGTAAGGTGCAGAACCCTGTAACCAGAACAGCCAGTTCAGCGTTTCGGTACGGGCGGCTGGATCTTTCGGCAGGAAGTGACCAAACTTCTCGGCCAGATACAGCAAGATCGCGCCGGACTCAAACACGCGGGTGGCTGGCTTGGTGGAGCAGTCCAGCAACGCAGGAATTTTTGAGTTAGGGTTTACGTCGACAAAGCCTGAAGAGAATTGATCGCTTTCGCCAATGCGGATCAGGTGGGCATCGTATTCCGCATCGTTAACGTTCAGCGCCAGCAGCTCTTCCAGCATGATGGTCACTTTCTGGCCATTCGGCGTACCCATTGAGTACAGCTGCAGTGGGTGCTTGCCCACCGGCAGTTCCGCTTCGTGACGTGCGCCAGCGGTCGGGCGGTTGATGCTGCCCCAGGTGCCGCCGGCTTCTTTGTTTTCTGACCAGACTTTGGCTGGCTGATAATCCTTGGTGCTCATGTCCGAAAATCCCCTTTCTGATAAAAAAATGGCGCATCCTGGAGCAAAGCCCACAGACGTCTCGCCGATGATGGTCTAAAAATAGCTGCTGTCTGCACAAAAAACCAAACGCGGTTGTTACATCGGATGTCAGGTATAGCATCAGGATCTGGCCGGCGTTTATCTTTACGCAGCACTCTTCACACTCTTCAACGGGAATACAGAATGGATGAGCATTATCTGGCAGATCTGAAAGAAGCCGGACTGACACTGACCGAAGATGGACGCGTGTGCTGCTACTGGCAGCCTTCAATGCCTGACTATCACGATAACGAGTGGGGCAAACCGGTGGGGGATGACCGCCGCCTGTTTGAAAAAGTCTGTCTCGAAGGTTTTCACTCTGGCATGTCGTGGCAGCTGATTTACAACAAGCGGGAAAACTTCCGTCGCGCCTTTAAGGATTTTGATTTCCACGCCGTGGCGCAGTTCAACGACGAGGACGTTGCCCGTTTGCTGGAAGATAAAAGCATTGTCCGCAATCGCGCCAAAATTCTTTCCACCATCAACAATGCGCAGCGGGCCATCGAACTGATCGAAGAAGCCGGATCGCTGGCGGCGTGGTTCTGGCAGTTTGAGCCGCAGCCGGGCGAACGGCCTCATACCGTCGATCTGGAATACTGGCAGAATGCCAAAACTTCACCCGAATCGGTGCGCATGTCCAAAGCGTTGAAAAAACGGGGCTGGACGTGGGTGGGTCCGGTGACCACCTATTCGCTGATGCAGGCGTTAGGGCTGATTAACGATCATCTGGCGGGCTGCCAGTGCAGGGACAAATTCGAGCAGCAGCGCGAAGCACTCAACCGCCCGCTGTAATCAGGCCAGCAAAAAGATTATCAAGAGGTCAGGCCAGTGTAGAACCCGGAACCCCGCCGCAAAATGGCTGAAAAAAACAGCAGCTGAAGCCATCTGGTTTCGCTGCGCTACGCATTTATGGGGATAACGCGGCGTTCTGCATTGTTTATAACCGCCGGATCGGCGAAAATGCCGGCCATTGATGATTAATCGCCTGTGAAATTGCCCCCGCGCCGTCTGCGCAGCGGCAGCACAGCACCAAACAGAGTTTTTTCATGTCTAATGCACCCTTTATGCAAGAGGTGGCTCGTCGCCGCACTTTTGCCATCATTTCTCACCCGGATGCCGGTAAAACCACCATCACTGAAAAAGTGTTGCTGTTCGGACAGGCTATTCAGACCGCCGGTACGGTAAAAGGCCGTGGCTCTAACCAGCACGCCAAATCGGACTGGATGGAGATGGAAAAGCAGCGTGGTATTTCAATCACCACCTCCGTGATGCAGTTCCCGTACCGCGAATGCCTGATTAACCTGCTGGATACGCCGGGACACGAAGACTTCTCCGAAGATACTTACCGAACGCTGACGGCGGTTGACTGCTGTCTGATGGTGATCGATGCCGCAAAAGGCGTTGAGGATCGTACCCGCAAGCTGATGGAAGTGACCCGTCTGCGCGACACGCCGATCCTGACCTTTATGAACAAACTGGACCGCGATATCCGCGAGCCAATGGAAGTGCTGGATGAAGTGGAAAGCGAGCTGAAAATTGCCTGCGCGCCGATCACCTGGCCAATCGGTTGTGGCAAGTTGTTTAAGGGTGTGTACCACCTTTATAAAGACGAAACCTACCTCTACCAGAGCGGTAAAGGGCGCACCATTCAGGACGTGCGTATCGTCAAAGGGCTTAATAACCCGGATCTGGATGCCGCCATTGGTGAAGAGCTGGCCGTTCAGCTGCGTGAAGAGTTAGAGCTGGTGCAGGGCGCTTCCCACGAGTTTGATAAAGAACAGTTCCTCGCCGGCAAGCTTAGCCCGGTATTCTTTGGTACTGCACTGGGTAACTTTGGTGTGGACCATATGCTGGATGGCCTGTGTGACTGGGCACCGTCACCAATGCCGCGTCAGACTACGCTGCGCACCGTGACTGCAGCCGACGAGAAGTTCACCGGCTTCATCTTTAAGATCCAGGCGAATATGGATCCGAAACACCGTGACCGCGTGGCCTTTATGCGTGTGGTGTCTGGCAAATACGAAAAAGGCATGAAGCTGCGTCAGGTCCGTTTGGGCAAAGACGTGGTGATTGCCGATGCGCTGACCTTTATGGCCGGTGACCGTTCGCACGTTGAGGAAGCCTATCCGGGCGATATCATCGGGCTGCACAACCACGGCACCATCCAGATCGGCGATACCTTCACTCAGGGTGAAAACATGAAGTTCACCGGGATTCCGAACTTCGCCCCCGAGCTGTTCCGTCGTATTCGCCTGCGCGATCCGCTTAAGCAGAAGCAGTTGCTGAAAGGCCTGGTTCAGCTGTCGGAAGAGGGTGCCGTGCAGGTGTTCCGTCCGGTACACAATAACGATCTGATTGTTGGCGCCGTCGGTGTACTGCAGTTTGAAGTGGTTGTGGCGCGTCTGAAGAGCGAATACAACGTGGAAGCCATCTACGAAGCGATCAACGTTTCAACCGCGCGTTGGGTTGAATGCAGCGATGCCAAGAAGTTTGATGAGTTCCAGCGTAAAAACGAAGTGAACCTGGCGCTGGATGGCGGGGATAACCTGACCTACATCGCGCCGACCATGGTAAACCTGAACATTACTCAGGAACGTTATCCTGAAGTGGTGTTCCGCAAAACGCGCGAACACTAACAGATAATCAGGTCTGGTCTATACTGGAAAAAGCGATGCAATATGCATCGCTTTTTTTTCGCCTTCCTCTCCACACCGCTTTCCGCCCCCCGTTTTTTACAGACTGCTCTTAAAAAACCTGCTTTTTGTGCATTTATCCATCATATCAACCACAAGCGGCGGTGAAATCCTGACGAGCGTCTATATTTAATCTCAACGGACGCAAAATATGCGGCGGTAAGCTGCAACGTCTCTCCTACTGCAGTCACGCCGTTTGTGACTGAAACCTCACAGTTGTGAGTGCAAAACACATGAAGAAGGAATAATCGATGAACACGACTAAGATTACTAAAACTCTGATGGCTGTACTGGTAGGTTCTGCGCTGGTAAGTGGTTCTGCAATGGCAGAAGATACCATGATGAACAAAACGCAGAATGCTGCTGACAACGCGGGTTCCAAAATCGATAGTTCAATGAAATCAGTCGGTGGGTACATGGATGACAGCGGCGTGACTGCCAAGGTGAAAGCCGCTCTGGTAGACAACGACGCAATCAAAAGCACAGACATCTCTGTTAAGACCCATTCAGGCGTCGTGACGCTGAGTGGTTTTGTACCGTCGCAGGATCAGGCCGAACTGGCTGTTGCGGCGGCCAAAAAAGTCGAAGGCGTTAAATCTGTTAGCGACAAACTACACGTAAAAGACAGCACTAAAGCCAGCGTCAGCGGTTATGCCGGTGATACGGCAACGACCAGCGAAATTAAAGCTAAACTGTTAGCTGACGACATCGTGCCATCACGTAACGTGAAAGTTGAAACCACCAACGGTGTTGTCCAGCTTTCCGGTACGGTGAAAAGCCAGGCGCAGTCTGAACGTGCCGAAAGCATCGCTAAAGCGATTGATGGTGTGAAAAGCGTTAAAAACGATCTGACTGTGAAGTCATAAAGCAGTCGCGGACCGGCTGATAACAGGACGGTCCGCAACTGAAATGTTTGAAGAAAATAATCCACTTTCGCCGGTTTCGGCAGAGTAAATAAATCAGGCAGTTTGATTTTCTACATATAGGGTAAGGAGAAGCTTATGTTTCGTTGGGGCATTATTTTTCTGATTATTGCGCTTATCGCAGCAGCGTTAGGTTTTGGTGGTCTGGCTGGTACAGCCGCATGGGCAGCTAAAATCGTCTTCGTTGTCGGTATCATTATCTTCCTGATCAGCCTGTTCACCGGCCGCAAGAAGTTATAGATCCAATAACAGATGTTTCAATGAAGGCCAGTCACTGACTGGCCTTTAGCATTTCTGGCTTTACACATTCTGCCGCAAAAAACGGCAAACAGTTACCGTCCATCCAGGGTATCCTCCGGTCTTCAACTCCCTCAGAGGATCTCACCATTGGGCAAGCGCATCCCTATAACCCTCGGCAATATTGAGCCGCTGGCGTTAACCCCTTTTCGTCCGGGCAAACTGGCCCTGGTCTGCGAAGGCGGCGGGCAGCGCGGGATCTTTACGGCCGGCGTGCTGGATGAATTCCAGCGGGCAAAATTCAACCCCTTTGATTTGATGCTGGGCACCTCTGCCGGGGCGCAGAATCTCTCTGCCTATGTCTGCGGCCAGCCGGGCTATGCCCGCAGAGTGATCACCCGTTACACCACCAGTAAACTGTTTTTCGATCCGTTGCGCTTTGTGCGCGGCGGGCACCTGATCGATCTCGACTGGCTGGTGGATGTCACCTCTCAGGAATTCCCGCTGGCGATAGAAGCCGGTGAGAAGATGTTCTCCGCAGGCCGCGAATTCTATATGTGCGCCTGCCGCAGCGACGATTATTCGCCGGGCTATTTTGCCCCGACCGCCGCCAACTGGATGAACATCATCAAGGCCTCCAGCGCCATTCCAGGTCTGTATCGTCCCGGCGTGGAGATGGACGGCATCAGCTATCTCGATGGCGGGATCAGCGATGCCATTCCGGTGCGTGAAGCAGCGCGTCGCGGGGCCGATACTATCGTGGTGATCCGCACCGTTCCTTCGCAGATGACCTATACGCCACATTGGCTGAAGCGCATTGAGCGCTGGCTGAGCGACAGTGCGCTGCAGCCGTTGGTCAATATCATGCATCTGCATGAAGACAGCTACCGCGAGACGCAGGACTTTATTGACAATCCGCCGGGTAATCTGCGGATTATTGAGATCTTCCCGCCGCATGCGCTCGCCAGCATGGCGCTGGGCAGTCGCGTGGCCTCGCTGAATCAGGATTATCATCTGGGACGCCGTTGCGGCCGCTATTTCCTCGCCACCGTGGGGCAATGGTTGCAGGAGAATGAGACGCTGCTGAGTACCAAACCGGTGGTGCCACCTGCGCCGGTGGCCAACGAACCGGTGCGGGATGGCGTGATTCTCGATCCACTGGCGGGCAACGATGCCGATTACGATAAGGGTTCGCTGGCATGACACCCACGTTTATCGATACCCATTGTCACTTCGATTTTGCGCCGTTTTCTGGCAACGAAGAAGAGAGCCTGCGTCTGGCGGCAGCGGCAGGGGTGGAGAAAATCATTGTGGTCGGCGTGTCGGCTGACCGCTTCGCAGGCGTATTGGCGCTGGCAGAGCAATGGCCACCGCTATATGCCGCGTTGGGCACCCATCCGATGGCTATCGCGCAGCATGATGATTCACATCTGGACCAGCTGGAAGCGGTGCTGAAACAGCGGCCGAAAAAGCTGGTGGCGATCGGCGAGATCGGCCTCGATCTGTTTATCGACAATCCCCAGTTTGATAAGCAGGAGCGGGTGCTGGATGCGCAAATCCGGCTGGCAAAGCAGTACGATCTGCCGGTGATCCTGCACTCCCGCCGCACCCACGATAAGTTAGCCCTGCATCTGCGACGCCTCGATCTTCCTCGCCGTGGCGTGGTGCACGGCTTCGCCGGCAGCGAACAGCAGGCGCTGGCCTTTATCCGCGCCGGCTATGCCATCGGTGTGGGCGGCACCATTACCTATGAACGCGCCAGCAAAACCCGCAATACCATCGCACGGCTGCCGCTGACCTCGCTGCTGCTGGAAACCGACGCGCCGGATATGCCGCTGCAGGGCTTTCAGGGTCAGGCCAATCGCCCCGAGCGGGTAAAGAACGTCTGGCAAAGCCTGTGCGAACTGCGGGAAGAATCCCCGCAGGAAATAGCCGAAACCCTTCTTGAGAACACCCGCACTCTTTTTCAGCTCTGACTGGCTAAACTCTTAAAGTCCCCTGCGAGACGGTGCGCCTTTGGCCTGCCGGGTCTACTGTCATCTGCATCTGCTACACTGAATGATGAATGTTATAATTATAACATTTTCTGATGATGTCAGCTAAAATCAGGCTCTGTTGCGCAACAATGGCCGTATCGGGCAGGTTAACAGGCTATTTATGTGATATTAATCACATTGCATGTACAATGCTTGCAACAGTAATTCCCTGTTCGTGAATTTCATCACGGAAGTGGCTCAGCCTTTTCCGTTATTATTTTAACATTACAGCCCTTCGCGGGCTCAGGCGGAAGGAATTCTTGCCCGGCATCCGGGAAGCCGCCTTAAACCTTGTCTGGAGAACAGAATGACTGACGTAACCGCAGCGGCCGTACGTGCCCTGAAACTGATGGATCTGACCACGCTGAATGATGACGACACCGATGCGAAAGTGATCGCGCTGTGCCATCAGGCAAAATCCCCGGCGGGCAATACCGCGGCGATCTGCATCTATCCGCGCTTTATCCCGATTGCCCGTAAAACGCTGCGCGAGCAGGGCACGCCGGATATCCGCATTGCCACCGTCACCAACTTCCCGCACGGCAACGACGACAAAGAAATTGCTCTGGCAGAAACCCACGCGGCGATCGCCTACGGGGCTGACGAAGTCGACGTGGTGTTCCCTTACCGCGCGCTGATGGCCGGTAACGAAGAGATTGGCTACGAGATCGTGAGCGCCTGTAAAGAAGCCTGCGCCGAAGCCGACGTGCTGCTGAAGGTGATTATCGAAACCGGCGAGCTGAAGGATGCGGCACTGATCCGTAAAGCCTCTGAAATTGCCATCGAAGCGGGCGCTGACTTTATCAAAACCTCCACCGGTAAAGTGCCGGTCAATGCCACCCCGGAAGTGGCAAAAATCATGCTGCAAGTGATTGCTGACAAAGGCGTTAAGCACCAGGTGGGCTTCAAGCCGGCTGGCGGCGTGCGTACCGCGGACGATGCGGCAATTTACCTGAAGCTGGCCGATGACATTCTCGGCAGCGACTGGGCCGATGCCCGTCACTTCCGTTTTGGCGCGTCCAGCCTGTTAGCCAGCCTGCTGGAAACGGCGGGTCATGCTGGAGCCAAGAGCGACTCCGCTTACTAGTCTGACTGGCGACCCCGCCAACCTCAGCCGCAAGGGCGAAAATCATTTCGCCCTCATTACCGCAACCACCAGGGGGCAACGTGTTCCTGCCACAAGAAATTATCCGTAAAAAAAGAGATGGCCAGCCGCTGACGGAAGAAGAGATCCGCTTCTTTATCAATGGCGTGCGTGATAACACCGTGTCTGAAGGGCAAATCGCCGCGCTGGCGATGACCATTTATTTCCACGATATGACGCTGCAGGAGCGGGTCGCGCTGACCATGGCGATGCGCGACTCCGGCTCGGTGCTCAACTGGAAGGCGCTGAATCTTAACGGCCCGATTGTGGACAAGCACTCAACCGGCGGCGTGGGCGATGTGACCTCACTGATGCTCGGCCCGATGGTGGCGGCATGCGGTGGCTATGTGCCGATGATTTCTGGCCGTGGCCTCGGCCACACGGGCGGTACGCTGGACAAGCTGGAAGCCATTCCGGGCTTTGATATCTTCCCTGATGACGAGACGTTCCGTCGTATCATCAAAGACGTCGGCGTGGCGATTATCGGCCAGACCAACTCGCTGGCGCCTGCGGATAAACGTTTCTACGCCACCCGCGACATCACCGCGACCGTCGATTCGATTCCGCTGATCACCGCCTCGATCCTCGCCAAAAAACTGGCGGAAGGTCTGGATGCGCTGGTGATGGACGTCAAAGTCGGCTCCGGGGCCTTTATGCCGACCTTCGAACAGTCCGAGCTGCTGGCCCAGTCGATTGTTGGCGTGGCGAACGGCGCGGGATGCAAAACCACCGCGCTGTTAACCGATATGAATCAGGTGCTGGCGTCAAGTGCCGGTAATGCGCTTGAAGTGCGTGAAGCCGTGCGCTTCCTGACCGGCGAATACCGCAATCCACGCCTGCTGGAAGTGACACTGGCTTTGAGTGCGGAAATGCTGGTGTCCGGTGGGCTTGCGGCCAATACCGATGAAGCCACCGGCAAACTGCAGGCGGTGCTGGATAACGGCAAGGCAGCAGAAATCTTTGCGCGCATGGTCGCGGCGCAAAAAGGCCCGACAGACTTTATCGAGCAGATGGATAAATATTTACCGGCGCCGATGCTCAGCAAGGCGGTGTATGCCGACAAACCGGGCATCGTCAGCGCGATGGATACCCGTGCGCTCGGCATGGCGGTGGTGTCGATGGGCGGCGGTCGTCGTCAGGCCAGCGATCCCCTCGATTACAGCGTCGGATTCAGTGAGATGGCGCAACTGGGTGACCGTGCAGACAACCAGCGTCCGCTGGCGGTGATCCACGCCGCTACGGAAACCGCCTGGCAGGAAGCCGCTGACGCGATGAAGCGCGCGGTGACCTTAAGCGAAAATGCGCTGGCCCAGACCCCAGTTATCTATCGCAGAATTAGCGGATAAGCGTCATACTGTTCGGATCGATAAAATTTACGCTCAGCGCGTCACAGACGCAGGAGATCAGGATGAAACGTGTATTTATCATGGTGCTCGACTCCTTCGGGATAGGCTCCAGCAAAGATGCCCATAAATTTGGTGATGAAGGCTCTGATACCCTCGGACACATTGCCGAGGCGTGCTTCAAGGGCGAAGCGGATGTTGGACGTAAAGGCCCGCTGCACCTGCCAAATCTCACCGCCTTAGGCCTGGGGAAAGCGGCGGAAGAGTCGACCGGAAAATTCCCGTTAGGGCTGGATAAAGACGCCGAAATTACCGGCGCTTATGCCTATGCCAGCGAACTCTCTTCCGGTAAAGACACGCCGTCAGGCCACTGGGAAATCGCCGGTGTGCCGGTGCTGTTCGACTGGGGATATTTCAGCGACAAAGAGAACAGCTTCCCGCAGGAATTGCTGGATCTGCTGGTTGAGAAGGCCGACCTGCCGGGCTACCTCGGCAACTGCCACTCGTCAGGTACGGTGATCCTCGATCAGCTCGGCGAAGAGCATATGAAAACCGGCAAGCCGATTTTCTACACCTCCGCTGACTCAGTGTTCCAGATTGCCTGCCACGAAGAGACCTTCGGGCTGGAACGTCTGTACGCGCTGTGTGAAATCGCCCGTGAAGCCTTAACCGAAGGCGGCTACAACATTGGCCGGGTGATCGCCCGTCCGTTTGTTGGCGATAAGCCAGGCAACTTCGAGCGCACCGGCAACCGTCACGACCTGGCGGTAGAACCACCGGCGCCGACCATCCTGAAAAAGCTGGTGGATGAGCAGAATGGCCAGGTGATTTCGGTCGGTAAAATTGCCGATATCTACGCCCACGTTGGCATCACCAAAAAAGTGAAGGCCACCGGGCTGGATGCGCTGTTTGACGCCACCGTTGCCGAGATGAAAATCGCGCCGGACAACAGCATCGTCTTCACCAACTTTGTCGACTTTGACTCCACCTGGGGGCATCGTCGCGATATCCCGGGTTATGCCGGTGGCCTTGAGCTGTTCGACCGCCGTCTGCCGGAGTTGATGGCGCAGGTGAAAGAGGGCGATATTCTGATCCTCACCGCCGACCACGGCTGTGACCCAAGCTGGGAAGGCACCGAGCATACCCGCGAGCACATCCCGGTGCTGATTTACGGCCCAGGCGTGAAGCCGGGATCGTTAGGCTATCGCGAGACCTTCGCCGACATCGGCCAGACCGTCGCGAACTATTTTGGCCTTTCCGATATGGAATACGGCAAATCCATGCTGTAATCTGCGCAACCTAAACGACCAGCGCTAAGCCGCTGGCCAGACTGAAAAAAGGATGAAAAATGGCTACCCCTCATATTAATGCAGAAATGGGTGATTTCGCTGACGTGGTGCTGATGCCGGGCGATCCGCTGCGCGCAAAACATATCGCAGAAACCTTCCTGCAGGACGCGGTAGAAGTGAATAACGTGCGTGGCATGCTGGGTTACACCGGTACCTATAAAGGCCGTAAAATTTCGGTGATGGGCCACGGCATGGGCATTCCTTCCTGCTCAATCTATGCGAAAGAGCTGATCACCGATTTCGGCGTGAAGAAGATCATTCGTGTCGGTTCATGCGGCGCGGTGCGTTCAGACGTGAAGCTGCGTGACGTGGTGATCGGCATGGGTGCATCTACCGATTCCAAAGTGAACCGCATGCGTTTCAAAGATCACGATTTCGCCGCGATTGCCGATTTCGAGATGGTGCGTAACGCCGTCGATGCGGCCAAAGCGCTGGGCGTGTCTGCCCGCGTAGGCAACATCTTCTCTGCTGACCTGTTCTATACGCCAGATCCGCAGATGTTCGACGTGATGGAGAAGTACGGCATCCTGGGCGTGGAAATGGAAGCTGCCGGTATTTACGGCGTGGCGGCAGAGTTCGGTGCGAAAGCGCTGGCCATCTGTACCGTTTCCGACCACATCCGCAGCGGTGAGCAAACCACGGCGGCTGAGCGCCAGACCACGTTCAGCGAGATGATTGAAATCGCGCTGGAATCTGTGCTGCTGGGCGATAAAGAAGCGTAACGTAACGCTTTCTGCTGGCCGGGCAATCCGGCCAGCAGTGATATTAATGAACGTCCTCTCCGTAAAGCCTTCAGTAGAAATCTCTAAAGTATCTATTCATCTTTCCTCACCATTTTTTATCATTTTTATGTCTTTTCAGCTGATTAAGTGCTAATTATCTATTCAAGTATCTATTCACGAATCTATTCACTATGTCTGATTTAACCACGCTTCTTTTGCAAGGGCCGCTGGATGCGACGACATTGACTGCCCGTCTGGCAATTAGCCAGGCCACGCTATCGCGTCTGATTGCTGCCCATCCGCAGGTGATGAAATATGGTCGCGCACGCGCGACCCGCTATGCATTGCTGCGTCCCTTGCGTGAGGAGAGTCACTTCCCGCTCTGGCAGATTGATGAACAGGGGCATTCTCATCATGCCGGGCAGCTGTTCAGTGTCTGGCCGGCCGGCAGCTGCGTGGTGGAAGATGCCCAGGGTAACTGGCAGCATTTTGCGGGATTACCCTGGTATCTCAGTGATATGCGCCCGCAGGGTTTTCTCGGCAGGGCATGGGGGCGCGAGTGCGCGCAAAAATTAGGGTTGCCGGAAGATATCCGCCAGTGGAATGACGATCACAGCCTGCTGGCATTGACTGCCAGAGGCAGCGATATCTCGGGTAGCTGGCTGATTGGCCGTGAAAGTTACCATCAGTGGCTTCAGCAACCCGCGCCAACGCCGGTGACGTCGGCTCTGTATCCTGAGCTGGCGCAGAGAGTGCTGGCGGGAGAAGAAGTCGGTTCTTCGGCGGGCGGCGAACAGCCAAAATTTGCCTGTTACACCCAGCTGGCGGATGGCGAGAATGCGCATGTGCTGGTGAAGTTCACGCCCGCCCGGCGTAACGAAAACAGCCAGCGTTGGTGTGATTTACTGCGGGCCGAGGCGTTGGCCTTGCAGGTTCTGAGGGAAGAGGGCGTGTCGGCGGCCGAGGCCACCATCCTCTCAGGCCCGGAAGAGCAGCTGTTTCTTGAAGTGGTCAGGTTCGATCGGTTGGGCGAAAGAGGCCGACGCAGCATGGTGTCGCTGGAGTCTGTGCAGGCCGAATTTACTGGCCAACAGTCCCGCTGGCCGCAGGCACTCAGCGCGCTGGTCAGCCAAAAAATGATTGTGACGCCGGATGCCGAACGCGGCACCCTGCAATGGGCATTTGGCAAGCTGATCGCGAATGGTGATATGCATGCTGGCAACCTGGCCTTTTTCCTCACCTCGCCGACGCTGACGCTGACGCCGGCCTACGACATGTTGCCGATGAGCTTCGCCCCCAACAGCGCGGGCTATATGCGTACAGACGCGCCGGTGATTGAACTGGATAGCAGCGTGGGGCGAACGGTCTGGCAAAAAGCACTGGCCATGGCCGATCGTTACTGGCTACAGATGAGTAGTGATGATGCCTGGAGTGAGGATTTTCGGCGCATTGCGCAGGAGATGCAAAAAGGGCTCAAATCGCTTGAGCCCCACATCGCCCGCATGGCCTGATTACGGCTTATCAGCCTGGGCCGGCGTGTCGCTGGTCTCGTCGTCGTCTTCCTTCACCGGGTTATTGGCGGTCAGCAGGAAAGGCGATTGTTGCCAGCGGGTGCGGCGGTCGCGCAGCAGGGTCCGGCTGAGGATAATCCCGATAGCCAGTGCCAGCAGCATCATCAGGCGCAGAATATTGGTGGTGTTATCCACCTGCTTGGATTCCGTCACCAGCACGTGCGTATCCAGGGTGACGCGCAGGAAGCCGCGCGGGCCTTCAGCGCTGTCCAGCGATTGCACCAGCTGATGGTTGAAGTAGCTCCCGGCTCGCTGCCCGTCCAGCGCCAGACGGTCGCGCACGTTAATGGTTTCGCCGCTGTGGGCCAGTAAGGTGCCGTCGTCGTCGTAGACAGAGGCATCAAGGATGCGGCTCTCTTTGGTGAGCTGGGCGAGGATATCGACGATCTGCTGGTGGTTATCGTCGCTGTTTTCCATCAGCGGCGTCAGGCTGAACGCCACCTGGCGCGTCAGCGTGCGGGCCAGTTCATCCACCTGCTCGGAACGTGCCATCTGGTGGCTCAGACTGAACCACGACGCACCCTGCATCAGCACCACCAGTAAGGTCAGGCAGATCAGCACGATTGCCGTGCGATGCAGACGAAATTTAAGTTTGGCCTTTGCCATCTGTACCCTTCACACTTTATGCACGAACCAGCGTTCGTCTCGAGCTTTATGTTGCCAGAAGCGGGGCTGACAGGGTAGCCTCTTGCGTGGTTAAAATGTCCTTTCAGGAGCTGTAATGCCAAATAGTCTGACCTGGTGCGACCTGCCATCTGATGTCTCTCTCTGGCCGGGTTTACCTCTTTCTCTCAGTGGCGATGAAGTGATGCCGCTGGACTACCGCGCTGGCCGTACCGGCTGGCTTCTGTATGGTCGCGATCTGAATAAAGACAGCCTGACGCATCTTCAGCATCAGCTGGGTGCGGCGATGGTGATTGTCAGTGCCTGGCGCGTGGCGGATTACCACGTTGTCCGTCTGGCCGGTTCGCTGACCGCGCGCGCCACGCAGCTGGCCCACGATGCCGGTCTGGACGTTGCGCCGCTGGGGAAAATCCCGCATCTGAAAACCCCAGGCCTGCTGGTGATGGACATGGACTCGACGGCCATCGAAGTCGAGTGCATTGATGAGATCGCCAAACTGGCGGGCTGCGGTGAAATGGTGGCGGAAGTGACTGAACGCGCGATGCGTGGCGAGCTGGATTTTGCTGCCAGCCTGCGTCAGCGCGTGGCGACCCTGAAAGATGCCGATGCCAATATCTTAAAAAAAGTGCGTGACGACCTGCCGCTGATGCCGGGCCTGACTGAGCTGGTGCAGCAATTGCAGGCGCTGGGCTGGCATGTGGCGATTGCCTCCGGCGGCTTCACCTACTTTGCTGAGTACCTGCGCGATAAGCTGCGTCTGTCTGCGATTGCCGCCAATGTGCTGGAAATTCGCGACGGCAAGCTGACCGGCGAAGTGCTGGGCGATATCGTTGATGCCCAATACAAAGCCGATACGCTGTTAAAGCTGGCCGGGCGTTTTGAAATCGCGCCTGAGCAGACCGTGGCCATCGGTGATGGCGCTAACGACTTGCTGATGATTAAGGCGTCCGCGTTGGGCATTGCCTATCACGCCAAGCCGAAAGTGAACGAGCAGACAGAAGTGATCATCCGCCATGCGGATTTAATGGGCGTGCTGTGTATTCTCAGCGGCAGCCTGATCCATGAAGAGCGTTAAGGGGTAGATTTGGCCAAAGCGGTAAAGCGCGCCTTTGTTTGTAATGAATGCGGCGCCGATTATCCTCGCTGGCAGGGGCAATGCAGCGCCTGTCAGGCCTGGAACACCATCACCGAAGTGCGCCTCGCAGCGTCGCCGACCGTGGCGCGCAACGAGCGCCTCACCGGTTATGCCGGCAGCGCGGGACCAAGCCGCGTGCAGAAGCTGTCGGAAATCAGCCTTGAGGCGTTGCCGCGCTTCTCAACCGGCTTTAAAGAGTTTGACCGGGTGCTGGGTGGCGGCGTGGTGCCAGGCAGTGCCATTCTGATTGGCGGCAGTCCCGGTGCCGGGAAAAGTACGCTGCTGCTGCAAACCCTGTGCAAGCTGGCCGAGGGGATGAAAACCCTGTACGTCACCGGCGAAGAGTCTCTTCAGCAGGTGGCGATGCGCGCGCACCGGCTGGGTCTGCCGACCGAAAACCTCAACATGCTGTCGGAAACCAGCATCGAGCAAATCTGCATGATTGCCGAGCAGGAACAACCCCGGCTGATGGTGATCGACTCGATTCAGGTGATGCATATGGCGGATATTCAGTCTTCGCCAGGCAGCGTGGCTCAGGTGCGTGAAACCGCCGCCTATCTGACCCGCTTCGCCAAAACCCGTGGCGTGGCGATCATCATGGTCGGCCACGTCACCAAAGATGGTTCGCTGGCCGGGCCGAAAGTCCTTGAGCACTGCATCGACTGTTCGGTGCTGTTGGATGGCGATGCGGACTCCCGTTTCCGCACGCTGCGCAGCCACAAGAACCGCTTTGGTGCGGTGAACGAACTGGGCGTGTTCGCCATGACCGAACAGGGCCTGCGCGAAGTCAGCAACCCGTCCGCCATCTTCCTTAGCCGGGGAGAAGAAGTCACCTCCGGCAGCTCGGTGATGGTGTTGTGGGAAGGCACGCGTCCGCTGCTGGTAGAGATTCAGGCGCTGGTGGACCATTCGATGATGGGCAACCCACGGCGTGTTGCCGTCGGGCTGGAGCAGAACCGTCTGGCGATCCTGCTGGCGGTGCTGCACCGTCATGGTGGCCTGCAGATGGCCGATCAGGATGTGTTCGTGAACGTGGTCGGCGGCGTCAAAGTCACCGAAACCAGTGCCGATCTGGCGCTGATGCTGTCGATGGTGTCCAGCCTGCGCGATCGTCCGCTGCCACAGGATTTGGTGGTATTTGGCGAGGTGGGGCTGGCGGGTGAAATCCGTCCGGTGCCAAGCGGGCAGGAACGCATTTCCGAAGCGGCCAAGCACGGCTTCCGTCGGGCTATCGTGCCGGCGGCTAACGTGCCGAAGAAACCCCCGGAAAATATGAAAGTGTATGGCGTGAAGAAGCTGGCCGATGCGCTGGCGATCCTTGAGGACTTATAACGCAGGAGGCATTGATGTCACCATTTGATTATTTGAAAACCGCCATTCGCCAGCAGGGCTGTACGCTGCAACAGGTGGCGGATGCGAGTGGCATGACCAAGGGCTATCTGAGCCAGCTGCTGAACGCCAAAATCAAAAGCCCCAGCGCGCAGAAGCTGGAAGCGCTGCACCGTTTTCTCGGGCTGGAGTTTCCGCGCCGGGAAAAAACCATCGGCGTGGTGTTCGGCAAATTCTATCCGCTGCATACCGGCCATATCTACCTGATCCAGCGCGCCTGTAGTCAGGTCGATGAGCTGCATATCATTATGGGTTACGACGAGCCGCGTGACCGTCAGCTGTTTGAAGCCAGCGCCATGTCGCAGCAGCCGACGGTGAGCGATCGCCTGCGCTGGCTGCTGCAAACCTTCAAATACCAGAAAAACATCCGTATCCACTCGTTCAACGAGGAAGGAATGGAGCCCTATCCGCACGGCTGGGATGTCTGGAGCCGCGGCATTAACGACTTTATGGAAAACCACGGCATTGTGCCCAACCGGGTTTACACCAGCGAAGAGTTCGATGCCCCGCAATATCAGCAGCATCTGGGTATTGAAGCGGTGGTGGTCGATGCTAAGCGCTCGTTTATGAGCATCAGCGGCGCGCAAATTCGTCACGATCCGTTCCGCTACTGGGAATATATTCCGACCGAAGTGAAGCCGTTCTTTGTGCGTACGGTGGCGATTCTGGGCGGCGAATCCAGCGGTAAATCCACGCTGGTCAACAAGCTGGCCAACATCTTTAATACCACCAGTGCCTGGGAATTTGGCCGCGACTACGTCTTCTCCCATCTCGGCGGCGATGAGATGGCGTTGCAGTATTCCGACTACGACAAAATCGCCCTGGGTCAGGCGCAGTACATCGACTTTGCGGTGAAGTACGCCAATAAAGTGGCCTTTATCGACACCGATTTCGTCACCACCCAGGCCTTCTGCAAAAAATACGAAGGCCGCGAGCACCCGTTTGTGCAGGCGTTGATTGATGAATATCGTTTTGACCTGGTGATCCTGGTCGAGAATAACGTGCCCTGGGTGGCCGACGGATTACGCAGCCTGGGCAGTTCGGTGGATCGCAAAGAGTTCCAGACGCTGCTGGTCTCAATGCTGGAAGAGAACAACATCAGCTACGTGCACGTTGAGCAGGACAGCTACGACGAGCGCTTCCTGCGCTGCGTGGAGCTGGTGAAGGAAATGTTGGGGGCGTAAGTCCGAGGACAGCCGACAGCCGTGAAAAGCTGAACGGCTGTCGGTAGTGCATTAAAAAAGCGTCCGGCCCACTGTTCAGCAGGCCGGGATCGGCATCAGTAAACCATCACCACTTTGCCGCGCATATGGCCTTCCAGCACCAGCCGGTGCGCTTCTGACAGCGTTTCCACGCTCAGGCCGTGCAGCGTCTTGCTAAGCGAGCTGCTGACCTTTCCGGCATCCAGCAGTTTCGCCGTGGCGTCCAGAATTTCACCCTGACGGGCGATATCCGGCGTGGTGTACATGCTGCGGGTGTACATAAACTCAAAGTGCAGCGCCGCGCTTTTCAGCTTCAGCTCGTTCATCTCTAACGGTTTTTCATTCTCGACGATGGTGCAGATATGCCCCTGCGGCGCAATCAGCTTAGCCATCGCATCCCAGTGGCCGTCGGTGTCATTCAGGCAGAAGATATAATCCACCTGCTTCAGGCCATGCTTCTCCAGCTCGCCGGGCATGTCGTGGTAGTTGATCACCAGATCGGCACCGCGATCCTTGCACCATTGCACCGAATCCGGACGGGATGCAGTGGCAATCACTTTTACCTTGCTGTGCAGCTTAGCGAACGGGATCGCCAGCGAGCCGACGCCGCCGGCACCGCCAACAATCAGCAGCGTTTTGCCTTCTTCGGCCTTATCCAGCTGAAGACGATCGAACAGACCTTCCCAGGCGGTCAGCGCGGTCAGCGGGATTGCCGCCGATTCTGCCCAGTCTAACGACGCCGGCTTGTGGCCGGTGATGCGTGCGTCGATCAGCTGCTGGGTGGTGTTGCTGCCCGGACGGGTGATGTCGCCGGCGTAATACACTTCGTCACCGGGCTTAAATCCGCTGACCTTGCTGCCCACTTCCACCACCACGCCGCTGGCATCCCAACCGAGGATGCGCGGGTGCTGGAGTCCGTTTTTCTGTGCGCCTTTATGCACTTTGGTATCCACGGGATTTACCGAAGCGGCTTTAACGTCGACCAGCAGGTCGTATTCGCCTGGCGTCGGTTTCTCGACCTGGATCTCAATAAACTGCTGCGGTTTTTCTGGATTGATAGCAATCGCTTTGATTGTCATAGCGCATCTCCTTTAAGGTGTGTTATTCAGTGTAGAACCTAAGCAGGCTAATGATAAGCCGCACAATAACTAACGAAGTGTTCGTTTCAGGTAAACAATCATGTTTAAACAGCTGCAAGATATGGCCCTGTTTGCCCTGGTGGCCGAATGCGGCAGTTTCACCGGGGCGGCCAAAAAGGCAGGATTGCCGAAATCAAGCGTCAGTCAGCGCATCAGTCAGCTTGAGCAGGCGCTGGGGCTGCGGCTGATTAATCGTACCACCCGCCAGCTGAACCTGACCTTTGCCGGCGAGCGCTACCTGGTGCATTGCCAGGAGATGATGCAGGCCAGCGAGCGCGCTAATGTGGCGATTGAACGTCTGCGGGATAACCCCAGTGGACGGCTGCGCATCACCTCACCGGCGGGAATTGGCGCCACGCTGCTGGCGCGTTTAAACGCCGCGTTTCAGCAGGAATACCCGGACGTCACGCTGGAAGTTTCGGTGTCCGATGAAGTGCGGGATATCGTGCTGGAGGGCTACGACGTGGCGCTGCGCACCGGACAGCCGCAGGACTCTTCGCTGATTGGGCGGCGAATTGGTTACTGCGAGCGGCTGCTGGTGGCCTCTAAGGGCTACCTTGAACAATATGAGGCGATCACGCATCCGCAGCAGCTGGCTGAACACCGCTGCATTGCGCACCGGGCGTGGAGCGAATGGCTGCTGAACCGCGGGGAAGAGTATTACCGCTGGCTGCTGCCGCCAACGCATATGACCGATAACCTGGTGTATGCGCGGGAGTGCGCGCTGGGCGATGCCGGGATCACGCTGCTGCCACGATTTCTGACCCAGGAGATCCTGCCGGGCGGTGGCCTGGTGCAGGTGTTGCCGGACTGGCAGGTGGAGGGCAATGAGCTGTGGCTGGTCTATCCAAGCCGTAAGCTGAATTCGCCTGCGGTGGCGCGCTTTATTGATTACGCCTTGCAGTCGCCGGTGTTTCGGGAGTTTTATCAGTAACGTTGGGAAGCAGGGGACAACGCGAGTGCGTCCCGCAGAAGAAAAAGCAGAGGGCGAATCGCTTCGCCCTCTGAGTGTTACTTGGTCATACGCTTGTACTTGATGCGTTTTGGCTCCAGCGCTTCTGCGCCCAGCGTCCGCTTCTTGTACTCTTCGTATTCGGTAAAGTTACCTTCGAAGAACTCGATCTTGCCTTCATCCTGATAATCGAGGATGTGGGTAGCAATACGGTCGAGGAACCAACGGTCATGCGAGATCACCATCGCACAGCCCGGGAACTCCAGCAGGGCGTTTTCCAGCGCGCGCAGGGTTTCAATGTCCAGGTCGTTGGTCGGTTCATCGAGCAGCAGCATGTTGCCGCCAACCTGCAGCAGCTTCGCCAGATGCAGACGGCCACGCTCACCACCGGACAGCTCGCCAACGCGTTTGCCCTGATCAACCCCTTTGAAGTTGAAGCGGCCCACGTAAGCACGGCTTGGCATCTCGGTGTTACCGACACGCATAATATCCTGCCCGCCGGACACTTCTTCCCATACGGTTTTGCTGTTATCCATGCTGTCGCGGAACTGATCGACAGAGGCCAGCTTCACGGTATCACCCAGCACGATGCTGCCTGAATCCGCTTCTTCCTGACCGGACATCATGCGGAACAGGGTCGATTTACCGGCACCGTTCGGCCCGATAATTCCGACGATAGCGCCTTTCGGCACCGAGAACGACAGGTCATCAATCAGCAGGCGATCGCCGTAAGACTTCCGCAGATTGGCCACTTCCACCACTTTATCGCCCAGGCGCGCGCCCGGTGGGATAAACAGTTCGTTGGTTTCGTTACGCTTCTGGTAATCGGTATTGTTCAGCTCTTCAAAGCGGGCCAGACGGGCCTTGCCTTTAGACTGACGGCCTTTAGCGCCCTGACGAACCCATTCCAGCTCTTTCTCAATGGATTTGCGACGGGCCGCTTCGCTTGACGCTTCCTGCGCCAGACGGGCATCTTTCTGCTCCAGCCAGGAAGAGTAGTTACCTTCCCATGGAATACCTTCGCCACGGTCCAGCTCCAGGATCCAGCCGGCCACGTTGTCGAGGAAGTAACGGTCGTGGGTAATTGCCACAACGGTGCCTTCGAAGTCGTGCAGGAAGCGTTCCAGCCAGGCCACGGATTCTGCATCCAGGTGGTTGGTCGGTTCGTCCAGCAGCAGCATGTCCGGTTTTTCCAGCAGCAGGCGGCACAGCGCCACGCGGCGGCGTTCACCACCGGACAGGGTGGCGACTTTCGCATCCCACTCTGGCAGGCGCAGCGCGTCGGCAGCACGCTCAAGCTGGGTATTCAGGTTATGACCGTCGTGGGCCTGGATGATCTCTTCCAGCTTGCCCTGTTCAGCGGCCAGCTTGTCGAAGTCCGCGTCTTCTTCCGCATACAGCGCGTAGACTTCGTCCAGACGCTTCAGCGCGCCAACCACTTCCGCCAGCGCTTCCTCAACGGATTCGCGCACGGTGTGTTCCATATTCAGCTGCGGTTCCTGCGGCAGGTAACCGATTTTCAGGCCGGGCTGTGGACGCGCTTCCCCTTCGATATCCTTGTCGATACCGGCCATGATGCGCAGCAGGGTGGATTTACCGGAGCCATTCAGACCCAGCACGCCGATTTTGGCGCCAGGGAAGAAGCTAAGGGAGATATTTTTCAGAATGTGACGCTTCGGCGGAACCACTTTGCCGACGCGATGCATGCTATAGACGAATTGAGCCACGTAGGATGAGCCTCTTGGTGTCTGTGTGTTAATTGGGGCAGCAGATGCCCACTCAGATGAAGAAGTTTAGCTGGTTTTGCTTGCTAATCACAGCCGCCACCCGAGGAATATCCTTCCTGCTTCAGGTTATCGGTGCGTTGGCTGCCCCATTCATTGAACCGCGTCAGCGCCGGGAGGGCGCTCGCGTGCCGGATTATTGATTGATTTTTGAGCCGATGGCTTTATGCTGTTTTTTTGCCTTACAAAGCAGGGAGATAACGATGAGAGTTCTGATCGCGGCGGAAGAGAACGCCTGGGGCGGCATGATCCAACAGTTTCGTCACACCTTGCCAGACGTCGAGTTCACGGCTTCTGCGGGCCACGCCGCCGAAAGCCTGGCCGGATACGATGCCTTAATCCCCGGTATGGCAAAAGTCACGCCTGAGCTGCTCAAAACCGCTGACCGGCTGAAGCTGATACAGCAGGCCGGTGCCGGGCTGGAAGGGGTGGACCTGGCCAGCGCCAAAGCGCTTGGCATTCAGGTAGCTAACGTGCCGTCGGACCGATCCGGCAATGCCGATTCGGTCGCCGAACTGGGGATCTGGATGATGATTGGCCTGGCGCGCAAAGCCCGCGAGATCCCTGAGATGATCGCCACGCGTCAGCTTGGCCTGCCGGTGGGCATGGGGCTGATGGGGAAAACCGTCGGGCTGGTGGGGCTGGGCGGCATCGGTAAAGCGCTGGCGAAACGACTGGCACCCTTTGGCGTGCGGCTGATTGGCGTGAAACGCACCGCCGATCAGGCCTTCGCTAAAGCGCATCAGCTGGACTGGCTGGGCAATATGGCCCATCTGCCCGCGCTGCTGAATGACGCCGACTTTGTGATCCTCAGCCTGCCGGACAATGCCGACACCCGCCATATCATTGATGAAACCGCGCTGGCGCAGATGAAGCCGGGCAGTTTCCTGATCAACCTGGGGCGTGGCGGACTGATTGAAAAGCAGGCGTTGCTGGCGGCGCTGGAAGTGAATCACCTGGCAGGCGCCGGGCTGGATGTGTTCTGGCAGGAGCCGCCCGAGCCGGATGACGCGCTGTTTCAGTATAACGTCATCGCCACGCCGCATATCGGCGGCGTCACCGATAATTCGCTGAACGGCAACGTGGCGGGGGTATGTGAAAACCTGCGGCGCTTACGCGATGGCGAAGAGATCCTGAATCGCTGGGCGTAAGAGGCTGACCTAACGCGCTTTCTGCCCGACCATCACGTCAATGCCCAGCTGTTTCAGCTTCTGCGCCAGCTCTTTCGGCGGGGCATCGTCGCTGACCAGCGTCTCGAAGGCGCTGAGTTCGCCGATGCGGGCAGGCAACACTTTGCCAAACTTGCTGCTGTCAGCCACCAGAATCTTGTGGCTGGCACGCTGCATCGCCTGATGCTTCATCGGCAATTCGTTGAGGTTGTAGCAGGTCGCACCCTGACCGGCATCAATGCCTGCCGCAGAGATAAAGGCTTTGCCGGGACACAGGCTGTCCATTACCGAGCCGTGACCCAGCGGAGTGAAGATGGCGTTGTCGGCATGAAACTCACCGCCGTTGAGGATCACCTGACAGGCCGGTTTCTCTTTCAGCGCCAGGAAGGTGTTCATCGCGCAGCAGATGGCGGTAAACGCCAGCTCATTATCGATGGCATCGACAATCCACGGCATGGTGGTGCCGCAGTCAAAGAACACCGTATCACCCGGCTCAATCAGCGACGCCGCCAGCTGGCCCAGACGCCGCTTTTTCTCGACGTTATGCGCCTGCTGATCGGAGACAAAGTAGTGACCCTGATTGCTTTTCGGATCGCTGACAATGTAGCCCCCCAATAACACCACCACCGACGGCTGTTCGTTGAGATCGCGACGGATGGTCATCTCGGACACACCCAGCAGTCGCGCCGCCTCTCGCAGGTGGATTTTATCGGTTCGCTTAAGCGCAGATGCCAGCTTGTTTACGCGCTCGTCGCGGCGGGTTTCCATGGTCAGTCACTCCTGATAATACGGTTAATAACCCTCGCCGGCAGCGCTGCCGTTAACGATGGCGACGCCGGAGCTGGTGCCGATACGGCTGGCGCCCGCCTGGATCATGATGTCTGCCGTCTGCCGGTCGCGCACCGCGCCGGATGCTTTGACCGCCACCTCAGGGCCAACGGTGTCATGCATCAGACGGACGTGCTCTTCGCGCGCGCCGCCGGTACTGAAACCGGTGGACGTTTTCACAAACGCGACCTTCAGTTCACGACAAATTTCACAGATTTGAATGATTTGCGCATCGCTAAGCAGGCAGGTCTCTAATATTACCTTCAATGGGATCGGGCCGCAAACCTCGCGCACCGCCTGAATATCGGCGCTGACGGCCTTCACCTCACCGCTTTGCAGCCAGCCGACGTTAATCACCATATCAATCTCCTGCGCACCGGCCGCAATTGCGGCTTTCGCTTCGAAGGCTTTCGCGCGGGTCAGGCCGGCACCCAGCGGAAAACCGATGACGGAACAGACCTTTACCTCACTTCCCGCCAGCTTCTCCGCCACTAACGGCACATAACCCGAATTGACGCACACCGCGTAAAAGTGGTGGGCGATGGCTTCGTCACACAGGGTGGCGATCTGTTGCGCGGTGGCATTCGCCGCCAGCAGGGTGTGGTCGATGTAGCGGGCATAGTCCAGGTTTTGCACGGGAAGCTCCTCAGCAGATTAGGGGGTTTTGTTAAAATAATAACATTTTCATTCTGGCGTCAATCGCCAATTAACATCTCGCGGGCGGGATTTTCAGGCTGAGACGGGTGTCACAAAAATAACATGAGATGATTGTTATTGTTATTTCTACAACATTTAATGATGAAAATTTACACGGGGAAAACGTCATGGACATTGCCGTCATCGGCTCCAATATGGTCGATCTGATCACCTACACCAACAGCATGCCGAAAGCCGGTGAAACCTTAGAAGCGCCCGACTTCGCACTGGGCTGCGGCGGCAAAGGGGCCAACCAGGCCGTTGCGGCGGCGAAGCTGGGTGCCAGCGTGATGATGGTCAGCAAAGTGGGCGAAGACCTGTTTGCGGACAACACGGTGAAAAATTTGCAGCGGTTCGGCGTCGACGCGCAGCACGTCACCGTCGCGGCGGGCACCTCCAGCGGCGTGGCACCGATTTTTGTCGATGACCAGTCGCAAAACCGCATCCTGATTATCAAAGGGGCCAACGCGCACCTGTCTCCGGCGGATATTGATGCCGCCGCGGACGATCTTAAGCGCTGTCGTCTGATGGTTTTGCAGCTGGAGATCCCGCTGCCGACGGTCTATTACGCCATCGACTTTGCGCGGCAGAACGGCATCCAGGTGATCCTCAATCCCGCGCCGGCGGTGGCCGGTCTGGACATCGATTACGCCTGCCAGTGCGACTTCTTTATGCCGAACGAAACCGAACTGGAGATCCTGACGGGCCTGCCGGTCAGCACCGAAGACGAAGTGCTGCGCGCCGGGCAGATGCTGCTGGGACGCGGCCTGAAAAACCTGATTATCACTCTCGGCAGCCGCGGATCGGTGGGGATGCAGGGAGATGCCGTCCACCGCATTAAGCCCACGCCGGTGAAGGCGATTGATACCAGTGGCGCAGGGGATGCCTTTATCGGCTGCTTTGCCCACTTTCTGATCCAGCATGGCGATATCGCGAAGGCAATGCAGTCTGCCTCCGACTATGCCGCCTGTAGCGTCACCGGACGGGGAACCCAGCTTTCGTACCCTGATGCCGATACCTTCCACCGTTTTCTCAACGATTAACTGAGGATTCGCTATGCAACCGACCATCGTCCAGCAGCCTGATGGCTATTTAAATAAGACGCCACTGTTTCAGTTTATTTTGCTCTCGTGCCTGTTCCCGTTATGGGGCTGCGCCGCCAGCCTGAATGATATTTTGATCACCCAGTTCAAAAGCGTTTTCGCCCTCAGCGATTTCGCCAGCGCGCTGGTGCAGAGCGCCTTTTACGGCGGCTATTTTTTAATTGCCATTCCGGCCTCGCTGGTGATCCGCAGCAGTAGCTACAAGATTGCGATCCTGCTGGGGCTGGCGCTGTATATCGCCGGTTGCGTGATGTTCTATCCGGCTTCGCATATGGCGACCTACACCATGTTCCTAGCGGCGATCTTCGCGATTGCTATCGGGTTGAGCTTCCTGGAAACGGCGGCGAATACCTACAGCTCGATGATCGGTCACCGCGATCACGCCACGTTGCGGCTGAACGTCAGCCAGACGTTCTACCCGATTGGCGCGCTGATGGGCATCGTGTTGGGCAAATACCTGGTGTTCCAGGATGGCGACAGCCTGCACAGCCAGATGGCCGGCATGAACCCGGAACAGCTGCACCAGTTCCGTCTGACCATGCTGGAGCACACGCTGGAACCTTACAAATACCTGGTGATGGTCCTGGTGGTGGTGATGGTGTTGTTCCTGTTGACCCGTTATCCGCACTGCAAACCGCAGAGCAATGAGAAAAAGCTGCCGAGCCTTGGCGAAACCTTCAGCTATCTGGCCAAAAACCGCCACTTCAAGCGCGGCATCATTGCGCAGTTCCTTTACGTGGGGATGCAGGTGGCGGTCTGGTCGTTCACCATTCGTCTGGCGCTGAACCTCGGTGCGGCCAACGAGCGTCATGCCTCTAACTTTATGATTTACAGCTTTATCTGCTTCTTTATCGGCAAGTTTGTCGCCAACTTCCTGATGACGCGCTTCCGCGCCGAGAAGGTGCTGATTGCTTATTCCATCGTCGGTGTGGCCACGCTGGCCTACGTGATGCTGGTGCCAAACTTCACCGCCGTCTATGCCGCCGTGTTCGTCAGCGTGTTGTTTGGGCCATGCTGGGCGACGATTTATGCCGGCACCCTGTCTACCGTCGAGAGCAAATACACCGAAGTGGCCGGCGCGTTTATCGTGATGGCGATTGTCGGTGCCGCCTTTATCCCGGCCTTGCAGGGTCTGGTGTCTGACCGTCTCGGCTCGATGCAGATGGCGTTTGGCGTCTCACTTTTGTGCTTCGCCTGGGTGGGCTTCTACTTCTGGGGCGAACTGCGCCATAAAAAACAGCCGGCAGTCAGCGGTCGTCTGGCTGAGGAGGCACGATGAGAACCACGTTGCCACTGCATCCCTCGCTGTTCGGTGAAACGCCGCGTACGCTGCTGGATAACGCCGACGTCAAAGTAGAGCTGTTCCGTTACCCCTCAGGGATTGAGGCGGTGCGGATGGAGAACCGCCGTGGCTTTGTAATCGTGCTGCCGTATTACGGGCAGATGGTGTGGGATGCGGCTTTCGACGGTCAGCGGATGACCATGGGCAACGGCTTTAAGCAACCGTTGCCGGGCAAGGACATTATTGACACCTACGGCTGCTTCGCCTTCCACTCCGGCCTGCTGGCCAACGGTTGCCCTGGCGAGGGCGATGTCCATGCGTTGCACGGCGAGATGGCCTGCGCCCGCATGGACAGCGCCTGGATCGTGCTGGAAGAAGAGGGCGTGTCGGTGCGCGGCGAGGTGGAGTACATCAAAGGTTTCGGCCATCACTATCGCGCATTGCCAGGCGTGACGTTGTTGGCGGATCGGCCACGCTTGCGCATTGAGATGGCGGTCACCAATCTGTCCGGCAAGGCGATGCCGTTGCAGTATATGTGCCATATGAACAGCGCCTATGTTGAGAACGGCACTTTTAGCCAGAGTATCCCGGACAGCGCCTTTACGTTGCGGGCCTCGATTCCTGGCCACGTGCATCCAACGCCGGTGTGGCTGGACTATACTCGTCAGCTTGCGGCGGAACCGCAGGCCTTTGGCGGGCTGACGCGCCCGGAGATGTACGATCCCGAGATTGTGTTTTTTGCTGATAATCTGGCGCAGTACGGCGAGACGGTGACCTTTAATCTGCACTCGCCGGACGGCCACGGTTTCAGCACCACCTTCCAGACCGCGCAGTTCAACTATGCCACGCGCTGGATCCTGCACAACAGCGATCAGCAGGTCGCCGCCTATGTGTTACCGGCCACCTGCCGCCCGGAAGGCTTCAACGCGGCTAAGCAGGCCGGCACGTTGATCATGTTGGAACCGCGCGAGCAGCGGCATTTCAGCGTGGAAACCGGGCTAATCGAAAACCCATAAGGCATCTTTGATTTTGACCCGTGTGTCCACCGGCCCCACCCACAACGTCACTGCTTGTGGGTGGCGGCATAGAGCGCGTTAGCCGGGTGTCTGCGGCAGGGATGCCGCAGCCAAGCCTCCATGGATGGATTTACGGCGCCCCGGATAACGCGCTCTATGTTGACGCCGAACCACTGAAGCTGCTTTTGACCTGTGTGTTAGGGAAGTCGTCTGGATGTTTCGGTGTTTTGCTCAGGGAGTGAGGGGGGAACACAAAGACGCCGTAGACCCGTCCCTGGGGGCTCAGCGGCGACATCCCTGTCGCCGATGCTTTGCTTTTCCCCCCTCTCTCCCTTCCCCTCAAGCTTCAGTGTTGAATGATCGATTGTGGACGCACAGGTCAAAACCCCGCTGAGTTCACTCTATGCGTTTACCAAACTTCATTTGATTTTGACCCGTGCGTCCACCGAACCCATTTGATTTTGACCCGTGCGTCCCCGGCCCCCATTTGATTTTGACCCGTGTGTCCACCGGCCCCATCCACAACGTCGATGCTTGTGGGTGGCGGCATAGAGCGCGTTAGCCGGGTGTCTGCGGCAGGGATGCCGCAGCCAAGCCTCCAGGGATGGATTTACGGCGTCCCGGATAACGCGCTCTATGTTGACGCCGAACCACTGAAGCTGCTTTTGACCTGTGTGTTAGGGAAGTCGTCTGGATGTTTCGGTGCTTTGCTCAGGGAGAGAGGGGGGAACACAAAGACGCCGTAGACCCGTCCCTGGGGGCTCAGCGGCGACATCCCTGTCGCCGATGCTTTGCTTTTCCCCCCTATCTCCCTTCCCCCAAAGCTTCAATGTTGAATGATCGATTGTGGACGCACAGGTCAAAACCCCGCTGAGTTCATCCCATGCGTTTACCAAACTTCATTTGATTTTGACCCGTGCGTCCACCGAACCCCATTTGATTTTACCTGTGCGTCCACCGGCCCCACCCACAACGTCAGTGCTTGTGGGTGGCGGCATAGAGCGCATTAGCCGGGTGTCTGCGGCAGGGATGCCGCAGCCAAGCCTCCAGGGATGGATTTACGGCGTCCCGGATAACGCGCTCTATGCTGACGCCGTACCACCCAATCCGCCTTTGACCCGTGCGTCCACCGGCCCAATCCACAACATCAATGCTTGCGGGTGGCGGCATAGAGCGCATTAGCCGGGTGTCTGCGGCAGGGATGCCGCA
Source organism: Erwinia sp. QL-Z3 (assembly GCF_004551645.1). Lineage (NCBI taxonomy): Bacteria > Pseudomonadati > Pseudomonadota > Gammaproteobacteria > Enterobacterales > Erwiniaceae > Erwinia > Erwinia sp. QL-Z3. The sequence continues at coordinate 2,157,870 of NZ_CP037950.1, forward strand.
GCCAAGCCTCCATGGATGGATTTACGGCGTCCCGGATAACGCGCTCTATGCTGACGCCTTATCGCCGGAGCGGGTTTTGACCTTTGCATCCGCCCTTTAGGTTTTGACCTTAAGGCCCACAACCCCACCCGTGATGCACGTTTCGTCACGCTATCCTTTCCCGGATGGAATCATTAACGCCGTGATTCCATGACATAATCTGCTGATTAATTCCTCGCCAATGACGCTGAATTTTCCCCTTCACCGTGATTATATTTTGGACGCAGATATGTCGAATAAAACGCTGTATGAAAAGTTAATTGATTCGCACGTGGTGCGTGAACTGGATAACGACGGCCACGTTTTACTCTATATCGACCGCTCAATTCTCAATGAATATACCAGCCCGCAAGCCTTCAGCGGCCTGCGCGAAAGCGGCCGTGGGGTGCGCCATCCTGAGAACATTTTGCTCAACGTCGATCATGTAAACCCCACCCGACCAATGCGCGATGCCGACATGACCGATGCGGGCGGCCAACTGCAGGTCGATTACTTTCGCCAAAACGCCGCGGATTTCGGCATCGAACTGTTTGATGTGATTGACCCACGACAGGGCATTGAACACGTGGTGGCCCATGAACAGGGCATGGTGATGCCCGGCATGGTCATTGCCGCCGGCGACAGCCACACTACAACCTATGGCGCGTTTGGCGCGCTTGGGTTTGGCATCGGCACCTCAGAAATCGAACACCTGCTGGCCACGCAAACCCTGGTCTATCGCAGACTGAAAACCATGCGGGTGACGGTCACCGGCCTGCTGCCCTATGCCTGTACCGCCAAAGACATCATCCTCGACCTGCTGGGGAAAATCAGCGCCTCAGGGGCTACCGGCTATGCGATTGAATTTGATGGCGACGCGATCGACGACCTGAGCATGGAAGGGCGGATGACGCTGTGCAATATGGCGGTGGAAGCGGGCGCGCGCGGGGCGATTATCGCGCCGGACCAAAAAGTCTTCGACTATATTACGGGCAAACCGCAGATGCCGACCGGCGCGCTATGGCAACAGGCGCTGGCCGAATGGTCACAACTGCGCAGCGATCCGCTGGCGGTATTCGATAAAACCGTGCAGATCGACTGCAGCGAACTGGATCCGAAAGTGACCTGGGGCATCAGCCCGGATCAAACCAGCCCGATCGGTGGCGCGGTGCCGGATCCGGAACAGGAGACCGACCTGATTAAGCAACAGGCGATCCGCAAAGCGCTGCAGTATATGGGACTGACGGCCGGCACGCCGCTGCGGGAAATCCCCATTACCCATGCCTTTATTGGCTCCTGTACTAACGGCCGCATTGAGGATCTTCGCTCGGCGGCGGCGGTGCTTCAGGGCCGCAAAATCGCCAGCCACGTGCGCGGAATTATCGTTCCGGGATCGAGCCAGGTCCGCCGACAGGCGGAAGCGGAAGGGCTGGCGCAGCAATTTCTCGATGCCGGATTTGAATGGCGGCAGTCAGGCTGTTCAATGTGCCTGGCGATGAATGAGGATGTGCTGGCACCGGGCGATCGTTGCGCCTCCGGCACCAACCGCAATTTTCCTGGCCGCCAGGGCGTCGGGGCCAGAACACATCTGATGAGCCCGGCGATGGTGGCGGCGGCAGCAATCAGCGGCCACCTTGAAGATGTGCGCACAATGCTTAACGCAGGGGGAAATCATGGAAGCATTTGATCGGGTCAGCGGCATCCTCGCGCCGTTACTGGAAGCGAACATCGATACCGATGTCATTATGCCGAAACAGTTTCTGAAAGGGATCGATCGTCAGGGACTGGATAAAGGGGTGTTTTTCGATCGGCGCTTTACCGTCGATGGCGAACTAAATCCCGACTTTATTCTCAATCAGCCGGCCTGGCAGGGCGCGTCCTTTCTGCTGGTCGGGCCGAATTTCGGCTGCGGATCCAGCCGCGAACATGCGGTGTGGGGATTACGCCAGCTGGGGATCCGCGCGCTGATCGGCACCAGCTTTGCCGGGATCTTCAACGATAATTGCCAGAACAACGGCGTGCTGACCGTGTCGCTGGACGACAGCAGCTTCGGACGCCTGAGCCAGCTGGCGGTTAACCCGGACAGCAACCGCATCACCGTCTCGCTGGAAAGGTGCGAAATCACCGCCGGTACAGAAACCCTGCCGTTTTCGGTCAGCGCCCTGAAGCGGGAAATGCTCGCCGGTGGCGAAGATGCGATTGGCTGGACGCTGCAATACCTCTGCGCCATTGAGCAGTTTGAAGCGCAGCATTATGGCCAGAAACCCTGGCTGAAGCGTCCGGCTGCCAGCCAGAGCGCCGGGAGGAATGGATGATTGCCCGTGCCGAACGCGGCGATTCGCCGTTTGTGCCGGGCTTCAGGCTGCACGATGTCACCCTTGAGAGTGGCATCACGCTCAGAGTGGCAATTGGCGGCGACGGCCCGCCGCTGTTGATGCTGCACGGCCATCCGCAGAATCATATCAGCTGGCGCAAAGTGGCCCCGACGCTGGCGAAAACCCACACGGTGATCCTGCCGGATCTGCGCGGCTACGGCGACAGCGACAAGCCCGCCAGCGATCAACAGCATCGTCCCTATTCGAAACGGGTGATGGCGCAGGATCTGGTGCAGCTGATGGCGGGGCTGGGTCACCCGACCTTTGCCTTTGTCGGCCACGATCGCGGCGCGCGGGTGGGACATCGGCTGGCGCTGGATCATCCGCAACGCGTCACCTGCTGTACCTTTGTTGATATCGCGCCGACCGCCACCATGTACGCACTGACCAACCAGGCCTTTGCCACCCGCTATTTCTGGTGGTTTTTGCTGATCCAGCCGACGCCGGTGCCGGAAACGCTGATCCTGCACGATCCTGAATTTTTCCTGCGCAAACATATCGACGGACAGCTCAAAATTCCGGGAGCGATGTCGGAAGCGGTGTTCCAGGACTACCTGCGCTGTTATCAGAATCCGCAGATGGTTCATGCGGTGTGCGAAGACTATCGCGCGGCGGCGATCCTTGATTTGGAGGATGACGCGGCCGACAGCGAGAACCGCATCCGCTGCCCGTTGCAGCTGTTGTGGGGTGAAAAGGGCACCGTCGGCCAGCTGTACGACGTGCTGGCGACCTGGCGCGATAAGGCGCTCAACGTGCAGGGCGAAGCGTTGCCCTGTGGCCATTCGCCGCAGGAGGAGATCGCGGAACTCTTTTTGCAGAAACTTCAGCCCTTCCTGAAAACAGTGCTATAAAACCCTATTATTCCTTCTGTTTTTGGTGACGATGAAAACCCCTTCCGCCGGAAAAAATCTCCGCCAGCCTGTTGAGGGCTGGCCTGCCATTGACGATCTGTCGGTGTTTGTCACCGTGGCGCGTAACGGCGGTTTCGCCCGCGCGGCACAGGAGCTGGGGCTGTCGCCGTCCACCATCAGCAAGCGGATTGCCTTGCTGGAAAAGCAGCTGGATATCCGGCTGTTCTTCCGTAATAACCGCAGCATGCGCTTGACCGCCGAAGGGGAAATTGCGCTGGAAGGGGCGATGCAAATCGTCAGCGGCGTCGGCGATTTTGTCAGCGACCTTAACGGGCTGCGCGGCGCGGTGACCGGCAATATCACCCTCAGCTGCTCGTTTGGTTTTGGTCACGAATATATGGCGGATGCCCTGTCCGGCCTGATGAATCTGCATAACGGGCTGAACGTGAAGCTGATGCTCAGTGACAGGGAAGTGAATCTGGTGGATGAAGGGATCGACATCGAAATCCACGTCGGCGATGAAATTAAAGATCTCTATATCGCCCGGCAGCTGGCGGCTAACCGCCGGATCCTGTGCGCCTCACCGGACTATCTGCGTCAGGCTGGCGTACCGACATCGCTGGATGATTTGCGACAGCATGACTGCCTGATTATTCAGGAAAGAAGCGCGGCGTTCGGCAACTGGGCGCTGACCAACGGCGAGGACAGTATTGTCTGCCGGGTCAACAGTCAGCATTCGTCCAACAGCGGCAGCGTGGTGCTGGCCTGGGCGCTGCGCGGACAAGGGATTGTGCTGCGATCGGCGTGGGACGTGGCGAAGCATCTGGCCAGCGGCGAGCTGGTGCAGATCCTGCCAGCGTGGTATCAGCAGGCGAATATCTGGGCGGTCTATACCCAACGTTCCTCCCACTCACTGCGGATTAAAACCTGTATCGATTTTCTCAGCGACTACTTTGCTCAACGGTTGCCCGCGCCGCGATAAACGACGGTGGAAGAACAGGGGAGCCAGGCTCCCCTATCGGTTACTTGCTGTTTTTGGTCATAAATTCGGTGTAGTTCTCAGGGGTAATGGTCTGGTACGGGATCCAGATGGTGCTTTCAACTTTCTCACCGGCGAGCATTTTCTTCGCCGTCTGCACCGCGCCGATGCCCTGACCGGCCGCGTCCTGGAAGATGGTCAGCGACAGCTTGCCGGACTTCACAAAGCGCAGCGCATCGGGCGTGCCGTCGATGCCGGCGACCAGCACATCTTTTTTGCCGGCCTGTTGCAGCGCCATGATCGCGCCGATCGCCATTTCGTCATTGTTGGCGGCAATCGCATCAATCTTGTCGCCGTTCAGCAACCAGCCGGAGGTGACATCCACCGCCTCGTTACGCCTCCACTGCGCGGACTGCTTCTCAACCACCTTCATATCCTTATATTTGGCGATCACCTCTTCGGTGGCCTTGGTACGCTGACGGGCTTCTTCCGCCGACAGCGCGCCCATCAAAATCGCCACGTTGCCTTTGTAGTTCATCTTTTTCGCCAGCGCTTCCATCTCCATTTTGCCGCCGAGTTCAGAATCTGAACCGACATAGGCCATATTGGCGCTTAACGGAATTTCCGGCTTTCGGTTAACGAAAATCAACGGGATTTTGGCCCGGCTGGCGGCTTCCATCATCGGTTTCACCGCCTGGGTATCCACCGGGTTGAGGATAATGGCGTCGACGCCCTGGTTAATAAAGTTCTCCACCTGCTGCACCTGCACGGCAACGTCGCCTTTGGCATCCTCGAACTGGCCATGGATCTTCTCTTTCGCCAGCTCTTTCACCATTTGGGTACGCAGGATCGAAACGAAGTTAAGGTCGAAGTTGGCTAGCGCCACGCCAACGGTTTGCTCTTTTGCCTGGCTTAACGGGCTGAGGGCCAGCGTACAGACCAACAGTAACGATTGAGATAATTTCATAGCGATTCTTCCTGTAGGGTTTTTCCCCTTGTTGGGGATATTTTGTTATGGGTTACAACATAAACTGCTCTTTGAAACGCATCAGGGCGGTCTCGCTGTCGCCTGATGCCCAGCCTTCCATCGCCACCACGCCCTGGTAATTCATCGCCCGCAGGGCATTGGCAATGGCGCGGTAGTTGATCTCTCCGGTGCCCGGTTCCTGACGACCGGGAACGTCGGCGACCTGAATTTCGCCAATCGCGCTGCCGGCTCTTTTCACCAGCTCAATCAGGTTTCCTTCGCCGATCTGCGCGTGGTACAGGTCGAGGTTGATGCGCAGATGCGGGCTGTTGACCGCCTCGACCAGTGCCAGCACCTCACTGGCTTTGGCGAATGGCGTGCCGGGATGATCGACGGCGGTATTCAGGTTTTCCAGGGTGAACACCTTGCCTGCGCGTTCCGCCATCGTCGCCAGTTTTTCCAGCGTGCTGGCGGCCTTCAGCCACATCGCGCCGGTCACCACCTCCACCGGCTTCACCGGCAGGCCTTTCTCATCCAGCCCGGTGCCGTGCAGGTTGAGCGACGGGCAACCGAGCTGCTCAGCCACGCCCAGCGACACTTCCGCGCTGGCCAGCAGGCTGGCGATCTCACGGTCATCGGTAAAATTGCCGGACAGGTAGCCGGTCATCGAGGTAAAGCGCGCGCCGGTAGCCGCCAGCGCCGGAATATCTTTGTTCTGCCAGTTCCAGAGTTCCACGCCAAAGCCCAACTGGTGGATCCGTTTCACGCGCTCGATAAACGGCAGTTCCAGGAAAACCATTTCAGCACACACTGAAAGAGTGAAAAGGGTCATGTCCTTCCTCCGAAGTCATTTGTTCAATTGGCCAGCCGCAGGGATGCAGGCTAATCACTAATAAGCAAATGTTATGCCAGTGGCAAAACCCGCAGATTAGCGGCCTGTCAGTCGACGTTCGATCACAAAGTGAACACAAAATCGACATGTAAACTCAACATGTCGATAAAATGGACATTCCAGAAAGGGGGAGAACAAAATGCATATACCTGTTTTGGCAGGCGCGATAGTGGAAGAGTGCGAAGGTAAACTCAGTCTGCCGCAAGGGGCAGAAGCCAGCCGCTGGGATGCCCAGTTTGAGCTGGCCTGGCGGGCGTTTGTAGCCGGGCAGGAGCCCTCTTTTCTGCGTCCGCAGATCCGCGCATCCTGGCAGGCCAGCCGTGACGCCGGTATCGATCCCGGTGCCATCAACTACGTTTTCCCTGCCGAGGACGAACTGAAGGCGATTCTGGAAAACCATGCGGAGCTGATCGAAGTGGCGGACAGCATTATGCAAAGCCTGCTGGCCTATAACCCGGACGGGCACATCAATCTGACCGACGCCAACGGCGTGACCTTATGCTACTGCGGGCTGGATTTGACGCCGGTCGGCAGCATTCTGCGCGAGTCGGTGATGGGCACCAACTGCACCGGACGCTGCCTTAACGAACAGCGGCTGGTCTACGTGCTGAATGGCGAGAACTGGAAACAGGCGCTGCGTCAGCGGCACCGGCAGTGTGCCGCCGCGCCGGTGCGCAATGCGGAAGGGCGGATGATTGGCGTGCTGACCCTGACCGCCAGCCAGGACAATTTCCACTATCACACCCTCGGCACGGTGCAGGCCGCGGCCGAAGCCATTGGCCGCCAGCTGGTACTGCGCAGCCTGCTGGCCGAACAGCGCTCCATTCTGGAAACGCTGAACGAAGGGGTGATCGTCACCGATGCGCGCGGCATCATCAAAACCATCAACCGCTACGCCCGGCAAATTTTCCACGGCATGATGCTGACCGGAAAATCGGTCGACAGCGCGTTAAACCCGGAGGGCGTGACGCTCACCGGCATCACCTTCTGCAACGACCGCGAAGTGGTGTTTCAGCCGCAGGATCGGCCGCGCGTCTCCTGCCTGGTGTCGGTGATGCCGGCGCCGGACGGTGGGCGGATCGTCTCGCTGCGCGATAATCAGCGTATCCGGGCGATCACCCGCCAGGTGATGGGCATCGGTGCCAGCTACACCTTTGAGATGATCTGCGGACGTTCGACCGCGCTATCGGAAGTGCTCGATAAAGCGCGCACCAGCAGCCGCAGTGACAGTACGGTGCTGCTGACCGGCGAGAGCGGCACCGGCAAGGAGCTGTTCGCGCAGGCGATCCACAACGGCAGCGCGCGCCACGGCGGGCCGTTTATTGCGGTCAACTGCGGCGCTTTACCGCGCGATCTGGTGCAAAGTGAACTGTTTGGCTACGTCGACGGCGCGTTTACCGGCTCGCGGCGCGGCGGGGCGGCAGGCAAGTTTGAGCTGGCCGACGGCGGCACGCTGTTCCTCGATGAAATCGGCGATATGCCGCTGGAAGCGCAAACCAGCCTGCTGCGCGTGTTGCAGGAGGCGGAAGTGATGCGCATCGGCGCGCAGCGTCCGGTGAAGGTCAACGTCAGGATTATTGCCGCCACCAACTGCGATCTGCAACGGGCGATCGAAACGGGCGCCTTCCGGCGCGATCTGTTTTACCGTCTGAACGTAATTTCCCTGCGCATCCCGGCGCTGCGCGAGCGGACCGGCGACGTGCCGCAGCTGGTGGAGTGGTTTAGCGAGAAAATGTGTACCCGACTGAAGAAGGCCAGCATGCAGTTTACCCCGGCGGCGATGGCCGCGCTGGAGCAGTATCCGTGGCCGGGTAACGTGCGGGAACTGGAGAATATTGTCGAGCGGGCGATTAACCTCAGCGACAAGCTGCTGATTGATGCCGGGGATCTGCCGGAAGAGATCGCCACCGAAGAGCGGCCGAAATCCGGCGACTCGCAGCGGCTGGACAGCCACGAGCGGGCGCATATTGTTAACATGCTGGCGTCGCTTAACGGCAATCTGCGTAAAACGGCGCAGAAGATGGGGGTCTCCCGCGCCGGGTTATACAACAAGCTGAAGAAGCACGGTATCAGTGTGGATGAGTTTCGCGGCTGACGCCGACAGCGGATAACGCGGCGGCAATCTCCTGATGACACAGGATAATCGAATGGTGATTGGCCGCCAGCGGCACGATTTTCAGCGAGGAACAGAGCGCGCCTACGCCGTTATCCTTAATCGCCAGCAGCTCATTGCCTTCGGCCGTGCCGCTGTCGCTTAAATCGAAAAACTGCATCGCTTTCAGCAAGGTCACCTGGGTGTGACGCAATGGCGAACTGACCGCCTGATTATTGATGCTCAACTCGGTCTCTTCCGCCTGAATCGCGCGTTTTGCCGCATCGCCTTCCAGCCCAATCGCCTTCAGCAGCGACGCCAACATGCCGGGCGCGACCCGTTGTTGCACCTCGGTTTGATACAGCGAGTCCAGCAGGCAAACCTGCAGCTGGGTATAGCCCCGCTGTTCAAGCTGTGCGGCGATTTCCAGCGCGATCACCCCGCCGAGCGACCAGCCCAGCAGCCGCACCGGCCGGTCGGTCGGCATGCCCCATTGCAGCATATGCTGCAGATAGTAGCTGGCTAACGCCGCCAGCGTCGGAATGTGCGGACGGTTGTGCAGGTTGTAGTTGTTGATCCCCAGCACGTTGAATTTTCCGCTCAGGCTGTCCGCCAGATCCTGATAGATCTCGCAGCCGACCACCGCCGGATGGATCATCCCCAGATCGTCACCTTGCGTGGCGGCATTTGACGGCTGGATCAGATCAAAGGTTTGCTGCGGGCGATTCAGCTGCTTAAGCAGATTGGCCAGCGGTGCAGGCGTGTCGACCCACTGCGGGCTCTGTGCCGTCGCAGGCTGGCTGAGGGCTTCAGCCTGCTGACGCAGTTTGGGATGGGCAAACAGCGTCTTCATTTCCACCTCAATCCCCCGCTTTCTCAGCCGCATCATCAGCTGAATGGCATGCAGCGAGTGGCCGCCGAGGGCAAAAAAGTCGTCATCGCGACCGACAGGCGAGACGCCCAGCAGATCGCTCCAGCAGGCCGCTAACAGCCGTTCCTGCGCGGTGGCCGGCGGCGTAAAGGCAGGTTGCGCGTCGGCGGCAGGCATCGGCAGCGCTTTTCGGTCCAGCTTACCGTTCGGCGACAGCGGCAGGGCATCCCCCCTGACGAAGCTGGCCGGGATCATAAACTCCGGCAGCGATTGCCCGATCTGCTGGCGCAGGCTGTCCGCCAGCTGCGGATCGGGCCGTGCCACCACCCAGGCAATCAGCCTTTTATCGCCGTCGTCATCCTCGCAGGCCAGCACCACGCAATCCTCCACCTGCGGGCAGGCGACAATCTGCTGCTCGATTTCGCCCAGCTCGATGCGTAGGCCGTGGAGTTTGACCTGGAAGTCATTGCGGCCCAGATACTCGATGTTGCCATCCTCCCGCCAGCGCGCCAGATCGCCGGTTTTATACAGCCGCGCATCCGGCTGAGCGCTCAGCGGATCGGCGATAAAGCGCTGCTGGCTGAGTTCTTCGCGGTTCAGGTAGCCGCGCGCCACCTGCACGCCGCCAATGTGCAGCTCGCCGCTGATGCCCGGCGGCAGAAGCTGCAGGTTGGCATCGAGGATATACAGCTGGGTATTCGCCACCGGCCGGCCAATCGGCACGCTGCTGCCAATCTCGCCCGGTTTGCAGTGCCAGTAAGAGACGTCGACCGCCGCTTCGGTCGGGCCATACAGATTGTGCAGCTCCACGGCGGGAAGCTGCTGGTGGCAGCGCTCGACGGCGGTCAGCGGCAGGGCTTCACCGCTACAGAACAGCCGACGCAGGCTGCGGCAGTGCGCCATCTCGCCGTGGCGCAAAAACAGCTGCAGCATCGACGGGACAAAATGCAGCGTGGTGATCTGCTGCTGCTGAATAAAGTCGCTCAGGTAGCCGGGATCCTGATGGCCGCCCGGTTTGGCCATCGCCAGCCGCGCGCCGATCATCAGCGGCCAGAAGAACTCCCAGACCGAGACGTCAAAACTGAACGGCGTTTTTTGCAGCACGCGATCCTGCGCGGTCAGCGGGTAGGCGTCCTGCATCCACTGCAGCCGGTTCATTACCGCCAGATGCTCGTTCATCACCCCTTTGGGTTTGCCGGTCGAGCCGGAGGTGTAGATCACATAGGCCAGCGATCGTTGCGGATCGTCAGCCAGCGCCGGCAGATTGTCGGTCGATCCCGCCTGCCAGCGCGGTTGGTCATTCCGCAGATGCACCAGCGGCAGGCTGGCGATCGGTTGCAGCGCACGGGCGCCGACATCATCCACCAGCACCTGCTTCGCGCCGCAGTCGGTCAGCATATGTTGCAGGCGGTCCTGCGGATAATCCGGATCTAACGGCACGTAGGCGGCACCGGCTTTGAGGATCGCCAGTAGGGCGATCACCATGTCGGCGCTGCGGCTGACGCACAGCGCAATGCGATCGTCCGGTTGGATCCCGCCCGCGCGCAGCCAGTGCGCCAGCCGGTTCGCCTCGGCGTTCAGCGTGGCGTAAGTCATCTCCGCCACGCCACTCAGCGCCACCGCGTCTGGGGTTTTGCCGACCTGCTGCTCAAACCAGCGGTGGATCCCTTCCGGCAGTGGCCAGTCGGTGGCGGTGTCGTTCCACATGTTGAGGATCGCGTGCTGTTCCTCGGGCAGCAGCAGCGGCAGTAACGCCATCGGCTGTTCGGGCGGCGCGTCGAGGATCGCGTTCAGCAGGTGCAGCAGGCGATCGGCAATCTTGCCGGCCTCCTGCTCGCTGAACCAGGCCTGATTGACGTTGCACTCCAGCACCGGATCGTCGCCAGGATGATAATGGCGCAGGTACACCGCCACCGGCATCTGCTCAAAGCCGTGATGCAGGGCCTCCACTTTTAGCGGCGTGCCGTTCAGCTCAATATCGGTCGGGAAGGTTTCCAGCGAGAAGCTCATATCGTACAGCTGGCGGCGCCCCTGCTGGCTGAGGCGCAGATGGCGGTTCAGCTCGGCCACCGGGAATCGCTGATGGCGATAGCTGCGGCGCAGCTCGGCAGAGACCTGCCGGATCAGCGAAGAAAACGGCTGGGCGGTGTCAATCTGCAAGCGGACGGGCAGCATCGCCGAGAACATCCCCAGCGTCTGCTTATGCCGCGCCCCGCTGCGATTGTGCACCGGCACGCCGAGGGTAAAGTCTTCCGTCTGCCACTGCCGGGCAAACCAGCACGCCATCAGCGCGCTAAAGAAATGCATCGGCGACGCGCCATAGCGTCCGGCAAACGCCGTCAGCTGCTGATAGCGCGCCTGTGGCAGCGTGCGCAGGATTTGCGTGCTCGGCCAGGCTTCGCTGGCGGCAAATCCATTGCGCCTTTCCAGCAGCGACGCCGGGGCATCGGCAAAGCGCGACAGCCAGTACGCGCGATCCCGTGGGTAACGGCTGGAGGCGAGATAGTCGCGGTCCTGGCCAATAAAATCGGTATATCCCGCGCAGGCGTCCGTCACGGCCAGTGCCTGTCCCAGCAACAGCGATTTATAACGATCGATAATCATCCGGCCTAATAACGACACCGAGGTGCCGTCGGCAATAATATGGTGAGCATTAACTAACCATAAAGAGGTGGTGGCATTCACTTTCACTAAAGACGATCGCCAGAGTAATTCACCGTACAATTTGAAAGGCTGAATAAGACGGGCGTTTAATAATTCCCGTGCGGTGTGTACCGGCTGTAATTCCCTGCTGACATCGTGGCATTCGAGAATGAATTCTCTTTTATGGACGGTCGTCTGATTAATTCCCTCTTCACCTTCCGTCAATTTTATTTTTAACGCGTCATGCTGCTGTAATACCAGATTAATTGCCCGGTGCAGCAGGGAGGTATCCAGCGGACTGTCGATGCGCCACAGCCCGCCCACGTTGTAGCAGGGCGTATCGGGCGTCAGTGCCTGGTCCAGCCAGACGGCTTGCTGTGAGGACGTTAACGGATAAATAGACAAGCGCATACCTCCGGTTAAGGAAAGTCAAAATAGGGAAAGCATTCTCAGCAAGGATTGTATAGGAAGATTTCAAAAATATGATACGGAATTATATTTATTTTGTTATGAGAATAATTCACACCCTTTGCAGAATGGAATTATTTATTGAGAGATGGTCGTCTGAATAATGACTTAAGTGAAATAACTATTAACGGAGATAAACATCTTATTTCGAGATGGTGGTTTATAATCAGCTTTAATTAAGTCGGGTAAATAAGCGCGAATATAAATAAAAGACGGGGATAATGCCGACCCTTATCCCCGTTTACCGGCACTTCTTTTGCTGCGTTAAATTGCCACCAGACTGCGGACGCCATCGGTTTCCATACTGTCGCCCCGGCCGCGCTGGACGATCTCGCCGCGCGACATCACCAGATAGCTGTCCGCCAGCTCGGCGGCAAAGTCATAAAACTGCTCCACCAGCAGGATCGCCATATCCCCGCGTTGCGCCAGCTGGCGGATCACCGCGCCAATTTCTTTGATCACCGAGGGCTGAATGCCTTCGGTTGGCTCATCGAGGATCAGCAGTTGCGGCCGGCAGGCCAGCGCCCGGCCAATCGCCAGCTGCTGTTGCTGGCCGCCGGAGAGATCGCCGCCGCGCCGCTGCTTCATCTCTTTCAGCACCGGGAACAGCCGGTAGATCTCCTCCGGCACCTGTTTGGCTTCCGCGCCCGAAAAACGCGCCAGCCCCATCAGCAGGTTCTCTTCCACCGTCAGTCGGGGAAAGATCTCTCTGCCCTGCGGCACGTAGGCAATGCCGGCCTGCACGCGCTGATGCGGCTTGCGGCCATTAAGGGTTTTATCCTGCCAGCTGATGGTGCCGGATTTAGCCGGGATGATGCCCATCAGGCATTTCAGCAGCGTGGTTTTACCGACGCCGTTACGGCCGAGCAGGCAGGTGATTTCCCCGGTCTTCACCTCGAAAGAGAGGCCGCGCAGGATATGGCTGCCACCGTAATATTGATTCAGTTCAGACACTTTTAGCATGTCAGCGCCCCAGATAGACTTCGATAACCTGCTCGTTGGCCTGCACATCGCGCAGCGAGCCCTCGGCCAGAACCTGGCCCTGATGCAGTACCGTTACGTGGTCGGCGATGGTTTCGACAAAGCCCATATCGTGCTCGACCACCATCAGCGAATGCTGCCCCGCCAGGCTGCGAAACAGCTCGGCGGTGTACTCGGTTTCCGCATCGGTCATGCCCGCTGCCGGTTCATCCAGCAGCAGCAGATGCGGGTCCTGCACCAGCAGCATGCCGATCTCCAGAAACTGCTTCTGACCGTGCGAGAGTAAGCCGGCCAGCCGGTAGCGTTCGGCACCCAGCCGCAGCAGCTTCAGCACCTCGTCAATGCGGTCCTGCTGCTCGCCACTCAGGCGGCTGCGCAGGCAGGCCCACACCGATTTGTCGGTTTTCAGCGCGATTTCCAGATTTTCAAACACCGTCAGCGCTTCAAATACCGTCGGTTTCTGGAACTTGCGGCCAATGCCGATACGGGCAATGTCCACCGGTGACAGGGTGGTGAGATCGGTGCTCTGGTCATACATTACCCGGCCATTGTCCGGCCGGGTTTTGCCGGTGATCACATCCATCAGCGTGGTTTTGCCGGCGCCATTCGGCCCGATAATACAGCGCAACTCGCCGACGCCAATCTGCAACGAAAGGTTGGTCAGCGCCTTAAAGCCGTCAAACGAGACGTTAATATTTTCCAGCAGCAGCACCGGATCGGTCTGGTCGCGGTGGCGGTCGGCCGGATGGGGTTGGGTAAACAGTTGATCAGTCATGCTTCCTCCGGCGGATCAGCCCGATGACGCCACGCGGCAGGAACAGGGTGACCAGGATAAACATCAGGCCAAGGAAAAACAGCCAGTATTCCGGGAAGGCCACGGTAAACCAGCTCTTCGCGCCGTTGACGATCCCGGCACCCAGCAGCGGGCCAATCAGCGTGCCACGGCCGCCGAGCGCGACCCAGATCGCCGCCTCAATCGAGTTGGTGGGCGACATTTCGCTGGGGTTGATAATGCCGACCTGCGGCACATACAGCGCGCCGGCCAGCCCGCACAACACCGCAGAGAGCGTCCAGACAAACAGCTTGAAGCCTTTCGGATCGTAGCCGCAGAACATCAGGCGGTTTTCCGCATCGCGTACCGCGGTCAGCACCCGGCCAAACTTGCTGCGCGCGAGGGCGAAACCGATGCCGAGGCTGGCCACCAGCAGCAGCACGGTGGCAACAAACAGCCCGATGCGGGTGCTGGTGGCGGTCACCTGGAAGCCGAGCAGGGTGGTGAAGCCGGTAAAGCCGTTGTTGCCGCCAAAGCCGGTTTCATTTCGGAAGAACAGCAGCATGCCGGCATAGGTCAGCGCCTGAGTCATGATCGAGAAGTAGACGCCTTTAATCTTCGAGCGAAAGGCGAAGAAGCCGAAGATCAGCGCGAGGATGCCGGGTACCAGCACGATCAGGCACAGCGCCCAGGCAAAGTGCTGGGTGCCGGTCCAGAACCACGGCAGCTCGTTCCAGGAAAGGAACGACATAAAGGCCGGCAGCCCGTCGCCGGAGGCCTGGCGCATCAGGTACATGCCCATCGCATAACCGCCGAGGGCAAAGAACAGCCCGTGGCCCAGCGACAGCAGCCCGGCGTAGCCCCAGACCAGGTCCAGCGCCACGGCGACGATGGCGTAGCAGAGGATCTTGCCAATCAGCGTCAGGGTATAGGTGGAAAGGGCCAGCGGATTATCCGCCGGCAGCAGCGCGAGGAAAGGCAGCACCAGCAGCACCAGTAGGGCCAGCAGGCCAATACCGATTGTCAGGCGCGGCGCTTTCTGCGTCAGGATCAGCGTCATCGGTTGCGTCATCAGTCAATCACCCTTCCTTTAAAGGCAAACAGCCCCTGCGGTCGTTTCTGAATAAACAGGACGATCAGCACCAGGATCAGAATCTTGCCGAGCACCGCGCCAATCTGCGGCTCCAGCACCTTGTTGAGGATCCCCAGCCCAAAGGCGGCGACCACCGTGCCGGCCAACTGGCCCACGCCGCCGGTGACAACCACCAGGAACGAGTCAATGATGTAGCCCTGGCCCAGTTCCGGGCCGACGTTGCCGAGCTGCGACAGCGCCACGCCGCCCAGACCGGCAATGCCGGAACCGAGGCCGAACGCCAGCATATCCACGCGTCCGGTGGGCACGCCGCAGCAGTCCGCCATCGCCCGGTTTTGCGTTACCGCACGCACGTTCATCCCCAGACGGGTTTTGTTCAGCAGCAGCCAGGTGAGGAACAGCACGGCAAAGACAAAGACAATTACCGCCATGCGGTTGTACGGCAGCACCAGGTTCGGCAGCACCTGCAATCCACCGGACAGCCACGGCGGGTTCGCCACTTCCAGGTTTTGCGCACCAAACAGCATGCGCACCAGCTGGATCAGCATCAGGCTGATGCCCCAGGTGGCCAGCAGGGTTTCCAGGGGACGCCCGTACAGATGGCGAATAATGGTGCGTTCCAGCGCCATGCCAATCGCGGCGGTGACAAAGAAGGCCACCGGCAACGCCAGCAGCGGATAGAACGCCAGCCACTCCGGCGCAAAGCGTTGGAACAGCGTCTGCACCATCCAGGTGGCGTAGGCGCCAAGCATCAGCATCTCGCCGTGGGCCATATTGATCACCCCCAGCAGGCCGTAGGTGATCGCCAGCCCCAGCGCGGCCAGCAGCAGCACCGAGCCCAGCGACAGACCGGTAAAGGCCTGGCCCAGCAGATCGCCGAGCACCAGCCGGTGTTTAATCTGCTTCAGGCCATCACTGGCGGCGGCGCGCACCGTGGCATCCGGCTCGTTCTGCGGCTGCGATAAGCGCTCAAGCACCGCCTGGGTTTGCGGGTCGCTGGTTTCACCTAGCAGCTTCACCGCCTGCAGACGCACCTGCGGGTTGCTGTCGGCAATCTGCAAACCGGCCACCGCCTGCGCCAGTACCGCATGGACGCCGTCGTCTTTCTCCGCCGCCAGACGTTGGGTCAGCAGCGGCAGCTGATCGGCCTGCGCGTCGTTTTGCAGCGCGCGCGCCGCGCTCAGGCGCGTTGCCACGCTGTCGCTGACCAGCTGATGCGCCGCCAGCGTGGTGGCAATCATTACCCGCAGGCGGTTGTTCATAAACAGCTTTTTGGTACTGCCCGTCGGTTGCGCCACGCTGTCCAGCGCGCTCAGTTTGCCGTCAACCTCGCTGAACGGCTGTTTGTGCTCATCCAGCACCACGTTTTCGTTACGCAGGGCCTGAAGAAAGGGCAGACGGGACGGATCGGGTGTCGCCGCCCACCTCTGTAAAAGTGTGATTTGGTCGCTGCGGCTGGCGGCCGCAAAATCCGCCGCCGGACCGGCAAAGGCCGACAGCGGGGCCAGCAGGCACAGGGCCAGCAAAAATGTGCGTAAAGGGCGAATCGTCATCGCAATGCCCGTCCATGTCAGGGTTGCAGAAAACAGGCCGACGCATCGGCCCTTTCGGTAAGGATCTTACGGGCGAACTGGCGTCCGCCCGTGGGTGTTATTTGGTGGTTTTCACCGGATAGTCAGGCTTTTTATCGTTACCGGCGATATACGGGCTCCATGGCTGAGCACGTACCGGCTTATCGGTCTGCCAGACCACGTTGAACTGACCGTTATCTTCGATTTCACCAATCATCACCGGCTTGTGCAGGTGGTGGTTGGTCTGGTCCATGGTCAGCGTAAAGCCGTCTGGTGCTTTAAAGGTCTGTCCGGCCATTGCCGCACGCACTTTATCCACATCGGTGGTGCCGGCTTTCTCAACCGCCTGCGCCCACATATGGATGCCGACGTAGGTCGCTTCCATCGGGTCGTTGGTCACTGCGGTGGCGGCGTTCGGCAGGTTGTGCGCTTTGGCGTAAGCACGGTAATCGGCCACAAACTGCTTGTTCACCGGATTATCAATCGATTCGAAGTAGTTCCACGCCGCCAGGTTACCGACCAGAGGTTTGGTATCAATGCCGCGCAGCTCTTCTTCACCGACGGAGAAGGCCACCACCGGGACGTCAGTGGCTTTGATGCCCTGATTCGCCAGCTCTTTGTAGAACGGCACGTTGGAGTCACCGTTGATGGTGGAGATCACCGCGGTCTTACCGCCCGCCGAGAATTTCTTGATATTCGACACGATGGTCTGGTAATCGCTGTAACCAAACGGCGTGTACACCTCTTCGATATCGCTGTCCTTCACCCC
The DNA here is from genome assembly GCF_004551645.1 of Erwinia sp. QL-Z3. Lineage (NCBI taxonomy): Bacteria > Pseudomonadati > Pseudomonadota > Gammaproteobacteria > Enterobacterales > Erwiniaceae > Erwinia > Erwinia sp. QL-Z3. The sequence goes on from NZ_CP037950.1 coordinate 2,175,212, forward strand.
TTTTGAATGCAGGAAGGCGCGCAGGATTTTGTTGGTGGTACGCGGATAGACGTAGTCCGTGCCCAACAGGAAGAAGCGTTTGGCGCTGCCGCCATCTTCGCTCATCAGGTATTCCACCGCCGGGATCGCCTGCTGGTTAGGCGCTGCGCCGGTGTAGAACACGTTTGGCGACATCTCTTCGCCTTCATACTGCACCGGATAGAACAGCAGGCCGTTCAGCTCTTCAAACACCGGCAATACCGATTTACGCGATACCGATGTCCAGCAGCCAAACACCACCGCCGCTTTATCCTGCGTCAGCAACTGACGGGCTTTCTCGGCAAACAGCGGCCAGTTCGAGGCCGGGTCAACCACCACCGGTTCGAGCTTTTTGCCCAGAACGCCGCCTTTGGCGTTAATCTCGTCGATGGTCATCAGCGCCACGTCCTTCAGCGGCGTCTCGGAGATCGCCATGGTGCCGGAGAGCGACGAGAGGATCCCGACCTTTATGGTGTCCGCAGCCTGCGCACCCCATGACAAGCCCATACTGACAACCGTGGCGGATAGCGCAAAAGCCTTGAGCAGTGAACGTCTTTTCATCTGGCGAACCCTCAAAAGTATTGTTGTTTATGGTTGTGAATCCGGTTGTAGCCTTGCCTGTTGCAGCATATGCAGCGTGATCTTTCTGACCTCCGCCTTACTGACAGCGATATGGTCGGTCAGAATGCGTTGGGCCTCCTCAGCGTGTTGATGTAAAACCGCCTGCAAAATCCGGGCGTGCTCGTGATAGGTCGCCTCAATGCGGTCTTCCCGGGTAAAGTCGAGACGACGAATGATGCGAATTTTTTCGGTCAGTTCAGCGGGGATGCGCGCCATTTCGCTGTTGCCGGCGGCGGCGACCATCGCCATATGAAACGCTTCGTCATGCAGGGAAACCGCCTTGCCGTCTTCCAGCCGTGGCGCCTCCACCCAAAACAGGCTTAACGCGCTCAGCAGTTCGCTGGCGCGCGCAGGCGGCATGCTGCACAGGCGGCGCACCGCCTCGCACTCCAGCACAATCCTCAGGTCGTAAAGCTCTTCGAAGTATTCAAAGTCGAACTGGCGAACCTGCCAGCCACTGCGGAAATAGACTTCGACATAGCCTTCACGCTCCAGCCAGAACAGCGCCTGCCGCACCGGCGTGCGGCTGACCTCCATCCGTTCTGCCATTTCGCTTTCGCTGAAGCGGTCACCCGGCATCAGGCGGAAATCGAAAATGTCGTTCTTGATGGTCTGGTAGACCTTTTCCGCCAGCGCTTCCGGTCGGGCCTTACCGCGTTTGGACTGAAGTTCCTGCATCCTGACTCCTTATTCCAGCCACAGCAGGGCATCACCTGGGCTGACGGCACGGCCTGGCTGACAGGCAATGCGTTTAACAATGCCAGCCTGCGGCGCATGAATGGCCAGCTCCATCTTCATTGCTTCAACGATGATCACCGGCTGACCGGCAACCACTTCATCGCCCGGTTTCACCAGCACTTTCCAGATATTGCCGTTCAGATCGGCGCTGACCTGCACGCCGCCATCTTCAACTTCCTCTGGCAGCAGATTTTCATCGCTGGTCAGCGGCGCGCCTTCCTCTTCCTGCGCCCACAGCGCCACTTCGGCGTCGAAGGAGCTGGCCTGTTTGCTGCGGAATTCGGCGATAGACGCGGCATTGTCCTGCAGGAACTGCTGGTGTTCGGCGAAATCAAACACCGTTTTTTCGATGGTCACGGTGGCGCGGCCTTCGCGGAAATCTTCCCGCAGCACATCCAGTTCCGCTTCGGTCACCGGGTAGAAACGCACCTGGTCGAAGAAGTGCAGCAGCCACGGCTCGTTAGCGGCGAACTGTTCGTTTTTCAGGAATTTGTTCCAGATGGGCAGCGTGCGGCCCACCAGCTGATAGCCGCCTGGCGAGTCCATGCCGTAAATGCACATATACATGCCGCCAATGCCCACCGTGCCTTCGGCGGTGTGGGTACGCGCAGGGTTATATTTGGAACTCAGCAGGCGGTGACGCGGATCGATCGGCACGGCGCACGGCGCACCAAGATAGACATCGCCCAGCCCGAGGATCAGGTAGCTGGCATCAAAAATGGTGTCGCGGACCTGTTCGCGGCTGCTCAGACCGTTGATGCGCTGAATAAAGTCGACGTTGTTCGGCAACCATGGCGCGGTGGATCGCACCGTTTCTTTGTAACGCTCAACGGCACCCAGCGTGGCGCTGTCCTCAAAGGCCATCGGCATATGCACAATGCGCGAAGGCACTTTCATCTTGCTGACGTCGCCGAGGTTTTTCTCCAGCGTCAGCAGCAAGGTCAGCAGCTGTTTCTGGCTGAGGATGCGGCTGTCATAGCGGATTTGTAGCGAACGCACGCCTGGCGACAGCTCTTCAATGCCCGGCTGGCCGGTCTCGCGCAGGGCGGTCATCAGCAGGTGAACGCGCAGGCGCAATGCCAGATCCAGCACGTTGTCGCCGTACTCCATCAGGATGTAGTTGTCGCCCGCCTGACGATAAACGGCGGTTGGGGTAAAGGCGGTGGCCTTGATGGCGGCCAGCACCGTTGCCGAGCCGTATTCGGTTTCAGCCAGTGATGGCACCGGATAAGCAGGCTGCGAGGTGGCGTGCAGTTTATCGACGCTTTTCGCCTGTGCCTGCTCCAGCGCATGGGCCTCTTCAAAGCTGATGGGATGGAAGCGGATGCGGTCGCCAGGCTTAACCTGACCGACTTTCCACAGCTCGGCTTTGGCGATGGTTACCGGGCAGACGAAACCGCCCAGGCTCGGTCCGTCGCGGGTGAGGATCACCGGGAAGTCGCCGGTAAAGTTCACCGCGCCAATGGCATATTCGCAGTCGTGAACGTTGGAGGGATGCAGACCGGCTTCACCGCCGTTGGCGCGGGTCCAGCTCGGTTTCGGTCCGACCAGACGCACGCCCAGACGGTTGGAGTTGTAGTGTACCTGCCACTCGCTGGCAAAGAATTCGTCGATGGATTCCTGGGTGAAGAAGTCCGGCGCGCCGTGCGGGCCGTACAGCACGCCGATGCGCCATTCGTCGCCGTACACCGGCACCAGCGAGGCGTCTAACGCCTGCGGTTCGCTGACCGGGGCCGGCGTGGTGCAGGCGGCCAGTTCAGGCTGCGAAATCGCCAGCATATCGGCAACGCGCAGGGTGCGACCGGCGTGGCCACCAAACTGGCCCAGGGCGAAGGTGGAGCGGCTGCCAAGGTATTCCGGCACGTCAAAGCCATTGCGCACCGCCAGATAGGTGCGGCAACCCATCTGCGCCCGACCAAGGGTCAGCGTCTGACCGGCTTTGACGGACACCGGCTGCCAGTACGCCACCGCGTCGCCATCCAGCGTGGCCGGGCATTCGGCACCGGTGAGGGCAATCAGGGTATCGCTGTGGAAGCGCAGGGTTGGGCCCTGTAGCGTGAACTCCAGGCCCGCCGCTTCTTCGGCGTTGCCGACAATGCGGTTGGCCAGGCGGAAGGCAAAATCATCCATCGGGCCGGACGGCGGCACGCCAATGTCCCAGTAACCCAGGCGGCCAGGGTAGTCCTGAATGCTGCTCCAGGTGCCGGGTTGGATCACTTCAATCACCGGCGAGGCCGGTACAAAGCTGTCGAGCATCCGCGTCCACACCTTGCCGCTGCGGAAGGCCTCGGTGGCGACGATCTGCCGCAGGTAATCCAGGTTGGTGGCAATGCCGTGCAGGCGGGTTTCGCTCAGCGCCTGCTGCATTTTGGCTAACGCCGCCTCGCGGTTCTCCGCATGGACGATCAGTTTGGCAATCATCGGGTCGTAAAACGCCGACACTTCGGTGCCGGTGTTGATCCAGCCGTCGACGCGCACGTCGTCCGGGAAGCAGACTTCGGTCAGCACGCCAGGGCTTGGCTGGAAGTTTTTCAGCGGATCTTCGGCGTAAATACGCACTTCGATCGACGCACCCTGCGGTGCCAGCGTCAGGCGTGGCCAGTCAATTTCCTCTTCGGCGGCGACGCGCAGCATGCATTCAACCAGGTCCAGCCCGGTGACGCTTTCAGTGACCGGATGCTCCACCTGCAGGCGGGTATTGACCTCAAGGAAGAAGAAATCATCCTGTTCAGCATCGTAGATATACTCGACGGTGCCGGCGCTGCGGTAGTTAACCAGTTCGCCCAGTTTGACCGCCGATTCCAGCAGCGCGGCGCGGGTGGCTTCCGGCAGCTGCGGTGCCGGGGTTTCTTCCACCACCTTCTGATTACGGCGTTGCAGCGAGCAGTCGCGTTCACCGAGGGCGATCACTTTGCCTTTGCCATCGCCAAAAATCTGCACTTCCACATGACGGGCGCGGTCGATGCAGCGTTCGAGAAACACGCCCGCATCGCTGAAGAACTGTTCGCCCAGGCGACGGACGCTTTCCCAGGCGTTGCTCAGCGCCTCCGCATCCGCACAGCGGGTCAGGCCGATGCCGCCACCGCCTGCGGTGCTTTTTAGCATCACCGGATAGCCCACGCGTTCTGCGGCGCTCAGCGCCTCGTCCAGCGAGGCCAGCAGCGGCGTGCCCGGCGTCATCGGCACGCCCGCCGCCGCAGCCAGTTCACGGGCACGGTGCTTGAGGCCGAACTCGCCAATCTGCTGGGCCGTCGGGCCGACAAAAGCGATGCCGGCCTCTTCACAGGCGGCGGCAAACGGCAGGCTTTCTGACAGGAAGCCATAACCGGGCCAGATCGCCTGCGCACCGGTCTCTTTGGCGGCGGAGAGAATTTTATCGATGCGTAAATAGCTGTCGCTGGCCTTTTCCCCGCCGAGGGCGATGGCGATGTCAGCATCCTTCACGTGCTGCGCATTTTTATCGGCGTCCGAAAACACCGCCACGCTGGTGATGCCGAGGCGTTTCAGGGTGCGGATGGCGCGGCAGGCAATTTCGCCACGGTTAGCGATCAGGACAGTATTAAACATGGGGGGTCTCCTTGCGGGTCAGCCAGTTGCGCCAGCCGCCAAATTCAGTAATGTCCGTCGCCTCTGGCAGCACGGCGGGTTCACAGATAAAGCCCTTCACCAGGCGGCCATCCGCCAGCTCCAGCGTGCCAATCCCCAGCGGAGAGGGGATTTCAGCGACAAATTCACCGAAGCGCGCCAGCGGGATATCCCAGAGTTCCACCACGATCGACGCGCCGTCGCTGCCTTTGGCGAGGCCCGGTTTTGGCGGTGTGGTGTTGGCCAGCGCATACAGGCGATAGCAGGCGGCGGTGAGGGTCTCTTCCACCAGTACCGCATCGCGGCGGGTGAGCTGGTGGTTAAGCGGCATGCCGGTCAGGTGGGCACCGACCACCGCCACGCGCACATGCAGCGGCGAGGCCGGCAGCGCGGAGTAGGTGGCCGGCTGGGATTTGCCGGTGGCGCCGAGGCTCAATGCCTGGCTGGCCTGCCAGCGCTGGCCGAAGGTCACCAGCGCGCGGTCATACCAGGCCGGGGCAATCAGGGTGATGCCCGCCGGTAAACCGTCTTCGCGGAACGGGCCGGGCAGCGCCAGCGCCGAGAGATCGGCGAGGTTGGTAAAGTTGGTGTAGGTGCCGAACTGCGAGTTAAAGCGCACCGGCTCCTGCTTCATCTCTTCCAGCGTGTGGATGGTGGGCGAGGTCGGCACCACCAGCGCATCGAACTGGCTGAGGGTTTGCTGGATTTGACGGGTCAGTTCCGCGCGCAGGTATTCGGCCTTAAAGGCATCGGTGGCGCTGTAGTTATTGCCGCTGGCGACGATGCCGTACACCACCGGATCCATCTCTTCCTTGCGTGCCAGCATCTCGCCGACGGCGACGGTGCGTTCAGCCACCCACGGGCCGTAATAGAGCTGTTCCGCCAGCTGGTGGAAAGCTGAGAAATCGATGGGATGCAGCGTTGCGCCGGTGGCTTTGAGCGCCTCGACGGATTTCTCCCACGCCGCTTCGGCCTGGGCATCGGCAAAGAATTCCAGCGTGGCGGGGATTGCCAGGCGCGGTGCGGCAGGCAGTGAGGCGGGCGCCAGACCCGGATTGCGGCGCGAGTAAGCATCGCTGGCGTCATAACCGCCGGCACAGCTGGCGGCGAGGAACGCATCTTCCACCGTCAGCGCGAAGATCGAAATGGTGTCGTTCAGGCGACAGGCGGGCACCACGCCGGTCGCGGATAACCAGCCTTTGGTCGGCTTGAGGCCAACGATATTATTAAAGCCCGCCGGTACGCGGCCGGAGCCGGCGGTATCGGTACCCAGCGCAAAGCCCACCAGACCGCGCGCGGTGACCGACGCCGAACCGGAACTTGAGCCGCCGCTGACATACGCCGGGTTGAAGGTATTGCAGACCGCACCAAACGGCGAGCGGGTGCCGACCAGGCCGGTGGCATACTGATCGAGGTTGGTTTTGCCAATCACCACCGCACCGGCGGCTTTCAGATTGGCCACGGCGGTGGCATCCGCCGCCGCGTTATAAACAAATGCCGGGCAGGCGGCGGTGGTCGGCCAGCCTGCCACGTCGATATTGTCCTTCACCGCGAACGGCACCCCAAACAGTGGCAGCGACGTCGGGTCCTGCTGCCAGGCGGTCAGCAGCGGTTCAACCTGTGCGCGGATCTGCGCCGGCGTCGCCAGATACAGCCAGGCGTTATCCCCGGGGGATAATTCGTCCAACAGGCCGGTCAGCGTGTCGAGAACGGCGTCAGGATGCTGCTGATAGTGATGCTGCCAGTCGCTAAGGGTGAATCCGGTGGTCAGGGCCATAAGTTGAATTCCATCTGGTATACAAGATTGAATTCAATTGAGCAAAACGCGTGCCAATCAGTAACAGGTTGAATTTGATGCGTTTTTGAAACCCGCCCCGTCAGCGGTGCACGCTGGACGAGCAGGGAGTGAGCAAAAACAGGGCAGGGAGTACGCGGGGATCAGATTTTTGGCTGACTCAGCCTGTCCTGCAGGAAGGCGAGGAACTGGCGGTTAATTTCGCTTCGCTGGCGATGCTGGGGGAAGACCGCATTCAGGCTCAGCGGTGAGGGGATATACTCATCCAGCACCCGGACCAGCTCGCCACGCGCCAGCGCCCCGCCGACGATAAATTCCGGCAGCAGCACCAGCCCCAGCCCGGCCACGGCGGCATCCAGCAATACCTCACCGTTATTGCTCTGCACCGGGCCGCTGACCGCCATGATCTTGCGCTTCCCGTCCACCTTCAGCTCCCAGCCCGTTTGCCCTTCGCGGCCATAGCGCAGGCAGGCATGTTGCAGCAAATCGTCCGGCTTTTCCGGTTGTGGCAGTCGCTGCAGGTAGGCCGGGCTGGCACAGATCACCCGTGGCAACTCGCCAAGCTTGCGGGCAACCAGCGTGGAATCCGCCAGCGTGCCGATGCGGATCGCCATATCGAACCCTTCGCCAATCACATCAACATAGCGATCGGCCAGTTCGATCTGGAAATTAACCGCCGGATGGTGCGACAAAAATTCGGCAATCAGCGGAGAAAGGTGACTCATGCCGTAGGACATCGGCATGCTGATGCGAAAGGCACCGTGCAGCGCCTGATGGCGATCGGACACCGCCTGCTGGGCTTCCTCGATATCTTCCAGGATGCGCTGCGCGTGTTGGGCAAAGGTGTGGCCGGTATCGGTGACCGACAGCTTACGGGTGTTGCGGATCAACAGCCTGGCGCCCAGCGAGTCCTCCAGCGCTGCCATCCGGCGGCTGACGTACTGCTTCGAGAGCATCAGCTGATCGGCGGCGGCGGTAAAGCTGCCGGAGGCGATCACCACCAGATAAATCCTCAGATCGTCAATCTGCATATTGTCCACTTATTTGTGACAGTGATTGCCTTTTCAGGCCATTGTTGAGCAAATGAGTTTACTTGTAATCTGGGTTCATCGGAAGGGCAACCGCTCTCCAGAAACCTACACTGAGATTACCGGAGCAGATCATGATCGAACAAAGACTGTCAGAACAACGCGGAGTGGGCGACCACGGTTGGTTGAACTCACATCATACTTTTTCGTTTGCTAACTACTGGGATCCAAAACAGGTTGGCTTCTCGGATCTGCTGGTGATCAATGACGACCGGGTAGCGAAAGCCCGCGGATTTGGTGCCCATCCGCACAGCAATATGGAGATTATTTCCTATGTGCTGGAAGGTTCGCTGGAGCATAAAGATTCAATGGGTACCGGCTCGGTGATTGTCCCTGGCGATGTGCAGTTGATGAGTGCCGGTAGCGGCGTCACGCACAGCGAGTTTAACCACTCGGCCACTGAAGGCGTGCATTTCCTGCAAATCTGGATTGTGCCGGCAGAGAAAAATACCCCGCCGGGCTACCAGCAGGTGTCGGTCAGTGACGCTGAGAAACGCGGCAATTTGCGGCTGATTGTCTCCCCGGATGGCGAAGATAACGCGCTGACCGTGCGTCAGGACATGAAGATTTACGCCGGTCTGTTTAACGGTGACGAGCAGCAAACCTTCACCCTGAATGCCGATCGCTATGCCTATATTCAGCTGGCACGCGGCAGCCTGACGGTAAACGGCATTCGCTTTAAAGCCGGTGATGGTGCCCGGGTGCGTAATGAAACCACGCTGACCTTCAGTGACGGTGATGACGCGGAAGTGTTGTTATTCGACCTGCGGCCGGTGGAAGTGAATCACCAGACGCGTTAATTCGAGGTGAAAAAACAACGGCCACCCGCAAGGTGGCCGTTTTTCGTGCTGGCGCGCAAAATTAATGGCTTTGCAGGAAGGCCAGCAAATCTTCGTTAAGCCGATCCTGATGGGTGACGGCAAAACCGTGCGGCGCATTGTCATACACTTTCAGCCCGGCACCGGGGATCATTGCCGCAGCGACTTTGCCGGTGGTCTCGAACGGCACCACCTGATCGTTACTGCCGTGGATCACCAGCGTTGGCACGGTAATTTTCTGCACATCGCCGCGGAAATCCGTTTCTGAGAAGGCGGTAACGCAGTCGATGGTGCCTTTCAGCGACGCCAGCAGCGCAATGTTCAGGGTCTGCGTCAGTGCGCCCGCGGAGACGGTCTGCCCGGCGTTAGTGCCGTAGAAAGGCACGGCAAAATCACTGATAAACTGCGCGCGATCCTGACGCAGGCCCTGTTTGATGCCGCTGAATACCGACAGATCCACCCCTTCAGGATAGTCATCGGCCTTGCCAAAGATCGGCGTCACCGCGCCCAGCAGCACCAGCCCGGCAATGCGATCGCTGCCGTAAGTGCCGAGATAGCGCGCCACGTCGCCGCCGCCCATCGAGAAGCCCACCAGCGTCACGTCGCTCAGATCAAGCTGCACGATCAGTTCGTTGATATCTGAGGCAAAGGTATCGTAATCGTAGCCGGTCCACGGCTGATCGGAGCGGCCAAAGCCACGGCGATCGAAGGCAATGCCACGGTAGCCTCGTTCCGCCAGGAAGTTCATCTGGCTGTCCCACATATCCGCATCCAACGGCCAGCCATGACTGAACAGCACCGGTTTGCCGGTGCCCCAGTCTTTGTAATAGATCGCTGTACCGTCGGAGGTTTTAATCGTGCTCATGGTGTTTATCCTGTCGTTGAGTGAAACGGTGATAACGGGCCCCGGTCAGACCGGAGCGACCAGATAGCGAACTTCAGGCTGGCTGTCTCCCTGATGGAAGGCCAGCACCCGGTTTTGAATTTTGCTGTCGTTAATGGTGTAACGTTCCTTTTGCCGCAGGTGCTCCATCCAGGAGCCGACGACAAAGGTTTCGACAAAAATACCGGGGCGCAAAATGTCTTCGTACAGACACCAGTTGATCGCACCGCCGCGCCGTCTTACCCGGCGCATCTCCTGAATACAGACCGTGAAGCTGTGGGCTTCGTCGCTGGCGATCAGGTATTCATAGCTGACCATCACCGGCCCGCGATCGTGACGGACATCGGGCAGGGTGCCGTTTTCATCGCGGGCGATGCTGTCGAGATTCAGATCGGGGTCCTGATCCAGCCGCCAGCGCAACACGGTGGCGCTGGCGATGATCATCCCGGCGGTGGCAATACACAGCGAGGCCGGAATGCCATAGTGGGACGCCAGCTGCCCCCAGATGGCGCTGCCGGCGGTCATTGATCCAAAGAACACCGTCAGGTACACCGCCAGCGCGCGGGCTTTTACCCATCTGGCGGCGCTGCGCTGTGCGCCAAGATTGAGGGTAGACAGCACCGCAATCCAGGCAAAACCGGTGAAGAATTCAAAGGCGTTCAGCAGCCAGAAATGACGCACCCAGGCCAGCGCCAGCATAGTGAGGGCAAACATCAGGCTGGCCAGTACCATCAGCCGGTCGGCACTGAAACGTTTGCGCATCCACGGCAGGAGCAGCGCGCCGCAAATCGCCCCGACGCCAATAAACGCCAGCATGATGCCGTAACCGCCAGGCCCCAGCCCCAGCTCACGGCGGGCGACCAGCGGCAGCAATGCCCAGCCCGCGCTGCCGAAAACAAAGAAGGCGACGGTGCGCACCAGCACATTACGCAAAACCGGCGCGGCATGGACGTAACGCAGACCGGCGCGGACCGCAGAGAAAAAATGCTCGGGCGGCAGGCGCTGCACGGTTGGCTCGGCTTTCCAGCGATACAGCACCAGCGCGACCCCCAGCACCGACAGCGCATTGAGCATAAACACCATCCACGGGCCCACGAAGGAGAGGATCAACCCGCCCAGCGCCGGGCCGATGGCGCGACTGATATTGATACCGAGGGAGTTAAGGGCAATGGCAGGACCCAGCGACGGCTTGTCGACCAGATCCGGCACGATGGCCTGAAACGGCGGCGAGCTCATTGCCGCACCGGCGCTGAGGAAGAACGCCGCCACCAGCAGCACCAGCGGCGTGACGTGGCCGGTAAACGACAGCACCGTCAGGATCGCCGCGGCGATAAAGACCCACAGTTGCGAAAACAGCAGGTATTTGCGCCGGTCGACGATATCGGCCAGCACCCCCGACGGCAGCGCAAACAGGAACATTGGCAGGCTGCTGGCCGCCTGCACCATTGCCACCGACAGCGGATCGGCACTCAGGGTCAGCATTGTCCAGTTCACCCCCACATCGTTCATCCATGAACCGATGTTGGAGACGACGGTGGCCAGCCACAGCATGCGGAACACCGGCAGCCGTAAAGGCTGCCAGGGCGAAACGCTCACCGCCGGCAGGTCTTCAGGCAGCGGCGTGCTGGCACTGTGAATATCATTTACCTGCGCCATGCGGGTACCTCAGACGGTGGAGTCGTGGCGTTATTCATCGGCTCAGAACGCAAAGCAGCTGCAACCCAGCGCGCCCCAGAAAGCGGTATCTTCGGACACCGGCACGTTGGCGCCGCGCGCCGCATCGTGCTGGTGGCTGTGAACGCCGCACGGGCCGCTGCAATGGTGCACCGACGGCATCATTCCCACCCGGGAGGCGGCCTGTGGGGGTGCGCTGCGATAATGGCCCGGCACCTTCACCACCGGCGACCAGTCGGGCAGCACCGGAATCGACGGCGGTGCCTCGGCGCCAAAGGTCCCGGCGGCGTAGACCACGTTGCCATCGACCACGGTTAACACCGATTCAATCCCTTTGATCTCCTCTTCCGGCACGCTGAAGAAATCTTTGCTCAGCACCGCCATATCGGCCAGCTGTCCGACCTTGATCTGGCCTTTTTTCCCCTGCTCGCTGGAGAACCAGGCACTGCCCTGGGTCCACAGCATCAGCGCGGTTTCGCGATCCAGACGCGCGCTGGCCTCATACATTTGCATTCCGCCGACGGTGCGCCCGGAGACCAGCCAGTACAGCGCGGTCCACGGGTTGTAGCTGGCGACGCGGGTGGCGTCGGTGCCGAGACCCACCGGCACCTCAGTGTCGAGCATGCGCGCCACGGGCGGCGTGTGGCGGGTGGCTTCAATGCCGTAGCGCTCGGCAAAGTATTCCCCCTGGAACGCCATGCGGTGCTGCACCGCGATCCCACCGCCCAGCGCTTTAATGCGGTCGATATTCTTCTGGGTGACGGTTTCCGCATGGTCAAAGAACCAGTGCAGGCCGTTGAACGGAATGTCGCGGTTCACTTTCTCAAACACGTCCAGCATGCGGCTGATGGATTCGTCATAGGTGGCATGCAGGCGGAACGGCCAGCGATGCTCGACCAGATGGCGCACCACGCGTTCCAGCTCGTCTTCCATGCCCGGCGCTAAATCCGGTCGCGGTTCGAGAAAATCTTCAAAGTCTGCCGCCGAGAACACCAGCATTTCGCCGGCGCCGTTGTGGCGGAAGTAATCGCTGCCCTGGCCGGGTGACAGCATGTCGGTCCACTTTTCAAAGTCCTCAAGTTCATGGCCCGGTCGCTGGGTAAACAGGTTGTAGGCGATGCGCAGCGTCATCTGCTTTTTATCGTTCAGCTCGGCGATCACCTGGTAGTCTTCGGGGTAATTCTGGAAGCCGCCGCCGGCGTCGATGGCGCTGGTCAGGCCAAGGCGGTTGAGTTCGCGCATAAACTGACGCGTCGAGTTGACCTGCTGTTCCAGCGGCAGCGTCGGCCCTTTTGCCAGCGTGGCATAGAGGATCATCGCATTTGGCCGCGCAATCAGCATGCCGGTCGGGTTGCCGTTGCCGTCACGCTGGATTTCGCCGCCCGGTGGATTCGGCGTGTCTTTGGTGTAGCCGACCACGTTCAGCGCAGCGCGGTTGAGCAGGGCGCGATCGTAAAGGTGCAGGACAAACACCGGCGTGTCGGGCGCGGCTTCATTGATTTCGTCCAGCGTCGGCATCCGACGCTCGGCAAACTGGAATTCGGTCCAGCCTCCCACTACCCGCACCCACTGCGGAGACGGGGTGCGCAGCGCCTGCTCCTTCAGCATCCGCAGCGCATCGGCTAATGAAGGCACCCCTTCCCAGCGTAACTCCAGGTTGTAATTCAGGCCGCCACGGATCAAATGCAGGTGGGAGTCATTCAGGCCGGGCACCGCCGTGTGGCCTTTAAGGTCGATCACTTTGGTGGCGTCATCGTGGTACTGCATGACCTCGGCCACCGTGCCCACCTGCAAAAATTTACCCTGTGAAATCGCGACGGCTTCCGCAAAGGGCTGTTGACGATCAACGGTGTGGAACTTGCCGTTGGTGAAAATAAGATCGGCTTTAGCGGGCGTGACCATGGATCCTCCTGACGTGAGATGTCCGCACCGCCCGGCGCAGGCGGCAGTACGGAAAAGGGGAGCTGGGTGCCGGACAGCAGGGCACCAACGTTGAAGAAGTATGGTGAGGAGTTTGGCCGATCGTCTAGTTATACGAAGGGATAACTATACGTCCGTATAGTTATACGCAGAGATAATAGTGACGGTGAATTAATCGCCTTAGACTGCGGGCTGACAGTGATTTTTCGCTAGCTTAATTCGCTTTTCAACCTCAATGGGTGACCACAATGACTAACGCTAAACTTGAAGTTTTGACGCCTCATAACAGCCAGATGATTTTCATCGACCAGCAGCCGCAGATGGCCTTTGGCGTCCAGTCAATTGACCGTCAGGTGCTGAAAAACAATACCGTGGCGCTGGCGAAAGCGGCAAAAGTCTTCAATATTCCTACCATTATCACCACGGTAGAAACCGAGAGCTTCTCCGGCCATACCTATCCCGAGCTGCTGGACGTGTTCCCAGGGCTGGATATCCTCGAACGCACCTCAATGAACTCCTGGGATGACCAGAAAGTGCGTGATGCGCTGGCCGCCAACGGTAAAAAGAAGGTGGTGGTTTCCGGCCTGTGGACCGAAGTGTGCAACAACAGTTTTGCCCTCTGCGCGATGCTGGAAGGGGACTATGAGATTTATATGGTGGCCGATGCGTCCGGTGGCACCACCAAAGAAGCGCATGACTTTGCCATGCAGCGCATGATCCAGGCGGGCGTGGTGCCGGTCACCTGGCAGCAGGTGATGCTGGAGTGGCAGCGTGACTGGGCGCATCGCGATACCTATGACGCAGTGATGAACATTGCTAAAGAGCATTCGGGTGCTTACGGCATCGGCGTGGATTACGCCTATACCATGGTGCACAAAGCCCCTTCCCGTCAGAAGAGTGAGCACCGCACGCTGGCACCGGTGCCTGCGCGCTGATCCGGGTCGACGCTCCCGGACCGGGATAAAACGCCCTGAGCCGCTTTCCCTGACTCGCCCGCGCCATGTAAAAGGATATCCGGATGCGTTCACGGCCCATTGTTATTGTGGATGACGAACCCTCGGTCCGCAGTGGGCTGAGTAACTTATTGCAATCAGAAGGTTACTGCACGCTGGCCTTTGCGTCGGCAGAGGCTCTGCTGGCGGATCGCATCGCGCTGCGCGAGGCGGCGCTGTTTATCATTGATGTGCGGCTGCAGGGGATGAGTGGCGTTGAGCTGTTCAGCGAGCTGAGCCATCGGCTGAAGGCACCGCCTGCCATTCTTATCTCGGGCGACGGGGACGAGAACATGCTGTGGGTGGCGATTGAGTTGGGCGCGCTTGCTTTTTTGCCCAAACCCATCGAGATTGATACGTTGTTCACTCACATCCGCCAGCTGGTTATCGCCAGGAGAAGCGCCGTCATGAGCCTGTCACCCGCCGCACTGCAGTTGGTCGGCGAAGAGGGATTTTCGCTGCCGGAAGATCTGACCCTCAGTCCGCTGGCACAGGAAAGTCAGCGGGCCTGGTATCTCTGCCGCAGTACGGCCGACAGCTTTATTATTGCCACCGCCGCCAGCGAAGACGCCACCTTTCAGGTGACGCCACTGCTGAAAAATGAGTACGCGCTGCGTGAGCAACTTAGCGAACGCTGGGCGATCCGGCCGCTGGCACAAAGCCATTTCCATGGTCGTTACGCGCTGATTTATGACCTCTTTTCCCATCGCACGCTGGCAGACTTTCTTAGCCTGACGCCGCAAACGCTGGCCGACTTCCTCACCAGCGCCATCCGGCTTTGTGCGCCGTTAAGCCAGATGCATCAGCAGGGGCTGGTTCACGGCGACATCAAGCCCGCCAACTTCTTTCTCACCGAAGACGGCGCGTTTCGGTTAGGCGGATTCGGACTGGCTTCGCTGACGTCAACGGCGCCGTTACCGCCGGGATTACCCGCATCCGGCGGCACGCTGGCGTATATGTCGCCAGAGCATACCCGCCGCACCGCGCAGCAGGTGACGCCATTAAGCGATCTCTACAGCTTCGGCATGGTGCTGTACGCGCTACTGACCGGGAAGCTGCCTTTCGGCAACGCCGACGGCGGCCATGCCGAATGGGTTCATCATCATGTCGCCTCCGAGCCGCATCCGCCGCACCTGATGCGCAGCGATGTCCCGCCGGTGCTGTCTGCCATCCTCTTAAAGCTGCTGGAAAAATCCCCGCAGCAGCGTTATCAGACGGTGGAGGGGCTGCAGGCCGATCTGCAGCGCTGCCTGGCGACTCTGACGCCCGACGGCCAGATTGCGCCTTTTACCCCAGGCTTGCAGGATACCCAGCGCAACGGGTTTGCCTGCGAAACCCTGAATACCGAACACCCTCAGGCTGCCCAGCTGCTGGCGCAGTTCGATGAAGTGATGCACAGCGGCCGATCCGCGCTGACGGCGATCGTGGGAGCCGCGGGCAGCGGAAAGTCCGCGCTGCTGGCCTCCGGCGTGAAAAAATTACAGCAAAAGTCGCTGCTGTTAACGGTGGTGACAGCCGATCGCTACGCGCCGCGGCGGCCTTATGGCGTCTTTACCGCTGCGTTTCGGATGGTGGTGCTGAATCTGCTGGGACTGTCGGCGGAAGAGGTCGCCCGCTGGCGATCGCACCTGGTCCGGCTGCTGGGCGATTATGTCGGGCTGGCGATCGATTTTGTGCCTGAGCTGGGGGTGTTGTTGCAGCAGAAGGCGCAAGCACCTGACGAAGTCGAGTCGCCCGATGCCCGACACCGTTTTACCCATATGGTCTGTCGCCTGGTCAACGCCTTCGCCCGGCCGGGCAGGCCGCTGGTGATGCTGATCGACGACATTCACTGGGTCGATCGGGCCAGCCTGCAGCTGCTGCAAAACCTGCTGGAAATGAGTGAAGATGCGCCGTTGATGCTGGTGATCGCCCATCACGATCTGGCTTCGCTACCCGGTGCGCAGATCGGCCAGCAGCTAACGGCGCTTCAGCGTTCGGCGGGCCGCTCGGTGGAGATCAGCCCTCAGCCCCTGTCGGTAAACGCGGTCGCGCTGTGGCTGGCGGACACCTTCCATGACCGTCCGGCGGCGACAGAGGAACTGGCGCAGCTGATCCACGAGAAAACCGCCGGTAATCCGCTCGCGACCCAGGCGTTTTTCCGTCAGGCGGTGCAGGATGGCCTCATCCACCACGGCCGCACGCCGCAGAAATGGGGTTACGATCGACAAGGCCTGCGCGCCTGCCGGTACAGGGAACATGCCGCCCCTGTGTTAGCGCCGCTGGAATCGGTGTCGGTTACCCGCCGGACGCTGCTGGAAGAGACCGAGTGGGCGTTTCTTCAGGGCAATCTTGCCGTGGCGCGGGCGCATTGCGAACAGTTGCTGGCAGCACCGGGCAACATCACCGATAAAGCGATCGCCGCCTGTTGGCTGGCGGAAATACATATGCGCCAGTCTGACAACAGCCTGGCGCTGGAAACCGCCATTGGCTGGCTGGCGGTATTTGGCATCCAGCTGAATCGGCATCCCGACAAGGCCGAATGTGATGCCGCGAGGATTTTGCTGAAGGCGGATGTCGGCATCAATCCTTACACCCGCTTCCGCTCGCTGCCGCTGATGGCCAGCCGTGAGAGCCAGGCGATCATCAACCTGATGGCCAGCGCCAGCATGTTTGCGGCGTTTTGCAATCCGCGACTGCACTTTATGATCGTCTGCAAAATGCTGCACCTGACCCTGGACCAGGGGATCAGCGGGGCCTCGACCTTTGCGCTGTCCTGGTATGGCGTGCTGTGCGGCAGCCATTACGACGAGTACAGCCGCGGCTATGCCAGTGCGCTGCTGGCGCGGGAGCTGGTTTATCACCACGATTTTACCCGCTATAAGGCCCGCACCCTGATGCCGCTGGATCAGGTCAGCGTCTGGACCATGCCATTGGCCTATGCCATCGAGCGCGCAAAGGAAACCTTCAACGTGGCGGTGGCCAATGGCGATCGCACCTCTGCCTGTCTGGCGTTACGCCATCAAACCATGAACTACCTGGCGCGAGGCGATCACCTGGAAGGCGTGCTGACCACCATTGAACGCGGCCTGGCCTATGTGCGCAAGGCGCAGTATCAGGATGTGGAATGCGTGCTGCAGATGCAGCGCGACTTCGTGTTGTTCCTGCGTGATGGCTCGCGAAGCGAGATGTCAGGCGAGCATTTTGTCGCGGGCGGACTGCGACTGGCCGGCAGCGGTATCGCTACGCAGCCGTTGTTTTTGATGCAGTTCTGGCACTGGCTTTATCGCGGTATGGCGCATTTTTTCTCGGGCGAATACCGCCATGCGGAACGTTGCCTGGCACAGGCGGCGCGCTTTACCGATTCAATCCCCGGGCACATTCATATGCTCGACTTTCATCTTTACAGCGCGCTGTCGCTGACCCTGCAGCTGGAACCGGCGACCTTCACTGCCGATAAGCAGCAACAGGTGGCGGCGCATTTTGAAAAAATCGCTACCTGGGCCACCGAAAATGCCAAAACGTTTGCCGATAAACAGGCATTGCTGCGGGCCGAAATCCTGCGGCTGGAAGGTCATCACAGTGCCGCCGCTGAGCATTATGAACAGGCCGTCGCCTTATCCCGCAGCGGCCAGTTTGAGCACATTAACGGCGTGGCGCATGAGCTGGCCGCCCGCTTTGCCAGCGCGCGCGGATTATCGGTGGCGGCAGAAGCTTACCTGAAGGGCGCGATCAAGGCCTGGCAACGCTGGGGAGCCGACGCCAAAGTCCGGCAGCTGGGATCCCGCCATGCTTATCTGGCACCGGCCGCCCAGCATTCGCCTTTCAATACCGTCAGCTTCGATCAGAATGAAGCGGTCAGCGATCTGCAGAGTGTGATCGCCGCGATGCGCGCGCTGACCGAAGAGATCAACCTGGATCGCCTGATCAATACCCTGATGATGATGTTACTGGAGCGGGCTGGTGCGCAGCGGTGCCTGCTGATCCGCTTACTGGAAGGGCAGGTTCCCGAAATCGAAGCGATGGCCACCGCCACGGCCGATGGCACCCGGGTGAAAATTTTGCAGGTCACCCCTACCTCAACGGATTTGCCGCTGTCGGTTTTATCGGCGGTGATCCGCACCGGCCAGGAGATCCGCACCGGCAAACCGGAGGTGTTCAGCCCGTTCAGCCAGGATCCCTATCTGGTGGCGTCTGGCGCGGCGGTGATGTGCGTACCGATGTTTAAGCAGGCGCGGATGGTCGGCGTGCTGTACCTGGAAAACCGGCTGATGCCGGAGGTGTTTACCGCGGAACACTCCAGAATCGTGGCGATTTTGGGCGCGCAGGCGGCGATTTCACTGGAAACCACCCGCCTCTACAGTGAGCTGCTGGAAGAGAACATTCAGCGACGCCGCGTCGAGAAACAGCTGCGATCCAGCCAAACCTCGCTGATGCTCGGAGAGAAGATCAGCCATACCGGCACCTGGCACTGGTATCTGGAGCAGGACATGATGGAGATTTCGGATGAGTACCGGCTGATCCTCGGGCTGCCTGAACAGCAAAAGAGCCTGTCGATGGCCAACTTTTTAACCCGCGTCCATCCTGACGATCGCCAGTGTATCAGCGAGCTGGTGAGCGACAGCGTGGGTAACGGCATCATCATGCAGGCGGAGTTTCGCGTGCTCAGGCCGAATGGCGAGTGTCGCTATATCAAAGGGATCGGCGAGCCGGTCGACAGCGGCGCGGAGGTGAAAGAGTATTTCGGCACCATCAGCGATATCACCGCGCAGCGGCTGTCGGAAGATGCTGCGCGCATGGCGCAGGCCGATCTCGCCAGGGTTTCCCGCGCCACCACCGTCGGGCAGCTGACCTCCTCCATCGCTCATGAAATCAACCAGCCGCTGATGTCGATTGTGGCGAATGCGGGTGCCAGCCTGCGCTGGCTTAAACGTGACCCAATCCACCTCGAAAATGCCTGTTCCAGCCTGCAGGAGATCATCAACGAAGGGAAACGGGCGGGCGATATTATCCGTGGCCTGCAATCGCTGACCCGCAATCATGCCGCTGAATTTGGCCGGGCGAATCTGCACCTGATTGCCCGCGATATCCTGTCGCTGTCCCGGATGGAGCTGGAAAGGCGCTGGATCGGCCTTGAGCTTAAGCTGCGCGCCAGCAATGACGCGGTGTACTGCGACCGCGTGCAGATCCAGCAGCTGTTGTTAAATCTGGTGCTGAATGCCATCGAAGCGATGGATGAAACCCAGCAGCGGGCGCATCAGCTGACGCTGTCGTCGTCCAATCCAACGCCTGCGCTGATCCGCTTTGAGGTGTCCGATACCGGCACCGGCCTGCCTGAACCGGTGATCAAACGCATCTTTGACTCGTTCTACACCACCAAGAAAGAGGGCATGGGCATGGGACTGACCATCAGTGATGAGATCATTAAAAAGCATCGGGGCGAGTTGCGGGCTGAAAATCGGGAAGGCGGCGGCAGTATGTTCTGGTTTACGCTGCCGACCGAACCGCAGGCGTAGGGGATAAGCCGGGGCTGCTAGCGGCCCCGGGTTTTTTCGATATTGAGCCGTTCGGCCGCCCGCACCAAATCGGAAAGTGAACGCACCTGCATTTTCTCCATCACCCGGCGTTTGTGCACCTTCGCGGTGATTTCGCTGATCCCCATTTCGGCGGCGATTTGCTTATTCTGTAAGCCGCCAATAGCCAGCAACATCACTTCGCCTTCACGCGGCGTCAGCGAATGATGCCGCGCGGTCAGCTCCAGCTTTTGCTGCGAGGAAGCCATACCGTCTTCGGAAATCCTCAGCGCTTCTTCCACGGCCTGCAACAGTCGCTCGGGATCGACCGGCTTGGTCAGGAACTCGAAGGCGCCGGCTTTCATTGCCCGGACGGTCACCGGAATGGTGCCAAAACCGGTCAGAAAGATGGTGGGGATGGAATAGCCTCGTTCAATCAGCGCGCTGGCCACGCCGAATCCGTCGGTGCCCGGCATATTAATATCGACAATCAGGCAGCAGGGCGACGGGTAAAAGGGATGCGCCAGAAAGGCGTCCGGGGACGAAAAGGCCGCCACGTCATAATTTTGTGAGCTGAGTAGGTTGGTCAGCGCGGTGGTCACAGACTCATCATCATCAACAACATAAACTATGTGGTTCATAACGTTTCTCTTCTTAAGGGAACCCTCACTGACCCCTGACCACGGACATAAGCCTGCGATCAACGGAAGTATAGAATCAGTTAAGAAATCGTCAGGGCTTGGGCAGGAGCAAGGCTGGATAATAGCATAATAATTATTATTATCATCGTTTTAGCCCGCTAATAAGAATAACACCACAAGCCGATGATTAGCCTCGCAATGCCGTCGGCAAGCTGCCCACATTTTCCCGCTATTCCGCGCCGTTTAACCCCTGCAAAGGCCGGCGAAATTTGACTCGCCTCACAGTTCGCTACTGAAACCCATTAAAAATCTTGCCTGTTCGCCGCTGAAATGACATTGATAGCGGCCACAGGATTGTTACTGTTTACAGGCAAAACCTCAGGCACGGCGTCTTCCCCAAGACGCCGTGCCTGAGGTTTTTTTTTGCTCATTTTTCACAGGCGCGTTCAGGAGACAGGGTATGCAATACCAGCAGCTGGCAGATGAAATCATCGACGGTGTCGGTGGCAAGAACAATATTCACAGCGTGATGCATTGTGCGACCCGTCTGCGTTTCAAGCTGAAAGACAGCCGCAAGGCCAATACGGCGGCCCTGAAGCAGAACCCTGGGGTGATCATGGTGGTCGAGAGCGGCGGCCAGTATCAGGTGGTGATTGGTAATAATGTCGGCGAGGTCTATCGCCTGTTAGGCACCGAGAACGGGCCGTCAGACGGTGAGAACGCCAGTAAAGAGAACCTGTTCGCCCGCTTTATCGACCTGGTGTCCGGCATTTTTACCCCGTTTATCGGCGTGATGATCGCTTCGGGGATCATCAAGGGCCTGCTGGCGTTGATGCTGGTGTTGGGCGTGATGCATCAGGAGAGCGGCAGTTACAAAGTGCTGTTTGTTGCCAGCGATGGCCTGTTCTTCTTCCTGCCGATCCTGCTCGGCTTTAGCGCCGGGAAAAAATTTGGCGGCAATCCGTTTATCAGCATGGCCATCGCCGCCGCGCTGGTGCATCCGCAAATCATGGCGGTGGTGGAAAGCCAGAAGCTGGGGCAGTCGCTTAACTTCTTCGGGATCCCGCTTGAGATCCTCAATTACAGCTATTCGGTGATCCCGATTATCTTTGCCGCCTGGGTGGCCAGCCTGATTGAGCGGGTGGTGCATCCACGATCGCCGTCTGCGGTGCGCAACTTTACCACCCCGCTGATTTGCCTGCTGTTGGCGGTGCCGCTGACCTTTCTGATCATTGGCCCCGCCGCCACCTGGCTGAGCCGCTGGCTGGCGGAAGGCTATGTCTGGATTTACAGCCTCAGCCCAACGGTGGCTGGCGCGTTTATGGGGGCTATCTGGCAAATCTGCGTGATTTTCGGCCTGCACTGGGGATTGGTGCCGGTGATGCTGAACAACCTTGCCACCTTCGGCCAGGACACGCTGGTGCCACTGCTGCTGCCTGCGGTGATGGGGCAGGCGGGCGCCACCCTTGGCGTGATGCTGAAAAGCCGCGATCTGAAGCTGAAAGCGATTGCTGGATCAGCCTTCACCGCCAGCATTTTCGGTATCACCGAACCGGCGGTGTATGGCGTGACCTTACCGCATCGCCGTCCGTTTATCTTTGGCTGCATCGGCGGGGCACTGGGCGCCGCCATCCTCGGCTATTTCCATACCACCATCTACTCCTTCGGCTTTGCCAGCATCTTCACCTTCCTGCAAATCGTGCCGCCGACCGGCATTGATGCCAGCGTGTGGGCTGCCTTTGTCGGCTCTGCGGTGGCGCTGATTTTTGCCGCCGTAACCACCTATGGTTTCGGCTTATCTGCCGTGCCGGTTGAGGTGCCCGTTGAGCCGCCGGTTGAGAAAGCCTCCTCGCGCAGGCAAGCGGTAGTCAGCCCCATCAGCGGTGAAACGCTGCCGCTGGAGCAGGTTCAGGACGCCACCTTTGCCAGCGGGCTGTTGGGCAAAGGGGTGGCGATTGTTCCACAGCAGGGGCGCGTGCTGTCGCCGGTCAACGGCATGGTGTCATCGATGTTCCGCACCGGCCACGCCGTCGGGCTGACCTCCGATGAAGGGGCCGAAGTGCTGATCCACGTTGGGCTGGATACCGTCAAACTCGACGGACAGTTTTTCTTCCCGCGCGTCAGCAACGACCAGCCGGTCAGGGTCGGCGATCTGCTGCTGGAATTTGATTTAGAGGCGATTAAAGCGGCGGGTTACGACCTGACCACGCCGGTACTGGTCAGCAACAGCGATGACTACATCGACGTACTTATCCTCAGGGACGGCGCGGTATCTGCAGGTGCGCCGTTACTGACCATATTGAACTAACAGGAGATTCACCATGAACAGACGTTTTCCGGATAATTTCTTATGGGGCGGCGCGGTCGCGGCCAATCAGGTTGAAGGGGCGTATCAGCAGGGCGGCAAAGGGCTGTCGACCTCGGATCTGCAACCCAACGGCATTTTTGGCGGGCGAGTGGAACGCGTGCCGGGGGATGCTGGCATCAAGGACGTGGCGATCGACTTCTATCACCGTTTCCCGGAAGACATCAAGCTGTTCGCCGAGATGGGCTTCACCGTGCTGCGCACCTCGATTGCCTGGACGCGCATCTTCCCGCAGGGCGATGAACAGTCGCCGAATGAAGAAGGGCTGGCGTTTTACGATCGCCTGTTCGATGAGATGGCCAAATACCAGATTACGCCACTGGTGACCCTGTCTCATTACGAAATGCCGGTGGGATTGGTCGAGCAATACGGTGGCTGGGGAAGCCGGACCACCATCGATTGTTTCGAGCGTTATGCCCGTGCGGTGTTCAGCCGTTATCAGCACAAGGTGAAACACTGGCTGACCTTTAATGAAATCAATATGTCGCTTCACGCGCCCTACACCGGCGTGGGTCTGGCTGAAGAGAGCAGCGAGGCGGAAATTTATCAGGCGATCCATCATCAGCTGGTGGCCAGCGCCCGCGCGGTAAAGGCGTGCCATCAGATCGTCAAGGACGGGCAGATCGGCAATATGCTGCTGGGCGGATTACTTTACCCGTTGAGCTGTCGCCCGGCAGACGTGATGGAAACCCTGCAGCAGAACCGCGAATGGCTGTTCTTCGGTGATGTGCAGGTGCGCGGCTATTATCCGGCCTATATGCGCCGTTTCTTTGCCGACCGCAATATCACGCTGGAGGTGAGCGAGCAGGATAAGCAGGACCTGCAACACACCATCGATTACATCTCCTTCAGCTACTATATGACCGGCTGCGTCACCACCAATGAAGAAGAGAACCAGAAGGCGCGCGGCAATATTCTCTCAATGGTGCCGAACCCACATCTGGCCAGTTCCGACTGGGGCTGGCAGATCGATCCGGAAGGCCTGCGCATTCTGATGAATATGCTGTATGACCGTTACCAGAAGCCGCTATTTATTGTTGAAAATGGTCTGGGCGCGAAAGATAAGGTCGAAGCCGACGGCAGCATTCAGGATGATTACCGCATTCAGTATCTGAACGATCATTTAGTGCAGGTGCGCGAAGCGATTGAAGATGGCGTGGAAGTGATGGGCTATACCTGCTGGGGGCCGATTGATCTGGTCAGCGCCTCGAAAGCGGAGTTCTCCAAACGCTATGGCTTTATCTATGTCGATCGTGATGACCACGGGAAAGGAACGCTGGTCAGGTCCCGTAAGCAGAGCTTTTACTGGTATCAGCAGGTGATCCGCAGCCACGGTGAGTCACTGAAATAACCGCTCGCCGGGCGGTTTCCGCCCGGCGTTACGCCTCGTCCGCATCCTCCGCTAACGCCAGCGTTTCCTTACGCACCCGCTCGATATGAATGGTCAGGAACATGCGTTCTTCACAGGAGAGCGTGTAGCGATGTTTTTGCTGAATATGCTGGTCAATTTTTTGCGCGCACTGGTAGGAGAGCGGATATTTATCGCGCACCACATCATGCAGCGACTCATCGTCACTCCACACGCCGCGTTTGCCGAGCATGCGCTGGGCGAAGAACTTCAGATGGTTAACAAAGCGGTTATAGCTCAGGCTGTCGATGCGGTAATCCAGCTGGAGGCGGTACTTCACGATATGCAGGATCTCCTGCATAAACTGGGTGATATGCGACACATCGGACATATCGCTGCCCAGCTGGGCGTTGACCAGATGCAGGGCAATAAACCCGGCTTCATCCTCCGGTAGCGTTACGCCCAGCCGTTTTTCAATCAGCTCAAGGGCGTTCAGGCCCAGCGCGAACTCTTTAGGGTACAGCGTTTTGATTTCCCACTTCAGCACATTGCGGATCGGCAGGTTTTGCCGGTGCCGCTCCAGCGCAAAGTGGCAGTGATCGCTGAGGGCAATCGACAGGCTCTCATGTAAGGGCGTGCCCAGCTCGCGGCGGGCTTCGGCGATAATCAGCTCGGTGGTGGTGATCACCTCCAGCGGGATTTCCGACAGCAGTTCGCTCAGACGGGCAGTGAGCGCATCGCTTTGCAGCGCGAACACTTTTTCAATCAGGCCGGCATCCAGCTCATCGCCGACGCGTTTTTGAAAGGCTAAACCGCGTCCCATCACCACCTGTTCGTGGCCGTTGTCCGCCAGGATAATCGCCACATTATTATTAAGGATTTTTGCGATCTTCATTTATCCGCCCTGAAAATAAAAAAACCTGACCCACCGGGAAAACGGTGTGCCAGGTTTTGCCTGTGCTATGCACAGTAACAATCATGCGCCATGATTAACGGCGGGTGCGGATACCGCAATCACTTGATCCGTGAAATGTGATGCATATCCGCTAAAAAACTGACCAAAGTTTAGTAAATATTTGTGCATATCAGTGCAGTAGTGCGTAAGCCTGGTTAGCATGAAGGAAGTTGTAACGTGAGTTCAGGATAAAGAGAGGCGTTAACGTGGGGAAAGTCATGGCGGACAAGTGGCAGTTGTGGATAGCAGGCGCCTGTTTAACGGTAGTTACAGGAATGGCACACGCCGATTCGCTGGATGCGCAGCGCGGTCGTTATTTGCAGATTAAGCAGGCGTGGGACAGCAATCAAATGGATACGGTGGCGCAGCTGATGCCCACGTTACGTGACTATCCTCTTTATCCTTATCTTGAATACCGTGAGCTGGCTCAGCACCTGGATCAGGAAACCGGGCTGGCGGTGAATGCCTTTATTAAGCAGTATCCGACCTTACCGCCGGTACGCTCCTTACCTTCCCGCTTTGTTAATGAACTGGCCCGTCGTGAAGACTGGCGCGGTTTGCTGGTGTTCAGCCCGGAAGAGCCGAAGCCGGTGTCCGCGCGCTGTAACTGGTATTACGCCAAATGGGCGACCGGGCAGCAGCAGGTCGCCTGGGATGGCGCGAAAGCCATCTGGCTGCGCGGCACGTCTCTGCCAGCAACCTGCGATAAGCTGTTCAGCGTCTGGCAGGCTGCAGGTCAGCAAACGCCCATTACCACCCTTGAGCGTATGCGTCTGGCGATGAAGGAAGGCAATACCAACCTGGTCAATTTCCTCGCGAAACAGCTGCCGGAAGATTATCAGACCATGGCCAACGCGGTGATGGATCTGCAGAACAACCCTCAAACGGTGGTGACTTTTGCCCGTGCCGTGGGCCCGACCGACTTCACCCGTCAGGCGACCTCGCTGGCGTTTGCGCGCGTGGCGCGTGAAGACGCGGAAAATGCCCGGGCGATGATCCCGTCGCTGGTGACCGCGCAAAAAATGAGCGATCAGGAAGCGCAGGATCTGAAAGAGGCGGTCGCCTGGCGTCTGATGGGCAACGATATCACCTCTGAACAGGCCCGCTGGCGTGATGATGTGGTGATGCGCAGCGACTCCACGTCACTGATTGAACGCCGGGTCAGGATGTCGCTCGGCAATAACGATCGTCGCGGTCTGAATACCTGGATAGCCCGCCTGCCGGTTGAAGCCAAACAGAAAGATGAGTGGCAATACTGGCAGGCCGACCTGCTGTTAGAGCAGGGCAGGAAAGAGGAAGCCGAGAAAATCCTGCATGGACTGATGCAGGAACGCGGCTTCTATCCGATGGTGGCCGCGCAGAAGCTCGGCGAAGAGTACAAAATGCAGATCGACAAGGCGCCGCCTCAGGACAGCAGCCTGACCCAGGGCGCCGAGATTGCCCGCGTGCGTGAGCTGATGTACTGGGGAATGGATAACCTTGCCCGCACCGAATGGAGCTACCTTGTTTCCAGTAAAAACAGCGGCCAGCAGCAGCAACTGGCCCAGTATGCCTACCAGCAAAACTGGTGGGTGCTGAGCGTGCAGGCGACCATTACCGGCAAATTGTGGAACAGCCTGCAGGAACGCTTCCCGCTGGCCTATCAGGATCAGTTCCAGCGCTATGCCAACGGCAAGGCGATTCCGATTAGCTATGCGATGGCCATCGCCCGTCAGGAGAGCGCCTGGAACCCGAAAGCGCGCTCGCCGGTGGGGGCGTCTGGTCTGATGCAGGTGATGCCGGCTACCGCGCAGCATACGGTGAAGGTCTACAGCCTGCCGGGCTACAGCAACAGCAGCCAGCTGCTGGATCCGGAAACCAATATTCAGATCGGCACGCAGTATCTGGAATCGGTCTATCAGCAGTTTGGTCAGAACCGCATCTTCTCGTCTGCTGCCTACAACGCCGGCCCATCACGGGTGAAAACCTGGCTGGGTAACAGCGCAGGCAAGCTGGATCCGGTGGCCTTTATCGAAACCATCCCGTTCTCAGAAACGCGCGGCTATGTGAAAAACGTGCTGGCGTACGATGCGTATTATCGCCATTTCATGGATAAGTCAGACAAAATTCTGACGGATAACGAGTGGCAACGACGCTACTGATCGCGCCAGGCCTGTGCTATGCTTCTGTACTAGTTTAATAGTATGGGCCACACATGAGCGAATCTTCCGTTCCCGTTACCATGGAACCGCATAACGAAGAGTGGCAGCGTTTTGTGACGCTGCTGCAACGTGCCTTTGGCAATGGATTACATCTGCCGCTGCTGCAACTGATGATGACGCCCGATGAGCGCGAAGCATTGGGAACGCGACTGCGGATTATTGAAGAATTGATGCGGGGCGAATTGAGCCAGCGTGAATTGAAAAACGATTTAGGGGTGGGGATTGCGACCATTACCCGTGGGTCGAACAGCCTGAAAAGTGCGCCGCCAGCGCTGAAAGCCTGGCTGGAGGCGCAACTGCTGACCGGCTCAGATAAGATCTGATCCGTCGGATTCGCCCGGCTTCATCTGATAGATATCATTATGGAACGGGCAGAGCGCCAGAATCAGCGCCTGATGGTACACGCTGGTGCGTGACAGCAGGCCAGCGGTAAAGGCGCCGATGGCACCGCCTTTTTGCTTAATGTTATCAATGCCGGTGAGGCGGGACATCTCTTCACCCAGTTCACGGCCTTCGTGGATCCCTTTCATCACGATGGCCGGCAGCGTAAAGCTGGCCGAGCGCGATTCGCCGCGCAGTTTGTGGTTTTCAACCACCATCCAGGCGAAGGCACTCTCTTCTTCGATCCCGGCTTCAATCGCTACCCAGAAATCCGCTTCCGGACGAACCTGGCGGGCATTCATCACCCGTTGGCGTGCGCCAGTTCTCGTTTCGTGATTTGTTATTGGCTGTGCGGCCACGCCGCTGTCGACCTCGACACCCTCAATATGGCAGGATCCTTCACCGAACACATCGCTGAATGCCTGAGAAATTGCCTTAATTTTGGCTGGATTGATGGTGGCAGCGACAACATGGTACATAATTGTTTGAACCCTTTAGGCAAATTTGTCGCAGTATAACGGAAAATCGCATGTTACAGGTCTATCTTGTTCGTCACGGAGAAACGCTTTGGAATGCCGCCCGACGCATTCAGGGACAGTCAGACAGCGCGTTGACGGAGAAAGGAGAGCAGCAGGCTCATCAGGTTGGGGAGCGCGTGAAACATCTTGGCATCACCCATGTGATCTCCAGCGATTTGGGGCGAACCAAACGCACCGCGGAGATCATTGCGGATGCCTGTGGCTGCAACGTCACCCTCGACCCACGCTTGCGCGAGCTGAACATGGGCGTGCTGGAAGAGCAGCCGCTGGATGAACTGAGCGCCGAGCAGGAGAGCTGGCGGAAAACACTGGTCGACGGCACCGAAAACGGCCGCATCCCTGGCGGAGAGTCGATGACGGAGATGGCAGAGCGGATGCATAACGCGCTGAATGCCTGTCTGGATCTGCCTGCAGGTAGCCGTCCGCTGATCGTCAGCCACGGTATGGCGCTGGGCGTGTTGGTCAGTACCTTATTGGGCCTGCCGGCGCATGCCGAACGTCGCCTGCGCTTACGCAACTGCTCGATTTCACGCGTCGATCATCAGCAAAGTGCCTGGCTGGCAGCGGGTTGGGTCGTGGAAACGGCCGGGGATGTTGCCCATCTCGATCAGCCTGCGCTGGATGAGCTGCAGCGCTAATCACCGGAAGATGAAGCAGGGGCGATGTGTTTCGCCCCTTCACGCTAAAAGCCGGGGAATACCGTGCTCAATTACCCTGTGGTTACGCGGTTGCTGAATCTGCCGGCGCACGGATGGGGATCAGATATTCACAACGGATCTCCGTCGGCGGCTCGGCGCGTTTCTTGCCACCGTGGGTGTAGAAGCGCTCGATATCCTGGCCATGGCGGCGGGTCAGCTTCAGCATCGGCATACAGGTGCCGTACACCAGCAGGATAAAGTCCTGGAACTCGCTGTGCGGGCCTTCGTACGTAAACTGCACGTATTCCCCCCCTTCTAACATCACGGTCTGCGTGGACTGCAACGGTTGCGACAGCTTGTCCGACGGCACGGCGGTGGTGTACAGGATCTCCTGCTCATCATCCTTTTCCATGCTTGGACGCGACTGATGCAGGCCATACAGCACCGGCGGCACCATATCCGTTTCGGCCAGGAACTGACGCCAGAAGTGCAACCGCATCTCACTCCGCGCACTGGAGATCTGCTCCAGCGTACAGGTGTAACTTTGCGTTTGCCCAACCAACACCGTTTCCGGCAGAGTGATCCAGGCAGGCTCGGGAACGTGGAAATCACCCAGGCGGATCGGCGGACGTAAGCCAAACGAGTTCCAGTCAGACGAGCGGCGATAGTACGCAGGCGTCTGGTTGAACTGCTTTTTAAATGCCCGGGTAAACGTCTGTTGCGAATCAAAACGATACTGCAGGGCAATGTCCAGAATCGGACGGCTGGTCAGGCGAAGCGCTACTGCGGCCTTAGACAGACGGCGTGCGCGGATGTATGCGCCAATCGCGTGTCCGGTGACTTCCTTAAACATTCTTTGCAAGTGCCATTTTGAATAACCGGCCTTGGTCGCCACGTTGTCCAAAGACAGCGGCTGATCAAGGTGGCTTTCAAGCCAGACAAGCAAATCGCGAATGATACCGGCTTGATCCATAAATCATCCTTACCTGGTTAAAATTAGTGCAGGGAAAAGTTCCACTACTGGCTTCTGTTACGCATTCAGTCTGCAAGAAGACAAATACCCTGTGCTGATGCGCCTCAAACAACGGGGAGGTGTTACCATGCGGCAAGTGCCTGAAGAAGTTTACCTTACAATGTCATCTATTTTCTAAGCAATGGTAACGTTATGACAATGAGAAAATTGTTAATAGTCACGTCGGTAATTTTTGCATCGGTAACCGCTCATGCTGAGCAGGTTGGATCAGTGGACACGGTGTTTAAGGTGTTTGGCCCAGACCATAAGATAGTGGTTGAAGCCTTCGACGATCCGGATGTAAAAAATGTAACTTGTTATATCAGTCGCGCCAAAACCGGCGGCATCAAGGGGGGACTTGGGCTGGCTGAGGATACCTCAGACGCGGCCATCTCCTGTCAGCAGGTTGGTCCGGTTGAACTTAGCGATAAAATTGCCAAGGGCAAAGCGGAAGGCGAGGTCGTGTTCCAGAAACGGACTTCACTGGTGTTTAAAAAGCTTCAGGTGGTACGGTTTTACGATCAGAAGCGTAATGCGCTGATCTATCTGAGCTATTCCGATAAAGTTGTGGATGGTTCGCCTAAAAACGCCCTGAGCGCAGTGCCTATTATGCCGTGGAAATAGTCTGCTGCATAGAAAAGGGCCGGATTACCGGCCCTTAATTTTTTGCACCCGCAGGAATTAGTCCTGCAGATCGCCACAGAAACGGTAACCTTCACCGTGGATGGTCGCGATGATTTCTGGGGTATCCGGCGTGGATTCGAAGTGTTTACGAATACGGCGGATGGTCACATCAACGGTACGATCGTGTGGCTTCAGCTCACGGCCGGTCATCTTTTTCAGCAAATCGGCACGGGTCTGGATTTTGCCTGGGTTCTCGCAGAAATGCAGCATCGCGCGGAACTCACTGCGCGGCAGCTTGTACTGCTCGCCCTGTGGGCTGATCAGGGAACGGCTGTTGATGTCCAGCTCCCAACCGTTAAACTTGTAGCTCTCAACCAGCTTGCGCTCTTCACTGTGCGGCGCCAGATTCATGGTGCGGGAAAGCAGGTTGCGTGCACGGATGGTCAGCTCACGCGGGTTAAACGGTTTAGTGATGTAATCATCTGCGCCAATTTCCAGGCCGAGAATTTTGTCGACTTCGTTGTCGCGACCGGTCAGGAACATCAGGGCTACGTTAGCCTGTTCGCGAAGTTCGCGGGCCAACAGCAGACCGTTTTTCCCAGGCAGGTTAATATCCATGATCACCAGGTTGATGTCGTTCTCGGTCAATATATGGTGCATTTCAGCACCATCCGTAGCTTCATAAACCATGTAGCCTTCGGCCTCAAAAATACTTTTGAGAGTATTACGAGTCACTAATTCGTCTTCAACGATAAGTATGTGCGGGGTCTGCATGTGTTCGCTACCTAAAATTGCCAACAAAGTTAAAACAGGGCATACAGTTAACAGGACCAGACAAAGCAGATGAGTCATCCGGCGCAAAACGTCAACTGTACAGAATATGTTCTTGAGCCATTAAAGACCAGGCCGTGCTTCCCGGGAAGACAAGGTGCATCCTGTCCTGGTACGCTTAAAAATGGGTGTACATCTTATCCGCATTAACAGCAATATAACAGTACAAGACCTGACCGAAATGTAATAAACAACGCTAAGTTGACTTATATCAAACCAATTGTAGCACGTTAACAAGTTTGTGAAAAACTCTTCCAAGAATGCCAGCTTAGCTCACATTTATGTGCTTTTCGCCGACAAGTTAGCGCCCGGAGGCAAAAGGAGTTTGGATCGGATTTAACATTTGGTAATTGATTGAACCCTATAGTTTTATGTGCTGATAATTGTTTTTATTAGGGTATTTAGCCTGAACTCGTCATATAATTTGTTTATGACTGAATAGAGTATGCACCGGTAATGTTGTTTATTTGTTACTGGTGAGCGAATTTTTTTACAAGCTGGCTGTAATTTGTTTACCGCCCGGCCAACCATTATTAAGGCAGTTATGCGTTTTCCCCTGATCCTTGTCTCACCACGCAGACCAGAAAATGTCGGCGCCGCCGCCCGCGCCATGAAAACCATGGGATTTGATGAGCTGCGGATCGTCAACAGTCAGGCGCACCTTGAACCGGCCGCCCGCTGGGTTGCGCATGGTGCCGGGGAAATCCTCGACAACGCCACCCACTGGGAATCGCTGGACGCGGCACTGGCGGACATCGACTTCAGCATCGCCACCACCGCGCGCAGTCGGGCAAAATTCCGCTATTACGCTACGCCTCAGCAGGTGCAGAGCCTGTTAGAAGAGAAGCAGCAGTGGGTGCAAAGTGCCGCGCTGGTGTTTGGCCGTGAAGATACCGGGCTGACCAATGAGGAGCTGGCGTTGGTGGATGTGCTGACCGGGATCCCGATGGCTGCCGACTATCCTTCCCTGAATCTGGGACAGGCAGTCATGGTCTATTGCTACCAGCTTTCCGCGCTACGGCAGGTGAGTGCCATAAAAGAAGCGCCCGCGGATGCCCAGCAGCTGGATGCATTGCGGCAGCGTCTCGATCGGCTGTTGCTGAGCCTGGAAGTCAGCGAGGACAGCAAACTGGTGGACTGGCTGGCCCAGCGACTTGGCCTGTTGGAACAGCGCGACAACGCCATGCTGCATCGTCTGCTGCATGATGTAGAAAAAAAACTTATAGATAAAAAAACTGGCGAATAAAGCAATGGCAGTGGGTATTACTGGCATTGTTTCGACAGCTAACAGAATGGATCTGTTTTTTCGGGGAATGCCCCAAGGCTTCTCCGCTGCGCCGTCGGCCAGACGGTGATAAAAAAATTGACTTGGCCAGGGGATTGCTTTACTTCTGGAGGCCGACAGAATTTATAAACAGACAGACGATAAATCTAAAATGCGCAATTTCAGCCTGATGACAACAATCATTATTACCACCACCATTACCACAGGTAACGGTGCGGGCTGACGCATACAGGAATCATCAAAAATAAGCCCGCACCTAAACAGTGCGGGCTTTTTTTTCGGCAAAAATTCAGGAGATTTTGATATGCGAGTGCTGAAATTCGGTGGAACCTCAGTAGCCAACGCGGAACGCTTCTTACGCGTGGCAGACATTCTGGAAAGTAATGCGAAGCAGGGACAGGTTGCTACCGTATTGTCCGCGCCAGCTAAGATCACTAATCACCTGGTGGCGATGATTGAAAAAACCATCAGCGGCCAGGATGCCTTGCCGAACATCAGCGATGCGGAAAGCATTTTTGCTTCCCTGCTGCAGGGCCTGGCGGAAGTGCAGCCGGGTTTCCAGTACGACAAGTTGAAAACCGTTGTCGACCAGGAGTTTGCGCAGCTTAAGCAGATCCTGCACGGTATTGGCCTGCTGGGACAGTGCCCGGACAGCGTCAACGCGGCGATTATCTGCCGTGGCGAAAAGCTGTCGATCGCCATTATGGAAGCGCTGTTGCTGGCGCGCGGACATGGCGTCAGCGTCATCGACCCGGTTGAGAAGCTGCTGGCCGTTGGGCATTACCTCGAATCCACCGTTGATATCCCTGAATCCACTCGCCGCATTGCCGCCAGCCAAATCCCGCCAGAAAACATGATCCTGATGGCCGGTTTCACCGCCGGTAATGATAAAGGTGAACTGGTGGTGCTGGGTCGCAATGGCTCCGATTATTCGGCCGCGGTGCTGGCCGCCTGTTTACGCGCTGATTGTTGTGAAATCTGGACCGATGTGGACGGGGTTTACACCTGCGATCCACGCCAGGTGCCGGATGCGCGCCTGCTGAAATCAATGTCCTACCAGGAAGCGATGGAGCTTTCCTATTTTGGCGCGAAAGTGCTGCACCCGCGCACCATCACTCCTATCGCACAGTTCCAGATCCCGTGCCTGATCAAGAATACCGCCAATCCTCAGGCGCCCGGCACGCTGATTGGTGGCGACAGCTCAGATGATGATAATCCGGTTAAGGGCATCACCAATCTGAATAACATGGCGATGTTTAACGTCTCCGGCCCCGGCATGAAAGGGATGGTCGGCATGGCGGCGCGAGTCTTTGCCGCCATGTCCCGCAGCGGGATCTCCGTGGTGTTAATCACCCAGTCCTCGTCTGAATACAGCATCAGTTTCTGCGTGCCGCAGAGCGATCAGGCGCGTGCCCGCCGCGTATTAGAAGAAGAGTTCTATCTTGAGCTGAAAGATGGTCTGCTAGAGCCACTGGATGTGATGGAGCATCTGGCGGTGATTTCAGTGGTTGGCGACGGTATGCGCACGCTACGCGGCATCTCTGCCAAATTCTTCTCGGCGCTGGCGCGGGCTAATATTAATATCGTGGCTATCGCCCAGGGCTCTTCCGAGCGTTCTATCTCGGTGGTGGTGGATAACGATCAGGCCACCACCGGCGTGCGCGTGGTGCATCAGATGCTGTTCGCCACTGACCAGGTGATTGAAGTGTTTGTGATCGGCGTCGGCGGTGTTGGCGCGGCACTGATCGATCAGCTGCATCGCCAGCAGGCGTGGCTGAAGAATAAACATATCGATTTACGGGTGTGCGGCATCGCCAATTCCAAAGCGTTGCTGACCAACGTGCACGGCATTCCGCTGGAAAACTGGAAAGCGTCGCTGGCTGACGCCAAAGAGCCGTTTAATCTTGGCCGCCTGATGCGTCTGGTAAAAGAGTATCACCTGCTGAACCCGGTGATTGTGGACTGTACCTCAAGCCAGGCGGTTGCCGATCAGTATGCCGACTTCCTCGGTGAAGGCTTCCACGTAGTGACGCCGAATAAAAAGGCCAACACCTCCTCTTACAATTACTACCTGCAGATGCGTGCGGCAGCGGCGAAATCTCGCCGTAAATTCCTTTACGATACCAATGTTGGTGCGGGTCTGCCGGTAATCGAGAACCTGCAAAACCTGCTGAATGCCGGTGATGAGCTGCTGCGTTTCTCCGGCATCCTTTCTGGCTCTTTATCGTTCATCTTCGGTAAACTGGATGAAGGCGTGTCGCTGTCGGAAGCCACCAAAACCGCACGTGAAATGGGCTTCACCGAGCCAGACCCGCGTGACGATCTCTCCGGGATGGACGTGGCGCGTAAGCTGTTGATCCTTGCCCGTGAAGCCGGCTACCAGCTGGAGCTCAGCGACATCGAGATTGAAGCGGTGCTGCCGGAAGAATTCACGGCGATTGCCGACGTGGAAACCTTTATGGCGCGTCTGCCAGAGCTGGATGATGCCTTTGCTTCCCGCGTGGCGCGGGCCAGTGCAGAGGGCAAAGTGCTGCGATTTGTCGGCGCCATTGAAGAAGGTGGCCGTTGTCAGGTAAAAATTGATGCCGTGGACGGTAACGATCCGCTGTATAAAGTGAAAAACGGCGAGAATGCCCTGGCCTTCTACAGCCGCTACTATCAGCCCATTCCGCTGGTTCTGCGCGGCTACGGTGCCGGTAATGATGTGACCGCAGCAGGCGTGTTCGCCGACCTGTTACGCACCTTGTCATGGAAGTTGGGAGTTTAAGAATGGTTAAGATTTATGCCCCTGCCTCAATCGGCAACGTCAGCGTGGGCTTTGATGTACTGGGTGCGGCGGTGTCTCCGATTGACGGCGCCTTGCTGGGCGACTGCGTGACCGTGGAAGCGGCCAGCGAATTCAGCCTGCGTAATGAAGGGCGTTTCGTCAGCAAGCTCCCCACCAATCCGCAGGAAAACATCGTCTGGCAGTGTTGGGATCGTTTCTGCGAAGCGATTGGCAAACGCGTGCCGGTGGCGATGACGCTTGAAAAAAACATGCCAATCGGTTCCGGCCTGGGTTCCAGCGCCTGTTCGGTGGTGGCTGGCCTGATGGCGATGAACGAGCACTGCGGTAAGCCGCTGAGCGATAATGAATTACTGGCGCTGATGGGCGAACTGGAAGGGCGTATTTCCGGTAGCGTGCATTATGATAACGTGGCGCCATGCTTCCTCGGCGGCATTCAGCTGATGCTCGAGGAAAATGGGATTATCAGCCAGCAGGTGCCAGGCTTTGATGACTGGCTGTGGGTAATGGCCTACCCGGGGATCAAAGTTTCCACCGCGGAAGCCCGCGCGATCCTGCCGGCACAGTACCGTAAAGAAGACATTATTAAGCACGGTCGCTACCTGGGTGGGTTTATTCATGCCTGCCACACGCAGCAACCGGCGCTGGCGGCAAAGCTGATGCGCGATGTGATCGCCGAGCCTTACCGCACCAAGCTGTTACCGGGATTTGCTGAAGCCCGTCAGGCCGCGCAGGATATTGGCGCGCTGGCCTGTGGGATTTCAGGATCCGGCCCAACGCTATTCGCCGTCTGTAACCAACCGGACACGGCGCAGCGCATGGCAGACTGGCTCAGCCAGCACTATCTGCAAAATGATGAAGGCTTCGTTCATATCTGCCGCATAGACACGGCAGGCGCACGTAAACTGGGATAACGCATGAAACTGTATAATCTTAAGGATCACAACGAGCAGGTAAGCTTCTCGCAGGCCGTTAAGCAAGGCCTCGGCAAACAGCAGGGCCTGTTCTTTCCGCTCGAGCTGCCTGAGTTTGAACTGACCGACATCGACGAGATGTTGGAAATGGATTTCGTTACCCGCAGTAGCAAAATCCTCTCTGCCTTTATTGGCGATGAGATCGAACCTCATCAGCTGCATCAGCGCCTGAAAACCGCCTTCAGCTTCCCGGCACCGGTACAAAAGGTGACGGATGATATCGCTGCGCTGGAGCTGTTCCATGGTCCAACGCTGGCGTTTAAAGACTTTGGCGGCCGCTTTATGGCGCAAATGCTCTCCTACGTTAGCGGCGCCGATGAGAAAATCACCATTCTGACCGCCACTTCCGGCGATACCGGTGCGGCAGTTGCCCATGCTTTCTTCGGCATGGAAAACGTTCGCGTGGTGATCCTCTATCCGAAAGGCAAAATCAGTCCGCTGCAGGAAAAACTGTTCTGTACGCTGGGTGGCAATATCCAGACCATCGCCATTGAAGGCGACTTCGATGCCTGTCAGTCACTGGTGAAGCAGGCCTTTGATGATGAGCTGCTGAAGAAAGCCATTGGCCTGAACTCGGCAAACTCAATCAACATCAGCCGCCTGCTGGCGCAGATTTGTTACTACTTCGAAGCGGTGGCGCAACTGCCTCAGGAGAAGCGTAACCAGCTGGTGATCTCCGTACCGAGTGGTAACTTCGGCGACCTGACCGCGGGCCTGCTGGCGAAATCCCTTGGCCTGCCGGTTAAGCGCTTTATTGCCGCCACCAACGCCAATGACACCGTTCCGCGCTTCCTTGAGAAGGGCGAATGGCAGCCTAATGCCACGGTTTCCACCTTGTCTAACGCGATGGATGTCAGCCAGCCGAACAACTGGCCGCGCGTGGAAGAGATCTTCCGCCGCAAAACCTGGCGCCTGACCGATCTGGGCTTTGGTGCGGTTGATGATCAGACCACCAAAGCCACCATGCGTGAGCTGGCGGACCTGGGTTACATCTCTGAGCCCCACGCGGCGATTGCTTACCGTATGCTGCGCGATCAGTTGCAGGAAGGGGAGTTTGGTTTGTTCCTCGGCACCGCGCACCCGGCCAAGTTTATCGAAAGCGTGGAAGCGATCCTCGACCGCAAGCTGCCGGTGCCTGAAGAGCTGGCACAGCGTGCCAACCTGCCGCTGCTCTCCCATGAGATGAAAGCGGACTTCGCGGAACTGCGCGAGTTCCTGTTGCACAAATAAGGTCTCCGGCCCCGTTGCGGGCCGTATCCACCCATGCAAACGGCCCTGAAAAGGGCCGTTTTTTTATGCTGCGGGTGTGCTGTCAGACCGCTTCGCGGCGCTTAAACATCAGTTCACTGTCGCTACTCTCTTCCGGGACAAAGACGTAGCCGTCCACATCAAACTTCTTCAGCTGTGCCGGTTTGGTCAGGCGATTCTCAATGACATAACGGCTCATCAGGCCACGCGCCTTTTTGGCATAGAAGCTGATCACTTTGAACTTGCCGTTTTTCTCGTCGAGGAACACCGGCTTGATGATGCGGCCATTGAGCTTTTTCGGCTTCACCGCTTTGAAATACTCATCGGACGCCAGGTTCAGCAACACATCATCGCCTTGCTCGGCCAGCGCGGCATTCAGCGCTTCGGTCAGCTTATCGCCCCAGAAGGTGTAGAGATCTTTGCCGGCCGGGTTTTCCAGCCTGATGCCCATTTCCAGACGATAGGGCTGCATCAAATCCAGCGGGCGCAGCAGACCGTAAAGGCCGGACAGCATGCGCAGGTGCTGCTGAGCAAAATCGAAATCCTTCTCTTTAAAGGTTTCCGCCTGCAGGCCGGTATAGACATCACCTTTAAAGGCGAGGATCGCCTGACGGGCATTTTCCGGGGTGAACGGCGGGTGCCAGTGATGGAAACGATCGGCGTTCAGTCCAGCCAGCTTATCGCTGATATGCATCAGTGAACCGATCTGCGCTGGCGTCAGCTTTCGGGCAACCTCAATCAGTTTTTGGGAATCATCCAGCAACGCAGGTTGGGTGAAACGTTTGGTCGCCAGCGGGCTTTCAAAATCCAGCGTTTTGGCTGGGGAGATAACCATCAACATGCCTGAGTCCTTGTATGAATATGCCGCGAGGGGCAAAAGTTTAGCCGCTACTTTAGCAAAAAAGTGACATGAAAGGAGTAATCGCTGCCATTGCCTTTACTGATCCCCGGCGCGTTAAAGGGGGTATTCTTCATCAATTTAGCACTGCGTGGCCTGCGGGCAACCTTACCTTGCATGGCAAGCTTCGCGTGATATTATCCGTGTCAGACATTTTCTAGAACCCGATAACTCTACTCTGATGAGAATGACAACCATGACGGATAAACTGACTTCCCTGCGTCAACTGACTACCGTTGTTGCCGATACCGGTGACATTGCAGCGATGAAGCTGTACAAGCCGCAAGATGCTACCACCAACCCTTCCCTGATCCTGAGCGCCGCGCAGATCCCTGAA
Source organism: Erwinia sp. QL-Z3 (assembly GCF_004551645.1). Classification (NCBI taxonomy): domain Bacteria; kingdom Pseudomonadati; phylum Pseudomonadota; class Gammaproteobacteria; order Enterobacterales; family Erwiniaceae; genus Erwinia; species Erwinia sp. QL-Z3. Next base: position 2,213,898 of record NZ_CP037950.1, read on the forward strand.
TACCGCAAGCTGATTGATGAAGCGGTTACCTGGGCTCGCGATCAGAGCAGCAAAAAAGAAGAGCAGGTGAACTACGCTGCGGACAAGCTGGCCGTCAATATCGGTCTGGAAATCCTGAAGCTGGTCCCTGGCCGTATCTCTACCGAAGTCGATGCCCGTCTGTCTTACGACACCGAAGGCAGCATCAATAAAGCCCGTTCCCTGATCAAACTGTATAACGATGCTGGCATCAGCAACGACCGCATCCTGATCAAACTGGCGTCCACCTGGCAGGGCATCCGTGCTGCTGAGCAGCTGGAAAAAGAAGGCATCAACTGTAACCTGACGCTGCTGTTCTCCTTCGCCCAGGCGCGTGCCTGTGCTGAAGCGGGCGTGTTCCTGATTTCTCCGTTCGTCGGCCGTATTCTCGACTGGTACAAAGCCAACACTGACAAGAAAGAGTACGCTGCCCATGAAGATCCAGGCGTGGTTTCCGTGTCTGAAATCTACGAATACTACAAGCAGCATGGCTACGAAACCGTTGTGATGGGCGCAAGCTTCCGTAACGTTGGCGAAATCATCGAACTGGCTGGCTGCGACCGTCTGACCATCTCCCCGAACCTGCTGAAAGAGCTGGCAGAAACCGAAGGGACGCTGGAGCGTAAACTGTCTTACACCGGCGAAGTGAAAGCGCGTCCGGCGAAAATGACTGAATCTGAGTTCCTGTGGCAGCACAACCAGGATCCGATGGCAGTAGACAAACTGGCTCAGGGCATCCGTAACTTTGCTCTCGACCAGGGCAAACTCGACAAAATGATTGCCGACCTGCTGTAAGTCTCCGACGGTGGCCGGTTATCCGGCCACCGTTTTCCCCCGCTGTACATCCCGCTTTGTAATGGTTTATCCTGCTTTTATCCTCCTCCACGCCCGCGCTTTTACCGTGGCCGTAAACACAGTGACCACACCATGAATACACTACGTATAGGCTTAATTTCGGTTTCCGATCGTGCCGCCAACGGCATCTATCAGGATCAGGGGCTGCCTGCACTTGAGGCCTGGTTAACCCAGGCGCTGGCGACGCCGTTTGAGATTGAAAAACGGCTGGTGCCGGATGAACAGCCGATGATTGAACAGGCGATTTGCGAGCTGGTGGAGGAAATGTTCTGCCATCTGGTCCTGACCACGGGCGGCACGGGGCCGGCGCGTCGTGACGTCACCCCGGATGCCACGCTGGCGATTGCCGATCGCGAGATGCCCGGTTTCGGCGAGCAAATGCGCCAGATCAGCCTCAACTTTGTGCCGACGGCGATCCTCTCCCGTCAGGTCGGCGTGATCCGTAAGCAATCGCTGATTATCAATCTGCCGGGCCAGCCAAAGTCGATTCAAGAGACGCTGGAAGGGCTGAAGGATGCCGAGGGTAAGGCGCGCGTGCACGGAATTTTTGCCAGCGTGCCGTATTGTATTCAGCTGCTGGAAGGCCCGTATGTAGAGACGCATGACGCGGTGGTAGCAGCATTTCGTCCTAAAAGTGCGCGTCGCGAAACAAACGGCTAAAAATGGCGTAATTCAGGCATAAGATCGAGCTGGCGTAGCGGGAATTGAACGGTATAGTAAGGATAGCTTTACAACTTCTTACTCACCTTTTTTCTTCACCTTCTGGATGTGCCTGAATAATTATGCTGCACAATAACGATCGCCGCCTGAACCGGCAGGATTACAAGACCCTTTCTCTGGCGGCGCTCGGTGGCGCGCTGGAATTCTACGACTTCATCATCTTCGTGTTCTTCGCGGCGGTGATTGGCGATCTGTTCTTCCCGGCGGATATTCCTGACTGGCTGCGCCAGGTCCAGACCTTTGCCATTTTCGCTGCCGGCTATCTTGCCCGTCCGTTAGGCGGCCTGATCATGGCGCATTTCGGTGACAGCCAGGGGCGCAAAAAGATGTTCAGTCTGAGCATTCTGCTGATGGCGCTGCCCACGCTGGCGATGGGGCTATTGCCGACCTATGCCACGCTGGGCATTGCCGCACCGATCCTGCTGTTACTGCTGCGCGTGCTGCAAGGCGCGGCGATCGGTGGCGAAGTGCCGGGTGCCTGGGTGTTTGTCGCTGAACATGTTCCCGAAAAACGCATCGGCTTTGCCTGTGGCACCCTGACCGCCGGGCTCACCGCGGGCATCCTGCTGGGATCGGTGGTGGCAACGCTGGTCAACAGCGCCTTTGGTCCGCAGGGCATCCTGTCCGGCGCCTGGCGTATCCCGTTCCTGCTGGGCGGCGTGTTTGGCTTTATCGCGCTGTATCTGCGCCGCTGGTTGCAGGAAACCCCGATCTTTGTCGAGATGAAAGCGCGTAAAGCGCTGGCCGCGGAACTGCCGTTGAAAGCGGTGGTGGTGAAACATAAACGCGAAATCGCCATCAGCATGTTGCTGACCTGGCTGCTCTCGGCGGGAATTGTGGTGGTGATCCTGATGACGCCGACCTTGCTGCAAAAGCAGTACGGTATTCCGACGGCGCAAGCGCTGCAGGCCAACAGCCTCGCAACGGTGATGCTGCTGGTGGGCTGCATCTGCGCGGGCTTTGCAGCCGATCGCTTTGGCGCCAGTAAAACCTTTATCGTGGGCAGCCTGTTGCTGGCGGTGTGCAGCTGGATATTTTACCGCACGGTTGGCGCGCATCCCGAGCTGTTATTCCCCTGCTATGCGCTGGTGGGCTTAAGCGTGGGCGTGGTCGGCGCGGTGCCTTATGTGATGGTGCGGGCCTTTCCGGCGGAAGTGCGTTTCACCGGTATTGCCTTCTCATATAACGTCGCTTACGCCATTTTTGGCGGCTTAACGCCAATTTTCGTCACCCTGATTATGGCGGTGACGCCGCTGGCCCCGGCTTACTATGTGCTGGCGCTGTCAGCAATTGGTCTGCTGGTCGGCATCTGGTTAAAGCGCGATGGCAAGCGTGACGCACTGGTTGGTCGTACCTTCAGCTAATAAAAAGCCCGGTCGTTTTTCAACGGCCGGGCGGGTCACTGTCTTCCGCAAATTACGCCTTATTCATCTCGCCAACGGGCAGCGCTGTGCGCCCCAACTGCGCATTAATCACTTCGGCCATGGCCAGATAAATCGCGCCGGCACCGCAAAGAATGCCTTCATAGCCTGCCAGCGTTATCACGGCATGATTGCCGGCAATATGGCCGATAGCGAGAAGGGCGAAGAGCAGCGTCAGGCTGGCGAAGACAAACTGTAAGGCCCGGTTGGCGCGCAGGGTGCCAAAGAACATAAACAGCGTGAACACGCCCCATAATGCCAGCCAGATACCGAGCGCGGTGTCATCAGCGGGCTCTGCTAGTCCGAGGCGGGGTAATAGTAGAATGCCCACCAGGCTCAGCCAGAAGCAGCCATAGGCGGTGAAGGCTGTCAGGCCGAAGGTGTTGCCTTTTTTATACTCCATCAGGCCGGCGAGGATCTGCGCCAGACCGCCAAAAAATATCCCCATGCTGAAAATGGCGGCGTTAAGCGGAAAGAAACCGGCGTTGTGCAGATTAAGGTAAACGGTGGTCATGCCAAAGCCCATCAGGCCGAGCGGTCCGGGGTTCGCTAATTTGCTGCTGTCCATAAGTCCTCTGATATCCATGATCAAGACGTAAAAAAAAAGTGAAGTAACTGACTGAAAGGGGCTGTTTTTGCGGATTAATGACCCCATTTTTTCAACTCGCGCGGCATCATAATGATCCGCCGTCCGGCAAACCTTGATCTGAAGAGTGGAAAAAACGAAATTTTTTTCACCTTGCCCCTTGATGCCGCTCTGGATGGCCCCATCTTATTTGGCATCCAAGGTTATGGACCTGGAAAAAAAGCGCGGCGCCAGCAGTTGAAACGGCAAAAAAAGCCCGCATTAAGTGTTCATAAACTGATTTGACATAAATTTAAGTGGGAGATGTATAGATGGGTAAAATTATTGGTATTGACCTGGGTACGACTAACTCTTGTGTCGCGATTATGGATGGCGGCAAAGCGCGTGTACTGGAGAATGCGGAAGGCGATCGCACCACTCCTTCCATCATCGCGTACACCCAGGACGGCGAGATTCTGGTCGGTTCACCGGCTAAGCGTCAGGCTGTGACCAACCCACAGAATACCCTGTTTGCGATTAAGCGCCTGATTGGCCGTCGCTTCCAGGACGAAGAAGTGCAGCGTGATATCAAAATCATGCCATACAAAATCGCCGGTTCTGACAACGGTGACGCCTGGATCGACGTGAAAGGCCAGAAAATGGCACCGCCGCAGATCTCTGCTGAAGTGCTGAAGAAAATGAAGAAAACGGCTGAAGATTACCTGGGCGAACCGGTAACTGAAGCGGTTATCACTGTTCCAGCGTACTTTAACGATGCGCAGCGTCAGGCAACGAAAGATGCCGGCCGTATCGCAGGTCTGGACGTAAAACGTATCATCAACGAACCAACCGCAGCGGCACTGGCTTACGGTATGGACAAAGGCCAGGGCAACCGTACTATCGCGGTTTATGACCTGGGCGGCGGTACCTTCGATATCTCCATCATCGAAATTGATGAAGTTGATGGCGAAAAAACCTTTGAAGTGCTGGCAACCAACGGTGATACCCACCTGGGTGGTGAAGACTTCGATAGCCGCATGATCAATTATCTGGTGGCAGAATTTAAGAAAGATTCTGGCATCGATCTGCACAACGATCCGCTGGCAATGCAGCGTCTGAAAGAAGCGGCAGAGAAAGCGAAAATCGAACTGTCTTCTGCACAGCAGACTGACGTGAACCTGCCGTACATCACGGCTGATGCGACTGGTCCTAAGCACCTGAACATCAAAGTGACCCGTGCGAAGCTGGAATCACTGGTTGAAGATCTGGTGGCTCGCTCTATCGACCCGCTGAAAGTGGCGCTGCAGGATGCCGGTCTGTCTGTTTCAGACATCAACGACGTTATCCTTGTTGGTGGCCAGACGCGTATGCCAATGGTGCAGTCGAAAGTGGCTGAGTTCTTCGGTAAAGAACCACGTAAAGACGTAAACCCGGATGAAGCGGTTGCCGTCGGTGCTGCGGTTCAGGGTGGCGTGTTAGCGGGTGAAGTGAAAGACGTTCTGTTACTGGACGTTACCCCTCTGTCTCTGGGTATCGAAACCATGGGTGGCGTGATGACCTCACTGATCACCAAGAACACCACTATCCCGACCAAACACAGCCAGGTGTTCTCTACTGCTGAAGACAACCAGTCTGCTGTAACCATTCACGTGGTTCAGGGTGAGCGTAAGCGTGCTGCGGATAACAAATCGCTGGGCCAGTTCAACCTGGACGGGATTCAGGGCGCACCGCGCGGCATGCCGCAGATCGAAGTCACCTTCGATATCGATGCCGATGGTATCCTGCACGTGTCTGCTAAAGACAAAAACAGCGGTAAAGAGCAGAAGATCACCATCAAGGCATCTTCTGGTCTGAACGACGAAGAGATCGAAAAAATGGTTCGTGACGCTGAAGCTAACGCTGAGTCAGACCGTAAGTTCGAAGAGCTGGTTCAGGTTCGTAACACAGCCGATCACTTGTCGCACAGCACCCGTAAGCAGCTGGACGAAGCCGGCGATAAACTGCCAGCAGATGACAAGGCGCCGATTGAGGCAGCCCTGGCCGAGCTGAACGAAGCGCTGAAAGGCGAAGATAAAGCCGCTATCGAAGCGAAAATGCAGGCGCTGACTGAAGTTTCCAGCAAACTGATGGAGTTCGCACAGCAGCAGCAGGCCGCTGGCGGCGCAGCGGAGGCCGGTGACGCTTCTGCGAAGAAAGATGACGACGTTGTTGACGCTGAATTTGAAGAAGTGAAAGACAACAAAAAATAATCGCCCTGAGCGGGCACGGTGGCCTGTAACAGGCCACTGATGATAACCGGCACGGGCGTGGGAATTTCTCCACGCCCGTGCACGCATGTTAAGGGCAGGAACACCAGTATGGCGAAGCAAGACTATTACGAGATTTTAGGCGTTTCCAAATCAGCGGATGAGCGTGAAATCAAAAAGGCCTACAAACGCCTGGCGATGAAACTCCACCCTGACCGTAATCCCGGTGATAAAGAATCTGAAGCCAAATTTAAAGAAGTGAAGGAAGCGTACGAAATTCTGACCGATGGCCAGAAACGTGCAGCTTACGATCAGTACGGTCATGCAGCCTTTGAACAGGGCGGTATGGGCGGCGGTGGCGGCGGCTTTGGTGGCGGCGGTGCCGATTTCAGCGATATCTTTGGCGACGTGTTCGGCGATATCTTTGGCGGAGGACGTCGTCAGCAACGTGCTGCGCGTGGTGCCGATTTACGCTACAACATGGAGCTGACGCTTGAAGAAGCTGTCCGCGGCGTGTCCAAAGAGATCCGCATTCCAACGTTGGAAGAGTGTGAGGTGTGTGACGGTAGCGGCGCGAAAGCGGGCACCAAACCACAGACCTGTGGCACCTGTCATGGACAGGGCCAGGTGCAGATGCGTCAGGGCTTCTTTACCGTGCAGCAGGCGTGTCCTACCTGTCACGGTCGCGGCTCAGTGATCAAAGATCCGTGTAATGCCTGTCACGGTCACGGCCGCGTCGAGAAGTCTAAGACCCTGTCGGTGAAGATCCCGGCTGGCGTCGATACCGGCGACCGTATCCGTCTGACTGGCGAAGGTGAAGCGGGCGAGCATGGCGCACCGGCAGGCGATCTCTACGTTCAGGTGCAGGTGCGCAAGCACCCAATCTTCGAGCGTGAAGAGAACAACCTGTATTGCGAAGTGCCGATCAACTTTGCCATGGCAGCACTGGGCGGCGAGATTGAAGTGCCGACGCTGGATGGCCGTGTGAAGTTGAAAGTCCCGGCGGAAACCCAGACCGGCAAGCTGTTCCGTATGCGCAGCAAGGGTGTTAAATCCGTGCGCGGCGGTGCTCAGGGCGACCTGCTGTGCCGCGTGGTGGTGGAAACCCCGGTCAGCCTGAACGAGAAGCAGAAGGCGTTGCTGCAGGAGCTGGAAGAGAGCTTCGGTGGCCCTAGCGGCGAGAAGAACAGCCCGCGCTCGAAAAGCTTCTTCGACGGCGTGAAGAAATTCTTCGATGACCTGACCCGCTAATTTCTGCGGAAGTCAGACTAACGGACAGCTCAGGCTGTCCGTTTTTTTTTGCGCATTTTCCCGAACGGCTTCACAACTCGGAAATACCTACCTTATAACCGGGTATAAACTGTTTTTTACGAGCAGTTAAAACGCGTATGCTTGCGGTACTTTTCTTCATCACTTTGTTAAGGGAATGCCAAGATGAATGCAGCGCTCAAACGACTCCTGAAAAATGAAGCCACCGGTGGCGTGGTACTCATTATCGCTGCGGCGATAGCGATGATCCTCGCGAACACGGCCGGCACCCAGCAGGCTTACCAATCTATCCTGAATATGCCGGTCGAATTCCGCTTCGGTAGCCTGGATATCAGCAAAAACCTGCTGTTGTGGATCAATGATGCGCTGATGGCGGTGTTCTTCCTGATGATCGGTCTGGAAGTGAAGCACGAGCTGGTTTCCGGCTCGTTGGCAACGCGTGAGCGTGCGATGTTCCCATTGATTGCCGCGCTGGGCGGTATGCTGGCCCCCGCGCTGATCTATGCGGCGATGAACCATAACGATCCGCTGGCCATTCACGGCTGGGCTATCCCGACCGCGACGGACATCGCGTTTGCGCTGGGTATCCTTGCGCTGCTCGGCAGCCGCGTGCCGCCTGCGCTGAAGATGTTCCTGATGGCGCTGGCCGTCATTGATGACCTTGGGGCGATCCTGATCATTGCCTTCTTCTATACCCAGGACCTGTCCGTGACGTCACTGGCCGTTGCCGGCGGCGCGATTGTGGTGCTGGCGCTGCTAAATAAATTGGGCGTGCGCAGTATCTCGCTTTATATGCTGGTTGGCATGGTGCTGTGGGTGGCGGTGCTGAAGTCTGGCATCCACGCCACGGTGGCGGGTGTGCTGGTTGGATTCTTTGTGCCGCTGAAAAAAGAGAACGGTCATTCCCCGGCGATGCACCTGGCGCATGGCCTGGCGCCATGGGTGAGCTGGGTGATCCTGCCGCTGTTTGCCTTTGCCAATGCCGGCGTCTCGTTAACCGGCGTGTCTGCTGATGGCCTGCTGTCGGCGGTGCCAATCGGCATTATTCTCGGGCTGTTTATCGGTAAACCGCTGGGGATCACCCTGATCTGCTGGCTGGCGGTAAAACTGAAGATTGCGGCCTTGCCGGAAGGCACCCGCATGCAGGACATCGCGTCGGTCGGGCTGCTGTGCGGTATCGGCTTTACCATGTCGATCTTTATCGCCTCGCTGGCCTTTGATGCCGCCCACGAAGAGATGGTGACGCTGGCGAAACTGGGTATCCTGGTCGGTTCGGCTATTTCTGCGGTGATGGGGTACACGCTGCTGCGTCTTAAACTGCGATAACGCGTTTCCGGCCAGCCCCGGCTGGCCGGTTCCGAACACGCCATCAGGGAGGCGCGCATGTCACACATTAACTTCAACCATCTTTATTACTTCTGGCAGGTGTGCAAAGCCGGTTCGGTGGTGGGCGCGGCAGATGCCCTTAATCTGACGCCGCAGACCATCACCGGGCAGATCAAAGCGCTGGAAGACCGTCTGCAGGGCAAACTGTTTAAACGCCAGGGAAGAGGGCTGGTGCCGTCTGAGCTTGGACAGCTGGTGTTCCGCTATGCCGACAAAATGTTTCAGCTCAGCCAGGAGATGCTGGATATCGTTAACTATCGCAAGGAAGCCAGTCTGCTGTTCGACGTTGGCGTGGCGGATGTGCTGTCGAAACGGTTGGTCAGCCAGGTGCTGCAAACCGCGGTGGTCGACGAAGATAAAATTCATCTGCGCTGTTATGAATCGACCCACGAAATGCTGCTGGAGCAGCTGAGCCAGCACAAGCTGGATATGATCCTCTCCGACTGCCCAATCGACTCCACCCAGCAGGAAGGACTGTTCTCCGTCAAGCTGGGCGAATCCTGCATCAGCTTCTGGTGTCAGGCACCGCAACCTGATTTACCTTTCCCGGCCTGCCTTGAACAGCGAAAGCTGCTGATCCCCGGCCGTCGTTCGATGCTGGGACGAAAGTTGTTGAACTGGTTTCAGACTCAGGGACTGGAAGTGGATATTCTGGGCGAGTTTGACGATGCCGCACTGATGAAGGCGTTCGGTGCCAGCCACAATGCGATATTTGTCGCGCCATCCAGCTATGCGAATGATGTATTTTTTGAGAAAGGGATTTTAGAACTGGGCAGGATAGATAGCGTGGTGGAAGAGTATCACGTGATATTTGCCGAGCGGATGATCCAGCATCCGGCGGTACAGCGTATCTGCAACAAGGACTTTACGGGTCTGTTTTCCTGAATTGCAGACACAAAAAAACCGGCAGAGCCGGTTTTTTCATCAAAGCCGATTAGCGGGCTGGAGATTAATCCAGTTTGCTGATCTGTGCAGCCAGATTTGCTTTATGGCGTGCAGCTTTGTTTTTGTGGATCAGGCCTTTAGCTGCCTGACGGTCCACAATTGGTTGCATTTCATTAAATGCATTCTGCGCAGCCGCTTTATCGCCAAGAGCGACAGCCGCGTAGACTTTCTTGATAAAAGTACGCAACATTGAACGACGGCTAGCGTTGTGCTTACGACGCTTCTCAGACGTTACTGCGCGTTTCTTAGCTGATTTGATATTAGCCAAGGTCCAACTCCCAAATAGTTCTATGAGGACAATTCAAAGGCCGAGGAATATGCCTCTTTCGCCCATGGTTGTCAATGGATTTGTGCAAATAAGCGCCGCCAAACACGCGACACTCTATTACGTTTCGATGGCGCAAGATTCTACCAGCTTCATCTCACCGAATACAGCTTAATCACAAGATAAATGCTATTGCCGCCTGAAGGAGCAGTTTACCGCAGAAAATGCCGCGATAAACAGAGTAAAGCCGCATTCGCGGGTTAACCTTCAGAGCTGTACAAGGTATAATCCGCCGATTTCCACAAATTTGAGCCAGCCATGAAGTTTATCCGCGGCATACATAACCTTAGGGAGCAGCATCGCGGCTGCGTACTGACCATCGGTAACTTCGATGGCGTGCATCGCGGCCATCAGGCGCTGCTGGCCCGACTGTGTGAAGAAGGACGCCAACGCAATTTGCCGGTGGTGGTGATGATCTTTGAACCGCAACCGCTTGAGCTGTTTGCGGCTGATAAAGCGCCTGCCAGGCTGACACGCCTGCGGGATAAAGTTCGCTACCTGAGCGAAGCGGGTGTGGATGCGGTGCTGTGCGTGCGTTTCGACCGCCGCTTTGCCGCGCTGACCGCGGAAAGTTTTGTCACCGACTTACTGGTGGACAAGCTGGATGTGAAGTTCCTGGCCGTAGGCGATGACTTCCGCTTTGGCGCTGGTCGCCAGGGGGATTTCCTGTTATTACAGCATGCGGGCATCGAACATGGCTTTGATGTCATCAGTACCCAGACCTTCTGTGATGATGGCAAGCGCATCAGCAGCACGGCAGTCCGTCAGGCGTTGGCCGAAGATAATCTGCCGCTGGCGGCTGCACTTCTTGGACATCCCTTCAGCATTTCAGGCCGGGTTGTGCACGGTGATGCACTGGGCCGGACGTTAGGCTTCCCTACCGCTAATCTGCCGTTGCGACGCTACGTTTCGCCGGTGAAAGGGGTGTATGCCGTGGAAGTGCTGGGTCTGGGCGATAAACCGTTGCCTGGCGTTGCCAACATTGGCACCCGCCCAACGGTTGCCGGCATGCGTCAGCAGTTAGAAGTTCACCTGCTGGACGTTGCAATGCACCTGTATGGACGCCATATAGACGTGGTGCTCTGTCAAAAAATACGAAATGAGCAGCGTTTTGCTTCACTTGACGAGCTCAAAGAGCAAATTGCTAAAGATGTGGTGAGCGCCCGGACATTTTTCGGGCTGAAAACACCGGTTTAAACAGAACCGAAATACGGAATCGAGAATCTGATGAGTGACTATAAATCTACCCTGAATTTGCCGGAAACGGGGTTCCCGATGCGTGGCGATCTGGCCAAGCGTGAACCGGGAATGCTGCAGCGTTGGTATGATGACAATCTCTACGGCATCATCCGCGAAGCCAAAAAAGGGAAAAAAACCTTTATCCTGCATGATGGCCCTCCGTACGCGAACGGCAGCATTCATATTGGTCACTCAGTTAACAAGATTCTGAAAGACATTATCGTTAAGTCGAAAGGTCTGTCGGGCTTCGACTCGCCGTATGTGCCGGGTTGGGACTGCCACGGTCTGCCGATTGAGCACAAAGTTGAGCAGATGATCGGTAAGCCAGGTGAGAAAGTCACCGCGGCAGAATTCCGTGCTGCCTGCCGTGAATACGCGGCCGAGCAGGTTGAAGGCCAAAAAAAGGACTTCATCCGTCTGGGCGTGCTGGGCGACTGGGATCGTCCTTACCTGACCATGAACTTCAAAACTGAAGCGAACATCATCCGTGCGCTCAGCAAAATCATCGGCAACGGCCATATGCACAAAGGCGCCAAACCGGTGCACTGGTGCATGGACTGCCGCTCTGCGCTGGCAGAAGCCGAAGTCGAGTACTACGACAAAACCTCGCCCTCTATCGACGTGATGTTTAATGCCGTTGATAAAGAGGCGGTACAGGCCAAGTTTGGCGCCGCGCACGTTGACGGCCCGATCTCGCTGGTGATCTGGACCACCACGCCGTGGACCATGCCGGCTAACCGCGCCATCTCTCTGCATCCGGAGTTCGAATACGAACTGCTGCAGATCGAAGGTCGCGCGCTGATCCTGGCAAAAGAGATGGTCGAGAGCGTGATGAAGCGCGTCGGCGTGAGCGAGTGGAAAGTGCTGGGCGAGGTGAAAGGGGCTTCTCTTGAGCTGCAGGCCTTCCAGCATCCGTTCCTCGATCACACTTCACCGGTTGTCCTCGGCGAGCACGTAACGCTGGAAGCGGGTACCGGTGCCGTTCACACCGCGCCGGGCCACGGTCCTGATGACTATGTTATCGGCCAGAAATACGGTATCGAAACCGCCAACCCGGTTGGGCCAGACGGCAGCTTCCTGCCGGGCACCTATCCCTCGCTGGATGGCGTAAACGTCTTTAAAGCCAACGACATGATCGTTGAGATCCTGCGTGAAAAAGGCGCTCTGCTGCATGTGGAAAAACTGCTGCACAGCTACCCACACTGCTGGCGCCACAAAACCCCAATCATCTTCCGTGCCACGCCGCAGTGGTTTATCAGCATGGATCAGAAAGGTCTGCGTGCGCAGTCACTGAAAGAGATTAAAGGCGTGCAGTGGATCCCAGACTGGGGCCAGGCGCGTATCGAATCGATGGTTGCCAACCGTCCAGACTGGTGTATTTCCCGCCAGCGTACCTGGGGCGTGCCGATGTCGTTGTTCGTGCATAAAGACACCGAGCAGCTGCACCCGGATACCCTTGAGCTGATGGAGAAAGTTGCTCAGCGCGTTGAGCAAGACGGTATTCAGGCCTGGTGGGATTTGGACGCCAGCGAGCTGATGGGCGCCGACGCAGAAAACTACGTCAAAGTGCCTGACACGTTGGACGTGTGGTTTGACTCCGGCTCGACCAGCTTCTCGGTGGTGGCTGCCCGTCCTGAATTCGACGGTCACTCGCCGGACATGTATCTGGAAGGATCGGATCAGCACCGTGGCTGGTTTATGTCTTCCCTGATGATCTCGACGGCGATGAAAGGCAAAGCACCTTACCGTCAGGTACTGACCCACGGTTTCACCGTTGATGGTCAGGGCCGTAAGATGTCGAAATCCATCGGCAACACCGTTTCACCCCAAGATGTGATGAACAAGCTGGGTGGCGACATCCTGCGTCTGTGGGTGGCGTCTACCGATTACTCCGGCGAAATGGCGGTATCGGACGAGATCCTGAAACGCTCGGCTGACTCCTATCGCCGTATCCGTAACACCGCGCGCTTCCTGCTGGCTAACCTGAACGGCTTCAACCCAGAAACCGACAGCGTGAAGCCGGAAGAGATGGTGGTGCTGGATCGCTGGGCAGTGGGTCGTGCCAAAGCGGCGCAGGACGATATCCTCGCTTCGTATGAGAACTATGACTTCCATGAAGTCGTCCAGCGTTTGATGCAGTTCTGCTCGGTTGAGATGGGCTCCTTCTACCTGGATATCATCAAAGACCGTCAGTACACCGCGAAAGCCGATGGCCTGGCGCGTCGTAGCTGCCAGACGGCGCTGTATTACATCGCGGAAGCACTGGTCCGCTGGATGGCGCCGATCATGTCCTTCACCGCAGATGAAATCTGGGGCGAACTGCCAGGCAAGCGCGAGAAGTATGTCTTCACCGGTGAGTGGTTCGACGGCCTGTTTGGTCTGGCGGATAACGAATCGATGAACGACAGCTACTGGGCTGAGCTGCTGAAAGTGCGCGGCGAAGTGAACAAAGTGATCGAGCAGGCGCGTGCTGATAAGCGCGTTGGCGGATCGCTGGAAGCGACGGTAACGCTGTACGCCGATGCCGATCTGGCTAAGAAGCTGGTTAGCCTGGGTGACGAGCTGCGCTTTGTGCTGCTGACCTCGGGTGCCCAGGTGGCTGACTATGCGCTGGCAACCGAAGAAGCGCAGCAGAGCGAGCTGGTGAAAGGTCTGAAAATTGCCCTGCATAAAGCAGAAGGCGAGAAATGCCCACGCTGCTGGCATTACACTACTGACATTGGTCAGAGTGCTGAGCATCCGGACGTGTGCGGACGCTGTGCCACCAACATTGCGGGCGCTGGCGAACAGCGTAAGTTTGCCTGATGAGTAAACCTATCTTCTCGACCGGTTTACGCTGGGTCTGGCTGGTTCTGGTGGTGATTGCCATCGACTTCGCCAGCAAGCAGTGGATTATGAACACGCTGATGTTGCATGAGTCGATGTCAGTGATGCCATTTTTCAACTTCTTCTATGCGCATAACTACGGGGCGGCGTTCAGCTTCCTCGCCGATAAGGGCGGCTGGCAGCGCTGGTTCTTTGCCGGCATCGCGGTGGCGATTGTGGTGGCGTTGCTGGTGATGATGTACCGCACTGCCGCCAGCAATAAGCTCAACAATATTGCTTACGCGCTAATTATTGGCGGCGCGTTAGGTAACCTGTTTGACCGCGCGTATCATGGCTTTGTCGTCGACTTTATCGACTTCTACGTTGGCGACTGGCACTTTGCCACGTTCAATATCGCCGACTGTGCCATCTGTATTGGTGCCGCACTGATCGTGCTGGAGGGCTTTCTCAGCCCGTCCGGCAAACCGGCAAAAAATTAAGGGCAGGGCATGACTGATTCTGTACAGCGCGAGAGCGCAGTGCTGGTGCATTTCACCTTGAAGCTGGAAGACGGCTCCACGGCGGAATCCACGCGCAATAACGGCAAACCCGCGCTGTTCAGCCTGGGCGACGGCAGCCTGTCAGAAGGGTTGGAGTCGCATTTGCTGGGTCTGACCGTGGGCGAGAAGAAATCCTTCTCGCTGACGGCGGACGATGCTTTTGGCCAGAGCAGCCCGGATTTGATTCAGTATTTCTCCCGCCGGGATTTTACCCAGGCAGGCGAGCCTGAAATCGGCGCCATCATGCTGTTCAGCGGCATGGATGGTAACGAAATGCCCGGCGTGATCCGCGAGATTTCCGGTGATTCGATCACCGTTGATTTCAACCATCCGCTGGCCGGGCAGACTATCCACTTTGAGGTTGAAGTGCTGGAGATCGATCCGGTACTGGAGGCGACAAATGCAAATCCTGTTGGCTAATCCCCGCGGCTTTTGTGCCGGCGTCGATCGCGCCATCAGCATTGTGGAGCGCGCGCTGGAAATGTACGGCGCGCCAATCTACGTGCGTCATGAAGTGGTGCATAACCGCTATGTCGTCAACAGTCTGCGCGAGCGCGGTGCGATCTTTATTGAAGATATCGGGGAAGTGCCGGACGGCTCGATCCTGATCTTCTCGGCGCACGGTGTTTCTCAGGCGGTCAGGGCGGAAGCTAAAGCCCGCGATCTGACCATGCTGTTTGATGCCACCTGTCCGCTGGTGACCAAAGTGCATATGGAAGTGGCGCGTGCCAGCCGCAGAGGCACTGAAGCGATCCTGATTGGTCACGCCGGTCACCCGGAAGTGGAAGGGACGATGGGCCAGTACAGCAGCCCTAAAGGCGGCATGTATCTGGTTGAAGCGCCCGAGGATGTCTATAAGTTGCAGGTTAAGGATGAAAACAACCTGTGCTTTATGACCCAGACCACGCTGTCGGTGGATGATACCTACGAAGTGATTGATGCGCTGCGTGCCCGTTTTCCGAAGATTGTCGGCCCGCGCAAAGATGACATCTGCTATGCCACCACCAACCGTCAGGAAGCCGTGCGCACGCTGGCAAAAGACGCCGACGTGGTGCTGGTGGTGGGTTCACGCAACTCCTCCAACTCCAACCGTCTGGCCGAGCTGGCGCAGCGTGCAGGGAAACTTGCGCGACTGATCGACTCCGCCGATGACATCCAGGAAGAGTGGATCAAAGGCGTGAGCTGCGTTGGCGTCACTGCCGGTGCCTCCGCACCAGACATTCTGGTGCAGGAAGTGATCCAGCGTCTGCGCGAGTTCGGTGGCGAAACCGCTATCGAGCTGATCGGCCGTGAAGAGAACATTGTTTTCGAAGTGCCGAAAGAACTCCGCGTCGACGTCCGCCAGGTCGACTAAACGCCTTCCGCAGCGCCCTGCTGCGGAAGTTTTTACTTCGCTGAACCGCCTGCTATACCCGCCGATCAAAGCCAGACAAAATTTGTTTTACTGATAATCCGTCGCGTCTGGCATAAAATTCTAATCATGGTGTTTTTATTGTGGCGCAGAGGTTACCGCATGGTTAACCTGTCAACGCTTTGCATGCACAGACTTTATACAGGGATTCATTATGAACAATGCACAAATCCGCCTTGCCATTGTTGGCGCCGCAGGACGCATGGGGCGTCAGTTAATTCAGGCAGCACAGGAGGCGGACGGCGTGTGCTTAGGCGCAGCTTTGGTGCGGGAAGGCTCTTCACTGGTCGGCGTTGATGCCGGCGAGCTGGCCGGAACCGGCGCGACGGGCGTCAGGATTAGCGACAACCTGGACGCTGTGGTGAACGACTTCGACGTGCTGATCGACTTTACCCGTCCTGAAGGCACGCTGGCGTATCTGGATTTTTGCCGTCAGCACCAGAAAGCGATGGTGATCGGTACCACCGGGCTGGATGATTCGGCCAAAGCGGCGATCAAACAAGCGTCACATGAGATTGCTATTGTGTTCGCAGCGAACTTTAGCGTGGGTGTGAACCTGGTGCTGAAACTGCTGGAAAAAGCCGCCAAAGTGATGGGCGACTATGCCGATATCGAAATCGTTGAGGCTCACCACCGTCATAAAGTGGATGCGCCATCCGGGACCGCGCTGGCGATGGGCGAAGCGATTGCTGATGCAATGGACTGGGATTTAAATGAGCACGCCGTGTATGCCCGCGAAGGCCATACCGGTGAACGTAAGGCGCAAACTATCGGTTTTGCCACCGTTCGTGCCGGCGATATCGTTGGCGAACACACCGCGATGTTTGCAGATATCGGTGAGCGCGTAGAGATTACCCACAAGGCTTCAAGCCGCATGACCTTCGCGAAAGGCGCAGTTCGTGCAGCAGACTGGTTAAGCACGCGTAAAGCAGGTCTTTATGATATGCGAAGCGTGTTGAATTTAGATGATTTATAAGTGTTGTGCACCATCGTGATGTGGTTATTTCAATCATAAGGTTCTGATTGGACAGGGCAATAATTTTATTGCCCTTTTTATTTTTTAATAATCCTGTCTTGAGTTAATTTTAAAGCCATAATGGCTATTATGGGTTTTTATCCTCAATTTATTCCGCAAAATTTGTTAATTTTGACCATTTGGTCCACTTTTTAACGCCATTTTCCCTTTTCCTATGCACATCCCGTCAGGCAACCGGTTTTATGGACTGGATATCTGTCCTTTTCAGGGTGAATCCTCCGATTTCCTCTCCAGTTGAGTAAAAGACTAAGAAAAAGTGAGCTGCGGGGTAGACAACAGAGTGAGCGATCATTAGAATGCGCGCAATTTGCCAAAAATCGAGAATTCAGGCGGTTTTTGCATTGATTTATGGCTTTGTTATGAATTAATATGCAAATAATGTGACTGTTTATTCTCAGGAGGATGTTTTGATTAAGTCAGCGCTATTGGTTCTCGAAGACGGAACCCAATTCCACGGTCGGGCCATCGGGGCAACAGGATCGGCAGTTGGGGAAGTTGTTTTCAACACTTCAATGACCGGTTATCAAGAAATCCTCACTGATCCTTCCTATTCCCGCCAGATCGTTACTCTTACTTATCCCCATATCGGCAATGTCGGCACCAATTCCGCTGACGAAGAATCCTCTCAGGTACATGCTCAGGGCCTCGTCATTCGTGACCTGCCGCTGATTGCCAGCAACTTCCGTAATGAAGAAGGGCTGTCTGAGTATCTGACGCGTCACAACATTGTCGCTATTGCCGATATCGATACGCGTAAGCTGACCCGTCTGCTGCGCGAAAAAGGGGCGCAGAACGGCTGCATCATCGCCAGCGACGCACCTGATGCGCAGCTGGCTCTGCAGCAGGCGAAAGCCTTCCCGGGCCTGAAAGGAATGGATCTGGCGAAAGAAGTGACCACCAGTGAGAGCTACAGCTGGCTGCAAGGCAGCTGGACGCTGGACGGATTGCCGGACGCGAAGCAAGAGGCCGACCTGCCTTTCCATGTCGTGGCCTATGACTACGGCGTGAAGCGCAACATCCTGCGCATGCTGGTTGACCGTGGCTGTCGCCTGACGATTGTGCCGGCGCAAACGCCAGCAGAAGAGGTGCTGAAGATGAACCCGGATGGCATCTTCCTTTCTAACGGACCTGGGGACCCGGAACCGTGTGATTACGCGATTGCGGCAATCAAAGCCTTCCTGGAAACTGACGTGCCGGTCTTCGGCATCTGCCTTGGCCACCAGTTACTGGCGCTGGCCAGCGGGGCAAAAACCGTCAAGATGAAGCTGGGCCACCACGGCGGCAACCATCCGGTGAAAGACCTGGATAACAACACCGTGATGATCACCGCACAGAACCACGGCTTCGCCGTAGACGAAACCAACTTACCGGCAAACCTGCGAGTGACGCACACCTCGCTATTTGACCAGACGGTACAGGGCATTCACCGCACTGATAAAGCAGCGTTCAGCTTCCAGGGTCACCCGGAAGCCAGCCCGGGCCCGCACGATGCCGCGCCGCTGTTCGATCACTTTATCGAACTGATCGAAGCCTACCGTTCAACCGCTAAATAATCAGGAGCGAGAAAATGCCAAAACGTACCGACATAAAAAGTATCCTGATCCTTGGCGCTGGCCCGATCGTAATCGGCCAGGCCTGCGAATTTGACTACTCTGGTGCACAGGCCTGTAAAGCCCTGCGCGAAGAGGGTTACCGCGTGATTCTGGTTAACTCCAACCCGGCAACCATCATGACTGACCCGGAAATGGCCGATGCGACCTATATCGAGCCGATCCACTGGGAAGTTGTGCGCAAGATTATCGAAAAAGAGCGTCCGGATGCGGTTCTGCCAACCATGGGCGGCCAGACCGCACTGAACTGTGCGCTGGAACTGGAACGCCAGGGCGTGCTGGAAGAGTTCGGCGTGGCGATGATTGGTGCTACCGCCGATGCCATCGACAAGGCAGAAGACCGTCAGCGCTTTGATAAAGCGATGAAGAGCATCGGTCTGGATACCGCGCGTTCAGGCTTCGCACACAACATGGAAGAAGCCTATGCGGTTGCCGCAGACGTTGGCTTCCCGTGCATCATCCGTCCTTCCTTTACCATGGGCGGCTCAGGTGGCGGTATTGCCTATAACCGTGAAGAGTTTGAAGAGATTTGCGAACGCGGTCTGGATCTTTCCCCCACCAACGAGCTGCTGATTGATGAGTCGCTGATTGGCTGGAAAGAGTACGAGATGGAAGTGGTGCGTGATAAAAACGACAACTGCATCATCGTCTGCTCGATTGAAAACTTCGATGCAATGGGCATCCACACCGGTGACTCCATCACCGTGGCGCCAGCCCAGACCCTGACCGACAAAGAATATCAAATCATGCGTAACGCCTCGATGGCGGTACTGCGTGAAATCGGCGTGGAAACCGGTGGCTCCAACGTGCAGTTCTCCGTTAACCCGGCGAATGGCCGTCTGATCATCATCGAAATGAACCCACGCGTGTCGCGCTCTTCTGCGCTGGCGTCGAAAGCCACCGGTTTCCCGATTGCTAAAATCGCGGCCAAACTGGCGGTAGGTTACACGCTTGATGAGCTGATGAACGACATCACCGGTGGCCTGACCCCGGCATCGTTCGAACCGTCTATCGACTACGTAGTGACCAAAATCCCTCGCTTCAACTTCGAGAAATTTGCCGGCGCGAATGACCGCCTGACCACGCAGATGAAGTCGGTGGGTGAAGTGATGGCGATTGGCCGCACCCTGCAGGAATCCATGCAGAAAGCGCTGCGCGGCCTCGAAGTTGGCGCACATGGCTTTGACCCGAAAGTTGACCTGAACGATGCGGAAGCAATGACGGTTATCCGTCACGAGCTGAAAGACGCCGGTTCTGACCGTATCTGGTACATCGCGGATGCGTTCCGTGCGGGCATGAACGTGGAAGAGATCTTCAGCCTGACCAACGTTGACCGCTGGTTCCTGGTTCAGATTGAAGAGCTGGTTCAGCTGGAAGGCCAGGTTGCCCGCGAAGGCGTTAATGGCCTGACGGCGGACTTCCTGCGTACCCTGAAGCGTAAAGGCTTTGCCGATGCGCGTCTGTCTGCGCTGGCGGGTGTGTCTGAAGCTGAAGTGCGTAAGCTGCGTGAGCAGTACAATCTGCACCCGGTATATAAGCGTGTCGATACCTGTGCGGCGGAATTCTCTACCGATACCGCTTACATGTACTCCACCTATGAAGAAGAGTGCGAATCCAACCCTAACAGCGACCGTGAGAAAATCATGGTGCTGGGCGGCGGTCCAAACCGTATCGGCCAGGGCATTGAGTTCGACTACTGCTGCGTCCATGCATCACTGGCGCTGCGTGAAGATGGTTACGAGACCATTATGGTCAACTGTAACCCTGAAACCGTCTCCACCGACTACGACACCTCCGACCGTCTGTACTTCGAGCCGGTAACGCTGGAAGACGTGCTGGAAATCGTGCGTATCGAGAAGCCGAAAGGCGTGATCGTGCAGTACGGTGGTCAGACGCCACTGAAACTGGCGCGTGAGCTGGAAGCCGCTGGCGTGCCGATTATCGGTACCAGCCCGGATGCTATCGACCGTGCAGAAGACCGCGAGCGTTTCCAGCAGGCGGTTGAACGCCTGGGCCTGAAGCAGCCGGCAAACTCCACCGTGACTGCGATTGAGCAGGCGGTAGAGAAAGCGGCGGTGATTGGCTATCCGCTGGTTGTGCGTCCTTCTTACGTGCTGGGCGGTCGTGCGATGGAAATCGTGTATGACGACATCGACCTGAAGCGCTACTTCCAGAATGCGGTTGCCGTCTCTAACGATGCGCCGGTGCTGCTGGACCGCTTCCTTGACGACGCGGTAGAAGTGGATGTGGATGCGATTTGCGACGGTGAGCGCGTGCTGATTGGCGGCATCATGGAGCATATCGAGCAGGCGGGCGTGCATTCCGGTGACTCCGCGTGTTCTCTGCCAGCCTACACGCTGAGCAAAGAGATCCAGGACGTGATGCGTCAGCAGGTTGAGAAGCTGGCCTTCGAACTCTGCGTACGTGGCCTGATGAACGTGCAGTTTGCGGTGAAAGACAACGAAGTTTACCTGATTGAGGTGAACCCACGTGCTGCCCGTACCGTACCGTTTGTTTCCAAGGCAACCGGTGTGCCGCTGGCGAAAGTGGCGGCACGCGTAATGGCAGGCAAAACGCTGGCAGAGCAGGGCATTACGGAAGAAGTCATTCCGCCTTACTACTCGGTGAAAGAAGTGGTGCTGCCGTTTAACAAGTTCCAGGGCGTTGACCCCATCCTCGGCCCTGAAATGCGTTCCACCGGTGAAGTCATGGGTGTTGGCAAAACCTTCGCAGAAGCGTTCTCGAAAGCGATGCTGGGCGCGGCGAGCAATATGAAGAAAACCGGTCGTGCCTTATTGTCCGTGCGTGATGGCGACAAGAAGCGCATCGTTGCGCTGGCTGCCAAGCTGCAGTCACTGGGCTTCGAACTGGACGCAACTCACGGTACCGCAGTGGTGCTGGGTGAAGCAGGGATCAACATCCGTCTGGTCAACAAGGTGCATGAAGGCCGTCCTCATATCCAGGATCGTCTGAAAAACGGTGAGTACGCTTACATCGTAAACACCACGGCAGGACGCCAGGCGATTGAGGATTCCAAACTGATCCGCCGCAGCGCGCTGCAGTACAAGGTGCACTACGACACCACGCTGAACGGTGCGTTTGCTACGGCAAACTCACTGAGCGCAGATCCCACCGCGCAGGTTATCTCGGTGCAGGAAATGCACGCGCAGATCCAGGGCTAAGTCTCTGTCAGCGAACATCGATCCCCGCTTCGGCGGGGATTTTTTTTACCTGAAATTCCCCCGATCCCAACCCGCCTTGCTGGCCGATTGTTGTGCAACCGGTTAACCACTTGCACCTTTTTTAATCAGAGCTTTTTATTATCTTCAGGCGATTATCCCAGCAAATCAGTAGCTTGATTTATTGGCACCCAATTTGCTTTAAGTAAAAAAGGTAGAGTTGTTGGACCAATTATTCAGGGGAAGCCATGTCAGCATCGATCGGTAATCTCGGCCCGATTGCGGTGCAGCACAGTGATGTGCTGGTACTGGACGCGTTGACCCGTTACGTCGCCCAAAGCGGCACCCAAATCGGCGAGCGTTTACCGCCGGAACGCGTGCTTGCAGAAAAGCTCGGCGTCAGCCGTAACACCGTGCGCGAAGCCCTTAAACGGTGGGAAGCGCTGGGTATCATCGTTCGCCGTAAAGGCAGTGGCACCTTTCTCCATGCTGAAGTCACCAGTGATGACAGTTTCCTGTCGCTGCGTTTCAAAAACGACTCCAGCAACATGCTCCATGCGCTGGAAGTGCGCCGGATTATTGAAAGCGAATCCTGCGCGCTGGCGGCGGTCCGTGCTTCCGATGACGATCTGCGTGACATTGAGACCCGGCTGGAAGAGATGGAAAGAGTCCATCTGGCAGTCGGTTCTGCTGGGGCAGAAGACTGGGCATTTCACGCCAGCATTTACCACGCGGCACACAATCCGCTGTTACTGCGGATGGTGGTCGGTCTTTACGACACGCTGCATGCCTTTTTTGAATCACCGCCTGAACAGGCCCTGTTTAGCGATTCGTTTTCCCTGCATCGCACCTTGTATGAAGCCATTGCCGACCGTAATGCGGAAGAAGCACGCCGCATCAGCCATTTAATTCTCGATATAACCGAGCGTGATATGAAGGAAGTGATTAATGCAGCCTGAAAAGCCCTTTAGTGAACAAACCCGACTGACCCACGATCAACGTCATGACAAAGGCGCGGTTTCCCCACCCGTCTATCAATCCTCTTTGTTCAGCTTCAGTGATTACGACAGCATGATTGCCCGCTTTCGTGGCGACAGCGATCAGCCGTTGTATTCACGGGTCGATAACCCGACGGTCAAAGTTCTGCAGGACAAAATGGCCGAACTGGAGGGTGGGGAAGCCTGCCTGGCTTTTGGCAGCGGGATGGCGGCGATCAGCAATGCCATTCTGAGCGTGGTCCAGCCCGGCGATAAGGTGGTTTGCATCAATCACGTCTATCCGGATACCTACCGTTTCCTGAAAGGGTTCTGCACCCGCTTTAACATCAGCAGTGAGTTTGTCGATGGCGACTCGCTTGAGGCGATTGCCGCCGCGCTGCCGGGTGCGAAGTTGCTGTATCTCGAAAGCCCAAGCAGTTGGGTGATGAGCGAACAGGATCTGCAGAAGATTGCCGCGCTGGCGAAAGAGCACAAGGTGATCACCCTGATTGATAACAGCTGGGCCTCGCCGCTGTTCCAGAAGCCGCTGGCGCTGGGCATCGATATGGTGGTGCATTCCGCCTCGAAATACATTGGTGGCCACAGCGATGTGGTGGCTGGACTGGTTATCGCCAATGCCGAACGCATCAGCGCCATCTCGCGTTATATCAGCCCGTTCCTTGGCGGCAAGCTGTCGGCTAATGAAGCCTGGCTGCTGATCCGTGGCCTGCGGACCTTGCCGTTACGCATGCGGCAGCACCATGAAAGTGCGCTGCAGCTGGCTTCTCAACTTCAGGACCATCCGCAGATCCTCGCGGTAAACCATCCGGGCCTGCACAAAGCCGCCTTTTCCACCCTCAGCGGCTACAGCGGGCTGTTCTCTTTTGAGCTGGATCAGTCGGTCGATATTCCGACCTTCTGTAATGCGTTGCAGCTGTTCCATATGGGCGTGAGCTGGGGAGGATTTGAAAGTCTGGTGATGCCCGCCATTTCGGTGCTGAATCAGGCCGGTGAATTTAACTCCGCCGTGGATTTTGGCGTCTCACCACGCGTAATCCGCGTCTCCATCGGTCTGGAAGACACCGCAGATTTGTGGAACGACCTGCAGCAGGCGATTGCCGCCGCACGTCAGTAACCTGATTGCCCGCACTCCATTAACAAGAGGTCATGAAAATGCGACAGCCTTTACGCTCTTTGTTACTTAACAGCGTCCTGATTACCCTGGGAATGTGCAGTGCCTACAGCACAGTGGCCGCCACCAAACTGACGCTGGTGGAAGTGATCACCAGCCCGGCCCGCACGGCGATGCTGCAGAAAATGCTGAGCGAATATAAAACCCAGCACCCGGAGACGGAAATCGAAGTGATCTCCCTTCCCTGGGGGCAGGCATTTGAAAAACTGGGCACCATGATGCAAAGCGGGCAGGTGCCGGATGTGGTTGAAATGCCGGACACCTGGCAAGGGCTGTATGCCAGCAACAATATGCTGGTGGATCTGGAACCTAAGCTGAAGGCGTGGCCAAACACCGCCAACCTGACCGACAAAACGCTGGATATGGCGCGGGCGTCGGACGGCAAAGCCAATATGGTTCCCTACGGTTTCTATCTGCGCGCCATGTTCTGGAATAAGAAACTTTTCCAGCAGGCAGGCCTGAGTGGCCCACCAAAAACCATGGATGAGTTTGTGGCGGATGCCAAAAAGATCAGCGCGCTGGGCAATGGCATCAGCGGGTACTGCATGCGCGGCGGCGTAGGTGGCACCAATGCCTGGATGATGTTTATGACCACCATGAACGGCTCACCGGCTTTCTTTGATAAAGACGGGAACAGCACGCTGACTCAGCCAGGGGCGATCAAAGGCGCGCAGCTGCTGGTCGATATGTACAAGCAGGGTGGTGCACCGAAGGACAGCGTCAACTGGGGCTTCAATGAAATTGTCTCCGGCTTCTACTCCGGAAAATGCGCAATGCTGGACCAGGATCCCGATGCCCTGATCGCCATCAAAAACAGCATGAATCCGGATGACTTTGGCGTGGCGCCAATGCCGGTTGGGCCATCAGGCAAAGCCTATCCGACGATTGGCTACACCGGCTGGTCGATCTTCAAGCAGGCCAAACACCCGGATGACGCCTGGCAGCTGATCCAGTTCCTTAGCAGTGAAGCCAATAACCTCACCTGGTCGAAGTTTGTCGGCACCTTGCCAATCTACAAAGGGGCCGAGAACGAT
Source organism: Erwinia sp. QL-Z3 (assembly GCF_004551645.1). Lineage (NCBI taxonomy): Bacteria > Pseudomonadati > Pseudomonadota > Gammaproteobacteria > Enterobacterales > Erwiniaceae > Erwinia > Erwinia sp. QL-Z3. Next base: position 2,238,691 of record NZ_CP037950.1, read on the forward strand.
CCGTTCTACCATTCACCCCAGTTTGCGGGCTGGTTCACCGAGCTTAACGACCCGAAATACGTTCCCCTGACCATGCCAACCCATCTGAAAGGCTGGGGCTATTTCAACTCGGTCACGGTGAAAGAGAGTACCCAGGAAACGTTGTTAGGGGAAAACGACACGACCTCGATGGTGGAGGATTGGGCCAAATACCTGACCAAAGAGCAAAAAGCCTGGATGGCTACCCAGTAACCCACGCGCCCCCGTCGTGACGGGGGCGGCAATGGAGACGGAATTATGATGCTGGACGTCAGAATGGTTGAAACTGCCAGACCGCCGCGCTTCCACCGGCTGCGGATGCTGGCAGAGCCCTGGCTGTATATGAGCCCAACGCTGATCCTGATTGGCCTGTTTATCTTCGTGCCGATGATGATCGGCATCTCGTACGCCTTCCAGAATATCCAGCTACTTAATCCGCTGGACAGCGGCTGGGTGGGACTGGATAACTTCCGCGAAATGTTTGATGACCGCCGTTTCTTTAAGGCGCTCGGGCACACCGCAAACTGGACGCTGACGTCATTGGGACTGCAGTTTTTCCTCGGGCTCGGGCTGGCGTTGTTGCTTAACCGGGAGTTTCCGCTGCGGCGCTGGGTGCAGGCGCTGGTGTTTCTCCCCTGGGCAGTTCCGGCGTTTCTGTCCGGATTAACCTGGTCATGGTTGCTGAACCCGGTGATCGGCATTTTGCCGCACTGGATGACGGCCCTGCATTTGATCAGCGAACCGTACAACATTCTCTCCGATCCGCAACTGGCGCTGTATGGGCCGGTGATCGCCAACGTCTGGTTTGGCATTCCCTTTTTCGCCATCACCCTGTTAGCGGCATTGCAGTCGATCCCGAAAGATCTGTATGAAGCGGCCTCAATGGATGGTGCCAGCAGCTGGCAGCAGTTCAGGCGGGTGACGCTGCCTTTTCTGGCGCCAATGATCGCCATTACCGTGATGCTCCGGACCATCTGGATTGCTAACTTTGCTGACCTGATCGTGGTGATGACCGATGGCGGGCCTGCCGGATCGACCTCGATTCTGTCGAGCTATATCTTCACCACGGCCTATCGCAAGCTGGACTTTGGCTATGCCTCCGCGATGGCGGTGTTCCTGCTGATCCTGATGACCTGCTATGCCCTGGTGCTGCTGCGGATCCGTCATCAGATGCTGAAATAAGGAGAGCATAATGCGCCAGCTATTACGTCTGATGGGTCACCGGGTGGGCATTCTGGCTTACCTGCTGTTTGCCTTGTTTCCGCTGTACTGGGTGATCAAAATTTCGGTGACGCCTGACAAGCTGCTCTACAGCGAAGGGGTGAAAATGTGGCCGAGCGCCTTCACCTTCGAGCATTTCAGACGGGTATTTGTTGAGAGCGACTTTCCAACCTTCTTCAGCAATAGCCTGATCGTCTCGTTTTCCACCGCGGCACTGGCGACGGTGATTTCCGCGCTGGCAGGCTATGCCTTTTCCCGCTTCTCCTTCAAAGGAAAAACGGTGATTGCTGCCCTGTTGCTGTTCACCCAGATGTTCCCGCTGGTGATGATCCTCGCCCCGATTTACAAGGTGATGGCGCCGTTAGGATTGACCAATAATCTGCTGGGGCTGATCCTGATTTACACCGCGTTTAACGTCCCTTTTGCCACCTTCCTGATGCAGTCCTTTTTCGACGCCATTCCCAAAGACCTGGAAGAATCGGCGATGCTGGAAGGCTGTACGCGTTTTCAGGCGTTAGTCAAAGTGCTGGCACCGCTGACCTTACCGGGTATGGCGGCCACGTTAGGGTTCGTCTTTACCGCCGCATGGAGCGAGCTGCTGTTCTCGCTGATGCTGATCAATAAAAACTCGGTGATGACCTTTCCGGTCGGACTACTGAGTTTTGTCTCGAAATTCGCCGTTTCATGGGGAGATATGATGGCAGCCGCAGTGCTGGCGCTGATCCCTGCCTGTCTGTTTTTCGCGTTCATTCAGCGTTACCTCATTCAGGGGCTGACGGCGGGTGCGGTAAAAGGATAATCATCATGGCTCAAATCTCTCTTTCGCAAATTGAAAAGCGCTACGGCAACGTCGAAGTGCTGCGTGACATCAATCTGACCATTGCTGACGGCGAATTCGTGGTGCTGGTGGGTCCGTCAGGCTGCGGCAAATCGACGCTGTTAAGGACCATCGCCGGGCTTGAACTGGCCAGCAGCGGAGATATTCGCATTGGCAACCGGTTGATGAATCAGGTCGCGCCGAAAGATCGTGATATCTCGATGGTGTTCCAGAGTTACGCGCTCTATCCGCATCTAACGGTCGCGCGCAATATGGGGTTCAGTCTGGAGGTGCAGAAACGGCCCAAAGCCGAAATTGAGGCGGCGGTAAAACGGGCGGCCGAGATTTTAAGCCTGACCGCCTTGTTGGATCGTCGCCCGAAAGAACTTTCCGGCGGCCAGCGCCAGCGTGTGGCCATGGGAAGGGCGATTGTCCGCCAGCCCAAGGTGTTTCTGTTTGATGAACCCTTATCTAACCTCGACGCACAGCTGCGTGGGCAGATGCGCGTGGAGATTAAAAAACTCCATCAGCAGATGAACAACACTATCGTCTACGTGACCCATGATCAGGTGGAAGCGATGACGTTGGCCGACCGCATCGTGGTGCTTAACCACGGGGTTATTCAGCAGGTGGGTACGCCGTTAGAGCTGTACGACACGCCCGCCAATAAGTTCGTCGCCAGCTTTATCGGATCGCCGCCAATGAACTTTATCAGCGGCAACATCCAACGCCATGATCTGGGCCTCAGCCTGCAGGTCAGCGCCGAACTTTCCCTGCCGTTACTGGAGCGGGCCACGCCGCTCAGCCATGGCAAAGCGGTGATTTATGGCATCCGCCCGGAAAATATCCTGCTGTGCGATCTGGCCGATCAGGGTGCGATGCCGTTTACCGTGTCGTTGATTGAGCCAACCGGCTTGTCTGAGCTAATTCATGGCACGCTGGCCGGGGAACCGATGATGATTTACTGCACGCAGCGGTCGGGCTGTGCGGCGGGGGATGTCAGAGGGGTGAAGTTTGATCTGGAGCGGGTACAGCTGTTTGATGCCGACAGCCAGCAGCGGTTGCCGTAGCCGGTCAGTTTGACCGGCCTGCCGCCGGCGTTAAGCGCGGCAGGCCGGTTCGCGCGATCAGGAGAGCGCGACCTTGATGCCCAGCGCGATCAGCACGCCGCCCAGCAGTTTATCCACCAGCTTTTGCGCCTTCGCCAGGCCACGACGGACCGGGGCGCTCTGGATGATCACCACCAGCAGCGGCCACCAAATCGAGGAGAGCATCAGGATGATCGCCGCGTACCAAATCTTCTCGCCGAAACCGGTATGCACGTTAAGCACCTGGGTAAACATCGACAGGAAAAACAGCGTGGCTTTCGGGTTTAGCAGGTTACACAGGTAGCCCTGCAGGAACGCCTTCTTCAGCGAGGTGGTTTCCGGCTCGATATTGCTGAGATCCATTTTGCTGTTGCCACGCGACATCAGGGCCTGCACACCGATGTAGATCAGATAGGCCGCGCCGACATACTTCAGCATCATAAACAGCCACGGCGTGGTGGTAATCACCACCGCCAGACCTGCCACGCAGTAAGCCATATGCGTCGCGACGGCACAGTTGACCCCCAGCGCGGTAAACATTGCGGCTGAGCGGGGATAACGGGCGGCATTCTTGATAATCAGGAAGAAATCGGGGCCGGGAGAGAGCATTCCCAGAGCCGCGATCGTGGCGATAATCAAGCTGGTCTCTAACATGGTGGCATCCTGTAGCAAATGAGGGGCGGATTCTAGCACGTTCGCAGGGTTTTTTAGCTATCAGCCAGAGCAAATACAACGCAAACGTTACCTTGAAGAACCTTTACGCAAATCCCCCGCCAGGGGTATCGACGAAAGTTTCACCTTTACGTATGATGGCGCCAATTTTACCCCCTTTACTGAGTTTCTATGATGATAAGCCTGATTGCGGCCATGGCGGCCGACCGCGTTATTGGAATGGATAATGCCATGCCGTGGCACCTGCCAGCCGATTTGGCCTGGTTTAAACGCCAGACCCTGGATAAGCCGGTGATCATGGGCCGCCGCACCTGGGAGTCGATTGGACGCCCGCTGCCAGGCAGACTGAACATTGTGATCAGCAGCCAGCCGGGCGATGCGGAAGGCGTCAGTTGGGTGACCTCTATCGATGAGGCGCTGCAGGCAGCCGGAGAAGTGGATGAAGTGATGGTCATCGGTGGCGGTCGCATCTATGAACAGCTGTTGCCGCGTGCCGATCGTCTGTATCTGACGCACATTGATGCGGAAGTGGTGGGCGACACCACCTTCCCGGATTTCGAACCGGAAGAGTGGCAGTCGACCTTCAGTGAATTCCACGATGCGGATGAGAAGAACAGCCACAGTTTCTGCTTCGAAATTCTGCAACGTCGTTAATCACCACCCGCCAGATGTGACAATGCCAGACCGGAGTCTGGCATTGGCTAAGCCGCTTTATCGCGTCAGTCTTCCAGCGCACGTTCGCGGTTGGAAGGCTGAACGAACCACGCTTTATCTTCCCAGCGCAGCATCGTCAGCACGCCACCCCAGCAACAGCCGGTATCCAGCCCAATAATCCCGTCAGGTGTGCCTTTGCCTTCCAGCGAGGCCCAGTGACCAAACACAATGGTGTACTCGCTGGCGACCGGGCCAGGAATATCAAACCAGGGTTTCAGCGGCGGTGGGGCGGTGTCGGGCGTATCCTTGCAGATCATATCCAGCTGCCCGTTCGGGAAGCAGAAGCGCATCCGCGTCAAGGCGTTGGTACTGAAACGCAGACGCGCCAGCCCACTGAGTTCCGGCGTCCAGTTATTCGGCATATCACCGTACATGGCGTCGATAAACAGGGGGTAGGTATCGCTGGAGAGGACCGCTTCAACTTCGCGGGCGCAGGTTTTCGCCGTTTCAATATCCCACTGCGGGGTGATCCCGGCGTGCGCCATCACCAGCTTTTTCTCTTCCTCCACCTGCAGCAGCGGCTGGCGACGCAGCCAGTTGATCAGCTCGTCGGCGTCGTCCGCTTCCAGCAATGGCGTCAGGCGATCCTTGGGCTTATTGCGGCTGATACCGGCATAGACCGCCAGCAGATGCAGGTCGTGATTGCCCAACACCAGGCGCACACAGTCACCGAGCGAACGCACGTAGCGCAGCACGTCCAGCGATCCCGGACCGCGGGCCACCAGATCGCCGGTCAGCCACAGCGTATCCTGCTGAGGATCGAAAGCAACCTGCTCCAGCAGGGAATGAAGTTCGTCATAGCAACCGTGGACGTCACCGATCAGATATGTGCTCATTGGACCTTTCCAGGCAGACGTGTTCCTGAGCCGTTAAGCCCGATCGCCGTCTATGCAATCAGATGAATTAATGGAGTTGGCTGGGAACGGCCATGCGGAACACCGGGATCTCAACCTGGAAGCTTGCGCCCTGATGGTCGATCATCACGTAATGTCCCTGCATGGTGCCCATCGGCGTTTCCAGCACGGCGCCGCTGGTGTACTGAAATTCACTGCCGGGCTGGATGTGCGGCTGCTCGCCAATCACGCCTTCACCCTGAACTTCGGTTTCACGGCCATTACCATTGGTAATCAGCCAGTAGCGGCCCAGCAGCTGAACGGCGTTACGCCCCAGATTGCGTATTGTGACGGTATAAGCAAAAACATAACGTTCTTCTTCAGGCACAGATTGCGAAGGAATATAGGCACTCTGAACATGGACACATACACGAGGCGTATCGATCATTCTGCTACTTCTCCGGCGTCTGGGTCTGAGGCTGGGTCTGCGGATGCGCAATCAGCCAGTTAGCTAACTGGCAATACTGCGCCACAGTGATGTTTTCAGCCCGTAAGGTCGGGTCGATGTTCATCTCCTGCAAGACTTCCAGCGAGAACAGATGCCCCAGGCTATTGCGCAGCGTTTTACGACGCTTACCAAAGGCTTCTGTGGTGATTCGGGTCAGCACGCGCATGTCGGTGACCGGATGTTCAATTTTCGCGTGCGGCATTAAACGCACCACTGCTGAATCAACTTTAGGCGCGGGCGTAAAGGATTCGGGCGGCACTTCCAGTACCGGGATCACCTGGCAGTAATACTGCGCCATCACGGTGAGGCGGCCATAGGCTTTGCTGCCCGGGCCCGCGACCAACCGGTTAACCACTTCTTTTTGCAGCATAAAATGCATATCACGGATTGCCGTGGCATAGCTGAAAAGATGGAACATCAGTGGCGTGGAGATGTTGTAAGGCAGGTTACCAAAGACGCGCAGCGACTGGCCTTTTTCGCGAGCATACTCAGCGAAGTCAAAGGCCATGGCATCCTGCTGGAAGATCGTCAGCTTCGGTCCCAAAAACGGATGGGTTTGCAGACGAGCCGCCAAATCACGGTCGATTTCAATGACGGTCATGGCGTCCAGACGCTCGCCAACCGGTTCGGTTAACGCACCCAGACCGGGACCGATCTCGACGATGGCCTCGCCTTTCTGCGGGTGAATGGCGGAGACGATGCTGTCGATAATGTACTGATCGTTCAGGAAGTTCTGTCCGAAACGTTTGCGGGCGAAGTGGCCCTGGTGGACGCGATTATTCATTACTGCTCTTGATCATGGTGATGGCGAGGTTAAGCGCCGTAATAAAGCTGCCCGCATCAGCATTGCCCAGGCCAGCCAGTTCTAAGGCGGTGCCATGGTCAACGGAGGTACGGATAAAGGGCAGGCCGAGGGTGATATTCACCGCGCGCCCGAATCCCTGATATTTTAGCACCGGAAGCCCCTGGTCGTGATACATCGCCAGGACGGCATCGGCATGTTGCAAATATTTTGGCTGGAAAAGCGTATCGGCCGGTAACGGCCCGGTCAGCAGCATTCCCTGCTGACGAAGCTCGTCCAGGGCAGGGATGATAACATCGATCTCTTCCCGACCCATATGTCCGCCTTCACCGGCGTGCGGATTTAAGCCACAAACGAAGATGTGCGGAGAGGCTAAGCCAAATTTGCGCTGCAGGTCAGCATGTAAAATGCCGATAACTTCATGCAGGCTGTCGCGGGTTATCGCCGCGGAGACGTCTTTAAGCGGCAGATGGGTCGTCGCCAGCGCCACCCGCAACTCTTCCGTCGCCAGCATCATCACCACACGTTCGCACTGCGCACGTTCGGCAAAGAATTCGGTATGGCCGCTAAACGGAATACCGGCGTCATTAATCACACCCTTATGAACCGGGCCGGTGATTAACGCGGCGAATTCGCCGTTAAGGCAGCCGTCACAGGCGCGCGCCAGCGTTTCCAGCACGTAATGGCTGTTGGCGACGCACAGCTCGCCAGCGATAACCGGCTGCGGCAAAACGACGGGAAGGACGGTCAGCGTGCCGGCTTGCTGCGGCTGCGCCGCCGTACCGGGCTGATAGTCTCTCAGGGTGAGGGGTAAACCCAGCTTTGCTGCACGGTCGAGCAGCAAAGCTGGATCGGCACACACAACCAGTTCAACTGGCCAGTCGCGCTGGGCCAGTTGAAGGGTAACATCAGGACCAATCCCGGCGGGTTCGCCGGGAGTGATCACCACACGTTGATTACTGTGCATTCGCATCCAGGATTTTCACGTAGGCGGCAGCACGCTGCTCCTGCATCCAGGTCTGCGCTTCTTCAGCAAACTTGCGGTTGAACAGCAGACGATAAGCACGCTCTTTCTGTGCCGCGTCGGTTTTGTCCACCTGACGGGTGTCGAGCAGCTGAATCAGATGCCAGCCGAAGGACGAGTGAACCGGTGCGCTCAACTGGCCTTTTTTCAGCTTCATCAGCGCATCGCGGAACGCCGGGTCATACATCTCCGGGGAGCTCCAGCCTAAATCGCCGCCCTGATTGGCTGAACCTGGATCCTGAGAAAGCTGTTTAGCTTCTTCAGCGAAGGTGGTTTTGCCGCTGTTAATATCCGCCACCACCTGCTCCAGCTTCTGACGCGCCTGCTCATCGGTCATTACCGGAGACGGCTTCAGCAGAATGTGGCGGGCATGCACTTCGGTCACGGAAACGTTCTGGCTCTCGCCACGCACATCGTTAACTTTCAGGATGTGGAAGCCAACTCCCGAACGGATTGGACCGATGATGTCGCCTTTCTTCGCTGTGACCAGCGCCTGAGCAAACAGAGATGGCAGCTCCTGAATCTTGCCCCAGCCCATGTTGCCGCCTTTCAGCGCCTGGGGATCGGCAGAGTAGGTGATCGCCAGTTTGCCGAAGTCAGCGCCGCTTTTGCTCTGGCTGACCAGCTGCTTCGCCAACGTTTCCTGATCGTCAACCTGTTGCTGAGTCGGGTTTTCCGGCAGTGGCAGCAGGATGTGGCTGAGGTTTAACTCGGTGCTGGCATTGTTTTGTGACGCAACCTGCTTGGAGAGAGAATCCACTTCCTGAGGCAGGATGGTGACGCGACGACGCACTTCGTTGTTACGCACTTCCGCAATGGTCATCTCGCGACGGATCTGCTCACGGTAGGTGCCGTAGTTCATCCCATCGTACGCCAGGCGGCTGCGCAGCTGGTCTGGCGTCATTTTGTTCTGTGCGGCGATGTTCTGGATAGCCCCATCAAGCTGAGCATCCGTCACCTGAATCCCGGACTGTTTTGCCATCTGCAGCAAAATATTGTCCATGACCAGACGTTCAACGATCTGATGACGCAAGGTTTTGTCATCAGGCAATTGCTGACCAGCCTGCTGAGCCTGGCTTTTAACCGACTGCATCATGCCGTCGACATCACTTTCAAGTACTACGCCGTTGTTTACTACAGCGGCAACTTTATCAACAACTTGCGGGGCTGCAAACGCGGTGCTGGCTGTCAGCGCTGCACCAAGGATCAGCATTCTCCAGTTCTTCATACTTTTTCCATTCTTCTATCCGCACTGCGGGTTTGCATTGTATTAATCACAACATCAGAAAGAGCGCTGATAAGGCAAGATGCCCTCACGCAGCATTTGACCGGTGCCGAGGCTATAAGAAGGACTCAGGCCACGTAGCTCAATGTTGAACGAGATTTTATTGTCGTAATTACTGGTACTGTTATCGCTATTCCAGCTGGTGATTTTACGTTCGTAACCCAGACGAATTGCATAGCAGCAGGAACTGTACTGCACACCAAGCAACTGATCGGCCGGCTGTTTGGCTTTGGTATCGTAGTACCAGGCGCCTACCACCGACCAGGCATCAGCAATCGGCCAGCTTGCCGTTGCGCCAACCTGAGAAATGCCATCCTGATAGCCTGGGTTGGTCACCGTGGATAACGTTTGGGCAATATATTCCGGGCTGGTGTAACGGTAGTTCAACTGCACCATACGGTCAGCATCGCGGCGGTATTCCAGTACGGCATTGCCTTGCGAAACGTTATCAAGACGGGTGTCGTACTGCAGGCCACCACGGGTGCTCCAACGATCGCTGATACGGTAGTAGGTGTCACCTGCCCACACCAGACTGCCACGATCGTCGCTGTCTGCGTTCTCCAGACCGGTACGGGATGGAGTAAACGAGTAGATTTGACCTATGGAAGCGTTAAAACGTTCAACCAGATCGTTATCAAAAATTCGCGTGGTCACACCACTGGTCACCTGGTTGGCTGACGCGATGCGATCCAGACCACTGTATGTGCGGTCGCGGAACAGGCCGGTGTAGTCACTTTGCAGCAACGTGGAGTCATAGGCGCGGATATCGCTCTGGTCGCGATAAGGCAGATAAAGGTACTGCATACGCGGTTCCAGCGTCTGCGTGTAGCCTTCTGACCAGTCCATATCCCGGTCAAACACCATCTTGCCGTCAACTTTAAACTGCGGCATCACGCGGTTAACGCTGCTTTTCAGTTGGTTAACTTTGTTGGTATCAACGGTATTGTTGTAATACTCAATGTCGTCCTGCTGATAGTGGGTCGCCAGCAGTTTCGCTTCGGTATTCAAACTTCCCCAGCCGTTAGACAGCGGCAGGTTGATGGTCGGCTCGAGGTGCAAACGGGTTGCATCCGGCAACTCTTCGTTGACGTTGGTGAATTTCACCGCCTGAGCATACAGGTGGGTGTCGAACGGCCCGACGTTGTTCTGGTAATAGTTGTAGTCAAACTGCGGTTCTGCACGGTAAACGTCATTGCTGGCGTTAGTGGAGAAGATCTGGAACTGTTTGGTCGACAGCGTGGCGTCCCAGTTTTTCTCAGCATAACCGATACTGAATTTCTGCGTGACGTAGCCGTCCGTCGAGTTGGCATACGGCGAGTCGAGGTCAGTGAAGTAATAGGTGTCACTGACTTTGGTGTAGTCGACGTTGAAGCGCCAGTTCTTATCGTAAACACCGGCATGCTTCCAGTAGAACATCCAGCGTTTGGAATCGTCATCGCTGATGTTGCGTGAAGGCGCATCTTTTTCGAACTGATTGTCCGAATTCAGATAATCGAACTCCATCAGACCGGCACCCGCCAGGGTCAGATAACGGAATTCGTTCTGTAACTGCAGCCCACGGTTGCTCATATAGTGCGGCGTAATGGTGGCATCGGCCTGCGGCGCAATGTTCCAGTAATACGGCAGAATGAACTCAAAACCGTTGGAGCTGCCGTATTTGGCATTCGGGATCAGGAAACCTGAGCGGCGGCGGTCGCCAAGCGGCAACTGCAAATAAGGGCTGTACAGCACCGGTACCGATCCGATCCTGAAGCGGGCATTCCAGATTTCAGCAACCTGCTCTTCGCGGTCCTGAATAATCTCGGTGCCAGCCACGCTCCAGCTGTTATCGCCAGGCAGACAGGAGGTAAAGGTACCGTTTTCCATAATGGTGTAACGGTTCTGGCCACGCAGTTTCATCTGATCGCCAGTACCACGGCCCTGACGGCCCACCATCTGGTAGTCGCCGTTCCAGACGTTGGTGTCTTTGGTGTTCAGATTTGACCAGGCTTTCGGACCTTTCAGGATGACCTGATTGTCGTCGTAGTGCACATTACCTAAGGCATCCACGGTGCGCACAGGCGTCGGCTGACCCGGCTGCTGCTTTTGATGCAGCTGAACCTCGTCAGACAGCAGACGGCTGTTACCCTGCTGGATATCCACGTTGCCGGTGAAGACCGCATTATCGGGATAATTGCCTTTGGCATTGTCGGCGTTAATCGTTACCGGTAGGTCATTATTCGTTTTTCCCTGGACCAGAGGACGGTTATAACTTGGTACACCCAGCATACATTGCGATGCCAGGTCGTCGGCCAGGCCTTGCTGGCTGTAAATCGCTGTGCCGATAAGCGTGGCCAGCAAAGTAGGTAATCTTTTTTTCATACGCGGTATCGAGAATTCCGTGATAGCTGGCATCATGCCGACAAACGGTCAGAGACTATCGCACTCAACTGCGTTGCGCTAGTGTTAATCCTGGTCGTCTGGCCGCGTTGCCGTTAGGCTCTGAGTTAAATGACAGGTATGATAATGCAATTTTTAGCCTTCAGCATGGCGAATTGAGGAGTATATGCGCTATTGGGGAAAAGTAATTGGCCTTGTGCTCGGTTTGTTGAGCGGCACCGGCTTCTGGGGTTTAGCATTTGGCCTGCTGATTGGCCACCTGATCGACAAAGCGCGGGCAGTAAAAGGACAGGGCTATTTTGCTAACCAGCAAACCCGGCAGTCGCTGTTTTTCCGCACCACCTTTCAGGTTATGGGCCATCTGACCAAATCCAAAGGACGCGGGACGGATGCGGATATTCAGATGGCTTCACTGCTGATGGACCGTATGCAGCTGCACGGCGACGCACGAACATCGGCGCAGCGTGCTTTCCGTGAAGGGAAAGAGGGCGACTACCCGTTACGCAGTAAATTGCGTGAACTGCGTAGCGCCTGCTTTGGCCGCTTTGACCTGATTCGGATGTTTCTGGAAATTCAGATTCAGGCGGCGTTTGCCGATGGCTCTCTGCATCCTAACGAACGCCAGGTGCTGTTTGTGATCGCCGAAGAGCTGGGTATTTCCAAAGCGCAGTTCGATCAGTTCCTGCGGATGATGGAAAGCGGTCAGCAGTTTGGCGGCGGTGGCGGCAATTATCACAGCGGTGCGGGTTCGCAGGGCGGCGGCTTTGGTCAGGCGCGACGCGGACCCACGCTGGAAGATGCCTGCAGCGTGCTGGGCGTGAAAAGCAGCGATGATGGCACCACCATCAAACGTGCCTATCGCAAGCTGATGAGCGAGCATCACCCGGACAAGCTGGTTGCTAAAGGCTTACCGCCGCAAATGATGGAAATGGCCAAGCAGAAAGCGCAGGAAATTCAGGCGGCTTACGATCTGATCAAACGCGAGAAAGGGTTTAAGTAGCGGATTTGCCAGATGGCGATGACCTGACGGTGATAATAAGGGCGGAAGAGATTCCGCCCTTATTCGTTAGAAATCCGCCGGCTGACGGAAGGTCATTGGCGTGTGGTACTGCGGATGGGTAATGGTCAGCATCTCGGCATGCAGCTGCAGTCGCGGTGCCATGGCTTTAGCCTCAGCGTGGGCGTAAAAATTATCACCCAGAATCGGATGGCCAAGCGCCAGCATATGCACCCTTAACTGATGAGAACGTCCGGTAATCGGCTTCAGCTGAATACGGGCACTGTTGTCATCGGCATAATCCAGCACTTCATACTCGGTCTGTGCTGACTTCCCCGTTTCAAAACACACCTTCTGCTTTGGCCGGTTTGGCCAGTCGCAAATCAGCGGCAGATCGACCAACCCTTTAGCTTTCTCCGGATGCCCCCAGATGCGGGCAACGTACTGCTTTTGCGGTTCACGCTCGCGAAACTGACGCTTCAGCTCGCGTTCAGCCGCTTTGGTTAACGCCACAACGATCACGCCGCTGGTGGCCATATCCAACCGGTGCACCGATTCCGCCGCAGGAAAATCACGCTGGACGCGGGTCATCACGCTGTCTTTATGATCTTCCAGACGTCCGGGGACCGACAGCAATCCGCTCGGTTTGTTGATCACCATGATGTGCTCATCCTGATAAAGGATGTGCAGCCAGGGTTCTTGCGGTGGGTTATAGGGTTCCATCTTGTTGCCTGTCAGGGGCGGCGTGAACCGCCCCATGTTGAGTTACTGGTGCGTTACGACAATCAGACGCAGCGCATCGAGACGCCAGCCTGCCTCGTTCAGCGCGGACAGAACCTGCTCACGGTTGCTTTCCAGTGCGTCAATCTCATCCTGACGGATGTTCGGATTCACGGCACTCAGGGCATCCAGGCGCGACAGTTCGGCGCTGAGCTTTTCATCGGCTTCGCGGCGGGCGACGTCAATCACCTCGCGGGCCATGGTCGCGGCTTCGTCTTCGGCCAGCTTCAGGATCTCATGAACATCCTGCTGTACGGCGTTGACCAGCTTGCTACCGGTGTGGCGATTCACCGCGTTCAGCTGACGGTTGAAGCTTTCAAACTCGACTTTACCGGCCAGGTTAGTGCCTTTGCGGTCAACCAGCATGCGCACCGGCGTCGGTGGCAGGAAGCGGGTCAGCTGCAGATGTTTCGGCGCCTGCGCTTCTACCACGTAGATCAGCTCTACCAGCAGGGTGCCGACCGGTAATGCCTTGTTCTTCAGCAGGGACAGCGCGCAGCTGCCGGTATCGCCGGAGAGGATCAGATCCAGACCGTTGCGGATAATCGGGTGTTCCCAGGTGACATACTGCGCGTCTTCACGGGAAAGTGCCTGGCCGCGATCGAAGGTGATGGTGCAACCGTCTTCCGGTAGACCCGGGAAATCTGGCACCAGCATATGATCGCCCGGCGTCAGCACGATCAGGTTATCGCTGCGATCTTCCTGATTGATGCCGACGATATCAAACAGGTTAAGCGCAAAGTTAACCAGTTCGGTATCGTTATCCTGCTCGCCAATCTTCTCTGCCAGCGCCTGCGCTTTCTCACCGCCGTTAGAGTTCAGCTCCAGCAGGCGATCGCGTCCCTGTTCCAGCTGCATTTTCAGCGCACTGTGCTGCTTACGGCAGTCGGCGATAAATTCTTCCAGGCCTTCGGTCTGTTCCGGCGAGGCGAGGAATGCAACCAGCTGGGCGTAGGCCTTATCATATATAGCGCGGCCGGTCGGGCAGGTATGCTCAAATGCTTCCAGACCTTCGTGATACCACTGAACCAGCACCGACTGGGCGGTTTTTTCCAGGTAAGGCACGTGGATCTGAATGTCATGCGTCTGACCGATACGGTCAAGACGGCCGATACGCTGCTCTAACAGGTCCGGGTTAAACGGCAGATCGAACATCACCATCTGATGGGCGAACTGGAAGTTACGGCCTTCGGAACCAATTTCAGAACACAGCAGCACCTGAGCGCCATCTTCTTCAGAGGCAAACCAGGCGGCCGCACGGTCACGTTCAATAATCGACAGGCCTTCGTGGAACACCGCCGCGCGGATACCTTCCCGCTCGCGCAGAACCTGCTCCAGCTGCAGCGCCGTGGCCGCTTTGGCACAGATCACCAGCACCTTCTTATCGCGCTGGCTGGTCAGGAAGCCCATCAGCCACTCAACGCGCGGATCGAAGTTCCACCAGGTGCCGCTGTCGCCTTCAAATTCCTGATAAATCTGCTCGGGATACAGCATGTCGCGGGCGCGCTCATCGACAGATTTACGCGCGCTCATGATGCCGGAAACCTTGATCGCGGTTTGATACTGCGTTGGCAGCGGCAAACGGATCTGGTGCAGTTCACGTTTCGGGAAGCCTTTCACCCCATTACGGGTGTTACGGAACAGCACGCGGCTGGTGCCGTGGCGGTCCATCAGCATGCTGATCAGTTCCTGACGCGCTTCCAGTTTTCCTTCACGGTCGCTGTTGGCGGTTTGCAGCAGCGGCTCGATATCCTGCTCGCCGACCAGATCGTTAAGCATATTCATCTCTTCCGCGCTGAGCGACTTATCGGCCAGCAGGCCGGTTACCGCATCGGCAATCGGACGGAAGTGCTGCTGCTCTTCAACGAAGGCAGCAAAATCATGGAAGCGGTTAGGATCGAGCAGGCGCAGACGGGCAAAGTGGCTTTCCAGTCCCAGCTGCTCTGGCGTCGCGGTCAGCAACAGCACGCCAGGGATCTGTTCGGCCAGTTGCTCAATCACCTGATATTCGCGGCTTGGCTGGCCTTCTTCCCACGCCAGGTGGTGGGCTTCATCGACAATCAGCAGGTCCCAGGAGGCATCCGCCATCATTTCGAGGCGCGTTTTGTTGCGGCGCACGAAGTCGAGTGAGCAGATCACCAGCTGTTCGGTTTCGAAGGCGTTATCGCTGTCCAGTTGCGCCTGCGCATAGCGCTCATCGTCGAACAGGGCGAAACGCAGGTTGAAGCGGCGCAGCATCTCAACCAGCCACTGATGTTGCAGGGTTTCAGGCACCACGATCAGCACGCGTTCTGCGCGGCCGGCCAGCAGTTGCTGGTGGATGATCATCCCGGCTTCGATGGTTTTACCGAGGCCGACTTCATCTGCGAGCAGGACGCGCGGCGCATGGCGGCGGCCAACATCATGGGCAATGTGCAGCTGGTGCGGGATCAGGCTGGTGCGCATGCCACGCAGGCCACTGACCGCAAGGTGATACTGCTCGCTCTGGTATTTACGGGCGCGGAAGCGCAGGGCAAAGCGATCCATACGATCCAGCTGGCCAGCAAACAGGCGATCCTGAGGCTTGCTGAAGACCAGCTTACTGTCGAGCATTACTTCACGCATCACCACGCCGGTCTCTTCGGTATCCAGACGCGTGCCGATGTAGGTCATCAGACCGTTTTCAGTGGTGACTTCTGCCACTTCCAGCTGCCAGCCTTCATGGCTGGTAATGGTGTCGCCCGGATTGAACATCACACGGGTGATTGGAGAATCATTTCTGGCATAAAGACGGTTTTCGCCGGTGGCGGGGAACAGCACAGTCACCATGCGCGTGTCGATCGCGACAATAGTGCCCAATCCCAATTCGCTTTCCGTATCGCTGATCCAGCGTTGACCAAGTGTAAAAGGCATAGATATTCGGCTCGATTCTCTTAGAGGTTATGGCAGGCAATAGCATGACCGCCCGGCACTCGGTGCCCGGCAGAAAATTCAAATTATCTGGAAGGGCGCTATGGTACTGGAAGGTAGCGCGTTCGTCACCTGTCAAAAAAGACCTAACTGGCCTGTCACCAGTGTAGCAAAGTCATCCTGAAGGAAAGGTAAAATGCCCTCAGCCACCGGCTGGAGCTGCTTTGTCAGATAATGATCGTAGTCGAGAGGCGTGATGCGCGCTTCTAAAGGCTCGGGCCCGGAGGTGGCCATCACGTAACGAATTTTTCCGCCCTTCTGGTAAAGCAGCGGACGGCCTTGCTTCTCGTTGAATTCGTCGGCGATGCGGGCGGCGCGGACATGCGGCGGCACATTGCGCTGATAGTCGTCCAGCGGGCGACGCAGCCTTTTACCGTACACCAGCTGATCGTCCAGCTCGCCATCCAGCAACTGGCGCACCGTCTCCAGGATATAATCGCGATAGGGCAGTTTTTTAAAGATGCGTCGATAGAGCTCCTGCTGGAAATTTTTGGCCAGCGGCGTCCAGTCGGTGCGCACGGTTTCCAGCCCTTTGAACACCATGCGTTCGCTGTCGCCTTCGCAAATCAGCCCGGCATAACGCTTCTTGCTGCCCTGTTCGGCACCGCGAATGGTGGGCATCAGAAAACGGCTGAAATGGGTTTCAAACTCCAGTTCCAGCGCGCTTTCCAGCCCAAACGCCTGCTGCAAATGCTGTTTCCACCAGGCATTGACCTTCTCCACCAGTTGCCGGCCAATGGCATTGGCCGACTGCTGGTCATGGGGCTTTTTCAGCCAGACAAAGGTCGAGTCGGTATCACCATAAATCACGTCATAACCTTCGGCTTCGACCAGCTCTTTGGTCTGCCGCATGATCTCATGGCCGCGCAGGGTAATTGACGACGCCAGACGCGGATCAAAAAAGCGACAGGCGCTGGTGCCCAGCACGCCATAAAAGGCATTCATAATGATTTTCAGCGCCTGCGACAGCGGCTTATTGCCCTCTTTTTTGGCGGCTTCACGCCCTTGCCAGATTTGGTTGACGATTTCAGGCAGGCAATGGGTGGTGCGGGAGAAGCGCGCGCCCTTAAAACCGCTGACGGAATCGGTGTCATCAGGATGCGCCAGGCCTTCGACCAGCCCAACCGGATCGATTAGGAAGGTGCGGATAATGGCCGGATACAGGCTTTTATAGTCCAGCACCAGCACCGAATCATACAGGCCCGGCGTCGAGTCCATCACATAACCGCCTGGGCTGGCCTCAGGAGCCACTTCGCCCAGGCCCGGCGCGACAAAGCCTGCACGGTGCATGCGCGGTAAATACAGGTGGCCGAACGCCGCCACAGAACCGCCGTGGCGATCGACCGCCAGGCCATTTACCGTCGACCGCTCCAGCAGAAACGGCATCAGCTGGGTGTGATGGAAAATTCGGGTGACTAACTCGCAGTCCTTCAGGTTGTAATGGGCGAGGGCGGGTTTGTCTTCCGCAAAGCGCTGATCGATTTCCTGCATTCTGTCCCAGGGATTGTTAATCGCTTTGCCTTCTCCCAACAGTTCCCGTGAGACGGCTTCCAGACTGAAAGAGGCGAAGTTCCAGAACGCCGATTTCAACGCATCAATCCCATCGACGATTAGCCGGCCGGTGGCCTGAGCAAAGAACACGCCGGGCTTGAAGCCGTGCTCACGCCACTCCAGCGCCTCGTTATTGCGCCCGAGTTTTAACGGAATACCATAACGGTCGGCGTGTTTTTGCAGCACGCGCAGGTCAAACTGCACCACGTTCCAGCCAATCAACACGTCCGGGTCGTGCTGCACAAACCAGGCGTTCAGTTTTTCCAGCAGCTGTGGCCGGCTGGAGACGTATTCCAGATTGAAGTCCAGTTTGCTGGCATCGCCGTTCTCCGGGCCCAACATATAGACATCGCGTTGTCCGCAGCCTTCAAGCCCGATGCAGTAGAGTTCGCCGTGGCGGGTGGTTTCGATATCCAGCGAGACCCACTTCAGCGGCGGCCGGTAGTCGGGATTGGGTTTCAGGCGGGTGTTGATCAGGCTGTTTCCCGCCGGCTGGCCGCTAAACCAGACGGGCGAGGTGATAAAGCGCTCCATCAGGTAGCGCTCGGGCGGCCGCACATCCGCTTCATACACCATCACGCCATTCTCACGCAGCAGCTTCTCCAGCTTTTGCAGTTGGCGGTACTGATGGCAATAGAGGCCGAACACCGGCCGATGGCGGAAATCTTTTAACCCGAGGGGAACGATACGGAAATGGCGTTCCTGCTTAAGTAACGCCTCAGCCTGCGCCTGATACTCTTGCGGAATAAAGGCAACGGATTCCTGTGGCGGCAGCACCACTCTCTGCGGGCCACTGTCGGTGGCCAGCCACAGCACCACTTCCGTGCCTGAAGGCGTATCCCGCCAGTGGCGGGTGAGCAGAAAGCCTGCGCGTGCATCGTTCACCGGAAATCCTTAATGTTGCTTCTTTGCACAATAATAGCATGTTTATTTATACAGTATAGCGCGATGCCGGGGGAATCTCGCCCGGTCGGGTCAGTGCGGATGCCGTCCGGCCCGTGCTGGAGGTTATCTTAATCTGACCGCGATCAATGAGTTCATACAAAACAGACCTTGACGCAGTACGGGTGTCTCAGGACAATCCGACCTCAATCAAAACAGAATGTGGAAAGTATGGAAGCCTGGCTGCAACATCTTATTACGCAATCACTGGCCTGGTCTTTGCTGGCGGTGGGGCTTATCACTTTTTTTGAATCCCTGGCGCTGGTCGGGCTGCTGTTGCCTGGCACTGTTTTAATGGCTTCCTTCGGCGCGCTGATCGGCAGCGGGCAAATTGGCCTGTATCCCGCCTGGCTGGCGGGGACCATTGGCTGTCTGGTCGGCGACTGGATTTCCTATCTGATTGGCTGGCAATTCAAAGGGCCGCTGCACCGATGGTCATTTATTAAAAAGCATCAGGGGCTGATGGATAAAACCGAACATGCGCTGCATCAGCACAGCATGTTTACCATCATTGTTGGGCGTTTTGTCGGGCCGACCCGTCCGCTGATCCCGCTGGTGGCGGGAATGCTGGAACTGCCGGTGAAGAAGTTTATCCCGCCGAATATCATTGGCTGCGTGCTCTGGCCACCGCTGTATCTGTTGCCGGGCATTCTGGCGGGTGTGGCGATTGATGTGCCGAAAGGGGCGAGCAGCAGCATGTTTAAATGGCTGTTGCTGGCGGTGGCATTGCTGGTCTGGCTGGGATGCTGGTTGGGATGGCGCTGGTTACGTTCGAAAAAGCAGGCCGACTGGGCCAGCGCGTATCTGCCGCCGAGCCGTCTGCGCTGGCTGGCGCCGCTGGTGATTGTTATTGCCGTGGCCAGCTTTGTCGCCCTGCAATTCCATCCGATGATGCCGATATTCCGCCATCTGTTGTCAGAAGTCTTTATCGGACATTAATGCCCAGCACGGCGGCTTCAGCCACGTCACCATTGAGCAGCACGTCGGTGCTGCCGTCCCAGTAAACCCGTCCATCGACAATTAGTATGCTGCGTGGCGCTATCCGCGCGGCATCCTCAATACTGTGCGACACCATCAGTAGCGTCATCTTCCTCTCCTGACAGACCTCTACCACCAGCTGCAGCATCTCTTTGCGCAGGGCCGGATCCAAGGCAGAGAACGGCTCATCCAGCAGCAGCAACGGTTGCTGACGCACCAGACATCGTGCCAGCGCCGCCCGCTGCCGTTGGCCACCGGAAAGTTGCGAAGGCAAACGGTCCAGCAAGGTGTCCAGACCGACTCGTCGCGCGATGTCCTGCAACGCCTGCTTCTGCTGAGGATCCAGCTTCAGCCCGGGATGCAGGCCAAGGCCGATGTTCTGCGCCACCGTCAGATGCGGGAACAGGTTATTCTCCTGGAACAGCATGGAAACCGGTCGCTTCGCCGGTGGCGTGTGGCTGTGATCTTCGCCATTCAGCAGCAAGCTGCCGCTATTTACCGCAAGAAACCCCGCCACCAGGCTCAGCAGGGTGCTTTTCCCCGCGCCGCTCGGGCCGAGGATCGCCAGCCTTTCTCCCGCCTGCATGCTCAGTGAAAAGCGCATCGGCAGATGGTTATAGAGGTAGGTCAGATTAGTTAACGTCAGCATGGCGTCCCGGCAGTTTTTCAATCAGGGTGAACAGAAGGAAGCAGAGCAGCAAAAGCAGCAGCGCAGTGACCGCGCCATCTTCGCTACGGTAGGAGCCAATCTGTTGATAGAGATAAAACGGCAGCGTGCGGAAATTTTCATTACCAAACAGCGCCACCACGCCAAAATCGCCAATCGACAGCACGCAGGCAAATGCCAGCGCCTGCGCAAGAGGGCGCTTTAACGCGCGCAGTTCGATCAGTTTGACGCGATTCCAGCCGTGAATATCCAGCGACAAACAGAGCCGGTTATAGCGTTCTGCAATGTCCCGCAGAGGGTTCTCCAGCACCTTCATGGCGTAAGGAATGGCCATCAGCGCATTGGTGAAAATTACGATGCCATCGGCGGCGTCCGGCAGGCCCACGGTGGCATTCAGCAGCAGAAAGAAGCCGGTCGCCAGCACGATGCCGGGCATGGCCAGAATCAACATGCCGCTCAGTTCCATTGACTGGCCGAGCCAGACGCGCTGACGCAGGCGCAATTCCCGGCTGCTCCACAGCAGCATCACCGTCAGGATCACACACAGTAACCCTGCGCCAAGCGCAATGCGTATTGAGGTGAAGGTGGCCTGCCACAGCGCCGGTTGGCGTAGTACCGCGGGCAGCCCCTGATTCAGGCCATCCACGATGACCGCCAGCAGCGGCGGCAGTAATAAAAGCAGCGCGGCGAAGATTAACAGCGCATCCCACACTTTGGCGCGCCCGCTGTCTTCGGGATTTCGCCAGCCGTTGATGCTTGCCGTGCCCGACGGAATCGCTTTGCTGAGCCACTGACTTAACATCACCAATCCCAGACAGCAGACCATCTGAATCATCGCCAGCAGGGCGGCACGGCCGGGATCGTAATCAAAGTTCAGCGCCTGGAAGATCGCCAGCTCGATGGTGGTGGCTTTTGGTCCGCCGCCCAGCGACAGTACGGTTGCGAAGCTGGCAAAACAGAGCATAAAAATCAGCGCGCCGGCAGGCAGAATTTGCCGCCGCAGCCAGGGCCATTCGACCACCATGAAATGGTGCCAGCCGCGTAATCCCAGCTGCGCGGCCAGCTGGCGCTGCTCTCCGGGGATCTGTTCCAGCGCCTGCAGCAGCAGACGCGCGGCTAACGGCAAATTAAAGAACACATGCGCCAGCAAAATGCCCTGCAAGCCATACGGCGTGAAGGTATAGGGAATGCCCAGCAACGTGCAGAGATCGGCCAGCCAGCCCGTGCGGCCATAGACGCTGAGGATGCCAAACAACGCCACTAACACCGGCAATACCAGCGTCATCGCGCAGAGTCTTAACAGCGTGTCCCGGCCGGGGAAGCGGCGTCGGTAAAGTGCGCGGGCCAGCGGGATCGCCGGCACTACCGCCAGTACCGCGGAAAGAAAGGCCTGCCAGAAGGAGAAGCGCAGGACGTGCCAGAGATAGTCATCCTGCCAGAGATCCCGCCAGTGGACCGCCGGCGCACTCAGCCATAGCGCGCTGAATGCGGTCAGGGCCACGGCGACCAGCAGCGTCGCCGCCAGCGCACCGGGCACTAACGGGCCAGCAATCAGCGGCTGACGGCGCGTTGCCATGCACTGATCCATTGGCTACGTTGGCTGGCGACTTCCTGTGGCGTGTATTGCAGCGAGTTGGACGGGACGGTCAGGGTATCGAAACCGGCAGGCAGGGTGCTTTTCACCACCGGATACATCCAGTTGCCGGTTGGGATGCTGTCCTGGAACGGTTTATCCAGCATAAATTTCATGAATTTCTGCGCGAGCTCCGGCTGTTTGCTGCTTTTCAGCTGGCCGGCCACTTCTACCTGCAGGTAGTGACCTTCGCTGAAATTGGCGGCGGCGTACTGCGATTTCTTCTCTTCAATCAGGTGGTAAGCCGGAGAGGTGGTGTAGCTCAGCACCATATCGCCTTCACCCTTGAGGAACAGCCCGTAAGCTTCGCTCCAGCCTTTGGTGACGGTGACGGTTTTCTTCGCCAGCTTCTGCCAGGCTTCCGGTGCCTTATCACCGAACACTTTCTGCATCCACAGCAGCAGGCCGAGGCCCGGGGTGCTGGTGCGGGGATCTTCATAAATAATCTTCAACGGTTTGTCGCTGTTGACCAACTCTTTCAGGCTGGTGGGCGGATTTTGCAGTTTGGTTTTGTCGTATACAAAGGCGAACCAGCCGTAGTCATACGGCACAAAGGTCTTATCGTTCCAGCCACCCGGAACGGTGACCTTGCTGGTATCCACCTGGCCTGGTGCGAACAGGCCGGTTTTCTCCGCCGCATCCAGCAGATTGTTATCGAGGCCCAGCACCACATCGGCCTTGCTGTTTTTACCTTCCATCCGCAGACGGTTAAGCAGCGAGACGCCGTCTTCCAGCGCCACGTATTTCAGCTCGCAGCCGCAGTCCGCTTCAAACGCCTTTTTGATGGCAGGACCCGGTCCCCAGTCAGCGGAAAAAGAGTCGTAGGTATAAACAGTCAGGACGGGTTTAGCCGCGAAGGCCGGGAAGGTGCCGAGGATCAGTAAAGGCAGAACTTTTTTTAACACTTTGCGTTCCTTGAAAGTTAGGGGTCGCAAAGGATCTGAGCAATCTGGAGAGTCTCAAATCCCTACGCCGGCATTATCCGGATCAGGTTCGACGGGTTTGTCTCAGCGCTGGCAGTGAAACACCGCGAACGCACCCCGTTGAGAACGGCCTATTCTAGTGATTTCCGCTGGGTAACGAAAGCATCATGCGTCGTCAGGGGCGAACCAGGCGGATTTAAAATCAAACCAGCCCAGCATATTCATTCTGACTCCGCGCATACTGCGTTGACCTTCCAGCAGCAGCCAGTGATGGAACAGCGGATGCAGCGTCCAGGTGTTGATCAACTGCTTGCCCCAGTCGGCCAGCGGCAGCTTCTGTTCGCGCCAGCGTTGCGCATCCTTTTCCCAGTCCAGCGTCACGCAATGATGCACCAGCGGGATTTCGTACAGCAGCGCAAACACGGAAAATTCCAGCGGCAGGGTGAAGTTGGCGCTGCCGAGCCAGATATCGCTTTCGGCTTCGCCACGGTGCCAGACGTCATAATCGACCTGTTGGGTGATCAACTCCACGCCCTGTTCGGCGAGGATCGGCCGTAACGCATTGGCGATGCCCTGATGCTCGACGTGATCGTTATACCAGGTCAGCGTCAGGGAGGTCAGCCCGTCGGGCTTCTGGCTGGCAGCCATATCGCGGCGATGATGCCAGCGCGGCAGCAGGCCATAAGCCGGGAACCAGTAGCGTTGATAGCCAATACCGGCATGATTCAGCAGGGCGATCGGGTTGAACAGCGTGCTGACCCAGCGACGGATTTGTTCATCGCGACCCTGTTCGGATCGCTGGTCAAACAGCAGGAAGTAGCAGCCTTCTTCCAGACGACTCTCTTCCGATTTTTCTTCCAGCCCTTTGCCTTCCAGCTTAACCCCGGCATAAACCAGCTCATCACTGATTTCCGGCAGCACCCAGATATTCACTTCATCAATCAGCGCGCGGTAACCAAAATAGTCATCAAACGCCTGGATCCTCAGTTGGCTGGTCTGATTGCGCACCACCGCATACGGGCCGGTGCCAATCGGCTGACGGGCGAAGTCCGCGAGGAATGGCCACTCTTTTGGCAGGATCATGGTGCTGACGCTGCCCAGCAGCCAGGGTAGCCAGTTGTCGGGCTGATGCAGATGAATATCCAGCGTCCAGGGCGCCGAGGACTCGATGCGATCGAAATGGGCATAAAGGCGTTGGGGCTTCAGTCGCTCAAGGGTGCTGATAATGTCGGCCATCTCCAGCTCCCGGCCATGATGAAAGTGGATCGCCGGGCGCAGATAAAACCGCCAGTGCAGCGGAGAAAGCTGCTGCCAGTGGTGGGCAATATCGGCTTCGATTTCCCCATTTTCCTCATTTATCCGCGTCAGGCTGCTAAAAATCTGACGGGCAAGGTGGGTTTCAGAACGACGCAGCGGCGTACCGGGTAACAGATTCAGTAACGAGCGATAGTACATCACCCGCAGGATATGTTTCCCCTGGCGGAAACTGCGGCCAAGATGCGAGATCAGCATCTGTCTGACCGCGTTTTTATCGCCCACCAGCTGCACCAGCTGGTCGATGCGATCGTTCTCCAGCAACTCTTCCGCCCGCTGCTGTTGCAATGCCAGTCCGGTGTAATGGAAGCTGAGCTTCGAACGTTTTCCCCGCCCGGCTTCAGCCTGCCAGTCCAGCCAGCCCTGTTCCTGCATCGCATTCAGCAGATTGCGCATATGCCGGCGGGAGCAGCTCAGTTGTACCGCCAGATCGTTGAGCGTGGTCTCCTGCGGCTGGCCTTCGCAGCACTGCCACAGGCGGATAAACTGTTGTTGTAAGCGGGCAGAAGACATAAAAGAGGAACCCTTATCAGAAAGCAGTCTGTTTTTTCTTCCTTATATTAGGACGATAATGCCCGCAGATGAAAGAGCGGGAGACATTCTTCGAATGCGCTCTGACATTGATGATTCTGAGTATGGTGCCTTTCACCAGCCAGCCGGGTTAATACCTTGCTGGCTTTTTTCGCTGCTCCATGTTTTCTTCTATGCTTGCTGTTTGTCGACTCACATTTGTGGCGACTTTTTTTGAAGGATCAGCTATGAAATCGCTCCTCACGCGCCGTCGCCGTATTAATCCTGTTTACGTCGCCTTTATGGCCGTGTCGTTTATGGTGGGCGTGGCGGGTGCGCTTCAGGCTCCGACGCTTAGCCTGTTTCTGACCCGTGAAGTGGCCGTTCGCCCGTTCTGGGTCGGGCTGTTTTACACCATCAATGCGATAGCCGGCATTGCGGTGAGCATTCTGCTGGCAAAGCGCTCGGACAACCGGGGCGATCGCCGCATGCTGATCCTGTTTTGCTGCGTGATGGCGATTGGCAACGCGCTGATCTTTGCCTTCAACCGTGACTATCTGACGCTGATTACCTTTGGCGTGCTGCTCTCCGCGCTGGCCAGCGTGTCAATGCCGCAAATCTTTGCCCTTGCCCGCGAATATGCTGACAGCTCGGCCCGAGAGGTGGTGATGTTCAGTTCGGTGATGCGTGCCCAACTGTCACTGGCCTGGGTAGTCGGGCCGCCGTTGTCCTTTGCGCTGGCGCTGAATTACGGCTTCACCACCATGTTTTTGATTGCCGCCGGACTGTTTGTGGTCTGTGTGGCGCTGATCTGGTTTGCGCTGCCGTCGGTGCCGCGCGTGGAACAACCGCCTGAAGTGGTGATCACCCAAATCAGCGCGTGGAAGAATAAAGATGTGCGGCTGCTGTTTATGGCTTCATTGCTGATGTGGACCTGCAACACCATGTATATCATCGATATGCCGCTGTATATCAGCAGCGTGTTGGGGTTGCCGGATAAGCTGGCTGGATTGCTGATGGGCGTGGCGGCCGGGCTGGAAATCCCGGCGATGCTGCTGGCCGGCCATTATGTGAAGCGCTTCGGCAAACGCAAAATGATGCTGTTTGCGGTGGCGTCCGGGGCGATATTCTATCTGGGGCTGGTGGTGTTCCACGACAAAGCGGCGTTGATGGCGTTGCAGATCTTTAATGCCATCTTTATTGGTATTGTCGCCGGGATTGGCATGCTCTATTTCCAGGATCTGATGCCGGGAAGGCCCGGTGCGGCGACCACATTATTTACCAACAGTATTTCGACGGGGGTGATTCTGGCGGGCGTGATTCAGGGCGCGCTGGCGGAAACCTTTGGCCATTATTCGGTGTACTGGGCGGCATTGGTGCTGTCGATTGGGGCGCTGGTGATGTCGGCCAAAGTGAAGGATGTCTGAGGGAAGTTCGGGCGGAAGTGCTTCCGCCCGTGAGGGCAACTAACGCAGAAAGGCCGGCTGGGTTTTCTCATACGCCGTAATGTCGGCGTCATGTTGTAGCGTCAGGCCAATGTTATCCAGCCCGTTGATCAGGCAGTGTCGGCGGAAGCTGTCGATGCTGAACGCGTAGTGCCTGCCATCGGCGATGACCTCCTGCTTTTCCAGATCGACGGTGATTTCCACGCCCGGCTGTGCGGCAACCAGCTGGAACAGCGTGTCCACCTCTTCCTCGCTCAACGACACCAGCAGCAGCTGATTGTTAAACGAGTTATTGGCAAAGATATCGGCAAAATCGCTGCCGACAATCGCCTGAATACCGTAGTCAGTCAGCGCCCAGGGCGCATGCTCACGGGAGGAGCCGCAGCCAAAGTTTTCCCGCGTCAGCATAATGCTGGCACCGCGAAACGCGGGCTTGTTCAGCACGAAATCCGGGTTGGGGATCTGGCCTTCGGCATCGCTGTAACGCCAGTCGTAAAACAGGTTGCGGCCAAAACCGGTGCGCGTCACCATCTGCAAAAATTGCTTCGGGATAATCGCATCGGTATCGACGTTTGCCGCATCCATCGGCACCACGATGCCGGTATGTTGGGTAAATTTCTTCGCCATACAGCCTCTTTAAATCAGTTCGCGGATATCAGCAAAATGGCCTGCTACCGCCGCAGCCGCAGCCATTGCCGGGCTCAGCAGATGCGTGCGGCCACCGCGGCCCTGACGACCTTCGAAGTTGCGGTTGCTGGTGGATGCGCAACGCTCACCGGGATTCAGACGGTCGTTATTCATTGCCAGACACATTGAGCAGCCTGGTAAGCGCCATTCAAAACCGGCATCAAGGAAGATTTTATCCAGACCTTCCTCTTCCGCCTGTGCTTTGACCGGACCGGATCCCGGCACGACATAGGCCTGAACGCCTGGCGCAATCTTGTGGCCTTTCACCACCGATGCCGCCGCCCGCAAATCCTCAATACGTGAGTTGGTGCAGGAGCCGATAAAGACTTTGTCGATCTTCACCTCGGTCAGCCGGATGCCAGGCTGCAAATCCATATAGGCCAGCGCCTTCTCGGCTGAGGCACGCTCAACCGGATCGCTGAACGAGGCCGGATCGGGGATCAGCTCGTTAACGGCGATCACCTGGCCGGGATTGGTGCCCCAGGTAACCTGTGGCGCGATGTCCGCCGCATTTAAGGTCACCACTTTGTCGAAGTGCGCACCGCTGTCGGATTTCAGCGTCCGCCACCAGGCGACCGCTTCATCCCATTCCGCCCCTTTCGGCGCAAACTGGCGGCCACGGGCGTAATCAAAGGTGGTGTCATCCGGCGCAACCAGGCCCGCTTTCGCGCCCAGTTCAATCGCCATATTGCACAGCGTCATGCGGCCTTCCATGCTCAGGGCTTCTACCGCCGGACCACAGAATTCAACCACATGGCCATTGCCGCCGCCGCTGCCGGTTTTGCCAATGATCGCCAGCGCAATGTCCTTGGCAGTGATGCCCGGTGCGGTGTGTCCCACCACTTCAATCTTCATGGTTTTGGCGCGGGACTGCTTCAGCGTCTGGGTGGCCAGCACATGCTCAACTTCTGAGGTGCCGATACCAAATGCCAGCGCGCCAAAGGCACCGTGAGTGGAAGTATGCGAGTCGCCACAGACGATGGTCATACCCGGCAGGGACAGGCCCTGCTCAGGACCGATCACATGCACGATGCCCTGGAACGGGTGCTTGAGGTCATACAAACGCACGCCAAAGGCTTCACAGTTTTTGATCAGCATCGACATCTGGATCCGCGCCATCTCACCGCTCGCATTGATATCACGCGTCTGGGTAGAGACGTTATGATCCATGGTGGCGAAGGTCTTTGACGGCTGGCGCACCGGGCGATTGTGTGCCCGCAGACCATCAAAGGCCTGCGCGGAAGTCACTTCATGCACCAGATGACGGTCGATATACAGCAGTGGCGTCTCGCCTGGTGCTTCGTGCACCAGATGCGCATCAAACAGCTTCTCGTATAATGTTTTCATAATCAGGCTTCGCGAATGTAACGGGCGATAATCGACCCCATTTCCTCGGTGCCGACGGACTGGCCGCCACCGGCTAAATCGCCAGTACGGTGACCTTCAGCCAGCGCGCGGCTGATGGCCTGGTCAATCGCATCGGCGGCGTCTGCGGCATTCAGGCTAAAGCGCAGCAGCAGCGACAGTGACAGGATCTGGGCAATTGGGTTGGCGATGTTCTTGCCTGCGATATCCGGGGCCGATCCACCTGCCGGTTCAAACAGGCCAAAACCCTGCTCGTTCAGGCTGGCGGAAGGCAACATGCCCATCGAGCCGGTGATCATCGCACACTCATCGGACAGGATATCGCCGAACAGGTTGGAGCAAAGCATCACGTCGAATTGCGACGGCTCTTTGATCAGCTGCATGGTGGCGTTATCGATATACATATGGCTCAGTTCAACGTCCGGATAATCCTTCGCCACTTCATTCACAATCTGGCGCCACAGGATCGATGACTGCAAGACGTTCGCTTTGTCGATTGAGGTCACTTTATTGCGACGTTTGCGCGCTGACTCGAAGGCGATGCGGGCAATGCGCTCAATCTCAAAACGGTGATAGACCTCGGTATCGAACGCGCGCTCGTGCTGGCCGCTGCCTTCGCGGCCTTTTGGCTGACCAAAATAGATGCCGCCGGTCAGTTCACGCACCACCAAAATATCAAAGCCTTTCGCGGCGATATCGCTGCGCAGTGGACAGAAGGCTTCCAGCTCTTTATGCAGGCTGGCTGGGCGCAGGTTGCTGAACAGTTTAAAGTGCTTACGCAGGGGCAGCAGCGCCCCGCGCTCTGGCTGTTCGGCCGGTGGAAGGTGTTCCCATTTTGGACCACCAACAGAACCAAACAGGATCGCATCAGCCTGTTCACAGCCGGCTACCGTCGCCGCCGGCAGAGGCTCGCCGTGACGATCGATGGCGATGCCGCCAACGTCATATTCGCTGGTGGTGATGCGCAGGTTGAAGCGCTCACGAACGGCAGTCAGCACTTTACTGGCCTGAGCCATCACTTCCGGGCCGATGCCATCACCGGGCAATACTGCAATATGGTAAGAGCCTGACATGATTACACCACTTCCTTATGATCGGTTGTTTGAGATTTGCGCTGCAACTCTTGCTCAACCTGACGCGAGCGCCAGATGTTGTTCAGGGCATTGATCATCGCTTTCGCCGAAGACTCGACGATATCCGTTGCCAGACCGACGCCGTGGAATTTGCGATCGTTGTACTTCACCACGATATCCACCTGGCCCAGCGCATCTTTGCCATGGCCTTTTGCCGTGAGCTGATAGGAAACCAGCTCGGCATCGAAATCGGTAATGCGATTAACCGCCTGATAAACCGCGTCGACAGGACCGTTACCGGTTGCTGCTTCGGACTTCACGTCTTCACCGCAGGCCAGTTTGACCGACGCGGTCGCCATCACGCTTGAGCCTGACTGCACGCTGAAGTAATCCAGACGGAAATGTTCCGGCTCTTCGTTCTGCTTATTAATGAAGGCCAACGCTTCCAAATCGTAGTCGAAGACCTGGCCTTTCTTGTCAGCCAGCTTCAGGAACGCGTCGTACAGGTTATCCAGGTTGTAGTCGTTTTCTTTATAGCCCATCTCATCCATGCGGTGCTTCACGGCGGCACGGCCAGAACGGGAGGTCAGATTCAGCTGGATTTTATTCAGGCCGATAGATTCCGGGGTCATGATTTCGTAGTTTTCGCGGTTCTTCAGCACGCCATCCTGGTGGATACCGGAAGAGTGAGCGAAGGCACCGGTGCCGACTACCGCTTTGTTTGCCGGGATTGGCATATTACAAATCTGGCTGACCAGCTGGCTGGTACGGTAGATCTCATGGTGATGGATGTTGGTATTCACATTCATCAACTGGCTGCGGGTTTTGATCGCCATGATCACTTCTTCCAGCGCACAGTTACCGGCACGTTCGCCCAGACCGTTGATGGTGCCTTCAACCTGACGCGCACCGGCCTGAATGGCGGCAATGGCGTTGCCGGTGGCCATGCCCAAATCGTCATGGGTATGCACGGACAGAATGGCTTTATCAATGTTCGGCACGCGATTACGCAGCTGCGCGAAGATGTTGCTGTACTCTTCCGGCAGCGTGTAGCCCACGGTGTCCGGGATGTTGATGGTGGTGGCACCGGCGTTGATCGCCGCTTCCACCACGCGGCACAGATCGTCAATCGGCGTACGTCCGCCATCTTCGCAGGAGAATTCCACGTCGTTGGTGTAGTTACGGGCGCGTTTCACCATGGTTACCGCGCGCTCAATCACTTCGGGCAGCGTGCTGCGCAGCTTGGTGGCGATATGCATTGGCGAGGTGGCCAGGAAGGTATGGATACGGTAAGCCTCGGCCACGCGCAGGGCTTCATAGGCGGCATCGATATCTTTTTCTACGCAGCGGGCGAGGGCGCAAACACGACTGTTTTTGATCTGACGCGCAATGGTCTGGACGGATTCAAAATCACCGGGGGAAGAAATTGGGAAACCCACTTCCATCACGTCCACACCCATGCGCTCCAGCGCCAGGGCGATCTGCAGCTTTTCTTTCACACTCAGGCTGGCCTGTAAGGCCTGTTCGCCATCACGCAGAGTGGTATCGAAAATAATAACTTGTTGGCTCATCGGGATATTCCTTGTCGTGTTTGCTTTACCAGTGCTACGAGCATAAAAAAACCCGCGCATCGGCGCGGGTTCTTTAGGTTTGTAAGCCTGAATCACTGATTCATTTCTTCGCCCACAAGTCTACCGCGCAATTGGGATGCGTTTAGTAGTAGACCGAGTAGGCGAACGGTACGAATCATGTCTTCAGACCTCATAAATTTGCTGTTCCCTTATTGATACTTGATTTGCGGGGGCGATGTCAACCTTCGCCGTAAGGTTATAACGGCGGCAGCCAACGTGGCTCAGGAAAGATATTCTGGGGGGAAGCCCGTGAGCAGAACAAAAAGGAAGGCGGGCAAACAGGGATATTTTTCAGCGGGAAATGCGGCCGGATTATTCGCGCCAGGCTGGCCTTTAAAAAAGCGGTTAATCAATGGCTTGCATAGGAAAATCTTATGGCTTGCTTTGAGGCTTATGCCACTTCTCTTCAGCTAAATATGTTTGATAATTAAATGCTGGCAGCAGATAAAACTAAATTAGGCGCGATGTTTGAACAGGTGAGCTTGAATTAAGGCTGTGAGCGTTTTGATAACAAAACGATCACACTGCAAAAGAATTGCTCACCAGAACAAACCGCTTTTCTTTCAGCCTTTGGTCAGTGTATTTGTCGACAAGTCCCCATTAGCGGTAGTGCCTTGCGGACCTGGTATTCGTTAAAAGCCGTGCTTGCAGGTTTGCCTGCCAACTTTTCTACGGTTATGGTACGTCCATCAACGCATAAAAATAGCCAGGGATTCACCCTGTACCTGGATTCTGGAAATGATTTCCAGCGTCTTTGCATAAACACAGGTTTTGACCTTATCTGCCTATACGATAATTCAGCACCTTAAGAGCCTGGAGGCAAAAATGGAGATGTTGTCAGGAGCCGAGATGGTCGTCCGATCGTTGATCGATCAGGGCGTTAAACATGTATTCGGCTACCCCGGCGGGGCAGTACTTGATATCTATGATGCGCTACAAACCGTCGGCGGCATCGATCATATACTGGTTCGTCACGAGCAGGGCGCGGTGCACATGGCGGACGGCTACGCCCGTTCCACCGGTGAAGTGGGCGTGGTGCTGGTCACCTCCGGCCCAGGTGCGACCAATGCCATCACCGGCATCGCCACTGCTTATATGGATTCAATCCCATTAGTCGTGCTCTCCGGCCAGGTGCCTTCCTCACTGATTGGTTACGATGCTTTCCAGGAGTGCGACATGGTCGGGATTTCCCGCCCGGTGGTGAAGCACAGCTTTATGGTCAAGTCGGCTGAAGATATTCCGACCATCATGAAAAAGGCATTCTGGCTGGCTGCCAGCGGACGTCCTGGTCCGGTGGTGATCGATCTGCCGAAAGACATGATGAACCCGGCGAACAAATTACCGTATGTCTGGCCAGATGAAGTCAGCATGCGCTCATACAACCCGACCACTCAGGGACACAAAGGCCAGATTAAGCGCGCCTTGCAGACCTTGCTGGCGGCGAAACAGCCGGTGATCTATGCCGGCGGCGGCGTAATCACTTCCGCATGTGATGATGAGCTTCGTCAACTCGCCGAAAAACTTAACCTGCCGGTCACCTGTTCGCTGATGGGCCTGGGCGCCTTCCCCGGCACCCATCGCCAGAGCGTCGGCATGTTGGGTATGCACGGCACCTACGAAGCCAATATGACCATGCATAATGCTGACGTAATCTTCGCCGTCGGTGTGCGCTTTGATGACCGCACCACCAACAATCTGGCGAAATACTGCCCGAATGCTACCGTGCTGCATATCGACATCGATCCGACGTCTATTTCCAAGACTGTGCCGGCAGATGTGCCGATCGTCGGCGATGCTAAGCAGGTGCTGACGCAGATGCTTGAGCTACTGGAACAGGGTGACAAGCAGCAGGATTTCGACAGTCTTCGCGACTGGTGGCAGAGCATCGATCAATGGCGTTCCCGCCAGTGTCTGGAGTTCGATCGTAAGAGTGAGCAGATCAAACCTCAGGCGGTTATCGAAACCATCTGCCGTCTGACCCATGGTGAAGCCTATGTCACCTCCGACGTGGGTCAGCACCAGATGTTTGCCGCGCTCTATTATCAGTTCGACAAACCGCGTCGTTGGATCAACTCCGGTGGCCTCGGCACGATGGGCTTCGGCCTGCCCGCTGCGCTGGGCGTCAAGCTGGCGGTACCCGAAGCCACGGTGGTGTGCGTGACCGGCGACGGCAGCATCCAGATGAACATTCAGGAACTGTCCACCGCGCTGCAGTACGATCTGCCGGTGCTGGTGCTGAGCCTGAACAATCGCGTGCTGGGCATGGTGAAACAGTGGCAGGACATGATCTACTCTGGCCGTCACTCACAGTCTTATATGGAATCTTTGCCTGACTTTGTGAAACTGGCAGAAGCTTATGGCCACGTCGGCATCAATATCAGCCGGCCGGAGGATCTGGAAGCCAAGCTGACTCAGGCACTGGAAGAGTTAGGTAAAGGGCGTCTGGTGTTTGTCGATGTTAACGTCGATGGCACTGAGCACGTCTACCCGATGCATATCCGCGGCGGGGGAATGGACGAAATGTGGCTTAGCAAAACGGAGAGGACTTAATTATGCGTCGTGTTTTATCAGTACTGCTGGAAAACGAATCCGGCGCATTGTCCCGCGTGGTTGGCCTGTTCTCCCAGCGTGGCTACAACATTGAAAGCCTGACCGTGGCACCGACCGATGACCCAACGCTTTCGCGCATGACCATTCAAACCGTGGGTGATGCCAAGGTGCTGGAACAGATCGAAAAGCAGCTGCACAAGTTGGTGGACGTGCTGCGCGTGACGGAATTAGGTCAGGGCGCTTACGTCGAACGTGAAGTGATGTTGGTGAAAGTTCAGGCTACCGGTTACGGCCGCGAAGAAGTGAAACGCAGCGCTGAGATCTTCCGTGGCCAGATTGTGGATGTGACGCCTTCGCTTTATACGGTTCAGCTTACCGGCACCAGCGATAAGCTGGATGCGTTCCTCAACACCGTGCGCGAAGTGGCGGAAATTGTTGAAGTCGCCCGCTCCGGTATCGTCGGCGTTTCTCGTGGTGACCGCATTATGCGTTAATCACGCCCGGTGATTATCGCTCTCTTCTGCTAACCCAGCGTAATGCTGGGTTTTTTATTTTTTGTCTGAAAGCTAACGCACAGAAGTAAAAGCGGTTGCTCGCTAAACTGTTCTGCTGTTAGATGTAACAAATCTCTTATCCATAGCCGGGACGTGGCTATTTTCTGCGCCGTCACGGTGCTAGCGTGGGGTTATTGTGAAACTGGATGAAATTGCGCGCCTGGCCGGTGTTTCGCGCACGACTGCCAGCTATGTTATTAACGGCAAAGCTAAGCAGTATCGTGTCAGCGACAAAACCGTCGAAAAGGTCATGGCAGTCGTGCGCGAGCATAATTACCATCCCAACGCGGTGGCTGCCGGGCTCCGTGCGGGGCGTACGCGGTCGATAGGGCTGGTTATTCCTGATTTGGAGAATACCAGCTACACGCGTATTGCGAATTACCTTGAACGACAGGCGCGTCAGCGCGGCTACCAACTGCTGATTGCCTGTTCTGAAGATCAGCCCGATAACGAAATGCGCTGCGTGGAGCATCTGTTGCAGCGTCAGGTTGATGCGATCATCGTCTCAACGTCGTTACCACCGGAACATCCTTTCTATCAGCGCTGGATCAACGATCCCTTACCGATCATCGCCCTTGACCGTGCGCTGGATCGCGAGCACTTCACCAGCGTGGTCGGTGCCGATCAGGACGACGCCGAAATGCTGGCTGCGGAATTGCGCAAGCAACCGGTCGAATCGATTCTGTTTATGGGGGCCTTACCTGAGTTATCCGTCAGCTTCCTGCGCGAGATGGGTTTCCGGGATGCCTGGAAAGGGGACGAACGCACCATCGACTTTATCTACGCCAACAGCTTTGAACGGACCGCGGCAGCCGCGCTGTTCGAGAAGTGGCTGGAGACGCACGATATGCCCGATGCGCTGTTTACCACTTCCTTCGGCCTGTTGCAGGGCGTGATGGACGTGACGCTGAAACGTGAGGGACGTCTGCCAAGCAATCTGGCGATTGCCACCTTCGGCGATCATGAGCTGCTGGATTTCCTCGATTGTCCGGTGCTGGCGGTCGGCCAGCGTCATCGGGATGTGGCCGAACGGGTGCTTGAGCTGGTGCTGGCGAGTCTGGATGAACCGCGAAAACCGAAGCCAGGATTAACGCGAATCCGGCGTAATCTTTATCGGCGGGGCAGGTTAAGCCGTAAAGCGAGTTAACATTTCCACATAAAAAGGCAGCCTGACTGCCTTTTTTCTTTTTGATTGCCTGGCAAAAATCAGCCTGCGTTAACAACTGCTAAATTGTCGTGAGTTTTCTGTGACCAGGATTCACGTAAATAAAAGTAAAGGCGAATCAGTCCGCCGCTTATCATTTATCTAAATCTTCCTGATTATTAAAAATTTAGGACAAACCAGTCGACAG
Organism: Erwinia sp. QL-Z3; assembly: GCF_004551645.1. Taxonomy (NCBI): domain Bacteria; kingdom Pseudomonadati; phylum Pseudomonadota; class Gammaproteobacteria; order Enterobacterales; family Erwiniaceae; genus Erwinia; species Erwinia sp. QL-Z3. Next base: position 2,273,953 of record NZ_CP037950.1, read on the forward strand.
AAGCTCAGGCGCAGCGCGACTGAGGTAGGAATCTCTTAGGATATACCCTAAAATGCCGTCCATGTCGCAAAGTTGAGGGTGAGGAATTTACGGCGTAGAACTGGCATATTTTTGAACAATCTAATTTTACCGCAGAATTTCCTGCCACTATTCATTAGTTTATTTTTAAATTCCTGACCAGACCGCGTTCTTTTTAACTCCCTCCAGTTTTAACTGGCTCAGAAATAATTCTCTCCAACCACTGCTGCGCCTTGACAATGTTTTCCTTCGCTCCGTAAACTCCTTTGGTGGGAAATTGTGGTGTAAAGTGGTGAACAGGGGTAACTGGAGGGTGAGGCTGGCATGTTCCGTGGGGCAACGTTAGTCAATCTCGACAGCAAGGGACGGCTCGCCGTACCCACGCGCTATCGCGAAACGCTGATCGGGGAATCACAAGGGCAAATGGTTTGTACCATTGACCTTCACCAGGCATGCCTGCTGCTTTATACCCTGCCCGAATGGGAAATTATTGAACGTAAACTGGCCCGCTTATCGAGCATGAACCCGGCAGAACGCCGCGTACAGCGCCTGTTACTGGGACATGCCAGCGAGTGTCAGATGGATAATGCAGGTCGTTTGCTGGTAGCCACAACGCTACGTCAGCATGCGAATTTGACCAAAGAAGTGATGCTGGTTGGACAGTTCAACAAGTTTGAGCTGTGGGATGAACAGACCTGGTATCAACAAGTCAGGGAGGATATTGACGCAGAGCAGTCGACTCAGGAACCGTTATCTGAGCGTTTGCAGGATTTGTCACTATAGCTATGCAGGATAATTTCAAACATACCACGGTGCTGTTAGATGAGGCGGTAAATGGCCTCAACATTAAATCTGACGGCATTTATCTCGATGGCACCTTTGGACGAGGTGGACATTCGCGCCTGATCCTCTCTCAACTGGGAGAGCACGGTCGTCTCTATGCCATAGACCGCGATCCGCAGGCGATTGCCGCCGCCGCAGAGATCACTGACCCACGTTTCCAGATCATCCATGGCCCTTTTTCCGCGCTGGCAGACTATGCCGACGAACTCGGCCTGACCGGCAAGATCGACGGCATTCTGCTGGATCTTGGCGTGTCATCGCCGCAGCTGGATGATGCCGAACGCGGGTTCTCCTTTATGCGTGATGGACCGCTGGATATGCGCATGGATCCCACCAAAGGACAGTCGGCTTCGCAGTGGTTACTGCAGGCTGAAGAGAGCGATATTGCTTTTGTGCTGAAGACCTTTGGCGAAGAACGTTTTGCCAAGCGTATTGCCCGCGCCATCGTTGAACGCAACCGCGAACAGCCGATGACGCGCACCAAAGAGCTGGCGGATGTGATCTACGCCGCCACGCCAGTGAAAGACAAGTTTAAGCACCCGGCGACCCGCAGTTTCCAGGCGATCCGCATTTGGGTCAACAGCGAGCTGGAAGAGATTGAGCAGGCCTTGAAAGGCGCGCTGACGGCTCTGGCACCGGAAGGTCGTTTATCGGTGATCAGCTTCCATTCACTGGAAGACCGTATCGTTAAACGCTTTATGCGCGAGCAGAGTCGCGGACCTCAGGTCCCCGCCGGGATCCCGATGACCGAAGCGCAGCTGGCTAAGCTGGGTGGGCGCCACCTCAAAGCCTTCGGCAAAATGATGCCGGGTGACGAGGAAGTGAAAGAGAATCCACGCGCCCGCAGTTCTGTCTTACGCGTCGCAGAGAGGACGGCGTCATGATTGGCAACGAGCGACACAGCTTACCGGGCGTGATCGGCGGCGATATCCTTCGCCACGGTAAAATCCCGGTGATCCTCGCTGTCGCTGTGCTGATCTCAGCGGTGTTAGTGGTGACCACGGCGCATAAAACGCGCCTGCTCACCGCACAGCGCGAACAGTTAGTGCTGGAGCGGGACGCGCTGGATATCGAATGGCGCAACCTGATCCTGGAAGAGAATGCCCTCGGCGATCACAGCCGGGTTGAGAGGACGGCAACGGAAAAACTGCAAATGCAGCATGTCGATCCATCGCAGGAAAACATCGTGGTACAACCTTAAGGGACTGAATGAAAGCCGCAAGCAACAAGAAGGTTAAACGCAGCGAGAATCCGGCCAGCTTTGTAAGCTGGCGTTTTGCGTTGTTGTGCGGCTGCATTTTCCTTGGCCTGGTCTTCCTGCTCTCCCGTGTGGCTTATCTGCAGGTGATCAACCCGGACAAACTGGTGCGCGAAGGCGATATGCGTTCGCTTCGCGTGCAGGCCGTGCCAACGTCTCGCGGCATGATTACCGACCGCGCCGGACGCCCTCTGGCGGTCAGCGTGCCGGTCAATGCTATCTGGGCTGACCCGAAAGAACTTCACGATAAGGGCGGTATTACTCTTGATAGCCGCTGGAAAGCGCTGTCGGATGCCCTGTCCATTCCGCTGGACCAGCTTGCCGCCCGAGTCAACGCCAATCCGAAAGGCCGCTTTGTCTATCTGGCGCGCCAGGTCAATCCTGCCATCGGCGATTACATCAAAAAACTGAAGCTGCCCGGCATCTTCCTGCGCGAAGAGTCACGCCGTTACTATCCGGCAGGCCAGGTCACCTCGCACCTGATCGGTTTTACCAATATTGATGGCCAGGGGATTGAAGGCGTTGAGAAAAGCTTCGATAAATGGCTGACCGGCCAACCGGGTGAGCGAACGGTGCGTAAAGACCGTCACGGCCGCGTGATTGAAGACATCTCCTCGGTCGACAGTCGTGCTGCACATAATCTCGCGCTGAGCATCGACGAACGTTTACAGGCGCTGGTCTATCGCGAACTCAACAACGCGGTGGCCTTCAATAAAGCCGAGTCCGGCACCGCAGTGCTGGTTGATGTCAACACCGGCGAAGTGCTGGCAATGGCGAACAGCCCGGCTTACAACCCCAATAATCTCACTGGCACCACCAAAGACGTGATGCGTAACCGCGCCATCACCGACATCTTTGAACCGGGTTCTACCGTGAAACCGATGGTGGTGATGACCGCGCTGCAACGTGGCGTGGTGAAAGAAAACAGCGTGCTGAATACCGTTCCGTATCGCGTCAATGGCCATGAAATCAAAGACGTGGCGCGCTACAACGAACTGACCCTGACCGGGGTTCTGCAGAAATCGAGTAACGTCGGTGTTTCAAAGCTGGCGTTAGCGATGCCATCCTCAGCGTTAGTAGATACTTACGCACGCTTTGGATTGGGTAAGGCGACCAATTTGGGGTTGGTCGGAGAAAGCAGTGGCTTATATCCTCAAAAACAACGGTGGTCTGACATAGAGAGGGCCACCTTCTCTTTCGGCTACGGGCTAATGGTAACGCCGTTACAGTTAGCGCGAGTCTACTCAACGATTGGCAGTTATGGCGTTCTGCGCCCGCTGTCTATTACCAAAGTTGATCCGCCGGTGGCGGGTGAACGCGTCTTCCCTGAAGAGCTGGTCCGCACCGTCATGCATATGATGGAGAGCGTTGCTCTGCCGGGCGGCGGCGGCGTGAAGGCCGCCATCAAGGGCTATCGTATCGCCATTAAAACGGGTACCGCGAAGAAAGTCGGGCCGGATGGCGGATACGTTAACAAGTACATCGCTTATACCGCAGGTGTTGCACCTGCAAGCCGTCCTCGTTTTGCGCTGGTTGTGGTGATTAACGATCCACAGGGTGGCAAATATTACGGTGGTGCAGTTTCTGCACCGGTGTTTGGCGCGATCATGGGCGGCGTACTGCGCACCATGAATATTGAACCGGATGCGCTGCCACCGACACCGACGGAAAAAACCGAGATGGTAGAGAACAGAAGAGAGGGATCCAGTGACCGATCGTAGTTTGCGCGACTTACTGGCCCCGTGGGTGCCTGGAGCACCTGAGCGGGCGCTGCATGAAATGATCCTGGACAGCCGCGAGGCTGCGTCCGGCGATCTGTTCGTCGCGATTAAAGGTCATGCGGCCGATGGTCGCCGCTTTATTCCACAAGCTATCGCCCAGGGCGTTGCCGCAGTGATAGCCGATGCAGAGGGTGAAGCTGAAGATGGCGACATCACCGAAATGCACGGCGTGCCGGTGATTTATCTCGCACAGCTTTCGCAGCGTTTATCGGCGCTGGCCGGACGCTTCTACCAGCAGCCGGGCGATAAGCTCCGTCTGATTGGTGTGACCGGCACCAACGGTAAGACCACGACGACGCAACTGCTGGCGCAATGGGGCCAGTTACTGGGTGAAACCGGGGCGGTGATGGGTACCGTGGGCAATGGCCTGTACGGCCATCTTGTTCCGGCAGAAAACACCACCGGTTCTGCGGTTGAGGTTCAGCAAACGTTGCACTCACTGGTTGAGCAGGGCGCGACGCTGGCGGCGATGGAGATCTCTTCGCACGGTCTGGTACAGCATCGCGTTGCGGCACTGCCTTTCGCCGCGGCCGCTTTCACCAATCTGAGCCGTGACCACCTTGATTATCATGGTGATATGGCGCGCTACGAAGCCGCGAAATGGCTGCTGTTCTCTGAACATCAGGTCGGCCAGATCATCGTCAATGCCGATGATGAAGTCGGTCGCCGCTGGTTGCAGAAGCTGCCGGATGCGGTCGCGGTCACCATGGAAGACAACATTGATCCCGGCTGCCATGGCCGCTGGCTGCAGGCGACAGAAGTCGATTACCACGACAACGGCGCTAAAATCCGCTTCGATTCCAGCTGGGGCGAAGGGGAAATTGAGAGCCGCCTGATGGGCGCGTTCAACGTCAGTAACCTGCTGGTAGCGTTAGGCACGCTGCTGGCGCTGGGTTATCCGCTGGATTCGCTGATTGCCACCGGCAATCAACTGCAGCCGGTGACGGGCCGTATGGAAGTGTTTAGTGCACCAGGCAAGCCGACGGTGGTGGGGGATTATGCCCACACGCCGGATGCATTGGAAAAGGCGCTGGAAGCCGCGCGTCTGCACTGTACAGGCAAACTGTGGTGCGTCTTTGGCTGCGGCGGCGATCGTGACAAAGGTAAGCGCCCACTTATGGGTGCTATCGCCGAGCAATTCTCTGACGTGGTGGTGATCACCGATGACAATCCGCGCAGCGAAGATCCTGCGGCTATCGTCGCCGATGTGCTGAGCGGGCTGCTGGATGCCGGTCGCGCTCGCGTTATGCCAGGACGCGCGCAAGCGGTCACTAACACGGTGATGCAGGCGCAGGACGGCGACATCGTGCTGGTAGCCGGCAAAGGCCACGAAGATTATCAGATAGTTGGCAACCGCCGACTGGACTACTCAGACCGCATTACGGTCGCCCGTCTGCTGGGAGTGATCGCATGATTACACTGACTCTGCAAAAGCTGGCCGACTTAACTGGCGGCAAACTGTTCGGTGGTGACCTGTCCGTCGATGAAGTCACCACCGACACTCGCAAAGTCAGCGCGGGTTGCCTGTTCATCGCCCTACAGGGTGAACGTTTTGATGCCCATGACTTTGTGGGTGAGGCGATGGCAGCCGGTGCATCCGCACTTCTGGTTAGTAAGCACGTAACTGTGGCTGTGCCTCAGGTCGTGGTGGCTGATACCCGCATCGCGCTGGGTCAGCTGGCCGGCTGGGTGCGTCAGCAATCCACCGCGCGCGTGGTAGCTCTGACCGGATCCTCAGGTAAAACCTCGGTGAAAGAGATGACGGCCGCCATTCTTCGTGAATGTGGCGAGACGCTCTATACCGCAGGAAACCTGAATAATGATATTGGGGTGCCCCTGACCCTGTTGCGCCTGAATGCCTCGCATCAATATGCAGTCGTCGAGCTGGGTGCCAATCACCAGGGCGAAATTGCCTACACCACAGAAATTACCCGTCCAGAAACGGCGTTGGTGAATAACCTGGCGGCCGCGCATCTGGAAGGATTTGGATCGCTGGCGGGTGTGGCTAAAGCCAAAGGCGAAATTTTCCAGGGATTGCCAATCAACGGCACGGCGATCCTCAATGCAGACAGCAATGACTGGCCGCACTGGCAGCATTCCCTGCACAGCAAAACGGTCTGGCGTTTTTCCTCCGCGCCGCAAGCTGACAGCGACTTCTCCGCGACCGACGTTAAGGTCACCAGCAGCGGTACGCACTTCGTGATGATCACGCCTGCTGGCAGCATCGCCATTCAGCTCCCGCTGCCGGGACGCCACAATATTGCCAATGCGCTGGCCGCTGCGGCACTGGCGTTGTCGGTCGATGCCCCATTAAGCGCTATCCAGAAGGGATTAAGCCATCTTCAGGCCGTACCGGGACGTTTATATCCGGTAGCGCTGGCTGAGAACAAACTGCTGCTGGATGACAGTTACAACGCCAACGTCGGTTCAATGACGGCTGCCGCACAGGTGCTGTCCGAGATGCCGGGTTACCGCGTGATGGTGGTAGGCGATATGGGCGAGCTGGGCGATGAGGCAGAAGAGTGCCATCGCGAAGTGGGCGAAGCCGCACGGCTGGCAGGAATCGATAAAGTTCTGAGCGTTGGCAAGATGAGTCACCTTATCAGTGAAGCCAGCGGCGCAGGAGAGCATTTACAAGACAAGGCGGCCGTTACGGCACGCCTGCAGACGCTGCTCGCTGAGCATGACGTCATCACTATTTTAGTCAAAGGTTCGCGTAGTGCCGCCATGGAGCAGGTAGTACAGAGCTTACAGGAGAAAGGAACATGCTAGTCTGGCTGGCCGAACATTTGGTCACTTTTTATTCTGGCTTCAACGTCTTTTCCTATCTGACGTTTCGCGCCATTGTCAGCCTGCTGACCGCCCTGTTTATCTCTTTGTGGATGGGGCCGAAAATGATCGCCCGTCTGCAGGAAATGTCCTTTGGTCAGGTCGTCCGTAACGACGGTCCGGAATCACACTTCAGCAAACGCGGCACGCCGACGATGGGCGGGGTGATGATCCTGTTCTCCATCACCGTATCCGTGCTGATGTGGGCTTATCCTTCTAACCCGTACGTCTGGTGCGTGCTGGTGGTATTAGTCGGCTTCGGCATCATCGGATTTGTCGACGACTACCGCAAAGTGGTGCGTAAAGATACCAAAGGGCTGATCGCCCGCTGGAAATACTTCTGGATGTCGGTGATCTCGCTGGGTGTCGCCTTCGGGTTGTACATCGCCGGTAAAGGGACGCCAGCCACTGAGTTAGTGGTGCCGTTCTTCAAAGACATCATGCCGCAGCTGGGCCTGTTCTATGTGGTGCTGGCGTACTTCGTGATTGTCGGCACCGGCAACGCCGTTAACCTGACCGATGGCCTCGATGGCCTGGCCATTATGCCGACCGTGTTTGTCGCCGCCGGTTTTGCGCTGGTCGCCTGGGCAACGGGTAACGTCAAGTTTGCTGAATACCTGCACATTCCCTATCTGCGCCATGCCGGCGAGCTGGTGATCGTTTGTACGGCGATCGTCGGAGCCGGTCTGGGTTTCCTGTGGTTCAACACCTATCCGGCGCAGGTCTTTATGGGCGATGTCGGCTCTCTGGCGTTGGGCGGCGCGCTGGGCACCATTGCCGTGCTGCTGCGTCAGGAATTCCTGCTGGTGATCATGGGCGGCGTGTTTGTGGTTGAAACCCTGTCGGTGATCCTGCAGGTGGGTTCCTTCAAATTACGCGGTCAGCGCATTTTCCGTATGGCGCCGATCCACCACCATTACGAACTTAAAGGCTGGCCGGAACCGCGCGTGATTGTGCGCTTTTGGATTATTTCTCTGATGCTGGTGCTGATTGGCCTGGCAACACTGAAGGTGCGGTAACAATGGCTGACTATCAGGGTAAAAAAGTGGTCATTATCGGGTTGGGCCTGACCGGGCTCTCCTGTGTTGATTTCTTTTTAGCGCGCGGCGTGACGCCACGCGTGATGGATACCCGTGTCGCCCCGCCGGGCCTCGATAAACTGCCCGCCAGCGTTGAGCGCTGGTTGGGTTCGCTGAATGACAGCTGGTTGCAGGCCGCTGATTTGATCGTTGCCAGCCCGGGTATGGCGCTGGCGCATCCGTCGTTAATGGATGCCGCGCAAGCGGGTGTGGAAATCGTCGGGGATATCGAGCTGTTCTGCCGTGAAGCCCAGGCGCCGATCGTGGCGATCACCGGCTCCAATGGCAAAAGCACCGTGACCACCTTAGTGGGCGATATGGCGAGGGCGGCCGGATGGCAGGTTGGCGTGGGAGGCAATATTGGTTTGCCTGCGCTGATGCTACTGGAGCAACCGGCTCAACTGTATGTGCTGGAGCTGTCGAGCTTCCAACTGGAAACAACCGCCAGCCTGAAGGCCGCCGCGGCAACGATCCTCAATGTTACTGAAGATCATATGGATCGCTATCCGTTAGGCATGCAGCAGTACCGTGCCGCCAAACTGCGCGTCTATGAAAACGCTGCCGTCTGCGTGGTCAACGCCGATGATGCGATGACCTTCCCGGTCCGTGGACTGGATGCGCGCTGCGTCAGCTTTGGCATCAACGCCGGCGATTATCACCTCGCAACGGAATCTGGCGAGAGCTGGCTGAACGTGAAGGGTGACAACCTGATGAAAACCAGCGACATGACGCTGGTTGGACAGCATAACCAGACCAATGCGCTGGCTGCGCTGGCACTGGCTGAGGCCGTTGGTCTGCCGCTGGCATCCAGCCTGAAAGCCTTAACCACCTTTAGCGGGCTGGCGCACCGCTTCCAGATTGCGCTGGATCGTAACGGCGTGCGCTGGATTAACGACTCTAAAGCCACCAACGTCGGCAGTACTGAAGCGGCGTTGAACGGACTGCAGGTGCAGGGCACCTTGTGGCTGCTGCTGGGTGGCGATGGCAAGTCGGCTGATTTCAGCCCGCTGACCCGCTACCTGCAGGGCGATAACGTCCGCACTTACTGCTTTGGTCGTGATGCGCAAGCGCTGGCTGAACTGCGTCCTGAAATCGCCGTACGCACAGAAACGCTGGCAGACGCGATGAAGCAGATCGCCACGCAGGTCAAGCCGGGCGATATGGTGCTGCTTTCCCCAGCCTGCGCCAGCCTGGACCAGTTTAAAAACTTCGAGCAGCGCGGCGACGCGTTCACTCAACTGGCAAAGGAGCTTGGCTGATGCGTTTACCAGGATTAAGCCTTGCCGGTGGCGTCACGAATCGTCTGAAAGATTGGGTGATGGGCCCACGCGAGAGCGACGCCAGCTCGATGGTTCTTTATGATCGCACGCTGCTGTGGCTGACCATCGGTCTGGCGATCATTGGATTTGTGATGGTGACCTCGGCGTCGATGCCGGTCGGTCAGCGTTTGTCTGACGATCCGTTCTACTTTGCCAAGCGTGATGCGTTCTATATTGCGCTGGCGGTCGGCATGGCGCTGGTTACGCTGCGCGTGCCGATGGATTTCTGGCAGCGTTACAGCAACATCATGCTGCTGGTGACGGTAGTAATGCTGTTAGTGGTGCTGGTGGTGGGTAGCTCGGTCAACGGCGCCTCACGCTGGATTGCATTGGGTCCGCTGCGTATTCAGCCCGCAGAGCTCTCCAAGCTGTCGTTATTCTGCTACCTGGCAAGCTATCTGGTGCGCAAGGTGGAAGAGGTGCGTAACAACTTCTGGGGCTTCTGTAAGCCGATGGGCGTGATGGTGGTGCTGGCGGTGTTACTGCTGGCTCAGCCTGACCTGGGTACGGTGGTGGTGCTCTTCGTCACCACGCTGGCGATGCTGTTCCTCGCCGGAGCCAAACTCTGGCAGTTCCTGGCGATCATCGGCTCCGGTATTTTCGCGGTTTGCCTGCTGATTGTGGCCGAACCGTACCGTATGCGCCGCGTCACGTCCTTCTGGAATCCCTGGGAAGATCCGTTCGGCAGTGGCTACCAGCTGACCCAGTCTCTGATGGCTTTTGGTCGTGGGGAATTCTGGGGCCAGGGGCTGGGAAATTCAGTGCAGAAACTGGAATATCTGCCGGAGGCACATACCGATTTTATCTTCTCCATAATCGGTGAGGAACTGGGTTATATCGGTGTGGTTTTAGCCCTGTTAATGGTATTCTTCGTCGCTTTTCGCGCGATGTCCATTGGTCGTCGTGCGCTTGAGCTTGACCAGCGTTTTTCCGGCTTCCTTGGGTGCTCGATTGGCGTGTGGTTCAGCTTCCAGGCGCTGGTTAACGTTGGCGCTGCAGCGGGCATGTTACCGACCAAAGGTCTGACGTTGCCGCTGATCAGTTACGGTGGTTCGAGTCTGATCATCATGTCGACCGCCATCGTGTTTTTGTTACGTATTGATTATGAAACGCGTCTGGCAAAAGCGCAGGCGTTTACGCGGGGTAGTCGATGAAAGGGAAGCGACTGATGGTCATGGCTGGCGGAACCGGTGGGCACGTTTTCCCCGGGCTGGCGGTTGCGCATCATCTGATGGATCAGGGCTGGCAGGTTCGCTGGTTGGGCACGGCGGATCGTATGGAAGCCGATTTGGTTCCTAAGCACGGTATCGACATCGATTTTATCCGGATCTCCGGCCTGCGCGGCAAAGGCCTGAAGGCGCAGCTCACCGCGCCACTGCGTATTTTCAACGCGGTGCGTCAGGCCAGAGCCATCATGAAGGCCTACAAGCCGGATGTGGTACTGGGGATGGGCGGCTACGTTTCCGGTCCGGGTGGCTTAGCGGCCTGGAGCTGCGGCATCCCGGTGGTGCTGCATGAGCAGAACGGTATTGCCGGCCTGACCAACAAATGGCTGGCGAAAATTGCCAAAAAGGTGATGCAGGCATTCCCCGGCGCATTCCCCAATGCGGACGTTGTTGGCAACCCGGTGCGTACCGATGTGCTGGCGCTGCCGTTACCGGCTGAACGTCTGGCCAACCGCAGCGGCCCAATCCGCGTGCTGATCATCGGCGGAAGCCAGGGCGCGCGGGTGCTGAACCAGACCATGCCTCAGGTTGCGGCGCTGTTGGGTGACTCAGTTACCCTCTGGCACCAGGTAGGGAAGGGCGCTTTGGAAGGCGTGAATCAGGTTTATGAGCAGTTGAACCTGACGCAGCATAAAGTCACCGAATTTATCGACGATATGGCTGCGGCCTATGCCTGGGCAGACGTCGTCGTTTGCCGTTCAGGTGCGCTGACGGTCAGTGAAGTCGCCGCCGCAGGCTTACCGGCGATTTTTGTACCGTTTCAGCATAAAGACCGCCAGCAGTACTGGAATGCGATACCGCTGGAGCAGGCGGGCGCCGCCAAAATTTATGAACAGCCGCAGTTTACTGCGGAGGGTGTGGCAGACACGCTGGCCCGTTGGGATCGACCGACTTTACTGCAAATGGCAGAAAAAGCGCGTGCCGTAGCGATCCCCGATGCGACCGACCGGGTTGCAGCGGAAGTCAGTAAAGCTGCGCTTTAACAGAATTTCAGGCCCGGAGCATTCCGGTCCGCAACACGATACTGAAAGGTAGCGACAGGCAGAAGAGATGAATACACAACAACTGGCAAAACTGCGTTCCATAGTGCCCGAGATGCGTCGCGTCCGGCACATTCACTTTGTTGGCATCGGTGGTGCTGGCATGGGCGGTATTGCCGAAGTGTTGGCCAATGAAGGGTATGAAATCAGTGGTTCCGACCTGGCGCCGAATGCGGTGACTCAGCATCTGAGCAACCTGGGTGCGACCATTTATTTCAACCATCGCCCTGAGAACGTCAGTGACGCCAGCGTGGTGGTGGTGTCTACCGCGGTGTCTCAGGATAACCCTGAAGTCGTTGCCGCGCGTGAAGCGCGTATCCCGGTGATCCGCCGCGCAGAAATGCTGGCTGAACTGATGCGTTACCGCCACGGCATCGCCGTTGCCGGCACGCACGGTAAAACCACCACCACCGCGATGGTTTCAAGCATTTATGCGGAAGGCGGACTGGATCCGACTTTCGTCAACGGTGGCCTGGTCAAAGCCGCCGGCACACACGCCCGTCTGGGAAGCAGCCGTTATCTGATTGCTGAAGCCGACGAGAGCGATGCCTCCTTCCTGCATTTGCAGCCGATGGTGGCGATTGTGACCAATATCGAAGCCGACCATATGGATACTTACCATGGCGACTTTGAGAACCTGAAACAGACGTTCGTGAACTTCCTGCACAATCTGCCGTTTTATGGCCGTGCGGTGTTGTGCATTGACGATGCGGTGATCCGCGAGTTGATCCCGCGTATCAGCCGCCATATCACCACCTACGGCTTCAGCGAGGATGCTGACGTCCGGGTAGAAAATTACCAGCAGAATGGCGCTCAGGGCCATTTCACCCTGGTCCGTCATGACAAGCCGTTGATGCACGTGACCCTGAATGCGCCGGGCCGTCATAACGCGCTGAATGCGGCGGCAGCGGTTGCGGTGGCAACCGAAGAAGGCATCGAAGATGCAGAGATCCTCAGTGCGCTGGAGAGCTTCCAGGGCACGGGACGCCGCTTTGACTTCCTGGGGGAATACCCGGTGCAGGCGGCCAACGGCACTGCCGGTACGGCGATGCTGGTTGATGATTACGGCCACCATCCGACCGAAGTGGATGTCACCATTAAAGCCGCCCGTGCGGGCTGGCCGGACAAGCAGCTGGTGATGGTGTTCCAGCCGCACCGCTATTCACGTACGCGTGATTTGTATGACGATTTCGCTAACGTGCTGTCTCAGGTCGATGTGTTGCTGATGCTGGATGTCTATCCGGCCGGTGAAGCACCGATCCCCGGCGCGGACAGCCGTTCACTCTGTCGCACCATTCGTGGCCGTGGCAAAGTGGATCCAATCCTGGTCTCTGACCACGATGCGGTGCTCGATATGCTGGCACCAAAACTGTCCGGCAACGATTTAATCCTGATTCAGGGTGCAGGCAACGTCGGCCGTATTGCCCGCACGCTGTCAGAGCAAAAGTTACAACTGCAGAATAAAGAAGGGGAACATCATGGCTGAGAAAGTAGCGGTATTGCTGGGTGGCACCTCTGCGGAGCGAGAAGTCTCGCTGATGTCAGGTAATGCAGTGCTGGCCGGGCTGATTGAAGCCGGTATTGATGCACATGCGGTAGATATCCGTGATTTCCCGGTGATGCGCCTGAAAGAAGAGGGTTTTGATAAAGCCTTCATCGCGCTGCACGGTCGCGGTGGCGAAGACGGCACGCTACAGGGCGTGCTGGAGTTCTTGTCCATCCCTTACACCGGCAGCGGCGTAATGGCGTCGGCCATTACCATGGACAAATTGCGTACCAAGTTCCTCTGGCAGGGCTGTGGTCTTCCGGTCTCTCCTTATGTGGCGCTGACCCGTAAGGAAATGGACGCCGGACTGACGCCGGAAACGGAAGCAAAAATCGCTGCGCTGGGCCTGCCGGTTTTCGTAAAACCAAGTTGCGAAGGTTCCAGCGTTGGCATCAGCCGGGTGAACAGCGCTGACACGCTTCAGGCTGCGCTGGTTGAAGCGTTCCGCCATGACGACGATGTGCTGGTGGAAGCGTTTTTAAGCGGACCGGAATACACCGTAGCGGTGATTGGCGATGAAATATTGCCTTCAATACGCATAAAGGTGGTTTCTGAGTTCTATGACTATGAAGCAAAATACTTTTCTGACGATACTGAATACTTCTGCCCAAGCGGATTGTCTGCTGAACAGGAAGCTGAACTGAGCGATATTGTTATTAAAGCCTGGCGCGCATTAGGCTGTAGCGGCTGGGGACGTGTTGACGTGATGATGGGCGGCGATGGTCAGTTCTACCTGCTGGAAGTGAACACTTCCCCAGGCATGACCGGGCACAGTCTGGTGCCGATGGCGGGTAAGCAGGCGGGGTTGAGTTTCTCCCAGCTGGTCGCGCGCATTCTGGAGCTGGCGGACTGATATGTCCCAGGCTGCTCTGAATGTTCGAAACCGCGAGGCGCAGGAAAAAGCGCGATCCGGGCGCAGTAATGGCTCCAGACTGGCAGGCATCATCTTTCTGACGATAGTGCTTGGCGTGGTGTTCGCCGCCGGATTTGTGGTGGTGAAGTGGAGGGATGATGCCTCAAGGCAACCGCTGTCAAAGCTGGTGGTGACCGGGCAGACGCATTACACCACCAACGACGATATTCGCCAGGCGATTTTATCGCTTGGCGCGCCGGGAACGTTTATGTCCCAGGATGTCGACGTCATCCAGCAGCAGATTGAACGTCTGCCGGGGATCCAGCAGGTCAGCGTGCGCAAGCAATGGCCTGACGAGCTGAAGATCCACCTGGTTGAGTATGTGCCCGTTGCGCGTTGGAACGACCTGCATATGGTTGATGCAGACGGAAAGTCATTCTCCGTGCCGGCTAACCACATTGGCAAGGAAGAGATGCCAATGCTGTATGGCCCGGAAGGGAGCGAAACAGAAGTGCTGACCGGCTATCACCAGATGAGCGATCTGCTGGCGGCAAGCAAATTTAAATTGAAGGTGGCGTCGATGACCGCAAGGCGGTCCTGGCAACTGGTGTTGAGCGATGATGTCCGTCTGGAACTGGGACGCAACGAAGATATGAAGCGTTTGAAACGTTTCATTCAGCTTTACCCCACGCTGCAGCAGCAGGGACAGGCAGAAAACAAACGTATCACTTACGGGGATCTGCGGTACGACTCTGGCGCGGCAGTAGGATGGGCACCGGCAGAAATTAAGACCCCCGACAATAATCAGCAACAGAATCAGGCACAGGTTAAACAACAATGATCAAGTCGACGGACAGAAAACTGGTAGTTGGACTCGAGATTGGCACCGCGAAGGTTGCCGCTTTGGTAGGGGAAATTCTGCCGGATGGCATGGTCAATATCATTGGCGTGGGCAGCTGTCCTTCCCGCGGAATGGATAAAGGCGGGGTGAACGACCTCGAATCCGTGGTCAAATGTGTTCAGCGCGCGATCGACCAGGCTGAGCTGATGGCTGATTGCCAGATTTCGTCGGTTTACCTTGCATTATCGGGCAAACACATCAGTTGCCAGAACGAAATAGGGATGGTTCCTATTTCCGAAGAGGAAGTGACACAGGAAGATGTGGAGAACGTGGTACACACCGCCAAATCCGTCCGTGTTCGTGACGAGCACCGCATCCTCCATGTTATTCCGCAAGAATATGCGATCGACTATCAGGAAGGGATCAAAAATCCGGTCGGCTTGTCCGGCGTGAGAATGCAGGCAAAAGTGCATTTGATCACCTGTCACAACGATATGGCGAAAAACATTGTAAAAGCCGTTGAACGATGTGGCCTGAAAGTTGACCAATTGATTTTCGCCGGTCTGGCATCCAGCTTTGCGGTGCTGACTGAAGATGAGCGTGAGCTGGGCGTCTGCGTAGTGGACGTTGGCGGCGGCACCATGGATATCGCGGTTTACACCGGTGGCGCGCTGCGTCACACCAAGGTGATCCCGTATGCAGGTAATGTTGTCACCAGCGATATCGCTTATGCGTTTGGCACACCGCCGACCGATGCGGAAGCGATTAAAGTTCGCCACGGTTGCGCGCTGGGTTCCATCGTCGGTAAAGACGAAAACGTCGAAGTGCCAAGCGTCGGTGGACGTCCACCGAGAAGTCTGCAGCGTCAGACGCTGGCAGAGGTGATTGAACCTCGCTACACCGAACTGCTGAATCTGGTCAATGACGAGATCCTGCAGTTGCAGGAACAGCTTCGCCAACAGGGCGTTAAGCACCATCTGGCAGCGGGTATCGTCCTGACCGGTGGCGCAGCACAAATTGAAGGATTAGCGGCTTGCGCCCAGCGTGTGTTCCACACGCAGGTGCGTATCGGACAGCCGTTAAACATCACAGGATTAACGGATTACGCGCAGGAGCCGTACTACTCAACAGCGGTTGGCTTACTGCACTACGGAAAAGAGTCACACCTTAACGGTGAGGCGGATGTAGAAAAAAGAGCCTCAGTGGGCAACTGGTTCAAACGAATCAACAGCTGGCTGAGAAAAGAGTTTTAATTTAGAGAAAAGGGGATCATGCTAGACTTTTTATGATCTCCAGGCGACAGGCACATAACGGAGAGAAATTATGTTTGAACCAATGGAATTAACCAATGACGCGGTGATTAAAGTCATCGGCGTCGGCGGCGGCGGCGGCAACGCCGTAGAGCATATGGTGCGTGAGCGCATCGAAGGCGTTGAGTTCTTCGCAGTAAACACGGACGCGCAGGCGTTACGTAAGACTGCGGTTGGCCAGACTATCCAGATTGGTAATGGTATTACCAAAGGTCTGGGTGCCGGCGCGAACCCGGAAGTGGGTCGTAACTCGGCAGAAGAAGACCGTGAAGCACTGCGTCAGGCACTTGATGGTGCAGACATGGTGTTCATCGCTGCAGGCATGGGCGGCGGTACCGGTACCGGTGCAGCGCCAGTTGTCGCTGAAGTTGCAAAAGAATTGGGTATCCTGACGGTTGCTGTGGTGACCAAGCCTTTCAATTTTGAAGGCAAGAAGCGCATGGCATTCGCCGAGCAGGGTATCGCTGAGCTGTCCAAGCATGTCGATTCACTGATTACTATTCCAAACGACAAGCTGCTGAAAGTGCTCGGCCGTGGTATCTCACTGCTGGACGCGTTTGGCGCAGCGAACGACGTGCTGAAAGGCGCTGTGCAGGGTATTGCCGAACTGATTACCCGTCCTGGCCTGATGAACGTCGACTTTGCTGACGTGCGCACCGTGATGTCCGAAATGGGCTACGCGATGATGGGTTCTGGCGTGGCGTGCGGTGAAGACCGTGCAGAAGAAGCAGCCGAAATGGCGATTTCCAGCCCACTGTTGGAAGATATCGACCTGTCTGGCGCGCGTGGTGTGCTGGTTAACATCACCGCGGGCTTCGACCTGCGTCTCGATGAGTTTGAAACGGTGGGTAACACCATCCGTGCGTTTGCTTCTGACAATGCGACCGTGGTTATCGGTACCTCGCTGGACCCGGAAATGAACGACGAACTGCGCGTAACCGTCGTGGCTACCGGTATTGGCATGGACAAGCGTCCAGAGATTACCCTGGTCACCAACAAGCAGCAGCAGACTCAGCCAGTGATGGATCACCGTTACCAGCAGCACGGTATGGCACCGCTTCCTCAGGAGCAGAAACCCGCCGCTAAAGTGGTCAACGATCCGAGCACGCAGACTAACAAAGAGCCTGATTATCTTGATATTCCAGCCTTCCTGCGTAAGCAGGCGGATTAGGAATTTCCTGAGAATTGGGATTCTCCGCTCTTTGTGTTAAAATGTTCGCCCGTCAGTAAGTTATACTGGCGGTCGGATGAGTAATTTTGCGAGATAATACGATGATCAAACAACGGACATTAAAACGTATCGTTCAGACGACTGGAGTCGGTTTACATACCGGCAAAAAAGTCACGCTGACGTTGCGCCCCGCGTCGGCTAATACCGGGGTCATCTATCGTCGCACTGACTTGAATCCCCCGGTAGATTTCCCGGCTGATGCCAAATCCGTGCGTGATACCATGCTCTGTACTTGCCTGGTTAATGAGCATGACGTGCGTATTTCGACAGTCGAACACCTGAACGCAGCACTTGCGGGTCTGGGCATCGATAACATCGTGGTGGAAGTGAACGCGCCAGAAATTCCTATTATGGATGGCAGCGCCGCCCCCTTTGTTTATCTGCTGATGGACGCAGGCATCGAAGAACTGAATTCTGCGAAGAAATTTGTCCGCATCAAACAGCCAGTCCGGGTTGAAGATGGTGACAAATGGGCCGAATTTACGCCGCACAACGGTTTTAAGTTGGATTTCACCATCGACTTTAACCATCCGGCGATCGATTCCGGTTCACAGCGCTACAGCATGGATTTCTCTGCTGAAGCCTTTGCGCGTCAGATCAGTCGTGCCCGTACGTTCGGCTTTATGCGTGATATCGAAGCATTGCAGTCCCGTGGCCTGTGTCTCGGCGGCAGCTTTGACTGTGCAATCGTGGTGGAGGATTACCGCGTATTGAACGAAGACGGTTTACGCTTTGAAGACGAATTCGTCCGTCACAAAATGCTGGATGCCATTGGTGACCTGTTTATGTGTGGCCACAACATTATCGGCGCATTCACTGCCTATAAATCAGGTCATGCATTAAACAACAAGCTGCTTCAGGCGGTTCTGGCTAAGCAAGAAGCCTGGGAATGGGCAACGTTCGAGGACGAAGCCGAGTTGCCAGTGACCTTCAGAGCACCAAATCTGGTGTGGGCATAAAGTCAGCATTACTTATTACGACTGGTTGAGCTGGTACTCTCTCCGGCCAGTGAGGCCAGTCGTTCTATTGTCTTCTTCAGTTTTTCAGAGCCCCGGCTCGCCACACTCCGCAGTATCTCCGCACTCTGTTCACTCAGCTGACGTCCCGGCGAATTTTCTTCTGCTTCAGGTCGACCGCCGCTTTTTTGCACGCTTTCCTGCCCTTTTGCTGCCAGTGAAGGATTTATCGTGATGTCGATTGCCGTCAATGATGGTAATATTTGCGCTCGTAAAGCTGACAGCAGGCTGGATTGTTCATAGCGTAAGCGCATCATCCAACTGGCATTAGCGGTTTCGAGCACCAGAATGCCCTGGCGAAAATTGGCCACGCGGCACCAGGGATGCATCTGCGCAGGAAGAATACCCTGCACGGCCCGGTTCAGTTTGTTTAGCGCAATGGCGCGCTGCTGAATGGATTGCAGCATACCTTTGGCATCGGTGACTTCGAATAAATTTTCAATTGAATGCGGGCGACTATCACGCATAGCAAGCTCCGGCGGAAACAGTGATCGGGATTCTAAATCGTTGGCGACAACTTGGCAGACGTTATTTCTGGCCGCATCTCCTGTTGGGGATGGTCGCGGCTGGTCTTGGCCTGCCTCACGCTGCCAGCGACCGGACAACTTTACCAGAAACCGCCTCCCGAAGCCTGAATATCAGCAATGGCGTGCGCTTCGACAGCCTCGCACTGCTGCAGGAAAGCGTCCGTCGTCCTAATTTTAACGTGGATTACTGGCATCAGCATGCCATCCGCACCGTTATTCGTCATCTCTCCTTCACGCTAACGCCAGCCAATCAGCCCACTGCCGAGCAGGTTATGCCGCTCGAAGTGCAGAAACTGGCGCTGTTGGATACGCTGAACGCCTTACTGACGCACGAAGCCAGACCGCCGACGATCATTCGTCAGACCACTGAGCCTCAGAGCGCAGCAAAACCCCGTTATCAGACCGGCCTGTGGCTTGCTCAGGTTCAGGGCATTCGTGCCGGACCTGCCTCTCTCGCGTAACGTCAACGTTCATTACACCTAACTTATAATTAAGCGCTTCACCACGTCATGTGGTGGCTGAGAGAAAGTATTTACTATGTTAATCAAATTATTAACCAAAGTTTTTGGCAGTAGCAATGACCGCACCCTGCGCCGTATGCGCAAAGTCGTCGATCAGATCACCAAAATGGAACCGGATTTTGAGAAGCTGTCTGATGATGAGCTGAAGGCAAAAACCGTTGAGTTCCGCGCCCGTCTGGCAAAAGGCGAAGTACTGGAAAACCTGATCCCGGAAGCCTTTGCTACCGTTCGTGAAGCCAGTAAGCGTGTATTTGGTATGCGTCACTTCGACGTACAGCTGCTGGGCGGTATGGTACTGAATGACCGTTGCATCGCTGAAATGCGTACTGGTGAGGGTAAAACTCTGACCGCAACGCTGCCAGCATACCTGAATGCCCTGAGCGGCGAAGGCGTCCACGTGGTCACGGTCAATGACTATCTGGCCTCTCGTGATGCGGAAAACAACCGTGCGCTGTTCGAGTTCCTTGGCCTGAGCATTGGTATCAACCTGCCAGGTATGCCTGCACCGGCCAAGCGTGAAGCGTATGCAGCCGATATTACCTACGGCACCAACAACGAATACGGCTTCGACTACCTGCGTGACAACATGGCCTTCAGCCCTGAAGACCGTGTACAGCGTAAGCTGAACTATGCGCTGGTGGATGAGGTTGACTCCATCCTGATCGATGAAGCCCGTACCCCACTGATCATCTCGGGTCCGGCGGAAGACAGCTCTGAGCTGTATATTAAGGTCAACAAAATCATCCCAAGCCTGATCCGTCAGGAAAAAGAAGATTCCGACAGCTTCCAGGGCGAAGGCCACTTCTCAGTAGATGAGAAAGCCCGCCAGGTTCACCTGACCGAACGGGGTCTGGTGGCGATTGAAGAGCTGATGGTCAGCGAAGGCATCATGGAAGAGGGCGAGTCGCTGTACTCCCCAGGCAACATCATGATGATGCACCATGTGACCGCCGCTCTGCGTTCTCATGTGCTGTTCACCCGCGACGTTGACTACATTGTAAAAGACGGCGAAGTGATCATCGTTGATGAACACACCGGCCGTACCATGCAGGGACGTCGCTGGTCTGACGGTCTGCATCAGGCAATTGAAGCGAAAGAAGGCGTGGAAATCCAGAATGAGAACCAGACTCTGGCTTCCATCACTTTCCAGAACTACTTCCGTCTTTACAACAAACTGGCCGGGATGACCGGTACAGCGGACACCGAAGCGTTCGAATTCAGCTCGATCTATAAGCTGGAAACTATTGTTGTACCAACCAACCGTCCGATGGTGCGTAAAGATCTGGCCGATCTGGTCTATATGACCGAGAAAGAGAAGATTGACGCGATCATCGAAGACATCCGCGAGCGGACCGCGAATGGTCAGCCGGTACTGGTGGGTACCATCTCCATTGAGAAATCCGAAGTGGTTTCTGAGCAGCTTTCACTTGCCAAGATCGAGCACGCGGTACTGAACGCCAAATTCCACGCCCGCGAAGCAGATATCGTGGCGCAGGCTGGTCAGCCAGGTGCCGTCACCATCGCCACCAACATGGCGGGTCGTGGTACGGACATCGTGCTGGGCGGCAGCTGGCAGGCAGAAATTGCTGAACTGGAAAATCCAACCGCAGAACAGATCGACGCGATCAAGAGCGCCTGGAAAATTCGTCATGATGCGGTACTGGCATCGGGCGGTCTGCACATCATTGGTACCGAGCGTCATGAATCACGCCGTATCGATAACCAGTTGCGCGGCCGTTCGGGTCGTCAGGGTGATAACGGTTCATCCCGCTTCTACCTGTCGATGGAAGATGCGTTGATGCGTATTTTCGCCTCCGATCGCGTGTCTAATATGATGCGTAAACTGGGCATGAAGCCTGGCGAAGCGATTGAACACCCGTGGGTGACCAAAGCGATCGCTAACGCCCAGCGGAAAGTGGAAAGCCGTAACTTCGATATTCGTAAGCAGTTGCTGGAATATGATGACGTTGCTAACGATCAGCGTCGTGCGATTTACTCTCAGCGTAATGAACTGCTGGACGTGTCTGACGTTTCAGAAACCATCAGCAGCATCCGCGAAGACGTGTTCAAAACCACGCTGGACACCTTCATTCCACCGCAGTCCCTGGAAGAAATGTGGGATGTGAAAGGTCTGCAAGAGCGTCTGAAAAACGACTTCGATCTGGATATGCCAGTAGCAGAATGGCTGGATAAAGAGCCAGAACTGCATGAAGAGACGCTGCGTGAGCGCATCATGCAACATGCGAAAGAGCAGTATCTGCGCAAAGAAGAAGTGGTTGGCGTCGAGATGATGCGTAACTTCGAGAAAGGCGTCATGCTGCAAACGCTGGATTCCTTGTGGAAAGAGCACCTGGCCGCGATGGATTACCTGCGTCAGGGTATCCACCTGCGTGGTTATGCGCAGAAGGATCCGAAGCAGGAATACAAGCGTGAATCCTTCGCCATGTTTGCTGCGATGCTGGAATCACTGAAATACGAAGTGATCAGTACGCTGTGCAAAGTTCAGGTACGTATGCCTGAAGAAGTGGAAGCAATGGAAGAGCAGCGCCGTGAAGAAGCGGAACGCCTGGCTAGCCAGCAGCAGCTGAGCCACGTTGATGTTGAAACCGAAGCCGCCATCGAGATGGCAGATCAAACCGGCGAGCGTAAAGTTGGCCGTAACGATCTTTGCCCATGTGGTTCTGGTAAAAAATACAAGCAGTGTCACGGTCGTCTTGCTTAACAGCAGACGGTGAGCATAAGAGGGCTGGAGAAGATTCTCCGGCCCTTTTTTTATGCCACAACAGGGTTGCAGATAAACAATAACCAGCCGCTAACTGCCAGCGCCGCGCCAAATGGAAAGGGATCGCGCAATGGACGTCCTGATACCCACTGCATTATGCCTAAAGCAATTAGCGAGGCGAGCGAGGCCATCAGCACCAGTATGGGCAGCCAGTACACCCCGAGCCAGGCACCCAGTGCGGCAAGCAGCTTCGCATCTCCCAGCCCCAGTCCTTCTTTTTTGCAGACCATCCGGTAGCCATATGAAAGTAGCGCCAGCACCGTAAAGCCAGCCGCCGCGCCAAGCACCGCCTCGGTGAGAAGCGCTGAGGAAATCACGCCTGCGACGTTGCCCAGCAATCCCAGCCACAGCAGTGCAAGGGTCAGTACATCGGGAAGCAGCAGATAGCGCAGGTCGATAACGATCAACGCCAGCAGTATCCAGCTTAACAACAGGGAAGCGGGCAGCAGACGGGCGGGGAGCACTGCGGCTACCAGCAATGAAATGCCGCAACAGAGCGTTGGCAGCAGCCAGAAGCCGGGAATATTTTCACGGCTGATCTCGAAGGACACACCCCGTATCTTAGCGGGCAACCAGCCACTCAGTAGCCAGACCAGGCTGCCCATCATCGCGCCGATAAGGCCTGTCGTTAGCCAGACGCCATTTGCCCATAACAGCCCCGATCCCTGTAATGCCTGCACCATCATTTCCCCTCCCTGGTCCCCATGCTTCAGTAGCGTCTGCCGGTACTATACGCCTGAGTTGAGGCCTCAGAAGGTGCACAAGATGATTACATCGCCTTGCAAAGCAGATTTTCGGGCGGGCTCGAAACAGGCGGATTCTGGCTTGCCATTCCCCGTTAACGCTGGAATAGTGGCGAGGTGTAAAGTTTCTCAGAGTGAAAGTGAATGAAGCAGCTGCAAGTGGCGGTAGGAATTATCCGCGATCAAAACCAGAATATTTTCCTCGCACGGCGTTCAGCCAGCTCGCATATGGCGAACATGTGGGAGTTCCCGGGTGGCAAAATTGAAGCAGGTGAAACGCCTGAAGAGGCGCTGAAGCGTGAGCTGCATGAAGAGACGGGCATTGAGGTTGAAAACGCCGTGGCGTATGGCTCAGGTGAGCATGGCGACAGCAGTTTCCACGTGACGCTACACTTCTTTATTGTCGATCGCTGGCAGGGAGAACCCTATGGCCGCGAAGGGCAACCGCAGCGCTGGGTACCGCAACGGGAATTGGTGGCGGATGAATTTCCTCCCGCCAACGCCGCAATCGTTCGTCGACTGCTGGCCGAAGTGCTTTAACAAGCTTCCCGCCAGCGATGGCGGGAGCATCTTAATCGTGGTTTGGGTCGTGCTCGCTCCAGCCTACGCTTTCTGAATGCTGGTCATTGCTGGCAATACGCTTTTCTTCCGCAGCCCATTCCCCAAGGTCGATTAACTGGCAGCGTTTGCAGCAAAATGGCCGCCACGGACTCAGTTCATCCCAAATCACCTCTTTCGCACAGGTCGGGCAGTTAACAACTATCACATCATCTTTATTCATCAGGCAAAACCTTAACAACAGGCAAGTTCAAAATCGAGGCGTGCCGGCACTTCACCGCGTTCACTGTCTAATGGCAGAAAACGAATTGCATAGCGGCTTTTGTGACCGGAAACCTGCGGGTATAGGGAATCATCCAGCGAAAGCTGAAGCCGAAGGAGCTCGGCACCTTCGCCGTTGTCCTGGAAAAAACCGTTGACGCTGGTTTGCGTGCGGAACTCACCAGACTGACGGATCAAATCCAGAATTTGGGTCAGCGCTTCGCGGATGGGCATCAGCGACTCCATCCAGACCGCAACCTGGGCATCACGCTGTTCCTGTGCGACATGTAGCCAGATATGCAGAGTCGGCAGATCGAAGCTGCAACAGCCGCCGGGAATACTCAGCCGCTGGCGTACCAGGCCAATCAGACGATCTTCACGCATCAGCTGACCCATTCGTGGGGCGGCCATCAGCGTGCCGGAACAGGCTTTAAGCTTGTCGCGCAGCGTATCGATCAGTTCCATAGCCACACCCGGCACATCCGCCCAGGCGCGCAATTTCTGCTGCTGTTTTTCCAGCTCTTTCACAATATCAGTGCGTAATTCGCCGCGTTCAAACACATCAAGCAGTTCGGCCGCGTTACGGAAAAAGGTCAGTGCTCCAAGAGGATCGGTGATGGTTCGGCTGCTCTCTAACTGGCTGATTAAAAACTCGATTCTTAGCCAGGTGCGCATTTTTTCGTTCAGTGGGTACTCAAATAGAATCGTTGTGCTCATGCTGTTAATCCTGGTCAATGGCCCCGGCCAGCTGGCGATATTGCTGGTCAAGCAGGGCAACGCGCGCGGTCACCGACTCGGGTGACCCGCCGTTATCAATAATGTCGTCTGCTACCGCAAGGCGCTGTTCGCGCGATACCTGGGCAGCCAGAATATGTTCCGCCTGTTCGCGGCTGATACCATCCCTGGCGATGGTGCGTCTTAACTGGGTCTCACGATCCACGTCGACGACCAGCACCCGGTTCGCCAGATGCTGAAGATTATTTTCAACCAGGAGCGGCACGACCCACAAACACCAAACGGAGTGAGTTAGCGCGAGCTGGCGGCGTGTTTCTGCCTGAATAAGGGGATGGAGCAGGGCGTTGAGCCAGGTTTTATCCTCCCCCGAAGTGAAAATGCGCTGACGCAGCGCTTTACGATCGAGGCTGCCATCACTTTGCATCACGTCTGCGCCAAATCGCTGGCGGATCGCGGCAAGCGCTGGCTGGCCTGGCTCGACGACCTGACGGGCAATCACATCAGCATCGACGATATCCACACCTCTGTCGGCAAAGGCGTTGGCAATGGTGGTTTTTCCGCTGCCGATGCCACCGGTCAGCGCAACAGTATAGCGCATAAGCCTCTTCTCTCCTGGCTCTGAGTGTGGGCAGTCGGTATCGCGGAGGATTAACAAGGCGGCTACTGGCTTAAAAATGAGGCACCGGTCACACGAGCGGATAGCAGATAAATTTATGAGATTGTAGCGTAAATAAACCTGCTTTCGCAGTCTTGTCCGCGCGATTTTAGCGCGTATGATAGCGTCACTGGAGCTGGCAATTGCTGACTTTCGCGCCATCAACCAGGAAATCTATCATGCGTATTGAAGAAGATATTAAATTAGGCTTTAAAGATGTCCTTATTCGGCCAAAGCGTTCCACGCTGAAAAGCCGCTCTCAGGTAGAACTTACCCGTCAATTTACCTTCAAACATTCCGGTGTAGCCTGGTCAGGTGTGCCGATCATTGCTGCCAATATGGATACCGTGGGCACCTTTACTATGGCCGAAGCGCTGGCGTCCTTTGATATGCTCACCGCGGTGCATAAACATTACAGTGTTGAGCAATGGCAGCAGTTCGTCTCCCGTGTGCCTGAAAATGTGCTGAAGCATGTGATGGTCTCTACCGGCACTTCCGATGCCGACTTCATCAAGATGAAGCAGATTCTGGCGCTTTCGCCACTGCTGAATTTCATCTGTATCGATGTGGCTAACGGCTACTCCGAACATTTCGTAGAGTTTCTGCAGCGTGCCCGTGAAGCCTGTCCGGGCAAAACCATCTGTGCAGGCAATGTGGTGACCGGGGAAATGGTTGAAGAACTGATCCTCTCTGGCGCAGACATTGTCAAAGTGGGCATTGGTCCGGGTTCAGTTTGCACCACCCGGGTTAAAACGGGCGTGGGCTATCCGCAGCTTTCTGCGGTGATTGAGTGTGCCGATGCGGCGCATGGCCTCGGCGGGCAAATTGTCAGCGATGGCGGCTGTTCTATGCCAGGCGATGTGGCAAAAGCGTTCGGCGGCGGGGCTGATTTTGTGATGCTTGGCGGTATGCTGGCAGCCCATGAAGAGTGCGAGGGCACGCTGGTGGAAGAAGAGGGCGAAGCGTTTATGCTGTTCTACGGCATGAGCTCCGAATCTGCGATGAAGCGCCATGTTGGCGGCGTGGCGGGTTATCGCGCAGCGGAAGGTAAAACCGTTAAGATCCCCTTCCGTGGCCCGGTCGACAACACCGTGCGCGATATCCTTGGCGGCCTGCGTTCAGCCTGTACCTATGTCGGTGCTGAGCATTTGAAAGAGTTGACCAAGCGCACCACCTTTATTCGGGTTAACGAGCAGGAAAACCGCGTATTTAACCGCTAGCCTGTTCGCGTTACCTTCGCGGGCAACCGGCAACCGGCGCCAGGCAACTGGCAACGCGCCACCGCCATTGTCCGCTTAACGGCGCGCTAATCCAGCCAGCTAACATCCATGGCAGGCTGGATTTACCTTTATCCCAACGCATCCCCCAGATTGAAGATGGGCAGATACATAGCAATGACCAACGCGCCCACCAGCACCCCGGTAATCACCATCATCATCGGTTCCAGCGCGGCGGCCAGATTGTCTGCCAGCTCATGCGTCATCTCTTCATGTAATTCTCCCAGCCGTTCCAGCATGCTGTCCAGTGAGCCAGACTCTTCACCCACTTTTATCAGCTGATAACACACCGGGCTGAAAAGCGGGTGTTGCTTCAGGGCCTGGTAAAGCGGATAGCCAGTGGCAATGTGGTGTTTAAGCTGTTGGATCGCTTCACGCCACAGCAATGAGGTCAGCGTTTTCTCCACCGCCTGCAAGCTTTGTAGCAGTGTCAGCCCGGCCTGCTGCGTCAGTGCCAGCGTCATAAATATCCGGCTTAACAGCCCGCCCTGATACAGCTTGCCCGTTAGCGGTAAGGCTAACAGCCAGCGCTGCTCCCTCTTTTGCCATTCCGGGGAGCGTTTGGTCTGCCAGCGCCAGCTGAAGGCCAGAACCGTCAGACCTACCAGCAACTGAAAACCGTAATGCTGTAACCCCCCAGAAAGCGCGATGACGCCCGCAGTGAACGCCGGTAGCGGCGCATTGAAAGCCTGATAGACAGACATAAATTCCGGCAGCACAAACACCAGCATGCCAATGCTGACCAACAGAGCCAGCGACAGGATAAACAAAGGGTAGCGTAGCGCTTTCGTCACCTTCTTTTGCAGTTGCTGCTGGCGCTCCTGCTGACAGGCCAGTTGCAGACAGCACTCATCGATCCTGCCGGTTAACTCGCCAACGTACATCAATGCCGGAAACAGCGGTGGGAAGACCTGCGGCCACAGCGCCAGCGCGTCAGAAAAGGGCATGCCTTCCGCCACGTTGTTTTCCAGCTGCCTGAACAATGCCTGCCAACCGGGATGAGGATGCTCTTCCGCCAGCAGATTCAGACTGGCAGACAGGGTCAGACCGGCCTTCAACAGCGTCGCCAGCTGACGAAAGAAGGCAATTTTCTGTGCCCATTGCCACTCACGCGCCCGGTAGCGTTTAGCGGCAGAGAGCGACAGTGGCATTAGCCCGTCAGCCAGCAGGCGATCCATCACCTCCTGCTGGCTTTGGCAAAACAGGGCACCTTCAACCAACCTGCCGCTTTGATCCATCGCCTGCCAGCGAAACAGGTAAGGTTCAGCCATCATTGTTGCCGACGATCCTGTTCAGTTCCTCAAGGGTAGTGTCGCCACGATTGACGCAATGCAGTCCTTCGATAAACAGCGAGTTTCTTCCATGCTGGCGGGCAATCATTTCAAGCTGCTCTGCCGTGCTGTTAGCGGCAATCGCATTTTGCAGCCGCGCGGTGATCGGCAGCATCTCGAACAGTGCCAGCCTGCCATAAAAGCCCGAGTAGCAACGCTCACAACCCGGTGCCTGCCAGTTTTGCACGGTGCCGGGCCAGATAGCGGGCGGGAAGTGGGCGACAGCCTCGCTTTTCTGCCGGCAGTGCGGGCAAAGACGACGCACCAGCCGCTGGGCGACAATCAGCTTTAGGGCTGAAGCGAGCAGGTAACCTGGAATGCCAATCTGTCCAAGGCGGGTTAAGGTTTCCAGAGTGGAGTTGGTATGCAGTGTCGACAGCACCAGGTGACCGGTTTGCGCAGCCTTCACCGCCGTTTCTGCCGTTTCCCGATCGCGGATCTCGCCCAGCATAATCACGTCCGGATCCTGGCGCAGCAGGGCGCGTAGCACCAGGTTGAAGTCCAGCCCGGCTTTCGGGTGGAGCTGGGTCTGGTTTATCCCGGCCAGCGGGATCTCAATCGGGTCTTCGACGCTGCATAAATTACGCTGTGGCGTGTTCAGCGAATTTAAGCCGCTATAAAGCGTGAACGTTTTCCCGCTGCCCGTCGGTCCCGTCACCAGAATCAAACCCTGCGGTCGCGCCAGTGCCTGGCAATAAATCTTAAGCAGGGCAGGCGGCATGCCTAACTTATCCAGCGCCACCGCCTGCGGCTCGCTTTGCAGCAGCCTGATAACGGCCTTTTCGCCAAACTGTGTGGGCAACGTCGAGAGGCGGAACGACGCCGGGTTACCGTTCAGCTCAACGGTAAACTGGCCATCCTGGGGCGTCCGGCGTTCGGTAATGTCCAGACTGGCCAATATTTTCAGCCGTGCCAGCAAGGCTGCGGCGTTATCCTGTTCATTGCCGGAGAGGGTTTGCAGCACGCCATCGACACGTAAGCGGACCCTTAACGAACCGGCCTGCGGTTCAAGATGAATATCCGACGCGCGCCGCTGCACGGCCAGCAGTAACAGTTGCTGGATTTTATCTGGCGCGCCGCGATCGGTTGCGGCGGTGGGTTGCTGAGAAGGGGCGTTTTTCTGCTGCTGTCGAAACTGCTCAAGGCGTGCCTCCGGCCAGCATTCAATGTCCAGCGCACAGTGGGTGGCAAAACGCAGGGATGCGAGCAGCTCCTCTTCCGGCAGGGTCGCCATCGCCAGCTGCAACCGCTCGGCGGTAAAACTGACGATCACCGCGTGATGGCGTTGGCAAAGTGCTTCTACGGCACGTTGCGTAGATTCGAGGATCATTCTGACACCCCGCTGCTATCGTCATCGAAGCGGAAGACATTCTCACAGGCTTCTTTCAGGCTTGCCTGGGCGCTGCTGCAACTGCGTTGCCAGCTGATTTGACCCTGCGCCGCATCCCAGTCAGGCCGCATGGCGACCCGCAGATCGCTGAGGCTCTCCTGTCCGGTCAGTGAAATCACCCCGGCATTAATGCCGACCGCCGCAACATACCGCGATCCTTTGCCGTTGGGGATACCGTTACTTCCCTCACTGCAATTGCCAAACCCGCCATGCTCAATGGCACAGAGATCGACGGCAGTTTTATAGGGAAGCGCGGTTTGCAGCATATCGGTGAGCGCCGCTTTTTGCAGATAGCCCTGATACGCCGGCAAGCCTATGGCACTTAAAATCGCGATGATGGCAATAACGATCATCAGCTCGATCAGAG
Organism: Erwinia sp. QL-Z3; assembly: GCF_004551645.1. Taxonomy (NCBI): domain Bacteria; kingdom Pseudomonadati; phylum Pseudomonadota; class Gammaproteobacteria; order Enterobacterales; family Erwiniaceae; genus Erwinia; species Erwinia sp. QL-Z3. Next base: position 2,303,290 of record NZ_CP037950.1, read on the forward strand.
TAAATCCTTGCTGCTGTTTCATGCCAAACCTCCTTGTGATTAAGAGGCTGCACGATAACGCCGCAAAAATCAGTCTGCCATGGCGAAAGCCGGCAACGCCGGGGCGGGCCGTAAGAAGTTTTAACCGGTTGCAGTATTCAGTGCACGGGCTGGAAGGGGGATCGCATAACGAAAGCTTAAGGTAAAAACGCCATCGCAAAGACGATGGCGTGGGGGCACAATGCGCAGGCTTATTTGAAGCGCATTGAAAGATCTAACGCACGGACGTGTTTGGTCAACGCCCCGACCGAGATGTAGTCGACGCCGGTTTCCGCAAAGATCCGCAGCGTTTCATCGGTGACGTTGCCGGAGACCTCAAGCAGCGCGCTGCCGTCGGTTTGCTTCACGGCTTCACGCATCTGCTCAACGGTGAAGTTATCCAGCATCACGATATCTGCACCGGCAGCCAGCGCCTGGGTCAGCTCGTCCAAAGACTCGACTTCGACTTCAACCGGGACATCCGGATGCAGCCAGAAGGCTTTTTCCACGGCATCGCGAATCGAACCGGTGGCAATAATATGATTCTCTTTAATCAGGAACGCGTCAGAAAGCCCCAGGCGATGGTTAGCGCCGCCGCCACAGAGCACCGCATATTTCAGGGCCGTTCTCAGGCCCGGCAGGGTTTTCCGGGTATCCAGCAGCTGGGTGCGGGTCCCTTCAAGGATCGCCACATAGCGGCTGACTTCCGTCGCCACGCCAGACAGCGTCTGCACAAAATTCAGCGCCGTGCGCTCTGCCGTAAGGATCAATGCAGAAGGGCCGGTGATTTCGAACAACGGTTGATCGGCGGCGATCGCATCACCGTCCTCAACATGCCAGAGGATCTGGGTTTTATTGCCGAGTTGGATAAACACTTCCTCCACCCAACGCTTGCCGCAAAAAATACCCGCTTCGCGAGTAATAACAACGGCATGCGAGGTTGCTTCGGCAGGTAACAGGCTGGCGGTGATATCTTTGCAGGGGTCAATTTCGCCTCCCAGATCTTCACGCAGGGCCTGAGCAACACTTGGGGGAATATCATCCTCAACACGTTCCAGCAATGCCGTGCGGCGGCTGTCCGGATCGTAGCGGCGGGTAGTCATGATCGAACTCCGAAAGGTCGGATAGAGAGTTCGACCATGCTAGCCTGTTTAGCGGAAGCTTGCCAGCAAGCCGCGATGCCGCAATTGCCACCGTCAGATTGACGAAACCTTGCCGCTAAACACCACCGGACCTGTGGGTTGGCCGGTGGGTGAACCGCCCTGCGGCTCAAGGCTGATGGCCAGCAGCGGCAGGTCGCTGAGTCGGTTGCTGTTCAAGGCGATGCGCGTGATGCGCGTGGGATCAACCAGACCCAATGACTGCGGCTTTTGTCCCGGCGGGATCAGCCACAGTTCCAGGCTTTGCTTCGCGGGCAGCGCGCTGGCATTAATTGCCTGCAGCGTCAGCTCGCTCCGGGCCTGATTCAGCGCAACCACCCAGGAACCCTGCTGGCTCCCGCTGCTGTTCAGCACGGCAACGGCCTGCAAAGAGGCGGGTTGTTGATAGATGTTGACGATCAGCGCGCCGGCGAAGGACGCGGCCAGCGCCCAGCCGAGGTAATGCCAGCGGAATGGCATCCGCGCGCGTTTTTCGGCTGGCAGGTCACGCAGGATTTTTTGCCAGACGTCGGCAGAAGGGACAACGGGTTGCACCGCGTGGTCCATATGGCCGAGCATTGTCTGCCAGCGGCTGACCTCTTCCTGCAGTGCGGGCTCCTGTTGCAACCGGCGTTCGAACTGCTGGCGCGCGGGGCCGCGTAAGGTGCCGAGGGCATATTCTGCAGCGAGGGCCGAATCGTATTGGCTTGTTGTTTTCATATTCCCACACACTCTTTCAAATGGGCCAATGCGCGACGGATCCAGCTTTTAACGGTGCCAGCCGGTTGCTGCAGGTGCTCAGAAATTTCGCTGTGCGACAGGCCCTGATAATAGGCCAGCATCACACTTTGTCGTTGTTCTCCCGGAAGATGATCCAGGCAGTCCGCTAATCTGCGGGCTTCAGAGGTCGAGGGTAAACCGTCCGCAAAGGTGCAGGAGAGTCCCTCAGTGTAATCTTCGTTCAGCGTGTCGATATCCAGCGTATCCAGCGGAGAGGCCTGGTTGCCCTTCAGCCGAAGGTAATCAATGGCCCGATGGCGGATAAGTGTGGTCATCCAGGTCTTTGGTGCACTCAGCAGCGGATCGTAGCTGGCGGCGCGCTGCCAGATGACCAGCATCGTGTCGTGCAGCACCTCTTCGGCCCAGCCGCGCCGCCGAAGCATGCGCAAGGCGATGGCGAAAAGATAAGGGGAAAGTTGGCGATAAAGCTGTTCAAACGCCCGCCTGTCACCTTGGCCGACCGCTTGCAGTAAAAGAACCTGACTGTCGATAACATCGTCTGTCATGAAGCTTCCTGTAAAAAAAAGGTGCAGAGGATCTGAGAAAACCTGCTGCACCTGGTATAACGCTTTTTTGTTATTTCGGCATCAGCACGGTATCAATTACGTCGATTACGCCGTTACTTTGATGAACATCGTAGGTGCTGATATTAGCGACATTTCCCTGACCATCTTTCAGCTGAATATTGTGCGGGCCGTTACTCATAATCCCCAGCGGCTGACCGTTAACGGTTTTCAGCTCGGCATGGCCTTTACCCTGTTTAATCTTTTTCTCTAACATCTTCATGTCATAATTGCCGGCAACCACGTGATAGGTCAGCACGCTGGTCAGCATGGCTTTATTTTCCGGCTTCAGCAGGTTGTCGACGGTACCCGCAGGCAGTTTGGCAAACGCGGCATTGGTAGGCGCGAAGACCGTGAACGGGCCTTTGCTCTGCAGGGTATCGACCAGGCCAGCCGCTTTAACTGCCGCCACCAGCGTGGTGTGATCTTTGGAATTCACCGCATTTTCAACGATGTTTTTTGACGGGAACATCGCAGAGCCGCCGACCATAACGTTGTTGCTCATCGAGTCAGCCATGGCGACACCGCTGAACAGTAATGATGCGCAAAGCGCCGTGCGAACGATTGTTTTCATGATGTGTTCCTTTGAGAGTCAGAGAAGGCACATTTGCCTTACAAAGCTATCTACGGCTGGGGACGCGAACTGGATGCAGGAAAAATAAAATAATTTTCATCGGCCGGATTTGGCGCTTATCAGAAGTTTGGTTATCCAAAAATGATTCATGCTACTCTGATGAAATCGTTATAAAAGGAGAGCAGGGCATGCAGTTGCACGAGGGTTGGATCCACGGAGTGAAGCGGGTTCACTCGCCGCATTTCAATGAGCGTCCGGATAATGAAACGCCGTCGCTGTTGGTGATCCACAATATCAGCCTGCCTCCCGGTGAGTTTGGCGGTCCGTGGATCGATGCGTTATTCACCGGGACCTTAGATCCCCACGCCCATCCCTATTTTGCCGATATCGCCCAGCTGCGGGTTTCCGCGCACTGCCTGATCCGCCGCGACGGTGAAATCGTGCAGTACGTTCCTTTCCACCTTCGCGCATGGCACGCTGGCGTATCGACCTATCAGGGCCGTGAAGCCTGCAATGACTTTTCCATTGGCATCGAACTCGAAGGGACGGACAGCCTGCCCTACACCGATGCGCAGTATCAGGCGCTGGAAGAACTCACCGCGCTGCTTATCGCTCATTATCCCGGAATAGCCGAGCACATCACCGGGCACAGTGATATTGCGCCGGTAAGAAAAACCGATCCGGGTCCGGCTTTTGACTGGACAAGATTTCGGGACGCGCTGGGCAGCCGCCCGGACGCCCCAGTACAGGAGTAACAGGCATGACGCTTTTTAGTTTGTTGTTGGTTCTGGGCTGGGAACGCCTGTTCAAAATGGGCGAACACTGGCAGCTGGATCATCACCTGGCGCCGCTGTTTCGCAAGAAGCACCGGTTTTCGCTGGTGCGTACGCTATCGATGATGCTGCTGGCGATGGCGGTGATGGTGGTTTGTCTGCTGGCGCTGAAAGGACTGTTTTTCGGCGTGCTGCAACTGCTGTTCTGGATTGCAGTTGGGCTGCTGTGCATCGGTGCCGGGTCTGTTCGCCTGCATTATCATACCTATCTGAAAGCGGCGAGCCATAACGACACCGATGCGCATCAGGCGATGGCGGAAGAGTTGACGCTCATCCACGGTATTCCGGTCGATTGCGACGAACGGGAATACCTGTGCGAACTGCAAAACGCGCTGATGTGGATTAACTTCCGCTACTATCTGGCCCCGCTGTTCTGGTTTGTGGTTGGCGGCCCCTGGGGACCGGTATTGCTGGTGGGATACGCCTTCCTGCGTGCGTGGCAGTCGTGGCTGGCGCGTCATCATTCACCGCTGGAGCGCTCACAGTCGGGCGGGGATGCGATCCTGCATATTGTTGACTGGCTGCCGGTCAGGTTAGTGGGCGTGGCGTATGCGCTGCTGGGCCATGGCGAGCGCGCGCTGCCCGCCTGGTTTGCTTCCCTTGGCGACCGCCACACCTCGCAATATCAGGTGCTGACGCGGCTGGCCCAGTTCTCTCTGGCGCGCGATCCGCACACCGATAAGGTCGAAACCCCTCGCGTCGCCGTAGCGCTGGCGAAGAAGGTTTCGTGGGTGATGGTGGTGGTGGTCGCGCTGTTAACCATTTACGGCACGCTGGTCTGACGACGAATCTGCGGGAGGCGTGCCAAATTCCGGCATCCCCTGCGCATTCCAGCAAAAGGTTTTGATCCGCGTATGACGATTAGGGTCATACAGCGGATCGCCCTCAATTTCGGTGTAATTCCGCGCATGATAGACCAGCACATCCTCTCCCTTCTCTGAAACCGTAAAGCTGTTATGACCGGGCCCAAACTGGCGGTGCTGCGTATTGGTGGTAAAGACCGGTTGCGTCGATTTATGCCAGTTAGCACCGTTCAGCGGGTCCGCATCCGCGTCAATCCACAGTAAGCCCATGCAGTAGTTTTCATCGGTAGCGCTGGCGGAATAGCTGACAAACAGACGATTGCCATGGCGGATTGCGGCGGGGCCTTCGTTGACGCTAAACCCCCGGCATTCCCAGTCAAATTCGGGCCGGCTGATCATCACCGGCTCACCTTTTATCGCCCACGGCGTGGCAAGCTCCGCCAGATAGAGGTTGGAGTTACCGGCGATGGCCGGATCTTTCTGCGCCCACAAATACCAGTTCTTCCCCTGATGCACAAAGTGCGTGGCATCCAGCGCAAAGCTGTCGATCGGGGTGACAATCTGCCCGCATTCTCGCCACGCGCCGGTGAGGGGATTATCGTCCGTGCAGGCCAGCGCGAACATCCGGTGCTGGAACAGGCCGTCTTTGATCGCCTGGGTGGGCGCCGCGGCAAAGTAGATGACCCAGATACCGTCGATTCTGTGCAGTTCGGGTGCCCAGATCAGCTCGCTCATTTCGCCACTGTCTGGTTTTCGCCAAACTACAACCGGCGAGGCCTCAGCCAGTGCGGCCAGCGTTTTAGCCTGGCGGATTTCCAGCCGGTCATATTCCGGGACGGAGGCGATAAAGTAGTAGTTGCCGCGATCGAAAAGGATAAAAGGATCGGCGCGCTGCTCGATTAACGGGTTTTGCCAGAGTGAGGAAGTCATTATGTGTTCACCGGTTTGATTGGGGATTTACTGTCGTGATAGTCGTTCAATTCCTGGAAGTTCTGCCGACGCTTCTCCAGGTCCTGCTGGATTTGCAGCATCATCGGACGATCCACTTTCAGCAGGCGAACCACGCCGGCGGTGATCAGATAGCCCACGCCAGGGATCACGGTAAACAGCAGCATAATGCCGTTGATGGCACTCGGTGCCTGCGCTTTCGCGCCAGCGTCGTAGCCATAATAAGAGAGCAGGAAGCCCACCATGGCACCGGCGACCGCAAGTCCCACTTTCAGGAAGAACAGATTGCCGGAGAAGCTGATACCGGTAATGCGTTTGCCGGTTTTCCATTCACCGTAGTCATCCACATCTGCCATCAGCGACCAGTGCAGCGGCGAAGGGATCTGATGCAGGATATTCAGCACAAAGTACATCACCACCACCAGCACGGTAGCGTGAGGATCGAGGAAGTAGAAGCCGCTGGAGAAAATCGCCAGCACGATGTTGGTCCAGAAAAATACCTTGAGTTTGCACCAGCGGTCGGTCATCACCTTCGCCAGCGTACTGCCAATCATCATGCCAATGACGCCCAGGCTGATAAACAGCGTGGCGAAGTGCGTTGACTGGCCCATCACCCAGGTGACGTAGTACATGGTGGCCGCCATACGGATAAAGCCGGGGCAGACGTTGCAGAAGGTCAGCAGCAGGATGCGAACCCACTGGTCGTTTTTCCACACGGCCTTCAGGTCAGATTTCAGATCGTCATTGCTGGGCACCGCCGGGTGGATACGTTCGCGCACCGTGGCGAAACAGAACAGGAACATGCACAGGCCAATCAGCGCCAGCACGCTCATCGCCATTTGGTAACCGCGGGCTTTGTTTTCTCCGCCAAACCACTCCGCCATCGGCAGCAGGGAAAGGGAGAGGATCAGGGTGGCGATACCGACCATCACAAAGCGGTAAGACTGGCAGGAGACGCGTTCGCTCGGGTCATTGGTGATCACGCCGCCCAGCGAGCAATAGGGAATATTGATCGCCGTATAGGTCAGCGACATCAGGAAGTAGGTGACAAAGGCATAGATAACCTTGCTGTTATAGGTCCATTCTGGCGTGGTAAACATCAGCACGCTGAACAGCACATAGGGCAGGGAAATCCACAGCAGCCAGGGCCGGAAGCGGCCATATTTGCTCTGCGTTCTGTCGGCAATCGCGCCCATGATCGGGTCGGTCACCGCATCGATAACCCGTACCGACAGCAGCAGCACGCCGACCAGCGCGGGCGCCAGACCAAACACGTCTGTGTAGAAATAATTAAGGAACAGCATGATGGCGCCGCCGATCATATTGCAGCCCGCATCGCCCATGCCGTAGCCAATCTTCTCTTTAATCGAAAGTGCAGTGCCCTTCATGGATTTTTCCCTTACTGGAATCATGAAGTGCAGTATTAATGGCTTAGGGGGGATTTGCGCTGGTGGAAAGCGTCGCAGAGATGGACAAAATCCCTGTCGGCGAGAAAGTGTGAGGTGGATAACATTTATGCTTTCAGGCGGGGAAGCCGACGATGAACAGTAAGCAGAACTGGTGAACGAGCGGAAGGAAAAGAAGAGGGCACGGGCGTGCCCTCTTGCTGTCAGGCTTTCTGAGACCGTGACTTGAGCATATAACCCACGCCCAGAATGGCAATCCACACCGGGATCAACCAGACGGAGATCGCCATGCCTGGCGTCATCGCCATAATCACCAGAATACCGGCCAGGAACAGCAGGCAGATATAGTTACCCACGGGATACAGCAGCGCCTTAAAGCGGGTGACCACGCCCTGCTGATCTTTCTTACGGCGGAACTTCAGGTGCGCCAGGCTGATCATCGCCCAGTTAATCACCAGCGCCGACACCACCAGAGCCATCAGCAGACCGAAGGCCTCACCCGGCATCAGATAGTTGATCAGTACGCAGAAGGCGGTGGCGGCAGCAGAAACCGCGATGGCCATTACCGGCACGCCGCGCGAATCGACCTTCAGCAGCGCTTTCGGGCCGTTGCCCTGTTGCGCCAGGCCAAACAGCATGCGGCTGTTGCAGTACACGCAGCTGTTATACACCGACAGCGCCGCCGTCAGGATCACCACGTTCAGCGCATTCGCCACCAGGCTGTCGCCCAGCTCGTGGAAAATCATCACGAACGGGCTGGCACCGCCAATCACTTTGGTCCACGGATACAGCGACAGCAGTACGGTCAGCGAGCCGATATAGAAAATCAGGATGCGGTACAGCACCTGGTTGGTCGCTTTCGGGATGCTTTGCTCTGGGTTATCCGCTTCTGCCGCGGTGATGCCAACCAGCTCAAGGCCACCGAAGGAGAACATGATAACCGCCATCGCCATCACCAGGCCGGAAATGCCGTTCGGGAAGAAGCCGCCACGATCCCACAGGTTGGAGACGCGCGCTTCAGGTCCGGCATGGCCACCGAACAGTAACCAGCAGCCGAACACAATCATCGCCACGACCGCAGCCACTTTAATGATCGAGAACCAGAACTCCATCTCACCGTACACTTTTACGTTGGTCAGGTTGATGGCATTGATCACCACGAAGAACACGGCGGCAGACACCCAGGTCGGAATATCCGGATACCAGTACTGGATGTATTTGCCGACGGCGGTCAGTTCCGCCATCGCCACCAGCACATACAGGATCCAGTAGTTCCAGCCAGAGGCGAAACCGGCAAAATTGCCCCAGTACTTGTAGGCAAAGTGGCTGAAGGAACCGGCTACCGGCTCTTCGACCACCATTTCACCCAGCTGACGCATAATCAGGAAGGCAATAAAGCCGCCGATCGCGTAGCCCAGCAGCACCGACGGGCCCGCCATGCGGATGGTATCGGCAATGCCGAGAAACAGGCCAGTACCCACGGCACCGCCCAACGCGATCAGCTGAATATGGCGGTTTTTCAATCCCCGCTTCAGCGTTTCGCCCTGTGTTTGTTCCATATAAACCTCATGATGTCGTTATTATTTTCAACAAAAGACGCGTCTTTGTCAGTCAGTTGTCACAGGTAACGTATTGAAAAATTTACAGTGCCAGAGACACTAAAAAGAGGCTCATGCTACCTTCGCGACAAGAATAGTGATAAGCGGGGGCTATTGCACTCGCTTTCGCTTTTTGTGCGGGAGAATGCCTAAAAATTCATCGCTTAATCACAATTCATGTTTCTGTCACAAACCCGACCAAAAGACGAATAACGTTGCCTTATGGCCGGTGGATTTTTACCCACTAAACGCTTGCCTTGTTTCAGAAAAGTTAAAAAATTTAACATTTGAAACACCCCGCTTTTCCACCCCATTTTCGGGACTCTTCCTCTATGGGAAAACGAGACGTGGGTCCTGTTTCAGTGGGTTGCCATATGGACATAAGGTGAATACTTTGTTAGTTTACGGGCACCTTTTTGCAATTGGTATTACCAATTAACTTCGGCAAATGGCAGAAGAAGGGATGATGGCCTACAGTAAAATCCGCCAACCAAAGCTATCCGATGCTATCGAGCAACAGCTCGAGTCCCTGATTATGGAAGGGACCCTGCGTCCGGGTGAAAAGCTGCTCCCGGAACGTGAGCTCGCAAAACAGTTTGATGTCTCCCGTCCTTCTCTGCGTGAAGCTATCCAACGTCTGGAAGCGAAAGGTTTACTGCTGCGTCGTCAGGGCGGTGGCACCTTTGTGCAAACCAGCCTGTGGCAAAGCCTGAGCGACCCGCTTGTTGAACTGCTGGCTGACCACCCGGAATCCCAGTTTGACCTGCTGGAAACGCGCCATGCACTGGAAGGGATCGCCGCGTATTACGCCGCGCTCCGGGGCACGGACGATGATTTTGAACGTATTCGCCACTGCCATGTGCAGATCCAGACCGCACAAGACAGCGGGGATCTGGACGCAGAAGCGGATGCGGTGATGCAGTATCAGATCGCTGTAACAGAAGCGGCCCATAATGTGGTGCTGCTGCATTTACTCCGCAGCATGGGGCCGATGCTGGAACAGAACGTCAGACAGAACTTCGAATTGCTCTACTCGCGCCGGGAAATGCTGGCAAAAGTAGGCGGTCACCGCGCCAGAATTTTTGAGGCGATTGTGGCACGCGAACCCGAAAAGGCGCGCGAAGCCTCACACCGTCACCTGGCGTTTATCGAGGAAATATTGCTGGACAGAAGTCGGGAGCAGAGTCGCAGAGAGCGCTCCTTACGACGATTACAGCAACGTAAGGACTAACGCGTAACCATAACGCGGAACTATGCCCTGCCACTGGCAAGGTATACACGACGAGCCTGTCTCACTGTGCCTGAAGGATTGCGGACACAGCGGGACAGGCTCCAGACAATTCAACGTATTAGACACAGATAAGGAATACCCCCATGTCAGAACGTTTACACAATGACGTGGATCCGATCGAAACTCGCGACTGGCTACAGGCGATCGAATCGGTCATCCGTGAAGAAGGTGTTGAGCGCGCACAGTTCCTGATCGACCAGGTAATGAGCGAAGCACGTAAAGGTGGCGTTAAAATCGCGGCAGGCGTGAATGCCCGCAACTACGTCAACTCTATTGCTGTTGAAGACGAGCCGGACTATCCGGGCAATACTTCTCTCGAACGTCGTATCCGTTCCGCAATTCGCTGGAACGCCATCATGACCGTTCTGCGTGCATCGAAGAAAGATCTGGACCTCGGTGGTCACATGTCCTCCTTCCAGTCTTCTGCGACCATCTATGAAGTGTGCTTTAACCACTTCTTCCGTGCGCGTAGCGAAAAAGACGGCGGCGATCTGGTGTACTTCCAGGGCCACATCTCTCCGGGCGTTTACGCACGTGCCTTTCTTGAAGGCCGCCTGACCGAAGAGCAGATGAACAACTTCCGCCAGGAAGTTGACGGGAAAGGCTTGTCCTCTTACCCGCACCCGAAACTGATGCCTGATTTCTGGCAGTTCCCGACCGTATCCATGGGCCTGGGCCCAATCGGCGCGATCTACCAGGCGAAATTCCTGAAGTACCTTGAGCACCGTGGTCTGAAAGACACCGCGGCGCAGACCGTTTACGCCTTCCTCGGCGACGGCGAGATGGATGAGCCAGAATCCAAAGGGGCGATCACGATCGCCACCCGTGAGAAGCTGGACAACCTGGTCTTCATCATTAACTGTAACCTGCAGCGTCTGGATGGCCCGGTCACCGGTAACGGCAAAATCATCAACGAACTGGACGGCATCTTTGCTGGCGCCGGTTGGGAAGTGATCAAAGTTATCTGGGGCGGACGTTGGGACGAACTGCTGCGTAAAGACACCACCGGTAAACTGGTTCAGCTGATGAACGAGACCGTGGACGGTGACTACCAGACCTTCAAATCCCGCGATGGCGCTTACGTGCGTGAGCACTTCTTCGGTCGTTACCCGGAAACCGCTGCGCTGGTTAAAGACATGTCTGACGACGAGATCTGGTCACTGAACCGTGGCGGTCACGATCCGAAGAAAGTCTTTGCTGCCCTGAAAAAAGCGCAGGATACCAAGGGGAAACCTGTGGTTATCTTGGCACATACCATCAAAGGCTATGGTATGGGCGAATCCGCTGAAGGCAAAAACATCGCTCACCAGGTGAAGAAAATGAACATGGATGGCGTGCGCTATATCCGTGATCGTTTCAACGTGCCTGTTGACGACAGCAACATCGAAAAACTGCCATATGTTACCTTCGAGAAAGACTCCGAAGAGTACAAATACCTGCACGGTCAGCGTGAGAAACTGGGTGGCTACCTGCCAACCCGCCAGCCAAACTTCAGCGAGAAGCTGGAAATGCCTGCGCTGGAAGAGTTCTCCGCCTTGCTGGAAGAGCAGAACAAAGAAATTTCGACCACCATCGCCTTCGTGCGTGCCCTGAACGTGATGCTGAAGAACAAGTCGATCAAAGATCGTCTGGTTCCGATCCTCGCCGATGAAGCGCGTACCTTCGGCATGGAAGGTCTGTTCCGTCAGATCGGTATTTACAGCCCGAACGGTCAGCAGTACACCCCGCAGGACCGCGAGCAGGTTGCTTACTACAAAGAAGACGAGAAAGGCCAGATCCTGCAGGAAGGGATTAACGAACTGGGCGCAGGCGCCTCATGGCTGGCGGCGGCAACGTCTTACAGCACCAACAACCTGCCAATGATCCCGTTCTATATCTACTACTCAATGTTCGGTTTCCAGCGTATCGGTGACCTGTGCTGGGCAGCAGGCGATCAGCAGGCTCGTGGCTTCCTGGTTGGCGGTACCTCCGGCCGTACCACGCTGAACGGTGAAGGTCTGCAGCACGAAGATGGCCACAGCCATATTCAGTCTCTGACTATCCCTAACTGTATCTCTTACGATCCTTCTTACGCTTACGAAGTGGCAGTCATCATGCATGACGGTCTGGTACGTATGTACGGCGAAGCGCAAGAGAACGTCTACTACTACATCACCACGCTGAACGAAAACTACCACATGCCTGCGATGCCGCAGGGTGCGGAAGAGGGTATCCGTAAGGGTATCTACAAGCTGGAAACGGTAGAAGGCAACAAAGGTAAGGTACAGCTGCTGGGTTCAGGCTCTATCCTGCGTCACGTGCGTGAAGCTGCGCAGATCCTGGCGAAAGACTACGGCGTTGGCTCTGACGTTTACAGCGTCACCTCGTTCACCGAACTGGCCCGTGATGGTCAGGACTGCGAGCGCTGGAACATGCTGCACCCGACAGAAGAACCACGCGTGCCATACGTTGCGCAAATCATGCACGATGCACCGGCCGTGGCCTCAACCGACTACATGAAACTGTTCGCCGAGCAGATCCGTACCTTCATGCCAGCCAGCGATTACCGCGTACTGGGCACCGACGGTTTCGGTCGTTCTGACAGCCGTGAAAACCTGCGTCACCACTTCGAAGTGGATGCGTCTTACGTAGTGGTTGCGGCTCTGGGTGAACTGGCTAAACGCGGCGAAATCGAGAAGAAAGTGGTGGCGGAAGCGATCATCAAATTCAATATCGATGCCGATAAAGTCAACCCGCGTCTGGCATAAGAGGGAAAGATTAATGGCTATCGAAATTACCGTACCGGATATCGGTGCAGACGAAGTGGAAGTCACCGAGATTATGGTCAAGGTGGGCGACAAGGTTGAAGTTGAGCAGTCGCTGATCACCGTAGAGGGCGATAAAGCCTCTATGGAAGTCCCTTCCCCTCAGGCGGGCGTCGTGAAAGAGATCAAGGTTGCTACCGGTGACAAAATTGAAACCGGCAAGCTGATCATGATCTTCGAAGACGCGGAAGGTGCTGCGGCACCGGCCAAAGCCGAAGAGAAAAAAGAAGACGCGAAACCGGCGGCAGCCGCTGCGCCTGCTCAGGCAGAAAGCAAAGACGTTGCCGTGCCGGATATCGGTTCTGACGAAGTTGAAGTGACCGAAATCATGGTCAAAGTCGGTGACACGGTGGAAGCCGAGCAGTCGCTGATTACCGTTGAAGGCGACAAAGCCTCAATGGAAGTGCCTGCACCTTTCGCGGGTGTGGTGAAAGAGATCAAAATCAGTACCGGCGATAAAATCAGCACCGGCTCGCTGATCATGGTCTTCGAAACTGCCGGTTCAGGTTCGGCTCCGGCTGAAGCGAAGCCAGAAGTGAAAGAAGAAGCGGCAGCGGCACCAGCCGCCGCCGGCGGCGCGAAAGAAGTCGCCGTGCCGGATATCGGTGATGACGAAGTCGAAGTCACCGAAATCATGGTCAAAGTGGGCGATAAAGTGGCTGCCGAGCAGTCGCTGATCACCGTTGAAGGCGACAAAGCCTCGATGGAAGTCCCGGCACCGTTCGCGGGCACCGTGAAAGAGATCAAAATCAGCACCGGCGATAAAGTGAAAACCGGTTCGATGATCATGGTCTTCGAAGTGGAAGGCGCTGCGCCAGCGGCGGCTGCTCCGGCAGCGGCACCACAGCAGGCTGAACCGGCTAAGCAGGAAGCGAAAGCGGCTCCGGCACCGGCGAAAGCGGAATCCAAAGGTGAGTTCGCTGAGAACGATGCTTACGTTCACGCCACGCCGGTTATCCGTCGTCTGGCACGTGAGTTCGGCGTCAATCTGTCGAAAGTGAAAGGCACGGGCCGTAAAGGCCGCATTCTGAAAGAAGACGTGCAGTCTTACGTCAAAGATGCGGTTAAACGTGCCGAGTCTGCACCTGCAGCAGCGGCCGGTGGCGGTATGCCGGGCATGTTGCCATGGCCGAAAGTGGACTTCAGCAAGTTCGGTGAGATTGAAGAAGTCGAGCTGGGCCGCATCCAGAAAATTTCGGGTGCCAACCTGAGCCGTAACTGGATCGTGATCCCTCACGTTACCCAGCACGACAAGGCCGACATTACCGAAGTGGAAAACTTCCGTAAGCAGCAGAACGACGAAGCCGCGAAGAAGAAACTGGATCTGAAGATCACCCCACTGGTGTTCATCATGAAGGCCGTTGCCAAAGCGCTGGAAGAGTTCCCACGTTTCAACAGCTCGCTGTCTGAAGATGGACAGAAGCTGACGCTGAAGAAATACATCAACATCGGTGTGGCGGTTGATACGCCAAACGGTCTGGTGGTTCCGGTGTTCAAAGACGTCAACAAGAAAGGCATTGTTGAGCTGTCTAACGAACTGTCGGTAATTTCGAAGAAAGCGCGTGACGGTAAGCTGACGGCCGGCGATATGCAGGGCGGCTGCTTCACCATCTCCAGCCTTGGCGGCATCGGTGGCACGTCGTTCACCCCTATCGTCAATGCGCCGGAAGTGGCGATCCTCGGCGTGTCTAAATCGTCGATGGAGCCGGTCTGGAACGGTAAAGAATTCGTTCCTCGCCTGATGCTGCCACTGTCGCTTTCCTTCGATCACCGTGTGATCGATGGCGCAGCCGGTGCACGCTTCGCGGCTTACATCGCAACAGTCATGGCGGATATCCGCCGTCTGGTGATGTAAACCGTTACAAGGCCGGCTTTTGCCGGCCTTCTCATAGCCGACTTTCGATGTGCTAAGTCGACAAGGTAGTTGAAAACGTTTCGTATCAAGCGGTTTGCAGTCTGTTAACAATTCTGTAAACTCTTGCGGTGTAAACGTACCGGTGGATGAATGAATATCCCAGCGGTTAACTAAGAGGTCATGATGAGTACAGAAATTAAAACTCAGGTCGTGGTACTTGGGGCAGGTCCTGCGGGCTACTCTGCAGCCTTCCGCGCAGCCGATTTAGGTCTGGAGACCGTCATCGTTGAGCGTTTCAGCACCCTGGGTGGGGTTTGTCTGAACGTGGGTTGTATCCCTTCCAAAGCGCTGCTGCACGTCGCGAAAGTGATTGAAGAAGCTAAAGCCCTGGAAGAGCATGGTATCGTGTTTGGTAAGCCACAAACCGACATCACCAAAATTCGTACCTGGAAAGAAAAAGTCATCAACCAGCTGACCGGTGGTCTGGCAGGGATGGCGAAAGGCCGCAAAGTGAAAGTGGTCACCGGTCTGGGTAAATTCACCGGCGCTAACACGCTGGTGGTTGAAGGCGAGAATGGTGCCACCACCATCAACTTCGACAACGCCATCATTGCTGCGGGCTCCCGTCCGATTCAGCTGCCATTCATCCCGCATGAAGATCCTCGTGTCTGGGACTCCACCGACGCCCTGGAACTGAAAGAAGTGCCTGAGCGCCTGCTGGTTATGGGTGGCGGTATCATCGGTCTGGAAATGGCGACCGTGTATCACGCGCTGGGTTCACAGATTGACGTGGTTGAGATGTTTGACCAGGTTATCCCTGCGGCTGACAAAGACGTGGTGAAAGTCTTCACCAAGCGTATCAGCAAGCAGTTCAATCTGATGCTGGAAACCAAAGTGACCGCGGTTGAAGCGAAAGACGACGGTATCTACGTCACCATGGAAGGCAAAAAAGCGCCGGCCGAACCACAGCGTTACGACGCGGTTCTGGTGGCGATTGGCCGCGTACCTAATGGTAAAGGTCTGGATGCCGGTCAGGCGGGCGTGGAAGTTGACGACCGTGGCTTTATCCGCGTCGACAAGCAGATGCGTACCAACGTGCCGCACATCTACGCTATCGGCGACATCGTCGGTCAGCCGATGCTGGCGCACAAAGGCGTGCATGAAGGCCACGTGGCAGCAGAAGTGATCTCCGGTAAGAAACATTATTTCGACCCGAAAGTGATCCCATCGATTGCTTACACCGAGCCAGAAGTTGCCTGGGTCGGTCTGACCGAGAAAGAAGCGAAAGAGAAGGGCATCAGTTACGAAACTGCCACCTTCCCATGGGCGGCCTCCGGTCGTGCCATCGCTTCTGATTGTGCAGACGGTATGACCAAACTGATCTTCGACAAAGAAACTCACCGCGTGATCGGTGGTGCAATTGTCGGTACCAACGGCGGTGAGCTGCTGGGTGAAATCGGTCTGGCTATTGAGATGGGTTGTGATGCGGAAGATATCGCGCTGACCATCCATGCTCACCCAACGCTGCATGAATCCGTGGGTCTGGCTGCCGAAATGTTCGAAGGTAGCATCACTGACCTGCCAAACCCGAAAGCGAAGAAGAAGTAAGTCGCTACGTGGTTTACCAGACGGCTCCCAACGGGGGCCGTTTTTTTTGTCCAATCAAAACGTCTGGTTATGGTAAGGCGCGTTACGCCTATAGAATCGCGCTTTGCAGGGAATTAATGTTGCTTTTTTGTAAACAGATTAACATGCTAACGAAATCCTGCTATGCTGCCCCTCGCGTAACCGGGCGCTTCACCCTACAGAATACGCACCTCACTTCGCGGTAAACCGCCCGGTATGCCATAACAATGTGAGCGAGGAGAACGTCGTGCTAGAAGAATACCGTAAGCACGTTGCCGAGCGTGCTGCCGAAGGGATCGTTCCAAAACCAATTGATGCTTCCCAAATGGCCGCGCTGGTTGAACTGCTGAAAAACCCGCCTGCGGGCGAAGAAGAATTCCTGTCTGATCTGTTAATCAATCGAGTTCCACCAGGCGTGGACGAAGCGGCTTACGTGAAAGCTGGCTTCCTGGCTGCTGTCGCCGCAGGCGAAGCGACCTCTCCTCTGGTTACCCCTGAAAAAGCTGTAGAACTGCTGGGCACCATGCAGGGCGGCTACAACATTCATCCGCTGATCGATGCGCTCGACAATGAGACGCTGGCCCCGATCGCGGCGAAAGCCCTTTCCCATACTTTGCTGATGTTTGACAGCTTCTACGATGTGGAAGAGAAAGCCAAAGCGGGTAACCCACACGCGCAGAAGATCCTGAAGTCCTGGGCTGATGCTGAGTGGTATCTGTCACGTCCCGAGCTGGCAGAAAAACTCACCGTTACCGTCTTCAAAGTCACCGGCGAAACCAACACCGATGACCTGTCTCCGGCCCCGGATGCCTGGTCCCGTCCTGATATCCCACTGCACGCGTTGGCGATGCTGAAAAATGCCCGTGAAGGCATTGAGCCAGACGACGCCGGCAATGTTGGCCCAATCAAGCAGATTGAAGCGCTGCAGGCGAAAGGTTTCCCTCTTGCCTACGTGGGTGACGTTGTCGGCACCGGTTCATCGCGCAAATCCGCCACCAACTCGGTGCTGTGGTTTATGGGTGATGACCTGCCGTTTGTGCCGAACAAGAAAGGCGGCGGCGTGGTACTGGGCAGCAACATTGCCCCGATCTTCTTCAACACCATGGAAGATGCGGGCGCACTGCCAATCGAAGTGGCTGTGGCGAACCTGAATATGGGCGATGTGATTGACATCTACCCGTACAAAGGCGAAGTGAAGAACCACGAAACCGGCGAAGTGCTGGCGACCTTCTCACTGAAAACCGAAGTGCTGCTGGACGAAGTTCGCGCCGGTGGCCGTATTCCACTGATCATCGGCCGTGGCCTGACCACCAAAGCCCGTGAATCTCTGGGCCTGCCGCACAGCGAGGTGTTCCGCCTGGCGAAAGACGTGGCGGTCAGCACCCGTGGTTACTCACTGGCGCAGAAAATGGTTGGCCGTGCCTGTGGCACCGACGGCGTGCGTCCTGGCGCCTACTGCGAACCAAAAATGACCTCTGTCGGTTCTCAGGACACCACCGGTCCAATGACCCGTGATGAACTGAAAGACCTGGCCTGTCTGGGCTTCTCTGCGGATCTGGTGATGCAGTCCTTCTGCCACACCGCAGCCTATCCTAAGCCGGTTGACGTCTCTACTCACCACACGCTGCCAGACTTCATCATGAACCGGGGTGGCGTCTCACTGCGTCCGGGTGACGGTATTAGCCACAGCTGGCTGAACCGTATGCTGCTGCCGGATACCGTGGGTACCGGCGGTGACTCGCATACGCGTTTCCCAATCGGGATCTCCTTCCCGGCAGGTTCAGGTCTGGTGGCGTTTGCTGCGGCGACCGGCGTGATGCCGCTGGATATGCCTGAGTCGGTACTGGTGCGTTTCAAAGGGAAAATGGAGCCTGGCATCACCCTGCGCGACCTGGTTCACGCCATCCCGCTGTACGCCATCAAGCAGGGCCTGCTGACCGTTGAGAAGAAAGGGAAGAAAAACATCTTCTCAGGTCGCATCCTGGAAATCGAAGGTCTGCCAGAGCTGAAAGTTGAGCAGGCGTTTGAGCTTTCTGATGCCTCTGCCGAGCGTTCTGCTGCCGGTTGTACCATCAAGCTGGGCCAGGCACCGATTATCGAGTACCTGAACTCCAACATCGTGCTGTTGAAGTGGATGATCTCTGAAGGTTACGGCGATCGTCGTACCCTTGAGCGTCGTATTCAGGGCATGGAAAAATGGCTGTCTGAACCGAATCTGCTGGAAGCCGATGCGGATGCAGAGTACGCGGCAGTGATCGAAATCGATCTGGCGGAGATCAAGGAGCCGATCCTGTGTGCGCCAAACGATCCGGACGATGCCCGTCTGCTGTCTGATGTTCAGGGCGAGAAAATCGATGAAGTGTTTATCGGCTCTTGCATGACCAACATCGGTCACTTCCGTGCGGCCGGTAAGCTGCTGGATAGCCACAAAGGCCAGCTGCCGACCCGTCTGTGGGTGGCACCGCCAACCAAGATGGACGCCGCGCAGCTGACGGAAGAGGGCTACTACAGCGTCTTCGGTAAGAGCGGTGCGCGTATCGAGATCCCGGGCTGTTCACTGTGCATGGGTAACCAGGCGCGTGTGGCAGATGGCGCGACGGTGGTCTCCACCTCAACCCGTAACTTCCCGAACCGTCTGGGTACCGGTGCTAACGTCTACCTGGCATCAGCCGAACTTGCTGCGGTCGCGTCGCTGTTAGGCAAACTGCCTACGCCAGACGAATACCAGCAGTTTATGTTGCAGGTCGATAAGACCGCGGTAGACACCTACCGTTATCTGAACTTCGACAAGCTGTCCCAGTACACGGACAAAGCTGACGGTGTGATCTTCCAGACCGCCGTATAACGTCGGTGCTGGATGAGAAAGGGAGGCCTGATGGCCTCCCTTTTTTTATTGCTTCGACCCGACCTGAAATCGCTGTTTTTCGTCTGACAGACTGCGATAATGCGGGCTATCCCCCATTAAAAGCGCACAATGCGCGGAAAATGCACATTATCAGTGCAAAACAGGCAGTCAGAGGACAGCAGTATGGAATACGAATTTTTACGTGACCTCACCGGCGGGGTGAAAGTGCGCATGTCGATGGGACATGAAGCCGTTGGCCACTGGTTTAATGAAGAGGTGGAAGGCAACCTGGCGTTGCTGGATGAAGTGGAAGCCGCGGTAGAGAGCGTAAAAGGCAGCGAGCGCCAGTGGCAGCGCATTGGCCATGAATACACGCTGTGGCTGGACGAGGAAGAGGTGATTGTCCGCGCTAACCTGCTGAGCGTTGAAGGCGATGAGATGGAAGAGGGCATGAACTACTACGACGAAGAGAGCCTGTGCTTCTGCGGCGTGGAGGATTTCCTCGCGGTGATCGCCGCTTACCGGGCGTTTCTGCAGGGTCGGTAAAACGGGCGCCAAAAAAAACGGGCGGCCCTGAGGCCACCCGCTGCTTAACGCCATAACCCTTACAGCGATTTTGATCCCACGGCCGGAATATTGCGGCCGTAGTAAATTTCACGCATCTCTTTCCACAGCAGATCGGTAATACGCTTGTGCTCTTGCGGGCTCAGGTCTTCCGGTCGGGTGTTAAACAGATAGTGTTTCAAATCAAACTCTTTCAGCAGCATCTTGGTATGGAAGATGTTCTCCTGATAGACGTTCACATCCAGCATGTCGTACATCGATTTCATGTCTTCAGACATAAAGTTCTGAATCGAATTGATCTGGTGATCGATGTAGTGCTTCAGGCCATTCACATCGCGGGTGAAGCCGCGCACGCGATAGTCGATGGTGACAATGTCGGATTCCAGCTGGTGAATTAAGTAGTTCAACGCCTTTAGCGGCGAAATCACCCCACAGGTGGAGACTTCAATATCCGCGCGGAAGGTGCAGAGTCCGCCTTCCGGGTGGCTCTCCGGGTAGGTGTGCACGCAGATATGGCTCTTATCCAGATGCGCTACCACCGAGTTAGGTAACGGGCCCGGATGTTCCGAGGTGTCGATATCTTTCGGATCGATCGGCTCTTCGCTGACCAAAATGGTCACGCTGGCCCCTTGAGGCTCGTAGTCCTGGCGCGCGATATTCAGCACGTTAGCGCCGATAATCGAACAGGTCTCGCTAAGGATCTCCGTCAGGCGGTTGGCGTTGTACTGCTCATCAATGTACGCAATGTATCCGTCACGCTCTGCATCTGTGTTGGCGTAACAGATATCGTAGATACAAAAACTCAGGCTTTTCGTCAGGTTGTTGAAGCCATGTAGTTTAAGCTTTTGCAATTTCGTTCACCCCCTTAAACGCCCGGCTGGTCGGCCAGCGCATTCAACAAATATTGTGGCAGGGCAAAGCTGCCCGTGTGGATCGCCGGATTATAGTAGCGACAGGTCAGGTTTGCCGCGGTAAAACGGGCCTGAAGCGTGGCGCTGTCAAGCTGGCGCAGCGCGGGATTGTTGCTGGCCCAGGCGAACGTCATAATGCCACCGTAATAGGTTGGGATCGCCGCCTGATAGAAGCTGACGTCGCCAAAGTAGTGGCTCAGTTTGCGGTGGCTGTTAACCGCTTCCTCCTGCTGCAGGAAGCAAACGCCATTCTGCGCCACGAAGATGCCATTTTCATTAAGGCAACGCTGGCAACCGGCGTAAAATTCCGAGGTGAACAGGCTTTCTCCCGGACCGATCGGATCGGTGCAGTCAGAAATGATCACATCAAACTTTTCACTGCACTGAGCGACAAAGTTCACGCCATCGTCAATCACCAGCTTAAAACGCGGATCGTCGTACGCACCGGCGCTGTGATTTGGCAGATACTGCTGGCAGAACGTCACCACGCCCGCGTCGATCTCCACCATGGTGATCTGTTCGATATTTTTATGACGGCTGACTTCACGAAGCATGGCGCCATCGCCACCGCCAATAATCAATACGCGTTTTGCTGCGCCGTGCGCGAGAAGGGGAACGTGGGTCATCATCTCGTGATAAATGAACTCATCGCGCTCGGTCGTTTGTACCACACCGTCCAGCGCCATAACGCGACCTAACGCGGCATTCTCAAAGATGACTAAATCCTGATGACCGGTCTGTTCACGGTACAGGATCTTATCGACAGAAAAGTACTGTCCAAACCCGGTATGAAGCGTTTCATACCACATTTCTTTTTCGGCCATGCTGGGATTCTCCTCATAACAGCCACGAAAAATGGGCGCGACATAATAGCTAACTCTGACCGTGGTTGCACGGTCAAATTATCAGCAAGAATTGGAAAAAGGGAGGGGATTATTTCACGTACGCGAGCAGGCTCAGGGAGTCACGTGCCAGGGATTTGCACTTCATGTCGTTCGGAACGGCGATACCGCTCAAATCACGATAACTGTCTTCGCCCAGCGCTTTCATATTAAAGCTGCTGTAATTGGCCAAATCCCAGCGGTTCTGCTGGGCAAAGAACACCAGCGCCCGTCGAATTTGCCCGTCCGGCAGATCCTGATATCCGCAGTCATTTTTCAAATAGACAAACACAGCCGTTAAATCGGCTAAATCTTCCGCTTCAGATTCGCTCAGTGCGAAACTGGTCGACGAGAAGCCAAAGAGACTCAGTAACAACAGAGCCTTGATGCTTTTCTTCATAATTGATCTCAACCGATTGCAATAGTCTGACGTTAGCACAGTTATTCGCAGGCTTCAGACAATTTTGCGGCAGAAAACTCCGGATCCGGCTATTTTACTGGCCCTGGGGTGGCAAAGCTTGACCTTCCCGGTAGGGAAGGGTTTATGCTTCCCAACAAGAATTTTCTTCCAGGGCGAACTGAATCAATGCAACGTCGTGATTTTATTAAGCTAACCGCGGCAATGGGCGCGGCCAGTGCCTTGCCATTATGGAGCCGCAGCGCCATGGCGGCTGAACGCCGTCCTGAATTGCCGATCCCGGCGCTGTTAACGCCCGATCCGCGCGGCGTGATGAATATTACGGCGAAGACCGGTTCTAAGGTCTGGCAGGGTAAAACCGTGCCAACCTGGGGTTATAACGGCGATCTGCTCGGTCCGGCGATCCAGCTGGAACGCGGCAAGCCGGTGACCATCAACGTGCGCAACCAGCTGCCGGAAGCGACCACCGTTCACTGGCACGGTCTGGACATCCCCGGTTCCGTGGATGGCGGCCCGCAGGCGCAGATCGCACCGGGACAGACCCGCACCGTCAGCTTCACGCCTGACCAGCGCTCTGCCACCTGCTGGTTCCACCCTCATCTGCATGGCAGGACCGGTTATCAGGTCGCTCAGGGGCTGGCTGGGCTGGTGATTGTGAAAGACATCGCTGGCGAGAAGCTGCTGCTGCCAAAAATCTGGGGCGTGGATGATATTCCGCTGATCCTGCAAGACAAACGATTGAGCAGCGACGGCAGTAAAATCGATTATCAGCTGGATATCATGAGCGCGGCGGTGGGCTGGTTTGGCGATACCATGCTGACCAATGGCGCCATTTATCCTCAGCACGCCGTGCCGCGCGGCTGGTTACGTCTGCGCGTGCTGAACGGCTGCAATGCGCGCACGCTGAACCTGACCGCCTGCGATCGTCGTTCGTTGTACGTTATCGCCAGCGATGGCGGATTGCTGGCCGAGCCGGTTGAGCTGACAGAGCTGCCAATGATGCCGGGTGAACGCTTTGAAATCATGGTCGATACCAGCGATGGCAAAGAGTTCGATCTGCAAACGCTTCCCGTGCGGCAGATGGGCATGTCGCTGGCACCCTTTAACCAGCCGTTGCCAATATTGCACATCGTGCCGCTGCAAATTATGGCCAGCGGTACGCTGCCGGACAGCCTGGTCGAGATGCCGGCTTTACCTTCCACTGAAGGGATTGCTGAACGACAGCTTAAACTGACCATGGATCCGGAGCTCGATCGCCGTGGCATGCTCGCCCTGATGGAGAAATATGGCCATGCGGCCATGGCCGGCATGAGCGGCGATGCACACGATAACGACAGGGATGATGCGGGCATGGCCGGCATGGATCACAGCAAAATGGCCGGGATGGAACAGGAGCCTGTGGCCGGCACGGACCATAGCAAGATGGCGGGCATGGATGATGGCGCGATGTCCGGTATGGATCACGGCGGCGATAAGGCGGCCTGGGATTTCCATAGCGGCAACCGAATCAATGGCAAAGCCTTTGATATGAATACGCCGTCCTTTGACGTGAAGCGTGGTGTTGTCGAGAAGTGGACGATTTCGGGTGAAGGCGACGAGATGCTGCACCCGTTCCATATTCATGGCACCCAGTTCCGTATCCTGTCAGAAAATGGCAAGCCTCCGGCAGCGCATCGCAGCGGCTGGAAGGATATTGTCAGGGTTGAGGGCTGGCGCAGCGAAGTGCTGGTGCGTTTTGACAACCTGGCGGCGAAAGATCAGGCCTATATGGCGCACTGTCATCTGCTGGAACATGAAGATACCGGCATGATGCTCGGCTTTACGGTGAGCGAGTAACGTCCGTAAAATCCCTCACCCGTGGAACAGTGACGCCTTCCACGGGTGAATTTCCTGCCTGACTTGCCCGCACACCTTCTGTGAATAATCTGAATTTGGCTTAAGTTATTTGCGATTGAAAAATAAGACCAGCATTTATTTAATGAGATTTAACCGAGTCGACCTGAATATTACATGGTATTAGTTCTTATTTTAACCTGCTGTAAGATCTGTTTTTTCCTGCCTTAGCTGTTTTCTGAAATTAAAATCCCAGCCCGGATGAACTCTGTTATTGGCTGGTCTTGGTGATATTAAGCGAAAATATGCCTGCCCGTAGCAGTGTTGGAACGTTAATGCTTTCTTGACTGATATTCATTGCGGCAATAAGTTGAAATAACTTCCCCTTACACAAAGCTGACACTCTGATGAATGCGCATGAGCTGGTGAAAGAAAAAGTAACTTATACGGCAGATGGCAATCTTAATGCCGATATTCATATTCTGTTTACCACGGATAAACGCTATCTGACGTATTGTGGCGTCTGTATTTTTTCAATCATTGATAAAAATCCGGCACTGAATATTACCTTCCACCTGTTTACCGATGAGTATAACGACCTTTTCCCGGCGTCGTTCTTTACCCGTTATCCCAATGTCAGCGTGGTGGTGTATCTGTTGAATAATGCGGTATTCGATGGACTGCAAGTGTATGATTTCTATCCCAGATCAATCTACTATCGCATAGTGGCCTCCAACATCCTGCATGAGCAGGTGAGCCAACTGCTGTACCTCGACTGCGATATCGTCTGTGATGGCAACATTGCTCCGCTATTAGCCATCGACATGGCGGACTACACCATCGCTGCCGTGCAGGATAAGGGAATGAACAGCGACTATCTGACCTATCTGGGGTTAAGCAAAGAGAAAAAATACTTCAATTCTGGCGTGATGTTAATTAACACTCAGGCCTGGGTTGATCATGATGTGACGGCGGAATTCTTCGTTAAAATCAAAGATAAAAAATACACTTTCCCGGATCAGGATTGCCTGAATATCATCCTGGATAATGAAGTGTATTTTATAGAGCCAGAATTTAACTTTATTCCTAAAAATAAAAGCACCAATAAAGCGCCGGTGTTTATTCATTACGCCGGGCAGACTAAACCCTGGAGCGTTTCCATCGATGAGTCGGGTTATAACAAAAAATACATTGATATGTATAACCGCTCACCGTGGAAAGACGTCCCGCTGGAGTTGCCGAAAAAAGCCTTTGAATCCTATCACTACGCGAAAAAGCTGCTGATGAAGAAACGTCTGATTCAGGCAGCGTATTGGCTGACCGTCTCGACGTTTCAATTCACCGCCAAAAAATTGCGCAGCAAGGCCGCCGGTTAAAGGGCTGACAGCGCGATCTTGAGATCCTCAATCAGGTCATCTTTGTTTTCGATGCCGATTGAGACCCGCACGGTTGCCTCGCTGATGCCAATTCTTGCACGGACATCAGCAGGGACGCCGGAGTGGGTGGTGCTGGCCGGATGGCTGGCCAGTGATTCTGTACCGCCCAGGCTGACCGCCAGTTTAAACAGCTGCAGCGTATTCAGCAGCTTAAACGCGGCAGGTTGGCCGCCAACCACATCGAAGGAGAAGGTCGAGCCTGCGCCGCTGCATTGCTTACTGAACGTCTTGCCCGCCGGTGAATCCGGCTCAAGGAACGACAGTGAATGCAGCTTGGCGATCTTCTCGTGCCCGCGCAGGAAGCCCGCAACGGCGACGGCATTGTCATTGGCCCGCTCCATTCTTAACGCCAGCGTTTCCAGCGAACGGCCAATCATCCAGCTGGAATGCGGATCAAGCTGGGTGCCAATCGCGCTGCGTAGTGCTTTAATCTGCCTGACCAGTGCTTTGCTGCCCATCACCGCTCCGGCAATCAAATCTGAATGGCCGCCAACATACTTAGTCAGCGAATAGAGCGACAGATCCGCGCCGTGCTCGATAGGGCGCTGGAAAACCGGGCCGAGCAGGGTGTTATCGCAGGCAATGATCGGGCGATGCTGCTGCTGCTGTTCAATGGCGTCGGCCACCCGTTTAATCAGGGCGATATCCACCAGACTGTTGGTCGGGTTGGCCGGTGATTCAATCAGGATCACCGACACGCGGCCCAGCTTCATCGCCTCTTCAGCGGCGGCCTGCACGATCGCCTCATCTAACCCATCAGAAAACCCTACCGCCGCCACTTTCAGCTTGCTGAAGGTCTTGCTTAACAGCGTCTCGGTGCCGCCATACAGCGGCTGAGAATGGAGGATCGCATCGCCAGGTTCGACCAATGCCAACAGCGTGGTGGAAATGGCGGACATGCCGGAGGAAAAGAGTGCGGCGCTCTCGGTGCGTTCATAAATTGCCAGCCGGTCTTCAACAATCTCACTGTTAGGGTGATTAAAACGTGAATAGACCAGACCATTGGCGCCGCCCGCCGGTGGCTCTTTGCGTCCCGAGACGTAATCAAAGAAATCCCGGCCTTCTTCTGCGGTATTAAAGACGAAGGTTGAGGTAAGAAACACCGGCGGTTTGACCGCGCCTTCAGACAGCGCCGGATCGTAGCCATAATTAAGCATTTGGGTTTCGGGCTGAAGCTCACGACTGCCAATATGGGTCTTCTTAGAATGGGGAGAGGCCATGCAAACTCCTGCCGCTGAGGCATGCTGAGGGGGTTAAAGTGAGCATACGTTATCATGGGCCCAATCGCGCTGATAAATGAATTATCGTTCTATGGTTAAAACCTTTTGCATGATTAAATATGGCTTTCCCGACAGATAGAAGTCTATACGTCTGCGGCGAATTCCGCTGCGCGGTTTGCGCAACAACGGGAAAACGACGGCGGATCTGTGATAGACTTCGCTGCTTCCCTTAAGCCATCAAGAACGACAAAAGTTATGAAACATACCGTAGAAGTGATGATCCCCGAAGACGAGATCGCGAAACGCATTGCCGAGCTCGGCCAGCAGATTACCGAGCAGTATAAAGACAGTGGCAGCGACATGGTGCTGGTGGGCCTGTTGCGCGGCTCCTTTATGTTTATGGCCGATCTGTGCCGTAAAATTGAGGTGTCCCATGAAGTCGATTTTATGACGGCATCCAGCTACGGCAGCGGCATGTCCAGCACCCGCGACGTGCGCATCCTGAAAGATCTGGATGAAGATATTCGCGGCAAGGACGTGCTGATCGTTGAAGACATCATCGATTCCGGCAATACGCTGAGCAAAGTGCGTGAGATCCTCAGCCTGCGTCAGCCAAAATCTCTGGCCATTTGTACGCTGCTGGATAAGCCCGATCGCCGTGAAGTGGAGGTGCCGGTTGAATACGTCGGCTTCACCATTCCTGACGAGTTCGTGGTGGGATACGGCATTGATTATGCCCAACGTTATCGTCATCTGCCGTACGTCGGCAAAGTGGTGATGCTGGAAGAGTAATTACGCAGGCAGGGTTACAGCACAAACGACTAAGGCCGGTTTTTCCGGCCTGATATAAGATGCGAACCCGTTAATCCGGGCTTTGCACGTCGTTCAGCAAGTTGGCGATACCATGGCGGTAACGTTGCTCAAGGATTTCACGGTTTGTGGCAGCCACTTCCAGATCGCGCAGATAGCCGTCCTGAATACCGTAAACCCAACCGTGGATAGTCACATTCTGACCGCGTTTCCACGCAGACTGCATCACGGTGGAATGACCCAGGTTATACACCTGCTCAATCACGTTGATTTCACACAGTTTGTCAAAGCGTTTTTCCGGCGGCAGTTCACCCAGTATCGCGCTATGCTTGTACCACAAATCACGGATATGCAGCAGCCAGTTGTTGATCAGACCCAGTTCTGGATTCTCAACCGCCGCCTGGACACCGCCGCAGCCATAGTGACCGCAGATGATGATGTGTTCCACTTCTAACACTTCAACGGCGTACTGCACCACGGACAGACAGTTCAGGTCCGTGTGAATAACCAGGTTGGCCACGTTGCGGTGAACAAACAGTTCGCCCGGCTCCAGGCCGGTCAGGCGCTCGGCGGGAACGCGGCTGTCAGAGCAGCCAATCCACAGAAAACGCGGCTTCTGCGCCAGTGAGAGACGCTCGAAGAAGCCTGGGTCTTCCTCTTTGAGCAGCTTGGACCACTGGCGGTTGTTGCTGATAAGGGTATCAATATCTTTCATGTTAGTGTCGACCAATACTCGAAATGCGTTGCAATAATATAGGCCAACGCGGCGTGATTTAAAACGGCAAACAAGAAAACCACACAAAACAGGGCACTCTTTTACCTATGACTTATGCACTGGAACTTGAAAAACTGACCAAAACCTATGCAGGCGGCGTTCAGGCCCTCAAGGGAATTGATCTCAATGTAGAAGCCGGTGACTTCTATGCGCTGCTGGGTCCGAACGGAGCCGGCAAGTCCACCACGATTGGCATTATCAGCTCGCTGGTTAACAAAACGGCCGGTAAGGTGCGCGTCTTTGGTTATGACCTGCAGCAGGATGTGGTCAATGCCAAACGCCAGCTGGGCCTGGTGCCACAGGAGTTCAACTTCAACCAGTTTGAGACCGTGATGCAAATCGTGGTCAGCCAGGCTGGTCTGTACGGCGTGGAAAAGCCGGAGGCGCTGAAGCGTGCTGAAAAATACCTGAAGCAGCTCGATCTGTGGGAGAAGCGCAACGAACGTGCGCGCATGCTCTCCGGCGGCATGAAGCGTCGTCTGATGATTGCCCGTGCCCTGATGCACGAGCCAAAACTGCTGATCCTTGATGAACCGACCGCCGGTGTCGACATTGAGCTGCGTCGTTCGATGTGGACCTTCCTGCAGGATTTGAATGCCAAAGGCACCACCATCATCCTCACCACCCACTATCTGGAAGAAGCTGAAATGCTGTGCCGCAATATCGGCATCATTCAGCGCGGTGAGCTGGTGGAAAACACCTCGATGAAAGGGCTGTTGTCGAAGCTGAAATCCGAAACCTTCATCCTCGATTTGGCCGCGAAAAGTCCGTTGCCACAACTGGAAGGTTTCCAGTATCGCCTGACGGACACCTCGACGCTGGAAGTGGAAGTGCTTCGCGAGCAGGGCTTGAACAGCGTGTTCAGCCAGCTCAGCCATCAGGGCGTGCAGGTATTAAGTATGCGCAACAAGGCTAACCGTCTTGAGGAGCTGTTTGTCGACCTGGTCAACGGTCGCAAAGGAGAGAAATCATGACACACCTTTATTGGGTCGCTCTGAAGAGCATCTGGGGCAAAGAAGTTAACCGCTTTGCCCGTATCTGGATCCAGACGCTGGTGCCGCCAGTGATCACCATGACGCTGTATTTCATCATCTTCGGTAACTTAATCGGTTCCCGTATCGGTGAGATGCACGGCTTCAGCTATATGCAGTTTATTGTGCCGGGCCTGATCATGATGGCGGTGATCACCAACGCCTATGCCAACGTGGCGTCGTCGTTCTTTAGTGCCAAATTCCAGCGCAATATTGAAGAGCTGCTGGTGGCACCGGTGCCGACTCACGTCATCATCGCCGGCTATGTTGGCGGCGGCGTTGCACGCGGTATCTGCGTGGGCGTGCTGGTCACGGCTATTTCGCTGTTCTTCGTGCCGTTCCAGGTTCACTCGTGGCTGATGGTGGCGGTGACGCTGCTGCTGACCGCGATCCTGTTCTCGCTGGCAGGTCTGCTGAATGCGGTGTTTGCCCGGACGTTTGACGATATCAGCCTGATCCCTACCTTCGTGCTGACCCCGCTGACCTACCTGGGCGGCGTGTTTTATTCGCTAACTTTACTACCACCGGTTTGGCAGATGATTTCCAAATTGAACCCGATTGTTTACATGATCAGCGGCTTCCGTTTTGGTTTCCTGGGCATTTCTGACGTGCCGGTGGTGTTCACTTTAGCGGTGTTGCTTGCCTTTATTGCGGTGTTCTATTTGCTGGTTTGGGTACTGATCCAACGTGGCAGAGGCCTGCGCACCTGATGTATTTCAGGATCTCTTCCCGTCTGGGAGAGATCCTGAATTCTTCCCCCTTGTGACTACCCATTGTCTTTATTGATAATCTTCTCTTTCTCCCGCGGCCTGTCGATCGGATTCACCTCCGCGTTATCACATAATTTTAATTAATCTAAGTCCATTATTTATTCAAGTCATTCTGAAGAACCATTAATGATTATTGCGCTAATAAAGCAACCTCCTTCCTCCAGTAATAAATACAGGCAATAACTTTATAAATACCGTAACGGTACTTTAAGCATATTCTCATTTTACCCTTAGATCTGTTTCAGGCTGTTTTCTCAAATGTCAGTTTATGTATACTGGCGTTTCACAATCAACGCCTGACGTTTCTTATGGCCAAAATATGATTCGCCATCAGGCAGGCTTGTTATTGCTATTACAATAATAACTATTGGCACGGGATAAATATGAACAGACTAACATGGGTTGATAACCTGCGTGGGATGAGTGTGCTTGCCGTTATTTTTCTACATAGCACTATCGCTGTAAATGGCGATGCCGGGCACCTTACCATCGTAACGAACACCGTAAACCATCTGCTGGAGCCCGTCAGGCTGGGCCTGATGTTTTTTGTCTCAGGGCTGTTTGTGGACAGTGGATTGAAGAAAGGCTTTGATAGCTTTGCGAAAAATAAGGTCAAAAGCATTCTTTACCCGTTTATCGTCTGGGTGGCGATTTATGGCGGGCTGAAACTCCTGTTTAACTCGGTCTCCAATAAACCACAGTCGCCCATGAATATCCTGCTTTCGCATTTGACCGGCGGTGGCGATATTACCTGGTTTCTGCATTCGTTATTCATTTTCTTCATGATCATTCCCTTAGTGCGGCGCGTTCCATTTTATATTGTCATTCCGCTGTCGTTGTTTATCAGTTATATCCTGCCAGAAATTCCCGCAGACAGCGTATTTGCTGGTTTTGATAACAGCCACGTTAACCGAATGTTTTACCTGTTCCCGTTCTTTTTTCTCGGGGATATGCTGGTACGGAAGCAGGTCGATATTCCCACCGTCATCAGCAAAAAATCCATTTTATTACCTTCGCTGTTATGTTTTATCGCGCTCTCTTCGATGAATCTGTTGATAGAGGAAGGTATTTCCTGGCAGCTGCTGGCGCCACTGGCCCTATGCTCGATCCCGATCTTTATCTTCCTGGCGCTGCACACCAATGTGAAGCTGGTGCACTTTGTTGGCGTTAACTCGATTGTCTTTTACCTGTCGCACTATCTGGCCGTGCAGGTGTTTGCCAAAGCGGTGAAAATCAACAGCAGCAATATCCTGATCAGCGATCTGAAATTTATCGCGGCTTTCCTCTCCGCACTGCTGCTGCCGCTGGCTATCTGCTGGATACGCAAGCACGGGATGCTGAACTTCTTGTTCACCCTGAAGAAAAAGCCCAAGGTCACCGCCACGCTGGTGCATTAAGACCAAGCTATTCAGATTAGCAGGCAATAAAAAAGGGCCGACAGCGGTCGGCCCTTTGCACGTTTGGACGGGGTAGGGGATCAGGCAACCTGAACCGGAACCGCTTTCGCCAGACGCTTCATGACGTTTGCGCCTTCAAAATAGGCCACTTTCGGCTGCCATTCGCGTGCCTCTGCATCCGGCATATCCACATAAGAGCAGATAATCAAAATATCCCCTTCACAGGCACAACGCGCTGCGGCACCGTTAACAGAGATAATCTTTGAGCCGCGCTCAGCCGCAATGGCATAGGTCGAGAAACGCTGGCCGTTAGTCACGTTGTAAATGTCGATCGCTTCGTATTGCAGAATGCCGGAAGCGTCGAGGAAATCCTGATCGATGGCACAGGAGCCTTCATAATTCAGATCCGCCTGAGTGACGGTCACCCGGTGAAGCTTGCCCTGCAGCATAGTACGGTTCATAACCTTGTTACCTTTCTCGGAAATCACAAAAACGAACGCCAGGAACCCCTGAGCGCCAGTGACTGTTACTGCGTCAGATCGACCTGTTGGTTGTCAATCAGACGCGCTTTACCTAACCAGGCGGCCATCAGGATCACCGCGCGCTGGCTGTCGACATTCAGCGGCAGCAGCGTATCGGCATCGCAAATCGCCAGTCCATCAGCCCGTAAGCCTTTTTCTGCCAGCGCCTCTTCCGCGGCGGCAATGATCTCTTCGATATGCCGCTCACCGTTGGACAACCGCTCGGCCATGCTGTTCATCACTTTGCTGACTACCGGGGCGATTTTACGCTCATCCGCGGTCAGATAGCCGTTACGCGAACTGAGTGCCAGACCATCTTTGGCTCTGACCGTCGGCACACCGATGATATCGATGTCGTAGCCCATATCCGCCACCATCTTGCGGATTAACGCCAGCTGCTGGTAATCCTTCTCGCCGAACAGCGCCATATCGGGCTGCACCAGGTTGAAAAGCTTACTGACAATGGTCGACACGCCACGGAAATGGCCGGGACGGCTGGCGCCTTCCAGCAGCGTTGAAAGGCCCGGTACATCGACAAAGGTCTGATCGCCCAGTCCCTTTGGATAGACTTCGCCCGGTGCCGGGGAGAAGACCAAATCGACTTTGCGGCGGTTCAGCTTCTCGCAGTCTTCCTGCAAGGTGCGCGGATAGCGGGCCAAATCGTCCGGACGTTCAAACTGCATCGGGTTAACAAAGATCGAGACAACCACAATGTCTGCCTGCTCGCGCGCTTCATCGACCAGTGTCATATGACCGTCATGCAGGTTGCCCATGGTCGGCACCAGCGCGATGCGCTTACCGTCCTGCCGCCAGCGCCGGATTTCACGGCGCAGCATCGGCAAGGTTTCAATAATCAGCACAGATCGTCTCCTGTGTTAGTGAAAACTGTGTTCTTCGGCAGGGTAAGTCCCCGTTTCGACGTCCGCAACATACTGCCTGATGGCGGCGCGGATATCGCCGGTTTCCGCGAGGAAGTTTTTAGCAAACTTGGGAATGTGGCCGCCGGTAATGCCAAAGGCGTCATGCATCACCAGAATTTGACCATCGGTGACGTTGCCGGCACCAATGCCGATCACCGGAATGCTCAGCGCGTCGGTGATGCGCTGAGCCAGCGCCACCGGCACACACTCCAGCACCAGCAGCTGCGCACCGGCCGCTTCCAGCGCCAGCGCATCGGCCAGCAGGGCATCGGCCGCCTCGCTTTCGCGACCCTGAACCTTATAGCCACCAAAGATATTCACTGACTGTGGCGTAAGGCCGAGATGTCCGCAAACCGGCACGGCACGTTCGGTTAACTGCCTGACCGTCTCTGCCAGCCATTTTCCGCCTTCCAGCTTGACCATGTTGGCCCCGGCGCGCATCAGCTGCGCGGCGCTGTCAAAGGTTTGCTCAGGCGTGGCATAGGTCATAAACGGCAGGTCGGAGAGCAGCAATGCAGCAGGCGCACCGCGGCGCACGGCCTGAGTGTGGTAAACGATGTCGGCAAGGGTCACCGGCAGCGTTGAATCATGTCCCTGAACCACCATGCCCAGCGAATCGCCCACCAACATGACCTGCAGGCCTTCATCGGCGAACAGTCGGGCAAAGCTGAAATCATAGGCAGTAATTGAGGCAAACTTGCGTCCGCTCTTTTTCCACTGGCGAAGGGTAGAGACCGTGGTCGGTTTCATCGCAACCTCTGTAAGCGTGTTCTGGTGGGCGTATCTTAATGGAAGGGAAGGGGGTTTGCACTACCAGCGCTGAATGGCGCTCGCATCCAGTTTAGCCAGCATGCGTTCGGCGGCGGTTCCATCCGGGAAGGTCAGATTGGGGGCGATCTCAAGCAGGGGAACCAGCATAAAGGCGCGATTGGCAATATCGTAATGCGGCACGGTCAGACGGGGGGTATTCAGCGTCAGGTCGCCAAACAGCATGATGTCCAGGTCCAGTGTGCGCGGTCCCCAGCGTTCATCTTTGCGCACGCGTCCCTGTTCCAGCTCAATACGCTGGGTGTGATCGAGCAAGGCTTCCGGCGACAGTGAAGTCTTCAGCAAAACGGCGGCATTAAGGTAGTCAGGCTGGTCGGGTGGACCATAAGGTGGCGTGCGGTAGAAAGCGGAGGTGGCAACCAGCGTGGTGTGAGGGATAGCAGCCAATGCATCAAGTGCAGCCTGCACCTGATGCATTGGATCGGCAAGATTACTGCCCAGCGCTAAGTAGACGCGCATCATGCGTTGCTGTTGTTACCGTCACGACGCGGGCCAGGCACGCGCTTGCGCGGACGACGGGTGCGGCGACGTGGCACCGGATCGTCACCCAGGGTATTCAGCATGGTTTTCTGCTGCGGCGGCGCGGAAACCTGGAAATCGTTCCACCAGGCGGTCAGCTTCAGCAGTTCCTGATTGTTTTCAACTTCTGCACGCAGCGCCAGCAGGTCATAGGCGGCACGGAACTTAGGATGCTCCATCAGCTTCCAGGCGCGTTTGCCGTGACGACGGGACAGACGCAACTGCAGCTGCCAGATATCACGAACCAGCGTGGTGATGCGCTTTGGAATTGCCAGCGAACGGCAGGCTTCATCCAGCACGTCATTCATCGCCAGCGCGAAGGCATCGTAGTAGGCCAGGCCGCTTTCCTGAGCAATCTTCTGGGCCGCTTCTAATTGCGGATACCAGAACATGGCGGAGAACAGGAATGCCGGGTTAACGCGCATCTGATTGTGAATACGGTGATCGGTGTTTTTCAGCACCTGCACAATCATCCGCTCCATATTGCTGTCGCCCTTTTCCGTAAAGTAACGGGTAATGGTCGGGAACAGTGGCTGGAACAGCTGGTATTCACGCAGTTGCAGATAGGTGCTGTAGCCGTAACCCGCCTGCAGCAGCTTGAGGGTTTCTTCAAACAGACGGGCCGGCGGAATGTCATGCAGCAGCGTCGCCAGACGGGGGATCGGCTCGGCGGTTTCAGCGGCAACAGACATATCCAGCTTGGCGGCGAAACGCACCACGCGCAGCATCCGCACCGGATCTTCACGGTAGCGGGTTTCAGGATCGCCAATCAGACGGACAATGCCCTGCTGCAGGTCGTTCAGGCCACCAACATAGTCACGGACTGAGAAGTCAGAGACGCTGTAATAAAGGCTGTTGATGGTTAAGTCACGGCGCTGAGCATCGTCTTCGATGGTGCCGAAAATGTTGTCGCGCAGCAGCATGCCATTCTGGCCGCGCTGAGAGGTGTTGCGATCTTCAGCGACCTGCTCGGC
Organism: Erwinia sp. QL-Z3; assembly: GCF_004551645.1. Lineage (NCBI taxonomy): Bacteria > Pseudomonadati > Pseudomonadota > Gammaproteobacteria > Enterobacterales > Erwiniaceae > Erwinia > Erwinia sp. QL-Z3. The sequence continues at coordinate 2,338,181 of NZ_CP037950.1, forward strand.
TTCGTGATGACCACGGAAGGTCGCCACTTCGATAATTTCCGGGCCAAACATCACGTGGGCCAGGCGGAAACGACGGCCAACCAGACGGCAGTTGCGGAACAGTTTACGCATCTGATCCGGCGTGGCGTTGGTGGTGACATCGAAATCTTTCGGTTTTTTACCCAGCAATAAGTCGCGGACGCCGCCACCGACCAGATAGGCTTCGTACCCTGCTTTATTCAGGCGATACAAGACCTTGAGGGCATTTTCACTGATGTCTTTGCGCGAAATAGTATGACGATCGCGAGGGATCACGGTCATCTGATGCACTACACCGACCTCAGCAGCTGGCGCTTCGTCTTCGCGACTCAAAACTTTTCGGCAAAAATTAGCAACTCGGGTAAAAATGGGACACCTCGATAGTGACATTAAAATCTGGGCGATAAAAAACAGCGGCTAATCATAGCTCAGAGAAGCGCATTTGAGAATGCTCATCTGACATCCCGGACATCTTCCCGATAGTAACCGGGTTTTTGTCAGGTCTGCGCACGATTATAAACAGCATTTTCTGAGGGGATCTTAGCCACATTCCAGTGAACAATTGCCTGCTGCAACGTCGCTGACAGCGGCAGATCCTGCCAGCCTTCACTGACCGGCTGGCCCAGAAAACGTAATGCCTGAACAACCGCCGGGCGCGCATCACCCGTGGGCAGCGGCGTGGCGTAATTCTGTTTCGACAACTTATTGCCATCCGCACCGATGGCCAGTGGCAGGTGCAGATAGTCAGGCACCTGCCAGCCAAACTGCTGATACAGGGCAATCTGTCTGACCGTCGGGTCAATCAAATCGGCTCCGCGGACCACATGGGTAATGCCCTGGAAATGATCGTCGACCACCACCGCCAGGTTATATGCAAACAGGCCGTCACGGCGATGAATAATAAAATCCTCGCCTGCCATACCGGCATTCGCCACTATTTCACCGCGCAGCGCGTCCTGAAACTGACTAACAGGATGGTCTACTCGCAAACGGATCGCGGCGTTTTCCGCACCCAGATGCAAATCGCGGCAGTGCCGATCGTACAGGCCGCCAAGTTGTTGAATGCGGCTTCGCGTACAGGTGCAGTAGTAACTGCGCTGATGTTCTTCCAGCCAGGCCAGCGCGTCGCGGTAGGCCTGATGACGCGCTGACTGCCAGAGCACGTCGCCATCCCACACAAGACCGTGCTGTTCCAGCTGTTGCAGGATCCTGTTTGCCGCGCCGGGGACTTCACGGGGCGGATCGATATCTTCAATGCGCACCCGCCACTGGCCATGCTGAGCGCGGGCCTGCAGGTAGCTGCCAACCGCAGCAATCAGGGAGCCAAAATGCAATTCACCAGAGGGAGAGGGGGCAAAACGCCCGATGCAGGAAGTGAGCATGGTAGTAGAGACAGGCAGTGAAGCGGGTAACGTACCAGCCTCACTGCACAATCCATTAGCCATTAACCGGCCATTTGTTTTTCGCGGATTTCCGCCAGCGTTTTACAGTCGATGCAAAGATCGGCAGTAGGACGTGCTTCAAGGCGACGGATACCGATTTCAACGCCACAGGAATCGCAGTAGCCAAAATCGTCGTCTTCGACTTTCTTCAACGTCTTCTCAATCTTCTTGATCAGCTTGCGCTCACGGTCGCGGTTACGCAGTTCAAGGCTAAATTCCTCTTCCTGTGCAGCGCGGTCAACCGGATCGGGGAAGTTGGCGGCTTCATCTTGCATATGAGTTACCGTGCGATCAACTTCATCCCGGAGCTGGTTGCGCCAGGCTTCAAGGATCTTCTTGAAATGCACCAGCTGGGCTTTGTTCATGTACTCTTCGCCCGGCTTCTCTTGGTATGGCTCCACCCCAGCGATGGCGAGAATACTCAGGGACGAGGTTTTACGGGTTTGCCCTTCTTGCATGTTGTTTCTCCTGGATAACACGCACTATCGATCCCCAATGGGGATAAAAACAGGTCGCTATAAATAGCAGAAGCGATCAAGGTTGGCAATTATTCCTCAACATGCCTTGACAAGCCTGTGAGGAAAAGCGTATTTGGGCGCCAGCTAAGAGCTTTCCTATAACAGCAAATTGCGCCTTACTTTACAACTCCACAGCCAGTGGCTTTTTCAATGACATGCCATCGGATGATAACTGCGCTTTATAACAAAGCACTTCAACCCCGCTCTGCTGAGCCTGTGCCAGTAGTTCTGCGTAGCGCGCATCAATATGACGCGCCGGGGAAACGTCCTCAATCCCCGAGTGCAAAACGGCAAAAAACAGAACCGCACGCTGACCATTTTCAGAAATCTTCGCCAGTTCGCGAAGGTGCTTTTGGCCGCGTTCGGTAACCGCATCCGGAAAATACCCTTTACCTAGATGGAGTAGCGTCACGGATTTGACTTCAATATAGCAGTTTACCCGATCCTCCGCCTGTAACAGAAAGTCGATGCGGCTCTTTTCTGCGCCGTATTTCACCTCAGCGCGGATGTCGGTGTAACTGGAAAATTCTGGAATCGCGCCGAGCGCGAACGCTTCTTTTACTAAGCTGTTGGCTCTCAGCGTGTTCACACATATCCAGTCGCCTTGCTGTGTCTCGGTCAGTTCCCAGCTGTGCGGGTATTTCCGCGTCAAACTGTCGGACGTGGAGTACCACACGGTGTCGCCTGGTGTGGCGCAACCGGTCATCGCACCGGTGTTGGCACAGTGTATTGTCAGCGTTTCGCCGTCGGGTGTGACAACATCGGCCAGAAAACGTTTGTAACGCTTTATCAGCGTTGCCGACTGTAGCGCAGGGCTAAATCTCATATCACTTCCTGTGTTAACGCCCATTCTGCGAGCTGCTGATAGCGGGTTCGGCCACCGGCGTAAACGGACTGAAACAGCGCGAAGCGCTCGACGCGAAACGGCCAGCTAAAATTGCGTGGCGGCAACGAGACGGGCTGCGTAGCGTTGCGCAGTAATGTGACATGCGGATGAAAGGGCATCGGGCTTTGATAACACCCACTTCTGGCTGCCTGCGATCGCAACAGTTCCGCCAGTTGCAGCAATCCACGCGGCGACTGTTTTGGCCCCAGCCAGACCACGCCGGAGCGCGGCCAGTGCCCGGCATCATCCAGCGTCAGCGTAAACGGACGCTGTTGGATGCGGCCCGCCAGCTGCGTTAACGCACCGGCCTTTTCATCACTGATTTCACCGAGGAACGCCAGCGTCAGATGTAAATTCGCCGCGGCGACCGGACGACCGGCCCCGGCGGGGAAGGTGTCAGCACGCCACTGAATGACGCTCTGACTGATTTCATCCGGCAATGCGATGCCGAAAAACAGCCTTTTTTGCTCACTCATGGGGCTCTCCGGTTTTCCAGAAACAGGGATGCTACAATGCCCGGCTATTTATGACCATGACGTTATGGAGCAAAAACGTGAGTTCATTACCGGTGAGTGCCGTATTACCCGAACTGCTTTCGGCGCTGCGGACCTCTTCGCAAGTGCTGCTGGCGGCACCTACCGGCGCAGGCAAATCCACCTGGCTGCCGCTGCAAATCCTGCAGCAGGCGGATTTTAGCGGACGTATTTTGCTGCTGGAACCCCGTCGGCTGGCGGCGCGGAATGTTGCACAACGACTGGCCGAATTACTCGGGCAGCAGCCCGGCGACACCGTTGGTTACCGCATGCGTTCTGAAAGCCGTGTCGGGCCCACTACGCGGATAGAGGTGGTGACCGAAGGGATCCTCACGCGCATGTTGCAGCAGGACCCGATGCTGGACGGCGTTTCGCTGGTGATCCTTGATGAATTCCATGAGCGCAGTCTGCAGGCAGATCTTGCGCTGGCGCTGCTGCTGGACGTGCAGCAAGGCCTGCGTGATGACCTCAAAATCCTGCTGATGTCCGCCACGCTGGATAATCAGCGGCTGCAGCAGTTGCTGCCTGACGCGCCGATGATCGCCTCTGAAGGCCGTTCTTTTCCCGTCGACCGGCGCTATACCTCGCTGGCCACCCACCTGCGTTTTGATGAGGCGGTGGCAAAGCAGGTCAGCCAACTGCTGCGGGAAGAGTCCGGATCGCTGTTACTTTTCCTGCCGGGCGTTGGCGAGATCCAGCGCATCCAGACCCAGCTTGCCTCACTGATCGGCAATGATGTCGATCTCTGCCCCTTATATGGCGCGCTGCCGCTGAGCGAGCAGCGAAAAGCCATCCTGCCGGCGCCAGCAGGGCGGCGCAAAGTGGTGCTGGCCACCAATATTGCCGAGACCAGCCTGACCATTGAAGGCATCCGCCTGGTGGTGGACAGTGCGTTAGAACGCACCGGCCAGTTTGATCCTCGCAGCGGATTAACGCGTTTGCAGACGCAACGCGTCAGCCAGGCGTCGATGACCCAGCGTGCCGGACGCGCCGGACGACTGGAGCCCGGAATTTGCCTGCATCTGACGGCGAAAGAGCAGGCCGAGCGGGCAGCGACGCATGCCGAAGCGGAGATCCTGCACAGCGATCTGGCCTCGCTGTGGCTGGACCTGCTGCAGTGGGGCTGTCATGACGTCAGCCAGTTGCAGTGGCTGGATACCCCGCCGGAGAATAATCTGATTCAGGCCCGAAAATTATTACAGCAGTTAGGCGCGACGGATAAAACGGGTATGCTGACCGCGAAAGGCAGAAGCATGGCCAATCTTGGCAGCGATCCCCGTAATTCTGCGCTGTTAGTGGAGGCCGGCCGCGATGCGGACCGAGCCGCCACCGCGGCCCTGCTGGTGGCTATTCTGGAAGAGCCTGCGCGGGGAAGCGCCGACCTTCGCGACAGTTTTCACCGCCGACAGCCCAACTGGCTGAAGCGCGCCACCCAGTTGCAGCGGCGATTGAAGGTGACCGGTGGCACTGCGGACAGCGACCTTATCGTGCCACTGCTTGCCGGTGCGTTTCCCGACCGCATTGCCCGTCGGCGCGGTTCAGAAGGACGCTATCAGCTGGCGAACGGGATGGGCGCCATGCTGGATAATGACGCGGCGCTGACCCGCTACGAATGGCTGATTGCACCGGCACTTTTACAAGGCAGCTCACAACCTGACGCGAGAATGCTTCATGCCATGCCGTTCGACATTGACAGCCTGACCAGCGAATGCCCACAGTTGCTGGATCGCCGCACGGAAGTGGAATGGGATGAAGAACGCGGTACGCTGCGGGCCTGGCAACGGCAGCAGATCGGCGAGCTGGTCATTAGCTCGCAACCGCTGGCTAAACCCGACGAGGCCGAACTGCATCTGGCGATGCTGCGCTGGATCCGCAGCAAAGGGTTATCGGTACTGAACTGGACCCCGCAGGCGGAACAGCTGCGGATCCGGCTGGTTTGCGCCCGCCAGTGGTTAGCGGAAGAAGCCTGGCCTGCGGCCACAGAGGCGGACCTGCTGGCGTCGCTGGAGCACTGGTTGTTGCCGGCGATGGGGGGCGTGCGTGATGGCCGGGGCTTGAAGCAGCTGGATATTGTCGGGGCTTTATTACAATTGCTCACATGGTCACAGCGTCAGCAACTGGATACTGTCCTGCCAACTCATTACACTGTGCCGACCGGAAGCCGGCTTCCGATCCGATATGATGAAGAGAAGCCCCCGGCGCTGGCCGTTCGCCTGCAGGAAATGTTTGGCGAAGCGCAAAATCCCGCGGTCGCGGGTGGGCGAGTCCCTCTGGTGCTTGAGCTGCTTTCACCGGCTCAGCGCCCGCTGCAAATTACCCGCGATCTCGCCGGGTTCTGGCAGGGTGCGTACCGCGAGGTACAAAAAGAGATGAAAGGACGCTATCCAAAACATGCCTGGCCCGATAACCCGGCAACCGCGCTGCCGACGCGGCGTACCAAAAAATTCTCGGCACCTTCCTGAAGGAAGCGGCTGGAGTACGCATTTCGGAAGGTTCCAGTTCCGAAGCTTATTGAGTAAGAACACAGTAGTCGGCTTTGCCGACGGCAGTTCCCGGAGAAGAAAAACGAATGTCTGACGATCGCGAACCGATTGGGCGCAAGGGAAAACAGCCCAAACCCCCGCGCAAGGTGGCGGGCAAAGGTCGCCGCAGGGATGATGAGCACGATGATTATGATGATTTTCAGGATGATGACCATGAAAACGAGGAGGTAGAACCGGTGCCACGTAAAGGAAAAGGGCGTCCACCCGGTAAGAAAAGAGGCTGGCTGAGCTTATTGATTAAGCTATTGCTGGTCTTTATCGTGGTGATGGCCGTGTACGGGGTTTACCTCGATTCACAAATTCGCAGTCGTATTGATGGCAAAGTCTGGCAGCTGCCGGCCACCGTGTATGGCCGTATGGTCAACCTTGAGCCGGGCATGTCCTACAGCAAGAAAGAGATGGTCGCCCTGCTGGAAGGCACACAGTATCGTGAAGTGACGAAGATGACGCGTCCTGGCGAGTTTACCGTGCAGGCCAACAGCATTGAGATGATCCGCCGTCCGTTTGACTTCCCGGACAGCAAAGAAGGGCAGATCCGCGCGCAGTTAAGCTTTAGCGGCGACACCTTAAGCGAGATCAAGAACCTCGACAGCGGCCGTGACTTCGGCTTCTTCCGCCTCGATCCGCGTCTGATCACCATGCTGCAATCGCCAAACGGCGAGCAGCGTCTGTTCGTCCCGCGTGCCGGCTTCCCGGACTTGTTGGTCGACACCCTGGTGGCAACAGAAGACCGTCATTTCTATCAGCATGACGGTATCAGCCTGTACTCGATTGGCCGTGCGTTCCTTGCCAACATCACTGCCGGTAAAGCCGTGCAGGGTGGCAGTACCTTGACGCAGCAGCTGGTGAAAAACCTGTTCCTGACCAACGAGCGTTCGCTGTGGCGTAAAGCCAACGAAGCCTATATGGCGCTGATCATGGATGCGCGTTACAGCAAAGACCGCATTCTTGAGCTCTATCTGAATGAGGTGTACCTCGGCCAGGCCGGCAACGATCAGATCCGCGGCTTCCCGCTGGCCAGCCTTTACTACTTCGGCCGTCCGGTTGATGAGCTGAGCCTCGATCAGCAGGCATTGCTGGTTGGCATGGTAAAAGGCGCGTCACTGTATAACCCGTGGCGTAACCCGAAACTGGCCCTCGAGCGCCGCAACCTGGTGCTGCGTCTGTTGCAGCAGCAGAAAGTGATCGACCAGGAGCTGTATGACATGCTCAGCGCCCGTCCGTTAGGCGTGCAGCCTAAAGGCGGCGTGATCACCCCTCAGCCAGCCTTTATGCAGATGGTGCGTAACGAACTGCAGGCCAAGCTGGGCGATAAAGTCAAAGATCTCTCCGGGGTGAAAATCTTCACCACGCTGGATCCGGTCTCACAGGATGCGGCCGAGAAATCGGTGGAAGACGGCATTCCGGCGCTGCGTAAACAGCGTGGGCTGAAGGATCTGGAAACCGCGATGGTGGTGGTTGACCGCTTCAGTGGTGAAGTACGTGCGATGGTTGGCGGTGCCGATCCGCAGTTTGCCGGTTATAACCGTGCGCTGCAGGCGCGTCGTTCTATCGGCTCTCTGGCAAAACCGGCCACCTATCTGACGGCGTTAAGCCAGCCAGATAAGTACCGCCTGAATACCTGGATTGCCGATAACCCGATTGCGCTGAAACAGCCTAATGGCCAGGTGTGGAAACCGGAGAACGATGACCATCGCTTTAGCGGTCAGGTGATGCTGGTGGATGCATTAACCAACTCGATGAACGTTCCGACGGTCAACCTGGGGATGACGCTTGGGCTGCCACAGGTCATTGATACCTGGACCAAACTGGGCGTGAGCAAAGATCAGCTGCAGCCGGTGCCTTCAATGCTGCTGGGTGCGCTGAACCTGACGCCAATTGAAGTCGCGCAGGCCTTCCAGACCATCGCCAGCGGCGGTAACCGTGCCTCGCTATCCGCGCTGCGTTCGGTGATCGCTGAAGACGGTACCGTGCTGTATCAGAGCTTCCCGCAGGCTGAACGTGCGGTTCCGGCTCAGGCCGCTTACCTGACGCTGTATGCTATGCAGCAGGTTGCGGATCACGGTACGGCACGTGCGCTGGGTGCCCGTTATCCGAAGGCTCATCTGGCCGGGAAAACCGGGACCACCAATAATCTGGTCGACAGCTGGTTTACCGGTGTCGATGGCAAAGAGGTGACGGTGACCTGGGTTGGGCGTGATAACAACCAGCCGACCAAGCTCTACGGCGCCAGCGGTGCGATGCAGATTTATCGCCGCTATCTGGATAACCAGGCACCGATGCCGCTAACGCCAACGCCGCCGGAAGACATTGCGCCGATGACGGTGGATTCAGCCGGTAACTTTGTCTGTGGCACCGGCAGCAGCACCTGGCGAACGCTGCCAGTCTGGACCACCGATGCCAGTGCGCTGTGTCAGCAGCAACAGCAGCAGGTTCAGCAGCAACAACAGTTGCAGCAACAGCAGCAGAGCGAGCAGAAAGACAGTAACGGTGTGGCGGGTTGGATTAAGGATATGTTCGGCAAGTAATCCTTCTGACCTGAAGAAGCCGGCTCATGATGAGCCGGCTTTTTTTATGCCTGTCAGATTGCGCTGGGCCTGAATGATCACCGGTAAAAGATCATAATTCGCCTCTTAGACGCAACATCCTGTTCAATGCGTCATTTCCCACACTTAACATGCGGTTATTCCTAAGCCAAACGGCCTGCCAACCGGGCATTTCTTCTTGCAGAAACGCCGCCAGTTCGCATATTATCCAATCGTTATAATAATAATTCTCGTTTACGTTTACATTCAATCAATCTCATTCAGAGAAATGCTAAATGGCTACTTTGTCTTTTGATCGTTTATCTTTGCCAGTGAATACCTCAAAACGTCGTCTGGCTCTCCTTGTTGCAATGACGATCTCCTCTTCTGCTTATGCTGCCAGTGAACAAACCTTGACGGTTAGCGCCGATGCGAACAGCACCGCGCCGCAAGAGAGTGCCTGGGGACCCGCCCCAACCATCGCGGCGAAGCACAGTGCTACCGGCACCAAAACCGATACGCCGATCGAAAAGAATCCTCAATCTGTCTCCGTGGTGACCCGTCAGGAGATGGATACTCATCAACCAATGTCAGTGAAGCAGGCGCTGGGTTACACGCCAGGTGTGACAGTGAGCAGCCGTGGCGCTTCCAATACATATGACTTTGTTATTATTCGCGGATTCTCTTCACGCGGCCTTAACCAGAATAATTATCTGGATGGGCAAAAGTTGCAGGGCGACTTTTATAACGATGCAGTGATCGATCCCTATTTCCTGGAGCGCGTTGAGTTAATGCGCGGCCCAACCTCGGTGCTTTACGGAAAAAGCAGCCCGGGCGGGATCATTTCGATGGTCAGCAAGCGTCCGACGACTGAGCCACTGCGCGAAATCCAGTTCAAAATGGGCACGGATAACCTGATGCAAACTGGTTTCGATTTCAGCGATTCGCTGGACGATGCCGGAGAGTTCTCCTACCGCCTGACCGGTTTGGCTCGCTCTGCCAACGAACAGCAGACCAATGCGGAAACACAGCGTTATGCCATTGCGCCTTCCTTCAGTTGGAAGCCGAATGACAAAACCAACTTCACCTTCCTCTCCTATTTCCAGAATGAACCAGAAACCGGTTACTACGGGTGGTTACCGAAAGAGGGAACGGTTGAGCCATTACCGAATGGCGGCCATCTGCCGACAAACTTTAATGAAGGTGCGAGCAACAACAGTTATTCGCGCAACCAGAAAATGGTCGGCTACGCATTCGAACATGGTTTTAATGACACCTTCACCGTACGTCAGAATCTGCGTTATTCAGAGATGAAAACCTCTCAGCAAAGCGCATATGGCACTGGGCTGTGTAATAACAGCATGAATGGTTTCAACAGTTACTGCCAGGCACTGACTCCAGCCCAGCAGGCTCATTATCTGGGCCGCGGTACTGTTGTGGCTCAGGAACGTTTGCAAAACTTCAGCGTGGATACCCAGTTGGAGAGCAAATTCGCTACCGGCGATCTGGGCCACACTCTGTTAACGGGCGTTGACTATTCGCGGATGCGTAACGATATCAGCGCAACCTATGGCAACGCGCCAGCCCTGGATCTGGATAATCTGCCGTCGATGAGTGATGTCGATTTTGACAACGCTGAACCCTACCAGATGAACGAGTCGAAGCAGACTGGCATTTATGTTCAGGATCAGGCTGAGTGGGACAAATGGGTGTTTACGCTCGGTGGACGTTACGATTGGTCTACTCAGGCGACTACCGTGCGTGCTGATAACGGTTATGTTGAGCGCAACGACCGTCAGTTTACCTGGCGTGGTGGTGTGAACTATCTGTTTGATAACGGAGTTTCACCTTACTTCAGTTACAGTCAGTCATTCGAACCTAACGCATTTAGCCTGTTCAGCGATCCACGCGTGGCATATGCGCCATCAAAAGGTGAACAGTACGAAGCCGGCGTGAAGTTTGTGCCAAAAGACCGTCCAATTGTGATGACCGCAGCCGTCTTCCAGTTGACCAAAAGCGATACGCTGACGGCGGATCCAACCAACGCTCTGAACCAGGTTCCATCAGGTGAAATTCGTGCTCGCGGTGTTGAGCTGGAAAGCAAGGCTGCGCTGACACCTAACATCAACATGACCGCGTCATACACTTATACCGAAGCCGAGTTCACTAAAGACACCACCCTGAAAGGCAATACGCCAGAGCAGGTGCCTAAACACATGGCTTCATTGTGGGGTGATTACACCTTCAATAGCGGTGCAATCAGTGGGTTGACTGTCGGTGCTGGCGGACGCTTTATCGGATCAAGCTACGGCGATCCGGCGAACAGCTTCAAAGTAGGCAGCGCTGCAGTGATGGATGCTGTAGTGAAATATGACCTTGGACGTTTCGGCCTGTATGGCTCCAGCCTGGCAATTAACGTGAACAACCTGTTCGATCGTGAATACGTGGCCAGTTGCTTCCAGACTTATGGTTGCTTCTGGGGCGCGGAACGCCAGGTCGTTGGAACAGCGACCTTCCGTTTCTAATCTTTAAATCGGGCGCGGTTCGCCGCGCCCACCAATCAGAAGACCGCTATGTCTCATCCGCACGCTACAGAAACAATCTTCTCGCTTGATCATGCCTCGTTTACCGTCCCGGGCAGAACGCTGTTGCAGCCGCTGTCACTGACCTTTCCTGCCGGGAAAGTCTGTGGCTTGATTGGCCACAACGGCTCCGGGAAATCGACGCTGTTAAAGCTGCTTGGCAGACACCATCCGGCCACAGAAGGCCAGGTTCTGCTGAACGGTAAAACGATTTCAGAGTGGCAAAGTAAAGCGTTCGCCCGTGAGGTGGCCTATTTGCCGCAGCAGCTTCCGCCGGCTGAAGGTATGACGGTGCGCGAGCTGGTGTCGATGGGGCGTTATCCCTGGCATGGCGCGCTGGGCCGGTATGGCGCAGAAGATCGTGAGCGGGTCGAGGAAGCGATTACGCTGGTTGGACTTAAGCCTTTTGCTCAACGCCTGGTAGACAGCCTCTCCGGCGGGGAGCGTCAACGTGCCTGGATAGCGATGCTGGTGGCACAAAACAGCCGCTGCCTGTTGCTGGATGAGCCGACCTCGGCGCTTGATATCGCCCATCAGATTGAGGTGCTGGCGCTGATCCAACGTCTGGGCCGTGAGCGCGGACTGACGGTGATTGCCGTCCTGCACGATATCAATGTTGCCGCTCGTTACTGCGACCATCTGGTGGCGTTGCACAGTGGTCGGGTGATCGCCCAGGGCGATGCCATTGAGATTATGCAGGCCGATGTGCTGAACAAAATTTATGGTATCCCGATGGGGATCCTGCCTCACCCTAACGGCGGTGCGCCGGTGAGCTTCGTTTACTAAGGGTTTCCATGCCGGACTTAATTCGCCGACGCCTGCTGATGGCGATGGCACTTTCCCCGTTGTTGCCAGCCTTGCGAACGCAGGCTGCCGCCTCTGTCGACACGCAGCGCATTATCTCGCTGGAGTGGCGGCCGACGGAGCTGCTGATGGCCCTCGGCGTGCCGCCGATGGGTGCCGCTGAACTCTACAACTACGGTCTTTGGGTGGGTGAGCCTGCGCTGCCGGCTTCGACGGTGGATGTCGGGCTGCGAACCGAACCGAACATCGAACTGATGATTCAGATGAAGCCCTCGTTGCTGCTTTACTCCTCTGGCTATGGTCCTTCTGTCGACACCCTCAACAAGATTGCCCCAAGCATGGGGTTTGCCTTCAGTGACGATCGCGGCAAGCCGTTGACCGTCGCCCGTGAGTCGCTGATGCAGCTCGCCAGGCGGTTAGATCGGGTGCCTGTGGCACAGAAGCACCTCGCGGAATATGACGACTTTACCGCGCAGATGAGAAATCAGCTGTCCCATCGGCCAAAACGCCCGGTGCTGTTGATGTCGGTACTGGATCCCCGCCACACGTTGGTGTTTGGCAAAGGCAGTTTGTTCCTGCAGGTAATGGGCGATCTGGGGCTGGAAAATGCCTGGCAAGGCGAAACTAATTTCTGGGGCAGTGCGGTGATTGGTATTGAACGCCTGGCGTCGATTGCTGAAGATGTGGACGTGGTCTGCTTCGATCATGGCGAGGATCTGATGATGGCGCAGGTGACGTCGACGCCGCTGTGGCAGTCGATGCCTTTCGTGCGCAAAAATCGTTTCCACCGCGTTCCTCAGGTGTGGTTCTACGGCGGCACGCTGTCTGCGATGCGCTTTAGCCGGCTGTTGAGCAGTGCACTGGTGACCGCATGAAAACCACACTGCGTTTCCCATTCCTTCTGCTGACCGCCTTGCTGCTGGTGACCGCCGGACTGACCTTTTACAACCTGAACCAGCATTTACCCGTCGCGCAATGGCGCGAGGCGTTCTATTCAGCGGATCCCGATCGCGTGGATCAGATGGTGTTTCACTTCAGCCTGCTGCCACGGCTGACGCTGTCGCTGCTGGTTGGCGCGGGGTTGGGGCTGGTCGGTTTGCTGTTCCAGCAGGTGCTGCGCAACCCACTGGCCGAACCCACCACGCTCGGCGTGGCGACCGGCGCACAGCTGGGCCTGACGGTGGTTACCCTCTGGAACCTGCCCGGTGGCCTGTTTACCCAGCAGATCGCCGCGATGGTCGGCGCGATTGCCGTCGGACTGATCGTGTTTGGTATCGCCTGGGGCAAACGCCTCTCGCCGGTGACGCTGATCCTTGCCGGGCTGGTGATGTCGCTCTATTGCGGCGCGGTGAATCAGATCCTCGGGCTGTTCAATCACGAACGGCTACAAAGCATGTTTCTGTGGAGTACCGGCACGCTGAATCAGATGGACTGGCACAGCGTCAGCTTTATCTGGCCGAAGCTGCTGGTGGGCTTTGTGCTTTCGCTGCTGCTGCTGCGCCCAATGGCGCTGATGGGACTGGATGACGGCGTCGCCAAAAATCTGGGACTGGCCTTATCGGCTGCCCGGCTTGGCGTGCTGGCACTGGCGATTGTGCTGAGCGCACAACTGGTCAACGCCGCAGGGATCATCGGCTTTATTGGCCTTTTCGCGCCCCTGTTGGCAAAAATGCTCGGTGCCCGGCGCCTGTTGAGTCGGCTGTTACTGGCACCGCTGATTGGCATGTTGCTGCTGTGGCTGGCCGATCAGATCGTGATCTGGCTGACCGATAACTGGCAGGAAGTCTCCACCGGCACCGCAACTGCGCTGATTGGCGCGCCGCTGTTGCTGTGGTTACTGCCTCGTCTGAAGACGGCGGGGACACCGCCATCGACCAGTTATGGCGACCGCGTTCCGGCTGAGCGCAATAATGTCTGGCTGTGGGCGGCCATCGGCGGCGGCGTGCTGCTGGTTCTGTCGATTGTGGCGTTAAGCTTCGGTCGCGATGCTCAGGGCTGGAGCTGGGTGTCCGGCGATCTCTGGCAACAGCTGTTGCCGTGGAGAATGCCGCGTCTGGTCGCCGCCATCGCCACAGGCATGATGCTGGGCGTGGCGGGATGCATTGTCCAGCGTCTGACCGGCAACCCAATGGCCAGCCCGGAAGTTCTGGGGATCAGTTCCGGCGCGGCTTTTGGCGTGGTGGTAATGCTGTTCCTGGTGCCTGGTGATGCCTTCGGCTGGCTTCTGCCGGCGGGAAGCCTGGGTGCGGCGGTGACGCTGCTGATCATTACGGTGGTTGGCGGACGCGGCGGATTCTCGCCCGAGCGGATGCTGCTGGCGGGAATGGCGCTGAGTACCGCTTTTGCCACGCTGCTGCTGATGCTGTTAGCCAGTGGCGATCCGCGCATGGCGAACCTGATGACCTGGATCTCCGGGTCGACCTACAGCGTTGATGCGGCGCAGGCGTGGCGCACGGTGATAATCACCGTGGTGCTGTTGGCCCTGGTGCCACTCTGGCGCCGCTGGCTGACGCTGCTACCACTGGGCGGAGAGACCGCCCGTGCGCTGGGTGTGGCGCTGAAACCCTCGCGCTTTGCTCTGCTGCTGTTGGCGGCCGGATTAACCGCGGCGGCGACGCTGACCATTGGTCCGCTGAGCTTTATCGGTTTGATGGCGCCGCATATTGTCAGAATGCTGGGCTTCCGCCGCGCGGTGCCGCAGGTGGTCATGGCCGCGCTGATGGGCGGGGGGTTAATGGCGATAGCGGACTGGAGTGGTCGGATTGTGGCCTTCCCGAACCAGATCCCGGCAGGGCTGCTGGCGACGTTTATCGGCGCACCTTACTTTGTTTATCTGTTGCGTAAGGTGTGAGGGCAAAAACCCGCCGCTAAAAAAAACGCCAGACGAGTCATCGTCTGGCGTTTTTTTATGGGCAACGTGCTATCCGCTGGGCGGAAGCACGTTGGTCAGCGCGATGGCGATCAGGCCAGTTTAGCGAAGCACCGGCGTGCCGCATCTACCGTGCGCTCGATATCCTGCTGGCTGTGCGCCAGAGACATAAAGCCCGCTTCGAAGGCCGACGGTGCCAGATATACGCCTTCTTCCAGCATCAGATGGAAGAACTTCTTGAAGCGCTCGACGTCACACTCAGTCACGTCCTGGTAGCTGGTCACTTCTTTCGCCGACGTGAAGAACAGACCGAACATGCCGCCAACGTGGTTCATCACCAGCGGGATCCCGGTTTCTTTCGCTGCCGCCAGCAGGCCGTCCGCCAGTTGCGTGGTCAGCGCGGTCAGCTTGTCGTGGCTGCCAGGCTTGGCAATTTCGCTCAGGCAGGCAAAACCCGCCGCCATGGCAATCGGGTTGCCGGACAGCGTTCCCGCCTGATACACCGGGCCAGTCGGCGCCAGCGCTTCCATCACGTCACGGCGGCCACCAAAGGCGCCTACCGGCATGCCGCCACCGATAATTTTTCCGAGGCAGGTCAGATCGGGCTTCACGCCGTAATGCGCCTGAGCGCCAGCCAGCGCCACACGGAAGCCGGTCATCACTTCATCAATAATAAACAGCGCACCAAATTCGTCGCACAGCGCACGCAGGCCTGGCAGGAAGTCAGCATGCGGTGGAATGCAGTTCATGTTGCCGGCAACCGGCTCAACGATGATACAGGCGATTTCGTGCGGGTATTGCTCAAAGGCCGCGCGCACCGAATCCAGATCGTTGTAGGTACAGGTCAGCGTATGCTTGGCGAAATCCGCAGGCACGCCCGGAGAATTCGGCTGGCCCAGGGTTAACGCACCTGAACCGGCTTTTACCAGCAGGCAGTCAGCATGGCCGTGATAGCAGCCTTCGAACTTGATGATCTTGTCACGGTGAGTGAAGCCACGCGCCAGACGGATCGCGCTCATGGTCGCTTCAGTCCCTGAGTTCACCATACGCACCATGTCCATGGTGGGCACCAGGTCGGTGACCAGCTTCGCCATCTTCACTTCCATCTCGGTCGGCGCACCGAAGCTCAGGCCGCGTTGGGCCGCTTCAATCACCGCATCACGGATGGCAGGATGGTTATGACCCAGCACCATCGGGCCCCAGGAGCCGACGTAATCGACGTACTCTTTGCCATCGGCATCATATAAGTAAGCGCCGTCAGCGCGTTCAATAAAGAGCGGTACGCCGCCAACGCCGCTAAACGCGCGCACCGGGGAATTCACGCCACCGGGAATTAGTTGCTGCGCCTGAGCATACAGATTTTCAGACTTACTCATGGTTCCGCTCCTGAGGATGCATTAAGAAAAACCCGACCATTCTAAGGGAACATGGGGGGCGGATAAAAGGCAAGTCGCGCTTTTGACACGATTAGAGAGGAATTTTCCCCGGGACATCGCCACGCAGCGGAGTAAGATATTGGCCTGCCTTTACTGAACAATGAACAGGATATGAACGAGACGACGTCATCTACTGAGCAGTTGAACACCGTACCGGCGCGGCGCGGCGACTTTTTACGCCTGCTGCTGCGCAAGGATAAAACACCCGCTGCGGTGTTGATTGTGGCGGGTATTGTTGGCACCCTGGCGGGCCTGGTCGGGGTGGCGTTCGAAAAGGCCGTCAACGCGGTGGTCAGCCAACGCCTGTCGATGCTGGCCACGGTGGAGAAGCACTGGGTGCTGGTGTTCCCGTTAGCGTTCATTCTCTCTGCGCTGCTGGCGATGGTGGGTTACTACCTGGTCAGGCGCTTTGCGCCGGAAGCCTCAGGTTCTGGCATCCCGGAAATTGAAGGCGCGCTGGAAGAGTTACGTCCGGTTCGCTGGTGGCGCGTGATCCCGGTTAAGTTTGTCGGCGGCATGGGCGCGCTGGGTGCGGGCATGGTGCTGGGGCGGGAAGGGCCGACCGTTCAGCTGGGCGGGAATATCGGCCGCATGGTGCTGGATATTTTCCGCATGAAAAGCACCGAAGCCCGCCACTCGTTACTGGCCACGGGCGCGGCTGCCGGACTGTCCGCCGCGTTCAACGCGCCACTGGCCGGCATCCTGTTTATTATCGAAGAGATGCGGCTGCAGTTTCGCTACAGCGTTATCTCGATCAAGGCCGTTTTTATTGGCGTCATCATGTCGAGCATTGTTTTCCGCATCTTCAACGGTGAAGGCGCGGTAATTGAAGTCGGCAAACTGGCGAATGCACCGGTGAATACGCTCTGGCTCTATCTGCTGCTGGGAATGCTGTTCGGTGTGGTCGGCGTGCTGTTTAACACGCTGATTTTCCGCACTCAGGATATGTTCCAGCGCCTGCATGGTGGCAACATGCGCAAAGTCCTGATTATCGGCGGCGTGCTGGGCGGTATTTGTGGCGTGTTGGGCGTGATTGAGCCAGAAGCGGCGGGCGGGGGCTTTAACCTGATCCCGATTGCCGCAGCCGGAAATTATACCGTCGGCATGCTGCTGTTTATCTTTATCACCCGCGTAGTCACCACGCTGCTTTGTTTCGGCTCCGGCGCGCCGGGCGGTATTTTTGCCCCGATGCTGGCGCTGGGCACGCTGCTCGGCACGGCGTATGGCATGGCCAGCGCTTCTCTGTTTCCGGCCTATCATCTGCAGGCCGGTACGTTTGCCATTGCCGGAATGGGGGCGCTTTTCGCCGCTTCGGTGAGGGCGCCGTTGACCGGGATCGTGCTGGTTTTGGAAATGACCGACAATTATCAGCTTATTCTGCCGATGATTATTACCTGTTTAGGGGCAACCTTACTGGCACAGTTTCTTGGCGGCAAACCGCTCTATTCCTCACTTCTGGCGCGCACACTGGCAAAACAGCAGCAGAAAGATGATGACAAAGTGGCAGCACAGAGTGCCACGCAGGCGGCAGTGAAAACGGCGGATACTTGATTGCTATACTTGTGTATAAGATAATGATGCGATAGATGGTCGATTTATGACCTGGCAGGCAACCGCCTGAATGCATACTGGAGTATTAAATGAGTGACGATATAGCTCTGCCCCTGCAGTTTACTGAAGCAGCGGCCAGTAAAGTCAAAAATCTGATTTCAGACGAAGAGAACCCGGATTT
This sequence comes from Erwinia sp. QL-Z3, assembly GCF_004551645.1. Classification (NCBI taxonomy): domain Bacteria; kingdom Pseudomonadati; phylum Pseudomonadota; class Gammaproteobacteria; order Enterobacterales; family Erwiniaceae; genus Erwinia; species Erwinia sp. QL-Z3. The sequence continues at coordinate 2,356,069 of NZ_CP037950.1, forward strand.
GAAACTGCGTGTGTATATCACCGGTGGTGGCTGCAGCGGTTTCCAGTACGGCTTTACCTTCGATGATAAGATCAACGATGGCGATATGACCATTGAGAAAGCGGGCGTGTCGCTGGTTGTAGACCCGATGAGTCTGCAGTATCTGGTTGGCGGCGCAGTCGATTACACCGAAGGCCTTGAAGGCTCCCGGTTTATTGTGACCAACCCGAACGCGAAAACCACCTGCGGCTGTGGTTCTTCGTTCAGCATCTGATGATGTTGCCCCGGCGGCTTAAGCCGGGGTTCCTACCATTCTACCGTAATCAACTTCGACGCTTCCCGGTCCCGACTCTTTGCAGAGAGTACCGTTTCAGTCACTTTTGGCTGGGCCGATAGCTGCTGGCCGCAGTTTACTGAGGGTGAGTTTGCTGGTGTCGTGCTTTGCCCGTCAATGTGACATTGCGAGTAAATGGTCAGTTTGACCCCAATGCTGCCCGTTATGGACGCAGCACAGGCATGACCAGCCATCATAAGGCCAAGGGCCAGATAAACGGCTTTCATTGTATGTTCTTTCCTGGTGAAGAAAAATCAGGGCTTTCGCCTAAAAATTGGGCAGCGAGAATAAAATATTTCGCCGCCTCGTTATTTGATTAACGACAAATTTTGTTGAAACTTTAACCGGCTTTGATGCGGTTTTTAAGGTTTCAGGGTTTTTGCTCTGGATGCAGTTGGCTGCACAATTGTTGAGCTGCCAGCATAATACGGGGTCCGGGGCGACTGAACCAGTCATCATTAACAATAATCACCGGTACCGTTAATTGCGGACGCCAGAAGTTTTCGACTTCTGCGGGCGTTGCCTCTCCTCCCGTCACAATGACGTCGGGTTTACGCATCAGCACCTGCTCGCGGCTCACCTGCGGCCAGGCGACCCGACTGTCAGCAAAGATATTCTCCCCACCACACAGCTGCAAAATCTCATTCTGCACCGTTCTGCCCGAGGCGGTGAACAGAGGATGCTGACCAAACTGTAAAAATACCTTCTTCTTTGGCAGGCCAGCATAGCGACGGCTCAGGGTTTGCTGCTGATGAAGCAGACTATCCGCGGCCGCATTGGCCTTCGCCGGATCGGGGCTCCAGTTCTTAAGCTGCCGCAGGTTGGCTATTACTTCAGAAACGCGGGTGGCGTCAATCCACACGACTTTGACGCCAAAGGCGCTGAGTTGATCCACCTGACGGCTGGGGTTGCCGCTGCGCCAGGCCAGCACCACATCAGGCTTGAGGGCCAGAATGCGTTCGGTATTAATGCCCTGCCAGTTTGCCACTTGCTCAATGTGCGTCGCGGCAGGCGGATAATCGGACCAGGCGCTGACGCCAACTGGGGTAATCCCGGCAGCGAACGCCAGTTCTGTCAGGTTGGGGGCCAGGGTGACCACCCGGGGCGATGCCGCTGCTGTGGCAAAACAGGCCAGCAGCAGCAGACAGGCGAAGAAACGCTTAGCCACGTGACAAATTGGTCAGCAGGGTTTCTACCATCAGAGAGGATTGTTTTGCCGCGACCACCAGGAATTCATCAAAGCTCAGGTGCGATTCTTGATCGGCCACGTCGGAAATGGCACGAACCACTACAAACGGCACGTCGAACTGATGGCAGACATGGGCAATCGCCGTGGCTTCCATTTCGACACCGATAGCATCTGGGAAGGTAGAGCGAATGCGCGCCAGCGGTTCAGCACCATTAATGAACGCATCACCACTGACCACCAGACCACGAACCGCGTGCAGGCCGAGTTGTTTAATACAGGCTTCAGCCGCTTCGATCAGTTTTGCATCCGCAGTGAAGGCCGCCGGGCAACCCGCCATCTGACCTGGCGCATAGCCAAAAGCAGTCACATCCGCATCGTGATAACGCACTTCATCCGACACCACGATGTCGCCCACTTTCAGTGATGGCGCCAGCCCACCCGCAGAGCCGGTGTTGATAATAAAATCGGGTTTGCAGAGTTGCAGCAGCAAGGTCGTTCCGAGCGCGGCAGAGACTTTACCGATGCCCGATTTCAGCAGCGCAACCTCAACGCCATTGAGCGTCCCGGTATAAATTTCGCAGCCTGCCAGCGTCAGCGTTTGACGGTTTTCAATCTTGTCGCGCAGCAGAGTCACTTCCTGCTCCATTGCACCAATAATGCCTGCTTTCATAGGGATACTCGCTAATGTTGTGGAATTAATCTGTGGTTTCGGCGCATAGTCTATCATGGCAGGATGAAAGGCATCACGCGTACCAGGCTTGAATCTGGTGCCGGACAACGGGAAGCAGGCATGACCGAAATCGACTTCAGAAAAAAGATCAATTATCAGCGCCGTTATCGCCCGATGCAGGGAATGAAAGACGAGCATGAGATTCTGCGTATTTTTGAGAGCGACCGCGGGCGCATTATCAATTCGGCGGCTATCCGCCGCTTGCAGCAGAAGACCCAGGTTTTCCCGCTTGAACGCAATGCCGCCGTTCGCTCAAGGTTGACTCATTCCCTTGAAGTGCAACAGGTTGGACGCTATATCGCCAAAGAGATCCTGACCCGTCTGAAAGAGTCAGGACAGCTGGAAAATTACGGTCTGGATCAGCTAACCGGTCCGTTTGAAAGCATCGTTGAAATGGCCTGCCTGATGCACGATATCGGCAATCCGCCTTTCGGCCATTTTGGTGAATCGGCGATCAATGACTGGTTCCGTCAGCGGATGGATAACGATTTTCTCCCGCCAGACGATCGCGCAGACCGTTGTGAGCCGGAAGTCCTGCGCTATCAAACCGATGGCTTTAACGATCTTCGTGCAAAGATTCGTCAAGATTTATCCCAGTTTGAGGGGAATGCGCAGGCGATCCGCATGGTGCATTCGCTGTTAAGAATGAACCTGACCTGGGCACAGGTGGGCTGTATTTTGAAATATACCCGTCCGGCGTGGCACAGAGGAAAAATTCCGCCAGGCCACGATTATCTGATGAAAAAACCGGGATATTATCTGGCGGAAGCAGAATACGTCGCCAGATTACGCAAAGAACTGGATCTTCAACCGCACTGTCGCTTTCCATTGACCTATATCATGGAAGCCGCGGACGATATCTCTTATTGCGTGGCCGATCTTGAAGATGCGGTTGAAAAAAACATTTTCAGCGTTGAGCAACTTTACGAGCACTTATATGCATTATGGCCGAGCCACAAGCCGAATGATTTATTCAATCTAGTGGTAACCAACGCGCTGGATAAATCCAGAAGTTCCCAAACCAGCCGCAGCAGTGAAGATCAGTTCTTTATGTATTTGCGGGTGAATACGGTTTCCCGCCTGGTGCCACATGCGGCCAGCCGCTTTATTGATAATTTGCCGGAAGTCTTTGACGGGAAATTCAATGGCGCACTGCTGGAAGATGGGAATGCCCAGAGTCAGTTACTGGAAATTTTCAAAAAAGTTGCCTTTCGTCATGTATTTAACCATCCTGACGTTGAACAGCTCGAGCTGCAAGGCTATCGGGTGATCAAAGGGCTGTTGGATATTTATCACCCTTTACTGATGCTGAGTCAGGACGAATTTGCCGAACTGATCGAAAAAGATTACTTAAAAGGCTATCCGATTGAGACACGCCTTTTCCATAAATTGTCGACGCGCTTTCGTCTGGCATATAGTGAGGCCGTGGGTCGTCTGGATAATCGCGCGGGCGATATCGCTATCTGGGAATATTATTACCGGGCGAGAATGCTGCAGGATTACGTCAGCGGAATGACGGATTTATATGCATGGGATGAGTATCGCCGCCTGATGGCGGTGGAATAACGTTTACGCCCGGTTGAATTGTAAAGCCAGAGAATAAATATTTACCTTTGGCTGAAACTTTTTCATGAACTTAGCGTTAAAACGTGAATCTCATCATCACGACCACAGCAATGGTTGCATAATTGGACACTAGAGAAACAGACGCATGAAAAAAACACTTTTAGCAAGCGCGTTGGCTCTGAGCCTGGGAATGGCGATGACCCCGCTGGTTGCTTCCGCAGCCGAAACCGCTTCTTCCTCCAGCCAGCAGCTGCCAAGCCTGGCTCCGATGCTCGAAAAAGTGATGCCCTCCGTTGTGAGCATCAATGTTGAAGGCAGTACCACGGTGAAAACGCCGCGTATGCCACAACAGTTCCAGCAGTTCTTCGGTGATAACTCGCCATTCTGTCAGGACGGCTCGCCATTCCAGAGCTCTCCGATGTGTCAGGGCGGCGGTGCGCAGGGCCAGGGACAAGACCAGGGCCAGGATCAGGGCGGAGCCGGAACCCAGCAGGAGAAATTCCGTGCGCTGGGCTCGGGAGTGGTGATTGATGCCGCGAAAGGCTATGTCGTGACCAATAATCATGTGGTCAACAATGCTACCAAAATCCAGGTTCAGCTGAGCGACGGCCGCAAATATGATGCGAAAGTCATCGGCAAAGATCCAAGTTCAGATATTGCGTTAATCCAGCTAAAAGATGCCAAAAACCTGACGGCCATTAAGATTGCTGATTCTGACGATCTGCGTGTGGGCGACTACACCGTGGCGATCGGTAACCCGTATGGACTGGGTGAAACGGTCACCTCCGGGATCGTTTCTGCATTAGGACGCAGCGGCCTTAACGTTGAAAACTACGAAAACTTTATTCAGACCGATGCCGCAATCAACCGGGGTAACTCCGGCGGCGCGCTGGTCAACCTTAACGGTGAACTGATCGGTATCAATACCGCGATCCTCGCACCGGACGGCGGCAACATCGGCATTGGCTTCGCTATCCCAAGTACCATGGTGAAAAACCTGACCGCGCAGATGGTTGAATATGGCCAGGTGAAACGCGGCGAGCTGGGCATCATGGGTACCGAGCTGAACTCCGAGCTGGCGAAGGCGATGAATGTCGATGCCCAGCGTGGGGCGTTTGTCAGCCAGGTTCTGCCGAACTCTTCCGCTTCTAAAGCGGGCGTGAAGGCGGGTGACGTGGTGACGTCGATCAACGGTAAGCAGATCTCCAGCTTCTCCGCACTGCGTGCGCAGATTGGATCGCTGCCGGTGGGCACCAAAATGTCGCTGGGCTTGATCCGTGACGGTAAGCCGGTGACGGTGAACGTTGAGCTTCAGCAAAGTACTCAGACCAAAGTGGAATCGGCAACGATCTACACCGGCATTGAAGGCGCCGATCTGAGCAACTTTGACGAGAAGGGCACCAAAGGCGTTAAGGTCGATAACGTGAAGGCCGGCTCTGCCGCTGCACGCATTGGTCTGAAGAAGGACGATGTGATCCTCGGCGTTAACCAACAGGCGATTGCGAATCTTGGCGAACTGCGCAAGATCCTCGATACCAAACCTTCAGTACTGGCGCTGAATATTCAGCGTGGTGACAGCACAATCTACCTGCTGATGCAGTAAACCCTCAGGTGCCGGCGACCGTCGCCGGCACCGCTTTATGCCCGCGTTAATCCCTTCTCTTTGTGATGCTCCCCGCAATTTTCACAGACTAAACGCCGCTTAGTGCAGATGCACAATGTACCGTCGGTATTGCACAGGTATGCTGACTGAATAACGCTTTTCAGGAGCAGTGAATGGCTACCTATCATCTCGATGCCCGCCTGGCACAGGACATTGTCGCCCGCACCATGCAAATTATTGACAGCAATGTCAATGTGATGGATGCGCGTGGCCGGATCATCGGCAGCGGTGACCGCGAACGTATTGGTGAAATGCACGAAGGCGCGCTGCTGGCGTTATCGCAGGCGCGCGTGGTGGATATCGACGAAGGCGTGGCGAAACATCTGCACGGCGTTCGGCCCGGCATCAATCTGCCGATGCGCATCGACGGCGATATTGTTGGCGTCATCGGTCTCACCGGCGCGCCAGAAACCTTAAGGCATTATGGCGAGCTGGTCTGCATGACCGCGGAAATGATGCTGGAACAGGCCCGCCTGCTGCATATGCTGGCGCAGGACAGCCGTCTGCGAGAAGAGCTGGTGCTGAACCTGATCCGCAGCGACACGCTGTCGCCCGCGCTGGTGGAATGGGCGCAGCGTCTTCGCATCGACCTTAACCAACCCCGGGTTGTGGCGGTCGTTGAAGTGGACAGTGGCCAGCTGGGCGTAGACAGCGCAATGTCGGAACTGCAGCAGCTGCAAACGCTGCTGACCACGCCCGAAAGGGACAATCTGATTGCCATAGTTTCCCTGACCGAAATGGTAGTGCTCAAACCGGCGTTTAACGCCCATGGCCGCTATGACGCCGACGATCACCGCAAGCGGGTGGAGCTGCTACAGTCACGCATGACCGAAAGTGGCCATCTGCGGATGCGTATCGCCTTAGGGAATTTCTTCACCGGGCCGGGCAGTATCGCCCGTTCGTACCGTACCGCGCATACCACCATGGTGGTGGGCAAGCAGCGGATGCCCGAGCAACGCAGCTATTTCTATCAGGACCTGGTGTTACCGGTACTGCTCGACAGCCTGCGTGGAGGCTGGCAGGCCAATGAACTTTCTTTGCCGCTGGCGAAACTCAAGTCGATGGACAACAATGGATTGCTGCGAAGAACGCTGATTTCCTGGTTCAGCAATAACGTCCAGCCGTCGGCGACCGCTAAAGCGTTGTATATCCACCGTAATACGCTGGAATACCGTCTGAACCGCATCTCTGAGCTGACCGGGCTTAACCTGAGTAATTTTGACGACCGCTTGCTGTTGTATGTTGCGCTGCAGCTTGATGAACAGCCTTGAGTGAGGGAAGGGCAGGGAAGGATTAAGCGAAAGACGTTGCGACGTGACGCGTAGGGATACTGCGGAAGGGAATATTTCAGGCATAAAAAATGGCGGAGTGATCTCCGCCTTTCTGTTGCAGATTACCGGTAATTAACGGCCGCTGCGGGTCAGCTTTTCCAGATCGGATTCGATCTCGCTGATTTTGTTGGAAACCACGTGCTCCAGATGGCGCAGGTCTTCCAGAATTTTACGTTTCAGATCCACTTCAACCTGGTCGCGCTGACAAATCTGGTCCAGCTCATCAATCACATAACGCAGGTTCGGGCTGATTTCCTGAATTTCTTTGTAACCCTGGCTGGCGTTATCGGCCACCACGGTTTTGCGCTGACGTGGGTATTTAAACTTCACGCTTTTGGCAAAGAACTCGCCTTTATCCTTACGGAAATAGATTTTCAGGATGTCGTTGCTGGCTTCCTGACGCAGGCTGTAACGGTCGATGTCGTCAGGAGAAGAGATGCCCAGACCTTTCAGATTGTCATACATAATGTCGTGTTCCTTTGCGGGAGATTGTCGATTCGGCTGCGCGTTACAAATCCTGCGTTAACCCTGCATGCCTGTACTTGCGTACTGCATGTACGCTGCGGTGGCAGTGCCTGGTCGCGATGTCTTTGCTGAGCTCGCTCATCCCGTACTCAAGGTGAAAACTGTGAAATCTGGAGGCGATGGGGGAGCGTCTGTGCGCTTAACGGCGCGGATTATCGCTCAGTTGTTGCGCAATAGCATCAGTTATTTCGATGCGCGAAACAGGTAGTTGTCGGGGGAAGTGTAAAGAAAAGATTACGGGCCACTGAAGGTGGCCCGGATGACGTTAGTCGATGGTGCGCAGCAGCTCATTGATGCCGACTTTCGCGCGGGTTTTCGCGTCCACTTTCTTCACGATAACCGCACAGTACAGGCTGTAGCTGCCGTCTTTCGAAGGCAGGTTACCTGAAACGACAACAGAACCTGCTGGCACGCGGCCATAGGTCACTTCACCGGTTTCGCGATCGTAGATTTTGGTGCTCTGGCCGAGGTACACGCCCATGGAGATCACCGCGCCTTCTTCAACGATCACGCCTTCAACCACTTCTGAGCGCGCGCCGATAAAGCAGTTATCTTCGATGATGGTTGGGTTAGCCTGCAGTGGCTCAAGTACGCCACCGATGCCCACGCCGCCAGACAGGTGAACGTTTTTACCAATCTGCGCACAAGAACCCACGGTCGCCCAGGTATCCACCATTGAGCCTTCATCAACATACGCACCGATATTGACGTAAGACGGCATCAGCACGGTGTTACGGGCGATATAGGCACCCTGACGCACGGCGGCGGGTGGCACAACGCGGAAACCTTCTTTCTTGAAGCGCGCTTCATCGTAGTCAGCAAACTTCATCGGAACTTTGTCGTAGAAACGGCTTTCTGCACCGTCAATCACCTGATTGTCATTGATGCGGAACGAGAGCAGCACGGCTTTCTTCAGCCACTGATGCGTCACCCACTGACCGTCGATCTTTTCTGCGACACGCAAGGCACCGCTGTCCAGCAGGGCGATAACCTGGCTGACCGCTTCGCGGGTGACGGTGTCGGCGTTAGCGGGGGTGATCTCAGCGCGACGCTCGAAAGCGCTCTCAATAACATTCTGTAATTGTTGCATTAATTCAGATTTCCTGTGTCAAATCGTGTTCCAGGTGCGGGAAGGTTGCGCGGTTTTCGGCTGGCCGAATCCGCTCACTCTGCCCCACAAGGCGTGTTAAAAATTAAATCTGGGTCACACTTTATCGTTTGGATTAAGGGCCTCTGTCAACCGTTGTTGCAACACTTCACGCAATTCCGGACTCAGGGCACGACGTTCGCTGTTCGCCAGAATAAACAAATCCTCGACGCGTTCGCCAATGGTGCTGATGCGTGCGCCGTGCAGCGAAACACCGAGATCGGCGAACACTTCACCCACTCTGGCAAGCAGCCCAGGTTGATCCAGCGCGATCAGTTCCATATAGGTTCGGCGATCGGTATGGGTCGGTAAAAATTTGGCTTCAGTATCGACACTGAAATGCTTGAGCCGGGATGACTGGCGGCGCGGACGCGGTGACTGCCAGCTGGTCTGACTGATGGATTGCTCCAGCGCCTGGCGGATCATTTCATGGCGATCGGCAGCCAGCGGACTGCCATCCGGTTCCAGAACGATAAAGGTGTCCATCGCCATGCCATCACGGCTGGTGAAGATCTGCGCGTCATGCACGCTGAGGTTCCGTCGGTCCAGTTCTCCGGCTACCGTGGCAAACAGGTATGGGCGATCCGGACTCCAGATAAAGATCTCCGTGCCGCCTCGGGTTGCCTGCGGGCTGACCAGCACCAGCGGTTTGGTCAGATCGTGATTCATCAGATGGCGCGCGTGCCACGCCAGCTGGTTTGGCGTGTGACGCAGGAAATAGTCGGCACGGCAGCGTCCCCAGATATGGTTTAACGCCTGCTCATCGATATTGTCCATCCGCAGCAGCGCCAGCGCCTGCAACCGGTGATGACGTACCCGTTCACGCAGGTCAGGGCTGTTCTCCATACCCCGACGCAGCTGTTTCTCGGTGGCGAAAAACAGTTCGCGCAGCAGGCTCTGTTTCCAGCTGTTCCACAGGTTTTCGTTAGTGGCGCAAATATCGGCAACGGTCAGGCAAGCCAGGTAACGCAGGCGATTCTCATTCTGCATCACTTCGGCAAATTGCTGGATCTCGGTCGGATCCTGAATATCCCGACGCTGAGCGGTGACGGACATCAGCAGATGATGGCGAACCAGCCAGGCGACCAGCTGGGTTTCACGGGAATTAAGCCCGTGGAGTTCGGCAAATTCCAGCGCATCCTGCGCCCCGAGAATGGAGTGATCGCCGCCACGTCCTTTCGCAATATCGTGGAACAGCGCGGCCATCAGCAGCAGTTCAACCTGTGGCAGGCGCGGCCAAATCTCAACACACAGCGGATGACGAGGACGCGTGGCTTCACTGGCGAAACTTTCCAGCTTTTGCAGCACGCGAATGGTGTGTTCATCAACGGTATAGGCATGGAACAGATCGAATTGCATCTGTCCGACAATGTTGGCCCACTGCGGCATATACGCCCACAGCACGCTGTGGCGATGCATCGGCACCAGCGCCCGGCTGACGGCTCCCGGATGACGCAGGATGGCAAGGAACAGCTGACGCGCTTCCGGAATGTTACACAGCGGCTCCTTCAAATGGCGACGCGCATGCCTGAGCTGGCGCAGCGTCGTTGAATAGATGCCGGTGATACTTTGCGTACGCACCATGACGTAGAACATCCGCATGATTGCTTCCGGCTCGCGGGCGAACAGCGTTTCATCAATCAAATCGATCAGCGATCCACGGACCTGGAACTCATGGTCAATGGCGCGGGGTTTTTCATCGGTGCCCAGCGCCAGAATCGCCTCATCAAACAGCTGCAACAGCATATGGTTGAGCTCGCTGATGCGGCGGGTGACGCGGTAAAAATCCTTCATCATCCGTTCGACCGGCTCATTCACCTCGCCCTGATAATTCAGGCGTTGAGCCACGGTCAGCTGACGATCGAACAACAGGCGGTTGTCGTAGCGCGGCAGCGTCAGATGCAGGGCAAAACGGATGCGCCACAGGAACGTCTGGCACTCGTTAAGCTCATTACGCTCCACGTCGGTCAGGAAGCCAAAACCGACCATCTCATCCAGCGAGGTGGCGCCGAAATGGCGGCGGGCCACCCACAGCAGGGTATGAATGTCGCGCAGGCCACCGGGGCTGCTTTTGATGTCGGGTTCGAGGTTATAGCTGGTGCCGTGATAGCGCAGGTGGCGCTCCTGCTGCTCCTCAATTTTGGCGGCAAAGAAGCGGTCAGACGGCCAGAAGCCATCGCTGAAGACGTTCTTTTGCAGCTCGAGGAACAGCGCCACGTCGCCAGTCAACATGCGGGACTCAATCAGGTTAGTGGCCACCGTCAGATCGGACAGACCTTCCAGCAGACACTCTTCCAGCGTGCGCACGCTGTGGCCGACTTCCAGCTTCAAATCCCACATCAGCGTCAGTAATTCGCTGGTGCGTTGGGCATCCTGTTCGGAGAGCGGCAGGCGGCTGAGGATCAACACATCAATATCGGAAAGCGGGTGCAGTTCACCACGACCATAGCCACCGACTGCCACTAACGCGATGCCGTCCTTTTCCGGGAAGCCATAAAAGCGCCACAGGCGTCGCAACAGGCGGTCAATAAACAGTGTGCGTGCGTCAATCAGCGCTTCCACCTCTGCGCCAGCATCAAACTCGATGGCCAGCAGCTGATGAAATTGCTCAAGGTGTTGTTTGAGGGATTCGCGGGTCAACTCCGCATCAGCCCAGTGGGCAGGGGAGCCAGACTTCTTGTAATCCTTGAGGGTTTTGGTCACGCCAGTGCTCCTGCTAAATGCTCTGCGAGTCAGAATAGGAAAAATCAACACTGACAATAGCGCCAGCACCAGCCTGAGATCAAAAAAAACCGGCCTCAGCCGGTTTTTTTATTTAACGAGCGGTTACTCGTCGTGCGTCAGGATGGCGGGAATGGTGTCATCTTTGCGCAGTGTCATAATTTCACAGCCGTTTTCCGTCACCACGATGGTGTGCTCGTACTGCGCCGACAGGCTGCGATCTTTGGTTTTTACCGTCCAGCCATCTTTCATGCTGCGAATGCGGTAATCACCGGCATTAACCATCGGTTCGATGGTAAACGCCATACCGGCCTGAAGCACCACGCCGCCGTCATCCGCATCGTAATGCAGTACCTGTGGCTCTTCATGGAAGCCTTTACCGATGCCGTGACCGCAATATTCGCGCACCACGGAGAAGTCCTGAGCTTCGACAAACTTCTGGATTTCACGGCCAATGGTCCGCAGGCGAATGCCCGGTTTTACCATCCGCAGCGCCAGATACAGGCTCTCCTGAGTGATGCGGCACAGGCGCTCACCCTGGATGGTTGGTTTGCCGGCGATAAACATCTTTGAGGTGTCGCCGTGATACTCATCTTTGATCACCGTGACGTCGATATTGACGATATCGCCATCTTTCAGAATGCGCTCGTCGCTAGGGATGCCGTGGCAAACCACTTCATTAATCGAGATACAGACAGATTTTGGGAAGCCGTGATAGCCCAGGCTGGCTGAGATCGCTTTCTGCGTATTGACGATGTAATCATTACAAATGCGATCCAGTTCACCGGTGCTGATGCCCGGCTTCACGTGTTCTTCAATCATTTCCAGCACTTCAGCAGCCAGACGGCCCGCCACGCGCATTTTTTCGATTTCTTCAGGGGTTTTAATTGTAATTGCCATCAATTTTGTCCGCAGTTGTCGCTATTTTCGACAATAATAAAGGAAGTGCAGCAATGGTAGCAGCCCACCCTTGCTCTGCCAATTGCAGTTTGTGTCAGGGTGGGCTGTTGCTAACAAAACTTGGCTTCACAGGGCGCTTTGTGGTATAAAGCGCGCCGACGATTCTCTGTAGGGAAGTTCTACAGGGAAACGCATAACTCTCATTATGTGTAAATAACACACATGTATCGACACATACTCCGGGGTGCCTGAACGCCTGCGTAAGCAGTCTGCCGGGTCGGTTGTATGGGATACATGGAGGCTTAACCCCAAATCATTCTATAGAGGTAATCATGGCAACTGTTTCCATGCGCGACATGCTCAAGGCCGGTGTACACTTCGGTCACCAGACCCGTTACTGGAACCCGAAAATGAAGCCATTCATCTTCGGTGCTCGTAACAAGGTTCACATCATCAACCTTGAGAAAACTGTACCAATGTTCAACGAAGCTCTGGCTGAACTGAACAAGATCGCTTCCCGTAAAGGTAAGATCCTGATCGTTGGTACTAAGCGCGCTGCAAGCGAATCAGTAAAAGAGTCTGCGTTGAGCTGCGATCAGTTCTTCGTAAACCATCGCTGGTTGGGTGGCATGCTGACTAACTGGAAAACCGTTCGTCAGTCCATCAAACGTCTGAAAGACCTGGAAATCCAGTCTCAGGACGGTACCTTCGATAAACTGACCAAGAAAGAAGCGCTGATGCGTACTCGCGAACTGGCCAAGCTGGAAAATAGCCTGGGCGGTATCAAAGACATGGGCGGCCTGCCTGACGCACTGTTCGTTGTTGACGCTGACCACGAACACATCGCTATCAAAGAAGCAAACAACCTGGGTATCCCAGTCTTTGCTATCGTTGATACCAACTCTGATCCAGACGGCGTTGACTTCATCATTCCTGGTAATGACGATGCAATCCGTGCTGTGAGCCTGTACCTGACTGCAGTAGCGACTACTGTACGTGAAGGTCGCTCTCAGGACCTGGCTCAGCAGGCTGAAGAAAAATTCGCCGAAGCTGAGTAATAAGGATCGCTCTCCCGAGAGCCCTTAGACGTCAGATGTTAATCTGTAAGGGGCCTGCATTGGCCCCTTTATTTTATTCGAATTCGCTTTGCCGGTTATGATTACGGCGGGGCAGAATGTTTCTCCCGAGACCAGGCATCAGTGGCGAACCTCTCAGGCTCTCGCTGACCGATGCAAGCTAACCGAGGATTATAGAATGGCTGCTATTACCGCTGCTCTGGTAAAAGAACTGCGCGAGCGTACTGCTGCTGGCATGATGGATTGCAAAAAAGCGTTGACTGAAGCTGACGGCGACATCGAGCTGGCGATCGAGAACATGCGTAAATCTGGCGCGATCAAAGCTGCTAAGAAAGCAGGCAACGTTGCTGCTGATGGCGTGATCAAAACCAAAATCGAAGGCAACTTCGGCGTGATTCTGGAAGTAAACTGCCAGACTGACTTCGTTGCGAAAGACGGTGGTTTCCAGGCCTTTGCTGACAAAGTGCTGGACGCTGCTGCTGCAGGCAAAATCACTGACGTTGAAGTGCTGAAAGCCCAGTTCGAAGAAGAGCGCGTTGCACTGGTTGCTAAAATCGGTGAAAACATCAACATCCGTCGCGTTTCCATCCTGGAAGGCGATGTGCTGGGTAGCTACCTGCACGGTGCTCGCATCGGTGTTCTGATCGCCGCTACCGGCGCTGACGAAGAGCTGGTTAAGCAGCTGGCAATGCACGTTGCTGCCAGCAAGCCAGAATTCGTTAAGCCTGAAGATGTGTCTGCTGAAGTGGTTGAGAAAGAGTTCCAGGTTCAGCTGGACATCGCCATGCAGTCTGGCAAGCCGAAAGAAATCGCAGAGAAAATGGTTGAAGGCCGCATGAAGAAATTCACCGGCGAAGTTTCTCTGACTGGCCAGCCTTTCGTTATTGACCCATCTAAAACTGTGGGCCAGTTGCTGAAAGAGAAAAACGCAGACGTTGTTAACTTCATCCGCTTTGAAGTGGGCGAAGGCATTGAGAAAGCTGAAACAGATTTCGCAGCAGAAGTTGCGGCGATGTCCAAGCAGTCTTAATGAACGATAAGAACCGCCAATCGGCGGTTCTTTTTTATCTGTCTTTCGTTCCACCCATTTTCAGTCTCATCCCAATAGCATTTCTCCGATGCTAAGAGGATGATAGTCCAGATTTTACTCCTCACATCGATTAAACCATTCGGGAAAATACACCATGGCGACCAATGCAAAACCTGTATATCAACGTATTCTGCTTAAACTGAGTGGCGAAGCGCTGCAAGGTGCCGAAGGCTTCGGCATTGATGCCAGCGTGCTGGATCGTATGGCTCAGGAAGTGAAAGAACTGGTAGAACTGGGCATTCAGGTGGGTGTGGTTATCGGTGGTGGTAATCTGTTCCGTGGCGCGGGTCTTGCGCAGGCTGGAATGAACCGCGTAGTGGGCGACCATATGGGCATGCTGGCGACCGTGATGAATGGTCTGGCAATGCGTGATGCTCTGCATCGTGCCTATGTGAATGCCCGCCTGATGTCCGCAATCCCATTGAATGGCGTGTGCGATAATTACAGCTGGGCAGAAGCAATCAGCCTGCTGCGTAACAACCGCGTGGTGATCTTCTCCGCCGGTACCGGTAACCCGTTCTTCACCACTGACTCCGCAGCCTGCCTGCGTGGTATCGAAATTGAAGCTGACGTGGTGCTGAAAGCCACCAAAGTGGATGGCGTTTACTCGGCCGATCCGGTGAAGAATCCAGATGCGACCCTGTACGACCAGATCAGCTACACCGACGTGCTCGATAAAGAACTGAAAGTCATGGATCTTGCGGCCTTTACGCTGGCCCGTGACCACAAACTGCCGATCCGCGTGTTCAACATGAACAAACCTGGCGCGCTGCGCCGCGTGGTGATGGGCGAAAAAGAAGGCACCCTGATTACGCAATAATATCAGTCGCTGCGTAAAATAAGGTATATTCTGCCTTTGTGGCGTGTTGCACGCTACACTCAGGATCGTCATAGATTATTTTGAAACGGGCTCTGTGTTCAGAGCCTGCCTGGTAACCAGAATCCAAGGGTTCCAACGTGATTAACGAAATCAGAAAAGATGCTGAAACGCGCATGGAAAAATGCGTCGAAGCATTCAAAAACCACATCAGCAAAATCCGTACTGGCCGCGCCTCGCCAAGCATTCTTGACGGCATTATGGTCGACTATTATGGTTCTTCAACGCCTCTGCGCCAGCTGGCCAGCGTGACCGTTGAAGATTCACGCACACTGAAAATCAACGTGTTTGACCGTTCTATCAGTGCTGCTGTTGAAAAGGCAATCATGACTTCTGACCTGGGTCTTAACCCAAGTTCAGCGGGCAGCGATATCCGTGTTCCTCTGCCAGCCCTGACTGAAGAGCGTCGTAAAGACCTGATCAAAGTCGTTCGTGGTGAAGCAGAGCAGGGCCGTGTGTCCGTGCGTAACGTTCGCCGTGATGCGAACGACAAAGTGAAAGCGCTGCTGAAAGACAAAGAAATCAGTGAAGATGATGAACATCGTTCACAGGATGACATTCAGAAAATGACCGACGTCTTTATCAAGAAAATTGATACTGCGCTGGCAGAAAAAGAAGCGGAGCTGATGGACTTCTAAGTCTGTCATGGTTCCGATGAAACGCCGTACAGATTGCCGTTCTTTGGAGTGGTCAGTCTTGCGGCGTTTTGCATTTATTCTCTTATCTGGCGTGCAGGGAAAGGCTTTCCCTGGCGGCGGAGTTGACACAGAGCAACCTCATGAAGCAATTGACCATCCTCGGTTCAACGGGCTCTATTGGCACCAGCACGCTGGCAGTCGTTCAGGCTAATCCAGAGCTGTTTGCCGTTAAGGCGCTGGTCGCAGGCCACAATGTTGAGCTGATGGCTGAACAGTGTCTGGCCTTCCGTCCGGCCTATGCCTCAATGTCCGATGAACACTCGGCAGCGGCCCTGCGACTTCGTCTGAAAAGTTTGAATGTGGCGACCGAGGTGTTCAGTGGCGAACAGGCTGCCTGCGATCTGGCCGCGCTGGATGATGTCGATCAGGTTATGGCGGCAATCGTCGGTGCGGCAGGATTATTGCCTACGTTAGCCGCAATTCGTGCCGGAAAACAGGTTCTTCTGGCGAATAAAGAGTCGCTCGTCACCTGCGGCCAGCTTTTTCTGGAGGCGGTCAGCGCCTCAAAAGCGCAGCTGTTACCCGTCGACAGCGAGCACAACGCCATTTTTCAGAGTTTGCCTGCTTCCCTCCAGCAACAGTTAGGATACGCTTCTCTGGAAGATAATGGCATTGATAGCATTATCCTCACGGGGTCGGGTGGCCCTTTTCGTGACACGCCGTTGGACCTGCTCAAGAGTATGACTCCCGATCAGGCCTGCGCGCATCCGAACTGGTCAATGGGGCGCAAAATCTCCGTTGATTCCGCCACCATGATGAACAAAGGTTTGGAATATATCGAAGCCCGCTGGCTGTTTAATGCGACCGATGCCCAGATGGAGGTCATCCTGCATCCGCAGTCGGTGATCCACTCGATGGTGCGTTACCGTGATGGCAGCGTGCTGGCTCAGCTGGGATCGCCGGACATGCGCACACCGATTGCGCATGTGATGGCCTGGCCACAGCGCGTGCCGTCCGGGGCGAAGCCACTGGATTTCACCCGCATGGGGGCGATGACTTTCGCCGAGCCGGATTATGCTCGCTATCCCTGCCTGAAGCTGGCAATAGACGCCTGTTCTGCCGGACAGGCGGCGACCACCACGCTGAATGCGGCCAATGAAACTGCGGTTGCCGCGTTTCTGGATTCGCAAATTCGCTTTACCGATATTGCTGCGGTCAATTTGGCCGTGCTGGAGGCGCTTTCCTGTGCAGAACCGGACAGCGTTGAAGCGGTGCTGGAGATTGACAGACAGGCACGAGCGGTTGCTCAGGCCCAGCTGTCGCGCTTCTCTGAAGCCCGATAATTCAGACAATTAGCGCGCCGCTATTTGTGAGGCGAGGGCGGAGATGGTATAGTCTTCGGCCGCTAATTCAGTAATTCGTTGCGATGTAGCGGGGATACAAACCGTGTTTAGCACGGTTTTCTTACGTCGAGCGGGTAAGATATTTCAGAAGCCGTTGTATTTCTGATTAAAGGAAATAATTACGCGTTATGTCGTCCGAAAATCAACTAAAAACCGATGACTTGCAAGAAGGGGAGAATCCCCGTCACGTAGCCATCATCATGGATGGCAATGGCCGTTGGGCCAAAACCCGTGGAAAATTGCGTATCTCTGGCCACAAAGCCGGAGTGAAGTCCGTTCGTCGTGCGGTGAGCTTTGCTGTCAGCAACAATCTCACTGCGCTGACGCTTTATGCATTCAGCAGCGAAAACTGGAACCGTCCTCCACAGGAAGTCATGGCCTTGATGGAGCTGTTCGTCTGGGCACTCGACAGCGAAGTGAAAAGTCTGCACAAGCACAATGTTCGTCTGCGGATTATTGGCGACATCGGCCGATTCAGTGACCGTCTGCAGGAGCGTATTCGTCGCGCTGAGGAACTTACTCAACAAAATAATGGACTAACCCTCAACATTGCCGCGAATTATGGCGGACGTTGGGATATCATCCATGGCGTCAGAAAAATAGCAGAGCAGGTTCAGGAAGGTCTTATCCGTCCTGATCAGATCGAGGAAGAAACCCTTGGTCAGTATCTCTGCCTCAATGAACTGGCTCCCGTGGATCTGGTAATAAGGACAGGGGGAGAGCATCGAATCAGTAACTTCTTGCTGTGGCAGGTTGCCTATGCAGAGTTCTTTTTTACCGATGTTCTCTGGCCTGATTTTGATGAACAAGTCTTTGAAGGTGCACTGAATGCGTTTGCACAACGAGAGCGTCGCTTCGGCGGTGCAGCACCCGGCGGCGCTTAAGCGCACTGGGGGTAATCTTTGCTGAAGTCTCGCCTGATTACCGCGTTTATACTTATCCCGATTGTGATTGCAGCGCTGTTCCTGCTTCCGCCTCCTGGATTTGCCATTGTGACCCTGGTGGTATGCATGCTTGCCGCCTGGGAATGGGGACAGTTTGCGGGCTTCGCGACCCGCTCGCAACGCATCTGGCTGGCAGTCCTGTGTGGACTGCTGCTCGCCTTTATGATGTTCACTCTTCCTGCTTATCAGCACTCGGTACACCTGCCACAGGTTGCCGGTTCGCTATGGGCCGCCCTTTGTTGGTGGATCGTAGCCTTGCTGCTGGTGCTCTCTTATCCCGGCTCGGCCTCGTTTTGGCGCTCGTCTAAAGCGCTTCGCCTGCTGTTCGGTGTCCTGACCATTGTGCCGTTCTTCTGGGGCATGCTGACGTTACGCCAGTATCACTACGATACCGACCATTTTGCCGGTGCCTGGTGGCTGCTGTACGTGATGCTGCTGGTCTGGGGCGCTGATTCTGGTGCCTACATGTTTGGCCGCCTGTTTGGTAAACACAAGCTGTCACCTAAAGTCTCACCGGGGAAAACCTGGGAAGGGTTCTTTGGTGGCCTGCTGACGTCTGCACTGATTGCCTGGCTGTTTGGCCTGTGGGCGCCGCTGACTATCTCGCCTGTTACCCTGTTGGTTTGTTCACTGGTCGCCGCACTGGCCTCGGTGTTAGGGGATTTAACCGAGAGCATGTTCAAGCGCGAAGCCGGCATTAAAGACAGTGGTAATTTGATCCCCGGACATGGGGGCATCCTTGACCGTATCGACAGCCTGACTGCAGCCGTACCTGTGTTCGCCTGCCTGTTGTTGCTGGTTTTCGGGACGCTATAAGGGACCCTATGCTAAGCATTCTCTGGAGCCTTGGGGCATTTATCGTTGCCCTCGGCGTATTGATCACCGTGCACGAGTTTGGCCACTTCTGGGTGGCCCGTCGTTGTGGAGTCAAGGTTGAACGCTTCTCTGTTGGTTTCGGTAAAGCGCTGTGGCGCCGGACCGATAAACAGGGAACGGAATACGTCATTGCTCTGATCCCCTTGGGTGGTTACGTCAAGATGCTCGATGAGCGTGTTGAAAGCGTGCCGCCTGAGCTGCGTAACCAGGCGTTTAATAATAAAACCGTGCTGCAACGCGCGGCGATTATTAGTGCCGGTCCCATCGCCAATTTCATCTTTGCCATTTTCGCTTACTGGCTGGTGTTTATCATCGGTGTGCCTGGTGTTCGCCCGGTTGTTGGCGAAATAGTGAGCGGTTCGCAGGCTGCTGAGGCTCAAATTACGCCTGGGATGGAACTTAAAGCCGTTGACGGTATCGAAACGCCTGACTGGGATGCTGTGCGTATGGCGCTGGTGTCGAAAATTGGCGACCAGCAAACCACGTTAAGCGTGGCGCCATTTGGCTCTTCTCAGGTCAGTGACAAGCGGCTCGATCTGCGCAACTGGCAGTTCGAACCGGATAAGCAGGATCCTGTTGTTTCACTCGGCATTAAGCCGCGTGGACCACAGATCGAAACGGTGCTGGCAGAAGTCCAGGCGAACTCGGCGGCAAGTAAGGCGGGTTTGCAAGCGGGCGACAGGATCGTTAAAGTCGATGGTCAGCCGGTGGACCAGTGGCAGCGTTTTGTCACTCTGGTTCGCGATAATCCGGGTAAAGCGTTGGCGGTAGACATTGAGCGACAGGGCAGTCCAGTCACAGTGACACTGACGCCAGACGTGAAGCCAGGCAGTAAAGCAGAAGGGTTTGCCGGGGTGATCCCGCGCATTGTTCCTCTGCCGGATGAATTTAAAACGGTACGCCAGTATGGTCCGTTTGCAGCGATCGGTGAGGCTAGCGCCAAAACCTGGCAGCTGATGAAACTGACGGTCAATATGCTGGGCAAACTGATTGTCGGCGAAGTGAAGTTGAACAATCTCAGCGGGCCGATTTCTATCGCCCAGGGTGCTGGGATGTCGGCGGAATATGGTTTGATCTACTACCTGATGTTCCTGGCTTTGATCAGCGTGAACCTCGGGATTATCAATCTGTTCCCGTTGCCGGTATTAGATGGTGGACATTTGCTGTTCCTGGCGATCGAAAAGATCAAAGGTGGGCCGGTGTCTGAGCGAGTTCAGGACTTCAGTTATCGCATTGGCTCTATTTTGCTGGTGCTGTTAATGGGGCTTGCACTATTCAATGATTTCTCACGTCTTTAGTCTGCCAACAGGCAAACTACCCGTGAGAACCAGTTAGGAAGAATGCATAACAACGATGGCGATGAAAAAGTTGCTCATAGCGTCGCTGCTGTTTAGCAGCGCTACCGTATACGCGGCAGACGGCTTCGTAGTGAAGGATATTCATTTCGAAGGCCTGCAGCGAGTCGCCGTCGGCGCGGCATTGCTGAGTATGCCTGTCCGCGTGGGAGACACCGTCTCCGATGATGATATCAGTAATACTATCCGTGCTCTCTTCGCGACCGGGAACTTCGAAGACGTACAGGTCCTGCGCGACGGCACTACGCTGATCGTCCAGGTGAAAGAACGCCCAACGATTGCCAGCATCACCTTCTCCGGTAACAAAGCGGTGAAAGATGACATGTTGAAGCAGAACCTTGAAGCCTCTGGCGTGCGCGTGGGTGAAGCCCTTGACCGCACCACCATCTCATCCATTGAGAAAGGGCTTGAAGACTTCTACTACAGCGTCGGTAAGTACAGCGCCAGCGTAAAAGCTGTGGTCACACCGCTGCCGCGTAACCGTGTCGATCTGAAACTGGTCTTTACCGAAGGTGTTTCTGCCAAGATCCAGCAAATCAACGTGGTCGGCAACAAAGCCTTCTCGTCTGATGAACTGATCTCCCGCTTCTCACTGCGTGATGAAGTGCCATGGTGGAACGTCGTTGGCGATCGCAAATACCAGAAGCAGAAACTGGCGGGTGACCTTGAAACCCTGCGCAGCTTCTACCTCGATCGTGGTTATGCCCGTTTCAACATTGATTCGACTCAGGTCAGCCTGACGCCGGACAAAAAAGGCATCTACATCACCATCAACATCACCGAAGGCGATCAGTACAAGCTTTCTGGCGTAGTGGTTAACGGCAGCATGGCCGGCCATTCAGCTGAAGTTGAGCAGCTGTCGAAGGTCAAGCCAGGCGAGCTGTATAACGGCGCCAAAGTGACCAAAATGGAAGATGACATCAAGAAGATGCTGGGCCGTTATGGTTACGCGTATCCACGCGTATCGACGCAGCCAGAAATCAATGATGCGGATAAAACCGTGAAGCTGCACGTCAACGTCGATGCGGGCAACCGTTACTCCGTGCGTAAAGTGCGCTTTGAAGGTAACGACACCTCTAAAGATTCCGTTCTGCGTCGCGAAATGCGCCAGATGGAAGGTGCATGGCTGGGCAGTGACCTGGTTGAGCAGGGGAAAGAGCGTCTGAACCGTACCGGTTACTTTGAGACGGTTGATACCGACACGCAGCGCGTGCCAGGCTCACCAGACCAGGTTGACGTGGTGTACAAGGTGAAAGAACGTAACACCGGTACCTTCAACTTCGGCGTCGGTTACGGCACCGAGAGTGGCGTCAGCTTCCAGGTTGGCGTGACGCAGGAAAACTGGTTAGGTACGGGTAATACCGTCGGTATCAGCGGCACCAAAAACGATTATCAGACCTATGCTGAATTCTCACTGACCGACCCGTACTTCACGGTCGACGGTGTCAGCCTGGGCGGTCGTGTGTTCTATAACGACTTTAAAGCGGATGATGCTGACCTGTCTGACTATACCAACAAGAGCTATGGTTTAGACGGTACGCTGGGCTTCCCGGTTAACGAAAATAACACCTTGCGTGTCGGTCTGGGTTACGTGCACAACGACCTGTCCAACATGCAGCCTCAGGTATCAATGTTCCGTTATCTGCGTTCGGTCGGTCAGGATCCTAGCCTGTCGGAAGATGCAGATTATGCAGCAGATGACTTCACCTTCAACTATGGTTGGACATACAACAACCTGGACCGTGGGTTCTTCCCAACGTCCGGTAACCGTACCAACCTGAACGGTAAAGTGACGATCCCGGGATCGGATAACGCCTTCTACAAAGCGACGCTGGATACTCAGCAGTATGTTCCGCTGAATCAGGATCGCACCTGGGTTCTGTTGGGTCGCGGTAAAGTCGGTTATGGCGATGGTCTGAGCGGCAAAGAACTGCCGTTCTACGAGAACTTCTATGCCGGTGGTTCCAGCACCGTGCGTGGTTTCCGTTCTAATACCATCGGTCCTAAAGCGGCCTACTACAATAATGGTTCGGATACATGTTCTACGGGCACGCTGTGTGATTCCAGCGATGCGGTTGGTGGTAACGCATTGGCTACGGCCAGCGCGGAGTTGATTACCCCAACACCGTTCCTGAGCGAGAAGTATGCCAACTCTGTCCGTACATCGCTGTTTGTCGATGCCGGTACAGTGTGGGATACCAATTGGGAAAACACGGCCGAAACACGTGCCGCGGGTATTCCTGATTACAGCGATCCGGGCAACATCCGTATGTCGGCGGGTCTGGCACTGCAGTGGATGTCTCCACTGGGTCCACTGGTGTTCTCTTACGCCCAGCCGTTCAAAAAGTATGATGGAGATAAGGCCGAGCAGTTCCAGTTTAACATTGGTAAAACCTGGTAACGGCGGTTTCGCACGGAAGCGTGTAAGTGAGTATCGCGACGTTTAATGGCAACCTGCGTGGTTGCCTTAACGCGCAACACATGTGTCGAAGACACAAACGTTGATGGTAAGGAGTTTATAGTGAAAAAGTTGTTGTGTGCCGCAGGCCTCTCTATCGCTCTGGCGGTTTCCGCTGGTGCCCAGGCTGCAGATAAAATTGCAGTGGTGAACGTTTCCAGCATTTTCCAACAGTTACCGGCGCGTGCGACAGTTGCGAAACAGCTTGAAAACGAGTTCAAAGGCCGTGCAACTGAGCTGCAGGGTATGGAACGCGATCTGCAGACTAAAATGCAGAAGTTGCAGCGTGACGGCTCTACCATGAAGGCTAGCGATCGCAGCCGTATGGAAAAAGACGTTATGGCTCAGCGTGAAGCCTTCTCAACTAAAGCTCAGGCTTTCGAGCAGGATAACCGTCGTCGCCAGGCAGAAGAACGTAACAAAATCCTGAGCCGTATTCAGGATGCTGTGCAGAAAGTTGCTGATGATGAAGGTTACGACGTCGTTGTTGATGCTAACGCTGTTGCGTATGCAGCTAAATCTAAAGACATCACTGCTGATGTTCTGAAACAGGTTAAATAATCGATGTCTTCAATTCGACTGGCTGATTTAGCCCAGCAGTTGGATGCAGATTTGCACGGAGATGGCGAACTCGTCATCTCCGGCATTGCTTCTATGCAATCCGCCCAATCCGGTCAAATCACTTTTCTCTCTAACAGCCGTTACCGCGAGCAGCTCGTCACCTGTAAGGCCTCCGCCGTGGTGCTGACGGAAGCGGATCTGGACTGCGTTCAAGGCGCCGCTCTGGTGGTGAAAGATCCTTATCTGACTTATGCCCGCATGGCTCAGATTCTGGACAGCACGCCGCAGCCTGCCAAAGACATCGCGCCGAGCGCGGTGATCGATGCCAGCGCTAAGCTGGGTCAATATGTCTCTATTGGCGCAAATGCCGTTATCGAATCTGGCGTTGAGCTGGGCGATAACGTGGTTATTGGTGCCGGTTGTTTCGTCGGGAAAAATACCCGCATTGGCGCCGGAACCCGTTTGTGGGCCAACGTCTCTATTTATCATGAAATTCAGATCGGCGAGCGTTGCCTGATCCAGTCTGGCACCGTTATCGGTGCGGATGGTTTTGGTTACGCTAACGATCGTGGCAATTGGGTGAAAATCCCGCAGCTCGGAACGGTGATTATCGGCGATCGTGTTGAGATTGGTGCCTGTACCACCATCGATCGCGGCGCGTTGGATAACACTCAGATCGGGAATGGTGTTATCATTGATAACCAGTGCCAGATTGCACATAACGTTGTGATTGGCGACAATACCGCGGTTGCGGGTGGCGTCATCATGGCAGGCAGCCTGAAAATCGGCCGCTATTGCATGATTGGTGGTGCAAGCGTAATTAACGGTCACATGGAAATTTGTGACAAAGTTACGGTCACCGGAATGGGAATGGTCATGCGACCAATCACCCAACCTGGGGTATACTCCTCCGGGATTCCACTGCAACCCAACAAAACCTGGCGCAAAACGGCAGCGCTGGTGATGAATATCGATGAAATAAGCAAACGCTTAAAAGCCATCGAGCGTAAAGTCGACAAAGACTAAACGCCTTCCCAGCACCTTGACCAGCTGACATTACCCCACAGGGTAGAATTAGAATGCTAAGCAAGGAAGCCCGGCGCACAGAACCTGATTTGCGGCCTGCGGATGATCTTTGCAGGCCGTGTTATTGATGCCATCAGAATTTTTTAGGACAGGAAGAGTATTTTGACTACTGAAACTCATACTCTGAAGATTGAAGAGATTATTGAACTGCTGCCTCACCGCTACCCGTTTTTATTGGTAGACCGCGTCCTTGAGTTCGAAGAGCACAAGTTCCTGCGCGCAGTGAAGAATGTCTCGGTCAACGAACCGTTTTTCCAGGGCCATTTCCCTGGTAAGCCGATTTTCCCAGGCGTGCTGATTTTAGAAGCTATGGCTCAGGCAACCGGTATTCTGGCGTTTAAAAGCGTGGGCAAACTGGAACCTGGCGAGCTGTACTACTTCGCAGGGATTGATGACGCGCGCTTCAAGCGCCCTGTCGTGCCTGGCGATCAGATGATCATGGAAGTCACCTTCGAGAAAACCCGCCGTGGTCTGACGCGCTTTAAAGGCGTGGCAACCGTAGACGGTAAAATTGTCTGTGAAGCAACGATGATGTGTGCCCGCAGCCGGGAGGGATAATTCGTGATTGATGAAACTGCTGTAATCCATCCAAGTTCCGTCATTGAAGAGGGCGCCGTCATTGGCGCTCGCGTCCATATCGGCCCATTCTGTTTTATTGGGGCGAATGTTGAGATTGGTGAAGGCACTGTCCTCAAATCTCATGTGGTGGTCAATGGTCACACCCGTATTGGCAAAGACAATACCATTTATCAGTTCACCACCATCGGTGAAGCTAACCAGGATCTGAAGTACGCTGGCGAGCCAACCCGAGTGGAAGTGGGCGACCGTAACAGCATCCGTGAGAGCGTCACAATTCACCGTGGCACTTCTCAGGCTGACGGCCTGACCAAAGTGGGCAGCGATAACCTGTTTATGGTTAACGCGCACATCGCTCATGACTGCATTATTGGCGATCGTTGTATCCTCGCCAACAATGCAACGCTGGGTGGCCATGTGGTTGTGGATGACTTTGCCATTATTGGTGGGATGACAGCGATTCATCAATTCTGCGTTATCGGCGCGCACGTGATGATTGGCGGCTGTTCTGGCGTCGTCCAGGATGTTCCGCCATTCGTCATTGCCCAGGGTAACCATGCCACGCCGTTTGGTATCAATCTGGTAGGGCTACAGCGTCGTGGCTTCAGTAAAGAGGCCTTACACGCGATCCGCAATGCGTACAAGATCCTTTACCGCAGCAATAAAACGCTGGAAGAAGCGAAGCCAGAAATCGCTGAGATTGCCAGCAAGCATCCAGAAGTGCAGCCGTTCTACGATTTCTTCGCTCGCTCTACGCGGGGTTTGATTCGTTAACTCATGCCAAAGCATCCTTTAACGATTGCCCTTGTCGCCGGAGAAACCTCCGGCGATATTCTTGGTGCCGGTCTTATCCGCGCGCTGAAGGAAAAGCACCCGGAAACCCGCTTTGTCGGCGTTGCCGGACCGCTGATGCAGGCCGAGGGTTGTGAAGCCTGGTACGAGATGGAAGAGCTGGCGGTGATGGGGATTGTTGAGGTGCTTGAACGTCTGCCTCGCCTGCTGAAAATCCGTCGCGATCTGACCAAACGCTTCACTGCACTGCAGCCCGATGTCTTCGTCGGTATTGATGCGCCTGACTTCAACATTACGCTTGAAGGGCGTCTTAAGCAGAACGGTATTCGCACGATTCATTACGTCAGCCCGTCTGTCTGGGCCTGGCGTCAGAAACGCGTGTTCAAAATTGGCCGCTCTACCGATCTGGTATTGGCCTTTTTGCCGTTTGAAAAAGCGTTCTACGATCGTTTCAATGTTCCCTGCCGCTTTATCGGCCATACCATGGCTGATGCGATGCCGATCCAGCCAGACAAACGCGCTGCGCGTCTGGAGCTGGGGATTGCAGAGGGAACGCCGTGCCTGGCCTTGCTGCCAGGCAGCCGCAATGCGGAAGTTGAGATGCTCAGCGCTGACTTCCTGAGAACGGCGATGTTGTTGCGCCAGAAATGGCCAGAGCTGGAAATCGTGGTGCCGCTGGTTAACCCGCGCCGCCGTGAACAGTTCGAACGAATTAAAGCCGAAGTGGCGCCAGACCTGAAAATGCATTTGCTGGATGGCAAAGGGCGTCAGGCAATGGTTGCCAGCGATGCGGCATTGCTGGCGTCCGGTACCGCAGCACTGGAGTGTATGCTGGCTAAATGCCCGATGGTGGTCGGTTACCGCATGAAGCCCTTCACCTTCTGGCTGGCCAAGCGGTTGGTGAAAACGGATTACGTGTCGTTACCTAACCTGCTGGCGGGCCGTGAACTGGTGAAAGAGCTGCTGCAGGAAGAGTGTCAGCCCGATCTGCTGGCTGCCGCGCTGGAACCTTTACTGGCAGAAGGCGACACCCGCGATCAGTTGCTGGCAACCTTTACCGAACTTCATCATCAAATCCGCTGGAATGCCGATGAGCAGGCCGCGGCTGCCGTACTGGAACTCTGTCCATGAGCGACTTTATCTATCCTGACGCGACCTGCATTGCCGGCGTGGACGAAGTAGGGCGTGGCCCGTTAGTCGGCGCTGTGGTGACCGCGGCGGTTATTCTCGATCCAGCCCGTCCGATAGTGGGTCTGGCCGATTCCAAAAAGCTGTCTGAAAAACGCCGCCTGGCGTTGTACGATGAGATAGTCGAGAAGGCGTTAAGCTGGAGTTTAGGTCGGGCTGAGCCGGAAGAGATCGATCGGCTGAATATCCTGCATGCCACCATGCTGGCGATGCAGCGTGCTGTTGCCGGACTGCATATCAGTCCAGACTTTGTGTTGATTGACGGAAACCGTTGCCCGGCGCTGGCGATGCCTTCTCTGGCGGTGGTAAAGGGCGACAGCCTGGTGCGTGAAATCAGCGCGGCGTCTATTATTGCCAAGGTCACGCGTGACCGGGAAATGAGCGAGCTGGATGTGTTGTTCCCGCAGTATGGTTTTGCTCAGCATAAAGGCTACCCGACCGCACTGCATATGGAAAAACTGGCGCAGCATGGCGTAACACCGCATCACCGTCGCAGTTTTGCACCGGTGCGTAATGCGATACTGGATGCCGACGTTGCGGCTTCAGCCGGACAGACCCTGTAATTTTCACCCCTCAGCCTTAAGTGGGATCCAAGATGGCCGAACCTCGTTTTATTCATTTACGCGTTCACAGTGACTATTCCATGGTTGATGGATTAGCCAAGACGGGCCCGTTGGTGAAAAAAGCTGCCTCTCTGGGCATGCCGGCCATTGGGATCACCGACTACCTCAACCTGTGCGGCCTGGTGAAATTCTACGGCGGTGCCCACGGTCAGGGCGTTAAGCCGATCATCGGTGCGGACTTTAAGGTCAGCAGTGACGCGATGGGCGACGATCTGGGTCAGCTGACGATCCTCGCAGCGAACAACACCGGTTATCAGAACCTCACCCTGTTGATCTCAAAAGCATACCAGCGTGGTTATGGTGCCGCCGGTCCGATCATCGATCGTGACTGGTTGATCGAGCTGGGCGAAGGGTTGATCCTGCTTTCCGGCGGGCGTCGTGGCGACGTTGGCCAGATGCTGCTGCGCGGTAACCATGCCCAGGTTGCCGAGTGCCTGGCGTTCTATCAGCAATACTTCCCTGAGCGCTACTATCTTGAGCTGATCCGCACCGGACGCCAGGATGAAGAGACCTGGGTTCATGCTGCCGTCGAGCTGGCCATTGCCAACAGTATTCCCGTGGTCGCCACCAACGAAGTGTGCTTCCTGGAAGCCGGCGATTTTGATGCGCATGAAATCCGCGTGGCGATCCACGATGGTTTCCCCCTCGACGATCCCAAAAGACCGAAAAACTACAGCCCTCAGCAATATCTGCGAACCGAAGAGGAGATGTGCGAGCTGTTCTCGGACATCCCCGAAGCGCTGGCTAACAGCGTAGAAATTGCTAAGCGTTGTAACGTCACCATCCGCCTGGGTGAGTACTTCCTGCCACAGTTCCCGACGGGCGAAATGACCACCGAAGACTTCCTGGTGATGAAATCCCGGGAAGGGCTGGAAGAGCGTCTGGAATTCCTGTTCCCGGACGCCGCAGTGCGGGCAGAAAAACGGCCTGAATATGACGAACGCCTCGAAATCGAGCTGAACGTGATCAACCAGATGGGCTTCCCGGGCTACTTCCTGATCGTGATGGAGTTTATCCAGTGGTCGAAGGATAACGACGTGCCGGTAGGGCCAGGTCGTGGTTCCGGTGCCGGATCGCTGGTGGCCTATGCGCTGAAAATTACCGACCTCGATCCGCTTGAGTTTGACCTGCTGTTCGAACGTTTCCTGAACCCGGAACGTGTATCGATGCCCGACTTCGACGTCGACTTCTGCATGGAAAAACGCGATCTGGTGATTGAGCACGTGGCCGAGATGTATGGCCGTAAAGCGGTATCTCAGATCATCACCTTCGGTACCATGGCGGCGAAAGCCGTGGTGCGTGACGTTGGGCGCGTGCTGGGGCATCCGTATGGCTTCGTCGATCGTATTTCCAAGCTGATCCCGCCAGAGCCCGGCATGACGCTGGAAAAAGCCTTTGCGGCCGAGCCGCAGCTGCCAGAAATCTACGAAGCTGACGAAGAAGTTAAAGCGCTGATCGATATGGCGCGCAAGCTGGAAGGCGTCACGCGTAACGCCGGTAAGCACGCCGGTGGTGTGGTGATCGCACCGACGCAAATCACCGATTTTGCGCCGCTGTATTGCGATGAAAACGGCAACTTCCCGGTAACCCAGTTTGATAAGAACGATGTGGAATATGCCGGGCTGGTGAAGTTCGACTTCCTCGGTCTGCGCACATTGACCATCATCGACTGGGCACTGGCGATGATCAACGCCCGGCGCAAGAAGCAGGGCGAACCGCCAATCGATATCGCCGCGATCCCGCTGGACGATAAAAAAAGCTTTGATATGCTGCAGCGATCTGAAACCACCGCGGTGTTCCAGCTTGAATCGCGCGGCATGAAAGATCTGATCAAACGTCTGAAGCCCGACAGCTTTGAAGATATGATCGCCCTGGTGGCGCTGTTCCGTCCGGGTCCGCTGCAGTCAGGCATGGTAGATAACTTTATCGACCGTAAGCACGGCCGTGAAGCGATCTCCTACCCGGATATCCAGTGGCAGCATGAATCCCTGAAGCCGGTACTGGAGCCAACCTATGGCATCATTCTGTACCAGGAACAGGTCATGCAGATTGCTCAGGTGCTGGCAGGTTACAGCCTGGGCGGCGCGGACATGTTGCGTCGTGCGATGGGTAAAAAGAACCCGGTCGAGATGGCCAAACAGCGCGGTGGCTTTGAAGATGGCGCCAAGTCACGGGGTATTGAAGGTGAGCTGGCGGTTAAAATCTTTGACCTGGTAGAGAAATTTGCCGGTTATGGTTTTAACAAATCCCACTCCGCCGCCTATGCGCTGGTCTCTTATCAGACGCTGTGGCTGAAAGCGCACTACCCGGCCGAATTTATGGCCGCGGTAATGACCGCCGATATGGATAACACCGAGAAGGTGGTCGGTCTGGTTGATGAATGCTGGCGCATGGGGCTGAAGGTGTTACCACCGGATATCAACTCCGGTCAGTATCAGTTCCACGTCAACGATGACGGCGAAATTGTTTACGGCATCGGCGCCATTAAAGGCGTGGGCGAAGGCCCGATTGAAGCGATCATCGAAGCGCGTAATGAAGGCGGCTACTTCCGCGAGCTGTTCGACCTGTGTGCCCGTACCGACACCAAAAAGCTTAACCGCCGCGTGCTGGAAAAGCTGGTGATGTCCGGCGCGTTTGACCGTCTGGGGCCGCACCGTGCCGCCCTGATGAGCGCGCTGCCAGAAGCGTTGAAAGCCGCCGATCAGCATGCGAAAGCGGAAGCGATCGGCCAGGCCGATATGTTCGGCGTGCTGGCGGAAGAGCCGGCACACATCGAAAAATCCTATGCGGACATCAAGCGCTGGCCTGAACAGGTCCAGCTGGATGGCGAAAGAGAAACCCTGGGGCTTTACCTCACCGGGCACCCGATCAATCAGTATCTGAAAGAGATTGAGCGCTACGTGGGGGGAATGCGCCTGAAAGACATGCATCCGACCGATCGTGGCAAAATGACCATGGCAGTTGGTCTGGTGGTGGCGGCCCGCGTAATGGTAACAAAACGCGGTAACCGGATTGGCATCTGCACGCTGGACGACCGTTCTGGTCGTCTGGAAGTGATGTTATTCACAGATGCGTTAGAGAAGTTCCAGCATTTGTTGGAAAAAGACCGTATCCTGATCGTCAGCGGACAGGTCAGCTTCGATGACTTCAGCGGGGGGCTTAAAATGACCGCCCGCGATGTGATGGACATTGATGAAGCCCGTGAAAAATATGCTCGTGGGCTTGCTATCTCGCTGACGGACAGGCAAATTGATGACCAGCTTTTGAACCGTCTCCGTCAATCCCTGGAACCCCATCGTTCGGGGACCATTCCGGTACATCTCTACTATCAGAGAGAGGATGCACGGGCGAAGTTGCGCTTTGGCGCAGCCTGGCGTGTGTCGCCCAGCGATCGTTTACTCAACGAATTGCGGTCGCTGATAGGGTCGGAGCAGGTGGAACTGGAGTTTGACTAAAACAGGAATATTATGAGTCTTAATTACCTGGATTTCGAACAGCCAATCGCAGAACTTGAAGCGAAGATTGATTCGCTCAAATCGGTTGGCCGTCAGGATGAAAAACTGGATATTAATCTGGATGAAGAAGTTCAGCGTCTGCGTGAGAAAAGCGTCGAGCTGACCCGTAAGATCTTCTCCGATTTGGGCGCATGGCAGATCGCGAAATTAGCGCGTCACCCTTTGCGTCCTTACACGCTGGACTATGTCCGCAACGTGTTTACTGACTTTGACGAGCTGGCAGGCGATCGCGCCTATGCGGATGATAAAGCCATTGTTGGCGGCATCGCTCGTCTGGATGGTCGCCCGGTGATGATCATTGGTCATCAGAAAGGCCGCGAAACCAAAGAGAAGATCCGTCGTAACTTCGGTATGCCTGCACCAGAAGGCTACCGTAAAGCACTGCGTCTGATGGAGATGGCCGAGCGCTTCAAAATGCCGATCATCACCTTTATCGACACCCCGGGTGCGTATCCGGGTGTTGGCGCAGAAGAGCGCGGTCAGTCCGAAGCCATTGCACGCAACCTGCGTGAGATGTCCGGTCTGAAAGTGCCGGTCATCTGTACCGTTATTGGTGAGGGTGGTTCCGGTGGCGCGCTGGCTATCGGCGTTGGCGACAAAGTAAACATGCTGCAGTACAGCACCTATTCGGTGATTTCACCGGAAGGCTGTGCCTCAATTCTGTGGAAAAGCGCTGATAAAGCGCCGCTGGCCGCAGAAGCGATGGGCATTATTGCTTCGCGTCTGAAAGAACTGAAGCTGATCGACACGGTGATCCCAGAGCCATTAGGCGGAGCGCATCGCGAGCCGCTGGTGATTGGTGCCACACTGAAAGCCCAGCTGCTGGCCGACCTGGCCGATCTGGACGTGCTGAGTACTGAAGAACTGCTGGACCGTCGTTACCAGCGTTTGATGAACTACGGCTACGCCTGACAGTTCATGATCCACTCACAACGTCATGTTGTGGGTGGTTCATTCCCCAATTTTTTCCCTTCTGCCCGCCATCTTCGCTATGCTTACCCCTGCTGCACAATACCAGGAGGTACGCATTGAATATCATCGCGATCATGGGACCGCATAACGCATTCTATAAAGATGAACCCATCCGTGAGCTGGACGGGGCGCTCAACGCCCAGGGATTCCAGACTATCTACCCGAAAGATGCGAACGACCTGCTCAAGCTGATTGAACACAATCCCCGGATCTGCGGCGTCATCTTTGACTGGGATGAATACAGCCAGGATCTGTGCAGCGAAATCCAGCTGCTGAACGAATACCTTCCGCTTTACGCCTTTATCAACACCCACTCCAGCATGGACGTCAGCATCAACGAGATGCGCATGGCGATGTGGTTCTTTGAATACGGCCTCGGCGTTTCCGAAGAGATTGCCCAGCGTATCCGCCAGTACACCAATGAATACATCGATACGATTACGCCACCGCTGACCAAGGCGCTGTTCAACTATGTCAAAGAGGGCAAATACACCTTCTGCACGCCTGGACATATGGCTGGCACCGCTTTCCAGAAGAGTCCGGTCGGTACGCTGTTCTATGATTTCTTTGGTGCCAATACGTTGAAGGCCGATATCTCTATTTCGGTGACTGAGCTGGGATCGCTGCTGGACCACACCGGTCCGCATCTGGAAGCGGAAGAGTATGTCGCGCGCACCTTTGGTGCTGAACAGAGCTACATGGTGACCAATGGCACCTCGACCTCAAATAAGATCGTCGGCATGTATGCCGCCGCCGCAGGGAGCACGGTATTAATCGACCGTAACTGCCACAAATCGCTGACTCACCTGTTGATGATGAGCGATATCATTCCCATCTGGCTGAAGCCAACCCGAAATGCGCTCGGCATTCTGGGCGGGATTCCCAAACGCGAATTCACCAAAGAGAGTATTGCGCTGAAAGTGGCGCAGACTGAACGCGCCACCTGGCCGGTGCATGCGGTGATCACCAACTCAACCTATGACGGGCTGCTGTACAACACCCAGTACATCAAAGAGACGCTGGACGTGCCGTCGATCCACTTTGATTCTGCCTGGGTGCCTTACACCAATTTCCATCCGATCTATCAAGGGCTGAGCGGGATGAGCGGCGATCGTACGCCGGGAAAAGTGATCTACGAGACGCAGTCGACGCATAAGCTGCTGGCGGCGTTCTCGCAGGCTTCACTGATCCACATTAAAGGCGATTACGACGAAGAAACCTTTAATGAAGCCTATATGATGCACACCACCACTTCGCCGAACTATTCGATCGTCGCGTCCATCGAGACGGCGGCGGCAATGCTGCGTGGCAATCCGGGTAAACGGCTGATTAACCGTTCTGTTGAGCGTGCGCTGCACTTCCGCCGGGAAGTCCAGCGACTGCGCGAAGAGTCAGAAGGCTGGTTCTTCGATATCTGGCAGCCGGAAGGGGTTGATGAACCAGAATGCTGGCCAATCCAGCCAGGCGAAGAGGACTGGCACGGCTTCAAAGAGGCGGATGCGGATCATATGTACCTCGATCCGATCAAAGTCACCATCCTGACGCCGGGGATGAGCGAACTGGGCGTGATGGCGGAGGAAGGGATCCCGGCGGCGCTGGTGGCTAAATTCCTCGATGAGCGCGGCGTAGTGGTCGAAAAAACCGGGCCCTATAATCTGCTGTTCCTGTTCAGTATTGGCATCGACAAGACCAAAGCGATGAGCGTGCTACGTGGCCTGACCGAGTTTAAACGTGCTTACGATCTGAATCTGCGGGTCAAAAACATGCTGCCGGATCTCTACGCGGAGGATCCTGATTTCTACCGCAATATGCGCATTCAGGATCTGGCGCAGGGGATCCACCGGCTGATCCGCGAACACGATCTGCCACGGTTGATGCTGCAAGCCTTCGCCACCTTGCCAGAAATGAAAATGACGCCGCATCAGATGTTCCAGCAGCAGGTGAAGGGCAATGTTGAGACGGTCGATATTTCGCAGATGGTTGGGCGCGTTTCGGCCAATATGATCCTGCCTTATCCGCCGGGCGTTCCCGTGGTGATGCCGGGTGAAATGATCACCGAGCAAAGCCGTGCGGTGCTCGACTTCCTGCTGATGCTCTGCACCATCGGCAAACATTACCCGGGATTCGAAACGGACATTCACGGCGCGAAGCTGACGGAGGAAGGGCAGTATCTGGTGCGGGTATTAAAAAACCCGGTCGATTAATTCCAGATTAGTGCCATTGTCGGTCGTTGAAGGCCTGCGTACAGTAAGGGATAGAAGCCATTATTAAGGAGTTATTATGTTAGGTATTAAGCAGGTGCACCATATCGCCATTATTGCCAGCCGGTATCAGGTCAGTAAGGACTTTTATTGCGACATTCTGGGGTTTACCTTAATCGGCGAAGTGTACCGCGAAGCACGCGACTCCTGGAAAGGGGATCTGGCGCTCAACGGTCAGTACACCATTGAACTGTTCTCTTTCCCTTTCCCGCCTTCGCGGCCTACTCAACCTGAATCCTGTGGCCTGCGCCATCTGGCCTTCAGCGTTGACGATATTGATGCCGCCAAAGCGCATCTGGAATCAAAGGGCGTAATTTGCGAAGACATCCGTATCGATCCGATCACCGATAAGCGCTTTACCTTCTTCAACGATCCGGATGGTTTGCCGCTGGAGCTGTATCAGGCGTAATATAGCGCCATTCAAACCCGGCCAGCTCTGGCCGGGTTATCACTTCCCGTAACGGAATGCTCATGGCACTGCATGCACTTGCTCAGCACCTCGCCGGACATCAGCATCTGCTGGTGGGCTTCAGCGGTGGGCTGGATTCAACGGTTCTGCTGCATCAGCTGGTTACCCTGCGTGCACAGCGGGGCGATCTGCACCTGCGGGCTATCCATATTCATCATGGTTTGAATCCGCTGGCCGATGGCTGGGTGGAGCATTGTCAGCAGCTGTGCCAGCGATGGCAGGTCGAGCTGGAGGTGGTGTACGTCACGCTGGATAGCCGTGAAAAAGGGGTGGAAGCGGCTGCCAGAGATGCGCGCTATCAGGCGTTTGCTGACAATCTTCGACCTGCCGAATGCCTGCTCACCGCCCAGCATCTGGACGATCAGTGCGAAACCTTCCTGTTGGCGTTAAAGCGCGGCAGTGGGCCCGCCGGGCTGGCAGGCATGCCGGTTCAGTCGCTGTTGGGCACGCATACGCTGCTTCGTCCTCTGCTCTTACAAACCCGGGGACAGCTCGAAGCCTGGGCAGCGGAGCATGCGTTAAGCTGGATTGAGGATGACAGCAATCAGGACACCCGTTTTGACCGTAACTTTCTGCGGCAGAAGGTGATCCCCGAGCTGACGTCCCGCTGGCCCCATTTTGCTCAGTCAGTTGCCCGCAGCGCGACGCTTTGTGGTGAGCAGGAGCAACTGCTGGATGAGCTGCTGGCTGAATCATTGGGCTCGCTGGTGGATGCGGCGGGTGGTCTGGCATGGGCACCGTTGCTGGCCATGAGCGATGTCAGGCGGGCGGCGCTGCTGCGTCGCTGGATTGCCTCACAGGGCGGACTGATGCCATCGAAGGCGTCGTTGCAGCGGCTGTGGCAGGAAGTGGCGTGTAGCCGTGAAGATGCCGAACCGCGTTTGCGGCTGGGTCGGTTTGACGTCAGGCGATATCGCGATCGGCTTTACTGGTTGGCGCTGACCGAGCCGGTCACCGATTTGGTTCTCCGCTGGCCTGCAGGCGATGCCTCTCTCCGCTTGCCGGACGGGCTGGGACACCTGCTGCGCGATGATGCCGGCATAAAGATCCGGCCAGCTTTGCCGGAGGAGATCGTCAGCGTACGTTTTCAGGCGCAGGGGAAATTCCATCTTACCGATCGGGCCGGCAGCCGCGCGCTGAAAAAAATCTGGCAGGAAAAGGGCATTCCACCCTGGCAACGCGATCGCACGCCACTGCTGTTTTATGGCGAAACGCTGATTGCAGCGGTTGGGGTGTTTGTCACGCGGGAAGGTAAGCCTGATGAGGACGGTTACTGGCAGGTGAGCTGGATAAAACAGGCGTGATACTGAGGAACATGGGCGGGAGCAATCCCGCCCGGCGGTTTAATCAGATTCGCTGACCACTACGGTGCCCAGATCGGGATGACTGAAGCTGGAAATATGATCCAGTCGCAGCTCGCGGACTTCACCAGAAAGATCGATAGCCAGATATTCCACATTCTTTCGTGACACCATATCTGTGGCTTTCGCCTTCAGCTTTTCACCATCTTTCATTTCCAGCGCCAGCGTCCAGCTGTTCTGGCAGGCGAGTTCAAGGTTGTCGTAATCGTCGCAGTTTATCGGTTTGTAGGCTTCATTCGTCAACATAATCGCTCACCAATAAGTTTGCAGCAGCAAAAGCTGCCTGTTCCCTGATGGAAGAGTGTAGCTCAGTATTTGCCGCTACCTCGTCAAGTGCTTTCAGTACGCAACCTAATGCGTCTGGCACGTATCCCAGATCGCCGCTGCCTATCTGGGCATACTTGCGGCGAACTAATTCACAATACTTTTGCATTTGCACCTCACTCAGAGTTTTCTCTGGCTATTTCACGACTATAACACAGGCTTTTGCGTGAAATCAGCCCACCGGCGAGTGATTTGCTGTGTCAACGGGTTACAATAGCAACCAATAACGATAAGGAACCCCATGGCACTTAAAGCGACCATTTATAAAGCAACGGTCAACGTTGCGGATATGGACAGAAATGTTTTTATCGACAGCAACCTCACGCTGGCTCGTCATCCTTCGGAAACCGAAGAGCGTTTGATGCTGCGGCTGCTTGCCTGGCTGGTGAACGCGCACGAACGTCTGGTCTTTACCCGCGGTCTGAGCGCGGAAGATGAGCCAGAAATCTGGCTGATGAACGACCACAACGGCATTGAGCTGTGGGTTGATCTGGGCCTGCCGGAAGAGAGAAGGGTGAAAAGAGCCTGTAATCGCTCTGCCAGCGTGGTGTTGTATACCTATAACGGACGTGCAGCACAGATCTGGTGGCAACAAAACCAGAGCAAACTGGCACAGCAGGATAATCTGACCATTCGTTTTATCGACGATGAGCAGCTGAGTGCGTTGATCAAATTGGCATCACGCTCGATGACGCTGCAGGCAACGATTCAGGACGGCACGATCTGGCTTTCTGACGACCAAAACCACCTGGAGCTGCGCTTCACTGACTGGTTGGTTAACGGCAAACGCGCATGATTATTCTGTCACGCAACGTCACCATCCCTGACAGTGAGCTGGAACTAACGGCGATCAGGGCTCAGGGAAACGGCGGACAAAACGTCAATAAAAGTTCGACGGCGATCCATCTGCGTTTTGATATCCGTGCCTCAAGCCTGCCTGAGTTTTATAAGGAGCGACTGATGGCGGTCAGCCACCATCTGATTACCCCGGAAGGCGTAGTGATCATCAAGGCGCAGGAATACCGCAGCCAGGAAATGAACCGCGAAGCGGCGCTGAAGCGACTGGAGAATTTGATTCAGGAGCTGACGGTGGTCGAAAAGACCCGGCGAGCGACGCGGCCTACGCTGGCATCGAAGAAACGCCGGCTGGAAGGCAAGTCGCGTAAGGCGACCACCAAATCGCTGCGTGGAAAAATGCGTGGAGCAGAGTAAGCCTGGTTTTGAACGCGCGTTGCACAAGGCAACGATGTGGCAGGAATTAAGGTGAAACGCATTGCGGGCCGGATAAGGGATTATCCGGCCCGCGGTCTTACTAGCCGTTGATCTCGCTGACCAGGAAATCAAGGATTTCGCCGGTTTTGATCATCCGCTTCTCGCCTTCACGGCGGGATTTGTACTCAACTTCTTCGCTGTCGAGGTTACGGTCGCCGATCACGATCGTATGTGGCACACCAATCAGCTCCATATCCGCAAACATCACGCCAGGACGCTCTTTACGATCGTCCAGAATCACGTCGATGCCTTTCGCGCGTAACTGAGCATACAGCTCTTCTGCCAGCTCTTTCACCCGGAAGGATTTGTGCATGTTCATCGGCAGGATGGCGACCTGGAAAGGTGCCAGCGCTGCAGGCCAGATAATGCCGCGTTCATCGTGGTTCTGCTCAATGGATGCCGCCACAATACGGGTAATACCAATGCCGTAGCAGCCCATGGTCAGGATCTGATTGCGTCCATCTTCACCCTGCACTGAGGCCTTCATCGCTTCCGAGTACTTGGTTCCCAGCTGGAAGATATGGCCCACTTCAATGCCGCGTTTGATCTGCAGCGTACCTTTCCCGTCCGGGCTGGCATCGCCTTCCACCACGTTGCGGATGTCTTCTACACGTGGCAGTGGCAGATCGCGCTGCCAGTTGATGCCGGTAAAGTGCTTACCATCAACGTTGGCACCGGCAGAGAAGTCACTCATCACGGCGACCGTGCGGTCAATGATGATGGGCATGTTCAGACCAACAGGACCCAGTGAACCCGGACCGGCACCAACCAGCGCACGGATCTCTTCTTCGGTGGCGAAAGTCAGCGGCGCGTCAATGATATCCAGCTTCTCAGCTTTGATTTCGTTCAGCGCGTGGTCGCCACGAACCAGCAGAGCAACCAGCGTATGGCCACTCTCTTTGGTCGCTTTCACCATCAGCGTTTTCACGGTTTTCTCGACCGGCAGGTTGAACTGCTCAACCAGCTCGGCGATGGTTTTCGCGTTTGGCGTGTCGATTTCCTGCATCGCTTGTTTAGCATCAGCACGGCCGCCCGCTGGCGCCACGGCTTCGGCAAACTCAATGTTGGCCGCATAGTCAGATTCGGTCGAGAAGATCACATCATCTTCACCGCTCTGCGCCAGCACCTGGAATTCATGCGAAGCGCTGCCGCCGATAGAACCGGTGTCCGCCTGCACGGCACGGAAGTCCAGACCCATACGCTTGAAGCTCTGGCTGTAGGCGCGGTACATATCATCGTAGGTGGCCTGCAACGACTCCTGTGACGCGTGGAAAGAGTATGCATCTTTCATGATGAACTCACGGGAGCGCATCACGCCAAAACGTGGGCGAACTTCGTCACGGAATTTGGTCTGGATCTGGAACACGTTCAGCGGCAGCTGCTTGTAAGAGCTCAGCTCGTTACGGATCAGATCGGTGACCACTTCTTCATGCGTTGGACCGAGAACGAACGGACGATCGCCACGATCGACAAAGCGCAGCAGCTCAGGACCATATTGCTCCCAGCGTCCACTCTCCTGCCATAAATCAGCGGGCTGAACGACCGGCATGGAGATCTCAATCGCACCGGCGTTGTTCATCTCTTCACGCACGATGTTTTCAACTTTTTTCAGTACGCGCAGACCGGTTGGCAGCCAGGTGTATAAACCTGAGGCCAGTTTGCGGATCATCCCGGCACGCAGCATCAGCTGGTGGCTGATCACTTCGGCGTCGGCTGGCGTCTCCTTTAAGGTGGAGAGCAGATATTGAGTAGTACGCATGAGTTACGATTCCATTAAGCGGAAAGCTATTCGAAGTAAGCAGAGCCAAAAAAATTCTGGCGGCTAGTGTACCAGCGTGGCCGATGACTCAAAAGATGCAGGGGAATAAATTAACGAGGATCGAGCGCAATCACCACGGTTCCCGCTGCGTTTACGCACCAGCGAACGTTGAAATCCAGCAGCCAGGCCGCGTATTCACGTTCGGGCTCTTCGCCTTTACGGTAAGCCGGACGCGGATCCTGCGCCAGAACCTGCTGAATAAAGCGTTCGAGATGAGGATATTGCGCGCGGTGTAAAGCAAGCTGTTGCTGCGCCAGCGGCGAAAAGGTCACTGACATGGCGGCTTCAGGGGCCATTTGCGCAAATCCGGCCTGGGCCTCAGGAATCGACTCGGCAAAAGGCAGGTAGGGTTTGATATCGACGACGGGCGTACCATCAACCAGATCCAGACTGCCCAGTTCGAGAATCACCTGGCCTTTATCGGTACGAATGCCTTTTAACTCAACCAGCGACATGCCGATGGGATTGGGCCGGAAGGTGGAACGGGTCGCAAAGACTCCCATACGCGCATTCCCGCCAAGCCGGGGAGGGCGAACCGTCGGTCGCCAGCCGCCTTCCATCGTCTGATGAAAGACAAACAGCAGCCACAGATGGCTGAAGGCTTCCAGGCCGCGCACGGCTTCGGGCTGATTATAAGGCGCGTGCAGATGAAGTTCTCCGCCGCCATCCTCAATCAGGCCGGGCTGGCGGGGAACGGCAAACTTCTCCTTCCAGGGGGAATGAACCGTTGCGATTTGCTGGAAGGAAAATGCACTCATTGATTGGAGACTTTCAACGCTGAACCCTGGCAAACGGCCTGGCGGTAGCAGCCTGGTGCATTGCTGACGATTTCACACTGATGGACCAGCACCGCATTGGCTTTCATCGCAGAAGCACGGATCTGCATTCTTTTGCGCGCGGTGTTGAGGTTCGGTGGCGAGCTTTGCATCGTTGCCTGACAATCATCGCCATAAACTTCACCAAGATCGCGGAATGGTTTACTCACCAGGTCGCTGGCATTGGTATAGAGTTTTACCGGCGCGGGCCGCGTTTGCGGTTTGCTGCGTTCAGGCTGAGTCTGCGTAGTCTGCTTAAAGGGTTCGACGGGCTTATAAGGTTTATGCATCAACGAACACCCTGTCAGCGAAAGGGCTAACAAACAGAGCGGTAAAACACGCATGGGATTATCCTCAGGTTCGGTAAAAGTGGCGTTATTGAAACAAGCCTTCAGGGAAATAACAAGCGCTTAAAAAGGCAAAAAGCGGGCAAAAGCCCGCTTTGTACTGAGTCACGCTGGATCGGCGGCGATCTCCGCCACCGCCCGGCTTACCAGCCTTTGACTGCACCACCATTGAAAATCTTGTTAGCCGCAGCGCTCACTTCGTCAGACTGGTAAGCCTGAACGAATTTCTTCACGTTTTCTGCGTCTTTATTATCTTCACGCGCCACAATCATGTTCACGTAAGGAGAGTCTTTATCTTCTACGAAGATGCCGTCTTTTTCCGGGGTCAGGTTGATCTGGCTGGCGTAAGTGGTGTTAATCACCGCCAGCGCGATCTGCTGATCGTCCAGTGAACGTGGCAGCTGTGGAGCTTCCAGTTCAACCAGTTTGATGTTCTTAGGATTCTCAACCACATCCAGAGAGGTTGGCAGCAAGCCGGTGCCTTCTTTCAGTTTGATCAGGCCCACTTTCTGCAGCAGCAGCAGTGAACGGCCCAGGTTGGTTGGTTCGTTAGGGATAGCAACCTGCGCACCGTTCTGCAGCTCATCCAGAGATTTGATCTTCTTGGAGTAGCCCGCGATTGGGTAAACGAAGGTGTTGCCAACCGGCGTCAGCTTGTAACCACGATCCTTGATCTGCTGATCCAGGTAAGGTTTGTGCTGGAAGGCGTTAACATCAATGTCGCCTTTGCTCAGCGCTTCGTTCGGCAGCACGTAATCGTTAAAGGTCACCAGCTCAACATCCAGGCCGTATTTATCTTTCGCGACCTGCTTGGCCACTTCAGCAACCTGCTGTTCTGCACCAACAATCACGCCGACCTTAATGTGGTTTGGATCTTTCGCTTTCTGATCGCAACCAACCAGCGCCAATGTACCAATCAGCGCGCCCACAGCGGCAAATGTTTTAAAGTTAAAAGACATATCCCTTCCTTAATCTAAGAACAGTTGGTTATTTATGGGTGACTACACGTGCAATGCGGTCGCCACAGAACTGAATCAAATACACAAGAACAACTAACAACACTAATACCGTGTTCATCACCGTAGCGTTATAGCCGATATAACCGTACTGAATACCAATCTGGCCCAGACCGCCGGCGCCAACGGCACCGCCCATTGCGGAATAGCCAACCAGAGTAATCAGCGTAATG
Organism: Erwinia sp. QL-Z3; assembly: GCF_004551645.1. Classification (NCBI taxonomy): domain Bacteria; kingdom Pseudomonadati; phylum Pseudomonadota; class Gammaproteobacteria; order Enterobacterales; family Erwiniaceae; genus Erwinia; species Erwinia sp. QL-Z3. Next base: position 2,398,041 of record NZ_CP037950.1, read on the forward strand.
GTAGCGGCATTAATTAAGCCGGGCAGTGCTTCAGGTAGCAGAACTTTCTTCACGATCTGGAACGGCGTGGCGCCCATCGCGCGGGAAGCCTCGATCAAGCCGGTAGGCAGTTCCAGCAGCGTGTTCTCAACCATACGGGCAATAAAGGGTGCCGCGCCAATCGTCAGTGGCACAATCGCCGCCTGCAGGCCAATAGAGGTGCCGACAATCATTCGGGTGAACGGGATCATCCACACCAGCAGGATAATGAAGGGTATCGCACGGAAGATATTCACCAGCGCTGACAGTGAGCGATACAGTGAACGGCTTTCAATAATCTGACCTGGGCGAGTGACATATAAAAGAACGCCAAGCGGCAGGCCAATAACAAAACCGAAGAAGCCAGAGACAAACGTCATGACCAGCGTCTCCCAGACGCCCCGGCAAAGAAGCATAATCATCGCTTCAGACATAACCTAATACCTCTACCTTTACATGATGCTCTTTCAGGAACGTAATAGCCGCCTGAGTATCGGCTTCGGTGCCATGCATTTCGGTCAGCATGATGCCAAACTTCACACCACCGGCGTAATCCATCTGGGCACTGATAATATTGTTATTCACGTTGAAGCGGCGGGCCGACTCGGACAGCAGTGGCGCATCGACAGACTGACCGGTGAATTCCAGGCGTAATAAAGGCACGCTCTCAGGAGTGTTGTCTGCGGACAGACGGGCGCTGTAGTCTTCCGGGATATCCAGATGCAGCGTCGACTGGATAAATTGTTGGGCCAGCGGCGTCTTCGGATGAGAGAACACTTCACTTACCGTGTCCTGCTCAATCAGTTCACCGTTACTGATCACCGCAACCTGATCGCAGATGCGCTTCACGACATCCATCTCATGGGTGATCAGCAAAATGGTGATCCCCAGACGCCGGTTAATGTCCTTCAACAATTCGAGGATTGAACGCGTGGTTGCCGGGTCCAGTGCGCTGGTGGCTTCATCACACAACAGAACCTTCGGATTGGTAGCCAGCGCACGGGCAATCGCCACGCGCTGCTTCTGCCCGCCAGACAGGTTAGCCGGCCAGGAATCGTGTTTGTCCGCCAGGCCAACCAGCTCCAGCAGCTCTTTTACGCGGGCGTTGATTTCGCTGCGGGAAAGCTTGCCTAACTCCAGCGGCAGGGCAACGTTCCCTGCAACGGTACGGGAGTTCATCAGGTTGAAGTGCTGGAAGATCATGCCAATCTGGCGACGGGCCTGGGTCAGCTGAGTTTCAGAAAGGCCGGTTAGGTCCTGACCGTCGACCAGCACAATGCCGGACGTTGGGCGTTCAAGCAGATTCACGCAGCGGATCAGGGTACTTTTCCCTGCGCCCGATGCGCCAATAACGCCATAAATTTGTCCGGCCGGCACGTGCAGGCTGACATCAGACAGCGCTGTAATGGTGCGTGTGCCCTGCTGGAACACTTTGGTGATAGAGTTAAGTTTTATCATTTTATTATCGTAGTGCAGTTATCCGTGGCGTGTATTGAGTGCATCGCCCTTGGGCGAAATGCGAGTGGATGTTAAGGCATCCAGACGTCTAAATCAATCAAAGTCATTCAATCTGCCATTCTCACCGTTAGCGCAATCATGCGATACTCTACGGCAACTTTAGTAGCAGGAGTTTCTACGTGACAGACAAAGTCCCCGCCATATTTCTCGATCGTGATGGCACGATGAATGAGGATCATGGCTACGTCCATGAGATCGACAACTTTCAGTTTATAGACGGTGCCATTGAGGCCATGCAGGAACTGAAGAAGATGGGTTACGCGTTGGTAATGGTGACGAACCAGTCCGGTATTGCGCGCGGCATCTTTTCCGAAGACACCTTTATGCAGCTCACTGAATGGATGGACTGGTCGCTCGCCGATCGTGACGTTGACCTGGATGGCATCTATTTCTGCCCGCATCATCCGGAAGGTGTAATAGAAGAGTATCGCCAGCAGTGTGATTGCCGTAAGCCAGAACCCGGCATGCTGTTATCCGCGCAGAAAGAACTGAACATCGATATGGCCGCTTCTTATATGGTTGGCGACAAAATTGATGACATGCTGGCAGGTAAAGCCGCCGGTGTAGGAATAAAGGTATTAGTTCGTAGCGGCAAGCCGATTACCGAAGAGGGTGAAAAAGCAGCTGACTGGGTGATTAATAGCCTTGCAGACCTGCCTGCACGCATCAAACAGGGCTAAAAAGCAGCGTTCTGAGTGAAGTTTCATCGAACGGTAAAAAAGTTCAGATTTACGCTTGCCTTCCCGCGGCGTATCCCTATAATGCGCCTCCATCGAACGGCAACGAGCAAACGCTCAGTGTGCTGAAAGATGAAGAGAAAAATCCTGATTTAAGGGGTTGACTCTGAAAGAGGAAAGCGTAATATACGCCACCTCGCAGTAAGGCGCCAAGGCACTTACCGCAACGCTCTTTAACAATTTATCAGACAATCTGTGTGGGCACTCGCAGGATTGATATCAGCGCCGCAAGGCGCAAAAAAATATCAAGCCTTAAGAGTGAACACATAATGAAATTCATTATGACGTTTTACACTTGAGCACCGCTGAACTTGTTTCAGCAAATCGAACTTTTAATTGAAGAGTTTGATCATGGCTCAGATTGAACGCTGGCGGCAGGCCTAACACATGCAAGTCGAACGGTAGCACAGAGAGCTTGCTCTCGGGTGACGAGTGGCGGACGGGTGAGTAATGTCTGGGAAACTGCCTGATGGAGGGGGATAACTACTGGAAACGGTAGCTAATACCGCATAACGTCTTCGGACCAAAGTGGGGGACCTTCGGGCCTCACACCATCGGATGTGCCCAGATGGGATTAGCTAGTAGGTGGGGTAATGGCTCACCTAGGCGACGATCCCTAGCTGGTCTGAGAGGATGACCAGCCACACTGGAACTGAGACACGGTCCAGACTCCTACGGGAGGCAGCAGTGGGGAATATTGCACAATGGGCGCAAGCCTGATGCAGCCATGCCGCGTGTATGAAGAAGGCCTTCGGGTTGTAAAGTACTTTCAGCGGGGAGGAAGGCGATAAGGTTAATAACCTTGTCGATTGACGTTACCCGCAGAAGAAGCACCGGCTAACTCCGTGCCAGCAGCCGCGGTAATACGGAGGGTGCAAGCGTTAATCGGAATTACTGGGCGTAAAGCGCACGCAGGCGGTCTGTCAAGTCAGATGTGAAATCCCCGGGCTTAACCTGGGAACTGCATTTGAAACTGGCAGGCTAGAGTCTTGTAGAGGGGGGTAGAATTCCAGGTGTAGCGGTGAAATGCGTAGAGATCTGGAGGAATACCGGTGGCGAAGGCGGCCCCCTGGACAAAGACTGACGCTCAGGTGCGAAAGCGTGGGGAGCAAACAGGATTAGATACCCTGGTAGTCCACGCCGTAAACGATGTCGACTTGGAGGTTGTGCCCTTGAGGCGTGGCTTCCGGAGCTAACGCGTTAAGTCGACCGCCTGGGGAGTACGGCCGCAAGGTTAAAACTCAAATGAATTGACGGGGGCCCGCACAAGCGGTGGAGCATGTGGTTTAATTCGATGCAACGCGAAGAACCTTACCTGGCCTTGACATCCACGGAATTCGGCAGAGATGCCTTAGTGCCTTCGGGAACCGTGAGACAGGTGCTGCATGGCTGTCGTCAGCTCGTGTTGTGAAATGTTGGGTTAAGTCCCGCAACGAGCGCAACCCTTATCCTTTGTTGCCAGCGAGTAATGTCGGGAACTCAAAGGAGACTGCCGGTGACAAACCGGAGGAAGGTGGGGATGACGTCAAGTCATCATGGCCCTTACGGCCAGGGCTACACACGTGCTACAATGGCGCATACAAAGAGAAGCGAACTCGCGAGAGCAAGCGGACCTCACAAAGTGCGTCGTAGTCCGGATCGGAGTCTGCAACTCGACTCCGTGAAGTCGGAATCGCTAGTAATCGTAGATCAGAATGCTACGGTGAATACGTTCCCGGGCCTTGTACACACCGCCCGTCACACCATGGGAGTGGGTTGCAAAAGAAGTAGGTAGCTTAACCTTCGGGAGGGCGCTTACCACTTTGTGATTCATGACTGGGGTGAAGTCGTAACAAGGTAACCGTAGGGGAACCTGCGGTTGGATCACCTCCTTACCTGAAGATACTTTCCCGCGTAGTGTCCACAACAGATTGTCTGATAGAAAAGTAACGAGCAGAAAAAACCTCTACAGGCTTGTAGCTCAGGTGGTTAGAGCGCACCCCTGATAAGGGTGAGGTCGGTGGTTCAAGTCCACTCAGGCCTACCAAATTTTCACTCATGCTGCGTTATGTTTCCGGCTTGCATAGTGAACTATGCGGCGCGAAAACATGCCTTGCCTGAGCAAAAATTAACATTTGTCACCTCACGGTGGCTGATGAACTCACGTTGAGTGGTAGTAGATGGTCTCTGCAGTAACTGTATGGGGCTATAGCTCAGCTGGGAGAGCGCCTGCCTTGCACGCAGGAGGTCAGCGGTTCGATCCCGCTTAGCTCCACCATGCAGTTTTCTGACAATACTTCAGAGCGTACCGGCAACGGTGTGCTGCGAAGTATTATGCTCTTTAACAATCCGGAACAAGCTGAAAATTGAAACGACATGTCGTTTTCATTCTCCGTAATAAGAATGAAATTAACGATATGTTCGAGTCTCTCAAATGCTTACAACAGCAATGTGTCTTTCGGGACGCTTGTGGGTTGTGAGGTTAAGTGACTAAGCGTACACGGTGGATGCCTAGGCAGTCAGAGGCGATGAAGGGCGTGCTAATCTGCGATAAGCGTCGGTAAGGTGATATGAACCGTAATAACCGACGATACCCGAATGGGGAAACCCGGTGCACTTTGGTGCATCATTGCAACATGAATACATAGTGTTGCAAGGCGAACCTGGGGAACTGAAACATCTAAGTACCCAGAGGAAAAGAAATCAACCGAGATTCCCCCAGTAGCGGCGAGCGAACGGGGAACAGCCCAGAACCTGAATCAGTTTGTGCATTAGTGGAAGCGTCTGGAAAGTCGCAGGGTACAGGGTGATACTCCCGTACACAAAAATGCACTTGCTGTGAGTTCGATGAGTAGGGCGGGACACGTGACATCCTGTCTGAATATGGGGGGACCATCCTCCAAGGCTAAATACTCCTGACTGACCGATAGTGAACCAGTACCGTGAGGGAAAGGCGAAAAGAACCCCGGCGAGGGGAGTGAAACAGAACCTGAAACCGTGTACGTACAAGCAGTGGGAGCACCTTCGTGGTGTGACTGCGTACCTTTTGTATAATGGGTCAGCGACTTATATTCTGTAGCAAGGTTAACCGTATAGGGGAGCCGAAGGGAAACCGAGTCTTAACTGGGCGTTAAGTTGCAGGGTATAGACCCGAAACCCGGTGATCTAGCCATGGGCAGGTTGAAGGTTGGGTAACACTAACTGGAGGACCGAACCGACTAATGTTGAAAAATTAGCGGATGACTTGTGGCTGGGGGTGAAAGGCCAATCAAACCGGGAGATAGCTGGTTCTCCCCGAAAGCTATTTAGGTAGCGCCTCGTGAACTCATCTTCGGGGGTAGAGCACTGTTTCGGCTAGGGGGCCATCCCGGCTTACCAACCCGATGCAAACTGCGAATACCGAAGAATGTTATCACGGGAGACACACGGCGGGTGCTAACGTCCGTCGTGAAGAGGGAAACAACCCAGACCGCCAGCTAAGGTCCCAAAGTCATGGTTAAGTGGGAAACGATGTGGGAAGGCACAGACAGCCAGGATGTTGGCTTAGAAGCAGCCATCATTTAAAGAAAGCGTAATAGCTCACTGGTCGAGTCGGCCTGCGCGGAAGATGTAACGGGGCTAAACCATGCACCGAAGCTGCGGCAGCGACGCTTAGGCGTTGTTGGGTAGGGGAGCGTTCTGTAAGCCGTCGAAGGTGGACTGTGAGGTCTGCTGGAGGTATCAGAAGTGCGAATGCTGACATAAGTAACGATAAAGCGGGTGAAAAGCCCGCTCGCCGGAAGACCAAGGGTTCCTGTCCAACGTTAATCGGGGCAGGGTGAGTCGACCCCTAAGGCGAGGCCGAAAGGCGTAGTCGATGGGAAACAGGTTAATATTCCTGTACTCGGTGTTACTGCGAAGGGGGGACGGAGAAGGCTATGTTAGCCGGGCGACGGTTGTCCCGGTTTAAGCATGTAGGCGGAGAGTTTAGGTAAATCCGGACTCTTTTTAACGCTGAGGTGTGATGACGAGGCACTACGGTGCTGAAGTAACAAATGCCCTGCTTCCAGGAAAAGCCTCTAAGCATCAGGTAACACGGAATCGTACCCCAAACCGACACAGGTGGTCAGGTAGAGAATACCAAGGCGCTTGAGAGAACTCGGGTGAAGGAACTAGGCAAAATGGTGCCGTAACTTCGGGAGAAGGCACGCTGGCGCGTAGGTGAAGGGACTTGCTCCCGGAGCTGAAGCCAGTCGAAGATACCAGCTGGCTGCAACTGTTTATTAAAAACACAGCACTGTGCAAACACGAAAGTGGACGTATACGGTGTGACGCCTGCCCGGTGCCGGAAGGTTAATTGATGGGGTTATCCGCAAGGAGAAGCTCTTGATCGAAGCCCCGGTAAACGGCGGCCGTAACTATAACGGTCCTAAGGTAGCGAAATTCCTTGTCGGGTAAGTTCCGACCTGCACGAATGGCGTAATGATGGCCAGGCTGTCTCCACCCGAGACTCAGTGAAATTGAACTCGCTGTGAAGATGCAGTGTACCCGCGGCAAGACGGAAAGACCCCGTGAACCTTTACTATAGCTTGACACTGAATATTGAACCTTGATGTGTAGGATAGGTGGGAGGCTTTGAAGCGTGGACGCCAGTCTGCGTGGAGCCAACCTTGAAATACCACCCTTTAACGTTTGATGTTCTAACCTGGCGCCGTAATCCGGCGTGGGGACAGTGTCTGGTGGGTAGTTTGACTGGGGCGGTCTCCTCCTAAAGAGTAACGGAGGAGCACGAAGGTTAGCTAATCACGGTCGGACATCGTGAGGTTAGTGCAATGGCATAAGCTAGCTTGACTGCGAGAGTGACGGCTCGAGCAGGTGCGAAAGCAGGTCATAGTGATCCGGTGGTTCTGAATGGAAGGGCCATCGCTCAACGGATAAAAGGTACTCCGGGGATAACAGGCTGATACCGCCCAAGAGTTCATATCGACGGCGGTGTTTGGCACCTCGATGTCGGCTCATCACATCCTGGGGCTGAAGTAGGTCCCAAGGGTACGGCTGTTCGCCGTTTAAAGTGGTACGCGAGCTGGGTTTAGAACGTCGTGAGACAGTTCGGTCCCTATCTGCCGTGGGCGCTGGAAGATTGAGAGGGGTTGCTCCTAGTACGAGAGGACCGGAGTGAACGCACCACTGGTGTTCGGGTTGTCATGCCAATGGCATTGCCCGGTAGCTAAGTGCGGAAAAGATAAGCGCTGAAAGCATCTAAGCGCGAAACTTGCCTCGAGATGAATCTTCCCTGGGCCTTTAAGGCCCCTGAAGGGACGTTGAAGACTACGACGTTGATAGGCCGGGTGTGTAAGCGCAGCGATGCGTTGAGCTAACCGGTACTAATGACCCGTGAGGCTTAACCTTACAACACCAGAAGCGTTCTGGTGGGTGTCTGAGAGACACAACAGAGATTTTCAGCTTGAACCGGATTAAAGAATTAGCGGAAACGAAAGATTTTTTGCTGAAGCAAGGCGGCAAGCGCCGTGAAGGAAGGAGCATACTGAAGTATGTGACTGAGTTTACAAGCGCGGCCAACGAAGCAGCAGCGTAAAATATTCGTTTCGGGCACAAGAATTTGCCTGGCGGCTTTAGCGCGGTGGTCCCACCTGACCCCATGCCGAACTCAGAAGTGAAACGCCGTAGCGCCGATGGTAGTGTGGGGTCTCCCCATGCGAGAGTAGGGAACTGCCAGGCATCAATTTAGACCAATAAGCGTGAGTAACCCGCTTATTGCAAGAAATAAGCGTGAGTAACCCGCTTATTGCAAGAAATAAGCGTGCTGATATGGCTCAGTTGGTAGAGCGCACCCTTGGTAAGGGTGAGGTCCCCAGTTCGACTCTGGGTATCAGCACCAGTAATTAACCGATAAATCGGTAACAGATTTGCCTGGCGGCTTTAGCGCGGTGGTCCCACCTGACCCCATGCCGAACTCAGAAGTGAAACGCCGTAGCGCCGATGGTAGTGTGGGGTCTCCCCATGCGAGAGTAGGGAACTGCCAGGCATCAATTCAGACCATTTATGGTCATGACCTTTCCAGTGACACGGAAAGGGTGAAACACCTGATATCAGAAGCAACATTCTGAATTCAGTACAGAATCGGTGGAGCGGTAGTTCAGTTGGTTAGAATACCTGCCTGTCACGCAGGGGGTCGCGGGTTCGAGCCCCGTCCGTTCCGCCACTTAAACATGAAGCCCTGAGTCATAAGACTCAGGGCTTTTTTGTGTCTGTCATTTGGCTATTATTGCTCACAGGGCAAAAGTGTTGTGATTGTTAGCGGCTTTTTCGTCAATAATTCCTCTGTCATACTCCTCGCAACTTAACCAACAACAGCAACAAAAGAGGATTTATGACACTTCCAGCCTTCGGTTTGGGCACCTTCCGCCTGCAAGATGACGTGGTAATCGCTTCAGTGAAAAATGCGCTGGATCTCGGCTATCGCGCCATAGATACCGCCCAGATTTATGGTAACGAAGCTGCAGTAGGGAAGGCGATCGCAGAAAGCGGTGTGGCGCGCGACCAGCTGTTTATCACTACCAAGATTTGGGTAGAAAACCTCAGTGCCGACGCCTTGATCCCCAGCCTGAAAGAGAGCCTGAGCAAGTTACGCACTGATTACGTCGATCTGACCTTGATTCACTGGCCATCGCCAGCTGCCGCGGTAACGGTCGCGGAAACCATGAAGGCGCTGGTTGCGGCGAAAGAAGCTGGCCTGACTCGCCAAATTGGTATCTCCAATTTCACCACAGGGCTGATGCAGCAGGCGATTGATGCGGTCGGGGTTGAGCAGATTGCTACCAACCAAATCGAACTCCATCCTTTCCTGCAGAACCGCAAGGTGGTGGATTTCGCCCGTGAGAAGGGGATCCCTATCACCTCCTATATGACGCTGGCATATGGTAAAGCCTTGCAGGAACCGGTGATCATTGAGATTGCCGCTAAGCATCAGGCGACAGCCGCTCAGGTAGTGCTGGCATGGGCTATGCAGGAAGGGTATGCGGTGATCCCTTCCTCCACTCAACGTGCGAATCTGCAAAGCAACATGGCAGCAAGGGATCTGAAGCTGGATGCAGAGGATCGGGCGAAGATCGCCAAACTGGATCGTGCTGAACGTCTGGTCAGCCCTGAAGGTCTGGCACCAGACTGGGATTAAATCTTCACTCTGGCTTTACGGCGCTTCCCGTGTCCCTGGGAGCGCTGCTTTCACCCACTCATCGAGAAAATCGATAAATGAACGGATGCGCGTACTCACCGCCCGGTCACTGTAATACACCGCGTTAAACGGCATTTCGATGGGCAGGATCTTATCAGCCAGTAATTCCACCAGGGTTCCCTCGCGGATCTCACGGTCAATCATAAAGTCTGACAGGCAGGCAATGCCGTTGCCGCTCAGGCAGAGTTGCTTGATGGTTTCGCCACTGTTAGAGGTGGGATCCGCCGTGATGTCGTAAAGCTGCCCGTCGGCTTTTGCTATCGGCCAGCGGTTCAGACTCAGAGGTTCGACAAATCCCATGCAGACATGCCCGGCGAGATCCTGACAAGAGTGCGGGATACCGTGCTGCTGCAAGTAGCCGGGACTGGCAACAATTTTACGGTAGCTGGTAAAAAGAGGGCGAGCCCGCAGACTGGAGTCAGTCAGGTTACCTGCCCGGATGGCGATATCCACCTTCCGCTCAATCAAATTAATAAAGGTCTCAGAAGACACCAGCGAAAGCGTGACTTCCGGATAGCGCTCCCGGTAAGGCTTGATCATCGGCATCAGCAGATGCAGCACGACCGGCGTGGCCGCATCGATCCGCAACAGTCCTTGCGGTATCTGTCGGCTTTCCATCAGCTCGTTTTCAGCCGCAGCCATCTCCTGTAGCACCGACTGGACCCGGCGAAAATAGACTTCGCCTTCCTGAGTGAGATTGACCTGTCTTGTGGTTCGGGTCAGTAACTCCACACCCAACTTGGTTTCCAGCTTTTTGACTGCCCGACTGACGGCAGAGTTAGCCATGTCCAGCTGCTCTGCTGCCCGGCTAAAACTGCCGCTCTCGACCACGGCGACAAAGATTGCCAGTTCTTCTGAATTGGCCTTCATTATTGCTCCTTGAGCAAAATTCTGCTGAGACTTTGAATTATTTTGATATTTAATCATGTGCGGATCCCGAGCGCTATGGAAACCGTTACCGCAAGCAAGCCGGATAACGCTCGGCCCTTGTTATCATTTGTTTACCGACTAACAGCAGTTATTAGTCTGATCCGATTGAAACTCACTACCAAAGCCCCTATAACTGAATGACACAATGATTCATTCAGCAGTAACTAAGGCCAGGCGGTAGAGTGCGAAGAAAGACGTATGCCATGAGATATGTAGCGGGACAGCCAGCGGAACGCATTTTTCCGCCCGGTGCCATGCTGCACGTTGGCAAAGCCTTGCCGCCGGGAACGCCGCTGACGACGGAGTCCACGCTGCGGGTGCTGGTGTGGAACATCTTCAAACAGCAGCGTGCGGACTGGCTCTCCGTCCTGCAGAATTTTGGTAAGGAAGCGCACCTGGTGCTGTTACAGGAAGCGCAAACCACGCCGGAGCTGGTGCGGTTCGCCACCTCCAACTATCTGGCCGCCGATCAGGTTCCGGCCTTTGCTCTGCCTCAGCATCCGTCTGGGGTGATGACGCTGGCTTCCGCCCATCCCGTCTATTGCTGCCCGTTACGCGAACGCGAGCCTTTGTTAAGGCTGTCTAAATCTGCTCTGGTGACGGCCTATGCCTTGCCTGACGATCAGATGCTGATGGTCGTGAACATCCATGCCGTTAACTTCAGTCTGGGGATTGATGTTTACAGCAAACAGCTGGGGCCGATTGGCGAGCAGATAATTCATCATCGCGGCCCGGTGATTATGGCCGGTGACTTTAACGCCTGGAGCCGTCAGCGCATCAATGCGTTATATACCTTCGCCCGCGATATGGGGCTGGAAGAAGTGCGCTTTACCGACGATCACCGACGCAAAGCCTTTGGTCGTCCGTTAGATTTTGTGTTTTACCGCGGTCTTGGCGTGGCTGAAGCCTCCGTGCTGGTTACCCGCGCCTCCGATCACAATCCCCTACTCGTCGAATTCCATCCCGGCAAGCCTGCGCTTCTCTAGGGAATGTTTGGCCTGCCGTCACGGGCAGGTCGACCTCACGTTCTGCCCATAACTCCAAAAAATCAGTAAGGAACACAGAGATATGGCTACACATCATCATGATAACGTCGACAAACAGTTTGGTGACCAGGCAAGCGCCTATCTGAGCAGTGCCGTGCACGCCAGCGGCCGCGACTTAGAGCGTCTGGGTGAACGTCTGTTTGCGGAAAAGGATGCGCATTTACTCGATTTGGGGTGTGGTGGTGGGCACGCCAGCTATGTTGCGGCTCAGCATGTTAAGAGCGTGGTGGCATACGATCTCTCGGCGAAAATGCTGGCGGTGGTGGCTGAAGCGGCGAAAGAGCGTGGCTATGAGCATCTGTCGACGGTGCAGGGCTATGCGGAATACCTGCCTTTTGCCGACGGATCCTTTGATATCGTTATCAGCCGTTATTCAGCCCACCACTGGCATGATGTCGGGCGGGCACTGCGCGAAGTGAAGCGCATCCTGAAGCCAGGCGGTAAAGTGATCTTTATGGATGTGAACGCGCCGGGCAATGCCGTGCTGGATATCTGGTTACAGACCGTTGAGGCGCTGCGCGATACGTCCCACGTCCGCGATTACAATCCTGGAGAATGGCTGACGATGTTCACGGAAGCCGGGCTGGCAATCACGGCCGTCAGCCATGACCGTCTGGATTTGGAGTTCAGCAGCTGGATTGAGCGCATGCGCACGCCGAAGGTGATGGCAGATGCCATCCGGGCTTATCAGCAGTCTGCTTCTGAAGAAGTGCAGCGCTACTATGCTCAACAGCCGGATGGCAGCTTCAGTACTGACGTGATCTTTATCGAGGCGTTTAAGCCCTGAATCAAAACGGCCCCGCAAGGGGCTGTTACTCAACCAGTGCCACGGCCCGAATCGGCGAGGCGGAAGCGCCCTTAATTCGTAGCGGTAACGCCATAAAGATAAAGGCCGTCGGCAGGCTTCGCAGATTCGCCAGATTCTCAATAATCAGGCAATCGGCACCCAACACGGCAAGGTGTGCGGGATGCGCTTCATTACTGTAGCGATCGAGCGACATCGCATCCGTCCCGAACACCGTCACGCCTTTATCTATCAGATATTGCGCGCCTTCTCCTGACAGTCCTGGCCAGTTCTGCAAAAACGCCGCCTGATGCGGACGGCAACGCCATTTCTCATCATAACCGGTGCGAAAAATCACAATATCCTGAGCCAGAATCTCGCCATGCTCTGCCTCCCATGAGGCGATCATCTCGCGGGTGATATCGGCGTTTTCCGCCAGATGGGACATATCCAGGCAGCGTCCGCGTCCCGTTAGTTGCTGCACGTCCACCTGTTCAATCGTCTTGCCACCCTCAATAAAATGCACCGGCGCATCAACGTGCGTACCGCAGTGATCTCCCAGGCTTAGCTGGCAGTTATAGTTGCCGTCTCCGGCAGCATAATCCTCCGCGCGGCTACAGAAAAACTTGCCGTGGGTCGGCCAGACGGGCATGAATTCCTCATACTGGTGGTTCAGCTCGATGAGGCGGTGTTGACGCAATACGCTAAGCAGATCGTGAGTCATATCAGGCCTTATTCAGGTTGACGGTTTCTTTGATAAACCACAGTGGGGCGCAGGAGAGCAGCAGCACGCCGACAATCACCAGATAGTGAACGGTGAAGCCATAACTGTGAATGATCCAGCCGCTAACGGGCGCAACCAGAATGCCGGCAATGCCGACGGCCAGGCCAATCATCAGTCCCATGCTGGATGCGGCGGCACGCGGCGAGGAGTCAATCAGTAAAGCGTAGGCAACGGGATAGGGAGAGTTGCGGAACAGCCCCCAGAAAATCAGGATCGCCCAACCCAGCGCGGCAGAGTGGATAAACATGCACAGTGCCGCCGCCAGGATCCAGCCAGCAATAATAAAAGTCAGCGAGCGTTTGCGTCCTTTAACGTCTGAGAAGCTGCCCCACAGGATCTGGCCAATCCATCCGGTTAAGCCAGAGGCACCCGAAATAATCGCTGCGGTGGAAAGGTCCAGTCCCACTTCGCGGGTCAGTTGCAACGTCAGGAAGTTAGCAATGCCCATCTCGGCCCAGGTAAAGCCAAAAATCAGCAGGATTGCCAGCTGGCAGTTGCGGTTTTTCAGGCAGGAGACCGCGTTGGACCAGAGAGAGGCGTTCTCTACCGTTTTTTGCAGAGATTCGGTGACCGGCGGCGTCAGTTTGTTTTCAACAATCCAGTCATTCACTTTCTGATGATTTTTGCGGGTGCCGATAATCAGCTGGGCAATCAGGATCACCAGACCAATCAGCGGGATAAACAGAAAGGCTTCGCGCCAGGTAGCAAAAGCCAGAATGGCAGCGATCAGGATTGGGCCGATAAACTGTCCCAGCGGGAAGCCGGTATGGTGCACGCCGATAGCAAATCCACGGTTCTCTTTCTGCCACCATTCGCCCAGCAGCGCGACGTTAATCGGTTCTGAGCCGCCGGTGCCCATCCCCATCGCCACTCTCAGCGCCTGAAACGCCCCGAGAGACTTGCAAAATGCCGTAGCGACACCCGAGACAATCTCTACCAACACCGCGACACACCAGCTGTAACAGCGCTTGTGACCGGTGCCGACCCAATCCGAGAACAGCCCGAAAAGCACGGCGCCGGTTAAGGTGCCGACAAAACTTAACGAGTTGAGCCAGCCAGCCTGCACTTCGGTCAGGTTGAAGGATTTCATGATCGCCGGCAGCAGGGTCGGCAGAATAATCCTGTCGATGGAATTCATCAGGATCGCCAGCGTGGTGATCACCAGCATCCCCCAGGAAAGCGGGTGAGCTCTCGGCAGGAAGCGTAAAAGCCCACGCCGGGGTGCCTGCGCGCCAGCGGCAGGGCTATCCTGAGTCGTTTGATGTTCAGCCAGTTCAGAAGAAGGGAGTGTCATATCTGGTGCCTTTCAATGTCATCGTTGTCTGCGGCCGTCAGTAAACGGTCCGCGCCCTGTTTTACGCTGTTTCTTGTTATGTATGCCGAAAATAGTAGAACAAAAAATAAACAAGTTGATAACATAGACACTGAGATTACTACCATACAAGCGCTGATTGACGGTTACTGGATCTTGATCACAGTTGTACCAGCAAGGATGCGTGAAGCCGCGAGGCGATCACAACGTGGAGTGAAGGGGAGTAAGGGGAAATTCAGGGCATAAAAAAAGCCAATCCGCAGATTGGCTTTTTATCGGTCTCAGTCTTAACTGTCTGGCGTACTGGTGTTGCTTACAAACAGCGTCAGCTTGTCGCCTGGCTGGATGTTCTGTGAGCCACTGGTGTTCCAGCGCATCACATCTTTAATCTCAACACCGTGCCCTTTAGCAATGCTGGCCAGAGAATCACCTTTACGAACTTTATAGGTGATGCTGTTGCCATTATCGGCCAGTTTGGTGGCGTTGCCGCTACCGCCCGTGCTCAGGGTCTGCCCTGGTTTGATACTTGCGCCACGCAGGTTATTTGCGCGCTGCAGGTCTTTCACCGAGACGTTCAGACGTTTAGCAATTCCTGACAGGGTATCGCCATTGCGCACCTTGTAAGAACCGGCTGTCGTGTTATTCGCCAACGCTGTTGGCTGCACGGCAGCAATATCGCCTGTTGCCAGCGAGTTACGCAGCTGCGCTACGTTCGACTTCGGTACCATGATGTACTGAGGTCCACCTTTCGGTGCCGTAGTGCCGCGTTTGTAGCCCGCGTTAAAACTTTTCAGCTTGCTCAGTGACATGCCCGACATTTCTGCCGCCTGCGTCAGTTCAATCTGTTGGCCCACATCGACACGTGCCAGAGCACGGGTTTCGTTAGGCGCCGGCAGACGTAAACCGTAACGCTTGTTGTTCTTCAGGATATCTCCCAAAGCCAACATTTTTGGCACGTAGACCGTGGTTTCGCGTGGCAGAGATAAATGCCAGAAGTCCGTCGGTTTCCCTCGGGCTTTGTTGGCTTTTACCGCTTTCATGACGCGTCCTTCACCGCTGTTATAGGCGGCGATGGTCAGTAACCAGTCACCGTCAAACATCTTGTTCAGACGTTCCATCATGTCCAGCGCAACCTTGGTGGAAGCCACAACATCGCGGCGTCCGTCATACCACTGGCTCTGCTTCAGACCGTAGTTTCGCCCCGTCTGCGGTACAATCTGCCAGATGCCTGCGGCATTGGCGGCTGAGGTCGCATGGGGGTCAAAAGCGCTCTCCACTATGGGTAGTAGTACCAGTTCCATCGGCATTTTACGTTCTTTAATCTGCTCGACAATCCAGTACATATACGGCTCTGCCCGTAATGTTACATCGTGGAGATAGCTCTTGTTGCTTAAGTATTTCTGTTTTTGTTCGCGTATCCGGGCATTATCCGGAACCTTCATCTTCAGCTCGGTACTGATGAGATTCCACAAATCTTTATCCTGCGTAACGCGGGTTCCATCATCCTGCCAACGCGGGGATAACAACCGATCTGTGTCCTGCTCTGCTTCATTCTGACCTGCCGAAGACAAACTCTGTGCATGCTGTTCCGGGATGTTGGTGTCATGCTTTGACGCCTGGCAACCCACCAGCAAGACCGAGGCGAGTAATATCGCTTTAGCCTTCATGTGTGTGTCATTCTTCGCTTAAAAGACGAGCAACTATACTTGCTCGCCCATAGCAACACAACCCGAAAAATCAAAAACGGTCTTTCTTCTCGCGTAGAGTTGCAAATACTTGCCACTCATGTTGTGGAGATGTTTCATACCCTATAAGTCTTTGTAAATCAGGTTCTTGCGTTCTTAAAAAAACATTAATTTGTCGCTCTAATTCCAGCTTTGTCGGCACGGAAACGCCGTTTTTCGCGCGTAACTCCTTAATTTCACGGTAATAGCTCTCTATCTTCGCATCCTGCGGTAAAACGGCATGCGCAAAGGTTAAATTCGATAAAGTATACTCATGCGCGCAACATATCAGTGTATCGGCGGGTAGCTCGTTAAGTTTCTGAAATGATTCAAACATTTGTTCCGGCGTGCCTTCGAATAATCGACCGCAACCACCAGAGAACATCGTATCGCCGCAGAAAAGGTAAGGGTGACTGAAATATGAGATGTGTCCTAAAGTGTGACCGGGTGTGTAGATCACGCTGAATTCGGTATCCAGCACGGTAATTCTATCCCCTTCACTGACGATCGATGTCGCCCCTTTATCGGCGGTTTCATTCGGTCCATAGACCGTCATTCCCGGATATTTCTCCAGCAATTCTTTCACGCCGCCAACATGATCGTGATGATGATGAGTAAGCAAGATCGCCACGGGCTGCCACTGGTTTTTTGCCAGAACGGAGAGCACCGGCGCCGCTTCGCCTGGGTCAACGATCAGGCACTGGCCCTGTTCATTATTTAATGTCCAGATGTAGTTGTCCTGAAGTGCCGGAATGCTGGTAAGATTCATCATCGCCTCTTTTATTGGCTGAAATGGAAAGAGAATGGTAAAGCATGAAGCCCGCTAAAACACGCCAAATTCGTCAGGTGCCAGACTCGTGGGCAGAGATCCCATGGGGAGAGTTTTATCGTGATGCCCTCAACAAGCATCTCCAGCCTTGCCTCGCCAAACTCTACGGTTTTCATCTGTTAAAGGTGGGCCATCTTAGCGCCGAAATCGACACCGAAAGCTGCGCCATCTCTCATCAGGTTAACGTGGGATTAAGCGGCGAAGGGCTGCAGGTCAAGGCGGATCCGATGAGCCTGCCGTTTGAATCGAAATCCGTTGATGCCTGCCTGCTGGCACATTGTCTGGCCTGGAGCAGCGATCCGCACCGCATTCTGCGGGAAGGGGATCGGGTATTGATCGACGATGGCTGGATCATTATCAGCGGCTTTAACCCATTTAGCGTGCTGGGGATCGGCAAACTGATCCCGGGCATCCACAAGCGCGTGCCGTGGAACAGTCGGATGTTTACGCAGATGAGGTTAATGGACTGGCTAAGCCTGTTGAATTACGAAGTGGTTCAGCGGACGCGGTTCCAGGTCGTGCCGTGGAACCGGCAGGGCGGCAAGGTCATCAGCACGCATTTTCCGGCGCTGGGCTGCCTGAGCATCATTGTCGCGCGTAAGCGCACCTTCCCACTGATCATGAATCCGGCCAAACGGGCCGCGGCGAAAAGAAGGATCACCTCGGCGGTTGGCGCAACCAGCCAGTTTCGCTCGCGGCAGGGACATCAGGATTCTGACGTGTAGCCCACGTCTTGCTGGGTCGGGTTGCCTGCGGCCGCGCGGGCTAACTCGTCACACTGTTCGTTCTCGACGTGTCCCGCATGACCTTTAACCCATTCCCATTTGATCTCATGGTGGCTCAGGGCGCTGTCCAGCCGCTTCCACAGATCGACATTCTTGACCGGTTTCTTATCGGTGGTTTTCCAGCCGCGTTTTTTCCAGTTATGGATCCAGCTGGTGATGCCCTGGCGAACATACTGGCTGTCGGTGCTGAGCACCACTTCACACTTCTGCGTTAAGGCTTCCAGCGCGACGATAGCAGCCATCAACTCCATGCGATTATTGGTGGTTAAAAAATAGCCTTCGCTGAAGGTTTTTTCGTGCTTACCATAGCGTAAGATAGCGCCATAACCGCCCGGTCCGGGGTTGCCAAGGCAAGAACCGTCGGTGAAAATTTCTACCTGCTTAGTCATCTCTGGTAGACTCCCTGCTGAAAAACGCCAAGTCTGACATAAACGGGTCCTATGAGCACAGTAAATACAACGCGTCAGATCGTACTCGATACTGAAACCACCGGTATGAACATGATTGGGGTGCACTATGAAGGGCATCGCATCATTGAAATCGGTGCCGTTGAGGTCATAAACCGCCGTCTGACCGGCAATAACTACCATGTTTATCTGAAGCCCGATCGGCTGGTGGATCCGGAAGCTTTTGGCGTTCACGGTATTGCCGATGAGTTCCTCGCCGACAAACCCACCTTTGCCGACATCGCCGACGGCTTCCTCGAATACATCGATGGCGCCGAGCTGGTGATCCATAACGCGTCGTTTGATATCGGCTTTATGGACTACGAGTTTGCCAAGCTTGGGCGCAATATTCCGAAGACCGAAACCTTCTGCCGCATTACCGACAGCCTGGCGATGGCGCGCAAAATGTTTCCCGGTAAGCGTAACAGCCTTGATGCGCTCTGCTCACGCTACGAAATAGATAACACCAAGCGAACCCTGCACGGCGCACTGCTGGACTCCGAAATTCTGGCGGAAGTGTTCCTGGCGATGACCGGTGGCCAGACGCTGCTGAAGTTCTCGATGGAAGGCGATCAGCAGCAGCAAAGCAACGGCGACACCATTCATCGCATTACGCGTCCGGCCTCGGGGCTGGTGGTGTTATCGGCGAGTGAGGCGGAAAACATGGCCCACGAAGAGCGGCTGGATCTGGTGATGAAGAAGGGCGGAAGCTGCCTCTGGCGCGCATAAGTGCTGAAAATCACGGATTAAATCAGCGAAAAGGCGAAAAAACAGGCAGTCGGTTGAAAACCCCGATAAAAAGCGTTGACGGGGGGAAGGGCTGGCCGTAATATTCGCCCCGTTCCCGACGGGGAACATCGGTGGAGCGGTAGTTCAGTTGGTTAGAATACCTGCCTGT
Organism: Erwinia sp. QL-Z3; assembly: GCF_004551645.1. Classification (NCBI taxonomy): domain Bacteria; kingdom Pseudomonadati; phylum Pseudomonadota; class Gammaproteobacteria; order Enterobacterales; family Erwiniaceae; genus Erwinia; species Erwinia sp. QL-Z3. The sequence continues at coordinate 2,417,065 of NZ_CP037950.1, forward strand.
CACGCAGGGGGTCGCGGGTTCGAGCCCCGTCCGTTCCGCCAAGTATTCAGAAAGCCTGATTCAGCAATGAATCAGGCTTTTGTCGTTTCTGGAGACGGTAAAACGCCGTCCCCTCCTTTATTAACGCTTCTCTACCGCAACCTTACCACCATAACCCTGGCTGCTGACCACCCGATCCTCACGCGCAATCCAGCGATAGAACCCGCCAGCCAACGCCACGCCAATAAACCAGCTAAAGTTTGCCACGTCATGCAGCGAAGGAATAAAGCTGATCACCAACCCAATCAACACCGACGGGACGAGGGCGACGATGGCTTTCGGGTTGAATCCCCCGCGATACCAGTACTGGCCCTGAGGCGTGTCATCAAACAGATCCTTCACGGAAATCTGGCTGCGTTTGATCAGATAGAAGTCGCACAGCAGGATACCGAACAGCGGCCCAATAAAGGCACCCAGTACGTCCAGCGTGTAGGGGATCAGCTCAGGGGACTGGAACAGGTTCCACGGCGTTAACAGCACGGAACCGACCGCCGCGATCATGCCGCCGGTGCGGAAGCTGATTTTCTGCGGTGAACAGTTGGAGAAGTCGAACGCCGGGGAAACAAAGTTCGCGACGATATTGATGCCGATCGTGGCGGTGATCATCGTCAGCAGACCAATGGCGACCGCCAGATCGTTGCCGACGCGGCTCACCGTTTCAATCGGATCGGTGATCATATGGCCGAACAGCGACTGAGTACCGGAAACAATCACCACCGTCACCACGGAAAACAGCAGGAAGTTGAACGGTAAGCCCCAGCGGTTGCCGCGACGGATTTCATTCATGCTCTTACCATAGCGCGAGAAGTCACCGAAGTTCAGCAGTGGGCCAGAGAAGTAGGAGACCACCAGCGCGGTCGCGGTAATCATTTCCCAGACCTGCTGGCCTCCGGTGAGCTGCTTGCTGGCCAGCGTCAGCGAAATACCGTCAAAGCCCGTCTTGTACACAATCCCACCGGCCAGCGCCACCATCACCACATACACCGCCGGACCGGCAATATCGATAAAGCGCTTAATGGCGCTCATGCCGTGCCAGAACACCATGGCCTGCGCCAGCCACATAATGCCGAAGCAAATCCAGCCCAGCTGAGACAGACCCAGCCAGGACGCGTGCGTCATGGCGGCCAGCGACGGCCAGAATTTCAGCGACACCAGCATGAGCGCATTGGCGGCGAGATAGGTCTGGATGCCGTACCAGGCAAACGCAATCAGTCCGCGGATCACCGCCGGGATATTGGCACCAAACACGCCAAAGGCCTGACGACAAATCACCGCATAGGGCACGCCGGCCATCTGGCTCGGTTTGGCGACCAGGTTGGCACAAATCTGCACGATGCAGATGCCGACCAGCAGGCAAAGCAGCACCTGCCAGCTTGCCAGCCCGAGCGTAAAGAAGCTCGCGGCGACCACATAGCCACCCATACTGTGTACATCCGACATCCAGAAAGAAAAGATGTTGTACCAGCTCCAGTTCTGGTCGCGAGTAGGCGCCAGGTCTTTGTTACACAGCCGTGGGCTGTAGTTTGCGTGGGCTTCAACCGCCGACGCCTGGCTGACATTCTGACTATTTGGCATGAAACCTGCTCCTGTATAGGTCACTAAACGCAAATCGGTTTAGGAAGACATTGCAGGAATCAGGCCAGAATCGTTTTTTTGTATACAAAACTTGAGATTCATGTGTACGATTCTTTACGGAACTGATGTTTACCGGAGTGGGTAATGAAGAGTGAAAACGGCCTGAAAACGGCCTCTGACCTGAACGACAAGGACGAGCCGATCTATCAGGCGTTGATGTCGGCCATTGTGGAGCACCAGCTGCCACCGGGCAGTAAGCTGCCGGAAGAAGCGCTGGCGGAGGTGTTTGGCATCAGCCGCACCGGGATCCGCAAAGTGCTTCAGCGCCTCGCCGCGGTGCAAATGATCATCCTGACGCCCAAACGTGGTGCACAGGTAGCGACACCCTCAGTGGAAGAGGCTCAGGATATTTTCCGCACCCGTGCCTTACTTGAATGTGCCAATCTGCCGGCGATCCTCGCACGTTGCCAGTCGACGCACCTGGTGGCGCTGGAGAAACTCAATCGCCAGGAACAACAGGCGCACGAGGCGCACGATGGCCCGGCCGCTATCCGCCTTTCCGCCGCTTTTCATATTCAGCTGCAGGCTATCTCAGGCAATCAGGTGCTGACCGAAATAGTGACGCGATTAACGCAGCGATCGTCGCTGGTGATTGCGGCGTATGGCGCGCCGTGGCAGCAGGGCTGCCGCTGTGACGATCACGATCGGCTGATTGAACTGTTGCGACAAAAAGCGCTGCAACCGCTGACTGACGCAATGCAGCAACATTTCGCGCATATCGTAGACAGTCTGCACTTTGAACGCAGCGGCGAGCAGCTGCCTGACTTTGGCCGCCTGTTTGCCGGCTTTGGAGCGAAAGCATGAGCGTGAAGCACATCGTTCAGGTGATTAACCCGAACACCAGCCAGGCGATGACCGCGACAATCGGAGCCGCAGCACGCGCCGTGGCCGCGCCGGGAACCGAGATCCTCGCGGTGTGCCCGTCGCAGGGCGTGCCGTCTATCGAAGGGCATTTTGACGAGGCTATCGCCGCCATCGGCGTGCTGGAACAGATCAAGGCGGGCCGTGAGTTGGGCGTCAGTGGGCACGTGATTGCCTGCTTTGGCGATCCGGGGCTGCTAGCCGCCCGCGAACTGGCTCAGGGACCGGTGATTGGTATTGCCGAAGCGGCGATGCATATGGCGACGATGGTGGCGACCCGCTTCTCTATCGTCACCACCTTGCCGCGTACCTTAATCATTGCACGGCATTTGCTACAGCAGTATGGCTTTGAACAGCATTGCGCCGCGTTGCATGCCATCGATTTGCCGGTGCTGGCACTGGAAGATGGCACCGGTCTGGCGCAGGAGAAAGTGCGCGAAGGCTGTATACAAGCGATGAAGCGAGACGGCAGCGGTGCCATTGTGCTCGGCTGTGGTGGCATGGCCACGCTGGCGCGTGAGTTAACGCTGGAACTGGGTATCCCGGTCATTGATGGCGTGGGAGCCGCAGTAAAAATGGTGGAGTCGCTGGTGGCGCTGGGGTTATCGACCAGTAAACACGGTGACCTGGACTATCCTGTAAGAAAAACTCTGTCGGGTCAGTTTGCCTCTCTTAAACTGGATTATGTCGTCCCGACACAAGGACTTTGACCATGAATGATGCCGTAGAGAAAAAAGAGTACAGCTTTAACAAAAACTACCCACGCGATCTGCGTGGCTATGCGGGCAATCCACCCCATGCGGCCTGGCCGGGCAACGCGCGGATCGCCGTGCAGTTTGTGCTGAACTATGAAGAGGGTGCAGAGAACAACGTGCTGCATGGCGATGCGGGTTCCGAACAGTTCCTGTCCGATATTATCGGCGCGGCAAGCTATCCCGAGCGTCATATGTCGATGGACTCGCTGTATGAATACGGTTCCCGTGCCGGTTTCTGGCGCATCCATAATGAGTTCCAGAAGCGCGGGCTGCCGCTAACGGTGTTCGGCGTGGCGATGGCGCTGGCGCGTCATCCCGAGATTGTTGATGCCATTAAGGCTGCCGATTACGACGTGGTCAGCCACGGCTGGCGCTGGATCCACTACCAGTCGATGGACCCGAAAGCGGAACGTCAGCATATGCAGCAGGCGGTGGATACCTTAAAAGATCTGTTTGGCAAAGCGCCGACAGGCTGGTACACCGGACGCGACAGCCCGAACACCCGCAGGCTGGTGGTTGAGCAGGGCGGATTCACTTACGACAGCGACTATTATGGCGACGACCTGCCGTTCTGGACGCAGGTCACCTGTCAGGATGGCACGGTGGAGCCGCATCTGATCATCCCGTACACGCTTGAAACCAACGATATGCGCTTCGCCACGCCGCAGGGCTTCAACACCGCAGAGCAGTTTTATACCTATCTGAAAGACAGCTTTGATGTGCTGTATGAAGAGGGCGAAACCGCACCGAAGATGCTGTCGATTGGCATGCACTGCCGCCTGTTGGGCCGTCCGGGTCGCTTCAAGGCCTTGTTGCGCTTCCTGGATCATATTCAGCAGCACGAAAACGTGTGGATTTGTACGCGTCAGCAAATCGCCGAGCATTGGGTCAAAACCCATCCCGCGCCGACGGAGTGAGTCTGCAAGCGGGTGGCCTGAGAAATCGGGCCACCGGGATCGGCTATCCGGGCCAGATGGTTACATCCGGCCCGGATTCGCCTGCTTTATACCATCAAACTGACCTGCGCGGCCACGATGCGCCAGCCGCACGGCAGCTTGACCCAGGTCTGTTGCTGACGGCCAATTTTATCCGTTCCTTCGCGGGTGAATTCGGTGCTACACACCGCATAATCTTCGCCAAAGGTGGTGATCACCGTATTGCGCAGATCGCGGTTCAAGCCGGCTGACGGCCGTGACGCGCGATATTCTCTGATCTCCTCAATGCCATACAGATTCTCACCGGCACCCAAACGCACGGTGCGATCGTCATGCCAGAACAGCTCATCCAGCACCCCAGTATCATTGCTGATCAGGGCTTCTTCATAGCGGTAAAACGCGGTGGTGACTTCAGCCAGAATCGCCGGGCGATCGATATATTCACTCTTCATTAGTTTGCGCTCACGTTGACGGGGGCTGCTTGCGCAATGCCCATTTTTTCCAGTGCCCATGCGGCACGCAGACAGGCCTCTTCTTTGAACGGTGCCGCAATCAGCTGCAGACCGATCGGTAAACCGCCCGGCGTTTGCAGCGGCACGGTGGTCACCGGCAAGCCGAGGAAGGAGATCGGCTGCGTCAGCATACCCATGCTGGCGCGGATCGGCAGATCGGTGCCATTGATGTGCATAGTTTCCTGGCCGATAAGCGTTGCGGTAGTTGGCGTCGCGGGCGCGATCAGCACGTCGAACTGCTCAAACAGCGGCAGGATCTGCTGCTTAAAGTGATGACGGAACCGCTGCGCCTGCACGTACCAGGCCGACGGGATCATCGCACCAGCCAGTAAACGCTCGCGCGACAGCGGTTCAAAGCGTCCAGGCTGGGTACGCAGCGCCGGGAGATAGTGGTTGCCGCCCTCAGAGGCGGTAATGATAAACGCGGCAGTACGCGCCAGCTCCGCTTCCGGGAACAGCACTTCATCCTGCGCGTGCAATGCGTTAGCCGCAACCGCGACCGCCGCGCGGGCGTCTTCACTGCACCAGGTCTGGAAATAGCCGCCCAGCACGCCGCAGCGCAGGCCTTCAAGGCCATGCTCAAGCAGGCGATGGGCGGGATGAATGGCTTTCTCCGCCTGGAAGCTGTCCTGCACATCGCGTCCCTGCAGCACGTCGTAGACGACCGCCAGGTCTTCCACCGAACGGGCAAACGGACCGATGTGATCCAGACTGGCGACAAACGGATGGCTGCCGCTGCGGGACAGGCGACCGAAGGTCGGTTTCAGGCCAAAAATGCCACACAGCGAAGCCGGTACGCGGATCGAACCGTTGGTGTCGGTGCCCAGCGAAAAGTTAACCAGACCTGCCGCAACGGCGGCAGCGGAACCGCCGGACGATCCGCCCGCGATCCGCTGCAGATCGCGGGGGTTTTTGGTCGCGCCATAATGGGTGTTCTCGGTGGTGAAACCGTAGGCATAGGCATCCATATTCAGCATGCCGGAGAGCAGGGCGCCGGATTCGCTCAGTTTATTCACCGCAAAGCCATCCTGTTTTGCCGGCTGACGATCGCTGAACAGGCTGGCACCGGCGAGGGTGGCGTGCCCGGCAACATCAAACAGATTTTTCACCGCATACGGCACCGCGGCCAGCGGCGGGAGCGCACGGCCTTCTTTACGCAGACGATCGAGGCGATCGGCTTCGTTCAGCATGCGATCCTGCGTCACTTCCGTCCAGGCGTTGATCGCCGGGTTGGCCGCTTCAATATGACTCAGCGTCTGCTGCGCGATTTCGCGGGCGCTGAGCTCGCCTTTCGCCAGCGCGCCCTGAATGTCGGTAATGGATAATGAGGCCGGATTCATGCTTGATACACTCCTGCCACTTCCAGACGATCATCCAGCGGGAACGCCATCAACGGGGCGGCCATTCCGGCGATGCGGGTAAACTGCACTAACAGTTCGGCACGTCGCTGCTCGTCCAGCGGCACGCCCAGAACCTGTTCCATTTGTGCCACGTAGGCTGCCCAGTCGGGCGAAGTTTGCTTCATGATCCTCTCCTGTTAAAAACCGGCAGCGCTGCCGTTGCTTCTTGGGTCACATGCCCCTTCCAGCATGCCGTTGGTATGACGGACGATGGCGCCGGCGTGACCAACGGCCTCGCTGTAATCGGGCAGCGCTTCAACGTCGTGACCCAACGCGCGAAGTTGTGCAAAGGTGTGTTCGGAAAAGCGGCTTTCCAGCTTCAGTGAATCGGAGGCCTGGCCCCAGGTGCGGCCGAGCAGCCAGCGCGGTGCGCTGATGCACTGCTGAAGCGGCATCCCCTGAACCACGTGACGGGTGAAAATGGCGGCCTGCGTTTGCGGCTGTCCATCTCCGCCCATCGACCCATACACCATGGTGCGGCCATCATTCAGGCGCGCGGCGGCAGGATTCAGCGTATGGAACGGCTGTTTGCCGGGCATCAGCGTTAACAGATGGTCAGGATCGAGGCTGAATGCCGCGCCGCGGTTCTGCCAGGTAATGCCGGTGTCGGGCAGCACCACGCCGCTGCCAAACTCGTGATAAATGCTCTGTATAAATGACACGGCCATGCCGCTGCTGTCCATCACGCCCCTCCACACGGTGTCGCCCGGACCTTTGCCCGTTCCCCAGGGCGCGGCTTTCTGCTCATCGACCTGGTTCGCCAGGGTGGCCAGCACGTCGGAATCCAGCAGCGCCTGCATCTCTTCGCGCATATGCAGCGGGTCGGTGATGTAGCGATCGCGCAGGCTGAAGGCGAGTTTGGTCGCTTCGACAATGCGGTGCACGGTCTGGGCTTCATCGGCTTCCGCCATATTTAAGCGGTCGGTAATGCCAAGGATCGCCAGAGACACCAGCCCCTGGGTTGGCGGCGTCATATTGTAGACCTCGCCATACTCATGCTGAATACGCAGCGGTACCCGGCGCTTAGCGCGGTGATTATTCAGGTCTTCCAGGGTGACCGGCATCCCCAGGCGCGACATCTCGCTGGCCAGCTTATTGGCCAGCGGACCGCGATAAAAACTCTCCAGCCCGTCTTCCGTCAGCAGGCTGAGGGTATTCGCCAGCTCCGGCTGGGTGAAGCGGCTACCCGCTTTCGGCACTTCGCCATCCGGCAGGTAGGTGTGAGCGAAGCCAGGCTGCTTCGCCAGCTCATGGTATTTGCTTTCGGTGGCGGCAGACTGTGACTGGGTGACGGGAATGCCATCGGCAGCATAACGGATGGCATCGGCCAGTAACCGCGCAACCGGGGTGGGCGTGCCGCCAAACTCGGCTGAAATCGTTAACGCTTCAGCCCAACCGCTGACGGTGCCGGCCACGGTCAGCGCCGCTTTAGGGCCACGATGCGGAATCGACGCGAGGCCCTCGTAGAACGCGCGATCGGCGAGCGAACCGGCAGCGCCGCTGGCGTCGATGGCAATCGGGTCACCCTTTGGTGGCACGATCAACCAGAAGCCGTCTCCGCCCAATCCATTCATGTGCGGGTAGACCACGGCAATGGTCGCGGCGGCGGCCACCATCGCTTCAATGGCATTGCCGCCTTCGCGTAAGACGGCCAGCGCGCTTTCACTTGCCAGATGGTGCGGCGCCACGGCCATGCCCAGCGGGGCGATATTACTCTGAATCATTCCAGTCTCTTTTTTTAGGGTTACAGGGGAACAAGGAAGCAAGAGATGTTCCAGTTTTTCAGGATCAGGGCGCTTAAGCGTGGAAAACTGCCGGCCGGCGCGGAAGAGAGAGACAAATTTCTCGTCTGACGGCAGAATGACTTCCCCGGATGGGCACGTTATTTGTATATGTTAGGTTCTCTGAAACAAAAGTTACAAGGTCAATACCATGAAGCAGCTCGATGAACGTCTCAGAAGTCACTATCCGCAGCTCTCGCCGCAGGAGCAACGGGTAGGGGATTTTGTTTTCGATCACTTTGATGATTTGATCAGCTACAACAGCGCCGAGCTGGCCCGCCTGAGCGGCGTATCAAAGGCGACGGTCAGCCGCCTGTTCAAGCGCTTAGGCTATGAAAAATATAAGGATATGCGCGATGAACTGCGCACGCTGCGTCAAAGCGGGATGCCGTTAACCGACAACCGTGACGCCGTGCAGGGCAACACGCTGCTGGCCCGCCACTACAAGCAGGAGATGGCCAATCTCACCCAGTGGGTTAACGAGGTGGATACCGCTCAGTTTGGTGAAGTGGTTCAGCATCTGGCCAACAGCAAGCGCGTATTTGTGGTCGGGCTGCGCAACGCCTATCCGGTGGCGCTGCACTTCCGCCAGCAGTTACTGCAGGCGCGGGGCGGCATTCAGGTGCTGCCGCAGCCAGGCCAGACGCTGTCTGAAGAGCTGGTGGAAGTGACGCAGGAGGATATGGTGGTGGTGCTGGCCTTCCGTCGCCGTCCCCGTATTATCAAGCCGTTACTGCAACAGCTGCAGCATGATGGCATCCCCACGCTGGTGATCTGTGAACCGCAGGCGCAGGCCATTATTGCGCTGGCCCGCTGGCAGCTTTGCGCTCCGCTGGACAGCGTTTCCGCCTTTGACAGCTACGCCTCGGCCAACAGCTTAATCAACCTGCTGGCCAATGCCGTGCTGCATGAACTTTTAACCGAAGGACGCCAGCGCATTCATCAAATCGCCGACCTTTACAGCCATCTGGACGAGCTGGAACAGCGCTAATGGGGCACCATTTTGGTGCTTTGCCTGTTTATAGGGCGCTGGCCCATCGCTAAACCCTTTCATCATACCCGCCCGATTCACGCGGGCTTCTGGCGCAATAGCAAACGATTGCCTGGCAAATTACTGCCACTAAAACCTTAACTTCCGGTTTCAACGCGGTTTTTATCGCCCGATCTTCCCCGCGATCCTGCACGCGGCTCGCCGCCGCAAAAAATTCTCCGCCTTTTATTCTCGCTGGCACATTAGTTGCAGATAAATTATTCAAGAATCTTTCGTTTCATGTTTTATTACTCGGGGAACACCTAATGAAGAAAGCAATACTGGCAATGCTTGGCGCGGCACTGATGTTGACGCAGGTGACGCATGCAATGGCCGATCAGCTGCAGGACATTGAAAAACGTGGCGTTCTGCGCGTGGCCGTTCCTCAGGACTTCCCGCCGTTTGGCTCAGTCGGCACCGATTTGCAGCCGCAGGGCTACGACATTGATATGGCGAAATACTTGGCGAAGCAGATGAAACTTAAGTTGCAGCTGGTGCCGGTGACCAGCGCCAACCGCGTGCCTTATCTGCAGACCGACAAGGTGGATCTGGTGATCTCCAGCATGGGTAAAAACCCGGAGCGTGAGAAAGTTATCGCCTTCAGCCGGGCCTATGCACCGTTCTTCCTCGGGGTGTTTGGACCGAAAGACGCGCAGTTGAAAGATGCTGCGGCGTTGAGCGGCAAAACCATTGGCGTGACGCGCGGTGCGGTGGAAGACATGGTGCTGACCGACGTGGCACCGAAAGACACCCAGCTGAAGCGTTATGAAGATAACAACACCACGCTATCTGCCTATCTGTCGGGTCAGGTGCAGTACGTGGCGACCGGCAACCTGGTGGTGGCGGCGATTGCCCGCCAGAATGCCGACAAAGCGCCGGTGGCGAAATTTATGCTGAAAGATTCACCGTGCTTTATCGGCATGCGTAAAGATGAGCCGGCACTGAAAACCAAAGTCGACGCGCTGATTGAGCAGGCGATCAAAGACAAAACGCTGAACGGTCTGTCTGAAGAGTGGTTGAAAGCGCCACTGCCTGCAGATCTGGGCGCGTAAGGGCAGGCAATGATTGGGCAACTGAACTTTCCCGCTCTTTGGCCCTACTGGCCGGAACTGCTTTCCGGCCTGTGGGTCACCATCCAGCTGACCGTACTGGCCACCGTGGGTGGCGTCTCGCTGGGGATCCTCGGCGCCGCGCTGCGTAGCGGCAAGCCCTCGCTGGTGAGTCGCCTGTGGGGCGTCTATGTCGAGCTTATCCGCAACACGCCGTTTGTGGTTCAGCTGTTCTTTATCGTTTTTGGCCTGCCAAATCTGGGGCTGAAGCTGACCGCTGGCGAGGCGGCGCTGCTGGCGATGCTGATTAACCTCGGCGCATACAGCACCGAGATTATCCGCGCCGGCATTCAGGTAACGCCGAAAGGGCAGTGGGAAGCCGGCCGCGTGTTGGGCTTAACCCGACTGCAAACCTTTATGCGGGTGGTACTGCCGCCGTCGCTGAAGCGCATTTACCCGGCACTGGTCAGCCAGTGCATTATCGTGATGCTTGGCTCGTCGGTGGTGTCGCAGGTCTCTTATGAAGAGCTGACCTTTGCCGCCAACCTGATCCAGTCGCGCACGTTTTTAAGTTTTGAAGTCTATCTGGTGACCACGCTGATCTATCTGGCGTTGTCGATTGTGATGCGTCAGCTGTTGCTGGCCGCAGGCCGTAAATGGTTAGGGAGCGCCCAGGGATGAATACCTTTACCGATTGGGACATCCTGCGCAATTTGCTGCTGGCTGCCCGCTGGACGATTTTACTGTCGCTGACCGCGTTCTTTGGCGGCACGGTGGTCGCGTTACCGCTGGTGATGGTGCGATTAACCCGCCGCCGCTGGCCGAACCGCCTGATCCGCGGCTACATCGAACTGTTTCAGGGCACGCCGCTGCTGATGCAGCTGTTCCTGGCGTTCTTTGGCGTGGCGTTATTTGGCATTGATGTGTCCCCATGGACCGCGGCCTCGCTGGCGTTAACCTTTTACACCAGCGCGTTTCTGGTGGCTATCTGGCACGGCAGCATTCTGGCGCTGCCAAAAGGGCAATGGGAAGCCTCACGCTGTCTGGGCCTGAACTTTGGTCAGACCTTATTTCGCGTGGTATTACCGCAGGCGTTGCGGATTGGCATTGCGCCCACCGTCGGCTTTGCCGTTCAGGTGATCAAAGGCACCGCGCTGGCCTCGATTATCGGTTTTATCGAGCTGACCAAAGCCGGCACCATCCTGAATAACGTCACCTATCAACCGTTCAAAGTTTTCGGGCTGGTAGCGCTGGGCTACTTCCTGATGTGTTATCCGCTGTCCCGTTACAGCCAGTACCTGGAGAAGAAATTCAATGCCGCTCATCACCATTAATCAGGTGCAGAAATATTATGGCGAGAACCACGTGCTGAAAGGCGTGGATCTCGATATCGATATGGGGCAAGTGATCTCCATTATCGGCCGCAGCGGCTCGGGCAAAAGTACCTTGCTGCGCTGTATGAACGGACTGGAAGGCTATCAGGAAGGCAGCATCAAGCTGGGTGGCATGACCATCACCAACCGCGATTCACAGGCGCGTGAAATCAGCAGTTCAATCGGCATGGTGTTCCAGAACTTCAACCTGTTCCCGCATATGACCGCGCTGGAAAACGTGATGCTGGCCCCGCGCCGCGTATTGAAAAAGAGTGAAGCGGACTGTCGCGCGCTGGCCGCCCAGATGCTGGAAAAAGTCGGCCTGGGCGACCGTATGGATTACTTCCCGGCCAACCTGTCAGGCGGACAGCAGCAGCGCGTGGCGATTGCCCGTGCGCTGGCCATGACGCCGAAAGTGCTGCTGTGTGATGAAATCACCTCGGCGCTGGATCCGGAGCTGGTGGGCGAAGTGCTGAAGGTACTGGAGCAGTTAGCCAAAGAAGGCATGACCTTAATCCTGGTGACCCACGAAATGAACTTTGCCCGTGAAGTGGGCGACCGCGTGGTGTTTATGCATCAGGGGCGGGTCTGGGAGCAGGGCGACAGCAAAAGCCTGTTCGCCAATCCGCAGACGCAGGAACTTAAACAATTTATCTCCTCGGTGCGTGGCTTAAGTTAACCGCGCCGGTTCAGACCAAAAAGGAAAGAGCAGATGGATATCACCAAATACCCACAGATTAACCCGCCACAACGCCTGTTGATGGGGCCGGGACCGATCAATGCCGATCCGCGCGTGCTGCGCGCGATGTCCAGCCAGCTGCTGGGACAGTACGATCCGGCGATGACCCATTACATGAATGAAGTGATGGAACTGTATCGCGGCGTGTTTCGCACCAAAAACAAATGGACCCTGCTGATCGACGGCACCTCACGCGCCGGGATCGAAGCGATCCTGCTGTCGGCGATCCGCCCTGGCGATAAGGTGCTGGTGCCGGTATTTGGCCGCTTTGGCCATCTGCTGTGTGAGATCGCCCGTCGCTGCCGGGCAGAAGTGCACACCATTGAAGTGCCCTGGGGTGAAGTCTTCACGCCGGATCAGATCGAAGACGCGATCAAAAAAGTGAAACCGCGCCTGCTGCTGACCGTGCAGGGCGATACCTCGACCACCATGCTGCAACCGCTGGAAGAACTGGGCGCAATCTGTAAAAAATACGGCGTGCTGTTCTACACCGATGCCACGGCGTCGTTTGCCGGTAACGCGCTGGAAACCGATGCCTGGGGACTGGATGCGGTCTCTGCGGGCATGCAGAAGTGTCTTGGCGGCCCTTCGGGCACCTCGCCAGTGACCTTAAGCGCGGAGATGGAAGCGGCGATCCGCAAGCGCAAATGCGTTGAGGAAGGCATTCGTACCGCGGCCCATCAGGACGGCGATGACGAGATGATCTACTCAAACTATTTCGATCTCGGGATGATCATGGATTACTGGGGACCGGAGCGGTTAAACCACCACACCGAAGCCACCAGCGCGCTGTTCGGTGCGCGTGAGTGCGCGCGTCTGATCCTGCAGGAAGGCCTCGATAACGGCATCGCCCGCCACAAGCTGCATGGCGATGCGATGCTGAAAGGCATTCAGGGGATGGGCCTCGCCACCTTCGGCAACCTGAAACACAAAATGAACAACGTGCTGGGCGTGGTGATCCCGGAAGGTATCAACGGCGACCAGGCGCGTAAGCTGATGCTGGAAGACTTCGGCATCGAGATCGGCACCTCGTTTGGTCCGCTGCACGGCAAAGTCTGGCGCATTGGCACCATGGGCTACAACGCGCGTAAAGACTGCGTGATGCAAACCCTCAGCGCGCTGGAATCAGTGCTGACCCATCTGGGCTACAAAACCCCGCAGGGCGCGGCGATGCAGTCCGCCTGGGATCATTACGCCAACGGGAGCAACTGATGAGCGACGGCCTGATGAATGCCGCCAGTGCGGCGCAGGCGGCCGCCCGGGTGATGTCGCGTTGCGATCGGCTGGCGGAGATCAGCGAAACGCCCGGCATGCTGACGCGCGTTTACCTGTCACCTGAGCATATGCAGGCGAATGCGCTGGTGGGCGAGTGGATGCGCGAAGCTGGGATGCGCGTCTGGCAGGATAGCGTCGGCAATATCTGCGGACGCTACGAAGGGCTGGAAACCGGCGCGCAGGCGCTGCTGCTGGGATCGCACCTCGATACCGTACGCAATGCGGGCCGCTATGACGGCATGCTGGGCGTCCTGACCGCCATCGAAACCGTGCAGGCGCTGCATCAACAGCAGCAACGTCTGCCGCTGGCGATTGAAATCGTCGGCTTTGGCGATGAAGAAGGCACCCGTTTCGGCATCACCCTGCTCGGCAGCCGTGGCATTACCGGCACCTGGCCGGAAAGCTGGGTCACCCATCCGGATGGCAACAGCATTACCGTCGCCCAGGCGATGGCTGATATCGGGCTGGACGGTGAAAAAATCCAGCAGGCGGCCCGCGATGTCAGCGAGATTGTCGCCTATCTGGAACTGCATATTGAACAGGGACCCTGTCTGGAGCAGGAAGACCTGGCGCTGGGCGTGGTCACGGCGATCAACGGTGCCCGCCGTCTGAACTGCCAGTTTGTCGGCGAAGCCGGTCATGCCGGCACGGTGCCGATGTCGCACCGCAAAGACGCGCTGGCGGCGGCGGCCGAATGGATGGTGTTTATCGAGCAGACCACGCCGAAACACAGCCCTCAGCTGGTGGCGACGGTGGGCACGCTTCAGTGTTCACCTGGCGCGGTAAACGTGATTCCGGGCGACGTTGCCCTGACGCTGGATGTGCGTGGGCCGGAAGATCTGCCGCTGGCGGAACTGCTGTCCGATCTGCTGACCCAGGCCGAAGCCATTGCGCTGCGCCGTGGGCTGACCTTCAGCGCCGAAGAGTATTATCATATCCCGGCGACGCGCTGTGATGATGGCCTGCAGGCGGCGTTAAGCCGCGCCGTTTCCGGCGTGCAGGGCCGTAGCATCTCATTACCGAGCGGCGCAGGGCACGACGCCATCGCCATTGCCGAACGCTGGCCGGTGGGCATGCTGTTCGTCCGTAACGATCGCGGCATCAGCCATCATCCCGCCGAAGCGGTGATGGAAAAGGATGTGGCGCAGGCGATTCAGGCGTATACCCGGGTGGTGTTTGACGTGGCGTCGGGAGGCGTGAAATGAGCCTTGAACAGTTTAATCAGGCCCCGGTAGCGGACGCGAAGCAGCAGATTGCGCACTGCGTGGCGATTGACGACTGGTCTGAGGCACTGGTGGCCGCCAGACCGTTTGCGTCACTGGCATCGCTACTGACCACCGCTAATGCACTGGCCGGAGAGTGGGACGCGCAGGCGCTCAACCAGGCGCTGGCTGCCCATCCCCGCATTGGTGAAAAAGCGCAGGGAACAGGCAAAGAAGCCACGCTTTCCCGTGGCGAGCAGTCGAGCGTTAACGCAGACGATCTGGCGCTTAAACAGGCCCTTCAGGCGGGCAATGCCGCCTATGAAGAACAATTTGGCCGGGTCTTTTTGATCCGCGCGAAAGGCCGCAGCGGCGAAGAGATGCTCTCAGAGCTGGTCCGGCGGCTGGCGAACGATCCGCAGCAGGAGCAGCAGGAAGCCCTGCAGCAACTGCGTGAAATTACGCTGCTGCGTTTGAAGGAGACTTTTGCATGAACACCATTACCACGCATGTGCTGGACACCGCCGAAGGCAAACCGGCCACCGGCGTGTCGATTTCACTGGAGCAGCACGGCAGCAACGGCTGGCAGCCGGTCAGCAAAGGCAGTACCGATGCTGACGGCCGTATCAAGGATTTAACCCCGCAAGGTGTGGGCGCGGGCCAGTATCGGCTGGTGGCCGACATCGCCAGCTTCTTTGCCGCCAGCGGCCGCGAAACGCTGTATGCCAGCGCGCAAATTGACTTCGTATTGCCCGAACAGGGTGGGCATTACCATCTGCCTTTCCTGATTTCACCCTGGTCGTGGTCCACTTACCGCGGTAGCTGAGTCAGCACGCGTTACTCGCGTACCGCTTACAGGCTAAAGGCGTCGGCATCGCGCCACGCGGGGAATCTCTCGCGATATTCGCGCAGGTTCTCCAGCGACAGCTCGGCATTCAGAATGGCTGGCTGATGGGCTTCGCCGGCCGACAGGATTTCACCCTGTGGGCTGATAATCCGGCTGTCGCCGCTGTACTGATGGTTATTGCCATCGGTGCCGACGCGATTGCATCCGGCGATATACGCCTGGTTTTCAATTGCGCGCGCCAGCAGCAACGCCTGCCAGTGCGCGGCACGCGGAGCAGGCCAGTTGGCGACGTACAGCGCCAGGTCATAATCGTTGCTGTTGCGGGAAAACACCGGGAAACGCAGGTCGTAGCAAACCTGCGGCAGAATACGCCAGCCGCGCCATTCAATGATTTCACGGCGATCGCCGGCCAGATAGTGATGATGTTCATCGGCCATACGGAACAGGTGACGTTTATCGTAGTGGTGAACCTTGCCTTCCGGCTCAACCAGCAGGAAGCGATTCACCGCGCCTTTTTCGGTCTGAATCGCCGCGCTGCCGCCGACCATGGCCTTGGTGGCTTTCGCCTTCGCCTGCAGCCATTCGATCACCCGCGCCTGCGGCAGCGAGCTTTTGGCCGCTTCCATCGCGAAGCCGGTGGTGAACATTTCCGGCAGGATAATCAGATCCTTGCCCTGCAGGTCCGCTAACAGGGTGTCGAAAAAGGCGAGGTTCGCTTCGCCATCCATCCACACCAGCGGTTGCTGTAATACCGTCAGGTTTAAAGTTGACACAGGCGCTCCGCAGCAGCAATCAGCGTGGCTTCCTGTTTGGCGAAGCACAGGCGGATCAGTTTATGGGGGAAGGCATCCGCACAGAACACCGACAGCGGAATGGCGGCTACGCCCACTTCCTTTGTCAGCCACTGACAGAATTCGACGTCGTTGAGGTCTGAGACCGCACTGTAATCGGCCAGCAGGAAATAGGTGCCTTCACAAGGCAGCACTTCCAGGCGGCTTTTGGCCAGCGCCTGCACGAACACATCGCGACGGGTACGATAGAAATCCGGCAGCTCGCGGTAATGCTCAGGCTGTGCGGTCAGCATATCGGCGATCGCCAGCTGCGCCGGGGTGTTCACCGAGAACGTCAGGTACTGATGCACCTTACGCACTTCCGCCGTCAGCGCCGCCGGGGCCACGCAGTAACCCACTTTCCAGCCGGTCATATGGAAGGTCTTACCAAATGACGACACGGCAATCGCCCGCTCGCGCAGCTCGGCATGCGCCAGCACGCTGGCATGACCGTTCGGATCGAAGCAGATGTGCTCATACACTTCGTCACTCAGCACATAGATTTCCTGCGCTTTTACTGCCTGCCACAGCGACTCAAAATCGCTTTTCTGCCAGACGGTGGCGGAAGGGTTGTGCGGCGTATTCAGGATCACCAGTCGGGTCCGTGGTGACAGCAGGGCAGAGAACGCCTGCCAGTCGACGCGGAATGCCGGCGGCTGCAGCGCGATGCGTTTCATCACGCCACCGGCCAGCGTCACCGCCGGGGCATAGCTGTCATAGCTTGGGTCGAAACAGATCACTTCATCACCCGGACGCACCAGCGCGGTGATCGCCGCATACAGCGCTTCGGTTGCGCCAGAGGTCACCGTCACTTCACTGTTGCTGTCAGGCTGGTAGCCATACAGCTCGGCGGTTTTGGCCGCAATGGCATCACGCAGCGGCTGGACGCCGCTCATCGGCGCATACTGATTCGCACCCTGGCTGACATGGTGCGCCAGGCGGGCTTTCAGATAGTCCGGGCCGTCGAAATCAGGGAAACCCTGCGACAGATTGATGGCGTTGTGCTGCTGCGCCAGGGCGCTCATTTGCGTGAAGATGGTGGTGCCCAGAGCAGGCAGTTTGCTCTCGGGAACGCGTGGAGTCTGGCTCATGAATGTTAACCCTTGAATAACGGTTTTTATGATGTGTTAACCCTGTGTTGCTGCCACTATAGCGTCGATGCTACTATTTGGCAATCGAGACGCTTAGACGTCTAAATGCCACTAAATGGCCGGAAAATAACCGGCTCTATAAGGAAAGGTATGAGCATAACCCCGCAGTTGGATCAGTTGGTGGCGGCCTGCCACTGGATCGGTGCAAAAGGGTGGGCACCGGCAACCGGCGGCAATATGTCGGTGCGTCAGGACCGTGAATACTGCCTGCTGAGTGAATCGGGCAAAGATAAAGGCGCGTTGACGCGTGACGACTTTATCCAGGTGGATATCGCCAGCAATCAGGTGCCATCAGGGCGCAAACCGTCGGCGGAAACCGGGCTTCATACCTTAATCTATCGCCTGTTTCCTGAGGCCGGCGCCGTGCTGCATACCCATACCGTCAACGCCACGGTACTTTCCCGGGTTGAGAAGGGCGCCGCATTAGTGTTGCAGGGCTATGAAATGCAGAAAACCCTCGCCGGGCAGACCTCGCACCTTGATGCCTTGCCGATTGCGCTGTTCGATAACGATCAGGATATTGATGCTCTGGCGGTGCGGATTGCGCAGTTTGCCGAACAGACGCCGCTGCGGTACGGCTTTTTACTGCGTGGCCACGGGCTGACCTGCTGGGGAAAGGATGTCAATGAAGCACGTCGCCATCTTGAAGGTCTGGAATTCCTGTTCCAGTGTGAATTACAACGTCGTGTGCTGGAGGCCAAATGATCCGCGCGATTATCACCGATATTGAAGGAACGACCAGCGATATTCGCTTTGTTCATAACGTCTTGTTCCCCTATGCCCGCGAGAATCTGCCGGCATTTATCACCGCGTTCCAGCACCGCGAAGACGTGGCGCAAGCCTTAACCGATCTGCGTGCCGAACTGGCTCAGCCGCAGGCCACGGTCGATGAACTGATCGCCGCGCTGTTTGGCTTTATGGATGAAGACCGGAAATCCACGGCGTTGAAAGCCCTCCAGGGCATGGTCTGGCACGATGGCTATGTTAGCGGCAGCTTCACTGGCCACCTGTACCCGGACGTATTGCCAGCCCTGGAAAAATGGAAGCAGCAAGACGTTGATCTCTATATTTATTCCTCAGGCTCGGTTGCCGCGCAGAAATTATTATTTGGCTACAGCGATGAGGGTGATATCACTAGCTTATTCAGCGGCTATTTTGATACCCATGTTGGCGCCAAACGTGACGTGCAGTCTTACCGCAATATCGCGGCAGAGATTGGCCTGCCAGCGCATGAGCTGCTGTTTTTGTCCGATATACACCAGGAGCTGGATGCCGCACAGGATGCGGGCTGGAACACCGTGCAGTTACTACGCGGCGAAGCGGATGCCGAAAGCCGCCATCGTCAGGTAAACCGTTTTGATCAGATCAACCTGGAGCTGTTTTCCTCATGAGTGCACTGACTATTTTTACTGACAGCGAAGCGACCACCCCCGTGTGGCACAGCACCGATGCTGAAGAGATCCGCCAGCGGCTGAACGCCAAAGACGTGCGTTTCGAGCGCTGGGAAGCCGACCGCGATCTGGGCGAAAACCCGGCAGCGGAAACGGTGATTAACGCCTATCAACACGCCATCGACAAGCTGGTGGCTGAAAAAGGCTATCAGAGTTGGGACGTGATCAGCATGCGTGCCGACAATCCACAGAAAGAGGTTCTGCGCGGCAAGTTTCTGTCCGAGCATACGCATGGCGAAGATGAAGTGCGTTTCTTTGTCGAAGGCGCGGGCTTGTTCTGCCTGCATCTGGATGGGCACATTTATCAGATCCTTTGCGAGAAGAACGATCTGATTTCCGTGCCCGCCGGCACGCCGCACTGGTTTGATATGGGGTCATCCCCGCATTTCACCGCCATCCGTATTTTCGATAATCAGGAAGGGTGGATCGCCAATTTCACCGGCGACACCATCGCGGATGCCTATCCGCGTCTGCCTTAACTCGCGGTAAAGAATAGGGGCGAAAGCAGCTTTCGCCCGCTTTATTCTTACTATCATTTCACCATGCCATTGGGACTTCGCCCAGGTCGTTTCTTAATTCGGGCCGCCAACCTAGCCGGGAGTTAAACGTGCCGGGTGAATAAGATTTAGCTCAGGAGCAGAAAAAAACCGCTGTGATAATTTAAGGGTCGTTGTTTATTTTTTGTGGGCATTTGCCTGCCATGAAAACGTCATCTTTATTTCACAGAGGGAGAATGTCTTGAGCTTATTCCATGTACTGCTGCTGGCCGTCGTGCAGGGGCTGGCAGAACTGCTGCCGGTGTCCAGCTCGGCTCACGTGATCATGACCGAGAAGTTATTGGGGCTGGATCCTTCCGCCCCGGATATGACGTTGCTCCTGGTGATGCTTCACGCCGGAACCATGTTTGCGGTGATTGTGTATTTCTGGAAGAGTTGGGTAGAAACCTATTTCAGCTCAGTTCGGGCATTTAAAAAGAATATGCTGCTGATATTTTTAGCCAGCCTGTGTACCGGCATTGTCGGGCTGCTGTTATTAAAAGTGATTACCGCGCTGTATGCCAAAAATGCGCCGGACTTTGAAATCGAACAGCTGTTCAGTAATACCAAACTGATTGCGGGAGGACTGGCGGCGGCGGGGCTGTTGATCCTCTATTCGTCCAGACAGAAAGAGAATAAAGACGGCGAGCTGAGCCCAAAGAGCGCGATGATCGTCGGTATCGTTCAGGGACTCTGCCTGCCGTTTCGCGGTTTTTCGCGTTCCGGTGCGACGATTTCGGCCGGGATGGCGTCTGGCGTGTCCCGCAAACGGGCGGAAGAGTTCAGCTTTGCGCTGGCGGTAGCGTTAACGCCGCCGGTGATTATTAAGGAAGTGGTCAGGGTCTATCAGCACGGTGGGCAGGCCGCTGCTGCCGGTGGTCATGGGGCGATGAGCGGGATCCTGGTGCCGTCGCTGGTGGGGATGGTGTTCAGCTTCCTGTCCGGTTTGCTGGCGCTGCGTTGGCTTTCACGCTGGCTTGAACACGGCAGATGGCACCTGTTTGGCGGCTACTGCCTGTTGGCCGCCGTGGTGGTGGGGGTGTTTGGCTAATCGCCACGCACAGAAATCCCCTTTGCCAGCAGCGGATGGCAAAGGGGCAATGTTACGCGGTCGGGCGGGAAGGCTGGAAAATGCCCGCCTCAACCTGTGCAGGCGTGACCACACCCGTATCCAGCACCCAACCGCTGATCAACGCCGCAGGCGTCACATCGAATGCCGGGTTGTAAACCTGCGCATCTTCCGGTGCCCACTGCACGTCACCAAAACTGCCCGCAACGCCGGTCACTTCACTGGCCGCGCGCTGCTCGATAGGTATTGCGCTGCCATCCGGGCAGGCGGGATCCAGCGTGGTATGTGGCGCGGCAACATAGAACGGGATGCCGTGATAGTTCGCCAGTACCGCCAGGCTGTAAGTGCCGATTTTATTCGCCACATCGCCATTGGCGGCAATGCGGTCTGCACCCACCCAAATCGCATCAACCTGTTTCTGCGCCATCAGGCTGGCCGCCATGCTGTCGCAAATCAGGCGGTACGGCACGCCCAGCTCACCCAGCTCCCAGGCGGTCAGGCGTCCGCCCTGCAACAACGGACGGGTTTCATCCACCCAGACGTTCGCCACGTTGCCTTCCTGCCAGCCGCGCGAAATCACCCCCAGCGCGGTGCCCACGCCTGCGGTTGCCAGACCACCGGTATTGCAGTGGGTCAGCAGGCGACTGCCCGGCGTAATCAACTTCGCGCCAGCGGTGGCAATGTTGTCACACAAGGCTTTGTCTTCTTCCACCAGGCGCAGGGCTTCAAAGGTCAGCGCGGTCACAAAATTCTCCTGCGCTAACGCCTGCTTCATGCGGTCCAGATTGTTCATCAGGTTGACGGCGGTTGGCCGTGATGCGCGCAACACCTCCAGCGCCTCGGCCAGTTCGGTTTTGCTCAGCCCGTTTTCAGCTAACAGGGCCAGCAGCAGGCTGGCGGAGAGGCCAATCAGCGGCGCACCGCGCACTCTCAACGCTTTAATGTGACCAACCAGTTCAGCGACGTCTGGCGTTGGGCACCAGATTTTTTTTTGCGGTAGCGCCTGCTGATCGAGGATCCAAAGCTGGTTATCACGAACTTGTAAGCTGGTTGTGCTCAGTGTCTGCATGAAGGTTAAATCCTGGTTGCGTAATCAGGGCATATTGTGCCAACATGCGGAACGGATGTATAGACGTCTGAACGGCTTGCGCAACAAATTTGCGCGAAAAAGGCTCGCACGATACGCGATGGGCAGACTGGAACGTTTTGATGAGGATGAGTTAATGTCGCAATACCGTACCTTCACTGCAGCGGATGCCGTGGACTATGCCCGCCAGTTCGGCGGCGTTGAAAATCCAGAGAGTCTGGTGGAGTCACAGGAAATCGGTGATGGTAACCTGAACCTCGTCTTTAAAATCTTCGACAGCGAAGGCGTCAGCCGGGTGATCGTCAAGCAGGCGTTGCCGTATGTGCGTTGCGTCGGCGAGTCCTGGCCGCTGACCTTAGACCGTGCGCGTATTGAAGCCGAAGTGCTGAAGGTGCACGGCACATTCTGCCCGGCGCATACGGTAAAAATCCTGCATTACGATCCGGTGCTGGCGGTGATGGTGATGGAAGATCTCTCCAGCCATGCCATCTGGCGCGGTGAGCAGGTTAAAGGAGTGGACTATCCTCAGGCCGCTTCGCAGCTCGGGGAATATCTGGCGCAGACCCTGTTCCATACCTCTGATTTCCATCAGCATCCTCATCAGAAAAAAGCCGATGTCATCCGCTTCACTAACCCTGAACTGTGCCAGATGACCGAAGACCTGTTCTTCGACGAGCCTTACGAAATTCACGAGCGTAACGCCTATGCCCCGGCGCTTGAGCCGTTGGTCGCCTCCTTGCGGACCGACGACGAGCTGCGTCTGAAAGTGGCGGCACTGAAGCATCGCTTCCTGTCGAACGCTGAAGCCTTGCTGCATGGTGACGTGCACAGCGGGTCGATTTTTGTCGCCGAAGGCAGCCTGAAAGTCATTGATGCGGAGTTTGGTTATTACGGTCCGATTGGCTTTGATGTCGGCAGCGCGCTCGGCAACCTGTTGTTGAACTACTGCGCCTTGCCGGGGCTGCTGGCACCGCGTGAAGCGGCAGACGTGCGCGAAAAGCGTCTGCGTGACGTCAGTGCCGCGTGGAAAAGTTTTGCCGAAGGATTCCTCGCGCTGGCGGCGGAAAAAACCACCGATCGCGCGCTGGCTTATCCGGGCTATGCGGCGGCGTTTTTGCAGAAAATCTGGCGGGATACGCTGGGCTTCTGTGGCGTGGAAATGATCCGCCGTACCGTGGGCATTTCGCAGATCGCCGACATTAAAACCATCAAAGACGACACCATGCGCGTTGAGTGCGTTCGCCAGTGCATCACGCTGGGCCGGACATTGATCCTGGCGGCCGATCATATCGCCGACAGCGATGCGCTGATTGCCCGCGTGCGTCAGAACGGCTGAGCCAGAGGATTCCCCCTGTCGGCATGATGTCCACAGGGTGACAGGATCATAAAAGGCCGGAAAGTTTCCGGCCTTTTTTATTACGTTAGCGGTCAGGCCGCTTCGGTTTTGCGCGGTTGCTGTGGCTCAGCCTGCACCACCGGCAGCGCCTTTTTTACCGGCTGGGTCGCCAACGCTTCAGGTTCAAACTCATCAACGTTGATGGAACGCAGACGGCTGGCTTCCGCACGGATCAGCACGCTCGCTTCCTCCTCGCTCAGCCATTTCTCCTGCAAGCCTTGCTTCGCCAGCTCATCCAGACGGGTAAACGGCAGGTGTTTCTTCTGCTGTTTACACAGGCGATCGTGGATGGTTTCGGCGGCCATCACATCGGCCAGCGCCTCTTCAAGCTGACCGGCAGGGTTATGCTCGGTCGGCTTCAGGTACATGCCACGGCCCAGACGGGTGCGGGTGGCCGATGGAATTTGCAGAATACGCGCCAGCTGATGATCCAGACGGTCTGAAGGCGCACGGCAATGACGACCCAGCGGGAACACGGTCAGGCGTAACACACCCGCCACCAGACGATTAGGGAAGTTACGCAGCAGATCGTCAATGGCGATTTCCGCCTGATTCAACGCATCCTGAACGCCCCAATGTACCAGCGGAAGATCGGCTTCGTTACGGCCTTCATCTTCATAACGCTTCAACGCCGCCGAGGCCAGGTACAGCTGGCTTAACACATCGCCCAGACGGGCCGAAATGCGCTCGCGACGTTTCAGGCTGCCGCCCAGCACCGACATCGAAATGTCCGACAGCAGGGCCATATTGGCGCTCAGGCGATTCAGATGCTGATAGTAACGGCGCGTGGCATCGCGGGTTGGCGAGGCGCTGGTGCGTCCGCCGGTCAGACCCTGCCACAGGCTGCGCATCTGGTTGCTGCCCACGTGACCAACATGGCTGAACAGGGCTTTATCAAACTTCACCACGTCGTTGCTTTGTGCGGCGGCCATCTCTTCCAGCACATAAGGATGACACCGGATCGCGCCCTGACCAAAGATGATCATGCTGCGGGTAAGGATGTTGGCCCCTTCAACGGTAATGGCAATCGGCGCGCCCTGATAAGCCCGCGCCAGGAAGTTGCTTTTACCTAACATAATGCCCTTACCGCCGGCGATATCCATCGCATCGACAATGGCGCGCTGCCCACGGTGGGTACAGTGATATTTGACGATGGCGGACAGTACCGCCGGTTTTTCACCGAGCATAATGCCGGAGGTGATCAGCGTGGCGGCGGCATCCATCACGTAGGCATTGCCGGCAATGCGCGCTAATGGCTCTTCAATCCCTTCCATCTTGCCGATTGGCAGGCGGAACTGACGACGGATATGCGCATAGGCGCCAATCGCCAGCGCAATACTTTTCAGGCTGCCGGTGGAGTTGGATGGCAGGGTGATGCCGCGTCCTACGGACAGACATTCCACCAGCATCCGCCAGCCCTGACCGGCCATTTTTGGCCCGCCAATGATGTAATCAATCGGCACAAAGATATCGTTACCGCGCGTCGGCCCGTTCTGGAACGGCACGTTAAGCGGGAAGTGGCGGGTACCGATTTCCACGCCGGCGGTATCGGTCGGGATCAGCGCACATGTAATCCCCAGCTCTTCGGTCTGACCCAGCAGATGCTCAGGATCCGACAGCTTAAAGGCCAGGCCCAGCACGGTAGCGACCGGCGCGAGGGTGATGTAGCGTTTATTCCAGGTTAAGCGCA
The DNA here is from genome assembly GCF_004551645.1 of Erwinia sp. QL-Z3. Classification (NCBI taxonomy): domain Bacteria; kingdom Pseudomonadati; phylum Pseudomonadota; class Gammaproteobacteria; order Enterobacterales; family Erwiniaceae; genus Erwinia; species Erwinia sp. QL-Z3. The sequence continues at coordinate 2,441,708 of NZ_CP037950.1, forward strand.
TGCCCAGCACCTGCTGACCCTGCCAGTTGCCCATGCACACCACGCCCGTATCCGGAATAGCACCCGCATCCGACCCCGCTTCCGGGCTGGTCAGGGCAAAGCACGGAATTTCGTCACCGCGCGCCAGGCGCGGCAGATAATGATCTTTTTGCTCATCGGTGCCGTAATGCTGCAACAGTTCGCCAGGGCCGAGTGAGTTCGGCACGCCAACGGTGATCGCCAGGATCCCGGAGACGCCAGCCAGTTTCTGCAACACCCGCGCCTGAGCGTAAGCCGAGAAGGCCAGCCCGCCGTACTCTTTCTTAATGATCATCGCAAAGAAGCGGTGCTCTTTCAGATAGGCCCACAGCTCCGGTGGCAGATCGGCCATTTCATGGGTGATCTGGAAATCATTGGCCATCCGGCAGGCTTCCTCAACCGGGCCTTCGAGGAACGCCTGTTCCTCTTCGCTCAGCCGTGGCTGCGGGTAGTTGTGCAGTTTCTGCCAGTCCGGCGTCCCGCGGAAAAGATCGCCTTCCCACCAGGTGGTGCCGGCCTCGATCGCTTCTTTTTCGGTGCGCGACATCGGCGGCATCACCTTCTGGAAGGTGCGCAGCATGGATTTGGAGAACATCGCCCGACGCAGTGGCAAAAGGTTGAAAGGCAGCAGAATAATCGCCAGCGGGATCAACAGCCACGGCGTCCAGAGGTGCGCAAATGACCACGCAGCTGTCCAGGCGAGCATGATCGCACTGCTCAGCAGCAGGTTTACGCGGTGATAAAAGAGTGCGCCGATCAACACGATCGTGGCCACGATACTGAGAACCATCATAACTAACGCTCCGTAAGTTGTAAGAGGTCTGACCTGTTGAATACAGGTTTAATGGAGAAGCTGCGCGTTAGCAATCTGTTTACATAATAATTACAACCTGGCTCACAAACCGGCCGCACCAAAAGTCAAAGCCCAAGCTTGAGGTGCAGGGCGCTTTTCGCCCCTCTCCCAACTTGGTAAACTGATGGCGACCTCACCTCTAAAGGACTTTCCCTATGTATCAGGACATCATTCGCGCCGAGCTCAACGAAGCAGCGGAAACGCTCAATAAATTCCTCAGTGACGATGCCAATATTCACGCTATCCAGCGCGCTGCGGTGCTGCTGGCAGACGCCTTCAAAGCCGGTGGCAAAGTGCTTTCCTGCGGCAACGGCGGCTCCCATTGTGACGCCATGCACTTCGCCGAAGAGCTGACCGGGCGCTACCGTGAGAACCGTCCAGGCTATCCGGCCATTGCTATCTCTGATGTCAGCCACCTGTCCTGCGTCAGCAACGATTTTGGCTATGATTTCGTTTTCTCGCGTTACCTTGAAGCGGTCGGTAAATCCGGTGATGTGCTGTTCGGTATCTCCACCTCCGGCAACTCCGCCAACGTGATCAAAGCGGTTGAAGCCGCTCGCGCTCAGGGCATGAAGGTGATCACCCTGACCGGCAAAGATGGCGGCAAGATGGACGGCATGGCCGATGTGGAAATTCGTGTGCCGCACTTTGGTTACGCCGACCGCATTCAGGAGATCCACATCAAAGTGATCCACATCCTGATCCTGCTGATTGAAAAAGAGATGGCCGAGTAGTTTTTCTGGCCGCTACGTGAGGATTTTCTATGTGCGAATTGCTCGGGATGAGCGCGAATGTTCCGACGGATATCTGTTTTAGCTTTACCGGGCTGGTGCAGCGCGGTGGGGGAACGGGCCCGCACAAAGATGGCTGGGGCATTACCTTTTACGAGGGGAAAGGCTGCCGCACCTTTAAAGATCCCGAGCCCAGCTTTAATTCGCCTATCGCGCGACTGGTGCAGGAATACCCGATCAAGTCCCGTTCGGTGGTGGCGCATATCCGCCAGGCCAACCGGGGCGAAGTGTCGCTGGAAAATACCCATCCGTTCACCCGTGAACTGTGGGGCCGCAACTGGACCTATGCGCACAACGGGCAGCTGAAAGGCTATAAAGGGATGGATACCGGGCCGTTCAGGCCGATCGGTGAAACGGACAGCGAGCAGGCATTTTGCTGGCTGCTGCATAAGCTGACCACCCGTTATCCGCGTACGCCGGGGAACTGGCCTGCGGTATTCCGTTATATTGCTGAACTGGCGGCGGAGCTGCGTGAGAAGGGCGTGTTTAATATGCTGCTGTCGGACGGGCGGTATTTAATGGCGTTCTGTTCGACCAATCTTTTCTGGATCACCCGACGGGCACCGTTTGGCAAAGCCACGTTGCTGGATCAGGATGTCGAGATTGATTTTCAAAAGCAGACCACGCCGAACGACGTGGTCACGGTGATCGCCACTCAGCCCCTGACGGGGAATGAAACCTGGAACAAGATTGAACCAGGTGACTGGGCGTTATTTTGCCTCGGTGAGCGCGAGCGCTGATCCGGAAACCGGCGCGCTGATCAGGGAACCTGGCTGGTTCAGCACGTAATGACCTTCATTAACACTCACTGACGGCGGCAGGCGGTTTTGCACAAATTGTGCATAGCCAGGCTGCAGCTGTTTCCAGAAGCTGTAATACACCGAATTGCGATGACGCTGCAGATTGCTGTCGGTCATGCGGAACGGGTAAATGCTCACTTCCACTCGCGGCTGGCCGTTACGCAGCGCCGCATCAACAAACTGATAGATATCGGCAATGTTGGCATCGGTCATCGCATAGCAGCCAATCGATACGCAGCTGCCGTGGATCATCAGGTATTTCCCTTCATAACCCTGCTGGCGATCGTATTCGTTGGGGAAGCCGACGTTAATGGCGCGGTAGAACCGGCTGTCAGGCTTCAGCTGGGAAAGGCCCACGCTGTAAAATCCTTCCGGACTTTTAAAATCGCCCTGACGACGTTTTGGGCCTAAACCGCCCGAAAAGTTACAGATGCGGTAGCTGTCCAGCAAGCGGTAGTCGTTACCGATTTTGCCATACAGTTCCAGCGTACGTTCTTCTTTGAAAATCTGGATATACACGGGGGTGCCGAGTAATTGTTTCTTTAACTCTTTGCTTACCGGCGCGAGCGGAAGTACCGGGGACGTTGGTACGCTAGCGAAGACGACGGCTGGCAGAAAAATCATCGCAAACAGCAGTGCGATTTTGCCCATTCTGGTTCCCTTGAAAAAGAGGGTTGGATGCTATGCCCGAGGGCAGTGTCACTTGCAATATCGGAGAAATCCGCTATCGCTGCGTCACATTAGCATTGTCTATTTTTTTATCAAGTCGCCAGTGAACAAATTGAGAAAGAAAAAATTGCCGGAAGCCTATGCCGCTGCGCTTTACCGGGCGAACGGCATGTTGAAACCCGGCTGATTAACTGTATACTTATCCAGTGCATCTGGGGGGGATATGCGTAAGATCATTCACGTTGATATGGACTGCTTTTTCGCGGCGGTAGAAATGCGCGACGATCCCAGCCTGCGTGATATCCCGATCGCCATTGGCGGCAGCCATCTGAAGCGCGGGGTTATCAGCACGGCCAACTACCCGGCGCGGAAGTTTGGTGTGCACAGCGCCATGTCCACCGCGATGGCGCTGAAGCTCTGCCCGCATCTGAAAGTGATCCCTGGCCGCTTCGAAGCCTATAAAGAAGCCAGCCAGCATATTCGTGAAATCTTCTCGCGCTACACCTCGCTGATTGAACCGCTGTCGCTGGACGAAGCCTATCTCGACGTCACCGACAGCCCGCACTGTCACGGCTCTGCCACGCTGATGGCGCGCGACATCCGCCAGACCATCGCCCGCGAACTCAATCTCACCGCTTCCGCCGGCATTGCGCCGATCAAGTTCGCCGCCAAAATCGCCTCCGATTTAAACAAGCCTGACGGGCAATATGTGATTACGCCCGACTCGCTACCGCAGTTTCTGCTGACGCTGCCGCTGGCGAAAATTCCCGGCGTCGGTAAAGTCACCGCCAAAAAGCTGGAGGAAATGGGGCTGCAAACCTGCGCCGACGTGCAGAGCACCGATCTCTCCGCGCTGTTAAAACGCTTTGGCAAGTTTGGCCGGGTGATCTGGGAACGCAGTAACGGCATCGACGAGCGGGAAGTGGTGACCGAACGCTTACGCAAATCACTCGGCGTGGAACGCACGCTGTCGGAAGATATTCACAGCTGGGAAGCCTGCCTGGAGATCATCGATTTCCTGTATGACGAGCTGGAGCGTCGGCTGATCAAAATCAAACCCGACCGGCAGATTGCGCGTCAGGGCGTGAAGCTGAAGTTCTCGGATTTCCAGCAAACCACTCAGGAGCACATCTGGCCGATGCTGAATAAGGCGGATTTGATCGAGGTGGCGCGCAAAACCTGGGAAGAGCGGCGCGGCGGAAGAGGCGTCAGGCTGGTAGGATTGCACGTTACGCTGCTGAATCCGCAGCTGGAAAGGCAGTTATTGCTGGGGCTGTAAGACGGCGGAGTTGTGATCGACAGAGGTTGCCGGGGGATGAAAGAAAACGGGCGGAATCTCTCCCGCCCGTCAGCCGGCTTATGACTTGGCCGGGATCGCCTTCAGCAGCGCGGTCAGCAGTTTCCAGTACAGGCCAACGCTTTCGATATGCACTTGCTCATCCGGTGAGTGTGGGCCGGTAATGGTCGGTCCGATAGACACCATATCCATGTCCGGATACGGCTTCTTAAACAGACCACATTCCAGACCCGCGTGGATCACCTGGATGTTCGGCGTTTTGCCAAACAGCTTTTTATAGGTCTCACCAACCAGCGCCATTACCGGCGAGGACGCGTCCGGCTGCCAGCCAGGGTAATTGCCTTTGGCCACGGTTTTCGCGCCCGCCAGCTCGCCCAACGCGGTCAGCATTTCCACCACGTAGTCTTTACCGCTGTCGATCAGCGAACGGATCAGGCAGTTGATCTTCGCTTCATCCTCTTTCAACGACACCACGCCAAGGTTCAGCGAGGTTTCGACCACGCCTTTCATCACGTCTGAATTACGGATCACGCCGTTTGGCGTGCTGTTCATCAGGGCAATAAAGGTATCGCGGCTTGCCGCCGTCAGCGCCTGGTCGCCAGCCGCCACGTTCTCAACCACGATGTTGATGTTCTTCTCTTTCAGGCTCAGCTCGGACTTAAGCGTTTCCAGATAGCTCAGCGCCAGGCTTTTCAGCGCGTCGACGTTGTCTGCCGGTACCGCCAGCGTGGCCACCGCTTCACGCGGGATGGCGTTGCGCAGCGTGCCGCCGGTGAAGTCCACCAGACGCAGATCCAGCGCCTTAGCGTGCGCGAACAGGAAGCGGGACAGCAGCTTGTTGGCGTTACCCAGACCGACGTGAATATCACAGCCAGAGTGGCCGCCTTTCAGGCCTTTCAGGGTCAGCTTCAGCGGCTCGTAGCCAGCCGGAACGGCTTCACGGCTGATGGCGAGCGTCGAGGTGAAATCAATGCCACCGGCGCAACCCATATAGATCTCACCTTCTTCTTCGGAGTCGGTGTTGATCAGGATATCGGCCTGCAGCCAGTTCGGCTGAAGACCAAAGGCGCCGACCATGCCGGTCTCTTCGGTCATGGTCAGCAGCACTTCCAGCGGACCGTGCTCAACGCTCGGGTCGGCCAGCACCGCCAGCGCGGACGCCATGCCAATGCCGTTATCGGCGCCCAGCGTGGTGCCGCGCGCTTTTACCCATTCGCCGTCAATCCATGGCTGAATCGGATCTTTCGTGAAGTCATGCACGGTGTCGTTATTTTTCTGCGGCACCATATCGAGGTGCGCCTGCAGGGCCACCGGCTTCAGATTTTCCAGACCGGCAGTGGCAGGCTTGCGGATCAGAATGTTACCCACTGCATCGCGGTCGGTCGTTAAACCTTGCTCTTTCGCCCACGACAGAATGTGTTCTGCCAGTGCTTCTTCGTGATAAGACGGGTGCGGAATCGAGCAGATTTTGGCAAAAATATCCCACAACGGCTGGGGGGAAAGTTGAGATAATTCAGACACGACAAATCTCCTGTGTCATCACCATCGGCCAGCTGGGCTGCGGATGGCGAGGATGTTTAGCGAGTGGATGACTCCCGTCAGATGCTCTGACGCGATGGGCAAAGAATATCATCGTTTCCGCAGCCGTGCTTACTTCGCGGAAGGAAAAAAGGGTCACGGCGCTGGTTTTTAGCGGCTCAGATCACTATAATTCCGCGCAACCTCTCCCATTGTACATTTTTAAGCCAACACCATTGGTCGGGATTCCTTTATGAGTGAAAAATACGTCGTCACCTGGGACATGCTGCAAATTCATGCCCGTAAACTGGCCCAGCGCCTGCTTCCTGTTGAACAGTGGAAAGGCATTATCGCGGTCAGCCGCGGTGGTCTGGTTCCCGCCTCTTTGCTGGCTCGTGAGCTGTGCATCCGCTACGTCGATACCGTGTGCATCTCCAGCTACGATCACGACAACCAGCGCGAAATGACCGTGCTGAAGCGTGCAGAAGGCGATGGTGAAGGCTTTATCGTCATTGACGATCTGGTAGATACTGGCGGCACCGCTCAGGCCATCCGTGATATGTATCCAAAAGCGCACTTCGTCACCATTTTCGCTAAGCCAGCCGGTCGCCCGCTGGTGGACGACTATGTGGTCGATATCCCGCAGAACACCTGGATTGAGCAGCCGTGGGACATGGGCGTGGTCTATCTGCCGCCAATTGTTAAAGGCTGATTGACGCACGTCAAAGCAACGCCCGGTTATGCCGGGCGTTGTCGTTTTTACGAGCGTCAGGGCTGAGGCTGGGATAGACTCATCCCATGCCCCGTGCTGGAGGATCGTTACGTCATGTCACCTAAAAATCTGAGCGAAGAGCTGTTCAAACCTCGCTTCAAGCATCCTGAAACGTCATCGTTAGTTCGCCGTCTCCATCACCATAAACCGCTGCCCATCCACTCCGCGTTGGAAGGGGATAGTAATGCCGGTTGGTATCGGATGATCAACCGCCTGCTGTGGACGTGGCGCGGCATCACCCCGCAGGAAATCAGTGAAGTGCTGGCCCGCATCGCCGTCAGTCGCGTTGAGCACACCGACGACCAGCTGCTGGATACCGTGGTCGGTTATCGGGGCGGTAACTGGATTTATGAGTGGTCGAAACAGGCGGCGCTGTGGCAGAAGAAAGCCGGTGAGGCTGAAACCGATGCGAAGGCCGGCCAGTGCTGGCTGCATGCCGCCAATCTGTATGGCATTGCCGGTTATCCGCATCTGAAAGGCGATGAGCTGGCCGAGCAGGCGCAGGTACTGGCGAACCGCGCGTATGAAGAAGCCACGCCGCGCCTGTCCGGTGAACTGAAGGAGCTGGAATTTGCCATTCCCGGCGGCAGCCCGATCTTTGGCTTCCTGCATATGCCGCCCGGCGTCAGCGCGCCTTATCCTACCGTGCTGCTGTGCGGCAGCCTCGACTCGCTGCAAACCGACCATTATCGCCTGTTCCACGACTACCTGGCGCCGCGCGGCATCGCCATGCTGACCATCGATATGCCGTCGGTAGGCTTCTCGGCCAAATGGAAGCTGACGCAGGATGCCAGCTTCCTGCATCAGCATGTTCTGCGTCAGCTGGAGAACGTGCCCTGGGTCGATCATCAGCGCGTCGGCGCGTTTGGCTACCGCTTTGGTGCGAACGTCGCCGTCAGGCTGGCCTATCTGGAAGCGCCGCGCCTGCGGGCCGTGGCCTGCCTGGGGCCGGTGGTGCACAGCCTGCTGTGCGATCAGGCGAAGCAGGACAGCGTTCCCGAGATGTATATGGACGTGCTGGCCAGCCGGTTGGGCATGGCCACCGCGTCTGACTCTGCGCTGCGCGTTGAGCTTAATCGTTATTCGCTGAAGATGCAGGGCTTGCTGGGACGTCGATGCCCTACGCCGATGCTGTCCGGCTACTGGCCAAACGACCCGTTCAGCCCGGAAGAGGAATCCCGGCTTATCGTCAACTCGTCCGCTGACGGGAAGTTGATGCCGATCCCGCTCTCGCCTGCAATGCTCAACTTTGATAAAGCATTACGTGATATTGTCGACTGGTTAGCGAAACGGCTGACGCGATGAGTTGCTAAAATTCAATCCTTTGCTATAACCTTTAAGCCTTAAACCGCTGTGTTGCCGCGTTTAAGCGCCATAGAGGATTAATTAACAGGCTCAACGATGGAGGTTTACTGATGACGTTACCGAGTGGGCATCCCAAAAGCCGCTTAATGAAGCGCTTTGGATCGCTGGGGCCTTATATTCGCGAAGCGAAATGTGAAGACGACCGTTTTTTCTTTGACTGCCTGGCGGTCTGCGTCAATGTGAAACCCTCACCTGAGCTGCGTGAGTTCTGGGGCTGGTGGATGGAGCTGGAAGCGCAAAGCGATCACTTCACCTACGAGTACCACTTCGGTCTGTTCGATAAAGAAGGCAACTGGAAGCCGTCGACCGTGAAAGGGAAAGAGAATAACGAACGGCTGGAAGAGACCTTACGCAATTTCCACGTGCGGCTGAAAGCGCTGCTGGAAGAGATGGAGCTGGGGCTGAAACCCGCTGCAGACTTTGCGGATGCGCCGGTCAAACTGACCGCCTGATCCCGGCGGAAGTCATAACCTGAGCATTAAAAAAGGCTGGCAATTGCCAGCCTTTGTTTTAGACACATAACGAGGGTGGAACAACCGTAGCAGTGGCGTGTTACGGGGAATAAAAAAACGGATTAGAACTGGTACGTCAGGCCAACAGCAACCACGTCGTCGTTGTTCAGACCAAGTTTGTTGTCGTCGTCCAGCTGGTTGATTTTGTAATCAACGTAGGTGTTCATGTTCTTGTTAAAGTAGTACGTCGCGCCCACGTCGATGTATTTCACCAGGTCAACATCACCCAGTCCTTCGATGTCTTTGCCTTTGGTCTGCACGTAGCCCACGGATGGACGCAGGCCGTTATCGAACTGGTACTGTGCCACCAATTCAATGTTCTGTGCTTTGTTGGCTGCACCCGCGACCGCGGTGGTGGCACCGTTGATCACGGCCGTGCCGCTGATTGGCGTCATGTTGCGGGTTTCGGTGTAGATGGCGGCCAGGTAAACGCTGTTCGCATCATATTTCAGACCGGTGCCCCAGGAATCGGCTTTGTCGCCCTGGCCCCAGACACGCGCTTGCTGTGCGTTGGTGCGGTCTGAAGAGGTATAAGCACCGCTCAGGCTCACGCCGCTGTCGCCCAGCGCATATACCGCCGACAGACCGTAGCCGTCGCCATTCTGCTTGCTGACGTCAGTACGCGAGTTAGAAGAACCCGCATCGTTCTTGCCCTGATACTGTAAGGCGAACTTCAGGCCATCAACCAGACCGAAGAAGTTTGAGTTGCGGTAGGTCGCCACGCCGGTGGTACGCTGGGTCATATAGTTATCACCACGCGCCGTACCGTCACCGCCGAATTCCGGGAACATATCCGTCCAGGCTTCCACGTCATACAGCACGCCGTAGTTACGGCCATAATCGATTGAGCCGTAGTCGCCAAATTTCAGACCGGCAAAGCCCAGACGGGTTTTGTTACCGGTATTGGCATCGCTGCCTTCAGAGTTGTTGGTGTTGAACTGATATTCCCACTGGCCGTAACCGCTCATCAGATCGTTGATTTGGGTCTGACCTTTGAAGCCCATACGCATGTAGGACTTATCGCCGTTGCTGCCGTCGTTGTCGCTGAAATAGTGCAGGCCTTTAATTTTACCGTACAGATCCAGCTTGTTGCCGTCTTTATTATAGATTTCTGCGGCTTGTGCAGCGGTGGACAGAGCCAGTGCGGCGGTTAAGATTGCCAGTGCGCTTTTCTTCATTTTGCTATCAATCCCGAATGAGTAAGTTTTCAAGTGGCCTTAAGACTTCTCTGAAGGCAGGAACGTTTTACCTTGAGGAGATTAAAGTTTTATTACATTTCGACTCATTTCTTGTTATTTGCGAACTTTTGAACTAGCTGATTGTCACGCTAAATTCCGCCTTTTCTCCCGCCGCCTGTTGGCTTCCAGCACCACACCTGTTAAAAAGTCAGTTCACGCTTTTTTTTACGTAACGGCAGGAAATAATGAGCAGCAGCCAGACCCTGGTAGTGAAACTGGGGACCAGCGTATTAACCGGCGGATCGCGTCGGCTGAACCGGGCACATATCGTCGAATTGGTGCGCCAGTGCGCGCAGCAACATGCGGCAGGCCATCGGATTGTGATTGTCACCTCGGGCGCCATGGCGGCCGGACGTGAGCACCTTGGCTACCCGGAACTGCCGCCGACCATCGCCTCAAAGCAGCTGCTCGCTGCGGTGGGGCAGAGCCGGTTAATTCAACTGTGGGAGCAGCTGTTCTCGATTTACGGTATCCATATCGGCCAGATGTTATTAACCCGCGCGGATCTGGAAGATCGTGAACGTTTCCTGAACGCCCGTGACACCCTGCGCGCGTTGCTGGATAACCATATCGTGCCGGTGATTAATGAAAACGACGCGGTGGCCACCGCTGAAATCAAAGTCGGCGATAACGATAATCTGTCGGCGCTGGCGGCGATCCTGGCTGGCGCAGATAAGCTGCTGCTGCTGACCGATCAGCCGGGTTTGTTCACCGCCGATCCGCGCAATAATCCCGAAGCGGAACTGATTGGTGATGTGCATCTGATCGACGATGCGCTGCGGGCATTAGCCGGCGACAGCGTTTCCGGACTGGGCACCGGCGGCATGGCGACCAAGCTGCAGGCGGCCGACGTGGCCTGCCGCGCGGGCATCGACACCATTATTGCTGCCGGCAATCGCGCCGGCGTGATTGGTGACGTCATCGACAGCAAGCCGGTCGGCACGCGTTTCCATGCGCTGGAAACCCCGCTGGAAAACCGTAAACGCTGGATCTTCGGTGCGCCGCCTGCGGGTGAAATTACCGTTGATGACGGTGCGCTTTCCGCCATTCTGGAACGCGGCAGCTCGCTGTTGCCGAAAGGCATTCGCGAGGTGAGCGGCAACTTCTCGCGTGGCGAAGTGATCCGCATTCGCAGCCTGCAAGGGCGCGATGTGGCGCACGGCGTCTGCCGCTACAACAGCGATGCGATGCGGATGATTGCCGGGCACCATTCCCAGCAGATCAGCGACATTCTCGGTTATGAATATGGTCCGGTAGCCGTTCACCGCGACGATATGATCGTCAGTTAAGGAGCAGGACATGCTTGAAGAAATGGGCAAAGCCGCGAAAGCCGCGTCTTACCAGCTGTCGGTGCTGTCCACCGTGCAGAAAAATAAGGTCTTGATGACCATTGCCGACCGCCTTGAAGCGCAAAGCGCGGAGATCCTCGCGGCTAACGAACTGGATCTGGCCGATGCGCGGCAGAACGGCATGAGTGCCGCGCTGATGGATCGCCTGATGCTCAATCCGGCGAGGCTGAAAGGCATTGCCGATGATGTGCGTCAGGTCTGCCGTCTGGCGGATCCTGTGGGCGTGGTGATCGACGGTGGCGTGCTGGACAACGGTCTGCGCATCGAACGCCGCCGTGTGCCGCTGGGTGTGGTGGGGGTGATTTATGAAGCCCGCCCGAACGTCACGGTAGACGTCGCCAGCCTGTGCCTGAAAACCGGCAACGCGGTGATCCTGCGCGGCGGCAAGGAAACCTACCGCACCAACGGCGCAACCGTGCGGGTTATCCAGGGGGCGTTAAAAGAACACGGCCTGCCTGCGGGTGCGGTGCAGGCGATTGAAAGCCCGGATCGTGAGCTGGTCAATCAGCTGCTGAAACTGGATCGCTATGTCGACATGCTGATCCCTCGCGGCGGCGCCGGTCTGCACAAGCTGTGCCGCGAACAGTCGACCATTCCGGTGATCACCGGCGGCATTGGCGTTTGCCATATCTTTGTCGACCAGCAGAGCGAGCTGGAAGCGGCCATGAAGGTGATTATCAACGCCAAGAAACAGCGTCCAAGCGCCTGTAACTCGGTGGAAACGCTGCTGGTGCATGCGGCTATCGCCGACAGCTTCCTGCCGGAACTGAGCCGCAGCATGGCGGAAGAGGGCATCACGCTGCATGCCGATCCGCGTTCGCTGCCGCTGCTGCAACAAGGCCCGGCTGAAGTCAGTGCGGTCACTGAAGAGCAGTACCGTGACGAGTGGTTAGCGTTGGATCTGAACGTTAAGCTGGTGGACGATCTTGACCAGGCCATCGCCCATATCCGTGAGTATGGCACTCAGCATTCCGATGCGATCCTGACCCGCAGCATTCACAATGCCGATCGCTTTGTGAATGAAGTCGATTCCTCGGCGGTGTACGTCAATGCCAGCACGCGCTTCACCGATGGCGGCCAGTTTGGTCTGGGCGCTGAAGTCGCCGTCAGCACGCAGAAGCTGCATGCCCGTGGCCCGATGGGCCTTGAAGCGCTGACCACCTATAAGTGGGTGGCCTTCGGCAATGACACGGTGCGTGCGTAAGCAAAAGTCCGACGTTGAAGCCTGAATTTATCGGGCAAGCAGAGCCACAGGGAAGGGGCTCTGGTCGTATCCAGGGAGAAGTTGTCGCCTGTTGCTGCTCAACATCGTAAGGACATTCTGCATGGTTACCCTGTCGCAAATTCTTCCCTTCGCTGCCATCGCGCTCGGTCTGGTGCTGACGCCCGGTCCAAATATGATTTACCTGATTTCCCGTTCGCTCTGTCAGGGACGAAAAGCGGGATATATATCGCTGACCGGCGTGGCGCTGGGTTTTATGTTTTATATGGTCTGTGCCGCGCTGGGGATTACCGCGCTGATTATGGCCGTGCCGCTGGCCTACGATGCGCTGCGCATCGCCGGTGCAGCGTATCTGCTGTACATGGCATGGCAGGCTGTCTTCGGCGGCAAATCGCCGTTCCAGGTCCGCGATTTGCCGCCCGACAGCTCGCGTAAGCTGTTCACCATGGGGCTGCTGACCAACCTGCTTAACCCGAAAACCGCGGTGATTTATCTGACTCTGCTGCCGCAGTTTATCCGGCCTGAACAGGGGCACGTGCTGGCCCAGTCTCTGACCTTAGGCATTACGCAGATCGTCACCAGTATGCTGGTCAATGGCCTGATTATTTTCGCCGCAGGCACTATCGCTAACTTCCTTGCTCAGCGCCCAACCTGGCAAAAAATCCAGCGCTGGCTGATGGGCATGGTGCTGACCGGACTGGCCCTGCGCATGGTGATGGATGGCAGAAAATAGCGTCGCGGCCGATCGATCTCATCGATCGGCGCCTCGTTAAATCCTTGACGCACTCTCTTCTTCCGCCAGCATCTGGCGCAGCAGATCCTGCAACGCGATCTGCTGTGGCTGACTGAGCCCTTTCAGCATCCTGTCCTGGGTTTGCGTATGCACTACCAGCGCCTGCTCAATCAGCGTAAATCCCTTTGGCGTTAAGCCCACCATCATGCTGCGCTTGTCCGCCGGGTCCGGGATCCGCGCAATCAGCCCACTGGCTTCCAGCCGACTTAACCGGTTGGTCATCGCCCCGGACGTCACCAGCAGCGAAGTGAAAAGCTGGGTGGGCGTCAGGCGGAAGGGTTCTCCGGCACGGCGCAGCGTGGCCAGCACATCAAACTCACCTTCACGAAAGCCAAACGGCGCCAGTGCGCTGGCCCGGGCTTTACCCAGCTGCTTCATAATCCTCAACATTCTGCCGAACACCGCCATCGACGACGCATCCAGATCCGGCATGGCGTCAGCCCATTGAGCGATAACGAAATCAACATGATCTGGCATCATTTCCCTTAATTCTTTGTGGTTAACATGTTCATTAGTGCGCACCGACTATCGGTAAGGCGAAATTTATCTTAACGTTAAGATAAATCAATTCACACTGCCAGCACACCTCTGCTGAGCAACACCTTATCCGAAGGAGTCGGTTATGAAATCTGCATTCTCAGCCATTACGCTGTTTGCCCTGCTTGTTCTGTTGGTCGGCCTTAATCTGCGGCCACTGATGGCCGCTGTCGGGCCGCTTTTGCCCCTGTTACAACGCCAGGAGCAGCTGACGGGCACCACTATCAGCCTGTTAACGACCCTGCCGGTGCTGATGATGGGCGTCATCGCGCTGGCCAGCGGCACGGTGTTGCGCCGAATCGGTTACGCGCGGGGCATCGCCACTGGCCTGGGCATTATTACATTTGCCTGCGTGTTCAGAGGGTTTTATACGTCCGGCGGGATGTTAATGGCAACTGCGCTGGCGGGCGGAATGGGCATTGGCCTGGTGCAGGCGGCGATGCCTGCCCTGATCAAGCGGCGCTACGCCCGGCATACCGGTACGCTGATGGCGCTGTTTTCAACCGGGATTATGGGCGGCGCAGCGCTGGCGGCGGCAACAGCAGAGCCGCTGTCGGTCTCGTTGGGGCTGAATTATGCCCTCGGCCTGGCGGCGTTGCCAGCAGCGCTGGCCTTTATCATCTGGTTCGCCGCCGAAGAGAATCAGCCGCAGGCGGCGACTCAACCGGTTCAGTCAACGTATTCGACCTCGCGCGCCTGGCTGCTGCTGGCTTTTTTTGGCATCGGGACCGGCGCTTACACGCTGGTGCTGGTCTGGCTGCCGCCGTTTTATATTGAGCACGGCTGGAGCGCACGTAACAGCGGCTTTCTGCTCGCCGCGCTGACCTTAACCGAAGTGGTTTCCGGCTTTATCGTTTCGGCGGTGATCCACCGTTTCACCGACAGACGCGCGCCTTTACTGCTGGTGTTGCTGATGATTTTGGCCGGGCTGCTCTGTCTGGTGTTCTTCGGAGGAAAGGCCGCGATCCTGTCGACGTTGCTGCTGGGGCTGGGAATTGGCGCACTGTTTCCGCTTTCGCTGATCGTGACCTTTGACCACGCCAAAACGCCGGAAGAAGCAGGTAAACTCCTCTCTTTTGTTCAGGGCGGAGGCTATATCATCGCCGCAACCATGCCATTAATTGCCGGCATGGTGCTGGACAGCACGGCGTCACTGAATACGGCATGGATGTTGATGAGCGGCGGAATTGTGTTGCTGATGATCCTCTCCCGCCGTTTTCGGCCAGCGTGACAGGCCGCGCAGTCGCAAGTCATGTTCGGCAGTTTCCCGGCAACGACCTTATTTCTTACGGAATTCTCTTGGGCTGATTCCCATATGATTTCGAAACAGGCGGGAGAAATAAAGCGGATCGGTGTAGCCGACCGTTAACGCAATATGGGTGATGGCAAAACTGGTTTTGCTTAGCAACAGGCAGGCTCGGGCAATACGCTGTTTCTCACGCCAGGCAAATACAGTTTGGCCGGTCTCTTCTTTAAATAAGTGGGCAAGGCGTGACGGGGAAAGGCAGGCACGACGGGACAGTTGTTCGATGGTGGTTTCTTCAGCCATATGTTCGTTCAGATACTGGCAGAGGGCCTCGATGCGGGGATCGCATTTGTGGCGGTGCAAATTGGGCTGCGCGCGGAAGCACTCCAGAATCACCCGTTCAACGGCATTCATTGCCAGCGCTTCGGATAACGGTTCCTGACTGACGCTCAGCTGGATCACTTCCATAAATCGCGCCTGCATCTGACTGGTGTCTTCTGCGGCGGCAAAGGTCAGACGGCCGATGCCATCGCGAACATTGTCCCACTGCAGCCAGTCAATCCAGTAGGTTCGCGGAATAAAATAGATCCACAAATGGTCCCAGCACTCGCTGTGTTCACTGCGACCATAATGATGCGGTACGCCAGCCGGAAAATGCAGCACTTCGCCCGGCTTGCAGATAAAGGTGCCCTGAGACGTATGAATTTTCCCTTCACCTTTTAGGGTGATATTTAACACGTGGCCCTTCATGCCGGCAGCCCGGTTAATATAAAAGTCGAGCTTACTTCCGCGGGATATTGGGGTGAATCCTGCCACCATCCATGCGGTGAAGGTAAAGCGCCTGTAGAGAGGTGAAAAATTCAGCATCTCGGTATCTTCACTATGCGCCATCGCTGCGCTTCCTGCCGACAGAATAAAGAGTTGAGCAGCATAGCGCAGAGAATTAACCCTGCCGCGATGCGGCTCACATCTTCTCAACATTCAGAATACCTGCGCTCAGCACAGACTAATTTTGCAGTGAGGTGGCGGATAACCCGGAATCAACCGGCTGCGCAAACTTTCCTTCTGCCAGGTCTGCGGCAACCTGAGGATAAATAGCATCCAGCTTGTAGAAATAGAGCAGGACGATATTGGCCACCGCGAGGATCACCGGGAAGAATATAAACAGGAACTGGATCATCTGAATGGCGCTGGCGGGTTGCATGCCGCCTCCGCTGGTGAATCCGGCCAGGCTTAGCAACCACCCGACGCTTGCCGTTCCCAACCCCATGCCAACCGTCTGACCCAGCGTGCCCGCGCTAAATAAAATCCCTTCAATCCGCAAGCCGGACACCCACTCGCCGTAATCGATGGTGTCGGCAAGGAAGGCAAACATTGTGGCACCAATGCCGCAGAAGCCAATGCTTCTGACCACCGTCGCCGCTATCACAAAGAAGGCATCCTGACGATCAAACAGCGGCAGAAGATAGCCAATACAGCAGACCAGTAATCCGCTCAGCGCCAGCTTACGTTTGCCCAGTCGTTTAATTAAAAAAGGGATCACCGTCAGCGTCAGTAATCCCGGTAAATATTGCGCCACGCTGACCCACGACATCATCGACAGGTCTTTCAGAATGTATTTGGTGTAATAAACACTGACGGTGCTGAGCGCGGTCAGGCTGGTAAAGGTGATCATTAAATACATAAAGATCATCAGCCAGTATTTATTCGCCCGTATTGCCGGCAGCACTTTCTTAAGCTCAATATTTTCGCGGTTGTCTTGCCGTACCGGCTTAATACGTTCACGGGTGCCCAGTGCGGTAAGGGTAAGAAACAGCGCGGTGAAAAAGCCATAAATGGCGAAGATGGTCATCCACGCACCGCTGCTGTTACCAAACCACGCCACCAACGGCAGCGTAATGACGCCGACCGTCAGCGATCCGCAGGTCGACAGGCCTTTGCGGAATACGCTTAACACGCCGCGTTCTACGGTATCGCGGGTAATCAACGCCAGCAACGAGCCATAAGCGATGTTATTGGCGGTAAAAAGAATGTTAGCCAGCAAATAGGTTACGCACACCCAGGTGACTTTAACCGCATAGCTGCTGTCCGGTACGCAGGCCAGCAGAAAGGTGGAAAGTCCGAACGGGATGGCGGTCCAGAGAACCCACGGCCGGGCTTTCCCCATCCGGGTTTGCGTCATATCGATACGCACACCCACCCAGATGCACAGCAGGCCATCGAGCACCCTGGCAAGGAACATTAACGAGCCCACCAGTAATGCTGACACGCCCACCACGTCGGTATAGTAATAGGCGAGAAAGGTCACCATCGTGGTGTAGGTGAGGTTAGTGCCGTAATCGCCGAGGCCAAAAGAAAGACGCTCTTTCAGCCCAATCGGCTGGGTTGCCACGCCATCACTCTTCATACCGCTTCTCCGCCAGATAAAATGACAAAATCCCAACCGGCTATTTCCAGCGTTTCGCCCGGTTCAACCTGCCGGTTATCAATCAGCGAAGTGGCTTGCCCCAACGGGTTTCGCAGCTGCTGCGGCGTCTGAGAGTAGTTAAAGATAAAGCACAGGTCCTTTTGCGCTTTACTTTGCGCCCGTCGAATTATTAGCGGGAAACTCACCTCCGACCGTAACGCGCTCAATGCCGGCGTGCTGAACAGGGTCGAGAAAACCTGCTCCATTCCGGCGGATGACAGGTTGCAGCCAATATAGGTCGCCGTCCCTTTGCCAAACTGATTGCGGGTGATGGCGGCATATTTTCCCCACTGCGGATGCTGATAGCGGGCCAAAATTTCGGTCTGTGACGATACCGGTTCCAGCAGCTCCATCCAGTCGGTCACCTGACCTGTTTCCTCCGTCAGCGCAAAGGTCTCAGTGGACAGCTGCACCTCATCTGGCTCAACGAACAGCTGATAGGTCACGCCGCAGGCTTCGCTGATAATGCCCGGCTGGATAGCCGTGCGCACCTTCAGATCCTGATTGGCAAAGCCGGATTTAAAGGAGTAAATGATATGGCCGCCTTGCCCGACGAAGGCATTGAGTCGCTGCAACAGCGCATCGGATGCCGCGTAGAGCAAGGGGACGATCAGCACGTCATAGCGTTCGATACGCGGATCGTCGGCATCAAGAATATCCATCTCGATATTTTGTCGGTACAGGGCATCGTACCAACTGCGGAACAGATCGTTGTACTGGTGATTTTTGTCGCCGCCGAACTGATGTCCGCGCCACGGATGCCAGTCAATGGCGGTCAGCCCACGGTTACTGACCAGCATCGCCACGCGGTTACTTTTGCTTAAGCCGCTCAGTTCGGGCGTTAAGCGCTGCAGCGTTTTGCCAATGTCGCAGGCCTCGTCATACACCGGATTAGGCAGCAGGTCGTGGCTGAGCAGGCCTTTCCAGTAGGTTTCCCACGAATTATGAATCGAATGCCAGTGCCAGTAGCCCACCAGGCTGGCACCGTTGGCGATATGGCTAAACGCCTGCAGACGCAGCTGGCCAGGGTAAGGCGTCCAGTCCTTAAAGGCCTGAGCCTGGGTTTCCAGCACAAAGTAATTCTTATCCTTGGTGGTGCGGGCAATATCCCCGGTGAAGGCAATTTCGGCGCCGGTCAGCCGCGACTGGCCGGGATGATAAACGTCCACGCCGGTAATATCGACGACCTCAGACGCCGCGAAGTGATCGACCTCGCTTCGCAAACCAAACGACCAGTTTCGCCAGTCAAAATCGAAGTTATGGGTGACGAAGTGATCGGCCGATTTATATTCGCCGACCAGATCGACCTGCCAGCGCAGAAAATCGATCACCAGCTGGCGTTGAAAGGCCTGAAACTCAGCGCCGAGGCTGGCATTAATGGTGCCCTGGACCGACGGGAAATCTTCCCAGGCCTCCACGCGATTACTCCAGTAATCCAGACCAAACGCCTGATTTAACGCCTGCAGATCGTCGTTGAATTTTTTCCGCAGATATTTAACAAAGGCGATCTGCACCGCCGGGCCACTGGTTTCATAATATTTGGTTTCGTTGTCGACCTGGAAACCAATCACGGCGGGATGGGACGCGGTGGCCGTTAACAGCTTGCGGATAATACGCTCGGAATAATAGCGATAGACTGGACTGGTAATATCCATCTTCTGCCGGGGACCATATTTATTCAGCCCCTGCGGCGTCACGGCCATCACCTCAGGATATTTCTTTGCCAGCCAGCCAGGAATAGCGTAGGTCGGCGTACCGATAATCACGCTAATATCGTTGGCCTGCATCTGGTCGAGCACGGTGATCACCGAAGTGAAATCAAATTCGCCTTCCTGAGGTTCAAAGGTGCTCCAGGTACTTTCGGCAATGCGGACATAGTTGATACCGGCGGCTTTCATCATGGCGATATCTTTTTCCAGCCGCTCCTCTGGCATATATTCGCGGTAATACGCCGTACCAAACCAGATCTTATCCATTTCAGCCTCAATGCAGTCTCTGTAAGTGTGCTGCTAACTTAGCGGAGAACAATCAGCCGAAGCGGTAGCTGACTGTCGTCAACATAAAGAAATCTGCTGCCGTCAGCGCAGTCCGATCTGGATCACAAAACTCGCCGGACCGCTTTGCGCTTTCGCCGGGTGGGGTCGGTAATAAGAAGCCTGCGGGCTGCCCTGCGGGTGAGCAGGGCAGTTACTGGAAGGGGGGTTAGCTCTGTTCGGCCACCAGGATCGCCAGCGTATCGGGTTCCAGTGCGACAAAAATATGTTCCTGGTCGCCGGGGTAACAGATGTAATCCCCGACGCCTAACTCTTCTGGCGCGGCCTTGAGCCCCAACAGCGCGCGGCCCTGGGTGACAATAATGTGCTCCACCGATCCCGACGGATGGGGGTGAGACTGACGCTCCGATCCCGGTTGCGCCATCAGCAGGTAGATATCCCGACGCGCGCCCGGCGGGCAGGTTGCCAGCAAAATGGCCTGATAATCGGCCTTTTCAGCCACCACCTTGCTGCCTTCACCCCGGCGGATCACCTGAGTGCTGGCGCTTACCGGCTCAAGTAATTTGGCAAACGGGATATTCAACGCGCCGCATAAGGCCCACAGCGTTTCAATGCTCGGGTTGCCGTTAGCGGATTCCAGTTGCGATAACGTGGATTTGGCGATCCCCGCCCGACGGGCGACCTCGGCCAGCGACAACCCGGCACGCGTGCGTTCCCGTGCGAGGCTTGCGGCAATGACGCTGATAGGCTGGGTCATGGTGTACCTCTTTGTTCATTTAATCGAACGAATCGTTCGCTTGATCTCGCTGTTTGTTGCGTTCATTATAATGGCGATTTCGTTCGATATGGTAAAACTTTATGCTTATGCACGCATTTTCCAGCCTGAACTCTCAGACTAAAAAAGCCATTTATCTGGTGTGCCTTGCCGTCGGCGTGGTGGGCGCTTCCTACGGTTCGCTGGCCACGGCCTACGGTTTTCCGTTATGGGTACCGCTGTTCTCCACGTTGTTTGTGCTGGCGGGAGCATCGGAATTTATGTTTGTTGCCATCATCGCCAGCGGCGGCAATCCGCTGGCTGCGGCGGTGGCGGGATTACTGGTTAACGCCCGGCACTTTCCTTTCGGCATCGCGGTGCGGGATCTGGCCGGCACCCGTCTTAAGGGCCTGTTGGGATGCCACATTATGAATGACGAAAGCGTGGTGTTTGGTCTGTCGCAATCCACCCCGAAACAGCGTAAAGACGCGTACTGGCTCTGTGGGCTGGGCGTGGCGATCGTCTGGCCGGTTGGCGCGATGGCGGGAAGCGTGGTGGGTAAACTGTTGCCGGATATCAATGCGATCGGCCTGGATGCGGTCTTTCCGGCGATCCTGCTGGCGCTGGTGATCCCGTCACTGAAATCGAAAACCACGCTGATCAGGGCGTCGTCCGGGGCGCTACTGTCATTAGCGGTGACGCCGTTTGTCGCCGTGGGGATGCCGGTGCTGATCTCGATGCTGGGCTTACTGACGAGGAAAAAATAATGCCGTCGAATGAATTAATTATTGCCGGGATCGCCTTACTGTCTGTCGGCACTTACCTGATGCGTTTTGCCGGGGTGAAGCTGGGCAATCGTATGGCGCTGTCCGAGCGCACGCGGGCATTACTGTCCGATGCCGCCACCACGCTGTTGCTGGCCGTGGCATTAGGGAATACGTTTTATGAAGGCGTGCATTTTGCCGGAACCGCGCGCGTGGCGGGCGTGGCGGTGGCAGTGATTCTGGCCTGGCGAAAAGTGCCGTTAATCGGCGTGATTCTGGCGGCGGCGGTGGTTACCGCGCTGCTGCGTTACGTCGGCGTGCCCTGATCCACAACTACCAGAACCATGACGACATGGTAAAGCAGTAAGCTATTGTTACGGATAATAAAATAAGTTCGACAGGTTTAAAATAGGTCATGATGTTGGCAGGTGTTTAGGTTAAGTACTCAATACATCGGTAATAACGGCAGAAACTTTAGGCCAAATTCGGGATTACTTTTGCTAGCAAAAAGAGGGAATTCCCCCCTGCCGCCGCAACGCGCGTGGCTGTTCAGGTAAATGTTGGGAATAGTCGGCTAAGCCGCTATTTTAGGGGCTGATTTTTGCGTCAGGAGACGAGAGATGGAGAGACTGGATTGCGACCGGATGTTTATCGCGGTAATGGAAACCGGCAGCTTTACCGCCGCCGCTCAGCGTCTGGGCACCAGCCACGGCCAGGCATCTAAACTTATCTCCCGCCTTGAGCAGCATCTCGGCGTGCAGCTGTTTCGCCGCAGTACCCGGGCGCTGGCCGCCACCGACGTGGGTCGCGCCTATTATGAAAAAATCCGGGTGCTGCTGGCGGATTACGATGCGCTGAATGACTCGGTGCGCAATTCATCGGATGCCCCGGCCGGAAAAGTGCGTATCTCTGCGCCCGTGACCTTCGGCACCACCCAGCTGACTCCGCATCTGATCGACTTCGCGCGGCGCTATCCCGGTATCGAACTGGACGTCAGCTTTGCCGACCGTGCGGTGAACGTGGTGGATGAAGGCTTTGATCTGGCGTTGCGCATCGGCAAGCTGGCGGACAGCAGCCTGATGGCGAGAAAGCTGTGCGATATCCGCATTATCACCGTTGCCTCGCCGGGCTATCTGGCAGAGCGTGGCACGCCCGAGCACTGGGAAGCCCTGGCCAGCCATGACTGCATTATTGATACCAACTTCCGCGATCCCTGGCGCTGGCCGTTTCAGGACGAGAAGCTGGCGCTGCAGGGGCAGCCGGTTAACGGACGCCTGAAGTTCTCCAATGCCGAGGTGTGCTTAAAAGCCGCCATTGCCGGACTGGGCATTGCCCGCTTGCCCTCTTTTGTCGCTGGCGAAGCCCTGAAGAATAAAGAGGTAGTGCCGGTGCTCGCCGCCAGCGAGATTGTGCCGCTCGGGCTGTTCGCCCTCTATCCCCCGGCCAAATACCTGGCCCATAAATCCCGCACCTTTATCGATTATCTGGTTGAAGCCTTTGCCGGCGAGCCCGTTTGGGAGCAGGGCTGGTGATTGTTTCCATAATGGAATAAAACATCCGCAGAACCGCTGGATAATCATCATTCCGGAAATAAGATAGAGTCCTCTCATCAACTACTGAGAGGACACCACCATGACTGATACCCGTAGCGCACCCTATGCCCTGAAGCCAACACCGCTGAAAGGATAAGGGAGGATTTATGCTGGTTAATGGAAAATGGACGGCCGAATGGCACCCGGTGCAGGCTACCGATGAGAAGGGCGGTTTCGTCCGTCAGACCTCAAGCTTTCGTCACTGGGTCACCCCAGACGGCGCCGCCGGACCGACCGGCGAAGCGGGCTTCAAGGCCGAAGTGGATCGCTATCACCTGTATGTGGCGCTGATTTGTCCGTGGGCATCCCGCACGCTGATTGCCCGCAAGCTGAAAGGGCTGGAGAAAGTGGTCAGCCTGTCGGTAGTCGAGCCATGGTTGCTGGATGAAGGCTGGCACTTTGGTGACTATCCTGGCGCAAATAAGGACGAACTGAATCAGGCCGAGTGGGTGCATCAGCTTTACACCCAGGCTGATGCCACGTTTACCGGTCGGGCAACGGTGCCGGTGCTGTGGGATAAGAAAACCCGCACCATCGTCAATAACGAGTCAGCCGATATTGTGCGCATGTTTAACAGCGGCTTTGGCGAGCTGGCGAGTCACAGTTTCGACCTCTATCCTGCGGACTGGCAGAGTGAGATTGAGGCATTAAACGCGGAAATCTACCCACGCCTGAATAACGGCGTATATCGCGCCGGTTTTGCCACCACGCAGATCAGTTATCAGGAAGCCAGCGATGACGTCTTCGCCATGCTGGATAAGCTGGAACAGCGGTTGAGCGATGGCCGGGCATTTTTGACCGGCAACCAGCTTACCGAAGCGGATATCCGCCTGTTCGTCACGCTGATCCGTTTTGACGCGGCCTATCATGGCCTGTTCAAATGCAATCAGCGCAAGCTCAACGAATATGCCGGACTGGACGCTTACACCAAACGAATGCTGGATATTCCCGGTGTGCGTGAAACGGTCAATATCGATCATATTAAACAGGGCTATTACTCGATTAAGGCATTAAACCCCAATGGCATTGTACCTGCCGGGCCGGATTTAACGGCTTACGGGCTGTAAGCGACTGTATTAACAGAAAGCCGTTACCTTTATTTAGGTGACGGCTTTTTTTCGTTACAGCACCTGATGCTGACCAGCGATAGCTGGCTACTGGTGACCTACCCGAAGGTGCCAATATTCCCAAAGTGATATTAAACGGATATTAGGATGGCGTGCTAATAGCGGGCGCAGCTTACTTAGGATCTGCTGTATCGATAGGTAAAGCCGTGGGCGGTGCTATCATCGCGGAAATTGCTAATGGTTCTTACCAATGGTTTGACTTAAATCAGCCGGGCAATGAGAGTAAAGGTTGGGATTACTGGGGAAGTGCATCAGCAGGTATAACAGGCGTACTGGCTCCGGGAAAAAATGTCTGGAAAAATGCCGGCATCTCTGCAGGTTGGACTATATTTATAGACGATTTGGATAAAAGCGCTTTAACTGGTACTGAGGCTGGATGGGTATTTGGTGCAACTATGGGAGCACTTTCTCCACACGTGTTGGAACCTATTTTAGGTCCGGACTCTGGTTTTGTGAGTGAAGTTAATGGCTCTGTTGGCGGTGAATTTATTGGGAATAAAACCAAAGCTAAAATCAATGAAAAGGAATATGACAATGCCAATAAATAAAAACAATAAGATAACTTTGACCCTTTTGTTTTTGACAGTCATTTACCTTAATGTTGCGTGCTTTATTTTTTTCTTCATAGCCAATGCCGTTATTGATTTTATATTTGAGGATGAGGTGACTTTGACCAGAGAGGTCATCTTAAATATCTTAGTTACAAGCATCATCGCGGGCACAGCGGCAAGTTTAGGTTCCTGGATTTTCGCAAAAATAGATGAACACAAAGCCAGCAAATCCCCACCCTCAGACCCTTCCTGAGCACCACAAAAAATCAGCTTGTGAATCTGTTTTTTTTCAATTAATTATGCAATTTACGTATAACATCCTGGACAGGTTAATCATCTTCATCGGTTGACCTGTCCCAAAGCCGCATCCTACAGACTGATGTTTGGACAGTCCTGCAGCTGACCAGCGATGAATTCCGACAGGTAACGATAGTTGAGCGGGATCACTACCGGCAACCTTGGCGCGGCGACCAGTGGCGCAATGGCACCTTATATCGCCCGGCAGATAAAAGCGGCCACCGGTGATAACGTGATTGCCAACGCGATGGCGCATGCTGTGGAAGGGGCGGTACTTGCCCAAATGGCGGGCAATAGCGCAACGGCAGGCGCAGTAGGATCGGCGGGTGGAGAGCTTATCGCAAGAAGCATTGTCGCCACGTTGTATCCGGGTGTTGAGGCACAAAATCTCACGGAAGAACAGAAGCATATCGTCAGTGCCCTGAGCCAGATTTCATCAGGGATCCTTGGCGGGCTTGAGGGGAATTCGGTTGCGGCTATTGCCACGGCGCAGGTTGCGGGTAAGAATGCGGTTGAGAATAACTCGCTGAGTGATAGGGACATCATCACTTTCTCCGAAAAGTACGAGAAGGCGAAGACAGATGCTGAGAAAGAACAGTTACGGTCTGACCTGAAAAAGCTGGACGCAGCACAGCAGGCAAAGGCGCTGGCGACAGGTATTTCTGTTAATGACCAGAAATCAGAGCTTGCGAAACTGAAGCAGCTCGCCGCTTCTTCTGATTGCGTAGATCAATGCCGGAAGTTGGCAAATTACTCAATATCGCAGTTTGAGCCAATAGCGAATAATACACAACTTCATAAGGATAACCTGACCAAAGCAGTGCTGGCTTCAACAATTATCGCTTTGACGTTAGATCAACCCGCGAAAAGTGGAGAGAAAACGCCAATAGTGGGGGCGAATAGTGCAAGTAAACCTGCCTCTGTTATTGATGATATTGTTAATGGTAAAGGTGGTGCGGTAGGTGCAGACAAGGCAGCTGCTGAAGAAACGGCGGTGAAAGCTGCAGCTACTAAAGCTATGAATGGTGCAGAAAACGTAGCTAGCGGTGCTCGATTGAATATGCAACTTGCTGCTGAACAGGCTGCCGGAACCAGAGCTCCAGCTAAAATAACCAGTTATTCTCAACATGCATTAGAGCAAATAGCTGGGAGAGATGGAGGTAAAGAGGTAAGTAAAAGTGCAATAGATAATGCCTGGTCGAGTCCGCTGAAAATAGAATATGTACCGTCAAAATATGGTCCAACGTTTAGATATACTGGAAAAGATGCAGTTATTGTTATAAATCAGGATGGAAAAGTAGTTACAGGTTGGGCCAAATCGTCATCGGGGACAGCAAAATGAATAATCTACTAAATCCTTCCCAGCAGAATTTGATCGTCAGTTTATGTAATGATAGTGATGCTTCTACACAATCACTCGCTGAAAAAGCAATTGTAGGAATACTTACATCAAACGAGGTCGAGGTGTTGTGCAGCTTGATATCCAATGAATTTATGTTAAATGGTATTACTGAAAGTTTTGGACCAAATGATTATGGAAAAGAACTTGAAGAGTTATTAGATGCTGTAAATAAGATCAGGGTGAATAATTAGTGAAGAACGCAAAGCCCATAAAAAACGCACTCTAACCTGAGTAACCTCACCCATCCCGGCCGTCGAGCCGGGATTTTTACTTTAACGGTCAGCTACCGCCGCGCTTCTTCGGCTCCGCCATCACCTAAATCACGTCCATCAGCCCACGCTGCTTACGGATGGAGAGCTTCGGGCAGAGATGGCGCAGGGCCCGTAACACCTCCTGCTCTTGCATGGGTAGCTTAACCTCAGTATCAGGCAAAAGGCATCACGGAACTGGCCGGGCAGTTCAGCAGTGATTTGAGCAGGAATAAAGTGCAGGATGCTAAAGCTGAGGCTGAAAATCGCCTGATGCTGACCAGCGATAAATACCGTCAGGCAACGCCAGCTGAGCGGGCATCAATGCTGGCAGACGATGCCACCTATCACGAGCAGATAAAAACCTGGGGAGTGGGCGGTACCGTCCCAATGGCGATTACTGCGGTGACGGCAGCCTTCAGCGGGATCACTGCCGGCAACCTTGGCGCGGCGGCCAGCGGCGCAATGGCACCTTATATCGCCCGGCAGATAAAAGCGGCCACCGGTGATAACGTGATTGCCAACGCGATGGCGCATGCGGTTGAAGGGGCGGTACTTGCCCAAATGGCGGGCAACAGCGCAACGGCAGGCGCAGTAGGATCGGCGGGTGGAGAGCTGATCGCAAGAAGCATTGTCGCCACGTTGTATCCGGGTGTTGAGGCGCAAAATCTTACGGAAGAACAGAAGCATATCGTCAGTGCCCTGAGCCAGATTTCATCAGGGATCCTTGGCGGGCTTGAGGGGAATTCGGTTGCGGCGATTGCCACGGCGCAGGTTGCGGGTAAGAACGCGGTTGAGAATAATGACCTGAGCTTACCGGGTGGGATGATGAGTTCCATTGACGCTGCAGGCTCTTGGAACCGATACGCAGAGGCGAATGGCCTGACGTTGGAACAAAAAGAGGCGGGGCTGCATAAGCTGACTACTGGTGACCTACCCGAAGGTGCCAATATTCCCAAAGTGATAATCAACGGATATAAGGATGGCGTGCTAATAGCGGGCGCAGCTTACTTAGGACCTGCTGCATCGATAGGTAAAGCCGTGGGCGGTGCTATCATCGCGGAAATTGCTAATGGTTCTTACCAATGGTTTGACTTAAATCAGCCGGGCAATGAGAGTAAAGGTTGGGATTACTGGGGAAGTGCATCAGCAGGGATAACTGGCGCACTGGCTCCGGGACGTGGTGTCTGGAAAAACGTAGGCATAGCAGCAGGTGGGGCAGTGTTCACAGATGGGCCTGATGTAGGGGCTGTAGGTGGTGCTGCTTTAGGGGCTTTGGCAGGAGGTTTTTTTGGAGAGTTAGCTCCTTTTCCTGGAGAAATGAATGATCTATTTGGTGGCATTGGAGGGGAAATAATTAGTAATAAATTTAAGGACAAAGTTAATGATAATTAAAACTGTCCAGAGGCGAGCAACATTTAGTCTTTTTATTTCAACCGCAATCTACTATGGCATTTGTTTTTTTACATTTATTTTTTTGGTTAATAACGTAATTATTGAGTTAATTACTTCAGAAGTAGTCGATTTTTCAGAAAAATCATTGAGCTACCTATGCGTTGTGAGTTTAATAATAGGTATAGCCTCAGGGGCAAGGATATGGATTTTCGCAAAAATAGATGAACGCAAAGCCAGAAAATCTCCACCCTCAGACCCTTCCTGAGCCCCACAAAAAACCAGCCTTGGAGGCTGGTTTTTTTGCTCATTACCGTCCCGAATTCCTCCAACCCCCATTACCTCAGCCCCTTGCCTCCCAATGTCATTCTTTTGTCATAACTCGCTCATGCCGTCGTCAGTTGCCGGGCCGTAAACTCCTCAGCGTAAACCCAACATTCTCCTGAGGAACGCAACATGAACGCATCACTGAAAAAAAACGTAAAATTTGCGGCGATCGCCAGTGCTTTTCTGCTGGCAGGCGCAAGCAGCGCCGCGATGGCGCAACCGGTTAACAATATCGTGCTGGTCCACGGCGCATTTGTTGGCGGCTCGGGCTGGCGTCCGGTGTACGACATCCTTAAGCATGATGGCTACAAGGTGACGCTGGTGCAGGAGCCGCTGACTTCCTTCCCGGAAGACGTGGCCGCCACTAAACGCATTCTCGATCGGCAAACGGGTCCGGCAATCCTGGTGGGACACAGCTATGGCGGCGCGATCATTACTGAGGCAGGCAATGATTCGCACGTGGCGGGTCTGGTTTATATCGCTGCCCATGCGCTGGATAATGGCGAAACCGAAGCAATCAACGGCAAGAAATTTCCTAATGCCGCCCATCCATTTATGAAAACGCCGGACGGCTTCCTGATGATTGCGCCACAAAACTTCCACAGTGACTTTGCCGCCGACCTTTCAGCAAAGCAGGCGGATTTTGAAGCTCAGGCGCAAATGCCGACCTCAGCCTCGGTGTTTACCGCAAATATTCCCGATCCGGCATGGAAAACCAAACCAAGTTGGTACATGGTGGCAAAAGCCGACAAAATCATTAATCCTGATTTAGAACGTATGTACGCCAAACGCGCCCACAGCACTACGGTGGAAGTGGCCGGGGCCAGCCATTCGGTCTATGAGTCACACCCGAAAGAGGTTGCCGCACTGATCGAGCAGGCTGCACAACACGCGCTGAAGTAATCCTGTCCGCTGCGCCCGCTATCCTGGAGAAGACGATGAAAATTCTGGTGATTGATGATGAGCCCAAAGCCCGGGAATACATGCGCAGCGGCTTAACCGAATCTGGCTATGTGGTTGATGTGGCGGTAAACGGCCGCGAAGGGCTGTTTATGGCGCAGGAATATCATTACGACCTGATCCTGCTGGACGTGATGATGCCGGAGCTGGATGGCTGGGAAGTGATGAAAACGCTGGATGCGCAGAATATCCCGGTTATTTTCCTCACCGCGAAAAGCACCGTCGAAGACCGGATCAAAGGGCTGGAACTGGGTGCCGACGACTATCTGGTCAAGCCTTTCTCATTTGCCGAGCTGCTGGCGCGGATCCGCACGGCACTGCGGCGCGGCGCTAACGTCAAGCGTGATGAGCTGCTGCAGGTCGGTGATTTGCAGCTGGATAGGGCGAAACGCCGCGTGGAGCGGGCCGGGGTGCGCATCGATCTGACCAACAAAGAGTTCAATTTGCTGCAGCTGTTTATGCTGAATCCCGGCCAGGTGATGAGCCGCACGCTGATTGCCTCGCGGGTGTGGGATATGAATTTCGACAGTGATACCAACGTGGTCGACGTGGCCGTTCGCCGGCTGCGGCAGAAGGTGGACGAGCCCTTTGCCACGCCGCTGATACACACCGTGCACGGCGTCGGTTATCGCTGTGAAGGTGACGGATGCTGATGAAACCGCTCTCGCTGACCACGCGCCTGTCGCTGCTGATTTCAGGCATGGTACTGCTGGTGATGATCCTCGTCGGTATGGCGCTGTATCACTCGCTGGCCCGGCAAATCAGCGTACGCGATGATGGCGCCTTGCTGTCGCGGATGGAGCAGATCCGCACGATGTTACTTAATGAAGACGCGCTACAACTGATCCGCGACAAACCCAAACTGTTTGCCAATATGCTCGGCAATACCGAGTCGCTGCTGGTGCTGCGTTTTCCCGGTCAGCCGCCGTTAATCGAAGTCAACCCTGGCCATGCGGCGATCCCGGATCTGATGCCGGTGCCGCAGGGCCAGTCGCTTGGCCTGGCCAGCGTGCATCACCAGCTAACGCATGACGGCACGCCGTTTATCTCGGCGGCGGCGCTGGCGCAAACCCGTGACGGGCCCGGCCAGCTGGAGATTATTACCGGCAGGCTGATGACCGAGCGCACCGCCACGCTCAGCGACTATCGCCAGCAAATCGGCGTGCTGATTGTGCTGGCGACGCTGGTTGCGGCGCTGATGGTCTGGTTCCTGACGCGCCGCAGCCTGCGGCCCTTACACCGGCTGGCGCAGGAAACCGCCGCCATCGACGTTCGCCATCTGTCGCGGCGCATCACCCTGACCAACGTGCCGCATGAACTGCTATCGCTGGTGGCGGCGTTCAACCAGATGCTGGATCGGCTGGAAACCAGCTTTCAGCAGCTGAGCCAGGTGTCGGCCGATATGGCGCACGATCTGCGCACCCCGATCGCCAATCTGCTCGGCCAGACGGAAGTCGCGCTGACGCAAAAACGCAGCAATGACTACTATCTCGGGCTGCTCGGCTCCAATTTTGAGGAGTTGCAGCGGCTGGCAAGGATGATCGACAACATGCTGTTTCTGGCGCGGGCAGAGGATGCCAGCCAGGCGATCCACCGCATGGAGCAACCTTTATCTGAGGTGCTGCAGCCGCTGGCTGACTATTTTGAAGGTCCGGCGGAAGAGCGCGAGATCCAGCTGGTGTTTCCGCACCAGGGGACGGTTTACGCCGACGCCGATTTACTGCGCCGCGCGGTGGCGAATCTGGTGGCCAACGCCATCCGCTATGCCGACGTGGGGAGCACCATCGCCATTACCC
Source organism: Erwinia sp. QL-Z3 (assembly GCF_004551645.1). Lineage (NCBI taxonomy): Bacteria > Pseudomonadati > Pseudomonadota > Gammaproteobacteria > Enterobacterales > Erwiniaceae > Erwinia > Erwinia sp. QL-Z3. Next base: position 2,472,359 of record NZ_CP037950.1, read on the forward strand.
ATCAGAGCGAGCCGGACGGCGTGACGATTGCGGTGGAGAATCAGGGCGCAACCATCTCAACGACGCAACAGGCGCGGCTGTTCGATCGTTTCTATCGTGCTGACGCGTCACGTCATAACTCGTCAACCGGCAGCGGCCTGGGGCTGTCGATCGTGCGCGGCATTATGCAACTGCATCAGGGACGTTACGCGGTGCAGAGTCAGTCGGGAGAAACCCATTTTTCGCTCTTTTTCCCCTCTCGCGGTGGGAATCCTCCGCAAGATCGCTAGCGAACTTGCCTGTCGGGCGGAATAGCGACTACTGTTGACGGCTCAGGTTGGGTTTTTCCCGGAACGATGAAGACAGGGAGCCGTCATGAAAAAAGTCCTCGGCACTTTTTTACCGCTTTACACCACCACGTTACTGATGCTGTTGGGCTCCGGCCTGCTAACCACCTATGTCTCGCTGCGGCTGGCCCATGAAGCGGTCAGCGGCAGCATGATCGGTGCCATCACCGCTGCCAACTACTTTGGTCTGGTGCTGGGTGGCAAAGTCGGCCACAACCTGATTGCCCGCGTCGGCCATATTCGGGCCTACGTATCCTGTGCGGGGATCATTACCGCTTCGGTGCTGGGGCACGGGCTGACCGATTATCTGCCGATGTGGATCTTCCTGCGGCTGGTGATCGGTCTGTGCATGATGTGCCAGTACATGGTGCTGGAGAGCTGGCTGAATGATGGGGCAGAAACCGGGCAGCGCGGGCTGATTTTTGGCTTCTATATGGTCGCCACTTACCTTGGCCTCTCCGCCGGGCAGATCATCCTGATGACGCAGATTGGCTCCGGACCCTCAAGCCTGCTGATTGTCGCGTTGTGCTTTGCGCTCTGCCTGGTGCCGATGGCCCTGACTACCCGCACCAATCCGCACCCAATGACGCCTGCACCGATGGAACTGGGCTACTTTTTCCGCGCCATTCCCCGCATTCTGCTGGTGACGCTGGCGACCGGCATGGCCATCGGTGCGTTCTACGCCATGGCCCCGGTGTACACCAGCCAGCTGGGCTTCAGCACCCAGCAAACCGGCCTGTTTATGGCCATCACCATCTTTGCCGGGCTGGTTTCTCAGTTCCCGCTAAGCTGGCTGTCTGACCGCATTGACCGCAGCCGCCTGCTGCTGTTTACCGCACTGTTCTATATCCTCGCGGCGCTGCCGTTGACCATGCCTTTCCACTTCAGTTTCTTCGCCATCGTGGTGGTGGCGTTTGTCACCAGTATGATGCAGTTCTCGCTCTATCCGCTGATTGTGGCGATGGCTAACGATATCGTTGCGCCTGAACGCCGGGTCTCGCTGACCGCCTGTCTGCTGATGGCTTACGGCGTCGGTGCCTGTATCGGGCCGTTGGTCACCGGCGCGATTATGCAGCCGTTGGGCGGCAATATGCTTTACGTCTTCTTCTGCCTGTGTGGCTGTGTGATTGCGGTGATCAGCTGGCTGGCCAGCAGACAGCGTCAAATTATTACCGACGCGCCGATCCCGCACGTGGTATTGCCTGCCAGCCTGACCAGCTCACCGCTGGCAGCGGCACTTAACCCGACAATCGCCGAAGAAGACATCCAGACCGCGATGTTTGACACCGAAGAAACCGATGTTGAAGAAAATGGCGAAGAGGAGAGTGAGTTAGAAAGCAGTGAGAGCGAAATCAGATAAAGTTTAAAAATGTGATTTTTTCGCTAAGGATAATCCGAAAGTTGATCACCAGTGCTGATTGTTTATACTGGCTACCAGTCTAAAACTGATTGCCAAGTATAAGGGATCCTAATGTCGACCAGAGGAAAGGTTTGGCTGGTGATTATCATCGGGTGTATTGCCTTCTGGGCACTCCTCCTGCTGTGGGGAATGGCGGCATGACTGCAGGGAAGGACGATGACAACCGGGAAGTTGAAGAAGATGGGCCGTTAGCCGGCTGGGCGTTAACCCGCAAGCAAAAATCCTTTTTACAGGCGCTCCTCCCGGACGATGTGCCGGAGGAGCCAGAGGCTACCCAGCCTCCTGACGAACCGTAAAAAATAAGCTGGGCTGAAAGCCCTCCACGTCGAGGATCATCCCGGTGCAGCGCATCCCGGCTTTGATCAGCACCTTTTGCGATGCCAGGTGATTCTCCCTGACGGTGGCGGAAATCTCGGTCATGCCGAGCTGCCGAAAGCCAAAATCGACAGCCCACCGGGCAAACTCCGTGGCCAGCCCTTTTCCCCACGCCACCGTGCTGAAGCGATAGCCCAAATTAATGAAATCCTGCTGATTCACCTGGCGCACCGTCAGGCCGCCAAAGCCAATCACCTCGTCACTGCCTGTCAGCGTCAGCGCCCAGTTACCAAAGCCAAATTGCTGCCAGTGTACAAGCCACTTATCCAGCACCTCATCGGCGACCAGTTGGCAGGAAAACGGGCCGGCAGGATTGAACAGGTTGGTCGCCGGATCGCCATAGATAGCAAACAGGGCCTGGGCATCTGCGGAGGTGACCGGGCGAAGCGTCAGTCGTGGGCTGCTGTGCATAATCGTTCGCAAGTAAGGGATTGATTGCAAGACGTTATCACGCAAGATCCGCCGCTGAAAAATGAATTTTCAGCAAAATGTTAACTTAAGGCTGTCTGTCATCTCCGCTCCACCAATCTGTCATCTGGCTGTGCCAGAGTAGCCTCTGCTGAAGTTAACCCGATGCAGGGCAGCTCCGCTTTTTGTGCGCGCTGCACTCATCCAGATATCCGACCAGATGAGGCTTTATGACCGTCATTGAATTGCATCAGCCTAAGTTAGCCGACACCTTTATCGATGAGAGCGTCACGCTGCGTGAAGTGGAGATTGGACGCTGCTGTGAAATCCTCGCCCATAGCCACCTGGAGTATGCCAGCCTCGGCGATTACAGCTATCTTGGCCCGTATTGTACGGTGGCTGACAGTGAGATTGGCAAATTCACCGCCATCGCCTCTAACGTCCGCTTAGGGGCACCCAACCATCCGATCGATCGGCCTTCACAGCATCGCTTTACCTACTGCGCGGAATATTACAGCGCCACCGCCGAGCGTGACCGTGACTTTTTCGCCGCCCGACGGGCGGACAAGGTGGTGATTGGCCACGATGTGGGGATCGGCCATGCGGTGACGGTATTGCCCGGGGTGACGGTGGGGGTTGGCGCGGTGCTTGCCGCGGGTGCGGTGGTGACCAAAGATGTCGCGCCCTACACCATTGTCGGCGGCGTGCCGGCCAGAGCGATCAAAGCGCGCTTTTCGCCCGAGGTGGCGGAACGGCTGGCGCGGATTGCCTGGTGGGACTGGCCGATGAGCGAGATCATGGCGCATCTGGCCGATTTTAAAGCCACCGACATCAACGCGTTTTGTGACCGTTGGGACCCGCTTTCCCGTTAGCGCTTACGGCTTTGACGATTTTCTGACGATCTGCCTGCGGGTAAACAGGCGGGTCATCAGGATGGCGAACAGCGCAAATGCGCCGCCCATGGCGGTGGCTTCCAGCCGGTGAGTGGCAACCGCATCGGTCTGCGTCACGCCCAGGCTTGAAATCATAAAGATCACCATCAGCGTTACAAAGAAGGTAAAGACGAAATAGGATTTGGAAATCAGTGAATAGGAGAAGGTGAAGGCGATATAGCCGCATAGGATAAAGCTGCACACCAGGAACAACGGGCTGTGCCAATAGCGCACCAGGGTTGCGGCCAGAATGCTGGCCATCAGCGTGCCCAACACCCTGGCCTGAACGCGGGAAAAGGTATCCTTGTAGTTATTCCGCAGGCAGAACAGCAGCGTCATGCCCGCCCAGTAACCGTTCTTCATCTGGAAAATTTCCACCGTACTCAGCGCCAGGCACATGGTGAGCAGGGCATAAAACACCGACCATTGCAGATGAATTTTGTGTTTGTATTTACTCAGCGTGACGCGAAAGAACATCAGCCAGGAGCGCGGGCTGATGTCCTGTAAATGGAAGGGAAAGCGGCGGAACACCAGATAGAGAAAGGCCATTTGCAACAGGCCGCCTGCGCCGGTTAACGCCGCGCGCTCGGCGGCGTATGCCATGTTGCCGGCATAATAGCCGGAGACCAGATAGGCAATTGACCACTGCAACAGCATCCACCAGGCGCTGCTGTCGATATTCGCCATCGCGACATAGACACCGGCATACAGCATCGCCACGGCGATATACAGCGGCATCACGTTGCCGGTCAGACAGCCGAGCCAGGAAGAGAAGGCGAGGCCAAGGCTGGTGGTCAGCAACAGTGAAAACGACGATCCTTCCCAGGTTTTATTGGCACCGAAGGCTAAGGTCAGCGCACCGCTGGCCATGATGCTGGCCGCAGGCACCTGCTGAAACAGGAAGCCGACCAGAAAAATTACCCCAATGGCGGGCAGGCAGCACAGGCCAAGCAGCATATCGTGTTTTAAAACGGCGGAAAGACGCATCGGGATTCGGGCTCTCTGGGCTGACAATAAGGTTAACGAAACGTTGAAGCTTAGCAGCCCACCGCCGGCAGATCATCACCGGCGCCGCTGACCTTTGCTTATTGCAAAAAATGAGCCTGCTCAGTAGGCTAACGTTCCGGGTGATGGGTCAACAATGAGAGAGTTATGCTTAAGACGTTAGTGGCAATTGCAGTGGGCGGTTCCGCAGGCAGTATCCTGCGATGGTTGCTGTCGGTGCGTCTGAACGCGATTTTTCCGTCTCTTCCGCCGGGAACGCTGACGGTCAATCTGGTGGGCGGTTTTATCATCGGCGGGGCAATGGCCTACTTCTTGCGTAATCCGGAACTCGATCCGGCGTGGAAATTGCTGATTATTACCGGGTTTTGCGGGGGATTAACCACGTTCTCCACCTTCTCGATGGAGATCGTCGGATTGATGCAGTCCGGCAATTATCTGTGGGCGATGATTTCGGTCTTCACCCACGTCATTGGCTCATTGCTGATGACCTTTGCCGGCTTCTGGCTGATTTCTCTGCTGTTCTGACCCGCAACTTACTGACCGGGCGGCAACGCGCTGCTGCTGCCCGCGATCCTCAGGCCGGTTCTTCGTCGCTTTTCATTGCCAACGCGCTGGCGCTGGCGGCATCAAACAGCGACAGGCTTTCAATCTGATCAAGCATGATCACTTTACGGAACGCCATCGCGGATTTAGGTTCTGAATCCAGCGTGATCCCATGCTCGTCATACCATTTGCTGTAGTTGTGCTCGATGCACAGGCTGAGGGTTTTGCCATCGCGATAGCCGCTGAGCATCGGGATCAGCACGATATTGGCGGTAGTGGCGTTGTCATAGGTGGCGGTGTGGATCATGCCGATATAGATGCGGCGGGATTTCAGCGTTACCCAGGCCAGCTCACCTTCTTCCATGCACTGGAACATCAGCCCTTCAACACCATTCGAACGCGACAGTTTCTTATAGAGTTTTTTACGGCCCGAGCTGTTCAGTTTGGCACTGCCAGACCAGCTGGAGCGATACAGACAGAACGCCACGGCAAAGGCCAGCATGATCACCACCGGTGCCTGAATACCCAGGAAGCTCCAGGTCATAAACTCGACCTGCCAGTGATGGTGTAAGCCTTCATTCAGCTGCGGTAAGGCGTTGAGCCCGGCGGAAACAATCAGCAGGATTAGCCAGATAATTCCGGTAGCGATCACCCCTTGCAGCACGAAAATACAGCCGTAAAGGGCCACCAGGAAGTAAACATCCCAGCCGAAAGAGCGTTTTACCTTAAACCGGGTGGAGAGGTCGCGACTGGTGTACCAGTAGCCGCACACCATCAGCACCATAAATATTGCCGTTCCCATGTTAAGCCCTCTTCAGCGCGTTGACGTGCCGGGCAAAATCCTCACGCACATCCGGGCTGAAGATATTCACGGTTGCGCTGCCATCCTCATCAATCAGGATGCGCTCACCTTCTTCAATGGATTCTTCAATATCTTGCTGGCTCATGACTTGCAGCAGCAATTCGGGGCTGGAAAACAGGGAACATAAAAACTTGAACATGACGATCCTTTCTTAAGAATAAGCACTAAGCCTGGTCGGCAAACCGACGTCTCTCCATAAGATTAGTATGAAATGCAACAATTAGACCTGAAGTGCCGTCCCTGGCACGCAATATCAGCTACCGGTTTGCGGCGCCGGATCGTCCTGCAGGTGTTTTTTGAAGTGGACTTCAATCTGCTCCAGCGTTTTGCCCTGGGTTTCCGGCGCAAAAATCAGCGCGAAGATCCCGCCCGCGACGCCAATCACCGCAAAGGCAAAGAAGCAGGTGGTCAGACCGAAGGCTTCCAGCAGGATTGGGAACATAAAGGCGATGGAGAAGTTGGTCATCTGCATGGCAAATACCGAGATGCCGTTGGCCATGCCACGGATGCGCATCGGGAAAATTTCCGACAGCAGCAGCCAGGTCACCGGAGAGAGCGCGCCCTGCTGGAAGCTGAGGAAAATCAGCATGCCACCCAGCACCAGGTAACTGCGCAGCACGTCAGGCTGACCGTGCACCGTTTCCGGCATCAGCCAGGTCACCAGACCGATCGCCAGCAGTGAGCAGGTGCAGCCGATCTGACCCACCAGCAGCAGCGGACGGCGGCCAAAGCGGCTCAGTAACATGATGCCGACAAAGGTCATGATCACCGAAATCACGCCGTTGGCGATGGTTGCCAGCAGCGAGGCATTGGTACCGAGGCCGGTCGCCTGCAGCATCGTCGGCGCATAAAACATGATGGTGTTAACGCCGGATAGCTGTTGCAGCATCGCAATACCGATCCCCAGCGCCACCAGCCGCTTCATCCATACCGAGATGGTTTTCTGACGGCGGGCATTTTTCTGGCTTTTCGAATCCATCGATTTGCGGATTTCGCTCATCTCTTTTTCGACTCTGCCAGAATGGCGGGTGCGCTCCAGCACGTCACGCGCTTCGCGGTAGCGGCCATGCATCGCATACCAACGCGGCGTATCCGGCAGGAACAGCATGCCGACCCACAGGATCACCGCCGGCACGCAGGCCACGCCGAGCATCCAGCGCCAGGTGGTTTCGCCGCCCCAGACTTCATTGATTGCCGCGTTGCTGGTGTAGGCAATCAGCTGACCGGAAACAATCATCAGTTCCTGCAGGGTGACAAACTGCCAGCGGCGGTTAGCCGGGACAATTTCCGCAATATAGATTGGCACGATAGCCGCTGCGCCACCGACCGCCAGGCCGAGGATAAAGCGGAACAGGATCATCAGCACCACGTTCGGTGCCAGCGCACAGCCCAGCGAGCCGCACATAAAGATCACCGCCATCACCAGAATGACCTTTTTGCGGCCAAACCGATCGGCCACGCGGCCGGCACAGATCGCCCCAATCGCCGATCCGAGGATCAGGAAGCTGGTGACCATCCCGGTGGTCAGTGAGGTCAGATGCAGGTCGTGCTTCATAAACAGCAAAGCACCGGCAATCACGCCGGTATCGTAGCCAAAAAGCAGGCCGCCCAGCGTGGCAATAAACGCAATTACTTTTACCAGCGGTTCGGTCGGCTGCGGTGCTTTTGCCGCCGTCGTCCCACTGTTTGATGAGTCAGTCACAAGTCACTCCCTGGAAAAACGTTATTATTCTGTTTTTAGTAGTGTGATGCAGATCACACGACCCTTAAATTTAAGACAGATATGCGAATTTGCCAGCGAAATGACGATTTTTAATTTTTTGCGAGGTAATCAGGCGGGGCGGGAAGTGACAGACAGGCTACCGGGATAATGCCGGCAGCCTGATGCCTGCTAGGAAAGGCTGCGTGTCAGCCTTGAAGCGGGGGTAGTGGTATGCAGCCTGGGCTGGTGGTTGCCGGTCAGTGGCCGACAGCTTTCTTTGGTGATGCCACGCGCAACAACCGGCGTTTCCTGTGGTGCCGCCACGGCGATGTCGCTGCCGTTGTACTCCTGCAACCACTTCAGATATTCGCCCAACACCTGCGCAATATCCTCACCCGGCTGGGTGGTGCGGATGTAAAGCTGCGCGGATGTTTTGCTCTTGTCCTGAATATAAATCTCGTACTTTTTATTCCAGGCTTGTGTGTCGGGACGTTCACGCAGGGTGACGTCATTAAAGCGCAGATGCTGCCAGCGCGTCAGTCGCTCATAAAAATGATTTTTATCCATGACGGATTAACCTCTCCGTTTTTTCTCTGTGTGTGTAATCAAAAAAACGCCCTGGACAGAGGGCGGAATAACAGGGTTATTCGTGTAATTAGTAGAGGGAATGCGCCAAACCCGGCGGGATAGCCGGTTGGCAGCTTAAATCTAGTCGAAATCGGCCTGTTCGCCACCGTGTGAAGAGATTTTAGGAAAATTACGCATTCAGGAGCAGGGGAGCAGCGCGGCAAGCGGCTGATACAGCGGGTAATGCCGCCAGAAATATCCCAACAGTTCTGAATAAGAGTCAGCGAAATCCTGTTTACTCGTGACCAGAGGTGATGGTAATTTCGGGGGCATATTATTTCAGGAGCAGGCCATGAAACAGTTAGTTATTGATATCTTAATGAAGATTGCAAAAATCGATGTAGACGCGAAGGAACTGACCGCGCAAGTCGAAGCCCAATCTCTGCTGATTGCTGCTCTGTTGCTGACTGCAGGTAAAGAAGGGGCCAATAACATTTCTGAAAACATCCAGAATGCGATTGTCACCGCCTCAAGTTCAGGTCAGGGTTTTATGCAGTCGGATGTTGATTTGCTGTTGACCCACGTTAACCGCCTGCTGGCCGTTACCCGCTACGTTGACGAGAAATCCGATACCGAAGAGCAAAGCTAAGCGCCTGTGCCTGGGACAATGCACCGATGCATTCCCCCAGGCCGTATACGCGCGACGACTACTTCACCGCCCCTTCCGTCACGCCGCTGATAAACTTACGCTGGAACACCAGGAATACCGCCACCAGCGGTAAAATCACGATCATCGCGCCGGCCATCAGCACCGGAATGTTGATGGTGTTTTTGTTCTGGAAGAACATCATTCCGATCGGCAGCGTCCTCAGTTCATCCTTGTTGACCAGAATCAGCGGGATCAGGAATTCATTCCACGTCCAGATAAACAGCAGCAGCGCCAGAGTGGTCAGCGTCGGCACGATCGCCGGCACCAGGATCCCCCACAATATGCGCGTGCGTTTCGAGCCATCCATCACCGCCGCTTCCACCAGCTCTTTCGGCACCTGCTGGAAAGCGGTGGCAATCATCAGCGTGGTAAACGGCAACGACAGCGCCACCTGCGGCAGGATCAGCGCCAGATAGGTGTTGGTGAGTCCCATCCAGTGCAATTCGTGATACAGCGGGATAATAAAGGCTTCGCTGGGCAGCACCATGCCTAACGCCATCAGCGCCGCAAACACCGTTTTACCCGGAATACGCAGGAAGGCGAAACCAAACCCGGACAGAATGCCGACCAGGATACTGATAATCACCACCGGGAACACCACCAGCACCGAGTTGAGGAAATAGGTGCTGAAATGGCCTTCCCGCCAGGCGGAAACGTAGTTAGCAAAACTGAAGTGCGAGGGCAGGGCAAATACCCCGGCAAACAGCTCGCTTTGCGTCTTAAACGAGGTCATCAACGCCATCAGGAAAGGCAAAATGGTGACAATGGCGATCAGCCAGATAACCGCACGTGAAACAACAGGCGTAGCGCGCATCAGTGACGCTCCCGGATGGCAAAATGAATAATACTGTTGATCGCAAACACAATGATCATCCCGACGATGGCCACCGCCGAAGCGTAACCGTAGTGGCGTAAATCAAAGCCCTGTTGATACATATACAGGTTGGTCACCAGCGTGGAGGTGCCTGGTCCGCCATGGGTCATCACGTACACCAGGTCAAAGGCTTTCAGGCTGGAGATCACCGTCAGCAGCAGCGCGACGCGAATTTCAGGCCGCAGGCCAGGCAAGGTAATGCGCATAAACTTCTGCCGGCGCGACGAGCCATCCAGATCGGCGGCTTCCAGCAATGACGGATCCATACGTTGCAGGCCGGACATAAACAGCACCAGACAGAAGCCGAAGAAGTACCAGGTGGCGACAAAGCCGACCGCCGGTAACGCCCAGTCAAAATCCCCCAGCCAGGACAGCGCCAGCTGCGGCAATCCAATCGCGCGGAAGAAGTGATCGATCGGCCCAAAGGCCGGGTTATATAACCAGCGCCAGACCACGCCGAGCACCGCCATCGGCATGATATAAGGCAGGAAGAACAGGATACGCAGCAGGCTGCGCTCTTTGTTATTGCGGGTATCGTTGAGGAAGCTGCACAACACCAGGCCAATACAGAGCGGGAACAGCGTGTAGAACAGCATCAGTACGGCGTTATTTTTTATCGCCACCCAGAACACCGGATCGCTAAACATCTGGATAAAGTTATTCAGCCCGATAAAAATCGGCCGGGTCGCACCGTCCCACGAGGTAAAACTGACGCCGACCGAGACCAGCAAAGGGAACAGCAAAAATAGCGAATAGATAAGCATTGAGGGCAAAATATACAGCGCATTTTGCAGTCGTGACTTATTAAGCATAACGGTGTTCTCGCGCGTCAAACTGAATAACGGCCCGGCCTGTCGCAGCGCCGGGCAGAGGGCTTACTTTTTCAGGCTGGAGAGGTACTGCTGGTAATTGGTATCCAGTTTGTCGGTCATCTGTTGCGGCGTAAGCTTGTCGGCCAGCAGCAGCTGCACATTTTCATTCAGCGCATTGCCCATGGTCGGTGTTGCCCAGTCCACGTAGTGGCCAAGGCCATCGTGGCCGTTAACCGTGGTCCAGACGTTATACACATCGGCCAGCAACGGGTTGTCCGCCGGAAGTTTGGCATCCTTGTTGGCGCTGGCGGGCAGGAAGCCAGCCTTCAGCCATTTCTCAGCCATCTTGTCGGAAACGATGTAATCAATGTATTTGGCCGCCGCATCCTGCTGTTCTTTGGTTTTCGCCGTCAGGGTAATGGAGAACGGCAAATCGGTTCCGCCGACCATCAGCGGTTTGCTGACGCCGTCGAACTGCGGGAACGCAGCGAAGTGAATATCTTTATTATCTTTGAACTGCCCCATATACCAGGTGCCGCTGACAAAGAACGCGGCCTGCCCACTCTGGAACAGCGTGGCCGCATCGTCTTTACCAATGCCCTGGAAGCCTGGGAAGAAGTAGCCTTTCTTATTCCACTCCTGCATCAGGGCGGCAGCTTTCTGCAATTTCGCATCTTTAAAGGTGCCGCCGACGTCGTAAATCAGGTCATCCATCGCTTTGCGATCGCTGCTGCTAATCTGATCCTGCCACAGCGTGGTCAGCATCTGCTGGCCGGCAGCGCCGTCGAGGATGCCTAACATCAGTGGCGCCGTGCCCTGTTCTTTCAGCTTCGCCATCGCGGCTTCAAACTCAGCCATGGTTTTCGGCACGGCAATCCCGGCCTTATCCAGCAGCTGCTTGTTGTAATAGAGCCCGACCATTTCACCGAGGCTGGCAACGCCATACAGACTTCCGCTACCGAACTGCTGGCTATCAGACCAGCGGTTGCGCTTCAGCATCGAATCCGGGAAGCGCGTGGTCCAGCCATACTGTTTGGCGTAGCCGTCCAGCGGGATCAGCAGCTTCTCTTTCACCAGCGCACCCATATCACCGCCGCCCTGATTCACCTGGGCAACCTGCGGGCCGTCACCGGAGTTCAGCGACAGTTTCAGCGGGATGCGGGTATCGTCAAAGGAGTGAACGGAACGGTCAATGCTGACGCCCGGATTCTGCGCGGTAAACTCTTTGATCGCTTCATCAATGGCCGAGGTCTGGGACGGATAGTTATAGATATCCCACTCGGACAGCTTGGTGTCCGCCTGCGCGGGCAGCTGGAACAGTGCGGTAAGCAAGCCAACCGCCAGCAACGACAGCGCCGGGCGGGTAGTGACAGTGCGGGAAGAACGGGTAACCCTGGAAGCAGTGAACATGGATCTGTTTCTCCAACATCAAGAGAGCATCCTTTCATGATGGCAACCGACTTTCCCGCTGGTTGCATGAGGGCGTTTATAGATGATCACGTAGCCTTAGTTCATACTTACTTTAATGATTAAATAAAGTCAAACATCCCCACCTCCGCATTGCTGAAAGGTGATGCAGAGCAGAAAAACTGATAATTTTTCATTTATCAGGGTGAAAAACTGCAGAATCGCGTTTTTCCTGCTTAAACGCCGTGTTCCCTGGGGCGATCAGGTGTTCTGTCTGGTGGGCGTTGGGGTGAGCTAATCCACTGAATGGTCATATGAAAATAGTATGTCGTCAGGGGCCATATTATCAGAGAACGGCACTGCGCCTGCATTATGGCGGGATTTTGCCGTCAGATTGCCGTCTGCGGGGGTTCTTACGCCAGACTAAAGTTCAAGACTGTGATCGACTGCATAATCTCAGCGGCTCAGGTGCGGCGCAGGGGTATTATTTTTTCTTGAAAACAAAGTCGGCTTTATTTAAGTTGGTGATCTCTTCTTCACCGACTGTATGAGCGTGGACGATGACTTTGCTTGAAGGAAAGATCCGCCCGGCAACCGCCGATGATACCGACGCCCTTTATGAGATCTGCCTGAAAACCGCGGATGCCGGCAAAGATGCCAGCGATCTGTATGCCGATCCTCATTATCCGGGCACCCGCTTTGCCGTGCCCTATGCGCTGTTTGCCCCTGATTTCGCCTTTGTTCTGGAGAAAGCCGGCAAGGTAATCGGCTATGTGGTGGCAACGCCCGACACCGTGGCGTTTGAGCAGCAGTTGCTGAAAGAGTGGTGGCCACTGCAGGTGGAACGCTTTGCCGACCGTCAGCCGGTTAAAGCGCTGGACAGTAAAATCCTCGATGCGGTTCGCCAGCCTGAAACCGCCTCTGAGGCGCTGACCCGCCGCTATCCCGCGCATCTGCATATCAATATCTTGCCAGAAGGCCAGCGCGGCGGCTGGGGGAAACGGTTGATTGAACATGAACTTGCCGCATTAAAAGCCGCAGGTGTCAGCGGCGTTTATCTCGGTATTAGCCTGCAAAATGAAGCGGTTGCCTATTTCTATCAGCAACTCGGTTTTCAGCCGCTCTTCCGCAGTAATGCCATTTATATGGGCCAGGATCTGAACTGAGGACGCTATGGCTACTCTGCACTTAAAAAACGTCAAAAAGTCTTACGAGCACGTCAATGTGATCCACGGCATCGATCTGAAAATCGATAACGGGGAATTTATCGTGTTCGTGGGTCCATCCGGCTGCGGCAAGTCCACGCTGCTGCGGATGATCGCCGGCCTGGAAGAGATCAGCAGCGGCGAACTGTTTATCGATGAACAGGATATGACCCACCAGTCGGCTACCGAACGCGGCATTGCGATGGTCTTCCAGTCATACGCGCTCTATCCCAATATGACGGTCAAAGGCAATCTGGCCTATCCGCTGGAAGTCGCCAAGCGGCCGAAGGCGGAAATTGCCGAACAGATTGCGATCACCGCCGAAAAACTGCACCTGACCGAACTGCTGGATCGCCATCCGCGCGCGCTCTCAGGCGGCCAGCGCCAGCGTGTGGCGATTGGCCGGGCGATCATTCGTCAGCCACGAATTTTCCTGTTTGATGAGCCGCTCTCCAACCTTGATGCCGAGCTGCGCTTACAGATGCGTATCGAGATTGCCAAACTGCATGAATCGTTGGGTAACACCATGATTTATGTCACCCATGATCAGCTGGAGGCGATGACGCTGGCGGATCGCATCGTGGTGCTGCGGCAGGGTAAAATTGAGCAGGTTGGCGCGCCGCTGGATCTCTATCACGACCCGGACAACCTGTTTGTCGCCGGATTTATCGGCTCACCGAAAATGAACTTCGTCAGCGCTCGCGTGCTGTCTGTCGAAGCGGGTAAGGTGCGGCTGGCGGTGCCGGAGCTGAAGCTGACGTCGATTGAATTGCCGGTGCACGCGGCGCTGGAGGAAGGGCAGAAGGTGACGCTGGGCATCCGACCTGAGCATTTCGTCAGCGCCGAACAGGATAACCGTGAGTGGTCATTCCCCGGCACGCTGTCATTTGCCGAGCGGCTTGGCCACACCAACTATCTCTACCTGGACATTGGCCGCGAGAGTTTGCTGGTGATTGAAGCGCGGAAAATGGAGGAGGTTGAGTTGGGAGAAGAGGTGCAGCTGGCGCTTAACCCGCAGCACTGCATGCTGTTCGATGAGCAGGGCATGCGCATCCGCTAGATTTCAGCCTGGCGTCGGTTAATCCCGCCGCCAGAACCTGCCCGTAACCCCGTTACCCTTCTTCATCAGCCTGCGCCGACAGCACGTCAATTAGCCGGTTTACGGTGAATCCTGCTGCGCCCAGGGCCCACATGCGGCTCGATTCGGTCAGGAACTGCAGCGGCGTAAGCTGCGGTGTCAGCTTCAGGCGATACTCCTGGAAACTCTGGCTGATCTGATCGAGTAAAATGCGCGAAGCCATTTGCGGCTCCATCGCCAGATAGATCACATCGGGATCGTAGGCCACGGCCAGGTTTGCCAGCGACAGGCCCAGATGCTGACCGGCCGTCGCCAGCGTTTGCAGCGCCAGCGGTGACGGGTGTTTATCCAGCGCCAGCAGATTGGCCGGCACCGCTTCACCGGCCTGCTGCAGGGTCTTCAGAATGGCTTTGGACGAGGCGATCTCTTCCAGCGTGCACTTTGAGCCATCGTTCAGCAGCGCATTGCCGATCTCGCCTGCGGTGCCGGTGCGGCCGCGATACAGCGCCCGATCCAGAATAATCCCGGCACCAATCCCTTTACCGTAGGTGGCGATAATCGCCGTCTGCGCTGCGCCAAGCTGACCGAAGACCAGCGTGGCGAGGGCCAGCGCATTGGCATCGTTCTCGATATACACCGGAATGGCAAAGCGCTCTTCCAGCAATGAGGCAATCGCCACGTGGGTCCAGTCCAGCACCGTCGAACGGATGCAGTGGCCGCTGACCGGATCGACCAGCCCCGCCAGCGCCAGACCAATCGCTGCCACGCGCTTGTCCTCAACGGTTTTCAGGAACTTTGCCAGCGCATCGCTGAGCTGCTTGGGCGTCAGCTCGCCTGAGGGCATCTGCTGCTCGCCAATCAGGTTGCCGGTCAGATCGGTCAGCACAATCAGGTTACGTTCCGCATTGAGCTGGATGCCGACCACCGTGGCGTAATCCGGATTCAGGCCGAGCAGGGTTTTGGGTCTGCCCATCGAGACGCGACGCAGGCCTTTTTCAATGATGATCCCCCGGCTCAGCAGGCGGTTTGCCGCCTGGGACACGGTGGACATGCTCAGCCCGCTGCGGACTTTCAGATCGGACTGGCTGATCGGGGAGTTCTCAACAATCAGCCGCAAAATGCGGGAGGTAACGTTCGGTGCGATCATAAAAGGTGCGGGTCTCAAAAAGTAAGTGGCTGGCTGTCAGCGGTTGACCGGCTCAACAGAGGCTGGCCAGACGCAAAGCACCTGACAGCGCATCTTCCTGTGCAGGCACAATCTTATTGCGCGTGGCTGCAGCCAGCCAGGGGAGAAGCGGGGCGGCCATTCCGCCCATCAACGCCAGCGGGCCGTGGCTGGCTTGCGCCAGCGCATCCAGCATCACCGTCACTTCTGCGGCGCTTTCGGCGATCAGCTCAGCGGCAAGTTCATCACCCTGCTGAGCGGCGTCAAACACCCAGGGCGAGAAATGTCCCCAGTCGCCGGGCGTGGCGTGCCGGGTCCAGCTGAGTAGCGCATCCGGTGAGTGTGAAAAATGGCGCATCACGGCCTCAGTCAGCGGAGTGACGGCAATAATGCCATCGTGAGCCTGTAAGGCTTTTCGCAGCGCGCGCTGGCCCAGCAGGGCGCCAGAGCCGTGATCGGCAAGCGCAAATCCCCAGCCGCCGACCCGATGAAAACGCGTGCCGTCCCAGGCCGCGCCCTGGCTGCCGGTACCGGCAATCAGCACCGCGCCCGGTTGCCCCTGATGGGCGCCCGCGCAGGCGATATCGACGTCAGAGAATAACGAGAGTCGGGCAAAAGAAGACGGATGTTGCTGCAAACGCTGGTCGACCGACGGCACATTCGCCCCTGCCAGTCCCCACACCGCGTGGGTGTTTTTACGCGCCGATAAAGGCAGGTCAGCGGCGATAAAGGTCTGTTCGATCAGCGTGTTGACGCGGTCCAGCGCGCCGGTGAAATCAGAATAGACGTTGGCCGATCCGCCGGTGCACTCCGCGAGGATCCTGCCGTCAGGCGTCGTGAGTCTGGTCCGGCAATGCGTGCCGCCGCCATCTACTCCGATCAAAAATTCTGATTGCATGATCCTCCCGTGACCGGCGTTGACCCACAGTGTGGCGAAAAACTACTGGCTATTTTGCTCGAAACGATAAAATAAAAAAACTTAAATCGCAATAACAAATAAATATGGATGGGTTTGTTAATATTATAATGATTTAAATCAAGTGTTTAATAAAAAATGTGTTTTTTGTTTGAGCTTTCATTGTTGACATTAGTTTTTCTGTCGTACTAAGTTGGTGTCCAACAATTGCGCGATTCCGGATGCCGATCACACCGCATCAGGGACGCTTTTCTTTTTCCGTGACCAAGATGGGCAGGGGTCAATATGAAAGTAGCGATCATCGGACTGGGCTTTCGGCTGTCGAACGTAGTAAATGAGTTCAACAAAGCTGACCCGGATTTCAGTATTGTCGGGTACGTCGATCCGGCACCCGCGGGCATACCTAACCTTGAGAAGTTTGGTATTCCTGCCGGAAAAGCGTTTGCCACGCTGGACGAAATGCTGGCAGCAGGCGGGTTTGATCTGCTGATGGTCGGCTCACCTAACTATCTGCACCTTGAGCATATTGAAGCCGGACTGAAGGCCGGCAAGCGGGTGTTCACGGAAAAACCGGTGGTGATCAACGAAGCGCAGACCATGGCGCTGGCAAAACTGATCAGCCAGTACGGTCAGGAGAATATTCTGGTTGGGCTGGTGCTGCGCTACTCGCCGCTTTACCACGATCTGTTGCAGGCCAAGGCGGAAAACCGGCTGGGGGAAATTACCTCTATCGAAGCCACCGAGCACATCAAGCCGTATCACGGGGCGTTCTTTATGCGCGACTGGCGTCGCTACGAGCGCTATGCCGGTCCCTACATTCTGGAAAAATGCTGCCACGATATCGATCTCTATCAGGGATTAATGGGAGAACGGCCGGTGCGGGTTGCCAGCTTCGGTGGCCGCAAATCCTTCACCCCGGAACATGCACCTCAGGGCGCGATTACCGCCGATTCCGAGCTGTATCATATCAAGCCGAGCGGCTGGTCGAGCACCGAAGCGGTGTTCGAAAGTGATGCGGATATTGTTGATTATCAGACGGCGATTGTGGAGTACGCCGGCGGTGCCACCATGGCATTTCACGCCAACCTCAACGTGCCGGATGAGTTCCGCCGTTTCTGCGTGATGGGCACCGATGGCATGGCCGAAGGTGACTTTGTACGCAACTACTTCCGCGTCCATGACGCGCGCACCGGCGAGAAAACCGTTGCAACAGAGTATGAAGGCAATGCTTACGATGGCCATTACGGCGCGGATGCGTTGATGGCTGCGGAGATTGTGAAGCACATTAAAACCGGTTCGCTGCTGAAGGTGTCGGTGATTGATGCGCTGGAGGCGGGACTGACGGCGATAAAAATCGATGAAGCGCGTAAGTCGCGGACGGTTATCGATCTGACGGACTGCTGGAACACCTTTGACGCCAATTTGGGTCGCTAATTAACTCCCTTCCTGACACTGTCAGCCTGGCATTTCCCCCGCAGGCTGGCCTTCTGATGGCACGCTGACTGACTGCTTGACCGCCGAACCCGACGGTCATTTTTCTCCGTTGACACGGGTAATCGTCGTACCTTCATTGCGGTGAACCTCACCACACAGCAACACCGCATCCGGCCGACGCTGGTGAATACGGCCGGCCATTTGTTCACAGGCGACCTGCGTGGGAAAAATGTGCTCAGAAACCGGCAATGCATCACAGGCATCATGGCCACAGGCGCTGACCAGTAAAACGAAGCCAATTAACATAGCTCACTCCTTTGATGAATCAGACCCAATGTTCAGTATAGTCCAGCAGCGAGACGGCTGTGGTATCACCCTGTGTGCTGAGGTGATATAAAAAAGGGCAACCATGCGTAATCCTTTCAGGGAGATTTCTGATGCAATTCACCGGTCTTTCCGCTTTCCCCATCACACCCGCCAGTGAACAGGGTGTGGTTGATGTTGTTGCACTGGAAAAGGTTCTGCTGCGCCTGAAGCAGGCGAAGGTCAATTCCGTTGGCCTGCTCGGCAGCACCGGGCTGTATGCGTTTCTGCGGCGGGAAGAGAAGCGCCGCGCGATTGAAGCCGCCGTTAACTGCCTGCAAGGCGAGATCCCGATTATCGTCAGCGCCGGTGCGCTGCGCACGGATGACGCCATCCAGCTGGCTGAGGATGCACAGGCGGCGGGCGCAGATGGGATCCTGCTGGCGCCGGTGTCCTATACGCCGCTGACGGAAGAGGAAGTGTTCCAGCACTACGCGGCGGTGGCCCAGAGCACATCGCTGCCGATCTGCATCTATAACAATCCGGGCACCACGCACTTCACCTTTACGCCGACCCTGCTGGCTCGCCTTGGCACGCTGCCCACGGTGAAAGCGCTTAAGCAGCCGTCGTCCGACAAAACCGATAAGGATCTGGTGGCCGATCTGCGTGGACGCTTCGCGGACGATTTTGCCCTTGGCTTTAGCGTCGACTGGCATGCGCCAGAAGCCCTGTACGCCGGTGGCGACGTCTGGTTCAGCGTGTTGGGCGGATTGCTGCCAAAACAGGCGATGGCCCTGACTGAGGCCGCGTTACGCAAGGATGGCGAACAGCTTGCCCAGCTCAACGCTGAACTTCAGCCAATGTGGACCTTATTCAAGACCCTCACCAGCCTGCGCGTGATGTACAGCGCGGCGGAAATTCTGGGGATTTGTCAGCCGGTATTGCCACGTCCGCTACTTCCGCTGCGGCCTGAGGATTATAAAAAAGTGGAGATGGTGCTGCGGGATTTACAGCTGGACTAGCCAATGAAAAAGGCCTTCCCGTGAGGAAAGGCCTCTGCAATCCGCATTACGCATCCTGCCAGTCAGTGCTGATAACGCGAATTAATGCGCCATGGTGCCGGTTGTGGTGGTGGTGGTGGTGGTGGTGCCGGTGTTGGAGCCATCGCTACCACCACCGCCGCCGCCCATAGTCGCCAGGGCAACACCTAACAGCGCAGCGACAGCACCGATACCCACAGCATTTGAGTTGCCGTCAGACATCGCAGTGGCTTCACTTCCTGCTGCTGCTCCGGTAGTCGGTGCGGCATAGACGCTGGCGCTGGTAGCCAGAGTCAAAATCAGAGCAAGCGTCGTTATTTTTTTCATTTTTATCGTTCCTCAGGAAGGGGTAACCAGACAACGCTTGAGAGCATAATTTTAAAGTTCAGGGTTGAATAGTGGCCGCCCGAGAGGGAATTATTGTTATTCTGATTAAGGTGTTACCGGTTTAGCGCCAGTAATTTCCACAGTAAAAATGACAGATTAGGGTTGCTTGACTGGCGGAAGGGCCGTTGGGATTGAAGTCGGGGTGATTAAAGCCAGATTATCCTTAAAACGGTCGGGAATTTATCTCACAGGACAAATTGCTCATGCTGGCCATAAATATGAGCCAATCTGCGCTGTAGTTTACCCTGCGTTTTAAGAATAAATACCGGCGCCTTTTTTTCGCTTTTTCTCCCTAAAGCAAATTTCTCGGGAGCGAATTGAGTGTGAGGCTATATTGATATCTGTTGCGAAATATAAATGATTACCCCGAAATACGGCGGCATTTATGCGATTAATCCTGGTTTTAACCCAGGGCTGAAAGGTTTTAAGAAATTGTTAAGTGTCTTGTGGCTTACTGGGCGTAATCATTTTTGCCAGGGGCTCAACTATGTTGTTATCTGCGTTTTCCTATATCAAAGATAAAACCGGGTATTTACAGGAATTCATCTCCGATCCACGGAAAACAGGCACTATCGCTCCTTCCTCTTTGTCTCTGTGCAAAACCATGTCTGATGCCGTCGACTGGAACCAGTGTCAGCGTATTGCTGAGCTGGGGGCCGGTGACGGCGTGGTCACCCGCCATCTGCTGACGCGCATGCGGCCCGATGCCGAGCTGCTGGCCTTCGAGACCAACAGCCGTTTCCATCCCAAGCTGGCCACCATTGACGATCCCCGCCTGCGGGTCACCGGCGCATCCGCTGAAACCCTGAGCGGTGAATACGACGCGATCTTCTCAGGCTTGCCGTTGCTGTCGCTGCCGAAAGAGGTCCGTCACGGCATTCTGGAGCGCGCCGCGTCGCTGCTGAGCCCGCAGGGCGTCTTCGTGCAGTTCCAGTACACCTCGCTCTCTGAGCCGCTGCTGTCCGAATACTTTGCGTGGAACCGCAGCCGCGTGCTGTGCAATCTGCCGCCAGCATGGGTGTATCGCTGCCATTCGCTGGATAATTTACCGCAGGAGAATGCGGGAGTTAGCACACCCTGATGAAGGGAATGTGACTTAGAGATGGCAATCTCCGTATGGTCTGCCAGGCTTAACCTTTACCCACAACAGGAGGAAATAATGAGTATTGAAAGTGACCTACCCACCTCAAGTGATGAAGAAGTCTGCACTATCATTGGCAAAGCAGTGGTTGACCTGAGTATCACCGGGCAACCTGTCAATAAGGCTACGCTGGCACACAAGCTGTTGGCGATGGCAGATCAGGATGGCGATGAAGAACGCATTTTACTGTACTGGATTGCCCGGAAGGCAATCAACCAGCCACACAGGTTTGCTGCTGCAGCCTTCTAATCTCGCGTGGCATACCGGCACATTGTCGGAAAGACGGCCGCTCCTCACAGAGTGGCCGTTTTTATTGCGCTCAGGTAATGCGGCGCACGAAGGGGATCAGTCTGATCAGCCAGACAATCAGTGCAGAGATGGCAAAGCAGGCGATCGCCACCAGCGGAATGGTCAGAATCGAATAGTAGCCTTCGAAATTAAGCTGCAGCAGGTTCAGCAGCACTTCCAGCACCATTGCATGCACAAAGAAGATGCCGAGGCTGAGATTGGACAGCGCGCGGATCACCCCAATAGCCGATTTGCCGAAGCGTAACGGGGCATTCAGCAGCATAAAGAAGAACGACAGGGACACCACAACCATGGTTGGCGCGGCGTAAAACAGGAAGATTTGGTTAGGCTTGAAGGTACTGATCGACAGGGAGTAAGTCATGACCGCCGTTAACACCACGGACAGAATAAAAATAACGCCCGCAATGATCACCTTCGGATTTATTTTAAAGCGGCGAACCACCCCACCGAGAATATAAAACCCGGACAAATACACCACCATATCGATATTACTCGGATCCGGCAGCGGACGGTTTTCCAGTAAATTGGCCTTCACGTTATCAAATAACATATACACCGAGGCCAGCACAAACCAGATGGTCAGCGTGTAGTTAACCCGCTGCTGGCTGCCATAGGTGATAAAGGTATTCAGCAGCGGCGTCACCAGATACAGCAGGATCATGGTGTAAATAAACCACATATGCGGCCACGCCGGGGTACTCAGCAGCTCCAGCACGCTGACCGACGAGTGGTTCATTTTCACCTGTTGCCCGTAGACAATATAAATCACCGACCAGGCAATCAGCGGGATCACTAAATCCAGCACGCGGGTTTTCAGCGTACTGAGTAGCGACTCATTTTTATTGAGGGAAACATAACCGGCGACCAGCAGGAACAGCGGAAATGCGATGCGCCCAAGCGCTTCGTACATTACCGAGACCGACCAGGCCAGATGGAAATAGCTAAAAGGGATAGCAGCCGTATGCAACAAAATAACTAAAAACGTTGCCACAAGTGTGAGCAGCTTTATATTAATCGTTTTCAATGCCAGGTTCCTTGTCATAAAGCACACTCTGCCGGAAAGGAACAGACTGTCGCCACCTGGCTAAAGGTATCATATTTCGCGGTTGCCGATGTAGCTTCTGCTAAGAAAAAGGCCGGGCGCTTTCAGCTCGAATGGCGCGTTGCGTCTACCGTCAGCGTGGCGGGACAGGCCTGCTGAGGCTGAACAACGCGGTATTCCGCTTTCCCCTGATGGATGTACATGCAGGCCCGGCCAGCGTCACCGCCATCCTGTTCCTGGGACAGCGTCAGGACCACTTGCTCAGCGGGCACAAAACAGGACCATAAGGTGCTAACGCCCAGCGTCACCACCAGTGAGATGACTTTCATTATTCCATTCATATCAGACAGCCAGAAAAAGTGAAAAGAAGGGTTCCGCTCTGACAATCCCTCCGCAAAGGGTGTCAGAAAACATGACCCTCGCATCAGTGCCTGGCCGACTGCAAGCGTCGGCATGCAATATCGGACGAAGCCTGGGGGTAAGCCAGCAGAGTTTTCTTATTTTACCTGGTCTATATTCCACGGCTGTGATCTGGCGACGGTTAAGCGGTCCTATTGGAGATAATTGAGTGAAAAGGGATTTATTTTTCCAGCTATCAGGGCGCACCATAATTCAGGACCAGTTTTTTTATCAAGTTTTCAACGCGCAGGATAATTTGGCTTAGGCGGAAAAAGGGCGGTTCGGTGGCGGTCGGGCGGCTTGGGAAAAAATTCACCACAGCGCGGGAAAGTTGTTAAAATTACTCTTTCGTCCTTTTTCATGGAAGCCAAGATGACTACTGAAATCTCCCATCCTGCCAGCAGCCCAAAGCAGGCCGCGTTACAACTGGTTATTGAACTGGTGCGTGCCGGTAAACTGAGCCCAATGCAGGGCGATGCCGCCAATATGATCTCTATCTACGAGCAGTTTAAAGATCACTTTGAAGCGGATAAGCACAAGCACTCCACGGACTCGGCTATCTCCTGATAGCAAAAAGGCGGCCTGAGGCCGCCCTTTAACCCTATTTGCTGACCTGATCGTAATACAGCATGCTGTTACCAATACCCTGATTGGCCCCGGTAATATTACTGCGTAATCCCACCAGTTTTTGTCCCTGCAACGTCACCACGTAAGGCGAATTTTGCTGAACCTCGGTCTGCAACTGCTGATACAGCGCGTTGCGCGTCTTCACGTCGCTCTCTGCGGCGGCGGCCTTCGTCTCGGCACTCAGTTTGGGAATCGACCAACCGACGCGCCACGCCAGGGTTTTCGGCCCGTTCGGCACGTTATAGGCAAAGGTGCTGGCATTGGTGTTGGGATCGACGTAATCAGCGCCCCAGTAAATAAAGATCGACTGGAAGTTTCTGCTGCGCATCTTGGCCCACAGCTCCGCCTCGGCAACCGGCTTGATGGCGATCTGAATATCGGCCTTGGCAAAGCTGGCCTGTAAGGCCTGCGCCACATCGGTATACGGCGGTTGATTAACGATGGTCAGCGAGAATTGCGTGCCCGGCTTGATGCCGCCTTTGCTTAAAATCTCCTTCGCCTTAGCCAGATCGTACTTAAACGGCTGGTTCTCCAGCGCGCCGTCAAATCCCTGCGGTAAAAAGGCCTGATGCACCTGATACTGATCTTTTAGCAGCTCATGCGAAATGCTCTGGTAGTCAACCAGCCAGCGGGCGGCCTGCCACAGTGCCGGATTTCCTAACGCCGGCTGCGCTTTATCCTGGGTGTTAAAGCCGAGGTAATAAATCAGGCTGGAAGGGAAGCTGGCAACCCGCACCGAAGAGACTTTCTTCAGCGCATCAAACTGATCGGCGCCCAGCTCGTAAGCGACGTCGGCATCACCTTGCTCCAGCAGCAGACGGCGTGAACCGGGATCGGAGACCCCTTTCAGGATCACCCGCTTCAGTTTTGGCTGAGGTTGGGCATTGGGGTTTTGCTCAAGCACCAGCGCCTGCTGCGGCACGTAGGTTTTGATGGCGTAAGCCGCGCTGCCTGCCGAATGGGTTTTCAGCCAGCCGTTGCCGAAGTCATGATTGACCGCGTGCTGCTCCGCCAGTTTGCTGTCGACGATGGAGGCCACCGGCGCGC
Source organism: Erwinia sp. QL-Z3 (assembly GCF_004551645.1). Lineage (NCBI taxonomy): Bacteria > Pseudomonadati > Pseudomonadota > Gammaproteobacteria > Enterobacterales > Erwiniaceae > Erwinia > Erwinia sp. QL-Z3. The sequence continues at coordinate 2,496,394 of NZ_CP037950.1, forward strand.
TCAACAGCCGCAAGGCCAAATCCCGACCGATGGCCGAGGTCCAGCGGATCTCCAGCTGGTTGTTGCCGTGGCGGGTGAACTGCGCGTCAATATTGTCGGCCGACCAGCCAAATTCATTGAGGATAAATGCCGGCGTTTTGTTGAGCTTCACGCCGCGCGTCAGCGAGTAGATCACATCGTCCACCGTCAGGGGATTGCCGCTGGCAAACTTCGCCCCCGACTTCAGCGTAAACAGCAGGCTATGTTCGCTACTTCCCGGCTGCCAGCTTGATGCCAGCTGCGGCACCAGCTTGCGCGGATCGGTACGGTCCGAATCAACCAGCTTTTGATAGACGTTCAGCAGGCTGCTGGTACTGACGGTTTCGAAGCTTTCGGCCGGATCAAAGCTGATGATGCCGTCCAGCGGGATGGCGACAATCAGCGTATCGGCTGGGGTGGCAGCATGGGCAGCAGCCGTCAGGCTTAACGCGCAGGCAAGGGCTACGGGCAACAATTTACGCATCAACAGGTCCTGTAAAATGAGTGATTTCAGGACTATAGAGGGAAAGCGCAGGAGGGAGAAATACCAATTCCGGCAAGCGTAATCTGATTAACAGCATAGCCGGAAAGGTAGATTGGGGCCGACCTGCAGGCCGGCCCCTGAGGTTCAGCTGACGATGTAGCCACGTTCCATATGCACCGCGCGATCGCACATATGATCGATCACGTCAGGATCGTGACTGACCAGCACCATGGTCAGATTGTCCTGACGCTTCAGGCTGTTAAGCAGGTTGAGGATTTCAGCCTGCACCGACATATCCAGCGCCGAGGTCGGCTCATCCAGCAACAGGATTTTCGGCTCCAGCAGCAGGGCGCGCACGATCGCTACGCGCTGGCGCTGTCCGCCTGAAAGCTGGTGCGGATAGCGATCGGCCATCGCCGGATCTAATCCCACGTGACGGAAGCCGCGATCGATACGATCGTTGATGTCACTCTTCTTCAGCAACGCCAACGGCTCCGCCAGCGTGCGGCGCAGACGATGACGCGGATGCAGCGAGGCATAAGGATCCTGGAACACCATCTGCACATCCTGACGCAACTGGCCGGTAAAGGATTTACCGGGCTTAACCTGATGCTGTGCCAGCGACATTTCGCCCTGCCAGTTGGGATTCAGTCCCGCCAGCACCCACAGCAGCGACGACTTACCGCAGCCGGACGGGCCGACCAGTCCGAAGCATTCACCGGCCTTCACCTGCAGGCTGACATCGTGCACCACGGTGCGCTGCTCATAACCCTGTCGATGGGAAACGCTTAATTTGTTCAGTTCAATCATGTTCACGCCAGGCCTCCAGCGCAGCACGATCCAGTACCGGCAGTGCCTGGCCCTGAGTGGCTTTACTCGGGCGACAGGACCACAGCGTGCGGGTATAAGGATGGGTGGCATTGGGCAGTTCAGCGGCGGGCAGCGTATCGAGAATGTTTCCCTGATACATCACCATCACCCGATCGCAATGCTCGGAAACCTGCTGTAAATCATGGCTGATCAACAGCAGGCCCATATTACGTTCTTCCACCAGACGGCGGATTAATGCCAGCACCTGATCGCGCATCGCGTGATCCAGTGCGGACGTTGGCTCATCAGCAATCAGGCAGTGGGGATCGGCAATCAGCGCCATCGCCAGCATCACACGCTGGCCCATCCCGCCGGAAAGCTGATGCGGATAGCGCTGCATCAACTGCTTAGGATCGGGCAAGCCGACCGCATCCAGCATCTCACAGACTTTCTCGTTGATTTCCGCACGTCCCAGCTTGCTGTGCAGCTTCAGCGGCTCCGCCACCTGCCAGCCGATGGTGCGCATCGGGTTTAAGGCATATTTTGGATCCTGCATCACCATCGCCAGCTTGCTGCCGCGCAGCTGGCTCCAGCGGCGCTCGCTCAGGGTCAGGGCGTTTTCTCCGGCCACCTGCAGCGTCTTCGCCTGCAGCTGCAAACCCGGTGCCAGCAGGCCCATCAGGCTGCGGGCGGTCAGTGACTTACCGGAGCCGGATTCACCCACCAGCGCCAGACGTTCACGGCCCAGTGTGAAGCTGATTTCTTTCACCAGCGGCGTGCCGTCCGGACTGTCGATTTTCAGCTTATCCGCGACGATCAGGTCAGAGGTTTCAATTGCCATTTCGGGTATCCAGTCGGTCACGCAGGCCATCGCCCGTCAGGTTAAACGCCAGGCTGGCAAACAAAATCGCCCCGCCTGGTGCGGCGGCTACCCACCACTGATCGAATATCACTTTACTGCCTTCGGCCACCATCGATCCCCATTCCGCGGTCGGCGGCTGAACGCCCATTCCGAGGAAGCCGAGGCCGGCCGCAGACAGAATGATGCCGCCGAGGCTCAGCGCGGCACGCACCACGGCACTCGGCATACACAGCGGCAAAATATGGCCAAACATCAGGCGTAAGCCGTTGATGCCCTGCATCCGCGCCGCCGCCAGATAATCACTGCGACGCAGCGCCAGCGTTTCAGCACGTGCCTGACGGGCGAACGGCGGCCAGCTGGTCAGCGCCAGCGCCAGCGCACCGTTCATCAGGCCGGGGCCGAGCATGGCGACCAGCGCCAGTGCGATCACCAGATTTGGCAGGGACAGGAAAATATCGGTGATGCGCATCAGCACGCGCTCCGTCCAGCCACCGAGGTAGCCGGCACAGATGCCGATCAGCATGCCCACCGGAATGGTCAGCACCAGGATCAGCGACACCAGCAGCAGGGTCGGGCGCGAGCCATAAATCACCCGTGAAAGCAGGTCGCGGCCAAAGCCATCGGTTCCCAGCCAGTGCAGGGAGGAAGGCGGCAGCAGGCGCGCGGACATCTCCTGCGCATTCGGGTCGAATGGCGCCAGTAACGGCGCAAATAGCGCCGCCAGCAGCAGGATCGCCACCAGCGTGCCGCCAATCATCAGCGACGTCAGGCGGGGACGGCGACGGCGCGATGGTGCCACGTTGTCGAGGTCGGTAAGATTTTGCGTCATCGGGTTCTCGGGTCGGTTAGCCAGGTTAACGCATCTGCCAGCGCATTGAGGATGATAAAGCAGCTGCCGATCAGCAGCGTCGAGCCCAGAATCGCCGGGGTATCGGAGGCGAACAGCGCGGTGGTCATATAGCGTCCCACGCCGGGCCAGGCAAACACCGTTTCGGTCAGAACCGATCCTTCCAGCAGCGTGGCGTAGGAGAGGGCCAGCACGGTAATCAGCGTGCCACGAACGTTAGGGAATACGTGCAGCAGTAAAATCCGCCCACGGCTGGCCCCTTTGGCCCGCGCCAGCGTGACGTATTCTTTGCTGCTCTCTTCCAGCAGCGCCGCGCGCAGCAAGCGGGTAATACCGGCCATCGCCAGCAGGCCCAGTACCACCACCGGTAACCATAAATGCGCGACAGCATTGCGGAACATCTCGGGATCGCCGGAAAGCCAGCTATCAACCAGCACCAGCCCGGTTTTTGGCTCCAGCGTGTAAATCCAGATATCGTCCAGTCGTCCGGGACCGGCCGACCAGTGCAGCACCGCATAAAACAGCAGCAGACCCAGCAGGCCCAGCCAGAATACCGGCACCGAGTAACCAAGCAGGGAAATCATCCGCGCAAGGTTATCGAGCAGGCTACCGGGCTTCCACGCGGCCAGCAGTGCCAGCACAATGCCGAAGAACGCACCAAAGATCATCGCGCAGGTGGCGAGTTCAATGGTGGCCGGGAAGGTGCGCAAGAGATCGCTGGATACGGCCTGATTGGTCAGGCTGGAAATGCCCAAATCGCCATGCGCGAGGTGCGTCAGATAGTGCCAGAACTGCACCGGCAGCGGCTTATCCAGCCCTAAATCGTGACGAACCTGGGCGTAGGTCGATTCACTGGCGTGATCGCCGGCAATCTGCAACGCCGGATCGACCGGCGACAGATGAGAAAGCATAAAGGTGAAGGCCAGCAGACCGAGCAGCGTCACCAGCAGTGAGGCTAACCCGGTCAGCAGGCGTCCGCTCTTTAACCAGAAAAGCCGGGAGGACCCGGCTTGTGCAACAGTGACCGTCATTACTTGGTGACCTGGCTGTAGTAAACCATATCCGGGTTAATGCCCTGGACGTAGCCTTTAAGATTATCGCGCAGGGCGATCAGGTTACGCGCCTGCAGACCCACCACGTACGGGGAGTTCTTCTGGATTTCGCGCTGCATATTCTGGTACAGCTCGACGCGCTTAGCCTTATCGCTTTCCGCGGTGGCGGCCAGCGTCTGCTTGTTCAGCTCCGGGATATGCCAGTTTGAACGCCAGGCCAGCGTTTTGCTGCCATCTTCCGGGTTATAGGCGAAGGCGGCGGCGTTGGTGTTCGGGTCAAAGTAATCCGCGCCCCAGGCGTTCAGGGTGGCTTCATATTTGTGGGCTTTAACCGAGGTGGCGATTTCGCTGCTCAGGCCTGGGATCAGCTCAACCTTAATACCCCCTTTGGCAAAGCTGGCCTGCAGGGCCTGGGCAATGTCCAGATACGGCGGCTGGTTGCTGACGCTCAGCTTAAAGCTGACGTTGTTCAGACCGGCTTTCTTGAGGATGGCTTTCGCCTTCTCCGGATCGTAGCTGAAAGGATTGTCGTTCAGCGCGCCGAGGAAGCCTTCCGGCAGGAACGACTGATGCACCTGGAACTGGCCTTTCAGCAGATCGTCGGCAATGCCTTTGTAGTCAAACAGGTAGCGCGAGGCTTCCCACAAGGCCGGGTTTTTCAACGCCGGATTGGCATCAATGTTGAACTGCATGTAGTACAGCGACGCCATCGGGATCGCCATTGGCTTCACGCCCGGTTTGCCCTTCAGCCCGGCCATCTGATCGGCGCCCAGATTACGGGCAATATCCACATCGCCCTGCTCAAGCAGCAGGCGGCGGGTTGCCGGTTCCGGGACGTTTTTGATCAGCACGTTTTTCAGCTTCGGCGCGCCACCTGGTGAGGTTGGGTTGGCGGACAGCAGCACCACTTCATGCGGAATGTATTTGCGGATCTGGAACGGGCCGCTGCCGGCAGAATGCACCGCCAGCCACTTGTTACCGAAATCGTTGTTTTTGGCATTGGCCATCGCGGTTTTTTCATCAACGATGGATGAAACCGGGGCGGCCAGCAGGCTCAGCACGTAAGTCGGGCTGACGTCGGCGGTCCAGCTAATCTGCACATGCGTTGCATCGACCTTCTTCAGCTGCGCATCCCCATTGTCTTTGGTCCAGCCCAGTTGGGTCAGGATGAAAGAGGGATCGAGGTTCAGCTTCACCACGCGACCCAGCGAGAAGATCACATCTTCCGGACGCACCGGATTGCCGGAGGCAAATTTCGCGCCATCGCGCAGGGCAAAGGTCAGGCTGCGGTTATCGCTGCCCGGCTGCCAGGATGTGGCCAGCGTCGGTTTCAGATCGGTCGGATTCTGCGGATCGGATTGCACCAGGCGCTGATACAGGTTGGTAAACGCCTGTACCGACGTCAGCTCAAATCCTTCGGCCGGATCGAAGCTGCTGGCATCATCAATGGACTGAGCAATCACCAGCGTATCTGGCGGGGTTGCAGCGTGAGCAGCCCAGGAGGCGGTCAGTGCAAGGGCAATAATTGACGGGTAAAACGATTTCATGACGTTTCCTTACCTGTGAGTTGCTGGCGAGTGTAAGGTACCCGCCGGTAAGACAAATAGTAGATTATCGGCTATCGATAGATGAAATTGTTATAACGCGCGGGAATTGGTTATAAACCGTCAGCAGGTTATCCCGCCAGAGCCAGCCACAGCCACGGCGACACGCCAATCAGGTTGTTGAGCATATGCAGAAAAATCGGCAGTTTTAACCCCCCCGAGATTAAGCGCGCATAGCACAGCAGCAGCGAGAGGGCGATCAACGCAATCATCGTTTGCGGATGGGTGTACTGCGTGTGCATGGCGGCAAAACCGATCGAAGTCAGCAGGGCGCACGCCAGCCGTTGCCGGGGAGCCCACAGCAGCAAACCTTGCAGCACAAATCCCCGAAACAGGATCTCTTCAAACACCGGTGCCAGTAGCACCACCGCCAGCGAGAACAGCAGGATTTTGCTTTTCCCTTCGCCAAACTGCCCGCCGGTCCAGCTCTCCTGCTGCAGATATAACGACTGAGACAGGATCAGGCACAGCAGCAGTCCGCTGAATATCAGCCCCTGGCGGACGCTGATTTTACCGAACGGGATATTGCTGTAGTGCCTGGCATACCAGCGATAAAGCGGCACCAGCGCGGAAAACTCCAGTGCACAGAGCACCGGCATCAACAGGCCCGTTTCCCTTAACGCCGGATAGGCCGGCAGGGCGCTGATCATCACGGTGATCGAATACCAGACCAGGCACATCCCCATGCACAGCAGCGTACAGGTCACTCTGTCGGCATGATTGTTCATTGCAAGGTCTCTCGGTCCGGGGTGAAAGGATGGTAGCAAGCGGTTTGGGGGCTGTCGAGGCGCCCGCATTTCTGGAAAAACCCGCTAAACAGTTTGCCCGCCAGGCCGATAGTGCATTAACGATCGCGTCTTGAGGACGAGAGGACCAGCGATTCCACTACGCCATGCAGGCAATAAACGACAGGCGAAGTAAGTCAGCCTGCTTGAAAAGGTCCGAGTACATGAAATTTCCACCGACCCTGAATCTACACCTTACCGCCGAGGGTCATAAAACGACGTTTTTCACCCGGCGGTTACTGATGTCGCTGTCCCTGTTGCTCAGTATCGTGATGCTGCTGGCAATGCTGTTGGTGGTCGGCATTGCCTGGCGACAGAATGCCGACGCGGTAAAGCAAGAGACGTTCTTGCTGCACAACGCCTGGAAGGAAAACCGCCAGAACATTCTGACCGATATCCGTGACTATGCCTTCTGGGGCGAAGCCTGGAACCATCTGCATCTGACCGTGGATCCGGTCTGGGCTTACGATCAGCAGAACTTTGGTCCGGGACTTTTCACCGAATATCACTATGAAGGGGTGTTTGTGGTGGATGGCAGCGGGCGGACAAGTTATGCGGTGATCAACGGCAAGCTGTCCGACCTGAAGCTGGAAAGCTGGCTGGGCATTCATGCGGCGCCGCTGATCAAAAGTGCCCGCGCGCTCGCCGCCGAGGATAATGCGCTGACCACCAATGCGATGATTGGCACCACACCGGCAATTGTCGCCGCTGCGCCGATCACCACCGGCAAAGTCCCTGGCCTGAAAACGATGCCCGGCCCGCCGTCGGTGATGGTGTTTGTGAATCGCTTCACCCCGGAAAAACTGAAAGCGTTTGGCGACAGTATAGGCGTCATCAACGCCCGGATCCCTGACAGCGCCCACGACAGCTTTATCCCGCCGCTGATCAATGAAGATGTTGCTGACGAACCGCCGATTGTGATCCGTTGGGATTCGTTAGCGCCCGGCGGCACCCTGCTGTTTATCGTGTTGCCGATGCTGCTGATTACCGCGCTGATCCTGGCGCTGGTGGCCCGCAGAGTGATTAACCACGCCATGCATAACGCCGCGCTGTCCGACGATCGCTTCACCCAGCTAATGCACAGCCAGCGCGAACTGGCGGACAGTGAATCCCGTTTTCGCGACGTGGCAGAAACCGCCTCGGACTGGATTTGGGAAACCAATGCCCAGGGCGCGCTGACCTACCTCTCCAAACGGTTCGCCGCCGTCACCCATTACGATGTGGCGAAGATGCTGGGCCGTTCGCTGGATGACGTATTGCAGCACGACGAGCATCTGGTCTCTGACTGGATTATCCAGCAGCGTGCCGACGGTCTGCGCCATGCGTTGCGCTGCTACTCGGTGACTGCACTGGGCGCGAAGCGCATCTGTAGCCTGATTGCCAATCCGGTGACGGTGAATGGGCAGATCGCCGGTTATCGCGGCACGGTGTCTGATATCACCCAGGAAGTGGAAGCCCAGGCGCGCAGCCACTATTTATCTCAGCACGATGCGCTGACCGGCCTGCCAAACCGCGTCTATATGAGCGAGTTTCTGCTCGGTCGCCTGCAGGCGCAACCGACGCTGGAGCGGCCGCTGGTGCTGATCAGCCTGGATCTGGATAACTTCAAACCGATCAATGATACCTGGGGACATGCGGCCGGGGATTGTGTGCTGAATGAGGTGTCTCACCGACTGCGCAGCGTGTTGAAGGCGGGCGATCTGGTGTCACGGCAGGGCGGCGATGAGTTTGTGCTGATCGTCTCTAATCTGGCCGATGAGGCGGAAATTGCCGCCTGCTGTAAATCGCTGATCGATGAACTCCGTCGTCCGTTTATGCTCGGCCAGCATGACGTTTTCCTTGGGGCAAGCCTGGGGATTGCGCTGGCACCGCGCGATGCGATGCAGGCCGAAGAACTGCTGCGGCTGGCGGATATTGCCCTGTATAAATCGAAGCAGGAAGGGCGCAATCGCTGGACCTGGTACACGCCAGAAATGGCCGAACTGTTGGTCAAACGCCGTGAGATGGAGCGCAACCTGCGTAAAGCCATCGGCGGCGATGAACTGCGGTTGTACTATCAGCCACGCTATGACCTGAAAAAAGAGCGGCTGGAAGGGGCGGAAGCGCTGATCCGCTGGCAGCACCCGGCCAGCGGGATGATCATGCCGGACAGCTTTATCCCGCTGGCGGAAGAAACTGGTTTAATCATCGATATCAGTACCTGGGTGTTGCACCGCGCCTGCACCGATGCGATGAGCTGGCCGTCGCCGATGTACGTCTCGGTGAATATTTCTCCGGTTGAGTTTCGCAGCGGCCACCTGGCGAAGCGCGTGGCGAATGCCCTGCACAGCAGCGGGCTGCCGCCGGAGCGCCTTGAACTGGAAATCACCGAAAATATCACGCTGGAGAATCCCCAAAGCGCGCTGGAAGTGATGCAGGCGCTGAAGACCCTTGGCGTACGGTTAACGGTGGATGACTTCGGCGCAGGCTATGCCTCGCTGGGGTATTTGAAAACCTTCCCATTCGATGGCATGAAGATGGACCGTTCCTATATGAATGACTTCCCGAACTCGCCACAGGCGTTGTCGATCGTCGAAGGCATCATTGGCCTCGGCAGAGCATTTGCCCTGACGGTGACGGCAGAAGGGATTGAAACCCGCGAGCAGCTGCAGGAGTTGCAGGCGATTGCCTGCCAGGAAGGCCAGGGTTATTACCTCGGCCGGCCGATGCCGCTGGACCGGTTCCGCCTGCTGCTGGACACGGCGGTTTCACCGGTAGCATGACGATCGCCGACACAAAAAAGCCCGCTTAAGCGGGCTTTTTACGTTAGCGGACACGAACCGCAACAAACGTCATGATGATGGCGAACAGCACAAACACAACCAGTTCCATAAGAACCTCCTATCTCAGATAATTCTTAAATTATAACGCTGGCTACGGCATCTCGCTGAGGCATTTTGTGCCGCGTTATCCCGGATCACAGAAACAAACAGCGTTACGAAAAGCGATTATCATCACGGCGTCGGGTCTGGTAGGCTTCCTGTTGATTGCCGAAGATAAAAGCACAGGAGAGAAGTTATGAAGTTTTATGGAAAAATTGCCGCTATTGCAGCGCTGCTGGCGCTATCCGGTTGCCAGACGGCGACGAAGAATGGGAACAGTTCCGCTGCGGTCGATCCGGAAATGGATCGTTGTGGTGCCTCTGAATATCAGCAGTACGTGGGCAAACCCTTGTCAGCCATAGATGGATTGCGTTTCGAACATCCTGTTCGCGCGATTCCGTATAATTCTGCGGTGACAATGGACTTCAACCTCAATCGTCTGAACTTTATGGGCGATGCCAAAAGCAACATCAGCCGGGTTTATTGCGGCTAAAAAAAAGGGCCGAATTTCCGGCCCGTTCAGTATTAATGTTTTTTTTGCGCCCACCAGAGGCGCAACTTCATTCCCCAGTAGCTGGTCCAGCCGGTAGTGCTTTGCACCACCTGACCTTTCGAGACGACCAGCAGCGTCGGCGTTACGCTGACATCCCAGTTAGCCGCCATGCTTCCCTGCGGATCGTTGACCACCGGCAGCGTCAGATGTTTGCCATTCAAATAGCGCACCACGCGACTGTCGTCACCCGAGCGAATGGCCACGGTCAGCACGTTGCTGCCGTTATCGCTAAGTTTCACCACGTCCGGCGTGGTGTAACGGCAGATTCCACACCAGCTCGCCCAGAAGTAAACCAGCAGCGGTTTTTTCATGCTCAGCTCGGCCAGCGTCACGTCCCGGCCATCAATGGTGTGAAGCGGGATGTCTGCAAAACCTGTCGGCGCCTGCGGGGCACGGAAGAAATCAATCAACGTAAACAGCACCGCCATCATCATCATCATCAGCAGCAGATCGCGAAGAATGCGTCGGCCCTTAGCCATTATTTCACCTGCTCAAGCTGCGCTTTGACCAGCGCTTCCAGCTGTTCATAAGGGATCGCGCCTGAAACCATCTGCTCACCAATCAGCGTGGCGGGCGTGCCGGAAACGCCCAGATGCTGGGCCAGCTGCAGGTTGCTGTTGATGGTTTCCGTGCTGCGCCGATCGGGTTCGATGAAGCTCAGCCCCACTTTTTTCTCCGCCGCTTTGATGCTGGCCTCATCGTGATAGCCTTTTTTTGCCATCAGCCGCTGGTGGAGTGCCCAAAACTGCGCCGGCTTTTCACGCCAGAACATCAGTGCCTGGCGTGCGGCGGTCAGGGAGGTTTCCGAGCGGTACGGCAACGGTTTGATCACCACCGCAACATCCGGGTAGTTTTTGACTAATTTCTCCAGCTCGGGATCGAACTGTTTGCAGTAAACGCAGTTGTAATCGGTAAAGTTAACCAGCGTCACTTTGGCCTGTTTCGATCCCAGCCGTGGGCTGCTCTCATCCTCGAACAGCGCCGCTTTATTTTGTTCAATCACCTGAGCAATCACCGCGCCTTGCTCTTTTTGCGCCTGCTTATCATAAGCATCTGCCGCTTCCGCCAGGATTTTAGGGTTCTCAACCAGCGTTTCGCGGATCAGTTCCCGGATACGCACTTCCTGCTCGGGCGTAAACGGTGGCGCAGCCAGTACCGGAGAACTGGCCAGCAGCAGAGTTATCAGTAACTTTTTCATTTCGCCTTTCCTTTTGCGTCAGATAACGCGGTTAATAATTGTTGACGATCAAGCAGCGGTGACAGCACGGTTCCCTGTGGATTGCCTGGGCCATAAACCTGATTGAACGGGACAGCCACGCTGCCGCGACGTTTCAGAAAGGTGTTGATGGCCGCAGAGGGACGGCTCCAGTCGCCGCGAAGTGCCACCACGTCCTCGGACTGTAAGGCCTGCTGGACGTCTGGCCGCATCAGCACGTTGAATTTGTTGGCCTTGCAGGTAATGCACCAGTCGGCCGTGACATCGATGAACACCCGTTTGTCGGTGGCGAGGGCATCAGTAATGGCTTGCTCGCTCAGCGGTTGCCAGTTGATGTGGTCATCCATCAGCGTGAAGCTGACGCCCTGATGACTGAACAGCAGGCTGACCAGCCACAGGCAGGAAGCCAGCATCATCACGCCCATGGCAATACGCACGCCGTTCATCCAGCGACCGGCTTTTGCTAACTTCAGCGCCAGTGCGGGGAACAGGGCGATTACCAACCACGGCAGGCTCATACCGATCCCCAGCGCGATGAAAATTCCCCATAACATCGGCAGGGAAGCCGCCAGCGCAAAGGCCACCGCTGTTCCAAGGAACGGCGCAGAGCACGGCGTTGCCAGCAACGTGGCAAAGGCACCCTGCCAGAAATGCCCGGCGATGCCGTCGCCATTGTGCGTGGCCAGACGCGTGGAGAGAGAAGAGGGCAGACGGAAATAGAACAGGCCGAACAGGTTGGCGCTGAACAGCAGCGTAATCAGCACCATAAAGCCGATGAACCACGGATTCTGGAACTGAATTCCCCAGCCTAACGCGTGGTTGCTCAGACGAAGGACGGTCATCAGCAGCGCCAGCGCCATAAAGGACGCGATAATACCGGCGCTGGAAGCGATAAATTGCAGCCTCACCGCGCGTTTATTGCGTTGTTCTACCTGCAGGATGGAACCTAACTTCATGCCCAGCACCGGCAGCACGCAGGGCATCAGATTGAGGATAAAGCCGCCCGCCAGCGCCATTAACACCACTTGCCACAGCGCAATGCCGCCGCCGATTGACGCCACGGGCGGGCCAATTTTTAATTCGCTCTGCTGGGCCAGACCGCCGTCGGCAAGCACCAGAGAGACCGTTTCGCCCTGCAAATCCGGCGCACCTTCGCCCCATTGATCGCTGACGGGCACCACTGCCTGCAGGGTGTCACCCTTGATGGTCAGCGCCGGTTTGCCAAAGCTGGCGTCACTGCGATCGTCAATAAACAGGTCCGGCTGGCGCCAGCCGCCGGCACGCGTCGCGGTGATCTGCAGCTTGCCGGACTGATAGCCCGCCTGCAGCGTATCGGTCAGCACGTTGGCTACCGGAACCTGCCCCATCGCCTCGGCAAAATCATGCGCAAAGCGTTTGTCTGAGGGGCGCTGCATAGCCAGACTGAACGGATAATCGGTCAGAATGCAGACGTTGCTACAGGTTGAAAGCGTCAGCGTGCCGCTCAGGCGATCGCGTACGTTGCCCGCCATCGTAATGGGCAGCGCGACCCGGTGGTGATAACCCTGGGTGGTCAGGCCCGCGACGTCAAAGCGTTGCGGCACCGGCCAGAACCATCTGGCTGCTGGAGGCGAACCGTCCCAGCGTATTTCGGGCGCAATTCCGCCTTCGCCGGGCGATCGCCAGTAGGTCTTCCAGCCGTCCTGCAGTTTGATATCCAGCAGCACGCGGGTGGTTCCTTCGCTGGCATTATCGGCACGAACGCGAACCTGGGCGTGATCGTTCTGAGGGGTGGTCAGCCATCCGCTGTCTGCTGCCTGCAACGCAGGCAGCCACAGGCTCAGCAGGACAACCAGTAAGGTCCTGAAAAGATATTGCATTGTTTCTCCGTAAATAAGTAAAAGACACCAATCCGATCGGGCGGTGACTTATTCACGGAAGACGCAGTGGCAGAGATGGAGCCTTCGTTCAGGCGGGGCCAGCGGCGGACGCAGGTAGCGGACTGGCAGGCGCATCAGCAATGGCGTAAACAGCAGGATCACCACCGCTAATGCCAGCAACGCCATCGCGGCAATTTCGGGCAAGGCAGAGAGCAGGGACTTCACGCTCAGTTCACAAGGGGTAGGAGACAGGTCTGAGTCAGCCGCGTCACTGAGTGTTGAAACGGAGGTTACCGCGGGTGCAGGCGCGCCGACCATCCGCACACCCAGACAGAGCAGGATAACCAGACAGGCCAGACTTAATAATCCCGTTGCGCGCCGTCGCTGAGCGTTCATGCCGAATCCTTTGAAAAGAGTGCGCCAATGATAACGGGGTGGTCAGGGTTAGCAATCTGGTCGCGTGTAAACATACGTAATATCAGGAAAAGGAAGTTCAGCATGTCACAGAATTGCAACCTGGGCGCGGTAGGGTATCGGGCTAACAAAGGTGATCTGCTGGTCACTGCGAAACATGCAATGCTCGTCTTATTCCCGCCTCGTGCGGGATTTTTTTTGCATCAGGCAGGCGAAATTAAGGCAGCGACACGCAGGTGGGCACCTTTCATCAAGCAGGAGGGCAGGCCGAAAATTACTCTTCTTTCTCTTCCAATAGCTGCGTCAGTAAATTGCGATACCCTTGCAGCAGCGCCTCATCGACTTCCCCTTCCAGCTTGGCAATCACCGTGGCGATAATCACTTTGCTGTGGGTAGGCCGTCCCCGGCGCATCAGTTCGGTCAGGATTGCCGCCAGCAGTTCACTCTCTTTCGGCGCATGAAAAGCCGGACTGTTAAAATATTCCGTTATTGCGCGGCCAGCGCCAGGCGTTGAATGTCTCATGATTAACCTCCAGAAAGGCACCACCGATCGCCCAGCGGCGAACCGATGAGATCAGGATTATCATTTTTAAATACGCGTCGATTCACCAGGACGGTCAATCGATACTGAGCCTGCGAATAATCAGGCGGAGATTTTAATTACTCTAGATGGCAGCCGCAGGAAAGCCAGTAACAATCAGAAATATTTTTCATTATGCTTTTTACTCTGGCGCAGAGGAGAGCGGACCCACAGGCCGGTTTTGACTGGGGTTTGCCACGGTAAATGAGAAGGTAAAGTGGAGGATTTCGTCGCTTAACGAAAAAAACTAAACTATTTTTAGTTATTTTACAGTGACTTGATAGTGGTTTCGGTTTTTTTTAATCATCAGGTATTGAACTGCATCCTGCGTTATGAGTAAATGCATCGTCGGTTTTGAAACAGACAACGTATGCGAGCAAATTTATTAAAGCAGTTTTCAGTTAAAGGTTATCTCTGATATCTCTTCCTGACTTCCTTCTTAAGTGCCTCATAAGTCCACCCTGTTGAAAAACCCGTGCCCTTTGCGGCTTAATACTTATTGAAGGAAAGACAAATGTCTAACAAAATGACTGGTTTAGTAAAATGGTTCAACGCTGAGAAAGGTTTCGGCTTCATCTCCCCAACCGACGGCAGCAAAGACGTATTCGTACACTTCTCTGCAATCCAGAACGGCGGCTTCAAGACGCTGGAAGAAGGTCAGAAAGTTGAGTTCTCTATCGAAAACGGCCAGAAAGGCCCAGCAGCTGCTAACGTAACTGCTCTGTAATTAGAGAACTTTTCGCAGGCGAACCGGAGTCTACTCCGTGTAGAGCTAGCGAGAATACGAAAACCCGCTTAACGGCGGGTTTTTTGCGTCTGGGGCTTTTAAATCCTGGCTGCGACATGCTGCACTTTCCCGCCACGTTTTCACCAGTCAGAAATACTGCGCATCCGGCATGAAATGCCAGCGCCAGCGCCATTTTGCGGCTGGAGACCCTATGCCAACAGGGTAAAACTTCAAAGTTAACCCCATCCCGTTATTTGCCACTCATTGCTAAAATGCCCTTGTTACACTGCCAACTCGCTCTTCTGTTATAAGGCCCTCAGCACAGCAAGATGGAATCCTGGAAGGTTAACCTCATCTCAGTCTGGTTCGGCTGCCTCTTTACCGGCCTCGCGATCAGTCAAATCATCCCTTTTTTGCCGCTCTACGTTGAGCAACTGGGCGTTACCGATCCCAGCTCGCTGACCCTCTGGTCCGGACTTATCTTTAGCGTAACCTTTATGGTCTCGGCCATCGTCTCGCCGATGTGGGGCAGCCTTGCCGATCGTAAAGGCCGCAAGCTGATGCTGCTTCGTGCTTCTCTGGGCATGGGGATAGTGATTTTTCTGCAGGCATTTGTCACCGATGTCTGGCAGCTGTTTTTGCTGCGGGCCTTAATGGGGCTGACGTCCGGCTATATTCCCAACGCCATGGCGCTGGTGGCAACCCAGGTGCCGCGTGAGCGCAGCGGCTGGGCGATGAGTATGGTGACCACCGCCCAAATTTGCGGCGTGATCATGGGGCCGATGATGGGCGGTTTCCTGGCGGACTGGGTTGGGCTACGCGCGGTGTTCCTGATTACCTCGGGATTATTGCTGACCAGTTTTCTGATCACGCTGTTCCTGATCAAAGAGGGCGGCCAGCCGCGAGTGAAAAAAGAGGATAAGCTCTCCGGCACCATGGTCTTCCGTTCACTCGGCAATCCCGGCCTGATTATCAGCCTGTTTCTGACCACCCTGACTATTCAGCTGTGCAATGGTTCGATCAGCCCAATTCTGACGCTGTTTGTGCGGGAACTTGAGCCGAACGTGCAGAACATTGCCTTTATCAGCGGCGTGGTAGCGGCCATACCCGGCGTGTCTGCGCTGTTTTCGGCGCCGACGCTGGGGAAACTGGGCGACCGGATTGGCGCCCAGCGCATCCTGTTTTCCGCGCTGATCCTGACCTTCGTGCTGTTTGTGACCATGTCGTGGGCCGGAAGTGCCTTCCAGCTGGGTGCTCTGCGTTTCCTGCTCGGGTTTGCGGAAGGGGCGATGATGCCCGCGGTGCAAACCATGCTGCTGCGCTATTCCAGCGATCGGGTTACCGGACGCATTTTTGGCTACAACCAGTCATTTATGTACCTCGGCAACGTCGTCGGGCCGCTGATTGGTTCCGGCGTGTCGGCCATTGGCGGATTCCGCTGGGTATTTGCGGCAACGGCGGTGGTGGTCCTGGCCAATACGGTTCAGCTGATCGTCACCTGGCGTAACCGCAAAGTGGTGACTGCGGCTCAGGCCTGACGCTGCTGCCGTCAGGCCTGAACACGCGTTTATTCTGCTTTCAGCGTCAGCGCATAACGATAGCGTGAGGCTGACAGCAGAAATTCAGGGCTGACGCTGGGGCTCCACGAGTCATCGCCGCCGACGCCCATATGATACCCATCCAGCACCAGCCAGCAGCCTTCCTCTTCCTGCAGCAGATGACGGTGGGTCACCTCGCGAAGCTGTTGCTGGCTGTAGCGACTGACCGAGAAATGAAACTCCCCGTCGACTTTCATCCTGCCCACGCTTAACGATTTTGTGCCGCAGCGCAGACCGTTTTCGCTGGGAAACACATACGGCGTAGTGAGCGCGTCCAGTGGCTGCGTCCAGCGTGAGAACTGCGCGGACAGCAGGCGGTCCGGATAGTTTTCGTGCGGGCCCAGGCCCAGCCAGCTGACGTTTTCTGCCGGCTGACTTAACTGGCAGCTGAGACCGATGCGGGCCGGTGCCGGTAAGCCGGCAGCCACATCTACCTCTACCTGAATATGTAATTCTCCCGCGCTATCAATCAGGTAGCTTTTACGGCTGATAAACAGCCGTTCGCCCTGATGCAACCAGGCATGGGTGGCGGTCAGCTGCACGCTGCGGCTGAGGGCATCAGCCTGGAAATCTGTCAGCTCGCTTTCCAGATGATTGAAACCGGCGCGCTGCCAGCGTTCAACCCAGGCATTCGGATCGACTTTAGTCACTTCGCTGATGCCGATATCGTTATCCAGCGGCGCGCGGGTGAAATTATCGCGTAATGGCGTCAGTAGCTGAGGCTGCTGATCAATCAGCCACTGCACCAGTTCGCCACTGTGCTTTGAGAACTGCCAGCGCTGATTCTGCTGACGAATTTCGATCAGTTGTTCGGTCTCCACCATTTCGGGGATGAACAACGACTTAAGCGGTGAAGGCATCGGCAGACGAGAAGGCAGTTGCCATTGATCCCAGGCCACGCGATGATTTTCCGGCGACCACGCTGTCGCCTCTGGCTGGATAATCTCAACGTTAAGCCACAGCTGATCATCAAGTTCGGCAAACGGTGGCAGTTCGATATCCACCCGACCTTCCGCAGCGATGGCCAGCGGTTGTTCACCTGCCGCTATCTCCACGCCATTATGCTCAATGCACCAGCGCAGGATTTCATTGTCGCTGTGGCGGAAAAGATATTCGCTCTCAATGCGCAGGATTAACGGCCGCGTGCTGAGCAGCGAAAACTGGAAGAATTGCTGCGCACGCTGCGCTTCAAACAGGGAAGGATGCGGCGTACGGTCGGCAAAAACCAGACCGTTCATGCAGAACTGACGATCGTTGGGCGTGTCACCAAAGTCGCCACCGTAAGCCTGCCAGGCATTGCCCTGCGCATCGTAACGGGTCAGGCTTTGATCGACCCAGTCCCAGACAAAGCCGCCCTGCAATCGTGGAAACGCTCTGAAGGCCTGCCAGTATTTGGCAAAGCCGCCAAAGCTGTTGCCCATTGCATGCGCGTATTCACAGAGGATCAGCGGACGGGTTTCTTCCGGCAGACCGATCCACTTCTTCAGTGACCATTTCGGCACCGCGTCGAACGGTTGATCCTGATCGACGCGGGCATACATCGGGCAGATGATATCGGTGGCGGCGGTATCGGCACCGCCGCCTTCATACTGCACCGGCCGCGTCGGATCGTTACTTTTGATCCAGCGCCAGAGCGCGTCATGCGTGCTGCCATGCCCCGATTCGTTGCCCAGCGACCAGATGATGATGCAGGCGTGATTGCGATCGCGCTGTACCATTCGGGTCACGCGTTCGCTAAAGGCATTGAACCACACCGGATCGTCCGACAGACGGTTCATCGGCTGCATACCGTGCGTTTCGATATTGGCTTCGTCCACCACATACAGTCCGAAGCGGTCGCAGAGGCGATACCACAGCGGATGGTTGGGATAATGCGAGCAGCGCACGGCATTGAAGTTATGCTGCTTCATCAGCGTGATGTCGCGGATCATCGTCGCTTCATCCATCACCTGGCCATGCTCCGGATGATGTTCATGGCGATTGGTGCCGCGAATCAGCAGCGGTTTGCCATTCAGCTTCAGCAAGCCCTGATGGATTTCGATTTTGCGGAAACCGACATCATAGGCTTCCACTTCCATCAGGTTTCCCTGCAGATCGCGCAGCGCCACGGTCGCCCGATATAGATGCGGCGTTTCCGCACTCCATAACGCAGGATTTTCCACGCGCAGCGTCAGCGTGGTGCGATCGCTGTAGCGGCCTCGCTCATCCACGATCGCGCTGCCAAACGGTTGGTGAACGCTGCCAACCAGCGCGTTATGCCGCCACAGCTGAACCTCAACCTGATACTGCCCGGCATGCTCCAGTGAGCAGACCGCCAGAATTTTCAGCTGGGCGGAGTGAAACTCAGGGCTGAGATGCGTTTCAATCTGGATATCGCTCAGCTGCACGGCGGGTTTATGCAGCAGGCTGACATCGCGGAAAATCCCGCTCATGCGCCACATGTCCTGGTCTTCCAGATAGCTGCCGTCACTCCAGCGCAGTACCAGTACCGCCAACCGGTTCTCGCCGTGGGTCAGCACCGGGGAGAGATCGAATTCTGCCGGCAGGCGGCTGTCCTGCGAATAGCCAATAAACTGGCCGTTGCACCATAAGTAAAAGGCCGAGTTCACGCCGTCGAACTGGATCCGCGTCTGTCCGGACGTCAGCCAGTCCGGATCGCAGCTGAAGGTCAGTGAATAACAGCCGGTCGGGTTTTCCTTCGGCACAAAAGGTGGCGTGACCGGAATAGGGTACTGGACGTTGGTGTAGATCGGGGCGTCATAACCAGCCAGCTGCCAGTTTGACGGCACCGGCTGGGGATCCGCCTCCGGCAGATCCTGCGCTAACCAACTGTCCGGAACCAGTTCTGGCTGGCTGAAATAGCTGAAGTTCCAGACGCCATTCAGTGACTGGCGACGTTCGCTCGCTCTGTCTTCTCTGGCCGCAGCAACGGAACGCCAGCTGGAGAAAGGCGGATGCGCAGGCAGGCGATTCAATTGCGTTACGGCCGGATTTTCCCAATCACGGCGGATCAGTTGCTGTTGCAAAGAGAGAGAAGGAGCGGGTTTCATCAACAATACCTCATAAATGTTATGCGCTCACATTGCGCCGGTTTGGCGTCGTTGTAAAGCAGATCCCTGCGATCCTGCGAGCACGATCGCAGGTAAAACAGCCTGCGGATAATCCGCAATTTACCGGGTTAACCCAGCATTGTTACGGGGTTCTGACAGGAAAGTGTTAAGCGTAGTGACTGACGGTAAAAATGGCCCTGAACCGGACTATTCTGCATTGCTGGGCCGGTGACGGACGCTTACTATCAGCGCCACTGTTCCGTGGAGGTCTGTACAATGAACCGATTAATGAAAGTAGTAAGTGTGATTGCGCTGGTAACAGCCTTAAGTGGTTGCCTGTTCCCACCTCCAGGTGGTGGCGGCGGCGGCGGTCACGGTGGCGGTTGGGGCGGCGGTGGCCCACGCGGTGGCTTCTCTCAGGGCCCAGGCTGATAAAACCTTTAATCAGAGGCAAATTGCCTCTGATTTTTATTTCTGACGATTATTTTGTGACATTAACAGGCAGCAAAACGTTTCGCTCGCAATAAAAATTTGCCGCGCTTCGCAAAAGTGAATAATGAAATCAATACCGTGTTTAAGTAACGAAAAAATATAGCGATTATCTATTTTCTTTTTTTTTTGCTGGTGTTAACGTCTTGCTTTAACTCGCTGAGACGTCCGCATGAAAAACCTCATTGCAGAACTACTGGTCAGGCTGGCGGAGAAGGAAGAAGAGTCCAAGGAATTAGTGGCTCAGGTTGAGGCGTTAGAAATCGTGGTGACCGCATTACTGCGTAAGCTGGACAGTCATCAATTCCAGCAGATCTCAGACAGCATCACTACCGCGATGGACACGGCGACACGTTCAGAGACCATCAATCCCGAAGACTCGTCATTGCTGGAAGGTTACATTCAGCGCCTTTTGCTTCATCCCCGCCAGTAATCTGCTTTATCAAGCCCGTCGCTCGCATGTATGCGGTGACGAGTTGACCCCGTTCATTATTCCCTTATGTTTATTTCTGCTTTTCTTTCTCGCTCCCGTCTGAATTTCTGCCAAACTTTGAGTGTTCGTTAATCAAATAGGGATGGAAAACATGAAGCTGAAATATCTGATGGTTGCGGCAATGCTTTCGTTAATGGCCGGTGGTTATGCCAGCGCGGCAGAAAAGACCGCCCAACAACAAAAAATGACCATGTGTAATCAGCAGGCCGGTGAAAAGACCTTAAAAGGCGATGAACGAAAAACCTTTATGAGCAATTGCCTGAAGAAAGACAGCAAAATGGACTCGATGACGCCACAGCAGATGAAAATGAAAACCTGTAATACCCAGGCCGGTGAAAAAATGCTGAAAGGGGATGAACGTAAAACCTATATGAGCAGCTGCCTGAAAAAAAGTTAACCTGAGGTGGGCCTGCTCAGGCCCCTCTTTTTGCACTTCCCTCCGTCCCACCGTTCATTCATATTTCCTTAAATATTAATAATCAATGATAAACAATGGCTTAACCTTAATTATCCTCGCTTCGCCTGCCCCTTTTCGATCCTTTCCCCTGTAAATGCCAGGCTTATTACTGTTGATTTGAAAACAGATAATAAAAAGGAGCCTTGTCGTGAGCTATCAAAATGCCATCGTTTTACAGGATCTCCCTGAGCGAAAACCCGTCAGAGTGCCGGTAGGTGAAACCGGTATAATTCTGATCCGCGAGCAGCAGGAAGTGAAAGCCTTCCAAAGCAAATGCCCCCATTCTGGCGCGCCGTTAGAGCAGGGCGCAATCTATGGCGACAGGCTGGTTTGCCCGTGGCATAAAGCCAACTTCAGCCTGAATGACGGCAGTCTGTGCGAGCCGTTAGCGCTGAGCGATCTTAAGCGCTATCCGGTCAGAGTAGAAAACGGCATGGTGCAGGTGGATCCCGAACCGCTGCCGCCGCTGGCCACTTTCCAGGCCGATCGCCAGGATCCGGTCTTTGTGATCCTGGGCACCGGCGCGGCAGGAGCGGCTGCGGCATGGACGCTGCGCAGGGAAGGCTTTACCGGCAAGCTGATCCTGGTCGATCGTGAAAGTGAGGCGCCCTACGATCGTACCGTGCTGACCAAATTTGTCCCTTCCGGCAACATGAAGATTGATGAGGTTCCTCCGCTGTTAAAAGAGGATTTCTCCGCTTATGCCGAACATAAGCTGGCGGACGTCGAACGGCTTGAAAGCCGTAATCAGACCCTGCATTTCGCCGATGGCACAAGCTTGCAGTATGACAAGTTGCTGATTGCCAGCGGCGGCATTCCGCAGCGGCCAGATCTGGAAGGTAAGGTGCTGCAGGGCGTGCATGTGCTGCGCAGCCTTGAGCAGGCTGACAAGCTGCTGCAGGCGGTCGATGCCACCAAGCAGCTGGTGATTATTGGTAACAGTTTTATCGGCATGGAGCTGGCGTCTGCGCTACGTGCGCAGGATGTGAAGGTACAGGTGATTGCACCTGAACCGTTGCCGTTTAAAAACACCTTCGGTGAGGAGATTGCCGGTTATTTCCGCAAGCTGCATGAAGATAAAGGCGTGGAGTTTATCGACGGCGAGGTGGCCGAGCTGAAGGAAGATAACGGTCACGTCAGTGCGATTGCGTTAAAAAGCGGTAAAATTGTGCCGGCTGATATCGTTCTGTTGGCTACGGGCGTCGCGCCGGGCACCTCGTTTATTCATGACATTCCGCTCAATGACGATGCCAGCCTGACCACCAGTGAGACGCTAGAAGTGGCCAGCCAGGTGTGGAGCGCAGGCGATATCGCCACCTTCCCGGCGGCGTCAGGCCCGCTGCGGATTGAGCACTATCGGGTAGCGCAACAGCAGGGTCGGGTTGCCGCTAAGAACATGTTGGGGCAAAACGAAGCGTTCGATCGCGTGCCGTTCTTCTGGACCGCGCAGTTTGGGACGCGCTACGAATATCTGGGTCATGCGGAAGAGTGGGATGACTATCAGCTGTTTGGGTCGCTGGCAGATAAGAAATTTGTCGCGCTGTATGGGCAGAAAGGCCAGCTGGCGGCGGTAGCCTCCTGCGGGCTGTATACCTTCACCGCCGAGTTGGTCTTGCGGATGCAGGAGCCGATGACGATGGCTGAAACCGCTGCGCTGGTCAAAGAAGCGCTGAAGTGATCGACAGGGGCGAACGCCGTTCGCCCCTTAAGGTCAGGCCTTGCTCATCCGCTCGGATTTGGCCATGCACTGCTGCATCGCTTCCATCACCGCCGCGCGGAAGCCTTTCTCTTCCAATACTTTCACCGCTTCAATGGTGGTGCCGCCAGGCGAGCACACCATATCCTTCAGTTCAGCAGGATGTTTGCCGGTTTCCAGCACCATCTGCGCTGCGCCTTTAACCGCCTGCGCGGCAAATTGATACGCCTGCGCGCGTGGCATCCCGCCCAGCACCGCTGCATCCGCCATCGCTTCGATAAACATAAACACATACGCCGGGGAAGAACCGCTTACGCCGACCACCGCATGGATCATGTATTCCGGCACCAGCGCGGCTTTACCGAAACCCTTAAAGATATCAACAATCTCATCGGCTTCTTCTTTGGTGACCAGCACGTTTGGCGTCACTGAGGTCATCCCTTCATTCACCAGTGCCGGCGTGTTCGGCATGACGCGAACCAGCTTACGGTCGTGGCCCAGTACGTTCGCCAGTGAATCCAGCGTGATGCCCGCCGCAATTGACACCACCACGGTATCTTTATTCAGGCTGTTGGCGATCTCTTTCAGCACGTTCAAAATGACATTGGGTTTCACCGCACCAAACAGGATATCGGCCTGTTTGGCCACTTCTTCCGCGCTGGACGCCGGCGTAATGCCGTATTGCTGCTGCATCGCTTCATTGGTGGCCGGTTTACGGTCAAATACCCAGATGTTCTCAGGTGCGATCTGACCCGACGAAACCAGACCACCGATAATGGCTTTCGACATATTGCCGCAGCCAATAAAACCAATTTTCTTCTCCACCGTTGTGCTCCCTGTTTCAGTCAGTATTTGATACGGCTCTAGCTTACGTCATTCCCGGCCTTTATCCAGTTTCCGCTTCGTTTAGCCGTTACCGGCAGATTAGATTTGCCATTCCTGAAAAGCACGGCATGATCTCCCTGTTTATCGTAATAACAAAAAGGAAAGGGGTCATATGCCAATCTGGGGGGATGCCGATGCGTGCCCGAAAGTGATCAAAGAGGTGCTTTACCGGGCTGCCGAACGCGAGCAGATGAAGGTCACGTTGGTGGCGAATCAACCGCTGAGCGTACCGCCATCGCGCTTTATTACCACGCTGCGCGTGCCGGCGGGTTTTGATGTGGCCGATAACGAAATTGTGCGCCGGGCTGAAGCGGGCGATCTGGTGATCACCGCGGATATTCCGCTGGCGGCAGAAGTGATGGAGAAGGGGGCGATTGCGCTGAATCCACGGGGTGAACGCTACAGCGACGCCACGATTCGCGAACGGCTGACCATGCGTGATTTTATGGATACGATGCGGGCCAGTGGCGTGCAGACCGGCGGACCGGCGACGCTGAACCAGCGCGATCGCCAGCAGTTTGCCAATGAACTGGATAAGTGGCTGCTCAGCCAGAAAAAGAAATAATCAAGAAGCGGGTGGAGAACTCCACCCGCTGCGTTAATCAGACAAAGCTGTCGTCGTCGCCAAAATCATCGCCGCTGAAGTCATCACCACCGAAATCAGCAAAATCATTGCTGTTATCCTGCTGATAGCCCGAATCCTGACTGGCGAACTGATTGTCATTGCCGGTGCCGTTAAAGGTATCGAGATTATTATCAAAGTTTTCCTGCGGCATCGCCGGCTCGTTGATAATGTTCACAATTTCCTCTGGCTGCGAATGATGGAACATGCTGGTCAGCATATCTGCCATCACCACGCCACCGGCAACACCGACCGCCGTCTGCAATGCGCCGCCTAAAAAGCCGCGCGTCGCGGAAGGGGCCGCAGCCTGAGCGGGCGCAGGCGCATAAGCAGGCTGTTGTTGCTGTTGCGGAGGCGGCGCGCTGTTCCACGGGTTCTGCTGCTGGGCCTGTGGCTGTGTCGGCTGCTGCTGGCGCTGACTGCCGCCGCCAAACAGGCCGGCCAGAAAACCGCCGCTGCTCTGCTGGGGCTGTTGCTGCTGCGCCTGAGCCAGCCTGGCTTCCAGCTCACTGACACGGTTGTTCAGCTGTTTCAGTGCCGCTTCCTGAATCAGAATCGACTGCGCCATATAGTAAGGTGCGCCTGGCTGTTGCTGAACCTGCTGCTGGATTAATCTTTCCGCTTCGGCGTCACGCTGGCCGGACTGAGTTTCAGCCTGTTTTAAACGGCCAAACAGGCTCTCTATTAACTGTTGTTCTTCGCTCTGCATTAGTCTAACTCCGTAACGGGTGATGCTGACTATATTGGGGCTACGCGCGGGAAAGTAAACGTGCATCGGGTAAGGAAATGTTGCTGTTATCGCGCGGTTATTTTGTGACTGTAAAGTTAAAATTACACCCCGTTAATTGTTATAATTCAGTCTGTTAATCGACATGGGTCACACGGCGGGTGTAAAGAAAAAGTGACTACTGGTCGCACAGGGAAATTATCGGTATGATGCGACGCAAAGTTCATCATTATCTGCCTTTCGGCGTGGGCGTTGACCCTGACGAGCAGGCTGAGGAAGTGCCAGTTATGTCGTTACCCCTTTATCTGATCGGCGCGCGCGGCTGCGGAAAAACTACCGTAGGTCAGGCGCTGGCGAACGCTTTAGGCTATGCCTTCAGTGATACCGATCGCTACCTCCAGCAAACCACGCAGCGCACCGTTGCTGATATTGTGTCCGCAGAAGGGTGGGAAGGGTTTCGTCAGCGTGAAACGCTGTCATTAAAAGCGGTGACGGCGCCGGCCACGGTCATCGCCACGGGCGGCGGTATGGTTCTGGCGGCGGAGAACGGCAAATTTATGCGTGAACAGGGCCGGGTTATCTACCTGAAAGCGGACGCCAACGTGCTGGCCGCGCGGCTGGAAGCCTACCCGGAGCAGGATCAGCGTCCGACGCTCACCGGCCGCCCGATAGCCGATGAAATGGTGGAAGTGCTGGCAGCCCGGGATGCGCTGTATCAGCAGACCGCGCATTACGTGATTAATGCCATGCAGTGCCCGGACAAGGTGGTAGAGGACATCATTACGATGCTCTCTCTGGCCCGCGCCAGCTAAATACTGCGGAAAAATACCAGTCTTTGTCTATACTTAGTCAGATACGCGATTGTCGGGCCTTTATTGCCGACAGAGGTTTTTATTCTGACAAGAGGGAAATTATATGGCTGGTAAACCCCCGTATCCACGTGAAGCAAAAATTGTCCCGGTTAAAAAAGGCACCACCGAGAAAACTGTCACCTGGTATGAACTGCGCGCCGATCATCCTAAGCCTGACACGCTGATCAGTGAGCATGAAACAGAGCAAGAGGCGCAGGACGCCAAAATCCGTTACGAAGATAAAGACAAAGAGTGATGGCGGCCGGCAAGGATGCCAGCGATCTCCCCGCGAGATTATGACTTGACCCCGCCAGACCCTCCCCGTATTTTTCTGTGGCACCCTGATTTACCTAAAATAAAAACCGATCATCCCTTAGCCCGAGCTGGACTGACTCTTGAAAGATTTTCTGAAAAACACCGCCACGCCTGCTGACCCTCACGCTGTTTCAGAGGCAGCTGCTATGCTTTCTGTATCTGTGGTTCCCGGTACTGACACCACTGAGGATCTGGCGGTTACGTTCGCTGACAGGGCGAACTTTGCGGAAAGTAAAACGATGAAACACTCACTTGCAACACTTACACTAGGCCAGGCTGCCCGTAGCGATCTCCATCCCCTGCTACTGGAAAATCTCCCTGAAGAACAAATCGCCCACGTTGGATTGCTTGACGATCTGACCCATGACGAAATACAGCAAAAATACGCCACGGCTGGCAATGAAAAGGTGGTGATGACCCGCCTGGAAGACGGCACTCACGTGGTGCTTTCGGCCGCGAAAGTGGAAGCGGCGCTGCAAAACAAGATCCTTGAACTTGAACAGCAGGGCTTTGAGACTATCCTGATGCTGTGTAGCGGGCAGTACAAAAACCTGTTTACTGACAGCGCCATTCTGCTTGAACCTTACCGTATCCTGCCGCCGCTGGTGGACGCGATCACCGGTGGGCATCAGGTCGGTATTGTGGTGGCGCGGGAAGAGTATATCGCGGAGCAGGCGTACAAATGGCAGAGCCTGGGACAGAAGCCCCACTTTGCAGTAGCCAGCCCGTGGGAAACCAGCGATGATGATCTGATTACCGCTGCGCTGCACTTACAGGAGCAGGGCGCGGATGTGGTGGTGCTGGATTGTCTGGGCTACCACCAGCGGCACCGGGATTTCCTGCAGAAACTGTTAGGCATTCCGGTATTGTTGTCCAATGTGTTAATAGCCAAACTGGCAGCAGAACTGCTTGTGTAAACGAGAACTTCTCGGCACTTTTACACTGTTATCTTTTTCTCTGATTTTAAGGATGTTTATATGCTCAACGTCAGTGAGTACTTCGACGGAAAAGTGAAATCAATTGGTTTCGACAGTGCCAGTACCGGGCGCGCCAGTGTGGGCGTGATGGCGGAAGGCGAATATACGTTTGGCACCGGCCAGGCGGAAGAGATGACGGTAGTCAGCGGATCGTTGAAGGTGTTGTTACCAGGTGAAGCCGAGTGGAAGCACTTTGAGCCAGGCCAGGTGTTTAACGTCCCGGGTCACAGCGAGTTTCATCTGCAGGTGGCAGAGCCTTCTTCCTATCTGTGCCGCTATCTGAAAGATTAAACCTGAAGGGCCGACGCCGTTCGGCGCCAAAAGAAGCTCAGCCGTCTCGCGCTGAGCTTCTTTAATGCATCTGCTTAACGCTGCGCTTCGCCACCCAACGCTTCAATCGTATTGCTCACCAACGCCGCCAGCTCGCTGGTCATCAGAATAAAGTCGGCATCAAATCGCGCCTGAACATCATCCCGATCGATATCATCATTCTGTTCACGCAGGGTGTCTGAAAACTTCAGACGCTTCAGCGAGCCATCATCGGAGAGGAGCAGCTGCACGCGCTCCTGCCAGTCCAGTGCCAGTTTGGTCACCAGTTTGCCGGCTTCGATATGGTTAGCAATCTCATCGCACACCAGATCCTGCTTCTTACAGCGGATCACGCCGCCATCTTCCAGCAAGGCTTTCAGCTCGGCTTCGTCCATCAGTGCGAAACCGGCCGGCGTTTCACCTGAACGCACCCATTCGGTCATGGTCAGCTCAATCGGGCTTTCCAGCGTCAGTGGCACCACCGGCAGCGAACCGAGGCTCTTGCGCAGCAGCGCCAGCGTATCTTCGGCTTTTTTGGCACTGGCACAGTCAACCATGATCAGGTTGTTAACGGTATCAATCCACAGGAAGGTCTGGCTGAAACGGCTAAAAGCGCGTGGCAGCAGGCTGTGCAGCACTTCATCTTTCAGCGAATCTTTTTCGGTCTTTTTCAGTTTGCGCTGCTGTTCGGCTTCAAGCTTGCCGATTTTGGCTTCCAGCGCCTGTTTGATCACTGTAGAAGGCAGGATTTTCTCTTCTTTGCGCGCGCAAATCAGGATCTGGCCATTATTGACGTGGGTAAATGCATCATGGCGCGGGCCCATTGGCGAAACCCAACCGGTTTTTGCCATATCCTGGCTGCCACAGGGAGCGAAAGAGAATGCCTCAAGCTGTTTTTCCATCTCGTCAACCGCCAGTGGGATCTCGCGATTCAGACGATATACCATTAAATTCTTAAACCACAGCATTATGCTTTCCCTCTCGGGCGCGCATCAGGCGCGCTAATTCAAAGTCAGCGCGCATGATAGCGAATCGGCGGCGGGGTTTCATTGCCTTTCCGCCTCCGGCCTTCTAAGGTAAGACGATGACCGTCAAATAATGAGGAATAACAAGTGCGTATCGGGATAGATTTAGGTGGAACTAAAGTTGAGGTGATAGCACTTGCTGAATCAGGCGAGACGCTGTTCCGTCACCGCGTGCCCACGCCGCGTGATGATTATCAGCAGACGCTGGATGCCATGGTCGGCCTCGTCAGGCTGGCCGAAGAGAAAACCGGTGAGCAGGGCACGGTCGGCATCGGCATTCCAGGGACGCTATCGCCTTACACACGGCTGGTGAAGAACGCCAACTCGACCTGGCTCAACGGGCAGCCGCTGGATAAAGACCTGCAAAAAATGCTTAACCGTGAGGTGCGGATCGCCAATGACGCTAACTGCCTGGCCGTCTCCGAAGCGGTGGATGGCGCGGCGGCAGGGAAGCAGACGGTGTTTGCGGTGATTATCGGCACCGGCTGTGGTGCGGGTGTGGCGCTGAACGGTCAGGCGCACATTGGCGGCAACGGTAATGCGGGCGAGTGGGGGCATAATCCGCTGCCGTGGATGGACGAAGATGAGCTGCGTTACCGCGAAGAAGTGCCGTGCTACTGCGGTAAACAGGGCTGCATTGAGACCTTTATCTCCGGCACCGGCTTCGCCACGGACTATCACCGCCTGAGCGGCGTGGAGCTGAAAGGCGCGGAGATTATCACGCTGCTGGAGCAGCAGGATCCGGTTGCGGAGCTGGCGATGAGCCGTTATGAGCTGCGGCTGGCAAAATCGCTGGCGCACATCGTCAATATTTTCGATCCGGAAATGATTGTGATGGGCGGCGGCATGAGCAATAACGACCGTCTGTATCAGACGGTGCCGCAGTTGATGAAGAAGTGGGTGTTTGGCGGAGAGTGTGAAACCCCGCTGCGTAAAGCGGTTCACGGCGATTCAAGTGGCGTACGTGGCGCCGCCTGGCTCTGGCCGCAGTAAAAAAAACAGGGCCGAGGGTCGGCCCTTTTTCTTGCTTACTCGCCTGCCAGCATCGCATCACGCGGTGCGTTGGCACGCTGGTTTTTGGTCATCAGGAAGTAGATATAGCCTGCCACCATAAAGGCCACGAACAGCGCCCCAATCAGCGCATTGAACCACAGCATGGCAATCAGACAGACCACGGCCAGTACCAGCGCAATGCCCGGAACGATTGGGTAGCCCGGCGCACGGAAGCTACGCTCCAGCTCTGGCGCAGTGCGGCGCAGTCGGAACAGGCTCAGCATGCTCATGATGTACATCACAATGGCACCGAACACCGCCATGGTGATCATCGCGGCGGTCAGCGTCATGCCCTGTAGGTTAATCCAGCTGTCGCTGAAGATCGCGGCAATGCCAATCAAACCACCGGCAATGATGGCGCGGTGTGGCGTCTGGAAGCGGGACAGCTTAGCCAGTCCGGCAGGCAGATAGCCAGCGCGGGACAGGGCGAAGAACTGGCGTGAATAGCCCAGAATGATGCCGTGGAAGCTCGCCACCAGGCCAAACAACCCAATCCACACCAGCATATGCATCCAGCCGGAGTTTTCGCCCACCACCATTTTCATCGCCTGCGGCAACGGATCGTTGATGTCCGACAGCTTACGCCAGTCACCCGCACCGCCGGCCAGCAGCATCACGCCAATGGCCAGGATCACCAGCGTCAGAATACCGCTGATATAGGCCTTCGGAATGGTGCGTTTCGGATCCCTGGCTTCTTCAGCGGCCATCGCGGCCCCTTCAATGGCGAGGAAGAACCAGATAGCGAACGGGATAGCGGCAAAAATCCCGGAAAGCGCAGGCAGTCCGAAGTGCTCGCCACCCGACCAGCCATTGGCGGCGAAGTTTGCCACGCTGAAGCCCGGCGCGACTACGCCCATAAACACCAGCAGCTCAAGCACCGCTAACACCGTCACCACCAGCTCAAACATCGCCGCCAGCTTAACGCCGAGGATATTCAGCGTCATAAAGATGATATAGGCGCCCACTGCGGCATATTTCGGATTCAGATCGGGGAACTGCACGTTGAGATAGGCGCCGATAGCCATCGCAATGGCCGGCGGGGCAAAGACGAACTCAATCAGGGTTGCCATACCGGCAATCAGGCCACCGGTTTCGCCAAAGGCGCGACGGCTGTAAGCAAAAGGGCCACCGGCATGCGGGATCGCCGTGGTCAGTTCGGTAAAGCTAAAAATAAAACAGGTATACATAAGGGCGATCAGCGCGGTGGTGACCAGGAATCCTAAGGTTCCCGCCACACCCCAGCCGTAACTCCAGCCAAAATATTCGCCGGAAATCACCAGACCTACCGCAATGCCCCACAGATGTATTGTGCCCAGAGTGGGCTTCAGTTTGCCTGTCATAACGCATTCCCCGTGATGAGTTTTATTGTCAGTCGATAATGCAGCCGTGGCCCGCCGGAAAACTTGACGCTGGCGTAAGGAATTTTGTGCTCTGCTGTCAACTCAGAAGCAAAAAAAGCGCCAGATGCACGCTAAAGTCAAAAGAGGGTCATCTGCGGTCAAGCGGGTCAGAGGCAGGTGACGCCATGCTGGTATCACACGGCGGGTAACCGACAGCCAACCATTACGGAGCCAGACTATGACTGCCACGCAATATGACAACCTGGATACAGCCGCGCTGCTAAACCTTGCTCAGCGCACGCTCACCCGTTATCCCGCAGCCTTGCAGGGAACGCTGAGCCTGCTTTGCCGCTCAGAGAACGCCACGTTTTTACTGCAAGCCGGTGGCAAACGCTACGCGCTGCGCCTGCATCGCGGCAATTATCATCAGCGTGCGGATATCGAAAGTGAGCTGCACTGGCTCGATGCGCTGCGGGAAACCGGCATCGTGGTGCCGCAGGCGGTGCCGGATAAAGAGGGTCAGACCGTGCAGACGCTGCAACTGGAAGACGGTAGCGAGCGCCATGTGGTGCTGTTTGACTGGATTGAAGGCGAGATGCCGACCACCGAGGTCGATCCGCGTGCCTTCCAGCAGTTAGGCCATATCACCGCCCGCCTGCATCAGCACAGCAAAAGCTGGCAGAAGCCGGCGGGATTCCAGCGCATCATCTGGGATCACCAGACGATGGTCAGCCCGCAGAGTCACTGGGGCGACTGGCGCGATGTGCCGAATCTGCGCCTGCAGGATCGTCCGGTGGTGGAAGAAGCGATCGCCCGGGTCGGTAGCGATCTGACGATCTTCGGTAAAGACGCCTCGCGTTACGGCTTGATCCATGCGGATCTGCGGCTGACCAACCTGCTGCTGCACAAAGGCGAGACGCGGGTGATCGACTTCGACGACTGCGGCATGGGCTGGTATCTGCACGATCTTGCGGCAGCGATCAGTTTTGTCGAGCACCATCCTCGTGCAGCAGAGTGGGTGGATCACTGGATCAAAGGCTACGAGCAGATTGCCCATATCAGTGATGAAGAGATGGCGATGCTGCCAACCCTGCTGATCCAGCGCCGCATCCAGCTGATGGCGTGGGCCGGATCCCATGCCGAAACCGAGATGGCACACAGTCTTGGCCCGCAGTGGGCGGATCATTCTGTGCGGCTGTGCCGCCGCTACCTTGAGACCTGCGAGCTTCCGGTTGGCGCCTGAGTTGCACTCAGAACGGGCAGGCACGCGGCGGGCACCGCATCTACCCGTGATTGTCCTGTCATAACACCTTGTTTTTAAACGTCACCGACGAGGTTGGTATGAATATTGCTGCATTAGCAGCATATTTTCTACGCCGAGGCGACGATGATGGAAACCGGTCTTATCAGACAGCCTGACATGGCAACGGCGCTGAATGCCAGCGCCGTCAGTAATCGTGGGGTTCTGGCGGCGGCAGCCAGCGGCCTGAGCAGTTTTATCAGTGAGAAGGGCGGCGATGTCGATCGCATTTTTGGCGTCAGCGGCATCGATCCCGAACTGCTTTCCAGTCCGACCTTGAGCCTTGGGCTGATCAACTACTGTCGCGTGATGGAAGAAGCGGCGCGTTATTCAGGTTTTGATAACTTCGGTTTGCACTACGGCAAGCAGTTTAAACCGCAGTCATTAGGTCTGATTGGTTATGTCGGCCTGTGTTCGGCGACGCTGGAACAGGCATTGCAGAACGTGGTGAATGCCTTTCCGTATCATCAGCACGACACGCTCACCCGGCTGGTTGATAAAGGGGATTGCTGGCGGCTGGATTACCAGGTGCGCCACGGCGCGATCCTCTGTCGCCGTCAGGATGCTGAACTGACGCTGGGGATGTTTATGAACCTTATTCGCCATGTGGCGGGTAAAAACTGGGCACCCAGAGAGGTCCATTTCGAGCATCCACGGCCTTCACAATGGCATGAGCACTGCAAAGTGTTCGATGCGCCGGTCTATTTTGATCAACCCTTCAACTCATTACTGATCCCGAAACGCGATCTGGCGCGATCGATGCCGGACAGCGATCCGATGCTGTTAATGGTGATGCAGGATGCGATCCGCCGCCTGAACAGCGCCACGCCTCAACAAAATATTGTCGATCAGGCCCGTGCACAGGTGCATCTGGTGTTGCTGAAAGGTGAGCCGGTGCTGGAAGAGGTGGCTGAAAAAATGGGGCTGTCGAGCTGGTCGCTGCAACGGCGGCTACGCGATGAAAACCTGAGCTTCACCGCGCTGGTGGACAAGGTGCGTTGCGAAATGGCCAAGCACTATCTGCAACAGCGCCAGCTGCCAATTTCAGAGATGGCGCTGCTGTTGGGCTATTCCGAAGTCAGCGCCTTTTCCCGCGCTTTCCGCCGCTGGTTTGGCATCAGCCCACGTCAGTGGCGGCAGGACGAGTTGGCGGGTTAAGCGGCCGGCTTGAAGTCGAGAATAATTTCGCTGGGAAATTTTTTTGGTGGCGCGGGCAGATTTTCCGCGCTGCTGACCACGCCCCAGGCTTTCTTACACAGTTGCTCATCGCCCGACGTACTCAACACGCTATACCGCCCATTCTGTTTCCAGCTGATGGTCAGCACGCATTCGCGTCCGACATAACGCGCGTGGTCATAAAAATTGCGCTGAATACCGTACTGCATTTTCGCGTAGTAGCGGCAGTCTTCCTCAGACATTTCTGCGGTGGCGGCTGTGCACTGCTGGTCAGCAAACGCCTGCATTTCCTGCGCCGTCGCCGGGGCATTTTGCTGAGTATTTTTGGCTGACTGACAGCCGGCCAGCAGCGTCGTCATCACCGTTGCCGCCAACGCCCATGCCATTTTGTGCCGATTCATTTTCATTTATTCATCACTATTTCTAAAGAATCCTGACGTCCAGCCGATAGTTTATCCTGTTAGCTTCTTGCTGGCTGACTCTTTTTTCGCCGTCAGACTCTTTACAGATAAATCTCTACTTCAGCGGAAATATTCTCTCAGATTAAAACAAACTGGCAGTGAATTTACTTAATAACGGAAATAAATTATTTTTCAATTCTGCTTTTCCAGCGTAAATTATGCCTGTTTTTATTAAGTGCTTCGGGAAGTAGGGCAACAGGTTTGCCGTAAATAAAGCCGTCAGACGGGTTTTCACCTTAATTCATGGAACAGAAATGAAACCTTATATTAACGTCCTCGCATTGACCTTATTAAGTAGCGCCATGCTCAGCGGTTGCGCGACTGAATCCTCGCGTGCCATTGAAGCGCCTCAGGTGACTGCTGCCACGCAACCGGCCTGGCAGGGCGCTAAAAGCCCCATCGCGGTCGGTAAGTTCGATAACCGCTCTGCGTATATGAACGGCATCTTCTCGGATGGCGTCGATCGTCTGGGCAATCAGTCCAAAACGATTCTGATCACCCACCTGCAGCAAACCGGCCGCTTTAACGTGCTGGATCGCGCCAACCTGGATGAGCTCAAGGCTGAAGCGGGCTACAAGCGCAGCGCGCAGACCATCAAGGGTGCGGACTATGTGGTGACCGGTGATATCACCGAGTTCGGACGCAAGGAAGTCGGCGATCAGCAGCTGTGGGGCATCCTGGGTCGGGGGAAAACGCAGGTTGCTTACGCGAAAGTGAACCTGAATATCGTCGATGTTGCCACCTCTGAAGTGGTTTATTCCGTGCAGGGCGCGGGCGAATATCAGCTTTCAAATCGTGAAGTGATTGGCTTTGGCGGCACCGCCAGCTATGACTCGACGTTGAATGGCAAGGTGATCGATCTGGCGATGCGTGAAGCGGTAAATCATCTGGTCAGCGGACTGGAGTCCGGCGCATGGCGCGCAGCTAAATAACTCAGGGAAGAAATACAATGCGAATTAATAAGACACTGCTAATAGCAACAACCGCGCTGTTATTGACGGCCTGCGCCGAAAAAAGTAGCAATATCTATTATTGGGGTGACTATCAGCCCTCGCTTTACAGCTATTACCAGAAAAGTGCGGCACCTGAAAAAGAAATTGAGACGCTTAATGCGGTTATTCAGCAAGCCCATGCCAAAAATAAACCGGTAGCGCCAGGCCTGCGCGCGCAATTGGGATTGTTGTATGTCGATACCGGTCATCCGGATCTGGCATTCGAGCAATTTAACGCCGAGAAGACCGCGTTTCCAGAATCCGCTCACTATATGGACTTTCTGATGCGTAATAAGCAGGGAGCAAATTAATGAAGAAAATTGTAGTTATTTCCGCCGTCCTGGCGGTGCTGGCCCTGACCGGCTGCGCCAAAAAAACGCCTTATGATTACACCGCGTTCCGTGCCAGCAAGCCGGCCTCGATTCTGGTGCTGCCTGCGGAAAATCGCACCACGGATATCAATGCCGCCCACAGTTTTGCCTCGCTGGTCACGCAGCCGCTGGCGGAATCGGGCTACTACGTCTTCCCGGTCGCCGTGGTGGAAGAGACCTTTAATCAGAACGGCCTGACCAATGCCACCGACATTCGTGGCGTCAGCGCGGCTAAGTTGCGCAGTATCTTCAATGCGGATGCGGCGCTGTACATCGATATCACTTCGTACGGCACCAAGTACATTGTGGTAGACAGCGTGACCCAGGTGACGGCCACTGCCAAACTGGTGGATTTGCGCACCGGCACGCAAATCTGGAGTGGGTTGGCCACCGCGGCGAACAACGAAAACAACAATAACCAGGGACTGGTGGGGATGCTGGTTGCGGCGGCGGTGAAGCAGATCGTCAACAACGTCAGCGATGAGGCGCATACCGTAGCCTCTGTCACCAGTGCCCGTTTGCTGAGCGCCAATGACAATGGCGGCATTTTAAAAGGGCCGCGCGCGAAATCGCCGACCCTGTAAGTCATCATCGGGCGCCTTCCAGGCGCCCGCTTTACGCCGAGGGCGTTTCCAGCTTGCTGTAACCCAATCCGTTGACTTTCCTGACCTTGATCTGCACCGGGATGCGTTCTTTCATCGCTTCCACGTGGCTGATCACGCCAATCGTTTTGCCACTGGCATTTAGGGCATCCAGCGCGTCCAGCGCACTGTCCAGCGTTTCCGCATCGAGCGTGCCAAAACCTTCGTCGAGGAACAGGGATTCAATCCGGGTTTTATGGCTGACCAGGTCCGACAGCGCCAATGCCAGCGCAAGGCTGACGAGGAAGCTTTCGCCGCCGGACAGGGTGCGGGTATCGCGCAGTGAATCTGCCTGCCAGGTATCCACCACCTGCAACTCCAGCGCCTCTTTCGATTTACGCTGCAACAGATAGCGTCCGTGCAGCCGGTTCAGCTGGTTGTTCGCCAGCCATACCAGGTGATCAAGGGTCAGTCCCTGGGCGAACTTACGGAATTTATCCCCTTCGCGGGAACCGATCAGCTGGTTGAGATAGCCCCAGTCTTCCACTTCCTGTTCGTTCTGCCGGATTTGTTCCAGTAACGATTGCTGCTGCTGGCGACGCGCGGCATCGCTGGTCAGCTGCTGGCGGGTTTCCCCTTGCTGGCGATTATTCTCTTTCAGCAGGTTAGCCAGCCGGCTGACCGCTTCACTTAACGCCTCAGTCTGCTCCGTGAGTTCGGCGGGTTTCTGCTCAAGATGCCGATCCCGGGTTTTTTGCGCCTGTTGCAGCAATACGCTGGTTTGCTGGCGACGCTGGTCGTGCTGCTTTTGCAACGCACGCAGTTTCAGTGTCTGTTCTTCATCCAGCAATGCCGCAGTGAAGTCCGCTTCATCACTGAAATGACTGGCGGCCAGTGCGGTATTCAACGCTTGCTGAGCATCTTCAAGCCGTCGTTCCAGCGTAACCGACTGCTCAGATAGTGAGTTATGCTGTCCGGTCAGTGTATTTAACTGGTTCTGCTCTATCTGCCACTGTTGCAGGCAGGCCTGGCTGCTTTCCGCGTGACGTTGAGAATCCAGACGCAGCTGCTGTTGCACCGCTGAAGTTGCCTGCTCGCCAAACAGCTGCAGGCGTTGGGCTCTCAATTCGCTCAGCGATTCAGCTTCGGCGTTAAGGCGCAGTGCCAGTTCCGCAAGGCGCGATTTTTCGCGGCCGATCTCATCGCTCAATGCCTGCAGCTGAGTGGCAAGGGTCGTCAGCTCTGGCAACAGGTCAGTTAGCGCCTGCTCCGCTTTCAGCCACTGCTGCCACTCATCTTGTCTGCTGGCCAGCCAGCTTTCATGGCTGCCCGGCTCGGGTGGCGTCAGCGCAGATTCGGCCAGCGAGGCCTGCAGGTCGTCGCGCTGCTGCTGCACGGCGGCCTGCTGCTGTTTATGCTGCTGCTCCAGCTCGCTCAGCGCCTGTCGGGTAGTAAGCAGTTGCTGACCTGCCAGCTGTTGCTGCTGCAGCAATGCTGCCAGCTCATTCTGCCGCTGGTTCAGCGCATCTTTCTGCTGTTGCAGTTCACGCGCGCTTTGCTGCAGGCTGAGTAAGTTAGCCTGACCCTCAGCTTCTGACTGATCCTGAGCGGCCAGCCATTGCTGCGTTTCTTCCCGGTCTGCCAGCGTCAGGGTTAACGCCAGGCCATCGACTGCGGTCTGCCACTGGCTTTGTAACTGTGCGGCTTCACGATCGTTCTCTTCCCGCAGCTGCTGCTCTTTCTCCGCCTGCTGCTGCAGGTTTTTCAACTGTTCCCGCGTCGCCGTGCCCTGATCTTTCAGGCTATCGACCTCGGCTTTCAGTTTGACCAGCCGCTGCTGATTTTCTGACGGCTCAAGGGCCTGATAGTCGGCAATTGCAGGATGCTCGCACGCGCCACACAGCGGACAAGGCTGACCGGCTTCCAGTAAGGCACGCTGCTGCTCCAGCCCGGCAATGCGCCTCTCAAGCTCGCAGCGCTTCTCCAGATCCTGCCAGTGCTGATGCTTCTCTTTCCAGTTGGCGCGCAGCACCTCGAGTTGCTGTTCGGTCAGCTTCAGCTGTTTCTGACCCTCTGCCTGGCTGGTTTGCTGTCGCTGCATGCGGGTTTGCAACTGCTGCCACTGCGGGATCAGCAGCGCCAGGGTTTGTCGGAGTGGACGTTGCTGGCTGAGCTGGGCCAGCGAGGCCTGCAGCCGATCTTCCGGATGCTGCAGCTGACGCTGGTGATGCAATTTTTCAGCTTCATCACAGCGGGTTTTGGCCTGTTCCAGCTGCTGTTGCTGAGGCTGTATCTGCCGATCGAGCGCGGTGTAATGCTGTTCCTGCTGAACCACCTGAGCGGCCTGTTGTGCACTGCGTGCCTGCAGTGCAGTCAGCGCCAGTTCGCTCTGATGCTGCTGCTCAAAGCGCACGCGCCACAGGGGAAGGGAGGCACCCCAGCCGGAAAAGTGCGGATGTGCCTGCTGCCATTGGCGGGTTTGCTGCTGCTGAAGTTGCTTCTCAGCCTGGGATTTCTGGTTCTGCTGCAGGGCATCCTGCCGACGATTAAGAGATTGTTGGTACTCACTGACCTCTTTTTCGAGCAGCTGGTTTTGCTGGTCCAGCGTGGCGATGCGGTTATCCAGCGGCAGCACCCTGTCGGTAATCACCGTTTCCTGCTGCTGGCGATGCGCTTCATGCTGTTGCCGTGCCTCATCGGCCGCTTTCAGCTGCTGAGTTAAGCCGGTCATCTGCTGCTGAGCCCGATCCTTTTGCTGGGACAGGCTCTGAAGCTGGACGCTGAGCTGATGCGCATCCTGCTGATACTGTTCGCGTTGTTGCCAGAGCGGGCGCAGTTTTTCTGCCGGTTCGGCCTGAACCAGACGGGCCAGCTCGCTGCTGTCCTGTTGCCAGGCGCTTTCGGCCTGCTGATGATCGTCTTCGGCCGCTTTCAGCGCCTGCAAGGCCGCGTGATATTGCTGCTGCCATTGCCATAAAAGGCTGTGCTGCTGATGTTGCGAAGTGAGTACCTGCTCATCCGACACCAGCTGCGCTAACTGGGTTGTTAGCAGCTGCAGTTGCTCTTCGTCGAGTAGCGCCATGCCGCTGGCCTGCGCACGCAGCGTATCCAGCGCCACTTTGGCGTTTTTATGCCGTTCAAAGACGTTGGCGGACAGGCGACCGTAGATTTCGGTGCCGGTCAGCTCTTCCAGCAGCTCTGCCCGGCTATTGGCATCGGCATTCAGAAAGGCGGCAAACTGCCCTTGCGACAGCATCATCGATTTGGTAAAGCGCTCGAAATCCAGCCCGGTCAGCGCCGTCAGCATATCCAGCTTGTCTTTCACCTTATCGGCGACGATTTTGTTGTCATCACAGCGGGCCAGCTCGACGCGCGGGGCCTGCAAATTGCCATCCACCGCGCCGCGTGCGCGGTTCTGGCTCCAGAATGCCCGCCAGGCCACGCCTTTCACTTCAAATTCAACCTCGGCCAGACATTCTGAGGTGTCGCGGGTCATCAAATCGTTCTGCGTCTGCGAGAGTTTCCCCAGCCGCGACGTCTCGTGGTACAGCGCCAGGCAGATGGCATCCAGCAGGGTGGTTTTTCCCGCGCCGGTCGGGCCGGTAATGGCAAACAAACCGTTGCTGGCAAAGGGCTCGGCGGTAAAATCTATCTTCCATTCGCCTTTCAGCGAGTTGAGGTTTTTAAACCGCAGCGTCAGGATTTTCACGGTTGCACCTCATCATCAATTTCTGCCAGCGTCAGGGTGAACAGCGCCGTCGCCCGCGCCAGCCGTTCAGGCTGTTCATTTTCTTCCAGCGCCAGACGGCGGCTAAACACCTCCTGCGCGCTGAGTTCGCTGAGGGTTTCATTGTTTTGCCGGTCGATAACCTGTTCCCGCTGCTCGCGGCTGCGGCGTAACAGCACCACCTCCACCGGCATTTCCTGCGTCAGTTCCTGAATACGCCGCTGAAGGTCGTTCAGCCACGCCTGGGTGGAAATCTCGATATCCAGCCACACCGGCTTGCCATCTTCACGCGGCACAATCGCGGCCAGCTGCTGCTCAATCTCTTCCAGCGAGCCTTTGATCATCTGCATCGGCTGAAACAGCGGGACGGAGAGCGTTTCAACCTGGCTCAGCTTGCCGTCGGCGAAGTCGACCAGAAACACGCTCTTGTCTTTGCCCAACTCGTCAAAACTGAGGGGGATCGGGGAGCCGCTGTAGCGAATATGCTCCGTGTTGGCGATGCGCTGCGCGCGGTGGATATGGCCGAGCGCGATGTAATCCGCCGGGGGAAATGCCTGGGCCGGAAAAGCATCCAGCGTGCCGATATAGATATCGCGTACCGCATCACTTTTGGTCACGCCGACGGTGGTCAGATGGCCGGTAGCAATAATCGGCAACGGTAAATCCAGCCTTTGCCGCTCGGCCTGCGCCGCCTGCCAGCAGCGATCGTAATGCTGGGTAATGGCCTCCAGCAGGCTCTGCTGCTTCTCATGGCCAGACTGACCGGCCTGGCTGACGGTGATGTCACGCGGGCGAAGGAAGGGAATGGCGCACAGGACCGCGCCAGGTTCGCCATTGCGCTTATTCAGGATCACCACCTGCTGGGCGATATCATCACTGGCCGCGGCGATCACCCGCGTGTTGAGACAGGCCAGCAGCTCACGCGATTCATTCAGCGTGGCGACGGAATCATGATTGCCACCCAGTACCACCAGCTGACAGCCGGTTTGCTGGAGGTTGACCACGAAACGGTTATACAGCTCGCGCGCATAGCTGGGCGGCGAACCGGTGTCGAAGATATCTCCCGCGATGATAATGGCATCCACCTGATGTTCCACCGCCTGAGCCAGCAGCCAGTCTGTAAAAGCCTGATGTTCCGGGGCGCGGCTTTTGGTGTAAAAAAATTGGCCCAGATGCCAGTCTGACGTGTGGATAATTCGCATGAGATCCCTTTAAGGCGCAAGGCAGAGTCGACGATTATAAACAGCAACGCGTAAAACCCCAGTCTGAATGACTGGAACCTTCACAAAAGTGTTATAAAACGGCGGTCCGGGCCGTGCTTTTTTCATAAAACTGTCATAAAACTGACGCATAATGACGCCGCAAATCCAGTGACATTCCGTCACAGTAGCAGGAGCAATAATGGCTAAGCGTATTCTGGTAGTCGAAGATGAAGCCCCAATCCGTGAGATGTTGTGTTTCGTGCTGGAGCAAAATGACTATCAACCGATAGAAGCGGAAGATTATGACAGTGCGGTCAATTTGCTTATCGAACCCTGGCCTGATTTGATCCTGTTGGACTGGATGCTCCCGGGTGGTTCAGGCATTCAGTTTATCAAGCATTTAAAGCGTGAAGCGATGACCCGGGACATTCCGGTGATGATGCTGACGGCGCGCGGTGAAGAAGAAGATCGCGTTCGCGGTCTGGAAGTGGGGGCTGACGACTATATTACCAAGCCGTTTTCGCCGAAAGAGTTGGTGGCGCGGATTAAAGCGGTGATGCGCAGGATCTCGCCAATGGCGGTGGAAGAAGTGATTGAGATGCAGGGACTGAGCCTGGATCCTTCGTCACATCGCGTGATGTCAGACACCCAGCCGCTGGAAATGGGGCCGACGGAATACAAGCTGCTGCATTTCTTTATGACCCATCCTGAGCGGGTTTACAGCCGTGAACAGTTGCTTAATCATGTCTGGGGCACTAACGTGTACGTCGAAGATCGTACCGTTGACGTTCATATTCGCCGCTTACGTAAAGCGCTGGAACTGACCGGGCACGATCGCATGGTGCAGACGGTTCGCGGAACAGGTTACCGTTTCTCTGCACGTTACTGATCGTTCGCACTGGAGTCTTCACCGTGTTGGAACGCCTCTCCTGGAAGAGATTGTTGCTGGAAGTGGTGCTCGCCTGCCTTCCGGCCCTGATTTTGGGGCTGCTGGTGGGCTACCTGCCCTGGCTGCTACTGGTATCGGTGTTAGCCGTTTTGGGCTGGCATTTCGCTAATTTACTTCGTTTATCCCACTGGCTGTGGATTGACCGCAGCATGACGCCACCGGCGGGGCGCGGCAGCTGGGAACCTCTCTTTTATGGCCTTTACCAGATGCAGGCGAGAAATCGCCGGCGTCGGCGTGAGCTGGGCCATCTGATCAAACGCTTTCGCAGTGGCGCCGAATCCTTACCTGATGCGGTGGTTTTGACCACTGAAGAGGGCACCATTTTTTGGTGTAACGGCCTGGCGCAACAGATGCTGGGACTGCGCTGGCCGGAAGACAATGGTCAGAACATCCTTAACCTGCTGCGCTATCCCGAGTTTACCCGCTATGTGCGGCAGCGCGATTTTACCCGACCGCTGACGCTGGTGCTGAACAGCAATCGTCAGCTGGAATTCCGCGTAATGCCTTACTCGGAAGGGCAATGGCTGCTGGTGGCCCGTGATGTCACGCAGATGCATCAGCTTGAGGGTGCCCGCCGCAACTTCTTCGCTAACGTCAGCCATGAGCTGCGCACGCCGTTAACGGTGCTGCAGGGCTATCTGGAGATGATGAACGATTCGGTGATGGAAGGCCCGCTGCGTGACAAGGCCCTGCACACCATGCAGGAGCAGACCCGCCGCATGGACGGACTGGTGAAACAGTTGCTGACCCTGTCGCGCATTGAAGCCGCACCGGCGTTGGAGCTGCAGGAAAAGGTCGACGTGCCGATGATGCTGCGTCTGCTGCAGCGTGAAGCGGAAACCCTGAGCCAGGGCCGGCACGAGATTCATTTCACGATGGACGCCGATTTGCGGGTGTATGGCAATGATGAACAGCTGCGCAGCGCCATCTCAAACCTGGTGTACAACTCGGTTAACCACACGCCGGCCGGCACGCGCATCGATATCAGCTGGCTGAGAACCCCGCAGGGCGCGCAATTTAAGGTGAAGGATAACGGTCCGGGCATTGCGCAAGAGCATATTCCCCGACTGACCGAGCGCTTTTACCGCGTCGATAAGGCCCGCTCGCGGCAAACCGGCGGCAGCGGACTTGGGCTGGCGATCGTCAAGCATGCGCTCAGCCACCACAACACCCGGCTGGACATCACCAGCCAGCCCGGCAAAGAGACCTGTTTCAGCTTCTCCTTACCACCAAGGTTGATTGTCAGCAGCGAGTTGGCACAGAATGCGGTTCGATGATCGTAGCGGAACCCTGTGATGAAAAAGCTGTTTCTGATGCTGCTGGCCTGTTTCAGCCTGACCACCCAGGCACAAGAGGGGATGCTGGCCGGTAACCTGACCAGCGTTGGCTCGGATACCCTCGGCAGCTTAATGACGCTGTGGGGCGATAGCTTCAACCGGCAGTTTCCGGGCGTAAATGTGCAGGTGCAGGCCGCCGGTTCCTCTACCGCACCCACCTCGCTGGCGGCCGGCGCGGCGCAGATTGGCGCAATGAGTCGCCCGATGCAGGCGGTTGAGCGCCAGCTGTTCGAGGACCGCTATGGCTATCCACCGCTGGCCGTGCCGGTGGCGATGGATGCGCTGGTGGTGGTGGTCAATCAGGACAACCCGATCAAGGGACTGAATACGCAGCAGCTTGATGCGATCTTTTCCGTTACCCGGCGCTGTGGCGCGCTCTCCGCGGTGCATCGCTGGGGCGATGTGCAGTTAACCCAACCGGGTTGGGTGTCCCGTCCTTTGCAGCGTTTTGGCCGCAATTCCGCTTCCGGCACCTGGGGCTTTTTCAAGCAGCAGGCGTTGTGTAATGGCGATTTCCGCAATGATGTCGGGGAATATCCCGGCTCTGCGGCGGTGGTGCAGGCCGTGGCGGGCACGCTGAATGCCATTGGCTATGCCAGCATGGGCATTCATCTTAGCGGCGTGAAGACATTACCGGTGTCCCGCGATG
Organism: Erwinia sp. QL-Z3; assembly: GCF_004551645.1. NCBI lineage: Bacteria > Pseudomonadati > Pseudomonadota > Gammaproteobacteria > Enterobacterales > Erwiniaceae > Erwinia > Erwinia sp. QL-Z3. Next base: position 2,539,698 of record NZ_CP037950.1, read on the forward strand.
GCCAGGACTGGGTGGCACCGGATGCGGCCAATATTCGCAGCGGCCGTTATCCTTACGCCCGCAAGCTGTACCTGTACGTCAACAAACCACCCGGCAAGCCGCTGGAACCTCTTACCGCCGCGTTTCTTCATCACGTGTTATCCGCTGACGGCCAGGCGCTGGTCACCCAGGCGGGATATCTGCCGTTATCGCCAGAGCAGGTCAGTCAGGCGCGTGCGCTGCTTGAGGATCGTTAATACCGGCCAAGATGAATTTTTTTCATGTCTGATGAATTTCCCTCGTTTGCGCCAGCGTCGCTCTCGTGACACTCTTGCGTCTGGATATATAGACATCCAGAAGTCTAAGAATAACGATTCGTGATAATTTCACCGGTAAATTATGCGCGTGTGCGCAGGTCAGGAGTGACACAACATGCAAAGAGATTCAGCTCAGTATCGTGCCGAAGTGGTAGGCAGCTTCCTTCGTCCCGCCGCCATCAAACAGGCGCGCGAGCAGTTCCAGAAGGGTGAGATTGATGCCGTTGCCCTGCGTCGTATTGAAGATGAAGCCATTCGCGATGTGGTCACTCATCAGCGCGCCTGTGGACTGAAGGTGGTCACCGACGGTGAATTCCGCCGCGCGTGGTGGCACTTTGACTTCTTCGATGGCCTGGAAGGCGTTGAGCGCTATGAGTCTGAGCAGGGCATCCAGTTCAACGGCGTGCAGACCAAAGCCCACGGTATCCGTGTCACCGGCAAGATCGCCTTCGGTAACCATCCGATGCTGGAAGACTTCCGCTACCTGAAAAGTATCAGCGGCGACGCGGTGGCGAAAATGACCATTCCTAGCCCAAGCGTGATGCACTTCCGCGGTGGCCGTAAGGCGATCGACGCCAACGTTTACCCGGATCTCAATGACTACTTCGACGACCTGGCCACCGTCTACCGTGACGCGATTAGCGCATTTTATGCGGCCGGCTGCCGTTACCTGCAGCTGGACGACACCGTCTGGGCTTACCTCTGTTCCGAAGATCAGAAAAGCCAGATCCGCGAGCGCGGCGACGATCCAGAACAGCTGGCGCGCATCTATGCGCAGGTGCTGAATAAAGCCATCGAAGGCAAGCCGGACGATCTGACCATTGGTCTGCATGTCTGTCGCGGCAACTTCCGTTCAACCTGGATCTCCGAAGGCGGCTATGAGCCGGTGGCAGAAATTCTGTTCGGCACCGTGAATATTGATGCCTTCTTCCTGGAGTATGACAACGAGCGTTCCGGCGGCTTCGAGCCTCTGCGCTTTATCAAACCCGGCAAGCAGCAGGTGGTGCTGGGCCTGATCACCACTAAAAACGGTGAGCTGGAAAATCCGCAAACGGTGAAAGCGCGGATTGCCGAAGCGGCGCAGTTTGTCAGCCTCGATCAAATCTGCCTGAGCCCGCAGTGTGGCTTTGCCTCCACTGAAGAGGGCAACAGCCTGACCGAAGAGCAGCAGTGGGCGAAGCTGCGTCTGGTGGTCGATATCGCCAAAGACGTCTGGTAACCCTGCATCAACCTGTGTAAAAGGCGCGGAATTCCGCGCCTTTTGTGCATCATCCGGCCATTCCCTGCAGAAATTAACCCCGCGTTGCACAAATAAAATACAAATCATGTAAGGCATCCAGCCGATAACCTGAAGCGATACACTGGCTGGTTCTTTTTTTGCAACATATCGCTCTGCTTTTCCGATCCCGCCTTGCCTTTCTGCCCTATAAACGGTTTACTTAGCGCCGTTTTTACGTTATCCCCCTGTAAACAGATTAAAATCAGCGCAAATCCGCTACCAGAGTGACCACAGGACAGACAATCGCCCTGTATCGGTCTGAAATTCTGGCGTTTTTAGTGCAGGCAGGGTGATGAAGCTGACATCGCGACTTCACTTAACACCAGTACGGGCTAATTTTCTGCTTATGACGAATCGTTTAACTTCCAAAGACATCCTGGCACTGGGGTTTATGACCTTTGCGCTGTTTGTGGGTGCAGGTAACATTATTTTCCCGCCTATGGTCGGCATCCAGTCTGGTGAACATGTCTGGATTGCGGCCCTCGGCTTCCTGCTCACTGCCGTAGGTCTGCCGGTGATCACCGTCATTGCGTTGGCCCGTGTCGGCGGCGGCGTGGATGCGCTGAGTACGCCTATCGGCAAAGCAGCCGGACTGGTGCTGGCCACCGTTTGCTACCTTGCCGTTGGCCCGCTGTTCGCCACGCCGCGTACCGCAACCGTCTCGTTTGAAGTCGGCATCGCGCCACTGACCGGTGACGGCTGGCTGCCGCTGTTTATCTACAGCCTGATTTACTTCTCGCTGGTGATCGGCATTTCCCTGTATCCCGGCAAACTGCTGGACACCGTTGGCCACTTCCTGGCGCCGCTGAAAATTGTGGCGCTGGCGATATTGGGCATCGCGGCGTTGATCTGGCCTGCTGGCGGCCTGGCCCCGGCGACCGAGGCGTATCAACATGCGGCGTTCTCCAGCGGCTTCGTCAATGGTTACCTGACCATGGATACGCTGGGGGCAATGGTGTTCGGCATCGTGATTGTCAACGCAGCGCGTTCGCGTGGCGTCAGTGACGCGAAATTGCTGACGCGTTATACCGTACTGGCCGGTTTGATTGCCGGTGTTGGCCTGACGCTGGTGTATCTGGCGCTGTTCAAGCTGGGTTCCAACAGTTCAGCTATCGTTGATCAGGGTGCCAACGGCGCAGCTATCCTGCACGCCTATGTTCAGCAGACCTTCGGTGGCATGGGCAGCGTGTTTCTTGCCGCGCTGATCTTTGTGGCCTGCATGGTGACGGCAGTTGGCCTGACCTGTGCCTGTGCCGAGTTCTTTGAGCAGTACCTGCCGCTGAGCTATCGCCAGCTGGTGTTTGTGCTGGGTCTGTTCTCAATGGTGGTGTCTAACCTCGGCCTGAGCCATTTGATTGCCATCTCCATTCCGGTGCTGACCGCGATTTATCCGCCGTGCATCGTGCTGGTGCTGCTGAGCTTTACCCTGAGCTGGTGGAACAAAAACACCCGCATTATTGCGCCAACCATGCTGGTCAGCCTGCTGTTCGGCATTGTTGATGCGATCAAAACCACCGGCTGGAAAGATTTGCTGCCGGCGTTCGCCCAGCATCTGCCGCTGGCAGAACAAGGTCTGGCCTGGTTGCCGCCATCGCTGGCCATGCTGGTACTGGTGGCCGTGTATGACCGCGTCTCCGGCAGTCGTGAGCAGGTTAGCGCGCAGCAGAAATAGTCTTAACCCCCGCGTCTTCTGTTGCCCGTGCGGCAGAAGACGCAGTCAGAGTGAAAGCAGAACCCGAAACATGACAAAAAATACGCTCAAAAAGGGACTGAGTACCCGCCACATTCGTTTTATGGCATTGGGATCGGCAATCGGCACCGGGCTGTTCTATGGCTCGGCAGACGCGATGAAAATGGCCGGTCCGAGCGTGATTCTCGCGTATATTATCGGCGGCGCGATTGCGTATATCATCATGCGCGCGCTCGGCGAAATGTCCGTCAACAATCCTCAGGCCAGCTCCTTTTCGCGCTATGCGCAGGACTACCTTGGCCCGCTGGCCGGGTATATCACCGGCTGGACCTACTGTTTTGAAATCCTGATTGTCGCCATCGCCGATGTTACCGCCTTTGGTATCTATATGGGCGTCTGGTTCCCGGACGTTCCGCACTGGATCTGGGTGCTGAGCGTGGTGCTGATTATCGGCGCCATTAACATGGCCACGGTGAAAGTGTTCGGGGAAGTGGAGTTCTGGCTGTCGCTGTTCAAGGTCGCGACCATCATTATTATGATTGTCGCCGGTATCGGCATCATCTTCTGGGGTATTGGTAACGGCGGTCAGCCGACCGGCATCCATAATCTGTGGACCAACGGCGGCTTCTTCGCCCATGGGGTGATCGGCATGGTGCTGTCACTGCAGATTGTGATGTTTGCCTATGGCGGCATTGAGATCATCGGCATCACCGCAGGTGAAGCCAAAGATCCAGAAACCTCGATCCCGAAAGCGATCAATACCGTTCCGCTGCGTATTCTGGTGTTCTACGTCGGCACGCTGTTCGTGATTATGTCGATTTTCCCGTGGAACCAGGTCGGCACCAACGGCAGCCCGTTCGTGCTGACCTTCCAGCATATGGGCATTGCGGCCGCGGCGGCAATCCTGAACTTTGTGGTGATCACCGCCTCACTGTCGGCGATTAACAGCGATGTGTTTGGCGTCGGACGTATGCTGCACGGTATGGCCGAGCAGGGCCACGCGCCGAAAATGTTCGCAACGGTTTCCCGTCGCGGCATTCCGTGGGTGACGGTACTAGTGATGATGGCGGCGATGCTGGTGGCGGTCTACCTGAACTACCTGATGCCGGAAAAAGTGTTCCTGGTGATCGCCTCACTGGCGACCTTTGCCACCGTTTGGGTGTGGATTATGATCCTCTTCGCCCAGATTGGTTTCCGTCGCTCGCTGACCAAAGAGCAGGCGAAAGCCTTGAAGTTTGCCGTGCCAGGCGGCATCCTTACCGCCATCGTAGGCATCCTGTTCCTCGTCTTTATCATCGGCCTGATTGGCTACTTCCCGGATACGCGAATTTCGCTGTATGTCGGTGTCGCCTGGCTGGTGGTGCTGCTGGTGAGCTGGCAGTTTGTGAAGAAAACGCTGAACAAAAACGCCAACGCTTAACCGCGCTGACCGTTTAAGAACCGCCCCAACGTGGGCGGTTTTTTTATGGCTGCGATGCGGATTGAGGATAACTCACCGGCACCCGACTTGAGCGATCTGTCGCCTGCTCGATACGCTCTAAGGCAGCGTCATAAGGGCACAGCGTGCCCACCTCGGTGCGTTTGCAGCCGTCGGGGTGCCATTCCGTGGTCAGCAACGGATCGCTGGCGCTGATGGGCGTCAGCTGGCGCAGTTGATCCAGGCTTTGCGACTGAAAGTAGACCCGGAGAAAACGCTTACCGAGATTATCGCGCCAGCGTTCAAACACCAGGCTGCCGCCGGGCGGCAGATTGCCTCGTGGATAATCGCCCTGTTGCCAGCTGAAGTGCAGCAGCGTGCGCAGGTAGGAGAGGTTGATATCGCTGGCGACGAACAATAGCCAGCGCACGTCGGGTGGCGCATCCTGCGACTGAGAGGTTTGCAACGCTTTGGCAATCTGATCCAGCAACACCGAGCCGCCCCGGCGTGCGGCGGAAGGCAAATCGTTGGTGAAATCATATTTCGCCGTCAGCAAAGGCAGTAATGCGCTGACCCTGGCCGCGGTATCCGCCTGGCCAAACGCCACCTTGCTCAACGGCTGATTCTCACTCCAGGCTAAGCGGATGCTTTCTGCCATTGCCGCCAGGGTATCCAGCCCCTGGATAGCGATGCCGCCATTCGACCAGACGTTCAGTGTCCAGGGCCGATCGAATGCCGGGCACGGCTGGCCATGCTGGCAAACGGCGTGTTTAAGGGCGTCAATTTGCGGTTGCAGACGCTGCTGCGCCTGTTCGGGCGTGCCGCCCAGTGCGTCCAGCGCTTCCTGCTTATAGCGGGCCTTTTGCGACTCACTGACTTTGTCCGAGGGGAAGGCAAACAGCGCATCGTCTTTGTTCAGCGCATGCACCGGAACGCCGCAGCCAGGGAACGCGGCCGCAGACCAGGCTTCTGCACTGGCCTGGGTGCGCTGCAACGGACTGGAACGGATATAGACGTCGCCAGGGGATGGGCAGCCGGCTTTTAGCACGCCCAGCTGGCGATAGCGCCCGGCTTCATAGCGGGCCTTCAACCAGACGGCGGTGTAACCGTGGCCGGTCAGGTTGCCGTCGGCCGTTAACCAGCGCGGCCAACTGCGCTGTGTGCCCGCTTCAATGGACTGACGATCGCCCGGGGTGGGCGGCCGCACGCCATGGCGGCTGACTTCGACCACTTTTTCCAGCGTGTAATCTTCTGCTTTCGCCGCGGCGCACGGGCTGAAGACCCCGTACAGGACAGAAACCATCAGGGTGGTCACAAGGGAGAGTTTAGCGTCCATGTTTTCCTTTGCTTAGCGTTGAGTCAGGGGCGTGCCAGGCCCCTGACATTAACGCAATCGTCAGGCCATTGAAACCGTGACGCTGCGGGCCAGGCTACAAATTGTTGCCCAACGCAATGCTGCTGCCCAGATCGGTAAGATGGTGGGTGTCGTAGTAAAGCGGCAAGCCTTTACTGGCAATCAGACAGCCTTTTTGCGTGCATAAATTCTCTTTCAAATTGAGCACTTTCACCCCCGGCTGCGCATAGGCGCCGAGGATTTTATTGACTTTATCTTCCGTCAGATGAAAACGCAGCGTGCGGTCGGCAGCCGTATTTACGCCGGAACCGTTGCTCAGCCACGCGTTAATTTTCGCCCGTAGCGGGATATTCTGGGTAATGCTGTAACGCAGCGGATCGATATCCAGACTTGGCACATCTTCCACTATTGTCACTTTCTTATTCGCCGCGCGTAATAGTTTTACCGCATTACCCAGGCCCTGATCGAGCGCCAGATAATTATCCTGTTGTTTTCCATCGATTGAGCGATAGCCATAGCCGGGAATTAATGAAAAGCCGGATGACCAGAATGCGGTAATCACCACTTCGTCGACCTTGTCACTGAGTAACGTTTTCATCACTTCTTTATTAAAGGCGGTGCACTGGTCGCCCTGTTCAGGATGATCCAGCATATAGCGGCTGCTGCCAATCAAAAATGGACAGGAGGATTTGGTCATCTGGAATAAGGGCTTTTTATTTTTTAAGGCATATTGCGCGACGGCCGAGCGCAGCGCCGCAGCATGGCTGTCGCCCACCAGTGCCACAGCCGGCACCGCTATCGCAGGCATACACAGACTGTTGGTTGACGGCAGGTTGGCACCATAGGTTAACAGGCAGGGATTGGTTTCCGCCTCGACCTTAAACAGCTCACCGTTGTTCACCAAATCATTAACGCGATATTTCAGTCCGCCGGTCATATAGATAGAAACGAATGACAGAATACCGACCACGCATAACATGGCGTAGGACGTTATAATGCGCTGCTGCGGCTGAGCCGGACGCCGGAACGGCTTCTCGACAAAGTACCAGGAAAAGGTGGCAATCAGCAGTGCGCCAGCGCTGATGGATAATCCCTGCACCACGCTTAAAGGATCGTTCGCGCTGATACGGGCCAGGCTCAGTAACGGCCAGTGCCACAAATACCATGAGTAGGAAACCTTGCCGATAAATACCATCAGCGGGTTTTCCAGCAGAGTCTGATGCAGGCGGTTATGGGTAAGAATAATCAGCACCGCGCCGACCACCGGCATCAGCGCGAGGAAGCCGGGAAAAGCACTCTCTTTATCGAGGAAAAACACCGGTAGCAGGATTAACAGCAGGCCCGCCAGCGTCAACGGCACGCCTTTGCTGCCGGTCACCGGCTGGTTGCGCCACAGAGCCAACAGCACCCCTGCGCCAAGCTCCCACGCCCGGGTGTGCAACAGGTAAAACGCGCTGTTGCCGTTGATTGGGGTGATGATAATGCCCGCGACCAGCGAGGCCAGACTGAGGGTAACAATGACCGCCTTCAGTGAAAATCGTAACCGGTGGGCAATAATCATCAACGCCGGCAGCACAAAGTAAAATTGCTCTTCAATGCCCAGCGACCAGGTCATCAGCATCGGATTGAGGTCGGCGTCAGGATTAAAGTAATCAATGCCTTTCAACAGCATGACGTTGGGAACAAACAGCAATACGGCGGTGACATACTTTGCCAGATCGCGGAATTCCAGCGGTGACAAAATGCTGTAACTTAATGCGGTGATGCAAAACAACATAAAGAACAGGGCGGGGGCAATACGGCGGATGCGTCGAACGTAAAATTGATAAAAAGTGAAGGTATTATTGCTTATTTCTCTGGAGATAATGCTGCCAATTAAAAATCCAGAAATAACAAAAAATACGTCAACGCCAATAAATCCGCCCGATAACGCGCCAACGCCAGAGTGGAACAGAACCACCAGCAGGATCGCAAGGGCCCGCAGCCCGTCAATGTCTTTACGATAGGAAAATAGATGCACACTCTTCATGGTCACAGATCCCAAAAATACGCAGTATTGCCGTTAATAAAAAAACGAAAATAACCACTGATTACCCCACACGCGGTACTGACGTCTGTCAGGCCACCTGAGGAGCAAGCCGCGATGAATAATTGGACTAATTTTCATATCAGGCTATGGCAATACGCAGGGATTTCCAATACGGAGAAACAAATATAGATATTCCTGAGGGAATTATCTCAAAACGACCGGTGTTAATTTCGGCTAAGCAGAGGGGAACTAACAATTAAGTGAAAAAAATGGTGGGCCGCAGAAATGAAAAAGGCCCGCCGAAGCGAGCCTTTTCGACAGCGGACGCTATTACAGCTTAGCTGCGTTCGCAGACAGGTATTTAGCAACGCCGTCTGGAGACGCGCCCATACCTTCTTTTCCTTTTTCCCACTGAGCCGGGCACACTTCGCCGTGCTCTTCGTGGAACTGCAGCGCGTCAACCATGCGCAGCATTTCGTCAACGTTACGGCCCAGTGGCAGATCGTTAACAACCTGGTGGCGAACCACACCGGCTTTGTCGATCAGGAATGAACCGCGCAGTGCAACGCCAGCGTCCGGATGTTCGATACCGTAGGCTTTCTGCACTTCACGTTTGATGTCAGCAACCATGGCGTATTTCACTTCGCCGATGCCGCCTTTTTCGATTGGGGTTTTGCGCCATGCGTTATGCACAAACTCAGAATCGAAAGACACGCCGACAACTTCAACGCCGCGCTTCTGGAATTCTTCGTAACGCTTGTCAAAAGCAATCAGTTCAGAAGGACAAACGAAGGTGAAATCCATTGGCCAAAAGAACACAACGGTGGCTTTACCAGCGGTGTGTTTTTTAAAGTTGAAGTTCTCAACGATTTCACCGTTGCCCAGCACAGCTGCGGCAGTAAAATCTGGGGCTTGACGAGTTACCAGGACCATGTTCACTCCTGTAGAGAGAGGTGGGTTAATGAGACGAATCGCCTGCAGTATAAGAGCGATGTCGGGACAGGTGCCAGCGTAAAACGCTGATTGTTCAGATAGGTAAAACCTATCAAAAAATTAAAATGCTTAAAGCAGCCTCATACAATAACCGTTTTCGCCAAAAGGGCAAGCGGCAAACGTCTCACCCGGCTTTTACAGCGCTCTATGCACGGCTTTATCCATCATACGCGGATAAAACTGCCAAAAAAAATCTTCAAGTATTTGATAATTATCAATAAAGTCGTCGAACGAATCTTCCAGCGCGGCCAGGCGTGGGCGACGACTGGCCATGCCCCGCAGTACCGGCTGCAGGTAATCGGCGTCGGCGTACTTCTCCATCCAGCGATCGGACCATAAATAACGGTTAAGATTCTGGAATCGCTCGGGTGTCGAGGCTAATTCGGGCGCGATCACAGATTTTGCCTGAGCCAAAAAAGCTGGCAAGGAAATTTCCGGAACGATTTTATCCCAGTTTCGTGACAGAAAATGATCCCAGATTACGTCGAGGGTGATGGGGGAAACGCGACGGGTTTCGGCACGGAAAAAGTCACGCGCAGCGCGGACTTCGGGCAGCGCGTCGGTCATCACATCAATGCGACGATGATGCAAAATGCCCTCGGCAACCGGCGTCGGCCAGTCGTTATGCGGATTACCCCGCACAAAATCGGCCATCAGATTGCCCAACAGGGAGCTTTCGGCCAGCGAGGCCAGGTGGAGATGCGCAAGAAAGTTCATCCGGGGAGTATATCGCCTAATCCCCTGGTGGTGTAGTTGCGTTAGCCGGTGCAGGAACGCTGGATGAATGCGCCTCTGACAGGACTCCGGAGGTGTTCCCGGCGCGTGCGGCATTAGATTGTTTAGAAATGGCGGGATTTCAGCTAGAATGTGCGCCCTGATTTCCCAACAGTGAATGACCATGCGCGTTGCCGATTTTTCGTTTGAGTTGCCCGAATCTTTGATCGCCCATTATCCGCAGGCCCAGCGCAGCGGATGTCGTCTCCTTTCCCTTAACGGGCCGGACGGCGAGTTGTCTCATGGCATCTTTACGGATTTGCTGGATAAGCTCACCCCTGGCGACCTGCTGGTGTTCAACAACACCCGCGTCATTCCTGCGCGCGTGTTTGGTCGTAAAGTCAGCGGCGGAAAAATTGAAGTGCTGGTTGAGCGCATGCTCGATGACCATCGCGTGCTGGCCCATGTGCGGGCGTCGAAAGCGCCTAAGCCGGGTGCAGAGTTACTGCTCGGCGATGATGAAAGCGTCAAAGCGACGATGGTTGCCCGCCACGATGCGCTGTTTGAACTGCAGTTTGACGATGAGCGCGCGGTGCTGGATATCCTCAATGCGGTGGGGCACATGCCGCTGCCGCCTTATATTGACCGTCCTGATGAAGACGCTGACCGTGAGCTGTATCAGACCGTCTACAGCCAGCGGCCAGGTGCTGTCGCTGCGCCAACGGCCGGCCTGCATTTCGATCAGCCCATGCTCGACGCGCTGCGTGAAAAGGGCATCGAAACGGCCTTTGTCACCCTTCACGTTGGGGCAGGGACCTTCCAGCCCGTGCGGGTGGACAGCATTGAAGACCACATTATGCATGCGGAGTATGCCGAAGTGCCGCAGGATGTGGTGGATGCGGTGCTGGCCTGTAAAGCCCGTGGCAACCGCGTGGTGGCCGTAGGCACCACTTCCGTGCGTTCGCTGGAAAGCGCCGCGCAGGCGGCTCAGGATGCGCTGATCGCGCCGTTCTTCGACGATACCAAAATCTTTATTTTCCCCGGCTACCAGTATCAGGTGATTGATGCGCTGGTGACCAATTTCCACCTGCCGGAGTCCACGCTGATTATGCTGGTCTCGGCGTTTGGGGGTTACCGCAATACGATGCACGCCTACCAGCAGGCGGTGGCAGAGCAGTACCGATTCTTCAGCTACGGCGATGCGATGTTTATCACCCACAATCCCGAGGCTGTTACCGAGCAGGTTGGCGAATAACATCCAACCGGCAGTATCCTCAGCCGTGCACCCTGTGCGGCTGTTAACACTTAACATCAGACTGTATCTCTGGTGGAGGCAACGTGAAGTTCGAATTAGATAAAACTGACGGGCGCGCGCGCCGTGGCCGTCTGATCTTCGATCGCGGCGTGGTGGAAACCCCGGCGTTTATGCCCGTGGGCACCTACGGCACGGTAAAAGGCATGACGCCGGAAGAAGTGATTGATACCGGTGCACAGATCATCCTCGGCAACACCTTCCACCTGTGGCTGCGTCCTGGCCAGGAAGTGATGAAGCTGCACGGCGATCTGCATGACTTTATGAACTGGAAAGGCCCGATCCTTACCGATTCCGGCGGCTTCCAGGTGTTCAGCCTCGGCGACATCCGTAAAATCACCGAAGCCGGCGTGCACTTCCGCAACCCGATCAACGGCGATGCGATCTTCCTCGACCCGGAAAAGTCGATGGAGATCCAGTACGATCTGGGTTCTGACATCGTGATGATCTTCGATGAATGTACCCCCTATCCTGCTGACTGGGATTACGCCAAGCGCTCGATGGAGATGTCACTGCGCTGGGCGCAGCGTAGTCGCGATCGCTTTGATTCTCTTGAGAATAAAAATGCGCTTTTCGGCATAATCCAGGGTGGGGTTTACGAAGATTTACGAGATGTCTCGGTAAAAGGGCTGGTAGAGATTGGCTTTGATGGTTACGCTGTGGGCGGCCTGGCGGTCGGTGAGCCAAAAGAAGATATGCACCGTATTCTGGAGCATGTCTGCCCGCAGATCCCGGAAGACAAACCCCGTTACCTGATGGGCGTCGGTAAACCTCAGGATCTGGTGGAAGGCGTACGTCGCGGAATCGATATGTTCGACTGCGTGATGCCTACCCGCAACGCGCGCAACGGCCACCTTTTTGTGACCGACGGCATCGTAAAAATCCGTAATGCGAAGTATAAAGATGACACCGCAACGCTGGATGCGGAGTGTGATTGCTACACCTGTCGCAATTACAGCCGTGCCTACTTGCATCATCTTGATCGTTGTAACGAAATACTGGGTGCGCGTCTGAACACCATTCACAACCTGCGCTATTACCAGCGTTTAATGGCTGGTTTACGTCAGGCGATTGAAGACGGTAAGTTAGAGCACTTTGTGACTGAATTCTACGACCGGACGGGTAACACGGCTCCGCCACTATCCGTTTGATAATTAAACAATGAGGGAAATTTAATGAGCTTGTTCATTTCTGACGCAGTGGCAGCAGCTGGCGCGCCGTCTCAGGGAAGTCCTTATTCACTGGTTATTATGCTGGTGGTTTTTGGTCTGATTTTCTACTTCATGATCCTGCGCCCGCAGCAAAAACGCGGTAAAGAGCACAAGAAGCTGATGGACTCCATCTCTAAAGGTGATGAAGTGCTGACCACCGGTGGCCTGGTTGGCCGCGTCACCAAAGTGGCTGACACCGGTTATGTTGCTATCGCGCTGAACGAAACTACTGAAGTGGTAGTTAAACGTGACTTCGTGGCTGCCGTTCTGCCGAAAGGTACGATGAAGGCGCTTTAATTTTTTGTTTTCCCTAAGGGAACTGCCGTGTTAAACCGTTATCCTTTGTGGAAGTACATCATGCTGATCGTCGTGTTACTCGGCGGCCTGCTGTACGCACTTCCCAACCTGTATGGTGAGGATCCGGCCGTTCAGATCACTGGTGCGCGCGGAAGCGCCGCCAGTGAGCAGACGCTGGTTCAGATCCAAGATGCCTTGAAGCAAGATAATATCCAGAGCAAATCCATTGCACTGGAAAATGGCGCAATTCTGGCGCGTTTCGCAAACGGTGACGTGCAGCTGCGTGCCCGTGATGCCATTACCAAAGTGTTGGGTGAAGACTTCGTTGTCGCGCTTAACCTTGCTCCCGCAACGCCAACCTGGCTGACCTTGCTGGCCGCAGAGCCGATGAAACTCGGTCTCGATCTGCGCGGCGGCGTACACTTCCTGATGGAAGTCGATATGGATACCGCTCTGGGTAAACTCCAGGAGCAGAACATCGATAACCTCAGAAGCGATCTGCGTGACAAAAACATTCCTTATACCAACGTTCGCAAAACCGACAATTACGGTCTGGAAATTCGTTTCCGTGATGCCGCGTCGCGTGATGCTGCCGTCAGCTATCTGTCGGACCGCCATCGTGACCTGGTGATCAGCGGAACCAGCGGTAATACGCTGCGAGCGGTGATGACTGACGATCGTCTGCGTGAAGCCCGTGAATATGCGGTTCAGCAGAACATCAATATCCTGCGTAACCGTGTTAACCAGCTTGGCGTAGCCGAACCACTGGTTCAGCGTCAGGGTTCCGATCGTATTGTGGTTGAGCTGCCTGGTATTCAGGACACGGCCCGTGCGAAAGAAATTCTGGGCGCGACCGCCACGCTGGAATTCCGTCTGGTGAACACCACTGTTGATCCAACCGCTGCGGCTAACGGCCGTGTTCCGGGTGATTCGGAAGTGAAAAACACCCGTGACGGTCAGCCAGTGACCCTGTACAAGCGCGTGATCCTGACCGGTGACCACATTACTGACTCCACGTCGAGCCAGGATGAGTACAACCAGGCACAGGTGAACATCTCGCTGGACAGCGCGGGCGGTAACATCATGTCCAACTTCACCAAGGATAATATCGGTAAGCCGATGGCAACGCTGTTTGTGGAATACAAAGACAGCGGTAAGAAAGATGCCAACGGCCGTGCGATCCTGGCGAAGCAGGAAGAGGTGATTAACGTTGCGAACATCCAGTCCCGACTGGGTAACAGCTTCCGTATTACCGGCATCAGCAACCCGAACGAAGCCCGCCAGCTGTCACTGCTGCTGCGTGCCGGTGCGTTGATTGCGCCAATCCAGATTGTTGAAGAACGTACCATTGGTCCAACCATGGGTGCGCAGAACATCACTCAGGGTCTGGAAGCCTGTCTGTGGGGCCTGATCGCCTCTATCGTGTTTATGGTGGTTTACTACCGTAAGTTCGGTGTGATCGCCACCTCGGCGCTGGTGGCTAACCTGGTGCTGATTGTTGGTATCATGTCGCTGCTGCCGGGTGCAACGCTGACCATGCCGGGTATTGCCGGTATCGTGTTGACGCTGGCGGTTGCGGTGGCTGCGAACGTACTGATTAACGAGCGTATCAAGGAAGAGATCAAGAATGGACGTTCCATTCAGCAAGCTATCCATGAAGGCTATAAAGGCGCGTTCTCCAGTATTGTCGATGCCAACGTCACCACGCTGATCACTGCAATTATTCTGTATGCGGTGGGCACCGGGTCAATCAAAGGCTTTGCAATTACTACCGCGATTGGCGTCGTGACCTCGATGTTTACCGCCATTGTCGGTACCCGTGCCCTCGTCAACCTGTTGTACGGCGGCAAACGCATCACCAAGCTGTCTATCTGAGGAGTGCGTTGTGGCACAGGACTATACCGTTGAACAACTGAACTACGGGCGTAAAGTTCATGACTTTATGCGCTGGGATAAAGTGGCCTTTACCATTTCAGCTCTGCTGCTGATCGCGTCCTTCGCGATCATGGGACTGAAAGGGTTTAACTGGGGCCTGGATTTTACCGGCGGAACCGTTATTGAAATCACCCTGGAGAAACCAGCGGATATTGACAGCCTGCGCGGTGCGCTGGAGAAGTCAGGATTCGTCGATCCTCAGGTACAGAACTTCGGCAGCAGCCGTGACGTGCTGGTGCGTATGTCCCCTAACGAGGGCAATGCGGGCCAGGAGCTGGGTAACAAGGTGGTGAGCATCATCAACCAGGCCAGCGAGCAGAACGCCACGGTTAAGCGTATCGAATTTGTTGGGCCAAGCGTGGGTAGCGATTTGGCGCAGGCTGGCGGCATGGCGCTGCTGGTGGCGCTGATTGCCATCCTGATCTACGTCGGTTTCCGCTTTGAGTGGCGACTGGCGTTAGGTGCGGTGCTGGCACTGGCGCATGACGTGATCATCACCATGGGTATCCTCTCTCTGTTCCATATTGAGATTGATTTAACCATCGTGGCGTCACTGATGTCGGTTATCGGTTACTCGCTGAACGACAGTATCGTGGTATCGGACCGTATTCGTGAAAACTTCCGCAAGATCCGTCGCGGCACGCCTTACGATATCGTTAACGTCTCGCTGACGCAGACGTTAAGCCGTACCATCATGACCTCGGCGACCACGCTGATGGTGGTGCTGATGCTGTTTATCTTCGGCGGCGCACTGCTGGAAGGCTTCTCGCTGACGATGCTGATCGGGGTGTCTATCGGGACCGTTTCCTCTATCTACGTGGCTTCAGCGCTGGCGCTGAAACTCGGCATGAAGCGTGAGCACATGCTGCAGACCAAAGTAGAAAAAGAGGGTGCCGATCAACCTTCGATTATGCCGTAAGCTGTGACGTTACGATGAGAAAGGGCCGCGAAAGCGGCCCTTTTTTTATGGCGCGGTGGCCGGTTTTGGCGCGTCTTGCAACACGATATCGTGAACCCTGATATAGCCCAACTGCTCAGGGGTGATATTGCTCAGGCGTAAGGGCACGGTAACTTCACTGCGCGCCAGCAGCGAGTCTTTCACCATCAGTGACTGACTCTGGCTGTCGACCTGCAGCGGTTTACCGGTGGTGGGATCCATTTCGCCCCATTCCACCTGCGCGGTAAAGGCCGGTATGGTGTTATCCGCTGCCGAGCGGATGTGCAGAATGGCACGGGTGCCGTTAGCGTCGCCTTCAATCTGGCTAAGGGAAAGGCGGACTTCGCCAGCCTGGCTCTTCAATGCCACTGCCGTTTTGGTGGCGGGCAGCAACCAGGCTCCCTGGTTTAAGGTACTGTTCAGCATGTTCTGCTGTTCAAGGCTGGCAGCCTGTTGAGTGAGCTGCTGCATTTCAGTATTGAGTTTACCGACCTGATTATGCAGTTTGTTCAGCTCTGGCTGCTGCTTGGGTGCTGCACAACCCGCCAGCATCAATGCTGCAACCAGCAGCAGAGGTTTTTTCTTTAAGTCTTTCGCCATACCCGCTCAGAGCTCCTTGCCGTCAATTTATTCTGGAATGCGCAATGTCTGCCCGGGATAAATTTTATTCACATCAGACAGCATCGGCTTGTTAGCTTCAAATATCTTATTGTATTTATTAGCATCGCCATAGACTTCTTTCGAAATGGCGCTCAGCGTGTCGCCTTTTTTCACCGTGTAGAAACGGGCTTCCGTGGCGGGTTGCTCCACGTTTACGTTGTCTTCCACTGCGGTGATGCCGGCGACGTTACCGACAGCAATCAGCACTTTCTCTTTCAACTCCTGTGAAATGGCATCGCCACTGATGCTGACTTTGCCGTCGGCAACCTTCACGTCAATCTTGTCGCTGCCGGGCAGGTTGAGCTTGGTGATGTGCTCCTGCAGCTTTTTGTTCTGGTCATCGCCTCCGGTGACGGAGTCCCACAATTTCTCACCTGCTTCTTTTACGAAGTTAAACAATCCCATATATCCTCCGGTTTATCCTTGGTTAGAGAAGAAATAACGCTATACAACCTGCTTATTATAGCGGGTAAGGCGTTAAGCCACGTCAGGACACGCGCAGGTTCTGAGCGGCGAGGCAACATTCGCCAAAGGCACGGAAAGGGCGATGACGTTATTTTGTTAGTAGCCACTTCGCGCTACACTGTGGGCCAATTTCCAGGATTATCAGGAATTATCATGCATTGCCCGTTCTGTTCTGCTGTGGATACCAAAGTGATCGACTCCCGTTTGGTTGGGGAAGGCACTTCGGTGCGCCGTCGTCGCCAGTGTCTGGTGTGCCATGAACGTTTTACCACCTTTGAGGTGGCCGAACTGGTGATGCCTCGGGTCGTTAAAAGCAATGATGTCCGCGAACCCTTCAATGAAGACAAGCTGGCCAGCGGCCTGATGAAAGCGCTGGAGAAGCGTCCGGTCAGCTCTGACGATGTGGAAAATGCCATCAGTCATATCAAAAGCCAGCTGCGCTCCACCGGCGAGCGTGAAGTGCCGAGCAAAATGATCGGCAATCTGGTGATGGATGAGCTGAAAAAACTGGATAAGGTGGCCTATATTCGCTTTGCCTCCGTCTACCGCAGCTTTGAAGATATTCGCGAGTTTGGCGAAGAGATTGCCCGTTTACAGGATTAAACCATGAGCGATGAAATCTGGATGGCGCGCGCCCTTGAGCTCGCCCGCCGTGGCCGGTTTACCACCACGCCCAATCCGAATGTCGGCTGCGTGATTGTCCGCGATGGCGTGATGGTCGGCGAAGGCTACCATTTTCGCGCCGGTGAACCGCATGCTGAAGTCCACGCGCTGCGGATGGCTGGCGATAAGGTGAAAGGGGCAACGGCCTATGTCACCCTTGAACCCTGTAGCCACCACGGGCGGACGCCACCTTGCTGTGATGCGCTGATTGCCGCCGGCGTCAGCCGGGTTATTGCAGCGATGCAGGATCCCAATCCGGAAGTGGCCGGTCGCGGGCTATATCGCCTGCAGCAGGCGGGCATTGAGGTCAGCCATGGGCTGATGATGCAGGAAGCAGAAGCGCTTAATCGCGGCTTCCTGAAGCGGATGCGAACCGGTTTCCCGTGGGTGCAGCTGAAGCTCGGCGCCTCTCTCGATGGCCGCACGGCGATGGCCAATGGCGAAAGCCAGGGGATCACCTCAGCAGAAGCCCGCCGCGACGTTCAACGCCTGCGCGCCCAGAGTTCGGCTATCCTCAGCACCAGCGCCACCGTATTGGCCGATAATCCGTCGTTAACCGTGCGCTGGCAGGATTTTGCCGCGGATACCCAGGCCGCGTATGCCGAAGCGGATCTGCGCCAGCCGGTACGGGTGGTGATTGACAGTCAAAATCAGGTGACGCCTGAGCACCGTTTGATTTCCCAGCCCGGTGAGACCTGGCTGGCACGCCAGCAGGCAGATAACCTGAACTGGCCGGAGAACGTGGAGCAGTTCCTCGTTCCGCGCCATAATGACCATACCGATTTAGTGTCGCTGATGATGCTGCTGGGTCGCCGACAGATCAATACGGTCTGGGTGGAAGCCGGCGCAAAACTGGCCGGCGCACTGCTTACCGCGGGCGTCGTGGACGAGTTGATTGTCTATATGGCACCGAAATTACTGGGAGATAATGCACGCGGTCTGTGCCATTTACCGGGCATAGCACATCTTGCTGACGCTCCCGCCTTCACCTTCAGCGATAGTCGCCAGGTTGGGCCCGACATTCGCCTGACGCTGACGCCTGACTCTTAGCTTTTAAAAGCGGAGCAGAGCGGTGAAGAGTATGATAGAATCCGCCCCCCTGCGGGGCCATAACTGAACCCTGAAAGGAAGATTATGAACGTTATTGAAGCTGCTGTTGCTACTCCTGACGCGCGCGTTGCCATCGTCATTGCGCGTTTCAACAACTTTATCAACGACAGCCTGCTGAGCGGTGCCCTTGATGCGTTAAAGCGCATCGGCCAGGTGAAAGATGAAAATATCACCGTGGTGTGGGTGCCAGGCGCCTATGAAATGCCAATGACCGCACGTGCGCTGGCTAAAGCCGGTAAGTACGACGCTGTTGTCGCCCTCGGAACCGTTATTCGTGGCGGGACTGCCCACTTCGAATATGTCGCTGGTGAAGCCAGTTCTGGCCTGGCCAGCGTCGCGATGAACAGCGATATTCCGGTCGCATTTGGTGTCCTGACGACTGAAAACATCGAACAGGCCATTGAACGTGCCGGAACCAAAGCGGGTAATAAAGGCGCAGAAGCTGCCCTGACCGCACTAGAAATGATTAACGTATTGAAAGCCATCAAAGCCTGATTTTAAGGGGAATTTCGTGAAACCTGCTGCTCGTCGCCGCGCCCGTGAATGTGCTGTCCAGGCGCTTTACTCCTGGCAGTTGTCTAAAAACGACATCTCTGATGTCGAATATCAGTTTCTGGCGGAGCAAGACGTCAAAGACGTTGATATCAGCTACTTCCGCGAGTTGCTGGTAGGCGTTGCAACCAACAGCGCATACCTGGATGGCCTGATGAAGCCGTACCTGTCGCGTCAGCTCGAAGAGCTGGGCCAGGTAGAAAAAGCCATCCTGCGTATCTCGCTGTTTGAGCTGAGCAAGCGTGCCGATGTTCCCTACAAGGTGGCCATCAATGAGGGCATTGAGCTGGCGAAAGTGTTCGGCGCCGAAGACAGCCATAAGTTTGTCAATGGCGTGCTGGATAAAGCCGCTCCCTACATCCGCCCCAACAAGAAGTAATCCTCCAAGGCCGGTCTGACCGGCCTTCTTCATTTTTCAAACTCGGAACGCATAGTATGGCATGTGGCGAATTCGAACTTATCGCGCGTTATTTCGATCGTGTGACAAGCTCCCGTCGCGATGTGGAAAAGGGCATCGGCGACGACTGCGCATTACTGACGCTGTCTGAAAAACAGACCCTTGCTATCAGCACCGATACGCTGGTAGAAGGCGTTCACTTCCTGCGTGATATCCATCCTGCCGATCTGGGCTATAAAGCGCTGGCGGTTAACCTCAGCGATCTGGCTGCAATGGGCGCCGATCCGGCCTGGCTGACGCTGGCCTTAACCCTGCCATCCGTCAACGAAGCCTGGCTGAAGGACTTCAGCGACAGCCTGTTTGAGCTGCTCGACTACTACGATATGCAGCTGATTGGCGGTGACACCACGCGTGGGCCGCTGAGCCTGACGCTGGGCATTCATGGCCTGGTGCCGCAGGGCAGGGCGCTGAAACGTTCAGGTGCCCGTCCCGGCGACTGGATCTACGTCACCGGCACGCTGGGCGACAGTGCCGCAGGCTTAGCGCTGCTGCAACACCTCGTGAAGATTAACGATCCGGTGGCGCATGAAATGCTGATCAAACGCCATCTGCGTCCGATGCCACGTATTTTGCAAGGACAGGCGCTGCGCGACCTGGCCAGTTCGGCGATCGATCTGTCCGATGGGCTGATTTCCGATCTGGGTCATATCCTGAAAGCCAGCGACTGTGGCGCCAGACTGAATCTGGAAGCCTTGCCGCTTTCTGAAGTGATGAAACTGCACTTCGAGCCAGAGCAGGCGATCCGCTGGGCGTTAAGCGGTGGCGAAGATTACGAACTGTGCTTCACCGTGCCGGAGATTAACCGTGGCGCGTTAGACGTGGCGCTGGGGCATTATGGCGTGCCGTTTACCTGTGTGGGTCAAATCGCCCCACAATCCGAAGGCTTGGTGCTGTTACAGGACGGCAAGCCCGTCGAAAAAGACCTGAAAGGATTTGACCATTTTGGCCGCGAATAAGGATGTGGCGAAAAGCCGCCTGAAAATGAGCAACCCCTGGCATCTGCTGGCCACCGGTTTTGGCAGCGGGCTCAGCCCCTATGTCCCGGGCACCATGGGCTCGCTGGCTTCGATCCCGTTCTGGTATCTGATGACCTTTTTGCCGCAGGATATTTACTCGCTGGTGGTGATGTTCGGTATCTGTATCGGGGTCTATCTTTGCCACCGCACGGCGAAAGATATGGGCGTTCACGATCACGGCAGCATTGTCTGGGATGAGTTTATCGGCATGTGGATTACGCTGATGGCGATCCCGGTCAACAGCTGGCAGTGGGTGTTGGCGGGGTTTGTGATCTTCCGTATTCTGGATATGTGGAAGCCGTGGCCAATCCGGTGGTTCGATCGCAACGTGCACGGTGGCATGGGGATTATGGTCGACGATATCATCGCCGGTATTCTCTCCGCGGGCATTCTCTATTATGCCGGGCTGCATTTTACGTTCTGAACCGCGTGTTCTGAAGCGGCAGGATAAGAAAGGGCGACGGTAACCGTCGCCCTTTTTCTTTACTCGAAGCCGACCACGTTATGCGGCTGGTAGGCACTTTCAAGCTGGATAATCTCTTCCAGCGTCAACTCAACGTCGACTGCCTGTACCAGGTCGGCGAGCTGTTCGGTTCTTGATGCGCCGATGATCGGGGCAGTGACCGCCGGCTTAGCCAGCATCCACGCCAGCGCGACCTGCGCGCGGCTGATGCCCTTATCTTCCGCAATCGCGGCCACCCGGGCGGCAATCGCGCCGTCGTTCTCTTCGGTTTTGTCATACAGCGTGCTGCCGAACTCATCAGAGACGGAACGCGCGGTGGTTTCGCCCCATGGACGCGTCAGGCGGCCTCGCGCCAGCGGACTCCACGGCAGCACGGCAATATTCTCGGCCTGACACAGCGGATGCATTTCCCGCTCTTCTTCACGCTGGATCAGGTTGTACTGGTCCTGCATGCTGACAAAGCGTGTCCAGCCATGTAAATCTGCGGTGTACAGTGCTTTAGCGAACTGCCAGGCGAACATCGAGGATGCGCCGATGTAGCGAGCCTTGCCCGATTTCACCACGTCGTGCAGCGCTTCCAGCGTCTCCTCCAGCGGGGTGTTGTAATCCCAGCGGGGGATTTGCAGCAGGTCGACGTGATCCATCCCAAGCCGGCCAAGGCTGTCGTCAATGGATTGCATGATATTCGCGCGAGAAAGACCGCCCGAAAGGTTGCTCATCGGGAAGTAGACTTTGGTGGCGACCACGACCTCGTCGCGGCGGGCAAAATCTTTCAGCGCGCGGCCAACAATCTCTTCACTACTGCCATCGGAATAGCTGTTAGCGGTATCGAAGAAGTTGATGCCTGATTCCAGCGCTTGCCTGATCAGCGGGCGACTGCTCTCTTCAGGAAGTGTCCAGGCGTGGCGGCCTCGATCGGGTTGACCGAAGGTCATACAGCCCAGGCAAAGGCGGGAAACCGTCAGATCGGTTGTGCCCAGTGTGGTGGTTTTCATGCGAGCTCCTGCCAGTCGGTTGGCGGCGTTAAGCCGGTAAAGAACTGAATAAGCATAGCAGGAGAAAAGCTCCCCGGACGGGGAGCATTGTGCGGAATTACTGCGCGAGCCAGTCGGTGATTTGCTGCTCAATGCCTTCTGCATCAAGCAGATAGTCATGGCGGATCTCATCCTGGGTGCCCTGCGGGATAAACTCATCAGGCAGCCCGACGGTCAGAACCGGGACCAGCAGGCGCCTGGCCATCAGCAGTTCAATTACACCACTGCCTGCGCCACCTTTGATCGCGCCTTCCTCCAGCGTAATCAGCGCTTCATGGCTGGCAGCCAGCTCAATAATCAGCGCGTCATCCAGCGGTTTCACAAAACGCATATCGACCAGCGTTGCATTCAGCTTTTCAGCAACCGCTGCCGCTTCTGGCAACAGGGTGCCGAAGTTGAGGATCGCCAGCTTCTCGCCTTCGCGTTTGACCAGGCCTTTACCCAGTTGCAGCGAGGCAAGCGGCTTCAGTTCTGCGCCGGTTCCGGTGCCGCGTGGATAACGTACCGCGCTTGGCCCCTGCGAATAGTGGTAGCCGGTGTACAGCATCTGACGGCATTCGTTTTCATCGCTTGGCGTCATGATCACCATATTCGGGATACAGCGCAGGAACGAGATATCAAATGCGCCCTGATGGGTTTGTCCGTCAGCACCGACAATACCGCCACGGTCGATGGCGAACAGCACCGGCAGCTTCTGGATCGCCACGTCATGGATCAGCTGATCGTAGGCACGCTGCAGGAAGGTGGAGTAAATCGCCACCACCGGCTTATACCCCCCGATCGCCAGACCGGCAGCAAAGGTCACCGCGTGCTGCTCAGCGATGGCCACATCGAAATACTGGCCAGGATAATCGCGTGAGAAGCTGACCATGCCAGACCCTTCACGCATGGCTGGCGTGACCGCCATCAGCTTGCTGTCATCGGCGGCGGTTTCGCTCAGCCACTGCCCGAAGACTTTCGAGTAGCTTGGCAGCCCTTCAGCCGCTTTTGGCAGCAGGCCGCTGGCAGGATCGAACTTAGGCACCGCATGCCAGGAGATCGGATCCTTTTCTGCCGGGGCGTAGCCTTTGCCCTTTTTAGTCATGATATGCAGGAACTGCGGGCCTTTCAGCTCGCGCATATTCTTCAGCGTTTGCACCAGTGCCAGCACGTCGTGACCGTCGACCGGGCCGATGTAGTTAAAGCCCAGCTCTTCAAACAGGGTGCCCGGCACGACCATCCCTTTCAGGTGCTCTTCCGTACGCTTCACCAACTCTTTGATTGGCGGCAGGCTGCCCAGCACTTTTTTGCCCCCTTCACGCAGGCGTGAATAGGTTTTGCCGGACAGGATTTGCGCCAGACGATTGTTCAGCGCGCCGACGTTCTCTGAAATCGACATTTCGTTGTCATTCAGCACCACCAGCATATCGGTTTTGATATCGCCCGCATGGTTCATGGCTTCAAACGCCATCCCCGCCGTCAGCGCACCATCGCCAATCACGCACGCCGTGCGGCGGTTTTTGCCTTCTTTTTCTGCGGCGACAGCCATACCCAAACCGGCGCTGATCGACGTCGAGGAGTGCCCAACGTTCAGCACATCAAACTCGCTTTCATCGCGCCACGGGAACGGGTGCAGGCCATTTTTCTGGCGAATGGTGCCAATACGATCGCGTCGTCCGGTGAGGATTTTATGCGGGTAGGCCTGATGGCCGACATCCCACACCAGATGATCAAAAGGCGTGTTGTAAACGTAATGCAGCGCGACGGTCAGTTCCACCACGCCAAGACCAGAGGCAAAGTGGCCGCTGGAGCGGCTTACGCTGTCGAGTAAATACTGACGTAGCTCATCACAAAGTCTTGGCAGGCTCTCTTTGGGGAGCGATCGTAATTCTTGTACCGTGCTGGCCAACGCCAGCGTCGGATATTTTGCAGTATCAAAACTCATCAGAGACTCATTGTGGAAGTTATTTATTGCGTTCAATTATGTAACTTGCCAGCGCTTGTAATGACGTTGTAGTAAAAGAGTGCGCGGCAAGTGTTTCTAATGCGCTGAGTGACTCCTGATAGAGGTCCCACGCTTTGGCCCGTGCGCCGTCGAGTCCCATCAGGGCCGGGTAGGTACTTTTGCCTAAATGCTGATCGGCTCCCTGCCGTTTGCCGATAATGGCGGTATCACCCACCACATCTAAAATGTCGTCCTGCACCTGGAACGCCAGACCAATCGCATTGGCATAACGATCGAGTGCGGGCAGGGCAGCGCGCCCACGTTCTCCGGCGGCTAAAGCGCCCAGACGAACGGCGGAGCGAATTAACGCCCCGGTTTTATGGCGGTGAATTTGCTCCAGTGCGGCCAGATCAACCTGCTGGCCTTCGGCAGCCAGATCCAGCGCCTGTCCGCCGCACATCCCTGCCACGCCACTGGCCTGAGCCAGTTCTGAAAGCATCGCCACGCGGTATTCTGCGCTCACGCCTGGCATCGGTGTATCGGCCAGAATTGAAAAGGCCAGCGTTTGCAGAGCATCGCCGGCCAGGATCGCCGTATCCTCGCCAAACTTAATGTGGCAGGTTGGTTGGCCACGGCGCAAGCTGTCATCATCCATCGCCGGCAGATCGTCGTGGATCAATGAATAGGCATGAATGCATTCAACGGCTGCCGCGGGCGCATCCAGCGCGGCATCGTCCGCGCCGAGCATTTCTCCGGTGGCATACACCAGAAAAGGACGTAAGCGTTTACCCCCCAATAATGCCCCATATTCCATGGCATTAACCAGCGGGGAATTCTGAAACGGCAGTGGCGCGATAAAACGCTGTAAAGCCTGATTCACACGCGTGTGGTGTGCGGTCAGTAAATCGCTAAAATCCATTACTCATTTTCCGGCGTGAAGGGCTGCAGGTCAGCGTCTTTATCGTCGCTCAACAGGATCTGCACGCGCTGTTCAGCGGCCTGCAGTTTTTGCTGGCCCGCGCGTGCGAGCTGCACGCCGCGTTCAAATTCATTCAGCGCTTCTTCCAGCGGCAGGTCACCGCTTTCAAGACGGGATACAATCTGCTCCAGCTGCTGCAGAGAGGTTTCGAAGCTGGCTGGCTGTTCGGCTTTTTTAGGCATAATGGCGTTCTGCTCAGTCGTTTTTTTAGCGTGAAGCCGCCCATGGTAGCCGACTCGAAATGATTAGCAAAATAATGATGCTGCTAACGGATGAAGAAGCAGTGAGCGGACAGGTGTGATACACTCGAGTATTGAATGTAAAGGGCTACAAGCTGCTTTGCAATACCCTCATTTTACCAGCTAAGTGCGTCCCATTTCAGCACTTAATTGCTTAACGAACCCATGCCGCCATGAAGTTTATCATTAAGTTATTCCCCGAAATCACCATCAAAAGCCAGACCGTTCGCCTGCGTTTTATTAAAATCCTGACGACGAATATCCGTAATGTGCTGAAGGACAGCGATGAAACGCTGGCCGTGGTCCGTCACTGGGACCATATCGAAGTGCGTTCAAAGGACGATAGCAAGCGTTCCGTACTGGTTGAAGGGCTGCAGCGCATCCCCGGCATTCACCATATCCTCGACGTGGAAGATCGTGCTTATACCGATATGCACGATATCTTTGAGCAGACGCTGGAGCTGAACCGCGATCGTATTGAAGGGAAAACCTTTGCTGTCCGCGTGAAGCGCCGGGGCAAGCATGATTTCAGCTCGCAGGATGTGGAGCGTTACGTTGGCGGCGGGCTCAATCAGCACGTGGCCAGCGCCCAGGTGAAGCTGAATCACCCGCAGGTGACGGTGAATCTGGAAATTGAAGACGATCGTATGCTGTTAGTGACCGGCCGTCATGAAGGCATCGGTGGCTTCCCGATCGGCACTCAGGAAGATGTGCTGTCGCTGATTTCCGGCGGCTTCGACTCCGGTGTATCCAGCTATATGCTGATGCGTCGCGGTTGCCGCGTGCATTACTGCTTCTTCAACCTTGGCGGCGCAGCGCATGAAATCGGCGTTCGTCAGGTGGCGCATTATCTGTGGAACCGTTTTGGTCGCTCGCACAAGGTGCGTTTTGTGGCGATCAACTTCGAGCCGGTGGTCGGTGAGATCCTCGAGAAAGTGGAAGACGGTCAGATGGGCGTAGTGCTGAAGCGCATGATGGTGCGTGCCGCATCTCAAATCGCCGAGCGTTATGACGTGCAGGCGCTGGTAACCGGTGAAGCGCTTGGCCAGGTGTCCAGCCAGACGCTGACCAACCTGCGCTTAATCGATAACGCCAGCGACACGCTGATCCTGCGCCCGCTGATTTCCCATGATAAAGAGCACATCATTAATCTGGCGCGTCATATCGGTACGGAAGATTTTGCCCGTACCATGCCGGAATACTGCGGTGTGATTTCCAAAAGCCCAACCGTCAAAGCGGTCAAGGCGAAGATCGAAGCGGAAGAGCAGAACTTCGATTTTGCTATTCTCGATCGGATGGTCGCAGAAGCCACCAACGTCGATATCCGGCGTATTGCGGAAGATACCGAGCAGGAAGTCGTTGAAGTCGAAACGGTGGTGTCATTCGGCCCGGAAGATATGGTGCTGGATATCCGTTCTGCCGATGAGCAGGACGATCGTCCGCTGGAGCTGGAAGGGGTGGAAGTGAAAGGCCTGCCGTTTTATAAGCTCAGCACCCAGTTCGGCAATCTGGACCAGAGCAAAACCTGGCTGCTTTACTGCGATCGCGGCGTAATGAGCCGTCTGCAGGCACTTTACCTGCACGAGCAGGGCTTCAAAAATGTGAAGGTCTATCGTCCGTAGTGGGCCGTGGAGCTGACTTATCCCGTCAGCTTCACCCTTGTCAGCAGGCACTTTCCCCGCCTGCTGGCACCTCACGCTGTTTCTTAGCGTCGATCCTATTCAATCCACTCGCGGTAATCATAAATTCCGGCAGCGACCACCAGCTGTTTCGCCACTTCATGGGCTTTATCCCGGCCCAAAATCAGGTCGATTAACTTCAGCGCGAAGTCGATAGAGGTGCCCGGTGCCTGGCTGGTCAGGAGATTGACGCGCGGATCCCACACCACCCGTTTATCCATCCACTTCTCATCCGGAATGGTCTCTTTCAGGCCCGGAAAACCGGTCATGTTGCCGACCGGGAACAGGTTATGGGGGATCAGCACCGTGCCGGCGGCGGCACAAATCGCGGCAACAATACGGCCTGAGAGATGGAACTGGCGCACCGTTTCAACCAGTAGCGGGCTGTCGCGGAAGGCTTCAGCGCCTTTCAGGCCGCCGGGCAGCACGATGGCGGCAAAATCATTATCTGCCACCTCCACCAGCGGCGCATCGGCAATCAGCCTGACGCCGCGCGAGCAGCGGATTTCTCTGCTGCCGTCATCCGTCACGCTGGCAGTGGTCACGTTCAGCCCGGCGCGCACCAGCAGGTCGATAGTGGTGACCGCTTCCGTTTCTTCACTGCCAGGTGCCAGGCAAACCAGTACCGATGCGTTCTCGCTCATAATCTTGTTCCTTTCGCTTAATCAATTCATAAAGTCGGCTATTTTCAGGCGTTGCCAGGCCTTGTGCCCGCGCTCGTCGGATGACGTAGCCGGTAATGTAATCTATTTCTGTGCGACGTTCGGCGCGGATGTCCTGCAGCATGGAAGAGGTATTGGCGGCGGTGGAGTTGATCACGTCCAGCACATAGTCGAGCAGCCCTTCACGCGAGGTATGC
Source organism: Erwinia sp. QL-Z3 (assembly GCF_004551645.1). Lineage (NCBI taxonomy): Bacteria > Pseudomonadati > Pseudomonadota > Gammaproteobacteria > Enterobacterales > Erwiniaceae > Erwinia > Erwinia sp. QL-Z3. The sequence goes on from NZ_CP037950.1 coordinate 2,567,262, forward strand.
TGGCCTTCGCGTTCCATCACCATCGCCACTTCATTGCACAGCGCCAAGACTTCATCCAGATGATTAAGCAGTTCACCATTGGTGCAGTCGTACTGCACGGTCAGCGGGTTAATCACGCAATTAACAGCGAGTTTTTGCCATGCGGCGGAGGCCACATTATTGTGCCAGGCCACATCCGGCAGCGCCTGCTGCAACACCTCTGCCAGATCGCTGAGTGCCGCCGCATCGGCAGAGGTTGGGCCGATGTGGGTGATGCCGGCCGCCACGTGGACGATCACCGTACCGTCGCGTTTCGCCGCATGCGTGGTGATACCTCGCAGTAGCGGCTGATGCAGGGCTTTCAGTTCATCCAGCGTCCCCATGCCGTTATGCAGCAGCAGGATCGGGCAGTCATCGCGCAGGATAAACTGCAAATTCTTCACCGCCTCGGAAACCTGCCAGGCTTTGAGGGTGACGAGCAGCAGGTCGCTTTCCGCGAGGAACTTTGGATCGTTGGCTATGCATGTCTTATTGATCGTCGTGCCATTCAGATCGATGACGTTGACGGAGCAGTAGGGCTGCGGCACCCGCAGCCAGCCCTGTACATCATGTCCCTGAGCGTCGAGGGCAGCTAACCAGATTTGCCCTAATGCACCGCATCCCAGTACGGTAATCTTCATACGTCCTCCCCGCGTGCGGGTTGCGTTAGTACCACCTTGCTGTCAGCCCATCACGGCGCCGCGCAGGTTTGTTATCCTTATTATAGCTTTCAACGCCGATGGTTTTTTTAACGGCGCTAAGTCGGTATTATGCATGTCACTTTAGGATCAGGAGAATACATCATGCCATCTTTCGATATCGTTTCAGAAATTGACATGCAGGAAGTCCGAAATGCGGTGGAAAATGCCAACCGCGAAATCTCAAGCCGTTTCGATTTTCGTAACGTGACCGCCAGCTATGAGCTGATTGAGAAAAACGAGTCTATCAAGGTGTTAAGCGAGTCTGACTTTCAGGTTAAACAGCTGATTGATATTCTGCGCGAAAGGCTGCTGAAGCGTGGCATTGAAGGCGCGGCGCTGGAGATCCCGGAAGAAATTGAGCACAGCGGTAAAACCTGGAGCGTGGAAGCCAAAATGAAAAAAGGCATTCCTGCGGATGTGGCGAAAAAGCTGGTTAAGCTGATCAAAGACAGCAAAATCAAAGTGCAGACGCAGATTCAGGGTGAAGAATTACGCGTGACGGGGAAATCTCGTGATGACCTGCAGGGCGCAATGGCGCTGGTGCGTGGTGGTGATTTGGGACAGCCTTTCCAGTTTAAAAACTTCCGCGACTAAGTAATCCCAGACAGCGGGGCTTTTCAGGGCCGCGCTGGCTGGTTATCTGCATCGATCAGGCCGCTTCGGCGACCAGCTTTTCGATCTCTGCGCGGTTGGTCACCTTGCTGTCGATCTTCACGTAAGCACTTTTCTCTTCCGGCACGATAAACACCGCGGCCACGCCCGGTTGCGCTTTAAGACGCTGCTCCAGCACGCTCTTGTCTAATGTACTGCCATCCAACATGATGCGTAAGCTGCTGACATACGGCGGTTCCTTCATTGTACAGCTCACCAGTAGCCAGATCGCCGCCACCAGGCTGCCGACCACGAACACCGATTGCGCATCAAAATGACCGAATACCCAACCGCCCATGCTGCCGCCAATGGCCACGCCTAAAAACTGGCTGGTGGAATAGAGGCCCATTGCGGTGCCTTTATAACCCGGAGGTGACTCTTTACTGATTAGCGACGGTAAAATGGCTTCCATCAGGTTAAAGCCAATAAAGAATAGCTGCACACCGACCACCAGCGTCCAGAAATTACTTCCCGCACCCCACAGCACGATTTCTGCAATCAGCATCAGGGCAACACAGCTGACAAATACCCGCTTCATGCGACGCTTCACTTCCGCGTAAATGATAAACGGGATCACGCCGCAGAAGGCGACCAGCATGGTGACCAGATAGACTTTCCAGTGCTGCTCCGCAGGGAAACCTGCGCGCTCAAACTCACCCGGTAGGGCGACGAAGCTCGACATCAGCAGAATATGCAGGCACAGGATGCCAAAGTTCAGCTTCACCAGGCGCGGATTGGTCAGCACGGCTTTGAAGGTGCCTTTCACCATGCCCGATTCGCGGTTCAGAATATGGTTCGGCGTCGACGGCACCACCCACAGGGTGATCGCAATGCCTAAGGTCGCCAGACAGGCAATCATCCAGAACAGCGCATGCAGGCCAAGGGCATGGGTAATGATCGGACCCAGCACCATCGCAATGGCAAAGGTCACGCCGAAGCTGATACCAATAAAGGCCATCGCTTTGGTACGGTTCTGTTCACGGGTTAAATCGGAAAGCAACGCCATCACCGCGGCGGCAATCGCGCCGGAACCCTGCAACGCACGGCCCAGGATCACGCCCCAGATGGAAGTGGTGCTCGCGGCAATGACGCTGCCGAGAACGAAAATCAGGAGTCCACCGACGATTAACGGTTTGCGGCCAATACGGTCCGACAATAATCCGAAGGGGATTTGGAAAACGGCTTGCGCTAAACCGTAGATGCCAATGGCGAGTCCAATCAGTGCTTCACTTGCTCCCTGCAATGCCATGCCGTAAGTGGTCAGGACGGGCAATACCATAAACATTCCCAACATACGCAGGGAAAATACCGTCCCCAAACCCCATGTCGCACGCAACTCGACTGGAGTCATTTTATTATCGTTCATTACTACCTCAGTTTATCTGGTCGACGTATTTTAGGCGGCGGGGGAGGGTGGGTAAAATAATACTTGTCGCGAAGTGGTAACAAAAAGAAAGGGCGCGATAATCGCGCCCTTTATGATGAGGTCTGTGTTACCTGACCATCGTCAGCAGGTCTTTCGAGGCCGGAGCCATGAAATCGACCGACATCATAACGCTCAGTGCGGTAATGGCGACGATAGAGAAGACAAACAGCTTACGGGCCCAAACGCGATCGTTCTGCGTTTTGTAACCTGAAAGCGCCATCCCCAACCACCACACGCTGACTGCCGCAGCAACCACCAGATATTTGTAGCCGGCATAACCGCCCAGCGTTAGCATCAGGGTGGCAACCATAAAGGCGATGATGTACATCGTAATATGGTTTTTTGCCACGGAGATGCCTTTTACCACCGGCAGAACCGGGATATTCGCTGCCTGGTAATCTTTAAAGCGGAAGATCGCAATCGCATAAGAATGCGGCATCTGCCACAGGCTAAAGATAGCCAGCAGGATCAAGGCACCCGCATCGAAATGGCTGGTGACGGCACAGTAGCCAATTACCGGCGGCGCAGCGCCAGAAAGACTACCAATCAACGTGCCGTACACAGAATTGCGCTTCATGTACAGGCTGTAAACGCCGACATAAACCACAAAGCCCATCACCGCCAGCCACATGGCCAGCGGGTTTGCTCCGAAATACAACAACGCGAATCCAGCAATACCCAGAACGGTTGCATAAACCAGAGAGACTGTCGGAGAAATGAGGCCTTTAACCAGCACTCGATTTCTGGTCCTCTCCATTTTTACGTCGATGTCACGGTCGATAAAGTTGTTATAAACACAACCTGATGCGACCACCAGCGAAACGCCGACTAAGGTGGAGAGAAACAGGGGATAGTCGATGCTGCCTTTCGAGGCCAGCAGGAACCCCCCAATCACAGAAATTAAATTTCCGAAAATAATTCCTGGTTTCGTTACTTGCAGGTATTGCTTAATCATCACGGGTAACTCGGTTAGTTGGCCATCATGTTGTAGTTGAGGTTCCACATGATCCACAGCGAGCCAACAACTACTATCAAGATGATAATTGCAGAGAACACAATTGCCACCAGGTTCCATCTTTCTTCAGAGGAAGTGTTTAAGTGCAGGAAGTAGACCAGATGCACCAGCACCTGGACAATCGCACACACAATCACCACACCCAGGATGGTCGCTTTTGAAGCGCCGCCGTCCATCACCATCCAGAAAGGGATTGCCGTCAGAATGATCGACAGAATAAAGCCGATCATATAAGACTTCACGCTACCGTGTGAGGCACCATGTTCGTTCGTAGAATGACTCATTACATGGCTCCCATCAGGTAGACAATGGTGAATACACAAATCCATACCACATCCAGGAAGTGCCAGAACAGGCTCAGACACAGGATACGGGTACGGTTAGTCGGCGTCAGACCACGTTTGGAGACTTGGTACATCAGTACCGCCATCCAGATCAGGCCAGAGGTTACGTGCAGACCGTGCGTCCCAACCAGCGTGAAGAACGCTGACAGGAAGCCACTGCGCTGCGGACCAAACCCTTCCATAATCAGGTGATGGAATTCATAGATTTCCATCGCGATGAAACCGGCACCGAACAGGAAAGTCAGCATCAGCCAGCTAATCACTGAGCCTTTGCTGCCTTTGTTCATGCTGATAACTGCAAAACCATAGGTAATGGAGCTCAACAGAAGCAGGGCGGTTTCACCGAGAACGAACGGCAGTTCGAAAATATCTTTACCAGCCGGGCCACCCGCGGTGCTGTTAACCATCACACCGAAGGTTGCAAACAGGGTGGCAAAGATGATGCAGTCGCTCATCAGGTAGATCCAGAAGCCAAAGACTTTATTGGCTCCTGCATCGTGATGCCCATGCTCCGCATGGGCGTCGTGGTGCTTAGTCAGAGTTTCAGTCGACATTTTTCAGACCTGCTTTGCTAATTTCGTCAAAGTGCTGATTCTCGATTTTTTCGATCTCGGCAACGGGAACGTAATAATCAACGTCTTCGTCAAAGCTCTTGATGATCCAGGTTAAGATCATACCGAGGAACGACAGACCTACCAGCCACCAGATGTGCCAGATAGCTGCGAAACCAAACACCAGGCTGAATGCACCGATCACCACACCAGCGCCGCTGTTCTTCGGCATGTGGACCTCTTCGTAGTGCGCAGGCTGTTTGTACGCTTCGCCTTTTTCCTTCATTTCCCAGAACGCATCGCGCTCGTGGATAACAGGCACTTCAGCAAAGTTGTAGAACGGTGGTGGTGAAGAGGTTGCCCACTCCAGCGTACGGCCGCCCCATGGATCGCCGGTCACATCACGCAGCTGCTCACGGTCACGTACCGAGACCCAGAACTGAGTGATTTGGCACAACACACCACAGGCGATCAGCGCAGCACCAAACGCTGCTACAACCAGCAGTGGGTGGAACTGTGGATCGATATCCTGGCTCAGACGACGGGTCATCCCCATGAAGCCCAGTGCGTACAGCGGCATAAAGGCAACGAAGAAACCAATGATCCAGAACCAGAAGGCGCGGATGCCCCATTTTTCGTTCAGGCAGAAGCCGAACGCTTTAGGGAACCAGTAAGTCACACCTGCGAAGCAACCGAATACCACACCACCGATAATCACGTTATGGAAGTGAGCAATCAGGAACAGACTGTTGTGCAGCACGAAGTCAGCACCTGGCAACGCCAGCAGAACACCGGTCATACCACCGACAGAGAAGGTGACCAGGAAGCCTACGGTCCACAACATCGCAGAGTGCATCTGAATGCGGCCCTGGTACATGGTGAACAGCCAGTTGAAGATTTTAACGCCGGTAGGAATGGCGATAATCATCGTCATAATACCGAAGAAGGCGTTAACGTTCGCGCCCGCGCCCATGGTGAAGAAGTGGTGCAGCCACACGATGAAGGACAGGATGGTAATTACAATCGTTGCCCAAACCAGTGAGGTGTAACCAAACAGGCGCTTTTTAGAGAAGGTTGCTACCACTTCGGAGAACACACCGAAGACCGGCAGAACCAGGATATACACTTCCGGATGTCCCCAAACCCAAATCAGGTTTACGTACATCATCATGTTGCCGCCCATTTCATTGGTGAAGAAATGGAAGCCCAGATAACGATCCAGGGTCAGCAACGCCAGCGTCACGGTCAGAACCGGGAAGGAAGCGATAATCAGAACGTTAGTACACAGCGACGCCCAGGTGAAGACAGGCATCTTGAACATGGTCATGCCAGGTGCACGCATTTTCAGGATAGTAACGAAGAAGTTAATACCTGTTAATGTCGTACCGATCCCCGACAGCTGAAGACTCCATATCCAGTAGTCAACACCGACCCCCGGACTGTACTCAGCGCCGGAAAGCGGTGGATAAGCCAGCCAGCCGGTCTGAGCAAATTCGCCCACACCCAGTGACAGGTTAACCAGCACCACACCGACAGCCGTGAACCAGAAGCTCAGGTTGTTCAGGAACGGGAAGGCCACATCGCGCGCACCGATCTGCAGAGGAACAGCAATGTTCATCAGACCGATAACAAATGGCATCGCTACGAAGAAGATCATGATCACGCCGTGAGCGGTGAAGATCTGGTCGTAGTGATGAGGCGGTAAGAATCCTGCCTCGCCGGCCGAAGCCAGTACCTGCTGGCTACGCATCATCACCGCATCGGCAAAACCGCGCAGCAGCATGACGAAGGCCACGATGATATACATGATACCGAGTTTTTTATGGTCGACAGACGTCAGCCACTCAGACCACAGGTATTGCCACTTACCGAAATAAGTGATTGCTCCAGCGACTGCCAGACCACCAAGAATGATGGCGGCGACCGTAATCACGATAATCGGTTCGTGATACGGTACTGCATCAAGGGTTAATTTTCCCAACATCGTATTATTCCTCGGCTCCCGCTTTAGGGGCTTCGTTCATGTCCATGCCTTCGTGTCCTGACATGTCCATTTTCCCGTGGCTCATCTTGAATTTGCCAATCACTTGCTTGAACAATTCAGGATTTGCGGTAGAGAAGAACTCAACCGGATGGTTTTCGCTTGGCGCTGCCAGTTTCTCGAAGTCATCCATGGTTGTCAGCGTATTGGATGAGTCTTTCACTTTTGCTACCCACTGATCGAATGACGCATTATCAGGAGTGGCAATCGCTTTGAACTTCATACCAGAGAAGCCGCGACCACTGAAGTTGGAGGAGATACCGTCAAACGTGCCTGGTTCATTCGCAATCAGATGCAGTTTAGTCTGCATGCCCGCCATAGCGTAAATCTGGCTACCGAGGGTAGGAATAAAGAAGGAGTTCATAACGGAGTTAGACGTGATCTTGAAGCTGACCGGCGTATTCGCAGGGAATGCGATTTGGTTAACTGTTGCAATACCCTGTTCCGGGTAAATGAACAGCCATTTCCAGTCCAATGCAACCACATCAATCTCAATCGGCTTCACATCGGAAACCAAAGGCTTGCTTGGATCAAGCGCGTGGGTAGATTTCCACGTCAGGATCGCAAGGAAGATAATGATCAAAATGGGAACAGTCCACACCACGGCTTCCACTTTATTAGAGTGTGACCAGTTAGGGCTGTATTTTGCATTGGTATTGGATGCCCGATATTTCCAGGCGAACACCACTGCCATCAAGACTGCGGGAATAACGACGATCATCATCAAGCCGAAGGCTGTCAGTATCAGCGAACGTTGCTCCAGTGCAACCTGTCCTTTGGGATTCAACAATGCACTATCACAGCCACTTAACAATAAAGTGCCTGCAATTAATGACAAAATCCCCAAACTTTTTTTGTATTTCCTGAGTCTCATTTAACGACCTCAATGACAAGGGCTCTATTGTCGTTTAAGTGTGGCGGCATTTTACGGGAACGTTTCAGTACTGTAAACCAGCAACATCTTGTGTCAGCGCCGTGTTGACACCTTTTGCAAACACAGTCACAGATGTTGCCGAAGGTGACAAAATATGAATGCCAGCAAGGGTTTGCCTCTAATATAACAAAAACCAATGATAACCGCGTTTTTTAACAGGTCTCTGCTATAAACAGCGAAATTGGCACTCAATTATTTAACATACCCGCATCATTTGTGTGATTTAGTTTATACAATAATAATAACGCACCGGGTTTTAATAGTCTGTGGCAGAGAAATGTAAAGGTGAAAACCTTTTAGGAAATAACGGAAGGCGGGAAAATGTGACAATGCACTAATTGTTAAAAAAAGGCGGCTTTTCGAACGGTGCCGCCGTTTTTTCGCCCGCTAAAAAGGGCGCTATTGTTAAATGTTTGTGCCGGCCCGAAGCGTTATTTTTTTGCCTGAGCCAACATAACTTTACTTTTGCTGTGTAGCCGGGCGCTGAGCGACGAAGTCTAACAAACTGCCGGTGACAATGCCCAACAGCGCCAGAATGGCCCCTGATTCAAACAGAACGCTAATGATTGAGCCCGCATCCAGCAGGTTTGTTGCGCGTAATGCCAGCAAAATCAGTCCTGCCACTACCAACGCTGAACCCAACTTCAAGGCGCGTAATGCCCATTTATATCCGGAAGCGAAGCGGGTTCGCGGTAAAAATGACTGATGGGTTTGCGCATGTTCCAGCGTGGTTCGGCATCCGGCCAGCAGCAGCAAACCGGGCAGAGCTGCCACCACTGAGAAGGCATAAAACGTCGGCCAGCCCCAGCTCTCAACAAACCATCCTGCCACCGGGCCAACATACACCCGGCCAACGGCGGACAACGCGGAGAGCAGGGCAAATTGCGTGGCGGAGAAAGACTTATTACACAACGTCATCAGCAGCGCCACAAAGGCGGCGGTGCCCATACCGCCACACAGATTCTCGACAAACACGGCCGCTGCCATGCTGTAAAGATGTTTGTCGGTGACGGCCAGAATCCAGTACGCCAGGTTTGATACCGCCTGCAGGATGCCAAACAGCATCAGCGCCCGGAACAGGCTCAGGCGCTGCATCAGTACGCCGCCGTAAAGCGCGCCAATTATCGTGGCAATCAACCCAAGGGTTTTATTCACCAGCCCCACGTCGCCGGCATCAAAGCCAACGCCACGGATGAGGAAAATGGTGGTCAGGCTGGCAGCAAACGCATCACCCAGCTTATAAAGGACAATCAGAGAGAGGATCAGCCAGGCATTGTTGCGGTTGAAAAAGTCGCGCAGCGGGGCAATGACCGCCTCTTCAAGGCTGTGAGGGCGGGCAACCGGATCGCTGGGCTCTTTCGCTAACAGCGTGGCGATTACCCCAGGCACCATCATCGCCGCCATCAGCCACCAGATCGCCTGCCATCCGAGATATCGGTCTGCAAGCCATAGCGCCAGTCCGCCTGACACCAACATCGCCAGACGATAACCAAGGACGCTGATCGCCGCACCGCTACCGCGTTCTTCGGCGGGCAGCACATCGGTCTTCCAGGCATCAAAGACAATATCCTGCGAGGCGGAACAGAAGGCAACCAACACCGCGAGAGCCGCCAGCAGGGTCAGATTGCGTGAGGGATCCATAAATCCCATCAGGGCAATCCCGACAATCAACAGGATCTGCGTCACCAGTAACCAGCCACGACGACGGCCTAAAAACGGCGGCGTGTAGCGGTCCATCAACGGAGACCAGAGGAATTTGAACACGTAGGCCTGCCCGACCAGAGAGAAGAAGCCTATCGTTTTGATATCGACGTTTTCGACGGCCATCCAGGCTTGCAGCGTTCCCGATGTCAGCGCGAGCGGCAGACCGGAGGCAAAGCCAAGGAGCAGAAGAAGGGCGGCATTTCGTTGGGTAAAAATCTGGAGGTAATGGCTGGGCATACGAACCTTAAAACAAAGCCCGCCGGGATCCCGACGGGCACTGGCCAATTAACGGGCGTTTTGCTTGATAAACTCGTGGATGCTGGTGTCCTGAGCCATATCAGAAATCACGTCGCTCAGCGTGGAGTTAACCGCGTTAGTGATTTTAGCGTTGGTGGCTGAGAAGGCGCCTTCAACACTGTAGGTCTGGCGGTAGTTCTTCACTTGCTTGTTGCCGTTTTTCGCGGTGGCAACAATCGAAATATCGGCTTTCGTGGTGATGCTGTAGCGCACATTACCTTCGGTAACGTCGGCATACAGGTTATTCACGATGATCTGCAGGTCAACGGCGCCATTAGGACCGATCATGTAACCACGAGCACCCATCTGCTTCTCCAGCGTTTCCTGTAGCAGGAAGCGCAGATCGCGTGAAGGGGTCAGGGTAACCAGCTGTCCGTCGCGGTTAACTTTCGCCAGTGCCTGATCGCTACGCTGATCGGCGCCGTTGATGCTAACAGTGATGCCGGTCAGGCTGGGATCCTGCTGAGGCAGCTGAATTTTTGGCGAAACGGTGAGTGTGTTGCTGTTGCTTGCACAGCCAGCCAGAATTAACACGGCCAGCAGAGGGAATAATAATTTTTTTAACATGCTTATTTTCTCAATGACGAAGGTTGTAGTGCTGACAAAACTGCGGTCATCATAGCATTGCCTGTAACAAGGGGAAGCCCCGATAGCGCGTAAATTCATCGCCTTGCACTTTTAAGGCTGACGCCAGGCACGGGAACTTCGACCGTTTAATAACGGAGTGGTTGCAGCAGCAAAGATGAAAATGCACAGTAGCGGGCATTAAACGGCGGATATTTTTCGCGAACCCAGCAGGGTTTGGTAAAAAACCAGCTAATATTTAAAGAGATGGGGCCACCGTCTTAGAGGAGTCCAGGTATGATCCGCGAAGAAATAGAAGAAAAGTTAAGAACGGCGTTAGCGCCTGTTCATCTGGAAGTTCATGACGAAAGCTATCGTCATAACGTCCCAGCGGGTGCAGAGAGTCATTTTAAAGTGGTTATTGTGAGCGACCATTTTATCAACCAGCGCTTTTTAATGCGTCACCGTACTATTTATAGTGCGCTGGCAGCAGAACTGGCTGGAAGCGTTCACGCGCTGGCTCTACATACCTATACCGTTAAGGAGTGGGAGGGGTTACAGGACACCGTTCCATCCTCACCCAACTGTCGCGGAGCGGGAACGCTTGCCTGATAGTGCACTTTTCAACCAAGGCGGCCTGCGGGCCGCTTTGTCATTTCTGACGTTAAATCCTCAGCGCACCCCCGTTTTCTGCCATTTATGAGAGAAAAGCAACGAAGTTAGCGAAATGTCAGGGTTGAGCAGCCTCGACTCGCTTAAACGTTGTCGCTATAATGCTGCGTCTATTTTTTTCCGGAATATCTTCGGGACCCTTTTGGTACAGCGACTACGATTCTGACACCAGAGGCCATCCCGGTTCTTAGTCTCACTCTGTTTCTTGCGGAGCAGAGAGGGTCTGAAGTTGACCGAGCACGTGATTTTTTGAGGTAATAAGATGCAAGCTTCAGTAGAAACAACTCAGGGCCTGGGCCGTCGCGTTACGATTACCGTTGCTAAAGATGTGATCGAAAACGCGGTGAAAAGTGAGCTGGTCAGCGTATCTAAAAAGGTACGTATCGACGGTTTCCGCAAAGGGAAAGTGCCGATGACTGTCGTAGCACAGCGCTACGGTGCCTCTGTTCGCCAGGACGTTCTGGGCGAACTGATGCAGCGCAACTTCGTTGACGCCATCATCAAAGAGAAGATCAATCCGGCTGGCGCACCTAAATACGTGCCAGGCGAATACAAAGAAGGTGAAGACTTCACTTTCGCCGTTGAGTTTGAAGTGTACCCGGAAGTTGAGCTGAAAGGTCTGGACGCAATCGAAGTTGAAAAACCGGTTGTTGAAGTGACTGACGCTGACGTTGACACCATGCTGGACACCCTGCGCAAGCAGCAGGCCACCTGGAAAGAAACTGACCGCGCAGCAGAAGCTGAAGACCGTGCCACTGTAGACTTCAGCGGTTCAGTAGACGGCGAAGAGTTCGAAGGCGGCAAAGCGTCTGACTTCGTACTGGCAATGGGCCAGGGTCGCATGATCCCAGGCTTCGAAGAAGGCGTTGTTGGCCACAAAGCGGGCGAAACCTTCACTATCGACGTAAACTTCCCGGAAGATTACCACGCTGAAAACCTGAAAGGGAAAGCAGCGAAGTTTGAAATCGTCCTGAAGAAAGTGGAAGAGCGTGAGCTGCCAGAATTCACCGCCGAGTTCATCAAACGTTTCGGCGTTGAAGATGGTTCAGTAGACGGTCTGCGTGCTGAAGTGCGTAAAAACATGGAGCGCGAGCTGAAAGGCGCCGTGCGTAACCGTGTGAAGACTCAGGCTATCGACGGTCTGGTCAGCGCGAACGACATCGACGTGCCAGTTGCACTGATCGATGGCGAAATCGACGTGCTGCGTCGCCAGGCTGCACAGCGCTTTGGCGGTAACGAGAAGCAAGCTTTCGAGCTGCCTCGTGAACTGTTTGAAGAGCAGGCTAAACGCCGCGTAGTTGTTGGCTTGCTGCTGGGCGAAGTGATTCGTACCCACGAGCTGAAAGCTGATGAAGACCGTGTGAAAGAGCTGATCGAAGAGATGGCTTCTGCTTACGAAGATCCATCAGAAGTGGTTGAGTTCTACAGCAAGAATAACGAGCTGATGAACAACATGCGTAACGTTGCGTTGGAAGAACAGGCAGTGGAAGCTGTGCTGGAGAAAGCCAAAGTGACCGAGAAGGCCACTAACTTCCAGGAACTGATGAACCAGGCGCAACCAGCCTGATCCACTGATTCTGTAAGCTAAATAAAAGCCCGCAGTTATGATGACTGCGGGCTTTTTGCTTTTATCCGTTGCCCGGACGTGCCTTAGTGCGCTTATTCGCTCATTAAACCGGCAAAATATCAACTAAGCTGTTTTTCCTGGTTAGCAGTTGATAAAAACGTTGTTATGCTTGAATCAGCGGGGCAACATCCCCAAATAGACTATTATGGCGTACTGAGTCCTGTCTTGATTGTCCCCGGTCAGTGTGGGGAATGTAATGGAAACATAGTGTTCCGGATCGCTCTCAAGTAGAATCGGTACGGAGTGTTGCCAAATGAAATTTATCCAGGAGACGGTAATGTCATACAGTGGCGAACGTGAACAAACTGCACCTCATATGGCTTTAGTGCCGATGGTGGTCGAACAAACCTCTCGCGGAGAGCGTTCTTACGACATCTTTTCCCGCCTGCTCAAGGAACGTATTATTTTCCTGACCGGACAGGTTGAAGATCATATGGCGAACCTGATCGTCGCTCAGATGCTGTTTCTGGAAGCTGAGAACCCGGAAAAAGACATCCACCTTTATATCAACTCTCCTGGCGGTGTGATCACTGCAGGGATGTCGATCTACGACACCATGAAGTTCATCAAGCCAGACGTCAGCACCATTTGTATGGGCCAGGCCTGTTCAATGGGCGCGTTCCTGCTGACCGCAGGGACCAAAGGCAAGCGTTATGCGCTGCCTAACTCTCGCGTGATGATCCACCAGCCGCTGGGCGGATATCAGGGTCAGGCAACTGACATTGAAATCCACGCGCGCGAAATTCTGAAAGTGAAAGCGCGTATGAACGAGCTGATGGCAGAACATACGGGCAAAACTCTTGAAGAAATCGAGAGAGACACGGAACGTGACCGTTTCCTGTCAGCGAGCGAAGCTGTAGAGTATGGGTTGGTAGATTCCGTTCTGACGCATCGCACGTAAGCCTGATGCCCATCTGTCGTCTATAGTTATGGATGGGCTAGAGCAACGAATGAGGGTGCCGCAAGGCGGCATCATCGCCGCAACACAGTGCGGACGAAGATAACAGAAGAGGTTAACTGATGACTGAGAAGCGCAAAGACGGTTCAGGAAAGCTGCTGTACTGCTCTTTCTGCGGCAAAAGCCAGCATGAAGTGCGCAAGCTGATTGCCGGCCCGTCAGTGTATGTCTGCGATGAGTGTGTCGATCTATGCAATGACATCATTCGCGAAGAGATTAAAGAAGTTGCGCCGCATCGTGAACGTAGCGCACTGCCGACGCCGCATGAAATCCGCCATCACCTCGACGATTACGTTATCGGCCAGGAACGGGCGAAAAAAGTGCTGGCCGTAGCGGTCTATAACCACTACAAACGCCTGCGCAACGGTGACACCAGTAATGGCATTGAGCTTGGCAAAAGTAACATTTTGCTGATCGGGCCTACCGGTAGCGGTAAAACGCTGCTGGCGGAAACTCTGGCTCGCCTGCTGGATGTGCCGTTCACAATGGCGGATGCCACCACGCTGACCGAAGCCGGTTATGTTGGTGAAGACGTCGAAAACATCATTCAGAAACTGCTGCAGAAATGTGACTATGACGTGCAGAAAGCACAGCGCGGCATTGTTTACATCGATGAAATTGATAAGATTTCCCGTAAATCTGACAACCCTTCCATTACCCGTGATGTTTCGGGCGAAGGTGTTCAGCAGGCGCTGTTGAAGCTGATTGAAGGCACTGTGGCGGCGGTGCCACCTCAGGGCGGACGCAAGCATCCACAGCAAGAGTTCCTGCAGGTTGATACCTCCAAGATCCTGTTTATCTGTGGCGGTGCGTTCGCCGGGCTGGACAAGGTGATTTCTCAGCGCGTAGACACCGGTACGGGGATTGGCTTTGGTGCCACCGTGAAGGGCACGGCAGAGAAAGCCACTGAAGGTCAGCTGCTGGAGCAGGTTGAGCCAGAAGATTTGATCAAATTCGGTCTGATCCCAGAGTTCATCGGTCGTCTGCCAGTCGTGGCAACCCTGAGCGAGCTGAGTGAAGAAGCGCTGATTCAGATCCTGCGTGAGCCGAAAAACGCCCTGACCAAGCAGTATCAGGCGTTGTTCAATCTTGAAGGTGTGGACCTGGAATTCCGTGAAGAAGCGCTGACGGCGATTGCCAAAAAAGCTATGTCACGCAAAACCGGTGCCCGTGGCCTGCGTTCCATTGTGGAAGGCGCGCTGCTGAATACCATGTATGACCTCCCTTCAATGGACGATGTTGAAAAAGTGGTGATTGACGATTCAGTGATCGATGGCCAGTCTGAGCCAATGCTGATCTACGGAAAACAGGAAGCTCAACAAGCTTCTGGTGAATAAATAACCACATCTTTCCAGTCAGTTATCATAAAAAGGGGGAATTTATTCCCCCTTTTGCTTTTCTCTCGCGGATAACATTGAATGTCTTACATTCATCCCCATATACTCAACTACCTGTGGGTAAAACTGCACTTTAGTGGTCTGTTGCGGTTCCCATCACCCTGGCGGAAATTAAACTAAGAGAGAGCTCTATGAATCCTGAGCGTTCTGAACGCATTGAAATCCCTGTGTTGCCGTTGCGTGACGTAGTGGTTTATCCGCACATGGTAATTCCGTTGTTTGTCGGTCGTGAGAAATCGATTCGCTGCCTTGAAGCCGCCATGGATCATGATAAAAAAATCATGCTGGTCGCCCAGAAAGAAGCTTCAACGGATGAACCTGGCATTAACGATCTCTTTTCTGTAGGGACCGTCGCCTCTATTCTGCAAATGCTCAAGCTGCCAGACGGTACGGTTAAAGTGCTGGTAGAAGGCCTGCAGCGTGCGCATATCACAACGCTTGCGGATAATGGTGACCATTTCACCGCGCAGGCTGAATACCTGGCGTCCCCTGAAATCGATGAGCGCGAGCAGGAAGTGCTGGTGCGCACCGCAATTAATCAGTTTGAAGGCTATATCAAACTGAATAAAAAAATCCCTCCTGAAGTGCTGACCTCGTTGAACAGCATTGAAGATGCTGCACGTCTGGCTGATACCGTTGCGGCACATATGCCGTTGAAACTGGCCGACAAACAGTCCGTGCTTGAGATGTCAGACGTCAATGAGCGTCTGGAGTATCTGATGGCGATGATGGAGTCAGAGATCGATCTGCTCCAGGTGGAAAAACGTATCCGCAATCGCGTCAAAAAGCAGATGGAAAAAAGCCAGCGCGAGTACTATCTGAACGAGCAGATGAAGGCTATTCAGAAAGAACTGGGCGAAATGGACGATGCGCCTGACGAAAATGAAGCGCTGAAACGCAAAATCGATGCGGCAAAAATGCCGAAAGAAGCGCGTGATAAAACCGAAGCTGAACTGCAGAAGCTGAAAATGATGTCTCCGATGTCAGCGGAAGCGACCGTGGTACGCGGTTATATCGACTGGATGGTTCAGGTGCCGTGGAATGCCCGTAGCAAGGTCAAAAAAGACCTGGTGAAGGCGCAGGAAACGCTGGATACCGACCACTTCGGTCTGGAACGCGTGAAAGATCGCATCCTGGAATATTTGGCAGTACAGAGCCGCGTCAGCAAAATTAAAGGACCCATCCTCTGTCTGGTTGGGCCTCCGGGTGTGGGTAAAACCTCACTGGGCCAGTCTATCGCCAAGGCGACGGGCCGTAAGTATGTCCGTATGGCGCTGGGCGGCGTGCGCGATGAAGCGGAAATTCGCGGTCACCGTCGTACCTATATTGGTTCTATGCCGGGCAAATTAATCCAGAAAATGGCTAAAGTGGGCGTTAAAAACCCGCTGTTCCTGCTGGATGAAATCGACAAAATGTCGTCGGACATGCGCGGCGACCCGGCTTCAGCGCTGCTTGAAGTGCTGGATCCGGAACAGAACATTGCCTTTAACGACCATTACCTGGAAGTGGATTACGATCTCTCCGACGTGATGTTCGTGGCAACGTCCAACTCGATGAACATTCCTGCGCCGCTGCTGGACCGTATGGAAGTTATTCGTCTGTCGGGTTACACCGAAGACGAGAAGCTCAACATTGCTAAGCAGCATTTGCTGTCCAAGCAGATCGAGCGTAACGCCCTGAAAGACAGTGAAATCACCGTCGATGACAGCGCCATCGTCAGCATCATTCGTTACTACACGCGTGAAGCGGGTGTGCGTAGCCTTGAGCGCGAGCTGTCCAAACTGTGCCGTAAGGCGGTGAAGACCTTGCTGATGGACAAAACCATCAAGCATATTCTGATCAATGCTGACAACCTGAAAGACTACCTCGGCGTTCAACGTTATGACTACGGTCGTGCGGACAACGAAAACCGCGTCGGTCAGGTAACCGGTCTGGCGTGGACGGAAGTGGGTGGCGATCTGCTGACCATCGAAACGGCTTGCGTACCGGGTAAAGGTAAACTGACCTATACCGGTTCACTGGGCGAAGTGATGCAGGAATCTATCCAGGCGGCGTTGACCGTGGTGCGTGCCCGCGCTGAGAAGCTGGGTATCAACGGTGACTTCTACGAGAAGCGTGATATTCACGTTCACGTCCCGGAAGGCGCGACGCCGAAAGATGGTCCAAGTGCGGGTATAGCAATGTGTACCGCGCTGGTGTCCTGTCTGACCGGTAACCCGGTGCGTGCCAATGTGGCGATGACCGGTGAGATCACTCTGCGTGGTCAGGTTCTGCCAATTGGTGGACTGAAAGAGAAACTGCTGGCTGCACACCGTGGTGGTATCAAAACGGTGTTGATCCCGGATGAAAACAAGCGCGATCTGGAAGAGATCCCGGACAACGTTATCGCCGATCTGGACATCCATCCGGTGAAGCGCATCGAAGAAGTCCTGACACTTGCGCTGGTCAATGCCCCTTATGGCATGCAGGTTGCGACCGCAAAATAGTGATTTAAGGCAAAAACAGGCCAAAAGCCGGGCTGGCAAGCAAATTGGGACTTGCCAGCTTTTTTTTGTGCCGCTAATTTAGAGAGCTGCTAGGCCAATGACGGCTGTTGCCGTTTTCGGCATGACAGGAATACTGAATCCAAATAATTGATGCGCGTTCGTCGCGGGTGGGAAGCCCGACTGCGAAGTGAATAATAAAAGAGGGGATTATTGAGTGAATAAGTCACAGTTGATCGACAAAATTGCTGCAAGCGCCGACATTTCTAAAGCGGCAGCGGGACGTGTTTTAGATGCTTTCATGGGCTCAGTGTCAGATTCACTGAAAGAAGGCGATGAAGTTGCACTGGTAGGCTTCGGCACGTTCTCCGTGCGTGAGCGCTCAGAGCGTACCGGCCGTAACCCACAGACCGGTAAAGAAATCACCATCCCAGCGGGTAAAGTACCAGGCTTCCGTGCCGGTAAAGCGCTGAAAGACGCCGTTAACTAATGGCGGTATGTTTCCACTGAGGCAATTTCTTCGGTGGAGAGTGAGGATTGTGTTCGCGTTCTCATGTACCATACGGGGCACATCAAAAAAACTGATGTGCCTTTTTTTATGTTTCAATGACATTTGCGAATTGCGGTTGTCATAGTGGCGTGCGGTTTGCTACGCAGCGGCGTGGAGCGTCCCCGGGAAGACGGGACGAAAGCGCAAGGGTTTACATTCACACTACAGCGGAGTGTTGTCACACCATGATGGACAATTTACGCGCGGCGTCGAACCATGTCGTGCTCAAAATTATATTGGCATTGATCATTCTGTCTTTCGTTTTGACCGGGGTGGGCAACTACCTGATCGGCGGTAACGGAGATTACGCCGCCAAGGTTAACGGACAGGAAATCAGCCGTGCACAGCTCGAGAACGCCTTCTCAAATGAACGTTCACGTCAGCAGCAGCAGTTGGGCGAACAGTTCTCCCAGCTCGCCGGAAACCCTGCCTACATTCAGCAGATCCGCCAGCAGGCGCTGTCTCAGCTGATCGATGAATCGCTTCTGACCGGCTATGCCAAAGATCTCGGCCTGGCCATCAGCGATGATCAAATCAAACAGGCTATTTTCAACCAGTCGGCTTTCCAGACCAACGGCAAGTTTGATAATACAAAATACCTGGGCCTGATCAATCAGATGGGCTTCACCGCCGATCAATACGCTGAAGCGCTGCGTAAGCAGTTGACCACCCAACAGCTGATTGCTGCGGTGACCAACACCGACTTCATGCTGACCGGTGAAACTGACGCACTGGCTGCGCTGGTTTCTCAGGAGCGTCTGGTTCGCGAGGCGACGATCAATGTGGCGGCACTGGCCGCTAAACAGACCGTCAGCGCGGAAGAGATCAAAAACTATTACGAGCAGAACAAGAACAACTTCATGTCTCCTGAGCAGTTCCGCGTTAGCTACATCAAGTTAGATGCGGCTTCGATGCAGGAAACCGCCAGCGAGGCTGATATCCAGAGTTGGTACGATCAGCATCAGGCTGATTACACTCAGCCGCAGCGTAGCCGTTACAGCATTATCCAGACCAAAACCGAAGCGGAAGCGCAGTCGGCTCTGGATGCACTGAAAAAAGGCGGTGACTTTGCCGCGCTGGCTAAAGAAAAATCTGATGACCCAATTTCTGCCCGTAACGGTGGCGACATGGGCTGGCTTGAGCCAGACACCACGCCGGATGAACTGAAAAGTGCCGGCCTGAAAGAGAAAGGTCAGCTGTCAGGGGTGATCAAGTCGTCTGTCGGCTTCATCGTTGCCCGTCTGACGGATGTTCAGCCACAGCAGATCAAGGCGCTGGCTGCCGTCCATGACGACATCGCTGCAAAAGTGAAGCAGGAAAAAGCGATTGATGCTTACTACAAACTGCAGCAGAAAGTGAGCGATGCGGCCACCAATGACAATGAGTCACTGGCGGGTGCAGAGCAGGCTGCTGGTGTGAAGGCGGTGGAAACGGGCTGGTTCAGCCATGATAATCCGCCTGCTGAGCTGAACTTCAAGCAGGTTGAGCAGGCCATCTTCAATGGCGGCTTAGTCGGCGAGAACGGCGCACCTGGCAGTAACTCGGACATCATCACTGTCGATGGTGATCGTGCGTTCGTGCTGCGTGTTAGCGAGCACAAGCCTGAAGCGGTGAAACCACTGGATCAGGTCACGGCCCAGATCACCGATACGCTGAAAACGCAGAAGGCGCAGGCTCAGGCGAAAGCGCAGGCGGATAAACTGTTGGCCGATCTGAAAGCAGGCAAGGGTGATGAGGCGATGAAAGCCGCTAACCTGAGCTTCGGCAGCCAGAAAACGCTGACCCGCAACGGTCAGGATGCCGTAACCCAGGCCGCATTCACCATGAGTCTGCCAGCGAAGGACAAACCGTCTTACGCGACCAGTGAAGATGGTGAAGGCAACGTGCTGTTAGTGGCGCTGGATCAGGTGCGTAGCGGTTCAATGCCGGACGCGCAGAAGAAGGCAATGGTTCAGGGGATCACGCAGAACAACGCGCAGATCACCTTCGAAGCTATGCTGAGCAACCTGCGTAAAGAAGCCAAAATCAAATACGGTGCAGCCGCGCAGGCCCAATAAGCCTCGCAAATTTCCTGCAACGACATGCAATACCAAAGGCCGCTTTCGCGGCCTTTTCCATTTCTCTAATCCGCCATTTGTTTACCGAATTCTTCCGCTGTACCGTGGCGTTGCTGTCACACACATGGAGGAATACAGCATGAAACACCCACTTATCGCGTTATGTTTTTTTACCGCAATGAGCGCAGGCATCCTGACTGCAATACCGGTAAAAGCGGCAGAAACTACACCAACGGCGTCTGCTCAGGTCGCCACGGAAAGTACGGCCACTGCAAGCGACAAAGTAAGCCTGAATCAGGCTACCGCCCAGCAACTGGCCGCGGCATTGAATGGCGTCGGGCTCAAAAAAGCCGAAGCCATTATCAGTTACCGCGAGCAGTACGGCGCGTTTACCGATATTGAACAACTGAAAGAAGTGCCCGGCATGGGCAATGCGCTGGTGGAGAGAAATTTGTCACGGCTGAAATTGTGACATAACTCGCGACTTTAACGCATTATCTGCTGAAGGCCGTAAACGGCTGCTAACCTGTAGAGGTCATACCAGTTGGGTGACTTCTACTTTTTTATAAGGGCAGCGTAACTATGCACACCACCATCAAAGTCCGTGGCTATCATCTGGATGTTTACCAGCACGTCAATAATGCCCGCTATCTGGAGTTCCTTGAGGAAGCCCGTTGGGAGTGGCTGGAACGCCTGGAGTCGTTCAACTGGCTGCAGGAGAACCAACTGGCGTTTGTGGTGGTCAACATCAACATTAATTATCGCCGGCCAGCGGTGATGGGCGATGTGTTAGACATCCACAGTAAGTTGCTCCAGCTGGGCGGGAAAAGTGGCGTGATTGGTCAGACCGTGACGCTGGCCCCAGCGGGTGAAGTGGTGGCCGACGCCGCGCTGACGTTTGTCTGCATCGATCTGCGCACACAAAAGGCGCAGCCGATGGAAGGAGAACTGAAAAGAAGAATGGAAGAGATGCTGTCAGCGTAGGCCGGTTTTGCGTTTCATTTCGGCCATCACCGCGTGCCCGTTGGCCTGATACTCGTTCAAACCCTTCGCGCGAAGATGGCACGCAGCGCATTCGCCACAGCCGTCACCTTTCACGCCGTTGTAGCAGGTCAGCGTCTCATTGCGTACCAGCGGCAGTTGCTGCCAGTAGTCGGCCAGCGCCCAGGTTTCAGCTTTGTTCAGCCACATCAGCGGTGTTTCAAAGCGCACAGACCTTGCCATGCCGAGTTCAATCGCATGGTTCAGCGCCTTAACAAACTCATCGCGGCAGTCTGGGTAGCCGGAGAAATCGGTCTCACAGACGCCCGTGATCACTGCTTCCGCCTCAACCTGATAAGCATAAATGGAGGCGAGGGTCAGGAACAGGATATTGCGGCCCGGCACAAAGGTGCTCGGCAAGCCGCTGGCATCGGGATCGTAAGCCGGTACCGGGATGCTTTCACGCGTCAGGCTGCTGACCGCCAATTCATTTAACATGGTTACATCGAGGACTTTGTGCGCGCGTGCGCCCAAAGAAAGTGAAAGCTCGCGGGCAATATCGATTTCCGCACGATGGCGCTGGCCGTAATCGAAGGTGATGCAATGCACCTCATCATACTGTTGCAGAGCCTGAATCAGACAGGTTGTTGAATCCTGTCCACCGCTGAAAACCACCACTGCACGTCTCATTTTAATCACCTTAGTCATCTGTTAGGCCGTATGGTACTGCCTGTGGCGGCAGAAGGGTAGTTTTGCTCAGGGAATGGCGACCGGGGGTGGGATCCACGCGCGGGAAAAATCAAACCATCCCCAGGCATTTAAGGCGATATCTTCCACGTCCGGTGGGGCACTCACCTGATAACGATAGTTGAACAGCGGCGTAATTACCGACTGCGCCATCAGCTGATGAAAGGCCTGTTGCAGTCCGGTCAGCCGCTCGGCTTCGACGTTATTGCACTGGATCCGTTCGAGCGTGTTCAGCAGTTGCTGATGAGTTACCTCACCCAGCAGCGTCGGCCAGAGAGGATCCAGTTTTAGCCAGCTCTCCAGGGTGAACGCCGGCGCTTCACCAATCAGGCGATCGCCCATAATGATGTCAGCCGTTTCCAGACCGCTATACCCCTGCCAGTTTTTCGCTGGATGAAAGTGCAGTCTTAGCTGGCAACCTTCCTCCGTCAGCACCTGTTGCAGCTTTTCGGCCATCGCATGCAGTTCCACCGGCAGGTGATAGTGCAGATTCAGCGTGGCGGGCAATTCCGTTTCTTCCTGAGCGCTAATCTCTGGCACCGGCCAGCCGGGCAGCATCTCCAGACTCGGGGTAATCAGACCTTCCTCCAGAGGCAGTTCTTCAATCACCTTCTTACTGCGGATCAGCGCCAGTATTTTTTGTGCCTGAGCGGGGGAAAGGGCGCCGTTCTGCTTCAACGCCAGGTAACAAAATCCCAGGCTAATCCGACGGCTGACCGGGCGTAAAAGCGACAGTTCATGTTGCTCACCAATTGCTATCTGCACCGGATGGCGGCAGCTGGTCCCGAGGGTTTTGTCGAAAAGCTGCGGCGTGATCCAGTACTCCACCATCTGCATGAGCGGCTGATTGCCATAATAACGCTCGTGATTTTCGATTCTGACCAGCTCCGGTGACCAGTGGCTCAATTTCCACGGACCGGATCCAATAGCAGGATCGTCCGGATGCGTCAGCAGACAGAGCACCGTGGCCAGGCGCCAGGTGAGCCAGTAATCGGGGCGATGCAGATCGATTTGCAGGCACATCGATTGAGGAAGAGAGAGGGATTTTACGCTGGCTAACTGCTTTGTCCCTGCCGGGCTGTCGATGACCCTTTGCAGGTGCTGCATGATCTGCAGCGATGTCACTCGCTCGCCGCTGTGCCAGTAAAGCTGCGGACGCAGAAAGAAGAACCAGCTTAAGCCATCCTCACTGCATTGCCAGTGGTGAGCCAGATCGGCGACAACGCGATCGTCCTGAAAACGCGTCAGGCCGGAAAAAATCTGCCCGGCAAGATGTTGTTCAGCGCGCCCAGGCATATCCAGTGGATTGAGGGGATCCAACGGACGGTAATAAGGAATACGTAACGTGGGGCGATCGTCCAGCCACTGACCGCCCATAAAGGGTTTGAGCAACTGATTAAGCTGTTCCGGTGCGATCTGCACCAGTTCCAGCGCCTGATGTGACAAGCCCTGATCTAACTGCTGCTGAAAAAGGATTGTTCTGAGCTGAGTCGGAGACTGTAAAAATTCGAGTTCACCGCGTTTACCACGCCCGGACTGGGCCTGCCAGCGCAACCAGCCGGCCGACTGCCACTGGCCCAGTAGCGTGCGGACATGGCGTTCGCTGCAAATACAGCGCCCGGCGATTTCCGCCACGCTGGTTAACTGAGGTTCGCCCAGGCTGGCCTGCCACAGGCGTTGATATTGATTGAGTCGGTTTAACTGGCGCATCGAAATAAACCCGGAACACTTTTTCCGAAGTATTCACTATTAGTTCCGTAAATACCAGGTGATACTCAGCACTCGATGAAAAAACAGGCACTGGAGAAATAATGGCTCGTCTGGCGGCGTTTGATATGGATGGTACCTTGCTGATGCCTGACCATCAGCTGGGAGAACGAACTCTGACGGCGCTGCGTGCGCTGGATGAAAAGGGCGTATTACTGACCTTTGCTACCGGTCGCCACTGGCTGGAAATGCAGCCGCTGATCGCGGATTTTAAATTGAAGGCCTACCTGATCACCGGCAATGGCACGCGAGTACACGATCAGAACGGCAACTTACTTTCCGCCTGCGATCTGTCGCCTGATGTGGCGGAAGAGGTCATTCATACGCACTGGGACACCAGCGCCAGCCTGCATGTTTTTAATGATGATGGCTGGTTAACCGAGTTCGACGTGCCGCACATTCTCCACGCGCATCAGATGAGCGGTTTCCGCTATCAGCTTGCCGATCTGAAACGCCTGCCGGCACATATGATCACGAAAACCTGTTTCATCGGCAATCACGACGAGCTTTGTCAGCTCAAGGGACAGTTGGAAGATGCGCTGGGCGATCGTGCTCACATCTGTTTCTCTGCGCGGGATTGTCTTGAAGTCCTGCCGCCAGGCTGCAACAAAGGTACTGCGTTGGATTCTCTCTCGTCTTCGCTGGGTTTTACGCTGGCAGATTGTATGGCGTTTGGCGATGCCATGAACGATCGTGAGATGCTGGAAACGGTCGGTCGCGGATTCATTATGGGTAACGCGATGAGTCAGCTGAAAGCCTTACTGCCGCATTTACCGGTTATCGGACATTGTGAAACGCAGGGCGTGTCGCATTACCTCAATCACTGGCTTTCCACCCCAAACCTCGCTTATTCCCCCGAATATTGAGGTCATTATGCCGGACAGGGTGGTCCGGCGCTTAACGCTGATGTTTGCCGGGCGGGAAAGCCCGGCGTTTTAGTTGAGCATGTTCTGCCAAGGCGTAATATCGCCGATGTTTTCCGCGACCCACTCCGCATTGTAATAGCTGTCCAGATAGCGTTCACCGCTGTCACACAACAGCGTGACGATGGCGCCTGTACGCTGCTCTTCCGCCATTCTGCTGGCTATCTGCAACGCTCCCCACACGTTGGTGCCGGTTGACGCGCCAGGCTTACGGCCGAGCTGTTTTTCCAGCCAGAGCATAGTGGCAATACTGGCGGCATCCGGCACGCGGATCATCTCATCCACCACGTCAGCAATAAATGAAGGTTCGACGCGCGGGCGACCGATCCCCTCAATCTTCCCGCCGGTGGTGTTGCGCAGGGTTTTATCCCGCTGATGCCAGTAATCGTAAAACACCGAATTTTCAGGATCGACCACCGTCAGCCGGGTAGCGTGTCCCTGATAGCGCAAATAGCGGCCAATGGTTGCCGAGGTGCCGCCGGTGCCTGCGCTCATCACGATGCTTTCTGGCACCGGGAAGGGTTCGTTCTGCATCTGCTGGAAAATGCTGTCTGCAATATTGTTATTACCGCGCCAGTCAGTGGCCCGTTCGGCATAGGTAAATTGATCCATAAAGTGGCCGTTCAGCTCACGGGCCAGCCGCTCGGATTCAGCATACATCTGGCAGGGATCGCTGACGAAATGGCAACGGCCGCCGTAGAAGGTAATCTGCTCAACCTTACGTTTTGCCGTGGTGGCGGGCATAACGGCAATAAAAGGCAGGCCCAACAACCGCGCGAAGTAGGCTTCAGAAACCGCAGTGCTTCCCGAAGAAGCCTCGATAATTGGCGTACCTTCTTTTATCCAGCCGTTGCACAAGCCATACAAAAACAGCGAACGCGCCAGGCGGTGCTTAAGGCTGCCGCTGGGATGCGTGCTCTCGTCTTTCAGATACAGCCAGATGCCGGGATAGGCTGCCAGCGGCAGGCGGATCAAATGCGTATCGGCTGAACGTTGAATGTCGGCATTGATCTCTTTAATAGCGTGCGATACCCATAAATCTGACATGTTCTTTCCCCGGCAAAATTTGTTAAAGAGTACGGCATTAATCGGAAAAAAGGTTTACTCTCTTTCCTGTAAAATGGCCCCTTAAGAGAAAATTATTCTCCGGAAATCGGCAATGACAGATAAAACTGACCTCAAGCTGTTGGCGCTGCTGCAGCAGGACTGCACGTTATCGCTGCAGGCGCTGGCCGATGCGGTGCATCTGACCACCACGCCCTGCTGGAAACGGTTGAAAAGGCTGGAAGATGAAGGCTATATTCGCGGCCGGGTCGCGTTGCTTGATGCCGATAAACTCGATCTGTCATTGACCGCCTTTATGCTGATCAAAACCCAGCAGCACAGCAGCAGCTGGTATCAGCAATTTGTTGAGGTGGTGCAGGCGATGCCCGAGGTGATGGGCTGTTATCGTATGGCCGGAGAATACGATTATCTGCTGCGCATTCAGGTGGCCGATATGAAAACTTATGATGCCTTCTATAAACGTTTAGTGAACGGGGTTCCAGGATTGCTGGATGTGACTTCGAGCTTTGCGATGGAAGAGATAAAATACACTACCGCGCTGCCATTAAAATGAGCAGGCGCCGGCGTTAACCCTGCTCAATCTTAACCAGGACGTTTTCTGTGCGACTGTTTAGCCAATTAAGCTGGTATTTTATTCGTGAGTGGCGCCGCTACCTTGGGGCCGTTGCGTTACTGATTGTGATAGCCATTCTGCAATTGTTGCCGCCAAAAGTGGTCGGCATGGTTGTCGACGGCGTTTCTCATCAGCAGATGAGCACCTCTCAGTTGATGATGTGGATCGGCGTGATGCTGATCACCGCCGTGGTGGTTTATCTGCTGCGCTATGTCTGGCGCGTATTGCTGTTCGGGGCCTCTTACCAACTGGCGGTCGAACTGCGTCAGGACTTTTACCGCCAGCTGAGCCGCCAGCATCCCGAATTTTATCTGCGCCATCGCACGGGCGACCTGATCGCGCGGGCCACTAATGATGTCGATCGCGTGGTGTTTGCCGCTGGCGAAGGGGTACTGACGCTGGTGGATTCGCTGGTGATGGGGCTGGTGGTACTGTTTGTGATGAGTACCCAAATCAGCTGGCAGTTGACCCTGCTGGCGTTGTTGCCGATGCCGATCATGGCGATAGTGATCAAGCGCTACGGCGACCAGTTGCACAACCGCTTTAAGCTGGCTCAGGCCGCGTTCTCTTCGCTGAATGATCAGACGCAGGAAAGCTTAACCAGCATCCGCATGATCAAGGCATTTGGTCTGGAAGATCATCAGTCTGGTCAGTTTGCGGATATTGCCAAAGACACCGGCCGCAAGAATTTGCGGGTAGCGCGCGTTGATGCCCGTTTTGATCCGACCATTTATATCGCGATTGGCATGTCTAACCTGCTGGCCATTGGCGGTGGCAGCTGGCTGGTCTGGCACGATCAGATGACCTTGGGGCAACTGACCAGTTTTGTCATGTACCTGGGCTTAATGATCTGGCCGATGCTGGCGCTGGCCTGGATGTTTAACATTGTTGAGCGCGGCAGCGCTGCCTGGAGCCGCATCCGCTCGTTGCTGTCTGAAGCGCCTGCGGTGGAAGACGGCAGCAAAACCCTGCCAGAAGAGCGCGGATCGCTACAGATCGCCATCCGCGAATTCTGCTACCCTGGCGCGCAAAATCCCTCGCTCCGGCACGTCAATGTCCACCTGAAACCGGGACAAATGCTCGGGCTGTGTGGGCCAACGGGGTCCGGGAAAAGCACCTTGCTCAGCCTAATCCAGCGCCATTTTGATATTTCCCAGGGCGACATTCGTTTCCACGGCATTCCCTTACCGCAGCTGCGGCTTGATAGCTGGCGGGGGCGTCTGGCCGTGGTCAGTCAGACTCCTTTCCTGTTTTCCGATACCATCGCCAACAATATCGCGCTGGGACGGCCAACCGCCAAGCCGGCGGATATTGAGCAGGCGGCCAGGCTGGCGAACGTTCACGACGATATTTTGCGTCTGCCGAAAGGCTATGACACTGAAGTGGGCGAGCGTGGCGTGATGCTGTCCGGCGGACAGAAACAGCGTATTTCAATCGCGCGGGCACTGTTGCTGGATGCTGAGATCCTGATCCTCGATGATGCACTCTCGGCGGTCGATGGTCGTACTGAACATCAGATCCTGCATAACCTCCGGCGCTGGGGGCAGGGAAGAACGGTGATTATCAGCGCGCACCGCTTATCTGCCCTGACCGAAGCCAGCGAAATTCTGGTGATGCAGAAAGGCGCGGTGACCCAGCGTGGAGAGCACGAACAACTCGCCGCTGAACCCGGCTGGTATCAGGATATGTACCGTTATCAGCAGTTGGAAGCGGCACTGGACGAAGAAGAGATCGAAAAGGGAGTGCCACATGGCTAATCTTGCCCACCTCTGGCCGACCCTTAAGCGGTTACTGAAATACGGATCGCCGTGGCGTAAATCGCTCGGCCTGGCGGTATTGCTGCTGTGGGTAGCCGCCGCCGCCGAGGTGATGGGGCCCATCCTTATCAGCTACTTTATTGATAATATGGTCGCCAAACATAATATGCCGTTAGCGTTAGTCTCCGGGCTGGCGACCAGTTTTATCCTGCTGCAAATTCTGGCGGCCTCGCTGCATTACTGGCAGGCGCTGCTGTTTAACCAGGCCGCAGTGGGCGTGGTTCAGCAACTGCGGATGGACGTGATGGATGCGGCCTTACGACAGCCGCTGAGTGCGTTTGATACCCAACCGGTAGGGCAAATCATTTCCCGCGTTACCAATGACACCGAAGTGGTGCGCGATCTGTACGTCACGGTGGTTGCCACCGTCTTACGCAGTGCCGCGCTGATTGGGGCGATGCTGGTGGCGATGTTCAGTCTTGACTGGCGCATGGCGCTGGTGGCGATCACCATCTTCCCGGCCGTGCTGACGGTGATGCTGATTTATCAGCGTTACAGCACGCCGATTGTCCGTCGCATGCGCAGCTATCTGGCTGATATCAATAATGGCTTCAATGAAGTGATTAACGGCATGAGCGTGATCCAGCAGTTCCGCCAGCAGGCGCGCTTTGGTGAGCGTATGGGTGAAGCCAGCCGCTCGCATTATCTGGCGCGTATGGAAACGCTGAAGCTTGATGGTTTCCTGCTGCGTCCGCTGCTCAGCCTGTTCTCTGCCCTGATCCTTTGTGGACTGATGCTGCTGTTTGGCTTCTCGTCTGCGGGCAGCATTGAGGTCGGCGTTCTGTATGCCTTTATCAACTACCTCGGCAGGCTCAATGAACCGCTGATCGAACTCACTACGCAGCAGTCTATGCTGCAGCAGGCGGTGGTGGCAGGAGAGCGCATCTTTGAACTGATCGATGCCCCGCGCCAGGATTACGGCACGGATACCCGGCCACTGACCTCGGGGTCCATCTCGGTCAGGGATCTGACTTTCGCTTACCGCGACGATCGCAATGTGCTGAGCGATATCTGCCTTGACGTCCCGTCGCGTAACTTCGTGGCGCTGGTCGGCCATACCGGCAGCGGTAAAAGCACGCTGGCCAATCTGATGATGGGTTACTACCCGATTCAGCACGGTGAAATTTGTCTGGATGGTCGACCGTTAAGTACGCTCAGCCACAGCGTTTTACGTCAGTCGGTGGCGATGGTTCAACAGGATCCGGTGGTCCTGGCGGATACCTTCTTTGCTAACGTGACCCTGGGGCGCGATATCTCTGAAGAGGCGGTGTGGCAAGCGCTGGAGACGGTGCAGCTGGCTGAACTGGCGCGCGGCCTGTCTGAGGGCATCCATACTCGTCTTGGCGAGCAGGGGAATAACCTTTCCGTCGGGCAAAAGCAGTTGCTGGCGATGGCTCGGGTGCTGGTGGCTTCGCCGCAGATTTTGATCCTCGATGAAGCAACGGCCAATATCGATTCTGGCACTGAACAAGCCATCCAGAAGGCGCTGAAAGCCGTGCGCGAAAAAACCACGCTGGTGGTCATTGCACACCGGCTTTCAACGATTATCGACGCCGATACCATCTTGGTTCTGCACCGTGGTCGTGCTGTCGAACAGGGGAACCATCAGACGCTGCTGGAAAAACAGGGCCGTTACTGGCAAATGTACCAATTGCAGCAGGTCGGCGATGAACTGGAAGCGGGCGAGGCGGTGTAAAGACTGCCGCTTCGCTGCACCAGGAACAGGCGCATAACCGGCCGAATTCCCGCTTTTGCACATAATTAACGCGCGACGCACCGTAATGGTGCGTTTTTTGTTGGCTACATTCTGCTTCACCTCCTTCTGTTTTTCTCTGCTTTGCTCAGCAACACTGAGCCAGACTGACTAATCGTCTGAAAAATGCCAATTTTTAATTTATGGCACAGCCTTTGCTTTAATCAATCCGTGTTGGGCGAAACAACCGTATTCAATATCTGGAGGGGGATCATATGAAGCTGGTTACCGTGGTAATTAAACCGTTTAAGTTGGAAGACGTGCGTGAAGCACTTTCCTCTATCGGTATTCAAGGGCTGACCGTGACCGAAGTGAAAGGCTTTGGTCGCCAGAAAGGGCATGCAGAACTTTATCGCGGTGCAGAATACAGCGTGAACTTCCTGCCAAAAGTAAAAATAGACATTGCGATTGCAGACGACCAGCTGGATGAAGTGGTTGATGTGATCAGCAAGGCTGCCTACACCGGCAAAATCGGTGACGGTAAGATTTTTGTTGCGGAACTGCAGCGAGTTATCCGTATTCGCACTGGCGAAACTGACGAAGCAGCACTGTAATCTCGGGGCTAAGAATGTTGATGGGATGGGATAAAATGAATAAAAAAATTGCTCTGTTCGGCCTCGCCAGTCTGGCTCTGTTACCGTCGCTTGCGATGGCTGCAGCACCGGCAGTGGCTGATAAAGCTGACAACGCCTTTATGATGATCTGCACCGCGCTGGTGCTGTTCATGACGTTGCCGGGTATTGCCCTGTTTTACGGCGGTCTGCTCCGCGCTAAAAACGTGCTTTCCATGATGACTCAGGTCTCTGTGACCTTCGCGATGGTGTGCGTATTGTGGATGCTTTACGGTTATTCACTGGCCTTCAGTGAAGGTAACGCCTTCTTCGGTGGCTTCAGCATGGCGATGTTGAAAAACATCCAGCTGACCTCACTGGTAGGCACCTTCTACCAATATATCCACGTCTCCTTCCAGGCTTCGTTCGCCTGTATCACCGTGGGCCTGATTGTTGGATCGATTGCTGAGCGCGTTCGCTTCTCAGCGGTACTGATCTTCGTTGCTATCTGGCTGACCTTCTCGTATCTGCCTATTGCACACATGGTCTGGTCAGGCGGTTTGCTGGCCCAGGACGGTGCGCTCGACTTCGCAGGCGGTACCGTTGTGCACATTAACGCCGCAGTTGCTGGTCTGGTGGGTGCTTACCTGGTGGGTAAACGTGCTGGTTTCGGCAAAGAAGCCTTTAAGCCTCACAATCTGCCAATGGTCTTTATGGGTACGGCGATTCTGTATGTGGGCTGGTTTGGCTTCAACGCTGGCTCAGCCAGTGCAGCTAACGAAATTGCCGGTCTGGCGTTCCTGAACACCGTTATGGCAACAGCTGGCGCGATGCTGAGCTGGACCTTCGGTGAGTGGGCTCTGCGTGGCAAACCTTCACTGCTGGGCGTCTGCTCTGGTGTGATTGCCGGTCTGGTCGCGATTACTCCTGCCTGTGGTTATGTTGGTGTGGGTGGTGCGCTGATTATCGGCATCGTCGGCGGTCTGGCAGGTCTGTGGGGTGTTACCATCCTGAAGAAATGGCTGCGTGTGGATGACCCATGTGACGTGTTCGGCGTTCACGGCGTCTGCGGCATCGTAGGCTGTATCCTGACCGGCGTCTTCGCCTCTTCTTCACTGGGTGGCGTAGGCTATGCACCTGGCGTGACCATGGGCCATCAGGTCTGGATCCAGATCTT
Organism: Erwinia sp. QL-Z3; assembly: GCF_004551645.1. Taxonomy (NCBI): domain Bacteria; kingdom Pseudomonadati; phylum Pseudomonadota; class Gammaproteobacteria; order Enterobacterales; family Erwiniaceae; genus Erwinia; species Erwinia sp. QL-Z3. The sequence goes on from NZ_CP037950.1 coordinate 2,598,646, forward strand.
CAGCGTCGGTGTGACCATCGTCTGGACCGGTGTGGTCGCCTTCGTGGCCTTCAAAATTGCTGACATGATTGTGGGTCTGCGTGTTCCGGAAGATCAGGAACGCGAAGGTCTGGACGTCAACAGCCATGGCGAGAATGCTTACAACCAGTAAGCCCGTATCAAGAAAAGCAGTGCGCTAAAAGTAGAATAAAAAAACGGCTCTTTCGGGAGCCGTTCGTTTTTCCGCTCTTCAGGTGACGTTATTTCACTTCGCGCACCCGCATCACGCCTTCCTGAACCGTAGACGCGACCAGCGTACCGTCCTGAGTGTAAAACTCACCACGAACAAAACCACGCGCACTCGACGCAGAGGTGCTCTCCACGCTGTACAGCAGCCATTGATTGAGATCGAACGGACGGTGGAACCACATTGAGTGATCGATGGTAGCGACCTGCATACCCGGTTCGAGGAATCCTTTACCGTGCGGTTGCAGTGCTACCGGCAGGAAGTTGAAGTCGGAAGCATACCCCAATAGATACTGATGGATGCGCCGGTCTTCAGGCATCACGCCGTTTGCCCGCAGCCAGACGTGACGGGTCGGTTCATCCACGTGGCCTTTAAGCGGGTTATGAAACTTAACCGGCCGGATTTCAAAAGGCTTCTCGGAGAGAAACTTGTCACGCGCTTTCTCGGGGATATAGCTGGCAAGCTGCTTTGCATAGTCGGCTTCGCTGGGCAGGTTATCAGGACCCGGCACCTCAGGCATCGATTTTTGATGCTCAAAGCCGCTTTCTGGCCCCTGGAATGAGGCGGTCATATAGAAAATAGGCTGTCCGTTCTGAACGGCTTTCACCCTTCTGGCGCTGAAACTCTGCCCGTCACGCAGCGTTTCCACATCATAAATAATCGCCTTCTGGCTATCGCCCGGGCGTAAAAAATAGCTGTGGAAAGAGTGAATGATGCGGTCTGCCGGAACGGTCTGTTTGGCGGCATACAGCGCCTGGCCGACAACCTGGCCACCAAAGACCTGGCGTAATCCCAGATCCTCACTCTGGCCACGAAAAAGGCCCTCTTCAAGCTTTTCCAAATCCAACAGGTTTAACAGATTTTGCAGGGCCTGGCTCATAGCGTGGATCCTCAGTAAACGACTGGAGGATAGTTTGCGAGATCCGACCAGTTACCGTCAACGGGGCAGGGCAATTATCTTTTAAGAAGAAGAGAGAAGGGTGCGCTTCCAGGCAGAAATCAGTAAGTTGTGCCAGAATTAAAGCTAACGGAACAGTGATTCACTGTTTACAGGCTAACTGAGACCTCAATTTCACCATTGATCTTAAGGAGATTACATCAATGAAAGTCTGGCCAATGTTAACTGGCGCCGCACTGGCGGTGGCACTCTCAGGATGTGCCGATAAAGGAAAAGATGTGCCGACGGCAACGCTGGCTTCACAGGTCGCCGGCGAGCAGGCGACGCTGCGTCAGCCTAATGTCAGTGGTTCTATCTACATTCGTCAGAAAGTGGCGCTGCCGCCTGACGCCGTGCTGACCGTGACGTTATCGGATGCCTCCATGGCAGATGCACCTTCTAAGGTCATCTCCCAGCGCGTGGTGAGAACCGATGGCAAACAGGCACCGTTCAACTTTATTCTGCCGTACAACCCTTCAGAGATTCAGCCTAATGCGCGCATTCTGTTGAGTGCGGCCATTACGGTTGACGGCAAAATGATGTTCATCACCGACAGTGTCAAACCGGTGATCAACAATGGTGGCAACAAGCAGGAGTTGTTATTAGTGCCGGTGCCATCAATGGCGATGCCAACGCTACCGGGTGCTGCCACTACCGTGCCATCAACGTCGCCGACGCAGGTCAATCCTTCGTCGTCCGTTCCAGCCCCAAGTTCAATGTAGTTACAGCCGCCCCTTCTGGGGCGGTTATCCTTCCCAACGGTACTGCTTCAACGCGATTTTTCCTTCCGCACTGACCTCAATCCCTTCTTCCAGTAATGCATAACGCTGTCGATCCAGATCATCCCCAGTCAGCGAGATTTCACCCAACCGGTTAATCACCCGATGCCAGGGAAGTTTGCTGCCCTCGGGAAGGCGCTTTAATACGCCGCCGACCTGACGCGCGGCACGCGGCGAGCCTGCCAGCCGTGCAATATCACCGTAGGTGGTGACTTTGCCATAGGGAATAGCGGCAAGGATTTGGTAGATGCGTTGTTGAAAGCTGTCAAAGTGTTCCATCTGTTCTCCCTCTGTCGACGTCAACAGTAATCGAAAGTGCGGAACATCTGAAGCGATTTCATGATGTTATAAGAGAGCCTACGGCTTAACCCGTATCGGCTTTGAAAACAATCAGATAGGAATTTTTTAACGGAGTTGAACAAGAAAGCAACGGTCATCAGGAGCAGGCTTGCAATTGCCTGGGGCTTCATTGATAATGCCCTCGCTCCATCTGATGGAGCACTCAATGGGGGCCCGGTTGGTTCTCCCGCAATGCTAATTTGTGAACTCGGTCAGATCCGGAAGGAAGCAGCCGTAGCAGATGACGCGTGTGCCGGGATGTAGCTGGCAGGGCCCCCACCCAATTCTGCCCTCGTATGCCAGCCAGTCCATCCTGCCATCAAACTCAAACTTATCGAACGAACTTCCAAACTGCTACCGGGATTTTATCGTAGAGTTTATTCATCGTCAGTTCGGCCAGACGATGATCAGCCGCAGAATAAAACACAGCCAGTTCATTATCGGATAATTCGTATTTGTTTTTTTCGATTACGCGCTCGAGGGTGTCGATTGACCGACACCGTCTTAAACGCATCAGATAATCAGTTTTAGTAAGAAGTTTATCTGTCATTGTTAAACCGTAGAAAAAATAATGGGTTGCTAAAATGAATGGCTCGTCTGTACGGGCACGAGAGCGCATTCCTCGGCGAAAATGTTAAACAAGCGTTTTGCTGATTTTTGCCAGCGCTGCAAATCCTGAACATTAATGCCGTAATTACTAAAGAGCATAAACGTATCATCGAGATATTCATCAATCTGACTAATCAGGTCACTATCTTCGAGATGTTTAATTTTGTAATTCATGGTGAAGGCAGCAATATGCTCAATCAGATCATTGAGCTGTAAATTGACTGCAGCAGTAGGATCGTTAACCCAGCCGTGATGACTATCGCCTAACGTCGCCAGGCTTTCATCGTACAAATTTTCACACACAAATTTCAGCTGGGCGATATCATGCCTTTTTGGTGAGTATTCGTCCATCTTTTTCCCCTCCATAGCGAGTGAAAGATGCCGTCAGCGCGGGCTTTCAGCGATTGGTATGCCAGGAGCGATAATTAACGTTAACCGAAATCTATTAATAAAGATAACGTAATAAAGCTGTATTTGTAATGCTATTACGCAATATTACAATTCGTCAGCGGTACTGGTCTGTTGATTATCGATGAAATCAAAGGTCAGCAGGCCTGATTGCCATTCAAAATTGACTGTTTCAGTTGTGGTCTGGTCTGCATCTATATCGAGACAGGCGTTGAATACGTTCCAGCGGAAGCTGTAAGTCATCTTATAACGCGATTCACCTGAATATTCTATAGAAATAATTTTCATACTTTCGGGAACATATTGCGCATTCTGTGAATACCATAACAGCGAACCCGTTAACTCTACTTCTATTTTGGGAATAATCCGTTGAAGGTTATCTGATAACGTTAACAGATCGTCTTCATTGCCTGAGTAAGAAAAGGGAATAGATTTGCGCATTTTTCCCCCACAGTGTTAATTAGCGCTTATAGAGATAATTGGTCTGCCTGTGAAAATAAGCAAGTGCCTTTAGTGTCTTCTAAACTATCTTAATGATTTGGCTCTTAATTATCTTAGTAGATAATGCCATGTCCCGCGACAGTAAAACTAAAGAAGTTGAAAAAAGTTTATATAACCCTGAGTAATGGAAGGCATTATTTAAGTAATAATTAGATACACTTTGTCTGAACCGGCCAGAGCCAGAGATTGTATGATATTGTTATGTTATAACATAATGATGGTCGCAATCGATGTCTTCTCTTCCTGTATTTCTTCGCTACGGCACCTTACTTACCCACTCAGCGCTGGTGCGCCTGCTGTTGTCTGCTGCGGTGGTCGTGTTACTGGCTGCGTTAACTTTTTGGGCTGTTGCCTGATGATTACCCTTAATCAACTGACGGTAGGTTATCAGGGGCGCGCAGTCACGCCGGCTCTGCAAGGAGAATTTGCTCGCGGATCGATGACCGCGCTGGTGGGGGCCAATGGCTCTGGCAAGTCCACGCTGCTGAAAACCCTGGCCGGCCTGTTGCGTCCGGTAAGTGGATCGTTAAGCTTGCCCGCGCCGCGGACAAGTCTCGCCTGGATGCCACAGCAATCAGAAATCGAGAAGACCTTTCCAATCCACGTATTTGATTTGGTGGCAATGGGCTGCTGGCAAAAGTGTGGCTGGTTCGGCGCGATTAACCGCACGATGCGCAATCAGGTGATGACCGCGCTGGACCGGGTAGGAATGCTGCAGTTTGCCACCGCCCAACCCGGTACCTTATCGGGTGGGCAGTTGCAGCGCGTGCTGTTTGCCCGTCTGCTGGTGCAGGATGCGGACCTGCTGATGCTGGATGAGCCTTTCGCTGGCGTCGACAGCCAGACTACCGCGCTGTTATTGCAGCTGCTGCAGGAACGGCATCAGGCTGGCTGTACGCTGATTGTCGTGCTGCACGATATGGCCACCGTTGAAAAATACTTCCCGCAAACGCTGCGGCTTAAAAGCAGCCACGCTGAATGGTCCGGTTCCGGCTCCGCCGTTACCCAGCTGAATTTTAACCGCAGCCTGGGAGCTTCATGATGCTGGCGATGTTCCATCCTTTTATTGAATTCGGCTTTATGCGCCGTGCCCTGGTGGCCTGCATTGCACTTTCCCTCAGCGCCACGCCTTTAGGCGTCTTTTTGCTACTCCGCAGAATGAGCCTGGTGGGCGACGCACTGTCACACGCCGTCTTACCGGGCGCAGCGATTGGCTATCTGATATCGGGCTTGTCTCTGGTGGCGATGGGAACCGGAGGCGTGATTGCCGGCCTTTCTGTTGCCCTGTTGTCTGGCGCGGTCAGCCGCTATACGCCGCTAAAAGAAGATGCCAGCTTTGCCGGCTTTTATCTTGGCTCGCTGGCGCTGGGGGTGACGTTGGTCTCCTTACGCGGCTCCAGCGTGGAGCTGTTGCATGTGCTGTTCGGATCGCTGTTAGCGGTAGATAACCCCTCAATCCTGCTGGTCTGCGTCATTTCGGCTGTTTCTTTATTAGTGCTGGCGCTGATTTACCGCCCGCTGGTAATCGACGCCTTTGACCCTGGTTTTCTGCGCGCGCAGAACCGCTGGACGGCGCCGCTGGTCCACAGTCTGTTTCTGATGCTGGTCGTCACCAATCTGGTGGCGGGTTTCCAGGTGTTGGGCACCCTGATGTGCGTCGGCCTGATGATGCTACCGGCAGCCGCGGCCCGTTTCTGGGGCAAAGGACTGCCTGGCATGATGGTGGCAGCGATGATCCTCGCGCTGATAGCCAGCTTCAGCGGGCTCATTGCCTCCTTTTACCTGTCACTGCCTGCCGGTCCGGCGGTGGTGTTAAGTGCCGCGATCCTGTTTTTTATCTCTATTTTAGTGGGGCCGTGCGGCGGAATTTTCCGTCAGCGCCCGTTTTCAGTTGGTAAGGAGAAAGTATGAAGAAGTTACCTGTAGCGCTGGCAGTGGCGGGGATTTTACTCACCCCAATGGTGATGGCTAAAACGGTCAACACCGTTGCCAGTTTCTCGGTTCTGGCAGACATCGTGAAAGAAGTGGGTGGCGAACACGTTAAGGTGAAAAGTCTGGTCGGGCCGGATGGCGACCCGCACAGCTTTGAACCGACGCCTCAGGACAGCCAGGCGCTGGCAAAAGCAGATGTGGTTTTCGTCAGTGGCCTCGGGCTGGAAGGGTGGATGGATCGCCTGATTAGCGCGTCGGAATATAAAGGTAAGGTGATCGTCTCCTCTGAGGGGATTGAGACCCGCTCAATGGAAGAAGACGGTAAAACCATTACCGATCCGCATGCCTGGAACAGCATGAAGAATGGCGTGGTGTACGCCAACAATGTGATGAACGCGTTGATAGCCGCCGATCCAGAGGATGCGGCCTATTTCCGTCAGCAGGGATCGGCCTATATTGCCCAGTTAACCAAACTGGACAGTTGGGCGGCGAAAAGCTTTGCGGCAATCCCGCAGGCTAAACGCAAAGTGCTGACCAGCCATGATGCATTTGGCTATTTTGGTCAGCGTTATGGCGTCAGTTTCCTGTCACCGGTGGGCTTCTCTACCGAGTCTGAAGCCAGTGCATCAGACGTGGCAAAACTGATCACCCAGCTTAAAACCGAGCATATTCACAGCTACTTTATCGAGAACCAGACAGATCCCCGTCTGGTGAAGCAGATTGCTTCTGCCTCCGGTGCGCAGTCGGGTGGTGAACTTTATCCGGAAGCGCTGACTAAAAAAGGTGGCGCGGCAGATACCTATGTCGCTGCTTTTAAGCATAACGTCAACGCGATGGTTGCCAGTATGAAATAGTGATGCAGACGGTCAGCATGCTGGCCGTCCGTTTCAGCGATAAAAAAAGCGGGCCACAATGATTGCGGCCCGCTTTTTCAGTGCTGAACAGATCAGCGCTTTTTCTTGCCACCCTGAACCGCTTTAAAGCGCGGGTTACTTTTACAGATAACGTAGACACGACCATGACGGCGGACAACTTTGCAGTCCTTATGGCGTTTCTTGGCCGACGCCAGCGAGCTTAATACCTGCATGATGACGCCTTATTTATCTGAAGATGAAGTAAAGAAGCGACCAAAGCGCTGATTAAAGCGATGCGCGCTGCCTTCTTTGGCAAAGTCTTTCTGCTTACCGGTGTAATAAGCATGAGACGCTGAAGAGACGTCCAGCGGGACGTAAGGCAGCACTTTGCCCTCCAGCTCGATTGTGCGATCGGTTTTGATGGTTGAACCGACCACGAAGTAGGTGTCTGCGCTGGTATCGTGGAACGCCACGGTGCGGTAAGCCGGATGAATACCCTGTTTCATAAATCCTCACTCAAATAAGTAATGTTATAACATAACAATAATTATGCGCGTGCGCTGAGCGGATTGCAACTGGAAAAGAGAGGCAGGGGAGAAGGGCAAAAAAAAGAGGCCGCATTAGCGGCCTCTCAGTACAGCAATCAAATGCTGATTAGTGCGGGTTGTGCTCTACAGGATGACCCTGTTCCAGATCTTCTTTGTTCTTGCCGAAGCGGCGGCGAACCACCACAAAGAAGACCGGCACGAAGAAGATAGCGAACAGCGTTGCGGTCACCATGCCGCCCATTACCCCGGTACCCACCGCATTCTGCGCACCGGAACCTGCACCGGTACTGATCGTCAGTGGCAATACGCCGAGGATAAAGGCCAGCGAGGTCATCAGGATTGGACGCAGACGCATACGAACGGCTTCAAGCGTCGATTCGACCAGGCCTTTGCCTTCCTTCTCCATCAGATCCTTGGCGAATTCTACGATTAATATCGCATTCTTCGCCGACAGCCCAATGGTTGTCAGCAGGCCTACCACGAAGTAGACGTCATTACTGAGTCCGCGAACGGTGGTAAAGATCAGTGCCCCAATAACCCCAAGCGGGACCACCAGCATCACCGAGAATGGAATCGACCAGCTCTCGTACAAGGCCGCCAGACAGAGGAAGACCACAATCAACGAGATGGCGTACAGAGCCGGTGCCTGGTTACCAGACAAACGTTCCTGATACGACATTCCCGTCCAGTCGTAGCCAATCCCTGAAGGGAGCTGAGAAGCGATTTGCTCCATCAGGCCCATCGCTTCACCCGAACTCTTGCCCGGTGCCGGTTGCCCCAGGATCTCCATTGAAGGCAGACCGTTGTAGCGTTCCAGTCGTGGCGAACCATACTGCCATTTGGCAGATGCGAAGGCAGAGAACGGCACCATGGTTCCACTAGAGTTACGGACGAACCATTTGTTGATGTCGTCCGGTAACATACGGGAATCCGCTTCACCCATTACGTACACTTTCTTCACACGACCGCGGTCGATGAAGTCGTTGACGTAAGATCCGCCCCACGATGCACCCAGCGTGGTGTTGATGTCAGAGATTGAGACGCCGAGGGCTTCTGCTTTCTCCTGATCAATCATCAGCTTGTACTGTGGTGTATCTTCCAGTCCGTTCGGGCGCACGCCAACCAACACATCAGGATGCTTGGCAACCATGCCCAACAGCTGATTACGGGCCTGAGTCAGCGCATCGTGACCCAGGTTACCCTGGTCAATCAGTTCAAAGTCGAAGCCGGTGGCGTTACCCAATTCGATAATCGCCGGCAGGTTAAACGGAATAACCATGGCATCTTTGATTTCGCTGAACGCCTTCATGGCACGTCCGGCAATCCCGTCAACTTTGTTCGCTGCACCTGAACGCTCGTCCCACGGTTTAAGGCTGACGAAGGCGATACCGGTGTTCTGACCACGTCCCGCAAAACCAAAGCCGTTAACGGTAAAGACGGATTTAACGTTGTCTTTTTCCTTGGTCAGGAAGTAGTCAGTCACCTGGTCGAGAACTTTCTCAGTACGTTCCTGAGTCGCGCCCGCAGGTAACTGTGCCTGTGCCAACAGCAGGCCCTGGTCTTCTTCCGGCAGGAAGGAGGTCGGAAGCTGAATGAACAGGTACGCCATGCCCACCACGATCAGCAGGTAAATCACCAGATAGCGACCTGTGCTACGGATGATATGACCCACGCTGTTGGTATAGTGGTTGGTACTCTTATCGAACATACGGTTGAACCAGCCGAAGAATCCGGTGGTTTTACCGTGGTCGCCTTTCTTAACCGGCTTCAGCATCGTTGCGCACAGCGCTGGCGTCAGCACCAGGGCAACAATTACCGACAGCACCATTGCCGAGACGATAGTGATCGAGAACTGACGGTAGATAACCCCGGTCGAGCCGCCAAAGAAGGCCATCGGGATAAATACCGCAGACAGCACCAGCGCGATACCCACCAGGGCACCCTGGATCTGCTCCATTGACTTCTTGGTGGCTTCTTTCGGCGGTAGGCCCTCTTCAACCATCACGCGTTCGACGTTCTCGACCACGACGATGGCATCATCTACCAACAGGCCTATCGCCAACACCATCCCGAACATCGTTAGGGTGTTTATCGAATAACCGAAAGCACTAATAATGGCGAAAGTTCCCAACAGAACCACCGGAACGGCGATAGTCGGGATCAGCGTGGCACGGAAGTTCTGCAGGAACAGATACATCACGATAAACACCAGCACAATCGCCTCAATCAGGGTTTTCACCACTTCAATGATGGAGATTTTAACAAACGGCGTGGTGTCGTACGGATAGACGGTTTCCATCCCTGACGGGAAGAACGGTTCCAGCTTTTTCAGCTCATCCTTAACGGCTGCCGCGGTGTCCAGGGCGTTAGCGCCGGTCGCCAGTTTGATACCGATACCGGACGCAGGCTTGCCGTTATAGCGCGCAATGATCTCGTAGTTTTCACCGCCGAGCTCAATGCGTGCCACATCTTTCAGCAGAACACGCGAACCATCCGCATTCACTTTCAGCAGGATCTTGCCGAACTCATCGGTCGAGGTCAGACGGGTCTGAGCAATGATCGAGGCGTTCAGCTGCTGGCCTGGCACCGGTGGAGAGCCGCCGAGCTGACCTGCAGCGACCTGGGAGTTCTGTGAGTCAATGGCGCTAATCACATCTACCGGGGTCAGCTGATAGTTATTCAGCTTGTGCGGATCCATCCAGATACGCATCGCATACTGCGCACCGAAGATCTGCGTATCGCCGACACCCAGCGTACGACTGATTGGATCCTTGATGTTAGAGGCCACATAGTCAGAAATATCATTCTGATTCATGCTGCCATCTTTACTCACAAAACCGGCCACCATCAGGAAGCTGCTGGAGGATTTCTGAACCTGGATCCCCTGCTGCTGCACTTCTTGTGGCAGTAATGGTGTCGCCAGCTGCAGTTTGTTCTGCACCTGAACCTGCGCGATATCCGGGTCGGTCCCTGACTGGAAGGTCAGAGTTAACTGCAACGTACCGGAAGAATCACTGTTCGATGACATGTACATCAGGCCATCGATACCATTCATGTTTTGTTCAATAACCTGCGTGACGGAGTCCTGCAGTGTTTTCGCATCGGCACCAGGGTAAACAGCGCGAATCTGAACGGCCGGCGGAGCAACATTAGGATATTGCTCAATCGGCAGTTTTAGAATCGACAGCACGCCCATCAGCATGATGATGATGGCGATTACCCACGCAAAAATGGGGCGATCGATAAAGAACTTAGCCATGTATCAGCGGCTCCTGTTTAAGACTTAGGTTGTTCAGATCCAGCCTGTTTGGCTTCATCTGCAGTGACTTCCTGTGGAGTAACCTGAGCGCCAGGTTTGGCTCTCTGCAATCCAACGGTAATCACCTTATCGCCTTCTTTCAGACCACTGGTCACCAGCCATTTATCGCCGATAGCCTGCTCAGCCGTCAGAGTGCGGACTTCTACTTTATTATCTGCACCAATCACCATCGCCGATGCCTGGCCCGTTGGCGTACGAGTAACCGCCTGCTGAGGCACTAACAGCGCGCTTGGGTTGGTTCCCTCTTCCAGACGGGCACGAACAAACATTCCTGGCAGCAGTGAGTGGTCCGGGTTAGGGAACACGGCACGCAGCGTGATGGAGCCCGTTGTCTCATCAACGGTGACATCAGAGAATTCTAATGTTCCGCCCTGAGCGTATTCGCTACCATTTTGCAGAAGAAGTTTGACCTGAGCCTTGCCGTTAGCCTGCTGCAGCTTGCCGGAGTTCAGTTCATCACGCAGGCGCATAAAGTCTTCACTCGACTGTGTGACGTCTACATAGATAGGATCAAGCTGTTGCACGGTAGCCAGTGCGGTGGTTTGCGCGCTCTGAACCAGTGCACCTTCCGTGACGGAAGATTTCCCAATGCGACCACTGATAGGGGAGGTCACTTTGGTGTAGGCCAGATTAATACGCGCGGTTTCAACGTTGGCTTTCGCAGCCTGAACGGCAGCTGCCGTCTGACTTTCGGTGGCTTTCGCCGTGTCGTAATCCTGCTGACTGATATACTTGGTACCCACCAGCGGCTGATAACGTTTAACGGTCACCGCAGCAATTTGCGCGTTGGCCACAGCCTGCGCTAAATCGCCTTTGGCACTGTCATACGCCGCCTGATAGGTTGCGGGATCGATCTGGTAAAGAGATTGTCCTGCCTTAATGTCGCTCCCTTCCACGAAATTACGTTTCAAAATAATGCCCGAAACCTGTGGGCGAACTTCTGCAATACGGAATGATGAGGTGCGACCTGGAAGGTCGGTGGTGATCTGCAATGGCGCGTTTTTAAGCGTTACAACACCCACTTCGGGTGGTTTTTGCTGTCCGGCCTGCTGCGCTTCTTTGTTATCACATCCTGTCAGCATAATGCTGCCTGAAAGCATCAGAACGGCCGCCAGAGGCGTTAACCCTCTGTTTTTGTTCATAAATAAACCTCGAGTATCCGATTTCGATTGTTCAATGGATCACAAACCCATAAACCCATTGCTGCGTTTAAATTATGGTCGTGGTATGTTACATACATTCGCAAATGTATGTAAGTGCACCCTTTTGTAAAAGTCACCCTATGGCACGAAAAACCAAACAACAGGCGTTAGAAACGCGAAATCACATCATTGATGCGGCAATTGGCAGATTTTCCGAGCATGGCGTATCCAAAACATCACTGGCCGATATCGCGACTGCGGCTGGCGTGACGCGTGGTGCAATTTACTGGCATTTCAAAAACAAAGCTGACTTGCTAAATGAAATCTGGGCACAGTCCGAATCAGGACTGGAAGACTTAGAGCTTGAGTATCAATTAAAATACCCTTCCGATCCACTCTCCGTTATGCGTGCAATGATTACCTATGTCCTTGAAGCCACGGCAAGGGACCAGCGCAGACGCTCACTTCTGGAAATTATTTTTCATAAATGTGAGTTTGTGGGTGAAATGACCACTTTACAGATGATGCAACAAACTCTGTATCTTGAGTGTTACGAGAAGATTGAAGAGGTCCTCCGTCAGTGCATTGAAGCTGGGCAACTTCCTGTTGAACTCGACACCCGACGCACCGCGGTCGTGATGCGAGCTTACATCACCGGGATTATGGAAAACTGGCTATTTATGCCGGAAAGCTTTGATTTAGCAGCCGATGCGCCACAGCTGGTGGAGGTTTTGATCGACATGCTTCTGCACAGTCCAGCGCTGCGGACCCGGGCGCATTAACCTTTTTCAGCCGGCTGTTCAGTCGCTAATTTGGCTTCAAAATCTTTCTGCACCATCGCCAGCGCGGCCAATACCGTTTGCGGCGCGATAGCATTCTCTTCCAGCAGCATGATCAGATCCACCGCCAGCTTAACTTCTGCAGGCGCATTTTCCAGTGACATAGCAATTTCCTCTGATAGCCGAATAAGGCATTAAATACGCAGTTTTTTTACCAACAGAACCATCAACAGCGCGCCAGCGATGGCGATCAGCAGCGCGCGTGGCTCGATTTCTGACAGCGTGCCGTAGTTAAAGAACACCCCGACGTAGCCGCCGATCAGCGCACCAACCACCGCCAGCACCAGCGTTGGGATCAGCCCGCCTGGCCGGCCGGGGAAAAAGCGCCGGGTTAAAAAACCGACCAGCAAGCCGATGATAATCCACGAAAGAAGTCCCATCTTTTCTACCCAGAATGAAATTTTATCCAAGTATAGCTAGTGTTCACGCTTTTCAATGGCGCGCTCGATACGCTTAGTGGCTTGCAGGCAACGTTGCAGACGTCCTTCCTGCGCCGCAATTTCCCGCTGCAGGTTTTGCTGTTGGACCAGCGTTTCGCATTTCGCCAGCTGACTTTCGCGATCGGTAATCATATCCCGCAGCCGCCGTTCGTAATCCTGATGTTTCGCCAACTTTTCGTAGAGGTTCTCACTGACCGGTTCAGCAACGGCTTCGCCTTTACGCAAGGTCTGCGTGGCCAGCTCCCGTTGCAAGGCGCTGATTTGCAGCACCACGCGCTCGGCCAGCCAGGCCACACGCTCGGTGCGCTGGTCGGCAACGCTCTGGTTGAGCATTTTCAGGCTCTCCCTGATCTCCAGCAAATAATCTCCCAACCGGGTGCTGTGAGAATGAAATAACTGGGCATCAAAACGCGCTTTGGGCGTCCGTTTATTGCGGTGAGGCTCGACGGCTTCAGCCAGCTGCTCCAGCCGGGAGGCTAACTGCTCCAGCATAAGGGCACTTTTCATCTTCGATCTCCAGGCATTGCCCTGATTATGCTAGTCTCACCTCGTGTGAGGGAGGGATGTAGAGCAATGAAGCGGATCATTCTACTGATTATTGGCTGGTTAGCGATGGCGCTGGCGACACTTGGCGTAATTTTACCGTTATTACCGACTACGCCCTTTCTGTTACTGGCGGCCTGGTGCTTTGCCCGATCCTCTCCACGCTTCCACCACTGGTTGCTGCACCGTTCGCTGTTTGGCCCTTACTTACGCCACTGGCAGAAGCACCGGGCGCTGCCGCCCAAAGCGAAAGGGCGCATGGTGGTGTTTACCGTCATCACCTTTGCGGTTTCTCTGTGGCTGGTCAACATTCTCTGGGTGCGGCTATTGTTAGTCTGTCTGCTCTGCATCCTGATCCTCTTTATGCTCAGGCTCCCGGTTGTTGAGGATCCGCAAGAAAAGCCGTGATTTTGCGGTGTATGGTTGCAATTGCCCGACGGTTTGCATAGATTTGGTCGTTTTCGTGCGTAGCTTCCCCTGACGTTCTCTTTTTGCCCTGTGACAGAGTGTCAGTGCAGATGAAGCTGCGCGAGTCAGATTTGTATTTACCAGGCATAACACTATGACCGCGACTGCTCAGCAGCTTGAATTCCTTAAAAACAGTATCAAAAGCATCCCGGATTACCCTAAGCCGGGCATTCTGTTTCGTGACGTGACCAGCCTGCTGGAAGATCCCACCGCGTTTGCACTCAGTATTGAACTGTTGGTTGAACGCTATCGTGACAAGGGGATCACCAAAGTGGTCGGCACTGAAGCCCGTGGCTTCCTGTTCGGCGCGCCGGTGGCGTTAGGTCTGGGTGTGGGCTTTGTTCCCGTGCGTAAGCCGGGCAAACTGCCCCGTAAAACTTTCGCCGAAAGCTATGAGCTGGAATACGGCACCGACCAGCTGGAACTGCATTGCGATGCCATCGGCCCTGGCGATACCGTGCTGATGGTCGACGATTTGCTGGCGACCGGTGGCACCATCGAAGCAACGGTGAAACTGATCCGCCGTGCCGGTGGCGAAGTGAAAGATGCCGCTTTCATTATCAATCTGTTCGACCTGAGCGGTGAAGCCCGCCTGAAGGCGATGGGGATCGACTCCTTCAGCCTCGTTAACTTCCCCGGGCACTGATCCCGCAACCTTCAGCCTCGCCGTAAAGGTGGGGCTGTGTTAGCATTACCCTCCGGTTCACTCAACACATCCCGCGAATTAATGAGCTATCAGGTACTGGCCCGCAAGTGGCGTCCACAAGCGTTTACTGATGTCGTCGGTCAGGAGCATGTCCTGACAGCGCTGGCTAATGGCCTGTCGCTCGGCCGCATCCATCACGCTTATCTGTTTTCCGGCACCCGAGGTGTGGGAAAGACCACTATTGCCCGCCTGTTGGCGAAAGGACTGAATTGCGAAACCGGCATTACGGCGACCCCGTGTGGTCAGTGTGATAACTGTCGTGAAATCGAACAGGGGCGTTTCGTTGATCTGATTGAGATTGATGCCGCCTCACGTACCAAAGTTGAAGACACGCGAGACCTGCTGGATAACGTCCAGTACGCCCCTGCGCGTGGCCGCTTCAAAGTTTACCTGATTGATGAAGTGCACATGCTTTCCCGTCACAGCTTCAATGCGCTGTTAAAGACGCTGGAAGAGCCGCCTGAGCACGTCAAATTCCTGCTGGCGACCACCGATCCGCAAAAGCTGCCGGTGACGATTCTGTCGCGCTGCCTGCAGTTCCATCTGAAAGCACTGGATGTCGAACAGATCCGCGGTCAGCTTCAGCATGTGCTGCAGGAAGAAAAAATTGAGGCTGAGCCGCGTTCGCTCCAGCTATTGGCCCGTGCGGCTGATGGCAGCATGCGTGATGCGCTGAGCCTGGCCGATCAGGCGATTGCCATGGGGCAGGGACAGGTCACCACCGTGACGGTCAACGCCATGCTCGGCACGCTGGATGATGAACAGCCGCTGGCGCTGATCGAAGCGCTGGTCAATGCAGAAGGCGAGCAGGTGATGTCGCTGCTGAATCAGGCGGCTTCCCGTGGCGTGGAGTGGGAAGCGCTGCTGGTTGAAATGCTGACCTTGCTGCACCGCGTGGCGATGATCCAGCTGCTGCCTTCGGCGCTGGGTGATGATTACGCCGCCGTTGAACAGCGCCTGCGTGAACTGGCCCGCGTGCTGCCACCGCCCGATGTGCAGCTCTATTATCAGACGCTGCTGGTGGGCCGCAAAGAGCTGCCGCTGGCACCGGATCGCCGCATGGGCGTGGAAATGACGCTGCTGCGTGCGCTGGCTTTTCACCCTAAACAGGTGATTGCGGAGCCGGTTGCGCGTCCGTCAATGATGCCGCAGGCCCAACCTGTGGCACCACAGGCGGCAACGCCAACGCCACCGGCGGCCACCACGCCTGCCCATACCGTGCAGGACGCGGAACCGCCGGGGAACATGCCCGATACGACAAACCAGCTGCTGCTGGCGCGAACACAGTTGATGCGCCAACAGGGAGCGACCAAACCAAAAAAGGATGAGCCGGCAGCGCAACGTGCGCGGCCGGCAAGTTCGGCACTGGAGCGGTTGGCTTCAGTTACCGAGCGCGGCCAGAAGCGGCAGCTTGCCGCTGAACCCGCCGCGCCGGTAAAAGAAGAGGCGTATCGCTGGAAGGCGCAGACGCAGGAAGACGCGATCCCCGAGCCGGTTGCCACGCCAAAAGCGTTGCGCACCGCACTGGAGCATGAGAAAACCCCGGAGCTGATGGCCAAACTGGCCGCAGAATCGCTGTTGCGGGACGCCTGGGCGGCAGAGATTGCGCAGTTGACGTTACCGAAGCTGGTGCAGCAAATGGCGCTGAACGCCTGGAAAGAGCAGACGGAGAGCGGCATTTGCCTGCACCTTCGCTCCAGCCAGCGCCACCTGAATTCCCCCTCAGCGCAGAAGGTGCTGACGGAAGCATTAAGTGCCGTCTCCGGTCAGCCGGTTGAACTGACACTGGTAGAAGATGATAATCCCGCGGTGTTAACGCCGCTGGAATGGCGTCAGGCGATTTACGAAGAGAAACTGGCGCAGGCGCGTCAGTCGATTATTGCGGATAATCATATTCAGACGCTGCGTCGGTTCTTCGATGCAGACGTGGATGAAGAGAGCATTCGCCCCCTTTGAAACGCTGCATTATCGCTTAGGCGGTATGCGGCCCGATCTGAGAGAGAAAAACTATGTTTGGAAAAGGCGGACTGGGTAACCTGATGAAACAGGCCCAGCAAATGCAAGACAAGATGGGCCAGGTTCAGGAAGAGATCGCGGC
Organism: Erwinia sp. QL-Z3; assembly: GCF_004551645.1. NCBI lineage: Bacteria > Pseudomonadati > Pseudomonadota > Gammaproteobacteria > Enterobacterales > Erwiniaceae > Erwinia > Erwinia sp. QL-Z3. Next base: position 2,615,334 of record NZ_CP037950.1, read on the forward strand.
AATGGAAGTCACCGGTGAATCAGGCGCAGGCCTGGTGAAAGTCACCATCAACGGTGCACATAACTGCCGTCGCGTTGAAGTCGATCCAAGCCTGTTCGACGATGACAAAGACATGCTGGAAGATCTGGTTGCTGCAGCCTTCAACGATGCGGCACGTCGCATTGCGGAAGTGCAGAAAGAGAAAATGGCCGGTGTGTCTAACGGTATGCAGTTGCCACCTGGCTTCAAGATGCCGTTCTGATGCAGACCAGCCCGCTCCTTGAAAGTTTGATGGAGTCGCTGCGCTGCCTGCCAGGCGTTGGGCCGAAATCGGCCCAGCGTATGGCTTTTCAGCTTTTGCAGCGCGATCGCAGTGGCGGTATGCGTCTGGCTCAGGCGTTGACGCGTGCGATGTCTGAAATTGGTCATTGTTCCGACTGCCGGACCTTTACCGAGCAGGAAATCTGCACCATCTGCGCTAATCCACGTCGTCAGCAAAATGGTCTGATTTGCATCGTGGAAAGCCCGGCCGATATTCATGCCATTGAGCAGACCGGGCAATTTGCCGGCCGCTACTTTGTGCTGATGGGCCACCTTTCACCGCTCGATGGCATTGGTCCCAATGACATTGGTCTGGATCGGCTGGAGCAACGGCTGGAAAAAGAGTCTATTCAGGAAGTTATCCTCGCCACCAACCCCACGGTGGAAGGGGAGGCAACCGCCAACTACATCGCTGAAATGTGCGGGCAGTATGGCGTTGACGCCAGCCGCATCGCCCACGGCGTGCCGGTCGGTGGTGAGCTGGAAATGGTCGATGGCACCACGCTGTCGCACTCTCTGGCCGGACGCCACAAGATTAGATTCTAACCATTCAACGGCACGATCCGTCGTGCCTGCTTGAAATCCTGTTGTTTGCCCCCACTCTACTTCTCAACGTATATCCATCCGTATTAGTTGAGGTAGCAATGACCATGAAAGGACAAGAGACGCGTGGCTTCCAGTCAGAGGTAAAACAGCTTCTGCACCTGATGATCCATTCCCTCTATTCAAACAAAGAAATCTTCCTGCGCGAGCTGATCTCCAACGCATCTGATGCCGCTGACAAGCTGCGTTTCCGCGCGCTTTCCACGCCGGATCTCTATCAGGGCGAGGGCGACTTGCGCGTACGGGTTTCCGTTGATAAGGACAACCGCACGCTGACGCTGAGCGATAACGGCATCGGTATGACGCGTGACGAAGTCATTGAAAACCTGGGCACCATTGCCAAATCAGGCACCAAATCTTTCCTTGAATCGATGGGTTCCGACCAGGCGAAAGACAGCCAGCTGATCGGTCAGTTCGGTGTCGGTTTCTACTCGGCATTTATCGTGGCGGACAAGGTCACCGTGCGCACGCGTGCGGCTGGCGCAACGGCTGACGAGGGCGTGTTCTGGGAATCTGCTGGTGAGGGCGAATACACCCTGGCCGACATCACTAAAGAAGACCGTGGCACGGAAATCACCCTGCATCTGCGTGAAGGTGAAGACGAGTTCCTTGATGCCTGGCGTGTGCGCAGCATCATCAGCAAATATTCTGACCACATCGCGTTGCCGGTAGAAATCGAAAGCCACAACGAAGAAGACGACACCACTAGTTGGGAAAAGATCAACAAAGCCCAGGCGCTGTGGACGCGTAACAAGTCGGAAGTCAGCGAAGACGAATACAAAGAGTTCTACAAGCACGTTTCTCATGACTACGCCGATCCCCTGACTTGGAGCCACAACCGCGTGGAAGGGAAGCAGGAATATACCAGCCTGCTGTATATCCCAACCCAGGCGCCGTTTGATATGTGGAATCGCGACCACAAGCACGGCCTGAAACTGTACGTGCAGCGCGTATTCATCATGGATGACGCCGAGCAGTTTATGCCGAACTATCTGCGCTTTGTGCGCGGCCTGATAGATTCCAGCGATCTGCCGCTGAACGTCTCCCGTGAGATCCTGCAGGACAGCCGCATTACCCAAAACCTGCGCAACGCGCTGAGCAAGCGTGCGCTGCAGATGCTGGAGAAAGTGGCGAAGGACGACGAAGAGAAATATCAGCAGTTCTGGCAGCAATTCGGTCTGGTGTTGAAAGAAGGCCCGGCTGAAGACAGCGCCAATGGCGAAACCATCGCTAAACTGCTGCGTTTCGCCAGCACCAGCAGTGAAGGTTCTGCGCAGAAGGTGTCGCTGGAAGATTACGTCAGCCGCATGGTCGAAGGTCAGGACAAGATTTACTACATCACGGCCGACAGCTATGCCGCCGCGAAGAGCAGCCCGCACCTGGAGCTGTTCCGCAAAAAAGGTATCGAAGTGCTGTTGCTCTCCGATCGTATCGATGAGTGGATGATGAGCTACCTCACCGAGTTCGATGGCAAACAGTTCCAGTCCGTCAGCAAAGACGATCAGGATCTGAGCAAGCTGGCCGACGAAGAGAGCGAAGAGCAGAAAGAAGCCGAAAAGGCGCTAGAGCCGTTTGTTGAGCGCGTGAAAACGCTGCTGGGCGATCGCGTGAAGGAAGTGCGTCTGACGCACCGTCTGACCGACACGCCGGCTATCGTCACCACTGAAGCCAACGACATGAGCACCCAGATGGCGAAGCTGTTTGCCGCTGCGGGCCAGGCCGTGCCGGAAGTGAAGTATCTGTTTGAGCTGAACCCGGACCATGCGCTGGTGAAACGCACGGCGGAGACGCAGGACGATACGCACTTTGCGGAGTGGGTTGAGCTGCTGCTCGATCAGGCGATGCTGGCTGAACGCGGCACGCTGGAAGATCCCAACCAGTTTATCCGCCGCATGAACCAGCTGCTGCTGGCGTAAGGCATTCTACCGACACTGTCATCACCAGGGGGCGAAGCGATTCGCCCCTTTTTCTTTTCTGCCGTTCTATCCCACCATGGCCGCTTCTTCTAACAGCCAGCGGCGAAACAGTTCGATCTCCCGCTCTTCCTTGCGTGACGCCTTAACCATCATCCAGGTTGCCCTGTCGACCTCGGCAAAGCCCAGCGGCGCGATCAGCGATCCCTCACGGATCTCTTTTTTCACCAGGATCTGCGGCGTCATAATAATCCCCAACCCATTGCGGGCTGCCTGGATCGCCAGCGTCAGATTATCAAAGTGCTTTCCTGCCCAGAAATCGCCCCGTGCGCCGGTTTTCTTCGCCCATTCAGCCCAGGCATGCAGCTTGGTATCCGCGTGCAGCAGCGGCAGGGTGGAGAAGTCCGTTTCATAGGTAAAGCGGTTGCTGAACGAGGGCGCGCAGACCGGGCCGATATAATCGACGGTGATAAGCGTGGCGGCAATATCGTCCTGCACCAGCTGTTCATGGCTGAGGATCAGCAGGTCGGACTGTTCGTTGCGCACCCGCTCAATATCCACATGGGTCTGGAACGTCAGCGCAATATCTTTGTGGCGCTCGGTAAACCGGCTGATCCTTGGGATCAGCCACTGCGCGAGAAAGCTGGGTGCGCAGGAGACGGTCAGGCTGTTCAGGTTTCTGGCGCGGATCTTCTCACAGGTGGTTTCGATCTCACGGAAGGTGTGCATACAGCAAACTTTCAGCCGCTCGCCGTCAGAGGTCAGCTGTACCCGACCATTCGCCCGCAAAAACAACGGCTTCCCTAACCACTCTTCCAGCAGTTTTATCTGATGGCTGACCGCACTGTGGGTCACGCTCAGCGACTGCGCCGCCAGACTGAAATTCTGATGCAGTGCGGCCTGATGAAAATAGCGCAGGGCGCGCAGTGAGGGGAGTCCTGACATAAGAGTGCTCTGTGAGAAAAACTAACAGCAAGTGTCTGTTTATATCATTTTAAAGTCCAGTCGGTTTTACCTAATCTGATTTCGCAGACAGGGAGGTCTGCCCGAAAACAAAGCTGCAGGCTGTTAACTGCAGCGCATGAGGCGGCCATCTCTCCCCGGATTAACCCACGATTACATACAACAGCGACGTGAAGGAAAGGAAAATGACAACACAGCATTCCGTAAAAACACAGCTTGTAATGTTTACCGGTGGACGTGATAGCACACTGGCAGCGTGTTATCTGATGTTACAGGGTATCCCTGTGCATCTTTGGTCAGGAAACAGTGGAGGTTCACTGCATCGTGGCATTTTATCGCACCGGGTTGATGAGCTAAAAAACCGCTTTGGCGATTTAGTGGTTGACCATACGGTGGCGGATATCAGCGGGGCATTCCGCTCCATCGCCATTGAACACCTGGAAGACGATATCCTCAAATACCGGAAAAACCTGGTGTTATTGGGCGAGAAACTGGCAATCCATGCCCATCTGGTGGATTTCTGTCGACGTAACGACATCAACACCATTAACGATGGCATCACCCATTATCAGATGGAGTTCCCGGAGCAGCGGCAGGTGGCTAAATCGTTCCTGATGGAGATGATGGCGCAGTTTGATATCAACTATCAGTCACCGATCTATGAATTCGCACAGTCAGCGGAAGACGTGAAATATCGCCTGCTGCAGCTCGGGATTTCCACCAAATCGCTGGAAGGCATCAGCATCTTTGCTGACAGCTTCTCCACCCCAAGCGATGAAGTGATCCTCGCTTATCTGAAAGACAAAACCCCGCTGGCCCTCAACATTGTGCGTTTCCTGTCAGGCGAAACCCTGACCACCCAGCTGCTGGGTAAAACGACCAGTGCCGCTGCCTGATACGGTCTCTTTATGCGACGTAACCTTCGGGTTACGTCCTTTTTCGGAGCCTGATATGAAAATTATCGTGAAATGTGCGGCCATTATCATCTGGCAGCGTTCCTTGTTGCTGACCCGCAAGCGGGGGACCAGCACCTTTATCTCGCCTGGCGGCAAGCCGCTGGCTGGGGAAGATCATCTGGCCTGCCTGAAGCGCGAACTGCAGGAAGAGCTGGGTGTGCAGGTGAAAGCGTTCCGGCCTTTTGGCCTGTTTCACGGCCTGGCGGAGTTTGAGGCCACCGCCATTGAGAACCATGTTTATCACGTGGAGATCGCCGGCCAGCCGCGCGCCGGATCGGAAATTGAAGAAATTGCCTGGGTTAACTACCGCAGGCCACCTTGTGAAATCGCGGTGGGTTCGATCTTCCGCGATAACGTTATGCCACTGCTTTATCAGCAAGAGTTGATTAACTAATGGATGCATCCTCCTTATCACCCCATTTACAGACGGTTCACGGCGAGCAATTTTTTAAGCGAGCGCGTATGCAACGAGATGAATTAAGGGAAGAGCTTTCCCGCCTGTATAAGCTACAGGAGTACGATATTTTCTTCGTCCAGTCCGTGCGGGTTGGGCTGGTGATCCTGTCGCACCTGTTCCATAAGCAGGAAACCACGCTGTGCCTGGCAAAGCATGCGCATTACCAGCCGGTGAGCGAACTGTTCCATCATCCGGCGTCGCAATTTACCGGGCCGGGCAACGTGCCGATCATCACGCACGTCAATCCTTACACCGGCGCGGTAAACAGCCTTGACGACAGTAAAGGCAAAGGCGTGGTGGATGCCTCCCACAGTTTCGCCACTAACCTGCACAGCGAGCTGATTGAAAAGAGTTCGATTTTTGTCGCGCCGATGCACAAACATGCTTCGCTGACCGTTGGTCTGGCGATCATAGCCCTGCGCCCGGAGCATTTCAGTACGCTGATGCGCAGCGAACTGCGTCTGTTTGAGGAATCTACCGCCTCAGCAAAACCGCTGGAAGAAGCGATCGGCAATATTCGCAGCGCCAACTGGCAGCCGTATAACGTGGCGAAAGTGATGAAGATAGCGCTGAAGGACATCGCCGGGATGGATTTCACCTCGATTAGCCATCCGGCGTTGCCGTTTGCTTGCTTTAACGTGCCGCCGTTAAGCGACGCGCTGCAAAAGCAGGTGAAAGCCGCCGGTGCCAGTTACTTTGCCCACTCGAAAACCCTGCGGCTTTCGTGCTGGGAAAGGGGAGACGGCAAAAAGGCCGTCGATATGAGCCGCCAGGTCGCACGGGATCTGACTCAGCTTTGGGAGCAACCCTGAATGAAACAGACTCTGCCGCTGAACGGCAATATGATCGGCATCCTGGGCGGGATTATCCTCAGCACCGACTCGGTGTTTATCCGCCTGATGAATATCGAAGACTCATGGACGATTGTCGCGCTGCGTGGCGTTTTTATGTGGGGGATCTGTCTGCTGGTGTGGGCGCTGTGGGGGAAAAGTCGCAGCACGCTCGGCCAGCCCTGGTTAACCAAAGATAACGTCTTATCAACGCTGTTTTTCTGTATCTCGTCAGCCTGCTTCGTTAATGCGCTGAACCGGGGAAATGTGGCGACGGTGCTGGTGATTATCTCCTCGACGCCGTTTATTTCCGCGTTGATCTGTCGGCTGTTCTTTAAGATCAAAAGCGATCGTAGCGTAATGATCGCCGCACTAGCGGGCATTGTCGGGGTGATCATCGTGATGTCTGGCCGTGCGGCAGGCGATCACGCCATCGCCAACGTCTACGCGCTGGCTACGGCGGTGTCGATGGCGCTGGCCTTTATCTTCACGTCGCGGGTGAAAGGCGGCACGGTGGGACTGCCGTCTCTCGGTGGCTTACTGGCGTCATTGCTGATTGCACTTTGGATGGGCCCGGAACTGAGTGCTAGTCTGAAAACGCTGACTTTTGCGCAATATGGCTGGTCGCTGGCCGAAGGCGCGCTGATCATGCCGTTGGCTATGGGTTTGATCACCTTATCCACCCGATATGTTTCCCCGGCAAATGCCGGACTGTTCCTGCTGCTGGAAACGGCGCTGGCGCCGTTATGGATGGCGGTATTCCTCGGGGAAATGCCGACAATTCAGGCAGTTGTTGGTGGCGCCGTGATCGTGACGGCGGTGATTTCGCAAACTATCTGGGCGCGTCGTCATGTTGCGGATGCCCGTTACGCGGACGCAGGTTAGACGCTGCGTTCCTTGTGGATAAAGGGCCATAATGGTATGGTTCCAGGCTTGGATAAATAGATCATTTAAGCGATTCGCAAGGGGATTTACGCAATGCGTATTATTCTGCTCGGTGCACCGGGTGCAGGTAAGGGGACTCAGGCTCAGTTCATTATGGAGAAATACGGTATTCCGCAAATCTCCACGGGTGACATGTTGCGTGCAGCAGTGAAAGCAGGCAGCGAACTGGGTAAACAAGCCAAAGAGATCATGGACGCCGGTAAACTGGTCACCGACGAACTGGTTATTGCGCTGGTCAAAGAGCGTATCGCTCAGGAAGACTGCCGCAACGGTTTCCTGTTAGACGGCTTCCCTCGCACCATTCCTCAGGCTGATGCCATGAAGGACGCGGGTATCATAGTCGACAACGTGCTGGAATTTGCTGTACCAGACGAACTGATTGTTGAACGCATTGTGGGTCGTCGCGTTCATGCGCCTTCTGGCCGCGTTTATCACGTCAACTTCAATCCACCAAAAGTGGAAGGCAAAGATGACGTGACCGGCGAAGAGCTGACCACGCGTAAAGACGATCAGGAAGAGACCGTGCGTAAGCGTCTGGTCGAATACCATCAGATGACCGCTCCGCTGATTGCTTACTACAGCAAAGAAGCCGCAGAAGGCCACACCGCGTATCACAAAATCGACGGCACCCGTAAAGTGTCTGAAGTCAGCGCAGAGCTGGCTAAAATCCTCGGTTAATTTCTCAGGGGCCAGGCCTTGTCTGGCTCCTACTACAGCAATTGGTTTTCCCCCCGCCATTTTCCGCTAGAATAAGTCTCGTTTACATCACCCAAGATGCCCAGATAAGGAATAATAATGCGGCAAGATAAACCCGGCGTGCTGTTGGTGAACTTAGGCACACCTGATGCACCCACCACGCCTGCTGTAAAACGCTACCTGAAACAATTCCTCAGCGATCCGCGCGTGGTCGATACGCCGCGTTGGTTGTGGTGGCCGATCCTTAACGGTGCGATCCTGCCGATCCGCTCTCCGCGCGTCTCCAAACTGTATGCCTCGGTATGGATGGACGAAGGCTCCCCACTGATGGTTTACAGCAAGCGGCAGCGTGCTGCGCTGGCAGCCCGACTGGATATGCCGGTTGAACTGGGCATGAGTTACGGCAACCCCAGCCTGAAAAGCGCGCTGGACAGCCTGATGGCGCAGGGCATTAACCGCCTGATCGTCCTGCCGCTCTATCCACAGTTCTCCTGTTCAACCGTTGCCGCGGTTTGGGATGGCATTACCAGCGTCTTCGCTGGTTATCGCAGCTTGCCATCCGTGGACTTTATTCGCGATTATGCCGAACATCCGGCCTATATTGCGGCGCTGAAAGCCTCCGTTGAGCGCTCTTTTGCCACCCACGGCAAACCCGATCTGCTGGTGATGTCTTTCCATGGTATTCCGCAGCGCTTTGCCGATGAAGGCGATGACTACCCTAAACGTTGCCGTGACACCTATGATGCGCTGACCGCCTCGCTGGGTCTGACCGATCAGAATGCGATGCTCACCTTCCAGTCCCGCTTTGGCCGTGAACCCTGGCTGATGCCTTACACCGATGAGACGATGAAGTCGCTGCCGGCAAAAGGCATTAAGCATGTACAGATCATGAGTCCGGGCTTCTCTTCAGACTGCCTTGAGACGCTGGAAGAGATCAGCGAGGAGAACAAGGAGTTCTTTAGCCACGCGGGCGGCACTAAATTTGAATACATTCCAGCCCTGAACGATGATGAATTGCATATCGATATGATGGTTGAGTTGGTCAACGGGCGGAGATAGCCGAATGAAATTTCCCGGCAAGCGTAAATCTAAACACTACTTCCCGGTCAGCGCGCGCGATCCTCTGCTGCAAATCGCGCAGCCTGAACAGGAGGTCTCCGGCAGCTGGATCGTCGGCATCGATCAGACGCTGGTGGACATTGAAGCCAACGTCGATGATGACTTTGTGGCGCGTTATGGCCTGAGCAGCGGTCACTCGCTGGTCATCGCCGATGACGTGGCGGAAGCGCTCTATGCCGAGTTAACCCGGGAAAACCTGATCACCCATCAGTTTGCGGGTGGCACCATCGGCAATACGCTGCACAACTATTCGGTGCTGGCGGATGACCGTTCGGTGCTGCTGGGCGTGATGTGCCGCAACGTGCAGATTGGCAGCTATGCCTATCGCTATCTGTGCAACACCTCCAGCCGCACTGACCTGAACTACCTGCAGGGTGTTGATGGCGCCATCGGTCGCTGCTTCACCCTGATTGGGGAAAACGGCGAACGTACCTTCGCCATCAGCCCCGGCCTGATGAATCAGCTGAAGAAAGAAAGCATCCCGGAAGAGGTGATTGCCGGTGCCTCCGCGCTGGTTTTAACCTCGTATCTGGTGCGCTGCGCGCCGGGCGAGCCGATGCCGGAAGCCACGATGGAAGCGATCGGCTTTGCCAAAAAGCATAACGTGCCGGTGGTGTTAACGCTGGGCACCAAATATGTCATTGGCGATAAGCCCGAGTTCTGGCAGGCGTTCCTGCGTGAACACGTTTCGATTCTGGCGATGAATGAAGAGGAAGCGGAAGCGCTGACCGGGCTGAGCGATCCGCTGATGGCGTCGAATATGGCGCTGGACTGGGTGGATTTGGTGTTGTGTACCGCCGGACCAAACGGCCTGTTTATGGCGGGATATACCGAAGAAGAGGGCAAACGCGTCACCCAGCATCCTTTGCTGCCTGGTGCGATCCCCGAATTCAACCAGTACGAATTCAGCCGCGCGATGCGTCATCAGGACTGTGAGCAGCCGTTGAAGATTTTCTCGCACATTGCGCCTTATATGGGCGGCCCGGAGAAAATCATGAACACCAACGGTGCGGGAGACGGTGCGCTGGCGGCGATGCTGCACGATATCACCGCCAATAATTATCACCGTCTGAATGTGCCCAACTCCAGCAAGCATGGCCGCAACTACCTGACCTATTCGTCACTGGCGCAGGTGTGTAAATACGCCAACCGCGTCAGCTATCAGGTGCTTAATCAGCATTCTCCCCGGCTTTCACGTGGCTTGCCGGAGCGTGAGGACAGCCTGGAAGAGTCCTACTGGGAACGCTAACGGTTTTCCCCGCCGGCTATCTGGCCGGCGGGGAAGGCCAGTCAGATCGGACACTCTCGTGGCAATTCACTCAGACTGGTATGCATCAGCGTATGCATACTGCTGGCAATCTCCCGCTCTCCCATCACCACCTGATCGGCACCTCGTTCAATGATATAGCTCACTTCATCATCATGATGGGCGCGGGCAATAATCTCGATATTAGGTCGTTTCTCGCGTGCGGCGGTGACAATCTCGCCCGCTTCATAGCCATTGGGAATGGTCAGTAGCAGCCAGCGTGCGCAGTCCAGCCGCGCTAATTCCATGGTGTCGACGCGGGCCGCATTGCCCAACACCGCGCTGATCCCTTGTTCTCTCAAAGCCTCAACGCGCGGACGGCTGTTCTCGACCACCACGATCGGCACGCCTTCCTCGATCAGCTTTTTCCCCAACAGGCTGCCGACGCGACCAAAACCGACCACAATGGCGTGATTACAGAGATCGACCGGGATCTGCTTCTCTTCCTCAATGGCTTCTTCGATCACCTGATCGTCCAGCGTCTCGGTTTTATTCAGGTAACTCTGCAACAGGGTAAACAGGATCGGGTTGAGCATAATCGACAGGATCGCCCCTGCCAGCACCAGATTGCGTCCTTCGCCGGTTAACAGGTTAAGGGAGATCCCGAGTCCGGCAAGGATAAAGGCGAACTCACCAATCTGCGCAAGGCTGACGGAAATGGTTAAGGCCGTGCGGCGTGAGTGGCCAAACATCCTGACCAGCACCAACGCCGCCAGCGATTTACCCAGCACGATAATCGCCAACACGCCAATCACCGCCAGCGGCTCTTTCAGCAGGATCATCGGGTCGAACAGCATGCCGACAGAGACAAAGAACAGCACCGCAAAGGCATCGCGTAATGGCAGGGTGTCATGGGCCGCACGGTGGCTGAGTTCCGACTCATTCAGCACCATGCCTGCGAAGAAGGCGCCAAGGGCAAAGGAGACATCGAAGAATTCCACCGCACCGAGGGCAATGCCCAGCGCCAGGGCGAGCACAGCGAGGGTAAACAGTTCGCGGGAACCGGTTGCCGCGCTGCGGGCGAGGATCCACGGCACCACGCGGCGACCCACCACCATCATCAGCACCATAAAGGCCACGACTTTGCCGATGGTGATCAGCAGGTCATACAACACCATGCTGATGCTGGCGTTGCCTTCTTCGAACATACCGGCAATGGCGGGCAGCAGCACCAGCGCCAGCACCATCACCAAATCTTCCACAATCAACCAGCCGATAGCAATTTGCCCACGCTGGCTGTCAATTAACTGACGCTCTTCCAACGCACGCAGCAATACCACGGTACTGGCCGTTGAAAGACACAGACCGAACACCAGACCGGTCAACCACGGCCAGCCCATCGCCCATGAAAGCCCCATTCCCAGCAGTGTCGCCACGGCAATCTGCGCGATTGCGCCGGGAATGGCGATGGCCTTTACCGCCATCAAATCCTTCATCGAGAAATGCAGGCCGACGCCGAACATCAGCAGGATCACACCCAGTTCCGCCAGTTCCGGTGCCAGGTTGGTATCGGCAACAAAGCCAGGGGTGAAAGGACCGGCCAGCACACCCGCTAACAGATAGCCAACCAGAGGAGAAATTCGCAGGCGATTTGCCAGCATACCAAAGAGGAAGGCGAGAACGAGGCCTCCCACAATGGTGGTGATAAGCGGTGTGGTGTGGTGCATGCCTCTCTCCTGTGTGAAAATGTGTCCGGTTGTAATATTAAGCGTATAACATAATTGATCACACTGCTTGATATAAAGGGTTATAACGGCAATAAACTGCAATTCCTTAGCCGGAATCGCACAGAAGTGTGATTTCTGTGAGTTATCGGGGTGGAAGCTTGATTTGTGGCAGAAATTAAGCGGCGCAGTTCGCAATTATCTGCGCCGGGAAGGGTTATTTAGTCCGGTTATCAGGCAGGAATATGGTCAGAATACCGAGAAGTGGCAGGTAAGCACAGATTTGATAGACAGTATTAATGCTGCTGTGATCGGCAACCACCCCCAGCACGGCCGCGCCCAGGCCGCCCATGCCGAAAGCGAAGCCGAAGAACAGGCCGGAAACCATGCCAATCCGACCCGGCATCAGTTCCTGGGCGTAGACCAGAATGGCCGAGAAGGCGGAGGCGAGCACAAAGCCGATAATGGCCGACAGCACGCCGGTCCACCATAACGACACATGCGGCAGCAGCAGGGTAAACGGGGCCACGCCGAGGATCGATACCCAGATCACCCGCTTACGGCCCACCTTGTCACCAATGGGCCCGCCGATCACCGTCCCGGCGGCGACCGCGAATAAAAAGGCAAACAGGTGGAACTGGGCATTCTGAACCGTCAGGCCAAACTTCTGCATCAGGTAGAAGGTGTAATAGCTGCTCAGGCTGGTCAGATAGAAGTATTTTGAGAAGATTAGCACCAGCAGTATTGAGATAGCGAAGGCCACTTTTTTGCGTGGTAAGGTTGTCACCTCTGTCGGCATCGCCTTGCTTTTCGCCACCCGATGCTGAGTCTGATACCAGCGGCTGATTTGCAGCAGCACGACGATCGCCAGCAGCGCGGCGAGGGTAAACCAGGCGACGTTACCGCGGCCGTAGGGGGCGATGATCAGCGCAGCCAGCAGCGGGCCAAGGGAACTGCCGAAGTTTCCGCCCACCTGGAACAGGGACTGTGCCAGGCCATGTCGCCCACCGGACGCCATACGCGCCACGCGGGACGATTCGGGATGAAACACCGAAGAGCCGGTACCGACCAGCGCCGCCGCCAGAAGAATGGTGGGGAAGTTCGTTGCCAGCGCCAGCAGGATCAGGCCGCCCAGCGTGAATCCCATGCCGATCGGCAGCGACCACGGCTGCGGATGTTTATCGGTGTAGTAACCGATCACCGGCTGCAGCAGCGACGCGGTGACCTGAAAGGTCAGGGTGATCAGGCCCACCTGCACAAAGCTGAGGGTAAACTCCGTTTGCAGTAGCGGATAGATCGCCAGAATCAGTGACTGGATCATATCGTTCAGCAGATGGGCCACGCTGATGGCGCCAAGAATGCCAAATGACGTCCTGGCTGGGGCAGAAGAAGCAGAAGACAGTATTTGTTCGCTGGCCATGAGAAAACCTGTTCGTTCGAAGGGTTGGAGGAGCAGTAAGAAGGCTAATTATTATCCCGCTCAGTTATCCTGCGGCATAATCGATAAATAGTCACAAATAAATGACAAAACCGCCGTTAATTTTTGACATCCAGTTTACGCGATACCGCGCGACCCATTCATAACAAGGAGATTCGTTGTGCTTCCATTAAATAAAAGGCTGGTGCCAGCCCTGACGTTACTGATGCTAAGCCTGCCGCTGGTGGCCCAGGCCTATGTGAAGGATCGGGTGTATAAATTCACCGTGCTGCACACCAACGACCACCATGGACACTTCTGGCAGAACGAGCACGATGAATATGGCCTGGCCGCGCAGAAAACCATGATGGATGAAATTCGTTATGACGTTCAGGCCCACGGCGGCCAGGTGCTGATCCTTTCTGGCGGCGATATCAATACCGGCGTGCCGGAATCCGACCTGCAGGATGCGGAGCCGGATTTCCGCGGCATGAATCTGGTGGGCTATGACGCGATGGCGATTGGCAATCATGAATTCGATAATCCGCTGTCGGTGCTGCGTCAGCAGCAGAAATGGGCCAAATTCCCGCTGCTCTCGGCCAATATCTATCAGAAAAGCACCGGCAAACGCCTGTTTCAACCTTACGCGTTATTTAACCGTATGGGCCTGAAAATTGCGGTGATTGGTCTGACAACCGACGACACCGCAAAAATTGGTAACCCGGAATACTTCACCGACATGGAATTCCGCAAGCCCGCCGCTGAAGCGAAAGAAGTGGTGGAAGCGCTGAGGAAGAAAGAGAAGCCGGATGTGATTATCGCCGCCACGCATATGGGCCATTACGATAACGGTAACCATGGCTCCAATGCGCCGGGCGATGTGGAAATGGCGCGTGAATTGCCAGCAGGCTATCTGAATATGATTGTCGGCGGCCACTCGCAGGATCCGGTCTGCATGGCGAAAGAGAACGTCAGCCAGAAGGATTACGTGCCGGGAACGCCGTGTACGCCGGACCAGCAAAACGGCACTTGGATTGTGCAGGCGCATGAGTGGGGCAAATACATTGGCCGTGCCGACTTCACTTTCCTCAATGGCACACTGACATTAGAACACTACGAACTGGTGCCGATTAACTTGCGCCATAAGGTGACCAACGCCGACGGCAGCGTCAGCTGGATTAATTACACCCAGGAAATCGCGAAAAACCCGGCGATGATGAAGTTACTGACGCCGTTCCAGAAAAAAGGCGAAGCGCAGCTGGGGGTAAAAATCGGCAGCGTTCACGGCCATCTTGAAGGTGACCGCAGCAAGGTACGATTTGTGCAGACCAACCTTTCCCGCCTGATCCTGGCGTCTCAGATGGAACGTACCAAAGCCGACTTTGCGGTGATGAGCGGCGGCGGCGTGCGTGATTCGATCGAGTCCGGCACCATTACCTATAAAGACGTGCTGAAGGTGCAGCCATTTGGCAATACGCTGACCTATGTGGAGATGAAGGGCAGCGACGTCGAGAAATATCTGGCGGTGGTGGCCAATAAGCAGGTGGATTCCGGGGCCTACGCGCAGTTCGCCAACGTCAGCCTGGTGGCTTATGGCACCGGCGTCAGCGAGATTAAAATCAACGGCGAACCGCTGCAGGCGGATAAAATCTACCGCATGGCCACGCTGAGCTTTAACGCCACCGGAGGCGATGGTTATCCGCCGGTCAATCAGCTGCCTGGCTATGTGAATACCGGATTTGTCGATGCCGAAGTGCTGAAGCAGTACATCCAGAATCACTCGCCGCTGAATGCGGACGCGTTCGCGCCAAAAGGCGAAATCGTTTACCAGAAAGAGGCGCCGGTAGAGAAAAAAGATCCAGCGGAGCAGGACGAGCCGCTGCTGCCGAAGGTGTGGAAATTATTTAAAATCCAGACCGCCCAGCGCTAGACGAAAAAAAACGGCACCCCAACTGGCGGTGCCGTTTTTTTACGTTGCCGGTTAAACCTGGCACTGTCTGCGCTGGATCAACCTGGCGCGCAGGGTGTCGTAAACCCAGTTATAGGCCACGGTGTACGGCAGGAAGAACAGGAAGAACGAGACTTCCAGCAGAAACGCCTGCCAGAGACCAATCCCCAACATCCAGGCCGCAATCGGCAAACCAATACCGATAAAGCCACCCTCAAAGCCTAACGCATGAACGACGCGCAGCAGCAGCCCGCGTCTCACCGTTGGCGGCACCAGTCGGTCAAAACCGGCGTTATAAATGATGTTCCAGCCCATCGCCACGGTGGACAGCATGATGGCTAACGCACCCATCTGAAACAGCGGCTTCTCCATGATCCAGGCGGCAAGAGGGGACACCAGCAGGATCGCCAGCACCTCAAAGCCTGCGGCATGATAAAAACGTTCTTTCAGTGTTCTGGTACGCATAAATGCTCCTTAGTTGTTACCGGACGCTATTTTCCCCGTTTTCTTTGCTAAGATAAAATGACTACCTATCTAGAAAATCGATACTTCAATGCGTTATTCACCGGAATCGTTGCAAGCTTTTGTGCAGACCGTCGAAAGCGGTTCGTTTTCTGCCGCCGCGAGGGCGCTGCGCAAAAGCCAGTCCACCATCAGTACTGCCGTGGCTAATCTGGAAACCGATTTGGGATTTTCCCTGTTCAGCCGTGATGCCCGTTCGCCGGTGCTGACTGAAAACGGTCGACGCGCGCTGGCGCAGGTCAGGGAGATCCTTAACGCCAGCGCGCAGCTGGATGAGCTGGCGGTGAGGCTGGCAGGCGAGGTGGAACCGTGCCTCAGTCTGGCGATCTCGGACTTCTGGCAGGCGGATTATCACGAGTCGCTGCTGAAACGGCTGGATGCGCGTTATCCCGACATCGAATTTGAGTGCATGATTGCCGAAGATGCCGACGTGATCGATCTGCTGCAGGCCGGTCGGGCGCATATTGGCGTGATCCGCGTTCAGCCCGATTACCCGGAAGAGATCGCCACCTCGCGGCTGCAGGTTGAAGCGCAGATGGCGATCTATCTGCATCAGGATCATCCGTTGGCCAGTAAAGCGAAGGTCACCGAAGCCGAGCTGAAAACCCTGCGTCAACTCTGTCTGAATACCTGGGTGGAGAATGAGCGTTATCAGGGTGGGAAGGGGATTTGGTCGGCACCGTCATACCTGTTGCTGCTGGAGATGGCTGAGCAGGGATTTGGCTGGAGTATTTTGCCGCGCTGGCTGGTGGAGCAGTTTGGTCATCAGGTGTTAAGCGAGTTGCCGGTCACCGGCTGGCCGCAAAAAATTTCGGTGGATGTCGCCTGGTCGCGGCGTTCGCCGCCCGGACCGGCAGGCCAATGGATGATTGACCAGCTGCTGGCCCAGACGGCGGACTGACCGGCGATCAGTCGCGCCGGGCGATATCGGCGAAGGTGGCGCTCAGCAGCTGGGCTAAATCCTGCGGTGAGAGCTCAATTTCCAGCCCACGCTTGCCGCCGGAAACAAAAATGGTCGGGAACTGCTGCGCCAGGCTGTCGATCACCGTTGGCAGCCGCTTCTTTTGCCCCAGCGGGCTGATCCCGCCCAGCAGATAACCGGTGGTACGCTGCGCAATCTGTGGATCGGCCATCTCGACCTTTTTCGCACCCAGCGCTTTCGCCACGTTTTTCAAATCCAGCTGGCTGGCAACCGGCGTAACGGCCACCGCCAGCGTTTTGCCATCGCCGTTCAGCGACACCAGCAGGGTTTTATACACCTGTTCGGCATTTTGATTGAGTTTACGTACGGCCTCATCACCAAAATGGGTATCGTTGCTGTCATGTTCGTAGGCATGCAGCTGAAAGCTGACCTTTTGTTTTTCGAGAAGTTTTACTGCCGGTGTCATACTTCACGTCCCTCTGTAAGCGTCTGGCTGGACCCAATATCTACAATAATAGTGGCGAAATTTCAGGCTTTGAGCGACAATCGGCCCCCCGCTGGCAACCTGATTGCTACCGGATAACTAAAATCATAAAAAAATTCCTCTTTGACGGGCCGATAGCAATATTGGCCTTTTTTTTATCTGTTTTTCAGCAGATCGGGCAGATTGCCCTCGCCATAAAGGTGCAGTGCGCCCACCGCCACCACATACCTGCCTTGCGGCAAATCCCGTAACGTTTGTACCCAGCGCTGATTCCTTTGCAGCATCAGCACATCATTCAGCGCGCTGTTAAAGGTACTCGGCAGCGCGGTCTGTTTCTGGCCCGGCGGGCTTTCCAGCCACCAGCTAATCATGGTTTGCAGCAGGCGCGCGTTGGTATGCCAGTGGATCAGTGTGTCCTGCAGCAGCGTCAGGCCGTTATCCGGCAGGGCTCTGAGCAGCGCCAGCTGCGTTTCCGGGCCTTCCAGTTCAATCACCGGCTTTTGTAAGGCGCGGGCCGCTTTCAGCAGCTGGAAGTCGATACCGTAATCCGCCCGCAGTCCCAGACGCTGGGCCTGCTGCGCCTGAAGCATCAGCGCAACCTGCCAGGCGGGCAGCGTGTCGATCGCTTCGGGGCTGATCGCCACTTCTTCACACAGGCGATGCAGCCGGGTCAGTTCCTCTGACGTCAGGCGTTCCGCCAGCGGTGGGCAGGTTTCGCTTTCACTAAAGGGGGATGCGCTACCGGTGATATCCGCCTCAACGATCAGCGCATCCGCCCGCTCAAGCTGTGCCTGCAGGGCCGCTGGCAGCGGCATCATATTCTGGGTGCCCATATGAATACTGCCGACCAGATGCAGCTGACTGTGATCTGTGGTGACATCCTGTGCCGGGTAGGCGTAGCGCACTGGCGACAGTAATCGCCAGAGAGATGCCGCCTTACGCAATAGTTTTCCCATACTTTCCGCCTTGTCAGTTAGCCAGCCATGCTAACGCTTTAACTGGCTGAGTAACAGGTAAAAACGGCGGATCCGGCGTGCGATAAATCCGTTATTCCGCCGGTGGCTGGTAGCGGATCAGTCGGTTGGCGTTGCTGACCACGGTAATGGAAGACAGCGCCATCGCGGCACCCGCGACCACCGGGCTGAGCAGGGTGCCGGTCAACGGATAAAGCACGCCGGCGGCAATCGGAATGCCGAGGGCGTTATGGACAAAGGCGCCCAGTAAATTCTGCTTCATATTGCGCAAGGTGGCTTTGGCGATGGCCAGCGCATCGACTACCGCATTCAGATCGTGGCGCATCAGGGTGATGCCGGCCGTTTCAATCGCCACATCGCTGCCGCTGCCCATTGCAATGCCGACATCGGCCTGGGCTAAGGCGGGCGCATCGTTGATGCCATCCCCAATCATCGCCACAATCTGCCCCTGCTGTTGCAGCGCGCGAATCGCCTCAGCTTTGCCTTCCGGCAACACCCCGGCGATCACCCGGTCCATACCGGCTTCTCTGGCGATGGCCTGGGCAGTAATTTCGTTATCGCCGGTCAGCATCACCAGCTGATAACCACGTTCACGCAGGCGTTTCAGCGCCGATACGCTCTCTTTGCGCAGCGGATCGCGCACTGAGAATAACGCGACAATTTTGCCATCAGCGGCCAGCAGCACGGGCGTAATGCCTTTGGCGGCCTGCCGATCGATCCGATCGTTCAGGCTTACGCTGTCGATCTGCTGCTGATCCATCAGCGCGCGGTTGCCCAGCCACAGTTCAATGCCGCTGACCTTACCGCTGACGCCTTTACCGGCATGGGTGCGGAATTGCTCAACGGTCGGCAGCGTTTGCCCGTCGGCTTTTTCCTGCAACGCGCGGGCCAGCGGATGGGAAGAACCCTGTTCCAGCGCGGCGGCCCAGCCGATCGCCTGCTGCTCATCGGCACCATTAAACAGCATGATGTCGACCACGCGCGGTGTCCCTTCGGTCAGGGTGCCGGTTTTATCAAACACCAAAGTGGAAAGGGTGCTGGCGCGTTGCAGTGCATCCGCATCCCGCACCAGCACGCCAAATTCGGCGGCACGCCCGACGCCGGCAATGATCGACATCGGCGTGGCCAGACCCAGCGCACAAGGGCAGGCGATAATCAGCACGGTGGTGGCAATCACCAGCGTGTACACCACCTGCGGGGCCGGGCCAACAACGTACCAGATGGCGGCGCTGATCAGGGCGATAGCCACCACCGCCGGGACAAAGACCGCCGAAATGCGGTCAGCCAGCTTACCGATCTCCGGCTTGCTGCTTTGTGCCTGGCGCACGCTGTGAATAATTCTTGCGAGCGTGGTGTTTTTGCCGACGGCGCTGGCGGTGAACAGCACGCTGCCATCCTGCATCAGCGTGCCCGCGTGGATCTCATCACCCGCCACCTTCTGCTGCGGCATCGCTTCGCCGGTCAGCATCGCTTCATCCAGCCAGGCTTCACCCTGGCTGAGCGTGCCGTCAACCGGGACGCGATCGCCGGTGGTCAGACGCAGCGTCATGCCTGGCTGAACGTCACTGAGTGGCAGCACTGTTTCACCGTCTTCCGTCACCACGCGGGCGGTGGGTGGCGTCAGATCGAGTAATTTTTCCAGCGCTTTTGAGGAGCGCTGCCGGGCGCGTTGCTCCAGCATATGGCCGAGGTTGATCAGGCCGATAATCATCGCGCTGGCTTCGTAATAGAGATGGCGCGCCTGAGGCGGGAAAAAGTCCGGCCACAGGTTCACGGAAATGGAATAGAGCCAGGCGGCTGCGGTTCCCAGCGCGACCAGCGTATCCATGGTCGCGGTGCCTTTTAGCAGGCTGCGCCAGGCGCTGCGATAGAAATGACCGCCGGCCAGCACCATCACCAGCAAGGTGGCGAGGCCAACGGCCAGCCAGCCACTGCGGTTGCTGTCGGTCAGCATCATATTGTCGCCGACCATTCCCCACAGCATCAGCGGAATGCCCAGCGTCAGGGCAAGCGCGGCCTGCCAGCGAAAACGGCGAACGGCCTGGCGGGCGGTCTGCTGCTGTTTTTCCCGCCGTTCGAGGTCATCTTCAATAATTTCTGCCGTATAACCGGCATTTTTCACCGCATCGATCAGCGACTCAGCGGCGGCATCGCCCATCACCAGCGCACTGCGCTCGGCAAGGTTGACCCGTGCCTGGCTGACGCCGCTCACCTGTTGCAGCGCGTTCTGCACCCGACTGACGCAGCTGGCACAGCTCATGCCATCAATCAGCAGGTGAAAACTCGCGGCAGGTGCGGCTGATGCCGTCAGCGGCTCAGCGTGGGCGAGCGGGGCCGCTTCAGCTGAAGAGGCCTGTGGCGCCGGAAGCTGGTGGGAGTCCGCTGTCAGCGCTTCCGGCTGGGTGTCTGATGCTGTCAGCGGTTCAGCCTTTGGGAAGCTGTCGTCCTGCGCCAGGCTGGCGTGATACCCGGCCTGTTCAACGGTGGCGATCAGTTCGCTGGCGTCAGCGCTGCCGCTGATACGCGCTTCAGCAATCGACACGTCGGCCTGTTCAACGTCGGCACGTTGCTCCAGCGCCTCTTTCACTCGTTTTACGCAGTGGCCGCAGGTTAAGCCATCAAGCGCCAATAACGTGGTCTGTGACATGGTGTAAGCTCCTGGTTATCCGGTTTGACCCCAATGGGGTTTTACAGTAGTAATGAAGGTTAAACCTTCCATCAAGGGGAAGGTCAAGGAGAGAAGATGAATATCAGCGATGTGGCGAAAAAAACCGGGCTGACCAGCAAAGCGATTCGATTTTACGAAGAGAAAGGTCTGGTTACCGCGCCCTTGCGCAGCGAAAACGGCTACCGCAGCTACACGGCGAAGCACCTGGAAGAACTGACCCTACTGCGCCAGGCCCGGCAGGTGGGTTTCAATCTGGAAGAGTGCGGCGAGATGGTGACGCTGTTCAATAATCCGCAGCGGCACAGCGCGGATGTGAAGGCCAGAACGCTGGTCAAAGTGGCGGAAATTGAGTCGCATATTGAGGAACTGACCAGGATGCGTGAACGCTTGCTGGCGCTGGCGGCAAGTTGCCCTGGCGACGACAGTGCCGATTGCCCGATCATTAACGATCTTGCCGGTTGCTGCCCCAGCAAAAAGGCCGGCTGATTGTCCGCCAGAGTCTCAGCTTAAACGCAGCAGGTAGGGCGGCAGTTCAGGCACCGGTAACACAGAGAGCACCTTGAGCTTCTGTAATGTGCGGATCTGCGAACGTTCCAGATGCTCCCGCAGCCCCATCGCCGCCAAATCCCAGCTTCCCTTCAGCAGCATCTCATACACCAGACGGTGTTCTTTGACGATCGCGTCATCAATCGGGATCGCCAGCATTTCATAAAAAATCCGCGTGACGATCAACGGTGACTGGCTCTGCCGCAGGATCTCCATCATCGTGCGGTTGCCGGCAGGCTCCAGGCAAAACAGATGCAGATCGTCCTCGACCAGCTCCAGCTCGGCGGAACTGACCCGTTTGCCTTCAACCTGATCCAGCCGTTGCAGATTGTCGAGGATCTGTTGCTGCGGCAGATGCGGTGCGGCTTTACGCAGCGCGGCGGATTCCAGGCTGGCGCGGATCTCATAATGATCGCTGATCTCTCTGGCGGTTAACGGGCCTGCCAGCCACTGGGAATAGGGCTCTTTTTCCACCAGCCCTTTGTCGCGCAGGCGCATCAGGCTTTCGCGGATGCTGTTGCGGCTGACGTTATAGAATTCGGCGGCCTGGGCTTCATTCAGCTGGTAGTGGCCGAAGACCATGCAGGTGGAGAGCGCTTCCTGCAAACTTTGCAGCAGTTTTTCGCCGGTGCTGCGGGTATCAACCAGTTCCCGCTGCTGATCCAGTCCCAGCACGCTGCGCGTCAGGGCGATACGCAGGGGTTCAACCTCTTCATTCTGCCGGGCAACGATAAAGCCACGGCCCTCAAAGCGGGTGATCAAGCCCTGATCGTGTAGCAAACTCAGCGCCTGGCGGACCGGCACGCGGCTGGTGCCAAACAGCTGGGCCAGCGGGCCTTCAACCAGTACCAGGCCATGGGGAACCTTGCGGGAAGCGATGGCATCTTCAAGTACCTGACGAATGGTTTCATAGCGCGCGGGCGCTCTGGCTTCCACCTTCAAACTGTCACTGTCGTTAACCATCCTTAATCCCACTCTCCCGCTGAACAGACCGCCATTATGCCATATCCCCTCAGTTTCAGGGGAGCGAAGCCGTGCGCATCGCCATGGTGCAGGCTGCACAATAATGGATCGTTTAGCACACCAGTCATTATTCACCGGCTGCCTCGCCGCGACGCCTTACCGGCTCACCGTGCACGTGATACGCGATTAATTCAACTATTTTGCAATATTAATCAATGGCTTAATTTTACCTTTCCGCGATTTTCGAGGCGCATCACCAAAACCTGGCATCCTCTTTGCTACCTTAAAAATGTACATTTGTTTTTAATATCCATTTTATAGGCGACAAAGTGAGCGGCTTCAGGCCTGGCTTGTGAGTCGACCCGATGAGGAGAGTGAAAGATGGCCAAAGAAATCCTGTGTGCGTTTGGTGTCGATGTGGATGCCGTTGCCGGCTGGTTGGGATCGTACGGCGGTGAAGATTCTCCCGACGATATCTCACGCGGCATGTTCGCCGGTGAAGTGGGCGCGCCGCGTCTGCTGAAGATGTTTGCCGAACATCAGTTAAAAACCACGTGGTTTATTCCCGGCCACTCAATCGAAACCTTCCCGGAGCAGATGCAGGCCGTGGCTGACGCGGGCCATGAAATTGGTATTCACGGCTACAGCCATGAAAACCCGATCGCCATGACCCCGGCGCAGGAAGAAGCCATTCTCGATCGCAGCATCGAGCTGGTCAGCAAACTGGCCGGCAAGCGCCCGACCGGCTATGTCGCGCCATGGTGGGAATTCAGCAACGTCACCAACGAGCTGCTGCTGAAGAAAGGCATCAAGTATGACCACAGCCTGATGCATAACGACTTCCATCCCTACTACGTTCGCGTCGGTGACAGCTGGACCAAGATTGATTACAGCAAGCATCCTGACAGCTGGATGAAACCGCTGGAGCGCGGCGTGGAAACCGATTTGGTGGAGATCCCGGCCAACTGGTACCTCGACGATCTGCCGCCGATGATGTTCATCAAAAAATCCCCTAACAGCCATGGCTTCGTTAACCCGCGCCATCTGGAAGAGATGTGGCGTGACCAGTTTGACTGGGTCTACCGCGAAAACGACTTCGCGGTGTTCACCATGACCATTCACCCGGACGTGTCAGGTCGCCCACAGGTGCTGCTGATGCTTGAGCGCCTGATTAAATACATTCAAAGCCATGAAGGCGTGCGTTTTGTCACCTTCGACGAAATCGCTGATGACCACCTGAAGCGCAATCCGCGCAAGGGTTAAGCCCATTACCTTTTGATGAGTGAGCGCACTATGAGCCTGTTTAAACGTCCCTCTGTTAACGGCTGGCTTCCACAGCAGCTGAGCATCAAAGATGTGAAGTTTGCTACCTGGATTGCTTTTTTTGCCTGGGTGTTCGCGGTCTATGACTTCATTTTGTTTGGCACCTTGCTGCCGGCGATTGGCGGCCACTTCGGCTGGAGTGAAGTGGAGCAGGCTGAAATTGCCACCTGGGTGGCGGTTGGCGGCGCAGTGATTGCGCTGGCGATTGGTCCGCTGGTGGATCGACTGGGACGTCGAATGGGCATCGTGATTACCGTCGGTGGCGCCGCGCTCTGTTCGCTGCTGACCGCCATCGGCGGGGCGTGGGGCAAAGGTGCGCTCACCGCCATTCGTTCAGTGGCTGGCCTTGGTTATGCCGAGCAGACGGTTAACGCCACCTATCTGTCCGAGCTGTATGCGGCGATTGACGATCCGAAACTGAACAAGCGTAAAGGCTTTATTTACAGCCTGGTGCAGGGCGGCTGGCCGGTTGGTGCGCTGGTGGCGTCGGCGCTCACCGCGATTTTGATGCCGATTATCGGCTGGCAGGGCAGCTTTATCTTTGCGGCCGCTCCGTCTCTGGTGATTGCGGTGATGGCGTTAAAACTGAAAGAGACACCGCAGTTCCAGGTTCATCAGCATATCAAACAGCTGCGGGCCGCCGGCAATGAAACCGATGCGCGTCAGGTGGCGCAGGACTATGACATGCCGTACGAAGAGCAGCAGAAATCCGGCCTCGCGGCGGCATTTCGCGGCACGTCCTTGCGGGCAACGCTGGTGTTAGGCGGCGCGGTGTTGCTGAACTGGTTCGCGATACAGATCTTCAGCGTGCTGGGCACCACGGTGATCACCAAAACGCATGCCGTGTCCTTCGATAACTCGCTGCTGATCCTGATTATGTCCAACCTGGTGGGTTACTGCGGCTATCTGGCGCACGGCTGGTTAGGCGATCGTTTTGGTCGTCGCAACACCATCGCCGTAGGCTGGATGTTGGGCGGCGTGGCCTTCGCCGGCATGCTGTTCTGCCCGGATAACTTTGCCATCATCGTGGCGCTGTACAGCGTTGGCCTGTTCTTCCTGATAGGCCCTTACGCTGCCGCGCTGTTCTTTATCAGTGAAAGCTTCCCCACCGCTATTCGCGCCACCGCAGGTGCGCTGATTGGTGCGATGGGGCCGGTTGGCGCCATTATCGCTGGCGTCGGTACCACCTCAATCCTCAGCAACGGCGGCCACTGGCAGGAAGCGGCCTTATGGTTTGGCGCGCTGCCGTGCTTTATCTCAGGAATGATCATTTTACTGGCACGCCACGTTCCGGAAAAAGCGGCTGCAGCGCAGAACGCATCGCATAACGGCACTATTCAGATTCAGGAGTGAACTGTGACTACAACGCAAACAACCCCGGTAGCGCTGATCAGCGGCGCAGCGAGTGGCATCGGGCTGGCACTGGCAAAAAACTATGCCCAGCGTGGCGTGAAGGTGGTGGGCGGGTTTTATCCCGCCGATCCACACGACCCGAAACGCGCCGCCGCAGAAGTGGAGGCGCTGGGAGGCGACGCGCTTTGGCTGCCGCTGGATGTGGCGGAAACGGAATCGGTTAATGCGTTTGTCGCCGCAGCCATCGCCCATTTTGGCCGCATTGATTATGTCGTTGCCAACGCGGGCGTGCTGCGCCGCGCGCCGATTGCAGAGATGAGCGACGATCGCTGGAATGAGATGCTGAATGTCGATTTGACCGGCGTGATGCGTTGCTTCCGCGCGACGGCGCCGCACCTTGGTGAGGGTGCCAGTCTGGTGGCGGTGTCCTCCATCGCCGGCGGCGTCTATGGCTGGCAGGATCATGCCCATTACGCGGCGGCTAAAGCCGGCATTCCCGGCATTTGTCGCTCGATGGCAGTGGAACTTGCGCCAAAAGGCGTTCGCTGTAACGCGGTGATCCCAGGACTTATTGAAACACCGCAGTCGCTGGATAAAGAGAACTCGCTGGGGCCAGAAGGGCTGGCAAAAGCCTCACGGGTGATCCCGTTAGGGCGTCCCGGCCGCGCTGATGAAGTGGCCAACCTGATCAGTTT
The DNA here is from genome assembly GCF_004551645.1 of Erwinia sp. QL-Z3. Lineage (NCBI taxonomy): Bacteria > Pseudomonadati > Pseudomonadota > Gammaproteobacteria > Enterobacterales > Erwiniaceae > Erwinia > Erwinia sp. QL-Z3. Next base: position 2,640,901 of record NZ_CP037950.1, read on the forward strand.
TCTGACCAGCGATGCCAGTAGCTATCTCACCGGACAAAGCCTGATTATTGACGGCGGTCTGACGGTTCGCTGGCCAGAATGAAGGAGGCAATGATGCAACTGGAACAGAAAAGAGCGGTCATCACCGGTGCTGCCAGCGGAATTGGCCTGGCCATCGCCAGCCTGTTCGCCCGCGAGGGCGCGCGACTGGTGCTGACCGATCGTCATGCGGATAACCTGCAAAACGCGGTTGCGGCCTGCCGTGAACGGGGAGCTGACTGCATCGGCGTGATGGCGGACGTCGGCCAGGTGGCGGGCGCGCAGTCGGGGGTTGATGCCTGTGTCGAACAGTTCGGCGGCATCGATATTTTGGTCAACAACGCCGGGATGCTCAGCCAGGCGCGCTGCACTGATATCAGCCTCGCGATGTGGGACGAGATGATGGCGGTCGATCTTCGCAGCGTATTTCTCGCTTCACAACGCGCGCTGCCATGGATGCTGGCGCAGAAATGGGGTCGCATTATCAACGTGGCGTCACAGCTCGGCATCAAGGGTGGAGCAGAGCTTTGCCACTATGCTGCCGCCAAAGCGGGTGTGATTGGCTTTACCAAATCGCTGGCGCTGGAAGTTTCCGCGCAGAATGTGCTGGTGAATGCCATTGCGCCAGGCCCGATCGAAACGCCGCTGATTGAGGGTCTGAACAGCGAGTGGAAGAAAGCCAAAGCCGCCGAACTGCCTTTAGGCCGTTTTGGCCGGGCAGAGGAGATTGCACCGGTGGCGCTGCTGCTGGCAAGTGAACCCGGCGGCAACCTGTTTGTCGGGCAGACCCTTGGGCCGAACTCCGGCGACGTGATGCCCTGAAACAAGGAGCGCAACATGTGTGGCGTATGTGGTTTATTGGATAGCGGTCCGCAGTGGAGCGATCCGCTGCAAAATACCTTGCCCCGCCGACAGCTGCGGCTGCAGCAAATGGCGATGTTAAACCATGCGCTGGCCCCTTTCCGCCTGAAGCTGACGGATTTTCACACTAGCTGGGTGCTGGCCAGCCCGACCGGGCAGCAGGTGATAGTTAACAGCCTGGAGCAAATCTGGCAGGAAGCGGAAGCGCTGTTAAAGCGTCCGCTGGATCCGCTGGATGATGACTGGCTGGATGCACTGGAACAGACGAGGTAGCAGATGCAGGATGGGCAGAAGATCCCGGTTCACGTGCTGAGTGGCTTCCTGGGCAGCGGTAAAACCACGCTGCTCAAAAGCTGGCTGGGCGGACAGGCGCTGGCAGACGTTGCGCTGCTGGTTAACGAGTTTGGTGAGGTGGGCATCGATCATCTGCTGTTGGGCGAAGTTGCGCCGGATACGGTGTTACTGCCCAGCGGATGCGTCTGCTGCCAGGTACGGGGAGAACTGAAGCAGGCGCTGCTGGATCTGAGCGAACGGCGTGAGCGCGGACAGCTGCCGCCGTTTAAAAAGGTGATCCTTGAAACCACCGGTCTGGCCGATCCCTCGCCAATCCTCTCTACCTTGCTGCACGATCGTCAGCTGCAGTATCACTTTGCGCAGGGCGTGCTGGTGACGCTGGTCGATGCTGAGCACGGCTGGCAGCAGGCACAAAACCAGCCGGAATGGCTGGCGCAGGTTACGGCGGCAGATAAGCTGGCGGTGAGTAAAGGCGATCGGGTAAGCACGGCGCAGCGGCATCAGCTGGAAGCCTATCTTCAGCAGCTCAACCCGCTGGCCGAAATTGCTGAAACCACCACCTTTCTGCATCAGGCCGATACGCTGTTCGAAGCCGCTATCAGTGAAGGCAGCGCTCAGCAGCGTTTTCGCTGGCTGGGCAATCTGGCGGCGGAAAAGATCGGCGTCATCAGCAGCGATCCGGCCCCGGCAACGGCAGCTCTCAAGGCCGACGCTACCGCGGTCGCCCGCCTCGGCATCCATCATCCGCAAACGGAAACCTGTGTGATTACACTGACGGAGAAGTTTAACTGGGCGGCCTTTGCGGTCTGGCTGTCGATGCTATTACACTGTCATGGCAGTGCGATACTGCGGATGAAAGGCATCTTACGGGTTCAGGAGAGCGACACGCCGGTGGTGATCCATGGCGTTCAGCACAGCCTGCATCCGCCGGTTCATCTGACAGACTGGCCGGGCGAGCTGGAAAGCTCCCAGCTGGTATTTATTCTCCGGGGCCTTAGCGCCTCGCGGTTGCAGAGCGCCTTCCTGCGTTTTCAGCAGCCCTTTTTAATCGGTGATAAGTAATGAACTCCGCGGCCGTGGCGACCAATCAAATCACTCTGCGCGTACTGGGGACGTCGGTAACGCTGCTTGAGCGCCTTCGCCTGCGTGCCGAACAGGATTTAGGCATCAAAATTGTCTACCTGTTACGCAGCGTGGAAGATGCTCAGCGCATCGCGGTAATGGAGCCTGAAAGCTACGATCTTTACGATCAGTGGTTCCACAATATCGATTTTGTCTGGCCAGCCCGCGCCATTCAGCCGCTGGAAATCAGCCGACTGAAATACTGGGATGAAATCAACGCGTTGCCGAAGCAGGGCACCTTGATCCCCGGCGGCAAGCTGGGCGATGGCAGCGTCCCGGTCAACCGTCTGTATGTGCAGCACGATGGCAGCCTTGGCGGCCAGCCGACAGAGCTGATCAGCATGCTGCCGTTGACGCACAATGCCGACAGTTTTGCTTACCATGCCGACCGGCTACCCGCCGCGTTAAGCCGCGAAGAGGAGAGCTGGGGCTGGTTACTCCATCCGGCGTTTTCGGGCCAGGCGGCATTGCAGGATGATGCGGCCATGGGCGCGCTGGATGCGGTGCTGGCCGTGCAGGGCGCCGGGCTGGGCGAATTCAGCAACGTCGGCAATCTGACGCTGGAAGAGATTGATAGCCTGACCGGCGTGCTGGCGGGATTGCAGCGCCAGGGACATTTCGCCGCCTTCTGGTCTACTCAGGATGAGGCCTGTGCGCTGATTGAAAATCAGCAGGTCGGCGTGCAAAGCCTGTGGGCTCCGACCTATTTCCGGCACCACTTCCGTCAGAGCGGCTATAAACTGGCAACGCCAAAAGAAGGTTACCGCGCCTGGTACGGCGGCATGTCACTGTCGCGCTGCGCGACGGGGAAAATTAAGGATGCGGCTTACGCCTACCTTAACTGGTGGCAGTCGGGCTGGCCTGGCGCCATTATGGCCCGTCAGGGCTATTACATCTCCAATCCGCAACGTACGCGCGAGCATTTGTCGGAAGCGGAATGGGATTTCTGGTATGGCGGAAAACCGGCCAGTGACGTGTTGCCTGATGCCTCAGGCCAACCGCTGATCGCCAAAGGCGAAGTTCGCGATGGCGGCAGCTACGAACAGCGGATGAGCCATATTGGCGTCTGGAACTCAGTGATGGATGAACATAACTATCTGGTCAGACGCTGGCAGGACTTCCTGCGCGCCTGATGATTTTCAGCGTGACCCCTTCCACGGCAACCACCGTGACCGGGGTGCCCGCCGGGAAGTTTTCAGCCGCCTGCACACGCCAGCCGCTGTCACCAATGCGCACATGGCCAAAGCCATCGACCAGCGTTTCGTCCAGCGTCAGTTCGCGGCCTATCAGCTGAATGCCGCGCTGATTAAGCGAAGAGGGCGGCCGCTGGCGATCTTTGCCTTTCAGCCAGCGATACCACCACAGCGCCGAAAGCACCGTTAACAGCGCAAAGCTGACGCCCTGCCATTCCCATGGCAGCGGCACCAGCCACACCAGCAGGCTGACCAGCAGGGCTGCGACACCACTCCACAGCAGGTAGCCGCTGGCACCGAGCATTTCCGCCGCCAGCAGCACGCCACCGACCGACAGCCACAGCCACCAGGGGTTCGCTAACAGCTCGGTGATCATTTCACACCCCGTTCCTTTTTGCTCTCGCCCATCAACTCAGCAATCCCCGCAATGGAACCCATCAGGCTGCTGGCTTCCAGCGGCATCATCACGATTTTGCTGCTGTTGGACGAACCAATTTTTTGCAGCGCATCGGTGTACTTCTGCGCAACGAAGTAGTTGATGGCCTGAATGTCGCCGGCGGCAATCGCCTCAGAAACCATTTTGGTGGCAATCGCTTCCGCTTCCGCGCTACGTTCGCGGGCTTCAGCCTGCAGGAAGGCCGACTGGCGTTCACCTTCGGCTTTCAGAATCTGTGATTGCTTCTCACCTTCAGCCCGCAGGATCGCGGCCTGACGCACCCCTTCGGCTTCAAGAATACCGGCGCGCTTGGTACGTTCGGCTTTCATCTGCGCATTCATTGAGGCGATCAGTTCAACCGGCGGCCGCACGTCACGGATTTCAATACGGGTGATTTTAACGCCCCACGGATTGGTCGCTTCATCGACGATGCGCAGCAGGCGGGTATTGATGTTATCGCGCTGCGACAGCATCTCATCCAGATCCATTGACCCCAGTACCGTTCGCATATTGGTCATGGTCAGATTGACGATCGCCAGTTCAAGATTACGCACTTCATAGGCAGCACGCGGCGCATCCACCACCTGGGTAAAACAGACCGCATCAATGGTGACGCTGGCGTTATCTTTAGAGATGATTTCCTGCGAGGGGATATCCAGCACCTGTTCCATCATGCTGATCTTGCGACCGACACGATCCATAAACGGCACCAGAAGATTCAGGCCAGGCTGCAGGGTTTTGGTATAGCGGCCAAAGCGTTCCACCGTCCACTGATAGCCCTGCGGGACAATTTTAATGCCTGACCAGACAATAATGAGGGCCAGAACAATAATGACAGGAATGACTGTAAGCATATAACCTCCGGATTGTTGTTACCTGGGCCGACTCATTCGGCCCAACCCCGTCATCATTCAGCCTGCCTGTGCAGCAGGCGGAACGGTTCCGGGAGGATCAGTACAGCAAAGAGTAGAGCTGTCTGCGGTATTTCGCCGCCAGTGCATCGCCCGTTCCCAGCGCGGCCAGGATCTCTTGCAGCATTTTGCGCGCCTGACCATTGGCCGCGCCCAAATCTTTCTTCAGATGGGTAAACAGCAGCTCAAGCGCCTCTTCATTTCGTCCCACCTGATGCAGTTGCAGCGCCAGTTTGGTCGCCAGCTCAGCATTTTCAGGTTCCGCTTCCAGCTGTTGTTGCAGCTGTTGGAGCTCCGGCGTATCGGCCGCCTGCTTCAACAGGTCGATCTGCGCCATCAATCCCTGATAACGGGTATCTTTGTCCTGCAACGGCACGACGCTCAGCACCTGCTCAGCTTCTTCGCTGCGGTTTAAGGCAATCAGCGCTTCTGCCAGCAGGAAGCCCATTTCACTGTTCTGGTTACTCAGCTGCCAGGCGTCTTTCAGCAGCGGCAGGGCATCCAGCACTTTGCCTTCATCCATTAACTGCATGCCTTCCTGCGCCTTCAGTTCTTCCGGCTTTGGCAGCACTTTTTCCAACAGCGCGCGGATCGCTTCTTCCGGCTGCGGTCCCTGGAAGCCATCAACCGGCTGGCCATTCTGGAACAGATAAACGGTCGGAATAGAGCGCAGACCAAACTGTTGCGCGACTGCCGGTTCGGCGTCGCAATCCAGCTCGGCGAGGATGAACTGACCGGCATACTCCTGCGCAAGGCGCTCCAGCACCGGTGACAGCTCCTGGCAATGCTGGCTGCGGGCAGACCAGAAGTAAAACAGTACCGGCACCTGCATCGACTGCTCTAGCGTCTGTTGCAGGTTGGTTTCGTTAATCGTAACAATTGCAGCTTGTGGTGACATGAATTTGTCTCTTTATCCGGGTTTCTTACTTTATTGGGGCGCAGCGCGGTGCTTCAAGGCTTATCGTCGCGATCCGGCTATTTCCCGCGCAAAATGCGATCCAGCATCCAGCCGGGCAGTAAACGGCGCAACAGGCTCATGCCATGGGCGACAACCGTCACCGGGTAGCGCAGGCGCGGATGCTTACTCTCTAAAGCATGGCGCAACTTTGGCAAAATTGCTTCGGGTGGCAGCGTGAAACGGGCAGCAATCCCAGGGTTCCTCACCGGTTTGTCTGACTGCCCCTGGCTGACATTATCGGTAAAGCGGGTTTTAATCGGACCCGGTTCAATCAGACTGACGCGAATGCCGCTGCCGTGCAGCTCCATGCGCAGCGCATCGGACCAGGCTTCCAGCGCATATTTACTGGCGGCATAGGTGCCGCGACCGGGTGTGGAAATCAGCCCTAAAACCGAACTGGTATTCACAATCCGCGCCTGGCCACTGGCGCGCAATGCCGGCAAAAGTAGGGTGGTCAGCTGGTGGGTGCCAAACAGATTGGTGGCGAACTGCTGTTCCATCTGCTGACGGGAAATCGACTCCAGCGGGCCATACACGCCGTAGCCGCCGTTATTAAACAGGCCGAACACGCGCCCTTCGCTGAGGGTGAGGATTTCTGCGGCGGCGCGCTCAACGCTCTCGCTGTCGTTCAAATCGAGCTGAATGCCGGTAAAGCCCAGTTCATTCATCCGCGCCACGTCTGCCGGCTTACGACAGGCCGCATAAATGTGATAGCCACGACGCAGTAAATCGTTGGCGGCGACCAGGCCAATTCCGCTGGAACAGCCGGTTATTACTATGATTTTTTGCATAACTTTACCTGTGAGCCGTCTGCAAACCCCGTTACTCATGCTTAACTAGTGGAGCCAGTTCTTTGGCCATCAGCCCGGCAATAAACGGCTGGGCATCGGGATTGGGGTGGATCCCATCCTGTTGCATCCATTCTGGTTTCAGGTACACCTGTTCCATAAAGAAAGGCACCAGCGGGATGGCATTTTCTTTTGCCAGCTTCGGGTAAATGTCACTGAACGACGCGGTATAGCGGCGGCCGTAATTGGCCGGCAGACGGATTTGCATCAGCAACGGCTGTGCGTTTGCCGCTTTTACCTGAGCAATAATTTTACTCAAGTCCTGCTCAATGTTTTGCGGTGGGAAGCCCCGTAAACCGTCGTTTCCTCCCAGTTCTATCAGCACCCAACGCGGTTGATGCTGCTTCAGCAGCGAGGGCAGGCGCGCAAGCCCCTGGGTGGCAGTGTCGCCGCTTATGCTACCGTTAATGATAGTGGGCGATTTCTGCCATTTATCATTGAGTAACGCGGGCCATGCCGTGGTGGCGGACATCCGGTAACCGGCGCTTAAACTATCGCCCAGCACTAACAGCGTATCTGCCGCCGTCGCGCGCAGCGACATCAGGGCCAATAATAACAGGAAAGGGTAATGCCAGCGGAAAACATTCTTGAAGTTCATCGTCTTAGTAAGTCCGTCGGTCAGGGTGAGCATCAGCTTTCCATCCTTACCGGAGTTGAGCTGGTTGTCAAACCGGCTGAGACCATCGCGTTGATTGGCGAGTCGGGTTCCGGTAAGTCGACTCTGCTGGGTATTCTGGCTGGTCTGGATGACGGTTCCGAAGGTGAAGTCTTTCTGCTGGGCTCGCCGCTGCACAAAATGGATGAGGAGCAACGCGCTGAACTGCGGGCCAAAAGCGTCGGTTTTGTTTTCCAGTCGTTCATGTTGGTGCCGACGCTAAACGCGTTAGAAAACGTGCAGCTACCGGCGTTGCTGCGCGGCGAGAGCGATCGTCACAGTCGCGAACAGGCGCAGGCGTTACTGGCTCAGCTTGGACTGTCAGAGCGCCTGACGCATCTGCCTTCGCAGCTGTCCGGTGGCGAGCAGCAACGCGTGGCGCTGGCACGCGCCTTTAACGGCAAACCGGCGCTGCTGTTTGCCGATGAGCCCACCGGCAACCTGGATCGTAAAACCGGCGATCGCATTGCCGACCTGCTGTTTTCGCTTAACCGCGACCTTGCCACCACGCTGATTCTGGTCACTCACGATGAACAGCTCGCCGCCCGCTGCGACCGACGCTTACGGGTGCGCGACGGTAAGCTGTGGGAGGAAGCATGATCTGGCGGTGGTTCTGGCGTGAATGGAAATCGCCATCGTTGCTGATTGTCTGGCTGGCCCTGACGCTGGCCGTGGCCTGCGTGCTGGCGCTGGGGTCACTCAGCGATCGCATGGAAAAAGGCCTGACCCAGCAAAGCCGCGATTTTATGGCCGGCGACCGGACGCTGCAAAGCTCGCGGGAAGTGCCGCAAGCCTGGCTGGACGAAGCGAAGAAAGAAGGATTACAGGTCGGACGCCAGTTGACGTTCATGACCATGACCTTTGCCGCCGATACGCCGCAGCTGGCGTCGGTTAAAGCGGTCGACGATCTCTATCCGATGTTTGGCACGCTGGCAACGGAACCTGCGGGGCTGAAACCTGCGGCCGGCACCGTGCTTGCCGCGCCGCGTCTGCTGGCGTTGCTCAACCTGAAATCTGGCGCAAATCTGGATGTCGGCGATACCACGTTACGCGTGGCGGGTGAGGTGGTTCAGGAGCCCGATGCGGGCTTTAACCCGTTCCAGACTGCGCCACGGCTGCTGATGAATCTGGCTGACGTCGGCAAAACCGGGGCGATCCAGCCGGGGAGCCGCGTGACCTGGCGTTATAAGTTTGCAGGCAACCCTGAGCAGCTCAGCCGTTACGACAGCTATATCAGCGCGCAGATCAAACCCGATCAGCGTTGGATCAGCGTAGAGAATTCGGAAGATGCGCTGGGCAAGTCGATGGTGCGTGCCCAGCAGTTCCTGTTGCTGTCGGCCTTGCTGACGCTGATGCTGGCGATTGCCGCCGTGGCCGTGGCCATGAGTCATTACTGTAAGAGCCGTTACGATCTGGTCGCGGTGCTGAAGACTTTGGGCGCCAATCGTGCCGCGTTAAGAAAGCTGATTGTCGGCCAATGGCTGGCGGTGCTGCTGCTGGCCGCGGTGTGCGGTGGGGCGATCGGCATGGGCTTTGAAGTACTGCTGCTGCGGATGTTGAAGCCGGTGCTGCCGGGTGAACTGCCTGCCGCCAGCGCCTGGCCGTGGCTGTGGGCCATCGGCTCGCTGTTTATCATCTCGCTGCTGGTGGGCCTTCGTCCTTATCGCCTGCTGCTGGCGACTCAGCCGTTGCGCGTACTGCGCCGTGATGTCGTGGCCGATGTCTGGCCGCTGAAGTTCTATTTGCCGGCCATGGCGTTGGTGGTGATTGCGCTGCTGGCGTTGCTGGTGGGCGGCAGCAAATTACTGTGGGCGCTGGTCGGCGGGATTATCCTGTTGTCTGCACTGCTGGGGGCGATTGGCTGGGGCGGATTAATGCTGCTCCGCCGTCTTAGCGTACGTAATCTGGCGTTCAGGCTGGCAATCAACCGGCTGTTACGTCAGCCCTGGACCACGCTCAGCCAGCTGGCGGCTTTCTCGCTGTCCTTTATGCTGCTGGCTTTGCTGCTGGTGATGCGCGGGGATTTGCTGGACCGCTGGCAGCAACAGCTTCCGCCGGGCAGCCCAAACTATTTCCTGCTTAATCTCACCCAGGATCAGGTGCCTCAGGTGAAAACCTTCCTGGAGAAGAATCACGTTGAGCCGCAAACCTTCTATCCGGTTGCCCGCGTCCGGCTGACTGGCATCAACCAGAAGCCCGCCGATCCAGCGTTGGATAATGCCTTAAACCGCGAGCTGAATCTGACCTGGCAGGAACAGCTGCCGGATCATAATCCGCTGACGGCAGGAAGCTGGCCGCCGAAAAAAGGCGAGGTGTCGATGGAAGAGGCGCTGGCCGGACGACTGGGCGTGAAGCTCGGCGATACGCTGACCTTTACCGGCGATACGCAGGAGTTCTCGGCCAAAATCACCAGCCTGCGCAAAGTTGACTGGGAGAGCCTGAAGCCAAACTTCTTCTTTATCTTCCCGCCTGGCGCACTGGACGATCAGCCGCAAACCTGGCTGACCAGCTTCCGTCTGGAAGGCAACAATGCCTTGCTGGCTCAGCTCAACCGGGAATTCCCCACCCTGAGCCTGCTGGATATCGGCAGCATCCTGCGCCAGATTAGCCAGGTTCTGGCACAGGTCAGCCAGGCGCTGGAAATCATGGTGATTCTGGTAACCGCCTGCGGCATATTGCTGCTGCTGGCGCAGGTTCAGGTTGGCATGCGCCAGCGCAGACAGGAGTTAGTGGTCTACCGCACGTTGGGTGCCAGTAAGAAACTGCTGCGCGGGACGCTGTGGAGTGAGTTTGCGTTGTTAGGTGGCGTTTCCGGTCTGGCTGCCGCCATGGGTGCCGAAGCCGCCTTATGGGGACTGCAGCGCAAGGTGTTCGACTTCCCGTGGGAGCCAGACTTTGTGCTGTGGGTCGCGCTGCCGCTGACCGGCGCGGTGCTGCTGTCAGTGTGCGGCGGCTGGCTGGGCGTGCGGTTGCTGAAAGGCAAAGCGTTGTTCAGAAGCTATAACGCAGACTAAAAAAACAGGCCGGATCGCTCCGGCCTGCTTCATTTCTTCCCCCGCCATCCTTATCCTTTTTCGCCTCGCGACTCACATCCTTCTCGGATAGTGCTTTGTGACAGGTTAATATTGCAGGTATTATTAGCGCAAAATTTAGCTAAGGATGGAGTAAGTATGCTGCACCTGCTTGATGTGAAATATAATTTCCTGTCTGAATTAAAATCTCAGGAGCTGTTTTCTCTTCGTAAAAAAGTCTTCAAAGATCGTCTTAACTGGATGGTCAATACTGAAAATAATATGGAGTCGGATCAATACGACAATCCGCGCACCACCTATATTTTCGGCATTTATAAAGAGTCCTGTATTTGCAGCCTGCGCTTGATCGAAATTAAATACCCGAATATGATTACCGGTACCTTTAAATCCTGGTTTAAAAATATTGATCTGCCAGAGGGTAATTATGTCGAAGCCAGCCGGTTATTTATCGATAAGGATCAGGTTCAGGCGAAAGAGCTTAAGCAGCAGCCGGTCAGCGCGTTACTTTTTCTCTCGATGATCAATTATGCCCGGCATTATGGTTACGAAGGGATTTACGCCATTGTCAGCCATCCGATGTACCTGATATTTAAAAAGTCAGGCTGGAAGGTTTCGGTGGTGGAACAGGCAATGTCAGAGAAGCAGGAGAATATCTATCTGATTTTTATGCCTGTCGATGCCGGGAACCAGTCAACGCTGATGGCGCTGGTGAAAGCGAAGGTTCCCGCATTACGCTGCGAACTGGATAGCTGGCCGCTGTCATTCCCCGTCAGGAAGCACCGGACGGATTAGGTTCAGCTCTATCCCCAGACGGATGGCGTGTTTAGCATTGGTTACGCCCAGCTTCTTCACCGCATTGCCGATATGGTATTTCACCGTGGTGAGTTTGATCCCAAGGATCAGGGCGATTTCCTGGTAGGATTTGCCGACGCTGGCCCAGTAAATGATCTCGTTTTCGCGGCTGGTGAACAGTTCGCGGGTGTTCATCTCTTCGAAATCGGCTTTTCTGGACTGCTCCTGATAGAGCTGTGTCAGCTTTTCATGCGTGGTGATCAATAACATCTGCAATTTATCTTTGTTAAGCTGGATCAGCTCTTCAATATTATCGTCGCAGTGTTTATCCAGCATAATCGACAACACCACCAGATTATTATTATGGTCATGCAGCACAAAGGTATAACCGTTAATAATGTCGTGGTTTCTTGCCATATCAAACAGCTTGGGTACCTTGACGCCTTTATTCAGCATCAGGTTTTCATCCCAGGAGAAAGGCGTCATACGGTAAAGAGCGGTAATCAACACCGGATCGATAAACTGGAAATTGTTCTCGATATAAACCTTGAACCACTCCTGCCGGTTAGAGATAATGGAGAAATCCGCCGGATTCCTTTTACTCATAATGGCATAGGCGTATTTAATGTTATTGAACTGGACCAGCTTCCTTTCCAGATACTCTTTGACTGACGTATTAATAGCCTGATTATCAAAAAATAATTTAGCCATGTCATTATCTCCCTGGGAAAATATTTCTTCCATAGTTAATACAGAATTTTATCATAACTCCAAACATTCGCCTAACCCCGGCGCGCAAAGGATCGGGGGAAAAGCACCGCTTGATAAAGTCGGAGAAGTCGGCGGAAAAATCAGGCGTTTTTGATGTCAGACTGACAGAGAAGGGCGGGGCGGTAAGGGTAAACCAGATCGCATCAGGGGTATCGTAAAGGTGAATATTATTTACCTTTTTATACACAACAAATTTGGTACTGGTTCCCTTGGTGTTGGCAAATTAAATCTAATGTACTAATAATAAAGAATATTTATATTTTTGTTCGCCAATACAATACGTTTTTTGCCAGGCAATTGATAGCCATACTTAAGTACAGTTAAGGACTGTCCTTTTGCAGCTCGGGCAGGAAAATCGTCCGTTTGTCCGACGTTCCTGCCAGATTTTTCCCATCAGCTCTGCAATTTCTCAACCGCCCAGGCGATGCCGCTGGCATATTCAGCGGGTAACTGCGGCACCAGCGCCTCAATAGCGGCCTGCAACGCCGGTTTGCTCACGTCCGACAGGTTCAGATGGCCCACCTTGCGGCCGGGACGAACCTCTTTTTCGTACCAGTGCAGGTGCACCAGCGGCTGATTCAGCCAGTCCAGATTCACGGCGGTGCCAATCAGGTTAACCATCACTGACGGCATGCTGACCACCGGCGTCGGCAAAGGCAGATCGAGGATCGCCCGCAGATGCAGTTCAAACTGGCTGATGGACGCGCCGTTTTGCGTCCAGTGCCCGCTGTTATGAACGCGTGGCGCCAGTTCGTTAATCAGCAGGCCTTCCGGCACCACAAAGCACTCCATCGCCATCACGCCGACGTACTTCAGCTCATGCATAATGGCTGACAGCATGGTTTCGGCCTGCTTCTGCAGGGCTGCGTCAGGATCCGGGAAGGCGACGCTGGTGCGCAGAATACCGTCCTCATGCAGGTTATGGGTCAACGGATAGAAAACGGTGCTGCCATCATGGCCGCGTGCGCCCACCAGCGACACTTCGCCAGAAAAGTTGATGCCCTGCTCAACGATGCATTCACCGTAGCAATCGGCTGGCAACGAATCCGTATCCGTCGCGCGCAGACGCCATTGACCACGGCCGTCATAACCGCCGGTGCGGCGCTTAACGATGGCCAGTTCACCGAGGGTGTTGAACACCTGCGGCCACTCTGCGGCATCCGCTAGCAGCTGCCAGGGCGCGGTGGCCAGACCCAGCTGGTCCAGTAACTGCTTCTGTGTCAGGCGATCGGCCAGACGCGGGAAAATATCGCGGTTCACGAAGGCGTTATGGTTCGCCAGTTCGCGCGTCAGGGCGGTTTCCGGCCAGCGTTCGATTTCCGCAGTGATCACGCTTTGTTGGATCGGCAGCGCTTCCGGCTCGGCATCTAATCCTACCGGATAGACGGCGATGCCCAGCGGCTCGCCAGCCTGACGTAACATGCGGCCCAGCTGACCATTTCCTAATACGCAGACCGGCTTCATGCTTCCTCCCGCGGATCCGGGTTATTCAGCACTTCATCGGTCTGTGCCTGACGCCATGCTGCCAGCCGTGAACGCAGTTCCACATCGTGGGTGGCCAGAATCTGCGCCGCCAGCAGCGCCGCATTGGCCGCACCGGCTTTACCAATCGCCAGGGTGCCAACCGGAATACCGCGTGGCATCTGCACGATGGAGTAAAGGCTGTCGACGCCGCTCAGCGCTGCGCTCTGCACCGGCACGCCCAGCACCGGCACCAGCGTTTTCGCCGCAATCATTCCCGGAAGATGCGCCGCGCCGCCAGCGCCAGCAATGATCACCTGAATGCCATTATCCGCAGCCTGCTCAGCGAAGCTGAACAGCTTGTCCGGGGTGCGGTGCGCCGAAACGACTTCACACTGGAAGGGCACAGCCAGAGTAGTGAGGATCTCGGCGGCAAATTGCATGGTTGCCCAGTCACTTTTGGAACCCATAACAATAGCGATGCGGGCCTGCGCGGCGTTGGATGACATGCGGGTCTGACTCCTGTGATTGTACATACGTCACCTGAAAGCCGTTTAGGCGGTCAGATGGGAAGGGCAAAGAGGATAGCATGACTCGGCATCAAGGAAAACGTTTGCCCAGGCATGAAACGGGCATTTGCGGGATTTTTTTAGGGCTCAGAATGGGAAGGAAATAAGGGTGGTTTCGTCTTCGCTAACGCGGATCATTGAACCTTCGTGATGCCAGGCACCCAGCACCAGTCTTTCGGCAGGCTGGTCATTCACCTCAAGCGGATGAATTGCCGGGCGATGCGTATGGCCGTGGATCAGATACTGCACCTGATGACGGGTCATCGCGGCTTTTACGGCTTCATCATTCACGTCCATGACGGTCACGTCTTTGCTGCTGTTCGCCTGTTTACTGCCTGCGCGCATCTTCAGCGCAATCCGCTGGCGGACAAATAAAGGAAGGGCAAGGAACAGCCATTGCAGCCAGGGCTGATGCACTTTTTTGCGGAAGCGTTGATAGCCCTGATCGTCGGTGCAGAGCGTGTCGCCATGCATGATCAACATGCGCTTTCCGTAAAGTTCCGGCACCTGTTCTTCCGGCAATAAGGTCATGCCGCTGGCGCGGGCAAAGCGTTTGCCAACCAGGAAGTCGCGGTTACCGTGAATAAAATAGCAGGGGATCCCCTGTTGCTTCAGGGTCAGCAGTGCGGCCGCGATCTCAGCATGAAGCGGGTCAGGATCGTCATCGCCAATCCAGGCTTCAAACAGGTCGCCGAGAATATACAGCGCATCGGCATGCAACGCATCACGGCGTAAAAAAGCAAGAAAACCGGCAGTAATTGCCGGTTCTTCTGCGCACAGATGTAAATCTGCGATAAACAGCGTGTGAGGCATTATTCGCTGACGGTGACTTTCTGGATCACAACGTCTTCTTTAGGAACGTCCTGGTGCATACCGCTACGGCCAGTGGCGACCGCTTTGATTTTCTCAACCACGTCCATGCCTTCAACGACTTCAGCAAACACACAGTAACCCCAGCCCTGCAGGCTTTCGTCACGGAAGTTCAGGAAGTCGTTGTCTGCCACGTTAATGAAAAACTGCGCAGTTGCCGAGTGAGGCGCCTGAGTACGGGCCATTGCCAGCGTACCCTTGGTGTTTTTCAGGCCGTTGCTGGCTTCGTTCTGGATTTCTTCTTTGGTGTCTTTCTGCTTCATGCCCGGCTCGAAGCCGCCGCCCTGAACCATAAAGCCATTGATGACACGGTGGAAAATCGTGTTGTCGTAGAAACCTTCACGGCAGTAATCCAGGAAGTTAGCTACGGTAGCTGGCGCTTTGTCATCGAAGGTTTTGATAACGATATCGCCATGATTTGTCTGGAAAGTGACCATGTTCTCATCCTGTAAAGGTTGGAAGTGTGAATGGTAGAGCAGCACCGGCAGCACGAGGGCGCCAGTACGCAATTAATAGACGGCTTTTATATCACAAAATGTGATGACGAGTCAGCACCAGTGCATAAACGGCACGGGGCATAACCTTGCTTTGCGTGGCGCTTCCGTTAACAATACGTCAGAATAAGCCTTTTACTGGTTTTAACCCGCACACGTCAAAACGGAATGTCTCAATGCTAAAGATTTTTAATACCCTGAGTCGTCAAAAAGAGGAATTCAAACCTATTCATGCAGGTAAGATCGGCATGTACGTGTGCGGCATTACCGTTTACGACCTGTGTCATATTGGCCACGGCAGAACGTTTGTGGCGTTTGACGTGGTAGCACGTTATCTGCGTTATCTCGGCTATTCACTCAATTATGTCCGCAATATCACCGATATTGACGACAAGATTATCAAGCGCGCCAATGAAAATGGCGAAACCGTTGAGGTGCTGACTAACCGGATGATCGGCGAAATGCACAAGGATTTTGCCGCGCTGAATATTCTGCCGCCGGATCAGGAACCGCGTGCCACGCGCCATATCAGCGAGATCATTGAGATCGTCAGTAAGCTGATCGATCGCGAGCATGCGTACGTGGCCAGCAACGGCGATGTGATGTTCTCGGTGCCAAGCGATCCGCAGTACGGCCAGTTATCCCGTCAGGATCTTGAGCAGCTGCAGGCAGGCGCGCGCGTGGAAGTTGAGCAGGACGTGAAGCGCAATCCGATGGACTTTGTGCTGTGGAAAATGTCGAAAGCCAACGAGCCAAGCTGGTCCTCTCCATGGGGCGAAGGCCGTCCTGGCTGGCACATCGAGTGTTCCGCGATGAACTGCAAACAGCTGGGCGAGCATTTTGATATCCACGGTGGCGGATCGGATCTGATGTTCCCGCACCATGAGAACGAGATTGCGCAATCCACCTGTGCTCACGAAGGTCCTTACGTCAACTACTGGATGCACTCCGGCATGGTGATGATTGACCGCGAGAAGATGTCCAAGTCATTGAATAACTTCTTTACCGTGCGTGATGTGTTGCAGCACTTCGATGCAGAAACCGTGCGTTGTTTCCTGATGTCAGGCCACTATCGCAGCCAGTTGAACTACGGCGAAGATAACCTGAAGCAGGCGCGTTCGGCGCTGGAGCGTCTTTATACCGCCATTCGCAACACCGACCGCAGCGCTGAGCCTGCCGGTGGCGAGGTGTTTGAAACGCGCTTCCGCGAAGCGATGGACGACGATTTCAACACCCCGGAAGCCTATTCCGCGCTGTTTGATATGGCGCGTGAGGTGAACCGCCTGAAAGCAGAAGATATGTCGGCGGCTAACGGCCTGGCGGCTAAACTTCGCCAGTTGGCTGGCGTGCTGGGCCTGCTGGAGCAGGATCCGGAGCTGTTCCTGCAAAACGGCGCGCAGAGCAACGATGATGAAGTGGCAGAAATTGAAGCGTTGATCAGACAGCGTCTGGATGCGCGCCGCGAGAAGAACTGGGCGCAGGCGGACATGGCGCGCGACAAACTGGTGGCGATGGGCATCGTGCTGGAAGACGGCCCGCAGGGTACCAGCTGGCGTCGCAAGTAATCGGGTGATACGGCAGTCAACACCATAAGGGGCGAAAGCCCCTTTTTGCTATCTGCAGGAGGCGTTTATGACCATTAAGCAACTCTCACTGGCGGGATTCCGCTCCATTCGCGATGTCGAACTGCCGCTCTCGCAGTTGAATGTGATTAGCGGACCGAACGGCTGTGGCAAATCGAACCTGTATAAAGCCGTGCGTCTGCTGCACGAAGCGGCGAGCGGGCGATTATCGGCCGCGCTGGCAGACGAGGGCGGTATCCAGAAAACGATGTGGGCCGGCGCGCCGAAGCGGGGCGAAAACAAGCGTAACGGCAAACGAATGGTGCTGGGTGTGGAAATGGAGGATTACGCCTATCAGCTGGAAATTGGTTTTCCCGAGCCGTTGATCAGCCTGTTTAACCTCGATCCCTTGGTCAAAGCCGAGCACATCTGGTTATCCGGTCAACGCCGTCGACCGTCCTCGCTGTTATTAGAACGCAAAAACCAGGCGGCCTTCCTGAATAATATTCAGGGCGAGCGGATAGCCTATCCTTCCTCATTACATGAAGAAGAGTCGGTTTTTTCGCAACTGTCCGATCCCCATCTTTATCCGGAAGTCTCGCAGGTGCGCGAAAATATGCGCAAGTGGCGTTTCTATCATGAATTTGCCGTCTGGCCGGGATCGCCGATTCGCGCGCCGCAGGTCGGTATCCGCGCACCGGTGCTGGCACATGACGGCCATAATCTGGCCGCGGCGTTTGAAACGCTGCGCGAGCGTGGACATACCGAGTTGCTGTATTCGGTGCTGGCGGAAGCCTTTCCAGGCAGTGAATTCTTTGTGGAAGAGCAGGGTGGCCGCTTTCAGATGCTGATGCAGCGTGAAGGCATTCTGCGTCCGCTTGATGCGGCAGAACTGTCCGATGGCACGCTGCGTTTTCTGTGCCTGGTGGTGGCGCTGCTCAGCCCAAGGCCGCCGACGTTTATGGCAATTAATGAACCGGAGAACAGTCTGCATCCGGATTTATTGCCCGCGCTGGCGTTGTTAATTGCTGAAGCAAGCCGTTACAGCCAGATTTGGGTCACCAGCCACTCGTCCCACCTGGCGGAGCAAATTGGCAGGCATTGTGAGCTTCGCCATTATCAGCTGGCGCAAAGGGAAGGGGAAACGGTGGTGCTGTAGGATCAACAGCCCCACCAGCGCGGTGGGGCAGCAGGCATTATTCGACGACTGAAATGCTGTTACCTTCAAACACCACGGTCTGACCGCTGACAATCTTGCAGCGTTTACGGGTTTCCACCACGCCATCAACGGTGACATTGCCCTCGGCGATCAGCGCTTTGGCGCGCGCGCCGCTTTCAACTAAACCTTCCAGCTTCAGCAGATCGCACAGGTCGACGTGCGGATGTTTACCTAAAGAGAAAGTGGCCATTATTCTACTGCTCCATCATCAAAAGTTTCGCAGGCGTACAGCGTATTCTGAATCAGCGTTGCCACGGTCATCGGGCCTACGCCGCCTGGTACTGGGGTAATATAAGAAGCGCGCTCAGAGGCGGCGTCGAAGTCGACATCTCCCACCACTTTGCCGCTTTCGAGGCGGTTAATCCCCACATCAATCACTACCGCGCCCGGTTTGATCCAGTCACCCGGAATAAAGCCCGGTTTGCCCACCGCAACCACCAGCAGATCGGCATGTTCCACATGGTGGCGCAGATCTTTGGTGAAACGGTGCGTAACGGTGGTGGTGCAGCCGGCCAGCAGCAGCTCCATGCTCATCGGACGTCCAACAATATTGGACGCACCCACCACCACGGCATTCATACCGAAGGTATCGATGTTGTAGCGTTCGAGCAGGGTAACGATGCCGCGAGGCGTACAAGGGCGCAGCTTAGGCGCACGCTGACACAGGCGGCCAACGTTATACGGGTGGAAGCCATCCACGTCTTTCGACGGCGAAATGCTTTCCAGCACCTTCACGTTATCAATGCCGGCCGGCAAAGGCAGCTGAACCAGGATCCCGTCGATTTCGCCATCGTGATTCAGCGTGTCGATCAGTTCAAGCAGCTCGGCTTCGCTGGTGGAGGCGGGCAGATCGTAGGAGCGGGAGAGGAACCCCACTTCTTCACAGGCACGGCGTTTGCTGCCGACATAAATCTGCGAGGCCGGGTTCTCACCGACCAGAACGACTGCCAGGCCTGGGACGCGTTTTCCAGCGGCCAGACGCTGCTGTACTTTTACCGCAACCTCTTGTCGCACCTGCTGCGCAATCGTTTTACCGTCAATAATCTTTGCTACCATCAGAGAGGGGATCCATCTGTGTTGAGTTAATACGGGGATTGGTGCCTATTTTGTCAGAAGCGGACGCTGCTGTCAGGCACAGTTTCAAGGCACACTGTTCAATAGTGCAGCAACAGAGCGCGTCAGCCCGATAAATCGTTGACTCAGCAGGTGCGCACCGTATAATTCGACGCAGTTCCCAATGCGCCCTTAGCTCAGTTGGATAGAGCACCGGCCTTCTAAGCCGTAGGTCACAGGTTCGAATCCTGTAGGGCGTACCATTATATTTCAATGAGTTGCAAGACTCACCCTGACTTCAAATTTTCCTTGTGGGACAGATTTGGGACAGAGGCACTATAAATCGCATCAATATGACGTGCATGCTCGGTCAAATGGTTCGGTGCCAGATGAGCATAACGCTGTACCATCTCGATACTTTCCCAACCTCCCATTTCCTGCAATGCTGACAGTGGCACTCCTGCCTGAATAAGCCAGCTCG
Organism: Erwinia sp. QL-Z3; assembly: GCF_004551645.1. Lineage (NCBI taxonomy): Bacteria > Pseudomonadati > Pseudomonadota > Gammaproteobacteria > Enterobacterales > Erwiniaceae > Erwinia > Erwinia sp. QL-Z3. The sequence continues at coordinate 2,660,501 of NZ_CP037950.1, forward strand.
CCCACGTATGTCGCAAGTCGTGAAAACGGAAGTCCTCTATACCCGCCCGAACAAGTGCGGCTCTCCATGCAGTATTTGAATCAACCCGCATTTTCCTTTCCTGAGGAACCTTAATTACCGGCCCTTTTTCGATCCCCTTCCAGTCACGCTCCGCCGCCCGCATCAATGCTTTCATTAAAGCCAGGTGCTTCGCCTTCGTTGAAGTTGAAACCGGCTCCGGTTTATAAACCCCCATATCGATTCCCTTCTTCTGCATCCCTGCAGCCCGCTGTTTCCAGCGCTCCTCAGACTTCCTGTTATTCATCCTGCTTACAGCGGTGTAAATCTTCGCTTCGGTAATGTCCTTCAACAGAACACCCTCAAAGTGAATCAGCCAGAATCCCATCCGGCCTTTATCGGCATCCAGTGACTTTTTGTGTGCTTTCTCTTCAAGCCAGCGCATGCAGGCTTCGTCAAAAGTCACGCTGGGAAAATCACCGAGTTTCTCTATCCGCTACAGCTCAGCTTTTCTTTGGTCGTGCAATTCCATCCACACCTCACGGGCCAGAGTGCAGCGCGGTATGGTCCAGATTAAGCGGCGCTTTCCGGTCTGGCCTGCCCACTGGATAATCTCATCCATGTAGTGCTCAAAGGTTTTCTCTGCTTCAGTCATGTCACCCTCCGTTGTTTGCCTGCCCACTGATTAAGCTCATCATCTTTCCTGCACTCCGGGCAGCAGTAGCTCGCGCCCGGCTGAGATGGCTCCCCACAATTGCCATTGCGGCAAATGGGTGACGGCGGTTCCGCCTACTGCCTGTTAGCCAAAGCGATAGTCCTTTCCAGTTCTTCAAGCTCAGCGGGCTGGTCTGTTATGTCTGCATGCATGAGGTGGCTCCTGAATTTAGAAAACAAAAAACCGCCCGAAGGCGGTCACATTAATCAAAAATATGTATTACGGATTACGATATTGTTCATAGGTGCGTGGTTTGGGATCGGTGGCAGTACGATACTGTTCAATGCTTTCTTTGCGTTGCTTAAGGTACATCAATGTCTCATTGAGCTGATTTTGCTCATCAATAGGCATAGTGAAAACACCAGAATCATTCTTTGATTTAATCTTATCCATGATTTCAATGGCTAAACCAATCATCTCGCTATCGGTCAAAATCTCGTTTCGATACACTTCACAGCGGTTTTCGAGATCGTCAACTTTGCTTTCTAATTCCCCGACCTGATTGAAATAGCCTTCAATCTGTGACTGCGCATCGCTCAGCGCTACGTCCGCATTAATAGCGAGCTCTTTCAATTCGTTGACTTTTTCAATTGCTTGACTAGCAAGTTGTTCAGCTGTATCAGACATGATTAATTCCTTTTCAGTTTAGTAGTTTATCGTATTGACTCAGGAAAAATAGTAACCGAAAACTAATCATTTTCAAAGCAAAATACTGTATATAAATACAGTGTTTGTGTCATAAACTTGGCTAGGATTTTGCTAGCAGACCCACACCGCGAGCAGTTAAGAAGCGGATGCCCATCCGTTTAGCCATCTGACGAATTGATTCACATGAGCGGTTTATTTTTCGGGCGATTATTTTAGGGGGTAGAGAAGAGGCCATTCTCTCTCCGGCTCTAATCCAATGTCAGGGGATATGCTCTGTTTCGAGCTTTAAGGCGAAAGGGCGGCAGGCAAGATAATAGGGCAGTTAAGGGAAGGGCATTCAGTTCCGACTCTTGCCATCACATAGTTAATGTGATGAGTAAAGATACCTTATATTAAACCCGCCACCAGGCGGGTTTTTGCTTTCTGGGAGCAAGCTTTAGGTAAGCTAGGCCACTTCCTGAAAGCAAAGAAGTAGAGCGAGATGTAGTGGATCACTGGAATTGAAAGAACCAGAGCCATTGGCCATCCTAAGTCTGCTTTCCTAACCATTCTCTGGCATGGGAAGAAGGAGATTATTCACATGATGATGAACAGGTTGTTGTGTGTTTCCCCCATATTATCTCTCCTTAGATTGTTGTTACGAGCCCTCTCTGGTGGGCCTTTTTTAATCTATGGGCATCCTTGCCCAACCAGTCTTTAATCAAAAGAACAATAGCCACCTTTATGATGTGAGCCAGTTCCACCATGTGGATGCTGTCCTTTTGGGCATGCTAAAGCTGACGCAGACATGATGCCGAGGATTGATACCAGAAGGATTGCTGTAACTTTTTTCATTGTGTTCCTGTTAGTAATTTTGCCAGTTGGGAAAACCCCACAGTTAATATACTCTTAAGTTTAACAATAGGAATCCTGATAAAAGATCAGCCTTTATGCGTTTTTTTGCAGCATGGTCATATTAGGATTTCTCCTCCTACAACACGGGGGAATGCAATGAAGTGGATTTCTGTAGGAGATGCAATGCCAGAAACCAGATCCCAGTTTCAGACGGTGATTGTGGCAACTGAGAAGGGAGTAGGCGCGGCAAATTACAACTTAATCAATGGCTTCTATTCATATGAATAGAAGTCCTCTTCATCCTGATATGCGGAACGACGTGCCAGCTCATAGAATGGCCTGACCTTCCACGAAGACAATCGGCCAATAATATAACGGCTAAAAAATTACAAAAAAAAGCCCGCATGGCGGCGGGCTCAACTTATTTTAGCACAGGGGTGGATCTAATAAGTTCAACGATGGATATCGTTGATATAACCATAGTAGTGCCATGCTAAACTGTAAATCACAGGCGAAAAAAAACGACACTATGGTCGGCTCCTGAAGTTCAGAATCACAAAGAAATTCGCGTACAAATAATCACGCATGCGAAAGATATTGGCTAACAATCTTTAGAAAGCTAGCAGTTTTTATCGTGACGATAAGTATCATTTCAACATGCCCTTGCTCAAATTTGAGCCATAAAAAACCCGGCCGTGGAGCCGGGAATTGGAACAGTTTTACTCTTGCACTACACAAGCAGTAATCCGCATGTGTAGATTGTTTAGCCTACTATGCATGAACAGGAATGACTCCAGGCATGTTCCTATGTCATCCAAGTTCGGAGTTTTCTGGTGTAGGTATGGTTTAGGAATTGATTATTAACTGGATCTAAATGGCATAGAGGGAATAATGCTGGATGAGCTAAATGTGATCGGCAAAGTAACCTTTCACATCCGACGCGTTTACGAGGGGCGCCGGCCGACAATCTGATGGGACCAGATTGGGTTTGTACCCTTTACCAAGCCTTTGCATACTTTGGCATCATGAAGCGCGTACCATACTCTCTTCTGTTTCTTCTTTTAGTATCTCCCTGTCGGTTTACTTTCAGAATATCCCTGCTTTAAGATCTAATGCCAACCAGTCCACCTCACCGTACATGTCCATATTAAACCTTATTATTTCAGTACGCGCGGGCATATCTTGCAGTGCTAACGTTTTATTCAATGTTAAGCCGTCCCTTACTGGTCCGTTATCAGCTTAATAACCAAGGATTTTCATGGTTTATTCCCCTGTCTCCGATGGCACAGGTAAAAATACCTGGTGCCCCAGCTGCTGATGCCATTAGTTTGCGTAAACCGCGTTACTTAATGTTTACCGGGTTAAAGTAGTAAGCCAAACCAATAAGACGCATCCTTTGTTATATTCACAACCAGAGATACTTAGACACGGAAGAAATTTTATTCACATTGCCAATGGTAATGGTAATGGTAATGGTAATGGTATCGGGTTCACTTTTTGCCGTTGATACACAGGAAGGATATTACGGTTGCGTGAAATAATTGCTGGGCAAGCAGCACGCTGACGATATGGACAATGGCAGTCGACCAGGTGTGGGAGATGTTGTTAGCGGCACAGAGAATGCGCATCCTGGCGATGCATCGCTTGCTGCAGGTTATCATTAAAAACATTCAAATTTAATCAACTCATTGCAAAAGTAACCAAAAATAAATATAGCCTAAAGTGCTGCGCATAGCATCTCGCTTACAGGCTATTAACAAAAGCATCCATCTCATCCCCATCTGAGAATCGATATTTTCATCCGCTTAAGATAAAAACGCGCTTTTTATTTATCGAACGCCTTAGCTATCGTCATTTAACGGCTTTTATGGTGGGTATGTATTCCCTGAGGAAACATTGCTTTACACATTTCTTTACATCGGGCTTAAGGGCCTTTCCTTGTGCTTTTTTGATTAATAATACCCTTTAATCGCCAGGTTGACGATGAATGCAGTTTTAGACAGAATTACTCTCGTCAAATAAGTTCTCAAATTCATCCTCTGGAAATAATCACTCTCCAAATAGGGGGCGAAGTAAAAGATGAACTAATTGTTTGTTTTGCCTTTGTCGTTAATTTAAATGTTGAGTTCTAAAAACATCACTTATCTTGGTTAAGTATTTTCATTCCTTTATTAAATCATTAAGGACTTGTAAGTATGAAAAAAAATATTATTGCATCATTGATTCCTGCACTCGCAATTTTTTCCTTCTCAACGTTGGCCGCAGTAGATCCGGTAACCGTTGATGGCGGCAAGATCAACTTTACCGGTTCTGTGGTTGCTGCACCTTGTGCAGTGGACAACGTCACAGACGGTCAGACGGTGAAACTTGGACAGGTTCCTACCAACCGTCTTGCGTCAAAAGGAGACTCTAGCTCCGCTGTTCCTTTCACCATTAAACTTACCGGCTGTGACCTGAGCGGTATCGAAAAGAGCGATCCGAAAACGACAGCCAGTTATACCAGCGCGTCCATCATCTTTAACGGTGCGACCACTGGGGAAGCTACCACACTGGCTATCCAGCCTGCTTCCAACGGCGCGGGCGATACCACGACCGCGGCACAAAACGTCGGTATCCAGATATTACAGAATAACAAAGCGGTGAATGTGAACGGCAGTACTGCCACAGATGTCCAGCGCATTCTGGCTGGCACCAACGAAATTCCATTCAGTGCGGTTTACGTTGCTACCGCTGATGGTGTTGTTGCAGGCTCCGCTAACTCCACGGTTAATTTCCAGGTTAGCTACGAGTAATTAATTTTATGCCGCCTGCGTAGTTTTTTAACTACTGCGCGGGCATTTTTTCAATGACTTTTTTACAGGGCATCCCATGTTTAATTATCATTTAAGAAATATTTTGTGTGCTGTTGTTATGTCTACCTCTTGCTTGATTCCTTCTCTTGCCAGTGCGGGCGGAATTACGCTGGGCGGCACGAGGGTCATTTATCCGGCGGGTCAGAAACAAGTCACTATGTCGGTACGTAATACCGCCGATCGGGCCAGCTTTATGGTGCAGTCATGGGTTGAACAACCGGACGGGCAGAAGAGCCAGGATTTTGTCGTTACCCCGCCAATTTACGTCAGCGGTCCGGGTAATGAGAACACCTTGCGTCTGATGTATGTCGGCAAACCAATCCGTCAGGATCAAGAAAGTCTTTATTACTTCAATACCAAATCTATCCCCTCTATGGATAAAAAAGAGATTGAGAATAAAAACATCCTGATGCTCGCCGCCATCACGCGCATCAAGCTTTTTGTTCGTCCGGCAGGCCTGAAGCCAGATGTGGCCAAGGCGCCTGAATCATTGACCTTTTCACGCATAAATGGACAGCTGCGCATTGATAATCCCACGCCGTATCACATCACGCTGGCCAAAATGAAAGTCGGCAATCAGACACTGCCCGATTCGATGGTCAGTCCTAAAGGCACTCTCTCTCTGCCACTCGTGGCCAGTGCTGGGAAAAGTATTACGTTCAGAACCATCAATGATTTCGGTGCCGCCACACCAGAAATGCGTGCAGAAATTAAATAGCGCTCTTTTTCCGACAGGCGTTTACAGGCAGAAATACAGGTATTCAGATGCAAATATCACATAATAAAAAAACAGTCAGCACCCTGAATTCTCCAGTTCGTCTTCCGATGTCCATCATGACATTACTGATGGGAGCCGCTTTGTTTCCATCATCAGGGCATGCTGAGCTCTATTTTGCCCCTGAACTGATCTCTTCCGATCCGGCGATGGTGGCCGATCTGACGCGTTTGCAAAATGCAGGTAATCAGCTTCCGGGCGCCTATGAAGTGGATATTTACCTTAACGGTACCCGCGTTAACGAGCGCAGCCTGATGTTTATTGATGCGCCAGACGCCAGGAACAAAAGAGAAGTGCGTGATAGCACCGGGCTAATGGCTTGTCTGAATCGCAGTGAACTGGAAGAGCTTGGCGTAGACGTTCGGCAAATTCCGGCCGACGTTGGCGACACCTGTATTTCTCCGGGAGAATTTATACCCGGCGCCTTTACCTCTTTCGATTTTCAGCGCCAGCGACTGGAGATCAGCGTACCGCAAGCCGCGTTGCGTACCCGCGCCCAAGGATATATTTCGCCGGAACGCTGGGACGAAGGTATTAATGCGGCAATGATGAATTACAGCTTCAGCGGCAGTAACAACCGCGGGCGCTATGGTGACAGCCGCAACACCTATCTGAATCTTAAGGGCGGCATCAACGTGGGGCCATGGCGTTTGCGCGACTACCGCACGTGGAATGAGTACAGCAGTGACCGCTATAACTACCGCAAGTGGCAGCACGTCTATACCTATGCCCAACGTGCCATCATTCCCTTGCGCAGCAACCTGATGCTGGGGGACGGCACGTCGGATGGCGATATCTTTGATTCTCTCGCCTTCAGAGGTGTGCAAATTGCCACGGATGACAGCATGTATCCGGATAGTATGCGGGGATTCGCGCCGGTTATCAGAGGGATGGCCAATACTAACGCCCGCGTTAATATCCGGCAGAACGGCTATACGGTGTATCAGACGTTTGTTGCGCCTGGTGCATTTGCCATTGACGACCTTTTCCCGGTCTATTCCAGCGGCGATCTTGAAGTCACCGTGACTGAGGCCGATGGCAGCGTTCGGGTATTTACCGTGCCGTATTCGTCGGTACCCGTTTTGCAGCGCGAAGGGCGGATGAAATACAGCCTGACGGCGGGTCAGTACCGTTCATCAAGCGACAGTTATAACAGCCCAGTGTTTGTGCAGGCCACGCTTATCAGCGGCTTACCGCATAACATGACTGGCTACGGCGGTATGCAGTACGCCGAAAATTATCTGTCGGGCTTATTAGGTCTGGGATTCAACCTCGGTTATCTGGGGGCGATCTCGGCGGATATTACCCAGGCCAATAGCACGCTGGCCGATGGTAATCAATATCAGGGACGTTCGTTACGCTTTCTCTATGCGCGCTCCCTTAATACTTTGGGAACCAGTTTCCAGCTAACCGGCTATCGCTATTCGACCGAAGGTTTCCATACGCTGGATGAAACGGCGCTAAAGGGCATGAAAGGCTGGCGATATGAGGCTGACTCCGTCGCGGCCGACGGCAGCTTGGTGAAGCAGCCTTACACCGATTATTACAATCTCTATAACAACAAGCGGGCAAAAATCCAGGCCAGCGTATCCCAGCGAGCGGGCGATCATGGCTCTTTATTCCTGTCTGGCGTAAGGCAGACATACTGGAACACTGACGGCCATTACGACTCTCTACAGATGGGGTTTAACGGGGCGATGGGGCAGGTGAACTACGGTGTGACCTATAGCTACAGCCGACAGACAGGTCAGGCCGATGCGGATAATTCACTATTTTTCTCGATGTCATTGCCGATTAGCACCTTGTTTGGTGGCAAAAGTGCCCCGCACTCAGCTTATGCCACCTACAGCGCCGGCAGAAACCAGCAGGGAGATATCTCCCATCAGGCCGGCCTGAGCGGCACGGCACTGAAAGATAACAACCTGAACTGGAGTCTCAGCCAGGGGATGACGCGCAATGAAGGCAATAGCGGCAGCCTGAGCACCTCCTATCGTGGCGGGTATGGCAGCACCAATCTTGGCTATAGCTACAGTGACAGTTATAAGCAGACCAGCTATGGCGTCAGCGGAGGGGTGCTTTTACACAATGAAGGCGTGACGCTGGGGCAATCACTTGGTGAAACCAGCGTGCTGGTTGCCATGCCAGGGGTAGCCAATGCCAAAGTGGAAAATGAAACCGGCGTCAAAACCGACTGGCGGGGTTATGCCCTGCGGCCTTACGCCTCCGCTTATCGTGAGAATCGTATCGCCATCGATACCGGCTCACTGGATGATCAAACCGATATGGATTCTACGGTAACCCGCGTGGTGCCTACCCGTGGTGCCGTGGTGAAGGCCGGATTTAAAGGCCATTCAGGTAGCCGGGTTCTGATGACCCTGACCAGCGCAGGCAAACCGCTTCCGTTCGGCACTATCGTCAAGGCTGGCGAGCGTGGCGGGATAGTTGGGGATGGTGGGCAGGTTTATCTGTCAGGCATGCCGGATAAGGGAACAGTCATCGCACAGTGGGGAGTCGATAAACAGTGCGTTGGCGATTATCGTCTGCCGTCAGCAACAAAGGAACAGCGCGATCCGGTGATCAGAATTAACAGTAACTGCAAATGATAAATCAGGACAGTAGCCAAGCCATCGCGCAAAAAGCGCAATCAATAATCCAGATAAGAGGATAAAACATGAAAACTCGCGGAAAGGGTGTCCTTACTCAACTTTCTCACTCGGCATTACTTCTGATTGCGGTTGGAATGGGAAATGCTTATGCGGCAACAGATACGGCGATTATCACTATTACCGGGAAAGTGGTTGCGAACACTTGCACTATGAGCAGTGGCTCTGCAACACAGACAGTCACGCTTAATGATATTGCTGACCGGGACATTCGCGGTAAAGGGGTCACCGGCGGTGATAAAAATATCAGTATCGTGCTGAAAGATTGCGGCACCGCCGCATCTGCCGTGAAGGTGAGCGCCTGGGGGAGTGCTGACAGCGAGGATAACCAGGCTTTCGGCAACGCTATTGCTAAAAGTGACGGCGGTGCGGATGGCGTCGCACTCTATTTTTATCAGACCAATGGAACGACTAAATACAACCCCGATGGCAGTGTGACAGAAACCAGCAACCTGACACCCTCCGCGGACAATACCCTGAATTACAAAGCATCTTATGTAGGTACAAAAGATACCGTGGCTGCGGGGAGTTTCATGACCGTGGTGAACATGAATTTTGAGTATTTGTAGAAATAAATAACCCATCGGGAGTCTGTAGAAGCAATAACAAGTGGCTCCCAGGAATTAATAGTGTAGAAAATACAGAGGATGGGATACCTCCGTACTACAAAAGAGTAAGAAGAATAAATGATGAATTTCAGAAATCACAGTGAGGCCAGGCAGTGCTCAAAACGCCTGTCAGGGCTGTTGTACGTCGTTGCGTTTAGTGCAGTTATACCTTGTGAAGCAATGACTATACAGGCATCAAGTATTGTTGAGATCCCAATAACTGGCTTAAAACTTTATAACAAGGGGGAGTACCCAGTTATTGACAAAAAGGTGGGCTTCACGCGTCTGATACTAATACCTAATGGACGTAACCCAGGGATAATTGGTTACGGTGATGTCGTGATCACAACCACTCAAGGCTCTTTCAGTGCAAAACTACCGTTATGCCAGGATGCCGATCAGTGGCAGTGCTGGGATAACTCCGCCTATTGGGTGAATGTACCCACCTTTGATGGGCAGGCAGTGGAAGGTGGAACCAATCCGGTGATTACGGGATTATCACTTACAGGAAGATTACAAAATATATCTCAAAAAGAAACGTCGATAAATATTAAAATAGTCGCTTCGGATGAGAATAATTGGGGGAATTCGCAGTTGGGATTTAGCAGTATTGGCGGCGCGACCTTACCCGCTGCTTCAGTTTGTGCCCTGGATGTAAATACGACGGCCGATCTCGGCAATCTTACAACGGGGCAAGCGAAAAAAAACATAATGGTCAGCTCAAATGCATCTGGAAATGGCAAGGTGACATTTAGGCCAGGCGAACATGATAGCAACAGTGGCTTAATTAAAAACACTGGCGGGGGAACGCTAAAGTATTCCGTTATGGATACCTCCTCATCTAATCTGTGGAATGCGGCTGATGGGCAGTGGCAAGGTGAACTCACCAACGACTATTATCTGCAGTTGGAGAGTGTCCCTGATACCACATACCCTGGCCTTTATGAAGGCATCATGACCACAACGCTTTCATGTGAGTAAAGACTCAAGGGGAGCGGCAGGTTTTTGATTTCATACTAAGCAACAGCAGCCCGCCGTATTCGCAGGCGATACTAATTTATAAATTATGCATGATTGGCGATACAAAATCCTGAGTATGTATTTATTTCTGCATTATATTCTATCTTTGAAGGTTTCGAGATATTTTGGTTAGCGAAATAACTTCTGGTTAGCCGCAGGGGTATTTCGATTTTCATTTATCCGAAATTAATGAAGGTGAAGTATGTCTCAGTGCTTGCTCAGGAACCACAACCGGATCATTACTGCTTTATCATGCTACAGCACCGTTGCAGCGCCTGATGAAGTGGTCAGAGGAAAACGGCACTATTTTTTGAATAAAGAGAATTGCCAGAGAGTATTTTTTATCACTGAAGGCGATTTCCTTTTACGTACGATTAATGAGAATAAAATTCTCAGCATTGTGTCTGCTCCCTATGTCATTGGCGCAACGCCGGCCTTGGAACCCACACCACTTTTTCTTGAGCGTATTGATTACGGCATAATAAAAACAATTGATTACGATCAGTTCTGGCGGGTGATCAATTATAATAATTCGCATGCGGATGTGATGAATATCATCGCAGGACATTATACCGATCTAATGAACTATCTTATGGTGAGCAGAGCTGACGCCCGTGAACAGGTCATCGCGCTTTTGAATATGTGGAAAAACCTCCCGATGCGTTTGAAGAATAGATACTCCGTCTTATATCTGCTATCAAACAGCTCACATTTATCAAAAAGCACGATATGCCGTATATTGAAGGATCTGAAAGAAGAAGGGGAGATAGAGCTTGAAAATGGGCGATTCGTCGCAGAGATGGTGTAACGATTAATGTTTAGCTGATCTTTTTTCAGGGTAATCTGTTTTTCATAAATAGCCTTCATCATTGTTATAACACACCAGGGATCCGAGAGAATCACAATTTTTCCGATGTTAATTATTTTGATGTGATTGGGCGTCGCTATGGGAAGTTGTTTAATTTAGGGTAATGCCAGATTGAAATCGCATCATACACTCTTCCCCTTTAACAATAGCAATTAACTCATCGAAATGGTGACGGATTATATTGTGCTCTATATGCACCATGACGATAAAGGCAGCGTGTTGGTTATCTGTGTCGAATAAACCTAGCCCCGCAACACAACACTGCGGGGCTACGCGCTATTTGCGATTAAGAATGCGCAGGAAGTCGTTTTTGTTGGAAATCAGCGACAGCGCATTGGAAATGATTTCATCACTGAAAATCGACGCGACGTCTTTCAGCACATCAATGTGTTCTTTCTCTTTAGCAATCACGCCGATGGCGATAAACATCACGTTGCTTCTGTCCCAGATCACCCCGTCGGGGAACTGAAAGATTTCCACGCCGGTTTTCAGGATGATACCCGTTTGCGATTTCGGTAAGTGGGGCAGGGTAATTCCGTTGCCAAGAAAGGTAGAGACCTGATGCTCCCTTTCATTGAGGAAAGCGATACAGTCCTGGCTGACATAACCCTTGGCCTTAAACTCTTTCCCCACCATCGCTAAAACATCGGCCTTATTTTTTGCCTGACATCCCAGATGAAGATTCTCTACGGTAATCGTATCTATCATTGCCCGTCTCCTTTCATTTTCCAAAGCGTGAAGGTATCAATTACCCGCAGACAGCTCTTCTTCAAGTTGTTCCAACGATTTATTGGATGTTTCTGGCAAAGCGATTATCACAAAGGCGATGGCCAGATAGTTGATGACGGCAAAAATCAGGAACACCGGTCCAAGACCAAGTTTAGCCTCCAGCACCGGGAACAGGTAGCTGACGATGGCATTCATCACCCACATAAAGAACACCGAAATACCCATCGACAGGCCGCGGATTTTCAGCGGGAAGAGTTCAGCCAGCACCACCCAGGTCAGGAAGCCCATCGTACCTTGCATCACGCCCACAAAGAGTGCGCCCAGCAGCCAGATAGTGGTTGCCTTCATATCGCCGGTCAGATAATAGTCCGCCGCAGCGATTAACAGGTGCAGCGTTGCCATCAGGGCGAAACCCGACACGATCAGCGTTTTGCGTTTAAAGCGATCCACCAGATACAGCACGCCAAACAGCATACCGCCAACTGAGAATACCCCGTTCAGCACGTTACAGATTAACGATGTTCTTTCCGAGAAGCCGGCCGTTTTAAGGATTTCCGTGCCGTAATACATGATGACGTTAACGCCGGTGGTTTGCTGAATCGCAGCCCAGGCAATGCCCACCAGCAGCAGTTTCAGGATCCATGGCGTCTTAAAGATAATCTCCATGGCACCACGGGTATGCAGCTTCTTTTCTTTTTCAATCTCCATCAGCGTGATGATGTCTTCGTACTCTTTTACCGCACGCGCTTCGGGACGGATCTGTTTCAGGATCACCAGCGCTTCTTCGCGACGGCCTTTACTTATCAGCCAACGCGGGCTCTCAGGTGAACGCCACATCCCCACCAGCAGTAATACTGACGGTATCGCCTGCACCATTAACATATAGCGCCAGACTTCCGGCAGGTGCCCCCACATGAAACCAATGGCCGCATTGATGGCGAAGGCAGCCAGCTGTCCAATCACGATCGCCACCTCATTCAGCCCGGTCAGCTTGCCGCGCATTTCCGTCGGGGCCACTTCAGAAATAAAGGTGGGGGCGGTGACCGAGGCGCCGCCTACCGCATAACCGAGGATGAATCTTGCCAGAAGAAGGGTGGTGACGTTAGGAGCCATGGCGGAGCAGATCGCCCCGATAAAGAAGATAAAGGAGAGCCAGAGTAAATATTTTCGACGGCCAAAGAAGTCAGCGAGCTTTCCCCCACAGACGCTGCCGATGGCGGCACCGATCAGCAGCACGCTCATTACCAGGCCTTCGGTGGTCGGCGTCAGGGCCATATTCTCTTTCAGTGAAGAGAACGCCCCGTTAATGACGCCGGTGTCATAACCAAACAGCAAACCGCCAAACGTAGCAACCAGCGCAATCTGATGTAATCGTTTTCTCTGATGTTGATTAAGGTGCATCGCCAAAGACATATTTCTACCTTTTATTTGATTATCCGTTTAAAGCCGGAACGGTTAAAAACCCATGATGGCTTCATCTCTGTTCTCATCTGATGACAACAAAGGGTGCCAATGGCTGACTGGGGACCCGTTTCTGGCTATCCAACGGTGAGGTACTCACCGAGCGATATCGTCAAAGAAGATAGCATTATGTTTGAAATAAAAATTCTACTTACGTCACATTGCGATTGATTGATTTCGTTACTGGCGGTTTTTGGTATTTCTGTTCGATTTTCATATTTCAAATCGAATGTGCAAATTTATGATTTTTATTGAATTTATGTTTGATGATAATGACGTCTGTAAATTTTTTCCAAACCCGCTCAACTCTGGAACGCATGATTAGTACATTTCTTAAGCAATTTATGTTCATTTTGTGATTACTTTGGAAGAAAAATTCCATTGAAAAAGTAGGTGTTTTCTTACCGGGTTAATGAAGGAGAGACCTGAAATTTTGGCGAAAAAAAACCACCCGCTGGATGGCTTATCGTTGCTGGAACCGGGATTAAACCGGTCTTGGTGAGAACTGACCAATGACCTCTTCGGCAACGTCATGCTCAATGGGCTGATTATGCGCGATCAGGTAGCGCTTTTCCCCCAGGCTGAACAACGTTAAGTCATAAGGCTCATCGTCGAAGGTCAGGGTTGCCGGGAAGCCTGGGCCGCCCTCATATTGCTGGAAGCTGACTAAGTCACCCCCGGTGCCGGTCAAAATTAAGATGTCGTACGTCATGGCTTGGATCCCTGCAATGCGGTGTAAAGTCGGCATCAGTATACCGCGCCAGGCATAAAAGGGGAGAGCCTGCCCCATTGCTGAGGCAGGCAGAAAGCAGATTAGAAGCTGTAGTTGGCGGTAACCGAGACGTTACGTGGCTCGCCGTAAACGGTGTTTCTGCCGACGTCGATGTTATAGCTCTTGTCGAACAGGTTGTTGAGGTTCGCCTGCACCGACAGTTGCTTAGTCACGCGGTAGCGGCTGAACAAATCCACCAGCGCATAGCTGCCTTGCTCGGCGTAAATCGTGCTGGCACCGTCTGGACCGTCAACATGATCCCAGGTGTGAGTCTGCCAGTTGATGCCGCCACCTACCGTCAGATCCTGCAGCATAGGCAGGCGATAGCTGGTGAACAGTTTCAGCGAGGTGCGCGGTTGGGTCGGATTCAGTGCCTGATCCTCGCCGTCTTTCGCCACATAACGGGTAGCTCCGAAGGTCATTTGCAGATTGTCGGTCACCGCACCGTTAATTTCGAACTCAACGCCTTTACTGACCGTGCCATCCTGCTCGTAGTAAGCGTAATCGCTGGTGCCTGGGATAATCGCGTAATCCGTGGTGCCAAGGTGATCCTGCTCGATACGGAAGACCGCCAGCGACGCCGTTACGCGGCTGTTCATCCAGTCGCCTTTAATCCCGGTCTCGTAGCTTTTCCCGGTCACCGGCGCAAGGTAAGCGCCACTGGCGTTGCGGTAGGTCTGCGGCTTAAAGATCGAGGTATAGCTGGCGTAAGCAGACCAGGTATCGTTGATGTCATACACCAGGCCGGCATACGGCGTGATGTTGTTCTTCTCGGTATTCTCGGTCAGCGTGTCTGCGCTGTATTTGGTGTAGCGCGCGCCGAGGATCAGGTGCAGCGGATCGGCCAGCGAAATGCGTGTTGCCATATAGGCTGACTTCTGATGAATGGTGTTGTCTTCCGACAGGGCCTGATCGTCCCAGTCCGGTTCCGGATAATTGCCCCAGTTATTGAAGTCGCCGACATCGGCTGACGTCAGGTTGGTGAAGGCGCTGAAATAACGATCGTTCTGGCGGATATAACTCACGCCGGCCATCAGCTCATGTTGACGACCCAGCAGCTCGTAAGGTCCGCTGACATAGGCATCAAGCGCATTTTCTTTCCGTTTGGCGCTGTTATAACCGGTGCCGCCTAACAGGTCGTAACCCGCATAAGGACCAACGCCGATACCGGTATTTTTATCAAAGTAGCCGTCGATATACAGCGCTTTACTGTCCATCGTCGCTTCGGTGTGGCTGCCGCTCAGGTTAAATTCCCAACCGTTATTGAAGCTCTGCTTCAGGCTGGCGAAGACCTTTTTCGAGTCGCTGTCGTTATACGCCCAGTCTGGCGCGGTATTGGTGCTGCGATCGTAATGGGTTCTGCTGCCATCCAGATAGTAAGTTGGCAAACCGCCCCAGGTGTTGCCCGAGATATGGTTTTCCTGATAGTCATAACCGACGGAAAGGGTGGTGGAGTCGGTCAGATCCGCATCCACTATGCCG
The DNA here is from genome assembly GCF_004551645.1 of Erwinia sp. QL-Z3. Taxonomy (NCBI): domain Bacteria; kingdom Pseudomonadati; phylum Pseudomonadota; class Gammaproteobacteria; order Enterobacterales; family Erwiniaceae; genus Erwinia; species Erwinia sp. QL-Z3. Next base: position 2,675,925 of record NZ_CP037950.1, read on the forward strand.
TAGAGGAATTTCTTCTGGCTGTGATAGCGATCCAGCCAGCTGTCACCGTCCTGGTAGCCGGCCACAATGCGGCCGCGCACGTTACCTGACTCGGTCAGCGGCGCAGATAAATCGGCGACATAGCGTTGATTGTCCCAGCTGCCGTAGCTGGCCGAGACGTTGCCGACAAATTCTTTGCTGTCCGCATGCTTGTGCACCATGTTGACCGAGGCCGCCGGGCTGCCGGCACCGGTCATCAGACCGGTTGCGCCGCGAACCACTTCGACCCGATCGTAAATCGCGGTATCAGAGAGGGTATCACCGATATTCCAGCGCGGATCGACCAGCACCGGAACGCCATCAACCTGATAGTTATCGATCATAAATCCGCGCGAATAGAAATTGCTGCGGTTCGCGCCGGAGTTAAATTCAGAGATGCCGGTGGTGTTTTTCAGCACATCGTTCAGCGTTTCCAGCTTCTGATCTTCCATACGCTGTTTGGTGATCACGCTGATCGACTGCGGCGTATCACGGGCGGTCAGGGCCAGTTTCGTGGCAGCGCGGGTGACGGGGACGTTGTAGTCGGTGTCTGCGGTGTTGCTGCTGTCATCCGTGGCGGCATTGACCACCAGGTTTTGTTCTTTCTGCACCGTTTCTGCGGCCGAAACCGGCAACGCAGAGGCAATCAGCACGGCAAGCAGTGACAAAGACGGCGTGGAAACGGGGGTGAATCTGGATCCGCTGGCGCGAGTTCCCTGGGAAGAGCAAGGAGCAAAGGACATTATCTACCCTCAAAATGATTTTATTATTTTTACTTCGCACAATGCAGAGCAAGAAAATTCCTGAACGCACCAAAAAACGAATGAGAAGTATAATCATTTTGATTGGCAATGCAAAAGAATGTGTTGAACCATTTCGAAGTGTTGCGGTCGCGGATTTTCTTACAGAACGACCAGCCTGCGACCGACAACAATCGTGGTCAGTACGATGGTCGCGACGGCCAGCAGATGCAGGATCAAATCCGGCATAACCAGATGAATTGGATGGCACAGTGTCAGCATCACTAAGGCCATGCACGCCGTACCGGCGCCGGCCGCAGCCAGACTTTTTACCGGATAAATCGCCCGGGTCTGACGCAGATAGCCAATCATAATCGCCGCCATCGGCACGCTGACCACCAGCATAAACAGGTAGCAATTGGTGCCTTCACCCTGACCATGAATCGGGGAAACGCTGCGCAGATTGAACAGAATACTGCCGAGCCACAACAGCGCCAGCGGCACAAACCATTTCCAGCTTAACGGTCGGCGACCGGCAATGCTTATCAGAAAGGCATTACGGATTGCCAGGGTTCCGGCGATAAACGCCAGCACCAGCTGAAAAATCGCCCAGCCCATTCCAGGTTGAGACCAGTCGGTCAGGCTGCGGTGCACCAGCAAACTGGCCGCTGCGCCGCAGGGCAGGGCCATCACTATCGCAGCGACCACGCGCCAGCCGGTGGGTGGCGTCCTTTTAACCGGCGCCGCGCTGCGGCTGAGTTTTTCAATTAAGGCATTATGATCGGTCATGCTTTGCTCCAAAACGGCGAAGATTGGTCAACGCGCGATGCAAAAGTGACTTTACGGCCGGAACCGTCAAATTATTCTGCGTGGCGGCTTCCGCCAGGGTCATCTCACGCAGATGGACATGCTCAACGATTTGCCGCTGTCGGGATGAGAGTTGATTTAGATACAGGCTCAGCTCTTCTCGCGCTTCCGGCCGCTCAGGCTCGACAAAAGAGGTCGCCGGGTAGGTGGTGGCGTCTTCTTCCTCCACTTCCCAATGACGCTGACGGCCGCGTCGGCGAAGCGCATCCACCGAACGCGCCTGGGTAATGGCCATCAGCCACGGCAAAAAGGGGCAGGCGGGATCGTAGGTATGGCGGACGCGGTGAATGGCCAACAGAACATCCTGAATCACGTCTTCAACCAGCACCGCATCGTCAACGTGCTTATGCACCAGGGTGCGGATCACCGGCACCAGCTCGGTCAGCAGGCGAGTGTAGGCCTGCTGTTTTCCAGCCTGAGCTTGCGCCATCAAATCTGGCCATTCATCACGTTGCGTACCGGATTTAGCCATCCACCGCCTTTCTTTCACGTCCTGCTTTGATCACGCTTTTTTGCCGCTCGCCTGGTTAAGGGCATTCACCACGATCGACGGGGTCAATACCTGCGGTAACACCTTCGGTGCACTGCCATCAGCCGGATACACCACGTACAGCGGCAGACCGCCCTGGCCGAATTCGTTCATCGCATCATCAATGTCAGGATTAAATTTCGTCGAGTCGGCAACCATATATACCGTGCCGGTGCGCAGCAACGCCTCTTTCACCGCCGTGGTGGAGAGCGTGGTGCGCTGGTTTACCTGACAAGTAATACACCAGGATGCGGTGAAGTCCACCATGATCGTTTTACCGTGCCCGCGCGTCTCGGCAACGGTTTGTGGCGACCATTTCACCTGGGTAACGGCTGCGGCGGTTTGTCCATCAGGCAGCGGGGCGCCAGGCTGGATAATGCCGGTCACCGGCGCTATCACAGCCACCAGCAATGCGGCGGTAACGGCATACAGCAGCTTGTGCGATTTTTCACGAAAACGTCGTTTCTGCGCGATGCCGTAAAGCCAGCCGGCAAAACCGAGCAGCACCGAGCAGGCGAGGATCGTCGCCAGTGCGCCGGTACCGGCCTGTTGCGCCAGCACCCACACCAGCCAGGCGTAAGCACCGAACATCGGGAAGGCGAGGCCGTGTTTAAGCACATCCATCCACGCGCCAGGGCGAGGCAGGCGTTTTGCCAGCTGCGGGAACAGTGACACCAGCGTAAAGGGTGCGGCGAACCCCAACGCCAGCGAGAAAAATATCGCCAGCGAGACGGCCGGCGGCTGCACCAGCGCATAGCCAATCGCACTGGCCATAAACGGCGCGGAGCATGGCGTGGCAACGACGATCGACAGCGCACCGGTCAGTGCCGAACGCACTAACGCGCTGCGACCGACTTCGATTTCGCCCGCGCGCTGCAACGAAAGCCCGACTTCAAAGACGCCAAGAAGATTCAGCGCCGCACCCAAAATAATCAGCGCCAGGATGGCAATGACCAGCGGCGACTGGAGTTGAAAACCCCAGCCCACCGCATCACCGGTGGCCCGCGCCGCCAGCAGGATGCCCGCCAGCGCCATCATGGTGACGACCACGCCCGCCAGGAAGGCCAGTCCCTCGGCGCGTGCTGCCGACGAACTCCCCTGATGACGCAGCAAACCCAGCGCCTTCAGGAAGATCACCGGAAACACGCACGGCATAAAGTTGAGGATAATGCCGCCTAAAAAGGCGGACAAAATAGCAGTTAACATAACGGGCCTCAGCAGGCTAAAGGGTGACCGGCAAACTCAGATCAGGAATGCGAAGCAGAATATTGTTTCACCGCGTCCATGGCTTTCTGAATATGGGTATCCGGGTTGCGGTCGGTGAAGCTCAGCAGGATCTTGCCGTCTGGCGCGATGACATATGAGGTACGGTCAGAGACGGTTTTGCCTTTGATCTGCATGGTGGTCTGGTATTCGCTGGCCACTTTCGCGCCTGGGTCGGCGGCTACGGTGAATTTATCGCGGCATTCCAGTTTAGAGAATTCGCCAATCTGCTCGGTATTGCCGGCGGTCACGCCAACCACGCTGGCACCGAGCTTTTTAAAGCCATCGGTCGCTTCGGCAAAGTCATGAGCTTCAATGGTACAACCCTTGCTGAAGGCCACCGGGAAGAAGTAAAGCACGACCGGGCCTTTTGCCAGCGCCTGCTGCAGCGAGAAGGTCAGCGGCTTGCCCGCCAGTGCGCCCTGAAGTTTAAAGTCCGGGGCCTGCGCGCCGACCGGCAGTGCGGCGTAAGCGTTGAGGGCAGGCATCGCGAGGCTCATAACAGCAGCGGCGGTCACAGAACAGAGAAGTTTTTTTGTACGGTTCATGTCGGGCTCCAACAGGGTTACAGGAAGTGCGTTAATAAACAGTTCGCTGTCACGCTGCGGAAAGTTTCGCGGAGGGAAAAATAAATCGCGGTTTTATGTATAAAAACAGGCGGAGGGGAACCTGCGCCGGTTCAGGGCTGGCGCAGGTTTTGTTTCATAAGGGGGGAAAGCCTGGGGTTACAGCGGTTTCCTGGCGGTTTCTTTCGCCGCCAACACCGCCAGTAAGGTGACAATCAGCGCCACCGAGACATAACAGGATACCGCTAACGTAGTGCTGAACTCGGTAAACAGCGTGGTAATGATCAGCGGCGCGAAGCCGCCGCCAACAATTCCCGACAGCGTATAGGCTAACGAAGAGCCTGCGTAGCGCACGCGGGTCGGGAATTGCTCGGTAACAAACGCCGCCTGCGGGCCATACATGATGGCGTGAACCTGCAGGCCACCGATAACCGCCAGGCAGATCAATACCGGATGGGCGCTATCGAGCAGCATAAAGAACACGAAGGACCAGACGATCGCCAGCACCGCGCCCATGATGTACACCGGGCGACGTCCCCACCGATCGGACAGCGCGCCAAACATCGGTACGGTGATGGCGTTGCCCAGCGCCCCGAGCATGGTCGCCATCAGCGCCACCGGACGCGGCAGGTGCAGCACGGTCGTGACGTAGGTCAGCGTAAACACCACCACCAGCGCATACAGCACATCTGAGCCGATGCGGGCGCCGCCCGCCACCAGCAGCGGACGCAGATGGTGAGTAAACACCTCTTTGACCGGCGTGTGGGTGGTATTTTTCGCTTTTTCTAACGCCAGGAAAGCGGGCGTTTCACCAACGCCACGGCGCAGCCATAAACCAAAAATCACCAGCAGCAGGCTGAGTACGAACGGAATACGCCAACCCCATTGCTGGAAGTCTTCTGGCGACAGGAACACCGTCACCAGCGTGATCAATCCGGTGCCAATCAGCGTGCCACAGGACGGTCCAACCTGAGCGAATGACGCGTTGCGGCCACGCTGTTCCGGTTTGCCATGCTCCATCGACAGCAACACCGCACCCGCCCATTCGCCGCCCAGTGCGATGCCCTGAATAAAGCGCAGGCTGACCAGCAGCAGCGGACTCCAGATCCCCCAACTAGCGTAGCCCGGCAGCAGGCCCATCAGCGCGGTGGTGACGCCCATGATCACCAGCGTGGTCACCAGCACGAACTTACGCCCCAGCACATCGCCCAAATGACCGAAGATCATGCCGCCAACCGGGCGCGAGACATAGCCGACCGCATAGGTTGAGAAGGCCAGAATGGTGCCCACCAGCGGGTCAAACGACGGGAAAAAGACGTGGTTGAAAATCAGCGCGGCCATGATGTTGTAGACGGTAAAGTCATACCATTCCAGCGCGGTACCGATTGAACTGGCCGCCGCCAGACGACCGGTTTTGGGCGGCGTCTGTTCAGCGCTGGCAGTTTTTGGCCGCAGGGTATCAGTAGATGACACACTCATGATTTCACCTCCTGCGCGGTCAACTGCCAGCCGAGCGCGTAATGCATGACGTCATTGTGGCGAAGTGCCAGCGCATCACAGGCCTGGGACGCCAGCCTTTGCGAGGCTTCAGCGCTGCTGGATTCAATCAGCATCATCGGCAGAAGCTGCCGGTTGTCAGGGGATTCTTTCGGCAGCGGTGTGCTGAGCGTCGCGTCCGGCGTTAACAGGCTGGAATGAATGAAGCCAGGCTGCGCGAACAGCGTTTCACCCAGTTGGGCAATGTTGCTTTCCGCGATGCCCGCGGCCAGGGTCAAAATGGCGAGATGGCTGCCAGAGCCCAGGCCAACCTGGGCGCTGATGGTGCACACCCGGCGCATCGGTGACTGCATTTTTTGCAGACAGGCCTGCGACCAGGCCGTTTGTTGCGTGAAGGCCGCGTGATACGCCGGGGAAGTGAAGCTTTCCAGCGAGTCGGTTTTATACAGGCCAAGATATTTGCGTCCGCCTTGCAGCGACTGATAGCGCGTACCAGAGCGAAAACCTTCAATTCTTACGCGTTCTTCAACGTGTTCGCGATCGTACCAGTGGTTAAAATCCGCTTCATCCTGTGCGGCGACGTCGGTGGCGACAAAAAGCATGCCCTGATTTTTTGGAGAAGTCATCATTAGTCCTGCCGTTTTCAGTGTCATGGTGAGAAGAGGTGTTTGCGGTTATCTGTCTGTTATTGGTGTGCTTTAAGCACGGTCTCAATCGCCAGCGCCCAGCTCATCAGCGCGTCGTCCTGCATGGGTAACGCCGCGACCATTAAGCCGACCGGTGCCTGACCCTTTGCCGAACAAGGCAAAGAGACGGCGCAGCCATCAAGGAAGTTGATCACCGACGGATTGCGCAGTGCCGCGCCGTTGACGCGGAAATAGGCGTCCTCATCGGCTTCAAGATCGGCAATGCGCGGGGCAATAAACGGCACGGTGGGCATTAACAGCGCGTCATATTGCTGAACGATGTGGCTGACGCGCGTTTGCCAGTCGGCGCGCTGTTCCACCAGGCGCTGGCGATCGGCTTCACCCAGGACTTCACCGCGACGAATACGCGATACCACGCGCGGGTCATAACCGTCAGCCCGTTGCGCGATCAGCGGCTGGTGCCATTCCCAGGACTCCAGCGCGGTAAACCCCCCGCTGGCATTAATGGCGGAAAGCTCGGCGATTTCCGTCAGCGGAATGGCAGATACCTGTGCGCCCGCCTGCTTAATCGCCAGCACCGCGCGCTCAAACGCGGCGGCCACCTGGGTATCCAGGCCCTCCAGCACCCCCGTCTGGGGCACTGCAAAATGGGCGTCGGCAAGATTTTTTACCGTCAGCGATAACGGCCGGTCGGCTATCACCGCATCGAGTGCGACGCAGCTTAAGACGTCGTGAGCCAGGGTGCCGACAGAGTCGAGTGACGCCGAAAGCGGCAATACGCCGGCCAGTGAAATTCGGCGTGCGGTGGGTTTGTAGCCGGTCAGACCGCAGAACGCCGCCGGAATACGCACCGATCCGCCGGTATCGCTGCCGATTGCCCCGAGAGACATGCCATCGCTGATCGACACGGCGGCACCGGAGGACGATCCGCCAGGAATACGGCGTGCAGCGCGATCCCAGGGATTTGCCGGCGTGCCGTAGTGCGGATTAATTCCGAGACCGGAATAGGCAAATTCAGTCATATTGGTTTTACCGACGATCACCGCACCGGCTTGCAACAGCTTGTCGACAATCGCCGCATGGGATTCGGCGACGGGCGCATCCGCCAGCACGGTCGAGCCGCCGGTGGTGGCTTCACCCTGCAGGTCAAACAGGTCTTTGATCGACACCGGCACGCCATCCAGCGGCGAAAGCGCATTGCCGGCCGCCCGGCGCTGAGCCGAGGCTTCAGCCTGCTCGCGTGCCCACTGCGCATACACTTGGGTAAAGGCCCGCGAGCCTTCACCTTCGCGAGCAGCGATCGCCGCCAGTGCCTGTTCGGTCAGCTGCACGGAGGTCACCGTACCAAGCTCCAGTTGTTCGATGGCCTGTTGCAGGCTTAAAGAGGGGTAAGAATTCATGGCGATACTCCCAGTTTCAAAGGATGACGATCGGGGTCAGGCTCAGGCGATAACCGGTAATTCAAGGCTGTGATAGTCGTGGCAAATGCGGCGGCCCAACTGCTCATCAACCAGTTCCATACGGAATTCCGTTGCAGGACGAATGCCACCTATTGCCGCGACGGTGCCGCAGGTCATCCCCAGTCCTTCAGCCGGCACCTCACCATCAGGCAGATAGCGGCTTAGCAGGTCATCAGGTTTGCGCAGGCTGGCGAGCGTGCCTTCCTGATACAGGCGGAATTCGCCGTCTTCTTTTATCCATGCACGCAGGATCAGCTGGTCCCAGTGCCCGGCGACCTCGGTCATTCTCCAGGCCTGCGTCGCCACGGGCTTCACACACAGTTGTTTGGAGAGCGCCACACTGTGCGATTCCAGCTCACGATCGGTGTGATCGGAGGCCAGTGAGACAAACACCTCGCCCTGATGGGTGAAGATAAACACTTCGGCTTCGCCAGAGCTGGCGGCGCCAATCACTTCTACCGAATGACTTTGTGTCAGCTGGTTAGCGGCAACCCGATAGAAGAGGGGAACTGCACTCGGACGGGGCACGCCCAGGGCTTCCAGTTCACTAATATGGTGCGCGATAGCGTCAGGATCGCGTCCTGCCCATCCGGCGATCACCAACTTGTTGATGTCGATCGTCAGGCTTTGGGGGTGGTTTTTTGTATTATTATCAACACCATGAGCTGATGGCAGTGTGAAGGTAAGTTGCATCGGGAAACACCTCTTTTGCTGATTGAATAGAAAACACAGTGAAATTTCACTATAACTTCATTTATCAAATAAGCGATTTCCGTGCCATGTTTTGTGTAGAATGTCTAAAAATCTTCTCAGCAGGCGCTGGATATGAAGACTGATGTCACAGAAACGGAGGAACGACCGGTGAGCGAACAGTCAGGGCTATCGTTAAACGAACAGGCGTATAGCCGTTTCAGGCAGGCATTGGTCACCCTGGGTTACAAGCCAGGGGAATATCTGAATACCGCGCAGGTGATGAGCGACCTTGCGATGGGCAGGACGCCGGTGAATCAGGCCATCCACCGTTTGGCCAACGAAGGGCTGTTGCAGATTATTCCGCGCAAAGGGGTGATGGTTTCACCGCTGTCGGTGGATGACGCGTTAGAACTGATTGACGTCCGGCTGGCGAATGAAATGCTGTGTATGCGGCTGGCGAGTTCGCGTATTTCGGCTCAGGAACTGTCAGAACTCGACGCCATTAATCAGCAGATTGAAGCGGCCAGCGAGCGCCGCGATCGTGACGAGATGATGCTGCTGGATAACCAGTTTCACCAGCTGTTGGCCAGAATTTCTGGCAATAAGATGTTGATGGACATTCTTAGCGTGCTGCATGCGCAATCGCAGCGCTTCTGGGCCAGCTCGTTGTCTAAAGAGGGGCATATGCAGGAAGTGATTGAGGAACATCGGGCGATTATCAGCGCGCTGGCCGCCCGGAACGGGCAGGCTGCCGCCGAGGCCGCTGAAGTGCATATTTTGTCATTCCGCCATGCGCTGTTGCGCCGCTAACCGACTCACAATACCGCACCTGTTATCGATTGAAGCGGGCGCTCACCCGCTGCTTGCTTTATTCGCGGTATTAAATCTTCTCGCCCATCTTGAGTAAAGTTTCTACAGAGGTAAGATATCCTTCGTTTCCAGGGGGAACCTTCAATGAAAAACGTTATCTTTAGCATGCTCGCTAAAATTTCAAAAATGGATGCGGAATCCAAGCAGTTAACCGCACAGGTGGAAGCGCAGTCCTTACTGATCGGTGCATTGACGCTGACGGTGGGTAAAAACGGCGGTATGACCCGAATGGTCGAGAGCGTTAACAAAGCCATCAATTCGGTACTTGATTCGCAAGATGATGTGTTGAGATCCGATGCGGATATTTTGCTGAACGAATTCCGTAACCTGCTGGAAGTGACGCGTCTTATCGAACAGGCTGATGCCGAACTCGATCAGGAGGCGCTGGCTGCAGCAGGGGGTGATTCACTGGAGATCTTGCCCCAGCCGAAGTAGGGCCGCCTGAAGCGGCTTCAATCCTGGCCGTGATGTGCCAACATCACCGGCCTGAGCTTATTTTTTCTTTCGCCCTGATGTGTGATGTCAGGCACCTATTGCGTAAAAGCACCTCCTATAGTTAATACACCCATATGGGCTAACGGAGGTGAGTATGTCTGAACGTCCCGATGACCTTGAACCACTCCCAGATGATGCAGAGTTCCCTGAGGAGGAAGATGAAGATGAAGCCGGATTGCCATTAGGCACGGACGATGTAGAAAATCCCGTTGAAGATGATGATGAGCCCGTAGATCCACGAGAAGACATCTGAATTCTCTGATAAACCGCCAGAATGGCGTGCGCCATACCCGATTTCGGGGGCCACGCCATCAGCGCGGTTTTTTTTCGTCCTGAATCCGTCTGCATTAACCCCGCTTCACACCGCCCGGTGCATTTTCAACACATCTTGTTGAGTTTTGATATGTTATATCATAACATTAAATCCTCTGTTACTTTTTGAGGATTCAATTTTGGCGGGTCACTTTGGAAAATTTGCGTTAGCTCTGGGTAGTCTTCTGGTTAGCGGACAGGCGCTGTCGCATGGTCATCATTCGCACGGTACGCCGTTGACGGAGATCGAGCAAAAGGCGGCTGATGGGGTGTTTGACGACAAAAACGTTAAGGACCGCAAGCTTGAGGATTGGGATGGCGTCTGGCAATCCGTTTATCCGCTGCTGTTGAAAGGCGAACTGGATCCGGTATTCAAAAAAAAAGCGCAGAAGGATAAAAGTAAAACCTTCGACGATATTAAAGCCTATTACCGCAAAGGTTATGCCACCAATATTGAGAGCATTGGCATCGAGAATGGCACCATGGAGTTCCACGTTGGCGAGCAGGTCAGTAGCTGTAAGTATGACTATGCTGGCTACAAAATCCTGAACTATGTCTCTGGTAAGAAGGGTGTCCGCTATCTGTTCACCTGCTCTGATGCCAGCAGCAAGGCACCAAAGTTCGTGCAGTTCAGCGACCATATTATCGGTCCGCGTAAATCGTCCCACTTCCATATTTTTACCGGCAATACTTCCCAACAGGCCCTGTTGGCCGAAATGGACAGCTGGCCGACCTACTATCCGTTCCAGATGACGGACGAGCAGGTGGTTGACGAAATGCTGCACCACTAAGGCGATGACTGCCCCGAGCGGGGGGATTATCTGCGCCGTTTACCCTTTATCAGGACGAAAAAAAGCCCACTCGAAGGTGGGCTTCTTCTCACTTGCCGGATAGTAGGAGTACCCAGCATGTTCATGAATAGGGCAATGAGGCGACTACCATACAGTGATCTCATCAGATAGACAGCCTTGATCAAAGTTTAGTCAGCTTTAGGCTGGGCAGGGCAATAATTAATTGCTAAGCAGGCTAATAGTAACCAGAGCAAGAAGTGCTAAGAATCATCTTAAGGATTGCGGGATAATCTGTTTCGCCCCCTTCAAGAGCTAAGCCAATGCGAGTGCCGGAGATAAGCGCCGGATGGGGAGCAGTATTTATAGAGGTCGCCATCCGGCGGCCTTTTCTCGTTATGGCTTTCATGCAGAATGCGAGAACGAACAGAATAAAAAATAATCAGCGGTGGTATGATTAGGCCCATTCACCAAAAAGGTCGACGATAATGTCCTTCTTAAATCAGCTTATGGGCAGAATGACCAAAGGGACCTCTCAAACAAAATGCCCGGTTTGCGGTAAATCATCACAACAGTCATTCGCCAAAGTGAACCGTGAACAAACGCTACTTTGCCCGCACTGTAAATCCCTGTTCGTCGTCCATCCTTAAGGCCCAGCTGAGCTATACTTTAGCTACCCACTAATGGGTGAAGGAGGTCTTATGCTCACAGACCCGGAAGTCAAAAGGTGGGCCTCACTGATGCTCACATCCGCCTTGCGCGGAGGCACGTGTAAAGAAACCATATGTCAGCAAATTGTTCTGTTGCGAACGCGTCATGGTACAGATGCACTGGAAGAGGTGTTAGAAGCAATGCTGTTGGAGGCGGGCCGTATCGGCACCTTGCACAGCGATGGCACCTTGTATGTCCAGGAGAGTGTTAACAAACCCGACCGACGCCCGCACTGATCGTTGCTATTTCAGTTAAATCTGCCGCCTTCCTGACGTGGATCTCACTATTTAACGGGGTCCAGTTCACGAAGGCGGCTTTTTTTATTCTGCGGGTGGCTCAAAAAACTGATATGACCCGTCACCCCGGGCTTTCGCCTGGTACATGGCTTTATCGGCATTATCAAATAACACCCTGGCCGATGCGGTGCCAAACTGTGCGAGGCTGATGCCTATTGCCGCCCCGACCTGTACCTTGATGCCATTGATAGAAAAGGGCTCTATCAAACTGTCGATCAGGCGTTGGGCAATGGTCGACGCCACCTCGCGATTGCTGCATTTGGCGGCCACCACAAATTCGTCTCCGCCCATACGTGCTACCGAGTCGCCCGGTCGCATACAGTGTTGTAGCCGCTCGCTGACCCGCTGCAGCAGGACATCTCCCGTCGCGTGCCCCATCGAGTCATTGACCGCCTTGAACCCATTCAAATCGATAAACAGCACCGTTGTCCAGGCCCGATCTTCGCCCTGCGAGAGCATGCAGCTAACCTGTTCGTTGATCCAGGCCCGATTGGGCAATCCGGTCAACGTATCGTGAGTCGCCAGCTTTTCGAGTTTCCGCATCCTTTCCTTATCACGCGTAATGTCGCGCGAAATCAGCACGGCGCCGATGTTTTTGCCTGAGGAAGGATCGCTGACGCTGCAAGCCTTGGTGCCCAGCGTCATGTAATGGCCGTCGCGATGTAGCTTGCGCACCTCGACCACGTCCGGCAATTCGCCGCCGCTGAAGAGGTGTTCCAATACTTCTGTGGCGGATGCGCGGTCGTCGGGATGCAGGAAATCCACCACCCGCTGGCCGGTCATCTCATCGGCTGACCAGCCGATCATTTTGCTGTAAGAGGGCGAAATCGAAACGTACCTGCCGTCCGCGTCGCAGTGGGCGATCAAATCCGTACTGTTTTCAATCAACAGACGGTATTCCGCCGCGGTGCGCAGCGCGTCTTCCAGCGCTTTACGCTGTGCGGTGATATCCAGAATAAAGCCGCTGTAACGCAGGCGAGGCACACCGGGTTGGCGATCCGGCAGGCCGGAGACAATCACCCGCCGCGTCGTTCCGTCCAGGCACTGGATAGGCACTTCGAGGCTAAAAGGCGTCACACATTCCAACGCCGCAGCCAGTTGCAGCGCGATCTTCGCATCATCATCAACCTGTGCCAGCCTTAGCCAGGCACAAAGCGTGACGCCTTTCAGCGCAGGCATCAGGCCTGCGGGGCTTTCCTGACTGGCGATGCATAAGCCTTGGGCGTCCATGGACCAAACGGCGGAGAGGGTAGGTTTGATCACAGTGTTCATGATGGTTGGATCCGGTGTTTGCTGACGCGGGCCTGTCTGACAGCGGTTTCTACGATGCCATTTTGCCTGCAGAATTGAGCGGGAATTATCGATGACGCGTTCAGGTAAAGAAGGTTGTGACTGCGTATATCGGCCAATCGGCCCACAACCTTTAATGAAACCTTTATCAGGCTACGGGCGTGATCCGGTTAGCGGAAAAGCTCCGGCCCGGGATAAAACTCACGGAAGGCATCATCGACCGGCTGGTAACCCAGCACCTTGCGGGTCTCGGACAGATCGAATCGCTTAAAGCGGTTATCCGAAATGCCGTAGCCGATAAAGAAGGTTATATCCCTGGCTTCAATCGCGCAGGTGATGAGCTTCACGGCATCTTCCGGGCTGAGCCAGGCGCTGTAGTCGCGGGCATTGTTGAGCGCATCCGCATGTCGGGTTTCAAAGGCGCCGATCCTGAGCGCGACAGATGACAGGCCATGTTGAGTGGCATAAAAAGAACAGAGCGCCTCGCCGTAGCATTTGGTGACGCCATACAGATTGGCCGGCGCGACGGCCATACCCGGAGAGATTTGCACGTCAACCGGATATCCTTCAATGGTCTGGGCACTGCTGGCAAAAACAAAGCGACGACATGTGGTGGCTGCCGCCGCTTCCAGCAGCCAGGTGATGGAGAGGATGTTGGCCGGCAAGAGCTGTTCGAATTCCGCATCGGCGTCTGGAATCCCGGCCAGGTGCACGATCGCATCAGGTGGCTCAGCGGACAGCAGTTTTGCAGCCGCACCCGGCGTCGACAGATCCGCGGCAATAAACCGGTGAGGTGATTCAATCTCATAGTCCGGTACGTTCCGGTCAGTAAGAATAAAGTTATAGGTCTCGCGCATCTTATTAAAATAGGTGCGCCCAATACGGCCGCTGGCACCTGTAAGCAGAATTGTTTTTACCGTCATCGTGCCGGATCCCTTGTTTCGTTAATTCATCATCGGGCTGATACCAAACGAGTTTAGCTCGGTCATGGCGGTCTGTAAGTCTGAGCCGCATGGAATTATGGCAAACAATCCGCCGTGATGAAGGTCAGGGATAAAAGTAATCTTTACTTCACGCTGAGCAGAGCCTGCTCCATCAGGTGTCCCAGTACCGTCCGCGCGTCAGCATTCGCTTCATTCCGTTGTCCCTGTTGTAGCGTAATCCCCAGGTTCCCCGGCGAAGGCAAAATGCTGCCCGTCACGCGCAGACTATCCGGCATCCCCACGCGCGTTCGCACGGTAATCCCCAGTCCTGCCTGAACCGCCGCCCAGATACCGCTCAGGCTGTGGCTGACAAATACCACCCGCCAGGGAATGCCAGCCCGGTCCAGGCAGGCGAGGGCAGGTGTGCGCATCAGGCACGGGCTATCAAACATCACCAGCGGCAAGGGTTCGCCATGCTCCAGCAGCGTGCTGACGTCAAATTCTGCATGCTGTATCCACTCAAGCGGGAAGTGGCTAATCAGTTTGCCCTCACGCTGTGCGTTCTCCGGCTGCCATAACAGCGCCATATCCAGAGCGTTATTATCAAGCGCATTAAGCAGCGCCTGGTTGCGGTCCACGCGGGCAATAATCCGCATTCCCGGATGGTGGCGTGTAAACTCGCCGAGGATTCCGGGCATCAGCGACTCACCAAAGTCTTCCTGCAACCCAATGCGGATTTCCCCCTGTAACAGCTCGCCTTTCACTGCACGCTGCGCCTCATCATTCAGCGCCAGCAGCCGACGGGCATAACCCATTAAGATTTCTCCGTTAGGGGTTAGCATCAGATGGCGTCCGTTCTTAACCACCAGTTCGGCACCGCATTGATGTTCCAGTTTCTTCAGTTGCGCGCTGACTGCGGAGGTGGAACGACAAAGCCGGGTTGCCGCCAGCGCAAAACTGCCGCACTCAATGCCGGTCACAAAGCTGCGCAGGGCATCGAGATCCAGGGTCAGAGTTAACTTTTCCATAATCATCCTGATAAACGGGACTTATGATCGCGTTTAATTTGATTTTCAGGATGAAAGTATTTCGTCAGACTCGCTTCACTGTCAATAAGGAGAAAGATGATGGCGAAATCCCTTAATCGGGAAACCCTGGCAAAGCTGGCGCCGAAGCTGGCCGAACTGAGTCAGGAGATCCTTTTCAATGATATCTGGAAACGTGAAGCGCTGACGCCGCGCGAACGCAGCCTGCTTACGCTGGGTGCGCTGACAGCGCTGGGCCGCGTGCAACAGTTACCCTGGCATATCGATTTCGCGCAACAAAATGGCCTGACGCGTGAACAGATCGTCGAAGCCTTCACGCACCTGGCATTTTACGCTGGCTGGCCAGCCGCAGTTTCTGCACTGACCTGTCTGGAAGAGGAATAACAGAGATGCCTTTTACGCGAATCATATTGCGCCAGGGATACAGCCACGCGCAGATAATGCAAATCTCCGACATCCTGCAACAGAGTCTTGAGCAGGAGTTTGCCGTGCCGCCCAGCGATCGCTTTCAGGTTTTCGAAGAAGTGCCTGCCAGACTCCGCGTGTATGACCGCGATTATAAAAGTGGCGGACGTAGCGATAATTTTATTCAGTTCCATATCCTTGCGGGCAAGCCGCGTTCATTTGCACAAAAGCAAAACCTGAGCCGCGTATTGTGCGACAGGCTGCACGGTGACCTGAATATTCAGCCGGATGATGTGATGGTAATGATTCAGTTTAACAGCGCCGAGGAGTGGAGTTTCAGTCAGGGGCGGATGCTGTCTGAAGAGCAATGACGATCGCCATACAA
Source organism: Erwinia sp. QL-Z3 (assembly GCF_004551645.1). Lineage (NCBI taxonomy): Bacteria > Pseudomonadati > Pseudomonadota > Gammaproteobacteria > Enterobacterales > Erwiniaceae > Erwinia > Erwinia sp. QL-Z3. Next base: position 2,691,726 of record NZ_CP037950.1, read on the forward strand.
CCAGGCTGGCGGGGAATAATGGCGTTAGTTAGCGCGAATTGTTCTGCGCTAAAACTAATCCAGGCCGTTCATTGCCGGACCACCCTGCAAGGTCGTTGCAATTACGCTTTCATCACCGTGACGCCTTTTTCTTCAATGCTGCGAACCCAATTCTCATCGGCTGCGCTATCCACCACGATCGTGTCGATCAACCCGAGGTCACCAATAACAAAGGGTGACGCGGCGTTGATCTTTTCAGGAGAGACCAGCACGACCGTTTCTGCCGCTCTGCCGGAAAATGCACGTTTGATGCACGCTTCTTCGTAATCACCGGTGGTTAATCCCGCCTCGGCATGGACGCCGGTGACACCCATAAAGAAAATATCGGCCTGAATTTTGCCAATGCCTTCAATTGTTGCTGCACCAACGGTCACAACTGAGTGTTTGAACAGCCGTCCGCCAATCAAAATCACCTCAATTGAAGGGTGCTCAATGAGTCCCAGGGCAATGCTCGGGCTGTGCGTGACCACGGTGATGCGCAGGTCATCAGGGATACAGGCAATGAGTTCTGAGGTGGTGGTGCCGCCATCAATAATCACCACCTGGCCTGAAGAGATCAGTTCTGCCCCTTTTTGCGCAACCTTCCTTTTAGCATCAGTTTTTAATGACTTACGCTCGGAAAACGTGGCGGTGGCTGAAGAAGAAGGCAGCGCACCTCCGTGCACACGCTGCAAACGGCCTTCCGCGGCAAGCTCGCGTAAATCACGCCGAACGGTGTCTTCTGAGACCTCAAAGCGAACACTCAGATCCTTCGAGAGTACCTGTCCTTCCTTCAGAAGCTGTTCAAGGATGCGTTGTTTCCGTTGGCTGGTGAGCATGTCATTATTCCTGGTTTGCACGATAATTCTTGAATTTGCACGAAAGTGCTGCTTATGATGATAATCCTACGTATGGAGGAGGGAGTATGCAACCAAAACGTGCAGAAGTACGGATCGTCAACGAAAAAATTCTTTCCGATGATTGGTATTCTTTAAAGAAATACACCTTTGATATTCAACGGCGAAACGGTGACTGGCAGCAACAAACGCGTGAGGTCTACGATCGGGGCAATGGCGCCACCGTACTGCTCTATAACCGTGAGCGGGAAACGGTAATCCTGACTCGTCAGTTTCGTTTTCCGGTATTTATGAATGGTCACGAGGGTTATCTGATTGAAGCAGCGGCCGGTCTGCTGGATAACATGGACCCTGAAAGACGCATAAAAGCGGAAGCCGAAGAAGAAACGGGTTTCAAAATTTCTACGGTACAGAAAGTGTTCGAAGCCTATATGAGTCCGGGGTCGGTTACCGAAAAACTCTACTTCTACATTGCTGAATATGATGCAGGTGACAAGACCAGCGCGGGCGGTGGAATAGAGGCTGAAGGGGAAGACATTGAAGTGCTGGAAATGCCCCTGAAAGACGCGCTTGCCGCAGTCGAAAATGGCCTTATCGTTGATGGTAAAACCATCATGTTACTTTATCACGTGGCATTAAAAGTCATTTTACGAGGTTACGATGAATAAGCAGCTGATTATTATCGCAGGTCCCTACCGTAGCGGAACCGAAGGAAAACAAGCGCTGATTGACGCTAATCTTGCCCGTCTGGAAAAGGCCGCGCTGGAGGTTTATCAGCGAGGACACATTCCGGTCATCGGCGAATGGCTGGCGTTACCGCTGGCGAAAGCCGCAGGTTCAGAATCTATCGACGATGAAATAGGTGAGGCGATGATCTATCCGGTCGCGCACCGGCTTATCACCAAGTGTGATGCCCTGTACCGTATTGCAGGCGTTTCAAAAGGTGCCGATATGGATATCGAAATAGCACGGAAACACGGGCTGGCAATTTATACCCGAATTGAAGATATCCCCTTAGCCTGATTGAGTCGTTCAACAACGCCTGTAGCTAAAGCGGGCAGGGCTAAGTTCATGCCTGGTTTAATAAGGGGAAAGCGCAGGTGGCGATCCCCACATTTACTCACTACGAATCAGCTTTGACAGAAGCGCAGCCGGTTGCCAAACGGGTCATAGACTTCCATCACATCGCCCCAATCTTGCTGCACTATTTCCGGGTGGCCGTACCCATATTGTTTGCCGTGTAGTTCATCTCTGAACGACGCAATATTCTGCATCGGGATAAATATCGTTGCGCCGGGGCTGGCGTCACCATGATGTTCAGAAAGGTGTAGCTGCAAACCCTCGCGGACAATGCCCATATACAGGGGTAAGTTCGGCTCGAACCGGTGTTCAAATTCGACGCTGAACGACAGGAAATCCAGATAGAACTCACGGGCTTTTCGCTCATCAAAGCTGCGCAGAATAGGGATGGGTTTACTGAATTGAATCTCTGAGGGAGTGATATGCAGGGGTTCTGCCGTCTGGGAGGGCAGCGTTGCAACAGCGGTGTTCCAGTCGCGATAGCCCAACTGGTGTGAAACTGTTTCGAGTGCGGTGGCATAAGAAATCTTTTGATCGCGCAGCTCAAGTGAGGCTTTTAGCTTTGCGGCCATGTTTTTGGCCTGCTCGATAGATAGCATCTTGTCTCCTGTCGTCAGGTATTGAGGGGCTCGCATTACCATATCCCAACCATCAAGAGTGATTTAATCAATGAGGTTGAGCACTAACATGCTTTCACCATTTCCTTTAAGGAAGCGAGCGGCAGGCAGCGTGTGGTTGTTTGATGTTGTGGTAAAGATGCGTGACGGCAAGGTTTTCGTGATTACAGAATTTCACTCACCTCAAACTCTTCTGCCACAAGCTCCATATCGTCAGAGAAAAAGCCAGCCCTTGTGAAAAAAGCCTTATGCTCTCTTCTCCAGTATTCGAGGCTTAAATCTCCTTCCCCCTCTTTCCTGGCAAACTCTTCAGTCACTTCAGAGAAACGTACCCGTCGAAGCGAAACTACTCGGATAACACATACCGGCGTACCTTGTCCGTCCAGGACAATATTATAACTGCCTATTTTTGGTGAGGGTTCGTCTGCCTGGAATGAGGCAAGCGAGCCGCATGATGCGGTTTTGACCCCTTTAACAATTAAGCTTGCAAGCTCGTTTGCCATCTCAGGATCGTCTCCGAACGACCATGCTTGAGCATCCGGATATTTCGCGTTTAGCTCATCAATTAAACTCATTTTAAAATCCTTTTATCACCGTGAGTTGAGGGCTGAATTTAGCACGGTGTACCCACACCACAATCGGATATAGCAAATACAGGAAGATGGCGATTTGCATCCCTCTTATAAGCCAGCGGGCGTGCCGCCACTGGTGACGTTCTTTCTGATTGGCTTGTTGAATACTTTTTTGTATCTGATCCTGAGCTGTCATAACGTCGTCCTGAACGGGGGAGTCGGGTCATTACCTGAATTTTTAGCATAGCGATATAGATGCATACAGCAAGTTGTCTTGAGGGTATTAAACTGATTTCGTCTTTCGAACCTGTAGATGTCGCGCCGAAGTTTAATGCTGTGCATCTTTAAGATACAAACGGTGGGTAACGTTATCGACACCGACTAATGGAGTAAAACCTGCACTTTTATAGAAACTGAATGCTGATTGGGGGGCATTAGTATTGATATAATCAAACCAACGGCCAGAATCCTTGAGGATTGCCTTGATAAGAGTGATGCCCACCTGCTTTCTTCTCCATTCAAATCCCACATAAAGGTGACGGAGGCGTCCGACCCGAACTGAAGACATATAGGGATCCTGGTTTAAGCCACATACGGCAACCAGTAATCCGTCTGCATAAAAGCCTGATAGTTTTTCACCGGGTTTATCGAAGCGGTTTTGCCCGGTAAGCCAGTTATCTTCCAGCCTGCGCAGCATGTTAAATCCAGCGGCGATACTTTCCGCTTTCAACTCCAGGAAACCGCTGTAGTCCGGGGTAATATCCTCGATGGTGACATTCATCAGTAATGCCCTTCTGTTTTAAGTTTGCGGACGATGATCTGAATGTTGCATCAGGCGTACTTTAGATCAGCATCGCCAGCAGGACCACGCACAGTAGCAGCACATAAACGCGCGCATGCCAGATATCCGGTACCGCGGGGATGTTGCTGCGGCTAAATACACTACCCGCCCAACCGGTTAAAACCAAAACAGCTAATATTTTCAGGTTGATGAAGCCAAGATATCCGCTTGCCGGCATGTGATGCCAGCCGCTTATCGCGTAGGTCGTTGCACCGCAAAGCGCCACCGGCAGTGAAAGCGGGTTGGCGGCACTGATGCAATCGCGCATCGTGTGGCCGTGACGGCGCAACAACGGCACCGTCATCACGCTGCCGCCCAGGCCCAATAATGCGGCAATCATCCCAATCAGCACGCCGCCGACCGTTACGGTTACAGGCGCTAAACGTCGGGGGGCGCTGCCGCCAATGAATCCTTTGCGCAGCAGGCAATCAGCAATCGCCACCACCATATAGGCAATAAACAAGGCGCGAATCAGCGCCTCGCCGATCGTTCCTGCCAGCCATGAACCGGCTACCGCCCCGATGGCGATAAACCCTAACAGCGGAAAAAGAATTTGTGATGAAAGCTTACCCGCGCGCCAGTTGCGATAGCTGACCCAGCCCGCGTTAAAAATCATCACCGCCGTCGAGGTGGCCACGGCGATATGCAACGCATTACCCGCAACATCAGGCTGGCGCAGCAACAACTGGTAGACAAACGGCACCACCACAAAGCCACCGCCAAAGCCAAACAGCACGGTAGTGATGCCGGTGGTAAAACCGGCCAGTGCGATAATAACAATATCGTTCAAGGGAATGTCCTGATGGTAAATAATGCAGCAGCTTACCGTGCTGGCGAGTCACTTCCCATTTGCGCAGCGCTCGATTACCCTTGCAAATCGGTCAGAAGGGGGCAGATGTGCGCAACGGAAAAATTGACGATTACGATCATCTGGATCGTGACGTGGTGTCGCTCGGCAATGACTATGCGCAGGGATTTATCCTGCCGCACCATCAGCATCGCCGCGCGCAGCTGTTGTATGGCGCAACCGGGTTGATGCACGTATCCACTCTTTACGGGGAATGGGTGGTGCCGCCGCAGCATGCGGTGTGGATCCCGCCTGAAACGCTACATGCCGTCAAGTTTGTCGGCGTCAGCACGCGCAGTATCTATATCGAACCTGCCTGCGCGGCCGCGTTAAATAAAAACAGCCGCTGCGAAGCGATCGGCGTATCGCCACTGTTGCGGCAGTTATTGCTGGAAGCGGTGGATTTGCCGCCGCTGTATGACAGCGAACGCGACAGGGCGGTGATTAGGTTGATGTTGCTGGAACTGGCGGCAATGCCGGTACGCGAGTTTGATATTCCCCTGCCGCAGCAGCCTGCACTATTGGCGCTTTGTCAGGCTTTTTTACTCGCGCCAGCCATCCACGATCCGGCCGAGCGCTGGGCCAGCGCGCTGTTTATGAGCGCCAGCACCTTTCGCCGCCATTTTCTGCAGCAGCTCGGCATGTCATTTTCTGCATGGCGTCAGCGAGCCTGTGTGGTCAGCGCGTTGGCATTATTGATAACCGGAAAGTCGGTCAAGGAAGTGGCATTGTTACTGGGTTATGACAATGGCTCATCCTTCGCAACGATGTTCCGCCGCGTTACCGGGCAGGCACCTTCACATTATCATCCGAATTAAGTGCTGGCGCATCGCAGCGGCTTTATGACTGCTGTTTTTTTCCATCAAGGTAAATATCAGGACGGGTGATGGTCCACGCATAATTTTCTTTATTGACGGGTGCATAGCCTAACTTCTCATAAAGCCATGGCGCCGTGGTTGTGAATAACACAATCCTGCGAAGCTGCTCAAAAACGGGATGGTTATGAATGCATTCCATCAGCCATCTTCCCAGCCCATCCCCTTGATATTCGTCCAGAACGTAGACATCGCACAGATAAGCGAAGGTGGCGTAGTCCGTAATCAGACGCGCAAAACCAATCTGCGATTGATGGTGATACATACCAAAGTTGAGGCTGTTATCAATTGAAGCAGAGACGATGTCGGGAGTAATGCCTTTAGCCCACGTTGACCGCGTCAAATACTGATGCACGGCCGATACATCCAGCTTCTCTTTGTCCGTGCTAACGAGATAGTCATTTTCACGCCATTCATGTATTGCTGAAATGCTCACGCTAATGTCTGCCAAGAAGATGTCGGGGAAATTAAACCTATCATAAAATAAGCAAACCAGACGTTAAAAATCGCGTAGGCTCTGTTGCGATAATTTTTTAACTGACAGAAGCCTCTTTCGATTACCGATTGGCAATATAGCTTTTCAGAACCTGTCCGGCTGAAAGTATATGTTCAACGGTACGGTCGCGCGCAGCAGCGGGATCGTCTTCCAGACAGGCCTTTAAAATAAGCGCATGTTCATCCTGAAACTTAGCCGTTTCCGACAGCAATCGATGCTGTAAGTGCTCATATCTCTCTACCTGCTCGCGTAGTTCAGTAATCATCTTCAGCAGGCGTTGATTTTTACAGCGCCGATAAAGCAGTTCATGAAATTCCCGATTGTACTGTCCCTGCAACGTTGATTCCGTCGCGCTACCCAGAAGCTTGTGCACAAGCTCTGCGCGCGTAAGGGTTTCGGCATCCATGTTTTGCACGCTCTGGAAGATTGCATCGCCTTCCAGCAATGCCCGAAGTGGGTAAATTTCGTCAACGTCGCTGGCAGTAAGGGTTCTGACAACGGCTCCCCGGTTTCGGTAAACGTCTACCAAACCTTCCCGCTCAAGTTTCTGGATCGCTTCTCTCAGCGGGATGCGGCTGACAGAAAACTGGCTGGCGAGGTCTCTTTCAACAAGGCGATCGCCATCCCGCAACGCGCCGGTGTTAATTAAAATTTTAAGTTCACGGGCAAGCATGTCCGCAGTTGAAAGGATCACCGTACTCATAAAACCTTCTTTACCTGGCCATTAAATGGTATACCATTATGCCACATTCAATGCCGGAGCGTGAAATTTATGCAACACACCTATTCGTCACACCTGTCCTGGACGGGAAATCTGGGGACCGGGACATCGGGTTACCGTTCTTATGCCCGCACATGGGACATTTCAGCCGCTGGGAAGGAAATCATCCATTGCTCTAACGATCCGCTACTGGGTGGCGACCCCGGTAAAATGAATCCGGAAGATCTGCTGATATCGTCTCTTTCTGCCTGTCATATGCTGTGGTATTTGCATCTGGCGTCGGATGCTGGCATCACCGTGCTGGAATACGAGGACTCACCACAAGCAACGGGTGAGATTTTAAAGAGTGGCGCAGGCCGCTTCATATCAGCAATCCTCAAACCCAAAATTACTGTGGTAGCCGGTACAAATATTGATGCTGCAACGGCTATTCACCATGAAATCCATAAAGTATGCTTTATTGCCAGGTCCGTAAATTTCCCGGTGACCTGTGAGCCTGAATTTATCCTCTCTGAGGACGTGCATTCTTCGGAGTAGGGCCCGGTATAAACAACGCCGCTTTCGAAAGGGTTTTGATTTTCCTGAAAACGGCGATATGGCTTTTAACGGATGCTTCCTCTTTGCCAGAGGCTCTTACTGCACCTTCCCAAGAGCTCTCGCAGCCCCTTCCAAAAAGCGCCAGTCACACCCCTTCGAAACCTTTTTGAAAAAACCTATAGACGACTGGTCTAATTGTTGTTAGTTTAACGCCATCGCACCGATATGCGGTCGACATTTACCCCATTACAAGACGACTGGTCTAATTCAGTCGACCAACCTAACTTGCAGGAGAGTAACGATGAAAATTCTTATGGTCTTAACCTCACACGACAAACTGGGTGATACCGGACGTAAAACCGGCTTCTGGCTGGAAGAGCTGGCCGCGCCTTACTATGCGTTTAAGGATGCCGGCGCCGAAGTCACGCTGGCTTCACCGAAAGGCGGCAACCCACCGTTAGACCCGAAAAGTAATGAACCGGATTTCCAGACTGACCAGACCCACCGCTTTGAAGCTGACGCCGCGGCTGTGGCCCAACTGGCTGAAACGGTCCGTCTCGACAGCGTGTCATCCGCAGATTACGACGCCGTTTTCTATCCAGGTGGACACGGTCCGCTGTGGGACCTGGCTGAAGATAAACACTCCATCAGCCTGATCGAATCTTTCCTCGCGGCGAACAAGCACGTTGCGCTGGTATGTCATGCGCCAGGCGTGCTGCGTCACGTTAAAACGGCAGCGGGAAAACCACTGGTCGAGGGCCGCAAGGTCACCGGATTTACCAACAGCGAAGAAGAAGGGGTAGGGCTGACCCAGATTGTGCCTTTCCTGGTTGAAGACGAGCTGATCGCCAAAGGCGGGATCTATTCCAAAGGGGAAGACTGGGGTTCATATGTGGTGAGCGATGGCCTGCTGATCACCGGGCAAAACCCAGGATCTTCGGCCGCAACTGCAGCCCAGCTGATTAAGCAATTGGGTGCATAAAGGGTAATCACGCCGGAGGGGCGCAGGCTAAGCGCCCCAAGGCAAAGGATTATCCAGCACGGTCCATCAACTTATCGGGCTATCAGACGTTGTATCAGAGCGTCTGGCTCAACGTCACCATTGAAGGAAAATCATCATGTTTAAAAAATCTTTGACCACGCTGGCATTAAGTCTGGCTTTGTTTGTCTATGCGCAGTCGTCTGTGGCTGAGCCGGTAAAAAACATTGTTTTGGTTCACGGGGCTTTTGTTGATGGATCGGGCTGGAACCCGGTGGCGCGCATTCTGGATAAAGCGGGCTATAAGGTGTCGATAGTTCAGGAGCCGCAAACCTCACTGGCGGATGATGTTGCGGCCACCCGGCGCGTTCTGGCACTACAGCAGGGAAAATCGTTGCTGGTGGGCCATAGCTACGGCGGGATGATCATCAGTGACGCGGGAAATGAGGCTTCTGTCGCGGGGCTGGTCTATATCGCTGCGTTTCAGCCTGAGCAAGGCGAATCCTTGCTGAGTCTGGCAAAACAAATGCCGGCAGCCGCCCAGTCAATTACCGAAACAGCGGATCACTTCCTCTATATCAAACCGGAAAACTTCCACGCTGACTTTGCGGCAGATTTACCCGTTAAAGAGACGGATTTATTGGCGCGTTCCCAGGTGATGCCTGCCGTCGCCGCATTTACGGCTGCCGCTGGCGTTCCTGCCTGGAAAACCAAGCCAAGCTGGGCGGTTGTTGCCACCCAGGACAGGGCGATTAATCCCGAATTAGAGCGCTTCATGGCGAAACGTGCTCACAGCACCGTGACGGAACTGAAGGGCAACCACGCCATTTATGCCTCACAGCCGGAAAAAATTGCGGCAGTGATTGAAAAAGCGGCGGAGAGTTTATCCCGGTAAACAAAGAGTAAGCCTGCGAGGCGCTAACAGCGCTAACCTGTCTATAGACGACTGGTCTAGCCCCTGATAAATTATGCCGATGAATACGACAACTTCACTCCATAATCATGAAATCCGCGATCACATCCTTGCTACCGGCCAGCGCATTATGGCCGGTAAAGGATTCTCTGCCGTCGGATTGAATGAAATACTCAAAGATGCCGGTGTGCCAAAAGGCTCTTTCTACCATTACTTTGGTTCGAAGGAAGCGTTTGGCGTGGATATGTTGAGCCACTATTTTGATGACTATCTGGCGGATATCGACAGAACGCTGGGCCAGCCGGGTCTGACGATGGCGCAGCGACTGATGAACTACTTCCAGCAGTGGCAGGCGTCGCAGTCATTTTCTGATTGTCAGGGTAAATGCCTGGCGGTGAAGCTGGGGGCTGAAGTTGCCGACCTGTCGGACAGCATGCGCTTAGCATTGGAGGCGGGCACGTCTGGCATCATCTCACGCCTGTCGGAAGCGTTAGAAACAGGTGTCGCCGAGGGATCGCTTGCCATCGACGAGCCGCCTCGCACCGTGGCAGAAAGCCTCTATCAGCTTTGGCTGGGCGCAAGCGTCATGGTCAAGATTGTTCGACATACCGGCCCGTTCGACTCAGCCATGATCACCACCCGAAAAATTATTCATATCACCCCTTAACCGGGGGATATGCCTTCGTTAAGGTTCTTATCCCTTCTCAACGCCACGCGCACACCCGACCTTGTCTATTTTATTCTCTGCAACATATCGAGTTTGAATAGTTTGTTGTGCAGTTCAACAACGTTGCGGCAGCCGAGCTTCTTCATGATGTTTTGTTTGTGGCTGCTGATGGTTTTATTGCTGCGCGAAACAATCGGCGCTATTAGCTTGTTGGTTTTTCCGCGGGCCATCAGTTCAAGCAGCCTGAACTCTAATGGCGTCAGCGTTTTGTGCTCGTCCTGATTATATTTCCATACCATCGCTTGTGAAGAGCTGTTAAAAGGATGCCCGCTGGCACCGGCAAATATGCATGCAGCCAACTGCTGGACGCTGTCATTTTTCATCACCATATTGCAGTGCGGAACATGTTGCAGAACGTACTTTATCAGCACCGGGTCAGCGATTTGGGTGAATATAATCAGCCGGATATGTGGCCAGCGCAGGTTAAGCTGCGTCAGGAATTTTACGCAGCGGAAGAAGGTATCCTTGCTGGTGGCCAGTTCGGCGATCACCACCTGAACTGAGTGAATTTCGAGGGTAAATTCAAGCTCAGTCATGTCCGGGCAGCAGAATGTGCGGATATCCCTGGCCTCAAAATAATCAGCGATGCCTTTGCAGCAAAAGGCATCACTGTCGAGCACGGCAAGTGTAAACATGGCGAGGACTCCGTGACAGTAGGTCCCGTCATTACACCCCTAAGATTAAGGGCCAGGAATCAACCATTACTGAAGATGTTGTAAGGCCTTTCCGAGTTTGGTTTAAGCACGTTTTTTTGTTAGATACTCCGTAATGAACTCTGATGACAAGCCAGACACAGGTTCAAGGTATTCGATCTCATATCGCTCACGATTGTTTAGCCGTTTTAGCCTGGACGTTGCCGGTATTCCCCCAGTGAGCCAGCGCACAAACCGGGACTAAAGTCTCCGACAATAATTAACATAACAGCATGATTTGTAACAAGTGCAGGGCATTTGCCTAACTGTTATCGGGCAATGTCACATAGGCGCGGGTCAACTCTGCTGGGTATACCTATAGCGGTGCTCTTAACCCTACAGGTGACGCATGACCCAACAACACGCTGTATTATCAGCCGATCACGACGCGCATATCGCGTCTGCCATCGGCAAGTTCTTCCGCCGCATCATCCCGATGCTGGCCGTGATGCTTATCGTTAACCAGATTGACCGCGCCAACATTGGCTTTGTTAAGGCCGAATTGCAAACCGATGCCGGCATCAGCGCCGCCGCGTTTGGCTTAGGCGCTGGGCTGTTCTTTATCGGCTATGCGCTGTTTGAAGTGCCAAGCAATATGATGCTGAAAAAAGTCGGCGCACGGGTGTGGCTGACGCGCATCATGATCACCTGGGGTCTGGTGGTGGTGCTGACCGGCTTCGTCAGCACGCCGCTGCATTTCTATCTGCTGCGCTTCCTGCTCGGCGTCGCCGAGGCGGGCTTCTTCCCGGGCGTGCTGTTCTATTTTCGTCAATGGGTGCCGAATGCCTGGCGAGGACGCGCGACGGCGATGGTGCTCAGCGCGACCGCCAGCGCCTTTCTGTTTTCCGGTCCGCTGACCGGTGCCATCCTGATGATGCACGATTTTGGCGGCATCGCAGGCTGGAAATGGGTGATGTTTCTGGAAGGTGGCGCGTCGATAGTCATCGGTTTGCTGGCGGTCATGGTGCTGGTGTCGAAACCGGACGGGGCGAAATGGCTGAGCAGCGCGGAGAAACAGGCGCTGGCGCAGCAGCTGGCGCTGGAAGATGCCGCTCGTGAAGAGCATGCGGTAACCCAGGGCCGCTGGGGATTAATTACCGACCGCAGCCTGTTAACGTACTGCCTGATCTTCTTCACCATGACCATGACCGGCTACACGCTGGTGTTCTGGCTACCGCAAATTATTCAACGCATTCAGGGCTTCAACAGTTTTGAAACCGGACTGCTGACCGCCGTTCCGTGGCTGTTCGCCATTGTGGCGCTGTTTCTGCTGGGCAAAGCCACCGACCGCTATCGCCATATGCTCGATAAAGGGCTGGGTATCGCCATGCTGATCGCCGCCTGCGGCACCTTTATGGCCACGCTGGGCACGCCATGGTTTGGTTTTGTGGCGATGATTGTTGCCTGTATTGGCTCCAAGGTCAGCGCCGCCTTCTTCTGGCCGATGCCGCAAAGCGAATTGCCGTCATCGATAGCTGCCCCCGGCATTGCGCTGATCAACTCCATTGGCAACCTTGGCGGATTCTTTGCGCCAACGGTGTTCGGCTACCTCGAAATGCATACCGGCAGCACCACCGGCGGGCTCTACGCGCTGACCAGCGTCTCCGTCGTGACCGGCCTGTGGCTGCTGCTGCGTCGCAAACCTGTTCCCCCGGCATTTGGTCATACGGAGACAAACCATGTCAGACAGTCCAGTCATTAAATCGATGCGCATCGTGCCGGTTGCCGGTTACGACAGCATGTTGCTGAATATTGGCGGTGCCCATAACTGCGTTTTTACCCGCATTATCGTGATCCTCACCGATTCTGCCGGACACACCGGCGTTGGCGAAACGCCCTGTCATGCCTCAACCCTGCAGTTGCTGGCGCAGTTTCGCCCGCTGATTGAGGGCAGTTCGCTGCTGCGGCTGAACGCGACGCTAAGCCAGCTGTTCAGCAGCGACGCGCGTCAGCAGCAAACCTCGCATACCAACGACATTCATATTCCGCAGATGAATCCGGAGAAGTTTTATAACGCCGCCGCCGCTATCGAAGCGGCGTTGCTGGATCTGCAAGGCAAGCTGTTTAACCTGCCGGTGGCGGATCTGCTGGCCAGTGGCAAACAGCGCGATCGTATTCCGGTGCTGGGCTATCTGTTCTATATCGCCGACCGCAAGCTGACCAATATGCACTATCGCTCGGGCGATAATGAGCAGGATGGCTGGTTCCGCCTGCGGCATGAAGCGGCGATGGACAGCACCGCCGTGGTGCGACTGGCCGAAGCGGCGGTTGAGCAGTACGGCTTTCGCGACTTCAAGCTGAAAGGCGGCGTGCAGGCGGGCGAAGTGGAAGTCGAAACCGTTGAAGCGCTGCTGTCGCGTTTCCCCGAGGCGCGGGTGACCGTCGATCCCAACGCCAGCTGGTCGCTGGAGGAAGCGATTCGCTTTGGGAAACAGCTGGCCGGTAAGGTGCCCTATCTGGAAGATCCGTGCGGCGCGGAGCAGGGCTATTCCGGTCGGGAAACGCTGGCCGAATTCCGTCGCGCCACCGGGGTGCCGGTCGCCACCAATATGATCGCCAACGACTGGCGACAGCTGCATCATGCGCTGCAACTGAATGCCATCGACATTCCGCTCGCCGACCCGCACTTCTGGACGATGCGCAACGCCAACGTGGTGGCGCAGCTGTGCAACGAATGGGGACTGACCACCGGCTGCCACTCCAATAATCACTTTGATATCTCGCTGGCGATGGTAGCACACCTTGGCGCAGCGGCACCGGGCGATCGTCAGACCGCCTTTGATACCCACTGGATTTGGCAGGATGGCCAGCAGCTGACGCGTCAGCCGCCGCAGATCCGCGATGGCTTCCTGGAATTACCGCCAGGCCCCGGACTGGGCATCGAGTTGGATATGGAACGCGTTGAGCAGGCGCATGCGTTGTATAACGCGCTGCCTGACAAGAATCGCAACGATGCGTTGGGAATGCAGTTTTTGATCGACAACTGGCGCTATGACGCCAAACGACCGTCACTGGTACGCTAAGGAATAAGCATGCAGAAAATAATACGTGCAGCGGCGCTGTTAGCGTCGATCGCCGCCAGCGCGCCAGTGATGGCGCAAACCTTTGTCTACGTTTCGGAAGCCGATGATGGCACCATCGCACGCTACGCGCTGAATGAGCAAACCGGTGCGCTTAACCTGCTGGGACGCACCAAAACCGCCGGCAAAGTGATGCCGATGGCGCTGAGTGCCGATCGTACCCAGCTCTATGCGGCCATCCGCAGTAAACCGCTGCAGCTGGAAAGCTGGCATATCGACAGCAAAACCGGCGATCTCAGCCCGTCCAGTTCTGTTAGCGCCGCCGCCAGCTATCCCTATATCAGCACCGACCCGCAGGGACGTTTTCTGCTGGGCGCGTCCTATGATGGCGACGTGGTGCACGTCTACCGGCTCGCCAGTGACGGCAAGGTGATTGCGCCGCCGGTCGGCAGCTTTAAGACCGGTCACGCGGCCCACTCGGTGATTGTCGATGCCCGTGGGGAAAATGCCTACGTTGGCAATCTCGGCACCGATCGGGTGCTGCAGCTGAAGTTAAGCGCTACCGGCGAGCTGAAGGCCCTTGGCAACGGCTATGTCAAAACGGCCGCTGAAAATGGCCCGCGCCATTCGGTGCTGTCGCCGGATAATCGCTACCTCTACAACATCGGCGAGATGGGCGGAATCATCACCCAGTTCCGCCGTGAAGCCAGTGGCGAGCTGGTAAAAGTGGCGGAGACGCCGAATGCGGTGGCCGAAAAACACCATCTGGAACATGGCAAAGAGCGCCCGGCAAACTACAGCGATCCCACGCCGCGCATCTGGGCCGCCGATATCCGCCTGACGCCGGATGGCCGTTTTCTGTATGTTAGCGAGCGGACCAGCAGCACCATCAGCGGTTATCGGGTGAATAAGGCCGACGGCACGCTGACGCTGATTGATAGCTGGCAGGTTGAGAAACAGCCGCGCGGTATGGCGATTACCTCCGACGGTCGCTGGCTGATTGCCAGCGGGGAGAAGAGTACGGTTACCGGCAGTTATGCCATCGATCCGCAAAGCGGGGCGCTTAAGCGCGTCGGTGAAGCACCAGCCGGCCGTGATGCGAACTGGGTGACGACGGTGACCTATGCGGAACACTGTACGCCGGAAGATTTTGGCGGCAAGGCGGATGGAAAAAAGCTCAATACCGCTGCCATCCAACAGGCGATTGACCAGTGCAGTCAGCGCGGCGGCGGAACGGTTCAGCTGTCGCCAGGACGCTGGTTAAGCGGCCCGCTGCAATTGCAGAGCAATATCACGCTTCAGATTGATCAAGGCGCCACGCTGCAAGCCAGTAATCAGGAAGGAAAATTTGTTAACGCCTTTATTGGCCATCCCGCCAGAGTGAATGAAGCCTTTATTTATGCCAGCAACGTCAACAACGTGGCGATAACCGGCGGCGGCACGCTGGATGGCGACGGTGAAAAAAGCTGGTGGCCGCAAGCATTGAAAATCCGCGCAGAGGTGAGAGGGGGCAATCCTAAAGCCTTTACCGATCGCTTCCCTGGCATTCCGTTAGCCAACGGCGCACCGCGTCCGTGGTTTATCGAATTCAACAACGTCACCCACAGTAAGATCGAACAACTGCACCTGACCAACTCGCCGATGTGGAATATTGTTATCCGCAACAGCGCCGATATTAATGTACAAAACGTCAAGATTACCAATCCCGTCAGCTCGCCAAATACCGACGGCATGGACATCGTTTCCTCGCGCAATATCAGCGTGTCAAATATGGATATTCATACCGGTGACGACAATATTGCCATCAAGTCCGGGCTGGTTAACGGCACGGCTGCCGCCTCGAAGGACATTACTATCGAGGATTCGGTGATGCGGGATGGCCACGGTATTTCTGTCGGCAGTGAAACCGCCAACGGCATCGGCAAGGTTACGATTAATCACGTCACTTTCCTGAATACCGAAAATGGCGTGCGCATTAAATCAGCCAGAGATCGGGGCGAGAATATCGGTCCGCTGATCGCCAGTCATCTCACCATGACCAATGTGGTGACGCCGGTGCTGGTGACCAACAGCTACAGCGGCCAGGCAGGCGCACAGGGCCACACGCTGACCCAGCCGATTGAAACGGCTGCGGTCACCGCCTCCACACCAAAAATGAAAGGGATACATATTTCCGACCTGATGGCGACGAAAGCCAGCTATGCGATGATTTTCAGTGGCCTGCCGGAATCACCTGTTGAAGACGTCACGCTGAATAACATCCGCATTGATGCGCAGTATGGCGTGCAGGCAAGGTATGTCAGCGGGGAAGGGAAGAACATCACTCTCACCGTGAAGGAAGGCGAGACGCTGGCAAAAGGCCCGGATACCTCGCTGACACTAAACTGACCCGGCTTGCTCCTTTTGGACCCAATTCGTCCTAAAAGGAGCCGGTTTTTTCGCCAGAAAACAGCGTTGCACAAACTTTGAAACCATCCAGCTGACGCAGAGCATAGGGATATGCTGGATCTGGGGTTATCTTATGTGCAGGCATGTTGCCTGGAGGGGAGTTTATGAAGACAGTGATCGTGATATTAGCCTGCCTGGTGCTGTCCGGGTGTGGTGCAGGGATGGCTTCGCTGATTCCTTCCTCAGATGTGTGCCCGAACGGCATCGACAGCGTAACCGGGCAGTGCCGTTAAGAAAAACCGCCGTATCGGGATTAGCTGTGTTGGATCCTGATATCGGCGTCGGTCATTTTCCCCAGCAGTTGCTGTTCCGACACCAGCGGACGCCTGAAATCAACCGACTCGCCGGACAAACACACCGTGCGTAAATGGCGGTTACAGATAAACCAGATTTCATCCCGGTCATTCGAGAGAATGTAATACGCGTCGGAGGTTTCGGACGGATTGTAGCAACCCAACGCCCGGTAAGCCGTTTCGCTGTTGAATCCACTTTGCAGCGGAAGAGGGCGAGGACCGTTTTCCATTTCCTTCACCTTCAAATACAAGCCTTGTTCCAGCCAGAGCATAAGTCACCAATGGGTTTGCAGAAGTCCTGTAATTATAACCAGCCTCTCTCTGTTCACCCCGTCTGTGACGTTAATTGCCAACTCTGTCACAGACGAGACAAATTTATTGCCTTTAATGCCGTAATTTACCGATCCTGGTAGGGATCTTTCTTGTGATCTTCACTGTCATCACGGGTTCGTGGGATCTCGCCATGTTCATTGGGATTATCCTTGGCAGGATGCTGGCCTTTCTCGTTGTCTTTTGGCTTTTTTTCATGCTCATGCGTTTTATCAGACATGCTTAACTCCTTCTTTTCCAGAAGTATTAAGAATAGACGATAAATGCCACAAATCTGGCTAAAACCCTACGCTATTCACGGATATTGAGAGGGCGATCGATGAATAATTCACTTAGCCGAATTAAGGATAATTACCGCATTAACGCAAATTAATCTTGTAAACTTACGTAATAAGTTCAATGCATTGATATTGAACAAATTTTAATTAAAGTAAGTAAAGAAAGCTTATTTGTAGTTAAAGGTATCTGTGATTTGTTAACAAAATTATTAAAATATTCCCCTAATTTTTTAATAATTGTTGAACTAAGTTACTCATATGTCGCAAACAAAAAAAGTTATTCCTGCTGTCTCGCTTCTGGCCCTGCTTGTCTGCTCCAGCGTTCACGCTGAAGAAACGGAAAAGACCGATGTCCTGCTGATTGGCGGCGGCATTATGAGTGCTTCTTTAGGCACCTTGCTGCACGACCTCCAGCCTGACTGGAAGCAGCTGATGGTTGAAAAACTGGATGGTGTTGCGCTCGAGTCCTCTAACGGCTGGAACAACGCCGGTACCGGTCACTCCGCCAACATGGAGCTGAACTACACGCCAGAGCGCCCGGACGGTTCCATTGATTACAGCAAAGCGCTGGAAATCAACGAAGCCTTTATGATCTCCCGCCAGTTCTGGACCACCCAGGTGCAGCGCGGCGTGCTGAATAATCCGCACTCCTTTATCAACTCCACGCCGCATATGAGCTTTGTCTGGGGCGACAAAAATGTCGACTTCCTGACCAAACGCTACAAGGCGCTGCAGGAAACCACGCTGTTCCAGGGAATGCAGTTCTCTACCGATCAGAACCAGATTAAGAAGTGGGCACCGCTGATCATCGAAGGCCGCGATCCACAGCAGAAAGTGGCCGCGACCTGGACGCCAGTCGGCACCGACGTCAACTACGGTGAAATTACCCGTCAGCTGGTCGGCAGCCTGAAGAAGAACGACAACTTCAAGCTGGAAACCTCGACCGAAGCGACTGACTTCAAACGCAATGCCGATAACTCCTGGCACGTGACCGTGACCGATGTGAAAACCGGCAACACCCACGCCGTTGATGCGAAATACGTCTTTATCGGTGCCGGTGGCGGCGCGCTGAAGCTGCTGCAGAAAACCGGTATTCCGGAAGCAGACAACTATGCTGGCTTCCCGGTGGGCGGTTCATTCCTGGTGACTGAAAACCCGGACATCACCCGTCTGCACGGTGAGAAGGTTTACGGTCAGGCGTCTGTTGGCGCGCCGCCAATGTCCGTTCCGCACCTGGATGCGCGTTTCCTTGACGGTAAGCGTGTGGTGCTGTTTGGACCGTTCGCCACCTTCTCCACCAAGTTCCTGAAGCAGGGTTCATTCCTCGATCTGCTGAGCACCACCACCACCAAAAACGTGATCCCAATGACCGACGTCGGTCTGGATAACTTCGACCTGGTGAAATACCTGATTGGTCAGGTGATGTTGAGCGATGACGACCGTTTTGCGGCGCTGAAAGAGTACTATCCTTCCGCCCGTAAAGAAGACTGGAAACTGATCCAGGCCGGTCAGCGCGTGCAGATCATCAAGAAAGATGCAGACAAGGGCGGCGTACTGAAGCTGGGCACCGAAATTGTCACCGACCAGCAGAAAACGCTGGCTGCGCTGTTAGGTGCTTCACCAGGCGCATCGACCGCTGCACCGATCTCGATCAACGTGATGAAAAAGCTGTTCCCTGAGCAGTTCAACTCGCCAGAATGGCAGAGCAAAATCCGCACCATCGTACCGAGCTACGGCCAGGAGCTGAATGGCAACGTGGCACTGACGCAGAAAGTGTGGAATGACACGGCTGCAGCACTGCAGCTGACCACGCCGCCGGTGATCAACATGAACAACGTTGATAAAGATGCGGTAACCAAACCTGCCGACCATAAATCTGTGGTCACTGGCCAGCACGATATGGCGCTGTAAGCCTGAGTGTCCTGAAGCCCTCAACGTCCGCGTTGGGGGCTTTTTCGTTTCTGGCATCTGGCGAAGGGAAGGCGGCGAAGTTTGCACCAGCCGTGGCCGGAGCCTGTGCTATCATCGCCGCGCGTGTTTCTGCTGCCCGTCGCGGGCGTTAATGATGAATGAGGAAATCATGAAAATTGGTTATTTATTCCCGGCTGCGGTGGGTATCGCAGGTGTCACTCTGCTGATCTGGTTTATCGCCAGCGGCGCGGGGATGCCGGGCGCGTAGCTCTCGGAATTATCCAGCGCCAAACCGGGGCTGACCTCTGCTACCCTATGGGAAGACATATAAGGGAGGCCTATGCGCACAAGAAATGCACTTTTGATTATCGCTTTGTCGGCAGTTTCACTGTCGGCTTCCGCTGCCGAATCGTTAACCTGCAGCCTGACGCACAGCGTGGAGTCTCCGGGACAGCAGCCTAAAGTCTCGGTGGTCAGCAAAAATTCTGCGGTGACCGATGAAGGCACCAGCTTCACCTTCTCCACCGATGGACAGAAGCGCATCACCAGCCCGGAGCTGCAGCCGCTAAAGACCGATGACGGTGAAACGGCGCTGGCTGCCAGGGTGAAAGATGTCACCTTCGTTAAGCTGAAAGACAGCTATGTGCTGCGCAACAAAAGCGAAAGCTACGTCTATTCGGACTGTAAGCCCGCCGCGAAGTAACCTCGTTTGTGACGCTCAAACAACCCAGCCACCGCGCTGGGTTTTTTATTGCCGCAGCCGCCTCAACGAGGCGGCTTAGTGCTATTTTTCCGTCACTTGCATATAACATTTTTGAAATGTTTTCGAATCAGGCTTTCCCATTGCTGCGGTGAGGCTTAAACTATCTGACTTTAGGGTGGTCATCGTCGCCCATTTGACAGGAGTAATGTATGGTTTCCCCGCTGAAGGTTGCATTTATTAAAGCCAACTGGCACGCCGACATCGTTAACCAGACGCTGGTTGGGTTCAAGAAAGAGATGGCCGCGCGTGACGTTGACTGCCAGATCACCGTGCTGGACGTACCCGGTGCCTTTGAGATGCCGTTGCTGGCACAGCGCCTGGCAAAACGGGGTGACGTTGATGCGATTGTTTGCGCCGCACTGGTAGTTGATGGCGGCATTTACCGTCATGACTTTGTTGCTCAGGCGGTGGTGACTGGCCTGATGGATGTGCAGCTGGCCACCGACGTGCCGGTGTTCTCCGTCTCCCTGACGCCGCACAACTTCCAGCCCGCTGAAGAGTTCACCGGTTTCTACAGTGAGCACTTTATCAAGAAGGGCGCTGAAGCCGCCCGTGCCGTGTGCATGGTTGCCGATCTGAAATAAGCATTCCCGCCACACCGCAATGACGCCGGACGGAGAAATCCCCCGGCGTTTTTCATTTTTTGGTCCTACCAATTCATCCATTCTGTGATCCCGCTTAGGCCCTGAACGCACCAGGTTACGCAATCGTTGCATTCAGGTTAGCGAAAGAGGAACAATCGCCCGGTCAAACGCCTTTTTTGGTAGGACCAATCAGCGATGAGCAACGAACTGCTGGTGGATCGTCTGCGGGACTTTATCCACCAAAATCACCTTCAACCGGGCGCACGTCTGCCTGCCGAACGTCAGCTGGCGCAGCAGTTTGGCGTCTCGCGATCCTCACTGCGGGAAGCGATTCAAACGCTCACCAGCCAAGGCGTCTTATTCAGCCGTCGCGGAGGCGGCACCTTCCTGCAACCCGAGACGGTGGACTGGAGCGAAGAGCGTCTGGTGATGCCGCTCAGCTCACTGCTGGCCGAGGACCCGGGCTATCGCTATGACGTGCTGGAAGCGCGCATGGCGATTGAAGCCAGCACCGCCTGGCACGCCGCCAGCCGCGCCACCGAAGAGGATAGGGCGCGGCTGAAAATGTGCTTCGAGGCGATGCAAACCATCTCCGATCGTGACGATCCCGATCTTGCCGCACACGCTGACGTGCGCTTTCACCTGGCGATTGCCGAAGCCTCGCACAATCTGGTGCTGCTGCAGGCGATGCGCGGCCTGTTCGATCTGCTGCAATCCTCGGTGATGCAAAGCCGCCAGAAGATGTTTACCCAGCCCGCGATCCTTGATCGGCTTTCCGCCCAGCATCAGGCCATCTACCGGGCGATTGTCGCCGGAGAGGCGGATGCTGCCCGCGACGCCACCCTTCACCATCTGGAGTTTGTTGCCCAGACTCTACATGGCCTGACCGAGCAGGCGGCGCGACACGCCCGCAGCCTGCGTATTCCCGACATTAAACCGCAGCTTAAGTGAGGCACACCTGTGATTATCTCCTCCTCGAAAGACTACCGCGCCGCGGCAAAGGCCAAGATCCCGCCGTTTCTGTTTCACTATGCGGATGGCGGGGCCTACGACGAACACACGCTGCAACGCAACTGTGAAGACCTGGCCGATATCGCGCTGCGTCAGCGCATTCTGCGCAACATGTCCTCGCTGGACCTGACAACAACACTGTTTAACGAAACGCTGTCGATGCCGGTGGCGTTAGCGCCTGTCGGCCTGTGTGGCATGTACGCCCGGCGCGGGGAAGTGCAGGCCGCGCGCGCGGCGGATAAAAAGGGCATCCCGTTTACCCTGTCGACGGTCTCCGTGTGTCCGATAGAAGAAGTCGCGCCGGTGATGAACCGGCCGATGTGGTTCCAGCTGTACGTGCTGCGCGACCGGGGATTTATGCGCAATGCGCTGGAGCGCGCTCAGGCCGCGGGCTGTACCACGCTGGTGTTTACCGTGGATATGCCGGTGCCGGGCGCGCGTTACCGTGATGCGCACTCCGGGATGAGCGGTCCCAATGCCGCGATGCGCCGCTATCTGCAGTCGGTGACCCATCCGCAGTGGGCCTGGGATGTGGGTTTGCATGGACGCCCGCACGATCTGGGCAATATCTCGGCCTATCGCGGCGAGCCGACCAATCTGCAGGATTACATCGGCTGGCTGGCGAATAACTTCGATCCGTCGATCTCGTGGAGCGATCTGGAGTGGATCCGTGACTTCTGGAAGGGGCCGATGATCATCAAAGGCATTCTGGATCCTGACGATGCGCGCGATGCGGTGCGCTTTGGTGCCGATGGCATTGTCGTTTCCAATCACGGCGGTCGCCAGCTGGATGGCGTGCTCTCGTCGGCGCGGGCGTTACCGGCGATTGCCGATGCGGTCAAAGGCGATCTGACCATTCTGGCCGATGGCGGCGTGCGCAGCGGGCTGGATGTGCTGCGCATGCTGGCGTTGGGCGCCGATACCGCATTGATTGGCCGCGCGTTCCTCTATGCGCTGGCCACCGACGGCGAGGCGGGCGTGACCCACCTGCTCAACCTGTTTGAGAAAGAAATGCGTGTGGCGATGACCCTGACCGGCGCCAGTTGCATCGCTGAGATCACCCGCGATTCGCTGGTTGCGGCGGCGAAACAATAGTCAGCGTGCGAATAAAATCAGCAACAGGGGACAGAAGTCCCCTGTATTTTTTTCGTCTTCTGCCGATAACCCTCTCAGAGTGATTTCAGCGCGCAATGGCGTGCAGGGGTAACACTTCCCGTATGCGCCTCGTTGAGAGCAGCGACGAAAACTAGAGGATTAAAATGGATAACTTTCAGAAAGAGATCGATGAGCGCGCCAACCTCGCCTTATCCAATAAATTTGAACTGCTGGTGTTTCGTTTAGGCTCGGATCTCAACGAAGAAAAGTCTGAACTGTTCGGCATCAACGTTTTTAAGCTGCGTGAAATCGTCCCGATGACCACCATCACCAAAGCGGCAGGCATGAAGTCACCGCTGTTGGGGATGGCCAACATTCGCGGCCAGTTTATTCCGGTTATCGACCTGCCGGCGGTCGTCGGCTGCACGCCAACCACCGGTCTTAACCTGATCCTGGTGACGGAATATGCCCGCAGCACCCAGGCCTTTGCCGTCGAATCGGTTGAGGATATCGTGCGTCTGGACTGGAGCCAGGTCCACGCTGCGGAAGCCGGCGTCAGCAGCCGTAATATCACCAGTATCGCCTGTCTGAATACCGACAAAGACAACAACACCACCATGGCGTTGGTGCTGGATGTCGAGCAGATCCTGCATGACGTGATCCCGTCGGTGCGTGAAGTGAAGGAAGGCGACATCAAGCTGAAAGAGTTTGATATCCGTCCAGGTTCGGTGGCGATCGTGGCAGAAGATTCGAAGGTTGCCCGGCAGATGCTGGAACAGGGCCTGAAGGCGATGGGCATTCCGGCAGAGATGCACAACACCGGTCTGGAAGCCTGGAACCGCATCAGAAGTATCCAGCAGCAGGCGAAGGAAGAAGGGATCCCGATCCGCGATAAAATCTCGATGGTGCTGACCGATCTGGAAATGCCGGAAATGGATGGCTTCACCCTGACGCGCAATATCAAAACCGACATTAACCTGCGGGATATTCCGGTGGTGATCCACTCGTCGCTGTCCGGCAGCGCAAACGAAGATCATGTGCGTAAGGTCGGTGCGAATGGCTACGTGGCGAAGTTTGAGATCAACCAGCTGTCGGCGGTGATCCACAAGGTGCTGGAAGAAGCTCCCCGCTAATGCGAGGAGCCATCGCGCATTATCTGCGGTTATTGCACAGGATTGAGAAGTTGAGGGCGGCGGCGATCGACAGCCACGCCAGATAAGGCAGCAGGATCAGGCCAGTCAGCGCTTCCAGCTGAAGGGCCATCACCACCATCGCCGCAACCACCAGCCACAGCAGGGTCAGGATTATCATCCCGGCAAGAATGCGGTGCGAGCCGAAGAACACCGGCGTCCACAGCGTGTTCAGCGCAATCTGTGCCGCCCACAATGCCAGCAGCGTCTCGCTGCCTGGCAGCATGGTCAGACGGTAGCCTGCCCAGGCAAGCAGCAGATAAATAATCGACCAGGCCACCGGAAACGCCCAGTTTGGCGGGGTAAAGCCCGGTTTTTTTAACGACTTATACCACTCGCCAGGTTTAAACAGCATCCCGGTACTGCCTGCTGCACAGCAGGCAAAAAGAAAGATAAAAAAGGTCATGTTCCGTCCTTAGCTTGCCGCTGTTTCCCGCTGTTGCAAAATGTTCTCAATGGCCGATTTAAAGGCTTCCGGCGGCTGTCCACCGGAGAGCAGATACTGGCGATCGAACACGATGGACGGCACGGACTGAATACCGGCATCCACCCATTCACGCTCCAGCGCGCGAACCTCGTCAGCATAGCGGTTGGTCGCCAGCACCTCGGCCGCTTCAACCGGATCCAGCCCAACGTCTTCGGCGACGTTAACCAGCACCACGTGACTCGACGGGTTTTCGCCATCGGTAAAGTAGGCGGTAAACAGCGCGTGCTTCAGCGGCTGCTGCAGGCCAAAGCCTTCCGCCCAGTGCAACAAGCGGTGCGCATCGAAGGTGTTATAGATGCGCAGTCCCGGCCCGGCGTTATTCATCTCAAAGCCCACCGCCTCAGCACGTTCGCGGATGCGCTGACGATTCTCAGCAGACTCTTCCGGCGACGAACCGTATTTCTCGGCGATGTGCTCAACCAGATCCTGACCTTCAGCCGCCATTGACGGGTTTAACTCAAAGGGCTGGAAGGTGATGTTAGCCTGAACGTCGGGGCCGAGTTCAGCCAGCGCTTGCTCCAGCCCCTGAAGGCCGATAATGCACCAGGGACAGGAAATATCGGAAACGAAGTCTATCTGCAGTGGCTTGCTCATGGTGCCTCCTCTGGCGTTATGGGCAGACTGTCGCGACGCATCGCGACAGCGAATGCCTTACAGTCTAGCATTTCACGCCCGGTGCTCAGGAGGCACCTTGAGCTTTTTCTCTCAGGAAGACTTCGGCAGTGGCGTAGTGCGGCCAACGCGGAAGAAACCGGGTTTAGCAAACATCACCAGATTCCCCAGCAGGATCAAGACCAGGCCAATCACCGCGTTCGCATGCCAGACGTAGCCTTCGTACAGCGTGGACAGGGTCAGCGCCACCAGCGGGAACAGCAGGGTGCTGTAGGCGGCCTGGCTGGCACCAATGCGGCCAACCAGCGTGAAGTAAGCGCCGAAGGCGATCACCGAACCGAAAATCGCCAGATACAGCAGCGATCCCAGATAGCGCACCGACAGGTCCGGCATAAAGCGATCGCCGTTAAACAGGCTGATGGCGGCCATTACCAGCGCACCGTAAAACATCGCATAGGTGTTGGTCGAGAGGATTTCCAGCCCGCGACGCTGGTGGCGGGTGCTGATCATATTGCCCAGCGAGAAGCCGAAGGTCCCCAGCGCGCTCAGGCCGATGCCGATCAGCAAAGACGGCGCCATCTGCGTGGCCATCAGGTCGTGCCAGAACAGGGCGATAATGCCGATGATGCCCAGCGCGGCGGCCGGTAACAGATTGGGATGCGGACGCTGGCGGAAGAACAGCATGCTGTTTACCGCGTTATACAGCACCGCCATTGAGAAAATCACCGACTCCAACCCGCTGCTGATATAAGAAGCCGCATGGTAGAAGCAGACAAAGTTAAAGCCGAACACGCAGCAGCCCTGTAACAGGCAGTAAAGGTGATCCTTCAGGCTGATTTTGCGCAGCCGACCCGCCAGGCCCAGCACGATGACCATCGCCAGCGCCGCCACCAGAAAGCGCCAGAAAATGGAGACGGTAACCGACACCACGCCTTGCTGCATCACAATGGCAATCCATGTCGTCCCCCAAATCACCACCACCAATGCGTATAAAATTCCGTTCATCGTGACACCTCAAAAACCGTGTTTAATTGCCGCCAGTGTGTTAGTTACCTGACCGTGTCGCTTTCAGCAGCCTGCGCAGACTTGCATATTCTTGCGGTTATTTTCGGCTTGCGGGGATAAGCGCTGGAATCTGGTCCGGCAGCTCCTTAAAATACGGCTTTGCTTCCACCTTCAGGTATCGTTATGCCCCAGCCCTATCAGGCTTTTGAAAATCTGCGTCAGCATCGCGCGCGCCTGCAGGGCAGCGTGCAGCTTGGCTCGGGTATTCAACTGGCGGCATGGCGTAATGACTTTGACTGCGTCCGGCAGCGTAGCGATCACCACACGCTGAGCCTGTACGTTGAGGGTGGAGTGAACACCTGGCATAAAACCCGTTCCGGCTGGCAGAACGGCGGCGGTCCGGACCGTTTTTGCCTGATGCCCGAAAACAGCGAATCGGTCTGGGATATCCGTTCCGAATTCTCCTTCGTGCATCTCTACTGCACCGATCGTCATCTGCGCCATCTGGCCGAGCAAATCTGGGATAAAAGCCCGGCAAGCATTTCGCTGGATGAAAAGGTGTTCAGTGAGGATGTGCGCATTACCCAGCTGTATCGCCATTTTTTACTGAGCAGCGACTGGCAGCAGAATGCCAACCATCTGATGCTCAGCAGCGCCTCAACCCTGTTGATGACCCATCTGTTGCAGCATTACAGCGAGGTGCTGTGGAAGTTGCCCGCGGTGCGGGGCGGGCTGGCCCCGGCGGTGTTACGCAACATTATGGCGTTTATCGAAGAGCATCTTGCCAGCCCGTTAACGCTGGCCGAACTGGCGGTGCAGGCGGGACTCAGCGAGTTTCACTTTGCGCGGATGTTTAAGCAGTCCACCCAGTTGGCACCGCATCAGTACGTGATGCAGCGGCGGATGGCAAAAGCGGAACAGCTGGTGCGCGGAAGTTCGCTTCCGCTGACGGAGATCGCGCTGGTCTGCGGGTTTAACTCTTCCAGCCATTTCAGCAACCGCTTTAAAAGCGTGTATGGCTGCACGCCGTCCACGCTGCGGGGCTAGCCTGAGGCTTATCCTGGGGAGCTTTCTGAATTTGCCGGAAAGGCGAATATAAAGACATTTTTAACAGTCGACCGGGTGTACTGTCTGTTTGTCGGGTAATTTATGACAAAGAGATAACAATGGGCGATTACTATTATCTGGAGCAGAAAGCGCGCCAGGATGCTCTCAAAGTTGTCCACCGCTCAGGCTGCCTGAAGCTCAGCATCCTGAAACGACAAAGAGAGTTTTTGGGCACGTTTTATACCTCAGCAGATGCATTACTTACAGCAAACAAACGTTATGGTAGCAGCCGCTTATGTCCACTGTGCTGCATGAAGAAGCGTTAATTCAGAGGCTGCCTGCGGGCAGCCTTTTCTCTTTGTTGCAAAGGCTGACAGGCTGCTGTTACTCTGACGCCCCGCAGAATCGCCGTCCTTGAGCGGCCCGTGTCTGGAACAGGATAGTTAATGATTTGGCTGATGCTCGTGACCCTGGTTGTGGTCTTTATAATTGGTTTTCGTGTGCTGAATTCCCAGACCCGGCGGGCCAGCAAAGCGCTGACTAAGCGGTTGAATCTGGAGCCGGTGTACGTGGAGTCATTGATTAATACGATGGGACGCGTGGCGGGCGAAGAGTTTGTGCAGTACCTGGCGCGGGATAATGAAGCCCATATCGCCAACGGGGCCAGCGTGCTGCTGATCTACCAGGTGTTTATCGTCGACGAGTCCGACGAAAGCCTGATGTTCTGGCGCGGCGTGCTGCGTAAAGCCTATCTTCCGACCGAACTCAGCAATGAACACGTCAGGCTGGCGATGTCATTCCTGCGCGAGCTGGAACCCGACGCGCAGGAAATGCTGGCATTTCGTCAGCGCTATAACGCCCGCTTTGCGCCGCCAGACGACCATTCGCCTGATGAGCCGCACAATAATGTCTATTCCCTGCATTCGCGCCTCGATCGTCACTGATTTCCGCTTATTCCCGTTGCCGCTGAATGCCTGAATAAGCGGGAATTCAGCGCTCAGTTGTTTTGTGTTTGTTAATATCATGATCTCCTCAGGTTAAATAATAAAAAAGCCGTCAGACGAATTTTTTCCATTTATTTAATGGGGGTATAGTCACGCTTTTGAATTATTCCCGGATAATCACAAGGGATAACTGGCCCTAATCAGCATAAAAACAGGGGTTATGCGGTTTTTTTAACCATAACAGGCCTTTATCATTTTCATGCTTAAATTTAACAACGTGATAAACATTTAACTATAAATAAACTGAATTCAAATTTTACATTTTGTAACTCTCCTATCCATAACATTACGTTCAGCACTGTCGATAACCATACTTATTAACTCAAATTACATTTTATTAGCATGTGAGAGTCGTGATGTTATGCTCCTTCAAAAAGAAACTACCCGTCGTAAGTTTTTAATAGGATCGCTGTTGGCATTACCGCTAGGCGATATGGTCCTGAAAGGTATTACTGCAGCCCAGGCTGCGGAAATGGCCGCACCCGAGCTGGTCGATTATAAACCGATCTTTTTTAGCGCCGATGAATGGCAATTCATCATGGCTGCCTGCGACCGCCTGATCCCGGCTGGCGGCAAAGGCAAAGCACCAGGCGCACTGGAAACCAACGTGCCGATCTTTATCGATCAGCAAATGCACGGCGATATGGGATCTGAAATCTATATGCAGGGGCCGTTCAACACCCACGCGCCTGCCACTATGGGGTATCAAATCCCGTTCCGTCCTCAGCAGATTTACAAAACCGGTATCAAGCTGATCGAGGGCTGGTGCCAGACGACCCATCAAAAATCCTTCCATGAACTGTCTGATGCGGACAAAGACGCCGTGCTGACCCAGGTTCAGAAAAACACCATCAGCTTCGCCGATCTGGGCGAAGAGGCACTGAAAGGATCGCAGTTCTTTAGCGAGCTGCTGGCCGATACCAAGCACGGTTACCTGGCCGATCCTATCTATGGCGGAAACAAGGGGATGAAGGCGTGGATCGCCATCGGCTTCCCTGGCGCGCGCGCCAGCTTTACCGAATGGGTGAAGCAGCACAACGTGCCGTATCCGCTGGGCCCGGTCAGCCTGTTAGGTATGCAGGCCTGAGTGCGCTAATCACGCTGATTGCGCTAATCGCGCTGACTCCGTTTTCTGATGAGTGACAGGATTTAAGATGGCAACTGTAAATAAAGAAGAAGTCGACGTCGTAGTCGTCGGCCTGGGCTGGGCTGGCTCACTGATGAGTATTGAGCTGGCGATGGCCGGGCTGAAAGTCCGTGCGCTGGAACGAGGTGGCGATCGCGGCTACGAAGAGTTCAAATATCCAAAACCGGCGGATGAGTACGCTTACGCGGTCCGTAATAAAGTGATGGCCACGCCGGCGGAAGCCGCGGTGACCGTACGCTACAACATGAGCGAAACCGCGCTGCCAACCCGTAAATGGGGCGCGTTCGCACCCGGTACCGGCGTCGGCGGATCGGGCCTGCACTGGACGGCGGTATTGATCCGTCCTACGCCAACCGATCTCAAGCTGAAAACCTATGCAGACGAAGCCTACAAGCCCGGCATTCTGCAGGAAGATATGCGCATCATGGACTTCCCGTTCACCTGGGATGAAATCGAGCCGTATTACACCAAGTTTGAACATATCTGCGGCCAGTCCGGTAAAACCGGTAACCTGCGCGGCCAGATTATGGAAGGCGGCGATCCGTTCGAAGGGCCACGTTCAGAGCCGTAGCCACTGCCCGCACTGGAAGATACGCTGAACAGCAGCATGTTTGCGGAAGTGACCAAAAAAATGGGGTATCACCCGTTCCCGAACCCCTCTGCTTGCGTTTCCCGTGCCTGGACCAACCCGTACGGCAACCAGATCGCGCCGTGCAACTACTGCGGTTACTGCAGTAAATATCCGTGCCTCAACTACTCCAAAGCCTCGCCACAGACCGCGGTGATGGATGCGTTGAAGCGTATGGATAACTTCTCCTACGAAGTGCATGCCAACGTGATGAAAGTGGTGCTGCATGATGATAAGAAAACCGCCAAGGGCGTGATCTACATCGATGCGCAGGGCAACGAGTGCTTCCAGCCGGCGAAAATCGTGGTGCTGAGCAGCTTCCAGTTCTGCAACGTGCGCCTGATGCTGCTGTCCGGCATTGGCCAGCCTTATAACCCAATCACCGAAGAAGGGGTGATCGGTCGTAACTATGCCTTCCTGAGCAACGGCGGCTCGACCCTGTTCTTCAAGGACAAAAACTTCAACCCGTTCGCCACCGCAGGCGCCACCGGCCAGATGTTTAACGATCTGTCACCGGGCAACTTCGACGGTCCTTCTCTGGGCTTTATCGGCGGCGCGAAAATTCACAGCTCGCAGGCGACCGGTACGCCAATCAGCACCGCCTTGCCGAAAGGCACTCCGGCATGGGGAACCGGCTGGAAAGAGGGGATGGAAGAGTGGTACGGCCATTCGATGAAGATCAGCATCACCACCACCTGCCAGTCCTACCGCGATATCTATCTCGATCTGGATCCGAACTACAAAGATGAGTATGGCTATCCGCTGCTGCGTATGACCTTCGACTGGAAACTCAACGAGCTTAAGCTGCAGCAGCACCTGAAGCAGATCGTCGGCAATATCACCAAAGAGCTTAACCCGGACAGCTACAGCGAAAGCTTCCTGCCGATGGATGCGCACTTTGACCTGACCAAATACGTCTCGACCCACAACGTCGGCGGCGCGGTGATGGGCGATAATCCGAAGACCTCTGCGCTGAATAAATACCTGCAGAGCTGGGATGTTCATAACGTCTTTGTGCCAGGCGGTAATGCGTTCCCGCAGAACTTCCAGGCGAACCCGACCGATACCATTGGCGCAATCACGCTGATGGCGGCTCAGGCGATCAAGGATCACTATCTGAAAAATCCCGGCCCACTGGTACAGGCGTAAGCGATATGAAGATGACATTAAAAAGTTTGGTTCTGGCCAACACGTTGCTGCTGGGCGCAGGATTTTGTCAGCTGGCGCAGGCAGACGATGCGGCGCTGGTAAAGCAGGGGGAATACATCTCCCGTCTGGGCGACTGCAGTGCCTGTCACTCGATACCGGGCAAACCGGCGTTCTCCGGCGGCCTGGCGATTGAGTCGAACCTCGGCACGATTTATTCGACCAATATCACGCCGGATAAAGATCACGGGATTGGCAACTATTCCGAGCAACAGTTCTCTGATGCGGTACGTAAGGGTGTGCTGCCAGACGGCAAGCGCCTGTATCCGGCAATGCCTTATCCGGACTACGCCAAGATCAACGATCGGGATATGCACGCGCTTTACGCTTACTTTATGCAGGGCGTGAAGCCAAGTGCCGACGTGCCGCCGGAAACGGATCTGAGCTTCCCGTTCAGCCAGCGCTGGGGAATGCGCTTCTGGAACTGGGCGTTTGTGTCCGACAAGCCGTTCCAGCCTATCGGTGGGGCCACGGCGGAAGTGAATCGCGGTGCCTATCTGGTGGAAAGCCTCGGTCACTGTGGCAGCTGCCATACGCCGCGCGGTCTGGGGATGAACGAGAAAGCGCTGGATAGCGGTGACGATCAGTTCCTCGCCGGGGGCAACCTCAACGGATGGGAAGTGCCTTCCCTGCGTGGTCTGCCACACTGGACCGGGCAGGAAACCGTCGACTATCTGGCAACCGGGCGTAACGACAAGGCGGCTGTGGGCGGCGAAATGACCTCGGTGGTTGAGCACAGCACCTCGTACATGAGCGATGCCGACCTGAAAGCGATTGCCGCTTACCTGAAGTTTATTGGCGGCAACCCGGCGGCACCTGCCGCGCAGGAAACCACCATCAGCCCAACAGAAGCGAAGCTGACGGCGGCGAAAAACCTGTCTGCGGGCGAGCGTCTGTATCTGGACAACTGTGGCGCCTGTCACTTTGTCACCGGTAAAGGCGCACCGGGCGTGTTCCCGCAGCTGGACCAGGCGACCATCGTTAATGCCGGCGATCCGGGTGGGTTGATTCATACCATTCTGGCCGGTGCGCAGCAGCCTTCAACGGCGAAAGCGCCATCCACGCTGGCGATGCCAGGCTTTGCCAACCGTCTTAGCGATGATCAAGTGGCGCAGTTAGCGACCTTTATCCGCCAGGGCTGGAGCAACAAAGCGTCGGCGGTTACCGCTGACCAGGTGGCGAAAGTCAGAGAATCGCTGAAGAAGTAAGGGATTTTCGGGCACCACATACAGAGAGAGGCTTCGGCCTCTCTTTTTTTATGCCATTTGGCCCTCTTAACATAAATCATTCGCGTCTGGAAGGTCCTTAATTCGTTCATAGTGTTAAGGAAGTGATAAGAAGGGGTAAAGTAGCGTAAGTCCATGGGTTTTAAGACATTTGGAGATATTCAACCGCCTGCGCTTAGCCGATAGTACGACTCAACGGCGGCACGAAAGCCGGGTGAAAATCGAGGATACAAAAATGAAAAAAACGACTCTGGCACTGTTAATGACCGTCTTTACGGCAAGCACCCTGTTCTCCACTGTTTCTCAGGCTGATGGCCCTCCGGGACAGCCATGGCATCAGCAGGGCGGCCATGATGGACACGGCGGCCCTGACGGCCACGGTGGCGGCCCAGGTCGTGGTCCGGATCGCGGACATGACGATCGCGGACATGATAATCACGATCGCGGTCACGACAATCGTGGCCCGGATCGTCATTACGAATCCCGCGACCGCTTTGCGTGGCAGGGACACGACTTCCGTCGTGGCGACCGCCTGCCACCGCACTATCGCTACGATGATTACCGCGTCAATGACTGGCACGAACGTGGCCTGCGTGAACCCCCGCGGGGTGAAAATTGGGCTTACATCGACGGCAACTATGTGTTGATTGCGGCGGCAACCGGGGTGATTACCTCAATCCTGTTAAATAACGCCTTCCACTAGTCCTTCTGACGGCTGGCCTCTGCGCCAGCCGTTTTGCGTTTCCCCTTACTTTTCAGCCCGCTACAACCCCGCATTTTATATCCTTCCTTCAGGGTAAAGTTTCGCCGCTCAACTACCGATAACCCCTGTAAGGCCGTTCTCTGACCTTAATTCCAGCTTAGATCCGACGGCTGCTTCACCTGTAAGGGTAAGGGCGATGTCTGTCAGCTATTTATACGGCACCAGTGAAATCACGTTGAGGTTTCAGCATGACTATTACAAAAAGACTGTTCTTTATTTTTTCCCTGCTCGCCGTGGCCCTGTGCCTGCTGGCCGGGTTCTCTCTCTATGCCATCACCGGGTTCCAGAACAGATTTGAATACGTTCAGATGAACGCCATTCCCAGCATCAAAGATTTGGATAAGGCTATCAGCACCGCCAGCAATCTGAATCTGGCGCTTTACGAGCATCAGAGTGAAGCGAACAACAGCAAGCAGAATGAATTTGAGAAAAAGATTAACGATCAGATTGACCTGTTAAAAACCCAGACCGATTACTATATGGCTAACGATATCTCCAGCGATGAAGATAAAGCCATGACCGTCGATGCGCTGGCGAATATCGAGGCGATCAAAGCGGTGTTGCCGGCCTTTATCACCGCTTCACTGGCGCATAACGATGCGGTTACCTTGCCGATGATGCAGGGCGAAGGTGGAATTGGCGCGGCCGTAAATAAACTGACCAGGGAACTGAAAGCGCAGATTGAGCTGAACATTCAAATCGGCGAAGGGCTACGCAAAGAAAACAGCGCGATCTACAGCCGAGTGTTCTGGGGATTACTCAGCTTCTCTGCGGTAGTGATCCTGCTGATGGGCGCACTGGCGTGCAAAACCATCTTCGGCGTGCGCCGCAGCCTGAACAGTATTCAGCAGGTGATGGTTGAGACCAGCGAATCGCTGGATCTGACCCGTCTGGCGGACGACAGCCGTCATGACGAGATTGGCAAAACCGCCTTCGCCTTCAACGCCCTGATGGCGCGTGTGGCAACTGCGATGACCGCCGTTACCGCCTCGGCGCAGTCCGTCAGCTCGGCTTCAACCCAGATTGCCGCCGGTAACGAAGATCTGTCTGCCCGTACGGAAGAACAGGCTGCCTCACTGGAGCAGACCTCTGCCAGCATGAGCACCCTGAACGACACGGTGAAGCAGAACGCCGAAAACGCCAAACAGGCCAGCCTGTTAGCCAGCAACGCCAACGAAATGGCCGAGCAGAGCGGGAATGCGGTGTCCTCAATGGTGAAAACCATGGACAACATTAAGGCCAGTTCCAGCAAAATCTCCGACATCACCGGGTTAATCGAAGGCATTGCCTTCCAGACCAACATCCTGGCGTTAAACGCCGCGGTAGAAGCGGCACGTGCGGGTGAGCAGGGTCGGGGATTTGCCGTGGTCGCCAGCGAAGTGCGTAACCTGGCTCAGCGCTCATCGGTGGCAGCCAAAGAGATCAAAGATCTGATCGTTACCTCGGCGCAGCTGGTGGAAAGCGGTGCCGTACAGGTGGCGAACGTCGGCGATAATATGGCGAAAGTGCAGGGTTCGATCCGTCAGGTAGCGGATATCGTCGGTGAAATGGCGGCGGCAACCTCTGAGCAGAGCCAGGGCATTGAGCAGGTACATCTGGCTGTGGGTCAGATGGACTCGGTGACGCAGCAGAACGCCGCGCTGGTGGAAGAAGCGTCAGCGGCTTCCCAGTCGTTGCAGGAACAGGCACAGACCCTGAGCAATCTGGTGGGTGCGTTTAAGGTGCAGGCCGGCAGCGCGGTCGCCGCCGTTCATCAGCCAGCGGTGGTGAAATCACCGGCCAGGGCGGGAAAACTGATTAAGCCTGAACTGGCAACGGATAACTGGAGCTCGTTCTGATAACACGGTCTGACGCCGCCTGATTTGCTCAGGCAGTGTTAACGCCATAAAAAAGCCCCGCCAGAGCGATCTGGCGGGGCTTTTTATTGCCCGCTTAGCGCGGGATCTCAGCGCTTACTGATGGGCAATGATGGAAGCAATCACACCGGTGCTGATGGCAATCAGGACATAGTTGCCATCAACATTCTGCCAGCGGTGACCGGCCGGTGGCGCCTTCAGGCCACGCTGATGCCAGTCGTTGACCTGGTAACCTTCGCCACGGTATTTCTGCGGCAGTGGGCGACCCTGATGGAAGTCATTGTGATGCGACTGTTTGTGCTGCGGCTCGCGGTGATCGGAAGCACGCTGTGGCTGTGCACCGTGCGGATTTCCCTGCGGCTGGCCGCCGTGCTGGTTGCCGCCCTGCGGTGGACGTTTCACTGGCTGCTGTTGATGCTGATCGTCATGACCCTGCTGTGGGCCTTCGGCAAATGCGCTCAGGCTGGTTGAAGCAAACAGCAGCGCAGAAAGGGCAATAATTCCTGATTTTTTCATCTTTTTTCCCTGTGGGTATGGAGCAAAAGTCGTGTTGATGCAGACAATTTGGGGGGCAGGGAAGGGAAGAACAACCTGAATACTCCTAAGAATGATGATCTTAACGGTAAATTTACACTTGCTTAGCGCAACGCTAACGGAGGAGGGGCAAAAGGGGCGAAATCGGGCGCTGAAAGCGGATGAATAGTGCCAGTAAATACGGCGAACACGCGCCACCGCAGTGGCGCATTGTGGATCAGAACGGGGTTTCGACCACACCGCCGTCGACACGTAAGGCGGCACCGGACGTGGCGGACGAAAGCGGTGAACAGACATACACCACCATATTGCTGACTTCTTCGACGCTGGCGGCACGCTGAATTACCGAGGTTGGGCGGTTAGCTTTGACAAATTTCGCGCCCAGCTCTTCCAGATCGGCACCCTGATCCAGCTCTTCCTTAAACATCTCTTTGAAGCCATCGGACAGCGTCGGGCCGGGCAGCACGGCATTTACCGTGACGCCGGATCCGGCAACCGCTTTAGCCAGTCCACGAGAGAGAGCCAACAGCGCGGTTTTGCTGACGCCATAATGGATCATATCGGGTGGGATATTCACCGCAGATTCAGAAGAGAGGAACACCACGCGTCCCCAGCCTGCCTGCTTCATCGCCGGCATATAGGCACGGCTCAGGCGTACGGCGGACATCACGTTGACGTCCCAGATCTTTTGCCAGGTATCGTCGGTGGTTTCAAAGAAATCCCCCTGCGGGAAAATCCCGACGTTATTGACCAGCACGTCGCAGGTGGGCTCGGCGTTGATCAACGCCTGACAGCCTTCTTCCGTCCCCAAATCCACCACATGACCGCGCGCATTGTTGCCGAGTTTTTTCACCAGCGAATTCACCTGATCTTCGCTGCGGCCGGTGACAATCACCGTTGCACCCGCGGCCGCCAGACCTTCCGCAATCCCTTTACCGATCCCCTTGGTTGAGCCGGTGACAATCGCCGTTTTGCCGGTTAATTCAATCTTCATGTCGATCTCCTTATGGGTCGCAAAAGAGATAAGTGTAGACAAGCGAAACTGCAAAACCGGCTCTCAGTCACATTCCCCAACAAAATCAATAAATGCCCGCAGGGGTGCCGGGATCAGACGGCGGTCGGGATAATAGAGCCACGGGCCGGGGAAGGTCAGCCACCACGGCTGCAAAATGGGCTCGAGTTCGCCGCGGGCAAAACAGGGCTTCAGCCACTCTTCGAACAGGTAAACGATGCCGCCGCCGGCGATGGCGGTATCCACCGCCAGGTCGACACCGGCGCCAATGCTGACCAACAGCGCGGCGGGCGGCTTAACCCGCACATTTTCTCCCTCACGCTCAAATTCCCACTCCGGCTCCACGCCACTGGCGAAGCGACCGCGCAGGCAGCGGTGCTGTATCAGATGGTGTGGATGGGTTGGCCGTCCGGCCTGATTGAGGTAATCCGCTGAGGCGGCCAGCGCAAACCGTTGCTTGCGCGGGCCAATCGGAACGGCAATCACATCCTGCTCCAGCTTTTCGTTGTAGCGTATGCCGGCATCACAGCCCTCGCGGAACACATCCTGCACGTTGCTTTCGGCAACTATCTCCAGCTGGATGTCCGGGTAGCGCGCCAGAAATGCCGGCACGATCGTCGGCAGGATCAGCCTTGAGACGCTTATCGGCACGTTTAAACGCAGGGTGCCTGAAGGCGTGTCGCGATAGCGATTAATGTCATCCAGCGCCGACTCCATCTCGTTCATAGCAGGCATCAGCCGCGCCATCAGCGCTCGGCCAGCGTCGGTCAGCGAGACCGAACGGGTGGTGCGGTGAAACAGCCGTATGCCCAGCTGCTGTTCCGCCCGTCTGACCGCATCGCTTAGCCGCGAGGGATTGCTGCCGGTAACGCGTGCCGCTTCGCGAAAGCCGCCGGCTTTGGCTACCGCCACCACCGCATGAAGCAGGGAAATATCGAGTTTCATTGTCCGCCTTATCGTACAGTCTGTCGTGATTCTGCTGGATAGTTGCACAGACTCAGCAGGGCTACAATCATCAGGTCATCAACTCTGGAGGTTTGTTATGTCCGATCTTTCGCTTACCTTTCCCCTCGCGGGTCGTCAGATTAACCGTATGGGCTACGGCGCTATGCAGTTAGCCGGTCCGGGCGTGTTTGGCCCACCGGCCGATCGCCAGGCCGCCATCAACGTGCTGCGTGCGGTGGTCGACGCCGGCGTCAATATGATTGATACCTCGGATTTTTACGGCCCGCATATCACCAATCAGTTAATCAAAGAGGCGCTGCATCCCTGGCCTGAAAGCCTGTGCATTGTCACCAAAGTCGGTTGCTTTCGGGATGAGAAGGGCGGTTGGCTGCCCGCGTTTAGTGCCGATGAGCTGGCGCGCGCGGTGGACGACAACCTGAAAAATTTGGGCGTTGATGTACTGGATGTGGTGAATCTGCGCAGCATGTTCAACGTTCATCAGCCGCAGGAAGGCTCGCTGGACACGCCGTTGCAGGCGTTGATAAAGCTGAAGGAGCAGGGGCTGATCCGTCATATTGGCCTCAGTAACGTTACGCCGAAACAGGTTGCCGATGCGCAGGCAATGACCGAAATCGTCTGCGTGCAAAACCTGTATAACCTCGCTAACCGTCAGGACGACCAGCTGGTCGATAGCCTGGCCGCGCAGGGCGTGGCGTATGTGCCGTTCTTCCCGCTGGGTGGCTTCAGCCCGTTGCAGTCTGCCGAGCTGACCGACGTGGCGAAAAGCCTGAATGCCACGCCGATGCAGGTGGCGCTGGCGTGGTTGCTACAGCGTTCGCCGAATATCTTGCTGATCCCCGGTACCTCGTCGGTGGCGCATTTACATGAAAATATGGCGGCGAAGGATCTGCATTTACCGGCGGAGGCGCTGGAAAAATTGAATGGCATGAGCGCTTAACGGCCGGTCAGGTCGGTCTGAATGACAGGCGGAGAGGCCGATAACGTCGTGAATCAGGCTGGATAATGCAGGCAGGCCAGGGAAGGCCCGCCTGCCGTTGGCGATCAGGCGACGGAGTACGCCTGCTCCAGCATAAAGCGTTGCTGCTCTTCGCTGTAACTCACGATTGAATTCTTGCTGTTGGAACGCGCCAGGATCCAGCTGACTTCTTCCGCCGTCAGCGGCTGGGCATCGTGCCAGAAAGGCGTGATGGCATTATCTTTCAGCCAGTGAACCAGCATTCTGGCCGGCGGCAGGGTAAAGCCAGGGAACAGCGTGGCCGCCAGATCCGCCATCAGTTCCTGTTGCTGTTCATTTTCGCTGTCGTTCAGCAGCGTCAGGAAAGGCAGCAGTAAGCGCCCGCACACTTCCCCGTGATGATAATCCTTAATCGCCCCTAATTCCCCGGCGATGCCGTGGATCACCCCCAGCCCGGCCATGCTCAGGCTTAAGCCGCCCTGCCAGGACGCCAGCATCATCTGCTCACGCGCCAGATCGCCCTGTTCATCTTTGCGGTTCAGATGTGGCCAGGCGCTGATAAAGGCGCGCATGCCGCTCAGCGCGGTCTGACGGCTAAACAGATTGCCTTTACTGGAAAGGTAGGCTTCAAACAGATGGGTGAAGGCGTCAATCGCGCAGCAGGCCAGCACATGCTCTGGCGCGCCGCGCAGCAAATCGGGGTCGAGAATGGCAATGTCAGGCACAAAATTGGCGTGACGCAGCGAGGCTTTGACCTTGATGTCGGCCTTGTCGGTTACCACTGCGTTTTGCGTCACTTCGCTGCCGGTGCCGGCAGTTGTCGGGATGGCGATCAGCGGCAGGGTTGCGCCGGTAATCGGCGTATCACCGACTTTTTCAAGATAGCGCAGGGTATTCAGTGGGTGCTGGCTCAGCGCCGCAAAGGCTTTCGCGGCATCCAGCACGCTGCCGCCGCCAATGGCCACCACGCGTTGCACCTTGCCGCGCCAGCGACCCACCCAGCCATCAATCTCCGCAGGAGAGGCCTCATGGCTGACTATCTCATGGCCCAGCAGCAAAGGTTCCAGTTCGGCTTTCAGCGCGTCCCACGCGCCGCCTTGCAGAAATGAACGGCCACAGAACAGCAAAGTGGGTTGCGGATCGTTTTGCAGCAGCGGCAGCAGCTCGCGCAGGCTTCCACGGCCAAAATAGGTGTGGCGGTTGGCAATCATCTGGCTGGTGGTCATTGAGGTTTCCAGTAAGGTCAGAATCAGAGCCTACAAACTAGCAAGCTCGCAGGACGGGATAAAGATCAGATTGAGCGGGAAGGGCAGTTAAAGGTCAGCACCTTATCCTGCGGCGCATTGACCACCATAAAGCGCGTATCGGAAAGCCGCATCGCCAGCCAGCCTTCTGGCGTGACCGCCGCAGGCACATATTTCTGGCGATCGGCGGAGTGTAATGGGCCACTGTTTAAGGTGAGATCCGGTACGGTGACGCTAAAAGAGGTAAAGCGATCGACTATTTTGCCCTGCACATTGCCCAGCACGCGGCCATCCAGCGTTTGCGCCTGGCCTTCACAGACCATGCCTTTTTCGCCGGATGAACAGCCGGTTAACAGCGCCAGAGCGGCAAGCAGCGGCACAGCAAAAATTGCCGGGTTGAGACCCGCGCACAACGGTCTTTTTGACTCCTGCCAGCGCATAATGCGTCCTTTTTTTCGGGTGTTCCTCTGAGTATAGCGGGGAGTGTGTTAAATATCGCCTGGCCTGAAACCCGGTAAAGATCAGGGGTAAAAGCGCTGATTTAACGCAAACTGCCCGGTGTATTATCAATTTGTGGGGTTCGACTGAATCAATTCAGCAAAATGCGTAACAACAGTTCGCAAAGCAATTATTGAGTGCTACAATTCAGCCCGATTTTGACACTTTCCCCCGGTTTTCCGCATCTGAACAGCCGTTTTACTCGACTGATTGCGCTATCACCCTCATTCCGTAGGGGGCTTTGACGGGCAAGTTTCAAAACGTCTTGTATACTTTTGCAGCACGATGCGCGCGTCTCGTCGCTC
Source organism: Erwinia sp. QL-Z3 (assembly GCF_004551645.1). NCBI lineage: Bacteria > Pseudomonadati > Pseudomonadota > Gammaproteobacteria > Enterobacterales > Erwiniaceae > Erwinia > Erwinia sp. QL-Z3. The sequence continues at coordinate 2,731,916 of NZ_CP037950.1, forward strand.
AGCGGTGCTTACGAAAAGTCCGGCTTTTCGTGGCCATTCTGACGGTGAGGCTTTGACGGCTAACTTTAAAAAAATAACGAACCGATCCTGTGAATAACAAAACGTCTGCTTTTCTCTTAACGCCGCTGTTTTTACTTCAGCCTGCGCTGAGCTATGCCCAGTCAACGGCTCCGCAGAGCTCCACCGACAGCCCCTCCGAAGGCTCGCTGATGGTCATTAAGCAGCGCAGTGGCCTGTCCGAACTGGACACTCCGGCCGCGGTCAGCGTGGTCAGCGGTGATGATTTACGTAACAGCACGGCGCAGGTCAATCTGTCTGAAAGCCTCGGCAGCGTGCCTGGCCTGCAGATCCAGAATCGTCAGAACTATGCACAGGATCTTCAGCTGTCCGTTCGTGGCTTTGGTAGCCGCTCGATGTACGGCGTTCGTGGCGTGCGCGTCTATGTTGACGGCATTCCGGCCACCATGCCCGACGGGCAGGGGCAAACCTCCAATATTGATATCAACTCGATTGATAAAGTCGAAGTGCTGCGCGGCCCCTATTCGGCCCTGTACGGCAATGCCTCCGGCGGCGTGGTCAATATCGATACGCAGACCGGCAGCCAGCCAACTACACTGACAGCAGGCACTTACTTCGGCAGCTACGGCAGCTGGCGCAACAGCGTTAAGGCTAGCGGCTCGACCGGTGACGGCACCCATGCAGGCGATGTGAATTACACCATTTCCGGATCCCGCTTCACCACCAACGGCTATCGCGACCACAGCGGCACGCAAAAGAATCTCGGCAACGCCAGGCTCGGCGTTCGGATTGATGATGTCAGCACCTTAACGCTGATGTTGAACAGCGTCTCGGTCGATGCCAACGATCCCGGCGGCTTGACGCGCGCCGAATGGAAAGACAATCCCCGCCAGTCTCCGCGCGGTGATACCTACAACACCCGTAAGAGTCTGGATCAGACCCAGGTGGGCCTGCGTTACCAGCGCGAGATGAGCGAAAACGACCAGCTAACGCTGACCACCTGGCATGGCGAGCGCCATACCACGCAATATCAGTCTATACCTGTCGCCGTGCAGAAAAATCCGGCCTATCCGGGCGGGGTGATTGTGCTGGAACGTAAATACTCCGGTGTTGATACCCGCTGGAAGCACCAGGATCAGATTGGCTCAGTGCCGTTCAGCGTTATTGGCGGCCTCGATTACGAAACCATGACCGAACGTCGTCAGGGCTTCCAGAACTATGTGATCGATAACGGCACCACCGAGCTGGGTGAGAAGGGCGAGCAGCGCCGGAACGAGAAGAACGTCATGTGGAATCTCGATCCCTACCTGCAAACCAGCTGGGATCTGACCCCGAAATGGACGCTGGATGCGGGGATGCGCTACAGCACCGTCAGCTTTGACTCTACCGATTATTACGTCACCACCGGAAACGGCGATGACAGTGGCAGCAAGCGCTACCACAAACTCCTGCCGATGGGATCGCTGAACTACGCGGTGACCGATGCCTGGAACGTCTATCTGTCCGCCGGACGGGGCTTTGAAACGCCAACCATCAATGAGCTTTCCTACCGCTCGGTGGATGGCAGCCAGACCGGACTGAACCTCGGCCTGAAGCCGTCAACCAGCGACACCGTGGAACTGGGCAGCAAAACCCGCATCGGCTATGGCCTGTTGACTGCCGCCGTGTTCCAGACCAATACCGATAACGAACTGGTGGTGGAAGACAGCAGCAACGGACGTTCAGTGTATAAGAATGCCGGTAAAACCCGCCGTCAGGGCGTTGAAATGTCTTTCGACCAGCAGTTTGCTGAAAACTGGCAGATGAAAATGGCGTGGACGTATCTCGATGCCACCTACCGCAATTCGACCTGTGATGACAGCGGCAGCTGTACGCCATCCGGCAACCGTCTGCCGGGCGTGGCGAAAAATATGGGCTACGCTTCTCTGGCCTGGGCACCGGAACAGGGCTGGCACGCCGGCGCTGACGTGCGCTATATGGGCAGCATTCAGGCCGACGATGAAAACGACGCTAAAGCGCCGTCTTACACCGTGGTTGGCCTGAGCACCGGTTACAAGTTTGGCTGGGATAAGTGGTCTCTCGACCTGTTCAGCCGCGTCGATAACCTGTTCGATAAAGCCTATGTTGGCTCGGTTATCGTGAATGAAGGCAACGGCCGTTACTACGAGCCGGCGCCGGGACGAAATTACGGTGTGGGCGCGTCGCTCTCCTATTCGTTCCTGTAATACAGAATCCAGCACAGCCTGCCGTGTTGCCAACGCAAGACGGCGGGTACAAAACACCGGATGGATAAGATGGTTAAACCGGGTGTTTTTTGCGATTTAGCATACGATCTAAATCGAAGACGTTAAATTTTGGTAAGGTCCATACTATGCAAAGTAAAGCACCGTTATCACGAATCCTCGTGATCCTTACGGCTGTGTTTGCCGTCCTCAGCGGGTTATACCTGCTGGTTGGCGGTATCTGGCTGGCCAAGCTTGGCGGCTCGTTCTATTACATCATCGCTGGTGTGATTGAACTGGTTGTTGCCTGGTTGCTGTTCCGTCGCCGCTCATCAGCGCTGTTGCTGTACGCGGTATTCCTGCTCGCAACGCTGATTTGGTCGTTGTGGGAAGTGGGGTCCGATTTCTGGGCACTGACGCCACGTCTGGACGTCACCTTCTTCCTCGGCCTGTGGCTGGTGCTGCCGTTTGTTTACCGTGGTCTGAGCCAGGGCAAATTTGCCCGTGGCGCACTGAGCCTGGTACTGGTGGTAACGGTGATTGCGCTGGCTTACTCGGTGTTCAACGATCCGCAGGAAATCAACGGTTCCCTGAGCCCGGAGCAAGCGGCGAACATTGAGAAGTCTGGCGACGGCATCGCTGCCGGTGACTGGCCAGCTTATGGCCGTACCCAGGGCGGTACGCGTTACTCGCCGCTGACGCAAATCAACGACAAGAACGTTGGCCAGCTGAAGGAAGCATGGACCTTCCGTACCGGTGACATGAAGCGCCCAACCGATCCAGGCGAACTGAGTGATGAAGTCACGCCGATCAAAATTGGTGATTCCCTGTACCTGTGTACGCCGCACCAGATCCTGTTCGCGCTGGACGCAGCAACCGGTAAAGAGAAGTGGAAATTTGATCCACAGCTGAAAACCGATCCGTCCTTCCAGCACGTGACCTGTCGCGGTGTGTCTTACTACCAGACGCCGGATGTGGCAACGCTGCCAGCAGGCACCAAGCCTGCCATGTGCGCACGTCGCATCATCCTGCCGGTTAACGATGGTCACCTCTACGCGCTGGACGCGGAAACCGGCGCGCTGTGCCCGGAATTCGGCGAAAACGGCAAGCTGAACCTTCAGCAGAACATGCCTAACGCCCGTGCCGGTGCTTACGAGCCAACCTCTCCGCCAATCATCACCGATAAGGTGATTGTGGTGGCCGGTGCCGTAACCGATAACTACTCAACCAAAGAGCCGTCTGGCGTGATCCGTGGTTTTGATGTCAACAGCGGTAAACTGCTGTGGGCCTTCGATACCGGCGCTAAAGACCCGAATGTCCTGCCGGGTGAAGATCAGCATTATGTGGCTAACTCACCGAACTCATGGGCACCGGCGTCATATGATGCCAAGCTGGATCTGGTTTACCTGCCAATCGGCGTGGCGACACCGGATATCTGGGGCGGCAACCGTACCCCGGAAATGGAGCGTTACGCTTCTGGCCTGCTGGCGCTGAACGCGACCACCGGTAAGCTAGCGTGGTTCTACCAGACCGTGCACCACGATCTGTGGGATATGGACGTACCGGCTCAGCCGACGCTGGCGGATATCAACGACAAAAACGGCAACAAAGTGCCGGTCATTTATGTTCCGGCGAAAACCGGTAACATCTTTGTGCTGGACCGTCGTACCGGTAAAGAAGTGGTTCCTGCACCAGAAACGCCAGTGCCACAAGGCCCGGCGAAAGGCGACCGTCTGTCACCCACCCAGCCGTATTCTGAGCTGACCTACCGTCCGAAGAAAAACCTGACCGGTGCGGACATGTGGGGCGCAACGATTTACGATCAGCTGATCTGCCGCGTGATGTTCCACAGCCTGCGTTACGAAGGCCCGTTCACACCACCTTCAGAGCAGGGCACGCTGGTGTTCCCGGGTAACCTGGGCATGTTCGAATGGGGCGGCATCTCTGTTGATACCGATCGCCAGATCGCCGTGACCAACCCAATGGCGCTGCCGTTTGTTTCCCGTCTGATCCCACGTGGTCCAAACAACCCACTGTGGCCAGATGCCAACGACAAAGGCGGTAGCGGTACAGAAACCGGCGTTCAGCCACAGTATGGCGTGCCATACGGCGTGACCCTGAACCCGTTCCTGTCACCACTGGGCTTCCCTTGTAAGCAACCGGCCTGGGGCTATGTGTCTGCGGTTGACCTGAAAACTAACGATATCGTGTGGAAAAAACGCATCGGTACCGTTCGTGACAGCTCACCGATTCCACTGCCATTCAAAATGGGTATGCCAATGCTGGGCGCACCAATCTCTACAGCGGGTAACGTGATGTTCATTGGCGCAACGGCAGATAACTATCTGCGTGCGTTCAACGTGACTAACGGTAAATCCCTGTGGGAAGCGCGTCTGCCAGCGGGCGGCCAGGCAACTCCAATGACCTACGAAGTGAACGGCAAGCAGTATGTGCTGATCGCCGCGGGTGGTCATGGTTCCTTCGGCACCAAGCTGGGCGACTATATCGTTGCTTATGCGCTGCCGGATGATGCCAAGTAATCCTTGATAAGGGCGAACCCCGGTTCGCCCAATCTTCCCCGTTCATCAGGGAAGGCCAATAATAAGGACGTCTGCGCAATGCAGGCGTCTTTTTTTTTGGCAATAAAAAGGGCAAAAAGATGAAGGCAACCTTAAGTTTTCATTTTTTTCCCGTGCCTGAATTTCCCCCGCTGCCCGCAATTGCCTCGCGAAAGTAAACCCAACCTAAACCCCGCAACTGATTTCCTGCCTAAATTCTCACGCCTCGAACAATCTTAATTTTTAGCTAAGGAATCTCCTATATCGTTCAGCAAATGTTGATTAACGGACATTCTGACTCTGATACAGTCATTTTCCACTGTTGCTGAGCGTGTGATAACAACGGGATTTCCATTGCTATCCGCAGACAGACAGGAGAGGCCTGGTTAAACGACGATTAAATTTCAAGGCATTAGCGTTTGGTTTAGGCGCAGTTGGCGCACGTTCTGCTAAAGTTTTTTAGGGTTATTGTTAAAGGAATTTTACCAATGTCTGAATTTCTCCCTTTTTCTCGCCCGGCGATGGGCGAGGCCGAACTGGCCGCGGTTGGCGAAGTCATGAACTCTGGCTGGATTACGACTGGACCTAAGAATCAGCAGCTGGAACAGGCATTTTGCCAACTGACCGGCAACCAACACGCGATAGCCGTAAGCTCGGCCACCGCCGGGATGCATGTCACCCTGATGGCGCTGGGCATTGGCAGTGGCGATGAAGTGATCACCCCGTCGCTGACCTGGGTGTCCACGCTGAATATGATTGCGCTGCTCGGCGCTGAGCCGGTCATGATTGATATCGATCGCGACAGCCTGATGATTACCCCTGAGCTTATCGAAGCGGCGATAACTCCCCGTACCAAAGCCATCGTGCCGGTTCACTATGCCGGTGCGCCGGCGGATATCGATGCCATCCATGCGCTGGGCAAACGCTACGGCATCCCGGTGATTGATGACGCGGCGCATGCGGCAGGCACCTTTTACAAAGGACGCCATGTTGGTAACAGCGGCACGGCGATCTTCTCCTTCCACGCCATTAAAAATATGACCTGCGCCGAAGGTGGCCTGGTCGTCACCGATAACGAAGCGCTGGCCAACCGTATTCGCAGCCTGAAATTCCATGGTCTTGGCGTGGACGCCTTTGACCGCCAGACCCACGGCCGCGCGCCGCAGGCGGAAGTTATTGCGCCTGGCTACAAATACAACCTCGCCGATATCAACGCCGCCATTGCGCTGGTGCAGCTGGCCAAGCTGCCAACGCTGAATGCCCGCCGTCAGGCAATCGCTGAACGCTATCTGAAGGAGTTGGCCGACACGCCTTTCCTGCCGCTGTCGCAACCTGACTACGACCATCAGCACGCCTGGCATCTGTTTATTCTGCGCGTTGATCCCGCCCGTTGCGGCCTGAGCCGCGACCAGCTGATGCAGGAACTGAAGGATCGCCAGATTGGCACCGGCCTGCATTTCCGCGCGGCGCATACGCAGAAATATTACCGGGACCGTTTCTCTGAACTGTCGCTGCCCGAAACAGAATGGAACTCCGAGCGCATTTGTTCAATTCCGCTGTTCCCAACGATGACCGATGACGATGTCAGCCGGGTTATTGCCGCGCTGCATGAAATTGCTGAGAAACACCATGACCGCTGATCAACCCATTAACAAAGTCTCCGTCGTAATCCCGGTCTATAACGAGCAGGACAGTCTGCCGGAGCTGATCCGCCGCACCTCTGAAGCCTGCTCCCAGCTGTCAATGGAGTGGGAAATCCTGCTGGTGGACGACGGCAGTAGCGACCGTTCACCGGAGATGCTGACCGCCGCGGCGGAAGCACCGGGCAGCCATGTTGTTGCGGTGCTGCTTAACCGTAATTACGGCCAGCATTCGGCGATCATGGCCGGTTTCAACCACGTCAGCGGGGATTTAATAATCACCCTGGACGCCGATCTGCAGAACCCACCGGAAGAGATCCCGCGGCTGGTGGCGAAAGCGCAGGAAGGCTACGACGTGGTCGGCACCGTGCGGCAAAATCGCCAGGACAGCTGGTTCCGTAAACGCGCGTCCCGGCTGATCAACAACCTTATTCAACGCACTACCGGTAAGGCGATGGGCGATTACGGCTGCATGCTGCGCGCCTACCGCCGTCACATCATTGACGCGATGCTCAACTGCCACGAGCGCAGCACCTTTATTCCCATTCTGGCCAACACCTTTGCCCGTCGGGCGATTGAAATTCCGGTGCTGCACGCCGAGCGTGAATTTGGTGATTCCAAATACAGCCTGATGAAGCTGATCAATCTGATGTATGACCTCGTCACCTGCCTGACCACCACGCCGCTGCGGATGCTCAGCGTGTTTGGGAGCCTGATCGCGCTGGCCGGCTTTGCATTGTCACTGTTACTGATTGTTTTACGTCTCTTCTTTGGCCCGGAGTGGTCCGGAGACGGGGTGTTTATGCTGTTTGCCGTGCTGTTTATTTTTATCGGTGCGCAGTTTGTCGGTATGGGGCTGTTAGGGGAATACATCGGACGTATCTACAACGATGTCCGTGCCCGCCCACGCTATTTTATCCAGCGCGTAGTTAACTCCTCCGCGCCTGTCCGCTCTGAGGAAGACCAATAATGAAAGCTGTCGTTTTTGCCTATCACGATATGGGTTGCATTGGGATCAATGCGCTGGTGAATGCCGGTTATGAAATTGAAGCGATTTTTACCCACGCTGACTCAACGAACGAAAACCACTTTTTTGCCTCCGTTGCCCGTACCGCCGCAGAGCAGGGGATCCCGGTGTATGCGCCCGAGGATGTCAATCATCCGCTGTGGGTTGACCGCATCAGAACCATGGCGCCGGAGGTCATTTTCTCTTTCTACTACCGTAACCTGCTGAGCGATCAATTGTTAAGCATCGCGACCAAAGGCGCGTTTAACCTGCACGGTTCTCTGCTGCCAAAATACCGTGGCCGCGCGCCGCTGAACTGGGCGCTGGTCAACGGTGAAACGGAAACCGGCGTGACGCTGCACCGCATGGTGGCCCGTGCCGATGCCGGTGCCATTATTGCGCAGGATAAAGTCAGCATTTTGGCCGACGATAATGCGCTGACACTGCACCGCAAACTGAATGCCGCCGCTGAACATCTGCTGGCGGACTGCCTGCCAGCGCTGAGAAATGGTCAGATCAGCGAACGTGCTCAGGACAATACGCAGGCTACCGTGGTGGGACGCCGTACGCCGGACGATGGCCGTATCGACTGGTCGCAACCGGCGGAAGTGGTCAACAACCTGGTGCGTGCGGTGACCGATCCGTGGCCGGGTGCGTTTGGCTACGTTGGCGCGGCCAAATTCATTATCTGGAAAGGCAAAGTGCGTCACGATCTGCCTGCCGCCAAAGCCGGAACCGTACTGTCAGTGAATCCGCTGGTGGTGGCCTGTGGTGAAGGTGCGCTGGAAGTGATGACCGGACAGAGCGAAAACGGCGTTTACATGCAGGGCTCGCAGCTGGCACAAACTCTGGGTCTGGTAAACCAGGCGCTGTTGACCAACAAACCGGTTTCGGCAGTGAAACGCCGCACGCGCGTGCTGATCCTCGGCGTTAACGGCTTTATTGGTAACCACCTGACCGAGCGCCTGTTGCAGGACGATAACTTCGATATTTTCGGCCTGGATATTGGCTCCGATGCCATCAGCCGCTTTATCGGCCATCCGCGCTTCCAGTTCGTCGAAGGGGATATCAGCATCCATTCGGAGGGGATTGAATACCACATCAAAAAATGCGACGTGATCCTGCCGCTGGTGGCCATCGCCACGCCGATTGAGTACACGCGTAATCCGTTACGGGTTTTTGAGCTCGATTTCGAAGAGAACCTGAAGATCATCCGCGACTGCGTTAAGTACAAAAAACGCATTATCTTCCCGTCCACCTCTGAAGTGTACGGCATGTGTGATGACCCGAACTTCGATGAAGACACCTCGAATCTGGTGGTGGGGCCGATCAACAAACAGCGCTGGATCTACTCGGTTTCCAAGCAGCTGTTGGATCGCGTGCTGTGGGCCTATGGCGACAAAGAAGGGCTGCGCTTCACTCTGTTCCGTCCGTTTAACTGGATGGGTCCGCGCCTGGATAACCTGAACGCCGCGCGCATTGGCAGCTCACGGGCGATCACCCAGCTGATCCTCAATCTGGTTGAAGGATCGCCGATCAAACTGATGGACGGCGGTAAGCAGAAGCGCTGCTTCACCGATATCAGTGATGGCGTTGAGGCGCTGTTCCGCATTATTGAAAACAAAGACAATAACTGCGACGGACAGATCATCAACATTGGTAACCCGGATAACGAAGCAAGCATTAAAGAGCTGGCGGAACAGCTGCTGGCCAGCTTTGAGCGCCATCCACTACGCGATCGTTTCCCGCCTTTTGCCGGTTTCCGCGACGTGGAAAGCAGCAGCTACTACGGCAAAGGCTATCAGGACGTTGAGCACCGCAAGCCGGCAATCCGTAACGCCCGTCGCCTGCTGGGCTGGACGCCGGAAGTGACCATGGATAAAACCATCGATGCCACGCTGGACTTCTTCCTGAGAACGGTCGAACTGGACGTGCCGGAAGAGAAAAAATGAGGAAAGTCGGCCTTCGAATAGATGTCGATACCTGGCGGGGCACGCGGGATGGCGTGCCAAAGCTGCTGGAAATCCTCAGTTTGCATCGCACTCAGGCCACTTTTTTCTTCAGCGTTGGACCCGACAACATGGGGCGCCACCTGTGGCGCCTGCTGAAGCCCAAGTTTCTGTGGAAGATGCTGAGATCGAACGCCGCCTCGCTGTATGGCTGGGATATTCTGCTGGCGGGCACCGCCTGGCCGGGCCGTCAGATCGGACGCGGGCTGGCGGAGATCGTCAGCGCCGCCAGCGATCATCACGAAGTCGGCCTGCATGCCTGGGATCACTTTGCGTGGCAAACCTGGGCGGGCGTCTGGCCTGCGGCACAGCTTACGCAGCAAATCCGTCTGGGAAAGGATGCGCTGGCGGTGATTACCGAACAGCCGGTGACCTGTTCAGCGGTCGCCGGATGGCGTGCTGACCAACGGGTGGTGAATGCGAAGGAGCCGTTCCAGTTTCATTACAACAGCGACTGCCGGGGAACCACGCCGTTTCGTCCGCTGTTAAGTGATGGCACTGCCGGTACGGTGCAGATCCCGGTGACATTGCCCACCTGGGATGAGGTGGTCGGCTCCACGGTGAGCAAAGAAGACTTCAATGCGTTCATTATCGACCGGATTAAGCAGGATCAGGGCACGCCCGTTTATACCATCCATGCGGAAGTGGAGGGGATCGTAATGAGCACCCTGTTCAGCGATCTGCTGACGCTGGCCGCGCAGGAGGGTATTCAGTTTTGCCCGCTGAGTGAGCTCTTACCTGACGATCTTAACAGCCTGCCGACAGGAAAAATTGTTCGGGGTAGCCTCCCCGGTCGTGAAGGATGGCTGGGATGCCAGCAATTAACCGAGTAATTTTTTATGACTATGACGAGAAAGGGCTTTCTCCTTCTGGCGTTATTTGCCGTGTATTACCTGGTCCCACTGGAATTTCGGGCGTTATGGCAGCCTGATGAGACCCGCTATGCGGAGATCAGCCGTGAAATGTTGGTCAGCGGTAACTGGGTGGTGCCGCACTTCTTTGATTTACGCTATTTCGAAAAGCCAATTGCCGGTTACTGGATCAACAACCTCAGTCAGCTGATTTTTGGTCATAACAATTTTGCCGTGCGTTTTGGTTCCGTTTTCTCCATTACCCTGACCGCGCTGATGGTCACCTGGCTGGCGTTCCGCCTGTGGCGCGATCGTGCTACGGCGATGGTCTCTGGCGTCATTTTCCTTACCTGTCTGTTGGTGTACGGGATCGGCACCTATGCGGTGCTGGATCCGATGATCACCTTGTGGCTGGTCGCCGCCATGTGCAGCTACTGGCTGGCAACGGAAGCGACGACCACCGGCAAAAAAGTGCTGAGCTGGCTGCTGCTCGGGTTTGCCTGCGGCATGGGCTTTATGACCAAGGGCTTCCTGGCGCTGGCAGTGCCGGTGATTGCCATTCTGCCCTGGGCGATTCATCAGCGTCGCTTCAAAGCGTTGCTGTGCTTTGGTCCACTGGCCATCGTCGGTGCGGCGTTAATCAGTGCGCCCTGGGCGATGGCTATCGCCAAAAGCGAACCGGACTTCTGGCACTATTTCTTCTGGGTGGAACATATCCAGCGCTTTGCCGAAGCCAACGCGCAGCATAAAGCGCCGTTCTGGTATTACCTGCCGGTACTGGTTATGGGCTGCGTGCCCTGGCTGGCCCTGTTGCCGTCTGCCTTACGTTCAGGCTGGCAGGATCGGCACAGTAACAGCGGCAGCCTGTATTTGCTGAGCTGGGTGGTGATGCCGCTGCTGTTCTTCAGCATCGCCAAAGGCAAGCTGCCAACCTATATCCTGCCGTGCTTTGCGCCGCTGGCGATCCTGATGGCGCGTCAGGCGATAAGCATGATGTCAGGCAACGGCAAAGCGTTAAAAATCAATGGCTGGATAAACCTGGCGTTTGGTCTGGTGCTGACGGTCGCCGTGCTCGGTTTCCTGGCGCCGTGGGGGCTGGCGAAGCATCCGGTTTACGGTCATCACGAAGTGATCAAAGTATTGCTGGCCGCTGCGGCCTTCGCATTCTGGGCGTTGTGCGGTGGGTTAACGCTGAAAGCGCCACAGGCACGCTGGGGTCTGGCCGCGCTTTGCCCGCTGGTGCTGGCGCTGGTGATCGGCCAGGCGATCCCGTCAGGCGTGATGGATGCCAAACAGCCTCAGCAATTTATCCGGGCGATCAAAAGCGATATTGCCGGCAGCCGTTATCTGCTGGCGAATAACCCCGGCATTGCTTCTGGCCTGGCGTGGGAGATGCAACGCAGCGATATCACTCTGTACGATCAGCCGGGCGAAGTGCAGTACGGGCTGAGCTACCCGGATGCGCGCGATAAGTTTGTCAGCGGAGCCGACTTCCCGGCCTGGCTGGCAGCGCATCGGCGCACGGGCGATGTGACGCTGGTGCTGTCGCTGTCCCGCAATCAGGATCCGGACAAAGAGCTGCCCAAAGCCGATTTCAGTTACCGACAGGGCCGGTTAGCCCTGTTCCGTTATAGTCAGACGCCATGAGTCTGCTGCTGATCCTGCTGGCCAGCCTGCTGAGTTGCGGCGGGCAACTGTGCCAGAAGCAGGCTGCGCATCATGGTTTGCAAAAGGGGAAAGGCCACCTGCTGATCTGGCTGGGGTTAAGCGTGCTGCTGCTGGGCGTGGCGATGGCGATCTGGCTGGTGGTGCTGCAAAGCGTGCCGGTCGGGGTGGCGTATCCGATGCTGAGCCTGAACTTTATCTTTGTGGTGCTGGCAGCCCGCGGGTTGTGGAAAGAACCCGTTCCTTTCCGCCACTGGCTGGGCATCGGCTTGATTGTGGCGGGTGTGGCGGTGATGGGAGCCTACACCTGATGGGGATTTTATGGGCACTGTGCAGCGTCCTGCTGGTCAGCGGGGCGCAGCTGTTATTGCGCTGGTCAATGATGTCTCTGCCTTCAGTGGGCGAGCCATCAGCCTTTTTTAGCGCCTTGCTGAGCTGGCCCTTCGCCGCCTCCGCGTTGTTCGCCGGGCTGGCGGCCTATGCCTGCTCCATGCTGTGCTGGCTGCTGGCGCTGCGACGCATCGCCCTGAGTAAAGCTTACCCGCTGCTCAGCCTGAGTTACGTGCTGGTGTGGGCGGCAGCGCTGATTTTGCCTGCCTTCAATGAAGTCTTTCAGTGGGGAAAACTGGCAGGCGTGGCGCTGATTTTTAGCGGGTTACTGTTGATATGCTGGCCAGGGGACGCAGTCGATTCACACTGACGGGAAGAACAGCATGCGAATATTGCTGGTAGAAGATGACGCCATAATGGGTGAAGCGGTTGTTGAAGCGCTAAAAGAAGCCCGCTACGCGGTGGACTGGGTGCGCAGCGGCACCGAGGCTATCGCCATGCTTGCGATCCCGCGTTATGACCTGGTGCTGCTGGATTTGCGGCTACCAGGCAACGATGGCTTTAGCGTAATCAGTAGCTTGCGCGGTAAAGGCAATTCGCTGCCGCTGCTGATTATCACCGCCCGCGACGCGCTGGAAGACCGGCTGCGCGGGCTTGACGCGGGCGCGGATGACTTCGTGATCGCACCGTTCGACATGACCGCGTGGCTGGCGAGAATACGCGCGGTCATGCGGCGTAAAGAAGGCCACTGTGGCCCGGTGCTGAGTAACGGCATTATCCGGCTCGATCCCGCCAGCCATGAGGCCTGCGACGTGGAAAAGGGCGAGGTTTACCGGCTCTCCAACCGTGAGTTTGCCTTGCTGCAGGCGCTGTTGATCCGCCCGGGGACGTTGCTGTCGCGCAGCGAACTGGAGGAGAAGATTTACGGCTGGGGTGAAGAGATTGAGAGCAACGCAGTGGAATTTTTTATTCATGCGTTGCGTAAGAAATTCGGCAGTAAAGCGATCAAGAACGTCCGGGGCGTGGGATGGAAGGTATCAGGAAATGCCTGAAGGCGCCGGTGACGACCCTCGGCCGATCCCGCCAGAGCGATAATGGCGTTCAGCCAGGGCATAACGGGGCGTTTGCGGGCGGCGTAAATGATAAAAAGGCGAAAATTTATTGCCTTATCACGTTATTATCCTGGGGTTAAATTTCACATCAGGTTGACTCATTATGTCGCGAACTTCTCTCCTGCTGGACGTGCAGGACGTTAGCTATGTGCAGGATGGCACCACGTTGTTGGCCCCCGTCTCGCTACAGCTGAATCAAGGTGAGTTTGTGCTGCTGACCGGGCCCTCCGGCAGCGGCAAAAGCACGCTACTCAAAATCATCGCTTCCCTGCTCGAACCCACCACCGGCGATATTCAGTTTAAGGGCCGCAGCATTAACGAACTTAAGCCGGAAAGCTATCGTCAGCAGGTCTCTTACTGCTTCCAGACCCCGGCGCTGTTTGGCGACACGGTGTATGACAATCTTGCGTTGCCGTGGCAAATCCGCCAGAAAAAGGTCGACAGCGAAAAACTGAAAGACTGGCTGAAAAAGGTCAATCTGCCGGTTGAGATGCTGACCAAAAAAACCGAACAGCTCTCCGGCGGCGAAAAGCAGCGGGTCGCGTTACTGCGCAATCTGCAATTCCTGCCGGATGTGCTGCTGCTGGATGAAATCACCAGCGCACTGGATGAGGAAAATAAGCAGGCGATTAATCAGCTTGTTGCCGGGCTGGTGAAAGATAGTGGCGTGGCGGTGATGTGGAGTAGCCATGACGCCACCGAGATCAATCAGGCGCAACGCGTGGTGACGCTTCAACCACCGGTCAGGAAGGGCACAGATGAATCAGCATAATATTAGCAACGAATCCCTCGGCCTGGCGCTGATTCTGGTGCTGATTGCGCTGCTGGTCAGTAAGAAAGAGAAGCTCGGGCTGGAGAAAGACATTGTCTGGAGTATCGCCCGGGCGATCGTTCAGCTAATTATTGTCGGATACGTTCTCAAGTATATTTTCGACCTCAACAACCGCTGGCTGACGGTATTGATGGTGCTGTTTATCTGCGTCAATGCGGCACTCAACGCCCGTAAACGCAGCCGCAATATTGGCAATGCCTTTATGCTCTCCTTTATCGCCATTACCGTCAGCACCACGTTGACGCTGGTGATCCTGGTGTTAAGTGGCTCGATTGAGTTTATGCCGATGCAGGTGATCCCGATTTCAGGGATGATTGCCGGTAATGCGATGGTGGCGGTGGGGCTCTGTTACAGCAATCTGAACCAGCGCTTTACCGACAACCGGCAGAAAATCCAGGAGATGTTGAGCCTGGGCGCGTCAATCAAAACCGCGTCGGGAAGGCTTATCCGCGACAGCATTCGTGCGGCGATGATCCCAACGGTTGATGCGGCTAAAACCGTGGGGCTGGTCAGCTTGCCGGGCATGATGTCCGGGCTGATTTTTGCCGGCATCGATCCGGTTAAAGCGATCAAATACCAGATCATGGTGACCTTTATGCTGCTGGGGACGGCCAGCATCTCCACAATTATTGCGGGCTATCTCGCCTACCGCCGCTTTTACACGGCACGCGCACAGCTACGCTAGTCAGGGCTGATGTTTGCAGGTGGGGTATGTCGATGTTGATGCAGGGATGAAGAGCAGGCGGATCGAACGATCCGCCTGACGCGCGAGGATCAGAAGTTGATATTGGCGCTGATACCGCCAACGAAGGCATTTTTCACTTCGCTGACCGCACCTGGAGACGCGACGTACTGCAGGTTTGGACGCAGTTTCAGCCAGTTGGTGACCTGAGCGTTGTAATAGATCTCATAGTTATATTCGGATCCACTCTGGATCGGCAGGTAAGTTGGGTTGTCGTAATCGTTAACCCCGTTTTCCTGGTTGGTTTTGCGCAGCATATTGCCGTAATCATTGTTGACGTGAATACGCGCGGCACCGACCCCGATCTCATCTTTCGGACGGGCATCAAACGGTCCTTTCCAGACGAAGGAGACGGACTGATAGTTGTCGGTCTTCGAGGTTTTCTGGTCGTTCATTACGGCCTGAACCGTCACGCCTAAACCGCGCGAGTTGTCGCCTTCCATCGCGGTCAGCTGTTGTTGTAACAGCAGGTAGCCGCCGTAAGAGTGGTTGTCTTCGCCGTACTGTCCCTCGTTGTAGCTGCTGTAGTTATCGCCGCGCACCGAGGAGTAGTACATCCCGACACGGTAATTACCCGGCAATTTGTCGGCGCCCAGGGCCGGTTTCCAGCCCAATTCCACCGGCACCATATTCCCCAGCGTTGGGCTGGTATCGAGGCGGAAACCGTTACCGGTATCGTAGTTCGACGGCGTCTGATTATAGAAACCCACCTGGAAGAACAGCTCTGGCGTGAAGTTAAACTTCACGCGTCCGCCCCACTGGGAGACCGGCCAGTTATACCAGCGGTCGCCACGCCAGTTACCCGCCTGGCCGCTACCAAATGCCAGGTTCTGGAAGTTGCTGTCAAAGGAGTCGAAGTCCTCACCAACCGTGACCCGTCCCGCTTTCACTTCTACGGCATGATCAAAGAAGCCTTTATTCAACCAGAACTGCGTCAGGCGCCAGGTTTGTCCTCGTCCCCACACTTCCTGCACTGAGGAAAGGCCACCCGAACGCGGATCGTTAATATATTGCGTTAAGTCCTGACCGTTACGGCTGGTGATGGTCGTCTGGAACTGGGTGTCATTCCAGTTCAGCAGTTTTTCCAGATCCAGGGTGGTCCCGAACGCCCACTGGTCGGTATAACGCGCGCTGGTTGACTGGTTGTAGCCGCCGGAGAAATTACTGGCGGATTCCATGGTGTAATTCACCTGGAAATCCACACCGTCATTTTTCAGCTGGGTGCGGGAACCCTCCCAGTCACCAAATGCGTAGGGAGAATCCATACTGAGCGGCGCGAAATCTGCCAGTGCAGACCCTGACGCCAGCATCAGTCCTAAACCACAGAACGCCACCGATCTTTTTAACGTGGTTTTTGGTTGCTTGCTTTTCATGTGAAACACCTTCTTTCTTATAGTGATAGCGCTGTCCAAAAGGTTATTTATTGGACAGGGTGCGTCGCGGCCACGCTGCTTTGTTAAGCATTTTCTCCTGCTCAGGGGATCTGTTCAGGGGGGACGTGCTGACATAAGCCGGGAATGACGGCCTTAACAGACGGAATGAAAGCATTAATTGGCGGGAAAGGTGTTCTAATTAGTGCTGAAATTATTAGCCTGGTAGTAATGAGTTATAGAAGTTTTAATCGGATCACAATTTAGCAATCGCGACAGCCGTAACAACAGGGAAAAGCGGGGCAGAGAGCGGAATAGCGGGCAGAAAAAAAGGCCGAAAATGTCGGCCTTTTATTTTCAGAGCGTCGCCAGGCGACGCTGCGGGCTGATTAGCGGCGACCAAAAATCTTCGCGGCCAGGAAGCCCACGCCAGCGGCAATCGCCAGCGAGACAAACGGGGCGTCCTGCGTCTTGGTTTTTACGCAATCCAGGGCGTCGTCAACGGCATAAGAGGCTTTAGCTGCGCCCTGGCGCACACGGCCTTTGAACTCATGCTCGGGAGAATCGACAGCTTTACCAAATTGCTCCTGACCTTTACCCAGCGCTTCGTCAGCTTTGTCTGATGCTTTATCTAATAAACTCATACTGTCTCCTTCTTGATGGCATGATTTCCTCATGAACGTTAAAAGCTTAGACCATCCTGCGCCTTATGCCGCCTCGGTTATGTGACTATTTATGACTTCTGTAAAGAAAAAGGGCCGACAAATGTCGGCCCTTCGCAAATAACTGGCAATCAGAGGTTCAATGTGACTTCATGCCAGCAGCGGTCATCATCACGCGGAACAGCATCGCCACCACGCCAAGTGCCATTACGCTACCCGCGTAAATGGCAACCATCCACAGTACGCGTTTCCACGCTCGCGGTTTGACCGCCTGCTGTGTGTGTTGTGCTTCAATCATCATCGTGTCTCCAAAATATCCCGCAGTATGCCGGGTGCCGGTGGCTTAACTGCCCGCCTGCACCCGGCTCTGTTGTGGTTATCAGATTGCCGTTAAATCAATGGTAGCCTTCGTCTGCTTTGATTTTCCCACGGAACACGTAGTAGCTCCAGAAGGTGTAAACCAGGATCACCGGGATGATCAGCAGGCCACCGACCAGCATAAAGCCAAGGCTCTGCGGCGGTGAGGCCGCCTGCCAGATGGTGATGGACGGCGGAATAATGTTCGGCCAGATGCTGATGCCGAGGCCGGTAAAGCCCAGGAACACCAGCGCCAGCGTCAGCAGGAACGGCGAGTAGTGAGCATGGCGCTTCAGGGAACGCAACAGTCCCCACGAAGCCAGCAGCACCAGCACCGGGACCGGCAGGAACCAGAACAGGTTCGGCAGGGTAAACCAGCGCTGCATGATGTTGGCATGCTCCAGCGGCGTCCAGATGCTGACCACGGCGATGATCGCCAGCAGCGCCAGCAACATCGGCTTAGCCAGTGCCGTCATCTTCCGGTGCAGCTCGTTCTCGGTCTTCATGATCAGCCAGGTGCTGCCCAGCAGTGCATACGCCACAACCAGACCCAGACCGCAGAACAGTGAGAACGGCGTCAGCCAACCCAGTTCCGGGCCGCTGTAGGCACGGTTGGTCACGCTGAAACCGTTGATGATCGCGCCCAGCGCCACACCCTGACTGAAGGTAGCCAGATAAGAGCCGACGATAAACGACTTATCCCAGAACGGACGGTGCTCTTCAGTGGCTTTGAAGCGGAATTCAAACGCCACGCCACGGAAGATCAGACCAATCAGCATGGCGGTCAGCGGCACGGACAGCGCGTCAATGATCACCGCGTAAGCCAGCGGGAAGGCACCGTAAAGTGCTGCACCGCCCAGCACCAGCCAGGTTTCGTTACCATCCCACACCGGAGCGACGGTGTTAACCATCATGTCGCGCTCGGTGGCGTCCTTATTGAACGGGAACAGGATGCCGATACCCAGGTCGAAACCATCCATCACGATATACATCAGGGTCGAGAAGACGATGATGGTGAACCAGATTACAGGAAGATCGATACCCACGTTATTTCCCCTCTTCCGGCGAATTTAATTTTTCCTGCACGGCTGACAGCGGACGTGAAGGGGTGTGATGGGTACCCGGACCGCCGTCTGGCGTGTGGTCACCTTCACCCGGTTGCGGGCCTTTCTTGATCAGGTTGAACAGGTAGGTATAACCCACGCCGAACACCGACATATAGACCACGATAAAGGCAATCAGGCTGATGCTCATATGCAGATCGCCATGGGCAGATACCGCATCTTTGGTGCGCAGCAGACCGTAAACCACCCACGGCTGACGGCCGATTTCAGTGGTGAACCAACCCGCCAACAGTGCAATCAGACCTGATGGACCCATCGCCAGTGCAAACCACAGGAACGGACGAGAGGTGTAAAGACGGTTACGGAAACGCAGCCACAGGCTGGCGAAGCCAAGGAACACCATCAGCATGCCCAGACCGGCCATCACGCGGAACGACCAGAAGATGATGGTCGAGTTAGGACGATCTTCCTTCGGGAATGACTTCAGCGCAGGCACTTGCTTGTGCAGGCTGTGGGTCAGGATCAGGCTGCCCAGATACGGAATTTCAACCGCATACTTGGTTCTTTCCTGTTCCATGTCGGGAATACCGAACAGCACCAACGGCGTTGGCTCACCCGGTGGGTTTTCCCAGTGACCTTCAATCGCGGCAATCTTCGCCGGCTGATGCTCAAGGGTGTTCAGACCGTGGGCATCGCCAAGCATCGCCTGAATTGGCGAAACGATCAGCGCCATCCACATGGCCATCGACAGCATTTTACGGATTGCCGGCGTGTCGTTTTTACGCAGCAGGTGCCACGCCGCAGAAGCGCCAACAAAGAAGGCGCTGGCGAGGAACGCCGCGGTGGACATATGCAGCAAGCGGAACGGGAAGGACGGGTTAAAGACAATCTTGAACCAGTCAACCGGGACCACAATGCCGTTCTGAATGGCATAACCTTGCGGGGTCTGCATCCAGCTGTTCGAGGCGAGGATCCAGAAGGTCGAGATCAGGGTGCCCAACGCAACCATGCAGGTAGCGAAGAAGTGCAGGCCCGGACCCACGCGGTTCCAGCCGAACAGCATCACGCCCAGGAAGCCCGCTTCGAGGAAGAACGCGGTAAGCACTTCGTAAGTCAGCAGCGGACCGGTCACGCTGCCGGCAAACTGCGAGAAGCCGCTCCAGTTGGTGCCGAACTGATACGCCATGACCAGGCCGGACACCACGCCCATACCAAAGTTAACGGCGAAGATTTTTGACCAGAAATGGTACAGGTCGCGATAATCCGGGTTTTTGGTTTTCAACCATAGCCCTTCCAACACCGCCAGGAAACTGGCGAGGCCGATAGTGATGGCCGGGAAGAGGATATGGAAGGAAACGGTAAACCCGAACTGTATCCTTGCCAGGTGGAACGCATCTAATCCAAACATTGCTTACCTCGATCTAACATAATAAAAAACTGCCTTTCTTTTTTATTTACCGACATTTAACAAGCGGGCTACATTCAGCCGCCGCTAAACGGGTATTTCATCGAAGGATTGATCCTGAGACCAAATCAGGTGAAGGAGTAGCTACAGTAATAGGAAATCTGCCTATAACAGCGCGGATCTTTGCGATGAATTGTTTCATCATCAGGTTAAAATATTTTGACGCGCTGTTAAATAAGAGTAGCCGAATGATGCCGCAATGTAAGAATACTGTGTCTTTCGGGCCGGAAGGGCTTTTTGCAGCCGCCGTCGGGGAGAGGGAAGGGCGACGTATTGTAAAAAAGCGCGCGACTTTTAATTATGTATGAGCGCGTTGCTATAACTTTTTAGAGATTCAATTCTTCGAACAAGCGCACAAATGGGAAATTAATCAGAAAAAACATCACTGCAAAAAGGGGTATGTTATTTTATTGTTATTTTAAAGGGTGTTTGAAATTAAATATTCACCCGCTAAATGTTATCAACAATGGTCAGGTTCCCCTGCGTCATCACTTGCTATGAAAAACCGTGTAAATGTTAAACCTTAATTTCTTATTTTGATTCACATAGAATCATTTTGTTACGTTTATCCCTTACGAAAAACGCGTTTTCTTGTTTTGGGTCAAAATGTGGTCAGCCGTTGTGTGACTCCACAAACGGCCTACCCTGCCTAAGACAACCGCTTGATCATGATATACACCACGCTTTGCTGACTGGGGCTGGTAAACAGCTCTTCCCTTAAAAAGGTAAATCCCTGGCGTTGGTAGAATTGCATGGCGCCGGGATTCTCCTTCAATACTTCCAGCCAGTAGTAAGCTTTCTGTTTTTGCCGACAAAGCGCTTCAATGTGCGCGAAAACGCCTGCGCCATAACCCTTCCCGGTGTGTTCCGGCAAGATATAAATCTTATTGAGGTAAGCGCCGTCAGGCTGGTTTTCTGCCACCGGCAAGGCCCAGTTCACCAGACAGACGCCGACTGCTTCCCCAGCCACTTCTATCCAGAACCAGTCAGTATCGGGTTTTTGCAGGCTACGGGTGATCGATTCAATGGAGAACTGGCTTTGGACAAACGCATCCATCTCCGCAGGGTTATGCCACAGACTGGCGAAGTGGTGGTAGTAGCTACGCGTGCCAACCGATGAGAGTTGCTCTGCATCCGGGAGGGTGGCGTGATGAAGTTTCATATCTGGCGATCCTTTGCATACGACGAGGAAAAACAGATTAACAGCAACGGCATAGAGTAACTATGCGCAAAGTAAGTGGAAAAATCCCATCGACGCGCCATGTGTCAAAAGTTTGATCTTCATCTCAAAATGTAAATTTCCCGCTACCGGAGCATATCAGCGCTGGGATGTTACCGTTAACATGTTCCCGGTAACACCTCGTGAGTTATGCCTGATTACCCTGACACTGATACCCGTCACGCCCTGAGCAAGGCGGGAAAAATTAATGTGACCCTGATGATGCATCCGGGCCACACACCGGAGAATATTTATGCCATTAGTCATCGTTGCGATTGGCGTAGTGCTGTTACTGCTGCTGATGATCCGCTTGAAATTGAATGGATTCATTGCCCTGATCCTGGTCGCACTGGCGGTCGGCGTGATGCAGGGAATGCCTGTTAACAAAGTGATTGGTTCGATCAAAGCTGGCGTCGGCGGCACGCTGGGCAGCCTGGCACTGATCATGGGCTTCGGCGCGATGCTCGGCAAACTGCTGGCGGACTGTGGCGGTGCGCAGCGCATTGCCACCACGCTGATTGCCAAATTCGGCACCAAACACATTCAATGGGCGGTGGTGCTGACCGGGTTTACCGTCGGCTTCGCGCTGTTCTATGAAGTGGGCTTTGTGCTGCTGTTGCCGCTGGTGCTGACCATCGCGGCTTCTGCGCGCGTACCTTTACTCTACGTTGGCGTGCCGATGGCGGCGGCGCTATCCGTCACCCATGGCTTCCTGCCTCCTCACCCTGGCCCAACGGCTATCGCCACGTTGTTCCACGCGGATATGGGGAAAACGCTGCTGTTCGGTACGCTGCTGGGGATCCCTACGGTAATCCTGGCGGGCCCGGTCTACACCCGTTTCCTGAAGAGCATTGATAAGCCAATCCCGGAAGGTCTGTATAACAAGAAAACCTTCACCGAAGCCGAGATGCCAGGGTTTGGCGTCAGCGTCTGGACCGCGTTAGTGCCGGTGGTGCTGATGGCGTTGCGTGCAGTTGCTGAGATGGTGTTGCCAAAAGGGCATCCGCTGCTGGCCTATGCCGAGTTCTTTGGTGACCCGATCATGGCAACGCTGATTGCGGTGTTAATCGCGATCTTCACCTTCGGGCTGAACCGCGGCCGCACCATGGATGAAGTGATGCAGACGCTGACCGACTCAATCAAAATCATCGCCATGATGCTGTTGATTATCGGCGGTGGCGGGGCCTTCAAGCAGGTGCTGGTCGACAGTGGCGGGGATAAATACATCGCCGGCATGATGGAAGGCAGTACCATCTCGCCAATCCTGATGGCCTGGTCGATTGCTGCCGCGCTGCGTATTGCGCTGGGCTCTGCAACCGTTGCGGCGATTACTGCCGGTGGCATTGTCGCCCCGATTATCGCCACCACCGGCGTCAGCCCTGAGCTGATGGTGATTGCGGTTGGTTCCGGTAGCGTGATCTTCTCGCACGTTAACGATCCCGGCTTCTGGCTGTTCAAGGAGTATTTCAACCTGACTATCGGCGAAACCATTCGTGCCTGGTCTGGTCTGGAAACGGTGATTTCGCTGTGCGGCCTAATCGGCTGCCTGCTGTTGCAGAACGTGGTGTAAGCTTGCTGGCCTGCCTGTAAGGGCAGGCCTTTGCCCCCATTTGCCAGAACAG
Organism: Erwinia sp. QL-Z3; assembly: GCF_004551645.1. Taxonomy (NCBI): domain Bacteria; kingdom Pseudomonadati; phylum Pseudomonadota; class Gammaproteobacteria; order Enterobacterales; family Erwiniaceae; genus Erwinia; species Erwinia sp. QL-Z3. Next base: position 2,754,660 of record NZ_CP037950.1, read on the forward strand.
ATAACGTTTTTGTCGTGAGCCTCAGGTCCAGAAAATTAAAATGCTTAAGGTTGTCCTAATCTTAAAAATGTCATACTGCTGCAATAATTTCTGACGTTCACCGGACCTGCTTTGTTTATGTCACTGTCATCGATTCTGAAACGGCCCACGCTCAGTCGGGTTGCCTTCCTGATATTGTTTTCCGTTTATATCGCCGTATTCCTCAATATTGCCTATTACCGGCAGGTGCTGGCCAACCTGCCGCTGACCTCATTCCATAACCTGTTGGTCTTTTTATCGATGCCGGTGGTGGCATTCAACGTGATTAATATCCTGCTAACCATTGCCTCCTTTATATGGCTCGACCGCATTCTTATTGCCATTTTTATTCTGGTCTCAGCATCAGCCCAATATTTCATTATGAATTACGGGATTATCATCGATCGTTCAATGATAACCAATATGCTGGACACCACGCCTTCCGAGACGCTGGCGTTAGTGACCCCGCAACTGTTATTCGCCATCCTGGTCCTTGGCCTGTTGATGGTGTTTGTGGCGTTTTGGATAAAAATTAAAAAAACGCAGCCGGTGTGGAAGAGCTTGGTTTTTCGTCTGGCCAGCCTGGTGGTCTCGGTGGCGCTGATTGCTCTCGTTGCCACCTTCTTTTATAAAGATTACGCCTCGTTATTCCGCAACGATAAAGAGCTGGTGAAATCGCTCTCGCCTTCCAACAGTATCGTCGCGTCCTATTCTTATTACTCTCACCACAAGCTGGATAATCTGCCATTGGTGAAAATAGGCGAAGATGCGAAACAGAACCCAAAAATGCTGGCCGGCCCGAAGAAGACCCTGACCATTTTGGTGCTCGGTGAAACCTCGCGTGCCGATAATTTCTCGTTATCTGGCTACAACCGGGATACCAACCCGTTGCTGGCGAAAGATAACGTCTTCTATTTCCCTCATACGACGTCATGTGGCACCGCCACCGCGGTTTCTGTGCCGTGCATGTTCTCGAATATGCCCAGAGCCCATTACGATGAAGAACTGGCCAGTCATCAGGAAGGCCTGCTGGATGTGATTCAGCGTGCGGGGATTAACGTCTTGTGGAAAGAAAATGATGGCGGCTGCAAAGGGGCTTGCGATCGTGTCCCCCATGAAGATGTCACCAGCCTGGATTTACCCGGCATGTGCATTGAGGGTGAGTGCCACGATGAGATCCTGTTTAATAAGCTCGACGATTATATTAAAAATCTGAAAGGCAACGGCGTCATTGTGCTGCACACCATCGGTAGCCATGGCCCGACCTATTATCATCGTTATCCTGCCAGCTTCCGTAAGTTCACGCCGACCTGTGATACGAACGAGATCCAGACCTGCAGCAGCGAGCAGCTGGTAAATACCTATGACAACACCATTCTGTATATCGATTATGTCGTCGATAAAGCCATCACGGTGTTGAAGCAGAACGATGCGAATTTCACTACCAGCCTGGTCTATCTGTCCGACCACGGCGAGTCGCTGGGTGAAAGTGGCGTCTATCTGCACGGTATGCCGTATGCCATTGCGCCGGTTCAACAAAAGCATGTGCCGATGCTGATCTGGCTGTCGGAAGATTACAAAAAACGCTTTGGTATTAATGAGACCTGTCTGAAGAAAGAGGCGGCGAACAACAACTATTCTCAGGATAATCTGTTCTCCACCCTGCTGGGGCTCACGGGGACCGAGACCAAAGAATATGTGCCGTCTGATGACATTCTTGCAAGCTGCCGCTGATTGAGGGAGTGAGCGTTGATGAAAGCGATCGTCTTTGCTTATCACGACATGGGCTGCGCCGGACTGAAGGCGCTGATCGAGGCCGGGATTGAGGTTCTGGCGGTCTTCACCCATCCAGACGTGGTGGGAGAAAATCACTTCCACGGCTCGGTGGCGCTGGCTGCAGAGCAACAGGGCATTGCGGTGTATATGCCCGAGGATGTCAATCTGGCTGCGTCTACCGGCCATACAATGGCCTTAACCAGCGGCCAGGTTTTATCGCTAGCTCGCTGAAATCGTTATCAGTTGGAGCCGTTTGTCGGCTCCTTTTATTCGCGAATCCCGCCCTGCACCCGGTAATCTCATCCCAGGCTGTTGCCAAAAAACACCTTTGCTAAGTATACTATCACCTTGATAGTATTTAGTTTTTTGACTAAAGCCAAATTTCGACCGGCAATAAAAATAACAAACGACCTTAAGTCAATTTGCCCCATTTTCGGCGCAGGCCAACCAACACCTTTCTCAAACGCCTTCTGCGTTAAACGGTTAATTATCCTTTTTATTAAACAGGTCTGTGGGCAATTGCCTTTGGGGATGTATGCAGTATGGAAAATGAACAGATTCAGGTGCCGACGCTCCCCGAGCTGCCGCTTAAGGGGATCTCGCAGGAAATACTGCGGTTAGGAAAACGCCTGGCGGACACCAAATATCAGATCGATATGCTCGGGAAAACAGGCTGGGGTGAACTGACGGCCAACCTTCACGGCCTTGAAGCCAGCGGTGAATGGGACGGGCCGGATGATGCCCTGACCTTTTTTAGCAAAATTTTTCCCTTTGCCAGGCTGCCGGCGGAAACCGAACCGCTGGGCATTTTCCGCGTGCCGACGGAGCGGGTCATTGGGCGCAGCTGGCGCTGGTGGCCAGAGCATTTGAGCGCCACCAGTGAAACGAAACTCCTTGAGCACCTGGACGGTCCGATGGCGGCGGAGAGTACCTCATGGTATTTCCTGCCTTCGCTTGGGCTGCTGCTGGCTGCGCAGGGGCAAAGTCGGGTGAACTATTGTCGTCTGCGGCATATCCCCTTTATCACCGCACGGGTGAGTAATCTGAACTATCCTCCGGCCGACCGTTTCCGTCTTTATCACGTCACCAAAGGCCAGACGCGGCAGAGTTGGGTGGTGTTTAACGACCGTTATCTTCAACCGGTTCAATGGCCGCGCATCACCTTGCCAGCATTAACCACCTATGGTGTGCACAGCGGCAGTTGGCCAGTGACATTTCCGCCGGTCGAGCGTATTTTCGACGCACTGTATCATCCGCAACCTGCGGAAGACTTTATTGCGCCTTGTGTCGATCTGAATGCGGTTAAAGAGGCGATTGAAGCGGAAAAACTGGCGGAAAAAGCGGCTAAAAAACCGGTGAAAATGGCGCTCAGCGATATGGATATCACCAATATCTGGCCGGTCAGCCTGACGCTGTCGTTCTTCTTTATCCTGGCGCTGGTGGTAGCAGGGCTTACCGCAGGTGAAGGGATTACCGGCTGCATCAGCCTGCTGGTCTGTGGCATGGCCGGAAGCCTGTTGCTGTTCCTTGCCACGCCGGTTTTTCTGGTGAGCAAGCGCTTACGAAGAAACTATGATGATGAATCGGATGATGAGCCAGCGGAAGAGCCACTGCAAAAGGCGGAGGCGCAAACTCCCGCGGGCTGAGGACCAAACCTGTAATTAACGGCATAAGGATAACGTCATGCTGAAAGTCTGGGGCAGAAAAACCTCTTCCAACGTGCAGGCGGTGATGTGGTGCATTGCTGAGTTGGGATTACCCTGTGAACGGGTAGATATTGGCCATAAGTACGGTGGCAATGACACGGCTGAATTTCTGACCATGAACCCGAATGGCAACGTACCGGTGATCCGTGACGGGGAAGGGGAGCCGCTATGGGAAACCGGCGCTATCCTGCGTTATCTCGCCAATCGTTATGCCGACAGGACGTTCTGGCCGGCGGATATTGCACGACGCGCGGCAGTGGAGAAGTGGGCGGAGTGGGCCAAGATCAATGTGGCCCACAGCTTTACTGCTCCCCTGTTCTGGCGAGTGGTCAGAACGGCGGAAAAAGATCGCGATTATCCGGCCATTGCGGCAGCGCTGTCAGTGTTGAATAGCAAACTGGCAATTGCCGAGGCGCAGTTGAACCAACATGCCTATCTGGCGGGAAATGAACTGACGCTGGCCGATATTCAGTTCGGCCATCTGCTGTTCCGTTATTTCGATATTGAACTCGCCCGCACGCCATTTCCGGCCGTCGAGGCGTATTATCAGCGCCTGCAGATGCGGCCCGCTTTTGTCGAGCACGTGATGGTTTCCTATGAGGATTTGCGGGTAACCTGAGTGAATGCACGGCCTGAAGTAAGGGGAGACAATCAGCACGCCGCGATTGTCCGGAAAACAAAAGGGCCCTGAGATAAGGGCCCTTAATCAATCACGCCACCGCTAGTGCGGCTGAACAAAGCCTGCTTTTACCATCTCATCTCTGAATGCATTGGCAATCACCCGGTTTCCGCCGGTAACGGGATAAATCACGTTATTCACCACGTCGTCCAGGTAATGTTCATTAAACTCCTGGAGGGTGAGCTGCGACCCGCCTTCATCATTGATGGCAATCGATCCTTTAATATGATTGCCGTTGTGTTTGGCCTTCAAGCTATAACGGCCCATGCTGCTATTAATTGTGCTCATAAGATCTCCTTGTTAACGTCATGAAGTCATAGCAAGTGAGTCCATAGCAAATGACACTCATCAGTTTAGTCCCACCGCGCAGTGACATCCTGGGGAGAAACGTAAAGAAAACGCAGAGCGTGACCGCCATCGCGAAAAAAATCGGATAGGGGATTTTAACGTTAATTATTTAGCTAACGTTATGACAATAAAGCATTAATTTAGTATCTGGACGCTAAGTGTTTGAACGGGCTTTATTCGCTGGCGTGAGGAGCCGATTGAGCAAAGGAAAAAATCTTCTTCTATACTCAAGCCACTACATCGTAGTGACTTTTTACTGTGGCTGAGGAAAATGGAATGAAGCTAATACTCTGGATTATTGCGATTATTTTTATTGTTGGTTTATTGACCATCACAGGCGTGTTCAAAATTCTGTTCTAAGACTCAGGTGGCAGTGGAGTCCTGCGCGCTGTCACCTCTTCACTTTGTAATATGGCGCTTCTGAAAGAAAGATCCTTCAGGCTGATGGGGTTATTACAGGTTGCACAACGTGCGCCATGATGTTGACCGAACCGATCTCCTCGGGTGGTAAAGACTATCTTCACCTCACCACATTTATTGCAGCGAATTATCATCAGCTCTCACCTCCTTGCTTTAAGCGTTCTCTGAGTCTACCAAAAAAAATCCGCACATTGATAAATTATACTTATCAGTAAACTCAGGTGATATTCACCGGTAACAAATTGATTAATAAGGATGACCTTAGAGTCTGTAGGTGATTATTTCACGTTTGACGATTAAGTATTTTTCTTAGGGCGGGATTTAATTTTGCTTACAGGGGATTCTTAGCAGGAGCCACTGAGGGGGATTCGCTCATGACGGTAAGCAGAGGACTACGCTTGCCTGGGATTCATCCTGGAGAAAGCGTGGCAAGCCATTGTTAAAATAGCCTTCAGAAAAAATTGAGTCAGATGCTCGCTAGCTGCATAAAGATAAAGCAGGCACATTCAGCAAGCGTTTAAGCGGCATCGGTATAATGGCTATTTTTACGACGGAACGACATTTGGATTGCTTCTGATTGCCGTTAGTAACAGCGTCTTTTTCAACACCATTCGAACGGTAGATCATTCAGTGAAGTCACTAAAACTTTCCAGTTTCTTGCTGGCCCTGTCCAGTCTGTGTTTTGCGCCTATTGCCGGGGCGATCACCCTGGCGACCGGTATCTCAAATACCTGGACGGCGTTTACTGACAACGTCAGCGAAACCTGGAACACCCCTGATAACTACGATTTGTATCTTCCCGCTGTGACCTGGCATAACCGGCTGACCTACGACAGTGATAAAACCGACCGATACAATGAACGTCCCTGGGGAGCAGGTGGCGGGATTTCCCATTACGATGAGAAAGGGAACTGGAACGGCCTCTATCTGATGGCGTTTAAGGACTCGTATAATAAATGGGAACCGATCGGCGGTTACGGCTGGGAAAAGACCTGGCGACCGTTGAACGATCAGGATTTTCACCTCGGTTTAGGCTACACCGCAGGGGTGACGGCGCGTGATAACTGGAAGTACATTCCCATCCCCTTAGTGCTGCCCTTAGCATCAATAGGTTACAGCAAAGCGACTTTCCAGATGACTTATATACCAGGCACTTACAATAACGGAAACGTTTACTTTGCCTGGTTCCGCTGGCAGTTTTAGCTGCGGGAAGCGTGGCGAAAGTATGACGTATCTTCAAAAAAGGCGATATTTATCACTTTTTCGTGGTGGGTGACTGGACAAAAGCCTCGGCAATTGCTGTACTAACCACCGACACAGTTTAGTGTCCATTTTTCATGTAAAGGTAATATAGATGTCTAAGATTAAAGGTAGCGTTAAGTGGTTTAATGAGTCCAAAGGATTCGGTTTCATTACTCCTGAAGATGGTAGCAAAGATGTGTTCGTACATTTCTCTGCCATCCAGAGCAATGGTTTCAAAACTCTGGCTGAAGGTCAGCGCGTAGAGTTCGAAATCACCAACGGTGCCAAAGGCCCATCTGCTGCTAACGTTGCCGCTATTTAAGTTACCAGACAGAATTCTAAAAACCCGCCGATTGGCGGGTTTTTTTTTGCGTTATTTTTACCCCTTTCCGCAGGTGAAAAGGGACGAATGCTTCTCCGGTTAGCGGGCGAAATACTGGCTAAGCCAGAGGGCAGCCGCCAACAGGCTCACGGTAACAGCAACAGCTTCAGGCAGGGATTTTGGTAAGATATTCATTGGGTCAACTCTTTGGCTGGTTTTATCAAAGAGTGTGGCGAAACATTATTAAGGAAACATTAATAAACCCGTTTTGGCCAACGGGATCCCGCCGATTTGCCTGCTGGCCTGAAATGCGGCTGCGGGTCTGTAACAACCGCCCGGTTTCTGACACTTGCTTATCCTGCCGGGCAAGCTATAAACATAGGCGAGAGGGCCCTGCATAGGCTCATAACTGGAGGAAGCGTGATGAAAATCCGTCTGGCGGAAGCCAATGACAGTTTTGCCCTGAGTGCCCTGTTAGCCGAACTGGGCTACGAGAATACCGAAGGGTTTATTGAACGGCGTCTTGCACAGCTGATTGATGACCAGACCGAGGAGCTGTTGGTTGCCGTTTATGGCAACACGGTGCTGGGTTTCCTGTCTTTACACTTTATTCCCCAGCTGGCGCTGGCCGGTGATTTTGCCCGCGTTAGCTACTTCTGCGTGGCAGAAGGTGAGCGCAGCAAAGGCGCAGGACAAAAGTTGCTGCAGCATGCGGAACAGGTGGCAAAGCAGCGGGGTTGCGACCGGATGGAAGTCCATTGCAATGCGCACCGCATCAAAGCCAATGCGTTTTATGCCCGGGAAGGTTACAGCGAATCTCCCCGTTATCTGATCAAAGACCTCAACGAATAGCGTTACTGTCCAGCCCACTGGCCAGCAGCAGAGCGTCGGCAATACTCTCAATGCGGTCACTTTGGATCATTGAGATGCTGACGCGGATAAACTGAATCCCTCCAATGCGGCAGCGTTCCCCTGGCAGGACGGCAATACCGCGTGCCGCCAGCGTGATCATCGCAAACTGCTCCGATTGCACCGGCATAAAAATACTCAGACCATCACGGTCCGGCAGTTCCAGGCCTCGCTTTGCCAGCGCGCTGAGCAGCTCGCGGCGACGCTTAGCGTAAATCGCTTTCGCCTGCTGTATCTGCTGCTGGGTCGCGGGATCGTTAATCATCCATGCCACTGCCTGCTGAGTTATGCGGCTGGTCCAGCCGGCGCCAAAATTGCGCCATGACTGAATACGCTTAAGGTGCTCAGACGGGCCAGAAAGGACCGCCAGCCGCAGATCGGGTCCGTAAGCCTTGGAGTAAGAACGAACGTGCAGGGTACGTTCCGGAAAATAACGGCCCAGGCTCCAGACCGGATGCACCGACAATTCGCCGATGCCATCATCTTCCACAATCAACGTTCGCGTACCCATTAACACTTTCGCCAGCGCTTCGCTGCGTGCTTCACTGACCGTATGGCCGGTGGCGGAGTGCGTCCTCGGCTGATAGATAAAGGCGGTTGCGCCTTTGTTCAGTAACATCGCCAGCGCCCCAGGCAGCGGGCCGTGCTCATCACAGGCCAGCGGCATCACTTCGGCGCCAATATTGTCCAGAATATCCAGCAGCCTGGTGGCGGTGGGATCCTCAATGATCACCTTTTCTCCTGGCGAAAACAGCGTCTGCACGAGGGTATTCATCGCCGCAAAGCCGCCCTCGGTCGCCAGCCAGGCGTCGGCCCGGTAAGGCCAGTCCGGTTTGATCGCCTCCAGCAACGGCTGCGAGATCGGATCGCGCTGGTAGCTGTTGAGCTGTGGGCAAAGAACGCCCTGGCGCATCGCCTCCTGCAGATCGGGCATTAACGCCGGATCGGGGGACGCCATGGCCAGATCGGCGCGGATATTGTCGCCATAATTGCCGATCTTCTCAAAACGCACCGGCCTCGGCGTGACGTTATCGCCACAGACCCACACCCCGCTGCGGCCTTTCCCGGCAATCACCTTCTGCCGCTTTAACTGTCCCCAGGCGGCGGAAACCGTCGCCGGACTGACGCCTAACGCTTCTGCGAGATCGCGAACCGAAGGCAAATGCGTGCCTATCGGGATTTGCCCTTCGCGAATCAGGCCCGCCGTCACCCCGGCAATCCCTTTAACAGAAGCATCGGTAAGGCGTTCAGCAAACCAGCGCAGGTCCAGCGTTGAGGTCATAAGAAATCCGTTTGTTCAGTAACAAAGAAATTATTGTACAGCTATTATTATCGATCTAGTATCGAATTCAAGCAGTAATTGCACACAAATTATGCGCCCCGTTCCGGCGCTCTTCAGGGCAGAGAGAGATAACGATGGTCACGATCAGACTGGCAGTTAGAGATTGGGATTACTTCACGCCGCTGGCGCTGGGCGATATCAAACCGCAGGGGTTTGCGCTGGAAGTGCATCGCGTGGGTACGCTGGTCGGCGACCTGGCGACCAGCAGCGAGTATGACGCGGCAGAAATTTCCTTCAGCCGCTATGCTCAGGGCAGGGCAAAAGGTGACAGCGCCTTACTCGCCTTGCCCCACATCCTGATGCGTGGCTTCCGCCAGCGTTGCATCATCACCACCGAAGACAACCCAATCGTCTCTCTTGAGCAGTTAAAGGGGGCCAAAATTGGCGTGACCGGCTGGCAGGATTCCGGCAATACCTGGACCCGCGCGGTCCTGCGTGAAGCCGGCGTCGATATTGATGATGCTTACTGGTTTGCCGGTCGCCTGACGGCTGACCATCCCGTCGTTGACCGTCTGAACGGTTTTGGCCGTCCGGGCCGCATTGAAGCCGCACCCGGCGAGCACCCGCTGATCGACCTGCTGCGTGCCGGTGAACTGGATGCCGTCTTTACGCCGTTTATGCCACAGGGCTTCTTCCTGAAAGGCTCCGGCCTGCGCCAGTTGCAGACTGATTTCCGTCAGGCAGAACTGGATTACTTCAACCGGGTTGGCTATATCCCTGGCCATCACCTGCTGGCCTTTAAATCTTCCTTTGCCGAAGCCCATCCGGACATTCCTCAGCAGCTCAGCGAGCTGATCGATCAATCGGCCAAAATGTGGAACGACAAGCGCGAAAAGTATGCCGATACCACCCCCTGGTTGTTGGACGATTTGCGACGCACCGCGCAGGATTTACCTGCCGACTGGAACGCAAATGGTTTTGACGCTAACAAGAAGATGATTGCCGATTTCGGCACAGAGCTTTTTGAGCAGGGAATTACTTCTCAATGCCTTACGCCTGAGGATCTGTTCCCGGCCGTGACCAAAGGATCAATACGATGAAAGTTGCATTAGGACAGTTCGCAGTCAGCCGCGAGTGGCAGGAAAATGCCGTGACCTGCACCGGTTTAATGGCCCAGGCGCTGGCCGGTGGTGCCGATTTGCTGGTGTTGCCGGAAGGCGTGCTGGCGCGTGATATTGCCGATCCTGATTTGGTGCTGAAGGCCGCACAGCCGCTCGATGGCCCGTTCCTGACGGAAGTCTATGCCGCCAGCCGCGGCAACACGCTGACCACGATGATGACCGTCCACGTGCCCACGCCCGATGGTCGTGCGCTGAACGTGCTGATCGCCATCCGTAACGGCGAAATCATCGCCCGCTACGACAAGCTGCATCTTTATGATGCCTTCGCGATGCAGGAATCCCGTAACGTCACGGCAGGCAATGAGGTTCCGCCGCTGGTTGAAGTTGCCGGCATGAAAGTTGGCCTGATGACCTGTTACGACGTGCGTTTCCCGGAGCAGGCGCGTCGCCTGGTGCTGGACGGTGCGGATGTGCTGGTGCTGCCGGCCGCCTGGGTTAAAGGCCCGTTAAAAGAGATGCATTGGGAAGTGCTGGTCACCGCCCGCGCGCTGGAAAATACCTGTTATATGGTGGCGGTCGGTGAATGTGGCCCGCGCAATATCGGTAACAGCCTGGTGGTGGATCCGCTCGGCGTGGCGATTGCCAAAGCCGCTGAAGCCCCGGCGCTGGTCTTTGCCGATTTAGATCCGGCCCGTATTGCGCATGCGCGCCACGTGCTGCCGGTGTTGCAAAACCGCCGTTTCGCGCGTCCTGAATTGAATAAACAATAAGACACCGGGGAAATTTATAATGAAAAAGATAGCGACCGCCATTGCACTGGCTCTGGGATTAAGTGCAGGTTGTGCCCAGGCCGCAGACGCCATTCCGGCGCAGAAAGTCGATCAGGCGTTACACGACCGTTTACCGGCGGATATTAAAACCGCTGGCAAAATGATCTCGGTAAATAACGGCTCCTTCCCGCCTTATGAGATCGTTGAAGGCCCGACCACCATGACCGGCGCGTCTGCCGATTTAACCGAAGCCCTGGCACAACTGCTGGGCATCAAGATCGAACATGCCACGGTCAGTGGTCTGTCGGGCGTGTTGGCTGGCATTAAGTCAGGTCGCTATCAGTTAGCTATTGGCCCGATTGGCGACTATCCGGACCGCCAGGCTAAAAATGATTTTATCGACTTCGTGCAGGAGTTTGTGGTGTTTGCCGTGCAGAAAGGCAACCCAGCGCAAATCAACGGCCTCGACGATACCTGCGGTAAGCGGATTGCGGTGATGGCTGCCGGCTCTGCTGAGCAGGTGATCCGCAAACAATCTCAGGTCTGTACCGATGCGGGTAAACCGGCGGTGACCGTCCAGTCATTTACCGACCAGCCTTCGTCGATTCTGGCGGTGCGCTCTAAACGTTCCGATGCCTTCTTCTCGTCTCAGGCCCCGCTGGTGTACTTCGTTGACCAGGCGCACGGCCAGCTGGAGTTAACCGGCCAGGGCAAGAAAAATGGTTTTGGCGATATCTTCCAGGGCACCGTGGTTCCTAAGGATTCTGAACTGGGGAAAGTGGTCCTCGACGGTTATAAAGCGCTGTTCGCCAACGGCACCTACGCGGCGATCATGAAAAAGTGGAAGCTGGATGGCAACATGATCAGCGCACCGGGGGTTAACCTGGCGAAAGGGGCGGCGAAATGACAAAAAGCACCACGGATTCACGAGCCAGGGAAACGGCAGACGTGGAACAGCGCGACGTGGCCTTTGCCCGCAGCGCACCGCGTTACGGACGCCTGGCCTCATGGATTGTGGTGCTGGTGATTGCCGCCAACTTTAGCTGGCTGGTGGCCACTAACCCCAATTTCGAGTGGCACGTGGTGTTGCAGTGGTTTACCGAAGGCTCGGTGCTGAGCGGATTAAAGGTGACGCTGGGACTGACGGTGGTGTCGATGGTTCTCGGCACCCTGTTGGGCCTGCTGTTAGCGGTCGCCCGGCTGTCGGATAACCGGCTGATGCGCGGCCTTTCCGGGCTGTATATCTGGTTCTTCCGCGGCACGCCGCTGCTGGTGCAGCTGATTTTTTGGTACAACATGTCGACCTTGTTCCCGAAGATCACCCTGGGTATTCCGTTCGATGGCCCGATCTTCGCCAGCTGGAACACCAACGATTTGATCACCCCGTTAACCGCGGCGATTGCCGGGCTGGCACTGAATGAAGCGGCCTATATGGCCGAAATTATTCGTGCCGGGCTGCAGTCGGTGGACAACGGTCAGGTTGAAACCACCCAGGCATTTGGCATGAGCCGCGCGCGTGCGCTGCGCCGGATTATCATTCCTCAGGCGATGCGCTCGATCATTCCTCCGACCGGCAATCAGCTGATCAGCATGATCAAAGCCACCTCGCTGGTCAGCGTGATTGCGATGGGCGATCTGCTGTATTCGGTGCAGTCGGTGTATAACCGGACCTTTGAAGTGATCCCGATGCTGATGGTGGCGGTGATCTGGTATCTGTTTATCACCTCGATTCTCAATGTCGGGCAGTCTTTCATTGAGCGATATTATTCGCGCGGCGTGCGTCGCTCGGTCTCAGCGACTAAACGTCGCCAGCCGCCAGCGGACAGTAAAACAACGCCGATGGTTAACCGCCCATTAGTCCGTAAGGAGGATGTATGAGTGAAATGCAGCCGCTGGTTCGGGCACGTAACGTACAGAAAAGTTACGGTGATAATGAAGTGCTGAAAGGCATCGATCTGGATGTGATGCCGGGCGAAGTGGTGGTGATCCTCGGGCCTTCCGGCTCCGGTAAATCGACCTTCCTGCGCTGCATCAATCATCTTGAAGATATGAATGCCGGCTCGATTATGGTGGGCGGGCAGCAGATTGGCTATGAGCTGAAACAGGGGATTTTACAGCGCCTGTCGGCCCGTAAAATTGACCGCCAGCGCCAGGAGATCGGCATGGTGTTTCAGCAGTTTAATCTCTATCCGCATATGACCGTGCTGCAGAACATTATTGAAGCGCCGATTGGCGTGCACAAAGAGTCACGTGAAGCCGCGACGCGTCACGCTCGGGAACTGCTGGCAACGGTGGGTTTGAGCGATAAAGCCGATGCCTGGCCGCGTCATCTTTCCGGCGGGCAACAGCAGCGCGTGGCGATTGCCCGCGCGCTGGCCATTCGTCCTAAGCTGATGCTGTTTGATGAGCCAACGTCGGCATTGGATCCGGAACTGGTTGGCGAGGTGCTGGCCACCATGCGCACCCTGGCCGATCGGGGGTTAACCATGGTGGTGGTGACCCATGAGATCGGTTTTGCCCGCGAGGCTGCCGATCGGGTGGTGTTTATGGATGGGGGCGTGGTGGTTGAACAGGGGCCGCCTGAGAAGGTATTGGTGAATCCTGAGCATCCCCGATTCCAGGCTTTCCTCAGCCGGTTTATCTGATATTATCGCGAGAGTATTCTGTACAGAGAACTCTGTTACAGATTGCGGTTGTATTGACCGGCGATCTGCGCGTTAATACACTTTATCGTTATTGGCCTTGTTATTGGTCAGGTTAAAAAAGAAGGTGTGTATGGAAGGTATCAGTATTGCAAAACTGCTGATTATCGGTGCTCTGATCGTCTTGCTGTTCGGAACCAATAAGTTACGTTCTCTCGGTGGCGATCTGGGGTCAGCGATCAAAGGCTTTAAAAAGGCGATGAGCGACGACGACACTTCCGCTAAAAAAGCGCCGGTTGTTGACGAAAAGCCAGCAGAGCAGGTTGTTCACAAAGATTAATCGCCCGCTCAGGCATAAAAAAACGGATGACAGGGTCATCCGTTTTTTGTTTGTGTTGCAATAATGTAAATTATTGTAACGCAGGGCAAGTCACCTTACCCCGTCAATTTATTTCACTTCCAGACCTTTCGCCTGCATATCCGCATGATAAGAAGAACGGACGAACGGTCCGCAGGCAGCGTGGGTAAAGCCCATCTCCAGCGCCGCATCTTTCATCTCATCAAACTCCGCAGGGCTGACATAACGCTGAACCGGCAGATGGTGACGGCTTGGCTGCAGGTACTGACCTAAGGTCAGCATGGTCACGCCGTGGCGACGCAGATCGCGCATCACTTCCACGATTTCAGCGTTCGTTTCACCGAGGCCAACCATCAGACCGGATTTAGTCGGCACGTCTGGGTGCGCTTCTTTAAAGCGTTCCAACAGCTTCAGTGACCAGTCGTAGTTAGCGCCAGGGCGCACCTGACGGTAAACACGCGGCACGTTTTCCATGTTGTGGTTAAACACGTCTGGCGGCGTGGCGGTGAGGATTTCCAGCGCGCGATCCATACGGCCACGGAAGTCCGGTACCAGCGTTTCAATCTTGATAGTCGGGTTCTTGGCTCGGATGGCGGTAATGCAGTCGGCAAAGTGCTGAGCGCCGCCGTCACGCAGGTCATCACGGTCAACGGAGGTGATCACCACGTAGCGCAATCCCATATCGGCAATGGTCTGCGCCAGCTTCAGCGGCTCATTCTGATCCGGGGCAACCGGACGTCCGTGGGCCACGTCGCAGAATGGGCAGCGGCGGGTACAGATCGCGCCGAGGATCATAAAGGTGGCTGTGCCGTGGTTGAAACATTCTGCAAGGTTAGGGCAGGAAGCCTCTTCACAGACGGAGTGCAGGCCATTTTTACGCATCGCAGCTTTGATGCCCTGGATGCGGCTGGAGTCCGCGGGGAGCTTGATTTTCATCCACTCCGGCTTGCGTAAAATCTCCGTGCGCTCGGTGATCACGGTTTTAACCGGGATAAGCGCCATTTTGTCTGCGTCGCGGTATTTAACACCACGTTCCATCTGAATGGGTTTACTCATAATCTTGCAAGTTCCAGGTTGGCATGCGCGATCCGCATAAAACTCAAATAAGTGATCTTGTGTTCAACTTTTTTTGATAAAGCGCAAAAATTATATCATCTCGGCGCGGCAGTTTCAGCCAGCCAGACCGATTAAATGTGACGTAATTGTAAATCCGCACGGACGGTTACTTTTCAATAAGGTTATCGGCGGCCTGCCAGCGAACGTCAGTGATGTTCAACAGTCGGGCAAAATGCGTGATTAACAGCGGCTGCACATCGGCCAGCGTCACGCCAGCTTTCAACGCGCTAAGCTGCGTCATCTCCAGCCCCGCATAGCCGCAGGGATTGATGCGCAGAAACGGCGTCAAATCCATATCGACATTCAGCGCCAGGCCATGGAACGAGCAGCCGTTACGAATGCGTAAGCCCAGCGAACAGATCTTTTTACCCTGCACATACACACCGGGTGCATCGGCTCTGGCCGCCGCTTCCACGCCAAAATGGGCGAGGGTGGCAATCACCGTATCTTCGAGGGCGGTCACCAGCTGCCTGACGCCAATTTTCCGGCGCTTCAGATTGATCATCACGTACATGATTTGCTGTCCGGGTCCGTGATACGTCACCTGGCCACCGCGATCGCTTTGCATCACCGGAATATCGCCCGGACCCAGCAGATGTTCGGCTTTGCCTGCCTGACCCTGCGTGAAGACCGGAAGGTGATCGACCAGCCAGATTTCGTCGGCAGAGTGCTCACCGCGCTGGTCAGTAAAATCATGCATGGCTTGAGAGATGGGTGCCCAGGGCTGTAAGCCCAGCTGGCGGATGAGTAGGGTATCGTGAGGCAAAACGTCAGTCCTGTTGAGAACAGAAGGGCAGTATAACGCTGACAGAGAGCACATCCATGCCCGCTGTCAGCGAGAGTTTTTACAGCACCATGCGGACAATTTCGATTTTGCCCAGCTCGTCATACAGCGTTTCCACTTGCTCAATGTGGGTGGCGGTAATGGTGATCGAGACGGAGTGGTAGTTGCCTTTGCTGCTTGGCTTCACGTCCGGAGAGTAGTCACCCGGCGCATGGCGCTGAACAACTTCAACTACTTGATCAACCAGTTCCGGCTGCGCCAGTCCCATTACTTTGTAAGTAAAAGGAGTTGGGAATTCGAGCAGTTCTTTAAGATTGGTTTTCATAGGGGCTCCGGTAACGCCAAAACAAAGACTCCCGCTGTGCGTAACGGGAGTCTACAGATAACTCAAATATGGGGTGCATTCACGCCGAAATCAAGGGGGCATTGCTGCCCAAATGCGTGCCGGCATGACGGGCTTAGCCAAACCAGTGATGGAACATCAGCTTAATGTAATCGACGATGCGACCGATGAAACCACCTTCCTGCATATCGTTCAACACCACCAGCGGATGCTGTTCAATGGTTTTGCCATCCAGCTGGAAGTTGATGGTGCCGACAACCTGGTTTTTCGCCAGCGGCGCATGCAGTTCGGTGTTGCTCAGCGTGTAGCTGGCTTTCAGATCTTTCATGCGGCCACGAGGGATAGTCAGGAAGACATCTTTTTCCACACCCAGCTGCACGCGGTCGCTGGTGCCGAACCACACTGGCTCGGAAGCAAACTCTTTACCTGCTTTCAGCGGTGCCACGGTTTCAAAGAAACGGAAGCCCCAGGTCAGCAGTTTTTTGCTTTCGGTTTCGCGGCCTTTATAGGTGTGACCACCCATCACGGCGGAGATCAGACGCATCTGGCCTTCGGTCGCGGAGGCAACCAGGTTATAGCCCGCGGCTTCAGTGTGACCGGTTTTGATGCCGTCAACCTGCAGGCTGGTATCCCACAGCAGACCGTTACGGTTCATCTGGCGGATATTGTTGAAGGTGAATTCTTTCTCTTTATACACCGCGTACTCGTCCGGCACGTCACGGATCAGTGCACGGCCAATCAGCGCCATATCACGCGCTGAACTGTACTGGCCATCCGCATCCAGGCCATGAACGGTCTGGAAGTGGGTGTTCTGCAGGCCCAGTGCTTTAACGTAGTTGTTCATCAGACCAACAAACGTATCCTGGCTGCCGGCAACATAGTCGGCCATTGCCACACAGGCATCATTACCGGATTGCAGCACGATGCCGCGCGTCAGCTCGGACACCGCAACGCGATCGCCTGGCTTCAGGAACATCAGGGAAGAGCCTTTGAACACCGGATTACCGGTTGCCCAGGCATCTTTGCCCACGGTAACCATGTCATCCTGCTTGATTTTACCGGCTTTGACCGCCTGACCAATCACGTAGCTGGTCATCATTTTGGTCAGGCTGGCTGGGTCACGGCGAGCGTCGGCATTTTTCTCTGCCAGCACTTTGCCTGAGTTGTAGTCGATCAGCACATAGGCTTCCGCATCGATATCCGGCACGCCTGGGATCATTGTTTTAATGTTCACGTCGTCGGCGTGGGCGAAGGAAGTCAGGCTGAGGGCAATCAGCGATCCCGCCGTCAGGCGTTTGATCAGTTTGTAGGAGGTCAGATTGTTCATGTTTAGGACTACAACATCCATCGGCTAAGTTAAAAAAAGTGACTCACTATAGCAAAAGCAGTCCTGCCCGGCACTCGTCTTTACCATGCAGGTTAACAGCACTTTCAGCCTGTTAGCCCGCACTGAATGCCGGTCAGTATGACATTTCGTTAGGGTGCGACGGTAATAAATGAGGTGAGCTTCGCTTCGCTCGATAACCGCTGCTGCAAGGCGCTGGCCTGCTGGCGAGAGGTGAAGCGGCCCAGCTGAACCCGATAAACATTGCCGTGGCTGTCAACCGCGCCCGGCACACCAAACTGTTTGCTCAGGGAATTCATCCAGGTTTTGGCTTTGGCTGCATCGCCAACGGCGCCGACCTGCACCACATAGGTGGTGCCGGAAGCGGCAGGGCGGCTGGCAGCGACCGCTGCGGGTGCTGCGACGACGGCGGCAGCGGCTGGCGCAGCAACCGGCGCGGCGACCGGCTCACTGCCTTCCAGCACGCCAGAACGTAACGGCTGCGCGGCACCTAAAAATCCATTGCTGCGTACCGGTGCGCCCAGGCTGTCATCACTGTTGACGTTGGCGTTATCAATTGGACGCGACTCCGGCGCCTGCTGCTGACTGGCCTCCGGTTGTGACGCGGCACTGGCGGCGGCATCGCCACCCATCGTGGTCATACCGCCGCCCAGGGTGGTCATCCCACCCGCGATATCAGGACGGGCGGGCAGGGCATAGCTCTGTTTGGCGACGGTGGTGCCAATGGTGCCAGGACCCGAGAGCGTGCCATCCGGCGCGACCTTGATGTAATCGATTTTCACTTTGGTGTTATTCGAGATATTCAGGCGATCGCCCGCGGCTCGGGACAGATCGATAACCCGGCCTGGGGTGTAAGGACCGCGATCGTTCACGCGCACCACCAGCTGGCGACCATTGGCCAGGTTAGTGACGCGCACGTAACTTGGCAGCGGTAACGTCGGGTGAGCCGCAGTAAGCGCATCAGGATCGAACTGCTCGCCGGTTGCGGTGCGGTTGCTGCCGGCCTCATCGCCATACCAGGCGGCCAGGCCGGTTTCGCTGAAATTAGACGGATCTTTGACGATTTTGTAAGTCTTGCCATTCACCGTGTAGTCCTGGCTGGTGCCGGGGTTCTGCGGTTCATAACGGGGTTCGGCACCGCCAATTTCCACCACCGGACCATTGTAGGCCGGTTGCTGTGGTGCGGGTGCCTGCTGCTGTTCATCGGTAGCACAGGCTGCCAGCAATACTGAAGCCAGACCAATCCAAAGCCAATCCTTACGCATGTTTACGCCTCTTAAACGCTCTTAGACAACAGTTTTCGGTGGGTGTGAATCGACATAATAATGCCAAACCCGGCCATCAGCACGATCAGCGCCGAACCGCCATAGCTGACCAACGGCAATGGAACCCCAACCACCGGGAGAATGCCGCTAACCATACCAATATTAACGAAAACATACACAAAGAAGATCAGCATTAAGCCACCGGCCATTACCCGACCAAAGGTGGTTTGCGCCCGCGCCGCCATCATCAGGCCACGCATAATCACCAGAATGTAGAGTACCAGCAGCACCAGGACGCCGACCAGGCCTAATTCTTCGGCCAGAACCGCAAAAATAAAGTCGGTGTGGCGTTCGGGTAAAAATTCCAGCTGTGACTGGGTGCCATGCAACCAGCCTTTGCCGCGTAGCCCGCCTGACCCAATGGCAATCTTGGATTGAATGATGTGGTAACCCGCGCCAAGCGGGTCGCTCTCCGGATCCAGAAGCATCATAACGCGGTCGCGCTGATAATCATGCATCAGGAAGAACCACAGCACCGGCACGAAGGCCGCCACCATCAGTACCGCCACCGCAATCAGTTTCCAGCTCATCCCGGAAAGGAACAGAACAAACAGGCCGGAGGCGGCAATCAGAATTGAGGTTCCCAGGTCCGGCTGCGCGGCGACCAGCAGCGTGGGCATAAAGATCAGCACCAGCGCGATGGCGGTGTTTTTCAGCGTCGGCGGACAGACATCGCGGTTAATGAAGCGCGCCACCATTAGCGGCACGGCGATTTTGGCAATCTCTGAGGGCTGGAAGCGCACAAAGCCCAGATCCAGCCAACGCTGCGCACCTTTACTGATATGGCCAAACGCATCCACGGCGACCAGCAGGATCACCGTGATGATATACAGATAGGGCGCCCAACCTTCATAAACCCGCGGCGGGATTTGCGCCATCACCAGCATGATCACCACACCCATGGCGATCTGGCCGATTTTACGCTCCATCATGCCTGGATCCTGGCCACTGGCGCTCCAGATCACTAAGGCGCTGTAAACCAGCAGGGCAAAAATCAGAATAAAGAATGTCGGATCGACATGAATTCGGGTCCAGATGGTGCGTTTATGGTGACGATCGTTCATGTCTATTCACCCTCATAACCGGGCGGCACGGGGGCAGCGTCCGGCAGGTTGGTATTGTTATCACCAAGCATAATATGGTCCAAAATCTGGCGCATGATAGTCCCTACGGCCGGGCCTGCGCCGCCATTCTCCAGAATCATGGTGACGGCCACACGCGGCTTGTCATACGGAGCAAAGGCGGTCATCAGCTTGTGGTCTCGCAGGTGTTCAGCGATTTTATGCGCATTGTAAGTTTCGTTGGCTTTCAGGCCATAGACCTGAGCCGTACCGGATTTGGCGGCAATCTTGTAAGGTGCGTCAGAGAAGCTTTTTCTGGCGGTGCCGTTAGGTCGGTTTGCAACACCGTACATACCGTCTTTGGCGATTTCCCAGTAGCCTGAGTGAATATCCGCAATCGGGGGTGAGTCGGGCTGACGATAAGGCACCCGCACATTATTCACCACGTTGGACTGCATCAGGTGCGGTGTTTTCACGATGCCGTCGTTAATCAGGGTCATCATCGCTTTGTTCATTTGCACCGGCGTGGCGGTCCAGTAACCCTGACCAATCCCCACCGGAATGGTGTCACCCTGATACCACGGCTTTTTAAAGCGTTTCTGTTTCCATTCGCGGGTAGGCATATTACCCGGCGTTTCTTCCACCAGGTCAATGCCGGTCAGGTGCCCGTAGCCAAACTTGTTCATCCATTCGCCGAGGCGATCGATGCCCATGTCGTAAGCCACCTGATAGAAAAAGGTATCCGCAGACTCTTCCAGCGATTTGGTGACGTTAAGGCGGCCGTGGCCCCAATGCTTCCAGTCACGGAAGCGCTTTTCGGAGCCCGGCAGCTGCCACCAACCCGGGTCAAACAGGCTGGTGTTTTTGTTGATCACGCCCGCGGTCAGCGCTGAGACGGCAATATAGGGTTTCACCGTTGATGCCGGCGGATAGGCGCCCTGCGTCGCACGGTTAATCAGCGGCCGGTTGGGATCATTCAACAGCATGTTGTAATCGGTACTGCTGATGCCATCTACAAACAGATTGGGATCGTAGCTGGGCATCGACACCATCGCCAGAATGTCACCGTTGCGCGGATCGGTCACCACCACTGCGGCACGGCTGCCCGCCAGCAGCGTCTCAATATATTGCTGCAGCTTCAGGTCGATGGTCAGGTAGATATCCTGGCCGGCCTGAGGGGACTGTTCGTGAAGCTGACGGATTACCCGGCCACGGTTGTTGACTTCGACTTCTTCATAGCCGGTTTTGCCGTGCAGCATCTCTTCGTAATAACGTTCGATGCCCAGCTTGCCGATATCATGTGTGGCGGCATAGTTGGGCCACTTACCTTCATTATCCAGCCGTTCGACATCACGATCGTTAATTTTGGACACATAGCCCAACACGTGAGTCAGCGCAGAGTTGTACGGGTAGTAGCGGCGTTGATAGCCTTTCACTTCCACGCCGGGGAAAGCATATTGATTGACGGCGAAGCGGGCGACCTGCACATCGTTCAGGCCGGTTTTAACCGCGATAGAGGTAAAGCGGCGTGAGCGCTTACGCTCTTTTTCAAAGGCGACAAGGTCTTCGTCACTTAAGTCGACAATGGGGCGCAGAGCAAGCAGGGTTTTTTCAAGGTCATCGACCTTTTCGGGCACCAGCTCAATCTGATAAATCGTGCGGTTGAGCGCAAGGGGCAGGCCGTTACGATCAAAAATAATGCCGCGGCTGGGCGCGACGGGCACCAGTTTGATGCGGTTTTCGTTTGAGCGGGTACTGTAATCGGTGTAGCGGATAATTTGCAGGTGGTACAGATTGACCACCAGGATACCGGAAAGCACGATAATGCCGATAAAGGCGATCAGCGCCCGACGAACAAAGAGAGACTGTTCGGCAGTGTAGTCACGAAAAGAGTTACGTTGTAATTTCATCCGCTGTTTCAGTGTATCCGGTTGATCCTATGGCCTATTCCCGATGGTAAGGGTGATTTGCTGTGATGCTCCATGCACGATACAAACTCTCCGCAACCAGCACCCGTACCAGCGGATGGGGCAGGGTCAGCGCGGAAAGAGACCAGCTTTGCTCAGCGGCAGCTTTGCAGGCTGGCGACAGACCTTCCGGTCCACCAATCAGCAGGCTGACATCACGGCCATCCAGCTTCCAACGTTCAAGCTGAGTGGCTAAATGGGGCGTTTCCCACGGCTGCCCTGGAATATCCAGGGTAACAATGCGGTTCCCTTTGCCAGTCGCAGCCAGCATCATTTCGCCCTCTTTTTCAAGAATGCGTTTGATGTCGGCATTTTTACCGCGCTTGCCAGCCTGAACTTCAGTCAGTTCCAGCGGCATATCTTTAGGAAAACGACGCAAATACTCCAGAAACCCGGTTTGCACCCAATCCGGCATTTTAGTGCCGACGGCAACCAACTGCAGCTTCACAGCTTAGTTCCAGAGCTTTTCGAGTTCGTAAAGCTGGCGGCTCTCTTCCTGCATGACGTGAACAATCACTTCACCCAGATCGACAACAACCCAGTCAGCGGCAGCTTTACCTGCAACAGCAAAGGTTTCCACGCCAGCAGCACGAGATTCCTGAACCACGTGGTCAGCAATCGACGCCACATGACGGGTTGAGGTGCCGGTGCAGATAATCATGCAATCGGTGATACTTGATTTGCCCTGGACATCTACAGCAACAATGTCCTGGCCTTTTAAATCGTCTAATTTATCAATGACGAAGTCTTGGAGTGCTTTACCTTGCAAAAGGTTCCCCTTGGGTTTTGAGTCGGAGCGGTTGCCCTGCGCCTGCGGCGTGGCTAACCGAAAAAAGATGTTTCCGGATTGCTCCAGAAAATTTAGCGGCGAAGTATACCACGTGCTCAGGGCTTGCGATATAAACCTGCACCAAGGATGTAGGCCGAAACTGCCGGAGGGATCAGATCGTCACACGATTGCCCGCTGTGCAATCGATCGCGTATTTCAGTCGCAGAGATGGACACCAGCGGCGTGTCTGCCAGAAAAATCCTGCCGCAGGGATGCTGATGCAACGCGTCTGCCTGCCCGGTTTGATGCTGTTCCAGCCAGTGCTGTAGCGCCGGGGTTTCCATCGTGCTGTCATAACCCGGACGTTTACAGACCAGTAAATGGCACAGGCTGAGCAGTTCTTCCCAGCGATGCCACTTGTATAAGGTTAGCAAAGAATCCTGGCCAATGATAAACGCCAGCGGCTGGTTGTCGCCCCGTTCTGCACGGAGCTCCGTAAGCGTCTCAAGGGTGAAAGAGGGTGTGTCGCGCTGCATTTCACGCAGATCCAGGTCGAACAACGGCAGGTTGGCAATCGCCAGCCTCACCATTTCCACCCGCTGTGACGGGCTGGCTTCTGGCTGTGGGCGATGAGGCGGCACGTTATTCGGCAATAACGTCACCTTTTTCAGCCCGACCTGCGCAGCCAAAACCTCGACCGGCTTCAGATGGCCAAAATGGATCGGATCAAAGGTGCCGCCGAACAGCGCTTCCAGCGTGAGGGATTCAGACATCGCAGAAATGCTCAGGGAAACCGCGCTGGCAAATCAGCAACGACAGCGTTTCAAGATCGGACCAGACCGACTGACCATAATCCTGCTTCAACGTCAGCTCAATGCGCGTCAGCAGATGGATTGCCTGACTCAGCTGCCGTGCAGAAAGACGTTGCAGCGCTTCACTGAACAGTGGACGGCGGTTTTGCCAGACGCGGTGCTGATCAAACAGCGTTCTGATCGGTGTTTTCACCATCTGGCGTTGTAAGGTCAGCAGCATCATCAGCTCTCTTTGCACGGTGCGTAATAAGATCACCGGCTCGCTCTCTTCCGCCTGCATCTGACGCAAAATATGCTGAGCACGCTTACTTTTGCCGGCCAACAGGGCATCCACCCAGTGGAACGGCGTAAAGTGCGCGGCATCGTTAACGGCCTGCTCAACTCTTGGCAGGGTCAGCTTGCCGTCTGGCCAGAGCAGCGACAGCCGTTCCAGCGCCTGGGCCAGCGCCAGCAGATTCCCTTCATAACAGTAGCAAAGCAGCTGAACAGCCGCATCGTCCACGCTCAGCTTGAGGCTTTTCGCACGGGCAATCACCCAGCGAGGCAACTGCGCCTGCTCAGGTGTCTGGCAGGGCACGATCACCGCATTGGCGCTCAGCGCTTTAAACCAGGCACTGTTTTCCTGCGCTTTAGTCAGTTTCGACGCCCGCAATATCAGCAGAATATCGGCATGGAGCAGTGAGGAGAGGGTAACAAGCTGTTCCGCCATCGCCGCGTTGGGACCATTTTCAGGTAGCGTTAGCAGCAGCGTTTGCCGGCTGGCAAACAGGCTGAGGGCCTGGCAGGTAGAGAAGATTGCATCCCAGTCAGTATGGGCATCAATGACCACGCTGAAGTGCTCGGTGAATTCCTGCTTTTGCGCAGCAGCCCGCACCGCATCCTGAGATTCCTGCAACAGAAGCGGTTCGTTACCGGCCAGAATGTAACAAGCGCGCAGCCCCTCGTGGAGCTGCGCGCTGAGTTGCTCAGGGTAAATCCTGATCATCTTGCCAGAGAGCTGTCTGTCAGGCCGGATGCAGGATTGGTCTGATCGATGGCTTCAGGCGTACTGTCCAGCGTATTGATGGAAGGATCGTCCTCTGCAGCATGTACCGTCAGTAGTTTACGCACCAGCTGTTGAGCCGCCTGAGTGCGCATTTCATTTAAGATAATGTTCTGCTCGGAGTCCTTCGCCAGCGCCGCCAGCGGGTTATCAAAGAATGAACGATACACGGTCGCGCTGATCGGATAGATGCCTTTATTCGGCACCAGCACCTGCGCATTAACGGTCATGTACATCGAGTACTCGGCCGTTTTACCGTCCTGGAAGATGGAGGCCGTGTCACGACCCTGAACCTCACCTAACAGACGCAGGGAAGGAACGGTTTTATGCAGCGTCTCTTTACTCATCTCCGTGGTGTTGCTGTCATCCAGCACCGTCACGTTATTCAGGCGCAGCTCTTCACTCACGGTACGCGTCAGCGGACCGTAAGGATCGGAGGTGTCCAGGATCATCGTTTTCATTTCTTTCGGGACCGAAGTGGTCCCGCGAAGATGAAAGCCACAACCTGCGGTGATTAACACCGCAAGACCCAGCATCACAGATAAAATCGGATGTCGCACAATTCCTCCTGACATCAACCCACGACCAGGTTAAGCAATTTGCCCGGTACGTAAATCTCTTTACGAATGGTGGTGCCATCGACGTACTTGGCAACCAGATGCTCCTGCAACGCACGAGCCTTAACCTGTTCCGCAGTGGCATCAGCCGGAACGGTAATTTTGCCACGCACTTTACCATTAACCTGCACGACCACCAGCAGAGAATCTTCCACCATCGCCTCTTCATCTGCCTGCGGCCATGGCGCGTTGTCGACGTCGCCTTCGCCACCCAGCGCCTGCCACAATGAGAAGCAGGCATGCGGGGTAAACGGATACAGCAGACGCACCACGGATTGCAGCGCTTCCTGCATCAGTGCACGGTCCTGCTCGCTTTCCTGTGGGGCACGGGCCAGCTTGTTCATCAGCTCCATAATCGCCGCAATGGCGGTGTTGAAGGTCTGACGACGGCCGATGTCATCGGACACTTTGGCGATGGTTTTATGCAGCTCGCGGCGCAGCGATTTCTGATCGTCGTTGAGGCTGGCGATATCCAGTGCAACGGTCGGTCCTTTTTCGCTGTGTTCGAAGGCCAGTCGCCAGACGCGTTTCAGGAAGCGGTTAGCACCTTCCACACCGGATTCCTGCCATTCGAGAGTCATTTCTGCCGGCGAAGCGAACATCATAAACAGACGCACGGTATCGGCACCGTAGCGCTCAACCATCACCTGTGGGTCAATGCCGTTGTTTTTCGACTTCGACATTTTGCTCATACCGGCGTAAACCAGCTCGCGGCCGGTTGCATCGGTGGCTTTGGTCACGCGGCCTTTCTCATCACGCTCAAGTGTGACATCAACCGGGGAAACCCAGTTACGCTCACCGCTGGCGCCAAGATAGTAGAAGGCATCAGCCAGAACCATGCCCTGGCAAAGCAGGCGTTTGGCCGGCTCATTGGAGGTCACCAGGCCAGCATCACGCAGCAACTTATGGAAGAAGCGGAAGTAGAGCAGGTGCATGATGGCGTGTTCGATACCGCCGACATACTGATCGACCGGCAGCCAATAGTTAGCTGCAGCCGGGTCCAGCATGCCTTTGTCATAGTCCGGGCAGGTATAGCGCGCGTAATACCAGGAAGACTCCATAAAGGTGTCAAAGGTGTCGGTTTCGCGCAGCGCAGGCTGACCGTTGACGGTGGTTTTTGCCCACTCAGGATCGGCCTTGATTGGGCTGGTGATCCCGTCCATTACCACGTCTTCCGGCAGGATAACCGGCAGCTGATCTTCTGGCGTCGGCATCACGGTGCCGTCTTCCAGGGTCACCATTGGAATTGGTGCGCCCCAGTAACGCTGGCGTGAAACACCCCAGTCGCGCAGACGGTAGTTAACTTTACGCTCGCCAACGCCTTTGGCCGCCAGCTTCTCAGCAATGGCGTTAAAGCCTGCTTCATACGACAGACCGTCAAACTCGCCTGAGTTAAACAGCGTGCCTTTATCGGTCATGGCCGCGTCGGTCAGATCCGGCTCGCTTCCGTCAGCATTAAGGATCACTGGCTTGATAGTGAGGTTGTACTTGGTGGCGAACTCCCAGTCACGCTGATCGTGGCCAGGAACGGCCATCACCGCACCGGTGCCGTATTCCATCAGCACAAAGTTGGCGACCCACACCGGCACTTTCTCGCCAGACAGTGGGTGCACGGCAAACTTGCCGGTGGCCATACCTTTTTTCTCCATGGTCGCCATTTCAGCTTCGGCAACCTTGGTATTACGGCATTCGGCAATAAAGTCGGCCAGCGCAGGATTCGACGCGGCAGCCTGCGCAGCCAGCGGATGGCCCGCAGCCACGGCCAGATAGGTCACACCCATAAAGGTGTCTGGACGGGTGGTATAAACGCTCAGTTTTTCGGTGCTTTCTGCCACGTCAAAGGTGATTTCCACCCCTTCAGAACGGCCGATCCAGTTACGCTGCATGGTTTTAACCTGCTCAGGCCAGCTTTCCAGCGTGTCCAGGTCATTTAACAGTTCATCAGCGTAATCGGTGATTTTAACAAACCACTGTGGGATCTCTTTGCGTTCAACTTTGGTATCGCAGCGCCAGCAGCAACCGTCAATAACCTGTTCGTTAGCCAGCACGGTCTGGTCGGTCGGGCACCAGTTAACTGCCGAGGTTTTCTTATAGACCAGGCCTTTTTCGTACAGCTTGGTGAAGAACCACTGTTCCCAGCGATAGTACTCAGGCTGACAGGTGGCCAGTTCACGGTTCCAGTCATAGCCGAAGCCCAGCAATTTCAGCTGGTTCTTCATGTAGGCAATGTTGTCGTAGGTCCATGGCGCCGGCGCGGTGTTGTTTTTTACCGCTGCGCCTTCTGCAGGCAGGCCAAAGGCATCCCAGCCGATCGGCTGCAGGACGTTTTTGCCCAGCATACGCTGGTAGCGGGAGATCACATCACCGATGGTGTAGTTACGAACGTGGCCCATATGTAGGCGGCCAGAAGGATAGGGCAGCATGGAGAGGCAGTAGTACTTCTCTTTACCTTCCTCTTCGGTCACTTTGAACGTTTGCTTCTCATCCCAGTGCTGTTGGACGTGGGATTCTATCTCTTCCGGGCGGTATTGCTCTTGCATGGCAGCCAGTGGTCCTTTGTAAACTTTATGAGTTCGTTCAGATCCGCATAGCATAGCTGATCCGCCCCCGCAGCAACAACAGTAACCGCCCTGACAAACGGCATTTCTCTACAAGCTGGAAGAGAGCAGGCATTTTTGACAGCGGGTTGGGTGCATTTTTTTGATCGACGCTAGAATTACTGCATAACGTATTGGAACGTTTAGGAGAAAAAATGAACAAGGTTGCTCAGTACTATCGGGAACTGGTCTCTTCTCTGACCGAAAGGATCAACCGGGGAGAGCATGATATTGATGCTCTGGTGGAGAGTGCCCGACAACGAATGAACAATCGCGGTGAATTGACCCGCAGCCAGATCGAGGATGTCACCCGAGCGGTGCGCAGGGATTTAGAAGAGTTTGCCCGCAGCTATACCGAGAATCAGGATGATGCAGGTGATAGCGTGTTTATGCGCATTATTCGCGAAAGCGTGTGGAAAGAGCTGGCCGATATCACCGATAAAAGTCAGTTAGAGTGGCGCGAAGTTTTTCAGGACCTGAATCATCATGGCGTTTATCAAAGCGGTGAGGTGGTGGGACTGGGGAATTTAGTTTGTGAGAAATGTCAGTTTACCCGGGCGATTTACACCCCTGAAACGCTGACACGCTGTCCTGAATGCGGTAACGATCAGTTCCAGCGACAACCTTTTGAACCGTAGAAATCGGGGCGGAAGATTCCGCCCCGCTATGCTGATTAATGCAGGATTTTGGCGAGGAAATCTTTCGCACGATCGGACTGCGGATTGTTAAAGAAGTCGTCTTTCGGCGAATCCTCCACGATTTTCCCCTCATCCATAAAGATCACCCGGTTTGCCACCTTACGGGCGAAGCCCATTTCGTGGGTCACCACCATCATGGTCATCCCTTCATTCGCCAGTTCCACCATGACATCCAGCACTTCGTTGATCATCTCGGGATCCAGTGCGGAGGTGGGCTCATCGAACAGCATGGCGATCGGATCCATGCACAGCGCTCGGGCGATAGCCACACGCTGCTGCTGACCACCGGAAAGCTGCCCTGGGTGCTTGTTAGCATGGGCTGACAGGCCCACGCGCTCCAACAGTTTCAGCCCCTTCTGACGGGCTTCCTCTTTGTTACGCTTCAGCACTTTTACCTGCGCCAGCGTCAGGTTCTCAACGATGGTCAGATGCGGGAACAGCTCAAAATGCTGGAAGACCATGCCGACTTTGGAACGTAGCTGCGCCAGATTGGTCTTTTTGTCGTTGACGGCGGTGCCGTTGACTTCAATCTTACCTTCCTGAATCGGCTCTAAGCCATTGACCGTTTTGATCAGCGTGGAGTTACCGGAACCCGACGGGCCGCACACCACCACCACTTCGCCTTTTTTCACTTCGGTTGAGCAGTCGGTCAGTACCTGAAAGTGACCATACCACTTAGAAACATTTTTCAGGGTAATCATTTAAACCGTCCTTTTTTTCTTTAAATAGCTGACCAACAGCGAAGCGCTAAGGCTGATAACGAAGTAGACCGCACCGGCAAACAGCACCATTTCAATTTCGGTGCCGTTGTTGATGCCGATGGTGTCGGCCGTCCTGAAGAAGTCGGCAAGGCTGAGCACGTAAACCAGAGAGGTATCCTGGAACAGCACGATGCCCTGAGTCAGCAGCAGCGGCACCATAGCGCGAAACGCCTGAGGCAGGATAATCAGCTGCATCGACTGCCAGCGCGTCATCCCCAGCGCCAGCGCGGCGCTTCCCTGGCCTCGGGCGATACTGACAATACCGGCACGAATGATTTCAGAGTAGTAAGCGGCTTCGAACAGTGAGAAGGCAACCATCGCCGAGATCAGGCGGATATCGGTTTTCGGCGACAGGCCAAGCACGTTCTGCAGGAAGCTGGGCACCACCAGATAGAACCACAACAGCACCATCACCAACGGCACCGAGCGGAACAGGTTGACGTAAAGGCGGGCAAACCAGCTGACAGGCTTGAAGCTCGACAGACGCATCACCGCCAGCAGCGTTCCCCAGACGATGCCAAAAATGATGGCGGTCACGGTAATTTTGAGGGTGATCACCATGCCGTTCATCAGATACGGCAGGTTGGGAACAATGGTGCTCCAGTCAAATTCGTACATTATTTGCCTCCCATGCCGCCAGGCAGGCGAACCTTACGTTCGACCAGGCTCATCAGCAGCATAATCACAATATTGATGCCAACGTAGGCCAGCGTAATCGCGGTAAAGGATTCATAGGCATGAGCCGAGTAATCCAGCAGCTTGCCTGCTTGTGCGGCCATATCGACCAGACCAATGGTCGAGGCGATGGCGGAGTTCTTTACCAGGTTCAGCATCTCTGAGGTCATTGGCGGCACAATTACGCGATAGGCGTTGGGTAACAGCACATAGCGGTAGGTTTGTGGCAGCGTCAGGCCCATCGCCAGACCGGCATTCTTCTGGCCTGATGGCAGCGACTGGATCGCCGCGCGAACCTGTTCGCACACGCGGGCGGCGGTAAACAGGCCGAGGCACAGCACCGAGCAAGTAAAGAACTGAATATTGGGATCCAGCTCGGATTTGAACCAGGTGCTAATGCTTTCAGGCAGCAGTTCAGGGATCACCAGATACCAGATAAAGAATTGCACTATCAGCGGGATATTACGGAATAGCTCAACGTAACAGGTGCCGAGAGAGGAGAGCAGACGGTTGGGCACGGTGCGCAGAATACCAAACAGCGAACCGACCAAAAGGGCGATAATCCACGCGCAGACGGACACAGCAATGGTGACCTGAAAGCCGGACCACAGCCACCCCAGATAGGTGGTATTACCGAAGGGGGCCTGTTGCAGGAAAATACCCCAGTTCCAATCGATTGACATAAATAACTCCGGAAGAAAAAAAGGGTAGCGAAGCTACCCTGAAGATTGATGAGAGGCTCATTTGCACGTTATGGGGAACGACCACTTCGTACCTTTGCCTGACTATCCGGATGTGTGTTCCGGATGATTCAGGCTGTTGTCTGTCCGAGCCTGTTTTCAACAATCATAGGGCAACCAGCGGTCACCCTTATTTTCATTATTAGTTCAGTGCCTTGTCATTTGGCGTTTTGAATGTCGCTTTCATGTCGTCAGACAGGGCGAAGTTCATATTGAGGTTTTTTGGTGGGATCGGGTTGCTGAACCACTTATCAAACCACTTCGACGCTTCACCGGAGGTCTGCGCTTTCGCAATGGTGTCATCCATCAGCTGTTTGAAGCCGGCGTCGTCTTTACGCAGCATACAGCCGTAAGCTTCTTTCGACTGCGGCGTACCCACGATCACCCAGTTATCAGGTTTTTTAGCTTTAGCACGTTCGCCAGCCAGCAGGGCATCATCCATCATAAAGGCAACAGCACGACCACTTTCCAGCGTACGGAAGGAGTCGCCATGATCTTTGGCGCTGATGATGCGCATGTCCATTTTCTTCTCGTCATTCAGCTTGTTCAGCAGAATTTCGGAAGTGGTACCGGAAGTGACGACAACCGTTTTGCCTTTCAGATCCGGGAAGTCTTTAATCGGGCTGCCTTTCTTCACCAGCAAACGGGTGCCGATAACAAAGATAGTGTCCGAGAAAGCGGCCTGTTTCTGGCGCTCAAGGTTGTTGGTGGTTGAACCACACTCAAAATCGTAGGTGCCGTTTTGCAACAGTGGAATACGGTTCTGTGAGGTGACCGGCAGCATTTTCACCTGCAGATCGGGTTTGTTCAGTTTGGCTTTGATCGCGGCCACGATGGCGTTGGAATAATCCTGCGAGTAGCCCACCACTTTTTGCTGATTATCGTAGTAAGAGAAAGGAACAGAAGACTCACGGTGTCCCACGACAATGACGCCATTTTTAGCGATTTTGTCTAACGTGGGAGATTGTGATGCATCTTCTGCATGGGCGATACCGGATGCAAGGCCAGCCAGTGCCAGGCACAAGCCTAATTTCCGTAATTTCATCTCCAACTCCTTCGTTTAATGGCGTCATAAAATTGCGCCGATTGTGATGTTATGTTTATTAACTGCTGCTTTTCTTTTTATCCCAGGACGTAACCGCCCCCTGAATAGTCATAACATAGCCGAATGTTAAAACGATGAAACAAGAAAGTTTCTTTTTTGCGAAGCGTGCCGCACCAAATAAAGGCATTGTTAAAAACAATGCTCCGCCCTGGGGCAATGATTGAGCCACAATGGTGCGATAACGCTTATGCAAAGCTTTATGCAGACTAATCAGCGAGTTCGCTGGTAATGTTTTGCAATCGTCGTGCCAAAATGTTTTTTGTGAAACAGTTAGCAGCAGGATCTGCTTTTAGATGCAGGAGCCGGGGAAGGGCAAAAAAAAACGCCGAACCCAAAAGTTCAGCGTTTTAGTGTCGTGCTTTGACGCTTAACCGCGACGTCTGAAGCCGGTAATCACCGCGCCCACTGCGAACAGCAGGGTGATGATCCACACTGGCCAGTTACCAAAACGCGCATAGGGCGTCAGGCCCTGAGCCGGGGTGATCTTGGTGGAAAGCACCGTCGCCTGGAATTGCGGGATCATCTCTTCGGCATCGCCATCAGCATTGATCACGGCCGTGACGCCGTTGTTGGTGTCACGCAGCAGTGGCCTGCCCAATTCCAGGGCACGCATCCGCGCCATCTGGAAATGCTGCCATGGGCCGATAGAGTGGCCGAACCACGCATCGTTAGAGATGGTCAGCAGGAAGTCAGTATCCGGTCGGAAATTATCCCTGACCTGCTGACCCAACACGATCTCATAACAGATAGCCGCGGTCAGATTGTAGCCGGCCACCTTTAACTGAGGCTGAATATAGGCGCCACGGCTGAAGGAGGACATCGGCAAATCGAATAATGGTGCCAGAGGACGCAGCAGCGCTTCCATCGGAACAAACTCGCCAAATGGCACCAGATGGTTTTTCTGGTAACGATTCGGGCTGAAGTAGTCGTAAGGCTCATCGCCGCCGAGCACAATAATCGAGTTGTAATCGTGGTAACGATTCTGTTCCAGCCGCGAATCCACAATCCCGGTGATCAGGCTACTGCCGTGTGCCCGCAGTTCTTCATCCAGAGATTTGAGGAACGGCTGCTGGTTAGACTCCAGATCGGGAATAGCGGATTCAGGCCAGATAATAATCGGCGCTTTGCCTACGTAAGGCCGACTGAGTGAGGTATAGGTTTTCAGCGAGTTGATCAGCTGATTCGGATCCCACTTCATCGACTGCGGAATGTTGCCCTGAACCAGCGCAATATTCACTTCACGCTCGGGCATGGGCTGATACCAGCTAATCTGACGCAGCGGCCATGGAAGCACCAGCAACGCCAGCGCGATAACACCGGCGACCCAGTGACGTTTTACCGCCGCAAACACCGCCAGCCCGGAGATAACCATCAACGCGAAGGTAATGCCTTCAACACCAAATAGCGGTCCCAGACCTTTCAGCGGTCCATCAATCTGGCTGTAACCAAACTGTAGCCATGGGAAACCGGTCAGGATCCACCCGCGCAGGAACTCGGTGATCTGCCATAAAACCGGCGCAGCAACCACCAGCCGAACCAGCGAGGTTTTTGGGAATAAGCGGTTAAGCAGGGCGGCAAACAGCAGGGTGAACAGCGACAGATACGCCGCCAGCAGCACCACCAGGAACACGTTGACCGGCCCCGGCATGCCACCAAAGGTGGCGATACTGACATAGACCCAGTTTATGCCGCTACCAAACAGCCCCATGCCCCAGACAAAACCAATCGCCGTCGCCTGACGGGTAGAGCGGTTGAGGGTCAGCGCCAGCATACCGGCCAATGACAGCAGTGCAGCAGGCCAAAAATCATAAGGTGAGAACGACAGGGTGCCAAGGGCACCCGTTATCAGCGCTAAAAGCAGGCGAACCCGCTGGCGCTGGTACAGTGAGGCAATAGCCATAAGAAAATTATTCTTCCAGTATCGGTTGCGGCGCGTTTTCCGGAATTCTGACGTGGACCTGAATGATGCGGCGGCTGTCGGCCATAGCGACCTTGAACTGATAGCCATCGATCTCAATGCTCTCCCCGCGGGCAGGCAAATGACCAAAGGCCTGCATCACCAGACCGCCGATAGTGTCGACCTCTTCATCGCTGAAGCTGGTTTCAAACACGTCATTGAAGTCTTCAATCGGCGTGAGCGCACGAATGGTGTAGGTATGACGACTCAGCTGGCGGATATCACGATCTTCTTCATCGTCATACTCATCTTCGATTTCGCCAACGATCAGCTCCAGAATATCCTCAATGGTGACCAGTCCTGAGACGCCGCCGAATTCATCGATCACAATCGCCATATGGTAGCGTTGGGAACGGAACTCTTTCAGCATGCGGTCAACGCGCTTGCTCTCAGGCACCACGACCGCCTGACGCAGCACTTTTTCGACGCTGAACGGGGACGATCCGCTGCTCATAAACGGCAGCAAATCTTTAGCCATCAGAATGCCTTCAACATGATCTTTGTCTTCGCTGATCACCGGGTAACGGGAATGGGCGGATTCAATGATCACGTCCAGGCACTCTTCCAGTGACTGGTTGCGCTTCAGGGTTACCATCTGCGAGCGGGGGATCATGATGTCGCGCACGCGCTGCTCGGCAATATCCATCACGCCTTCAAGCATGTCGCGCGTGTCCGGATCGATCAGATCGTTTTGTTCGGAATCGCGGATCAGCTCCAGCAGTTCGTCGCGGTTTTTTGGCTCACCGTGGAACAGCTGATTGAGGATAAGGGTGAAAAATCCCTTTTTGGTACTGGGACTGTCGTTGTTCTGTGAATGGTCATCGCTCATGGCGTTTTGGTTTGGTCACTCTTGTCATGTGTTGGGGTATCCCTGCCTGCCGGTTGCACAGGCCAGGGACATATCAGGCCAGCGGCCTGCTTAGGGTAACTCTTTCTCCGAAATGTACGGATCGTCATAACCAAGAGCAAGCATTATCTCGGTCTCGATCGATTCCATCTCGTCAGCTTCGTCGTCTTCAATATGGTCATAGCCCAGTAAATGCAGACTGCCATGCACCACCATATGAGCCCAGTGTGCCAGTACCGGCTTCTCCTGCTCGGCCGCTTCTTTCTCCACCACCTGGCGACAAATAATCAGGTCGCCCAGCAGCGGAAGCTCAATCCCCGGCGGGGCTTCGAACGGAAAAGAGAGCACATTGGTCGGTTTATCTTTGCCGCGATAGGTGTGATTCAGCTCATGGCTTTCAGCTTCATCCACCACGCGCACCGTGACTTCGCTCTCTTCCTGGAACTGCGGCAAAACCGCTTCCAGCCAGCGACGAAAATCAGATTCTGCCGGTAAGCCGGCGGGTTTTTCGCAGGCAAGTTGTAAATCGAGAATTACGGTGCTCATTTCTGCTCCTGCGCAGCCTGTTGCAGGGCCAGCGCGTCACGTTTGCGCTCTTCTGCCTGCGCATCACGCCGTTTTTGATCGGCGGCTTCCCAGGCTTCATAAGCAACAACCACTCTCGCCACCACCGGGTGACGGACCACATCTTCACTGTGGAAGAAGTTAAAGCTGATCTCTTCTACACCGGAAAGCACTTCAATCGCATGACGCAGGCCAGACTTAAGGTTACGCGGCAGGTCAATTTGCGTGACGTCGCCGGTAATCACCGCTTTGGAGTTGAAGCCAATACGGGTCAGGAACATCTTCATCTGTTCGATGGTGGTGTTCTGGCTCTCATCGAGAATGATAAAAGCATCGTTCAGGGTACGACCACGCATGTATGCCAGCGGGGCGACCTCAATCACATTACGTTCGATCAGTTTCTCGACGCGCTCGAAGCCCAGCATTTCAAACAGTGCATCATATAGTGGGCGCAGATAGGGATCGACCTTCTGGCTTAAATCACCGGGCAGGAAGCCCAGCTTTTCACCCGCTTCCACTGCTGGACGCGTCAGCATGATGCGGCGCACTTCCTGGCGCTCCAGCGCATCGACCGCTGCCGCCACGGCCAGATAGGTTTTCCCCGTTCCCGCCGGGCCGATGCCGAAGGTGATATCGTGGTCGAGCACGTTGGCGACATATTGCGCCTGGTTTTGCGTGCGGGGCTTGATCACGCCACGCTTGGTCTTGATATTGACCGACTTGCTGAACTCCGGAATGCTCTCGGCACTTTGCTCCAGCACGCGGCTCTCTTTAATCGCCAGGTGAATTTGCTCAGGGTCGATATCCGGGATATGGCCACGCACCGGCGCGGTGTCCACATACAGGTCGCGCAGGATCCGCGCCGCAGCGTCAACAATCAGCGCTTTACCCACCAGCTTAAAGGCGTTGTCACGACGGTTGATCTCAATCCCCAGACGGCGCTCAAGCTGTTTGATGTTGTCATCAAAGGGACCACACAGGCTCAGCAGGCGGGTGTTGTCTGTTGGCTCTAACGTAATTTCGCGTGTTTCAATATTCAAACTAATCCTTTGGGTCGCTCAGGGCCAGTTGAGGAGAATAATCAGAGGCTATCAACGCCTTCGGGTGCCGGGCCATAACGAAAGTATTTATGGCGCAACCGAAAGGCGCAAGCACTGAAGGAGATATTTGGGCTCCGCTTGCGGAAAGCAAGGGTAAGCCGATGATTTGTTGCGGCGAACCTGCGAGGCCCGCCGCAATTATTCGCGGGTTCAAGGCTGGAAAGTCCCGACGCCAAGCTCATTTTCTTTGCGTGTGCGGGCAATCACGGCTGACGGGGTCTCAACCGAACGCAGGGTCATCTGTTCTTCTTTCAGCACCACCACGCCGCGCATTGAGTTGGTATGAACCTCGACGATTTCAACATCGACGAACTTACCAATCATCTCTGGCGTCCCTTCGAAGTTCACCACTCGGTTACATTCGGTGCGTCCGGCCAGCTCCATCACGTTTCTGCGCGACAGTCTTTCCACCAGGATACGCTGAACGGTGCCCAGCTTACTGCGGCTCCAGTTCATCACCTGCTGGTTAATGCGCTGCTGCAGCAGCCACAGGCGCTCTTTTTTCTCTTCATCACTGACGTCGTCCGGCAAATCGGCAGCCGGGGTGCCTGGACGGGCAGAGTAGATAAAGCTGAAGCTGGTATCGAAGTTGATTTCGCCAATCAGCTTCATGGTTTGCTCGAAGTCCTGCTGGGTTTCACCAGGGAAGCCGATAATAAAGTCCGAACTCATCTGCATCGCCGGGCGTGCTGCCAGCAGCTTACGGATGGTGGACTTGTACTCCAGCGCAGTATGGGAGCGCTTCATCAACGTCAGAATGCGGTCCGAACCACTTTGCACCGGCAGATGCAGGAAGCTCACCAGCTCTGGCGTATCACGATAGACATCAATAATGTCGTCGGTGAATTCAATCGGGTGGCTGGTGGTGAAACGAATGCGGTCAATGCCATCAATCGCGGCAACCAGACGCAGCAGATCGGCGAACGAGCAGATGTCGCCGTCGAACGTTTCGCCACGATAGGCATTCACGTTCTGGCCAAGCAGGTTGACCTCACGGACGCCCTGAGACGCCAGCTGAGCGATTTCAAACAGAATGTCGTCGCTTGGACGGCTGACCTCTTCGCCACGCGTGTACGGCACCACGCAGAAGGTACAGTATTTGTTGCAGCCTTCCATGATCGAAACAAAAGCCGACGGGCCATCGGCGCGCGGCTCTGGCAGACGGTCAAACTTCTCAATTTCCGGGAAGCTGATATCAACGACCGGGCTTTTGGTGCCTTTAACGGTGTTGATCATTTCAGGCAGGCGGTGCAGCGTCTGCGGGCCAAACACGATGTCGACACAGGGCGCACGCTGGCGAATCAGATCGCCTTCCTGTGACGCCACGCAGCCACCGACACCGATCACCAGGTCAGGATTTTTCTCTTTCAGCAGTTTCCAGCGCCCAAGCTGATGGAACACTTTTTCCTGCGCCTTTTCACGAATAGAACAGGTATTGAGCAGCAGGACATCGGCCTCTTCAGCAACCTCTGTCAGGGTGTAGCCATGCGTGCTGTTTAACAGGTCCGCCATTTTTGATGAATCATATTCATTCATCTGGCAGCCCCAGGTTTTAATAAGAAGTTTTTTTGTCATCTGCTCGTAACCGCTAATAGGCCTGGAAAAATCCGGTACACTAAGGGTAACAGAATTAGCCCAGGCAAGGCCAGGTGAAGGGCGTACGGATGGCCTCAAGGACAGGAATTATATGAGCGAAATAACGCAAAAATGGGATGTCACCGTGGTCGGTGGCGGAATGGTGGGTGCAGCTTTAGCCAGTGGGCTGGCCGCGCAGGGATTTAAGGTCGCGGTGCTGGAGCAACAGGAACCCGCAGAGTTTGATGCCAGCAGCAATCCGGATGTGCGGATCTCGGCGATTGGTGCCGCGTCTGTCGCGTTGCTGAAACAGCTGGACGTCTGGCCGTTGATACAAAGAATGCGCTGCACCCCTTATCGCAAACTCGAAACCTGGGAGTGGCATACGGCGCAGGTAAGCTTTGATGCGCAGTCACTGGGGTTGCCCGAGCTGGGCTATATGGTTGAGAACAGCGTATTGCAGCGGGCGTTGTGGCAACGTTTGCAGCAGCAGGGCGTGGAGTTGATTTCTCCGGCCAGATTGCAGGCGATGCAGCCTGGTAACGGCGGATGGCAGTTAACCTTAGAGAATGGCGACAGGCTGTTGACGAAGTTGGTGGTGGGCGCGGACGGGGCCAACTCGCAGGTTCGCCAACTGGCGGGAATGGGGATCCGTGGCTGGAATTACGCACAGTCCTGTATGTTGATCAGCGTGCGCTGTGAACAGGATGCGGGCGACTGCACCTGGCAGCAGTTCACGCCGGATGGCCCACGGGCATTTCTTCCGTTGTTCGATCGCTGGGCATCGCTGGTCTGGTATGACAGTCCGGCCAAAATACGCCAGCTTCAGGCGATGAATATGGCACAGCTTGGCCAGCAGATCGCCACCCATTTCCCGGCGCGACTGGGAAAGGTCACGCCGGTTTCGGCAGGTTCTTTCCCCCTGGTTCGCCGCCACGCCACGCGCTATGTGCTGCCGGGACTGGCGCTGGTCGGTGATGCCGCGCATACCATCAACCCGCTGGCCGGGCAGGGCGTTAATCTGGGCTATCGCGACGTGGATGCGCTGATTGATACGCTGGTGGCATCACGCGACCGCGCGGAAGACTGGGCATCGGAAGGGGTGCTCAAACGTTATCAACGTAAGCGTCAGAAAGATAATCTGCTGATGCAAAGTGGCATGGACCTGTTCTATTTCGCATTCAGCACGCCGGTTGCACCTTTACGGATTGTGCGTAACCTGGGGCTGATGGTGGCAGAACGTTCGGGCGTGTTGAAACGTCAGGCATTGAAGTACGCGCTGGGATTGTAACTGTCGGGCGGGATTCATCGGGTGTGGTGGCAGGTTGTCACCACACCGTGCCGGTAAACGTCTTTAAGAAGATACACACGTCAGACGTAAAAAAGCCCGCGTTAGCGGGCTTCTTCACTTACTGGCTGGGGTGCAGGGATTCGAACCCCGGAATGCTGGTATCAGAAACCAGTGCCTTACCGCTTGGCGACACCCCAATTAGGTGTTGCGATCTGCGCTGCAAATCGTCTTTTTTATGGCTGGGGTGCAGGGATTCGAACCCCGGAATGCTGGTATCAGAAACCAGTGCCTTACCGCTTGGCGACACCCCAATAAAATTGGTGGCTACTACGGGAATCGAACCTGTGACCCCAGCATTATGAGTGCTGTGCTCTAACCAGCTGAGCTAAGTAGCCTAATTTTACTGCGTCTAACTGTACATCTTGTTCGTTCAGTCTGGCTGGGATACCTGGATTCGAACCAGGGAATGCCGGTATCAAAAACCGGTGCCTTACCGCTTGGCGATATCCCAATGTCCGTTTCAAAGCACAAAAACCATCAGAAAAAACTGGCTGGGGTACCTGGATTCGAACCAGGGAATGCCGATATCAAAAACCGGTGCCTTACCGCTTGGCGATACCCCATCCGTGCAAAACCGTTTTGGAAATGGTGCGGGAGGCGAGACTTGAACTCGCACACCTTGCGGCGCCAGAACCTAAATCTGGTGCGTCTACCAATTTCGCCACTCCCGCAAAAAAGATGGTGGCTACGACGGGAATCGAACCTGTGACCCCAGCATTATGAGTGCTGTGCTCTAACCAGCTGAGCTACGTAGCCATCTTTTTTTCGCGTTACCTTCATCGGCGTTGCGGGGCGCATTATGCGGAGTTGACCTGTTAGCGTCAACAATTTTTTTAGCGTTTTTTCCCAGAAACCTGTCGTTTGTCTGGCTTATAACCAGCCTGGCGAATAAATCAGCAAAATATGAAGGTAATCAGCGAATTTCTCAAAAATAACGGGCCGCTGGCGGCCCGTTTTCTCACGCAAAGCAGTCGCTTATTTGTAAGCTGACTGGTGAACGCCTACCGCGCGCCCAGACGGATCGTCCATGGTTTTGAACGCTTCGTCCCACTCAATGGCTTTTGCTGACGAACAGGCCACTGACGGGCCGCCAGGTACGCATTCTGCAGCGCTTGCCAGAGGGAACTGCTCTTCAAAGATTTCACGGTACAAATAGCCTTCTTTTGAGGTCGGCGTGTTGTAAGGGAAACGGAAGTGAGCCGTTTGCAACTGCTGATCCGTGACCTGCTTCGCCGCGACTTCTTTCAGCGTATCAATCCAGCTGTAGCCAACGCCGTCAGAGAACTGCTCTTTCTGGCGCCAGGCAACGCTTTCCGGCAGATAAGAAGAGAAGCATTCCCGCAGGATGTGTTTTTCCATCTTGCCGTTGGTGCCGCACAGCTTGTCCTCAGGGTTGATGCGCATCGCCACGTCGAGGAATTTTTTATCCAGGAAAGGAACGCGCGCTTCCACGCCCCAGGCCGACATTGCTTTGTTAGCACGCGCACAGTCAAACATATGCAGCGCCAGCAGTTTACGGACGTTTTCTTCATGGAATTCTTTGGCGTTCGGCGCCTTATGGAAGTACAGGTAGCCGCCAAACACCTCATCAGCCCCTTCGCCAGACAACACCATCTTGATGCCCATCGCTTTGATCTTACGTGACATCAGGTACATCGGCGTGGAAGCACGGATGGTGGTCACGTCATAGGTTTCGATGTGATAGATCACATCGCGGATCGCATCCAGACCTTCCTGCACGGTGAAATGGATCTCGTGGTGCACGGTACCCAGATGTTCAGCAACAGATTTAGCCGCTTTCAAATCCGGCGAACCTTCCAGACCGACGGCAAAGGAGTGCAGCTGCGGCCACCAGGCTTCGCTCTTATCCTGATCCTCAACACGCTTGGCGGCGTATTTTTTGGTCACAGCAGAAATGATGGACGAGTCCAGACCGCCAGACAGCAGCACGCCGTAAGGCACGTCTGACATCAGGTGGCTTTTAACCGCTTCTTCCAGCGCATCTTTCAGCTCAACGGCGTCGGTTTTGTTGTGTTCAACGGCTTCATAGCTGAACCAGTCACGCTGCCAGTAACGGCGGATTTCCCCGTCGGTGCTGGACATGTAGCTTCCTGGAGGGAACTCTTTGATTGATTTGCACACCGGCACCAGCGCTTTCATTTCTGAAGCAACGAACAGGTTGCCGTGCTCATCGTTACCCATATACAGCGGGATAATACCAATATGGTCACGACCAATCAGGTAGGTGTTTTTCACGCTGTCATACAGGATGAACGCGAACATGCCTTGCAGATCGTCGAGGAAATCAACGCCCTTTTCCTGATACAGCGCCAGAATCACTTCACAGTCTGATTCTGTCTGGAATTCGTAGCGATCGCTCAGCTCTGCACGCAGCGCCTGATGGTTATAGATCTCACCGTTCACTGCCAGAACATGGGTATGGGCTGCGTTATAAAGTGGCTGAGCACCGTTGTTGACGTCAACAATCGACAGACGCTCGTGCGCCAGAATCGCGTTATCGTTGGCATAGACGCCGGACCAGTCCGGGCCACGGTGACGCATCAGACGGGAAAGCTCGAGGGCTTTCTTACGCAGTTCAACAGGATCGCTTTTGAGATCCAATACACCAAAAATAGAACACATAGCTAACTCCCTAACGACATCCCAGAACGGTGATGATGATGATTCGTGAATAAACCAGAGCGACAGTTATCGCCGATGTATAAGAAAATGCTCTATATCATCGATGTGAGCAAGCGTTTTAGCTTTTCTCTGAAAAATAGTCTGTTGACCTGCGATAAATGTTGATGGATCCACAAGGAATCGCTTTATTTATTGTTGAATCGATAATTATTTGCCGGGGGTGGCTGAATTTTGAGCAGGGGCGGGGCAATAAAAAGCCCGACGCGCTGGCCGGGCTGATGTTCAGATAATGTCGATATCGGCAACCGAGGGATAAATCCAGCTCGGTCGGAACGGCATGGCATCCACGTCACTGAGGGTGGAAACCCCTGACAGCACCAGGATGGTTTCCAGACCCGCCTGGAAGCCGGCCAGAATATCCGTGCGCAGGTTGTCTCCGACGATCACCGTTTCTTCCGAATGGGCCTGCATCTTGTTTAAGGCCGCGCGGATAATCCACGGGCTGGGCTTGCCGACGTAGAATGGCTGGCGGCCGGAGATCTTCTCAATCCCGGCGCAAAGCGCGCCACAGGCAGGGACAAAGCCGCGTGCATGGGTGTCGGGATTGGTGGCAATAAAGCGCGCGCCATTAGCAACATGGAAGGCGGCCTTATGCATCATATCCCAGTTAAAGGAGCGCGTTTCGCCCACGATAACAAAATCCGGGTTGACGTCAGTAATGGTAAAACCGGCTTTATACAGCTCATGGATCAGCGCGCCTTCACCAATGACATAGGCTTTCTTCCCTTCCTGGCGGCGCAGGAAATCGGCGGTTGCCATTGCGGAGGTATAAAAGACGCTATCCGGCAGATCGATCCCGGCAGACGCAAAACGGTTCGCGAGATCCATTGAAGTCTGGGAAGGGTAGTTGGTCAGCACCACCAGCGGCATGCCTTTTTCCATGATCCGCTGCAGGAATTCATTGGCGCCAGGCACGGCGGTGTTGTCATGCATCAGTACGCCATCGATATCGCAGATGACATTTTTTATTGTGGCAGTTTCACTGTCCGACAGGGTCAAAGCGCTCATTAACCTTCCAGTAAATGTTGTAATAAGATGCCGTTAAGCATGGCCCGTTTCGCCAGCGCAAACGCGCCAATGGCAGAACGATGATCAATCTCTGAGCGTACCACCGGCAGATTCTTGCGGAAAGCTTTCAGAACCTGAGTATTGATACAGCCCTCTATGGCCGCCAACAGCACTTTATCGGCTTCGGTAATTTCACCGGCAATCACCACTTTCTGCGGATTAAACAGGTTGATGGCAATCGCAATCGCCTTGCCGAGGTGTCGCCCAACGTAATCGATAACTTCCACTGCCAACGCATCGCCCCGGTTGGCGGCTTTGCAAATCTTCGGCATCTGGCAATCATCCAGCGTCAGCGAGCTGGGATAGCCCTGTGTGAGCAGATGGCGCACCCGGTTTTCAATTGCGCCATTGGCGGCGATGGTTTCCAGACAGCCAAAGTTACCGCAGTGGCAGCGTTCACCCAGCGCATCGACCTGAATATGCCCCAACTCGCCAACGTTGCCGTTGCTGCCGAGGAAAATATGGCCATTGGCGATGATGCCGGCGCCGGTTCCCCGGTGAACGCGCACCAAAATGGAGTCGGCACAATCGCGTGATGCACCAAAGTAGTGCTCGGCGAGGGCGAGACTGCGGATATCGTGACCGACAAAGCTGGTGACGTTAAAGCGCTTTTGCAGATTCGCCACTAACGGCCAGTGATGAACATGGATATGCGGCATGTATTTAATCACGCCGTTATTCGGGTCAACCAGGCCGGGAAGAATGACCGAGATGGCGATCAGCTCACGCACCTTGCGCTGGTGCTGCTCGCTGAAGCTGGCGATAGCATTGAAGAGGGCGTTTTCCAGCGTTTCCTGGGTGCGTTCCGGCAGCGCGTAGTCTTCCTGCGCCAGCGATTTTCCGCTAAGGTCGAATAAGGTCAGGGTGGCATCGCTGCGGCCAAGACGCACACCGATGGTGTGGAAGCCGCGGGTTTCAGTAATGATGGAAATTGCGCGGCGGCCTCCGGTAGAGGCCTGCTGATCGACTTCTTTGATCAGCCCACGTTCAATCAGCTGGCGGGTGATTTTGGTGACGCTGGCAGGGGCTAACTGGCTATGCTCAGCAATCTGGATGCGCGAAATCGGCCCTTGCTGGTCGATAAGCCGGTAAACGGCCGCGCTGTTGAGTTGCTTAACAAGATCGACATTTCCTATTTGAGCCTGGCCGCCAGTGGTCATACAGTATCTACTCGCTTAAGACTTCGTCACCATTAACGATAGTCTGGATTATTTTGTAGTCACGGGTGAAAACAGTCAGGTTAGCCACTTTTCCGGCTTCGATCGATCCTAACTTTTTCTCAACACCCATAGCCCGTGCAGGGTACAACGTTGCCATTCGCAGCGTTTCGTCCAGTGAGATACCAACATGTTCAACGCTGTTCGCGACAGCTTCAATCATAGTCAGCGCCGAACCACTGAGCGTACCGTTCTCGTCAACGCAGAGTCCATCGCGATAGTATATTGTTTTTCCTGCAAAAATGAACTGGTCAATGGATGCACCCGCCGGTGCGGTGGCATCGGTCACCAGGATCAGTTTGTCGCCTTTGATGCGTTTGGCATTACGGATGTTAGCGTAGTGAACATGTAAACCGTCAGCAATGATACCGCAGTAGACATTTGGCGAATCAAACAGCGCCCCAATCAGGCCCGGCTCACGGCCGGTAATGGTTGGCATGGCGTTATATAAATGGGTCGCGAAGCTGACGCCGGCGCTGATGCCGATGCGCGCTTCATCATGGGTCGCATGCGAGTGGCCGGCGGAGATAACGATACCGGCTTCGCTGAGCTGACGGATCACCGCACTGTCAACCTGCTCAGGCGCCAGGGTGATTTTACCGATCACATCCGCATTAGCGCAGAGAAACTCCACCAGCGCCGGCTCGGGC
The DNA here is from genome assembly GCF_004551645.1 of Erwinia sp. QL-Z3. Taxonomy (NCBI): domain Bacteria; kingdom Pseudomonadati; phylum Pseudomonadota; class Gammaproteobacteria; order Enterobacterales; family Erwiniaceae; genus Erwinia; species Erwinia sp. QL-Z3. The sequence continues at coordinate 2,799,042 of NZ_CP037950.1, forward strand.
GTGCGGATCAATTTAGGGTCATGGGTGCCCGGTTTTCTTGGGCTTAACCATGGGCCTTCAAGATGTAAACCCAGCGCTTTATTGGCATTTTGCGCCAGATAAGCACGCATCACTTCCACCGCGCGCTTCATCATCTCGTCGGTGCTGGTAATCAGGGTCGGCAGATAGCTGGTGCAGCCAGAGCGTTCATTGGCCTGCTGCATGGTGGTCAGCGTTTCGACGCTCAGCGCGTTGATATCATCATTAAACTGAACGCCACCACAGCCGTTAAGCTGCAGATCGATAAAGCCGGGAGCAATTATCGCACCACCCACGTCACGCGTTGTAACGCCAGCAGGAATATCACTCAGGGCGCAAACGCGCTCAATCACGCCATCTGCAATGATAACAGCATGATTATCCAGTATTTCGTGGCCGGTATAGATACGGCCATGGGTTAATGCGTACATAATTTTCTCCCGGCTAATTCCAACGTGGTTTACAGATTTTTGACGTTTTCTGCTTCCATCTCGCGGAAATATTTAACAGTTTTGACTTTCAGTTCCATGGTCGCTGGCTCATCACAGACCACCACAGATTTGGCGTGAAGCTGCAGGCAGCTGATGGTCCACATATGGTTCACATTGCCTTCAACCGCGGCCTGCAGCGCCTGCGCTTTAACATGGCCAATCACCAGAATCATCACTTCTTCGGCATCTAACAGCGTACCCACGCCGACAGTCAGCGCATATTTCGGCACCTGATCGACATCGCCATCGAAGAAGCGTGAGTTGGCCACGCGCGTGTCATGCGTCAGGGTTTTGATGCGGGTACGTGAAGCCAGAGATGAAGCAGGTTCGTTAAAAGCAATGTGACCGTCGTTGCCGACACCGCCCATAAACAAATTAATTTTACCGTATGAACGGATCTTCTCTTCATACTGGCGACATTCTGCGTCAATATCTGGTGCATTGCCATTCAGAAGGTTGATGTTTTCCGGTTTAATATCAACGTGATCGAAAAAGTTGCGGTACATGAAGCTGTGATAGCTTTCCGGGTGCTCTTTTGGCAGGCCGACATATTCGTCCATGTTAAAGGTCACCACATTTTTAAAGCTAACCTGGCCTGCTTTATGCATATCGATTAAATGCTTGTACGCTTCCAGTGGGGTCCCACCGGTTGGCAGACCGAGGACGAAAGGACGGTCCGCGGTCGGGTTGAAAGCGTTAATGCGATTGACGATATGGCGCGCGGCCCATTTTCCAACCTGGGTCGGGGTAGCTAAAGGAATCAGTCTCATGTTTCACCTCATAGTAACAAGCAGTTTTAAGGGAGTCAGACGGTGTCCGGGGGATCAGTGATGCTTAAGCGTAACGCGCCCTGTCCGGTATCGGCGAGGAATAAATCCGTCTTGATAATTCGGATCATAAAATAAGTTTGAGGTGATAGCCAGCCTGACAGCTATTTTTGTCTGTGATTAGGTGATAAAAGTCACAAACAGAGCGAATTAATTTGCGAAGCGAATTAATTTCTTTTTACACTCCGTACCGTGGTTAAACTGTCTTACAGAAACCAACTAGCCGTGATAAAAACAGAAAACGGCTATTTGCGCTTAGCGGATCTCAAAGGGGGAAATGTGAATATACTCGGGTTCTTTCAAAGGTTAGGGCGGTCGTTACAGCTGCCAATCGCTGTATTGCCGGTCGCAGCGTTGATGCTACGCTTCGGTCAGCCAGATTTACTCAATATGCCGTTCATCGCTCAAGGTGGCGGCGCGATATTTGACAACCTCGCACTGATCTTCGCCATCGGTGTTGCGTCAACCTGGTCGAAAGACAATGCCGGTGCTGCGGCTCTGGCGGGTGCGGTAGGTTACTTTATCCTGACCAAATCAATGGTCACCATCAACCCAGCGATCAATATGGGCGTGTTGGCCGGTATCATTACCGGGCTGGTTGCCGGTGCAACCTACAACCGTTGGTCCGATATCAAACTGCCTGACTTCCTGAGTTTCTTCGGTGGCCGACGCTTTGTCCCGATCGCGACCGGCTTCTTCTGTCTGATTCTGGCCGCAGTGTTTGGCTACATCTGGCCACCGGTTCAGGCCGCAATCCACGCCGGTGGTGAATGGATTGTGTCTGAAGGGGCGTTTGGTGCTGGCGTATTCGGCTTCGTTAACCGTCTGCTGATCCCAACCGGCCTGCATCAGGTGCTGAATACCATCGCCTGGTTCCAGATTGGTGAGTTCCATAATGCAGCAGGCGCGGTATTCCACGGTGATATCAACCGCTTCTACGCCGGTGATGGCACCGCTGGCATGTTTATGTCTGGCTTCTTCCCAATCATGATGTTTGGTCTGCCTGGCGCCGCGTTAGCGATGTACCTGGCTGCACCGAAAGAGCGTCGTCCAATGGTGGGTGGCATGCTGCTGTCGGTGGCGATTACCGCCTTCCTGACCGGTGTGACCGAGCCGCTGGAATTCCTGTTCATGTTCCTGGCGCCGATGCTGTATCTGATCCATGCGCTGTTAACCGGTATCAGCCTGTATATTGCGACCGCACTGGGTATCCATGCCGGCTTCTCCTTCTCAGCGGGTGCGATTGACTACGCGTTAATGTACAACCTGCCGGCGGCCAGCAAAAACGTCTGGATGCTGTTGGTGATGGGCGTGGTGGCATTTGGTATCTACTTTGTGCTGTTCACCGCGGTGATCCGCATGTTCAACCTGAAAACCCCGGGTCGTGAAGATGCCAGCGCGGACGTGGTCGACAGTGAAGCCAACAGCAATACCGAAGAAGGGCTGAACCAGCTTTCCCAGCAGTATATTGCCGCGATTGGCGGTTCCGATAACCTGCAAATCATTGATGCCTGTATTACCCGTCTGCGTCTGTCGGTGAAAGATGCTGGCCTGGTCAACGATGCCGCCTGTAAGCGCCTGGGGGCTTCCGGTATTGTTAAGCTGAACAAACAAACCGTTCAGGTTATTGTTGGTGCGAAAGCTGAATCCATCGCGGAAGTGATGAAGAAACTGATTGCTAAAGGCCCGATTGCGGCCTGGTCTTCCACCACTGCACCTGCACCTCAGGCGGTGAAAGTGGCGCCTCAGGCAGTACCTAACGCCCCTAAAGGCATCATTGCTACGCTGGTTGCGCCGGTAAGCGGTGAGGTTGTGGCGTTGGAACAGGTTCCGGATGAAGCCTTCGCCAGCAAAGCGGTCGGTGATGGCCTGGCGATCAGGCCAACCAGCAGCACGGTGTTGTCTCCTGCTGCCGGTACCGTGGTGAAAATCTTCAACACCAACCATGCCTTCTGTCTGGAAACAGAGAACGGCGCTGAGATTGTGGTGCATATGGGGCTGGATACCGTGGGACTGGAAGGCAAAGGCTTTACCCGTCTGGTGGAAGAAGGTGCTCAGGTGACTGCAGGTCAGCCGGTACTCGAGATGGATCTGGCCTTCCTTAATGCCAATGCCCGCTCGATGATCAGCCCGGTGGTGGTCAGCAATATCGATGACTACAGCGGCATCACGCTGGTAGCCGGTCAAACCGTCGTGGCAGGTGAAAGTCGCCTGTTCGACATTAACGGCTAAACGCTGATTGCGTTACAATGAACGGGCGGGAAGCAATTCCCGCCCTTTTTTTATCGTTATCCCGCAACAAACGGTTGTTTCCCTTCCCGGCTTTGTTGATCATACTCCGTTATTTCACGCACTTCTTATGCTAAGCATTACTGAGGAAATTAAGATGAGTGAGGCTGAAGCCCGCCCAACTAACTTTATTCGTCAGATCATCGACGAAGATCTGGCGACCGGTAAGCATGCCAGCGTGCATACCCGCTTCCCGCCGGAACCGAATGGTTATCTGCACATTGGCCATGCCAAGTCTATCTGTCTTAACTTTGGTATTGCGCAAGATTATCAAGGCCAGTGCAACCTGCGTTTTGATGACACCAACCCGGTCAAAGAAGACCTGGAGTTTGTTGAGTCGATCAAACAAGACGTGCAGTGGTTGGGCTTCGAGTGGACGGGCAACGTTCGCTACTCCTCTGACTATTTCGACCAACTGCATAACTACGCTGTTGAGTTGATCAACAAAGGCCTGGCCTATGTTGACGAACTGAGCCCGGAACAAATTCGTGAATATCGCGGAACCCTGACTGCGCCTGGCAAAAATAGCCCGTACCGCGATCGCACGGTTGAAGAGAACCTGGCGCTGTTTGCAAAAATGCGCAACGGTGAGTTTGCCGAAGGGACTGCCTGCCTGCGTGCAAAAATCGATATGGCTTCCAGCTTTATCGTGATGCGCGATCCGGTGCTGTACCGCATTAAGTTTGCCGAGCATCATCAGACCGGTAACAAGTGGTGCATCTATCCCATGTATGACTTCACCCACTGCATTTCCGATGCGCTGGAAGGGATCACACATTCACTCTGCACGCTGGAGTTCCAGGATAACCGCCGCCTGTATGACTGGGTGCTGGATAACATCACTATCCCAATGCATCCACGCCAGTACGAGTTCTCTCGCCTGAATCTGGAATACGCCATTATGTCCAAGCGTAATCTGAATCGTCTGGTGACTGACAAGATTGTAGAAGGCTGGGATGACCCGCGCATGCTGACCGTTTCCGGTCTGCGCCGCCGTGGATATACCGCCGGTTCAATCCGCGAGTTCTGCCGCCGTATCGGCGTGACCAAACAGGACAACATCGTGGAAATGGCTTCGCTGGAATCCTGTATCCGCGACGATCTCAACGAGAACGCGCCGCGTGCGATGGCGGTGCTGGATCCGGTTAAGCTGGTGATTGAAAACCTGCCGGCGAATCACGAAGAGATCATCACCATGCCTAATCATCCGAATAAACTGGAGATGGGTACGCGTGACGTTCCGTTCAGCCGCGAGATCTATATCGATCGTGCTGACTTCCGTGAAGAAGCGAACAAACAGTATAAGCGTCTGGTGCTGGGCAAAGAAGTTCGCCTGCGCAACGCCTACGTGATCAAAGCTGAACGCATCGCGAAGGATGAAGAGGGCAATATTACCTGCCTGTTCTGTACCTGCGATACCGAGACCTTAAGCAAAGATCCGGCTGATGGCCGTAAAGTGAAAGGCGTGATCCATTGGGTATCTGCAGAACATGCACTGCCTGCGGAATTCCGTCTGTATGACCGTCTGTTCAGCGTGCCAAATCCGGGCGCGGCAGAAGACTTTATGACCACGATCAACCCAGAGTCTTTGCTGATCCGTCAGGGATTTGTCGAACCTGGATTGCAGAAGGCAGAAGCCAACAGCCCGTATCAGTTCGAACGTGAAGGCTACTTCTGTGCTGACAGCCGTTATTCCAGTGCCAACAATCTGGTGTTCAACCGCACCGTTGGCCTGCGCGATACCTGGGCAAAAGCGGGCGAGTAACGCTCTCTGATTGCCAGACTGAAACGCAGCCTTCGGGCTGCGTTTTTTTTTATGAACGACACCGGGCGCCATTCAATATCTAAGAATTTTATTAAACAAGACCGCCAGCCAGTCCTTAATACGCTAAGGAGATGTTGTCTTTCTGTAATTAGAATATATCCGCGAGATGATATTTAAGATTAATATTAATTGAGTAAGCGCGAATTAAATTAGCGGGCTATTTATATTCTTTCATTAATAACGGCCGTTTTGTGCCGCCGCTCATACTTTCTTCTTTCACTTTTAAATAGTTATTGATAATTCGCGTCGCGAAAAATATCATCGACTTTGAGTTTCGTCGGTTAGAGGATGCTTATAACCAATTGATATCATGGCTCAGAATGGGCCTTACTCTTATGGAAGAGGGGTTATCTATGTCTGTTTTTACCTCATCACGTCATGTGATTGCGGGCGCAGTCGCCTGCTGTACGCTGTTATCGGTTCCGCTCTTTATTCCTGAAGCTACTGCCGCCGGGTTTATTGATGATGCCTCATTAACGGGCGGCGTTTATTACTGGCAACGCCACCGGGAAAGAAAGGATCTGAATCCTGACAGCGATAAGTTTGGCCAGTATCAGCAAAATCTCCACCATTCTACTTTTAACAGTAATCTGGATTTTTCATCGGGTTATGTTGCCGATATTATTGGACTGGATTTAGCGGTATTTGGCGCGCTGGAAATGTCAGATAAAGGCCCGGCAGCGCCAAATGAAATTGGCTTCAGCGATGCCAATACGCGCTGGGATGAAAAATGGAGCGGGGATAAAAATGGCGCCAGCCTTTATAAGGCGGCATTAAAACTAAAGCTTAACGATTACTGGCTGCGGGCCGGTTATTTGCAGCCGCAGGGACAGACGCTGCTGGCGCCAAACTGGAGTTTTTTACCGGGCACCTATCGCGGAGCCGAGCTTGGCAGCCAGGTTGATTTTGCTGATGCAGGGGCGCTATCACTTTCCTATATGTGGAGCGATGAGTATAAGGCACCCTGGTATCGCAACACCTATCACTTCCGCAAGGCTGATGGCAAAACGGGCATCCCGTATCTGCATTCGATAGGGGCAAAATACGACTTCAAAAATGACCTGCTGTTGGAAGGCGCTTTCGGTCAGGCGGCCGGTTATATGGACCAGTACTTCACCAAACTCTCTTACACCTTTGCGCTGGCTGAAAATCCGCTTACCACCAGCTGGCAATTCTATGGTGCCCGGGACAAAGAGCGCGGTGGCGCAGCCAACAGTAATGATGTCTATGACGGCCTGGCCTGGCTGCAGGCGCTGACCTTCGGTTATCGCGCGGGGCCTTTCGATCTGCGTCTTGAAGGCACCTGGGTCAAGGCCGAGGGAAATCAGGGCTTCTTCCTGCAACGCATGACGCCGGGTTATGCCACCTCAAACGGTCGGCTGGATGTCTGGTGGGATTCCCGTTCCGACTTTAACGCCAACGGCGAGAAAGCCCTGTTTGCCGGCGTGTTGTATGAGCTGAAAGGCTGGGGCCTGCCGGGCCTATCGGTCGGCACCTCCTATGCTTACGGCTGGGATGCCAAACCCAACAGCAAACCGATCTATAACCAAAATACCCGTCTGAAAGAATCTGCCTGGAATCTGGACCTGCTTTACAAAGTGCAGGAGGGCAGGGCGAAAGACACCTTATTCAAGCTGCACTTCACCCGATTCAATAACCATTCCACCCTTCCCAGCTGGGGCGGCGGCTACGGCAATATCTTCCAGGATGAGAAGGATCTGAAGTTTATCGTCACTGCACCCTTCACAATTTTATGACGTGTGTCTTGCAACGAAATGAAGAAAAACGACTTACCTACGGACAAGGAATAAAGGATGAAAAAGTTCAGAGCCAGTCTGATATCGGTTGCGCTGATATCTGCGTTAGCCAGTGGTGGAGCAGCCGCCAACCAGCAGTTAGTCGATCAAATCAGCCAGTTTGGCGTGAAGTACAAAGTGACGGACAATCTTGCCGCCCAGCATGGCGTGGATTGCGCCGGACTGGGCGCTGACTGGGCCTCCTGTAACCGCGCAACCATTAGCTTCACCAATCCGGGCCCCGCCATCGACAGCAAAGACTGGGCAATTTATATGTCTAACGTGCATGAAACGCTGAAGGTCGAAAGCGATCAGTTTCGCATGGTGCATATTGTCGGGGATTTAACCCGCCTGGAGCCGACAGACAAATTCAAAGGCATTGCGGCGGGCGAAACCATCGAGATCCCGATCGTGAATGAATACTGGCAGCTGTTTATTACCGATGTGATGCCGCGTTGGTATGCGACCTCTGGCGATGCCACGCCGAAAATCCTCGTCAGCACGGATACCGAGATACTGACCGATTTTGTGGAGCCTTTTGGCGCTCAGTGGAAGCGCATCGCAGATGATAAGAACCTGTTGATGGATGCCCAGGGCCGCTTTACTAAAAACAGCGATGTCGCCCCGATGACCGCGTCGACTTTACGCGGACAAATCCTTCCCACTCCGTTGAAGGTTTCGGTGTTCTCTGATGACGCGGATCTCTCTGCTGGGGTGAAGCTGGAACTGGCAAGCCTGTCGGCAGAGAAAGCCGAAGCGATACAGCAGCGTTTTGCGTTGATGGGAATCAAAGCGCAGCCCAATGGATACCCGATTACCACTCGGGTGAGCCAAAAAGCGTTCGATAAAAAGCTGGCCGTTCCGGGGGGATACACGCTGAATATTGGCAAGGACAAGGCTGAAGTGGTGGGTTATGACCAGAGCGGCGTGTTCTACGGTTTACAGTCGATCCTGTCGCTGATCCCGGCCGATGGCAGCCTGAAAGTGGCGACGTTAAAGGCCAGCGATGCGCCGCGTTTCCAATACCGTGCGGTGTTCCTTGATGTGGCGCGCAACTTCCACAGCAAAGAGGTGGTACTGCGCTTGCTGGACCAGATGGCGGCGTGGAAACTCAACGTTTTCCATTTCCATCTGACCGACGATGAAGGCTGGCGTATTGAAATTCCAGGCCTGCCGGAGTTAACGGAGATTGGCAGTAAGCGTTGTCACGATCCCGAAGAGAAGCGCTGTTTGCTGCCACAGTTAGGATCGGGACCAAACAGTGATAACAGTGGCAGCGGTCATTTCAGCCGCCAGCAGTATATCGATATTCTGAAGTATGCTGATGCGCGCGGTATTCAGATCATCCCGGAAATCGATATGCCGGCCCACGCCCGGGCAGCGGTAATCTCGATGGAAGCGCGTTACGATCGCTTGTTCAATGCCGGTAAGGAAAAAGAAGCCAATGAATTCCGCCTGCTTGATCCCAGCGACAATTCCAACACCACCTCCGTGCAGCTTTACGATCGCACCAGCTATCTCAATCCGTGCCTGAGCTCCTCGTTACGCTTTACCGACAAGGTGATAGGTGAAATCCAGGCGATGCATAAAGCTGCCGGACAGCCGCTGAAGACCTGGCATTTCGGCGGAGATGAAGCCAAAAACATTCGCTTAGGATCCGGCTATTCGGATAAGAACACTCCCGTTGCAGGCACCGGTTTACTGGACTTAAGCCAGCAAGATAAGCCGTGGGCAAAATCCCAGGTCTGCCAGACGATGATTGAAGAAGGAAAGATCGAAGACCTGGATCATCTGCCGAGCGACTTTGCCCTTAACGTCAGCAAGCAGGTTAAGGCACACGGTATCGGCAAAATGCAGGCCTGGCAGGATGGTATTAAAGACGCTAAAAATGCCAAAGCCTTCGCTACGGACAGGGTTGCGGTCAACTTCTGGGACACGCTGTTTTGGGGCGGTTTTGATTCTGCCAATGACTGGGCAGGCAAAGGTTATGAGGTGATCGTCTCCAATCCGGATTACCTGTATCTCGATTTTCCTGCCGAGGTGAATCCGCTGGAGCGGGGATACTACTGGGGAACGCGCTTTACCGATGAACGGAAAATCTTCCACTTCGCGCCGGATAACTTGCCACAAAACGCCGAGACTTCCGTCGATCGCGACGGCAAACCTTTCACGGCTAAATCTGACAAGCCCTGGCCTGGCGCTCACGGCATCTCCGCTCAACTGTGGAGTGAAACCACCCGTACCGACGCACAGGTGGAGTACAAGCTTTTCCCGCGCATTTTGTCCGTGGCGGAACGCGCCTGGCACCGCGCAGCCTGGGAGCAGGATTATAAAGCCGGCAAAGAGTATACCGGCGGCAAAACCCGCCTGGTAGACCAGCAGGCTCAGCTGAAGGACTGGCAGCGCTTTGCCAACCTTCTGGGGCAACGTGAATTGGCAAAACTGGATCAAGCTGGCATTGCCTATCGCTTGCCGGTGCCCGGTGGGGTGGTGCAGGACGGTAAGCTGGTGGTCAATACCGAGCTACCGGGCTTAACCGTTGAGTACAGCCTGGACGAGGGGACAACCTGGCAGCAGTGGCAGGCGGATCAACCGCCGGCGGTGGCCGGTAAGGTATTGCTGCGTACGCGCAGTCCTGATGGTCTGCGCGTCAGCCGGACGGAAGCGCTGTAACGGGGCGACAGGCAAAAAAAAACCGGTGAAGGATCACCGGTTTTTTGCTGTTAGTGTAGATTACTTGTCGTGCAGCGTCTCATCTTCACGGCAGTCACCGGTTGAGCAGTGACCGTAAAGGTACAGGCTGTGGTTACTGAGTTTGATGCCGTGGCGCGTGGCGATATCACGCTGGCGAGCTTCGATGTTTTCATCACGGAACTCGATCACCTTGCCACAATCCAGGCAAATCAGATGATCGTGGTGATGCTGCTGAGTCAGTTCGAAAACGGATTTACCACCTTCGAAATTATGACGGGTAACGATCCCGGCATCATCAAATTGGTTAAGAACGCGGTAAACCGTCGCCAGACCAATCTCTTCGCCCATGTCAATCAGACGCTTGTACAAGTCTTCCGCACTGACGTGATGGCCCTCAGGTTCCTGAAGTACTTCCAGAATTTTAAGTCGTGGAAGCGTGACTTTCAGGCCGGCCTTCTTTAATGCGGTGTTATTGTCAGTCATGCGGATATTGTCCTGTTACTTTGCTAGTCACTTTGTGGCTGAAAAGCCCTGAACATCGGTCGTCGCGAAAAGCCAAACGTCTCATTATAGAACTGATATTTCGAAATGAACACCACTGGCGATGCATCTCAATCAAGGGAGGTAAGGAGAAGAGTCGTTACGTCCGTGAGAGCAAGCGGTTGGGCTGACATTTCGCTCTGCCTCATCATAGTCGCTATTAGAGCGAAAGGCGCTGAGAAAGCGGGTGACCGATGGCGATATTTTACAGATTTGCAGATGAAAGTTACAAAAATGTGTCTATTACTTCTATAGGAAAAACCACTGGCCTGATGTGAGATACCTCCCAATCAGGCCGGTCTGATTACGCTTCCAGGATTTCTTTCAGCTGGAGCTCGTCATAAATCTGTTTGACCCACTGCTCGGTGCGCTCACTGGTGAGTTCTGGCTGACGATCTTCGTCAATAGCCAGACCGAGGAAGTGCTTATCATCCGCCAGCCCTTTCGAGGCTTCAAAATGGTAGCCTTCAGTTGGCCAGTGACCGACGATCACCGCGCCTTTAGGCTCGATAATGTCGCGGATGGTGCCCATCGCGTCACAGAAGTACTCAGCGTAATCTTCCTGATCGCCACAGCCGAACAGCGCAACGAGCTTGCCGTTGAAATCAATTTCTTCCAACGTCGGGAAGAAATCATCCCAGTCGCACTGCGCTTCGCCGTAGTACCAGGTTGGGATACCGAGCAGCAGAATATCAAAGGCTTCAAGGTCTTCTTTGCTGCTTTTAGCGATATCATGAACTTCAGCCACCTCTTTACCGAGCTGCTTCTGGATCACTTTTGCAATGTTTTCTGTATTGCCCGTATCGCTGCCAAAGAAAATGCCTACGATTGCCATGACTTACTAACCTCTTGAAACGTATTGATAGGGTAAAGGCTGCTTATTACAGATACCGGCAATGATAGCAGACAGCTACAGGGGGATAAATGAGTAATCCGCCTGCTTTTGTCGCTTTGTGCTTCACCGGGGGGTGCTGAAAGCGCCTGTTCAGCGGTCCTGATCGGCCAACTGCGCCATGACCATTTCTTCAATCAGCTCGCTGCGGCTCATATTACGCTGCTCGGCAAGCTGGTTCAGAGCATCAACCGCGTCACTGTTCATTTTCAGTTCAACGCGCTTCAGCCCGCGCACTTTATCGCGCTTAAGCTGGTTGCGTTTGTTGATACGCAGCTGCTCATCACGCGTCAGCGGATTGGTTTTTGGTCGTCCCGGGCGACGGTCATCTGCGAACAGATCGATCGTGGTGCGGTCCGTGTTTTCTTTTGCCATAGAATCGTGATACTGAAAGGCTGGAGTTCTGATGGTTCAGGCCTGATGTCGGCTGAAATTCGTGCAGCGACAAATTTTTAGCGCGCCATCATACCCCAGCGAAAGTCATGACGACAATGATTTAGCCATCTCAGGATATAATTGTTTTTACAGCGCAAAAAAACGGCGTATTGCGCGCAAAACAGCATCAGGTTTCTCGGCATGGACCCAGTGACCGGCACCGTTGACCACATGCGCACGGGCTTTGGGGAACTGCGCCAGCAGGGCATCACGATATTCATCGGCCAGGTAGGGCGAACGTTCGCCGCGAATAAACAGCGCGGGATGCTCCCAGGCCGTAACCGGCTGCCAGCCAATAATCCGATCGTAGCACTGCCACAGCACCGGCACGTTAAACCGCCATTCCCCTTGCTGGAAGGATTTCAGCAGAAACTGAATCACGCCTTCTTCTTCTATCGTTTCACGCATCAGCGCTGCGGCATCGCTGCGTTGCGTAATGCCCGCTGCGGTGACCGCCTTCAGCGCCGCAAAAATCGTATCGTGATGGCGGGTCGGATAAGCAACCGGTGCCATATCGATAACCACCAGCTGCTCGATTCGTTCTGGCGCCAGCGCGGTTAACGCCATCGCCACTTTTCCGCCCATCGAATGTCCGATGACCGCGACCCGGTCAATCCCTTCGGCATCCAGCGTTTCCAGTACATCGCGGGCCATCGCCTGATAATCCATCTGGTCATCGCGAGGCGATAAACCGTGGTTTCTCAGGTCGATCTGCACCAGCTGGCGATCGTCCTTTAACCCTCGCGCCAACACGGACAAATTATCAAGGCTGCCAAAAAGGCCGTGGATTAACACCACGGGAACCTCAGGGCGGGCGGATTGTTCAGATAGCAAGCGGGTATTCAATTTCATAACAAAGTTCTTACTGTTGAAACGAGGGGTTAGGGTATCATAGATTCACTTTTTCCTGCCGTGACGGCCAGAAAGCGCCCGCCAATCTTTTTGCGGCATATTCTGACTTTTACTGGTATCAGGGGCTGGCGCTACACCCCGGCAGGATTTAACTTTATAATCCTCGTGTTAGAGCTGGAACGATCCTGTGCGGCTTGTTCAGGCAGCGTACAGACCGGCTCTTATCAGCAATAAATTGTACTGGATCAAGATGAAAACTATTGAAGTCGACGAAGAGCTCTACCGTTATATCGCCAGTCACACTCAGCATATTGGTGAAAGCGCCTCTGACATTTTGCGTCGTATGCTTAAATTTACGGCCGGGCAAAAAGCGCCTGCTACCGCAGCGGTAACGGCATCTACTGCCGTGAGCGTCGCGAAAGACGCGGCGCCAGTGAAGGTGGAATCCCGCCCTCAGGACCGCGTTCGCGCGGTGCGTGAGCTGCTGCTGTCTGACGAATATGCTGAGCAGAAGAAAGCGGTTAACCGTTTTATGCTCATCTTGTCGACTTTATATAATCAGGATCCCAAAGCTTTTGCCGCCGCGACCGAGTCACTGCTTGGCCGCACGCGCGTTTACTTTGCAGGCAATCAGCAGACCCTGGTACAGAATGGCACCCATACCAAGCCGCAACATATTCCCGGCACGCCGTATTGGGTGATCACCAACACCAACACAGGTCGCAAACGCAGCATGGTGGAACACATCATGCAGTCAATGCAGTTCCCTGCGGAACTCGCTGACAAGGTTTGCGGCACCCTCTAACTGATAAAGAAGCGTCAGGGAGAATCGCCAATGGCCAATCACCCCCGTGCAGGGCAACCCGCCCAGCAGAGTGATTTGATTAACGTTGCACAATTAACGTCACAGTATTATGTCCTGCAGCCCGATCTGAGCAACCCGGAACATGCGGTTAAATTCGGGACTTCTGGCCATCGCGGCAGTGCAGGGCGTCAGAGCTTTAACGAGACGCACATTCTGGCTATTGCTCAGGCGATTGCAGAAGAACGCAAAAAGAACGGCATTACCGGTCCTTGCTTCGTCGGCAAAGATACCCATGCGCTCTCCGAACCTGCGATCATTTCCGTACTGGAAGTGCTGGCCGCGAACGGTGTCGATGTGATTGTGCAGCTGGACAATGGCTATACGCCAACGCCTGCGATCTCCAATGCTATTCTGGAGCACAACAAAGCCGGTGGCCCTCAGGCCGATGGCATTGTGATCACGCCTTCGCACAACCCACCGGAAGATGGCGGCATTAAATACAACCCGCCAAACGGTGGCCCGGCTGACACTAACGTCACCAAAGTGGTTGAAGACCGTGCCAATGCTCTGATTAAAGATGGCCTGAAAGGCGTTAAGCGCATCGCGCTGGACAAAGCCTGGGAAAGCGGCCATCTGCAGGAAAAAGACCTGATCCAGCCTTACATTGAAGGCCTGGCGCAGATCGTTAACATTCCTGCTATTCAGAAAGCGGGCCTGAAAATTGGTGTCGATCCGTTAGGCGGTTCAGGGATTGCTTACTGGCAGCGTATTGCCGAGTTTTACAACCTTGATCTGACCATCGTGAACGATTCGGTCGATCAGACCTTCCGCTTTATGCACCTCGACAAAGATGGCGTGATCCGTATGGATTGCTCGTCTGAGAGCGCGATGGCGGGTCTGCTGGCGCTGCGTGATAAATTCGATCTGGCCTTTGCCAACGATCCGGATTATGACCGCCACGGTATCGTCACGCCTGCTGGCCTGATGAACCCGAACCACTACCTGGCCGTTGCAATCAACTACCTGTTCCAGAACCGTCCGCAGTGGGGCAAAGATGTCGCCGTCGGCAAAACGCTGGTTTCCAGCGCGATGATCGACCGCGTGGTTAACGACATTGGTCGCAAGCTGGTGGAAGTGCCGGTTGGCTTTAAATGGTTTGTTGACGGCCTGTACGATGGCAGCTTTGGTTTCGGCGGCGAAGAGAGTGCGGGTGCTTCCTTCCTGCGCTTTGACGGCACGCCGTGGTCTACCGACAAAGACGGCATCATCATGTGCCTGCTGGCGGCAGAAATCACTGCGGTAACCGGCAAGAATCCACAGCAGCATTATGACGAACTGGCCGCGCGCTTCGGCGCCCCGAGCTACAACCGTCTGCAGGCTTCTGCGACTTCTGCGCAAAAAGCGGCGCTGTCTAAACTGTCACCAGAAATGGTCAGTGCCGATACGCTGGCGGGCGATCCGATCACTGCACGCCTGACGGCAGCGCCGGGTAACGGTGCTTCTATCGGTGGTCTGAAAGTGATGACCGAGAACGGCTGGTTTGCTGCGCGTCCTTCGGGCACTGAAGATGCATACAAAATCTACTGCGAGAGCTTCCTCGGTGCTGAGCACCGTGAGCAGATCGAGAAAGAAGCGGTTGAGATTGTTAGCGAAGTGCTGAAAAACGCCTAATCGCGAAGCTTCAGAAAAACCAAAAGGCGCTGATATAGCGCCTTTTTTATTGCCTGCGCCGCAGCCATTCACGGCATAAAGCGGTAGCCGACACCGGTTTCGGTGATCAAATGGCGAGGTTGCGCCGGATCGTTTTCCAGCTTCTGCCGCAGATGTCCCATATAGATGCGCAGATAATGGCTGTGCTCGACGGCATTGGGTCCCCAAACCTGGTTAAGCAGTTGACGTTGCGTCATGACTTTTCCGGCGTGATTCAACAGGCTGACCAGCAGACGAAACTCAATGGGCGTCAGATGCAGATCCGCACCGCCTTTGGTGACGCGTCGCCCGGCAATATCCACGCAGACGTCGCTAAAGGTAATTTCACTGGCTTGCGTCCCGTTGCCGGATTTATCCCGGTGCCGAAGCGCAACACGCACTCTTGCCAGTAACTCCCCAATACCAAAAGGCTTGGTGAGAAAGTCATCGGCGCCGGCATCCAGCGCCGCAATCTTATCCTGTTCGTCACTGCGTGCAGAGAGCACGATGACCGGCACCGCACTCCACTGGCGCACTTCGCGGATAAACTGATTGCCATCGCCGTCAGGCAAACCCAGATCGAGGATCACTAAATCGGGTTTACGGGTTGCCGCTTCAATCAGCCCGCGTTGCAGGGTGTCGGCGTCGTACACCCGCAGGGATTCACCCTCCAGCGCAATACGCAGAAAACGGCGGATCTCTTTTTCATCTTCAACGATCAGAACGGTTGTCACCGGGTTTCCTTCCTGTTATCGGGCAGCGGCGCCGCATTAGGGCGGCCCAATTTATCAAATATCCTTCCGCTTTGCTGCAAACCTTCTCGGCCGTGCAACAGGCGACCGAAGACGGTAAGGGATAATCCGGCAGTGGATGTCATTCGATTGTTAATTAATAACGGTAAAGTTAACATTTATGTAACTTGATTACGGTTCGATGAAAATATCAGCGGTTTTTTTCGCTTTTAGTGGTCGGATGAGTAGTAAAATTACACAGAAGGCGCTATTATTTTGCGCAGATTACATTCGTTTCATTGGGCTAACGGGAGGACATATGGGTCTTTATCAGCACTACTCTTTACACCGGATTGTCCTGCGTCGCATTGCGGTGATCGTCGCAGGCACTTTGGCTTTACCGGTTATGCTTTTCCGCCAGGATCGTGCCAGGTTTTACAGTTATCTGCACCGCGTCTGGTCCAAGACCAGCAGCCAGCCGGTCTGGCTGGCCCAGTCTGAAGCCGCAGGTTGCGACTTCTACTGATCTCTCCCGCTCCGGCGGGATTTTTTTTGCCCGTTATTCAACCTTCACGCGATCATTGCGCGGCTTTCAGCTACACTTAAACCTCTACAAGATTCTGGAGGTTGTACAACTATGAGCGAAAAAATTCCCGTCGGCATCAGCGCCTGTTTGCTCGGTGACAACGTCCGTTTTGATGGCGGTCATAAGCGCTGCGCTTTCGCCACCGAAGATCTCGCCCCGTTTATCCGTTATGAACCGGCCTGCCCGGAAATGGCGATCGGATTGCCGACGCCACGACCTGCGCTGCGTTTAACCGAAAATGGTGACGATCTGCCCGCGCTCTGCTTCAGTAATGGCAAAGGCGATCCGGTCACCGAGGCCATGCAGTCTTACGCAGAAAAACGCGTTTCAGCCCTGCATCATCTGTGTGGCTACATTGTCTGTGCTAAATCGCCCAGCTGCGGCATGGAACGCGTGCGGGTCTATCAGGCCGATAACAACAATAACCGCAAAGAAGGGGTAGGGGTCTTTACTCGCGAGCTGATGGCGCAAATGCCGTGGCTGCCGGTTGAAGAAGATGGTCGCCTGCACGATCCCGTACTGCGGGAAAACTTTGTTGAACGCGTGTATACGCTGCATGAATTTAATGAGCTGTGGCGCAGCGGGCTGACGCGCGGCAAATTAATGGCCTTTCACAGCCGTTATAAGCTCTCTTTGCTGGCGCATTCCCAGCCGGAATACCGCGAAATGGGGCGTTTTGTTGCGGCGATGGCCGACTGGTCGTCACTGGAAGAGTATGCCTTTGAGTATCGCCAGCGTCTGATGGACTTGCTGAAGAATCAGGCCACCCGGGGAAATCACACCAACGTGCTGATGCACGTTCAGGGTTATTTCCGTCCTCAGCTGACCTCAAAACAGCGCCAGGAGCTGACCTCGCTGATTGAACACTATCGTCAGGGGATGCAGCCGTTGCTGGCACCGATCACCCTGTTAAAGCATTACATGGCGGAGTACCCCGATGCGTATCTGGCGCAGCAGCGCTATTTTGAACCCTACCCGGAAGCGCTACGCCTGCGCTATGGACATTAGTTTTTCTCAGGGAGTGTTATGGCAACCCATTTGATCTGGCTGCGCAACGATCTGCGCGTCCATGATAATTACGCATTGCATGCTGCCTGCCGCGATGCCGATGCCACCGTGCTGGCACTGTTTATAGCCACGCCAGCGCAGTGGAAAAGTCATTCGATGGCGCCGAAACAGGCGGCCTTTATCTACCAGAACCTGCTGGATGTTCAACAATCGCTGGCTGAGAAGGGCATCGCACTGCACACATTGCAGTGTGATGATTTTGCCGCTTCCGTCGAGGCGTTAAGTGATTTCTGCCAGCAGCATCATGTCGACCGGCTGTTCTACAACTATCAGTATGAAGTTAACGAACGCCAGCGCGATGCGGCGGCGGAGCGCAGGCTGTTTGATCTCGATATCATTTCTCAGGGATTCGACGACAGCCTGTTGCTGCCACCGGGTAGCGTACTGACCGGTAACCGTGAGATGTACAAAGTCTTTACGCCGTTCAGCCGGGCGTTTGTTAAACGCCTGCACGAAGGATTGCCCGAGTGCGTGCCGGCACCCAAACCGCGTCAGGGCGCGCCGTTAAGCAAAACGCCGGAGATAAAGCCCTTCGATTATCCGACTGAAGCGTTCGACAGCGAGCTGTTTGCCGCCGGAGAGAAAGCCGCCTTGCATCAGTTACGGCATTTCTGCCAGCAGCCGGTCACTGATTACCCCGACACCCGCAATATTCCGGCGGTTGATGGCACCAGCCGGCTTTCTGTCTATCTGGCCACCGGCGTGCTTTCGCCACGTCAGTGTCTGCACCGGCTGCTGGCCGAGCATCCCCGCGGTCTGGACGACGGAAACGTTTTTGTCTGGCTGAATGAGCTGATCTGGCGTGAGTTTTACCGTCATCTGCTGGTGGCCTGGCCGAAGCTCTGTCGGTATAAACCGTTTATCGCTTGGACCGACAACGTGAAGTGGCAGCCGGCCGATAAGCAGCTGGAAGCGTGGCAGCAGGGTAAAACCGGCTACCCGATTGTTGATGCGGCGATGCGACAGATGAATCAGTTGGGCTGGATGCACAACCGTCTGCGGATGATCGTCGCCAGCTTTCTGGTCAAAGACCTGCTGATCGACTGGCGGGAAGGGGAACGCTACTTTATGTCACAGCTGATTGATGGCGATCTGGCGGCCAACAATGGCGGCTGGCAGTGGGCGGCGTCCAGTGGCAACGATGCCGCACCCTATTTCCGCATATTCAATCCCACCACTCAGGGCGAGCGCTTTGATAAAGACGGTGAGTTTATCCGCAAGTGGCTGCCGGAGTTAAAGGACGTGCCGGTTAAGCATATTCATCAACCGCATATCTGGGCCGACAATATGGGCGTTGCGCTGGATTACCCTCAGCCGGTTGTCGATCATAAGGAAGCGCGGAAGCGCACGCTTGAGGCGTTTGAGGCGGCGCGTAAACAGAGTTAACCGTTAAGGCGCCAGTATTTATCACTGGGCGCTTTACGTAATTGCCAGTAAAAAAAGAGATCGCCAGGCGATCTCTTTTTATTTTTACATAGCAGGAACGGGGGTTACAGCGTGCCGGTACCACCATCCGAGCACCAGACCTGACCAGAGGTATAGCTGCTTTCGGTCGAGGCGAGGGTGACATACAGCGGAGCAATTTCAGCTGGCTGTCCCGGGCGACCCAGTGGCGAATCCTGGCCAAACTGCTGCACTTTTTCCTGCGGCTGTCCGCCACTTGACTGAAGTGGCGTCCAGTAAGGTCCCGGTGCGACGGCATTGACGCGAATGCCTTCTTTCCCCAGCTGCTTAGCCAGTGATTTGGTAAAGGCGACAATGCTGGCTTTGGTCTGGGCATAATCCAGCAGGATTTCGCTGGGTTTAAAGGCCTGAACCGAACTGGTATTAATAATCGACGCGCCACGCGGAAGATAATCCACCGCCGCTTTAGTTATCCAGAACATGGCATAAACGTTGGTTTTAAATGTGGCATCGAAATCTTCGGTACTTAATGTCCGAATAGATTCATTAAATTGCTGACGCCCGGCATTGTTCACCAGAATATCCAGACCGCCAAGTTTGCTGGCTGCCTCTTTAACTAATTGCTGACAGAAAGCTTCGGTGCGAATATCACCCGGGATCGCGATGGCTTTGCGCCCTTCGGCTTCGATAAGCTGAATAACTTCAGCCGCATCTGACTCTTCTTCCGGCAGATAATTGATTGCCACGTCGGCCCCTTCACGAGCATAGGCAATGGCCACGGCGCGGCCGATGCCGGAGTCGCCACCGGTGATCAGCGCTTTACGTCCGGCCAGTCGGCCTGACCCTTTATAGGATTTCTCACCGTGATCCGGCACCGGGATCATTTTGCTGGCAAGGCCTGGCACAGGCTGAGGCTGTTCTGCAAAGGGTGGCGCAGGATAATCAACGGTCAGGATGCTTTTGTTATTTTGATGTGACATATTTTTCACCTTGTGCATATTTACGTGTTGTTAAAGCCTGGCACAGATGTGAGGTTTGTCACACATTAAGCCGGAAAAAGTCCTTTTATCGGAACAATCGTCCGGGCGATCCAGTGCATTAACCCGATGAACAACCCGGGCGAAATAAATAACGTACACCGCTGTTGATGCGTTAATTGTCTGTTTTATCAGCAGCTGTCGGCAGATAAAAAAATGCTGCTGATAGTCCCCACGCTTTGTTATTGTGACGGTAATCCCACACGCAGCGTTACGCGGTAATTGTTTTCCGGGTAACGCGCACTTCAGGAATTGATATGCGTAATACAGAGCTTGAACAGATTGTTAACCAACTGCTGAACACCGCTGCCTTCAAAGACTACGGCCCGAACGGCTTGCAGGTGGAAGGGCGGAGTGAGGTGAATAAAATTGTTACCGGCGTTACCGCGTGCCAGGCGCTGCTGGATGAGGCGGTGCGGCTGAATGCTGATGCGGTGCTGGTCCATCACGGTTATTTCTGGAAGAACGAAGCCTCGGTGATCAAAGGGATGAAGCGTAACCGGCTGAAAACCCTGCTGGCCAATGACATCAATATGTACGGCTGGCATCTGCCGCTGGACGCGCATCCTCAGTTGGGAAATAACGCCCGGCTCGCCAGCCTGCTGGGCATTGACATCAAAGGTGAAATTGAAGAACTGCTGCCATGGGGAGAGCTGAAAGAACCGTTGACCGGCGACCAGTTTGCCCAGCGTATCAGTCAGGTGCTGGGACGTGAACCGCTGCACTGTGGCGATAATGCCCCTGAGTCGATCCGCCGTATTGCCTGGTGCTCCGGTGGCGGTCAGGGCTTTATTGATGCGGCGGCAGCCTTCGGCGTCGATGCGTTTTTCAGTGGCGAAGTCTCTGAGCAGACCATCCACAGCGCGCGCGAACAGGGCCTGCACTTCTTCGCCGCCGGGCATCATGCCACCGAGCGTTGTGGCATTCAGGCGCTCGGCGAGTGGCTGGCAGAGAACCACAATCTGGACGTCACCTTCATCGATATCCCTAATCCTGCCTGATTTCTGCCAGGCGGCTACCCCGGCCGCCTGCAACACAGTTGACACATCCCCGACATTTCCGCATAACTATTTGCCTTATATAGATTTCAGATGGCCTTAATACCAGGTCAGGAGGAGCGTTTTGCAACGAGCTCGTTGTTACCTGTTAGGCGAACGTGCAGTCGTACTTGAACTTGAGCCGCCGGTTACGCTGGCCACTCAGCAACGGATTTGGGGCCTGTCGTCGCGATTAATGGCAAGACCTGAAGTCATTGAAGTGGTCCCGGGGATGAATAACATCACCGTGCTGCTGAGCGATCCGCAGCAGACGGCGCTGGATGCCATTGAGTGGTTACAGTCCTGGTGGGAAAAAAGCGAACAGTTGGAAATGACCTCACGCGAGGTTGAGATTCCGGTGGTTTATGGCGGTTCCGCCGGGCCGGATCTGGATGAGGTTGCCCGCCACAGTGGCTTAACGCCGCAACAGGTTGTCGAAGCCCATGCCAGCGGAAAATACGTGGTTTACTTTATCGGTTTCCAGCCTGGATTCCCGTATATGGCTGGGCTGGACGATCGCCTGCATACGCCACGGCGTGCCGAGCCAAGAGTGGCGGTGCCCGCCGGATCGGTAGGCATCGGCGGCAGCCAGACCGGCGTCTATCCGTTTTCCGCCCCTGGCGGCTGGCAGTTGATTGGTCAGACGGACATCACGTTGTTCAATCCAGTAAACCAGCCACCCACTTTCTTAAGGCCGGGCGACAGCGTGCGGTTTGTACCGCAGAAGGGAGGCTTATGCTGAAGATAATTCGCGCAGGAATGGCGACCACGTTGCAGGACGCCGGCCGCACCGGTTGGCGGCAGTACGGCGTCGGTCTGAGCGGGGTTCTCGATCGTCCCGCCATGGAAACCGCCAATCTGCTGGTGGGCAATGATAAAAACAGCGCGGTACTGGAGATTACGCTGGGGCAATTCAGTGCTGAATTCACCCGCGACGGCTGGATAGCGCTGACCGGCGCGGGATGCAGTGCCGAGCTGGACAGTCAGCCGGTGTGGACCGGCTGGCGAACGGCGGTGAAAAAGGGACAGCGGCTGACGTTAAGCATGCCGCACCGGGGCATGCGCAGCTATCTGGCGCTGGATGGCGGGTTTGCCGTCGAGCCAATGTTAGGTTCTTGCAGCACGGATGCCAAAGCCGGCTTTGGTGGCTTTAACGGCGGCCCGATTAAAGATGGCGATTTGCTGCCTCAGCGCGAGCCGCAACGGCACTTCCTGAAGCCGGTCGGCGTGCGCCAACTGCTGTTCGGTAACCGCATCCGGGTGATGATGGGGCCGGAATATCATGAGTTTACCCATGAGAGTCGTGAAGCGTTCTGGCGGACCGCCTGGAAACTTAATCCGCAAAGTAACCGTATGGGCTACCGCCTGCAGGGCCGGCCGCTGCAACGCAGCGAAAAGCGTGAAATGCTGTCGCACGGCCTGATCCCCGGCGTGATTCAGGTGCCGCCAAACGGTCAGCCGATTGTGCTGATGGCGGATGCGCAGACCACCGGCGGCTATCCGCGCATTGGCTGCGTGATCGAAGCCGATCTTTACCATCTGGCGCAGATCCGTCTGGGCGAGCCGATGCATTTTGTTTACTGCACGCTTGAAGAAGCGCTGAAAGCCAAACGCGACCAGCAACTGGCGCTGGAGCAAATGGCCTGGGGAGTGGAACATGAAAGTTGATCTTAATGCCGATCTGGGCGAAGGCTGCGCCAACGATCGTGACTTATTGCAGCTGGTGTCATCGGCCAATATCGCCTGTGGATTCCATGCCGGCGATGCGCAAACCATGCGTCAAAGCGTGTTATGGGCGCTGGAATTCGGCGTGGCCATCGGCGCACATCCGAGCTTTCCCGATCGGGAAAATTTTGGCCGCACGCGGATGCAGCTCCCTGCCGAAACCGTGTATGCCCAGATGATTTACCAGATTGGCGCACTGCAGGCGATCGCCCGCAGCGAAGGCGGCAAGCTGGTGCATGTGAAGCCGCACGGAATGCTCTATAACCAGGCCGCTCAGGAGCCTGAGCTGGCGGATGCGATTGCGCGGGCGGTGAAAGCTGTCGATCCGGCTTTGGTGCTGGTGGGGCTGGCCAACAGTGAATCCATTCGGGCCGGCAAGGCGCTGGGTCTGACCACGCGCGAAGAGGTTTTCGCCGATCGTGGCTATCAGGCCGACGGATCGCTGGTTCCGCGCAGCCAGCCAGGCGCGCTGATTGACAGCGATCAACAGGCCATCGAGCAGACCCTGAGCATGATCCAGCAGGGCAAGGTGAAGAGCCTCAGCGGTGAATGGGTGAACGTCAATGCTGACACCGTTTGCCTGCACGGCGATGGCGCACACGCAATGGCTTTTGCCGCCCAGCTCCGTCAGGCCTTTAAGCAACAACAGATTCAGGTCACCAGCCTTTAAGGCAATAACGCGTTGAAACGCGGCAGATTCCTCAACTCGGTTGGGGAATTTTTTTTATCAATACCGGGAGGATGTATATGGAAAGTGCAGTGAATTTGTGGCCACTGGCAGGGATTGTGGCCATCGTCATCGGTTTTTTACTCCGGTTTAACCCGGTGCTGGTGGTGATCGTCTCCGGACTGATTACCGGGCTGGCCGCGCATATGCCGCTGGGCGATATTCTGGAAAAGCTGGGCTCAGGATTTCTCAACACCCGTAACCTGCCGCTGATCCTGTTGTTGCCGCTGGCCGTTATCGGCCTGCTGGAGCGTCACGGTCTGAAGCAGCGGGCCCAGGCGTGGATCGCTCAGATTAAAACCGCCACAGCCGGACGCCTGCTGATTGTGTATCTGTTCGTGCGTGAAATCACCGCCGCGATGGGCCTGACCAGTCTGGGTGGGCATCCGCAAATGGTGCGTCCGCTGCTGGCACCGATGGCCGAAGGGGCCACCGAAAACCGCTATGGCGAGTTGCCTGACAGCGTTCGCCATCGCCTGCGCGCGATGTCGGCCGCAACCGATAACGTCGGCCTGTTCTTTGGCGAAGATATCTTTGTCGCCTTTGGCGCGATCATCTTTATGCATAACTTTATGCAGGAATCCGCCGGAATTCAGACCGAGCCGCTGCATATTGCGCTGTGGGGCATTCCGACCGCTGTCTGCGCGTTTCTGATCCACGCCGTGCGCTTACGCCGCCTGGATAAAACCATTGCCAAAGAACTGTCTGCACTGAATAACACCGCGTTGAAAGCGAAGGGAGGCCGCTAATGTTCCAGCAACAATATCTGTTCTGGCTGGCGGGAATTATCCTGCTGGTGGTCGCCGTGATGTCCTGGCGCGACAAAGGAAACCCACGCCGCTTAACCACCGGGCTGTTCTGGGCACTGTACGGGCTGGTGTTTTTCGTCGGTGACTGGGCGGTTGAGCTGCTTGGCGCACGTTCACTGCACATTGTGATAGGCGTGATGGTGGTGGTGATGGCGTTGATTGCCGGTCTGGGCGGCGTGAAGCTGGGCTCATACCATCAGCGCAGCGAAGAGCAGAAAGAGCAAAGCGCTCAGCGCTTACGCAACAAACTGTTCCTGCCGGCGTTAGCCATCCCGGTGGTGACGGTGATTGGCGTGCTGGCCTTCAATAATATTCCGGGGTTGCAGGAAGGGCTGTTTGGTCCGGGGAATCACTCCACGCTGGTGACGTTATTCTCAATGATGGTCGGCTGCGTGATCGGCTGGCTGATCGCCCTGAAACTCACCCATGAAGGCCCGGCGCAGTCGGTGCAGGAAGCGCGTCGCCTGCTGGATGCCATCGGTTGGGCATTTATTCTGCCGCAAATCCTTGCCACCTTAGGTCTGCTGTTCACCAGCGCCGGCGTTGGCACGGCGATTTCGCACCTGACCGAAACCTACCTGGCGGTAGATAACCGCTTTATTGCCGTTGCCACCTATGCCATCGGCATGGCGCTGCTGACCATGGTGATGGGCAATGCCTTTGCCGCATTCCCGATTGTTACCGCCGGCATTGGTATTCCGATCCTGGTGCTGCAACACCATGGCAATCCGGCGGTCATGGCGGCGATTGGCATGTTCTCCGGCTATTGCGGCACGCTGATGACGCCCATGGCGGCCAACTTCAATATTGTCCCGGCGGCGCTGCTCGAACTGCCTGACCGCAATGCGGTGATCAAGGCTCAGGTGCCCACCGGCGTGCTATTGTTAATAGCCAATATCTTCCTTCTGTATTTCATGATGTTCCTGTGAGGCCACAATGAAGACCGTTTTGATTACCGCTTTCGAGCCGTTCGGAGGCGAGCTGGTGAACCCGTCGTGGGAAGCCGTCAGCCATCTGCATGAGCGCATGGTGTGCGGAGCAAAAGTGATGGCCAAACAGCTGCCCTGTGCTTTTGGCGACTCGCTGACCGCGTTGTATGCCGCCATTGAAGAGTTGAAACCGGATCTGGTGATTGCCGTAGGGCAGGCGGGGGGGCGTACCGATGTGACCATCGAGCGCGTCGGCATCAATGTCGATGATGCCCGCATTCCTGATAACCTGGGGAATCAGCCGATTGACGAAGAGATTGTCGAGGATGGGCCGGTGGCCTACTTCTCCACGCTGCCGATTAAGGCGATTGTCGAAGGGATCCGCGAAGCGGGGATCCCGGCGTCCGTCTCTCAGACGGCGGGCACCTATGTCTGCAATCACGTGATGTACGGGCTGATGCATTATCTGGAAAAATACAACAGCCTGGCAAAGAACAAGACCAAAATCCGCGGTGGGTTTATCCATATTCCTTACCTGCCTGAACAGGCGGTTAAACATCCTGGCGTGGCGAGCATGCCGGCGGCGACGGTGATCCTCGCGCTGGAAATGGCGCTGAGCATTGCGCTGACCGTTGAAAAGGATATTCGTCTGGAAGGCGGCGCCACACACTGAGACTGAACGGGTGAATCATGCCAGAAGGACCTGAAATCCGCCGCGCGGCGGATAAGCTGGAGAAAGCGATCAAGGGGAAAACGCTGACCGACGTCTGGTTTGCTTTTCCTCAGCTAAAAACCTACGAACCGGCATTGCTTGGCGAACGGGTTGAGGCGATTGAAACGCGGGGCAAAGCGATGCTGACCCACTTTTCTAATGGCCTGACGCTTTACAGCCATAACCAGCTGTATGGCGTCTGGCGGGTGGCGAAAAGCGGCGTTGATCCTGCCACTAACCGCATTCTGCGCGTTCGTCTGGCGGCAGAAGATAAGGCCATTCTGCTTTACAGCGCCTCAGAGATTGAATTGCTAAATGCGGATACGCTGATGGCACATCCTTTTCTGCAGCGCGTAGGCCCGGACGTACTGGATATGACGTTAACCTCTGAGCAGGTTAAAGCGCGGTTGCTCTCACCCCGTTTCAGGCGACGTCAGTTCAGCGCGTTACTGTTGGATCAGGCTTTTCTGGCGGGATTAGGCAACTATCTGCGGGTAGAAATACTCTGGCTGGCAGGCCTGGCGCCGCAGCATAAAGCGCAGGACCTGACCGAAGAGCAGTTGGCGCTATTGGCTGACGCGTTACTGGCCATTCCGCGGCTTTCGTACCTCACGCGGGGAGTCAGTAAAGAGAATAAACATCACGGCGCGCTGTTCAGCTTTAAGGTGTTTCATCGGGCAGGGCAGCCGTGCGAGCGGTGCGGCGGCATCATTGAGAAAACGGTGCTTTCGTCGCGCCCGTTTTACTGGTGTCCGGGTTGCCAGCATTAACCAAAAAAAAACGCCGCGATTGCGGCGTTTTTTATGCGGTCTGGCGGATTACTTGGTGCCAGATTTGAAGTCACGCTTGTCGTAGCCGGTATACAGCTGACGCGGACGGGCAATTTTGATGCCGTCGTCGTGCATTTCTTTCCAGTGTGCAATCCAGCCCACGGTACGCGCCATCGCGAAGATCACGGTAAACATGGAAGACGGAATGCCCATCGCTTTCAGAATAATGCCTGAGTAGAAGTCGACGTTTGGATAGAGTTTACGCTCGATAAAGTACGGGTCGTTCAGCGCGATATCTTCCAGCTTCATCGCCACTTCCAACAGATCGTCCTTCATGCCCAGTTCGTTCAGCACTTCATGACAGGTCTCACGCATCACGGTTGCGCGCGGATCGTGGTTCTTATACACGCGGTGGCCGAAGCCCATCAGACGGAACGAATCGTTCTTGTCTTTTGCACGCTTCACGAACTCAGGAATGTGATCAACGGTGCTGATCTCTTCCAGCATACGCAGGGTCGCTTCGTTTGCGCCACCGTGGGCAGGTCCCCACAGGGAAGCGATCCCCGCGGCGATACAGGCAAACGGGTTAGCGCCAGAAGAACCGGCGGTACGCACGGTAGACGTGGAGGCGTTCTGCTCATGGTCGGCATGCAGGATCAAAATACGATCCATGGCGCGTTCCAGAATTGGGTTCACCACGTACTCTTCGCACGGCGTGGAGAACATCATATGCAGGAAGTTTCCGGCGTAAGACAGGTCGTTGCGTGGGTAAACGAAAGGCTGGCCGATCGAATATTTGTAACACATCGCCGCAACGGTCGGCATTTTGGACAGCAGGCGGAATGCCGCAATTTCGCGGTGACGCTCAATGTTAACGTCCATCGCATCATGATAAAACGCGGCCAGTGCACCGGTAACACCACACATTACCGCCATCGGATGAGAGTCACGACGGAAGCCACGGAACAGATGATGGATCTGCTCATGGATCATGGTATGGCGGGTTACGATGGTTTTGAATTCTTCAAACTGCTCTTTGGTAGGCGCTTCGCCATTCAGCAGGATGTAGCACACTTCCAGATAGTTGGAGTGCACAGCGAGTTGGTCGATCGGGAAACCACGGTGGAGCAGGATACCTTCATCACCGTCGATGTAGGTGATTTTAGATTCGCAGGACGCAGTAGAGGTGAAGCCTGGGTCAAAGGTGAAATACCCTTTGGATCCGAGGGTACGTACATCTATCTCGTCCTGGCCTAACGTGCCTTGCAACACATCAAGTTCAATAGGAGCTTCGCCTGGTAGGGTTAGCGTTGCTTTTTTATCAGCCATTTATTGTCTCCTTTGCGCCTTATCTATAGATCTTCGACACTCGAAATGCTCATTGTGTCCGCGCCTGCATAAAAAAGCGCAGTGTCGTCTCTGTGGCATCTTGTATCGTGCAGGGTACAGAGAGACGGGGCGTGCGCAGGCCGGGTGGGCACAACAGTACTGCGTTTCGCGGTTGTTAAAGATCCGGTCTGGTCGTAACTTGTTGGTAACCGATACCTGATACTTTGTACGTATATATCATCAATGTTACATAACTTGTGCTTAGGGGAAAGTGTATCCCCATAACTTTTGTGCATCATAGAACTTTTGATCGTCCGTTTGTAACAGGAATGTTGAAGTTTTGTCAAATCAGATAATTAAATTTGTATAAATTGTGAAAAATGTGAGTCGGATCACTGTTCCACCTAAATATGCCCAAGAAGTTTGTAGGGGAATTGTAATGAGTTTGTGAACCCCCTATACTTCCGCCAGGTCTCCGGAATACCCTGCAGTAGGAGCCACCCAGCGTTGCGTACGCGTCGTTTTGACACTGGATGTTGTTGTTTTAGTGCCTGGCGCAGTTTCTCCGTAACGCTGTCTGACCCGCCCTCAGGACCGGAGGAAGCAAAATAAGAAAGGCTGTGTGGGCAAAACCGTGAAAAAACAAAGACCTGTCAACTTGGATCTCTCCACGATCCGGTTTCCCGTTACTGCAATAGCGTCTATTCTCCATCGCGTATCTGGCGTCATTACGTTTGTGGCTGTTGGTATACTGCTCTGGTTACTGGGCCTGTCACTCTCATCTCCCGAAGGCTTCCTGCAAGCTTCTGCCGTCATGGGCAGCTTCTTTGTCAAATTCATCATGTGGGGCATTTTAACCGCACTGGCGTATCACATCGTCGGTGGGATTCGTCACATGCTGATGGACTTCGGATATCTGGGTGAAACGCTGCAAATTGGGACGCGCTCCGCGCAAATCTCTTTTGGTATCACTGTCGTGCTTTCAATTCTGGCTGGAGTCCTCGTATGGTAAGCAACGCTTCTGCATTGGGTCGCAACGGCGTTCATGACTGGCTGCTGCTGCGTGCTGCTGCGATGATCATGACGTTATACGTGATCTACATCCTCGGTTTCGTGGTGATGTCAGGAACCCTGACGTACGACATCTGGCGTGGCTTCTTTGCCTCCAACTTTACCAAAGTCTTCACCCTTCTGACGCTGTTCTCCATTCTGGTGCATGGCTGGATTGGGATGTGGCAGGTACTGACGGATTACATCAAGCCGGTTGCTATCCGCTTGATGCTGCAACTGGTGGTGGTGGTTGCGCTGTTGGTTTATGCCATTTATGGAACTGTTGTTGTGTGGGGTGCGTAATGAGTTTGCCAGTAAGAGAGTTTGACGCCGTAGTAATCGGCGCCGGTGGTGCAGGCATGCGTGCCGCGCTGCAGATTTCCCAATCGGGCCAGAGCTGTGCTCTGTTGTCCAAAGTTTTCCCGACCCGTTCCCATACCGTTTCTGCGCAGGGCGGTATCACCGTTGCGCTGGGTAACACCCATGAAGATAACTGGGAATGGCATATGTACGACACGGTGAAAGGCTCCGATTACATCGGAGACCAGGACGCCATTGAATATATGTGTAAAACCGGACCGGAAGCGATTCTGGAACTGGAACACATGGGCCTGCCTTTCTCCCGTCTGGACGATGGCCGCATTTATCAGCGTCCGTTTGGTGGCCAGTCGAAGAACTTCGGCGGTGAGCAGGCGGCGCGTACCGCGGCGGCGGCTGACCGTACCGGCCATGCGTTATTGCATACCCTTTATCAGCAGAACCTGAAAAACAAGACCACTATCTTCTCCGAGTGGTATGCGTTGGATCTGGTGAAAAATGCGGACGGCGCCATTGTCGGCTGTACCGCACTGAATATTGAAGATGGCGAAGTCGTCTACTTTAAAGCGCGCGCAACGGTTCTGGCGACCGGCGGTGCAGGACGTATTTACCAGTCCACCACCAATGCCCACATCAATACCGGTGACGGCGTTGGTATGGCACTGCGTGCCGGCGTACCGGTACAGGACATGGAAATGTGGCAGTTCCACCCAACCGGTATCGCCGGCGCGGGTGTGCTGGTGACCGAAGGCTGTCGTGGTGAAGGTGGTTACCTGTTGAACAAACACGGTGAACGCTTTATGGAGCGTTATGCGCCAAACGCCAAAGACCTTGCCGGTCGTGACGTGGTTGCCCGTTCAATGATGATCGAAATCCGTGAAGGTCGTGGTTGCGAAGGTCCGTGGGGCCCGCACATCAAACTGAAACTGGATCACCTCGGTCACGAAGTGCTGGAAGCGCGTCTGCCAGGTATTCTGGAACTGTCCCGCACCTTTGCTCACGTCGATCCGGTTAAAGAACCGATCCCGGTTATCCCTACCTGCCACTATATGATGGGCGGTATTCCGACCCGCGTAACCGGTCAGGCGCTGACGGTAAATGAGAAGGGCGAAGATACCCTGGTGCCAGGACTGTTTGCGGTGGGTGAGATTGCCTGCGTATCGGTTCATGGTTCTAACCGTCTGGGCGGCAATTCGCTGCTGGATCTGGTGGTGTTTGGTCGTGCGGCGGGTCTGCACCTGCTGGAATCTATTCAAGAGCAGGGCGAGCTGAAAGACGCAACCGAAGAAGAGATCGAAGCGTCTCTGGCCCGCATGAACCGCTGGAACAACAACACCACCGGCGAGGATCCTGCCGAGCTGCGCAAAGCCCTGCAAACCTGTATGCAGAACAACTTCTCGGTGTTCCGTGAAGGCGATGCGATGGCAAAAGGTCTGGAAGAGCTGAAAGTTCTGCGTGAACGCCTGAAAGGCGCCCGTCTGGATGACCGTTCAAGCGACTTCAATACCCAGCGTATTGAGTGCCTTGAGCTGGATAACCTGATGGAAACGGCCTATGCAACGGCCGTCGCGGCGAACTACCGCACCGAAAGCCGTGGCGCGCACAGCCGCTTCGACTACCCAGAACGTGACGATGCAAACTGGTTATGCCACAGCGTGTATCTGCCGCAGAGCGAAAGCATGACTCGCCGTGAGGTGAACATGGAGCCGAAACTGCGCGCGGCGTTCCCGCCGAAAGCACGTACTTACTAGTTTGCGGAGATAAGCGATGAGACTCGAATTTTCTATTTATCGTTACAACCCGGAAGTTGACGATGCTCCGCACATGCAGGAGTACAGCCTGGAATCCGAAGAAGGGCGCGACATGATGCTGCTGGACGCGCTGATGCGTCTGAAGGAAAAGGACCCGACGCTGGCTTTCCGTCGCTCCTGCCGCGAGGGCGTTTGCGGTTCCGATGGCATCAACATGAACGGTAAAAACGGTCTGGCCTGTATCACACCTGTTTCCGCCCTTGGCGGCGGCAGTAAAAAAATTGTGATCCGTCCTTTACCGGGTTTACCGGTGATCCGTGATTTGGTGGTGGACATGGGGCAATTCTACACTCAGTATGAGAAGATTAAGCCTTACCTATTGAATAATGGGGAAAATCCACCGGCGCGTGAGCATCTGCAGGAGCCGGAACAGCGTGAAAAACTGGATGGCCTGTACGAATGTATCCTGTGTGCATGCTGCTCAACGTCCTGCCCATCTTTCTGGTGGAACCCGGACAAATTTATCGGTCCGGCTGGGTTGCTGGCAGCCTACCGTTTCCTGATCGACGACCGTGATACCGAAACGGATGCGCGCCTGGATAATCTGAACGATGCTTTCAGCGTATTCCGGTGTCACAGCATCATGAACTGTGTGAGCGTATGTCCTAAAGGACTTAACCCTACGCGCGCCATCGGCCACATTAAGTCGATGCTGCTGCAAAGAGGCGCATAAGCGCACCTCATCCGGGAACCGCGAGGTTCCCGGTTGTTTTACCAGGAAACCCTGCCAAGCTTATCTTCGGGTTGGCTTTGCAAGGTTCCCTTACGGGCCCGGGCGCCAGCAGTCGCGCACAGCGCTCGTATCGATGAACTTTCAGGCTGCGTCCCGCGTTGTTAGCGGAACACAGCCGAGGGCAAGCCGCTTATGCGGCGTGGGGCCTGCAAAGGCCCTGTTAAATAATCACGGCGAACTAAAGCACAAAATGCTTAAGGGATCACAATGCAGAACAGCGCGATGAAACCCTGGCTGGACTCCTCCTGGCTGGCCGGCGCGAACCAGACCTACATAGAGCAGCTCTATGAGGACTATCTAACTGATCCTGACTCTGTTGATGTTGCCTGGAAAGAGCTCTTTCAGCAGCTTCCAGGTCAAGGGGTCAGACCGGAACAATTTCACTCGAGCACACGCGAGTACTTCCGCCGTCTGGCGAAAGATGCCACGCGTTACACCTCTTCCGTAAGCGATCCTGATACCAATGCCAAGCAGGTTAAGGTTCTCCAGCTGATCAACGCCTTTCGTTTCCGCGGACATCAGCTGGCAAACCTCGATCCGTTAGGCCTGTGGCAGAATGAATCCGTGCCGGATCTGGATCCTAAATTCCACGATCTGAGCGAAGCGGATTTCCAGGAAACCTTCAACGTCGGTTCATTTGCTTTCGGCAAAGACACCATGAAGCTGGCGGATCTTTACGCCTTGCTGAAGCAGACCTACTGCGGCTCGATCGGTGCTGAGTATATGCACATCACCAACACCGAAGAGAAACGCTGGATCCAACAGCGCATCGAATCGGTGGCCGGACAGGCATCTTTCTCCACCGCGGAAAAGAAAGGTTTCCTGAAACAGCTGACCGCAGCCGAAGGCCTTGAGCGTTACCTCGGCGCGAAATTCCCGGGCGCCAAGCGCTTCTCGCTGGAAGGCGGCGATGCACTGGTGCCAATGCTGAACGAGATGATCCACCATTCAGGCAAAAGCGGCACCCGTGAAGTGGTGCTGGGCATGGCCCACCGTGGTCGTCTGAATGTGCTGATCAACGTGCTGGGTAAAAAGCCGCAGGACCTGTTTGACGAGTTCGCTGGCAAGCACAAAGAGCATCTCGGTACCGGTGACGTGAAGTACCATATGGGCTTCTCTTCCGACGTAGAAACCGAGGGCGGCATGGTTCACCTGGCGCTGGCGTTTAACCCGTCGCACCTTGAGATCGTCAGCCCGGTAGTGATGGGGTCTGTGCGTGCGCGTCTGGATCGTCTCGACGAGCCGGGCAGCAATAAAGTTCTGCCAATCACCATTCACGGTGATGCGGCGATCATTGGTCAGGGTGTGGTTCAGGAAACGCTGAACATGTCTCAGGCTCGCGGCTATGAAGTCGGCGGCACCGTGCGCATCGTGATCAACAACCAGATTGGTTTCACCACCTCCAATCCGAAAGATGCCCGTTCAACCCAGTACTGTACCGATATCGGTAAAATGGTGCTGGCGCCAATCTTCCACGTGAATGCCGATGACCCGGAAGCGGTGGCCTTTGTGACCCGCCTGGCGTTGGATTTCCGTAACACCTTCAAGCGTGATGTCTTCATCGATCTGGTCTGTTATCGCCGTCACGGCCATAACGAAGCGGATGAGCCAAGTGCGACTCAGCCGGTGATGTATCAGAAGATCAAAAAGCATCCGACCCCGCGCAAACTCTATGCCGATCGTCTCGAAAGCGAGAAGATTGCCAGCCTGGAAGATGCCACGGAAATGGTCAACCTGTACCGCGACGCGCTGGATGCCGGCGAATGCGTGGTGCCTGAATGGCGTCCGATGAGCCTGCACTCCTTCACCTGGTCGCCGTATCTGAACCATGACTGGGATGAAAGCTATCAGGAAACCTTAGACCTGAAGCGCCTGCAAGAGCTGGCTAAACGCATCAGTAGCGTGCCGGAAGCCATTGAAATGCAGTCCCGCGTGGCGAAGATCTATAACGATCGCGCTGAGATGGCCGCAGGCAACAAACCGTTCGACTGGGGCGCTGCCGAGAACCTGGCCTATGCCACGCTGGTTGATGAAGGCATTCCGTGCCGTCTTTCCGGTGAAGACATGGGACGTGGCACCTTCTTCCACCGCCATGCGGTGATCCATAACCAGTCTAACGGCTCAACCTATACCCCGCTGATGCACGTGCATAACGGTCAGGGCACCTTCAAAGTCTGGGACTCCGTCCTGTCTGAAGAAGCGGTGCTGGCGTTCGAATACGGTTATGCCACGGCAGAACCGCGCACGCTGACCATCTGGGAAGCGCAGTTTGGTGACTTTGCCAACGGTGCTCAGGTGGTTATCGACCAGTTCATCAGCTCCGGCGAGCAGAAATGGGGCCGTATGTGCGGTCTGGTAATGCTGCTGCCGCACGGTTACGAAGGGCAGGGCCCGGAGCACTCATCTGCCCGTCTGGAACGTTATCTGCAGCTTTGCGCTGAGCAGAACATGCAGGTTTGCGTGCCGTCAACGCCGGCTCAGGTTTACCATATGCTGCGTCGTCAGGCGCTGCGCGGTATGCGCCGTCCGTTGATCGTCATGTCACCGAAATCTCTGCTGCGTCATCCGCTGGCGGTCTCTTCTCTGGAAGAGCTGGCAACGGGCGGCTTCCAGCCGGCAATTGGCGAGATCGACGCGCTTGACCCGAAAGGCGTGAAGCGTGTGGTGCTCTGCTCCGGTAAGGTCTATTACGATCTGCTGGACAAGCGTCGCAAAAACGAGCAAACCGATGTCGCTATCGTGCGTATCGAACAGCTGTATCCGTTCCCGCACAAAGCGGTTCAGGATGTGCTGCAGCAATATTCGCATGTGCATGATTTCGTGTGGTGCCAGGAAGAGCCGCTTAATCAGGGCGCATGGTTCTGCAGCCAGCACCACTTCCGTGAAGTGGTTCCTTTTGGGGCTTCATTACGTTACGCCGGCCGCCCCGCCTCCGCCTCGCCGGCAGTTGGCTATATGTCCGTTCACCAGCAGCAGCAGCAAGATCTGGTAAATGACGCGCTGAACGTTAATTAATTCAAGGAAAAATAATGAGTAGCGTAGAGATCATCGTTCCCGACCTGCCTGAATCCGTTGCCGATGCCACCGTGGCAACCTGGCACAAAAAACCAGGCGATTCTGTCCAGCGCGACGAAGTGCTGGTAGAGATCGAAACCGACAAAGTGATTCTGGAAGTTCCGGCCACCGCCGATGGCGTGCTGGAAGCGATTCTGGAAGATGAAGGCGCAACAGTTATCTCTCGTCAGGCGCTGGGTCGTCTGAAAGAAGGGAACAGCGGCGGCAAAGCAAGCTCTGCCAAAGTTGAAGAGCAGGATTCTACCCCGGCACAGCGTCAGAGCGCTTCTCTGGAAGAAGAGAGCAACGACGCGCTCAGCCCGGCTATCCGCCGCCTGATTGCTGAACACAACCTCGACGCGGCCGCCATCAAAGGTACCGGCGTCGGTGGACGTTTGACGCGTGAAGACGTTGAAAAACACCTGGCGAAAAAACCTGAAGCCGCCGCGAAAGCGCCTGCTGCAGCCGCGCCTTCTGCGCCAGCCGCCGCTCTGCCAGGCCGCAGCGAGAAGCGCGTTCCAATGACCCGTCTGCGTAAGCGCATTGCCGAGCGTCTGTTGGAAGCGAAAAACAGCACCGCGATGTTGACCACCTTTAACGAAGTCAACATGCAGCCAATCATGAACCTGCGTAAGCAGTACGGCGAAGCGTTTGAAAAACGTCACGGCGTGCGTCTGGGCTTCATGTCCTTCTACCTGAAAGCGGTTGTTGAAGCGCTGAAACGCTTCCCGGAAGTCAATGCGTCTATCGACGGCGAAGACGTTGTTTACCACAACTACTTTGACGTCAGCATCGCTGTTTCCACCCCGCGTGGGCTGGTCACGCCAGTGCTGAAAGATATCGATGCGCTGGGTATGGCCGATATCGAGAAGAAAATCAAAGAGCTGGCAGTGAAAGGCCGTGACGGGAAACTGACCGTTGACGAACTGACTGGCGGTAACTTCACCATCACCAACGGCGGCGTGTTCGGTTCCCTGATGTCCACGCCGATCATCAACCCACCGCAGAGTGCCATCCTCGGCATGCATGCGATCAAAGATCGTCCTATGGCGGTTAATGGTCAGGTTGTGATCCTGCCAATGATGTATCTGGCCCTCTCTTACGATCACCGCCTGATCGACGGTAAAGAATCCGTCAGCTACCTGGTGGCGATCAAAGAGCTGCTGGAAGATCCGTCAAGGCTGCTGCTGGACGTTTAATCCCTGTCGGGTGCGGCCTGGTGCTGCACCCAACCCTATGTGTGGCCGACACTCTGGCAACCGCCAGATTCGGCCAAGTTTTTTCCGACCTGAATGGATAGAACATCATGAACTTACACGAATATCAGGCAAAACAGTTGTTTGCACGGTATGGTTTACCGGCACCAACCGGCTATGCCTGCACCACTCCACGTGAAGCTGAAGAAGCCGCCTCAAAGATTGGCGCCGGTCCGTGGGTAGTGAAATGTCAGGTTCATGCCGGAGGCCGTGGTAAAGCGGGCGGTGTGAAGGTAGTGAAGAGCAAGGAAGAGATCCGTGCTTTCGCTGAACACTGGCTGGGCAAACGCCTGACCACCTATCAGACTGATGCCAATGGCCAGCCGGTAAACCAGATCCTGGTTGAAGCGGCAACGGATATCGACCAGGAACTCTACCTGGGTGCCGTGGTTGACCGTGCGACCCGTCGCGTGGTGTTTATGGCCTCGACCGAAGGCGGCGTGGAAATTGAGAAAGTGGCGGAAGAAACCCCGCACCTGATCCACCAGATGGCGCTGGATCCATTGACCGGTCCTCAGCCTTATCAGGCCCGCGAACTGGCCTTCAAACTGGGTCTGACCGGTAAGCAGGTTGGCCAGTTCACCAAGATCTTTATGGGTCTGGCCACGCTGTTCCTGGAGCGCGATCTGGCACTGGTTGAGATCAACCCGCTGGTGATCACCAAGCAGGGCGATCTGATCTGCCTCGACGGCAAACTGACTGCGGATGGCAATGCTCTGTTCCGTCAGCCGGAACTGCGTGAAATGCGCGATCCAAGCCAGGAAGATGCCCGTGAAGCGCAGGCTGCACAGTGGGAACTGAACTATGTGGCACTGGAAGGCAACATCGGTTGTATGGTTAACGGCGCAGGCCTGGCGATGGGTACCATGGACATCGTTAAGCTGAGCGGCGGCCAGCCTGCTAACTTCCTGGACGTTGGCGGCGGCGCAACCAAAGAGCGCGTGACCGAAGCCTTCAAAATCATCCTGTCTGACGACGCGGTGAAAGCGGTATTTGTGAACATTTTCGGCGGCATCGTACGCTGCGACCTGATTGCTGATGGCATCATCGGCGCGGTTGAAGAAGTCGGTGTGAACGTGCCAGTGGTGGTGCGTCTGGAAGGTAACAATGCCGAGCTGGGTGCCAAAAAACTGGCAGACAGCGGTCTGAACATCATTGCAGCAACCAGCCTGAGTGACGCGGCGCAGCGCGTTGTTGCCGCAGCGGAGGGTAAATAATGTCCATTTTGATCGATAAGAACACCAAAGTAATCTGCCAGGGCTTCACCGGTGGCCAGGGAACTTTCCACTCCGAGCAGGCGCTGGCCTATGGCACGCAGCTGGTTGGCGGCGTAACGCCAGGTAAAGGCGGCACCGAGCATCTGGGTCTGCCGGTGTTCAACACCGTGCGTGAAGCGGTAGAAGCAACGGGCGCAACCGCCTCGGTCATCTACGTTCCGGCCCCGTTCTGTAAAGACGGTATCCTGGAAGCGATCGAAGCGGGCATTAAGCTGATCATCACCATCACGGAAGGCATTCCTACCCTGGATATGCTGACGGTGAAAGTGAAGCTGGATGAAGCTGGCGTGCGTATGATTGGCCCGAACTGCCCAGGTGTGATCACCCCTGGCGCCTGCAAAATCGGCATCATGCCGGGTCACATTCACCAGCCAGGCCGTATCGGCATCGTTTCACGTTCCGGTACCCTGACGTATGAAGCCGTTAAGCAGACCACAGACATCGGCTACGGCCAGTCTACCTGCGTCGGTATCGGTGGTGACCCGATCCCAGGTTCAAACTTCATTGATATCCTGAAACTGTTCCAGGAAGATCCACAGACCGAAGCGATTGTGATGATCGGTGAAATCGGCGGCAGCGCGGAAGAAGAAGCGGCAGCCTTTATCAAAGAGCACGTCACCAAGCCGGTTGTCGGTTATATCGCGGGCGTGACTGCGCCGAAAGGTAAGCGTATGGGCCATGCTGGCGCCATCATCGCGGGCGGTAAAGGCACAGCAGACGAGAAGTT
Source organism: Erwinia sp. QL-Z3 (assembly GCF_004551645.1). Classification (NCBI taxonomy): domain Bacteria; kingdom Pseudomonadati; phylum Pseudomonadota; class Gammaproteobacteria; order Enterobacterales; family Erwiniaceae; genus Erwinia; species Erwinia sp. QL-Z3. The sequence continues at coordinate 2,837,285 of NZ_CP037950.1, forward strand.
TGCCGCGCTGGAAGCTGCAGGCGTGAAAACCGTGCGTAGCCTGGCCGATATCGGCGACGCGGTTAAAGCGGTTCTGCCGAATTAACTGACGCTTTCTGGAATACCTTCTAAGGCCACCTTCGGGTGGCCTTTTTAATGTGTTCAAAAAAAGTGATGCCAAAGAGGGTGTATCGCAGGCAAAGCTGAGAAACCTGACTAAGATTAGGGAAGCTGGCCGCGTTAAATTTTACCGGAAACTATTACTTAATTATTTCAAATTAGAGTTCATTTAAAACAATAAATTAACAACTTCACCCCTCTACCACACCAACAGGTCACTAAACTTTAATTAAGATCAAATAAGTGCGATCTATATCAATTCTTAAAGCTGGCTAAGAAAAAGGTTTTTCGATTAAATTGCTCTGCATCAATACGGGCGTCTCAGGCAATATTAGAAAAACCCGTATCTGGTTAAATAAAATAAATCTGGCATCACAAATTCTTTACTTTCAGCAAGGTAAAACCGCAAGGCTTATCGCCATGATGATGCGGAAACCTGTGTGTTTAATTGGATTAAAATACTGGTACTGACCGGTATCACGGATACTCAGCCGTGCTTACCGCGTCATCACCCACGTGTGTGGAGCAAGGAGTCAAGATGTTTGATATTGTCGAACTATCGCGCTTACAGTTTGCTCTGACAGCCATGTACCATTTCCTGTTCGTCCCATTAACGCTCGGTATGGCGTTTTTGTTGGCGATCATGGAAACGGTCTATGTGCTTTCGGGCAAGCAAATCTATAAAGATATGACCAAGTTCTGGGGCAAGTTATTTGGCATTAACTTTGCGCTGGGCGTGGCAACCGGGCTGACCATGGAGTTCCAGTTCGGAACCAACTGGTCTTATTACTCTCACTATGTCGGGGATATCTTTGGCGCACCGTTGGCCATTGAAGGCCTGATGGCATTCTTCCTCGAATCCACCTTCGTCGGGCTGTTCTTCTTTGGCTGGGATCGCCTGGGCAAAGTTCAGCATATGGCCGTGACCTGGCTGGTGGCGTTGGGTTCAAACCTCTCCGCACTGTGGATCCTGGTGGCGAATGGCTGGATGCAGAATCCGGTCGCCTCCGAATTCAACTTCGAAACCATGCGTATGGAAATGGTCAGCTTCTCCGAGCTGATCTTAAACCCTGTCGCGCAGGTGAAGTTCGTGCACACCGTGGCTGCCGGCTATACCTGTGGCGCGATGTTCATCCTCGGTATCAGCGCCTACTATCTGCTGCGCGGACGCGACATCGCCTTTGCGAAACGCTCCTTTGCCATTGCCGCCAGTTTTGGTATGGCCGCCATTCTCTCGGTGATCGTGCTGGGTGATGAATCCGGTTATGAAATCGGTGACGTGCAGAAAACCAAACTCGCCGCGATTGAAGCCGAATGGGAAACGCAGCCGGCACCAGCCGCGTTCACGCTGTTTGGTATTCCCGATCAGGAAGCGCAGGAAAATAAATACGCCATTCAAATTCCGTGGGCGCTGGGGCTGATTGCTACCCGCTCGGTGGACAAGCAAGTCACCGGCCTGAAAGAGTTAATGGGTCAGCATGAAGTGCGTATCCGCAACGGGATGAAGGCCTACAGCCTGCTGGAGCAACTGCGTTCCGGGAATAAAGATCCTGCTGTGCGCACCGAATTCAACGATGTGAAGAAAGATCTGGGTTACGGGCTGCTGCTGAAGCGCTACACGCCAAACGTGGCGGATGCCAGCGAAGCGCAACTCCAACAGGCAACCAAAGACTCAATTCCACGCGTGGCTCCGCTGTACTTCTCCTTCCGTATCATGGTCGGCGCGGGCGTGCTGATGCTGCTGATTATCGGTGGATCCTTCTGGACAGTGATCCGTAACCGCATTGGTAAGAGTACTTTCCTGTTGAAATGCGCGTTGTACGGCATTCCGCTGCCGTGGCTTGCCATCGAATCGGGCTGGTTTGTCGCTGAATATGGTCGTCAGCCGTGGGCCATCGGTGAAGTGCTGCCAACCGCGGTCGCCAACTCCTCGCTGACCGTGGGCGATCTGCTGTTCTCGATGATCCTGATCTGCGGTCTGTATACGCTGTTCCTCGTGGCTGAAATGTATCTGATGTTCAAGTTTGCGCGCCTGGGGCCAAGCAGCCTGAAGACCGGACGCTATCACTTCGAACAGTCCAGTATTGCTGCGCGTGATGCTCAGACAGGAGTCCTGCAATGATCACTTATGAACTGCTGCGTTTCGTCTGGTGGGCACTGATTGGCGTGTTGCTGATTGGCTTCGCCGTTGCCGACGGATTCGATATGGGCGTGGGCATGCTGACCCGCATTCTTGGGCGCACCGATACTGAACGTCGCATTATGATCAACAGCATCGCGCCACACTGGGACGGTAACCAGGTCTGGCTGATCACCGCCGGTGGGGCGCTGTTTGCCGCCTGGCCAACGGTGTATGCCGCTGCGTTCTCCGGCTTCTACGTGGCGATGATTCTGGTGCTCGCTTCGCTGTTCTTCCGGCCAATCGGCTTTGACTACCGTTCCAAACTGGAAGATAACCGCTGGCGTGGCATGTGGGACTGGGCGATCTTTATCGGCAGCTTTGTGCCACCGTTAGTGATTGGCGTGGCCTTCGGCAATCTGCTGCAGGGCGTGCCGTTCCATATGGATGAGTATCTGCGCCTGTTCTATACCGGCAACTTCTTCCAGCTGCTGAATCCGTTTGCGCTGCTGGCCGGGATTGTCAGCCTGACCATGATCCTCACGCAGGGTGCGACCTATCTGCAGATGCGTACCGTCGGCGAGCTGCATGTGCGTTCACGCCTTGCTGCGCAGATCTCGGCATTGGTGATGGTGGTGTGCTTCGTACTGGCCGGCGTCTGGGTGATGCATGGTATCGACGGCTATGCCGTCACCAGCGTGCTGGATCACAACGCGGCTTCAAACCCATTGGGCAAAGAAGTGGTGCGTGAAGCGGGTGCCTGGATGGTCAACTTCAATAAGACACCGTTGCTGTGGATCATTCCCGCGCTGGGCGTTGTGCTGCCGCTGTTGACCATTCTGTGTTCGCGACTGGAGAAAGGGGCCTGGGCGTTTGTCTTCTCTTCCTTAACGCTGGCCTGTGTGATCCTCACTGCGGGTGTTGCCATGTTCCCGTTCATCATGCCGTCCAGCACGATGCCGAATATGAGCCTGACTATGTGGGACAGCACCTCCAGCCTGTTGACGCTGAAAATCATGACCGTTGCCGCCATTATCTTCGTGCCAATTATCCTGGCCTACACAACCTGGTGTTACTACAAAATGTTCGGTCGTCTGACCAAAGAGCAGATTGAAAACAACACCCATTCTCTCTATTAATTGAGGAGCTGAACAATGTGGTATTTTGCCTGGATCCTCGGCACCTTGCTGGCCTGCGCGTTCGGCATTATTACAGCGCTGGCAATTGAGCATATCGAAGACAGTGAAGTGAAAGAGAAACGCTGATGGGGCAGGGGATAACACGCCTCTATCAGTGGATGGATAAGAGCCCGTTACGGGCTCTTTCATTGCTGATGGCCTTGCTGCTGGCAGGCTGTATGTTCTGGGATCCCAAACGGTTCGCGGCGAACAGCAGCTCACTGGAAATCTGGCAGGGATTATTAATGATGTGGGCGGTGTGCACCGGGGTGATCCATGGGGTTGGTTTTCGGCCTCGTCGACTGCGCTGGCAGGCATTTTTCTCGCCTCTTCCTGCCTGGATCGTACTTATTTTTGGCCTGGCCTTCTTCTTTTCCTAAGCTTACTCAGGCGAAGTCTCACTTCGCCTGCCTTCCCTGACCGCCAAAACCGCCTTTTTCCTCAGATTACGTCAAGAAACGTCCAGGATTTGTCCGTATTTCCTCCGGCTTGTTTCCAAACAATAATTATTTTCTTTCCCCTCTGGCAACCCATTCCAAAGGCGTATGCTCTTGCGTATAGTAGCAGCGTTTAAAGCATTACCGGGATGTAGAGTGAGTACAACGCTGTTTCGATGGCCGGTTCGTGTCTACTACGAAGACACCGATGCCGGTGGTGTGGTTTACCATGCCAGCTATGTCGCGTTTTATGAACGGGCACGAACTGAGATGTTGCGCCAGCACCATTTCAACCAACAGGCTTTGCTGGAACAGCAGGTCGCGTTTGTCGTGCGTCGGATTACGGTCGATTACCTTGCGGCTGCCCGCCTTGACGATCTTCTCGAGGTGCAGTGTGAAGTGGTAAGTATGACCAGAACGACCATGACTTTCGCACAACGTATTGTGAATGCAGAAGGACGGACGCTGAACGAAGCGGAAGTGCTGATCGCCTGCATCAATCCACATCTAATGAAGCCCATTGCGCTTCCCAAGTCTATTGTCGCGGAGTTCAAGCAGTGACTGACATGAACATTCTTGATTTGTTCCTGAAGGCGAGCCTTCTGGTCAAACTTATCATGTTGATTTTGATTGGTTTTTCTATCGCCTCATGGGCAATCATTATTCAACGCACGCGCATCCTGAATGCCGCCGGGCGTGATGCTGATGCATTCGAAGACAAGTTTTGGTCGGGGATCGAACTGTCTCGCCTGTATCAGGAAAGCCAGGCCCGTCGTGACGAGCTCGGGGGCTCTGAACAAATTTTCTATTCGGGCTTTAAAGAGTTTGCCCGACTGCACCGTGCCAATAACCATGCGCCAGAAGCGGTGGTTGAAGGCGCAACGCGTGCGATGCGCATCTCGCTGAACCGTGAAATGGAAGCGCTGGAAAACCACATCCCCTTCCTGGGAACCGTGGGCTCCATCAGTCCTTATATCGGTCTGTTCGGTACCGTCTGGGGCATCATGCATGCCTTTATCGCGCTGGGCGCGGTGAAGCAGGCCACCTTGCAGATGGTTGCGCCGGGTATTGCAGAAGCGCTGATCGCCACGGCTATCGGTCTGTTTGCGGCGATCCCCGCCGTTATGGCTTACAACCGCCTTAATCAGCGCGTGAATAAGCTGGAACAGAATTACGATAACTTTATGGAAGAGTTCACGGCTATTCTGCATCGTCAGGCGTTCTCCAGCGAGAACACCAAGTAAGAGCTGAGGTTAGCATGGCCAGAACTCGTGGTCGCGGCGGTCGCCGTGAGATGAAGTCCGAGATCAACATTGTTCCACTGCTGGACGTTTTGCTGGTGCTGCTGCTGATTTTCATGGCAACCGCACCGATCATTACCCAGAGCGTGGAAGTGGATCTGCCGGATGCGACAGATTCAAAAACTGTTTCCAGTGACGATAATCCGCCAGTGATCGTAGAAGTGGCGGGCGTGGGACAGTACAGCCTGGTGGTCGATCACGATCGGATGGAGCAACTGCCACCTGAGCAGGTAGTCGCTGAAGCTCAGCGCCGTATTGAGGCGAATCCGAAGACGGTATTCCTGATCGGTGGGGCAAAAGATGTGCCTTACGACGAGATCATTAAGGCGCTCAACTTGCTGCATCAGGCAGGCGTTAAGTCTGTCGGATTAATGACGCAGCCGATTTAATTCATTCGAACCGTTTTTGGGAATCGAGAGTGTCGAAGGCAACCGAGCAAAACGATAAGTTAAAACGAGCGATTATCTTTTCAGTCATCCTGCATGTGCTTGTCATTGCGGTACTGATCTGGAGCTCTTTTGACGAACACATCGACGCGAGCAGCGGCGGTGGCGGTGGTGATATCGATGCCGTCATGGTCGATCCTGGTGCGATCGTTGATCAGTATAATCGGCAGCAGAATCAGCAAAGCGACAGTAAGCGGGCTGACAATCAGCGTAAGAAGCAGGCGCAACAGCAGGCTGAAGAGCTGCAACAGAAGCAGGCCGCTGAGCAGCAGCGTTTGAAAGAGCTGGAAAAAGAGCGTCTGCAAGCCCAGCAGGATGCGAAGCAGCAAGCGGCTGCGCAGGCTGCCCAGCAGAAGCAGGCTCAGGACGCGGCGAAGCAGGCACAGGAAGAGCAAAAGCAGGCTGAAATGGCCGCCGCTAAAGCGAAGTCCGATGCCAAAGCGCAGGCTGATGCTCAGGCTAAATCGGCCGCTGAAGCACAGAAAAAAGCGGAAGCAGAGGCCAAACAGGCGGCTGCCGATGCACAGAAAAAAGCCGAAGCCGAAGCCAAAAAAGTGGCAGCCGAAGCCAAAAAGCAGGCTGACGCTGAAGCCAAAGAAGCTGCCGCTGAAGCCGCCAAGGTAAAAGCGGCCGCCGATGCGAAGGCGAAAGCCACCGCAGACGCGAAGGCCAAAGCGGCGGAAGAGGCTAAAGAAGCGAAAGCTGCTGCCGCGAAAGAAGCCGCAGAAGCGAAAGAGAAAGCCGCTGAAGAGGCGAAAGCCAAAGCAGAGGCTTCTGCAAAAGCGAAAGCAGACGCCGCGGCGAAAGCCAAAGCCGCTGCCGACGCCAAGAAAAAAGCCGCCGCTGATGCCGCCAAAGACACCAGCGATGTTGACGATTTACTGGGAGGACTCAGCTCTGGCAAGAACGCGCCGAAGCAGGGTAAATCCGGTGGCGCTGCCGCAGGGCAGGGTAATCAGAAAAAAGCGGGCGCATCAGGGGCTGCAATTGATAGTTATATAGGCCAGGTTCAGGCGGCTATCCAGAGTAAGTTCTATGATTCGGACACGTTCAAAGGCAGGACGTGTGATATTCACATCAAGATCATGTCCGATGGCACCTTAGTTTCCGCCACTGCGGCTGGAGGCGATGCTGCACTGTGTCAGGCGGCAATTAATGCTGCCCGCATGGCAAGAATGCCTAAACCGCCGAGTGCGGAAGTTTATCAGGCAGTTAAAGATGCAACGTTAGAATTCAAGCCATAAGAATTCGGTAACATCCGGCAAGTTGAACTATGGTCAACTTGCCGTACTCTATAGATGCATTATTGGTTCGTTTGAACACTGCTAATTATCGTGGACGTTGCGTTCAGGTAAGGGAGAAAAGATGAAGCAGGCATTTCGTGTAGCAATGAGTTTTTTACTGCTGTTTGTCGCTGTAGCGCATGCAGAAGTTCGCATTGAAATTACCCAGGGTGTGAACACCGCGCGTCCAATTGGCGTGGTCCCATTCAAATGGGCCGGCCCGGGTGCCGCACCTGAAGATATCGGTGGCATCGTTGCCGCTGATTTACGCAACAGTGGTAAATTCAACCCGTTAGATCGTTCCCGTCTGCCTCAGCAGCCAACCACAGCACCTGAAGTTCAGCCTGCTGCCTGGACCGCGCTGGGTATCGATGCCGTGGTTGTCGGTCAGGTTCAGCCTGGCGCCGACGGCAGCTACCTGGTTTCTTACCAGCTGGTGGATACCTCGGGCAATCCGGGTGCCATTCTGGCTCAGAACCAGTATAAGGTGACCAAACAGTGGTTACGTTATGCGGCGCATACTGCCAGTGATGAAGCCTTTGAGAAGCTGACCGGCATTAAAGGGGCTTTCCGCACCCGTATTGCGTATGTCGTGCAGACCAACGGCGGTCAGTTCCCGTATGAACTGCGCGTCTCTGACTACGACGGTTACAACCAGAACACCGTGCACCGTTCACCACAGCCGCTGATGTCTCCGGCCTGGTCTAAAGACGGCAGCAAGCTGGCTTACGTGACTTTCGAAAGCGGTAAATCAGCCCTGGTTGTGCAGACTCTGGCGAACGGCGCGATCAAACAGGTTGCTTCCTTCCCGCGTCACAACGGTGCACCGGCCTTCTCCCCAGACGGGACGAAGTTAGCCTTTGCGCTGTCCAAGACCGGTAGCCTGAATCTGTACGTGATGGACCTGGCGTCAGGCCAGATCAATCAGCTGACAGACGGTCGTTATAACAGTACTGAACCCACCTGGTTCCCGGACAGCCAGAGCCTGGCTTACACCTCGGATCAGGCAGGTCGTCCACAAATTTATAAAATCAGTGCAAGTGGCGGTACCGCACAGCGTCTGACCTGGGAAGGCGGACAGAATCAGGATGCGGACGTGAGCTCTGATGGTAAATCACTGGTGATGATTAGCACAAACGGCGGTGCTCAACACGTCGCCAGACAAGATCTGGAAACGGGAGCCGTTCAACAATTAACGGACACGTTCCTGGATGAAACGCCAAGCCTCGCACCAAATGGCACCATGGTAATCTACAGCTCTACTCAGGGTATGGGATCCGTATTGCAGTTGGTTTCGACTGATGGGCGTTTCAAAGCGCGTCTTCCGGCAACTGATGGACAGGTAAAATTCCCTGCCTGGTCGCCGTATCTGTGATGCATATGTAAATATGTATGGCTAACAATAATAGGATTGTAGAAATGCAACTGAACAAAGTGCTGAAAGGCTTAATGCTGGCACTGCCAGTAATCGCAGTGGCTGCTTGTAGCTCACACAAAAACAATAACAACGACCAGACCAACGGTATGGGCGATGGCGCTAACGCTAATAGCGGCATGAACAGCGGCAACATGTCATCTGATGAGCAGGCTCGCCTGCAGATGCAGGAACTGCAGAAAAACAACATCGTTTACTTCGGCCTGGACAAGTATGACATCCAGTCTGAGTTCGCACAGATGCTGGATGCTCACGCTAACTTCCTGCGTAGCAACCCATCTTACAAAGTGACTGTTGAAGGTCATGCGGATGAGCGCGGTACACCAGAGTACAACATCGCCCTGGGCGAACGTCGTGCTACTGCTGTTAAAATGTACCTGCAGGGTAAAGGTGTTTCTGCTGACCAGATCTCTATCGTTTCTTACGGTAAAGAGAAGCCAGCTGTACTGGGTCATGACGAATCAGCGTATGCTAAAAACCGTCGTGCCGTACTGGTATACTAAGAGAATCACATGATTAGTAACTTCAGACTTCACGTGTTGGGTCTGTCGTTACTGGTTGGCGTAGCGGCCCCCTGGGCCGCTAATGCCCAGGCGTCAATCAGTAACGTTGGCTCAGGCTCGGTCGAAGACCGTGTCACAACTCTTGAGCGTATCTCCAATGCTCAGGCGCAACTTCTTCAGCAACTTCAGCAACAGCTCTCCGACTCACAGCGCGATGTCGACTCACTCCGTGGTCAGATTCAAGAAAATCAGTACCAAATGAATCAGATGACCGAGCGTCAGAAAAGCATGTACCAGCAGATTGATACGCTAAGCAATGGCGGTGGCAATGCCAACGCACAGGCTCAGGGTGCTTCTGGTGATGCCGCCGCTGCTGCCGGTGGTGCTGCAGCCGATAATGCCGCAAACGGCAACAGCGCAGCGTCAGGGGCCTCTGCGGCACCTGTGCAAAGCGGGGATGCCAACACTGATTACAATGCTGCGGTCGCGCTGGTTCTTGAAAAGAAACAGAACGAACAGGCAATCAGTGCATTTCAGGCTTTTGTGAAGAAATATCCGGATTCCACTTATCAGCCCAATGCCAATTACTGGTTGGGACAGTTGAATTACAACAAAGGCAAGAAAGACGACGCGGCGTATTATTTCGCTACTGTGGTCAAAAACTACCCGAAATCACCAAAGAGTCCTGATGCGTTGTATAAGGTTGGTGTGATCATGCAGGAGAAGGGCGACACGGCGAAAGCCAAAGCCGTTTACCAGCAAGTGTCCAAACTTTATCCAAACAGTGATGCATCGAAAAATGCCGCAAAACGGGCAGCTGCGCTCTAAGTGACCAGCTTTGACCGGATATTGCCGTATTTCTGGTCTTTGCGGACGAAAGGTAGTCAGTTGAACAAGTTATCTGAAAATAGTGGTTGCGCTGAATCGGTAAATCAGTAATATATGCCGCCGTTGCAGGGACATATGTGAAAACGTTCTGGCAGCGCAAAAGTGGGTCGTTAGCTCAGTTGGTAGAGCAGTTGACTTTTAATCAATTGGTCGCAGGTTCGAATCCTGCACGACCCACCACTTTCAAAGTAGTACCAAGTGTTAAGCGTGAAGGATTTGAACCTGCAGCAGGTTCGAGTTGAGCGAAGCGAAACAACGTTGCAATAAGCAACGGGCCGAGAGGCCGAGGCGTAGCCGAGTTATCCTGCACGACCCACCACTTTAAAGCAGTATGCAGTACAAAGCAGTAACCGCTCGATGCGGGTCGTTAGCTCAGTTGGTAGAGCAGTTGACTTTTAATCAATTGGTCGCAGGTTCGAATCCTGCACGACCCACCATTAAGCCTTAATAGCGCAAGTGTTTAAGCAGGCATCGAAGTGAAGTGTTACCGCGAAAGCGGGTCGTTAGCTCAGTTGGTAGAGCAGTTGACTTTTAATCAATTGGTCGCAGGTTCGAATCCTGCACGACCCACCAGTGTTAAGAAGGCGCCCTAAAGGCGCCTTTTTGCTATCTGCGATTCGTGTAGGATTTGAACCTGCATCCTGCATGACTCACCAATGTTAAGAAGGCGCCCTAAAGGCGCCTTTTTGCTATCTGCGATTTATAAAATGTAGGTTGAAGGGCTGGTTGCCTGCGTGGCCCGGTATCCCGGTCAGGGAGAGAAGGTTGAACGCAAAGTCGCCGTGAACCCATCCCTGGGGGCTCAGCGGCGACATCCCTGTCGCCGATGCTTTGCTTATCAACCTTCTCTCCCTTCCCCTAAGCTTCAGTATCGAATGGTTAATTGTGGACACACAGGTCAAAGCCCTATTCGATGCTTGCCTTTCAAACGAGCTTCCACCGAGCCTCATCAACGCGATCGCACTTCACTCAGCCTTTGACCTGTGTATCCACCAACCTACCCATCGACACCAATTCTATGAGGTGGCGGCATAGAGTGCCTTAGCCGAGTGTCTGCGGCAGGGATGCCGCAGCCAAGCCTCCAGGGATGGATTTACGGCGTCTCGGATAAGGCACTCTATGCTGACGCCATACCCCCGAACCCGGTTTTGACCTGAATCCCTTTAGCCCTCAACCCTTCCCCGGCGCAAGATTCTTCCAGATATGCATCACGGCATAACTTCGCCACGGGCGCCAGGCTTGAGATAATCGCTCGGCTTCCTTCGCCGTTACGCTACCCAGATTCTTTCTGACCACCACATCTCCGGCAGGGAATGCGTCAGGCCAACGCAGCGCCCGCATCGCAATATAATGCGCGGTCCACTCTCCTATGCCCGGCTGAGCCACCAATGATGCGATTGCGCGATCCGGATCGGTGCCTGCATCCAACCTCAGCTCACCTTGATCGTAGGCTTGTGCAATGGCTATCAGCGTCCGTGAACGCGCGCTGACGATGCCGAGGCTCGCCACCTCATCCAACGTCGCCACTGCTATCCTCGCGGCCTGTGGTGACAGCTGAGTAAGCTCAGGGAAGGGCGTGTTGATCGCCTCGCCAAAGGCCTCTGCAAAACGACCACCAATCGTGGTGGCAGCTTTCACGGTGATCTGCTGACCGAGAATGGCCCTGACCACCATTTCAAAACCATCAAACGCGCCAGGTACCCGCAATCCCGCATCTTTCGTCAGACTGTCCCGCAACAGCGGATCCTGCTCAAGATGGGCGGCAATCAGATCGGGATGGGCATCGAGATCAAAAAGATTCTTCAACCGACGCAACAGCGCAGGTAACACCGGCGTCAGCGAATGGGTAAACTCGACCTGTAATCCGTGCTTCTTGTCAGACTGTGTGACACGAACCCATCCGGTATGCTCGCCCAGACGCACGGTACGCGCATAACTTTGATTATCCACACTCTCCACGCCTTTAATGGCACGAAGCCGCAGAAAGGCTAACAGGGCGGTCCAGTTGAATGGCGGACGATAGCTCAACAACAGCGTCGAGGTCTCACTGCTGATAAAATGCCCCGTTTCGCTGGCTTCTTTGCGTAACCGGCTCGGCGGCATTCGATACTGACGGCTGAACACCTCGTTGAAGCGACGCAAACTGGCAAATCCACTGGCATATGCCACCTCAGTGACCGGCAGCGTGGTTTCGGTCAATAGCTGCTTTGCCAGCAGCAATCGACGGGTCTGCCTGAGCTCAAGCGGCGAAACGCCCAACTCTTTTTGCACAATGCGCCGCAACTGACGTGAACTGAGCGAAAACTGCGCCGCAATCTCTTCCAGACTGTCGATATCCTCAACCAATCCTTCTTCAATCCGCTGGATCAGCAAATCGGCAATCCGGTGACTGCTGTCTACCGGCGCATTCCCCGGCGCCAGTTCCGGACGACAGCGCAGGCAAGGGCGAAAGGCGGCCTTTTCTGCCGCTTCAGCACTGTCAAAAAACAGACAATTCACCTCATGCGGCGGCTTAACCGGACAGACAGGCCGGCAATAAATGCCGGTAGACGTCACGCCGACATAAAACACCCCATCAAAACGCACATCCCGGGAGGTCAGTGCCCGGTAAGCAACCTGTTTATCAATCATCATCATTCCCGACTCGCTGGCTTTTATGCCAGGTTAAGGGCAATTTGTTGCCCTCGCTAGCCGTTTTCGGACAGCTAACGTATTTCAACCTGATGTCCGAAAACGGCTAGCGTAGCGTTTCTTCTCACGGATAATAGACGTAATCTCAGCAAAACATCGTGATACAGGAAGAAGACTGATGAGCTATTTCTGCAAAGTAATGCCTTCACCCGTGGGCGCCCTGACGCTGATTGCCAGCGATCTCGGCCTGACGGCGATCCTCTGGCAGGATGACAACCCAAATCGCGTGCGCTTACCGGATATGCAGGAAAATCCGGCGCATCCGGTGCTGGTGGAAACCGAGCGTCAGCTGAATGAGTATTTTGCCGGGACGCGCACCACCTTCACCATGACGCTGGATTTTGTCGGTACCGAATTTCAGAAAAAAGTCTGGCAGGCGCTGGTGGCCATTCCGTTTGGGGAAACGCGCAGCTATGCCGATATCGCCCGCGAAATTGGTAACCCGAAGGCGGTCAGAGCGGTCGGCGCGGCCAACGGTAAAAATCCAATCTCGATTATTGCTCCCTGTCATCGCGTGATTGGATCGAATGGCAAACTGACCGGATTTGCCGGTGGTCTGGAGGTCAAAGCCTTCCTGCTGAAGATTGAAACGGCGAAGCAGGGCGAGGCAGAATTCACCCTGAAGTGATCGGGCTCACATCCTGAGATCTCAGCGAAAAACTGAGCGACACCGGCGACTATTTCGGCTATCGTGTTTAGCATATAAAACAAACCGACCACAGGTCGGCGCGGAAAGGCCAATTTCCGCTAATTTGGTTAAGTTAAAGAAACGAGAGCCGCGATATGAGCCTGATGTTCGATCCTGAAACCGCTGTGTATCCCTTCCCGCCGAAACCTGCCCGCCTTACCCAGGATGAAAAGCAGATTTACCGTGAGAAAATCAAACGGTTACTTAAAGAACGCAACGCCGTGATGGTTGCCCATTACTATACCGATCCTGAAATTCAGGCGCTGGCAGAAGAGACCGGCGGTTGCGTCGCCGATTCGCTGGAAATGGCCCGCTTTGGCAGCCAGCACTCCGCCAGCACCTTGCTGGTGGCGGGCGTACGGTTTATGGGCGAGACGGCCAAGATCCTCAGCCCGGAAAAAACCATCCTGATGCCAACCCTTCAGGCGGAATGTTCCCTCGATCTCGGCTGCCCGATCGACGAATTCAACCGCTTCTGCGACCAGCATCCCGACCGCACCGTGGTGGTGTATGCCAACACCTCCGCAGCAGTCAAGGCTCGCGCTGACTGGGTGGTCACCTCAAGCATTGCCGTAGAACTGATTGAACATCTTGATAGCCTGGGTGAGAAAATCATCTGGGCACCGGATCGTCACCTTGGCCAGTACGTTACCCGCCAAACCGGGGCCGATATCCTGTGCTGGCAGGGCGCATGTATTGTCCATGACGAGTTCAAAACTCAGGCGTTGCAACGCATGAAGGCACTTTATCCGGACGCGGCGGTGCTGGTTCACCCGGAATCTCCGCAGGCGATTGTGGATCTGGCGGATGCGGTCGGCTCGACCAGCCAGCTGATCCAGGCAGCCAAAACCCTGCCTAACCCACAGATGATTGTGGCGACCGATCGCGGCATCTTTTATAAAATGCAGCAGGCTTGCCCGGACAAAGAACTGCTGGAAGCGCCAACAGCGGGCGAGGGCGCAACCTGCCGCACCTGTGCAAACTGTCCGTGGATGGCGATGAATGGCCTGAAGGCGATTGCCGATGGCCTGGAACATGGCGGCAGCCAGCATGAAATTCATGTCGATGCGGCGCTACGTGAAGGCGCGTTGATCTCGTTGAACCGTATGCTAACCTTTGCAGCAAGTTTAAAAGGCTAATCGTTGCTTTTCTGCTGAGGACACAGGTGCCAATATGGATTTTTTTAGCACGCATAATATTCTGGTTCACATCCCCCTTGGGACCGGTGGTTACGATCTTTCGTGGATTGAAGCCATTGGTACCGTGGCGGGCCTGCTTTGTATCTGGCTTGCCAGTCTTGAGAAAATCAGTAACTACGCCTTTGGCCTGATTAACGTCACGCTGTTTGCGGTTATTTTCTTCCAGATCCAACTCTACGCCAGCCTGCTGTTGCAGCTGTTCTTCTTTGTCGCCAACATCTACGGCTGGTATGCGTGGAGCAGGCAAACCACGGATAACCAGCAGGCGCTGCAAATCCGCTGGATGACCTTGCCGAAAGCCATTGGCTGGCTGCTGGTGTGCGTGGTAGCGATTGGCCTGATGACGCTGTACATCAATCCGGTCTTTGCCTGGCTGACGAAAATTGCGGTGACGGTAATGCAGGGCGTGGGCCTGTCGGTCGCCATGCCGGAATTGCAGCCCGATGCGTTCCCGTTCTGGGACTCCTGCCTGATGGTGTTGTCGATTGTGGCGATGATCCTGATGACGCGGAAATACGTCGAGAACTGGCTGCTGTGGGTGATTATTAACGTGATTAGCGTGATGATCTTCGCGCGCCAGGGCGTTTACGCCATGTCGCTGGAATATGCCATCCTCACGCTGATTGCCCTGAACGGTTGCTGGCTGTGGATTAAAAGCGCCCGCGAACAGGGTTCACGCGCGCTTTCGTCTTAGTGATGATGGTGGGCATGCTCATGCCCACCATTTCCCCAACTCAGTTCACAGTCGCCATCATCACAACTCTGATATTCCATCTGCACCGTCGCATGTTCAATCTGATAATGGTCATGCAGCCAGTCGTGGATGCGGTGCAGTAATGCATCGTGGTCGTAAGGCGGGATGACGTGAACGTGCAGCGTCATCACCGGCTTCTCACCTACCTGCCACAAATGAATATGATGCACATTGCGGATCTCCGGGATGCCTTGCGTCAGCGCCCGCTTCAATTTGTCGACATCCAGTGAAGGAGGCGCGCCTTCCAGCAACTCATGAATACTCTCTTTCATCAGCGCCCAGGCACTGCGTAACACCAGCACCGAAACCAGAATCGACAGGATCGGGTCAATCGGCGTCCAGCCGGTATAAATGATGATTAATGCTGCGGCGATGGCGCCGACGGAACCCAGCAAATCCCCCAACACATGCAGCGCCGCAGCGCGCACGTTGAGGTTCTTTTCCTCACTGCCACGATGCAACAGCCAGAAAGAGAGCAGATTCGCCAGCAGTCCCGCCACGGCAACGGTCAGCATAAAACCGCCCGCCACGGGTTCCGGATGACGGAAACGAACGATCGCTTCCCAGACGATCAACACGGTGATCACCACCAGCGCGATGGCGTTGACGAAAGCCGCGAGGGTGGTCAGACGAAGCAGGCCAAAGGTGTGGCGAGCATTGGGTTTGCGTTGGGCAAACTGTACCGCAAGCAGGGCCATCAGCAGAGCGGCCGCATCGGTAAGCATATGCCCGGCATCCGCCAACAGCGCCAGCGAGCCAGAGAGTATGCCGCCGGCCACTTCAGCCACCATAAAGACGGCGGTAACGAGAAAGGCTGCCAGCAGGCGGGTACGGTTTCCCGTGCCTTCAGAATGGGTGTGCGCCATAAGATTCCAGTTCAGTGAGTAAACTTTCTGTTAATGATATCAATAAATTCAGTTCGGTAGCAGGCTGTTGCTGTGCCCGGCACTGCCCGATAATGTGCTGGCAGCGATTTTCACCCTCGGCATAGCCTAGCATTTGCCAGCTTCCCTTCAGACGATGGGCGGCTTTTTCGGCCTTTTCCCAATCTTGTTCCTTCAGCGCGGTGACCAGCCTGGTGCTGTCTTCTCGTAGGGTCTGCTGCAGCGTTTTCTGCAATTTGCTGAAAAAGGCGTGGTCATGACCGGCCAGATCCCACAGTCGCTGGTGCAGATCGGCAAAAACGGCCTCGGTGCCCGCGGTCAGCAGCGGCTCAATTTCGTTCAGGGTTACAGGTTTCAGCAACACCTTATCGGTCAGCGCCGCCACCTGTGGGCTGGCCAGGATATCGGCATCGGCCGAACACATCACAATGCGGCAGCGTCGGGCGGTGTGACGCTCACCACGACGGATGATTTTCGCCAGCGTCACGCCATCCGGATGCGGCATGCTGTAGTCAATAAACAGCAGGTCATACACGCCGCCCGCGGCGAGAAAAGCCCGGCCATCAGGATAGCAGTCGGCTTCAATGCCAAACCAGGCCAGCTGCTGCTGCATCACCAGCAGATTGGTGGGATGATCGTCGACCACCGCAACGCGCTGCACGTTTGGCGTTCCACCCGGCGAGCGCACGGGTGCCGGTTCATTCATGGCAGCATCGCTGGTGACGATCTGCAAAGGCAGAAACACCGTCAGCGTGGTCCCTTGATGCGGCGTGGAGGCCAGCAGGATCTCTCCGCCCATCCTGGCGACGATCTCTTTGCAAATCGACAGGCCAAGACCGCTACCCTGCACGGAAAGCTGGCGGCCCGATGGCGTCTGATACCAGGGCTCGAAGAGCCTGATCTGCTCCTCTGGCGGAATGCCGCTGCCGCTGTCGATCACCTGTAAACGCAGGCGATCGTTTTCCGTCGCCAGGGTGACGCGAATCTCACCCTGGCGGGTAAATTTGATCGCATTGCTGATCAGGTTATTGGCAATCTGCTGCAGCCGTTGCCCATCAATCATGATCAGCGCAGGTAACGGCGGGAGGGTTTCGACGCGGAACAGCGGCCCGTTATTTCGCATCAACGGGTGATAAAAATCTGCCAGTCGGCTGAGCCATTTGGCCGGATCGAGCGGCTGCGGCACCAGAGTAAAACTGTTGCTCTCCAGCTTGGCGTGATCCTGCAGATCGTTCAGCAAGGTCAGCAGCGTGGAGGCGCTGCTGGGGATCACGTTGAGGTTTTTGCTGGCAGGCGTGCGGGACACTTCCACTTCCAGCAGGCCCAGAATCGCCTGCATCGGCGTGCGCAGCTCGTGGCTGACGGTGGCCAGAAACTGGCTTTTCATCTGATTGGCCCGCTCGGCCTCTTCGCGCTCCAGCTCCAGCTGGCGGCGCTGCAGCCGTTCGCGGCGCTGTTCCAGATAACGTCGAATCAACAGCACCAGTAAAAAGACAATGGCAAATAACGCGGCGATCAGCACAAATAACGAGATCGGCCGCATGCTGTTTTCAGCGCCTTCTGAAAGCACCGAGCTGTTGTTGCTCCAGGTCTCTCTCATCCGTTGCTGCGTATCGGCGGGGATTTGCTGCAGGCTGGTGTTGAGCAGGGTTCTTAACAGCGGGAACGCCGGGCTGACGCCCAATGTGATGGGCCAGGCGGTGTCGCTGGCGGCAAAGGCCAGGCGTAATGCGTCGCTATAGCGGGACTGAATCAGCCAGCGGGCCGAAATGACATTGTCTACCAGCGCATCGATCTGTCCATTAGCCAGCGCGTCATACAGCGTTTTGCTGTCCTCAAACGGCACGACAGTGATGCCTGCGGGTATCAGCCCGCGCGCGATATCACCGCGACGGATGCCGACTTTCAGGCCCTGAAGCTGCTGCCAGCCGGTCGCCGGGCGCGACATCTGCCCAACGTAGACGCCCCAAAGCGCACGCCAGATTGGCAGCGTATTGCTGCGCATCGCATCGTCGCCGGTCAGGGGCAGCGTCAACTGAATCATCGCCCGTCCCTGATCGACCAGCGCCTGCGCCTGTTGCGCATTGCTCACCCACCAGGGCTGAAAACGCAGCCCGGTGTTCTGACCGATAATATTCAGCAGCTCGACGCTGTAGCCACTCGGTTGACCGTTGGCCGCCCGGTAACTCCAGGGATAGTCATCGCCGATCGCCGCATAGGTTACAACCGGATGTTGCGTGATCCAGCTGCGCTCCATCGGGGTTAAGTGGGCAGTATTGGTGTCCTGATAACGCGGTAACTGGCTGCTCCAGCGGCCCTGAATGCCGTTAATCACCTCCATCGGGAGCTGGCGGATGGCCATGTCCAGCCGTTCGGTTAACGCCGGCTGGGTGGTAATGGCCTGCAGACGCAGTTCACCCGGATCGAGCGGCGAGGCCAGTTGATAAATTTGCCCCTGTTGCAGCTGATTGAGCAAAAAACCGGCGCTGGTCTCATCGGCGACCACATAATCACTTTTATTATTCAGCAAGGCATACAGCGCCTGCAGATCGTTATCCACCACCTGCCAGTGATGCTGGCGGGCAAATGCCGGATCGATCAGCGCAATGGCCGATTTGCTGATGGTGATTTGGGCATCGGTGGAATTGAACATCACCGGCCGCAGATTTTCGCGGCTGCGGTAAATGCGCAGGGGGCTGGTAAACCAGGGCTGGGTGGCGCTCATTCCCTTTTCCAGCGTTTGCTGAGGCACGCCAAAAGCGATATCCAGCTTGCCTTCTAGCAGAGCCTGCTGCAAGGCCTGCCAGTCCGGGTAATCCGCAACCTGAAACTTCAGACCGGTGGTTTGCGTCAGCGCCACCAGATAGTCAGCATTGATGCCATAGAGATCCTGGCCAACCACCATATTCCACGGCGTGCTGTTATCGCGCAGGATGCCCACGCGTAATGGCTTATCCTGCCACTTCGACGACTGATCCAGCGGCATCATCTCCTGCGGCATCAACACGCTGCTGATCGGCCGCAACGCGGCGGCAACCGGCAGGCACAGCAACAGCATAACAGCCAGCAACAGGCGACGCGTCACTGCTGAGCCTTCCAGAATCCGGCCAGTTCAACCACCGAGGTGGCTCCGGTTTTATCCATGATGTTCTTTTTATGGGTGCTGACGGTTTTATTGCTGATATTGAGCTGTTCAGCAATCTGTAAATTAGACAGACCGCGCGCCAGCAGCGCTAAAATCTGCTGCTCTTTGCTGGTCAGTATATGCGTGGTGGTTTCACTCTCGCTGCTGACAGGGAACGCCTGCTGGCCGCCCAGTACCGCCAGAATGGCAGAGAGCAGCTGTGGCATCGGCTGACGTTTCGCAACATAGCCCGCTGCACCGGCGGCTTCGGCCAGCCGTTGATAGAGACGTTCCTCCTGCGCGGAATAGATGATCACCGGCAGGGCAGGGAAGTGGCGGCGGATAAATTTCAGCAACTGCAGGCCATCACTGTCCGGCAGCCCGATATCCAGCACCACAATAACCACCGGCTGTGCCGCCAGCAGCGCATGGGCGCGGTTTTCATCTTCGGCTGCCAGCAGGGTAAAGGGAAAAGGCGCACGCGCCAGCGCCGCTTCAAGCGCAACATGCACCAGCGGGTGGTCGTCAATCAGCAGCAGCGTAACCATGAATTTATCCGGGGGAAATCAGGGCTTTCAAGAATAGCGTAAAGGTTCAGGTAAGCAAACAGACATGAAAAAGGAGAGCCTGAGCTCTCCTTTTAATCACGCGTCAAAACGGTTATCAGGCGACTTACTGGGTAGTGCCATCCGTTTTAGTATTCGCGTCAGGTCCGACTTTTTTGTTGATGTTCGGACATTTACCGTCTTTACACTCGCTGTTTTTGTGGTTCTGCTCAGCGCTCATTTTTTTGTGATGCTTCATGGTTTTATGGGTCGTACCACTGGTGGCATCACCGGTATTGTTGATTTTGCTGTTATCCACGCCATTAGGGGCGATTTTCTGGGCTGCACCACCGGCCGCTGCACCGGCATCTGCTGCCTGGTTAGACGTACCGTTGTTGCCAGATTCAGCCATTGCCGCGCCGCTACCCAGGGTCATTGCTGCGGTCAGGAATACGATTGCAAACTTATTCATCATTATGCTCCGTTTAGGTGTGAATATTGCCGAACCAAACCCGTTAAAATGCGGTTTGAATAAATAATTCGAAGAGTTCGGAATACAATCAGCACAAGATCAACTCCTCTAAAGTTAGTGATCTTTATGCGTTTTTTTTAAGTATTAACAAGTGAAAGTGTAGTTCAGGAACCGGAAACAGCAACTTTAAATGGCAAGAAGTTGACCAAAGCGGATTTACAGCACTGTAAGCACGCGATAAATTGGACGTGATGCGCCTGATGTGCAGAACGGCCTTTAAAATACTGGAAATATTATGAATTATCAGAATGATGACTTAAGAATCAAAGAGATAAAAGAACTTCTTCCCCCTGTAGCCCTGCTTGAAAAGTATCCTGCCACGGACATGGCGGCGAAAACCGTTTCTGACTCCCGCCAGGCTATTCATAATATTCTTAAAAAGACCGACGATCGTTTATTGGTGGTGATTGGACCTTGCTCCATTCATGACACCCAGGCCGCAAAAGAATATGCTGCGCGTTTACTGACGCTGCGTGAAGAGTTAAGTGACTCTTTGGAAGTGGTGATGCGCGTGTATTTTGAAAAACCGCGGACTACCGTTGGCTGGAAAGGGCTGATTAACGATCCGCATATGGACAACAGCTACCAGATCAATGACGGCCTGCGCATTGCCCGCAAGCTGCTGCTGGACATCAATGATTCCGGCCTGCCTGCCGCCGGTGAGTTCCTCGATATGATCACGCCACAATATATGGCTGACCTGATGAGCTGGGGAGCAATTGGCGCGCGCACCACCGAATCGCAGGTTCACCGTGAACTCTCTTCGGGCCTTTCCTGCCCGGTTGGCTTCAAGAACGGCACCGACGGGACGATTAAAGTGGCTATCGATGCTATTAATGCCGCCAGCGCGCCGCATTGCTTCCTGTCAGTAACCAAGTACGGTCACTCGGCCATTGTTGAAACCAGCGGCAACGGCGACTGCCATATCATCCTGCGCGGCGGCAAAGAGCCGAACTACAGCGCCCACCATGTCAGCGCCGTTAAAACCGGTCTGGAGAAGGCCGGTCTGGATCCGCAGGTGATGATTGACTTCAGCCATGCCAACAGCAGCAAGCAGTTCCAGAAGCAGCTGGTGGTGTCGGATGACGTGTCGCAGCAGATTGCGGGCGGAGACAAGGCGATTATTGGCGTGATGATCGAGAGCCATCTGGTGGAAGGTAATCAGAGCCTCGAAAGCGGTGAACCGCTGGTTTACGGTAAGAGCGTGACCGATGCCTGTATTGGTTGGGAAGACACTGAGAAAGTGCTTCGCCAGCTGGCAGATGCCGTGAAGGCGCGTCGCGCCCACTAAGCCTCGGCGTTGAGGCTACTTCTGCCCGAGTACAGGTCGGGCAGCGTTTTCTCAGCGCATCAGCCATAAAAAAATCCGCCTTTCGGCGGATTTTTTGTGCTCAGTATTCTCTCTTTTCCCGCAGGAAAGAGGAGGGAATTACTTCGCTTTACCCTGGTTGGCTACTGCCGCCGCTTTCGCAGCAATTTCGTCAGCATCGCCCAGATAGTAATGTTTGATTGGTTTGAAGTTTTCATCAAACTCATACACCAGTGGCACGCCAGTTGGGATATTCAGTTCAAGGATGGCTTCTTCACTCATGTTGTCCAGGTATTTCACCAGCGCACGCAGGGAGTTACCGTGGGCCGCGATGATCACTTTCTCGCCGCTTTTCATGCGTGGCAGAATGGATTCGTTCCAGTATGGCAACACGCGATCGATGGTCAGCGCCAGGCTTTCTGTGGTTGGCAGCTGCTCAGCCGTCAGTGCAGCGTAACGTGGGTCATGGCCAGGGAAACGCTCATCGGCACGATCCAGCTCTGGCGGCGTTACCGCGAAGCCGCGACGCCATTGCTTAACCTGCTCGTCACCGTATTTCTGTGCGGTTTCGGCTTTATCCAGACCCTGCAGCGCACCGTAGTGACGCTCGTTCAGACGCCAGGATTTCTCCACTGGCAGCCAGACCTGGTCAACTTCGTCCAGGATGTTCCACAGCGTGTGGATGGCACGTTTCAGCACGGAGGTGTAAGCGAAATCGAAGGTGAAGCCTTCTTTTTTCAGCAGCTGACCTGCGGCTTTCGCTTCGGTACGGCCTTTATCGGACAGGTCAACATCGTACCAACCGGTAAAGCGGTTTTCATTATTCCACTGGCTTTCGCCGTGACGTACCAGAACCAGCTTAGTTACAGCCATAGCTTAACTCCTTAATAATCTGACGTTTCTATGATAATGGTAAACCGTAAATTGCCGGTAGCACCCTGGCGGCAATTTTATAGGCCATTACCATAGCGGAAATCTGCGCACCGCGTAAGCCTGTCGCCTCTCCGATGCGCGTTTTTCATGCGCTGAATCAAACCGCTGTCAGGCGGTAGCGCGTAATCGACTGATACGATTCACCCGGTTTAAGCCAGCAGTCAGGCTGCGGCCACTCGGGATGATTCGGCGAGTCGGGTAAAAACTCGCTCTCCAGTGCGATACCCTGAAAGGCATTATAGACGCCCTGCTCACGAGCAGGGGTGCCTTGCAGATAATTGCCTGAGTAAAATTGCAGCGCCGGGGCCGAGGTAAATACGCTCAGCTGCAGCTGACCATCTGCCGACCAGAGTTCGGCCGCGGGCTGGCTTTCATCCTCGGTGTTCAGCAGGAAGGCGTGGTCGTAGCCTTTCACCGCGCGCTGATCGTCATCCTGCAGGAACTCGGCGGCAACCGTTTTTGCCTGGCGGAAGTCAAAACTGGTGCCGGCAACGGCTTTCAGATCGGCATTCGGGATGCCTTCACTGTCAACCGGCAGATACCGTTCAGCATTCAGCTGCAATTTATGGTCACGGGCGTCGCCATGCCGGGCATCCAGATTGAAGTAGGCATGGTTGGTCAGGTTCACCGGGCAGGCTTTATCCGTGGTGGCGTGATACTGGATGGTCAGCGTGTTGTCATCTTCCAGACGGTAGAGCAGGGTCACCAGCAGATTGCCTGGATAGCCCTGATCGCCATCGGGCGAATCCAGCTGATATTCCACTTCATGCTCTGCCTGGCGGACGATCTGCCAGCGACGGCTGCTGAAACCTTCCGGGCCGCCGTGGAGCTGATGAGGTCCCTGATTGGCCGCAACCTGCCAGGTTTTGCCTTCACCGCTGAACGTGGAATGGGCAATACGGTTGGCATAGCGACCGACGGTGGCACCAAGGTAAGCCGTCTGATGCAGATAATCCGCCGGTGTGGCGCAGCCGAGCAGGGCTTCACGCACGGTGCCATCTTTCATTGGCACACGGGCGGAGAGCCAGGTGGCGCCCCAGCTCATAAAGGTGGCAACCATGCCGCCCGCATTGCGCAGCGTGGTGATATGCCACGGCTGACCATCCGGCGCACGGGAAGTGGGTTCGGTTAGCATTGACCCGCTCCTTCAGAGGCTTTGCAGACGTAGAAGGTTTCTTTGATGCCCGACTTGGCTTCGTATTGCTGCTCAACAGCAGCTTTCACCGACTCCACCATCTCCAGCGGCATCAGCGCGACAACGCAGCCGCCGAAACCGCCGCCGGTCATGCGCACGCCGCCACGATCGCCCAGCGAGGCCTTAACGATCTCAACCAGCATATCGACCGGTGGCACGGTGATTTCAAAGTCATCACGCATTGAGGCATGAGATTCGGCCATCAGCACCGCCAGACGCGCCAAATCGCCGCGTGCCAGCACGTCAGCGGCTTCCAGCGTACGGGCATTTTCGGTCAGCACATGACGCACGCGCTTCGCGACGACCGGGTCGAGTTTGTCTTCCGCCGCTCTGAACTGCTCCAGTTCGACGTCACGCAGTGAGGTCTGACCAAAGAACGCCGCACCCGCCTCACACTGTTCACGACGGACGTTATATTCGCTGCCGACCAGGCTACGACGGAAGTTGGTGTTGATAATCACCACCGCAATGTCTTCCGGCATAGGCACCGGGCGCGTACCCAGCGTGCGGCAATCGAGCAGCATGGCGTGATCTTTTTTACCCAGCGCCGAAATCAGCTGGTCCATGATGCCGCAGTTACAGCCAACAAACTGGTTCTCTGCTTCCTGGCCGTTCACCGCAATCTCCGCACCGTCTAAAGGCAGATCGTACAGCTGCTGGAACACGGTGCCGACCGCCACTTCCAGCGAGGCAGAAGAGCTCAGACCTGCACCCTGCGGCACATCACCGGCAATCACCATATCCACGCCAGAAAAATCGCTGTTGCGCTTCTGCAGATGCTTCACCACGCCACGGACATAGTTCGCCCACATTTTGTCGTTCAGCGGCGCGATCGGCTCATCCAGCGAGAAGATATCCTGCTCGTTGTCGTAATCCGCCGCAATGACGCGCACCTGACGATCGTCGCGTTTCGCGCAGGCAATCACCGTCTGATAGTCGATGGCGCACGGCAGCACGAAGCCGTCGTTGTAATCGGTATGTTCGCCAATAAGATTCACGCGGCCTGGCGCCTGGATAGTATGGTCAGCGGCGTAACCAAACTTTTCCTGGAAAATGTTGTGGGTAGAGGTCTGTAAGGTCATGGTTATGCTCCCGTCTCGCGGAAATGAATATCACTGACGGAACGCAGACGTTCTGCTGCCTGTTCCGCTGTTAAATCACGTTGTGTTTCGGCCAGCATTTCATAGCCAACCATAAATTTACGTACCGTAGCGGAACGCAGCAGCGGCGGGTAGAAGTGGGCGTGTAACTGCCAGTGATCGTTGGCTTCGCCGTTGAAAGGCGCGGCGTGCCAGCCCATCGAATACGGGAAGGAGCACTGGAACAGGTTGTCATAGCGGCTGGTCAGTTTCTTCAGCGCCAGCGCCAGATCGGTGCGCTGTGCATCGGTCAGATCGACCAGGCGTTTGATATGGGCTTTAGGCAACAGCAGGGTTTCGAACGGCCATGCAGCCCACCAGGGCACCACTGCCAGCCAGTGTTCGGTTTCAACCACCGTGCGGCTGCCGTCTTTCAGCTCGCGCGCGCTGTAATCGACCAGCATTGGTGACCCGTGCTGCTCGAAGTAAGCACGTTGCAAATCATCTTCGCGTTTCACTTCATTTGGCAGGAAGCTGTTGGCCCACACCTGGCCGTGCGGATGCGGGTTAGAGCAGCCCATGGCCGCACCTTTGTTCTCAAAAACCTGCACCCATGGATAGTGTTGGCCCAGATCGGCGGTCTGTTCCTGCCAGGTTCTGACCACCTGCTCGATACCGGCAACGGTCAGTTCAGGCAGGGTTTTGCTGTGATCCGGCGAGAAGCAGATCACCCGGCTGGTGCCGCGCGCGCTTTCGCAACGCATCAGCATGTCTTCGCTTTCCGGCGCGTCTGGCGTGTCGGTCATCAGCGCCGCAAAATCGTTGGTGAAGACATAGGTGCTGCTGTAATCGGGGTTTTTATCGCCTGTTACACGGGTGTTTCCAGGACACAGGAAGCAGTCCGGATCGTGGGCAGGCAGTTTTTCCTGGGAAGCGGTTTCCTGCGCGCCTTGCCATGGGCGTTTGGCGCGGTGAGGAGAAACCAAAATCCACTGATCTGACAGTGGGTTATAACGGCGATGCGGATGATCGACCGGATTAAATTTTTGCATGTTGAGTCCTGATAACCTTCTTTATGCGTCGATAGCCTTAAAGAAAAATAGCACAGCGCGGAGGAATAAAGCGTGATCAAGTCTGTATAAATGGAATCGTTTACACAAGTTGAATAATCCGAACTGTCAGTAAAAACGGCAAAATAATCCATGCGTCGATGGTGGTAAGTAATAATTAGTGGTAGCGGTTACATCATTTTATCCCGCTGATAGCGATAGTGCTCGCCTTCGGCGACAAAGGTCAGGCGATCGGTAATACAGTGCGGCGCATCTTCAGCATGGTGTGAGACGAACAGCAGCTGCGTTTCGCCTTCGCCAATCAGCACATCGACGAAACGGCGAACCAGCTGACGGTTGATCGGATCCAGACCCTGCAACGGCTCATCGAGGATCAGCAGCGCCGGATGTTTCACCAACGCGCGGGCGATCAGGACCAGCCGCTGCTGTCCCCAGGAAAGGCCGTGGAACGGCGCATCGCCGAGCTTTTCCATCCCCAGCAAATGCAGCCACTGCTTAGCCAGCGATTGCTGGCGATCGGACACCGCCTGATAAATGCCAATGGAGTCAAAATAGCCGGAGAGGATCACGTTGCGCACGCTGCTGCTGACCCGGTAATCCAGGTGCAGGCTGCTGCTGACGTAACCAATATGCTGCTTGATATCCCAGATGGTTTCACCACTGCCGCGGCGGCGGCCAAACAGCGTCAGATCGTTGCTGTAGCCCTGCGGATGATCGCCGGTCACCAGGCTCAGCAGCGTGGATTTTCCTGCGCCGTTCGGCCCGACGATCTGCCAGTGTTCGCCGGGTTTCACTTCCCAGCTGAGATGATTGAGGATCGGCTTATCGTTATAGGAGACGACGCCATCGCGCAGCACAATCAGCGGATCGCCGGCGACAAGCGCAGGCTTACTTCCGGCGTCATCGGCTTCGGGCAGGGCCATCCCCGCCAGCTGTTCGCTGTGAGCGAGCTGGGCGACTAAGGCTTCGGCGAGGATTTCACTGCGGGGACCCACGTGGGTCAGGGTGCATTCAGCCAGCACGCCCACGTTGTCGATGAAATCAGGGATATCATCAAAGCGGTTCAGCACCAGCACCAGCGTGCAGTTTTGCTGATGCAGCCCGGCCAGCACCTGTGCCAGATTGGCGCGAGAATCAACGTCCAGACCGTCAAACGGCTCATCCAGCACCAGCAGGTCCGGTTGCGACATCAACGTCTGGCACAGCAGGGTTTTACGCGTTTCGCCGGTGGACAGGTATTTAAAGCGGCGATCCAACAGCCGCGTGATGCCAAATAACGCGGCCAGCTGCTGGCAGCGTCGCGGATCTTTGGTATTTTCCTGGATGATTTCTGCGGTGGTGCGGCCGGTATCGTCTTCACCGGGACTGAGCAAATCGGTGTTATTTCGCTCCCACTCTTCCGCCACCAGTTTCTGCAACTGCTCCAGGGAGAGGCGGACGGGGCGGACAAAGCTGTTGGTCAGCTGGCCTTTAGCCGCATTCAGTTCACCTGCCAGCACGCGAGCCAGCGAAGATTTACCGCTGCCGTTGGCGCCAACAAAGGCCCAACTTTCACCGGCCTGCAGGGTCAGCGCATCCAGGGTCAGGTTTTTAGTCTCACTAAGGTGAAACGTGCCTTGCAAAATTTGCAACGTCGACATTGTTCATTCCATTTTATGCATTGTTAGCAAACTATGGATCCGCAATGCCCTTGCTGTCAAATCTCCTGTCCGGTTTCAGAGCAGTGTGGCGATGATCACCTTGTCGGCATTAAAATGTGCTGTGACCGGCAGATCCTGTTGCAGGTTTTGCTCTGCCACGCGTTCGTTGGCAAGCGTTGCACACAGCGTTTCACCGCCCGGTAAGGCGATTAACACCTCACTCTGACTTTCTCCCTGTTCAATCTTGCTGATGGTGCCACTCAGCTGATTATCCGCGTCTGAGGCGCCGGTGGTCACGTCAATCCACGGCGCTTTGATTAACACCAGCACCTCTTTACCGCTGGTCAACGCCAGCCGGTTGGCGCTCTGCTCGGTTAACGCCACCGAGATTTTTGTACTGCCATCGGCCAGCAGCACTTCAACATGCTGCACCACGGCCCGATCGTCGCGGTCGGTAATCGTGCCAAACAGCTGGTTACGCGCGCTGGTTTGCAGCGAGAAGCGGGCGATGGCGCCCAGCAGGCTGCCTAACGGCACATCGTCCTGCAGCACATCAAACGCTTTCTGCTGGATCTGTTCCATCAGCGCAAACAGCTGGATCAGCCGCTCGCCGTAAGGGGTGACTTTGGCGCCCCCACCGCCTTTGCCGCCGGTGGCGCGGTCCACCAGCGTGCGGTCGGCGAGGGTATTCATTTCATTAATGGCATCCCAGGCGCTTTTGTAGCTGATGCCAGCGAGTTTTGCGCCCTGGCTGATCGAGCCCGTTTGTTGAACCTGCTTCAGCAACTCAATACGCCGTGGGTCGGCAAACAGCCGCTGCTGTAGTTTCAGGATCAGGGAAAGTTCTGCCTGCATAATGGCTCTCGCTTCGGGATAAAATAAGGGTGGGGTGCAGTGTACACCTTTGGCTGGCCGGGCGTAAAAACAGGTAAAAGGCACAAAAGGGCAGTGCACTTTTTTTGGCTGTAGATACAATGGCTTTTTTACGCTGCAATGGAGGCGACCATGCTTGAATTACTGATAGGTCTTGGCGAAGCAATCCTGATGGTGCCTGTTGTGATGGCGATTATCCTCGGTCTGATTTGGGGACTGGGTGAAGTATTTAACGTTATCTCAACAATCGGTCATAAAAAGGACCAGACGGAACAATCTCGTCATTAAGCTTTCCTGAAACGCCCGGCACCTGCCGGGCGTTCGTTTTTTGTTGATCCCCCTTAAGCTTTTCCCCCTTCCAACCGATAAACTCCATGACAGGGTAGATAAAATCGTTATATTACGAACTACATAACGAACCCTCTGGAGATCACCATGTCTGTAAAATTACGCCATTTCTTCGTTGGTGCCGTGCTCAGCGCCAGCTTTGCCGGCCACGCGGTTGCCGCCGATAAGATCACCGTGTTTGCCGCGGCCTCGTTGACCAATGCACTGCAGGAAATTGGCGACAGCTATCAGAAAGGCAAAAACGTGCAGGTGGTTTCTTCCTTCGCCTCGTCGTCCACGCTGGCGCGGCAGATTGAGCAGGGCGCGCCTGCGGATCTGTTTATCTCAGCCGATCAGCAGTGGATGGACTACGCGGTGCAGAAGAAAACCATCGATGACGCCAGCCGTTTTACGTTGCTGGGTAACGAGCTGGTGCTGGTGGCGCCCGCCGAGACTCACCCTGAGCAAGTGACGATTTCCAAAAATACCGACTGGAAAAGCCTGTTAAAAGGACAGCGTCTGTCAGTGGGCGATCCCGATCATGTCCCGGCCGGTATCTATGCCAAAGAAGCGTTGCAGAATTTAGGTGCGTGGGAAACCCTGTCAGGCCAACTGGCACCGGGGAACAGCGTACGCGTCGCGCTGGCACTGGTTGAGCGCAACGAAGCGCCTTACGGCATCGTCTATGGCTCTGATGCGGTTGCCAGTAAAAAAGTGAAGGTGGTTGGCATCTTCCCGGAAGACAGCCACAAACCGGTCGAATACCCGATGGCTATGGTGAAAGATCATAACTCTGCCGCCGTAACCGCTTTCTACAATTATTTGAAAGGGCCTGACGCTGCGGCCGTGTTCAAACGTTACGGATTTACGCCTGAAAAATGATCCTGAGTGAGCCCGAATGGCAGGCCGTTGCCCTGAGCCTGAAAGTCGCTTCAGTGGCGGTAATTTTTAGCCTGCCCTTCGGGATCCTGATGGCGTGGATCCTCGTCCGCTGCCGTTTTCCCGGCAAAACCCTGTTAGACAGTCTAGTTCATCTGCCGCTGGTGCTGCCGCCGGTGGTGGTGGGCTATTTACTGCTGATCGGTTTTGGCCGTCGCGGATTTATCGGCGAATACCTGTATGACTGGTTTGGCTTCACCTTCGCCTTCAGCTGGCGCGGCGCGGCGCTGGCCTCGGCGGTGATTGCTTTCCCGCTGATGGTCAGGGCCATCCGCCTGGCGCTTGAAGGCGTCGACAGCAAGCTGGAGCTGGCCGCCCGCACGCTGGGTGCCGGGCGCTGGCGCGTCTTTTTCACCATCACCTTACCGCTGACCCTGCCGGGCATTATTGCCGGCACCGTGCTGGCCTTTGCCCGCTCGCTGGGCGAGTTTGGTGCCACCATTACCTTCGTCTCGAATATTCCGGGTGAAACCCGCACGCTTCCCTCCGCGATGTACACGCTGATTGAAACACCCGGTGCTGAAAATGCCGCCGCGCGGCTCAGCGTCATTGCGATTTTACTGGCGCTGGCATCACTGCTGATTTCTGAGTGGCTGGCACGCTGGGGCCGCAAAAGGTTGGGATTGTAATGCTGGAACTCAATTTCACTCAGCGCTTGGGCGATCATACCCTGACCCTCGATACACAGCTGCCCGCCAGGGGCATCACCGCGATTTTCGGCGTCTCGGGTGCCGGGAAAACCTCCCTGATCAATGCTATCGGTGGCCTGACCACGCCACAGCAGGGCCGCATCGTGCTGAATGGCCGGGTGTTAAGCGACGCCGGGAGCAAACTTCATCTGCCGCCAGAAAAACGGCGGATTGGCTACGTGTTTCAGGATGCCCGGCTGTTCCCGCACTATCGCGTGCGGGGCAACCTCGAGTACGGCATGGCCAAAAGCCTGCGGCCGGAGTTCGATCAGCTGGTCAGGCTGCTGGGTATTGAAGATCTGCTGACGCGCTTTCCGGCGTCGCTGTCGGGCGGTGAAAAGCAGCGTGTCGCCATCGGCCGGGCATTGCTGACCGCGCCCGAAATTCTGTTGATGGACGAACCGCTGGCCTCGCTGGATTTGCCGCGTAAGCGTGAATTGCTGCCTTACCTGCACAAGCTGGCGAAAACGGTGGATATCCCGATCCTGTATGTCAGCCACAGCCTGGATGAAATCCTGCAGCTGGCCGATAACGTGCTGGTGCTGGATAACGGCCAGGTTAAGGCGATGGGCAGCGTGGAAAAAGTCTGGGCCAGCAGCGCGATGCGGCCGTGGTTACCGCGATCCGAACTGAGTAGCGTGCTGCGGGTGCAGGTGCTGGAGCAGCATCCGCACTATGCGATGACCGCGTTGTCGCTGGGCGATCAACATATCTGGGTCAGCCGTGTCGATGCCCCGGCGAAGACGCCGCTGCGTTTGCGTATTCAGTCCGCCGACGTGTCATTAAGCCTGCAGCCGCCGGTCAACAGCAGCATTCGCAACGTGATCCCGGCCCATGTGGCGGAGTTGCTGGAGATTGACGATCAGATTGAAGTGAAGCTGATGGTGGGACAAAGCGAGCTGTGGGCGCGCATCACGCCCTGGGCTCGCGATGAACTGATGATCAAACCGGGCATGTGGTTATATGCCCAGATTAAAAGCGTGTCGATTATCGCGCCAACTCACAGCACTTCGCGGTAGATGGTTTCCGCAATGCCTGGCTCAAGGTTGGTGCCGATTACCCGGCCGGCACGGGCTTTAATCGCCTCGTCGGCATTGCCCATCGCCTAAGTGTGTTTGAGTTCAGAAGGGGAAATTCCGCCATACTTCTTGCGCCAGGTATAGAACGTGGCACCGGCGATACCCAGCTTGCGGCTGACTGATCTTGACTACTACTGGCTACAAGAGCGGGGCAGCATGTGTCAACCCGCGTACAGGGTACTTGATCGTTCTCAATGAGTGTGTGTACTTGAAATGAGGTCGCGAAAGCGGCCTTTGTTGTTTATGGGCTTGCCTCCTTCATAAGTTTGAGCCCTGCTTTTAGGCATTCCAAAACTCAAATTGCGGTTGCATTTGCTCATTTACCCACCAACATCAAAGTACTAAAATCGCATCATGTAACGTTCATAACATCATAAGGAACAAAGGAAATGTCAATGGGTTACTGGATAGTGCAAGGTGATAAAACGTCATGTGGCGGAAGTGTCCTGGAAGGGCATCCGAAAGGAACAAAATTTGGCCCGAATCAGAACCGACAGGCAGTCAATGGTAGTAAAGTATCCTGCGGAAAACATCCAGGAACCTTCAGCGTAGGCGGAGGACATCCCGGAGAGATCATCCATGGGTGTTATGCAGCAAGTACACTTTACAGCCGCTCGACTTGCCCTTGTAAGGCATTTTTTATTCCAACGCATACATGGGCAAAACACGGACCGTATCAGGGCGATATACGTAAAGCCGCTCCAGTAAGTGTTCCTATGACAGCTACGGCTGTCGCTTCCGCTTCGCCTAAATTTGAAGAACCAGAACTTCATGCTCAGATAGCTAAAAGGCCATATAAGGAAGAAATCAAACGTGAAGTTGTAGACGCTGGTTTTTGTGTACTCCCATATGGTGCTGAAACGAGGGCCTATGAACCGTATTTGTTCGAAAGTGAACCGCCAGCAGGAACACGCGAACTTTACCGCGCATTGAATGGAAAAGGTAAGGAATACAAAGCGAGTTCTATCCTGCTTGTTGTTGATCCAGAAAAACAGGACAGTGATCAGATCGCACATATGCAGGCTGCAAAACAACGTATTGATACAGCATTAGAGCCACTTACACATAAAGAAGCTAATTTCTTACACAGCCACTATGCAACAATAGCTAACTTTAGCAACATCGCTGATAAAGGAATTGGGCTTGCTGCAGATCCTGTCGGGAAGTATTTTGAAAATATAGAGAAGATCCTGAAAGAAGTTCAGGAAACGTACAAAAATACTTACATGACAAGAGGGGCTTTAATTGGTGAGCAGTTCTATGTCAGACGAGCACAATTATTTAAAGAGCTTGAAAAAGTATTAAAGGTAGGTTTCTTAAATAAGGCTATGAAATTTGGCGAATACACTAAAATAAAAAATGCTCTTGGTTTGTCTTCAAGCTCAATTACTCATAAATGGAATCAGACTGGAATAAGTGATATTGAAGGTTATGCTACCCATATCGAACGAGCAGTAAAATATGTAGCAGCTATGCGATATATTGGCTATGTAGGAATAGGTTTTAGTGCCCTTCATTCTATTAATGAAATAAACGAGTCGTGTTCTGTAGGTCGTGAAGATGAATGTACTCAAAAGAAGTATACTGAAATAGGCAGTTTTGCAGGTAGCACTGGGGGCGGTATCCTCGCGGGAGGTATGGCTGTTCCGCTCTGTATAGCAATTGGTGTGGGTACAGCTGGCACTGGTGGATTAGTTTGTGCTGTTATCGCGGGAGGTACGTTAGGTTATGTTGGTGGGGAAGCCGGTGGTTGGGGGGGAGAAAAAGTAGGAAACACGTTGTATAATGTTATAGAGGGTTCCAAATGAACTCGCTTGATATAATAATAATATGTTTGGCTGCGATCTTTGTAATTTCACTGTTATTTTATCTTTTTTATGGTAAATGCACAGAGCATAAATTCGATCTGATTGCTGATAAATTCAAACAACGATTTGGTTATACACCTTTCTCCATGGCTGTTGGTAAAAATGGGGGGTTTTTCTTTTGGGGGTATAAGGAATCTTATATTATGAGTGCACTTATCTTTCCTGGCTTTCCAGCGACAAAGAAGGCGCTAACAGAAGAAGAGATTTCATTTTTTAAATCTTTAAAGACTAGTGAAATATCTTGGTTTTATGTCAAATACGGCGCATTGATTATAGGATTGTTAAGTTTCATTAGCCTGTTAATTGTACTTAAAGTGAAGCCTGATTAACTCAAGGTTAGATAAAAAAGCCCTTTATTATATGACTAATTAAGGGCCTTTTTTACTTATATTCGATGAATCTTATTTCTACTTTAGGAAGAATTTCTGACTGATTGAAACTCCGCTAAAGTTGCCTGCCTTTAGTTCACAAAAAAATCACATTCCAGACATCCCGATTTTTGACAAAAAACCTTGAGTCATCTTTTTCTCAGGAAAAAGTACAGTCAGTCTGCGATTCAACCCATTGTGCTAATAGTTTACCTTTTCTTTTTCCCACTTATGCTAAGTCAAACCGGGCATGTGGTTATATGCCCAGATTAAAAGCGTGTCGATTATCGCGCCAACTCACAACACTTCGCGGTAGATGGTTTCCGCAATACCTGGCTCAAGGTTGGTGCCGATTACCCGGCCGGCACGGGCTTTGATCGCCTCGTCGGCATTGCCCATCGCCACACCCAGCCCCACCGTTTCCAGCATGCTCAGGTCATTGTAGTTATCGCCAAAGGCCAGCACGTCACTCATCTGATAACCCTCGGATTCCACCCACTGTGCCAGACGCTTGCCTTTGCTGTTGCCGGCTTTGGCGATGTCCACCTGATCGTGCCATGACCACTCGCAGGCCAGCCCCATCTCTTTTTCGACCCGCTCGGCAAAGTGCTGTAATGCGACGGTGTCGGGATGGGAAAGGGCGAACTTCCAGATTGAGCCCGCATCTTTGGCTGCCTGCGCCAGGCTGTCGACCTTGTTGAACACCGGACGCTGATGTTCTGGCAGGGATAATCCCCAGTCGATGGTGCGCGTCACGTGGCCAGTTTCAGTCTGATAGAGCATGGCATCGTCGACGTACAGCAGACCGGGGATCCCGGCTTCGTCGAGCATCTCAATCACCCGCAACGCCTGCTCTTTCGGCAGCGGATCGGCTTGCAGGACCTTTTTTGCATGATAATCATACAAATAGGTGCCATTACAGCAGATTGCAGGTGTATCTAATGCCAGTGCCTGATAAAAAGGATGGATAGCGACATGATGACGACCGGTGACGATGGCCACCTTTACCCCAGCCTGTTGTGCTTTTTTCAGGGCTTCCAGCGATTCGGGAAGGATGGTTTTGCGCGGCGTTAACAGGGTGCCGTCCAGGTCCAAAGCAATGATGCGATAACTCATAAACAGTTCCGGAAGTGGCTAAACAAGAGCCAGAGAGTGTACACCTTGTGACGGGGTTAACAAAATGACACGCCACAAATCCCCCCACGCGGGAAGGAAAAACACGCTACGCTTTGCCACAGGTCAGCTTACTCAGAAAAAGGAGAATTCATGAAACAAGTCGTATATACCGCCAGCCCGGAGAGCCAGCAGATCCATGCCTGGCAGTTAGCCGATGACGGCGCGCTTACCCTGCTGCAGGTGATTGATGCGCCAGGCCAGGTTCAGCCGATGGTCGTCAGCCCCGACAAACGTTTTCTCTATGTGGGCGTGCGCCCTGATTTCCGTGTCGTCGCCTATCAGATTGATGCGGAAGGCAAACTGAAGGAAGCCGGGCACGCGTCATTGCCAGGCAGCCCAACCCATATTTCTACCGATCGTCAGGGCCGTTTTGTCTTCGTCGGCTCGTATAACGATGCCTGCGTCAGCGTGACGCCGATTGGCGCCGATGGCCTGCCGGGCGAGCCGCTGCAGGTAATCGACGGCATGGACGGCTGTCACTCCGCCAATATCACGCTTGATAACAAAACCCTGTTTGTGCCGGCATTAAAACAGGATCGTATCTGCCTGTTTGATTTGCAGGAAAACGGCCAGTTGCAGCCGCATAAGCAGCCGCAGGTGACCACCGTTGAAGGTGCGGGCCCGCGTCATATGGTGTTCCATCCGAACCAGCAGTACGCCTACTGCATCAACGAGCTGGACAGCACGGTTGACGTCTGGACGTTAAACAATGCGCAGGGTGTGGTTGAGCGGGTACAAAGCCTGGATACCATGCCAGCTGGCTTCAGCGAAACCCGCTGGGCAGCCGATATTCATTTGACGCCAGATGGCCGCCATCTGTATAGCTGCGATCGTACCGCCAGCCTGCTGACCATCTTTAGCGTCAGCGAAGATGGCGCGGTGCTGACCGTTGAAGGGCATCAGCCGACCGAAACGCAGCCACGCGGCTTCAACATCGATAATACCGGACAGTATCTGGTGGCGGCGGGGCAGAAATCGCACCATATCGAAGTGTATAAAATTGCTGGCGAGCAGGGGTTACTGCAACCGCTGGCGCGCTACGCGGTCGGTCAGGGCCCAATGTGGGTGGCGATCGCCGCGCTGTAAGGCTGGTTCAGACAGCAAAAGGGGGCGATTTCTCGCCCCCTTTTTTTATGCGCTGAAAAGCCGCTCTTTCGCGTTAGCTGTACATGGCGGTAATTGATGCGCTGCCCAGCTGATGGAAATGGACGTTGAAGCCCAGATAAGCGCCGCTGGCCTGCTCATCGACCTCCAGTTTTTCCACATCAATGGCGTAAACGGTGAAGATATAGCGGTGGCTTTCGCCCTTCGGCGGTGCCGCGCCGCCGTAGCCGCTTTTACCAAAGTCGGTGCGTGTCTGAACTGATCCAGAAGGCAGTTCGGCCGCGCCGGAACCTGCACCCTGTGGCAGAGAACGGGTGTCGGCCGGCAGATTGGCCACGCCCCAGTGCCACCAGCCTGATCCGGTCGGCGCATCAGGATCGTAGCAGGTGACGACAAAGCTTTTGGTGCCCGCCGGCACGTCATCCCAGGCGAGGTGCGGTGACAAATTGTCCCCTTCATACCCCATGCCGTTAAAGACCTGGCGCTCCGGCAGCTTATCGCCGTCGTTAAAATCCTGGCTAATCAGTTTCATTCCCTCTCCTGCGGTTAACGATGAAGTAATTTAAGCAGCTCTTCGGCTGCTGCTGCGGAGGATGCCGGGTTCTGCCCGGTGACCAGATGGCCATCGGTCAGCGTATAAACGCCCCAGTTATCGGTTTTTTCATACTCTGCGCCCAATGACTTAAGCACATCCTCAACCAGGAAAGGTACCACATCTGTCAGCCCCACGGCTTCCTCTTCCGTGTTGCTGAAACCGGTGACCCGCTTACCGGCAACCAGCGGCGTGCCGTCCGGTTTTTTTACATGGCGCAGTACGCCAGGCGCGTGGCAGACCGCACCGACCGGCTTGCCGTTGGCAAAGAAGTTTTCGATCAGATCGATGCTGACCCGATCTTCGGCCAGGTCCCACAGCGGACCGTGACCGCCGGGATAAAACACCGCATCAAACTGGGTGGTATCGATGGTTTCCAGTTTCTGCGTATGCGCCAGCGCCTGCTGGGCCGGGAGATCGCCACGGAAGCGATCGGTGTCGGTGGTCTGCGCATCGGGTTCATCGCTGACCGGATCCAGCGGAGGTTGCCCGCCGGCCGGTGAAGCCAGCACCACGTTTACCCCGGCATCGCGGAACACGTAATAGGGTGCGGCGAACTCTTCGAGCCAGAAACCGGTTTTCTTCCCCGTTTCACCCAGCCGATCGTGTGAGGTAAGCACCATTAAGAGTTTCATTTCACTGCTCCTGAAGGTTTGTCGCCCGCCACCCGGATCAGCACTTTGCCGAAGTTGTTACCTTCAAGCATGCCGATAAAGGTTTCTGGCGCGTTATCCAGCCCGTCAACGCAGTCTTCCCGGAAGACGAAGCGTTCCTGCTCCACCCACTGGCTCATCTGGCTGAAGAATTCACCGAAACGGTGACCATAATCCTGGGTGATGATAAAGCCCTCGACCCGCAGACGTTTACGCAGGATCGCGCTCTGGAACTGCGGCAGAAGATCCGGGCCTTTGGCGGCTTCGGTACTGTTGTAGTCGGCAATCAGACCACAGACGGGAATGCGACCTTTGGTATTCATCAGCGGCAGAACCGCGTTAAAGACCTTGCCGCCCACGCTTTCGAAATAGACGTCAATACCGTCGCGGCAGTAGCGTTTCAGGGCTTCCGCCAGATCGGCTGCGCGGTGATCGAGGCAGCGGTCAAAGCCCAGAACCTCTTCGGCGTAACGGCATTTCTCTTCGCCGCCGGCAATGCCGACCACGTAGCAGCCCTTCAGCTTGGCAATCTGACCGACCATTGAGCCCACCGCACCGGTCGCGGCTGCGACCACCACGGTTTCGCCCGGCTGCGGGTTACCGATATCCAGCAAGCCCATATAGGCGGTGAAGCCGGTCATCCCCAACAGGCCTAGCGCCCAGGAAGGGTGCTTCAGGACCGGACCGGAAAGCTTGAACAGATCCTTACCGTTCGAGACGGCGAAATCCTGCCAGCCGCTCTGGCTAACCACCCAGTCGCCCGGGGCATAGTTTTCATTATTGGACTGTTCGACGATGGCGACGGTGCCGGCGCCCATCACTTCATTGATGCCAACCGGCGGAACGTAGGAAGGCGCGTCGCTCATCCGGCCACGCATATAGGGATCTAACGACAGCCAGACAGTACGAAGTAACACTTCGCCTTTTGCAGGCGTCGGAACGTGCTGCGATTCAAGACGGAAATTGGCTTCCGTAGGCGCACCGTGCGGGCGGGAAGCCAGCACGATACGGCGATTAGTCTGTTTATCTTGTGGCATAAATTTGCTCCTTTACGGGATGTTGCCCCGTAAAAGCGTAGTGCATCAGCGGCCTCGCTGCTTTGCTGTGACGCGCATAAGTCAGCGTCAGGCGCTGAGAAACAGCTCGGGACGCGCCAGCGCGGCGGCTATTGCCCCGGTGAGCTGGGCTAAGGCGTCGGCTTGAATAATGTACGGCGGCATCAGGTAAATCAGTTTGCCAAACGGCCGGATCCATACGCCGCGCTCGACAAAGAACGCCTGCAGCGCGGCCATATTCACCGGCCGGTGGGTCTCGATCACCCCAATGGTCCCCAGCACGCGGGCGTGGGCCACTTCAGGCATTTCCTGCAGCGGCAGCAGGGCGGCTTTCAGCTGCGCTTCGATGGTCGCGACCTGCTGTTGCCAGTGACCTTCCTGCAACATCGCCAGGCTTTCAGTGGCGACCGCGCAGGCCAACGGATTGCCCATAAAGGTCGGGCCGTGCATAAAGCAGCCGGCCTCCCCGTTGCTGATGGTGTTGGCAACCTCGCGGGTGGTCAGGGTGGCGGAAAGGGTCATGGTGCCGCCGGTCAGCGCTTTACCAACGCACAGTATGTCCGGGGAAATTCCGGCATGTTCGCAGGCGAACAGCTTGCCGGTGCGGCCAAATCCGGTGGCAATCTCATCGGCGATCAGCAGAACGTTATGGCGATCGCACAGCTCACGGACCTTTTGCAGATAACGCGGATGATAGAAGCGCATGCCGCCCGCGCCCTGAACAATCGGTTCAAGGATCACTGCCGCCAGCTCACCGGCATGCAGGCGGATCAGTCGCTCGAAGTCGTCAACATCAAGCGCCTGCCATTCATCGTCAAAGCCACAGGCGGGTGCGGCAGCAAACAGGTGCGAAGGCAGATAGCCCTGATACAGGCTGTGCATTGAATTCTGCGGATCGCACACCGACATCGCGGCGAAGGTATCGCCGTGGTAGCCGTTTCGCAGCGTCAGGAAGCGCTGACGGCGCTCGCCACGGGCCTGCCAGTATTGCAGCGCCATCTTCATCGACACTTCAACCGCCACCGATCCCGAATCGGCCAGGAACACGCACTCCAGCCCTTGCGGCGTCATCTCAACCAGCTTGCGGCACAGCGCCACGGCGGAAGGGTGGGTGATGCCGCCAAACATCACGTGTGACATCTGTTCAATTTGCGCGGTCATCGCCCGGTTCAGGCGTGGATGGTTGTAGCCATGGATCGCTGCCCACCATGAAGACATGCCATCAACCAGCTTACGACCGTCGGCCAGTTTCAGGGACGTCTCCTGCGCGGCGACCACCGGATAGACCGGCAACGGTTGGCTCATGGAGGTGTAAGGGTGCCAGATATGGTCACGATCAAAAGCGAGGTCAGCAGGCGTCATAAATTACTTGTAAACCAAATTCAAAAAAATTAGTTTACAAGTATAACCACGCAAAGATGATTAACGACAGATTTTTTTTGGAGCACGCAATGGCAACTCGTTGGACGATCCCACAGGCTCAGGCCCTGTTTGATAAACCCTTTCTGGAACTGATGTTTGAAGCTCAGCAGGTGCATCGCCAGCACTTCGATCCCCGCCAGGTGCAGGTCAGCACCTTGCTGTCGATCAAAACGGGCGCCTGCCCGGAAGACTGTAAATACTGTCCGCAAAGCTCACGCTATAAAACCGGCCTCGCCACCGAGCGGCTGATGGAAGTGGAAGACGTGCTGACCTCGGCCCGCAAAGCAAAAGCGGCCGGTTCGGATCGCTTCTGTATGGGCGCAGCCTGGAAAAACCCGCACGAACGTGACATGCCTTACCTTGAGCAGATGGTGAAAGGCGTTCGTGAAATGGGGCTGGAAACCTGTATGACGCTGGGCACGCTGAGCGAAGAACAGGCGCAGCGTCTGGCGCACGCCGGACTGGATTACTACAACCACAACCTCGATACCTCGCCGGAATTCTACGGCAGCATCATCACCACCCGAAGCTATCAGGAACGCCTGGATACGCTGGGCAAAGTGCGTGATGCCGGGATCAAAGTCTGTTCAGGCGGCATCCTCGGCCTTGGCGAAACCGTTAACGATCGCGCGGGCCTGCTGGTGCAGCTGGCGAATCTGCCGACGCCGCCGGAAAGCGTGCCAATCAATATGTTGGTAAAAGTCAAAGGCACACCGCTGGCCGATAACGACGATGTCGATCCGTTTGATTTTATCCGCGCCATCGCGGTTGCCCGCATCATGATGCCCACCTCGCACGTGCGCCTGTCTGCCGGACGTGAGCAGATGAGCGAGCAAACGCAGGCCATGTGCTTTATGGCCGGGGCAAACTCCATCTTCTACGGCTGCAAACTGCTGACCACGCCGAACCCGGAAGAAGACAAAGACCTGCAGCTGTTCCACAAGCTGGGCCTGAATCCGCGCCACACCACCACCGAAGCGGGTGACAACGAGCAGCAGCAGGCGTTGGCAGGACAGTTGATGACCGCTGATACCGACCAGTTCTACAACGCGGCGGTGTAAGTGAGCTGGCAGCATCGAATTTCCCTGGCGCTGACCGGGCGCCAGCAAAAAGGGCAGATGCGCACCCGTCGGGTTAACCAGCACAGCGATGCACGGACCTTGCAGATTGACGGCACGTGCTATCTGAACTTTGCCGCCAATGACTATCTTGGGTTGAGCCATGACCCGAGGCTGGTTCAGGCCTGGCAACAGGGTGCGGAACGTTATGGCGTCGGGGCCGGCGGATCGGCGCACGTCACCGGTTATCATGCGCCACAGGCGGAATTTGAGCAGCAGCTTGCCGACTGGCTGGGTTATCCACGCGCCCTGGTATTTATTTCCGGCTTTGCCGCCAATCAGGCGGTGATTGCGGCGATGCTGGCGAAAAATGACCGCATCTTCGCCGATAAGCTGGCGCACGCCTCGTTGCTCGAAGCGGCGGCTCACAGTCCCGCTACCCTGCGTCGCTTCGCACACAATCAACCGGCTGCGCTTGAAAAACTGCTGCAACATCCGGCCGGGGGCGAGACGCTGGTGGTCACCGAAGGCGTTTTCAGCATGGATGGCGACAGCGCACCGCTGGCGGAGCTTCACCGCTTATCTCAGCGTCAGGGAAGCTGGCTGATGGTGGACGATGCGCATGGCATTGGCACCACCGGCGAGCAGGGACGCGGCAGCTGCTGGCAGCAGCAGGTTAAACCGGAACTGCTGGTGGTCACCTTTGGTAAAGCCTTTGGCCTGAGCGGGGCGGCGGTGTTGTGTGATGATGACACCGCTGATTATCTGCTGCAGTTTGCCCGCCACCTGATCTACAGCACGGCGATGCCACCGGCGCAGGCCTGGGCATTGCAGACCGCGCTGGCCTGCATCCAGCAGGGTGACGAACTGCGTCAGCGGCTGCAGCAAAATATTGCGCTGTTCCGTCAGGGCGCGCAGGCGCTGGGGCTGGCTTTACTGCCGTCGGCCACGGCGATCCAGCCGTTGATCGTCGGCGAAGAGCAGCAGGCGCTGGCCCTGGCCGACAGGCTGCAACAGCAGGGATGCTGGGTGACGGCTATCCGCCCACCGACGGTTCCGCCCGGCACCGCCCGTTTGCGGATCACCTTAAGTGCGGCGCATCGGCCGGAAGATATTCATCGCCTGCTGGAGGGACTGCAACATGCAAACCGTTAATAAACAGGCGATTGCACAGGCGTTTGGCCGGGCGGCGCAGAGCTACAATCAACATGCCGGCTTGCAGCGCCTCTGTGGCGAAGCGCTGGCCAGCTATGCCACCCGACAGCAGGGGCAGAAAGTGTTGGATGCGGGCTGCGGTCCGGGCTGGTTCAGCCAGCACTGGCGCGCGGCCGGTAACCATGTGACCGCGCTTGATTTGTCCGCAGAAATGCTGGTTCAGGCGCAGGCGTTACACACCGCCGATTGCTATCAGCCGGGCGATATCGAAGCGCTGCCGTTCAGTGATGCGAGCTTTGATCTGTGCTGGAGCAACCTTGCGGTGCAATGGTGCAGTGACTTATCGCTGGCACTGACAGAACTTTACAGGGTGACCTCGCCAGGCGGCCAGGTGCTGTTCTCGACGCTCTCC
Organism: Erwinia sp. QL-Z3; assembly: GCF_004551645.1. Lineage (NCBI taxonomy): Bacteria > Pseudomonadati > Pseudomonadota > Gammaproteobacteria > Enterobacterales > Erwiniaceae > Erwinia > Erwinia sp. QL-Z3. Next base: position 2,879,387 of record NZ_CP037950.1, read on the forward strand.
GCCGACTCATTACATGAGCTGTCCGCCGCCTGGCAACCGCTGGATTTACCCGCCCCGGTTAACTGCTTTTTGCCTTTCGACGCCATCGCCCACGCGGGCCAGCATCTGCCGCTGAAACTGAAGCAACAAACGCTGACCGTTGGATTCCCGGACGTGCTGAGTGCGCTGCGTTCACTGAAAGGCATTGGTGCCACGCATTTGCATCAGGGCCGTCACGGTGGACTGCTTAGCCGCCGGCATCTGCAACAGCTGGAGCAGCACTGGCCGCGCGATCGGCGGGGATATTTACTGAGTTATCATCTGGTTTATGGAGTTATGCATCGTGAGTGAACGCTGGTTTATCACCGGAACGGATACGGAAGTGGGCAAAACGGTTGCCAGTTCAGCCCTGCTTCAGGCCGCCAACGCGGCGGGATTTCGCAGCGTGGGTTACAAGCCGGTTGCTTCGGGCTGTGAGATGACGGCAGACGGGTTGAGAAATGAGGATGCGCTGGCGCTACAAAAGTACAGCGTGCTGCAACTGCCTTATGACAGCATCAACCCCCTGGCTTTCGCAGAGCCGACCTCGCCGCATATCGTCAGTGCCGAAGAAGGCCGACCGATTACTTTTGAGCAGCTTTCAGCCGGCCTGGCCGCGTTAACCGCGCAGTCTGACTGGGTGCTGACGGAAGGGGCAGGTGGCTGGTTTACGCCGCTCTCTGAGCAGACCACCTTTGCCGACTGGGCGCGGGCGGAGCAGCTGCCGGTGATTTTGGTGGTGGGCGTGAAGTTAGGCTGTATCAATCATGCGGTGCTGACCGCACAGGCAATTCAGGCCAGCGGACTGCGTCTGGCGGGTTGGATAGCCAATGACATTCTACCGCCGGGAAAACGCCACACCGAGTATCTGGCGGCGCTTAAACAGCGGCTGCCGGCGCCAATGCTGGGTGAGATCCCCTATCTGACGCAGCCAGAACAGTTCGACCAGCTGGCACAGTACGTGCAGCTGCCGTTATAACGGTTAACCCTTCGGGCGGAGTTTCCTCCGCCCACCTTACCGTCAAGACACCGTCATCCAGGTATTGAGCATGCTTTCGTCCAGCTGGGCGACTTTGCCGTGCGCCACGTTGCGGCCCCGATGCAGCAGCAGGAAGTAATCCGCCACCTTACGGATAAACGAAATGCGTTGCTCCAGCAGCAGGATCGTCAGGCCGAAATCGTGATTCAGACGATGGATCAGATTGCCCATCTCCTCTTCCAGCCACGGCGACATGCCTTCGGTTGGCTCGTCCAGGATCAACAGCTTAGGCTGCAACACCAGCGCTCTGGCCAGCGCCAGTTGCTGCTGCTGCTCAATCTGTAAATCACCGCTGCGCTGATGGCGCAAGGAGTAGAGGGCAGGGAACAGGTCATAGACCATCTGCGGAATGGCCCGATGGCGTTCCAGACCCGCGCCGGCCAGCAGCGCAATCTGCAAGTTATCTTCCACGCTAAGCTGGGAGAAAAGCTGTCGCCCTTGCGGCACATAGCCAATGCCCAGGGCAGCCCGTTGCTCCATCGGCTGCAGCAGCAGATCCTGCGGCGGGCGGTTGGCTTCCTGCCAGGTCATCGAGCCGCTGTTAATCGGCAGATGGCCCATGATGCAGTTGACCAGCGTGGTTTTTCCCATGCCGGGACGTCCCAGTACGCCGGTACAGGTGCCTGGGGCGAGATCCAGATCAACATCCCACAGGATGTGATTTTGTCCATAAAATTGGTTGATTGAACGTAAGCTGAGCATCTGACACTCTCCTCCAGACAGTTTTCGATCGCACCTGGTTGCATCCGCTCTACGTCGTGTGGCAAACAGTCGTCAACGTCTCCTGCGAGACGCCTGCGGCTTTGTGCTCCTCGCTCTGGTGTTATGAAAGCGTGAGGCGGTTAGACAGAGACTTGCAATTGGCAGGCCAACCTGGCAAAAGTCTCAGAAAACGCCCGCCCGCCTGATGATTAGCACCAGTAATTAGTAATAAAACTTAAACAATTGCCCGGGGTAATATTCCGCTGCACTTTGTCAGTGCTATGGACGAATCATTTCTGGTGCAGTTGCCTGTCTCAGTGGCAACCCGCGACTGTCATCAAACTGAAAAAAACGTCGAAATAGGGCTAGCGGCAACGGGGGAAATATGCCTTTCAGGACCATTAATCCTCAAGCGTCAGGCGAAAATAATGCAAAAAAAAATATTTGCGGCCCCGATCGCAGGGCAATGAGGTTTTATACACATCAGACGGCTCGGGCGCTCAAATCAGTTATCCACCATTCCTGTGGATAACCATGTGCATGAGCGTCTGAAAACTTACGGCAGGCGAGAGCGGACGCGGGTTGAGCACGAGTTGACGCGAAACTCATCTCTGAGCGCAAAGGGTGATTTATCAATATGTTAGTTAAAATCAAGCACCCGAAAAATCTCAGTTGCCTGGCCCGCCGCATTTTGTCAGTGCTGCTTGACAAATGTTAAAGCGCTTCCTCTTTTGGGGATAACCTGTCCGACCAGCCGCATTGCTGATTGCCCACTGGGCCGGGAAAGGGCAACGCTGAACGCATGAGCAATATCTTGCAAAATTACTGTAATTATATCCAGTCTTTTTTTCTGGTAAATTCGCAGTAGCAGAGTAAAATTAGGATCCTGTTCGCGTCATTCATTACCAGGTAGCCACTCAATGAGCAAAGTCTTTAAACTCAACTCCGAATTCAAACCCGCTGGTGACCAGCCCGAGGCGATCCGTCGTCTGGAAGAGGGGCTGGAAGACGGGCTGGCGCACCAGACGCTGCTCGGGGTAACCGGCTCAGGTAAAACCTTCACCGTGGCCAACGTGATTGCCGACTTAAACCGGCCAACCATGGTGCTGGCACCGAATAAAACGCTGGCGGCGCAGCTGTACGGCGAAATGAAAGAGTTCTTCCCGGATAACGCGGTGGAGTACTTCGTCTCTTACTACGACTACTATCAGCCGGAAGCGTATGTGCCCAGCTCCGACACCTTTATCGAAAAGGATGCCTCGGTAAACGAACATATCGAGCAGATGCGTCTGTCAGCGACCAAAGCGCTGCTGGAGCGACGGGATGTGATCGTGGTCGCCTCGGTGTCGGCCATCTACGGTCTGGGCGATCCTGACCTGTATCTGAAGATGATGCTGCACCTGACCCGTGGCATGGTAATCGATCAGCGCTCTATCCTGCGTCGCCTGTCGGAATTGCAGTATTCCCGCAACGATCAGGCGTTCCAGCGCGGCACCTTCCGCGTGCGCGGCGAAGTGATTGATATCTTCCCGGCGGAATCGGACGATTATGCGCTGCGCGTCGAACTGTTTGATGAAGAGGTCGAGCGCCTGTCGATCTTCGACCCGCTCACCGGGCAGGTCACTTCCGTGGTCCCGCGCTACACCATCTACCCGAAAACCCACTACGTGACCCCGCGCGAACGCATCCTGCAGGCGATGGAAGAGATCAAAGTGGAGCTGGCCGACCGGCGCAAGGTCCTGTTGAACAACAACAAGCTGCTGGAAGAGCAGCGCATTTCTCAGCGTACCCAGTTCGATCTGGAGATGATGAACGAGCTGGGCTACTGCTCCGGTATCGAGAACTACTCGCGCTATCTCTCCGCGCGCGGGCCGGGCGAAGCGCCGCCAACCCTGTTTGACTATTTACCGGCGGACGGCCTGCTGGTGGTCGACGAATCCCACGTCACCATTCCGCAAATCGGCGGGATGTACAAAGGTGACCGTGCGCGTAAAGAGACGCTGGTGGAGTACGGTTTCCGTCTGCCTTCGGCGCTTGATAACCGCCCAATGAAATTTGAAGAGTTTGAGGCGCTGGCGCCGCAGACCATTTATGTCTCGGCCACGCCGGGTAAATATGAGCTGGAGAAATCCGGTGGCGAAGTGATCGATCAGGTGGTGCGCCCAACCGGTCTGCTGGATCCGCTAATCGAAGTGCGTCCGGTCAGCACTCAGGTCGATGACCTGCTGTCTGAGATTCGTAAACGCGTGGCAATCAATGAGCGCGTGCTGGTAACGGTGTTAACCAAACGCATGGCCGAGGACCTCACCGAGTATCTGGAAGAGCACGGTGAGCGGGTGCGTTACCTGCACTCGGATATCGACACCGTCGAGCGCGTGGAGATCATCCGTGACCTGCGTCTGGGCGAGTTTGATGTGCTGGTCGGCATCAACTTACTGCGAGAAGGTCTGGATATGCCGGAAGTGTCGCTGGTGGCGATTCTGGATGCCGATAAAGAGGGCTTCCTGCGTTCCGATCGCTCGCTGATCCAGACCATTGGTCGCGCCGCGCGTAACCTGAACGGTAAGGCCATTCTCTACGGCGATAAAATCACGCCGTCAATGGAGCGCGCCATCGGCGAAACCGAGCGCCGCCGCGCCAAGCAGGAAATCTACAACGCTGAGAACGGCATTGTGCCGCAGGGACTGAACAAGAAGATTGCCGATATTCTTGAACTGGGCCAGGGGCTGGCGAAAAACAAATCCCGTGGACGCGCCAAGGCCGGACGCATTGTGGAAGACGATGCACCGTACCTGGATCTGTCACCGAAAGGACTGCAGAAGAAAATTCACCAGCTGGAAGCGCAAATGCAGGAGCATGCGCAGAATCTGGAGTTTGAAGAGGCCGCCAATATCCGTGACCAGCTGCATAAGGTGCGGGAGCTGTTTATCGCCGCGTCCTGATCGGTCAGCCGTGACGGCGGGCAGAGGAGCGGGGAAACGCCGGACGGCTTCCCCGCTCTGGCCTTACTGAAGAGTCTTACTGAATGGCCTGAATTGCGTGTTCCAGCGCGATGTGCAGCAACTGGCGATCGTGGCGGTATTTGATATCCGCCGCTTCCAGCGGTTCCTGAATAATCAGCCGGCCGCTGACATTGCTGATGTCCACCGCCGGGCCAACCACCACCGCATCAATCACTTTCTTGCCAATATATTTTTCCATCATCTCCAGCTTGCCCGCCAGCGTCAGCTGCGCGGCCGCCGGGCTTAATTCTTTCCCGAGGTTGCCGATAAAGACCATGGTGGCGGGCGTGCGGCGCAGTGCCTGTGCCATATCCGGCATCAGCAGCAGCGGCATCAGGCTGGTGTAGAAGCTGCCGGGGCCAATCAGGATCAAATCCGCTTCGCCCACTGCTTCAATCGCTTCACGGGTGGCGCTGACGTTGGGGGAAAGCAGCAGTTCCTGCGGCGGAAGCTGCATCTGGTCAATCTCGGTTTCGCCGTAGATCTGGTTGCCTTCGCTGTCGACCGCCACCAGATCGACCGGCTGCTCGGACATCGGGATCAGAAAGGCGTCGACCTTCAGCAGATTGCGGATCAGGTTGATGGCTTCAAACGGCCGCACGCTAAGGTGATCCAGCGCTTTCAGCATCAGGTTGCCAAGATTGTGACCGGCCAGCTCACCGTTACCGCTAAAGCGATATTCAAACATCGCCGAGGCGACGCTGGGTTCGGCGATCAGCTGATTCAGGCAGTTGCGCATGTCGCCCCAGGCGATGCCGCCTTCAGAACGGCGGATGCGGCCGGTGGAGCCGCCGTTGTCGGTGGTGGTAACAATGCCGGTAAGGCGCGAACCCAAAGGGGAAAGGGCAGACATCACACGGCCAAGGCCATGTCCGCCACCTAAAGCCACCACTCTGTCGAGATCGGCTAATGTGCGATTACGCATAAAAATCCTTCATTATGTTGATGCTTTATTGATGAATCAGCCAAGCTGCTGGCAATACGGCAATTTTAGCGAAAGTAACGGTGATCTGCCGACAAAAAACGTTATATATCAAAATACATAGCGAAAGTCTGTTGTGGTAAGGCTTTCCGGTTAGCGGTAGAATTTTACCACCATGATTTACCGGTGTTCGGTAAATCACACTTAGCCCTGACACCTAAGTCTCCTGATACGGTGTCCTGGCCGCAACCTCGCGTTGCCAGGGTGCAGAAAGAAATGCCTGCATCTCCCGATTTGGAAGGTGTTCTGGTGTCACAATTTCAAGATAGCTTCGATCGCAAGTTTTACTACCTGCGTCTGTCGATCACTGACGTCTGCAATTTCCGTTGCAACTATTGCCTGCCTGACGGTTACAAGCCGCAGGGCAACAGCAATAAAAGCTTCCTGTCGCTGGATGAAATCCGGCGTGTTACCCGTGCCTTTGCGGCGGCGGGGACGGAAAAAGTGCGTCTGACCGGCGGCGAACCCTCGTTGCGCCGCGACTTCACCGAGATTATCGCGGCGGTGCGTGAAAACAGCGCAATCCGCCAGCTGGCGGTCACCACCAATGGCTATCGTCTGGCGCGTGACGTTGCCCAATGGCGCGACGCCGGTCTGACGGCACTCAACGTCAGCATAGACAGTCTGGATGCCCGTCAGTTTCATGCCATCACCGGTCAGGATAAATTCCAGCAGGTGATGAACGGCATCGATGCGGCGTTTGAGGCCGGTTTCAGCAAGGTGAAAGTCAATACCGTGCTGATGCGCGACGTCAATCATAACAGTCTGCAAACCTTCCTCGACTGGATCCGCACCCGTCCCATTCAGCTACGCTTTATCGAGCTGATGGAAACCGGCGACGGCGGCGACCTGTTCCGCAAACACCATATTTCCGGTGAGGTGATCCGCGCCAGCCTGTTGCTACAGGGATGGGAGCGGCAGGTCAGTGAACGCAGTGCCGGACCGGCGCAGGTGTTCCGTCATCCGGATTATCAGGGCGAGATTGGCCTGATCATGCCTTACGAAAAAGATTTCTGTGCCACCTGTAACCGTCTGCGGGTTTCCGCCACCGGCAAGCTGCATCTGTGCCTGTTTGGCGATGGCGGCGTGTCGCTGCGTGACCTGCTGCAAAATGACGATCAGCAGGATGCGTTACAGGAGCGGATTGCCGCCAGCCTGCGTACCAAAAAGCAGACGCATTTCCTGCATCAGGGCAATACCGGCATTACGCAGAATCTCTCTTATATCGGCGGTTAACACTAAGGACGTTAAAATGGGCAAACCTTCGGCTGAATTTATGCCGCTCAACGTAGCAGTACTCACCGTTTCCGACAGCCGCGATGCGACCAGTGACAGCTCTGGCGACTATCTGCGTGAAGCGCTGGCCGAAGCGGGCCACCAGGTGCTGGATCATGCGCTGGTGAAAGATGACCGTTATCGCATCCGCGCGGTGGTCTCCAGCTGGATTGCCAGCAGTGATGTTCAGGTGGTGTTGATTAACGGCGGCACCGGCTTTAACACTAAAAACTGCACGCCAGAAGCCCTGCTGCCGCTGTTTGACCGCGAGATTGAAGGGTTCGGCGAACTGTTCCGCATGATCTCGTATGAAGATATCGGCACCTCAACCCTGCAGTCACGCGCCGTGGCCGGTGTGGCCAACGGCACGGTGATTTTTGCCGTGCCGGGATCAACCAATGCCTGCCAGAGCGCGTGGGAAAGGATCATTCAGGACCAGCTGGATGCCCGCACCCGTCCCTGTAATTTTGTTTCGCATGTGAAGAAGCCCTGAACTTATGTCGCAACTGACCCATATTAATGCCTCTGGCGAGGCGCACATGGTGGACGTCTCCGCCAAGGCCGAAACGGTGCGCGAAGCCCGTGCCGAAGCCTTTGTGAAGATGCGTCCCGAGACGCTGAAGATGATTGTCGACGGCAGCCATCATAAAGGCGACGTATTCGCCACCGCGCGCATCGCCGGCATCCAGGCCGCCAAGCGCACCTGGGAGCTGATCCCGCTGTGCCATCCGCTGTTGTTGAGCAAAGTGGAAGTGACGCTGACGGCGGATGTGGAAAACAGCCAGGTCCGCATTGAGTCGCTGTGCCGTCTCACCGGGAAAACCGGGGTCGAGATGGAAGCGCTGACCGCCGCCTCCGTGGCCGCGTTGACCATTTACGATATGTGCAAAGCGGTGCAGAAAGATATCAGCATTGAGATGTGCCGTTTGCTGAGCAAAAGTGGCGGCAAATCGGGTGATTTTAAGGCGGTGTCTGATGATTAACGTGCTGTTTTTTGCCCAGACGCGTGAGCTGGTCGGTACCGGCAGCATCACCGTCACCCGGGATTACGCCACGGTAGACGAGCTGCGTGCGGTGCTGGCGGCGAAGGGCGACCGCTGGTCGCTGGCGCTGGAGTCCGGCAAAGTGCTGTCGGCGGTTAACCAGACGCTGGTGTCACCGCAGCACGCGCTGAAAGCGGGGGATGAAGTGGCTTTCTTCCCGCCGGTTACCGGAGGGTAAGATGGAAACGCGGATCAGAGTCGGGCAGGCGCCTTTTGATATGGGCGAAGAGTATCGCTGGCTGGCGGCCTGTGATGAAGACGGCGCGGTCGTGACCTTTACCGGCAAAGTGCGCAATCACAACCTGGGTGACAACGTGTCTGCGCTGACGCTGGAGCACTATCCTGGAATGACCGAAAAAGCGCTGGCCGGGATCGTGGCTGAGGCGCGTGAACGCTGGCCGATGCAGCGCGTCACGGTGATCCACCGCATTGGCGAACTGTTTCCCGGCGATGAGATTGTGATGGTGGGCGTCAGCGGCGCGCACCGTGCCGGGGCCTTTGCCGCCGCCGAATTCATTATGGATTACCTGAAAACCAAAGCCCCGTTCTGGAAGCGTGAAGCCACGCCGGAAGGCGATCGCTGGGTTGAATCGCGTGACAGCGATCGTCAGTCCGCCGCGCGCTGGAAGTAACCGCCCGCATTCAGCCGCCTCCGATGGATTATTGCCGCTGCGCTGTGTAACCTCGGGGCGGTCGTTATTACAGAACAAGGAAAGTCATGATCGGTTCCCTCTCCAAACGCCTATCTCTGCTGGCACTGATGGTGCTGGCAGGGTGTAGCAGCCAGCCTAAAAAGTCCCTCCCCGAGCAGCGTCCGGTGGACGTCAAGGCGAAAATTTCCCGCCTGTTACCGGCCAAGGTGAGCGATCGTCAGGGCTGGAGCAACGATATCTTCGCCGCCTTTAATGGCCAGGGGCTTGAGCCGTCGGTCAGCAATCTCTGTTCGGTGATTGCGGTCACCGATCAGGAATCCACCTTTAATGCCGATGCCAATGTGCCTGGGCTGCCGAAAATTGCCTGGGGCGAAATCGATCGCCGCGCTGGCAAGCTGCATATCCCGTCGTTCGTGGTGCGTACCGCGCTGATGATCAAATCGCCGAATGGCAAAAGCTACACCGATCGCCTGGACAACGTGCGCAGCGAAAAAGAGCTGAGCGCCATTTTCGATGACTTTATCGATATGGTGCCGATGGGGCAGACGCTGTTTGGCAATCTGAATCCAATCCATACCGGCGGCCCGATGCAGGTCAGCATTGAGTTTGCCGAAGCCCATGCCAAAGGCTATCCGTATCCGGTTGATGGCTCGATTCGCCGCGAAGTGTTCAGCCGGCGTGGCGGCGTGTGGTTTGGCACCATGCACCTGCTGGGCTATCCGGCGGATTACACCCGCCAGATCTACCGCTTTGCTGACTTTAATGCCGGATGGTATGCCAGCCGCAACGCCGCCTTCCAGGCCGCCGTTTCGCGGTTAAGCGGCATTAAACTGGCGCTGGACGGTGATTTGATTCAGTACGGTTCAGATGCGGCGGGATCGACGGAGCTGGCGGTCAGGACGCTAAGCACGCGTCTGGATATGAGCAACCGCAGCATCCGCAGCGCGCTGGAGAAGGGCGACAGCGAAGACTTTGTTAAAACCGATTTGTGGAAAAAGGTGTTTGCGATGGCGGATAAAAATGCTGGCAGACCTCAACCGCGTGAGATGCTGCCAGGCATTAAGCTGGAAAGCCCAAAAATCACCCGCAATCTGACCACCGCCTGGTTTGCCCAGCGCGTCGACGGTCGTTACCAGAGTTGCCTGGCGCGCGGGAAGTAACCGACGCCTTAGGCGGCATCCAGCCGGAAAATCTGCACGGTTTGCGCCAGCTGCTTCGCCTGGTCCTCCAGCGAAGCGGCGGCAGCAGACATCTGCTGAACCAGCGCCGAGTTCTGCTGAGTGGCGCCATCCATCTGATTGACCGCCACCGTCACCTGACCAATCCCCTGCGACTGCTCGTCGGACGCATGCACAATCTCGCCAATAATGGTTTTCACCGAGTTCACCGCGGTGGTCATCTCCTGCATGGTCTTGCCTGCATCCTGCACCAGCGACACCCCTTGATTAACGCGTAAGGTGGATTCGCCAATCAGCGCGGAAATGTCTTTAACCGCGTTGGCACTGCGCTGCGCCAGGCTGCGAACTTCTGCCGCCACCACCGCAAATCCGCGACCCTGTTCGCCTGCGCGCGCTGCTTCTACCGCCGCGTTCAGCGCCAGAATATTGGTCTGGAAGGCAATGCCGTTGATGATGCTGGTGATCGCGCCAATTTTCCGGGAACTCTCATCAATTTGCTGCATGATCTGCACCACCTGCTGCACCAGCGACTCGCCGCGTTGCGCGATATCGGTGGCGTTTTCGGTTAACGAGGTGGCCTGATGGGCGTTATCAGCATTGTGCTTCACCGTGGCGGTTAGCTGCTCCATGCTGGCCGCCGTCTCTTCCAGCGCTGCCGCCTGTTGTTCAGTGCGTGAGGCCAAATCCAGATTGCCGGAAGCAATCTCTTCGGCACCCTGACGGACCGAATCACTGGCGGAGATTATCTCGCCGACCATGGTTCTCAACTGCTGCTGCATGGTCTGCATGGCAAAGAAAATGCTCTGGCGGTCACGATCGCCCACTGGGATGTCGGCAGTCAGATTGCCTTCGGAGACGCCCAGCGCAATCGCTGCGGCCTGTGAAGGTTCGCCGCCGATCGGTTTAGAAATCTTACGGCTGAACAGCAGACCCAGCACCGAGCACACGATGACAATACTGAGAATCATCATAATCAGCGCGTTCATCAGCTGACGGTTGGCTTCAGCCATCACCGCGCTGACCGGAGTGACGATGCCCAGATACCACGGGAACTGGCTGTTGCCGACGGTGACCGGTCGCCAGGTTTCCAGCACCTTTTCGCCCAGCGAGTCGTCAAAATGCTCCACGACCTGCTGGGTAAACTTGTCGGTTTCCCCTTTATACGGCTTGCCGGACATGGCTTTATCCGGGCTGGAGACCACCAGTCCCTTGTTGGACAGCAGCAGAGCGTAACCCACGCCTTCCCAAGGCTTGATGGCCCCGACGGTTTTCTGCAGCGACGCCAGCGAAATATCGGAGGTGATCACCGCTTTCAGCTTGTTATCGTCCATCACCACCGCCGCGACCGAAGTCAGCAGGGTCGGCACGCCGTTATAGGCGTAGCTGTAAGGCTCAATCAACATATCCTGCTGCAGTTTCTGTGGGACCAGATAGTAGTCGCCCTGGCCGGGCTTGAAGATTGAGTCGAGGTTATGCAGGGCAAAATTGCCGCTGCTGTCGCGATCGACAAAGCGAGCAAAACGGCCTTTAGGCGGCGCGTCAGGCTGCTGCGCGAACTCGGCATCGCGGCCATCAAAGGCGTTCTCTTCGAAAATTACCGACATCGACAGATAGTCAGGATTTTGTTTCAGGGAGTACTTCATCAGCGCTTCGCCGATCTTACGGTCGGTGATCCCGGCCGGGGGCAGGGCAATCAAACTCTGGCCAAGATTGCGTGCGACCGTACGGGCATAATCCAGGTCCTTCTGTACGCTTAACGCCTTGCTCTCGGCAATCTGGCCGAGATAATTCTCTGCCAGCTTGCGCTGCTGCTGGCTGGACTCCCAGCTGAGAAAACCAATGGTGATAGTGAAGCCCAGCGTGATGGTCAGGGCTCCGGTCAGGAGCATAAGCGTGCGCGTGCTCATTTTCCGCTTAGGTGACGACGTGGTCTGCATTCTGGCTTCCCCGATGTAAGAGATGACGCGTATTAACTTCCTGTTAGCTGTTCTCCATCTGTTCACTCTATCGGCAAAATATGGACAATCTTTATGCGGGCGAGAGCGGTTTCCGCCGATAACGTCCATGCCGGATAAACGCTTACGTAAAAAGCCCGGGGCAGGACTGGCTTATCTTCCCCTGAGTGTGCCAGACTTAACCACGACCGGGGCGGGGCGCGTTGCGCCTTTTCCCTGTGTTCACATCGTTAATTTAAGCATCAGGAGAGCATCATGGATCGATATCCACGTTCCGACAGTTCTATGGTTTCGCAGGCCAATACCGGCCTGCAGACCTATATGGCACAGGTGTATGGCTGGATGACCTGCGGTCTGTTGCTGACCGCGTTTGTTTCGTGGTTTGCCGCCAACACGCCTGCGGTGATGGAGATGGTTTTCGCTAACCGCATCACCTTCTATGGCCTGATTATTGTGCAGCTCGGTCTGGTGTTCGTGCTGTCCGGTATGGTGCATAAGCTGAGCGGGGCGGTCGCCACCGGCCTGTTTATGCTGTACTCCGCGCTGACCGGTTTAACCATGGCGAGCATTTTCCTCGTCTACACCTACTCCTCCATCGCCGGGACCTTCCTGGTGGCGGGCGGCATGTTTGGTGTGATGAGCTTCTGGGGTTACACCACCAAGCGCGACCTGAGCGGCATGGGCAGCATGCTGTTTATGGCGCTGATCGGGATCGTGCTGGCGTCCGTGGTGAACATCTGGCTGAAAAGCACCGCGCTGATGTGGGCCGTGACCTATATCGGCGTGCTGGTGTTTGTCGGGCTGACGGCGTATGACACGCAGAAACTGAAAAATATCGGTGAGGGGATCAATGTTGAAGACAAAGAGAACCTGCGTCGTTATTCCATTATGGGCGCATTAACGCTGTATCTGGACTTTATTAACCTGTTCCTGATGCTGCTGCGTATTTTCGGTAACCGCCGCTAAGAAAGAGGGGGCGACTCCCGTCGCCCCCTTTGTTTTACGCCTGTTTCTCTCTCTCCCGCTCGTTCATCGCCCGCAATGACTTCGCCCGACTTTCCAGCCAGAGATAGAGCACCAGCGCCAGCAACAGCGGGGCAATAAAGTAGATCACGCGATACGCCAGCAGCGCGGCAATGATCGAACCGTGCGACAGATGCTCACCGCCCAGCAACGCCAGGAACACCGCTTCCAGCACGCCAATCCCCGCCGGAATATGAATAATCACGCCCGCAATACTGCTGATCAGCAACACGCCCAGCACCTGCGGATAGTCGACCTTCTGCGCCAGCAGCAGCCAGATAATCGCGCCCATCACCAGCCAGTTGGCGCTGGATACCGCAAACTGCAACATCGCCATGCGGAAAGAGGGCAGCGCCAGCTTGTGGCCCTTGACGGTCCAGCGGCGGCGTTTAGAGAAGGCACACAGCGCCAGATAAACCACCACAAACACCAGCAGCGCCGCACCGATGGTTCTCAGCGTGCCTTCGCCAATAAACCAGCCTGACGGGATCGGCACCCAGCCGGAGGTGAACACCACGCCGGCCACCAGCACGTAACCCAACCAGTTAGTGGCAATACTGAGCGAGAAAATACGGGTGATGGTGCTGCCATCCAGCCCTAACCGGGAATAGAGCCGGTAGCGCATCGCCACGCCGCCAACCCAGGTGCTGAGCGTCAGGTTAAAGGCATAACAAATAAACGACACCAGCATCACCTGGCGTTTTTGCAGCTTGTGACCGCAATAGGCCTGGCCGATCAGATCGTATACGCCATAGGTGAGGTAGCTGACCACCACCAGCGCGACAGAGGCCAAAATAGCAAAGCGGTTATAGTTGCTGATCACCTCAACCACGTCGTGCCAGTTGACCTTGCGCGCGTAAATAACCAGCAGCACGATAACGGCGATAAAGAACAGCCAGGTGAGAATTTTCTTCACCCACTTCCAGCGGGAATGCGCAGCAGACATCAGGGTTTTACTCGCTCATTGTCGGATTCAACACGGTCCTGGGTTTCCAGCTCTGGCTGCACCGGCGGCGCAATCTGCGCCAGTTTCGGCGTATGCGCGGGCAGCCAGCCAGCAATGGCCGGGAAATGACGCAGGAAATGGAACACCACGATGCTTTTTGCCAGCTGGCGCCAGTTCTGTTTGGGTAACTGGCTCTCCTCCACCCGCTGGCAATCTTCTGTCAGCAGGCGGTTGAGATTGCCACGCATCACTTCGTTAAAGGTGCGGTCGTGGATCATCAGGTTAGCCTCAAGGTTTAACGACAGGCTCAGCGGATCGAGATTGCTGGAACCCACCGTCGACCAGTGGTTATCCTGTACAGCAATTTTGGCATGCAGCGGACGGCGAATATATTCATACACTTCCACACCGCCGCCCACCAGGTAGTTATAGAGCAGCTCGGCGCCCACCTTAACAATCGGCATATCCGGTTCGCCCTGTACAATCAGCTTCACCGACACGCCGCGCTGTGCGGCACTGCGCATCTCCCGCAGCAGCTTATAGCCGGGGAAGAAGTAGGCGTTGGCGATGATCACTTCCTGCTTTGCGCTACGCAGCATATCGATATAGTGCTGCTCAATGTCATCACGGTGCTGGTCATTGTCCCGCCAGACAAACAGGATCTGCGCATCACCAGGCGTCACATTTTTCGCCGGGCGATGGGAGCGGGCGCCCCACCAGCGGCGAGTCACCTGTTCGCTGTTGATGGCCTGCTGCACATACAGCGTGATGTCATCGACGATTGGGCCTTTCACTTCCACCGCATAATCCTGCTTGGCTTCTGCGCCATAGCTGGAATTGTGCTCAGCGGAGAAGTTGATGCCGCCGACAAAGGCAATCTCCCCGTCGCAGACCACAATTTTACGGTGCAGGCGACGGAAGATATTGGTACGCATACCAAAGATCAGCGGGCGCGGATCGTAATAAAGGAAACGTACACCGGCCGCCGTCAGGCTTTGGGTAAATTCGGTTGAGAGATCGTTGGAGCCGTAGCCATCCACCATCATCTCCACTTTGACGCCGCGGTTGGCCGCGTCCAGCAGCACCTCATGGAGCGCATTTCCCACCTCGTCCTCAAACAGGATAAAGGTTTCCAACAGCACGGTTTCCTTCGCCCGCCGAATGGCTTCAAAGACTCGCGGAAAATACTGTTCGCCATTTTCCAGCAGGCGCAGGCGGTTACCGTCACGCCATTCCATTTTCATAGGTGGATCTCCACAGCCAGCGGGGCATGATCGGACAGATGGGACCAGGGACGCAGCGGGATGGTCTGCGGATGGCTGATCCCGGCATTACGGACATAGATCCGGTCAAGGCGCAGCAGCGGGAAGCGGGCAGGGAAGGTGCGTGCCGGACGGCCAAACTTGCGGCTGAATACCTCTTCCAGCGCCGCCCCTTTTTTCAGCACCGCGTTAGCTTTTTGCTGCCAGTCGTTGAAGTCGCCCGCGACCACCACCGGCGCATCGGCCGGCAGGCTGTTGACCAGATCGCACAGCAGTTTCAGCTGCGCATGGCGGTGGGCATCCTTCAGACCCAGGTGCACGCAGATGGCATGCAGCGGCTGCTCGTGGCTGGGAATGGCAACCTGACAATGCAGCAGCCCGCGTTTTTCAGTGCCTTCCACCGAAATATCGCGGTTTTCAAACTTCAGGATCGGGTAGCGGGACAGGATGGCGTTACCATGATGTCCTTCGGGATAAACCGCATTGCGGCCATAGGCATAGTCGTTCCACATGGTGTCGGCCAAAAATTCGTAATGAGGTGTGTCTGGCCAGTTCTCAACCTTCAATTGGTTGATGGCAGGCGCCCCCATTACCTCTTGTAAGAAGACAATATCCGCCGCGGTTGCACGCACTGCATCACGCAGTTCAGGCAGGATAAAGCGGCGATTAAAAGCGGCAAAACCTTTGTGTGTATTGATCGTCAGGACTTTTAATGAAAATCCTTGAGCATTTTGTGCCATACTGTGCGCGCTCTCCTTTTCAATGTACGAAAGGTAAAGTGTAGTCTTTGTCACAAAAGAGTGCCCTGAAACGGCGTTCTTTGCGGCATTATCCGAAAACTACGTTAGTCTGAGGAAATTCGTTATCACTTACTGTGTTAACAAGGCTGGGCGACCTCTGTTGGGTCTGCCAGGAGAAGAAAATGAAATGGTCTAACCGTATTCAGATTGTCACCGGACAAACCTGTGTACATATCGCGCTCCACCTTCTGCTGATTGCAGGGTTGGTGTGGGGTTGGAAGCACCAGGCATTGCTGCAGGTCAGCACGGTATTTCTGGCGATGTATGCCAGCGTGTTTACCGCCATGTTGTTGACTCAGCGACTGCCACGTCTGCGCCGGGTGGGCGACTTCTTAGAAGACGTCACCACCACCTACTATTTTGGCGCAGCGATGTTGGTGCTTTATATGCTCTCCCGCGTGATCCACAACAACCTGCTGCTGGGTTGTGTTGGTGTGCTAATGCTGACCGGACCCTGTGTGGTCTCTCTGCTGGCTAAAGAGCCTGTTCGCGCTCGCCAGCGTCACCGCTAAGCACAACAGGCCACGAAAGTGGCCTGTTCTTTATAAGAAACGCCTTCCTTAGAACAAAACGACCTGAATAAAATCCTGCCCTGAACTGTTAACCCTGTAATTAATCACGGGGAACATCATCATGCACCAGACTTCCGCTCCTGTTCATTATGACCGGCTCACCATTGCCCTGCACTGGCTGACGGCGCTTGACGTCATTTTTCTGTTTGCCAGCTATCAGGTGTGGTCACGACTGGAAAAAGGCACGCCGCTGCGCCATGACCTGCAATCACTGCATATCTCTTTTGGCCTGCTGCTGGCGCTGTTGATGGTGGTGCGCATTGTCTGGCGCATCAGTAAAGGCCGCCGTCTGCCGCCGGCCAGCCCTTCCCGCGCGGCGCATGTCGGCGCGAAATCCGTCCACGGCCTGCTCTATTTATTGCTGATCGCCCAGGTGGTGTTGGGTTTCCTGTTTCGCTGGGCGCAGGGCGAACCGTTCGCCTTCTTCAACTTCGGCGATCTGTCCGATCTGGTTTATATCGAAAGTTCATTGCGTAAGCTGTTGGGATCGCTTCATTACTACAACGCCTGGCTGATTATTGTTCTGGCCGGCGGCCACGCCGTGGTGGCGCTGCTGCACCATTACGCGCTGCGCGACGGCACGTTAAAACGCATGATCCCAAAACTGAAGTAACCCTCTGCTGTACTCTACCGGAGTCACAAAAATGAAGATCAAAATCAGTCGTGTGTTATGCCTGGCCGCCTTATCGGGCGTGCTGGTGAGCGGAATGGTTCACGCCATGGGCGATGATGATGACAAGCCGCCAACCTGTCCGAAAGGGCAGATCTACGATAAAAAAGCCAAAAGCTGTGTGGCCGATAAAACCAGTATGATCAATGATAATGACCGCACCGCCTATGCCTACGCGCTGGCGAAAGCCGGCCGCTATGATGAGGCGCTGCAAACGCTGAATAAGCTGAAAGAACCCAATACCGCCAAAGCCTGGAACTATCGCGGTTACGCCACTCGCAAGCTGGGACGCACCGACGAAGGGATTGGCTATTATCAGAAATCTATCGCCCTCGATCCGCATTACGCCAAAGTCCGGGAATACCTCGGTGAGGCTTATATGGTCAAGCAGCAGCCGGCGATGGCGCGTGAGCAGCTGAATATTATCAAAGGCATCTGTGGCACCGGTTGCGAAGAGTACCGCGATCTCTCTGCCGCCATCGATGGCCACCCGGAAAGTTAATCCACGGCAGCCCAAGGAGCACCGGTGAATCACCACAATATTCGCGCTGAACTGCCGCTTTATCTGGCGCGTTTATGGCGTTACGGGCTGGTGCTGTCCCGCAAACGGGATGTGGCCGAAGATCTGGTGCAGGCGACCTGCCTGCGCGCGCTGGAAAAAAGCAGCCAGTATGTTCCCGGCACCCGCCTGGACCGCTGGCTGTTTACCATTCTGCATTCGGTGTGGATCAATCAGGTTCGGGCCACCCATCTGACGCAAC
Organism: Erwinia sp. QL-Z3; assembly: GCF_004551645.1. Lineage (NCBI taxonomy): Bacteria > Pseudomonadati > Pseudomonadota > Gammaproteobacteria > Enterobacterales > Erwiniaceae > Erwinia > Erwinia sp. QL-Z3. The sequence continues at coordinate 2,897,268 of NZ_CP037950.1, forward strand.
AGCAAAATATTGATGATGTGGATGAGCAGGCGTTCCAGCTAAGCGAAGGCGAAGCCGATCACCTCTGGGCGCAGCAGGTGCGTGAACGGATCAACCGCCTGCCGGAAGCCCAGCGCAATGCCGTGTTCCTGGTCTACGTTGAGGGCTTTACCTATCAGGAAGCCGCCGACACGCTGGCGGTGCCGATTGGCACCATCATGAGCCGACTGGCAAACGCCAGACAGACGCTGGCCAAAGGCGTGGTGGTGGGCGTCAGACGTAACAAAAGGGGGGAAGTATGACCCAGTGGCAGAACGGCGCGCCCATTTCCGACGAGGTGCTGGTGGCCTGGCTTGATAAGCAACTCACGGTTCAACAGCATCAGCAGGTGGAAAAAATGCTCAGTGATGACCCGGAGCTGGCCGAGCGACTGGCCGAGCTCGATCGCGCCAGCGTGGACTTTTCGGCTGCCTTTGCGCCTTTACTGCAGGAAGCGCCGAAGGATCGCCTGCAGCAAAAGCTCAGCGCCGCACTGGCGCAGCCGCAGAAGCCGCCGTCTGCAGGCATCAGCCGCAGAACCCTGATTGCCGCAACGGTATCTGCGCTGGCGCTGGGCGTGGTCGGCGGCATGAAAGGCAGACGGCTGTTTGATAATGATGATGGCTGGCGGGATACCGTGGCGCAATATATGGCGCTGTACACCCATCAGACCTTTGAAGGGGTTTCACCTTCTGACAGCGCCATGCAGCAGCAGATAGCCAGCGTCAGCAGTCACCTGGGCCTGTCGCTCTCCGCCAGCGCGTTATCGCTTCCCGGCAGCGCGTTCAAGGGCGCAAGAATGCTGAATTACGATGACAAGGCCATTGCGCAGATTGTCTGGGATGACCCAAACAGCGGGCCGTTGGCGCTGTGCATTACCGGCGCGGTTCACCCGACGGATCGCGGATTTGCCGAAGAGCAACGCCGTGGTATGAACGTGGTGTACTGGCAGCAGCAACAACACAGCTTTATGCTGATAGGCCACAAGCCCGCAGCAGAGCTGCGTAGGGTCGCCAGCAGCCTGTCGGCGGCGGTCTGAAACGGCCCGCATGAGTGCCCGGGAAGGGGGCAGAATTGACCCACACAAAGAAACTCTCTCTGTGTGGGCATAACATCTGTTATAATCCGGCGCTTACGCACCGTGGTTTGTGCTCCCTTTCAAACGTCAGGCGAAGCCTGGCGTCATATTCTCCCCCTGGAAACTACATCGCTTACCGCGATCAGGGCGGATCCGGAGTCAGTCAATTTTATGTCATTTGATTCTCTCGGCCTGAATGCCGATATTTTGCGTGCTGTTGCAGAACAGGGTTACGACGAGCCTACGCCGATCCAGCGTCAGGCAATCCCGGTAGTGTTGGCAGGTCGCGACCTGATGGCCAGCGCCCAGACCGGTACCGGTAAAACCGCGGGCTTTACGCTGCCGGTTTTACAGCTGCTGAGCAGCCACAACCCGCATCCAAAAGGTCGTCGCCCGGTTCGTGCGCTGATCTTAACCCCAACCCGTGAGCTTGCGGCTCAGATCGGGGAAAACGTCCAGGATTACTCTAAGTACCTGGATCTGCGTTCGCTGGTGGTCTTCGGCGGCGTGAGCATCAACCCGCAGATGATGAAACTGCGCAGCGGCGTTGACGTGCTGGTGGCGACACCTGGCCGTCTGCTGGACCTGGAACATCAGAACGCACTGGACCTCTCTAAAGTTGAGATCCTGGTGCTGGATGAAGCCGACCGTATGCTGGATATGGGCTTCATTCACGATATCCGTCGCGTGCTGGCCAAACTGCCTGCCAAGCGTCAGAACCTGCTGTTCTCCGCCACCTTCTCTGACGAGATCAAAGGCCTGGCCGAGAAGCTGCTGCACAATCCAGAAGAAGTGTCTGTGGCGCGCCGCAACACCGCTTCCGAGCAGATCACTCAGCACGTTCACATGGTTGATAAGAAGCGTAAGCGTGAACTGCTGTCGTTCCTGATTGGCCGTGATAACTGGCAGCAGGTGCTGGTCTTCACCCGTACCAAGCACGGTGCTAACCACCTTGCTGAGCAGCTGAACAAAGATGGCATTACGTCTGCGGCCCTCCACGGCAACAAGAGCCAGGGTGCCCGTACGCGCGCGCTGAGCGACTTTAAAGAAGGCAAAATCCGTGTGCTGGTGGCGACCGATATCGCCGCTCGCGGCATCGATATCTCCGAGTTGCCACACGTGGTGAACTTTGAGCTGCCAAACGTACCGGAAGACTACGTGCACCGTATTGGCCGTACCGGCCGTGCGGCAGCCACTGGTGAAGCGCTGTCTCTGGTCTGTGTCGATGAGCTGAAACTGCTGCGTGATATCGAGCGCGTGCTGAAGCGTGAAATCCCACGTATGGCGATTGAAGGCTACGAGCCGGATCCGTCGATCAAAGCTGAGCCGATCCTTAACGGTCGTCAGCAGCAGCGTGGCGGTGCAGGTGGCGGCGGCGGTGGTCGTGGTCGCGGTGCGCCAGGCGGCGGCGGAAATCGCAGCGGTCAGGGCGGTCGGGGTAACGGCGGCGGCAACGGCGGCGAGCGCAGCCAGTCTGCCACCGGCGAACGTAGCCAGGGTAACGGTCAGCGTCGTCCGGCGGCTGCAGGTTCGGGTTCTGCCCGCACTGAAGGCAGCAGCAACGGGGCACCACGCACCAACAAAACCCGTCAGCGCCGCTCTAACCCAGCGTAAGCACTTCTTCCGGGGGGATCGCCAGATCCCCCTTCTCAACGCTACGAACAGGTTGTGACATGCGCGTTTTACTTGCCCCGATGGAGGGCGTGCTGGACTCTCTGGTGCGCGAACTGCTCACCGACGTCAACGAGTACGATCTCTGCATCACCGAATTTCTCCGGGTTGTCGACCAGCTATTGCCGGTTAAATCCTTCCAACGCCTTTGCCCTGAACTTCACCATGCCAGCCGCACCTCTTCTGGCACGCTTGTGCGCATCCAGCTGTTGGGTCAATACCCGCAATGGCTGGCAGAAAATGCTGCGCGTGCGGTGGAACTGGGGTCGTGGGGCGTGGATCTCAACTGTGGTTGCCCGTCCAAAACGGTCAACGGCAGCGGCGGTGGGGCGACCTTACTGAAAGATCCCGAGCTGATTTATCGCGGAGCGAAAGCGATGCGTGACGCGGTGCCGGCGCATCTGCCGGTGACGGTGAAGGTCAGGCTGGGCTGGGAATCCGGTGACCGGCAGTTTGAAATTGCCGATGCGGTGCAGCAGGCTGGCGCGACGGAGCTGGCGGTACACGGCCGCACCAAGGAAGACGGCTACAAACCCGAGCGCATTAACTGGCAGGCGATTGGCGAGATCCGTCAGCGGCTGACCATTCCGGTGATCGCCAACGGCGAAATCTGGGACTGGCAGAGCGCGCAGGACTGTATGCAGGTGACCGGCTGTGATGCGGTGATGATTGGCCGTGGGGCGCTCAATGTGCCGAACCTGAGCCGGGTGATCAAATACAACGAGCCGCGTATGCCGTGGCCCGAGGTGGTGATGCTGCTGAAAAAGTACGTGCTGCTGGAGAAGGAAGGCGACACCGGGTTGTATCACGTTGCCCGCATCAAACAGTGGCTGAGCTATCTGCGCAAAGAGTATGACGAAGCCAGCGACTTGTTCAGTCACATTCGTGCGCTAAAAACCTCGAACGAGATCCAACGGTTCATCACTGCCTGGCAACCTGCCAGTCACATTTATCACAATTCTTAAGGGGATATCTTAGCGTGCTAAGGGTATGATGTGAGCTACATCACACACTAATTCCTGGCGCCGGTATGTCTTCGACCCCCGCATTATCCAATGCACAGCTCAATAAACGCATCATCTCTGTGGTGGTTTTCACCTTCTTCTGTTACCTGTCGATCGGTCTGCCGCTGGCGGTGTTGCCGGGTTATGTGCATAACCAGCTCGGCTACAGCTCGTTTATGGCCGGCCTGATTATCAGCCTGCAATATTTCGCTACGCTGATTAGCCGTCCGCAGTCGGGGCGCTATGCCGATCTGCTGGGACCGAAAAAAGTGGTGCTGGTGGGGCTGCTGCTGTGCGGCACCAGCGGGCTGTTCACGCTGCTGGCGGTGATGTACGAAGCCACACCGTTAACCAGCCTGATTCTGCTGGCCATCGGCCGTATCTTCCTCGGTTTAGGCGAAAGCCTGACCGCCACCGGCTCGATACTCTGGGGCATCAATATTGTCGGCACGGTGCAGAGCGCAAGGGTGATCTCGTGGAACGGCGTGGCAACCTATCTGGCGATGGCAGTGGGTGCGCCGCTGGGGGTGATCCTCAACTCGATGTTCGGCATTCCCGGCTTTGCGGTATTGATCATGCTGATGGCGATCTTCGGCTTCTGGCTGGCGACCAGACGTCCTGCGGTGGTGGTGGCCGTTGGGCAGCGCATCCCGTTCAATCAGGTCTTTTCCCGCATCTGGGTGTATGGCTTGTGCCTCGGATTGGGCACCGTCGGTTTCGGCACCATTGCCACTTTTATTACTCTCTACTTCGCCAGCCATGACTGGAGCGGTGCCGCCTTCTCACTGACGTTGTTCAGCCTCGGCTTTATCGCCATGCGGCTGGTGTTCAGCAGCTATATTGGCCGCTTTGGCGGCATTCGCGTTTCGCTGGTCTCCTTTGCGATTGAATGTATCGGGCTGGTGATGATCTGGAAGGGCGGTTCGGTGCTGATGGTCGATGCCGGGGCCTTCCTGACCGGCTCGGGCTTCTCGCTGATATTCCCGGCGCTGGGCGTGGAAGCCATCCGTCAGGTGGCACCGCAAAATCAGGGCTCGGCACTGGGGCTGTATTCCGCCTTCCTCGATTTTGGTCTGGGGATCACCGGGCCGATTGCCGGTTTGCTGATTGGGCACTGGGGCGTGGATTCGATCTATCTCGGTGCGGCGGTGGTGGTGCTGTTTGCCTTTGCGCTGACGCTCCGGCTGCAGCTGATCGCCCAACGAGAAACGGTGACCACCTGGCGATAATCCCGGCCGCATCAATAGACGGGCGGAGAGACAACGACGACCAGACCCTGGCACGTCGGCTGGCTCTCCGCCCGTTTTGTTTAGTAGATTTCCGGCACGATCATATTGTCCGGCACCGGCGAGCGGCGGTAATCCTCGTTACGCTCACGCGGCGGCAGGGCGATTTTCTTCTCTTCCGTATCTTCGTAAGGCACCTGACGCAGCAGATGGCTGATGCAATTCAGTCGCGCCTTCTTCTTATCGACGCCCTGAACCACCCACCATGGCGCTTCGTCGATATGGGTGCGCGCCAGCATAATCTCTTTCGCTTCGGTGTAATCCTCCCACAGGCGGCGGCTTTCCAGATCCATCGGGCTGAGCTTCCACTGCTTAAGCGGATCGTGAATGCGGCTTAAGAAGCGCAGTTCCTGCTCTTCATCAGTAATCGAGAACCAGTACTTCACAATCTGCACGCCGCTGCGGGTCAGCATCTTTTCAAACTCAGGCACGCTGCGGAAAAACTCTTCCACTTCGGCATCGTTACAAAAGCCCATCACCCGTTCCACCCCGGCACGGTTATACCAACTGCGGTCGAACAGCACGATTTCGCCCGCGGCAGGCAGATGGGCAATGTAGCGCTGGAAATACCACTGTGTGCGCTCGCGATCGTTGGGCGCAGGCAGGGCCGCCACCCGGCAGGTTCTTGGGTTCAGGCGCTGGGTAATGCGCTTGATCACGCCGCCTTTGCCGGCGGCATCCCGCCCCTCAAAAATGATCACCATCCGGTGGCCGGTGCGCGTTACCCAGTCCTGCAACTTCACCAGCTCGCCCTGCAGACGCAGCAGCTCGCGGAAGTAGTATTTACGCCAGGCCTTTTCACCCGGTTCAGGGGCCTGCTGCTGCTCGCCGAAGCGGATATCATCGAGTTCCATTTCCAGCTCTTCGTCGTAGCTGTCATAGAACTCCTGCAGCAGACGCTGGTGGAAATGCTCGTTGCTAAAATCATTACCTTGCATAGCCATAGTTTTCTCCCGATTAGAAGTGAGTAAACAGCCAGTAAAGGGTGGCCGAAAGCAAAATGGAGACCGGCAGCGTCAGCACCCACGCCATCAGCAGATTGCGCAGGGTCGACATTTGCAGGCCGGAGCGGTTGGCGGCCATGGTGCCGGCGACGCCAGAAGAGAGCACGTGGGTGGTGGAAACCGGCAGGCCGAAAACGTCCGCCGCGCCGATGGTGGCCATCGCCACCAGTTCTGCACTGGCACCCTGCGCATAATTCAGGTGCGTTTTACCGATTTTTTCGCCCACGGTGACCACGATACGACGCCAGCCGACCATGGTGCCGAGGCCCAGCGCGATGGCCACCACCACCTTCACCCACCACGGGATAAAGCGGGTGGCGTTATCCAGCTCGACCTTCAGCGCATCAAGGTCATGCTGGGTCTGCGCCGGGATTTTTAGCTGCTCATCGCTTTTCATATGCTTGATGGTTTCGGAGGCCAGATACATATCGTTTCGGGTATTCGACACCGCCTGAGCAGGGATCTTTTCGACCGTACCGTACTGGCGGATCTGATTACCGATCGCGCCCGTTAGCGCCGCCAGCGCGGGCATCACGTTGGCATTCATGGTGCCGGTCCGCACATAGTCGGTCAGCACGGTATGCGGCGCGGCGGGCGGCGTGACGCCCGGCGACAGTTGCAGCAGCTGCTGCTGGGTCACGGTCGCCAGTGCGGCAACGCGCGGGCTTTGTTCCGCCGGAATTGAGCGGTTCAGCGCATAGGCGATAGGCATGGTGCCGACGAGGATCAGCATGATCAGGCCCATCCCTTTCTGACCATCATTCGATCCGTGGGCAAAGGAAACGCCGGTACAGGTGAGGATCAGCAAGCCGCGGATCCAGGTCGGCGGCTTCTCGTTGCTCTTTGGCGCGGTGTACAGTTCGGGCTTTTTGACCAGCCGTTTCATAATCAGCAGCAGCGCGGCGGAGAACACAAAGCCGATAATCGGCGAGAACAGCAGGGCATACCCCACTTTCAGCGCCTGTCCCCAGTCCACGCCGCTGGTGCCGGTGCGGCCATGGATCAAGGCATTCGCCACACCCACGCCGATAATCGAGCCAATCAGCGTATGGGACGACGAGGCCGGCAAGCCGAACCACCAGGTGCCGAGGTTCCAGATAATGGCCGAGAACAGCAGGGCATACACCATGGCGAAGCCGGTGCCGGTTCCCGCTTGCAGGATCAGCTCGACCGGCAGCAGCGAGATGATGCCGAAGGCGACCACGCCGCTGGACATCAACACCCCAAGGAAGTTGAAGAAGCCGGACCACATCACCGCGATATTCGGCGTCATTGAGTGGGTGTAGATGACGGTCGCAACCGCATTGGCGGTGTCATGAAAGCCGTTAACAAACTCGAAGCCGAGGGCAATCAGCAGCGCCATTCCCAACAGCAGGAAGGGAACATAGCTGGTGACCACGCCGCCGGCATCGCTGACATCGTTGAACAGGTTAACGCCGGCGAAGGCAATCCCCAGGATCACCAGCAGAATAAACAACATCACCGAGAAGCGGCTATTTTTCCCATAAATAGGCGGGTGCCCGGCGCTGGCCTGGCCCTGCTGAATCGCACTGTTATGGCTCATAAAACCTCGTGAACGGGTTGGCTAAGGAAAACTGACCTGACGCCTTGGTGAGAATGACGTCTCACAGTCGGTGTACGCAGGTTTTGTGACAAAGAGATGAAGTTGATCGTCGCCTCCAGAAGCGGCTGGATCGAAAATTTAACGGTGCTGTGCCGCTGGCAGTCAACTCTCTGTAATAGAGTTGCGTTACCGTTCGGTGACACTTTACTGACGGCCCGCCTGACTATGACCCATCGCCAGCCACTGACCATTCAGAAACCCGACTTTACCGATGATGTCGCCGGATTGATTTACGGCTATTGCTTCCACAGCGGCGCGGAGCCGCGGCCGCTGACGGCTCAGCAGGCCTGCCAGGCCTGGCAACAGCAGCAGGGCGAAGGATTTATCTGGCTGCACGTCAACCTCAGTCATGCCGCCTCTGCGCGCTGGCTGAAGAACAATTTTGCGGTGGATGAAGACTTCTTCGATGAGATCCAACACGGTTCGCACAGTACCCGCATCGAGCGGCAGAACGATGCGCTGATGGCGGTGCTGAACGACGTGATTTTCGATGCGCGAGAAAACAGCGAACAGAACGCCACGCTGTGGATCTGGTGCCGCGCCGGGCTGGTGGTCAGCGCCCGCTTTAAGCCGGTGCGGTTGATTGAACGGCTGAACGACAAGCTTGATGAGCTGGTGCTGCACTCCTCGACCGAGCTGCTGACCCATTTACTGGTAGAGCAGGAAACGGTGCTGGAGCAGATCGTGCGTCAGGCCAATCAGGTGGTCGATCAGATCGAAGAGCGGCTGCTCAGCCACCATATCAAAAGCAACCGCAGCGAGCTGGGTCGGTTGCGGCGGATGCTGTTACGTTTTCAGCGCTTACTGGCACCGGAACCGGCAGCGTTGTTCCGGCTGATCAACCGCCCGCCGGGCTGGCTGGACCGCCAGGTGGTGCAGGATTTACGCCAGTTCACCGAGGAGTTCACCGTGGTGCTGAACGATCTGATTGGCCTGACGGAGCGCATCCGCCTGCTGCAGGAAGAGATCGCTTCCCGGCAGATGGAGCAGAGCAACCGCACGCTGTTTACCCTGACGGTGATCACCGTGCTGGCGTTGCCGATCAACATTATCGCCGGTTTTTTTGGCATGAACGTTGGCGGCGTTCCGCTGGCCAACAATCCGCACGGTTTTATTTTGCTGGTGTTACTGGTGACGCTGTTTACCTGTATCGCCGCCTGGCTGACGCTGCGGCGGCGGGATAAACTCTAACCCCATCTGATTTATCGGAAAATTTCCCTCAGATTACCGCGCCGGCGTTCCACTGGTGTATAAAGAGGGAGGTCTTTCGTCTCGTCAGCTGAAGGTAAAATTACCGGTTATGTTTGTCCCTAAGCCCATTCACCTGCTGGCCGGTTGTCTGCTGCTGCCCGGCCTGGCGCAGGCCGATACCGTCTGGATGAAAAACGGCGATCGTCTGAGCGGCAAGGTGCGTTCACTGAGCGACGGTAAGCTGCTGATCGACACGCCTTATGGCGGCACGGTTTCCCTCAACTGGAGCGCGGTCAGCACGCTGTCCAGCGACAAGCTGGATGTCAGCACCGGTAAAAATACGCCACAGATTCAGGCCCGGCTGGAAGCGGCCGATGCAGGCTATATCGTCGTGCGTCGGGGCAATGACCAGCAGCGGGTGGCGGTCGACAAGTTCGAACAGTTTATGAAGCCGAAAGAGCCGTCCGATAAGCTGGACTGGCAAGGGAAGGTCGATGCCGGCGTCAGCCTGAAAAAAGCCTCCACGCACACCCAGGATTACAACCTGGCGTTCAGCAACAAGATCAACGTGGGCAAGTGGCGCAACGACCTCGGCGGCACTTACGATCGCGAGAAAGAAGACGACAGCCTGAATACCGATAACTACAGTCTGCGATACTCGCTGGACTATATGTTTCGCGACCAGTATTTCTGGCAGGGGCGGGCAACCTATAAACGTGACTGGGTGGAAGATCTTTCCCGCCAGGCGTTGATTGGCACCGGGCCCGGCTATCAGTTCTGGGATGATGAGCTGGGATCGTTTTCACTGTCGCTTCTCGGCGGCGCCTTTGGCTATGCCTACAGCGATGGCAGTTCCGACCGTCACTATGGCGCGTCGGTGCATTGGGATTATCAACGCTTCCTGCGCGGTAAAGAGCTGACCCTGTTCACCGACGGTGAGCTTGGCCACTCGCTGGACGACGATGGGGTGGTCAGTCTGGATGCGGAAGTGGGCTTACGCTACCAGCTTAACAACTGGTCGTCGCTGAATATCACTTACCGCCATAATCTGGTCAGCGGTACCCGGGATACCCTTAACGAGCGGGATTTCACCACCGGGCTGGGCGTGAAGTGGTAGAGCAAAAAAAAACGGGCCATCAGGCCCGTTTTTTTATCACCCAGTCGCTTAAGACTGGGTGTTTGCTGCCGGTGCAACCGCAACAGGTGCGGTGGCTTTAGCCGGTACGGAAGCCGGTTTAGATTCGTAAATCGGACCAGGCTGCTTTGGCACCACAAAGGTGCTGTCGTTTGGCTGTGCAGGGGCTGCTGGCGCGGCTGGCTGCGCATTCTGCGGCGCCTGCTGTGCCGGATCGCCGTTCTCTGGATTGACCGGTGCAGCCGGAGCAGCCGGTGCAGTGGTGTCCGCTGGGGCTGCAGGCTGGGCATCGGCCGGCGCAGCATTCGGATCCATCACGTTCGCGCCCTGTGGGGTCACTGGCGTCATTGGCTCTTCATGTGGCAACGCACCTTCCTGCTCCTGCACCACCAGTGGCGCTGAAGGCTGGTTATCCGCCGCACCGTTCACTTTGGTTGGCATACCAGTACGGGCTTTCAGCGCGTTTTCCATCGCCGCAGTATCGACGCTGGCATCGCTGATCACTTTGTTTACTACTGGAGTGATAGACAACGGCACCGGCTCACGAGAGTTGAACTGCTCTTCGGTCTGGGAAAGTGGGTTATGCACTTCCACCAGGCGAGAGCCGTCTGGCTCAACGGTCGCTTTGATTGGCTGGTCGATAAACTGAACGCGGGTGCCGACCGGCACGTTGTCGAACAGCCATTTAATGTCGTCAGCACGCAGACGCACACAGCCGTGGCTCACACGCAGACCAATACCGAAGTTGGCGTTGGTGCCGTGGCTGGCATACAGGCGGCCGATATACAACGCGTACAGGCCCATCGGGTTATCCGGGCCGGCAGGGAAGATGGTTGGCAGAGGGGAGCCCGCAGCCACAGAATCTTCATGCATTTTTTTGGTTGGCGTCCAGGTTGGACCGTCTTTCTTACGCTGAACGGTGGTGGTCCAGTTGATTGGGGTATCTTTGCCCAACTCGCCCACACCGACCGGCAGGACAACCACGGTTTTGGTGCCTTTCGGGTAGTAGTACAGACGCATTTCGGCGCTGTTGATCACGATGCCTTCGCGCGGTGCGTCTGGCAGGATCAGCTGCTGAGGAATGATCAGCTTGGTTCCGGCTTTTGGCAGGTAAACATCAACACCTGGGTTGGCTTCGAGGATATTGCTCAGGCCCATCTGGTACTGTGCAGCAAAAGCTTCCAGCGGGAGTTTACTGTCCTGAGGCACGGTGATCTGCAGGTTCTCGCCGATCACACGGCTGTTGGCCGCAGGCAGGGAATAAACAACCGCAGAGGCTGACTGGCTGTATGCCGTAAAGGCCAGCACTAAGGTGGCTAACGCGCGAATGCTTTTTTTCATATTCTTTAAAATGAAGCGCCTGTAACAGTGGATAAATGAGCCTGTGGCCGGTCAGGTTCAACCGGCTGCACATTATATGGTCATAACCCATTAGGAAGAAACCAGGATTTGTAACAGTTGAACTAACTTTACGCAAAATGGTCAGGGAAAACGGCTGACGCCAGGCAAACCGCACGATTTGCCGTCACGGTTGCCACAGCGGATCGTCGCCACTCAGTTTTCGGTTGAGGAAAAAGGCGGCACTGATCAGGGCCAGGTGACTCAAGGCCTGCGGCGTATTGCCCAGCGCGCGTCCCTGATGGTCAAACTCTTCGGCATACAGCCCCAGCGGATTGGCATAGCTCAACAGCTTTTCAAACTCAAAGTGCGCTTCCTGCACCCGACCGGCCCGCGCCAGGCACTCCACGTACCAGAATGAACAGGCGGTAAAAGAGCCTTCATCGCCTTCCAGCCCGTCGGCCGGAGTCTCTTCCAGGTTGTAACGCCGTACCAGCCCGTCACTCACCAGCTTCTCTTTGATGGTATCCAATGTGGAAATCCAGTCCGGATCGGTGGCGCCGACAAAGCGCACCAGCGGCATCAGCAGCATCGACGCATCAACAAAGTTACCGTGGCGCGTGGCGACAAAATGGCCGCGCTCTTCGTTCCAGAAATTGGTCCAGATATCCTCGCGGATCGCATCCCGTGCCCGGCACCAGCGGTCGTACGGGAAGGAGAGCGAGCGTTTCTCGCCGAGGCGCACCGCCCGGTCCAGCGCCACCCAACACATCAGCCGCGAGTGCAGGAAATGCTGCGGCTCGCCGCGCATCTCCCAAATCCCGGCGTCAGCCTGCTCCCAGTTTTCGCTGACGTAATCAATCATCTTGCTGACATGCGTCCAGCCACGATGCGAAATCGCTTCGCCGTATTTATTGGCTAAATAGATCGCGTCCATCAGCTCGCCATAGATATCCAGCTGGGTCTGCCGCCAGGCATCGTTACCAATTCTGACCGGCGTGGAGTTGGCATACCCCGACAGATTGAGCAGCTCGCTCTCCTGCAGTTCCGTGCCGCTGTCGAGGCGATACATCACCTGTAATTTTTCAATATCGTGATGGCTGTTTTCCACGCAGCGCCCAACCCAATGGGTGAAGTGCTTGGCTTCATCGATATAACCGAGCCGCATCAACGCATACATGCTGAACGACGCGTCACGCAGCCAGGAGGCGCGATAATCCCAGTTACGTCCACCGCCTAACTCTTCCGGCAGACCAAAGGTGGCGGCCGCGGCGATCGAGCCATGCTTGCGGGACGTCAGCAGCTTCAGGGCCAGCGCAGAACGGTTGACCATCTCCTGCCAGCGCCCTTTATAGGTGCTTTTCGAACTCCAGTGACGCCAGTAGTGCAGGGTCTGCTGGAAGCACTGTTCGCTGCTCTCTTCATCGAGATGCCGGTCGTCGGCGCTGCCGAGAATAAATTCGCGCGATTCCCCGGCTTTCAGGGTAAAGCTGGACTCCGCCGCCGCGCCATTCAGGCTAAAGGTGACGTTGCCGCACAGGCGCAGGGTGGGCTGGCCCTCCGCGCTGAACTCCACGCTGCCGTCTTTCAGGCTGGCGCGGGTGTCAGCGCGGGCATAGTCATGGACCGGCGAGCAGCGCAGGGAAAGGGTGGCGTGCCCGTGGACCATTTTTATCCGGCGGACAATGCGCGGCTGATCCTCATCCTGATGACAAATCGGCATGTAGTCGGTGATTTCCGCCACGCCCTGTTTGGCCAGCCAGCGGGTTTGCAGAATGTTGGTATCCGGCAGGTAAAGCTGCTGGCGGCGCACATCCTGCCAGTCAGGTTCGATGCTGAAAACGCCGGCTTCATCGCCATCCAGCAGGGCGGTGAAGACCGACGGGCTGTCCAGATCCGGCCAGCAAAAATAATCCAGCGTGCCGTCGTTGGCGATTAATGCGCAGGTGCGTAGATCACCGATCACGCCGTGGTCTTCAATTTTCCGTTTAATGTCACTCATGTTGCTCCCCGGCGTTAAGAACGTCCTTCAGAAGGGTTAACTATAGTCATGGAACCCGGGCCGTGGCGGCGCGCATCCGCAACCAGATGTAAACCGGGCTGACATTTCGTCTTCTATACTTGCCTGAGGCTTCAACCCGTTACAGGAGAGAACCATGAGTACACCGCAAAATAAGGTCGCTATTGTCACCGCATCAAGTTCCGGTATTGGCCAGGCCAGCGCCATCATGCTGGCGGAACAAGGCTTCGATATTGGCATTACCTGGCGTTCGGATGAGAAAGGCGCGCAGGAAACCGCAAAGCAGGTGCGCGAGCGCGGTAAAAAAGCCGAAATTGAACGGCTGGATTTAGGCGATCCCGAAGAAGGGGGTAAATCTTTACAGGCGCTGATCGCCCGACTGGGCAGGATTGACGTGCTGGTGAACAATGCCGGTGCCAATTTCAAATCTGACTTTCTCGACACCAGCTTTGAAGAGTGGCGGAAAGTCTTTTCGGTCGACGTCGACGGCGCGTTTGTCTGCGGGCAAATTGCCGCACGGCATATGGTCACCCAGGGCGAAGGCGGGCGGATTATCAACATCACCTCGGTGCATGAACATACGCCGTTGCCCGGATCCATTTCCTACACCGCTGCCAAGCACGCGCTGGGCGGGTTAACCAAATCGATGGCGCTCAGCCTGATCAAACACAATATTCTGGTTAACTCGGTGGCACCCGGCGCGATTGCCACCGCCATGAATCAAATGACCAATGACGATGCCCGCACCGTGTCTATTCCGGAAATCCCGGCTGGCCGTCCGGGTGACACCCGCGAAATCGCCAGTATGGTCGCCTGGCTTTGCTCGCAATGGTCAAGCTACACCACCGGGCAATCCTTTGTGATTGATGGCGGGTTCATGCTGGCGAACCCGCAATTCTTTATGCAGAAATCAGACTGACTGCCGGGCAACCGGCTGCGCTAGTGTTGCGGTCGGTTGCTGCTTTCATCCTGAGAACCCTGATCCTCGTCCTCGTCGTCTTTCTCATTGTTTGAGCGCCGCTTCAGATAGAGACGCACGCCCCACACCAGCGCCAGGCTCAATACCACCCAGAAAATCTGCTTCAGATGGCGATCGATGGTATGCAGCCACGGCGCAATCACCTGGCCACCGAGATAGCCGAGAGAAACAAAGATCACCGCCCACAGCACCGCGCCAATCACGTTCAGCAGCAGGAACTTTTGCGGCTTCAGCTTGCTGGCCCCGATGATGATCGGGCCGACAATGCGCAGGCCGTACATAAAGCGCACGCCAATCACAAACAGCACCGGCCGTTTACGGATCAGCTTGTTGGCTTTATTGATCTGCTTCTGGTGTTTCTTAAAGCGTTTTAGCAGGCTGTCGCCGTAGTGACGCCCGATAAAGAACAGCGCGGTGTCACCGAGAATGCCACCGGCCATCGCCACCAGCACCACCCAGCCGTAATGTAATAACCCTTCATGCGCGGCAATACCGCCGAGCAAGGTGAAGGTTTCCCCTTCGGCTATACAGCCGATAAACAGCGCCCAGTAACCGTATTGTGATATCAGACTGTTGACGTCCATATGCATGATCTCCTCCGGTCGATGCGCAACAAACCCCTAAGTCTAACTGCTTTGGCTTAAACCGTGATGAAAGATGTTGCGAAGGCGGTTTATTTTCACTGCAAATTGAAGTGATTAGCACAAAGTTTCCCTGTGGAAAAAACAAACAGTTCACGGCCACTTATACTTGAAGACAATCCGCGCAGATTGCGGCCTTTCCGAGTAGAGGAGTGAAGATATGAACCATGTATGGGGACTTCTTGCGCATCCCGACCGTGAGATGCGTGACATCAAACAAGAGAACGAAACCGTCTCTCACCATTACACTCACCACGTCCTGTTACTGGCGCTGATCCCGGTGATCAGCGCGTTTATCGGCACCACTCAACTTGGCTGGGATCTCGGCGCACGACAGACCATCGCCTTATCGATGGTGACCGCCTTCGGCCTGGCGATCCTGTTTTATGCGGTGATCCTCGGCGGCGTGGCGGTGATGGGCCGGGTGATTCACTGGATGGCGCGGGATTATCCGCAGCGTCCCAGCCTGCAGCGTTGTACGGTGTTTGCCGGCTATGTGGCCACACCGCTGTTTATCAGTGGGTTAGTGGCGCTTTATCCGCTGGTCTGGCTGTGCCTGTTTGTCGGTACGCTGGCGCTGGTGTACACCGGTTATCTGCTGTACGTCGGCATTCCGCTGTTCCTGAACATCGACAAAGAAGAGAGCATGCGTTTTTCCGGATCGACGCTGGCAATTGGGGTGTTGGTTCTTGAGGTTTTACTGGCCCTGACCGTGGTGCTTTGGGGCTATGGATATCAGCTTTTCTAACGCTTTTCGCCGCCGGGATCCCGGCGGCGTCTCATTCATCATCAGAAACGAATATCCACTAGGAAAATACTTAGCGGCCAGCGTATGATGCGCTTGCCAGCCCCCGTGTGGCCTGCTTTTCGCGGCGGCGGCGTGCGGTTTTTCCGCACCTGAATCACTTCCCGGTTAAGTTTTTATAAGATGCCTGCAAAAATTCGCTTGTCTCTTCTGAGTTTGGCTTTAGTTTTCTCCGCTCAGCTCCCGCTGGGCCAGGCCGTCGCCAGCAGTAAACTGGCTGATGTTGCCCCGATCGTACAGCCGCAGATTGCGTCTGGCAGTGCGATGATTGTCGATCTCAATACCAACAAAGTGATCTTCGCCAGCCATCCCGATCTGGTACGCCCAATGGCCTCCATCACCAAGCTGATGACGGTCATGGTGACGCTGGATGCCCATCTGCCGATGGATGAGATGCTGAACGTGGATATCAGCCATACGCCAGAGATGCGCGGCGTCTATTCCCGCGTGCGCCTGAACAGTGAAATCAGCCGCAAAAACATGATGCTGCTGGCGCTGATGTCCTCTGAAAACCGTGCCGCAGCCAGCCTGGCCCACCATTATCCTGGCGGCTACGACGCCTTTATCCGGGCGATGAACGCCAAGGCACAGTCGCTGGGCATGACCCATACGCATTACGTGGAGCCCACCGGCCTGTCGATTGAAAACGTTTCGACAGCGCGCGATCTGACCAAACTGCTGATCGCCACCAAACGCTACCCGCTGATTGGCCAGCTCAGCACCACCCATGAAGACATGGCGGTGTTTAAGAGCCCGAACTACACCTTGCCGTTCCGCAACACTAACCACCTGGTGTACCGTCAGGACTGGAATATCCAGCTGACCAAAACCGGCTTCACCAATGAAGCGGGGCATTGCCTGGTGATGCGTACGGTGATCAATCAACGTCCGGTGGCGCTGGTGGTGATGGATGCCTTTGGCAAATATACCCATTTTGCTGACGCTAACCGTCTGCGTGACTGGATTGAAACCGGCAAGATTTCACCGGTGCCCGCGTCCGCGCTGAGCTATAAAAAGCAGAAGGCGGCGGAGATGGCCAGTACCGGCAGCAATACCGAGATCGTCGAGTAACGTTTTCGTTAGTGAATCCTATAGTGTCGGGCCGGGCAAAAGCATAGACTTGCACGCAGGCTGCTGGATTGCCCGGCCATATCTGATACCTGGAAATTTTCATGTCTACGTTGTTAATCTATTTTCGCATCCTCCTTTTAAGTCTGGTCACCCTCTCCCCGGTGATGGCACAGGCTGCCGATGACACCACTCAACAAACCAGCGATGCGCCTGTGAAGGTCAACGCCGCGGTTGAGCTGCCAAAAATGCAGAAGGTGCTGGATAAAATTAAGCAGCAGGTTTCTGGCGAGAGCAACGACAGCAAACTCAGTGCGCTGAACGATATGGCGCTGGAACTCTCCGGCGACGCCGATACTCTGATGCAGGGCATTATTCCTCAGCGCGCCCAGCTGCAGGCGCAGTTAGGCGTCCTGGGCCCGGCACCCAAGCCGGAAAGCGGGGTAAAAGAAACTGCGGAAGTCACCAGCAAGCGCAAAAATCTGGAAAGCCAGAAAAGCAAAATGGATGACCAGGTTAAGCAGGCTGAAGCGATCAAAAGCGGTGCCATTAACCTCTCTGCGCAAATCGTTAACCTGCGCCGCGATGCGCTGAAAACCCAGCTGGCACTGAACGCCGGCAGTATTTTTGGCCCGCGTTTCTGGTCTCCGTTGTTCAATACCCAGAGCGATGACGGCGATAAGGTCAGCGACTTTGTTGATGAACTGAAAGATACCGCCGTGCTTTCCTGGGAACCCGGCTGGCGTGTCGGCACCGTATTGTGGGTGGTGATGTCCGTGCTGGTGGCCACCTTAGGCCGTCGCTATCTGGAAGAGTTTCTGGCCTGGGTTGGCATTCATTTGCTGCCGGAAGGCCGCCTGCGTCGCAGCTTCCTCGCGGCGGCAACCGCGTTAACCACGCTCGCCGCAGTGGTGCTGGCGTTTAATTTCCTCGATCTCGCCTTTACCCGTCACGATAACGTGGTGGATGACGTGCGTGATTTCGCCGACAAGCTGGTTGGCCTGAGTATTCTGTGCGGCCTGATTGCCGGGCTGGGCAGGGCGTTCCTCTCCACGCGCCGTCCGTCGTGGCGACTGCCGAATATCTCGAATGAAGTGGCCACCGCGTTAAAACCGTTCCCGCCGCTGACCGCCGGTCTGGTGTTTGTTTTCCAGACGGTAGAAATCCTCAACAGCAGCGCCAACACCAGCGTTGGCACCACCATTTTCGCCAACGGCTTAACCGCGCTGCTGATCGGCTTTACCGCCTTATCGATCAGCTTCCGCACCAACCGCGTTCGCCGCAAAATGTTGCTGGCCGGCCAGCAGCCGGAAGCCAAGTCGACGCTGGTCGGGCTGATCCAGATGGCGATCACCCTGTTCGGTATTTCGATCATGGTGACGCTGGTGATTGGTTACGTCACCCTGGCGCGCTTCCTGAGCTATGAACTGATCTGGATGGGCATCGTCTTCGGCTCGTTCTATATTCTCAGCCAGCTGATGGCCGACGGCTGTGAAAGCCTGTTCTCCACCAATAACGCTTCCGGCAAAAGTATCCAGCGCTCGCTGAACATCGATGAACGTCATCTGGCGCAGGTTGCTGCGCTGCTGGCCGGACTCGGTAAAACGATTCTGGTGCTGGCCGCTGCTATGGCGGTGTTGAACGGCACGTTCGGTAGCTCAACGCCGATTGAACTGGTGCAGAAGGCGATCGAATTCTGGGGCGGCAAAGGCCTGGAAACGCTGAACATCGTTCCGGCCCACGTGCTGAATGCGTTGATCACCCTGGTGGTCGGCATTTACGTGCTGCGGTCGGTTAAGCGCTGGCTGGATACCGATTTCCTGCCGAAAACCACCATGGACGCGGGCATGCGCGTCTCGCTGATTACGCTGTTCAGCAACCTCGGTTACGTGATGGTGTTCCTGCTGGCCCTGTCGATTATGGGGCTGCAATGGAACAAGCTGGCCTGGATCGTCAGCGCCTTGTCGGTCGGTATCGGTTTTGGCTTGCAGGAGATTGTGAAGAACTTTATCTCCGGTCTGATCCTGTTAACCGAACGTCCGGTGAAGGTTGGCGATCTGGTCAGTATCAGCGGCATTGAAGGGGATATTCGCCGTATTAACGTGCGTGCCACCGAAATCCAGCTAAGCGATAAATCGACGGTGATTGTGCCGAATTCGCAGCTGATCTCGCAGAACGTGCGTAACGCCACCATGGGCAATGCGCAGGGGGTGGCGACCATTACGCTGACCTTCCCGCTGGATATCAATCCTGAGCAGGTGCGCGATCTGTTGCTGGAAGTGTATAACGAAAACGAACGTATTCTGGAAAATCCGGAACCGTCCGTCTCGTTCAAGGATCTGACGTCGGCGGGCATCGTGCTGTCAGTCACCGGTAACGTCGCCAGCCCGCGTCAGGTGTCCGGCGCGAAGAGCGATCTGCTGTTCGACATCCTGACCCGACTGCGCAAAGAGGGCGTGGTGTTATCCACGCCGCAAACCATGATTGTCGAGCAACGTAACGGCACGCTGATGGTTAAGGATCCTGAGGAGTAACCTCGTCCGGTGCGCCGCTGTGAACAGCCGACGGCGCACCGCATCCACATTCTCCCCAGTATTTCGCTTTAGTGGTTTTCCCAATCCCTGGGTTAAAGCTGTTGGTCGGATCCAACTGCTGATAGAACGCCTTCAGCTGCGGTTTGGCGGCATACAAATGCCCGACGTTATGTTCAGCCGGGTATTCTGCGCCGCGATCGGCCAGCATCGCCAACATCTTCTCCTTCAGCGCGTGGACATCGACCCCTTTTTTGACAATGTAATCCTGATGGAAAACATGGCAGAAGAAGTGGCCGTAATAGAGACGGTGCACCAGCGCATCATCGAATTCTGCCGGTAAGCGTTCAAACCAGTCGCGATCGTTACGGCGCAGCGCGATATCCAGCGCCAGAATATCCTCCACTTCATCGTGATGCACCGCGTGATAGCGCACGGCCGCACCCGCTGCGGCAAAGCGATGCAGGAAGGCTTTGCTGCCTTCATCCGGCGTACATTCAAAGAACTCGCCGTCCGCCTGGGCGAAATACGCCGTCAGATAGTCCCGCGCTTCGGCAATCCCGTCGCCCGACATCTTAATCATCAGATGGTGTTCAAAGCGATCGCGGTAGGCTTTCATCCGTTTGGGCAGATGTGACGGTAGCGCCTTGCTGATTTTTTGCAGCAGCCGATCGCTGAAGTTCGGTTTCAGGAACGAAACAGGCTTTAGCAAGGCGTCGGTGCGGCCTTTCAGGGTAAAGAACAGCGGCATCTTATCGGTGCCGAGCTTGTCGATCATCACAAAGGTATCTTTGCCGTAGACCTCGGCGATATCGAAAATATCGCGGTGCATATACTCTGCCGCCACCGGAAGATGGCTGAAGTGTTGCAGCATATGGCGGCGCAGTTCGTCCAGCACGTCGGGATCGTTGGTGCCGAGATAAAACACCTGCTGTTGCTTCTCGCTGACAAAGGTATCCAGCCGCACGGCAAACACCGCCAGCTTGCCCGCACAGCCGGACGCTTCAAATAATCGGCGGGCGTCGGCATTAAAGCGTGAAGGGGTGTCCGCCTCGACGTCGCGCACGCGGTCGGCATAATCGTTGTCGGACGCCAGCCGCTGGTCGTATTTCACCGCCTCGGGCTGCCAGGTTTCGTCGTCCAGCCGGCTGAGGATCTGTTCCGGCGTGGTGCCCAAATCCATCCCTAAATGGTTGACCAGCGTCAGTTTTCCCTGCGCATCCACCTGCGCATACAGCGCCATCTCGCTGTAGGCGGGCCCGCGTTTAATCAGCGAACCGCCGGAGTTATTGCACACGCCACCGAGCACGGACGCGCCGATGCAGGACGATCCAATCACCGAGTGCGGCTCGCGTCCCAGCGGTTTCAGCACCTTTTCCAGCTGATACAGCGTGCTGCCCGGAAAAGCCAGCACCTGTTTGCCCTGATCCAGCAGCTGAATTTTATCCATCCGCAGGGTGCTGATAATCACGATATCGCGATCGTAATCGTTGCCGTTCGGCGTCGATCCTTCGGTCAGGCCGGTATTCGCCGCCTGCATCAGCACGATGACATCGGCGGCGACGCAGGCCTGCAGA
This sequence comes from Erwinia sp. QL-Z3, assembly GCF_004551645.1. Taxonomy (NCBI): domain Bacteria; kingdom Pseudomonadati; phylum Pseudomonadota; class Gammaproteobacteria; order Enterobacterales; family Erwiniaceae; genus Erwinia; species Erwinia sp. QL-Z3. Next base: position 2,918,238 of record NZ_CP037950.1, read on the forward strand.
ATGCGCCATTGTTCCAGCAGGGAGCCGGGGAAAATCACCGCCAGCGCGTCACCCTGACCAGAGCGAAAGCCGGTGCGATAGCGCGCGGTTTGTTGCGGATCGGTAAGAAGATGATTGCGGCCCACGATGCGGCGCAAGTCGGCCACCAGTTTCTGGCTGCCCGTCGGGGAAGTGTTGTGCATATCCTTTGTCCTTTTATTTGACACGCCCTAACTTTAGCAGCTCCCGCTGCGGTCGGCGGCAGCAAAAATCAGACGCGGATCGCGCCAGTACGTTGAAAACTACCTGCTATCCTGAAGTTATGGCACACTGCCCATCTTACGACTTTGTCACCCAGACTCTTTTTGCTCCGCAGTTATTTGAGAGAAACCAACCTGATGAAATGGATTTGCTCTGTCAGCCTCGCTGCCGCCTTAACCTTGCAGCCGGCTTTTGCTGAAGACCTGTTTGGCCCACATCCGCTCACCCCTGAAGCCCGTGATGCGTTCGTGACGAATTTGCTGAAGAAAATGACCCTGGATGAAAAAATAGGGCAGCTGAGATTGATCAGCGTCGGGCCGGACAACCCGAAAGAAGCCATCCGCGAGATGATCAAACATGAGCAGGTTGGGGCGATCTTTAATACCGTCACCCGTGACAATATCCGCGCGATGCAGGATCAGGTGATGCAGCTTAGCCGCCTGAAAATCCCACTGTTTTTCGCCTATGACGTGGTGCACGGTCAGCGTACCGTTTTCCCGATCCCGTTAGGGCTTGCGGCCACCTGGGATCTGGATGCGGTGGCAAACGTCGGCCGCGTTTCAGCCTATGAAGCGGCAGATGATGGTCTGAATATGACCTGGGCACCGATGGTGGACGTCACCCGCGAACCGCGTTGGGGCCGGGTATCCGAAGGCTTTGGCGAGGACACCTACCTGACGTCGGCGATGGGCCGCACGCTGGTGGAATCCATGCAGGGTAAAAGCCCGGCGGATCGCTACTCGGTGATGACCAGCGTGAAGCATTTTGCGGGCTATGGCGCCGTGGAAGGCGGACGTGATTACAACACCGTGGATATGAGCCCACAGCGTCTGGCGCAGGATTATCTGCCGCCTTATAAAGCGGCGCTGGATGCCGGCAGTGGCGGCGTGATGGTGGCGCTGAACTCGCTGAACGGCGTGCCGGCAACGGCGGACAGCTGGTTGCTGAAAGATCTGCTGCGCGATCAGTGGCACTTTAAAGGCATTACCATCAGCGATCACGGCGCGATTAAAGAGTTGATGAAGCACGGCGTGGCCAGCGATCCGCAGGATGCGGTGCGCATTGCCATTCAGTCAGGCGTGAACATGAGTATGAGCGACGAGTACTACAGCAAGTACTTGCCGGGACTGGTAAAAAATGGCGCGGTGAGCGAGAAAGAGATCGACGATGCCGTGCGCCACGTGCTGAACGTGAAATATGATATGGGGCTGTTTAACGACCCGTACAGCCACCTGGGCCCGAAAGAGAGCGACCCGGTGGATACCAATGCGGAAAGCCGCCTGCACCGTGCCGACGCGCGCGATGTGGCGCGTAAAAGCATAGTGCTGTTGAAGAACCGTCTGGAAACCTTGCCGCTGAAGAAATCCGGCACCGTGGCGCTGATTGGGCCACTGGCCGACAGCCAGCGTGACATTATGGGCAGCTGGTCTGCCGCCGGTAAGGCTAATCAGTCGGTCAGCGTATTGCAGGGGGTGAAAAATGCCCTCGGCGATAAGGCGACGGTGCTGTATGCCAAAGGCGCCAATATTACCGACAACAAAGCGATTCAGGACTTCCTCAACCAGTATGAGAAAGGCTCGGTGATCGTCGATCCGCGCACGCCGAAGCAGATGCTGGATGAAGCGGTGGCCACCGCGAAAAAAGCGGACGTGATCGTGGCGGTCGTGGGCGAGTCGCAGGGGATGGCGCATGAGGCATCCAGCCGCAGCGATATCACCATTCCGCCAAGCCAGCTGACGCTGATTGATGCGTTAAAAGCCACCGGCAAACCGCTGGTGCTGGTGATGATGAATGGTCGTCCGCTGGCGATGGTGAAAGAGAATATGCAGGCGGATGCGCTGCTGGAAAGCTGGTTCAGCGGCACCGAAGGCGGTAACGCCATTGCCGATGTGCTGTTTGGTGATTACAACCCGTCGGGCAAACTGCCGATGTCCTTCCCGCGCTCGGTTGGTCAGATCCCGATTTACTACAATCACCTGAACACCGGTCGTCCGTATGACTTCACCAGACCGAACAAGTACACCTCGCATTATTACGATGCGGCTAACGGTCCACTGTTCCCGTTTGGTTATGGTCTGAGCTACACCACCTTTACGCTGTCGCCAGTGAAAATGTCCTCTGCCACCATGCCACGTAACGGCACGGTGAATGCCAGCGTGACGGTGACCAATACCGGCGATCGTGATGGTGCCACCGTGGTGCAGATGTACCTGCATGACGAGATGGCGAGCATCAGCCGCCCGGTGAAAGAGCTGAAGGGCTTTAAGCGCATCATGCTGAAAGCGGGTGAGTCGCAGACGGTGACCTTCCCGATTGATGTTAACGCGCTGAAGTTCTGGAACGCGAAGATGCAACAGGTGGCTGAACCGGGTAAATTCAATGTGATGATCGGGCTGGATTCTGCCCGCACCACCGATGCGGAATTCACCTACCTGTAACGGTTCGCACATCCTGAGCGCATAAACCGGATAAAAGCGTTACGCCGGTTAATGCCACACTCTGAGGGACGAATTTATTCGTCCCTTTGTTTATTTAACAGGAATCTAGCACCCTTATGCCTTCGTTTCGCGACAGAATTCAGCAACAGGTCTTTCGATTAAATGGGCTGGCAATGAACGAATTCGACCTCTCAACGCCTGCGGGCGATCCGGGCTTATATGGCCCTGACAGCGTGATCTGGCGGGTACACGGTGATTTTTCCTCCATGCTGTGCGGCGGCATATCGGCGCTGCTGATGCAGATGCTGCATCCGCTGGCGCTGGCCGGCGTGTGGGATCACTCGACTTTCCGTTCGGATATGATGGGAAGACTGCGGCGGACCAGCCAGTTTATCGCCGTCACCACCTTTGGTAACACGGTGGATGCCCAGACGCTGATTGAGCGGGTCAGGCGCATCCATTTGCAGGTTACCGGCGTCGATGCGCAGGGTGTTGAATACGCCGCCAGCGATCCCCGTTTACTGACCTGGGTGCATGTGGCCGAAACCAGCCGTTTCCTGGCCTCGCACGTACGTTATAAAAACCCGCAGCTCAGTCTGGCCGAGCAGGACCGCTATTACGCCGAAGCCGCCGTGGTCGCCGAAGCGCTGGGCGCTGAGCAGGTGCCGAAATCGGTTGAGGACGTGGAGGCCTATCTGCTGGCGATGCAGCCACAGCTGCGCTGCGACGAGCGCACCCGCGAAGTATTGTCGATACTGATGAATGCGCCGGCACCGAGCTGGCAGGCACGTCCGGCGATGAAGGCAATGCTGATGGCCGGCATTGAGCTGCTGCCAGAATGGGCGCAGCAGCAGTTCGGCTTTCGCTTTTCCCCGCTGCGCCGCCGCCTGATCCGCCTGCGCATCAACCTGCTGGCAAAAGCCCTGCGCTGGTCCATCCGTCGGGGTGCCTATCAACGCGCGATGCAGCGGATGGGCAGGGAGGTTTAGCGCCAGAAAACCCGCCTGACGCGCATTTTTGAGACTTTTACCCTTGCTCCGACGTGGCACATCGGGACATCCTGCCCTATTCTCCGGGAAAAGGATCCCCCTACATCCATTGTCGAGGCTTTATGACACAGTCGTACCGGATTGCTGAAGTCCACAATCAGCAACAAACGCTGATCGCCAGGGTTGAACAGGATGAGCGTACCGCCTATTTCTATCTATGGCCTGCCGAAGGGTTCCGCAGCCAGTTTGCGGTGCGCGGCTGCTGGTTGCGCAACCTGTTGCCTGCCCCTGCCAGCGAAGACCTCGCGTCGATGGAGCAGGGGATCCCGCCGTTACTTAGCGCTGAATACTGCCGCACCTTGCAGGCCGAACCGATGCTCGATCCTGCCGGGTTACAGATTATCTGGGAACCGGCCGATGACGGCGCGGCGCTGTGGTATCAGGGGCAATTACTGGCGGTGATCCCTGGCTGGAGCCTCTATCAAAACAAGCAGGTTAGCTTCTCTGCCGGCTGCATAAAAGAGAACCGGCTGACCGCGCCGTTAGGTTCGGCCTCCACCAACGATTACTACGCTCAGGCTGAAAAGCACCGCCATTTCTGGCGTGACTGGCATGACGGTCATCTGTGGGACCCGATGCAGCGCGAAATGATCGCCTGCTACGAAGCGCAGTACGGGGAATCCCTCAAGTATTACTCCATCGACCAGGGAAACTGGCCGCCGATGGCGATCTCACAACATTATCATCAGGGCAGCTGGTATTTCCTGACCCTGGGGATGAGCATCCGCCCGATGCCGTGGGTCGATTTTCTGTTTGAGGATCTGGCCGGGCAACACCGGCGCGTTGAGCTGGCGATGGCCATCGATGCTGAGGTCATGACCGAAGAAAACGCGGTACAGATGGCCAGCGCACTGGCCAGCTTCGCGCATTTCCCCTGGGCGCGTCTCAGCTGGTTGGGCGAAGGCCATACGCTGGAATCGTCGGTGGCACCGGTCGGCTTTGAAGGCTTCCTGATCTCAGGTGAACTGAGCGGCGAAGCAGGGCAGTTCAAATTGCCGAAACGCGACGGCGAGAAGGTCAACCTGCTGTGGACCACGCCGGTCACCACCGCTGAACGTGAACTGGCCGAAGCGGAAGAAAGCGGCGGCAACCAGCTGGTGGAAAGATTGCGTCAGGAAGGCTGTAACCACGTTTTCCGCCCCCGCCCGCAGGTGGTTGATTCACAGAATTAAATTCTGTCAGGCGATCCAACCGGAGCGCGTCAGCAAAACATTTGTCTGAAATGAGACCGATGTCACATCAAGTTTCCCTGTCAGCGGCCGTTAACCCGATCAGGCAATTGTGCCTGATTGAGTTGAGTGGGGCTCGTCATGTTGAAAACAACCCAGGCCAGATTTACCCTCCTGATCGTCGGCTTTTTTGCGTTACTGCTGTTGATCACGGTAGTGGTGATTAAAATGTTTGTTGCGCCCCAGCTCACGACCAATGAGAGTCGTCTGGTGCGTTATGAAGTGGAAACGATCGGTGCACGCATTACTGAGATGATGAACCGTATCCAGGCGCAACAGCGCAGCATCACGGAATCCGCTGCGGTGCTCGACAGCGCGGCTATCGACACCGTGTTACCGGCGTTAGTGAACCAGTATCAGGACGTTAACGTGTTTGGCGGCGGCATCTGGCCACTGCCAAAAATGCGTGATGCGGCGAAAGATAAGTTCAGTACGTTTTTTGCCCGTGACAGCAGCAACACCCTGCAGGTCAACACCTTCTGGAACTCCGCCGAAGCGCCAAATTACTATGAGCAGTCGTGGTATAAAGACGGCCTGGCGGCGGCCAAAGGCCAGTGTGCCTGGGCGAAAGCCTATCAGGATGCGGCCAGTCCTCAACCCCGTACCAACTGCGCGATGGGCATCTATCGCAGCGGCGCAGCCTGGGGCGTTGCCACCATCGACGTGACGCTGGGCTTCTTCAACCATCTGGCGAAAGAGATGGGCGATGCGGTGCAGGGCCAGGTGCTGATTGTCGAAGCTGACGGCAAGGTCGTTGGCGATGCCAGCCTGATCGACAGCACGCCAAAACTGCGTAACCTCAGTGAGCTGACCACGCCAATGGCGGCATCTCTGCGCACCGCGCTGGCATCGGCCGGCAGCGAAGCGTCGCAGAGCACCTATGACGGTGAAGACGGCAACCATACGCTGTTTGTGCAGCAGATCAGCGGCAGCCCGTGGTTTATCGCCAGCGACGTCCCGACGGCGTTACTGTCCAAACAGACCAACTCGATCATGACCCGTCTGGGCCTGGTGCAAATCCCGTTAGCGATCCTGCTGTTGCTGGTGCTACTGGGCTTTATCCGTACCATGATGAAACGTCTGTCCGGCCTGAATGACAACATTCTGGCGCTGTCGACCGGCGGCGCGGATTTGACGCAGCGCCTGCCAAACAGCAGCAGCCCGGAATTCAATGCGGTTGCCCAGAGCTTCAACAACTTTATTGAATACCTGCAGGGGCTGATCCGGCAGGTGGGTGAGAGCGCGATGGCGATCACCTCGGCGTCGAAAGAGATTGCCAGCGGCAACCTCGATCTGTCCGCCAGGACGGAAGAGCAGTCCAGCTCTATAGTGCAGACGGCGGCTTCGATGGAAGAGTTAACCGGCACCGTGCGTCAGAACGCCGATAACGCCACCCATGCTAACCAGCTGGCGGGCGATGCGTCTCGTGTTGCCGCGCGCGGTTCCAACGTGGTGAAACAGGTGGTGGTCACCATGGGCGAGATCAACACCTCTTCCCGTAAGGTGGTCGATATCATCAGCGTGATCGACAGCATTGCTTTCCAGACCAACATTCTGGCACTGAACGCGGCGGTCGAAGCGGCGCGTGCCGGTGAGCAGGGCCGTGGATTTGCGGTCGTCGCCTCAGAAGTGCGTAATCTGGCCCAGCGTTCAGCGAACTCTGCCCGTGAGATTAAGAAACTGATTGAAGAATCGGTGGCGAATATCGATCAGGGAAGTCAGCTGGTGCAGGAAGCCGGCAGCACCATGGATGAGCTGATGAACGGTGTCAGCAGCGTCACCACCTTAATGTCAGAAATCATGTCTGCCAGCCGCGAGCAGAGTATGGGCATTGACCAGGTGAACACCGCCATCACCCAACTGGACAGCACTACCCAGCAGAACGCCTCGCTGGTTGAGCAGGTTTCCGCCGCCGCCCAGGCGATGGAAGAGCAAAGCGTTCAGCTGGAATTAGTGGTCAGCAGCTTCAAGTTATAATCCTCCGTCCCGCCGCCAACAGGGCAGCTTTATGCTGCCCTGTCATAATTTCGCACGATTTCATGCAGCCGAAACGCCCTAAGCTGTGCCACAATGTGTGAGATTAGTCCTAAGGAGGGCGCATGTCTGCAATCGAAGTTATCCTGGTTGATCGTCACGATCGTCCCATCGGCAGGATGGAAAAGCTGGAGGTTCATCAGAAAGGTTTACTGCATCGCGCGGTAACCGTTTACGTGTTCAACTCCCGCCACCAACTGTTGCTGCAGCAGCGCGCCACGGGTAAATATCATTGCGGTGGCTTGTGGAGTAACACCACCTGCGGTCACCCGTTCCCCCAGGAATCAACGCAACATGCCGCAGAGCGCCGTCTGCGTGAAGAGATGGGCATGCGTCTGTCGCTGGATCCGGCGTTCGAGCTAAGCTACAACCTGCCAATGGGCAACGGCTTAACCGAACACGAATACGGCCACGTCTTTTTTGCCTTTAGCGATGAGCCGCCGCAGCCCAACCCGGAAGAAGCGGGAGGCTGGCGCTATGCTTCACTGAATGAAATCGAGCAGGAGATGCAACGCTACCCGGAACGCTTTACGCCGTGGTTCCTGCACACCTTTGCCCGCATTCCCCCGGCGTTTAAGCAGTTCACCGCGCAACAGCTTGCGGGCTGAACCTCAGCCCGCATCGGCAGTTATCCTCGCGCTTACTGCGCAAAATCCTCCGCATCCCCATCGTAACCTGACGGTTCCCAGCGAATCGCCAGCAGGGCGATCAGCCCGGCCAGCGGCGCCAGCGCAATAATCCAGAACACATTGGTACTGAATGCCGCCGACAGCAGCGGGAACAGGAACAGCGAGGCGGTAGAGCTGGCGCGCATCAGGGTCTGATTGAAGCCGACGCCCACGCCGCGTAACGAGGTGGGATAGCTGAGCGAGGCAAAGGTCATGGTATGGGAACCCGGACCAAATCCCTGACCCAACAGGAACAGCGCCAGCATGCCGATCGACACCGCCGCTTCCGCACCGTCGGCGGGACGGCCAACCAGCGCCAGGCCAATCAATGCGGCAAACTGAAAACTGTAGCCAAGGGTGGTCATCTTCCACGCGCCAAATCTGGGCACCAGCCGCACCGCCAGGATGCCGCCAACAAAGGCAAACAGCAGATTTAACGCCAGCGACACCAGAATGGTGGTCAGCATCGACTGGGCAAGGAAGCTGGAGAGGATCACCGGCAGGCCAAAGGCCACGGCGTTATAAGCAAAGGCGGAGGCAATCGCCGTCACGGTCGCCAGAATGGTACGACGCAGGTAAACCCCTTTCAGCAGTTCACCATAGTTGCGCCAGCTGGCCTTGCGGGTGGCTTTGGCCGGCGTCAGGTCCGCGTCTTCCGCCACATGGGCATTGATGCCGTAAGAGCTGCGCAGGATCGCCGCCGCACCCTTTAAATCCCCCTGATTGGCTGCCCACACCGGTGATTCGCTCATATAGCGGCTGCGGATGCAGATAATCAGAATCGCCGGTACCGCGCCGAAGCCCAGAATGATGCGCCACAGCAAGCCGGAATGGGCTTCTGGCAGCACGGAATAGAAGAACAGCACCAGCAGATAGGAAATCGAAATCGCCGCGTACCAGGTGGGGCACCACATCGCGATACTGGCGGCTTTGTTGCCGCGCCCCTTCAGCTTGGAAAACTCGGCGAGGAACGCCATCGCCACCGGCAAATCAATCCCGACCCCTAACCCCATCACAAAACGTGCGGCGGTGAGTACATACTCATTCGGTGCGAAGGCACAGGCCAGCGCGGCAAACACGAAGAAAAACATATCGGCCATAAACACCCGATAGCGGCCAATTTTATCGGTCAGATAGCCGCCGAGCAGCGCGCCGACAATGGCCCCAAATGCAATCGCCGACGCCACCATGCCCGCGCCGGTTGGCGACAGACCAAATTCTTTGGTGACATCCTTCATGCCAAAGGCCAGTGCGCCGAGGTCGTAAGCGTCGAGAAACACCCCGCCCAGCGCAATGCCGATCACGATACGGGCGTTACTGCGGGCCTGGGTACTGGTGTTGACCAGATGTGATACGTCAGCGGCGCGGCGGATAGTGAAGGCTTCCCCCGTCGGCGCACTCCCTGCAATGGCGACATGCGCCGAAGATGCTAAGTCAGTCATGATGTTAAGGTCTTTTATTTTAAGAATAAGCCCAGAGAATACTCCCGGGGATGACAGAGATAAATTCCTGCTGGTTATAAGTTACAACAAAATGCCCGTTGAAAAAGGGTGAGCGAAAGGGTTCTCTCTCTGAGAGGCGGCTCGGGGTTTTTAGCCGTCTGGCTTTCTCTGCTGATTTATTAGGCTACGCTTGTTACTAACCTTAAGGAAAGGAACAGAAAATGTCGCAAAGAACAGGGCGTACAGCCTTACTGGCACTGGCCGGATTACTGGCTCTGACCGCAACCGCGCAGGCGGCAGACCCGGTCAAAGTCGGTTCGAAAATTGATACCGAAGGATCGTTACTGGGCAATATCATCCTGCAGGTGCTGGATAAGCACGGGGTGAAAACGGTCAATAAGGTGCAGCTTGGCACCACCCAGGTGGTCAGAGGCGCGATCACCGCCGGCGAACTGGACATCTATCCTGAGTACACCGGCAACGGTGCCTTCTTCTTCAATGATGAAAAGGATCCTGCATGGAAAAATGCCAAAGCAGGCTACGAGAAGGTGAAGACGCTGGATCAAGAGAAAAACAAACTGACCTGGCTGACGCCGGCGCCGGCAAATAACACCTGGACGATTGCGGTACGCAGCGATCTGGCTGACAAGAATAAGCTGAAATCCCTCGACGATCTCAGCGCCTACCTGAAGAAGGGCGGTGAGTTCAAACTGGCGGCGTCGGCCGAGTTTATCGAACGCGCTGATGCGTTACCGGCGTTCCAGAAAGCCTATGGCTTCACCCTGAAACAGGATCAGCTGCTGTCTCTGGCCGGCGGTGATACTGCGGTGACCATCAAGGCGGCGGCGCAGCAGACCTCCGGCGTGAATGCGGCGATGGCTTATGGCACCGACGGTCCGGTCGCGGCGCTGGGACTGCAAACTCTGAGCGTTCCAAAAGGGGTGCAGCCAATCTATGCGCCAACGCCGGTGATCCGCGATGCGGTGCTGAAAGCCTATCCGCAGATTGGCGACTGGCTGAAACCGGTCTTTGCCTCGCTGGACGAGAAAACGCTGCAGGAACTGAACGCAAAAATTGCCGTAGAAGGGCAGGATGCGAAAACGGTGGCGGCGGACTATTTGCAGCAGAAAAAACTGTTGTAGGGTGAGCCCGGGCCGGACGCACCGGCCCGCAAGGTAGTGGGAAAATTTTGCGCCTCCAACTTCATAATCGGGTTTTGCTGACGCTGGCTGTGCTGCTGGCCGTTGCCGCAGCCAGCTTGCCCTTTCTGAATTACGCCCCTAACCGGCTGGTTTCCGGCCAGCCATTGCCGCTGCATCAGCTGTTGCAGGGCGTGCAATGGCTGCTGCCTGTGCCGGTCATTCTGTTGCTGCTGCTGGCTTTCCTGCCGGTTTCCCGTCGACATCTGGTACTGACGTTGCTGCTGAGCGAAGGGCTGTTTATCGCCCTGATCGCCTTTAGCGGCCATCAGGCGACGTCACTTTCCCAGCAGGGCAGTCCACTGGCCAGAACCTCGTGGGGCAGCGGCTTCTGGCTGAGCGGCGGGCTCTGTCTGCTTATTGCGGCGGATACGATTTCCCGCCTGACGCCGCAGGTCTTCTGGCGGCTGCTGTTGAATGGTCAAATCTGGCTACCGGTCATCGTTTTTTTACTGAACGGTCAGCTGGATCAGATGGCGCTGTTGAAGGAGTACGCCAACCGTCGGGAAGTGTTCGATCAGGCTTTCTCGCGCCATCTGCTGCTGCTGGTCGGCACCCTGATCCCGACGCTGGCCATCGGCATTCCGCTCGGCTGGTGGTGCGCCAAAAAAGCGGCGGTGCAGTCACCGGTGTTTGCCGTGCTGAATGTGATCCAGACCGTGCCTTCCGTGGCGTTGTTCGGCCTGCTGATTGCGCCGTTAGCCGGACTGGCCCGCGCCTTTCCCTGGTTATCCGAACTGGGGATCAGCGGGATTGGCATGGCGCCCGCGCTGATCGCCCTGGTGCTGTATGCACTGTTACCGCTGGTGCGCAGCGTGGTCGCCGGGTTGCAGCAGGTGCCGAAAGAGGTGATTGAAACCGCAGAAGGGATGGGCATGACCCGCAGTCAGATTTTCTGGCAGGCGGAAGTGCCGCTGGCGCTGCCGGTGCTGCTGACCGGCCTGCGGGTGATTGCGGTACAGACCGTCGGCATGGCGGTGATCGCCGCACTGATTGGCGCCGGGGGATTCGGGGCGATCATCTTCCAGGGCCTGCTCAGCAGCGCGCTGGAACTGGTGCTGCTGGGGGTGATCCCGGTGATCGCTATGGCCGTGGTTATCGATGCCCTGTTCAAATTTGTTCTTTCCGTTATTGAGGCGAAGCGCCAATGATCCACTTTAACCAGGTCAGCAAATACTTTGCCGGAAAAGCGGCGGTCAGCGAGTTAACCCTGAATATCGCCAAAGGCGAATTTACCGTGCTGATCGGCACGTCCGGCTCCGGCAAGTCCACCACGCTAAAGATGATCAACCGGCTGATCGAACACGATCGGGGCACCATTGAATTTGCCGGTGAGGAGATCCGCAGCTTCAATCCGCAGATCCTGCGCCGCCGGATGGGCTATGCCATCCAGTCCATTGGCCTGTTCCCGCACTGGACGGTGGAAAAGAATATCGCCACCGTGCCGGCGCTGCTGAACTGGTCAAAGCAGCGGATTGCCGAGCGCGTCACCGAATTGCTGGCGTTGCTCAATCTCGACGAGCAGTTTCGCCACCGTTTTCCGCACCAGCTTTCCGGCGGTCAGCAGCAACGCGTTGGCGTGGCCCGCGCGCTGGCGGCCGATCCCGAAGTGCTGCTGATGGATGAGCCGTTTGGCGCGCTGGATCCGGTTACGCGCGGCGCGTTACAGCAGGAAATCGCCCGTATTCACCAGATTTCTGGCCGCACCATTGTGCTGGTGACCCACGATATTGACGAAGCGCTGGCGCTGGCCGACCGACTGGTGTTGATGGACGGCGGCAAGGTGATCCAGCAGGGCACGCCGGTCGAATTGCTGACCCAGCCCGCCAACGACTTTGTGCGGGATTTCTTCGGGCGCAGCGAGCTGGGTATCCGCCTGCTGTCGCTGGGCAACGTTGGCGCGGCGGCGCGGCGCGGTGAATGGCTGGAAGAGGAGGCCATCCCGGAAGAGATGACCCTGCGTGAGGCACTGTCGCAGTTTATCGCGCGCCAGACCGACCGCCTGCCGGTGATCGACCGCCAGCAGAAACCGCTGGGCGTGCTGCACTTCGCCGATTTGCTGCGGCAGAGGAGGGAATAATATGCGCTGGACTCGGGATCCGTTGCTGTGGCTGATCGCGGTGTTTATCGCGCTGTTGGTGTTGCTGCCTTACAGCCAGCCGCTGTTCGCCAGCTGGTTTCCAGAACTCGACCGGCCGATGTACCGGCAGGACAGTTTCCTGCAGCTGGCGCTGGCGCATATCGAACTGGTGGCGGTTTCCAGCCTGTTTGCGGTGATCGTCGGCATGGGGGCCGGGATTTTTGTCACCCGTCCGGCGGGAAAAGAGTTTCGTTCGCTGATTGAAACGTTGGTGGCCGCAGGGCAAACCTTTCCGCCGGTGGCGGTGCTGGCGATTGCGGTGCCGATCATGGGGTTTGGCGAGAAGCCGGCGATTATTGCGCTGTTTCTTTATGGCCTGCTGCCGATCCTGCAGGGTACGCTGGCGGGCATTGGCGCGGTGCCGGCCAGTGCCCGCGAAATTGCGGAAGGCGTGGGCATGAGTTCGTGGCAGATTTTGCGTAAGGTCGAATTGCCGCTGGCAGCCAGCGTGATCGTGGCGGGGATCCGCACCTCGGTGATTATCAATATTGGCACGGCGGCGATTGCCTCAACCGTCGGCGCCAAAACATTAGGATCGCCGGTGATCATTGGACTCAGCGGGTTTAATACCGCCTATGTGATTCAGGGGGCCTGCCTGGTGGCGCTGCTGGCTATCGTCACCGACCGCCTGTTTGAGCGCCTGCAAAAACGCTTCAGGAACGGATAATCAGGGTATAACCGGTCAGCATCACGCCGCCAATGCCGCCGAGCGCCATTAACAGGAAGATGAAGATGACGCCAATTTTTTGCAAGTTCATGCCGGTGTGTCCATGGTGGTCTGCCGCTGAAAGAGGGCGAAGTATAACGCCATTCGCCCTCGCGGGTTAAGCCTTTGCTGTCATTTTATTGCCCGGCCGGCTGCTCTTTGTTGAAGAAAATGGTGACGCGCGCCACTTCAACGCCCAGCTTTTTCATCGACGTCACGTTCATCAGATGCGTGGCATCCTGCTGATAAATCCAGTCATCAAAGTTCAACTTGTAGCTGCTGCTATCGGTTTTGACCGTCATCGCGTATTGCCAGTTGAAGGCGTTACCCGCCGCATGGCCCTTGGCGGTGCCAATGATATCGCCCGCCGTGCCGACATAGCTGCCATCCTCCAGCTTGCGGATATGCCAGACGCGGTTCTGTTTTTCACCATCATCGTAAACAAACTGCTCGTTGAGGGTCAGCGTTGGCCCGACCACCGTGCCCTTGATGGTCACTTCAAAGCGGCGGATCTGCTTACCGCTGTAATCCTGCACCATGCCCCAGGCGCGGGACTGGCCGTTAAACCACTGGAAAATATCTATCTTCGGCTGGGCCTGCTGATAGTCTTCTATTTTCGCGCCGCAACCTGTCAGCAGCAGCGCACCAATTAACATCAGGGATTTCCACATCAGCTACCTCCGGTGAGTGCCCGACGAATGTCGGGATAGGTGGTTTTTTCTGAAAGCCAGATGGCCAGGAAGGCGTCGCGGAAAGCCGGGTCAAAAGGCTGCCCCAGCGGTTTGATTGGGGAAGCGATCCCCGGCGCCTGCCAGTAAAACTGTCCACCCTGTTGGCTGGCCTGAAAAGCCAGTCGGGTGCCGTCCGTGACGTCGGGCCACAGTCGGTTTAATGCGGCGATCCACGCCTGACGCTGGCTAAGGGTGCCAATGTTTTGCGCCTGCCACTGCTCTTCGGTGGCCTGAGTCAGATCCTGATGGCTGATGTCGCGGCGGTAGGTGATCACCAGCGCTAACGGCCACTGCTGCGGCGTAAACGTGCCCGCCGGTGTAAACAGCTGCGAATCGTAAACCGTAAACGGTCCCCAGGTCAGCGTGGCTTTCCCCACCGGCTGCCAGCGCTGCCAGTCGGTGGCCTGCGCCAGCGGCGAGAGTACCAGCAGCATCAGCAACAGCGATCTCATCTCTCACTCCTTTGCAGCAGCCTGCGGGTGAGCGGCAGATAAATCGCCCAGCCGATGGCCATCAGGCCAAAGACCTTTAATGGCGACGCGGTCAGTTCCATCCCGCCCAGCCGTTCACCGAGATAATAGGTGAACGGACCAACAACGGCGCCCAGCACCGCCAGCAACGGTCCGCTTAAGGCGTAGCGGTGCAGGCACAGCGGCCACCAGCAGGCATAGGCCAGCCATAACGACAGCATCCACAGCGGCACCCAGTGTGCGTCGGCGAAATGGAACAGATCCAGCCACAGCCACAGACTGCCCATGGCTAACCCCACCAGCGCCACCGCTAACACCCGCAGCCGGATGGCGGCATCGCTGGCCCACCAGGCCAGCAGCGCAATGACCACTAACGCGTAAACCGCGCGCTCGCGCATCCCGACAGCCAGCGCCCAGTAGAGGTCAAACCCGAGCGTCAGCAGCCAGAAGCGCAGGGTGCTCATGCCCGCTCCGCGGTGAGCTGAACGGTGCCGATGGTTTTCGCGCGGAAGCCTGCTTCGCAATAGCATAGATAGAACAGCCACATGCGGCGGAAGTGTTCGTCAAAACGGCCTTTTTCCAGCTGCGGCCAGGCGTGATCGAAACGGTGACGCCACTCCTGCAACGTGCGCGCGTAATCCAGCCCCATCTCAAACAGATCCAGGCTGACGAAATCCGTCAGCTCGTTCATGGTCTTTTGCAGCAGGTTGACCGACGGTAAAAAACCGCCGGGGAAAATATAGCGCTGGATGAAATCAACGCCCCGCGCATAGCTGTCGAAGCGTTCTTCGCTGATGGTGATTGCCTGCAAGGCCATGCGGCCGCCGGGTTTTACCAGCTGCTGACAGCGTTCGAAAAACAGCGGGATATAGTTTTTGCCCACCGCCTCAATCATTTCGATCGACACCAGCTTGTCGTACTGACCGGTCAGATTGCGGTAATCCTCTTTCAGCACCGTGACCCGATCGCTCAGCCCCGCCGCCTGAATGCGCTGGCAGCTGTAGTCGTACTGCTCCTGCGAAATGGTGGTGGTGGTCACCCGGCAGCCATACTCGCGTGCCGCGAACTCGGCCATCGCGCCCCAACCGGTGCCGATTTCCAGCAGGTGATCGTTGGGACCCAGCCCCAGCTTGACGCACAGACGGCGCATTTTTTCCTGCTGCGCCTGTTCCAGCGTCATCTCCGGCTGCTTGTAGCAGGCACTCGAATAGAGCATCGCCCGGTCGAGAAACGCGGTGTAGAAATCGTTGCCCAGGTCATAATGGGCGGCGATATTGCGCTTCGCCTGTTTCACGCTGTTGCGGCGAAACGCATGGCGCATCCTGTTCAGCGGCGACGACATCCAGCTCAGCCGCGACTCCAGCTTATCCAGCACCGGCATATTGGTGGCCAGCGTCAGGATCACCGCCGTTAAATCCGGCGTATCCCAGTCACCGTCCATATAGGTTTCTGCTGCGGCAATGCTGCCGCCAAACAACACCCGACGGTAAGCGCTGGAGTGATGGACCACCACTTCGGCCTGGATCGCCGCCTGGCTGTCGCCAAAGAAATGGGTGCCGAGGTGCGGATCGTGCAGACGCAGACCCGCCCCTTGCAGATGTTGCAACAGAGAAAAAATCAGCCGTCGTGAGGTGGACAAACGTTTGCCCGCTTTACCGCGACGGGTCAGGGTCAGTTCCGGTATACACATCCGCTATTTCTCCGACTTGGGGTGGTCATAGATCGGCGCGCCTTTGCGCCACAACTTCCAGGCCTGCCAGTAAATGGCCAGTCCGGTTCTCAGGGTGATCAGCGGAAACCGCCACAGATGGTGGCGCAAGGTCTTGCGGGTCAGCGGCTGATGACGCAGGTGCAGCGTGGCATCAAATTCGCGACCGGCCCGGTGATTCTCAATGTGCACCGACAACGATTTGCCGGGCGCGGAAAGCCGCCAGTGATAGACCATATCCATCGGGTTAAACGGCGAAACGTGAAACGCTTTCTGCGTGGTTTCGCTGCCGTCTGGCTTCACTGCATAGGTATGGCGTTCGTTCCACGGCGTATTGCGCACTTCGGCCAGCATCCAGCGCAGGCTGTCGGCGTCATCGTAGAGGTAGTAAAAATTTACCGGGTTAAACGCGCTGCCGAGATAGCGCAACTGGGTCAGTAACATCACCCGGCCGTTGAGCTGCTCGCCGGTCAGTTCGGCAATCCGCGTTTGCGCCCGCTGCTTAATGTCGCCGCCGCCAAGATAATCCTCCTGGCAAAAAGAGGCCCAGGAAAACTTGCCGGGTCGGATGCCGACGCTGCGAAGCAGTGGCAGCTCATCAAGGTCAATGAGCGGCATAAAAATGCGGTAGCTGAACTGATGATCCACCGGGGTGAAACGCCGGTGACGCACGTGGCCGCTGTACAGGGCGCTGTTCATAGCAATCCCGCCTGTTCCATGCCGGCCACCACATCCAGCCCGCTGCGAATGCCGTCTTCATGGAAGCCGTTATAGCTCCATGCGCCGCAGAACCAGCTGCGGTTACAGCCATTCAGCCGCAGCCGTTCGGTCTGGGTGATCAGGCTTTGCAGGCTGAACTGCGGATGATGGTAGCTATAGCGACCCAGCACTTTGGCCGGATCGATCGGTTGTGTGGCATTCAGCGAGACACAAAAGGTCTCGGATGACTTGATGCCCTGCAAAATGTTCATGTTGTAGGTGACGCTGGCGCCCAACAGCTCGTCGCCGGCCTGCGTATCATCCAGACGGTAGTTCCAGCTGGCCCAGGCGCGGCGGTTTTCCGGCAGCAGCGACGTATCGGTATGCAGGATCACTTCGTTGGCGCTGTAAGGCACGCCCAGCAGCATCTCGCGTTCTTCTGCGGTGGCATCGGCCAGCAGGTTCAGCGTCTGGTCACTGTGGCAGGCGAAAATCACCTGGTCATAGCGCTCCTCACCGCGCGCGCTGTGCAGAGTCACACCCTGTGGATGACGCACCGCTTTCAGCACCGGTGTGGCAAGATGTACGGTGAGCTTGTCGCCCACCAGCGCGATCAGCCGGCGGATATATTCTCTGGACCCGCCTGGCACCACATACCACTGCGGGCGCTGGCTCAAATCCAGCAGGCCGTGATGGTTAAAGAAGTGCAGAAACAGCGACAGCGGCATCTGGCGGATCTCAGCCAGTGACGTTGACCAAATCGCCGCGCCCATGGGCAGAATGTAGTGCTGGGCGAAGAACTGGCTGAAGCCCTCTTGCTGCAAAAAATCATCCAGCGTTCCCTGCTCCGACTGATGTTCCAGCCAGGCCTTGCCGCGTTTATTGAAACGCACGATTTCCATCAGGAAACGCCAGAAGCTCGGCTTTAACAGGTTGCTGCGTTGAGCAAACAGCGTGCTCAGCGTATGGCCGTTGTACTCCAGGCCGCTGCGATTGTTGCGCACCGAGAAGCTCATTTCGGTCGGCCTGCTTTCCAGCCCCAGCTCGGCGATCAGCGACAGAAAACGCGGATAGGTCCGATCGTTGTAAACGATAAAACCGGTATCAATCGCCCAGCGTTTGCCCGCCAGTTCCACGTCAACCGTCGCGGTATGGCCGCCCAGCGTGTCGCCGGCCTCATACAGATGCACTTCTGCTTTGTTTGCCAGCTTCCATGCACAGCTGAGCCCGGAAATCCCACTGCCTACAATCGCAATTCTCAAAGATTACCTCGCTATCTGTTGGGTAAGCAGACGCTGTAGCGATACCGGCAGACGGGAGGTCATGCGCAGAATAAAGGAGAGCAGGCGCGGGAAGGAGATCTCCGCTTTGCCTTTCGCCAGGCCTTCACGAATGCAGCGCGAAGCCTGATTGACGTTGATGATCATCGGCATCGGAAAATCGTTTCGCTCGGTCAGGGGAGTATCGACAAAACCGGGCTGCACCAGGCTGATGGCGATTTGCTGACGCTTCAGATCCTGGGCCAGGCTGCGGGCGAAGTAGGCCAGCGCGGCTTTGGAGGCACCATAGGCTTCGGCCCGAGGCATCGGCACCAGGCTGGCGGTCGACCCGACCAGCGCCACCCGGCTGCCGGGGGCCAGCTGCGGCAGCAGCACGTCCAGACAGTTCACCGGACCGTTGAAATTGGTGCTCATCACCCGATGGACTTTCTCCGCTTCCACCACGCCGTGATTAAGGTATTCACAGGTGCCGGCACAGAGGATCACCAGGCTGGCACTTTTACCCAGCAGCGCCTGGCGGGTCTCATTCAGATCGGTGATATCAAACACGCACAGCACGATGTCGCTGTGGTGTTCCCGCAGCGTTTCCAGCTTGGCGCGATTTCTGCCGCACGCGGTAACGTGCCAGCCGTCGGCGGCATAATCGAGCGCCAGTTGGTAACCAATTCCGGAGCTTGCGCCGGTAATTAACACCCGTTTCATGGTTGTAACCTCTTTTTAAGCTGCCTGATTACCGATCCCAGCACGGGGATCTTTTCGTACAGCATGGCGCCCATGTCGTAGTAATCGCGCTGAAAACTGATCTTATCGTCGCGGAACTGGATGTAGCTGCTGCCCTCCAGCGTCTGCTCCGCGCCGCCTTGCAGCGAAGGGTGCGCATAGAACATTCGCCAGATAAGCAGGGCGTTATTGTCAAAATGGTGAGTCTGCGAGACGTCAAACCGGCAGTAGCGCAGGTTTTTCAGCAGTGAAGAAAAGTAGTCCGAGACCACCGGCAGCCCGCGATGTTCACCGACCGGGTCTGCCAGGCAGATATCAGAGTGGTAAATGTCGGCCAGTTGGTTGAGCTTGCTGGCCTCCAGCGTCTGGTAAAACGCCACCAGTCTGGCCAGCGTTTCCTGCTGTGTCATATGCCACTCCTCAGCCTCAGCTGTTGATATAGGTGATTAAGAACCCCTGTTCGTGCCAGTGCGTCAGCTGTTCCTGCTGTCGGCGGGTGAGGGGTTTACCGGTGAACACAAAGATTTTTTGGCCCGGAAACAGTTCAGGGCGCGGCATCTCAAGGGGTTCAGCCAGCACATCGATTCGCCAACCCTGCTGCGACAGCCGCCATGCTTCTAACCAGAGTCGGGTGCGGTCTTCATTGGCCCAACCCATCAGCAACGCGTCCTTGCCAGGTTTCTTACGCGAACCGGTTAAACAGAAGGCGACATAATCAATTAAAGCACCATCCAGCAAACTGCACATGGTCCTGGCGGTATTTTGATCCAGCCCCAGCCGCTGTCTGATTGGGATGAAAACGTGGTCAATCAATACATCTGCCGGATTTTCACGACCGGTTGCCGCAATTTTAGCGCGAAGTTTTGCCGGCCTGACATGACGGAGGACCGCCATCATTTCTTCCTGCAGTGTGACCCATCCATCATGGACGTTAACGTTTTCGCCTTCTAACAGCGCCTTGACCTTGCCGACAGGGACGCCACTTTGCACCCAGCGTTTAATCTCTTCGATGCGAAGAATATCTTCGTCATCAAACTGGCGGTGACCGCCTTCGGTCCGCTGGGGTTTTAATAAGCCGTAGCGACGCTGCCATGCCCGTAGCGTGACGGGATTGATACCGCAGCGGACTGCGACGTCACCAATACTGTACAATGCCATTCATTTCCTCAGGATCTGCCCACTCCACCTAACCGTAGCGAACTCTCCATTGCTGTACAACTATTATTTTTCTGTACAAGTTGAAGTTCACACTAAATCCCTGTAGATCTCAATTTAGAGAAACTTTCCCTTTTATGAGATTTTTATGGAACCTCTTGCCAATACCGACCGACGTCTGGCCAAGCGGCTGGCGGATTTACGTCTGGAAAAAGGCTGGTCGCTGGAAACCCTGGCTGAGCTGACCGGCATCAGCCGGGCCTCTCTGTCGCGCATTGAGCGGGGCGAAACCAGCCCAACCGCCGCCCTGATGAACCGCCTGTGCATTGCCTACGGGCTGACTATGTCGCGTCTGCTGAGTGAGGTTGAAGAGCAGGGACCGCAGCTTCTGCGCGCGGCCGCGCAGATCGTCTGGCAGGACCGCGAAAATGGCTATCACCGGCGCAGCGTTTCACCGCCGGCCACCGCTTTTCACGCTGAGCTGGTGGAAGGGCGTTTGCAGAGCGGGGCGCTGATTGAATATGACGCGCCGCCCGTAGAAGGCATTGAACAACATATCTGGATGCTCGCCGGCGTGCTGGAGTTCAGCATGAACGACGAGCAGTGGCGGCTGGAAGCCGGTGATTGCCTGCGCTTTCACCTGTTTGGCCGCTCCTCCTTCCACGCGCCGGAGGCCGAAGGTGCGCATTACGCGTTGGTGGTGTGTCGTCCATGAATGAAATTCAGTATCAGCTTCTCAGTGCAGAACAGGCAGCCAGTGAACAGGACGCGTTGTACAACGTTCTGCACGGCTGTGTGGCAGAAGGCGCCAGCATTGGTTTTATCTCGCTGGATCCGCAGCCCATGCTCACTTTCTGGCAGGGCGTGGTGACCAGCCTGGCCAGTGGCGATAAACGGTTAATCGTGGCCCGCCAGCAGGGCGAGATCGTGGCGACGGTGATAGTGGTGTTGGGCATGATGCCTAACGGCCAGCATCGCGCGGAAATCGCCAAGCTGCTGGTCCATCCCAAAGCCAGACGGCAGGGCATCGCCCGCGAATTACTGCATCAGGCGGAGAAACGGGCTGAGCAGGAGGGAAGAACCTTGCTGGTGCTGGATACCCGCAGCGGCGATGTGGCAGAGCAACTGTATCTGGCGCAGGGCTGGCAGATAAGCGGTCAGATCCCGCATTACGCGCTCTCCACCGAAGGGGTGTTTGATGCCACCACGGTGATGTTTAAGCGGGTGGGCTGAAAAAAAAGCCAAGGGTGCGCATCATGATGGTGCAGGCGCTCAGGCTATTCCCAGCGAATCCATAAACAGTTTAATAATCTGATTTATCTTGCGGCCTTTTTTTATTATCAGACAGAAGGGCGTATGCACCTGCAACGCATCCGGGCCGACGGCGCGGATGCTATTCTCCTGCACATATCGCGCGGCGTAATGCGTCGGTAAATAACCAATAAAATGCCCGGTGAGGATCAGCATCGCCACCGCTTCAACCTGTACCGCCTGAATGTTGCTCTCATTAAAGGCAAACAGCTTATTGCCGTGGCGATGTGTGACATAGGTATGATTAATGATCTTTTGTTGTTTTAATAATTCAAGGGTAATGTCGGCATCCGCCATTGAAAATAACGCATGCTCACTGCTGCAATATAATGCCGAGGTTTCGCTGTAGGCAGAATAATAATCGAAGTCACTCTTCTCATCATAAACCGGCGCAATAGCACAATTAAAACGGCCCTCATTTAATCCTTTTTCAATATCATCCAGATGCGCGGTTTGCAGCCGGATGTTTACTTTTGGTGCAGCAATATGCAGTCGCTGCACGGCTTTGGTGACCGGCGAATGCGGGTCAGAAATGGTGTTATCGACCACGGTAATACTCAGGTCGCCCAGCAGTTCATTGCGGCTGTTATGCAGCCTGTCGCGGAAGGTATTCAGCGACGAAAACAGCTCCAGCGTGGCCTGATAAACGGTAATGCCGTACTCCGTCAGCTCAAAGCCTTCCCGCCCACGGCTGCACAGAGTCATCCCTAAACGGATCTCCAAATCCGACACCTGTTTACTGATTGCCGCCAGACCAATATTCAGTTCATGACTGGCAGAGGTCAGCCCGCCGGCTTCCACGACACATTTAAATACACGCAATAACTTCAGGTCGACATTGTTAATGGTTATCGATGAATTATCGCTGCGCGGATAATTCATGTTTCCCGCATTGGAAACCTTACTTTCCATAATAACTATTCAACCCCGGCTTAAATACAGTGAAAGTAAGAGTGAACCTGAATCAGACACGAAATACCAGACAGTACGCAAATATAACCTTTATTTATCGTTAAGGCTGTTTCCAGAGGATTTCCTTATTCTCCTGCGGATCCGGCGTTAACCTCGCCATAAGAGAGAAATTATGTCAGACAGCGCCGATCGTTTATGGGGTGCCCGTTTTAAAACGCCACCAGCCGCCGCCTTAACCGCGCTGTCGCGCAGCCCTGAATACTATTTTGCACTGGCACCTTATGACCTCGCCGGCTGCCGGGCGCATGCGCACGAACTTCAGCGCGCGGGCCTGCTTACCGCAGAGGAAACCGGGCACATGACCGCCGCTATCGACCAGCTCGACCTGGATTACCGGGCAGGAAAGGTCGATCCGATCGCGGCTGATGAAGATGTTCATACCTTTATCGAACGCGTCCTGACCGAGCGGCTCGGCGCGCTGGGCGGCAAGCTGCGCGCGGGCCGTTCTCGTAACGATCAGACCGTCAACGATCTGCGACTGTATCTGCGCGATAACGTCCGCAATATCACCACCGCATTGCTGGCGCTGCAGAAGGCATTGATTTTCCAGGCCGACCAGCACACTCATACCCTCGCGCCCGGTTTCACCCATCTTCAGCAGGCTCAACCGATTGTGTTTGCTCATCAGCTGCTGGCCCATGCGCAGTCCTTCTCACGGGATATTGAACGTATTCAGGACTGGGATCACCGCAGCGCCTTCTCGCCACTCGGCGCAGCAGCGATGGCCGGTTCCGCCATTGCGCGTCGCCCGGAACTGGCGGCGAAAGAGCTGGGCTATCGCGCCCCGTGCGAGAACTCGATTGATGCCGTGGCCAGCCGCGACTACGTTGCCGAATTCCTGTTTATCACCAGCATGATCGGCGTCAACCTGTCGCGCATCAGCGAAGAGATTTGCCTGTGGACCTCCCGCCAGTTCCGCTGGGTAGAAATCAGCGACAGCTATGCCACCGGCAGCTCGATCATGCCGCAGAAAAAGAATCCGGATATTGCCGAGCTGACGCGCGGTCGCAGCGGCCGCCTGATCGGCAACCTGACGGCGATGCTGGCCACCATGAAGGCGATGCCGCTCTCCTACAACCGTGACCTGAGTGAAGACAAACGCAGCGCCATTGATTCGGTCGACACCCTGCTGTTAGTGCTGCCTGCAATGGCCGGCATGATTGAAACCATGAAGGTCAACACCGGGGAGATGCTGGCTCAGGCCCCGGATGGCTTTACCCTCGCCACCGAAGTGGCTGACTGGCTGGCGATGCGCGGCGTGCCGTTTAAGGAAGCGCATGAGATCACCGGCAAACTGGTTCAGCTGTGTGAATTCCACCAGCAGGGACTCTCCGATCTGACCGACGACCAGCTGGCTGAGGTCGATGTCCGGCTGACCCCAGAAGTGCGCAGTGCGCTGACGCTGGAAGCGGCGATCCATTCCCGCGACGGCTTCGGCGGCACCGCACCGGCGCGCGTCAGCGAGCAGATTAGCCGCCTGAAAGCGCGTAGCCAGCAGCAGGCCGAGTGGGTGAGCGTCTATCAGGGCCCTCGTCTGTAACTTCTCAGCCTTCAACCTCCGGAGCCGGAATGAACAGTTCGCAAAACGTTACCGAGACGGGCAGGGCAGCCGACCCCGCTTACGATCTCAAGCGCTACCAGATGGTCCCCAAGCGCTATTACGGGCGTATCACCGCCACGGTGGTGATCATCCTGCTGCTCGGCTCGCTGGTGCACGCCTTTTCGCAGGGCAAAATCGAGTGGTCCTATGTCGGGCAGTTCTTTACCGCCCGCGCCATTCTGGACGGAGTGGTGAATACGCTGGTGATGTCGATCCTGGCGATGGCGCTGGGCATCTTCTTCGGCGTGGTGGCGGCGATTATGTATATGTCGCCCAACCCGGTGCTGCATTACCTCTCGGTCGGCTATGCCTGGGTCTTTCGCGGCACGCCGCTGATCCTCCAGCTGCTGCTGTGGTTCAACCTGGCGCTGGTGTTCCCGGTGATCGCCATTCCCGGCGTGTTCAGCGTCGAAACCGTCAACGTGATGACGCCGTTTGTCGCGGCGCTGCTGGGACTGAGCATCAACCAGGGCGCGTACACCTCGGAAGTGGTGCGTGCCGGCCTGTTATCTGTTGATACCGGTCAGTATGAGGCGGCGAAGTCGATTGGCATGCCGCGTCTGCAGGCGCTGCAACGCATCATCCTGCCGCAGGCGATGCGGGTGATCCTGCCGCCGGTCGGCAACGAATTTATCAGCATGATCAAAACCACCAGCCTGGCGAGCATGATCCAGTACTCCGAACTGCTCTACAACACGCAGAACATCTACTACGCCAATGCGCGGGTGATGGAGCTGCTGTTCGTGGCGGGCATCTGGTATCTGATTATCGTCACCGTGCTGTCGTTCGGGCAGAGCCGCCTTGAGCGCTACTTCTCACGCGGCCAGCGCCGCCGCAACTAAGGAATTCCTGCGATGAGAAATATCGTCAGAGCCGTTGAGGTCAACAAGTACTTCGACCACTTCCATGCCCTGAAGGACGTCAGTCTGGAGGTGAATTACGGCGAGGTGATGTGCATTTTGGGGCCGTCCGGCTCCGGCAAAAGCACCTTTCTGCGGTGCATCAATCAGCTGGAGAGGGTCGACCAGGGCGGGATTTGGATCGATAACGAACTGGCCGGCTACCGCATGGCCGGCAACAAACTGCATCCGCTGAGCGACAAGCAGATTGCCCGTCAGCGCCTGCAAACCGGCATGGTTTTCCAGCGTTTTAACCTGTTCCCGCATAAAACCGCGCTGGAAAACGTGATTGAAGGGCCGTGCAGGGTGCTGTTGCGGCCAAAGCGGGAAGCGACGGAAGAAGCGATGGCGCTGCTGGATCGGGTGGGGTTATCCAGTAAGGCGCACGCCTATCCGCAGGCGCTTTCCGGCGGACAACAACAGCGTGTGGCGATTGCCCGCGCGCTGGCGATGAAGCCCAAGCTGATGCTGTTCGACGAGCCAACCTCGGCGCTTGACCCGGAAATGGTCGGCGAAGTGCTGGCCGTGATGCGGACGCTGGCAAAAGAAGGAACCACGATGGTGGTGGTCACCCATGAAATGGGCTTTGCCCGTGAGGTGGCCAACCAGGTGGTGTTCATGGATGAAGGTCGCATTATCGAACGCGGTGCGCCCGAAGACATCCTGCTGAATCCGCAAAATCCGCGGATGCAGAATTTTATCAACGCCATTCTTCTTTAATAACCAGGGTAAATCAGATGAAAAAGATCGTGCTTTCTGCCGTTGCTGCCGCTGTTCTGCTTAACTCCGCCGCCTGGGCTGCGGAGCTGCCTGCTGCCCTGAAAGCGAAAGGCGCCCTGACCGTGGCCATCATGCCGAACTAACCACCGATGGAATTCAAAGATCCGGCCACCAATACCTTAACCGGCGTCGATGTCGATCTGGGCAACGCGATTGGCGAGAAGCTGGGGGTCAAAATCAACTGGCAGGAAATAGCCTTTGAACAGATGGTCAATGCCGTATCAACTAAGCGTGTCGATATGGTGATGTCCGGCATGACCGACACCGCCGAACGCCAGAAGGTGGTCAGCTTTATCGACTACTTCACCACCGGCCCGCAGTTCTACACCTTAGCGGCGCGCAAGGACATCAACAGCGCGACCGATTTGTGTGGCAAGAAAGTCGGCACCAGCCGTCGCACCACCTTCCCACAGGAAATCGCCAAATGGAGCCAGGCCAACTGCGAAGCCAAAGGTAAGCCCGCTATCGTGGTGGTCGGCGCGGAAGGTACGGCAGATGCGCGTACCCAGCTGCGTCAGCGTCGTCTGGATGGCGCGGTGCAGGGCAGCGAAACCCTGCCGTACGTGATGAACCTGGAGAAAAACACCTACAAACCGTTGGATAAGGCGATCGCTTCGCAGTTCACCGGCATGGCGATCGACAAAAACGATCCGGCGCTGATTGCGGCGGTGCAGGGCGCGGTCAATGCGATGATCGCCGATGGCAGCTATGTGAAGATCCTCAGCAAATGGGGCCTGGCGGATAACGCCGTGAAAACAGCGACCGTGAACGGGAACTGATGATGACCTCACCTGACGTTCGCCCGCGCTGGCCGCAAGGCAAGCAGGGCTGTATGGCACTGGCCTTCGATCTCGATGGCCCCACCGGTGACGCGATGCTTAACGGCACGATCTGGCAGACGCCCGAGTATTTCACCTTCGGCGGCTACGGTCCGTTCCGCGCGCTGGGGCGGATCCTCGATCTGCTGGAGCAGTTTGACGTTCCCGCCACCTTCTTTATTCCGGCGTGGGTGGTGGAGCAGTGGCCGCAGCAGTGCGCCGCCATCGTCGAAAAAGGGCATGAGGTGGCGTATCACGGTTACCGCCATGAATCCTTCTATGCCCTGAGCGGCGAACAGCAGCGTCAGGTGATGGCGACATCCCGTGAGATTTTCTGGCAACACCTCGGTATCCGTGCCGAGGGGTTCCGCACGCCATCGGGCGACTGGCACCGCGAGACGCCGGGCATATTGCTGGACGCTGGCGTCACCTATTCCAGCAGTATGCGCGGCGACGACCGGCCCTACGCCATCGCCGTGCCGGGTTTTACGCAGAAGCTGGTGGAAATCCCCGGCAAATGGGAGATGGATGATTATGCCTCGCTGGCCTACACCCGCGAGCCGGACTTCCCGAAAGGGCTGGATCGCACCGCCAGCTATGCCCTGACGCTGGATAACTGGTGCCGCGAATTTGATGGCGCGATGGACGAAGGGCTGTGTCTGACCACCCTGTTCCATCCGAAAATTAGCGGGAAACCCGGCCGCATTCTGCTGCTGGAACAATTTATCGCGCATATGCGCCAGCGCAACGTGTGGTTCGCCCGCTGCCGCGATGTCGCCCACTGGTATCTCAAGGAGCAGCAGCATGACTGAACCCACACGCTGGCCAGACGGGCAGCAATCCGCCGTGGTGCTGACCATCGATTTCAATGATATTCACGGCATTCTGACGCACACCCCCGCCGTGGCCGGGCGCGATAAAACCCTGTCGGTCTGGCGTTACGGCACGCTTCGCGGCGTCGATCGCCTGCTGAAGCTGCTGGCAGAGAAAAACGTGCGCGCAAGCTGGTGTCTGCCCGCTATCGTGGCGGAAGAGAATCCTGAGGTGTTCGCGCGGATCGTCGCGGCGGGGCATGAAATTGCCGGCAGCGGCGATCGCCATCAGAATTTCGATACCCTGACGCTGGCGGAGCAGGTAAGCAGCGTCACTGCCGGTTGCGACCGGCTGGAAGCCGCCTGCGGCCAGCGTCCGGTAGGATTCCGCACGCCGGCCGGGCAGTGGAAACCGGGGCTGGCAGCGGCGCTGAGCGATCGCGGCATCCGCTGGTCTTCCAGCTGGCGCGGTGACGATTTGCCCTATTTTCATCCGGCCACCCGGCTGGTGGAACTGCCGATGCATTATGAACTGGAAGACGAGCCTTACTTCGCCTTCAACCTCAGTCCGGCGGTGCCGCCGGGGCAGTCGCGCATCGCCTCGTATCAGCAGACGCTGGAAAATATGAAGCTCGATTTTCGGGGCTTCCACCGCTTTGGCCTGTGCTACGTCTTACGCCTGCATCCCGAAATCATCGGCACGGCCGGGCGCATTGGCCTGCTTGGCGAACTGCTGGACTTTATCCGCAGCCATGAAAAGGTCTGGCTGGCCAGCGCCGGAGAGGTGGCGGCGTGGTGGCAGACCCAGCCGGATAACGTCAGCGAACACCCTGCGGAGATCTTCCAGCGCCAGCGTCAGGAGCAGCAAGCATGAGCCAGAGCATCAATCAGCTGGCCCGCTTTGTTGCGCAAACCACCTTCAGCGATCTGCCTGAGGCGCTGGTTGAGCGCGCCAAACGGCATATTCTGGATACCTTCGGCGCGACGCTTGCGGGCAGCAACAGCCCGATCGCGCGGGCGGTTCAGCAAACGGTGCTGGCTGAAGGCTGCGCGCCGGCTGCCCGCGTCTGGGGACGTTCGCTGGCTACTTCGCCGCGTAATGCGGCCTGGCTGAACGGTATTGCAGCGCATATGTATGAGCTGGACGATACCGGCGGTTGCGATCACTCCGGCGCGGTGGTGCTGCCTGCGGTAATGGCGGTGCTGCCACTGTGCCCGGCTGATGTGACGGGCCGCGAGCTGATTACCGCCGTGGTGCTGGGCTATGAGATTGGCCGCCGGGTGCTGGAAGCCTGCGGTGGCTATGCCCCGCACAACGAAGCCGGCTGGCATTCCACCTCCACCTGCGGCGTATTTGGCGCGGCGGCGGCGGTGGCCTCATTACTTAAGCTTAATCAGAACCAAACGGTGCAGGCGTTAGGCATAGCGGCCAGCTTTAGCGGCGGCTTATGGGGCTTTATCCACGACGGTTCGCAAAGCAAGAAGCTGCACGCCGGACGGGCCGCAGAGGGCGGGGTGCTGGCGGCGATGCTGGCCCGCCAGGGGATCACCGGGGCATCACAAACCTTTGAGGACCTCTGGGGCGGCTTCCTGAAAACGCTGGCCCCTTCCAGCCGGCAGCCGCAAGCGCTGACTGCCGAACTGGGGCAGGTATGGAAACTCAACCGCTGTTCAATCAAGCCCTATGCCTCCTGCCGCGGCACGCATTCGGCGGTGGATGCCGTCGGCGAGTTGATGGCAGCCCATCATTGCCGCGCGGCAGAGATTGCACGCCTGCACGTTTACCTTAATCCCTTCCTGCTGGAGATGTGCGGCAACAGCGATCTTGCAAGCCTGGCGGCAGCACAGATGAGCCTGCCTTACGCGATGGCCGCCCGCGTGCTGTATGGTCATGCTGGTCTCGCGGCGTATGACGCGGAAAAACGCGGCAGCGCAGAGATGGCCGCCATGCTGGAACGCATTGTGCTGCATGTCGACGCCAGCCAGAACAGCAACGAAGAGCCGATTGTTGAACTGGAAACGCTTAACGGCGAACGCGGGCGTAAGCAGGTGACCGTTCCGCTGGGATCGCCGCAAAATCCATTGAGCGATGAGGCGTTATTGCTGAAGTTTCAACAGCTGGCGGTCAGAGTGTTGCCGGCGCAGCAAACCGCCGCGCTGGAAGCTTACTGCCTGTCGCTAGAGCAGCAGACCGATATGCAGGAACTGCTGAACCTGCTGTCGGTGCATTAAATAAATCCCCGCAGTTGACCTTCAGGCGCTGCGGGGGTTACTTTCCTTTATTGCCCGTTTTTCCCCCGGTGGATGAAGGAACTATGCTCACGTTGAAAGTGTTAAGTATTGGATTTATCTGCATCATGCTGCTCTCTTTCGGCCAGAGTTACCTTAACGCCTCGCAGAACGGTACGGCGATGACCGGTCAGAGTTGGTCCACCGCGAAACGGGATTCCGCCGGCATCGCCCCCGACCCGGTGGCCTTCAGGCAGACCGCCATTGTGCAGGTGTATATTGCGCCTGCCTTTAGCTGGCGTGGGCTGCTGGCCGTTCATCCGGGGATCATCTTTAAGCCGGCTGGCGAGACGCAGTTCCGCCGCTATGAAGTGGTGAGCTGGGGAAGTAACAACGTCATCAGAGAGAATTTCACCCTGCCGGACGGTTACTGGTTTGGCGGTAAGCCGCAGCTGATTGTCGATCACCGGGGGGCTGGCGCAGAGGCGATGATCCCGCAGATTGAAGCGGCGATTAAAAGCTATCCGTGGCCGCACACCTACCGCGTCTGGCCTGGCCCGAACAGCAATACTTTCCTGGCACACATTGGCCGCGAAGTTCCGGCGCTTAAGCTGGATCTGCCCGCCAATGCCATCGGCAAAGATTTCCGGCCGCTGACCAATCCGGTCGGTTTGCCGCCGTCAGGACGCGGTTTCCAGGCCTCGCTGTTGGGCGTGCTGGGATTAACGTTGGGCGGGGAAGAAGGGCTGGAGATCAATATCCTCGGCTTCAATATGGGCGGGGATGTGAAATCTCCCGCGCTGCGCCTGCCGTTTATCGGCCGCATTGGCAAAGCCCGTCTGGAAACCGATAGCGGGAGCTAAGATCTGCTGGCATCAACAGGCAGATCGCGAAAGCGAAGGTTGGTTGGATAACCTGGAGGATAGCGTTTGCTGCGGGTTTACCGGCGCCGAAAGGCGCCGTTTTCACCGCTTACTTCGCGGCTTATCGCTGCGCGGCCAGCGCTTCCACCCGGGCAATCGCCTGGTACAGCGCCTCGACGGTAACCGGATCGGCCATGTTTTCCATATCCGGCGCGTGCACCGACTCGCGGACAATCACCTCAAGCTCTTCTTCCGTCAGCCCGGCAATCTCTTGCAGACTCAGCGGCACGCCGCATTTGTGCGCCAACGCCATCTCATGCAGCAACTCTTCATCACTGCGATTTTCCAGCGCCAGCAGGCACAGATTGCCGTAGCCCACCAGCAGGCCGTGACCGAATTCGCGGGTTTTATCGCAGAAGGTAAAGCCTTCATAAATCGCGTGCGCGGCTGCGGCATGCGCGCCATTGCTCATCAATGAGGTCAGGCCAGCCAAGGTAAAGATCACGTCCAGCACCTGATCCAGATGGTGGTCAGGCAGATTTTTGCGCACCGCCTCGACCGCTTTCGGCCCGTGGGCGGCGATAATTTCATAACAGATATGGCTGTGCGCCAGCGAAGAACGGGCATTGGCATCCAGCGCCGGGTGACGCTGGCTGACCGCACGGAATTCGTACCACTTGGCCAGCGTATCGCCGAGGCCAGCCGCCAGCCAGCGCAGCGGTGCCAGCGCCAGCAGTTCGCTGTCGATAATCACCGCCGCCGGCGCCTGATGCAGCGGAAAGATATCGTGAAAGTTGCCGTTATCATCGTAACGAATACTCAGCGGCGTCACCGCTGAACAGGTGGCGGCAATGGTGGGCAGGGTAATCACCGGGATATTGCATTCAGCGCCTACCGCCTTGCAGGTATCCAGCGACTTGCCGCCGCCGGTGGCGATAATCACATCTGCCCTTAACGCCATTGCCAGCTCACCCAGCCGGGCAATCTGCGTGAGCGAGGTTTCCCCGCCGAACCATTCGCAGCCGACCAGCGCCACTTCTGCATCCGCCAGCTGCGTTCGCACCTGCGGCTCCACCGCTTTCAGCGCCTGATGGCCGCCAATCAGCAACGCGCGCTGCCCGAGCTCGCGACAGATTTCACCTAACTGATGAATCACCCCTGCGCCACGCAACACACGGGCCGGGAAAACCAGATTTTGTTCAGACATGACTGACCTTATCAATGTGCCGACGCAGGGCGCCTTCAGTTGTATTTCACTCCGGGTAACACACAGAGCATTTCGTAGAGAATGTTTGCTGCCAGCTGCGAGGTGGTGCCGCTGATATCATAAGGGGGTGAAACCTCAACCAGGTCAGCGCCAATCAGGTTCAGACCACGGCATCCGCGCACAATCTCCAGCCCCTGAATCGAGGTTAAGCCGCCCACTTCCGGCGTGCCGGTGCCCGGTGCCCAGGCGGGATCAAAGCTGTCGATATCATAGGAGAGATAAACCGGGCCGCTGCCCATCTGCGCGCGAACCTCTGCCATCAGCGGTGCCATGGACTGATACCAGCATTTTTCGGCGGGCACCAGGCGGAAACCCCGATCGACGCCCCACTGAAAATCGCCGGCATCGTAGCCCTGCGCCCGCTGACCAATCTGGATCACCCGTTTGAGATCGAGTAATCCCTCTTCGACCGCCCGGCGGAAGGTGGTGCCATGCGCAATCTTCTCGCCAAACATGTCGTCGTTGGTATCAGTATGCGCATCGACATGGATAAGTCCTACCGGTCCGTGCTTTTTTACCAGCGCGCGCAGAATGGGCAGCGTCAGGGTGTGATCGCCACCGAGCGTAAGCGGCACCAGCGGGAAGGCGTTCAGCCCGGTGTAGTAGTCTTCGATAATCTGTACGGATTTATGCAGATTATAGGTGTTGATCGGCACATCGCCGAGGTCAGCCACCCGCAGTGAATCAAACGGGGCCGCGCCGGTGGCCATGTTATACGGCCGGATCATCACCGAGTCCGCGCGAATGGCGCGCGGGCCATAACGGGTGCCTGCGCGCTGCGACGTGCCGATGTCCAGCGGAATGCCGACAAAGGCCGCATCCAGTCCAGCCGGCGTGTCGGCTGCCGGCAGGCGCATCATGGTGCCACGTCCGGCAAAACGCGGCATATCGTTACCGCTTTGTGGCTGCGGGAAAGAGTGATTATCAACAGGTTGCATCGGGTGCGCCTCCGGGCAGTCAGCAAATGAACCGCCATCATCTGTCGTACAGGCTTGTGAAAAAATCCCTGAGAGCAAATAATCAGTTCAGAAAATTCATAACTGATTGCCGACCCTGAGGATCCGCCGTGAGCGCCACCCGTTTGCCCAACCTCAAGCTACTGACTATTTTCGCCACGGTGGCCCGCTGCCAGGGCTTTTCCCGCGCGCAGCAGGAGCTGAATATGACCATGCCGGCGATCAGCGGTTATATGAGCGAACTGGAGCAGCGGTTGGGCTTTGTGCTGTGCCAGCGCGGACGCGGCGGATTTTCGTTAACCCCGCGCGGTGAACAGTTTTTGCAATACAGCCTGCAGCTGCTGGGCACGCTGTCCGACTTTGACCGCCAGGTTGAGGGGCTGAAAACCGAACAGGGCGGCGTTTTTTCGCTGGGGGTGGTGGATTCCGTCTCTACCGACACCCGGCTGGGGCTGGCGGAGAGCATCAATCAGTTCAGCCAGCGATTCCCGGCGGTGTACCTCAATCTTTCGGTTCGCGATCCCAATGAGCTGCAGCAGAAGGTGCTGGATAACCGGCTGGATCTGGCCATCGGTCATTTCCCGGTTAACGTCAATAACCTGGTGACGGTGCCGCTGCATCACGAGCAGCACTGGCTGTACTGCAGTGACAGCCATCAGCTGTTTGACCAGCCGGACCTCGATGCGCTGGATCTGCATGATTATGGCTTTGTCACCCGCAGTTACTGGAATCAGGCCGAGCTGATGCGGCGCGGATTCAAGGCCAGCGCCGCCTCGGTGGAAAATATTGAAGCCCAGCTGATCCTGATCCTCTCCGGGCGTTATATCGGCTATCTGCCGGAACACTGTGCGCTACCCTGGGTGGAGAAAGGGCGGCTGAAAAGGTTGTC
This sequence comes from Erwinia sp. QL-Z3, assembly GCF_004551645.1. NCBI lineage: Bacteria > Pseudomonadati > Pseudomonadota > Gammaproteobacteria > Enterobacterales > Erwiniaceae > Erwinia > Erwinia sp. QL-Z3. Next base: position 2,951,542 of record NZ_CP037950.1, read on the forward strand.
TCCGCAGCAGTTCAGCTATCAGGCCTCTTTCTCACTGATTTTCCGCCGTGGGCGCAGCCGGGAGACGCTGATCAGGGCCTTCCGCGATTTAGTAAGATTGCGTGCCGCGCCGACACAATAATCTAAGAAGGCTGACGTCAGCCTTATACTGTGTAAAAATACAGGCCGTCTCAGTAAAAAGTGGTTGTCATGGCGTTATCTGCCGCGTTAAAAACGCAAATTGCCGAATGGTATAAAGCCCTTCAGCAACAAATTCCCGATTTTATTCCCCGCGCGCCGCAGCGGCAGATGATTGCCGAAGTGGCGAAAACGCTGTCGGGCGATGATGGTCGCCATCTGGCGATTGAAGCGCCGACCGGCGTGGGGAAAACGCTCTCCTATCTGATCCCCGGCATCGCGGTCAGCCGTGACGAGAAGAAGCCGCTGGTGGTCAGTACCGCTAACGTGGCGCTGCAGGATCAGATTTACAGCAAGGATTTGCCGCTGCTGAAGAAAATCATTCCCGATCTGCAGTTCACGGCGGCCTTTGGCCGTGGGCGCTATGTCTGCCCGCGCAATCTGTCGGCGCTGGCCACCGATGAAGAGAAGCAGGGCGATCTGCTGCTGTTCCTTGATGAGCAGATGACCGCCAGCAAGGATGAGCGCGCGCTGTGCACCACGCTGGAAAAAAACCTCAACCGCCATCAGTGGGACGGCCTGCGCGATCACTGCGAAGACACCATTGAGGATTCCCTGTGGCAGCGCCTGAGCACCGATAAAGCCAACTGCCTGGCCAGCAACTGCCACTGGTTTCGTGAATGTCCGTTCTATGTTGCCCGCCGCGAGATTGAACATGCGGATGTGGTGGTCGCCAACCATGCGCTGGTGATGGCCGCGCTGGAAACCGAATCGGTGTTACCGCCAGCGAAAAACCTGCTGCTGGTGCTGGATGAGGGCCATCATCTGCCGGACGTCGCCCGCGATGCGCTGGAAATGAGCGGCGAGATCACCCCGGGCTGGACCACCTTACAGCTCGATCTGTTCTGCCGTCTGGTGGAGCAGTGTATGGCGCAGTTCCAGCCAAAAAGGCCGCCGGGGCTCAGTAACCCTGAGCGGCTGAAAGCCCATTGCGAAGAGGTGCGTGAACAGCTTCAGCAGCTGTCGCATATTCTTGCCCAGCTGCTGCCGCCCAATAATCAGGAAGGCGAATACCGCTTTGAAATGGGCCTGCTGCCGGAAGAGGTGCTGACGATCTGTGCGCGCCTGTTTAAGCTCAGCGACGGGCTGCGCGGTCTGGCAGAAGCCTTGCTTAACGATTTGAGCGAAAAATCCGGCCAGTTTGATGTGGTCAGGTTGCACCGCACGCTGACCCAGATGAACAAGGCGTTGGGCTGGTTTGAAGCCAGCAGCAAACTGTGGCGGCTGGCGGCGATGGAGAAAGCCTCTGGCGCACCGGTGTCGAAATGGGCCACGCGGGAAATCCGTGAAGGCAATGCGCATCTGATGTTCCATTGCGCCGGGATCCGCGTCAGCGATCAGCTGGAGAAACTGCTGTGGCGCAAAATTCCCCATGTGGTGCTGACCTCCGCGACCCTGCGCTCGCTCAGCAGCTTCCAGCGTTTGCAGGAGATGTCTGGCCTGACGGAGAAGGTCGGCGATCGTTTTGTCGCCCTGGATTCCCCGTTTAACCATATTGACCAGGGCAAGCTGGTGATCCCACAGATGCAGTACGAGCCGATGCTGGCGAATGAGGTGAAGCATCTGGCGGAAATGGCGCACTTTTTCCGCGATCAAATTAAGCAGGCAAAGCACAAAGGCATCCTGGTGCTGTTTGCCAGCGGCCGCGCCATGCAGCAGTTTCTCGCTTATATTCCTGAGCTGCGGCTGATGATGCTGGTGCAGGGCGATAAGCCGCGTCCGGCGCTGGTGGCCTTACACCGCAAGCGCGTTGAGCAGGGTGAAACCAGCATCCTGGTTGGCCTGCAGTCGTTTGCCGAAGGTCTGGATCTGAAAGGCGATTTGCTGTCCCAGGTGCATATTCATAAAATTGCTTTCCCCCCGGTGGACAGTCCGGTTATTTTGACCGAGGGCGAATGGCTGAAAAGCCTGAAGCGCTACCCGTTTGAAGTACAAAGTCTGCCCAGCGCCTCCTTTAATCTGATTCAGCAGGTGGGCAGGCTGATCCGCAGCCATGAATGTTTTGGCGAGATCGTGATTTACGACCGCCGTTTACTGAGCAAAAGTTACGGCGCCCGTTTGCTGGGGGCGCTTCCGGTCTTCCCGATCGAGCAACCCGCCATGCCGGAAGGGCCGCTGCCTAAAGCCAGTCCGGCCCTCAGCGGCAAAAAACCTGCCGCCCGTCGTCGCCGCTAACCACCGAACAGAGTAGAAGCATGGAATATAACAAGATCATCAAAGAAGTCGGGCGCGGTAAAAACCATGCCCGTGATATCGATTTTGCCACCGCGCGCGATCTCTATCGCCAGATGTTGACGGGAGCGGTGCCGGATCTGGAACTCGGCGGCATTCTGATTGCCCTGCGCATCAAAGGCGAAGGCGAAGAAGAGATGCTCGGCTTTTATCAGGCGATGCAGGAACGGGTGATGCAGCTGACGCCGCCGGCCAATCAGCCGATGCCGGTGGTGATCCCCAGCTACAACGGCGCGCGCAAACAGGGAAACCTGACGCCGCTGCTGGCGCTGTTGTTAAGCAGGCTCGGTTTTCCGGTGGTGGTCCATGGCGTGAGCGACGATCCGACCCGCATTACCAGCGAAGCGATTTTTGCGGCGTTAGACGTGCCTGCGGTGCACAACGCCGAACAGGCCCAGGCGAAACTGGCGCAGGGTGAACTGGTGTTTATGACCGTCGCCACGCTGTGTGAACCGCTGGATCGTCAGCTGTCGCTGCGCTGGAAGATGGGTGTGCGTAACAGCGCGCACACGCTGGCCAAGCTGGCGACGCCGTTTGCGGAAGACGCGGCGCTGCGCCTCTCCAGCGTGTCCCATCCTGAGTACATTCCCCGCGTCGGCAAGTTTTTCCAGGCGATTGGCGGTCGTGCGCTGTTGCTGAACGGCACCGAAGGCGAGGTGTACGCCAATCCCCAGCGTTTCCCGGCTATCAGCCTGATCAATGGCAGCGAACCGCAACTGATGCTGCCGCGTCAGGACGAGGTAATTACCGACCGTGATGCGCTGCCGGAAGCGAAAGATGCCGACACCACCGCCGCCTGGATCACCCGCTGCCTGAATCGTGAGGTTGCGGTGCCGGAAGCGCTGCGCCAGCAGATCGCCTGCTGTTATGTCGCCACCGGTCGGGCGGCGGATATCGCCGAAGGGTTAGTGCAGATCGACGCTGCCGGCTATTAAGCGCGACGTCGCGGGAAGAGTTGCGTGACAGAGATTCGGGCGGCGCGTTTACCGCCCGACGTCAGTTTATTGCAGAGGCAGTAAACGCTCGGCCAGCGCGGTCCACAGCGAAATGCCTTCGCTAATCAGCCGATCGTTAAAATCGTAATGGGCATTGTGTAACGGTCTGGATGGCGTCTCGCCATCGGCGCCAATCCAGAAGTAGGCACCCGGACAGACGTCCAGCATACAGGCGAAGTCTTCCGACGCCATCGACGGACTGACTTCCCAATGCACCCGTTCAGCCGGCAGCAGCGCCAGCGCACAGTCGCGCACCTTCTCCGCTTCCGCCGCATTGTTGCGCGTCACCGGATAATCCGTCAGATACTCAATGCTGCCTTCAATGCCCATTGGTGCGGTGAAGGTAGTAACGAATTCATCAATCATCTTGCGCACTTTGCTTCGGACATCCCCTTGCAGACAGCGCAGGGTGCCGCGCAGCACCACATTCTCAGGGATGACGTTGATCGCTTCACCACCGGCAATCTGGGTGATGCTGACCACCGCAGACGCCAGCGGCGACAGGCGACGGGCCGGAATGGTTTGCAGTGCGAGGATCAGCTGGGCGGCAGCCACAATCGGATCCGCGCCGTTTTCAGGCATCGCCGCATGGCAACTTCTGCCATGCAGGGTAATTTCGAAGGCATCCAGCGAGGCCATCATCGCGCCGCTGTTAACCGCCAGATGACCGACCGGCAAGCCGGGCCAGTTATGCAGGCCGTAGATCGCATCCATCGGGAACAGCTCAAACAGGCCATCGGCAACCATTTTGCGGGCGCCGCCGAGATTCTCTTCCGCCGGCTGAAAAACAAAGTGCACCGTACCGCTAAACTGGCGGGTTTCACTCAGATGTTTTGCGGCGGCCAACAGCATGGCGGTATGGCCATCATGACCACAGGCGTGCATCACGCCTGGCTGGGTGGAACGCCATTCGGCATTGCCCAGCTCGGTGATCGGCAGGGCGTCCATATCGGCACGGAAACCAATCGTCGGCCCGGGGCCGTTTTCCAGCGAGCCCACCACGCCAGTGCCGGCCAGGCCGGTATGCACCTGCAAGCCAAATTCCCGCAGCAGTTCAGCGACTTTGCGGGAAGTCTGATGTTCCTGGTAGCCCAGTTCCGGCAGAGCATGCAGCTCTTTACGCCAGCGGGTGGCTTGTTCAATCAGCGAAACGGGGATTGCCATAACGTCCTCTCCTCTGCGGGCTGTCATTCCTGATATCTGGCTGATTTAAGGTAGCATAAAATGGCGGGCAGAAATGGCGTGCTGTGCGGATGGCGAAAAAATGAAACAGGCCGGGCAGGGCGCCCGACCATCAGGTCTAGCGAATCATCGGCAGGTTCAGTTCGTGCTTCGCGGCACATTCCTGCGCCAGTTCATAACCCGCATCCGCATGACGCATCACGCCGGTCGCCGGATCGTTCCACAATACGCGGCCCAGGCGCTTATCGGCCTCTGCGGTACCGTCGGCAACAATCACCACGCCCGCATGTTGCGAGAAGCCCATACCGACGCCACCGCCGTGGTGCAGGCTGACCCAGGTCGCGCCGCCCGCAGTATTCAGCAGCGCATTCAGTAGCGGCCAGTCGGAAACGGCATCAGAACCGTCTTTCATCGCTTCCGTTTCCCGGTTTGGCGAGGCGACTGAGCCGCAGTCCAGATGGTCACGGCCAATCACCACCGGCGCTTTCAGTTCGCCATTGCGCACCATTTCGTTAAAGGCCAGACCGGCAAGGTGACGCTCGCCCAGTCCCAGCCAGCAGATACGGGCTGGCAAGCCCTGGAAAGCAATGCGCTCCTGCGCCATATCCAGCCAGCGGTGCAGGTTTTTGTGATCAGGGAACAGCTCTTTCAGTTTGGCATCGGTCTTGTAGATATCTTCCGGGTCGCCAGACAGCGCCACCCAGCGGAACGGACCTTTGCCTTCACAGAACAGCGGACGGATATACGCCGGGACAAAGCCTGGGAAATCGAAGGCATTTTTGACCCCTTCTTCCAGCGCTACCTGGCGAATATTGTTGCCGTAGTCGACGGTGGGAATGCCCATATGGCAGAAGTCGAGCATCGCCTGCACATGCACCGCCATCGAGGCACGGGCGGCTTTCGCCACCGCTTTAGGATCGGATTTGCGGGTCTCTTCCCACTGCTCAACGCGCCAGCCCACCGGCAGGTAACCGTTGATTGGGTCATGGGCCGAGGTCTGATCGGTAACGATGTCCGGCTTCATGCCGCCGGCTTTGGCGCGTTTCACCAGTTCCGGCAGAATTTCAGCGGCGTTGCCCAGCAGGCCGACGGAGATTGCGCGTTTTTCTTTGTTGGCGCTGTCGATCATCGCCAGCGCTTCATCGAGGCTGGTGGCTTTGAAGTCGACATAGCGGGTGCGCAGGCGGAAGTCGATACGCGATTCCTGGCACTCAACGGCCAGCACCGACGCGCCAGCCAGTACGCCAGCCAGCGTTTGCGCGCCGCCCATGCCACCTAAGCCTGCGGTCAGTATCCATTTACCGCTCAGGTCGCCGTTGTAATGCTGGCGGCCGGCCTCAACGAAGGTTTCAAAGGTGCCCTGCACGATGCCCTGGGCACCGATGTAGATCCAGGAACCGGCGGTCATCTGGCCGTACATCATCAGGCCGGCTTTATCCAGCTCGTGGAAGTGGTCCCAGGTGGCCCAGTGCGGCACCAGGTTGGAGTTGGCGATCAGCACGCGCGGCGCATCGGCATGGGTACGGAACACGCCGACCGGTTTGCCGGACTGCACCAGCAGCGTTTCTTCCGGTTGCAGGGCTTTAAGCGAGCGCAGGATCTGCTCGAAGCACTCCCAGTTACGGGCCGCTTTCCCGATGCCGCCGTACACCACCAGATCTTCCGGGCGCTCTGCCACGTCGGGATCGAGGTTGTTCTGGATCATGCGGTAGGCCGCTTCAATCAGCCAGTTGGCACAGTTAAGTTCGCTACCATGAGGGGCACGCACTTCGCGAGCCACGGCTTTGCTTACGTTGTCACTCATTTTTCAGTCCTTAATTTTGGGGTTGCTTAACGTGCTGCACTGGGTAAAAGGGCGGCAACTGGCTGCGGCCAGCGGTCGCTGCTTGCCCATAACCGCATTTGTTCAATATCCGGCGCCATCAGGCGATCTTTGTCGAGGAAGGCGACGCGCTCGCGCAGGGCAGAGAGTTCCTGCTCAATCAGCGGAGAGCTTTGCAGCGGGCGATGGAAGTCGATGCCCTGTGCAGCCGCCATCGCTTCAATGCCGACCACCGCCGAGGTGTTAAAGCACATCGCGCCGAGGCGTCGGGCGGCATAGGTTGCCATTGAGACGTGGTCTTCCTGGTTTGCCGAGGTAGGCAGGCTGTCGACGCTGCCAGGGTGCGCCAGGGATTTGTTTTCCGAGGCCAGCGCGGCCGCGGTGACCTGGGCAATCATAAAGCCGGAGTTGACGCCGCCGTCGTTGACGAGGAACGGTGGCAGGCCGGACAGGCCGGTATCCAGCAACAGCGCCATGCGGCGTTCGGAAATGGCGCCAATTTCGGCAATCGCCAGCGCCAGAATATCGGCGGCGAAGGCAACGGGTTCGGCATGGAAGTTACCGCCGGAAATCACATCGCCGGTGTCGCTGAAGACCAGCGGGTTATCCGAAGCCGCATTGGCTTCAATCTGCAGGATTTTGGCGGCGTGGGTCAGGTTATCGAGGCAGGCGCCCATCACCTGAGGCACGCAGCGAATGGAGTAGGGATCCTGCACCCGGCCGCAGTTGGCGTGCGAAGGGAGGATTTCACTGCCTTCCAGCAGCGCAGTGACGGCGGCGGCCACGGCGATTTGCCCCACTTGACCGCGCGCTTCATGGATGCGGCTGTCGTAAGGTTTAATCGATCCCTTGATGGCTTCCAGCGACAGCGCGCCGGCAACCAGTCCGGCGGCAAAGGCTTTTTCGCCTTCGAACAGGCCGCGCAGGGCCAGTGCGGTCGACACCTGGGTGCCGTTCAGCAGCGCCAGGCCTTCTTTTGGTCCCAGCACGAACGGTTGCAGGCCGGCCAGCGCCAGGCCTTCCGTCGCCGGGATCAGTTTGCCTTCAACCCGCACGTCACCTTCGCCCAGCAGCATCAGGGAAAGGTGCGCCAGCGGTGCGAGGTCGCCGGACGCGCCAACCGATCCTTTCTCGGGAATGCAGGGCATCACGCCGGCGTTAAACAGGGCCAGCAGGCCGTCGATCAGTTCGATGCGCACGCCTGAATGGCCGCGCGCCAGGCTGATGATTTTGGTCGCCATCACCACGCGCACCACGTCGTCGGGCAGCAGGTCACCCAGGCCGACGCTGTGCGAGAGCACCAGGTTGCGTTGCAGTTCCGCCAGGCGTTCAGCCGGGATAGAGGTTTGCGCCAGTTTGCCGAAGCCGGTGTTGATGCCGTAGGTTACCTTGCCAGAATTAACGATGGCTTCGACGGTGGCGCGGGCCTCAAGGATTTTGGCGCGGGCGCTGTCATCCAGCGAGAGGTGAACCTCACCGTGATAGATGCGTTTCAGCATCGCCAACTCAACCTTACCGGGGATCAGGTGGCAGAGATGCGGGGTGGCTGACATGGTATACTCCTGTATAGACAAGTTCGTAGGGTATCGACCCTTTTTCAGGGATGCCGTTGCCATTGGGCAGCGGGGGCTTAACAGGTCACTTTCTGCAGTGAAGCAGATGTGTATAGTCTTGTCTATACAATTAGCAATGCTTGTGCCAGTTCGATCACAAAACTTTCTGTCTGTGGTGAATTTCATCTCAGGCGAGGTGGCGGCGGGCTTCAGGGCCGGATCCGCGTGGTGACTGGGCTGGTGGTGTTTTTAATCGAGGCGCGGGTCGTGCGCTATTCTGAAGCATGCTGCTCCATTGCAGTGCAGTGGTTGCCCCTCAGATGTATATACATTTGGGTGGGTTAACAGTAAACTGGCGAAAGTATTTTCATTAAGGAAGCAATTTATGGTCGAGCAGACTGCCATTTCTCAACTTTCAGCCGCCATGAGCGATCAGCCTGCGCCGATTTATCAGCGGGTGAAGCAGGCGATCGTCAGCCAGATTACGGAAGGCGTTTGGAAGTCGAATCAGCGGGTGCCGTCTGAGAGCGAGTTGGTGAATGAGCTTGGCGTCAGCCGGATGACCATAAATCGGGCGTTGCGTGAGCTGACCAGCGAAGGCTATTTGATCCGCATGCAGGGCGTCGGCACCTTTGTGGCCGAGTCGAAAGGCTACACGGCGATGTTGGAAGTGCACAATATTGCCGAGGAGATTGCTCAGCGCGGGCATCGCCACAGTTGCAAGATTGTGGCATTACGGGAAATCAAAGCCGATCCTGAGCAGGCCTCGGTATTGGGTTTGAGCACCGGTAATGCGGTGTTCCATTCGGTGATTGTGCATTTCGAGAACGATCTGGCCGTTCAGCTGGAGGACCGGTTGGTGAATCCGCTGGTGGCACCGGATTATTTGCAGCAGGATTTCACCGCGCAAACCCCTTACACCTATTTGATGCGCGTCGCGCCATTAACGGCGGGTGAGCACATTGTCGAAGCGGTATTGCCGAATCGTCAGCAGTGTACGTCGTTGGCGATAGAGGCCAATGAACCCTGTTTGTTAATCCGCCGTCAGACATGGAGTGACGCGAAGATCGTGACCTACGCCAAGCTGTTATATCCCGGCTCGCGATATAAGTTGCTGGGGCGTTTTAAGGGGCACGGCTAGGTTTACTAAGGTCAAAACCGGGTTCGGTGTAAGTCTTCAGCCAACGTCAAAACCGGCTTTGGTGTATGGCTTCAGCCAAGGTCAAAACCGGGTCCGGTGTATGGCGTCCGCACAGAGCGGGTTATCCGAGACGCCGTGAACCCATCCCTGGGGGCTTGGATGCCGCATCCCTGCGGCATACACTCGGCTAACCCGCTCTGTGCTACCGCCCGGTAACTTCAACGTTTATTGGGTGGTTTTGTGGATGCACAGGTCAAAACCGGGTTCGGTGTAAGTCTTCAGTCAAGGTCAAAACCGGGTTGGGTGTAAGTCTTCAGCCAAGGTCAAATTCGGCTTTGGTGTTAGCCTTCAGTCAAGGTCAAGACCGGGTTCGGTGTATAGCGTCCGCACAGAGCGGGTTATCCGAGACGCCGTGAACCCATCCCTGGGGGCTTGGATGCCGCATCCCTGCGGCATACACTCGGCTAACCCGCTCTGTGCTACCGCCCACTAACTTCAACGATTTCGGATGGTTTGGTGAACACACAGATCAAAATCCAAACGTGGAAAGGTTTTGACCTGTGCGTCCCGAATTAACTCTTCGACGCTGAAGCTGACGGGAAGGGAGAGAGGGGTGATAAGCAAAGCATCGGCGACAGGGATGTCGCCGCTGAGCCCCCAGGGATGGGTTCACGGCGACTTTGTGTTCACCCCTCTCTCCCTGACCTGGCGACCAAGACACCCAGACGACTTACAGAATAGCAGCCACAAACTCTCCCAGACCTTGCCACCAAGACACCCAGACGACTTACAGAATAGCAGCCACAAACTCTCCCTAACCTGGCGACCAAGACACCCAGACGACTTAACTCACCAACCCAACCTATCTCTGCCTAATCTCCGTAAACAGCAACTCGGCGTCCGCCGATCCCGGTGCCAGCGGCTCACCGTTTTGCGGCCACCAGACGCCCTGACCCTGTTGCAAACGGCGGTCGCCAAGGACCCATTCTCCGGCTAACACATAGGCGACGCCGGCGGTTTCGGCAGCAGGGAAAATACTTTCGTTGACCACCCGCACCGCTGCCTGATGCGTTTCCCGCCGGGTCATCACGTTAAAGTCACTGCTTACGCCACCGATTAACCGTGACGAAATCTCATCTTCACCCGCGAACACAAATGGCTGGTTGCGCAATAACAGCTGCTGATACTTGCCACGGGCATTCAGCTCCACACCGTCGCCGTCCAGTAGCGTGATCACCCGATCGATGCCTGGAAACAGGGAAAAATCCCCGTCCTGAGCGATGGTGGCAATGCTGATGCGCCAGCTGAAGGCCTCGGCGTAGGGCGGGAAACTGATGATCTCCCGCGTTTCGCCGCCGCCATTGCGCCAACGGCTGACCGGCAAGGTTTGCATGTCAAAGAAATGCATCATTTCAGCGCCTCAACCACAGCCCGGAACGCCGCATCGATTTGCGGCTGATCGGCGTGCTTACCGTCCGCAATCACCTGCTTACCGGCAACAAAGACGTCCTGAATCTGCCCACGATGCCCGGCAAACAGCCAGCGGTTCAACAGCGAAGCGTCTGCCGTGCTTCCCAATAACGCATCATCGGCCAACACCAGCCAGTCGGCCCGGTATCCTTGCGCCAACTGACCCATCTTCACGCCACAGGCCTGCGCACCGCCTTCCAGCGACTGACGGTAAAGCAGATCGCCAACCGAGGTTTGTTCTGGGGTGACTATGCGGTTGCGACGACGATCGCGCAGCCGTTGACCGTATTCGAGCAGACGCAACTCTTCAACGACATCCAGCGAAACGTGACTGTCGGAACCAATGCCCCATCGGCCGCCAAGGGCGATATAGTCGGTGGCCGGGAAAATCCCGTCGCCGAGATTGGCTTCGGTGGTCGGGCAAAGACCGGCGACCGCCTTGCTGGCGGCGAGACGCGAAACCTCGCTCTCGTCGAGATGAGTGGCGTGGATCAGACACCAGCGCGCATCCACCGCAAACCGGTTGAGCAGCCAGCTGACCGGGCGTTCACCGCTCCACGCCAGACTGTCAGCCACCTCTTTTTCCTGCTCGGCAACGTGAATATGCACCGGCAGACTGTCCGGCAGGGCGGCCAGCACCTCACGCATCTGCGGTTCGCTGACCGCACGCAGCGAGTGGAAGCAAATCCCCTGATTATGCAACGGCTTGTCGGCGAGCAGCTCAGCCAACTGCTGCTGCTGACGCAAATAACCGGCGGTATCCTGAATAAAGCGCTTCTGGCCCGGCTGCGGCGGCTGCGCACCAAAACCGGCATAGCTGTAGAGAACCGGCAACATGGTCTGACCGATGCCGACGCGGCCGGCTGCGGCAATCAGCTGCTGCAACATCTGATCCTGCGGATACGGCGTGCCGTCGGTATGGTGATGCAGATAATGGAATTCAGCGACCTGGGTATAGCCGCCTTTCAGCATGTCGACATAAAGATGAGCGGCGATGGCGCCAACCTGCTCAGGCGAAAGCCGCTGCACCATGCGATACATTAAATCGCGCCAGGTCCAGAAACTGTCCTGCGGATCGCCAGCCACTTCTGCCAGCCCCGCCATCACGCGCTGAAAGGCATGAGAATGCAGGTTCGCCATCGCCGGGATCACCGCGCCATTCAGGCGTTCGGCGTCGCCTTCAGCGGCATTGGGCGTGAGCTTCTGAATAAAACCAGCGTCGTCGACTTCAATCAAAACATCGTGATGCCAACCGTCCACCAGCAGGACGCGCGGCGCAAAATAGCGAGCCATCATGGTTGCTTCCCAGGCAATGTAGTTGTATATACATATACATACTTATGAATCAACAGTAAAGCCGGGAGAGAAGATGAGCGGTGAACTTCGCTGTGACAGCCTGTGGTACGGTGCCGATATCGTGACGATGCAGGAGGGCAAGTATAGCATCATCCCGAACGGGGCTATCGCGGTGCGTCAGGACAGGATCGTCTGGATTGGCCCATGGAAAGACGCAAAACATATTCGCGCCGATATCCATAACAAACTGGATGGCGGGATCGTGACGCCAGGCTTCGTCGATTGCCATACGCATCTGGTGTTCGGCGGCGACCGTAGCCACGAGTTCGAACAACGACTCAACGGCGTCAGCTACAGCGAAATTGCGGCGCAGGGCGGGGGGATCATTTCGACGGTCACCGCCACCCGCAAAGCCTCGCTCGACGAACTGGTGGCCAGTGCCAGCTGGCGGCTGGAAAGACTGCTGGCGGAAGGCGTCACCACCGTTGAGATCAAATCCGGTTACGGGCTGGACCAGGAGAGCGAACTGCGGATGATGAAAGCGATCCGCCAGCTGGCAAAGATCCATCCGGTGCAGATTCGCTCGACCTGCCTGGCCGCTCACGCCACCCCACCTGAATTCAAATCCGATCCTGATGGCTGGATCACGCTGATCTGCGAACAGCTGCTGCCGCAGGTCGCCCGCGAAAAACTCGCCGATGCGGTGGACGCCTTCTGCGAGCATCTGGCGTTCTCGCCGGCTCAGGTCACCCGCGTGTTTGAGGCCGCGCAACGGCTGGGGATGCCGGTGAAACTGCATGCCGAACAGCTCTCTTCCCTCGGTGGGAGTTCGCTGGCGGCGAAGTTTAACGCGCTGTCTGCTGACCACCTGGAATATGCCACCGAAGCGGATGTGGCCGCGATGGCCGCAAGCGGCACCGTGGCCGTCTTGCTACCCGGCGCTTTCTACCTGCTGCGTGAAAAACAGGTGCCGCCGGTGGCGCTGTTCCGCCAGTACAAAGTGCCGATGGCGCTGGCCAGCGATGCCAATCCGGGCACCTCGCCCGCGCTGTCATTACGCCTGATGCTGAATATGGGCTGCACGCTGTTCGGTATGACGCCGGAAGAAGCGCTGGCGGGAGCCACGCTGCATGGCGCAAGGGCGCTGGGCCTGGCGGATACGCAGGGCTCGCTTGAGACCGGCAAATACGCTGATTTCGTTCACTGGCCGCTGAAGCGCCCGGCGGAACTGGTTTACTGGCTTGGCGGGCAATTGCCTTGTCAGGTGATCTTCAGAGGAGAGGCAATTCGATGAAACCATTTGAGTTTACCCAGGGTTCGCTACCCTTACTGGTCAGCATCCCGCATGCCGGCACCGCGCTGACAGCGGAAGTCGAACAGGGCCTGAGTGAAGCGGCCCGCGGCCTGCCGGACACCGACTGGCATATCCCCCAGCTGTATGATTTTGTCCGTGAGATGGGTGCCAGCGTGCTGGTGGCCAACTATTCCCGTTTTGTTATCGACATGAACCGACCGCCGGATAACGAGGCGCTGTACACCACCGCCACCACCGGACTCTATCCCGAAACGCTGTTTGACGGTACGCCAACCTTCAAGCCCGGCATGACGCCCACCGATGCGCAGCGGCAAGGCTATCTGGCGACTCTCTGGACGCCGTACCATCAGCAAATCCAAAAGGAGCTGGCGCGTATTAAGCAGAAGTTTGGCTATGCGCTGCTGTTTGATGCGCACTCCATCGCCTCGGTGATCCCGCGTCTGTTCGACGGCCAGCTGCCGGATGTGAATCTGGGTACCAATGGCGGCCTGAGCTGCAGCCCGTCCATCGCCGAAGGGTTGACGGAGATTTGTGCCGCGCAATCCAGCTTCAGCTGGGTGATGAACGGGCGCTTTAAGGGTGGCTATATCACCCGCGCTTACGGTAAACCGGAAGAAAATCAGCATGCGGTACAGCTGGAGCTGGCCCAGTGCAACTATATGGATGAGACGCCGCCGTTTAACTGGCGCGGCGATAAGGCCAGCACGCTGCAACCTCTGCTGAAGCAACTTATCGACCGGATGCTAAAGCGCTAACCTCAATAGCCTGTTCAATCAGCAGGCTGGCTTAATCCCTTAATTCTGCGGCTGGAAACGGCCGAACATCTTATAGCGCGCGCCCGGATACAGCAGGCGTGCGCAGGTCACCACCGCCTGCTGATGCCAGGTGCGGCGCTGAATTTGCAGGCAGGGTTCACCCACCGCAATCTGCAGCAACTGCCGCTCCTCTTCCGTGGCGCTCACCGCTTCCACCACATGCTCACCGGCGGTTAACGGCGCAACCCCGGTCAGATAAGCAAAGGGCGTTCCCTGGGTAAAATCCTGCTGAAGATAGTCAGGGGCGACCCGCGGATTAACCTGACGATCCTCTAACTGCACCGGTATCTCGTTATCAAAATGGATAATGCGCGAGTGAAACAGGACTGCCCCCACGCTGATGCCCAGCGCCTGGGCGGCGATAAACTCGGCCTTTTCCTCACGCAGGAACAGCACCTCGCTGGCGTGACGGTGTCCCCGGCTGGCAATCTCATCGGCAATGTTATGCACCTCCAGCATCGGCGTGAACGCCTTTAACTCGGCGACAAACGTGCCGACGCCCTGCAGGCGCATCAGAAACCCTTCGCTGGTCAGCTCCCGCAGCGCTCGGTTGATGGTCATTCTGCTGACGCCCAGTTCCACCACCATTTCACTTTCCGAGGGAACGCGCTGATGGGGTTGCCAGTGTCCGGCGCGGATCAGGTTGATGATGCCCTGTTTGACCTGTTGATAGAGCGGGGCGGGTTCATTGCTGAGCAGGGTAATCATCTCGGAGAGCGCTTTGTGGTCTGACACTGCGGATACCTTTTTGCGGGCTGAGGAGAAAGTGTACACAGTGTATCTGACGGTACAACAGACATTTTTTGCCGCCGTTAACCGCACTTAACCGTGCCGTTTTGGTGCGTATTGCCTTCTTCTGGTGCAAAAGATTGATGTCGTTACCAGGCTAAACGGCTGTTTGGCTCAGACGTTTGTTGTTTTAGCAGTGGTGAGCCGGTAAGGGTGAAAATGGCATAAAAATTGCTCTGGTTGTATGTACAAGACATAACAACTACTGACAACAAGTCATTAACATAGAGTGCGTCACAGTTTTGTCTTTGGTCGCGGGAATAGTCACGGCTTTACTTGTATATACATGACATAGCTACTTCACCTCTGTGCGGGTTTAACAGAGACAAACTCAGGGTTGCGCCGTCAGTTGTGCCACCCCTTTTCTCCAGGAGCGCTTGATGAAACATCCGTTAGTCCGTCGGGTACTGGTTACCTCCCTTCTTACTTCAGCCCTGCTTTGCGCCGTCTCTGTTCAGGCGAAAGAGTGGAAATCGATCACCATTGCCACCGAAGGCAGCTACGAACCCTGGAACATGACGTTGCCAGGCGGCAAGCTCAGCGGCTTTGAGCCAGAGCTAATGGCTGACCTGTGCCAGCGGATGAAAATCAGCTGCAAGCTTGTGGTGCAGAACTGGGATGGGATGATTGCCGGTATGCAGGCCGGGAAATACGACGTGATCATGGATGCGATCGTCATCACCCCGGACCGCCGCAAGGTAATTGACTTCACCGTGCCGTACGCCTCAACCCCGGCCAGCTTTATCACCACCAAAAGCGGCGGCGTGCTGCCGGCGGGCACCGGCGCTGCCGGGATCATCAAGTTGCATGACGATGCGAAAGAAATCGAACCGGCGATTGCCAGCCTGAAAGCGGCGCTGAAGGGCAAAACCATCGGCATCGCCTCCGGCACGGTGTACACGCCATTTATTGATAAGTACTTCAAGGATGTGGCGACCGTGCGCGAGTACAACGCATCGGCGGATGCGATCCTCGATTTGCAGGCCGAGCGTATTGACGCGGTGTTTGACGATGTGACCTTTGCCACTTCGATTCTGAGCAAGCCGGAGAACAAGGATCTTCAGCTGGGCGGCACGCAGCTGGGCGGTCCGATCTGGGGTGAAGGCGAAGCGCTGGGCATCCGTAAATCTGACAACGATCTGAAAGCCAAACTGGATGAGGCGATCAAAGCGGCGCTGGCGGATGGCACGGTGAAAAAGCTCAGCCAAAAATGGTTTAAAACTGACGTAACGCCGTAGGCGGGGAGACGCAACAATGGCCAATCTTGGGTTTGGTGAAAATGGCTGGGGAGGCTTAATCCTGAGTGCAACGCTGACCACATTACTGCTTTCGCTGGTGGCGATGATGGTCGGTGCGGTGGTGGGCAGCGGCGTGGCGGCAGCCAAGCTTTCTCCCAGACGTCCGGTGCGCTGGCTGGGTGACGGCTATTCAGTGATTTTCCGCGGCATTCCGGAACTGCTGATTATCTACCTGTTCTATTTCGGTGGCTCCGGGCTAATTACCCAGATTGGTCAGATGTTTGGTGCTGATGGCTTTATCGAGGTGCCGCCGTTTCTGATTGGCGCGCTGGCGATCGGCCTGATTTCCGCCTCGTATCAGGCGGAAGTCTTTCGCGCGGGCCGACTGGCGCTCAATTCCGGCGAGATCGAAGCGGCACAGGCCATCGGCATGCCAAAGTGGCGCATTCTGCAACGCATCATACTGCCGCAGGTGGTGCGTTACGCGCTGCCGGGCCTGTCCAATGTCTGGCAGATGAGCCTGAAGGATTCGGCGCTGATCTCGGTGACCGGCATCGTGGAGTTGATGCGTGCCAGCCAGGTGGCGGCCGGTTCCACCCGGCAATACTTCACCTTTTATCTGATTGGCGGCACCTGTTATCTGCTGCTGACGGTGCTCTCGAACACCGCCTTTAAAAAGGCGGAACAACGGCTGGGGCGCGCACATCAAAGCCGCACTGCGGCCCACAGCTAAAGGAGAGGCCCGATGATTGATTTTGCTTTTTTGACCGATACCTTCCTCAAACTCGCGGCCGCACTGCCGGTGACGCTGGGGTTGTTTTTCGCGTCATTTGTGCTGGGCGGTCTGCTGGCACTGGTGATCCTGGCGATGCGTATGAGCCGCAATCCGCTGCTCAGCGGCTTCGCCCGTCTGTATATTCTGGTTTTCCGCGGCTCACCGCTGATGATCCAGCTGTTCCTGATCTATTACGGCCTGGGGCAGTTCGAGGTGATCCGCCACAGCTTTGTCTGGCCGGTGCTGCGTGAGCCGTTCTTCTGCGCGGTGGTGGCGCTGGCACTCTGTACCGCGTCTTACACCGCCGAAATTTTTCGTGGTGGCCTGCTGGCGATCCCTTCCGGGCAGATTGAAGCCGGAATGGCCTGCGGCATGTCCCGCTGGCTGCTGCTGCGCCGGATTATCGCGCCCATCATGCTGCGCTATGCGCTGCCGGCCTATTCTACCGAAGCGATCCTGCTGGTGAAGTCCACCGCGCTTGCCAGCCTGGTGACGGTGTGGGATGTCACCGGCGTGGCGCAACAGATTATTCAGCGCACGTACCGCACGATGGAAGTGTTCGTCTGTGCGGCGCTGATTTACCTGATCCTCAATTTTATCATCGTCCAAATCTATGCCTGGATTGAGCGCAGGCTGTCGCCACGTCTGCGCCCGGTGGAGGCCGATGTGCCGCTGCCTGTTCCCCCTGTGATTGCCGGAGAGAAACATGACTGATTACGCCCCAATTACCCTGTCGATGAACGACATCCGCAAGTCTTTCGGCTCGCTTGAAGTATTAAAAGGCATTTCGCTGGAGGCGAGAAAGGGCGACGTGATCTCGATCCTCGGCGCGAGCGGCTCCGGCAAAAGTACCTTTCTGCGCTGCATCAATCTGCTGGAAACGCCGGACTCGGGCGTGGTCAGCGTGGCGGGCGAAACTATCGAGATGAAGCGCCACGCGCGCGGGCATCAGCTGGCGGCCAACCATCGCCAGGTGGAGTCGCTGCGTTCCCGGCTGGGAATGGTCTTTCAGAGCTTCAATCTGTGGTCGCATATGACCGTGCTGCAAAACGTGATTGAAGGGCCGCTGTATGTGCTGAAGCGCAGCAAGAAAGAGTGCATTGCGCAGGCGGAAAAAATTCTCGACCGCGTCGGATTGTTGAACCGCAAAGATTTCTATCCTTCGCAGCTGTCGGGCGGTCAGCAACAGCGGGTGGCGATTGCCCGCGCGCTGGCGATGGAGCCGGAAGTGATGCTGTTTGATGAGCCGACGTCTGCGCTGGATCCCGAGCTGGTCGGCGATGTGCTGAAAGTGATGCGCAGCCTGGCCGAAGAGGGCCGCACCATGCTGGTGGTTACCCATGAAATGGGGTTTGCCCGTAACGTGTCGAACCGCGTGGTGTTTATGCATCAGGGCACCATCGACTGCCAGGGCACGCCGGAAGAGATGTTTGGCGAACAGGGATCGCCGCGTTTCCAACAGTTTATTTCCAGTCATCGGGCGGGCTAACCATGAGCACAACAGAGCAGGTCACCTGGGGCGATACGCGCCTGAACTGGCAGGACGTGGTGCAGGTGGCGAAATCCTCCGCCAGCCTGCAACTGAGTGCCGCCGCCTGGCAGCGAATCTATGCCGCGCGCGACATTGTCAGCCGTATCGTCAGCGATAAGCAGATCGCCTATGGCATCAACACCGGGCTGGGCGCGCTGTGCAATATTACTCTGGAAGACGATCAGCTCAGCCAGCTGTCACGCAATACGCTGCTGAGCCATGCCTGCGGCGTCGGGCCTAAACTGCCAGATGTGCAGGTCAGGGCAATTATCTGCGCCGCCATTGGCAACTACAGCCACGGTAAATCCGGCGTTTCGCCAGAAATTGTGCAGGGGCTGCTGTCGTTACTGAATCGCGGCATCACCCCACAGGTGCCGACGCAAGGATCGGTTGGCTACCTGACGCATATGGCCCATGTCGGGCTGGCGCTGATTGGCGTCGGCCACGTCAGTTATCGTGGGCAAATTGTGCCGGCAACGGAAGCGCTGGCGGCCGAAGATTTGCCGCTGTGCCGGTTAGGCGCGAAAGATGGCCTGAGCCTGGTGAACGGCACGCCCTGTATGACCGGACTCTCCTGCCTGGCGCTGGAAGAAGCAAGCCGCTTATTTGCCTGGGCAGACGTTACCGGCGCGATGAGTTTTGAAGCCTTGCGCGGCCAGCTCGACGCCTTCGATGCCGAGATCCTGGCACTCAAAGGCAGCGCCAACGTGCAGATTGTGGGGGAACGGCTGCGTGGCCTGCTGGCGGGCAGCCAGATTATCGCCGAGAGCAAAGGCATCCGCACTCAGGATGCTCTGAGCCTGCGATCGATGCCGCAAATCCACGGTGCCAGCCGCGATCAGTTTGATTACGCGGCCCGGCAGATTGAAACAGAGCTGAATGCCGCCACTGACAACCCGCTGGTGCTGGGAACGGCTGAGCAGTGGCGCGTGGTGTCACAGGCCAACCCGCACGGCCAGTCCGTGGCGCTGGCCGCCGATGCGTTAGCCATTGCGGTGGCCGAAACCGGCAGCGTGGCGGAGCGCCGCCTCGACCGCCTGATCAACCCGCTGGTCAGCGGCCTGCCCGCCTTCCTCGTGGCTGAACCGGGCGTCAACTCCGGCATGATGATTGCGCAATACGTTGCCGCCTCACTGTGCGGCGAGAACCGCCAGCTGGCACAGCCCGCGGTACTGGATAACTACGTCACCTCCGGCCTGCAGGAAGACCACCTGAGCATGGGCACCAGCGCGGCATTAAAGCTGCTGAAACTCACCGACAACACCGTACAGATTTTGGCTATCGAATACCTGCTTGCCGCCCAGGCGCTGGACTTCCATAACGCTGAACACGGGGGCGAGGGCACGCAACGTGCCTGGCGATTGCTGAGACAGACAGTCGCAACCTGGCGGGAAGATCGCTGGCTGGCACCCGAGATCGAAAAAGCCGCGCATCTGATCCGCACCCAGCATATTGCGGTCTGAAAGTGACTACAGATTAACGCTCATGTCGGTCTTAAAACTTTCCCACCCAGCCACAATCTCCACAACAACGCCGAACCACGGAGCAGGTTTTGACCTGTGCAGCCACCCAGCTCCCCAACAACACAGAAGCTTAAGGGTGGCGGCATAGGGCACCTTAGCCGGGTGTATGCAGCAGGGATGCTGCATCCAAGCCTACAAGGATGTATTTACGGCGTCCCGGATAAGGTGCCCTATGTCGACGCCGAATCACGGAACAGGTTTTGACCTGTGCAGCCACCCAGCTCCCTAACAACGCAGAAGCTTAAGGGTGTCCTATGTCGACGCCGAACCACGGAGCAGGTTTTGACCTTTGCTGACGCCGTACCCCGGAACAGGTTTTGACCTGTGCCCTTAACCTCATTCCTCAAAAACCCTACCGACGCGCATCCGGCCGAATCAAATCGAAACGCAACTCCTCGCTGATCCCGTAATACGCACTTGGACCCCCGGCCCTGAGAATCGGATTGGCCTTCGCCGTCTGGTAAATGCCATCTTCCAACAACCTCGGATCAATGTGGATCGCGACCACTTCGCCAAACACCATCCACTGCTCCAACTTCTCGCCGTTGACCCCTTCCAACTGCAACACCTGCGTCAACTTGCACTCAAAATTGACCGGACTTTCAGCGACCATGCTCACCGCCACCTGCGTGCCCGGCAAGGCGGTTAACCCGGCCAGCGCGAACTCATCCTCATCTCGCGCAACCGAGGCGGAACTCTCGTTCATCGCTTCCGCTAACTCCCGCGTTGCCAGATTCCAGACAAACTCGCCGGTTTCAACAATGTTGGCCACACTGTCTTTCCAACCCTGACTCGAAAAGCCAATGATCGGCGGCTTATAGTTGAAACAGTTGAAAAAACTGTATGGCGCCAGATTGCGATCGCCGCTGGCACTCTGTGAACTGATCCACCCTATCGGCCGCGGACCGATAATGGCGTTTAAAGGATCGTGCGGTAAACCATGACCAAGACGGGGTTGATACGAGTAACGGGATTGGGACATCAGGACACCTTTATCTTTACGGGAATCGCACAGTGTAGAACAACTGTTCGCGGAAAAAAGTCGGGAAGTGTTTACGATCTTTACCTTAGCAGGTATCTTACGCGGCTTCAGACAAGAGAGCCGCTCATGAAATACACCGCCGAAAAAACTCAGCTTCATCCCCGTAACCGTCACCGCGCGCGTTATGAATTCCCCGCGCTGATCGCCAGCTTTCCTCCGCTGGCAGACTTTGTGGCCGTTAACCAACACGGTGATGAATCGGTGAACTTTGCCGATCCGGCGGCGGTGCGTACCCTGAATCAGGCGCTCCTGCAGCACTTTTATCAGATCGCTAACTGGACCATCCCGGAAGGCTTCCTTTGCCCACCGGTGCCGGGCCGCGCTGACTATGTTCACCATCTTGCCGACCTTTTGGCGGAAGATAATAAGCGTTCTGTGCCGCGCGACATCACCGTACTGGATATCGGCTGTGGCGCAAACTGCATCTATCCACTGATCGGTTTCCGCGAATACGGCTGGCGCTTCACCGGTAGCGAAGTTAATGAAGAAGCGATGAAGGCCGCAAACGCCATTATTGCCGCTAACCCGGACCTCAACCGCGGCGTTCGCCTGCGTCGTCAGAAAGACAGCAGCCTGATGTTCAGCGGCATCATCCACAAAAACGAATTCTTCCACGCGGTGATGTGTAATCCCCCGTTCCACGCCTCTGCCGGCGATGCTCAACAGGGCACCCAGCGTAAAGTGCGTAACCTTGGCCTGGCGAAAAACTCTCCGCTCAACTTCGGCGGCCAACAGGATGAACTCTGGTGTGACGGCGGCGAAAAAGGCTTTATCAGCCGCATGATCGCCGAAAGCGTTAACTTCTCCCGCCAGTGCGTCTGGTTCACGTCTCTGGTATCCCGCAAAGAGAACCTGCCGGACATCTGGCGCGCACTGGAAGAGCACGAAGTCGTTGCCTACCGCACCATCGAAATGGCGCAGGGGCAAAAACAGAGCCGCATCATCGCCTGGACCTTTATGGAAAAACCGGCGCGTGAACGTCAGATGGGCCGCGTTTAATCCGGCGCAGGTAACGACTGGACGCTGGCGGCACCGTCAATCTCGCTACCGGTCTGCATCACCTGCACGGTCTGATGCGGCGCTCTGATACCGGCCGCATCAAAATGTTTCTTCACCATGTTGTCCAGCGCGAAGCGAACCGTCCACTGCTTCAGCGGCTGCGTGGTGAAAGACACCCGCACCGTAAAGCCCTGATTGGTCAGCCCAACCAGCCCGGCAAAGGACGGCTCGCCAATCACCATCCCGCGAATATCCGTATCCTGCATCAACTCCTCAACGGCCGCCTGTAAAATGCTGTTCACCCGCTCGCTGTCCTCCCGCCGATCGACATCGTAATTCGCCACGAACGAGCCAATGCCACGCACAAAGTTGGCGAAGGTGGTGATCGAAGACCAGGGAATGATGTGATACGCACCGGTATCCTGCCGCACGCCGACCGAACGAATCGACATCCGCTCTACGGTGCCGGTGATCGCGCCGATAGTCACCAAATCCCCGGTATTCATGCCGTTCTCAAACTGGATGAAAATCCCGGTGATAATATCTTTCACCAGCGTCTGCGAACCAAAGGAGACCGCCAGACCTAACGCTCCGGCACCCGCCAATAATGGCGCAATGTTTACACCAATTTCTGACAACAGGATCATGATGGTAATGGTGCTGATCACCACCGCCAGCGCATTGCGGAACAGGGTCAACAGGGTGCGGGTTCGGGCGCTGGGCATCGGGCGACCGTGGGAATCGGACGCCAGACGGCTCTCAATCAGACTCGCCAGCAACGTCCAGCCGACGGCGGAGAAGAACAGGATCATCACGATGCGGATAATCACATCCACCAGCTTCACGCCCGCGCCGACCGTCAGCCAGTGCCAGAGATCAAACAGATTCCACGCGTTCAGCAACAGCAAACTCACCGCGAACACCGTCAGCGTGCGCGCCAGCTTCAACATCACTGAAATCCAGCCGTTCACCCGCTGCTGCAACTCGGGATAGTTGCGCCGTAACTCAGGCGACAGAATGATGGTTTTGGAAATCCAGCGGGTCAGGATGCCCGACACCAGTGCGCCGATGCCGATAATCGCCAGCGAACGCACCGTTGCGGACATCATAAACTTCAGGCTGTCGCCGGGATTGAACATTGAAAACAGGAACAGGGCGATAAAATAGGCGCTGGCCAGCCAGTGCCAGACCAGCGCAAACGCGCGGATAAACAGCGAGAAGAACGACAGGGAACGGTCTGCAAGACTCACCAACTCGCGCTGAATATTGCGACGGTTGTGGAAAATCAGATACAACGCCCAGACGGTAATCAGCCCCATCACAATCACGTTAACCAGCGCGGCCACCTGGACATTGACCTGATTGGAGACAATCGGCACCACCACCAGCAGTCCATAACCAATCAGTCCGCTCAACCAGCTCAGGCGCGTGTTCCAGTACGCGGCGCGGTCATCAGCCAGATGGAAGAAACGCAGCTGAGGATAGCGTGGACAGAACATCAGCCGCAGGATCGCCTTAAAGAATTCAATCAGCGCAAAGGCATTCAGGAACAACCCTTGCTGATAGGCAATGGTGCGGTTGCCGGCATTCAGCGCGTCACTGAGGATTTGCCCGACAAACAGCGCGATACCCAACAACAGCAGATCGATAATAAACGCGCCAAGGATCATGCCGGGCAGATGCAGCCAGTTGGTGCGGTCGCTGTTTTTCACCCGTCCCCATTGCCCCATCCGGCGGTAAACCGGCGTCATTGCCCATCCGATCAGCCAGTAAAAGGCGAACAGCGCCACGGCCAGCATCGAAAAGTGGCTCAGGGCGGTGAAGAACGTGTGCTGATTAAAGGGTTTGTGCGGGGCATCGGCAATATTGCGTTGCAGCGTTTCGACTTTGGTCAGGAACTCCCCGCCAAAGTGGCGGCTGACGTCGGTAACGCTCTCCAGCACCGTTTTATCATCATCTACTGCAGGTGGTGTCAGTACCGG
Organism: Erwinia sp. QL-Z3; assembly: GCF_004551645.1. Lineage (NCBI taxonomy): Bacteria > Pseudomonadati > Pseudomonadota > Gammaproteobacteria > Enterobacterales > Erwiniaceae > Erwinia > Erwinia sp. QL-Z3. The sequence continues at coordinate 2,975,419 of NZ_CP037950.1, forward strand.
TTCCGGCGCGCTGGCAGGCGTCTCTGAGGCGCTTCTGAGCTGGTCAATCAGCGCCTGACGCGACCGATCGTTCTGCAGGATATTGGCTAACGCGGCATAGGCGGCCTTTTGCTCGGCAGGGTCAGGTTGATCCTGCTGGCTGGTCGCGCTGTGTTGCTGGGTTTGCGAAGCCGCCACGGCAGCGGCGGGAAGTGACACGGCGTGCGCCGGTGCGGTAAACAGTATTACGGCAAAAAAAAGCCACCTGAAGGCATAGCGCCAGGGTGGAGAGGGTACCCACATCGTGTTCTCCAAGTGCGGCGCGAGAAAGCATCAGCCAGAAAGTATAGTCGGCTCAGCGTCAGCAAAAGGTAAAGAGGGCACGTTAAGATAAGGTGGGTGAAAAACAGGGCGAACCGGGGTTCGCCCTGGGGGATCAGGAAACGTGCTGCAGGAATTCGCGCAGACGGGCACTCGGCGGGTTGTCGATCAACTCATCCGGGTTGCCATCTTCCGCAATACGGCCTTTATCGATAAAGATCAGACGCGAGGCGACCTTCTTGGCAAAGCCCACTTCGTGCGTGACGATCACCATGGTCATGCCTTCTTCCGCCAGATCCTGCATCACTTTCAACACTTCATGACGCAATTCCGGGTCCAGCGCGGAGGTCGGCTCATCAAACAGCATCATTTTTGGCTTCACCGCCAGCGCACGGGCAATCGCCACGCGCTGCTGTTGTCCACCGGACAACTCAGACGGGAAGTGATGGGCACGTTCGGCCAGGCCAACTTTGCCCAGCAGCTCTTTCGCCAGACGGTGCGCCTCGGCTTTTTTAGTGCCGCGCACGCGGATGGGGCCAAAGGCCACGTTATCCAGCGCGTTCATCTGCGGGAACAGGTGGAACTGCTGGAACACCATGCCGGCTTCCTGACGGATCAGGCGCTCGTCGACTTTCGGATCGTTAACCTTCAAACCATCGACAATCAGCTCGCCGCTGGTGATCTCTTCCAGCTTGTTGATGCAGCGCAGCAGAGTGGATTTACCGGATCCGGACGGGCCGATAATCACCACCACTTCGCCCTGCTGAATGGTCAGGTCGATGTTGTGCAGCACCTGGGTTTCACCAAAATGCTTGGAGACGTTTTTAAATTCAATCACAGGATTTTCATCCTTTTCTCAATGCGACGCAGAATGAAGCTCAGCATCAGGGTAATAAACAGATAGATAACGGCCACGGCGCTCCAGATTTCCAGCGCACGGAAGTTTCCGGCAATAATTTCCTGTCCCTGACGGGTCAGTTCCGCCACGCCAATCACAATAAACAGCGAGGTGTCTTTGATGCTGACAATCCACTGGTTACCCAGCGGCGGTAACATACGACGCAGCGCTAACGGCATAATCACGTAGCGCAGCGTTTCGCGGCGGGACAGGCCCAGCGCCAGACCCGCTTCACGGAAACCGTTATGGATAGACAGCACCGCACCGCGCGTAATCTCAGCGATATAGGCGCCGGAGTTGATCATGATGGTGACCACAGCTGCACTGAGCGGGTCAATGCGCAGGTCGGTAAAGGCCATTGGCAGGGCAAAATAGATAAACATCACCTGCACGACAATTGGCGTACCGCGGATCAGTTCAATAAATACCAGTGCGATATTGCGGGATATCCAGCCGCCATAAGCACGGGCAAAGCCGGCTACCAGGCCAATTATCAGACCGCCGACTAAACCGAGGACCGAAATCCACAGCGTCAGTCGGGCGCCTTCAAGCAGGGCCGGAATCGAGGGCCAGATAGCGCTCCAGTCAAACTGCATGCTTTATTTCTCCGGATCAAAAAACATATTCTGGTGGTGGTGAAAAAACGCAGGCCTGAGCCTGCGTTAAAGACTGCAAAAAATTGAATTATTTAGGCTCGCTGCCGAACCATTTTTTATACAGCGTGTTGTAGGTACCGTTCTCGCGCAGGACTTTCAGTGCGCCATTCACTTTTTCACGTAGCTCGTCGCTGCCTTTCGGGAAGGCGATGCCGTACTGCTGAGCGGAGATCGACTCGCCTACCGCTTTGAACTGGCCTTTGCCGGCCGTGTTGATGAAGTACAGGATGTTTGGCGTGTCGTGCAACACGGCGTCAGCACGGTTGGTGCCCAGCTCCATGTAGGCGTTGTCGATATTCGGGAACTGGTGCAGTTCTTTGGATTTGATGTGCTCTTTGGCGTAATCCACCGAACCGGTGCCGCTCTTCACTGCCACCACTTTACCGTCGAGGTCGGCAATGCTTTTGATCTTATCGTTGTTGGCTTTTACCATCACCAGCAGGCCGCTTTTGTAGTAGCCATCGGAGAATTCAATCGCCTTTTCGCGTTCCGGGGTAATGGTGATACCGGCCAGCGCCAGATCGATATTACGGGTCTGCAGCGCAGGGATAATGCCGCTGAAGTCCATTGGCTTCAGGGTGTATTCGATGTTCAGCTGTTTGGCGATAGCGGCCCACAGATCGACATCAAAGCCAACGTATTCGTTGCCCTGTTTAAATTCGAAAGGAACGAAGGCGGTGTCAGTTGCGACAACCAATTTCTTTTCTGCGGCGGTAGAAGAGACGGCAAACGCCAACGTCAGCGCAGCCAGGGAAAACTTAACAATCGACTTCATCTTTTTATCCTTTTTGCCGTCAGGCAAGGTCTTTGCCTGATTGAGTGCCAGCAGCCATATGAAAATATTATGCCAACTTTTCAAAATATATTGAAAACAGCACGTTGAGTCAATTTAAGCCGGGCTGGGAAGCAGGGAAATCCACGATGCATCATTATGGTGCGCTACTTTGGTGCAGTGTAACCATTATGGTGCAGGGTTTCTTTTAACAAACTGAGGGATAAAAACAACTGATAGTGAAGGAGGAAATTGAATAAGTGTTAACGAAGTCTTGTTTATCTGTGAAAAGCGTGGGGACTAGCGCAACTGGCTGTCTTTACTGCCACGGCGATTATACAGCGATGCCGCCTGCTGGTTGTCGCGCTGCTGCTGACACTGTACGCAATATTGCACGCCGGGCAGGGCCAGTCGGCGGGCTTCGGGGATTGGCTCACCGCAATGTTCACAATATTCCGCGCTCACACCGTGATGGATGGCCCGTCGCGCGCGCGATACGGCATCATCAATGGTGGAATCGATCTGTTCCTGAACGGCATCGTCACGTGCCCATCCACTTGCCATACTGACCTCCAGATGCAAAAGAGCAGATGGAAAACGCCATCTGCTCTGTAATCGCTCTTTCAAGCCGCGCTAAACGCGGCGACCGACATTATTCGATATTGGATTCGATGAACCACAGGAATTTATCCAGATCGCGGGATGCCGCGGTAAAGATATCTGCAGTGTCTTCATCTTCTACTTCAGAGATTGCCTTGCGGGTATCATTTGCAACAACGGCATAACGTTCTGCCAGCGCTTTAAGATGATCCTGCACGCTGTGGATATTGAGCGGGTAACTTTTCAGCGGTGTTCTGTCGTTAACAATCTGGGTGGTGCCCAGTGCCACGCCACCTAACTGCACAACACGTTCTGCAATCGTATCCTGATGGTCGGTAATCGCGGTACGGAAACCGTCGAGCATCTCATGCACACCGATAAAGTTTGCGCCGCGCATATTCCAGTGCGCCTGCTTGGTGATCAGGGACAAATCAATGAATTCCGTAACTATGCGATTAAGCACCTCGATGGTGGCTTTTTTCTCGTCGTCGGCCACGTTGTTGCGGGTGTAAATCAGATCAGGAGATTTTGCTTTAACCAGTTTAGCGGTACTCATCATTAATATCCTCTTAATTGTGGTTGTCCTAATTAAGTACGAGAATAAGTATAGCAGCGGTTTTTAACTCTGCCGGAAAGTTACTGCCTATTAGTTGTATAGAGCAGGCCTTTCACGTCCAGGCGGTTGGATATTAAACGAATTCAGACAAATAAAATGCGAGTGATAAATATTCTCACTCAAGGTTGTTTTTATAAGGTGCTAATTTATAGGGCTTTTAAGGGTGTTATTAAACCCCAGTCAACTCGCGCGTTATTTTTAATGAATAACCCTTGCAGGATATTTCTGCCCGTTGAATCAACACGATGGTCCGCTTTTAATAATCGTCGTGTTACACGATGATTAAAATCCTTACCCCACTGCAGGGGCAAGAATTATCTGAAGTTTTATTCGCGGATCTCACTGACGGGATCTATTTTCTGCTTTGAAGAACGCATGGTTAGCGTTGAACCTGCAGAGGCCAGAATGATCGCCAGCAGGCCGAGCCACTGAACGAAATTGAGGATCTCGCCGAGGAACAGCATGCCTGACAGCGCAGCCATCGCCGGCTCGAGACTCATCAAGGTGCCAAAGGTTTTAGCAGGTAAGCGCGTTAACGCCATCATTTCCAGCGAGTAGGGCAGTGCGCTGGACAGCACCGCAATCAGTAACGCGACCGGGATCAGCGACAGGCTCCACAGCCCGGCGCTGGCAAACGCCAGGCCAACCGGCACATAGATCACCGAGGCGATCAGCGATCCCATCGCCACGGTCGCCGGACCATGCTCAGACCCTGCACGCTTACCGGCCAGGATATACACGGCCCAGAAGGCGCCGGCCACCACCGCCAATAATGCCCCTTTTGGATCGACGCTTGAAATGTCCTGACCAATCGGCAGCAGGAAATACAACCCAAGTAACGCCAGCAACACCCAGACGAAATCCAGCGGTCTTCTTGAGCCGGCCAGCGCTAGCGCCAGCGGACCGGTAAACTCCAGCGCCACCGCAATGCCCAACGGCACGGTGCGCAGCGCTAAATAGAAGGTGTAGTTCATGCCGCCCAGCGCCAGGCCATACAGGAACAGCGGTAAAAACTGCTGCCGACTGAAGCGTAAACGCCAGGGTTTGAAGATAATGCAGAGGATGACGGTGCCCAGCCCCAGTCGCAAGGCGGTAATGCCGGGCGCGCCAACCACAGGGAACAGGGTTTTCGCCAGCGCCGCGCCGCCCTGAATAGAGGTCATGGCAATCAGCAGAACAACAACAGGGAGCCAGAGTGGAGATTTATCAGCAGAAGACATCCGTGAACCAACCTTATTCGTCCATCATTTTGGGAAAAAGTTCCGTTGAGTGTACTGGAAGGGGGCTAAAAACGGATCTAAAGGCGGATAAAAAAGTCCAGAAACTGTCAAAAACAGGGCCGTTTCAGTAAAGAAACGTCAGATTTTAGTAAGAATAATCTGAGTGCACATTTTTTTACATTATGATGACAAGGTGAAGGGAACTCGATAATCATAAGAGAAAAGAATGACATACGAACCATCATTAACGTCCTGTTACACCAAACATTGTGTTGGACAACAAAATCTAGGCAGAGTTTCTGGCTAAGTTTTGTTATATTTTCAGCGTTGTCAGGAGAATAAGTATTTTCACATTTGAGGTGGTTATGAAAAAAATTGCATGTCTTTCCGCACTGGCTTGTGTACTGGCCGTTTCAGCTGGTTCAGCAATGGCACAAAGCACCGTTTCTGGCGGCTACGCTCAGAGCGACTACCAGGGCGTTGCTAACAAAGCAAACGGCTTCAACCTGAAATATCGTTACGAAAACGGCAGCGATCCACTGGGTTGGATCGGCTCTTTCACCTACACCGAAAAAGATAACACTGACGCTGGCATCTATAACAAAGGCCAGTACTACGGTATCACTGGTGGTCCTGCTTACCGTCTGAACGACTGGGCAAGCATCTATGGTGTTGTAGGTATCGGCTACGGTAAATTCCAGCAGAACTCTACTACCAGCCGTGACAAATCTGATTCAAGCGACGTAGGTTTCTCCTACGGTGCTGGCATGCAGTTCAACCCAGGCATTCAGGATGTTGCCCTGGACGTTGGTTACGAGCAGAGCCGCATCCGTAATGTTGACGTTGGCACCTGGATTGCTGGCGTAGGTTACAGCTTCTAAGTTGTCACCCTCAAGCCCAGCCTGACTGGTGCTATAAAAAATCCGCCCTCAGTGGCGGATTTTTTTTGTCTGTCTGCAGTAACTGACGCTTTTAAGCGAATATTTGTGCTTCTATGAGCTTAGTTTACAATGTGGCACCCGCTGCCGTTATGCGCTACTTGGGTATCCGAGAATAAGAAGAGGAAGCTGAATGAGTCGTCGCGCCAAAAGTGCAGCGCCCGCGCCACTAAAAGATATCGAAGAGCATGTCGAAGGCTTCCGCCAGGTACGTGAAGCCCATCGTCGCGAGCTGATTGATGACTATGTTGAGCTGATTTCCGATTTAATCCGCCAGTATGGCGAAGCCCGTCAGGTGGATATGGCTGCCCGGCTGGGTGTGTCACAACCGACCGTGGCTAAGATGTTGAAAAGACTGGCCATTGGTGGGCTGGTTGAGCAAATTCCTTATCGTGGCGTGTTTCTGACGCCGGAAGGTGAGGCGTTAGCGGAAGAGAGCCGCAAACGGCACTATATTGTTGAAACCTTTTTACTGGCGTTAGGGATCAGTCCTGACACCGCGCGCCGTGATGCGGAAGGGCTGGAGCATCATGTCAGTGATGAAACCCTGGCTATTTTCCAGAAGTTTTACGAAAGCCGTCAATAACCCGATCCCTTCTCAGTGAGTCCTTATGGCAACGCTGCTCAGACCTTTTTTGCAAGACCGCTTTTTGCATTTGTTAGTTCTGTTGGGCCTGATACTGGCCTTTTTTGCTCCATTCTCACTGCAGCAGCTTCCCCGGGCGGTTGACTGGCCGACCATCATCACCCTGTGTGGCCTGTTGATGCTCACCAAAGGCATCGAAGCGAGTGGTTACTTCGATGTGCTGGGTCGCAGGCTGGTCAAACGCTTCCATCGCCAACGCACGTTGGCATTGTTCCTGATTGCCGCAGCCGCCTTGCTGTCGACCTTTCTGACCAACGATGTCGCCCTGTTTATTCTGGTGCCATTGACGCTGTCGCTGCGTCGCTACTCTACGTTACCCATCGCCAGGCTGATCATCTTCGAAGCGCTGGCCGTTAATGCCGGCTCGTTATTAACCCCCATCGGCAATCCGCAGAACATTCTGATGTGGCGCCACGGTGAGGCCGGATTCGCCGGTTTCGTCTGGCAGATGCTGCCGCTGGCGGCCGTGATGGTCGCCAGCCTGCTGCTGTTAACCGCACTCTGTTTTTCCGCCAGGAAAATTGAGCTGTCAGGTGAGCAGGACAGTCCGCAGTGGCAGCGCCCGTTGATGATCGCCAGTGTGATCCTGTATGGGCTGTTTATCGTCGCGCTGGAGTTGGATCAGGCCATCTGGGGTCTGGCGTTGGTATTTGCGGTGTTTATGCTGATGGCGCGGCGGATTCTACTGAATATCGACTGGAGTCTGCTGGCGGTCTTTATCGCGATGTTTATTGATGTGTTTTTACTGACGCGATTGCCCGCGCTGCAAAGCTCACTGCACCACATTACCCAGTTGTCCGCAGGAGGTCAGTATCTTCTGGCCATCGGATTGTCTCAGGCGATCAGTAATGTCCCGGCGACGATCCTGTTGCTGAGCAGCCTGCCTGCCACCACGCTGATGGCCTGGGCCGTCAACATCGGTGGCTTTGGGCTGTTACCCGGCTCGCTGGCGAATCTGATTGCCCTGCGCATGGCAAAAGACCGCAGCATCTGGTGGCATTTCCATCTCTATTCGGTGCCGATGCTGGCCTGGGCGATGGCGGTTGGTTGGGGACTGCTTTTGATATTAAATGCGGTCTGATCTGAGGAAAGTCTGAGTTCACACCGGCCGGTCGGCCATTAAATGCGTCAGGTTGCCTACTAGGGCTGTCTGGCGCTCTTTCCTGCCCTGATTTTCATCCTGTATAGTGTCGTAAAGCTGTGTTTGATTTTGTCAGTTTTCCTTCTATTGTTAAGACAGCTTGAGTGACTTCAGGCCCGGTATGGGCTTCGCTAACTGATGAGAATTATGGCTAATCAATCGAATAATGGGTCAGATGACGACCAGCGTCAGCAGGATGACAACCAGCAGCAGGACAACAACCCGCAACAGGACAATAACGAGCCACCCGAACGTAAACGCCCCGGCAAAAAACCGCTGATTATTCTGGCGGTGGTGGTGGTGATAGCGATCGTTGTGGCGCTGTTCTTCTGGTTCACCACGCGAAATATTGAAACCACAGACGATGCCTTTACGGAATCGGATGCGATCACCATCGCGCCTAAAGCGTCCGGGTATGTCACCGAACTGCGGGTCAGAGATAACCAGCGGGTGAAAAAAGGCGATTTGCTGGTGGTAATCGATCCGCGTGACAACAAAGCGCAACGCGATCAGGCACAGGCTCAACTTGGGCTGGCTGTCGCACAGCTTCACCAGGCGCAGGCTTCACTGGAGCTTTCGAAGGTGCAGTATCCGGCGCAGAAAGATCAGGCCGTCGCCCAGCAGGCGAAAGCGCAGGCCAATTACATGAACGCGCAGGAAGATTACCGGCGTCAGCGCGGTGTCGATCCCCGTGCCACCTCGCAGCGTAATATCGATGCCGCCAATTCGCAGTTAAGAAGTGCGGCGGCTGAACTCGAAAGCGCCAAAGCGCAGGTCGAAGTCGCTTCGCAGATTAAACTGCAGATCCGTCAACAGGAAACCAATGTTGAGGCGCGTCAGCAGCAGGTCGAGCAGGCCCAGGCCCAGCTGAATACCGCCAATCTCAATCTCTCCTATACCGAAGTGCGTGCGCCATATGATGGCTTCGTCACCAAACGTAATGTGCAGGTGGGGACGCTGGTACAGGCGGGCACCGCGCTGTTCTCGCTGGTGTCACCGGATGTGTGGGTCACCGCTAACTTCAAAGAGTCGCAGCTGGAACGCATGAAGCCGGGCGACAAAGTCGATATCACCGTGGATGCCTGGCCGGATATGAAGCTGGAAGGGCACGTCGACAGTATCCAGATGGGATCGGGCTCGCGCTTCTCCACCTTCCCATCCGAGAATGCCACCGGCAACTACGTGAAGATTGTGCAGCGCGTGCCGGTCAAAATCGTGATTGATAAAGGTCTGGATCCGAACAAGCCGCTGCCGCTGGGCCTGTCGGTTGAACCGAAGGTGACGGTGGAATGAGTCACAGCGAAAGCTGGAAGCCGGCCAGCAATCCCTGGCTGGTCGCCATGACGGTGACGCTGGCGGTGTTTATGGAAATCCTCGACACCACCATCGTCAACGTGGCGCTGCCGCACGTGGCCGGGTCGCTCTCTTCCAGTTACGATGAATCCACCTGGGTTCTGACCTCTTACTTGGTGGCCAACGGCATCGTGTTGCCGATTTCGGCCTTCCTCAGCCGCATGTTTGGCCGCAAGCAGTTCTTCCTGATCTGCATCGTGATGTTCACCATCTGCTCCTTCCTGTGCGGCATTGCCACCGAACTGTGGCAAATCATCCTGTTCAGGGTGTTGCAGGGCTTCTTCGGCGGCGGTTTACAGCCGGTACAGCAGTCGGTGCTGTTGGATTACTTCAAACCGGAAGATCGCGGCAAAGCGTTTGGCCTCTCGTCGATCGCGATCATTGTGGCTCCGGTGTTGGGTCCGACGCTCGGCGGCTGGATCACCGATAACTACAGCTGGCGCTGGGTATTCTTTATCAATATCCCGGTGGGGATTTTCAGCGTGATGGCGATCTATCAGCTGCTGGAAGATCCGCCGTGGGAACGCAAATGGGCGAAAGGTAAGCTCAGTATCGATTACATCGGTATCGGGCTGATTACGCTGGGCCTTGGCTGTTTGCAGGTGATGCTGGATCGCGGGGAAGATGATGACTGGTTCAGCTCGAACTTTATCATTACCTTTGCCGTGCTGACCGCTATCGGGCTGGTCGGTGCCGTTTACTGGCTGTTGTATGCCAAAAAACCGGTGGTAGATCTGCATGTCCTCAAGGACAAGAACTTTGCCGTCGCCAGCCTGCTGATGGCCGGGATGGCGGCTATTCTGTACGGCAGCTCGGTGGTGATACCGCAGCTGGCGCAGCAGGATTTAGGCTACACCGCCACCTGGTCGGGGTTAGTGCTGTCGCCCGGCGCGGTGCTGATCGTGCTGTCGATCCCGCTGGTGCTTAAGCTGATGCCGATTATTCAGACCCGGTGGATCATTGCCTTTGGCTTTACCTGCCTGTTTGTCTCCTTTGTCTATTCGGCAACGCTGACGCCCAACGTCGACTTCACCACGCTGGTGCTGATGCGCAGTGCGCAGACGATTGGGCTGGGATTCCTGTTTGTGCCGCTGACCACCATCGCCTTTGTCACGATCCCGCAACGGCTTAACGCGGACGCTTCCGCGTTGTTTACCATGTGTCGAAACGTCGCGGGCTCCATCGGCATTTCGCTGTCAACGGCGATGATTACCGAACGCGCGCAGGTGCGCAGCGCCAATATGGTGCATAACATGTCGCCGCTGAATGAACCGTTCAATCTGACCGTCGAGCGCTGGGCGCAGGGCGTCCGGGATTTCACCACGGCGGTGGGCGATCCGGTCACCATTGCCACCGGACAATTGTATAAAGAGATGATTGCTCAGGCGCGTATTCTGGCCTATGTCGACGTCTTTATGGGCCTCAGCCTTGTCGCCCTGATCCTTATTCCATTTTGTTTACTACTTTCGCCGATTAAGAGCGAGGGCAGTGCTGGAGCACACTGACATGAACGTTTATCTTCCTTTTTTGCGTTCGCGGCTTAGCGCGGTGGTGGCCACGCTGGCCCTGTCTGCCTGCTCGGTCGGGCCTGATTATCAGGCGCCGAAGCCGTCAACGCCTGCGGCCTTTAACAGCATCAAAAACGACAGCGGCTCCAATCCCCAGGCCAGCGCCACCAACGCCAACTGGTGGAAATCGTTTAACGATCCGCAACTTGACAGCCTGATCGACCGGGCCATTGCCGGCAATCTGAGCCTGCAGCAGGCGGTACTGCGTATTGCCGGTGCGCGTCAGCAGCTGAATCAGGCGCGCGGTGCGTGGTATCCCTCGGTCAATGCCAACGCCTCGGCGAAACGCGAACAGCTGGGCCTGAAGGGCGAGCTGGAGTCCAATGGCGTCTACGATCAGGCCGATAATGTTGATCCGCAGGTCAGCTCGGCGCTGAACGGCCTGACCAAGCCGGTGGCGCTCTACCAGGGCAGTTTTGATGCCTCCTGGGAGCTGGATCTGTGGGGCAAAGTCCGTCGCCAGGTCGAAATGGCCGATGCTCAGCAGCAGGAGTCGGTCGAAAGCCGCAACGATGCGCTGGTGTCGCTGGAAGCCGAAGTGGCGAGAACCTATTTGCAACTGCGTGGCGCGCAGTCCGTCAGCCAGACCTTGCAAACGCAGATCGATGTCGCTCAGCAGACGTTTGAGCTGACGCAAAGCCAGCAGCGTAATGGTCTGGCGCCGCAAATGGACGTGGAAAACGCCCGCGCGCAGTTAAATTCGCTGCGAGCCCAGCTGCCGCAATACGAGTCGCAGGTCCATCAGGCCCTGAACGGTCTGGCGGTGCTGATCGGTAAGCCGCCGGGCGCCCTCGACGCAGAGCTGATCGCCAGTAAACCTTTACCGCCGCTGCCGAAAGTGGTGCCGGTCGGTTTGCCGTCGACGCTGGCCAGAAGGCGACCTGACGTGCGTCAGGCGGAAGCGAAGCTGCATGCCGCCACCGCCAATATCGGCGTCTCGGTGGCGCAGCTGTTCCCGGATTTGTCACTGACCGGGCAGTTTGGCATGCGTAACTCGGATATCAGCTATCTGGATAACTGGAGCAGCAATTTCTACAGCTTCGGGCCATCGGTATCGATTCCGATTTTCCAGGGCGGCAGATTGATTTCCAGCGTCAAGCTGGCCCGAGCGGATCAGGCCAGTGCCGCGTTAGGTTACCGTCAGACGGTGCTGACGGCGCTTCAGGACGTGGAGAATGCGCTGGTCAGCTACCGTACCGATCAGCAGCAGGTGGAAGGGCTGGATCAAACTGTCGAGGCAATGCAGAACGCCTTCGACCTGGCCAGCGACAGCTACAAACAGGGGCTTTCAACCTTTATTGACGCGTTGGATGCGCAGCGTCAGCTGGCACAGGCCAAGCAGCAGGCCGCCCAGGCCCGCGTGCAGAGCAGCCTGGATCTGGTTGCGTTGTATAAGGCGCTCGGCGGCGGCTGGGAGCTTTATCAGAACGTGAAGATGCCGGACTATTCGGTATTCGGCCCGGCGGAGAGCGCCGACAAGCCGATTAATTAACCTTCATGTCCGAACGCTGAAGTTTACCAGCGTGTTCATGGCGAGCTGAAAGCCAGTAAACTGAACTAAAGACAGTGGAAAGGGTGGCGGTGTATTCGCCGCCCCTTTTTTTTGGCATAATGCGCGCTGGTTCACATACTCACATCGCAAACGAAAGGCAATCATGTGCTAGTTTCCAGCAACGTCACCATGCAGTTTGGCAGTAAGCCGCTGTTCGAAAACATCTCTGTCAAATTTGGCGGCGGCAACCGCTATGGCCTGATCGGTGCCAACGGTAGCGGCAAGTCCACCTTTATGAAAATCCTCGGTGGGGATTTGGTTCCTTCTGCCGGCAACGTATCGCTCGATCCCAACGAACGCATCGGTAAGCTGCGCCAGGATCAGTTCGCCTTCGAAGAGTTTTCCGTGCTGGATACGGTGATCATGGGCCACGGCGAGCTGTGGGCAGTGAAAGAAGAGCGCGACCGCATTTATGCGTTGCCAGAAATGACCGAAGAAGACGGCTATAAAGTGGCCGATCTGGAAGTCAAATATGGCGAAATGGACGGTTACACCGCAGAAGCCCGCGCTGGCGAACTGCTGTTAGGCGTGGGGATTCCGCTGGAGCAGCATTACGGCCCAATGAGCGAAGTGGCACCCGGCTGGAAGCTGCGTGTGTTGCTGGCGCAGGCCCTGTTCTCCAACCCGGAAATCCTGCTGCTCGACGAACCGACGAACAACCTGGACATCGATACCATTCGCTGGCTGGAGCAGGTGCTGAACGAACGTAACAGTACCATGATCATCATTTCGCACGACCGTCACTTCCTGAACATGGTCTGCACCCATATGGCCGATCTGGACTATGGCGAGCTGCGCGTTTATCCGGGCAACTATGATGAATACATGACCGCGGCAACGCAGTCACGTGAGCGTCTGCTGTCTGAGAACGCCAAGAAGAAAGCGCAGATCAACGAACTGCAGTCTTTCGTCAGCCGCTTCAGCGCCAACGCCTCGAAGTCCCGTCAGGCGACCTCCCGTGCCAAGCAGATCGACAAGATCAAACTGGATGAAGTGAAAGCCTCCAGCCGTCAGAACCCGTTCATTCGTTTTGATCAGGACAAGAAGCTGTTCCGTAATGCGTTGCAGCTTGAGTCACTGACCAAGGGATTCGATCAGGGTCCGCTGTTCAAGAACGTTAACCTGCTGCTGGAAGTCGGCGAGAAGCTGGCCATTCTGGGCCCGAACGGTATCGGTAAAACCACGCTGCTGAAAACGCTGGTCGGTGAATTGCAGCCGGATAACGGTGAAGTGAAATGGTCTGAGAATGCCCGTATCGGCTATTACGCACAGGATCATGCTCACGACTTCGCCAACGATCTGAACGTGTTCGACTGGATGAGCCAGTGGAAGCAGGAAAGCGATGACGAGCAGGCTGTGCGTGGCATCCTCGGTCGTCTGCTGTTCAGCCAGGACGACATCAAAAAGCCCGCTAAAGTGCTGTCCGGTGGTGAGAAAGGCCGCATGCTGTTTGGTAAGCTGATGATGGAAAAACCAAACGTGCTGATCATGGATGAACCGACCAACCACCTGGATATGGAATCCATCGAAGCGATCAATATGGCGCTGGAGATGTATGAAGGCACGCTGGTGTTCGTTTCCCATGACCGTGAATTCGTCAGCTCGCTGGCAACCCGCGTGATCGAAATGACGCCAGGCAAATTCAACGATTTCACCGGTAACTACGAAGACTATCTGCGCAGTCAGGGCATCAACTGATTTCGACTCAGAACTGACAGAACGCAACAAGGGGACCTTCGGGTCCCTTTTTTATTGGGTTGCGTGCAGTTCTCCCATCTCAACCCGGTTTTTACCGGACATTTTCGCCTGGTACAGCGCCTTATCGGCCTGACCAATCAACGCATGGCGTGAGTTTTCCGGCAGGCCACCCTGCATTACGTGGACGCCAATGCTGATGGTGACGATTTTAGCCGCGTGATGGCTATTCTGATGGGGGATGGCCATGGCCGCCACCGATTCAAGGGCTGAGCGGGCAAAGCGCAGGGCGCCTTCACCCTCGCAGTCTGGCAGGATCACCGCAAACTCTTCGCCGCCGTAACGGGCGATCATATCGTCCGACCGGTGTGACACCTGCAGTAGCGCATCACCGACGCGTTTCAGGCAGTCATCGCCGGACAGGTGCCCATAGGTGTCGTTGAAGTTCTTAAAGGAGTCGACATCAATCATCAGCAGCGCCAGCGGTTTTCGCAGCTTATTGGCGCGTTCCATCGCCCGATCCAGATAGAGGTCAAACTGTCTGCGGTTTGCTAACCCGGTCAGGCTGTCTACCAGTGCCAGCGTTTGCAGCGTGCGGTTCATGCTGGTGAGCTGTTCACGCACCTGAGCCAGTTCGGCCTGATCGCGGATATTCTGGCTAAGATTGCGCAGCAGGAAATAGCCCAGCACAAAAATCGCCAGCAGCAGCAGACAGCAGAGGATCAGATAGATCAGCAGATCGGTAAACCAGGCATGAACCAGCTGCTTACGATCGTAACCGACGGTCACCACCAGCGGATAACGTTTGAGGCTGGCATAGCCAAACACCCGTTCCACGCCGTCTAATGCCGACTTATAGGTTGCGGTCCCATTCGGCGAGGTTTTAAGCAGATCGGTAAATAACGGGCTATTGGCAATATTGCGGTTGATGGTGCTGTCAGGGAAGGGACGGGCGTAAAGGATAGTGCCGTTATTGACGATCAGCGCAATTAACCCTCGCTCGCCAAGATTGTAATAGCCAAATATCTGCCGGAAATAGTCGATGCGCAGGGTCGCCAACAGCACGCCACGGAAGGAGCCATCGCTATTATTCAGCCGCATGGAAACCGGAATAATCAATGCGCCGGTAGTGCGGCTACGGATCACCTCACTGATATGCACACCGGGATCGGTATGCTGCTGATGATAGCGAAAGTATTCACGATCCTGATTGTTGCTGTGCTGCTTTAGCGCGCCTTCTGACGTCACCACCCAGTTGCCCTGACTGTCATACACAAACAGCCCGTGCAGCTGTGGCAGTGACGCCTTGCGATCGGTAATCAGCGAACGCAGGTATTCCTGCCGCTCTTTATCCAGACCCACCAGGGTAATGCGATCGCGCAGATCCTGTAAGGTCAGTTCGACCTGCAAAAAGGAGTCTTCCGCCTGTCGGGAAACGGATTGCGACAGGTTGCGCGCATCGTTTTGCGTCTCGTCGACCATCCGTTCCCAGGTGTTGAACACCACCCAGGCCGTGACCATCACCACTGCACCACCAATCACCAGCAGAAAGACAATCAGCATCTTTCTCAGGTTGAGCAGGTTGACGTCTGGCTGTGGACGGGGCTCCGCGGTCATAAACAAAACGCTCCTTTAGTACCGGCATTAACTCGCCTAACTATAGTGGCTGCGGGTAAAGGGCGTTGTTTTAACTGTGGAAAAAGAGCAGAAGTGGGCGCTTAGTAGCAAAAACGCCCAACAAGCAGAGGAAAATATCAGTGACCGCAGACCTCACAGGCCGGATCTTTCGCCACCTTCATTTCGCGGAATTGCAGCGTCATCGCGTCATACATCAGCAGTTTTCCCGGCACCGGGTTGCCAAAGTCGCTCAGCACGCGAATCGCTTCCATTGCCTGCAGCGAGCCAATCACCCCGACCAACGGCGCCATCACGCCCGCTTCGACGCAGCTGAGCGTGGCATCGCCAAACAGGCGGCTGATGCAGCGATAGCAGGGTTCATCCTGCTGCCAGCGAAAGACGGCGATTTGCCCTTCCATACGGATGGCCGCGCCCGACACCAGCGGCGTTTTGCTGGCGTAACATAGCCGGTTCAGCTGTTCACGGGTGGCCACATTATCGCTACAGTCCAGCACCACATCCTGCTGGCCAATCAGCTCAGCCAGTTGCGCATCATCCAGCTGCTGGTTGATGGCGTCGAGGCGGATATGCGGGTTGATCTGGCTTAACTGCTGGCGGGCAGAATCGACTTTCGCCTGGCCAATCGCACTGTCGCGATGCAAAATTTGCCGCTGCAGATTGGAGAGCGAAACCGTGTCGAAATCGAGCAGCGTAAGCTGGCCCACGCCAGCGGAAGCGAGGTAGGGCGCGGCGGCACATCCCAGCCCGCCCAGTCCGACAATCAGCGCTTTAGCGGCTTTCAGCTTCTCCTGGCCGTCAAAGTCAAAGCCGCGCAGCACAATCTGGCGATTGTAGCGCAGGCTCTCTTCGTCGCTGAGTTCAGGCAGCATGTCAGCCCTCCAGCAGGCTGTTAAACGGCTCGATCTCGACCCATTCACCTGCTTCAACGTTGCCACGATCACGCTCCAGCACGATAAAGCAGTTGGCCTGGCTGAACGAACTGAACACATGTGAGCCCTGCGGGCCGGTGCTATGCACCTCCAGTTCGCCGTCTTCGTTGCGCTGCACGGATCCGCGCTGGAAGTCGAGGCGGCCAGGCGATTTTTTCAGCGCGGTTGCCGTTTTCACCGTCTGGCGAGGCGGCAGCGCCGGTCCCTGTTGCCCGGTCAGTTTTGCCAGCAGTGGCTGAACCAGCTGATAGAAGGTGAGGACGGCTGAAACCGGATTGCCCGGCAGACCGCAGAACCAGCTGTTGGTCAGACGGCCAAAGGCAAAGGGTTTGCCCGGCTTAATCGCCAGCTTCCAGAAGCTGATTTCGCCTAACTCTTCCAGCATGCTTTTGGTGTAATCCGCTTCGCCCACCGAGACGCCACCGCTGCTGATCACTACATCGGCCTGACTGTCGGCCTGGCGGAAAGCCTCACGCAGCGCCTGCCGATCGTCACGGATGATCCCGAGGTCAATCACTTCGCAACCCAGCTTGTCCAGCATCAACCGCACCGCAAAGCGATTGGTGTCATAAATCTGCCCTTCCGCCAGCGGCTGGCCGACAGGTTGCAGCTCATCGCCGGTGGAGAACACCGCGACCCGCAGCTTGCGCAGCACCTTCACGTCCGCCACACCGAGAGACGCCAGCAGCGGCAGTTCGGCGGCACCTAAGCGGATACCCTGTTCCAGCACCGTTGCGCCTTGCAGGATGTCATCGCCCGCCAGGCGGATATTTTGCCCTTCGGTGACGTCGGCCAGAATGCGGATCGCATCGCCATCCTCGCCGGTCTGTTCCTGCATCACTACGGCTTCAGTGCCGGGCGGCACCGGCGCACCGGTCATAATGCGCAGGCAGGTGCCCGCGGGCCATTCACCTTTGAACGGGGCGCCGGCAAAGGCTTTTCCGGCAATTTTCAGCGGCTGTCTGGCAAGGTCTGCCATTCTTAAGGCGTACCCATCCATTGCCGAGTTCGCAAACGGCGGCACGTCAATCGGCGAGGTCACCGCACAGGCGGTGATGCGTCCGACGGCCGCGGACAGCGGCAGGGTTTCCGTCTCTGTCAGCGGGGTAATCGCCGCCAGCATTTTCGCCAGCGCATCGTCCAGCGAGATCAATCCCGCAGTAAAGGCTTCCATAATGTCTCCAGCGTGCCCGAAGCGTCGGGCCGTCATCCAGTCAGTTGCCATTATTATGGCGTGAATTCGCGGTCTGGTCACGCCTGCACCGAAGGCGGTTATGACATAGAACCTTTCGTTATTATCAGCCAGCGAACATTCTGCTTTACATCACTTTACAGCCTGCCTATAGTCGAAAACGACGCAGACCTTAACAATTTCATTCTAACTCAGTGTTTTTCATGCTGATTTAGCACCCAGGGTAATCGGATTATGGCCAGAGCAGTCATCGCGATCCCCGGCGGTGCGGGCGCAATTGCCCGCGCCAGCATGAGCGCAGAGAAAGAACAGCACTATATTCAGGCCCTGTCGGGGATTGTTGCCAGCGGACAGGCGGTGCTGGCGGCGGGTGGCAGCGCGCTAGATGCCGTAACCGAAGCGGTGCGCTTGCTGGAAGAGTGCCCGCTGTTTAACGCCGGTAAGGGCGCCGTCTTCACCCATCAGGGCACCCACGAGCTGGATGCCTGCGTGATGGATGGCCGCTCGCTGGACGCCGGTGCGGTTGCCGGGGTGAATACCCTGCGTAATCCGGTACTGGCCGCCCGTGCCGTGCTGGAAAACAGCCCGCACGTGATGTTTATCGGTGAAGGCGCAGAGAAATTTGCCGCAGAGCACGGGCTGGAACAGGTTCCGCCTGACTTCTTCTCCACGCCTGAGCGCTGGGAACAGCTTCAGCGCGCGCTGCATTCCGATCATGCCGTGCTCGATCATGATGGCGCGGCGCAAAGCTCTGACGATCCTCTCGATCCGGATCGCAAGTTCGGCACGGTGGGCGCGGTGGCGCTGGATTTATCCGGTAATCTTGCCGCGGCGACCTCCACCGGCGGCATGACCAACAAACAGGCCGGACGCGTGGGCGACTCGCCGATTGTTGGCGCGGGTTGCTATGCCAACAACGCTAACGTTGCGGTCTCCTGTACCGGCACCGGCGAAGTCTTTATGCGCACGCTGGCGGCTTACGACATCGCCGCGCTGATGGAGTACGGCGGCTTGTCGTTAAAAGAAGCTAGCGATCGCGTGGTGATGGAAAAAATCCGGGTGCTGGGCGGCAGCGGCGGCGTGATCGCCGTTGACCGCGAGGGCAATGTCGCCCTGCCATTCAACAGTGAAGGCATGTATCGCGGCTACGGCTATGTGGGTGATGCGCCTAATGTCGGTATTTACCGCGAAGAATAAGGAAGCAGGATGCCGGTGATCACGGACCTGCCTGCCGGGCAGGTATTATCAGTCAGAAACCTCAGCGTCAGCTTCCGTCAGGAAGAGGGCGTGGTGCAGGCGGTGAAAAACCTGTCGCTGGATGTGCAGCGCGGTGAGACGCTGGCGATTGTTGGCGAATCAGGTTCCGGGAAATCGGTCACCTCGCTGGCCTTAATGCGGCTGGTGGAGCAGGGCGGTGGCAGCATCGACAGCGGCGAAATGTGGCTGCGCAGGCGCAACGATCGCATCGTCGATCTGGCCAGCGCGCGCCAATCCCAGCTGCGCACCATTCGCGGTGCGGATATGGCGATGATTTTCCAGGAGCCGATGACCTCGCTAAACCCGGTGTTCCCGGTGGGCGAGCAAATTGCCGAGTCGATTCGCCTGCATCAGGGGAAAAGCCACCGCGAGGCGCTGCAGGAAGCCGAGAGAATGCTGGATCTGGTGCGCATCCCGGAAGCGAAAAACGTCCTCACCCGCTTTCCTCATCAACTCTCCGGCGGGATGCGGCAGCGGGTGATGATCGCGATGGCGCTCTCCTGTCGTCCGGCGTTGCTGATTGCCGATGAGCCGACCACCGCGCTGGATGTGACCATTCAGGCGCAGATATTACAGCTGATCCGCGTGCTGCAAAAAGAGATGCAGATGGGGGTGATTTTTATCACTCACGACATGGGCGTGGTGGCCGAAATGGCCGATCGCGTGCAGGTGATGTACCGCGGCGATGTGGTGGAAACCGGCACCGTGGACGAGATTTTCAGCTCGCCACAGCAGCCCTACACCAAGGCGTTGCTGGCCGCCGTGCCGAAACTCGGCTCCATGACTGGCCAGGCGTATCCGGCCAAATTCCCGCTGATTTCACTGGAGAGCCGCGACGAAATCGTGGTGCCTCAGGATACCGTTTCATCCGATGCGGAGCCGGTGTTGCAGGTTCGCGACCTGGTGACGCGCTTCGATGTCCGTGGCGGCATTTTTAATCGCGTCATCCGCCGGGTTCATGCGGTGGAGAAGGTCAGTTTTGACCTGCGGCCCGGTGAAACACTGGCGCTGGTGGGCGAATCCGGCTGTGGGAAATCCACCACCGGTCGCTCATTGTTGCGGCTGGTGGAAAGCCAGGGCGGCACCATTACCTTTGATGGCCAGCGCATCGACACCCTTTCCGGTTCGGCGCTTTCGCATCTGCGGCGGGATATTCAGTTTATTTTTCAGGATCCCTACGCATCGCTCGATCCCCGGCTGACGGTCGGCTTTTCGATAATGGAACCGCTGCTGGTGCACAAGCTGGCAAAAGGGCAGGCGGCAGAAGATCGGGTGGCATGGCTGCTGGAGCGCGTCGGTCTGTTACCTGAACATGCGCGGCGTTATCCGCATGAGTTCTCCGGCGGCCAGCGTCAGCGAATTTGCATCGCCCGCGCGCTGGCGCTGAATCCTAAAGTGGTGATTGCCGATGAGTCGGTCTCCGCGCTGGACGTGTCGATTCAGGCGCAAATCGTCAACCTGATGCTGGATTTGCAGCGTGAATTCGGCATCGCGTTCCTGTTTATTTCCCACGATATGGCGGTCGTCGAGCGCATCAGCCATCGCGTGGCGGTAATGTACCTCGGGCAGATTGTTGAAATTGGCCCACGTCAGTCCGTATTTGAAAATCCCCAGCATCCCTACACGCGCAAGCTGATGTCAGCGGTGCCGGTGGCCGATCCCCGACATCGCCGTCGTGAACGAGCGCTGCTGGTGGACGAAATTCCCAGCCCGATCCGTGCCCTTGGGGACGAACCGGTCGTGGCACCGCTGATTGAGGTGAGTGCCGGACACTATGTTGCCCGTCATGCGATTGGCGGTGCCTGATATTGCTGCACAACAACAACAAGGACTTCAGGAGATGAACGCACAATGATGATTCATAGCAAACGTAAGTTACTGTTAACCGCAGGTTTATTGAGCAGCTTTGCCGCTGTGCCTGCCTGGGCGGCGAAAGATGCGGTGATCGCGGTGGGTTCCAACTTCACGACATTGGATCCCTACGACGCAAACGATACCTTGTCGCAGGCGGTGGCCAAATCCTTCTATCAGGGCCTGTTTGGCTTCGATAAGGACATGAAGCTGGTCAACGTGCTGGCTGAAAGCTCCGATGCCAGCAAAGATGGCCTGACCTACACCATCAAACTGCGTAGCGGCATCAAATTCCAGGATGGCAGCGACTTCAATGCCGAAGCGGTGAAGGTCAACCTCGATCGCGCCAGCAATCCTGATAATCACCTGAAGCGCTACAACCTGTTCAAATCCATTGCGACCACCGAGGTTATCGATCCGCTGACGGTGAAAATCACCCTGAAGCAGCCGTTCTCGGCCTTTATCAACACGCTGGCCAGTCCGGCTGCCGCGATGATTTCGCCAACGGCACTGAAGAAATACGGTAAGGAGATTGGCTTCCACCCGGTCGGTACCGGCCCGTATGAGCTGGATACCTGGAACCAGACCGATTTCGTGAAGGTGAAGAAATTTGCCGGCTACTGGAAGAAAGGCTATCCGAAGCTGGATACCATTACCTGGCGTCCGGTGGTGGATAACAACACCCGTGCGGCGATGCTGCAAACCGGTGAAGCCAACTTTGCCTTCCCAATCCCTTACGAGCAGGCAAAGCTGCTGGAGAAAAACAGCAAGCTGGATCTGGTGACCTCGCCATCCATCATGCAGCGTTACATCAGCTTTAACGTCACCCAGAAGCCGTTCGATAATCCGAAGGTGCGTGAGGCGATCAACTACGCCATTAACCGTCAGGCGCTGGTGAAAGTGGCGTTTGCCGGTTATGCCACGCCAGCAACGGGTATCGTGCCGCCAGCGATCCAGTTCGCCCAGACCTATCCGGCCCCCGAATATAACCCGGCTAAGGCGCGTGAGCTGCTGAAGGAAGCGGGCTTCCCGAACGGCTTCACCACCACCTTATGGTCATCCCATAACCACAGCACCGCGCAGAAAGTGCTGCAGTTCACTCAGCAGCAGCTGGCTCAGGTGGGTATTAAAGCCACCCTGACCGCGATGGATGCGGGACAGCGTGCGGCAGAAGTGGAAGACAAAGGGCAGAAAGAGAGCGGTGTGCGGATGTTTTACACCGGCTGGTCGGCTTCCACCGGTGAGGCTAACTGGGCACTGACGCCGCTGTTTGCCACCCAGTCCTGGCCGCCAACCATCTTCAACACCGCGTTTTACAGTAATGCCAAGGTTGACAGCGATCTGGCCGATGCACTGAAAACCACCGACGGCGAGAAGAAAGCCGCGCTGTACAAAGATGCTCAGGACATTATCTGGAAAGAGCAGCCCTGGGTACCGCTGGTGGTGGAGAAACTGGTTTCAGCCAACACCAAAAACCTGACGGGCTTCTACGTGATGCCGGACACCTCGTTCAGCTTTGACGACGCCGATCTGAAGTAAACCCCGCTCACGGTGACCGCGCCTCCCGATATGGGAGGCGTGGTTGTCTTAAGCGCAGGATGACGCATGCTCAATTATTTTATCAGACGCTTACTGGGACTGATCCCCACACTGCTGATTGTGGCGGTATTGGTGTTCCTGTTTGTACATATGCTGCCGGGCGATCCCGCCAGGCTGATTGCCGGTCCAGAAGCCGATGCAACGGTGGTGGCACTGGTTCGTCAGCAGTTAGGCCTCGATCAGCCAATGATCCAGCAGTTCTGGCACTTTATCAGCAATGCAGTGCAGGGCGATTTTGGTCAGTCGATGGTATCAAAGCGGCCGGTTTCGGCGGAGATTGCCGCGCGATTTTTACCCACCCTGTGGCTGACGTTAAGCAGCATGGTGTGGTCAGTGATTTTTGGCATGGGCATCGGCATTATCTCCGCTGTCTGGCGCAACCGCTGGCCAGATCGGCTTGGCATGACGCTGGCCGTTTCCGGAATTTCGTTCCCGGCATTTGCGCTGGGGATGCTGCTGATGCAGGTGTTCTCGGTTGAATTAGGCTGGCTGCCCACGGTGGGGGCGGACGGCTGGAAGCACTATATTTTACCGTCCATCACCCTGGGCGCCGCGGTTGCGGCAGTGATGGCGCGCTTTACCCGCGCCTCGTTTGTTGAGGTGATGCAGGAAGATTATATGCGCACCGCGCGGGCCAAAGGCGTGCGTGAGACGCTGGTGGTGGTCAAGCACGGCCTGCGGAATGCGATGATCCCGGTGGTCACCATGATGGGCCTGCAGTTTGGCTTCCTGCTAGGCGGCTCAATTGTGGTGGAAGTGGTGTTCAACTGGCCGGGACTGGGGCGTCTGCTGGTGGATTCGGTCGAGATGCGTGATTACCCGGTGGTGCAGGCCGAGGTGCTGCTGTTCTCGCTGGAATTTATTCTCATTAACCTGGTTGTGGACATGCTTTACGCCGCCATCAACCCCGCGATTCGTTACAAATAAGGACCGGCGATGAAAAACTGGCGACGTAGCGCGGCGCTGTCCGCGATGCCAACGATTAACCAACATCGCGTGCGGACACCCTGGCGGGAATTCTGGCGGCGATTTAAAAAGCAGCCGGTGGCGATGGTGGCCGGGGTGTTTGTGCTGCTGCTGATTGTGGTGGCGGTGATTGCGCCGTGGATTGTGCCATTCGATGCAGAGAACTATTTTGACTACGATCGGCTGACCGAAGGCCCGTCGATGATGCACTGGTTTGGCGTGGATTCGCTCGGTCGCGATATCTTCAGCCGGGTGCTGACCGGCACTCGCTTGTCGCTGATTTCCGGCTTCTTCTCAGTGGCGATCGGCGCGGCAATTGGCACCTTGCTGGGGCTGCTGGCCGGCTACTACGAAGGCTGGTGGGATCGGATCATAATGCGCATCAGCGATGTGCTGTTCGCCTTTCCGGGGATCCTGCTGGCGCTGGCCGTGGTGGCGATTTTAGGCACGGGTATGTCCAACGTGATTGTGGCGGTGGCGATCTTCAGTATCCCGGCGTTTGCCCGTCTGGTGCGCGGCAACACGCTGGTGCTGAAGCATATGACGTTTATCGAGTCGGCCCGCAGCATTGGTGCCTCCGATTTCACCATCATCATGCGGCACATTCTGCCGGGAACGATTTCATCGATCGTGGTCTATTTCACCATGCGTATTGGCACCTCGATAATCACCGCAGCCAGCCTGTCGTTCCTCGGATTGGGCGCACAGCCGCCGACGCCGGAATGGGGGGCGATGCTCAATGAAGCCCGCGCCGATATGGTGATGGCCCCGCACGTGGCGATTTTCCCCAGCCTGGCGATCTTCCTGACGGTGCTGGCGTTCAACCTGCTGGGGGATGGCCTGCGCGATGCGCTGGATCCTAAACTGAAGACCTGATGTCGCTGAGTGCGTGCCCTGTCGGCGCGCGCTGCAGATTTCTGTGCCATGCTTGCTTCTTTCTTAGTGGGGTGGCAATGAAAGAATTCGACTATCAGCAGGATTTCAAAACAATCGACTTTCGTAAGCATCCCGAGTTGTATCAGGTGGGGCGCGGGGAACAGGGCGTGTTAATGGTTGAGCCCTATAAAAGTGAAATCCTACCGCACTGGCGGTTTAAAACACCGGATATTGCGCAGGTCTCAGCCACGGCGATCATGGCGCTTTTTGAGCAGTACCGGAAAAATGATGAGTTTGTCGGCATGGATATGGCCCGCAAATTTATTCAGATGGGCTATACCCGCGCCAGGCGCTATGCCAACCATAAGGGCGGGAAGAAATACGATGAGAAGCGCGAGCTGTTGCCCTTCGAGCTGAACGAAGAAAAGGCGGCCTCAGCGGCGATTTTCAAAGGGTATTGGGACCAGATCCGCGCCGATAAAGACTATCTTCAGCGCAAAAAACAGCATCAAAAAGAGTACGGCTAACGCGGAAAGTGAAAAGGGCCAGCAGATTCCGGCCGGCCCTTTTGGCAGGTATTAAATCTTGGACGCCCACAGGTCGTATTCGTCGGCGTTATCCACCTTCACCCGCACCACATCGCCTGGCTTCAGGGATTTCTCGCCGTTGAGATAGACGGCACCGTCAATCTCAGGTGCATCAGCCATACTGCGGCCAATCGCCCCTTCTTCATCCACTTCATCGATGATCACCAGAATTTCACGACCGACTTTTTCCTGCAGACGTTCGGCGGAGATCGCCTGCTGCAGCTGCATAAAGCGATCGTAACGTTCTTCCTTCACCGACTCCGGTACCGGATCCGGCAGCTGATTGGCGGTCGCGCCTTCAACCGGGCTGTATTTGAAGCAGCCGACGCGATCCAGACGCGCTTCCTTCAGGAAGTCGATCAGCATCTGGAAGTCTTCTTCCGTTTCGCCAGGGAAACCGACGATAAAGGTCGAACGCAGCGTCAGGTCCGGGCAAATTTCGCGCCAGCGCTTAATGCGCTCCAGCGTACGTTCAACGGCACCCGGGCGCTTCATCAGCTTCAGGATGCGCGGGCTGGCGTGCTGCAGCGGGATATCCAGGTAAGGCAGCAGTTTCCCTTCCGCCATCAGTGGAATGACATCGTCCACGTGCGGGTACGGGTAAACGTAGTGCAGACGCACCCACACGCCCAGTTTAGCCAGCTGTTCGCACAGGCTGACCATGCTGGTTTTTACCGGCGATCCATTCCAGAAACCGGTACGGTGTTTCACGTCCACGCCGTAAGCCGAGGTATCCTGGGAGATCACCAGCAGCTCCTTCACGCCGGCTTCAGCCAGACGCTTGGCTTCATCCAGCACCGAGCCAATCGGACGGCTGTCCAGATCGCCACGCATGGAAGGGATGATGCAGAACGTACAACGGTGGTTACAGCCTTCAGAAATCTTCAGGTAAGCGTAATGGCGCGGCGTCAGCTTCACGCCCTGTTCCGGCACCAGGCTCAGGAACGGGTTGTGCGCTGGCTTAGGCACATAGCGGTGGACGTGCGACAGCACCTGCTCATAGCTGTGCGGTCCGGTGATTTCCAGCACCTTTGGGTGCACTTCACGGATTTGGTTCTCTTTCGCGCCCAGGCAGCCGGTGACGATCACCTTACCGTTTTCATTCAGCGCTTCGCCGATCGCTTCCAGCGATTCTTGTACAGCGCTGTCGATGAATCCGCAGGTGTTGACGATGACGATTTCGGCATCGTCATAACGTGGAACCACTTCATAGCCTTCGGTGCGCAGCTCGGTGAGGATGCGTTCAGAGTCGACCAGATTTTTCGGGCAGCCGAGAGAAACAAATCCGACACGCGGCGCCATAGTTGTATTTTGCGACATTACTCATATCCTGTTTTGCACAGCAATTTTGCGCGGGATTCTACCCATCTCTACGCAGAATTTATACAGCAATATGAAGTGTAGGGGGATTCTTCTGACCGACGGGCATTCCCGGCCGGATTGAGGGAGATCAAAACAAGCGGGATTAGGGGCGGCATTTGTTTGATTTGCTGGGATTTTGACCGGTATAACAGTGGCTGCAAACAGTATTGTTGAGGCTGTTGGCGTTATCAATGGACAGTGACAAGTTATGGTAGACAGCATTGAACAGCGGGTTTATGAGCATGTGCGGCCCTATGCTGGCTCGTACCTGTTCAATCTTAAGAAGGTGAAATTATCGCCTGAGACTGACCTTGATACCGACCTGAGCATTGATGAGCTTGAAATTGAAGATTTGATGAATGAGTTTTTCGAAAAGTTTAATGTTCAGTGAGGAAAATTCAGGATTGAGACCTATTTCCCTGATATGCCTTTTACATGGAATGTCTTTAAAAAGAGTGCAACTTTTCCCGTCCCTGATTTCACTGTCGGGATGATGATTGAATCCGCAAAAGCCGGGAAATAGTTGTATGACTAGCCACAAGCAAGGAGCTCAAAATGGCCGTACCTGTACACTTATTTTTGACCGATGATGGCGGCGCTATAATCCGGGGTTCTTCCGAGGTGAAACACCGTGAAGGAAGTGTGGAACTGAGGAGTTTGCATCACAATATCACCCTCCCAACCGACCCTATGACAGGGAAGGTTACGGGGACTCGCCAACATTCACCTTTCCAGTTCACCAAGGAGCTTGATAGCTCCTCTCCCTTCAAAGCTGCGGCAACAGGGCAGACACTAAAATCGGCTGAATTTCGTTTCTATCACATCAACTATGCCGGCCAGGAAGTGGTGTATTACGTAATCACACTGGAAAAAGTGAAAGTGATTTCTGTTAGTCCTGCTATGCACGACACGCGAGGTTGCCCGGGAACAGGTCACATGGAAGAAGTTTCATTGAACTACGAGAAGATCACTCACCTGTACAAAGACGGCAATCTGTTAGCCCATGACGCTTGGAACGAGCGTACAACGGCAACGGCTTGAAACAAAGGGAAAGGGGGCTATTGCCCCTTTTTCATCCGAGAGTAGCGAGTCTAAAAAGCCATTGTTGTAGGGCAATTAAGGTTTACTTGACCCCAAGAATCATATGGAAGCCTGTCATTTACCAACCTGATTGTAAAAAAACAAATCTTAAGTCTGCAAAAAAGGGATATTAGTATGGATACAGTTGAGGAACTTAATGGAACATATTTCTATGCAGGGCGATCTAACGTTAACGCCTCTGAGTTGTTTTTTATGGTATTCGTGATGAATACTGCGAAACACTTCGGGATAGTAGATGTCGCTGCTGTAGTTGCTTTATATAGCGGTATTAATGATCAGACAACGCGAGCTAAACCTATAAACGCCGTCCCCGGTACCTCACGAGTGTCTAAAAGCGTCAGAGGACTTCTCAAAAATACGATGTTCCCATTTGGGATCAAAATGCCAACATGGATAGGAGGTTATACGCCATGGACTGTGAAACTAAAGATGGTTAGAAAAGTAAGCACGTTCGTAGGGCGAACCATACCCCTCATCGGTGAGGTTATTCTGATTGCAGATGTATCAAGGATCACTTACTGCTCTTTACGCGATTATAACTTCATAGCACGAGGTGACGACAAGTTATGGTAGACAGCATTGAACAGCGGGTTATCGAATTCGTGACCCGCCGGAGTGGCGTGTATATGTTCAGGAAGAAGAAATACGACACCTACACCGCGTCCTCAAGCATTCATTTTGACGTGAAGTTAGATCAGGATGATGTTGAAGAATTGATCGATGACTTCTCGGAAGAATTCAATGTGGATATGTCCAGCTTCCATATTGAAACCTATTATCCTGACGTTCATTTTTCCTGGAATCCCTTTAAGAAATCCGAACCGGTGGATATTCCCGATTTCACGGTCGGAATGTTGATCGATTCAGCAAAAGCCGGAAAATGGTTGTATGACTAGCTTAAATTAGCGCAGAACGCGCGGCTTAGGTTAATCCCACAGGAATGTGAGCCCCATTGCAAAGGCAAGAATTGAGCAGGGTACGAGTAAAAGTATGGCGACATAACGTTTACTCTTACGCTTTCTGGTGATGCGCGGAAGACGCGCTATGCTTCAGTTGTCCTTACGTTTTTTTGCCTAATCCTCTGTGAAAAAGGAACACCCCATGCGTGTGTTACGTCTTGGTCTTGTTGCCGGACTTGCGATTGCGGTTCTGGCCGGATGCTCTTCAAAAGTAACGGAATCCCATCAGTATTCTGGGTTTCTCTCCGATTATTCCAAACTGAAACCAACCGAATCTCCGAGCGGGCATCCAACGCTGCGTTGGATCTCGCCAGACTATAAAGCTTCTGATTATCGCGGGATCTATTTCACCCCGGTGGTCTATTACCCTGCGGCGAAACCTACCGAACGCGTTAGCCAGCAAACGTTGGATAGCCTGAGAAGCTACGTAGATACCCGGTTGAAAGCGGCTGTCGCTAAGCAAATGCCGCTGGTCAGTTCCCCGGGCCCAGATACGTTAATTATGAAAACCGCGATTACCACCGTCAGTGCTGAAAACCAGGACATGAAGTTCTATGAAGTCGTGCCGGTCGCTGCGGTGATTGCCGGAACCATGGCGGCCTCTGGCCACCGGACGCAAAATAGCGTGCTTTACCTTGAAGCGCAGCTGATTGATGCCAAAACCGGTAAGCCGGTGGTGGAAGCGGTGCGTAAAGCCTATGGCAAAACGGTACCTAACAACTCGGCACCTGTCACTCTGTCAGACCTTAAGCAGGGCGCTGATGACATGATTAACGACGTCACCACCTTCCCGCATCAACCTTAATCGTCACCTTCCATTAAGCGCCGCA
Organism: Erwinia sp. QL-Z3; assembly: GCF_004551645.1. Classification (NCBI taxonomy): domain Bacteria; kingdom Pseudomonadati; phylum Pseudomonadota; class Gammaproteobacteria; order Enterobacterales; family Erwiniaceae; genus Erwinia; species Erwinia sp. QL-Z3. The sequence continues at coordinate 3,004,521 of NZ_CP037950.1, forward strand.
CCGTTGCGGCGCTTAATGTTTTGTAAAAACAGCCCCGTCTCCAGCCTTCTTCACTAAATTTAACGGACATTGACCTGAAGGAGTGAAGGTATGTCACGTCTGTTTCCCCTCTGTTTGCTCGCCAGCGCCGTCCTGTTTTCCCATCCCGTACTGGCCGAAAAGGTCAGTGTCGAGCAGTTACAACACGGGCTTGATCATCCCTGGGCGATGGCTTTTTTGCCCGACAATCAAGGCATATTAATCACCGAACGATCGGGCCAGCTACGGCACTGGCAACAGGGGAAAGGACTCTCGCAACCGATTTCCGGCGTGCCGAAAGTCTGGGCGCAACGTCAGGGCGGCCTGCTGGATGTCGTGCTGTCCCCCGACTTTGCGCAAAACCGCCGCGTCTATCTGACCTGGACCGAAGCCGATGACAACGGGCGTGCAGGTGCAGTGGTGGGCTCCGGCTTGCTCAGCAAAGATCTGACGCAGCTGACCGATTTTAAAGATTTACTCCACCAGCAACCGAAACTCTCCAGCGGGGCCAATTTAGGGTCGCGACTGGCCTTTGATCAGGCTGGTTATTTGTACGTCACCTTTGGCGATAACTTCCAGGCCGCGTCAGCGCAGGATTTAACCGCCTTAACCGGTAAGGTTACTCGCCTCAATGCGGATGGCAGCATTCCAAAAGATAATCCTTTTGTCGGTAAGAAGGGCGCCAGACCTGAAATCTGGAGCTATGGCATGCGCAATCCACAAGGGCTTGCCTTTAATCCGTGGAGCAAGGAGATGTGGGAAAGTGAACACGGTCCGCGCGGTGGTGATGAGGTGAATATTCCGCGAAAAGGCCAGAATTACGGCTGGCCGCTGGCGACCTGGGGAATTGATTACAGCGGTGAGAAAGTACCAGGCTCGAAAGGAGGAACCGCGCCAGGCACCGTGCAGCCGGTGTTCTGGTGGAAGGTGTCTCCGGCGATCAGCGGCATGGCCTTCTATAACGGCCACTTCCCGCAATGGAAAAACTCGCTATTTATCGGGGCGCTGAAAGATAAAAGTCTGATCCGTCTGACGGTCAATGGCGATAAGGTCGAAGAGAAAGAGCGCCTGTTGAAGGATCGCGGTGAGCGTATCCGCGATGTCCGGGCTGGCCCGGATGGCTATCTTTATGTGCTGACCGACGAGTCGGACGGCAAGCTGCTTAAGGTGGGATTAGCGAAATAACGGCAGGCTTGACGGTATGGTCAGCAAAATCGGGAGGGCTGATTCAGCCTTCCCGATTTTTGTCAGGCTTATCTTACCCAGTGACACACTTCCCAGCCACGCTGTTCGGCAAGACTGTGCAACTGTTCGCCGGGGTTAATGACATGGGCATGATCCGCATGTTCAAGTAACGCGAGATCGTTAATTGAGTCGCTGTAGGCCCAGGTTTTCCCAAAGGTGGTTTCGCTCTGATCGGCCAGCCAGTCATTAAGACGGGTGACCTTGCCCTCTTTGTAGGTCATGGTGCCGTAGGTCTGGCCGCTGTAGCGGTCATCCACGATTTCCACTCCAATCGCCAGCGCGCCATGGGCACCCAGCTGTTCGGCAATCGGCACCACCAGATGTTCTCCGCTGGCGGACACCACCATTACCTTATCACCGCGTTCCTGATGCCAGGCCATTCTCTCGCGGGCGGAAGGATAAACCCGTGGCAGAATATCCCGCTGAATAAAGCGACGGACCCAGCCCGTTACCGTAAGCGTGCCCATGCCGGTTAATGGCGACAGGGTGGTGGACATGTACTCTTCCATCGACAGGGAACCCTGATAATACTGGTCCATCAGCGCCCGTTCCTGCTCAATCAGCGCGGCCGGTGCAAAGCCCTGGGAGACTAAATAACGCAGCCACAGGCCGGTGCTGTCTTCGCAGATCAACGTTTCATCAAGATCGAACAAAGCTAAATCCATGGTCATTACTCCTGAGGCAAACTTTATTCAGGTTAGCGGAAAAATGTGACTGACTTAACTGTTCTGCGAAAAATCGGAATTTCACCTGGTGCTGTTCGCCGCAAACGGCGAAAAAAAGCGCAGCGAAACGGCATATCCTAGATTTATCTAATAAACTCTGAATAACTTTACAGTAATGCTGTTCTTTTTAAGGCCAGAAACCGTTAGCGTGTCAGGGTTTCCGCCGCCGCGCTGCAAAACACTTGTCTTTCAAATGGATACTTGGGTCTCGTCATGAAGAAATCACGCCTTTCCGCCGGTGCTTTGACACTGACTGCCACCACTTCACTGTTGCTGTTCACCTTCTCAACCCGTGCAGAAGAGGCGCCCGCAGCGCCACAAATCGATGCTAAAGCCTGGATCCTGATGGATTACAACAGCGGTAAAGTGCTGGCGGAATCCCATGCAGATGACCGTCTTGACCCTGCCAGCCTGACAAAAATGATGGCCAGTTACGTGGTAGGGCAGGCCATCAAAGCCGGCAAAATTACCAACGACGATATGGTGACCGTCGGCAAGGATGCCTGGGCGACGGGTAACCCCATTCTGCAAGGTTCCTCGCTGATGTTTCTGAAGCCGGGCGATCGCATTCCCGTTTCAGAACTGAACAAGGGAATTATTATCCAGTCTGGCAATGACGCCAGTATTGCACTGGCCGATTATGTTGCGGGCAGTCAGGACTCCTTTGTCAGCCTGATGAATAACTATGTGCAGGCGCTCGGACTGAAAAATACCCACTTCAAAACCGTGCACGGGCTGGATTCTGACGGGCAATACAGCACGGCCAGAGATATGGCGCTGATTGGCCAGGCGTTAATCCGCGACGTTCCGCAAGAATATGCGCTGCACAAAGAGAAAGAGTTCACCTTTAACCGCATCCATCAGCAGAACCGCAACCGCCTGTTGTGGAGCAGCAACCTGCAGGTTGATGGCATCAAGACCGGCCATACCGCGGGCGCGGGAAATAATCTGGTGGCTTCGGCGGTCAGTGGCGACCAGCGCCTGATTTCAGTGGTGTTAGGCTCCCCGACCGATGCCACGCGTTTCCGCGAGAGTGAAAAGCTGCTGACCTGGGGATTCCGCTTCTATGATACGGTCACGCCAATCAAAGCCGACAAGCCGTTTTCCACCCAGCGGGTTTGGTATGGCGAAAAGAAAGAGGTCAATCTTGGCGTCGCCAGCGATGCCTCGGTGACCGTGCCGAAAGGGCAGCTTAAGAACCTTAAAGCCAGCTTTACCCTCTCACAGCCTCAGCTAACCGCGCCGTTGAAGAAAAATCAGGTGGTGGGCAATATCGATTTCCAGCTTGACGGCAAAACGATTGAACAGCGACCGCTGGTGGTAATGGAAGACGTGAACGAGGGAGGATTTATTAGCCGCATCTGGGATTTCGTGATGATGAAAATGACCGGCTGGTTCGGCAAATGGTTTGCCTGACGGGCGGTAAGAACATGAAAGGGGCGAAGAGATTCGCCCCTTTTTTTATCTCTGTCAGACCAGATCGTATGCGATAGCGGAAATCGCGATTAATCCCACCAGCACCACAAAGATATTGCTGATTTTGCCGCTGTACTGACGCATTGCCGGCACTTTATTGATGGCATACATCGGCATCAGGAACAGCAGCACGGCAATCACCGGGCCACCCAGGGTTTCAATCATTCCCAAAATGCTTGGATTCAGGGTAGCGACCAGCCAGGTGGTGATCAGCATAAAGATGGCGGTGATGCGGTTCAGCTTCGCTTCCGGCAGCTTTTTCGCTTTCTCTCCGAGGGACTTAACCATCAGGCCGTTGAAGCCTTCACGCGCACCAAGATAGTGACCGAGGAAGGATTTGGTAATGGCGACCATGGCGATGATCGGTGCCAGCCAGGCCATCAGCGGCGTATCAAAGTGGTTCGCCAGATAGGAGAGGATCGAGATGTTCTGCGCTTTGGCTTCGGCAAGATTCTCCGGAGACAGGCTGAGTACGCAGCTGAATACGAAGAACATCACCGTTACCACCATCATCAGATGGCTGCGGGCCAGAATGCGTGAGCACTTCTTCTCGGCTTCCTCGCCATATTCCTGACGTTTGGCCACCGCAAACGCGGAGATGATCGGCGAATGGTTAAAGGAGAACACCATCACCGGTATCGCTAACCACAATGTCATCCACAAGCTGCTGCCGCTGCCCGCTAAGCTGACGTGCTGGAAAACGGAGCTGTTCCAGTGAGGAATCAAAAACAGCGCCAGTGCCATCAGCACAATCACAAACGGATAAACCAGTACGCTCATGGTTTTGACGATCATCTCTTTGCCAAAACGCACAATCGACATCAGACCGACAATCAGGATTAAGGCCAGCAGCGCCCTTGGCGGCGCCTGCATATGCAGCTGGTGGGTCATAAAGCTCTCAACCGTATTGGTGATCGCCACGCTGTAGACCAGCAGAATCGGGTAGATCGCGAAGAAGTAGAGCAGGGTGAGCAATTTACCGGCGCCCTGACCGAAATGCTCTTCAACCACACCGGTGATGTCTTCACCCACTTCACGGCCGGACAGCACAAAGCGACACAAACCGCGATGGGCAAAGAAGGTCATCGGGAACGCCAGAAGCGCCATAATCAGCAGCGGGATCAACCCGCCGATACCGGCGTTTATCGGTAAGAACAACACACCGGCACCAATCGCCGTGCCGTACAGGCCCAACATCCACATGGTGTCGCTTTTGCGCCAGCTGGCTGCCTCTTCGGCGCTGGCGAGGGGCAGTGAAGCCGTTTTGGATGAATCCATGATGATCTCCAGTTTGAAAACAGTAAAGTAAAGTGCGCTATACAGCGAAAACGGCGGCGAACCAGCGCAATTTAATTTAAGGCTCTGCCTGAAAGGCCGACACTCTACCATCTGAAATGGAAGAAGGAAGGGGGCGAAAACGAATTTCTGGCGATCTGAATCACAATACCAATAATATTATTAGTGATAAATGCTGGAGGGGATTTTTAAGGTGGGCAAATACGCTGGTTTTATATTGCTGCTGTGGTTTTTTAGACTGGGATTTTACTGATTGGAGTTGGTTAAATAATGTTCATCTGATCGTTTTTTAACGATTTACCAACATTAAATATGATGTAAATCAATGTAATAGATTTTAAGGCGGGAGCAAAAGTTAACTAATATCCTGGCTTGCGCAACACGAGAGCTAAATTCACCGAATATGAGATCGCGTTGCGCAATAAAACTGCCGCTTCTTTAACCATGCAGCGAATAAGCACTTATCCGCAACCGCTAATTGCGCACCCAGCCTTTACGAATGGGGAAGGCGAACAGCAGTCGATATATCGTCGAGATATTCTGTAACAGGCGGCGGCCACAAAAAAGCCAGGCAACCTGCGCAAACAAACAGGAGAGCGCACCCACCAGCAATCCTCCCAGCATATCCATTGGCCAGTGTACGCCAAGGTAAATACGGGACCAGGCAATGGCGGCACCCATCAGCAATAACACGGCACCTGACCAGCGACGATGCCAGCAGAAGAAGGCAATGGCGAAGGTGAAAATGGCGGTGCCGTGGTCACTTGGGTAAGAGTCATCTGGCGCATGCGGCAGGAACTGATGACCCAGACCCACCACAAAAGGTCGCGCATGGGGGAATAAATTGCCGACGCACCAGGAGATAGTCAGCGCATAACCCAGCGCTATGCCCGTTTTCAACACCAGCTTACGCTGTGAACCCACTTCGCGCTCTGGTCCCCACAGCCACATGGCGACTATCAACACAGGCACAATGGCAATCAGGTCGCGCGCGATAAACGTTGCCAGGGAAATCAGCCAGTCCGGTGAGGCCGGCGTTGCGTTTATCCACAGAAAAAGCATGCGGTTCAGCGCTTCCATCGTTATTTATTCCTCGTTTTAAAAAGGTGTAAGACACACCTAAAGTCCATCTCTCCAGCCAAACCTGTCAGCCAGTTGATCAAAGGGGTAAAAGGCGTTCGGCAGCGGCGCCTAACGGCGATGCCAGTACGCTGTCCTGCGTGACATCGAAGGCAAGTGGCTTGCAGGATCAGTCAGATAAGATAAAAGCACCGCACAGGAAGATAAATAGACTCTCTCCTATTTGACGGTCTGGTTGTGCTTTTGTTAAGAATTGATGACAGTTTACTGTCAGCCCGAGAAAGGGAGAGCAAAGATTCGGGGGTGTTAAAAAAGGGATCATCATGCGGAATAACTAAGATTACTCTGAAGTAGAAAGAAAAAAACCCGCCAATCATATGATTAACGGGCTCCACAATTTAGGGGATTTCAAAGAAAAGCAGTGGCACTAATTAGGACTGCGGCAAAATGCAAAAGTTCTGATCTGCACAGAAATATTTTTTTTCGCATAAGGAAGAAGGGGTAACCGGAAATTAGGGGAATTTGGCGCTTAAGAAATTTCTCAATAAAACCGCAGGTTAGGCTTAAGTCTGCACCACTCATAAACACCATGTCATTTCGATTTAACAACTTTGCGACCTTTTACTGCCTCATGTAACGTCCTGTTTACCAGTAACCTGTTGAAGTTAATCGGGATTTATCTTATATTGCGTCGCTGCCAGCAGAGTAGCGGTAATATTCCGGGATACCCTGAATAACAGCCAGCAATCAAAAACTGTTTTTGACACTTTCGTATCACTTTTTCAGCCAGTCATCGCCGCGACGTAAGTTACGGTAGTTTTTTACTCGTTAACTGAATTACATAGCCGGGAGAAGATCCTATGGTATTTAAAGGGATGTCCTGGACAGGCGTCATTGCTTGTTTTGTCCTTTACTGCCTCGTTTTTGTCGCCGTGAGATATGAAATGAGTGTCGACAGCATTATTCAGGAAAAACCCCGCCTGGGCCTGCTGATGTTTGCCTTGCCTGGGGCAATTGCCGCCTTAACCTCGAAAGAAGCGCCGCTGACGGTGGCGCTGGCGGGAGCCCTGCTGGCCACGCCTGTTTTCTGGCTTATTCTGCATTTTTCGCTGGCGGCAGCCAGCCCGGTGTTACAGGAACTGGCCTTTATCACCAGTGCGATTTTCTGGTGTGGATCCGGTGCGCTGTTGGTGATGCTGTCCCGCACGTTGCTGGGCGATGAAGATCATACGAGGCACTGACAGCCAACGCGCGGCCTGTGGCAAGAGCAGGCTAAAGTGACAAACTGCAGGCAATAAAAAAGGTCGATAAATATCGACCTTTTTTACGCCTTCAGCAGGCTGATGAAACAGCCAGCGGAGAAATCTTACTGGAACAGGCCCAGATTCTCTTTCGCGTAAGCTTCGAAATCAGTGCAACCACCAATGTGTTTCTCGTCGAGGAAAATCTGCGGCACAGTTTCGACTGGCTTGCCGACGGTTTTTTCCAGGTCCGCTTTGGTGATCCCTTCGGCGTGGATGTCCACATAGCTAAAGGAGAAGTCTTCGCGCTCGGCGGTCAGCTTTTCAGCCAGCTCTTTCGCACGGACACAGTAAGGGCAGCCAGGGCGTCCAAAAATCACTGCAAACATAGGTTTCTCCTCAAAGGTCAAAATTTATGTGATGTACATCACACTTCATCAGTTAATGCCGAATATGATGCCCGCTTCACGCAGGGAAGGGAAGAAGGAATTACCTGTTGATCTGATTCGTACAGGCTATGCACAACGCTGCGGGATAGGCTTTAATAACCTGATAAAGGATAGAGCACCCCCTACAGAGGAGATACGCCATGCGTGCTTTTAGTCAGCTACCCAAATCCATTTTACTGCTGGAAGGGCTGGGGGGTATTTTGCTGGTGCTCTCTTACTTCACGCTGCACCGGATGCTACCCTTACCGGCACCTTTTTCCGGCCCGCTGGCCGCCACCGTGATGATTTTCGTCGGGATTGCGATGATGCTACCCGCGGCACTGGTGATGATGTGGCGCACGGCTAAAGCGATGGCGCCGGAACTTTTTAACGCTAAGCGTGATGATGTTAAACCAGGAGAGAAGCATGACCCCGACCATTGAGCTACAGCGCTCGCACCGATCGATTCGATCGTTTACCGACCAGCCGATGTCTGACCAGCAACGTGAGGCCATCCTGTCGGCGGCTCAGTCAGCCTCAAGCTCAAGCTTTTTGCAGTGTTCATCCATTATCCGCATTACCGATAAGGCGCTGCGTGAAAAACTGGTTGGCCTGACCGGCGGTCAAAAATATGTCGGAACGGCTGCGGAGTTCTGGGTGTTCTGCGCCGATTTTAATCGCCTGCTGCAGATTTGCCCTGAAGCCCAGTTAGGCCTGGCGGAACAGCTGCTGTTAGGCAGCGTAGACACGGCATTGATGGGACAAAATGCGATGCTCGCCGCAGAATCCCTCGGCCTGGGTGGCGTCTTTATTGGTGGTATCCGTAACAGCATCGCCGAAGTGACCGAACTCCTGGGCCTGCCGAAATTTGTGCTGCCGCTGTTTGGTCTTTGCCTTGGCACGCCCGCGCAGACGCCACAGTTGAAACCGCGTATGCCGTTGGCGATGCTGGTGCACGAGAACCATTACCAGCCGATTGATGCGCAGGTGCTTGCCGCCTACGATGGCGAGCAGGAAGAATATTATCTTTCCCGCGAGAGCAATCCGCGTCGCGAAAGCTGGAGTGAGCACATCCAGAAAACCATCGTTAAAGAGAGCCGTCCGTTTATGCTGGACTACCTGCATAAGCAGGGTTGGGCAACGCGTTAAGTTCCCTGGAGGCAGCTGTGAAAATAGCGATTCTTTCCCGAGATGGCTCGCTTTACTCGTGCAAACGTCTGCTTGAGGCCGCGCGAAAGCGTGGCCACAGCGTCGAAGTGATCGATCCGCTCTCCTGCTATATGAACATCAATCCCGGTTCGTCGGCCATTCATTACCGTGGCAAGCAGCTGGCCCATTTTGATGCGGTGATCCCGCGCATTGGTTCGGCGATTACCTTTTATGGCACGGCGGTGCTACGCCAGTTTGAAGTCTGTGGCAGCTATCCGTTGAATGAGTCTGTGGCCATCACCCGCGCGCGTGACAAGCTGCGGTCGCTGCAGTTGCTGGCGCGGCAGGGCATTGATATGCCGGTCACCGGCTTTGCCCATTCGCCTGATGACACCAGCGATTTGATCAAAATGGTCGGTGGCGCACCGCTGGTGGTGAAGCTGGTGGAGGGCACTCAGGGAATTGGTGTGGTGCTGGCGGAAACGCGTCAGGCAGCCGAAAGCGTTATCGATGCTTTCCGTGGACTGAATGCGCATATTCTGGTGCAGGAATTCATTAAAGAAGCTGAAGGTCGGGATATTCGCTGCCTGGTGATTGGCGGTGAAGTGGTGGCGGCCATTGAGCGGTCAGCGAAAGAAGGGGATTTCCGTTCTAACCTTCATCGCGGCGGTACCGCACGCAGCATCGAAATTACCGGACGCGAGCGCGAAATGGCGATTAACGCGGCGTCCACGCTTGGACTGGACGTGGCGGGCGTGGATATTCTGCGGGCGAAACGTGGGCCGCTGGTGATGGAAGTGAACGCCTCTCCCGGGCTGGAAGGAATTGAAAAGACAACCGGTTTGGATATTGCCGCAATGATGATTGGCTGGATTGAGCAACAGGCGCGCCCCGGCTTCTGTCTGAAAACCGGCGGATAAGCGCATATTTCTGTCACAATCGTGGTGTTTAACGGCGTTTTTCCGTAAGCTAGGCCGCAATTTTAATGCGGTAAGAGAGAAAGCACATGGATTCACTCGTCGTTCCAGATATTGACGTGATACGACGTTGGCTGGATCAGCAAAGCATCACCTGGTTTGAGTGCGACTCTTGTCAGGCGCTTCACCTGCCGCATATGCAAAATTTCGACGGGGTGTTTGATGCCAAGCTCGATTTGGTCGACAACGTCATTCTGTTTTCAGCGCTGGCTGAGGTTAAACCCACTGCGCTGATCCCGCTGGTTGGCGATCTTTCGCAGATCAACGCCAGCTCGCTGACCATTAAGGCCTTCCTGGATATTCAGGATGACAACTTGCCTAAGCTGATCGTTTGCCAGTCATTGACGGTCGCTGCGGGCATCACCTACGGGCAATTTGCGCACTTTATGAAGCAGAGTGAAGAGCAAATCTCGATGGTGGTTCTGGAAGCGTTTGCCAACCAACTGTTGATCCCAGGCGAGGAAGACGACCGTACCGAAATCGTCTCTTCCCATTCGATCCTGCACTAAATTCCATCCTCTCTTCTCTGTCGGGTTGATCGCTGATTAACCCGTCCTCCGCTTTGCCTGCCGTTTATTTATTCACTCTCCTTTAACTGTTGCTATTTTCCCCAGTTGATTCGCCTGAACAACCATTTTTTATTCTGCTTTATAGCCTAAAATGCCAGATATCTGTCGCCGTTTATGCCACCTTTGGCGTATCACATAGAGGAAACATGCATTAAAAATCGATAAAAGGCGTTTTTTACGCGGAGGGCTGGCCTGAGGGCAGCAGGGGGGCTATTCTTGCCAGGCTGCATTTCGCATGCAACGTCGCTTCAGGTATAGGTTTTTTCTATTTAACAGCACCATGAATAGTCATTCATTATAGGGCCATGTTCTGGCCGGCTGAGCCTGTGCCTCTGTTTGTAATTATCCCTGTTCAGGAGAATGGAAAACATGTTCAACCAACGTAAGAAATGGTTGTCAGGTGTGGTTGCTGGCGTGTTGATGGCGGCTTCCGCTGGCGCAGGTGCTGCTGATAAGACGCTGCATGTCTATAACTGGTCAGACTATATTTCCCCGGATACCGTACCGAACTTTGAAAAACAAACCGGTATCAAAGTGGTCTATGACGTGTTTGACTCCAACGAAGTGCTCGAAGGCAAGCTGATGGCCGGTAGCACCGGTTATGACGTGGTGGTGCCGTCTTCCAGTTTCCTGGCGCGTCAACTGCAGTCCGGCGTCTTCCAGCCTCTGGATAAGAGCAAACTGCCTAATTACAAAAACCTCGATCCGGACATTTTGAAAAAGCTGGATCAGCACGATCCGGGCAACAAATACGCCATCCCTTACCTGTGGGCGACCACCGGTATCGGCTATAACGTCGATAAAGTTAAAGCGGCGCTGGGCAAAGATGCCCCGGTCGACAGCTGGGATCTGGTGCTGAAACCGGAAAACCTGGAAAAACTGAAAAGCTGCGGCGTGTCGTTCCTCGATGCACCGGAAGAGATCTTCGCCACCGTGCTGAACTACCTCGGCAAAGATCCGAACAGCACCGATCCTAAAGATTACTCTGGTGCGGCTACCGACCTGCTGCTGAAGCTGCGTCCGAGCATCCGTTATTTCCACTCTTCTCAGTACATTAACGACCTGGCAAATGGCAACACCTGTGTGGCGATTGGCTGGGCGGGTGACGTTCTGCAGGCGAAAAACCGCGCGATTGAAGCGAAAAACGGTGTTCACCTGGCGTACAGCATTCCTAAAGAAGGTGCGCTGGCGTTCTTCGATATGCTGGCGATCCCTAAAGATGCCAAAAATGTCGATGAAGCTTACCAGTTCCTCAACTATCTGATGGAGCCGAAGGTCATTGCTGACGTCTCTAATAAGATGTTCTATGCCAACGGCAACAAAGCTTCCGTGCCGCTGATCAATGAAGATATCCGCAACAATCCTGGCATCTTCCCAACGCCAGAAACCATGGCGAAACTGTTCGTGCTGAAAGTACAGGATCCGAAACTTGACCGTGTGCGTACGCGCGCATGGACTAAAGTTAAAAGTGGTAAGTAACAGACATTAGTGGATTTGACTCACTTTTGATCGTGCAACAGAGGCGCAGTGACTGGCCTCTGTTTTGTCTTTTATACGGCTGAGACGCCGTATTCTCTCAAGCCGCCGGAGAGTAATGGTAGTGAACGACGCGATCGCCCGTCCGCAACAAAAAGCAGCCAAGGCCTTAACGCCACTGCTCGAGATCCGCAATCTGACCAAGTCTTTCGACGGTCAACATGCGGTTGATGATGTCAACCTGACCATCTACAAAGGTGAGATTTTTGCACTGCTTGGCGCCTCAGGCTGCGGCAAATCGACTCTGCTGCGTATGCTGGCAGGATTCGAGCCGCCAACCTCCGGGCAGATTATGCTGGATGGCCAGGATCTCTCCCACGTGCCGCCTTACCAGCGCCCAATTAATATGATGTTCCAGTCTTACGCGCTGTTCCCGCACATGACGGTGGAACAGAATATCGCCTTCGGCCTGAAGCAGGACCGGCTGGCAAAAGACGAGATCACCAGCCGCGTGGCAGAAATGCTGACGCTGGTGCATATGCAGGAGTTTGCCAAACGCAAACCGCATCAACTTTCCGGCGGTCAGCGTCAGCGTGTGGCGTTGGCCCGCAGCCTGGCTAAACGTCCGAAGCTGCTGCTGCTGGATGAGCCAATGGGCGCGCTGGATAAGAAGCTGCGTGACCGTATGCAGCATGAAGTGGTCGATATTCTGGAGCGCGTCGGCGCAACCTGCGTGATGGTGACCCACGACCAGGAAGAAGCGATGACCATGGCCGGCCGTATTGCGATCATGAACCGTGGCAAATTCGTGCAGATCGGCGAGCCGGAAGAGATTTATGAGCATCCGACCACCCGCTACAGCGCGGAATTTATCGGATCGGTAAACCTGTTCGAAGGGATTTTACGTGAGCGTCAGGCCGATGGTCTGGTGATTGAAAGCCCAGGGCTGATCCATCCGCTGAAGGTCGATTCTGATGCTTCCGTGGTGGACGGCGTGCCGGTACACGTCGCGCTGCGTCCTGAGAAAGTCATGCTGTGTGAAGAGGTTCCGGCGGACGGTTGCAACTTCGCGGTCGGTGAAGTGGTGCACATTGCCTATCTGGGCGATCTGTCGATTTACCATGTGCGCCTGCGCAGCGGTCAGATGATCAGTGCCCAGTTACAGAATGCCCATCGCTTCCGCAAGGGTGCGCCAACCTGGGGAGACGAAGTGCGTCTCTGTTGGGAAGCGGACAGTTGTGTGGTTCTGACGGTGTAGTGGGGGAGTGATGAGCGAGAATTCTTCGAGAACGACCGAGCCACCAACCCGACAGCAGGGTGCTTTTAGCGCGCTTCTCGGTCGGTTGCAGATGAAACAGGGCCGCAAGCTGGTTATTGCGCTGCCTTATTTGTGGCTGATCCTGCTGTTCCTGCTGCCATTTTTGATCGTGCTGAAAATCAGCTTTGCTGATATTGCGCGCGCGATCCCACCGTATACCGATTTAGTGACCTGGGCCGATGGTCAGCTGACCATGGTGATGAATCTGGGCAACTACATCACGCTGACAGACGATCCGCTGTACGGGGATGCGTATCTGCACTCGTTGCAGGTCGCCGCGATCTCGACGGTGGTTTGTCTGCTGATTGGCTACCCGCTGGCGTGGGCAGTGGCGCACAGTTCGCCGTCAACGCGTAACATTCTACTGTTACTGGTGATCCTGCCTTCCTGGACCTCGTTCCTGGTGCGCGTGTATGCCTGGATGGGCATTCTGAATGACAACGGTATTCTGAACCGCTTCCTGATGTGGACCGGCATTACCGATCATCCGATCGCCATTCTGTATACCAATCTGGCGGTCTATATCGGCATCGTGTACTGCTATTTGCCGTTTATGGTGTTGCCGATTTATACCGCGTTAACGCGTACCGATTATTCGCTGGTGGAAGCGTCGCTGGACCTTGGCGCGCGTCCGATGAAAACCTTTTTCAGCGTGATTGTGCCGTTAACCAAAGGCGGTATTATCGCCGGCTCCATGCTGGTGTTTATCCCTGCGGTGGGTGAATACGTGATCCCGGAACTGCTGGGCGGCCCTGACAGTATTATGATCGGTCGCGTGCTCTGGCAGGAGTTCTTTAATAACCGTGACTGGCCGGTAGCGTCGGCACTGGCGGTGATTATTCTGCTGATTTTGATCCTGCCGATTATCTGGTTCCATAAGCATCAGAATAAAGAGCTGGGGGAAACGAAATGACCACCTTACCCACCATTCGTTCTCCATGGCGCACGGCGATCCTCGTGGTGTGCTTCTTCTTCCTGTATGCGCCGATGGCGTTGCTGGTGATCTATTCGTTTAACTCCTCGCAACTGGCGGCCTGGGAGAGTTTCTCCCTGCACTGGTATAACGTGTTGTTCCATGATGATGCGATGATCAGCGCGGTGACCCTGAGCCTGAGCATTGCCGCGCTGGCGGCAACGGCGGCGTCGGTACTGGGCACCATTGCGGCGGTGATTATCGTGCGGTTTGGTCGCTTCAAAGGCTCGACCGGCTTTGCGTTTATGCTGACCGCGCCGTTGGTGATGCCCGATGTGATCACCGGCCTGTCGTTACTGCTGCTGTTTGTGGCGATGGCCAATACCTTTGGCTGGCCTGCCGACCGCGGCATGCTGACCATCTGGCTGGCGCACGTCACCTTCTGCACCGCGTATGTGGCGGTGGTGATCAACTCGCGTCTGCGCGAGCTTGACCGCTCCATTGAAGAAGCGGCGATGGATTTGGGTGCCACGCCGTTGAAGGTATTCTTTGTGATTACCGTTCCGATGATCGCCCCGGCGATTGTCACCGGCTGGCTGCTGGCCTTTACGCTGTCGCTGGATGACCTGGTGATTTCCAGCTTTGTTACCGGGCCAGGTGCCACCACCTTGCCGATGCAGATCTTTGCAACGGTTCGCCGTGGCGTGAACCCGGAAATCAACGCGCTGGCGTCGTTAATCCTGTTTGTGGTGGGCATCGTGGGCTTTATCGCCTGGCGCTTTATGGCGCACGAAGAGAAGCAGCGGCTGCGCGATATTCAGAAGGCGCGAGGCGGTTAAGAAGCGTTAGCGCTCTGTAAGGCAATTTTTGCCGCCACCCCCTGTCGTATTTGGGTGGCGGCAAACTGTCAGAGCGAAGCTAACCGAGAACCTTCTGCACGCAGGCTTTAAACACCTTGATGCCGACAGGCAGCGAGTTCAGGTCGAAATGCATATCGGGATGATGCAAACCCGGCACTAATCCCGTCCCTAATCCCCAGAAACCGGACTTAACCTCAGGGCGCTGCACGGCATAGTGGAAGAAGTCTTCGCTACCCGGCGTGGAACGGACCGGCATCAACGCCTCTTCACCCAGCACCTCTTTGATTGACGCCGAAATCAGCGCGGTCATCTCATCATCAATCTCTGCCGCTGGCATCGATTTCAGAACGACGATATGCGCGGTTGCGCCATAAGCGGCGACGCTGTGCTGAACGGCTTTTTCTACCCGCGCCTGCAACACCTCCATATCTTCATTTTCCGCTGCGCGAAGATCGAATACCACGCGGGCTTCATCGGGAATGGAGTTGGTCACGCCGGCATCGCACAGGAAGCGGGTGGCTTTAGCACTCCAGCTCTTACCGGGTGCCATATGCACGCCATTAACGGCCTGCACCGCGGCGGCACCGGCATCAAGCGCATTAATCCCAAGGTGAGGGCGCGCGCCGTGTGCCGTCTGGCCGCGGATGGTCGCTTCAATGGTGACACAGGCGGAATAATAGACCGCCGGAATGGCTGTGCCGACTGCGCACTCTTCTGCCGGACGCAGGTGGAAGCCCAGAATCATGTCGACATCGTCGATGGCGCCGCCGGCAATCATCGCCAGCGCACCGGTGCCTAACTCTTCTGCAGGCTGGAAGATCAGCTTCAGGCGGCCTTTTTTCACCGCGCCTTCAGCAATCAACTCCTGCGCCGCAGTCAGCACAACCGAGGAATGGCCGTCATGACCACAGGTATGACGTGCACAGGCTTCGCCATCAATGATATGGCCCAGCGCATCCATGTCTGCCCGCAGAGCGAGCGTAGGGCCCGGCACGCCGCTGTCCAGCACGGCGACGATACCCGTGGTGCCATTAAAGTTGTCCTGCACCGCATAACCTGCTGCTTTAAGCTGCTGGCTGATATAGGCCGAGGTTTTAAATTCCTGGAATCCCAGTTCCGGGATCTCATGCAGATAAGCGTAATGTTCTAAAACTTTTAACACGTTAAGCACTCCATTTATCAGTTATCAGGCAACCACTCGCATGACCAACATCGAGATGACCGCATTCAGGATGCTGGTCACCATCAGCAGTGGCCAGTACTTCTTCGGCACGTCAGATACACCCAACAGACGGCCCATGTATTGTCACTGTGCGGTGCAAACACCTTACCAATAAAGCCCATAATCCCGGGTAAATTTAGCATCTCCGCAATCACATACGCCATCACCACATTCGGCAATAAATTATGAATGGCGATCAGCGGGATCAATACCGGAATCGACAGAGAAACAAATAGTGCTGAGCCAATGGCAAAATAGTTATTGATTAATCCCGCACCGGAATACTGCCAGGCCGCCATAATAACCCCGTCCTTTTTGCTGATTTGCTTCTCGTCATACAGTTCTTTGGTTAATGCTGCGCCTGCATCGGTACTATGCAAATCGGTAATTAGCGCCAGGCCGGATCGACCCGGCAAACCTAAAACAGGTTTTAATAACGGCGTGAGTAATTTATGCGCAGCGCGGATGGCACCGTAATGGGTGAATATTTCAAGCAGACCCCAATGCCGGCAGTACTCTGGCTGGCGAGCACGTTATCTCTTCCTTCATCAACGTTTCTCCTCCCAAAAATAGAAAAATGCTGATAACGCTGCAAAAAAGGGCCCCTGAGTGGCACTCTTTCGGTAATTGCGCTAAAAATAACCTGTTAACTTTCAGGTAATGATGAATTGCAGGGTTCGTGCCAGTGTGGCTGAATTAAACAAAATAACTGCCGATAAACCCTTATTACCGCCATCGTTGCGAATGAAGGCGTAATAAAAAAACATCATGTAATGCCGACCTTCAATATTTATCCAGCCTTATTTATCGTAAAATCAGGCAACAGGTCGGTGGACCCCCACTATCGCGCACGCGCACTGTTTTGGGGCGGAGCAACAGGTTGGTCAGGAGAGTGTCATGTCAGAGGTGTTCAGAGAGGGTAAAGCAGTCCTGAAATCACCGTCTTCAATCCCTGTGGCGGTGCTGGTGGCGGGCATCGCGGCGATCGCTACGCGCGTACTCGGCGTGGCCTTGCAGGTGCATGACTTAGGTCTGGCAGAAGTCATGAGCTTTGTTTATCGCAGTGCTCAGGCGTGGAACTCGACGTTGATTTTTATCGCCAGCCAGCTGATCTTCTTTTTTGAGCTGCGTTGCGCGGTTGCGATGATGCGGGGGAAAAACTGGGGGCGCTGGGGCTTTGTGATTTCTCAAATCACCGTGTTGATCTATATGTTTTGCGCGTCGATGGGCTGGATCTATCCTGAACTATTCAGCGTCAGTGGCGAGAACAACCTGCAAATTATTCATCTGCTGATCTCGCAGAAGTTGCCCGATCTGCTGATTATCCTGCTGCTGTTTATGCCTGAAAGCAGCCGGCGATTTTTTAGGCAGCACTGAACAGGCGGCACGACAGACGCCGACCTCCTGTTGGCTGAGGGAGCAATAAACCTTTTTTAAGCTAAGCCGCTGCGCCAAACCAGCGTTGGCGAAGCTTTTCCAGCGTGCCATCGTCTTTCAGGCTTTGCAGGGCTTGATTCAGGCTGTCACGCAGTTCGGTGTTGCCTTTGCGCACGGCAATCCCCAATCCTGAACCAAAAAAGCGGCTATCGGTGATTGGATCGCCGACTTTGGCCAGATGTGGATTGGTTTTCAGTAATTCCTTCACCGCCAACGTGTCGCCAAAAATGCCATCCAGCCTGCCGTTACGAATATCCAGTAAGGCATTCTGATAATTGTCGTAGGTGACGGTAATGATCTCAGGCCAGCCCGTCATTAAATAGGCCTGCTGAGTGGTTTCGGCACCGATGCCGATACGCTTACCTTTCAGCTGTTCAATATTGCTGTACAGACCCGCCCTGGCGACCAGCGTGCCGGAATTCATAAAATAAGGCTGGGTAAACTCGACCGTTTTCTTACGCTCATCGGTGATATCCAGACCGGAAATGATCGCATCATAACGGCGAAACTTTAATGACGGCAACAGGCGTTCGAAGGTGTTATTGGTAAAAATACACTGCTTTTGCATCCGGTCGCACAGGGCTTTCGCCAGATCGATATCGAATCCGACCAGCTGATTTTCAGCAGTAAGAAATTCAAAGGGAGGATTGTTAGCGTTAGAAGCAAAACGCAGCGGTTCCGCTGCCTGAGCACAGGCACATATCGAGGTCAGTAGTAGGGTAAAAACAAACTTAAGCATCACGTACCGTCCTTGCGGTCACTTTACCTGACCATTATGCCGTGGGTGATGCCTGGGCTATCCGCGGATTAACCGCTAAAGAAGGGCTGTTTCTGACGGATACCGGTGAACTGCACCGGCATCGATCAGTTTCTGCGTTCAAAGGCCAGCGCGCGACGTTCAATCATCCGCATCATTAAGGTGAGTAAGCCGTTTACGCACAGGTAAATCAGGCCCGCTGCCGCAAACACCGAGACGTCATAAGTGCGGCCATACAGCAATTGACCGTGCCCCATCACTTCCATCAGCGTGATGGTGTAGGCCAGCGAGGTACTTTTGAACACCAGCACCACCTCATTGGAGTAAGAGGAGAGGGCGCGCTTAAAGGCATAGGGCAGCAGGATGCGCAGCGTTTCTTTGCGGTTCATACCCAGTGCGGCACAGGATTCCCACTGACCGGTAGGGATCGCCCGCATCGCGCCATAGAAAAGCTGCGTGGTGTAGGCGGCGCTGTTTAGCGACAATGCCAGCAGCGCGCAGAGCCAGGGCTGCGAGAGTAAATGCCATAACCAGGGAATGGCCTGAATTGACGGAAACTGTCCTGGCCCATAATAGATCAGGAAGATTTGCACCAGCAGCGGTGTCCCGGTAAACAGGGTGATATAGCCCCGGACTACCAGCCGCAGTACCGGCACTTTCAGCGATAAAATTACCGTGAAAATCAGCGCAAACACCAGCGCGAGGATCAGCGATGCCACGGTCAGCGTCAGACTGGTATGCAGCCCTTTCAGCAGTTCGGGTAAATAGCTCAACATCAGGTATTCCCCTGCTCAAAACGGGTCGCACGGGCATCAATACGCTTCAGCACCTGCTGGCTCAATAAGGTGATCACCAGATAGATGGCCGCGGCCATCAGATACCAGGTAAACGGCTCCTGCGTGCGGGCCGCGATGCTTTTGGTTTGCAACATAATATCGTTCACGCTGATCAGCGAGACCAGCGCCGTGTCTTTCAGCAGGACCAGCCACTGATTACCCAAGCCTGGCAGGGCATGACGCCACATCTGCGGCAGGATCAGGCGGAAGAAAATGGCCGGGGTTTTCATGCCCAGCGCCTGTCCCGATTCCCACTGCCCCACAGGGACCGCTTTCAGCGCGCCGCGAAGGGTCTGAGAAGCATAGGAGGAATAGAGGATCGACAGGGCGATCACCCCGCAAAGAAACGGGCTGACGTCGAAGTTCTGAATATTCACCTGCACCGGGAAGCTGAACAGCCCCAGATTGACGGTGAAACCATCGGACAGGGTCAGCAGCAGTTGCGAGGCGCCAAAATAGACGAACAGCACCACCAGGATCTCCGGCAGGCCACGGAATAGCGTGACCAGACCGGTTCCCAGCCAGGCGACCGGACGCCAGCGGGCCGATTCCCAGGCGGCGAAAATCATCGCCAGAATCAGCCCAACGACCAGTGCAGAAACGGCAAGGCCGACGGTCATGCCGGCGGCGCTTGCTAAAGGAGTGAGTTCATTCATTCAGAAATTACTGCTGGAACCATTTGCTGTAGATGGTTTTGTAGGTGCCGTCAGCCTTCACTTTGTCCAGTGCGGTGTTGAACTGGCCCTGCAACTCGGCGTTACCCTGACGAACCGCGATGCCCAAACCGGTGCCGAAGTAAGCCTTATCCGTCACTTTCTCGCCCACTGGTGCCAGGTTTGCGTTCTGCTTCAGCCATTCGTTCACCACTGCGGTGTCACCGAATACCGCATCGATACGGCCATTTTTCAGGTCGAGGATCGCATTCTGATAGCTGTCGTAAGGAACGGCATTCACGTCGGTCATTTTTTCGGTCAGGTATTTCTGATGCGTGGTGCCGTTCTGTACGCCAACACGTTTGCCTTTCAACGCATCAACAGAAGCCACTTTGCCTTTCTGCGCAATAAACAGAGCAGAGTTGTCATAGTAAGCTTTGGAGAACAGAACCTGTTTCTCACGCTCAGGCGTGATGTCCATGCCGGCCATTACCGCGTCAAAACGACGGAATTTCAGGCTTGGGATCAGGCTGTCGAACGCCTGGTTAGTGAAGGTACAGGTTGCGTTCATTTCACGGCACAGCGCGTTAGCCAGATCGACATCAAAGCCCTGAATTTTGTTATCGGAATCGACAAATTCAAACGGAGGATAAGAGGCTTCGGTAGCAAAACGAATGGTCTGCGCGGCGCTCGCGCTCAGGCTTAAACCCGCTAACAGTGCGGCAAGTACGACTTTTTTCATCATTATACCCTGCATTAGTGCGATAGATAATTGGCAAACGCGTCGGTTTGCGGCTGTGTAAAGCGGCTGGCATCACCCTGTTCGACCACGTAACCGTTCTCCATGTACACCACGCGGCTGGCGGTTTTACGCGCCACTTCCACTTCGTGCGTCACGATG
Organism: Erwinia sp. QL-Z3; assembly: GCF_004551645.1. Taxonomy (NCBI): domain Bacteria; kingdom Pseudomonadati; phylum Pseudomonadota; class Gammaproteobacteria; order Enterobacterales; family Erwiniaceae; genus Erwinia; species Erwinia sp. QL-Z3. Next base: position 3,025,098 of record NZ_CP037950.1, read on the forward strand.
ACCTGGGTGATGTTGGTCTGCGCCAGTTCCTGAATGATCGACACGATCTGGGCCGTAATTTCCGGATCAAGCGCGGCGGTGGGCTCATCGAACAGCAACACCGCCGGCTCCATCATTAACGCTCTGGCTATCGCCACGCGTTGCTGTTGGCCGCCGGAAAGGTGCAAAGGATAGCGGTCGGCGAATGTGGTCAGGCGCAGGCGATCCAGTAGTTTTCCGGCGCGGGCATGGGCCTGATCTTTGCTCAGCCCCAGCACGCGGCAGGGCGCTTCGATCAGGTTCTGCATCACCGTCAGGTGCGGCCAGAGATTATATTGCTGGAAGACCATACCCACGTTTTGACGCAGCTCGCGGATGGCCGCGTCTGACGGGGTTTTACTGAAGTCGATTTGATGTCCCGCAATGCTCAACGTGCCGGAACGCGGCATCTCAAGCAAATTGAGAACGCGCAGCAGAGAGCTCTTACCGGCACCGCTTGGACCCAGCAGAACCAGCGTTTCGCCCTCAGGGCACGCCAGTTGAATGTCGAACAGTGCCTGATGGGCACCATAAAAGCAGTTAATACCGTTTAGTTGAATACTCATGCGCAAAAAGTGAATAGCAATTGATGCTGCGAATCTTAACGTTGACGGCATACTTATGCAATCATCGTGCGTGAAAATACCTTTATGCCTGCTGTAAACTAAAAGGCTAGCACAAGATCGCGTGCTTTAAGCGGATTTGCCCGGGAAGATGCAAGAACGGCGAGAGCGATCGTGCCATCGGGCGATGGCACGACACTGGGAGACACTACTTCAGCAGCAACTGGCTGAGCGAGCCGCCCTGAAGATGCGGATTCGGGCTGTTGTAGCGCACGTCGTCAACTGCCCAGCAGGTGCCTTCGCGCACCATCAGCACTTCATCCTGCCACTCTACCGGCTTGCTGCCATCCCGGGTGAGCGTCACGCGCAGCGGAATGTTGCGTGCATCGGTATTCGGAATGGTCGACGCATCCGCCACGCTGGCTGAGGTTGGGCCAACCGATAAACTTGAGAAGATATCACCCTGATTTAACTCAGGCGCGCGAGTGGTGTCGCTGTTGGCTTTCAGCAAGGTGGCATACAGTTTATCGCTGAGATAAGGGCGGTATTTGGCCAGCTGTTGCGCCGTCGGCATCCCCTGAGTCGGCTCTTTCAGGCGCAGATCATAGAACTGCTGCGCGACTGAATCCGGGCCGCCATCGACGCAAGGCCCCATACGCGTACCAATGTCCTTATACGCGGGTTGTACCGTGGTACAGGCACTGAGAAGCAGCGCCATTGGAGCCAGTGCAGCAATCGCTTGGTATTTCATCTTGATTTCCTTATTGTTTCTGGATGACGGTTTTTAGCATAGAGTATAGCCGCTCTGCTTAACCAGAAGGGCTACACTGGGAAAGAACAACAAAAGGAGAGCATTCGATGATGCGTCTGTTGATATTGGCAGTTTTTTCGCTGCTGCTGAGCGCCTGTGGTTCATCAGGCTTCGAGTCGCATTCCGGCTACACCGTTGATACCCGCCATCCCGCGTATGGCGCCCGTCCCCGTATTAAGGTGCTGGTGATCCACTACACCGCGGAAGATTTCCCCAGCTCGCTGGCTACGCTCACCGATCGTGACGTAAGCGCACACTACCTGATTCCGGCGAAACCGGTGGAGAAAGCACATCAGCCGGTGGTGTTTCGTCTGGTACCGGAATCACAGCTTGCCTGGCATGCGGGCCCCAGCTTCTGGCGGGGAGCCTCCCGATTAAATGACACCTCGATCGGCATCGAGCTGGAGAATCAGGGCTACAGGCGAACGTCTGCTGGCCAAATCTGGTACCCGTTTGCGCCGTCACAGATTGCGGCGCTGGCTCCGCTGGCCAGAGATATCGTACGGCGTTACAACATCCTGCCGCAGGATGTTGTTGGGCACAGCGATATCGCCCCACAGCGTAAGCAGGATCCTGGCCCACTATTCCCCTGGCAATGGCTGGCAGAGCAGGGGATAGGCGCCTGGCCGGATGCCGGACGGGTCAGTTTTTATCTGGCAGGCAGGCCGCCGGAGCAACCGGTCGATCACGCCCATTTGCTGACGTTGCTTTCGCTTTATGGTTATCAGGCCAGTCCGGAGATGACGGCAGACGAACAGCGTAAGGTGATCGCGGCGTTCCAGATGCATTTCCGCCCCGCAAATTATTTAGGGCTGCCGGATGCGGAAACGGAAGCGACGGTGAGAGCGTTGCTGGAAAAGTACGGCGAAGGTTAGGGTGATGGGAAAGTAAAAAGCCCATTCCCCATGGTGGGAGTGGGCTGTGCAGGGTTACGCGGCGAGGAACGCCTTCCACTGCGCCACCAGCGTTTCCAGCGCGTGGCGGTCAATATCCAGGTGGGTTACCAGACGCGTGACGGCACCGGTGCTGATCAGGATATTCTGCTGCTTCATCCACGCTTTCACCGGTTCAATCTGCGCGTCTGGCAACCTTACAAACACCATATTGGTGTCCTGACGGGACACATCCACGCCAATCGCTTTTAACTGCTCTGCCAGCCAGGCGGCATTGTCATGGTCGTCTTGCAGACGGGCGACGTTATGTTCCAGGGCATACAGGCCTGCAGCCGCCAGAATGCCCGACTGACGCATCGCGCCGCCGGTCATTTTACGCCAGCGGCGGGCGCGCTGAATGTATTCGGCGCTGCCACACAGCAGTGAACCTACCGGGGTGCCGAGCCCTTTTGACAGACAGATGGTCAGCGTATCGCAGTAGCGCGTTAGGGCTTCCAGCTCGACCCCGAGTGCCACGCTGGCGTTAAAAATACGCGCACCGTCGACATGCAGCGCCAGCTTGTGCTGACGGGTGAATTCCCAGGCGTCTTTCAGATAGGCAATCGGCAGGACTTTACCGTTATGGGTGTTCTCAAGGCTGAGCAGTTTGGTCATCGCGAAGTGGAAATCGTCAGGCTTGATGAACTGCGCCACGACATCCAGCGGAAGCGTGCCGTCAGCGGCCGCCAGAATCGGCTGTGGCTGAATGCTGCCTAACACCGCGGCGCCGCCAGCCTCGTACTTATAATTATGCGCCAGCTGGCCGACAATATACTCCTCTCCACGCTGACAATGGCACAGCAGCGCGATCAGGTTAGCCTGGGTGCCCGTGGGTAAAAACAGGGCGGCTTCTTTACCGGTTAACTGCGCGGCCCTGGCTTCAAGTGCATTGACCGTTGGGTCATCGCCGTAAACATCATCCCCGGTTTCTGCGGCCATCATCGCTGAAAGCATCGCCTGGCTGGGGCGGGTTACCGTATCACTGCGTAAATCAATCACACCTGAGCTCCTCTAATGAAAACGGACGCCGTAGCGTCCGTAAAAAAAGACCTGCAAATGTTTTACCGCAGCCAGTTGGTTTTTGCCAGTTCAACCACTTCGTCACCACGGCCATTGATCACCGCCCGCAGCATATACAGGCTGAAGCCTTTCGCCTGCTCCAGCTTGATTTGCGGCGGCATGGCCAGCTCATCTTTGGCAGTCACCACATCGACCAGCACCGGACCATCGTGATTCAGCGCTTCCTGCAGGGCTGCATCAAGGTCTGACGCGCGCTCCACGCGGATCCCTTTCACCCCACAGGCGGTGGCAATCTCCGCAAAATTCGGATTTTCCAGGTCGGTACCGTCGGTCAGATAACCGCCGGCCTTCATCTCCATCGCCACAAAGCCGAGGACGCTGTTGTTGAACACCACCAGTTTTACCGGCAGTTTGAGCTGAGCAACCGAGAGGAAATCTCCCATCAGCATACTGAAACCGCCATCGCCACACATCGCTATCACCTGACGCTGCTTGTCCAGCGACTGCGCACCCAGCGCCTGCGGCATGGCGTTAGCCATCGAGCCATGGTTAAAGGAGCCAATCAGCCGGCGTTTACCGTTCATCTTCAGATAGCGTGCGGCCCAGACGGTCGGCGTTCCGACGTCACAGGTAAATATGGCGTCGTCGTCGGCAAAGCGACTCAACTGCTGGGCCACATATTGTGGATGAATCGCCTGTTTATCATTGGCGGTTGCCAGATTATCCAGCTCTTTACGCGCATCGACATAATGCTCAAGCGCCTTATCAAGGAAATCGCGATCCTGTTTAACCTCCAGCTGCGGTAACAGCGCGGCGAGCGTGGTTTTGATATCGCCAATTAACGCCATATCGACGTGACTGTGCGATCCAATGCTGCCGGGATTGATATCGATCTGAATGATTTTCGCATCGGCAGGATAGAACGCCCGATAAGGGAACTGCGTGCCCAGCAACACCAAGGTGTCCGCATTCATCATCGCATGGAAGCCAGACGAGAAGCCGATCAGCCCGGTCATGCCAACGTCATAAGGATTATCGTATTCTACATGCTCTTTGCCGCGCAGCGCGTGAACGATCGGCGCTTTCAGCGTCTCGGCCAGCTTGACGACTTCCGCATGCGCGCCGGCACAGCCGCTGCCGCACATCAGGGTGATGTTATGTGAATCATTTAGGAGTTCGGCCAGCTTGGCCATCTCAGTGGCTTGCGGCTGCACCACCGGCAACTGAGGCGGATACCAGTTAGCCGTCGCACCTTCCGGCGCCAGCTTCAGCGCGACATCACCCGGCAGCACCACCACGGACACGCCGCGATTAAGAATGGCTTTGCGCATGGCGATACCCAGTACCTGCGGAAGCTGCTCCGGGTTGGAGACCAGCTCGCAGTAATGGCTGCATTCGCGGAACAGTTCCTGCGGATGGGTTTCCTGGAAATAGCCGCTGCCAATTTCGCTGGATGGAATGTGCGCGGCAATCGCCAGTACCGGAACGCGGTTGCGGTGACAGTCAAACAAGCCGTTGATCAGGTGCAGGTTGCCGGGGCCACAGGAACCGGCACACACTGCCAGTTCGCCGCTGATTTGTGCCTCGGCACCGGCGGCAAAGGCGGCCACTTCTTCATGGCGGGTCGGCATCCATTCGATGGTGCCCATTTTGTTCAGGCTGTCGCTCAGCCCGTTCAGGGAATCTCCGGTAACTCCCCAAATGCGTTTTACCCCGGCGCTTTCTAACGTTTTCGCCACAAGGGCGGCTACGGTCTGTTTCATGCCTTTCTCCGTTTGGCTTATCTCAAATTAGTCAGAGTAAAGCATAGACGAAGGCGGGGCGTTGTCAGGGCGAGGGCGGTAGTCAAACGTGCGGTTTACGGCAGCCCGCAGGCTGCCAGAGACTCAGGAGGAGAACAGCGCGATCAGAATGGGCGCAAACAGGCTCAGCAGAAAGCCGTGAACAATGGCCGCCGGTACGATCTCCGTTCCGCCGCTGCGTTGCAGCACGGGAAGGGTGAAATCCATGGAGGTTGCGCCACACAGCCCTAGCGCGCTTGAGCGGTGACGTGAGATCAGCGCCGGGATCAGCATTATCGCCAGCAGTTCGCGCATCAGGTCATTAAAGAACGCCGCGCTGCCAATCACTGGCCCGAAGGATTCAGTCATCAGAATGCCCGACAGCGAATACCAGCCGAAGCCAGACGCCATCGCCATGCCGGTTTTTAGCGGCAGGCCAAGCAATAAGGCGGTCAGCACGCCACCGACCATCGCGCTGAGGAACACCACCATCGCCACCATCAGGCCACGACGGTTGAGGATGATCTGGCGCAGCGTCATGCCACTGCCGCGCAGCTGTAATCCCACCAGGAACAGCAAAAACAGCAGCGCGTATTCGCTGGCCAGCGAGGCAAATTTCAGCGGCGCCCAGTGGCTCAGGCCCAGCACAAATCCAATCACCACCACACCGCACAGCTTTAATGAATCCAGCGCCATATGCAGCCGCGAAGGAAGGGCTTCCTGCCGGTGTTTATGTGTCCACGGACGGCGCGATTCCAACAACCGCAGCGCCAGCAAATTACAGATCAAGATGCAGACCGCACTGACCGCGCAGTAATGGAAAATAGACAGCAGATTGCTGCTCAGATCGTCGAGAAAGGCCAGGCTGATGCCCATAAAAAACAGGATAACGTACACCATCCAGCTGAGAAGCTTATTTACCAGTCGCAGCAAAGAGGGGTTTTTAGTCGGCAGAATGTAGCCGAGGATCAGAGGAATAAGAATGATCAGCAATCCTGAATACATGGGGCAGGTCGTCCGTGGGGAGAATTTGTGGCGTCAAGCTAGCGAAAATTCTTAGCGGAGTAAAGCAAAGTTCCCGTCTTCACCGGCCTCGTCGGGTTACCCGTACTGGATATGGAGCATTTCCTGCATAAGCTCGGATTTTCAGAGGGTTATCATAACACTGCTCCGTTGCCAGCCAGCGTAGCGATGAATTCTGAATTTGCTCCCTTGAAAAGAGGCGTAGCAGCCCAATCTTAAAGGTATTGCCGGATGTCAGTCATAAAAATGCCAGCGTGCATGGCTGGCATTTTACTGTAGGGTTGTTCAGAATGAGGTAAGGAAAGGTCAGGCACTGACTGCCATCGCCATTTCCACAGGGACAATGAGGCTGGCATGATTGCCCTTCGGTCCCTCATGCACATCAAACTGGACTTGTTGCCCGGCTTTCAGCGTTCTGTATCCATCCATCTTGATGGTCGAGTAGTGCGCGAAGATATCCTCGCCGCCACTGACTGGACAGATAAAGCCGAAGCCTTTGGCATTATTGAACCATTTAACAGTACCCGTCTCCATGCTTCTACTTCCCTCGCAAGACATTCGAATGAGTGAGGTGGCGAGGCTTAAAGCCTCTAAGCTGGTTAAAACGCATTCAGCTTATGCCTGTACTGTAGAGATTTAGCATTGAGCGTCAAGCAAATGGGGCGTTCAAACGGGGACGAAATCATCAAAATTTGAAGCAGTTAACGCTATTGCGAATTTTGTGATGGAGGTCGCGTAGCGGCAGTTTGCAGAAAAAAATCACCGGCGTGGGCCAACATTCTGGGCGTGTTAAACATACCCTTAATAATGTTAGTCTGACCTGAGTAAGTAACGTGTTGAGATTGGGTACGTATGGCAAACACTAACGATTGGCTTAACTTTGAACACCTTGCAGATGACAAGCTCCGTGAAGGGCTTAAGCCACCTTCGATGTATAAAGTTATTCTGAACAATGACGATTATACACCTATGGAATTTGTTATTGACGTACTGCAAAAGTTCTTTTCTTATGATACTGAACGTGCAACGCAACTGATGCTTGCGGTCCATTACCAGGGAAAGGCGATCTGCGGTGTCTATACTGCTGAAGTAGCAGAGACCAAAGTCGCTCATGTAAATAAGTACGCCAGGGAGAACGAGCATCCGTTGCTGTGTACGCTGGAAAAAGCCTGAATAAGGCGATCTATTGGGGGAGGTGCCTATGCTCAATCAAGAACTGGAACTCAGTTTAAATATGGCTTTCGCCAGAGCGCGCGAGCACCGTCATGAGTTTATGACTGTCGAGCATTTGTTACTGGCATTGCTCAGTAACCCGTCGGCCCGCGAGGCGTTAGAAGCCTGCACGGTCGATATCGTGGCTCTCCGGCAGGAGCTCGAAGCCTTCATCGAACAAACCACCCCGGTCTTGCCGGTCAGCGAAGAAGAGCGCGACACTCAGCCGACGCTCAGTTTCCAACGCGTATTACAACGCGCCGTATTCCACGTGCAGTCATCCGGTCGTAGCGAAGTTGCGGGTGCTAACGTCCTGGTCGCGATTTTCAGCGAGCAGGAGTCGCAAGCCGCTTATCTGCTGCGTAAGCATGAAGTCAGCCGTCTTGATGTGGTTAACTTCATTTCCCACGGGACGCGTAAAGATGAACCGGGTCCGGCGTCAGGTGCGGAAAATCCGGTCAACGAAGAGCAAGCAGGCGGGGAGGATCGTATGGAAAACTTCACCACCAATCTTAATCAGCTTGCTCGCGTAGGTGGGATTGACCCACTGATCGGGCGCGATAAAGAACTGGAGCGTACTGTTCAGGTACTTTGCCGCCGTCGTAAAAATAACCCATTACTGGTGGGTGAGTCTGGCGTCGGTAAAACCGCCATTGCGGAAGGCCTGGCCTGGCGCATTGTGCAGGGTGACGTGCCGGAAGTGATGAAAGATGCCACGATTTATTCGCTGGATATCGGTTCACTGTTGGCGGGCACCAAATACCGTGGTGATTTTGAAAAACGTTTCAAAGCGCTGTTAAAACAGCTTGAGCAGGATACCAGCAGCATTCTGTTTATCGATGAGATCCACACCATCATCGGTGCCGGTGCTGCATCAGGTGGCCAGGTTGACGCCGCTAACCTGATCAAGCCGCTGCTCTCCAGCGGGAAAATTCGCGTGATGGGTTCCACAACCTATCAGGAATTCAGCAACATCTTTGAAAAAGACCGTGCGCTGGCTCGTCGTTTCCAGAAGATCGACATTACCGAACCTTCTGTCGACGAAACCGTGCAAATCATCAATGGTCTGAAGCCGAAATACGAAGCTCACCACGACGTGCGCTACACCGCGAAAGCGGTCAGAGCCGCCGTGGAGCTGGCGGTGAAATACATCAACGACCGTCATTTGCCTGATAAGGCGATTGACGTGATTGATGAGGCGGGCGCTCGCGCACGTCTGATGCCGGTTAGTAAGCGTAAGAAAACGGTTAACGTGTCGGATATCGAATCTGTGGTGGCCCGCATTGCGCGTATTCCAGAGAAGAGTGTTTCTGCCACCGACCGTGACACACTGAAAACTCTGAGCGATCGTCTGAAAATGCTGGTATTTGGCCAGGATGATGCGATTGAGGCCTTAACCGAAGCGATCAAAATGAGTCGCGCCGGATTGGGTCAGGATCGTAAACCTGTCGGTTCCTTCCTGTTTGCTGGCCCTACGGGCGTCGGTAAAACTGAAGTGACCGTTCAGCTGGCGAAAGCGCTGGGCATTGAGCTGCTGCGTTTCGATATGTCGGAATACATGGAGCGTCACACCGTCAGCCGTTTGATTGGTGCGCCTCCAGGCTATGTTGGTTTCGATCAGGGCGGCCTGCTGACGGATGCGGTGATTAAGCATCCACACGCGGTAGTACTGCTTGATGAAATCGAGAAGGCACACCCGGATGTCTTTAACCTGCTGTTGCAGGTAATGGACAACGGTATGCTGACCGATAACAACGGCCGTAAAGCCGATTTCCGTAACGTGGTGGTGGTGATGACCACGAACGCCGGCGTGCGGGAAACTGAACGTAAGTCGATCGGTCTGATCCACCAGGATAACAGCACCGATGCGATGGAAGAGATCAAAAAGATCTTTACGCCAGAGTTCCGTAACCGTCTGGACAATATTATTTGGTTCAAACACCTCGATACCGAGGTTATCCATCAGGTTGTCGACAAGTTTATTGTCGAACTGCAGGCGCAGCTGGATGCGAAAGGCGTGTCGCTGGAAGTCAGCGATGATGCCCGGGACTGGCTGGCAGCGAAAGGGTACGATAAAGCAATGGGCGCACGTCCAATGGCGCGTACCGTGCAGGAATGCCTGAAGAAACCGCTGGCAAACGAACTGCTGTTTGGTTCGCTGGTGGATGGCGGCTCCGTGTCGGTGGCTCTCGATAAAGAGAAAAACCAGCTGACCTATGACTTTGTTAGCGCTGAGAAGCGTAAAACGGTTGGGTCAGAACACTAAGCTGTTCGATAGATAGAAAAAAGGCCGGATATGATATCCGGCCTTTTTTTATGGGTGCTGCGGCTACGGGCGGCAGCACGGCTGAATGCTAATTAGCGACTACGGAAGACAATGCGGCCTTTGCTCAGGTCGTACGGGGTCAGCTCAACAGTGACTTTGTCGCCCGTCAGGATGCGGATATAGTTTTTACGCATTTTACCGGAGATGTGAGCGGTAACCACGTGTCCATTTTCTAACTCAACGCGGAACATGGTGTTAGGTAACGTATCCAATACGGTACCCTGCATTTCAATATTGTCTTCTTTGGCCATCGAATCCTCTAGGTGTTACAACCTTAGTTTTGAACCGGCAAGATAATGCCGAATTTCAAGTATTATGTAAAGAATTGTTGGTGATTTCACCAGCATCAACTCCTCTGTTACGCGTTTCGCGCAGAGGAGCTCACGATTAAAAATGTGCAGTGTACGACGTCAGCGTGGGGGAAATGCGGGCTAAAAATGGGTCTCGCATTCGCTCCTGTGCGCAATGCAAACCGAAAGACAAAGTGCGTTAATATTCCCAGCCAGGCCAATCCCGGCTCGCCAGTGACAGGAGGCGATGGGCGGACGACATACCAAACGCGCATATTATATCACTGTTATCCACTCTTGCGTGGAAAACATCGTTTAATCCCACTAAAAAAGGGTCTGCGGCTGCCAACAGTTCGTTGAAAGCGGCTGATCTGCCAGCGAGTTGACCTGATGCAGGTAATCCGCACGGCCTATCTCCTCAGCGCCAAGCGAAGCGGTATGCGGGTTCAGCACCTGGCAGTCGATCACTTTTCCGCCTTGCTGCTGAAAATAGCGGCTGAATACCAACAATGCGGTTTTTGAGGCATTTTCTCGCCGGCTGAACATCGATTCGCCACAAAAAATCTGTCCCAGCGCCAGACCGTATATCCCGCCGACCAGTTCATTCTCATGCCAGACCTCAATCGACTGCGCATGTCCTGCCTCAAACAGCTTCAGCCAGGCGCGGCGAACTTCATTGGTTATCCATGTCCCTTCTTCACGATTGCTGGCACAGCCTTCGATAACATCATAAAAGCTCTGATTAAGCGTCACGCGGTAAGGTGACTGCTGATGAAAGCGCTTCATGCTGCGGCTGAGGTGGAAGCTTTCTGGATAAAGCACCGCGCGCGGATCGGGCGACCACCACAGAATTGGATCCCCCGGTGAGAACCAGGGGAAAATGCCACGGTGATAGGCGCTCAGCAGGCGGGCAGGGCTGAGATCGCCCCCCATCGCCAACAGGCCATTAGGTTCACGCAGCGCCATTTCCGGCGGCGGAAAGTTGAGTGACTCCCTTGAGAGTTGGATCAGGCGCATGTTAACAGCCTCTGCGGCACGAGAGGCTATGACTATAGCGCAAACCGCTGGTGGAAATACCAGTAGCGACCGCGTTTTGAGATTAATTCGACATGATTTCCCTGCTCAATGATCCTGCCGCTGTCCATAATGCAAATTTTGTCGAACTGCTGCAGGCCTTGCAGGCGGTGAGTCACCATAATCATCGTTTTGTCTTTGGCGACCTCGTGAAGTAACGCCAGAATTTGCTGCTCTGTTTCAGCATCAAGGCCTTCGGTCGGTTCATCCAGCAGCAATAAATCACCGTTATGCAGTAGTGCACGCGCAAGACCCAGCCTTCTTAACTCGCCACCGGAGAGCTGACGTCCACCTTCTCCCAGCCAGGCATTCAGCCCCAAATCATCCTCCAGCAACCCGCCAAGGCCCACCTGATTAAGGACTTCAACCAGTTGGGCGTCGCTGCTTTGCGCTGAGGCCAGCAGCAAATTTTCCCGCAGCGTGTTACTGAAAAGGTGAACACGTTGTGTGACCACGCTGGTGGCCGCACGCAGAGAAGCTTCATCCCACTGCTGCAGTGGCTGCCCGTTGAGGAGCAGGCTGCCATGCTGTGGATCCCAGGCGCGAGTAAGAAGCTGGAGGAGTGTCGATTTCCCGCAGCCCGTTCTGCCCAACAGCGCGACATGTTCCCCTTGGGCAACGTCCAGTGAGAGGCAGTCCAGCGCAGGATGATGATCGCCATAGCTGAAGCTCAGATCCTTGATGCTCAGGGAAATGCCTTCGCGTGGTGGAAGGGGAGTGTGGGCAAAATGCACCGCAGGTTGCTGGTTAATCACTTCAGAAACCCGCGTCGCTGACGCCATCACCTGACCCAGGTGCAGAAACGCGCCCCCAACCGGCGCCAGCGCTTCAAAGGCCGCCAGAGCACAAAACACAAACAGGGCAATAAAGGCACCAGGCTCCGTCAGATGACCGATGCCGCCCGCGCTTAGCCATAAGATCAGCACCACGGTAAAGCCGGTAATCAACGTCAGTAACCCCTGAGAGAGTCCCATCAGGCTGGCCTGACGTTGCTGCGCAGCCATCCAGCGTGCTTCAGTCTGGTCAAGATTCTGGCGGAAGAGTTTAGCCGCTCCGTAAAGTGCCAGCTCTGCCTGAGCCTGTAGCCAGTCGGTCAGCTGACTGCGGTATTGACCGCGTAATGCGGTCAGAGCGATACCTGCCGGCCTGCCAGCGCGATAAAACAGCGGAGGAAGCAATAGCAGCGTCAGTAACATCAGGCCGCCCAATATCACCGCCAGATGCCAGTCCAGCCAGCTCAAGCCAACGGTTACAGTAAGAATCACCACTAAAGCGCCAAACAATGGCGAGATGACGCGCAGATAAAGATGGTCAAGCGTATCGACATCAGCAACCAGCCTGTTCAGCAAGTCGCCTTTACGATAGCCACTTAATCCCGCAGGGGAGAGCGGTAGCAGTTTGCTAAAGGTAAACACCCGCAGATGCTGAAGGACTCTGAATGTGCCATCGTGGCTGACCAGGCGCTCGAAATAGCGTGCTGCAGTGCGGGTGATCGCCGCACCCCTGACACCAGCGGCTGGCAGCATGTAGTTGAAGCTGTATAAGCCGGCAAAGCCTGCCACTGAGGAAGCGGCCAGGAACCAGCCGGAAAGTGTTAACAGACCGATGCTGGCCAGCAGGGTAATAATGGCCAGCACAATTCCCAATGACAGCCGCCAGATATGACGGCGATAAAGGGCCAGAAACGGCATTAACGTTTTCATTCTACGGTCTCCTGACGCCTGGCAGCCAGTTCGGCAAAAGCACCGGGCGAGCGCATAAGTTCAGCGTGGTCACCTTGCTGCAGGATTTTGCCGTTGCGCATCAGCCAGATTTCATCCCAGCGCCCCAGTTGATCCAACTGGTGGGTGATCATTAAGGTGGTCTGACTGAAGGAGGCGGCCAGCAAGGCTTCATTAACCCGCTGTTCACTGCGACTGTCGAGGCTTGAACCCGGCTCATCAAGTAACAGGAAATGGCAGGGCTTATACAGCGCCCTGGCCACTGCAACACGTTGCGCCTGACCGACTGACAGGGAAGAGGCCTGCTCACCGATTTCACTTTCCAGTCCATTCGGCAGCTGTGAAAGGAACTCTTTTACGCCGGCCTGCTGGCAAACGTTGTCAAGCTTGATCGGGTCAACCCGGCCGGCCAGCACAATATTCTGCCGCAACGTTGCCGCAGGGAGGTGAGGGTTCTGTCCAACCCAGGCAAGTTGCTTTTGCCAGAACTCAGGCGAGAATTCCCGCAGTTCAGTCCCATTGACCCGCAGCGAGCCCTGGTAGGGCAGAAAACCCAGCAATACGTTAAGCAGCGAGGTCTTACCCGCACCGCTTTGCCCGACCAGCGCCACGCGCATGCCAGGAAGCAAGGTGAAATTCAACGGTCCAGCCAGTACCTTGCCATCCGGGGAAAGGATCTGCAGTTCCTGTGCCTCGAAAGTCAGGCCATGCTGCGTATCAATCACCTTTTCGCCTTGTAAAGAGGTCAGGGTTTCGCTCTGATTCAGGAAGGTTTCCAGTGCATCAGCGGCGCCGACGGCCTGCGCTTTGGCATGATAAAACGCGCCGAGATCGCGGAGTGGCTGGAAGAACTCCGGCGCGAGGATCAACGCAAGGAATCCGGCAAACAGCGTAACGCCGGAGCCATAATGGCCAAAATTGAGTTCGCCGAGGTATGAGAAGCCGAAATAGACCGCCACAACCGCGATCGACAGTGAGGCGAAGAACTCAAGCACGGCGGAGGAGAGGAAAGCCAGGCGCAGGACTTCCATGGTTCGTTGACGGAAATCATCCGAAGACTGGCGAATGCTCTCGGTTTCCGCTTCTGCACGATGGAACAGGCGTAAGGTTTCCAGCCCACGTAAACGATCGAGGAAGTGGCCACTGAGCCTGGCCAGCGCTTGAAAGTTACGGCGATTGGCATCCGCCGCACCCATACCGACCAGCGCCATAAACAGCGGTATCAGCGGCGCGGTACACAGCAAAATGAGCGCAGCGGCCCAGTTTACAGGGAACAGGGCAATCAGAATAAAGCAGGGGATAAAAACGGACAGCAGCATTTGCGGCAGATAGCGGGAATAGTAATCCTGCATATCTTCGATTTGTTCCAGCAGCAGCGTGGCCCAACTGCCCGCAGGTTTACCCTGGATCCAGGCCGGCCCCAATGCGCTAAGCTGGTTAAGGACCGTACGTCGGAGCGTGGTTCGGATAGCTTTGCCACATTCGAATCCCACTTTTTCGCGTAGCCAGGCCAACACACCGCGCAGAACGAAACAGCCGAACAGCAGCACGAACGGGGTGACTAAGGCTTCTCGTGGCGTGTGATCAACAATCAACGCCTGTAGCAGTGAGGCCAGCAGCCACGCCTGACAGACAATCAGCAGGGCGCTTAACATGCCAAGCATCAGAGAGAGCCGTAACCAGCGCTTACCCAGCCCGGTCTGGCTTTTTAACCAACGGAGTAACTGTTGCTGCCGTGTTTTGTTCATGCTTTTCCAGCTGAGCGTTAGACGAAAGAGGAGAAAACATCCCTGCTAAAAACAGGGGGATTGGCTGGCAATGTTACAATGCGGAAAGCAAAAAGGCGACCAGTTGAGGTCGCCTTTGGCAAGATTGATGCAGAGTGTTAACAACTCACTGAGAGTTTTTAACTAATCCATCGAGGAAGCGTTCTGCATCCAAAGCCGCCATACAACCGGTGCCGGCTGAGGTGATCGCCTGACGGTAGATATGATCCATCACATCACCCGCGGCGAACACGCCTGGAATACTGGTCTGAGTCGCATTGCCCTGCAGACCCGACTGGACTTTGATGTACCCATTTTCCAGCTCAAGCTGATCTTTGAAGATGCCGGTGTTCGGGCTATGCCCGATGGCGACAAACAGACCGGCTACATTCAGCTCTTCAGTCTGCTGATCGTCCAGCGCAGAGCGCAGGCGCAGCGAGCTGACACCCATTTGATCGCCGATCACTTCATCCAGCGTCTGGTTAGTATGCAGCACGATATTGCCGTTGCGCACTTTTTCCATCAGACGGTCGATAAGGATTTTTTCCGCGCGGAAGCTGTCGCGGCGGTGAATCAAATGCACTTCTGCGGCGATGTTAGCCAGATAAAGCGCTTCTTCAACGGCGGTATTCCCCCCGCCGATCACCGCAACTTTCTGGTTACGGTAGAAGAAACCATCGCAGGTTGCACAGGCTGAAACGCCGCGTCCTTTGAACGCTTCTTCAGACGGCAGGCCCAGATAGCGGGCAGAAGCACCGGTAGCGATGATCAATGCATCAGCAGTATATTCCGCGCTGTCGCCGGTTAATCTGAACGGGCGCGTCTGCAGATCGACCGTATGAATGTGGTCGAAAATGATCTCGGTGTTGAATTTCTCCGCATGCTCCTGCATACGTTCCATCAACGCCGGACCGGTCAGATCGTTCGGGTCACCCGGCCAGTTTTCAACTTCGGTGGTGGTGGTCAACTGACCGCCTTTTTCCAGGCCGGTGATTAAAACCGGATTCAAATTGGCGCGCGCTGCGTAAACGGCAGCGGTATAACCAGCCGGGCCTGAGCCCAGGATAAGTAATTTACTGTGTTTGGCCGTGCTCATGAGACCCTCATTATTTGTCTGGCAAACATTTTTCGATTGTAGGGAATTTAACGCGGCAACAAAAGCATTCTGCAATTTTGTTAACGATGACTGCGAAAGGTTTGACCAATGGACCCTTTCACCTTGCGGAAGAGTTGTGCGCTATTTTGGGGCAAACGCTGACACCTGACAGTGCAATGCCCTGAAAATATCCATTTAAAAACAGTCACGCAGCGATACTTCTGGCATGTTGTACTGGTTTTAGTTGTTTTGCTTTGACAATCGGCTGCGCTTTTGCGAAAACAGTGTAGGAAGCAGAGGGGATTTAGGTTGGCAAAACAGATTTTCATTCCATGTTTTGGCACGCTAGCCGAATAAACTCAGTCTGTCATTGGTCATGACGCATGGTGTGGACAGACAACATGCGTCATACGGATGGGCGTTTTGCAAGAAGCGCAACAGGCTCCTGACTTCACTTAGAACAACCCTGCACATCGAATGCGCCAGGGTATGGCAAGTAAAGGGAAGGCATTAAGAGAGACAATAATAATGGTAGACAATAAAAAACGACCTGGTAAAGATCTGGACAGGATCGACCGCAACATCCTTAACGAACTGCAAAAGAATGGTCGAATTTCTAACGTCGATCTTTCCAAGAGTGTGGGTTTATCCCCGACACCCTGCCTTGAACGTGTCCGTCGCCTCGAGCGCCAGGGATTCATCCTGGGTTATACCGCGCAGCTGAATCCACACTATCTGGACGCGTCACTGCTGGTATTCGTTGAGATTACTCTGAATCGTGGTGCACCGGATGTGTTTGAGCAATTTAACGCCGCCGTGCAAAAACTTGAGGAAACTCAAGAGTGTCATCTTGTTTCAGGCGATTTTGACTATCTGCTGAAAACCCGTGTTCCTGATATGTCGGCTTACCGTAAATTGCTGGGCGAGACCCTGCTACGTCTGCCGGGCGTGAACGATACGCGGACCTATGTCGTCATGGAAGAAGTGAAACAAAGTAACCGCTTAGTCATTAAAACGCGGTAACACAGGGCAGGTGCAAAACCTGATAGTTTTCGGTACACTCCTGTGAATTCATACAGGTTCAGCGTCGGGCTCGCCCGGCGCTGTTGCCTCCATAGTTTACAGGCCCCTGGAGAGTACTCTTGAGCCAGGAATACACAGAAGATAAAGAAGTATCCTTACAACCGCTTAGCAGTGGGCGTCGTCTGCTCGAAGCGTTGTTGATTGTTGTGGCTCTTTTTGCCGTTTATCTGATGGCAGCGTTGGTGAGCTTCAATCCTTCCGATCCCAGCTGGTCCCAGACCGCCTGGCATGAACCTATCCACAATGTGGGCGGCGGCATTGGCGCCTGGCTTGCGGATACCCTGTTCTTCATTTTTGGTGTGATGGCCTATGCCATTCCTCCGGTCATTTTAGGCCTTTGCTGGATCACTTTCCGTCAGCGCCACTCTCAGGAATTCATTGATTACTTCGCAGTCGCCCTGCGCCTGATTGGCGTGCTGGCTCTGGTGATCACTTCATGCGGCCTTGCGGCGCTGAATGCCGATGACATTTGGTACTTCGCTTCGGGTGGCGTGATTGGCAGCCTGCTGAGTAATGCCATGGCGCCATGGTTCAGCAGCGCCGGTGGCACCTTGACGCTGCTGTGCATCTGGGCTGCGGGATTAACGCTCTATACTGGCTGGTCCTGGCTCACTATCGCTGAGAAAATCGGTGGTGTCGTGATGGGCGTGCTGACTTTTGCCAGTAATCGTTCGCGTAACGATGAGCGCTGGCATGATGATGAGTATGAAGACGAGCAGGGCGAAGCGGCTCCGGCCGCACCTGTCCTGAAGCAAAGCGCCCGCAGCGAAGAAGATGATGTGCTGCTGTCTGCGCCGAAGAAAATACTGCAGGACGATGAGCATGAAGCAGAGGACAACGATCCGCTTCTGAGCAAATCGGCTGTGGCTGCAACTGCTGCACCATTGGCTGCGGCTCCGCAAGCTGAAGAGGCTCCTGCTGCCCCGGTTTCTCCGGTCGCCAGCGTTCAGCCTGGGCATGTTCCCGCTGAGCCTGCTTATGCTCCCGCTCAGGCGGCGACTCCCGTGACTGCCCAGCCTGTTGCGGCTGCGCCAGTAGCACAAACGCCTGAACTTTACCGCTTTGAAATGCCGGCTGAGACCACGCCTGCACCTTCAGTGCAGGTGGATGACGAAGATGAAGGGCCACGGATGGGGAACTGGCGAGACAGTTCTTCGCCATTCGACTTCTCTGCTCCGCAGTCCACTCAGCCAACCGATATGGCTGCTGGCACTCAGGGTGTCGTGGCTGCGGCTAAAGTCGCGGCAGCGTCCGCGCCGTTTATGCCGGGATTCAGTGCGACCAGTGAGGCGCCGGTTAACCCTCAGGTTAAGCAAGGCATCGGCCCGGCATTGCCGCGTCCTAACCCAGTTAAATTGCCAACGCGTCGTGAACTGGCATCTTATGGCATCAAATTGCCTTCTCAGCGTATGGCTGAAGAGAAGGCGAAAGAAGAGCAGGAACTGCTGGGATCCCCCTCCGCCACTCTGCCCGCTGCGGATGAAGATGCGATGGAGCTGGAAGAGGCCCATCTGCGCGAGGCCTTTATGGCTCAGCAGCAGACGCGCTATGGCGAAGAGTTCGCAGAAGATGATGAAGCCGCTCTGCAACAGGCTGCATTGGCTCGTCAGTTTGCTGAACAACAGCAGCAACGGTATGGCGAAGAGGACCAGCAGCAGGCTCCGTCCTTCAAACTGGATACCGCCGGAGCGTTCGATTTCTCTCCAATGGATGATTTGGTGGATGACGGCCCAAGCGAGCCGCTGTTTACCTTACCCGCAGAGACCGATAAAGCCGCAGAGCAGTGGCAACAGCACAGTTCTACGCCTGAACATGCGCCGGTACAGCAACCCGTCACGCCATCATGGCAGACGCCTCCGGCTCAACCGGTAGTACAGCAGCCACAGGCTCCGGTTACTCCGTCATGGCAGACGCCTCCGGCTCAACCGGTAGCACAGCAGCCACAGGCACCCGTTGCTCCATCATGGCAGACGCCTCCGGCTCAACCGGTAGCACAGCAGCCACAGGCACCGGTTGCCCCATCATGGCAGGCTCCTCAGGAAGCAGCGCCTGAGCCAGAACCGGCGAAACCGGCTGAAGATAGCTTGTTCCACCCGTTCCTCGTGCGTCATGAGCAACGTCTGGAACGCCCAACCACCCCGTTGCCTTCGCTGGATTTGTTGACCGAACCGCCGATTGAAGCTGAACCAGTCGATATGTTTGCCCTGGAGCAAATGGCCCGACTGGTTGAGGCCCGTCTGGCTGATTACCGCGTGAAAGCCGAAGTGGTTGGCATCTCACCAGGTCCGGTCATTACGCGTTTCGAACTGGATTTAGCACCGGGCGTGAAAGCGGCCCGTATTTCTAACCTGTCTCGTGACCTTGCCCGCTCGCTTTCAGCCGTTGCTGTCCGCGTGGTGGAAGTGATCCCTGGCAAGCCGTATGTTGGCCTGGAGCTGCCTAATAAGCATCGCCAGACGGTCTATATGCGTGAAGTGTTAGAGTGCGCTAAATTCCGCGATAACCCCTCACCGCTTGCCGTGGTATTGGGCAAAGATATTTCGGGTCAGCCGGTGATCGCGGATTTGGCCAAGATGCCTCACCTGCTGGTGGCCGGTACCACCGGTTCTGGTAAGTCGGTCGGCGTTAACGCCATGATTATCAGCATGCTGTATAAAGCCTCGCCGGAAGACGTGCGCTTTATCATGATCGACCCGAAAATGCTGGAACTGTCGGTCTATGAAGGCATTCCTCATCTGCTGACCGAAGTCGTTACCGACATGAAAGACGCCGCCAATGCGCTGCGCTGGAGTGTCGGTGAGATGGAGCGTCGTTATAAGCTGATGTCGGCGCTGGGTGTGCGTAATCTGGCAGGCTACAACGAGAAGGTGGCTCAGGCTGAAGCGATGGGGCGTCCAATTCCGGATCCATTCTGGAAACCGGGCGACAGCATGGATGCCAAGCCGCCGGTGCTGGAAAAACTGCCATATATCGTGGTGCTGGTCGATGAGTTCGCCGACCTGATGATGGCGGTGGGCAAAAAAGTTGAAGAGCTGATTGCCCGCCTGGCACAGAAAGCGCGTGCCGCAGGGATCCACCTGGTTCTGGCGACACAGCGTCCGTCGGTCGATGTGATTACCGGTCTGATCAAGGCTAACATTCCAACGCGCATTGCGTTCACCGTTTCAAGCAAGATCGACTCCCGTACCATTCTCGATCAGGCAGGCGCTGAATCGCTGCTGGGAATGGGTGACATGCTTTATATGCCACCAAACTCCTCGATGCCTGTGCGTGTTCATGGTGCCTTCGTGCGCGATGAGGAAGTTCACGCCGTTGTGCAGGACTGGAAGGCGCGCGGTCGTCCGCAATACATCGAGAGCATCACCGCTGGCGAAGAGAGCGAAGGTGGTCTGACGCTGGATGGTGATGAAGAGCTGGATCCGCTGTTCGATCAGGCCGTTGGCTTTGTGGTGGAGAAACGTCGTGCGTCTATTTCTGGTGTGCAGCGTCAATTCCGCATCGGCTACAACCGTGCGGCGCGTATTATCGAACAGATGGAAGCACAGGGGATTGTCTCTTCACCGGGCCATAACGGTAACCGTGAAGTGCTTTCCCCTCCGCCACATGAGATGTAAGTCGGCTGTCAGGTCAGTTTTGCCTTAAAATACGGGCCGGGGAGACCCGGCCCGTTGAGTTTCCGGGGCTTATCCCCATATCAGACAGTATTGCCAGTTTCATTCAGGGGATCCCCTGTTGATTTCGCTAGTGCCTGGCTACAGTTATCCTCCCAGGCTTCCCCGCTTATCGGGATAAAAAGTTTTAATAAGGATGCCCTAATGAAAAAATTATTGATCTCCTGCTGTCTGCTGACCGCCTTTGCCTCTGCAAGTGTACTGGCCGATGCGTCTTCAGACCTGCAGCAGCGTCTGGACAAAGTGAAGAGCTTCCACGCCAGCTTCACGCAGAAAGTCACTGACGGTAGCGGACAGTCCGTTCAGGATGGGGAAGGTGAGCTGTGGGTTAAACGCCCGAACCTGTTCAACTGGCATATGACCGCACCGGACGAAAGCGTGCTGATTTCTGATGGTAAAACGCTGTGGTTCTATAACCCGTTTGTTGAGCAGGTCAGTGCAACCTGGCTGAAAGATGCCACCAGTAACACGCCGTTTATGCTGATCGCGCGTAATCAGGGCAGTCACTGGAAGCAGTACAACATTAAGCAGCAGGGCGACAACTTCGACCTGACCCCTAAATCTACCGATGGCAACCTGAAGCAGTTCACCATCAATGTTTCCACTAACGGCACCATAAACCAGTTCAGCGCCGTGGAGCAGGATGGACAGCGCAGCAGCTATGCACTGAAGAGCCAGCAAAATGGGGCTGTTGAAGCCAGTAAGTTCCAGTTCACACCGCCAAAAGGCGTGACGCTGGACGATCAGCGTCAGTGAGGTTAGCGTGAATACTCTGTCTCTGGATTTCTCCCACAATGAATTTCAGCCTCTGGCCGCCCGTATGCGGCCAGCAACGCTGGCAGAATATATTGGGCAGCAACACCTGCTGGCTGCCGGTAAGCCTCTGCCACGCGCCATCGAGGCTGGGCATCTGCATTCGATGATCCTGTGGGGGCCGCCAGGGACAGGAAAAACCACGCTGGCCGAAATTATCGGCCGTTACGGCCAGGCTGATGTGGAACGCATCTCCGCAGTGACGTCGGGCGTAAAAGAGATCCGCGAAGCCATCGAGCGCGCGAGGCAAAACCGCGATGCCGGGCGACGCACCATCCTGTTTGTCGATGAAGTTCACCGTTTTAACAAAAGTCAGCAGGATGCGTTTCTGCCACATATTGAAGATGGCACCATCACCTTTATCGGTGCCACAACGGAAAACCCGTCGTTTGAGCTAAATTCAGCACTGCTTTCCCGTGCCCGCGTCTATCTGCTGAAATCGCTAACCAGTGAAGACATCGAAATCGTGCTCGATCAGGCCATGAAAGACAGCGATCGCGGTTATGGCAAAGAGAATATCGTTCTGCCTGAGGGTACGCGCAGGATGATTGCCGAACTGGTTAACGGCGATGCTCGCCGTGCGCTAAACACGCTGGAGATGATGGCCGATATGGCCGAGGTCAACAGCAAAGGCAAGCGGGAGCTGACGGCTCAACTGCTGAACGAAGTGTCAGGCGAACGCAGCGCCAGGTTCGATAATAAAGGCGATCGCTTTTACGATCTGATTTCGGCACTGCATAAATCGGTACGTGGCTCAGCACCTGATGCCGCCCTGTACTGGTATGCCCGTATTATTACCGCGGGTGGCGATCCGCTGTACGTTGCCCGTCGCTTGCTGGCAATCGCCTCGGAGGATGTGGGGAATGCCGATCCCCGGGGAATGCAGGTCGCTATTTCCGCCTGGGACTGTTTCACTCGTGTTGGGCCAGCGGAAGGGGAACGCGCGATTGCCCAGGCTATCGTCTATCTGGCTTGTGCACCGAAGAGCAACGCGGTTTATACCGCGTTTAAAGCCGCGATGCGCGACGCAAAAGATAATCCAGATTTCGATGTGCCTGAACATCTGCGAAACGCGCCGACCAAGCTGATGAAAGAAATGGGCCTGGGTGCGGAATACCGATATGCCCACGACGAGCCGAACGCCTATGCGGCTGGTGAGGACTACTTCCCCTCTGAAATGGCACAAACGCGGTACTACCGACCGACTTCCAGAGGTCTTGAAGGGAAGATCGGTGAAAAGCTAGCCTGGCTGGCTGAGCAGGATCAAAATAGCCCGACAAAACGCTACCGTTGACACTGACGTTGCGGTAAGGTTAGCAAGGAATTCAACGCATTCGCACGCCGGATGCGCCCCTCATTTACTCACTCGAATAATCACAGGACAAGCATGCTCGATCCCAATCTGCTGCGTAATGAGCCAGACGCAGTCGCTGAAAAACTGGCACGCCGGGGCTATAAGCTTGACGTTGACACGCTGCGTTCGCAGGAAGAGCGCCGTAAAGTTCTGCAGGTCGAAACCGAAACACTGCAGGCAGAACGTAACTCCCGGTCCAAATCTATCGGGCAGGCCAAGGCGCGTGGGGAAGACATCGAGCCATTACGTCAGGAAGTGAACGCGCTGGGCGAAAGCCTGGATGCGGCCAAAGCGGAACTGGACGAACTGCTGAACGCCATTCGTGAAATGGCTTCTGCTATCCCGAATATCCCGGTTGATGAAGTACCACTGGGTAAAGACGACAGTGAAAACCTCGAAGTCAGCCGCTGGGGAACCCCGCGTGAATTTGATTTCGCCGTTCGCGATCACGTCGAACTGGGTGAAATGGCGTCCGGTCTGGATTTCGCCATGGGCGCCAAACTGACAGGTTCACGCTTTGTGGTGATGCAGGGTCAAATTGCGCTGATGCACCGTGCGCTGAGCCAGTTTATGCTGGATCTGCACACCGAGCAGCACGGCTATCTGGAAACTTACGTTCCTTACCTGGTGAACCATGCGTCTTTGCACGGCACCGGCCAGCTGCCTAAGTTCGGTGAAGACCTGTTCCACACTCGTCCGCTGGAAGAAGAAGCGTCCAGCAGCGATTATGCGCTGATCCCGACTTCAGAAGTACCGCTGACCAATATGGTTCGCGATGAAATTCTGGAAGAAGAGTCTCTGCCGCTGAAGTTCACCGCGCATACACCTTGCTTCCGTTCAGAAGCCGGTGCCTATGGTCGTGATACCCGTGGCCTGATCCGTATGCACCAGTTCGATAAAGTTGAAATGGTGCACATTACCCGTCCGGAAGATTCCATGGATGCTCTGGAAGAACTGGTCGGACACGCGGAGAAGGTGCTTCAGCTGCTGGAACTGCCATACCGTAAAGTGTTGCTTTGCACCGGTGATATGGGCTTTGGCTCATGCAAAACTTACGATCTGGAAGTGTGGCTGCCAGCGCAGGACACCTACCGCGAAATTTCTTCCTGTTCAAATATGGGCGATTTCCAGGCGCGTCGTATGCAGGCTCGTTGCAGACCGAAAACCGAGAAGAAAACCCGCCTCGTTCATACCCTTAACGGGTCTGGTCTGGCAGTGGGTCGTACGCTGGTGGCGGTGCTGGAAAACTACCAGCAGGCTGATGGTCGCATCGCGGTGCCTGAGGTTCTGAAGCCATATATGAAAGGTCTTGAGTTCGTCGGTTAATTTCTGACGTGCTCCTGCTAAAAAGCCTGCTGGTTACGCCCGCAGGCTTTTTTTTGTTTAAGGCCCGGCGTATAGCAAAAATCGTCTGCATCGCTACGGCAATATTTTTTAATCAAAGTAATCAATGGGACAGGAAAATTATCTGATTATGAGACTCGGGTGTAAATAAAAGCGTCATAATTTCAATCGGTTAATCGTGCCCCGTAAATCAGTCTGTTTCTGCCTTCTTTGGCATGATAAGTAATTTAAATCATCGCTAATCCCTTTGGGCTTCAGCCTTTTTTTGCCAGATTGACTTTTATTCCGTCAGTGGCATTATGCGCGCAAAATCATCTCTTCTTTTGGTAGTTCCGCCACTATGTCCACCTGGTCTCGCCCTGTTATTGTGCTGCTTTGCGGCCTTCTGCTGCTGACGATTTCGATCGCCGTGCTGAATACGCTGGTGCCGCTTTGGCTCACGCACGATTTCCTGCCAACGTGGCAGGTTGGGGTGGTCAGTTCTTCTTACTACACCGGTAATCTGGCAGGCACTCTGGTTGCAGGTTGGGCAATCAAACGACTGGGCTTTAACCGCAGCTATTACATCGCTTCAGTGCTCTTTGCGCTGGCTACCGCCGCGTTAGGGCTGGAAAGCGGTTTCTGGGTTTGGGCTATGTGGCGTTTTGTTGCCGGAATTGGCTGCGCACTGATTTGGGTTATCGTTGAAAGCGCCTTGCTGTGCAGTGGAACGCTACGTAATCGTGGTCAGCTGCTGGCTGCCTATATGATTGTCTACTATATCGGTACCGTTGCCGGTCAGCTGTTGGTGAGCAAGGTTTCCACAGAACTGCTGCATGTTCTGCCGTGGGTAACCGGTATAATCGTGGCGGCTATCCTGCCGCTGGTCTTCACCAAAGTGACGGCCAAAGGGGACGACACGGAAGCCGCACCAGGACGTATGTGGCCAATGCTGCGCCGTCGTAGCGCGCGTTTGGGTATCAACGGCTGCATCATCTCCGGCATCCTTCTTGGTTCGTTATATGGTCTTATGCCGCTGTATCTTTCCCATCAGGGGATGAATGATGCCACGGTGGGATACTGGATGGCTTTGATGGTCAGCGCCGGAATTGTCGGGCAATGGCCTGTGGGTCGCCTGGCCGATCGCTATGGCCGCCTGCTGGTGCTGCGCGTACAGGTGTTTGTGGTTATCCTCGGCGCCTTTGCGATGTTGGGTAATGCGGCAATGGCACCTGCGCTGTTTGTGTTGGGTTGTGCCGGCTTTACGTTGTATCCGGTTGCCATGTCCTGGGCCTGTGAAACGGTCGCTCATCATGAGCTGGTCGCAATGAATCAGGCTCTGTTACTGAGCTATACCGTTGGCAGTCTGCTTGGCCCTGCGATGACCTCAATGCTGATGCAGAACTATTCTGACCCTGTGCTGTTTATGATGATTGCCGCTGTGGCCTTTGTCTATTTGGTGATGCTGCTGCGTAAATCTGATAAGCAAGCCACGCCATTCGCGCAAGCCTGATACTGCGTACGCAATAAAAATGGCGCCATTGGGCGCCATTTTTGTTTGTGCTGTTTGAGAGGATCAGTACATCACCTTGTGACCGTAACCTTCAAGAATGGATTTAACCCGGTCCATCGTTTCCGCCTTCGGTGGATGCACGCCGTCCAGTTTGTACTCCTCACCCATCGCGACCCATTTATGCTTGCCTAATTCGTGATAAGGCAGCAGCTCGATTTTTTCCACGTTGCCCATATCACGGGTGAATTCACCCAGACGGTGTGCGGAATCATCATCATCAGAATAACCAGGCACCACAACATAACGGATCCAGGTGCGGATTTTCTTCTTAGCCAGGTAGCGGGCAAAATCCAGCGTGCGGTGGTTAGAAACCCCCACCAGGACCTGGTGAACATCATCATTGATCTGCTTCAGATCCAGCATCACCAGATCGGTCACTTCCAGCAGTTCATCAATGACCGGGTCATAGCGACGGACAAAACCGTTGGTATCGAGGCAGGTATTGATGCCTTCAGCGTGGCAGGCTCGGAACCAGTCCCGCACAAACTCCGCCTGTAAAATTGCTTCTCCGCCTGAAGCCGTCACGCCGCCGCCGGACGCATTCATAAAGTGACGATAAGACACCACGTCCTTCATCAATTCCTCAACGGTAATCTCTTTACCGCCATGGGTATCCCAGGTATCACGGTTGTGGCAGTAGAGGCAGCGCATCAGGCAGCCCTGGAAGAAGGTGATAAAGCGGATGCCGGGACCGTCTACAGTCCCGCAAGATGCGAATGAGTGGATACGGCCGGTGACTGACATTGCGATGAGTTCTCCACGGTAGACCTGCCTTTAGCAGGTACGCAGTCTTTAGCTGCGTTAAGTCTGTTTTGCCAGCGGTCTGGTTGGACGGTCAGGCTGCTGGCAAACAAGGCTTTTGAAAAGGCTCCACCGAAGTGGAGCCTTACTGCTTCGCTAATTACATACTCTTAGTGAAGGTACGGGTGATCACATCCTGCTGCTGCTCTTTAGTTAATGAGTTAAAGCGAACGGCATAACCCGAAACGCGAATGGTCAGCTGCGGATATTTTTCCGGATCTTCCATCGCTTCTAACAGCATCTCGCGGTTCATCACGTTGACGTTGAGGTGCTGACCGCCTTCGATATTGGCTTCATGGTGGAAGTAACCATCCATCAGACCAGCCAGGTTCGCTTTACGCACATCATCATCTTTGCCTAACGCATTCGGCACGATGGAGAAGGTGTAAGAGATCCCGTCTTTCGCGTAGGCAAACGGCAGTTTAGCGACCGATGTCAGTGAAGCGACTGCACCTTTCTGATCGCGACCGTGCATTGGGTTAGCACCTGGTCCAAATGGTGCGCCAGCGCGACGGCCATCAGGTGTGTTACCGGTTTTCTTACCATACACCACGTTAGAGGTGATGGTGAGCACAGACTGAGTAGGAACGGCGTTACGGTAAGTTTGCAGTTTCTGAATTTTCTTCATGAAACGTTCAACCAGGTCGCAGGCAATGTCATCTACACGGGAGTCGTTGTTACCAAACTGTGGATATTCGCCTTCAATTTTGAAGTCAACAGCCAGACCATCTTCATCACGAATGGTGGAGACTTTCGCGTATTTGATAGCCGACAGGGAGTCAGCCGCAACGGACAGACCAGCGATACCACACGCCATAGTGCGATAAACATCACGGTCATGCAGCGCCATCAGTGAGGCTTCATAGCTGTATTTGTCATGCATATAGTGAATGACGTTCAGCGCAGTCACATACTGTTTGGCCAGCCAGTCCATAAAGTGATCCATACGATCCATCACTTTATTGTATTCCAGCACGTCGTCCATCATTGGCGCTTCTTTCGGGCCCACCTGCATTTTCATTTTTTCATCCACGCCGCCGTTGATGGCATACAGCATGGTTTTAGCAAGGTTGGCACGCGCACCGAAGAACTGCATTTGTTTGCCGACAATCATCGGGCTTACACAACAGGCGATGGCATAGTCATCGTTGTTGAAGTCAGGACGCATCAAATCGTCGTTTTCATACTGGACAGAAGAGGTATCGATCGAGACTTTCGCCGCAAATTTCTTAAAGTTCAGCGGCAGCTTTTCAGACCACAGAATGGTCATGTTCGGTTCCGGTGAAGGCCCCATAGTGTAAAGGGTATTCAGGAAACGGAAGCTGCTTTTGCTCACCAGCGTACGGCCATCAACGCCCATACCCGCCAGGGATTCTGTTGCCCAGATTGGGTCACCCGAGAACAGTTCATCGTATTCCGGCGTACGCAGGAAGCGAACCATACGCAGTTTCATCACCAGGTGGTCAATCAGTTCCTGAGCGTCGGTCTCAGTAATTTTACCTGCCTGCAGATCCCGTTCGATATAGATATCCAGGAAGGTAGAAACACGGCCGAACGACATTGCTGCACCGTTCTGAGATTTCACTGCGGCCAGATAACCGAAGTAAGTCCACTGAACCGCTTCCTGCGCCGTTTTCGCCGGGCCAGAAATGTCACAACCGTATTTTGCTGCCATCTCTTTGATCTGCTGCAGCGCATGATGCTGATCGGCAATCTCTTCACGCAGACGAATAGTGGCTTCAAGGTTTACGCCATTTTCCATATCTGCCTGCAGCGAGGTGAACTGCGCAAATTTGTCTTTCATCAGCATGTCGATGCCGTACAGGGCAACACGACGGTAGTCACCGATGATGCGACCGCGACCATACGCATCTGGCAAACCGGTCAGCACGCCAGATTTACGGCAGCGCAGGATGTCCGGTGTGTAGACGTCGAACACGCCCTGGTTATGGGTTTTACGGTATTCGCTGAAGATTTTTTTCAGGCCTGGATCCAGTTCACGACCGTAAACTTTACAGGAGCCTTCCACCATTTTGATGCCGCCGTAAGGGATCAGGCCGCGTTTTAATGGCGCTTCAGTCTGCAAACCCACGATGGTTTCCAGTTTTTTATTGATGTAGCCCGCATCATGAGAGGTGATGGTCGAAGCCAGGTCGGTATCAAAATCTACTGGCGCATGGGTACGGTTTTCCTGTTTGATGCCTTCCATCACCTTGTCCCACAGGGACGTGGTGGCTGCGGTGGCACCGCTCAGGAAGGATTCATCACCTTCATACGGGGTATAGTTTTTCTGAATGAAGTCACGCACGTCAATGCTGTTCTGCCATTCGCCTTGTGCAAAGCTTTCCCAGGCCGCGACCTGTTTTTCGTTGTGCTCGCTCATTTGATACCTACCTTAATTACGTGGAGTTCTGGTGTTCCTGCTGCCAGCCGTCAGCAACAGGCGCTAAATCAGTTTGTGGCGCAATCAGTCATGACCGCTGTCTCGCAGATAAATCACCCAGTAAGTCAATCCAACCAGGAAACCGCCGCCGATGATGTTGCCTATCGTCACCGGGATCAGATTATCGGTAATAAAGTCGCTGACGGTCAGGTGTGAGAACTGGGCAGCGGTTGTCCCTGTTGCCTGCCAAAATTCGGGGCCAGAGAAATCCCGGATAACAATGGCCAGTGGGACAAGAAACATATTGGCAATGCTGTGCTCAAAGCCGCTGGCCACGAACATCGCGACCGGAAGCAGCATCGCTAACATTTTGTCTGTCAGGGTCCGGCCGGAATAGCTCATCCATACCGCCATACAGACCATCAGATTCGCCAGGATCCCCAGGCAGACCGCTTCAAGGAAAGTATGGTGCATTTTATGGTCAGCGGTTTGCAGGACATTGAGCCCCCAGGCACCGTTGGCCGCCATTGCCTGTCCAGCGAACCAAATCAGAGCCACGAAGAACATCGCACCGAAGAAGTTGCCGACGTACACGATGATCCAGTTGCGGGCAAGCTGTAACCAACTGATGCGTCCGCTGGCTTTCGCGACGATTGTCAGTACGGTTGAGGTGAACAGGTCAGCCCCACAGACGACGACCAGCATCAGACCGAGAGAGAAGCACAGACCCCCCACCAGTTTGCTCATGCCCCAGGGGGACGTACCAGAACCCGTAGTGGCGGTGATATAGAAGACAAACGCGATGGAGATGAAGACACCGGCGGTGATCGCCAGAAAAAATGTGGTGAAGGGTTTTTTTGTCGCTTTATAAACGCCGGCTTCTTCGGCCACTTTGGCCATTTCAGACGGTAAGAGTAAGTCGAACGGGTTGCCAGCTTTCACACTAACTACTCCCTAAATTAGTCAACGACGAAATACTAACAAAGGAGTATAGGTGAGAAATTGATGTGGATCATGTTGGCCTGGAGTACCTGCGCTTAATGGCCTTTTTTAAGTAGGGTTAATGATTTAATTAATTGAAAAGTATGAATTAAATACTTTTTAATTTTCTAAAAAAAAGTTGAATTAAGCACGAATTGCGCTTTGTTTAAACGAGGTTATTCAATGAAATGTAGCTGGAAGGTTAAAGTATTCGTTTTATGACAATTAGACGTTACTTTAAAATAACATTAGAAGATTAAGAGAGTGTGGAAAGGGCAATCGAGACCGGTCCCGATTGCCCTGAAGTCTTATTTCCAGTTCAGGCGTTTTGCCTGTTGCAGCTTCTCGTAAGCGGCAAGCAAGGACTGATGAGCCGGGAAGGCCATCAGGTCTTCATCAACTGACTGCAGACCATAGAAAGGGGCTTCGCCACTGATTGCAGCCGAAGCGGCTTCAACCGCATCCAGTCCGTACATCCGCACAAATGCAGTATGATACTGCACCGGATCGCGTCCTTCTTCCTGGCTCAACAGCAGCAGCGTTTGCAGGCAACGATAGTAGTTAGCGCGCGCTGGAGTGAAGATAGAGTTGTTGAACTCCATGGTCCATTCCGTCCAGATCAGCGCCTGATCCAGATCGCCACCGGCCAGCGCCAGCATCGCTTTCAGCTCACCAATACGCAGCGTGTACCAACCATTGTCTTTACCCGTTGCCAGGCCAAGCAACTCGCGCACACGGGTGAAGTCATCGTGACCATCTTCATCCAGACGCTCAATCAGTGACAGATAGTCCTCTTTTTCCCACTGAGTTTCTGGCAACGACAGCAGCGTTTCGCGCAGATACGCGCCCATGCTGTTGTTGGCCAACAGCAGATCTTCCGCAGGATAAATATCAGACATCCCCGGGACGATGATACGACAAGCGTAGACGTCCAGATGCTGGTAATCAGCGATGTAGACTTCCTGATCTTCAGCTTTGAAGATTGCCATCAGCGTCGCGAACTCTTCTTCCGTTGACCCGTCGAAACGCCAGTCAACAAACGGATAATCGGCATCGTCTTTGAACATGTCCCAGGAGATCAGGCCGCTTGAATCAATGAAGTGCGTCTCGAGGTTGGCATGTTCAGCGACTTCTTCATCATCGAAGGTTGGCGGCGTGAACACATCCAAATCTTTCAGGCTACGGCCCTGCAGCAGTTCGGTAACGGTACGTTCCAGCGCCACGCCAAAGTCAGGATGCGCGCCAAAGGAAGCGAAACAGGTGCCATTTTCTGGGTTGAAAAGGACCACGCAGATAACCGGGTACTTGCCACCGAGCGAAGCATCGTAAGAGAAAATCGGGAACCCTTCGGCTTCCAGCTTATTGATCGACTCCACCACGCCCGGATAACGATCCAGCACGGCTTGTGGGATCAACGGCAGGCTGATGGATTCGGCAATAATACGATTTTTGATGTAGCGTTCGAACACTTCAGACAGGCCCTGTACACGCGCTTCATTCGGCGTGTTGCCGGCAGACATGCCGTTGGAGACATACAGGTTACCGATGATGTTCATCGGGATATAAACCGTCTGCTGATCGGATTGGCGCGTAAATGGCAGGGCGCAAATGCCACGATCGCTATTGCCTGACTGCAGATCAATCAGATCGCTGGCGCTGACTTCCTGCTCTGGATCATAAAAGGCGGTCAGACGTTCGTCCAGAATACCGGCTGGCAGGCTGTCGTCTTCTGGGAGCGGGAACCATTTTTCATTTGGGTAATGAACGAAGTCACCGTTGGCCACCTTGTTGCCCAACCAGAAGTCGGCGAAAAAGTAGTTAGTCGACAGACGTTCGAAGTATTCGCCCAGCGCGGAGGCCAGGGCAGCTTTCTTGCTGGCGCCTTTACCGTTGGTAAAACACAGCGGGCAGTCGCGGTCTCTGATATGAACGGACCAGACGTGGGGAACCGGGTTCAGCCAGGAAGCTTCTTCAATATTGAAGCCCAGATCCTGCAATTTTTGCTGAAAGCGTGCGATGGAATCTTCCAGCGCGGCGTCTTTGCCTGGAATATACGTTTGCGTCATAGTGCCCACTCGTTTTGGGTTGTGCCGAAAGTGCGCAATGATACGGGGTTTCTGTCCGATCCGCTACGCGAGGGGGGAAATTACTGTAGCCACCGGCCGGCATCATTCCGGAACTGGTCGGCTGACCCGATTAATCATTGCAGCGGCGGATGGGCAATGATAAAACCGATAGCAGAATAGCAATCGATTGATCTGAAAGTGGTGAGGGGAAATGAGTCAGGTTTTCAATTTTAGCTCCGGCCCAGCGATGCTGCCGGCGGAAGTTCTGCGTCGTGCCGAACAAGAACTGCGTAACTGGCAGGGATTAGGGACGTCCGTGATGGAAATTAGCCATCGCAGTAAAGAATTTATTCAGGTTGCCGAAGAGGCTGAGAAAGATTTTCGTGACCTGTTAAAGATCCCTTCAAACTACAAAGTCTTGTTCTGTCACGGTGGGGCGCGTGCACAGTTTGCGGCGATCCCAATGAACCTGTTAGGCAATAAGACCACCGCCGATTATGTTGATGGTGGCTATTGGGCACACAGCGCAATCAAAGAAGCGCTGAAATACTGCACACCTAACGTCATCGACGCGCAAACCAAGGTAGATGGCCTGCGGGCAATCACCCCGATGAGCAGTTGGGCATTGTCTGATGACGCTGCTTACGTTCACTACTGCCCGAATGAAACCATTGATGGCGTTGCTATTAATGAAGAGCCAGATTTTGGTGATAAAGTGGTGGTGGCCGATCTCTCCTCAACCATCCTTTCGTCCCCACTGGATATCAATCGTTACGGCGTTATCTATGCTGGCGCGCAGAAGAACATTGGACCGGCTGGCTTAACCCTGGTCATCGTTCGTGAAGACCTGTTAGGCAAAGCCAAGAAAGAGCTGCCTTCGATTCTGGATTACAAGGTGCTCAGCGAAAACGAATCGATGTTCAATACGCCACCAACCTTTGCCTGGTACCTTTCTGGCCTGGTATTCAAATGGCTGAAAGAGCAGGGCGGCGTGGCTGAACTCGATAAGCGCAACCAGGCTAAAGCCGACCTGTTGTACAGCACCATTGATAACAGTGGTTTCTACCGTAACGAAGTGGCGACCGCCAACCGTTCTCGCATGAACGTGCCTTTCCTGCTGGCCGACTCTTCGCTGGATAACCTGTTCCTCGATGAATCTGTCGCAGCTGGCCTGCATGCGCTGAAAGGCCACCGCGTAGTTGGCGGCATGCGTGCCTCAATTTACAATGCGATGCCGTTAGAAGGTGTGAAAGCACTGACTGATTTCATGATCGATTTCGAGCGTCGTCACGGCTAAGTCAGCCTGATTGCTCGTAGCCAGTTGGAACCCCGCAAGGCTGCGGGGTTTTATTGTTTTTAATTTGGAGAATATGTTTCGCATGTTGGAATCCCTGACCCTACAACCTGTCGCGCTGGTCGATGGCACCGTAAACTTACCTGGCTCCAAAAGCGTATCAAACCGCGCATTGTTGCTGGCGGCGCTGGCTAAAGGCACCACTCGTCTGACCAACTTGCTGGACAGTGATGATGTGCGCCATATGCTGACGGCATTGAAAGCGCTGAACGTCAGTTACTCGCTTTCCGACGATCGGACTGTCTGTGAAGTCACTGGTCAGGGTGGTCCACTGCATGCGGAAGGCCCGGTAGAACTCTTTTTAGGTAACGCCGGCACCGCAATGCGCCCGCTGGCTGCAGCACTCTGCCTGGGAAGTAATGACATTGTCTTAACCGGTGAGCCACGGATGAAAGAGCGTCCGATTGGGCACCTGGTTGATGCGTTGCGTCAGGGTGGGGCTGAAGTCAGCTACCTGGAGCAAACAGATTATCCGCCGCTGCACCTGAAAGGCGGCTTTAGCGGTGGCGAAGTGTCGGTGGATGGTAGCGTTTCAAGCCAGTTTCTTACCGCTCTGTTAATGACGGCACCGCTGGCACCGAACGACACTAAAATTGTGATCAAAGGCGATCTGGTTTCTAAGCCTTATATCGACATCACTCTGAACCTGATGCGTACGTTCGGCGTTGAAGTGAAGAATGATAACTACCGTGAGTTCCACATTGCCGGAAATCAGCAGTATGTTTCACCTGGCGAATACCTGGTAGAAGGTGATGCTTCTTCGGCTTCCTATTTCCTGGCCGCTGCGGCCATTAAAGGCGGAACCGTTAAGGTGACCGGTATTGGCCGTAACAGCATGCAGGGCGATATCCGCTTTGCCGATGTGCTGGAGCAAATGGGCGCGGTGATTGAGTGGGGAGATGACTATATTTCCTGTACCCGTGGCGATCTTAACGCTATCAATCTGGATATGAACCACATTCCTGATGCGGCGATGACAATCGCAACTGCGGCGCTGTTTGCCAAAGGCACCACGGTGATGCGTAACATCTACAACTGGCGCGTTAAGGAAACCGATCGTCTGGCTGCAATGGCAACAGAATTGCGTAAAGTCGGCGCTGAAGTGGAAGAGGGCCACGATTACATTCGCGTGACGCCACCACAAACGCTGAAGTTTGCTGAGATTGGCACGTATAATGATCACCGCATGGCGATGTGTTTCTCGCTGGTGGCGTTATCCTCAACGCCGGTCACTATTCTTGATCCAGGCTGTACCGCGAAAACCTTCCCCGACTATTTTGAGCAGCTGGCGCGTATCAGTCAGTTGGCATAATTCTGCAAATCCGCTGCATTCAGGTGCAGCGGATTGCGAGCCAACTCACGTCCTGCAAGGTTGTTCCCCTCATCATCAGCATTAATCTGACAAATAATTTAATCTCGACCAGGCTTAGGGGTAACGATCCTTGCGTAAGCTGCGTATAATGCCCGTCGATATTTGCCTGGGCAGCTAACAGGCATTCCACCGACAGGAGAATGAGATGACGGCTATAGCCCCGGTGATCACGATTGATGGCCCAAGCGGTGCTGGTAAAGGGACCCTGTGTAAAGCGATGGCTGAAGCCTTGCAATGGCATCTGCTGGATTCGGGCGCAATCTACCGCGTACTGGCATTGGCTGCTTTGCATCATCAGGGGGATATTACTTCTGAAGAAGCACTGGTGCCGATTGCAGCCCATCTCGACGTGCGTTTTGTCTCGACCAACGGTGAGATGGAAGTGATCCTGGAAGGGGAAGATGTTTCTGGCGAAATCCGCACTCAGGATGTCAGCAACACCGCGTCAAAAGTGGCTGCATTCCCTCGCGTGCGTGAAGCATTGCTGCGTCGTCAGCGCGGATTCAGGGATTTGCCAGGTTTGATTGCTGATGGTCGCGATATGGGCACCGTGGTTTTCCCTGATGCACCGGTGAAAATCTTCCTGGATGCCAGCTCGGAAGAGCGTGCGCACCGTCGTATGCTACAGTTGCAGGATAAAGGCTTTAGTGTTAA
The DNA here is from genome assembly GCF_004551645.1 of Erwinia sp. QL-Z3. Lineage (NCBI taxonomy): Bacteria > Pseudomonadati > Pseudomonadota > Gammaproteobacteria > Enterobacterales > Erwiniaceae > Erwinia > Erwinia sp. QL-Z3. The sequence continues at coordinate 3,060,159 of NZ_CP037950.1, forward strand.
CTTTGAGCGCCTTTTATCCGAGATAAAAGAACGTGATGACCGCGATCGTAATCGCGCCATTGCACCACTGATACCGGCAGACGATGCGCTGGTGCTGGATTCAACCAGCATGTCGATTGAGCAAGTTATTGAAACTGCACTCAATTATGCGCGTGAAAAGTTGTCCTTGCCGCAGTGAATCACGGGCCAAACTGCCCGTAAGAATCCCCTAACCCTGTGATATGGACGTCATGGGGCATGTGAAACAACCCCACCCGTCAGGATGTCAGGTGGACGTTAAATTGAAGAATCCATAAGATTATCAATATGACTGAATCTTTTGCTCAACTCTTTGAAGAGTCCCTGAAAGAAATCGAAACCCGTCCGGGTTCCATCGTTCGTGGTGTTGTTGTCTCTATCGACAAAGACATCGTCCTGGTTGATGCGGGCCTGAAATCTGAATCTGCAATTCCTGTAGAACAGTTTAAGAACGCAGCCGGCGAACTGGAAATCCAGGTTGGCGACGAAGTTGACGTAGCTCTGGACGCTGTAGAAGACGGCTTCGGTGAAACTCTGCTGTCCCGTGAGAAAGCTAAGCGTCACGAAGCCTGGATCACGCTGGAAAAAGCATACGAAGAAGCTGAAACCGTTACCGGTGTTATCAACGGCAAGGTCAAGGGCGGCTTCACTGTTGAGCTGAACGGCATTCGTGCGTTCCTGCCAGGTTCCCTGGTTGATGTGCGTCCAGTGCGTGATACTCTGCACCTGGAAGGCAAAGAGCTTGAATTCAAAGTAATCAAGCTGGATCAGAAACGTAACAACGTGGTTGTTTCACGTCGTGCGGTTATCGAATCCGAAAACAGCGCAGAGCGCGATCAGCTGCTGGAAAACCTGCAGGAAGGCATGGAAGTTAAAGGTATCGTTAAGAACCTGACTGACTACGGTGCATTCGTTGATCTGGGCGGCGTTGATGGCCTGTTGCACATCACTGACATGGCATGGAAACGCGTTAAGCATCCAAGCGAAATTGTCAACGTGGGCGACGAAATCACTGTTAAAGTGCTGAAGTTCGACCGCGAGCGTACCCGTGTGTCTCTGGGTCTGAAACAGCTGGGCGAAGATCCTTGGGTCGCTATCGCTAAGCGTTACCCAGAAGGGACTCGTCTGACTGGCCGTGTAACTAACCTGACCGACTACGGCTGCTTCGTTGAAATCGAAGAAGGCGTTGAAGGCCTGGTACACGTTTCAGAAATGGATTGGACCAACAAAAACATTCATCCGTCCAAAGTTGTTAACGTTGGCGATGTTGTTGAAGTTATGGTTCTGGATATCGACGAAGAACGTCGTCGTATCTCCCTGGGTCTGAAGCAGTGTAAAAACAACCCATGGCAGCAGTTTGCAGAAACCCACAACAAGGGCGACCGTGTTGAAGGTAAAATCAAGTCAATCACTGACTTCGGTATCTTCATCGGCCTGGACGGCGGCATCGACGGCCTGGTTCACCTGTCTGACATCTCCTGGAACGCTACCGGAGAAGAAGCAGTTCGTGAATACAAGAAAGGCGACGAAATCGCTGCTGTTGTACTGCAAGTTGACGCAGAGCGCGAGCGCATCTCCCTGGGCGTTAAGCAGCTGGCAGAAGATCCGTTCAACAACTACATCTCTCTGAATAAGAAAGGTGCAATTGTTAACGGTAAAGTGACTGCTGTTGATGCTAAAGGTGCTACAGTTGAACTGGCAGACGGCGTTGAAGGTTACCTGCGCGCTTCTGAAGCTTCAGTTGACCGCGTAGAAGACGCAACTCTGGTTCTGAATGTTGGCGACGATGTTGAAGCCAAATTCACCGGTGTTGACCGTAAAAACCGCGTTGTTAGCCTGTCTGTTCGTGCGAAAGACCAGGCTGACGAGAAAGAAGCCATTGCGACTGTTAACACCAAACAGGAAGAAGGCAACTTCTCTAACGCTATGGCTGAAGCTTTCAAAGCAGCTAAAGGCGAGTAATTGCTTTTGCAACAGGGCGGCGTAAGTCGCCCTGAAATAGCCGTTACTGTCAGAGCTTTTCCAACAGGAATTTACCGGAGGATTTATGACCAAGTCAGAACTTATTGAAAGACTTGCTGGCCAGCACTCTCATATTCCGGCGAAAGTCGTTGAGGATGCGGTAAAAGAGATGCTTGAGCACATGGCGACCACTTTGGCGCAGGGCGAACGCATTGAAATCCGGGGTTTCGGCAGTTTTTCTTTGCATTACCGCGCGCCTCGTACCGGCCGTAACCCGAAAACGGGTGACAAAGTGGAGTTGGAAGGTAAATACGTTCCACACTTCAAGCCAGGTAAAGAGTTGCGCGACCGTGCAAATATCTACGGCTAACGCTTAGCACTACGCGATAAAACGACACTTCGGTGTCGTTTTTTTTTGCCTGAAATTTGGCACAGCGTTGCGTGCAGTGCCGCAATAAAAATCAGGACCCTGCAAGACCCACCGAAAGATTGCGCGCCGCATTTCAGCGGAGCGTCACTGCGGCTGCATCCTCTCTTCGCGGAGGATAAAGTCTGCTGACGGAATAATGGAGAACCGTCATGCCTTACAGCCTCAGCCGCCTTGCTATGTGGGTCCTTATCGCGATGTTACCTCTGACGTTCCTTCCACGACTGCCTGCCGCCCGTTATGACCTGTGGCTGATCCTTCCCTCCCTGTACTTGCTGATGCAGCGCCAACGCTGGCTGAAAGATATCGCGTTATGCGTATTGCTCTTTCTGTGGCTGGTTATGTCGGCAAGAACGATGTCCGAACAAATTGAATTGTTGTCCGCAAGGACGATAACGGCCACGACGCAGATAGAAGCCGTACTGGTTAATTCTGAGCGGCTAAAAATGCGGATTGTCAGCGTTGATGGGCGAAGAATTTTTCCACCGGTGTCTACCCTGGTCAGCAGCAAGGAGATTGACCAGTCATTTTGTAGCGGTCAGCGTTGGCAAATGACGCTGAAACTGCGGCCAGTTCATGCCCGATTGAATGAAGGGGGTTTTGATGCACAACGATTTGCACTGGCCAACAGTACGCCGCTAAGCGGAAGAATAATGTTGCTGACGCCAATCGATAGCACCTGCAGCTGGCGTGAACGAATTATCCAACGCAGCCGCAGTTACTATGCTGAGTTTCCCTGGCAGGCGATTCTCTCTGCGCTGGCGTTTGGCGAACGGGGAGACGTCAGCCAGCAGATGACACAGCTGCTAAGAGAGACGGGAACGGCACATCTGATGGCCATTTCAGGTATGCATATCAGTCTGGCGGCCAGTGTAGGCTGGTTATTTGCCAGGGGCTTACAGTTGGCTTTCAGCGCAGCGGGGATTGGCTATCGTTTCCCCTTGATGTGTGGGCTGCTTGTCGCAGCAGTCTATTGCTGGCTTGCGGGTGCCAACCCACCATCACTCAGAGCCGTATTAGCGGTCAGTTTGTGGGGGGCTTTACGGCTATCAGGTGTCCGCTGCAGTAACTGGCAGGTCTGGGGCATCTGCATCGCGACCATTATTTTCTTTGACCCCTTGAGTCTGCTCTCTGACAGCTTATGGCTGTCGGCGGTGGCCGTAGCGGGGTTGTTGTTCTGGTTTCACTGGTTCCCATTACCATCGAAATACGCCGGCAAGAAACGCTGGTTACCTTTGCAGTTACTCCACCTTCAACTGGGCATATTTTTTATTATGATGCCGATACAACTGCTGATTTTTCACGGTATCAGTATCAGCGCCTTGCTGGCGAATATCTGGGCAGTGCCGGTTGTCACCTTCATCTCCGTGCCGCTGATCCTTGCGGCTTTAGCATTTCTACCTTTAGCGCCACTTAGTCAGGCTTTCTGGTGGTTTGCCGATCGTTCGCTGGAAGCGGTCTTTGTTCCTCTGGCTTTGTTGCCGTCGGGTTGGATCGATATGAACAGACAGGCGCTGCCGATAAGTGCAGCGATTTGGCTGACGGTGATTGCCTGTCGTTTCTGCTGGTGGCGCTCCTCACCGATGACGGTTCTGAGCTTAGGTTTAGTATTAGCCTGCTGGCGGCTGAATAACGAGGAACCCAAGTGGCGGCTGGATATGTTGGGTATCGGGCATGGTCTTGCCGTAGTGATTTCAGCCAACGGCGAGGCGTTAGTCTACGATACTGGCAATAGCTGGCCGGGTGGCGATGCAGCCAAATCCCAGATCATTCCCTGGTTAGGATGGCAGGGGCTTAAGGTTAAACACATTGTGTTGAGCCACGGTCATCTGGACCACATCAGTGGACTGGGAAGTCTGCAAACGGCTTTTCCTGAAGCGGTAATACACAGCGGGCTGGGAACACCCGGACATTTACCGTGTGAGCAGGGCGTGAGCTGGGGCTGGCAAAACCTGTCTTTTCAGGCAATTTGGCCACCAACAGGACAAACTGAGGCCGGAAATAATCAATCCTGCGTAATCAGGGTAAGTGATGGAAAATGGCGCGTGTTGTTAACGGGGGATATCGAGGCGCAGGCTGAGTATGAATTAGTTCGATATCATCGGGCGTCAATTGGTGCCGATATTTTGCAGGTGCCTCACCACGGTAGCAGTACGTCCTCAGTACCTCCTTTTCTCAGAGCCGTGGGGGGAAAGGTCGCTCTGGCCTCCGCGGCACGCTACAGCGCATGGAAATTACCGGCGGAAAAAGTAATTAAACGCTACCAAAACTATCACTATATCTGGCATGACACGGCGCTTGAGGGGCAGCTGAGCGTGCATTTTTTTGATAAAAACTGGCACCTTAGCAGTCTGAGAGCGCAAATAATGAGCCGTTGGTATCATCAGTGGTTTGGCGTACCACGTTATTCCAGGTAGAATGAGCGGCTATTTTCAATAAAAGCTGGTTAAATAATGCATCAGGAAAAAGATCTCTCCACCTGGCAGACATTCCGTCGCCTCTGGCCGATGATCAAACCGTTTAAACCCGGATTGATTGTGGCTGCGGTAGCACTGGTACTGAACGCGGCGGGAGATACATTAATGCTGTCACTGCTGAAACCATTACTGGATGACGGTTTTGGTAAGGCTGACTCTTCCGTCCTGATTTGGATGCCTCTGGCGGTGATTGGCTTAATGTTAATCCGCGGCGTCACCAGTTATATCTCGAGTTACTGCATCTCCTGGGTCTCCGGCAACGTTGTGATGAGTATGCGCCGTCGCCTGTTCAGCCACATGATGGGAATGCCGGTAGCCTTCTTCGATCAGCAGTCCACCGGGACGCTGCTCTCGCGCATCACCTACGACTCCGAGCAGGTTGCTTCCTCATCTTCCAGTGCGCTGGTCACCGTCGTGCGTGAAGGGGCCTCGATTATTGGCCTGTTCATCATGATGTTCTACTACAGCTGGCAGCTGTCGCTGATCCTGATTTTACTGGCACCTATCGTCTCTTTTGCTATTCGTACCGTTTCAAAACGCTTCAGAAACATCAGCAAAACCATGCAGAACACTATGGGGCATGTGACCACCAGTGCTGAGCAGATGCTGAAAGGGCATAAAGAAGTGCTGATTTTTGGCGGCCAGGAAGTGGAAAGCCAACGCTTCGCACGCGTCAGTAACCATATGCGCCAGCAGGGGATGAAACTGGTTTCTGCCTCTTCTATCTCCGATCCAATTATTCAGCTGATTGCTTCTCTGGCGCTGGCTTTCGTACTGTACGCGGCAAGCTTCCCAAGCGTGATGGCGACTTTGACCGCCGGTACAATCACCGTAGTCTTCTCTTCGATGATTGCCCTGATGCGTCCGCTGAAGTCGCTGACTAACGTCAATGCGCAGTTCCAGCGGGGAATGGCTGCCTGCCAGACGCTATTCTCAATCCTTGATACCGAGCAGGAAGAGGACACCGGTAAGCGTGTGATTGAACGCGCTAAAGGTGACGTTGAATTCCGCAACGTCACCTTCACCTATCCGGGACGTGAAACGCCTGCGCTGCACAATATCAACCTGGCGATCCCCGCGGGGAAAACTGTTGCCCTGGTTGGGCGTTCAGGATCGGGTAAATCCACCATTGCCAGCCTGATGACGCGTTTCTACGATATTCAGCAGGGCGAAATCCTGATGGATGGCCACGATTTGCGCGAGTACACCCTTAGCTCGCTGCGTAATCAGGTCGCACTGGTTTCACAGAATGTGCATCTGTTTAACGATACGGTGGCGAATAACATTGCCTATGCCCGTACCGAGAAGTACAGCCGCGAAGATATTGAGAAGGCCGCTACCATGGCTCATGCCATGGACTTCATCAACAAGATGGATAAAGGGCTTGATACTATCATCGGTGAAAACGGCGTGCTGCTTTCCGGTGGACAGCGTCAGCGTATTGCCATTGCCCGCGCATTGCTGCGTGACAGCCCAATCCTGATCCTGGATGAAGCGACGTCTGCACTGGATACCGAATCTGAACGTGCCATTCAGTCTGCGCTGGATGAACTGCAGAAAAACCGTACTTCATTGGTTATCGCTCACCGTCTTTCCACTATTGAAAAGGCCGATGAGATTGTGGTGGTGGAAGACGGTTACATTGTTGAGCGCGGAAGCCATGCCGATCTGTTGGAACATCGTGGCGTGTATGCCCAGCTCCATAAGATGCAGTTTGGTCAATGATTGAACGCATCTGGAGCGGACGCTCCGCGCTTTATCTGCTGCTGGTTCCGTTAAGCTGGCTGTATGGCCTGATTAGCAACCTGATCCGCCTCAGCTATGTCTGGGGCCTGCGCAAAGCGTGGCGCGCTACCGTTCCGGTGGTGGTGGTGGGCAACCTGACAGCCGGAGGCAACGGCAAAACGCCGGTTGTCATCTGGCTGGTACAGGCTTTGCAGCAGCGTGGTCTGCGTGTTGGTGTCGTTTCAAGAGGCTACGGCGGTAAGGCCGATCGCTATCCGCTGGTGCTGGATAACCGCACCACAACCGCGCAAGCGGGTGATGAACCTGTGCTTATTTATCAGCGCACAGGGGCTGCGGTAGCGGTCTCGCCTGTCAGAAAAGAGGCCGTTCAGGCGCTCACTGAGCAGGCTAACATCGACATCATCATTACCGACGATGGCCTGCAACATTACGCCTTAGCGAGAGACTTCGAGATTGTGGTCATCGACGGCAGGCGTCGTTTTGGCAATGGCTGGTGGCTTCCCGCCGGCCCGATGCGTGAGCGTGCTTCCCGTTTGAGAACCGTTGATGCGATCGTTACCAATGGCGGTGAGGCGCATGCTGGCGAGCTGGCGATGCATCTTAAACCCGGTGATGCTGTTAATCTCCGCAGTGGTGAAACCTGCCCGGTCAGGATGCTGACAAACGTGGTGGCGATGGCCGGCATTGGTCATCCTCCTCGCTTTTTTGCCACTCTTCATCAGCAGGGTGTTATGCCAGTTCAGGAAGTGCCTTTTGCCGATCATCAGTCTTATCAAGCGGCCCAGTTAGCGGCGTTGCTTGCGCCAGGCGAAACGCTGTTGATGACGGAAAAAGACGCGGTGAAAGTCCGGTCTTTCGCTGAAGACAACTGGTGGTACCTGCCGGTGGATGCCGAGCTGCCACAGGCGGCTTCCGGTGCCTTACTGGACAGGCTTTGCGCACTGACCGCCAAACGCTAACAAGCTGAATAAGCGCACAATCTCCGTGCCGACATCTCAGGAAAAGAACTAAACTCACTGCATCTTTGTCTCGAAGGTGCATTATGTCCGCTCTCCAACTTTCGCTTTCTCAGGCCCGCCAGTTACACCTCGCCGCTCAGGGGCTGCTTCGCCCACCGGGACGTAAAGCCAGGGCTGAAGATATCCTCAGCGCCATCCGCCAGATGTCATTACTGCAGATTGATACCCTCCACGTCGTTGCCCGCAGCCCTTATCTGGTGCTATTCAGCCGTGTAGGCGACTATCCCGAAAGCTGGCTCGGTGAGGCGCTAAGCCGCGGTAACCTCTATGAATACTGGGCGCATGAAGCCTGCTTTATCCCAATCGAAGACTATCGCCTGCTGCGCCATCGCATGCTGAATCCTCAGCATATGGGATGGAAATATAACAGCGAGGGGATGGAGAACTGGCAGCAGGAAGTCGGCGATCTGTTAACGCATATTGAACAAAATGGGCCGGTCAGATCGGCCGATTTTGCTGCACCTCCCGGTCAGAAGCCTGGCTGGTGGTCGTGGAAACCGCATAAACGCCATCTTGAAAATCTGTTCACGGCCGGCGATCTGATGGTGATCGAGCGACGCAATTTTCAGCGCGTCTACGATCTGCGTCAGCGCGTGATGCCGGACTGGGATGACCAGCTGCATGGGATTGAAGAGTCAGAGGCGGTCCGCCAGATGTTGCGTAACAGTGCCAGAAGTTTGGGGCTGTTTCGTGCCGCCTGGCTACCCGATTATTACCGTCTGAAGCGCGCGCCAGTAAAGGCGGTTTTGGCTGACTGGCTGGCGCAGGGAGACGTGATCCCGGTGGAAGTGGAATCGCTGGGCGCCTGTTACCTGGATGCCGCTTTGTTGCCCCTTCTCGAACAGGGAACCCGGGCAACCTACACCACCTTGCTGTCTCCTTTTGATCCGGTGGTCTGGGACCGCAAACGGGCGCTGGAGTTGTTTAACTTCGATTACCGACTGGAATGTTATACGCCAGAAGCGAAGCGGCAATATGGCTATTTTGTTCTGCCAATTCTGCACCGGGGAGAACTGAAAGGGCGGCTGGATGCGAAAATGCAGCGTAAGGAAAAAGTATTGCAGATCAAACAGCTGTGGCTGGAGCAGGGCGTCAAAATCAGTCAGGGCACGATCAACGATCTGCATCAGGCCATCTCACGCTTTGCGCGCTGGCAAGGGGCCGAGGCGGTGGTGCTGGATAAGCTGCCCGAAACGCTGGCAGTTGCCTGGCAAAAAGGGTGGGCGCTGTAACATCCTGCACGCGGGGAAGTAACCGATGCCGCGCCAGCTATGATATTCTAAGGACCTGTCTGACCGGGATCACCAGGGAGAAACCATGGATCACCGTTTACTCGAAATCGTTGCTTGTCCTGTTTGCCACGGCAAACTGTATTACATCAAAGACCAGCAGGAGCTTATCTGCAAACCTGATGGCCTCGCTTATCCTGTGCGCGACGGCATTCCAGTCCTGCTGGAGACAGAAGCGCGTTCACTCACCATGGAAGAGATCCACCCATGAGTTTTGTCGCTATTATCCCGGCGCGTTTTGCTTCAACGCGCCTGCCGGGTAAACCGCTGGTCGATATCCAGGGTAAACCGATGGTAGTGCATGTGATGGAGCGAGCGCTGGAATCAGGTGCCGATCGGGTCATTGTCGCTACCGATAATGAACAGGTGGCGCGTGCTGTTGAAGCGGCCGGCGGTGAGGTGTGTATGACCCGCGCCGATCACCACTCCGGCACGGAACGGTTGGCTGAAGTGATCGATCGCTATCAGTTTGCCGATGACACCATCATCGTGAACGTGCAGGGCGATGAGCCGATGATCCCACCGGTTATCATCCGTCAGGTGGCAGAAAACCTGGCCAAAAGCGAAGCCGGCATGGCGACGTTAGCCGTGCCCATTGAGACCGCAGAGGAAGCCTTCAATCCGAATGCGGTCAAAGTCGTGATGGATGCGAAAGGTTACGCGCTCTATTTTTCCCGGGCTACCATTCCCTGGGATCGTGAGCGTTTTGCCACCTCCCGCGAAGAAATCGGTGATACCTTCCTGCGTCACATTGGCATCTACGGCTACCGTGCGGGCTTTATTCGCCGCTATGTCAGCTGGGAGCCGAGCCCGCTGGAGCACATTGAGCTGCTTGAGCAGCTACGCGTGCTTTGGTACGGCGAAAAAATCCCCGTTGCCGTCGCCAAAGCGATCCCAAGCGTTGGTGTCGATACACCGGAAGATTTGGCCCGCGTGCGCGCGGCTATGCAGTAATCCTGTTGGGGCCTTCGCTGGCCCCTTCTCCACTTTTTTTAAAGGAGGAGGAAATGGAACAACTCCGCTCGGAGCTTTCTCTGGTATTGGGCGAAACCCTCAGCCGCCTGGAATGTATCAGTGAGCAACCTTGGTCCAGCCTGTATTCGCTCTATGACCAGCAAGGCCACTCGCTGCCAATGGTGGCAAAATACTTCAATGTCAAAGGCATCGCGGCACAGGAAGCCTATAAGCTTTCGATGCTCGCTAAGGACAGCACCATCCGTTTGCCGACGGTCTACGGCCTGATCGTCAGCCAGCAACCGCCACAGCATGATGTCTTGTTGATCGAGCGCATGGGCGGCGTGTCGGTTGAAGCGCCAACGCGCACGCCGGTCCGCTGGCTGCAGTTGCAGGATCAGATTGTTGCCGCCTTACTGGCATGGCATCGGCTCGACAGCCACGGTCTGGTCGGCAGCGTCGACAGCACGCAGGAAAATAACTGGGTTTCCTGGTATGCCCAGCGCGTTGAGGTGATCTGGTCCACGCTCGGGTTTATGCGGCCTGACGCGCTGTCGATGGAACACCGGCGCGTGCTCTACCGCAGCCGGGAAAACCTCGGCAATCTGCTGGCGGATTTCAACGATCCTTGCGTGCTGGTTCACGGCAATCTGTCACTGAGCAGCATGTTGAAAGAGGCGTGGAGCGACCAGTTATTGTCAATGATCAATCCCGGGATGATGCTGTGGGCACCACGGGAATATGAGTTGTTCCGGCTGTGCGAAGAGGGGCTGGCAGAATCGCTGCTTTTCCATTACCTGAAGCAGGCTCCGGTGGCGGAAGGGTTTGTTGCCCGGCGCTGGCTGTACACGCTGTGGGACGAAACTGACCGGCTGATTCATACCGGCCAGTTCGATGCACGTCGTTTTCAACGCGCGGCGGACTCACTGCTCCCCTGGCTCAGTTGAGGCCCGATCCCCGGAGGTCAGCCGTTGCCAGCCTCTTCCCAACCACTCATAAATCGCCCGATCGCTGTGACCCAGCCACAATGGCGACGGAATTGCGCGTTCCCAGACATTCAACGGTGAGGCAATAGCCAGCTGATTGGCTGGCGCCGGTAGAGGATCCAGTCCCTGCTGTTGGAAAAAGATCATCGCTCGCGGCAGGTGTGAGGCGGATGTCACCAGCAGGAAGGGTGTTTTTCCCACCACCTTAGCCACTTCAGCCGCTTCCTGTCGGGTATCCCTCGGTTTATCAAGCGTCACGATCGCACTCAGTGGCACGCCTAGTGACTGGGCGACGCGGGACGTGACTTCGGCAGAGCTGACCGGATTGTTCTGCGCCGCCGCACCGGTAAAGATCAATTTGGCTCCCGGATTTTCCCGCCATAAGCGGATCCCTTCAACCAGCCGCGGCAAACTGTTGTTGATCATATTGGAGCCAGGCGCCCAGTCTGGATTCCAGGTGTATCCACCGCCCAGCACCACCACATAGCCGACTTTTTGCTGATTCTGCCAGGTGGGATAGCGGTTTTCGGTCGGCGCAAGCAGGCTGTCCGCCACCGGTTGCAGGCTTAACAGCGCTAACAGCAGGCAGGCAGCAGAGAGGATAATTTTGCCGGTTTTCTGCCAGCGGCTGAACCAGAGCAACAAAAGCGCAATTGCCATCAACACAATCAGCAAAGGCAAGGGCAGCAACAGCCCACCGACGAGTTTTTTTAACGCAAAAAGCATGAAAACGGACTCCTTTTGTCCGAAAAAACACCACCCGAGAGCCTGGCGATGACTGAAAGGTTCATTCCTGGTCAGTGTATGTCAAAATAGCCGCCAGTTTCACCCACTCAGCCGCCGGGAACCCGAATGCAGGATCGCAACTTTGATGATATAGCCGAAAAATTTTCGAAGAATATCTACGGTACCACCAAAGGGCGGATCCGCCAGGCGATCGTCTGGCAGGAGCTGGAAGAGATCCTCGCCAGCCTGCCGGAAGGGCCACTCAACGTGCTGGATGCCGGCGGTGGAGAAGGGCAGATGAGTTGTGGCCTGGCAGCCCGAGGTCATCAGGTCTTACTCTGCGATCTCTCCGCTGAGATGTTGCAACGCGCAGAGGCTCATGCCGAAGAAAAAGGTGTGAGCGGGAACATGCAATTCAAACAAATTAGCGCGCAACAGGTCGGTCAACATTTGGATAAGCCGGCCGATCTGGTATTGTTTCACGCGGTGCTTGAATGGGTTGCCGAGCCTGAAGCCATCTTAAAAGCACTGTATGATGTGCTGGCCCCGGGCGGCGTGCTGTCGCTGATGTTTTATAACGTCAATGGCCTGATAATGCAGACGCTGGTGCTGGGCAACTTCGGTTATATGCAGGCTGACCTGAAGAAACGCAAACGAAAAACGCTGTCGCCTGACTTCCCACGTGAACCTGAGCAGGTTTATCGCTGGTTAGAAGCAGCAGGCTTTACAGTGGAAACCAAGACCGGGATCCGCGTTTTTCATGACTATATGCGTGACAAGAACAAGCAATCTGAACGTTTTGAGGAAGTTCTGCAGCAGGAACTACGCTTCTGCCGCCAGGAGCCATTTTTAAGTTTGGGCCGTTATATCCACGTGACCGCGCGGAAACCCATAAACAGGACGAACCATGAGTGAATTTTCCCAGACTGTACCGGAACTGGTCGCCTGGGCGCGAAAAAATGACTTTTCCGTCACGTTGCCTACCGAACGTCTGACGTTTTTGCTGGCGATTGCCACCCTGAACGGGGAGCGCATGGATGGCGAAATGAGCGAAGGCGAATTGACCGATGCCTTCCGTCACGTCAGTGAAGGGTTTGAACAGACCAGCGAAACCGTTGGTGTGCGAGCCAATAACGCCATCAACGATATGGTGCGTCAGCGCCTGCTTAACCGATTTGTCAGTGAACAGGCCGATGGCAACGCCATCTATCGCCTGACGCCGCTGGCCATCGGCATTACGGATTACTACATCCGCCAGCGTGAGTTCTCAACGCTGCGGCTGTCGATGCAGCTGTCGATTGTTGCCGGCGAGCTGAAGCGCGCTGCCGATGCGGCCGATGAAGACGGTGACGAATTCCACTGGCATCGCAACGTTTTTGCCCCGCTGAAATACTCGGTGGCAGAAATCTTCGACAGCATCGATATCACCCAGCGAACCATGGATGAACAGCAGCAGGCGGTGAAAGACGATATCGCCCAGCTGTTGAATAAAGACTGGCGCGCGGCCATTTCCAGCTGTGAAATGCTGCTGAATGAAACCTCCGGCACGCTGCGCGAATTGCAGGACACGCTGGAAGCGGCAGGCGATAAGCTGCAGGCCAATCTGTTACGCATTCAGGATGCCACGCTGAGCAGCCCGGACCTCGGCTTTATCGATAAGTTGGTGTACGACCTGCAAAACAAGCTAGACCGCATTATCAGCTGGGGACAGCAGGCGATTGACCTGTGGATCGGCTATGACCGCCACGTGCACAAATTCATTCGTACCGCCATCGATATGGATAAAAACCGTGTCTTCGCTCAACGCCTGCGCAAGTCTGTGCAAACCTATTTCGATCATCCCTGGGCATTGACCTATGCCAATGCTGAACGCCTGTATGACATGCGTGATGAAGAACTGGCGTTGCGCAGTGAGGAAGTGACCGGTGAACTGCCTTCCGAACTGGAATACGAAGAGTTTAACGAAATTCGTGAACAGCTGGCCGCGATGATTGAAGAAGCGCTGGCCATCTATAAAGCCCAACAGAAACCGCTCAATCTGGGCACAGTGATGCGTGATTACCTGGTGCAGTACCCCCGGGCACGACACTTCGACGTGGCGCGTATTGTCGTCGATCAGGCCGTCCGCTTAGGCGTGGCCGAAGCAGATTTCTCCGGCTTGTCAGCAGAATGGCAGGTCATTAATGATTACGGAGCCAAGGTGCAGGCGCATGTCATCGACAAATATTGAACAAGTGATGCCGGTTAAACTGGCACAGGCGCTGGCCAATTCTCTTTTCCCGGCGCTGGACAGCCAGTTACGTTCCGGTCGCCATATTGGCATTGAAGAGCTGGATCAACATGCTTTCCTGATGGATTATCAGGAGTATCTGGAAGAGTTTTACGCGCGTTACAACGTTGAGTTGATCCGTGCCCCGGAAGGCTTCTTCTATCTGCGTCCCCGCTCCACCACGCTGATCCCGCGTTCGGTCCTTTCCGAGCTGGATATGATGGTGGGCAAAATCCTGTGTTATCTCTACCTGAGCCCGGAACGTCTGGCGAATGAAGGCATCTTCACCCAGCAGGAGCTTTATGATGAGCTGCTGTCGCTGGCTGATGAAAGCAAGCTGATGAAGTTCGTTAACCAGCGCTCAACCGGTTCCGATCTCGATCGGCAAAAGTTGCAGGAAAAAATGCGCGCCTCCCTTAACCGTCTGCGCCGCCTTGGCATGGTGTGGTTTATGGGTAATGACAGCAGCAAATTCCGCATTATTGAGTCGGTATTCCGCTTTGGTGCGGATGTGCGGAGCGGCGACGATGCCCGCGAAGCGCAGCTGAGAATGATCCGGGATGGCGAAGCGATGCCGATTGAAGGTGGCCTGGCGCTGAATGATGAAAGCGAAGAGGATGATGAGGCGCAGAGCCCGTCGTCGGACAACGCGGAGAACGAGTAAATGATTGAACGCGGAAAATTTCGCTCGCTGACCCTGGTTAACTGGAACGGTTTTTTTGCCCGCACCTTTGACCTGGATGAGCTGGTTACCACGCTTTCCGGCGGTAACGGCGCCGGTAAGTCTACCACCATGGCGGCCTTTATCACGGCGCTGATCCCCGATCTGACCCTGCTGCACTTCCGTAACACCACCGAAGCGGGAGCCACCTCCGGCTCGCGTGACAAAGGTTTACACGGAAAGCTGCGTCCTGGCGTCTGTTACGCCGCGCTGGACGTGGTGAATTCCCTGCATCAGCGCGTGATTGTCGGTGTGCGTCTGCAGCAGGTTGCCGGACGCGATCGTAAAGTCGATATCAAGCCTTTCAGCATTCACGGCCTGCCGATGTCGATTAACCCAACGGAAATCCTGACGGAAACGGTCAATGCCCGTCAGGCCCGCGTTCTGCCGCTGAGCGAACTGAAAGACAAGTTCGAAGCGATGGAAAGCGTGCAGTTTAAGCAGTTTAACTCGATCACTGATTACCACTCGCTGATGTTCGATCTGGGCATTGTGGCGCGTCGTCTGCGCTCAGCCGCCGACCGCAGCAAATACTATCGCCTGATCGAAGCCTCGCTGTATGGCGGTATCTCCAGCGCCATTACCCGATCGCTGCGTGATTACCTGCTGCCGGAAAACAGCGGCGTGCGTAAGGCCTTCCAGGATATGGAAGCCGCGCTGCGCGAGAACCGCATGACGCTGGAAGCGATTCGCGTGACCCAGTCCGACCGCGATCTGTTTAAGCACCTGATCTCCGAAGCAACCAGCTATGTTGCTGCGGACTATATGCGTCATGCTAACGAACGCCGCATCCACCTTGACGGCGCGTTATTGAACCGTAATGAGCTGTTCACCAGCCGCAAGCAGTTAAAAGCGGAGCAGTATCGCCATGTTGAAATGGCTCGCGAACTGGCTGAGCACAACGGAGCAGAAAGCGATCTCGAAACCGATTACCAGAGCGCCAGCGACCACCTTAACCTGGTGCAGACGGCAATGCGTCAGCAGGAAAAAATCGAGCGCTATGAAGGCGATATCGATGAGCTGACCTACCGTCTTGAAGAGCAGAATGAAGTTGTCGCTGAAGCCCGTGAAGTGCAGGAAGAGAATGAAGCCCGCAGCGAAGCCGCTGAACTGGAAGTCGATGAGCTGAAAAGTCAGCTGGCCGATTACCAGCAGGCGCTGGACGTGCAGCAAACCCGCGCTATCCAGTATCAGCAAGCGTTGCAGGCGCTGCAGCGCGCGCAGGAAATCTGCCGGGTTGCCGAACTGACCGTCGACAATGCCGAAGAGTGGCAGGAAACCTTCCGTGCGAAAGAGCAGGAAGCGACCGACAAGTTATTGCAGCTTGAACAGAAAATGAGCGTGGCGCAGGCTGCTCACAGTCAGTTCGAGCAGGCTTTTGAGCTGGTGGGCCGCATTGCCGGACCGGTCAGTCGTTCCGACGCGTATCACACCGGCCGCGAATTGCTTCGCGATGCCAGCAATCAGCGTTATCACGCCGAGCAGTTGCAGTCCTTACGTTCCCGCGTGGCCGAGATGGAACAGCGACTGCGTGAACAGCAGGATGCAGAACGGTTACTGAATGAGTTCTGTAAGCGTCACGGGCAACAGTTTGAGCCGCAGGATCTGGAAGGCTATCAGTACGAGCTTGAAGCCCGTATTGAACAGCTGTCCGAAAGCGTGTCTGAAGCGGGCGAACGTCGCATGGAAATGCGTCAGGAGCTTGAACAGGTGCGTGAACGCATTGCCCGTCTGACCAAACTGGCTCCTCAGTGGCATGCCGCGCAGGATATTCTTAGCCAGCTGAACGAGCAAACCGGTCAGGAGCTGGAGAGCGGTCAGCAGGTGACCGAGTACATGCAGCAGCTGCTGGAGCGCGAGCGCGAAACCACCGTTGAACGCGACGAAGTTTCGGCCCGTAAACGCGAAGTTGAAAAACAGGTCGAGCGTCTGAGCCAGCCTGGCGGCGCTGAAGATGGCCGTATGACCCATCTGGCCGAGCGTTTTGGCGGCGTGCTGCTGTCAGAAATTTATGACGACGTCACCATCGACGATGCGCCGTACTTCTCCGCGCTGTATGGCCCGGCCCGTCACGGTATCGTGGTGCCCGATCTGTCACTGGTGCAGGATCTGCTGGACGGTCTGGAAGACTGCCCGGAAGACCTTTATCTGATCGAAGGGGACCCGCAGTCGTTCGATGACAGCGTATTTAACGTTGAAGAGCTGCAAAAAGCGGTAGTGGTGAAGTCAGGCGATCGCCAGTGGCGTTACTCGCGCTTCCCTAAAGTGCCGTTGTTTGGTCGTGCTGCCCGTGAAAATCAGCTGGATCTGTTACATGCCGAACGCGAAACGCTGGCAGAACGCTATGCCACGCTGTCGTTTGACGTGCAGAAAACGCAGCGTCTGCACCAGTCGTTCAGCCGTTTTATCGGTAGCCATTTAGCCGTCGCCTTTGAGTCGGATCCGGAAGCCGAGCTGCGTTTACTGAACCTGCGTCGCGGTGAACTCGAACGTGGCCAGGCCGCGCATGAAACGGAAAACCAGCAGCAGCGTCAGCAGTTTGATCAGGCGAAAGAGGGCGTCGCCCAGCTTAACCGCCTGATGCCACGCGTCAGCCTGCTGCAGGATGAAACCCTGCAGGATCGTTATGACGAACTGCTTGAGCGTCTGGATGAAGCACAGGAAGCCGCGCGTTTCCTGCAGCAGCACGGCGCGCAACTGGCGAAACTGGAACCGCTGATTTCGGTGCTGCAGAGCGATCCGGAACAGCACGAACAGTTGAAGCTGGATTATCAGCAGGCGCAGCAGGTTCAGCGCGATGCCCGCCAGCAAGCCTTTGCCATGACCGAAGTGGTGCAGCGTCGCGCGCACTTTGGCTATGTCGATTCCGCCGGCATGCTCGACGGTAACAGCGACCTGAATGAGAAGCTGCGTAAGCGTCTTGAGCAGGCCGAATCCGATCGTACCCGTGCCCGCGAGCAGCTGCGCGGTCATCAGGCGCAGTTTACCCAATATTCACAGGTGCTGGCGTCACTGAAAAGTTCTTACGATGCCAAGCGCGACATGCTGAAAGAACTTCAGCAGGAAATGCAGGATATCGGTGTGCAGGCAGATGCCAGCGCGGAAGAGCGCGCGCGTCTGCGCCGTGATGAACTCTACGCTGCGCTAAGCAATAACCGCGCCCGTCGCAATCAGCTGGAAAAGCAGATCACCTTCTGCGAAGCCGAAATGGACGCGCTGCAGAAAAAACTGAAGCGTGTCGAGCGCGATTACCATCAGGGCCGCGAGCAGGTTGTTCATGCCAAGGCGGGTTGGGTCGCGGTGTTACGCCTGGTGAAAGACAATGGCGTTGAGCGCCGTCTCCATCGTCGTGAACTCTCTTACCTCGGCGGTGATGAGCTGCGTTCAATGTCGGATAAGGCGTTAGGTGCGCTGCGTCTGGCGGTGGCCGACAACGAACATCTGCGCGACGTGCTGCGTCTGTCCGAAGATCCAAAACGGCCAGAGCGTAAGATTCAGTTCTTCATCGCTGTTTATCAGCATCTGCGTGAACGCATTCGTCAGGACATCATCCGTACCGACGATCCGGTCGAAGCGATTGAGCAGATGGAGATTGAACTTGGCCGTCTGACCGAAGAGTTAACCGCGCGCGAACAGATGCTGGCTATCAGCTCCCGCAGCGTGTCTAACATTATTCGTAAGACCATTCAGCGTGAGCAAAACCGTATTCGCCAGCTGAACCAGGGCCTGCAGGCCGTGAGCTTCGGCCAGGTGAAGAGCGTCCGTCTGAATGTTAACGTCCGCGAGGCGCATTCCACGCTGCTGGACGTATTGTCTGAACAGCATGAAGCGCATCAGGATCTGTTTAACAGCAATCGCCTGACCTTCTCAGAAGCGCTGGCTAAGCTGTATCAGCGCCTGAATCCACAGATTGATATGGGCCAGCGTACGCCGCAAACCATTGGTGAAGAGCTGCTGGATTACCGTAACTACCTGGAAATGGAGGTTGAGGTAAACCGGGGATCTGATGGCTGGTTGCGTGCGGAAAGTGGTGCGTTGTCAACCGGTGAAGCGATCGGGACCGGGATGTCGATTCTGGTGATGGTCGTGCAGAGCTGGGAAGAAGAGTCTCGTCGCCTGCGCGGAAAAGATATCTCACCGTGCCGCCTACTGTTCCTCGATGAAGCCGCGCGACTGGATGCCAAGTCGATCGCCACGCTGTTTGAGCTGTGCGATCGTCTGGAAATGCAGCTGATTATCGCCGCGCCAGAGAATATCAGCCCTGAGAAGGGCACGACCTATAAACTGGTGCGTAAAGTGGTCAATAACATTGAACACGTTCACGTCGTCGGCCTGCGCGGCTTTGCCGCCGAGCCAACCGCCGCAAATTCCTCCACACCTGAGGAAGATCAACAGGCTTCTTCATAAGAAAATCTCAACCGGCAGATATAGTAAAAAGTCGGGCAGCGGTTTATTCTACCCAACGGCATTGGTTGTATTTACAGCGAATGCCGTTTTCTTTTTCTATACTGATAACAATGACTAATAAACAGGTGATCGCCATCTGTTTTGGCACTTAACCAGGGAGCAAGGGATGTTGCTGATGAAAACGAATTCTGCAAGGTTGGCACTATTTAGTGCTTGCCTGGTGCTTGCCGGTCAGATGCAACCCGCATTGGCAGGTATTCCGCCTGTATCCGCGCCTGTAACGGCAACCTATACCCCATCGCAGGCCCAGCGACATCTGCTGGCCACGCTTCCTGCTGGTTATAAACCGTTTTATCTGACGACCCTGGCTTCGCTGTATGCGACCCAGGGCATGCAGCCACTGTGGCAGGATCGGCAGGCTGTGCAGCAGTTCCAGCAGCAACTGGCTGAAGTGGCCATTTCTGGCGTGCAACCGCAGTTTAATCTGTGGGTTAAACTGCTGACCGATCCTTCTATTACGGGAATGGCGCGTGATGTCGTGCTGTCTGATGCGATGCTGGGCTATCTGCAGTTTGTCTCCACGGTGCCCGCCAAAGGGGAAACCTGGCTGTACAGCAACGTGCCCTATAAGCTGGAAGTGCCCACCCTGTCGGTGATTAATCAGTGGCAGAGAGCGGTTGAACACGGTGGAACCAATGCCTTTGTCACCTCGCTTGCGCCGCAGCACCCGCAATATGTTCTGATGCATCAGGCGCTGAAAACGCTGCTGGCAGATAATCATCCCTGGCCGCAGCTGGCCGCGAAACAGACCCTGAAGCCGGGACAATTGAGTGATGATGTTCCTGCACTGAGGGCCATTCTGGAGCGCACCGGAATGATGACCGCCAGCGCCGAAGGACCGAAGCCGACCGATGAAGCCGTCCCGACCACCAGCGTACCGGCGTCTTTCGTGGAGGAAGAGATTGCTTCGACGCCAGCGCCTAAGCCGGTTGATGAGCAGGCGACCGTCAGTCCTTCCGCCACGCCGCTGCCGGAAAATCCCAATGCTGCCAACACGCCTGAGCTGGCCGGTCAGGTGCAGGGAAATGCCGTGCCCGCCGACCCAACACATATCTATTCTGCCGATCTGGTCGAAGCGGTAAAACGCTTCCAACGCTGGCAGGGGCTTGAGCCGGATGGCGCGATTGGCCCACGCACCCGTGAATGGCTGAACGTTTCGCCGCAGCTTCGTGCTTCTCTGCTTGCGCTGAATATTCAGCGTTTGCGTCTGTTGCCTGATGATATGCACAACGGGATTATGGTGAATATCCCGAACTACTCGCTGATCTATTATCTCAACGGCAGTCAAATCCTGGCGTCGAGGGTTATTGTGGGTCGACCAGACCGCAAAACGCCTCTGATGCGCAGCGCACTGAA
The DNA here is from genome assembly GCF_004551645.1 of Erwinia sp. QL-Z3. Lineage (NCBI taxonomy): Bacteria > Pseudomonadati > Pseudomonadota > Gammaproteobacteria > Enterobacterales > Erwiniaceae > Erwinia > Erwinia sp. QL-Z3. Next base: position 3,080,576 of record NZ_CP037950.1, read on the forward strand.
TAACGTGGTGCTTAACCCGCCATGGAATGTGCCGACTACGCTGGTCCGTCAGGATATTGTGCCGAAAGTGAAGCAGGACCCGGCTTATCTTTATAAACATAACTACACCTTGCTCTCTGGCTGGAGCAATGATGCGGAAGTCATCGATCCGTCGATGATCGACTGGCGGATGGTTTCAGCGGCGTCATTCCCTTACCGCATACGTCAGGCGCCGGGTGCAACGAATTCGCTGGGAAGGTATAAGTTCAATATGCCTAGCTCAGACGCCATCTATCTGCACGATACGCCGAACCATAACCTGTTCCAGAAAGACATCAGGGCGCTGAGTTCAGGCTGTGTCCGTGTGAATAAAGCGTCTGATTTGGCCAACCTGCTGTTACAGGATGCGGGATGGAATGACACGCGCATTTCCAGCACGCTGAAAGAAGGTGACACCCGCTACGTGCCGATTCGTCATCGCATTCCGGTCAATCTTTACTACCTGACGGCGTGGGTGGCGGATGATGGTAAGGCGCAATATCGTACAGATATTTACAATTATGATATGACGGCGCGTTCTGGCGTGCAGAGTATGGCTGCTGCTGGTCAATTAATGCTCTAATGGTTGATTCTTCAGGTGTTCCGGCTCAGGGCAAACTGGGCCGGTCACCTCGGCTTCCAGACAGGTGTTGATATTTGCCGAAGCTGTCACATTTCCCCGGTTGACTCAGCTATTCTCCCCGGTTATGGTTCCAAACGGTGACCATTTTGCACCATTTCAGAACATTTAGCCGGGTAATACAGATTAATGAATAATTTTGACTCTCATCGCCGTAAGTGGCTGACATTAGGAGGCGCTGCATTAGGTTGTGCATTGCTTCCCCGACAGGCGTTCGCCTCGCTCTCCACCTCGCGTCCTCGTGTATTAACACTGAATAACCTGAATACCGGTGAAACGCTCAAAACTGAGTTTTTTAACGGGAAAAGTTACGACAAGGATGAGTTGTCACGTTTGAATCATTTCTTCCGTGATTATCGGGCCAACAAGGTCAAGAACATCGATCCGCATCTGTTCGATCAGCTTTATCGTTTGCAGGCGTTGCTCGATACCCGCAAACCGGTGACGTTGATATCGGGGTATCGTTCGCTGGCGACCAACAATTCCCTGCGGGCCCACACGAAAGGCGTAGCGAAACACAGTTACCACACGCTGGGTCAGGCGATGGATTTACATATTGACGGGATTGCATTGAGCAATGTTCGCAAAGCGGCGCTTTCCATGGGCGCTGGTGGTGTAGGATACTACCCAAGCAGTAACTTTGTGCATATTGATACCGGGCCGGCACGGCACTGGTAAGATGAAATTCCGGTAGGGCCATGGCTCGCCGGTAACGGAGTGTTATGGACTATCAAATTATCCCGGTAACGGCATTCGCCCAGAACTGCTCGCTGATCTGGTGCGCCGAAACCCTGCAGGCAGCGGTGGTGGATCCCGGCGGCGATGCCGATACCATCCAGGCGCATGTGGCAGAAAAAGGCGTTACCGTAACGCAAATTCTGCTGACCCACGGACACCTTGATCATGTTGGCGCCGCTGCCGAACTGGCGGCTTTTTATGGCGTGCCGGTTGTTGGTCCCCATAAGGCGGATGCTTTCTGGCTGGAAGGTTTACCTGCTCAGAGCCAGATGTTCGGCTTCCCATATTGCGCGCCTCTGACGCCAGATCTCTGGCTGGAAGAGGGGGAAACCGTGCAGCTCGGCAACATCACCCTCGACATCCTGTTATGCCCTGGCCATACGCCCGGCCACATCGTGTTCTTTGACCGTGCTTCTCGCCTGCTGGTCTCCGGTGACGTGATCTTTAACGGCGGCGTAGGGCGCTCTGATTTTCCTCAGGGCAGCCATGCGGACCTGATCGCATCCATTAAGACCAAGCTTTTACCGCTGGGTGACGACGTGACCTTTTTACCGGGACATGGGCCGATGTCCACACTGGGCCGTGAAAGAATTTCGAACCCGTTCCTGCAGTAACGCGCTCGGGGAAAAAAGACACAAAAAAGCCTGCATTAAGCAGGCTTTTTTTATGCTCAGTCGCCGGTTTACAGCACGGCGACAATCGCTTCACACAGCGGAGCCATATTATCTGGCGTCATGCCGGCCACGTTCACACGACCTGAATTCACCGCATACACGCCGAACTCTTCGCGCAGGCGAACCACCTGGTCTTTCGTCAAACCGCTGAATGAGAACATGCCATTCTGCTTGATGATAAAGCTGAAATCCCCTTTAGCGCCTTTCTCCTGCAGGGTGTTCACAAACAGCTGACGCATACGGTGGATGCGTTGACGCATGTCTGCCAGTTCCTGCTCCCAGATAGCACGCAGAGCCGCGTTACCGAGGATGGTGGCCACTACCGCCGCACCGTGCGCCGGTGGGTTAGAGTAGTTTGCACGGATGGTGGCTTTCACCTGGCTGAATGCGGTATCCGCTACCGATGCTTCGCTGGCAACCAGCGTCAGTGCGCCAACGCGTTCGTTATACAGACCGAAGTTTTTCGAATAAGAGCTGGCGACGATCAGTTCCTGATGGCTGGCCGCAAAAATACGCAGGCCTTCCGCATCTTCTTCCAGACCCCGGGCAAAGCCCTGATAGGCGAAGTCGAACAGCGGCAGCCAGCCACCGGCCAGTGACAGCTCGGAAAGTTGTGCCCACTGTTCAGCCGTCGGATCGATACCGGTCGGGTTATGGCAGCAGCCATGGAACAGCACCACGTCACCGGCTGCAACCTCACGCAGGGCGTTAACCATGCCCTCAAAGTCGAGGGAGTGATTGGCCGCGTCGTAATACTGGTACTCGCAGACTTCAAGACCCGCGGATTCAAACACATTTTTATGGTTCGGCCAGCTTGGGTTGCTTACCCAGATGCGCTTCGCGCTGGTCTGAGTGGCAATAAAGTCAGCCGCAACGCGCAATGCACCGGTTCCACCTGGGGTCTGCGCTGTGCGGGCACGCTTGGTGCTCACAATGGCGTTGTCTTTCCCAAACAACAGTTCCTGAGTGCACTTACCGAAGTCGGCCAGTCCATCGATGCTGAGGTAATTTTTGGTGGTTTCATTCTCTAACAGATACTGCTCAGCTTTCTTCACGCTGGTGAGTACCGGTGTTTTGCCGGTTTCGTCTTTATAGACACCAATGCCCAGATTGATCGTATTTGGGCGATCGTCGGCACGGAAGAGATCGGCTAAACCAAGAATAGGGTCGGCGGGTGCAGCTGCAATGCGTTCAAACATAGTCGAAGTCCGTTAGCTTAATCTAAAGCGAAGTGAGGACTCAGGTTACGCCACAGCGCACAAATTGCCAACCGTTTGCGTTAAAAATCACAGGGAACAGAGTGAGGGTAACTAATCAGAGGGAGAAAGCGGGGCGGAGGAAACAAAAACGGGGCCGAAGCCCCGTTTTGACGTTGCGCGGTGGTGACGCGAATCACCCCGGCAGTGCAGCTTATTAGAACTGGTAAACCAGACCCAATGCTACGGTATCGCCTGAACCTATGCCCAGTTTGTTGTCGTCATCAATCTGGTTGATGATGTAGTCAACATAGGTAGACATGTTTTTGTTGAAGTAGTAAGTCGCGCCCACTTCGAAGTATTTAACCAGGTCAACATCGCCAACGCCTTCGATGTCTTTGCCTTTAGTCTGAACGTAGGCAATGGACGGACGCAGACCGAAGTCGAACTGGTACTGTGCAACTAACTCGATGTCCTGAGTTTTGTTAGCGAAGCCAGAAACAGCGTTAGATGCACCATTGACGTCGATGATGTTACCAGAGATGCGGGTAGCGTTACGGCCTTCAGCATAAGATGCGGCCAGGTAAACGTTGTTTGCATCATATTTCAGAGCAGTGCCCCAGAATTCAGCACGGTCACCCTGACCCAGCACGCCAGCAGCGTTCTGAGAGTTAGTACGGTCCTGAGAGCTATAAGCACCTACGATGCCAACACCGATTGGTGAGGTGTAGGAAGTCGACACACCGTAGCCGTCGCCGTTAGAGCGCTGCAGGTCATCACGATCGTTTTTGCCCTGGTACTGAGCTGCGAAGTCCCAGCCATCAACCAGACCAAAGAAATTGGTGTTACGGTAAGTCGCCACGCCGCCGGTACGGCTGGTCATGGTATCAGACTGGCCGAAGTCGCCACCGAATTCTGGCAGCATATCTGTCCAGGCCAGTGCGTCATAAGCGATGCCGTAGTTACGACCGTAATCTACAGAACCGTACTCAGCGAATTTCAGACCAGCAAAGCCCAGACGGGTTTTGTTACCGTCTTGTGCATCGTCGCCGCCTTCAGAGTTGTTCGCCTGAATGTTGTATTCCCACTGGCCGTAACCGGTCAGCATGTCGTTGATCTGGGTTTCACCTTTGAAACCAAAACGCACATAAGACTGGTCGCCGTCACCAGCATAACCGTCGTTGTCAGAGAAGTAGTGCAGACCAACAGCTTTACCATAGAGGTCCAGCTTGTTGCCGTCTTTGTTATAGATTTCTGCTGCATTGGCTGCACCAGCTGCTAACAGGGCTGGGATAACCAGTGCCAGAATGTTGCGCTTCATCATTTTTTATTACCCTCATTGGAGTTATTTGGACACCTGCCACTGCCGTCAACAATTCTTTACAGAACCCCGAAGAGAGTTTGGTGTCTTCCTGTGTCTGCACGCATCTTTCCATTCGCTGAGCGGATTATCTAGCCCGAAAATGCTACTAATCTCCTATTCTAGTAACAAGAGGAAAATATGTATTACAAAATGTAATAATCACGGAACTTTGTGAACTATCTCTAAATTTACAAAAATAAAAAAAGGCCAGCGAGGCTGACCTTGAATATATATATGAATTTCTTATATTTAATGCTGAAAATCAGAAGGTGGCGTTACGCGGCGTCCTTGGGAAGGCGATAACATCTCTTACATTTTGCACACCGGTGACATAGGCGATTAATCTTTCGAAACCTAATCCGAAACCTGAATGAGGAACGGTGCCGTAGCGGCGCAGGTCACGATACCACCAGTAATCTTCTTTATTCAGACCCATTTCAGCCAGACGCGCATCCAGTACATCCAGACGCTCTTCACGCTGTGAACCGCCGATGATTTCCCCGATACCTGGGGCCAAAACGTCCATCGCCGCCACGGTTTTACCGTCGTCGTTCAGGCGCATATAGAACGCTTTGATATCTTTCGGATAGTTTTTAACCACTACCGGTGCTTTGAAGTGTTTTTCTGCCAGATAACGCTCGTGTTCTGAGGAGAGATCGATACCCCAGGAGACGGCATTTTCAAACTTCTCACCACAGGCGATCAGAATTTCTACCGCTTCGGTGTAATCCACCTGAGCAAAATCTGTGGTTACAAAACGCTCAAGGCGCGCGATGGCATCTTTGTCTACGCGCTCGGCAAAGAACTCCATATCATCACGACGCTCTTCCAGTACCGCTTTGAAGACGTATTTCAGCATGGCTTCGGCCAGTGCGGCGTTGTCTTCCAGGTCAGCAAAGGCGATTTCCGGCTCCAGCATCCAGAATTCAGCCAGGTGGCGGCTGGTATTGGAGTTTTCTGCACGGAAGGTTGGGCCAAAGGTATAGATTTTGGAGATGGCGCTGGCGTAGGTCTCGCCATTCAACTGGCCGGATACCGTCAGGAAGGCTTCTTTGCCGAAGAAATCTTCGTCAAAGTTCACTTTGCCTTCTGGCGTGCGCGGCAGGTTTTCCATATCCAGCGTGGAAACGCGGAACATTTCTCCCGCCCCTTCGGTATCCGACGCGGTGATCAGCGGAGTAGAAACCCAGAAGAAGCCCTGCTCATCAAAGAAGCGATGCAGCGCTTGCGCCAGCGTATGACGAACACGCGCCACGGCACCGATCAGGTTAGTACGCGGGCGCAGGTGAGCCACTTCACGCAGGTATTCGATGCTGTGACGTTTAGCAGCCATGGGATAGGTATCAGGATCATCCACCCAGCCGACCACTTCTACTGCAGTGGCCTGGATTTCAAAGCTCTGGCCTTCGCCCGGTGATTCCACCACTTTGCCGGTAATGATCACCGAACAACCGGTGGTCAGTCGCAGTACTTCGTCCTGATAATTATTCAGAGAATTATTGACGACAGCCTGGACGGGATTAAAGCAGGAGCCGTCATATACGGCGATGAAGGAAATACCAGCTTTTGAATCTCTTCGTGTACGTACCCAGCCACGTACGGTGACTTCACTGTCAACCGCGACCCGGCCTTGCAGTACATCCGCTACAGGCACAACGCTCATAAAAGTCTCTCACTATTAATCAGGATTAAAAAAAATACCCCGGATTTGGGGTAGTGCTATGTTACTTGCCGACTGGCGAGACACAAGAAGAATTCGTTGTTCTGCGGGAGATTTATCAGAGAAATTGCAGGAAGGAAAAGAGAAGAGGCTGAAGCTCTTCTCTTTTTATTGCGGCACTAACTGGCTTTTTTCACCAGCGGCAGATCGAAGGCTTTGCGCAAGGCGCGAACAAAGGCTTTATCCTGGCAAATCGTTTTGCCTGGGCTGTCCGAGAGTTTAGCGACCGGTTTGCCGTTACATTCAACCAGCTTGATGACGATATTCAGCGGCGTGACCTGAGGAATATCGCAGGTCAGCTTGGTACCAATGCCAAAAATCACATCCCCGCGCTGGCCAAACTGGCGGTAAAGCGCCACGGCTTTTTCCAGATCCAGGTTGTCAGAAAACACCAGCGTTTTGCTGCGAGGATCGATGCCGAGGTGCTCGTAATGAGCAATGGCTTTTTCGCCCCACTCAAACGGATCGCCGGAGTCGTGACGCAGGCCCTGATAACGGGTAGCAAAGTTCTCACCGAAGTCGCGCAGGAAAGCATCCATGGTAATACAATCGGTCAGGGCAATGCCCAAACGGTCCGGATACTCCTCCAGCCATGCCTGCAATGCCGCACGCTGGCTGTTTGCCAGAACCGGGCTGATCTGCTGATGCGCCTGGAACCATTCATGGGCCTGAGTGCCCACCGGTGCGATATTCAACTGGCGCGCCACGTCATAATTGCTGGAACCGACCAACCATGGAAATTCCTGCTGCAGCGTACCGACGATAGCCAGCTGCACATCGCGGGAGAAGCGGCGACGCGTACCGAAATCCATCAGCTTAAAGCGGGACTTATCCAGGTCAGCGGTCAACGCTTTAAACCCGGCCAGCTTGCTTTGCAGATGGGTGACTGCCATTTCCGGGGTGACCAGCGGCGAGCGGTGGCGATGAACCACTTCACTGATCAACGCCAGCAGCGGCACTTCCCACATGATGACGTCCAGCCATGAACCGCTGATGCGAATATCCAGCTTGCCCTGGTGATTGCGGACCACCACCGTCGACGGGTCATAACGGTATTCGCGCAGCCAGGCCAGATAGTCCGCCTTAAAGAAGGGCAGGCCGGCAAGGTAGTCAGCTTCTTCGTCAGTCAGCGCCAGCGACTGCATGGTCGCTATCTGCCGGACAATTTCATCTGCATAAATGCCCAGCAGATCGTCACCACGGCAGCGAAACTCAGCCACCACGGAAACGTTCCGGTAACGATGGAACACCGCTTGCTGCATATGCAGCTTATAGGCATCCGTGTCCAACAAGGTGGTCAGGATCGGGGTAGCATGTCGAGTCATGGTGCGTTTCAGCATCCTCTGGCGAAGAGCGTTATCCCTGGTTCAATAAGTGGAAAAGACGCTGGAGTATAACTTGAATACTCGTTTAGTGAAGCGGATCACAACACATTACCGCGGATAAGGTCGAGGGCAATCCGTGCGCTTGTTAATGAAATGTAGCTTTTTAAGCCAAAGACCCCGTGGCATCGCGATTCAACGTGGCAACATCGGGCTAACAGGAATAGACTTGAAAAGGTTAACTAATTATCGACGTGAGAAGGACTTATGACGCAACTGCCACAAGCCAAAAATCGCCATGATTATCGTGCTCCGGATTACACCATCACGGATATCGACCTGACTTTTATTCTCGATGCCAGCACCACCCAGGTCACCGCCATCAGCCAGGTAAAACGGTTGGGGGCAGCAGGCGCAGAACTGCGTCTGGACGGTGAAGACCTGACGCTGGTTTCTCTGGACATTAACGACCAGGCCTGGACGCACTACCGTCTGGAAGACGGCGCGCTGATCCTTGAGCAACTGCCAGAAACCTTTACGCTGAAAATCGTCAACGAAATCCACCCGGATAAAAACACCGCGCTGGAAGGCCTGTATAAATCGGGTGAAGCGCTTTGTACCCAGTGTGAAGCGGAAGGCTTCCGCCACATTACCTGGTATCTTGACCGTCCTGACGTGCTGGCGCGCTTTACCACCACCATTGTGGCAGATAAGGCCCTCTATCCTTATTTACTGTCAAACGGCAACCGTGTTGATGCCGGACAGATGGAAGATGGCCGCCACTGGATGAAATGGGAAGATCCGTTCCCAAAACCTTGCTACCTGTTTGCCGTGGTCGCCGGTGACTTCGATGTACTGCGTGACAGCTTCAGAACCCGTACCGGGCGCGATGTGGCGCTGGAAATCTTTGTCGATCGTGGCAACCTCGATCGCGCTGACTGGGCAATGACCTCACTGAAAAACAGCATGAAGTGGGATGAAGAGCGCTTCGGTCTGGAGTACGACCTGGACATCTTTATGATTGTCGCGGTGGACTTCTTCAACATGGGCGCGATGGAGAATAAAGGCCTTAACGTCTTTAACTCGAAATATGTGCTGGCCAGGGCGGAAACCGCCACCGACAAAGATTACCTCGGTATTGAAGCGGTTATCGGTCACGAATATTTCCATAACTGGACCGGTAACCGTGTGACCTGTCGCGACTGGTTCCAGCTCAGCCTGAAAGAAGGGCTGACCGTGTTCCGCGATCAGGAGTTCAGTTCCGACCTCGGATCCCGTGCCGTTAACCGTATTGATAATGTCCGTATCATGCGTGGTGCGCAGTTTGCCGAAGATGCCAGCCCAATGGCGCATCCGATCCGCCCTGAGCAGGTGATCGAAATGAACAACTTCTATACGCTGACGGTGTATGAGAAGGGGTCAGAAGTGATCCGTATGATGCATACCTTACTGGGTGAAGAGAACTTCCAGAAAGGCATGCAGGTCTACTTCGAACGTCACGATGGCAGCGCTGCAACCTGCGACGATTTTGTGCAGGCGATGGAAGATGCGTCCAACGTCGATTTATCGCAGTTCCGCCGCTGGTACAGCCAGTCGGGTACGCCGATCCTCTCAATTCGGGATGACTACAACCCGGAACTGGAACAGTACACGCTGCACGTCACGCAGAGAACGCCAGCAACCGCCGATCAAAAAGAGAAGCTGCCGCTGCATATCCCGCTGGATATCGAACTGTATGATGGCGAAGGCAAGGTGATCCCACTGCAGCATAACGGCCATCCGGTGCACAACGTGCTGAATGTGGTCGAAGAGTTCCAGAGCTTCGTCTTTGATAACGTCTATTTCCAGCCGGTTCCTTCACTGCTGCGTGAATTCTCTGCCCCGGTGAAACTGGACTACAACTGGAGCGATGCGCAGTTAACCTTCCTGATGCGCCATGCGCGCAATGACTTTGCCCGTTGGGATGCCGCTCAAAGCCTGATGGCGACCTACATCAAACTAAACGTGGCACGTCAGCAGCAGGGGCAACCGCTCTCTCTTCCGCTGCATGTGGCTGATGCTTTCCGCGCGGTGCTGCTGGAAGAGAACAGCGATCCGGCGCTGATGGCGTTGATCCTGACGCTGCCGAGTGAAAATGAAATTGCCGAGCTGTTTGAAACTATCGACCCGCAGGCAATTTCTGACGTGCGTGAATCGCTGGTGCGCCTGCTGGCAACCGAGTTGGCAGATGAGTGGCTGGCGGTTTATAACGCCAATCAAAGCGACGAATACCGCATTGAACATGCCGAAATTGGCAAACGCTCGCTGAAAAATGTCTGCCTGGGGTATCTGGCCTTTGGCGACGTCGAGCTGGCTGACAAGCTGGTTAACGCACAGTTTAGCCACGCCAATAACATGACCGACTCGCTGGCGGCGATGGCGGCCTCGGTGGCGGCTCAGTTGCCGTGTCGCGAAGCGCTGCTGGTGGCGTTTGACGAGCGCTGGCATCAGGATGGTCTGGTGATGGATAAATGGTTTGCCTTGCAGGCCACCAGTCCGGCACCGGATGTGTTAAACCGCGTGCGTGCGTTGTTAAACCACCGCTCATTTACCCTGAGCAATCCAAACCGAATCCGTTCGTTGATTGGCGCCTTTGCCTCGGCAAACCCATCGGCGTTCCACGCGGCAAACGGCAGCGGCTATCAGTTCCTGACGGAAATCCTCACCGATCTGAACACGCGTAACCCACAGGTTGCCGCGCGGATGATCGAGCCATTGATTCGCCTTAAGCGTTACGATGCCGGTCGTCAGGCGTTGATGCGTAACGCGCTGGAGCAGTTGAAAGGGCTGGATAAACTTTCAGGTGACCTTTACGAGAAAATCAGTAAAGCCCTGAGCGCCTGAGCAGGCTAAAGAGAAAGCTAAGGGGCGAAGTTCGCCCCTTTTTTTTAACGTTGTGCGTAGCGCTTTTCGCTTTCGACCGGCGTGCGTTTCATCACCCGATCCAGCACTTCCGCTTCCAGCTCGGCCAGGCGCACTGAGCCCTTACGTCTTGGGCGCGGCAAATCAACCTGCAGGTCCAGTCCGATATTTCCCTCTTCAATCAACAGAACCCGGTCGGCCATCGCCACGGCTTCGCTAACGTCATGCGTGACCAGCAGCACGGTAAAGTTGTGCTTCTGCCACAGTGATTCAATCAGATCCTGCATTTCGATGCGGGTTAACGCATCCAGCGCACCCAGCGGTTCATCCAGCAGCAGTAAACCCGGACGATGGATCAGTGCGCGAGCCAGGGCGACACGCTGCTTCTGGCCTCCGGAGAGGGCAGCAGGCCACTCTTTTGCCCGATCGGCCAGACCTACGGCTTCCAACGCTTCCAGCGCGGCGGCTTTCCAGCTTTTCCCTTTCAACCCCAATCCGACATTATCAATCACGCTTTTCCACGGCAGCAGGCGTGCATCCTGAAACATCAAACGGGTGTCGTCGCTGGCTTCACTGAGCGGCGCATTACCGGCCAGCAGCGCGCCTGACGAGGTTTTCTCCAGACCGGCAAGCAGACGCAGCAGCGTACTTTTACCGCAACCGCTGCGTCCGACCACCGCGACAAACTGACCGGAAGGGATATGCAGATCGATATTGTTTAATACCGTCCGGCCTTTGTACTGCTTGCTGACACCGTTGATGACCAGCGGTGTACCGGCATTCAGGCGAGCCGGAGACGCGGTTAATTCGCTCATGCGTTATCCTCTTTCAGTTGATAAGCCGGATGCCAGCGCAACCAGACGCGTTCCAGTAACTGCGCGCTGACATCGGCCAGTTTACCGAGCAGGGCATAAAGAATGATCGCTACCACGACCACATCGGTTTGTAAAAACTCTCGGGCATTCATCGCCAGGTAACCGATGCCTGAACTGGCGGAAATGGTTTCGGCCACAATCAGCGTCAGCCACATCAGGCCCAGCGCAAAACGCACTCCAACCATGATTGAGGGCAGGGCGCCAGGCAATACCACCTGAATAAACAGACTCCAGCCGGACAGGCCATAACTGCGGGCCATCTCGACCAGTCCACGGTCGATATTGCGGATGCCGTGATAGGTGTTCAGGTAAATCGGGAACATGGTGCCCAGCGCCACCAGGAAGATTTTGGCCGATTCATCAATACCGAACCACAGGATCACCAGCGGGATCAGCGCCAGATGCGGAACGTTACGCAACATCTGTACGGAAGTATCCAGCAGTCTTTCGCCAAGGCGTGACATACCGGTGATCAGACCCAGCACCAGGCCAATCGAGCCGCCGATGCCAAAACCGATAGCGGCACGCCAGCTGCTGATCGCCAGGTTTTGCAGCAGTTCGCCGCTAACCGAAAGCTTCCAGAAGGTGACGACAATCGCTTCGGGCGACGGCAGAATTCGGGTTGAAAGCCAGCCGGTCTGGGAAGCAATCTGCCAGACAACGATTAGCAGAGCGGGAAGGGCCCAGGGAACCAGGCTATTTCCAATGCGCGAAAGCGGCTTTTTCATCTTCACCTCTAGCTCTGTGACACTTTCTGTGGGGCAAAATCGTGGGCAACGGCTTCACCGTGTGCCGCGACTGCAGCCGGTTTCGGGATTTCCGGTACCGCCAGATCCAGATGAGGGAACAGCAACTCGCCGACGCGGTAGGCTTCCTCAAGGTGCGGATAGCCGGAAAGAATAAAGGTTTCAATGCCCAGGTCGGCATATTCCTGCATTCTGGCCGCCACGGTTTCGCCGTCCCCAACCAGTGCTGTCCCCGCGCCGCCACGAACCAGGCCGACGCCAGCCCAAAGATTTGGGCTAATTTCCAGCTTATCGCGGCTGCCGCTGTGTAACGCGCGCATCCGCTGCTGGCCGACCGAATCGGTTTTAGCCAGCGCCGCCTGCGCTTTTGCAATGGTGGCGTCATCGAGGTGGGAGATCAGACGATCGGCCGCCTGCCAGGCTTCTTCATTGGTTTCACGCACAATCACATGCAGACGAATACCAAACTTCACTTTGCGACCCTGTGCGGCGGCTTTCGCCTGCACCTGAGCGATTTTCTCTTTGACCTGCGCCGGCGGTTCGCCCCACGTCAGATAGACATCCACCTGTTCTGCCGCCAAATCCTGTGCAGGCTCAGAAGAGCCGCCAAACCATAAAGGCGGACGCGGCTGCTGTACCGGTTTAAACATCAAACGCGCGCCACGGACGTGAACGTGCTTGCCTTCGTAATCGACGGTTTCTCCCTCCAGCACCCGGCGCCAGACGCGGGTGAATTCGGCGGATTCTTCGTAGCGTTCTTTATGGTCGAGGAATACACCGTCACCGGCTAACTCTTCAGCATCACCACCGGTGACCAGGTTGAACAGGGCGCGGCCATTTGACAGCCGATCTAAGGTCGCAGCCTGACGGGCCGCCTGAGTTGGGGAAATCACCCCAGGACGCAGCGCCACCAGGAAGCGTAAACGCTGGGTCACCGGGATCAGGGATGCGGCAACCAGCCAGGCATCCTCGCAGGAACGACCGGTCGGGATCAGCACACCACCGAAACCCAGACGATCCGCTGCCTGAGCGATCTGCTGCAGGTAACCATGATCAACCGGGCGCGCACCTTCTGAAGTACCTAAATAGTGACCATCACCGTGGGTCGGTAAAAACCAGAAAACGGAAAGGCTCATGTTGGGATTCCTTATTAATTAGCGCTGCTGGCGTGCCAGATACGGTCGGCAATCTCGACTTTTACCGGCATTAAATGGCTGGCATAGAACAGGTCGGCAGTTTGTTGCTGGGCGTTGGCCGTTTTGTCACTGACCGGGCCGATAGAGGTTGGTGGACGGTGATCCAGATAGCTGGCAATCACCGGCTTAGGCAGACCCATCGCCTGCGCCAGCAGATCGATACTCTGCTCACGATCGCTGAGGGTCAGCGCATCGGCCTGGCTGAAGGTCGCCAGCACCTGGGTGATAAAGGCCCCGTTTGCCTGAGTGAAGGGACGCGTTGCCAGATAGAACGACCCGGTTTGATTCAGTTGGCTGCCATCGGTCAGCACTCTGACGCCGCCCTGCAGCAAGGCCGCAGAATAGTACGGGTCCCAAATCGCCCAGGCATCCACATCACCCTGCTGGAACGCCGCGCGGGCATCGGCTGGGGTCAGATAAGCGGGCTGGATATCGCTGAACTTCAATCCGGCTTTTTCCAGTGCGCGCAGCAACAGGTTGTGCGAGCTGGATCCTTTCTGGAAAGCGACCTTATGTCCCTTCAGATCGGCAACGGTTTTATAGGGGCTGTTTTTCGCCACCAGAATCACTTCGGCTTTCGGTTTCGGCGGTTCTGCGCCGACATACAGCAAGTCTGCGCCGGCTGCCTGAGCAAAAATCGGTGGGATATCGCCGGTGCTGCCCAAATCAATGCTGTTAACGTTTAACGCTTCAAGCATTTGCGGACCGGCCGGGAACTCGACCCATTTGATTTTGGTGTTGGGAAAACGCTCTTCAAGCAGGTGATGAGATTTGGCTAACACCATGCTCACCGATCCTTTCTGATAGCCTATGCGAAAGGTTTTCGGCGCCTCTGTTTCTGCCGCGAAAGCAGTACTGGCCAGCACGCTGGTTAAGGTCAGTGCGGAGAGGATCCTTGCAAATAATGTCATCAGCGGCTCCTTAAACGGCGACGGCCAGCGGTCGGTGGCGACGAGCCAGCGCAGACCAGAAGGTGTCGATGGATTCGTTGATGCGGTCGCGCAGCACCGGCGAGAGTTCCGGCTGACGATCGTAATGGGTAATTTGCGAATCATCCGCGAACACGCCATGCAGCACTTCCTGCGCTTTCAGCGCATTCAGCACGGGCTTGAGGGCGTAATCCACCGCCAGCATATGCGCAACGGTGCCGCCAGTGGCCAGCGGCAGCACGACTTTGTGCTCAAGCGCGCGCTCAGGCAGCAGGTCGAGCAGCGTTTTCAGGGCACCCGAAAACGACGCTTTATAAACAGGTGTGGCAACAATTACCCCATCGGCCTGCTCCAGATCTTCCTTTAAGGCCAACAGCGCGGGTGAATCAAAGCGGGCATATAGCAGGTCTTCAGGCACGAAGTTATGCAAATTCCACGGAATAACCTCTACGCCGCGCTGTTCAAGCAGGCGCTGGCAAACGGTTAACAGGGCAGTGGAACGAGATGGATAGCGAGGACTTCCCGCCAGAGTAATAACGCGCATAACCTCTCCTTATAACTAAAAGTTATTGAACTGACTTATTCTGGAACCGATGGAACTATCCTGACAGACGGGCAGGAGAGGCTTAAATGATTTATCTGGCATAGATAAGTTGATTAGCGGATATAAAAGCGGAATGAGCGGTTTAGCTGGCACTATCGTTTTACTTTCCTGACAAAGAACCTTACCATTTTGCCCCGCACCTGCAGCGTCACTGCGCCCACTGGCTGTTATCACCTCTCTCATCGGATCCACAGTATAAAAAGGAGAGAAGCCGCAACCGTGACGGTTAAACGCAGTATTTCGGGTTAGTATCGCCAGACGATATCAACTGTTTGTCCTATCCCGCTCGAGAGTCTCGGGCATTCAGGAGCGACCATGTATTATCCCTTTGTCCGCAAGGCCCTTTTCCAGCTTGATGCCGAGCGTGCCCATGAACTGACACTCCGCCAGCTGCACCGGGTCACCGGAACACCTTTACTGCACCTGGTTCGCCAGTCGCTGCCTTTCAAGCCGGTTAACTGCATGGGGCTGACCTTTAAGAATCCTTTGGGCCTTGCCGCAGGACTGGATAAAAACGGTGAGTGTATCGATGCCTTTAGTGCATTGGGCTTTGGATCGATCGAAATCGGCACCGTGACGCCAAGAGCGCAGGACGGCAACGACAAGCCAAGAATGTTCCGCGTATTGGAAGCCGAAGGGATTATCAACCGCATGGGCTTCAATAATCACGGCGTGGATAACCTGGTGGAGAACGTCAAAAAGTCGCATTTCGATGGCGTGCTCGGGATCAATATTGGTAAGAATAAAGATACGTCGGTCGAGAACGGCAAAGACGATTATTTAATCTGCATGGATAAGATCTATCCTTATGCGGGTTACATCACGGTAAATATCTCCTCACCAAACACCCCAGGATTACGCACGCTGCAATACGGTGAAGCGCTGGACGATCTTTTGATCGCGGTGAAACAGAAACAGAAAGATCTAGAAATGATTCATCACAAATATGTTCCTGTGGCGGTGAAGATCGCGCCGGATCTTTCTGAAGAAGAGTTGATCCAAATTGCCGACAGCCTGGTCCGTCATAATATTGATGGCGTGATTGCCACGAATACCACCCTCGATCGTTCACTGGTCGCTGGCCTGAAGCACGCGGGGGAAGCGGGTGGATTAAGCGGACGTCCGGTGCAATTACGCAGTACAGAAATTATTCGCCGGCTGTCGCAGGAACTGCAGGGCAAACTGCCTATTATTGGCGTGGGCGGGATTGATTCGCTGGTTTCAGCGCGCGAAAAAATGGCGGCGGGTGCTTCGCTGATCCAAATATATTCCGGCTTTATTTACAAAGGCCCACCGCTGATAAAAGAAATTGTGACCCACATCTAAGCTAATTCTTAGCTAAACCGGCCAGGGGCTTTATTTTCGCCGCTGGCTCGTTTATATTTTATCCTGTTTAAACATTATTCAGACTATTTTGGCTCGCGGCTGGATTGACATATCTTTTCAAATCCACCGTTCGTCCAGTAAATAGCGGCCAATTTTATGACTACAGGACCCATCATGAGAATTAAACCTGACGACAGCTGGCGCTGGTTTTTCGATGCAGAACACGATCGCATGATGCTGGATCTGGCTGACGGAATGCTGTTCCGTTCGCGCTTCCCTCGTAAGATGCTGACGCCGGATGCTTTTGATACTTCTGGGTTTTGTGTCGATGATGCTGCGCTGTTCTTCAGCTTTGAAGAGAACTGTCGCCGCTGCGAATTGAATGTGGACCAGCGTGCAGAGCTGGTGCTGAATGCGCTGGTCGCCAGCCGTTTCCTTAAGCCGTTAATGCCGAAAAGCTGGCACTTTGAGACCCATCGCCACAGTGGCTGGGTTCCAGAAGAAGGTGAGTTGGTGAGCGTTCAACTGTGTGAAAACGGTGAACAGGCACATTTGCTGGTGGTAGAAAGCGGAGAAAATGCGGCACTCTGTCTGCTGGCTCAACCGCAACTGACACTGGCCGGGCGCGGAATGGTATTGGGTGATGCGATTAAGGTGATGAACGATCGTCTTCAGCCCCGGCAGTCTGAGTCTCTTACTTTCGCCAGGGCTGTTTAAGATTATTGCGTCAGGACCAGGTCGCTGGCGGGAATGCAGCTGCAGCTGAGGATCCTGCCGTTATCACGCACGGCCCCTTTTTTCATCTGGCTGACTTCTCCTGATACCAGATTCAAATGGCAACTGCCACAAATCCCGGCCCGGCACGAGTAGGGAATGCGGAATCCCTGCATTTCCAACTGTTCCAGCAGCACCTGCTGATTGTTTCCCTGAAAGGTTTCCCCCTGCCAGCTGATGGTCACGCTTTGGGCGTTGCCACTGGCCACCTCCAGCGATTCCACGACCTGGCCTGCGCCGTAAGGTCGCGGTGGCTTGCTGGCGACGACCTGAAGCTCGTCACCGACCCGCATAATGCCGCTGTTTCTGGCAATCAGGTTAAGGCCAAAATCGATGTCTCCACTGCCGTCAGTGGCGGTGCGGAACTTTTGCAGCGTGGCTAAAGGTTCACCGCTGGGGTGTTTACGGCCTTTCTCAGGGCTAACCGTGGTCAGTACGCAGCGGCTGCAAGGTTTCGGCACATCGAACAGTACCTCACCAATCCGCACCGTTGACCAGCTGTCTTCTGCCCAGGCACTGGCACCGGTGATCACCAGGTTTGGTCGAAACTGCTCCAGTTTGATCCCTGCCGGACAGCGCTGACGCAAATCCTGCAAAGACGCTTCATTTATTAGCAGGAACGGAAAACCGTCGGCAAAGCCTAATGGCACCTGCTCAAAGCGTTTAACCCGGCGGGACATCTGCGGACCCACCCAGCGTAATTGCACCGGGCGGGGGAAGAAGCTGCTGAGCCACTGGTTAATGGCGGCTGGCGCGGTGAGTGAGGTGAAAACATTGCCCCAGACTTCGGTCGGTGCAAGTTCACTGGAGAAGTCAGCGAGCCGAACCGTCGCGCTGGTACCATCAGGCGCAGAAAGAAAGAGACCTTCAGGGATCAACGCGGGCGTGAAAAGCACCATCTCCGGATACTGGCGGGCAGTAATAAAGGTGCCATCCTCGTCCGTGATCATAAATACACGGTCAAAGGCCAGCCCACTCTCCAGTGCCTGTGCATGAGAAACCTGGGTCCCTCGCAACGACTTCACCGGATGAATGAACAGACGAGACAGGCTAATCATGGTGCCCTCCAGGCAAATAAAGCGGAAAAAAGCGTCTTCAGGCAAGAAAAGCGGCGGGGTACCTGAGGAAAAGAAGCTAACTTTATGACATGTGCCTGCGATTAGCTATAATGCGCAGCAATTTTCTGACGACGATAAGTGACACTATGAATTCTCTGTTTGCCAGTACGGCGCGTGGGCTCGAAGAGCTATTAAAAAGTGAACTGGAAGCGATGGGGGCTGAGGCCTGCCAGATCGTCCAGGGCGGCGTACATTATCAGGGTGACGATCGTCTGATGTACCAAAGTTTGATGTGGAGCCGTCTGGCGTCGCGCATCCTGCTGCCGCTGACCGAATGCGGCGTTTACAGTGACCTCGACCTTTATCTGGGTGTGCAGGCTATCGACTGGCCGGCGATGTTCGGCAGTGATAAAACCTTTGCGGTGCATTTCAGCGGTCTGAACGAGGTTATCCGTAACAGCCAGTATGGCGCGCTGAAAGTTAAAGATGCGATTGTCGACAGCTTTACCCGTAAAGGGTTTGCCCGTCCGGACGTCGATCGCGAGCAGCCCGATATCCGCGTTAACGTCTGGCTGAATAAAGATACTGCCAGCATTGCGCTGGATCTGAGTGGTGAAGGCCTGCATCAGCGCGGCTATCGCCAGCAGACCGGTCAGGCTCCGTTAAAAGAGAACCTGGCCGCGGCGATTGTGCTGCGCTCCGGCTGGGAGGTGGGAACACCGCTGATCGATCCGATGTGTGGATCGGGAACCCTGTTGATTGAAGCGGCAATGATCGCCAGCGATCGCGCACCGGGACTGCATCGTCCACATTGGGGCTTCAGCGGCTGGTCTAAATTCAATGATGCGTTGTGGCAGGAAGTGACCACCGAGGCACAGGTTCGTGCTAAACGTGGCGTTCAGGAAACCACCTCGCGTTTTTATGGCTATGACAATGATTCTCGCGTAGTTGAACGGGCGATTGCCAATGCCCGTCGCGCAGGGATGGCTGACATCATCAGCTTTACCGTGCAGGAAGTGTTGAAACTGACCAATCCGCTGCCTGAAGGGCCAACCGGAACCGTGGTGAGCAACCCGCCTTACGGTGAGCGTATGGATAGCGAACCCGCGCTGATCGCCCTGCACAGCCAGTTGGGGCGCCTGATGAAAAGCCACTTCGGCGGCTGGAATCTGTCGTTGTTCAGCGCTTCTCCGGAACTGCTGAGCTGTCTGCAACTGCGTGCCGACCGTCAGTTCAAAGCGAAAAACGGTCCACTGGACTGCGTACAGAAAAACTATCAGCTGGCGGTCAACCCTTCCGCTGCGGCCGGTGGTCAGGTTGCTGAGGATTATGCCAACCGTCTGCGCAAGAACATTAAGAAGCTGGAGAAGTGGGCACGCCAGGAAGGGATTGAATGCTACCGCATTTATGATGCCGATCTGCCGGATTACAACGTGGCCGTCGATCGTTACGGCGACTGGGTGGTGGTACAGGAATATGCGGCACCAAAAACCGTGGAGCCTGCCAAAGCCCGACAGCGTCTGTTCGATGTTATTTCGGCCACGCTGCACGTACTGGAACTGCCTTCTGATAAGCTGGTGCTGAAAACCCGCGAGCGGCAGAAAGGCAAAAGTCAGTACCAGAAGATGGACGAGAAGGGCGATTTCTTCGAAGTCAGCGAATTCAATGCCAAAATGTGGGTCAATCTGACCGACTATCTGGATACCGGACTGTTCCTCGATCACCGTATTGCCCGCAAAATGCTCGGCAAAATGAGTAAGGATAAAGACTTCCTGAACCTGTTTGCCTACACCGGTACGGCCAGTGTGCATGCCGGTCTGGGCGGCGCGCGCAGCACCACCACCGTAGATATGTCGCGTACCTATCTGGAGTGGGCAGAGCGTAACCTGCGACTGAATGGCTTAACCGGCCGCCAGCACCGTCTGATGCAGGCTGACTGCCTGGGCTGGCTGAGCGAGTCGAGCGAGCAGTTCGACCTGATCTTTATCGATCCGCCAACGTTCTCTAACTCGAAGCGGATGGAAGAGAGCTTTGAGATCCAGCGCGATCATCTGACGCTGATGAAAGATTTGAAAAGGCTGCTGCGCAAAGGCGGCACCATTATGTTCTCTAACAATAAACGCGGTTTCAAAATGGACCACGACGGTCTGGCAGAGCTGAATCTTGTTGCACAGGATATCACCGCCAAAACCCAGTCGCAGGATTTTGCCCGCAATCGTCAAATACATAACTGCTGGCTGATCACTCACGCCGGTAAGGAATAAGCTTTTATGTCATTAATCAGTATTCATGGTGCGTATCTCTCTTTCAGTGATGCCCCGTTGTTGGATAACACCGAACTGCACATTGAAGAGAATGAGCGGGTCTGTCTGGTAGGTCGTAACGGTGCGGGTAAATCCACACTGATGAAGATTATTAACCGCGAGCAGGCGCTGGATGATGGTCGCATCATCTATGAACAGGACCTGGTCGTGTCACGTCTGCAACAGGATCCGCCGCGTAACGTGGAAGGATCGGTTTATGACTTCGTGGCTGAAGGCGTCAACGAGCAGGCGGAATACCTGAAGGCGTATCACGCGATTTCTCATCTGGTGATGACCGAT
Organism: Erwinia sp. QL-Z3; assembly: GCF_004551645.1. Classification (NCBI taxonomy): domain Bacteria; kingdom Pseudomonadati; phylum Pseudomonadota; class Gammaproteobacteria; order Enterobacterales; family Erwiniaceae; genus Erwinia; species Erwinia sp. QL-Z3. The sequence continues at coordinate 3,101,259 of NZ_CP037950.1, forward strand.
CCGAGCGATAAAAACCTTAATGAAATGGGACGTCTGCAAACTATTCTGGATCACCAGAATCTGTGGCAGCTGGAAACCCGTATTCACGATGTGTTGAAGCAGATTGGCCTGGATGCTGATGTGCCGCTGTCCTCGTTGTCGGGCGGCTGGCTGCGTAAAGCCGCGCTGGGACGTGCACTGGTCAGCAATCCACGGGTGTTGATGCTCGATGAGCCCACCAACCACCTGGATATCGAAACCATTGACTGGCTGGAAGGGTTCCTGAAAACCTTCCAGGGCAGCATTATCTTTATTTCCCACGACCGTTCCTTTATCCGCAATATGGCCACCCGCATTGTCGATCTGGATCGCGGCAAGTTAGTTTCCTGGCCTGGCGATTACGACCTGTATCTGACCAGCAAAGAAGAAGCGCTGCGCGTGGAAGAGATGCAGAACGCTGAATTCGACCGCAAACTGGCTCAGGAAGAAGTGTGGATCCGTCAGGGCATTAAAGCGCGCCGTACGCGTAATGAAGGCCGTGTTCGTGCATTAAAAGCGTTGCGTAACGAGCGTTCAGAACGCCGTGAAGTGATGGGCAAAGCCAATATGCAGGTGGAAGAAGCGTCGCGCTCAGGCAAAATTGTCTTCGAGATGGAAAATCTTCACTACAGCGTTGACGGCAAACAGCTGGTGCGTGACTTCAGCGCCCAGGTTCAGCGTGGCGATAAAATTGCCCTGATTGGCTCCAACGGTTGTGGTAAAACCACGCTGCTGCGACTGATGCTGGATGAGTTGAAAGCCAGCAGTGGTCGCGTGCATATCGGGACGAAATTAGAAGTGGCCTATTTTGACCAGCACCGTGCCGATCTCGATCCTGACCGCACGGTAATGGACAACCTGGCGGAAGGTAAGCAGGAAGTGATGGTGAACGGTAAGCCGCGTCATGTACTCGGTTACCTGCAGGAGTTCCTGTTCCACCCTAAGCGTGCGATGACGCCGGTGCGTGCCTTGTCAGGCGGTGAGCGTAACCGTCTGTTGCTGGCCCGTCTGTTCCTCAAGCCAAGCAACCTGCTGATCCTCGATGAACCGACCAACGACCTCGATGTGGAAACGCTGGAGCTGTTGGAAGAGCTGGTGGATGGTTATCAGGGCACCGTATTGCTGGTCAGCCACGATCGTCAGTTTGTCGATAATACTGTGACGGAGTGCTGGATCTTTGAAGGTAACGGTGAGATTGGCGCCTTTGTCGGTGGCTATCATGATGCTCAGCGCCAGCGTGCGGCCTATAAGCAGACGCGTTCGTTGAGCAAACCCGCGCCTGCTGCGCGCCAGGAAAATGCGAAAGCAGAGCCAGAAAAACGTGCTGCGAATAAGCTAAGCTATAACTTGCAGCGTGAACTTGAACAGCTGCCACAAAAAATGGAAACGCTTGAAAGCCAACTGGAAACATTGCAGGCCAAAGTGGCCGACGGTGATTTCTTCAGTCAGCCTCATGATGTGACTCAGCCCGTGCTGGATGCGCTTGCCGTAGCCGAACAGGAACTGGAAGTGGCGTTCGAACGCTGGGAATATCTGGAGTCGTTGAAAAACGGCTGATGCTTAAGCAAGAGGTCGTTTATGTGTTCATCGCACCACGCTGATCAATGGATGCTCTGCCCGCAGTGTGACCTGATGACACAACTGCCGGAACTGAAACCGGGTAGCAAAGCCAGCTGCCCGCGTTGCGAAACCACGCTGACGGCCAACTGGGTAGAGCCGCAAAAGCGGCCTACCGGTTATGCGCTGGCGGCACTGTTTATGCTGGTTCTGGCTAACCTGTTCCCGTTCGTCAATATGCACGTAGCGGGACTGAGCAGCGAAATAACCCTGTTGCGTATTCCTCAGGTGATGGTATCTGAGGATTACAACAGCCTGGCCACGCTGTTTATAGTATTTGTACAGGCGGTCCCTGCCGTTTGTATGGTGATTATTCTGCTGCTGGTCAACCCAGTCCGTTTGTCGCTGCCGCTGAAGAAAGGCATGTCTCGCATGCTGTTTCAGATCAAGACCTGGGGCATGTCAGAGATTTTTCTGGCAGGCGTATTGGTCAGCTTCGTTAAGTTGATGGCCTATGGCAATATCGGCGTCGGAGCCAGTTTTATTCCCTGGTGCCTGTTTTGTGTGTTACAGCTCAGGGCGTTTCAATGTGTCGATCGCCGCTGGTTATGGAACCGCATTGAGCCGATGCCAGAAATTCCCGCCAAACCGATCCCTGCAATCAGCGGCATTCATCAGGGGCTACGTTCCTGCCGTTGCTGCACCGCTATTCTCCCGGTCGATCAGTATACCTGCACCCGTTGTGGGAAAGGCGGGCACGCCCGTCGTAAGAACAGTCTGCAATGGACAATGGCGTTGCTGGTGACCTCAATGTTGCTCTATATCCCGGCTAATTTGATGCCAATTATGATCACCCAGGCGCTGGGCACCAAAATCACCTCGACCATTATGGCCGGTGTGGTGTTGCTGTGGAGCGAAGGGTCGTTCCCGGTAGCGCTGGTTATTTTTATTGCCAGCATCATGGTGCCTTCGCTGAAAATGATCGCCATCGGTTGGCTGTGCTGGGATGCCAACAGTAAAGGTGCAACCCACCATGACAGTGAGCGGATGCACAAGATTTATGAAGTGGTTGAGTTTGTCGGACGCTGGTCGATGATTGACGTGTTTGTGATTGCTGTTCTCTCAGCGCTGGTGCGAATGGGGCAGTTGATGAGTATTTATCCCGCGACGGGGGCCTTGCTGTTTGCCATGGTTGTTATTCTGACCATGTTTGCAGCCATGACCTTTGACCCTCGTTTGACCTGGGATCGTGTACGTGAAAAAAGTCTTGAGGAGCCAAGCATTGAAGGAAAATAATCACGGCGTGGCGACGGTTGATCAAATCAAACGCTGGTCACCGGTATGGATCATTCCCATTGTCACCGTATTAATTGGTGCATGGATCCTGTTTTATCACTTCAGCCACCAGGGCCCTCTGGTCACCCTGATCACCACCAATGCCGAGGGCATTGAAGGCGGCAAAACGGCGATCAAAAGTCGCAGCGTGGATGTCGGCGTGGTGGAGAGTGCCGTCTTAACTGACGACCTTCATCATGTGGAAATTACTGCCCGTCTGAATTCCGGCATGGAAAAACTGTTAAAAAACGACAGTGCTTTCTGGGTGGTAAAACCGGCAATTGGACGTGAGGGCGTTACCGGGCTGGGCACCTTGCTTTCCGGGGCCTATATCGAATTACAGCCGGGCGTGAAGGGCGATAAAAAAGAGCGGTATGATCTGCTGGATTCTCCGCCGCTTGCTCCGCCAGATGCCAAAGGCATTCGTATCACCCTCGACAGTGCCAAAGCCGGGCAGCTCAATCCAGGCGATCCGGTGCTATTCCGTGGCTACCGGGTTGGCTCAGTTGAAACCAGCCACTTTGATGCCGATAAACGCATGATGACCTATCAGCTGTTTATCGCCGCGCCGTACGACCGTCTGATCACCACCAACGTGCGCTTCTGGAAAGACAGTGGCATAGCGGTGGAGATGTCAGCATCGGGTATGCGTGTGGAAATGGGGTCACTGACTACCCTGTTTAGCGGGGGTGTCAGCTTCGACGTGCCGGACGGCTGGGAACTGGGACAGGTCGCACAGAATCAGTCGGAATATAAACTGTTCGACGATCAGCGCAGTATTCAGGATTCCCTGTATACCGCCCACAAAGATTTCCTGATGTTCTTCACCGATTCGATCCGTGGCCTGCAACCTGGCGCGCCAATTGAGTTCCGTGGCATTCGTCTGGGTACGGTGGCAGAAGTGCCATTTAAATCCACGGTGCTTGCACAACAGCTGGATACCGATTACCGCATCCCGGTCTTGATCCGCATCGAGCCGGACCGTTTCCAGAGTATGTTGGGTAAAGACTTCAATATCGAACAGCATCTGAAAGACGGTATCAACAATGGACTGCGCGCCTCGCTGAAATCGGCGAACCTGTTAACGGGTTCACTGTATATCGACCTCGATTTCTACAAGAATGCCAAGCCGTTCACCGGTCCACGCACCCTGTCTGGCTATGAGCTGATCCCAACGGTGAGTGGTGGACTGGCGCAAATCCAGCAGAAACTGATGGATGCGCTGGATAAGGTTAACAATCTGCCGCTGAATCCGCTGCTGAATCAGGCCACCAGTACCCTGAAACAGAGCCAGAAAACCATTCAGGAACTGCAGAAGACGCTGGATAACATTAACCAGATTACCTCAAGCCAGTCGATGAAGGATCTGCCGGCCGATATGCAGAAAACGCTGCGTGAACTGAACACCAGCATGAAAGGCTTCCAGCCAGGATCGCCGGCTTATACCCGCATGGTGGGAGATATGCAGCGACTGGATCAGGTGATGCGTGAGCTGCAACCGGTATTGAAGACCTTGAACAGTAAGAGTAACGCCCTGGTGTTTGAAGCTAAACCTGGCCAGGACCCGCAGCCTAAGAGGGCGAAATAATGATGAAATGGATCCCCGTAGCCTTGGCTCTGATGCTGTCTGCCTGTAGCAGCACGCCAGAAACCACCTACTATCAGCTGCCTGCGGGCGGTAAAGCGACCTCGACAACCCGTCCAGCGGATGCCACACGTCCGGCGGTGTTTGTTCAGCATGTTTCTGTGCCAGATTATCTGGCCGGAAACGGCCTGGTCTATCAGAGCAGCGATGTGAAATATGTCATTGCCGCGAACAATCTGTGGGCCAGTCCGCTGGACCAACAGCTGCAACAGACGCTGGTGGTTAATCTGGGCGAAGCACTGCCAGGCTGGCTGGTTTCTTCCAGCCAGTTAGGGCGACAGCAGGATACGCTTAACGTCAACGTCACGGGCTTCCAGGGCCGCTACGATGGCCATGCGGTGATTAGCGGTGACTGGGTTCTTGAGCATCAGGGCCAGATCATTAAGCGTTCTTTTGCCCTGACGCTGCCGCAAACGGAAGATGGTTACGATGCGTTAGTAAGAACGCTGGCTAAAGGATGGCAGCAGGAAGCGGGCGAAATCGCAAATGCGATCCGTGGCATTAATTAACAAAATTTAATCTTTAAAGCTAAGCCCTTGATTGTCGAAAATTAAGATTTTCCGCAGTCAGGGGCTTTTTTTTTGGATTACAGCGGCTTATTAGCAATTCGTGCGCTGATTCGGGGCCAGGAATGGCCCTGGTTTGTCTCAAAATGATGACATTGGCGTGAAATTTGCGCATTGATCTTTGGACCAGTTGGCGGTAGAACTTATGAGTGGTTACGCAGAAAGCGACCACTGTTTTCTTTCCACCAGATTCCACCTGACCTGAAGAGGGGATTACAGGCATGATGAAGAGACAGAAACGAGATCGGCTAGAACGGGCACATTCACGAGGTTATCAGGCCGGTATTACCGGACGCTCGAAAGAGATGTGTCCCTATCAATTGATAGATGCGAAATCTCACTGGTTGGGAGGTTGGCGACAAGCCATGGAGGACAGGACGGTTACTGCGTAATCTGACTGTTCAATGTAGTAAGGAAAAGAACCTCCGCCGAAGCGGAGGTTTCCGTTTTAGTACTCTGGATTAAAAAGCAGTCGTGTCTTTAAACAGACCCACTTTCAAATCTGTCGCGGTGTAAATCACGTTACCGTCGACCAGCACTTCACCGTCTGCCACACCCATCACCAGCTTGCGATTGATCACACGCTTGAAGTGAATGCGGTAAGAAACTTTTTTCGCGGTTGGCAGTACCTGGCCAGTGAATTTAACTTCACCCACACCCAGAGCACGACCTTTACCTTCGGCGCCTAACCAGCCGAGGTAGAAACCAACCAGCTGCCACATGGCATCCAGACCGAGACAACCAGGCATTACCGGGTCGCCAATAAAGTGACAGCCAAAGAACCACAGGTCCGGATTGATATCCAGCTCGGCTTCAACGAAACCTTTCCCGTAGTTACCGCCATCCTCAGTCATTTTGACCACGCGGTCCATCATCAACATATTGCCAGACGGTAACGGTGGGCCTTCAGCGCCGAACAGCTCACCACGACCAGAGGCAATCAGGTCTTCTTTTGTATAGGAGTCGCGTTTATCTACCATGTTCTCAATATGCCTTATTTTAATGAGTCACGAAGTCTAGCTTACAGCTGTAAGCTGAACAAGTCCGATCAGCTGTGGTTGAACCAGTTTAACCAGCGCAACGGCCACGGACGATGACGTCCATCCTGATGATTGATCTGAGCAATACGCTCCTGAATCAACCTGAGCAGGCAGGGACCTTCTTCTTTATCCCACTCTGCGCCGGTCAAAATCGGCAACGCTTCTTCCACACTGCTGACCGCCCAGATATGGAATTTGCCTTCCCGAACCGCATCAACAACTTCCTGCTGTAATGACAGGTGGCGAACGTTTGCCAGAGGCATAATAATCCCCTGAGTGCCGTTCAGCGTACGTTGATTACAGATGTGGAAAAACCCTTCGATTTTTTCGTTCAGTCCGCCGACAGGCTGCACCCGACCGAATTGATCGACCGAACCGGTCACGGCAATTTGTTGGGTCAGTGGCTGACCGGAGAGGGCGCTGATCAGCGCGCAAAGCTCCGCCAGAGAGGCGCTATCGCCGTCCACTTCTGAATAGGATTGTTCAAATACGATCGAGGCAGAGAAAGGCAGCTGCTGCTCAAGCTCCAGCTCAGAGATCAGCCAGGCCTGCATAATCATCATGCCTTTCGCATGAATATTGCCGCCTAATTCAGCCTTACGTTCAACGTCGGTGAATTCACCGTCACCGACATGCACGACACAGCTGATGCGTGAAGGTTCGCCAAAAGCACGGGGATGCCCAGGGAACTCGATCACTGACAGGGCGTTGATCTGACCGACCATCGTGCCTTCGGTTTCAATCAGGATTTGATCGAGCAGGATCTCATCGCGCACGCGTTCGGCAAGGAAGCCCTCACGCCACGAACGCGTTTCCAGTGCGGTTTGCAACTGCTCGCCATTGACCGATTGATCCGGGCTGTACATCGCCGCTTCCAGCAGTTGTCGGGCGATCCACGAGGGATCCAACGGCAACGTATCCTGATCGCCCGTGTAGCGGACGGCTTCGCGAATCAGCACCGGCCAGAAGTCTTCCGCAATCGGGCCATAGCCTTCAGTCGTGGCAACGTTCAACACCCATTTCACCCACAGGCTGAACTCTTCGCCATCTACAATCTGGATATTCTCTTCGAATTCCGCATAGAGGCAGAGGGCCGCCATCTCCGGTTCCATCTCCTGGAAATCTGCCAGCACGTCACGGTCGCCGGTCAGGACCAGGCGAAACTGCAAAGGCATGGAGGGGATAGCGACCGGTAAGGGGCGCGTCTCGTCAGGAGAGTGCCAGTCAAAGCGCTGTGTGGTGAGAATTTGTCGAATGCGAAGCCACAGCAGAGGCTGTGCAATTAACGTCCGCAGAGACAAAATCAGTGTGCCACCGTTGGCCCGGTGAACCAGTCCCGGTTCAAGCGTCAGCTGGTTGTTATACCAGCGTACACAGCCCAGAAGCTGTTCTGCCTCAATCCAGTCCGCACGATGAATGCCACCGGTGCTGGCAAAGTTATCCTGCTCCGTTTCCGCAGCACGCCAGGTGACCGACATACCGTCAATCTGGTAATGGCCTCCCTGTAACATCGCCTCATCATCTTCGCTGAGGCCATCAAGGACATCTTGCAGTAAAGCCTGATATTCGACGTTTTCAGCTGTTTTAATCAGCATCAGCGGCAATTTTGCCGGCGTTTGCAGCAGCAGACTCAGGCCATTAAACAGGCGTGATTGCACGGCATCAAAGCAGCTGGCGTCGTCTTCAGGCGCCTGCAGGAAGAGGGGCTGAACGCTTTCTGTATCGGGCTGTAGGGCACGCCATTCAAGTCTGTTGTTGGTCAAAGTTATCGTATTTTTCTGAAATGAGTAAAAGCGGCATTATACAAGATTTCAGCCTGTTAAGCACCGTAGAGTGACACTTCAAACGATGTTCAGCAGCAGATTGCGATAACAAGCCCGTTTTCTTTACGGCATGCTTAAAAAAAGCTGTTATTCTAAACTCGTCACGAAATCAGCATGAGATTCCGATGAAATATCAGCAACTGGAAAATCTTGAAAGCGGTTGGAAATGGAAATACCTGGTGAAAAAACACCGGGAGGGTGAAGCGATCACCCGATATCTGGAATACAGTGCGGCTCAGGCGGTAGTGGACGAACTGCTGGCGATGGAGAATCGCCCGGTTGATGTCTTAACCTGGATTGCTCAACATATTAATCCGGCGCTCGAAAACCGGATGAAACAAACCATTCGCGCCCGTCGCAAGCGTCACTTTAATGCTGAACATCAGCACACACGCAAAAAATCTATCGACCTGGAGTATCTGGTCTGGCAGCGTCTGGCCGGTCTGGCTCAACGTCGTAACAGCACGCTTTCCGAAACGATTGTGCAGCTGATAGAAGATGCTGAACGTAAAGAAAAATACGCCACGCAGATGTCTTCTTTGAAACAAGATCTGCAGGCCATTCTCGGTAAGCCGGATTAATTTCTTCCGTAAAGCGCCTTCCGCCGGTTCCGGCAGACAAAATAAAGACCAAAAAAAACCCCGCCGAAGCGGGGTTTTTTCATCAAAGAGAACTTAGCCCTGTGGCTGAGTTACAACATCTTTGATGCCTTTAACTTCGATTTCTACGCGACGATCCGGTGCCAGGCAATCGATCAGGGCATTACGGCCTTTCACGCTGTCACAGGTGTTGCCGGTAACTGGGTTAGATTCACCCATACCGCGTGCAGAGATCTTGTTAGAAGGGATGCCTTTAGAAACGAGGTAGTCAACTACTGACTGAGCACGTTTCTCGGACAGTTTCTGGTTGTACTGGTCAGAACCGATACGGTCGGTATAGCCCAGAACAACAACAGAACCATCTTTAGGATCCAGTGAGCTCAGTTGGGTGTACAGCTGATCCAGAGCCTGCTGACCTTCTGGCTTCAGGGAAGCTTTGTTGAAGGTGAACAGAACGTCTGATTTCAGAGTGAAACGCTTGGTTTCAACAACTGGCGCTGGAGCAGGCGCTGGAGCTGGTGCTGGAGCAGCAGCTTCGTCCTGACCGAAACGGTAAGAAACACCCAGTGCTAACATGCCGTTGTCTGGACGAGCACCAACGGTCTGTGCATCACCGATGTTGTTAACCCACTGGTAATCCAGACGGGTTGCCCAGTTCTGAGTCAGTGCGTATTCAACACCAACGGCAGCCAGTGGAGAAACACCGGTGTCGTGGTCGCTCTGGCGGTTGCCAGTAATGGTGTTCTGCTGAGTAGAGTCTGCACGCCATACCATGCCGCCCAGACGCGTGTACACGTCCAGATCGTCAGTGATTGGGTAGCTCAGTTTAGCAGCCAGCTGAACGCCCTGTGCTTTGAATGCGCCGTTAGTTACGTTGCCTTTGTTAGGCATACGTCCCAGCCAGTCATAACCCAGTTCGAAGCCCAGGTATTGGTTAGCCTGGTAGCCACCGAAAGCACCTGCACCAAGCTGGCTTTCGTGAGTTGGGCCGTCATTGTTTGCATAACCGTTACCGTAGTAACCAGTGTCATGGTACTGAGACCAACCCAGTTTTGCACCAGTATACCAGGTGTTATCTTTAGGAGCGGCCTGCGCTACGGTAGCGAAGCCAGCCAGTGCCACTGCAATTGCGATAGCTGTCTTTTTCATTATTGCGCCTCGTTATCATCCAAATAGGCAATGAGCTTTAATTAGCTCTTTGATTAATCCTTCGCCGGGTTATAAAGCTCGATTGTGACTCATCCAAAAACTGGAGATTATTGAGCACCCTGGCGACGTAAAGTCTACAACGTACCAGCAAACTTACAAGTATGATGTGACGACGGTCAGCAAAAAAATAGGCTTTCGTACACAAATTTACACATCTGCAGACAGGTTATACAGGTAAAACCTGAGGGGAAAATGGCGCTAAACCATTGTCCCGCAGGCTCATAGCATAATCAGGGGCTTAACGAGCCAGCTGCAGAATTTTCTCGTGAGAAATTTCTTATTTTTACTTAATGATACAAAGTAGAGTGAATTTTTAAGCCATTAAACGGTCTGGAGGAGGCAGAATTGATCCGATCGGGTCGCATAATCAGCCCCAAAGCCTTGCCAGCAAATGCCGCTTTTTGCAGCCGCTGACGATCTTCTAAGGTGATCTCGCCCGTCAACCAACCTAAAACCACACTGTAATTTCCCGTCTGTAATGCTTTGATCATCGCCTCTACGGTAGTAATAGCACCGGAATGATTAATCTGCATCACTTTATCCAGCGGTAACCCTGACTCAATCAACCAGCTACGGCTCAATTTTTGATGAGGCGTCAACCACAATTGCCAGCGTGACTGAGTCCCTAACTGTTGCAGTAAGGGCAGCAGCAGCATTTGCGTCATAGCAGGCTGATTCTCGCTGTAAGTCAGCTCACTGATTAAGCCCGCCGCAGCTGCAGGCTGGGCTTTCGCACAGTCTGGAGCAGTCCGCACACCAGTTTTAACAGAAGAAGATTTCAGGGAATGAGTTTGCATATTGGCTTCGCTCGCAGGGTTACTGTATGGATGTACAGTATAGCGAGGGTGTCCAAAGATCAACCTTATTTTTTTGAAAACGCCTCGCAAAAACACAAATCGATAGGGTGCAAAGCAAATCATTGATTGAACTTGTAACGGCGATTGCCTATTTTTTTTCTGCAGGAAAGGAGAAACACCAGGATGTCTTACAACGTTAAGGATGCGGAATATGAAGGACTCAAAAAGCAATATTATCAGGGCAAAACGTCAGCTTTCTTCGCTGGGCGAAATAAATAGCCGTAGCCAGTTTGGTGGCTACAGTTTATCAGTGGAAAGCGTGGTCTTTGCGCTTGTCAGTGAGGGCGACCTCTATCTTCGGGCCTGTGAAGAAGTGAGGCCGTATATCATTGAACGTAAGATGAAACCGTTGATGTTTAACAAAAGGGGGATCCCTGTCGCGCTGGAATACTACCGCGTGGACAACCCGCTGTGGGCCGAGCCTGAACAGTTGATTGCGCTCTGTCAATTGTGTCTGAAAGGGGCGATGCAAGATAAAAAACTGCATCAAAACTCGGGGCGGCTGAAGGATTTGCCTAATCTCAGTATGAAACTGGAAGTGCAGCTCAGGCGGGTGGGTATCGCTAACGCAGAGATGTTAAAGCAGCTGGGCGCAAAGCGCAGTTGGTTAAAATTGCACGAGAAAAATAAAAGTCTTGGGGTGAATATTCTTTTTGCGTTGCAAGGCGCGATCGAGGGGCTGCATTGTGAAGCACTGCCGGTGGCGATCAAAGAGGAGCTCAGGGGCTGGCACCGCGAAACCTTGCTGTACCAGACGCTGAGCGAACTGAGAAGACGTTAAGTTTCCAGGACCTGTTTTTTTAACTGAGCGATTTCTGGCAGTAATGCGATCAACAGACCCACCTGCTGAAGCACCAGCGGCTCTTTGGTTTCCGGGTCGGCTTCCGTTGCTGCCAGTCGCTCAGAGAGGCTCGACAACAATCTTTGGGTTTTTTGTTCATCGATAAGATCAATATGCAGCACGTCATCGACGTAGCAGACGGCATCATCCATCAATTGCAGCATGGCAGGCCGGGTGATCTTTTCCCGGTGCGCGCCCAGCGCCGAGATATAGCTGAGGAAGGAGTGGTTGAGGCACAGCAGACGAAACGCCGCTTCCCGCAACGAGGCGGAAGCATTCTTTTCTGCGGAGATGTTAGACACCACTGAAGCCAGCTCAGCATCACCGTTGTGGGCGTCACGGCGGGCAATACGGTAGTCCAGCCGGTTGTCTTTTCCCTGATGATACTGAACCAGAATGGCATCCAGATAGCGGCAGTTAGCGGTCAGCGTGCGTTCTGCAACCGAAGACAGCCGACGAAAACGCCAGTCAGGCCAGAGGAAAGCCACCGCCAGCCAGGCAATGCCGCAGCCTAACAACGTATCAAAGATGCGGGGCAGGGCAATCTCAAACCCTTCACCCAGCAGATTGAAACAGAACAGCACCAGCAAGGTGATAAACATTGTGGCATGAGCATATTGCGATTGACGGAAGGCGAAGAACAGCACGCCGGTGACCACGATCAATATCAGCTGCCCCTCGACAGAAGGCACCAGCCACAGTAAAGGCAACCCAAGTACGATACCCGCCACGGTTCCCACAATACGCAATGCTAATCTGCGTTTGGTGGCATTGTAGTTCGGCTGGCAGACAAACAGACTGGTCAGCAGGATCCAATAGCCGTGCTCAAGGCCAGTCAGCTGAACAAACCCATAGCCGGCACACAACAGCAGCGACATCCGCACCGCATGGCGGAAAAGCGGGGATTCAGGCGATAAATGGCGGCTGATACGTAAACGAATATCGGCCCATCCGGTTAATCCTTCGCTGGAAAGCGTTTGATCATGATTCTCATGATGACTTTCCAGAATTTGCTCTGATTCAATTGTCGCCAGTTGGGCGTCTATGGCTTTGAGGTTATTTAACAAATAGTGCATGGCTTTGACGTCACTGCTCCCTGGACGGGCAGCAGCAAGACGATCCAGCGCGGCGTTGAGGTGAATGAAGGTTCGCTCAAAGCGGCTGTTATGCTGATAGGTTTCGCGCAGCAGAATGCAGTTTGCCAACTGCTGGCAGGCCTTTGCCTGCAGCGTCAGCAGGCGTTGAAAGCGAAACAGAATATCGCTGTAACGGTATTCCTGCCGCAGCGCGTGGTATTGCGCATGGGAAGAGCTGGCACGCTCATGAATGTCCTGAGCGACAAAGTAATAATGCAGCGTTCTGCGCGTGCTGCGTTGTCCCCGGTCCCCACGTAAGCGGGACTGAATCGAAATTTTTGCCTGGTTGAGTGTCGCCACCAACTGACTGTTGGCCATGGCCACGTCGATCAACGACGCATTTTCATTCTCTTCGATATCCGGGTCGAATAACCCCGCTTTTGCCTCCAGATACACTGCCAGCCCTTCAAAGCTGCGGGCGATATTTTCCTGTAACGGACGGACGGGAAAAATAACGTGTCCGGTGAGCGTCAGCAGGTTGTACCAGATAGCGCCGACCAGCAGCAGGGAAGGTTGCAGATACCACTGAGGGAACAGCCCAAGGCCGAGCAGGGTATAGATAGCGATCAGCAGCGCGCCAAAGGCAATCGTGGCATAGCGCTGCCCCAACGCGCCAAGCAAAATGAAACCCCAGGTCGACACGGCAAGACCGAGGATAAATAGCCAGGGATACGGAGAAAGAAGTTCAACAGAGACGGACGCAATGCAAAAGCAAACCAGGGTGATGACCAGATTGCGCAGCCGGCCGCTGAGGCGATCGTCAAGGTCTGCCAGCGCCGCAGCCACCACGCCTAACGTTAGCGGAATGGTCCAGGTGATTTGATTCAACCACCAGGGCACACCTGCGGTACCCACAAGGGCGATAAAAATACGCAGGTTGTACAGCAGCGCAGTGTTATAGGCGTAGCGCCGCAGCCTGGAGCTTAACGATAAGCGCATCAGAAACTAGTTGAACCGGCTGCGGGCGTTAGCTTCACGCGCGGCTTGTGCCACTTCGACGCTGACGACGCGGCGGCCTACCGGCCACAATGCGATGGCGGCGATTTTGAAATTCGCAATCCCAACCGGAATGCCGATGATAGTGATGCACTGGGCGATACCGGTCATGATATGCATCACGCACAACCACCAGCCAAAGAAGACCAGCCAGATGATATTCAGCAGCGTGCCGCCCGAATTCATCAGCGCATTTTTGCGGCCGGGTTCCAGCTCATCTACATGCACGGCTTCGTTACCGTAAGGCAGTAACGAAAGCTTGGTGATTTCCCAGCAGGAACGGGTGAGCGGTAAGGTAAAAATAAAAATGATGCTGACAACGGTCGCAAACAGCCACGAAAGCGTGGTCAGAAAACCGCCCAGAATAAAATTCAGAATGTTTAAAACAGTACGCATTGGTCGTTTCCCTAACAGAGCGCGGAGCTCAAAAATACAATGCGTTGATTGTAGCGCGTTTTAACTCTGGAGCGGTACACTCCTGCCAGCTAAACTACAGCCCATTAAAAGCAACCACAGCCAGAGGCAGGTCATGGAACTGAAAGCAACGTCGCTGGGCAAACATCTGGCGCAGCATCCCTACAATCGGGTACGAATGTTGGCCGCAGGCGTTGAGGTGAGTGGTGAAAAACATGAATACCTTATTCCGTTTAACCAGCTGTTAGCCATCAAATGTAAACGCGGGATGGTTTGGGGCGAACTCGAATTTGCCCTGCCTGAAGATAAAGTCGTGCGCCTGCATGGCACCGAATGGCAGGAAACCCAACGTTTCTATCATTACCTCAACCAGGCCTGGCAGCAATGGAGTGAGGAGATGAGCCTGGTCTCCTCTGAAGTCCTACAGCAACTGGTCACCCGCTTACAGGAGGGTGAACAGCAGGATAAATGGTTGAAGCGCAGCGATATGGCCGGCTGGCGTACCGCCATTCAGGAGGCGTTCTCCTCATTGCCACTGCCGGTAGAGCGTCTGGATGAGTTTGATAACTGCCGCGAAAACTATCAGTTCTGCCTCGCCTGGCTGAATAACAGCGATGCACAACGGCAGAAGCGCAACGGTCAGTGGTCAGAAAAAATGCTGGCGCAGTACGCCGATTTCTTCAATACCGTCGAGACGTCCCCTCTCAACAGTTCCCAGGCAAAAGCGGTGGTGAATGGTGAGGATGCGCTGCTGGTGCTGGCGGGTGCGGGGAGTGGCAAAACATCCGTGCTGGTCGCCCGCGCAGGATGGTTACTGATGCGCAAACAAGCCAGCGCAGAACAGATCCTGCTGCTGGCCTTTGGTCGTCAGGCCGCTGAAGAGATGAACGAGCGCATCAAAGCCCGGCTGAATACCGACGGTATTCAGGCCCGCACGTTTCACTCACTGGCTTTGAACATCATCCAGCAGGGCAGCAATAAATCCCCTTCCATCAGCAAGCTCGAAACCGATACGACGCTGCGCCATAAGCTGTTAATTGACGTCTGGCGCCAGCAGTGTGGGGAAAAGAAAGCCCATGCCAATGGCTGGCGGCAATGGTTGCAGGACGAGCTGGAGTGGGAAATCGGCGAAGGTGATTACTGGAAAGAAGAGCGGCTTGCCAAACGTCTGGCCAGCAGGCTTGAGCGATGGCTTGGATTGATGCGAATGCATGGCGGCGCGCAGGCGGCAATGATTGAATCAGCTCCTGAAGAGGTGCGCGATCTCTTTTCCAAACGCGTAAAGCTGATGGCGCCTTTGATGAAGGCCTGGAAAAGCGCCCTGAAAGAAGAAGGGGCGGTAGATTTCTCCGGCTTGATCCATCAGGCGGTCAACATCCTTGATAAAGGCCGGTTTATCAGCCCGTGGAAGCATATCCTGGTCGATGAATTCCAGGATATCTCGCCTCAGCGTGCGGCGCTGCTCGCCGCCCTCAGAAGACAGAACAAGCAGGCGGCGCTGTTTGCCGTTGGCGATGACTGGCAGGCGATCTATCGCTTCAGCGGGGCTGAGATGACCCTGACCACCGCGTTTCATCATCACTTTGGTGAGGGCGACCGCTGCGTGCTGGATACCACCTACCGCTTTAACGATCGAATTGGTGAAATTGCCAATAAGTTTGTGCAGAGCAACCCGCATCAATTGAAAAAACCGCTGAACAGCCTGACCAAAGGCAATAAAAAGTCGATTTCCCTCCTGCCGGAAGATCAGCTGGAGGCATTGCTGAATAAAATTAGCGGCTATGCCACCGCGGATGAGCGGATTTTGATCCTTGCCCGTTATCACCATATCCGCCCGGCAGTATTGGAAAAAGCCAAAACCCGCTGGCCAAAATTGCGGATTGATTTCACCACCATCCATGCCAGTAAAGGGCAGCAGGCGGATTATGTGATATTGCTGGGTTTGCAAAACGGCAAGGATGGCTTCCCCGCAGCGGCCAGAGAGTCCGTCATGGAGCAGGCGTTGTTACCCCAGCCGGAAGACTTCCCCGATGCAGAAGAGCGCAGGTTAGCGTATGTCGCCATTACGCGTGCGAAGCAGCAGGTGTGGCTGCTGTTTAATAAAGAGAACCCATCGGGATTTGTGGAAGAAATTAAGCGGCTGGGTGTTCCGGTGCTGCGTAAACCTTAAATTGGCGGGATGAGCGTGCCGTTGCACGCTCATCAGTTTACTTCAGACGTTCCTGCAAATAGCGCTGATAATCTGGAATGATGATATCAACCGCCTGCGCGAATAACGGTGAGCGGATAATAAAGTCGGCGGTTGCGCGGTTGGTCGCCACTGGAATATTCCATACTGTTGCAAGGCGCAATAACGCCTTAACGTCTGGATCGTGTGGCACGGCGTTTAGCGGATCCCAGAAAAAGAACAGCACATCAATTTTCCCTTCGGAAATCAAGGCACCCACCTGCTGGTCGCCGCCCATCGGGCCACTCAACATTGCCGTCACCGGCAGGCCAGTTGCACGCTGGACAAGGTTGCCCGTGGTGCCTGTCGCATAAAGTGTATGAGCCTGTAACACGTCTTTGTGTATATTGACCCACTCCATCAACGATGTTTTGCAATGGTCATGCGCAACCAGCGCAATGTGTTTCTTTTCCTGAATTTTACGGGTGGTCTGATCCATTCCGGCTTCCTGGTTTCACGTCAATCAGATGAGGGGAACTGCCTGATAAAGCGTATCGAGTGTAGGCGGAAGGCGTGCAGACATCAACTGGTACGCAGGGCGCGCATCAGCATCACAAAACGTTGGCGGGTGGCGGAATCAACCTGTTGATACCACAGCTGCAATACCCGGCTGCCGGCATGATTGCCGTTGGCAAAGTCCTGGGAATCATTACTGATTGGGGTAGTGGAGGTTTGTCCCTGGGCAAAGCGAGGTACTGAGGCGACGTTGCCTTTCAGGTTATACACCACCATGGCCTGCTCATAGTTATTGTCAGCTTTGACCAGCAAATGGTCTTGCTGACTCTCAACCACCGCACCATGCTCGTTAAGCAGCTGGAAAGTGGGATGTTTATCAAACATTTTTCCCTGCGCGGTGGTGGTTAGCGGCGGCAACGTGATGGTGACTGATTTTGCCTGAGAGGTGAACGTGACGATCAATGGGGTAGAGACCCATGGCGTGGCCATTTGAGCATCTTTTTTCAGGCTTTTCTCGACGCGAAACAATACCTGATGCTGTCCCTGCTCGAGTTCGAGCCCTTCAGCACCTTTTAATAACGAACCAGAAATTTTTCGGCCGTCCAGCACCAACAGGTCAATATCAGGGGCGAGTTTGAGCGTGGTGGCATGGACTGTAGTCGCAACCAGCAAAGCTAAAACGCCTGTAATGACCAAACGCAGCTTCATTTATTCTCCAGAGGCGAGGGCAGGCAAACACGTCGAGTGTATCAAAGTCTTTCAGTATGGCAGCATATTAACATTTTAACATATTTATTCGTGCTTTATATTCAGGAATTGGCATCTTCTGCCTGAGCTGTTTTCCCAACAGCCACACTGCGCATAAACTGTAATCAGTCTGATAAGGAGAGCTGCATGCAAGATAAAATAATTGCCGATATTTTGACCTCCACCAAACATATCGCGCTGGTTGGAGCGAGTGATAAACCCGCCAGGGCCAGTTATGGCGTGATGGCTTATCTGCTGTCGCAGGGATACAAAGTGACGCCGGTCAGCCCAAAGCTGGCAGGCCAGACGCTGCAGGGACAAAAAGTTTACGAAAAGCTGGAAGACATTCCTGAACCGATCGACATGGTGGATGTGTTCCGTAATGCCGAAGCGGCATGGGGTGTCGCCCAGGAAGCGATCGCGGTGGGGGCGAAATCTCTGTGGCTTCAGCTTGGGGTGATTAACGAGCAGGCTGCGGTGCTGGCGGGAGAAGCGGGATTAAAGGTGGTGATGGATCGCTGCCCTAAAATCGAGATCCCGCGCTTAGGGCTGGAAAAAGGCTAAAAAAAACCCCGCCAGGCGGGGATTTTGCATTAGTTCCTGAGGCGTGGCGCCTGCAACTGTTCGCGAATTGACGCGGCCAGTTCATCCATGGAAGGTTGTTCCGGATGGTCGCCCGGCAGCTCCCACGAAAGCTGGGCTTCTGCCAGATAAGTATGAACGGTCTCGCCGTCTTCATTCTCCATCACGACATGATACCAGGGCGCTTCACGCAGCGATTCGCTGGTGGCAACCTCATCCTTTTCCGGATCATCGTCCAGTGAATATTCTGCATCCACATCTACCACTACACCGAGGAAACCGTGCAGCTTATGCCGCACCTGTTGTCCGAGTCCAAATTTGCTGGCAATCATCGTGACCTCCTGAGAAACAGTGCCCTGCTACCAAGATGGGGGCAGGGACAGCTTTTTCAAGTCACAGGACGCGGCAGGCAAATCCTTTCAGGTACATGCCTTCCGGATAGCTGGCGATCACCGGATGATCGGCCGCCTGCCGGAACTGCTCTATAAATTGTACATCACGTTGAGCATCGAGCGCGGCATCGGCAATGATTTTCTGGAAGAGATCGGTTGGCATCAGCCCTGAGCAGGAGAACGTCAGCAGCATGCCGTCCGGGTTCAACAGCTGCATCGCCAGCATATTGATGTCTTTATAGCCACGGCAAGCACCGGCCAGCTGATTTTTGTTTTCGACAAATTTCGGCGGGTCCATCACGATCAGATCGAATTTCTCACCGCTATCACGGTAGCGGCGCAGCAGCTTAAACACGTCATCGCGCAGGAACTCGGCTTTCGACAGATCCAGCCCGTTCAGCTCAACATTCTGGCGGGCAATGTCCAGCGCGCCTTGTGACGTATCGACGCTGATAACCTGTTTGCAGTCGCCCATCAGCGCGGAAACTGCAAAACCACCGGTGTAAGAGAAGCAGTTCAATACCCGGCGATCTTTCGCATAGCGGCGAGTCGCCATACGGCTGTCACGCTGATCGAGGTAGTAACCGGTCTTGTGGCCGCCCTGGATATCGACCAGTAACTTCATGCCATGCTCAACAATCGGTAACTGCTCTGGCGGCGTGTCGCCCAGGACGTTGCCCTGAGTCAGTTCAAGACCTTCTTTTTTACGCACTGCAACGTCCGAGCGATCGTAAATCGCACAGTCCGGGTAGCAGCTCTGTAGCGCGGAGATCAGCGCTGCCCGTTGATATTCTGCGCCAGCCGACAGCAATTGCAGGACCAGGAACTTGCCGTAGCGGTCAATGGTCACGCCAGGCAGACCGTCAGATTCACCGGCAATCAAGCGATAGCTGTCGAGGTTATCGCGCGCTGCCAGCCAGTCACGCAGAGACTGCGCAGCCTTAAGACGGCGGATAAAGAAGTCGGTATCAATCGCCTCTTCCTGTTCCCAGCTCCAGACACGGGCAGAGATCTGCGACACGGGTGACCAGGCGGCATGAGCCAGCCAGTTGCCCTGGCTGTCACAGACGTCAATAGTTTCACCCGACTCGGCTTTCCCCTCGAGACGAGCAACAGCACCAGAAAAGATCCACGGATGGCGGCGAAGTAAGGATTTTTCACGTCCTTTGGCAAGAATCAAACGAACAGTCATATTTGCTATGCTTATACAGTAAAGAATCAGCGGTTATTGTCCGGTGCCAACCGTTAAAATGCAATCTGCGTCGTGAAAGGAGAAGAAATATGACTACTGTCTGCGTAAAAGCCTGGGTTCACGGTGTGGTTCAGGGCGTGGGATTCCGCTACAGCACGCAACATCAGGCCAAAGCGCTGGGGCTCAAGGGGTATGCGAAGAACCTGAATGACGGCAGCGTTGAAGTTCTGGCCTGTGGTGAAGAGGGTGATGTGCAGACGTTACTTACCTGGCTTAAAGACGGCGGCCCCAGAAGTGCCCGCGTAGAAAGGGTGCTCGAGGAACCTCATCAACCGCGCGACTTGCCAAACGGCTTCACTACCGGTTAGTGCTTAAAGGCATTTGGCCGGTTTAGGCAAGCCGGCAATTTTAGTTGCTTGTTTTGCCGGGCCTTTTGGGAACAGGCGGAATAAGTAGCGGCTATTGCCTTTTTCTTCACCGTATTTTTGCGCCATGGCTTTAACTAACATTCTCACCGCCGGGGAGGTATTGAACTCCAGATAGAAGGCACGGACGAAATGCACCACTTCCCAGTGGGCGTCAGTCAGCTCAATGGCCTCTTCTTCTGCCAGTAACGGAGCCAGCGCTTCACTCCAGTCCATCGTGGACTTCAGATAACCCTGCGCGTCACGTTCAATTTCTTTGCCCTGGAATAACACCGTCTTGCCTCTGTCTGATTTGCTAAGCCGCCCAGTTTAGCAAACTGCGGCCAGCTGTGGGTAGTCTGCCTCTTACTGGCAGCTTTAATCCGGCACATAAAAAAAGCCCCGCAGGGCGGGGCTCTTACTGTTGCGTCAACTGCGGGCTATTAATTACTGCGCGATGACATGCCCAGAATGCTCAACAGGCTGACGAAGATGTTATAGATCGACACGTACAGGCTAACGGTCGCGCGAATATAGTTGGTTTCGCCGCCGTGAATGATGTTACTGGTTTCCCACAGGATGGCACCTGAAGAGAACAGGATAAACAACACGCTGATTGCCATATGCAATGCCGGAATGTTAAGGAAGATGTTTGCCACGACGGCAACCAGCAATACCACAAACCCGGCCATCATCATGCCACCCAGGAAGGACATATCCTTACGGGTGGTTAGCACGTAGGCAGAACAGCTGAAGAACACCAGTGCGGTGCCGCCTAATGCCAGACCAATCACATCACCCATCCCTGCAGACAGCAATGAGTTGAGGATTGGGCCCAGGCAGTAGCCGAGGAAACCGGTAAAGGCGAACGCCGCCAGAATGCCGGTAGGGCTGTCCGCCAGGCGGTAAGTCAGGAACATCAGCCCGTAAAAGCCGACCAGCATCAGAATGAAGCCTGGCGCGGGCAGGGCGAAAACGGTGCTCAAGGTAGCGGTAACGGCAGAAAAGGCCAGCGTCAGCCCCAGCAGGAAATAGGTATTGCGCAGCACCTTGTGGGTGGTAATTAAGGAGCTGCCACGGGTACTCGAAACAATGCGATCCATAAAAGAGCCTCTTTGGGTCACCAATTTACCTGTGAGAATAGGGAGCAGGGCGAAGCGGGGAAAGGCGTTTTACCCTTCTTTACGCGATAGTCGGCTGTTTAAGTAAGCAGAGTGGCGATATTGCCAGCAAATAAACGCCGATCGACTGTTTTTAAGGCGATTGAACCGCAACACACTTTACATCGACCGGGAGGGTGTTTATAGTTCGCCTCATTGTGGAGGGGTGGCCGAGTGGCTGAAGGCACCGGTCTTGAAAACCGGCGACGGGAAACCGTTCCAGAGTTCGAATCTCTGCCTCTCCACCATCTAATTTAACGGGTCAGCGAAAGCTGGCCCGTTTTGCTATGGGCGCAATAAAACCGCCAATTGACCGTTTGTTGAACAGATGAAAAAAAATTGCATAAAAGCGCAATAATTCAACAAACTAGCCAAAATTATGCTTGGCAAAGCGATCGGCATCCCCTATACTGCGCCCCATCAGTTGCTCAGGGAGTTTAGCCACTCTTTGAAACGGTGACTGGTACTAGTGTGGAGGGGTGGCCGAGTGGCTGAAGGCACCGGTCTTGAAAACCGGCGACGGGAAACCGTTCCAGAGTTCGAATCTCTGCCTCTCCACCATCAAATTCAACGGGTTAGCTTAGGCTGGCCCGTTTTGCTTTCTGCCTTCCCCGCTTGTTTCTTCGCTAACACGTTCGTTTATTAGAGCATTCCGAAAAACATCCCGTTTCTTTTCAATCTCCTGATGCGACTCAACGGCAAAGGCGATACTCTGCTATATTCTCAACACCAATGAAGAATGCCCACCCCTGGCCTGAATTTCCAGGAACGCCGAGCGAGCCTCATTTGCGTTGTTGCGAATTTTTAACCAACCGCATCGCCATATTACGGCCGGGTGATTTACCTTGAATCAATGGAAAAACACATGATTAAAAAGTTTAGTCTTTGCGCATTAGCAGTCTGCTCGGCACTCACCGGCATTTCAGCTTATGCTGCTGACGACGATTACCAGCTTGAGCAAGTGTTAATGATGAGCCGCCATAACCTCCGTGCGCCGCTGGCTGATAATGGCAGCGTGCTGGCTCAGTCCACTAAAAAGGCCTGGCCTAAGTGGGATGTGCCAGGTGGACAGTTGACGACCAAGGGCGGCGTGCTTGAAGTTTACATGGGCCGTTACACCCGTGAGTGGCTTGCGCAGCAAGGGCTGATCGCCGACGGCGAATGTCCAGCCTCTGACGATGTTTACGCCTACGCCAACAGCCTGCAGCGTACCGTCGCCACCGCGCAGTTCTTTATCACCGGTGCGTTCCCGGGATGTGACATTCAGGTGTCTCATCAGGATGAAATGGGCGCGATGGATCCGGTGTTCAACCCGGTGATTACCGACAGCAGCGAAGGCTTCAACAAGCAGGCGTTGACCGGCATGAACAGCGCGGGTGAAAAACTGGCACTCAAACCGGCCTTCCAGCGTCTGGAAAAAATCATCGATTACAAATCCTCTGCTGCCTGTGATGGCAAAAAGCAGTGCGATCTCTCCAGTGATAATCAGAACAAATTCACCGCTGAAAATGGTAAAGAGCCGAACGTTTCGGGTCCATTAAAAGTCGGGAATTCGCTGGTGGATGCCTTCACCCTGCAATATTACGAAGGGATGCCGCTGGATCAGGTCGCCTGGGGTCAGATTAAGACACCTGAGCAGTGGAAAGAGCTGTCCGCCATCAAAAATGGCTATCAGGACACATTGTTTACTACGCCAGAAGTGGCGCGTGACGTCGCAGCACCACTGGTCGATTATATCCGCAGTATGTTAGTGGATGAAGATAAAGCCTCCGCGCCGAAAGTGACGCTGATGGTCGGCCATGATTCGAATATCGCCTCCCTGCTGACGGCGTTGGATTTCAAAGCTTACACGCTGCCAGAGCAAAACGAGCGCACGCCTATTGGTGGGATGATCCAGTTCCAGCGCTGGCACGATAAGAAAAACAATCGTGAGTTGGTGAAGGTTGAGTACGTTTACCAGTCTACCGATCAGCTGCGTAATGCAACGCCGCTGTCGCTGGATACGCCTCCTAAGCGCGTCACGCTGCAAATGAACGGTTGCCAGACCGATGCCAATGGCTTCTGCCCATGGGATCAGTTTACTCAGGTGCTGAATAAAGCCATTGAGGGAACGCCGATGGCGGCAAGCGCGCCGCAACCTGCACCAGCAGCTCCGGCAGCTGAAGCACCAGCCGCACCAACGGCCGCGAAAGATCCGGCTGCTGATAAAGTGGCTGCGGCTAAAGCAGCGGCCGATCAGGCTGCGGCAGATAAAGCCGCTCAGGCTAAAGCGTCTGCAGAAAAGGCGGCAGCTGATAAAGCCGCAGCCGAGCAGGCAGCCAAAGACAAGGCGGCAGCTGATAAAGCCGCAGCCGAGCAGGCAGCCAAAGACAAGGCGGCTGCTGACAAAGCCGCGGCTGAGCAGGCTGCGAAAGATAAAGCGGCGAAGGATAAGGCTGATAAAGCCGATAAAGCCAAGGCGGAAAAAGCTAACGCCGATGAGCCTGCCACTCCTGCGCAGCCAGAGACTGAAAAGTCTTCCTGAGTCTGATTCGCACGCAATAAAAAGGCCGACATTCACTGTCGGCCTTTTCTTTTTGGGCAGATGCCGTTAGCAATCAGTCACTGCTGACCACGACCAGTTTCTGGTTAACGAACTCTTTGATACCCAAATCAGACAGTTCACGACCATAGCCTGAACGTTTCACGCCGCCAAATGGCAACTCGGCCGACGTATCGCTGGCGGAATTGATATACACCATGCCGGTTTCGATTCGTGAAGCCAGTTTTTTGGCACGGGCAATATCTTTGCTAAATACCGCACCACCCAGACCATAGTGAGAATCGTTGGCGAGTTTAACCACTTCCTCGTCATCCTTCACCACGTAAACCTGCGCGACCGGGCCAAAGAACTCTTCAAAATAGGCCGGATTATCACGGGTGATACCGGAGAGGATAGTGGGCTCGTAGAAGCAGCCTTCACCGGCAACCACTTTACCGCCGATATGCAGTTTGGCGCCTTTAGACACCGCCTGCTCAACTTGTTTCACCAGCGTATCGCGTGCCGTTGAGGAAGATAGCGGGCCTAGCGTGGTGCTTTCATCCAGCGGATCGCCAATCTTCACGTCACGGAAAGCCTGGGTGAATTTTTCGAAGAAGGCATCTGCCACTTTTTCATGCACGATAAAACGTTTAGCTGCGGTACACACCTGACCACAGTTGCTGAGACGGGCACCGACGCCAGCCTTCACGGCCTTATCAAGGTCACAGTCATCCAGCACCACAAAGACGTCATTACCGCCGAGTTCCAGCGTGGTCTTTTTCAGGTATTTACCGGCTTGTTGTGCCACGGCACTCCCGGCACGTTCAGAGCCGGTCAGCGCAGCACCCTGAACACGATCGTCAGCAATCAGTGAGGCAACCTGATCGTTGCTGATAAACAGGTTAGTCCAGGCACCTTTTGGCGCACCGGCCTCGGTCACCAGCTCTTCGAACAGCGTGGCGCAATGAGGGACATTGGCGGCATGTTTTGCCAGCACCGGGTTACCGGCGGCCAGATTCGGCGCCAGTACGCGCATTAGCTGATAGAACGGGAAGTTCCAGGGCTCAACGGCAACCAGCACCCCAATAGGGTGATTTTCCACCCAGGCTTCGCCCAGCTCGCTTGGATAACGGGTAGGGGCAAGGAAGCGTTCAGCATTTTCGGCGTAATAACGGGCAATCTGCGCGCAAAGCTGCACTTCGCCGCGACTCTGATTGATCAGTTTCCCCATTTCAACACTGGCCGTTTTTGCCAGTTCTTCAACGCGAGCGTCAATCAGGTCAGCCATTTTTTTCAGCACCTGCAGACGCGGTTGGATATCGCCTTTGGACCAGCTGGAATGATAAAGGTCATCCGCGGTCTTTAACGCCTGTTCAACCTGCTGGTCATTGTGATCGGTCCAGGTTTTGACAAGCTTATTACTGGCGGGATTAATTGTCTGATAAGACATACTGCACTCCTTTTCGAGTAATCGGCCTGGCGGTCAGGCTAATGAATATGGCATTAAGCCTGGTAGAAAAACGATGGTTTCACAACGTGAGTAGTTAGTGGTTTCGGACGTTTCTGAGGGCGTAAAACAATAAAAAGGGCGGATAAATCCGCCCCGAATACCGATTTTGGTGCTAAACGTTTTTTCGCTCGACGACTTTGTTATCCCAGGTCAGCACGTCCTGATCGGTTTTCTCAAAGGCCCTGAGCAGCACTTCGTCACTGCCTTGCTGCTCCCAGATGCCTTCGGCAAGTTTCTCATCGTAGTTAGCCACTTCAAAAATGGCCTCCGCAATTTCCGGAGAGGTGCTGCGCAGGCTTGCCCACTCGCCTACATGATGAGCTTTCGATTGTTGCGTTGCCATAATAGTCTCCTGATTGAGGTTATCCGTTCAGTTTTACTGCCAGGCCGGCGACATATTCACCCTGATAACGGGCAATATTCAGCTCTTCTTCGCTGGGTTGTCGCGAACCGTCACCGCCGGCAATGGTTGTGGCGCCATAAGGCGTACCGCCACGCACCTGCGATATATCAAAGAGTTCTTTGGTGCCATAACCAATCGGCACGATCACCATGCCGTGGTGGGCGAGGGTGGTCCAGGTCGAAGTGATGGTCTGTTCCTGTCCGCCACCGGTACCCGTTGAGGCAAAGACGCTGGCCAGCTTGCCGTACAGCGCACCTGATGCCCAAAGGCCACCCGTGCGGTCAAGGAAGGTACGCATCTGACCGGCCATATTACCGAAGCGGGTTGGGGTGCCGAGCAATATGGCATCATATTGCGGCAGTTCTTCCGGGGTCGCTTCCGCTGCCGACTGCTGCGTTTTACCGCCCACCTGGGCGAAGCGTTCTGCGTCCATGGTTTCAGGTACGCGCTTGATTGTCACTTCCGCTCCGCTAACCCGACCTGCGCCTTCTGCAACCGCATTGGCCATGGTTTCGATATGTCCGTACATGGAGTAATAGAGCACCAGAATCTTTGCCATTTGTTCCCTCGTCGACTGGTTGTTGGATGATTGGGGTCAAAATCAGGCCCTGAAGGCAATCAGGAAAGTATAGAAGAGCCTGACGGGTCATGCAGAAGGAAGCGGTCCTTTTGCTTAAAACGCGCGCAATGCGGGTGGCGGGATGGACATAAAGATTAGCGTCAATAATGCAATAATTCAGGCTGTTTAAAGGAATTTGCCGTTTTGTGAGCCGTGCTCAGGCGTTTTTTTCACCACTTCAGGCTTGATAATCTATGCTTAGTAACGCGGCCGGGAGTGTTCTCTCCCCGATTGCCGTCACGGAAGGCCTGAAGGCTAATCGTGATAAAGCAGTATGATGGCTTAACTATTCGGAGGTAAGAAATGGCAGAACATCGTGGTGGATCTGGAAATTTCGCTGAAGACCGTAAAAGAGCATCAGAAGCAGGTCGCAAAGGCGGCAAAGTCAGCGGAGGGAATTTTAAAAATGACCCTCAACGTGCTTCACAGGCTGGCGAAAAGGGGGGACGTAATAGCCGTGGCAGTCGGACTAAAACCGATTCCGAAGCTTAGCCTCGCCTGAAACCGTCGGGTCTTTCCCCGGCGGTTACGTCACAGAGTTGACCACTGCGTTCCCTCCCGGCACACTAGCGCCAAATTCTCAACCGAGCCTGCTATGTCTGCCTTACTTTCCCGCTATAAACTGTCGTTTACCCCACAAGAGATTGTGCTGGTCCTGATTACCATGATCTGGGGCGGAACTTTTCTGGCAGTCCATCATGCGATGACCGTAAGCGGGCCATTTTTCTTTGTCGGCACCCGATTTGCCACTGCCGCGCTGGTGCTGGGCGCGATTTCATGGCGTTCGTTGCGCGGCATCACCAGGGCTGAAATCAAAGCCGGGACATTAATCGGCATCGCCATTGGCTGTGGGTATGGCTTACAGACCTATGGCATGCAAACCATCAGTAGCAGTAAATCCGCCTTTATTACCGCAATGTATGTGCCGCTGGTGCCGCTACTGCAATGGCTTTTCCTGGGACGCTTGCCCGGCCTGATGTCGTGGATCGGCGTGGCGCTGGCATTCACCGGTCTGATGTTGTTGGCGGGGCCGGACGGAGATTCGCTGGCATTTGGCGCCGGTGAAATTGCCACCTTAATGAGCACGCTGGCAATTGCCGCTGAAATCATTTTGATCAGCGCCAGTGCCGGCAAAGTGGATGTCAAACGCGTCACGATCATCCAGCTGGCGGGCGCTTCACTGCTGGCGTTCGCGCTGATGGTCCCCAATGGTGAATCGGTACCGCCGTTTTCGCCCTATCTGCTGTTCAGCGCCATTGGTCTGGGGCTGGCCAGTGCGTTAATACAGGTGACGATGAACTGGGCGCAGCGCAGCGTGTCGCCAACGCGTGCCACGGTGATTTATGCCGGTGAGCCGGTGTGGGCGGGGATCGTTGGTCGGGTTGCCGGTGAGCGTTTGCCTGGCGCGGCACTGATTGGCGGCGCACTGATCGTCGTCGGCGTGCTGGTCAGTGAGTTGAAGCTGAAGCGCAAAAAAAAGGCGAAGGTTGACCCTTCGCCTGATAAAGCGGAAGTGAATTAATTGTCCTGATGCACGACGTCGTTGCTGTTAAGCACGGCAGCTTTACGACGCGTCAGGATAGCGTTGAGGATAATCGCGCCAAAGGTCGCCGTCCCGATCCCGCCCATGGTGAAGTTACCGATCTTCAGGGCAAAGTCTCCGGCACCCAGTACCAGCGTGACCGCCACCATAATCAGGTTGTTGTTCTGCCCAAGATCGACGTTGTTCTGCACCCAAATCCTCGCACCCGCCACGGCAATCAAACCAAATACCACGATGGATGCACCGCCGATCACCGGGCCTGGGATGGTGTGAATTAACGCGCCGAACTTCGGCGAGAATCCTAACAGGATGGCAATCACCGCTGCCGCAACAAACACCAGGGTGGAATACACCTTGGTTACCGCCATCACGCCAATATTCTCAGCATAGGTGGTGACACCGCTGCCGCCCACGCCGCCGGAAAGCATGGTGGCCAGGCCATCACCGACAAAGGCTCTGCCCATATACGGATCGAGGTTTTTGCCCGTCATCCCCGCCACCGCTTTGATATGCCCGAGGTTTTCTGCCACCAGGATCACCGCCACCGGCGCAATCAGGAACATCGCATGACTGTCGAAAATGGGTGAGGTGGTGGTCGGGAAGCCCAGCCACGGCACGGCAGCCATCAGGCTAAAATCGATCGGTTTACCCAGCCCGAGCCCGTTGGTCAGCACGGCATAGATGGCACAGGCGACAATCAGGCCGACGAGGATCAGCAGCCGTTGCACCATGCCGCGGGTAAATACCGCCACAATACCGATACAGAGCACGGTCATCACTGCCATCCAGCTATCGAACATCGATGAGGAGACGCTGCGTACCGCAATCGGCGCGAGGTTCAGCCCAATTGCCATCACTACGGCGCCGGTCACCACCGGCGGCATCAGCTTCTCAATCCAGCGGGTGCCCACTTTCATCACCACAAAACCAATCAGCGTATAGACCAGGCCGCAGGCAATAATGCCGCCCAGCGCCACGCCAAGGTTAGGGTTGATGCCCTGACCATTGAACCCCGTCACCGCAATCACCACGCCCACGAACGCGGCGCTCGACCCAAGATAACTGGGCACGCGTCCGCCCGTGATCAGGAAGAACAGCAGCGTGCCGACGCCGGACATCAGGATCGACAGATTGGGATCTAATCCCATCAGCAATGGCATCAGAACCGTGGCACCAAACATCGCGACCGCGTGCTGAAGCCCCATAATTACCGTTTGTCCCAGCGGCAGGGTTTCATCCGGTGCCACTAACCCTTGCGCTGATGCGGACTGCTTACGCCATACAGGAAACCAGGAACTCGCCATCGTCTTCTCCAGAGAAGTGAATAAAGCATTGCCCGCCGTCGGCGGGATCAGGCTTCCTGCCGCAGTAAATGGTGATAGCCGCGATCGAAATAGATCAGGCCGTGTGTTTCATCGTTACAGACTAATGCCTGGGCTTCGCAGACCAGCACATCATGGGTACCGACACTCATCACCTGGGTGATTTTGCAATCAAACGACGCCACCGCGCCGGCCAGAATCGGCGAGCCGGTCACCAGCGTCGACCATTCAGCCGCGATAAAGCGTTCGGCCATCGGCGTTTTACCGCCAAACAGGTTGGATAACGATTCATGTCCCGCAGCCAGCGTATTAACGCAGAGCTGCTGATTGGTTTTGAACACCTCATACACGGACGCCGAGCGATTCAGACACACCAGCAGGGTTGGCGGCGTATCGGTCACACTGCACACGGCAGAGGCGGTAAAACCTGCGCGCCCGGCGGGGCCATCGGTGGTGATAATATTGACGGCCGCACCCAGGCGCGCCATCGCATTGCGAAAATCTTGTTTTTCTACGCCCGACGTTACCGCGGGCGACAGGGTCGCCAGAGACATGATCATTTCCTTACTCGAGGGTGCAGGCTTCTGCAAATGAGAGACGTGGCAGGCGCGCATACACTTTGCTGGCATCGCCATAGCCGATGTTGATAAGCAGATTGCTTTTCCAGCCGCTTTCCGCAAAGAACGCCGCATCAACCGCC
Source organism: Erwinia sp. QL-Z3 (assembly GCF_004551645.1). NCBI lineage: Bacteria > Pseudomonadati > Pseudomonadota > Gammaproteobacteria > Enterobacterales > Erwiniaceae > Erwinia > Erwinia sp. QL-Z3. The sequence continues at coordinate 3,131,073 of NZ_CP037950.1, forward strand.
GCACGATCGAAGCCGGACATCGGGCCGGTGTCTAAGCCCATCGCACGACAGGCGGTGATCAGGTAAGCCGCCTGCAGCGAGCTGTTGCGAAATGCGGTCTCTTCCGCCAGCGCCGGGCTGCTGGTGAACCAGGATTTTGCATCGGCATGTGGGAAGAGCTGTGGAAGCTGGTCAAAGAACGCCGGATCCCAGGCGACTATCGCCGTCACCGGCGCGCTCAGGGTTTTTTCCAGATTGCCGCTGGAGAGCGTTGGCTTCAGCCTGGCTTTGCCTTCCTCACTGCGGACAAAACAGAAGCGCGCAGGGCTGCAGTTCGCCGAGGTTGGGCCCATCTTTAACAAGTCATACAGCTGGTGGATTTGCGCATCGGTAACCGGACGATCCTGCCAGCCATTGTGCGTCCGTGCTGCGGTAAACAACGTCTCTAACGCGAGGGAATTCAGGGCTTCTGCCATATCAGCTCCAGTTCAGCAGGGGATGAGGCCGGGGTATCGCTCAGCCAGTTCAGTAACAGTGGATTGAAGGTACTGCTGTCGGTGACGCTCATCGCATGACCGCCCCAGGCCATTTTTTCCAGCGTGGCGTTTGGCAACGCCTCCAGCAGGGTTTGTGAGCAGGTCCAGGGCACCAATAGATCGTCCTGTGAGCAGATCAACAGCACCTGCTGGGCGATCTGGCCGGCAAGTTCGGTGAAATCGCAGGCCATCAATGCGGTCAGACGGCGCAGCAAGTTTTCTGTCCCCTGAAAATGTGCGGCGTGCAGCGCATCTTCAGCTTCGATACGTGCCTGATTATCTGCCAGCCAGTCGGCAGGATAGAGAAACAGGGGCTGTGCGCGAACATAGGATTCAACGCCGACATTGAGCAGCAGCTCCTGTCGAACGGTGAAGCAGCGGCGGGTATGCGCATTCAGCCTGAGCCAGCCATTAACAATCACCAGCCTTCCGACGCGTTGTGGAAAGTCCACCGCCAGCTGCATCGCCACCATACCGCCCAGCGCATGGCCAATGACGTCATAGCTTTCGATCCCCAGAGCCGCCAGCTCGTGAGCCAGTTCAGCCGCCATATCGCCCATGCTGTAGCCTGCCGGCAGCGTGTCGGGACTGCGCCCGGTGCCACGCTGGTCATACACCACCACCCGATAGTGTTCACGCAGTGCGTTTAGCTGCGGCAACCAGAAGTTAGCCAGGCCGCCTAACCCGGCAGAAAGCACCAGCGTTCTGGCCTGAGGATCGGTCGATCCGGAGAGCTCAATATGCATGTCTTCCTCCGCTACTTACCGATATGGGCAACGCTGGCGATCTCGATCAGTGCATCGGGTTTCACCAGACCACACTGAATGCAGAAACGCGCCGGTTTTTCGCCAGGGAAATACTCGGCATACACGCTGTTCACCGCCGCGTAGTTGCTCCAGTCGGTGATGAAAATCGAGTTGAAGGTCACGTCGTCCAGGGTGCCGCCCGCGGTTTCAATCACGCTTTTAATGGTTTCCAGCACATGGCGGGTTTGCGCGGCAGCATCGCCGACGTGCACCACGTTATTGTCTTTATCAAAGGGCAACGTGCCCGAGACATACACCACGCCATCGGCCAGCGTGCCAGGGACGAACGGCGCTATCGGCACGCTGGTTCCCGGTGGGGTAATAATGGTTTTCGGCATTGCGCATTCTCCAGTCAGGTCAGGTTTCAGGCCGTTTGTTGTTGCGGCACGGCTTCGGTTTGCAGGGCGGAGCAAAAGGTCGAAACATCAGACACCCAACCGAAGAACGTCTCAATATTGAAGATGGCGGCCTGCTGGGCGAAGAGTGGACCGGCCTGATAGGTGGCGTCTTCCAGTACAATGCCGAAATACTCCAGGAAGAAACCGTCGCGCAACGTTGATTCAACGCAGACGTTAGTGGCGATGCCGGTAAATACCAGATGGCGAATGCCACGGCTGCGCAACATGCTGTCTAACGCGGTATTGAAGAAGCCGCTGTAGCGTGGCTTCGGCAGCACGATATCGCCGGGTTGCGGGACAAGCTGATCGACCAGATCATAATCCCAGCCGCCTTTCGCCAGCAGCTTGCCTTCCAGTTCAGGATTCTGGCGCATGGTTTTCAGCGCGTTGGATTTGTGCCAGTTAGGCGAGCCTGGGCCACCGGCTTCAACATACCGATCGTCCCAACCGTTCTGGAACCAGATAATCTGAATGCCGGCTTCACGGGCGGCTTTCACCGCCACGTTGATGTTATCGATCACCGGGCGGGTAGCGGACACATCAAATCCCGCCAGATCCAGATAGCCGCCGGTGGTGGCGTAAGCATTCTGCATATCCACCACGATTAAAGCGGTCTGCTCGGGTGGAAAGGCAATGGGCTCCGGCCGCGCGGGCAGGGTAATGCAGTTTTTAGTCGACGCTGTTGTGCACACTACCGGCTCTTTACTGCTCATTACGCAACCTCCTTCGCGGCTTCAATGATATCGGTACGGCACTGCATCAGCGGTTGGATGCGTTGGCCAAATTTCTCAATGCCTTGTAAAAAATCATCAAACGTCAGCAACACGCCCTGGGTTCCCTCAACGGTCGCGACTTCATCCAGCATGCGTGCCACGTTGGCATAAGAGCCGACCAGCGTACCCATATTGATATTGACGGCGGACGTCGGGTCGGCCATCTGGCGTACGTTGGTGTCGCTGCCCGACGTTTTATCCTGTTGGCTTTGTGTGGTCAGCCACGAAAGCGCGTCTTCGTCTGCGCCGGCTTTATAGTGTTCCCACTTCGCCCGGGCGGCTTCGTCGGTTTCATCGGCAATGATCATAAACAAAACGAAAGATCCGACATCACGGCCCACTTCATCGGCGGCTTTTTTCATACGGGTGGCGGTTGGGGCGAAGGCGGTTGGGGTATTCACGCCCTTGCCAAAGCAGAAGTTGTAGTCAGCATGTTTCGCTGAGAACGCCATACCGGCATCGCTTTGGCCGGCACAGATCACCTTGACCGGCTTCTGCGGTTGCGGGCTGAGGCGACAATCGTTCATGGTGAAGAACTCACCTTTCAGATCGGATTTGCCGGTGCCCCACAGATCTTTCAACACCGAGACGTATTCGGTCAGATAGTCATAGCGACGGGCGAAGTATTCATCCCCAGGCCAGATACCCATCTGATCGTATTCCGGTTTCTGCCAGCCGGTCACCAGGTTCACCCCGAAGCGGCCGTTAGAAATGGAATCAACCGTGGAAGCCATGCGCGCCACAATGGCCGGCGGCAGCGTCAGCGTGGCCGCCGTGGCATAGATTTCGATGCGCGAAGTGACGGCAGCGAGGCCAGCCATCAGGGTGAAGGATTCAAGGTTATGATCCCAGAACTCGGTCTTGCCGCCAAAGCCACGCAGTTTGATCATCGACAGCGCAAAGTCGAAGTGATAATGCTCGGCTTTCTGCACAATCGCTTTATTCAGTTCAAAGGTCGGCATGTATTGCGGCGCGTTGGTGGAGATCAGCCAGCCGTTGTTGCCAATTGGGATAAAGACACCGATTTTCATTGGGATACCTCTGGGTGTGCGTTAGGGTAAAGTTGTGCGCTGCAATGCATCCTGCACTCTCCCTGAAGCGGCGCTTGTTGAGATAATTGCAAACGCTGTGCCAGTTTATAAAAGGTGCTAGTAATCAGTGTGTTGAAATATTTGTGTTAAATTTTTCTGGAGTGAATGGTCTAAAACAGACCATTTGGTCAAAATCAGGTGCACAAAAAGCAGGCATCGTGGTCAATTTAAGTGCATTAGGTCCGGGCGAGGGGTTTTGCTATCATCCCGGCACCCCACATGGAGTATGAGGTCTCAGTGAATTCTACAGATAAGACATCGGTGAAGGCGCCCACGCGTCGCTCACGTGCGGTAGCAGCGAAACGCACGGCGATCCTCACTGCGGCACTGGCGCTGTTTTCACAATTTGGCGTGCATGGCACCAGCCTGGATAAAGTGGCCGAAGGGGCTGACGTTTCTAAAACCAACCTGCTGTACTACTTCCCGTCAAAAGAAGCCCTCTATATTGCGGTGCTGAAGGACATTCTTGATGTCTGGCTGGCGCCACTGCGTGCGTTGCGGGAAGACCAGCAACCCTTAGTGGCGATCAAGGACTACATCCGGCTTAAGCTTGAGGTGTCGCGCGATCATCCGCAGGCATCACGCCTGTTCTGCATGGAAATGCTTCAGGGCGCACCGTTGCTGAAAGGGGAGCTGGAAGGCGATCTGAAAGGGCTGGTGGATGAGAAATCGGCGGTGATTGAAGGCTGGATAAATCAGGGAAAACTGGCGGCTGTTGAACCGCATCATCTGATCTTTATGCTGTGGGCCACGACCCAACACTACGCCGATTTTTCAACTCAGATCGAAGCGGTGACCGGGCAGACGTTAAATGATGAAGGCTTTTTCAATCAGACGGTAGAAAACGTGCAGCGGATGGTGATCGAAGGGATTCGGGTTCGCTAAAAAATGGTGGGCCTGAGCGGCCCACCAGCATCACATTACGCCTGTTTTCTCTGACGTAACCACCAGCCAATTCCCAGTAGAATAAACCAGATTGGCGTCACCATCAGCGCCTGACGGGTATCCTCCTGCAGCGTCAGCAGCACCAGCACAAACGCGAAGAACGCGATGCACACCCAGCACATAAACTTACCCATCGGCATTTTATAGCTGGACTCCGCATGCAGTTCAGGGCGCTTTTTGCGGTAGGCCAGGTATGAACAGAGAATAATCGTCCAGACAAACATAAACAGGATCGCTGACACGGTGGTGACCAGCGTGAACACCTGCATCACGTTCGGGATCAGGTAAATCAAGGCAACGCCGCCCAGCAGACACAGGCACGAGAAGAACAGGCCGGTGGTCGGCACCGCCCGGCGGGAAAGCATGCCAAAGCGACGGTGTGCCACACCCTGTTGCGCCAGGCCATACAGCATACGGCTGGTGGAGAAGATGCCGCTGTTAGCGGACGACGCCGCCGAGGTCAGCACCACAAAGTTAACGATGCTGGCCGCAGCGGGTAAGCCAATCAGCATAAACATCTCAACGAACGGGCTGCGGTCAGCAACCACGCTGTTCCATGGCGTCACCGCCATGATCACCAGTAGCGCCAGCACGTAAAACATAATGATGCGCAGCGGAATGGCGTTTATTGCCCGCGGCAGAACCTTCTTCGGATCGTGGGTTTCAGCCGCCGCCGTTCCGACCAGCTCGATACCCACAAAGGCGAAGACGGCGATCTGGAAGCCCGCAAAGAAGCCGCTTAAGCCTTTCGGGAACATGCCGCCATGATCCCAGATATTGCTGATGGCTGCTTTGCCGCCGCCCGGTGAAGGGTAATGCATTGCCACCAGCACAATCCCGGTGGCAATCAGCGCAACGATGGCAACAATCTTGATGATGGCAAACCAAAACTCCATCTCGCCGAACAGTTTCACCGTCGCGATATTCAGCGACAGGAACACCGCGATACAAAGCAGGGCGCTCATCCATATAGAGAAATCGGGGAACCAGAGCTGGAAGTAGGAGCTGATGGCCACCACGTCGGCGATGCCGGTCACCACCCAACAGAACCAGTAGGTCCAGCCGGTGAAATAGCCGGCCCAGGGACCGAGCAGATCGGCGGCGAAATCACTGAACGACTTATACTCAAGGTTTGACAGCAGCAGCTCGCCCATGGCGCGCATGACGAAAAACAGCATAAAGCCGATGATCATATACACAAAAATGATCGACGGACCGGCCAGACTGATGGTTTTACCGGAGCCCATAAACAGGCCGGTGCCGATGGCACCACCGATAGCGATGAGTTGGATATGACGATTGTGCAGGGTGCGCCGGAGCTCGCCCGGGGCTTCTTCATCGAGAAGCGTCTCTTTTGGTTGGTCAACCATAACGTTTTCCTGTCCTTTACGTGATGTTATGTAAGCTCTGAAGGCTTTTACGGCGCAAAGCTTAACGTAAAAGCCCCGGAATGGCAGGTAAAGTTCGGTATAACCCGACCGATTGCACAAAAACGCCGCTACACTGTTTAATTCTGATTTCCGGCTGATCAAAGCCTGACGGATCTGGAGCTTAGGGCAGGGGGAAAACCGATAAAATGAAAGGATTGTTGATTGTTGGCGGCATTTTACTGCTCCTGGTGGCGATTACGCCCTGGTTTGCCAAAAATCTGCCTTCAGCCTGGAATCCCTTCACGCCGCTGCAAGTGACGGACTCACCCACATTTATCACCCGCTATAAGCTGCAACGCCTCGCGGGCGATCCGCAGGCGTGCCTCGCCGTGTTAGAACAGGCCCAACAACAGGGCTATCTCAGCTTCAGTCAACCCGCGCCCACTTCGGGCAGCTGTCCGTTACCTGCGCCGATCAGAGTGCAACGTTTTGGCGACGTACGCCTGAGCGCCAGTTTTCTGGCCAGTTGTTCTTTGGCGGTCAGCAGCACGATGTTTGTCACGCAGACCGTCAAACCGCTCGCTGCGGCAGAGTTGGGGTCGCCACTGGTGCGTATCGACCATCTTGGCAGCTATGCCTGTCGGAATATCTATCATCGGGCAGAGGGAAGGTTAAGCGAGCATGCCACGGCCGATGCCCTTGATATGTCTGGCTTCAGGCTGGCGAACGGTCAGCAGATTGGCGTCTTAAAAACATGGCCCCGCCAGGGAAATGACGCGCAGTGGTTGCACCAGATTTTTCAACAGAGCTGCCGATATTATGGCAATTCGATTGGTCCTGACTACAACGCGGCGCACGCAAATCATTTCCACCTTGGGATGCGCGGAAGGGGTTTTTGTCGCTAGATAACGGGCTTAATCCCACGTTGTAGCAGGAACTTATTCGCCGGCCATGCAAAGACAAAACCGATCATTAAGGCAATTTGCAGCATAAACCAGAAGCTCAGCAGGCGCGGTTCAATCTGGCCATGCAAAATAAAGCGAAACGCCAGTTCAAGGCAGAGAAACATCCCCGCCTGATAAACCATCAGCGAAAACACATCAGTTTTAATTGCCCGCCATAGCGCGCGAAATAGAGAGAAGCCTTCTATTTGTCTCAGGGCGAAAAATTGCAGCGCGACCCCAAAAATCAGCGACAGGATCAGCGACAGAATAGCGTGGGCGATCAACAAAGAGTGAAAAGGGATGTAGTTCAGCATTGAAATTATCGGAATCGCAACGATATCACCTAATACACAGCCGGCGGCACAGTGGCTGGTAGTGGAAAAAATTTGCTTTAACTCGGGTTGCTGCTTGCCTCGGGAGATGCGGAGTAAGGAGACCGAACGACTTTTCCGCGCAAAAAACCACCAGGCCAGCCAGCCAAAAAACGGCATATAAAGTCCGGTGATCGGCCACACCAGATTCATAATCCGCACCGGGTGCGGACGGCGTAGGATGTCTTTGATAATCATCAGGGAAGTACAAATGCCTAACAGGATAAACACCATCGCCAGTCTGTCTAACATCACTATTTCCTTACCGGTATAATGCGTCGAGGGAGGTTGGTTCTATTACATCCATTCAGCCAGTTAGATTATGGCTCTGCACCTGGCAAAAGCCAACGAGAGGTAAAGACTCATTTTAACGCAGTCAATCCCGCCGATAGACGGGTAAAACAGATTACGCTGATAAACCCTTTGGCGCATTAAGGTTATCATTCGTTTACTACAGAGATCTTTAACATTAAGCGGAAAGGCAAATATTCACCCTAAAAAATATAAATTTGTTTTATTTCATTGATTTATTTGTTTTTACCGTGGGTGGTAAAGGGAGATTTAGGCGATTTAAATCGGCTAATCAGTAAAATGTTAGCAGGAATTATTAATCTTAGCAGGGTCAAAATTATTGAATATTTCCAGGAAAAATCCTATTCTAATTAGGCTAATGAGTTCGCGGGATGAGGCCTGTTTTTCGCCCTGCATAGGGAAAGTAAAGGCTCTTTTCCCGTTCTTTATAAATTAAATTGACTGGACTTTTAATGATTGCGGGTTTAACGCATCATTCGTCGGATGCAACAATCCGTAATTGCGGTTATTATCACCTGAAGGGAAAATTAATTTTATACATTAATTTTTTTTCTCGATTTAATTCATTTTTTTCCCACATCACTAAAAATTATAAGCAAAATTTGGGGCGATTTTCTCACCCTTGATGAGGAATAAATGACATCTGAGAATTATTTCAGTTGGCGTGAAAAAATACAGCTTGCATTCCTGAATGTCTCCGACATTTCAGAGATAACTGCGCTCATTGAGCAGCAGACGCTGGCGTTGGGATTTGACTTTTATGCGCTGTATATTCGCCATCCAGTGCCCTTTACCCGGCCTAAAATCTTTATTTACTCCAGCTATCCTAAAAAGTGGGTCAGCGCCTACCAGAAAGGGAATTTTGCCGCCATAGACCCGGTGATCGAAAATTGCCAGGTCCCGGGAAAAATAGTGTTATGGGATGAACCTCTCAGTCGTCGTGGGCAGAAAGTGTTTGATGCGGCGAAAGAGTATGGCATTCACAGTGGATTTTCCGCCTGCGCAATGGCTAAAAATAGATCCATTGGTATATTATCAATGGCATCGGGTAAGACTTTTGAAAAGATTATGTTAACGCCTGAAAAGCAACTTAAGCTTCAGTATTTATCGGTACTGATAATGGAGGCGTTACAACAGGTAAAAGATATTTCCATGTCGGTGATGAACATGGAATTAAGCCAGCGTGAGCTGGAAATCCTTAAATGGACGGCCGAGGGTAAAACTTCAGCAGAAATATCTCTGATCCTGTCCATTTCGGAGAATACGGTCAATTTCCATCAGAAAAAAATGCAAAAGAGGTTCAATGCACCCAACAAAACACAGGTGGCCTCTTACGCAGCCGCAATCGGTCTACTTTGAGGGAGATGCAACTACCAGATTTGGTAGTTTCGCAATATTAATCGGTTGTCTACCCTGCGCGCAGGGTAACAACCCTGATCTAGCCGTGAGGAGCGGCGTTCACGAGGGAATGCGATAGGGGATCAATGATGAAAATTATCCAAACGAAGCTCAGGGATATGCCGTCCTCTTTGCTGGCAGAACTGGGAAGTTACCGTTACAACGTCTTTGCCCGCGGGGAAGGGTGGTCAATTCCTTCCCGTCTGAGTACCCCGGGCCAGGAGTACGATCGTTTCGATCGCTCTGACGTGGTCTGGCTGATTGCCTGGAAGGCTCAGCATGGCATCTGCGGCTGTGCCAGGTTGATGCAGTGGCAGGATCCGGAAGCCGGCTCGGCTGCCGATATGACCGAGAAAAAAAGCCAGGCGCCGGTGCCGGTCTGGGAAATGTCGCGTTTCTCGGCCAAGCTGGATATTGATGCCGAGCTGCCGTTAAGCATCTTATGGCACAGCGTGCAGCTAGCCGAGCAGTCGGGAATTGAGTATCTCTACAGCGCCGCTACGCCGATGCTGGAGCAGATGTTCGAGCAGCACCGGGTGGTTTATGAGCCGTTGAATGCTGGCGTGATCCAGTCTGAGGATAACCTGTTCGCGGTCAGGATCCCGGTGAATCAACCCGAGCTGGCGGAGAAGTTCCACGGTGCGCGTCGTTTCAGTCCGGAAGAAGTGTTACCCACGCTGGGTGTTTCCGTCAGCTGGAGTGCCAGAGGCCGCTAAGCGTGCCACTTGCTCCACAGCGTTATCAGCAGCCAGGCGGCCAGGCACCAACAGGCGACTGCGCTGCCGAGCGCATAGGGCAACCGCATCATGCTGACGAAATACCAGAGTGACAGTAGATAGATAAAATAGGGAATGATTGCCCACATACCAAAAATGATTGTGGTACGCAGCGCTTCAATGCCACGGTCGCTGGCCACAATATAGTGGGCTATCAGCGCAAAGGTGGGAAACAGAGGCAGAAGGCCGGCGATGTAATAGTTGCGGGTCTTCGATAACATGCCGATCAGCACAACGACCAGTGCACCGAGTACCGCTTTGATAAGTAAGCCCATTGTTCCATTCAGCTTGAGGGAAAATGTAACCATGTTACAACGCTGAAGGAAAAGCAATGGGCTAAGGCGTGGCAGAGAGAATTATTGGCGATAAGCCTGTTTGATCTGCTTGATGGTGCTGCTGAAGACGTCAGCCTGCTGCTGATCGGTCAGTTGATCAATGTACTTTTCCATATTAATGATGACTTTGCCGGCATCGGCCTGACCCATTCCCTTTAACATAAAGGTAACGAGGGCTTTCATGCAGGCCATTTCCTCTGACAGGGTTTTGGTTTCTTCACTGGTTGAAAAGTCAGTATTACTCATGATTTCTCCTTGTTGTCATCATCAATTCAACGCGGTATACGCACGGCGTTGAAAATGTAAATCAATAACAAGTATATCACATAACCCTGTGAGAGAAGCCACAGCGACAGTGGCTTACCTGAAATGCTTTCACCTGACAAAGTCCATTATTTCAGTTCTAACACCCGCTAAAAAGAGGTAAGATCCGGCCTCTTAACGCATCCTGAACCACTCTGGTAGTGCCCACTTGGAGAGACCTTTTTGATTAGCGTTTTTCTTGTTGATGACCATGAACTGGTCCGCGCGGGTATCCGTCGGATACTTGAAGATATAAAAGGTTTCCAGGTTACCGGAGAGGCCAGCTGCGGCGAAGATGCAGTGAAGTGGTGCCGTGCCAATAGCGTCAACGTTGTGCTGATGGACATGAACATGCCAGGCATTGGTGGGCTGGAGGCGACGCGCAAAATCGTGCGCTACAGCCCGGACATCAAAGTCATTATGCTGACCATCCACACGGAGAATCCGCTGCCCGCCAAAGTGATGCAGGCCGGTGCGTCGGGCTACCTCAGCAAAGGGGCAGCGCCGCAGGAAGTGGTTAATGCCATCCGTCAGGTCAACGCCGGCCAGCGTTATATCGCGTCGGATATTGCTCAGCAAATGGCGCTCAGCCAGATTGAACCGCAAACATCCGATTCACCGTTCGACAGTTTGTCGGAACGCGAATTGCAGATTATGCTGATGATCACCAAGGGCCAGAAAGTTGCCGATATTTCCGAGCAGCTGAATCTGAGCCCTAAAACCGTTAACAGCTATCGTTACCGCATGTTCAGCAAGCTCAACATAAGCGGTGACGTTGAGTTAACGCACCTGGCCATTCGACATGGCCTGTTCAATGCGGAGTCGTTAATCAGTAGTGAATGAACAGTTTGATGCTAAATCCTTCCTGAAATCGGTTACCAGCCAGCCAGGCGTTTATCGCATGTATGATGCGGGTGGCACGGTTATCTATGTCGGCAAAGCCAAAGATCTGAAAAAACGGCTCACCAGCTACTTCCGCGGCAATTTAGCCAGCCGTAAGACGGAAGCGCTGGTTGAGGCCATTCGCCAGATAGATGTAACGGTCACCCATACCGAAACTGAAGCGCTGTTGCTGGAACACAATTACATCAAACTCTATCAGCCACGCTATAACGTGCTGTTGCGTGATGATAAATCCTATCCGTACATTTTTCTCAGTGCCGATGCGCATCCGCGCCTGGCAAGCCATCGCGGGGCGAAACACGCAAAAGGCGAGTACTTCGGCCCGTTCCCTAACGGCTATGCCGTGCGGGAAACCTTGTCGTTGCTGCAGAAGATTTTCCCGGTCCGCCAGTGTGAAAACAGCGTCTACCGCAATCGCTCACGTCCGTGCCTGCAATACCAGATTGGTCGTTGCCTGGGACCCTGCGTTACCGGGCTGGTCAGTGAAGAGGAATATGCGCAGCAGATTGAGTATGTGCGGCTGTTTCTCTCCGGCAAGGACGATCAGGTGCTCAATCAGCTGGTTGCCCGCATGGAAAGCGCCAGCATCAGCCTGAAATTTGAGGAAGCGGCCCGTTTGCGCGATCAAATTCAGGCGGTACGTCGGGTGACTGAACGCCAGTTTGTTTCCAATAATGGTGACGATCTGGATGTGATTGGCGTGGCGTTTGATAATGGCATGGCCTGTCTGCACGTGCTGTTTATCCGTCAGGGAAAAGTGCTGGGAAGCCGCAGCTACTTCCCCAAAGTGCCGAACGGCACCGAGCTGGCGGAAGTGGTGCAGACCTTTGTCGGGCAGTTCTACCTGCAGGGCAGTCAGGCGCGCACCTTGCCAACCGATATCCTGCTGGACTTTACCTTGCCGGAAAAAGATCTGCTGTCCGACTCGCTGACGGGGCTGGCCGGTCGCAAGGTTTCGATTCAAAGCAAGCCACGCGGTGACCGTGCACGCTATCTTAAGCTGGCGCGAACCAATGCCAGTACCGCGCTGGTCAGTAAGCTTTCCCAGCAGTCGACCATTCATCAACGCCTGAAGGCGCTGGCTGAGATCCTCGATCTGCCTGAGATCACGCGCATGGAGTGTTTTGATATCAGTCACACCATGGGTGAGCAGACCGTGGCGTCCTGCGTGGTGTTTGACCGCAATGGCCCGCTGCGGGCGGAGTATCGCCGCTATAACATTACCGGCATCACGCCGGGGGATGATTACGCTGCGATGAACCAGGTTTTACGCCGTCGTTATGGTAAAGATCTGGAAGAGAGCAAAATCCCGGATGTGATCCTGATTGACGGTGGTAAAGGCCAGTTAGGGCAGGCAAAGAATGTCTTCGCTGAACTGGATGTCGCCTGGGATAAAGATCGGCCCATTTTGTTGGGTATTGCCAAAGGCACCGATCGTAAAGCCGGACTGGAGACGCTGTTCTTTGAACCGGAAGGTGAGGGCTTTAACCTGCCACCGGACTCTCCGGCGTTGCATGTTCTACAGCATATTCGTGATGACTCTCACAATCATGCAATTACGGGCCACCGTAATAAGCGGGCGAAGGTGAAGAACACCAGTGCGCTGGAAACAATTGACGGAATTGGGCCTAAACGGCGTCAGATGCTGCTGAAATACATGGGCGGCCTGCAACCGTTGATGAATGCTTCGGGGGATGAAATAGCGAAAGTGCCTGGGATTTCACAGCTACTGGCGGAGAAAATCTTTTATTCGCTGAAACACTAAGCATTGCAACCCCTGGAGCAATGTAGGAACATAGGGACAAATTCTACTCTGCCCAAACAGTTAGCGTACCTATGCATTTTAACATTCCGACCTTACTTACCCTGTTTCGTGTCGTTTTGATCCCGTTCTTTGTACTGGCTTTTTACCTGCCATTTGAATGGGCTCCTCTTGTATGTGCGTTGATCTTCATTTTTGCGGCGATCACCGACTGGTTCGACGGCTACCTTGCTCGTCGCTGGAAGCAAACCACCCGATTTGGTGCGTTTCTCGACCCGGTGGCGGACAAAGTGATGGTCGCCATGGCGCTGGTGCTGGTGGCTGAGTACTTCCACTCCTGGTGGATCACCTTGCCGGCGGCCACGATGATTGCCCGTGAGATTATTATCTCGGCGCTGCGCGAATGGATGGCGGAAATTGGCAAACGCAGCAGCGTGGCCGTATCGTGGATTGGTAAAGTCAAAACCACTGCGCAGATGCTGTCGCTGTTTGCCTTGTTATGGCGTCCGGACAGTACCGTAGTGGGAATTGGGGTGGTGGCGTTGTACATTGCTGCCGTGCTGACTTTCTGGTCAATGTTCCAGTATCTTAACGCGTCACGCGGGGATTTGTTTGAACAGTGATCGATGCGATTCAAAAAGCAGCAAACGGACGGAAAGTGAGGATAATTGTGTTGACTCATTTCTCCAGGTCAGTAGAATGCAACGCATCGAAAGGCAGCTGGTCTGTCAGAAGATAAAGTAAATCAGCAAGTTCTGCGAATATCGCAGCTGTTGAATGCGGGAATAGCTCAGTTGGTAGAGCACGACCTTGCCAAGGTCGGGGTCGCGAGTTCGAGTCTCGTTTCCCGCTCCAAATTTTAATCACCAGAAAGTCTGGTGATACAGCAAGATTAAGGCGCGTTGGCAGAGTGGCCATGCAGCGGATTGCAAATCCGTTAACCTCGGTTCGACTCCGGGACGCGCCTCCACTTTACACCCATGCCCGGGTGGTGAAATCGGTAGACACAAGGGATTTAAAATCCCTCGGCTTATGGCTGTGCGGGTTCAAGTCCCGCCCCGGGCACCATATTTAGTACCGATTAAAAACCGAATAAAATCAAAGCAATAAGCAGTGATGTCGTAACCGCCCAAGGGCGGTTTTTTTGTGCCCAATGTAAAATTCATAACATCCCTTCATAATATTTCCTCATCAAATTGGTTAATCACCACAAAACCAATGCGCTGGAATTAAGAGTCAATTAGCCCGATGACTTCAAAACAGATAAATTCAGGCAAAAAGTGAGCAGGCAAAAAAAAACCGGCCATAAAGACCGGTTTAAGCTGTGTGTTATCTTTGTTTTTATCCGTCAGCTTGCAGCATCCGGTGAGGTATTATCGGCAGCTGCCCGCAAATCATGAATGTCAGCGTCATTCGCCGTGGATACGTTGTTTCATCTCACGCTGGTGCTTGGAGTAGTCTTCGCCACAGTCAGCGGAGCAGAACGCGCTGTTGGGCACTACCGATTCATCTTCACACCAGATGCATTTGCCGTCAGGACTGGTGATCACCGGCTGCCGGGCTGACATGGCTGCCGTGATAAGGGCTTCCTCACGTTCTTGCGCTAAATCTACATCGTCCATTGCTTCTCCTCCTGTGAAACTTTACCGGTTTGGTTGAAGGGCCTGTACGCCGTCTTCAACCATGATGCGAAATCACATACTTTAATAAAACTTCTCAACACTATTAAAGTCAGGGCGACTATTATAGCCAAAGCGCATTCCCCTGCAAATTTTTCGCATCTGCAGACTTTCCTGAGTCTGCGGTAGGAAGATTGCCTGTGGGCGTGGGTGTGACAGCTAATGTGCTGATATTCAACCTGTATTTATGACATTGCCAAACGAATTACGGGAGGATAAATAAGCCTTTGCGGAGGTGTGTTGTCGTCATAAATAAAAATCCGCAGCGCGCGATGATAATAATTATATATTACGCATAAAGCATTAAATGCAGGCCCTGATAATCATTATTATCAGGGCGGGATAAGCGCTCGACGGCAAAAAATGAAATCAGCAAGTCACAAGGGTTTAACCAAATAGCTTTAGCTTTCCGGTGAGTTTACGCAGCGCTTTTTTCTCGCCAACGATGCCCAGGCCTAAATGCTGAAGTTGGTCAGTCGGGATCTGTCTGACGGCTGCTGAAAATGCGGCGTAGTCGACGGTCATCTGTCCTTCAACCGGGAACAAAATGGTATCGAAACCCTGTTCGGCACACTGACCGACCAATGATGCCAGCTGTTCATCACTGGCCGACAGCACCGGAATACCCACCGGGATCAGTCCTGGCCAGGCTTTTTCATCGCCATCAACCAGCTCTGTCCCGACAAATTGGGGATGGCGCTGCCCGAGAGTAAGGGAAATCACCGCCGCCGCATTAGCGGCTTTGCCGGCGGGCAGGTCGGCATTCAGGATAACTACACAGCGTAAATCGTTCATTGGGCTCTTCTTTAGGCAGGTAAAAACAGCAGGGTAGGGGATTGCTCAAGCGCCGTCTGGAAGATTTGTGCAGAGAGGCAAGTTGAATTTAAAGCGGCGTACAGCCTTGCTGATAGCGAGCCGGAGTTAACTGATAGGCGCGACGGAACCAGCGACCGAGATGGCTTTGGTCTGCAAAGCCCAGCTGGGCAGCCACGTTCGCCGGTGAAACGCCCTCAACCAGTAACCGGCGTGCATGGGTGAGGCGCAGCTGGATCAGCCAGGCATGCGGCGGCAGGCCAAACTGCGCCTGAAACTCACGAGACAGACGAAAGCGATCGACCTCTAATGCCTGCGCCATATCACTCAGACCAATATTGTCGTGCAGATGATCGCTCAACCAGTCTCTGGCCTTCAGCGCCAGCGACGTTTCAACCTTCGGGGTAACCATCGACTGTCGCCAGTGCTGATGCTGGGTCAGTGCGGCAAACAGCTGCTGCATTGCCGCCTCCTTCACAATCTTTAACTCGCGGTCATACAGGCACTGAAAGGCATGGAACGTTGCGTGGGCCAGTCGGCGATCGCCGGAAAGCGTGCGGGCAAAATTTAGTTCAAAGCTGTCCGGAACATTGCCAAACACGGCTGCCAGCTGCTGCCGCATAAAGTCGGCATCGATATACAGCATCCGGTAGGTAAAGCCGATGTCATCAATGGCATCACCATCGTGCAGCTCACCCGGCTCAAGCAGAAAAACCGTACCGGGCCGACTCTGATGTTTCTTTCGGCGGGAGTGAAACTGTTGCACTCCCTGTTCGGTAACGCCAACCAGGTAGGTATCGTGCCAGTGCGGATCGTAGGCATGGCCAGTGAAATGGGCACGGATCGCTTCCACCGGCATCTCATCATCTCTGGAAAGCTGCACCCAACCTGGCGTATTCATCACTCTGGCTCCCGTGGCGTTGTCCTGAGCAGGGTAAATTCTGCAGCAAACCCTGGCAACCGTTTGTTGATTACCTCGCCGCAAAAACCCGGCGCTTAAAACGTAACTATTTCTCCATTTATTTACGTTTTTGTCACACCTTTCGCTTTCTAACGACTATGATCCTTGCATATAATTACCGCCATTATTTAGTTAGACCTCTAATTATCAGGCCTCTATATTTTGAACGCTCAGGAAGTCAACTTTTCCCGCTTACTCCATTTGACGGCCCATGCCTGGCGTCAGGCGATCGATCGCCGAATGAAAGACAACGGACTGAGCATGAGCAGCTGGATGGCGGTGGCCACCATTGCCATTCAGGAAACGCCAATCACCCAGAAAGAGCTGGCTCAGGCGCTGGGGCTGGAAGATGCCAGCGTGGTTCCCCTGATCGATCGCCTGGTTAAGCAACAGCTGGTCGAACGCTTTCAGCCGGAAGAGGATCGCCGCAAGCGTCTGCTGCACGTCACGCCGCAAGGTAACGCGCTGTATCAAAAGCTGAAGGTCGAAGCGGATAGCCTGCGCAATGAACTGCTGGCCGACATCAACAGCGATGAACTGGCCATTACCCAACGCGTGCTGCAGCGTCTGCTGAAAGCCACCGAGGCGAAATAACATGCGCGGTACCCGACCCGATCCTTTCGCGCCGCGCGAGTGGGCACCAGGCGAAAAACCGATGCTGCCGGGATCGCCTTCCACGCCGCTGCATCCAACCCATAACCGCATCGCCTTTGGCATCATCGGCCTGTTGATTTCTATCACCGGCGCGCTAAGTAATGCGCTGGTGACGGCGAATCTCACTAATCTGCAGGGCGTGTTCGGCGCCTACAGCAACGAAATTGCCTGGCTGCCCGCGGTGTATGTGATGGGCAACATCTCCATCAACCTGCTGTTGGTCAAATTCCGCCAGCAATTTGGCCTCCGCGCCTTCACCGAAGCCTTTCTGGTGCTGTATGTGCTGGTGTCGTTTTTCCATCTGCTGGTCAATGACCTCAGCTCGGCCATTATTGTGCGCACCGCCCACGGCATGGTCGGCGCAGCGCTCAGCTCGCTGGGCATTTATTACCAGGTGCAGGCCTGGCCGGCGAAACACCGCCTGAAAGCCCTGACTATCGGCTTAGGCGCATCGCAACTGGCGATCCCGCTGGCGCGTCTGTTCTCGACAGAGCTTTTGCAGCTGGATGAGTGGCGCGGTCTGTATCTGTTTGAGCTGGGCCTGGCGATGATTTGCCTGGGCGCGGTGCTGGTCTTAAAACTGCCACCCGGCGATCGCATCAAGGTCTTTGAGAAAAAAGACTTCCTGACCTTTATGCTGATGGCGCCCGGCATGGCGCTGTTCTGCGGCGTGCTGTCGCTGGGCCGCATTGAATGGTGGACCAGCACGCCGTGGCTGGGCATCTGCCTGGCACTGGGGCTGGTGCTGGTGATTGCCGCCGTGGTGCTTGAACATAACCGCAGTAACCCGCTGATCAATACCCGATGGCTGCGAACCGGGGCGATTTTCCGGCTGGGCATCGTGATGATCATGCTGCGCGTCACGCTGGCGGAGCAGAATACTGGCGCAATTGGCTATCTGCAGCAGGTCGGCCTGCTGAACGATCAGATGCAGCACCTTGCGATGGCGATCCTGGCGGGCGTGGTGACGGGGATTGTGGTCAGCGCCCTGACCATCAACGTTAAGCACCTGAGCTGGCCGATTGTCATGTCGCTGCTGTTGATCATCGTGGCCTCATTGATGGATTCACAGTCCAGCCCGCTGACGCGTGCAAACAACATGTATTTCAGCCAGTTCCTGCTGGGCTTTAGCAGCACCTTCTTTATTGCCCCGGCGCTGTTGCTGAATATTGGCAGCGTGGTGACGCAACCCAAAAACCTGGTCAGTCTGGTGGTGCTGTTTGGCATGAGCCAGAACATTGGCGGCCTGATGGGCTCGGCCCTGTTGGGAACGTTCCAGACCTGGCGGGAAAAATATCACTCCAGCCTGCTGGCCGATCAGCTGTCGTATCTCAATCCGAATGTCACCGACAGGCTGACCCAGTATACCAATCTGTTTAACAGCTTTATTGGCGACAACGCGTTGCGCAGTGCGGAGGGCGCGGTCCAGTTGCAAACCGTCGCCACGCTGCAGGCCAATGTGCTGGCCTATAACGATACCTATCTGCTGACGGCGGGCATGGCGTTTATCACCCTGATCTGGGTGCTGTGGCGTTTGTCACGGCTGCGCTATCTCAACTGGCAGCAGGCAAAACGTGAAGCAGCAGCCGAACTGCGCGCAATGCAACAATCCACATCTTCGATTAGCACGGGGCAATAATGAGTCAGCAGGAACAGAGCCAAATCTCTGAGCGTGAAAGAACCAACAGACTGCGTATTATCTCGATCGCCTTTGGCGCAGGCATTGCCTTAGTCGGCGTACTGGTGATCCTTTATGCCTGGCAACTTCCCCCGTTTACCAGCCAGATCCAGTCGACCGAAAACGCCTATGTCCGGGGTCAGGTCACCTTTATCAGCCCGCAGGTGAACGGTTACCTGACGTCGGTTGACGTGCTGGATTATCAGCCCGTCCGACAGGGCGATCTGCTGATGACCATTGATGACCGCATCTATAACCAGAAGGTGCACCAGGCGGACGCGCAGGTGGCGATGAAAAAAGCGGCGCTGGCCAACAACATTCAGCAACGCCGCAGCGCCCAGGCGGTGATCGAACGCAATCAGGCCGCGCTGCAAAATGCCAAAGCGCAGGCGGTAAAAAGCGGACTGGATTTGAAGCGCGTCGAAAATCTGGTTTCTGACGGCTCATTATCGATCCGTGAGGGCGATGCCTCCCGCGCCAGCAACAGCCAGACCATGGCCGATGTACAGCAGGCGAAAGCGACGCTGGACGTTTCGCGTCAGGATCTGCAAACGGTGATCGTCAATCGTGCTTCGCTAGAAGCCGATGTCGCCAGTGCGGAGGCGGCGCTCGAGCTGGCGCAGATCGATCTGGCTAACACCAAAATTATCGCGCCACGCGACGGCCAGCTGGGACAGATTTCTGTGCGCCAGGGCGCGTATGTCACGGCGGGCACGCGGCTGACCTCGGTAGTGCCAAAACAGCTGTGGGTGGTCGCCAATATGAAAGAAACCCAGATGGCGCGCATCAGGCCAGGCCTGCCGGTGAACTTTACGGTCGATGCGCTGAACGAAGAGCGCTTTGAGGGTGAGGTTGAATATATCTCGCCTGCCGCCGGGTCTGAATTCAGCGCCATCTCGCCGGATAACGCCACCGGGAACTTTGTGAAGATTGCTCAGCGTATTCCGGTGCGCATCAAAATCACCAGCGATAATGCTGCACACCTGCGTCCGGGCATGTCCGTCGAAGTGAATATTGATACCTCAGGCGAGCATGACGCGCAGGAGGCGAAGTAATGCGTTGGTCAACCTCACTGCTGGCGGCATTGTTGACCGCGCTGTTGGCAGGCTGTGCAACGGAAGTCGACAAAGCGCCGGGATCGCTGCCGATCCCTCAGCAATGGCGAAATCAGGTCGGGCCATCCTCTGCGGTGGAGGCCAACTGGTGGCGCGCCTTTGGTGATGCGGATCTGAACCGTCTGGTTGAGCAGGCGTTGCGCAATAACCTCGATATTCTTACTGCCCGTTCGCGGGTCGATCAGTATCGCGCGGAATTGCGTGGGGCGCAGGGGGACAACTTTCCCACCTTAGATGCCGGCGTTGCGGCCTCCCATGCGCGGGCGCTCTCATCGGTGACCGGCCAACCTTACGAATACGCGGTGTTCCAGGGATTGTTGCAGGCGAATTACGAGGTGGATTTGTGGGGCGCGCGGAGCAGCAGTATTGATGCCGCAAAAGCCACGCTGGCCGCCCAACAGGCTGCCGCCTCTGCCGCTGAATTAACCGTCGCCAGTTCGGTGGCTTCCGGTTACATGACGCTGGTCTCGCTGGATGAACAGCTGCAGGTTACGCAGGCGACGCTTGCCTCGCGGGAAGATTCCTCCAAACTGGCCCAGCGCCAGTATGAAACCGGCTATACCTCGAAACTCGAGTGGGTGCAGGCAGAATCCGAACTGCAAACGGCGAAAGCCCAGGTCCCGGTGTTGCAGCATCAGATCGCACAGCAAGAAAACGCGTTAAGCATTCTGGTGGGGATGAACCCAAGAGCGATTGCGCGACAAGGTCATCACGTTGCGCCGCAAACGCTGCCATCAGTGTTGCCTTCCGAACTGCTGCAGCGCCGGCCGGACATTGTTCAGGCTGAACGTCTGCTGCTGGCGGCCGACAGCTCGCTGGGATCCTCCCGGGCCAAATTACTGCCGTCGCTGAATCTGACCGCCACCGGCACAATGCAAAGTTCCGTGCTGCATCAGCTGATCGACGATCCTTTCCGCCTGTGGAGCATTGGTGGCAGCGTGCTTGCGCCGTTGCTGAACCGGGAAGCGTTAACCGCTCAGGTGGATGTATCGATGGCCTCACGCAATCAGGCGCTGTACAGCTATGAAAAGGTGGTTCGCAACGCTTTCAGTGAAGTGAATAACGATCTGGATGCGATAGATCGCTATAAGCAGCAGCTGGCAGAGCTGCAACAGCAGCAACAGGTCGTCAGCGAAGCACTGCGTATTTCCCGTAATCGCTATCAGAATGGTTATGCGTCGTATCTTGATGAGCTGGATGCGCAGCGCACCCTGTTCACCACTCAGCTGAACGTGGTACAGGTGAAAAACAATTTACTGCTGGCACAGATTGATCTCTACCGCGCGTTAGGTGGCGGCTGGAATCCGCAATAACCATTTCGCAGGCGGACAGGGACAGCGTCCGCTGATTTTCCTCTTTAAATACTGCCTTTCCGATCTGTGGTGGCGAAAAATCCACCCAGAATCCTCCGTAACAGTTATTCATGCTGATTAAAGTAGGCCTGTACTATTTGTGGACTTTTGCGCTTCGCATTCTTTAGCAACGGGTGCTATTATGCGCGCCATTATATTAAATAAACGCCACTAATGGCCGTTAATTGATTTTGGTGTTGCGACGTTTTTAACAACACACTGCGTATTTTTAAACAAATTTTAGGGTTATCTATGTATAAGAATCGTTTTATTCCTGCGCTGGCTATCGTATTTGCGCTGGCGGGCTGTGCCCGCACCGAACCTGTTCATAACATTAATGAAACTGTTTCCTTACAGTACAGCAATGAACAGCTGAAAGACGCCATTATTCAGGCCGGCCTGTCCCGTCAATGGGTGATGACGCCAGCCGCACCGGGGGTTATCAACGGCCATCTGTCACAGCGTGGACACACGGCGGATATTCGGGTGACCTATTCTTCCGGCAGCTACAGCATCAATTATGTCAGCAGCAGTAATTTGAAAGCGAGACGCGGTCAAATCCACAAAAATTATAATCACTGGATCAGCAACCTCGACCAGGATATTAAGCTGCGCCTCGCGTCTCAGGCTGCTAAATAAGCAAACGATCTGTTTATCCTCGAAAAATGCATCAGTAGTGTTAAAGAATAAGGATTGTCTGCCGACAATCCTTTCAGACAGCCCGTTGGGATAAACCAGAGACTCCCCGCAATTGCGGGTAAATCCGAGTGCTTTTCGGACCAGGCTGGCGCTATGCTTAGCGGAATGTTCTGCCCTGCAGTCAGCGGAACGCCTTGAGAAGATTGGACGTATGAAATTAGCTTTTACACTCCTCGACTGGCAGGCCAGCGCACCGGGACTGAACGAGCAGGCCGACTGGCAACAGTGGGCCAGCCAGACTCCCGACATTGATGCCTCCCGGCCGATGGCCAAAACACGCTTTCTGCCGATGATGACGGCCCGACGACTGATGGGCGGAAGCCGCGCAGCCGTAGAAAGTGGTCTGGCCCTGATGGCGCGCCAGCGGGTCGATGCCATTGTGTTTACCAGCCGCCACGGCGAACTGGAGCGAAATCTGCGGATCCTTACCTCTCTGGCGAAGGAAGAAAGCCTTTCACCCACTGATTTCGCTATGTCGGTACACAATGCCGCCGTCGGCAGCCTGACGATTGCCGCCGCCGCGCCGCTGGTCAGTACCTCACTGGCCGCGGGCGTGGACTCTTTTCAGCAGGGGCTGGTCGAAGTCAGCGCGCTGCATTCCGCCGGGTACCAGCAGGTATTGCTGGTGGATTTTGACGGCGCGATCCCCGAATTTTATCACCCTCATGTCGCTGAGGGCGCGATGCACAGTCCTTATGCCGTCGCCTTATTACTGGCGGCGGGTGACGCCTGTTGCTGCCAGTCCAGCCCGGCTAACAATCAGGAAGCGGGCGGTTTGCCGCAAAGCCTGCTGTTTATCCATGCCTGGCTGGCCCGAACCTGTGCTTTTACTCTGAAGGGCGATCGGCTCAACTGGGCCTGGGAGTGTCGCTATGACTGACTCAACCTTTAGCCGCCGGTCAGGTACGTCGACCTTTAACCGCGCCTGGCGCATTGCGATGACGGGGATCTGTTTCACCCTGTTTGGCCTCGGTGGTCTGATGCTGTCGCTGGTGTGGTTCAATTTGCTGCTGCTGGTGCAGCGCAACCCTGAACGCCGACGTCAGTGGGCCCGCCGCAGTATTTCCTGCAGCTTTCGCTTCTTTATGCGCACCATGACCTTTCTGGGCGTGCTGGATTACCGCATTGAAGGGGCTGAAATCCTGCGCAGCGATCGCCGCTGCCTGGTGGTGGCTAACCATCCCTCGTTAATCGACTACGTGATGCTGGCATCGGTGATGCCGGACGTGGATTGCCTGGTGAAGGCCGATCTGCAGCGCAACGTTTTTCTGCGTGGCGTGGTGCGCTCAGCTAACTACCTGGTTAACAGCCAGGCCGAAACCCTGCTGCCCGATTGCCAGCAGCGTCTGGCGAAGGGCGAAGCGATCATGATCTTCCCGGAGGGAACCCGCACACGTTATGGTGAGCCGCTGAAACTCCAGCGCGGTGCGGCAAATATTGCCGTGCGCTGCCAGTGCGATTTGCGTATTGTGCACATCCGATGCAGCCAGCGAATGCTGGACAAACAGAGCCGCTGGTATGAGGTCCCGCCGGAAAAGCCGCTGTTTACCGTCACGGTGGGGCAGCGCATCGACAGTCAGCAATTTATGGCAGGGGATGAAGATGCACAGGCGCTGGCCGCCCGCCATCTGACCCAGTATTTGCAACAGGCATTAACCCCAGAACATCAATAATTATTCGGAAACAGGTATGGAAGAGCTAGCGCTTGAAATAAAACAGATGATCATCGACACCCTCAATCTGGAAGAGATTGCCGCGGAAGAGATCGACAGCGAAGCCCCGTTATTCGGCGACGGACTGGGGCTGGACTCAATCGATGCGCTGGAACTTGGCCTGGCGGTGAAAAATCGCTACGGCGTGGTGCTCTCCGCCGAGAGCGAGGAGATGCGTCAGCATTTTTATTCCGTCTTCACGCTGGCGGCCTTTATCCTCAGCCAGCGCAAGCTGGGTACCTGATCCTTAACATCGCGAGTTATTTATGGATAAGAATGAAATTTATCAGGAAGTTACCGGGCTGCTGGTAAAACTTTTTGAATTAGATGCGGATGACATTAAGCCTGAGTCGCGGCTGTATGAAGACCTGGAGCTGGACAGCATTGATGCGGTGGATATGGTCGTACATTTGCAGAAACGCATCGGGCGCAAAATTAAGCCTGAGATGTTTAAAGCCGTGCGCACGGTGCAGGATGTGGTCGACGCGGTTGACCAACTGATCCGCGAAGGGTAATCCGGCTTACATGCAGCGGCTGTTGCAGGCGGTCAGCGCGTTGATGATGATTGCCTGGCCGTTTCTGGTCTGGCTCTCTCTGACGCATCCGGCCTGGCGCTGGCTGTTGCCTTTGGCCGCGGTCCTGTTTTTACTGCGCTGGCTGGCATTACGCGGGCAACATGGCGCGCTTTCGCTGGTGGGGAAATGGCTGGCGCTGGCCGGGGCAGGGTTGAGCCTCAGCAGCCTGTTCCTGCGCGATTATCATCTGTTGTTGTGGTATCCGGTGATGGTCAACGGGCTGATGCTGCTGCTGTTTGGCAGTTCGTTATTCAGCCGGATGCCGCTGGTAGAACGGCTGGCGCGGCTGCGTGAACCCGATCTTCCGCCGCGCGCGATCCGCTGGACCCGGCGCGTGACGCAGATCTGGTGTCTGTTCTTCATTTTTAATGGCAGCGTCGCGCTGGCGACCTGCCTGATTAACAATCTTCTTTGGTGGACGTGGTGGAACGGGCTGGTCAGTTATCTGTTGATGGGACTGTTGATGGCGAGCGAATGGCTGCTGCGTCAGCGAATGAGAAAGCAGGCATGAGCCAGGCGCTGCCTGTCGCACAATGGCTGACGTACTCCGCTGAAGGGCCAATCGCCCGCCGGGGATCTCAACTGTTCACGCGCCAGCACTGGCAGCGTGAGGTGCTGATCCTGGGCCACGCGTTGCTGGCCCGGCCGCAACAGAAGTGGGCGCTGTGCTTTGAGGACAGCTACCTGTTCAGCATCGCGCTGCTGGCCGCGCTGCATGCCGGCAAAGTCCCGGTGGTCCCCGGTCATTGCCGCGAATCTTTGTTGCAGGAACAGAGCAGCGAGTTTGACGCGGTGTTAACCGACATGCCGCTGGCGCTCAGCTGCCCGGTGGTCAACCTGACTGAATCTGCGGCCGGTAATGAGCCTCTGCCCGCGTTGCCGCCGATTGACCCGCAAGCCTGTATCGTCTTATTCACCTCCGGGTCGACCGGAACGCCGCGACAAATCGTTAAACCCGTGAGCTGCCTGGATGAAGAAGCCCGCTGGCTGGCGGATCGCTGGGGCGAGCGTCTTGAGGGATGCACCGTGATCGCCACGGTCAACCATCAACATCTGTATGGTCTGACGTTCCGACTCATTTTGCCGTTAGCGCTCGGTCTGGTATTTGACTGCCGCCAGGTGTTTTACAGCGAGCAGCTGTCCGCACAGGACCCGCACCTGAAATTCGCATTAATCAGCAGTCCAGCCTTTTTACGCCGTCTGGATCGCACCCTTGCCGCACCGGATTGCCGGCTGATCGTTTCGGCGGGCGGCGTACTGCCGTGGACCAGCGCGCAGGAGGTGAACAGCTGGCTTAAGCTGCCGGTGGAGGAGATTTATGGCAGTACCGAAACCGGCGTGCTGGCGACCCGCAGCCGCGCAGCAGAAGACGAACTCTGGCAGCCGTTCAGCGGCGTGCAGTTCAGGCAGGATCATCAGCAGCGCTGGTGGGCCACGTCTCCGCTAATCTCAGAGCCAGAAGGGCTGCAGCTGGACGATAAACTGCAGTTTACCGCCGTGGGCTTTCAGCTGTGTGGCCGCTACGATCGCATTGTGAAAATTGAAGACAAGCGCGTCTCGCTCAGTGAGATTGAACGACGATTGCTGGCGCTGCCGCAGGTGGTTGATGCCGTCGCACTTTCGGTCAGCCGCCCTGAGCGCAGTGGCATTGGCGTGGTACTGGTGCTGAATGCCGCCTACAGTGAGCAGCAGCTGGTCCAGCTCAAACGTGACTGGCGTCATGAGCTGCATCGCTGGCTGGAGCCCGTGGCCATGCCGCGTTACTGGCGGATCGTAGAGACGATCCCGCATAACAGTCAGAGCAAGCGTGCCTGGCCGCAAATACAGGAGTTATTTTATGCTGCCCGTTGAACTCTCCTGCCAGCAACAGGCTGATCAGGCGGAACTGGTATTGCTCGTTGATGCCGATCTGTTCTGGTTTCAGGGACATTTTCCCGCGCAACCGATCCTGCCCGGCGTTGCCCAGCTGGATTGGGTGATGCATTACGGCATCGCTTTGCTGGCGCCGGGCAAACAGTTTTCCGCCATCGAAAATATCAAATTTCAGCAGCCGATCCTGCCGGGGAAAACCCTCAGGCTGACGCTCAGCTGGCAGCAAGCAAAAAACTGGCTGCTGTTCGACTACCACATCCTCGACGGTGAACAGCCTTTGCGTGCCAGTAGCGGGAAAATCGCGCTGTGCTAACGGCAAACTTCTCGCCCTGCGTGGTGATCCCTTGCTACAACCACGGTGCGATGATGGCCTCGGTGCTGGCCAGGCTGGCGCCGTTTAATCTTGCGGTATTTATCGTTGATGACGGCAGTGATGAAGCGACACGCCTCCAGCTTGAGCGATTACGCAACGCGCAGGTGACGTTGATCCGTCTGGCTGAAAACCAGGGCAAGGGCGCGGCGGTGATGCGTGGGCTGCAGGTGGCTGCGGAGGCGGGATTCAGCCATGCGCTGCAGGTGGATGCCGATGGTCAGCACCAGATTGAAGACTGCCCGCAGATGCTGGCTGAAGCCCGGCAGCATCCGCAGTGCCTGATCTCGGGTCAGCCGGTGTATGACGACTCAATACCAAAATCCCGCCTGTACGGCCGTTATATCACCCATTTCTGGGTTTGGGTTGAAACGCTGTCGTTCTCAATCAGGGACAGCATGTGCGGATTCCGCGTGTATCCGCTGGCCCCCACGCTGGCACTGGCCACCCGTCATCCCATCGGTCAGCGGATGGATTTCGATACTGAAATCATGGTGCGCCTGTACTGGGCCAGAACCCCAAGCCGCTTTATCGCCACCCGCGTGACCTATCCGCAGGACGGGGTGTCACACTTTGATGCCCTGCACGATAATGTGCGTATCTCGTGGATGCATACCCGGCTGTTTTTCGGCATGTTGCCACGCATCCCGTCGCTGCTCAGGCGCCCGCGTGGCGAGCATTGGGCGCAGACGAAGGAGCGAAAAGGGCTGGCGGGCCTCAAGTTTATGCTGTGGATCTACCGCATTTTTGGTCGCGGCATCTTTACGCTGTTTCTCTGGCCGGTGATTGGCTTCTACTGGTTAAGCGGCGGCCCGCAGCGCGAGGCTTCACGCCAGTGGTTGCAGACGGTGAAAACGGTTGCGGCGCAAAAAAACCAGCCACTGCCCGCGCGCATGACCAGCTTTCATCATTTCCTGCGCTTCGGCGAGGCGATGCTGCAGAAGATCGCCAGCTGGCGCGGCGATCTGCGCTGGGGCAAAGAGATCGATTTTGCTGCGGGTGCAGAGCAGGCGCTGGCTGCGGGCCAGCCTGGCGGCAGACTGATCCTCGCGTCGCATCTCGGTGATATCGAAGCCTGCCGCGCGCTGGCGCAACAGGTCAGCGGGCTGGTGATCAATGCGCTGGTCTTTACCGATAACGCCGAGCGTTTCCGTCAGGTAATGGATGAGATTGCGCCAGAAGCCAGCAAGCATGTGATCCCGGTCAGCAACATTGGCCCGGAGACCGCCATCCTGCTACAGCAGAAGCTGGACGCGGGCGAATGGGTGGCTATCGTTGGCGACCGCACGGCGGTTAACCGTCAGCGCGGCGGCGTAAGACGGGTGGTCTGGAGCAACTTCCTTGGCAAACCGGCCCCGTTCCCGCAGGGGCCCTTTGTGCTGGCCGCCGCACTGCGTTGTCCGGTGCTGCTGATGTTTGCCCTGCGCGAGCAGGGGCAACTGAAGCTGCATTGCGAACCCTTTGCCGATCCGCTGCTGTTGCCCCGGGCCACCCGGCAACAGGCATTGCAGGACGCGGTCGATCGTTATGCCGCCAGGCTGGAGCATCATGCGCTGATCGCGCCGCTGGACTGGTTTAATTTTTTTGATTTCTGGCAGCTGCCGGATCAACCGCAAGAGAAAGAGGAGTAACAGTGTTAAACGACCCGCGTTTTACTGTTGATGTTGAGCTGACCATTCCTTTCCATGATGGGGATGCGATGGGCGTGGTCTGGCACGGCAACTATTTCCGTTATTTTGAGATTGCCCGCGAAAAACTGCTCGGCACGTTCAACTACGGCTACCGCGAAATGAAAGCCTCCGGCTATCTGTGGCCGGTGGTGGATACCCGGGTGAAATACCGCGCTGCGCTGACCTTTGAGCAGACCATCCGCGTGCGCGCCACGCTGGACGAGATTGAAAACCGCCTGCGGATTAACTACCAGATTTTCGATGCCCACAGCGGCCAGCGGACCACCACCGGCTACACCATTCAGGTGGCGGTGGAAGAGGGCAGCCATGAGCTGAGCTTTGTCTCGCCGCCGATTTTGTTTGAGCGCCTGGGAGTGCAGCCATGATGAAGTCTCTGCTCGCGGGACTGCTGTTAATCAGCGCCGCCGCTCAGGCCGTCACGCTGGACGATTTACAGCAGCGTTTCGCCAGCCAGCCGGTGGTGCGGGCGGACTTCAGCCAGCTGCGTGAAATCAAAGGGATGGCGCAACCGCTGAAATCCAGCGGTGAACTGCTGATCGCGCAGGATAAAGGGCTGTGGTGGCATCAGGCCAAACCGTTCCCGCTGACGCTGGTGCTGGATGACAAGCGCATGGTGCAGGTGATGAACGGCCAGGCGCCGCAGATTATCACCGCCGACAGCAATCCGCAGATGTTCCAGTTTAACCATCTGATGCGGGCGCTATTCCAGGCCGATCGCCAGGTGCTGGAGCAGAACTTTTCGCTGGACTTCAGCGATCTCGGCCAGCAGAAATGGCAGCTGGTGCTGACGCCGAAAACCTCGCCGCTGGATAAACTGTTCAACACCATCACCCTGCAGGGCGCGGAGTATCTGGATGTGATAAAGCTGAACGATCGTCAGGGTGACAACACCGACATCACGCTGAGTCACCAGCGCCTGACGCCTGCCAGCCTGACCGATGAAGAGCAGAAGCGTTTTGATTTCTAAGTCACCGCGCTTACTGGCTCTCGCCTGGCTGGCGATTTGCCTGCTGCTTGTGGCGGTGCTGGTGACGCTATTGCCCAGAGCGACCATCAACAGCAGCGTGCTGGCTTTGCTGCCCGAGCAAACCATGGGCGACATTCCCAGCGATCTGCAACAGGGTTTTATGCAACGCCTGGATCGTCAACTGGTGTGGCTGGTGAGTGCCGGTGACAAAAACGATCCTCAAGTCGCCAACTGGATGCTTCAGCAGTTGCAGAGTCTGCCGGTACTGGAGAACGTTCAGGGGCCAATGACCGATGAACGACAGCAAGCCTGGGGCAAATTTGCCTGGCAGAACCGCAATGCGCTGATCGATCCGGCCACCCGCGCCAGGCTGCAACAGGCGGGTGCCGCGCAAGGCGACTGGGTGCTCGGCCAGCTCTATTCGGCCTTTGCCGGCGTCAGCGGCAAGGAGTTGACTCACGATCCGCTGCTGCTGGTGCGCGGCGCGCAACTGGCGATGCAGCAAAACAGCGGTCAGCTTGGGCTGAGCCAGGGCTGGCTGACCACCACCGATAAGCAGGGGAGGGTCTGGTATTTCCTGCACGCGGAACTGAAAGGTAACTCCTTTGATATGCAGCAAAGCCATGCGCTGGTGGCGCAGCTTACGGCGTTCAAAGCCCGTCTGCAGGCGAAATATCCTGATGCACAGCTGCTGTCACGCGGCACGGTGTATTTCAGTGATTTTGCCAGCCAGCAGGCGAAGCATGATGTTTCTACCCTCGGCGTAGCGACGATTATTGGCGTGCTGCTGCTGGTGTTCTCGGTGTTCCGTTCTCCGCGTCCACTGATTTTGTGTGCTCTCTCGGTGGGCATCGGTGCGCTGGCGGGCATTACCGTGACGCTGCTGGTGTTTGGTGAGCTGCATCTGATGACGCTGGTGATGAGCCTGAGCATCGTAGGCATCTCGGCCGACTACACGCTGTACTATCTGACCGAACGGATGGTGCATGGCGCAGACGCCACGCCAGCCGAAAGCCTGAATAAGGTAATCCGCGCCTTGTTGCTGGCGCTGGGCACCACCGCCATTGCCTGGCTGATCATGGTATTTGCGCCGTTCCCGGGCATCCAACAGCTGGCCGTCTTTGCTGCGGTCGGGCTGACCGCGTCGTGCCTGACGGTGATCTGCTGGTATCCGCTGTTGGTGAAAGGGCTGCCGGTGCGGCCGGTGCCTGCCATTGCCCTGATGGGACGCTGGCTGGGCAGCTGGCGGCGCAATTGCACCGTTCGCGTCGGGCTGCCGCTGCTGGTCGCCGCGATTTCGCTGGCAGGGCTATGCAGACTGCATGTCGATGATGATATTTCCCAACTGCAGACGCTGCCGCCGGCATTAATAGCTCAGGAAAAGCAGATCACCCAGTTAACCGGTCAGAGCGCCGACCAAACCTGGATGGTGGTCTATGGCGATAGCGCGGAACAGACCCTGCAACGTCTTGAAGCGCTGGCGCCGCAACTGGCAAAGGCCAAAAGTCAGCAGTGGCTGGGCAATTATCGCCTGTTGCCGCTGTCGTCACTGGCGATGCAGCAGAAAGATCATCAGCTGCTGCAACGTGCGGCACCGGGCGTGATGGCGCAACTGCGTCAGGCTGGAGTAGAGGTCGGCAACCCGGATCTGTCAGCAACCCATCTGACGCCGCAGCAATGGCTTTCCAGCCCGAACAGCGAAGGCTGGCGTCTGTTGTGGCTGACCGTTCCTGCCGGACGTAGCGGGGTGCTGGTGCCGATCGAAGGCGTGAAAAATAGCGCCGCGCTGGCCGGACTGGCAAAAAGCTTGCCTGGGGTGAGCTGGATCGATCGCAAGGCCAGCTTTGATCGGCTGTTCGCCTTCTATCGCACGCTGCTGGGCTGGCTGCTGGTCGCGGCACTGGTGGCGATCGCGCTAAGCTATATGCTGCGCCTCGGCCTGCGTCAGGGCGCAATCAGCGTCCTGCCGTCGATCCTCTCACTGGGCGGTGGCCTGGCTGCCTTAGCCTTGTCCGGCCATTCACTGAATCTGTTTTCGCTGCTGGCGCTGGTGCTGGTACTGGGTATCGGCATTAATTACACCCTGTTCTTCAGTAATCCGCGCGGCACGCCGATAACCTCGTTACTGGCCGTCACGCTGGCGATGGCGACCACCTTACTGACGCTGGGCATGCTGGTCTTCAGCAGCACCCAGGCGATTGCCAGTTTTGGCATTGTGCTGTGCAGCGGCATATTTACCGCCTTCCTGCTGGCTCCGCTGGCGATGCCGCCAAAAAGGAAAAAAAGATGAAAGTAATCGCGGCGGCCGCGCTGGCCGTGATGTTACTGGCCGGATGTGCCGGTAAACCCGATAGCAGTCAGCCAGAAGCCTGGCTCAAGCCAGGGGTAAAAGTGACGCTGCCGGCACCGGGGATCGATCCGGCATTCAATCAGCAGCAGCTGCTGACCGGCACCTTCAAAGGCAAACAGCAGTCGCTGTTGGTATTACTGAGCGCCGATCGACAGCAGTTGACGCTGGCCGGGCTCTCCTCGCTGGGGATCCGCTTGTTCAGGGTCACTTACGATGGCACCGGCATCCACACCGAGCAATCCATGGTGCTGCCTGAGATGCCGCCAGCCAGCCAGGTGCTGGCCGATATTATGTTGAGCCACTGGCCGATCGCCGCCTGGCAGCCGCACTTGCCTGAGGGCTGGACCCTTAAAGACAGCGGCGATCGCCGCCAGCTGCGTGACAATCACGGCAAGCTGATTACTGAGATCCGCTACCTGCAACGCGGGACGCAACGTGAGCCGATCAGCATTCAGCAGTTTGCGTTTGGCTATCAAATTCTTATTCAACATCTGGACGCCTGATGATCTACATTTCGGCAGTCGGCATGCTTAGCGCGCTGGGTAACGACATGACCGCCACGGCGGAAAATCTGGCGAAGAATCATGCGCCAGGCATGCGCCCCGACAGCGGCTGGCTGTTGCAGGGCAAACCCTGCTGGAGCGGACGGATTGACGCGGCCTTGCCGCCGATCCCGGAGGCGCTGGCTGCGCACCGCAGCCGCAATAATCAGCTGTTGCTTGCCGCGTTACGGCAAATTCAGCCGCAGGTTGATGATGCCATCAGCACCTTTGGTGCCGACCGGGTGGCAGTGGTGCTCGGCACCAGCACCTCGGGATTGCATGAGGCCGACCTTCAGGTTGCCGAAAACGCCAGGGACTACCATTACTATCAGCAGGAGCTGGGCGATCCGTCGCGGTTTCTGGCCCAGCATCTGCAGTTATCCGGCCCGGCTTATACGCTCTCGACCGCCTGTTCTTCCAGCGCCCGGGCGATCATCAGCGGTCAGCGGCTGATTGCGTCAGGGATGGCGGATGTGGCAATTGTGGGTGGCGCAGATACCTTAAGCCGCATGCCGATGAACGGTTTTGACAGTCTTGAGTCGCTGTCGGCGGATCGGTGTGCGCCGTTCAGCAAGCAGCGTAACGGCATCACTATCGGCGAAGGTGCCGCATTAATGTTGCTGACTAACGTTCCGCAGAAAGTTGCCGTATTAGGCACGGGCGAGTCGTCAGATGCTTATCATATGTCGGCTCCCCATCCTGAAGGCGAAGGCGCGATCCGTGCCATTGAGATGGCGCTTAAGCAGGCGCAGCTGGCGCCGGGTGCGTTGGGCTACATCAACTTGCACGGCACCGCGACGCGGCTTAACGATCAGATTGAAGCCGGGGTGGTCAGCAAACTGTTTGGTACAGCAATCCCCTGCAGCTCTACCAAGCATCTGACCGGCCACACGCTGGGCGCGGCCGGGATCTGTGAAGCGGCGATAAGCTGGCTGATCCTGACGCAATCCGTTCCGCTGCCGGCGCAGGATTTCACCGACAACGAGCAGGATGATACGCTGCCTGCCTGTGGTGTGTTACTGCAGGGGCGTCCGTTGCAGGGAACGGCGGTGATGAGTAATTCTTTTGCCTTTGGCGGCAATAATACCTGCCTGATTTTAGGAAAGAGTGATGGTTGAATATAAACGCGCGGCAGAGTATTTGCCCCACGATGCGCCGATGGTGCTGCTTGAAAAGGTGCTCTCCGTCGGTGAAGAGCAGGCCAGCTGTCAGGTAACGGTCGGCGAGGGCGTGCTGGCACCGTTCCTGACGCCGGATGGCGATCTGCCCGCCTGGTTTGGCATCGAAATTATCGCGCAAACCATCGGCGTCTGGTCCGGCTGGCATGGCCGCCAGCGCCATGACAGCAAGCCGTCGCCGGGCATGTTATTAGGCGGGCGCGGTTATCGCTGTCAGGATGCGGTATTTCCGGCCGGCGCCACGCTGGAAATCACCGTCACGCTACTGATGCGCGATGAGAAAATCGGCAGTTTCGACGGCGTGATTACGATTGATGGCGAACGTTACGCCAGCGGCAGGTTGAACACCTATCAACCTGACCGGGAAGAACTCCACCAACTTTTGCAACAGGGTAATAACGGATGACGCGTTCAGTATTGGTCACGGGTGGCAGCAAGGGGATTGGACGGGCGATTGCCTGCCGCCTGGCAGCCGACGGTTTCACGGTGGTGGTCCACTATCACAGCGATCGCGCGGGCGCGGAAGAGACGCTGCGCCTGATACAGCAGGCTGGCGGTCAGGGGCGCTGTATCGGATTTGATATCGCCAACCGCGAACAGTGCCGCACCCTGATTGAACAGGATATTGAACAACACGGTGCCTTTTATGGTGTGGTCAGCAATGCCGGGATCACCCGCGATGGCGCGTTCCCGGCGCTGAGCGAAGATGACTGGGACAGCGTGATCCATACCAATCTGGACAGTTTTTATAACGTGATCCATCCGTGCATTATGCCGATGATTGGCCTGCGCAAAGGCGGCCGGATCGTAACGCTGTCATCGGTTTCGGGCCTGATGGGCAATCGCGGCCAGGTGAACTACAGCGCGGCCAAAGCGGGCATTATTGGCGCCACGAAAGCGCTGGCGATTGAGTTGGCGAAGCGCAAAATCACCGTTAACTGCATCGCACCCGGCCTGATTGATACCGGGATGATCCAGATGGAGCCGGTGGCGGTTGAAGAGGCGATGAAGATGATCCCGATGAAGCGCATGGGTCAGGCTGATGAAGTGGCCGGGCTGGCAAGCTATCTGATGTCCGATATCGCCGCATACGTCACGCGTCAGGTGATTTCAATCAATGGAGGTATGCTGTGAACCGCAGGGTGGTGATTACAGGGATGGGCGGCGTCACCGCCTTTGGTAACAGCTGGCCAGAGATTGCCGACAGGATGCGGGCTGGTAGCAATGCGGTCCGACAAATGCCCGAGTGGCAGATTTATGACGGTCTGAATACGCTGTTGGGCGCGCCGGTGGATGATTTCACCCTGCCGGAACACTATACGCGTAAGCGCATTCGCTCGATGGGCCGGGTGTCGTTGATGGCAACCCGGGCCAGTGAGCTGGCGCTGGAGCAGGCCGGTTTGTTGGGCAATGCCGTGCTGACCAATGGCGAAACCGGCATTGCCTACGGTTCATCGACCGGCAGCACCGGGCCGGTCAGTGAATTCGCCACCATGCTGACCGAGAAGCACACCAATAACATTACCGGCACCACCTATGTGCAAATGATGCCGCACACCGCAGCGGTCAATGCCGGATTGTTCTTTGGTCTGCGCGGACGGGTCATCCCGACGTCCAGCGCCTGTACCTCGGGCAGCCAGGCGATCGGTTATGCGTGGGAAGCGATCCGTCACGGTTATCAGACGGTGATGGTCGCCGGTGGAGCCGAAGAGCTCTGTCCGTCAGAAGCGGCGGTGTTTGATACCCTGTTCGCCACCAGCCAGCGCAATGATGCGCCAGAGACCACGCCGTCGCCGTTTGATAAGCAGCGCGATGGCTTAGTGATCGGCGAGGGTGCCGGAACGCTGGTGCTGGAAGAGCTGGAACATGCCCAGGCGCGTGGCGCAACCATCTTTGCGGAGATCGTGGGTTTCTATACCAATTGCGATGCGGCACATATCACCCAGCCACAGCGGGAAACGATGCAGATTTGCATCGAAGGGGCGCTGCGGATGGCCGGACTGAAAGCGGAAGACATCGGCTATATCAATGCCCATGGCACCGCCACCGAGCGCGGTGATATTGCCGAGAGTCAGGCAACCGCCGCGATATTTGGCGACCGGACACCGATTTCCTCGTTCAAAAGCTATTTCGGCCACACGCTGGGTGCCTGCGGTGCGCTGGAAGCGTGGCTGAGCATTGAAATGATGCGGGCAGGGTGGTTTGCTCAGACGCTGAACCTGACCGAGCCGTCAGAGGATTGCGGTAAGCTGGACTACATCATGCACCAGCCGCGCGAAATCCAAACCGACTACGTTCAGTCGAACAATTTCGCCTTCGGTGGCATTAACACCTCGCTGATTTTCCGTCGCTGGACCGAATAGCATCGCGGTAACACGGCCACCTCATATCCGCCAGCTTCCCGGCGGAGCGCGGTGGCCTTACCCCTTCAACCCCAGTCAGACTCGCGCTTTTAACCCTCTCAACCATCCGTTCAATACTTCATCACGCCTTAATAGTTCATCTTCTAAACGCTAACTGGCTGAAAATAAATCAGTTGAACGATTTGCCGCGATGCGTGTCCTGCTGACATTTTCAGCTTGCATTTCGGACTTCCCTGAGGATAATCGCAATCCGAATAATAATTATTATCAATTGTATTAATTATCAGGGAAATGTAATGGCCTCTTCTTCCACTCAGAATCGCTTCCGGTTATCGCTGCTGGCAGCGTTGATTAGCACAGCGACTGCGCCCGCTCTGGCAGCAACCACCGACAGTACCGCCGGTAAAAAATCGGCAACCCCCGAAGAAACCCTGACGGTGGTGGCGAAACCCGATGACAACTTCAAAGCGGGCGGCGACCAGCTGGTCCCTGCCTATCTTGATGGCCAGATCGCCAACGGCGGCCGTGTGGGCATGCTGGGCGAGCAGGACGCCAAAAACGTGCCGTTTAACGTTATCGGCTATACCAACAAAATGATCCAGGATCAGCAGGCGACCACGCTGAAAGACGTTGTCGCCAACGACGCTTCGGTGCAGAACGTGCAGGGCTACGGCAACTTTGCCGAAACCTACCGCATCCGGGGTTTTGATCTGGACGGCGACGACATGACTTTCGGCGGTCTGGCGGGCGTGATGCCGCGTCAGGTTGTCTCTACGCAGATGATCGATCGCGTTGAAGTGTTTAAGGGATCCAACGCGCTGATCAACGGCTCTGCCTCGTCTGGCGTGGGTGGGATGATCAACCTTGAGCCGAAGCATGCGGAAGACACGCCGCTGACCCGCATTGGCGTTGACTACACCTCCTCTTCACAGATTGGTACCACGCTGGATGCGGGCCGTCGTTTCGGTGACGATAACCAGTGGGGCGTGCGGGTAAACGTCCTGCACCGTGAAGGCGAAACGGCGATCGACAATGAGAAACGCCGCGCCACCCTGGCGTCAGTTGGGCTGGACTATCGTGGTGATAAGCTGCGCACCTCGCTGGACATGGGTTATCAGAAGCAGGAATACCACGGTGGCCGCCTTGGTGTGAACGTCAGCGGCGTGGATTTCATCCCTGAAGTCCCGCGAGCGACCAGCAACTACAGCCAGGACTGGGTTTACAGCAACCTGGAAAGCGAATTTGGTATGGCGCGTGCGGAATATGATATTGCACCAGACTGGACGCTTTACGGCGCAATGGGTGGCCAGCACTCGCACGAAACCGGCGCGTATGCTTCACCATCACTGAAGGATGAAGACGGCACGGCCACTATCGGCCGCATGGACACCAACAAAATCGTTGATGCCTTCAGCGGTATGGCCGGCGTTCGCGGTAAGTTCGATACCGGCTTTGTCAGCCACAGCGTTAACGTCGGCTACTCCGCGCTGACCAAGCGTGAAAAGACCTCTTACGGCATGGCGCTGACCCCGCAAGCCACCAATATTTATGACACCTCGCCGGTGGCCGCGCCAACTAACACCTACTTTGGTGGCGATCTTGATGACCCGCGTCCAACCAGCCGCGTGCGGACGGAAGGGCTGCTGCTGTCGGATACGCTGGGCTTTGTTGACGACAAAATCCTGCTCACCGTCGGTGCCCGTCATCAGAAAGTGGTGGTGCGCAACTATGCCTACGGCACCGCAGAGGAAGATACCGATGCGCGCTTCACCAAATCCCGCTGGACGCCGGGCTACGGTCTGGTGGTTAAGCCATGGGAGACCGTCTCGTTCTATGCTAACCACATTGAAGCGCTGCAGCCGGGTGACACCGCCAGCAGCGGGGCGGTCAACGTCGGTCAGGTAACCGGCATTTCCCTGTCGAAGCAGAATGAAGTGGGGATGAAGGTAGATTACGGCAACATAGGCGGCACGATGGCGCTGTTTGAAATCAAAAAACCAACCGGTATCATCAACCCGCAAACCAACGTGTTTGGCCTGTACGGCGAACAGCGTAACCGCGGCGTGGAGCTGAACGTATTTGGTGAGCCGATCTACGGTGTGCGTCTGAACGGCAGCGCCACCTGGTTGGATCCGAAAATGAGTAAAACGGAAGATGGCACCTGGGACGGCAAAAATGCCATCGGCGTGGCCAACTTCTATACCGTGCTGAGTGCGGAATACGACATCAAACCGATCGAAGGTCTGACCGCTCTGGCCCGCGTCACGCATTCTGGTTCGCAGTATGCTAACGAAGCCAATACCAAGAAACTGGACAGCTATACCACGCTGGATCTGGGTATGCGCTACCGGATGAAGGTGCAGCAGAACGATCTGACCTGGCGGCTGGGCGTGGAAAACGTCACCAACGAGAAATACTGGTCCGGAGTGGAAAGCTACGGGACCTACATTTATCAGGGCGACCCGCGAGAGCTGAAACTTTCCCTCTCCTACGATTTTTAAATCACAGGCCGCGAAAGCGGCCTTTTTTCTTTACAGAATTCTTACGCTATTTGCCTGAACCGCCGGGACTATTCATTTTATCAGCGGGCGACTGTGCTATAGTACAGTCCATAAGAAAATACTGGCGTTAAACACAGGACGTTTGGCCAGCAAATGATGAAGAAAAATGAGCGAACGTCCTGAAAACGATTACCCTAAAGAGCCCCGCTTTCCGCTTGATGATGCGCAGTTTGCCATTGTGGTTCTGGCCCTGACCTCCTTCACGCTGATCATGTTTGTGCTGGTGATCACCCTGTGCATGACCTGATTACTCTCTCTGCTTAAACTTAATCTGCTGGCTGCGGATCTCCAGCGCATACGGCTCATAAATGGTTCGGTTGCCGTTGGCATCTGGCAGGCCGAACAGGCCGCCAGGCGAACGTCGGTCGTCAGCCCAGGATGGGTAGTCCACCGCCGGAAACAGTGAGATCCCCTCGATTTCGCATCCCCGATCCATCGCCATCCCGACCTGCTCAATCACCCCTTTTAGCCACGGCACCCTGGCGTCGCCTTCCGCACCGGTTTCCGCAATCAGCAACGGGCGTTGATAACGTTGCCATACCTCGCTCAACAGCGATGAAAGCGGGCGGTAATCGGGATGGTGGGCCTCCAGCGGATCGCCATTAACAAACCACTGATTATCGGGATACCAGGTCAGGCCGATAATATCCATCAGCGCCGGATCGCCTCCCAGTTCCGGATTCAGCCGACCGCTGAGCATATCCCAGGCTTCGTACTGCGCCTCGTGCTGGCGGCTGGCTTCCTGACGACTGGCCTCGCTGCTCTCCAGCGCGGCGACGTTAACCAGCGGATCGGTCAGCACAAATCGCGCCGCCGGAAGCTCTTCCCTGATGGCGTGCATGGCGGCGACAGACGCCCGTACCAGCTGCTGTTTTAACTCGCGGCCGCGACCGGTCACATTGGGGTTAAACCAGGCGACATCGGCACCGGCCCATGACCAAAAAGAGATTTGATTCATTGGCGTAAAGAAAGGGGTGGTAAACCCTTCATCGCGCATCAGACGGGCGGCAGCGCGTGAGAACGCCGCAAAACGATCGATAAACTGCGGTTGCCAGATATCCAGTCCGTCGGGCCAGCCAAAATGGGCCAGCTCCCAAATCATCTCAATTTCGTGCTGTTTGGCGGCCAGTAACATCGGTAAAAATGTTGACCAGTCATATTCTCCGGCGGTTTTCTCGATCAAATACCAGCGTGCGCCATCGCGCGCGGTATAAAGATGTTCAGCCGCCAGATGGGCGTAATCCTTCTCTAACAGGGTGTCATGGCCGCTGTTGATCACCAGGTCCAGGCGTTTGCCTTCGCTGCGGCAGGCGGTTGAGCAGGCGAAGCTGCCCTGAAAGAAACTTTTAAACAGCTGTGGCCTGTGGCGCAGGGGAGAGTCTTGACGCGTTTCGCTATTCATGGCATTTCCTCATCTCAAGGGCTATCGCAACGCACTGGGCTAAGTCTAGACTAAATGCCATTGCAGGCCGCAATCAGAACAGTCGCATGACAATACAGGCAAACAGCATTGATAATAGAACCAGCAGGACCTTTCCTTCGAACTAAGGACCATTGATGGCCGAAGCCTATACCCCTGAACCTGACGAGCCTGATTTTGAGCAGACGCGTCTGACCCGTGCCGTCTCTCCCCTGGTGGACAATCATCCCGACCACAGCGGCATTCACCCGCTTGAAGATGGCCTGGACGCGTTTGCGGCCCGCTATCTGCTGATGACCATGGCCGAGCACACGCTGGATATTCAGTACTACATCTGGCAGAACGACATGTCCGGGCGACTGTTGTTTAGCGCGGTACTGGAAGCCGCGGAACGTGGCGTTAAGGTCC
The DNA here is from genome assembly GCF_004551645.1 of Erwinia sp. QL-Z3. Taxonomy (NCBI): domain Bacteria; kingdom Pseudomonadati; phylum Pseudomonadota; class Gammaproteobacteria; order Enterobacterales; family Erwiniaceae; genus Erwinia; species Erwinia sp. QL-Z3. The sequence continues at coordinate 3,171,035 of NZ_CP037950.1, forward strand.
GGCTGCTGCTGGATGACAACAACACCATGGGGCTGGATGAAACCCTCAGCCAGCTCAGCAAGCACCCGAATATCGAGATCCGGCTGTTCAATCCCTTTTCGTTCCGCACGCTCAGAGCGCTGGGCTATCTCACCGACTTTGCCCGGCTTAATCGCCGTATGCACAACAAAAGTTTCACCGTAGATGGCGAAGCCACCATTGTTGGTGGACGAAATGTGGGCGATGAGTATTTTGGCGCGGGAGAAGAGCCGCTGTTTTCCGATCTCGACGTGCTGGCGATTGGCCCGGTGGTGGCCGAGGTGACGAAGGACTTTGAGCGTTACTGGAAAAGCCGGGCGGTTGAACCCTTCAGCAAAGTGGTTGATCTCGATGACGCGGCGGCCAACAGTGCGGTGTCATTACCAGAAGCCTGGCACAGCGACCCGCAGGTTGAGCGCTATCTGGAACGGATTCACGCCTCGCCATTCGTCGCACAGCTGGAAAGTGGCGATCTGCGGCTAATCTGGGCCAACACCCGCTTGCTGAGTGACGATCCGCGTAAAGGATTAGGCCGGGCGAAAGCCGGGAGCCTGTTGCCTCAACGCATGCTGGAGGTGATTGGCAAACCCCAAACGCAATTCGATATTATCTCGGCCTACTTTGTCCCGACGCGAGCCGGCGTGGCGCAGCTGCTGTCGCTGGTGCGCAAGGGGGTGAAGATAGCCATTCTCACTAACTCTCTCGCGGCCAATGACGTGTCGGTAGTGCATGCCGGCTACGCCAAATGGCGCAAGAAGTTGCTGCGCCACGGCATCACCTTATATGAGCTGAAACCGCATACCGATAACCGCGATAAGCCGCATGACCGGGGATTAACCGGTAATTCAGGTTCCAGCCTGCATGCGAAAACCTTCAGCGTCGACAACGAAAAGGTGTTTATCGGCTCGTTCAACTTTGACCCGCGCTCCGCCATGCTCAACACCGAAATGGGCTTCGTGATTGAGAGTGAATATCTGGCATCCAGTATTCACCAGCGCTTTATCACCCGGATGCGCGACCGGGCCTGGACCTTACGTCTGGACAAGTGGGGTCGGGTAAACTGGGTGGAGTATCCGGGAGAAGGGGAGAAAGAGATTGTGCATAAACATGAACCCCGAACGCGCTTTATGCAGCGGTTGCTGGTTCGTCTGGTCTGGCGTCTGCCGATTGAGTGGCTACTGTGAGGTGATAACACGCCCGTTCAGCAGATGAACGGGCGTTTTTTTTAACTGACTTTTTCAGCGGCAGTCTTTTTGCGCTGGGGTTTTCCTGAGAAAAGGAAGCGCAGTAACGGCACGCGCAGATGGATTTCGTACAGCATAAACGCGATACCAAACACAAAGACCAACCCGGCAAAGAAGCCAAGGGTGTTGCTGCCGATCTCGGGTACGAACAGGATGCCGTAGATAATGGTCAACGGATGGTGCACCAGGTAGATAAACAGTGAGGCATTCACCAGGTAGGTTACGCGTGGGGAATGCGAGTTCAGGAAGCGATGTCCCAGCGAGAACACCACGTTCACCATCCACAGGCCCATCATCATCGACACCACCGCATCAATCTCGTACAGCCAGCCTTCGCCTTTGTTGTAAGTCTGGTTAGCCACGTACGCCACAAACGCCAGCGCTGAACCGACAAAAGTCCAGGGCACCGGTTTGACGAACAGGGCTTTAATCGCCGGATACTTCCACGACATGGCGCCCAACATAAAGAAAGGCAGGAAGAACAGTGACTGCATTACCGCATAATTAAACAGGCCATCGCCCAGCAAATCGGGGGCAAAAATAAACAGCAGACGACGAATGGCTCCCCAGGCCAGGCTACAAAGCAGGATGGCGAGGGATAATTTGCTCCAGGTTATGTCGGAATAGTCTGTTTTTGAGCCTTTGCCATCGCGCAGCCATTTAAAGGCCCAAATTCCGACAACGGTCAATACCACCAGCACCAACAGGAACCAAAGATGGGAAATTAAATTCCACGCCAGCGCATTAAACCTTTGGTAAAAACTGAAGTCATGCCAGTCGCCAATCTTGCTGGTCCAGTCTTTTATCAGGTAGAACTGCGGCAGCGTAAGCAGCGGAACCGCCGCCAGCATTGGGATGCCGACACGTTCAAGCCGGACCTTCAGCCAGTGCTTCGAACTGTATCGCAAATAAAGCATGTAGGAAAAATACCCGGAAATGACAAAAAATACCTGCATACGGAAAGCATGAATAAAGTCATTTAACAGGGTCAGCCACTCAGATGGGGCCGGGCTGTTCACCGTCCAGATCTGGGTGGAATAAATCAGGGAGACGTGAAATGGCACGCCCAACAGCATCAAATAGGCCCTGATCGAGTCGAAAAAGTATTCTCTTTCCTGTGTGTTTTTAGTCATATATATCCAATATTCAACACGTTAACGCGTTGGCTCGCCCTGAGCCACGCTAAAGCCTTACGCTCACTTTAGGGTAGAAATCGCGGGTATACTATCAGGCTAATCTGGATCCGTTAAACACTTGAGAATAAGGCGATTAGCGCAGGTAACACGAGGAACTAAATGATTGCCGAGCTGTCGGAATGCTGAATAATCCATTAAGATGGATAGGATTGATTTAAGCACACGAAAGGGGGGGATGTGCTGATTAAAATGAAAAATAAGCCAAAACTGATGAAATTGCGCTGGTTAGGCGTAACAGTTTTGCTGTCGATGTATGCCAGCTCCAGCTGGGCTTTCAACATTGATGACGTAGCAAAGCAGGCTAAAGATTTGGCAGGGAAAGGGTACGAAGCGCCGAAAAGCAATTTGCCTTCCCAGTTGCGAGACATGAAATATGCGGATTATCAGCAGATTCAGTTCAATCGCGATAAAGCCTATTGGAGTAAGCTGAAGACCCCATTCAAGCTTGAGTTCTATCATCAAGGAATGTACTTCGATACACCGGTGCAGATTAATGAAGTCACCGCTTCGACGGTTCGACAGATTAAATATTCACCAGATTACTTTAACTTTGGCAACGTAAAGCACGATCCGGAAACGGTTAAAAACCTCGGTTTTGCCGGGTTTAAAGTGCTGTACCCGCTAAACAGTAAAAACAAGAAAGATGACGAGATCACCAGCTTCCTGGGCGCGAGCTACTTCCGCGTGATTGGCGCCGGCCAGGTTTATGGTCTTTCTTCTCGTGGTCTGGCTATTGATACTGCATTGCCATCTGGCGAAGAGTTCCCACGCTTTAAAGAGTTCTGGATCGAACGTCCAAAACCGTCTGATAAGCATCTGGTGATCTATGCGCTGCTGGATTCGCCACGGGCGACGGGAGCCTATCGCTTCCTGATCACCCCAGGCAAAGAAAGCACGGTTGACGTGCAGTCTAAAGTCTATCTGCGCGACAAAGTGGGCAAGCTGGGCGTGGCTCCGCTGACCAGTATGTTCTTGTTTGGGCCGAACCAACCTTCGCCAAACACCAACTACCGTCCGCAGTTACATGATTCCAACGGTCTTTCTATCCACGCCGGCAACGGTGAGTGGATCTGGCGTCCGCTGAACAACCCGAAACATCTGGCGGTGAGCACCTTTACCGTTGAGAACCCGAAAGGCTTCGGACTGTTGCAGCGCGGACGTGATTTCGATCAGTATCAGGACCTGGACGATCGTTACGATCTGCGTCCAAGTGGCTGGATCGAACCACAGGGTGACTGGGGTAAAGGCCGCGTAGAGCTGGTCGAGATCCCAACGGCTGATGAAACCAACGACAACATCGTTGCTTTCTGGACGCCGGAAAACCTGCCGGATCCGGGCAAAGAGATGAACTTTAAATACCGTCTGCACTTCACTCGCGACGAGAGCCAGCTGCATTCGCCAGATGTGGCGTTTGTGAAAAGTACGCTGCGCTCAACGGGCGATGTGAAGCAGTCTAACCTGGTTCGCCAGCCGGATGGCACGGTCGCCTTCGTGGTGGACTTCACCGGTCAGGACATGAGCAAGTTGCCGGAGAATACCCAGGTAACGCCTCAGGTCAGCATCGGTAACAACGGTGAGCTGGTGGAAAACAGCGTACGCTATAATCCGGTAACGAAAGGCTGGCGTCTGATGATGCGTTTACGCGTCAAAGACAACAAGCAAGCGACCGAGATGCGTGCTGCGCTGATGAGCGGTGATAAGACGCTGACAGAAACCTGGAGCTATCAGTTGCCTGCCAATGAATAAGCCTACAGTTTTACCCACTGACTATATCGATGCGCTGCCCCTTTCCGCCGAGCGGAAGGGGGCGCTGCGTGAATCGCTGCCTGAACAACCTGAAGAGGCGTTCAGCCAGCTGCACCAGTCGCTTGCGGATGGCGGCCCGGTAGAGTGTCGTCCTGACGATGCGCCACTGGAGTCGGTTAAATCGCGTATCGAAATGAGCTGGCCGGAGTCCGTCGGGGAAGGGAAACAGTTCGATACTGATGAACTTGACCGCACCACGCTGAAGGCCATGCCTCGCCATACTCGCTCTTCCATGTACCCGGAAGCCTGGCGCACCAACCCGGTTGCGCGCGCCTGGGATTCCGTTCGTGGCCGCAAAACCACTCATCGTTATGCCGATCCTGAAGAACAGCGGCAGGAAGATAAGTGGCGTCATGTTGGTTCGATCCGTCGCTACATCTTGCTGTTGCTGACCATCGCACAGACCGTTGTCGCGACCTGGTACATGAAAACCATTCTGCCTTACCAGGGCTGGGCGATGATCGATCCGCTGGAGATGATCAACCAGAACTGGCAGCAGTCGGTGCTGCAGATCCTGCCTTACGTGCTGCAAACGGGGATCCTGTTCCTGTTCGCGGTGCTGTTCTGTTGGGTCTCCGCTGGCTTCTGGACCGCGCTGATGGGCTTCCTGCAGCTGATGATCGGCAAGGATAAGTACAGTATTTCCTACGGGCTGAATGGCGATGAGCCCATCAATCCGGAGCACCGTACTGCGCTGATCGTGCCGATCTGTAACGAAGATGTCGGACGTGTTTTTGCAGGTGTGCGTGCTACCTGGGAATCGGTGGCCAGAACCGGCGAAGAGAAGAATTTTGACGTCTATATTCTGAGCGACAGTTACAACCCGGATATCGCCATTGCGGAACAGAAAGCCTGGATGGATCTGGTGCGTGATGTTGGCGGGGAAGGGCGCATTTTCTATCGCCGTCGCCGTCGCCGTGTGAAGCGTAAAAGCGGCAACATCGATGACTTCTGTCGTCGTTGGGGCAGCCAGTACAGCTACATGGTGGTGCTGGATGCGGACAGCGTGATGAGCGGTGAGTGTCTGACCGGTCTGGTGCGCATGATGGAAGCCAACCCGAACGCCGGTATTATCCAGTCGTCGCCAAAAGCGTCAGGCATGGATACGCTGTATGCCCGTTGTCAGCAGTTTGCGACCCGCGTCTACGGTCCGTTGTTTACCGCCGGCCTGCACTTCTGGCAGTTGGGTGAGTCCCACTACTGGGGGCACAACGCCATCATCCGTATTGCGCCGTTTATCGAGCACTGTGCGCTGGCACCGTTGCCGGGTGAAGGGTCATTCGCCGGTTCGATCATGTCCCATGACTTCGTGGAAGCGGCGCTGATGCGTCGTGCCGGTTGGGGCGTGTGGATTGCTTACGATCTGCCGGGTTCTTATGAAGAGCTGCCGCCTAACCTGCTGGATGAGCTGAAGCGTGACCGCCGCTGGTGTCACGGTAACCTGATGAACTTCCGTCTGTTCCTGGTAAAAGGGATGCACCCGGTTCACCGTGCGGTGTTCCTGACGGGCGTGATGTCCTATCTGTCGGCGCCGCTGTGGTTTATGTTCCTGGCACTGTCAACCGCGTTGCAGGTGGTGCATACGCTGATGGAGCCGCAGTACTTCCTGCAGCCCCGGCAGCTTTTCCCTGTCTGGCCGCAGTGGCGTCCGGAGCTGGCGATCGCGCTGTTCTCCACCACCATGGTATTGCTGTTCCTGCCGAAGCTGCTCAGCATCATGCTGGTGTGGTTCAAAGGGGCGAAGCCTTACGGTGGTGTGGTTCGCGTAACGGTATCTCTGTTCCTGGAAATGCTGTTCTCGGTACTGCTGGCACCGGTACGTATGCTGTTCCATACGGTGTTCGTGGTAAGCGCATTCCTCGGTTGGGAAGTGGTGTGGAACTCTCCGCAGCGTGATGATGATGCAACGCCATGGAGCGAAGCCTTCAAACGTCACGGTTCGCAGATGGCACTGGGTATTGTCTGGGCTGCAGGAATGGGCTGGCTTGACCTGAACTTCCTGTGGTGGCTGGCGCCAATCGTCTTCTCGCTGATCCTGTCGCCATTCGTGTCGGTGTTCTCCAGCCGTTCAACGACCGGTGCCGCGTCGAAACGCGCCAAACTGTTCCTTATCCCGGAAGAGTACGATCCGCCGAAAGAGCTGGTGGATACCGATCGCTACGTGGAAGTGAACCGTGAGCGCGCGCTGAAAGATGGCTTTATGCACGCCGTGTTTGACCCATCGTTCAACGCCCTGGCCAGTGCGTTAGCGACCTCCCGCCACCTGAAAAGTGATGTGCTGGAATTCGCCCGCGACCGTCAGGTTGATCAGGCACTCAGTGAATCGCCGGCCAAGCTGGATCGCGATCGCCGTCTGGCGTTGATCAGCGACCCGGTGACGCTGTCGAGGATGCATTACCGCTTGTGGGCGCATGCTGACAAGTATCACGACTGGTTCGATTACTACAAGTCGTTGAAAATGAATCCGCAGGCGCTGCAGAACACCAAGCCTGAAACGGTGTAAACGCTGAAACTTAAAAAGGCCGGGAATTGTTTCCCGGCCTTTTTTATGCCCAACGCCGGTGGCGCTTTACGCAACGCTTACGGAAATTTTGCGTTTTTTGCCAGATAGCGTTTGCGCAGTTACTCTACAATGGCGCGTTTTTCTTCAGTTAAAGGTGGTTATGATTAAGCTTATTTACCGCGGCATTCTGACGGGAGCGATCGTGGTGCTGTTGACGGGCTGCGGCAGTATTATCAGCCGGACGTTTCCGGGACAGGGGCACGGCAACCAGTATTATCCTGGCGTGCAATGGGATGTGCGCGACACGCCATGGCGCTTTCTGACTATTATCGACCTGCCGCTGTCACTGGTGGTGGATACGCTGTTGCTGCCTGTCGACGCGCACCACGGTCCTTACGAATAAAAAGCCCGGCAGTTCAGCCGGGCTTACTTCAGCGCTTAGATCGGCACACAGGGCCGCAGCAGGGACTATTCGTAGCGTTCGGACTCGCTGTTGTCATCTTCCCACTCATCTGCTGCCGCTTTGCCTTCTTCGGTGTCCGTAGGCGGCTCAAGCTGGAACTCACCTTCATCCCACTCGTGCAGCGTATTTTCAGGCAGCCATTCCTGACGAATTTCAATCTCATCGAAATCGTCATCAAAAATCGCCTGGGCAGCCTCGCCGCCACGCAGGGATAAGCATTCCCCTTCATCGCCTTCGTTAGCGAAGAACTCGGCCTGCCACATGATATCGCCATCCTGCATCACATATTTCTGCAGGTTGAACTGGCCCACTGAGGCGTCCTCTTCTTCCATTTCCGGGTTTGCAGCCAGAAACTCTTCACGTGCGGCATCAATGGCTTCTTCAAGCGTTGCATATAATGACATACCAATTCGTCCTTTCTAAGATAAGATGATTAGCAAAGGATAGTAGATCTTCTGCCACGGTAAACCTATGACCGCAAAAAAAATGAAAGCATATTTGTATACGCGTATCAGTGGGTTACATGCAAAAAGGGCTTGCTTAATGATCTTTAAATCGGTTCTGTTATTAATTGCCATGCACACTCACAAACTTGGCCGCCGCTTCAATAAATCATTTTTATTAAAACTTAGTGTTGTATCAACACTATTAGCCTGTGGGTTAGTTGGAAAATGTTGTTTCAGTAAATTCACGTTAATTGAAGAGGCTAAATGAAGCTGACTTAAAAAAACGGGTTCTTCAAACGATTTATTTTTACAAACAGATAATTACAAATAGAGGTGACATGAACAGAAAGCAATTCATCCAATCTGAGGGGGCGACATGTAGCAACTGGACATGGAGTTGGTCTTTTGTGAATCATCAAAAGCGAATGGTGATCTTTGGTACATGGGATGTTGAGCAGGAGCGAGAGAGAGCTGTTATTCTTCGTGAAGGATGGAAGAAGAACAGTAAAGATAAGAAACAGCCTGGTTATGCTCAGGCCATAGAACATCTCCAACTGGTGACTGAGGGCTACGAGCTTTACACATTCAAAATGAAATTTGCTGAACACCCTGATAATTCTGAGGTAGGAGTCATTGAAAACTTCGAACGTAAACTGGTTAAACGATTTCTAAGCAAAGAAGGTGACGTTTGGTATGCAGACTTTGCCGCTAATCCTTTCCCTGATGAAATCCCAATGCCCGATAACTTCATCGAAGGGGCAAAGACACGAGTTACAGTTAATTCTTATGAAAGGGATCCCCGAGCAAGACAGGAATGTATCCGGCATTATGGTACTGCATGTAAGGGATGTGGGTTCGATTTTGGAAAAGTCTATGGTGAGCATGGTAAGGGATTTTTTCATGTACACCACATCAAACCCATTCATACTCTAGGTGAGGGATATAGTATCGATCCTATCGTTGACCTTATTCCACTCTGCCCAAATTGTCATGCCATGGTACATTTAGGTAACAAGCTAATGACAATTGAAGAACTGAAGATCAAAACAGGGTACATTTAAAAATAATAAACAGTCGGAGTGACTATTGAATTCCTCCATGAAAAATCACCATACGTTTATATTATGAGTTGAATTACTTCATGGCATTCCTACAGATGATTTATAATAAAAACAAGAGTAACTTATGGATGTCGTGGTCTAGAGAATTTCTTATGGAGCTCAAAAAAATTCGCAAGGATTAAATATTGTTGCTTTAGGATTTTATGGAATGACAATAGCAACCCATTTTTTAATTAGACGCATTCTATTGGTTGGTGCTACTTAGGTTCAGATGGGCTCTGAAAGTTATTTTGAACCTATTAGAATGCGTCATATCAAGCTTATTCGCGGTTTTCTTTTATGTTCCAGCTTGATTGGGTTTCTGCACCCTTACCGCCAGTAGTCGACTGCTCCCAGTACTGGGTTTTAACTTTTGCAGCCTGGAACTGGTATGTCATACCAACAAGATCACGCTGGCTTGCACCATTGAACATTGCATCAATGATCAGTACATCCTCAAGGGTAATACGGCAGTACTCATTCTGAGTGCCACCGGCTTTACATATCGCCAGCTCAATCTTACTGATGTGCTTGCCATTAGAGACATAACGCATGATTGCAGGAATGGCCTTATCAATATTGGCATGGACTGTAAGATCGCGGTAATGAACCTTGCCAGCTCCACCCCCACCACCAACACTCATATTCCCGGCCTGGCTTGCCCCCCAAGAGAAGGAGTCAATGTCGATCCAGGTAGTGTCTGCATCTGTTCAGTTCTATCATGAACATGAAAAAATTATCGGTTATATAATCGATGGCATAGGTGTTGTTGTGGGTGGGTTACAGATGGTTGCAGGTGCTACCTTGATTGCTGGTTCAATGGCTACTGGGAATGTAATTGGAGTTGTAGCTGGTTCGAGTTTGGTTCTGAGTGGTGCTGGCTCAACTATAGAAAGTGCTGAAAAACTCCTTGGACGTGCCAATCCAACAAATTTCATGCGAAATGCATATGAAGATGCTGCTGAATTTATGGGCTTCGACAAAAGATTGGGATTTTTAGCTTATCAGGCCGTAGATTTTACTACATCGTATTATGGGGTTTTGAAGTTAAGTTTAAAACCAGAAGCATGGAGGCTATTTAACTATCTGCCATCAGATTATTACAGAAAGGTTCAGACAATGAGCAAACCTGCTCTCGCATTAAAAGGAGCTGGTGCGGCAAAGAAAGGTATAGAGATCGGCATTAACATTAAAGATCTGAATACTGATCCCAAATAATGTTACTTTTTCTTAGCCATGTAGCGATGTGCTTTCCATGCTAATTTCATTGGAGTGACAATATAAACAACGGTCACTCCAAAAAGAATAACTATCAGGTAGATGACAAAGTTTTCCGCTGAGTCATAGATACTGCCAAAAATGGCAATAACTGCCATCAGTAACATCCCAATAACACCACCCCAGAAACGTTTACTCAAGTCAAGAACTATAGAGGAAAACGTTTGATCCTTAGTAGGAACACTCTCAACTATTGTTCTTAATCGACTTATATCCTTGTCAGTAAAGCCATTGGCCTTAAGATCATTAACAAAATCCATATCGTTCAAAATTGAATCCATCTATAATTTTCTATGAATTGATAATGATTATTCTAACATATGGCTGCTTAATAGGTACATCCATTAGTTGATTGTGCATCTTTTTTTAAGTGAAGAGGGAGGTCTTACTTAATAGAGCCAAAGTTGAATTGGTGACATAGATTATATATCGTGTAAAAAATTAATCGCCCTTGACCCGCTCCCCATTGATTAATAAATCCCGATGTTAGTAATGGCGCCATAAGTCACATGAGGACATGTCCATGGAAATGTGATTTTCCGACAAGATATAATCAGTATTCACCATGCTGCCCCAAACGGGGTTACCTTCTATGAAATCTGCAGCAAACATGCCATTTCCAACACTACGTCTACACCCGGCGTAAGAAGTAAGGCGGTATCGAGGTGCCTTAGGTTAGCCCCTGAAGTTGTTCGAGGAGAAGAACATCAGGCTCAAAAAGCTGCTTGCCGTAGCTATGTAGGATCTTTTCTCCATAACAACTGATTCAGGTTTTAGAAAGGATAGTCGAAGATTGCTGAGGGGAAACATCTGAGGATAAAAAAAGATGAAAGGAATTTTGTGCAGGCGTTTCAGCAGGTTAATGAAAGGACTGGGCAGGATTGAGCACAAACTCGGCGCGATCCTGCCAGCAAATTCACTCATCCAGCATCGAACTGCGATCCACGCGGCGGCGCAGGGTGATCCACGAGTAAATGGCGTTAAACAACACCACGCAGGCGGTCACCACGAACACGGCGCGGAATCCCCAGTGAGCCGACACGGCGGCGCCCATTAGCGGGCCGGTGACATTGCCAATGTCTCTGAAAGACTGGTTATAACTGAATATACGTCCCGCCACCTGATTGCTGGCGTTATAAATCAGCAGCGTCTGCACCGCAGGAAGGAGCGCACCATCTGCGGCACCGAGCAGGAACCGCAAAATACCCAACTGCAGCGGATTCTGCACCATCGACATTGGGATCAGCAACAGCACTGACACCAGCAGCATCGCCACCAGGATCCGTTCCGGGCCAATCCGGTCGCCCAGTTTCCCCAGCCGTGGCGCGCTGATCAGCGCAGCAACGCCGGGCACTGAGGCGATCAGCCCGCTGACAAACGCCAGGTTCTGAATATCTCCGGCCAGATCCCGCACGTACAGCGTCAGAATTGGCGCTATTGAGCCGGTCGCCACCTGAATAATCATCGTGGTAACAAACAGCGTCAGCACCAGCCTGGGGTTTTTCAGGGTGGTAAACACCTGATGGGCGTGCAGCATGTCCTTTTTTTGCACCGGCACAAACTCTTCGCGCACGGCAAACAGCGTCATGATAAAGCAGACGAAGAGAACCGAAGCGGTGATAAAGAACACCGGACGCAAACCAAAACTGTCCGCCAGTAATCCGCCGATCAGCGGGCCAATCAACGCGCCGCTGACGGCACCGGTGGAGAGCCAGCCGAGCGCCCAGCCGCTTTTGTTGCGGGGAACCTGCGTCGCTATCAGCGCATTGGCATTGGGCACAAATCCTCCCAACAAGCCCAGCACCGCACGCAGCGCCAGGAACTGCCAGATTGACGTCGCCAGGCCCATCAACACCATCACGACAGACATGCCCAACGCCGAGCGCAACAGCATGATCTTACGGCCCTTACGGTCAGCCAGACCACCCCAGAAAGGGGAGGCAATGGCTGAAAACAGAAAGGTGATGCTGAACACCAGTCCCGACCACATATTCAGTGAATGAGGATCGGTAACGCCCAGCAATTCGACATACAGCGGAAGGAACGGCATCACCAGGCTGAAGGCGATACCGGTAAGAAAGCAGCCGCACCAGGCGACAAACAGATTTTTTTGCCAGTTGATCGAGGAGAGCGGAACGTCAGCAGTAGCCATAGTTCAGTGTAAGACCTGTAGGGTGGATTTTTTTATTAGCAGGCTAATTATGCGCGCAAAAAATCGGCATTAACAGGGGGTACATAAGGAAAAGAAACAGCGTTTAAAAAGGGTTTTAGTTGGGTAACAGGCGAGGAAAACCCTGCTCCCAACCAGATTTAATAAAGGGAGGATTCACCGGCGGGACGGGTTTTAAAGCGGCGATGCAGCCACATATATTGCTCCGGTGCCATCAGCACGCCGCGTTCAATCACCTGATTCATCCTGGCTGCGGTGGCGGCTTCATCATCCAGCGGCATGTCTTTCTCTTCCGGCAGGATCACCATTTCATAGCCTTTGCCATGCGGCAAACGGCGTGGCACAAACGGAATTACCGCTGGATGACCGCTGCGGATAAGCACATAGCTGCCTTTGGTTGAAGCGGCCTTATCAACGCCAAAGAACGGCACAAACACGCTGCTCTTCGGGCCGTAATCGTGATCCGGCGCGTACCAGATGATGTCGCCGCTTTTTAGCGCGCGGATCATGCCTTTCAGGTCTTTACGATCCAGCATACTTTTATTGGAACGCATGCGGCCCCAGGTCTGTAACCAGTCCAGCAGCGCATTGTCATTGGGACGATACACGCCGATGCCGGGATTATGGATACCGAAAATACGGGCACCCAGCTCCAGCGTTAAGAAGTGCATGCCAATCAGCAAAATGCCTTTGCCGTCTTCATGTGCCTTATCGATGTGCTCAAGTCCGCTGACGTGGAACCACTTATTAATGCGCCAGTTGGGCCAGAACCAGGCCATGCCGGTTTCAATCAGTCCCATACCAACGGATTCAAAATTACGTACCACCATCGCTTCGCGTTCTGCTTCCGGCATGGTTGGAAAGCACAGCTCCAGATTACGGTGAGCGATATTCACGCGCTTACGCAGGAAACGCATTGAAAGGCGTCCCAGGCCGCAGCCAATATAATAGAGGAACGGGTAAGGCAGCAGGACCAGCAGGTAAAGGAAGCCAATACCCAACCAGGTATGCCAATAACGAGGATGCAACAACGCGCGCGTAAATTGAGGCAGTTGAGTCATGAGAGTCCAGATCGCATAAAAAGGGCAGTATTATGCTGCCCAAGAACTTTTAATTATGGCCTATTGTGCCATTTCTTAAGGACAGATTGAAATAACCCGCTGTAGTAACGTTGATTTGGGTCACCAGTAGCATAAACAGGCTGTGGCGACCCCGATAAGGCTTACTGCTTAAACAGCCCTTTGACTTCATGAGGCTCGCAGCGCCAGTATTGCTCTGGTGCATGCACCTTCGCACCGAGTTTCGCCGCCGCGTGCCATGGCCAGCGAGGATCGTAGAGCATACCGCGCGCCAGCGCGACCATATCGGCCTGCTGTTCAACCAGCACCGCTTCGGCCTGTTCCGGCTCGGTGATCATACCCACCGCAATAACCGGGATCGTGACGGCTTTTTTGATCGCCGCGGCAAAAGGCACCTGATAATTCGGCCCGACTTTAATTTGCTGCGCCGGTGACAGGCCGCCGCTTGACACGTGGATGTACGCGCAGCCTTCGGCCTCCAGCGCCTGACTTAATGCAATGGATTGTTCCACATCCCAACCGCCTTCCACCCAGTCGGTAGCGGAGATACGTACCCCAACCGGTTTGTTTGCCGGGAAGACGCGGCGGACTTCGCGGAAAATTTCCAGCGTCAGGCGCATTCTGTTTTCCAGCGAGCCACCGTAGACATCATCACGCTGGTTCGACAGTGGCGACAGGAACTGATGCAACAGATAGCCATGTGCCGCGTGGACTTCAATCAAATCCAGGCCCAGCCGATCGGCGCGAATGGCACTGTCAACAAAGGACTGTTTGATCTCTTCGATGCGCGCTTTGGTCAACGCCACGGGCGTGCCGTCGGTCTGATTAAACGGTACGCAAGAAGGCGCAGAGGTTTGCCAGCCGCCTGCTTCAGGCTGCAGGAAACCGCCGCCACGCCATGGCACATCGGTAGAGGCTTTACGTCCGGCGTGGGCAAGCTGGATACCAATCGGCATGGAGGAGTGCTGACGCACGTCTTTTAACACCGAACCCAACGCCTGTTCAGTTTCATCATTCCACAACCCTAAGTCCTGCGGCGTGATGCGGCCCGCGGCTTCAATCGCGGCGGCTTCAATAATCAACAGGCCCGCACCAGAAAGCGCCAGATGGCCAAGATGGATGCGGTGCCAGGCGGTTGCGTTGCCGTGGTCGGCGGAATACTGGCACATTGGTGCGATGGCGATGCGGTTCTCGAGGGTTAGCTTACCGAGGGATATCGGACTGAAAAGCTGGCTCATGCAGGTTCTCCGGTGGGTTAACAATGTCAGTGACAAAGGCTAACTATAGGCAAATTTTATTATGGCGTTGAGCAGGCCATGCTTTTACCTGAAGCCGTCATGACATTCGCATTGGACCTTTTCACCGCTTTTACCGGATTCCGGTTTGATTTTTCTGCTATTCAGGTATGATAGCGCCCGCAAAATTTCTCTCTTGAACGCAGGAACGTACACCATGCCAGTGTTACATAACCTTGTTTCCAATGAAGAGCTGCGCGCGCGGATGTTGGCTGAAAGCGAACCGCGTACCACAGTCTCTTTCTATAAATATTTTACCCTCGACGATGCCAAAGCCTTCCGCGATGCGCTGTATGTTGCGCTGACTAAGCTGAAAGTTTTTGGGCGCGTTTACGTTGCCAGTGAAGGGATTAACGCCCAGATCAGCGTGCCTGCCAGCCAGTACGAAACGATGAAAGCGATGCTGTATGCTTTCCATCCGGCGCTGGATAATCTGCGCATGAATATCGCGCTGGATGACGACGGAAAATCGTTTTGGGTATTACGCCTGAAAGTGCGCGAGCGCATTGTCGCCGACGGCATTACCGATGACACCTTCGATGCCAGCGATATTGGCGGCTATCTGAAGGCCAACGAAGTCAACGCGATGCTCGACGATCCGGATGCGGTGTTTGTTGATATGCGTAACCACTACGAATACGAAGTGGGGCATTTTGACAACGCGATGGAAATCCCGGCCGATACCTTCCGCGATCAGCTGCCGATGGCGGTTGAGATGCTGAAAGACGATAAAGAGAAAAAAATCGTCATGTATTGCACCGGCGGGATCCGTTGTGAGAAAGCCAGTGCGTGGATGCGTCATAACGGCTTTGAAAACGTCTATCACGTTGAAGGCGGCATTATTGAATATGCTCGCCGTGCGCGTGAGCAGGGCTTGCCGGTACGCTTTAAGGGCAAGAACTTTGTCTTTGATGAGCGGATGGGTGAACGCATTTCTGACGATGTGATTGCTCACTGTCACCAGTGCGGTGCCGCCTGTGACACTCACGTCAATTGCAAAAACGATGGCTGCCATTTGCTGTTTATTCAGTGCGCAAGCTGTGCCGAGCAGTATAAAGAATGCTGTAGCCCAATCTGCATGGAAGAGTTGGCATTAACGCCTGAAGAGCAGCGCGCCCGCCGTGCTGGCCGTGAAAATGGCAATAAGGTGTTCAATAAGTCACGTGGCAAGCTCACGATGACGCTGAAAATCCCCTCAGCAGAGTAATACCCTCCGGCCGGGTGTCAGACATCCGGCCGGGTGGTTATCCGTCAGTTACTGACGGATCCCTTCTACCGAGATCATCAGCTGCACATCCTGTGAGGCTGGCCCCAGATCGGTTTTAATGTTGAAATCTTTCAACGCAATTTTGGTTTCGGCTTCAAAGCCCGCACGATAACCTCCCCACGGATCCTTGCCTTCACCCAGCTTTTTCGCTTCCAGCGTCACCGGTTTTGTCACCCCATTCAGCGTCAGGTTGCCGGTAATATCCAGTTCGTCGCCATCCTTTTTCACACCCGTTGAGACAAAGGTCGCCTGAGCGAATTTCGCCACGTTAAGGAATTCCGCGCTGCGCAGATGCTTATCGCGTTCCGCATGGTTAGTGTCAACACTGTTGGTATTGATGGTCACATTGACCTTATCTTTCGACGGATCGGCTTCATCAAACGTGAAGCTGCCGTCAAAGTCTCTGAACGTGCCGTACAGCCAGCTATAGCCAAGGTGCTGAATGCGGAACTGCACAAAGGCATGTTGCCCCTGTTTATCAATTTTATAGTCAGCGGCTGAGGCGGTTGCCGCACTCGCCAGCAGTGCGGCAGTGGTCAGTGCTAACAGGCTTTTCTTCAACATAGTTCTGTTCCTTTCAGAGGTTAATCAACGCGGCTACCCAGCATCCGCTTCAATGTACTGTCGCGATCGACAAAATGGTGTTTCAGGGCGGCCAGGCCATGCAGAGCGGAGAGGATCACCACGCTCCAGGCCAGCCACAGGTGAATATCGCCGGCCAGGTCGGCCTGCTCGCCAAAGCCTTCCAGCGTGGCCGGTACGGAGAGCAAGCCAAAGACCTCAATCGGTTTGCCATCGGCGGTTGAAATCAAATAGCCGCTGATAAAAATGGCGAACAGGATGCCGTACAGCAGCAGATGCACCGCAACGGCGCTCACACGGGTCAGTGCGGAGTAACTGCTTAACGGTTTTGGCGGCGGGGAGATGAATCGCCAGATGACCCGCAACACCATGACGGCAAACAGGGTGATGCCAATGCTTTTGTGCAATTCCGGGGCAGGGTGATACCAGCTGTCGTAATAGCCGAGGGTGACCACCCACAGGCCGAGCGCAAACATGCCGTAGAGGGCAATGGCCACCAGCCAGTGCAGCATTACGCTGACGGTGCCAAAGCGGGTGGGGGTGTTTTTCCAGCGCATTCTTACATCCTGCAATCAATTTTTGCCAAGACTGGATAATCCGAAACATAAAATCAACAACTAATTACCCGTAGTAAACAAATAGTGATTATCATTCAGAAATATTGAATGTTTAATCGGGTTATTATCATTAAATTTGGTTTTCAGAAGGTTGGTTTAGCGTTATGTGGCTTATTTATGTGGGGTTGGTTGTGGGGTGAAGAGAAGTTGTTAATGTCTGTTTATTTGATGGTAAATTAAGTATTCGTCAGTAGTTTGTAACTTTTCGTCAATATTACGCCCTAAAATAGGTAATATTTATTGATGTGTCTGCTTAAGGCGTAATGTAAATGAATAGCGGATGCCAGCAATTTGTCTATCGACTCTGGCGCAGATGTCTGAGAATCGGCATTTCTCTGGAGGTCTGTATGGTTTTTGAGGATAAATTCAGCGATAACGGTCACAAACTTGAAAAAATCCGGTCTGTCGTATAGAGTCAGTTACCGTAAAGAGATGTTGTTTATGTGTAAATCATCGTCTTATCCCGCTGCTTTATAGCTTTCTTTCCCTTCATTACTTCCATCCCGGCAACGAAAGCTATGACGCTGCTCTCTACATTCAGTCACTCCGGAGACCGTATGAGCACTGCATCAGATTCAAATAACAAGCTTAAGAAGCTTTTCTCACGGCATAAGAAGCCGAAAGAGCTGACCGTAGACGACATCACCATTGTTGATGGCGATATGCTCAAACGCGCGGTGGGCGCCGCAGCCTTGGGTAATGCCATGGAATGGTTCGATTTCGGTGTCTACAGCTACCTGGCAGTCACCCTGGGCAAAGTCTTCTTCCCGGGCGGTGACGCTTCGGCGCAGCTGCTGGCAACCTTTGGTGCCTTTGCGGCAGCCTTCCTGGTTCGTCCGATTGGTGGACTGGTGTTTGGCCCGCTGGGTGACAAAATCGGCCGTCAGAAAGTGCTGGCGATCACCATGATCATGATGTCTATCGGTACCTTTTGTATCGGCATCATTCCGTCCTATGCCTCGATAGGCATTCTCGCGCCAATCCTGCTGCTAGCCGCTCGTCTGCTGCAGGGCTTCTCAACCGGTGGCGAATACGGCGGTGCGGCGACCTTTATTGCCGAATACTCCACCGATAACCGTCGCGGGTTTATGGGCAGTTTCCTCGAATTTGGTACCCTGGGCGGCTATCTGCTGGGCGCCGGACTGGTCACCATCCTGACCGTTGCTATGCCGCAACAGACCTTGCTGGACTGGGGCTGGCGTATCCCGTTCTTTATCGCCGCGCCGTTGGGCCTGTTTGGTCTGTATATCCGCCTGAAGCTGGAAGAAACGCCGGCGTTCCAGAAGCATATGGAGAAGCAGGAAGCCCTTGAGCAGAGCAAACCCCGTCTGACCCTGTGGCAGATGCTGAGCAAGTATCGTAAGCAGATGCTGAAATGTATCGGCCTGGTGCTGCTGTTCAACGTGTCGAACTACATGCTGACCTCCTATATGCCAAGCTACCTGACCGGTATCCTCGGCCTGAGCGAAATCAGCAGCCTGTTGCTGATCCTGGTGGTGATGTTTGTGATGATGCCGCTGACGCTGTTCTGGGGACACTGGAATGACCGTCTGGGCCGTCGTCCGGTGATCTGGGCTGGCGCAATCGGGCTGATTGTGATGGCGATCCCCTGCATGATGATGATTGGCACCGGCAATCTTTACCTGGTGTTCCTCGGTCTGATTATCCTTGGGGTGATCCATACCTGTTTCAGCGGCTCGATGCCGGCGACCTTACCGGCGCTGTTCGCTACCGATATCCGCTACAGCGCGCTGGCCATCGGCTTCAACCTGTCCGTTTCACTGTTTGGCGGCACCACACCGCTGATCACCACCTGGCTGGTGGAGAAAACGCATAATCTGATGATGCCGGCCTACTATCTGATGGGTGCTGGTGTGATTGGGGTGCTGACGGTGTTTACGCTGCGTGAAACCGCCCGTAAACCGCTGTCAGGATCTGCGCCAGCCGTGGCCACCGAAGCCGAGGCACACTCGCTGGTGAAGAAGCTACGTCTTCGTCAGCAGAAGAAAGAGGCTGACGCGACGCGTTAACCGATAAGCCAGACAATAAAAAACCGGGCCTGACCCGGTTTTTTTATTGCCTGAAAACATTATTTAAAGCGCGAAAGCGAGAAGGGCGATAAATCAAATTCGGTATTTTTCCCTTGCGCAAACCCAGCGGCAATCTCACCTAATACGCTGGCAAATTTAAATCCGTGGCCGCTTAACCCGCTAATAATAAGCCGATCGGGCGAGCCGGGAAGCGTGTCGATAATAAAGTCTTCATCCACCGTATTATCATAGGTACAAGCTTCGCCGCGCAGACAAACGCCAACACCCGGCAGGAAATGGCGAATGAAAGAAAACAGTTCGCTGCCATCTTCTTTTACCGATCCAAAGGGTTTACGTTCTTCAGGTGCGCTAATCAGCTGCCCGCCGTCATGACGGCCAATTTTAAGTGCGTTATTATCCGCCGGGAAACCGTAAAAATGGCTGCCGTCCGGCATTTCGCAGGTAAATGCCGGGAATTTATTATTTTCACTGTAGCGGCCATCGGCCTGATGCCAGGCGAACACCTTTCTTACTGGCGCGATCGGCAACTCGGGTAGCAAGGTTTTTACCCAGGTGCCGGCGCTCAGCAGCAGCTTACGGCCACTGTAGGTGCCATCTGCCGTATGCACATGCTGCAATCCATCACGCTCTTCCAGCGCGTCGACGCCGCAGTTGAACAGCTGGGCACAACCCGCTTCGCGCGCCAGGCGGATCAGCTGGCGGACCGCCACTTCAGATTTCAGGTAACCGGACTGCGGTTCAAAAATGCCGGTATAGCCATCGGGAACCGTTATCTGCGGCCAGCGAGCCATCACCTGCTCACCGCTCAGGGTTTCAACGTTCAGGGAGAAGGCTTGCGCGCTCTGGCTGACGTTACGAATAAATTCAGAGGTTTCCGGGGCCAGATTGATGATACCGCTGCGGTGCATAATGCGTTCACCACAGGCGGTTTCCAGCTCATCCCACAGCTGTTGCGCGCGTAAAACCATTGGGACGTAGCGGGCACCCTCACCATAAGCATGGCGGATCAGGCGGGACTCACCGTGGTGGCTACCTTCGCTGTGCGGCGGATGCGCGCGGTCAATCATCAGCACTTTCAGGCCGGCCTGCGTTGCGTACCAGCCTGCGGCGGCACCCACCGATCCACTTCCCACCACAATTAAATCGTAAACCATCTGCACCGGTTCCTTTGTTGATCAGGCAATTCGTGCAGGATAGCAAAATGTAGCAGGAATGAAAAAGGCACCCTTAGGGTGCCTTAGAGAGTAAACCAACAGGATTTAATGCTTTTTATAATCGCGATCTACGTAGTCTGTTGCTTCAATCTTCGCTATGCCAGCTTCGAGAATGGAGATAAATTGCCTGGCAACATCAGTGGTTAACCAGTAAGTCTGACCTACTTCTGCGTCTTCATTCTGCTGCTCGTTTGACGTTAGTGAATGAAGACGGATCATCATGGCATCGTAAGAATCTACAGTACTGATATCCCACCCAATGAGGGGATGTGTCTGGATTACGTCTTTGTTTCTGTCCATTATAACCCCCTTATTACTCGTGTTAATGATGACAACGAAGTGATTTATCGAGGTTCAATGCGGCTTTTTTTCATAGAGCAAAGTAATTATAACAGGGATTTAAATTCTCGCAGGCGGAAAATTTATGGCGAAAGGAGAAGAGAGTTTGATTAAAGATTTTATATAAGCGGGTGCAATGGACAAATAATGCGCAAAAAAGATAAAAAAGCCGGATGGCGAAACCCGGCAAACAACGGCAAAAAAGGAGAGAAAAGCGCTAGTCGGTAATAAACCAGTCGTCGGCACTTTCCCAGGTTTCCTGCAGAATTTCAGTGATGCGATCTTTGGCCTCTTTGCCACCGCCCATCACCGTCAGATTATTTCCTCCCGCATAGCGAACCGAAACGCTGTTGCTGGATTCAGGGAACTGTTTGTCGATACGTTTAACCAGCTCAGAAGAGAGCGCATCAATTGCGCCAGCAGGAAGAGAAGTGGTTTTTGCTACAGTGACTTCAATACGCATAAAAGCCTCCGAATAAGATACTGTAAATATATACAGTAATCTCACGGGAGGCAATCATTTAATGCAGGGCGTTCGATTGGATTACAGCTCGACGGTCCAGTTCAGGGTTTCACCGGCAAGGAAAGGCACCAGCGTGTGCTCGCCGAGGGCAATACTGTCAGCGACTTTCCACGGCTTGCGAACCAGCGTAATGGTGCCTTCGTTCAGCGGCAGGCCATAGAAACGTGGGCCGTTTTCAGAGCAGAAGGCTTCGAAATGTTGCAGCGCATTCATCTCTTCAAACACCGTGGCATAAGCCGGCAGAGAAGACGGGGCGTTGAACACACCGGCACAGCCACAGCTGGCTTCTTTCAGATGCCGCAGGTGTGGCGCGGTGTCGGTTCCCAGGAAGAAGCGATCGTTTCCGGTTGCCACCACCTTACGTAACGCTTCCTGATGCACATTCCTTTTGAGGATCGGCAGGCAATACAGATGCGGGCGAACGCCGCCAACCAGCATATGGTTACGGTTAAACATCAGATGCTGTGGGGTAATGGTCGCGGCGAGGAAACGATTGCCTTCCTCGACATAGGCAGCCGCTTCTTTGGTGGTGATATGCTCAAACACCACTTTCAGCTCCGGGTACTGCTTACGCAGCGGCTCCATCACCGTTTCAATAAAGCGCGCTTCACGATCGAAGATATCGATCTCTGCGGCGGTCACTTCACCGTGGATCAACAACGGCATACCGATCTTCTGCATACGCTCCAGGACGGTGGCGATGCTGGCGATATTGGTCACGCCGTGGCTGGAGTTCGTGGTCGCATGTGCCGGATACAGCTTGGCGGCGGTAAACACGCCTTCGGTGAAGCCTTTTTCCACTTCATCCGCATCCAGTGAATCAGTCAGATAGCAGGTCATCAGTGGGGTGAAGTGATGCCCGTCAGGGAGTGCATCCAGAATACGATTGCGGTAAGCAATGGCGGCAGCAACGCTGGTGACCGGTGGCACCAGATTTGGCATCACAATCGCCCGGCCATTGACCTCGCTGGTAAAGGGCAGCACGGTTTTCAGCATCTCATCGTCACGCAGATGAATATGCCAGTCGTCAGGACGGCGAATGATAAGTTGCTGAGGTTGTGCGGTCATTTTGCTGCTCCGGCAGAAGTGAAATCGGGTTGGCGATTTAGCCGGGTACTAAGCATAGGGATAAAGGCAGGGGAATGCACCTGCTTTGTGTGCAGCGGGAGGAAATTAGCGTTTCAGCCTGCGCTGAGCCGACAAAGGGCACAGCGCGTGCTGAAACGGCATGATTACTGGCTAACGAAAGGGATAATCAGCTCGCCTGGCTTCACTTCCAGCCCTTTGGCGAAGCGTTTGGCCAGCGACTCGGCCTTGCTGCGATCGGTGCTCAGCACATAAGCCGGTTTCTGATTAAAGTAATCTTTCAGCGACTGGTTCAGGTAAGGCGTCAGGGTTTTCAGAATGCCTTGCATCTTTTCAGGCTGGACCTGAACGTCGACCAGTTCCATATCCTTCAGGAAGATGGCGCCTTGCTCTTTATCAAAGAACGGCTGCGCTTTCATCGTCAAGGTCATGTTCGCCTGCTGTGGGCCGAACAGCGAACTGATGTTGACCTTCGCGTTGCCTGAAAGAGTCACCTTATTCGGCTCTGCGCGGCCAATCTGGCTGCTGAGATCGGTCAGCACAATGTGGGCATCGACCAGACCGGCCACGCCAATCTGCTTCTCGTAGTTATTGTGTTTTGCCAGCGCCTGGTTCACTTCCTGTTCACTGATGCTGTACTGCGTCAGTTGATTACAGCCGGTCAGTAAACCCACCAGCAGCAGGGCGCATAGCCCGAAAAATGCTTTGTTCATGGTTATCCTCTGTCTACAAATCGTCAGCAACCCTTCTGACGTGAGGCAATAGAGTGCCCGACAATGGCAATGGAGTCACCAGGACAAAGGGTAAACGGAAAGGAAAAAAAGTGTGAGGAAATGCAGCAGGGCCACGAATGTGGCCCTCGGAAAATCAGGACGCGATCGAGGACAACAGCGTGACCTGCGTCTGTTTGGCCATATTGTCACGGTAGTCCGCCACGCGGCTTGGGTACTCCACGCCTGCGATCAGCGACAGCGAACGCAGCACCGGGAACAGATGAATATCATCCATCGACAGCTCACCGTTGACCGCATTGGCTTTCACAATCAGCTTATCCAGCTTACGTAAGTCGTCGTTCACGTTCTTGATGTAGCCTTCGGCATGCAGCTTGAGCTCGGCGAAACTGCCCAGATTCGCTTCTTTCTTCTCTTTGAAATAGCGGCGGGCTTCCGGCGTAGCGAATTCAGCAAACGGTGCCTCAGCAATGCGTGGCAGCAACAGCTTATTCAGATAGCTGTTGATGTGACGCAGCCAGTCAGAAATCGCCGGATTGGTTTTACCGGTCACCAGCGGCTCGCGATCCTTATTATCAATGTAATGCACGATATCCAGGCTTTCCGGCATGCAGCTGCCGTCTTCTTTCATCAGGATAGGCGCCATCTTTTGCCCTATCAGCTTCTTCGGCAAGGCTTCATCGTCGCTCAGCATCACCACCAGTTCGACTGGCAGATTTTTCAGGCCGAAAATCATGCGGGCTTTTACACAGAACGGGCAGTGATCGTAGATATAAAGTTTCAAGAACGCCTCCTTACAGCGGTGACGGCGGGCGGGCCGCCATCAATCATTTGAATGCATTAGGGAAGTATGGAAGAGATCCCAGCACAGGGCAAACTGCGACCGGACATTACTTGTGCAAAAGAGATTTTAGGAAATTTTATGCGCATTATTTTACCGGTCACTGCCCTGGCGGTTATAGTGGTTTGTAAGCGCAGAAAATGTCGGCCATCTGGCCCAGGCTAAGCAGTTCTGCTGTGCGGGTTGACCCGCTTAAATCCTTTATCGGCCGGATCAGGAGAGAAGATGTTTGGCTATCGTTCCGCTGCCCCGAAAGTCCGCCTGACTACAGACAGGCTGGTGGTTCGTCTTGTTCATGAACGCGATGCCTGGCGTCTGGCGGATTACTATGCTGAAAACCGGGCTTTCTTGAAACCCTGGGAACCGATCCGTGATGAAAGCCACTGTTATCCGTCTGGCTGGCAGGCGCGTCTGGGCCTGATTGCCGAAATGCATAAACAGGGCAATGCGTTCTATTTTGTGGTGATGGATCCTGAAGAGAATGAAGTGCGTGGCGTGGCAAATTTCAGCAACGTGGTGCGCGGCTCATTCCATGCCTGCTATCTGGGCTATTCGCTGGGCGAGAAATGGCAAGGGCAGGGGATGATGTTTGAAGCCCTGCAGTCTGCGATCCGCTATATGCAGCGCCAGCAGCGTATGCACCGCATTATGGCCAACTATATGCCGCATAACCAACGCAGCGGCGATTTGCTGGCCCGGCTGGGTTTTGAAAAAGAAGGCTATGCCAAAGCGTATTTACTGATTGATGGACGCTGGCAGGATCACGTGCTGACTGCGCTGACCGCCAAAGAATGGACACCTGAACGTCGCGGATAACTTAATGAAAATTCACCTTTCGGCCGTAGAGGCCCGCATTATTGGCTGCCTGCTGGAAAAGCAGGTCACCACGCCCGATCAATATCCGATGTCACTGAATGGCGTAGTGACGGCCTGTAATCAAAAATCCAACCGTGAGCCGGTGCTGTCGCTGAGTGAAGTTAGCGTGCAGGACACGCTGGATATGCTGGTGAAAAAGCATCTGGCCACCCCGCAAAGCGGTTCTGGTCAGCGGGTAGTGAAATACGAACACCGTTTTTGTAATTCCGAGTTTGGTCAGCTGAAATTTACGGCGGGTGAACTGGCGCTGATCGCCACCTTATTGCTGCGCGGCGCGCAAACGCCTGGCGAGTTGCGCACCCGCAGCACGCGCCTGCATGAGTTTGCCGATATGGCCGAAGTGGAACAGGCGCTGCAGGCGCTGGCTTCGCGTGAAGACGGCCCGTTTGTGGTCAGATTAGCGCGTGAACCCGGCAAGCGTGAAAGCCGCTTTATGCATCTGTTCAGTGGCGAAGTCGATGAGGCCGCCTTAGCGTCAAACGACGTCTCACAGGAAAATGACGACCTGCGTGAACGTGTCGCCGAGCTGGAAAGAGAAATGGCTGAGATTAAGCAGGTTCTGGCACGACTAACCGGGGAAGACTGAGATGACGGCATTGAAAGTGGGCATTATTGGTCTCGGTGGCATCGCGCAAAAGGCGTGGTTGCCGGTGGTCACGCAAACCACGGGTGGGAGATTGCCGGCGCGTTCTCGCCCAATCAGCAAAAAGCGCGGGTGATTTGCGACAGCTATCGCATTCCCCTGATGGGCAGCGTGGCTGAGGTGGCGGCGGCCAGCGATGCGGTCTTTGTGCATACCTCAACCGCCAGCCACTTCAGCATTGTTAAAGAACTGCTGATGGCGGATGTGGATGTCTGCGTCGATAAACCGCTGGCAGCGAAACTCAGCGAGGCGGAACAGTTGGTCGAACTGGCTCACCGACGGGGACGCAAGCTGATGGTGGCCTTTAACCGTCGCTTTGCGCCGCGTTATCTGCAGCTGAAGGATCATCTTGGCAGCCTGGCGTCGCTGCGCATGGATAAGCACCGCAGTGACAGCGTGGGGCCACACGATCTGTTTTTCACGCTGCTGGACGACTACCTGCATGTGGTCGACACCGCATTGTGGCTGAGCGGCGGCAGAGGGAAACTGCAGAGCGGCAGCCTGCAGACCACCGATGCCGGCGAAATGCTGTATGCCGAACACCATTTTTCCCAGGATGACATTCACATCACCACCAGCATGCATCGCCGTGCCGGCAGCCAGCGTGAATCGGTGCGTGCCGTGACCGATGGCAGCCTGTTGCTGGTCGATGAGATGCGCGATTTCCATCAGGAAACGGCCGGTAAGCTGGTGATCGATCCGATCCCCGGCTGGCAAACCACCCTTGAGCAGAGAGGCTTTGCCGGCGCGGCGCAGCACTTTATCGCTTGCGCACAAAATCAGACAATGCCGCAAACCTCCGGAGAGCAGGCGCTGATGGCGCAGCGGGTGGTGGAAAAGCTCTGGCGAGAGATTGACCGGGAATAATCCGCTGTAACAAAGCAGTGTGGTGATTTGCCGCAACATCAGTAAACTGTGCCCGAGATATTTCAAGCCAAAAAACCGGAAGAACATGAACCTGTTGAAATCGTTGGCAGCGGTCAGCTCCATGACCCTGTTTTCGCGCGTGCTGGGATTTGCCCGCGATGCCATTGTGGCAAGAGTTTTTGGGGCGGGAATGGCGACGGACGCCTTCTTTGTGGCGTTCAAACTGCCTAACCTGCTGCGGCGTATTTTTGCCGAAGGCGCGTTCTCCCAGGCCTTCGTTCCGATCCTCGCCGAATACAAAAGCAAGCAGGGCGAAGAAGCGACCAAAGTTTTCGTGGCCTACGTTTCCGGGTTACTGACGCTGGCGCTGGCGATTATCACCATCGCCGGGATGCTGGCGGCTCCCTGGGTGATTCTGGTGACCGCGCCAGGCTTTGCCGATACGGCGGATAAATTTGCCTTAACTTCCGCGCTGCTGCGCGTGACTTTCCCCTATATCTTCCTGATTTCTCTTGCCTCGTTGGCCGGGGCCATTCTGAATACCTGGAACCGCTTCTCCGTTCCGGCGTTCGCACCCACCTTGCTCAACGTCAGCATGATCGGTTTTGCCCTGTTTGCCGCACCGCATTTCCATCCGCCGGTGATGGCGCTGGCGTGGGCGGTCGTTGCGGGCGGCGTGCTGCAGTTAGGCTATCAGCTGCCGCACCTGAAGAAGATTGGCATGCTGGTGCTGCCGCGTCTGAACCTGAAAGATGCTGGCGTCTGGCGAGTGATGCGCCAGATGGGCCCGGCGATCCTCGGGGTGTCAGTCAGCCAGATCTCGCTGATTATCAACACCATTTTTGCCTCTTTCCTGGTGTCGGGTTCCGTCTCCTGGATGTACTACGCAGACCGTCTGATGGAGTTCCCGTCCGGCGTGCTGGGCGTGGCGCTGGGCACCATTCTGCTGCCTTCGCTGGCAAAAAGTTTCTCCAGCGGCAATCACGATGAATATTCGCGCCTGATGGACTGGGGATTACGGCTCTGTTTTGTGCTGGCGTTACCCTGTGCGGTGGCGCTGGGTATCCTGGCGAAACCGTTAACCGTCGCCTTATTCCAGTACGGCAAATTCAGCGCGTTCGATGCCTCCATGACCCAGCGCGCGCTGGTGGCGTATTCGGTCGGTCTGATGGGCATTATTGTGGTGAAGGTGCTGGCACCGGGCTTCTATTCGCGTCAGAACATCAAAACGCCGGTCAGGATTGCCATCGCCACCTTAATTATGACGCAGCTGATGAACCTGGCGTTTATTGGCCCGCTGAAACATGCCGGTCTGTCGCTGTCGATTGGTTTGGGTGCCTGCCTGAATGCGGCGTTGCTTTACTGGCAGTTGCGTAAGCAGAAGATCTTCCATCCTCAGCCAGGCTGGAGCGGTTTCCTGCTGCGTTTGTTTATCGGTGTGGCGGTAATGGCGGCGGCACTGCTGGGCATGTTGCATGTGATGCCAGACTGGGCGACCGGTAATATGCTGTCGCGGCTGTTACGTCTGGCCGGCGTCTGTGCCGTTGGTGGCGCGGTGTTCTTTGCGGTGCTGGCAATACTCGGCTTCCGCGTTAAGGACTTTGCCCGTCAAACTCAGATCTGATAAAACGCAAAACCCCGCTCAGGCGGGGTTTATTTTTTTACTCGATAGTCATCTTGACGTGTTTGCCTGTATTGGCAACCATCGTCACTAAAGAGTCCAACGTAAATTTTTCTGTCTTCTGATTAACCACATCTGATACACGAGGCCGTGATATATGGAGCAATTTTGCTGCTTCACTCTGTTTATGCCCCTTATCTTCCATCCAATCTGAGATCACGCTCATTAATTGCCTTTTCATGGCCTTGGTTTGAGCAATATCGTCTTTGGATTTGGCCAGTAGCATTTCTGCTTCAGAAGGTTCAAAACCCAGTTCCGCAAAAATATTACCGCCAGCTTTAGTGATGTGGCGTGACGTGGTATCAATTTTATCAGTCATAATTCTCTCCGCTCAGCAACTACGGCCCTATAGCGTGCTTTAATTATTGCTACGTCAGATGGACTCGTCTTCTGCGTTTTTTTTAAAAAACTGTGTAGCACGTAGACTGCCTCTGCAAATTTTGCAACATAAACAACGCGATACCGATTTACATTATCCTCAAGCCGTATTTCAATAACACCGGCACCCCAGTCGTTTATTCTTTTGAAATCACGAGGGTCTTCACCATGTTGTACTCTTCCCAGTTCAAAACCGGCGATCCTTTTGGCATCATCGGGAAACGCTAAGAGGTCGTTGTACGATGAACCTCGCCAGTCAATTGCTTTTTCACCCATCCTTGAGCGTCCCTTTACACCGTGTTTATGTATAAAATTTTATACATCCATATTACAAAGAGCAAGTTCCTTTGCTGGCGCAGTTCGTTTCATCTGGCCTAACTGATTGGATTGTGGTGAAAGTGTTACGGGCTGGCGTTTAGGAGCGGGAAGGGGGGAACTGCTTTCTGGCGGCTACATGGCTACGAGGAATAAACATTCGTCAAACGCAATCAAGCCGGGTATTCCTGGCCTTAAGGAAGGCCTGGCAATAGTGCTCTATAAAAATACCCGGCCACAAAGTGCAAATGTCAGATCGCTGTTGCAGGCCTTTGACTGGCTGGGTTTTCCTGACTTTTGAAAACCCAGCCTACACTTTACGGCTGATAAAACTGCTGGTGGTCGCCTGGCCATCCGGGCCGTAAAACTTCTGAGTCTGGTGCGGCTTTAACACTTCCAGCGCCTGCTCGGTAAAGACAATCTGGTGATTCAGCAGCAATCCATTATGCAGATTGGTATCGCGCAGCTTCACGGTCTGCTCCTGAATGTCTGCCCAACGGCGGCCCATATCAGGATTGAGGCTGTAAGGGGCATGCAGCCCAGCCTCTTTTTCCGCATCACGGCGCATTTGCTCAATAAAATTAAGCGTCGCCAGCAGGGAGTTTTTGTCTTCGGTAATGCGTTGCAATAAGCTGCTGTTGATCTGACCGCCCGAGAGCTGTTGTTGCTCGGCTGTCATTACGTCGGCCAGACTTTTCAACACTTCCAGCATTTTATCAAGCGCGGTCAGCAGCTTCTGCATTTACTTAGTTACCTTCTAAAGAATCTTTTGCCTGCTGAATCAGGGCATCGGCAATTTTGCCGGTATCCATCTTCAATTCGCCATTGCGAATAGCTGTTTTTAACTCTTCAACACGGGCGGTGTTGATGTCTTGTGAACTGGCCTTGGTCAGCTGAGACTGTGCGCCGCTCAGAACAACCTGAGTGCCGGCTTCAGTGGTTTTGCTGCTTTCTGCCGGACGCGCTTTGGGTGCCGCTGTTTCGCTGGTATCGCGAGGTTGCACGGTTGCTGCCGGTTTCAGAGGTTGAGTTCTGTCAATGCTCATTATTTGACTCCTGTATAATCAGGCGGTGTATCGACCTGATAGCTAAGTGTACTATGTCTGTTATTAACACTATCGGCAGAACTGAACCCTTCTTTAGTGCTTTATAGCGTTATAAGAATAATCCCATCCGCCCCGACTTTTCCACTGACTATCTGACCTGAACTCATCCTCACCCGAACCAGCTGCGCGGTGGTGGCGTTGTTCATTGCGCGCCCCTCACTGCTGATACTAAAACCGCCGCCGTTGGCCGTCACCGTCACGTTCTGACCGGCTTTAACCCGCCATGGCTGCCGGACCATCATCAGCGTCAGCGGCTGGCCAGGAATGATATCCCGCAGCGCCACGGCGTCGGTCACTTCCTCTGCCGACATCACCGTTCTGGCGGGCAGGGTATCTAATCTGCCGCGCTGAATCTTCACATCGTCGGCGGTCAGGGTGCCACCGCGGATCACCTGGCGGGCCGCGACCAGATAGTCGCCGGTCACCTGCACCTGAACCTGAATATAACGACGGTTCTGATCGCAGTTGGCAGCCACGCTCATATTGCCCCACATCCGACTGTTGCCCGGCAGCGAGAATTGCGGCTCGGCACAGTCCGGCCACTGCGACTGCGGCGTTTTAACCACCACGGAGAGAGTATCGGCATTCTGGCCGGTTTCCCCATAGCGGGATTTAAAAAATTGATTGAGCTGAGCCGTTAAGTCGCCCGCACTGGCCGACAGGGTCACCAGTCCCAGCAAACTCACCCACAAGGCTGTCATTCCCCGCATTCTCGCTTCTCCCATAAATCAAACTGGCACTGATTCTACTCCTGGCCCGTTCAGGTCAAGGCGCAAAATAGCAACATAATTTAGCGCTATTCAGACGATGACTATTGCGTGCCTTGTTTATTCTATCAGCTCTGAATTTTCATTTTGCGGAGGAAGCATGCTCGACAAACTGGACGCGGCACTACGGTTTAACACCGAAGCTTTAAACCTGCGTGCCCAGCGGCAGGAGATCCTGGCATCCAACATCGCCAATGCTGATACGCCAGGCTATCAGGCTCGCGATATCGATTTCGCCAGTCAGATGAATAAGGTGATGGAGCAGGGGCGTGCGGAAGGATCGGGACTGTCGCTGGCGGTGACGTCAGCACGCCATATTCCCGCGGAAACGCTGCAGCCCGCCTCTATCGATCTGATGTACCGGGTTCCGGACCAGCCTGCGATGGATGGCAACACGGTTGATATGGATCGCGAGCGTACTCAGTTCGCGGACAACAGCCTGAAATACCAAACCGACCTGACCGTGATCAGCGGTCAGATCAAAAGCATGATGGCCGTGCTACAGGGGCAATAATTTATGGCTTTACTGAATATTTTTGATATCGCCGGGTCCGCCATGAACGCCCAGTCACAACGTCTGAACGTCAGCGCCAGTAACCTGGCCAACGCCGACAGTGTGACCGGGCCGGATGGTCAGCCTTATGTCGCCAAGCAGGTCGTTTTCCAGACGGATGCGGTTCCAGGCTCACCGACCGGTGGGGTACGCGTTGCTCAGGTCGTTGACGATCCGACGCCAGCCAAGCTGGTGTACGAACCGGGCAACCCAATGGCGGATGCCAAGGGCTACGTGAAAATGCCTAACGTCGATGTAGTCGGGGAAACGGTCAACACCATGTCCGCGTCACGCAGCTATCAGGCCAACGTGGAAGTGTTGAATACCGTCAAACAAATGATGATGAAAACCCTGACGATGGGTCAATAAGGAGCAGGCTGATGGGCATTGCAGTTGGCGTCAATGAGAAACTTGATAATTCCTCCATCACTACCGCCGCGTCGACTACCGACACGTCGGCAGCGGACCTGCAAAGTAACTTCCTGACGCTGTTGGTCACCCAGTTACAGAACCAGGATCCCACCAATCCGATGGATAACAGTCAGCTGACCACCCAGCTGGCGCAGATCAATACCCTGAGCGGCATTGAAAAACTGAACACCACGCTGGGATCGATTTCCGGCCAGATCAACAGCGGACAGTCTTTGCAGGCGACCACGCTGATTGGTCACGGTGTGATGGTCGATGGTACTCAGGTGCTGGTCGGCAGCGGGCAGACCACGCCGTTTGGCGTAAGCCTGGAGCAGGCGTCTACGTCGACCACCGCAACCATTACTGATTCATCCGGCAAGGTGGTGCAAACCATCAATCTGGGCGGCCTGAGCGCCGGCGTGCATACCTTCTCATGGGATGGCAGCACCGCCGATGGCACCACCGCGGCAGACGGTAAATACAGCGTTTCACTGAGCGCCAGCAATGCATCCGGGCAACTGGTTACGCAGCCGCTGAACTATGCGCTGGTTAATGGGGTGACTAACGACACAAGCGGTGCCGTTTTAGACCTCGGCACGATGGGTACCACTACCGTCGCGAATGTTCGTCAGATTATTTAACAACTTAACCCTCTCAGGAGTGAACACATGGCATTTTCACAGGCAGTCAGTGGCTTAAACGCCGCGTCCAGTAACCTTGATGTAATCGGCAACAACATCGCCAACTCCGCAACGGTCGGCTTTAAATCCGCTACCGTTTCTTTTGCCGACATGTTTGCTGATTCTAAAGTGGGCCTGGGCGTTAAGGTGGCTGCGGTAACTCAGGACTTTAACGACGGTACCACCACTTCGACCAGCCGTGGCCTCGACGTGGCGATCAGCCAGTCTGGCTTCTTCCGTATGACCGATACCAGCGGCGCGGTGTACTACAGCCGTAACGGCCAGTTCACCCTGGACGCTAACCGCAATATCGTTAACGCCGACGGCCTGCAGTTGACTGGCTACCCGGCAACCGGTACGCCGCCAACCGTGCAGACCGGTGCTAACCCGGTGGCGCTGAACGTGCCAACCACCGCGATGTCAGCAAAAGCCACTTCCGCTGCGGCGCTGGTTGCCAACCTGAACTCCACTGACAGCACGCCAACCAAAGACTGGGCAACCACCAATACCGACCTGTCCAGTATTGACGTTGATACCTATAACAGCAAAGCGACGATGACCACCTATGACTCGCTGGGTAACGAACACAACATCAACCTGTATTACGTGAAAACCGGTGATAACAGCTGGAAAATGTATCCGGTTGATGGCACCACAGGCCAGAGCGCAGCAGGCACCGGTGCCAACGCCGATGGTAGCTACAATGTGACCTTCAACTCGAGCGGCCAGATGACCAGCCCGACCGCCACCGTACAGCTTGCCACCGCGACGCTGAATGGCTCGGCAGCTGGCACCTTCAACCTGAACCTGGCCGGCAGCCAGCAGCAGAACACCGGCACCAGCACCTTCGGTAACCCAACGCAGGATGGCTACAAGCCAGGTGACCTGACCAGCTACCAGATCAACAACGACGGCACCGTCGTCGGCACCTACTCGAATGAGCAGACGCAGACGCTGGGTCAGATCGCTCTGGCTAACTTCGCTAACCCGGAAGGCCTGAAGTCTGAAGGTAACAACGTCTGGTCTGCCACTAACTCTTCTGGCCAGGCGCTGGTGGGGCTTGCCGGTACCGGTAACCTCGGCACCCTGACCGCAGGCGCGCTGGAGTCTTCCAACGTCGATCTGAGTAAAGAGCTGGTGAACATGATCGTGGCACAGCGTAACTATCAGTCTAACGCCCAGACCATCAAAACTCAGGACCAGATCCTCAACACCCTGGTCAACTTGCGTTAATCCGGCTAACAGGATCGTCTTATGGATCACGCGATATATACCGCAATGGGGGCTGCCAGTCAGACCCTCGAGCAGCAGGCAGTGACGGCGAGCAACCTCGCCAACGCCTCCACACCGGGCTTTCGTGCGCAGCTGAACGCGCTGCGCGCCGTGCCGGTGGAAGGTCTGTCGCTGCCAACCCGTACGCTGGTGACGGCTTCTACCCCTGGGGCAGACACCTCCCAGGGATCTCTCGACTACACCGAGCGTCCACTGGACGTGGCTGTCCGTGAAGACGGCTGGCTGTCAGTGCGCGCGCCGGATGGGACGGAAGCCTATACCCGCAACGGTAATATGGAACTGAACCCGGCCGGTCAGCTGACCATTCAGGGCAACCTGGTGATGGGCGACGGTGGACCGATTGCCGTGCCGCAGGGTTCGGAAGTGACCATTGCTGCTGACGGCTCTATTACCGCGCTGAACCCGGGCGATCCGCCGAATGCCACCGTCCAGTTGGGCCGTCTGAAACTGGTGAAGGCTGTCGGTTCAGAAGTGACGCGCGGCGATGACGGTTTATTCCGTCTCACCGCGACCGCTCAGGCACAGCGTGGTGCCGTCCTGCAAACCGATCCCACCATTCAGGTGATGCCCGGTGTGCTGGAAGGCAGCAACGTCAAACCGGTTGAAACCATGGTCGATATGATCGCCAACGCACGCCGCTTCGAGATGCAAATGAAAGTGATCTCAAGCGTCGATGAGAATGAACAACGCGCTAACCAGCTGCTGTCAATGAGCTAAGCGCAGAGGAAATCACTATGATCCGTTCCCTATGGATTGCCAAAACCGGTCTTGACGCTCAGCAAACCAACATGGACGTCATCTCGAACAACCTGGCAAACGTAAGCACCAACGGCTTTAAACGCCAGCGCGCCGTGTTCGAAGACCTGATGTACCAGACAATTCGTCAGCCAGGTGCCCAGTCGTCTGAGCAGACTACCTTACCGTCAGGTATGCAGCTGGGTACCGGTGTTCGTCCGGTCGCCACCGAGCGTTTGCATACTCAGGGTAACCTGAACAAAACCGACTCGTCGAAAGACGTGGCGATCAGCGGTCAGGGTTATTTCCAGGTGCAGATGCCAGACGGCACCCTGGCCTATACCCGTGACGGCTCTTTCCAGACTGACCAGAACGGCCAGCTGGTGACCAACGGCGGCTTCCCGGTTCAGCCGGCGATCACCGTTCCGGCGAATGCCTTAAGCATGACTATCGGCCGTGACGGCGTGGTCAGCGTAACGCAGCAGGGGCAGACGCAGCCGGTGCAGGTTGGACAGTTAACCCTCAGTACCTTTATTAACGATGCGGGCCTGGAAAGTAAGGGTGAGAACCTTTATCAGGAAACGCAGGCTTCCGGTGCACCGACCGACAGTACGCCAGGCAACAACGGCGCCGGTCTGCTGTATCAGGGCTATGTGGAAACCTCCAACGTTAACGTCGCCGAAGAGTTGGTCAGCATGATCCAGACTCAGCGCGCTTACGAGATCAACAGTAAAGCAATCAGCACGTCCGATCAGATGCTGGCCAAACTGACGCAGTTGTAATGCCAATGTGGTCGGGTTCGCCCGACCCTGAATAAAAGAACTCTCATTATTAAAGGTAGTGATTCCATGGCGAAGCAAATCCCAATGCCTGGACGTTTGTTGGTAGCCTCGTTGCTGCTGACACTTAACGGTTGTGCTCTTGTACCCCGTACGCCACTGGTCGAAGGTTCGACAACGGCCCAGCCGCTGCCTGCTTCGCCGCCGGTTGTTAACGGCTCTATTTTCCAGGGGTTGATGCCGATGAACTACGGTTATCAACCGCTGTTTGAAGACCGTCGCCCACGTAACATTGGCGACACGCTGACCATTACCCTGCAAGAGAACGTCAGTGCGAGCAAAAGCTCCACGGCAAGTGCAGGACGCGACGGCAGCACCACGCTCGGTCTGACCGTGCCAAGTTCGCTGACCGGCCTGTTGGGCGGTGATAAAACCAATATCGATGCCTCCGGCAAAAATGACTTTGCAGGTAAAGGTGGCGCCACGGCCAATAACACCTTTACCGGCACCATCACCGTTACCGTCAATCAGGTGCTGCCGAACGGCAACCTGAAAGTGGTCGGTGAAAAGCAGATTGAAATTAACCAGGGAACGGAATTTATCCGCTTCTCGGGCGTGGTTAACCCTCGCACCATCAGCGGCAGCAACGCCGTGGTGTCGACTCAGGTTGCGGATGCCCGCATTGAATACGTCGGTAACGGCTACATCAATGAAGCGCAGACGATGGGTTGGCTACAAAGGTTCTTCCTGAACCTGTCACCGTATTAAGAGGTTCCACCATGCGTAAGATGATTTTTCGTTTCACCCTGCTGCTGCTGGCTGGCTTCAGTGCTTTCGCCAACGCCGATCGCATCCGCGATCTGACCACCGTCGGCGGCGTCCGTGAAAACCAGCTGATCGGTTATGGCCTGGTTGTCGGGCTGGATGGCTCGGGTGACCAGACCACCCAGACCCCGTTCACCACCCAGAGTCTGAACAACATGTTGTCCCAGTTAGGCATTACCGTGCCGGCTGGCACCAACATGCAGTTGAAAAACGTGGCGGCGGTGATGGTCACCGGCAAGCTGCCGGCTTTCGGTCGTCAGGGACAAAACATCGACGTGGTGGTTTCCTCAATGGGTAACGCCAAAAGCCTGCGCGGCGGCACCCTGTTGATGACCCCGTTGAAGGGCGTCGACAACCAGGTTTATGCGCTGGCGCAGGGTAATATTCTGGTGGGCGGGGCAGGTGCGTCCGCGGGCGGCAGCAGCGTCACCGTCAACCAGGTAAACGGCGGTCGTATCACCGGTGGAGCGACCATTGAACGCGAGCTGCCGAACAACTTCGGCACTTCCAGCGTGATCAACCTGTTCCTGAATGAAGAAGACTTCAGCATGGCGCAGCGGATCACCGATGCCATTAACGCCCGCAGTGGTTATGGCTCGGCGCAGGCGCTGGACGGTCGTACCGTACAGGTGCAGGTTTCCGCTAACGGCACCTCGCAGGTGCGCCTGCTGGCCGATATTCAGAACATCGATGTTTCCGTACCGATCATGGACGCTAAAGTGATCATCAACTCGCGTACCGGCTCGGTGGTGATGAACCGCGAAGTGCAGCTGAGCAGCTGTGCCATTGCGCAGGGTAACCTGTCGGTCACCGTCAACCAGTCGCAGAACGTCAGTCAGCCGAATACGCCGTTTGGTGGTGGTCAGACCGTGGTGACGCCGCAGACGCAGATCGATCTGCGCCAGAGTGGCGGAGCGCTGCAAAGCGTCAATGCCAGCGCCAACCTCAACAGCGTAGTGCGTGCCCTGAATGCGCTGGGTGCCACGCCAATCGATCTGATGTCTATCCTGCAATCCATGCAGAGTGCCGGTTGCCTGCACGCAAAACTGGAAATTATCTGATGAGCGATTCCCAATCTCTGATGGGAGCGGCGTATGACAGCCGCTCACTGAACAACCTGAAGCGCCAGGCCAGCGGCGATCCTAAAGCACATGCAAAGGAAGTCGCCAAGCAGGTCGAAGGGATGTTCGTACAAATGATGCTGAAAAGTATGCGTCAGGCGCTGCCGCAGGATGGCCTGCTGAGCACCGAGCAAACGCGTCTTTATACCTCGATGTACGATCAGCAGATTGGGCAACAGATTGCATCTAAAGGGCTGGGCCTCGCCGACATGATGGTCAAGCAGATGGAGCAGGCGGCGCCGCTGGATGAGAAAGCCGGTACCGTGCCGATGTTGCTGGATAAAGGCTTTATCAACACGCTGCCGCCGCTGGCGATGGAGCAGCTGGTGCGCAAGGCCGTTCCGCGCCTGCCGGCGTCTGATGCCACCATGAGCGGTGACAGCAGCGACTTTATTTCCCAGCTTTCCCAGCCCGCTAAGATGGCCAGTGCGGAAAGTGGCATCCCTCATCACCTGATCCTCGCCCAGGCGGCGCTGGAATCCGGTTGGGGACAGCGTCAGATCCGCACCGCTGAAGGCAAGCCAAGCTATAACGTGTTTGGTATTAAAGCCTCGGCGAACTGGCAGGGAAAAACCACCGAAATTACTACCACCGAATATGAGAATGGCGAAGCGAAAAAGGTGAAGGCCAAATTCCGCGTGTATGACTCCTATTTCGATGCGTTAAATGACTACGTCAAGCTGATCGCGAATAACCCGCGATACAGCGCCGTAACCACTGCCGCCACGCCGGAGCAGGGCGCTAAAGCCTTGCAGGAAGCGGGTTACGCCACCGATCCGAAGTATGCCCAAAAGCTGGTCGGCATGATCCAGCAGTTTAAAAATATGGGCGAAAAAGTCGTCAAGGCTTACAGCCAGGATATTGGTGATTTGTTCTGATTTTTACTCAAGTTTGTCCCGGTTTTACCGATAACCTTTTCAGGCCGGATTTGTGTTAAAGCACCCCGGCGACTTTTAATGCCGGCCCGTGCTGTGTCAGGGTAAACAAGGAACCGACATGTCTAACTTAATTAATACCGCATTAAGCGGGATAAACGCGGCTTCGGCAGCGTTGAATACCACCAGTAACAACATCAGTAATTACAGCGTTGCGGGCTATTCACGTCAGACGACCGTCCTTGCTCAGGCCAGCAGCACGCTAAGCGGGACAAACTACTACGGTAACGGTGTTTCCGTTGCCAGCGTCAACCGTGAATATGATGCGTTCATCACCAATCAGCTGCGCGCGGCCAGCACGCAGTCCAGTGCACTGACCACGCAATATAATCAGCTGTCGAACATTGACGATATGTTCTCCAGCACCACCAATACGCTGTCGACTAACATCCAGGATTTCTTCTCCTCGATTCAGACGCTGGTCAGCAATGCTGATGATGCGTCTGCGCGTCAGGCGGTATTGGGCAAGGCCAGCGGCCTGGTAAACCAGCTGCAGGTGTCCGATACCTATCTGCGCAACCTCGACAGCAGCCTGAATACCTCCGTGACGTCCACGGTCGATCAGGTTAATGGCTACGCCAAACAGATCGCCAACGTCAACCAGCAGATCGCCAAACTGAAAGGCTCTGGCGACGGCAACCCACCGAACGATTTGCTGGATCAGCGCGATCAACTGGTCAGCAACCTGAATAACCTGGTGGGCGTTACCGTCAGCCAGCAGGACGGCGGCAGCTATAACATCAGCATCGGCAACGGCATCTCGCTGGTTACCGGCGACAGCTACAACACGCTGGCAGCCGTCCCATCCAGCAGCGATCCAAGCCGGTTGACCATTGCGTCGGTGAATCCAACCACTGGCGCAACCAGTGAGATTCCTGAAAAGCTGGTAACCACCGGTTCACTCGGCGGCTTACTGGCTTTCCGCAGCGACCTGGATAATACCCGTAATCAGTTAGGTCAGCTGGCGATGGCGCTGGGCTCCAGCTTTAACACCCAGCATGAAGCCGGTTATGACAGCAACGGTGATGCCGGTGAAGCCTTCTTTAATCTGGGCAGCCCGGCGGTTATCTCCAACACCAAGAACACCACCACCGCCTCAGTGAGTGCGCAATGGACCGATACCAGCAAGGTTCAGGCCTCAAACTACAAGGTCAGCTACGACGGCACCAACTGGAGCGTGACCCGCAATTCAGATAACGCCAGCATCACGCCGACCATGGGCACCGACACTAACGGCAACTCCACCCTGAGCTTCGATGGCTTGCAGCTGACGGTCAGTGGTTCGCCGGCCAAAAATGACAGCTTCCTGGTGAAACCGGTTGCTGATGTCGTGGTAAACATGGGCGTCAATATTACCGATGAGTCTAAAGTTGCCGCAGCCGGTGCCGATGATGGTGTCAGTGATAACACTAACGCCCAGTCGTTGCTGGATCTGCAAACCAAAAACGTCATTACCGGATCAAAAACGCTGACGCAAAGCTACGCCAGTATGGTCGCGGATATCGGTAACAAAACCAGTAACCTGGAAACCACCAGCACCACCCAGACCAACGTCGTGACGCAACTGACCAATCAGCAGCAGTCAATCTCCGGCGTAAACCTGGATGAAGAATACGGCAACCTGACGCGTTATCAGCAGTATTACACTGCCAATGCCCAGGTCATTCAAACCGCCAGCACCATTTTTGACGCGCTGATCAGCGCCGTTAGCTGATGACCGAATAAGGAGTTCATGATGCGACTCAGTACTGCCCAAATCTATGATCAACAGATGCGTGGGATCTCAAGTTCTCAGGCCAGCTGGTTGAAAGTGGGCGAGCAACTCTCTTCAGGTAAGCGGGTTGTGAATCCGTCTGATGATCCTGTCGCTGCCGCGCAAGCGGTGGTGCTGTCACAGGCTCAGGCACAAACCAGCCAGTATTCTACGGCCAGGGGTTTTGCCACCAACAACATCTCGCAGGAAGAAACCAACCTGCAGCAGGTGACCAGCGTTGTTCAGCAGGCGCAAACCATCGTGGTTGCAGCAGCAAACGGCACCCTGTCTGATGATGACCGCGCGTCTTATGCGCAGCAGTTGACCGGGATCCGTGACCAGTTGCTGAACCTGGCGAACACTACTGACGGCAACGGCCGTTACATGTTTGCCGGCTATCAGACCGATAAAGCCCCGTTCACTCAGGATGCTAACGGGGATGTGACCTATGTCGGTGGCGATACGCCAATCAGCCAGAAAGTCGACTCTAACCGCACCATGGTCACCAACCATACCGGTAGCCAGGTCTTTACGTCACTGACCAGCAACCCAACGGCTGAGCCGGACGGCAGCGCCAGTGAGAGCAATATTTTTACCACGCTGAATACCGCGATTAAAGCGCTGAACACCCCGCTGGAAAGCGCGGACCAGGCGACGTCAGATGCCGCTTCTGCGGCACTGGATAAGACCAACCGTGGCTTGAAGAACTCGCTGAACAACGTGCTTGCTGTGCGTTCAGTGCTGGGTACGCAGTTGACCGAGCTGGACAACCTGGACTCGAAAGGCGATGACACCAAGGTGAATCAGGCTACGCAGATGAGCAATCTGGTCGATGTTGACTACACCAGTGCTATCTCGTCTTACACCATGCAGCAGACGGCATTGCAGGCCTCTTATAAAGTCTTTACCGACATGTCCAGCATGTCTCTGTTCAAAATGTAATCAAAGCTTTACCAATTTTGAACGTGCTTAAACCGGGTACGTTCAGTTTCTCCCGCTATCAGCGTTAACCTTCTGATAGCGGGTTTTTTTTGCCCTGAATATATTGAGGTAAAAAAAAAGCCCCGGTCATAAGACCAGGGCTTTTTCAGTCAGGCGACAGTTACTCTGGGCGAGTTGCCGGAGCCGTTGCCTGATGGGTTGCAGCATGCCCGCCTGCAGAACCCTGACCATCGAACTGATAGTCAGGGCGTACCCAGTCACTTGCACGCGCAGGTTCAGCCTGATACTCAGGTGCAGGCGCTTTAGTCATTGGCGCCGTTGCGTGGTGCTTGTAAGCGGGCTGAGCGGTAACCGCTGCAGCAGCAGGTGCCTGAGCCGCTGGTGCTTCAACTTGCGCAGCAACAGGAGCCTGAGCCGCTGGTGCTTCAACCGGCGCAGCAACAGGTGCCTGAGCAACTGGTGCTTCTACTGGTGCAGCCACAGGGGTCTGAGCAACTGGGGCTTCAACCGGCGCAGCAACAGGTGCCTGAGCCGCTGGTGCTTCAACTGGCGCAGCAACAGGTGCCTGAGCCGCTGGTGCTTCTACTGGTGCAGCAACAGGAGCCTGAGCAACCGGTGCTTCAACCGGCGTAGCAACTGGAGCCTGAGCAACCGGGGCTTCAACCGGCTCGTCACGGGCAGGAACAGGTGCATGCGGCTCGGTTGCAGTGACATCGGCCACGGCTTCCGGTGCTGCCAACACTTCTTCTACCTGCTGTTCCAGCGCCGGGCTGACGTCAGAGGCGGCTTCTTCAGCCTGATGGCTGGCTTCTTCTGCCACACGCTGCTCTTCAGCCTGCTTCGCTTCAACCACAATCTCTTCGACCGCGTCGACAGCCTGAACTGCCGGAGCCTCTTCAGCTGGCACAGCCTGTTGAGTCACAGCATCAGCGATAACTTCGTCAGCGGCAGACACCACAGACGGCTCTTCATTAACGGCTGTTTCGATAGCAGTCGTTTCGTCAGTGTTCACCAGCGTCACTGCCGGGGTATTTTCCGGCTGTGGCTCAGAGAAATGCACCGGCTGAGCTTCAGCAATCACTTCAGGCTGTGCAGCGTCTGCTGTTGCAGCCACGGCAATCGCATCAGCCGTATCCTGATGACCGTACTCTGGCACCACAGACTGCTCGTGTTCATGCTCATCCGTTGCCTGAGCAACAGGATAGGTGATCCACACTTTACCGGAAGCCATTTCTGGCGACGCAGCCGCGAAGGTCAGCGGCATTGGCGATTGGTTCGGGTAGCGCTCATCACGGTAGCGACGGCGACGTTGACCGCTGACGCGCAGATGACGAGGAGAGCGACGTGAACGACGTGGCATGCTGTTGCTGTCACGATCTTCGCCTTCTTCCGCTTCACTGGCGTGTTCCGCCGCAGGGAAGTCAGTAGTCTGCTCCAGTACCGGTGCAACCTCGTCTTCTGTCGGCGCAAAAGAGCGAGCCGCAGTTTGCTCAGCCGTTTCGATACGCACTTTCTGATCCAACTGACGCGGCTTACGGCGCGGCATAACCTGAACGTGCTCATCACCGTCAACGGAAGCGTCGACAACGGCTTCTGGAAGCTCAGCGATTTCAGCGACTTTCTCTTCCTGCACTGGCGCGCGTTTTTCGTCCTGACGACGACGTGGCTGACGCTCACGACGCGGCTGTTGCTGTTGTGCATCTTCGGCGACAGCCTGCATCAGCAGATCTTCCGGAGACTCAACGGCCGGCGCATTACGCTTGTTACGACGGTTCTCTTCACGGCTTTCAGCAGCAGGATCGCGGTCGCGAGTCATGCGCTCATTGCGGTTAGAGTTACGGTCGTTACGCGGGGTGCGCTCGCTGCGATCGTTACGCTCATTACGTTCCGGACGGTCAGAAGTCCGCTCGTTGCGATCCGCATTACGGTCAGTATTGCGATCGGCGTTACGCTCGTTACGGTCAGAACCGTTACGGTCATTACGCTCGTTGCGGTCATTGCCATTACGCTCGGTGCGTTCGTTACGCTCAGAACCATTACGATCGGCATTGCGTTCGTTACGGTCGCCATAGCGCTCACCGCGTTCGCCGCTGTTATTGCGGTCACGACGATTATTCTGACGGCGGTTATTACGGCGTTCACCCCGTGGCGCTGCCGCTTCAGGAGCTTTCTCTTCCACCACAACGGCTGGCTGAGGCTGTTGTTCTACTGGCTTCTCTTCACCGGCAAACATTTTCTTCAGGCCGCGGAAGAAGCGACTCATCAGGCCGGTTCCCGCTTCGGCAGGGGCTTTAGCCGCCGCAGGGGCTGGCTCTGCTGCTACTGCTGCCACCGGTGGCGCTTCAGCAACAACCGCTTCCTGTGGTGCTGGCGGCGCATCAGGCATCACAAACGCGGCCAGAGCCGGTTGCTCAGGACGTTTGCGCTCGGCGTGCTCTTCTTCAGAAGGCAGCGCCATTTCGGCTTCATGCAGCTTCGGCAAGTGGTAGCTGAGGGTTTGTGTCTCTTCACCGGTGCGCACACGCAGAACTGAGTAGTGTGGGGTTTGCATCTGATCGTTTGGCACGATGATGGCCCGCACGCCGCCCTGGCGTTTTTCAATCGCGCTTACCGCTTCACGTTTTTCGTTCAGCAGGTAAGAGGCAATCTGCACTGGAACGATTGCGTGAACTTCTTTGGTGTTCTCTTTCAGCGCTTCTTCTTCAATCAGACGCAGAATAGAGAGTGACAGCGATTCGTTATCACGGATGGTGCCGGTGCCGCTACAGCGTGGGCAGACGTGATGGCTTGACTCACCCAGTGATGGGCTGAGGCGCTGACGGGACATCTCCAGCAGGCCGAAACGCGAAATGTGGCTGATCTGAATGCGTGCGCGGTCCTGACGAACGGCTTCACGCAGACGGTTTTCAACCGCACGCTGGTGACGAACCGGGGTCATATCGATGTAATCGATAACGATCAGGCCGCCAAGGTCACGCAGGCGCAGCTGACGGGCAATTTCGTCTGCCGCTTCCAGGTTGGTGTTGAAGGCCGTTTCTTCGATATCCCCACCGCGCGTTGCGCGAGCGGAGTTGATATCAATGGCGGTCAGCGCTTCAGTGGTGTCGATGACAATCGAGCCACCAGACGGCAGGCGCACTTCACGCTGGAAGGCAGATTCGATTTGCGATTCGATTTGATAGTGGCTGAACAGCGGAATTTCACCGGTGTAGAGCTTAATTTTGCTGCTGAAGTCCGGGCGGCCCAGGGCAGCGATATGCTGACGAGCAAGCTCCAGAACTTTCGGGTTATCGATAAGGATTTCACCGATATCCTGACGCAGATAATCGCGGAAGGCGCGGACAATAACGTTGCTTTCCTGATGGATCAGGAACGGAGCAGGGCGGCTGTCAGCGGCTTTTTTAATCGCGTCCCAGTGCTTCATCCGGAAGCTTAAGTCCCACTGCAGCGCTTCGGCAGATTTGCCAACGCCTGCGGTACGAACGATCAGACCCATCCCTTCTGGCAGCTCTAGTGCAGAGAGCGCCTCTTTCAGTTCAGTACGGTCATCACCTTCGATGCGACGGGAAATACCGCCAGCACGTGGGTTATTCGGCATCAGCACCAGATAGCTGCCGGCCAGACTGATAAAGGTGGTTAAGGCGGCGCCTTTATTTCCACGTTCTTCTTTATCGATCTGAACAATAACTTCCTGACCTTCACGCAGTACGTCCTTGATATTAGGGCGACCATGGGAATTGTAATTACTTGGGAAGTATTCGCGGGAGATTTCTTTCAGAGGGAGAAAACCGTGTCTTTCAGCACCGTAATCGACAAATGCTGCTTCAAGACTTGGTTCAATGCGGGTGATCTTGCCTTTATAGATGTTGGCTTTTTTCTGTTCGTGTCCTGGGCTTTCAATATCCAGGTCGTACAGGCGCTGTCCATCCACCAGGGCGACACGCAACTCCTCCTGCTGAGTTGCGTTTATCAACATTCTTTTCATCGTAACTTACTCATTATTCTTACATTAGTGACAAAGCTACGGGCAATAGTAACGCTGGACGCGAGTAACCGATGGCCCCGAGTCTCATCGCAAAAACGTCAACCTCACGGTTGTGGTCTGCTAA
Organism: Erwinia sp. QL-Z3; assembly: GCF_004551645.1. Classification (NCBI taxonomy): domain Bacteria; kingdom Pseudomonadati; phylum Pseudomonadota; class Gammaproteobacteria; order Enterobacterales; family Erwiniaceae; genus Erwinia; species Erwinia sp. QL-Z3. Next base: position 3,215,653 of record NZ_CP037950.1, read on the forward strand.
GGGGCGCAAAATCTCGGCAGCCTGTTTTTCATATGGAAAAACAGCGCTTTTAAAAAGGGGGGAACCGCCAGTGAGTAACCAGAGTGAACCAATCCCGTCTTGTCGTCCAGGCTGCAACCCGCAGCCCGCTAAATGCCTGATTGCACAATACGTCTTACGCCATTGCTGCGTGTATGGGCTATCCGGCAAACTTTCTTATTACGCTTTTTTCTTGTTTCACAAGGTTTAGCGAGGAAAAACAGTAGCATTATTCCATTGCTAACCTTGTGATAGCAAGGTGACTTTAGTGGCTCTGTGAAGTTTATTCCGGCTTTTATGGCGATTTGCATCTCAATTCCACAAATTGCCCAAAAACTGGTCATAAATCATCAGCCACAAGGGTCACCGTCAGTTAAGCACAGAAAAAGAGGTGGCGCTATCCTGGCGCTCTATTTAGAATCGCCGACCATGAAAACCAATACTCCCGCAGTACGAATGGTGACGATTTCTGCCGATGAGGCAGGACAGCGCATCGATAACTTTTTACGCACGCAGCTCAAAGGCGTGCCGAAAAGCATGATTTATCGCATTTTGCGTAAGGGCGAAGTGCGCGTGAATAAAGGTCGCATCAAGCCAGAATATAAGCTTGTTGCCGGCGATGAGATCCGCATTCCGCCGGTTCGCGTGGCAGAACGTGAGGAAGAGGCGATTTCGCCGAAGCTGGATAAAGTGGCGGCCTTAGCCCACGCCATCGTCTATGAAGATGATTACATCCTGGTGATGAACAAACCGTCCGGTACCGCCGTGCACGGTGGCAGCGGCCTGAGCTTCGGGGTAATCGAAGGATTACGCGCCCTCAGACCCGAAGCCCGTTTCCTTGAACTGGTACATCGCCTTGACCGTGATACCTCGGGCATCCTGCTGGTCGCGAAAAAGCGTTCAGCACTGCGCTCGCTGCATGAGCAGTTGAGAGAGAAGGGGATGCAGAAGGATTATCTGGCGCTGGTCCGGGGTTCGTGGCCATCGCATATCAAAGCCGTACAGGCACCGCTGCTGAAGAATATTCTGCAAAGTGGTGAGCGTATTGTGCGCGTGAATAGCGAAGGCAAGCCGTCTGAAACGCGTTTCAAAGTTGAAGAGCGCTACGCGCATGCCACGCTGGTTAAAGCCAGCCCGATCACCGGGCGAACCCACCAGATCCGCGTTCATACGCTGCACGCGGGCCATCCGATTGCTTTTGACGATCGCTATGGCGAGCGCGATTTTGATGCGCAGCTTGCCGGTACCGGTCTGAAAAGGCTGTTCCTGCATGCGGCTGCGTTGAAGTTCACCCATCCGAATACCGGTGAAGTGATGCGCGTCGAAGCGCCGCTCGACAACGAGCTGAAGCACTGCCTGGAAGTCCTGCGTAAAACCGCACCGGCGAAGTAACCGTGGATTAGGTGGCGGATAGACAGTGCAAAAGTACTTAGCGTCGCTTTTGCACTGTGTTGCCCGATTCAACGGGCAACACAGACGCTTTTTCAATTCCTTAGCGGATCGATCCCGGCCGCACGTAGCATCTCGCAAAGCGCAATCAGTGGCAGCCCGACCAGGGTATTGGGATCGCGGCCTGAAAGGCGGTCGAACAGCGTGATCCCCAACCCTTCGCTTTTAAAACTCCCCGCGCAGTTCAGTGGCTGCTCTTTCGCCACATAATTTACGATCTCCTCTTCGGTTAAAGGACGGAAATCGACGTTAAACGGCTCGCAAATCACCTGTAACTGCTGAGAACCACTGTCGTACACCGCCAGACCGGTATAAAAAATCACGCTGTGGCCGCTGGCCTGGCGTAATTGCTGATGCGCGTTGGCGGCCGTATGCGGCTTGCCGGTTATTTTTCCGTCAATCACGCAGACCTGATCGGAGCCGATAATCAGATGATCCGGGTAGGTTTCCGCCAGCGCCTGCGCCTTGGCAGCGGCGAGTCGCATCACAAGATCGGTAGCGGATTCATCAAGTTGCGCGCTTTCGTCCACCTCGGGTGCGGCAGTGATAAACGGGACCCCCAACTTTTCCAGCAGGAACTTTCTGAAAGGGGAGGTTGAAGCAAGCACCAGTCGTGTCATATTTTTTTCCAGAATAGATAGCGAATCAGTTCAAGGCATTTTAAACTGTGCGCCGCATTGGATGCGAATATTGGGTGAAAGATGCTGTAAACCGGCCTTTTTCTTTGACTCTATCTCGTTTGAAAGTTAATATGCGCGCCCTATGCAAAAAGTAAAATTACCCCTGACTCTCGATCCGGTTCGTACCGCTCAAAAGCGCCTTGATTATCAGGGTGTTTACACCCCTGAACAGGTGGAGCGTATTACCGAATCGGTAGTGAGTGTGGACAGTGATGTAGAGTGCTCGATGTCGTTCGCCATCGACAATCAGCGGTTAGCAGTATTTAACGGTACTGCGGCGGTCTCCGTAACCCTGTGTTGTCAACGCTGCAACAAGACATTTCCGCATCAGGTCCACGTGACGTATTGTTTCAGCCCGATCGTTACTGACGAGCAGGCTGAGGCACTGCCGGAAGCGTACGAGCCGGTCGAGGTCAACGAGTTTGGTGAAATCGATCTGCTGGCGGTGGTTGAAGATGAAATTATCCTCGCCCTGCCTGTCGTTCCGGTGCATGATTCTGAACACTGTGAAGTGTCCGAGGCGGACATGGTCTTTGGCAAGCTGCCTGCAGAGGCAGAAAAACCAAACCCATTTGCCGTATTAGCCAGTTTAAAGCGTAAGTAATAGGAGTAAGGTCCATGGCCGTACAACAGAATAAACCAACCCGTTCCAAGCGTGGCATGCGTCGTTCACACGATGCCCTGACCACAGCATCTCTTTCCGTAGATAAAGTTTCTGGCGAAACGCATCTGCGTCACCACATCACTGCGGATGGTTACTACCGCGGTCGCAAGGTCATCGTTAAGTAGTTCTTGCGGATACGCAAGGCGATACTTTGCCACGTCTGACCCTGGCGATAGATGCCATGGGCGGGGACTTCGGTCCCTGCGTGACAGTGCCTGCTGCAATGCAGGCACTGGCCTCTAACACACAGCTGCATCTTCTTCTGGTCGGCGATCCCGACAACATCTCGTCATTTCTCGCAAAAGCTGATTCTGCCTTATTGGCACGTCTGCAGGTGATCCCTGCTGAGTCGGTTATTGCCAGTGATGCCAAACCCTCACAGGCCATTCGCCACAGCCGTGGCACGTCCATGCGTGTGGCGCTTGAGTTGGTGAAAGAAGGGCGGGCGCAGGCCTGTATCAGCGCCGGAAATACCGGTGCGCTGATGGGCCTGGCAAAAATGATGCTCAAGCCGCTGGACGGTATTGAGCGCCCGGCGCTGATGACGGTATTACCGAATCAGCTCAAGGGTAAAACCGTGGTGTTGGATCTGGGCGCAAACGTCGAGTCCGACAGCGCGATGCTGGTACAATTTGCAGTGATGGGCGCGGTGATGGCGGAAGAAGTTCTGTCGATACACTCTCCCCGGGTGGCGTTGCTGAATATTGGTCAGGAAGAGACCAAAGGGTTAAGTAGTATTCGCGATGCCGCAGTTATCCTGCGTGCATCGCCAGAAATTAACTATATTGGATACCTCGAAGGCAACGATCTTCTTACCGGGAAAACGGACGTGATGGTCTGCGATGGTTTTGTGGGCAACGTCACCCTGAAAACCATGGAAGGCGTGGTAAGAATGTTTCTTTCGCTGTTGAAATCACAGGGCGAAGGTAAAAAAAGGGCCTGGTGGATGACGCTGCTGGCACGTTTGATAAAAAAACGTCTGGAAAAGCGCTTCGGCCACCTCAACCCCGACCAGTACAATGGCGCCTGTCTGTTAGGATTGCGCGGCACGGTGATTAAGAGTCACGGTGCGGCCAATCAACGCGCATTCGCTGCGGCGATCGAACAGGCAGAGCAGGCGGTGGCGCGGCAAGTCCCAGAGCGGATTGCTGCCCGCCTTCAAGCTGTATTACCTAAGAGTGAATGACGTACATGTATACGAAGATTATCGGTACAGGCAGCTATTTGCCTGAACAGGTGCGGACTAACGCCGATCTGGAAAAAATGGTGGATACATCGGACGAGTGGATTGTCACCCGCACCGGTATCCGTGAACGTCGCATTGCCGGGCCGGATGAAACCGTTGCCTCAATGGGTTTCCACGCCGCAGAACGCGCGCTGGAAATGGCCGGCATTGATAAAAATGATATCGGACTGATTGTGGTGGCGACGACCTCCTCCAGCCACGCCTTCCCAAGCTCAGCCTGCATGATCCAGCAACTGCTGGAGATTGAAGATGCCGCGTCTTTTGACCTTGCGGCTGCCTGTGCAGGCTTCACCTATGCCCTGAGCGTGGCTGACCAGTACATCAAGAACGGCGCGGTAAAAAATGCGCTGGTGATTGGTGCTGACGTGTTGGCACGCATGCTCGATCCTGAAGATCGTGGCACCATCATCCTGTTTGGTGATGGCGCAGGCGCGGTGGTGTTAGGCGCCAGCGAAGAACAAGGCATCATCTCGACCCATCTCCACGCTGATGGCCGTTACGGCCAGTTGCTGACCCTGTCTAATCAGGATCGTCAGAACCAGCAGCAGCCTTCCTACGTGACCATGGCCGGTAACGAAGTGTTTAAAGTGGCTGTTACCGAGCTTGCGCATATCGTTGAAGAGACGCTGCAAGCCAATAACCTCGATCGTGAAGCCATTGACTGGCTGGTTCCGCATCAGGCCAACCTGCGTATTATCAGTGCCACCGCCCGCAAGCTGGGTATGGGCATGGAGAAAGTCGTGGTTACGCTCGATCGTCACGGCAATACCTCCGCCGCTTCCGTTCCTACCGCATTGGATGAAGCCGTGCGTGATGGTCGCATTCAACGTGGTCAGCTTATTCTGCTGGAAGCCTTCGGCGGTGGATTCACCTGGGGCTCGGCGCTGGTTCGTTTTTGATTAAGGATTTCACAATGACGCAATTTGCTATGGTTTTTCCGGGACAGGGCTCCCAGACGGTAGGCATGCTGGCTGAGCTGGCTGCAGAGAATCCGCTGGTTGAGAAAACCTTCGCCGAAGCCTCCGCTGCGCTGGGTTACGACCTGTGGGCACTGGTGCAGCAGGGACCTGTAGAAGAACTGAACAAAACCTGGCAGACCCAACCGGCTTTGCTGGCCGCATCTGTTGCTATTTTCCGCGTTTGGCAGGAAAAAGGCGGTAAGATGCCTGCAATGCTGGCGGGACACAGCCTGGGCGAGTATAGTGCGCTGGTTTGTGCAGGTGTGATCGCCTTCGATGAAGCGATCAAACTGGTTGAATTGCGTGGCAAACTGATGCAGGAAGCGGTGCCAGAAGGCACGGGCGCTATGCAGGCCATTATCGGTCTGGATGATGCGTCAATCGCGAAAGCGTGTGAAGAGTCGGCTCAGGGACAGGTTGTCTCCCCGGTTAACTTCAATTCGCCTGGTCAGGTTGTGATTGCAGGTAATAAAGAAGCGGTAGAACGCGCTGGCGCAGCCTGTAAGGCTGCCGGTGCCAAACGTGCTCTGCCGTTGCCTGTGAGCGTACCTTCTCACTGTGCACTGATGAAACCCGCAGCCGATAAACTGGCTGTTGCGCTGGAAAAACTGACCTTCAACGCCCCGACATTCCCGGTGGTTAACAACGTTGATGTGCAGTGCGAAACCTCAGCAGAGGCCATTCGTAGCGCGCTGGTTCGTCAGCTGTACAACCCGGTCCGTTGGACTGAGTGTGTGGAGTTTATGGCGCAGGAAGGCGTGACGTCACTGCTGGAAGTTGGCCCTGGTAAGGTGCTGACAGGCCTGACGAAGCGTATTGTTGACACCCTGACTGCGGCTCCGGTAAACGATCCGGCCAGCCTGTCAGCGGCGCTTTAACAGTAGACGAGGATGAACATGAGCTTTGAAGGAAAAATCGCACTGGTTACCGGTGCAAGTCGCGGCATAGGCCGTGCTATCGCCGAAACGCTGGTAGCACGCGGCGCGAAAGTTGTCGGTACAGCGACCAGCCAAAGTGGTGCGGACGCCATCAGTGCTTATCTGGGCACCAATGGCAAAGGCCTGCTGCTGAATGTGACTGACAGTGCGTCAATTGATGCGGTGTTAGAAAATATTCGTGCTGAATTTGGCGAAGTGGACATTTTAGTCAATAATGCTGGCATTACGCGTGATAATCTACTGATGCGTATGAAGGATGATGAGTGGCAGGATATCCTGGACACAAACCTGACTTCCGTATTCCGCCTGTCAAAAGCGGTAATGCGCGCTATGATGAAGAAACGCGTAGGCCGAATCATTACCATTGGTTCTGTAGTCGGAACGATGGGTAATGCGGGCCAGGCAAACTACGCAGCAGCAAAAGCGGGTTTGATCGGCTTCAGCAAGTCACTGGCGCGTGAAATCGCGTCACGTGGTATTACCGTTAACGTCGTGGCGCCAGGTTTCATTGAAACCGACATGACGCGCGCGCTGACTGAAGATCAGCGTGCGGGCATTCTAGCGGGAGTGCCAGCGGGTCGCCTCGGCGGCGCGCAGGAAATCGCGAATGCCGTAGCATTTTTAGCCTCCGACGAGGCTGCGTACATCACTGGTGAGACGCTGCACGTCAACGGCGGAATGTATATGGTCTGATAATCACGAAATATATTTGCGTTATTTGCGGTTATACCCGCAAAATAGCGTAAATTCGTGGTTTGACCAGCCGGGATTTAGTTGCATCTTTTTCACCATTTTATACACTACGAAAACCATCGCGAAAGCGAGTTTTGATAGGAAATTTAATAGTATGAGCACTATCGAAGAACGCGTTAAGAAAATCATTGGCGAGCAGCTTGGCGTTAAGCAGGAAGAAGTCGTTAACACTGCCTCTTTTGTAGAAGATCTGGGCGCTGATTCTCTTGATACCGTTGAGCTGGTAATGGCTCTGGAAGAAGAGTTTGATACCGAGATTCCGGACGAAGAAGCTGAGAAAATCACTACTGTTCAGGCTGCTATTGATTACATCAATAATCACCAGGCATAAGTGAGCATCTCCAGGCGGTCATTCGACCGCCTGAGTTTTTTCTGTACACCCCATACTGTTCCATTGTCATTTTTTCCCTCCCTGGAGGACGAACGTGTCTAAGCGTCGTGTAGTTGTGACCGGTCTTGGCATGTTGTCTCCTGTCGGCAATACCGTAGAGTCCACCTGGAATGCTCTTGTTGCCGGTCAGAGTGGCATCAGCCTGATCGACCATTTTGATACTAGTGCCTACGCAACGCGTTTTGCTGGCTTAGTAAAAGATTTTAACTGTGAAGAATTTATCTCGCGCAAAGATCAGCGCAAGATGGATGCCTTCATTCAGTACGGCGTTGTCGCTGGCATTCAAGCCATGCAGGATTCCGGTCTGGTCATTACTGATGAGAACGCCGATCGTATTGGTGCCGCTATTGGCTCCGGTATCGGTGGTCTCGGTCTGATTGAAGAAAACCACGATTCGCTGATCCACGGCGGCCCGCGTAAAATCAGTCCTTTCTTCGTTCCCTCCACGATTGTAAACATGATAGCGGGTCACCTGACTATTATGTTCGGCATGAAAGGTCCAAGCATCGCTATTTCCACGGCCTGTACTTCCGGTGTGCATAACATTGGCCAGGCTGCACGTATCATTGCTTACAATGATGCCGACGTGATGCTGGCAGGTGGTGCCGAGAAGGGCAGTACGCCTTTGGGTATGGGTGGCTTTGGCGCCGCACGTGCGCTTTCAACCCGCAATGACAATCCTGAGGCGGCAAGCCGTCCATGGGATCGCGATCGCGATGGCTTCGTGCTGGGCGATGGTGCTGGTCTGGTGGTGCTTGAAGAGTACGAACACGCGAAAAAGCGTGGCGCGAAAATTTATGCGGAACTGGTTGGTTTCGGCATGAGCAGCGATGCTTACCATATGACTTCACCACCGGAAGATGGTGCAGGCGCCGCTCTGGCAATGAAAAATGCGCTGAGAGATGCGCAGTTGTCACCCGAGCAGATTGGCTATATCAATGCGCACGGCACCTCCACGCCAGCCGGTGATAAAGCTGAAGCCCAGGCAGTGAAAACGGTCTTCGGTGCCAGTGCAGGCAGCGTGATGGTGAGCTCCACTAAATCCATGACCGGTCACCTTTTAGGGGCTGCAGGCGCCGTAGAGTCTATTTTCTCTATTCTTGCCCTGCGCGACCAGGTTATCCCGCCAACCATCAATCTGGATAACCCGGATGTTGGTTGCGATCTGGATTTTGTCCCGCACACAGCCCGTCAGGTAAAAGGTCTGGAGTACACGTTGTGTAACTCCTTCGGATTTGGCGGAACCAACGGTTCGTTGATTTTCCGTAAAATTTGATTGTTGCCTTACCTTGAAGAAGGCCCGCTCTGCGGGCCTTTTTTGTTGCTAAGCGCGCAGCGGGTCGGGCTTTTTATCTCTCTATACAATTATGCACAGACAATCGGATGAATTTGCAGCGGCATAAAGGGTATCTTTACCGCTGTGCGATGTTCACTCAGGGGGAGCAATGGTCTGGATAAATGGCGAGCGGCAGGACAGCCTGCAGGCGCGCGATCGTGCCGTGCAGTTCGGTGACGGCTGTTTCACCACCGCCCGCATTTTGCAGGGTGAAATCGTGATGCCCGAAGCCCATGTGCAGCGCCTTAAACTCGGCTGCGAGCGCCTGATGATCGCCAACGTCGACTGGTCAGCGCTGCAGGATGAAATGCGTTTTGCGGCAGCGACCCGTACTGATGGCGTGCTGAAAGTGATCCTTTCGCGCGGAGTGGGCGGTCGGGGCTACAGTGCCGCCGGATGCCAACAGCCCTCACGGATGATCTTCCTCTCTGACTACCCCGCGCATTATCATCCGTTGCGCCACACCGGCGTGACGCTGGCGTTAAGCTCGATCCGCCTCGGCAGAAACCCGCTGCTGGCCGGTATCAAACACCTTAACCGGCTTGAGCAGGTGCTGATCCGTACAGAGCTTGACCAGACTGGCGCAGACGAGGCGCTGGTGCTTGACACTGACGGTAGCCTGGTGGAATGCTGTGCGGCAAATTTGTTCTGGCGTAAGGGAGAGCAGGTGTTTACGCCCGATCTTAGCCATTCAGGGGTGAACGGTATTCAACGCCAGCGGGTGATCCAGCGACTGCGCGAGCTGGGGACCGCCGTGCAGGAAGTCAGCCAGCCGTTGGAAATACTGGCCGACGCGGACGAAGCGATCATTACCAATGCGCTAATGCCGATCCTGCCGGTGCAGCAGATCGAGCACTGGCACTATTCCTCACGGCAGCTGTTTACTCTGTTACACCCTCAAGACGATTAACATGGATATTTCATGACAGTAAAAAGAAAACTCTTCACCGGGATTGTCGTCATCGTCGTGGCGGCCATCACCTTCAGCTACTGGCAGATACGCCAGTTTGCCGACTCGGCGCTGACCATCAACAAAGAAACGATCTTTACGCTGCCGGCGGGTTCCGGACGTGTGGTGCTGGAAGCCGAACTTAACCGCCAGCATATCGTGCCGCAAACGGTCTGGTTTGGCTGGCTGTTAAAGCTGGAGCCGGAACTGGCGAAGTTTAAGGCCGGGACCTATCGCTTCACCCAGGGCATGACCGTCAGGCAGATGCTCGATCTGCTGGCCAGCGGGAAAGAAGCTCAGTTCCCGTTACGTTTGGTTGAAGGGCAGCGTTTGCAGGAGTGGCTGGCACAGCTGCGTGCAGCGCCTTATATCAAGCACACGCTGTCTGACGATAAGCTGGCGACCGTTGCCGCTGCACTGTCATTACCCGAACAGGATGTGGAAGGCTGGCTCTTCCCGGACACCTATGCCTATACCGCCAATACCACCGACGTGGCGCTGCTGAAGCGGGCTAACGAGCGGATGGTGAAACTGGTGGATAACCAGTGGCAGGGCAAAATGGACGGCCTGCCGTACAAAGACAAAAACGATTTGGTGACCATGGCATCGATCGTCGAAAAAGAGACGGCTTTAAGCGACGAACGCAGTAAGGTTGCCTCGGTATTTATCAATCGTCTGCGCGTCGGTATGCGTTTGCAGACCGATCCCACGGTGATTTACGGCATGGGCGACAGCTACAAAGGCACCCTGACGCGTAAAGACCTGGACACGCCAACCCCTTATAATACCTACGTCATTGCCGGTATGCCGCCAGGGCCGATTGCCATGCCGAGCAAAGCCTCGCTGGAAGCGGCTGCACATCCGGTGAAAACGGACTTCCTCTATTTTGTCGCAGACGGCAAAGGTGGACACACGTTTACCACTAATCTGGCCAGCCATAATCGTGCGGTTCAGGCGTGGCGTCTTGCGGTGAAGGAAAAAAATGGACAGTAAATTTATCGTCATCGAAGGGCTGGAAGGGGCGGGTAAAACCACTGCCCGGGATGTGGTGGTCGCCACGCTGCGTGAGCAGGGTATCAGTGACATCGTGTTCACGCGCGAGCCGGGCGGCACGCCGCTGGCGGAAAAGCTCCGTGACCTGATCAAGCAGGGCATTGACGGTGAGCGGGTGACGGATCAGGCTGAACTGCTGATGCTGTATGCCGCGCGCGTTCAGCTGGTTGAAAACGTGATCAAACCTGCGCTAGCCAGCGGTGCCTGGGTCGTGGGCGATCGTCACGATCTCTCTTCCCAGGCGTATCAGGGCGGCGGACGCGGCATGGACATTGCGCTGATGAGCCAGCTGAAACACAGCGTGCTCGGCGAGTTTGCGCCGGATATGACCATCTATCTCGACGTGACGCCAGAAATTGGCCTGCAGCGCGCCAGAGCCCGTGGTGAACTGGACCGCATTGAGCAGGAGTCGCTGAACTTCTTTATCCGTACCCGTCAGCGTTACCTGGAGCTGGCCGCCAGCGACAGCAGGATCCAAACGGTCGATGCCACGCAGTCCATTGAGCAGGTCAGCGCCTCGATCCGTCAGGTGCTGGTCGCATGGCTGAAGGAACAGCGATGATCTGGTATCCGTGGCTGAATCAGCCCTATCGTCAGATCCTCAGCCAGCACCAGGCCGGGCGTGGTCATCACGCATTGCTGCTGCAGGCGCTGCCGGGGATGGGCGATGCCTCGCTGGTATGGGGCATCAGCCGCTGGCTGATGTGCCAGCGCCGTGACGGGTTGAAAAGCTGTGGTGAATGCCATGCCTGCCAGCTGATGCAGGCGCACACCCATCCGGACTGGTACAGCCTGGAAGCGGAAAAGGGCAAGAGTTCGATCGGCATCGATGCGGTGCGCAGCATCACCGAAAAGCTCTACCACCATGCTCAGCAGGGTGGCGCGAAGGTGGTGTGGATCCCGGATGCGGCTCAGCTGACCGAAGCGGCGGCGAATGCGCTGCTGAAAACGCTGGAAGAGCCGCCAAAAAACACCTGGTTCCTGCTCTGCAGCCAGCAGCCTGCGCAACTGCTGGCGACGCTGCGCAGTCGCTGCCTTAACTTTCACCTTTCTCCACCGGATGAGGCGCAAAGCCTTAACTGGCTGCTGAAGCAGGTCTCCACCACAGAACAGGATGGCATAACCGCTTTACGTCTCAGTGGCGGTGCGCCGGCGGCGGCACTCAGTCTGTTAGAGGAAAAGCGCTGGGCGGCCCGCCAGTCGCTGTGTAACGCGCTACCGACGGCATTGCGCGACGATATGCTAAGCTTGCTGCCCGCGCTGAACACCGATGATGCCGCGCACCGCACCGGGTGGCTGTGTGCCTTACTGGTCGATGCATTGAAATGGCAGCAGGGTGGCGGCCAGTATATTGCCAACGTCGATCGGCAAGCGCTGATTGCCGATATGGCCCTGCAACTGCCGACCAGCGCACTGCATGAAAGCGTGCGCCAGTGGATGGTCTGTCGCGCTCGTCTGCTTAACGTGGTTGCCGTGAACCGTGAATTATTACTGACCGACCAGCTGCTGGGATGGGAGCAAATGCTTACCCCGGCGCCGTCTGGTCAGCCTGAATAGAGAAGAATTATGTTTTTAGTTGATTCGCACTGCCATCTCGATGGACTGGATTATGACACCTTGCACAACGATGTCAGCGACGTGCTGGCGAAAGCCGCCGCGCGCGATGTGAAATTTATGCTGGCGGTCGCCACCACGCTGCCGGGTTATAAAGCGATGGTTGAGCTGATTGGCGATCGCCCGAACGTTGCCTACTCCTGCGGCGTTCATCCGCTAAATCAGGAACAGCCCTATGACTTTGCCGAACTGCGCCAGCTGGCTGCAGACCAGCGGGTGGTCGCCATGGGTGAAACAGGCCTCGACTACTTTTATCAGAAAGAGACTAAGGAGCAGCAGCAGGCATCTTTCCGCGAGCATATCCGCATCGGTCGCGATCTGAACAAACCGGTAATCGTCCATACGCGTGATGCGCGTGAAGACACGCTGACGATCCTGAAAGAAGAGAAGGTGGAAGGCTGTGGCGGCGTGCTGCACTGCTTCACCGAAGATCGGGAAACGGCCGGCAAACTGTTGGATATGGGTTTCTATATCTCCTTCTCGGGCATCGCAACCTTCCGCAATGCGGAGAGCATCCGCGAAGCGGCACGCTACGTGCCACTCGATCGTATGCTGGTCGAAACGGATTCACCGTACCTGGCGCCGGTGCCGTTCCGCGGCAAAGAAAATCAGCCCGCTTACACGCGTGATGTTGCCGAATATATGGCGGTGGTCAAAGGCGTCAGCATTGAGCAAATGGCTGAAGCCACCACAAAGAACTTTTCCGATCTGTTCCACGTGCCGCTCTCCCGGTTATCCGACGCATAACGACGGCGTTCACGTCAGCCGGCAGCGGCTGTTGATGCAATTCCGCATCGCTCTGTTGGGTGATGCGGTTTTTTATTGTGCAAAACCTGGCATTTTCTGGCCATTTGAACTAGATGATGTGCAAAGCTTCGATGAAACGTGATGCTCATCAAACTAAATTTTAGCGATTTATTTTACTCTTCGTAATAAATACCGAGAACGCTAAGACGTTCCGAAAATAGCGGGGATCTCCCCTCCGTTATCACGCGTAACGCGCGTAAAACAGCAATCATACTCAGGAGCTTCACACTATGTTTAAAAATGCCTTTGCCAACCTGCAAAAGGTCGGCAAATCGCTGATGCTGCCGGTGTCGGTTTTGCCGATAGCCGGTATTCTGCTGGGCGTTGGTTCTGCCAACTTCAGCTGGTTGCCTGCCGTGGTTTCTCACGTCATGGCGGAAGCAGGTGGTTCAGTCTTCGCCAATATGCCGTTAATCTTCGCGATTGGCGTGGCGCTGGGCTTCACCAACAATGACGGCGTTTCGGCACTGGCCGCCGTCGTTGCCTATGGCATCATGGTGAAAACCATGGCGGTGGTCGCGCCGCTGGTGCTGCATTTACCGCCGGCGGAAATCGAAGCCAAACATCTGGCGGATACCGGCGTACTCGGTGGCATCATTGCCGGTTCGATTGCGGCATACATGTTTAACCGCTTCTACCGTATCAAGTTGCCGGAATATCTGGGCTTCTTTGCCGGTAAACGCTTTGTGCCGATTATCTCTGGCTTCACGGCGATCTTCCTCGGTGTGGCGCTCTCCTTTGTCTGGCCACCGATTGGTACGGCGATTCAGGACTTCTCACAGTGGGCGGCTTACCAGAACCCGGTTGTTGCCTTCGGCCTGTATGGTCTGATTGAACGTACGCTGGTGCCGTTTGGCCTGCACCATATCTGGAACGTTCCTTTCCAGATGCAAATTGGTGAGTTCACCAATGCGGCGGGTCAGGTATTCCACGGTGATATCCCACGCTATATGGCGGGTGACCCAACGGCGGGCAAACTTTCCGGCGGCTTCCTGTTCAAAATGTACGGTCTGCCAGCGGCGGCTATCGCTATCTGGCATTCAGCGAAACCAGAGAACCGCGCCAAAGTGGGCGGCATTATGATCTCCGCTGCACTGACCTCGTTCCTGACCGGCATCACCGAACCGATTGAGTTCTCATTCATGTTCGTGGCACCGGTGCTGTACGCCATCCACATTCTGCTGGCCGGACTGGCGTTCCCAATCTGTATCCTGTTAGGAATGCGTGATGGCACCAGCTTCTCGCACGGCCTGATCGACTTTGTGGTGCTCAGTGGTAACAGCAGCAAAATCTGGCTGTTCCCGGTGGTAGGCGTCATTTATGGCCTGATTTATTACACCGTATTCCGCTTTGTGATCACCAAATTCAACCTGAAAACGCCAGGTCGTGAAGAGACAACTGCGGAGCAAACGGTGGGTAACGCCAGTGAGATGGCCGGTAATCTGGTCGCAGCCTTTGGCGGCAAAGAGAACATCACCAATCTGGACGCCTGCATCACCCGTCTGCGTGTCAGCGTGGCGGACGTGACCAAAGTCGACCAGCCTGGCCTGAAAAAATTAGGCGCGGCGGGCGTGGTGATTGCCGGGTCCGGTGTTCAGGCCATTTTTGGCACTAAATCCGATAACCTGAAAACCGATATGGATGATTATATCCGTAACAGCTAAGGGTTTATTCCGTGACGAAAGGGGAGCTGAGGCTCCCCTTTTTCATGCCCGTACAAGCCGAATGCTGACATGCCAGGCGATTAGCGTAAGAAATGTCACGGGAAGGTTGAAAGAAAACGGCTAACTCACTCATACTGCCTGAACTCTACTTTTCGTTAAGGAAGTGACTGATGGCTGAAGAAACGATTTTCAGTAAAATTATCCGCCGTGAAATCCCGGCTGACATCGTCTATCAGGATGAGCTGGTGACCGCCTTCCGTGATATCTCGCCAAAAGCGCCCACTCATATTCTGATCATCCCCAATATTGTGATCCCAACCGCCAACGATGCGGTGCCAGGCCATGAAGCGGCGCTGGGCAGGATGATCACCGTTGCGGCTAAAATTGCCAAAGATCAGGGCATTGCCGAAGATGGCTACCGTCTGATCATGAACTGCAATAAACACGGCGGGCAGGAGGTTTATCATATCCACTTCCATCTCGTCGGTGGTCGTCCTTTAGGCCCAATGCTGGCTAACTAGCCCTCTGATACGGACACACCTCACTATGCGGGCGATTGCCACAGGCATAACGTTACTGGCGCTGCTCAGCGGATGCAGCAGCCCTCCCACCACCATCAATACCTCGCAGTCGTTGGTGATGGAGTCATCGGTCCTGTCAGCCGGGATCACCACCGATCAGCCGGTGATGTCCGAAAATGAAGGGCAGCAGCGGGCCTCCTCGGTGCTTTATAACCAGCAGGTGAAGCCGGTAACCGTTCACTACCGTTTCTACTGGTATGATGACAAAGGTCTGGAAATCACCCCGTTTGAAGCCCCGCGCACCACCACCGTGGCCGCCAATGGCAATATTGAAATATCATCGCAAACCGGTAACCTGACGGCGAGCAAAGTCAGGCTCTATTTGTATCTTTAGGAGTTATTGCGTGGAAAGGAAGTTAATCAAACTCTCGGGTGTCGTGTTACTGGCGCTGATCCTGGCGGGCTGTGTGAATGAACAGCAGCAACCGCAGAAGCCTGCGCCGGTCGAGCCGGTGCAGCCGACTCAGCCAGTCCAACCGCCTGTTGAGCCACCGCCAGCGGAAACCGTACCACAGCCGCCGAAGTTCCAGTCCATTAACTGGGATGCCAGCGTCTCGCCATTGATTGCGCAGATGCTGAAAGCCGATGGCGTCACCGCCGGCAGCGTTCTGCTGGTGGATGGGGTGAAAAACAGCACCAACGGCAGCCTGCAAATCTCTAAAGCTACCGCTGCGCTGCACACGGCACTGGATAATAATACCCAGTTCACGCTGGTCACGCCGCAGCAGCTAGCGACCGCCAAGCAGACGCTGGGCCTGTCGGCAGAAGACAGCCTGGGCTCACGCAGTAAAGCCGTGGGTCTGGCGCGTATTGTTGGCGCGCAGTATGTGTTGTACAGCAACGTGCAGGGCGATGTGAAAACGCCTTCGCTGCAAATGCAGCTGATGTTGGTGCAGACTGGTGAAATCATCTGGTCAGGCAACGGTGTCGTCCAGCATTGATCCGGCGCTTGCCAGGCTGATCACCCAACAGTTTCCGGCGGCGCAATCCGCCGGTTCTTTTTTTCCGCTGACCGGGCTCACCGGCCAGACCGGAAAAGTCGTGGTGGGCGACCTGACCTTGCTGGCTCGCCATCAGCGAAAAGCCGAGCCTGTTCCCGGCGTCGATCGCCGTCGCGAGTACCATATTCTGCGCAAACTCTCAGGCAGTGGTCTTGCACCAGCGGTGCAGGGTTTTAACGCAGAGTGGTTACTGCTGGGCTGGCAGCCTGGCGAAGCGCTGGATCGGCAGGGGTTTATTCAGCACCTTGAGGCGGTTGCCTCAAAGGTGGCCACCTTGCACGCGCAGCCACTGAGCGGCTACCGGCTTTCTCTGCTGTCGCTGTTACAGCAGTACTGGCAGTTAAGTTGCCCGACGCGTCGCCATCATGGCTGGCTGCGGGCGCTTAAAAAGTGTCAACAGCAGGGCGAGCCCAGGCCGCTGCGGCTGGCGTTACTGCATATGGATATCCATGGCGGTAACGTCATCCGTCATCGGGACGGCTTGCAGCTTATCGACTGGGAATACGCCAGCGATGGCGATGTGGCGCTGGAGCTGGCGGCGATAGTGGCGGGCAACGGCCTCAACCAGCAACAACAACAGCAGCTAACGGCTTGCTATGCCGCGCAACAGAATATTGACCAGCAGGCGCTGACGCAGCAGATGCAGCGCTGGCAGCCGTGGCTGCGACTGCTGATGGCCAGCTGGTATGAGCTGCGCTGGCAGCAGACTCAACAACCGATGTTTTACACGCTGGCAGCAGAAGCCTGGCAGCGGGTGTTATCAGATTAAGAGGTGAAGTGTGGGACCGGTAATGTTAGACGTGCTCGGCTACGAGCTGGATGCAGAAGAGCGTGAGATTTTACAGCACCCGCTGGTCGGCGGGTTGATCCTGTTTAGCCGTAATTATCACGATCCTGCGCAGCTGGCCGAACTGGTCAGGCAAATTCGCGCGGCATCGCGCAACCGGCTGGTGGTTGCCGTCGATCAGGAAGGCGGACGCGTTCAGCGCTTTCGTGAGGGCTTTACCCGTTTGCCCGCCATGCAGTCTTTCTACGCGTTAAATAACGAAGCGAAGGCCGCCGAGCTGGCCCAGCAGGCCGGCTGGTTAATGGCCTCAGAAATGATCGCCATGGATATCGACATCAGCTTTGCGCCGGTGCTGGATATCGGCCACGGCAGCGCGGCCATTGGTGAGCGCAGCTTCCATGAAGATCCGGCCATTGCTTTACGTATGGCGCGTCAGTTTATCCGCGGAATGCACGACGCGGGCATGAAAACCACCGGCAAGCATTTCCCCGGCCATGGTGCGGTCAGTGCCGATTCGCACAAAGAGACGCCGCGTGATGACCGCAGCGAGCAGGAAATTCGCCAGCACGACATGCAGATTTTCAAACAGCTGATTGAAGAGCAGGCATTGGATGCGATCATGCCGGCGCATGTTATCTATACTCAGATCGATCCCCGTCCGGCAAGCGGATCGTCCCACTGGTTACAGACCGTGCTTCGCGGCGAGTTAGGATATGACGGCGTGATTTTCTCGGACGATCTGTCGATGGAAGGTGCGGCGATTATGGGCAGCTACGCAGAGCGTGGCCAGGCATCGCTGGATGCCGGCTGCGATATGATCCTGGTCTGCAATAACCGTCAAGGTGCGGTCAGCGTGTTGGATAATCTGTCGCCGATCAACGCCGAACGCGTCAGCCGGTTGTATCATCGGGAAACATTTACCCGCCAGCAGCTGCTGGATTCGCCTCGCTGGAAAGAAGCGAACAAGGCCCTGACCGCGCTGCAATCGCGCTGGCTGGAGCGAAAAGGCAGCTGACGGCAATTCTCAACGAGGATGGCGATGATCATTTATCTGCACGGTTTTGATTCCACCAGTCCGGGGAACCATGAAAAGGTTCTCCAGCTGCAGTTTATTGACCCCGATGTGCGCTTGCTGAGCTACAGCACGCTGCATCCCAAGCATGATATGCAGTATCTGCTGAATGAGACCGATAAACTGCTGCGCAGCACTGACGATGAAAGGCCGTTGATTTGCGGCGTGGGATTAGGTGGCTTTTGGGCCGAGCGCATTGGTTTTCTCAGCGATATCCGCCAGGTCATCTTCAATCCGAACCTCTGGCCTGAAGAGAACATGGTGGGGAAAATCAATCGCCCGGAAGAGTACGTCGATCTGGCGACGAAATGCGTCAGTAATTTCCGCGAGAAGAACCGTGACCGCTGCCTGGCCATTCTCTCGCGCAACGATGACGCGCTGGACAGCCAGCGTTCGGCAGAGTCGTTGCAAAGCACCTATGAGATTATTTGGGACGACGTGCAGGGCCATAAATTTAAAAATATCGCGCAACATCTGCAACGCATCAAAGCCTTTAAAACCCTCGGTTAACGCTTTAGGGCGCAGTCATCCGGCTGCGTCCTGCCCCTTATTTCTTCGTACTATTCTGAGATCGTTGGTAAAAATTGACCTGCATCAATTTTAAGAGATCTCTGCTTCATCCCCGTGCTATTCTGCCAGCAGATAGCGAATTAAACTCGCCAACCCTATGTTTACTAAGGATATTAATTTAACCTTTAGTTAACGATCGGTTCACAATTTAAGGGGGTCAATTGACTACACCACTGAAGAAAATTGTCATTATTGGCGGAGGGGCAGGCGGACTTGAACTTGCTACTCAGCTGGGTCACAAGTTGGGGCGTAAGAAAAAGGCTGAAATCACTCTGGTCGATCGTAACACCAGTCACCTGTGGAAACCGCTGCTGCATGAAGTGGCCACCGGATCGCTGGATGAAGGGATTGATGGTCTGAGCTACCTGGCGCATGCCCGCAATCACGGTTTCCAGTTCCAGCTGGGCACGCTGACCGATATCGACCGCGAAGGCAAACGCCTGCAGCTGTCTGAGATCCGCGATGCGCAGGGTGAGCTGTTGGTCCCTGAACGTGAATTGGCCTATGACACCCTGGTGATGGCGCTGGGCAGTACCTCTAACGACTTTGGTACGCCGGGCGTAAAAGACCACTGCATTTTCCTTGATAATCCGCACCAGGCGCGTCGTTTCCACAATGAAATGCTCAACCTGTTCCTGAAATTCTCTTCCAGCGAAGGGCCGCAGGACACAGTGAACATCGCCATTGTTGGCGCAGGCGCCACCGGCGTTGAGCTGTCGGCCGAATTGCATAATGCGGTCAAACAGCTGCACAGCTACGGTTATAAAGGGCTGGATAACAGCGCGCTGAACGTCACGCTGGTGGAAGCCGGTGAGCGTATTCTGCCAGCGCTGCCGCCACGTATCTCCACCGCGGCGCATCAGGAACTGACCAAGCTGGGCGTGCGGGTATTAACGCAGACCATGGTCACCAGCGCCGATAAAAAAGGGCTGAACACCAAATCGGGCGAGTTTATCGATGCCGATCTGATGGTGTGGGCAGCGGGTATCAAAGCGCCTGACTTTATGAAAGAGATTGGCGGTTTGGAAACTAACCGCATCAATCAGCTGGTGGTGAAGCCCACGCTGCAAACCACGCTGGATGACAGCATCTTCGCCATTGGTGACTGTGCATCCTGTGCACTGCCTTCCGGCGGATTTGTGCCGCCGCGCGCGCAGTCTGCTCACCAGATGGCTTCGCTGGTGCTGGGTAACATCCTGGCGCAGATTAAAGGCCAGAGCCTGAAATCCTATGTCTATAAGGATCACGGTTCGCTGGTGTCGCTCTCTCGCTTCAGTACGGTGGGAAGCCTGATGGGTAACCTGATGCGCGGTTCGATGATGGTGGAAGGGCGCATTGCGCGTTTCGTTTACATTTCGCTGTACCGTATGCACCAGGTGGCGCTGCACGGCTACTTCAAAACCGGCCTGATGATGCTGGTTGGCAGCATTAACCGGGTGATCCGTCCGCGCCTGAAAATGCATTGATCGCAATTTAGTCGTTGTAGTACCACAGTATTTGCAAGCATCAAGGCTTATAGTGACGCGTTTACTATAAGCCTTTCTTCTTTTACCGCCCCGCAAAGCCGTCGATCGGAACACTCTTAAAAGCTTTCTCTTATGGTAACTGGACGTGATTTCGTCCGGTATTCTTATTGTCACAATTGGTCCTGATGCGCAAAATTACCCCAACACCACATGGCGCGTCGCGCACGCCAGGTAATGGTCTCTGCCACGGAATGGGCTGCAGGCTAAATTGCGCGGTAACAATTTCAGGAGAACGTCCTGTGAATAAATCAATGTTGGCAGGTATCGGAATTGGTGTGGCAGCGGCCCTGGGCGTCGCTGCTGTTGCAGGCATGAACGTTTTTGATCGCAGCCCGCAGTATGCGCAGGTGCTTTCCGCAACACCAATTAAAGAAACGACCAAAAACCCACGTCAGGAATGCCGTAACGTGACGCTGACACACCGTCGCGCCGTGCAGGATGAGCACCGTATTGCCGGTTCAGTACTGGGCGCGGTAGCGGGTGGCGTGCTGGGCCATCAGTTTGGCGGCGGTCGCGGTCGCGACGTGGCAACCGTTGCCGGTGCAGTGGCCGGTGGCTATGGTGGTAATCAGGTGCAGGGCGCACTGCAGGATCGGGATACCTACACCACCACCGAACAGCGCTGCAAAACCGTTTACGACAAGCAGGAAAAAATGATGGGTTATGACGTTACCTATAAAATCGGTAACGACCAGGGCAAAATCCGTATGGATAATGACCCAGGCACCCGTATCCCGCTGGACAGTAACGGTCAGCTGGTGCTGAACGACAAGGCATAAAATCCGGCAGTTGACGCCACGCGCGTAGCTGCCTGATAAGATGCTTACCGTTGTGGGCATCTCGCGGACAGAAAAAAAGCGGCTGATTAGCCGCTTTTTTTATTGCTGAGTCAGGCTCAGGCGGCGTTCGCCAGCACCTGAGCCATAAAGTCACCGACCCATTTCATCCTTAACTTGCGGTCAGCCAGGTCGCGGATAAACTTGATTTTGGTCGGGCCATCAAGCCGCCAGTGCTGCGGTTCCTTCTGCAACAACCCAATCAGCCAGCCTGGATTAGCCAGATTCTTCTCGGCGAACTCAATAAAGCCGCCTTTGTCGCTGGCTTCCACCCGACGAATGCCGATCTTCTTCGCCATCAGGCGCAGCGAAGCAGTGTCCAGCAGATTACGTGCGGCATCCGGCAACAGGCCAAAGCGGTCGATCAGTTCGACTTTCAGATCCTGCAACTCGCCTTCTTCCTGCGCGCTGGCGATCCGTTTATAGAACGACAGACGGGTGTTCACATCCGGAATGTACTCATCTGGCAACAGGGAAGGCATCCGCAGCTCAATGTCAGTCTGACTATTGGTCAGATCTTCCAGCGACGGTTCACGGCCTTCTTTCAGCGCCTCAACGGCATTTTCCAGCAGCTCCATATACAGCGAGAAGCCAATGGTTTCCATCTGTCCGCTTTGTCCTTCACCCAACAGCTCACCCGCGCCACGAATTTCCAGATCGTGGGTCGCCAGCGCAAACCCGGCGCCCAAATCTTCCAGAGAGGCGAGTGCTTCCAGACGCTTATGCGCATCGGACGTCATCGCTTTCGGATGCGGCGTCATCAGCCAGGCATACGCCTGGTGGTGTGAACGTCCCACGCGGCCGCGCAACTGGTGTAACTGTGCCAGACCGAAATGGTCCGCGCGCTCGATGATGATGGTGTTGGCGGTCGGAATATCGATACCGGTTTCGATGATGGTGGTACACACCAGCACGTTGAAGCGCTGATGGTGGAAATCATTCATCACCCGTTCCAGCTCGCGCTCACGCATCTGACCGTGGCCGATGGCCACGCGGGCCTCCGGAACCAGTTCAGACAGGCGATTAGCCGCTTTCTCGATGTTTTCAACGTCGTTATACAGATAGTAAACCTGGCCGCCACGCAGCACTTCACGCAGGATAGCTTCGCGCACCACCAGATCGTCGAATTCACGCACAAAGGTTTTTACCGCCAGGCGACGTGCCGGTGGCGTGGCAATAATCGACAGGTCGCGCATGCCGCTCATCGCCATATTCAGCGTGCGCGGGATCGGCGTGGCGGTCAGCGTCAGGATAGCCACGTCGGCGCGCATCGCTTTAATGCGTTCCTTATGACGCACGCCGAAGCGGTGCTCTTCATCGACGATCAGCAGCCCCAAATCGCGCCACTTGATCTCATTGGCCAGCAGTTTATGCGTGCCAATCAGAATATCGATTTTGCCTTCTCTGGCCTGCTCAAGGATCGCCGTTTGTTCTTTGGCGGTTCGGAAGCGGGAAAGCATCTCAATGCGCACCGGCCAGTTGGCGAAACGGTCGCGGAAGTTATCGTAATGCTGCTGAGCAAGCAGGGTGGTCGGCACCAGCACCGCAACCTGTTTGTGGTTTTCCACCGCGAGGAAGGCAGCTCGCATCGCCACTTCGGTTTTACCGAAGCCGACGTCGCCGCACACCAGACGATCCATCGCCAGCGGCTGGCACATATCGCTGAGGACGGCATTGATTGCCTGCGCCTGGTCGGGGGTGGTTTCGAACGGGAAACTCTCACAGAAAAGCTGATATTGCTCACGATCGTGCTTAAAGGCAAAACCGCTTTTGGCTTCACGCTGGGCGTAAATGTCCAGCAGCTCCGCGGCCACATCACGCACTTTCTCGGCGGCTTTCTGCCGCGCCCGTGACCAGGCATCGCTACCCAGCTTATGCAGCGGCGCGTTGTCATCCGCACCGCCGGCATAGCGGCTGATCAAGTGCAGCGACGACACCGGCACATACAGCTTGGCGTCACCGGCGTAGGTCAGCATCAGGTACTCGGCGGTGATACCACCGGTTTCCAGCGTGGTCAGCCCGATATAGCGACCCACGCCATGCTCGAGGTGCACCACCGGCTGCCCGGAGCGCAGTTCAGCGAGGTTACGGATTAATACATCAGGGTTAATGGTGCGGCGGCTGTCCTGACGACGACGGCTGACGCGTTCGCCCAGCAGATCGCCTTCGCAGATAAACGCCCGCTGGCGCAAACCGTCGACGAAGCCTTTTTCGCTGGCACCAATCATCAGATAGTGACCGGCCGCTTCGGCTTCGGCAAAGGTATGCACGCCCTGAGGCAAAATTTTGATCCGCGCCAGCAACTCTTGCAGCGCTTCACGGCGGCCTTCACTCTCAACCGAGAAGATTACCGGGCCGCTGAATGCTTCCAGGAAGCGACGCAAGGTATCCAGCGGCACTTTGGCCTGCGCCTGCACCGCCAGATCCGGCAGCGGGTGATACTGCAAGTTGGTATTAGCGGCTTTCTTCGGCAGCTCTTCGCTTTTCAACTGCACGCGCGGCCAGTTTTTCAGCTCGCTAAACAGCTCATCGGTGCGCAGCCAGAGCTTTTCTGGCGGCAACAGCGGGCGCATAGGATCCACGCGGCGGCTTTCAAAGCGGGAGGTGACATCCAGCAGGAAACGGTCGGCGCTGACTTCCAGATCGCCGGTATTCACCAGCAGGGTGTTTTCCGGCAGATAGCTGAACAGCGCCGGCAACGGCTGATCGAAGAACAGCGGCTGCCAGTACTCGATGCCGGTCGGCAGCGTGCCTTTGCTCACCTGCTGATAGATGTGTTCGGACTCGCGGCGCACCTCGAAATGTTCGCGCCACTGGGTGCGGAACAGCTCAATCGCCGCTTTGTCGGTCGGGAATTCATGCGCCGGCAGCAGGTTAACCGCCGGAACCTCTTCCAGCGTGCGCTGGCTGTCGACGTCGAACAAGCGCAGGCTGTCGATCTCGTCATCAAAGAAGTCGATGCGGTAGGGCTGATCGCTGCCCATCGGATAGAGATCCAGCAGCGCGCCACGGGTGGCGTATTCGCCATGTTCCATCACCTGATCGACGTGACGGTAACCGGCCTGTTCAAGCTGGCTGCGCAAGGTATCGCGCGACAGCCGCTGGCCTTTCTTCATCACCAGCGCGTGCCCGTGCAGGAAGCTGTGCGGACAAACCCGCTGCAACAGCGTATTCACCGGCAGGATCAGCACACCGCGTTCCATCATCGGCAACTGGTAGAGCGTGGAAAGGCGTGAGGAAATAATGTCCTGATGCGGTGAGAAACTGTCAAAAGGCAGCGTTTCCCAGTCGGCCAGGCTCATCACCGGCTCGTCGGTAAACTGTTTGATCTCATCATACAGGCGGAGGGCATTTTGCATGTCGGGGGCGATTAACATCACCGGGCCAGGATGGCGTTCGATGATTTCAGCGCATTCCACCGCACAGGCGGCACCGGTCAGTTGACCTAACTGGCGCTGGTCACCTGCTTTTACGGGCAGGGTGTAACGAATGTGTTCAGGCATAATCAGTCAGACGGTCTCTTCGCAAAATGGAGAGCAGGGAACCGTGTTCCCCTTCAGCTAACCGGAGTATACCTCTATTTCGGCGATTGTTGGGTGTAGTGCATCTTAGGTCGGTCAATGTTTGCCCAGATCAGCTCTTTTTCACCGTGATAGCTGTGGTTGCCGTCATCCCACTTTACGTAGTAACCCGCGGGTGAATCGCCCTGTTCGAACACGTTCACTACCATGCCTTTAATGTCGCCGGTTTTGTGCCTGACAATGCTGCCTTTAGGATATTTAGACATTTTTACCACTCCTGGGCTGACTCTACGGCGATATTGCACTTAACGTATTACCTCTTTTTGAGAGGGGTTAATAGTAGTGTAAGCCGATTCACGGCCGACAATTGAGCAATTAGCGGCTGTTTTTTGTGCGATATCGCGGTGATGAGGGCCATTGTTGCTGTTGCTGACAAAACAAAGCTGCACAGTCAGCGGCTTAGAGGTTCCATAACGCCGGGCTAACCTTTATTATCTTCGATCACTTTTTGCCAACGCTTTGCCAGAAGACGGATTACATGTATCAACCTGTCGCGTTATTTATCGGTCTGCGCTATATGCGTGGACGAGCTTCAGACCGCTTCGGCCGGTTTGTTTCCTGGCTCTCCGCCATCGGCATCACGCTTGGCGTGCTGGCGCTGGTCACCGTGTTATCGGTGATGAACGGTTTTGAGCATGAGCTCGAGAAGAGCACCCTCAATTTGATGCCTCAGGCGCTGATTACCAGCGACAAAGGCTCGATCAATCCGCAACAGCTGCCGGCTGACAGCCTCAAGCTGCAAGGAACGAAGAAAATTACGCCGCTGACCACCGGGGATGTGGTGCTGCAAAGCGCCCGCAGCGTCGGTGTGGGCGTGATGCTGGGCATTAACCCGGACGAACCGGATCCCCTTTCGCCTTATCTGGTGAACGTCAAGCAGACCGATCTGCAGCCCGGCAAATATAACGTGATCATTGGTGAACAGCTGGCGACCCAGCTGGGCGTGAAGCGCGGTGAAGAGCTGCGTCTGATGGTGCCTTCTGCCAGCCAGTTCACGCCGATGGGCCGCTTGCCGAGCCAGCGTCTGTTTACCGTGGTGGGCACCTTCGCCGCCAACAGTGAGGTGGACGGTTATCAGATTCTGGTAAATCAGCAGGATGCCTCAAGACTGATGCGTTATCCTGCGGGCAACATCACCGGCTGGCGTCTGTGGCTGGATAAGCCGCTGCAGGTTGATAGCCTCAGCCAGCAAAAGCTGCCGGAAGGGCTGGTATGGAAAGACTGGCGCGAGCGTAAAGGCGAGCTGTTCCAGGCGGTGCGCATGGAGAAAAACATGATGGGCCTGCTGCTGAGCCTGATCGTCGCCGTGGCAGCCTTTAACATCATCACCTCGCTGGGTCTGCTGATCATGGAGAAGCAGGGCGAAGTGGCGATCCTGCAAACCCAGGGCTTAACCCGCCGGCAAATTGTGATGGTGTTTATGGTGCAGGGTGCCACCGCAGGCATTGTCGGCTCGGTGCTGGGCGCGCTGCTCGGCGTGCTGTTAGCCAGCCAGCTGAATAACCTGATGCCGTTGATTGGCGCGTTCCTTGATGGCGCGGCGCTGCCGGTAGAAATTTCCATTCCGCAAGTGATCACCATTGTGGTAACGGCGATGGTCGTGGCGCTGCTTTCCACGCTGTATCCTTCATGGCGCGCCGCCGCCGTACAACCCGCTGAGGCTTTACGTTATGAGTAACCCGATTCTGTTGCAGTGCAATGACCTGTGCAAACGCTATCAGGAAGGCAGCGTCCAGACGGATGTGCTGCGCAATGTCTCCTTCAGCGTGGCCCCTGGCGAAATGATGGCGATTGTCGGCAGCTCCGGCTCCGGTAAAAGCACCCTGATGCATCTGCTGGGCGGGCTGGATACGCCCACCTCTGGCGATGTGGTGTTTAACGGCAAATCCCTTAACGGCATGAGCACCTCGGCGAAGGCTGAACTGCGTAACCGCGAGCTGGGCTTTATTTACCAGTTCCACCATCTGTTGCCGGACTTTACGGCGATGGAAAACGTGGCGATGCCGCTGCTGATTGGCAAAGTGGGCAAAGCCGAGGCCGAAGCCAAAGCGATGGAGATGCTGACGGCCGTGGGTCTGGATAAGCGTGCGAAACACCGTCCGTCCGAGCTTTCCGGCGGCGAGCGTCAGCGTGTGGCCATCGCCCGTGCGCTGGTGAACAATCCGCGCCTGGTGCTGGCGGATGAGCCCACCGGTAATCTGGATGCCCGCAACGCGGATGCCATTTTCGATCTGCTGGGCGAACTGAACGTGCGTCAGGGCACGGCTTTCCTGGTGGTAACCCACGATTTACATCTTGCGAAGCGGCTTAACCGCCAGATGGAGATGCGTGACGGCCAGCTAAGCGGAGACGTGTTACTGGCAGGGAAGGCGTAATGGCGGGCAATCTTTCTCTTCTTCTTGGCCTGCGGTTCAGCCGTGGGCGTCGCCGTAGCGGCATGGTGTCGTTGATCTCGGTGATTTCCACCGTCGGTATTGCGCTGGGCGTGGCGGTACTGATCGTGGGGCTGAGTGCGATGAACGGTTTCGAGCGCGAGCTGAATAACCGTATCCTGGCGGTAGTGCCGCATGGCGAAATCGAGCCGGTCAATCAGCCCTTTACCGGCTGGCAGCAACTGCTGCCGAAGGTAGAGCAGGTGAAAGGCATCGCTGCGGCTGCACCGTACATCAACTTCACCGGGCTGATTGAAAGCGGCGCGAAGCTGCAGGCGGTTCAGGTGAAGGGCGTCGATCCTCAGCAGGAAAACAACCTGAGCGCGTTGCCGAAGTATGTGCAGAACAATGCCTGGCAGAGTTTCAGCGCCGGCAAACAGCAAATCATTCTTGGTCAGGGCGTGGCGACCAGCCTGAAGGTTAAGCAGGGCGACTGGCTGACCATCATGATCCCCAACAGCGATCCCGAGCATAAGCTGCTGCAACCGAAGCGCGTACGCCTGCAGGTGAGCGGCATTTTAGCGCTCAGCGGCATGTTGGATCACAGCCTGGCATTGGTTCCTCTGGGTGATGCGCAGCAATATTTAGGCATGGGTGACAACGTCACGGGCATTGCACTGAAGATGAGCGACCCGTTTGCCGCGCAAAAGCTGGTGCGTGATGCCGGTGAAGTGACGCATTCTTACGTCTATATCCGCAGCTGGATTGGCACCTATGGCTACATGTATCGCGATATCCAGATGATCCGCGCCATTATGTATCTGGCGATGGTGCTGGTGATTGGCGTGGCCTGTTTCAACATCGTTTCAACGCTGGTGATGGCGGTGAAGGATAAGAGTGGCGACATTGCGGTATTGCGCACGCTCGGGGCGAAGGATGGCCTGATCCGCGCTATCTTTGTCTGGTATGGCCTGATGGCCGGGCTGGTCGGCAGCGTCAGTGGCGTGGTGGTTGGCGTGCTGGCGGCATTCAACCTCACGCCGCTGATTCGCGGAATTGAAACCTTAACCGGCTATCATTTCCTGTCCGGCGATATCTACTTTATCGACTTCCTGCCATCAGAAGTGCACTGGTCAGATGTGGCTATCGTGTTGGTCACCTCGCTGGTGCTGAGTCTGATTGCCAGTTGGTATCCCGCACGGCGGGCGAGCAAAATCGACCCGGCGCGTGTACTGAGCGGACAATAACAGCATGTATTACGGTTTTGACGTTGGCGGCAGCAAGATTGCGCTGGGGGTGTATAACCTTCAGCTTCAGCAGGTCTGGACTAAGCGGGTCGTCACGCCAAAAGACGACTATCAGGCGCTGGTGGATCTGCTGGTTGCGCTCACGGAAGAAGCCGATGCCTTTTGTGGTCAACGGGGCAGCGTGGGCATTGGCGTGCCGGGGATCCCGGTGCCGGACGATGGCACGCTGTTCACCGCCAACGTGCCCGCCGCGACGGGCAGAACGTTGCAGGCCGATCTCTCGCAACGGCTGGGTCGCGATGTGCGCATCGATAACGACGCCAACTGTTTTGCCCTCTCGGAAGCCTGGGATGAAGAGTTTCAGACCTATCCGGTGGTGATGGGGCTGATCCTTGGCACTGGCGTTGGCGGCGGACTGATTGTTGACGGCAAGCCGTTAACCGGGCGCAATTACGTGGTGGGCGAGTTTGGCCACACGCGTTTGCCGATTGATGCGCTGGACGTGCTGGGACAAAACGTAGTGCAGCCGCGATGTGGCTGTGGCAAGACGGGGTGCATTGATTCCTGGCTGTCGGGCTCGGGATTTTCCCGCCTCTGGCAGCTGCATAATCAGCAGGCTCTCAGTGCACCCGAGATTATCTCCCGCTATTATCAGGGAGATCCGCAAGCCATCGCCCATACCGACCGATACCGGGAGTTGCTGGCCGTTTGTCTGGGTAACCTGCTGACGCTGGTAGACCCGCATCTGGTGGTACTGGGGGGGGGATTGTCCAATTTCGACGCGCTGTATGACGGCCTGGCAGAGAAGGTAAGACCTCATCTGCTGCCGGTTGCCAAACCACCGAGGTTTGAAAAGGCGCGTCACGGAGACGCAGGTGGAATGCGCGGTGCCGCATTCCTGCACGTTAAGGAATAGAGAAATTATGATGCGAACTCCCCGTCGCCGACTGCGTCTGGCGCGATACAAGAAGACCCGACGCCAGGTGCACCAGCGTTTTCGTCAGCGTATTTTTGAGCGCGATCGCAATATTGAGATAGCCCAACATCCATTGCCACGCGTGGTGGTGTTGACCGGCGCAGGTATTTCTGCCGAGTCGGGTATCCGGACTTTCCGCGCGGCCGATGGCTTATGGGAAGATCATAAAGTCGAAGATGTGGCCACGCCGGAAGGTTTTGCGCGCGATCCGCAAAAAGTGCAAGACTTCTACAATGCCCGCCGTCGTCAGTTGCAACAGCCGGAGATCCAGCCGAACGCCGCCCACGAAGCGCTGGCGGAACTGGAAGCCGCGTTGGGCGATCATTTCCTGTTGGTGACGCAGAATATCGACAACCTGCATGAGCGTGCAGGGAACAGTCACGTAATCCACATGCACGGTGAGTTGCTGAAAGTGCGTTGTGCCACCAGCGGGCAGATCCTGCATTGGGGTGATGACGTTAAGCCAGAAGATCGCTGTCATTGTTGCCAGTTCCCGTCAGTATTGCGTCCCCACGTCGTCTGGTTTGGCGAGATGCCATTACAGATGGACGAGATTTACGCGGCATTGAGCGAGGCCGACTATTTCGTCGCCATCGGAACATCAGGCCACGTTTACCCCGCCGCAGGTTTCGTTCACGAAGCCAAATTGCAGGGCGCGCATACCGTCGAGCTGAACCTCGAGCCCAGCCAGGTCGGCAGTGAGTTCGAAGAAAAAGACTACGGTTTAGCGAGTGAAGTCGTGCCGAAGTTTGTGCACAATCTACTGGCTAAAATCGCGCGGTAATTGCTGAAGGTAAGTAGTTGAGGCGAAGAGGTTGTCGCCGCTGATAGCCAGTAAGTCGTCTGCGTGGCCCGGTATCCCGTTCAGGGAGAGAAGGTTGAACGCAAAGACGCCGTAAACCCATCCCTGGGGGCTCAGCGGCGACATCCCTGTCGCCGAAGACTCGCTATCAACCTTCTCTCCCTTCCTCGACGCTTCAGTGTCACCTGTTTAAATGGGGATGCACACGTCAAAACCGTTTACAGCGGCATACTTTGGAATTGTGCGTCTGGGAAACACTGCAGCAATGCCGTGCCACCGAGCTGGTCTTGATCTGTGCGTCCACGAATACAGCCACCGACACCAATGCTATTGGGTGGCGGCATAGAGTGCCTTAGCCGAGTGTCTGCGGCAGGGATGCCGCAGCCAAGCCTACAGGGATGTATTTACGGCGCCTCGGATAAGGCACTCTATGCTGACGCCTTACCCCCGGAACCGGTTTTGACCTGTGCTGACACCGTGCCACCGCACTCACCCATGACCTCAACTCCAAAACCCCATCACGCCTCGCTCTCAACCACCTGCTCAGCACTCTCCGATGGTTTATTCCTGACCAACAACATCGTCAGCGTAAACGACAACACCAACGCTATCGCCACGCCCATCAAGGCGAAAACGAAATAGGGACCGATGTAGGCGGGCAAACTGAAGATGCTCGACAGGATATAACCGTATAACCGCACGCCGAAGAAGGCGATAAAGGCCGAGGCTAATGAACTGGCAATGGTGGCAGCGATAAAGGCTTTCTTATAACGCGTTAACACCCCAAACAGCGCCGGCTCGGTAATCCCCAATAACGCTGATATCGCTGCAGAAAGCACCACGGACTTCTCCTGACGCGTCTTGCAATGCAGCCAGATAGCGAATGTCGCGCCGGCTATCGCCATGTTTGCCATAAACATCATTGGCATCAACATGTCATAGCCGCGATCGGTAAAGTTCTGCAACGCAATCGGCGTCATGGCGTGAAGCATTCCCGTCAGAATCGCTACCGGGCGAATGGCACCGACCACCAGACCCGCGAAGCTTGCCGAAATGCCAAATAACCCTTCGATAAACCAGGCCAACAGCTTGCCCAGCCAGATGCCCATTGGTCCAATCACCACCAGCGCGACTAATGCAGCAATAAACAGCGTCAATGTCGGGGTGAAAACCGTTTTTAGTACGTCCGGCATAAACCGGTCGACCCAACGATGGATATAACTGAGCGCCAGCACAGAGAAAATAATCGGGATCACGCTGGAGGCGTAATTAAACACCGATACCGGCACCACGTTGAAGAAGTAAATGGTGTCCACCGCGCCGGGTGCATGGCTGGCCAACGCTTTCGCTGCGTCAATCAGCGAGGGATACATCAGACAGGCCGCAACCGCCGCAGCCAGATACTCGTTGGTTTTGAACATCTTCGCGGCTGAAATCGCCAGGAAAAACGGCAGAAAATAGAACACGCCGCTGGCAATCAAATCAATGACCACCACCGTATCGCTGCTGGCTGAAATCACCTTCAGGGCAATCAATCCTGCCAGCAAACCTTTGATCATCCCGGCACCCGCGATGGCCGGTACAATCGGACCAAATACCCCGGAGACCGTATCCATAAATAGCGAAATTAGCCCTTTTCTGGCTTTTCCCGCGGCGGCTGGCCGATCGGCATCCGGCGACACCTGAGGCAAAATCGCCTGATACCACTCATTGACCTTCGGTCCGATAATGATCTGAAACTGATCGCTCTGAATCTGTGCGCCTAATACTCCCGGTAACGCCTTAATATCGGCCTGGCGTATTTTGCTCTTATCAACCAGATCAAAACGCAGACGGGTCATGCAGTGCCAGACTTTATTTATATTACCGGCACCCCCTACCAGCTCTATTATCTTTTGACTTGTCGCGGTAATTCCCATGAAGCCTGCTCCTGAAACGATCTGATATTCCAGGCGAAATAGTAGAGAAACCCTCAACCTAAAACAAACCAATAAATGTTGATTCAGCTCACAGTTCGCCATCAGCAGGCGTTAAAAGTCAGGCTAATCAATAATTGGTCTGGTTTTTGGCGATAATATTGACGCTTTTCAGACCAAAAAAAACAGACGAAAAAAAGGGTTTACGCCAGCCGATAAATAGCTTCATAGTACTGCACATTAACCGGAGTAAACCTCTTCAGTGACCACCTGATCCAGACCGGAGCCTATTTTAATGTCACCCACGCTGATTAAAAATATTGAATGTTTTATCACTAAACCTGACCGCCATAATTTGATTGTGGTCCGTGTGACCACCGATAAAAATATCATTGGTTATGGCTGCGCAACCTTCCAGCAACGCCCACTGGCGGTGAAAACCATGGTGGATGACTATCTTAAGCCGCTGCTGATTGGCCGCGATGCCAATGCCATTGAAGATTTGTGGCAGATGATGATGGTGAATGCCTACTGGCGGAATGGTCCGGTGATCAACAATGCGGTCTCTGGCGTGGATATGGCGCTGTGGGATATCAAAGGGCAGCTGGCCGGTATGCCGCTTTATCAGCTCTTCGGCGGTAAATCGAAAGATGCCATCGCTGTTTACAGCCACGCGTCGGCGGAAACGCTGGAAGGCCTCTTTCCCCAGATCGATACATTACTCGCCGACGGTCATCGTCATATTCGCTGCCAGCTTGGCTTTTACGGCGGCACGCCAGAAGGGATGCACAGCACCCGACAGCCCACGCCAGGCGCTTACTACGATCAGGATGAATATATGGCCAACACCGTGGCGATGTTTAAGGCGCTGCGGGAAAAGTACGGCAATCGCTTCCATATCCTGCACGACGTCCACGAACGCCTGTTCCCACAGCAGGCGATCCAGTTTGCTAAAGCCGTTGAACCTTATCAGCCGTACTTTATCGAAGATATTGTCTCGCCTCAGCAATCCGGCTGGCTGGAGCAGGTGCGTGCCCATTCCTGCGTGCCGCTGGCGCTGGGTGAACTGTTTAACAATCCGGCCGAATGGCACGACTTAGTGGTTAACCGTCGCATTGATTTTATCCGCTGCCACGTCTCTCAACTGGGCGGAATCACCCCGGCGCTGAAGCTGGCGGTGCTCTGTCAGGCATTTGGCGTACGACTGGCCTGGCATGGGCCGCCGGATATGACGCCAATTGGCGCGGCGGTGAATACCCATCTGAATATCCACCTGCATAACGCCGCGATTCAGGAATTCAATCCGTATGGTGCCAATACGCTGAAAGTCTTCCCACAGGCAGCACAGGCGGAGCAGGGCTATCTCTATCCGATTGACCGGCCGGGCATTGGGGTGGGCTTTGAACAACAGGCCGCAGAAGCGTTTCCGGTAGCGTATCGCGCGCATGAATGGACGCAGAGCCGCTTACCCAATGGCGCCATGCATACGCCTTAACCCGAAGACTGGCGGAAGGTCAGGCTGTCGTGATTGAACGGGATGACGTAGGTGCAGTGGTAATGGATATCCACCACCTCGCTGATCTCAAATACGCGGCCGCCTTCCAGAATTCCCCGGCTGTTGATCTGCATCGCCGGAATGCCTTTTTTGCAGGCAAGCAACGCCGCCTGCTCTTTATTGACCGCAATCGCCTGATAACTGGTCAGCAGATGCGAAATGCGGAACCCGCGACTCAAAACGTATTTTTGCAGTGAACTCTCAATAATGTGCTGGTTGAGATCCGGAAAATCGGCTACCGGCAGTTTCGAAACCTCAATCTGCGTGCGCACATTATCCACGTAACGTACCCGGCAAAACCGCCAAATCCACGCGTCTGCCGCCAGGCCAAACACCTGACGTTCGTCCTTATCCGGCAGCTTTTTATGCAGGCTGATCAGCTTAAAGCCAATCTGGTCGAAACGCTTTTCGGTGATCGAGTTATAGACCAGGGGATTGGTGCGGGCGCGCTCGCTGATGTAGATGCCCGATCCCTGCACCACATTGACTACGCCAATGCTCACCAGCTTCTCCAGCGCCTGGCGGATGGTAAAGCGCGACACGCCATACTCTTCCGCCAGCTGTCGCTCTGGCGGCAGCTTACGCTGCGCCGGATCGTGTTGCTGATAGATTTTGCTCAGCAAATCCTGAGTCACAAAGTCTTTCTTTTTCATCGTGCTGCCACCACTCGCTCGGGGATAACTACTATACCTCAACGGGCTTTTTCTTCGGCAGAGAAAGGATCAGATGGGTGATCACGCCACCCACCAGGCCCCAGAACGCGGCTCCGACACCAAGCAAACTCAGCCCGGACGCGGTGATCAGGAAAGCGATCACCGCCGCTTCCCGCTGTTTCTCGTCGGCAAGGGCGCGTTGCAAACTGCCAGCGATGGTCCCCAGCAGCGCCAGTCCGGCGATGGTGTGGATCAATGCCGGCGGCAGGGCGCTGAATAACTGTCCAATCGCGGCGCCAAATAATCCTGCCAGCAGGTAGAAAAAGCCGGCGCAGGCCGCACCCCAGTATCGCCGCTGAGGATCGGGATGCACATCAGGCCCCATACAAATCGCGGCGGTGATCGCGGCAATACACACCGAGAATCCGCCAAAAGGTGCCAGAAGCAGCGAGGCCAGGCCGGTCCAACTCATCAACGGGGAAATGGGTACCTGGTAACCGGCGGCTTTGAGGGTGGCAATGCCCGGCGCATTCTGTGACGCCATGGTCACCACAAAAAACGGGATGCCAATGCCGAGCAGCGTTGAGAGGCTAAACTCTGGGGCAATAAATTGCGGCAGGGCAAAGCGCAACGGCTGATGGGAGAAGGGGATCTCACCGCTGAACCCGGCGATCAGCAGGCCGGCGACCAGCGTCAGCACGATGGCATAGCGGGGCAGATAGCGCTTTGCCAGCAGGTACGCCAGACACATGCTGGCGGTCAGCGGAAAGTTAAGCTTCAGCGCGCCAAAGGCATCCAGACCAAACCGCAGCAGGATCCCGGCGAGCATCGCGGCAGAAATCGCCTGCGGGATATAGTTCATCAGCCGCGCAAACAGACCGGTCACGCCGCACAGGAAAATCAGCCCTGAAGCGAATATGAAGATGCCAATCGCTTGCGCAATCGGCGTGCCTGGCAGACTGGTCACCAGCAGCGCCGCGCCGGGCGTTGACCAGGCGGTCAGAATCGGCGCGCGGTAGTAAAGCGACAGTCCCAGTGACGTCACGCCCATCGCCAGGCCGAGCATACTTAGCCAGCCACCGATTTGCAGCTCAGAGGCACCGGCGGCACCGGCGGCCTGAAAAATGATCGCCGCTGAACTGGTATAGCCCACCAGAACGGCAACAAAACCGGCCACGACGGCCGGGAAGGTCAGATGCTGAAAGGAAAACGGCGGGCGCATGGCAGGTTCCTGTTTGTACGTTATAACGCACACGCTACCACTGTGCGTTATAACGTACAACCGCTATACTGAGCCCCGGACTGACTGGAGGAATGATGGAACCCGACCTTGGACACACGTTGAAATCACTGCGAACGTCGCGCGAATGGAGCCTGACGATGGCGGCGGAGCAGACTGGCGTCAGTAAAGCCATGCTCGGGCAGATAGAGCGCGGCGAATCCAGCCCGACAGTGGCCACGCTGTGGAAAATCGCCACCGGCTTTAACGTCCCTTTTTCACTTTTTATCACCGCCACCACGCCGCCATCTTCAGCAGAGGTGCAACGCAGTGGCTCCATTGCCAGCTGGCAGCAACACAGCGGCAATATGCAGGTCACACCGGTGTTTCCTTTCGATCCGCAGTTGGGATTTGATATGTTGGCCGTCGAGCTGGCGGCGGGCGCGTCCAGCGACTCTTCGGCCCATGACCACGGGGTGATTGAACATGTGATCGTGCTCAGCGGCAGGCTAGCGCTGCAGGTTAACGATCGCTGGCACAGTTTGCAGACCGGGGAAGGGTTACGCTTCCAGGCCGACTGTCCGCACAGCTATCGCAATGAAACCGATCGGGTGGTTCACTTCCAAAGCCTGATCCACTATCCCAAAACCCACTAAAATACCGTCAGAAGGCAACAACAGCCGGGTAACTTGCTGCAGTAGTGACATGGAGCAATATTCTGATGGGTGAGGTTTCACATACTACGCATTCGCATTCAGAGGGACGGCAGATGAATAACTTACTCGATCGCTTCTTAAACTATGTTTCTTATGACACGCAATCGAAAGGCGCCGCACGTCAGGTGCCGAGTACCGAAGGACAGTGGCAGCTGGCGCGTGTGCTGCAGGCGGAGCTGACAAGCCTGGGGCTCAGCGACATTACGCTCAGCGATCACGGCATTGTGATGGCGACGCTCCCCGCGAATGTCGACTGGGACGTGCCGACGATTGGCTTTATTTCGCATATGGACACCTCGCCGGACTTCACCGCGAAACACGTTAATCCGCAAATCGTCGAAAATTATCGCGGCGGCGATATTGCCCTCGGCATCGGCGATGAAATTCTGTCGCCCGTGATGTTCCCGGTATTGCACAGCCTGATTGGCCATACGCTGATCACCACCGACGGTAAAACCCTGTTAGGCGCTGATGACAAAGCCGGCGTTGCCGAAATTATGACGGCGCTGGCGCGGCTGAAAGCCGGGAATATTCCGCACGGTAAAATCCGCGTGGCCTTTACGCCAGACGAAGAGATCGGTAAAGGCACCAGCTGTTTTGATGTAGCGGCCTTTGGCGCGGAATGGGGTTACACCGTGGATGGCGGCGGAATGGGCGAGTTCGAATTTGAGAACTTTAACGCGGCTTCCGCCACGGTAAAAATTACCGGCAATAACGTTCATCCCGGCACCGCTAAAAACGTGATGGTGAATGCGCTGGATTTGGCGATGCGCTTCCATGCGGCGATGCCGGAAAAAGAAGTGCCGGAACACACGTCGGGCTATGAAGGTTTTTACCATCTGCACAACATCAAGGGCAGCGGGGATAAAGCCGAGCTGCACTACATCATCCGTGATTTTGATTTTGAAAGCTTCACCGCACGTAAGCAGTTGATAAGGGATCTTGCGGCAACGCAAAGCAAAAATCTGCAGGCGGGTTGCCGCATAGACGTTCAAATTGATGATAGCTACTTCAATATGCGCGAGAAGGTTGAGGCCCATCCACATATTGTCGAACTGGCGCTGCAGGCGATGCGCGAGTGCGATATCGAACCGGACGTGAAGCCGATCCGCGGCGGCACCGATGGCGCGGCGTTATCCTTTATGGGATTACCGTGCCCGAACCTGTTTACCGGCGGCTATAACTATCACGGCAAGCACGAGTTTGCCTCGCTGGATAATATGGAAAAAGCGGTGACGGTCATTATGCGCATCGCGGCGCTAACGGCAGAAAAAGCGAAATAAAAATAAAAAAGGCCGATGCGAGATCGGCCTTTTTGTCTTTGAGACGCCCTGAGATTCTGG
The DNA here is from genome assembly GCF_004551645.1 of Erwinia sp. QL-Z3. Lineage (NCBI taxonomy): Bacteria > Pseudomonadati > Pseudomonadota > Gammaproteobacteria > Enterobacterales > Erwiniaceae > Erwinia > Erwinia sp. QL-Z3. Next base: position 3,252,927 of record NZ_CP037950.1, read on the forward strand.
GCTGTCTACTATTCTTCGTCGCTGAAATACCAGTAACCGCTGTTGACCAGCGCCGCCAGCTGGGCGAGGAACGACGGATCGTCCAGCGCTTCGGCCAGGTCCTCTGCGCCAAGCTGATGCAGGTTAGCAATGGCGGTCAGGGCTGCATGATGAGGAGATTCCATCTGCTCGCCGTTCACAAACACCGCAGAGCCGATGGTCAGCACGCGCAGACCGCCAAGGCGGGATAACTTATCACCCTGTTGCAGCGCATCGTAAATCTCATCTGGCTGATACGGCGGTTCTGGCGGTGCCACATCCAGCTCATGGCGCGATTGCGAAATAAACTCACCGAACCACTGGTTGAATTGCTCCGGCTGGTTGATCACGTCGATCATCATCGCGCGGATGCCTTCCAGTTCTTCGGGCAGGATCTCAGCTTTGTGTTCACGTGCCGGCACATCCGGATCGCTGAAGCGGTGGCTGCCCAACTCACGGGCGATAGCATAGTCAGCGAAGCCGCTGATCAGTTCACGTCCGCTCGGCGCACGGAAGCCAACAGAGTAGTTGATGGCGTTTTCCAGCGAGTAGCCTTCATGCGGGAATCCTGGCGGAATATACAGAATGTCGCCGGGCTCCATTTCTTCATCAATGATCGCGTCGAACGGCTCAACCTGCAGCAGGTCAGGGTGCGGGCAATGCTGTTTTAACGGCACCTTATCGCCCACGCGCCAGCGACGGCGGCCGGTGCCCTGAATAATAAACACGTCGTACTGATCGAAGTGGGGACCCACACCGCCGCCAGGGACCGAGAAGGAGATCATCAGATCGTCGGTACGCCAGTCAGGCAGGAAACTGAACGGGCGCATCAGCGCGGCTGAAGGCTCGTGCCAGTGATCCACCGCCTGCACCAGCAGCGACCAGTTGTTCTCACCAAGGTGATCAAAACTCTCAAACGGGCCGTGGCTGACCTGCCATTTTCCGTCCTGATGGCTGACCAGACGGCTGTCGACTTCGTTTTCCATCGCCAGCCCGGCCAGTTCGTCCGGGGAGATTGGGTCAACGAAATTTTTAAAGCCACGCTTAAGCACTACCGGACGTTTCTGCCAGTAACGCTGAATAAAATCTGCGCAGTTGAGATCGAGTTGATAATCCATGAAGGGAGTTCCTGAAACGCTGAATTTAATCGATTATAACAGTGCCGGGCGGGGTCGGGGTAACCCATTTGCTCGGCACTGCTCAGGGAAGCGGCGGTCGTCACTATTCGTCGGTGTGTAAGACTTCCTGACGCCGGAAAATCACTTCCATCCGCGCGCCACCCAGCTCGCTGGTGGAGGCGACAATGTCACCGGCATACTGCTCAAGAATATCTCTCGCCACCGCTAAACCCAGCCCCTGGCCTGGACGCAGGGTGTCGGCTCGCTGTCCGCGAATAAAGATCATGTCCCGTTTGCTTTCAGGGATGCCCGGACCGTCATCCTCAACGATAAGATGCAGCTCTTCGTCGGTCTGACGCACGCTGATTTCGACAAATTCCAGGCAATATTTGCAGGCGTTATCCAGCACGTTGCCCATCACTTCCATCAAATCGTTATGTTCGCCAACAAAGGTCAGTTCAGGGGAGATATCCAAGGTAAGCACTACGCCTTTACGCTGATAAACCTTATTCAGCGCCGAGCACAGGCTGTCCAGCAGCGCCGGAACCGAATGCAGTTCGCGCTTCAGCACGTTGTGATCGGCCTGCATACTGGCGCGGTGCAGGTAATAACCAATCTGTTGTGAAATACGACTGATCTGCTCAAGCATAATCGGCTCGGCCTGCTCAATCGACAGATTCTGACCGCCACGCAGCGAGCGCAAGGTGGTTTGCAGCACCGCCAACGGGGTTTTCAGACTGTGGGTTAAATCACTGAGCGTGGTGCGATAGCGGGTATAACGCTGACGCTCGTTATCCAACAGCAGGTTGGGGTTGCGCACCAGGCTTTTTAATTCCTGCGGCGGCCGGGGATCCAGCGTGTCGCGCGTGCCACCTTCCAGCTCGCGAATCTGCGCCGCCAGCGTGCCAATCGGGCGCAGACTCCAGTGCGCGGCCAGCCATAACAGGGGGATCACCAGCAGCAGGTTAACCAACAGCACATAACTGAACCATGACCAGACCACGTCTGAATGCTGCAACTCCTGCGGAATGGTATCGACCACGACAATGGTCAGCGCAGGCAGGTTCGGCGTGGCATCATAACGGTTAACGGCCACCGAGTGGGTGAAGGTGTCGTTATTGTCATCGTCGTAAGCGGTCAGTTTATTCTGCGCTTCGGTATTATTTCCCAACGCTTCCCGGCTGGTGCTGTTATTGGTATCGATCTCGTAGAAATCCGAACTTTTCAGCCATTCGCGCTTAATCTTATTGCGGATTTCCGGCACGTCGCGCAGTTGCCACAGCAGCTTGCCTTTCTCGTTATAGATATACACCAGCGTCGGGAAATTCAACGATACCCGCTCTGGCTGGGCGATGGTTAATTTACCGTCCTGCCACTGCGCAAGGGTGAAGAACAGGTTACTTTCACCGCGCATCACCCGGTAGGTATTCTTATCGAAGCTCATCACGTAGCCGACCACCGCCACCATCCCGTAGGAAAGTGACAGGATCAGCACCACGGCAGCAGTAGCCACCAGGAAGCGGGCGCGGAGAGAGAAGGGTGTTTTCGGGCGTATGTCTGGCATCTGTTTACAAATCGAACCTGTAGCCCTGACCGCGCACGGTGGTGATCACATCCAGCGGATGTTCAGCCTGCATTTTCTTGCGCAGACGGCCCATCAGGACATCGATGGTATGGCTTTCACGCAGTTCAGCATCCGGATAAAGCTGCAGCATCAGCGAATCTTTGCTGACCACTTTGCCTGCATTGCGGATCAGCGTTTCAATGATGGTGTATTCAAACGCGGTCAGCTTGATTTGAGTGTCGTTAATGGTCAGCTCACGGCGTGAGAGGTCGACCTGGAAAGGCGCTAACGAAATAATTTGTGAGGCCAGACCGCTGTTACGGCGCATCAGCGCCTGCATGCGGGCAACCACTTCTTCAATATGGAAAGGTTTGGTGACGTAGTCATCGGCACCGGCTTCCAGCGCTTCTACCTTTGCCTGCCAGCCTTCACGCGCGGTCAGCACCAGAATCGGTTGCTTAACATCCTCGCTGCGCCAGCGGCGGATCAGCGCCATGCCATCTTCATCGGGCAGGCCTAAGTCAACCAGAGTGATATCAGGCGTGTGTTCGTTGAGGAAATAGTCGGCTTCTTTCGCATCTTCAGCGGCATCAACCTGATGGCCCATATCCCGCAACTGTACGGCGAGATGGTGACGAAGCAGTTGATTATCTTCCACAACCAGTACGCGCATAATTTATCCTTTCTGTCTGACAGTGTTACGGCCCCAGAGCCTTGTTATAAGTCTTTGCAGAGTATAGGTGAAAGCAGATAAACAGCAGGTTAACGCGGGCCGACTAGCGCCGGCCCGCGAGGCAGTATTACTTCAGGTCGTCGACCATCTGAATCGCACGGCCGATGTAGTTAGCCGGGGTCATCAGTTTCAGGCGGGTTTTCTCTTCTTCCGGCAGCGCCAGGCTATCGATAAACGCTTTCATGCCATCGGCCTCCACACGCTTGCCACGGGTCAGCTCTTTCAGCTTTTCATACGGCTTTTCAATGCCGTAACGGCGCATCACGGTCTGAATTGGCTCGGCCAGCACTTCCCAGTTGTGATCCAGCTCGTCCAGCAGTCGGTCACGGTTCACTTCCAGCTTAGAGATGCCTTTCAGCGTTGACTGATAAGCGATCACCGCATAGCCGACACCCACGCCAAGGTTACGCAGCACGGTGGAGTCAGTCAGGTCGCGCTGCCAGCGTGAAACTGGCAGTTTGCTTGCCAGGTGTTGCATCATGGCATTGGCCAGACCCAGGTTGCCTTCTGAGTTTTCGAAGTCAATCGGGTTAACTTTATGCGGCATGGTGGAAGAACCGATTTCGCCAGCGATGGTTTTCTGCTTGAAATGGTTCAGGGCGATATAACCCCAGACATCACGATCGAAGTCGATCAGGATGGTGTTGAAGCGCGCCATGCAGTCAAACAGCTCGGCAATGTAGTCGTGCGGCTCGATCTGCGTGGTGTACGGGTTCCAGGTGATGCCCAGACCGGTGACAAAGCTTTCACTCAGTTCATGCCAGTCCACTTCCGGGTAAGCAGCGATGTGTGCATTGTAGTTACCGACAGCGCCGTTGATTTTACCCAGCATTTCAATGCGTTCCAGCTGACGAAGCTGACGCTCGAAACGGTATGCCACGTTCGCCATCTCTTTACCCAGCGTAGACGGCGTGGCCGGCTGACCGTGGGTACGGGAAAGCAGAGGAATATCGCGGTATTGCACGGCCAAATCTTTCACGGCGGAGATGATCTGGGTCCAGTAAGGCACGATCACTTCACGGCGTGCGGTTTCCAGCATCAGTGCGTGAGACAGGTTGTTGATGTCTTCAGAGGTACAGGCGAAGGGGATGAATTCAGAAACCGCATGCAGCGCGGCGTTTGGCTCCACCTTCTCTTTCAGGAAGTACTCAACCGCTTTCACATCATGGTTGGTGGTGCGTTCGATGGTTTTGATGCGCGCTGCATCTTCCACGCTAAAATTGCTGACAATCGCATCGAGGAAAGCGTTTGCGTCGGCATCAAATGCAGGAACTTCCTTGATCTCTGCGCAGTCGGCCAGTTTCTGTAACCAGCGAACTTCCACTTCCACGCGGAATTTCAGCAGGCCAAATTCGCTGAAAATGCCACGTAACGGGGTGATTTTGTCGCCATAACGGCCATCAACGGGTGAGACGGCAGTCAGAGAGGATAATTCCATCAGTGCAACTCCTGGATCGGTTAACAAATTAGAGTGAAGACTCGGGCATACGGGACAGCATTTGCTTCGCCTCAGCGGCGAGGCGATTGCGTGAAAACATTAACTGCAGGCGACCGCCGCCGACCTGGTGCCAGAGTACCGCAGAACGGATACCGGCAAGCAGGGTGGCGCGGACTTTGCTCTGGATCTGCGCATTCTGCAACACGGCGGGCGAGCCGGTAACCTGAATGCGTGGACCGAGCGGGCTAATCACATCGACATAGATGGCCGCCATGGCGCTCAGCAGCGTGTCGGAATCTAAATCATAGTGCGCCAGCTGGCGATCTAACTGGCTGACGCGCTGAGAAAGGTCGTTCAGCGCGCTCTTATTGGCGCTGAGCTTACGCTCCAGGACCATCATACTCAGCGTATAGCGGGTCAGTTCGGCACCGGCACCGTGGCGGCTGCTGCTGTTTAACACCGCCAGTAGCGACTCAAGACCGAAGCGCAGATTCGCTTCATCATTGCCATAAATCGCCAGCGTTGATGCCGGGTTAAGATCGACCACGCTTTGCAGCGAGGTTTTCAGCGGCTCTGCCGGACAATGGCCCTGATGCGCCAGTTGCTGGACCAGATGAGCAGACTGGCAGATGCCCGCGAGGGCCAGCGTAATATCGTAATAATTCTTCGCCACGGTAACTCCTGTAAATCCCCTTGTTCAGGGGTTACGCCAGTATGCTGTTATCATTTTCAGGGGCAGCGTGCGCTTAAAGCAGCGGCATGCGTGCTTCGATAATCCCACCACCCAGGCAGATTTCATCAAGGTAAAACACCGCAGACTGGCCCGGTGTGACAGCGGCAACCGGCTCGTCGAAGCGGACTTCAATCCGATCTTCGCCTAATGGCGTCACGGTGCAAGGAATATCGGCCTGGCGGTAACGGGTTTTGACCGTGCAACGCAACGGCGCCGTGAGGATTTCGCGGTCCACCCAGTGCAGCTGTTGTGCCACCAGGCCAACAGACATCAGGCGCGGATGTTCATGGCCCTGTGCCACCACCAGGATGTTATTGGCGACATCTTTATCGACCACGTACCAGGGTTCTTCGCTGCCGGCTTTGGTGCCGCCAATACCCAAACCTTTACGCTGTCCCAACGTATGGTACATCAGGCCCTGATGTTCACCGACCACTTCTCCTTCGGCATTTAAAATCGGACCTGGCTGAGCCGGTAAGTAGCGGCCCAGGAAGTCACGGAATTTGCGCTCGCCGATAAAGCAGATGCCGGTCGAATCTTTTTTCTTCGCGGTGATCAGCTCAAGCTCTTCGGCAAGGCGGCGCACTTCCGGTTTAGCCAGTTCGCCAACCGGGAACAGGCTCTGCGCGATCTGCTCGTGGCCAAGGGTGTAGAGGAAGTAGCTCTGGTCTTTGTTGTCGTCCAGGCCGCGCAGCAGACGGCTTTTGCCATCGACATCCTGGCGACGAACATAGTGACCGGTGGCGATAAAGTCGGCGCCCAAATCTTCGGCGGCAAACTCGAGGAAGGCTTTGAATTTGATCTCTTTGTTGCAGAGAATATCCGGGTTAGGCGTGCGTCCGGCTTTGTACTCTTCCAGGAAGTGCTCAAAGACGTTATCCCAGTACTCGGCAGCAAAGTTTACCGTATGCAGGTAGATACCTAATTTGTCGCAGACCGCCTGCGCATCGGCCAAATCTTCCGCGGCGGTACAGTATTCCTCACCGTCGTCCTCTTCCCAGTTTTTCATAAACAGGCCTTCAACCTGATAGCCCTGCTGTTGCAGTAACCAGGCGGAAACCGAGGAGTCAACACCGCCGGACATACCGACGATCACTTTTTTCTGGCTTAGAGACATGAGAAATACCCGACTTTAGTGGCAGTTAAAGGCTGCCCTGTAAAATTGCGGCATATTCTACCACGCGTCTGCCGCGGGCGCATCCTCGCTAAATGGCCACTGAAACGCGCTTAGCACCTCCAGTGGATAGCGCGGCCCTTGCTGATAAATCCGGATACTTTCCGCAACCAGCGGAGAACGGAGCTTTTTCGCGTTGAGGATCTCGTCCGGTGGCAGCCACCAGCAGCGATCGATATCACGATCCTGCGGGTAAGTCGGCAGCACGTTCGGTAAATCCAGCGCGAACAGAAAGCGTAAAAACGGCGTATTATCCGGCGCGATCCATTGATGCAGGCGCAAAAACGCCTGCGGAACGCCTTCCAGCCCCGTCTCTTCATACAGCTCGCGCACCGCGGCCTGCAGCAGGGTTTCGTTAGCTTCCAGATGACCGGCAGGCTGATTCCAGGTCGCGCGTCCTCTTACCATCTCTTCCACCACTAAAAATTGCCCTTCGGCTTGCACAACGGTGGCCACGGTGACGTGGGGTTTGAACATGGCTGACTCCTTGCTGGTAATGGCTTAAGTGGCTCAAAGAGGAAATTCGGCGGTGACGTCTCGCCATTCGCCCGGCGGTAAATCCTGCAGCAGCTGCGTGCCCATCGCAAAACGAATCAAGCGCAGGGTAGGGAAGCCAATCTGCGCGGTCATCCTTCTGACCTGGCGATTACGCCCTTCGTATAAGGTGATCTTTAACCAACTGGTGGGAATGGCTTTTCGCTCGCGGATCGGTGGATTACGCGGCCATAACCACTCCGGTTCGGCCACTAACTCTGCGCCGGCGGGCAGGGTCGGGCCATCTTTCAGATTAACGCCATCCCGCAGCGCCTGAATATGGCTGATATCGGGGATGCCTTCCACCTGAACATAGTAAATTTTCCCGGTGCGTTTTCCGGGCTGAGTCAGCGTGGCCTGCAGCGCGCCGTCGTTGGTCAGCACCATCAGCCCTTCGCTGTCGCGGTCCAGGCGTCCTGCGGCGTAAACACCGGCCACCGGGATGAAATCCTTCAACGTACTTCGTCCCGCTTCATCGCTGAACTGGGGCAGCACATCAAAAGGTTTGTTAAAAATAATGACACGGCGTGGACCTTTATCGACCTGACGGGCGCTAGAGGACGGGCTGAATCGTTTAACGCGGTGATTCTTAACGGAAGATTTTCGCATATGCTTTGCACTTTAAAACCATGAGCGCATTATACCGCAATCCGGAGATGATTGGCGCGACGTGAATATTCAAGTAGTATTGACGCGCATCTTACAAATCATTAACAAAAAAAGCGCTCGAAGGAGAGGTTAATGGAAAGCAAAGTAGTTGTTCCGGCGGAAGGTCAGAAAATCACCCTGGCGAATGGAAAACTGAACGTACCTAACAACCCTATCATCCCTTTCATTGAAGGTGACGGTATCGGTGTGGACGTTTCTCCAGTGATGATCAAAGTTGTCGATGCCGCTGTGCAGAAAGCTTATAACGGTGAGCGTAAAATTTCCTGGATGGAAATTTACACCGGTGAAAAATCGGTAGAGCTCTACGGCCCGGACGTTTGGTTGCCAGAAGAGACGCTGGACCTGATCAAAGAGTACCGCGTGGCGATCAAAGGCCCACTGACCACCCCAGTCGGCGGCGGTATTCGTTCCCTGAACGTGGCTCTGCGCCAGCAGCTTGATCTCTACATCTGCCTGCGTCCGGTGCGTTATTACACCGGCACACCAAGCCCGGTTAAGCGTCCAGAAGAGACCGATATGGTCATCTTCCGTGAGAACTCCGAAGATATCTATGCGGGTATCGAGTGGAAAGCCGGTTCTGCAGAAGCGGATAAAGTGATCAAGTTCCTGCGTGATGAAATGGGCGTGAAGAAAATTCGCTTCCCAGAGCAGTGCGGTATCGGCGTTAAGCCGTGTTCAGAAGAAGGCACCAAACGCCTTGTTCGCGCTGCCATCGAGTACGCAATCACCAACGATCGTGACTCGCTGACGCTGGTTCACAAAGGCAACATCATGAAGTTCACCGAAGGTGCCTTCAAGGATTGGGGCTATCAGCTGGTGAAGGAAGAGTTCGGCGGTGAGCTGATCGACGGCGGCCCGGGGATGAAGATCAAGAATCCGAACACTGGCAAAGAGATCGTTGTAAAAGACGTTATCGCCGATGCGTTCCTGCAGCAGATCCTGCTGCGTCCGGCTGAGTATGACGTTATTGCCTGTATGAACCTGAACGGTGACTACATCTCCGACGCCCTGGCGGCGCAGGTTGGCGGTATCGGTATTGCGCCTGGTGCAAACATCGGTGACGAGTGTGCACTGTTCGAAGCGACCCACGGCACCGCACCTAAGTACGCTGGTCAGGATAAAGTGAACCCAGGTTCAGTGATCCTGTCCGCAGAAATGATGCTGCGTCACATGGAATGGTTCGAAGCCGCAGACCTGATCGTTAAAGGCATGGAAGGCGCAATCGCTGCCAAAACCGTGACCTATGACTTTGAGCGTCTGATGGATGGCGCTAAGCTGCTGAAATCTTCAGAGTTTGGTGACGCAATGATCAAACACATGTAAGTGTGTTTGCTGCGATAAGAGGAGCCTTAGGGCTCCTTTTTTTTCGTCCACAGAAAGGAGCGGGGTAAATCCTCCCAGCGTCGCCACAAAGGGTTCATTAAGGTCAAACTGACGATATTTCCCTAAAGGCATCATATGTTGATCACCATATCAATGCAGGGCAGAGCGCCCGCGCTGGCCGAGTGATAGACGGTTTCTTTAACTAATGTGAATCCCTGTTTTTGATAGAAGCTCAGGGCGTTTGGTGTGGAAGAGAGCGTCAATTTCCTGATGCCACGCTTTATGGCCTCCTGCTTTAAGGCGGTGACGATCTCCGCTGCATAACCTTTTCCCCAATACGCCGGCAGGGTGAAGATGGCTTCGATGCTGTTTTCTGCCAGGTCCAGAAAGCCGGTCGCCACGGGGAAGCTCTTCGTAGGATCATCGATGACAAAGAAGGGGTTGTTGAGCACCGCCTGACGATATCCTTCTGGCATCTGTTCTGGTGTCCAGGCCCGTAATGCTTCGGCAGAATAGACATCCTTACATCCGGCGCGCAGTGCTTGATTACGTATATTCCACAACTGTTCAACCTCTTCAACAGCAGCGAGTCTGACGGCCATTACTCTTCTCCTTCATCTTCAGACGAATGCACTATCACCTCAAACCCTTCTTCAGCCTGCGGCGCTTCAAAGTAGCGGCTAATCAGCTCGAACTGCGCGTCGGTTGCGGCAAAGTCATGGTTTCCGCCGGCGTTTCTGGCCTGCAGACGGGCCTTACAGCGGCTGTCAGCGACATCGAGGTAATGCAGTTGCGGTAGTACAGAGGCTGAATCGGCAATTTCCCGCATCCATTTGCGTAGCGACAGCGTATTGGCCGGGAAATCCAGCACCACGGAAAGGCCCGATTCCAGCAGCGCGATCAGATGGGGTGTCATCGCCGCACGCAGCTTAGCCGAACAGCGGACATAATCTGCCACGCTGTTCATTTCATCGCGGTACAACGCCGCCAGCCAACGATCTTCAGAAATGAGTAGCGTAGCGGGCGCCTCAGCCAGTTGACTCGCCAGAGTCGATTTGCCGGAAGCAATTTTCCCGCACAGCAAATGCAGGGTGGGAGAGGAAGCGTTTGGAAGGGAACCGGTAGACATTTTTAACCTCGCTGTATGAAACCAGACAAGGCGCCCGCCTTATCTGGCGGGTGTCGACTGAAAGACGAACGTTATCCCACCGGAGTTACGGGTGTAATAATCATCATCTGGGTGGTAGAGGAATCAGGGTGCATGGTTTAAAAACTAGCAGAAGGCAGGGGGTGAAGTCTATCGCCGCGATCTGCACGGCAAAAAGGGGGCATCCCGCCCCGCAGGCGCAATCAGCTTTTAATAAAGTTGAGCAAATCCTCATTCACCTGATCTTTATGGGTACTGCACAATCCGTGCGGCGCACCCGGATAGACTTTTACCGTTGGGTTTGGCAAAAGCTTGATGGCCGCTTCACTGGACGACTTCGGCGGCACAATCTGATCGTCGTCGCCGTATAGCACCAGCGTTGGGATGGTCATCTTCTTCAGGTCTTCCCGTTGATCCGTTTCGGAGAAGGCCGCCACACAGTCATATAACGATTTAAGCGATCCCTGCATTCCCTGCAGCCAGAAGCTGTCGCGCAATCCCTGTGAGGACTGCGCAGAGTCGCGGTTAAAACCATAAAAGGCAGTGGGGAAGTCCTTAAACAGTGAGGATCGATCCTTCAGCAAGCCCTCGCGGATCCCGTCGAACACCGTTTTGGGTAAACCGTCCGGGTTAAAATCGGTCTTAACCATAATCGGCGGTACCGCACCAATCAGTGCCGCTTTTGCCACACGTGAGATGCCGTGACGGCCGATATAGCGGGCCACTTCGCCTCCGCCGGTAGAGTGGCCGATATGCACCGCATCCTGTAAATCCAGCGCGGCGGTCAGTTCAGCCAAATCGTCAGCGTATTGGTCCATATTGTTGCCGTCCCAGGGTTGGGAAGAGCGGCCGTGTCCCCGACGGTCATGGGCGATCACCCGATAACCGTGCGAAGCCAGGAAAAACATCTGATCTTCAAACGCATCCCCGGACAAAGGCCAGCCGTGGCTGAACACTATCGGCTGGCCTTTGCCCCAGTCTTTATAGTAAAGGCTTGTCCCATCTTTAAGTTTTAGATAGCTACCTGATGACATTATTTCACTCCTCACACAATTAACTGATTGATTGGGAATAACATTACCTGTGGCAGGTCGGGCTGTTAAAGGCTAGTTCATAGCCTTGAAGTTGTCGCATCGCGCGCGGTGAATTCGCCGGAGTTGAGGGAAAACAACGGCATAATCAGCGCCAAAAAATAATGAATTAAAGTGCTCACGCGTACGCATTAAGCGATCTAAGGTATTACTATCAGCAGCAACAGCGCAGACAAACGAATTTTTGGAACCCTGGCCCCGGCCGGGGTTTTTTGTTGCTCAAATCCTTGAGAAGACGCTGTAGCAAAAGGGGGCATTATGGTCGGGAACTTACTCGCCGTTAGCGCAGGCGCGGCATCTTCAGCAGGTTCATTGTTGTCCGGTCCGATGGCCGGCATCAATTATGGGGTGTTATTCGGTGCCTTTGCGGGGGCTGTTTATTATGTTGCCAGCGCCGTCGATCTCAGACTGATTGTGCGTGCAGCCTATTTCCTTGTCTCGTGGATTGTGGGGGTGTTTGGCTCAGGGCTGGCAGGTGCCAAGCTGGAACAGTTATCGGGCTATACCGACCGTCCGCTGGATGGGCTGGGAGCCATATTACTCTCCGCCGTGGCAATCAAAACCTTAACCTTATTCAGTGAGCATGATCCGGTCAGCTGGCTGGCACGCCTTAAAGGAGGTTTCCATGGTAACAAATGATCCTCTGGTACTCACCAACGTCGTCACCGCCACCGCCATTGCGCTGCGGCTCATGATGTTTCGCAAACCGGGCGCCCACCACCAATGGTGGGCATCGTGGCTGGCTTACTTAATTGTGCTGTCCTACGCCTCGATTCCTTTCCGCTATTTCTTTGATGCATACGCCCATGCCAGCTGGGCGTCGGTGATGGTTAACCTGATTTTTGCCGCAGCCGTCTTTCGGGCGAAAGGCAATGTGGCGCTGATTTTTGCCGTGCTGCGACCACAGAAATAGGTTAACCGTCACTCTTTCACCCCTGGCGGCAGCGTCAGGGCTTTATCAATCCGGCGGTTACTGCCGGTCAGGGCTTGAGTGAGCTGGCGATCCAGTTTTTTGCAGGCCTCGCGATAGCGTAGGGCCCGGCGTTGTCGTGAGTTCATCAGTGCACCTCGTTAAGGAGAGTATCGGTAAACTAACCTTAGAAGGGGTTTTTATATGCGTCAAACGCATTAAATAGCGGAGAAGGAAACAAAACCCGCCGGAAGCGGGTTGCACAGAGACTTAGCCATGGCGGCGGAACTGTTGCGACTGGCTGAGCATTACCCGGCCGGCCACATGCAGCATCGCCATCTCCTCAGCGGAAATCGTCCACTCTTTATAGCGGGGGTTATCGGAAATGACATACAGTTCTGACTTCACTTTTTGCAGGCGTTTTACGAACATATCGCCATTGAAATCAAAAACGTAAATCCCATCACCATCGAAGAAGGGGACGCTGACGTCGACAAAAATCAGATCGCCAGGTTCAATGGTTCCTTCCATGCTGTCGCCCCGGACGTTTATCAATTTAACAATGGCCTCAGGTTTATTGCCAAAAATAACGCTGGCTTCCTTCCGCACATATTCAATAGATCTAATGACCTGAACCACTTCTCTGGCCGGTGAACCTTCACCCGCACTGGCAGAAACATCAAGGACGTCAACACGATACACATCATCTCTCCCCATTTCGGTTAACGAAGATACACTGTATAAATCACCAGTATTCTTCAGCTCTCCTGATGAGAATAGCGCAGAAATCGGCACTGCGAGTGCATCCGCCAATTTTTGTAGCAACGCATCGCTGTATCCCTGCACCCCGCGTTCCAGTCTGGACAGGTTCCCGACATCACTTCCTACCTGCATTGCTAACGCGTTTAGCGTCATCTTCTTCGCTTTGCGAAGCTGTCTGATTCTTTCTCCGGGTTTCATTAAGCGTTCACACCTTTTTTATGCGTTTTACACAAATCGCCTTGCGCAATAAAATACTGCCTACTAATATGCGTATAACGCATTAAATAACGTCTCCACGCAACATCTGAAGCCGTTACGCTCTTTACACAATCTGGCCGCGCCGATACAGGTGCCTGTAAACCTCGCAATTAACCTGCCTGTCGATCATTTTTCCACAGGTGAAAAATGATTCCTACGCATTTTTCAGCCAGCCTTGCTGTCTGATACTCATTTTTTGCGTCAAGAGGAGTATTTACCATGAGTCAGATAGTTTCCATCCTAAAGTATGAAGAAGGGTATCGCGACGTTCCCTTTATAGACACCCTGGGCTATCCCACCGTGGCCGCAGGGATCAAAATCGGTCCAAAAGGCGCGGCCCTGACCAGCTATATCTTCAAAGTGCCGGCGCCGGTCGGTGAGCTGGGGATGCAGATGTTGGTCGAGAGCAAAATTTTTGAGCTGAAGCAGCGCCCACTGCTTGCCGATGCGCTTCGCCAGTGCAATGAGGCGCGGGCCGACATTCTCTTCAGCATGGCCTATCAAATGGGTGTGGAAGGGCTGTCGGGATTCAAAGAGAGCCTGAAAGCGATGTCACGCGGCGACTTTTCCTCTGCGGCGGACGGCATGCTGAACAGCCTCTGGGCCAGGCAGACGCCGGCCCGGGCGAAACGTCATGCTGCGGTGATGCGCAGCGGCACCTACGACTGCTATCGGGGGTTGCTATGAAATTCGCCCTCTATCTCTGCGCCATCCTGATGACCATTCTGCTGCTGTTAACGATCCGCAAGTACAGCTCGGTTGAGTTTGTGCATCATGCCAGGCTGCTGTTCAAAACCTGGTCGGTGTGGCTGGCTTCAGCCGGATCGGTGATCAGCGCCTGGGTGCAATCCTTTCCTGATTCCGCGATGCGCGCCTGGCAGCTGTTACCGCCCGATGCCAAAAGCGTTATTCCCCCCAACTACCTCGGCATGATTGGGGCATTTATGGTGGCGATGGCGGTGATGGCGCAGTTTGTCCGCCAGCGGCCGTTAGCGACTGAACGAGAGAAACTCGATTGCGGAGAACACACATGAATCGTCTGCAACTACTGGGGGCGGGATGGCGTTTGCTGTCCGGCCTCCGCACCCCGAAGCAAAATGAGGACATTATCATGACTGATACCACCACGATCCCCGAAGAGAGCAACGGCCCGTTAAGCAGCAATACCCAAACTCGCCAGGTCACGGTAATCACCAATGACGTGGTGCTGGAAAAGTCGGCGAGTTGCTGAGCTCGGTCGGGCACAACATCGATGAGTACGCCGAAATCGTCGCGCTGGCCAAGAAGCTGGTAACAAAATAGCGTTACCGGCACTGAATCCCTTTTATCTCCAGGCGGCCTGGCCGCCATCACTCTAATACCCTGCAACGTAACGTCCCATCTCCATCTCCATCTCCATCTCAATCTCAATCCTGCCCGTCACGGGCGTCTCACTGGACGTAACCATCCATCCGGAGGTCTTTATGATCGAAGTAAACTGCTTTGCTGATTTGCGAACCACTGCGCCAACGAAAGCCGGTGATATTGCGGCACTCAAACGCTACTACGACAAGGATTCCAGTTTTCATGGCGGCGGCGACTTTGTCGGCTTCCTCGGCACCACCACGCTGAGTGATGACGGCGGCTCGATGGCGAAGGGCAGCACCTTCTACTGGAAGCGCATCATTAATGACACCGAACAGGTGAATTTGTATCATTTTGGTGCGAAAGGTGACGGCGTCACCGACGATACCGACGCCTTTAAGCGGATGTTTAGCTGGTCGCAAGGCTATGATGTTAATGCAAAAGATATTGGCGTGCGTTTCCCGGCAGGCAAGTTTTTAATCTCGCCTGTCGACCTCAGCGCCAGCGAAATTCCGTGTTTTGCTCTGTATGGTGACGATGCGCCGTATGGCGTCACGCCCAGAACGGTGATTATCTCGGACAAATCGATCAACACGGTGTTCAAGGTGAATGCCCGCCGGACCATCATTCGCGGCATCAGCTGGAACGGCCAGGCCACGGCGGATACGGCCAGCAATACCGGGGCGATCACCGCGGACATGCTGTCCAACGTGCAGCCGTTCTTTGAGAACACCACCATCGAAGGGGAGTTCGTTAATATCCGCTGCTTCCGCGTGCAGTATAACGGCGGCACGGCGGTGAAACTGCTGGATACCCTCGACACGCGATTCGATCAAATCTATTCGCAAAATACCTATGCCCGGGTCTTTGACATCAGCTGGTCAAACTCGCCAAACGGCGTCTGGGATCACTCGACCGCCATTGAGCTGTCGAATGCCAACTTCCAGTACGGTTATGGCGATGCCACGCTGAAGATGCCGCGATTAACCCAGGGGCTGATCCGCAACGTCTGGGTTGAACATACCCGCTTCCCCGGTGATTTAAGCAACGGCCAGTGGATTATCGATGCCCTGAGCCTCGAGGATTGCGCCAATCCGCTGCTGCTGAATAACAGCCGGGTGCTGCTGCGTCAGCTCAGCCTGCAGGCCGGTGCGACGGTCAATCTGGACAATACCTCCGATCGCTGGCTGTCAGGCTATGAGAGCGGCTGGCGTCGTGATGAAAACTTTGGCACCACCATGACCGGATCGATGAAAGCCGGCTGGTACAGCGGCTATAAGCTCAGTAACACATCGGACACCGATAAATGGTATCGCATCGGCAAATTTGTCTTCCCGAAAGCCAATCAGCAGTGGACGCTGGAGATGGTCAGCAAACAGTCGACGGCCAATCCTTCCGGCACCGCGGCCAGCCCGCTGCAAACCATCTCCTCGGGCGTCACCTACCTGAATCTGCAGCGCTGCGTCAGCTCAGTGTGGGCCGATATGTTCCATCGCGGCACCACGGCGGTGGTTGACGTCAAGTATGCGCGCAGCTATCAGAATATCGTTGAGGTCTGGGTGAAGCTGAAAGCGGGCAGTGGCGACACCATGTTTAACGTGCGATCGACCGGGCCAACGCGGTTTGAAGCCGGGGAGTGTTCCTTATTTACACCGGATCTGTCGGAGGTTACCGATCTGACCACCGTCGGCACCGTCACGCCCAACGCGCGCTTAAGTTTCCACAACGGCCTGGCGGGCATCGGCGCCAATGAAAATGGGGTCGTGACCTTAGCGACAACGGAGGCGGCATCCCCAGTCAGCGCGGCCCCGGTGGGGTATATCACCCTTAACGTTAACGGGATAGATCGTAAATTCCCTTACTTCAGCTGAATAGTAGCTTGCTAACGAAAACCGCCTGCTAAGGGCGGTTTTTTTTCGTCTGAGGATTTTAAGCGAACTTTTCCTGCGAAAGGGCTGGTAGTCAGTGGCAAAGGGTGAAATAGTGCTGATTCATCACCAGGATTAATCTGTTTTTTGCCGTGATTTTTTCTGATTTGGGCGGATAAAACGCCTTTTTGGTCAAAAAAGCGTAAAAAACGGACGTTTTTACACTCCGGCAGAAATCGGGGGTTGAGATGGCGGAGTGTTGATCCGTAAAATAGGGCCAAAACGCAAATCAGGAGAATTCTGTGTCAGAAGCTGCTTCAATCGAAGATAACCCCAACCGACTGGAAGAAGCGAAAAACATCGCTTTGGGCTGGCGTATTGTTGGCAATATCGAACCGCAGACGCTGGAAGATGCCATTCAAATGCTGCGCGACAGTGCGGCCCATGCCGCGAAAGTCTACGAATTGTTGTATGCGGAAATTGCTCAACGGGCGAAATAGTCCGGCGACTGCGTATTATGCCGTCTGTGCCAGACCCGCAGAGCGAGAGTCACGCCACGCCTCCCAGCATCTTGCAGGATCGATATCACGGTATCCTCGTGACGGATCCATCCCCCGGACAAGGTTGTCCGGCACGGAAATGCAGGTGGCATTATCACGAATTTGTTCCACTTCCTGCTGCGTCAACCCACTGCC
Organism: Erwinia sp. QL-Z3; assembly: GCF_004551645.1. Taxonomy (NCBI): domain Bacteria; kingdom Pseudomonadati; phylum Pseudomonadota; class Gammaproteobacteria; order Enterobacterales; family Erwiniaceae; genus Erwinia; species Erwinia sp. QL-Z3. The sequence goes on from NZ_CP037950.1 coordinate 3,270,306, forward strand.
TTTTTGCTTTTCAGCGTTCACCAGTAAACTGACCAGTGACGGAATATAAAGTACTGCCATCATCGCATTCCCATTCGTTATGCCCTGGGAACATCTTCGGCTCAGCGGGTGAAAACTTTAGCGGTGGACGCGCACAGTGTGAAAAATGCCCACCGTCGTTTAAAATTCTTCTGACACCAGCCACTGATCGGCTTCATCGAACATCTCTTCAATGATCCGCAGCATCACCGACTTGTCACTTTTACTGGCATCGGTTTTCACGCCATTAGCCTGCATCGGTTTTACCTTCACTTCGGCAGCCGGGAAAACGCGCTGAATACGCTTCTCCAGCTCGTTCAGAATCAGTTCCTGCGCATTGGGCAATCCGGCAACGTTGCGCTTATCGTAAGTCAGTTCTACAAACATGGGGTTATCCTGGTTATAAATGCTGGATAAAAATACAGTTAATGTCCGCAACCTTCAATGAAAATTTGCCCTCCAGGAATAAACTGAAAAATGGCCTCGCGCCGCCAATCTGTGAAGCAAACGGAATTCTCCGCAACATTCATCAAATTAACGAAAATCACCAGGCTACACTGCACAGTGTTGAATCCAATGAAGGAAACCTAAAATGAAAAAATTAGCTTGTGCACTGACCTTACTCGCTGGCGGATTGCTGCTGGCAGGCTGTTCCAGCGACCATGTTCTGCAGATGAAGGATGGCAGCACCGTGGTGGTCCAGGGGAAACCTGAAGTCGATAAAGCCACCGGCATGGTGATGTATACCGATGAAAATGGTAAGCAGCAGGCGGTGAATCAGGATCAAATCAAAGAGATGAACTCGCTGAATAATTAATCTCTGCCGGGGATTTAGTAACACTTAAGGCAAACGTGGGTAGCGTCCTGTGGTAGGCTTTCTGACATATAGTCAATGAAATCAGAGAGAATCGCCCGGAGACCGCTGCCCATGTTCCGCACTATCGCCACTGGATGTTTGCTCGTCTGTGCCACCTTTGCTGCACAGGCTAACAACGACACGCCGCCACTCAACACCGAATTTCAGATTACCTGCCCAGGCCGCCCCACGATGACCGTCACCCAGGCGCAATACGGCCTGACCACCCTTATGTGGCCGGGCGATAATTTCCAGATTGCGGCGGGTAATCAGCGTTCCAAAACGGATAACGGGGTAAAGGTGTCGATCGTGCTGTTCCGCAATGGCGATCAGATGGTGGTGAACACCTCAGACGATGACACCTTCTTCTCCTACAGCGGCGTACAAAAGCTGGTGCCCTGTAGCCGCAGTAGCGAGCGTGAAAACAGCGCGGTCGATCTGCAACGTACCGATTCGTCCGGCAACGTCGCCTCCTGATCGCCGGCTAGTCAGGCAGCCGCTGGCGCAGATCCAGCGGCGAACTCTCCGCCTCATCCAGCAACGCCAGCCATTCGCGCATCGTCACTTCCTGCCAGGACAGATGTCCGGCGGTGGTGCCCATCAACACCACGTCGGGCCTCAGCGCCCGATAGAACTCAATCGACTTTTTCAAATCCGCTTCGTTGCTTTCCGGCACCAACACCGTCACCCAGCGATCGTGTGACATGGTGATGGTGTCGCCAACAAACAGATAGGTTTTGCCAAAGGGTGAGGCATACAGATAGCTGGTGCTGCCCGGCGTATGGCCCGGCGTGGGAACCACGTGAAAGCTGCCACAGTGCAGCTCAGCCTGATTGAAGGTGTCGTCAGCTTCGACATACGGGCTGATCGCGCCCAGCGCCTTGTTATGACAATACAAGGCCGCGTTAAAGCGCGTTTGCAGTAAACGGGCACCCGGCCCGGCTTCATGGGAATGGGTCAGATAATGGCGGATAATCCCGCCCAAATCTTCAATCGCCTGATGGTCGTTCAGATTCTCGACGCGGGAAATCAGTAAGTTTCCCCGCGTATGCTGCAGCAAAAATCCATGCATCATCAGTTCCGGCTCATGCTCACTGGCCGGAAACTCCGGGGTTGAAACCCAGAGATCCTCGTACAACTGCTTCATGGGCGCTCCGGATGGTTAACGAAGCGTAGGGTGCCCTGATAGCGTCAGCGTGCTGCTTGAACCCTTGACCTGTAAATGTCCCTGCGCGCCTAACGGAAGCGTCACGGTATTCCAGTGATGGCCAAATTCAAGACCGGTAACCAGCGGTACGCCCGTTACCTGACGAATCAGCGTCCAGACGCTGTCGAAGTCATAGCCATTGTCATAATCGGTGAGTGTCGCGCCGGTAAAGCTGCCGGTCACAATTGCCTTCTGTCGTGCCAGGATGCCGCTCTGTGCCAGCTGAAGAAGCATTCTCTCCACGCGGAAAGGGTGCTCATTCACATCCTCGATCACCAGAATGCCGTCTTCAATCTCCGGCAGCCAGGGGGTGCCCATCATCGAGGCAATCATCGCCAGGTTACCGCCCCAGACGGTGCCCTGTACGTCGATATCCTGCGGCTGCGTTTCCCAGCTAAGGATTAATTTAGGCGAAGTCAGCGCGCGCCAAAAGTGGTCAACGGTGAAATCAGATAAAACCTCAGCGCCAAAATTGCCGGTCAGCATCGGGCCACTGAAAGAAATGGCACCTTGTTTCAGCAGCGGAAGCTGGATAGCGGTGAAGTCGCTGTGGCCACACAGCGCCACCGGCTGGTCCTTCAGGCGGGCAGCGACGGCGGCAAAATCAATCTGCGGCAGCAGCCGGGTCGCGCCATAACCGCCACGCACCGCCAGCAGGATATCCGGCAGATCCTCCATCTGCGCCAGACCGTTTATATCCTGCAAACGTTCGGCATCATCCCCCGCAAAGCGCTGGTCACGGCGGGCAATCACCTCGGTATTCACCACGTGATGCCCTTGATCCTTCAAGCGTTTTACCGCCAGCTGCGCGGCCGGCTGATTATGGCAATAGCCAGAAGGAGCAATCAGATGAAAAGTGCGCGGAGTAACGGACATAATGTTCACTTTAATCCTCGGTGCGGCGAAAGATCGGCCGTATTTCAACGGCATTTTGCAGGCAGTGCGAAAAAAAAGTCGCCTTCAATCACAATCTGTGTGATTTTTATCCACTTCGAAAGGAATTTTTTTACGCCACTGACGGTCCAATACCCCTGATGATGACGAAAAGCGCAGGTGAAGTCACCCGCAAGCGCGTCAAATTCAGAGTTTCGGTAATTTTCTTTTGTCCGGCGCACGCTATTGTAAGGCGCGAGGCTAAGGCTCAGAGGATGAAAACAGCGTGAGAAAAGTGAAAACGGTTGCGATACTGGGCGTGTTACTGCTGGCGGGATGTGCCAGTGAACCGCATAAACAAACAATAACTCAGCAGCAAACGCCGTTAACCCAGGCGCCGCCAGAAAAGGTGGCTCAGGCCTGGTCGATGTTCACGGAGAGCGCAGCAAACAACTACGGGGTCGATCCAAAGCTGGTAGATGCCATTATTTCAGTCGAATCGGGCGGCAATCCAACGGTAGTCAGTAAGTCGAATGCCATTGGATTGATGCAGATTAAAGCCTCAACAGCAGGCCGTGAAGTTTACCGGGTTCAGGGAAGAAGAGGGCAGCCAAGCAGTAAAGAGCTGCGCGATCCGGTAAGGAACATTGATATCGGTACGGCCTATCTGAAGATCCTGCAGGATCAGTCGCTGGCCGGCATCCGCGATCCGAAAACCCTGCGTTACGCCACCATCGTGTCGTATGCCAACGGTGCCGGTGCGTTGCTGAGAACCTTCTCACGCGATCGGGATCAGGCGATTGCAATGATTAACTCAATGTCGCCGGAAGAGTTTTACCAGCACGTGCAGAATAAGCATCCTGCCGCTCAGGCACCGCGTTATCTGTGGAAAGTGACCACCGCTTACCGCACCATCTAAAGGGTCCGGCGTGCTGACTGCCCGGCACGCCGCCTGTTCTTCAGGTCGGCAATCTACTGGAAGCGAGTGGCTTTATCGCGCGCCAGGCGCTCAAGAGAAAAAATCACCTGCTGAAGCGAACGTTCTTCGCCCGCATTTAATGAACTGAAGCGGAAGCTCAGACGTGGGGTGACCACGGTTTCATTCTTATTGCCGACAATGCTGCGCTTACCGACGTTGATCAGATACGCATCCACTTCAAAACGGCCATATTCCCCCAGCTCAACGCGCAGCTTCTTAAACTGCTCGCCACCGTGCAGCCCTTCCGGGATCGGCGAATCGCCCAGCACGCCAATGCCGCCGAGTGACAAATCCTGCAGACGCATCCGGCCTTCGCCGCTGCCGTCGGGCCATTGCACGTAGCAATAAAATATCGGGTCAAGCGGGGCATTCACGCGGAAAAATTCCCGCCGTTGGATCATCCACAGAATATCTGGCAGGTCGGCACCGAAGGCGGGCAGGCCATCAAACTTATCGTCAGTCAGCGTGCCGAGAGCGAATTCGACCTTCGCCCCGTGCGTTTCCGCCGTCAGATGCAGGTCTTCGGCGTCCATCGCCAGCTGGTTTTCATGATCGTTACTGCCCAGATCGAGCACCATCCGATCCTTGTCGGCATCCAGCAATTTGGTAATAAACTGGCCACGCGCGTGAGAGACCAGGATTGGCGTCTGATTTTTCATCAGATTCTTCAATACCGCCAACACCGCCAACGGGCCGCGTTTCAGGTACTGTTCATTATCGTTTTCTTTCACATTCCACTCCGGTTGACTGCCAGAAAACACGCTTTGAGCGGTGATACGTCGAAGTATCGGCATCTCAACGTGACGCTTTAGGGCTGAAGCAAAAAAAACTGACAAAAAGTTTAGATTTAAATCACAGAGTTAGAATCCTGTCCTATACTAATCCCGTCTAATCAGTAAGTAACAAGGAGCTGTAAATGGGAATTTTATCTTGGATCATCTTTGGTCTGATCGCAGGGATTATCGCTAAGTGGATTATGCCAGGTAAAGACGGCGGCGGATTTATCATCACCGTGGTTCTCGGCATCATCGGTGCTGTGGTCGGCGGCTGGATCAGTACGCTGTTCGGCTTCGGCAGGGTAGACGGGTTTAACTTCGGCAGCTTTGTTGTCGCGGTGATCGGCGCGATTGTGGTGCTGTGGATTTACCGTAAAGTGAAAAGCTGACCAGCGATGGGCAGTAAAGGAAAGGGAGACGATATCGTCTCCCTTTTTTTATGGATGGCGGATTAGAAATCGTAGCCGACGGTCGCCACCACGGTGCGCTCTGCGCCCCAGTAGCAGTAACCGGTACCGTAACAGGCCGAGACATAATCACGGTCAGTCACGTTATTGGCATTAACCTGCACAAACGCGCCTTTCAGGCTGCTGTTCCAGGCGCCAAGATCGGCACGCACAGAAGCATCAAACAGCGTGGTGGAGGGCAGACGGGTGGTGTTTTCGTTATCCGCCCACTGCTTGCCGATGTAACGCACACCGGCACCGACGCTGATACCCCAATCCAGCTGGTATTTCGCCCAGGCCGAGGCCATGGAGTTTGGCGTAACGTACGGCGTGTGGCCGTCGTTGCCATCCACAGAATCCTTAAAGCGCACGTGGTTCATGGTGTAGTTAGCAATGGTGCTCAGACGAGGCGTGATCTGGTTATGTGCTTCCAGTTCAAACCCTTGTGAATGCACCTTACCGGCAGGCTCATAATAGGAACCGACCACAACGCGGTTACCCACGTCTTTCTGCGTCAGATCGTACACCGCAACCGAGTAGAGATCGGACGTGCCGTTCGGCTGGTATTTCACCCCGGCTTCATACTGCTCGGAGGTGGTTGGCTTCAGCAGATTGCCATCTTCACCGGACAGTGACTGCGGCGTAATGGCCTGGCTATAGCTGGCGTATGGCGAAATGCCATTGTCGAACGCATATAACAGGGCGGCACGGCCACTGACGTGATCGTCCTGACGACGGTTTTTGGTGCTGGTGGAGTAATCATCCGTTTCCGACACGATGCGGTCATAACGGCCAGAGAGGTCGAGATGCCATTTCTGCCAGGTCATTTCATCCTGCAGATAGACGCCGGTCTGGTAATAACGACGCTGCGAATCGGTAAAGTCATAGCTCAGACGATCGCCGATGGCCTGGCCGGTTAGCGCATTCAGCTGATTTGCTGATCCACTGGCATCGCTCAGATCGTTCTTGTACTGGTGATATTCCCCGCCGAGCACCACTTTGTGATCCACTTCGCCAGTGGCGAAATCGGCTTCCAGCTGGTTATCAATGGCGTACGCATCCAGCGAGGAGCGTGAACCGGAGTAGTAGCGGTTCAGCAGATTCGGGTTATCGGCGTCCCAGCCAATCTGATAAACCTGATCGAGGTCGACGTTGGAGTGGGAATAGCTGGCGTTAGAACGGAACGCCCAGGTGTCATTAAAGCGGTGAGCGAATTCGTAGCTGTAAATCTGCTCGTTACGCTTGAACTGATCCAGTGAGCTGTCGCCGTCGTAGAAACCGTTGCTCAGCTTGCGGCCGTTATGTTCGGTAATGCTGCCATCGCCCGGCACGGCACTGTGATAGCCGCCTGACGGGTCTTTCTGCAGATAGGCACGCAGCAACAGCGAGGTATCTTCATCCGGCTGCCACAGCACGGAAGGGGAGATGGCGTATTTTTCTTCACGGGTGTGATCGTACTGGGTGTCGCTGTTACGGGTGATACCGGTCAGACGAAACGCCCACTGATCGTTGATCGCATTGGTGTAATCAAAGGCGGCGCTGTTGGTGGAATTGGTGCCGGTAGAGGCACGGAAGTGGCCTTCAGGCGTGAACTGTGGACGCTTGGAGGTTTCCATCACCAGTCCACCCGGCACGGTCTGACCATACAGGGCAGAAGACGGGCCTTTGATCACATCGATACGGTCCAGGAACCAGGGATCGACCTGCAGGACGTTATAGCTGCCCGGATCGCTCATCAGACGCAGGCCATCGAGGAAGATGTTATCAACATCCCCACCGTGGAAGCCGCGCAGAGAAACGGTGTCATAACGGGTTGCGGCACCGGCGAAGTTAGTAAAGGCACCGGCGGTATAGTTCAGCGCCTGGTTAACGTCCATCGCGCCCTGGTCTTCCATCTGCTGACGGGTAACCACGGAAACGGACTGGGCAGTGGTGATCAGCGGACGATCTGTTTTGGTTGCGCCTTTGCTGGTTTTAGCCGTGTAACCCTCTGTTGGCGTGGTCGCCGTTTCTGCGGGTTGCGCGGTAACGACCAGCGTCTCGGCCGCAAAGGTGAAAGCAGGTGTAGCCAGAGCGATGGAGCAAAGCAAAGCAGAACGCTTTAAAGAAAAAGCCATTCTCATTGTCAATTCCCTTACAAAATGCGAAGAAAGGTCCGCCGACGCTGTTACAGTGAAAGACGCGTCGTGACGGTAATGTAAAGATATATGATAATCTCAATGAGAATTATTATCTTTCCGTAACATACTTTCAAGCATTGAATTTGCTTATCTATTCACTTGCAAAAATAAGGGAATTATATCGCCGGCAGGAGAGGCCAGCGGAGCGCGCCGCTGGCTTGGGGTGAGTCTAAGGCTTGAGGTCGTGCAGATGATCGTCGCGGTTTAGCGTCAGCAGCGCCAGCGCACTGATTGCCCCGGTGATCATCACATACCACGCTGGGATATAGATATTTCCGGTTTGTTTGATCAGTCCGGTGATAATCAGCCCGGCACAGCCGGAGAAAACGGCGTTAGAAAGTGAATAGGCCAGGCCCAGGCCGGTATAGCGAATGCGGGTAGGAAACATCTCGGCCAGCATCGCCGGACCGGGACCGGCAATCATCCCCACTACCGCACCGGCTATCAGAACGGCTAATCCTTTCAGCCAGAGCGCGGCGTCCGGTTGCTGCAACAGGGCCAGCAGTGGATAGCTAAACAGGACCACCACCAGCATCGCCAGCAGCATAATACTGCGCCTTCCATAGCGATCGCTGAGCCTTCCCGCCGGTAAAATGGTTAACGCAAAACCGACGTTGCCCAATACGGTTGCCAGCAACGCCTGCTGAAAACTGGCATGCAGCGCGGTCTGCAACCACGAGGGCATCACCACCAGGAAGGTGTAGCCCGCGGCCGACCAGCCCATCATTCTGCCGATGCCCAGTACGATGGCTTTCACAACTGAAGACAGCGGTGCGGGTTCAAGCTTCTGCGCTTTGGCAAAGGTGGGCGGCTCTTCCAGCTGTGACCGCAGCCACAGCGCCACCAGCCCCATCGGTAACGCCAGCAGGAAGGGGATTCGCCATCCCCAGCCTTTCAGCTGTTCAGGCGTGAGCAGCGCCGACAGCAAGGCCACCAGACCGGCACCCGCCAGTAACCCCAGCGCGACGGTGAAGGATTGCCACGCGCCGTAGCGTCCGCGTTTTCCCGCCGGGGCGAATTCGGTCATCAGCGCCACCGCACCACCAAATTCCCCGCCGGCGAACAGCCCTTGCAGCATCCGCAGCAGGGTCAGAAGCAGCGGTGCCGCCACGCCGACGGTGGCATAAGTGGGCATCAGTCCAATCAGAAAGGTCGCCAGCGTCATCAGCAGCAGCACCGCTATCAGCGTCGGCTTGCGGCCGATGCGGTCGCCGATGCGACCAAAAATCATCGCGCCAATCGGCCGACAAAAGAAGGCCAGCGCAAAGGCGGCGTAGGTGAGGATCAGGCTGGTCAGATCGCTCTCACCTTCAAGATGGAAAAAGTTTCCGGCGATAACGGTCGCCAGAAAGCCATACACCGCGAATTCATACCATTCGATAAAGTTGCCAACCGATCCGGCAATTAACATTTTTTTCTCAGGGAAGCGAGAGTCAGTGGTCTGCATAAAGGGAGGTCCTGGTGAGGGGGTTAACGCAGAGTGCCTTTTATAGTCACGGAAGAACAATAGGATAGGGTTATTACCGCGGCTGCCGGTTGGGCAGGCAGCCGCGAGGGTTGCAACGCTTACTGCGTTTTGGTTATGTCACTCACGTTATTACAGGTGCTGTTTTTCGGGCAGTAGAGGTCCATCAGCTTCAGCGTCACGCCGTTGGTCCAGCCGAAACCATCCTGCAACGGATATTCACCGCCGCCACCGCCACCGAGCCCTTTACCTTCCACCACATATTTTTCGACCAGCTTGTGTTCCTTGTCATAGGTGGCCTGCACGTTCTGCAGGAAGCGCATGCCGACATCCTTCGCCAGCGCCTGTTTACCATAATTATTCAGTCCCTGAACCGCCGCCCATTGCAGCGGTGCCCAGCCGTTTGGCGCATCCCACTGCTGACCGTTGTTGACGTTGGTCGTCGCCAGTCCACCTTCTTTCAACAGCTGGGACTTCACCGCGTCAGCAGTGCGGGTGGCGTGCTCTTCCGTTGCCGCCTGCAGATACAGTGGGAACAGGGTGGCCGCCGTCAGCTGAGGACGGATGGTGGCTTTCTGCCAGTCATAATCGGCATAGAAGCCCTGCTTATTGTCCCAAAGGTAGCGGTTGATCGCCGCCTGACGTTTCTTCGCCAGCGCGTCAAATTTCTTCACCGCATCGTCGTTTTTCGCCACTTTATTGGCGCGCGCCAGCGTTTGCTCCAGATGGAACATCAGCGCATTCAAATCGACCGGAACAATCCGCGTGGTATGGATGGTGGAGAGGTCGCCAGGCTTATCAAACCAGCGCGAGCTGAAGTCCCAACCGGAGGCGGCGCCGGCACGCAGATCGCGGTACAGCTCAGCTTTATTGCGGTTGTTGGCCTTCTGCGCGGTGGCGATGTCATCCATATAGGATTCGGTACGCGGTACGTCGCGGGCGTCCCAGTAGCGGTTCAGTAGCGTGCCATCCTTCAGCTTCACCACCCGCTTGCTGGCCTGGCCCGGCTTAACGCTGTCGGCGTCCGCCATCCAGTAGTCGTACTCTTTCTGCAGCTCAGGCAGGTATTTGCTGTAAGCGCTGTCGCCCTGATGCTGGGCCAGTAAATCGACCATCATGCTGAAGAACGGCGGCTGCGAGCGGCTGAGGTAATAGCTGCGGTTACCGTTAGGAATATGGCCGTAGGTATCCAGCTCGTGGGCAAAGTTTTCCACCATATCCTGCACGCGATCCCAGTGGCCGCTCTCGGCGAGGCCGAGCATGGTGAAGTAGCTGTCCCAGTAATAGACCTCGCGGAAGCGGCCGCCAGGCACCACGTACGGTTTCGGCAACGGCAGCAACGAATCCCACTGGCTGGCCTGCTGCGTCGAGCGGGTCAGCACCGGCCAGAGGCCATTAATGTGTTCGCGCAGGCTCTGTCCGGACGGCGGAACATACTTTTCACCGGCAGCCGGCAGGGTGAAATTAGCCTCAACAAAATGGCGTAAATCAAAGTTGCTCTGTTTTTTCTGCATCTGCCAGTCGGCCAGAATCGACGTTGGATTGCTTTTAGGCACGGCATCGGCAAAGGTTTTTTGATCCGGGTAGAGTTTCGCCGCCTGCACCGCATGGAACAACGGCCCCAGCCGGATATCGGGTGGCTGAGGTGCACTACTCAGCAGATGTTGCCCGGCATCATTCTCTGCCGCATAGCCCGTTTGTGTCAGCGCTGCGACCATTAACGGCAGCACCAGAACCGCTTTCCATTGACGCTTCTCAACTCTCTGCATAGGTAGTTCTCCATGTCCAGACGATGGCTGTCTGTAAGTTATTGACCCTGAAACAAACTTTAGACGACTTTCTTTGGTCCTACATCGGCTATGCCGCGAAATGTGAACTGGTCAGGGTTTTGCAGGTATCAAATCAGAAGCGGCATCAGACTATGATGCCGCAGAGTGGAGAGTCAGTGTGGATTACAGAAAAGGTCCGTCAGCGACCGAATCCCGGACGATCATCTCGGAGAAAAAGGTGTTTTGCTTAGCTAAATAGCCGCCATCGAGCATCGAAATGATCTGGCCGATCACTTCGTTGACCATCTCTTTGACCGGATCTTTAACGCTCGACAGGGCAGGGATCAAATAGGCGGCGGTCGGGATGTCATCGAACCCCATTACCGACACCTGGGCAGGTACCGCCATGCCGGCCTGATTGAGTTTTTTCATCGCCCCGATCGCCATTTCATCGTTACTGGCCAGCAGGGCGCTAAAAATGGTTTCGTTTTTCAACAAGGTTTCCACCGCGGCCGCGCCGCTGGCGGGCGACCATTTCCCGCTCACGATCAGCTCGTCGCTGACCGGCAGGGCATGTTCCGCCAACGCCTGCTTATAGCCGGACAGGCGTTCCAGCGCGGTAGGGGAGTCCAGCGAGCCGGTGATAAAGGCAATCTGCCGGTGACCGCGTTCAATCAGATAACGGGTGGCATTAAAGCTGGCGCCTTTATGGTCGCAGGAGATGCAGTGACTCTGGTGCTGGCGCAGTTTACGGTTCACCACCATCAGCGGCTTATTGTCTTTATCGATCAGCCGGTCAAGCGCATCCACCGATAAAAAACGCGGATAGATGATGATCGCGTCACAGCGCAGATCGTGCAGGAAATCAATCGCTTCCAGCTCCTCCTGCGCGCTGTTTTTACCATCCACCAGCAATAGCTGGCGGCCGTTGGCATCGAGCTTTTTGGCCGCCTGCGAGATCAGTTCATTAAAGTAAGGGCCGTTATACAGGGTGTTGGTCACCACCAGGCCAATACACATTGATTTGCTGGTGGCCAGATTGCGTGCCAGCAAATTAGGCCGGTAACCGGCTTCTTCAATGGCCTTGTAGACCTGATCTTTGGTCTGCTGGCTGACGTAGCCTTTACCGGAAAGCACACGCGAAACCGTGGCCTTTGAGACGCCTGCTTTGGCTGCCACTTCCTGCATTGTTGACACAGGCCCCTCCTGGAAGAGTCAAAATGAAGCGTCATTCTACACATTCTGCAGACCACGCGATTAAATACCCGCTAATAACGATCGCTGTCACAAATTCAGATCGCCATTTACCAAATTGATTGAAGTTTAGCCCTGAGTTGAACATTCTCGTGTGAAACCGGTTACCTATTTTTCTCAGCGTTGCAGATTAACGGCCAACAAGAGACCGTGCTCCTGCAGCCTGAACGCCTAACCCTATGAATTCTGGAGAATAGTCCCTGATGGCCAAGAACTTTGCACCTCTGGCGCAGTCGATAGTCGCTGCGCTGGGCGGCGTGGACAATATCGCCGCCGTGACCCACTGCATGACCCGTTTACGCTTCGTGGTTGTTAACGCTGCCCAGGTGGATACGGCGGTGTTGAAGTCACTGTCCGGCGTGATGGGCGTGGTAAGCAACGACACCCAGTGCCAGGTGATCATTGGCAATAACGTCTCTCAGGCTTATGCCGAAGTGCAGAAACTGCTGCCCGCCGACGTCGCGACAAAAGAGACCAGCAGCAGCAACAAGAAATTCTCCTTTAAGCGCATTGGCGCGGGCATTCTCGATGCGCTGATTGGCACCATGTCACCGTTAATCCCGGCGATTATCGGCGGCTCGATGGTCAAGCTGCTGGCGATGATTCTGGAAATGTCCGGTGTCTTTACCAAGGCCGATCCGACGCTGGTGATCCTCAATGTTATCGGCGATGGCGCCTTCTTCTTCCTGCCGGTGATGGTCGCTGCCTCGGCGGCGGTTAAATTCAAAACCAATCTGTCGCTGGCCATCGCTATCGCCGGGGTGCTGGTGCATCCGGCCTTTATCGATTTGATGGCCAAGGCTGCCCAGGGGCAAAAAGTCGAGTTTATTGGCCTGTCGGTGACGGCGGTGAAATACACCTACACGGTGATCCCCGCACTGTGCATGACCTGGCTGCTGTCGTATATCGAACGCTGGGTGGATCGCATCACGCCGGTGGTCACCAAAAACTTCCTTAAGCCGATGCTGATTATGCTGATCGCCGCACCCATCGCCATCGTGCTGATTGGCCCGTTGGGCATCTGGATAGGTACCGGGATCTCTGCCGTGGTTTATACCGTGCACAGCTACCTTGGCTGGCTGTCGGTGGCGATCATGGGCGCCGCCTGGCCGCTGCTGGTGATGACCGGTATGCACCGCGTGTTCACCCCCACCATTATTCAGACCATTGCCGAAACCGGCAAAGAGGGCATGGTAATGCCGTCGGAAATCGGGGCCAACCTGTCGCTGGGCGGATCCTCACTGGCCGTCGCGTGGCGCACCAAAAACCCGGAGCTGCGCCAGACGGCGCTGGCTGCGGCGGCGTCCGCCATTGTGGCCGGCATTTCCGAACCCGCGCTGTACGGCGTGGCCCTGCGCCTTAAGCGCCCGCTGATTGCCTGCCTGATCAGTGGCTTTATCTGCGGCGCCGTAGCCGGAATTGGCGGTCTGGCCAGTCACTCGATGGCCTCGCCAGGCCTGTTCACCAGCGTGCAGTTCTTTGATCCCGCCAATCCAATGAGCATTGTTTGGGTGGTCGGCGTGATGGTGCTGGCGGTGGTGGTCTCATTTGTTACCACCTTACTGCTCGGCTTTGAGGATATTCCGGTCGACGCGCCGCGCACCGCACAGAGTAAGCAGAGTGATGCCGTACCACCGGCGTCCCTTGCCGTAAAAACACCCTGATAGAGAGGAAAGTCATGTCAGCAACACAGTTTCCCGACGGTTTCTTATGGGGCGGCGCATTAGCCGCTAACCAGGCCGAAGGCGCAAGTTTTGAAGGTGGAAAAGGGCTGACGACGGTGGACGTCATCCCGCATGGCACGCATCGTCTGGCGGTCAAAGTCGGATTAGAAAAGCGCGTTGCGCTGCGTGAGGATGAGTTCTATCCCAGCCATCAGGCGATCGATTTTTACCATCGTTACAAAGACGATATCGCACTGATGGCCGAGATGGGCTTCACCGTGTTCAGAACCTCCATCGCCTGGAGCCGCATCTATCCAAACGGTGACGAGCTGGAGCCCAATGAAGCCGGCATCGCCTTCTATCGCGATCTATTTAATGAGTGCAAAAAACACAACATCGAACCGCTGGTGACGCTGTGCCATTTTGACGTACCGATGCATCTGGTCACTGAATACGGCTCATGGCGTAACCGCAAAATGGTGGCGTTCTTCGCCCGTTATGCCCGCACCTGTTTTGAAGCTTTTGACGGGCTGGTGAAATACTGGCTGACCTTCAACGAGATCAACATCCTGCTGGCCAGCCCGTTCTCCGGTGCCGGACTGGTGTTTGAAGAAGGTGAAGACCCGTCTCAGGTGAAGTATCAGGCCGCGCACCACGAGCTGGTGGCCAGCGCGCTGGCGACCAAAATCGCCCATGAAGTCAATGCGGATAACCAGGTGGGCTGCATGCTGGCCGGCGGAAACTTCTACCCACGGACCTGCAAGCCCGAGGACGTCTGGGCCGCGCTGGAGAAAGACCGCGAAAACCTGTTCTTTATTGATGTGCAGGCGCGCGGCGCGTATCCGTCCTATACCCGTCGTTTGTTCGCCGAGAAAGGCATTAGCGTCAAGATGGAAGAGGGTGACGGCGAGCTACTGAAAAATACCGTCGACTTCGTTTCCTTCAGCTATTACGCCTCACGCTGTGCCTCGGCCGATATGAACGAGAACAACAGCAGTGCCGCCAACGTGGTGAAATCGCTGAAAAACCCGCATATTCAGGTCAGCGACTGGGGCTGGGGCATCGATCCGCTCGGACTGCGTATCACCATGAATATGATGTATGACCGTTATCAGAAACCGCTGTTCCTGGTGGAAAACGGCCTCGGGGCCAAAGATGAGATTACCCCTGAGGGCGAGATCGTCGATGACTACCGCATCAGCTATCTGCGCGAGCACATTAAAGCGATGGGCGAAGCCATTGCCGATGGCATTCCGGTGATCGGCTATACCTCATGGGGCTGCATCGATTTGGTGTCGGCGTCCACCGGCGAAATGAGCAAGCGCTATGGCTTTGTCTATGTCGATCGTGACGACCAGGGGCAGGGAACGTTAGCGCGAACCCGCAAGAAATCCTTCTACTGGTATCAGAAAGTGATTGCCAGTAACGGTGCGGATTTGAGTTAGTTCAGGCAAAAAAAAGTGCCCTTGCTCTGGAAAGAGAAGGGCACCGGTCAGGCCAGCTTACTTAACGCATTTCGCGCACTGTTCCTGATGGATCTGCTGGAAGAAATCGTTGCCCTTGTCATCGACAAGAATAAAGGCCGGGAAGTTCTCCACTTCGATTTTCCAGATGGCTTCCATACCCAGTTCCGGGTACTCCACACACTCCAGGCTCTTAATACTCTGCTGCGCCAGCACCGCTGCCGGGCCGCCGATGCTGCCCAGGTAGAAGCCGCCGTGTTTCTGACAGGCATCGGTCACCTGCTGGCTGCGGTTGCCTTTCGCCAGCATAATCAGGCTGCCGCCCGCTTCCTGCAGCTGATCGACATACGAATCCATACGGCCTGCGGTGGTCGGGCCCAATGAACCGGAAGCATGACCTTCAGGCGTTTTGGCCGGACCGGCGTAATACACCGGGTGATCTTTAATGTACTGCGGCAAACCTTCGCCTTTATCCAGACGCTCTTTCAGCTTGGCGTGGGCAATATCACGCGCCACGATAATGGTGCCGCTTAACGACAGGCGGGTTGAGACCGGATGCTGAGAAAGCTGATCGAGGATCTCTTTCATCGGACGGTTCAGGTCGATATGCAGTACGTCGCCTTCGCCCTGCTCGCGCAGTTCCTCAGGGATATATTTGCCTGGGTTATCTTCCAGCTTCTCAATCCAGATGCCTTTACGGTTGATCTTGGCTTTGATATTACGGTCTGCGGAGCAGGAGACGCCCATGCCCACCGGGCAGGACGCGCCATGACGCGGCAGACGCACCACACGGATATCGTGCGCAAAGTACTTACCGCCAAACTGCGCGCCAAGCCCCAGCTGCTGTGCGGCAACCAGTAACTCTTCTTCCAACTGCACATCGCGGAAGGCCTGACCGTGCTCGTTCCCTTCGGTTGGCAGCCCGTCGTAATAGTGGGTGGACGCCAGTTTGACCGTCTTCAGGGTGCTTTCTGCCGAGGTGCCGCCAATGACAAAGGCGATATGGTATGGCGGGCAGGCAGCGGTGCCGAGGGTCAGCATTTTACCGATCAGGTAATCTTTCAGCTTCGCCGGACTCAGCAGGGCTTTGGTTTCCTGATAGAGATAGGTCTTGTTGGCTGAACCGCCGCCTTTGGCGATGCAGAGGAACTTGTATTCATCGCCATCAACGCTGTAGAGGTCGATCTGCGCCGGGAGGTTGGTGCCGGTATTGATTTCTTTATACATATCCAGCGCCACGGTCTGGGAGTAGCGCAGATTGTCTTGAATATAGGTGTTGTAGACGCCCTGAGATAACGCCGCTTCGTCACCGCCGCCGGTCCAGACACGCTGGCCTTTCTTGCCGCTGATGATCGCGGTGCCGGTATCCTGGCAGGTTGGCAGAACGCCTTTCGCGGCGATCTCCGAGTTTCTCAGAAACTGTAACGCCACATAGCGGTCGTTTTGACTGGCTTCCGGGTCGGCCAGCACCGCAGCAACCTGCTGCTGGTGGGCAGGACGCAGCATAAAGGAGGCGTCATGGAAAGCCTGCTGCGCCATCACGGTCAGCGCTTTCGGGTCAACCTTCAACACTTCCTGACCATCGAACTCGGCAACGGAAACGTGATCCGCCGTCAGCAGGTAGTATTCGGTATCGTCAGCGGCGAGCGGGAAGGGATTTTGATAGTAGAAAGGTTTATTCGACATTTTTTTCTCACTTAATGACGCGTTGCTGCGTGAGCAACAGGCAATATCATTGGCGACAGCATCTTATTGGTTTTAGGCTTGCCGGCCCGCTAAGACCGGCAAGGGAAGAGATGATATAACAATTATTCAACATCTGCATGCTTCTGCGGCCTGGGCCGCAGCGGGTCAGAACATCATGACCATCCACGGATAACCAATCAGCATCAGGCCCGCCAGGAAGATGGCCCCGAAGATGGTGCCAAGGCGCCAGTAGTCTTTGGTTGGCAGGTAACCACTGCCGTAGTAAATCGGGCTTGGACCGGTACCGTACGGGGTGATAATCCCCATCACACCCAGTGATGTCACCATCATCAGGCAGTAGACCGGCATATTGATGCCCGGAATGGCGGCGGCGATGGTCAGCATGGCCGGCAGCAGCGCGGTGGTATGCGCAGTGGTACTGGCGAACAGGTAGTGCAGCAGGAAGAAGGCCACCAGCAGCATCACCGCCGCCACCTGTGGGTCAATGCCGGTCAGCAGCTGACCGCCTTCTCTACCTAACCAGCCGATAAAGCCCACGCGTGCCAGACCATCCGCCAGCGCCACCAGGGTGGCAAACCAGGCGAAGGTGTTCCAGGCCGGTTTGTTGCTGGTAATGTCGTTCCAGTTCAGTACGCCGGTCCACAGCATCAGCACCACCACCAGCAGCGCGGCCATGGCCGGTTCAATCCAGGCGGTGGCAAAAATCCACATCAGCAGGGCGCTACAGACAAACACCAGCAGCAGAATTTCGTTGCGTGACAGTTTGCCCAGTTTTTCCAGCTCGCCTTTCGCCCATTTCGGCACTTCGTCATTGATTTTGACTTCCGGCGGGTAGAACCAGTAAGCCAGCAGCGGCATGGTCAGAATCAGCAGTACGCCCAGCGGCAGGAAGGCGAGGAACCAGGTGCCCCAGGAGATTTCAAAACCGACGATGCTTTTCACCAGCGCCAGCGCCAGCAGGTTCGGAGCCAGGGCCGACAGGAACATCGAACTGGTGATACAGGCGGCGGTGATCGCTACCCACATCAGGTAAGAACCGATTTTGCGGGCGCTCGGGTCGTTCGGTTTAGAACCGTACAGCGGCGGCAGGTTGGCAATAATCGGGTAGATGGTGCCGCCGCTGCGCGCGGTGTTGGACGGGGTGAAGGGCGCCAGCAGTAAATCCGCGAAGGTAATGGCGTAACCCAGCGTCAGGCTGCGACGACCGAGATATTTCACCAGAATCAACGCCAGACGACGACCAAACTGGGTCTTGTCATAACCGGCGGCAAACATAAAGGCACCGAAGATCAGCCAGACGGTGGAATTACCGAAGCCGCTCACCGCCCATTTAAATGACTCGGTGGCCATTTTAAATTTCGGGTTGGCCAGTTCGGCCGGGCTGAATAATAGCCACTGGCTAAACAGGGCGATTACCACCACCCCGGTCAGGCCGATTACCGCACCCGGCAGAGGCTCAAAGATCAACCCGACGATGACACCGACGAAGATAGCAAAGAAGTGCCAGGCATAGGGTTCCAACCCGGCAGGCACTGGGGTCAGGAGTAGCAGCACGGCGACCAGCACCGGCAGGAACATCATAATCAGCCGTTTTTTTTGTCCCGCTGGGGCAGGAGGTGCCGCGACGGGTTCACTTAAAGTTGATGTCGTTTTCATAGTATTTGTCTGCAAGTTGTGGAGAATGCGATTTAACGCCCCGGTTTGTCTACAGTCACTTTTTTTAGTTTCTTAATCGTTACTTTAGCTATTTTACCGTGACATTTGAGTTAATTTCACTTCCTTATCTTCCGTCTTCATATTTATATTAATGACAACGTGCGAATATAATGCGATTTACCCGTGACGCTAATTTTGATCTGGATCAATAAAATATTCTCGCCACCCTTAAATTAATATAAAAATGTAATTAATTTAATAAAACCCTGTTTTCTGTATAAAGTCGGTCACATCTTCGCTATCGCCTTGAACTTAAAGACAGTAGATTCAATTTCCTGAAAAATCCACTACGATTTTATGTGTCTGATTTTTATGGTTTTATTTGGTATGTTAATGAAGGGTTGATTTTTTACTACTAATGATTAACAATTGAAGTTGGTATTTGAAGCATGGCCATCAATTAACCGACTTCAGTTCGTTTAAAAGTTTTATAACTAAAATTAACGGTTATATAAGAAAAGAAATTGTTATATTAACTGCATCACATCGGACCACTTAATTAAATGGAAAGTAACGCGTCCGCGACAGAATTCAAAACTTTTAAATTTTGGAGTTGATCATAATGCATACTCTCACCCCGATCCTGAATCCCCTGACTCTGCCCAATGGCGCGGTGCTGAAAAACCGCCTGCTGATGGCACCGATGACCACCTGTACCGGATTTTATGATGGCACCGTGACCAGCGAGCTGGTGGAGTACTACCGTGACCGTGCAGGCAGCATTGGTACGGTGATCGTGGAATGCTGTTTTATCGATCCTAAAGGCCCGGCTTTCCCCGGCGCCATCGCTATCGACAGCGACAACAAAATTTCCGGCCTGAGCAAAATTGCCCATGCCATCAAGTCCAAAGGCTCGAAAGCGATCCTGCAAATTTACCACGGCGGCCGAATGGTTGAGCCTGAGCTGATTGGCGGCAGAACGCCGGTTGCGCCGAGTGCCATCGCCGCACCCCGTGAAGGGGCCACCACGCCGCAGGCGCTGACCGCGGAAGAAGTGGATGTGATGATCACCAAATTTGGTGATGCCGTTAACCGCGCGATCAAAGCCGGCTTTGACGGGGTGGAAATCCACGGCGCGAATACCTATCTGATCCAACAGTTCTACTCCCCAAACTCTAACCAGCGTGACGACAAGTGGGGCGGCAGCCGCGATAATCGCGCCCGTTTCCCGCTGGAAGTGTTGGAAATCACCCATAAAATGGCCGAACGCTTCGCGGATAATTCTTTTATTATCGGCTATCGCTTCTCGCCAGAAGAGCTGGAAGTTCCCGGCATTCGCTTTGATGACACCATGTACCTCTTGGAGAAGCTCGCCGCGCGTGGCCTGGATTACGTGCACTTCTCCGTCGGCCAGCTGCTGCGTTCCTCCATCGTCGACCGTGAAGATCCGACGCCGCTGATCACAAAATTTATCGCCATGCGCTCTGAAACCCTCGCCAAAGTGCCGGTGATTGGCGTCGGTGGCGTGGTGAATAAAGAAGATGCCGAAAGCGCGCTGGAACATGGCTTTGACCTGGTGGCGATCGGTAAGGCCTGCATCGCCTATCCTGACTGGGCCGATCGCATTACCAACAACGAACACCTTGAACTGTATATCGACAGCAACAAACGCGAAGCGCTGAACATTCCTGAGCCGCTGTGGCGCTTCTCGCTGGTCGACGCGATGATCCGCGATACCAGCACCACCGGCCGCAAATACAAAGCTGGCGTCTATCAGGAAAAAGTGGAAGCCGAAGCGCTGAAGCTGAAAATCAACGTCACGCTGGATACCGACCGTATCACCGACATTATTCTGGTGCCGGATGACACACTGGACGTGGACTTCACCACCACCTTCGAAAGCCTGCGCAGCCGCATCCTGGTCGCCAACAGCCCGCACGTGGACGCCATCACCGGCGCGACCACCCAGAGTGAAGCGCTGAAAAAAGCCGTTTCCCGCGCGCTGGCCACTTCCAGTAAAGAGCACGTGATTGAGGAAGGCGGCAACCCGGCGGCACCGGTGAATTACGATGTGGTGGTGATCGGCAGCGGTGGCGCAGGCCTGGCTGCCGCCATTCAGGCCAGCGACGACGGCGCTCACGTGGTGATCATCGAGAAGATGCCCACCATCGGCGGCAACACCATCAAGGCGTCGGTCGGGATGAACGCGGCAGAAACCCGCTTCCAGAAACTGAAAGGCATCGAGGACAGCAAAGACCTGTTCTATGACGAAACGTTGAAGGGCGGCAAATTCAAAAACAATCCGGTGCTGCTGAGAGAGTTCGTAGAGCTGGCGCCAGAAGCGATCGAATGGCTGGCCGCCAAGGAAATTGAGCTGTGCGATATCACCATCACCGGCGGCATGAGCATTGACCGTACGCACCGTCCGGCTGACCGGTCTGCGGTTGGCGGCTTCCTGATCAGCGGCCTGGTGAAAAACATCAACAAGCGCGATATCGAAGTGCTGCTGGAAACCTCTGTGGCGGAGATTCTGGTTGAGAACGGTGTGGTTAAAGGCGTGAAGGTGGTCGATGAATACAACGACACCCGCATCCTGAATGCCAAAAGCGTGATTGTGGCGACCGGCGGCTTCAGCGCCAACCGCGAGATGGTGGTGAAATACCGTCCTGAACTGGATGGCTTCGTCACTACCAACCATGCCGGCGCCACCGGCAGCGGTATCGCCATGCTGCAGAAAATCGGTGCCGATACCGTGGATATGGGCGAGATCCAAATCCACCCAACGGTGGAGCAGACCACCTCCTACCTGATTTCCGAAGCCATTCGTGGCGGTGGGGCGATTCTGGTGAGCCAGGCGGGCAAACGCTTCTTTAATGAGATGGAAACCCGCGACAAAGTCTCCGCCGAAATCATCGCCTTGCCGGAGAAAAGTGCCTGGGTGATCTTCGATGAGCAGGTTCGCCTGAATAACAAAGCGGCTGACGAGTATATCGCCAAGGGCTTTGTGATCAGCGCACCGTCACCGCAGGAGCTGGCGATTAAGCTGAACATGGATCTCCATGCGCTGCTGGCGACGCTGGAACGCTACAACCTGTTTGTGGAAAAACAGGATGATGAAGACTTTGGCCGTAAAACCGCGCTGCGTCATCCACTGAATCAGGGACCGTTCTACGCTATCCGCATTGCCCCAGGGGTTCACCACACCATGGGCGGCGTGACCATCAACCCGGACACCGCAGTGCTGGATGCGCAGAAACAGGTGATTGAAGGTGCCTGGGCGGCAGGTGAAGTGGTTGGCGGTATCCACGGTGCAAACCGTATCGGCGGTAACGCCGTGGCCGATATCATTATCTTCGGTATCCTGGCCGGTAAAAACGCGGCGGCGCTGGCACGACGCTAAAGCAACAATGGGGTCACGCTCTCCGGCCATTTTCAGGCTCGGGGCGTGACCCCCTCTTATTGCGTGAATACGCTTATCAGAACGTTCAATTAAACCCTTGCCGCAGCTTAGAATTGATACGCAATTCCCAGTGCCATCACATCATCCGTGGCTAACCCCAGCGGATTGTCATTTTTCAGCAGGTTTATTTTATATTCTGCAAACACCACCATATTCTTATTGAAGTAATAATACGCGCCCGGTGCGATATAGTTAATAATATCCGTGTCACCAATCCCCTCAATATCTTCAGCCCGGGAGAATATCCAGGCCAGAGACGGGCGGAAACCATTGGTGAACTGATATTGTGCCACCGCCTCAATATTTTGCGCTTTATTGGCAAACCCGCCGCTAATCGGCGTGGCGTTCAGCGTTTCATCATAGTCAGCGGCAAGATAGATACTGTTGGCATCGTATTTTACCCCGGCGGCCCAGTGCTGTGCTTTCTCGCCGTTGCCGCGGCTCATGCTGTTCTGTTCCTCGGTGCGATCCAGGCTGGCGAAGGATCCCACCAGGCTGACGCCCGAGTCAAAATCATAGGTGGCCGACAGCGCGAAGCCATCGCCGTTGGAGCGGGTGATGGCATCACTGTCGCCGGCGCGTTCGTTTTTGCCCTGATACTGCGCGGCAATGTTAAGCCCGCTGAGCAGGCCGAAGAAGCCGTTGTTACGCCAGGTGAGCAATCCGGCGGAACGTCCCACCAGGAACACGTCGTTATAGTCGGAGTCGCTGCCGAAATACGGCAGCATATCCGTATAGCTCATCACGTCATACACCAGGCCAAAGTTACGGCCATAGTCAATGGAGCCCCACTGGCCATACTTTAATCCGGCGTAGCCCAGGCGGGTGGCGTTGCCGTTTTGCGCATCGCTGCCTTCGGAATTATGCAGGCTGTACTGATATGACCAGGTGCCATAGCCGGTAAGCTGGTTGGATATTTGCGTTTCGCCGTAAAACCCACCCTGGAGATTTGATGAAGCGTCGCCATCGTTATTAGCATCGTTGGAAATAACGTGCGAGGTTTTAATACGTCCGGTCAAATCAAGTCTGTTTCCGTCTTTATTATAGATCTCAGCTCCGTGTGCCGGGCACAGGAAAGCCAACAGTGGCATGGCTGCCATTGCAAGAGAACGCTTCATCATTTTATAAACCCTGTTTAATGTTGTTTTTTTTCCCCCCTTAAGGGGGGTATTTACTGATAATAGAATCCCTGTCTTTTATTACGGTAAACTTATTTAGTGAGCTGGCGTGCCTCCCATTGTTCTTTAGTTAATGTTTTTACGTCAAACTGATCGCGGGTGCGGCAGTAGGTATTACCGCCCATGCGGCCCACGGCATCCATCAGCTGCTGATCGATATGCATATTCTCAGGATTGACCGCATCGCTGCGGATATACACGCCAACCACTTCGCCTAAAATGATCTCGCGCGCGGCGCCAACCTGCAGCGTGGTATGACGGCGGCACTCCAGCGCGGCCGGTGCGGACAGAATGCGCGGGCTGCGCACCATTTTTCCGGGCGTAGTGTCCAGCCCGGCGGTCTCCAGCTCCTCCACCTCGGGGCCGAACTTAATGGCGCAGATCTCCATCTGATTAACCAGCGCATCGTCAACGATATGCACGGTGAACTCGCCGGTTTCACGAATGTTGCGCGCGGTGTCCTTGAAGCGCATATCGTCATAGTTCTCGACGCCAATCGCCACAATCGCCGGATCGTGGGTCAGCACGTTGAAAAAGCTGAACGGACCGGCGTTTGGCACGCCATCCTTGCTGAGCGTGGTCACCAGCGCGATCGGGCGCGGGATCACGGTGCCAATCAAAATCTTGTAACGCTCGCGCTCGGTTAAGTCGGCGAAATCAAAAAAAGTGTGCGGGACGGCGGGATTCATTTCAGGCTCCAGAGCGAATGCGGTGAGTTTCTAACGGCGTATGGCGGCTGAGGTTCTCAAAGCCGTCACGGGTCACGACGTAGCAGTCGCCAATGTTGCAGCCGGCAGAGAGCGGTTCCAGCCACTGGGTATGCAGCACAAACACCATGCCTTCTTCCAGCCGGTCGTAGTTGTGCGATGAAATATTGAAGCTGTTCTGACCGCCGGCCATGCCGACCGAATGGCCGAGATTGGGGTTATGCGGACCGTGCGTGGCCGGATAAACATGCATCAGCTTGCGGCCCTGAGCTTCCCAGTCGATATCCTTGACGTACTGCTGCGGGATCAGTCGTGCGCCGCCATCCGGCATCGGCGACCAGTTGTACGGCATGGTGCGCGCTTCCGGCGAGGTGAGCAGGCCCTGTTCGATCATCGACTCAAAGGCGGCGTTATTGATATCGCGCATCAGCGCACCGGGCTTGATCAGCCGCTCTGCGCGCTTTACGCCGTCGGTGCAGGCTGCCAGCACTTTTTCCTGACGTTCGGTGATCTCGCCCACCGCGATCATCCGCGCGGTTTGCGCGGTGTAGCCGCGCCAGGTGACGTTGGAGATATACAGATTGATCAAATCCCCCGGACGCACCACGTGACCGTACGGCTTGCCGCAGTGGGTGCCGAATTCATTGATGCCAATCTGATAGCCGTCGCCGGTCTCGCCGCCAAAGGCCATCTGCGCGGCGGTGAAGGCGGCGAAGATCTCGTGGTCGGTCACGCCCGGCCTGGCGACGTGGTAGGCCGCCTGGGTACCGATGCTGATCAGCTGCGCCGCGGCGCGGAACATCTCAATTTCACGCGGTGAACGCACCTTCTGCAGGCGGTCGAGGATCGGGTTGTCGGCAACAAATTTAGCGCCCGGCAGCATCGATTCCAGTCCGGCCCAGAAGGTCAGGGCGGTGCGATCGCCGAGGAGGCCGATCTGCGCTTTCTTCAGGCCCAGACCGGTCAGGATCTCGGCACATTTCTCGGCGGTTTTTACCACCGAATCACCCGGACGATCCGAATATTCGCGGCCAATCGGCCCAATTTGCCAGATATCGTTGACCAGCAAAGGCTCACCCGCAGGCGGCAGCAGCACCGACTGGGTGAAGAATGACAGCAGCGTCAGCGGTTTGTCGGCGTCGGTGGGGATAATTAATACCCCTTCACGCATCCAGTCACACAGGTAGCGCAAATAGTGGTTAGAGGCATGGAACCAGCCGACGCTGCCAGCATGCACCACCAGCGCATCGTGTCCGGCCTCCACCGCGGCACGGCGGACGCGGCGTAAACGTTCCTCAAACTCGTCCAGCGGCAGCGGCAGCGGCGCTGAGAATTCAAAATCGGGCTGAAAATCAGCCAGCAGCGCGCCAATACGATAGCCTGCGGCCGGGTTGCCTTGCATGGTCATAATCATTCCTTTTTGTTCAGTAAATTAAGGGTTCTGCGGGCGCGGGGCCAGCACGCGGCGGGCCACCAGCAGGCCCAGCAGCGTAATGGCGATCAGGATCCCGGAGATGGCGGCAACGCGCACATCCAGCGACTCTTCAATCAGCGCAAACATACGCAGCGGCAGAACCGTGGTACTGGCATCGGCCAGGAACAGCGTGACGGTGACGTTATCCAGCGACTGGATAAACACCAGAAACGCGCCGGCGAGGATGCCCGGCATCAGCAGCGGCAGGATCACCCGCCGCAAGGTCATAAACCAGCTGGCACCCATGGTGGTGGAGGCTTCGGCCAGCGACGGATTCAGCCCCTGCGCCACCACCGACGCGGCGCGGTACATCAACGGACCAAACACCACCACGTGTCCCAGCACCGTCAGCCACAGCGACGGCGCGAAGCCAAAGAAGTTGGCGACAATCAGCGCCGCCAGCCCGTACACCAGGCTTGGCAACACCAGCGGCGCCAGCAGCAGCGGCTCGATGGCATTGACGCTTTTACGCTTCATCCGCGTCATGCCGATGGTGGCGGGCACCGCAAACAGCAGCGATCCCAGCACCGCCCATCCGGCAATTTTCAGCGAGTTCCAGGCGGCGATATGCTCAGTCCCGGAGCGCACCGGATCCAGCAGCGCTTCATACCAGCGCAGGGAGAAGCCTTCCGGCGGGTACTTCAGCGTCTGCCCGGCGGTGAACGACATCATGATGGCGATGACGATCGGCGCGACCAGATAGATCAGGCACAGGGTGCCGAAGCCATAGACGAACAGCGTGTAAAGCCAGCCAGGGATGGGGTTTTCTCGGTGATCAGACATGGCCGCTCAGCCTCCTGTGACGTGAAATCATGGTCAGTGCCACCAGCAGACAGCCGGTCGACACCAGCAGTACCACCGCGATAGCGGACGCCAGTGGCCAGTCAAACAGCGTGCCGACTTCGCGATAAATCAGCTGTGGCACATAGACATTACGCGCGCCGCCAATCACGGACTGAGTGACAAACGAGCTGCTGGTGCTGGCAAACACCAGGATCCAGCCGGCCAACAGCCCCGGCAGCATCAGCGGCAGCAGCACGGTAAACAGAATGCGCCAGGGTCCGGCGCCCGACACCTGTCCGGCCTCGGTCAGTGAGTAAGGGGTACGGGTCAGAATGGCAATCAGCGGCAGAATAATCAGCGGCAGATCGATCTGGCACATCGCCATCACCAGCCCGGTTTCGGTGAACATCAGGCTGGTGGGCATGCCGGTGATGCCCAGCGCCATCAGCGCGTCGCTGATCGGCCCCTGGCGACCGAGAATAACAATCCACGCAAAGGTTCTGACCACGTTGCTGGTGAGCATCGGGACAAGCGTCAGGAAAATGACCATCTGCCGCACGGTTCTCCCGCTGTGCCAGTACAGCAGCGCAATGGGAATGCCCAGCAATGTGGTGCCGATCACCGTTTCAATCCCCAGTCGTGCCGTGTTGATCAGCACGTGGAAGTTGAAGGCGTCACCAAAAAAGCGGAAATAGTGATCCAGCGTGATGCCACTTTTTGAGAAAAAACTAAACCCGACTAAAACAGCGAGCGGCGTTGCGAAGAACGCCACGGAAAGCAGTAGCATGGGCAGGACATACGGAAAGCCGCTCTGTTTCATAACCTCACCTTATCCCGCTACGAGGGTGTCGAACTCGCGGATCCACGCATCGCGATTCTGATTAATTGCCGCCCAGTCCGGGTAGACCAGCTTCGGCAGCTCGGCGCGGGTGACGTAGGCCGAAATGGATGGCGTCAGCTCAACCTCTTTATTGGTTGGGAACATTTCCGCTGGCGGCATCTTGAACTGATCCTGTGCGGCTTTTGAAATGGCGGCATCCATATAGGCATACACGGCGTCGGCATTTTTAGTGCCTTTGGTCATATGGATATTGACCGGTGCCGCCGGTGAGCCGGTGACGGGGTGGACAAATTCGGCCTTCATCCCGAGGCTTTTCAGGCGGGCAACGTTGCTGGTGCTGCACATAAACACCGCGATTTCCTGCTGCTGGAACAGGGTCATCTGATGGTTGGTGCTGTCGACAATGCTGGCAAACTGCTCAGGATGTTCCTTAAACAGCTTGAACACCGCTGCCATATCATTCGGGCCGGTGCCGTAGATTTTGGCTATTTCGGTATAGGCCATCACCGCCGTGTTAGAGGCGAAACCGGTCCAGGAGACCAGCCCCTTATATTTTGGGTTGGTAAACAGGTCGGCATAACCGGCGGGACGCGGAACCATTTCCGGGTTATAGGCGATACCGTTCACTTCCACGGTGACGGTTGGGCCATATTCGCCCTGGAAACTTTTGTCCAGCAGGTTCCAGTTCTTCAGCCGTGACGGATCGATCTTCTGGATCAAATCGTTTTTAACCGCAATATCCATCTGGCCTGGCGACATCAGCAGCGCGTCATACGGGGGATTGCCGGGGCTGGCCATTACTTTTGCCAGCTGATCCTGCGCCATCGCCGGGGCGATGGTCAGGCCAAATCCCGATTTGCTCATGATCGGGGTCAGCACGTTGCGATAGGCATCTTCCCAGTTGCCGGGAAAGGTGGCGGCAACCGCAGTCTGCTGGCCCGCAGCCAACGCCCGAAATGACAGCGGCAGCAGGGAAGTGGCCGCTGCGCCCGCGATAAGCTGACCGAACCGACGACGACTGATTTCAAAGTCTTTCATGTTGTTCACTCCTGGTGTTAACTAACGGGTTGCGGTTCAGCCGGGAAGGCGTGACAGCGAGTGGTATCGATTTCAGCAAACAGCTGAGAACCGGGAAGCGGTATAGCCGTACCGGGGCCACGCACCTGCGAGGCACGCAAACCGGTACCGCAGCCCAGCGACAGGTCGTGAACCAGCACCGGGCCCAATGGCACCGACACGGTTAAGGTCACCGGATGGCGGTTGTCGCCGGGGTGTTCGGTCAGTTGCACCTCTTCAGGACGGAAGGTAATCACCACCCTGGAACCGAGGGTAAAATTGAGCCGGCGCGGCAGACGCAGGAATTTGTTATCCGCCAGGCCAATCACCGTGGTGTCACCCTCAAAGCGCAGCACTTCGCCCGGCAGCTGGTTGGTCTGGCCGATAAAGGTATTCACAAACAGCGATTTCGGGCGATCGTAAACCGCCATCGGCGTATCAATCTGTTCAACGTTGCCCTTATTCATCAGCACCAGACGGTTCGCCAGGCTTTGCGCCTCCTCCTGATCGTGGGTCACGATCAGCGTGGTGATGCCCAGGCTCTTTTGCAGCTGCAGCAGCTCAACCTGAAGATCGAAGCGCAGTGCGCGGTCAAGCGCACCGAAAGGCTCGTCCAGCAGCAACAGTGACGGCCGTCCGGCAATGGCACGGGCAACCGCAACGCGTTGCTGCTGACCACCCGACAGTTCACGCGGCAGACGGTTGGCATACTCACCGAGCCGCACCAGCTCCAACATCTCCGTCACGCGCGCCTTGCGTTCAGCGCGGGGCACCTGTTGGCACGCCAGCGGATAGGCAATGTTCTCGGCCACCGTCAGATGCGGGAACAGCGCATAGTTCTGGAAAACCATGCCAATGCCGCGCGCCCTGGCCGACACGGCCGCGAGGTTCTGGTTTCCCAGCTCAATCTTTCCGGCTTTGGGCTGAATCAACCCGGCGATGGCGCGCAGCACGGGGGATTTCCCGCAGCCGCTGGGGCCCAGTAGCGCCACGATTTCGCCGGGTTCAATGGTGAAGGCAATGTCGCTGATCGCATTATTGCCGCCGTAGCTATGGGTAAGACCCTGAACGCTGAGCCGCTTGCGTTCTGATGTTTTAGGCATAGTTGACATAGTGCTTCCCTGGTGCTGAGACGCTAAATAAAGAACCGAGATGACAGGAAAATTGCAAGCGACATGCCAACCCCGCGCTACGCGGCGGAATAAATCCTAATTTTATGATTTAAATGGCTTTTATTTTCGAAATTACGTTCGTAAAAATATGCGAAACTATTTAATACGAAATATTCTACAGTCTTTGACAATGAGCGATCACTTTTTTGGTGCATAAGTTTCATCAAAATGGTGCGAATTTGCTCAGGGAACGGCGTAAAGGCAGGGATAAAGTTGAGGGTAAGCAGGGGGATTCAGAGCGCGCATCGGCCATCAAGCCTTGTCTGGCAAGGAGTGACGGCGCATGGCCAGTCGAGATCGCTTTGTTTGGTGATTAATTTTTATTTTTGTATAATGTAGATTCGAAACTTTATTATTAAATTTTTTCTCCTGTTAATCAGTGGGTTACTCTCGATGCGTTATGCCTGGCATACCGCTTGCACAGCAAATCAGACAGTCCCCATTAAAGGAATTCCCCTGATGAGATTAGGCATTGATGGTTTAAAGCTACCAGAAGTAAAAAAGCGCGGCCCGCTGGCGAGCCTCGACCACGTTGTCGAGCTGGGCCTGGACGGCGTTTTCTTCAGCACCCTGCTGGATATGAGCCCCACGCTGAATGCCGGCGAGCTGCGGGCGATCCGCGACAAGGCTGACAGCCTCGGCCTGTATCTCGAAAGTGGCCTCGGCAAAATCAATCCTTATTGCAGCGCCGAGTCCCCGGAGCTGCGCGATATCGGCAACGGTGACATCATCGCCGGCTTAACCCGGATGATTGAGGCCGGTGCGGCCATTGGCTGCAAAGAGCTGTGGGTGTCGCCGGGGAACTTTAAACCTGCCTATCCTGGCCGGCTGGCGGTCGATCGCTTTCGCACCGACGTAAGCTGGGACGATCAGCTGCTGGCGATGGAAAAGGTGCTGCGTAAGCTGGCGCCGGCGGCTCGCGCCAACGGCGTGCATATGAATATCGAAACCCATGACGAGATCACCTCGTTTGAAATCCTGCGTTTAATTGAGGCGGTGGGCGAGGATTGCGTCGGCGTGGTGCTGGATACCGCCAATATGCTGCAGCGCGCGGAACATCCGGTGTGGGCCGCGCGCCGACTGGCGCCGTGGGTAAGACAGACGCATATTAAAGATGCTTATATTGGCCGGGCACCCGGCGGCCTGGACTTCCAGCCGCGTCCGTGCGGCAGCGGCATCGTCGACTTTTCCGCCATTCTGGCGCTGCTGGCGCAGGCCAACCCGCAGGTTAACCTGTCGCTGGAAATTGCGCAGTCATCGGATGATAAGCCGCGCAGGGCCAATCCGCGCCAGTGCATCCAGATTAACGATCCGCTGTGGCGCGCCGGCCATCCTGATTTAACGCCGGAAGAGCTGGACGCCTATATGGCCATGCTGGACGCTTACGAGCTGCGCGTACAGGCCGGCGAAGTGGCCGACTGGGAAGGCTATGAGTCGGCCAACTACGGTTATCCAAGCTATCAGCATCAGCCTTACGGTTACCACCAGACCGTCAGCGCGATCCGCAGCTCTGCCGACCATATCCGGTCTCTCTGTGCTGAACAGGGCATCATCTTAAATTGAGACGTTGCGCAGGGATTGTATTACGGAGATAGTAGGCGGCGGTGGGTCTGAAGACCAAATGCGGTGGGTGTGCTCATCGCAAGATTAGGGAGAAAAGCATGAAAACTACGCGCAGCCGGGGCGCAGCGGCAGCCGGAAAAGAGGCCGCGACGGGTGACGTTACTGATGATGTGTCCGAGCGTATTCGCATTACGCTGGCCAGCGCCATCGGTGAGGGCGCGCTGAAACCGGGCAGCAAAATCCTGGAAGAAGCGATTGCCGAGCACTTTGGCGTCAGCCGCACCGTGGTGCGCGGCGCGCTGGGCGTACTGGAAAGCGATCACCTGCTGGAAAGAAAGCGCAATCGCGGGACCTTCGTTGCCGAGCCGGGGATTCAGGAAGCGCGAAGCCTGTTTGAAGCGCGTCGCAAGCTGGAAGGTATTCTGCTGGAGCTGGTAACGCAGCGGGCCACCAGGGACCAGCTGGAATTTCTGGAAAAGCTCACCGATGAGGAAGAGCATATCCATCAGCACGGCGATGAAAAATCGAAAACCGTGCTGTCCGGAAAATTTCATCTGGTACTGGCGGACATGGCCGGCAATGCGGTGCTGACGGAAATGCTGTCAAAAATC
Organism: Erwinia sp. QL-Z3; assembly: GCF_004551645.1. Lineage (NCBI taxonomy): Bacteria > Pseudomonadati > Pseudomonadota > Gammaproteobacteria > Enterobacterales > Erwiniaceae > Erwinia > Erwinia sp. QL-Z3. The sequence continues at coordinate 3,301,464 of NZ_CP037950.1, forward strand.
GTGGCGCGCCTGTCGCTGGTGATGGCGCTGTATGAAGAGAAGCACACCGACGACTGCGGTGCCGATCATCACCGGATGATTGTCAAAGCGCTGAAAGCGAAAGATCTGGCTAAGGCGCAGCAGCTGATGGACCATCATCTTGCCGATATTGAAGGCCGTGTCCACCTGACCGAAGGGCAGGGCGATCGCCACTCCTTTATCTCGGTGCTGGAGAATTTCTCCTGAGCGAAATGACGCCTGCCAACCTCGTTGGCAGGTATCCCACTCATCGAAAAATGTATGCCGCTCACAGGTCTAGGGCGTAAAACCGCGTATCGACCGCCATTAAAGGGAATGTTGAGGGCAAATCATGCTGGCTGACCAGGCTGAAACCGTGCTTTTCATAAAAGGCATGCGCCGCCAGAAACCTGTCGGTGGTACCGAGATAAATCGTTTTGATCCCGCGCTGTTTAGCGGTTTCAATCAGCAGCGCCAGCATCTGGCGGGCAATCCCCAGTTCACGTCCTCGCCAGGCGGCGGCCACGAACATCTTGCGTAAGGCCGCCATATTGTTACCGATGTCTTTCAGACCAATGGTGCCAATCACCGCGTCCGCCATCCGTGCTACCCAGAAGTCACCGCTGCCACACTGGTAAAATGACGGGATTTGCATCAAATCGGGTTGATCCTCAGCCGAGATGTCGATGCCGAACTCCTCACGTTGGATATGCAAAATCATTGGGATTAACCCGCGCTCATCACCCGGTGCATAGCGCGCAATACGCAATTGTTCCATTCAGATACCCTTAGCCGTTGGTTATCGCCTCAGACCCTTTCCGATCGGCGTCTGCCCGCAGGGAAGCGTAGCATGCTTAACGGCAGGGTGATCACCGCCAGGCTGGCGACGATTAATGTGACGCCAGCCCATCCATAAAACGGCAGCCTTTCTCCGACCAGCACCACCGCCAGCAGCGCGGCAACCACCGGTTCCAGCAGGGTGATGGTGGTGGCCATGCTGGCGGGAATGCGCGCCAGCCCGTAGCCATAGCAGACGTAACCAATAAACATCGGCACCAGCGCCATATAAATCCCAACCGCAGCATTATTCCAGGCGGCCAGCAGCGGCGCGCCGGTCAGCAGCAATACCGGCATCAGCAGCAGCCCCCCGGCACCAAATGTGGCACCCATCGCCGCGCGGGGCAGCACGCCGCACTGCATTAACCGCCTCGCTGACCACGAATACAGGGCATAGGTGAAACCGGCCAGCAGTCCCAGGGCGATGCCCGCCATGGCGTAGCCGTTGCCGGCACCGTGCCCGCCGCTTTCCGCCATGCACAGCAAGGCCATGCCGGCCACGCCAACCAAGGCGCCGATCGCCCACTGTTTTGTCAGGCGCAGTCCGTCAAGACGGGTTTCGATCAGCGCGGAGAGCAGGGGCGCAGAGCCGATGGAGATCACCGTGCCGACCGTTACCCCGGCATAGCGCATCGAGGTGTAGAAGGCGAGGGGATAGACCGCGACCGCGAGGGCTCCGGTCAACAGAAAAGGCCAGTGTCGGGCAATCAGGCGGCGCTGACGAATGATCGTGGTCGCGGCAATCAGCGCCTGCAGCAGTCCGCCAATCCCCATTGCCACCGCGCCCACCGCCAGCGGGCTCAGCCCTGGGGCATAGGTGGCGGCGGTGCCGGTGGTGCCCCACAGGATCGCTGCAATCAGCACGCCCGCCGTACCGCCCAGTCGTTGTCCGGATGACAGCATTAACAGGCCTCCATCATTTTGCCCGCCATGGCGGCGGCCTGGGTAACACAGTCGCTGCGGCCTTCCAGCCCGGCGCGTGAGATGCTGCCTTCCAGCAGAAAGGCAAAATGTCGGGCCATTTCACCGGCAGCACCGGCGTCTCCGCCGAGTAAATCGCTCAGATGCGCGGTCAGAATGGCCTCGACCTCTTCCTTGTGTTCACGCACCGCCTGACGTCCCGGCGATCCGGCCGGCAGCTCGGCTGCCGCGTTGAGCAACCCGCAGCCGCGAAAGCCATTTTCATAGGCAAATTCGGCGTGATCCTCATAGGCAGCAAACACCGCCAGCACCCGGTCGCGCGGGGTGATGGCGCTGGCCACCCGGTTTTTGTACAGCGAAAGCCACTCGTCATGACGCACCCGGAGGTAGGTGGCCACCAGCTCATCTTTAGAGGCGAAGTTGTTGTACAGGCTCTTTTTGGCCACCCCAGCCCGCTTGATGATGGCATCAATGCCGGTGCCGTTGACGCCATGGTTATAAAACAGGACGCGTGCCGCGTTGAGCAGCTTTTCATAGGCGGATTCAGAACCCACAGGCAGGCCAGCCATAAGTCACCTCGTGAATAAAAGTAGGTAGACCAGTCTACCTACTCTGCGCGGTTAATCAACCTCAGTCTGCATCACCAGGCTCATCGAAGCCGGCAGCACGGTCAGCGTCACCACCGTCGCCACTAACAGTCCGCCGGTGATTGCCCAGGCCATCGGACCCCAAAAAACCTGATGGGAGATCGGGATCATCCCGAGGATTGCCGCGCAGGCGGTAAGCATAATCGGACGTGAACGGTTCAGCGCCGCCGCAATGATCGCGGCGTCATGCGCCATGCCGGCGCGGGTATTGTTATCCACCTCGCTGATCAGGATCACCGCATTGCGGATGATCATCCCGGTCAGCGCGATCACCCCCAGCAGGGCGACAAACCCCATCGGCGTGCCCGACGGCAGCATCGCCATCACGATGCCAATCAGGCCAAAGGGTGCCATCAGCAGCGCCAGGAAAAGCCGTGAAAAGCGCTGCAGCTGCACCATCAGCAGCACCAGCATGATGCCCAGCGTCACCGGCAGCACGGCAAAGATCGAGCCGTTGCCTTTGTTTGATTCGGCCACCGTGCCCAGCTCTTCGATGCTGTAGCCCGAGGGCAACGAGGTGCGGAATCGGTCAATAGCCGGTGCGAGGCTGTCCGACAGGGCTTCAGCCCGGACGCCGGGTGCCACATCGGTCTGCACGGTAATAAACGGCAGCCGCTGGTGTCGCCAGATAACCGGATCGTCAACCAGCCATTGTGGCGTTGCCACCTGGGCCAGCGGGATCTTCTCTCCCCGACTGTTGGTAAACAGCATCCCGGAAAGCGCCGCCAGGTCCTGCCGATCGCTGTCGCTGCCGCGGAGCACCACGCCAAGCTGACGGTTACCCTCACGCAAGGTGGTGACCTGCTTACCTGACCAGTAAGTGTTCAGCCCGTCGGCGAGACTTTCCGAAGACAGGCCCGCCGCCCGCGCCGCAGTCTGGTTAACCAGCAGGTTGGTGACCCGCTCGGGCTCACCTGAGGTCAGATTCACATCGCGGGTCAGGGCATTTTTGCCGACCACTTCCGCCAGCTGACGGGCAAAGATGCCGACGGTGTCGTTATCCGGTCCCGTCACCCGGTATTTAACCGGCCAGCCCACCGGCGGCCCCAGCTCCAGCGGCGACACGCGGGTGGTGATATCGCTGAAGTGCTGACTCAGCATCGCCTGTAGCTGGCTGCGCAGGCGATCGCGGGCGGCGAGGTCTTTCGCCACCAACACCAGCTGCGCGGTATTTTCATTGTCGTTGAGCACGTCCATCGGCAGATAGAAGCGGATCGCGCCGCCGCCGATATAGCTGCTGAAACGATCGATATTATCATTGCCCTTCAGCCGAGCTTCCAGATCGCGGGTTCTGCGGGCGGTCTCCGCCTGAGAGACATTGGCGGGCAGGTTCAGGCTGACCAGCAGCTCGGGACGATCGGAGGCCGGGAAGAATTCGCCCTGCATAAAGGTGGTTCCCCACGCCGACAGGGCCAGCAGGCACAGCGCGATGCCAATGGTCAGCAGGCGGTGGCGCAACACGCGCTGGAGAATTCCGCGATACCAGCCGATGAGTTTGCCTTCTTTTCTGACGTGCCCGTGCAGGGATTCGGCCAACATCCAGCTGCCGATCAGGGGCGAAAACAGTATCGCCACGCCCCAGGAGCACAGCAGCGAAATCAGCACCACCGCGAACAGGGAATAACAGTATTCCCCGGCGGCAGAGGCGGCAAAACCGACCGGGATAAAGCCGCTGATCATCACCAGCGTGCCGGTCAGCATCGGAAACGCCGTGGTTTCAAACGCCACCGTCGCCGCCCGCCAGCGGCTGTCGCCCGCTTCCAGACGGGTGACCATGGTTTCCACGGCGATCATCGCGTCATCGACCATCAGGCCGAGGGCAATGATCAGCGCACCCAGTGAAATGCGCTGCAGCCCGATCCCCGCCAGCTGCATACCGATAAAGGTCAGGGCCAGCACCAGCGGGATGGCGGCCGCCACCACCAGGCCGGCCCGCATTCCCAGCGAGAGAAAAGACACCGCCAGCACGATGGCGATCGCTTCCAGCAGCACCCGAACAAAGCTGCCGATCGCCTGAACCACCACCTGGCTTTGATCGGCAACCTGCACCACCTCAATGCCGTGCGGCAGCTGCTGCTGGATCGCCGCCATCCGCTGATTCAGCGCCTTGCCGAATGCCGGCATATTGCCGCCAGCGGCCATTGAAATGGCCAGCCCTATCGCCGGCTCACCGTTTACGCGAAATGCCGGCGCAGGCGGGTCAGCGATATCACGGGTGACGCTGGCAATATCCGCCAGCGGGATATAGCGACCGGCGATATTCAAGGTCACCTGGCGCAGACTCTGTTCTGAGGTAAAAGCCCCGCTGACCCGCAGCGCGATATTTTCACCGGGCGTCCTTAACGTGCCCGCTGAAACCACGGCATTCTGCTGTTTCAGCGCGTCCGCCACCCGATCGGCAGTGATCCCCATTCCCGCCAGCTTATGCAACGAGAAGGCCACGGTGATCTGTTGCTCCTGAACGCCGATCAGCCGGATTTTGCCCACGTCCGTCAGGCTGGCCAGGCTGCGGCGAACCGTTTCAACCCGGTCGCGCAGCTCCTGCGGGCTAAACCCCTCGGCGGTAAAGCCGTAAATAGTGCCCCAGGTGTCATCGAACTCATCGTTGACCGCCGGGGTACTGACGCCATCAGGCAGGGAAGGCGTCAGGTCCTGCACCTTCTTTCTGACCTGATACCAGATATCCGCCACCGCATTGGGCGGCGTGTCATCGCGCAGGTTGACGAACAGGGTGGTTTGACCGGCACGCGTTTCGCTTTCGACATAATCCAGATGCGGGATCTCCTGCAGCTTTTGTTCCAGCGGATCGGTCACCAGATTGACCATGTCCGTGACCGTCGCCCCAGGCCACTGCGCACCGATCACCGCCGTTTTGATGGTGAAGGCAGGATCTTCATTTCTCGGCAGCTGCTCAAAGCTCATGATGCCCGCAGCCATGATTAACAGCATAAAAAACACCATCAGCTGCTGGTGGCTCAGCGCCCAGCGGGAAAGATTGAATTTGGCATTCATGGATTCGGCTCCCCAGCACTGACTTTCTCGCCATCGCGTAGATGACTGACGCCGGCGGTCACCACCGCCTCACCGGGTGCGATGCCGGATTTCACCCACACCGCGTCCACGGTGAAGCGGTCGACCACCACCGGCCGCAGGTGCACGGTCTGCGTATTGCGATCGACCACGAATAGCGCGGCGGCGTGTTGAGAACGGGTCAGCGCCGACGCCGGAAGGCGGATGGCAGACTGTCCCGGCAGGGTTATCTGGCCGAGTACGCTGGCTCCCAACGCTATCGCGTCCGGCGGATTGTTCAGGGTGACGCGGATGCGCCAGGTGCGGGTTTGCGCATCGGCCTGCGGGCTGACGTCACGCAGCGATCCGCTGACCTGAACCGCCGGATTGGCAAGCAGGGTGATCAGCAACGGTGTGCTGGCATTTGCGCTAAACAGGTGAGGATCGGCGACATCAAAGACGGCATCCCGGCTGCCTGAGGTGGCGAGCGTCACCACGGTCTGGCCTTCGCTGACCACCTGCCCGGCTGAGGCGCTGACGCCGGTGATAATGCCGTCTTCCGGCGCGTTCAGCGTGGTCCAGGACAGGGTTTCTCTGGCATTGCTGAGGGCTGCCTGACTGCTTTTCAGTCGGGCGGCGGCGGACTGCCAGTCTGATTTCGCGGTATCCAGCTGGACGCGGGCAATTGCGCCCTGCGGCATCAGCAACGTCATTCGCTTCAGGCTGAGGGCGGCCAGATGTTCGGCAGCCGCAGCACTTTCAACGTCTGCCTGGGCGCTGAGCAGCTGATTATGGCTGCTCTCACTTTCGATGGTCGCCAGCGACTGTCCGGCGTGCACCCGGTCGCCAACGTCCACCGCTCTGGCGGTGATCCTGCCATCAAGGCGAAAGCCCAGCGTGATTTCATCATGGGCACGTATTTCGCCGGTCTGGCTCAGTGACACACCCGACTCGGGAGCGGGGGCCAGGATGAAGCGAACGGGGCGCGGAGGCGCGACCGGCAGCGGGGATTTTTCGCCGCAGCCGCAGAGTGAACAGGTCACCGGCAGGATAACCAGCAGGGTGTTTTTTAGGCTCACGGCCAGGGCATGCAGTGTTTGTCTGACGAAAGGGATAATCAACGCGGTCATGGTCATCGTCCTGAAACTGAATCGCGTCAGTTTCAGGACGACCTGTCCAGAATCGCCGTATGTTTTATCAAGATGGGGTCAATTTCTGACTTTATTGCGCACTTTTATCCCGGTCGGTGGGAAGCATAACCGTTATCAGCAGGCCGCCGTCGTCCGGCAGCGTTGCAACCACTTCGCCACCGTGCGCCAGACAGATGGCGCGGGCAATCGACAGACCCAGACCGCAGCCGCCCGAATGCCGCGCCCGTGAGGAATCGGCCCGGGTGAAGCGGTCAAACAGCGAAGGCAGAAAATCCTCCGCTACACCCGGCCCACGATCTTTAAAACAGATCGATTGCCGGTCGCCTTGGCTTTCCAGCCACACGCTGAGGCAACGCCCTCGGCGGCATAGCGCAGGGCATTCTCCATCACGATAGTGAACACCTGCGCCAGACGGAAGGCGTCTCCGGTGATCATGCAGGGGGCCTGTTCTCTGATGACGATCGCCATGCCCAGCGCTTCCGCCTGCGGCGTCAGCCAGTTCGCCCGCTCGTGCAGCAGCTCGGTGATATCCAGGCTCTCATGATGCAACACCAGCTGCCCGGCATCCGCCAGTGAGAGCAGGTGCAGCTCATCGGTTAAGCGGCTGAGATGCTGTAACTGCTTCATCACCATCTGCAATTGCTCCGGCTCCGGCTGGAAAACCCCATCCAGCATGCCCTGCATCCGGCCGATGGCGGCGGTTAATGGCGAGCGCAGTTCATGGGCCATCGCCACGTGCGACGCCTGCAGCTCACGATCGTACCTCTCCAGCTGGGCGGTCATGGCGTTAAAGTCGGCGGTAAAGCGCACCAGCTCGGTCGGGGCATTTTTTATCTGTGCCGCGCGGGTGGAAAACTCGCCGCGTGCCACCGCGCCGGCGGCCAGCACCAGGCTGCCAAACTGTGCAGATAACGGCCGGGCGATACGCAAACCGACCAGGGTGATCACCGGGATCATGATGACGATCATCACCCCCAGCGCAATCCAGTCGGGCGAGGCGATAGAGGGCACCGAATACTGCAGCCCCCAGCGATCGTCCATAATCTGATGGAAGCGGGCAGGATTGAGGGTCGGGTTGTGAAGGAGGATCTGAAATTCCTGCTTCAGTGCCGGTGACATCCGCTGCATGATCCACATATTTTCCAGCGCAAACCGCAGCCACATTAACGCCGCGATAATGACGATGGTGCCAATCGCCAGCGCCAGGATGCGCATACAGATCCAGCGCCATAAAAACTGATGGGAAATTTTACTCATGGCTGTCTGAACCGGTAGCCGACGCTACGCACATTGATCAACACTTCGCTGATGCCCGCCAGCTCCAGCTTTTTGCGCAGATTATAAACGTGGGTATCAACCACCCGCTCCAGCGCTTCGCTGTCCGGCAGGCATTTTTCCAGCAGTTGCAGGCGTGAAAAAGCACGGGTAGGGGATTGCATTAGGGTGGTGAGCAGACAGAATTCGGTCGGCGTCAGGTCCAGCAGGGCGCGGCCCGCTTCGCTGCCCACCGTGGCGGTCATCGATTCGCTGTCGACTTCCAGCCCGTTCCAGCGCAGCCGCTCATCCGCCAGCGCCGCCGGGACGCCGCGCCGCAGCACGGCGTGGACACGGGCGACCACTTCTCCGGGATTGTAGGGCTTGACCACGTAGTCATCGGCGCCGTAACGCAGCGCGCCAATCTTGTCATGCGCTTCGCCCATCGCGGTGACCATAATCACCGGCACGTGGCTTTTTCGCCGCAGCGCAGCCAGCACCTCGGTGCCATTCAGGCCGGGCAACATCACGTCCAGCAGGATCAGATTCGGTTTCCACTGGGCGACAACATCGAGCGCGCGCAGCCCATCGCCGACAATGGCGACCTCAAAATGGTCCCTTTTAAGATAGGCCTCCAGCACGCTGGCGGCATCCGCATCATCTTCAACGATCAGAATTCTTTTTGACTGCATCGCTGCACCTTGACTCTTTCTTGATAATCATCTGCCAATATAATATTGGCGTATTTATAATTTATTTATCAACACGTCACCCATTAAATAACGTGCAATAGCCATTTAATTTGTATTAAGCGGCTGCCGGTAAAACTATTTCCTGAAATTAAAAGCAGAGTACAACAAAACAATCGTCATCAATAGCACTATTTTTCTGTGAAATAAGTCGGTCTTGACACGTTCTTAATAAATAACCGACCGTCTGTTGATAACGTGCGCTCATCATCAGCTCATTCCAGGGACCCTGAGTCAGGGTAAGAAAATCCGACATGAGTGATTATGATGAAGCCGATAAATAGACTGTGGCCTTTAGCCTCCCTGCTGTTAATTGCCCAGAGCGCGTTAGTGCGAGCCGATCAGGCTGCACCGGCCGATCCCAGCCTGATGGTGGGCATCGGCGCGGTGAATACGCCGCGTTACAGCGGTTCCGACCAGCGTCAGTGGCAGGTTGTCCCGCTGGTGCAGGCGCGCGACGGCGCGTTTTTCTTCGATTCGCAAAAAGGTCTGGGCTACGACCTGCAGGCGGATAATGGCCTCTATCTGGAACACACGCTGGGCTACAACCTTGGGCGGTCGGACGACAACAATCTCTGGCGGGATGGCTCCGATAAGCTGAAGGGCATGGGTAATATCAGCGCGGTGGCCAATACGGCGATCGCCATTGGCTGGCAGGCCACGCCGTGGTTTTCCGTTGAAGGTAAGGCCACCTTACCGCTGACGGATTCGCAGGGCGTGCAGTATCAGGGCTCCGTCACGCTGCTGCCCTGGCAGACCAGCACCGACACGGTGGCGTTACAGACGGCGGCGCTGTTTGGCGATGCCCGCTACAACAATACCTTTTATGGCGTTAACCGACAGCAGAGCGAGCGCAGCGGCTATGCAACTTATCACACCGGCGGTGGCTTCTACGGCATGCAGTCGAGCCTGACCTGGAATCATCAGTACAGCGCGCAGTGGGGCAGCATGCTGATCGGTAATTATACCTGGCTGGGTGAGAAGGCGGATGACAGCCCGATTGTTTATCGCCGGAATGAATTTACCGCCATCGCCGCCATTACTTACAGCTTCTGATTTACCTTAAGTCCGGTTTATTAGGTTATTAACCTTTACGCGTGGTGAAATATATGACAAAACGCTCAGCGGAGTATCCGGAACCTTACCGGTCGCGGAATCATTCCGCAGAATTGCGGTCGGCTGAAAAAGAATCAGGCGAAGGGGAAGTGCTGTGCATAATACTTGCCGGCTATCTGCTGAGTTATTTTATTCTTTACTTACTGCTGGCGTGAAGGCGTAGCGGTGAATAAGCAGATGTTAACCCTGATAAAACAATCTTAAGCCTCACCGGCTTTCGATCGCCCAGCGATGCGGATGGCAAACACCAGCACAAAATGATGCGCCGTGGCACAATGTCAGCCCTATCTGGGCAGAAAGCAGGAGCGCAGCATGTCATCTGACACCCACGTCTATTCCTACTCCGCAGTGCTGATGGGGTCGCCGATCCTTCTCAAACTGTTTGATCATAATGAAGCGCTGGCCGGCGCGGTGTTCAGAGTGATTAAGCAGCAGGAGATTTTGCTGACGGTCAACCGGCCGCAGTCGGAAGTGATGTCGGTCAACCATGCCGCCGGCATCGAACCGGTGGTGGTCAGCCAGCCGGTGTTTGACCTGATCGCCCGCGCCAGAGCGGTCAGCGTATTGCCGGACAGCCTGTTTAACGTCACCATCGGCCCGCTGGTCAAACGCTGGAAGATCGGTTTTCACGGCGACAGCGTGCCGCCGGCGGAAGAACTTCAGGCGCTGCTGCCGCTGACCGATCCGCAGCAGGTGATCCTCGACCCAGCGGCCCGTTCGGTGTTTCTGCTACAGCGCGGGATGGAGATCGATTTGGGGGCCATCGCCAAAGGGTATATTGCCGATCGGGTGCGGGATTTTTTACGTCAGCAGGGCGTTGAACATGCGCTGATCAATCTCGGTGGCAACGTGCAGACGCTGGGCGGAACGCCGGATAGCGAGGCGCCGGGCTGGGGCATCGGCCTGAAGAAGCCGTTTGGCGCGCCGGAAGAACTGATTGGGGTGATCACCGTCAGCGGCAAATCGGTGGTGACCTCCGGCGTATACGAGCGATATTTCGAGCTGGCCGGCAAGCGCTACCACCATATTCTGGACCCGGCCAGCGGCTATCCGCTGGATAACGAATTACTGAGCGTGACGGTGATCTCTGAGGACTCCATCGACGGGGATATTTACACCACCTTGCTGTACGGAATGGGCGTTAAAAAAGGCCTCGACTATCTGGCAAACACACCCGAAATCGAAGCCGTTTTTGTGACCCGCGACCGCCAGGTGATCTGCTCTTCCCAGCGGCAGTTTAGCTTCACGCTGCTGGACGCGGATTTTCACGCCGTTTAAGGCTACTGGCAAAACTGTTTTAACAGCTCGCGATGTTCCGCCTGCAAGCGGTAGCGATAAACCGGCCGGCCGGTTAAACCATAATGCAGGTTGGTGGAGAGGATTTTACGCTGCGCCAGCCAGATCAGGTATTTGCGGCACGACACGCGGGAAATGGCCACGGCGGCGGCCAGATCGTCGGTTGAAAACTCGCTGTCGTGATGGCTGTCAATCCACAGGCACAGCGTGCGCAGCGTTTGCGGCGTTAAGCCTTTTGGCAGACGGTGCGCTTCGGTGACGTCCGGCGGATTGCCGTGCAGCAGGGCATCGACATCGGTCTGCTGATACCACGGATGCTGGTCCTTAAGCGATTTCTTATGCTGCCAGCCGGTCAGCGCCTCTTCAAAGCGGGAGAACTGGAACGGCTTGATCAGATAATCCACCACGCCGTAATGCAGCGATTGCTGAATGGTCTGGGCATCGGCGGCGGAAGAGATGACGATGACATCGATATTGCGCCTGGCCGCCCGCAGTTCAGGCAGTAAATCCAGCCCGTTTTCCTGTTGCATGTAGATATCCAGCAGGATCAAATCCACCGACAGTTCGCTGTGCAGCACCATTTCTCTGGCCTGTTTCAGCGTTGACGCCACGCCGCAGCAGGCAAATCCCGGGATCTGGCCAATGTAGCAGCGGTTCAGCTCTGCCACCATCGCATCATCATCGACGACTAACACATTTAGCATGCGGATCGGTTTCCTCCATCCCACGGCAGTTGTACTAAGAATTGGGTATAAACCCCAGGGTCGGACTCTACAATAATTTCGCCGCCAAGGCTCTGGATTTGCTGCTTGCAGAGGAATAAACCTACGCCGCGTTGCTCACCCTTCGACGAAAAGCCGTGCTCAAAGATCGCATCAAGCTGTTCTGCCGGGATGCCGGGGCCGTCATCGCTGACTTCACAGCTCAGCCAGCCGTTCTGATAGTGTAGCAGCACGCTGACTTCGCCATCAGGCTGCTGCGCCAGCGCATCGAAGGCGTTCTCAATCAGATTGCCGAGCACGGTGACCAGCACCGAGGTTTGCTGTTCGTTGCCGCTGTCGGGCAGGAAGCTGTCCTCGCTGAGGATCAGCTGGTGGCCGCTGTCCGCCGCGCGGTTTAATTTACTCAGCAGCACGCCGGCAATCACCGGCGACTGGATTTTTTTCACCAGCGAGCCGATCTCGGTCTGGTAGTTATTGGCGGTTTTCAGAATGTAATCTTCCAGCTGCGCATAGCTTTTCATATGCAATAAGCCGAGGATCACATGCAGCTTGTTCATAAACTCGTGGGAGTGCTGACGCAGCGCGTCCACATAGTTAACCATGCCGCTCAGGCGTTGGGTCAGCTGGGTCACTTCGGTTTTATCGCGGAAAGAGCAGATCGCGCCAATCATCACGCCGCCTTTCAGCACCGGCATGGTGTTGCACAGCAAAACCCGACCGCGGAACAGGATCTCTTCGTCCCGCTGCGGTTTTCCGCTGCGCAGCACTTCACGCAGGTTGATAATCAGCGCGCCGGTGGCCTGAATACTCTGAATGATTTCGCTTTCCAGCGCCTGCGGCATGCCGGTCTCGCGGAACAGCTTGCGCGCGGCATGGTTAATCAACGTCACCTGGGCGTTGATATCCACGGCGATCACCCCTTCTTTGATGGCATACAGCATGGCCTGACGCTGTTCAAATAGCTCAGAGACTTCGTACGGTTCCAGGCCGAACAGGATCCGTCGGGAGGCTTTCACCAACAGCCAGGTGCCGATAGCACCCACCAGGATGCCGAACAGCGCGGTCCACAGAATGTTCCAACGGCTCTGGTTAATCTGATCCGCCACTTCACTTAGCGAGATGCCAATCACCACCACGCCAATCTGCTTGTGTTCAGCATCAAACACCGGAGTAAACACCCGCAATGCCTGTACTAACTGCCCACGGTTGATCGAAACATTCTCTTTGCCCAGCAACGCGGGCTGCAAATCGTCGCCAATAAAGTGGTGATTAATGGCGTCTTTGTTGGGATGCGAATAGCGAATGCCGGCCATATTGGTGACCACCACAAACAGCAGGTCATTGCTCTGCAACACGGCGGTAGCGATCGGCTGAATCACGTTGCTGTCCGGCGGTAACAGCAATCCGCGATGAATATCCGGCGAATCCGCCAGCGTCCGCGCCACCGCCAACGCTTTATCCTCGACGCCTTTGTTTGTGACCTGGCTTATCTGCAGGAAATAGAAAAAGTGGACGGCCAGTAAGACGGCGACAATCACCGCGCTGACCATCAGGCTGACGGAGGTACTGAGCTTCATCGGGCGTTTAAGCCCCGGAAGGGTTGGCTGGCGTTTCATGGCATGATTTCCGAATTTTCCTGCGGAGGCTTTCCATTAAGGTAAATTTATCTGACTCTGCCTGACCTGTAATGCTTTTAATAAGGAGTTTTTAATGCAACTCAGCGTTTATGAAGTCGATGATTTCAATCTGTTGTCCCACTGGCTGGCGGAAAACGACCTGGCGGAACGGGAGATCGACGACGTTCAACTTATTATCCTCGCAGGTAATGCCATCCTCCCGGAAATTGAAGGGGCGATGGCGTTGTCCCGTCAGCGCGGCATTCCTCTTTTGCTCAGCGGCGGCGAGGGACACTCCACCGAACTGCTGCGCATGGCGTTGGCCGCAGACGGGCGTTATCAGCAACTCGCTACGCTGACCGGCGGGGAAGGCGATCTGCTGCAAGCGATGGCAATACAGGCTTTTGGTTTACCGCCAGAGCAGGTGCTGAATGAAAACCGCTCGAGGAACTGTGGCGAAAACGCGCAGTTCAGCCTCATTTTTCTGCAAAAGGCCGGGAAGGTTCCGGCAAAGTATCTGCTGGTGCAGGATCCGCTGATGCAGCGACGCACCAAAGCCACCTATTTACATCAGTGGCACCAGCAGGGCGTGCAGGCTGAATGCCTGAGCTGGCCGGTATTTACCCCCGTGCTGACGAGGGTAGATTCCCAACTCACCATTACCGGCGCGCCGGTGTCAGGCGGGATATGGTCACTGGAGCGCTATCTGTCGATGATTCTGGGGGAAATGGCCCGCCTGAAAGATGATGCCCACGGTTATGGCCCGAACGGCAAAGGGTATATTGGCGCGGTTGAGATGCCGGGCGCAGTGGAAAGCGCCTGGCGTCGCCTGAGTGAGAATCCACGGCTGGCTGAACTAAGTCGGTAGTTGCGCGCCACTTATCCTTCAGCGTCTTATCTCACACGATGTGGTGATTAGCTGTCACCACTGAAGCAGAGTGAGCCCGTCTCTCGCCCTGAAGGTCATTCCCACACCGAATCTTGTTTAGCGGCATATGGCCCTCCGCTTCACCTTTCACGCCAGCACATCAGGTTGAACGGTTACCGGGAGCATGACTCGGTATGGACAAGGCGAACAGACGTGACGGTTTATGTGAGGGGAGTGGGATCATGTTTCCAGTGCTGGGTATGCACATGCCGGTTGTGCTCCGCAGCCATAACATTGAATCAGCAGATCAGGCACAGCATAAATTTTCCTCCGGGAAGAATAATGGTGCACTGATATACATATTCGAATTAATGAATATGTATTTGACACTCTCTTTGCAGCAGGCGACACTGGCTTCAGTCTTGGAATCAGGAGTCATCATGCATCAACTTGAGCCTCTTCACCTTTTCAAAAACCTGTCTGACCAGACCCGACTCAATCTGGTCCTGTTACTTCGGGAAAAAGGTGAACTCTGCGTCTGTGAACTTTCGTCAACCCTGAAAGAAACTCAGCCGAAGATATCCCGGCACCTGGCTCTTCTGAGAGAAGGCGGCCTTCTCCTCGACAGGCGTGACGGCAAATGGATCCATTATCGGTTATCACCACACATGCCTGCATGGTCTGCGGCAATCATTGAGCAGGCATATCTGTGCCAGCGGGATGACATTCTGCATCTCAGCCAACAGGCAGAACGCGATAACGTAACAACCAATGGCAAACCTGTCTGCATGTAAAAATTTACCTATACATATCTGTTTTTATGTATGTGTTGTTGTCAGCCCGGATTAACGGTTAGTTTTGTTTAAAAAAGGAGAAGCTATGTTTATGGCGGGTGCGATTTTCGTCCTGACCCTGGTACTGGTCATCTGGCAGCCGAAAGGACTCAGTATTGGCTGGAGTGCCGTAATTGGTGCCGGCCTGGCGCTACTGACGGGCGTGGTACACATCGACGATATTCCGGCCGTCTGGCAGATTGTCTGGAACGCCACAGCTACGTTTATTGCGGTAATCATTATCAGCCTGCTGCTCGATGAGTCCGGTTTTTTCGAGTGGGCTGCGCTGCACGTTTCCAAATGGGGAGGTGGCAAAGGCCGGCTGCTTTTCACCTATATCGTACTGTTAGGCGCAGTTGTCGCGGCACTTTTCGCCAACGATGGAGCGGCTTTAATTCTGACGCCGATTGTTATTGCCATGCTGCTGGCGCTGGGCTTCAGCCCGGGTGCGACGCTGGCATTTGTGATGGCGGCAGGGTTTATCGCCGACACATCCAGCCTGCCGCTCATCGTGTCGAACCTGGTGAACATTGTCACGGCAGACTTCTTTAAGCTGGGCTTTAGTGAGTACGCCTCGGTCATGGTGCCGGTAAATATTGCTTCGGTTGCCGCCACGCTGATCATGCTGCACCTGTTTTTCCGCAGGGACATACCAGCCACCTACGATCTGGCGAAGCTGAAAGCGCCGCGTGAAGCTATTCGAGATGTGCGCACCTTTAAAACTGGCTGGATTGTGCTCATCCTGCTGCTTGTCGGCTTTTTTGCCCTCGAACCGCTCGGCGTGCCGGTCAGCCTGGTGGCAGCGGTAGCGGCGTTTATTCTCTGGCTGGTTGCCCGTAAAGGACATGTGATCGATACCGGAAAGGTGCTGAAAGGCGCGCCCTGGCAGATTGTTATCTTCTCGCTGGGCATGTATCTGGTCGTGTACGGTCTTCGTAACGCCGGAATGACAGATTACCTTTCTGCCGTCCTGAACAGGTTTGCAGAGCACGGCGTCTGGGGCGCTACGCTCGGCACCGGTTTCCTGACGGCGGCGCTCTCGTCCGTCATGAATAACATGCCTACCGTGCTGGTTGGCGCGCTTTCGATTGACGGCAGCACCGCTCAGGGCGTGGTGAAGGAGGCGATGATTTACGCCAATATCATCGGCTGCGACCTCGGCCCGAAAATCACCCCGATTGGCAGCCTCGCCACCCTGCTGTGGCTGCACGTACTGGCGCAGAAGAATATCGCTATCAGCTGGGGCTACTACTTCCGCGTGGGCATAGTGATGACCCTGCCGGTACTTTTTGTGACGCTGGCCGCATTGGCCCTGCGCCTGTCTGTTTAATCCTAACCCCAGGGCTGCGCCTGTGCAGCGCCTTATCGGAGTACCGCTCATGACTGACATCACCATTTACCATAACCCGGCCTGCGGGACGTCACGCAACACGCTGGCGCTGATCCGCAACAGCGGCACCGAACCCACGGTGATTCTGTATCTGGAAACACCGCCGTCGCGCGACGAGCTGAAAAAACTGATTGCCGACATGGGCATCAGCGTACGCACCCTGCTACGTAAAAATACCGACCCATACGAGCACCTCGGCCTTGCGGAAGACCGCTTCAGCGATGACGAACTGCTCGATGCCATGCTGGCTCATCCGATCCTCATTAATCGCCCGGTGGTGGTGACGTCGCTGGGCACGAAGCTCTGCCGCCCCTCCGAAGTGGTCCTCGACATACTGCCAGACCCGCAGCAGGGTGCATTTATCAAAGAGGATGGCGAAGCGATCATTGATGAGCAAGGAAATCGCGTCAGCCGCTGATTTTTCATCAGGTTAAGGGCATACCGTGTGTGAAAAATAAAAAGCCGGCAGCTGCCGGCTTTTTATTTATATGCTGCGCTGGTTTACCCGCTATGACCCGCTCTCGATATATGCTGAGTCGGGTTGGGTGCACCAGCTCACGGAGGGCGCAGGGTGATGCGACGGCGTTATAAATCCTGCAAAAAGCCGACCAGGCTTTCGCGCACGTCATTAATACGCGTTTCATTGCGGCGATAATAGGTCCACTTTCCAACCTTGCTGGCTTCCAGCAGTCCGGCTTCAAACAGCACCTTCAGGCACAGCGAGGTGGCCGGCTGGGATAAGCCGGCCTTGTCCTGAATAAGGCTGGCACACACCCCGTACAGGTCATAGTCATAGAGCTGGCTATAGCCTGCAAAGGCCTGTTGCGGGGTCTTCAGCCACTGCAACACCGCCAACCGGGTGGGGTTGGACAGTAATTTCATGGCGCTTTCAGGGGACATGCAGCCTCACAAACAATCAGGAGCGGTAAACCGGGTAGTCAGTATACCCTTTAGCGCCGCCACCATACAGCGAGGACGCATCCACCGGATTTAACGCAACATCCGACGCAAAGCGGGCCGGTAAGTCCGGGTTGGCAATAAAGGTTCTGCCGAATCCAAACAGATCGCCCCAGCCATTTTGCAGAATGCTTTCGGCTTTCTCGCGGGTATAGCGGCCGGAATACATGATCGGCCAGTGGAAGGTTTCCCGCAGCGCCGTGCGGAAGCTGACCGGCAGATCCGGGCTGTTATCCCAGTCGGCTTCGGCAATCGACAGATAGCCAATCTCCAGTTCATTCAACATGCCGGCCGCAGCGATATAGGTCGCGTGCGGATCGCTTTCCACCAGGCCTAAATAGACGCGCTCTTCGTCGGTGCTGGTAAACAGCGGCGCAAAACGCACGCCGACTTTCTGGCTGCCAAACACCTCGCTGACCGCTTCGACAATCTCTTTCAGGAAGCGCAGCCGGTTTTCCAGCGAACCGCCGTACTCATCACAGCGGAAATTGGTGTGTTCAGAGATAAATTGATTGATCAGATAGCCATTGGCAGAGTGCAGCTCCACGCCATCAAATCCGGCGGCCTGCGCATTGACTGCCGCCTGACGATACAGCCCGACAATCTCTTTCACTTCGTCGGTGCTGAGTTCGCGGGGATCGCTGGGCGACGTCAACATGCCTTCGCCCGGCCCGGTTTCGATAAACACGCGAACGCCGGTGGCGGTGACGGCAGAAGGTGCTACCGGCGGCTGTTCGCCGGGCTGAAGCGCAGTATGCGAGACGCGGCCCACGTGCCACAGCTGGCAGAAGATCGTACCGCCTTGCTGGTGTACGGCTTCGGTAACCTTTTTCCATCCGGCGATCTTCGGTTCACTGTGGATCCCCGGCGTCCAGGCATAGCCCTGTCCACGCGGCTCAATCTGCGTCCCTTCGGTGATCATAAAGCCGGCGGTGGCGCGCTGACGGTAGTATTCCACCATCATCTCGCCGGGAATATTGCCAGGCTGTTCACTGCGGCAGCGTGTTAAAGGCGGCAAGGCAATACGGTTACGCAGGGTGAAGCCGCCAAGCTGAAGCGGGGAAAAAAGGGTAGGACGATTCATAAAGCTTCCGGTTTTTTGAGAATAATTTGCCGGGCCATTATATTTATAAATTTAAATGTGTAAATGCATTTTATCAGACGATCTGTGTTGCAGATGTCGCTTCGCGACGGTGACAGATCTTGGACTTTGCGTCATGCTGATGACAGATCGCACCATCTTAACAGCGCGAATGCCTGTTCATTCTCTCAACCGAATTAGCCTGATAAGCGGGAAAATACTCATGACGGATAAGCCCCAGCAGCAGCAAAAAGGCGGCCAGCGCGCCGGCGTTATTGGCGTGGTCATCGAGGGATTCAACAATCCCTGGACCCTGAAAATGCTGAACGAAGTCACCCGGCAGCTGGATCTGCGCGGTTATCTGCCGCTGTTGCTCAATGCCCGTTCTGCGGACCGCACGCCGTCCCTGATGCAAAAAGCCGCAGGCCTCGAACCCGGCGGACTGGTATTCCTCACTGCCGACGGCACTGCGCAGTCGGTGGCAGGCGATCTTCTTCCCGGCGTTCCCGTCGTCCAGCTTGGCGGCGCGAGCGAGGGTGAGGAGTCGGTGGTTGCGGCCGAGGGGTATGAGGCGGGCGTTGAGAGCGGAAAATTGCTGCTGTCGCAAGGCTATCAGCGTTTTGGCTTTATGCAGGGCAAAGACCGCGCTTCAACGCCTTTGCGACAGATGGCCGGTTTTGTCGACAGCCTGACGGCGGCGGATAAACGGCTGGACAGGGTGCTGATTGCCGGCAACGACGACCGCGAACTGGCATGGCAGGCCATGACCGCCTATCTGAAACAGACCCGGGCGTCAGAACGCATTAATGCGCTGTTATGTGAAAACGATCTGCTGGCGTTCGGCGCGATTCAGGCAATCCGGGATTTTGGTCAGGGCGTGCACATCGGCGTGGTGGGCTTCAATGACAGTGATGATGCCGGTTCATCCCCCTGGCACCTGACCAGTTGGGCACCACGCAGCGATCTGCTGGTGACCGAGGCGCTAAACCGACTGCTGGACAAGCGGGCCGATCTCAGCGGCCAGTGGCAGCAGGGCCAGCTGCAGGTCAGGCATTCGCATTTAGGCAAAGAAGTGCTCGGTGACATCCCGAAATGTGGTTGTGCCAGCCGACATTAATCCCGGCGTAGCCGACACCGATTTTAACATTCGCTGCAAAATCGCCTTTTCAAAGCAGATCCTGGGGGCAGGGGCTAAATTTTTCGAAATTTATGCCGTTAACAGTTAAAGACCTCCCCTTATCTGGATAACGCTATGTCGGTTAAAAAATCCTCGCTGTTGATTATGTTGTTCTTATTTATCATCTTTATTAGCAGTATGTTCGCCAGCATCTGGTTGCTGACCCGCAGCAACCAGTCGCTTGATGCGGTCAATAAAGAGATCCGCGTTGTGCTGTCGATCATTGACCCGATTAACCACAGCCGCACCTTACGGTTGCGACTGATGGAATATATGAAGGCCAGTGAGGGGAGCGATGGGCTGTCTAAGCCGTCGCTGGAAGGCGTGAAGACGGTGATCGGCAAGGCCGATGCCGCATTCCAGGCGTATAAAGATGCGCCGCGCTTAGCCGGTGAAGACGCGGCAGCAAAAGCCTATGAGCAGGCCTATCTGACCTACCGTCAGCAGGGCATTCAGCCGATGATTGACGCGGCGGAAGCCAACGATCAGGCGCGCTTTAAGGACCAGCTGGCGACGGTGATCCGTCTCGACCGACAGTATGAAATCGTCCTCGATCAGGTGCTCGCCGAGCACGAGGCCTATGCTAAAAAGCTCAACAGCGATGCGCAGAGCCACTTCAGCCTGGGGATGAGCGTGATTATCTTCTTTGGCGTGCTGTTCCTGCTGGTGATCACCGCCGTGCTGTTCTTTATCAAACGCTATGTGCTGAATCCGCTGGACAGCGCGAAAGCCTATTGCAGCAAAATCGCCGAAGGGATCCTCGACCAGCCGGTGCCGGTCACTGTCGGTTCTAAGAGCGAAATCCAGGATTTGATGGCCACCATGGAGCAGATGCGCCAGTCGCTGACCGACATTATTGGTCAGGTTCGCAACTCGACGCTGACCGTGTCGCACGCCTCGAAAGAGATTGCTGCCGGCAACATCGATCTGGCGTCGCGCACCGAGCAGCAGGCCGCCGCCCTGACCGAAACCGCAGCCAGCATGGAAGAGTTAGGCGCGACGGTGAAACAGAACACCGAAAACGTCTTCGAAGCCAGCCGCCTGACCGGCGAAGCGGTGAAAAATGCCAAAACCGGCGAAAAGGTCTCCCAGCAGGTGATCGTCACCATGGGACTGATTAACAGCAGTTCGAAGAAAATCGAAGATATTACCGGCGTTATTAACAGCATTGCTTTCCAGACCAATATCCTGGCGCTGAATGCGGCGGTAGAAGCGGCGCGTGCCGGTGAACAGGGCCGTGGGTTTGCGGTGGTGGCAGCGGAAGTGCGTAATCTGGCCCAGCGCAGTGCGGTGGCGGCCAAAGAGATCGAAAGTCTGATTGCCGAATCCGTTATCAACATTCGCGCCGGATCGGATCAGGTTGGCCGGACCGGCGAGGCGATCGGGGCGATAATCGCTTCGGTCAGCCAGGTGGATGTGCTGATGGATCATATTTCGACCGCTTCTGATGAGCAGAGTCGCGGCATCAGTCAGATTGAGCAGGCGGTGACCGAGATGGACAGCGTGACCCAGCAAAACGCCTCGCTGGTGCAGGAATCCGCGGCGGCGGCGGCTTCTCTGGAAGAGCAGGTGCATTACCTGACGCACTCCGTCTCCACCTTCCGCTTGTCTGACGCATAACAGCCAAAATGCCGTCCTGTTCAGTTGAGCAGGGCGGATAATTACCGGTAAGGTTTGGAACGTTTTTCGACAACCGCAGAAATGTAAAAGCCCCGACTTTTCAGGTCAGGGCTTTTAACGTACTGCATACTCGTAATTTAGCATTAATTTACTTACATCGATTTACTGCTGATTGTACAACGTTAAATGTACAAGTCCACACAGATAATATTAGGCACTGTGTTAATAAATGACCTCCTATTATTACCGCTTAAACACAGCCCATTCTACGAGCGGGCGGAACACGTACATCTCCCCATCGCGATATATACTCTTGATGCATGGCCTGACTATCGTCGGAAAATCGTCATAAAAGATAACGATACGTCGACTCTGAGTACTGTTGAAACATGGCCTGACATCATCGCGTTTTCGTTCCCATCCTGCGATCGGTACAGATTTTGTTTCGAGGCCCTAACGCGTCGGGTGGATAACTTCCCCACCGTCAATGCCCATACAACAATATTACGTGACCTTCATCGCAGATTACTTACTTAACACTGTAAAGCGTTAACTTATTAACGACTGGAGGGTTTTTCCTGCCGTTGGTTAATAAACTACTCCAATAAGATCACGAGTCAATACTGTTTTTAATGCCATGTTAATATGGTCAGTAGTTTCCGAAAAATGCGCTTTTTTTAAGCGTTTTATACAGGGCTTCAGCGCTGGTAACGCCTACTCGCCAACCTCATATTTGACCGTCATCACGCCTTTCTTTTCACTGATTTTCAGAATGCGCACTAAACCCACCTCAGCCGTGCTGACCACGTGGGTACCGCCACAGGCATACGCAGTTAAGTCTCCCCAGGTCACCTCACGACGGCCGTCTGCGATCGTCAGGTGGCGCGGCAGATCGCGCGCGACAATCTCAGCGACATCGGCTGCAATCTGCTCTGCCGTCACTGGTGTTTTCTGCTCAGTGGGCTCAAATACCACCCGCGCTTCGCCAGGGCGGTGATTGCCCTTGCTGCCGTGCCAGCCGAATCTCTCCCCGGCCACGGCAATAAAGTGTCCCGCAGAGTGATAATGGCTATGCAACCGCCGCAGCGTTTCATCCACCTTGATGTGAACCGGGCCGGGTGCGACCGGCCCATCGGTGTAATGGGCGATCTCGCCGTCTTCCTGTGCGGCATGGAGCATGTCCGCCGTACCAAGGGTTCCCCGATCGGAAGGCTGCCCGCCGCCTTGCGGATGAAAAAGGGTGGCGGCGAGGATGACACGAAAACGGCCATCGTCCTGCGGTGTACAGCTGATGACCGTCGTTTCCATCTCCAGCGCATCGTTATCAAAATAGCTACGTTCAGTCATGTTCTTTCCTTTAGACGCTGTTCTCTGTGCATTAAGACAGGTCAACCATTTACCTTTTATTATCAATACTGTCAACAAGCCGACCTGTATTGACCGTCACGCAGCGTTATTTGTTCAGTAACAAAAAGCGTGACACGGGTGTGTCATATTTAACTATCTACTGCCGTTATTGATATTTGCCCTCGCGGCTTTGTGTGCTCTATTCGTCTTATAAACAGAATGCGATCTTCATTTAAATAACGTTCAGGCCGCAGCAATAATTGCGGTCCAGCGAATATTCGGCATTATCAGGGGAAAGAATGACGCGATGAGCAGTTTACGCATAAATAAAACCTTATTACCGCTGGCGACAGCGGCGATACTGCTGCTGGTGGGGCAGCCTGTCGCTCTGGCGGATCCAGGGCCGGCGCCGGTGGCAGGGCATAATCAGGACGGCGGCACGCTGGTTTACCTGCACGAACAGGAGCCGCCGTGCCTGTGGGGTGGATGGGTGCAACAGGCCTATCTGTCGCGGCAGGTTTTCGATTATCTGGTCAGTTTTGATCACGGGAAAATACGTCCCTGGCTGGCAACCGACTGGACGGAATCAGCGGATCGCAAAACCATTACCTTTCATTTACGCAAAGACGTTAAATTTACCGATGGCGATAAATTTAATGCCGATGCGGTGGTCGCTAATTATTCCGCGTGGACTAAAGGTATTGGCTGGCACGGTTTTACCTATATGACCGGCTTAACTAAAGTCGATGATTATACCGTTGAGCTACATTTATCTGAGCCCAATCCCGAAATTTATAACGTGCTGGCGAATGGGCATTATGGTTTCCAGTCACCGGATTCCATTGCGCATAACAGCAGTGAGCAAAAATGCCTGAAACCGGTCGGGACAGGCCCATGGAAAGTGGAAAAATGGGTCAGAGGGGAAGGCATCAGCTTTGTCCGCAACGATGATTATCACTGGGCACCGCCAAACGCCCGGCACAATGGCCCGGCCTATATAAAGCATCTGGAATGGAAATTTGTGCCGGACGCCACCACCCGCTGGGGTGCGCTGGTCAGCGGCGGCGCAGACGTGATCTACCAGCCACCTTCCACGCAGTGGCACGCGCTGCAGCGGGACTATCAAACCCTGTCTTACGTGGCCACCGGCCGGCCACAGGCCTTTTCGTTCAACGTTCAGCGCGGCCCCTTTACCGATCGGCGGGTACGTCAGGCCTTTGCCTATGCGCTGGATCGCCAGCAGATTGTCAAAACGGTGTTCAAGGGTGCGGTGCCGTATGAAGGCAACGGATCCCTGAGTAAAAGCACGCCGCTGTATCTCAACGTCGACAATCGTTATTCCCTCAATGTTGCCAAAGCCAATGCGCTGCTGGATCAGGCTGGCTGGACCGGACGCGATGCCGAAGGCTATCGGGTAAAGGACGGCGAGTCGCTGGTTGCCAGACTGCCCTTTATTCAGGCGATTATCGATCAGGAAGGCGCGCTGATGCTGCAGGCGGTGCAGGATCAGGTTAAGCAGGTCGGTATCAAACTGGTGCTGATCCCGCTGACGCAAACCGAAGGCTTTGCGGGCGCGAAGTCGCGACCGGCGGATAAGGAAATCAGCTTTGGTTACTGGGTCTGGCCGTCACCGAACATTCTCGACATCGTCTATAACGCGACGCTTGCCGGCGCGTTCAACGGCAATAACACCAGTTTCTTCAATAACCCGCAGGTTGAGTCACAGATCCTCGACGCACAACGCGAACCCGATCCTGCCCTTCGTCGCCAGAAATTCGATGTGTTGCAAAAGTGGTTTGACGATCAGGCGATTGCCATCGGGGGATACAACTTCACTTACAACGTCGCGATAGCCAATAACGTCCGGGGCATCTGGCAGGACAGCGGCAATGGCTTACTGAATTTCAACGACGCCTACTTCGTGCAGGAGAAGCCATGACCGATCTTATTTCATCCGGGAATCAACCGACCGCCAGCCAGGGATCGGGCGACACTTCGGTTAAACACCGCAGTCTGTGGCGCCGCATTTCGCTGAGGATTGGCTCGGCACTGTTTGTGCTGTGGGGCACGATCACCGTGACCTTTGTCGTGCTATCGATTCTGCCCGGCGACCGCGCCACGATTTTGCTGAACATCACATCAGGGCAGGTGATTGAACGCACCCCGGCGGAGCTTGCGCCGATCAACGCGCTGTATGGATTCGATAAACCGATTCCCGAACAGTACCTGAGCTACTTCTGGCGTCTGCTGCACGGCGATTTTGGCTTTTCGTTCGAGCTACAGCGGCCGGTGGTGCATGTGATTGCCGAGCAGCTGATTCCCACCTTTACCCTGGCGATTGCCGCGCTGCTGCTGGCGTGGGTGATTGCCATTCCCTGGACGCTGCTGACGGCGGGGCGCAGCGCCAGACTGGGGGCATTGGGTTCGGCGGTGGAGACGATAATGGCCGGGCTGCCGCAGTACTGGATTGGCATCCTGCTGCTGATTGTATTTGCCATCGATCTGCGCTGGTTCCCGGTGGTGGGAGGCGACAGCCTGTACGGCACCTTACTGCCGGCGATTACCCTCGCCATCCCGCTGGCCGGATTTCTTGGCCACGCCCTGCGGGGAGAGTTTGAGCGCAACATGCAGGAGCCCTTTGTACTCTCTGCGCGAGCGCGCGGCATGAGTCTGCGCAAGGTCAAACTGCATCACGTCCTGCGCCATGCGCTGATCCCGGCGATTACCCTCAGCGGTTGGGCGATCGGCAATTTACTCTCCGGCGCGGTGCTGGTGGAGGCGGTGTTTGCCCGTCCCGGCCTCGGCAACGTGCTGGTCAATGCGGTCAGCAATAAGGATTTCGCGCTGGTATCGGGGATCGTCATCCTGATCAGCTTTCTCTATATCGTTATTAATCTGGCGGTCGACCTGATCTATCTGATCGTCGATCCGCGACTGCGAGGCCACTGATGACCAGCCATATTTCCGATTTTTCAGAGGCGAAGGCCGGGCACGTCCCGCGTCAGCGCTTGCGGCGCGCCCTGACGGTGAT
Organism: Erwinia sp. QL-Z3; assembly: GCF_004551645.1. Lineage (NCBI taxonomy): Bacteria > Pseudomonadati > Pseudomonadota > Gammaproteobacteria > Enterobacterales > Erwiniaceae > Erwinia > Erwinia sp. QL-Z3. The sequence continues at coordinate 3,327,083 of NZ_CP037950.1, forward strand.
ACCGCTTTCCACCGCACTGTCGCTGCTGGTTGCGCTGTTGTTTATCGTCGCCGCCGTGGCGCCGTCACTGTTGGCGACCCATGACCCGTTCAGCACCGATTTGCTTAATGCGCTGCAAGCCCCGTCATTCGCCCACTGGCTGGGCACCGATGATATTGGCCGCGATCTCTACAGCCGCATCATCTGGGGCACGCGTCAGTCGCTGGCGATCGGGCTGGGAGCGATGGCCATTGCGCTGGTGGGCGCGATCGTTCTCGGGTTCAGCGCCGCGCTGGCACCGCGCTGGATTGCCGGGCCGGTTAACCGCCTGCTGGAAATTCTGCTGGCGTTTCCCACGCTGTTACTGGCGTTGCTGTTTGTGGCGCTGCTGGGTCCTTCCGCCAGCAGCCTGCTGATTTCGGTGGGGATTGGCACCGCGCCGGGCTATGCACGGCTGGTGCGTGCCCAGGCGCTTAAGGTGCGGCAGTCCGGTTACGTCGAGGCCGCGCGGGCGTTGGGGCATCCCTGGCACCGGCTGTTTTTACAGCATATCGCGCCAAATGCCTTTCGCCCGCTGGTGTCGCTGGTGGCGCTGGGCATCGGTCAGTCGGTGGTCTGGGCATCCGGGTTATCTTTCCTTGGACTCGGCGTGGTGCCGCCGTCGCCGGAGTGGGGCGCGTTACTGGAAGCCGGAAAAATCAACGTCACCGTGGCCTGGTGGCTGGAAGTGCTGCCGGGGATCGCCATCGTACTGGTGGCGCTCTCCTTCACCCAAATTGGCCGTTACCTGCAACAGCGGGCAGAAGGAGAATCGCGCTGATGAGCAAGCAAAACGAAAGTCAGGCCATCCCGCGCGGCGTCACCGACACCATCATTGATGTCCGGGGACTCAATGTCTGGACAACGGGCGAAGGCAGCCCGCGTCGGCACATTGTGAAGGATGTCAGTTTCGCCCTGCAACGGGGTCAGTGCGTGGCGCTGGTCGGCGAGTCCGGATCGGGCAAAAGCGTCACCGCCCGATCGCTGGTGGGGCTGGCCGGGGAACAGCTGCAGGTGCAGGCCGGGACCCTCACGCTTGATGGCGAGACGCTGCTCGATCGCAGTGACGGTTGGTGGCAGCAGGTGCGCGGGGTCAGGGTAGGATTCATCCTGCAGGACGCGCTGGTGTCACTGGATCCGCTGCGGCCGGTAGGCAAAGAGATTGCTGAAGCGCTTTCGCTACACGGTTGGGGAAACCGGACGACCCGCCAGCAAAAGGTCGAGGCGCTGCTCGAAGAGGTTGGCGTGCCTGAACCGGCCTTCCGCGCCAGCCAGCGGCCGGATGAACTTTCTGGCGGCCTGCGTCAACGCGCGCTGATCGCCTCGGCAATTGCGCTGCATCCCGACGTGTTGATTGCTGATGAGCCGACCACCGCGCTGGACGTCACGGTTCAGGCGCAGGTGCTGGAGGTGCTGAGGCAGATGCTGGACCGCGGCACCAGCATCATTCTGATCAGCCATGACCTGGCGGTGGTGGCGAAAATTGCCGACCACATTCTGGTGATGCAGGGCGGCACGCTGGTGGAATCGGGCACGGTCGAACAGGTCCTGCAACGCCCGCAGCATGCCTATACCCAGGGCCTGATCAACGCCATACCCAGCGAACACACCAAAGGGCAGCGGCTGTCTGCGGGCGACGGGGTGGTCGCGGTCGCGCAACCGGCAACGGCGGCCAACGCGTCGGCAGAATGGCTGCTGGACGCGCGGAATATCGTCAAAGGCTTTAAGGGACACCGCGCGGTGTCGGACGTCTCCTTTACCCTCGGGCGCGGCGAAACGCTCGGCATTGTGGGGGAATCCGGCTCGGGCAAAACCACCCTGTCGCGGATTGCGCTGGCGTTAGTGCAGCCGGACAGCGGTGAGATCCTGTTTCGCGGCCAGCCCTGGAGCCATGCTTCAGCGCGGGAACAGCGGGCAATTCGCCGCCATATTTCGGTGGTCTATCAGGATCCGCTTTCCTCTTTTGATCCGCGCTGGCGGGTGTCACAGATTCTGCTCGATGCCATTGCCCTCGGGCCGGCGATCCCCGGACAGACCGCGACGCAACGGGCGTTAAGCCTGCTGGCGTCGGTGGGGCTGGGGCCAGAACATATGGCGCAAAAGCCGGCTCGGTTATCGGGTGGCCAGCGCCAGCGCGTGGCCATTGCACGGGCCATTGCCACCCAACCGCAGGTGATTGTGCTCGACGAAGCGGTGTCGGCGCTGGATGTGACCATTCAGGCGCAGATCCTCGATCTGCTGAGCGATTTACAGCAGCAGCTGGGCGTGAGCTACCTGTTTATCTCCCACGACCTCGGGGTGATCCACCATATGAGCGACCGGGTGCTGGTGATGCAAAACGGCGTCGCGGTGGAACAGGGCACCGCCAGCGAGATCTTCTATCGTCCGCGCCATCCTTATACGCAAAAGTTACTCGCCTCGTTGCCACGGCTGCAGGCGGCGGAATTCGCCCACCACTAAAACGGGAGTCATAATGTCACGCGAACTGATTTATAACGGTTTTTTGCACCTGACGCCGAACCACCACAGCCATGGTTACTGGCGCACCACCGAAGGCCAGGTCCAGTACGGCTATAACCAGCTGGATGAATACGTCAAAACCGTCAAAACGCTGGAAAAAGGGCGCTTTGATACGCTGTTTATCGCCGATGTGGTGGGGGTGTATGATGCCGACTTTGGCGACGGTAAAACCACCATCCGGGCAGGCACGCAGTTTCCCGAGCCGGACCCGATCACCATTGTGTCTGCGCTGGGGCTGGTGACCGAGCATCTGGGGATTGTGGTCACCAGTAACGTGATTCAGGCCCATCCGTTTTCATTTGCCCGCCAGATCTCCTCGCTGGATGAATTCACCCGCGGGCGTATCGGCTGGAATATTGTCACCTCCTATTTATCGAACGGTTTCCGCAACTACGGCTTCAATGACATCGTGCCGCACGATGAACGCTATGAATGGGCGCAGGAATACCTCGATGTCGCCTATAAGCTGTGGGAACTCTCCTGGGAGAATGGCGCGGTGCTACACGATCCGGCCACCAACCGCTTCTTCGATCCGGATAAAATCCACAAGATTAACCACGTCGGCAAACGCTATCGCGTCGAGGGGCCGCACATTGTCGAGCCTTCGCCTCAGCGCAGCCCGGTGTTCTTCCAGGCCGGTAATTCCGACGCGGGCCGGCGTTTTGCGGCGCGCAATGCCGAGGTGACGTTCCTGCCGTCACAAACCTCGGAGACCGCGCGCAAAGATATCGCTATTCTGAATCGCGAGCTGATTAACTATGGCCGCCAGGCGGAAGATTTGAAAAAGCTGGTGTCGCTGTCAACGGTAATCGGCTCGACCGAGGAAGAGGCCAAACGCAAGCAGCAGCATCTGTTCGATAATATCGATATCAATGCCTTACAGGGCTTTTACAGCGGCGGTTCGGGGATCGATTTATCCAGTATCGATCCCGATACGCCGCTGACCGAGCTCAGCCGTCAGGAGCAGTTCAGCCAGCATATGCGTTCCAAATTCCGCATTGCGGTTGATGCGGATTACGGTCAGGGCCGCGTGCTGACCTGGCGCGAATACCTGCTGCAACATGCGTTACTGCCAGGACGTTTTGCCGGCACGCCGGAACAAATCGCCGATAAGGTGCAGCAGTATGCGGACGCGGGTGTCGACGGCTTTAACGTGGTGCCGGTCACCACGCTGGGCTGGTGGGATGAATGGGTTGAGCATGTGGTGCCGGTGCTGCAAAAGCGCGGACTGGCGCGCAAAGAATACCGGCCTGGCACCCTGCGCGAAAAACTCTTCGGCAAAGAGAGCCAGCTACCGGCGACGCATCCACAGAGAACGCTGAGGCTGGATTAACAGAACCGGCTGCTGAGCGCTATACAGGCTCAGCAGTATCTGGTGCTTGTATTCGTTGGTGAGGCGATCGCAATCTGCCACGGGTGATTGAACCCGGACAGGAGGCGATCGCCATCCGCCATTGGTGATTTAACCCGGCTAAGAGGCAACACCAATACGCCACTGCGGCGGCGGCAAGGTGCCGTTCACCGCAAAATCGCCGACGATACGGTCTTTATAGATGCGGGGATTGTGGGAGGAGAGGGTGCGCGCATTGCGCCAGAACCGATCTAACGACAGCGGATTCAGGGTGGCGGATGCGCCTAACGCATCGAATAAAATGGTGGCCGCGTTAAGCAGCAGATCGGTCACCACATTCAGCGACTGCGACACCTCGATCTCAGCGATGGCGTTGGCCTGCACTTCCGCCGGTTCATCGCCGGCAAAGCGACTGTCGAAGGCCCGCTGCAGCGCCTCGGCCGTTTTCAGCACAATCGCGCCGCTGGTATAGGCCGCACCGCGCAGTTTGCCGACCACCGCCAGGATCTGCGGATCCTGCGCGGCGCGGGCGGCGTTGCCATTGCTGTAGGTGCGTTTGCGGGCGGCCACGTTTTCAGCCACTTCACGGCTAAGCTGGCGGCCAAGCCCCGCGAGGGTTGCGAGGTGAACCAGCTGATAAAATGCCGGGGAGTATTTGAATTTATCCTCGTCGTAGATATCGCTTTCCTCCACCACCACGTTATTAAACACCGAGGTGCCGCTGGCGGTAAGCCGCTGACCAAACCCATTCCAGTCATCAACCACCGTCACGCCGGGTGCCGAGCGTGAAACGGTGATCGCCAGCGTTTTCCCCGTCTCATCACTGATGCCGACGTCAATCCAGTCCGAGTAGAGCGAGCCGGTGGTGTAGAACTTTTTGCCATCTATGCGCCACTGCTTGCCGATCTGTTCCAGCCGCGTTGAAAACGCCGACTGCTGCACGTCACCGGCTTCGCTCCAGGCCGGGCCGACGATATCGCCGCGGCCCAGTCGCGGTAACCAGGTTTCGCGCCGTCGGGGGTTATCACTGTTCAGCACATTTTCGACAAACCCCAAATGACCGCGTATCGACTGGACCAGATTTGAATCAGCTTCGCCGAGCTCAATTAACAAATTAAACAGCTCAGGTAGGGAAATACCGCTGCCGCCATATTCTTGCGGTACGCGTAATGCCGTGAAACCACTCTCTTTTAACCACTGAATCTGTTCGAAAGGTAATTCACGGTTTATTTCCCGTGCAATCGCGCCGTCGCGAATTCTGGTAAAGAGTGGCCTGAAACGTTCCGCCAGTTGCTCATAATCAGGCGTTGGGCCTGCACCCCAGGCTGCATCAATTTGCGACATGCTGATCCCTTATAATTAATTCGCGTTAAACGGTTTTAGCAAACGCCATGCCATTGATTAATCGACTGATATTAAATGTGAAAGTGATTTGGCTGGCGAGTCGGTGACGGTTGAAAAATAGGCAGCCGTGACCGCGCTGTCGGTATTCAAACTGTAAAGGGGTTGGTGAAGAATAAACAGGTAGAAATAATCATAAGCTAAATCAATACGCAGATTAGTATTCAGAATTTGGCCACTATCTATAAATCAAATGAAGGATTAGGGTGAGGGCAGCTTAAACGGTGACCCACCGCGAAGGGCACAAGATTAAAAAAATCATTTGCTGTTTATTCCTCTTTTCATAATGAAAAGGGGATTTGTTATTGCAAAATTGTTACCCGTTAAGGTAACCCGTTCCTGCCAGAGGAAACGGGCCGTCTCGCATGGCTCGCACAAACCATCCGCCATCCCGCACCTTCAGGTGTCGCGATGGCTTGCGCGCCAAAATTCTGAACGAGGTGACCTATGTCCCAACGCGTTGACTACCGTGCTCTGCGTCTGGAGTCTGTTTTCCAGAATGCGGTCAGCAACTATGCTGCCGCCGAAACCACGGAACCTGCATCATCCAGCCGCCTGACGGTACCCACCCTCACGCCGGAAATGGCCAGCAGCCTGAGTGCGCCCAGCATCAATACCCTGGCGGTCAGCACGGTAGATACCGAGGCGCCTGCACCGTTGCGCCCTTATGAACCGGTCGCCAGCGATGGCGTGATTGCCGCCTGGGAAGCCAGCCACCGTATTCATCTGCGTGGCCGGGCCGAAGGCGAGGCCGGTTCGACCGTCACCCTGAGCTTTAACGATCAAAGCTGGACCAGTACCGTCAATAAGTGGGGTTACTGGAACGCCTCGATGCCGCCAGAAGTGCTGAAAGGCTTGTCCGACGGCAACTACAGCCTGAAGCTGACCATCACCGATAAAGCCGGCAACCACACCGATACCAACGTGGATTTTGGCCTGTATGTTGATAAGACCATCAAGCCGACCCTGACGGTGGACGCCATCAGCGGCGATAACGCCATCAACGTCGCCGAAAGCATTTATGGCGTGGACATCAGCGGCACCTCAACGCATATGGCCAACCACAACAAAGTTACCCTGACGCTGGGCGCCGCGACCGTCACCGCTTTAGTCAATGCTGACGGCAGCTGGACCGGCCACTTTACCACCGAGCAATTGCTGGCAATGCAGGATGGCCTGCACAGTCTGACCCTGACCGCGGTTGATGCGAATGGCAAAACCAGCACCGTCAGCCACGATCTGACGTTAATCACCCATATGACCAGCGTGCCAGAAATCCACTTCGACAAGGTCACGGATGACAATGTGATCAACCTGGCGGAGAGCCAACACGATCTGCTGTTGAGCGGCTCACTGTCTGCCGTGGCGTTGGGTCAGTCGCTGATCCTGAAAGGTAGCGATGGTCACGAGCATGCCGCAACCATTGATGCTCAGGGACACTGGCAGGTGCTGATCGCCGCGGCCGACGTGGCCGGATTTATTAAAAATGGTGAGATCCACGCCTGGTATCATGACGGGGCCAATAACTATACCGATATGGCGCAAGAGCTGAATGTGGTCACCCAGCTGACGCCGGTTTATTACGAGATGGATATCGGCGGTGACATGATCCTGAACTATCAGGAAGCACAGCAGGATTTGAGCTTCTATATTGAAGGCGTGACCTCGCTGGACATCAACGGCAAAACCTACCAGCCGGACAGCGGCGGGATGATCACCTTACCGAGCGCCGATCTGCTGGCGCTGGCGGAAGGGCCGGTGACCGCCAGTGCCCATCGCTCGGATCAGTATGGCAACAGCGATAGCCAAACCCTGAGCGACTTTTTTGACGTCGCAACGCACAATTTACCGACGCTGACGCTGGATACCGCGTTTGCGGATCACGTTATCGGTGCGGATGATGTCAATACCTGGCATCTGTTGCAGGGCAGTTCAACCCATCTCGATGCGGGCAGTACGGTGACCTTAACTCTCGGCGATCAAAGCTACAGCGCGGCGGTTAAAGCCGATGGCAAATGGGCGCTGACGATTCTTGCCGGACAGCTGGCGCCGCTGGATGACGGCGACTATGTCATCAAGGTGACGGCACATGACAGCGCCGGCAACCAGGCCACGGCCAGTGAAAATGTCACCGTGGCGTCCCACGAAACCGCGCTGAATATGGATCATTTACTGGCGTTTTACGCGCCAACCGTTGCTCAGGATGATGGGGCAACGGCGAGTTCATCGCCCGTGACGGCCAGCGTGGCCACGGACACCACGGCCAGTTCCGCCAGCCATATCCCGGTCGAAAGTACGCTGGTTAACGACTCACCTTATACGCTGGCTGACCACTTATTACAGCACCCGGCAGTGATGGTGTAATTAGCTCGCGGCAGTGACCCTCACCGGTTTCGCTATTAGCGGGTGAGGACACGACAGAGACATAATGTCGTAAGCGGCAGCAGGGCGAATATTCTAACGCCTGCTGCCGGGGTTATTGTCTGGTGAAGAGTCAATTCATCAGGCAATATCCATCCTCGCCTGAAAATACATCTCATAAAACTCTCATGTTTCACTTCAGATCGTTATAAACGCTGTTCATCTTTGCGGGTGAGGCATTTTTGTGTGTAAAATAAATCGAATTATATCATGTGATTAGCGGTGTAACTGCTTTGTAATGCGTCAGGCTGACTGGCTTCCTATTTCCTGCCGGCCAAATGATAACTTTATGAGTTGAACAGAATAACTCAGCCCGTAAACTGCCCCTAAGAAAAGTGACGTTAATTTATTCAAACCATTCGGATGATTTTATTCTCACTATGACGTCTCATTCCCTTCATTAATTCCCGATGTGCAAAGATCCTCAAATGTCTTTGCGCATTACACTCCACTTAACGTTTCAGGTGACGGTATGTTTAAGAAATTATCCGCAGAGTTTATCGGTACATTTGTATTGGTGTTTGGCGGTTGTGGTAGCGCCATTTTTGCCGCCGGTTTTCCGGGATTAGGCATCGGCTTTGCCGGTGTGGCGCTGGCGTTTGGCCTGACGGTATTGGTGATGGCCTTTGCGGTCGGCCATATTTCTGGCGGGCACTTTAACCCGGCGGTGACGCTGGGCCTGTTCGCCGGTGGCCGTGTCGCCGCCCGCGACGTGGTGCCGTATATCCTTGCGCAGGTTCTGGGTGGGATCGCTGGCGCCGCCGTGTTGTATGTGATTGCCAGTGGCCATGCCGGTTTTGATGCCACCGCCAGCGGTTTTGCGTCTAACGGTTACGGCGAGCATTCACCGGGTGGTTACAGCCTGATGGCGGCGATGGTGTGTGAAGGCGTGCTGACCGCAATCTTCCTGATTGTGATCCACGGTGCAACCGACAAGCGTGCGCCGGCCGGATTCGCGCCGATTGCCATCGGTCTGTCGCTGACGCTGATACACTTAATCAGCATTCCGGTCACCAACACCTCGGTCAACCCGGCGCGCAGTACCGCAGTGGCGATATTCCAGGGCACCTGGGCAATGGACCAGCTGTGGATGTTCTGGTTAATGCCAATTATCGGCGGTGTTATCGGTGGTCTGGTTTACCGTTTTGTTCTGGCATCGAAAGACTGAATATTCAGCCTGATTAATAAAACTGCTGTAGGGAATGCCCGCCAATCGCGTTAACCGATCGGCGGGCATTTTTTTGTTGGTGTTCATGGAGCCGGATGTGATGGCGAGGGGGCCAAAACAAAGAGTGGCCGGGCGGGCAAAAGTTAGTATTCCGAACAAATCATATAAGGCGTCGGGGTGGTGGTGAAAATCCACACGCCCGGCCGGATCTGCTTTATTCTGACGTGATGCGTCCCGACATTCCTGCTGAAGTAAAAGTCAGAGAGGAATTTTCGCAGCACCTGCTGATCGCCGTCATTCACTTCCATTACGCCGTTGGGTTTTTCCGTAAAGGTAAACTCGCCATCCTGTTGCGTGTAAAGAAACTCCTTTTTCAGATCGATGTCAGATTTTTTGACCCCATCCTTAAAGTAAGTCCCGTTCATGGTGATATAGCCATCGCCATGGTTCAGGTTGTAGTTAATCGACAGGCTGAGCATTTCATCGCCTGAATGGGTATTGAAATTAGCGGTGCAGAAGAAGACATCGTTTGCACGGACCTGCTCTTTACCCAGCGAATAACCGGCAAAGCCAAACAGCAGGATCACCACCGACATCAGGACGGTGCGTAGGTTAATTTTCTTCATTGTTGTTGACCGTTTTCGCTATAGAAGTCGGAGGTGCAGAGCGGAGTTTTATCGCTGCCTGACGCGGTAAGTTCTTTTGAACAACGTAATATCGACACCTCTTCAGACGGTGGGTAATTAGTGATGTACCACCATTTCTGCGTTCCGCATTCGACATTCTTATCGGCAATGAATTTGGTGAAGAATGCGTCGTCTCTTGACGAGTAATTCCTGAACACCTGGCAGTCTTTAACGTTGCCCAACGGTGAAAAGTCCGGCGCAATATAGGCAGGGATAGTATCGTTGCCCAGATAACGCGTCGCAGCCGTGGTAATCAAAAACGCCATACAACAGGCGATGCCGAATAAAACAGCCTGAAGCCTGCGATTGGTTTTACCGGCAGCGGGCGCTGCAGGGACTGAGGTGTCCGGGATTGAAGGGGGATCTTCTAAAGCTGATGGAAGGACCGGGGAGGGCGCCGGGATTATCTCCTCTTCAGCCTGGCTGAGTGGGGTGTTATCTTCATTCTCATAAATAAACTCAACCGGAAAACCGGCCGGTATCATAAATCCCCGCTTGGGCACCGTTCTTATCATCTCACTGGAAACACCCATCGATTCCAGCGCCTTACGCAGTATCGACATGTTCTGATAAACCGTATTCGGAGAAACCATCATTCCCCTTGCCTCCCAGGCGAAGGAAAGCAGATCGCTATGAGAAACAATCTCGCCTTTATGCTGCAGCAAACTTAACAGGCACAGGCTGGCAGGAATGGCTAAAGCAACCTGATTCTCACTGTCTCCGGCCTTATAAAGAGAGTGCGTGATCGGGGAATACACCACGTTACCCTCAAGCTGAATGGTTTTAATGCCCATAGTTTATCGACCCAACCTGGTTGAAATTTCAGTAAAAAATCAAAGTATCACAGAATTTTAAGCGCCACTAATGATGCCGCTTCACTTTTTCCTCAGGCTTTTCTCATGCATCTTAAGCGGCTGAGGTATCAATGGTTTAATGGTAATCAGAACTGATAAGACAGTAGGGTAAACAGGCTGAAACCGACTTAAGATACTTCATAACAGCATGAGTTGCCGCATATCCCCGACCAACCCGATAATAGGGCAAACGTTCAAATAAGACTAACGAGGGGGGCTCCTGTGGCCGACTTAGCTGATGAGGCTGAAAAATGCATTACGCTGGCGCAGCGTAACGAAATTATCTCAATCCGGATAATGCTGACACAAACAGGTCAGGAAAGTTGTCAGGATTGCGGAGAGACTATTTCAGATGAACGGCGTCGAATTATCCCCAGCGCAGTGACCTGTTATACCTGCCAGGATATTCGCGAATTACGAGAGAAAACCCTCTTTAAATGAATTGGCTAACGCTGACGCCAACTTATTAACGGTTTCATCTACCGACCCTGTCATCAGGCGCTGGGGGATCGCAACACCTTTCACCATGGTATTGAGTAATTTCAGTATGAATAAGACAACCGCACTGCTTTTTGTAGGGGTGATGATCATTAGTTATTTCATTGCCAATTGCCCAAATCCGCTGGGTGAACCCGCAGACGATGGCTACGCCCAAAAGGCCTTCTCCGACGCCCCACCTGAGATACTCACCCTAACCCCTTCTCTAAACGTTTAATCGCTTTTAACGGTCGCTTTTATTCTCAGACTCTTAGAATTTGGGGGAAATCTGCCTCTTTTTGTATTGCGAATAAAGCCTTTTTATCGCCTAAATATTCCCCTCTTTTGAAACGCCAATCTCATTTATCGGTATGAAGATATAATTTATTTTTCATATGCAGAGTATTAATCTATAGAAGCGATAATTTTCGATATATATGGCCTGCCTAGGATTTTTCCGTGAGAATGCACCCCATCGACGAAACCTCTTGCTAAGCGGGTTTCACAGAATTCCGATAAACAAACCGTAAAATTTCGCATAGAAGCCTTTAGCGGAAATTACACGGCGAATAACAACTCCAAAATTTCTGAATGGGGAGGCGGAGACCAGGCGTTTTCATTATTCCCTAAGGTTGGGTGCACTAACCAAAGTGCTGGCTGGATAGTGGGGTCTACGCAAGTCGCATGGCTGTGGCGCGTACCAGAAGGGAATCAAGGTTGCTATGGTATCAGCTCGGTCGACCGGCCTGTGAGAGATGGGTTGTTACGCGGATTACACCTCAATTGACGGGTAAGAGCAGTTTCAATCTTTCAAGTTCAGGCAATTTCACCGTCTATCTGACCTGTGAGTATGAAAGCGGAACAGGGTGTGCCATAAGCAGCGACAAAACGGGGGAGCTGGTTCCCGTGAAAACCTTCTTAACGTTGCCCGTCAATATTACAGACGTTCAATCAGGTACTACGATGGTTCGCCAGGAACTGTATACCGGATTTGATACCAGCAAAAATATTTTTTACACCGATACGTTTGCCAGAGGAGTCAAAGGAAGCATTGATTTCAATGTAGACAAACGGGACGTGGGCAACATGCTAAAAAACGCGCCTGATACCTATTGCGGTAGCGTGGCGGTGATATTTAACCCGAAACTTTATTGATAGTTCAATAGCATTCTGCCTGTCAAACGGCAGCATAAATCAAAATCAACTCAATTATCAGGAGGGGAGTTTACGTCCCAATATAAAATATGATTATTTACTGGGTTTATTTAGGTCTTGCAATCGCAACAGAGGTTATTGGCACGCTTTCGATGAAGTGGTCAAGCGTCAATGATAACAACATTGGTTTTATTTTTATGTTAGTGATGATTGCCACATCCTATGTGTTGTTATCCTTTTCCGTAAAGAAGGTCGCCCTCGGGGTTGCCTATGCGCTATGGGAAGGGATCGGCATTGTGATTATTACGGCATTGAGCGTGCGATTATTTGATGAATCACTGACCTTAATGAAAGTCGCCGGTCTGACCCTGTTGATTATCGGCATTGCGTTGATTAAATCAGGAACCAAGCTTAAAAAAGGAGTGAGTGATGCAACAATTTGAATGGATCCATGCGGGCTGGTTAATTGTTGCCGTGTTGCTTGAAGTTGTCGCTAACATTTGGCTGAAATATTCGGATGGTTTCAGAAAAAGAAAATATGGCCTTTTGTCACTTGCCGCGGTGCTATGCGCATTTGCTTCACTTGCGCAAGCGGTGAAAGGGATTGAGCTTTCCGTAGCTTATGCGGTGTGGGGAGGATTTGGCATCATCGCAACCATTATCGCCGGTGGTGTGTTATTTAATCAGCGGTTAAATCGAAAGGGCTGGACTGGCGTGCTGTTTATCCTCTCCGGCATGGTGCTGATCAAACTTTCGTGAGAAAAATGGATTTTTTAGATCGACAGGACATGGAAATATGCTATATAAAATCATGATTATAGACAGCAATGAGTATTTTAAGGCTGGACTGAAAGCGATTATCAGAAATTACTTTCTAAAGACACGCCATGATGTGATGTTTATCAAAATGGAAAACGCGCATCCTCTTGCAGATATTATATTTTGGGCGCCTAATGTTTCGTGGGATGAAATACCCATCGATCTGGCCTACGACAAGAGAATAATATTGATTGGCAATAAACAAAAACATGGGTATTTCCGGGGGAAAGTCTATCGGGATGCACCTTGTTCCGTATTGCACGATATTCTTTTCAATATTATCCGGATGCGCATCTGTTCGCTTCATCGAGAATTTGTTTCTGACAAGCTGTCAATACAGCAGAATCTGGTGCTATATTATTTTTCATTAGGCGAAAAACCGTTAGATATCGCGAACTATATGAATATAAGTGAAAAAACCGTTAGTCAGCATAAGCGCAAGGCGATGACGGTATTGAAATTGTGCAAAAATACCGATCTGAACCAGTGGCTACTGGCAAGGTTAGCATATTGTAACGAGCACCATATCGATTTCAGTAATTATTAATGACAGGTTATGATTAAAACGTATATGTTTTTGGGTATTGCAATCATTGCTGAAGTCATTGCGACAAGCAGCTTAAAAAGCTCGGAAAGTTTTACCCGCTTATGGCCAACCGTGCTTTGCGTGCTGGGCTATGCGGTGGCCTTTTTCTTTTTATCATTGACATTGAAGGTCTTGCCCACCGGCATTGCTTATGCCATTTGGTCAGGGGTTGGCATCGTATTGATATCGGTCACCAGCTATCTCTTGTATGGCCAGAAACTGGACGCCGCCGGGATCGCGGGATTGACCCTCATTATTGCTGGGGTTTTAGTAGTGAATCTTTTTTCAAAATCAATCACGCATTAAAGAAGGAAAGCCGCAAAGGAAAAGGGGAAGCGTTTCATTTTTTACTTAACCCAGGCTGGCAGCGGAGAAAGATGAAACTGTGCTGAGTGTTTACCTAACTACCGGAATTAACTGTACTTGTTTATTGTTGTCAACTACACTTACCTGACATTTTTAATTATTTCCTTAATGGTCTAAAAATGCAATACACCATCAATAATACAATAAAGTATAATACGTATGAGGGTTCGTTAACATTAGTGTCGACCAATGACACGTTAACCTTGCCATTGCCCGCCCGAAGATTAATTGAATTGATTTTAGAATCTGAAGGGGAAATATTAACCCGCGACTTTTTGTTCGTCGAAGTATGGGATAAATATGGTCTGAGAAGTTCCAACAGCAACCTGAATCAGTATATGAGTATCCTCAGGAGGAGCCTGGTGAGGTTGGGATGTGATAACTTTATTGTCACGCTACCGACGGTGGGCATCAGACTGAGTGAAAATGTGCTCATTACGAAAGAAGACGTGCCAGGGATTCCGCACATTATCAACTCAGAGGATGTCAGTGAACTGGGAAAGTCGTTTTCCTTTTCAAGAAAAAAGATTCTGTCTGTGCTGTTATTGATGCTGGTCATCATCAGCGGCGGTTTAATTTACAAATACCTGTATACGGATAGTTTAGATCCTACCGCTCAGGTTGTGAAGATGGAAGGTGGATGTGAACTTACTATGCTTAAAACCTTTAATGACAGTGAAGTTGCCAATGTGAAGAAGCAAGTGGGAATAATCATGAAGAAAAATCAACTGAGCTGTCAGACCGGTAAACGCGTCTATTTCGACAATTATGCCTCTTCATCCTTACAAACTTACGGGCGCACAATGCTGTCGTACTGCAGTATTGGTAATAATGGTTATAACATATCTTGTGAAAATGTTTATTATCTGGACTGGAGTGGTGATGAAAAGTAAAAGAACGGTCCTTTTTATTACTGTGAGTCTTGTAGTGATTGTTGCCGTGGCGATGACCGCTTTTATCGGGCATTGGGTCGTCTGGCGGGAGAGAATCGTTCCCTTTAAATGCACGTTCTTCACCCATTATGATTTTGGAAAAAATCAAAGTGACCTGACGTTTTCCGTCACCCAGGATATGCGGTTTTATTCGAAAGAATCCGGCTATGTGATTTTTAATGGCAAAGTTACCATCAACGGTGAAACCAAAAAGTTGAACCGGAGCCTGTTGCTGTCGGACGGCGTATTTTTACAAGGAAAAACCATCAGCTATCATATCAAAGACATGAAAAAATCAATACTGGATGATACCCCCGATAACGTGTTTAAAATGTTGTTAGGCGAGTACACCTTTAATCCTGAGACTTTCCAGATTGACATTTTCCCTCTGGATAAAAAAAGTTACATTGTTGGTGGTCCTTATTCGTTTACCAGTTCCTGTATCCGCTATTAATCATTTAAGCAGGCGTTTATTGTCCCTACAGTTTGTCTGTCGCGTTACAAATGAAGTTATGCCTATCTATTCTCAGAACGGGTCATCATCTGGCGACGATGACCGACCCGTTTAAACAGAGTTTTTGAAATCAGTTCTGTTTATGCTCCCTTCTGTATAAATCCCATTCATCGATATGTTCACCGTCCGCTAACGTACAATACCCTTTTTTTCCTGCGTCAGACTCGCTGGTACTTAACTTACCACCGACGTGGAGACAATAGACTGCAGCCGGATTCGCCATATTCAGCGAGGGAGAAGGTTTACCTTCCTCAGTGGTGCAGGCAGCGAGGGTCACACACCCTAACAATATAACAATAGGCTTCACTGTTTTTCCTTTAAGTAAACTAAAATATGTCAATATTTTAGCATGTCGACAAAGATTATCCACTTTGGTTTTTTTGAAGGTGTTGTGATATTTTTAAAATTTTTTCATAAAACTGTTAAATTCATAGATTTTAAATATAAATATCATTCCGATGGTAGAATAAAAATCTAATTAAGGGTTTTTTTTCCATAAATATTGTTGCCGCCAGATTAACAAGGCAGCATGACGTTGTGATATATATTGCCGAGGCTGCAATGAGTATAGCTGCGATTTTATATAACACCTGGTTTCTACTTTAACTTTATTTATGGAGAAATATGATGCTGAACAAAACAGCAATGAGTGCTGAACACTGTAAGGAAGTGCGCGGTGGTTGGGGGAGTGGAGGGGGCGGCGGCGCTATTGGTGGGATCGGTGGCGCCGGTATTGGCGCAATTATGGGTATTCCGGGAGCTGCTGTAGGCGCACTGGTTGGCAGTGCTGCTGGTGTAGCGATTGAGAAAAGTGCTTCTTAATCTCGCCTGATATTTTATTCGTCATCAATAAGAGGTGGGGTAAACCCCACCTCTGATATTAAGCTATTATGTCAAATCAATTTAATCAGTGTTTTACGCGTGCTCCTATCAGTCTTAATTTTTTTTGCGGTGTCATTGCGCTTATGACAGCTATTTTTATGTTGTTATTGCTGAATGGCCGTTATGGTAAACAAGAAGACGTTAAGGGTTTGATCCGCAGCGAGTCATTTTACCGGCTAACGGCAGAAAAACCCGGAAATGTTTCTGCAATCTACGTTAATGAAGGCGACAGCGTTAATCCGGGAGATGCCATTTTTAGCGTGGCTTTACTGTGGCAAAATACCAAAGACCATAATGGTGTTGGTAATATGGCCGAGGAGACAACCAAGCGGTTGAATGAGACGTTAGTGGAATTCGAGACTGAACGAAAAAATCAGTCTGAAAATCATGACCAACTTCTCATTCAAAAAGAAAGTTATTTTAACGAGTTGACACAATCTATTGCCATTGCCGAAAACGCAATCAAAGACTATTACGATAAAAAACGTCTTTATGCCACTCAGTTACGCGATTTAACGCGATTATACAAAGACAACGCTATTACTAAGACGGAAGTGGAAAACACCAGGCAGCTGATCATTGAAAATGAGCTGGGTGTGAAAAAAAGTGAGGTTGAAAAGTCTGGACTGTTGCAAACTAAAATAGAAAAAGAGATTCATTACGCCAGGCTTGAGCAAGAGTCCTTACAACGTAAAAATGACATCAGCCGTAAAATCAGGGAAATCGGTAGCGAGTTAAATAATATCCGCATGCGACAGGAATATATTGTCACTTCACCCATAAAAGGGATTGTCCATGATATGGGGATATTGAAAGGGGACTTCATTGATGGACGCACCCTGACGCCATCAGTGATCCTGAAAGAAAACAGCGCTGCAGAACCCGTTGTAGTCCTGCAACTGAGCAGTAAACAAATCGGCCTGATAAGCCCTGGCGAGAAGGTCTTCGTACGTGTTGATACTTTCCCCTATGAAAGCTATGGCGTTTTGGCCGCAAAGGTCATCAATATTTCTACTACACCGACCCGGGTCAGTGTGGATGATAAAGAATCCTGGTTCCGGGTGAAACTGAATATTCTGGCTAATGACAAACATAATAAAATCCCGATGGAATTTCTCGCGGACGGCATGACCGTCAGTGCCTCATTACGTCAGCCAAAGCAAACGTTAATTGAGTGGTTATTCCTTCCTGTGAAACAAGCCCTCAAACGTAATCCGGATTATATCCATGCTGAAAAATAATGTACGAGATGTCCTACAGGATGAGTGCGCAGAATGCGGTCTGGCCTGTGTCAGTTATATCAGCGCAATGTTTAATAAGACGCTGCAGTTGCAGACCCTCCGTAACCAGTATGAGGTCACTCTTGAGGGGCTTTCATTTTTTCATCTGATAAAGATTTTTTCCGAGCATCAGATGATTGCCACCGGCGTTCAGGTCGCCGCAGACAGCCTGCGTGAGCTGCAAACGCCGGCAATTTTACTGTGGGATAACTGCCATTTTGTGGTGCTTAAAAAAACCAGCAAAACAAAAATCGAAGTCATGGATCCTGCCATCGGCAGCCGTTCCTTCACCTGGCGGGAAGTAGAGAAGTTTTACTCAGGCGTTGCGCTTGAAGTCATACCCGATAACAGCTTCGTGGCCGATACGAAAGGGCAGCGCAGGGAAAATTCCGCAGACAATGGCCATTTTTTCAGCGCCAGTGCTTTCAGAAAAGGACTTAAGAGTTGGAAAAGCTATCTGATCCCGCTGGCGGTGCTGGCGGTGATCATTCAGCTGACCCATATTGCCATTCCTAAGTTTATTTCTTTAGTCTTCGATGAAGTCTTGTCAAAAAACGACGATGATTTACTGTTTCTGTTGCTGTACATCTTCGGTTTTGTCTATCTGCTGCAGGCGATTGCAAGCTATCTGAAAATCGCCCAAGCCCAGCGATTAAGAAGGATGTTAAGCCTGAATGAAGGGCACCGGATAGTCAGCGATCTTCTCAACATGGAGTTGAAATATTTCGGTAAACGAATGGCATCGGATATTTTACGTAAAATTAAATCCGTTGATGTTTTCCACATTATCTATACCAATGGTTGGATAGATATTTTCATACAGTCATTTTTTGCCGGTTTATTTGTGGTGCTGCTGTTTTTCATCAACACCCATCTGGCCATGCTCACCCTTGCGGTGACCTCCATAATGATCCTCGTTAGAGTGTTAATGCTGCCAGAAATGCTCTCCCGCCAATATGCTTCTCTCGATGCCGAAGTCCGCAGAGATAATGTATTGCTGGAGTCGGTAGATAATATCGATGTGATTAAGATCAATCACAATGAACATCACAGGATCCTGGCATGGTCCGAGCATCATTCAGAGCTGGAATACAATCGCTCCGCAATTGAAAGAACGCAGTCGCTGATTGAATTAATGGTGACGACCCTTTCGCATGTTCAGACCTTACTGATTATCGGCCTGGGATCGTTAAGCGTACTGCAGGGTGAGACAACGGCGGGGCAGTTACTGACTTTTATATTCTATAAAAATTGTCTGATTAATAATATTCAGTCAATTGTCGAAAGTCATGTCAATATCCGGGTGTGTTCCGTTGAGGTTAAACGCTTACAGGAAATACTACCGTCTGATAAAACGGCTGCGATATCGTTCAAGTCTTCGGTCAAAGAGATAACTGAACCGGTGCGAAAAGTGAGTTTCCGCGATATCAGCTTTGCCTACAGTAATCTTGACGATAATTTCATAAAAAACGTCAATTTTGATATTCACGAAGGTGAGAAACTCGTCATCACCGGGCCCTCGGGCTGCGGTAAAACCACCTTAATGAATATGTTATCGGGCCTGCTCAAACCCACGGCAGGTGAGATTCTGATTAATGATATTTCACTGGCCAGGTTTGGACTCAATCCCTTCCAGCAACAGATCTCATTGGTGAGTCCTAATGGGAAGTTAATCAAAGGTAACGTGATGGATAATATTATTTTTGAATCCGATCGCTATGATATGACGTTACTGGAGAACTGCATCGAACAGGCAGATTTTGCCGAGGTTATCAGAAGTTTGAAATCCGGTTTGAATACTTCGCTCGGCGCTAACGGTACCAGGCTCTCATCCGGCCAACTGCAACGACTAATGATTGCCCGAGCCTTGTACCGAAAGCCGCAGCTCTTGCTGCTGGATGAACCCACTTCACATCTTGATGATGAATCGCGTCACAAAATCATTGCGCTTATTCGCCGCCTGCCCGTCGCCTGCGTGGTTGTCAGTCATGATGCTGCCTTAATCGACAGTATTGAACAGCGGGTGGTTCTGCGGGGAGAGGCCAGATGATATCGGGCATCAATGCGAGGCCAGGCCTGCTGCACAGGCGTGTTTTGCTGGCAATGGTTGCCAGGGCAATGGCGGTGGTAGCGACATGGCGATCCTTATCCACCGCATTGTTATTGATAAACATGGTTTCTGTTTTATTCAGAAGGACGCTTTCTGAATACTATTCAGTCAAGACGGCCATGCAGTTATCTGCAAAGGTTACCGGTAGGCAAGAGCTATGGTCTGGAAGGCAGCTTATTTTAACCAAGCTAATTTCCCGTTACCTCTCACTGTTCATGTTTTCACATGACTGGAAAACGGTTTCGGCTTTGCTGGAGAAGGTTTGTCATCTGTCCGATCCGAATCTGACACAGGCGAAATTGTTGCTCTGTACGCATACCGGAGATTACTGGCTGACAATATTAACTCTGGCCAGACAATACCAGGGCATGGATTACGATTTTCTGGTGCCGATATTTGAAGAGATTACCGAAGAAAATGCGCGAAACTATAACCTGATCGCCATACCCGGCGTACGCGTATCCTTTATCAATATCAACGCGCCAGGCGCGTTGATTAAGATCGCGCGTTATTTGCGGGAGCCGAATAAGGTGGTGGCTGTTTTCTATGATCTGCCCTGTTATGTGGCCGGGAATTTAACCGGAGCGGTCGAGCCGGTGACGTTTTTTAATAAAAAAGGCCATATGACCACGGGGATTATTAAACTCGCCATAAAACGAGCGGTGTGTATGAAACTTGTCTCTAACCGCTATAACGTGGCTTCCCGAAAATTCACGGTGACAACCGCAGCGGTTATCGGTAGGCAACAGCAAGAAATAAACCATGAAATGGTCGGTTTTCTTGAACGCTATGTCAGGGAAACCCCATGGCAATGGCATTTCATTTCAACCCTTGACACCTATTACCATTTTCCACTGATCGCCCTTCACAGGAAAAACGAAAAAGAGATGCGCCATTTTACTGTGTTAAACAACAAATACCGTCGCAGCTATGACTAAATTATTCTCATTCAGGACCCTGTTTATCACCACGACATTAAGCCTGAGCGGGTGTTCTTTGGCGCCTGAATATCAGCGTCCTGACAGCGTGGCCGATCCCGTGGTTGAGCTGAAAGCCGCGCAGAGCAGCGGCCGTTACCGCTTTCAGGATCTCTACCGGGACGATCCGGCCTTGCTGGCTATTTTGGAAAATGCGCTCATCAATAACTTTGATCTTCAGCTGGCCATGGCTCGCGTTGAAAGCACCCGAGCGCAAAAGTTGAGTTCGCTGTTTGACCTGATTCCCAGCCTGAATTACACCGCGAGTAAAACAATCTCGATGAATTCGGTCAGTTCGCCGCTCACTAATCAGACGCTTAAACAGAGATCTGAACAATATCAGGGGCGAATGGGCGTTGACTCCTGGGAGGTCGATCTGTGGGGCAAAAAGCGCAATAAGATCGCCTCAATGAATAGCAGTGAAGAAAGTCATCGTAGCCTGGTCGCCAATGTGCAGATGACGTTGATGTCTGATTTAGCCACAGCCTGGTATGAAGCGCATTCAATGATTCAGGTATGGCATATCTTGCAGATTAAAAAGATCGAGATGCAGCGTATTGAAGAAAAGCTGATGCGCATTAATCAGCAGGGCAGGTTAGAGCCAATCGTTTTAACCAAGTTTCTGCGAGGTAAAGGCACTGACGAAAGCACCACGCATAATCTTGAAGTGGAGATTCTGGCGAGAATACATCAGCTTGAATATTTATCCGGCACGGTTTCACCGGCACTGAACGCCGATAACTGGCAAACGATTGTGAGTTACAACGAGGCGCCTCAACTTATGCAGGCGATCCGCTCCGACATTATCCTTAACCGACCTGACGTCATTGCTGCCGAATGGCAGATTAAGGCGGCCAACGGCAATATTGGTTCCGCTCGTGCTGCATTGCTTCCCGGCGTCAGCCTGTTTGCTAATGCATGGCGCACCTCCAGTTCGCTGGACGGAATAGTGGACAGCTATCGTGATAACTGGACGCTGACACCCTCGATGATGATACCGGTGTTCGACCTGCCTAAACATTATGCCAGCCTTAAATATGCTGAAACCCAACAGAAGATGGCGATCATCGATTACCGCAACACCATTGCTCAGGCATTGAAGGAGATTAAAGATGCCACCGATGCCCTACGCCTGTCTCAGGGGAGTCTCGCCGTAGTGCGTGAGGAGCTAAAGGCTCAGTCCGTTAACTTCGACAACAATAAACGCCGTTATGAAGCAGGGTATCAGGATTTATATACGCATTATGAAGCGTTGGATATTTACTCTGGCGTGCAAATCGAGCTTGAAAGTAAAAGACAGCTGGTCATCCTTAACAGCGTTGCCCTGCTTAAGTCTCTGGGAGGCTGAAGCCCAAAGCAGCATTTTCACCTGCAACATTTTGCGGTTTTTTTGCGCCATGCTCACCCTTGCGCAGGCAACAGCGTCATCAAAGCCGAATGCAGCCTTGCCCGCCAGGTGTTTTCCCCTGCCGGGCAACGGGGCTTAAGGCTTAAGGATAACCTTCGTCCATCCTTCATCCCGGTCGTCAAAGTGCTTATAACCGGCAGCCGCTTCATCAAGCGAAAGGCGATGTGAAATGATCTCGCCCGGTTTGGCTTTACCATGATGGATCAGGCGCGCCAGCTGACGGTTATAGGCTTTGACGTTCGCCTGGCCCGTACGGATTGCCTGTCCTTTGAACCAGAAACTGCCGAAATCAAAGGGCATTTTACCCTGTTTGGCCAGCTCGGATTCAGCCCCCGGATCCTGAGGAATAAACACGCCGACCACGCCGATCCCCCCGGTGGCTTTCGTCGAGGCAACCAGACTGTTCATGGTAGCCGAATTGTCTTCGTGGCCATGTTTATCACAGCACTGATAGCCGACACATTCACAGCCACAATCGGTACCGCGCCCATCGGTCAGGTCGAAAATTTTTTGCACGGCCTCATCGCCCGTCGCATTGATTCCCGTGGCGCCCAATTTTTCTGCCAGCGCCAGCCGGTCTTTATGTGTATCCACCACAAATACCTGGGACGCGCCTTTGATGATCGCCGAATGCGCCGCCATCAATCCGACCGGTCCCGCGCCATAAATCGCCACGCTTTCGCCGGGCTTCACGCCGGCAAGCTCGGTTGCGTGCCAGCCGGTGGGGAAGATGTCTGAGAGCATCACATAGTCATCTTCTTTTTCTGCCGCGTCTGGCGGTAGCACCAGGCAGTTAAAATCGGCAAAAGGCACCCGCAGCAACTCGGCCTGACCGCCTTCCCACGGACCCATTTCCGCAAAACCATAGGCTGCACCCGCCGTGCCGGGGTTGGTGGTGAGGCAAAAGCCGGTCAGGCCTTTTTCACAGTTTTCGCAAAAACCGCAGCCGACGTTAAACGGCAGGCACACATAGTCGCCCACCTTGATACGCTCAACGCCTGAGCCAATTTCGACCACCTCTCCGAGGTTTTCATGACCCAGAATGCGCCCCTGTTCAAAGCTGGTTCGCCCTTCATACATATGTAGGTCTGAACCGCAAATATTGGTGGTGGTGATGCGAACGAGGACATCCGTGGGACGAACAATTTTTGCGTCCGGGACATCTTTCACCTGAACATCATAAGGACCGTTATAGATAACTGCTTTCATCGTCTTCTCCTGAGTGCGTCCGGCATTGACTGCAACCCGACAGATTTGGATATCAGACAAGTTTAGCGTAGTGACAGGATCGCAACGGGAGGGAGGTGGATCGGGATGTTTCTTGATCGGTCTTCTTTCGCGCTTTGCTCACCCTTGCAGGCGACGACGTCGTTAAAGCCGGGAGACAGCGAAATATCACATAGTCTAATAATGATTCTGAAGGGATTGATATTAGCTTGAGGCGGATTAATAATCCCTACAGCAATTCATTATTCTTTTTAACGCATGTTTTTCGAACGAAAAGTCGATATTGTATCCAGTTGTATCCAGTTGTATCCGTAAGACAGATGGCATAGTATAATGAAAATTATCAAGGATTTTATAAGGTCTAACTATGGAATGGGGTTGCACAAAGTGTGGAGTAGAAATCTCCCCAGACAGGGAGTTTTGCGATGAATGCGAAGCAAAACAGTTCAGAAAAATTGGTGGATTCCTATATTTACCTCTCATTGGATTAATTGTTGCCGCTGCTTCTTATCTTTTTGCACTAACAGATGCATTAAAGGTTATTTCGGTTAACTATTGGCAACTTAATACCGATGCAAGGGTTTTTTTCATAATTTCAATTGCTATTTATATTTTGCAATTATTTTTTTCGATTTTGGTCATTTCGTTTTTCTTGAAAAAGAAAAAGTCTTTACCTAAGCTCTACATTTTATATTTGATATCAACAGTTTCGACAATGACATTAAATGCCTACATGCTGTATGTATTAATTCCGGGCGTCAATATTGGATACAATGAACTGGTTCCTATTTTCAGAAATGTGATCTCGGCCCTTATTTGGATCCCGTATTTCATTACATCGGTTCGTGTAAAACGAACATTTACGCGATGAAATGAGAAAGATGCCTTTAATATGAGTAACAGCGTCAATGCAACCGGGACGCCGGTTAATGTGCGGGTGATGAACGGTTGTCTGATGCTGACGGCGGAAGTACCGCCACCGCCACCGGAGCCGGAGGTGATGCTGGCCATACCCATCGCTTCTCCAACCGCAGCACCTGCCGCTCCCACTGCTGCATTCTCGCCCTTTGCCAATGCCAGCGCCGCATTGATTGCCGCGTGCGCCATTAGGTTAGCAGCCTGATTGTCTTCTCCAACTGTGTTTTTAACCACAGTTGCCAGATAAGGCGCAGAAGCCCCTGCCAGTGCTTTAGTTATGTCTCCACCCGCGAGCCCCTGTACCGCCGCTGTTGCAGCCTGGATAGCCTGCTGAACTTTACCGCCGGTGCCGAACCCGCTTTCGGTAAACGCCTTATTATAAAAGTTCTGGTACGCCTGGCCGCTGATATCGTCTGCCGTTGGCTCTTTGCCCGGATTGGCTTTGCGCCAGTCTGACTCTGCCGTGTTCAGCTGCTCCGGCGAGACGTCCTTCATCTTGTCTTTCGCTGCTTTTGAGGCCTCTATCTCGCCCTGCGTCCGTGCAATATCACCCACCTGATTGCCAATCTGGCCAATCAGCTGCGCCTCTTTAAGCCGGTTCTGCTCTTTCTCTTTATCGAAGATTTGCCCCAGGCCCGGATTGGCGTTCTCCACGTCGCGGCTCAGGTCGGCCACGTCCTGTTTCTGCGCGTGCTGGTCGCGAATAACAATCGTGCCATCCGATACCGCTGCTTTGGTGGTGCTGTCCGCGCTGCCCGAGTTGTTCGCGCCGGTCAGCAGGCCGTTAGCCATGTTCCCGGCAAACTGGCTGCCGATGCTGCCGCCGGTGCTGATGCCCACGCTCTGGTACTCGGTCTTAAACGCCGCGCTGTTGTGGATGTCACTGAAGCCCAGCGTGCCGGTGTCGATCCGCCGTCGAGCCAATAACCGCACCGTTGAGCTGAGGTGTGAGCGGGGGGATAAAAAATCCCGGCCTGGCCGGGATTTGTGTATTAATTCAGAAGATCCGTTGATACGTTGCCTGTATCAAAGAACTCTTTGAATAGCATGATAATAAGATTGAAGTCTTTTGTAAGCTGACGCTTAGGCCAACGATCACCAAGTATCACCTTTTCGACATCAGGTTTAGAAGGATCCCAATAAGTTCTTACCTGATATTCCTCTTCGAAGATTTCACCTAATGTCATTAGGTAATAACCACTTTCAGTTCTGACCTGTAGCATTTCCGCCCCTTTATCTACACTGGTCAGCATATCAAGGGTAAGAGAACCTTCTTTTCCCTGAAGTTGTTCCAACTGGATTAATATTTCGCCCCAGCTTGAGATCTGCTTATTCCCGCCATTTCCATCCAACGTCCAACTCATTTTGAAATTCATTTTAATCCCTAACCTTGAGAGATTTCATTCCTGGCTGCCAATAGAGAACGGATCCTGTTGCCTCTTCATAGATCGTTAAAGATTTTAGTCCCGCTTTATCAGCCATAGCTGCAATGTCACCGCGACAATAACCACATACAGGTTCTTTAGATACACTCATGGTCATATAACGTCCTTGAGACATACCCTTTTCAAAAGCTTGCTGGATGACACCCACCTCAGCATGAGCTGTTGCCATGTTTCCATTAGGAAGAGGCTTGGTTTGCTTATCTATTTTAGCCTGAATTCGCCCGTCAATCAGTGTTGGCTTATTCACATATGCCAAGTTGGAAGGCCTTGCTCCCTGATTGGTATCAGTGAATTTTGCTCCATCAACATTACCTTTCGCCACGACCTTAAGATTAGCATCAACAACTTTGCTGAGCTGTTTAGCGGCCGCTGAGCCTAGCACTGGCGTCACCGAAGCGACAATGATATCCATTCCCTGCTTCGTTTCCGCATAACTTTGTGCCGTTTGTCGATCCACACCCAGCACATCCATTGCGTATTGCGTCAGTGCATCTTTCACCTGCTGCTGATTCTGCACATCAACGCTGGTGATATTCAGTAGGTTCACTATCTGACCGTAAGAGTCAGCATACATATCACTGATTTTATTATTGTACTGGCCGGTTTCGTATTCTACTTTGGCCGCTATAACTTCCAGTCTGGCTCCGGCACAGGCCGAACTTCCTGCATTGCCATTTCCACAGGCTTCAATCACCTTCTGATCGCGGCTGATATCCTTCTCGCGCAGATCGTTGATCTGCTGCTGCGCCTGCTCACGCTCTGCCGGGTCTTTACTGTTCTGGAGTTTCTGCTTCGCTATCTCAAGTTCAGTCTTCTCCGAAACGTGCAGATAATTATTCTCAACAGCATTTTTACCTGCCTGCGCCCCGGCAACCGCATCCGCCGTGCTGTCACCCACAACGCCGCCCGCAAGTCCTGCTGCCAGTGTCCCCAGCGCGCTTATCGTCTGGCGCTGCTCTTCCGTCAGGTCTTTACGGTCAACGCCCGGATACATCTGCTGGGCAATGTATTCACCCATTACCGAGCCGGAGGCTCCGGCTCCTCTTTCCTGAAAATTAAAATCCTTTAACTTTGAATGCCCGCAACAGAACTAATCCAATCCCTAATATTGCTCCTCCGCCCCCCCCGATTTTAATTCCTAGGAAAACTTCATTCCATGTCAATTCAAACTCATCAGTTAAAATCCACAAAATGATTGAAAAACATAATTTCACTAATAACCCCGCGATTATTACTGACAGTAAACAGCCAAAAAAGATGTAAAGGCTAAGAGCTAATTCTTTTTTTAAATTATAGCTACGGATCCTCATTTTTTTACCTTATCAATAATTTTTTGAGCTTCATAACCGGCATATTCAGAACTGGAGGAACCACTGACGTTTCCTATTGCCCCCGGAATCTTACTTGGTAACACCTCTTTTGATATATCCAGTGCCCCTTGATCTCTGTGTATTTCAGTAGTTCTGGATTGAACTTCGGATCCCAACCTCCAGTAATCAACTTACCTGCAGCGTTTGCAATTGGTTTGAAAATCAGATTGCCAGCGCCATACCCTACGCCGGCAAGGGCAGATACAGATGCTTGCCGATCATTCCATGAACATATGCTCGGCCATCGTGTGCCGCCCGTAGAGCTGCAACACCCGGCCACAGCTCTGTGGATCGTAACTCTCTGACCAGTCGCCACCGGCACCACCAGACTGCGCGCTCGACGCCAGCCACCCCTGCGCGCCCTCGTTATCCAACAGGTTAGGGTGAAAGAAGTCGGTGACCTGGTGTGGCAGGGCCTGTCCGTCTTCGTCCAGATCGGTGAGGATCTGACGGGCCACAGTGGCGAAGAAGCGGGGCGCACATAGGTAGTACCGTTCAGTTGCCGCAGCCACAGGATCCCTTGTAGGAACCTCAGCCGTTCGGTATGCAGCAGCCAGTCCAGCACCGAACCGCCCGCATCGCAGCCGAAGCAGTGGTACAGGTTTTTATCCGCGCTGATGACGCGTAGGAACCACAGCCGGAACTGCCCGCAGAGCCGGAGGTGGTGACCACGCTGAAGTGGGCCTACAAGAAACTCTCTGACCGTAAGTAGCATGAGATAGCTGCGTTTATTTAACTGTTTGCCACCCAGTAGAAGCGGCCACGCAAGATCTCGGAAGGAACGGGGGAGTGGCGATCTGTTTCAGGTAACTCGCTGGTTATAAAGTAAAATCCCAGCCTTAATGGCTGGGATCTGCTATTCAAGAAGGGATCTTAGCCAGTAATTCGTTAACTTTATCTGTATCTTCAAGATGCAGCTTAAGATATTTTTCACAGGCTAAACGGACATATTGATAACAGGTTTCTTCGCTGACAATGACTGTCTCCGCTTCAGAAGGCGGATAACCTACAGCAAATTCTACACCCTCAAAATGTTCGCTTTCATCGTGGCTATTCATGTCGGGGAAATTGCAATAGGCACCATCTTTATTTAAAGAACCTCCATTTGAAAATAATTCAAGAGCTTCAATAAAATTATCATCCTCGTACATTCTGTCAAAATAGGACGCAACAATTAAATTGATCCCGCCATCTACATCTTGTTGAGTAAATAATTCTTTTATCATGGATCACCTCAATTAGGATGGAAGTTACGAACTGTTCCAGTCGTTTTATCTACGTAAATTCTAAAATTAACACCATCCACGGTTACATTTACCTGACCACTCTTACTCGACATTGCCTCATTGAATCCCTTGGCAGCAGCCTGTTGCCCAAGATCTAAGATTTTCTGATCGGTGAATACATTAGGATCATAGATGGTTTTAGTCTCAACGGTAGTTTTATATTCACCAGTAAGACTTCCATCCCGATTCTTGGTTGGAACCAGATATTTCACTTCAGTAATACCCTTCACGGTTGTAGGTCTTTCACTGACTACTTTCACATTATATTCTTTCGCTGACTCATAAAATGCATTAGCATTATGACCGCCCGAGATCCCATTTTTCTGTGTAAAACTATCGACGGTTGCCAAATGTTTTGGCTGATCAATTTTGAAATTGATTCCCGATGGATAAACTACAACCTTTTCAGCCAATGTACTGAGTTTACTGACAGCCGCGACACCCAAAACTGGCGTCATCGAAGCGGCAACCGTCTTCATCCCGTCATAGGTTTCGATGTAATTTTCAGCTGTCACCTTATCAACACCAAGTTGAACCATTGCATAGTTCACCATCGCATCTTTCACCTGCTGCTGATTCTGGGCATCAACGCTGGTGATATTCAGCAGGTTTAATATCTGGCCGTAAGCGTCCGGATACATCTCGCTGACTTTGTTATTGTATTGCCCGGTTTCATACTCAGCTTTGGCTGAGTAAGCCTCCAGTCTAGCTGAAACACAACCACTACTGGCAGCTTTACCGTTACCACAGGCTTCAATCACCTTCTGATCGCGGCTGATATCCTTCTCGCGCAGATCGTTGATCTGCTGCTGCGCCTGCTCACGCTCTGCCGGGTCTTTACTGTTCTGGAGTTTCTGCTTCGCTATCTCAAGTTCAGTCTTCTCCGAAACGTGCAGATAATTATTCTCAACAGCATTTTTACCTGCCTGTGCCCCGGCAACCGCATCCGCTGTGCTGTCACCAACAACGCCACCGGCAAGTCCTGCCGCCAGTGTCCCCAGCGCGCTTATCGTCTGGCGCTGCTCTTCCGTCAGGTCTTTACGGTCAACGCCCGGATACATCTGCTGGGCTATGTATTCACCCATTACCGTGCCGGAGGCTCCTGCTAATGCGCTGTTGCCCGCAGCCCAGGAAGTTACTGCACCAACCACGGCATGAGCCATCAGGTTGGCTTGTGTGTTCACCACATCCTTGCCGTCAGGGCCTTTTGTTGTGGTCATGTTATGAATTTGCTCAGCGAGGTAAGGCGCCGCCGCGCCGCTGACGGCCTGAGCGATATTCCCACCCGCCAGACCCTGCACCGCCGCAGTCGCCGCCTGGATACCCTGCTGGATGGCGCTGCCGGTTCCCCATTGCTGTTGGGCCGTTTTATAGCCGGAGGTTTCCATCAGAGCTTTATTCCAGGCGGCACGTTCTTCCTTCGTGGCATTCTCACCTGGTTCTTTAACGCCTTTTGCAGCCAGCTCTGCCTTACCGGCTTTTGTGGCTTCAATCTGGCCCTGCGTCCGTGCAATATCACCTACCTGATTGCCAATCTGGCCAATCAGCTGCGCTTCCTTCAGCCGGTTTTGCTCTTTCTCTTTATCAAAGATTTGCCCCAGACCCGGATTGGCGTTCTCCACGTCGCGGCTCAGGTCGGCCACGTCCTGTTTCTGCGCGTGCTGGTCGCGAATAACAATCGTGCCATCCGATACCGCTGCTTTGGTGGTGCTGTCCGCGCTGCCCGAATTGTTAACCCCGGTCAGCAGGCCGTTGGCCATGTTCCCGGCAAACTGGTTGCCGATGCTGCCGCCGGTGCTGATGCCCACGCTCTGGTGCTGAACCTTATATTCAGCCTCGTTTTTTATGTCGCTCCAGCCCAGCGTGCCGGTATCCAGCCTGTTTTTATCCGCATCCGCCGTCGAACCAAAAACCGCGCCGTTCAGCTGCGTATGCTCACCCACCGTGATATCGAAGCCGCCTTTGCCCGCCAGCAGTCCGGTCTGCTCCTGCACCGACTGATAGTCGCTGTGCATCTTATCCGTGCTCATGTTGATGCTGGCCGAGCCGGACATCGAGCCAAAGTTAAAGCTGGCACCCGCGCTGGTATTTTTCTGCTGCGCGTCGTAGGTCGCGCTGTCCTGTTCACTGGTCAGCGTCAGGTTGCGACCGACATCCGCTTTAATGGATTCGCCGCTCACCTGTGCGCCGGTCAGGGTAGTATCGCGTCCGCTGACCAGCGTCACGCGATTACCGGCCGTAACCTGCGTTTCATTGTGGGCAAGGCTGTCGCTGTTCTCGTGCCCGCTGCCTTTGTTGATGCTCGCAGAGACGTTGATGCCCCAGCCGCCAGAACCCGCACCGATGCCCACGCCCACCGAGCCGCCGCTGGACGAGTTGGTGCCGCGTGAGCGTTCAGTGTTCTGGCTGGAGGTCAGGTTGATGTCGCGGCTGGCGTTCAGCAGCGCGTCATTGCCGGCCCAACGCGAGCTGTTGGCGATGATGGAAGTGACGGCAAAGCCGAAGAAGCGCAGCGCTGGCTGACGCCAGACGACAGATAAACAAATCCCAGCCGCTGAGGGCTGGGAACTTATCTTTTATTCAGGTGAAGCATTCCGCTGTTTTCTTCCCTTAAACCAGATTTTTACCCAGATCCCGACACCCAGAATAAGTCCGCCGACATATCCAGACTTAAAAAAAGATAAAAAAACATCACTCCAACTGAATGGAAAAAAACCTTTTTCAAAATAGGTAATAGAGGATCCAAGTAGCACTGATATAATATCGAAAAATAAAAATAGCATCAGACACATGAATATTAATTTGATTAATAAGAAAAAGTTACTTTTTATTGTCATTTTTTTCCTTCCCATCCAAATTATCTTTTACAAAGTTTCCTGTTTTTTCACTGAGATAGCTACCACCAATCGCACCTGTTAAATCAGAAACAGTTTCTTCCGCAACTTTTGAAGTGACACCTTTTATGATAGTGCCGCCTATACCTC
Source organism: Erwinia sp. QL-Z3 (assembly GCF_004551645.1). NCBI lineage: Bacteria > Pseudomonadati > Pseudomonadota > Gammaproteobacteria > Enterobacterales > Erwiniaceae > Erwinia > Erwinia sp. QL-Z3. The sequence goes on from NZ_CP037950.1 coordinate 3,358,238, forward strand.
CAGCGACAGTACCCGCTCCGGCACCTGCCATAGAGTTAGTCGGATCTTCCCCTTTAATCCCACTGCCTATAGCTGCACCGCCCATACTGATCCCAGCTGATACACCTATACCTTTTCCTGTTGTCGCGGCGGCTGTTACTCCTGCCATAATCATATCCACATAACTGAATGAGTCATTACCGCTAAGCTGAACCCCGGCATTCACACCTGCTCCTACCACCGCATTCAGCGCCATTCCTTCCCTGATGGTATTACCCAACACGCTGCTTCCAAATATCAGGGCAGAGTCGCCAATACTGGCGTTCGATTTATGGTAGCCCCAGGTATTCATTATCGACTGAGCTTTGCTCATCGCTTCAAAATCTGGATTCCGTTTTACATAGTCCTGACCCGACAACAACCCTTTCAACAGTTCCTGTGATACCGCTGAGCCATATTCTTTTTCCATCTCAGCAGCATAAACCCGCAGATAACCGGCCAGCTCAGCCCGCTCTGTGCTGTTCATTTGTGCAGGGTCTTTAGTGAATTTGGAGACCAGCGCATCACTGCGTTTATCGGCATTTTCCAGCTGGATCAGTTCATTAGCGGCGGCTAAAGACCTGTCGCCCTGTTTGATTTTCTCCATAACTTTCTCAAGTTTGTCGGAAGAGGTTGCACCAAGTAGATTATTGGCCACGGTGGTCTGTCCGGCCTGTGCTGCAGCAGCAACATCTGCCGTGCCGTTGCCGGCTAACCCCCCGGCAAGTCCTGCCGCCAGTGTTCCCAGCGCGCTTATCGTTTGGCGCTGCTCTTCCGCCAGGTCTTTACGGTGAACGCCCGGATACATCTGCTGGGCAATGTATTCACCCATTACCGAGCCGGAGGCTCCGGCTCCTCTTTCCTGAAAATTAAAATCCTTTAACTTTGAATGCCCGCAACAGAACTAATCCAATCCCTAATATTGCTCCTCCGCCCCCCCCGATTTTAATTCCTAGGAAAACTTCATTCCATGTCAATTCAAACTCATCAGTTAAAATCCACAAAATGATTGAAAAACATAATTTCACTAATAACCCCGCGATTATTACTGACAGTAAACAGCCAAAAAAGATGTAAAGGCTAAGAGCTAATTCTTTTTTTAAATTATAGCTACGGATCCTCATTTTTTTACCTTATCAATAATTTTTTGAGCTTCATAACCGGCATATTCAGAACTGGAGGAACCACTGACGTTTCCTATTGCCCCCGGAATCTTACTTGGTAACATCTCTTTTGATATACCCAGTTGCCCCTTAATCTCAGTGTATTTCAGTAGTTCTGGATTGAACTTGGGATCCCAACCTCCAGTAACCAACTTACCTGTAGTGTTTGCAATTGGTTTGAAAATCAGATTGCCAACGCCATACCCTACGCCAGCGCCGAGACCTGTTGTTATTGCTCCCGTAAGAGGGTCATCTCCATTTAGATGATTAGTCAGAGCACCGGCACCGGCATTCCATGTCACTGTTCCAGCAAGACCATTACCCATAGTAATGACATTTGCCCAGCCTGCGATAACTGAATTCCCCGGATTTATTTCTCCACTACCAATATATTGCATTCCTGCATTAGCTCCGGCACCCAGAGCCCACATAGCTTGGGCTGGTGCTGAGAGGGATGCAATACCACCTGTTGCTAACGCCCCAGCCATAGCTTTATTAACAGCCCCACCACGGCGACAGGATTCTGAAGAAGGATCATCATTACAGGACATCACGTCCTTCGCGTGTGCCTGCAAGTACTTAATTTGCGATTCGTCATTTCCTCCAAAGAGATTATTTTCAACCGTCGTCTTACCGGCCTGCGCTCCCGCAATCGCATCTGCCGGACTACCTCCAGCCAGACCGCTAGCAAGACCTGCCGCCAGGGTCGCCAGTGCGCTCACTGTCTGTTTCTCTGTTTCGCTAAGTTGACCAGCCGGTTTGCCGTAGGCATCAAGCGCGATCATACCGATCATCTCCGCCGTAGCAGCGCCGCTCGCACCAATCAGCGCATTATTTCCCTGAGCTGCTGCCAGTGCCGCATTTACAGCTGCATGCGCCAATCCTTTCTCCGGACCTTCAAGTCCACTGTGGCCGATAACATTGGCAATATAAGGCGCTGAAGCCCCGGCCAGTGCTTTAGTTATGTCTCCGCCCGCCAGCCCCTGTACCGCCGCTGTTGCCGCCTGGATAGCCTGCTGAGCTTTACCGCCGGTGCCGAACCCGCTTTCGGTAAACGCCTTTTTATAGAAGTTCTGGTACGCCTGGCCGCTGATATCGTCTGCCGTTGGCTCTTTGCCCGGATTGGCTTTGCGCCAGTCTGACTCTGCCGTGTTCAGCTGCTCCGGCGAGACGTCCTTCATCTTGTCTTTCGCTGCTTTTGTGGCTTCAATCTGCCCCTGCGTCCTGGCAATATCACCTACCTGATTGCCAATCTGGCCAATCAGCTGCGCCTCTTTAAGCCGGTTCTGCTCTTTCTCTTTATCAAATATCGGATTGCCAATTTTACCTATCAGCTGAGGACTGATTGACGGGTAAGCTAACCCCGGTCTGTGCCGGGATTGGCTCTTTATTGCTTTGAGGATGGCTCTTCTTTTTGTTTCATCCTGGATAAAATCCAGATACCTACTCCAGTGGGGATTCCCACCACGATACCTCTTTTAATTGAAAAAAGAACATCCTCATGCCAGCCAAAAATGAAATTTCCATTTTTAAAATAAACCAAAATTGCAGCACATAAGCAGCCTGACAAAAAAGCAAGAATCATGGTAACGATAAAAATTATTATTAAAATAAAAAGGGATTTTAAGCCGTAAGTATTAGTTGTCATTTATTGTTTCCCGCATTCTTTAGCTTATCTTCAACTTTACTTCCCGTAGCTTCGCTAATTACAGAACCGCCAATAGTTCCAGCAATACCAGCTGTTTTATCTGAGACAATTGGGAAATATTTATTACCAACTTCTACAGCTTTACCTCCACCAGCACCAATTACAGTACCAATAACTGCACCAGCAACAACCGGAAGTGTATCTTTCCCCTGCAATTTAGCGCCAGCATAAGCCCCGGTGATACTGGCCGCTTCAGTAAACCAGAATCCTTTACCCTGCGTTAATGCACTGACACCAGTAGCAATAAGTGCATCCGTTGCGCTGAAAGGGTCGCCACTGTTCAACTGGTTAAACACGTTTGCTGAACCGCCTATTGCTCCCGCAGCAATGACACTTCCCGCCGTTGCGGTAGCTGGTAGCAGAACAGGAGCCACAACGGTTGTCATCCCCGCGCCCCAGGCAGTTAACAGTCCGGTGGCCGGATTCTGGTTTGCTGGTAAATCACCTTTGGCGTTCTTACTCAGCGCCGCATCGATTTCTTCCGTTGTTGCGCCAGCCTCGATCATTGAGGATCCCAGCGATGCCGCTGCTTGACCGTAGCTGCCCAGTCCGCCAAGATTGTTGTTATTGGACGAGTTCTTCCCGGCTTGCGCTCCGGCCACCGCATCTGCCGTGCTGTCACCGACAATCCCGCCTGCCAGGCCCGCCGCCAGCGTGGCCAGTGCGCTGATGTTTTGCTTCTGGTCCTCGCTTAACTGTTCACGCGGTACACCCGGATACAGCTGCTGCGCGATAAACTCACCGGTGGTTGCCCCTGCGGCTCCGGCCAGTGCGCTGTTGCCGTTTATCTGCGCCACCACCGCACCCAGTACCGCATGAGCCATCAGATTGGCTTGGGTGTTCACCACATCCTTACCGTCAGGGCCTTTTGTGGTGGTCAGGTTATGGATTTGCTCAGCGAGGTAAGGCGCCGCCGCGCCGCTGACGGCCTGAGCGATATTCCCGCCCGCCAGCCCCTGTACCGCAGCAGTCGCCGCCTGGATACCCTGCTGGATGGCGCTGCCGGTTCCCCATTGCTGTTGGGCCGTTTTATAGCCGGAGGTTTCCGTCAGGGCTTTATTCCAGGCGGCACGTTCTTCCTTCGTGGCATTCTCACCCGGTTCTTTAACGCCTTTCGCAGCCAGCTCTGCCTTACCGGCTTTTGTGGCTTCAATCTGGCCCTGGGTCCGTGCAATATCACCCACCTGATTGCCAATCTGGCCAATCAGCTGCGCCTCTTTAAGCCGGTTCTGCTCTTTCTCTTTATCAAAGATTTGCCCCAGGCCCGGATTGGCGTTCTCCACGTCGCGGCTCAGGTCGGCCACGTCCTGTTTCTGCGCGTGCTGGTCGCGAATAACAATCGTGCCATCCGATACCGCTGCTTTGGTGGTGCTGTCCGCGCTGCCCGAGTTGTTCGCGCCGGTCAGCAGGCCGTTGGCCATGTTCCCGGCAAACTGGTTGCCGATGCTGCCGCCGGTGCTGATGCCCACGCTCTGGTGCTGAACCTTATATTCAGCCTCGTTTTTTATGTCGCTCCAGCCCAGCGTGCCGGTATCCAGCCTGTTTTTATCCGCATCCGCCGTCGAACCAATAACCGCGCCGTTCAGCTGCGTATGTTCACCCACCGTGATATCGAAGCCGCCTTTGCCCGCCAGCAGTCCGGTCTGCTCCTGCACCGACTGATAGTCGCTGTGCATCTTATCCTTGCTCATGTTGATGCTGGCCGAGCCGGACATCGAGCCAAAGTTAAAGCTGGCACCCGCGCTGGTATTTTTCTGCTGCGCGTCGTAGGTCGCGCTGTCCTGTTCACTGGTCAGCGTCAGGTTGCGACCGACATCCGCTTTAATGGATTCGCCGCTGACCTGCGCGCCGGTCAGCGTAGTATCGCGTCCGCTGACCAGCGTCACGCGATTACCGGCCGTAACCTGCGTTTCATTGTGGACAAGGCTGTCGCTGTTCTCATGCCCGCTGCCTTTGTTGATGCTCGCAGAGACGTTGATGCCCCAGCCGCCAGAACCCGCACCGATGCCCACGCCCACCGAGCCGCCGCTGGACGAATTGGTGCCGCGTGAGCGTTCGGTGTCCTGGCTGGAGGTCAGGTTGATGTCGCGGCTGGCGTTCAGCAGCACGTCATTGCCCGCCTGCAGCTGGCTGCCCTGCACGTTGATGTCGCCACTGCTGGCGATGACGTTCAGGTTATTACCGGCGGTGAGGGTGCTGCCCTGATGCGTTTTCTGCGTCAGGTTAGTTTCAGACTTCGACTGCTGGCTGCCGTAGGAAAGGCTGATGCCAATGGCGTTGTCCTGACTTGCAGCGCCTGGCTGCGTTGCCTGCGCGGCCTGTACGCCGGACAATGCTGCCTGCACGCCTTTCAGCGCCTGCAGTCGTCCGCTGCTTTCCTCACGCGAATCTTTTGCGGTGGTGACCGCCGTATTCAGCGCGCTGCCCGCCACGCCGGAGAGTGCCAGCGTCAGACCACTCTGTTTAGTTTCATAGGTATCGCGCTGGCTCAGCCCCTGTTCGGCGGCGCTGACCGTGACATTTTTTCCGGTCAGCGTCAGATCTTTACCGGCGACGGCGTCAGAGCCGTGAACCAGCAGATCGTTGCCCGCCTGCATCGTCAGGTTGCCCTGCACGCTGCCCACCGTACTGCCACGCACGCTGTCGGTATGCGCGGTGGTGGTGGATTTTTGCGCGTTGCTGCCGTAACTGACGCCGATGCCGCCGGTGCCGGACAGGCCCGATTTGGTCTCCTGAATCATGCGCGATTCGTCGCGCTGTTCAGCGGCGGTGGTCACGGTCAGATTATTGCCCGCCGCCAACCGCACATCCTGCGTTCCCACCACGTCGCTGCCTTTCACCAGCAGGTCGTGACCGGCCAGCATCTGGACGCTGTCGCCGGAGAGCGAGCTGCCGACCGCCGTGCGCGCATCGATGGTGGTGTGCGTCTCGCGGGTGGTTTTGGAGGCGATGCCGCTGGTGCCGCTGGCTTTGGTGTGCTCATCCATCTGCGTGCGGGATTCACCGCTGACGATGCTCAGATCGTTACCTGCGCTCAATGCCAGCCTGCCGCCGGCATTGACGCTGGTCGCCGTTGCCAGCAGATTATTGCCTGCGGCCAGCTCCACGTTGCCTTTACCGACAATATCCGTGCCCAGCTGCGTGGATGACGACTGATGGAGCCAGTTGTCGCTGTCAAAATTGAGATTGTCGCGGCTGCCGGTGGTGACGGCGTTCAGGTTCATATCGCGTCCGGCGATAATCGCCGTATTGCCATTCTCGCTGCTGTTCACCACCTGCGCGGCAGTCAGATTGATGTCGCGTCCGGCCTGCAATCTCAGCGTGCCGTCGCCTTGGTCCACGTAAATACCGGCGATACGATCGAGGCTGGTGCGGGCAAAGTTACCGTCGGCGCTTTCAGCGGTGCGTGTGCCCGTGACGACGTTGATATCACGCCCGGCCAGCGCTGCCAGTGCAGAGCTGCCTTTCAGTACGCCGCCGAAATTATTGATATCAGTACGTGCCTGTAGAGCGGTGCTGTCGCCCTGAATCAGCCCGCCAAGGTTATTAATATTTTCGGCCACCACCTGCGTATTGGCGCGCGCATTGATACGACCGCTATTGTTCATATCGTCGCTCAGGTTCAGGCTGACGTTTTTCCCGGCCAGCAGCGCGCCGCTGCCGTCGAGGTCGCCCGACTGCACTTTGGCAAACAACTGCGGCACCAGTACCTTTTGCTGGCTGCCGTCGGGGAGGGTGACGGCCTGCGTCACCAGCCACACCATGTCGCCGGTGATCAGGCTCATCTGCTCAGCCGTTAACGCCATGCCCGGCACCAGATTCAGCTGTTTACCGTAGGCGATGCCCGCATCCATCAGCGCTTTGTACTGCGTCTGATCGCTGTCATAACCGTCCAGATAGCGCTGACCGGTCAATGAAATCACCTGCTGGCGGATAAGATTCTGTTCGTAATACGCATCGCCCAGCCGCTTGTGCACGTTGTCAGGATTGGTGACGAACGCCTGCATCATGTAATCCGAGCCGAGCCATTTTTGCGCATTGGTAAAACGGGGATCGGTTTCGACCAGGTAATCACTGCCAGCCGGATGGGTTTTATACAGGCTGTTATCCGGCAGGCGCGTGTTCGGACCCTGAGTGCGGATCACGCTGCCCGCCGCATCGCCTTTCGCGGCGGTATTCACCGGCACTTCAAAGGTTTTACCCGGCGGCAGCAATATCGCGTTGCCGGGATTAAACGCCGCGCCTGCGCTGAGGTCGCCCAGCGAAATATCACCCACGCTACCGCCCGTCCGGTTGTCAATCACCAGACCGCTGCCGCTAATTTGTTGATGCTCCTCTAAGGTGCTGGGTTTTAAGGTAATGCTCTGGATAACGGTGGGCGGGATGTAATCCGCCGTGCTCTTGCCCTGACTATCGCCGCCTTTATTATGGATGCGCCAGTAATGGAACGCCTTGCCAACGTCACTGATGTGCCGCTCACCGGCCACCTCCACGTTGTCGAGCGTGGCCGCGTTAATCACCAGATTATTACCGGCGATGATCTGGCTCTTGTCGTTCAGTACGTTGCCCGCGTTAATCGTCAGATTTCCGCCTGCAATGATGCGCGCCGGATCGCTGGTTTTGATGCGCGTTTCTTCAACGGTGCGTTCATATTCGTAACGATACCAGTTGTCGTTTTTGTCGTTTTGTCGCCCCGGATAATCGGGCGTGAGCACAAAATCGACCTCATCATGCGCGAAACTGACCTCATCGCGACCATAGCGATTGGCATTGCCCGAGACCTGATACTCCTCAATATCTTCACGCGACACTTCGACGATCTCGGTTTCAAAATTGTCGTTAATGTTGTTCAGACTGCCGACGTTAAGCAGCATGTCGCCCGCAGATTCGAGGGTAGCGCTGTGGTTGTTAACGGTTCCGGCCTGTCCGGTAGCGTGGCCATTGGCATCAATCGCGGCACCCACGCTCATCACGCCTTCGCTGTAAATCAGCGCGTGATCGCGATTGTTCAGCGTGCCGACGCCAAGATCTAAACGCTGACGGGCTGCGATGGTTGCTGCGGTACCATTCTTAGCGAGATTATTGAGCGTGCCTGCCTGGATGCTGAGAAAATCGCCATAGATGCGTCCGGTGCCGATATTACTGACGGTTCGGCCGTTCAGGCGCGTGGAATAACCATCAATCAGGCCGTAGTTGGTCAGCGTGTTGCTGGCATCGAGAAGTGTGCTGTCGCCGCTGAGTTCAGCATCCTGCAGGTTAGTCAGATTGATGGCGCTGACGTGCAGCGTATCACCGGCCTGAATCAGCTTTTCATTGCGGATATCACCGTGGCTTGTGAACGTCAGATTGCCGTTGGCCTGCACATTACCCTGATTGGTGAAGTTGTTCACCAGCGTCACCGCCATATTACCCGCGGCCTGCAATGCGCCGCGCAGGTTGGTCAGCGTGCTGGCAACCAGAGTAAAATCGCCCTTGCTGGCGAGCATGCCGTCGGTGTTATCGAGTGCGGCGGTGTTCAACGCCAGATTGCTGCCGGAAATCACCTGGCCTTCACGGTTATTGACTTCGCCACTGCGCAGAGTGAAATCGTCCTGGGCGCTAATCAGACCGCTGGCGTTGTTGAAACGACTGCCTTGCGTATTCCAGTCAAGAATGCCGCCAGCCTGAACGGTGCCTTGCTGATTATTCACTGACTGAGTTTGTGCGGTGATGCCGCCGAGCCCGGTGATTTGCCCGAACGGGTTCAGCACCTGCCCGGACGCAAGGCTGATGGCACCGGAGGCCAGTAGCGCGCCGTGCTGATTATCCAGCTCGCCAGTCGCCAGATGCATATTGCCCTGGCTGATTATCCCGCCGGTTGCGCCACTATTGGTGTTGCTCAGCCGCTGGCCGTGCGTGTCGATACGCAGCGCAGCGCCGCTCTGCATCAGACCGCCGTTGTCGTTTTGCAGTTGTTGCGTGCTGAGCGATAAATCGCCGACCGCGCCGATTTGTCCCAGACGGTTATCGAGATTCGCCGTGGCAAGCGTTGCCGTGCCGCTGCTCATCACCAGCCCATTGCTGTTCAGCAGCTCACCGCTTTGCAGCGCCAGTGACTGACCGGCAACCAGATTGCCCTGCTGATTATCAATGCCACCCGCCGTAATGCTGAGCGCGTTCTGCGCTGCCAGCAGGCCGTGATGGTTAGTGATATCGCCGTTAAACAGGCGTAAATCCTGCGCGTTGATCACGCCGTTGCGGTTATCCAGCAGGCCGGAATGAAGCGTCAGTGAACCCAGCGCGATGACACCGCCGTCAGTGTCGCTGTCGCGGTTGATGAAGGCATCGCCCTGGGTATCAATGCGCGCATCGCCAAGGCTTTGCAGCAGTCCGGTGGTGTTATCAAATGTACCGCTGGTGATGCTGAGCTGTTCAGCGGCGGCAATCGTGCCACGCTGATTGTTCACCGCGCCACTGCCGAGCTGCAACGTGGTGGTGGTGGCGGTAAGCAGGCCGTCACTGTTGTTCAGACCGTTGCTGGTGACAGAGAGTGTCTGACCGGCATTAATTTTTCCGCTGCTGTTATTCAGCACCTGGCTGGCCAGTTGCGTGTTGCCCGCCACGGCGCTGATGACTCCCACTGTGTTATCAAGCGCTCCGGCGTTAACGGCCAGATTCTGGCTGGCCGCCAGCGTGCCGCTGTGGTTATCCAGTTTTTGTGCAATGTGGGTATTCAGCGAACCGGTACCGGCGGCAATAACCTGGCCATTTTGATTGTTCAATGAACCCGCGTTCAGGTTCACATTACCGTTACCGGCGAGTTTGCCGTCGCTGTTGTCCAGCGCCGACGTCACGTTGATATCCATCGCGCCATTGCCGCTTTGCACCATCTCACCCTGACGGTGCGAAAGGGTGCTGGCATCTATACGGATTTGCGCAGCGGCGGTGGTCGCGCCGTCAAAATTGAGCGCATCACCACGCAGCGCTAATCCACCATTGCTGATCAGGCTGCCCTGACTGCCGTTCAGCGTGGAGGCCTGGATGTTCAGTTGTCCATCACCGGCGTGCTGAATTTTACCGAGTCCGTTATCCAGCACGTCGGTGTTCAGCGTCAGGTTGTAGCCGTTGCTGGCAAGGGTGCCGCTATGGTTGTCGATGCCTGCGGCGTGCGACAGCAGCAGGTCGGCGTCAGCCAGTTGGCTAATAATTCCCTGGCGATTGGATAGCGCGGGAGCAGTGAGGTTAAGCCTGTCCGCCTGAATTTTGCCGCCGTCATTATTAATGCGCGTATTGCTGCTTACGCGAAGGTTGTTCTTTGCTTCAAGCGTGGCGCTGCGCGTGGTGACATCGCCGCGACTGGCATTCAGGTTGATATCGCTGGCATAGGTCTGGCTGCCGCTGAGATCGACCGCGCTACCTTGAGTGCTGAGATTACCCGCCGCCAGGTTACGCCCATTGCTGGTGAGCTGCCCGCGCGTGGTCAGACTCAAATCGCCTTGTGTACCGAGTGCGCCGTCGGCCTTCATCCCTGCGGCCAGCACGCCGCTGCTGGCATTATTGAGTGAACCGGCCTGAATGCGGTTATTGCCTGCGGACGCCAGTACGCCCTGATTACTGACCTCGGAAACGGCCTGAATCTGGCTGTCACGCTGCGCGTAAACCGTGCCGCTGTTGCGAATATCGGCGTTACCGATCAGCGCAATATCCTGCGCGCCGTTAATGCTGCCGCTGTTTTCAATGCGACCGTCGCTGCTGAGGGTAAAGTTGCCCGCCGTGGCGCCCAGCGAACCGGCGTTGCGCACGCCAACACCCTGTTCAGTACCAATCAGACGGATTTTACTGGCGTACATGCCGCCCAGCGCTGCCACATCCAGCGCCACCTGCGGACGACTTGCCGCAGCGGTCTGGCCTGCCGTCAGCACTTCATGCGTCGCATCGACCTGATTGAGACCGGTCGTTACCTTTAGATCGGTGGCCCAGACGCCCGCGTTCACCTTCACGGTGCGGGCAATGATATCGGTGTAATCCTGGCCGCGTGAATCCAGACCTTTGCCGTTAATGGCAACTTCGCCGCCGCTGACCTGATAGCCGGTCAGGTTGCCGTTGCTCAGCTGCGTCTGGCCGGTGGTCAAGGTTGCGCGGTTGGCGTTGATAAAGCCGCAGCCATCGCAGGTGATACCGGACGGGTTGGCAATCACCACCTGCGCTTTTCTGCCGGCGACTTCCACGTAGCCGTTGAGCTGGCTGGGGTTGCGTGAATTCACCTCGTTGAGGATCACGCTGGCTTCACCGCGCGCCAGCCACGGGTTACCGGTGACCATGCCGCCAAGCTGGGTATGGGTGTTGCCGTGAGAGTTGTTGAGGATGACACCTTTCTGATCGACATCGAACTGGCTGTAGTTATTGCGTGATACGCCGCCCGCGCCTGGCGTCTGGATGTTGACCTGCGGCGTGCCGTTGGCCGTAGCGATAACGGTGGGTTGCTGGTTACCCGGAGCCTGACCGTTGGCCACGATCTGCGCCTGAGCGGGCAGCACGGTGACGCAGCCCAGAGCGCTCAGCAGGGCGAAGCGCATCGCGGAGAGCATACAAGTCTGGCTGGCTTTCTGTTGTCTCCGCTGCGTGCGCGCCTGTTTGCCTTGCCCGCTGTGGGCGATATCGGCGACAACCATCAGCATGCCGCGCGCTTTGTTGAAAATGATGCGATAGAGAAGTTTGTTCATCTGATGTCCTTATCCGATTTCTGGAAGCGCCACGCTGAGTGGATTTGCCTGCTGCCATTGCCTGGCGGCGGCATGTTTAATGCTCTTTCCATGAAAAAAACGCACCCGCCGACCGCGTTGCTCGCCCTGATGATCTAATGCCCGGCAGCAATGCTCTGGCAGAATCACCTCGCGGGTGAGCTTCTGCAGCGCGCGCACCTCACCAAATGGGGCAATGAAATCGGTGATCCACAGGCGATTGCCGCTGGTCCAGTCTTGTTCTTTCATCATCACTGAAGCGTTCGTGAGATAGCGCCGTTCAGCGTCTTCATCCATCCGCGCCCAGCCGAGGAAGAACACCGGTATACCGTTTTTCACCGCGATGGCGTACTGCTGCTGTTTAATCAGTGGCAGCAACAACGTCGGCAGGGTATGCAGCGGCGCATCGCGATGGCGTTCTGAGTGCATCCACAGCCAGACCGCCATGCCCAGCACTTCGGCTTCGCGGGCTTCATCAGGCGTGACCCACGGTGCAATCAACCTGTAGTTATTGATTTCCATCAGTAACTCCAGTTGAGGTTGAAGCCCAGCGTCAGGCCGCTGGTTTGATAGCCTGCGGGTTTAGAGAGTGGAATTCCGGCAAACAGGTCATAGCTGGTGCGCAGCGCGTAGCCGCGCAGTCCTACCGCGCCACCGGCCAGATGCTTGCCGATCAGATAATCCTGCCCGCTGTTACGTCCGCTGACTTCGCCATAATCCAGCGCCAGATAGAGTTCCTGCGACGGTAGCGGTGTGGCCCAGCCAATGTCGTTACGGAGATACCAGCCTTCATCGGCGTTCAGCGTGCGCTGGCCGTCAAAACCGCGCACCGACCAGCGGTTGCCAATGGCAAACTGGTCCTGTGGCGTCAGCGGCGTGTTGCTCATCTGGCGCAGATACTGGGTGTTAAAACTGAATCGCTGGTTGAGGAGTGAGAACGGCACGGCCAGCTGCGCATTCAGCTGGACAATTTTCGACAGGGCGGTGGCTTCCCCCCAATACTCTTCCGGCGCGGGCTGTGCGCCAAACCAGCGGGTGCCGCGCTGATAGCTGACGCCCGCATCCAGCGTGGCGCTACCGAGATAGTGGCGATGTTGCAGACCGAGTTTCCACGCCGAGGTCTGGCGGCGCTGCACTTCAATCTCGGTATCGTTGATGAAGTTGCGGGTCTCACGCGTGATGACGTCGTAGCTTAGCGTAGTTTTCTGGCTGCCGTTGCGGTGCAACACGCGGCTGATATTGGCGTTCAGACTTTTACTTTTGCCGCTGTATTGATAGTCGGTGAACGCCCCGGCCACCGTCTGGTTGTAGCGGTAATCACTGGTGGTGATGCCCGCCAGCCAGTAGCCAAACGGCACCGAATAGCTGCCGGTGAAGTTCTTCGTGCCTTTATCATTGCCGAACTGCAAATCATGGCTCGCCGAAACGTAGAGCATATCGCTCAGCGAAAGGGGGTTATCGACATACAGCGTGAGTCCACCCTGGTAACGCCCGGTAGATGTCGATCCGGAATCATCGAGCGATGCGCCCAGCCGCCACATTTTGCTCTGGTTCCACTGCACGGTCATCACGCTTTCGCCAGGCGCACTGCCGGGGATCAGCGCCATATCGGCCTGAACGGTAGGCAGGCGTTGCAGGTTTACCAGTCCCTGCTCGGTATCACGCAGGTCGTAGAGTTGGCCTTCACGCGAGGGCAGTGCGGTGGCTAGCGTGACATAGCGATCGCTGGGATCGGTGCGTGTAATGTGGCTGATTTTTCCGGCCAGCAGCTGGAGCGTCAGCGTGCCACGCGACAAATCCTGCGGCGTTGCCAGCACGCGGCTGGTGACGTAACCGCTGTCGATCATGCGATTCTGCAGTACGCTCATCAGCAGGTTAATCCCCTTTACGCCCAGACAATGCCCCTGGCCCTGATTGGCCAGACGTTGCAATGGAAGCCAGCCCGGAAAGTCATTCAGGCCGTTCAGCGTGATCTGCTGAATCTCGAAACAGGGATTTTCTTGCGGGAAGCTGACGCGCGATGAACTGCTTGCGGGCGCAGGCAGACGGATGTCAGGCGTCTGCGGCTGAAGCTGGGCTTCAATCGCTTTCTGGCGCTGTTGTTGAATAATGTCCTGTTCGCCAGCGGTTGCTATCTGCGGGAATAGGGTGCCGATTGCCAGCGAAAATACGCCAGCGGCAAGCGATATGCCTGCTTTCTCTTCCATGAGTGTGTTCCGTAATTATGGTCGTTCCTGACTAATGTTTATACTTTACCTGTTTATTTTGTGATTTCAATATTCACTGTGAGATTTCTCTAACGTTAAAATATAAGAAATTTCCTACAATATTCTGAGGTTTTTTCTTAATGAACTTGATTAATGAGAATGGAAATAATATGAATTGGGAATTGTTTTTTACTGATGTGTGACTTTATCTACACCAGGTTTCTATTTCATAGCCTGTACACCATGAGGGGCTCTAAATATGAGTGGCGGAGGTAATAAGGCCTAATCTTTAATAATTCATTCAGCTTGGACTTAATAAGATCTGCTTTTGTTCCTGAGCTGCCTCAGTCCATTCAAGTCGGAGGTACTCACCTGCGTACTCAATTTTAACTACGCTTCTACGAAACCATTTGAGACTCTATGAAATAAAAAAAATCCACGCAATTGCGTGGATTTTATAATTTTGGCGATTCTTATGAGATTCAATCAAACCTCATGAGACCACAATAACGATTTAGACGTTGAACAGGAAGTTCATCACGTCGCCATCTTTAACGATGTACTCTTTACCTTCTGAGCGTATCTTGCCGGCTTCTTTCGCGCCTTGCTCACCCTTGCAGGCGATAAAGTCATCAAAGGCGATAGTCTGGGCGCGGATAAAGCCTTTCTCGAAGTCGGTGTGGATCTTACCGGCAGCCTGTGGCGCGGTGGCACCGACCGGGATGGTCCAGGCACGCACTTCCTTCACGCCTGCGGTGAAGTAGGTCTGCAGGTTCAGCAGCGAGTAACCGGCGCGGATCACGCGGTTCAGGCCTGGCTCTTCAATGCCCAGCTCGGCCATAAACTCTTCGCGGTCGGCATCTTCCAGCTCGGCAATATCAGACTCAACGGCGGCACATACGGGCACCACGACGGAACCTTCCGCTTCGGCAATCGCGCGCACGATGTCGAGGTACGGGTTATTTTCAAAACCGTCTTCGTTCACGTTGGCGATATACATGGTTGGCTTCAGGGTCAGGAAGCTCAGGTAGCGGATCGCCGCTTTATCTTCGTCGCTCAGATCCAACGCGCGCAGCATGCCGGCTTTTTCCAGATGCGGCAGACATTTTTCCAGCGCGGCCTGTTCAGCTTTGGCGTCTTTATCGCCGCCCTTGGCTTTCTTCTGCACGCGCTGCAGAGCACGTTCGCAGGTATCAAGGTCGGAAAGCGCCAGCTCGGTATTGATGGTTTCAATATCGTCAGCCGGGTCCACTTTGTTGTTCACGTGAATGATGTTGTCGTTTTCAAAACAACGCACCACGTGGCCGATCGCTTCGGTTTCGCGGATGTTGGTCAGGAACTGGTTACCCAGGCCTTCGCCTTTCGACGCGCCTTTTACCAGGCCAGCGATATCCACGAATTCCATGGTGGTTGGCAGGATGCGCTGTGGCTTAACGATGGCCGCCAGCTGATCCAGACGGGAGTCAGGCATTGGCACCACGCCGGTATTTGGCTCAATGGTACAGAACGGGAAGTTAGCTGCTTCGATGCCCGCTTTGGTTAACGCATTGAACAGGGTGGATTTCCCGACGTTTGGCAGGCCCACAATACCGCATTTGAATCCCATGTTTGAATCACCTTAATTGCTTGATAACCAATGAGATAGACGACTCACCGGTAGTATTAGTTGGTTACGACTAAAAAGTTACCGCGCATTATACACGGAATTATGCGGCAAATGACGTTGATTTATGCCCTGACGTTCGGGATTAGGGTTGAGATCTGCCTCACAATTCCCGATACTGACCTAACTTTACAGCTGACGGAGAACGCCGCAGATGCATCGCTTGCTGCTTACGCCACCTTAAGACTTCCCTTGCCAGCAACGCCTGTTGCGCCACTCGTCTCTCTGACGAGCCTCTTTGCGCCCGTTCTTCCGCGGTGCAGGATTTCACCTGAATAATGATAACTGGAAATTTTAATGTTTAATCTGAGCAAGCTCAGGGCGAGTGACGTCAAAAATGACGTGCTGGCCGGTGCCGTGGTGTCTGTTGCGCTGATCCCGGAAGCGACGGCATTTTCTCTGCTGGCCGGGCTGTCGCCGACCATCGGTCTGCATACCGCCTTTATTCTCGGGCTGGTCACCGCCTTCTTCGGCGGTAAGCCGGGAATGATCTCCGGTGCCGCCGGATCGATCATCGTGGTGCTGATCAGCCTGATTACCCAGCACGGCTACGAGTACGTGCTGCTGGCAACCATTCTGGCCGGGCTGATCCAGCTGGCGATTGGCGTACTGCGGCTCGGTAAGTTTATCCGTCTGGTGCCGCAACCGGCGATATACGGCTTCGTTAACGGCCTGGCCATCGTAATAATGCTGGCCCAGTTCCCAATGATTAAAGGGCAGGGGCCGGTGATGTATGCGCTGGTGGCGCTGGCGATGCTGATCGTCTGGCTGTTCCCAAAACTGACCAAAGCCATTCCCGGTTCGCTGGCGGCGCTGATTGTCATCAGTGCGATTGCCATTGGTTTTGGCCTGGATACCAAACGCGTTGGCGACCTGGCGAATATCTCCGGTTCACTGCCATCCTTCCATCTGCCGACCGCGCCATTAACCTGGGAAACCCTGAAAATCGTGCTGCCGTATGCGGTGGTGATTGCGCTGGTGGGGCTGATTGAGTCGCTGCTGACGCTGGCGGTGCTGGATGAAATGGGCAGCAAAAAGGGTGCCGGCAACCAGGAGTGCGTGGCGCAGGGCATCGGTAACACCATATGCGGCTTTTTCGGCAGCTTCGCCGGCTGTGCGATGATCGGTCAGTCAATTATCAACTTCACCTCCGGCGGGCGCGGGCGCATCTCCAACCTGGTCGGCGCGGTCCTGCTGATCCTGTTTGTCATTAGCCTGTCGGACTATATCGCACTGCTGCCGGTGGCGGCGCTGGCGGGCATTATGTTCGTGGTGTGCATTAACACCTTCGAATGGAGCTCCATTAAACGCCTGAAACGCATGCCGAAAGCCGATGCGGTGATCATGATCGCGGTAACGCTGGTGACGATTTTCACCGACCTGGCAATGGCAGTAATCTGCGGGGTGATTATCTCGGCGCTGGTCTTTGCCTGGCAGCATGCGCGCATCACCATTATCGCGCAGTCGGAAAAAGAGGGTGAGAAAACCTACCGTCTGGAAGGGCCGCTGTTCTTTGGTTCCACCGCCAGTTTCCAGGAACTGTTTAATCCGCAACAGGATGCCGACAGTGTGGTGATCGATTTCGCCCGCACCCGGGTGATGGATTCCAGCGGGGTGGAAGCGATCGACAAGCTGACTGCTCGCTATCTTGAGGCCGGCAAGAGCCTGCGTCTGCGCCACCTGAGCGAAGATTGCATCAGCCTGTTGCGCCAGGCCGGGCCATTCTGCAGCCATGAACTGGACGATCCGGATTATAAAGTTGCCAGTAATGATGCCTGAGTAATGAAATGATTGCCGGGCCAACCGGCAATCTAAATGATTCCAATACCGTAAAAAAATCCTGACCTTCAGGAAAGGTTGAGAAGCATAAAAATTGTTGCCAGGGGTGACTAAACAGTAAAGCTGCCGCTGGACCTGCCGATAACGTTAAAAATCGTCGTATTGATTCGCTGTTTTACAGAATAAGCATCTATGTTTTATCTGTACGACGATTTTTAGCATTGGCAGGACGCCTGAACATTGGCATGAAGGCATGATACATAATTACAACTGTGTTCCTATCCACACGCTGAACGGTGAACTGATCGCACTCGATCTGACGCCGGGCGAAATGGACATTGATTCGGGTACTCCGCTGGTCGATCAGCTCGATCCGGAAACCCTTTTGCTTAATCAATTGCTCACCATTGAGCATTACGCTGACTATTTCCAACAACACGGCTTGCTGTGCTGCCTGACAATCAACTTCCAACTGGCCAAAGTGGTCAGCCAGTCGGCGTTTATCCAGCAGATCCTCAGCCATTTGCCCTTTATCCGTCTGAAACTGTCAGAGGATTTCCCGAACCTGCACGATGGTCCGAACAATCCGCTGCTGCGCACGCTGATCGAACAGCTCAACATCCTGTGGCTGGATGATTTAGGGGCAGGGGACGCGAACCTGAATGCGCTGCAGTCGAAAATGTTCGAAGCGGTGAAGTTGGATCGGCAGTTCTTTCTCGATAACGTCACCAAACCCTGGTTCAGCATCCTGATCGCCAATATCCGCCAGTACACCAACCGGGTGATTGTCGAAGGGGTTCAGAGTGAAATTCAACTGGGGAAACTGGCCGAAAGCAAAATCTGGGGCGTTCAGGGCTACTTCTTACCGATGGTGGCGCTGAAAGAATTGGGCAAAGCCGACCAGTAATCTTTCGTTTAACCTGTATGTTCACCGAGCGGGTAACGATCTCAGCCTTTGACCTGTGTGTTCACCGAACGGGTAACTATCTCAATTGCTACAGGGTGGTGCCACAGGGCGCGTTAGCCGGGTGTATGCCGCAGGGATGCGGCATCCAAGCCCCCAGGGATGGGTTCACGGCGTCCCGGATAACGCGCCCTGTGGTAACGCCGAGCCACTGCACCGGTTTTGACCTTAAAATCACCGAGCCACCAAACCCGGTTTTGACCTTAAGATCACCGAGCCGCCGACCCGGTTTTGACCTTCAACCGAAGAAATTACTCAGCCTTATAACTGTGCAACCGGTTCATCGCCTTTAAGCGATCTTCCTTCAACCACACCTCAGTACAGCGCGCGGCTTCATCAATGGCATTATCAATCAACGACTGCTCGGCTGATTGCGGCTTGCCCAACACAAATCCCACCACCTTGTTGCGATCGCCCGGATGACCAATGCCAATCCGTAAACGGTGGAAGTTTAGATTGTTGCCCAGCTTGCTGATGATATCCTTCAAGCCATTGTGACCGCCGTGACCGCCACCCTGCTTGAACTTCGCCACGCCCGGCGGCAAATCCAACTCATCATGCGCCACCAGAATCTCTTCCGGCGTAATCCGGTAAAAGGTCGCCATCGCGGCCACCGCTTTACCGCTTAAATTCATAAAGGTCGTCGGAACCAGTAAACGGACATCTTCGCCGCCAATATTCAAACGCGCGGTGTAACCGTAAAACTTACTCTCTTCTTTTAACGCTTGATTGTGACGCTGTGCCAATAAATCGACGTACCAGGCACCGGCATTATGGCGGGTGGCGGCGTACTCTGCGCCGGGATTGGCAAGGCCCACAATCAGTTTAATGCTGCTCACTTGTCTGTTTTCCTGAAGAGTGCGGTGAAGAAGGGGGCTAGTGTACTTTGCCCGGCTGAAAACGCAAAATCCCCCACCAAAACGTGACACACTCCGCAATAGTTCATTGGCGTGATAATGCATTTTCTATAAGAAATCAGTCGCTTGTGCGTAAAGAATTGTCAAACTTTTAGCAACAAATGTGATCTGTCCCGCACCAACTTAAACATCTATTGCATAAACTTATGACATCCGGGCACAGGACAACGCCCTTATCTGGAAACTGGAGGGGAATGATGAAACGTAAACATGCCAATTTGACCGGTAATTCATTAATGGTGTTTGGGCTGGTGGTGATGGTCGCTGGTGTCGGTTACTCCGTGCTTAATCAGCTGCCGCAACTGCAATTGCCCCAGTTTATGGTTCACGGCGCAATCTTCAGCATCTTTATCGGCGCATTGCTCTGGCTGGTCGGCGCGCGCATCAGCGGACGTGAAAAAGTCGCGGACCGCTACTACTGGGTGCGTCACTACGATAAACGCTGCCGTCGCAGCACCGATGGGCATAGCCACCATTAATCCCGTTAAAAACGCCTCTGTTCAGAGGCGTTTTCATCCCTTATCCCGCCACGCCTGACAGCGCATTCGCCTCGGTTGCCACAAAACGCGTCACCCGATTTCGCCCCAATGCCTTTGCCTGATACAAAGCTTCATCAGCGGCGACCATTAACGTTGGTATCTGATGGTAGGCACCCTGCGCGGTGGCGACACCGATACTCACCGTGTAATTCACCCCTTCCGGATGGGAATGCTCGACCGTCTGACGGATCTTCTCGGCAATCCGCAAGGCATCGCGCTCGCTGGCCACCAGAATCGCCGCAAACTCTTCGCCGCCTAATCGCGCAAAATGACTCTGCGCCGGCAGTGATTGCTGCACCTGTCGGCAAAAATCAATCAGCACCAGATCGCCCTGATTGTGACCAAAGCGGTCGTTGATGCTCTTAAAATGGTCCAAATCGAACAGCATAATTGTCAGCGGCTGCGCCGTTTTATCGCACAGGCGAGCCAACGCTTCACCCTGCTCAAACAACGCGCGACGGTTCCAGACGCCGGTCAGGGGATCGAGCAACGAGGCGTTCTTATACTTGATCTGCGTGCGCTCATTGACCATCGCCAACATGGTAAAGGTCAGCCCGATCACCATCATGATCGACTCCAGAATGACGTAAACCGAAAAGGTCGAACCGCCAATCGCGCCATGAAGCGGGCTGGGAATGCCGCCATCCACCACCGCGCGCGTCAGATGGAACACCAGATGGATCCATAACAGCAGCTGGGCCGGCCAGTAGGTCACCGGCAAGGTGGCCCGCGAACGGTGCAACTCAATAATCATCCAGGCGGTGTAAATCACACACAGCAGACAGACGGCCAGAATGCGCATCGGCATCGAGTGATAAAACGTCGACCACTGACACAAAACCACCCAGACCAGTGGCCCGGCCAGCCATAACCAGCCACTGCGCGCGCCGCGAAACGCCCGAAACGACATCACCAGCAGACTGTAGGCCAGCATCACCAGCAAATTGCCCACGCCAACCGGCAGAAACAGACTGCCGTTGCTGCGCAAACTGCTCAGGAACACCGCAATGATGGTGATCACCATCGCCAGGCACTGAAAGCCCAATACGCGATTATATTGTGAGCCTTTCCATGCAAACACCATGATGATGCTGAGAAAAAACAGCACATAGAGCTCGCAAACAAACAGGGTATAGACGTCCAGCGTCATCTTAGGATTATTCCTGGTGGAATCATTCAGGCAAAATATCATTAATAAATAGCGGCCAAAAGAGCTGGCTGGCGGGAATGATTAAAAATAGTTGCGAGAGATGACAATCAGGACTAAAGGGCGGTACAGAAGGGCTGACAACAGAGGCAATCGCCGGGGAAGAAAGAAGGCGGACCCTTAGGTTGTTCCAGAAGTGATAAAAGGGCTTAACGAATTTGGAATAATTGGCCGGAAAAAAAGAGGGACGGGCGAACCCGTCCCTTCGCTATCAATGCTCGAACATCGCAGAGATAGACTCTTCATTGCTGATGCGACGGATCGCTTCAGCGAGCATGCCAGACAGCGTCAACGTACGCACGTTTGGCAGGGCTTTAATCTCTTCCGGCAGCGGAATGGTGTCGCAA
Organism: Erwinia sp. QL-Z3; assembly: GCF_004551645.1. Taxonomy (NCBI): domain Bacteria; kingdom Pseudomonadati; phylum Pseudomonadota; class Gammaproteobacteria; order Enterobacterales; family Erwiniaceae; genus Erwinia; species Erwinia sp. QL-Z3. Next base: position 3,379,470 of record NZ_CP037950.1, read on the forward strand.
ACCACCACTTCATCAATCACGGAATTACGCAGGTTTTCCACGGCATTGCCGGAGAAAATAGGGTGCGTGGCGTAAGCGAATACACGCTTGGCACCACGCTCCTTCAGCGCTTCAGCAGCCTTGCAAAGCGTCCCACCGGTGTCGATCATGTCATCCACTAACACGCAGTCACGGCCAGCGACGTCACCGATGATGTGCATCACCTGTGAAACGTTAGCGCGTGGACGGCGTTTATCGATGATCGCCATATCAGTGTCGTTCAGCAGTTTAGCAATAGCACGGGCGCGAACCACACCGCCGATGTCCGGGGAAACCACAATCGGGTTCTCCAGGCCAATCTGCAGCATATCCTCAAGCAGGATCGGGCTACCAAATACGTTATCAACCGGGACGTCAAAGAAGCCCTGAATCTGTTCAGCATGCAGATCCACAGTCAGTACGCGATCGACACCTACGCTGGAAAGAAAGTCAGCAACCACTTTGGCCGTGATGGGTACACGAGCGGAACGTACGCGACGATCCTGACGGGCATAACCAAAATACGGGATTACGGCAGTAATACGGCCAGCGGATGCACGGCGCAGGGCATCTACCATCACAACCAGTTCCATCAGGTTGTCATTGGTAGGGGCACAGGTGGACTGGATGATGAAAATATCACCACCGCGTACATTTTCATTAATTTGTACGCTCACTTCACCATCACTGAAACGACCGACGGCGGCGTCGCCCAGGCTAGTGTAAAGGCGGTTGGCAATACGTTGTGCTAGTTCGGGTGTTGCGTTACCAGCAAAAAGCTTCATATCAGGCACGAGAAGAACCTCAGGCTTTGCGTCCAGAGAATGAACATCATCGTTAGCGGCACTGGGCGGAATACCGTAACGACGGTTTCATACGGGTATAGTCATCTACGTGCAGCATCAGGAACGTGGCGATGCTGTCACGGTCACTCTAATAACGTCGAAAGGTGGCGGTGCAGCGGCGAAACGTTAACGCCTCGCGCAACAAAGCTCTGCCACGCTTTCGGCGTTAGCTCAAACACCTGGCGGGCAGCGGACTCGGTGTCGAATTCAGCAAACACACAAGCTCCTGTCCCGGTCAGGCGCGACGGCGCGTATTCTAGCAGCCAGGAAACGAGCTGTTCAACCTCGCGAAAACGTTTTCTTACGACTGGTTCACAATCATTACGGAATTCAGCACTTAATAACTCACTGATTTCGCGGGCTGGCGTGGTGCGTATCAGCTCAGGATCGGTGAAAACAGCCGGTGTGGAAATGTTCACGCCAGGGTGGACAACAAGATACCATTTTTCTGCAGGCGACACCGGAGTCAATTTTTCGCCGACGCCTTCGGCAAAGGCGGCGAAGCCTTCCACGAACACCGGAACGTCCGCGCCCAGCGATAATCCCAAGTCGGCCAGCTCGCTCAGCGTGAAGCCGGTTTGCCACTGATGATTCAGCGCGACCAGCACCGTGGCCGCATCAGACGAGCCGCCGCCCAGCCCGCCGCCCATCGGCAGGCGTTTCTCAATGGCGATGCTGGCACCGGCCTGCGCCGGCAGCGTTCCGCGCAATGTAGCCTGCTGCTGCAACAGCTTCGCCGCCCGCACCACCAGATTATCTTCCTCTTTTACCCCGACCACCGGCGTCAGCAGGCCGATCTGCCCGCTGGCGTTGGTTTCAATGGTCAGGGTGTCGCCATAATCGAGAAACTGAAACAGCGTCTGCAAATTATGGTAGCCGTCAGGACGACGGCCAGTAATGTAGAGAAATAAATTCAGCTTGGCGGGCGCCGGCCAGCTTTCACGGCTGCTCGCCGTCAGGGGAACGTAGCCTGCACTCATTTAACGATCCAGCTGTCCATTTTCAGTTTGATGCGCTGGTTGCCTTCTTTCAGCTCAAGATTGGACGGCAGCGTCGGGTTCTGCTTGCTGTCATAACCCTGATAGGTCACCTGCCAGTTCTGGCCGTCGCGGCTGTAATTCACTGACTTGAGGCGATACTGGTCGTCCAGCGTGTAATCGGACGAATCACCCGGCAGGCCCATCATCCACTGACGCAGGCTGTTTAACGGAATATCCATGCCGGTCAGCTGAGAAATCATCTTCTCGGCGTCATTGCTGGTATAGCGTTTGCCTTTGTTGTCGACTAACTGCACCACGCTGCCCTGGGCATCCAGCTGCAACTCGGTGCTGCCCAACGGGTTGGTCAGGATCAAACGATAGCGATCGGGGGAGGTCTGCTGCCAGTTAAAACGGGCATAGACTTTCTGGCTATCAGAAAGATAGGCAAAAGCGCCGCGGGTCTGATATTGCGTGATTTTTTCAACGTCTTGCTGGTGCTGCTGCCATTGTGGCGAGGAAATACTCTTGCCAGGACCTTGCGGTTTATTGATGGTACAGGCGGTCAATAACAGGGCGGCAAGCGGGAGAAGCCGCATCAGGCGGCGATTCTGCGTAAACATTAAGGGGTCAACTCCTCAGACTCCGGAAGGGCTTTCATGCCCAAAGTAACCGTCCAAGCTAACCAGACCGGCGGACGGCGTCAATGCTCAATTTGTCTTATTTGATGCATAATAACTATATCTTGTTACAGCCTTCGGTGAACGATGGCTTTTCTTGATCTCGCGCATCTTGTAGAATGCGCCTCACAAAACCCTATCAACTGTGGGATAACCCCAACCTAATCACCATGACCTTGCTGGCTCTCGGAATTAATCACAAAACGGCCCCAATTGCTCTGCGTGAACGCGTGACGTTCTCCCCGGAGACGTTGGATCAAGCCCTTAGCAGTCTGTTGGCCCAGCCAATGGTGCAGGGCGGCGTGGTGCTGTCTACGTGTAACCGGACCGAGCTCTACTTAAGCGTTGAGCAACAGGAAAACCTGCAGGAACAGTTGGTTAAGTGGCTATGTGACTACCATCATTTGAGTGCCGAAGAGGTGGCGAAAAGCCTCTACTGGCACCATGATAACGACGCCGTCAGCCATCTGATGCGCGTGGCAAGTGGCTTAGATTCACTGGTGTTAGGGGAGCCGCAGATTCTGGGGCAGGTGAAGAAAGCCTTTGCCGATTCCCATCGCGGACAGCCGATTGTCAGCGAGCTGGAAAGGATGTTCCAGAAAACCTTCTCGGTGGCCAAGCGCGTGCGCACCGAAACCGAGATTGGCGCTAGCGCCGTATCGGTCGCCTTTGCGGCCTGTACGCTGGCAAGACAAATCTTTGAATCCCTGGCCGACGTCACCGTGTTGTTGGTCGGTGCCGGGGAAACCATCGAACTGGCCGCGCGCCATCTGCGCGAGCACAACGTTAAAAATCTGATCATCGCCAACCGCACCCGTGAACGTGCCCAGTCTCTGGCCGATCAGGTGGGGGCGGAAGTGATCGGCCTGGCGGAAATCGACGCGCGCCTGGCCGAAGCCGACATCATTATCAGTTCCACCGCCAGCCCGTTGCCGATTATCGGTAAAGGCATGATGGAGCGGGCGTTGAAAAAACGCCGCAACCAACCCATGTTACTGGTGGACATAGCCGTACCCCGCGATGTGGAGCCGGAAGTCGGCAAGCTGCCGAACGCCTATCTCTATAGCGTTGACGACCTGCAGGCGATCATCGAAAGCAACATGGCGCAGCGTAAAGCCGCCGCCGTGCAGGCCGAAACCATTGTGGTGCAGGAAAGCAGTGAGTTTATGTCCTGGCTGCGGGCGCAGAACGCGGTGGAAACCATTCGCGACTACCGTTCGCAGGCCGACCAGGTGCGTGAAGAGCTGCAGGCCCGTGCGCTTACCGCGCTGCAACAGGGCGCCGATCCGCAGGAAGTGATGCGCGATCTGGCCCATAAGCTGACCAACCGTTTGATCCACGCTCCTACCAAATCTCTTCAGCAGGCTGCCCGTGATGGGGATGATGAACGCCTGCAGATTTTACGCGACAGCCTCGGGCTGGAATAGCGTTTTAGCCTCTATTGAACACAAGGTAAAACAACACCAATGAAGCCTTCTATTGTTGCCAAACTGGAAGCCTTGCAGGAACGCCATGAAGAAGTTGAGGCGATGCTGGGCGATGCGGGCGTGATTGCCGACCAGGACCGTTTTCGTGCTCTGTCACGCGAATATGCGCAGCTGACCGACGTGAGCCAGTGTTTCCGTCGCTGGCAGCAGAACCAGGACGATATCGCCGCAGCCGAAGAGATGCTGGACGATCCTGAAATGCGCGACATGGCGCAGGAAGAATTAAAAGACGCGCGTGCTACCAGCGAACAGCTGGAGCAGGAGCTGCAGGTTCTGCTGTTGCCGAAAGATCCGGATGACGAGCGTAACTGTTATCTGGAAGTGCGCGCCGGCACCGGCGGCGATGAAGCCGCGATTTTCGCCGGCGATCTGTTCCGTATGTACAGCCGTTATGCTGAAACCCGCCGCTGGAAAATTGAAATCATGAGCACCAACGACGGTGAGCATGGTGGCTATAAAGAAGTGATTGCCAAAGTGATCGGCGACGGTGCCTACGGGCGTCTGAAGTTTGAATCAGGCGGTCACCGCGTGCAGCGCGTACCGGAAACCGAATCGCAGGGCCGTATTCATACTTCTGCCTGCACCGTGGCGATTATGCCCGAGCTGCCGGAAGCGGAAATGCCGGAAATCAACGCCGGCGATCTGAAAATCGATACCTTCCGCTCCTCCGGTGCCGGTGGTCAGCACGTTAACACCACCGACTCGGCCATCCGTATTACCCACCTGCCAACCGGCATCGTGGTGGAGTGTCAGGACGAACGTTCACAGCATAAAAACAAAGCGAAAGCGTTGTCGGTGCTGGGCGCGCGTATCCGTGCGGCAGAAACCGCCAGGCTGCATCAGGAAGAAGCTTCTACCCGTCGCAACCTGCTGGGCACCGGCGATCGTTCCGACCGTAACCGCACCTATAACTACCCGCAGGGCCGTATTACCGACCACCGCATCAACCTGACGCTTTACCGTCTGGATGAAGCGATGCAGGGCAAGCTGGATATGCTGATTGAGCCTATCGTGCAGGAATATCAGGCGGATCAGCTGGCCGCACTGTCCGGTCAGGACTAATGACCGTACGCCAGTGGTTGCGGGCGGCGATTGCCCGCCTGGCGGGCAGCGAAAGCCCCAAGCGGGATGCCGAAATCCTGCTGGGCTTCGTCACTGGCAAATCCCGCAGCTGGATTATTGCCTTTGATGACAGCGAACTAAGCGCGGAACAGCTCAGCCAGCTGGACGATTTACTGGCGCGCCGTGCCAACGGCGAGCCGGTTGCCTATCTGACCGGCCAGCGCGAATTCTGGTCGCTGTCCCTGAGCGTTTCCCCCGACACCCTGATCCCCCGTCCTGATACCGAATTGCTGGTCGAGCAGGCGCTGGCCCATCTTCCCGAAACTGCGAGTACCGTTCTTGACCTCGGCACCGGCACCGGTGCGATTGCGTTAGCCATCGCCTCCGAGCGGCCAGATTGCCAGGTGACGGGTGTCGATCGCATTGCCGCCGCGGTTTCGCTGGCCGAAAGCAATGCAGAGCGGCTGGGCATCACCAACGCACGGTTCCGGCTCAGCAACTGGTTTAGCGCGGTATCCGGCGAACAGTTCACGCTGATCGTCAGCAATCCACCGTATATTGATGCTGAAGATCAACATCTGCAGCAGGGCGACGTGCGCTTTGAGCCCGACAGCGCCCTGATTGCCGCCGATAATGGGCTGGCGGACATTAAGCTGATTGCAGCAGAAGCGGGGCACTATTTGCTGCCCGGCGGCTGGTTATTGCTGGAGCATGGCTGGCAGCAGGCGGAGACAGTGCGGGCGATCCTGCAGCAGAATCATTTTGTCAGCGTCGCCACCGCAAAAGATTATGGTGGCAACGATCGTGTGACTTATGCCCAGAAACGCTAAATGAACGCAAGAGAATGACCGAATGGCGCGGTCCCCGGCTGACGGGGAGGCTATTTGGCGGTATCATCGTGGCAAAATGCCATTGTTGGGGAGTGTATGACGTCGATAGCAACTGAAGATCTCACAGTGTTACCACTGTGTGAGGCGGTAATAGCAGCCACCAAAGCTATCCGCCCCGATTTCCCTGCTGAAGACGTGAATAAGCAGTTAGCGGCACTGGTAGCAGAGGCCCGCGCAGCAATTCCACAGCAGTTAGAGCAGGACATGCAGCTTGAGAAGTTAATCGAGCTGTTCTGGAAACAGTGGGGATTTGGCGGCGCCAGCGGCGTATATCGCCTGTCCGACACTCTGTGGCTGGATAATGTTCTCAGAACCCGTCAGGGAACGGCTGTCTCGTTAGGCATCATTTTCCTGCACATTGCCGGTCAGCTGTCGTTACCGCTGATGCCGGTCATTTTCCCCACCCAGCTGATTTTACGTGCCGACTGGATCGACGAAGAGATGTGGTTAATTAACCCGTTCAACGGCGATACCCTCGATGAACATACGCTGGAAGCCTGGCTTAAGGGCAATATTGGCCCGGTCGCGGAGCTGTATGACGACGACCTTCAGGAAGCCGAACCGCAGCTGGTGCTGAATAAAATGCTCGATACGCTGAAATCCGCGCTGATGGAAGAGAAGCAGATGGAGCTGGCACTGCAGGTCAGCCAGGTGCTGGTGCAGATGGACCCGGAAGATCCCTACGAAATTCGCGACCGTGGGCTGATTTTCGCCCAGTTAGAGTGTGAACATGTGGCTTTGACGGATCTGACCTACTTTGTTGAACAGTGCCCAGAAGACCCGGTCAGCGAAATGATTAAGCTGCAGATCCATTCGATTGAACAAAAACAGATTACGCTGCATTAACAGAGAATAAGGCGAAGACATGAAACAGAAAGTGGTTAACATTGGCGATATCAAGGTAGCAAACGACCTGCCGTTCGTGCTGTTTGGTGGCATGAACGTGCTGGAATCTCGCGATCTGGCGATGCGCATCTGTGAGCATTACGTCACCGTGACCCAGAAGCTGGGTATCCCCTACGTGTTCAAGGCCTCGTTTGACAAGGCCAACCGCTCTTCCATCCACTCTTACCGTGGCCCAGGCCTGGAAGAGGGAATGCGCATTTTCCAGGACATCAAAGCGGCCTTCGGCGTGAAGGTGATCACCGATGTGCATGAAGCCAGCCAGGCGCAGACCGTGGCTGACGTGGTGGACGTGATCCAGCTGCCGGCTTTCCTCGCCCGTCAGACCGATCTGGTTGAAGCGATGGCGAAAACCGGCGCGGTGATCAACGTTAAGAAACCCCAGTTCGTCAGCCCAGGCCAGATGGGTAACATCGTCGATAAGTTTGCCGAAGGCGGCAACGACAAGGTGATCCTGTGCGATCGCGGTGCCAACTTTGGTTACGACAACCTGGTCGTGGATATGCTGGGCTTCAACGTGATGAAGCAGGTGTCTAACGGTAGCCCGGTGATCTTTGACGTGACCCACGCGCTGCAGTGCCGTGACCCGTTTGGCTCCGCATCCAGCGGCCGTCGTGGTCAGGTCACCGAACTGGCTCGCGCCGGTATGGCCGTTGGCCTGGCCGGTCTGTTTATCGAAGCGCACCCGGATCCGGCTAACGCAAAATGCGACGGTCCGTCGGCGCTGCCGCTGGATAAGCTGGAACCGTTCCTGGCGCAGATCAAAGCGATTGATGATCTGGTTAAAAGCTTCGCGGAGCTGGATACCAGCAACTGAGTAATCGGTTAAGGACATTCAGGACAAGGAGTGAATGATGAAAAGAACCCTCGCCGTGTTAACGGCCGCCATGGTGCTGGGCGGATGCAGTAGCGCTGCCCGGCACGACGCGCAGGCGTCTTTAGCGAACCGTAACTTTGTGCTGACCACCGTGGATGGCCAGTCCATCAGCGCGCCTCAGGGCATGAAGCCGGGGATCAATTTCAGTGATGAAATGCGCGTCACCGGCGTAATGTGTAATCGCTTCTTTGGTCAGGGCACGCTGAAAGACAACGTGCTGAGCGTGCCGCAAATGGCGTCTACCCGCATGATGTGTAGCGATCCGAAGCTGAACCAGTGGGAAATGGCCATTGGTAAAATGCTGACCGCGGGCGCCACCGTTAAGCTTGAGCAGAACACGCTGACGCTGACCGGCGCGGGCCACTCGCTGGTCTATCGCGCGCAGTAACTCTTCTTCAGTCAGTCAAATAAAAACGGGGCGAATCATTTCGCCCCGTTTTTTTATGCTTTGCGTTTAGCGTTACAGCATGATGGTCATCAGATAGCCGACAAACAACGCCAGATGCGCCGCGCCGTTCAGCACGTTGGTTCTGCCGGTGGAGAAGGAGATTTGGCATAACAGCAGCGCCGCAATCATCATCACCATCTGTGGCGGCTCCAGGCCGAAGATCAGCTGCTGGCCGGTGAGGGTAGCAATAATCGTCACCGCAGGCACCGTCAGCGAGATGGTCGCCAGTACCGAACCGAAGAACAGGTTCATGGCACGCTGCACCTGATTCGCCAGCACCGCTTTAATCGCGCCCAGACCTTCCGGGGAGAGGATCAGCAAAGCCACCAGGAAGCCGGTGAACTGCTCTGGCGCATTCAGCGTGGTCAGCAAGAACTCCAGCGGCGTGGCGTTCATCTTGGTGACCGCAATCACCGCAATCAGATGCACAATCAGCCAGCCCGAGTGCCAGATGTTGGAGTGCGCGGAGGGCTTGCCGTGGTGCGGGTCATCGCCCTCATCTTCATGTTCGTAAACAAACAGGCTCTGGTGCGTTTTGGTCTGGATCAGCAGGAACACGCCATACATCGCGGCAGAAATTGCCGAAATCAGCAGCGCCTGGCCGACGGAAAAGTTGCCGCCGGGCAGGGCATTGGGAAACACCAGCACCAGAATACCCAGCGGGAAAATGGCGATCAGGTACTGCTTAACCCCGGCGAGGTTAACGTACTGGGTGGCAAACTTGCGTCCGCCCAACAGCAACGCCGCGCCGACCAGACCGCAGGTCACAATCATGATGATTGAATAGAGGGTGTCGCGCATCAATGCCGGTGCGGCATCGCCGGTCGCCATCAGCGCCGAGATCAGGCTGACTTCCAGGATCACCACCGACAGGCTGAGGATCAGCGAGCCGTAGGGTTCTCCCAGACGGTGTGCCAGCACATCCGCATGGCGAACCACGCTAAAGGCGCTGCTAAGGATAGCGAACAGGGCAATAAGGTTGATGGTGATAACGATGGGAAACGAGCTTGAGGCACCCCAAAACCACAAAATACCCAGCGCGGCGAGGGGAAGAATTAAGGATGTTTCTTTATGGCGTGTTTTGACGCCTTCATGGGCACTCATAGGCTGATTTATCCTTGTTTATCTGTCCTGTTAGCCTGAATTCAGGGAACACCTGCAGGCATAAATAATAGCATCGAACGGCAGTGGTTATATTACAAGCAACGGAATTGTAACGGGTTATCAACTTTAAACCTGTACTATTTACCATAATTTACAGGTTTTTAATGTTTTTGGCTCAAATGACCAATAACTATGACTTTATCAACCTATCATACTGTATTGGCATGGCTTATTTTGCCTTTATTCATCATTAACCCCATCTTTATTTGGCTTTATGCGGATTTTTGCTGATTAAACAGGGCGTAAAGCACATTTTTTCCTTAAGATCGGTGAAAGGCGTGACTTTAGCGGCGACCAGCAATGCGCTGTTCCAGGCAGCAGCAAAAGAGGCGGATAAAGCCCTCTGTTCGCCACATTGCTGCTGAAGTTTATTCTTATAATGCCGATGATGAAGTTAAGTGAAATTTTTTCTTTTGTGACGCGGTTCAAACTTGATTGCGGGTGATGAATGACATAGGGTCATTGATAGCGTTGAAACCATGAGTTTCATAATAATTCAATTTCAGGGACGGTAAAACGCAGTGGCAGGGAGTGAGCAGTGGCGGGCGGAGGGGTTATGTTAACAAGAGATTTCCTGTTAAAAGCGGATTGTAAGACAGCTTTTGGTGCTATTGAGGAATCGTTGTTATGGACCTGTGAGCAACGGGCAGCCTCATTAGCCGCTACGCTGGCCTGTCGTCCCAATCATAGCCCGGTGTGGATTTTTGGATACGGCTCGCTGATGTGGAACCCGATCTTCGAATCGGATGAAATTGCCGAAGGCACGCTGGAAGGCTGGCATCGGGCATTCTGCCTGCGCTTAACCGCCGGGCGCGGCACGGCGACCCAGCCGGGACGCATGCTGGCGTTGAAAGAGGGCGGTGAAACCACCGGGCTGGCCTATCGTTTGCCCGAAGATAAGCTGCATGAAGAGCTGGAGCTGCTGTGGAAGCGCGAGATGGTCACCGGCTGCTATCTGCCCACCTGGTGCGATTTGAAGCTGGCAGACGGCCGCACGGTTACCGCAATGGCGTTCGTGATGGACCCACGGCATGCGCTGTATGAGGCCGATTCCTGCCCGAAAACCATTGCGCCGCTGATTGCACAAGCCAGCGGTCCATTGGGCACCAACGCGCAGTATCTTTACTCCCTTGAACAGGAGTTAAAGAAGCGGGGCTTGTATGACGACTGTCTGACCGATCTGGTTCAGCGCGTACGCGAGTTGCAGGAGTGCCACAACAATATGGTGGGGTGATCCCCACCGTTTACACGCCCGGGTTAATCAGCCAGGTACCCGCTTTATTGATATCCAGCTGCTGGGTGTGTACCGCCGTGCCGGAATGGACTTCGATTTTATAGCTTCCCGCCGCCAGATTTAGCGAGGCATAGCCGTTGTTATTGGGCTTAACGTCCATCGGCGTGCCGTTCAGCAACACGGTTTCACCGGCGGTCAGCTTCAGATAGACCGTTGCCAGCATCGGGCCGGTGTTCTGTGCTGCTGCCGGTGGCGCAGCACTGGCGACCGGTGCCGTGGCATCTGCCGTCGCCGCCGCGGCCGGATGCTCGACGGTTTTATCGCCTCCCCGGTTCAGCATCACCACCAGACCCACCACCGCAACCAGTGCCACCGCGCTTAACACCGCCAGCGGTTTGGACAGCTTACGGCTGCTGCGCGGGCTGACAATCTCTGCGGAGCCCGCCGTCGGGTTAACGGCAATCATCACCGGCTCTGGAAGCGGCTCCGGCTCGACTGACGGCTCGGGAGCCGGTTCGGAGATTTGCGTCACAGCCGTCACCAGCTGCTCAACCGTGCTGACCGGCAGCTCGATCAGCGCCGCCAGCGCGTCGATAGACTGAGGACGATCCTGCGGTTTCATCGCCAGCGACTGGTCGATGGCATTCAACAGGGATAACGAGAAGCCTTCCGGTCGCAGCTGCGTCAACGGCTGATAGCGATCTTCAATACAGCGCACCACGCTGACCGGCGGAGGATTGCCGGTCACCAGCGTATGCAGCACCGCACCCAGCGCGTAAATATCGGTCCACGGGCCCTGTTCGCTGTCGCTCTCTTCGCTGTACTGCTCGATCGGCGCATAGCCAGGCTTGAGCATGATCTCGGTTTCATCGGAGAGATTGCCGATTTCTTTACGCGCCGAGCCGAAGTCGAGCAGCACCGGCAGCTGGTTATCCTGAATCTGGATATTGTCGAGGGAGATATCCCGGTGCAAATAGCCACCGCGATGAATAGTATCAATGGCGCCGAATAACGGCGGCAGCAGCTGGCGGATCCAGCCATCGGTCACGCTTTCCGGGCTGCCTTGCTGCCACTCTTTCAGCGTCATTCCGCTGTAGTAGAGCGTGCCCATATAGGCGGTGCCGTTCTCTTCCCAGAAGCGCAGCACGTGCAGCAAGCCAGGATGATTAAAGCGGGCGAGCAGGCGGGCTTCCTGAATAAAGCTGTTCAGGCCGGCGTTAAATAACTTCTGATAGCGTTCACCGCGCAGCACGATGGTCAGATCGTCCCCGCGCGAGGCCAGCGAAATCGGCAGATACTCTTTGATCGCAATGGTGCGCTCAAGCAGATGATCCCAGGCACGATAAACGATCCCGAAGCCGCCACCGCCAATCACTTCCTTGATCTCAAACTCATTAAAACGGTGCCCGGCCGGAAGCGCATTGGGGACTGTTTTGGTTTTCTCGTTCGCCGACATAGTATCCATCCGGAGTTAGTTAACGGTGCGCCAGGCGCCAATAGCCGGATCGGCCAGGTCTGCATGCAGGTCATCAACCAGCAGCACGGTAATCTTCGCTTGCGGATCCATCACTTTCGCCCAGGCCTTGCGCAGTGCATCAACCTGGGTTTTCAGCTGTTCGGGATCGGTCGCCTGGGTTTTGTCCATTTTAACCAGCATCACGCCATCAAACGACCAGACGTGCTGCGTGGCGTTAAACGGCAGCAGCAACCAACTGTCAGGCGCGTCGGCTTTGGCGGCCACCAGGCGCTGATTGTTGGCTGCGACAATATCCAGCGCCCCGGAGGCAGGGTGAATATTTTTCAGCGGGTAGCCTTCGTAGAACTGCACCGGCACCGGCTCGGATTTCCCGTTGCTGGAAAGGGTCAGTTCGCTTGGGCCTTCCAGCCAGCCTTCGGTTGAACAGGTCAGCCGCTTGCTGTCGGGGATAAACAGCGACTGGCCTTTGTCGTCCCACCAGGTGCGGAAATGACAGCCGGCAGGCAGATCGAAATGCTGCAACGGTGCGCTGTTGGCCGGCTGTGACAGATCCAGCGGTGAGGCATTGCTGGCGGTCGCGGCGGCGGTGGCATCGGCGATGACGATCGGGCGCCAGCTCTGCTCTTTCGAGGCGGTTCCGGTGGCCAGAACCGATCCGGCATCGTTGGTCATCTGCCACGGCAGCTCGACCAGCTTGCCACACTGATTTTGCAACAGGTTGCCCACGCGCGGCAGGAAGGTGGTCAGCACGCTGGACTCTTTGCTTTTGCCGGAGACGATACGCAAATGAATGTTATCCTGGCACCAGTCCTGCGGCGCGTTACTCTCCACGTTATCAATAAACACCTCCAGCGCCAGGCTGGGAGAGTAAACCACGCGGTAATCATCAGCCTGTGCGGCAGTTGCTATCAACAGTGTGGCAGTAGCTGGCAACCAGAATTTCATAGCGATCCTTGGTGTTAATCACGCGGCGGTAAAAAACGAGCCGAATCCGCCATCGATTGTAATAGGGTGGTTTCCTGTGGCGAGCCTACCCAAACGGCCACAGCACTCAAATTGTCTTTTTTTTCACTGCGATTAATGGCTTTTTGCATCAGTGCCAGCCACTCTTCCGGCGAGTTGACCATCCGCAGCGCCTGCTCCATTTCCTGCGGCGACAGGCTGCACCAGAAGCCGTCGGTACAGACCAGAAAGGCATCGCCATCTTCCAGCTGGATCACATCGCTGTAGCTGACCGGAAGCGTGCCATCCGCGCCGAGCGCATTATAAAGTAAATTACTGTTAATACCGGAATTATCAACACCGGCCTCTTTCATTTGCTGGGCCAGACTGTGGTCACGGGTCACCGTATTGATGAAGCCACGACGGAAGTGATAAACACGGCTGTCACCAGCGTGGGCCCACCATGCGCGTTGTTGCACGCGGTCAATAAACAGCGCGGCAAGGGTGGTGCTCATGCGCTTAAAATTCAGATTATTCCTCTGCGCCTGGCGGATCGCCTGGTCGGCTTTGGTGACCCATTTTTCGGTATCAGCCGGATTTATCGGCCGGTCATCGGCAAATTCGGTCAGTAACGAATCACGGGCCAGCCGGGCGGCGATCTCACCACCCTCGGTGCCCGCCACACCATCGCAGACTAAAAAACAGGCAGAATGCGCGCCGGTGTACTCACCCGTTTCATCCTGATTGCTCTCTCTTGCGCCAATTTCTGAGGTCGAGGCAGTGTTAATCTTCATTCATCTTCCGGTCTGATTTGTGAGTCTTTGTACTGATTCACTTCCATGTCATAGGCCTGCAGGAATGCATCGCCAAACAGGGTATGGAAATCGTCCTCAATTTCGCCTGAGGTGTTCTGATAATGACGTTGATAGGCTTGCCACATCGCGGCTTTTTTGCTGCCCGGCAGACCAAATTTTGGCAAGACGCCATCACGTTTCGCATTATCCTCCAGCCGCTGAGGATTAAACGACTGCAGCATGGCGGCGATAATCGCGCGGATACCGGCAATCATCCCCAGCTGATGCGCCTGCAAATCGACCAGCGCATCGCGCACCGCCTGCTCTGGCGGCATAAAGCCCGGCATCTGGCTCTGATAAATCTGCATCAGCACGGTTTTACCCGACGGCAGGATCTTGAACGGGTTATTGGCTTCATTGAGGATCATGGTCATTTCGGCCTTCACGCCGCGCTTGAGGATCGAGCGCGAAGAGAGCAGGGCAACCGTTCCCTGCGAAAACAGGCTCAGCATTCTGCCGGTCATCCGCAGCTGATCTTCGGTCAGCGCCGGTTTACCCGCCCCGTGCTCCAGACCCATGCCTTCCATCAGCGCCGCCAGCAGTCGTTCGGCGTTGCTGTCGCTGGCCGGGCGTTCGCTGTAAGGCGCGTCATGACCAATCGGTTCGATTCCCAGCCTGGCATCATTCTGGCGGGCGGTGCGCGCCGCGAGCTGTTCCGGCGTCTGCGCATCGCTGGAGTGGATAATAATCGGCTCTTCTTCATGCAGGATCCCCAACGGATCGGCCGGCAGCGAGTGATCCTCGCCAAACAGGGCCAGCGGGTCGACATCGCTGAACGGCGTTTCACTGGCCCGTGCCGGATCGCTGACCTGAATCTGATAGTCGCCAATGCTCAGCAAATCGCCATGTTGCAGCGCAATCTGGCTGCCGCGTGCCAGCGGCGCCTGGTTATGCAACACCGCAATCACACTGCCGTGACTGGTCAGCCGGCAGTCGCCGCTGCTGGCCACGTGCACCACCGCCTGCAGGCGAGAAATAGCACGTTCGTCATCGGGAAGGACCAGATCGTTATCCACGCTGCGGCCAATGGTGCCGCCGGGGGCGACAAAGTCACAGGCGGTGACGGGCGCCTCGGTTCTGCTCTCAACAATGGTAAATCGCATGCGCTTTTCCTGAAGCCAGGGCCAGAGGCCAAATAACTCTATTCAAACATCGGAGGATAGAGTCCATGTCGACCCGGTTGCGCCACGGCGGCCGGATCGAATAATTGTGAAAAAAGCTGTGCGGTGAGGTTGCCGCTGTGTTTATGGCTGACCAGAGGATAGCCGTCGCTCTGATTGGTCCACCAGTAGCTGGTGTACTGGCCGGGATTGAAGCGTTGTGACACTTCATGCCAGGCCAGCGTGCAGGGAAGATCCTGGTAGCCAATCACGTCCATAATGTCCGATCTGCCGGTGTCAGGAAGCGACAGGGGCGGCAGGGAAAGTAACGCCTGGCTGAGTGCGTCAGGGGTGACGTTGGTCGACACCGCACGGTGCAAAGTCTGGCCGAGGTGGCTAAACCAGTCGCCCGACACCGCCAGCTGCGCCGGATGCCAGAGGCTGACCGGCACGCTTTGTACCGCCAGCAGCGGCCACGCGCGACCCACTCTGTCGCGTGAGGCCAGCAGGCAGCCAATCTGCACCCGCTGCACGCCCAGCGTAGCGGGCAGGGCGAAATTCCATACCGGCGCCCGGCTGAACAGCTCAGCGTTGCGCTCACTGTGGTGATGCCAGTGCGATAAACCGAGCTGGAACCAGTTTGACCAGCTGTTGACCATCGCCTCAGGCAACCTGCGCTGAAGAAAATCACCGGTGGAAGGCAGCTTGCCGTACCATCCCAACTCTGTATTTTCTGCCATAGTGCTGACCTTATTCAGTGAACGTTCGCTGCCACACGTTCAGCCGCAGGAATAATTACCGTGCCTGTTTCGGGCTGTCGTCCTGCATTTTCCAAATCCAGCGCTAACTTTCTCATCATCAGCGTATTGTCCCGGATAAAGGGAGAACTCTGGATCTGCCTGTCCAGCAGCTGGCTCAGATGCCAGTCCAGCTGCTGAAGCTGGCGGGTCGTGACGTTCGCCGGCAGGGTGCGCTGAAGATTCTGCATCACCCAGCCGCGTAAGAATTCGCCGTCATAGCTGCGTGGCTGATACAGCATCTGATACGCGCGCAACGCATTCCGGCTGAATTCACTGTCATCGCCTTTATCCTGCCGCAGGGTCTGGGTGATGTTCTGCGCCACGCGCGGCAGCAGCAGGGATTTCAACGCGTTCTGATAGAAGCCCCAGGCCGCATCGCTCACCTGGCCACCGCGATATAATCCGCCGCGCATGCTGAGCGGGGGCGCTTCAACCGAGAAACTCTCACTTTGCGGCAACGCCACCAGGCTGTTTAAGAAGGGTAGCAGATCCAGGATATCCCCGGAGTTATTGGCTGCCAGCCGTTTCGCCTGCTGGTCGACCGCGATCATCCGGCTTTCCACCTGGTGCAGATACTGCTGATTTTTATAATAGCTGGTGGTCCAGAGCATGGTGGCAATCATCAGCGCCAGTGCCAGCGAGGCATAACCGGCCCAGTGCAGCAGCCGGTTGCGGTGCTCCCAGGAGCGATCGCTGCCTGCCAGCCCGCTTTCGGCAAAAATCATGTCATCCATCAGCGAGCGGATAAAATAGCTCTGGCCTTTGTTCGCGGGGATTGGCGCATGGCGGTTAACCGAATCCCAGCTGGCAATGGAGTGGCCTGACGCCTGCGGCAGCTGCAGCTTTCTGTTCAACTCACCCATAATACGGTCAAACGGCAGCCCTTCCTGGGTGCCGCTGGTAAAGAACACCCCGCGCACGGACCACGGCATCTCGCCATTTTCCGGTGAGAAGACAATATCGAGGTATTCCGCCAGCAGTGGCCGTAAAGAAGCAAACTCCTGCGGGAACAGGAAGCACTCGGCCCGCAGCGTCAGGTCACTTTCCCGCGCCATATTGCCGGCCAGATCGTCCTGCAGTTGTTGGGTCAGCAGGCGGAACTGGCGGTCGAACAGCTGGTTGATGGCCGATTCGCTCTGGCGGTTATTTTCCCACGGGAAGCTGAAGCCCCAGATGCGATCGCGCTGCGCTTTATCCAGCGACGCGAAATAGCTCATAAAGCCTTTCAGCAGGTCCGTTTTAGTCACCATCACATACACCGGGAAGTGGATACCGGTTTGCTGGTGCAGTTCGGACATACGCTGACGCAGCGCCGTTGCCTGATTAAAGCGCGCTTCCGCCGAGTCGCTAAGCAGATCGGCGACGCTGACGGTCATGATCACCCCGTTGATCGGCTGGCGCGTGCGGTAGCGTTTCAGTAGGGTGATAAAGGTCTGCCACTCGCTGGCATCCTTCGCGCGCTGGCTTTCCTGCAGGGTATAACGCCCGGCGGTATCCAGCAGCACCGCGTCTTCGGTAAACCACCAGTCGCAATGACGGGTGCCACCAACGCCGCGCAGCGCGGTTTTGCCAAAGCTGTCGCTGAGCGGGAATTCAAGACCCGAATTCACCAGCGCCGTGGTTTTACCCGCGCCAGGCGCGCCGACAATCATGTACCAGGGCAGCTGGTACAAATACTGGGAATTAACGCGTTGCAGCCAGCCGCGCGGCTTTTTCTTGCGATCCCGCCCGCTAAACTGGGTTTTCTTCAGCCGCATGGCCGCTTCACTGAAGCGGGTGCTGAGCAACTCTTCGGTCATCGCCCGGTCGGCATAATCGACGTTGTCATTGCGCTGCAGGTTATTCAGCAAGCGCGAGTTAAACCAGGCGCGATACAGCTGGGGGATCAGCTGGAAGATAATCCACAGGAAGAAGCACAGGCAAATGGCCAGCTGGCGGTTAATGACCGGCTCCAGCCAGTGGCTGCCGCCGATTAACAGCTGAGGGCCAAGCATCCAGATCACCGCCGACAGCGCGCTGATGCCGAAAAAGCCCCACAGCAGGCGGCTAAAAATCAGGGAATAAAGGCGAGAAGACATCAGGATTTCCCCGCGGGTTTGCTGCTGCTCTGAACTTCAGGCGCCGGGAAAAGCAGGATTTCCACCCGGCGGTTTTGCGCCCGGTTTTCCTGGCTGTCGTTCGGCAGCAGTGGGTTGCTGTCACCGCGGCCTTCACCGCGGATCATATGGCCAGGTTGGATCATCAGCTGCTGCAATAGCGAGGTCAGCGTATGGGCCTGGGCCAGCGAATATTCATAATTAGACGGGAAGCGGGCGGTACGCTGCGGTTGGTTATCGGTATAGACGCTGACCTGCAGCGTGCCTTTGATGTTGTCCATGGCGGCGGCGACGCGCACCATGATCGCCCGACCCGCAGGGGTTAAATCACTGCCGCCGCGGTTAAACAGCTTGTCGGCCGCAATAATCACCTTGCTGCCATTGGCGCCGTCGGCAACATCCAGCGTGCGGTCAACAATCAGATCGTCCAGCCGCGTGCGCAAATCCAGCATCGCCTGCGTCGAGTTTGAGCGTCTGACCGGTTCGGCCTTGGGCAGCGGCGTTTGCCAGATGGCACGCAGCAGCGGCTCCGCCGAATTCCCCAGACGCCAGTTAAGGCCGGAATAAATCAGGCAGGCCACAAAGGCGGTCAGCATAACGCATGCCCACAACGGCACCGGCGGTCGCCAGAAGGTGTTCTGGCAGGCGGGCGATAACGGTTGGGGTTCGACCAGCGGTTGCTGCTGCACGCGGGTATCGCTAATCAACTGGGCCAGGCGGGTGCGCAACGCATCACGCTGCAGCTTACCCTGGTCGATGCCACGGTAACGGCCTTCATAGCCCAACAGCAGACAGTAGTGGATCACCTCAAGCAGCGGCAGATGCAATTTGGGATTTTGCGAGACGCGGGAAAGCAGCTGGAAGACTTTTTCGCCACCCCAACTTTCATTATGGAAGGTGACCAGCAGACCGTTGCCCGACCAGACGCCGCGCGTGCCCCACGGGGTTTGCGCCGCAGCTTCGTCCAGCACGCTGCACAGGCAATAGCGGGCACCAATGATCATGTCAAAAGGCAGGCCGGCTTGTTTACATCGGGTTTCAAACAGGCGGATCTCATCGACCAGTTGCTGACGCAGGCCGGCAGGGTCGTCATGCGTGGCTGCCAGGCGGATCTGCACAATTGCATTCAGCAACGGTGCCGCTGCGGCCAGCAACGGGTTTTCTGGGCTGACGTAAGGAAGCGCGTCAGCGGGGTATTCCGGGGTCATCAGGCTTTTACTGTCTCGGCTGTGTGGCGCCAGCAAGGCGGGCGCTTTGGGTCGTCGGATCGAAGAGTGATTTCTGGCCGTCCGTGGCGCAGAACGCGATTATTCCAGGATCCAGGTGGCCGTCGCGTTGTTGCGGCAGGCTTTACTTTGGCCACCCACATCGACGCACACTTTTTTGGCGTTTTTACGTGGGCGGGGACGATCGCTTTTGATCGTGGCGTCATACAGGTCGGTTTTCACGCCGGCTTTGAACGGCACGTAACCAATCAGCTGTTCCTGATCGGGATCGGCGATAGCCAGCCAGTGATTTTCCACTTCACCCAGTACGGTGAAAGGTTTGCCATTTTCAAGATAGCGGACGTTCTTGCCGCTGAAATCCGGGCTGGTCATCACCGACGCATTATACAGCGCGCGGTAGGTCTCATTGACGGGGGTAAACGACGTCGGTGCCTGCACCGCGTGACGGTGGGTGAACTTCACGCCATCCACTTCGCTGGTTACGATGGTGTCATCCGTTATCGGCGGAGGAGGAGCCTTGCATCCGGACAGGGACAGCACTGCCAACAGGGTAAACGCGATGCTTATTTTCACATTGGTCCTCATGCATTTCATCAGTGAGTCTTATAGTCCACAGGCAAAACCCCACAATCATTGTCATCGTCCGCTCAGGTAAACTGTCGGTAACAAGAAAAAAAGAGTCAGGTTTACAGAAAGATAAATTCGTTGTCAGTTTACCTGACGCTTTTGAGAATGGGAACAATTGCAGGCCGCCACTTTACATGTTATCAGCGGTCTGAGAGGTGACAATCTTTGCCTGAAAGGTGACAAGAAGTCAATTTGATTAGGATCGATAAACTGTCGCCAGACCGCATGAATAGCGGCGCTCAGAGCGGGCATCATCTGTTAACGGCTTCAGGGCTTAACGTATCAATGTGGCTAATGTTTTGCCCAGGCTGATTTTTTTATGCCAACACGCTTTTTTCAGTTAAAAGCCAGCGAGTTTCAGCAGGCGGCTCTGAAGGTGCTTAATCCAATCAGAAGCCGGTTGGCGGCAAGCGGACAGTGCTAAAAAAAGCCGCGCAATCGGGCTGGTCAGGAAATGCACACCGGGAGTGCGATTTGTGCATCATGGCAGGGCAAAACCGCCGGCGTGATTCGGCAACTGGCGCCAGTGGATCTGACGCTTTCTGGCCTTTATCAGGGAATCAGAGGGTTGACGATCTGGCACAGGCTTTGCAAAAACAGGGATACACAACAATGCATTTGTTTGACCGTTGACGGTTGCGCGAGTGCTTTTGATAAAGGCGTCCAACTTCGTGCTCACGGCACAGGCAGGACGCCTTTTTTTATCCTGCCGGTTTTACGCCAGTGAGGCTATCCCCGGGCAATCAATACCCTGACGCCCAGCGCTTCAAACGCCTCTGTCGACTCGGCGCTGATGCCGCTGTCGGTGATCAGGTACTGAATATTGCTCCAGTCACAGGGCAGGGCAAACATCGACACCTTGTCGATCTTGCTGGAGTCGGCCACCACATACACCGTGCTGGCCGAGCGGATCATCGCGCTTTTGACTTTGATATCGGTTTCGCTCGGGAAGCTCAGCCCCAGCTTGGGTGAAATGCAGGCGGTCGCCAGAAACAGCTTCTCGGCCAGTACGTTCTCAAAGAAGCTGGCCGCTTTCTCGCCGGAGGTGGAAAGAGTCGGGAACTTAAAGGTACCGCCGGTCAGCAGAATATTGACGCCGGGCTCACCGCCCAGCATCAGCGCGATATTGACTGCGGTGGTGACCACCGACAGCTTGTTGATGTGCCCAAGATGATGGGCGATAGCGGTGGTGGTGGTACCGGAGTCGAAAATCACCGTATCGCCATTTTCGATATGCTCCGCCGCCAGCCGGCCGATAGCATCCTTCTCATCAAGATGGGTTTGCCTCTCCAGCATCAGCGCGCCGGTATTCTGCTTACCGGTCATCAGCGTGGCACCGCCATGATAACGCTGGACATGTCCCTCTTTCTGCAACACGCGGAGATCGGTACGGATGGTGGCTTCCGTCAGGCCAAAGGCCTCCGTCAGCATCTTCACCGTCACCGTGCCGTCTTCCCGGATCATCTCAAGGATTTTTTCCCGCCGTTGCTGCATGTCGGCTAATTGTTCGCTTTTGCTTTTCAACCGAAACTCTCCCTTCACCTGCTGAACGGGCGAAAACCCGCGCCAAACGGCCATTAGCGCAAATATTACCTCTGCATTCGATTGAATGCGAGTCTGGTATTTTTTCCTTTTCGTTTTCGTTCGAAAGTCTATGCACGGCAACAGCCTTGATTTTAAACATATTTTTAGCATTTTTGTCCTTACTCTTATTCTGAATAATGGGGATTAAACTGGTAGATCAAGGACTTAATCTTTCGAACGGCTTTTGTTTGAAATTTGATCTACCCCACAATATGCTTATAAACGATAGCGTATATTTTTATTCGAAAACGAATGAGCCGCAGGACTGGCACTTCGCTATCCGGTCAGCGGCGTTACAGACGAAGAGGTAATGATGGACTTTCAGGCAATCAAACAGACAGCGCGTCAGGCCCGACGTTATGTCCTGCAAATGAATCATCGGGCGGGAAAAGGGCATACCGGCGCCGACCTCTCAGAGGTAGACATCATCTGTACGCTGTTTATGGGGGTGATGGATCGCGGTGCTGAGCGTCCCGATCAGGATCGTTTTATTTTATCGAAAGGCCACGGCGCAGGCGGGCTGTATTGCAGCGCGGCGGCGATGGGGCTGATTGACCCGGCGATCCTCGACCAGTTTATGGGCGACGACACGCTGCTGGCAGGCCATCCGGTCAGGCAAAAGCTGCCGGATCTGGTCGAGATTAACTCCGGCGGCCTCGGGCACGGCTTGCCGATCGGCGTCGGCCTGGCGATGGGCAACAAGCTGTCCGGCATGGGCCATCGTCGGGCGTTTGTGCTGCTTGGCGACGGTGAACTGGCGGAAGGCTCGAACTGGGAAGCGGCGATGTCCGCCAGCAAATTCAAGCTCGATAACCTGGTGGCCATTGTGGACCGTAACCGCCTGCAGCTGGCGGGCAAAACCGAAGACATCATGCCGCTGGAACCGCTGGCAGATAAATGGCTGGCGTTCGGTTTCGAGGTGCTGGAGTGCGACGGTCACGATCCTGAAGCCATTGCCAATGCGGTGAATCAGCCGTCGACCGGCAAACCCCGGGTGATCCTCGCCAATACCGAGAAAGGCCACGGCATCTCCTTTATGGCGAACGTCCCGGCCTGGCACCACTCGGTCCCTAATGATGAGCAGCTGGCCCTTGGGCTGGCAGAGCTGGAGGAAGACTAATGCAAGACTTACGCGACGCGATCATCGCCACGCTGGTCGATGAACAACAGAACGGGGCGAACCTCAGCGTGATGGTTGCTGACTCCACCTCAACCTCCAAAATTGCGCCATTTGAAAAGGCCTTCCCCGATCGGGTGATTAACGTTGGCATCGCCGAGCAGAACATGGTCGGCATGGCGGCGGGCATGGCACTGAGCGGCCGCACGGTGTTTACCGCCAACGCCGCACCGTTCCTGTTTGCCCGCTCTAATGAGCAGGTCAAAAACGATATTTGCTACACCGAAACCAACGTCAAAATGCTTGGCCTGAACGCCGGCTTTGCCTACGGGCCGCTGGGTGCCACTCACCACTGTACCAATGACATTGCCATTGCCCGCACCTTCGGCAACCTGCAGGTGTTTGCCCCGGCCGATGCCGTGCAGGCCAGCGCCATTGCACGTTACGCCATTCAGCACACCGGTCCGGTCTATATCCGTATGGACAGTGACAAAGTGCCGGTGCTGCATGGCGACGATTACCAGTTCGTTCCCGGCAAGCCGGAAGTGCTGCAGGAAGGCAAACAGACGGTGGTGTTCTGTATGGGCACGCTGGCCCATGAAGCGCTGGCGGCAAAAGACGACAGCATCACCATCGTTTCCCTGCCGTCGCTGTGGCCGCTGGATGAAGCCGCGGTGGTGAAACTGATTAGCGCGCACCAGCAGGTGATCACCATGGAAGAGCATTCGCTGAGCGGCGGACTGGGCAGCATTATCGGTGAAATTCTGCATAAGCACGCGCTGCGCCAGCGGTTTACCCCGTTGGGGATCCCGGCTTACGAATTTACCCACAGCAGCAGTCGCGCTGCACTGCGCAGCCAGTTTCGCATCGATGCGGAAGGTCTGCGCACCACCTTACAACACGTTGTCGCCGCCGCCTGAGGACCCACTGATGAGCAATGAATATGATGTCAATCTGCGCTATGGCGTGGATACCAACATGGATCTGACCGGCAAGGTCGCGGTGGTCACCGGCGGGCTGGGCGGCATCGCCATGGCCAGCAATAAAATGCTGCTGGAAAAAGGCGCCAGCCTGGCGCTGCTTTACCCGGCATTTGAACAGAGCAAAGTGAGCGACGTGGCCAGCCAGTTTGACGCCAGCCGCGTGCAGTTTGTGCAGTGCGATGTGACTGATCCGGCCTCAGTGGAACAGGCCATTTCAGACGTGGATGCGCATTACGGCCATATCGACATTCTGGTCAACTGTGCCGGTTATGTGATGTTGCAGCCGGTGCTGGAAACCGCGTTTGACGAGTGGCAAAAGCAGGTCGCCGTTAACCTGACCGGGCCGTTCCTCTGCTCGCAGGCGGTGGCAAAACGCATGGTGAAAGCCGGCAGGGGCGGAAAAATTATTAATATCGCCTCGCAGGCCGCCTCCATCGCCATCGATAACCATGTGGCTTACACCTCGGCCAAGGCCGGATTACTGGGCATGACCAAGGTGATGGCCAAGGAGTTTGCGCCACACAAAATTAACGTGAATACCCTCTCTCCGACCGTGGTGCTGACACCGATGGGCGAAAAAGCCTGGCGGGGAGAAAAAGGTGAGGCAATGAAGCAATTAATCCCAATGGGACGCTTCGCCTACACCGACGAGATTGCCGCCGCCGTGCTGTTCTTTGCCAGCAACGGTAGCGACATGATTACCGGCGCCGATCTGATGATCGATGGCGGCTTTACCATTTGGTAGTACTTCGCCCAGACCAGAGAAGCGAGTCCGAACGCAATACCCTACACGCTGACCCTACAATAATGAGAGAACATCACTATGAACATGCGTTTAACTGTATTAGCCGTTGCCACCGCCTGCACTTTTTCCCATGCGGCGCTGGCAGCCGATAAAGGCACCATTATGATAATGGTGAACTCGCTGGATAACCCTTATTACGCCTCAGAAGCGAAAGGGGCCAATATGAAGGCGCAGGAATTAGGCTATAAAACGTCGGTCCTGTCTCACGGCGAAGATGTGAAGAAACAAAGCGAGCTGATCGATGCCGCGATCGGTAAAAAAGTGCAGGGCATTATCCTCGATAACGCCGACTCCACCGCCAGCGTCGCCGCCATTCAGAAAGCCAAGGATGCCGGCATTCCGGTGGTGCTGATTAACCGCGAAATCCCGGTCGATAACGTCGCGCTGGAGCAGATTACCCACAACAACTTCCAGGCCGGCTCTGACGTCGCCAACGTTTTCGTCGAGAAGATGGGTGAGAAGGGCAGCTATGCCGAACTGACCTGTAACCTCGCCGACAATAACTGCGTGACCCGCTCCAAATCCTTCCACCAGGTTCTCGACCAGTACACCGACATGAAAAGCGTCGCCCGCCAGGATGCGAAAGGCACCCTGATCGACGGCAAGCGCATCATGGACAGCATTCTGCAGGCGCATCCGGACGTGAAAGGGGTGATCTGTGGTAATGGCCCGGTGGCGTTGGGGGCGATTGCCGCGCTGAAAGCCGCAGGCCGTAACGATGTGATCGTGGTCGGTATTGATGGCAGCAATGATGAACGTGACGCGGTGAAAGCCGGCACGCTGAAAGCCACCGTGATGCTGCAGGCTCAGGCCATCGCCGCGCAGGGTGTGACCGATCTCGATAACTTTATCCAGAAAGGCACCAAGCCTGAGAAACAGCGTGTGATGTTCCGCGGCATTCTGATCAACCCGGACAATGCCTCGAAGGTTCAGGACTTCAATTACAAATCCTGAGTCGTGGTTGTGGTGATACTGCTGCGCCCCTTACGGGGCGCAAAGGAGAGAATTTATGTCCAGGCGAGTCTGGCTGGCAGTCGCGGCGTTAACCCTTGGCGGTTGCCGCATTGTGTCGCAACAGGAATTAGCCGACCTGAAAAACCCACCCAATCCGGCCATGGCGAACGTCACCAATACCTATCAGCAGAAGATCGTGCCGCAGGTGCTAAACGATGCCAAACCGCTGGGCGAGGTAATGAAAGATCTGGCCGCGGCGAAGGACATCGACAGCGCCTGTAAGCAGTTTGGCTACCGTAGCCAGGAAGAGAATCCGTGCGTCTTCACCGTGAAGATTAACGGCACGGTGTCGGCGGTGAATACCACCTCACGCAGCGGCAAGATGACGGTAAAAGACGTCAGCGGCCAGGACGTGGTGGTGCAGATTGGCCCGATAATTCGTGGCACCGCCCTGCGCGATGTCTACAAAGGTTCCAGCTATCAGGACTTCAACGATCAGGTGCTGTTTGGGGATTACGGCCGGGCGATCAACACCCTGGCCTCGAATGAAGTGAAAAAACTTCAGCCGAAAGTGGGCGATCGGGTGGAAGTCGATGGCGTGTTCAGCAGCTGGGACGTGCCGCAATCCGCACCGGATATCACTCCGGCCCGCGTTGTCCGTCAACAGGAGTAAATCATGGCGCACACTGAAGCGGATGTCCTGACGCCGGCCAGCCAGCAGTCGGACGTGATTATCGAAACCCGCAATGTTTCCCGCATTTATCCGGGCGTCACCGCGCTGGATTCGGTGGACTATCGCGTCTATCGCAACAAGGTCAACGTGCTGATCGGCGAAAACGGCGCGGGCAAATCCACCATGATGAAAATGCTGGCGGGCGTGGAAGTGCCGTCCTCCGGGCAGATCCTGCTGGATGGCGAGCCGGTGACCTTACACACCACGCAGCAGGCCGAGAAACACGGTATCAGCATCATTTTTCAGGAGCTGAACCTGTTCCCGAATATGAACGTGATGGACAACATTTTTATCGGCAACGAATTCTTCCAGCGTGGGGTGATCAACGAGAAATACCAGTACCAGCTGGCGAAGGCACTGCTGGAAAGGCTGGAGCTGGATGTCGATCCCTATGCGCCGTTGAACGAACTGGGCATTGGCCATCAGCAGCTGGTCGAGATCGCCCGGGCGCTGTCGAAAGACACCCGCGTGCTGATCATGGACGAGCCGACCTCCGCCCTCAGCCAGTCGGAAGTGAAGGTGCTGTTTAACGTCATTGAGGCGCTGAAGCGCCGTGGCGTCACCATCATCTATATCTCTCACCGGCTGGAAGAGCTGATGGAAATTGGCGATCACATCACCATTTTCCGCGACGGCCGTTTTATCAGCGAGCGTGAAGTCCGCGATGCCAGCGTGCCGTGGATCATCGAGCAGATGGTCGGCGACAAGAAAAAGCACTTTGATTATCAGGCCGCCGAGCAGGGCGACGCGGTACTCAACGTCAATGGCTTAACCGCGCTGGCGCAGAACGGCGGCTACAAGCTTAACGACGTCAGCTTCTCGCTGCGCAAAGGCGAAGTGGTCGGCATTTATGGCCTGTTGGGGGCCGGACGTACCGAGCTGTTCAAAGGTCTGATTGGCCTAATGTCCTGCCAGAGCGGCAGCGTCACGCTGAACGGCGAATGCCTCGACAAGCGCAATTTCCAGTACCGCCTGAAGAAGGGCATTGCGCTGGTGCCGGAAGATCGTAAAGGCGAAGGGGTGATCGAGCTGATGTCGATCAAAACCAATATGACCCTGAGCGATCTGAGCCTGAAAGGCTTCCGCCGCGCGCTGAACCTGCTGCATCCGCAGAAAGAAGCGCAGCGGGTCAACGAGATGATCGAACGGCTGGCGATCAAGGTCAGCGATGTTGAACTGCCGATCACCTCGCTTAGCGGCGGCAATCAGCAAAAGGTGGTGCTCGGCAAAGCGTTGATGACCGGCCCGGAAGTGGTGCTGCTGGATGAGCCGACGCGTGGCATTGATGTCGGCGCCAAAACTGACGTTTATCACCTGATTGGGTCAATGGCCCGGCAGGGACTGGCAGTGATGTTTTCCTCCTCAGAGCTGGATGAGGTCATGGCGTTGACCGACCGGATCCTGGTGATGGCCGATGGAAAAATCACCGCCGATTTACCCCGGGCTGAAGCCACCCGCGAGCGGCTTATCACGGCGTCCACTCCACATGATTAGCGTGCCCCCCGGGCGTTGAGGAACAAGACCATGAACCAGAAATATTTGCTCTATATGTATCTGCTGAAGGCCCGTACGTTTATCGCGTTGCTGATCGTCATTGGCTTTTTCAGCGTGATGGTGCCGAACTTTTTGACTCCGTCTAACCTGCTGATCATGACCCAGCACGTGGCGATCACCGGTCTGCTGGCAATCGGCATGACGCTGGTGATCCTCACCGGCGGTATCGACCTGTCCGTCGGCGCGGTGGCCGGGATTTGCGGCATGGTGGCCGGTGCGCTGCTGACCAACGGCCTGCCGCTGTGGGGCGGACAAACGCTGTTCCTCAACGTGCCGGAAGTGATCCTGGTAGTCACCCTGTTCGGCATCGTGGTTGGGCTGATCAATGGCGCGGTGATCACCCGGCTCGGTGTGGCACCGTTTATCTGTACGCTGGGCATGATGTATGTCGCGCGCGGTGCCGCGCTGTTATGGAACGATGGCAGCACCTACGCCAACCTGGTGGGCTTGCCGCAGCTGGGCAATACCGGTTTTGCCATTCTTGGCTCGGGCAGCATTTTGGGCGTCTATATCCCGATCTGGATGATGGTTGGCCTGCTGCTGGTCGGCCTGTATATCACCCGTAAAACGCCGTTGGGGCGCTATATCTACGCCAGCGGCGGTAACGAGTCGGCGGCCCGGTTGGCCGGTGTGCCAATCATCAAAGTGAAAGTGTTTGTTTACGCCTTCTCGGGGATGTGTGCGGCGCTGGTGGGATTGATTGTCGCCTCGCAGCTGCAAACGGCGCACCCGATGACCGGCAACATGTTTGAAATGGACGCTATCGGGGCCACGGTACTGGGTGGAACCGCGCTGGCGGGCGGTCGCGGTCGTGTGTCGGGCTCAATTATCGGCGCGTTCGTGATCGTCTTCCTCGCCGATGGCATGGTGATGATGGGCGTCAGCGACTTCTGGCAGATGGTGATTAAAGGCCTGGTGATTGTCACCGCGGTGGTTATCGACCAGTTCCAGCAACGCCTGCAAAGCAAAGTGGTGCTGATGCGTCGTCACGAAAAAAAGCAGGCGGCCGCGCCGCTCTCTGAGGTCAGTCATGGCTAGAGAGCTGATCATTGCGCTGGATGAAGGCACCAGCAATGTTAAAGCGGTCGCCATTGATGCCCGTGGACAGGTAGTGGCCAAAGCCTCGCGCCCGCTGACGGTGGACACGCCACGCTCAGGCTGGGTGGAGCAGGACGGCATGATGCTGCTGAACGCCTCGCTGACCGTGGTCAGCGAGGTTATCCACAGCGTTGGCGAAAACCACGTCGCGGCGCTGGCAATCAGTAACCAACGTGAAACGGCGATGGGCTGGGAGCGGGCAACCGGGAAACCGATCGCGCCGGCAATAACCTGGCAGTGTTCCCGCTCTTCACCATTTTGCGAGCAGCTCAGAGGCGATCATCAGGATGCGTTGATCCGTTCGGTGACCGGCCTGCCGATTGCGCCGCTGTTTTCCGCCTCAAAAATGCGCTGGCTGCTGGATAACACCGCAGATGGCGCGGAAAGGGCGGCTAACGGTGAGCTCTGCCTCGGCACCATCGATGCCTGGCTGCTGTGGCATTTTACCGGTGGCAAGCAGTTCCGCTGCGATACCTCCAACGCGGCACGCACCCAGCTGCTGAATCTGCAAACCGGCGAGTGGGATGAGGCGATGCTGGCGCTGTTTGGCCTGCCGCGCGTGGCCTTACCAGAAATTCATCCGTCCAGCGGACTGTTTGGCACCACCCGTGGCCTGAGCGGTATTCCCGATGGTCTGCCGATTATGGCGATGGTCGGCGATTCCCATGCCGCGCTCTATGGGCACGGGCTGGGGCAGGCGGGCGGCGTAAAAGCGACCTACGGCACCGGTTCTTCGGTGATGGCGCCGCTGCTGACGCCGGATACCAGTATTACTCAGCTGGCGACCACCGTCGCCTGGCATGATGGCGAACGTCTGGTGTACGGGCTGGAAGGCAATATTCCGCACACCGGCGACGGCGTGGCCTGGATGGCACAGGCTACCGGGCTGACCGACGGCAAAGGACAGGTCCTCAGCCGGGCGCTGCATGAACTGCCTGCCAGCATCGACTCAACGCTGGGCGTTTATTTCGTGCCGGCGCTGACCGGCACCGGCGCGCCCTGGTGGGACGATCAGGCGCGCGGGGTGATTTGCGGCCTCAGTCGTGGCGTGACGCCAGCCCATCTGATCCGCGCTTCGCTGGAGGCCATTGCGTACCAGATTGCCGACGTGATCACCGCCATGCGTCAGCATCCCGGCTTCCATCTTGAGACGCTGATGGTTGACGGCGGCCCGACGCAAAACCCGTGGCTGATGCAGTTTCAGGCCGATCTGCTGGGTTGCCCGGTGGCGCGCAGCAGTACGCCAGAACTGTCGGCGCTGGGCGCGGGATTACTGGCAAGGCGCGCGCTGGAACAGCTTAACGACAGCCAGCTGATCGCGCTGTTACCTGAACACGATTGCTGGCTGCCTGACGCCGCCCGCCATCAGCAACTTAACACCAGTTGGCAAGGCTGGCGTGAGGCGGTACAGCGCACGCTCTGGCAGCCTGCTGGCCAAACCCATCAAGGAGAACAGCATGAAGCGTAATTTTGCGGGCAAAACCGTGGTGATCACCGGCGCCTGTCGGGGAATTGGGGCGGGCATCGCCGAGCGTTTCGCCAGCGACGGCGCCCGTCTGGTGATGGTTTCAAACGCGGAGCGGGTGTTCGAAACCGCCGAAAAGATTAAGGCGGCGCACGGCAGTGAGATCCTCGCGTTGCAGGTGGACGTCACCGATGAACAGCAGGTGCAGCATCTGTATCAGGAAGCGGCATCCCGCTTTGGTACCATCGACGTCTCGATTCAGAACGCGGGGGTGATCACCATCGATACCTTCGACAAAATGCCGAAGTCTGACTTTGATAAGATTCTGGCGGTGAACACCACCGGCGTCTGGCTGTGCTGCCGTGAAGCGGCAAAATATATGGTCAAACAGCAGTCGGGCAGCCTGATCAACACCTCGTCAGGCCAGGGACGTCAGGGGTTTATCTACACGCCGCACTATGCCGCCAGTAAAATGGGCGTGATTGGCATTACCCAGAGCCTGTCGCAGGAGCTGGCACCGTGGAACATCACCGTTAACGCCTTCTGTCCGGGCATTATCGAAAGCGAGATGTGGGATTATAACGATCGGGTGTGGGGCGAAATTCTCAGCACCGAACAGAAAACCTACGGCAAGGGCGAACTGATGGCGGAGTGGGTGCAAAATATTCCGTTGAAGCGGGCAGGGCAGCCGCAGGATGTCGCCGGGCTGGTGGCCTTTTTAGCGTCCGATGATGCGCGATACATCACCGGACAGACCATCAACGTCGACGGCGGATTAATCATGTCCTGAGGACATCGGTTACTCGTTGCCAAACCGCCCAATCAATCCGGCCGCACCTAAGGTGTGGCCTTTTAGTTTGCTGAGTAATTCCTCGCGGGTTAAGCCCTGTCCCAGCGCGTTGGCCGGTAAATCCGTGGCGATCAGCGTGAAGTTATAGTGGTGCTGTCCGCTGCCTGCCGGCGGGCAGGGGCCGTAATAGCGCAGGGTGCCTGGGCTGTTTTTGCCGCCGGTATAGCCTTTGCCGTCAGTCAACTCTCCTCTGGCAAAGCTGGTGCGCTGGAAGGGAATGTTGTAGGCCACCATATGATTGACGCCCAGTCCTTTTGCGCCGACCGGATCCACCAGCGTCAGGGCAAAGCTTTTGGTGCCCGGCGGCGGATTGTTCCAGCTCAGGGCCGGCGAGATGCCTTCGCCGGTGCAGCTGGCATTCCCTTTGGCATTGCCGGCAAAGGTTTTGGCCATCACATCATTGTCATTAAAGTCGGGCGAATGGAGGGTGAAAACGGGCGCGGCGCTGGCCGCAGTCGCACAAGCCAGCAAAGAGAAACAGAGCAAAATTCTTTTCATCAGTCACATCCTGTTGGTAAATGCCTGGTCAAAGCCTGGACGATCCTCCTTATGTTCGCCAGTTAACTGGATGATTTGGATAGAATCCGATCAACCAGGAGCCATCTGACTCGCGCTCCTCCGCGTATTACGTTACCCTTTGATTAGATTTGTGATCTGTCTTACGTTTTTCACGTTTAAAAACTGCATTGCCGCAGGCAATCATTGAGGTTATGACAAAATTTCACCCGATCCGCTCACTTTGCGCTGTGCTGGTGCTGGTTCTGGCCGGCGGTGCTGACCATGATGCGCAGGCGCTGACCACGGATACCCGTGTCGCCGATGCGCCGTTTGACGATCCCGCCCGTTTTAGCCAGTCGCTGCCGGACTTAGGCAGCACCGCATCTGATGACAGCGCGTTAGAGAAACGCGTCGCCCAGGCGATGAAAACCATTGGCGAAGCCAGTATGAGCAGTGATGACGATCAGTCACTGGGCAGCGAGGCGGGCCAGTGGGCATTCAATCACTTCCGGGACGAGGCCGCCAAACGGGCCGAGACCGAAGGGCAGCAGCTGCTCTCACCTTACGGTCGCGCCAGTATGTCGCTGATGGTGGATATGAAGGGCGACTTTTCCGGCACTTCTGCGCAATTAGTGACGCCCTGGGCGGACAACTATCGCTATCTCACCTTCAGCCAGCTCGGCGTCGAACAGACCGATTACGGTCTGGTGGGCAATGCCGGCGTGGGGCAGCGTTGGGTGGCCGGTCACTGGCGGGTCGGATACAACGCCTTTGTCGATCAGATGTTTGAATCCAATCAGCAGCGCGGATCGCTGGGCGCGGAAGCCTGGGGTGACTATCTGCGCTTCTCGGCCAACTATTATCAGCCGCTTTCCGGCTGGCGCGATCAAAACAGCCTGACCGAGATGCGTATGGCGCGCGGTTATGACATCACGTCGCAGGGCTATCTGCCGTTTTACCGCCAGCTGGGCGTATCGTTAAGCTATGAGCAATATCTTGGTGACAACGTGGATTTGTTTAACAGCGGCACCCAGGGCAGCAATCCGTCGGCGATTGAGCTGGGCGTCAGCTATACGCCGGTGCCGCTGTTTACCGTCACCGCCAGCCATAAAACCGCCGATACCGGCGAAACCCAGGATCAGTTCGGTCTGAAGATGAATTATCAGATTGGCGTCGCGCTCAGCAAGCAGCTGTCGGCGGATAACGTGGCGGCAGCCCGTTCGCTGAGCGGCAGCCGCTATGACACGGTGAACCGGAATAACTCACCGGTGATGGAGTTCCGTCAAAGTAAGACGCTGTCGGTGTTCCTCGCTACGCCGCCGTGGCAGGTTCAGCCGGGCGAAACGTTGCCGCTGAAGCTGCAAATTCGTCATGCCAATGCGATCAAGGCCATCAGCTGGCAGGGTGATACCCAGGCGCTGAGCCTGACGCCGCCCGCCAGCAATACCGATCCGCAGGGCTGGAGCATCATTATTCCGGCCTGGGACAGTTCAGAAGGGGCGAGCAATGAGTATCGTCTTTCGGTCACGCTGGAGGACAGCAAGCAGCAGCGCGTTACCTCTAACTGGATCACCCTGAAGCTGGTGGCACCGGTCACTCTGCAGGGGGATCAGCAAAACCCGTATGATTTGATGGCACCCTGAGCCGCAGGCGTAAAAAAGGGCCTTTCCTTGTCAGACACAGGTGAAAGGCCCGGGGATAATACAGCGAGGGTTAGAACTGGTAAATCAGGCCGATGCCGGTGATATCATCCGTTGGCAGACCCAGCGGGTTGTCCTCTTTCAACAGGTTGATGCGGTGCTCGATGTACGCCACCATATTCACATTCATAAAGTACTTCGCGCCGATATTGGCGTACTTATAAATATCCGCATCGCCCACCCCTTCAATATCCTTCGCGCGCGAGGCGACATACGCCAGCGACGGCTGTAAGCCATTGAGGAACAGATACTGAGCTACGGCTTCAAAGTTTTGCGCCTTGTTGGCAAAGCCGCCGTCGATTGGCGTCGCATTGCGCGTCTGGCCATACATGGCCGCCAGATAGAACTGGTTCATGTCATATTTAATGGCGGTTGACCAGAGTTCGGCACGCTTGCCTTCGCCGCGTAGTGCCAGGTTCTGCGCATCGGTTCGATCGATGCTGGCCCAGGCGGCAACCATGCTGATACCGGCATCACTGTTATAGCCCACCGACGTGGCGTAACCGTCACCGTTAGAGCGGACAACGCTGCGGCTGCCCTCACGTTCATTTTTGCCCTGATACTGGGCAGCCCACTGCAGACCCTCAACCATACCGAACAGGTTTGACGTGCGCCAGGTTGCGACACCGCCCGAGCGGCTGGTAAGGAACACGTCACTGTAGGCGGCGTCACCGCCAAACTTAGGCAGCACATCGGTGTATGACAGCGCGTCATAAATCAGGCCGTAGTTGCGGCCATAGTCGAGGCTACCGTAGTCACCGAACTTCAGACCCGCAAAGCCCAGGCGGGCGCGGTTGCCGTTTTGCACGCCTTCGCCTTCGGGGTTATCAAGCCGGAACTGGTATTCAAACATGCCGTAGCCGGTCAGGCTGTCGCTGATTTGCGTTTCGCCCTTGAAGCCTAAGCGGGCGTAGCTGTCATCACCGTGTTTGCTGTCGTTAGAGGAAAAAATGCGCGAGACATCGACCTTTCCGTTGAGGTCAATTTTATTGCCGTCTTTGTTGAAGATCTCAGCTGCATGAATACAGCCGATTCCCATGAAGGTAGAAATAACCAATGCTAATAATTTGACTTTCATTATGCGAACACCCTGTTCATTTTAAGACGCCCACTTGCGTCGCGTTAGAAAATGCCATGAAGGGGCTGAATAAATGAACATAATATAAGTAACAAAATGTAAATATTTAATTTAGATCACTTAATTCGCGGGTGGGTAATTGAGGTGTTATGCGCTTTTTATTTAACGATAACGTTATTATTATGTTTACTAATTTATCAATGAGTTGATTTTATTGAGTTTTATTTGACTCCGCTCGCGAGCGATCTTTAATGGCATCCACAGGGAATAAGTTCAATGCGTTGATGGGATGTTTACCTCTTAATATTTTTATTATTAATGTTAACCGTTACGTGAATCGCTTATCGGTTCCATTTAATTAGCGCTGTAATGCAGGGTGTTTATTTAATCAGGTCTGATAAGCGTGTATTTTTGTCGAAAGTATCCTGAAAAATATTCCGACCGTGGGTCGGGGCAATTCCACCCGCCGATCGATTACAACGCCCTCTATTACGTCAATTTAAGGTGTCAGCGGGTAAGTTTTGCTGTGGTAAGCAGGAAAGGGAAGGCGCTCAGGGGGTCGTCAGTACGCGCTCCTGTCACGATTAAATGAGATCAATATCACAAAAAACCGCTGTGCAGCGCCGTCGGAATTTGCCAGAATCCAGAAAAATCCTGCAGATCCTCAATTATGATAATTCGTCCACATCGCCACTGGTTTGTTCGTTTATTCTCCTGGCACGGTTCTGTGCTGTCCGGCATCATGTTTCGGCTTGGGTTGAATTTGCTGATGTCTATCGTGGCGATTTATTGCCTCGATTGGTACGAGACGCTGGGCGTCAAGCTGACGCTCGCGCCGTTCAGTTTGCTCGGCGTGTCGATCGCCATCTTCCTCGGCTTCCGTAACAGCGTCTGCTATGCACGCTTCACCGAAGCCCGCCAGCTGTGGGGCAATCTGCTGATCGCCAGTCGAACCATTATGCGTCAGGTACTGGCGATTTCGCCGACCGATGCGCCGCGCATCAGTGCCCTGTTGATGGCCTTCTGTTACAGCCTGAAGCATCAGTTACGTCAGACCGATCCCAAAGAGGATCTTCATCGTTATTTAGGTGACGAGGCCGAGGAAATTTTGCGCCGCCGGGCGCAGACCAATGCCATCGAAATGAAGATTTCTCAGTGGCTGGCGGAGCAGCGCCGTACTGGCGAGGTATCCGATATCGTGTATGCGCAGCTGGACAGCAGCATTCATCAGCTGTCGCAGGTATTGGGAGGATGTGAGCGTTTAGCCAGCATGCCGCTGCCTTTTGCCTATGGTCTGCTGTTGCACCGCACGGTGTATCTGTTCTGTACCTTACTGCCGTTTGCGCTGGTGCCGGATCTGCATTACATGACGCCGCTGGTCTCGGTGTTTATCGCCTACAGTTTCCTGTCGCTGGATACGCTGGCCGAAGAGCTGGAGATGCCGTTTGGCTATGCCAACAACCACCTGCCGATGGATGCCATGTGCACCAATATTGAGATCAATCTTCTCGAGATGAATAACCAGCGCGATCTGCCTGACACACCAAAACCGGACAGGTACTACCGCCTGACCTGATGCACACGCGGGATTGCTGAGCATAAAAAAAGGGCCGTAAAGGCCCTTTAACACGTCACCTTCTTCAGACACAGGCAGAGGGTGATGAGGTCAGGATCGGTCAGAACTGGTAAGTCAGACCGACGGCGGTAATGTCATCATCCGCCAGGCCCAGCCCATTATCGCTGTCCAGCAGGTTGATACGGTACTCGGCATACGCCAGCATGTTTTTGTTGAAGTAGTAGTTGGCACCCACGCTGACATATTTATAGATGTCTGCGCTGCCAATGGTTTCGATGTCTTTACCCCGTGAAGAGACATACGCCAGGGAAGGGCGGAAACCGTTGAGGAATTGATACTGCGCAACCGCTTCAAAGTTCTGCGCTTTGTTGGCAAAGCCGCCGCTGATTGGCGTGGCGTTATGCGTTTCGCCATACATTGCAGCAAGGTAGATCTGGTTGGCATCATACTTGACGGCCGTTGACCAGATTTCAGCGCGGTCGCCTTCACCGCGGGTAGCCAGATTCTGGGCGTTAGTGCGGTCAATGCTGCCGTAGGCGCCAACCATGCTTAAGCCAAAGTCAAAATCATAGGCAATGGACGCCGCATAGCCATCCCCATTTGCCCGGCGGACCGCATTAGCGCCGCTACGCTCATTCTTGCCCTGATACTGGGCGGCCACGCTCAGGCCATCAACCAGACCAAAGAAGTTGCTGTTACGCCAAGTGGCGACGCCGGTGGAACGGCCGGCCAGGAAGGCATCGGTATAGGCGGAATCACCGCCAAATTTTGGCAGCATATCGGTGTAAGCCAGCGCATCGTAAATCACACCGTAGTTGCGGCCGTAATCGAACGAGCCGGCGTCACCGAACTTCAAGCCGGCATAACCCAGTCGGGTTTTATTGCCGGTCTGCGCGTCATCACCTTCTGAGTTATTCAACTGGTACTGATATTCCCAACGGCCGTAGCCACTGAGCTGGTCGGTGATCTGCGTCAGGCCCTTAAAGCCCATACGGGCATAGCTGTTATCGCTGTTGTTAGCATCATCAGAAGAGAACAGGTGGCTGACGTTAATTTTGCCGGTCAGATCAACTTTGTTACCGTCTTTATTGTAGATTTCGGCGGCGTTAACGCTGCCAATCCCGAGGATGGCAGGAATGACCCATGCCAGAAAGTTGCGCTTCATCATTAAGTAACCCTGTGAATTAATTATTGTAATGACGTCGAATGCGTCGGAAAAGAAAATGACACAGGACGGCGTGACATAAAAACTAAATATATGTAACATTGTGTAAATAAAGGTGGGTTATCAGAATTTCCAATGGTAATTAGCTTTTTTTCTACTTTTTAATGCCACTTTCTTATCATGGATAGAGGTTGCTTTTGTCGTTGGATTGCGGTGTATATTGTTGTTTTAGCGTATAAAGCGTCCTAATTTTACCTTTCTATAACATTATTTATCTAATTTAATAACCAGTGCTGCCGTGTGTTTTCTGTTCTTATTTTGTTCAATAACAAAAATAAAAATGGGCTTGGAATAAAAGCGTATTTGCGATTTTAGTTAATTTGGTGTTGCGGGATGTTTCTGTTGTTTTTTTAATCCTTTCAAGCTGGGCTTTGATAATTACCAAAGTTATTATTGTCGCGGAGAGTAGTTAACTTTTCGCTTTTTTAATTAGCGTGATAATTAATTGCCCAGCAGGCTCAACTGGCTGTTAACGCATTTAATGGCAGAACTGCGAGCCGTAGGGTTAAGCAGACGAATTTTATCGCGTTAAACCGACAAGCGCGCGCGGAGGGCTGCCGCCGTAAGAAGAGGGGGCAGACAGGAATTTTACCGTTGTTGCCTCACATTAATATGAAATCTGTTGCAACAGTTGCGCCCGGCATTGCCTCAAAGGGGTGCGTAAGGCGCGATTATGGTGCGCTAAATGCCTCTTTTTAAACCCTAATCCCGGCTTCGATCACAAAAGCGATATTTTATTTTCTCGTTGCATAATTCTTCTCTTTTTTATTCGGCAAACCCACCCCAATCAGAATGTTATTCACTTTATATGCATTAACTGTGCATAAGTGATTTTCGTAACTCCTTGATATTTGGTGGATACGATCGGTTTATGCATTTTTATCGCTGGCTGGCACGCTGCGTGCAATCTACAGTAGAGCCGCAATGAATCATTTCATTAACATTATTTAAACTTTTAAGTTACCTGCCAGTGCGCAGTAAACAGAGGCCGTTATGAACCCGTCAGTATCTCGCGAGAATTTTGATCAGTGGATTGTGCCAACCTATGCACCCGCCAGCTTTGTCCCGGTGCGTGCCGAGGGATCCACACTTTGGGATCAGCAGGGCAAGTCGTATATCGACTTTGCCGGCGGCATCGCGGTGAATGCGCTGGGCCATGCCCATCCGGATCTGCAAAAGGCACTGCAACAGCAGGCGGCAAAACTCTGGCATACCGGCAATGGCTACACTAACGAGCCGATTTTGCGCCTGGCGAAACAGTTGATTGATGCCACCTTTGCCGACCGGGTGTTTTTCTGTAACTCCGGGGCCGAAGCGAATGAAGCCGCCCTGAAGCTTGCGCGTAAAGTGGCCCACGACAAGGTGGGTGAGCAGAAAAGCGGCATCGTGGCGTTCAAGAATGCCTTCCATGGCCGCACCTTATTCACCGTGACTGCCGGTGGCCAGCCTGCCTACTCCAAAGACTTCGCGCCGCTTCCGGGCGGTATCGACCATGCCGTTTATAACGATCTGGCCTCGGCCGCCGCGCTGATTACCGACCAGACCTGTGCGGTTATCGTCGAGCCCATCCAGGGCGAAGGCGGCGTTGTGCCTGCTGAACCCGCTTTCCTGCGTGGCCTGCGTGAGCTGTGCGACCAACATCAGGCAGTGCTGATTTTTGATGAGGTGCAAAGTGGCGTGGGGCGTACCGGTTCCCTTTACGCCTACATGCACTACGGCGTCACGCCTGACGTGCTGACCACCGCCAAAGCGTTAGGTGGCGGTTTCCCGATGGGCGCGATGCTGACCACCGAAACGTTGGCGTCGGCAATGGGCGTCGGCACCCACGGCACCACCTACGGCGGTAACCCGCTGGCGGGCGCGGTGGGCGGCAAAGTGATGGAGTTGATCAATACGCCGGAAGTGATGTCTGGCGTCGCACTGCGTCACCAGTGGTTCGTTGACGGCCTGAATGAGATTAACCAACGTCTGCATCTGTTCAGCGAGATCCGCGGTCTGGGTCTGCTGATTGGTTGCGTGCTGAACCAGGATTACAACGGCCAGGCTAAGCAGTTTAACCAGGCGGCGGCGGTTGAAGGCTTAATGGTGCTGATTGCCGGCGCTAACGTCATTCGCTTTGCACCGTCGCTGATCATTTCGCAAGCCGAAGTGAAAGAAGGGCTGGCCCGTTTTGAAATTGCCTGTCGCGCCGTGATCGAAGGAGCCGCAAAATGATGGTCATCCGTCCTGTTGAACGTGACGATCTCGCTCAGCTGATGGCCCTTGCCAGCAAAACGGGTGGGGGATTGACCTCATTGCCTGCTGACAGCGTCACGCTGTCGGCGCGTATCGATCGTTCTATTCAGACCTGGCAGAACGAATTGCCGAAGGCTGAGCAGGGCTATGTGTTTGTGCTGGAGGACAGTGAATCGGGCAAAGCGGTCGGGATATGTGCGATTGAGGTGGCAGTAGGACTGCAGGATCCCTGGTATAACTTCCGCGTGGGAAGCCAGGTCCATGCCTCGAAAGAACTCAATGTTTACAACATGATGCCGACGCTGTCACTCAGCAATGACCATACCGGCAGCAGCGAGCTGTGCACGCTGTTCCTCGATCCGGATTACCGCAACGGCAAGAATGGTTATCTGCTGTCAAAATCCCGCTTCCTGTTTATGGCCGCCTTCCGCGATCGCTTTATGCAGAAGGTGGTGGCGGAAATGCGTGGGGTGATCGACGAAGCCGGCCACTCGCCGTTCTGGGAAAGTGTCGGCAGCCGTTTCTTCTCGATGTCCTTCAGCGAAGCGGACTACCTGTGCGGCACCGGACAAAAATCGTTTATCGCCGAGCTGATGCCGAAACATCCGCTGTATCTCGATTACCTGTCGGAAGAAGCCAAGGGCGTGATTGGTCAGACCCATCCGCAAACCGCACCGGCCCGTGCGGTGCTGGAAGCGGAGGGATTCCGCTATATGAACTACATCGACATTTTTGACGGCGGTCCAACGCTGGAATGCGATATCGATCGCGTGCGGGCAATCCGTAAAAGCCGACTGCTGAAGGTCAGCCTGGGTGAGCAGGCGGATAGCAGCCTGCCGTTATGCCTGGTGGCTAACGACAGTTACGCCGATTTCCGCGCGATCCTGCTGAACGTCGATCCCCATGGCGACAGCATGGCGCTTAGCGCTGAACAGGCTGAAATTTTACGCTGCGGGCCGGGCGACAGCCTGCGCGTGGTAACACTGAATGCGGAGAGTAAAGCATGACGCACTGTATTGAAGGTCAATGGTTGACGGGCGCGGGCGAGAATTTTAGCAAGTTGGATCCGGTCAGCGGTGAGCTGCTGTGGCAGGGCAAAGCGGCCAGCGTCGGCCAGGTGTCGGCGGCAGTTGGTGCAGCCCGCACGGCGTTCCCGGCCTGGGCGCGTCGGCCCTTTGCTGAGCGTCAGGCGATTGTCGAAAAATTTGCCGCGCTGCTGGAAAAAAATAAAGACGAGCTGACCGTTACCATCGCCCGTGAAACCGGCAAACCGCGCTGGGAGTCCGCCACCGAGATTCAGGCGATGATCAACAAAATCGCGATTTCCGTAAAGGCCTATCACACCCGCACCGGCACGACGGTAGAGGCAGAAAGTTCACTGCGTCACCGCCCGCATGGCGTGATGGCGGTGTTCGGGCCGTATAATTTCCCCGGTCATCTGCCGAATGGGCATATCGTTCCGGCGCTGCTGGCCGGGAACACCGTGGTCTTTAAGCCCAGCGAACTGACGCCGATGATTGCCGAGAAAGTCGTCAGGCTGTGGCAGAGCGCGGGCCTGCCGGATGGCGTGCTGAATATGGTGCAGGGCGGACGCGAAACCGGCCAAAGCCTGTCGAAAGAACCTCAGGTGGATGGCGTTCTGTTTACCGGCAGCGCGGCGACCGGTTATCAGCTGCACAGCCAGTTTGCCGGACGTCCGGACAAAATGCTGGCGCTGGAGATGGGCGGCAACAATGCGCTGATCGTTGAAGACCCGGATGATATCGATGCCGCGGTAAACCTGGCGATCCAGTCGGCCTTTATCACCGCCGGTCAGCGCTGCACCTGCGCGCGGCGGATGCTGGTGAAACGTGGCGCGGCAGGGGATGCTTTCCTGGCTCGCCTGACGGAAGTGGCCGCGCGGATCAAGCCCGGCGGTTGGGATGAGCAGCCGCAACCCTTTATGGGCAGCGTGATTTCCCTGCAGGCGGCGGAGCGTATCTTCAGCGAGTGGCAGGCCCGCGTGGAAGCCGGTGGCAAGGTGCTGCTGCCAATGACCTGGCTCGCCCGCGACAGCGCGATCCTGACGCCGGGGATTATTGATATCACCACGCTTAACAACGTGCCGGATGAAGAGGTGTTTGGGCCGCTGCTGACGGTGATCCGCTACGACGATTTCGATCAGGCCATCCGCCTGGCCAATAACACCCGTTATGGCCTCTCCTGCGGGCTGATTTCGCCGAAGCGTGAGCTTTTCGACCGCCTGCTGATTGAGTGCCGCGCCGGTATCGTCAACTGGAATAAACCGCTGACCGGTGCCGCCAGTAGCGCGCCGTTCGGTGGCATCGGCGCGTCCGGTAATCATCGCGCCAGCGCCTTCTATGCTGCCGACTACTGCGCATGGCCAATGGCCTCGCTGGAGTCTGCTGACCTGTCGCTGCCCGTGACGTTGTCACCTGGTCTGGACTTCGGTCCGGCGGGAGGCACGCAATGAGTGCACGTGAAGCAAACTTTGATGGCCTGCCGGGCCTGACGCACCATTACGCCGGCCTGTCGTTTGGTAATGAGGCCTCGACCCGCCATCAGCATCAGGTGTCTAACCCGAAGCTGGCCGCGTTGCAGGGCTTAATGAAGATGAAAGCGCTGGCCGATATGGGCTTTGTGCAAGGGGTGATCCCGCCGCATGAACGGCCGAACGTCGCCGCACTGCGCCAGATTGGTTTCAGTGGCACCGATGCGGAAGTGGTGGCCAAAGCGGCCAAGCAGGCGCCGCAGTTGCTGTCTGCCGCCAGCTCGGCCTCCGCCATGTGGGTGGCCAATGCGGCCACCGTGTCGCCTTCGGCGGACAGTGCCGACGGACGGGTGCATCTGACGGTGGCCAACCTGAACAATAAATTCCACCGCGCGATGGAGGCGCCGACAACCGGGGCGTTGTTGCGCGCGATTTTCCGCGATCCGCAGCATTTCAGCGTGCACGATGCGCTGCCGCAGGTCGGCATGTTTGGCGATGAGGGCGCGGCTAACCACAACCGCTTTAGCGCTTCCCATAATGATCCCGGGGTGCAGCTGTTTGTTTATGGT
The DNA here is from genome assembly GCF_004551645.1 of Erwinia sp. QL-Z3. NCBI lineage: Bacteria > Pseudomonadati > Pseudomonadota > Gammaproteobacteria > Enterobacterales > Erwiniaceae > Erwinia > Erwinia sp. QL-Z3. Next base: position 3,421,692 of record NZ_CP037950.1, read on the forward strand.
CGGGAAGAGGGCAAAAGCGGCATCGCGCCCGCGCGTTATCCTGCCCGTCAGACGCTTGAAGCCAGCCAGGCCGTCGCCCGACTGCATCAGCTGGATGCCGAACGCACGGTGTTCGCTCAGCAGAACCCGGCGGTGATCGACCAGGGCGTTTTCCATAATGACGTCATCGCGGTCAGCAATCAGCAGGTGCTGTTTTGCCATCAGCTGGCGTTTCAGGACCAGCCGGCGTTACTGGCTTCGCTGGCGGAAAAAATGCCCGGTTTTACGCCAATTGTGGTGCCGGATAATCAGGTCAGCGTGGCAGATGCGGTCGCCACCTACCTGTTCAACAGCCAGTTACTGAGCAAGCCAAACGGCAAAATGCTGCTGGTGCTGCCAGAAGAGGCGCGTCAGCATCCGGGCGTCTGGCGTTATCTGTGCGATCTGGTGGAAAGCGGCGGCGCCATTGACGAGCTGAAGGTATTCGACCTGCGTGAAAGTATGTGCAACGGCGGCGGTCCGGCCTGTTTGCGCCTGCGGGTGGTGCTCAACGACAGCCAGCTGGCGGCGGTCAATCCGTCGGTGATGATGAACGATTCGCTGTTTGCCACGCTGAATGGTTGGGTCGAGCGGCATTATCGCGACAGGCTGTCTCAACATGACCTGGCAGACCCACAATTGCTGATTGAAGGGCGGCAAGCACTGGACGAACTGACGAAGCTGCTAAACTTAGGGAATGTCTATAACTTTCAGCAGTAATCACGGATGACGCGAAGCGCATCATGGTACTCTGTGATGCGCCTTGCCTTATTGAAGGAGCAGAAACTCACAACAAGGAGAACGTATGCAGGACTTCCTGAAACAAACCCTGAGCGGAGAGCTACCCGAACAGATCGCCGGTCGCAATGACCAGTTGAGCTGGCAGTGGCTTGATGAAGGGATCCTTGAGCTGACCCCGATTAACCCAACGTCGCAGGCGTTTGTGGTCTCAGCGGGTATTCATGGTAATGAAACCGCCCCGGTTGAAATTCTCAATGAACTGATTAGCCAGCTGCTGCGCGGCGAGAAGCCTTTGCTGCCTCGTTTGCTGGTGATTTACGGCAACCCGGCGGCGTTACGCAACAATAAACGTTATCAGCGCTGCGACATCAACCGGATGTTTGGTGGCCGCTGGCAGCAGTATGAAGACTGCCCCGAAGCGCGCCGTGCATGGCGGCTTGAGCAGGCGATGGAAACCTTCTGGCAGGCTGGCAGCAGTGATGAAGTTCGCTGGCACCTGGATCTGCACACGGCGATCCGTGGTTCTTACCACACGCGATTCGGCGTGATGCCGCTGCGGACCACTCCGTGGCCGGAAGATTTCCTTCACTGGCTGGGTGCGGCAGGTCTGGAAGCGCTGGTGTTTCACCGTTCCGCCGGCGGCACCTTTACCCATTACAGCGGTAAACACTTTAGCGCCGCCAGCTGTACGCTGGAGCTGGGCAAAGCGTTGCCTTTCGGCAGCAATGACTTAACCCAGTTCAGTGCCGCTAAACAGGCGCTGGCCGCGGTGCTGTTCGGTGACGCCTTGCCTGAAGTGACTGCCCAGCCACAGCGTTATCGCGTGTCGCAGCAGATTACCCGTCACACCGAAGCCTTTAAGCTACATATGAGCGATGACACGCTGAACTTCACCGCCTTTCCGCAGGGAAGTTTACTGGCTGAAGATGGCGAAGAACGTTTCTATGTGCAGCAGGCGCGCGAGTACGTGATTTTCCCCAATCCCAATGTGGCGCTGGGGCAGCGGGCCGGGTTGATGCTGGTGGAAGATAACGCCCACAATGAAGCCTTAGGTTCGACCGAGTAGTCGTTGGCCGCTGGCCTGATTCAGGGCGATCGTTAATCTGGTCGCCCAGGGATTTTCGCCCTTACTTTTCCCTTTCCGGATCCTGTCGAACGTATTACACTTCTCCATAATTCCTGCATTAATCCCTTAAAATTCATATCTGTTAGCAATTCCTCACGATAATCTTCGCATTCTCTCCATGATTGCCGTCATTTTGTCTTTTATGCTTTCAGGGCTTTACCCAGGCTCTGAGTACTTGACGTTCAGCGCCCTAAACTGAGTTCCGACATCGCGACATTGTTGTCGTAACAGAACTGAAAAGTAAGGATAAAAACGATGCGTAAATTAACTTCTCTTGTTGTTGCAATGACACTGGCCCTGGGTGCTGCGAATATCGTTCACGCTGCGGCTGATAACATGACGCCTCCTCCAGCCGGAGCCGATAAAACCATGCATCAGCCACCACGTCATGGCGGCATGCACCACGAAATGTTTAAAGGTCTTAACCTGACCGACGCGCAGAAAACACAAATGCGCAGCATCATGAAAGATGCCCATAAAGACATGAAGCGTCCTTCTCTGGATGAGCGTCGCACCATGCACAGCATTATTGCCTCCGACAGCTTCGACCAGGCGAAAGCCGAAGCGCAAGCTACTAAAATGTCTGAAGAGGGTAAGGATCGTGCCCTGAAGATGATGGAAACGCAGAACAAGCTGTATAACGTGCTGACGCCAGAGCAGAAGAAGCAGTTCAACCAGAACTTTGAGAAACGTCTGACAGAAAAGCCGAAGCATGAAGGTAAAATGCTTCCACCGGACGCAGAAGGCTAAGCCCTGCTAATCCTCAACTGAATTGAGACCGCCGACGTTGTTCATGAGGGCCAGGTGCCGTGAACAGCGTCGGCGGTTTCGTTTGTGCGGCTTAAGGCAGGGGAAGGATCGGGAACTTTCCGCTGAGAATCGGCTTACAGAGGATTTTGTAGCCGTCACTGTCGAAGCCTTGCGGCGTGGTGGTGAGTTCGCTGGCCTGCGCCAGATCTTCTACCGAGCCGAGATAGAACCAGTTATTGATGATGTGGATCTGCTGGTGGTTGATTCCCTGCTCAACAACGCCGACCGCGCCTTGCCACGGCCAGCACTGCACCCGTACTCTCTCCAGCGCCGCAATCAGCCGCTGCTGATGATCGTCCAGACTCTCTTTCCCACAGCAGGCACCGGCACAGCGACCCAGGCTTGCGCGGAAACAGGCGCGTCCTTTGCTCAGCTTTTCCAGTCCTAAAACCCCCAGACACAAGCGCTGTTCATCGGCAATTTTCTGCAATTTTTCCAATGCGGCATGGCGGCTGGCATACAGGCCAAACAGATCCGGGGTATGGGAAAAGTCGAGATCTTTGGCATACACCACGGTCGGTTTTTCTCCGGCCATATGCAGTGAACAAAGCTGACGGTTTTTACGCAACCGCTTATTAAACAACGGCTGCTGCACCTTGATCATCTGTGCTTCCAGCAGCAGGGCGCCCAGCTCTCCGGCCGTTGGGATAAAGGTGACACGCTTTGCCTGACGCAGCATTTTTGCTTCATCGGCGGTGCGGAAATGGGACATCACCCGACTGCGCAAATTGACGCTCTTGCCAATATACAGCGGCATAGTTTCACTCTCGCCGTGAAAAACATACACGCCGGGCAGAGAAGGTAAGCCTTCAAGATACGGTCGGAGATGGTCGGGATATTGGTAGATCGCCGCGGGTTCAAATTCCAGGCGATGGCTTGCTGCACGTCTTGGCACACTGCGCTCCAGTTACTGTTTACTTGTACAGTGTAGCAGGACGTCTGCGGATAAAAAAGCGCCAGTTATCGCGTGGCGCGCCAGCAAATCAGCGAACCCAACGTTACCATGACCACGCCTTGCCAGAAGCTGAAGGCGGGCGTGAGCTGTAACCACAGCGTGGCGAGCAACGCAGAGAACACCGGCGTAAAGTACGATGCGGTGGCCAGCAGCGTCATGTTGCCATGCTGAATGCCGGCATTCCACGCGGAGTAAGCGATGGCGGTGGAGGCGGCCATAAACAGCACTTCAGCCACCACGCCGGGGGAGAAATGCATCGGCTCCGGCTGGCCACCAATGGCGAATTTCAGCCACAGCGCTATCGCGGTGATCAGGAAGAACAGGGTGACGCCGCTCTGACCTTCGGCATAACGACGGGTAACGTTGTTATACAGCGCCCAGGCAATCGCGGCGAAAAACGCCAGGCCATAGGCCAGCGGGTTGTCCATCACGTTGTGCCACAACAGCTGTGGCGTCCAGACGCTGTGGCCTTTCAGTACCCAGACGATGCCGCCCAGCGCCAGCGCCAGGCCTGGCCACAGCCACCAACGAAAGCGTTGCTGATTAAACGGGATAGCAAAGACAATGGTCAGGCTGGGCCACAGGTAATTGATCATCCCCAGCTCCAGCGCCTGCGGGCGGTTGTGGGCCAGACCGATCGACACCGCCAGACAGATTTCGTAGCTGACAAACAGCGCGCCGCCCCACCATAAATAGCGCGGAGGCAGATTGCGCCAGCGGGGCAGGCCGCGAGCGAGACACAGGAACAGCGCGCTGGCGCTGTAGATCAATGCTGCGCCGCCGGTGGCGCCAAGCGATTCAGAGATGCTGCGGATCAGCCCTACGGTGGTGCTCCATAAAACTATGGCGCACAGGCCAGTCAGGGTTGCCCGTTGCGGTGTCAGTGCCATCAGAGTCCGTTATGATGAAAAAGGGCGGTGAGGACCGCCCGGAGTGACGAGGTGAGGGTTATTTCTTCCAGAAGTCGTCGAACACGGTAATCGGTGGGCGACGCTTGTGCTCGGTCTTCAGATACCAGCCTTCAATGATTTTGGCGGCGGCATCGTCAATGGTTTTGCCTTCCAGATACTGGTCGATCATCTCATAGGTGACACCCAGCGCGACTTCATCCTGCAAGCCTGGACGGTCATCTTCCAGATCGGCGGTCGGCTGTTTCAGGTAGAGATGTTCCGGGCAGCCCAGTTCTTTTAATAGCTGTTTGCCCTGGCCTTTGTTCAGACGGAAGATGGGGTTGATATCGGTGCCGCCATCACCGTATTTGGTGAAGAAGCCGGTCACCGCTTCTGCGGCATGGTCCGTTCCGACCACCACACCGGCGTTCATCCCGGCAATGCTGTACTGCGCCTTCATGCGCTCGCGGGCCTTTTCGTTACCGCGAATAAAGTCCGACAGCGTCACGCCGGCATCGCGCAGGGCTTTCTCGCTGGCCAGAATCGCTTCTTTGATATTGACCGTCAGCACGCGGTCCGGCTTGATAAAGTCGATGGCATCCTGGCAATCCTGCTCGTCCGCCTGCACGCCATAAGGCAAACGCACGGCAATAAACTGGTAAGCGCTGTCGCCGGTTTCTTCACGCAGTTCGGCGATTGCCGTTTGGCTCAGTTTGCCAGTCAGGGTGGAGTCCTGACCGCCGCTGATGCCCAGTACCAGAGACTTGATAAAGGGATAGGTTTTCAGATACGACTTGAGAAAGTCGACGCTGGTGCGAATTTCCTGCTTAACCTCAATGGTGGGCTTAACGCCCAGCGCTTCGATAATTTCCTGTTGCAGAGCCATTTACCTCTCCTCAGATTCGTTCCGCGCGATCCGCGGCAGTTAAAAAACGTCTGCGGTAAAACTAACGCGACCGGGGCGAAACAACAAGAATCAATGCTGTTGTTTCGCCACCTTCTACTGATTAATCAGACGTTTTCGGTTTTTGGGTCAGCAGTAAAAACAGTGTGATTGCCAGCATATAGCAGCCAAAAATGGTCGCCGTCATGGTCAGCACCGAGGTGCCGCCGATGCCGGTGACCGGCACAGCGATGCCGCCAAGCGTAAACATGGTGACGCCCATCACCGCTGAAGCACTGCCGGCGCGATGTCCCTGACTTTGCATCGCCAGTGATGCTGCCGCCACACCCACCGCGCCATTACTGGCCACGCTGAAGAACAGGGCCACCAGCACCATCGGTAACGCCGCGCCGGTCAGCCCGGTAATCAGCAGGGTGCCGGAGGAGACGAAAGCCAGCGTTAAGGCACCTTTAACCACGCGATATTCGCCAAACAGCGGACTCAGGCGGGCACTGATTTGTGAAGCAAGGATCAGACCAACGCCGTTGGCCGCAAAGCAGAAACTGAAGGCCTGAGGCGACAGTCCGTACAGCTGCTGCAGGACAAAAGGCGAGGCGCCGATATAGGCAAACATGCCGGACATCATAAAGCCCTGCGTCAGGCAGAAGCCCATAAAGGGACGGTGTTTAATCACCGAGCCCAGCGCGGCCCAGGCAGAAAAAATGCTGCCCTGGCTGCGCCTTTCGGGGATCAAGGTTTCGGTCAGCTTCACTTTTGCCAGCACAAACAGCAGCGCGGCAATGGCGGCAATCACCATAAACAGCCCGCGCCAGTCCAGTACGGCCATCAACGCGCCGCCCATCACCGGGGCGGCAATCGGGGCCAGGCCGTTCACCAGCATCAGCAGGGCAAAGAAGCGCGTCAGCTCATGACCGCTGTACATATCACGGGCAATGGCGCGCGACAGCACTGCGCCACCGGCACCGAACAGCCCTTCACACAGACGCGCCAGCAACAGCTGGTTGATATTCTGTGCCAGCGCGCAGCCTACTGACGCAATCAGCAGCAGCACCAGCGAGATTAGCAGCGGCTTGATGCGGCCAAACTTGTCGCTCATCGGGCCAAAGATCAGCTGACCTAATCCCAGGCCGATCAGGCCGGCGGTCAGGCTTAACTGCGCGGTGGCGGTTGGCGTCTGCAAATCCTTTGCCAGAGACGGCAGGGCAGGAAGATAAAGATCGATACAAAGCGGCCCGAGAGCCGCCAGAAGTCCAAGCGTAATGGCATAGCCAATACGGTTACGGTGTGCAGTTGTCATTTTTCCTCTGTCTTAAAAAGGTGGTCCATAAATTGTTGGTATAAGGCGAAGAGTCTTTCCGCTGACGCTTTCTGAGGCGTCAGTCGGCGATACGACGTACCTTCGGCCAGCACGGCAAACACTTCCACGCAGGCGCGGATATGCTCATCGTCGAGGTCGGGATGGCTTTTTTTCACATTCTGGCAGGCATGAGTGAACATCCGCTCATCGGCTTCCACCATCATTCTGGCTACCGCCGGGTTGCGGGTCGCTTCGGCGGCGACTTCCAGCATCAAGGCTTCATCATCCTCATCCAGCGCATGCCGCCATGCCAGCAGCTGCGGCAGGTTGAGCGAGGTGGTGGTCTCTTCGATATGGACCAGCCGACTATCGATGATCCTCTTCACCATCTCAGCAATAATCGCGTCTTTATTGGTGAAATAACGATAAATCTGCCCAACGCTCAGGCGAGCTTCAGCCGCCAGCTGCGCCATACTGGCAGCATGAAATCCAGAGCGACGAAAACAACGCCGTCCGGCGGCGATAATTTCATCCTGGCGTTGACGATGGCGGGCATCGCGGGCTTCATTTGGGGTACTCATCATGACCTCAAGCCGGTAAGCGGTTCGCGGGTGAGCGAAAACCTGCGGGATAGCGGGGTGAGAGCGAACGTTCATTCTCAACGCCGGCATTATAGGCTTGCGGAGGTTCGGTGGCGAAGTGTTTTGGGCAATTTGCTGCCATAAAGTTGATAAATCAGCGTTTATGTACCAGGCTTATCCTCACATGGAAAATAAACGAGGAATAAAAACATGAATAAAGTAACGGGATTTATTGGTGCTGCGGTGGCTCTGGCCGTGTTGTCTGGTTGTTCGGCCTATGACCGTGCAGAAAGCTACGTGACCAAACCGGTTGTTCAGGACGTGAAGAAAGGAATGACCCGCCAGCAGGTTCGTGATATTGCCGGTCCTCCTTCTACCGAAATCACCATGGTCCATGCCCGTGGTACTTGCCAGAGCTATGTGCTCGGCGAGCGTGATGGCAAAATCCAGACTTACTTCGTCAGCTACAGTGATACTGGCCGTGTGATGAACTATGGCTTCCAGAGCTGTAAAGAGTACGATACCGATCCGCAAGCGGCTCAGTAATCGCACCCGCTTAATGAAAAACGGTCACCTTCGGGTGACCGTTTTTTTTTGCAAGTTACAGGCCCGGCGGGCGAGGCACTTCGAGATAACGACCGTCGATGTCGCGACGGTAGTAGTGGCCATCCTGCACATAAAAACGTTCGCCGTTGTAATCCAGTGAGCGCATATCGCCGCTGACGCGCTCAATCGGAGGCTGCACCACCACATAGGTGTTGTCGTTCTGCCGCTGATAGTAGTTACCGTTCAACGCGTAATAGGTCAGGCCGCCGATCAACACCGCAGCTGCCGCTTCTGGCAGGAAAGAGAGGTGGTCCGGCCCGTGGCCACCGTGCCATCCATGTCCTGGATCGCCATGCCAGTCAGGACCTGGGCCCGGTCCCCAGCCACCTGGGTGGGCAAAGGCCAGCGCAGGCGACAACAACGTTACAACTAACAGTGCACTCATCACCTTTTTCATAAGGATCCTCCTGGTTCTGACTGACGCTAACATTACGCCGCGCCAGTCAAAACGCAAGAGCAAGTGGGCCGCTATTGTGGCTTGTTAACAGTGCTTAACACTTCCTTAACGCTTCCTCCATCAAGCCTGTCATATCACGACGTTGTGTTGACTAAAACCTCAGCTAATACCGCAACTTCCCGATCGTTAAGCCGGTACGCTCAACGCTTTTTGACTGCGTGACCAGATGCGGTGCGCACCCATCGCTGCGAGGAACTCGCTCATGAACACGCCTTCGGCTTTACTGTCTTCAATGATGCCTTCTTCCTGCTGATCGTCAGCCAGACCAAACTGGGATTTGAAGCGCCGGGCATCGCCACTCAGGCCGATCACTTTCAGGTGCTTATAGGCTTCCAGCAGGAAGTAACGCGCATCGCCACTCAGCAGCAGCGCATCAATATTGCCATCCGGCACGATCACCGCATCAAAGGTCAGTGACGGCAGTCCGCTGAAGGTGGCATCGATCGGCAAATCTGAGCCATCATCGGCCCGAACCTGGCCCATATGGGGCGCAATCAGCTTGGCGTGAACCCCGTGTTGCTTAAGCTCCATCAGGATTGCCAGCGTATCCGCCGCAATCACACCATCACTCATTAGCAGTGCAACCTGACGACCTTTAATGGTGCCATTGGGAACGGCATACAGACTCAGGCTGGCGTCCTTTTTCAGCCCGTTTACATCCTTCGGCGGCGCGGTGTGCATCTTCTCTTCGGAAAGGGAGATCCCCAGGTGCTCGGCCACACCATTTGCCAGGGAAATATCGATATGCACCAGATGATCCACTACCCGCTCGCGAATATATTCACGCGCGACCTTGCTGAGCTCAAACGAGAAGGCATCCACAATATGCTGTTGCTCTACCGGCGTCTGGCTATTCCAGAACAGGCGAGGCTGCGAGTAATACTCACCAAATGAGGGGCTGCGCTCGCGGATTTTGTGGCCTTCAATCCGCTCCTGATAGCTCTCGAAGCCGCCGCGGTGCGGTGAAGGGGGCGTTTCGCGCGGCCAGTTATCATTGATTGAATTCGGCTCGTAGTTCGCCGGGTTGGTATCAATGTCCATCCGGTGCATGCCCTGACGCTGGAAGTTGTGATAAGGACAAACCGGGCGGTTTATCGGTATCTCATGGAAGTTTGGCCCGCCAAGGCGACTGATTTGCGTATCGGTATAGGAGAACAGCCGGCCCTGCAGCAGCGGATCGTTGGAGAAGTCCATGCCGGGAACAATGTGGCCAGGATGGAAGGCCACCTGTTCGGTTTCGGCAAAGAAGTTATCAGGATTGCGGTTGAGCACCATCTTGCCAATCAGCTCCACCGGCACCAGCTCCTCCGGGATCAGCTTGGTGGCATCAAGGATATCGAAGTCAAATTTGAATTCATCCTCCTCGGCGATCAGCTGCACGCCAAGTTCATATTCCGGGTAGTCGCCGGCTTCAATCGCTTCCCACAGGTCGCGGCGGTGGAAGTCCGGATCGCGCCCGGTCAGCTTTTGCGCCTCGTCCCACAGTAGCGATGCCTTCCCGGCAACGGGCTTCCAGTGGAAACGCACGAAGGTGGATTTCCCTTCGGCATTGATAAAGCGGAAGGTGTGGATACCAAACCCTTCCATGGTGCGATAGCTGCGGGGAATGCCGCGATCGGACATCGCCCACATCACGTTATGCAGCGTTTCAGGTTGCAGCGACACATAATCCCAGAAGGTGTCGTGGGCACTTTGTCCCTGCGGAATTTCATTGTGGGGCTCAGGTTTAACCGCATGGACAAAATCAGGGAATTTATGCGCATCCTGAATAAAGAAGACCGGTGTGTTGTTACCGACTAAATCAAACACGCCTTCATCGGTATAGAACTTTGTCGCCCAGCCACGAATATCTCTTACCGTATCAGCCGATCCCGCACCGCCCTGCACGGTAGAAAAACGCACAAAGACCGGCGTGATCCGCTCCGGGTCGCGCAGGAAGTCCGCTTTGGTGATCTCGCTCATATCCCGGTAGGGCTGAAAATAGCCGTGAGCCGCCGAGCCACGGGCGTGGACGATGCGCTCGGGGATCCGTTCGTGGTCAAAATGGGTGATTTTCTCGCGCAGGATAAAATCTTCCAACAGCGTTGGGCCACGGGTTCCGGCACGCAGGGAGTTTTGATCGTCGGCGATGCGGGTGCCCTGATTAGTAGTCAGCGGGAAGTTTTCACCTCCTTTACGGAAGGTCTCCAGCGAATCAAGCTTGGCGTTATGGGTATCAGGTGCTTTCAGGCTGCCGGGTGCCGTAGGCTGTTTGCCTGGCGCGGTGGGTTCAGCCAGCGGCTTGTGTGAACCATCTTCAGGGGCCAGTGAATCCATACCTGGCCGCGCAGAATCGGGGCCGGTAGAGGGCGCATTATGACTCAGTTCCTTGTTATCGGTTTCTTTCGACATGCTCACTTACTCCTGCAATTGTCGTTTCAGACTCCAGTAACTATAGAACAGGGACGCGGGTACGCCCGGAAAGTGCAGGGATATGCGGCGGGGGAATCATGACAGGATGTTTGGTGGGATAAAACAGAACGGGCCAGCAGTGTGCCAGCCCGTGTGGAGATTAACGGTGCGCCAGTTCCACGTCGTTATCTGCATCGGCATTTAACAACGTTTTATCGGTCTGCTTCAGCCACTGGCTGGTCAGCGTACCGGCGGTCATCGAGCCGTTGACGTTCAGTGCCGTGCGGCCCATATCAATCAGCGGTTCAATGGAGATCAGTAATGCGACCAGCGTCACCGGTAAGCCCATGGTTGGCAGGACAATCAGCGCCGCGAAGGTCGCTCCGCCGCCAACACCGGCCACACCCGCTGAACTCAGCGTAACGATGCCGACCAGCGTGGCAATCCACATTGGATCAAACGGATTGATGCCAACGGTTGGTGCAACCATTACCGCCAGCATGGTTGGGTAGAGTCCCGCACAGCCATTCTGGCCAATGGTGGCACCGAACGAGGCGGAGAAGCTGGCAATGGATTCCGGGATGCCAAGACGACGCGTCTGTGCTTCAACGCTCAGCGGAATGGTGGCGGCGCTGGAACGGCTGGTGAAGGCGAAGGTGATCACCGGCCAGACTTTGCGGAAGAAGCGGCGTGGATTCACGCCATTCACCGACAGCAGCAGCGCGTGTACCGCAAACATGATCGCCAGACCGAGGTAAGACGCCACCACGAAGCCGCCCAGCTTGATAATGTCGTTCACGTTGGAGCTGGCAACCACTTTGGTCATCAGCGCCAGCACACCAAATGGGGTGAGCTTCATGATCAAACGCACCAGCTTCATCACCCATGCCTGCAGCACGTCAATGGCAGCCAGCACGCGTTCACCTTTCGGTTTGTCGTCGCGCAGCAGATGCAGAGCAGCAACACCGAGGAAGGCGGCAAAGATCACCACGCTGATAATTGAGGTCGGGCTTGCGCCGGTCAAATCAGCAAACGGGTTTTTCGGCACAAAGGAGAGCAGCAGTTGAGGCGTGGAGAGGTCAGCCACCTTGCCTACATAGTTATTTTGCAACGCAGCCAGACGCGCGGTTTCCTGCACACCTTGCACCAGGCCGGTGGCATTCAGACCAAACAGCCAGGTCACAAACACCCCTACCAACGCGGAGATGGCGGTGGTAAACAGCAGCACGCCAATGGTCAGTACGCTGATTTTGCCCAACGACGAGGCATTATGCAGACGGGCAACCGCGCTCAGGATCGAGGCGAAGACCAGCGGCATCACAATCATTTGCAGCAGTTGCACATAGCCGTTGCCGACAATGTTAATCCAGCTGATCGACTCTTTCAGCACCGGGCTGTCAGAACCATAAATAGTGTGCAGGCCCAGGCCAAACAGCACGCCGAGCACCAGTCCCACCAGGACTTTTTTCGACAGGCTCCAGTTGGCGCCGCCGGTTTTGGCGAGGATCACTAACAGGGCAACAAACGCGGCCAGGTTAGCGAGTAATGGAAGGTTCATCCCCAGTTCTCCAGTCAATATGGCGTAATTCCCTACGCCGGTAAGCTTCAGATAATTTTTATCGCGTACCAAGTACGACACGTGCGTGAATGGTATCAGCTCAAACTGGTGCTGCCATATATCCAAAAAATATGGCTTATAACGATTTGCGTTTAATTGGGTGTTTAATGGGCGTTTTGCGAGTTTATCAGCCGGTTCATGCCGCTTTGCACCGAATTAACCATTTGCGCGGGCCAGCCGGACGCACCAAAGGGGGGCATTCCCTGCGGAAACCACATGGCGTAACCCACCAGTGCGAGGCATAACGCGCGCTCTAACTGATTGCCTTTCTGGCTCCTTAACAGCGGCAGGCGAAACCGCCAGCGGCAGGGCCACAATAAAGGGACGCCGGCAGGGGTCAGCATATCGGCGGCGATATGGCTTAGATATCCCAGTACTAATCCCTGAAAGACATCGGCGGGGATCACCCAGTCTGTTGGGACCTTCAAATGGAATAGCGCCACGCCACCCAGAACCGCAAGCAGGCTATGGGTAAAACCGCGGTGTCCAAACACGCGCGCGACAGGTTGCGAAATCCATCTGAAGCGTTGCCCCAGGGTAGATTTGGGGTGATCGATATCCGGCAGCAGGCAGGTCAGCAGTGTCGCAGGCACGATATGCCACCAGTCGCCGTTAGCCAGTTCCGGCGTCAGGTCGGCGCGTTTGGCAAAGATGGCACTGGCAATAGCAAAAATGAGATGGCCTTCGGCCGTCATGGGAACACCTGGCTGCTGAACTGTCGATGTATACAGTATAGGGGATATATACAGTAGAAACTATACGTTACCCTGTAACTAAAGATGACTATTTTTACGTTATTGAAGGGGTTAACAGCAGGAAGGATGTGGCGCGGGCGATTTCGGGCCAAAAATCAGACCGGAGCGGGCAGAAACCCGGCCCCGGGTGTGGATTACCTGCCGTGCAGGTGCGCGGAGGTGAGTTCGCTAAGCGAAGCCAGCTTAACGTTCGCCAGCGACCAGCGGGCATCATCAGCATGTTCTTGCGCCGGGATAACGATTGAACGCATGCGGGCGGCTTTGGTTGCCACCATACCGTTAATCGAATCTTCTAAGGTGACGCAATTCAGCGGGTCTACTCCTAATCCGGCGGCGGCATCGAGGTAAACCTGTGGGTGCGGCTTGCTGTAAGGCAGGGCTTCAGCAGAGGCAATCACGTCAAAGTAGTCGCGCAGATTGAACATCTCCAGCACGCGATTCAGCATATGCAGCGGTGAAGCGGACGCCAGGCCGATCTTCAAGCCCTCGGCTTTGCACAGCTTTAATGCCTGCTCCACGCCCGGCAGCAGAGGCCGGCTGTCTTCGACTAACTGCAGCGCGCGGGCAATAATCCGCTGGGTAACTTCTTCCTGTGAAGGGCCGCTCCACGGCAGCGCTTCATGCCACATTCTGACGGTCTGATCGATGCGCAAACCCAGCGTATCGGGCAACTCATTCCGACGGGTCAAATCGATATTCAGCGTGGAAAACACGTCCAGCTCAGCCTGATCCCATAGCGGTTCAGAATCAATAAGCAGGCCATCCATATCAAAGATGGCGGCAAGGACGGGGCGGGAATATGACATTTTGCGGCTCCTTTTGAAAATTTACCTCACCATAGCATGAAGCTTTCACCGACAACATTGTCCCGCTTGCGGCGGTTCTTCCCCTTTTAACGCGACATGGCGACTTTTTTCAGGCACATTTCGCTACCTGAAGGTAAACTTATCACCTCAAACCTTAGTCAGGAGAAAGCATGACTTATCAACAAGCTGGCCGGGTCGCGATCCTCAAGCGAGTCGCTGGCTGGATTATTTTTATTCCGGCGCTCATTTCAACGCTGATTTCACTGATGACCTTCCTCGAGAAGAGCCGGGAAAAGCGCGAAGGGATTAATGCGGTGATGCAGGATTTCTCCCATGTGATGATCGATATGATCCGCTTCAACACCGGGTTTCTTAATGCGTTCTGGAATAATTCACCGCAGCCCGATTTTAATCACGGCAGCAACGTCACCTTCTGGATTGTCTACTGGCTGATCTTCGTCGGGCTGGCCTTACAGGCTTCCGGCGCCAGAATGTGGCGACAGTCGCGCCATCTGCGTGAAGGGATTGAGGATCAGGTGATCCTGGAGAATGCGAAAGGGCCAGAAGGGCGCAGCCGCCAGCAGTTGGAAGAGAAAATTATCGTGCCACGTCACACGATTTTCCTGCAGTTTTTCCCCCTGTATATCTTACCCATCGTGATTGCGGTGGCGGGTTACTTCGTCCTTAAGCTGCTCGGCTTTATCTTCTGACAGACCGGCCTGAAGCACACTTCAGGCCGGGCGGGCATTTTTCTTGCCCTGTTCATCGGCATCCAGCAGCGCACCTACCGCCTGCTGGGCCTCGCCAAACCAGTGCCCACCAAAGACATTCGCCCGGTTAAGCAAATAATAGAGCTGATACACCGGCTGACGCTGAAGGTAATCTGCCGGCAGCGGCCAGACGGATTCATAGCCTTGATAGATTTCCGACGGCAAATCCGCATACCACGACAGCATCGCTAAATCACACTCGCGGTCGCCCCAATAGCAGGCAGGATCGAAGATCCACGGTCCAGTGCTGCTGCCACCACAGTTGGCAGGCCAGAGATCGCCATGAAGCAGAGAAGGTTGAGGATGATGGCTCCCTAATGCGGTTTGCGCGCAACGGATAATCAGCTCGATATCGCCGTACTGAATGCCTTTTTCGGCGGCTAACTGAAGTTGCCAGCCAATACGCTGTTCAGCAAAGAAGATGGACCAGCGTTTAAGCCAGCTGTTGGGCTGAGGGGAAGTGGTGAGGTTGTTGTCATAGTCGAGACCGAACTGCGCCTGCTCGCTCCACTGATGCAGATGGGCCAGCTGCTGACCCAGCTGGTGGGCGCTGTGCCGATCGAGCGGTTGTAGCGGAATGTATTCCAGCAGCAAAAAACTCACTTCGCGATCGCTGCCGACGCCATAGACGGCCGGTACGCGAACGGTTTTGGTGCGCGCCAGCAGTTGCAGCTGATCGGCCTCCCAGGCAAAAAGATTCAGCATGTCGCGGCTGTTGCACTTCACAAAGACATCATACTCGCCATAACGAATATGCCATGCCGGGTGAACGTCGCCACCCGGTAACTCCGTACGCTGGCTGATTTCAGCATCGCCTAACTGCTCACTCAACAGACGACTAATGGCTGACCACATGGCGGTTTCCTCTTTTCGCTGTGTCTTGCAGGACTAACGGATAATAGCGCTTAAAGAATAATCAAAACCAGCGCCTGCGCAAAGCATGGCGCATTTTTTACACAACCTTAGCTTTTATTGTTCTGCAAAAAGGCTTCAAAGGTCTGAACCTCGACCTCAGGTTTCTGACCTAACGCCACTTCAGCCAGTTTTTCTGCTTGTTCGCGGATCTTCTCTTTATCCTGCGGGCTGGTAATGCCGAAGCTGTTGGTACCCAGCTGATGGGAAGTGCCATCCGCATCGGTCAGCGAAGTACTGAAACCGCCGTTGGTCAGCACGCTATTAAGTTCCAGAACGTCTGAAAGGCCTTCTTCCTGATAACGTAAGGTCACGACGTATTGCGCAATATCAGAAGCACTCATAATTTACCTCATTGTTAATCCGTGATTTTCAGCATAGCCCATCGGCAGGAAAGGGGATCCCGGCCGGGGGAATGTTGCCAATGCAAGTAATAATCATTACTATTGTGGCCCTTTCTTTTGACGTTCATTCCGGAGCCCGACGTGCTACTGAAGCCTCAATTCTCCCTGCTTGCCTCATTGCTGGCGCTTTCCACCGCCACTTTCTCTGCCGTTGCCACCACCTATCCGGTGACCCTTACCGACAGCGATGGCCAACAGGTTACGCTGAAGCAGGAGCCGAAACGGGTCGTGCTACAGGATGGCCGCGATATTCTGACGCTGGCGCTGCTGGACCGTGACGATCCTTTCCAGCGTCTGGTTGCCTGGAACAACCTGCTGAAGAAAAGTGATGCACCGACGTGGGAGTTGATGGAGAAGAATTGGCCGGAAGCCAAAAAGATCATCGATATGGGCTTCAGCGACAAAGGTGAGGTGAATCTGGAAAGTGTGGTCGCCGAACATCCTGACCTGATGATTGCCCAGCTGCGCTCTAAACCTTCGCTGAGCCAGGGCGGCGTGCTGGATAAAATGAAACAGCTCGGCATCCCGGTGCTGTTTATTGACACCTTTGAGCAGCCGGTTGTCGACACCCCGAAAAGCATCACGTCACTGGGCGTGGCGCTGAACCGTGAGTCCGAAGCGAAGGCCTATACCGATTTTTATCAGCAGCATTATCAGGCCATCATTAATAAGACCCGCGACGTTAAGCCGCAACCGCAGGTGTTCATCGAAGCCAAAGCCGGTTTGGGTGGCCTTGAGTCCTGCTGCTTTACTCATGCCCATGTGGGCTGGGGTGCGATGGTGGAGGCGGTTGGTGCCAAAAATATCGGTTCCGGGCTGCTGCCGGGCGCCACTGGCGATATTTCGCTGGAAAAAGTAATCGCCATGAAACCCGATGTCTATATCGTCTCTGGATCGCAGTGGGCCAGTAAAAACAATGCGGCCGTGCCATTCGGCTACAACGTGACGCAGGCGCAGGTCGATCAGGCTTTCGATAAGATGAAGCAGCGTCCCGGCTTCTCTGAGGTATCCGCCATCAGCAACCATCGCTTCTACGGGCTGTATCACAACTTCTACAACCATCCGTACAATATTGTCGGACTTGAGTACCTGGCGAAGTTCATCTATCCGCAGCAGTTTACGGAACTTGACCCGGCTAACACCTGGAAAGAAATTGTCACTCGCTTCACCAAAGTGCCGTTAGGGAAGGGCGTGTTGGGTGCTCAGGCACCGGCAACCTGATTTTCAGGAATACCTGAGGTAGGTCTGATGAGAAAAGGGCGATCCGTAACGGTCGTCCTTTTTTATTGATTTACTTTTAGCGCGGACAAACCCCTACGCCATTATTAACATTGAGAGATGTTTTGACACCAAATGACATCTTTCAAGCCCCCTTCAAAGAAAAATCTCATTTACTCAATGCTGGATAATGCCTAAATAACCATTATACTTCGCCGCGTTAATGAGAATCCTCTCATTCAGAGTCTGAATTTGCCAATGCGCCAGGTAAAAAGAGCGATTTCATAAAATGTTACGTTTCTTACAGTAAAAGGCATTGATCGTCCTGCAAAACCCTTCAGACTCACTCTTTTTTAAACTGTCGTATGGGTCACACTTAATGAAAGCGCTTAACAAGCTGTCTGTAGTTCTTTTGCTCTCCGGGGGAGCTATTTGCCATCAAGCTCTGGCAGACAACAACGTCTTTACGGTCATGGATGACCCTTCCACGGCAAAGAAGGATTTTGATGGGAGTGCGTCGGCGGGTTACCTGGCACAAACCGGTAACACCACCAGCTCCTCGCTGACCGCCAATACCAACATGACCTGGTATCAGCCAAATACCGCTTACAGCCTGTGGGGCAACGCCAGCAATACATCGTCTAACGACGAGCGTTCTTCAGAAACGTACCAGGTTGGTGGCCGTACACGTTACAACATGAACAGCTATGACTACCTGTTCGGTCAGGCTAGCTGGCTCAGCGACCGTTTCAACGGTTACGACGGTCGTTCATTCCTGGCGGCAGGTTATGGTCGTCAGCTGTTGAACGGCCCGGTGCACTCGCTGCGTGTGGAAGCCGGTCCGGGCGTGCGTTATGACGATTATCATGACGGTGGCCACGATACCACCGCGCTGGCATACGGTGCGTTGAGCTACCAGTGGCAGCTGACCGATACCACCAAGTTCATTCAGGGTGTTTCCGTGTTGGGTAGTGACGATACGACAGTCAACTCCGAAACCGGTCTGCAGGTTGCTATCAACCAGTCCTTCTCGTTGAAGCTGGCCTACAACGTGACCTGGAACCAGAACCCACCTGATTCTGCTCCAGACAAAACCGACACCAAGACCACCATCATGTTGTCCTACGCGATGTAATGCGTTCCGGGCCGAGTTCATCGGCCCGAATCTTTAAACCTTCAAGCTCTTCCTCCGCTTACCTGTTGTCATTCTTCTTTTCGTCCCCATCTTTTACTTATCCGACAAGAACTCACGGTGTTCATACTTTGACGTAGGATGCATAGCGTGTAAGATGTTCGTCCCTCAGAAGTTTTTGTTAAACAGACACTTTTGAATATGTGTACCAGACTCTGTACCAAACCGACAAATGTGAGTGGGTTTCAAGTGCAAAGTCCTTGATGTACAAATTAAATACTACTTTTGTATGTAGCCTTGCGTATGGGTTACCACTGCAATTAAGGATGTAAAATGCCCGTTATTACTCTTCCTGATGGAAGTCAGCGTTCTTTTGATCACGCCGTCAGCGTGATGGACATTGCTCAGGACATCGGTCCTGGCCTCGCGAAAGCCTGTATTGCTGGCCGCGTGAATGGTGAACTGGTGGATGCGGTTGATCCGATCACCGAGGATGCCAATGTCGCTATCATTACCGCAAAAGATGAAGCCGGTCTTGAGATCATTCGTCACTCTTGTGCTCACCTGCTGGGACACGCTATCAAACAGCTGTGGCCTGACACCAAGATGGCTATTGGTCCAGTAATCGACAACGGCTTCTATTACGATGTTGATATCGACCGTACCCTGACCCAGGAAGACATTGAGCAGCTGGAAAAGCGTATGCACCAGCTGGCTGAAACCAATTACGATGTCATCAAGAAGAAAGTGAGCTGGCAGGAAGCGCGTGATGCGTTTGCTGCACGTGGCGAAACGTACAAAATCACCATTCTTGATGAAAACATCAGCCATGATGACCAGCCTGGTCTGTATCATCATGAAGAATATGTCGATATGTGCCGTGGTCCGCACGTGCCGAATATGCGTTTCTGCCACCACTTTAAGCTGCAGAAAATTTCTGGTGCTTACTGGCGTGGCGACAGCAACAATAAAATGTTGCAGCGCATTTACGGCACTGCCTGGGCAGATAAAAAGCAGCTGGCTGCCTATTTACTGCGTCTGGAAGAAGCGGCCAAGCGCGATCACCGTAAAATCGGTAAGCAGCTTGACCTGTATCACATGCAGGAAGAAGCGCCGGGCATGGTGTTCTGGCACAATGACGGCTGGACCATCTTCCGCGAGCTGGAAGTCTTTGTGCGCAGCAAGCTGACTGAGTATGACTATCAGGAAGTGAAAGGCCCATTGATGATGGACCGCGTGCTGTGGGAAAAAACAGGGCATTGGGAAAACTACAAAGAAGCGATGTTCACCACCTCTTCAGAGAACCGTGAATATTGCATCAAGCCAATGAACTGCCCAGGCCACGTGCAGATTTTCAATCAGGGTCTAAAATCATACCGCGACCTGCCGTTACGTATGGCGGAGTTCGGTAGCTGTCACCGTAACGAGCCATCAGGCGCGTTGCACGGTCTGATGCGTGTGCGTGGCTTTACTCAGGATGATGCCCATATCTTCTGTACAGAAGAGCAGGTGCGTACTGAAGTAAATAGCTGCATCCGCATGGTGTATGACATGTACAGCACCTTCGGATTTGAAAAAATCGTGGTGAAGCTGTCTACCCGTCCGGTAAAACGCATCGGTACTGAAGAACAGTGGGATCGCGCCGAGGCCGATCTGGCTGCCGCGCTGAAAGAGAACGACATTCCGTTCGAATATCAGCCGGGAGAGGGCGCTTTCTACGGTCCTAAGATTGAATTTACCCTGCATGACTGCCTGGATCGCGCATGGCAGTGTGGTACCGTTCAGCTCGACTTCTCATTGCCGAGCCGTCTGAGTGCCTCATATATTGGGGAAAATAATGAGCGTCAGGTGCCGGTGATGATCCACCGTGCAATTCTGGGTTCAGTGGAGCGCTTTATCGGTATTTTGACCGAAGAGTATGCCGGGTTCTTCCCGACCTGGTTGGCTCCAGTACAAGTTGTGGTGATGAATATCACCGATGGCCAGTCCGAATATGTTGCAGAATTGACCCGAAAACTGCAGAATGCGGGCATTCGTGCAAAAGCGGACTTGAGAAACGAGAAGATTGGCTTTAAAATCCGTGAGCATACTTTACGACGTGTCCCGTATATGTTGGTCTGTGGTGATAAAGAGGTGGAATCTGGCAAAGTTGCCGTTCGCACCCGCCGTGGTAAAGACCTGGGTAGCATGGACGTAAACGAAGTGATCGCGAAGCTGCAAGACGAAATTCGCAGTCGCAATCTTCATCAATTGGAGGAATAAAGTATTAAAGGCGGAAAACGAGTTCAACCGGCGCGTCCTAATCGCATTAACAGAGAAATCCGCGCCACAGAAGTACGACTGACTGGCGTCGATGGCGAGCAGATTGGTATTGTCAGTCTGAATGAGGCTTTGGAAAAAGCTGAGGAAGCAGGTGTTGATTTAGTTGAAATCAGCCCTAACGCCGAGCCGCCCGTTTGCCGTATCATGGATTACGGCAAATTCCTTTACGAAAAAAGCAAATCTTCTAAAGAACAGAAGAAGAAGCAAAAAGTTATCCAGGTTAAGGAAATCAAATTCCGTCCTGGTACCGATGATGGCGACTATCAGGTAAAACTACGCAACCTGATTCGCTTTCTCGAAGAGGGCGACAAAGCCAAAATCACGCTGCGATTCCGTGGACGTGAGATGGCGCACCAGCAGATCGGCATGGAAGTGCTTAACCGCGTCCGTAAAGATCTGTGTGAAGACATCGATTTGGCTATCGTCGAATCCTTCCCTTCGAAGATCGAGGGTCGTCAGATGATCATGGTGCTGGCTCCGAAGAAGAAGCAGTAGGCCATAAAGTAATCGAAGTCCGGGCTTCGGCCCGGACTTTTATTCGCCTGTCTGATTCATTTTATTAACAATGCGAAGTGGATGTTTTTAAATGCCAAAGATTAAAACTGTACGTGGCGCGGCCAAGCGCTTCAAGAAGACCGCCTCTGGTGGCTTCAAGCGTAAACACGCTAACCTGCGTCATATTCTGACTAAAAAATCTACTAAGCGTAAACGTCACCTGCGCCCGAAAGGCATGGTTTCTAAAGGCGATCTGGGTCTGGTTATTGCCTGCCTGCCGTACGCATAAGTCTATTTTTTTTTAACAGAATATTAAACAGGAGAGCTAAATGGCTCGTGTAAAACGTGGTGTAGTTGCTCGCGCACGTCACAAAAAAATCTTAAAACAAGCTAAAGGCTATTACGGTGCACGTTCACGTGTTTACCGCGTTGCCTTCCAGGCTGTTATCAAAGCTGGTCAGTATGCTTACCGTGACCGTCGTCAGCGGAAGCGTCAGTTCCGTCAGCTGTGGATCGCGCGTATCAACGCAGCGGCACGCACTAACGGAATGTCTTACAGCCGTTTCATTAATGGTCTGAAAAAGGCTTCTATTGAAATCGACCGTAAGATTCTGGCTGACATCGCAGTCTTCGACAAAGTGACCTTCACGGCACTGGTTGAGAAAGCGAAAACAGCTCTGGCGTAAGTCAGGTGGAAGAGGGAGCTTGTCTCCCTCTTTTATTTTTTGTTCACTGAAGCACCACCCGTTCTTTCTGTACAAGGTATCGCAAGCATGAATGCTGCTATTTTCCGTTTCTTTTTTTACTTTAGCACCTGAATATCGGGGCTTGTGCGCAAAGAAAAGAAACGAAAAATCGCGCTTAAAGCCTCCCCCGTGGAGGCTTTTTTGTTTCTGGCGTAGCTGATAACGGACGAATGCTCGTCCACATAAAAAAACAGACCGGCCACGGCGGCTGGAAGAAGAGGAAAGCATGTCACATCTCGCAGAACTGGTGGTTAACGCGAAAGCGGCCATCGCTGATGCTCACGATGTTGCCGCGTTAGATACGGTACGCGTTGAATATCTGGGGAAAAAAGGACATCTGACGCTGCAGATGACAACATTGCGTGAACTGCCTGCGGAAGATCGCCCGGCAGCCGGCGCGGTTATCAACGAAGCCAAGCAGCAGGTTCAGGAAGCGCTGAACATGCGTAAAGACTCGCTGGAGTCGGCTGCGCTAAATGCGCGTCTGGCAGAAGAGACCATTGATGTCTCACTGCCTGGCCGTCGTATCGAGAACGGTGGCCTGCACCCGGTAACCCGTACCATCGATCGTATCGAAACCTTCTTTGGTGAACTGGGCTTTGCCGTGGAAACGGGCCCGGAAATCGAAGATGACTACCATAACTTTGATGCGCTGAATATTCCTGGCCATCACCCGGCACGTGCCGATCACGATACCTTCTGGTTTGATGCGACTCGCCTGCTGCGTACCCAGACATCTGGCGTGCAGATCCGCACCATGAAGAACCAGCAGCCGCCAATCCGTATCATCGCCCCGGGCCGTGTCTACCGTAACGATTACGACCAGACCCACACGCCAATGTTCCATCAGATGGAAGGGCTGATCGTTGATAAAAACATCAGCTTTACCAACCTGAAAGGCACGCTGCACGATTTCCTGAACAACTTCTTCGAAGAAGATTTGCAGGTTCGCTTCCGTCCTTCTTACTTCCCGTTTACCGAACCGTCTGCCGAAGTGGATGTGATGGGTAAAAACGGCAAGTGGCTGGAAGTGCTGGGCTGCGGCATGGTTCACCCTAACGTTCTGCGAAACGTCGGCATCGATCCAGAAGTTTACTCTGGCTTTGCGTTCGGGATGGGTATGGAGCGTCTTACCATGTTGCGCTATGGCGTGACCGATTTACGCGCCTTCTTCGAAAATGATTTACGTTTCCTCAAACAGTTTAAATAAGGGCGGGTCAAACCAATGAAATTCAGCGAACTCTGGTTACGTGAGTGGGTTAACCCGGCTATTGATAGTGCAGCACTGTCAGAACAGATCACCATGGCAGGCCTGGAAGTGGATGGCGTTGAAGCTGTCGCCGGGGCGTTTCATGGCGTGGTGGTGGGTGAAGTGGTGGAATGTGGCCAGCACCCAAACGCAGATAAACTGCGCGTCACTAAAATTAATGTGGGCGGCGATCGCCTGCTGGATATCGTCTGTGGCGCGCCTAACTGCCGTCAGGGACTGAAAGTCGCCGTAGCGACGGTCGGTGCCGTGCTGCCAGGTGATTTTAAAATTAAAGCAGCCAAGCTGCGCGGCGAACCTTCAGAAGGGATGCTGTGCTCCTTCTCTGAGCTGGGTATTTCCGACGATCATGACGGGATTATTGAGCTGCCGCTGGATGCGGCGGTTGGAACGGACATCCGTGAGTTCCTGAAGCTTGATGACAGCACCATTGAAATCAGCGTCACGCCGAACCGTGCGGACTGCCTGGGCATTATTGGTGTGGCACGTGATGTGGCCGTACTGAACAAAATGACCCTGACTGAGCCAGACATCTCACCGGTGGTAGCAACAGTCCAGGATACCTTCCCAATCCGTGTTGACGCGAAAGAAGCCTGCCCGCGTTACCTGGGCCGGGTGGTGAAAGGCATTAACGTTAAGGCGGCAACGCCGCTGGGGATGAAAGAGAAGCTGCGTCGTTGTGGCATCCGCTCTATCGATCCGGTTGTCGACATCACTAACTTTGTGCTGCTTGAACTGGGCCAGCCGATGCATGCTTTCGACCTCGATCGTCTCGAAGGCGGTATCGTGGTGCGGTTGGCAGAAGAGAGTGAACTGCTGACTCTGCTGGACGGTACCGAGACCAAACTCAAAGCGGACACGC
The DNA here is from genome assembly GCF_004551645.1 of Erwinia sp. QL-Z3. Taxonomy (NCBI): domain Bacteria; kingdom Pseudomonadati; phylum Pseudomonadota; class Gammaproteobacteria; order Enterobacterales; family Erwiniaceae; genus Erwinia; species Erwinia sp. QL-Z3. Next base: position 3,445,775 of record NZ_CP037950.1, read on the forward strand.
TGGTGATTGCCGATCATCAGAAAGCGTTGGCCATGGGTGGCATCTTCGGTGGTGAACACTCAGGTGTGAACGAAGAGACCCGCAATGTGCTGTTCGAGTGCGCGTTCTTCAACCCGCTCTCCATCACCGGACGTGCGCGTAGCTACGGTTTGCATACTGACGCCTCACACCGTTATGAGCGTGGCGTTGATCCGCAACTGCAGTTCAAGGCGATGGAGCGCGCAACGCGTCTGTTGCTGGACATCTGCGGCGGCGAAGCTGGCCCGGTTATCGATGTCACCAATGAAGAGACGTTGCCAAAGCGTGCCACCATCACGCTGCGCCGTGAAAAGCTGGACCGTCTGATTGGCCACGTTGTATCTGATGATCAAGTCAGCGACATTCTGCGTCGTCTGGGCTGTGAAGTGACCGAAGGTGAGGGTTTCTGGCAGGCGGTCGCGCCGGGCTGGCGTTTCGATATGGAAATCGAAGAAGACCTGGTCGAAGAAGTGGCTCGCGTGTATGGCTATAACAACATTCCAGACGTGCCGGTGCAGGCCGGCCTGATTATGACTAAGCACCGCGAAGCGAATCTGTCGCTCAAGCGCGTGAAATCGATGCTGGTCGATAAAGGGTATCAGGAAGCGATCACTTACAGCTTCGTCGATCCTAAGATCCAGGCGTTGCTGCACCCGGGCGAAGAGAATCTGGTGCTGCCAAGCCCAATCTCGGTTGAAATGTCGGCGATGCGTCTTTCGCTGTGGACGGGCCTGCTATCTGCGGTGGTGTATAACCAGAATCGTCAGCAAAGCCGTGTGCGTCTGTTTGAAAGCGGCCTACGCTTTGTGCCTGATACTCAGGCAAACCTTGGCATTCGTCAGGATGTTATGCTGGCCGGTGTGATCAGCGGTACGCGTAATGAAGAGCATTGGGATCTGGCGCGTCAGGCAGTTGACTTCTATGATTTGAAAGGTGATTTGGAGTCCGTCCTCGAACTTACCGGTAAATTGTCTGAGATTCAGTTCCGCGCTGAAGCAAATCCTGCTTTGCACCCGGGACAGAGCGCAGCAATTTATTTACGCGGCGATCGCATCGGATTTATCGGTGTGGTGCATCCAGAACTTGAACGGAAACTGGATCTTAACGGCCGTACTGTGGTGTTTGAACTGGAGTGGGACAAGGTGTCAGACCGCGTCCTGCCTGATGCGAGCGGCATTTCCCGTTTCCCGGCAAACCGTCGCGACATCGCCGTTGTAGTGGCTGAAAACGTCCCTGCAGCAGATATCATCACAGAGTGTAAGAAAGTTGGCGTAAATCAGGTAGTTGGCGTAAACTTGTTTGACGTGTACCGCGGTAAGGGCGTAAATGAAGGTTTTAAGAGCCTCGCTATCAGCCTGATTTTGCAAGATACCGCCCGGACACTCGAAGAAGATGAGATTGCCGCTACCGTTGCAAAATGCGTAGAGGCACTGAAAGAGCGATTCCAAGCATCCTTGAGGGATTGAACCTATGGCGCTTACAAAAGCTGAGATGTCTGAATACCTGTTTGAGAAGCTGGGGCTTAGCAAACGGGATGCCAAAGAGCTGGTTGAACTGTTTTTTGAAGAAGTACGTCGTGCTTTGGAAAACGGTGAACAGGTGAAACTGTCAGGATTTGGCAACTTCGACCTTCGCGACAAAAACCAACGTCCGGGACGAAACCCCAAGACTGGTGAAGATATTCCAATCACGGCGCGTCGTGTGGTTACCTTCCGTCCTGGTCAGAAGCTGAAAAGCCGGGTCGAGAACGCAACACCGAAAGAAGACTGATTTCTGCTAGTCAAAAAGGCCGCTTATGCGGCCTTTTTCATATGAAGTGAACCATGACGCTGCTTTCTGAACACATGAAAAGCGCCCGGCAGCACCAGCGGCGCTGGCTGGCAGGTTTGTTGGTCTTTAGCCTGCTGATGATAATGCTGAGTTTGTCAGCCGGCGATCGCTGGTTGATGCCTGTCGACTGGTTTATGCCGGATAATTCGCTGTATGTCTGGCAACTGCGTCTGCCAAGAACGGTGGCGGTATTGCTGGTGGGCGCCTCGCTCGCCGTTGCGGGCGCGGTGATGCAGGCGCTGTTTGAAAATCCGCTGGCCGAACCCGGTCTGTTAGGCGTTTCTAACGGGGCAGGGGTTGGGCTGGTGCTGTGTATTTTTGCCGGTGCTGCCGGGCTCTGGCAAATCAGCCTGTGTGCCATCTTCGGCGCACTGGTGGTCACGCTTATCTTACTCAGGTTTTCTCGTCAGCATCTTTCTAATAGCCGCCTGCTACTGGCGGGCGTGGCGCTGGGGATCATCTGCAGTGCGGTGATGACCTGGGCAGTCTATTTCAGTACCGATCTCGATTTACGGCAGTTGATGTACTGGATGATGGGCGGTTTCAGTGGCGTAGACTGGCGTTATCGCTGGTTAATGCTGGCGTTGCTGCCGGTGCTGATCTGGCTCTGCTCATTGTGGCGGGTGATGAACCTGATTGCGCTGGGCGAAATTTCTGCCAGGCAGTTAGGCCTGCCTTTACTGATGTGGCGCAATCTGCTGGTGTTGAGCATCGGCTGGCTCACCGGTGTCAGCGTGGCGCTGGCGGGCGCGATTGGCTTCATTGGGCTGGTTATCCCGCACATCCTGCGCCTCAATGGCATCAACGATCATCGTATGCTGTTGCCTGCCTGTGCGCTGGCTGGTGGGGCGATATTACTGGCCGCTGATGTGCTGGCCAGAGTCGCCATGTCTTCGGCAGAATTACCGATTGGGGTGGTGACGGCAACGCTCGGCGCTCCGGTCTTTATCTGGTTACTGTTACGCAACCGGCCATAGCGGCCTCCTTTTTTCACTCTCTACTGAACAGGAACACTCGATGACTATTTTCGACACAAAACTGGAAACGCTGGATGGCGAACAGACTTCTCTGGCGAACTGGCAGGGCGACGTACTGTTAGTGGTGAACGTGGCATCCAAATGCGGGCTGACCCCTCAGTACGAGCAGTTAGAAGCCTTACAGAAAAACTGGCAGGAGAAAGGCTTTTCGGTGCTGGGCTTCCCGTGCAATGCATTCCTCGGTCAGGAACCTGGCAGCGCAGAAGAGATCAAAACCTTCTGTAGCACCACCTATGGCGTGACCTTCCCGATGTTTAGCAAAATCGAGGTCAATGGCCCGGATCGTCATCCACTGTATCAACAGCTGGTGGCGGCGCAGCCTACGGCCAGCGCACCCGATAACAGTGGTTTCCTCGAGCGCATGTCCAGCAAAGGCCGTGCGCCGAAAGAGCCTGGCGACATCCTGTGGAATTTCGAGAAGTTCCTGATCGGTCGCGACGGCACGGTGATCCAGCGCTTCTCGCCGGATATGGAACCCGCCGATCCGCTGATTGAGAGTGCGATTAAACAGGCTTTGGCAAAATAAATGCTGTTGCAGTGTGAGGGTGTTGCCATTAAGCAGCGCCTTGCGCCATTTAACGCTGAGGTGAACGCCGGAGAGCTTATCCATCTGCTGGGGCCGAATGGCGCCGGTAAAAGCTCTCTGTTGGCCTGTCTGGCCGGTATGCTGCCCGGAGAAGGGACCATTTTGCTATCGGGGCAGCCTTTGCAAGCCTGGCGTCACAGTGCGCTGGCACGAACGCGGGCGTATCTGGCACAACAGCAGGTGCCCGCTGGCAGAATGCCGGTCTGGCACTACCTCACGCTGCACAATGCGGTAACCGATGAGGCGGCACTGATGGCGCTCTGCCAGACCTTCCAGCTGGTGGATAAACTGGCCAGACCGCTGAGCCAACTGTCGGGAGGGGAATGGCAGCGCGTTCGCCTGGCCGCGGTGTTATTTCAGATGTCTCAGCCCGACGGCAAACTCCTGCTGCTTGATGAGCCGCTGACCGGGCTGGACCTGGCTCAGCAGGCCGCGTTTGATGGTTATCTGGCCAGCTGCGTGGCGCAGGGGCTGACGGTTATCATGAGCGGGCACGATATCAACCACAGTTTGCACCACGCTCACCGCGTCTGGTTGATGAAACAGGGGGCGCTGGTTCAGCAGGGCACCGTTGATGAGGTTCTGCAACCCGAAGGGCTGAGCAAGGTCTTTGACGTGCCGTTCCGGCGACTGAGTGTGGAAAATCACCAAATCCTCACCACATTCCTCTGATTAGCCGGACATTGTTGTCTGAAAACCCCGTTTGCAGGTAGAGTAAGTCGTCATCTCAGAAGGATCTCCGTTATGCGCTACTGGCTGTTGCTGATCGTCGTTATTCTTGCGGGCTGTAGTCGCCATGCACCGCCACCCAATGGGCGTTTGTCCGATTCAATTACGGTGATTGCCCAACTGAATGAGCAGCTTAGCCAGTGGCACGGCACGCCCTATCGCTATGGCGGCATGGGAAGGGGTGGCGTTGACTGCTCGGGCTTTGTCTATCTGACCTTCCGCGATCGTTTCGATCTGCAACTTCCCCGCACGACGGTGGCACAAACCGATATCGGCACCCGCATTAGCAAAGATGAATTGCTGCCAGGCGATCTGGTCTTTTTTAAAACGGGCAGTGGCGAAAATGGTCTGCATGTAGGGATCTACGATACCGACGATCAATTTATTCATGCTTCAACCAGCCAGGGTGTGATTCGTTCTTCTTTAAATAACGTTTACTGGAAAAAAGTGTTCTGGCAGGCAAGACGAATTTGATCCGCCTTATATTTAGCGTGCTAAGCAATTACAGATAAAGCTCATTTATTCGTCATTTGATTTATGGGATGATATTAAATAACGCATTGCCCACCCGGGATAAAATAATTCAATTTCCCTTAAGTCTCTTTTTATGTCAGCATTACGTCAAATTTTAGTAAAGAGATGTTGAAGTTAATGACAAGTTGGTGCTTAAACACCAGTGAACCGATAAACTGCTCAGCATCTTTCTTATCAATTGTGTGATAGTTTACTGTTTCGCAACGGGCCTCACCCTGTCTATTTTGCTTTTTATGCGACAATCTCACTTAATATTGGCACTGTTAATTGCCATTAGCGGTGAAGCAGGGTGCACGAATTGGCACTTCATCATGGCTGAATAAAATGAAAATCCATCTGGAAGCGGATTATAAAAGTTACACAGCATTCTACCCAGTTTACAGCTTTGACGGCCTTTTAATCGCTGTCGAATTGCTGACGCATTTTTCCCATACCACAGCCAATGTCGTCATGCCGCAAGAAATGTTGCTGCCGCAAATGGACAGCGAACAACGTATTCTTCTGTTGCAAAGCCAGATAGCCAGCATTGAAAAACATCACGACTTCTTTCGCCAGCAGGGTGTGAAGGTGACGCTGAAAATTGATGACATCACCTCACAGGCGATCCTTGATAGTGATTTTCTGGCGAAAAAGTTGGATGCGCTGGAATGGCTTGAGCTTGAAATTAATGAAAGCTTCCCGAATTTAAAACTGGGTAAAGACCATCCGGAATTAATGGCTTTAAGTGAGCGATTTGACTTAAGTCTGGAAAATTACGGATCCGGTAAAGCGCCGTCGAAAGCGGTGTATGACGATCTGTTCTACCGCATCAAACTCGACAAAGGCTTTATTAAACACAATATCAACAAGCTCTCTTTTAAACCATTTATAAGTACAGTGTTGGATCATATCAAACCGCACTGCCATCAGATAATCGTTCAGGGAATTGATGATTTATCCGGTCTGGAAAAGATCAGCCATTTCCAGTTTGACGGAATACAAAGCGCACTATTTTCGCCCGTTGGCGAAGACGCCCTCTCGTCATTGATTCATCCTCCTAAAGAGTTGCAGGGCCTGCCGCATTAATAACCCCTTTCTGTATCCGTGTTAAGCTGCTGCGAGGCGGTTTACACTAACCGATAGTTTGCCTGCGGTCCGGTCGCGACCGCACGGGCATATCGCAAGGGGATCTCATGCAGTTTACTAACACCTGGCATCAGGAGCTTGAGGGGTTTTACACCGCGCTCACGCCCACGCCGTTAAAAAATCCACGTCTGCTTTATCACAGTGCCGGGCTTGCCGCTGAGCTGGGGCTTGATGACAGCTGGTTTGCTGCGGATAAAATTGGTATCTGGAGCGGCGAGTCTCTGCTGCCGGGCATGCAGCCTTTGGCGCAGGTATACAGTGGCCATCAGTTTGGCGTCTGGGCCGGTCAGTTAGGCGACGGAAGAGGGATTTTGCTGGGTGAGCAACGGCTGGAGGATGGCCGTAAAATGGACTGGCACCTGAAAGGGGCGGGCTTAACGCCTTATTCCCGTATGGGAGATGGCCGGGCCGTTTTGCGTTCCTCTCTGCGCGAGTTCCTGGCTTCTGAAGCGATGTATCATCTTGGCGTCCCCACTTCCCGCGCGTTAACTGTGGTGACCAGCGATGAGCCCGTTTACCGTGAAACCACGGAGCGCGGGGCGATGTTGCTGCGCGTGGCGGAAAGCCATTTGCGTTTTGGTCACTTCGAACACTTCTTTTATAATCAGCAGCCGGAAAAAGTCCGCGAACTCGCCGATTATGCCATCCGCCATCACTGGCCACAGTGGCAGGACGAAGAGGATCGCTATCGGTTGTGGTTTACTGACGTCGTCCGCAGAACCGCGCGCCTGATTGCTCACTGGCAAAGCGTGGGCTTCGCTCACGGCGTGATGAATACCGACAATATGTCGATTCTCGGCCTGACGCTGGATTACGGTCCTTACGGATTCCTTGATGACTACAAGCCTGACTTTATCTGTAATCATTCAGATTACCAGGGGCGTTATAGCTTTGAAAATCAGCCGGTGGTGGGCTTGTGGAACCTGAATCGCCTGGCTCATGCGCTGTCGGGCCTGATGACCACCGAGCAGCTGAAGCAGGCGCTGGCAGAATACGAGCCCGAGCTGATGCGTTGCTGGGGCCAGCAGATGCGCGCCAAACTTGGATTCACCACGCAGGGCAAGCATGACAACGATATCCTGACCGGGTTACTGGCGTTGATGACCAAAGAGGGTAGCGACTACACCTGGACCTTCCGTCAGCTGTCTGATTCGGTACAGCAGGGTTCCACTTCACCGCTGCGTGACGAGTTTATCGATCGTGAGGCGTTTGACAGCTGGTACAACATCTGGCGACAGCGTGTGCTGGAAGAAGAGCGTAGCGATGAAGATCGCCAGCAGCAGATGAAGCAGGCCAATCCCGCCATCGTGTTACGTAATTACCTGGCACAGCAGGCGATCGAGCAGGCCGAAAAGGATGACATCAGCGTGCTGAGCAGATTGCACCAGGCGCTGAGCCAGCCTTATGCCGATGCGCCAGAATTTGCCGATTTGATGCAGCGCCCGCCAGACTGGGGCAAAAAGCTTGAAGTAAGCTGTTCGAGCTGATTTTAGTGGCGATTGCGTGGCCTACCGTGATCTTCGATGTCGACTGGCAGGTGGGGATCGCAGGTGAGCAAAGGGGATGCAGCGGGGTTGCTGCATCCCATCACTGAAGTTAACGCTTTACCCTCAGAAGCGAGCATCCACCGCCGCAGCCAGATGCGCCAGCACGGCTTCGCTGTCTTCCCAGTTCAGGCACGGGTCGGTAATCGACTGGCCGTACACCAGCGGTTTGCCGGACTCAACCTTCTGCGTACCCTCCTGCAGGAAGCTTTCAATCATCACGCCGGCAATGGCCCGCGAGCCCTCACGGATCTGCTGTGCGACCGACGTTGACACCTCTTTTTGCAGGCGATGCTGCTTCAGGCAGTTGCCATGGCTAAAGTCGATCACCAGCTGCTCCGGCAGTTTGAACTCACGCAGGCTGGCTGCGGCCGCTGCAATATCTTCCGCATGATAGTTCGGCTGTTTACCGCCACGCATAATGACATGGCCGGAAGGATTGCCGCTGGTCTGGTAGATGGTCATCTGACCATGCTTGTCCGGCGACAGGAACATATGGCTGGCTCTTGCGGCGCGGATCGCATCTACGGCAATCTGAATATTGCCATCGGTACCATTTTTAAACCCGACCGGGCAGGAGAGAGCTGACGCCATTTCGCGGTGGATCTGGCTCTCAGTGGTGCGGGCCCCAATGGCACCCCAGCTGATCAGGTCAGCGATAAACTGCCCAACCACCATATCGAGGAACTCGGTGGCGGTCGGCATGCCTAACGCATTGATGTCCAGCAGCAGTTTGCGGGCAATCTCCAGACCGTGATTCACGCGGAAACTGCCATCCAGATCCGGGTCAGAAATCAATCCTTTCCAGCCGACAACGGTACGCGGTTTCTCAAAATAGGTGCGCATAACGATTTCAAGGCGCGACTGGTGCTTCTCACGCAGTACACACAGCCTGCGGGCGTAATCGACCGCCGCTTCGGGATCGTGCAGGGAACACGGACCAATCACCACCAGCAGACGAGGATCTTCGCCGGAGAGAATACGGGCAATACGCTTACGGGAGTCGGTGACGTTGGCTGCGATGGCCGGGGTGATCGGGTGCCGTTTTGCCAGTTCATCAGGCGTAATCAGGCTCTCGATGCGCGCGGTCCGCAGTTCATCTGTTTTGTTCATAACCATCTCTAAATTTTTTTCTTCGCAGCGGCAGGAGTACCGGGAAGTGATGGCGATCACAATAAACCAACCAGCGATGATTTCAACCGCAAACGCCCGCTAATCGGGCGTAACGCGATAAATATCACTAATTAATACATCCGGCGGGTCAGTCCCATGATGTCGAGGATCTTGGTGGCGATCTCTTCGACCGAGTAATTGGTGCTGTTGAGGTAACGAATTTGGGTGGTGCGGAACAGCGCTTCAACTTCGCCGACTTCAAGGCGACACTGACGCATCGAGGCGTAATGGGTGTTTTCCGCCCGTTCCTGACGGATGGCGGCCAGACGCTCCGGATCGATGGTCAGCCCAAAACACTTATTCTGAAAAGGCTTCAACGCAGGGGGCAACTTCAGGTTATCCATATCATCGGCGATAAAAGGATAGTTGGCGGCGCGGATACCAAACTGCATCGCCAGGTAAAGGCTGGTTGGGGTCTTACCGCAGCGCGAAACGCCCAGTAAAATTACCTGAGCATCTTCCAGCCCACGCAGGGAAATCCCGTCATCATGCGCCAGGGTATAATCTATCGCGGCAATACGGGCATCGTATTTGCCCAGGTTATTGGCCGTCAGGCCGTGGGTACGGTTGGCGACCGGCGCGGGCGCAATGCCCAACTCCTGCTGCAAAGGCGCCACCAGTGACTGGACGATGTCCTGACAGAAACCGTCGCTCTGCAGAATGATTTCCCGGACCTCCGGCGTCACGATAGAAATAAACACCAGAGGACGTACGCCGCTTTTCAGGTATAAGGCATTGATCTGTGCCTTGACCGCCTGCGCGCGCTGCACATTCTCCACAAACGGCAGGGTTACGCTGTTGATCCCAACCGGAAACTGGGACAGCACCGCATGTCCAAGCACTTCAGCCGTAATCGCTGTGCCATCTGAAATATAAAAAACACTTCTCTCGCTGTTCACGTCCATTTTATCTCCGTTCGCTGTGCATCATTTCAGACTAAATTAATCCAGCCTGTGAAAGCAAATAGTGATGTTGCCTGCAAAATAAAATAAACGCTCCATAAGTTAATGATATGAACTTTTTATTTTTATAAACTGAGATTAAGGCGAAAAAAAGCCAATTTATGAAATGACGTTCCCTTTTATTATTCATAAAAATAGCCCTTAGTTAAAAAAGCATTCTAATTCTTCATCAAGTTTTGTTGCGCAACCCGTTTACTCTGATAAAGAGAAAACTGTGAGCAGGCGCCTGAAAGATAAAGACTTATCTTATTCCCTCCGTTGCGCAACGCCGCAAAACAGCGCGGAGTTTTCTTAAAATGACATTTTTAATCCGCTTGATCGATTCAACAGTTTCTTTCCAACACCGGAATGTGCCAGGCTCAAAACGCACTACTCTGTCCTCATATTATTCATTAATCTTAAAAGGATTGTTTCAATGTCCAATAAAGGCGAACTGCCGCTTGTGCTCTGGTATAACCAGCTTGGCATGAACGATGTTGATCGGGTGGGTGGCAAAAATGCTTCCCTGGGTGAAATGATTACTAATTTGTCCTCGCTCGGCGTTTCAGTACCGAACGGCTTTGCGACGACCTCAGATGCATTCAATCAGTTCCTCGATCAAAGCGGCGTCAATCAGCGTATCTACGATCTGCTGGATAAGACCGATATTGATGATATTGATGAACTGGGAAAAGCGGGTAAGCAAATCCGCCAGTGGATTGTCGAAACACCTTTCCAGCCCGCGCTGGAACAGGCCGTGCGTGAAGCCTACGAGCAGCTCTCCTCCGATGATGCGGAAGCCTCGTTCGCGGTACGTTCTTCCGCCACGGCAGAAGATATGCCGGACGCCTCCTTCGCCGGCCAACAGGAAACCTTCCTTAACGTGCAGGGCTTCGATGCCGTGCTGATTGCCATTAAGCATGTTTATGCTTCCCTGTTTAACGACCGCGCCATCTCTTACCGCGTGCATCAGGGCTACGACCATCGTGGCGTGGCGCTGTCTGCCGGTGTTCAGCGTATGGTGCGTTCAGATCTGGGTTCTGCAGGCGTGATGTTCACCATTGATACCGAATCCGGTTTCGACCAGGTGGTATTTATCACTGCGGCTTATGGCCTCGGTGAAATGGTGGTGCAGGGCGCGGTTAACCCCGACGAATTCTATGTGCACAAACCGACGCTGGCTGCCGGTCGGCCGGCGATTGTCCGTCGTAACATGGGGTCCAAAAAAATCCGCATGGTTTATGCCGACTCTCAAGAGCACGGTGAGCAGGTGCGGATTGAAGATGTGCCTGAAGAAGAGCGCGATCGCTTCAGCCTGACCAGCGAAGAGATTGAAGCCTTAGCCACCCAGGCAATGCTGATCGAGAAGCACTATCAGCGTCCGATGGACATTGAGTGGGCGAAGGATGGCCACACCGGCAAACTGTTTATCGTGCAGGCACGTCCGGAAACCGTCCGTTCCAACGGCCAGGTGATGGAGCGCTATACGCTGCAGGGCAAAGGTACGGTGGTGGTGGAAGGACGTGCAATCGGCCATCGCATCGGTGCCGGTGAAGTCAAAGTCATTCACGACATCAGCGAAATGAACCGCATTGAGAAAGGTGACGTGCTGGTTACCGACATGACCGACCCGGATTGGGAACCGATCATGAAAAAAGCCTCGGCGATTGTCACTAACCGTGGCGGACGTACCTGCCACGCGGCGATCATCGCCCGTGAGCTGGGTATTCCTGCGGTGGTCGGTTGCGGCAACGCGACGGATATTCTTAAGGATGGCCACAAGGTCACGGTTTCCTGTTCTGAAGGGGATACCGGCTACGTCTATAACGATCTGCTGGACTTTGAAGTGAAGAGTTCACAGGTTGATGAACTGCCGAAGCTGCCGCTGAAAATCATGATGAACGTCGGCAATCCCGATCGTGCCTTCGACTTTGCCTGCCTGCCAAATGAAGGCGTGGGCCTCGCTCGTCTGGAATTCATCATCAACCGCATGATTGGTGTGCACCCTAAAGCGCTGCTGGAGTTTGACCAGCAAACGCCGGAACTGCAGAAGCAAATCCGCTCGATGATGAAAGGCTTCGACGATCCGGTTGAGTTCTATATTGCGCGTCTGACCGAAGGGATCTCCACCCTGGGCGCCGCCTTCTCACCGAAGCGCGTCATCGTACGGTTGTCCGATTTTAAAACCAACGAATACGCAAACCTGGTGGGCGGCGAGCGCTACGAGCCGGAAGAGGAAAACCCGATGCTCGGCTTCCGTGGTGCAGGTCGCTACGTTGCAGACAGCTTCCGTGACTGCTTCGCGCTGGAGTGCGCAGCCGTAAAACGCGTGCGTAACGATATGGGACTGACCAACGTTGAAATCATGGTGCCGTTCGTTCGTACCGTCGCGCAGGCTAAAGCCGTTGTTGAGGAGTTAGAGCGTCAGGGCCTGAAACGCGGCGAGAATGGACTCAAGCTAATCATGATGTGCGAGATCCCGTCCAATGCGCTGCTGGCTGAACAGTTCCTGCAATACTTCGACGGCTTCTCTATTGGCTCGAATGATATGACTCAGCTGACGCTGGGACTGGACAGAGACTCCGGCGTGGTGTCCGCACTGTTTGACGAGCGTGATGAAGCGGTTAAAGCCTTGCTTTCAATGGCCATCCGCGCGGCGAAAAAAGAAGGGAAATACGTGGGTATCTGCGGACAAGGTCCATCCGATCATGAAGACTTTGCAGCGTGGCTAATGGATGAGGGAATCGACAGTTTATCTCTTAACCCAGATACGGTGGTTCAGACCTGGTTAAGCCTGGCGGAAATACCGAAAAAGTAGCAGATTTCGCTGTAATAACCCCGAAGGCCAGTTTATCTGGCCTTTTTGCTTTTCTACAGGCAAAAAAAAGCCCATCACATGGGATGGGCAAAGACTACACACAGCAATTCTTTAGTTTACTCAGGGGAAAAAGGTTGTTTAGAAATCAGCGGTTTGATCATAAACATGTCATTCATACTATTCAGCCGGGCAGGGGGAGTCATTAAGAATCCTCTTATTAGTTTAAAACCCATAACCTTTTGTGACAGATCCCGGGTGACATCGTTTGGGAAACTGTATATCTGGTAATCAATTACCAGGTGTTATCAGCTAAAAGGGTGAAAAATGCGCTTTTCTGGTAAAAAACCCTAATCAAAGTGAATTAAGACGTGACGCACATTTTTTTAATTACGAAAGCGGCCAGGCAAGCTGGCCGCAGAGGAAGGATTATTTTGCGCTGTGTTCGTGTTCGATCTCTGCCAGTTCTTCAACCACTTCAAGCGGGTCATCTTCCGGCGCCGGCGCTTCATGCACCCAGACCGACACCAGACGATAAGAAACGGCCAACACCACCGGACCGATAAACAGGCCAATCATGCCAAAGGCAATCAGTCCGCCAATCACGCCTGAAAGGATCAGGATCATCGGTAAATCCGCGCCCATGCGGATGAGCATTGGTCGCAGCACGTTATCCAGCGTGCCAACCACACAACTCCAGATCAGCAGCACCGTTCCCCAGGTGGTATCACCTGTCCAGTACAGCCAGACAATCGCCGGGATTAACACCACCAGCGGACCCAGCTGAACCAGGCAGGAGAGGATCATCACTACCGTCAGCACGGTAGCATAAGGAATGCCTGATATCGCCAGACCAATACCGCCCAGCAAGCCCTGGACCAGCGCGGTGACCACTACGCCCAGCGCCACGGCGCGGATCGCCTGACCGGCCAGCAATACCGCCGCATCGCCACGGCGCGAGGCCAGGCGGAAGGCGAAATGACGGATGCCATGACCCACCTGTTCACCCCGGGCATAAAGCAACACGCTGAACAGCAGCATCAGACCGAGGTGCATCATAAAGCGGCCGAAATGCCCGGCCTGCGCAAACAGGAAGCCACTGGTGCGGCCGATATAAGGCTGCACTTTGGTCATCATCGCGCTGCCGCCGCCCTGCACCAGGTTGTGATACGCGGAAAACAGCTTTCTGCCCACCAGCGGAATGCTGTTCATCCAGTGCATGTCGGGGAGTTGAATGTGCCCGGCAGAGGCCCAGGCGATCACCGGCCCGCTGCTGTCAATCAGGCTGTTGACCAGCACCGATACCGGCAGCACAAACAGCAGGATCAGCAGCAGCGTCATGGCAATCACCGCCAGCGAGCGTCGGCCCCACAGCAGGCCCTGCAGTTTGATCATCAATGGCCAGGTGGCAATCACCACCATACTGGCCCAGGCAAAGCCCAGCACGAAGGGCTGAACCACCCAAAAACAGGCCACAATCATCAAAATGATAAACATCAGCGAGAAGACGATTTGCGGCAAATCCCAGCCTTTTTTTTGCACGTTCTTTATGGTTGACACGGTAACCTCAGCGAGAAAAACAGACGGGATACTCCCGGAAGACCCCTTGTCTCCCCGAACATCCCTTAGCATGATGCATTAAACGCATTTTCGACAGAAACGGCACGCGATTCTTTTCAGCTATATTGTTGAGATCGCGACAGGTCATAAAAAAATGTGATAAAAACAGAGTCAGCAATAGCAATCGTTTACCCAACATTCTGGTCACCCGATAATGATCCCACAGATTTCCCAGGCGCCAGGCCTCGTTCAACTGGTGCTGAATTTTTTGCAGGCGTTAGAGCAGCAGGGTTTTAACGGCGATACCGCCACCAGCTATGCCGACCGTCTTACCATGTCCACCGACAACAGCATCTATCAGCTCCTTCCTGATGCGGTTCTCTTCCCCCGTTCCACGGCCGATGTGGCGCTTATCGCCCGTCTGGCGGGTGAAGAACGCTTCCACAGCCTGGTGTTTACTCCCAGGGGCGGCGGAACCGGCACTAACGGGCAATCCCTGAATCAGGGGATCGTGGTAGACATGTCCCGCCATATGAACCGCATCCTTGAAATCAATGTTGAACAGGGCTGGGTAAAGGTTGAAGCTGGCGTCATTAAAGATCAGCTCAATGCTTACCTGAAACCTTTTGGCTATTTTTTCTCACCTGAACTCTCAACCAGCAACCGCGCCACCTTAGGTGGGATGATCAACACCGATGCGTCGGGGCAGGGATCGCTGGTGTACGGCAAAACCTCAGATCACGTGACTGGCCTGAGAGCGGTGTTACTGGGCGGCGATATTCTCGACACCCGCAGTATTCCCGTTGCGCTTGCTGAAACGTTGGCGAAAGAACAGAGTAATGAAGGCCGCATTTACCGCACCATTCTCGAACGCTGCCGCGATCGTCACCAGAACATCATTGATAAATTCCCGAAACTGAACCGTTTTCTGACCGGCTACGATTTACGTCATGTGGTCAGCGACGATCTTCAGCATGTCGACCTGACGCGGATCCTGTGTGGCGCCGAAGGCACGCTGGCCTTTATTACCGAAGCGCGGCTGGATATCACGCCGATCCCGAAAGTTCGCCGTCTGGTGAATATCAAGTACGACTCGTTTGACTCGGCACTGCGCAGTGCACCTTTTATGGTTGAAGCCAAAGCGTTGTCGGTCGAAACCGTCGATTCAAAAGTGTTGAATCTGGCGCGTGAAGATATCGTCTGGCATTCGGTTAGCGAGTTGATTACCGATGTGCCCGACCAGGAGATGCTCGGCCTGAATATTGTCGAGTTTGCCGGTGACGATAAGGCATTGATCGACAGCCAGCTTGAGCCACTTTGTCAGCGACTGGATGGCTTGATCAGCAATCGCCAGGCGGGCGTGATTGGCTATCAGCTGTGCGACGATCTCGACGGCATTGAGCGCATCTACGCGATGCGTAAAAAAGCGGTCGGCCTGCTGGGCAATGCCAAAGGCCGCGCCAAGCCGATCCCGTTTGTGGAAGATACCTGTGTTCCGCCGCAGCATCTGGCTGACTACATCGTGGAGTTCCGTGCGCTGCTGGACGGCCATAACCTGAGTTACGGCATGTTTGGCCACGTGGATGCGGGTGTGCTGCATGTGCGTCCAGCGCTGGACATGTGTGACCCTCAACAAGAGATGCTGATGAAGCAAATCTCTGATGAAGTGGTCGAGCTGACGGCTCGCTATGGCGGGCTGCTGTGGGGAGAACACGGCAAGGGCTTTCGCGCACAGTACAGCCCGGAATTCTTTGGCGAAGAGCTGTTTAACGATCTTCGCCACATCAAGGCGGTGTTCGATCCGGCTAACCGGCTCAATCCGGGTAAAATCTGTGCGCCAATAGGCGTCGACGAGCCAATGATGAGAGTGGATGCCACCAAGCGCGGCACTTACGATCGTCAAATCCCGATCGCTGTCCGTAGCGACTGGCGCGGTGCCATGGAGTGTAACGGCAACGGACTTTGCTTTAACTTTGATGTGCGCAGCCCTATGTGCCCATCGATGAAAATCACCGGCAACCGCATTCATTCTCCCAAAGGTCGCGCAACCTTAACCCGTGAATGGCTGCGGCTGCTGGCGGAGCAGGGCGTTGATCCGCTGGAGCTGGAAAAGCGTCTGCCGGAAGCCAAAGTTACCCTGCGGGGAATGATTGAGCGCACCCGCAACAGTTGGTACGCGCGCCGTGGCGAATATGACTTCTCCCATGAGGTTAAAGAAGCCATGTCCGGCTGCCTGGCCTGTAAGGCCTGTTCCACGCAGTGCCCCATCAAAATTGATGTGCCGGGCTTCCGCTCACGCTTCCTGCAGCTCTATCACACACGCTATCTGCGTCCGGCCAGTGATTATCTGGTTGGCACCGTGGAGAGCTACGCGCCGCTGATGGCCAAGGCGCCGAAATTCTTTAACTTCTTCCTGCGCCAGCCGCTGGTGCGGGAGATGAGTAAACGGCATGTGGGCATGGTCGATCTGCCTTTGCTCTCCTCGCCGAACCTGAAAAAGCAGCTCGCGGGTCAGCCCGCCATCAGCACCACGTTGGAATCGCTGGAAGCGATGAGTCCGGCGGATCGCGAGCGCCATGTGCTGGTGGTACAAGATCCGTTTACCAGCTATTACGAAGCGCAGCTGGTAACAGACTTCGTCAAGCTTATCAGCAAGCTGGGTTACAAACCGGTGGTGCTGCCTTTCTCACCGAACGGAAAAGCGCAGCATGTGAAAGGTTTCCTGCAGAGCTTTGCGCGAACCGCCAGGAAAACCGCCGATTTCCTCAATCGCGTGGCAAAACTGGAGCTGCCGCTGGTCGGTGTCGATCCGGCGCTGGTGTTGTGCTATCGCGATGAGTACAAAGAGATCCTGAAAGATCGGCGTGGTGACTTCCACGTGCAGCTGGTGCATGAGTGGCTGCAACAGGCGCTTCCGCCTCAGGACGTCAAGCCTGGCAATCAGGAGGCCTGGTATCTTTTTGGCCACTGTACCGAAGTGACGGCATTGCCTGCATCGACCAAACAATGGGAAGGGATTTTTGCCCGTTTCGGCGCGAAGCTGGAAAACATCAGCGTCGGCTGCTGTGGCATGGCGGGAACCTACGGTCACGAAAGCAAAAACCTGGAAAACTCGCTGGGCATTTACGAGCTCTCGTGGCATCAGGCGCTGCAAAAACTGCCTCGCCAACGCTGTCTGGCCACCGGCTACTCCTGCCGCAGTCAGGTGAAGCGTGTGGAAGGCAACGGCATGCGTCATCCCTTACAGGCGTTACTGGAGTTAATCTGATGACAATCTGGAAGCGTGAATTCACGCTGGAGCAGCTTAACCAGCGCAGCCAGGGCACGCTGGTGGCGCATCTGGGCATCGTCTTCACCGTGGTGGATGAGCAGACGTTGACGGCAACAATGCCGGTGGATGCCCGCACGCGTCAGCCTTTTGGCCTGTTACACGGCGGCGCGTCCGCCGTGTTGGCAGAGACTCTGGGTTCGATGGCGGGCTATCTCTGTACCGAAGGCGATGATCGTATCGTTGGACTGGAAATTAACGCCAATCATCTGCGCTCAGTGCGCGAAGGAGAGGTGAGGGGAGTCTGCCGCGCACTGCACCTGGGCAGTCGTCACCAGGTCTGGCAGATTGAGGTTTATGACCCGCAGCAGCGCCTGTGCTGCAGCTCCAGGCTCACTACCACGGTGATATCAGCCAGCGCAAAAGAGTGATATACTTCTGGGCCTTTAAAATCGCGCCCGGACGCCTCACAGTATCCAGGATGCGTGCTTAACGAATTCGCTTTGCAGTTTGGTGGCTTTATCCCATTCGCCGCTCATTGCCAGTTGATGGCACAAGCGGGTAAGCGAGTGTCGGGCTAGCTGCCAGGCTTGCATACGGAACAACCTGTCACGTTCGGCGTTTCCCAACTCCTGAACCAGGCGATGGTGAAGTTTTCCCATGGCATGCAGGTAGCTGTGGTCGTCGCCGTTAAGCTGGCAAAGTTCGGCCATATCCAGGCAGGTATCATTGAATTTGCGCAGTTGTTCGAGGGTGCATTCCGGACGGTCTACTTTGGCTTGTGCCATGTAGTAATCGACGGTGATATCACGAACGGAATATTTGTATTCGTCAATCTTGTGTTGCAGCCAGGCACTTATCGACAGATTCATTTTAGGGCTCACTCGTTAATGATAATCATTATCATAGAGTAACTGGTGTATAATTCAACGTCACCGTAAGAAATTTTTATCGATAAATGCGGCCTCTCAGATAAATTGGTCATAACGATAATTGGCGACGCTGAAAGAGTTAAAATGAGTATTATTCCCGTTTAGCGTAAACGCGCCTGGATTTACTGACTTGTTTTCAATGTGTTACCATTACGTTAAATCGACGCGTGACGCAGATCGCAATCCTCCTTACAGGGTCTAAACTGAATAAAGAGGGCTAAAAAACCCCATTTGGCCTTAATCCCTGCAAAACAAGAGGTTGAAGCGATATTCATTATCACTAACATAGGGGCATTAGCCTTAACGGCTATCGACTCACGAGGTAATGTTATGCCATCAGCAACTACGGCTTCTTTTTCTCCCGACGACTACGTCTGGAAGGGACTGACCATCACTGACAGCGCCGCAAAACAGATCATTGTGCTGGCAGCCGATGATGCGCAAGTGAAGGGCTTAAAGCTCGGCGTGAAAACGTCTGGCTGCGCCGGTTTTGGCTACACCATGGATATGGTGAAAGAGCCTGCCGACGACGATTTGGTCTTTACCCATCAGGGCGCGCATCTGTATGTGCCTCTGCAGGCTATGCCTTTCATCGACGGTACCGAAGTAGATTTCGTTCGTGAAGGTCTGAACCAGATTTTCAAATTTAATAATCCTAAAGCTCAACACGCCTGTGGCTGTGGTGAGAGCTTTGGCGTTGAGTAAAACTTATGTCCCGAAACACTGATACATCGGATGATGTGCAGGTCTGGGAAGGAAACCATCAGAAGTACAAAGAAGGTTTCTTCACTCAGCTGCAAACCGAAGAATTTGAAAACGGCATCAACGAAGACGTTGTGCGCGCGATTTCTGCCAAGCGTAACGAGCCAGAGTGGATGCTTGAATTCCGCCTGAAGGCGTTTGCTGCCTGGTTGGAAATGGAAGAGCCGCACTGGCTGAAGGCGAACTACAAATCGCTGGATTACCAGGATTACAGCTACTACTCCGCGCCATCGTGCGGCAACTGTGATGACAGCTGTGCTTCCGAGCCTGGTGCCCAGCAGACTTCCGGTGCGACGCCTGCTAACTACCTGACTGAAGAAGTGGAGAACGCCTTTAAGCAGCTTGGCGTCCCGGTTCGTGAAGGTCAGGAAGTGGCTGTTGATGCGATTTTTGACTCGGTATCGGTTTCCACAACCTATCGTGGCAAGCTGGCAGAGCAGGGGATTATCTTCTGTTCCTTCGGCGAAGCGATCCACGATCACCCGGAATTGGTTAAACAGTATCTGGGCACCGTGGTTCCTGCTAACGACAACTTCTTTGCTGCGCTGAACTCTGCGGTGGCTTCTGACGGTACTTTTGTGTACATCCCGAAAGGCGTCCGTTGCCCGATGGAGCTGTCGACCTATTTCCGCATCAACGCGGCGAAAACCGGTCAGTTCGAGCGCACCATCCTGATCGCCGATGAAGGCAGCTACGTCAGCTACATCGAAGGCTGTTCCGCGCCGGTTCGCGACACCTATCAGCTGCACGCGGCCGTTGTTGAAGTCATCATTCATAAAGATGCTGAAGTGAAGTACTCCACCGTGCAGAACTGGTTCTCCGGCGGCGAGTCTGAAGGCGGTATCCTGAACTTCGTTACCAAGCGCGCACTGTGTGAAGGTGAGAACAGCAAGATGTCCTGGACGCAGTCTGAAACCGGCTCGGCGATCACCTGGAAATACCCAAGTGTGATCCTGCGTGGTGACAACTCGGTCGGTGAATTCTTCTCTGTGGCGCTGACCAGCGGTCATCAGCAGGCGGATACCGGCACCAAGATGATCCACATCGGCAAGAACACCAAGTCGACCATCATCTCTAAAGGTATCTCAGCGGGCAAAAGTCAGAACACCTACCGTGGTCTGGTGAAAATCATGCCGACGGCAACCAATGCCCGTAACTTCACCCAGTGTGACTCGATGCTGATTGGTGCTGACTGTGGCGCGCATACCTTCCCGTATGTGGAAGTGCGTAACAACACGGCACAGCTGGAGCATGAGGCGACGACGTCAAGAATTGGTGAAGATCAGATGTTCTACTGCCTGCAGCGTGGCATCAGTGAAGATGACGCAATTTCGATGATTGTGAACGGCTTCTGTAAAGACGTCTTCTCCGAACTGCCGCTGGAATTCGCGGTGGAAGCGCAGAAACTGCTGGCGATCAGCCTTGAACACAGCGTGGGCTAAGCCCCCGCGCTAACGGTCATTCAGCGCAGTGCCGGACAGCACTGCCAGGGAAACACTATGTTAAGTATTAAAGATTTACAGGTTAGCATTGAAGATAAAGAGATCCTGCGCGGGCTGGACCTCGAGGTGAAAGCGGGTGAAGTTCACGCGATCATGGGCCCAAACGGTTCAGGTAAAAGTACGCTGTCTGCCACGCTGGCGGGCCGCGAAGAGTACGAAATCACCGGTGGTTCGGTCAGCTTTAAAGGCAAAGACCTGCTGGAACTCTCCCCTGAAGATCGCGCTGGCGAAGGCATCTTTATGGCTTTCCAGTACCCGGTTGAGATCCCAGGCGTCAGCAACCAGTTCTTCCTGCAGACGGCCGTCAACTCAGTGCGCAAATACCGCGATCAGGATGCGCTGGACCGTTTTGATTTCCAGGACTTCATCGAAGACAAAATTCAGCTGCTGAAAATGCCTGAAGATTTGCTGACCCGTTCAGTAAACGTCGGCTTCTCCGGCGGTGAGAAAAAACGTAACGACATTCTGCAGATGGCGGCTCTGGAACCTGAGCTGTGCATTCTGGATGAAACCGACTCCGGTCTGGATATCGATGCCCTGAAAACCGTTGCCAACGGCGTGAACACGCTGCGTGATGGCAAGCGTGCCTTCATCATCGTCACTCACTATCAGCGTATCCTGGATTACATCAAGCCTGACTTCGTCCACGTGCTGTATCAGGGCAAGATTGTGAAGTCTGGTGACTTCTCGCTGGTGAAACAACTCGAGGAGCAAGGCTATGGCTGGCTTACCGACCAGGAATAGTGACAATGCCCTCCAGCAGTGGCATCACATGTTTGAAACGCAGAGCGCTAACCGTTCCCTGCAGGCGCAGCAGCACTGGCAGCAGGTGCTGCGTTTAGGCCTGCCTACGCGCAAGCAGGAAAACTGGAAATACACCCCGCTGGAAGGCTTGTTCGACCATCAGTTTGCGGCACCAACAGCGGCTGACGTGACGGCAGAGCAGGTTAAAGCCCTGGCGCTGGATATTGACGCGATCAAAATGGTCTTCGTTGATGGCCGCTTCAATGCCGCCTTAAGCGACAGCGAATTCGATCTGTTTAACGTTCAGGTGACGGATTCAGCGCAACGTCGCGAATTAAGCGCACCTGTGCAAGCGGAAGTGTTCCTGCATTTGACCGAAAGCCTGGCGGAAGAGGTGACGTCAATTCACCTTGCCCGTGGCAAATCGGCCGCACGTGCGCTGTATATGCTGCACATCAGCAGCAGCGCGCAGGCAGAAATGAGCACCTCGCATTACCGTCATCATCTGCAGTTAGATGAAGGCGCGGAAGCGACCATTATTGAGCACTACGTCAGCCTGAACGAAGCCAGTCATTTCACCGGCGCACGCTTCACCGCTAACGTTGCGAACAACGCCCAGCTGAAGCATTACAAACTGGCGTTTGAACATAACAGCAGCTATCACTTCTCGCACAACGATCTGGTGATTGAGCGTGACGCGAATGTGAAAAGCCACAGCTTCCTGCTGGGCGCGGGCCTGACTCGCCACAACACCAGCGTTCAGCTGAACGGTGAGGGTACCGATTTGGGTATCAACAGCCTGATGTTGCCAGTAGACAAAGAAGTTTGCGACAGCCGCACTTACCTTGAGCATAACAAAGGTCATTGCCAGAGCCGTCAGCTGCACAAAACCATCGTGCGTGATAAAGCCCGTGCGGTGTTTAACGGCATGATTAAAGTGGCGAAGCATGCGCTGAAAACCGACGGACAGATGACCAACAACAACCTGTTGCTGGGCCGCCTGGCCGAAGTGGATACCAAGCCTCAGCTGGAAATCTACGCGGATGACGTGAAGTGTAGCCATGGTGCAACCATTGGTCGTATTGACGATGAGCAGATGTTCTACCTTCGTGCCCGCGGGATTAACGAAGAGTCTGCCCAGCGCATGATTATCTACGCCTTTGCCGCCGAACTGACTGAAGCCATTACGGATGAGGTGCTGAAAGAAGCGGTGATGCAACGTATTGCTCAGCGTTTCCCTGGAGGCCTTCAATGAGTTTTGACCTGGCACGCGTCCGGGCTGAATTTCCGGTTCTGTCGCGAGAAGTGAATGGCCAGCCTCTGGCCTATCTCGACAGCGCCGCAAGCGCCCAGAAGCCGCAAGCAGTGATCGATGCTGAAAGCCATTTTTATCAACATGGCTATGCCGCTGTGCACCGGGGTATTCATACCCTGAGTGCAGAAGCGACCACCGAAATGGAAAACGTCCGCATTCAGGCGGCACGTTTCCTTAATGCTGCTTCGCCAGAAGAGATTGTCTTTGTTAAAGGCACCACTGAGGCAATCAATCTGGTTGCCAGCAGCTGGGGCGGAAGTCAGTTACAGGCGGGTGACAACATCATCATCACCGCGATGGAACACCATGCCAATATCGTTCCGTGGCAGATGGTGGCCCAGCGTACCGGTGCTGAAATCCGTTTTATCCCGCTGACCGACACCGGTGAGCTGGATCTCTCGGCGCTGCCAGGTCTGATCGACAGCCGCACGCGCATGCTGGCTCTGACTCAGGTGTCTAACGTGCTTGGCACGGTAAACCCGGTGAAAGAGATTATCGCGCAGGCGAAAGCCGCAGGCGTGGCGACGCTGGTCGATGGTGCTCAGGCGATAATGCATGAGACCATCGATGTGCAGGATCTCGGCTGTGATTTTTATGCCTTCTCCGGGCATAAAATTTATGGACCGTCCGGCATCGGCATCCTGTATGGGCGTAAAGCCATGCTGGATCAGATGCCACCCTGGGAAGGCGGCGGATCGATGATTGCCAACGTCAGCCTGACTGAAGGGACCACCTATAACGCGGCACCATGGCGTTTTGAAGCCGGTTCACCGAACACCGGTGGCATTATCGGCCTGGGCGCTGCGTTAAAATGGGTAACCGATCTGGGTCTGGACGTTATCCAGGAGCGTGAGCAGTCGCTGATGCGTTATGCCCTCGACAAGCTGGCTTCGGTTCCCGATTTGGTGATTTACGGTCCGCAGCAGCGTGCAGGCGTCATCGCCTTCAATCTGGGACAGCATCATGCCTACGATGTCGGTAGCTTCCTCGATCAGTACGGTATTGCTATCCGCACTGGCCACCACTGCGCCATGCCGCTGATGACCCATTACGGCGTGCCGGCGATGTGTCGTGCTTCTTTCGTGCTGTATAACAGCGAAGAAGAAGCCGACCGCCTGGCGGCAGGACTGACACGTATACACCGTCTGTTGGGCTGATTGCCCGGCGGCTTTCGGAGGAACGAATGGCAACCTTGCCAGAGAAAGAAAAATTGGTTCGCAACTTTACCCGCTGTGCGAACTGGGAAGAGAAGTATCTGTACGTCATTGAATTAGGCGCGATGTTGCCAGAATTATCTGAATCATTGCATCAGCCGGAAAACACCATTTCTGGCTGTCAGAGTCAGGTGTGGATCCTGATGAGCACCGATGACAGCGGCCGTGTTCAGTTACATGGTGACAGCGATGCAGCGATCGTTAAGGGGTTGATTGCGGTGGTCTTTATTCTGTATCAGCAGATGACACCCGCAGAAATTCTGGCCTTTGATGTGCGTCCCTTTTTCGAACAGCTGGCGTTAGCTCAGCACCTTACGCCTTCCCGTTCTCAGGGGCTGGAAGCGATGATCCGCGCTATTCGCCAAAAAGCTCAGGTTCTCAGCCAGGGCTAACTTGCTACACTTCTCGACAGACTTCCCGCTTCGCACGCGGGAAGTTTCTTCATCCTAACCGAGAAATTCGCATGAAACCTTTGTCTCCTCTTGCCGCATTGCTCCTGACACTCCTTACCTCAACGCAGTATGCCCGCGCCACCGACTATCCTTTGCCCGCAGATAACAGCCGCTTAATCGGCGAAAATTCCACCTATACCGTACCCAATGACGGTCGCCCGTTGGAAGTCGTTGCCGCCAAATACAAAATTGGCTTGTTGGGGATGTTAGAAGCGAATCCCGGCACCGATCCCTGGTTACCCAAAGCGGGCAGTCAGTTGACCATTCCTACGCAAATGCTGCTTCCGGATACTAAGCGGGAAGGGATCGTGGTGAACGTGGCGGAACTGCGGCTTTATTACTACCCGAAAGGGGAAAACAAAGTGGTGGTTTATCCAATCGGCATCGGCCAGCTGGGCGCGAACACGCCACCGATGGTCACCAGTGTTAGCCAGAAAATCCCAAATCCTACCTGGACGCCCACTCCCAATATCCGTAAACGCTACGCCGCTGAAGGCAAAACCTTGCCGGTGACGGTGCCTGCGGGTCCGGACAACCCAATGGGGCTGTATGCGATGCGCCTGGCTTACGGACAGGGGCACTACCTGATCCATGGTACCAACGCGGATTTTGGTATCGGCATGCGCGTCAGTTCAGGTTGTATTCGTCTCAGACCGGATGATATCGAGGCGCTATTCAACAGCGTGCCGAAAGGCACCAGGGTGCAGATTATCAACCAACCGGTGAAGTATGCCGTTGAACCGGATGGCAAACGCTATCTGGAGGTCCATCAGCCGCTCTCACACAGCGATAAGGACGATCCGCAGACCATGCCGCTGCCACTTAATGCCACGGGCAAGAAGTTCGTTAAAAGCGAGCACAGCGACGCTGAGGTGATTAAAGAGGTTTTAGCGCGCCGTTCAGGCATGCCGGTGCTGGTGAGTCAGGGTGAAGCGGTGACCTCAGATACGCCGATGCCTGCCATTATGCAGCAGAGCGATTCTGAGCGCGCGAAAGCGGAACCGGCAACCGTGAGTCAGGCTGAGGGCGAAACCCCGCAGAATTGATTGTGGCGCGTTTAGCATACCCTTGTCGGTTATAGCAGGATATCAGGAAGGGAAGTGAAGAAGAGGTCAGCAGGGAAGCTGAAAAAAAGCCAAAAAAAATGGCGCACAATGTGCGCCATTTTCAAACCAGAACTCTTACTTACGGTAAGAGTGAGCCTGGTTGTCCAGACGCTGGTTAGCGCGAGCTGCGTCGTCTTTAGCAGCCTGAACGTCAGAACGCATTGCGTTCACGTCGTTGCTCAGCTGGTCAACTTTAGCGTTCAGAGTCTGCACGTCGGTAGACAGCTGATCGATTTTAGCGTTGCTTGAACAGCCAGCCAGCAAAGTTGAACCCAGGATTACCGCGCCCAGTACCAGTTTAGTACGATTCATTATTTATACCCTCTAGATTGAGTTAATCTCCATGTAGCGTTACAAGTATTACACAAAGTATTTTCTAATGAGAATAAATTTTTGATGAGAACGTGCTTAAATTTGATCGTTCGCTCAAAGATGCACCGTCTTTCCAGTTTTATGCAAAAAAATTAGCTAAAACAGGCTACTTTAATCGGACACATCTTAAGATTTTTCTATTCGAACGGTTAATTTCAAATGGAAGTTTTATGAAAGGCCTTAACACAAGTTGTAAAAAAAGCGCCTCTCGGGGCGCTTTTTATCTACAAGGCGTAATCTTCTATTACAGCACGTGCACAGAGGCAGTATTGGTAGTTCCGCTTGGTACTAACGCACCAGAAACCATGACTACCACATCACCCTTCACACCGTAGCCGCTAGCGAGCGCGGCTTCTTTACCTAAACGGTAGAAATCGTCAGTAGAGGCGATCTCTTTCACCACAGAAGTGATGATACCTTTGCTCAACAGCAACTGACGAGCCGTCTGCTCGTTAGTGGTCAACGCAAGGATAGTGGCGTTCGGGAAGTACTTACGCACTGACTTGGCTGATTTACCGCCTTCGGTCGCAACCACGATGATTGGCGCTTCCAGGTTCTGGGCAGTTTCAACGGCGCCACGGCATACCGCTTCGGTAATGCGCATTTTGCGGTTGTCATGCTGAGAGTCGATACGGCTCTTCATCACGCGGTCAGTACGCTCGCAGATAGTGGCCATAATGGTCACTGATTCCAGCGGGTACTTACCCTTGGCACTTTCACCAGACAGCATGACGGCGTCAGTCCCATCCAGGATGGCGTTCGCCACGTCGCCAGCTTCCGCACGGGTAGGGCGTGGGTTTTTGATCATTGAATCCAGCATCTGCGTCGCGGTGATCACCACTTTGCGAGCGCGGTTACATTTCTTGATCATCATCTTCTGCGCGAAGATCACTTCTTCAACCGGGATTTCAACGCCCAAATCACCACGAGCAACCATGATGCCGTCAGACGCTTCGAGGATCTCGTCGAAGTTATTCAGGCCTTCCTGGTTTTCGATTTTAGAGATGATCTGAATGTGCTCGCCGCCGTGCGCCTTCAGGTGCTCACGAATTTCCAGCACGTCTGAACGCTTACGGATAAAGGACGCGGCCACGAAGTCCACGCCTTGCTCGCAACCAAAGATCAGGTCGCGTTTGTCTTTTTCAGCCAGTGCAGGCAGCTGGATAGAAACGCCCGGCAGGTTAACGCCTTTGTTTTCGCCCAGGTCGCCGTTGTTCAGCACTTTACAGACCACGGTGTTTTCGGTGACTTCAGTCACTTCCATTCCGATCAGACCGTCATCCACCAGCACGGTGTTACCGATTTTCAGATCGGCGGTGAAGCCTGCATAAGTCACTGCGACGCGAGAATCATTACCAATCACTGACTGGTCAGTGGTGAAGGTAAAGGTCTGGCCGGCTTTCAACGAGGCATCGTTGCCGCCTTCCAGTTTCATGGTGCGGATTTCAGGGCCTTTGGTATCCAAAAGGATAGCCGCCTGATGTCCGGTCTTACTCATCACGGCACGCAGATTTGAGATACGTTTACCGTGTTCTTCGTAATCGCCGTGGGAGAAGTTAAGGCGCATTACGTTCATGCCTGCATCAAGCAGGTTGGTCAACATTTCTTCGGATTCGGTTTTTGGACCGATAGTACAAACGATCTTAGTCTTTTTCATGACGAGTTATCTATTAAGTTGTGATGGATGAGAAAAGCGAGATCCCGGGAGCTGGAAAGCGCCGGCTAAGAATTCGTGCCTGAAAGGCGAACTGCGATACAAAATAAGAATAGGTGACTGTGGTAAAGCGTGCAGGGGAAGTTGAGACGCGGTTTCAGCGCGCGCGCAAGAGTGCGTTGCGCAACATGCTATCGTTTTTGCTATAGGGTCAACCATACGCTGAAACCATTCAAGTGAAACAACGTTGCACATTATAGTAGTTAAGTTGGCGAAAACCAATTAAAAAGCAGCAGGGAGTGTGGCAAAGGTTGCGATAGATCAGCTTGTTGCGCAAAAAAAGAGACGGGGGTTTTTAGGATTTAACGCAGAGTAAGGCGAGATGGTGCGTTCTAGAGGACTCGAACCTCCGACCCCTACCATGTCAAGGTAGTGCTCTAACCAACTGAGCTAAGAACGCGAAACGAATGGTGCGTCCGAGTGGACTCGAACCACCGACCCCTACCATGTCAAGGTAGTGCTCTAACCAACTGAGCTACGGACGCACTGTGGTGCGTTCTAGAGGACTCGAACCTCCGACCCCCACCATGTCAAGGTGGTGCTCTAACCAACTGAGCTAAGAACGCACTGATTGCTGTCTTGGTAACAGCGGGGACGAATATTAACGACAGCCTCAACGGCTGGCAAGCGGAAATCTGCTTTTTTCTTCGCGACTGCTGCGCAACTGTGCGAAGCGCAGCAATTTTGAACATCATCGGCAGAAAATCGCCGAAAAATTAATGTGCTGCGCGCGCCAGAATCACCGCTGCCGGTTGTTGTTGCAGACGCCTCATCCGCCACACCATCATCACTGCCGCAGAGGTCAGGCCGATAATAAAACCGATCCAGAAACCGGCTGGCCCCATGCCTGGCACTACCCAGTCGGTCATCGCCAGAACATATCCGCACGGTAAGCCGAGTATCCAGTAGGCCATGAAGGTGATGAAGAAGATCGACCGGGTGTCCTTATAGCCGCGCAAAATACCGCTACCGATCACCTGGATAGAATCAGAGAACTGATAAATCGCCGCCAGCAGCATCAGATGAGCGGCAAGGGTGATCACTTCCGGGTTATCGGTATAAAGAAGGGCGATATGTTCACGGAAGGTGACGGTGAACAGCGCGGTTATCAAGGCCAGCGACACGCCAACCGCCTGCGCAGTCCAGGCAGAAACCCGGGCCGCTTCAGTTGAGCCCTGACCCAGGCGGAATCCAACCCGGATGGTGGTCGCCACACCCAGCGAAAGCGGCAGCACGAACATCAACGAACTGAAGTTCAGTGCGATCTGATGGCCCGCCACTTTGACGATGCCCATGGGGGAAACCAGCAGGGCAACCACGGCAAACAGCGTCACTTCAAAGAACAGCGCCAGTGCCACCGGCAGGCCGAGCTTGAACAGGCGCCAGAGAACCGCATGATCGGGACGGGTGAAGCGATCGGTCAGGCGGATATCACGCATCGATCGTGCGCGGCTGACCCAGTACTTCATGGCGATAAACATCACCCAGTAGACCGAAGCCGTTGCCACGCCACAGCCCACGCCGCCGAGCGCCGGCATGCCGAAATGACCATAAATGAAAATATAGTTAACCGGGATATTCACCAGCAGACCAATAAAGCCCATCACCATGCCAGGTTTGGTTTTAGACAACCCTTCGCACTGATTGCGCATGACCTGGAAGAACAGATAGCCCGGCGCACCCCAGAGCAGCGCATGCAGATAGCCGACAGCAATCTCGGCCATTTTCGGGTCGATATTCTTCATCGAACGGATAACAAATCCGGCGTTATACAGCACCACCATGATCACAATAGACACCACGCCGGCCAGCCAGTAAGCCTGACGAACCTGATAAGCCACGCGATCGCGTCGGCCAGAGCCGTTGAATTGAGCAACAACAGGCGTAAGTGACAGTAACAGACCATGGCCGAAGAGAATGGTAGGCAACCAGATAGACGTGCCCACGGCGACGGCGGCCATATCCGTGGCGCTCACTGCGCCGGCCATAATGGTATCAACAAAACCCATAGCGGTTTGCGCAACTTGCGCAAGGATCACCGGGATTGCCAGCGCTAATAATTGACGCGCCTCTGTCAGGTACTTCTGCACTTATACACCTATTGAATTAGCGGGAGGAAGGGGCTCTGCGAAGGCAAAAAACGTTATTTTAGCGAATTATCAGCAGGGCAGGCCGCACAGTGTAATGATCGCAGAGGAAATAGCCAATGATTCGCGTTAAGAATAGCTCTTCATGTCACGCTAAATCATCCGGTTGCATTTGGTTTTCTCACTTAGCCAGGGCAAACTAGTACAAGAATTCAATTATTGAGGCCATGACTATGTTTACCGGTATTGTGCAGGGCACCGCAGAGGTGCTGGCAATTGAAGAGAAACCTAATTTCCGTACGCATATCGTCCGCTTACCGGCTGAATTGTTGCCGGGTCTGGAATTGGGCGCATCTGTTTCTCACAATGGCTGCTGCCTGACGGTAACTGAAGTGCAGGGCGATCGCGTCAGTTTTGATTTGGTTAAAGAGACACTGCGTATTACTAATCTTGGCGACCTTAACGTCGGCGATACGATTAACGTTGAACGTGCGGCAAAATTCAGCGATGAAATTGGCGGTCATTTGATGTCCGGGCACATTATGACCACCGCAGAAATCAGCAAAATAATTACCTCTGAGAATAATCGCGAAATCTGGTTCAAGCCGCAGGACGCTCAGCAGATGAAATATATCCTCCATAAAGGCTTTATTGGCATTGATGGGATCAGTTTGACGGTGGGTGAAGTGAGCAAAACTAAATTCTGCGTCCACCTTATTCCTGAAACGCTGGCGAGAACCACGCTGGGCGAGAAACGTCTGGGCGATCGGGTGAATATTGAAATCGATCCTCATACCCAGGCGATTGTCGAAACCGTTGAACGGGTACTGGCTCAACGCGAAGCGGCTCTGCTTGCTGCGGCAGCCTCAGAGCTTAATGAGTAACCTTTAAAATAAAAAAAGGCTGACAATTCATCCTGTCAGCCTTTTTTTTGCGCGATCTTAATGCGGGACGCGTAAACCGCCCTCAACCCCATGGGTAAAGACCACCTGCCACAGTTGAATATCGCGGGCGCGGAAAGCGCCGGCACAGGCATTCAGGTAATAGACGAACATCCGTTTAAAACGCTCACCGTATTTTTCTGCCAGCTGGGGCCAGGCTGCGAGGAACCGCTCGTGCCATGCCATCAGAGTGGTGTCATAGTCCTGACCAAAGTTGTGCCAGTCTTCCATGACGAAATGCGGCTCGTGCGCTTCAGAGATGTGGCGTACTGAAGGCAGACAGCCATTAGGGAAAATGTACTTATTGATCCAGGGATCAACATGTTCATTGGTCTTATTGGCACCGATGGTGTGAAGCAGGAAAATACCGTCAGGTTTCAGATTGCGGTTTACCACGTCAAAATAGGTGGCGTAGTTTTTAGGTCCAACATGTTCAAACATGCCTACGGAAGATATGCGGTCAAACTGCTGGTTTAAATCGCGGTAATCTTGCAACAGAATAGTGACATCCAGCCCTTCACATCGCTCTTGAGCCATTTTCTGCTGTTCAGCAGAGATAGTGACGCCAAATACGCTGACACTGTAATTTCTGGCGGCATATTCAGCCAGTCCGCCCCAACCACAGCCAATATCCAGCAGTGACATGCCTGGTGCTAATTGCAGTTTATCGCAGATCATTTTTAATTTAGCATTCTGTGCTTCTTCCAGCGTTTGCGCTTCTTTCCAGTAGCCACAGGAATATTGCATATGATCATCAAGCATCAGTGAGAACAGATCGTTACCCAGATCGTAATGCTCTTTACCGACAATCCAGGCGCGTTTTCGTGATTGCAGATTGGTTAATCTGGCGGCAGCTATTCTGAGCGTATCTTTAAAGTGGTGGGGGAGTTGTTGATCGAGTTTGGCGACCAGAACGCGATGGAAAAACATATCCAGATTTTCGCATTCCCACCAGCCATCCATATAACTTTCGCCCAATCCCAGTGAGCCCTCTTGCATCACGCGCTTGAAGAACTCCGGATTTTTAATCTGGATATCCCAGGGGCGTGTGCCGTTGACCTCAATATCCGCATTGCGTAGCATTTCCTGGACGATTCGATACCAATGATCCTCGACCAGGCTCACTTCTTCTATACACGATGAACTCATAGCTTCTCCATCACCCTGTGTGATTGAAACCTGAGAAATAGAATAGACAATTTCTACAGGATTTGAGAACACGCACGGATAAACCGTACGCCTGATATCCGGCGTTACAGAGGATTGTTAAGAATAGTGCCTGCAGAGTTGCGCAACGAATGCCGCGCGGGATAACACCTTGACCACCCTGTCAGGACTCAAAAAATTGCGACGAACTTGTTATTTTGTGTTGCCTGAAATGAGTATATGCTCACGCCAGGCAATATTCAATTGTTTATTGTTAGGGTGCTAACCAATTACAATCAAGCTGTTAGCGACCGCTGTGCGCGTCCGCCAGAGCGAGCTTTTCCGCCTTCGCCCGTTGTAAAATATAGCCGATTCCTGCCAGAACAACAGTCGAGATCATCACCAGCGAGGTGGTGAACAGCGAAGTGCTGATAAATGTGGAAACAATCAGACTGGCGATGCAGCACAAACCCAGTTGCAGCGTGTTCTGCAGGGCAGCGGCTTTACCACTCGATTGCGGGAAAGGTAAGAGGGCATTCGACACGACAATCGGATAAATCGCACCGTTTGCTAACGCCATACCGCAGAACGGCAGCAATAACGCCACCATAGACGGATCTTCAATCTGCGCGGCGATAAAAAAAGCCACAATGCTGAGTGAATAGATTGCCAGTAACCAGGGCAGCAGGGAGCGGCCTTCAGTGTGTTTCAGCAACGTTCGGCAGCCGAATCCGCCAATCAAAAAGGCCAGCGTCTGAGGCACGTAGCTCAGCCCAATGTCACCGGGAGACATGCCAAGATCGCCGAGAATGAAGGGCGAACCGGTCAGCCAGGCGAAGAAGCTGGCTGAACAGGCGGCATAAATCAGCACGTTACCACTGTAAACCGGCGATTTTAACAGGCTGAAAAAGCCCATTTTCTTCACGCCATCCACCACCGGCTTCTTCACCGTTGGGGCGAGGAACAAGGTGGAAATCAGCAGCACCACTGCGACCAGCAACAGCGCGACAAAAATGGCGCGCCAGCTGAAATGGTTGAGTAACCAGGCGCCCAGTAACGGCGCGAGCGCAGGCGAGAGTGCCACTAACGGCATGATGGAGGCGAATACGCGATTTGCCTGGCTGGCGGAATAGCGGTCGACGACCAGTGCCTGCCAGCTGACTGCAGCAGCACAAATCCCCACCGCTTGCACAAAGCGCAACGCCAGCAGGGCCGCAGCAGAATCTACCCACCACATCGCGCCACAACTGACGGCGAACAGACTCAGACCCATCAACAGCACAGGCTTACGGCCAATACGATCCGACAACGGACCCCAAAACAGCTGGGCGATGGCAAAACCCGCCAGGAACAGGCTGAGGCTGGCGCTGATGATCCCGGCATCGGTTTGCAGGTCTTGTTGCATGGCACCAAAGGCAGGCAGGTACATATCGGTAGCGAGGAAACCTGCCACGCTTAACAGCGCCAGGTAAACAATAAATCCTTTCGAAGGCATTCTTTTGCTCTTTATTTGTGATGAACGAAACGCCGCAGAGTGTAATCGCGTGCCATACAGCTTGTGAAACGGTAATATTTGCAGGTTGCGTTCAAAAATATTGCAGGCAGATTATGTGGTCAGAACATTCCCTTGAAGTGGTTGATGCAGTTGCCCGCAGCGGCAGTTTTACCGCTGCCGCCGCAGAGCTCCATCGCGTACCCTCAGCCATCAGTTATACCGTGCGGCAGCTGGAAGAATGGCTTGCCGTGCCGTTGTTTGAGCGTCGCCACCGTGATGTGGTGCTGACCGATGCGGGACGAGTATTTATCCAGGAGGGCCGCAGTGTCATCAAAAAAATGCTCGCCACCCGACGGCAGTGCCAGCAGGTCGCTAACGGCTGGCGAGGGCAAATTAATATCGCCGTCGATCGCATCGTTAAATCTCAGCGCACCCGACAGCTGGTGGTCGACTTTTATCGGCACTTTCAGGATATGGAACTGCATCTGTCAGCAGAAGTTTTTAACGGCGTCTGGGATGCGTTGGCCGACGGGCGGGTGGATGTGGCCATCGGCGCGACACAGGCTATCCCGGTAGGTGGCCGCTTCGCCTTCCGCAATATGGGCGCGCTCAACTGGCGCTGTGTGGTTGCCGCGGATCATCCGCTGGCACGTCAGCACGCAGAAACCAGTGAAGAGGCCATTGGCGAATGGCCTTCACTGGTGCTGGAAGATACCTCAAGAGCCTTGCCGAAACGCACCACATGGACGCTGGATAATCAGCGGCGGCTGGTGGTGCCAGACTGGGAAAGCGCATTTGACTGCCTGCTGGCGGGCTTATGCGTGGGGATGGTACCGGGCCATCTGGCGCAACCGCTGCTGCAAAAAGGCGCTTTGCATGAATTGACGCTGGAAGGCGGATTTCCGGACAGTCCGTGCTGCGTGAGCTGGTCTGAGCAGCAGGCTTCACCGGCGCTGAGCTGGTTGCTGGATTATCTGGGTGACAGTGACACGCTGAACAGTGAATGGCTGAAGGAAGAGCCCTGAGCCAATTGGGTGTGCTGAGGGAGAATTCGCCCTCAGCACTGAGCGGGACTAGCGGCGGTAATCCAGGAAGGGACCATCGGCAACCGAACGGCGTTCGATCAACGTAGGATGTACTTCAATCGTCTGCGGTTCTTCACGCTTGCTAGTGATACGATCTAACAGCATATCGAAGGCGGTTTCGCCCAGCTGTTCTTTTGGCTGGTGAACCGTGGTCAGCGCCGGAGTGAAGTAGCGGGCGTTGCGCACGTTATCGTACCCGATCACCGATATATCCTGCGGAACGCGCAGACCCATCTCATCAGCCGCACAAATTGCGCCCATCGCCATCACATCGCCACCGCAGAACACCGCCGTTGGACGCTGCTTCTGCGAGAGGATTTGCTGCATCGCCTGGTGACCTGATTCAGGTTCGAAATTGCCCTGAACCAGCCACTCGTCACGCAAGGTAATCCCCGCTTCAGACAATGCTTTCATAAATCCGGAAAGACGGCCACCGCCGGTGTTGCGCTCCATCTGACCCGGGATGACACCAATATCTCGATGCCCACGGTCGATCAGATAACGGCCAGCCAGATAACCGCCTTCAAAGGCGTTGTCTTCTACCGTATCGGTAAAGTCACCGCGCGATTTGCCCCAGTCCATCACCACCATCGGAATATTGCGGTTATCTTCCAGCATGGTGATCAGCTCGTCCGGGTATTCGGAACACATCACCAGCAGGCCATCCACGCGTTTCTGCGCCATCATCGACAGATAGGCCTGCTGCTTGGCAAGATCATTGTGGGCGTTACCGAGGATCAGCGTGTAGCCTTTGGCAAAACAGCGGTTTTCAATGGCTTCAATAATTTCGGCGAAATAGGGCGCCTCGCTCGAAGTAGCCAGCAGCCCGATGGTTTTGGTGTGATTCACCTTCAGACTACGGGCAACCGCGCTGGGTGAATAGTGGAGCGCCTTAATGGCGGCCCACACGGCTTCCCGCGTTTCTTCTGCAACGAAACGGGTCTTGTTGATGACGTGGGAGACGGTGGTGGTGGACACCCCGGCCTGCTTTGCCACATCTTTGATTGTTGCCATGAAATAACTACTCCTGCGCCTATCTTAACTGTTTGATAAGCCTGTTGTTAATCGTTTGCCTGGTGAGATCGAAAACCTGACGTCTGAAGTCGTTTTTTAGTTGCTGTCCGGAGTCGTCAGGAAGGAAAAAGCGCTGATTAAAGACCGCTAAACACCTTAAGGTGCGGGCCGTTGCGCAACAAAAAAAGAATTCTAACAAGGCTTGGCAGAGAAAACGAGATTTTTACCGTCAAGTATGGGAAAATTGATGGCATCATAAACTGTAGGGCTATTTAGGATTAAAAATGGATACCGATCTGAAGTTCTCGTTACTGACCACGGTTTGCGCACTGTTGATGATTATGGCGTTTAGCTTCACCGCGATCATGCATTAAGTGCAAACAGGGCCGGTCTGACGATCGGCTCTGAGTATTTCCGCTATCGAATGGTTTTTGGCGTCATCATCCGGCGGGCACCAATATAGTGGCGCTGCCAGTAATCATCTGCCAGAGCGCTGACCTGAATATCCTTGCCAGTACGTGGCGACTGAATAAACTTCCCACCACCTAAATACACGCCAACATGATCTGCCGTCTCGCGCCCGTTAATGCGGAAGAAGACTAAATCGCCTTTCTCCAGCTCATCACGTTTTATCGAAGCCGCATCATGCAGGTGATACATCTCATTCGCCGTGCGCGGGATTTTAAACTTCACTAAATCTTTGTAGGCATACCACACCAGGCCGCTGCAATCGAAGCCGGTTTTAGGCGACGTTCCGCCCCATTGGTAAGGTTTACCCAGCTGGCCCATCAGTTTTGTCATCGCGGTTTCACGGGCTTTTTGATAGCGGGCGCGGTGAGCTTTGCTTAACTTTAATGGCGCAGAAACAGAGTCTGACGTCAGCTCTTCAGCAGTATCGACAACCTTGCCACGATGGCGGCCATAGCGTTTTTTTCCGGCGTTTAAGGTGGTTTTCTTTTTGTATTTGCTGGAGTGCGACGGGGCAGTCTGAACAGAGGCGGTTTGCAGCGAAGGTTTCTTTTTAAGCTTCAACTTCTGTACTGAGGTTAAGCGAGATTTTTTGCTGGTGGATTCTTTAACTTTTTTGGTGCTGTTGGCTTTAACCGGTCGGCGTTTACGTCGCTCATCCTCTCGGGCAGGCGTGCCGCTATCTGCCTTATGATGATTTGCATTAATAGGGGCATGTGGCGATGCGTGCGCCATATTGAAAAACAGCTGGGCAAAGGCCAGCATGAAGAGCGTGATAAGTAAACGCATCGTTACCATTAACAGTTTGTGCTACGACCAGAGGCCACAGCTTGCCAGAAACAGGGAGTTCTGCCTTTCAGCAGCGTCATTTTGCAATTCTAATCTAACTCATTAACAAAAGGTAAGGTCTTTTTTGTTTCAATGATACAGAGCAAGTAAAAACTGTAAAAATTAGCCAAATCAGCTGTTTATCTGCGCAAAACCTGTGCTTTTCTCATGCATTAATCCAGCGAAAGCAATAGGAAAATGTTATTTTAACGCTATCGCCTGCACGCTGGCGGCTCTGAGGGCGTGCCCAACTGTTAAAAAATGTCGTTTTCATCGGGCCCGCAGAGTCGCTACAATAAATAGACACGAAGTATCCGATTAAGGAAGCCATTTATGAGTACTATTGAAAAAATTGAGCGCCAGATAGCAGAAAACCCGATTCTGCTGTACATGAAAGGCTCACCAAAACTGCCAAGCTGTGGCTTCTCTGCCCAGGCCGTTCAGGCACTTTCAGCCTGTGGCGAGCGTTTTGCCTACGTCGATATTCTGCTGAACCCAGAAATTCGTGCTGAGCTGCCTAAATACGCCAACTGGCCAACCTTCCCACAACTGTGGATTGACGGTGAACTGGTCGGCGGTTGCGACATCATTATTCAGATGTACCAGCAGGGTGAACTGCAGCAGCTGATTAAAGATACCGCGCAAAAATACCCTTCTGACGCCGCTGAATAAGCCCGTCAGAAGCAGAAAAGGCAGGCGTGATCAGCGCCTGCCTTTTTTTATGCTTATTTTTGCTGCTGCAGAAAAGCGTTAAGCAGATCGGTGAAATCTCCGCCTTGTTGCTGATCCTCAGCCATCTGACGGCAGAAGGTGGCAAGGGCGTGAAAAAGCGGCTCGCCGGGCAATTCGCGGCCATTTAACGTCGCAATCTCTTCCATTTCTGGCGCCCAGCGCCAGGCCTTGCTGTACATATCCGGAATAGCCTTGCGCAAACGCGCCAGCAGTGCCGGCTGGCTCGCCTCCATTTCCTCAAGCAGTGCTCCGGCAGCGCCCACCCGACTGGCGTTAATCAGCATCAGCGCAGACAGCAAGGTGATGCCTTTATTGATCCCGGCGTAGGACATTTTTAACGCCGACGCCGCGCCAGTCTGCGCCTGCATGATTTTGACCCGCAATCCGAACCTCTCCAGTTCCGCCAGAGAGTCAGCCCGATCGCCCGCAAACCAAAATTGCGGACTTTCATCTTCAGGGGACGCCGGCGGCAGACCGATAATCGCGCCATCGACAAACCCCGCGCCGGTAGGCGCAATCGTTGCGGCAACCCGTTTCAGGGTATCTTCACCGATGGCATTGCAGTCGACATAAAGGGGTTTGGTCTGGGCAGCACTCAGCAGAGGAGCCAGAAACTCCGCCAGCGTCACCGCTGAGGCGGGAGGGACGATAGAGAGGATGACATCGGCGCGCATCAATTCTTCCGCACTGACCGGCGTCATCCCAGCCTGTTTAGCGCGTTCAGCTGTTGCCTGGGAACGACCTTCGATTAAGGTCAGCACTTCAAGATGATGGTGGGTGAGCAGCCCGGCAATGGCAGATCCCATGGCACCGGGCGCAACGACAGCAATTGTTTTCATTCAGCATCTCCACATTAGGTCAGCAGAGTATGGCTGAAAGTTAGCAGGCTAGCTTTCTTCTGCGATCGGCAGCGGCCAGCCACCGAGGCGTTTCCAGCGGTTTACCAGTTCACAGAACAGGTCGGCAGTCTGCACGGTATCGTACAGCGCGGAGTGTGCCTGGCTGCTGTCAAAGGCCATTCCCGCAGCGGCGCAGGCTTTGGCCAACACGGTTTGACCCAGCACCAGTCCGCTCAGTGCCGCCGTATCGAAGGTCACGAAGGGGTGGAACGGGTTGCGCTTTAACCCTGCACGGTCAGCAGCGGCATTGGTGAAATTAAGGTCGAAGGTGGCATTGTGGGCCACCATAATGGCGCGATTGCAGCCGTGATCCTTAATCCCTTTGCGCACCAGTTTAAAAATGGCATGCAGGGCATCATATTCACTCACCGCACCGCGCAGCGGATTCGACGGATCGATACCGTTAAAAGCCAATGCTTCAGGTTGCAGAATGGAACCTTCAAACGGCTCAACGTGGAAATGGAGCGTTTCGTCCTTCTCCAGCCAGCCATTCTCATCCATTTTCAGGGTGACGGCGGCTATTTCCAGTAATGCGTTGGTCTTCGCATCAAAACCGGCGGTTTCCACATCAATTACTACCGGATAAAAACCGCGAAAACGGCTGCTGAGGGCGTTCAGTTCGTTCGATTCAGACATCAGGATCTCATTGGCGAAAAAATGCAGCGCGCATTATGGCAAATTTCACCACGAGATGCAGCAGGGGAAGGGGGAAGAAGGGTGCCATTATGGCACCCCGGAACATTAATCACCCAGGCCGTGGCCAGCGTGCTTGTTCTCAATCAGTTCAATTTTGTAGCCGTCCGGATCTTCTACAAAGGCGATGATGGTGGTGCCGCCTTTAACCGGGCCAGCTTCACGGGTTACGTTACCGCCATCATTGCGAATGCGATCGCAGGTCGCTGCAACATCATCAACGCCCAGCGCGACGTGGCCGTAAGCGTCGCCCAGGTTGTAGCTGTCTACGCCCCAGTTGTAAGTCAGTTCGATAACAGCGCCTTCGCTCTCATCGGTGTAACCCACAAACGCCAGAGTGTATTTATATTCGGTGTTTTCACTGGTACGCAGTAGGCGCATACCCAGCACTTTGGTATAAAAATCAACGGAACGCTGCAGATCGCCAACGCGAAGCATGGTGTGAAGTAAGCGCATAACATCCTCTTGGTGTAAAACGTCATCATCCGATAACGGGGAAAAAATAAGTATAGCGACGATTTGCCCGCAGGGTAATCAGAAGGCTCTGTCTGCCGGGAAATTCATCAACTTGCGGTGATAAAAGAAAAGGCCGCGCTCAGCGCAGCCTGTTTATCACGTAATCGGGTATCAGCCCGCGAGGGTTGGGTAGTCGGTATAACCTTCCGCGCCACCGCCGTAGAACAGCTCAGGGCGAGGATCGTTCAGCGGGGCATTTTCACGCAGACGCTCAACCAGATCCGGGTTAGCGATGTACACGCGGCCAAAGGCAGCGGCATCAATCAGCCCTTTTTCGATCAGGTCTTCGGCTTTATCCGCCGTGTAGGCACCTGCACCAACAATGACGCCGGGATACACCGCGCGAATCGCTTTACGGAAGGCTTCGCTGTACGGCTTGCCACCGGCCCAGTCGGGCTCGGAGATATGCAGATAGGCCAGGTTACGTTTAGCCAGTTCAGCGATGTAATACAGCGCTGCAGCTTCCTGATCTTCACCGTTATCCAGGCCGTTGAATGGGCCCAGCGGAGAAATACGGATACCAATACGATCCGCGCTCCAGCCTGCGATCGCGGCATCAACCACTTCCAGCGCAAAGCGGGTGCGGTTCTCAACGCTGCCGCCATAGATATCGTTACGCTGGTTGGAGGCCGGGGACAGGAACTGGTGGATTAAGTAACCGTGTGCAGAGTGCAGTTCAACCAGATCGAAATCCGCTTCACGGGCATTCTCCACCGCCTTGCGGAAATCAGCGACGACGCCCGCAATCTCATCCAGCTCAAGTGCACGCGGTGTGGACGTCGCTTCACGGATAGCCTGACCTTGCTCATCACGCAACGAGGTACGGGTTTCTGCATTGATAGCCGAAGAGGAGATCGGCGCTTTGCCTTCTGGCTGCACGCTGGTATGCGAAATACGGCCGGTGTGCCACAGCTGTACTGCGCTGTGACCGCCATCCTGGTGGATCCCGGCGTTAATCGCTTTCCAGGCAGCAATCTGTTCGGAAGAGTGCAGACCAGGCGCACCGGCATAGCCTTTGGCCTGGGCAGAAATTTGGGTTGCTTCAGAGATGATCAGTCCGGAACTGGCGCGTTGGCGATAGTATTCGCCCATTAACGGCGTTGGGACATCACCCGGTTCAATGCTACGCAGGCGAGTCAGTGGCGCCATAAATACGCGGTTCGGAACGGTGATCGCACCCAATTTTAACGGGGTAAACAGCTTCTTCAATTCCATTACTTACTCCTGGTAGACCGGTCGACTAGTCATGGTGTTTTTTTTTAATGTGGTTCTGGCAGCATCCGCGTCATCTCCTGCCACGCATTCACCAGCGGCGAACTGTCACGGGAGATTTTACTTTGCAGACTGGCACCCAGCCACAGCATATAAAGATTCTGTGCGCAGGCTTCAGAGGCGTTCACTGGCAGCAGTGTACCTTGTTGCACTGCACGTTCAACTGCCTGCGTTAGCGTGGCAATCAGCGCCTTTGAACCAGCATTCAGCGCGATGCGCATGGATTCTGACAGATCGCACACTTCGGCTGACAGCTTTACTGATAAGCAACCTGCGAAGGCACTTTCCTGACAGAAAGTATTCAACGATTGCTGATAATAGTCGAGGATGCGTTGGCGTTGATTGCCCTGATGATCATCCAGAAACGCCTGAAGACGTTGATGATAAACGGCAAAATAACGTTCAAGCATCGCTACTCCAAACGCCTCTTTTGAGGGGAAGTAGTGATAAAACGATCCTTTTGGCACTTCCGCCACTTTCAACAGCTCGATCAATCCCATGCCATTGAAGCCGCGCTGAACGCACAACTGTTCTCCGGTAAGCAGGATATGTTCTCGGGTGTCGGATCGAATCGTTTTCATGGCGCACAGAGTAACAGACCGATCGGTCTGTTACAAATCGGCCGGGTTCCGCCCGGCACAAACTGCTCATCTCAGCACCAGGGTGTGTGGGTAGTGGATAAAAAAACGGCGCTCAGACTTGCAGACAACCGATAACCGATCTTCAATAGAGGCATTGCATCCATCAGGAGGGGCAGTGGCAGAACAACTTGAGTTTTTCCCGGTGCCAAGTCCATGTCGGGGGATTTGCCAGTCAGACCAGCGCGGATATTGTCGCGGTTGCCTGCGCAGTCGTGACGAGCGATTCAACTGGATGAAGTTTACCGATGCGCAAAAGCGGGAGGTTATTCGCCTCTGCCGCCAGCGTTTCCTGCGCCTGCAACGGGCCGGGAAAGTGGAACTGCCGGAAGAACCCGAGCAGCCGACGCTGTTTTAGGTCGGGACTCACCAAGCCGATGTCTTACGCAGGCGCGCGCGCGCCTTCTGGCAGCGCCTGCTGAAGTTGCGATAGCGAACAGAACAACCGCCAGATAATCCCCGCCAGCTCCGTTTCCCGCGCTCCGCCTTCCGCCGCTAACGACGTCACCATCGCCTGCAATTCATCCAGCGTTTCAGTCAATGAACCGTGATGAACGCCACGCTCGCTGATAATTTGATGGAGATCGCGCAGGGTGGCATCGCGCATGGTCAGCAATGTCGGGGAATCGGAATCCCATTCCCGCAGTTGCCAGACGATATGCGAACAGTTGAGCAACACCACACCCCAGCGTAACAGCCATAGCCTGGCCTGATCGTCCCGGCTGCTGTTCAGCTGATTGATGCGGTGATAAATCAACGATTCGAAACTGCTCTGACTGAGGTGGGGACGGCGGCTAAGCTGGTCAAGAAATTCCCGACGCAGTGCGCGGATATGCCGGCGGCTGCGGCGCTTATCAGAACTGGGACGCAGGATCTGGAACGCCAGCCAGGCCAGCATCACGCCGCACACCTTGGCGATATTGTCATTCAGGAAAGACTGATAGTCGTAGGTAGGCGGATTAGTGACGGCGAGGAAAGAGCCGCCAAATACAATCAGCTGTGCCCACAGGCTGGCCCGTTTCTTTTGCTGCAACTTAAACAGCTGCAGCGTGATCAGCAACGGGAACAGGAATATCAAAAACTGCCACAGCACGCTGACCTGCACCATCAGACCAAATTTGATGATAAAGCTGAACACGGACAACAGCATCAACGTTTTTAACAGTAAGGAAACGCTGTTGGTCGGCGAAGGCACCGACGAGTAAAGCACACAGCTGATCGCCGCTAAGGTGATGGCGGCATCCCCGGAATCCCACTGCGTTGTGAGGGTAAACGCGCACCCGATCATGATGACCACGAAGGTTCTCAGTGCACTCCAGCTGGCTTCAGCGCTGTCGGTATTGCGGGCAAGGGCAGGGACAGCAGGCGGCGACAGGCTGGTGTCGGCATCTGCCCGTTCAAATAATCGCAGCCAGCGGCTGATATTCAGGTACATCCAGCAGAAGTAGCGCAAGCGGTGCCAGAAAGCCTGATGGCGGTAATCGCCTTTATCGCCTGGCGCCGCCGCGCTAAGGATCTGCGCGAGGCGGTATTTACTGCAGTCACTTTTTGCCAGCTCGTTAAGTAATTCATGCATTGCGGTAAACAGCACGTCTGGCGGATCGGGCCAGTTCAACAGCATGCGCCGCAGGCTGGAGATCACGCTGGTCATGCGCAGCTGCTGGTGCAGCACGTAATTAAGCACGTTGTTCTGTCGCCGGAAGCGGTAATGGCTCCAGAACGCCTGAATGCGCAGCAAATTCATGGTCAGGATTTGGCTGATCACACTTTCGTGGGCACTGCGCACATTGTCCGTGGTTTCCTTTTGCAGCAGTAATCCGGCATGTTCCAGCAGCCTGGTGTGCATTTCGTTCAATGACTTAATCAGCGCATCGCCGTCTGAGGTGCTGGGCAGCACCATCATCATCAGCCCGCCGCACAAAATGCCGGAGATCACCTCGCACACCCTGGCCTGGGTGATATCCCACAGATCGTTGATGTCGGTGATATTCACCGTAGTGAAGGCAATGATGGCGGCGGTGTAGCCCGCCAGCGAGAAGGCATAGGCGACGTTATTTTGATAATGGTTGGCAATCCAGGTACAAAGCGCCAGCCAGGCGGACATCGCCAGCGCAAACAGCCAGGGCTCATTCAAGGTGTGACCGGCAATCAGTAACGCGGCGCTGGCACCCAGCAGGCTGCCGGCAATACGCCCAAGGCTTTTACTGATCACGCCACCGACGGTAGGAAAGCTGACCACCGCGGCGGAGGTCATTGCCCAGTAGGGTTCATCGAGCTGCAGACCATAAGCTATGCTCAGCGCCAGACACATGGCGATGGCGTTACGTAAGGCGTAGCGCCACTGACCGCCGGTGGCTTTTATCCACGGCAGATTCTGCCATTCCAGCCAGCTCAGGTTCATGGCTGAACAGAAACGGTGCAGGTGGTGCCAGCGACCAGCGGCAGATCTTTCGGAACGTCAGTCAGGAGGATACGCACCGGCACGCGCTGCGCGAGGCGCACCCAGGGAACGTTAGGTTTGATATCGGGCACCAGGCCGCTGTCTGTCTCCACGCTCTGGTCATAGATTGCGCGACCAATACTTTCGACTTCGCCCTGCAGTTCGCGATCGTCGCTATACAGCCGGATAGAGGCTTTGTAGCCCGGACGAATATGACGCAGCTTGGTTTCTTCGAAGTAGCCCATGACATAGAACGAGTGGCTGTCGACCAGCGCGAAGACCGGCGTACCGCTGGTGGCATAATTGCCCGGGCGGATCACCAGATTGCTGATCCAGCCATCTGTCGGCGCGGTAATCTGGGTCTGTGACAGGTTCCAGTTGGCCTGATCCAGCTCTGCCTGAGCGGCTTTGGCTGCGGCATCCATTCCTTTAGCCGTGAGGTTGGCGGCATCCAGGTCTTCGGCGGAAATGACATTGCGCGGCAGACTCTGGCGACGACGGGCCTCATGCTGCGCTTTGACTAAGTCAGATTGCGCCTTTGCTAATTGAGATTGAGCATTTAACACGGCAATGCGAAAGGGTTCATCATCCAGCACTAAGAGTTTGGTGCCTTTGGTAACGAACTGGTTATCTTTCACCAGCAGTTGCTCAATGCGGCCAGACACCTGCGGCGTAATGTTCACCAGTTCGGCGCGGACTTTACCGTCTCGTGTCCAGGGCGACTGCATATAGTAGTTCCACAGCCACCAGCCGGCGAGCAGGGCAGCAGCAAAGAAAATAACCGTGGAAAAATATTTTAAGGTGCTGAATTTCATGCGATCACCAGGAGATAAGCAGCCACAGCGAAGCGCTGACGCAGAGAATAAAAAGGGAGAGGTCTAACAGCGTGGGATGCCAGATTTCGCCTGAATAGATCCAGCCTCGCAGCAGCGGATGGAGCAGCAGCCAGATGAAAAAGCCCAGCAGCACGGCCTTAAACAGCGGTGGAAAATAGACCGAAGCACCGAACACTAAATCGGTTAGCGGTGATGGAGATGAAAAATGTGCGTTATCCACGGAAGAAATCCTTCTTGCCTGGCCGTTAACGGCGCCGGGTAATCAATACGTTTCATGACGGATGAATTTGTATTTTGTCCTGTAAACTCGCAGAATAGTCTAAAATGAGGCTTAATAGCTAGCAAGCTAATTATAAGGAGATGAAATTGGATACCCCTTTAGGATCAGACCTCTCGCGATTGGTGCGTATCTGGCGGTCATTGATTGACCAACGC
Source organism: Erwinia sp. QL-Z3 (assembly GCF_004551645.1). NCBI lineage: Bacteria > Pseudomonadati > Pseudomonadota > Gammaproteobacteria > Enterobacterales > Erwiniaceae > Erwinia > Erwinia sp. QL-Z3. The sequence continues at coordinate 3,490,573 of NZ_CP037950.1, forward strand.
CTTAAACCACTGGAACTGACACAGACACACTGGGTAACGCTGCACAACATACACCAGTTGCCACCGGATCAGTCTCAGATCCAACTGGCCAAAGCGATTGGCATCGAGCAACCTTCGCTGGTCCGCACGCTGGATCAGCTGGAAGAGAAGGGGCTGATTACCCGCACAACCTGCGCAAGCGACCGTCGTGCGAAGCGTATCAAACTGACGGTGGAAGCAGCGCCGGTTATCACTCAGGTTGAGCATGTGATTGATGCGACCCGTGATGATATTTTGTCTGGCATCTCACAAAGCGAGATAGACAAGATGGTGACGTTGATTGCCCGTCTGGAAAAGAACATTCTCGAACTGCAAAATCGGGATGAATAAAAAAACCGGCAATTGCCGGTTTTTTTTTTCACTTAGCGTGGTGAAACGGTGACCTGGCTACCATTTGACGCCATGGTCACACGCTGACCAACAGCATAACGGCTGGCCGCTTGTTTCTGAACCACCATGATGGTGTTGCCATCATCCTTACGGATTTCCAGCTCCACACCCTGCGATTTATTGACCGCGCCCTGCACGCCCTGACCCGCAACGCCACCGGCAACAGCACCTGCGGCAGTCGCCAGACTGCGACCCGTACCGCCACCCAGCGTATTACCGAGGAAGCCACCGAGCACGGCACCGCCGATTGCGCCGATCACATTACTGTCATCACCGCCCTGGATTTGTACCGGACGTACGGAAACCAGCGTACCGTATGTAACGTTCTGCACCTGCTTGGCTTCTGAGGCGCTGTAAACATCGCCAGAAAGCGTGTCAGTATTGGTGCATCCTGCCAAAGTCACGCCGGTCAGTGCCACGATTAATAAGCGCTTTATCATCGTTAAAACTCCTTAGTTATCCATTAGCTGCCGTCAGCTGTGCAGCGATCAATAGGGTAATTATATGTTACGAGCCGAAGATTCGGGGAAAAAAACTGCTGAGGTAAGTGTACCGCAGCACGAATAAACCCTGACTCAATCAGCTGCAAAATTGACTCAACCACGCCAGAAAACGCTACAGGCTCCAAAAATGGCTAGTTAATCATAGAATTGCCTGGTTAATTTTGCGAGGCTATAAGCAGGATCCTTTTTACACCTAAAGCAGGTAAGGCGAAACCATGAGATCAGGACGTTATATCGGCGTTATGTCCGGAACCAGCCTGGATGGCATTGACGTGGTGCTGGCGGCGATAGATGAGCGGATGGTGGCGCAGCAGGCCAGCTATTGTCATCCGCTGCCTGCCGCCTTGCGCCAGGCAATTTTATCCATCTGCCAGGGGCAGTCGTTAACCCTGTCACAGCTTGGCCAGATCGATACGCAGTTGGGCAGGGTATTTGCCGAAGCGGTTCAAACCCTCATCCAGCGTGAAGGGTTAGAGCGTGAGGACATCACCGCCATTGGTTGCCATGGACAGACCGTCTGGCACGAACCGCAGGGCGAGGCGCCAAACACGCTGCAAATTGGCGATAATAACCAGATTGTTGCCGCCACCGGGATCACCGTGGTGGGCGACTTCCGCCGTCGCGATATGGCCTTAGGCGGACAGGGCGCACCGCTGGTTCCCGCCTTCCACCAGGCGATCCTGATGCATCCCGAAGAGCGTCGGATGGTGCTGAACATTGGCGGTATCGCCAATCTGTCTCTGCTGATCCCCGGCAAGCCCATCGGCGGCTACGATACCGGCCCGGGCAATATGCTGCTTGATGCGTGGATCTGGCGCCATCAGCAAAAAAGCTACGATAAAGACGGTGAATGGGGTGGTCAGGGCAGCGTGGTGATGCCGCTGTTGCAACAGATGCTGGCCGATCCGTGGTTTGCGTTGCCGGCCCCGAAATCCACCGGCCGTGAGTATTTCAATATGAGCTGGGTAGAACAACAGCTCTCACTGTTCCCGGGTCTGCAACCGCAGGATGTTCAGGCCACGCTGGTGGAACTGACGGCCACCACCATTGCCGAACAGGTGATGCTGAGTGGCGGCTGTGAACGATTGTTGGTCTGCGGCGGCGGCAGCCGCAACCTGTTGCTGATGTCCCGACTGGGATCTTTGCTGCCGGGAACCGAAGTGGGCACCACCGATGAAGCCGGGATCAGCGGCGATGATATGGAAGCACTGGCGTTTGCCTGGCTGGCCTATCGCACGCTTTCAGGTCTGCCCGGCAATTTACCGTCCGTTACGGGTGCCAGAGAAGCCTCGGTGCTTGGGGCGATCTATCCGGCTAATCCAAGCCATTACCGCTAAACACTGTCCACCGGAGAGAAAATGAAACGCATTTTGTTAGTCACCACCGCGGCGTTGTTGTCAGGCTGCAGCTATTTCCACGCTGAGCCGGAACAACTGAAAACCCTGCATTACACCTGCGGCACCTTACCGTTAACGGTTAGCCTTGATAATGCCCGCCAGGAGGTTAACCTTATCCTTGACGGCAATCCGCTGACCTTAAAACAGCAGGAGGCCGCTTCCGGCACGCGCTACAGTGACGGGAAATATGTTTTCTGGTCGAAAGGTGACGGCGCATTTATCGAGCGTAACGATAAAATCATCATCAATGACTGTCGCCTGGACGCCAGTTAAGCCGTTGAAACCCATTGGGATCGGGCGCACAATGTGCCATCCCCCTGTCAGCAGAAGCCTGAGCGATGAACGAGAGTGATAACCTGCAGCAGATTGCCCATCTGCGCCGTGAATATACCCGTGGCGGCCTGCGCCGTAACGATCTGCCTGCCGATCCGCTGGCGCTGTTTGAACACTGGCTGGGCCAGGCGGTGGACGCCCAGCTGCCGGATCCGACGGCGATGAGCGTGGCTACCGTTGACGAGCACGGCCAGCCTTATCAGCGCATCGTGCTTTTAAAGCATTTCGACCCGCGCGGCATGGTGTTCTACACCAACCTCGGCAGCCGGAAAGCGCATCATCTGGAAGCCAATCCGCGCATCAGCCTGCTGTTTCCCTGGCACATGCTGGAGCGGCAGGTGATGGTGCTCGGCACGGTGGAAAAGCTGTCGATGATTGAGGTGTTGAAATACTTCCACAGCCGTCCGCGTGAAAGCCAGATTGGTGCCTGGGTGTCAAAACAGTCCAGCCGCATTTCTGCCCGTGGCGTGCTGGAAGGCAAATTCCTCGAGCTGAAGCAAAAGTTCCAGCAGGGCGAAGTCCCCTTGCCGAGCTTTTGGGGCGGATACCGCATCAAAATTGACTCGATGGAGTTCTGGCAGGGCGGTGAACATCGCCTCCATGACCGTTTTTTCTACCAGCGTGATGCTGACGGCTGGAAAATCGACCGACTCGCCCCGTAATTCCGCGAAATAATCCCGTTAAGCGCTGGCACAGAGTGCGTCAGCGCTTTATTCTATATGCCTTATTTTTTCTTCCGCGAGTCAGCGGAAAGCTGTGTACCAGCTAAGGTGCAGACTTTTCTACATGGAGTCACAGATGGCCAGCAGTAACCTGATCAAACAATTGCAAGAGCGCGGGCTGATAGCCCAGGTAACGGATGAAGACGCGTTAGCAGAACGACTGGCGCAAGGGCCAATCGCGCTGTATTGCGGCTTCGATCCTACTGCCGACAGCTTGCATTTGGGCCATTTGGTGCCGTTACTCTGCCTGAAACGCTTCCAGGATGCCGGTCACCGTCCGGTGGCGCTGGTGGGCGGCGCAACCGGCCTGATCGGTGATCCGAGCTTCAAGGCGGATGAGCGTAAGCTCAACACCAGCGAAACGGTCGGCGAGTGGGTCGAGAAAATTCGTCACCAGGTTGCACCGTTCCTCGACTTTGACTGTGGCGATAACAGCGCGATTGCGGCCAATAACTACGACTGGTTCGGCAACATGAACGTGCTGACCTTCCTGCGTGATATCGGCAAGCACTTCTCCGTTAACCAGATGATCAATAAAGAAGCGGTTAAGCAGCGTCTGAACCGTGACGATCAGGGCATCTCGTTCACCGAATTCTCTTACAACCTGTTGCAGGGGTATGACTTTGCCTGCCTGAACGAGCGTCACGGCGTCGCGCTGCAGATTGGCGGCTCGGACCAGTGGGGCAATATCACCTCCGGTATCGATTTGACCCGTCGCCTGCATCAGAATCAGGTCTTTGGCCTGACGGTTCCGCTGATCACAAAGTCGGACGGCACCAAATTCGGTAAAACCGAAGGCGGCGCGGTGTGGCTGGATGCCAGCAAAACCAGCCCGTACAAGTTCTACCAATTCTGGATCAACACCGCTGACGCCGACGTCTATCGCTTCCTGAAGTTCTTCACCTTCATGAGCCTAGAAGAGATCAACGCGCTGGAAGAAGAAGACAAAAACAGCGGTAAAGCCCCACGCGCGCAGTATGTGCTGGCGGAGCGGGTCACCCGTCTGGTTCACGGCGAGGAAGGTCTGGCCGCGGCAGAACGTATTACCAAAAGCCTGTTCTCTGGCTCGCTGAGCGAAATGACCGAAGCCGACTTTGAACAGCTGGCGCAGGACGGCATACCGTTTGTGGCGCTGGATCGCGGTCAGGATCTCCAGCAGGCGATGGTCGATGGCGATTTGGCCCCGTCACGCGGTCAGGCGCGTAAGCTGATCGAATCCAAAGCGGTCAGCATCAACGGCGAGCCGCAGTTGAGCGCTGAATATACCTTTGCCGAGACCGACCGCCTGTTTGACCGCTTTACGCTGCTGCGTCGCGGCAAGAAAAACTACTGTCTGATCGTCTGGAAGTAATAAAACAACCTCTATCAGGCCGGCTTGTCCGGCCTTTATTTTTGGCAGGGTTCAGGTTTCGCTATGAAAAACATACTTTCTATCCAATCCCATACCGTTTTTGGTCATGCCGGAAACAGTGCTTCCGAATTCCCTATGCGTCGTATGGGCGCAAACGTTTGGCCGCTGAACACCGTGCAGTTCTCTAACCACACGCAATACGGCAAATGGGCCGGCATGGTCATGCCGGCCACGCATCTGACGGAGATTGTGAAAGGGATTGCCGAGATCGATCGGCTGAAGACCTGCGATGCGGTGTTGAGCGGCTATCTGGGTTCCGAAGAGCAGGGCGAGCAGATTATGGAGATCGTCCGTCTGGTGAAAGCGGCAAATCCGGATGCGTTGTATTTCTGCGATCCGGTGATGGGACACCCGGAAAAAGGCTGCATCGTGGCACCTGGCGTGGCCGAGTTTCATACCAAAGTGGCGATGCCCGCCAGCGATATCATCGCACCGAACCTGATCGAGCTCGAAATCCTCAGTGGCCACGCGGTAAACAACGTTGAGGAAGCGATCGCCACGGCGCGCGAACTGATTGCTCAGGGACCGAAACTGGTGCTGATTAAGCATCTGGCCAGGGCCGGACAGCGCAGCGATCGCTTTGAGATGCTGCTGGTTACTGCGGATGAAGCCTGGCATATCAGCCGTCCGCTGGTCGATTTTGGCGTGCGTCAGCCGGTTGGCGTGGGTGATTTGACCAGCGGCCTGCTGCTGGTGGATATCCTGCAGGGCAAATCGCTGCGCGAGGCGCTGGAGCATATCACCGCAGCGGTATATGAAGTGATGCTGAAAACCCATGAGATGGGCGAGTATGAGCTGCAGCTGGTTGCAGCCCAGGATGCCATTGCCAATCCTCAACAGCATTTTGGTGCGATGAAGCTCTGATGGTTTTCCCCCTCAGCCGCCATCGCTGAGGGGAATGTCTGCTGAATGTCCGATCACATCCCTTCGGCCTTCAGCGCCGCTTCTACCGCCGGACGTTCTGCTACCCGCGTAAACCAGCTTTCCAGCTCCTCAAAACCCGCCAGATCCAGCTTGAGGGCTTTTGCCCAACGTACCATGGTAAACAGATAGGCATCCGCCACGCTGAACTTCAGCCCCATCAACCACTGTTTACCTTCCAGTTGCTGATTCACCCAGCTAAACTTGCCGTGCAGTTTCTCGCGCAGCTGGGTTTTGTATGCTTCGGGAGTCGCCGATCCAAACAGCGGGCTAATGGTTTTATGCAGCTCGGTGGCAATAAAGTTCAGCCATTCGACGGTCTGATAACGCGTCAGGTGACCGGTGGGGGCCAGAAGATGGCGGTCGGGTTTCAGGTCGGCGAGGTACTGAACGATGGCAACGCCTTCGGTCAGCACGGTGCCGTCATCCAGCAACAGCGCCGGGACCTGGCCCTTCGGATTGGTCAGCAGATAGTCTTCCTGCTGCTCGGTTTTCTTGCTCTGCAAATCGACGGCGACCAGCGTAAAATCGAGGCCTGTTTCCTGCAGGACGATATGCGGAGAAAGCGAACAGGCGCCAGCCTTATAATACAGTTTCATCGGTGCTCCTTTAGCTCAGTGGCGAAAGATCTTCCAAGCTTAATGCTGACTGGTGAAAAAGTCAGCGCCCGGCGGCGCACTTCTGCAAACTATCTGGCTGATATTACGCCGACCTCAGACTGACGGATGAAAACAGGGCAACGCGGGAAGCGTTTCACGCGCCATATCCCAGAACGCCCGCACGCGGGCAGGCATATACTTCAAATTCTGCGTAACCAGCTGAACCGGCAGGCCAGGCGGCCGGTAATCGGCTAACACCTCACAAAGCAGCCCCTGTTGCAGTTCTTCGAACGCCTGATAGGAGAGCAGACGGGTGATCCCTTTGCCTGCACGCGCTGCAATCAGCTGCGTTTCCACTTCATTCACCATCATTGCCGGCTGGATGCGTACCCGCTCCTGATTTTCCGGTGGGCCAAACCGCCACTCTCGGCTGGAACTGATCGAGGTGCCCGCAATCAGCAGGTGATTAACCAAATCGCCGGGCGATGTCGGCGTGCCTGCTGTTGCCAGATAGGCCGGGCTGGCTAACACAATGCGCTGCACGCTACCCACCTCAACGGCCACCAGCGAGGAGTCGCGCAGTTGCCCAATGCGGACTGCCATATCCAGCCCCTGTTCAATCAGGTCCTGATAGCTGTCGTTCAGCAGAAGCTCAATCTGAATATCGGGATAGCTGTCGAGAAACTGCATCACCAGCGGCGCAATGTGCTTTCTGCCAAACTGTACGGGTGCCGTCACGCGTAACAGCCCGGTTAGCTGGGTGCGCGCGGCATCCTGGATCGCCAGCGTATAGTCGTTAAGCAGGGTTTTGGCGCGCTCAAACAGCACCAGGCCCGCGGGCGTCGGCGAAAGGTGTCGGGTGGTTCGCTCAATCAGGCTGGCGTCAAAGCGGCTCTCCAGTGAAGCCAGCGCGCGGGTAATGGCCGGCGGAGAACGACGCAGCTTTCGCGCCGCGCCCGCAAGGCTGCTCTGCTGAACCACGGCAACAAACACCTCAAGCTCATCCAGTTTGTCCATGATTATTCCGCTAAATGAAATTATGAATTGCCATATTGCAGGTTTTCCCTCGTTTATCGCAAGAGTAAGCTTATCTAAACCCTAAAGGAGACGCTCATGACCGCTTTAACGTTGTACACCACACCGCTTTCCGGCCACGGCCACCGCGTTAAGTTACTGCTCACGCTACTGAACTTGCCGTTTGAAGAACGTGAGGCCGGCGCAGAGCAACGTAAAACGGCCGAATTCCTGGCGGTAAATCCCCTCGGGCAGGTACCGGTGCTGATCGATGACGGCACGGCGATTGTCGACAGCAACGCCATTTTGATTTGGCTGGTGAAGCGCTATGCGCCAGACAGCCAGTGGTTGCCAAAGGATCTCAAACAGGAAGTGGAGGTCCACCAGTGGCTGGCGAAGGCCGCGGGCGAGATCCGCTATGGCGTGGCGTCGGCCAGGCTGATCAAACAGTTTTCCACGCCGGAAAACTATGACTCGGCAAAGAGCGTCGCGGCGAAATTCCTGCCACAGATGGCGCAACACCTCAGCGACAGGCGTTGGCTGGTGGGTGAGCAGGCGACGCTGGCCGATGTGGCCTGTTACGCCTACGTTGCCTGTGCGCCGGAAGGGGGCATCGCCCTGACGCCGTTCCCGGCCATTCAACGCTGGATACAGCAGGTCGAGGCAATCCCTGGATTTGTAGGGCTGCCTCCGCTGCCGATCCCTGAGGCAGGTTAATCATGTTCCACCCGGGTGAAAGACTGGCGCAGCAGAAGGCGGGGTATGGTGCTGTGCGGGCAGCCGTCTATCCGAGCATGCCCAATCAGCACCGGCAATTTTACGCCGGTCTGAATGCCTTTTATTTGTCGGCGCTGGATGAAACGGGCTTTCCCGTCGCGATGCGATTGCAGGGTTCGACCGGTTTTGTTGATAGCAATGATGCGTCGCGGCTGGAGATAGCCCGGGAAGCGATTAGCGACGCGCCACTGTTACCGCTGCTGAAGCCTGGAATGCCCGTTGGCGGGCTGGGGATCGACTTCTCAAACAGAAGGCGCAACCGGGTGAATGGCGTGGTGGAGACGGTTGACGATCGGCAGGTCACTATTCGCGTACTGGAGAGTTTCGGTAACTGTCCGAAGTACATCCAGCGGCGGGAGATCACGAGCGGCAGCGAAGGGCGCATACCGCGCGTGGAGGTTGAACCTTTGCAGGCGTTGGATGCCGATGCCCGCTATCTGATTGCCGCCACCGACACCTTTTTTGTTGCCAGCTATGCCCAGCGCGAGAATGGCGTGGGCGGTGTGGACATTTCGCACCGGGGAGGCCTGCCAGGCTTTATCACCGTGCAGCAGGGTAAATTACGCATCCCGGACTACAGTGGTAACCGCTATATGAACACGCTGGGCAATTTGCTGGTTGAACCGCGATGCGCACTGTTGCTGCTGGACTTTCATCAGGGCGCTGCGCTGCATATTCAGGGACGGGCCGAGATTGAGTGGCAGTCGCCTGCGCAGGGGCTGACCGAACGTTACTGGCAGGTTGAGATTGAAAACGTCACCCGACTGCGTCAGCTGTTTCCTGCTGCCGGACTGCAGGTGGAGTTTGCTGACTCTTCGCTGGCCGCCGGATAACGGGCATAAAAAAGGGCGACATCACGTCGCCCTTATTCGCTTAACCACGTTGGATTAGATTTTGGCTTCTTTCAGCTCGGACTGTTGGTCGTCCTGGGTCATGCGGTTTAGCTTAGGCGCGGTCAGCATCATCAGAATGGCAATCACACCGGTTGCCACCCCAATCTGCAAGAACACATCGCCGTAAACGTGCAGCGACTGCAGCGGATCGGTGATGTTTTCCGGCACCGCCATCAGATTCGCCACCTTACCGGCAATCATCGCAGCACCGGCAGTGGTCAGGAACCATGAACCCATAATAAAGCCCATCAGACGCTGCGGCACCAGTTGCGCCACCATCGCCAGGCCCAGGCCGGAAATCATCAGCTCGCCGACGCTTTGCAGCGCGTAGCTGAGGATCAGCCAGTTCACGGAAACGATGCCCATCTGGTTAGCGAATTTCGCGCCCAATGGCAGCACCAGGAAGGCGGCGGAGCAGAGGATCATCCCCAGCGCAAACTTGTGCGGCATCGGCATCCGATCGCCCATCTTGTTATAGATGGCGGCCAGAATCGGGCTGAAAATCATGATCCAGAACGGGTTCAGGGCCTGGAACTGCTCAGGCTCAAACGCGATACCGAGAATGCTGTGCTCAACGTTGCGGATGGCAAAGAAGTTCAGCGAGGTTGGCATCTGCATATACAGAACGAAGAACACCACCGCCTGAACCATCAGGATGAAAGCGACGATCATCTTACGACGGGCCGGCCCTTTCATGGCGAAGGCTTCTTTGGCAAAAATCAACACGATACCGGCAGCAATGACGGCCAGCACCAGGCGCGCGATGCCCTGGTTATGCAGCAGCCAGGTTGCCAGCACCACCAAAGCCGCGACACCGACCAGTGTTGCCAGCAGTTTACCGATGTGCAGTGGCTGGAAGTCCGGCTTGGAGCCGTAATTCTTCACCCACTTGCGGAACATCATAAAGTTGACCAGCGTCAGCAGCATGCCAACAAACGACAGTGAGAACGCCACGCTCCAGCCAAATTTCGCCGCCAGCCACGGGGTGGCGAGCATAGAGAAGAAGGAGCCGATGTTGATCGCCATGTAATACATGGTGAAGGCGCCATCCAGACGGGGATCGTCTTTGTCATAGCAGGTTGAAAGCAGGGCGGACGGGTTTGCTTTAAACAGGCCGTTACCGACGGCAATGGTGGCCATGCCGATATACACCAGGCCGACGTCATGACCTGACCAGGCGACCAGCGCGTAACCCAGAGCCAGAACCAGCGTACCCAAAACGATAACGCGTTTGGTGCCCAGGACCTTATCGCCCAGCCAGCCGCCGACGGCAACCAGACCGTAAACCAGCGCACTGAACGAGGAGAACAGGGTGATCGAGTCGGCTTCTGACATGCCCAGCTGTTTCACCAGGTAGACGGCCATGATGCCTTGCAGGCCGTAATAACCGAAGCGTTCCCACAGTTCGACTGAGAAGATCAGGTAGAACGATTTAGGTTGCTTGAACGCATTGAGGCTGCTTGCCTCGGGATGTTTGTTTGCAGTTGACACTGGTACCTCTGGAGTTCGTATCCTGATTCGACATAGAAAATAAGTCGTCGTCATTCAAGGTGGGCATTCGCCGCATGATTATAAGAGTGGAAAAGCGGCGATTAATTTCGCTCATCGGGCCACATCAGGCAAGTGTTTTTTCATATGTCGCCCGCGCACCGCCCGGAAGTGTTAAAGATAAGTTAAAAGCAGCGTGGCGGATGATTACACTGATAAATTATCCAACGGCGATATAAGTGGCTTAAATAAGACCTAAGTTTATCCAACTGGTGGAGTAACCAACTTAGCGCATAAAGATAGAGCAATCTGTCGCCAGAGATTATCCCGGCAATATTAATGACCATTCGGGCGGTTTTAATCAGTCTTACAGACCCGAAAGCATCGAAAAGCGCAATTTTAGCGCAGGCGGAACGCCTGAATGTGATTTAGATCACTTTAAAATCACATATTAATTCTTGAAAAATAAGCCTGAACCTTCCCGAGCGGCTTTACAGCTGAAATCACACATTTTTTTTGCTCTCGCAGTGATTTTTCACCGCAATGTGATTTTTATAACATTTTACCCACGCGCGTTTTAAGCCCTGTGATTTTTTATTGATTGAACGTTCAATATAAAAAGTCTATAATCCCTGTCATTCAATAGCTAAAACCGATGAAGCACGATGCCAAAAGTGGGAATGAAAGCCATACGTCAGGCGCAACTGATCCGCGCAACGCTGACGGTAATCGACAGGGTGGGACTGGCCGATGCCAGTCTGGCCTTGATTGCCAAAGAGGCCGGCGTCTCGACCGGGATTGTCAGCCACTATTTTGGCGACAAGAATGGTTTGCTGGATGCCTGTATGCGTCAGATCCTTTCCGACTTATACCTGGCGGTCGATCATCATCGGAAACAGGCGGATGACCAGCCGGCGTCGCAGATCCGCGCCATTATTGATGGCAACTTTGACGTCTCGCAGATTGCCGGGCCGGTGCTGAAAACCTGGCTGGCCTTCTGGACCAACAGCCTGCATCAGCCGGATTTGCAGCGGTTGCAGCGGATTAACGATCGTCGCCTTTATTCGAACCTGACCGCGCAGTTTGCCCGGGTTCTCCCGGCGCAGCAGGCCCGCGATGCGGGTGCCAGCCTGGCGGCACTGATTGACGGCTTGTGGTTGCGTATGACCTTAGCGCCACAGCCGATGGCAAACGGCGTAGAAAATGCCCGTGAGCTCTGTTATCAAAATCTCGCGTTGTGGCTAAACGCCGCAGCACACTAACCCCCCAAAGGAGGATGCATGGCAGATATGCAACGCCGTGGACTTTATATTAATGGCCGTGAAGAACCCGGTCATGGCGAAACATTCACCACCATCAATCCCGCCAATGGCGAAGTGCTGGCTGAGATCACCTCTGCCAGCCAGCAGGATATTGACCGTGCCGTGGCCTCGGCAGAAGCCGGCCAGCGTATCTGGCGTGGCTACACACCGGTTGAGCGTAGCCGTGTGCTGCTGAAAGCGGTTGCGCTGCTGCGTGAACGCAATCAACAGCTGGCCGAGCTGGAAACTGCCGATACCGGTAAGCCCATCAGCGAAACGGCGGCGGTCGATATCGTCACCGGTGCTGACGTGCTGGAATACTACGCCGGTCTGGCGGTTGCAGTAGAGGGCGAATCCATTCCTCTGCGCGACAGCGCGCTGGTTTATACCCGCCGCGAGCCGCTGGGCGTCTGTGCCGGTATTGGCGCGTGGAACTACCCGATTCAGATTGCCCTCTGGAAAAGTGCCCCGGCGCTGGCCACCGGCAACGCGATGATCTTCAAGCCCAGCGAAGTCACGCCGTTAAGCGTGCTGGAACTGGCCAAAATCTTCACCGAAGCCGGTCTGCCGGATGGCGTGTTTAACGTGGTTCAGGGCGCAGGCCCGGTCGGCCAGGGTCTCAGCCAGCATCAAAAAATTGCCAAAGTCTCCTTCACCGGGGAAGTGAAAACCGGTAAACGCGTCATGGCGGATGCGGCACTGGCGAACCTGAAATCCGTCACCATGGAACTCGGTGGCAAATCACCCCTGATCGTGTTTGAAGATGCCGAGCTTGAGCGTGCCGTCGACGGCGCGATGATGGCCAACTTCTACAGCAGCGGTCAGGTGTGCACCAACGGCACCCGCGTCTTTGTTCACCGTTCGCTGCTGCCGGCCTTTGAAAAACGCCTGCAGGAAAAAATGGCCGGCATCAAAGCCGGTGACCCGCTGGATCCCGAGGTCAACTTTGGACCGCTGGTCAGCGAAGGGCACTGCCAGAAGGTCGTCTCTTACCTCGATATCGGTAAAAAAGAGGGCGCGCGCGTATTGGCAGGCGGTTCACGTATGACTGACGGCGCGTTCGCCAAAGGGTGCTACGTGGAAGCCACGGTCTTCACCGACTGCACCGATGATATGCGCATCGTGCAGGAAGAGATCTTTGGTCCGGTGATGAGCGTGCTGGTATTTGATGACGAGCAGGAAGTGATCGACCGCGCTAACAACACCGAATACGGTCTGGCAGCGGGTATTTTCACCACCTCGCTGAACCGCGCACATCGCGTGATCCATCAGATGGAAGCGGGGATTTGCTGGGTGAATACCTGGGGCGAATCACCGGCACCTATGCCTGTCGGTGGCTATAAGCAGTCTGGCGTCGGCCGTGAAAACGGACTGGAAACGCTGCACCACTATACCCGCACCAAATCCATCCTGATTGAGATGGGCGAGTATCCTTCCGCGTTCTGATGCGCGCGCTTTTTTTCGCAGTCTGATTTTTTTGCCGCGGCAGTACTGTCGCGGCTATCTGGAGGCTTAATGCAGAAATTTGATTATATTATTATTGGCGCTGGTTCAGCAGGTAACGTACTGGCCACGCGACTGACTGAGGATGCTGACGTATCGGTACTTTTACTGGAAGCGGGCGGGAAAGATCACCGCTGGGACTTCCGTACCCAAATGCCAGCCGCTTTGGCTTACCCGCTGCAGGGTAAACGTTATAACTGGGCGTTTGAAACCGATCCTGAGCCGAAGATGAACAACCGCCGCATGGAGTGTGGCCGTGGTAAAGGTCTGGGTGGCTCTTCCCTGATCAACGGCATGTGCTACATCCGCGGCAACGCGATGGATTACGACAACTGGGCCAGCAAGAAAGGGCTGGAAAACTGGTCGTATCTGAACTGCCTGCCGTATTTCCGCAAGGCAGAGAAACGCGACATCGGCGAGAACGACTATCACGGTGGCGAAGGTTACCTGAGCGTCACCACGCCAAAAGCCGGCAATAATCCGTTGTTCCGCGCCTTTATTGATGCGGCCACTCAGGCCGGTCACCACGAAACGGATGACCTTAACGGTTACCGCCAGGATGGCTTCGGCCCGATGGATCGCACCGTGACCGCTCAGGGCCGCCGTTCCAGCACCGCCAGAGGCTATCTGGACGTGGCCAAGCAGCGTTCAAACCTGACCATCGTCACCCATGCGCAGACGGACCGCATTCTGTTCAGCGGCAAAACCGCCACGGGCGTCAGCTGGTTACGCAACGGCAAAGAAGAGCAGGCGCACGCCACGCGTGAAGTGCTGCTGTGTGCCGGTGCGATTGCCTCGCCACAGATCCTGCAGCGTTCCGGTGTCGGCCCTGAAGAGTGGCTGCGCGAGCTGGACATTGACGTGGTGCATGCGTTGCCGGGCGTCGGTCGCAACTTACAGGATCACCTGGAAGTGTATATGCAGTTCCGCTGCAAAAAACCGGTCAGCCTGTATCCGTCGTTACAGTGGTGGAACCAGCCGGCTATCGGTGCCGAATGGCTGTTTAACGGCACCGGCATTGGCGCCAGCAATCAGTTTGAAGCCGGCGGCTTTATTCGCAGTGATGACAAGCCAGACTGGCCGGATCTGCAATACCACTTCCTGCCCGTTGCCATCAACTATAACGGCAGCAGCCCGGTAAAAGAGCACGGTTTCCAGGCACACGTGGGCCCAATGCGTTCGATGAGCCGTGGCCGCGTCAAGCTGACCTCGAAGCATCCGTATGCCGCGCCGTCGATCTTCTTCAACTATATGTCTGAAGATCGTGACTGGGAAGAATTCCGCAATGCGGTGCGTTTGACGCGTGAAATCATGCAACAGCAGGCGCTTGCCGAATATTGTGGCGAAGAGATCCAGCCGGGTGCACATGTGCAGAGCGATGAAGATATCGATACCTTTATCCGCGAGCATGCTGAGACCGCCTATCACCCCTGCGGCAGCTGCGCGATGGGTAACGATGAGATGGCCGTGGTCGATGCCCAGGGCCGCGTACACGGTATGCAAAACCTGCGAGTGGTCGATGCGTCGATCATGCCGCAAATCACCACCGGTAACCTCAATGCGCCAACGGTAATGATTGCCGAGAAAATGGCGGATCTGATCCGTGGCAAAACGCCGCTGGCGCTGTCCACCGCGGAGTATTACAAGCTGCAGCGTGAACAGGCCGAAGTGGCGGCTGAAGAAGGCATTAAATAATCACTGACTGTCGGAGCAGGGACAACTCCTGTTACGTGAAGCCGATAGCGAAGAGGGCGGAATGAAAATTCCGCCCTTTTTTTAACCCGCCCGCGATCAATTTTTCCTATAGTAAACTTTTAGTCCATGGACCGACGCTTAACATGACCAAAGCCACCGCCTTAGCGCTGCTTGTTGCAGTGACCTTTTTTATGGAAAACCTCGACGCCACGGTGATCACCACCGCCATCCCGCAAATGGCGAAAGAGTTCAGCGTCAGTCCGGTGTCACTGAACATCGGCATCAGCGCCTATCTGCTGGCGGTGGCGATCTTTATTCCCATCAGCGGCTGGCTGGGGGACCGTTTTGGTGCACGAACCATCTTTACCGCCGCTATCCTGATTTTTACCTTTGCCTCGATTCTCTGCGGCCTGAGTCAGGACCTGATGCTGTTTACCCTTAGCAGGATCCTGCAGGGTATCGGGGGTGCGCTGATGGTGCCGGTCGGACGAATGGTGGTGCTGCGGGTGACGGAAAAGAAGGACATGGTCAAAACCATCGCCTTTATCACCTGGCCGGGTCTGATTGCGCCCGTTATTGGGCCGTTGCTCGGCGGAATGATCGTCAGCTACGGCCACTGGCCGTGGATTTTTTGGCTGAATATTCCGTTGGGAATAGTGGCAATTATTGTCACCCTGTACCTGATGCCGCAGTTTAAAGCTGAAGAGAAAAAGCCGTTTGATGTTAAGGGGTTCCTGCTGATCTCCTCGACCTGCACCCTGATTATCATTGCCATTGAATGCATGGGCGGCCTGTCGATGTCGCTGGGCATTCTGCTGCTGGCGCTGGGCGTGGTGTGCAGCCTGCTGGCGTGGCGTCACAGCCTGCAACATGCAACGCCGTTGCTCTCACTGTCGATGCTACGAATTCCGACCTTCAGAAGTGCGGTGGTGGGAGGATCCTTCTTCCGTGCGTCGATTAATGCCATTCCTTTCCTGTTACCGCTGCTGTTCCAGCTGAGTTTTGGCTGGAGTGCTGCGCAGGCAGGGTCAATGGTGCTGTGGGTATTTGCCGGGAATCTGGCGATGAAACCCGCGACCACCTGGCTGATGTTCAGATTTGGTTTTAAACGGATCCTGTTTCTTAACGGGATGCTCAGCGTCTTCTCGATTCTGAGCTGCCTGTTTATCACGCCGGCGCAGGGATATTTGTTGATTGCCGCCATCCTGTTTATTGGCGGACTGTCGCGGTCGTTGCAGTTCAGCTGTTATAACAGCATGGGATTTGCCGATGTGCCGCGTGAAAAACTCAGTGAAGCCTCGGTGATCTTCAGCATCCTGTTCCAGTTCAGCATGAGCTTTGGCATTGCCATTTCGGCGATGATCCTGCGATTTTCCATGCAGCTTGCCGGGCAAACCTCACCCAGCCAGCAGGATATCCATATCGCCTTTGCGGCGATTGCCGTACTGGTGGTGATGTCGCTGGTGGATGTCTGGCGGCTGGAAAAGAATGCGGGAGAGAAGGTGCTGGCACGATAAACCGGGGCCGGTCAGACCTCGGTTTTCTCGCCAAACTCGCAGAGATCTTCAATCAGACAGGAGCCGCAGCGCGGCTTACGCGCCACGCAGGTGTAGCGGCCATGCAGAATAAACCAGTGATGGCAGTCGACCTTGAACTCTTTCGGCACCACTTTCAGCAGCTTATCTTCCACCAGCTCAACGTTCTTGCCGGGGGCAAAGTTGGTGCGATTGCAGACGCGGAAAATATGGGTATCGACAGCGATGGTCGGCCAGCCAAAAGCGGTATTCAGCACCACGTTGGCGGTTTTGCGACCCACTCCGGGCAGCGCTTCCAGCGCGGCACGATCTTCCGGCACCACGCCCTGATGCTGCTCGTGCAGGATGCGGCAGGTTTTGATCACGTTCTCGGCTTTAGTGTTAAACAGCCCGATAGTCTTGATGTACGCCTTCACGCCCTCCACCCCTAACGCCAGCATCGCTTCCGGCGTATTGGCCACCGGATAGAGTTTGGCGGTGGCTTTATTTACGCTGACATCGGTCGCCTGCGCCGAAAGCAGTACCGCAATCAACAGCTCAAAAGGAGAGGTAAATACCAGTTCCGTGGTGGGATGCGGGTCGTTGTCCCGCAACCGGCTCAAAATTTGCTGACGTTTGTCCTTATTCACAGCGCGCTCGCTTTCCCTTCAGGCAGGCTTTGGGCTTCCTGAGCGGCTTTCAGCGCGGCACGCGCCTTCAGCTTGTTGTCGATAACGTATTTGGCTGCCAGCAGCATACCGAGACCAATAAACGCGCCCGGTGGCAGCATTGCCAGCAGCATTGGCGAATCAAAATGGAATACCTGAATGCGCAGCACTTTCGCCCACGGGCCTAACAGCTGGTCTGCGCCATTGAAAATGGTGCCGTTACCGATGATCTCGCGCAGTGAACCCAACACCACCATCACGCTGGTGGCGCCAAGTCCGATGAAACAGCCGTCGAGCGCCGAAAGCGCAACGCTGCTTTTCGAAGCAACCGCCTCGGCGCGTCCCACCACGATGCAGTTGGTGACGATCAGCGGAATAAAGATCCCTAACGACTGATACAGGCCGTAGGCATAGGCATTGATCAGCATCTGTACGCAGCTCACCACCGCCGCAATGATCATCACGTAGATGGGAATGCGGATATCAGCAGGCACCCAACGACGTGAAGCCGAGATCGCCGAGTTGGTGCAGGTCAGCACCAGGGTCGTTGCCAGGCCGAGGCCAAGGGCGTTGGTGGCGGTCGAGGTGACTGCCAGCAGGGGACACAGCCCCAGCAGCTGAACCAGCGCGGAGTTATTCTTCCACAGGCCGCCGACAATCAGCGTTTTTGCTTCACTCATTGGACTCTCCACAAGGTGACAGGGAAGCGAGCTTACCTGGCAATGTTTCAATATATAGCGTGGTGCGTTTAGAGGCGTTGACCACCGCGCGTGGGGTAATGGTCGCCCCGGTGAACTGGTCGAAGGTGCCGCCATCTTTCTTCACCGCAAACTGGGCGTCGTCTTTGCCTTTCAGCTGCACGCCGTTAAAACTGTTGATCCAGTTCGAAATGCGCAGCTCAATTTTATCGCCAAGGCCCGGCGTTTCATGGTGTTCAACCACGCGCACGCCCAGTACTTTACCGTTAAAGTCGGCGCCAACAATCATCTTAATGGCTCCAGAATAGCCGTCCGGTGCCGTAGTCTCAACCGCAGCGGCCACCGGCTTGTCATCTTTACGCGCCAGGTAGACGTGCTGAGGGCCCGCGCCCAGCGCCGGATCGGTGACAATGTAACATTCCTGCTGAATGTGGTTATTGTACAGATCGGTCGGAACCACCTGATCCAGCAGGATTTTTTGCTGGAGTTCGGTCTGATGATCGATGGTTGGCTTGGTGACATTATTAATTATCGCCGTCACGCCGGTGGTCACGGCAGCGAAAACCGCCAGCGTGACGCCGTTTTTACGAATCGCATCCAGCATTATTTTTCCTTCCGGTGGCCGTAAACGCGCGGCTGCGTGTAGTAATCAATTAACGGCACGGTAATATTTGCCAGCAACACCGCAAAGGCCACGCCATCCGGATAGCCGCCAAAGCTGCGGATCAGCCACACCAGTAAGCCAATCAACACGCCATACACCAGGCGGCCTTTATTGGTGGTTGATGCGGTGACCGGATCGGTGGCAATAAAGAACGCGCCCAGCATGGTGGCACCGGAGAACAGATGCACCATTGGCGACACCAGGCTGTCCGGCGAGAAGAACCAGCCCACGAAGGAAAACAGCGCCAGCGAGAGCAGGATGCTGACCGGGATGTGCCAGCGAATGCTGTTGGTAAACAGCAGGAACAGGCCGCCGACCAGATAGCCGACGTTGACCCACTGCCAGCCCAGACCGGCAATCACGCCGCTGTAAATCGGCTGTGCCCGTAACTGTTCAGCGCTGTGCCCGGCACGCAGACCGGTTTTAAAAGTATCCAGCGGCGTGGCCTGACTGATGCCATCCACGCCAATCTGCAACTGCTGCATGGTATGGCCAGCCAGCGTATGACCCTGGAAGATCATGCTCAGGGTGTCCATAAAGCCCGGCGTGATCGACTGCAAAGTATCCGGCGGCAACCAGCTGGTCATCTGCACCGGGAAGGAAATCAGCAACACCACATAACCGACCATCGCCGGGTTGAACGGGTTCTGGCCCAATCCGCCATACAGCTGTTTGGCGATCACCACCGCAAACACCGTCCCAATTACGATCAGCCACCAGGGTGCAAGTGGGGGAATACTGATCCCCAACAGCAGCGCGGTCAGCAGGGCGGAATTATCGCCGAGGGTTTTAGACAGCGGCAGTTTACGCATTTTCAGGATCGCCGCTTCCGCAGCGACCCCGGCGACGGCGGCAATCAGCACCTGAATCAGGTTACCCCAGCCAAAAAAATACAGCTGGGCGGCAATGCCCGGTAAGGCAGCCAGCAACACCAGCAGCATGATGGTGCTGGTGCTGCGGCGGTTGTGGGTGTAGGGCGAACTTGCGATACGAAAAGCCATTTAATCCTCTTGCGTCGATTGCTGCGCCTTGCGCGCTTTTACACGTGCGATGGCCGCCGCCACTGCCGCTTTGCGGGGATCGTCTGAAGGTTCAGACGGCCCTGCGGAATGCGTGTCGTCATGAGCGGCAGTCTGTTCTGGCGCAACATCAGCCTGTTTTACTGGCTCAGCTTCAGCCGCCTGCGCGGCTTTTTTGGCTTTAGCACGGGCAATAGCGGCCGCAACCGCCGCTTTACGCGGGTCGACCGGTGCTTCAGTCTGTTCTGGCGCAGCAGCTTGCGCCACCGGCTCAGCATCGGCTTCTTTATCAGCGGCCAGCGCGGCTTTTCGGGCTTTAGCACGGGCAATAGCGGCCGCAACCGCCGCTTTACGCGGGTCGAGCGGTTCTTCAGTCGGCTCCGGCGCAGCGGCTTGCGCCACCGGCTCAGCATCGGCTTCTTTATCAGCGGCCAGCGCGGCTTTTCGGGCTTTCGCCCGCGCCACGGCGGCTTCTACTGCGGCTTTACGCGGATCGACCGCCGGTTCGGCATCGGCTGACGCCGGGTCAACCTGCGCGGCTTTTTTGGCTTTCGCGCGCGCAATGGCGGCTTCAACCGCCGCTTTACGCGGATCGCCCACCTGACGGGTCGCCGGTTCGGTTTCTGACTGGCGTTCTGCGCCATGCGCCAGTGCCTGAGCATGGCGTGCATTGCGTTGGGCGGTCTGAACCGGATTGTCAGCGTCTGCCAGCTGCTGCGCCTCAGCCTCTTTTTTCGCCTTCACGCGGGCTAACGCTGCTTCAACGTTGTCGGCATCGCTGCGGGTGACCGGGCGTTTAGCCTGCTGATGGCGCGCTTCACGGGCCAGCTTTTCACGCTCAAGGCGTTCCTGACGCGCTTCAAACCGGGCCTTGGCCTGCGCATTCCGCTCGGCTTCAAGGTCGATGGCGCGGATCTCGGCTTTTTCCTGACGGTAATACTGCACCAGCGGAATATTGCTTGGGCAGACGTAGGCACAGGCGCCGCATTCAATACAGTCGGCGATATTGTGCTCGCGCGCTTTATCGTGATCCTTACCGCGGCTGTACCAGTACAGCTGCTGAGGGAGCAGGGCGGCCGGGCAGGCATCGGCACAGGCGCTGCAACGAATACAGGATTGCTCTTCTTCGTTGTCGCCCATTTCGTTGGCCGCCGGCGCCAGAATGCAGTTGGTGATCTTCACCACCGGCACATCGAGCGTGGGCAGCGTAAAGCCCATCAACGGGCCACCCATCACCACCATCTGGCCGGACGCGGGACTAAAGTCGGCATTGTGCAGCAGATGGCTGATCGGGGTGCCAAGACGACCCCAGACGTTGCCCGGTTTGCCGACCGATTCGCCGGTCAGCGTCACCACGCGCTCGGTCAGCGGTTCGCCGTTGACGATCGCCCGTTTAACCGCAAAGGCGGTACCGACGTTTTGCATCAGCACGCCAATATCGGTTGAGCGGCCGCCGTGCGGCACTTCCAGCCCGGTCAGAATCTTGGTCAGCTGCTTGGCGCCGCCCGACGGGTATTTGGTCGGCACCACGCGGATCTGGATATCTTTGGCTTCACCCAGCGCTTTTTTCAGCGCGGCGATGGCCTCAGGCTTGTTATCTTCGATACCAATCAACACCCGGTCAGATTGCAGCACCCAGGCGAGAATGCGGCTGCCTTCGATCACTTCGTCCGCGCAGTCCTGCATCAGACGATCGTCAGCGGTAATGTAGGGTTCGCACTCGGCCGCGTTAATGATCAGCGTGCTGACCCCGCGCAAACCGCCTTTAAGCTTGGTGGCAGTAGGGAAGCCTGCACCGCCGAGACCGGCCACGCCCGCCTGGTGGATCAGGTTCACAATCTCACTGCGATCGGCCTGACGGTAATCCGCCACCGGCTGAAGTTCGCACCAGCGGTCTTCACCGTCAGGCGTCAGATAAATGCACATTTCAGCCAGCGCGGAGGGATGCGCGGTGATATGCGGCCCAATCGCTTCGATGGTGCCGGAGCTGGGCGCATGCACCGGCAACATCCGGCCACGACCAAAGGTCAGCGGCTGTCCGCGCAGCACGTTATCGCCTGGGCTCACCAGCAGTTCACCTTCATGGCCGATATGCTGCTTGATCGGAATGATAAAGCGCGCGGGCAAAGGAAGCTGGCGTAACGGCGTGCCGTTAGACTGGGTTTTCATTTCAGGAGGATGAATGCCCCCTTCGAAATCCCAGATTGGCTCTTTCTTTAAGAATTTGAAAAGATTACGCATGACGTTCCACAGGAATAACTTTGATCGGGATAGTGTTTAAATCCCACTTCCAGCTGGCGGTGGTTGGCGCAACCGGACGCATCTCAATACAGTCAGTTGGGCAAGGGGCCACGCAGAGGTCGCAGCCGGTGCAGACGTCGCTCAGCACGGTGTGCATCGCGCGGGTCGCGCCAACGATGGCGTCAACCGGGCAAGCCTGAATGCATTTGGTACAGCCGATGCAGTTCTCTTCGTCGATCCAGGCGACCTTGCGCTCTGGCTCCAGCACCGCTTCGTCACCGAGCGGTTGCGGCTCAACGTTTAACAGCGCCGCCAGCTTCAGCATGGTCTGCTCGCCGCCTGGCGCACACTTGTTGATCATCTCACCGTTGTTGCCCACCGCATCGGCGTATGGACGGCAGCCAGGATAGCCGCACTGGCCGCACTGGCTCTGCGGCAAAATCGCATCGATCTGCTCAACAATCGGATCTTCTTCCACTTCAAAACGGCGTGAGGCGTAGCCCAACAGGCCACCAAACACGAGGCCCAACACGCTCAACACAGCAATAGCAATCCACACCGCAGTCATCAGAATTTTACCAGCCCGGTGAAGCCCATAAAGGCCAACGCCATCAGACCCGCCGTCACCAGCGCTATCGAGGAGCCTTTGAATGGGGCAGGGACTTCAGCCAGCACCAGACGTTCGCGGATGCCGGCAAACAGCACCATCACCAGCGAGAAGCCCAGCGCGCCGCTAAAGCCAAACAGTGCGGCCTGCAGGAAGGTGTGATTGAGGTTAACGCTCAGCAACGGCACGCCCAGCACCGCACAGTTGGTGGTGATCAGCGGCAGGAAAATCCCCAGCAGACGATAGAGATCCGGGCTGGTTTTGCGCACCACCATCTCGGTGAACTGCACCACCACCGCGATCACCAGGATATAGGCCATCGTGCGCAGGTAAACGAGATCCAGCGGCAGCAGAATAAAGTGGTTTACCAGCCAGGCGCAGATCGAGGCCAGGGTGATAACGAATGTGGTGGCGAGTCCCATGCCAATCGCCGTCTCCAGTTTTTTGGAAACGCCCATAAAGGGACAGAGGCCGAGAAACTTCACCAGAACGAAGTTGTTCACCAGCACTGTGCCAACAAAAAGAAGCAGGTATTCGGTCATGTTTTGGCCTGATAAAAAGAAAGCCGCCTATTATCGAACATTGGCGGCTTTACGACAACATACCAGCAGTAAGGATATTCCCTAAACGCACGGAGGATTAAATTTTTGCTGGTTTTTTCAGCTTCACGGCTCAATAAAGGTGGTTTTCACCCGCTGGGAGCGTTTGAAGTACGGCACCAGTACCGCTGCGGCCAGCAGCGCAATCAGTAAGGTTCTGATCGCCGCTGCATCGCTGACCGGCGAAAACGCGAAGGTCTTGATCGCCAGCAGCACGGTGATCAGCAGCCAGATAATGTAATGACGGGGCAGCCGACGTGAGCGTTTGCAAAAAATCCATGTCACCCAAATGCTGTACGCCCAGACCACCAGAGAGGTCAACAGTGAAATACTCCACTGCAGCGTAAAAGCATGGGTGTTATTAAACAGGGCGCTGCGCAGTTCTGGCGTTAATAACGCGCTCAAATACATGGCCACCACAACGGCACTGGTCAGCATGGTCATAATTAACCAGGCGAGCGGCACCAGAAGCAGTCCGGCAATGCGTGGGGGTGAAGCTGTAGCCACTCTTTAATCCTTTTAAATCGGGTAATAACGACCGTTTGTGATCCAAACCAGTCACGCACCTTGAGGACCAAAGAGTATACGGAAGGCCAGTTCATTATTGAACGGAAAATTTAGACCACATAGCGCCAGACCGATTTTGGCACGCAACCCAAATCAAACAGACGACCGCCAGAGGTCAGCTCTGCGCGGCGGTGATCGGCAGCGCGATACATATTCGAAATCTCATTATCATCGGTAAGAGAATAATTCAGATGATCGAACAGCTTTTCCAGCGTTTCAAGCGAGCTCACTTTACGAAACTTCAACAGATAATCTTCGACTGTCATGATGGCCGTTAGGGATAGGGATCAGGAGGCCCAAGTATATGGCTGGCAGGGTTTCTGTCCAGAGGACAAACGAGTAACTGACTGTAAATTCAGACTATAGCCCAGGAATTTTGCGCATTTTTAATCCCATTCGGTCATTCTGCCATCAGCTTTTCTGCTGCTGGTCTTATGCAGATGTGGTGTGAGTCACAAAACTGTTAATTACCTTCGCCGCTAAATCCGCCGCAGCGCGTGACAGAACCTGACGCGGTGTTGTAATCGCTTCCATTGAGGCAATTGTTAAGCGCTTATGTTTATTACAGTTATTTAACATGTCATGAAAACCCTCCGCGCGTTTTATCCATATCGGCCGCCTGCCGTTGCCAGCGGTCAAATCGCGTAACCTCTTTTAATTGTTGTGTTTTGTGAGCGTTGTCGTAAATGTTTGCTTCAGGATAGTCCAGGATTTAGTGGCGTTTGACCCTACACAACCAAATCCCATCAGAGGAAAAATGATCATGT
This sequence comes from Erwinia sp. QL-Z3, assembly GCF_004551645.1. NCBI lineage: Bacteria > Pseudomonadati > Pseudomonadota > Gammaproteobacteria > Enterobacterales > Erwiniaceae > Erwinia > Erwinia sp. QL-Z3. The sequence continues at coordinate 3,514,903 of NZ_CP037950.1, forward strand.
GGAAGCGTTTACTTTTAACCACCCTCATCAGTGCAAGCCTCTCCGGCGCCGCACTGGCTGAATCCATGACGGTCGGTTTCTCGCAGGTTGGCTCCGAATCAGGCTGGCGTGCAGCGGAAACCAGCGTGGCGAAAAGCGAGGCCCAGAAGCGCGGGATCACCCTGAAAATTGCTGATGGTCAGCAGAAGCAGGAGAACCAAATCAAGGCCGTGCGTTCGTTTATCGCGCAGGGCGTGGATGCGATCTTTATCGCGCCGGTGGTGCAGACAGGTTGGGAGCCGGTGCTTGAAGAAGCGAAAGACGCTAAGATCCCGGTGTTCCTGTTAGATCGCGCCATCGTGGTAAAAGACAAGTCGCTGTATATGGCGGTGGTCACCGCGGATAACGTTTACGAAGGTAAGCTGATTGGCGACTGGCTGGTCAAACAGCAGAATGGTAAGCCGTGTAACGTGGTTGAGCTGCAAGGCACCGTTGGCGCCAGCGTCGCCATCGACCGTAAAAAAGGCTTTGCTGAAGCGATCTCCAGCGCGCCTGGCATCAAGATTATTCGTTCTCAGTCCGGTGACTTTACCCGCAGCAAAGGTAAGGAAGTCATGGAAAGCTTTATTAAAGCTGAGAACAACGGCAAAAATATCTGCATGGTGTATGCCCACAATGATGACATGGCTATCGGTGCCATTCAGGCCATCAAAGAAGCCGGTCTCAAGCCAGGCAAAGATATCCTGACCGGTTCAATCGACGGCGTGCCGGACATCTATAAAGCCATGCAGGCTGGCGAAGCGAATGCCAACGTCGAGCTGACGCCAAATATGGCTGGTCCGGCGTTCGATGCGCTGGAGAAATTCAAGAAAGACGGCACCATGCCGCCAAAAATCATCAAAACCGAATCGAAGCTTTATCTGCCTGCCGATGCGCAGTCTCAGTTAGACAAGAAAAAAGGCATGGGTTACTAACCACCGCGCCGCCTGCTCCTCAGGCGGCTTTTTTCATGGTTGAGGCGAAGTCGTATGAACTCCCAGAACACCTCAATGACGCCACTGCTCACCATCAGTGGCGTCAGCAAAGCCTTTCCTGGCGTTAAAGCGCTGGATAATGTCTCTTTTGATGTCCGCCCGGGCGAAATTATGGCGCTGCTGGGGGAAAACGGTGCCGGTAAATCCACCATTATCAAAGTGCTGACCGGCGTCTATAAACGCGACAGTGGCAGCGTGACGCTGGACGGTCAGGCAATCAATCCGCAAAACACCGCTGAAGCGCAGAGCATCGGCATTGGTACCGTGTATCAGGAAGTTAACCTGCTGCCGAATATGTCGGTGGCGGACAATCTGTATATCGGCCGTGAACCGCGCCGCTTTGGTCTGATCGACCGCAAAACGCTGGTGCGTAAGGCCGAGGCGTTACTGCACAGCTACGGTTTCGAACTGGATGTCACCCGGCCATTGGGGCAGTACTCGGTGGCGATGCAGCAGATTATTGCCATCTGCCGCGCGGTGGATCTGTCGGCCAAAGTGCTGATCCTCGATGAACCGACCGCCAGTCTCGATGCCAGTGAAGTGGAGATGCTGTTCACGCTGATGAATCAGCTGAAAGCTAAAGGCATGGGGCTGATTTTCGTCACCCACTTTCTCGACCAGGTTTACAAAGTCAGCGACCGCATCACGGTGCTGCGTAACGGCCAGTTCGTTGCTACACGTGATACCCGGGCGTTGCCGCAAATTGAACTGATTAAGCTGATGCTGGGACGTGAACTGCTGGAAACCGCACTGCAACGCGCCGGCAGCACCCTGAAAAGCAATCAGCCGGTGGTGGAATTTAAGGATTACGGCAAGAAAGGGACCATTGAACCCTTCAGCCTGAGCGTCCGTCCGGGCGAAGCGGTGGGTCTGGCCGGATTACTGGGGTCCGGCAGGACAGAAACCGCTGAACTGCTCTTTGGCATCCGCCGCGCCGACAGCGGCACGGCCTGGATTAAAGGCAAAAAGCGCACTATCCGCACGCCGGCGCAGGCCTCGCACCTCGGCATGGGCTTCTGCCCGGAAGATCGTAAAACCGACGGCATCGTCGGCGCGGCATCGGTGCGGGAAAACATCATCCTCGCGTTGCAGGCCCAGCGCGGCTGGCTGCGTCCCATTAAGCGCCGTGAGCAGCAGCAGATCGCCGACCGCTTTATTAAAGCGATGGGCATCCGCACGCCGAATGCCGATCAGCCGGTCGAGCTGCTGTCGGGGGGAAATCAGCAAAAAGTCCTGCTCTCCCGCTGGCTGGTGACAAAACCGCAGTTCCTGATCCTCGATGAGCCTACGCGCGGGATCGACGTCGGCGCGCATGCCGAAATTATTCGCCTGATTGAATCCTTGTGTGCGGATGGGCTGGCGCTGCTGGTGATCTCCTCTGAACTTGAAGAACTGGTGGGCTATGCGGATCGGGTGGTGATCCTCCGCGATCGTCAGCAGGTGGCGGAAATTCCGCTTGAGCAACTCTCCGTCGCCGCCATTGTTAATGCTATCGCCGCTGGGGGAACCCAACATGCTTGAGTCACATCTGGTGCCGGGGAAAACGCGCATGTTCAAACGCAAACTGCCCGCAGGGATGCCGCAAATCGCGGCGCTGGTGCTGGTGCTGATTATCGACAGCCTGGTGGCCAATAATTTCTTTGCCATTCATATTCAGGACGGCCGTCTGTTTGGCAGCCCGATCGATATCCTTAACCGTGCGGCGCCGGTGGCCATTCTGGCGATCGGCATGACGCTGGTGATCGCCACCGGCGGCATCGACCTGTCGGTGGGCGCGGTGATGGCGATTGCCGGTGCCACTGCGGCGACGCTGACCGTCTCCGGACACAGCCTGCCGGTGATCGTACTGGCCACGCTGGGCACCGGCATTCTCTGCGGTTTATGGAATGGGGTGCTGGTGGCCCTGCTGAAGATCCAGCCGTTTGTCGCCACGCTGATCCTGATGGTGGCGGGGCGCGGCATTGCGCAGCTGATCACCCAGGGGCAAATCGTCACCTTCGACAGTGATTCGCTGGCGCGGCTGGGCAGCGGCACGCTGTTTACCCTGCCGGTGCCGGTGTGGATCACCCTGGTGATGGCGCTGCTCGTCTGGCTGCTGACCCGTAAAACGGCGCTGGGGATGTTTATCGAAGCGGTGGGCATCAACCTGCGCGCCGCACGCAATGCCGGGGTGAATGGCTGGCTGATCGTAATGACCACCTATGTGATCAGCGGCTTATGCGCGGCGGTGGCCGGGCTGATTGTGGCCGCCGATATTCGCGGCGCCGACGCCAATAACGCCGGGCTGTGGCTGGAGCTGGATGCCATCCTCGCGGTGGTCATCGGCGGCGCGTCGTTGATGGGCGGGCGATACAACCTGCTGCTGTCACTGATTGGCGCGCTGATTATCCAGGCAATGAACACCGGGATCCTGTTGTCAGGCTTCCCGCCTGAACTGAATCAGGTCGTGAAAGCGGTGGTGGTGATGGCGGTGCTGTTGATTCAGTCGCCACGGTTTATTCAACTGTTCAAGCGAGGACGCAAAGGTGCTTAAACGTCATCTCCCCCTGATGATTACCCTGCTGGTATTTGTTGCCGGGTATCTGTTCTGCCTCAGTCAGTTTCCCGGCTTTGCCTCCACGCGGGTGATCGCCAATATTCTGACCGATAACGCCTTCCTCGGCATTATTGCGGTCGGCATGACCTTTGTGATCCTCTCCGGCGGCATCGATCTGTCCGTCGGCGCGGTGATCGCCTTTACCGGCGTGTTCCTTGCCCGCGCCATCGGTGATTTCCATCTTGATCCCTGGCTGGCGTTTGCGCTGGTGATGGTGATGGGTTCGGCGTTTGGCGCCTTTATGGGCTGGCTGATCGACGCGCTGAAAATCCCGGCGTTTATCATTACCCTCGCCGGGATGTTCTTCCTGCGCGGCAGCAGCTTCCTGGTCTCCGAAAGCTCACTGCCGATCGATCATCCGCTGTATAGCACGCTGTCCAGCCTGGCCTGGAAAATTCCAGGCGGCGGGCGGCTCAGCCTGCTGGCGGTGATCATGCTGGTGGTGGTGGTGTTCGGTATTGTGCTGGCGCACCGCAGCCGCTTTGGCAATCAGGTGTATGCCATCGGCGGCAACGTCACTTCCGCCCAGCTGATGGGGATTTCCACCCGCAGCACCACCATCCGTATCTATATGCTGTCATCTGCGCTGGCAACCCTGGCCGGCATCGTGTTCTCGATCTACACCTCATCCGGCTATGCGCTGGCGGGGATGGGCGTCGAGCTGGATGCCATCGCGTCGGTGGTGATCGGCGGTACGCTGCTGTCAGGCGGGGTTGGCACGGTGTTGGGCACGCTGTTTGGCGTGCTGATCCAGGGGCTGATCCAGACCTGGATTAACTTTGACGGCACATTAAGTTCCTGGTGGACCAAGATTGCCATCGGCATCCTGCTGTTCGCCTTTATCGCGCTGCAGCGGCTGCTGACCGTGATGTGGGACCGCCAGCAGAATGCGCCGGTGAAGCGTCTGGCAGGATAAGCCCCCCGGAACTGGGTGGCCTCAGCAGGTCACCCATGGCCGGTAAATTCAGATTGGCGCTTGCCCGGCGATCTGCCGATGGAAGGAGTGCAGCAAAAACTGGAAACAGTGCTCAATTTTGGGCGATCGCAGCGGGGCAGGCTTGCGCATCATGGCAACGGTGCGGCTCAGCGTCGGCTGCTGTAAATGGATCACCCTCAGTTCGTTATCGTTTAAGGTCGCGGTGTACAGCTCGGGCAGGATGGCCAGCGCCAGACGTGACCGCACCAGTCCATACAGCGTTTCCTGAAAATCGACCCGATACCCCACCCGCAACTGCAACCGGTGACTCTCAATCATTGAGGTGACCAGTCTGCTGACGTTCCCTTTAGAAAACAGCGCGAGTTCCCGTTTGGCCAGCTGTCGCCACGGAATGTTATGGCCTTCAGCCAGCGGATCGTCACGGCGGATCACCGCGACAAAAGGATCCTCAAGCAGCGGATACACGGCGATGGTGTCAGGCACCGTGCTGTCCGTGGCGCCAATGCCAAAGTCGACCGAGCCGTTTTCTACCGCCAGCAGTAAAGCGTCGTTGGTCAGATCGTGGAACTCCACCCGCATCGCCGGAAAGTGCGCCGACAAGAGTTGCGGGACCACCGGAAAAAGCAGCGTGCTGACCGACGGCACCAGGCCAATGCGTAAGGTGCCATCGCCGCCCTGTTGCATAATTTGCTGCATATCATCAAACGCGCTGTGCGCGGTATTCAACAGCCGCTCGGCATAGGGCAGCACCGCCTCTCCCTGTTCGGTCAGGCTCACGCCCTGCGCGGTGCGCTTCAATAACTTGCCGCCGAGCACCGACTCAATCTGGCGTAATGCGCTGCTTAACGCCGGCTGACTGATGGCCAGGCGGCTGGCGGTTTCAGTAAAGCTGCGCAGCTGCGCCAGCGCGACAAAGTACTGAATTTGCTTCAGGGATAACGCCGGAAGCCGACGCCAGGGTTCAGACATAATGGGCTGCCAATTTACGAAACAGGGAAAACGATTGCTCAGCATAACCGCATCTTATAAACGGATAAAATAATTCATCTGGGCAAAGCCTCGTCCGCTGCCTACATTAGCCTCAACCTTCCGCCACTGTGGACACCGACTTGAACGAGACAACCGCGCCCATGCCCCTGCGTCAGCGGGCCATCCAGGCCGCTTTGGGAAAAATGCCCTTCGACCGCCTGCTGATTAACGCGGCGATCGTCGATATGGTCACCGGCGAGATCCGTGACGCCGATGTCGGCCTGATCGGCGGCATGATTGCCAGCGTGCATCCTCGCGGCAAATTTACCCAGGCTACCCACACCGATGACCTGTCCGGCCATTTTCTCTCTCCCGGCCTGATTGACACCCATGTGCATATCGAAAGCTCGCATCTTCCTGCGGAAAAATACGCGGAGATCGTGGTAGCGCAGGGCACCACCACGGTGTTCTGGGATCCGCATGAGCTGGCAAACGTGCTGGGCGTGGCCGGCGTGCAGTATGCCGTGCGGTCCAGCCGCAATCTGCCGCTGCGGGTGATTTGCGCCGCGCCGTCCAGCGTGCCGTCGACGCCGGGACTGGAAATGTCCGCCGCAGACGTTGGCGGTGAGGAGATGCAAACCATGCTCAGCTGGCCCGAAGTGGCGGGCGTGGCGGAAGTGATGGATATGGCTGGCGTGCTGAACGGCAGCGAAAAGATGATGGCGATCCTTGATGCGGGCCTGAAAAGCGGCAAGCTGATCGAGGGCCATGCGCGCGGTCTGAAGGATGAGCAGTTGCAGGCCTACCTTGCCGCGGGCGTCACCTCCGACCATGAACTGACCTCGGCAGAAGACGCGCTGGAAAAGCTGCGCGCCGGATTAACCCTGCAAATTCGCGGCTCCCATCCTTATCTGCTGCCCGACATTGCCCAGGCGCTGCTGGCCTTACCGCATCTCTCTTCACAAATTACCCTTTGCACCGACGACGTGCCGCCGGACCATCTGCTGGAGAAAGGCGGGATGATAGCACTGGTGAAACTGCTGGTGGCCGCGGGCATGCGTACGGAAGACGTGCTGAGAATGGCGACGCTGAACGCGGCAAACCGGCTGCAACGGGCGGATTTGGGGCTGATCGCTGCCGGTCGCACCGCCGATATTATTGCCTTTGATTCACTGGAAAACCTTAATCCGGCCTGCGTCTACGTCGGTGGTGACTGCGTTGCCCGCGAGGGAAAACTGCTGTTTACGCCGGCTGCGGCAAGCGATGTCAGCCCGCCGCGCGATACGCTGCGCATCGATGCGCTGACAGAAGCGGACTTCCAGTTGCGGGTGCCAGGTCTGCAACAGGGCACGGCCCGCCTGCGGAACATCAAGGGCGCGCGGTTCACCCAGTGGAGTGAAGTGACGGTGGCGGTGCGTGATGGCGCGGTGAAACTGCCGGACGGCTTCAGCCTGATTTGGGTCAAGCACCGTCACGGACGCCATGCGGCCACGCCACAGATGGCCCTGCTGGAAGGTTGGGGCGAATTGCGCGGGGCGATTGCCACCTCGTATTCACATGACTCGCACAATCTGGTGGTGATAGGCCGGGATCCGCGGGATATGGCGCTGGCCGCCAATCAGCTGATCGCCTGCGGTGGCGGGATGGCGCTCAGCCAGCACGGCAAGCTGCTGGCAAAGGTGGCGATGCCGATTGCCGGCATGCTGTCTGAGCTGCCGGCAGAAACGCTGGCGGAGCAGTTTAAAAATCTGCGCGAGCTGAGCGGACAGGTTGCCGACTGGGAGCCGCCGTATCGCGTGTTTAAGGCGATAGAAGGCACCTGTCTGGCCTGTAACGCCGGGCCGCACTTAACGGATCTCGGCCTGACCGACGGCGCAACGCGCGAAATTGTCGATCCGGTGCTGGCCATCTGGCCGGACGCGCTTTAACACAACAATAACAACATTCAGGGGAAGTGAAGCATGGCCGAAAGTGAGGTAAAAAATAGCGTCGCCGTCGCCGGAGACAACTGGCTACAGCGCCGTTTCCAGCTGCGTCAGCGCCAGACCAAAAGCAAAACCGAGTGCCTGGCGGGTATCACCGGTTTTCTTGCCGCAGCCTATCTGCTGGTGGTGATCCCCAGCCTGCTGGCGGCGGGCGGCATGGATAAGGGCGCGGCCACCACCGGGGTGATCCTGGTGTTTGTGCTGGGCTCGCTGCTGATGGCGTTTTACGCCAATCTGCCGTTTATGGTCGGGCCGGGCATCGGCGGATCGGTGCTGGTTGGCATTACCCTGGCAGGCGATGGCATCAGCTGGCCCATCGCGCTGGGGATTGCCTGCTGGTCAGGGATTGTGTTTTTTGTGATGACGGTGTTCGGGCTGCGTGAGGTGGTGACCCGCTCGGTGCCGCAGTCGATCAAGCTGGGGCTGACCGCCTCAATCGGGATTTTTGTGGCGCTGCTGGGCTTTCGTAACGCCGGACTGGTGCTGGCCAATTCTAAGACGCATGCGCTGGCGCTGGGCGATTTTACCGCGCCCGGCGCGTTAATTGCGCTGCTGGGCCTGCTGGTGGCGGTGGGATTGCAGGCACGCAAAGTGCCGGGCGCGATACTGTGGGCGATTTTGCTGGCCACTGCCGCCGGTATCCCGCTGGGCGTTACCCATCTGCCGGAACACGGCATGTCGCTGCCGCATTCGCTTGCGCCGCTGTTTGGCCAGGTCGATCTGTGGGGCGCGCTGAATATCGCCTTCCTGCCTTTCCTGTTTATCTTTTTCGCCTCGGAGTTCTTCTCCACCATGGGCACCACGCTGGCGGTCGGCGGCGAAGCGGGGCTGCTGGATGAGCACGGCAATATGCCGCAGATCAACCGGCCGTTTATCGTCGACTCGATTGCGGCGGCACTGGGGCCGATTGTGGGCATTCCTGCGGCCACCGCGCTGATTGAGTCCTCGGCCGCGGCTGACGCGGGCGGCAAAACCGGGCTGACCGCGCTGGCTGCCGCGGTGATGTTTTTGCTGATGCTGTTCTTTACGCCCGTGGCGCTGATGATCCCGAAAGAGGCGACCGCGCCTGCACTGATGCTGATTGGCCTGAACATGTTCAGCAACCTGCGCAAGGTGGATTTAGCGGATTTCACCGAAGCCTTGCCGGTGTTGATGATGGTGATGATTACGCTGATTTCCAACAGTTTCGGTACCGGCATCGCCGGTGGGCTGCTGTTTTATATCCTGATTAAACTGGTGGCCGGTAAGATCCGCGAGGTGCCGCTGGGGCTGGTGATCCTCGCCATCCCGCTGGTTTATTACTTCACCACCCTGGTTCACCATTAATAAAAAAAGCCCTTCTGCAACCAGAAGGGCTTTTCGTTTAAGGCCTTAGGAATTCAGGCCGTTACTGACTTAGTAGCGCTGATTCAGGCGGTAATAGGCCTCGTTCCAGCGCAGCGCATCCTTAAAGCCGTGCAGGGTGGTTTCATCGTCAATCACCAGCACTTCAATGCCATGCATCTCGCCATACTGTCGCATATCGTCAACCGTCAGCGCCTGGCTGAACACCGTATGGTGCGCGCCGCCGCCAAGGATCCAGGCTTCGGACGCGGTGGCCAGTGACGGCTGTGCATGCCACAACGCCCGCGCGACCGGCAGCTTAGGCAGCGGTTTAGGCTGTTCAATGGCATCCACCACGTTGACCAGCAGGCGGAAACGATCGCCCATATCGATCACGCTGGCGTTCACCGCGCGGCCCGCAGGGGTGGAGAAGATCATCCGCGCCGGATCGGCCTTACCGCCGATGCCCAGATACTGCACGTCAATTAACGGGCGGCTCTCTTTGGCGATCGACGGACAGACTTCCAGCATATGGGAACCCAACACCAGCTCATTGCCGGGTGAGAAGTGATAGGTGTAATCCTCCATAAACGAGGTGCCGCCCGGCAAGCCGGTGGCCATCACCTTAAACACGTGCAGCAGCGCGGCGGTTTTCCAGTCGCCTTCACCAGCGAAACCATAGCCTTGCTGCATCAGACGTTGCACCGCCAGGCCCGGCAACTGGGTCATGCCATGCAGCGTCTGGAAGTTGGTGGTGAACGCCATGCAGCCTTCATGTTGCAGGAAGCCCTTAATGCCCAGCTCGATTTTCGCCGCGTCCAGCACGTTCTGGCGCTTCTCACCGTTGATGGCGGCCGCAGCGGTGAAGTCGTACAGGCTTTCGTACTCATCAACCAGCGCGTTGACGTCGCCGTCGCTGACGCCGTTAATCACTTCAACCAGATCGCCGACGCCCCAGCCGTTGACCGAATAGCCGAACTGGATCTGCGCCGCCACTTTGTCGCCTTCGGTTACCGCCACTTCACGCATGTTGTCGCCGAAACGCGCCACTTTCAGATTCTGGCTGGCCTGCTTCGCCGCCGCCGCACGCATCCACTGGCCCAGGCGCTCCTGCGCGACCCTATCCTGCCAGTGGCCGGTGATCACGCTGTGCTGCAGACGCATACGTGCGCCGATAAAGCCGAACTCTCGGCCGCCGTGCGCGGTCTGGTTCAGGTTCATAAAGTCCATATCCATGCTGTCCCACGGGATCTCGGCATTGAACTGGGTATGGAATTGCAGCAGCGGCTTGTTGAGAATGCTCAAGCCGCCAATCCACATTTTGGCCGGCGAGAAGGTATGCAGCCAGGTCACGATGCCCAGACAGTCTTCCGCATGATTGGCCTGACGGCACAGCGCCAGCGCTTCGTCCGGGCTTTTTACCAGCGGCTTCAGTACCAGGTTAAACGGCAGACGACCGTCACGATTAAGCCCGTCCACGACCTGCTGACCATGCTGTTCCACCTGACGCAAGGTTTCCGCGCCGTAAAGATGCTGAGTACCAATCACAAACCAGACGTTAAGCGCATTAGGCTGAGTCATTTTTCATTCTCCTTAAATTTTGGACGGTTGAGCGGCAAACTGCGGTTCGGCCACTTCACACCACTGAAGGTAACGTTGATAAAGCTGTTGATAGCGATCGACGCGGCTGGCGTCGGGCTGCAAGGTGGTGGCAATCGGACTGGCCATTTTTTGTTGCGCGGACGGGACGTCCGGGTAGACACCGGCGGCGACGGCGGCAAAAATCGCCGCGCCCAGCGCGCAGCACTCGTCAGAGGCGACGATATCCAGCGGGCGGTTCATCACATCGCAACACACCTGCATAATTGCCGGCGATTTACGGGCAATGCCGCCGAGGGTCAGAATGCTTTCGACCGGGATATCCTGCTGCTCGAAACACTCCATAATGGCGCGCGCGCCAAAAGCGGTGGCGGCAATAAATCCACCAAACAGCGCAGGGGCGTCGGTGCCCAGATTCAGGTCGGTGATCACCCCCTGCAGACGCTGATTCGCAAACGGCGTACGGCGACCGTTAAACCAGTCCAGCACCACCGGCAGATGCTCCAGCTGCGGATCGTCAGCCCAGGCTTTGGTCAAATCGTTGAGCAGGTTCTTACGGATGGCGGCCAGGCTGGGAGCCAGCTCAGGGCTGTTTTGTGCCGCCTGATCCAGCGGCCAGCTCAGCAGACGGCTGAACCAGGCATACATATCGCCAAAGGCAGACTGGCCGGCTTCCAGACCGATCATCTCCGGCACCACGCTGCCGTCCACCTGACCACAAATACCTTTAATGGCGCGATCGCCCACGCGCTGCGGGTCGGCAATCAGAATGTCGCAGGTAGAGGTGCCAATCACTTTCACCAGCGTATAGGGACGTGCGCCCGCGCCGACGGCGCCCATATGGCAGTCAAAAGCGCCGCCAGACAGGGTCACGGTGTCGGGCAGGCCCAGGCGTTCCGCCCATTCAGCGGTGATCTGGCCAACCGGCAGATCGGCGGTCCAGGTTTCGTTAAACAGCGGGGTATCCAGCTGTTCAGTGAGCATCGGGTCCAACGCGTCAAGGAACTCGCGGGTCGGCAGGCCCTGCCATTCCGGGTGCCATAAGGATTTATGTCCCGCCGCACAGCGCCCGCGACGGATATCCTGCGGTGCCGTGGTGCCGCTCAGTAAGGCCGGCACCCAGTCACACAGTTCAATCCAGGAGACCGCCGCTTCGCGCACCGCGCGATCTTCACGGCTGACGTGCAGGATCTTCGCCCAGAACCATTCGGAAGAGTAAATACCGCCGATAAAGCGCGAATAGTCCTCGAACTTTCCGCCATGACACAGGGCATTAATCTCTTCGGCTTCTTTTATCGCGGTGTGATCTTTCCACAACACGAACATCGCGTTGGGGTTCTCGGCAAACTCAGGCAGCAATGCCAGCACGTTACCGTGGCGATCGATGGGGGCAGGGGTTGAACCGGTGGAATCCACGCCGATGGCCACCACAGTCTGTCGCTGCCCGGGGGTTAGTTTAGTGACAACGTCACGAATGGCCTGTTCAAAGGCGTCGATATAGTCCTGAGGATGATGGCGGAACTGGTTGATGCGGCTTTGACAATAAAGCCCGGCTTGCCAGCGAGAGTAAGCCACTACCTGTGAATGCAATTCCTGTCCGCTGGCACAATCCACCGCCAGAGCACGAACCGAATCACTGCCAAAATCCAGACCTATTGTTATGGCTCCCAACTGCATGTTCTTCTCTCCAGACGGTATGTATAAACCTGTCTGACTACCCTAAGAAGTGGCGCGCTTTGCCGTTAGGTTAAGGACGCTGCAAATATGCACTTTTCTGTCATGGTGCGGGATTCTGTGATGTAGCTCAAAGGTTACATGAAGGTTAATTTAGCTAAATGTATGGACAGAATAACTGTAATCTCAAGGTGTGATACCGCTCTCCCTTTATCACGTAAGTTCCCGTTAAAACTAGCGCTCATCGGCACAGGTCCTGCTGTCCTGACCGAAAAACTTGCTGTTTTAAGCCCTTAAGTGGGCAGCATTCCGAATGATACCGTTTACATCACACCGCCGAAAAGCGGGAACTGAGCCGGAGAGCCTCATGCACAAAATACCCTACGCGCTTGCTGCCATTGGCCTTGCAGCCGTTATGTCACAATCAGCTATGGCTGAGACCATGAAACTCGGTTTCCTGGTCAAACAGCCTGAAGAACCCTGGTTCCAGACCGAGTGGAAATTTGCTGACAAAGCCGGGAAAGAGATGGGCTTTGAAGTGATTAAAATTGCCGTGCCAGATGGTGAAAAAACCCTGAATGCCATCGACAGCCTGGCGGCGAGCGGCGCCAAAGGCTTCGTTATCTGCACGCCCGATCCGAAACTCGGTTCTGCCATTGTTGCCAAGGCCCGCAGTTACGATCTGAAAGTCATTGCCGTGGATGACCAGTTTGTGACCGCCAAAGGCAAACCGATGGACACCGTGCCGCTGGTGATGATGGCCGCCACCAAAATTGGCGAGCGTCAGGGGCAGGAACTGTATAAAGAGATGAAAAAACGCGGCTGGGATGCGAAGGATACCGGCGTGATGGCGATCACCGCGGATGAGCTGGATACCGCGCGTCGTCGTACCGGCGGCTCGATGGATGCCCTGAAGGCCGCAGGCTTCCCGGCTAACCAGATCTACAAAGTACCGACCAAATCTAACGATATCCCTGGCGCGTTCGATGCCGGTAACTCCCTGCTGGTACAGCATCCCGGCGTGAAACACTGGCTGGTGCTGGGCATGAACGACAACACCGTATTGGGTGGCGTGCGTGCGACGGAAGGTCAGGGCTTCAAGGCACCGGACGTGATTGGTATCGGCATCAACGGTGTCGATGCGGTGAACGAACTGTCAAAAGGCCAGGCGACCGGCTTCTACGGCTCGCTGCTGCCAAGCCCGGACGTGCATGGCTATAAGAGCATCGAGATGCTGTACAACTGGGTGAACAAAGGCGCTGAACCACCGAAGTTCACGGAAGTGACCGACGTGGTGCTGATCACCCGTGACAACTTCAAAACAGAACTGGCGAAAAAAGGCCTGATGTAACAACACCGTAGGCAACGGCGCGGATGGCGCCGTTGCCCTGCGAAGGTCGGTAACCGGTCAGGAGATAACATGAGTACGCAACCCGCATATCTGAGCTTTCACGGCATTGGAAAAACCTTTCCAGGCGTGAAGGCGTTGCAGGACATCAGTTTTGAATGTGGCGCGGGCCAGATCCACGCCCTGATGGGCGAAAACGGCGCGGGCAAGTCCACGCTGTTGAAAATTCTTAGCGGCAGCTACCAGCCAACCAGCGGCGAAATCCGTCTGAAGGGGCAGCCCGTCAACTTTACCCACACCACCGACGCGCTGGATGCGGGGGTAGCCATTATTTATCAGGAGCTGCATCTGGTGCCGGAAATGTCGGTAGCAGAGAACATCTACCTTGGTCAGTTGCCGCAGCGGGCGGGCTTTGTTAACCGCAAACTGCTGCGCTATGAGGCCGGAGAGCAGCTGAAAAACCTGGGGATGGATATCGACCCGGATACCCCGTTGAAATCTCTGTCGCTCGGCCAGTGGCAGATGGTGGAAATCGCCAAGGCGCTGGCGCGTAACGCCAAGGTGATCGCCTTTGATGAGCCAACCAGCTCGCTTTCCGCCCGCGAAATTGAACACCTGTTCCGGGTAATCCGCCAGCTGCGCCAGCAGGGCCGCGTAGTGCTTTACGTCTCGCACCGTATGGAAGAGATCTTTGCCCTCAGCGATGCCATCACCGTGTTTAAAGACGGGCGCTATGTGCGCACCTTTGACGACGTGCCCAACACCTCTCATGACGAGCTGGTGCAGGCGATGGTCGGCCGCGAAATCGGCGACATTTATGGCTATTCGCCCCGCGAAACCGGCGCGGTGCGCTTGCAGCTGGATAACGTGCAGGCCAAAGGCGTACGTCAGCCGATCTCATTAAAAGTGCATGCCGGTGAAATCGTCGGTCTGTTCGGCCTGGTCGGTGCCGGTCGCAGTGAGCTGATGAAAGGGCTGTTTGGAGCCACCAAACTGACCGGCGGCGAACTGCGTCTGGATGGCGAAGTGATTGTGATCAAGGAGCCGGCCCACGCCATTCGTGCCGGGATCCTGCTTTGTCCGGAAGATCGTAAGGCGGACGGCATCATTCCGGTTCACTCGGTGCGCGACAACATCAATATCAGCGCAAGGCGCAACAACCTGACCGCCGGCTGTCTGATCGACAACCAGTGGGAAAGCAAAAATGCCGCCTCGCACATTAAATCGCTCAACATCAAAACGCCGTCAGCCGACCAGCTGATCATGAACCTCTCCGGCGGTAACCAGCAGAAAGCCATTCTTGGCCGCTGGCTCTCTGAAGAGATGAAAGTGATCCTGCTGGATGAGCCGACGCGCGGCATCGACGTTGGGGCGAAAAATGAAATTTATAACCTGATCTATGCGCTGGCAGAAAAGGGCATTGCGGTGCTGTTTGCCTCCAGCGACCTGCCTGAAGTGATGGGGCTGGCCGATCGCATCCTGGTGATGAGAGAGGGTCAAATCGCCGGTGAACTGAGCCATACCGAGGCCACCGAAGCGCTGACCCTTGGTCTTGCCATGCCGAAAACGACTCAACGCGCCGCAGCTGTGGCCTGATAAGAAGGAGTATTTAAATGTCATCTCACACCACGTCACCCGCGACGCCACCGAAACAAACCCAGCGTATTAATCTGGGCCGCATCTGGGATCACTTCGGTATGCTGGTGGTGTTTGCCGTGCTGTTTATCGGCTGCACTATTTTCGTGCCGAACTTCGGATCACTGATCAATATGAAAGGCCTGGGGCTGGCGATGTCGATGTCCGGCATGGTGGCCTGCGGCATGTTGTTCTGCCTCGCCTCCGGCGATTTTGACCTGTCGGTGGCGTCGGTTATCGCCTGTGCCGGCGTCACCACCGCGGTGGTGATCAATATGACCGAAAGCCTGTGGATTGGCATCTTCGCCGGTCTGCTGTTGGGCGTGGTTTGCGGCTTTGTGAACGGTTTCGTTATCGCTAAGCTGAAAATCAATGCGCTGATCACCACCCTGGCGACGATGCAGATTGTGCGCGGGCTGGCCTATATCTTCTCAAATGGTCAGGCGGTAGGTATCGAAGACGAGCGCTTCTTTGCGCTGGGTTACACCAACTGGTTCGGCGTGCCTGCACCGGTCTGGCTGACCATCGGCACCATGATTATCTTTGGTTTCCTGCTGAATAAAACCACCTTTGGCCGCAACACGCTGGCGATTGGCGGTAATGAAGAAGCGGCGCGTCTGGCCGGGGTTCCGGTGGTACGCACCCGCATTATCATCTTTATTCTGTCCGGCTTGGTCTCCGCTGCGGCGGGCATTATTCTGGCCTCGCGTATGACCAGCGGCCAGCCGATGACCTCACTGGGCTATGAGCTGATTGTGATCTCCGCCTGCGTGTTGGGTGGCGTGTCGTTGAAAGGCGGAATTGGCAAAATTTCCTATGTGGTTGCCGGGGTATTGATCCTCGGAACGGTGGAGAATGCGATGAATTTATTGAATATCTCGCCTTTCTCACAGTATGTGGTGCGCGGTTTGATACTGTTAGCGGCGGTGATTTTCGACCGTTACAAACAGAAAGCTAAAGCAGCCTGATCAGGAGGCGTTATGTACCATCGCTTAGCGCCCGTGGCGCAATCTAACCCGCTGTTACCTGGCTATCAATTCAATGCCTGGCTGGTGGCGGGACTGACGCCGATTAACGCCGGGGATGGTCTGGACTTCTTTATCGACCGTCCGCTGGGCATGAAAGGCTTTATCATTAACCTGACCACCAAAGGGCGGGGCCAGGTGTTTAACGGTGAGGATGCCTTTGACTGTGAACCTGGCGATCTGCTGCTGTTCCAGCCAAAAACCCAGCATTACTATGGCCGATCGCCAGAAAGCGACTGCTGGCACCACCGCTGGATTTACTTCCGTCCACGCGCCTACTGGAGCGACTGGCTGGTGTGGCAGGATGAGAAGAAGGGCGTTGGCCGGCTGCGGCTGCCGGAACGTCTGCGCGGCGAGTTTGAACGCCTGTTTGCCAACATCGAACAAACGCACACCTCCGGGCGACGCTTTGCCGAAGAGCTGGCGATGAACCTGCTGGAGCGGCTGCTGCTGCGGGCGGTGGAAGAGGATCCGCGTAGCCATCAGCAAATTCGCGATCCGCGGGTGATTGAGGCCTGCCAGTTCGTCACCAGCAACCTGGCCGGCGAGCTGAAAATTGACGAAGTGGCCAACCACGTCTGCCTGTCGCCCTCGCGGCTGGCGCACCTGTTCCGCGAGCAAATGGGGGTCAACCTGCTGCGCTGGCGCGAGGATCAGCGGGTGATCCGCGCCAAGCTGCTGCTGCAAACCACCCAGGAGCCGATCGCTACCATCGGCAGGATTGTCGGCTACGACGATCAGCTCTATTTCTCACGCGTGTTCCGCAAACGCGTTGGCGTCAGTCCGAGCGATTTCCGCCGCCGTTCGCTGGACGCACACGATGCGCTGGTGGCGCAGGAAAGCTGGGATTTGCCCAGAAGTGCCAATAGTTAAGCGAAACGGATAATTCAGGTAATTCCCGCTTGTCCTTACCCTGCTGATAGTCTTAAATCATCAGGGTAAGTGACAAGAGGAATGCAAATGAGCGACAAAATTCGTGTAGGGCTGGTCGGTTACGGCTTTGCCAGCAAGACCTTCCATGCGCCACTGATCGCCGGTACGTCGGGCATGGAACTGTCCGCCGTCTCCAGCAGTGATGCCAGCAAAGTGCACGCTGACTGGCCATCCACTCAGGTAGTCTCCGATCCACAAACGTTATTTGACGATCCTGGGCTGCAACTGATCGTCATCCCAACCCCCAATGATACCCACTTCCCGCTGGCCAAAGCCGCGCTGAACGCCGGTAAACATGTGGTGGTGGACAAACCTTTCACCGTGACGCTGTCGCAGGCCCGTGAGCTGGACGCGCTGGCGAAAGCCAAAGGGCTGATGCTGTCGGTGTTCCACAACCGCCGCTGGGACAGTGATTTCCTGACGCTGAAAACGCTGCTGGCCGAAGGCACGCTGGGTGAAGTGCGTTACTTTGAATCGCATTTCGACCGCTTCCGTCTGGAAGTGCGTAACCGCTGGCGCGAGCAGAAGGGCGCAGGCAGCGGCATCTGGTACGATCTGGGGCCGCATCTGCTGGACCAGGCGTTGCAGCTGTTCGGCTCTCCGGTCGCCATCAATGTCGATACCGCCGAGCTGCGTCCGGGCGCGCAAACCACCGATTATTTCCACGCCGTGCTGACCTATCCTCAGCGGCGTGTGGTGTTGCATGGCAGCATGCTGGTGGCGGCGGAATCTCCGCGTTACCAGGTTCATGGCACCAAAGGCAGCTATGTGAAATACGGCCTGGATCCGCAGGAAGACCGTCTGAAAGCGGGCGCACGTCCACCGCAGGAAGACTGGGGTTACGATATGCGTGATGGGGTATTGACGCTGGTGAATGGTGAGATGATGGCGGAAGAGACGCTGCTGACCATACCAGGCAACTACCCGGCGTACTATGCGGGCATCCGCGATGCAATCACCGGTGACGGCAGCAACCCGGTAACCGCTGAAGAAGCGATTCAGGTGATGGAACTGATTGAACTGGGCCTGCAGTCGGCCGAGAAGCGTCAGACCCTCTCTTTGAAGTAAACGCTTTACGCTAAAAAGTCGCTGCAGTAACGGCCTGAATAGTCCAGGCCATAAAAAAGCCCCGCGGGATATCCGTGGGGCTTTTTGTTGCGGTCGCCGTCAGGTCGACCTGATATTACTTCGTCTCTATGCCGCCACGCGGGCGCGCACCGCGTCTTTCTCCGCGTCGGTCAGGAACGCAATCTTCAGACCGTTTTCCTGCGCCGTGCGGATTTGCGCCAGGCTCAGACCCGCCTGTGGCGCCGCGACTTCATACTCATACGGCAACTCGATGCCCTGAACCGCCGGATCGTCGGTGTTAATGGTCGCCAGAATGCCGTGATCGAGGAATTTCGCCAGCGGATGCTGTGCCAGCGAAGCCACGGTGCTGGTCTGAATATTCGAGGTCAGGCAGGATTCCACGCCAATCTTATGCGCCGCAAGGAAATCCATCAGCGCCGGATCGTCAACGGCCTTCACGCCGTGGCCAATACGCTCGGCGCCCAGCTCACGAATGGCCTGCCAGATGCTCTCCGGGCCAGCGGCTTCACCGGCGTGAACGGTGATGCGGAAACCGGCATCGCGCGCGCGGTTAAAGTGGCTGAGGAACTGGCTGCCCGGGAAGCCCAACTCATCACCGGCCAGATCCAGCGCGGTAATGCCATCACGGTGAGCCAGCAGGCCTTCCAGCTCGCGCAGGCAGGCTTCTTCACCGAAGGTACGGCTCATTATGCCAATCAGGCGCACGTCAATATTGTGCTGCTGACAACCGGCGCGCACGCCGTCGATCACCGCTTCCACCACGCCCGCCACCGGCAGGTTGTGGGTCATTGCCATATAGCCCGGCGAGAAACGCAGCTCGGCATAATGGATCCCGGCACGGGCGGCATCTTCCACGTTTTCCTGCGCAATACGGCGGCAGGCCTCCAGTGAACCCAGTACCTTGACGCCCCAGTCCAGCTTGTTTAAAAAGCTGACCAGATCCGGCTCGGTTTGGGTGACCTGAACGTGCGGACGCAGCAGTTCCAGGGTAGTGGCGGGCAGGGTAAGGTTAAACTCGCGGCCTAAATCCAGAATGGTTTGTGCACGAATATTGCCGTCAAGGTGGCGATGAATATCGGTGAGGGGAAGCTGGGTATCAATCATGTCGGCGCACTCATGTAGTTTTAATAAGTGCATAGCAGTATAAAAACATTTTGCGCAACACCGCCAGTGAATTGCGCAAACGACGCGTCAAGTGCCGATAATTTGTGCTCAGGCTGGCCTGTCGGCCGCAGATTCAGGGATGGCAGGCTAAAGCAGGCTCTCAATGGCTGCTATCAGCCGATCGAGGCCGTCATCCAGTTTGCTGCGTGGGCAGCCGACGTTCAGCCGCAGATAACCGTTGCCGTGCGGACCGTAGGTGTAGCCCGGCATGATCGCCACTTTCTGCTGTTCGATCAGCGCCTTTTGCAGTGCCTTATCGTCCAGTCCCAGTGGATTAAGGTCAATCCACGCCAGATAGGTGGCCTGCGGCGGCTGCCAGTTCAGCTGTGGAAACGCCTGATTCAGCCGGCGGGCAACCTGCTGCAGATTAGCCCGCAGATAGTCCCGTAAGGCATCCAGCCATTCCGCCCCTTCGCGGTAGGCGGCGATGTGTGCGGCAACGGCCATCACCGCCGGGGAAGAGAGGCCATTGGCACTTTTTAGCGCGTGGAACCAGGCCTCGCGATCGGCCTCGTCGCTGATAAAGCCATAGGCACCGGTCAGCGCCGGCACGTTAAAGCTTTTGGAGGCGGAGGTGAACAGCGCCCAGCGTCCCCGCGCAACGGCGATCCACGGCACATGCGGCTGATCGCCCATCACCATATCCATATGGATTTCGTCGCTGATCACCTGCACGCCATGGCGCTGGCACAGATCGGCCATTTGCTGAAGCTCATCGCGACGCCACACTTTGCCGGTCGGATTATGCGGGCTGCACAGCAGCATGATTTTGCACTCGTCGCGGCTCAGCAGGCTCTCAAGCGCCGCCATGTCGCACTGCCACTCTGCACCGTTGCGAACCAGCGGCAACGGCAGTACCTGACGATCGTTGCCTTCAATCGCTTTATAAAAGGCATCGTAGGCCGGCGTGTGGATCAGCACCGCATCGCCCGCGGAGGACCAGTGGCGGATCAGCTGCGCCACCATATAGATCACCGACGGCCCGTAGACAATTTGTTGCCGATCGACGCGCAGCGCAAACCGCTGCTGATACCAGTGGTCGATGGCGGAGAGGAAATCCTCATGCTGCCAGCGGCTGTAACCCAGCACGCCATGCGCCACACGGTGCTGCAGCGCCGACAGAATGCAGGGCGCGGTGGCGAAATCCATATCCGAAATGGTGAAGGGCAGTAAATCATCGCGGCCAAAGCGGTCGGCCACAAAATCCCACTGGGTACACCAGCTGCCGTGGCGATCGATTACCCGGTCAAAATCAAACATAAAAGCCTCAACTCTGTTAATGACGGCAAAATAAAGCGGGGCTGAAATCGGCTTCAGCCCCGCGTTGCTCAGGTTCAGCGTGCGATTAGCCCGGAACCGTCGCCATCATGCTGGCCATCTCATCTTTCACCGACTGCACCTGTGGCCCAATCACCACCTGCAAACTGTGTTCGTTAAGGTGGACCACGCCAATCACCCGGTTAGCTTTCAGCGCCGCATCATCCACCAGACTCATATCGTTGATGGTCAGACGCAGGCGAGTCAGACAGTTATCCAGCGAGGCGATATTGTCCATGCCGCCAAGCGCTGCAAGGATCGCTGGCGTGTTGTAACCCGATTTGCCGACGGTGGCCGAGATATTTTTCTCAACGGTGGTGGTGTCCAGATCGCGTCCCGGCGTTTTGATATTAAAGCGGGCGATCGCGAAGCGGAAAATCACGTAGTAACCGACAAACCAGATGGCGGCAACCACCGGCACGAAATACCATTTGGTCGACAGACCGTGCAGGATCCCAAACACCACAAAGTCGATCACGTTGCCGTCAGTATTGCCGATGGTCACGCCCAGCACGGCCATCACCGTGAAGCCCAGGCCGGTTAACAGCGCATGGATCACGTACAGCACCGGCGCCACAAACAGGAACAGGAACTCAATCGGTTCGGTGGTGCCGCCCACCACGCAGGCCACCACACCCGAAATCAGCAGGCCCTTAATCTTGTGACGATTTTCCGGACGGGCACAGTGATACATCGCCAGTGCCGCACCCGGTAAGCCGCCGAGGAAGGCCGGCATTTTGCCCTGTGACAGGAAGCGCGTGGCGCTTTCAGAGAAACCAGCAGAGGTTGGGCAGGAGAGCTGGGCCTGGAAGATGGTTAACGCCCCGCTGACGCTGTGACCACAGACATCCATGGTGCCACCGGCATCGGTGAAGCGGATAATCGCCACCAGGATATGCTGCAGGCCGAAAGGCAGCAGCAGACGCTCGCCGGTGCCGAAGATCATCGGACCGAACTCGCCAGCACCGTTAATCACCCAGCCCAGGCCGGTAATTGCCGCGGCAAACCACGGCCAGATCAGCGGGATCACCAGACCGACCAGGCCCATCACCAGCGTGGTGATAATCGGCACAAAGCGCGTACCGCCGAAGAACGCCAGCGCATCCGGCAGGCGAATGGTGTTGAAGCGCTCATGCAGATAAAACACGATAATACCGACGATCACCGCGCCGAGGATGCCGGTATCGATGGACTGAATGCCGATAATATTCTGAATGTTATTGGCTTTCAGCACCGCAGCATCGGTGGATGGCAGGATGCCTTTAGCGTTCAGCCAGAAATTTACCGCCAGGTTCATCACCGCGAAGCCGACAAAGCCGGAGAAGGCGGCAACGCCCTTGTTCTCGCGCGCCATTCCCAACGGAATAGCGATGGCAAACATCACCGGCAGATAGCTAAAAGCGAAGGAGCCGACTTTGCTCATCCACATAAAGATCAGCTGCAGCACCGAATTACCGAGGAACGGGATCAGGGTAATGACATCATGACTGCTTAACGAGCTGCCGATACCCATCATAATGCCGCAGAAAGAGAGCAGCGCGACGGGGAGCATAAAGGTTTTGCCTAAGCTCTGGAAAAACTCCCAAAGCGTAATTTTTTGTTTGGTGGCCGACATGGTCTCTCCTGGCATAAAAATGCTCAGCCGCTGCTGAGGTAAAAAATGATAAAACGTTTTACCACCCATTAATGCGCGACATGTCACACTCTTCCCGGCCAAGAAGGTTTTATTTATCGGCCTGCAGGTGTAACGTTTTACCCTGCTGTTTCGATCATGTTGTACGAACAGGTCAGCCAGGGCTGACTGGACAAAATATGTCGCTGAAAAAAATCACCATTAATGATGTTGCCGCCGAAGCGGGCGTCTCTGTGACCACGGTCTCGCTAGTGCTTTCCGGCAAAGGACGCATTTCGCCTGCCACCTCTGAACGGGTTAATCTGGCCATTCAGGCGCTGGGCTTCGTTCCCAATCGTTCTGCCACCATGCTCAGAGGCGGAGGCAGCGGCGTCATCGGCTTGATCGTGCGGGACCTGTGCCAGCCGTTTTATGCCGAGATGACCGCAGGGTTGAGCGAAGGGCTGGAGAAAAACGGCAAGGTGCTGTTTCTGACCCAAAGCGGGCCGAAAGGGCAAAAACTCGATCGCTGCTTCGACACGCTGGTGGCGCAGGGCGTGGAGGGCATCGTATTGGGTGGCGGCGCAGATAATGCCTCCCATCTGGTGGAAAAAGCGCGGGAGCAGGGCATCGCCATTATCTGTGCTTCGCGAGCCAGCAGCCTGGAGAACACCGACTCTATCCGCCCCGACAATATGCATGCGGCAAAAATTGCCACGGAATACCTGATCAAGCGCGGGCATCACTGCATCGCCTGGCTGGGCGGATCCGGTTCATCGCTGACGCGGGCCGAACGGATCGGTGGCTACTGTTCCACGCTGATGCAATACGGTCTGCCGTTTCGCAGCGACTGGATTATTGAAAGCGGTCGCCATCAGCGGGACGTGGCCGAGGTGACCGAGAATTTGATCCATCATCATCCAACCATCACCGCCATTCTCTGCCATAACGCCTCGGTGGCGCTGGGCTGCTATTTCGGCCTGCAGCGCACCGGCCGAACCATTGGCAAAGGAGGCATGGACAGCTATTACGGACAGCAGATGGCGTTAGTGGGATTTGGCGATTCGCCGGAGGCCGAGCTGACCGATCCGCCGCTGACCTTTATAACCAGTTCAGCACGTGAAATAGGGCGAAGCGCCGCACAGCGGCTGTTACAGCGTATGGCCGACCCGGAAGGCGCGGTGCAGAACGTGATCCTGCCGCCGGTGCTGATTGAACGCGGATCGGCATAAAAAAAGGGCGCGATAATCGCGCCCTTTATTACTGCTAATCAGGTTACTGCGGCATCCCTTGCGGGGCCGCACCGCCACCCAACATATAGCGAGCCAGGAACTGATCCAGCGCCATTTTGTCGCCGTTCATGGTGACCTGTCCGGTCGCGTACTGCAGGCTGGTGACAATGTTATTGTCCTGCTGGGTGGTGAGCTTAAACATCTGGCCCATTGCCGCCACGCCTTTAACCTGCTGATCGGCCAGTTTGGCGGCATCTTCTTGCTTATAGCCTTCCGCCATCGCCACGTGGGTCATCATTTCGGTGGCCATAGGCATATTGATCGACAGCTTACCGTCCAGGGTTTTCAGCACGCTGTCAACAGCCTGACCGATGTTCTGCGGTGGGGTGGTGTTGGCGGCCGGATCTTTGAAGTGGACGGCAAGGTTAAAGCTGCTCTCACCTTTATCGTTCTTCCAGCTGAATGGCGCGATGTTGACAATCGGATCGCCTTTCAGCAGCAGCGGCAGGTTTGCCGAGAAGATCTGGCTCATCCGCTGCTGGTATAGCGCAGGATTATCGCTGATACCCGGTTCGTTCATCAGCGCCTGGACCTGACTGTTGTAGTTGTCAGAGAAGGCTTTCATGCCGTTAGCGTCAAACTGGGACAGCTTGATGGCGAGTTTACCCTGGCCAAAGTTCTGGTTCTGCAGCTTCAGGGAATCCAGTGCGTAATCGATGTTGCCGGAAATCAGGCTTTTCTCTGAGTTAAACGACGATTTGCCGTTCAGGCCTTCCGCGGTAAAGGCTTCTTTGCCGTCCACCACGGCGGTCAGTTTCTTCAGGTTGATGCTCTGATCGCCAATGCGCATCCCTTCCGGGCTGAGATGGGTGCTGGCATCCAGTTTCAGGCCGTTAGCGGTAAACATCACCGGCATATCCAGCTGGTTTTTGGTGGTCAGCACCAGGCTGTCCAGATCGCCACTGAAATTGACCTTATCGCCTTTGTTATCGGCGTCGATATTGACCGTACCGCCGTTAGAGGCAAAGCGCTCGCCGGTTTGCGCATTGTTATAATCCACCGGCAGCAGGTTGATGGCAGACGCGGTTGCGCCGCTGTATCCGACGCGGGTATCAGCCTGAACGATCGACTGACCTTTGGTCATTTCAAACAGCTTCTTCACGGCATCGGTGTTCTCAAGCTGGGTATGCACCGACGCCATGCTTGGGATCAGGTTGAATTTTTTCAGCTGGGCGAACGGGAAAGGACCGTGATCGATTTTTTCATTAAACACGATGCTCTGGCCTGGCTTGATCAGCGAGTTGTCTTCAGTCTGTGAGTTAGACTGCAGGACAAAGCGGGCGGTACTGGTGAACACACCGCGCTGGAAATCCTGATAGCTCAGCTTGAGGCGGTTTTCCGGCGCCATGTTGTTCATCTGGGCATTCGCATTTTGCACCAGCTCATCCATGTGCGATTCCAGTTGTTTGCCGGTAAACCACGCGGCTCCGGTCCAAATCACGCCGAGTGCGACTACTACGCCAATCGCTATCTTTGTCTTCTTCATCTGTCAGTCGTCCTTTTAGTCACTGGCGCCGGCAAATCGATCCTGTGGGCAAATGCCTGGCGAAGAAAAAACGCCCTGAGGCGTTTTGCTTAATAATTTGATTAATAATAGCAATTGTGGCGCTTAACGTCAGCCGTAAATCCTACAGCAGGTTACAGACGCGCGCCACCCGACCATTGCCTGCCAGCGTCACCGGGGCGTGCGTGGCCGGAACAAAACAGGACTCGCCGGGTTTGAGCGTCAGCTGCTGGTCGTTATGGCTGATGACCGCCTGGCCATCCACGCAGAACAGTATCGCGGCGCTTTGCTGCTGAACGACGGTTGGCTGGGCGCTGAGCTGGTGGAGGGAGAAAGCAAAATCGTCCACCGGAACCGGGAAATTAAGCGTATCGCCTTGCTGCACCGGCTGAGTCAGCAGGTTGGCATACGGCTTGGCATCAAATTTCAGGTTCGCCATCAGTTCGGGAATATCGATATATTTCGGCGTTAATCCCGCGCGCAACACGTTATCCGAATTGGCCATCACTTCCAGCGCCACCCCTTGCAGATAGGCGTGTGGCGTCTCGGCAAACAGGAACATCGCTTCGCCAGGTTGCAGCTCAATCACATTCAGCAGCAGCGGGGAGAACAGCCCACTGTCATCAGGGTAAAAGGTTTCAATCAGCGAGATGGTGGCCCAGGGTTCGCCCTGTTGACGCGGGATTTCGCTCTTCAGCACGTCCAGCGCCAGGCTCTTCTCTTCACCTTCCATCGACAGCAGCGCGGTAAACAGCGCCTCAAGGCCACTCATCTGCGGGTTCTGCAGGAAATGGGCAATCGCCGGATGTGCACCCGCGACCGGCTGCAGCAGGGAGATGATTTCGTGAAGCTCACGAAAACCGTTGATGGCCTTAAACGGCGTCAGTGCAAACACCAGCTCGGGCTTATGGTTGGCGTCTTTGTAGTTACGGTTTGGCGCATCTAAAGGAATGCCAGCCGCATTCTCTTTGGCAAAGCCGACTTCGGCTGCCGCTTTGCTTGGGTGAACCTGAATCGACAACGGCTGATCGGCGCAAAGCACCTTAAATAAGAACGGCAGTTCACCGAAGCGCGCAGCGACGGCCTTGCTGAGGATCGCCTCTTTATCGGCATCAATTACCGCACGTAATGACTGCTTGTGACCCTCAACGTCTATAAAGGAAGGGCTTTTGGGATGCGCACCCATCCAGAGTTCCGCCATCGGCAGGTTATCCGGGTTAGGAATGCCATACAGTTCGGTCAGGGCAGTGGGGCTACCCCAGGCATAATTTTGCAGCGAATTGATTAATTTTTGCATGTTAACTCACACATAATCGGATAATAACTGCGTGTATTAAAGCAGAAAACCACGTCAAAAAGACAATGCGGAGTGCAAGAAGGTCGAATGAGTCGCATAATGTTAAATTCTTGTATGCCAGAATATCGCCCGCGCTTTTGGCCCTTCAGGGCAAAGTAACGGTTCAAAATCATATTATTGTGCAAAAAGGAGAGAGTCATGGCTGCCAACCGCATTGAGAAAGATTCAATGGGTCCCATCGAAGTTCCTGCTGATAAACTGTGGGGCGCGCAAACGCAACGCTCACTGGAACACTTTCGTATCTCCACCGAAAAAATGCCTGTTGAACTGGTGCACGCTCTGGCGCTGACCAAGCGCGCTGCGGCAAAGGTGAACAGTGATTTAAGCCTGTTGCCCAACGAGCGGGCCACGGCCATTATCTCCGCCGCGGATGAAGTGCTGGCGGACCATCACAGTACAGAATTCCCGCTGGCAATCTGGCAGACCGGTTCCGGTACCCAGACCAACATGAATATGAATGAAGTGCTCGCCAATCGCGCCAGTGAAATCCTTGGTGGCGTGCGTGGCATGGAACGCCTGGTGCATCCAAACGACGATGTGAATAAAAGTCAGAGCTCCAACGATGTCTTCCCGACCGCGATGCATGTCGCGGCGGTACTGGCCATTCAGGAGCATTTGCTTCCTCAGCTTAAAATCCTGCAAAAAACTCTGAACGATAAAGCCGACGCCTTTAAGGATATCGTCAAAATTGGCCGAACCCATCTGCAGGATGCCACGCCATTAACCCTCGGCCAGGAGATCTCCGGCTGGGTGGCGATGCTGGACCATAACCTCAGGCATATTGAGCAGAGCATCCCGCATGTCGCGGAACTGGCGTTAGGCGGTACGGCGGTGGGGACGGGGCTGAATACGCACCCGGAATATGCGGTACGCGTGGCGAAAGAGCTGGCTGAACTGACCAAACAGCCTTTTGTCACCTCGCCAAATAAATTCGAAGCTCTGGCAACCTGTGATGCGCTGGTCCATGCCCACGGTTCACTGAAAGGGCTGGCCGCATCATTGATGAAGATCGCTAACGACGTGCGCTGGTTATCGTCGGGTCCGCGTTGTGGTATCGGCGAAATTGCCATTCCTGAAAACGAGCCAGGCAGCTCAATCATGCCAGGTAAAGTCAATCCGACCCAGTGTGAAGCGATGACCATGCTCTGTTGCCAGGTGATGGGTAACGATGTGGCGGTCAATATGGGCGGTGCATCCGGCAACTTCGAACTGAATGTTTATCGTCCGATGATCATCCATAACTTCCTGCAATCGGTGCGGATGCTGGCTGACGGGATGGACAGCTTCAATCACCATTGCGCCGTCGGTATTGAGCCGAATCTCGATCGTATCAGCCAGCTATTAAATGAGTCACTGATGCTGGTGACGGCATTAAATACGCATATTGGCTACGATAAAGCGGCAGAAATTGCCAAGAAAGCGCATAAAGAAGGCTTAACCCTGAAAGGATCGGCGCTGAAACTGGGTTATCTTACCGAAGACGAGTTTGATGCCTGGGTTCGACCGGAAGATATGGTTGGCAGCATGAAGTCTTAATGACAGATTGATGAAGGAGCGGAATTTATTCCGCTCTTTTTTTTGCCGCCAGTAACCTGTTACAGGTTTGTATCACTATATAAATGCAACCTCGGGATCACCGCAAACAGCGGCGTGGCCTGAGGTTTAAATTTATGGGCCACGTTCGCCGCATCATAATTGCGTAATTCGCCAAGCTTCGGCAGCTGGTGCGCATCTTCGCAGAGCACCAGTAAAGGAGAAGGGCAGGCCAGCTGCGTTTGCTTTTGCTGTTGTTTATTCCATACGCGGGCAATCGGCTGCACCTTTACCGGGCGCTTAATCTTTAACTTTGCTTCCTTTGGCAGAGAATTAATTATCGCCATCTCCTCCTCCAGTTTTTCCGCCCACTGTTCACGGGTCCAGGGTGCCATTGCCCGTCCCGACGCCACGCTTTTTTTCAGCTTTTCCAGCATCTCTTCCCGGCTGACATTTTTTATAATGTGCTTATTTGCCCAGCCAAATCGCAGCGAATCGGGCGATTCCAGCAGGGTAATAGCGCGGTAGGCATTCAGCGTTATTAATCCTCTGAGATGGGTATGGACAAATTCAAAGCGTTCCTCAGCCTCTACCCCAGACTCAACGGTAATAATCTGTTCAAGGCGGTATTTCAGGCTATTAATCGCCTCAACCTGCTGACGGATAAGCGCCGATTGCTCCGGGTTGGCTTCAAAGCAAATTGCGCCAGGCAAGCGTACCGCAGCTTTAGTGCTTAATGACTCAGACTGATGTTGGATAAACAGGCGGGAATAATGACTTAGTGCCAGATTTAATGCTGATTGTGCCAGGTGCTGGGTAACGTTAATTTCCAGCAGCGGTTGATGCTCCTGGCCTTTATGCACCGGCGGCAATTCAAAAACCCGTGCCATCAGCAGACGCAGTTGAGGAAGCTGCTGGGTTAAGGCTGCCAACGCGGTCTGCAGCGCTTCCACACAGCGGTGCAGGTTATCTACGGCATCATATCGGCTCATCAGAAGTCACTCTTAGTTACAACATACTCATTATTGTCGCGCGCTTCAGGGATCAACAATCGGTCAGGCTGTTACGGGAGAGAATTATAAAGCGACAAAGAAAAGAGTCGTGAGATAAAAAGGGAAGGGAAGGTAGCCACGCCAGCGAAAACTGACGTGGCAGGAAGATTAAATCAGGAAATCTTCCAGTTTTTTACCCTGGTCCAGCGCCTGCTTAATTACCGCAGGAGTACGGCCCTGGCCAGTCCAGGATTTAGTTTCACCGTTTTCATCGGTGTACTGGTATTTGGCCGGACGTGGAGCACGCTTGGCACGAGATTTACCGGTAGAAGTCTCTGCAGAAGTCAGTTCGCTTAAATCAATGCCGTCGTCCAACAGCATCTGACGGTATTTAGCCAGCTTCTCTTCTTTTTCCTTAACTTCAGAAGCGATAGCCGCTTCTGCATCACGACGTTCATTAACAACCGCTTCGAGTTTTTCCAGCATCTCTTCAAGTTCAGTTAAAGAAACTTCACGAGCCTGAGCACGAAGGGTTCGAATGTTATTTAATACTTTCAGAGTTTCGCTCATAAGGAATCCGTAGCGTTGAGTGGTTTAAAATTAATCAGTGTATGTATCGAGGACCAGTGTACAGAGAAAATTGACGGTAAAAAACACCTAATCATGAAAATGTTTATTTATTTTCGCTATTTTTACGCTGTTTAACTACCGGGGTCTCAATTCTGACAAGCTTATATTTACAATATTGAGACAAATCTTAACATCTG
This sequence comes from Erwinia sp. QL-Z3, assembly GCF_004551645.1. Lineage (NCBI taxonomy): Bacteria > Pseudomonadati > Pseudomonadota > Gammaproteobacteria > Enterobacterales > Erwiniaceae > Erwinia > Erwinia sp. QL-Z3. The sequence continues at coordinate 3,544,567 of NZ_CP037950.1, forward strand.
CCAGGGCATTACGTTGGGCAATTGAACAACTCCCATTCTGGCGGATAGCAATAATTGCGCTATTTTTGTCGATTTCTTATATTCAAATAAATACTTTACAGCGCCAGCATTAATATGAGTGGGCCTCCACAGGTTGGCTTAGTTAACCTGGCCTCGGGGACAGCCGTTATAACCACTCTGCCAGTGAGTATTCAGGGACGATCGTCCGGTTGATAAGGCGAACGCTCAGGCAATACGTCGTAAATTCGCGTCCACCCGGCACGCAGTCAAAGAACCACCAAGGTTAACTGCTCACTTTAGTTACAACATACTAAATCCTTTTGAGAATAATAGCGTGGCTTTGAGCTCTGGGTCAGACTTATCACCGATATCGCGGTTAAAAAGTCTGGCAGGGCAGAATGAGCTGATAAAATGGAATGCGTATCTGTCAGGCACTTTATGGAGTCGTTGATGAAAATACCTCCCCTGCGTTGGTTCTGGTTGATTCTGTTTTCCACTCTGGCTGTCGTTGGCCTGGAAAGTTTGAATCTGCCGGCGGCGCTGCTGTTGGGGCCAATGGCAATGGCGATCGTTTTTGCCGCGCGAGACAAACCGTTAATCATCCATCGCAATCTGTTTTATCTGGCACAGGGCGTTGTGGGCAGCATGATTGCCCGCGCCATTCCCGCTTCAATATTTGTCGAAATCGCCAAAAACTGGCCCTTATTTATCGCCAGTATTTTCTCGGTCATTATCGCCAGTTCGTTGCTCGGCTGGTTACTGACGCGTTTTCAGGTGTTGCCCGGTTCGACGGCCATTTGGGGTTCATCGCCTGGTGCGGCTACCGCCATGACGCTGATGGCAGAAAGTTATGGTGCGGACGTACGGCTAGTGGCGTTTATGCAATATCTTCGCGTGGTGATTGTGGCGGTTGCGGCAACCATCGTGGCGCGGATTTGGGCGCCGGAGGTGCCTGCCGGTGCCGCGCCTTCCAGCTTTGATATTATTCAGCCTGTCGCCTGGGGACATTTTGCCATCACTGTTTTGGTGATCCTCGGCGGCGTGTTGGCCGGCAAAGTTTTCCGCATTCCGGCGGGACCGTTGTTAATGACCTTAGCAGGTGGGGTGATTCTGCAGGATTTTAATCTGCTGACCATTGAATTGCCGCCGGCGTTATTGATGGTGGCGTATGCGATTATTGGCTGGAGCATTGGTCTGCGATTTAATCGCGCCATTCTGCTGTATGCCGCCAAAGCACTTCCCCGACTGTTGCTGTCTATATTAAGCCTGGTGGCGATTTGTGGTTTGTTCGCATTTTGTCTGGTGCATTTCGCGGGAATCGATCCGCTGACCGCCTATCTGGCAACCAGTCCGGGTGGGGCGGATTCAGTCGCGATTATTGCCTCATCCAGTCACGTGGATATGCCTTTCGTGATGTCGATGCAAACCGGCCGCTTTATTGTGGTGTTATTAACCGGCCCGGCGCTGGCGAGGTGGGTCGCCAATTCGATGGCTTCCCGACAGCGTAAGCAGGATCGGCATCTCTGAAAAACAAAAAGCCGGGATACCGCGCAGTCATGTCAGAGGCATTTCGACATTAACGGGCGGTAACCCGGCTTTATTGCGCCGTGCTTTACTGCGTTTCAGGGAACGGCATGGCGTTTCCTGGTGCTTCACGGTGAATATGCAGGAAGGTTAAATGACGTTCGTACTGATCGAGAATGTCATTAATGATCTGCTCTTTGGTGTAATCCATCAAATCATTGCCCTGGCTGCCTTCCAGCAGGAAGGTTTCCAGTCGGTAGTAATCGGTTTTACCGCTACGCGCACGGTAGGTGAAGGCCGGAACCGAGTATTGCTGTGGCCAGATCTGATACAGGAAGCTCTGCTCTTCACCCAGCGCTACCGACATTTCAAGATGGTTCAGACGTTCATCTTCCAGCGGCGGCAGTTCATTGACCTGCACCTGAGCACCGCGACGTTCCAGTTCAAGCGCAACTTCCTGCATCGCTGGCAGACACACGGTGTCGAGCATCTTGCGGGTATGCGTACTGCCCGGATAATGCATCACGCGGGAGATACGCTGTTTCCAGTTCAGGCGATCTTCACGCGATACCGGCATAGGCTGGGTATTCACCACGCTGCTCGCGCGACGGTGATCTTCCACCCGCAGGGATTTATACAACCCGGCCATCACAAAGAAAATCACGAAGCTGAACGGCAGACCCATGATCACGGTGGTTTTCTGCAACGCGGTCACGCCATTCACCATCAGCATACCCACGGTCAGCAGGCCTATCGCCAGTGACCAGAAGATACGCAGCCAGTTCGGCGCATCATTGTTGATATCACTCAGTTTTGAGGTGAAGTTACCCAGTACCAGTGAACCCGAATCGGCAGAGGTCACATAGAACAGCAGGCCGGTAATGGTGGCGACCGAAGCACTGAAGGTGAAGGCAGGATACTGCGCCAGCAGGCTGTAGAATCCGCGTTCCGGGTGCGCCAGCGTTTCCTGGGCAAAGGCCATGTTGCCGCCGATGATTTCGTGCAGGGCGCTGTTACCAAAGATCGACAGCCATAACAGCGTGAAGATAAATGGAATAGTCAGGGTGCCGACCACAAACTGACGGATGGTACGTCCACGGGAGATGCGCGCCAGGAACAGGCCCACAAATGGCGACCAGGCAACCCACCACGCCCAGAAGAACAGCGTCCAGTTATTCATCCATTCAGTCGGGCGGTCAAAGGCGAAGCTGTTCAGCGTCATGCCCATAAAGCGGCTGATGTAATCACCCACGTTCAGCACCAGCGCATTTAGTAAGAAGCTGGTATCGCCGACAAACAGCACAAAGATGATCAGGAACAGCGCCAGCAGCACGTTCAGCTCCGACAGAATGCGGATACCTTTATTCACGCCCGAGGTAACGGAAATCGTCGCCATTATTACCGATAAGGCAATCAGCGCCGCCTGCGCGGTCAATCCTTCCGGCACATGGAACAGCACGTGCAGACCGTAGTTCAGCTGCACCACACCAATACCCAGCGTGGTGGCAATACCAAAGATGGTACCAATCACCGCCGCGATATCCACGGAGTGGCCAATCGGGCCATTAATACGCTTGCCGAAAATAGGGTATAAGGCGGAACGAATGGTCAACGGCAGACCATAGCGGTAGCTAAAGTAGCCCAGCGCGATGCCCATCAGTGCATACATCGCCCAACCGGTCAGTCCGTAGTGGAACAGCGTCCAGACCATGGCCTGACGCGCAGCTTCCATGGTTTGTCCCTGGCCTTCTGGCGGCATCATATACTGCGTCACCGGCTCGGCCACGGAGAAGAACATTAGATCGATACCGATACCCGCCGCAAACAGCATCGCTGCCCAACTGGTCAGGCTAAACTCCGGCTTAGATTGCTCCGGCCCCAGTTTGATTGAGCCAAAGCGCGAGGCGGCAATCAGCACCACAAAGACGATATAGACCGTAGCTGCCAGCAGGTAATACCAGCCGAAGGTATTGGAGACCCATTCAAGGGCACTGTTAATCCACCGATCCGATAAATCCGTGAAGAAAATAGTGGTGAGGGAGAAAAGCAGAATCAGTCCTGCTGAAGTGAAGAAAACCACTGGATTGATGCGGTCTTTTTGTTCTTTCCTGGATATTTCAGTCGTCGGCATACCATCTCCGAAAATAATCAAGATTGACCCCGATCTTTGCAAAGCGTGCCTTAGCGCATACTGGGAAATTCCGCCGCATATCCGCTAACTACACTGGGCAATAGTCAGGTTGTGAATTTATCCTTCTGATTTGGTTGTATTAATTCGTCAATTTCTCACCTTTTTTGTTGAAGATTTGTCAAAAGAGGCCACTATCATAGGTTTTATTGATTGAGCATTCAATTAAAAATAATTTCAGTATGGAAACTGTTGGCTTTATTTCCACATAAAGTGTGGCTTTATTTAACGGGGATTTTGACAGGAATATTCGGAGCGGTAGAAATAAGAATGCCGCCAGGGATGAGCTGGCGGCAGAGCGGGCGAAAAGCAATTAGTTATAAATGATGGCTGTGCCATGCAGGTTGTTCTGACCAGAGGTCGAAGTGATGAGGAAAGATTTCGCGCCCGCCAGTTGGGCCTTCTCCGAGAGTTGTGACTCCAGTGAGGCGAGGTTGGTGCTACCCGTTGCGCTGATCACGCCGATTTTCTGCTGGTTATCCGGGGCACTGCTGACCAGGTCGGCAGCCATGCTACCGAAAGACAATGAACCTAAAATCACAGCAGCTACAGCTAATTTGATGTTTTTCATGACGATACCCTTAATTTAAAATTTGTTATGGTGCAAAAAGCTCATTCGGTGCAATTACTGATAAATCTCTGCAGTAGCATGCATGCGGTTATTACCGGTGGTTGAGGTAATACGGAACGATTTTGCACCGGCTGCATCGGCTTTAGCCGACAGCTGAGATTCCAGGGAAGACAGGTTAGTGCCGGTGGCGGTAACCACGCCGACCTGCTGTTGATTAACCGGTTCCTGACCGACGATGTCAGCAGCGAAACCAGCGAAAGAAACGGAAGTCAGTGCGATAGCAGCCAGGGTCATTTTCAGGTTTTTCATAGTCTTTATTCTCTCTCAATTCGGTTTAGTTGATGTCTGCGTCGTTATTAGTTAACGATCGATAACTAAATGGTATTCCTGCCACGGCGATCCGTCAACTGCATTTTATTAACGACCGTTAATTTAATTGGCAAGCGCTTGATAAAAAATGATTTAAAGTTTCAAAAAAATTTTTCCCGACGCGGATTTCCCCCACAACATCCTGGTAAACAAGGAAAGTGACGAACAGGCTCGACATGGCCGCTTGATTGTTTTTATAATGATCGGTAATTTATTCCTCATTGCGTTGCCAAAGAGAGGATCTATGACCGATCAGGAAATCTGCACCCGTAAGGGCCGGGGACGGCCAAAAACCTTCGACCGGGAAGCGGCGTTAGACATTGCGCTTGAGCTGTTCTGGCGTCATGGCTATGAAGCCACTTCACTCTCCGATCTGGTTGAAGCGACCGGAGCGAAAGCGCCAACGCTGTACGCCGAATTTACCAATAAAGAAGGGATGTTCCGCGCCGCAGTGGATCGCTATATTGAGAAGTTTGCCGAACAGCGGCAGGCTGCTCTGGCTTGCCCTGAAAGCTGCGTAGAGAAAGGCGTGGAAGGGTATTTTCGTTCCACCGCCGCCTGCTTTACCGATGGCAAAAAACCGGCCGGCTGCTTCTTTATCTGTACCTCTACCGCACTCTCAGCGGATTCATCCGAGGTCGCTGATATGCTGCGCGCGCGCCACAACAGTCAGGAGAATCACCTGAATGAGTTTCTGCTGGCGCGTCAGGCCGCAGGTGAGCTGGACGCGAAGACCGACATCACGGCGCTTTCTGCCTATCTGGGATGCTTACTGCAGGGCATGTCCGTCCGCGCCCGCGAAGGCGCCAGCCGCGCAGAACTGGATAGCATTATTGATACGCTTATGCTGCAATGGCCGATATTAAGCCGGACAGGCTGTCACTGAGTCCGGCACGATCGTAAAAGAGGAGTCACCATGACAATTGAATATGCAACCATCGCCGGGGGCTGCTTCTGGTGCACAGAAGCGGTCTTCAAACAGATTACTGGCGTCGTGTCGGTAGAGAGTGGCTATATTGGTGGCCACACCAGCAATCCAACCTACCGTCAGGTTTGCGATGGCAACACCGGCCATGCAGAAGCCATTCGTCTTGGCTTCGATCCGGAGAAAGTCAGCTATGGCGACCTGCTGGATATCAGCTTTGCCACCCATGATCCTACCCAGCTGAACCGCCAGGGCAATGATATCGGCACGCAGTACCGTTCAGCGATTTTCCCGGCTGATGAAGCGCAGGCAGAAGAAGCCAAAGCGGCAATTGTGCGTGCGCAGGAAGATCAGACCAGCCCGATCGTGACCACCATTGAAGGTCCGGCCGAGTGGTATCCGGCGGAAGAGTATCATCAGAACTATTGGGAAGGTGAAGGGCAACAGAACCGTTATTGCCTGGCCGTGATCCCAGCCAAACTGCAGAAGCTGCACAAACGTTACGCTGACCGTACCAAGTAGCGGACAAACAAAAGAACGGGCGCAAGGCCCGTTCTTTTATAACGCTTTGCTGCGAAGACGAACGCCCACCAGCAACGCCAGCACCAGTAAGGTACAGATAAAGGCGGTAATGCCAACCCAGCCAAACTGATGCCAGAAAACGCCTCCCAATGTTCCCGCCAGGCTCGAACCCAGATAGTAGCTAAACAGATACAGCGAACTTGCCTGTCCTTTGGCACGTCTGGCGCGTGGGCCAATCCAGCCGCTGGCAACCGAATGGCCGGCAAAGAACCCCGCGGTAAAGAGCATCATTCCCGGTAAAATCAGCCATACCGAACTGAACAGTGTCAGCAGAATGCCCACCACCATCATCCCGATGGAAAACAACAGTACTGCCGGGCGGCCATATTTGGCGGTCATCGCGCCCGCTTTAGGGGAACTCCAGGATCCGGTCAGATACACCACGGACAGCAGGCCCACAATGGCCTGACTGAGCCCATAAGGCGGCGCCAGCAGGCGATAGCCAATGTAGTTAAACATCGTCACAAACGCGCCCATGAGCAGGAAGCCTTCCGCAAACAGCAACGGCAGACCGCTGTCGCGCCAGTGCAACCGGAAGTTAATCAGCAAACTGCGCGGCTTGAGCGAGGCGGGCCGGAAATGGCGCGAGGGTGGCAGAATTTTCCAGAACATCAGCGCCGAAGCCAGCGCAAAGCAGCCAATTACCGCCACCGCCACCCGCCAGGAAGTGAAATCAGTGATCACGCCGCTCAGCAGCCTGCCGCTCATGCCGCCAATCGAATTGCCGCTGATATAAAGGCCCATTGAGAAGGCAATCACCCCAGGATGCACCTCTTCACTGAGATAGGTCATGCCAACGGCCGCCACGCCGCTTAATGACAGCCCGATTAGCGCGCGCATAATCAAAATGCCGTGCCAGCTGGTCATGGTGGCAGAAAGCAAGGTGCAGACTGCTGCCATCAACAGCGCGGTCACCATCACCGATTTACGGCCAATCGCATCCGACAGCGGCCCCGTTACCAACAGCCCGAGTGCCAGCAAGCCGGTCGCAACGGAAAGTGACAGGCTGCTGGCCGCCGGAGAGACGCCGAATTCCTGCGAGAGCACCGGCATTATGGGCTGCACGCAATAAAGCAGGGCAAAGGTCGCCAGTCCGGCGGAAAACAGCGCCAGCGTGACCCGCATAAACTGCGGTGTGCCGCGATTGATGTACTCATTGCTGAGCGGGAGGGGTTCAGAAGGCCGCTGCAGGCTGTCAGGAAGCGTCGCGGAAGGTGATGAGCGATTCACTGCAAATCCTTGAAATGAAATTATTCTGTTTACTGTAATAAGGGATTAATATGATGTCTAATCTATTAATAATCTCGAATGAGATGTTTAAAATATGACTATTGAGCTTCGTCACCTGCGCTACTTTATTGCGGTTGCAGAGGAGTTGCATTTTGGCCGGGCGGCGCAGCGGCTGAATATCTCACAGCCACCGCTCAGCCAGCAGATCCAAATCCTTGAGCAGCAAATTGGTGCCAGGCTGTTTGCCCGCACCAACCGCAGCGTGCAGCTTACCGCCGCAGGCAGCCAGTATTTGCTCGATGCCCGGCAAATCCTGCTGCAGGTCGATCAGGCTGCGGATAAGGCCGCCAGGCTGCACCGGGGAGATGAGGGGGAACTGCGCATAGGTTTTACCTCGTCCGCACCTTTTATTACCGCCGTCTCTGATGCGCTGTTTACCTTTCGCCAGCGCTATCCCGGCGTGCATATTCAGATGCAGGAAATCAACACCCGCCAGCAGTTGGAGCCGATCAACGAAGGACGGCTGGATCTGGGGGTGATGCGCAATACGCCGTTACCTGAAACCCTGGACCATCAGCTGATGCTGCGCGAGCCGTTATTTGCGGTATTACCTAAATCCCACCGCTTAGCTTCGCGCCCGGCGATCTCTGTCAAAGCGTTGGCGCAGGAACCTTTTGTTTTCTTCGATCCCAAAGTCGGTACGGCGCTGTACACGGAAACGCTGGCGTTGTTACAACGCTACGAGATCCAGCCCAATATTGCCCAGGAAGTGGGCGAGGCGATGACCATTCTCGGACTGGTTTCAGCGGGATTAGGCATTTCAATTTTGCCGGCCTCCTTCAGCCGCATTCGTCTTGAGGATGTCAGTTGGGTGGCGCTAAAAGAAGCAGATGCCTGGTCAGAAGTGTGGCTGGTCTGGGCAAAGCGGCGGGAGACCACCGCGCTGATGAAACACATGAAAGAACTGCTGTTACCCTCGCCAACTGATGGATTATCAGCCGGCTGAACGGCTTTTATGTGCTGCAAATCACATTCCGAATCAAATATTTGACGCCATCCGCGAAGTGTTTCACCATGACCGAAAGCTTTATTTTGAAGCGCGAAAATAAGTGGGAGCAGGGGTGTGATAGCGGACGGTCAGCCTGGCCACATTGACCAGATCAAACAGACAAATGCAGGGGCAGTTTATCGGCTGATTGATCGGTTTGGTCCCATTTCGCGTATAGAATTAGCCCGCAAGGCGCAGCTTGCGCCTGCCAGCATCACCAAGATTGTGCGTGAGATGCTGGAAGCCCATCTGGTTCAGGAAACCGAGTTTCAGGAAGCCGGCAGCCGCGGCCGTCCCGCGGTGGGATTAATTCTGGATACTCAGGCCTGGCATTACCTTTCAGTTCGTATTGGCAACGGTGATATTACCCTCTCGTTACGCGATCTAAGCAGCCAGCTGGTGACCGAGGATCTCTGCCCGTTGCCGGTGGAAAACAGCGAGCCGTTAGTCGGGCGCATTATAGCTGAAGTGGACGCCTTCTTTATCCGTCATCAGCAGAAACTCGAGCGTCTGACGGCGATCGCCATCACCTTGCCCGGCATTCTCAATGCCCGCAGCGGCATAGTTCATCGCATGCCTTTCTATCACATCACCGATATGCCGCTGGGTCCCGAGCTGGAAAAGCGGACCGGTCTGCCGGTCTATATTCAGCATGATGTTTGTGCCTGGACGCTGGCGGAATCGTTATTTGGTGCCGCTCAGGAAGCGAAGAACGTCATCCAGGTGGTGATTGACCATCAGGTGGGTGCCGGCGTGATCACCGGCGGCAGACTGTTACATAACGGCAGCAGCACGCTGGTTGAAATTGGTCATACCCAGGTCGATCCTCACGGCAAGCAGTGCTACTGCGGCAATCACGGCTGTCTGGAAACCGTTGCCAGCAGCGAGAACCTGCTGGAACAAGCGGCGCTGCGGCTCGAAACCTCCGCTGACAGCACGCTGCATGACCAACCGTTGACGCTGGAAGCGTTGTGCGATGCAGCCTTACAAGGCGACCCATTGGCTACCGAGCTGATCGTCGGTGTCGGTCACAGCGTGGGACGCATTGTGGCGATCATGGTCAACCTGTTTAATCCACAAAAAATACTGATTGGTTCTCCGCTCAATCAGGCCAGAGACATTCTCTTCCCGGCGATAGCTGATTGCATCCATCGCCAGTCTCTCCCGACTTACAGCCAGCAGATCGCCCTCGAGCCGACACAATTTCTTAACGTCGGAACGATGCCAGGTGCCGCGCTGGTAAAAGATGCCCTTTATGACGGCACCCTGCTGGTTAAACTGCTGCAGGGCTGATTCTCCTCGCTTATCGATAAAATATTGCGCTAACGCAAGCTGACTTTCCGCAGACTGTCCTACTATGCCGGTTGTTAATTGTTAATTCTTTTTAATCAATTTGATCGGTAATGACTAATGGAGGGCAGCAATGTTGAAGCGGATATTTGTGACGGGCACGGATACTGAAGTTGGGAAGACCGTAATCAGCCGCGCGCTCCTGCAGAAGCTGGCTGAAGGCAATAAAAGCACGGTGGGCTATAAGCCTGTCGCCAAAAGCAGCCAGCAAACAGAGCAGGGGCTCAGGAACAAAGATGCGCTGATCCTGCAATCTTCCTCCACGCTGCAATTGCCTTATGCCGCGATCAATCCGTTCACCGTGCTCGATGATGAGGTGAGCACCAGTCAGGACATCTTTGTTGATTACGCCACATTAAGCACCGGACTCAGTGCGTTAACTGAGCAGGCGGATTATGTGGTGGTGGAAGGTACCGGCGGCTGGCGCAGCCTGATGACTGATTTACGGCCGCTTTCTGAATGGGTGGTGGAAGAGAAAATTCCGGTGGTGTTGGTGGTCGGCATCAAGCTGGGTTGCCTGAGTCATGCGCTGTTAACGGCGGAAGCGATTATTAATGATGGTTTGCCGCTGCTGGGCTGGGTCGCGAACCGCATCAATCCGGGGCTGGCGCATTACGCTGAAATTATTAAGGTGTTGAGCAATAGCATTCAAGCACCGTTGTTAGGGGAACTGCCGTATCTGCCACGGGCTGAAACGCGCGATTTGGCGAAATACATCGATTTAAGCGCAGTCAGGTTTTGACGGTTTGCATCGGCCTGACAGGAAAAGGCCCTTAACTGACTTTCAGCGGCGTCCCTATTGCTGAAAGTCAGTTAACCTCGGATCAGGACAGGTTCAAGGCGCGACGTGTACGACCGGAACTCAGATAGCCCGCAATATAATCCTGCGAAATCTCCCCGCTGTATCGGCCTTCTTCATCGACAATCGGCATCCACACCAGATTGTGCTCATACAGTTTCGACAGCACGATACGCAGGTTCTCTTCCGCACGACCGGTGACGGTAAACTTGTTCAGCATTTCAATGCACTGTCCGGTGGCACCGCGCGCCTCACGACGTTTTACAAAGCCCAGCGGCTTGCCGTCATCATCCACTACGGTAATGGAGCGCATGTCGTTGTCATCCATCATGCCGAACGCTTCAGACAGCGGCGTATTCTTCTTCACGGTGATGGTGGGCTGCTGATCGGTAACGTCGCCGGCCTGAACCAGCAGCAGGCGTTTCAGCGTACGGTCCTGGCCAACGAAAGAGCCAACAAAGTCGTTAGCCGGCTTCGCCAGCAGCTCATCCGGGCTGGCGCACTGCACGATTTTCCCCTGACCGAATACCGCGATGCGGTCACCCAGTTTCAACGCCTCATCAATATCGTGGCTGACCAGCATCACCGTTTTCTTTAGCTGGCGCTGCATATCCAGAAACTCATTCTGGATCACTTCACGGTTGATCGGGTCGACCGCGCCGAAGGGCTCATCCATCAGCAGTACCGGTGGATCTGCGGCCAGCGCACGGATCACGCCGATACGCTGCTGCTGTCCGCCGGACATCTCACGCGGATAGCGGTGCAGGAAGGTTTTCGGATCCAGCGCCACCATGCTCATCAGCTCAGTCGCGCGCTCACGACAGCGCTTTTTATCCCAGCCAAGCATTTTTGGCACGACGGTAATGTTCTCTTCGATGGTCATGTTAGGGAACAGACCAATCTGCTGGATCACATAGCCGATGTTGCGGCGCAGCGTCACCGTATCCAGCCCGCTGGTGTCTTCGCCATTAATCAGGATTTTGCCGCTGGTTGACGGGATCAGACGGTTAATCATTTTCAGCGTGGTGGACTTCCCGCAGCCAGAAGGGCCGAGCAGCACACACATTTCGCCTTCCGGCACGTTCAGGCTGACGTTATCCACGGCATTAAAGGTGGACCCATTTTTCTGGCTAAACGTTTTAGTGAGATTTTCCAGTTTTATCATTATCGAATCCCCTTCGGAGTCAGCGCCAGCTGCAAGCGGTGCAGCAGCCAGTCGAGAATAATTGCCAGCAAACAAATCATCAGCGCGCCTGCAATCAACATACGGACGTCACTGCCGCTGATGCCATCAAGCAACAGCAGGCCGAGACCACCCGCACCAATCACGGCGGCAATCGCCATGACACCTACATTCATCACCACCGCGGTACGAATACCGCCGAAAATGACCGGCAGCGCCATTGGGATCTCCACCCAACGCAGACGCTGCGAAAAGGTCATGCCGATCCCGCGTCCCGCTTCACGCAAACCCGGCGGGATGTTTTCCAGCGCGGTATGGGTGTTGCGCACAATCGGCAGCAGGGAATAGAGGAATACCGCGGTGACCGCAGGCAGCACGCCAATTCCCTGACCGATCATGGAAAACAGCGGGATCATCAGGCCAAACAGCGCGATAGACGGGATGGTCAGCACGATAGTCGCCAGGCCCAGCACCGGCGTTGCCAGCCACTTATAGCGAACAATGACGATGCCGAGCGGTACGCCGATGACGATCGCCATACCGACGGCCAGCCCGACCAGCCACAGATGCTGAAAGGTCAGTGAGGCTAAATAGCTCCAGTTATCAATAATATAATGAATGGTATCCATACTGCCTCCTTAGATTAAGCCTTTCGATTTAAGGAAATCACTCGCGACCGTCTGCGGCGACTGATGATCGATATCAACGCGCTTGTTCATCTCGGTGATGGCTTCATCGGTGATAAACGGTGACAGGGTATTTAGCGCATCGGCCAGTCCCGGATGGGAATCCAGCGTCTCTTTGGTGACCACCGGCGTTACCGCGTAGCTTGGGAAGAAGTTCTTATCATCCTTCAGCACTTTCAGCTCGAACCCTTTTACGCGGCCATCGGTGGTATAGATCAGTCCGGCATCGACAAAACCATCACGAATGGCGTTGTACACCAGGCCTGGGTCCATCTGGCGGATTTGCGGGCGATCCAGCGGCATGTTGTAGGCTTTCTGCAGAGGTTTCATGCCATCAGAGCGGCCGGCAAATTCCAGATCCAGCCCTAACATCCAGTTATGGTCGGGATCGTTTTTGCGCACCTCTTCAATCTTCGCCACCAGCTGTGACATGGTGTCGATATGCTCTTCATCGGCACGTTTGCGCTGCATAGCAAACGCGTAGGTGTTGTTCATTGGCGCCGGATTGAGCCATACCAGGCCAAGTTTGGCATCAAGATTTTTCACCGTCTCGTAAGCCTCTTTCGAGGACATCGCCTTGTTGATATGGTTGAAAATAATCAGCGAGGTGCCGGTATATTCCCAGGTCATATCAACCTGCTTATTGATCATCGCATTGCGGCCGATGGTGGTGGCGATATTGGTTTTCGCTTCAATCTGGAAACCTTTCTTGCGCAGATACTGGGTGGTCAACGCGGAAAGGATATGCTGCTCGGTGAAGCTTTTCGTCGCCATCACAATCGGTTCAGCGGCGGCCACGGTGGCACTCATGGCCAGCGTGGCGCTCAGCGCCAGTGCGGTATGACGAACCCAGCGGGTTAACGAAGAGGCCTTAGCCATGTATTGCTCCTTATTATTCTTCTAAACGGCCGTATGCGGGCTGACCAGACGGCCAAGGCCTGCCAGCAACATATCGAGGATCAGCGCAAACAGCGCGGTCGCAGCGGCACCCAGGATCAGCGTCGGGAAGTCGTTAAGGTAGATGCCGGGGAAGATCAGCTCGCCATAGCTACTGGCACCAATCAGAAACGCCAGCGGCGCGGTTCCGACGTTAATTGCGGTAGCCACACGGATGCCGGACAGCATCACCGGCCAGGCATTGGGCAATTCTACCTTACGCAGGCGCTGACCTTTGGTCATGCCAATGCCGTTGGCCGCTTCAATCAGCGAGGCCGGCACCGAACACAGGCCCGAATAGGTATTTCGCACAATGGGCAGCAAAGACGCGAGGAACAGGGCGATAATCGCCGGACGATCGCCAATGCCAATCACCACCATCGCCAGCGCCAGAACGGCGAGGGGCGGTAAAGTGTTACCCACATTGAAGATCTGCATGACATACTCGGCCCACTTTCGGGCGGCGGGGCGGCTGAGGATAATCCCACTGGGGATGCCGACCAGCAAGGCGAACAGCATTGACCAGAACACCAGCATCATATGCTGCTGGCCAAGGTACACCAGGTCTACCTGGCGGGCTTTGATGCTTTCAACGCCCAGGCCGTATACCAGCAAGCCAATGACTACGGCAAGAAACAGAACGGCCAGTGCAGCACGCCGGAGAAGCGTTTGGTTTTGCATGAATTCCTTTCTCCCTGATATTCCGGAATGAAGCGTGCCCCGGAAACGGTTATAAATGTGACGTTAAACGCTTTTATTGGATAAAGGGTTTGAAAGCGCCTTAAAACCTATAGCAGGCTAGTCACGGCTGTGCCAAGTTTTAGGCCGAAAATCAGTAGGATAGTTTTCGACCATACTGATGCAGAAGCCTTACCAGCACTGGCTTGAGTTCAATGAAAATATTTTATCGTCAAATTGGTGACACCGTAACAAATAGCCGTTTATAAGAAAGCACGTTTCGGAAACTCTGTCCTTAAAACCAGGCCAGAATAGAAGGAGTTTATCAAGGGAACCCTATGTCTGAATCAGCACAACACCAGGTCACGCATCGCCACTGGATACTGGTCGCCGCCATGCTGGCGATGTTTATGGCGGCCATTGAAGTGACTATTGTTGCTACCGCCATGCCAACGATCATTGCCGAACTCGGCGGCTTTTCGCTGTTTGGTTGGGTTTTTTCTATCTACCTGCTGACTCAGGCAGTGAGCGTGCCAATCTACGGACGTCTGGCGGACCTCTGGGGCCGGAAACGGGTGTTCTTTATTGGCACTTCACTGTTTTTGATCGGCTCAATACTCTGTGGATTTGCCAGCAATATGGCGTGGCTGATCCTGTTCCGCGCATTTCAGGGGCTGGGCGCAGGGGCGATTATGCCGCTGACCTCAACCATCATCGCCGATGTTTACCCGCCTAAAGAGCGGGCCAGCATTCAAGGGTGGCTTTCCAGCGTATGGGGAATTGCGGCCATTACCGGACCGCTGACCGGCGCGGGGATCGTTCAGCACTTTAACTGGGCGCTGATATTTTGGGTAAACGTGCCGATTGGCATTATCTCGATGCTGATGCTGGCCAAATGGTTTCCTGAATCCAGCAAAGAACAGACGCAAAAGCTCAATCTGGCCGGCAGCGGCTGGTTAATGCTCACCGTGACAGCGCTGTTAACGGCGTTGTTACAGGCCGAGAGCCTCGGTTACTGGTCGGTGGCGCTGTTGGTCATCGCTCTGTTGTCGGGCTATGCGTTAGTCAGGCATGAGCGGGGCGCTGATGAGCCGTTGTTCCCGATGGCTATCTGGCGCAGCCGCACGCTGGTCGCCGGCAATGCCGGAAATCTGGTGATTGGCGCGGCGATGATGGGGATCAGTGCCTTTCTGCCCACCTGGATTCAGGGGGTAAACGGCGGCACGCCGCTGCAGGCTGGCAGTGCGTTAGCGATGATGTCGATCGGCTGGCCGCTCGCCAGCACCCTCAGTGGCAGATTGATGCAGCGAACCTCATACCGGTTTACCGCGCAGTTGGGTTCGGTGTTGTTAATCGTAGGCACGGCGATGCTACTGACGCTACACAGCAACAGTTCGGTCTTTCACGCCGGGATATCAGCTTTTGTGATCGGCACCGGCATGGGGATGACCAGCACCACCTTCCTGATTGCGGTACAAAACACTGCGGAGTTTCATATTCGCGGCATCTGCACCGCATCGATTATGTTTAGCCGCATGTTGGGTTCAGCGCTGGGCACGGCGGTATTGGGCGCGGTACTTAACTATAACCTGCTGATCCGCCTGCCGGATTACAACGATCCGGTACAACAAATCATGTCGCATTCACAGCGTGAAGCGTTGCATCATGGCACGCTGCACCAGATGGTGAGTGAGATTGCCTTGTCGTTGCATTGGGTTTTTGCGGTGTCGGTGGGCATTGCGATGGCGAGTCTGGTGATCGCGCGATTTATCCCGGCGACAAAACCGCATTAGGTGGCACGGGCATGGCAGAATTGTTGAAGAGTTGAAGAGTTGAAGAGTTGAAGAGTTGAAGAGTTAAAGAGTTAAAGAGTTAAAGAGTTAAAGGGGGCGAAGCGTTTCGCCCCCAACGCGTCAGGAAGCGGGTGCATCCTGTGAAGTGCCGGTGCTGGCTGGCACCGCGTCAATATCGGCGCCGTTGCGCTTATAGACAATTTTCTGCGTATCGTTTTCACAGTGACCGACAACCTGGCCGCCGGCCTGGTCTGCCTGATCGTTTGGCACGATATCCAGCGAGAAATCGCCCGCCGCTACGCCATTATTGATAATCTTCTGATTAATATCCGCTTTTACCGTTTCACAGGAAGCCTGTGCGGCCAGAGGTGCAACAACCATCAGTGCGGCTAACATCCACTTAGTGTGTTTCATCATGTCATCCCTATTTTTGCGTGTGCTATCAATACTGTGCTAACTATAGCAGCTCAGGGCGCAATGATCTGACGACCAGAGCGGCGATCCAGGCAGCGCTGAGTATTCGGCTCCCAGTAGGCATTCACGTTCAGACTTTGATCGCAGGCATCACGGGTATCAGCAGCCCGATCGTACTTGTCGAAATTCTTCTCAACGCGCGAGTTTACTTTGTTACGTAAACGATGAGTTTCATCCCATTGCTCTTTTTCCTGACGAGCCTGCTCATTGCTCAGGGCATTATTGCCATCCTGAATAATCAACCTGTCAGTTTGCGCCTGTGCGCTGTGCTGGATGCTGAACAAAGTGCCAAAAAGCACCAGCGGCAGAGCAGCCTTGCTCAGATGTTTTTGCCATTGTTTCATCGTCATTTCCTTGGTTTTGCTGTTGATCCCAACGCCTGTCGGCAAGCGTATGCTTAAGATAGTATATCATCAGGCTGAAAAGGCTCACCAGTCAGCCGCGTCTTCGTTTAGGTTTCAGAGAGTGAATGAATGCTGTTTTTTAAGACAACCTTGCTGTTTTTTCTCACCGCGCTGGCAGAAATTATAGGCTGTTTCCTGCCGTACCTGTGGCTTAAAAAGGGCGGTTCTGTGTTGCTGCTGCTGCCGGCAGCGGCCAGTCTTGCCGCCTTTGTCTGGCTGTTAACTCTGCATCCTGCGGCGAGCGGACGCGTTTATGCCGCTTACGGCGGCGTCTATGTGGTGACCGCGTTACTGTGGTTGCGTTTTGTCGATGGTGTAAAGCTGAGCCAGTACGACTGGCTGGGTGCCATCATCGCCTTTAGCGGCATGCTGATCATTGTTGCAGGATGGGGAAGGAGTTAACGGGGTAAGGGCAAGCGGGGTAGATTCAGGAGCGAATCAGAACCTCACTTGCCCGTCTGACTTATTCCTGAGCTAATGCTTCCAGGTTATCGCGGAAAGCGGTCACGGCAATCGCCCGGTTATCGGCCTGATAACGGTCTTTCGCCGCGGGTGCTGAGCTTTGCACCGCAATCAATTGCCACGCATCATTCACCTTCAGTAATAGCGGGGAACCGCTGTCGCCAGGCAAGGTATCACACTGGTGTGAAAGCACGCCTTTTTGCGCCCAGCCGGTCACCAGACAATCGCTATGAGAATACAACGTTTCCAGATGATCCAGCGGATAGCCTGCCTGGGTCACTTTGCGATCCTGGGTTTTTAACGCATCGGTTAAATCGCTGCGGCTGCCGTCAAATAACGGGATTGGCGTAATACCGGAAGGCGGATTGCGCAAAATAATCAGACCGTAATCATAAGGGGCCGCAGAAGAAGGGACAATCCAGCCGTCACCGTCTGCTTTTAATTTATGGCCGAGTTCGGGATCGACACGGGTTTCGATATCGTGAATATCATAACGCCAGCGACCTTTGGTATTGGAAATAAAGCGCAGAGCAATGGCTTTATCGACTTTACCCGGCGGGGCCAGCAGGCAATGGCCGGCGGTCAGAACCAGGTGCGCAGAGATCAGGGTAGCGCTACAGAGATTGCCGCTTGCCGTTTCCAGTTGGCCGATGGCTTCCCAAGGTTGGCTGGCGGTATCAGCGACAGGTTTGCGATCGTCTTTCCCAAAGAACAGGGTTTTGACGTCAGCGGCACTTGGGCTTTCATCGTCATCATCTGCGTGGGCATAAAACGAAAAGGCTAAACATCCGATTAAAAAAACAGCTGTCAGTCGCATGTCTCTCTCTGAGTGGAGAATTAGTGGGGGGAGTTAACCACGGCGTGATAATAACTATAGTCGTATAGTCAAAAAAAAGGGAGTTTAATTTGGAATATCAGCACGCTACGAAAGTTACAGGTAAAAACTGGCGGCGATAACACCACAAAGGATCATAAAGCCCAGGATAATTTCGAATAAATAGCGACGCACCATCATCCGATACTCCAGGAAAGAAACACCCGGAATAATCCGGGTGTTTGATTGAAAGGCTGTTGAGGGGGGAGTCTGGCTCCCGCTTCATGAATTACGCTTTAGGAGCAGCGGCTTTCTTAGCAACTTTCTTGTGGTGTACTTTTTTGGCTGCCTGAGCTTTCTGAGCTACTGGCTTAGCGGCTTTCTTGTGGTGCACTTTTTTAGCAGCCTGCGCTTTCTGAGCGACTGGCTTAGCGGCTTTCTTGTGGTGCACTTTTTTAGCAGCCTGCGCTTTCTGAGCAACTGGCTTAGTGGCTTTCTTGTGATGTACTTTTTTCGCTGCCTGCGCTTTCTGAGCTACTGGCTTAGCGGCTTTCTTGTGGTGCACTTTCTTAGCAGCCTGCGCTTTCTGAGCTACTGGCTTCTTAGCGGTTTTCTTGTGGTGCACTTTCTTGGCAGCCTGCGCTTTCTGCACAGTTGCTTTGTGTTTTTTGTGATGCTTAGCGGTAGTCGCTTTAGCCGGAGCAGCAGTCGTTGCAGCAGAAGTGGTTGCTGGAGCGGCGGTGGTTTCAGCAGCGAAAGCAACTGAAGACATACCCATTGCAGCGGCTACAACCAGAGCAAATAATTTTTTCATTGAAAAACCCTCAAAAGTTTAGTTCATGTGTCAGCCCACTGCGGGGCCGGTGAAGTAACTATATGAGAAGGGGGAAAGGCTTTCAGTGAGTGATTGGTATCGGCGTGTAACGGATTGTACGAAGTGAGGAAGGCAGGCGTGTAGCCTGCCTTGCAGGGGGATCAGAAGCCGTTTAAATAACGATTTTCCAGATGTTGACGGAAGTATTGCGGGTTAAGATCTTCCCCGGTGGCGTTCTCAATCAGCTGTTTGGTACTGAAACGGCTGCCGTGCTGCCAGATATTTTGCTGTAACCAGTCAAATACCGGCTGCAGGTTGCCTTCGCGCAGCAGTTCATTAACGTCAGGCAGCGCTTTCTTCACGCCCTGGAACAGCTGAGCGGCGTACATGGCACCCAGGGTATAGGTTGGGAAATAACCAAAGGCACCATCGGTCCAGTGAATATCCTGCATACAGCCGTCACGGTAGTTGCCGGTGGTATCCAGACCCAGCAGTGACTGCATTTTTTCCTGCCAGAGATCCGGGATATCGTCGACATCAATCTCGCCTTCGATTAACGCACGTTCAATCTCATAACGCAGAATGATGTGTGCCGGGTAGCTGACTTCATCGGCATCAACGCGGATCAGGCCTGGCTTCACCCGCTGATTCAGCGCGATAAAATTGCCTTCTTCCAGCTCCGGACGATCGCCAATCAGCAGCTTAACCTGGGGCAGCAGCAGGCTGAGGAAATCCGCGCTGCGTCCGAGCTGTTTTTCAAAGAACAGGCTTTGCGATTCGTGGATCGCGGTGGAGCGGGCATGAGCAACCGGCTGGCCTGCCCACTGCTTTGGCAGGTTCTGCTCGTAGCGCGCATGACCGGTTTCGTGGATCACGCCCATCATCGCGCTGATAAATTCGTTCTCGTTATAGCGGGTGGTGATGCGCACGTCATCAGGAACGCCGCCGCAGAACGGATGCGCGCTGACATCCAGTCGGCCCGCATTGAAATCAAAGCCCAGCTGCTTCATCACCGCCAGACCCAGCTGTTTCTGCGATTCGACCGCAAACGGGCCAACCGGCACATCCACCACTTCCTGAGCCTGCTTATCAACAATGCGCTGCAGTAACGATGGCAGCCACTCTTTGATCTCGCCAAAGGTCTTATCCAGTTTGGCACTGGTCATGCCCGGCTCGTAAATATCCAGCAGCGCATCGTAGCGCGAACAACCGTTAGCCTGGGCGCGGATTTCGGCTTCCTCGCGGCTCAGCTTCACCACTTCCTTCAGGTTCTCTGCAAACCTTTGCCAGTCGTTAGCCGGACGCTGCTGACGCCAGGCGTGCTCACAACGGGAACCGGCAATCGATTTGGCTTCCACCAGCGAGGCGGGAAGCAGGGCAGCCTGCTGCCATGCGCGGCGCATCTCGAACAGGTTGGCGCGCTCAACATCATTCAGTGAAGCCTGTTCAGCTTCATCCAGCCAGTGGCCAACCTCTTTTGCGGTCAGGATTTCGTGCTGCAGCACGCTCAGTTCCGCCAGGGCAGCACCGCGCGCGCTGCTGCCACCTGGCGGCATCATGGTCATCATATCCCAGCCAGCAATGGCGGAGAGGTGGCCGAATCGCGACAGGCGCGTGAAGGTCCGGGTTAAATTAGCGTAGGCAGATGACATGGCGCTCCCTTGAATGATTTATGGCGCTGTCAGGCAGCGCGAGGTGACGATAAGGGTAAATTAACTGGCCAGCAAAAGCGAACGCTGGCGCCGCCGAGCGGGCTGGCATCGATCAGCACATAGCCGTCAAATGCCTGGGCAATGGAGTGGACAATCGCCAGGCCCAGGCCACAGCCGCCAGTCGCGCGGTCACGGCTGGGATCGAGACGCACGAAGGGCTCGAACACGCGCTCGCGCTCTTCCAGCGGAATGCCCGGACCATCGTCTTCGACCTGCAGGCAGGCAGTATCACCGTCAAACCACAGGCCGACCCGCAGCCGCTGGTCAGCATAACGCAGCGCGTTGTTGACCAGGTTGTCCAGCACCCGCTCCATCAGGCGAGTATCCGCCACGCCCAGGTTTTGACGCTGCGGCATATCCAGTTCGATAGTGAAGTCAGGCTGAACCGAGCGGATATCATCCAGCCGTTCCCGCAGCCATTCGGCTAAATCCAGTGACTGCAAATTCAGATCAACCTTAGGGCGATCCAGCCGGGCGTAGGTCAGCAGTTCTTCAATCAGCGCTTCAAGCTGACCAATGTCCCGGTTCAGCGCCGCCGCTTCGGCATCGGTGAGGTTATCGCTCATTTCCAGCCGGTAACGCAGGCGAACCAGCGGGGTGCGTAATTCATGGGCAATGCCGTCAATCAGCTGTTTTTTACTGGCCACCAGCGTATTGATGTTGTCGGCCATCTGATTAAACGCCACCCCGAGGCGCAGCAGGCTGGAGGCGCTGTCGAAATGGATGCGCTCGTTCAGATGGCCCTGGCCAAAGCGCTGGGCGGCCGTTTCCAGCCTGAGCATGTCTTTCCAGTGCGGTCGCATCCAGATAAACACCGGCAGCGCCAGCGAGATGCCAATAAAGGCTAATAGCGCGATATCCAGAATGCGCATCTCATGCAGGAAGAACAGATAGGGAATAGGCCCAACCGCCAGCACATAGTGACTGCGGGGAATATGCTGCAGGAAGGTGTACTGATCGTCCAGCGCCACAATCTCACCCGCGCGCAAGCGGCGCAGGGTAGGAGGATCCAGCTGATAGCTGCTCATCGGTTCTATATGCAGCTTGAAAGATAAATTCAGCTCCAGATTATCGATGGTTTTATTCCAGTCGCGTGGCGGAATTTCACGCAGTTCGCTGCGCATCAGATAGAGCGAGCTTTTCATCAGGTCGTCCATCGACTGACGACCGGCCCGCTCGGCGGTGAATTTATACACCAGGCCGACCAGCATCGCCATGACCAGAAAGCAGACGAACAGCAGCAGGTAAAACTGAATAAACAGCTTCTTCATTTAGCGTCCCAAGCGTGTGGCGCAAAAAGGTAGCCCTTATTACGAATGGTCTTGATGCGATAGGGTTCGGTGGCGCTGTCCAGCAACTTTTTACGCAGGCGGGAGATCGCCACGTCAATGCTGCGATCCATGCCATCATAGCTGACGCCACGCAGCGTTTTCAGCAGGGCATCGCGGTTAAGGATCGACCCGGCATGCGTCGCCAGCTCCCACAGCAGATCAAAGTCCGCAGTTGAAAGGGCGACCACGTCATTATTCAGCGAAACCTGGCGGTTGACCGGATCGATAGCCAGCGTGCCGAAGCGCAATGCATTCTGACCGGCAACTTTGGGCGCGATATCATCACTCTGGCTGCTGCCAGCCTGACGCAAATGCAGGCGTAACCGCGCAAGCAATACCGCGGGTGGGGTGGTTTTCAGAATGTAATCATTGGCCCCCATCTCGAGAGAGAGAATGTGATTCATGTCGCTGTCGAGAGACGTCAGCAGCACGATCGGCCCCGACCAGTCCTGGCCAGCACGCAGGTCCCGACACAAGGTCATGCCGTCTTTGCCAGGCAGCATAATATCCAGCATCACCAGGTCTGGCATGGCTGCCGCGATGGTCGCTTCGGCCCGATCGCCACGGCTTTCAACAATCACTTCAATATCATGGCGACTCAGGTACGCGGCGATCAGTTCGCCAACATCCTGGTCATCTTCGACAAACACGATTTTGTTCATAGGGCTGTTTTTCTGAAATGGAAAGGCAAGATTACCCTTTGTTAAACTTAACTACTATTACCCGCTGCTAAATAACGTCAGATGTATAGTATAAGCACCCTATACTATGCCATTATATCCGCCGGGTTGCCGTGGCGGCTCAGGGGAATAATCTTGAGAGAAAGGAGAACGAGAGTGTCTGATAATAAGCTGGCATCTGCCGGGTGCAGTGATTATATCTGCCTCAATTATATCGATTTTCTCGCCGCATCCTGCAAAAAGCGTTGGAGCTTTATGGATGCGATCTATGGGGTTATCCCGATTTTCGGTGTGGTGACCCGAAACTCCCGCGACCTGCCTGAAATCCCTTCTGAAAGACTCAAAGCGCTGGCGTTACAAATCATTTCGACCCAGGTCAGCGATGAGATAAACATCGCCCGATTGATTACCCTCGCTGAACAACAACACATTGAGCAGTTTGATATTCTTCTGCCTTATCCGCTTTCGGATCGTCAGCTTGACCTCGTCCATCAGGAGTACGTCAAGCCGCTGACCCTGCAGCAGAAAGATGACCGCTTAACGGTCAACCTTCCGGCCTTTTCGCACTAGCGAACCAGCATCCACATCGCAGGTGCCGACGCCACCACCAGCAATGCCATCGCCCCTTTTTCCAGCACGTTAAGCTGCGCTGTGCCGCGTCCACCCCGGCGGGCAAACAGGAACAGCAGCACGCCTGGCGCATACAGCACTACCGAAAGCAGCAGATGCAGTGGGCCTGAGGCATACAGCAGCCAGAGGCCATACGCACTGGCGCCGCTGGCGATAGCCATGATGCCCGGTCGGTTTAGCTGACGCGCCACCTTAAACAGATACGCACCCACCAGGAAATACGGCACCAGGATCATTTCTGAGGCAATGGTCAGCAGCGTGTTGTAATCCGACCCCGTCAGCCAGATCAACACCAGGCACACCTGCACACTGATATTGGTTAGCCACAGCGACGCGGAAGGCGCGCCGCGACGGTTCTGCTTTGCCAGCGATCGCGGGAAGGCGCCATGCTCTGCGGCCATCAGCGGCACTTCGGCGGCCATAATCGTCCAGCTGAGATACGCACCGCACACCGACACAATTAAGCCCACGGCGATGATCACATCTCCCCAGGATCCGACCAGACGGGTCATTAATCCGGCCATCGATGGATTGCGCATGCCAGCCAGTTCCGCTCTTGGCACCAGGCCTAAAGAGAGCAGGGTGACCAGCAGATAAACAATCAGTGCCGCCATTACCGCCAGTAAGGTCGCGCGGCCCACATCCTTCTTATTACGCGCGCGGGCAGACACCACCACCGCGCCTTCCACGCCGATAAACACCCACAGGGTTATCAGCATGGTGTCTTTCACCTGCTGCCAGACCGGCGTGTGCAGCGCCAGGCCGGTAAAGTCAAAATGGAAGCGGTCATAGTTAAATGCCACGGCGGCAAGCACCACAAACAGCCCTAACGGCACCAGCTTACCCAACGTGGCCACCAGATTGATGCTGGCGGCGGTTTGCACGCCACGGAGCACCAGCCAGTGCACCATCCACAGCAGCACGGAAGCGCCGAGTACCGCCTGCCAGGTGTTACCATCACCGAACACCACGTGTCCCGGCGAGTCGGTAAAGAAGCTGAGGGCGGAAAAGACAATCACCAGGTAGGAAACGTTGGCAATCACCGCACAAAGCCAGTAGCCCCAGGCGGAACAAAACCCGACCAGCTCACCAAAACCGGCACGGGCATAGGTAAAAATGCCGCCATCCAGTTCGGGCTTCAGGCGCGTCAGTAACAGCAACGCCAGTGACAGCAAAATAATGCCCGCGCCGGTGATGGCCCAGCCGATCAACAGCGCTGCCGGGCTGGCAACTGCCGCCATATTTTGCGGCAGGCTGAATACGCCCGCGCCAAGCATCGAGCTGAGAACCAACGCGGTCAGCGCGGTAAGACCTAATTTTTTGTCCAAAAAAGCATCCCGATAGCAGAATAAAAAACCAGTTCAGTGATAATCCGTCGCGTTTCATGCGTGTAAACAGCATGAGCCGTGAAGGGATCAACTGAAGAAGGCGGGGATTCTACGGAGTGAGGGCAGGAGATGCAATGCGAACAGGCTGGTTTGTGACTGGTTATGCACAATCAGGGTAGGAAGTATGCAAAAGAGAGAAGACGGCCCGGGAGCCGTCTTCTGAAGAGATTACTTGAACAGGTCAGCAGAGACCGTCAGGTTACCGCCGCTCTGGTTAGACCATTGACGCGTGATGTGATAGTACTTCGCGCCTTTCTTAATCGCCGCCTGACCAACAGCATCAGAAATTTCGGTTGGGGTACCGAAGTGGCCGGTAAAGGTCACGCTGTCGAACGGCTGCATCTGTGCCGCAGTGATGGCGCTCACTTCCTGCACGCTCTTGCCGTCCGGTGTTTTGACCGTGTAGCGCTGACCGGTAGAGGATTGCGTCTCGAAGAAACGTCCCACATCCGCGCTTGGCGTTTGCGAGGACGCAACGCCTGGGATTTGTACCTTCGCCGCTTCCGCACCACCCGCCGCCAGCGCCGCTTTACCGGCTTGAGAATCAGCAGGGATCAGGTCTGGAGACTGAACTTTACGCTCTGGCGCATTGGCTTTATAGACATAGGCGGTGATGTACTGGTTGCCGCCGCTGTTGGCATCAATCTGACGAACAATAAAGAAGGACGCAGCGCCTTTCTCTTTTGCCGCTTTAGTGATGGCATCATTGACGTCAGGCTGACTGCGGTAGAAACCACTGATCGAAACCGTATCGTAAGGTTCTAATTTATAGGCTTCAGCTTTATTCAGTTCACGAACGCCGTTGATCACGCGGTCGTTAGAAGGTGCCGCTGCAGGCGCATCATTGTGATACACGTCTGCCACAACACGCCAGTTCCCGCCATTGCCGTTGGTATCATTAATACTTTGAATGTAGTAAGAAGCGGCGCCCAACTCATCGGCACGTTTTGACACGGCAGCGCTGGCGTCGTTAATCGCATTGAAACGGCCAGAAATCGCAATACGATCAAAGGGTTTCAGCGCGGCCGCTTTTTCTGGTGACAGTTCCTGTGCCGCAAAAGCGGATAATGATGTGAGTGACAACAGGGCTGACGCCAGAATGGTGTTCTTCAGCTTCATAAAAATAATCCTTCGCCTTACGCAAAAAATGAGTACGAAAACGTGCTGGACTCTTGATGTGTAACAGATTAGCAGCCGATTATTGCATGTAATAATGCCTGCTGTCTCAGCCATTTTGAGCGATTGGTTGTCTGCGCTGAGCACACCCACGGTGAGGATATTAAATAATTGTTAAATTGCGCGCTTAGCCGTCCGCTTACCACCTAAGCTGGTTATTGATATCACTTATATCGTTAATTCATTGTTAAATAATATGTTTTTCCCACGCTGGCAGGCCCGTCAGGATGTTTTTTGCTAGCAGATTATGCGTGTTTGTCGAGTAAATACAGTATCAAAGTGATGCCTTTGCCGCTTTCCTCTGAATTTTTATATGAAAAGTCGCGAAGTGTCGTGCCGTGGCTGGATCGCAGCACATATTTTCAGTAGGTTATAAACAGTTTGAAACAGATCCTGCACCGGTCGTTTGGGCCGTTGCAGCAGGACCAACCATCATTTCACCTCTGATGAAAGGGATTATTATGCTAATTGGAATAACCAAAGAGCGGTTGCCCAACGAAGCGCGAGTCGCTGCAACACCGAAAACGGTAGAGCAGCTTTTAGCACTCGGCTTCACCGTGGCGATTGAGCACGATGCCGGGAAGCTGGCCAGTTTTGATGATGCTGCCTATGCGGCCGCCGGCGCCACCCTGGTCGACACCGCTACCGTCTGGCAGTCAGACATTATTCTTAAGGTCAATGCACCGGATGATGCCGAGATTGCCTTGACCCGCGAGGGCAGCACGCTGGTGAGCTTTATCTGGCCAGCCCAGAATCCTGAACTGTTGGAGAAACTGGCAGCGCGCAACGTGACCGTGATGTCGATGGACGCCGTGCCGCGCATTTCACGCGCTCAGTCGCTGGATGCATTGAGTTCGATGGCCAACATCGCCGGCTACCGCGCGATTGTTGAGGCCGCCCATGAGTTTGGCCGCTTCTTCACCGGTCAAATCACCGCCGCAGGCAAAGTACCGCCGGCAAAAGTGATGGTGATCGGTGCGGGTGTGGCGGGTCTGGCAGCGATTGGTGCCGCTGGCAGCCTTGGCGCGATTGTCCGTGCTTTTGATACCCGCCCGGAAGTGAAAGAGCAGGTGCAGAGCATGGGCGCCGAGTTCCTTGAGCTGGACTTTGAAGAGGAAGCGGGCAGTGGCGACGGCTACGCAAAAGTGATGTCAGAAGCCTTTATTAAGGCGGAGATGGCGTTATTTGCGGCACAAGCCGAAGAGGTCGACATTATTGTCACTACCGCGCTGATCCCAGGGCGCCCGGCACCGAAGCTGATCACCGCTGAGATGGTGGCTTCGATGAAGCCGGGCAGCGTGATTGTCGATTTAGCGGCGCAAACCGGCGGTAACTGCGAACTGACCGTCGCCGATCAAGTGACCACCACCGCAAACGGCGTGAAAATCATCGGTTATACCGATCTGCCAAGCCGTTTACCGACGCAGTCCTCACAGCTGTACGGCACTAATCTGGTTAACCTGCTGAAGCTGCTGTGCAAAGAGAAAAACGGCGAAATCAGCGTAGATTTCGAGGATGTGGTGATCCGCGGCGTCACGGTTATCCGTGAAGGTGAAGTGACCTGGCCAGCACCGCCGATTCAGGTGTCTGCTGCCCCGAAAGCGGCTCCAGCGGCGAAAGCTGTCGAGAAAGTTGAGAAGGCGCCGGTTTCTCCGTTGCGTAAATATGTGCTGTTCGCGCTGGCGATCGTGCTGTTTGGCTGGTTCGCCAATGTCGCACCTGCGGCGTTCCTGTCGCACTTTACCGTTTTTGCACTCTCTTGTGTGGTCGGCTATTACGTGGTCTGGAACGTCAGCCATGCCCTGCACACGCCGCTGATGTCGGTGACCAATGCCATTTCAGGCATCATCGTGGTCGGTGCCGTCCTGCAAATCGGTCATGGCGGTTGGGTCAGCTTCCTGTCCTTTGTTGCGGTGCTGATTGCCAGTATTAATATTTTCGGTGGTTTCACCGTCACTCAGCGCATGCTGAAAATGTTTCGTAAGAACTAAGGGGTAATCAATGTCTGAAGGATTAGTGACTGCAGCATACATTGTTGCCGCAATTCTTTTTATCTGCAGCCTGGCTGGGCTGGCGAAACATGAGACGGCTAAACAGGGCAACCTGTTCGGTATCAGCGGTATGGCGATTGCGCTGCTGGCGACCTTGCTTGGCCCGGACAGCGGCAACGTTGGCTGGGTCCTGTTAGCGATGGTCATCGGTGGCACCATCGGTATCCGTCTGGCGAAGAAGGTCGAAATGACTGAAATGCCAGAGCTGGTTGCCGTGCTGCACAGCTTTGTCGGTATGGCCGCAGTGTTAGTGGGCTTTAACAGCTACCTCGATCATGGCCCGGGCCTTGATTTGGTGCTGGAAAATATCCATCTGACCGAAGTGTTTATCGGCATCTTTATTGGTGCGGTGACCTTCACCGGTTCTCTGGTGGCCTTTGGCAAACTGCGCGGCAAAATTTCATCCCGTCCGTTGATGCTGCCGCATCGTCATAAGCTGAATCTGCTGGCGCTGGTGGTTTCACTCTGCCTGCTGATTGCCTTTGTCCGCACCGACAGCACCGGAGTACAGGTGTTTGCTCTGCTGATTATGACGGTGATTGCGCTGGCTTTCGGCTGGCATCTGGTGGCCTCAATCGGCGGCGCGGATATGCCGGTGGTGGTGTCAATGCTCAACTCCTATTCAGGTTGGGCAGCGGCGGCAGCGGGCTTTATGCTCAGCAACGATCTGCTGATCGTCACCGGTGCGCTGGTGGGCTCCAGCGGGGCGATCCTCTCGTACATTATGTGTAAGGCGATGAACCGCTCGTTTGTCAGCGTGATTGCTGGTGGGTTTGGCACCGACAGCAGCTCAACCGGTGAAACCGATGAAGTGGGTGAACACCGTGAGATTGATGCGCAAGGCACGGCAGACATGCTGAAAAACTCCACCTCGGTGATCATTACCCCAGGCTACGGCATGGCGGTCGCGCAGGCGCAATATCCGGTTGCGGAAATTACTGAAAAGCTGCGCGCCCGGGGCATCAAGGTTCGTTTTGGTATCCATCCGGTCGCGGGTCGTCTGCCTGGGCACATGAACGTGCTGCTGGCTGAAGCGCGTGTTCCGTACGACATCGTGCTGGAAATGGATGAAATCAACGACGATTTCAGCAGCACCGATACCGTGCTGGTGATTGGTGCCAACGACACGGTAAACCCGGCTGCGCAGGAAGATCCACGCAGTCCAATCGCGGGTATGCCGGTGTTAGAGGTGTGGAAAGCGCAAAACGTGGTGGTATTTAAGCGTTCAATGAATACCGGCTATGCGGGGGTGCAGAACCCACTGTTCTTTAAGGAAAACACGCAGATGCTGTTCGGTGATGCGAAAGCCACCGTCGATGCCATTCTGAAAGCCCTGTAAAAATGCCCCGTCAGCGGGGGCTTCAGGTGTAAAAAAAGGCCGGGATTTCCCGGCCTTTTTGTTGTTCAGAGACTGATATTAATCGTCTTCATCATCATCAAGTTCAATCGGCGAGGTAAAACCGTCGGGCTTAATCGCCAGCAAATCGCAGCGCAGATGATCAATAACCTGTTCCGCGGTATTGCCGAGGAACGCCGCAGATATCCCGGTTCGGCCAATCGTGCCTAATACCACCACACCCGCATCCAGATGTTCCGCTAAATTCGGGATAACCTCTTCCGGCAGGCCTTTATCGACGTGGGTAAACTTCTCATCAATGCTGAATTTTTGCCGCAGCGCTTTCATCGCCAGCAGATGCTGACCGCGGATCGCATCGTTATAAACGCTCGGGTCAAAGTCCGGCAGTTCAATGGCGATATTTATGGGGGTAATCGGGTAAGCACCCACCAGATGGACTTCGGTATGGTTGACTAAATCAGCCAGTTCCAGCGTCTCTTTCACCAGCTTGGTATTGAGTGGGTCATGATGCGGTTCTTCACTGGCAAGGTTAACGGCCACCACGGCGCGGCCACCTTCAGGCCACGGCTGATCCTTCACCATCCAAACCGGACACGGGCATTTACGCAGCAGATGCCAGTCGGTAGGGGTAAAGACCACGGCCTGCAGGCGATCGTGCTGGTGAGCCATCTTCAGCACCAGGTCATAACGTCCATTCAACACTTCCTGAATGATCGCCTCGTAAGGGCGGTTATGCCAGATCACCTTGATCTCAATGTGGACGCCCGCATCCAGATAAGACTGGGCCTGTTCGCGGATCCATTCGGTGCGCTGACTGACCACGCCTTTCCGCATGGTGGTGCGTTCATCAGGCGACAACAGGGTGGTCATTTCGTATGAGAAATCATAAATCGGCAGGAAAGCCGTGATCCGGCCACCGAGGCGCTGGTTCAGGTACACGGCACGGCGTAGCGCAGGCTGATCGTCCTGCTGCGGATCGACCGCCACGAGAATGTTTTGATACTTGGTCATAACGGGTTCTCCAGACACTGATCGTGATAGGTTAAAGATAGCCCAATAGCGGCCCGTGCAGAAGGAAAAAGTTATAGGCGGATCAATATTATAACAAATAATAAGCAGGCTATTCACCCCTCGCCAGCCGGCTAACAACAGCAGAAAAAAGGCTTAGCAAAACCGCGTTGCCAACCCGGCGCCGGTAACCCAACGCTATCAGCGGTAGCTGGCGTGTGCAAAGCAAGACGCGGTCATTTTTCAGAAATCAGAAAAAGGGGTGATTCAAAGCCGTTGGTGTTAAAAACATCCTGCCATCAAGCCGTTGAAATTAATCTTTTAACTTCATCATTTCGCACTTTAGGAATCTCTAACCCTGAACTTTATAACCGAAGCGTGAACCAATGAATGACCGGAACAATAATATGCGGCCTGGTTAGTAACGGCAGTCATTATAAGTCATGAATGAATAATCTGATTAAAATTGATGTTTTGGGGTTGAATGTGGTGTTAGCGAAAAAAGAGTGTGAACGATGTGATAAGGACAGGAATTTATTCGACAGAGTCACCTCTACGGATAAAGCGCTGTGTGAAGAGTGTTTACATACTGAAGTGATTGAACTGAGAAGCCGGCAATGCCAACAGAATGCTGGGGCTGACAACAATGTTAAATAAGAGTGGTTTACCCATGACGGATAATATTGATGTGAGCATCATTATTCCGGTGTTTAATGCAGCGGATAGCATTGGTGATTTGATAGACGAAATTTGCCGTGAAACACGGGTTAATTTTGAACTGATCGTCATTAATGACGGTTCCAGCGACAACACCCATGACATTATCGCCGCCAACGCTGATCCACGGGTGGTATTGATAGACCAGGTGAACAAGGGCGTTTACGCGGCAAGAAATGCCGGATTAGCCGCTCACCGCGGTAAATGGTTGATGTTCCTGGATGCGGATGATCGTGTCGGGGAAGGGTTTATCTATAACCGCTTAATGCTGGCGGAAGAGAACCACGTTGATGTACTGGTGATGAATGCCTGGCGCGATGGCTTCGGCCATGAACATAAGGTGGCGATCCACCAGAAGCAATCCTGCAATAAAGTGATTAGCGGATTCAGCTGGATGCAAAGCTGCGTTGATAACGATGAGTGGCCCCATTACCTTTGGCTACAGCTGGTCAGGTCGGACTACGTCAAAAGGCATCGAATGACCTTCCATGAAGGTAAAAGCCACAAGGACATTCTGTGGACGGTAGAATTAGCCATCAATAACGGCAACTTTTATATTTCGGATGAGAAAGACTATACCTATCTGCACAATGCTCAGTCGATTACCAATCGCGGGGATTATTTTGATCTCAGAGCAACCAGCTATATCGATGTGATTAAAAAATTAATCAACTATTCCAGTAAGCCAGGATATGAGTCGGTCAGGCTTTGTTTATTGCGGCATGCCCTGGTTGAGACGCGACATTTTCTTGGACTGTACCGCAACCGGGTACGGGATAAGGATAAAATTAAGCGCAACTTTAAGGGGAATATTTCGCTTTCCAGACTGGGTAAGGGAATTAACAGTCCGAGTGATTTCTTCTTTTATATAAAGCTGGTGCTAAAGCTAAGATAAACAGCACTGAAAAGGCGGGAAGGGGAGAAAACGCCGGGTTAGCAGGCCAACCCGGCGTAGTTAAATCAGGCGATGGCGCGGCTTTGTCCGGCCAGTTGCGACAGCACATCATGATCTTCAATGGTGATGTATTTGCCTTTTACCGCCAGCATTCCGCTTTTCTGGAAGCGACCCAGCAAACGGCTGATGGTTTCAACGGTTAAGCCGAGATAATTACCAATGTCGCCACGGGTCATGGTCAGGCGAAACTCGCGTGGAGAGAAGCCGCGTTCGGCAAAGCGGCGAGACAGGCCGTAGATAAAGGCCGCCAGTCGCTCTTCGGCATTTTTCTTGGAGAGCAGCAGGATCATTTCCTGATCGCCTTTAATCTCACCGCTCATCAGGCGCATCATCTGCTGACGCAGGCTTGGCATTTTGCCTGACAGGTCATCCAGCGTTTCAAACGGAATTTCACACACCATGGCCGTTTCCAGCGCCTGGGAGAAACTCGGATGCTGGCCACCATTGATGGCATCGAAGCCCACCAGGTCACCCGCAAGGTGGAATCCGGTAATCTGTTCGTCACCCTGTTCGGTGATGGTATAGCTCTTAATGGTTCCGGAACGAATAGCGTACAGCGATTTCAGCTCGTCCCCAGCTTTGAACAGCGTCTGGCCTTTCTGAATCGGCTT
Organism: Erwinia sp. QL-Z3; assembly: GCF_004551645.1. Taxonomy (NCBI): domain Bacteria; kingdom Pseudomonadati; phylum Pseudomonadota; class Gammaproteobacteria; order Enterobacterales; family Erwiniaceae; genus Erwinia; species Erwinia sp. QL-Z3. The sequence continues at coordinate 3,577,013 of NZ_CP037950.1, forward strand.
TTTGCGTTCGATAATATTATCCAGCTGATCGAGCTCATGCTCGTTCAACGTGAAGGGAATACAGAGCTGGCTGATGCTGCAATCCTGACAGTGAATAGCACAACCGCCAGACTGAATACGTCTGTTGATAACACGCTTTTCCGGGATCATAGAGATACGCTCGATTGATTATTGACTGGGGTCAATTTTAACATTTTTTAGTCACAGAAGGGAACTGATCCGAGCAGTTTTAGCCATATAAAAAGAAGGGATGCTGTTTAAATTTGCATCCCGTTGAATATGTTGATTTTAATCAAACCTAAGGCTTATCAACTGCGGTAATGCTGCCAGAATAGTGCTTTGTTTTACTCTTTTCGTTCACGCGAGCAGGTTGTTCTACTTTTATGATTAGCGTCAAGATCCCCGCAAACAGGTACAAACCGGTATAGGTCCAGACAACCCCGACGATATCAAAGAAGGGTAAAACCAGCGAGGCAATCGCCGGAGCCAAAAAGTTACTCAACCCGGCAGACAGGTTATAAATCGAAATGGCCGCCCCTTTATGTTTCGGTTCCAGCACCGGGAATACCGCGGTCATCGGTACAAACGCGGCAACCGTAATCCCTAACATTACCGCCGGGATCATCGCCACCCAGTAATTGTGGCCGAAGGTGACCGGCAGATAGTAAAACGCCAGGCTGGACAGGGCGCAACCCAGGCAACCGAACCAGCGAACCTGGCGGATCCAGCCGATATATTCTCCCAGCACGCCCCACATAATATTGGTGAAGATGGTGACAAAGAAGAACACCGCCCAAATCTGCAGCCACTCCGACATGCTAAAGCCCAACCGGCCGACAAACAGCATCGGCATAATCACCGCAAAACCGAACAGCGACAGGGTATTGATAATGCGGATCAGGCATGCGAGGAAGATATTGCGGTTGGTGAACAGAATCGTCACCGCGCGGGAGAGCTCGGTGAACTTCTCCCGGGTGGTCAGATTGGCCTTTTCACTTTCGCCACCCACTTTGCGCAGCAGCACCATCGCCATGACGCCGCCGACCACCACCCAGGCAATTGCGAACCACAGCGTGCCGGTTTCGCCCACCCACGGAATAGTGAAGCTCGGCAGATAGCTGCCAATACAGCCAATGCCCACCGAGTACATCGCCCAGAACCAGCCCATCGCCGATGAAAGCTGATGTTTAGGAACGTTTTGCACCACCAGCATCACAAACGAGTAGATAAACAGCGGATACGCCAGCCCACGGATGCCATAGAACAGCAACATCAGCGGATAGTTACGCATGCCCAGTCCGAGGGTCATAAACAGGATATGCATCACCACCCAAAGGATGAAGCCAATGCGCATTGCGCGCTGCGGGGTGATAATTTCTGCCACCACACCCGAGCTCCAGGCCGCCAGCGCCGCCGCCGCACCGTAAATCGTGAATACCAGAGCGGACTCTGCCGGGCTGAACCCGAGGTCGGTGATGTGTTTTGACAGGAAGGCCATTTCGAAGCCGTCGCCACTCATAAACACCGCAATGGCGATATAACCCCAAATCAAAGACAAGGGGAGGCCGAACCAGTTTTTTGCTGATTGCATGATGATTCCTCTAAGACGTGCAGGGCCCGGACGGACATGGCGTCCGGGATGATTTAGAAACCGAGTGCGCGAGCCTCGCGCTGTTGTTGATAGAGCAAGCGGAAATAAGCCAGCCGCTTTTGCAGCCGTTGATGGCGGCCAGCCTCAGGCAGATAGCGGGTTAATTCGGCAGGCTTGCGGCAGACCACGGCTTCGTCACCGCCATCAGCCAGCCAGCCTAATCGCGCGGCGCCGAGCGCACCGCCAGCTTCACCGCCCTGATGGGTAACAATCGGGATATTCAGCGCGTCAGCCAGCAGTTGCGCCCACCACGGACTGCGGGCGCCGCCGCCGATCAGTGAACAGCTGTTGATGCGGGTGCCCGCCTCCTCCAGCACCTGCAGGCCGTCAGCCATGCCAAAGGTCACGCCTTCCAGCACGGCATAGGCCAGTGAGGATCGCTGGGTGGCGTGCGTCAGCCCATGAAACGATCCTGTCGCCTGCGGGTCGTTGTGCGGCGTGCGTTCGCCCGATAAATAAGGTAGAAACACCGGCGCGCTGCGCTGTTCAGCGGCACTTAAGGTGGCCACTTCCGCTAACAGCGTGGTTTCTGACGCTCCCAGCAGATCGCACAGCCAGCGCAGCGCACTGGCAGCCGTCAGCATCACGCTCATCTGGTGCCAGCGCTCTGGTAACGCATGGCAAAATGCATGGACCGCAGACGCCGGATTAGGACGGAAGCGATCGTTAACCGCGAACAGCACGCCGGATGTGCCCAGAGAGATAAACGCATCGCCCGCATTGACGGCGCCAATGCCCACCGCGCTGGCCGCATTGTCACCGCCGCCGCCGGCGATGATCACCTCATCACGCAATCCCCACTGGCGGGCCAGTTCCGGTTTGAGTTTTCCCGCAGGTTCAGAGCCTTCAACCAGACGCGGCATATGATCGCGGGTCAGGCCACAGGCAGCCAGCAGGCTGTCGGACCAGTCTCTTTTCGCCACATCCAGCCAGAGGGTGCCCGCCGCATCCGACATATCACTCAGTTTCTCACCGCTCATTTTCCAGCGCAGATAGTCTTTTGGCAGCAGGACGCTGGCCGTCTGGGCGAAAATTGCCGGTTCATGGCGCGCCACCCATAACAGCTTGGGCGCGGTAAAACCGGGCATCGCCAGATTGCCGGAAATCGCCGACAAATCGGTGGCTACGGCCATCAGCGCCTGACATTCTGCGGCACTGCGGGTGTCGTTCCATAAAATGCACGGACGCAGCACCCGATTATCACCGTCAAGCAGCACGGCGCCATGCATCTGGCCGGAGAGTCCTATCGCACGGACGCTGGCCCAACGTTCGCCGACTTTTGAACGCAGGCTGCTGACCGCCTGTTGCAGCGCCTGCCACCATTCAGCCGGATCCTGTTCAGACCAGTGTGGATGAGGGCGCTGCACCGTGAGTTTCGCGCCTGAAGTAGCGATAATCTCGCCTTGACGATCGATCACCAGCGCCTTGATTTCCGACGTTCCCGCATCAATTCCGAGGTACATAACCGGCTCCTTATTCGCTTACCGGCTGCGGATGTCTGGCCCAGCTTTGCAGGCTGGCGACCGAACGCTCCAGTAACGCGGCAAACTCTGCGCGCTGTGACAATGGCCCAAACAGGGTGGCATCGGCGGCATAGCGCGCCAGCGCATCCTTATGGCTGAACATCTCATGGCGTGCCGCGGCATCAAGAGCACCGTCCTGATAGTCATAAGGCAGATCCTGTTGATGCCAGCGTTGCAGGAACAGGAAGAACAGCGCCGGGAGCAGCGAGGTCGCGCGCGGCGTTTCGCCCCGTTGGTAGGTTTCCATCAGGGTGGGGGTAATAAAACCGGGGATCTTCGAGAGACCATCAGCGGCCACGCGCTGGTTAGTGTCGCGAATATACGGATTCGCAAAGCGGGCCAGCACCACGTCGCGGTAGTTCTCAAGATCTAACGGGCTTGGCAACAACGACGGGATCACGTCCTGAGTGACATACTCCCAGGCCATCTCTTTAATTTCCTGGGTCTGAGTACTCTGGTGAATAAAGTCCTGCCCGACCAGCGTCCCAGCCCAGGCAATGCAGCTGTGGCTGGCGTTCAGGATGCGGATTTTGGCTTCTTCCCATGGCAGCACGGAGTCGACCATTTCCACATCGACGTTTTCCAGCGCGGGTCGTCCGGCGGCAAAATTATCCTCAATCACCCACTGGATAAAGGCTTCCGCCATTACCGGCGCGTTATCGGCAAAACCGGTGGCGTCCAGCACGCGCGGCGCGATATCGGCGGTCGGACGCGGCGTAATACGGTCGACCATGGTATTGGGCGAGGTGGTATTTTCCGTAACCCAGGCCAGTAAAGCCGGCTCGTTGCGCAGTTTCAGAAAGGTGAGGAAACCCTGGCGGAAACGTTCGCCGTTATGCCGCAGGTTGTCGCAGTTAAGCAACGTCAGCGGATTACCGTGCGCGGCCATGCGGGCCAGCAGCACGCGGGTCAGGGCACCATAAATCGTCCGTGCCTCTCCCCGCAGATCGGCTTTGATATCCGCATGCTCAGGGTCTAACTGGTGATCGTTATCCAGAAAATAACCGCTCTCGGTCACGGTAAAGGCAATCAGTTTGGTACGCGGATCGGCACCTTGCTTAATCAGCCCTTTTAGCTCTGCGTCCCAGGGCACAAGGGTTTTAATTGAGGTGATTTTCTCATACTGACGTTCCCCTTCCGGGGTGACGGTTTCCAACGTGTACTCGCCATTTTGCGCGGCCAGCGTGTTAAACAGCGGTACCGCATCATCGCGAATATTGCTGAGCGCAATCTCCCAGCGGCAGTCACCCTGAGCCATCAGGCGATGCAGATACCAGGCCTGATGGGCACGGTGAAAGGATCCTGCACCAATGTGCAGCCAAATCGACGGGGTGGCAGTGGTCATCATTCTCTCCTGATTTTGGGCTTTTGCTCTCAAAGGGGGCTTTTGCCTGATGCGTTATAGCGTGCGGATTCTGCACTCGGCTGTCTGCGGGATAGATCACATAATTTGCTTTTGCCCGATTGTCGGGCAATTATTCAGAGTAAGCTGGAAAAAAATCGCGGAGCAACGGAATGAGTAAGCACAATAAGAAACTGGATCAGGCCGCCAGAGCCGCCTGGATGTATTACGTCGCTGGCGAAACCCAGCACGACATTGCCGATAAGCTCGGCGTATCACGGCAGGTGGCCCAGCGTCTGGTGGCGCTGGCGGTAGAGGAGGGCCTGGTGAGCGTCAGCATTACCCATCCGGTGGCTGACTGCATGACGCTGTCCGAACAGTTGAAAACCCGGTTCGATCTGCAGGTCTGTCAGGTGGTACCGTCGGCGGGAGTGGATGGCGAAGGCTTGCAGCAGATGATCGCGGTTGCCGGCGCGGAAGTGATGGCACAAACGCTGAAGCTGGAAGACGCGCAGACCATTGCCGTCGGCTCGGGCCGCACCTTGCGGGCAACCATTGATGAACTGCCCGAGTTTGACCGGCCGCAGCACAGCTGCGTGTCGCTGATTGGCGCAATCGCCAGCGATGGTTCCTGTACCCGCTATGACGTACCGTTGTGGATGGCGGAGAAAACCCAGGGCCGCTATTTTATTCTGCCTGCGCCGCTGTATGCCGACAGCGTAGAAGACCGCGATCTGTGGTGTAACCACCGCATCTATCGCACCGTCACCGAAAAAGCGGCCAGTGCCGATATCATGTTCGTTGGCATCGGGCAGGTTGCCGCAGGCTGCCCGCTGAATGCCGACGGCTTTATCACCGACAGTCAGGTGAGCACGCTGGAATCGCTGAAGGTGGCGGCAGAAATGCTCGGGCACTTTATCGGCGAGGATGGCCAGCGGGTGCCAAGCGAGTTAGATCGGCGGCTGACGAGCGTGGAACTCACCGCGCAGACGCAACGTAAAGTGATCGCCTTTGCGGGCGGTGAGGACAAGCATAAAGCGATCGCTGCCGCATTACGGGGACGCTGGGTGACCGGGCTGATCACCGATGAGGCCAGCGCCCGTTACGCGCTTTCGCGGGGCGATTAAGGGGATAGCTTCAGGCGAGACTTTTGCTAAACTTGCTGGGTGGAGCCATTCTCCACCTCCGTTTTTTTGACCTCCGGGGGACCGCAAGATGAATCTTGACGAGCAGGATCTGTTTAAAGATGCGATGGCACTGGAAGACGTTAAGCCGCTAAAGGATTGCGCCAATGTTCACTGGTTGAAATCCCCCTCAACCAAATCACCCCGCAACACCCTGGAAGACCTGCAGCTGGATAATCCCCTGACCAGCGGTTTTCTCACCATTATTCCGCGCGAAACGCCGTTAGAATTCAAGGCCGAAGGTATTCAGCAGGGCGTTCTGGATAAGCTGCGCCACGGAAAATATCCCGCCAACGCCACGCTGAATCTGCTGCGGCAGCCGGTGGAAACTTGCCGACAGACGCTTTACAGCTTTATGCTGCTGGCCGAGCAGGAGAACTACCGCAATCTGCTGATTGTGCACGGTAAAGGGCGGGAAAATGGTTCACATGCCAACATCGTGCGCAGCTATCTGGATCGCTGGTTGCAGCAGTTCGATCTGGTACAGGCTTACTGCTGCGCGTTGCCGCAACATGGCGGCAGCGGGGCCTGTTATGTGGGATTGAAGAAAACCGAGCAGGCCCGGCTGGAAAACCGCGAACGCCACGCCAAACGCAGTCGTTAAGCCTTATGCTGGCTACCCTGAGTGGGATTTACGCACGGTAGCCAGCAGCACTTCTGCGCTAAGGCTTAACGGCGCGCCGGTACAGGTAATGATGCCCACCGATTCACCAGGCCCGTGCGACGCAATCGGCAACGCGGCCAGCGACTGATGCAGCAAATCCTCTTTGATCGCGCCCGACGGCACAAACCAGACGTAGTTGTAACGCAAGGCAAGCTGCCGGGCGAGGGACGTCGCCGACGTTTCCACCAGCGTGGATGGTAAGCGGCAGCCCTGTTCTTTGATCATCTCATCCGCCAGACGCCGGGGTGCCGTGCCTTCCGGCGAAATCACCACCGGCCAGGACAAGGCTTTGGACAGCGTGACGTTGTCACTCAGCAGCGGGTGATCGGGCCGCACCACCAGCCGTAAATTTTCCATAAACAGCAGTTCATAGGTCAGCCCGGTCATCATTTCCGGATCGGCCATGCGACCGATGCCGACATCAAATTCTCCGGCTCTCAAACCGGCAATCAGCACGTTATTGTGCAAGGTAGCCACCTGAACAATCGCCTGAGGTTGCAGCTGGTGGAAGCGATCCAGTATCGACGGCAGCATCCCCAGCGCCACGGTGGTCAACACGCCCACGCGCAGCACCGCCGGCTGATCAATCTCTGCCGGGCTGAAGGATTGTCCGGCGTGATTGAGCGCATCGAGGATCCTCACCGCATGGGTCAGGAACTGCTCGCCCATGGTGGTTAACTGCGCGCCCAGCCGGCCGCGATCGAACAACCGTGCACCAGCCAGTTCCTCAAGTTCGTTAAGGGTTTTGGACAGCGCAGGCTGGCTCAGCGACAGCGTTTCGGCGGCGCGACCGAGCGTCCCTTGCTGAGCAACGGCGACAAAAGTGTGCAGATGGCGCAAGCGAATGCGCTGATTAAACAGGTAATTTTTGTCCATAACCCAGCGTAAGTAGCAGGCCAGCCAACTGGCAAGGCGCATATGAGAGATTTGTTAACCTTATTGCAAAATTTAGTTAACATTTGCGGCTTTTGCACAGTTTTCCATCACTTTTAAACGCCTCTCACTGGCCAACTATCAAAGTGCATTATCAAACTGGCCTTTATTCACCGCTGGCATAACAGCTGTTCCTTAATAAGACAGGTCAACACGCAGACAATCCGTTATCATAGCCGACACTTTTTTTCAGGAAACATTGCCAGCCCCTGACTGCTGCTGGCCCATGGAGCGCTAACGTGGAGAGTACCGCTGCGATTGATGTGCGTGCCTTAATTAATCAAGGCAGCATCAGCCGTTACCAGCAAAGGATTATTGCCCTGTGCTTCGCCGTGGTGGCAATGGATGGCATGGACATTGCCCTGATGGGATTTATTGCACCGGCGCTGAAAAGTGACTGGGGCGTCAGCACTCATCAGCTTGGCGCGGTGATCAGTGCCGCACTGATTGGCCTGGCGCTGGGGGCAATGCTGGCCGGTCCGCTGGCCGACCGGTTTGGCCGTCGGGTGGTGATCATCAGCAGCGTGTTCTTCTTCGGCTTATGGACGCTGATGACCGCGCTGTCGCACAACGTCGATCAAATGATGCTGTTCCGCTTCCTCACCGGGCTGGGTATGGGCGCGGCAATGCCCAATGTCGGCACGCTGGTGGCGGAATACTCTCCTGAACGTAAACGCGCCTTCATTATCACCGTGGTGTTCTGCGGCTTCACCTTTGGTGCGGCGGGCGGCGGATTTGCGGCGTCGTGGTTGATCCCCACCTTCGGTTGGCATGCGGTACTGGTGGTGGGCGGAATTTTACCGTTACTGATGGTGCCGATCCTGCTGAAGGGATTGCCGGAATCGGTGCGATTTCTGATCGCCAGACAGGCGCCCGCTGAACGCATCCGCCAGATCGTCGCAAAAATGGCACCGGACCAGGCACTGAACGGGCGTCAGTTCGCCATGGCGGAAAAACCGCAGTGCCACGGCGCGGCGCGGCTGGTGTTGAGCCGTCCTTACCTGCTGGGCAGCACGCTGCTGTGGGGCGCCTATTTTATGGGGCTGTTCCTGGTGTATCTGATCGGCAGCTGGTTGCCTTCGCTGGTGAAAGACATGGGCATGACGGTCACGCAAGCGGCGCTGGTCACCGCGATGTATCAGGCGGGCGGCACCGTGGGTTCGCTGTTTGCGGGCTGGATGATGGACCGCTTCAATGCCAACCTGGCGCTGGCAGCGATCTATTTTACCGGTGCCATCGCCACGGTGGCGATTGGCTTTGCGCCAGCCCACACGCTGGTGCTCAGCCTGGTGGCCTTCTGCAGTGGTTTTTGCCTGAATGGCGCGAATACCGGAATGAACGCGCTGTCTGCCAGCTATTATCCCACTCACGCCCGCGCCACCGGCTCCAGCTGGATGCATGGCGTCGGGCGGATTGGCGCGATCCTCAGCGCGTTTGCCGGCGCGCAAATGCTGTCGATGGGCTGGAACATCACCGAAGTGTTTAGCAGCCTGGCGATCCCGGCGGTGCTGACCTCATTACTGCTGCTGGCGAAATACCGTTACGGCTACCGTCGCTAACCCGCAATCCCGGAGCCGATCACAAATTACCAATAATTTTTTCCGGCTCCTGCGCTTTCCAGTAATCTGACTGCATCACTGCAATAAGGGTCAGAAAATGGAAAGTAGATGGGTGTCTGCCGATAGCCTTCGCGCCGGGTTTGCCAGTGCGATGTCGGCGATGTATCAGCAGGAGGTGCCGCAATATGGCACGCTGCTGAAACTGGTCTCACAGGTTAATGCCGAGGTGCTGGCGCAGAATCCGGCCCTGAAACAGCAGCTTGAGCGGGACAATGAGCTGTCGCGGTTAAGCGTTGAACGCCACGGCGCAATTCGGGTGGGCACCGCGGCTGAACTGGCTATGTTGCGGCAGGTGTTTGCCATTATGGGCATGTATCCGGTCGGCTATTATGACCTTTCTCAGGCCGGGGTGCCGGTTCACTCCACGGCGTTTCGTCCGCTGGACGATGACGCGCTGAATGCCAATCCTTTCCGTCTGTTTACCTCGTTACTTCGTTTAGAGCTGATCGACGATCCTTCCCTGCAGCAGCAGGCGGCAGAAATTCTGGCCGCGCGCGATATCTTCACGCCGCGCTGCCGTGAACTGGTCAGCCTGCATCAGCAGCAGGGTGGATTGACCGCACAGCAGGCGGAAGAGTTTATTCCGCAAGTGCTGGAAACTTTCCGCTGGCATCAGCAAACCACCGTTGACCAGGGCACCTATCAGGCCTTACTCGACCAGCACCGTCTGATCGCCGATGTGGTCTGTTTCCCCGGCTGCCATATCAACCACCTGACGCCGCGCACGCTGGATATCGATCGCGTGCAGGCGCTGATGCCAGACGCGGGCATCACGCCGAAAGCGATCATCGAAGGGCCGCCGCGTCGCGAGGTGCCGATCCTGCTGCGGCAGACCAGCTTTAAAGCGCTGGATGAGGCGGTGCGTTTTCGCGACGCGCATCAGGGCACGCACACCGCCAGGTTTGGCGAGATTGAACAGCGGGGCATCGCGCTCACTGCCAAAGGCCGCGAGCTGTACGATCGCCTGCTGCAGGAGAGTGAAACGGGCACTGACAACCGCGTTCACCAGCAGAAGCTGGGCGACATTTTCCAGGCCTTCCCGGATGATGCCAAAACCTTACGCGTGCAACAGCTGGCCTGGTTTACCTTCCGCCTGAGCGAAAAGGGCCGCGCGCATCCTGAGCAGATTGCCGCGCAGCAAAATATCGAGACTTTACTGGATGCGGGGCTAATCAGCGCCACGCCAATGATCTATGAGGATTTCCTGCCGGTCAGTGCCGCCGGGATCTTCCAGTCCAATTTAGGCAGCGAAACCAAAGCACGGAGTCAGGGCCACAGCAGCAAAGCGGAGTTTGAAAAAGCGTTAGGCGCGGCGGTGCAGGATGAAATTGCACTCTATGCCCGGCGGCAAAAAGCCAGTCTGGCGAGATGTGGTGTGACGCAGATGCGCTAAAAAAACCGGGGCATGAGCGCATGCCCCGGTTTTTTTACTGTAAACGTGGATTTTTTATTAGCGCATATTTACCCGCGCCGAGGAACATAATCGCCAGCGCACCAAACAGGTAAAGCGCCTCGCCTTCCAGCGCCCAGGCCCCTACGTTGGTACGGTCCCAAATCGCGCCGGTTTTGACCAGCAGCGTGGCCACCACCAGATTCACCGCAATCACAAATGCGGCCGGACGGGTCATCAGACCGATAATAATCATAATCGGGGCAACAATTTCCCCAATATACGCGCCGTACGCCACGAAGCCGGGTATGCCATGCGGTTTCAACATATTGGCAATCCAACCGACGCCATGGATTACCTTAAATTCGCCATGAAACAGCAGCAAAATGCCAAAGGTCAGGCGCAGCACCAGCTTGCCGAAATCAGGACGATCGGTCAGGCGGGAAAATCCATTATTCAGGGCCGAAAACATGGTCAAATCCTTTCAGATAAGGGGAGAGGAAAACATAATCAAAAATGAACAGCGATGAAACTCAAATCCTCTGAATCTCTCTTTCAATCGATTTGCTGTCCGCTCAGCATAATCTGCAAATGGCCGCAAAGATTGGACTTTCGTCTCACGGCTGCAAATAATGATTAGCAGGCTATTTCAGGATGAGATGATGAGACACGATCGTTTGTTAAGGACCAGTACCGCGGAAGGACGGCTTCGCGGAAGTCTAGAAGACGGTGTTTTTGTCTTCAGGGGCGTTCCCTATGCGTCACCACCCGTGGGTGCGTTACGCTGGCAGCCGCCTAAACCCGTCAAACCGTGGCAAGGTGAGCGCGATGCCACCGTCTGGGGAAATGCCAGCTGGCAGAACCGGGAATATTGTCTGGCGGTAGGCGGAGGCGATCCGGGTAACTTTAGCGAAGACTGTTTGTATCTCAACGTCTGGACTCCCGATCTGGAACCGGCTCGTCCACTGCCGGTGATGGTGTGGATCCATGGCGGCGGTTATGCCATGGGAGCGGGCGGTCTGGCACCTTATAACGGATTGCCGCTGGCTTCGCGCGGGGTGGTGATCGTCACCATCAACTATCGACTGGGCCATATGGGCTTTTTTGCCCACCCGGCGTTAGACAAAGAGTATCCGGCGGGTGAGGTGGTGAATAACTTTGCCTTGCTCGATCAGATTGCCGCGCTGCAATGGGTACAGCGCAATATCGCCAGCTTTGGTGGCGACAGCAGCAACGTCACCCTGTTTGGCGAATCCTCCGGGGCGCGAAGCGTCCTGTCCCTGTTTGCTTCGCCGTTGGCCGCCGGGCTTTTCCACAAAGGCATTGCCCAGAGCGCCTATACGCTGCCGGATGTTCCCCGCCAAAAAGCCCTCAACACCGGCGTCAGGCTAGCCAGCCATTTCGGGCTGGAACAGGCAACGGCCGAGCAGCTGAGGGAATTACCTGCTGACGCCTTCTGGCAGCTGGACAGCTCGCTGGCTAACGGACCGGTGGCCATCGCCGGCGACTGCGTGTTACCGGAACCGATGCTCAGCGTCTTCACCGCCGCGAAACAGCTAAAACTGCCGCTGATGATCGGCAGTAACAGCGATGAAGCCAGCGTACTCAGCTACTTTGGCGTTGACCCGGCAAAAGTGATTGCCGGAGTACGCCAGACGCAGCGAATCGGGCTGCGGCTGAAAATGATCCGCATGATGTACGACGGCGTGTATGACGACAGTGAGCTGGGCCGACAGGTGGCCCGCGATATGACCTTCACCACCATGGGCTATATCGCCGCACTGGCGCAGCACCGCAACGGCATGCCGGCGTGGCGGTACTATTTCGATTATGTCTCTGAGAACGCGCGCGATCTGTATGTGAACGGCACCTGGCACGGTAACGAAATCCCCTACACGCTGGATACGCTGGACGCCTTCGGTGACGAGATAAGCGATAGACCGTTTACCGACAACGATCGGGCATTCGCCAAAAAGGTCAGCGACTACTGGCTGAGTTTTGCCCGGGATGCCAGCGCCTTCTCGCATCAAATCGAGGGCGAGATCAACTGGCCGGCCTGGCGTCCGTGGGAAGACAAGGTGATGCGTTTTGGCGTCAAGGGGCAGGCGGTGCTGAAGCTGGAAAAGCGCTTTATGCGCCGACGGACCCAGTTGTTCCGTCTGTTGATGAAAGGGATGGTGCGGTTAAACGACTAGTTGCGTAACATAATTATTTCCCCGCTAAATCGAATATTCTGGCGATTTTTGCCTTAAATGACTTTGGCAGCAAGGACTTAACTGAATTGGAGGTCAGTCTAAGTTTTTGAATCGCCAGCGGATATCCCCTCAGTTTTTCTCACTCCGTGCCGATAATAGCGGATAAGCGCCCGATCTTTCAGGCGATGTAATCCGCATTAATACCGTTACGGAGTAGTTATGAACCTGTTAAAAAACTTTACCATCCGCAGCGTGATGCTCTGGATCCTCGGGCTGTTCTGCCTGATGTGGTCTGCCGTCGGCATGTACAGCGTCTATTCCCTCAATGCGCTGGGCCACGGAAATGAGGTCGATCGTGAACTGGTCAATCAGATGACCACCCTGAGCAAAGGCAACGATCAGTATTTCCGCTTTATCACCCGCCTGACGCGTGCCGTGGAGTCCCGCCAGTCTGGCAGCGCCTCTGCTGCGGCGGATATGGCGTCGGTGCAAAAGGCGCTCGATAACATGTCTTCGTTGCTGGCCGATTTTAAAGCCTAGTCACCGGGGCCGATGGATGCGGGCTATTCCGCTGCGGTGATCGGCAGCTGGCAAAAGCTGCTGGATAACGGCGTGCTGCCACAAATGCAGCTGGCGCAGCAGGGCAATATGGATGCGTTTCGTCGCCAGGCGACCGGCGTCACGCCAGCCCTGAGCCGCGAGTTCGGAGCCACCGTCGACAAATTTAATCTGGCGGCGGGTCAGAAGCTGGATACCACCCGCGTTACCGTAGACCATCTGACCGATGTCACCAAAATTGTCATTGTGCTGTCGGTGATCGTCGGCCTGTTTATCTTGCTGTTTACTGACCGCTACCTGGTCAAAATGCTGGTGCGTCCGCTCGACGGCATGCGTGAGCATTTCCGCCTGATTGCCGATGGCGATCTGAGCCATCCGCTGGAAGATATCGGTCGTAACTGCGTCGGAAAACTGGTGCCTCTGCTGCGCGCCATGCAGGACAGCCTGCGTGAAGCGGTGAGCGCCATCCGCAGCGGTACGGACAATATCTATCGCGGCGCGGCTGAAATCTCTTCCGGCAACAACGATCTCTCTTCACGCACTGAAGAGCAGGCTGCGGCGCTGGAACAAACGGCGGCGAGTATGGAACAGCTGACGGCCACGGTGAAATTTAACGCCGACAACGCCCGTCAGGCCAGCGACCTGGCGCAGAATGCCTCGGTCACCGCCAGCAAAGGCGGCAAGCTGGTGAATGATGTGGTCACCACCATGCAGGGCATCGCGGGCAGTTCGAAGAAGATTGCCGAGATCACCAGCGTGATCAACAGCATCGCCTTCCAGACCAATATTCTTGCGCTGAACGCGGCAGTTGAAGCCGCGCGGGCCGGTGAGCAGGGCCGTGGCTTTGCGGTGGTCGCCAGCGAAGTGCGTAACCTGGCGCAGCGCAGCGCCGGTGCAGCGAAAGAGATTGAAATGCTGATTGCTGACTCGGTTTCCCGCGTGGAAAAAGGATCGCTGTTGGTCGGTGAGGCCGGCAGCACCATGGACGCGATCCTCAGCGGCGTGGTCGAAGTGACTGAAATCATGAAGCAGATCGCCTCGGCTTCTGAAGAACAGAGCAAAGGGATTTCGCAGGTCGGTACGGCGATCACCGAAATGGACAGCGTGACCCAGCAGAACGCCTCGCTGGTGGAGCAGGTGTCGGCAGCGGCCAGTCAGCTGGAACGCCAGACGGAAGAGCTGACCCTGTCGGTCTCGAAATTCCGCCTGTCGCCCGTGTCTGCCGCAGCAGCGCCCGCACCGGCTGCCTATGTTAAGCCCGCCGGCGGTATGACGCGCGCGCTGACGGCTAAACCGGCGGCGGCTTCGGCAGATGAGTGGGTATCGTTCTAAGGGTTGTGCCCGCGGAGATCACCGCTGGCATAACCACGCCACCAATGCAGCCAGCTGCGGTGGCGCTTCTTCCGGCGGGCGCTGGATCAGACTGTAGACTGCGCCCGTTTTCACCGTCTCACTGAACGGGGCGATCAGCCTCTTCATCGCCAGATCCGCTGCGATCAGGGTCACATCGGCCACCGTCACGCCAAATCCCTGAATCGCCGCGCTGATCGCCAAATCCATGGTATCGAAATGCTGGTTGCGCTTCAGCAACACCGCTGACGGCTGCTGGCTTAACCACAGCTGCCAGTCACGCCCGTCGGCGGTGGGATGCAAAAAGGTGAAGCCTGAGAGATCGCTGACTGCCATCGGTTTTTCAGGCTGCAGGCTGGCGGCGATAACCGGCGTCAGCTCCTCATCAAACAACCGGCAACTGCCGGCCGGCTGGCTGCCGTAGAGGATCGCCACGTCATGATTATCCAGCTGGGTGCTGTGGTCGACGGTGCTGGTTAGCGAGACGTGGAGATCGGGTTGCGCCTGCTCCAGCGCCACCAGTTTAGGCACCAGCCAGCGCATGGCACAGGTCGGTGCCTTCAGCCGGATCACGCCATGGGTTTTGCTGGCCTGTTCGGCCGCCTGCATCATCTGTTCGAAGGGGGTTTTCATTGCGGGAAGCAGGCTGGCGCCCTGAGCGGTGAGGGTCAGGCCACGGGCGTGGCGATCAAACAGCGCAAACCCCAGCCAGTTCTCAAGCGAAGCGATTTTGCGGCTAACGGCGCCCTGGGTGATGCACAGTTCCCCGGCAGCGCGGGTCAGATTCAGGTGCCTGGCAGTGACAATGAAGGCATGAATTGCATTGAGCGGGAGCGTGCGCCGTGACATTGTTTGCCTCTGAGCTATGTTTAAAAGTCATAGCTATTATGACAACAATTCGCTTGTCGGCTCAAGTGTGCTCACGTTGAATAGAGACATTGCGCATTCCACCTCCAACGGAGACAGCATGACCATCAAATCCTCTGTACAGCAGCGTTCAAAATTACCGGATGTTGGCACCACCATTTTCGCCGTGATCGGTCAACTTTCTGCCCAGCACAACGCCATTAACCTGTCCCAGGGCGCACCCAACTTCCCGTGCGACGAGGCCTTGATCAACGGCGTCACCAAAGCCATGGAGCAGGGGCATAACCAGTATGCGCCGATGACCGGGCTGGCAGCGCTGAAAGAGGTGTTAGCCAGCAAGGTGCAGACGCTGTATGGCCAGCAGTATGACGCGGCCAGCGAAGTGCTGATCACCGGCAGCGCCAGCCAGGGGATTTATGCGGCAATCAGTGGTCTGGTGCACAGCGGCGACGAAGTGATCTTCTTCGAGCCGGCATTTGACAGCTATGCGCCGGTGGTTCGCTTGCAGGGCGGCGTGCCGGTCGGACTCAAGCTGCAGGTGCCGGATTTCGCCATCGACTGGGATGAAGTGCGCGCCTCAATTACGCCGCGCACGCGGATGATTATCATCAACACCCCGCACAATCCGAGTGCTCAGGTGCTGTCGCGGACCGATCTTGATCAGCTGGCGGCCATTACCCGCAACACCAATATCGTGGTGCTGTCCGATGAAGTCTATGAACATATCCTGTTTGATGGTCGTCAACATCAGGGCATGGCAACGCACCCGGAGCTGGCTCAACGCAGCGTGATCGTTTCATCGTTTGGCAAAACCTTCCACGTCACCGGCTGGCGTGTTGGCTATTGCCTGGCCCCGGCGGAGCTGATGGAAGAGATGGTCAAGGTTCACCAGTTTATGATGTATTCCGCCGACACCCCGATGCAGGTTGCGTTTGCGGATTACCTGCGCGAACCGGCTAACTATCTCGGACTGGGGGAGTTTTATCAGCGTAAGCGCGACATGCTGGCGGAACTGATGAAAGCGTCGCCATTTACGCTGCTGCCGTCGGCCGGTTCGTTCTTTATGTTGGCCAGCTATGCAGATTTCAGTGACGAATCTGACAGCGAAATGGTAAAACGTTTGATTGTTGATCACGGTGTAGCAACTATCCCACTTTCGGCGTTCTACACGGATGGTACTGACAATAAATTGATCCGTCTCTCTTTCGCAAAAGACGAAGCCACACTGAAGGCGGGCGCTCAGGCGCTGTGCCAGGTGAAGCCTCGCTAATAAATCTCCTGAGGGGAAGTTGATGAAGAAACTGAATGCACTGTTTGTGGCTGTAGGCCTGCTGTCTTCCATGTCTGCACTGGCGCAGGAAACGCTGCGTTACGGTCTGGAATCGCAGTATCCGCCATTCGAAAGCCGCAACGCCTCCGGTGAGCTGGAAGGGTTCGATATCGAGCTGGGCAAAGCGATTTGCCAGGCGGGCAATTTTAAATGTAGCTGGGTAGAAAGCAGCTTTGATGCTCTGATCCCGGCACTGGCGGCGAAGAAATTCGACGCCATTAACTCGGCGATGAACATCACCGAAGCGCGCATGAAAAGCATTGGCTTCACCAAACCGATTTACCGTATTCCAAGCCAGCTGATTGGCAAAAGCGGCTCAGGCCTGCAACCGACCGTTGACTCTCTAAAAGGGAAAAACATCGGCGTGTTGCAGGGCTCAGTGCAGGAAACCTTCGCCAAGAAGCATTGGGAACCGCAGGGCGTGACGGTCACCTCTTATCAGGATCAGAACCAGGTTTACAACGACATGGTTGCTGGCCGTCTTGATGGCACGCTGGTGATGTCCGCAGCGGGTCAGTCTGGCTTCCTGGAAAAGCCGCAGGGTAAAGGCTTTGCCTTTGCGGGTGGCGCGGTAGAAGACACGCAGATCCTCGGCGTGGGTATCGGTTTTGGCCTGCGTAAAGACGATGCCAAACGCAAGCAGGAACTGGATGCGGCTATCACCAAAGTTCAGGCTGATGGCACCGTGACCAAGCTGGCGGCGAAATTCTTCCCAGGCATTGATGTTGCGGTTAAAGAATAACGTGCGGGCGTGAAGTCACGCTAAGAGGCAGAGTGAAAAGGGGCGAAGAAATTCGCCCCTTTTTTGTTTTTATTTCGCCGCCAGCAGGCAGAGCTGCTCTGCCACCAGGTAGGACTTCACAAACGAGGGCACCGGCAGGAACTCAAACTTCGAATGGAAGTTATGCGCACCGGTAAAGAAGTTTGGCGTCAGCAGCCCTTTGGCGGAAAGCGCCGCGCCGTCTGTGCCGCCGCGCATAGGCGTCACTTTCGGGGTGATATCCAGTGCTTCCAGGGCGGCAAAGATCAAATCAATGGCGCGACGATCTTCGCCGATCGCATTGCTGATATTGCTGTAGGTATCGGTAATGGTAAATTCCACGCTACCGGTCGGGTACTGCTGGCGGATTTTCTCGGCCACATCGGCAACTTTCTGTTTGCGCTGCTCAAATGAGGCCAGGTCAAAGTCACGAATTGAGGCCTTCAGCCGCGCTTCGTTGGCGTTGGCGGTCATATCATTAAACCAGACATAGCCTTCGCGGCCTTCGGTATGTTCAGGGGTTTCGAAACGGTCGAACTCACCGACAAAATCCATTGCCATCAGCAGCGGATTGACCAGCACGCCCTTGCCGGACATTGGGTGCGCGGTCACGCCGGTCAGCCGGATTTCAGCCGCCGCCGCGTTAAAGTTTTCATACACCACTTCACCCAGCTCACAGCAGTCGATGGTGTAGGCAAAATCGACATCGAAGCGCGATTTCAGATCGAGGGCTTTCGCCCCACGCAGGCCGATTTCTTCATCAGGCACAAACGCCACCACGATATCGCCGTGCGGCGTGTCGTGAGTCAGATTTTCCATCAGTGTCATCACCACGGTGACCGCCGCTTTATTATCCGCACCCAGCACGCTGGTGCCGTCACTGAAGATCACGTCCTGGCCATGATAGGCATTGATTTCCGGGTGTTCCGCAGTGCGTAACCAGATATCTTCTTGCTGATTCAGGCACAGGTCTTTGCCTTCAAAGCGCAACGTCTGCGGATGGATATGCGGAGACAGGCCAACGTCGACGGTATCAATATGGGTGATAAAGCCGATGCGGGGTGCAGCAGGGCGGTTACCCGGTTTAACGGCGGTGACGGTGGCGAATTCATCAATCACCACATCCTGTAATCCCAGCTCACGCAGTTCTTCGGCCAGCATTTTCGCCATATTGTGTTGTTCAGGCGTGCTGGGCAGAACCTTAGCCGAGGCATCACTCTGGCTGGTGACGGCAAGGTAACGGTAAAAACGGGTGCTGAGCTGGCTGGCCAGTTGCTGATTCATCCTGTCTTCCTGTGTCTGTGTGGGGGTAAAGCGGATTTGTTATAACTATCAGAGAGTCAGGCTAAGGTCAAAGCCCGGTGCGGAGAAATGACGGGGTGGGCTGGTCAGTAAATAGCCAGTTGAAAGGCTTCTTCCGGCGAAGCGCTGAGAAGCCACTATACTGAATGTTCATGATAAACAAACAGGAGGACAGTCATGACCATTCATAAGAAAGGGCAGGCGCACTGGGAAGGCGATATTAAGCAGGGTAAAGGCACGATCAGCACCGAAAGCGGCGCGCTGAAAGAGCAGCCATATGGCTTTAATACCCGTTTTGAAGGCAAACCAGGCACCAACCCGGAAGAACTGATTGGCGCGGCCCATTCGGCTTGTTTCTCAATGGCGCTGTCGCTGATGTTAGGCAATGCAGGCTTCACCCCGGAAAGCATCGATACCGTAGCCGATGTGTCACTGGATAAGTCGGGTGATGGTTTTAAAATCACCAAAATTGCCCTGCAAAGCCAGGTCAAACTGCCGGGCATTGATAGCAGCAAATTCGATGAAATTATCAACCAGGCGAAAGCCGGTTGTCCGGTCTCTCAGGTGTTAAACGCTGAGATTACCCTCGAGTACAAGCTGAACTGATCCTTCAGTCTTCTTGACGCTCTGTGTTCCCTGCCATCCGGTGGGGAACAGTCATTTTACCCCCCGTCCTACCCTCACTTCTCTGTGACATCTCGTCAGACGCCACTCGCTTTTCAGGCGGATATTTTACCGATCCCGCGCGTAAATAATTTTCAATCATTTGAAATATAACCCAATCTTATGGTCAAAAATGCGTCTTTTTACTGGCTCCCTCTGGCGATAGCGATTAGATTGTTAACTGTTCAGGACAGACAATAAAAGCACTTTAAAGTGAGGATGGAGATGAGAAAATCAGTATTAAGGACGGCAGTCGCCGCGTTGGCGTTGGTTGTGGCTTCTGGGGCCGCGGCGAAAACGCTGGTGTTCTGTTCGGAAGGATCGCCGGAAAACTTTAACCCGCAGTTATACACCTCAGGGACCAGCGTTGATGCCAGCGCCGTGCCGGTATACAACCGGCTGGTGGATTTTAAAGTGGGCACCACAGAACTGATCCCAAGTCTGGCAGAGAGCTGGGATATCAGCCCCGATGGCAAAACCTACACCTTCCATCTGCGAAAAGGCGTGAAGTTCCAGAGCAATAAAGCCTTCAAACCGACCCGCGACTTCAACGCCGATGACGTGATTTTCTCGTTTATGCGGCAGAAAGATCCCAAAAACCCGTACCACAATGTCTCTAACGGCACCTACGCCAACTTTGAAAGCCTGGAGTTTGGCTCGCTGATCCAGAATATTGAAAAAGTTGACGACAACACCGTGCGCTTTACGCTGGCCCATGCAGAAGCGCCGTTCCTCGCCGATCTCGGCTGGTACTTTGCCTCGATTCTCTCGGCTGAATACGCTGACGCGATGTTAAAAGCGGGCACGCCAGAGAAGGTCGATCAGGTGCCGATTGGGACCGGACCTTTTGAGCTGGTGCAGTATCAGAAAGATTCCCGCATCCTGTTCAAGTCCTTCCCGGAATACTGGCAGGGTAAAGCCAAGCTGGATCGGCTGGTATTCGCCATCACGCCGGATGCGTCGGTGCGTTTAGCCAAGCTGGAGAAGAACGAGTGTCAGGTGATGCCGTTCCCGAATCCCGCCGATTTACCGCGCATGAAAGAGAATAAGGATTTGGTGCTGATGCAGAAGCCCGGCCTGAACACCGGTTTCCTTGCATTCAACACGCAAAAGCCGCCGATGGATAACGTTAAGGTCCGTCAGGCGCTGACCATGGCCATCAATAAGCCGGCGATCATTCAGGCGGTCTTCCAGGGAACCGGCACCGCAGCGAAGAATCTGTTGCCGCCGGGCGTGTGGAGTGCCGATCAGGATCTGAAGGATTACGACTACGATCCTGAGAAAGCCAAAACCCTGTTAAAAGAAGCCGGCATCAAGCCGGGCACCACTATCGAGCTGTGGGCAATGCCGGTTCAGCGTCCGTATAACCCGAACGCGCGCCGCATGGCGGAGATGATCCAGGCCGACTGGGCGAAAGTGGGCGTCAATGCCAAAATCGTCAGCTTTGAATGGGGTGAATACCTGAAGCGGGTGAAGGATGGCGATCATCAGGCCGCGCTGATGGGCTGGACCACCGCAACCGGCGATCCGGATAACTTCTTCGGTCCGTTGTTCAGCTGCACCTCGGCCAACGGCGGCTCGAACTCCTCGAAATGGTGTTACAAGCCGTTCGACACGCTGATCACCGAAGCCCGTAGCGAGCAGGATCATAATAAACGCATCCAGCTTTACCGCCAGGCGCAGCAAATCATGCACGATCAGGCCCCTGCGGTGATGATTGCCCATTCGACCATCTTTGAACCGGTACGCAAAGAGGTGACCGGCTATGAGATCGATCCGTTTGGCAAACATATCTTCTATCAGGTTGATATGAAGTAATGCCGGTGGCCCTCGTTGACGGGGGCCGTCGTTTATCCCCTTTGCTGTTGACGCCAGTGAGCGATCAGCGTGGCAGTTTTTTCCCGATCGATCGGCCGGGAAGGGGTATAAATCACCAGGCCCAGATCGGCGCGGCCATCAACGGCAAACGAAGAGTATTCGAAATTGCACTCGCCCACTAACGGTAGGCGCGTATGTTTGATGCCCTCGCCGTACTGCTGAACATCATAATTTTGCCAGATGGTGTTGAATTCGCTGCTGCTCTGGCAAAGCTCATCAATCAATGGCTGCACGGAATCCATGGCACCGGCGCGCATCACTTCCGATCGGAAAGCCGCGACGGCAAACGTGGCATCCTGCAGCCAATTCACCATATGCTCTTTCACGCGAGGATCGCCAAACAGGATCCGCAGAATATTCCGCTGTTCGGGCGCCATTTTGCTGTAGTCCTTCAGCACCGCACGCGCGGCTTCGTTCCAGGCAATGATGTCCCAGGTCGGGGTTTTCACCATCGCCGGGCTGTATTCCAGCGAATCCAGCACCCGCTGAAGCTGCGGCGATATCGGCTCCCAGGCCTGATAATGCACCTGCGGCGCGCGCTGTTGCGCCAGGAAAAACAGGTGTTCGCGTTCCACCGGCGTCAGTCCTAGCGCTTCAGCAATACGGTTGAGCACTTCAGCCGAAGGCGAGCCGCCGCGGCCTTGTTCCAGCCAGGTATACCAGGTGGCGCTGACGTTGGCGCGGTTGGCCACTTCCTCCCGCCGCAATCCCGGCGTGCGGCGGCGGATAGGAGAAATACCGAAATCTGCCGGATTCAGCTTCGCCCGCCGATCTTTCAGGTAACTGCCCAGTAATTTGCTGTCCACGTTATGGCTTCCTCAAGAATGACTTACAGGGGTAAGTTGTTTGGTTGCTCTGTTTATTGCTGTAGCAAGTCGTCTGGATGCTTCGGTGACCTCGTCAGGGCGCAAAGTCGTTGTTAACCTTTCCCTCAGTGCTGGCTGAGTTTGCCGCTGTTACAAAGCAAGTCGTATGGATGCTCTGGTGGCAAGTTCAGGGAGAGAAGGTTGAACGTAAAGTCGCCGTGCACCCATCCCTGGGGGCTCAGCGGCGACATCCCTGTCGCCGATGCTTTGCTTATCAACCTTCTCTCCCTTCCCCAAGGCTTCATTGTTGCCTGTTTCAATGGGGTCACACAAATCAAAACCCGCTCCCCTAATGTATTTGACCTGTGTATCCACCAGGCCACCCAGCGACACTAATGTTATGGGATACCGGGCTCTATGCTGACGCCAAACCCCCGAGCCGGTGTTGACCTAAATCCTTCGACCTTAATGCCTTTAAACTTAAAACCGCATACCCACTCAGAACCCATACTCGCTACGGAAAAATTCATTCTGCTGCTGCAACTGCTCACTGACAAAGGTGAGAAACAGATTCAGCGCTGCGGATCGCTGGCGGCCGTTGACCGTTTGGACCTGAAGCGTGCGCTGGGTGAGCTGATCGATGCCGATAGACCGTAATGCCAGACCGTGCTCTTTGGCCTGATAAAGCACGGTAAACTGGCTGCAAATGGTGATTGCCTGCGGGTTTTGCTGCAGGAAAAAATAGAGCGTACTGAAATTATTGCAGGTGATCGCCGGCTCGATAAAAGTACCGCTCATCTGGCAGGAGAGCTCAAACAGCTGGCGGACGGTGGTGCCCTGATCGGGTAACGCCACGGGGAAGGCCTGCAAATCCTTTAGGGTAAACGCCTTTTTCGCCAGCGGATGGGACTGTTGCATCACGATCAATACCGGCGCAGGGAAAGAGGCCACGACATCGACACCTCTTTCCGGCTGCAGGCTGAACTGGAAAGCAACATCGCACTCTCCCCGGCGCAGGATCTCCGCCACTTCCAGCGCGCTGCCCACGGTCAGATTAAAACTGACCGACGGATTCAGATGACGAAACTGCGAACAGAGCGCGGGCAGCAGGCTGAACGCCATGCCGTCAGTGCAGGCAATACGCAGCGCGGTTCTTCTCACCGCTTTCAGCCCTTTGATTTCCGCCATCGCATGTTCCATATCCATCAGACTCCGGCGCACATGATTTTCAAAAATCTTCCCGGCATCGTTCAGCACCATGCCGCGCGCATGTCTGTCGAACAGCGGGGCGCCGATTTCCGCTTCAAGCTTCTGGATCTGGCGACTGATGGCCGAAACCGCGACAAACAATTGTTGGCTGGCGGCACTCAATGAGCCGCAGTTGGCGACGGCCAGAAAATAGCGAATTTCAGAACTGTGCATGGCTTTGCCTTCTGCTGGTGCATGCTGCTTAACTGTGCAATCTTGCCTTGCTTTAAAAGCAACGCGTGTTTGATATTTTGATGATTGTGGCAAACCCCGATTTTAGCTTAGATGGATGCAGAACATAACAACAAACAAGCAAACACAACGGGCGGACCTATGACGGGTGAACAGGCAGTGGCGCAGGCCACAGCGTATTTTGATAGCGGCGAATTTAAACAGGTACTGGCAAGGCGCGTTGCCTTGCGTACTGAAAGTCAGCGCAACGATCGTGATGAAGAACTGCAGCGCTACCTTGATGAAGAGATTGCCCCGGCGATGCAGGCGCTTGGGTTTACGCTGACCCAGCTTGAAAATCCCAGCGCACACGCACGCCCTTTTTTAGTGGCCAGCAGAATCGAAGATGCAGCCTTACCTACGCTGCTGTGTTACGGACATGGCGATGTGGTATTTGGCGATGATGAAAACTGGCGCGATGGGCTGGATCCCTGGCAGCTGACCGAAGAGGGCGACCGCTGGTACGGCCGTGGCAGTGCCGATAATAAAGGACAGCACACGGTAAACATCGCGGCGCTTGAGCAAATCTTCCGCGCGCGCGGCGGCAAGCTGGGCTTTAACTGCACGTTCCTGTTTGAAATGGGTGAAGAGATCAGCTCACCTGGCCTGGCGCAAATCTGTGCCGAAAACCCAGAGCTGCTGAAGGCCGATATCTTTATTGCTTCTGATGGTCCACGGCTGAATGCGCAGCGCCCAACGCTGTTCCTCGGATCGCGTGGCGCGGTAAACGTCCGACTCAGTATCGATGCGCGCGACCGCGATTATCATTCGGGTAACTGGGGCGGTTTACTGACCAATCCGGGAACTCAACTGGCTAACGCGCTGGCCTGCGTGGTCAATCAACATGGTCAGCTTCAGGTTGCAGCGCTCAAACCGCCGGCAATCTCCGCTGCCGTGCGGGAAATCCTCAGTGATATCGATGTTCTGGACAATACCGATGGCCCGCAGATTGAGGTTAACTGGGGCGAAGCCGGGTTGACGCCAACCGAACGCTTATACGGCTGGAATACCTTCGAAGTGCTCTCACTCCTGACCGGTAATCCAGAAAGGCCAATGAATGCCATTCCCGGCAAAGCTACGGCGGTGTGCCAGCTGCGTTTTGTGGTCGGCACCGACTGGGAAAATATCGCTCAGCATCTGCGTCAGCATCTCGACAGTCATGGCTTCAGCCAGGTTGAGGTGGAGGTACTGCGAGGATCGCCTGCAACCCGGCTTGACCCACGCGATCCGCTGGTGGACTGGGCGCTTCAGGCGATGTCCTCAATTAGCGGGAAAAAACCGGCGCTGTTACCCAACCTCGGCGGCTCGCTGCCAAATGATGTCTTCGCTAAAATCCTCGGCTTGCCGACGTTATGGGTGCCGCATTCCTATCCCTCCTGCGGTCAGCATGCCGTTGATGAACATATGCTGAAATCCATTGCCCGCGAAGGGCTGCAAATGATGACCCAGCTGTTGTGGGAGCTGGGCGAGAAGGGCGCGGATCTGCTGGCCAGCCATCAACAGTATCAGCAGCAGGAGAAGACGGTATGAGCAGCGTCGTTCACCCGCAGTCTGACACGTTAAGCACCACGCCGAACCTGTATAAAACCCTGTTTGCCACCTGCGTGGGCAATGCTCTCGAATGGTTTGATATCGCGGTATACGGCTTTTTCGCCAGCTATATCGCCCATGCGTTTTTCCCCACTCAGGATCCCGCCGTTTCTTTATTGCTGACCTTTGGCAGCTTTGGCGTGTCCTTCCTGATCCGGCCATTGGGTGCGATCGTACTGGGCGCTTATGCTGACCGCGTCGGACGCAAAAAGGCACTGATGATGTCGATCACCCTGATGATGGTCGGTGGGCTGATCATTGTGCTGATGCCGGCGTACGGCACCATCGGCCTGATCGCGCCAATCATGATCCTGCTGGCGCGACTGATTCAGGGGTTCTCTGCAGGAGGCGAGTTTGGCAGTTCCACCGCCTTCCTGGTTGAACACTTTCCCCATCGCCGCGCATTTATCGCCAGCTGGCAGTTCGCAACCCAGGGCGCGAGTACCTTACTGGCGTCGGCGTTCGGACTGGGATTAACCCAGTGGCTAAGCGAAGCGCAAATCCAGGACTGGGGATGGCGCATTCCTTTTGCTTTCGGATTGTTGATTGGCCCGGTCGGCCTCTATATTCGTCGGCATGTGCATGAACCCGCCAGCTTTGTCGCGCAGGAGAAAACCCATTCTCCGCTGAAATTGCTGGCCGGGCAGCAGAAGAATCTGATGCTATTGGCCATCGGACTGATGGTGATCTCGACCGGCATTAACTACATGCTGAATTATGTCCCCACCTATGCCACCAAAAGCCTGCACCTCTCAGGGACGGCGGCGTTCAGCGCCACCCTGTTAGCCGGGGTTATTCTGACGGTGGTCACGCCATTGATGGGGCTTTGGGCGGAGAAAATAGGGCGCACACCGCTGATGTGGGGATCGCTTATCTTGCTGATCCTGACGATTTACCCGGCCTTCCTGCTGGTGGTGAACCGTCCTACGGCGGGAATGCTGCTGATGCTGGTGGGATGGATGGCGTTGCTGAAATCGGTTTATTTCTCGACGGTGCCGTCAATGATGGCCGATCTGTTCCCGATGACCACCAGGGCCAGCGGGATGGCGATCAGCTACAACATCGCCGTGACGGTGTTTGGTGGCTTTGCGCCCTTAATCTGTACCCTGTTGATTACCGCTACCGGGACAAGTTTAGCGCCAAGCTATTATCTGATGGCACTGGCATTGCTCAGCGGATGGGCGTTGTATAAAACCCAGTCGCTAAAACGCATAACGGCATAACGAAGAAATGCACCTCTATTGTCCGCAGGCAACGGACAATTGGAGGTGCACTTTTAGGGATAGTTACCCCGCTTTTACCTGCAGGATCACTGAGGCACGGCGTTCAATCATCCAGTAAACCAGGTAACCGAAGCCGACTGAGCCAACCAATAACAGCGCCATCGCGAGGTACAGAATAGTCTGGCCGCTGCCCGCTGGAATAATCAACTGAAGGATTTCCACCAGCGCCCCCATTAAAAGGCGATGGCAGACATAGATTGAATAGGAAGCCAGACCGACGGCCGTTAATACGCGACCCGCAGAAGACGATTTACTGATGCGGAAACTGAAAAATGTCAGAATAAAGAAGCTCAGGGTTAGAACCACCAGTTGCAGGAAACCCTGGGAAAGCGTTGTCCCAACGATAACCAGGAAGGCCACCATCAGCAGCGAATATCCGCTGTGAAACCAGGGTATCGTTAATCTCGGCTGTATGGCAAAACAAAAAACACCGCTGAGAAAATAAAGCATTACTGGATTGGTATAGAACTGGAACCAGGGGTTATCGCTCGGAACCAGTAAACTGGCGGCGGCCAACACAATCACGCTGAGGAAAATCAAGGTCAGTCCAGAACGGCGTGCCAGCAATAAGCCAGTAGAAAAAATCAGATAAAACAACATCTCGTAGCAGAATATCCAGCCTGAGGAGAGCACCGGCGTCAACGAACCGAGCTCTTTAATGTAGACCGAAGGAATAAAAAGCAGCGACAGGATATTATCCACAGGTTCTACGGTTGTAGATGGAAACCACGAGGGTTGTATCACCCAAAATACAATAGTGACCAGCGTGAATAAATAATAAACCGGCAATATTTTTACCAGTCTTCCTTTAATAAACGGAATAACCTTTCCTTCGCCAAAGTCATTCCAGTGCAGGCTTGAAATAAGATAGCCACTGCTCATAAAAAAAAGGAAAACGCCTAACTGACCGATTGAAGAACCATAACCTGCCAAACCTGAAAATTTCACGTCACTTAATTTACCGGCAAAACTTTCTGCATTGCAGAGTACGATCAATAAACAGGCTGCGGCGTGCAGCCAGGTAATAGAGAGTAAATTATTTTTCATGTAAATGACCCCGGTGCTGTGTAGGAAACCCCTCACCGCAGAACGGTGAGGGGCAGGGAGCATATCCATTTTTAGAATTGTAGATTGATGGATTTTATCATTGGGCCTTTATTGGCCTCTTTGTAATGAGATTGCTGTGTGTGTCTTTCTTTCAACACATAAGCTCAAACGCGCTCTGTGTGAGGTGATACATTAACCTGATTTAATCATTTATTTCCATATGTAAAATACAACTTTAATTAGTTTAGGAATTTCCTGTACCTGTTGCTTTAATTAATTTTGGATAAAGTGTGCAAGTAATAAATGGCGCTAATAATTGTTTTTTGTTTAACCGTCAGCAAGGTGCTGAATTCAGGCAACACAGTGCTAATACTGGGAATTTAACGGCGACAAATGATTAGCAACTTCTGCCAAAATGCCGGGGAACACAACCGGTCATCATGAATAGTTAAGGACCCTTAACTATGGGACTAATCCTGGAGCCCGGTATAAGGGGGCTGAATGAATGCGGCATGGCCTGATATGACCGGAAGCAGCCGGTAAAACTCCGCCGGCTGCTTCATTACTGGAAACACAATGTGAATTAATGATACTGCAGATAGGCCACGTGAGTTTGTAAGTACTCCTCCAGACCGTGGCGGCCGTCGGCGCCGCCGATACCTGATTTTCGCCAGCCGGCATGGAACCCCTGCATCGCCTCAAAATTCTCGCGGTTCACATAGGTCTCGCCAAACTTCAGCTGTTTGAGTGCCTGCATTGTGGTGTTCAAATCACGGGTGAAAATCGAGGAGGTCAGGCCATACTCGCTGTCATTGGCCATTTCAATCGCCTCTTCAAGGGTGTTAAAGGGAATAACCGGCAGCACCGGGCCGAAAGTTTCTTCCTGAATAATCTCCATTTTTTGAGACACGTTGGTCAAAAGCGTCGGCTCGAAGAAATAGCCGCGCTGGCCACTGCGTTTCCCGCCGGTGACAATTGTCGCGCCTTGTTCAACCGCCAGCGCGACCTTTTGTTCAACCCGCGTCAGGGCATCGGCGGAGATCAACGGGCCCATATCGATGTCGCTGCGTTCTGCCGGATTGCCGCTGGTCACCTGGCCGAAAGCGGTCGCCAGACGCCCGACAACCTCGTCATAAACCTCCCTTTGCACATAGAGCCGCTCAGCACAGTTACAAACCTGCCCGGTATTGATCATTCTGGAGCTGACAATGGCTTTTACCGCCAAATCCAGGTCTGCATCATTCATCACTATTGCAGGCGCTTTTCCGCCCAACTCAAGAGAAACTTTAGTGATATTCGGCGCCGCTGCCTGCAAAGTGGCAATACCAGCGTTGACGCTACCCGTCAGGCTGACCATACCGACCTTGGGATTGGCGGCCAGCGCCTGGCCGACTTCCGGACCATAACCGGTTACCAGGTTAAAGACGCCCGCAGGCAGACCCACCTGGTCGACAATGTCGGCAAACAGCATGGCGTTATTCGGCGTCAGTTCGCTGGGCTTAATCACGATGGTGTTACCGGTGATTAAGGCCGGGGCCGCTTTACGCGCGATCAGGAAGAAGGGGAAGTTCCACGGCAAAATGCCGGTGGTAACGCCAATCGCTTTTTTAAATACCATGATGGTTTCATTCACCCGATCGCTTTGTACGATCTCGCCTTCATAACGGCGGGCCCACTCAGCCATATAGTCGAGGTAATCTGCTGTAAACAGCACTTCCGTTTGCGCCAGTTGCTGGGTTTTACCGCCCTCGGCAACAATGGTGGCGGTGATTTCTGCTTCCCGGCTACGGATACCGGCAGAAATTTTGCGCAGCCAGTTGCCCCGTTCCACGGCAGGAAGGGCTTCCCAGGCGGGCTGTGCCGCTTCTGCGGCATCTATCGCCCGGTCGGCATCTTCACGGTTGCCTTCCGGCACCTGAGAGAGCAATGCTTCCGTCGCGGGGTTAATCACATCAATCCAGCGTCCGCTGCGGTTTTCTACAAACTGGCCATTGATATAAAGGCGATGTTGGCGTGCGGTCATGGCAGATTCTCCGTAAACACTATTTTATGGTGAGGTTAATGAAATGTTGCGTTATAAAATACTGCCGCAGGAAAAGCGCGATGACCTTTCCCTGACTGCCATTCAGTCGTAAGGAGTGGCAGAATCTAAAAGAACCGCAGGGCCTGACGGTGAAAAAGCAATTTACGCTTAAAAATGAGGGAATTATCAGGTGGGAAGGGGATTTTCATGGAAGGGCATCAGAAACAGGATTTGTGATCGCGGTCAGCAGGAGGCGCTGAATTTTGCCAGGTTTCTGCCACAGCGGGCAGTCAGCCTAAGGTGCCCGCGGTTCGATCCTTCGTAGACTGCGGATACCGGGCACCTCACCCTCCTACGAAGGAAATAATAATGAATCAAGCAATCCTTTCAGGCATCCTGTGGCATCTGGTGGGCGCGGCCAGCGCCGCCTGCTTCTATGCTCCGTTCAAAAAAGTCCGTCATTGGTCATGGGAAACCATGTGGTCAGTTGGCGGTATCGCATCGTGGATCGTTTTACCCTGGGCGGTCAGTGCCGTATTGCTGCCAAACTTCTGGGGGTACTACAGCAGCTTTTCTCTCTCTCAGCTGTTGCCTGTCTTTCTCTTTGGCGCCATGTGGGGCGTAGGGAATATCAACTACGGTTTGACCATGCGCTATCTGGGCATGTCGATGGGGATTGGTATTGCCATCGGTATCACTCTGGTGGTCGGCACGCTGATGACGCCGTTACTGCAGGGCCGCTTCGTCGAACTGTTCAGCTCAGCAGGGGGCAGGCTAACGCTGCTGGGCGTCCTGGTTGCGCTGATTGGTGTGGCCATCGTTTCACGCGCGGGCTTATTAAAAGAGCGGGCGATGGGCATCACCGCCGAAGAGTTCAACCTGAAAAAGGGGCTGGTGCTGGCGGTGATCTGCGGCATCTTCTCCGCCGGCATGTCCTTCGCGATGAACGCCGCCAAGCCGATGCATGATGCGGCGGCGGCCCTGGGTATCGACCCGCTGTATACCGCATTGCCGAGCTATGTGGTGATTATGGGCGGCGGTGCGCTGGTCAATCTTGGCTTCTGCTTTATTCGTCTGGCAACAAAATCCGATCTTTCGGTCAGAAAAGATTTCTCGGTGGCCAAATCCATGCTGATCAGCAACGTGCTGCTCTCCGTGCTGGGCGGCACCATGTGGTATCTGCAGTTCTTCTTCTATGCCTGGGGCCATGCCCGCATTCCTGCGGAATATGACTTTATCAGCTGGATGCTGCATATGAGCTTCTACGTTCTGTGTGGTGGTCTGGTCGGGCTGGTATTAAAGGAGTGGAAAAATGTAGGGCGTCGTCCGGTCAGCGTACTTTGCGGTGGCTGCGCGGTGATTATCCTCGCAGCGAATATCGTCGGAATGGGTATGATGTCCTAAGGCAAGCCTGAGTGGGCAGGATGCCCGAGGTTGTTACCGTCACCACAGGGACGTGGTGCCGGCCGTTCTTTCCTTCCTTCCTTTATCCTTCGTGTCGGGAAAAATGCGTTTTACGCTGATTGCCATGTTCAAACTGTTGCCTGAAGGCGCTCGGCGTTAAGCCCGTTTCGCGGGTAAACACTACCGAAAAATAGTTACTGTCATCAAAGCCGCATCGGGCGGCCACTTCACCGATCAGGCAGTCGCTGCTGCGCAGTAACACCTTCGCCCGGCACAGCTGCAGCTGGCGAATGTAATGGCAAGGCGTCATCCCGGTTTGCTGGCGGAATAAGTGCTTCAATGCACGTTCTGACAGCTGATGCTGTTGGCAAAATGCGCTGAGGTCAAAGTTAGTGGCAATCTGTCCCTGAATGGCGGACATCAACAGGTCTAACTGCTCACCTTCCGGTAATTGCCAGGCGCTGTCCGCGGCATATCGGTGACGTTGTAACGTCAACACCAGCTGCAGGAATAAGGTTTCGGTTAGCTGCCTGGAGAGCTGGTCGCTTTTCCGGCTCTCCTGCATCAGCTGATGAATGACTCCACGGGCCAGCGCCATCCCCCGGGTGGTCAGCCGCCAGGCGGAACCGTCATTTTCCGGCAGGAAGTTTTTCCAATCCAGTCCCAGCGTGAAGCGTTCCGGGCAGTAGATAATGTTGTCCAGCACCAAATCGTTAACTGACTGGAAGCTGTGACAGTCATCGGGCCGCAGGTAGAACAAATCCCCGCAGGTGATTAGCCAGGGTTTGTCATTCATCACATGCAGGCCGTTGCCCCGCCAGACGATCACTAACTCGCTGAATTCATGGATATGAGGCGGGAAGCTGGGCTGTGGCGCGCGGTCAGCAACCGCCACAGGCATCAGCTCAGAAGGGAAATAGTCGGCTTTCGCCAGGCGAAGGGTTGGCGTCAAGGTTCACCTCACAGATCATTTTGTCTGATGGTACGCGGAGAGGTGCCAAACTCGCGCTTAAACAGTGTGGAAAAGTGATTGCTGTCACCAAATCCACACTGATAAGCAATATCGGTAATGCGCATTTCACTGTGCCGTAGCAAATGACGCGCCTGCAACAGACGTAGTTGATTCAGATAACGTTGCGGTGTGCTGCCAGTTTGTTGTTTTAACTGGCGATGCAGGGTGCGTAGCGACAGTGAGAAGCGGGTTGCCAGCGCTTCCCAGTCAATTTCTTCACTGAAATGCTCGGCCAGCCAGTTAAGCAATCCCCGCATCCGGCCATCCTGATCGTCTCCTGGCAATTCGCTGCACCCACGGCGCAACAGCACCAGCAGCTGCATAAAGCGCATCTCCTGTTCCGCCTGATTTTCCCAGTCGGCGCCATCGGGCGACTTGCCCAAATCATCAATCAGCGCTTTTGCCTGTGCCAGCACCTTATTACCAATGCGCCAGTGGGACGGGTAGTTGCCTTCGCATTCCTGCGGCAGAAGATGCTGAAAGCCGGTGACAAAGCGGAAGGCTTCCGGCCCGCGGTAGAGCACATTGGTGAGGATCAGCTTGTCGGTATTTTCGTACAGATGGCGATCGTGATTGCGCACAAAGCAGACGCAGCCACCGCATAAAGGACGCGGCTCGCCATTAAAGATATGGATGCCCGCACCTTGCTCGACAATCACAATCTCATGGAAATCATCGTGATGGTGCTCGGGAAACGCACCCTGAGGGGCACGCGGTTCTATGGCTATCGGCAGTCCGCCGCTCGGGAAAAAATCCACGCTGTGTAATACGGTCATGATCTTTCCTCTTTAGCAGTCATCGGGCAAGTCTACTGCCCGACGCGAGGCGCTGACCTTGAATTTTCGACA
The DNA here is from genome assembly GCF_004551645.1 of Erwinia sp. QL-Z3. Taxonomy (NCBI): domain Bacteria; kingdom Pseudomonadati; phylum Pseudomonadota; class Gammaproteobacteria; order Enterobacterales; family Erwiniaceae; genus Erwinia; species Erwinia sp. QL-Z3. The sequence goes on from NZ_CP037950.1 coordinate 3,609,714, forward strand.
GCAATTAGCCGCAAACGAGCTGTATTTCTAAGAATGGTGCAAGGGAATAACAGATTTGCGCGGCGTGTCACATCGACACCCTAAGCAGTTGAAAAACAAAACTGTGAGCTGATTCACGTTCACCTTTGCCAGATTGCCAGCGGCCGACAGCGGCTGGCAGTTACGGGAAGGTGTCAGATCGTCAGGCTTTTAGACTGTGGCTATCGAACAGAAAGGAAGCCAATGCTATGACCTTGCGAAATTGTGTTGCCATCGACCTGGGTGCCTCCAGCGGACGCGTGATGCTGGCCCGTTTTGATGCCCAAACGGGTGAGCTTCAGCTGGAAGAAGTGGCCCGTTGTGTTAACCGTCTGGTCACCGTGGATGAGCAGCAGTGCTGGGATGTGGATGCGCTGGAAACCTTTATCACCCGCGCCCTGAACACGTTGGTCGAACAGGGCATCGTGCCGGACAGCATCGGGATCGATACCTGGGGCGTGGACTACGTTCTGCTGGACCAGGATGGCGAAAGGGTCGGTTTGCCGGTGGCCTACCGCGATGGCCGTACGCAGGGCGTGATGCAGCAAGCCTGTCAGGCGTTATCCCGCGAGGCGATCTATCAACATACCGGCATCCAGTTCCTGCCTTTTAACACTCTGTATCAGCTACGTGCGCTGACCGCCTCCAAGCCTGAATGGCTGGATCGGGTTAAGCATGCGCTGATGATCCCGGACTACCTTCATTATCGTTTAACTGGCCAGCTGAACTGGGAATACACCAACGCCACCACCACCCAGCTGTTGAACATTGATAGCGGAGAGTGGGACGAGACGTTATTGGCGTGGACCGGTGCAAAGGCCAGCTGGTTTGGCACGCCTTCGCAGCCGGGGACGCCACTGGGTAACTGGACCAGCGCCGATGGCCAGCAGGTGCCGGTGATTGCCGTCGCCACCCACGATACCGCCAGCGCCGTACTGGCAGCGCCCGTCGCCGGAACCAATGCCGCGTGGATGAGCTCCGGCACCTGGTCGCTGATGGGCTTTGAAAGCCTCGAACCCTTTACCGGTGACGCCGCGCTGGCACTGAATATCACCAACGAAGGCGGCGCGGAAGGCCGCTATCGGGTGCTGAAAAATATTATGGGCCTGTGGTTGCTTCAGCGTGTTTGCAGCGAACTGGCTATCGAGGATTTATGTGCGTTGATCGATGAAGCAGAACGCCAGCCAGCCTGCCGGTCGCTGATCAACCCCAACGACGATCGCTTTATCAACCCAACGAATATGGTGCGGGAGATTCAGGATGCCTGCGTTGAACAGGGTATGCCTGCGCCAACGGACGCACCGGCACTTGCCCGCTGTATTTTCGACAGCCTGGCGCTGTTTTATCGCCAGGTCCTTCATGAACTTGAGGCGTTGCGGGGCCATGCTTTTAGCTGGCTGCATATTGTCGGCGGAGGCTGTCAGAACCCGTTACTCAACCAACTTTGCGCGGATGCCTGCGGTATCCCGGTGATCGCCGGGCCAGTTGAAGCCTCCACGCTCGGCAACATCGGCAGCCAGCTGATTGCCAGTGGTGATATTCAGGACGTCACGCATCTGCGCCAGCTGATCAAACAAAACTTCTCTCTTAAAACGTTTACCCCTCACGCCAGTGACGTCTATCGCCGCAGTTGGCCGCGTTTCCAGTCACTGACACACAAGGCAAAGGAGCTATGTATATGACCCGAGCAATCGAACAGGCGTTTGAGCTGGCGAAACAGCGTTTCGCTGAAATTGGCATTGACGTCAACGCTGCGATGGCCCAGCTGGATAAGCTACCCGTTTCCATGCACTGCTGGCAGGGCGACGATGTCAAAGGTTTTGAAAATCCGCAGGGCGCGCTAACGGGCGGTATCCAGGCCACCGGAAATTATCCGGGCAAAGCCACCACGGCTAACGAACTGCGTGCCGACCTCGATCAGGCGATGGCGTTGATCCCAGGACCGAAGCGTCTGAATCTGCACGCTATTTATCTGGATGCCGAAAGCCCGGTCGATCGTATCGACATCAAGCCCGCGCATTTCAGCCAGTGGGTTGAATGGGCGAAGAAAAATAAGCTCGGTCTGGACTTTAACCCCACCTGTTTCTCGCATCCGCTCAGTGAGGATGGTTTTACTCTGGCGCACCCTAATCCGGAAATCCGCCAGTTCTGGATTGAACACTGCAAGGCCAGCCGGAAAATTTCCGCCTCCTTTGGCGAACAGCTGGGAACGCCGTCAATTATGAATATCTGGGTTCCGGACGGCATGAAGGATCAAACCATCGATCGTTTTGGCCCGCGCGAACGACTGATGAACTCGCTGGATGAGATTATCAGCGAGAAGCTCGACCCTGCACATCATTACGATGCGGTGGAAAGCAAGCTGTTCGGCATCGGTGCGGAAAGCTACACCGTGGGCTCCAATGAATTCTGCCTTGGCTATGCCAGCAGCCGCCAGACGGCGCTGACCCTGGATGCCGGTCACTTCCATCCAACCGAGCAGGTCTCTGACAAAATCTCCACCGCCATGCTGTACGTTCCGCGTCTGTTGCTGCATGTGAGCCGCCCGGTACGTTGGGATAGCGACCATGTGGTGGCGCTGGATGATGAAACTCAGGCCATAGCCAATGAAATCGTCCGCCAGAAGCTATTCGACAAAGTGCATATCGGCCTGGACTTCTTTGATGCCTCCATCAACCGTATTGCGGCCTGGGTCATCGGTACCCGCAACGCGAAAAAGGCGCTGCTGCGTGCGCTGCTTGAGCCGGTAGATACCCTGAAAATGCTTGAACTGGAAGGGGACTACACCACGCGTATGGCGCTGTATGAAGAGCAAAAATCTCTGCCGTGGCAGGCCGTTTGGGAAGCCTACTGCCTGCGTCACGATGTGCCGGCCGGTGCCGGTTGGTTAGGCGATGTTCGCCACTATGAACAACAAGTTCTCAGCAAACGTTAAGGATCTAACATGCAAAATATTCTCAATGCCTGGTTTGTGCGGGACATGGTTAAAGCTACCAGCGATATGTGGCTGAAAGGATGGGATGAGCGCAACGGCGGTAACGTCAGCCTGCGTTTACTGGACGAAGAAGTCAGGCCTTTTGCGCAGGACTTCGATCGCGAGCCACGTACCGTTGAGCTGACGCAACCGGCTCCGGGACTGGCAAACTGCTGGTTCCTGGTGACCGGATCGGGCAAGTTCTTCCGCAATGTGCAGCTGGATCCTGCCGACAGCCTGGTGCTGCTTCGGGTCAGCGAAGATGGCCGCGCCTACAGCATTTATTGGGGGCTGACCAACGGCGGGCTTCCGACGTCTGAACTGGCATCACATTTCCAGTCGCACAGCGTGCGCATCAAGGCTACCAACGGTGCCGACCGCGTGATCATGCACTGTCACGCCACCCACTTTATGTCGTTAAGTTATGTGGTTGAGCTGGATTCTGCCCGTTTCACCCGCCTGTTATGGGAAGGCAGTACCGAGTGTCTGGTGGTCTTCCCCGATGGCGTGGGCATCGTGCCGTGGATGGTGCCTGGCACTGACGGCATCGGCGAAAAAACCGCTGAACAGATGGCCTCCCACAGCCTGGTGATGTGGCCATTCCACGGCATCTTTGGCGCAGGACCGACGCTTGACGAGACCTTTGGTCTGATTGATACCGCGGAGAAATCGTCAGAAGTGGTGGTGAAAGTGCTGTCGATGGGCGGTATGAAGCAGAGTATCACCACCGCAGAGCTGATTGCGCTGGGCGAACGCTTTAACGTTAAGCCGTGGCCGGCTGCACTGGAGGCGCGTCATCCTCATGTTGCGTAAAGCGTTCGTGATGCAGGTTCATCCGGATAAGCATCAGGAGTATCAGCAGCGGCACAACCCGATCTGGCCTGAACTGGCGCAAACCCTCAAGGAGCATGGCGCGCATCATTACAGCATCTTTCTTGATGCGCAGCGCAACCTGCTGTTTGGCGTGGTGGAGATAGAATCAGAAGCGCGCTGGAATGCGGTGGCAGAAACCGACGTATGTCAGCGCTGGTGGCAATCGATGTGTGAACTGATGCCGTCTAACGCGGATAACAGCCCGGTAAGTACTGAGCTCAAGTCGGTGTTTTATCTGGACTGAGAAAACATAAAACCACCTGAAAAGGTGGTTTTTTTTAAGCTTAAATCCGCTTAGCCATTAATGCGTAACTGCGGATAACGCCGCATGCTCCACGCACACCAGGCCAGCGCTAGCAGGCCAATCGTACCGCCAGCGTAACCAATATTCTGCATATCCAGATGCAGGCTAACCTGATTACCCAGCAACGCGCCGCCGCCAATCCCGATATTATAAATCCCCGAGAGTAACGACATGGCGACGTCAGTTGCATCCGGTGCCAGCGCCAGCACGCGAACCTGCACCGCCAGCCCGATAATCATTATTCCCATGCCCCAGAAAATACACAGCGTGGAAATCGCCAACGTATGGGTGGCCGAAACATACAGCGTCAGCATGCAAAGGGTAATTAGCGCTATGGCACCCAGTAAAAATGCCGCCGGAAATTTATTGCCGAGGGTACTGAACAGAATGCTACCGACAATTCCGGCTGCACCAAATATCAACAGCAGGAAGGTAGTAAAGTTGGCACCCATCGCCGCCACACTTTGAATAAACGGCTCGATATAGCTGTAGGCGGTATAATGCGCGGTCACGACGACGGCAATCAGTAAATAAAGCGAAACCAGAGCAGGGCGCTTAAATAACATCGGCACGCTTTTCAGTGAGCCAGTGTGCTCACTTGGCAGCTTCGGCAATAATTTCGCCAGGCACAGCATGGTCACCAGCGCGACAAATCCAATCACCCCGAAAGTAATACGCCAGCCGAGGTACTGTCCAATCATGCGACCAATCGGCAGGCCCAATACCATCGCCAGCGCGGTGCCGGTTGCCAGCATACTTAATGCCTGAGTCTTTTTGCCCGCCGGCGCAACGCGGATCGCCAGAGACGCGGTAATCGACCAGAAAATGGCATGAGACAGGGCAATGCCGATACGCGACAGTACCAGGATATTGAAACTCCAGGCAAAGGTCGAGAGCACGTGGCTGGCGATAAACAGCGTAAAAATGGCAATCAGCAGGAAGCGACGCTCAACATTTCTTGTCAGCAACATCATCGGCAGTGACAGCAGGGCAACGACCCAGGCATAAATGGTCAGCATCAACCCAACCTGTGCCGTGTTCATATTGTAGCTGGCCGCAATGTCAGACAGCAGACCGACCGGTGCAAACTCGGTGGTATTAAAGATAAATGCGGCAATGGCTAACATGAAGACACGTAGCCACGCTGTTTTGCGTGAAACAGGATTAGTAGATTGCATTGGAGTTAACGACTTGTTGATAGAAAGTTAATTCCACATCGGGCGGAATCTAAGAAATTAAGCGCGTATTGTGTTTTATTTATCCGCCAGATGACACCGAAAAAGTGCCCTTTTTTGTAAAACAGTATAATTGTCGGACTCTTCGCCAATAAAAAGGCCGCAACGGCCTTCAAGTGTCTTAATAATGCCTTAGCCGAGGTAAAAAAACGGCTGGCTGTCGGCGGGAAACACCCTGTCCGACCGATTCAGCCGGGGACCTGCTTAGCGTCTTACCGCCCTTAACCAGGCTGGACCAGTAAACTCCGGCGTGTCGCTACCGCTCGGATCACCAATACCAGCATCACAATCCATTCAGCGGCCAGCGTCAGCAATACCGCCTGCTGATAACTGCCATGCTGTTGTAATACCTGACTGTAAACGGTGCCTAACAGCATCGGTCCCAGGCCAAACGCGGCCTGCTGCACGGTAGACAGCATCGCACTTCCCGCACCGGCATGATCTTTCGGCACATCAGACAGGCCAATACGATAGAAGCAGCTGACGATAAACGACTGGCCAAAACCAATTAAGGCGGTTGCCGGGATCAGCGCATAAATGCCAACGTCAGGCCAGCCGGTTTTAAAGGTGGCCATCAATGCCAGCAATCCCGCCATTTGAATCCCACAGCCGGTCAGCAGCATGGCGATGCGGCTTAACTTCTCAGCAATGCGGGTGGTGCACAGCGACCCAATAAAATAGGCCACGCCCAACGCAATAAAGGCGTTCCCCGACTGGAAAGGCGTCATACCCAGGCCGGACTGCAGGGTAAGCGCCACGGCAAACATAAAACCGCTCCAGCAGGAGAAGAACAGCACCGCAATGGACAGGCCGAAGCGCACACCGTTCAGACGCATCAGGCTGGGTGGCAACAGCGGATGCCCCTGTTGCTGTTCCAGCGTCACTTCCACCCGCCATAAACGGTGCAGCAAGACCGGGAAAGCGGCCAGCAGCAGGATGCAAGGCCAGGACCAGTGCAGCAACGGCCCCAGCGCCAACGCTAACAGCAGGCAGCCAATGGCGCTGGCGAGGAGAACCGTGCCGGCCAAATCGATGGAAACCTTCTGCGATTTTTTGGTTTCAGGGATGCTTTTCGCGGCAAACAGCACGATCAGGACACAGAGCGGGATGTTGATCAGGAACACGCTGCGCCAGCCATAGCCCCCAAGGTTGGCGGCAATCAGGAATCCTCCCAGTACCTGCCCGATAATAAAGGCCAGCCCGCCGATGCCGCCGTACAGGCCAATTGCGCGGGCATGGGCGCGTCCGTGCAGACAGACGTGCAGCGTAGCGAGGATCTGCGGCACCACCATCGCCGCGCCAATGCCCTGTAACGCGCGGGCAACCAGCAACAGCCAGACGGAATCCGCCAGGCCACACAGCAGCGAAGCGATGCCGAACACCACCACGCCCAGCGTAAACACCCGGCGGCGGCCATAGTTGTCACCCATTCGGCCGCCCATTGCCAGGCTAACGGCAAAGGCAATGCCGTACACCGCAACGATCAGCTCCAGCTGGATCGGCGAAGCGTGCAGGGTGGTGGACATGGCATCCAGCGCCACGTTAACGATGGAGAAATCGATCATCGGCAGCAGTTGCCCCGCCAGTAAGACCAGCAGGCCGCTGCGGCCCAGCGTTGGAGAATCGGAGGCGTTGTTCATCAGGTAAAAACCTTGTCAGCAATCAGAATGAGGCATAGAATCAGCGATCTGTGAACCGGGTACCAGTTTTTGATTATCATGGTATAAATGCTACCCGTATGCCCTGGAGAGCCCGACATGCCTGAGATTACCGTTATTCCTGCTGCGGATAATAACCGTCAGTTATTGGGGGCCTTTTTGCGCCGCCGTCGGGAAAGCCTGGATCCTAACCGATTGGGGCTTCCGCGCATGCGAAACCGCCGCACGCCGGGCCTGCGGCGGGAAGAAGTCGCGCAGATGGCCGACGTCGGGGTTACCTGGTATACCTGGCTGGAACAGGGAAGGGAGATCAAAGCCTCCAATAAAACGCTGACGGCGATCGCTTCGGCGTTACAGTGTAACGAAGCGGAAACCCAACATCTGTTTTCGCTGGCCGGTCATCAGTATCCGGTGCAGGCCGCGGCACGGGTCTGCGCGAAAGTGTCGGCGCATGGGCAAATCATCCTCGATGCGCTGCATCCGTTACCCGCCGTTATTCAGTCGGCGCGCTTTGATATTATTGGCTACAACCAGGCGTGGCAGAAGTTGGTCAATCTGGATTTACAGGCCATTCCTCCGGAAGACCGAAACTGCATTTTGCTGGCATTTACCAGTCAGGCCTGGCGGGACTCCATGCTGGACTGGGAAACGGTGATGCCGAATATGGTGGCAAGATTCCGCGCGCAAATGGGCGATAACCTTGAAGATCCGCACTGGAAATCGATGGTCGATCGTCTGCTGGCCTGTTCGGACGAGTTCCGCAATATCTGGGAACGATATGAAATCCGCGCGATTGAAAATCAGGTTAAACGCTTCTTCCATCCTAAAGTGGGTGCCTTAACTCTGCGGCAAAATAACTGGTTCTCCGCACCACGAAACGGTGAGCGTCTGCTGGTTTATATCCCGGAAGATGAAAACAGCGCGGCGGCGTTAAGCCAGATCACCGCTGAAAGCTAGCGGATAATTGCCGCGCTAATTCACACCCTCTTACCAATTCAGGGCGCAATTTTCCCCTCTCAGGTTAAGCAATCCCCCGCGCATTGCGCTACCCTGGTCAGTGAAGGCGGCAGCAATGTCGCTCCCGTTTCTCAGCATAAGGAATTCAGTAATGACTCAACGTCCCACTGTTGCAGTATTGGGATTAGGCGCGATGGGCCACGCCTTCGCCGCTAATTTAGTGAAAAATGGCTTTACCACCTCTGGCTGGAACCGTACCAAAGCCCGCGGCGAAGATCTGCAGGGCGCAGGACTGAAGCTGGCGGACAGCCCAGAACAGGCGGTAGAACAGGCCGATGTGGTGATCGCCATGCTGGCCGATGCGCAAACCACGGAATCGGTGCTGGCTCAGGCGCAAGGCTCGCTGAAAAACGGCGCGATTGTGGTGCAAATGGGCACCATTGGCGTTGATTCAACCGAAAAACTGATTGCCACCTTCCAGCAGCAGCGCCCTGATGTGGTGTTCCTCGACGCGCCGGTTTCCGGCACCAAAACCCCGGCCGAAAATGCCCAAATTGTGGTGCTTGCCAGCGGCGATCGTCAACGTGCTGCCGCGGTTGAGCCGGTTTTTGCCGCCATTTCAAAAGGCACCAAATGGCTGGGCGAAGCGGGTGCCGCTTCAAAAATGAAGCTGGTGGTGAATGCCTGGCTGATCTCGATGGTGCAGGGCCTGTCAGAAAGTACCCAGATGGCGAAAGAGTTTGGCTTCACGCCGGATGACCTGTGGTCGGTGCTGGACGGTGGTCCGCTGGCGGTACCTTATGTAAAAGGTAAGCTGGAGATGATGAAAGAGGGAACTTATGACCCACAAATGCATCTTACATGGGCATTAAAAGACGTTAACCTGGCGTTAGCGGCGGCCAAAAACAGTGAGCTGCCTGGCCTCAACCTGATCTCGGATGTCTGGCAGGATGCAGTGGACGCGGGCTATGGAGAGAAAGATTTGTCGGTGGTTTATCGCTATCTTAGTGAGAAGTCCGGCTAAAAAAGCGAGCCGGTCGACGATCGGCTCAGTCATAATCCCCTAAATATCATAATGATAAGGGGAATAGCAGTAATCGCTTAGGCAGAACCTTCTAAAGTGCAACAGTATTTGTTATATTAAACAGGTATTGTTTTTACTAGTTGACTGATTTTTAATGCTTTTTAAGACCGCCGCAAAAACGGTGATGCACAGCTAAAAGCAAGGATCTGAACATGCTTGATATTCGTTTTCCTACAGCCTTACAAATGGTGCTCTGTGTGGCCCAGGCGGAGCGGGAAGGTAAACGCAGCACCAGCAAAATTCTGGCGATGGGCCTTGAGGCCAATCCCAGTTTTGTCCGCAAGATGATGGTGCCGCTGACTCGCGATGGCATTATTGTTTCCACACTAGGCCGGGCCGGGACCATTCGTCTTGGCCGACCGGCAGACGAGATCACCTTATGTGATATCTATACGTCTGTGCTGGAAGACAAGCCGTTACTGGCAGGGCGCCCTGAAGTGCCTGCCCGCTGTCTGGTCAGTGCCAACACCTGTTGGTTCTTCAAGGAACTGGCGCGAGAAGCTGAACAGGCTTCGCTGGACGTGCTGGCTAAGCGCACGGTCGCAGATGCGTTAAGAGAAATTTTTGAGCGCGACAGGCGTGATCCGGAAGGCAGCTGCGAGGCAACACGCGCCCGCGAAGAAGCTGAAAGCTAGCCCTCCCGTAAAAAGAAACCGGACATCGTGATGATGCCCGGTTTTTTTATGTCCGTTACCAGGCCGACGCTTCCTCAGGCGGCGTGGGTTCTTCGCCGGAATAGCGCGTCGGTGGGATCCCGACATGGCGGGTGAAGGCGACGCTAAACGCGCTGGCCGAGTTATAGCCCACGCGTTCCGCCACGTCGGCAATCCCTCCCTGTTTACGCAACAGCAGATTTTTGGCCATCGCCATCCGCCATCCCAGTAAATAAGCCATCGGCGCCACGCCTACCGCCTGACGGAAACGTTCAAAAAACGTCGAACGGGACAGGGCGGCTTCCTTTGCCAGCTGCGCAACCGTCCAGGGAAAGGTCGGCTGCTCATGCATTTTGGTAATGGCGCTGGCCAGGCGTTCATCGGCCATTCCCCGCAACAGGCCCGGCGAGGCAGCGGCTTCGGAAGTGGATCGCAACGCTTCGATCAGCATCACTTCCAGCAGCCGCGCCAGAACCACCTCCCTTGCCGGACGCTGGGCGCGGCATTCATCGCCGACCAGTTGCAGCAGCGTCGCCAGCCTTTTTTCGCCACGGATATGCACCAATTCGGGAAGCAGGGAAACCAACAGGCTGGCATCGGGCGAACCAAAAACGCAATGGCCGACCAGCGTCTGCACCTCGGGCGGACCATTCTGCGCGCCTAAGCGGAAGTGACCGGGCTGCAACGCCACCGGCAGGCAAAAATCGTCAGCTGCGATGCGTTGCTGGCTGGTCATGATGAAGCCTTCAGCGGCGGGGATCAGCACAAAGTCGTCCTGCTGTAATAGCAGCGGCGCTTTGCCATCCATTGTCAGCCAGCACGCGCCCTTAAGAATCACGCAGTAGAAGGGGTCACCCGAGACGGAACGCCGTATCCCCCACGTTCCCGCCGCACTGACCACTTTTGAGAACGGCGTACCCGGTTGTAAAAGGGTAACGACTTCGGCAAGCGGATCGATCATGGCTGGACTCCTGCTAATGAAATCTGGACGTTTGAGTGTAGCAAGTCCGGAACGATGCGCCTATTGTTTCTGCTCTGTTCACAACACCACGGAAACTCTGATGAAAACGATTCTGATTACCGGCTGTTCATCCGGCTTTGGTCTTGATATCGCACGCTATTTCTTGCAACGGGACTGGAAGGTCATCGCCACCTTACGCACGCCGAAAGAGGGAATTTTCCCCGCTTCCGACAATCTTACCGTGCTGCCGCTGGACGTGACCGACACGGACAGTATCCAGCAAGCCATTGCGGCCGCCGGACCGATTGATGTGCTGGTGAATAATGCCGGCATCGGGCTGTTTGGCATTTTTGAAAACCTGTCGCTGGATACCGCGCGGGAGATTTTTGAAACCAACACCTTTGGCACCATGGCGATGATCCAGGCGGTGCTGCCGCAGTTCAGAGAAAAGCAGGCGGGGGTGATCGTGAATGTGACCTCCAGCGTGACGCTGAAAGCGCTGCCGATGCTGCCTGTCTACACCGCCAGCAAGGCGGCGGTGAATGCCTTTACGGAATCACTGGCGCTGGAACTGGCTCCCTTCAATATTCGTCTGAGTCTGGTGCTGCCAGGCAAGTCGCCGGAAACGCGCTTCGGAGAAAACGCCCGTTCGCGGCTGGGTGAATTCCCGCCGGCCTACGCAGGCTTTGCACAACAGGTTTTTGAACAGCTGACCGCACCATCCGACGACGTCACCACCTCGCAGGATGTGGCCGAAGCGGTGTGGCGTGCGGTGAACGATCCATCCAGCCCGATGCGGATTGCGGCGGGAAAGGATGCGGTTCCGCTGTTAAAGGCGTAATGCCAGGCGCATAAAAAAAGCCGGACAGCGTAATGTTGTCCGGCTTTTTGCGTTGAGGCGCTTGGCGTCTCGGATCAACCGGGGCAAACGTCCACCCCGGACGTTAAGGTTTAGCCTTCAAAGGCCGGTGACGGTTCTGCTGCGGGTTCTTCCTTTTTCACCAGCTTGCGCAGGGCAACATAGAACACCGGCGTCAGGAACAGGCCGAACAGCGTGACGCCCAACATGCCGGCAAACACGGTGATGCCGGTAACGGTACGCACTTCGGCACCGGCACCGTGGCCCAGCATCAGCGGGATGGTCCCGGCGATAAAGGCAATTGAGGTCATCACGATCGGGCGAAGACGCAGGCGACAGGCTTCCAGCGCGGCCTGAACGATAGTCCGTCCCTGCATTTCCAGTTCACGGGCAAACTCGACGATCAGGATGGCGTTTTTACAGGCCAGCCCCATCAACACCACTAATCCCACCTGCACGAAGACGTTGTTATCCCCGCCGGTCAGCCAGACGCCAAACAGCGCGGACAGCATGGTCATCGGCACAATCAGGATCACCGCCAGCGGCAGCGTCCAGCTTTCGTACAGTGCCGCCAGCACCAGGAAGGCCAGCAGCACCGCCACCGGGAAGACGATGATCGCCGCATTGCCCTGCGTGGACTGCTGATAGCTCAGGTCGGTCCATTCAATGTTCATACCGTTAGGCAGGATCTGGTCGGCAATATGCTGTACCGCCTGCATCGCTTCGGCAGAAGAGAGCACGCGCGGATCGGCATCGCCAATCAAGTCCGCCGCCGGGAAGCCGTTATAGCGGATCACCGGATCGGGCCCATAGGTGGTGCCGATATGCACCATGCTGCCAATCGGCACCATTTCGCCATTCGCATTGCGGGTGCGCAGGTTGGCAATATCCTCAATGCTGTCACGGAACTGACCATCGGCCTGCGCATACACTTTCCAGGTACGACCAAAACGGTTGAAGTCGTTAACGTAAGACGATCCGAGATAGGTTTGCAGCGTGCCAAACAAATCGGTCAACGCCACGCCCTGCGCCTTGGCCTTATCACGGTCAACCTGCGCATCCAGCTGTGGCACGTTGGCCTGATAAGTGGAGATCGGGAAGTGCAGGCCAGGCGTCTGCATAATGGTGCCGGCCATGGCATTGGCAGCCTCCTGCAATGCGCCATAACCTAATCCCGCGCGATCCTGAATATACAGCGAATAACCGGCACCCTGGCCGAGGCCAAGGATGGGCGGCGGCATGATCGAGAAGGTGAAGCCTTCCTGAATCTGCGACAGCTTGGCGTTGATTTCGGCGTTAATCTCAGACGCGGAGCGCGTGCGTTGATTCAGCGGTTTCAGCGCAAAGAACACCGTGCCGGTATTCGGCGTGTTGGTGAACTGCAGCGCGTTCAGGCCAGGGAAGGCCACCGCATCGGCAACACCGTCGGTGTGCAGCGCAATATCGCTCATCTGGCGGATCACTTTATCGGTCCGTTCCAGCGAGGATCCTTCCGGCATCTTCACGCCGCCAATCAGGTAAAGCTTGTCCTGAGTCGGGATAAAGCCCGCCGGCACGGCTTTAAACATCACGCCGGCACCAATCAGCAACAGAATATAGACGCCGAACACCGATCCACGGCGCTTCAGGATGCGGGAAACACCGCCCTGGTAGCGCGCAGAGTTACGGTTAAAGAAGCGGTTAAACGGACGGAACAGCCAGCCGAACAGCGCATCGATAATCCGGGTAGGGCGATCCTTCTTCGCATCATGCGGTTTCAGCAACAGCGCCGCCAGCGCCGGAGAGAGCGTCAGGGAGTTGATGGCTGAGATCACCGTGGAAATGGCGATGGTCACCGCAAACTGCTTGTAAAACTGTCCGGTCACGCCTGACAGGAAGGCCATCGGCACAAACACCGCACAGAGCACCAGCGCAATGGCGATAATCGGACCCGACACTTCGCGCATCGCCTGATGCGCTGCCGCCCGCGGTTCCAGACCTTCTTCGATATTTCGCTCGACGTTCTCCACCACCACAATGGCATCATCGACCACGATCCCTATCGCCAGCACCAGCCCAAACAGGCTGAGGGTGTTAAGCGAGAAGCCCAACAGGTACAGGATTGAGAAGGTCCCGACCACCGACACCGGCACCGCCAGCAACGGAATGATCGAGGCGCGCCAGGTCTGCAGGAACAGGATCACCACCAGCACCACCAGCAGAATCGCTTCCAGCAGGGTATGCAGCACGGAACTGATGGAATCACGTACGAAAATAGTCGGATCGTAAGGGGCTTTCCACTCGACGCCATCCGGGAAACGGGTCGCCAGCTCGGCCATTTTCGCCCGCACCGCATTCGACAGATCGATGGCGTTCGCGCCCGGCGCCTGGAAAATACCAATCCCTACCGCGTCTTTATTATTCAACTGCGAGCGTAAGGCATAGCTGCCCGAGCCCATTTCAATGCGGGCCACGTCGCGCAGGCGAACAATCTGCCCGTCTTCGCCGCTTTTCAGAATGATATTGCCGAACTCTTCTTCGTTCTGCAGGCGTCCCTGCGCATTGATCGACAGCAGGAAATCGCTTTTATTGGGCATCGGCTCTGCGCCAAGCTGCCCGGCAGACACCTGCACGTTCTGCTCCTGGATCGCCGACACCACATCGCCTGCGGTCATACCGCGCGCGGCAACCTTGGTCGGATCCAGCCAGATACGCATGGCATATTCACCGGCACCGAAAATCTGCACCTGGCCGACACCCGGCAGACGCGCCAGCTCATCTTTCACCTTCAGCTGCGCGTAGTTGCGGAGATACAGCGAATCGTAGCGACCGGACGGTGAATCCAGATGAACCACCAGCGTCATGGTCGGCGACTGCTTCTGCGTGGTGACACCCTGACGGCGCACATCCTCCGGCAGACGCGCTTCGGCTTGCGCCACGCGGTTTTGCACCTGAACCTGCGCCTGATCCGGATCGGTCCCCGGACGGAAGGTGACGGTGGTCACCAGCACGCCATCGGAACCGGCAATCGATTTCATGTACATCATGTTTTCGACGCCGTTAATCGCTTCTTCCAGCGGCGTCGCCACGGTTTCAGCAATCACTTTTGGGTTGGCGCCTGGGTATTCCGCACGCACCTGCACGCTTGGCGGTACCACATCAGGGTATTCACTGATCGGCAGCAGCGGAATGGCAATCAGCCCGGATACGAAGATCAGAATCGACAGCACGGCCGCGAATATCGGTCGGTCGATGAAAAATCTGGAAAAATCCATAACAGTTCCCGCAGCTTAAATTAAAGGGAGGCTGGCGCCATAGGCACCGTTTTGGCATTTACCGCCATCCCAGGCATAAATACTTTCTGCACGCCGTCGACAATCACCCGATCGCCGGACGTCAGGCCGCGCTGCACAATGCGCAGGCCGTCAGCCATCTGGCCGGGCTGGATATCACGACGTTGGGCTTTATTCTGCGCATCGATCACCCAGACAAACTTACGGTCCTGATCGGTCAGCACCGCTTTGTCATTGACTAACAGGGCAGGGAAGTCGGCGCGGCCCGGCAGCTGCACGCGGGCGAACAGCCCTGGCGTATACAGACGCTGGTCGTTATCCAGCAGTGCGCGCATACGGATGGTGCCGGTGCTGGCAGTCAGTTGGTTATCGGTAAAGTCGACTTTGCCGGTGTGCGGATAGCCATCCTCACCGACCAGGCCGATTTTTACCGGCAGCGCGTGATGCGCCGCAGCGGCACTTTCGCCTTCGCGGCTGATGCGCTGATAACGCAGGAAGGTGGCTTCATCGACGTCGAAATAGACATACACGGTGTTGAGCGACACCAGCGTGGTCAGCACGCTGCTGCTGTCGCCGGCGGTCACCAGGTTACCGGAGGTGATCATTGCGCGGCTGGCGCGGCCATCAATCGGCGCGGTGACTTTGGTAAAATCGAGATTCAGGCGCGCCATATCCACTGCGGCCTGCGCCGCCAGCACGTTCGCCTGCGCCTGTGTTGAGGCTGAACGCCGTTGTTCCCACACCTCACGTGAAATCGCCTGGGTGCCAATCAGCTTCTCGGTCCTGCCAGATTCGCTGCGGGCCAGCTGCGCCTGAGTGATGGCACTGGCGAGATCGGCCTGAGCGCGTTCCAGCTCAGCGCGATAGGTACGGTCATCAATGGTAAACAGCACGTCGCCTTTTTTAACTTCCTGGCCTTCGGTGTAGTTCACTTTATCGATATACCCGGTCACGCGCGGGCGCAGCTGGACGCTCTGCACCGCTTCAATGCGGCCATTGAAGTTATCCCACTGGCTGACGGTTTGTTGCTGAACCTCAGCGACACTGACCTGCGGGGCAGGCGGTGCGCTCTGTTCAGCCCCTTTGGAGTCGCAGCCCACCAGCCAGATTGCTGTGAGAAGCGACAGTGCACTAAGGCGCAGGTGCGATGAGGTGAAAGATTTCATGGTTATTAATCCCTTGCAGATGCTGACGACGTGAAAAAAGGAGCACGGCATAATGCATAAAATGTATTTATGATAAATACACTAAACGCAGGGATTGTAGGGAGAGGGTAAATTAAGTGCAAGTGTTATTGTTGCTTTTAGCATTTTCTTGTCAACACCCGTATCAAAATGTGAACGGCAAGAAAACAGGGGGGAAGAGTGAGGCGATAAAGAGGAGAGTGCCAGCGAATCGCATTTAATGCAACAATTAAACTTGCATTAAGCGGTCGGCTGCTTTAACTTGTGGATATGCATTCATTACAGTTACCTTTTACCCTTCTACGGGGGAGAGGTCAAGCCAGGCTAAAACAAAAAGCATTAAAAGGGGAAGCGCAATGAGCCATGATGATTTTATTACCGATCTCGTAAAGTGGATCGACACCCACATCGAAGGGAAAATGGATCTGGATACCGTTGCCGATCGGGCCGGGTATTCGAAATGGCACCTGCAACGGATGTTCAAGCAGCATACCGGCTACGCACTGGGCGAATACATCCGCGCACGTCGTCTGAAAAAATCTGCTGAGCGCCTGGCAACGGGTGGTGAGCCGATTCTGGATGTGGCGATTTCGTTTGGATTTGATTCCCAGCAGTCATTCAACCGCAGCTTCAAACGTCAGTTTGGCCAGTCTCCGGGCGCATGGCGTCGCCAGGTTCAGGTCAGCGCCTGTTCATAAACTGCGCATTTCTTCAATAGCGGGCGTCTCAGCCCGCTGTGATTTCTGCAATAAGTCCCATCCACACCTCAGACTCGTCTTGTTTATTCCGCCCGATAGCCGCAACGCATTGTATACTGTCTGAATCACGCTGATTTTTATTACTATTCAGACAGGAATTGTCATTGATGTGGAAACAGAACAAACAGGGTTGGTGCGAGGCGGCCAGTTATCTACTGATTTTCGCCGCGCTCTTTATGATTTTCCCGTTACGCCTGCTGCCCTGTTTTCTGGCCGGATTTATCGTTTACGAAACCATCCTGGCGCTGACGCCGTGGGTTGAGCGACTGGTCAAAGGGCCGATTGCCCGCTGGATCATCATATTCTTCCTTACCGTCATCATTGTGTTAGGGCTGGTGGTTGGCGTCAGCAAGCTGATCGGCTTCTTATTGAATGATTTCCAGAACCCGGCCGCGTTCCATGCGGCGGCCAGCAAACTGCTGGAAGACGCCCAGCGCACGCTTTCTCCGGTGGTTTCCCGCTATTTACCGGCCGATATTGATGAGCTGCAACATCAGGTGGTCACCTGGCTGCGCGAGCATCTGGTGGTGGTCCAGACCTTTGGTCGTACCGCGGCCCACACCTTTGCCACCATGCTGATTGGCATGTTGCTGGGGGCTATCATCTCCCTGCGCATCAGCAATGTGGATACGCAGGATGCACCGCTGCGCCATGCGCTGCTCGAGCGTCTGACCGTACTGGCCGACTCGTTCCACAACGTGGTTTTCGCGCAGATCAAGGTCTCGCTGGTGAACACAGTGCTGACCTGTGGCTTCCTGTTCGGCGTACTGCCGCTGTTCGACCTGCACTTCCCGTTTGGCAAAACGGTGGTGGTGCTGACCTTTGTCGCCGGGCTGCTGCCGATTATCGGCAACCTGATCTCCAATACGGTGATTGTGCTGATTGGCCTGTCGATTTCCCTTGAAGCGGCGGTGATCTCGCTGGTGTTCCTGATGCTGGTGCATAAGCTGGAATACTTTATCAACGCGCGGATTTTTGGTTCGCGGATCAACGCCAAAACCTGGGAAATCCTGCTGGCGATGCTGGTGTTTGAATCCGCCTTTGGCCTGGCCGGGGTGGTCGCGGCACCGGTCTATTACGCCTACCTGAAAAGCGAGCTGCGCATTGCCCGGCTGATTTAATCCTTGTCGCGGGCCTGATATCAGGCCCGCACTGCCTTTTTCCCACCGTCGCCACTATCAAGGCTTTACGCCACATCACATCGATCTTATGGTAGGGAAAACGACTGACAGTTGAGCCCGCCATGCCCGCGCTTTTGCACACTCTGCTGCACCAAATCCTGCTTTCCATGCCGTTATTTATCCTTATTGCCTTAGGCTGGATGCTGGTTCGCTGGCGAAAATGGCCCGACAGCATTACCGAAGCGCTAAACCGCGTGGTGTTTAAAATTGCGCTTCCGGCGATGTTATTCCGGCTGATGAGCGATTTTGGTCAAAGCCCGCCGGTCGATGCCCGCTTACTGATCGCTTTCTTTGGCAGCTGCCTGATCGTTTTTGTTCTCGGCAGAGTGATGGCCAGCCGGCTCTTCAAGCTGGATGGCATTTCAGGGTCGGTATTTGCGCTGGGCGGCATCTTCTCCAATAACGTGATGCTGGGCTTGCCGATTGCCACGGTGATGCTGGGCGAAAAGGCGATCCCGTCGGTGGCGCTGGTGCTGGTATTTAACGGCCTGATTTTATGGACGCTGGCCACGGTGTCCGTCGAGTGGGTCAAGCACGGCGCGCTTAATCTGAAAGGGTTTGGCAAAACCGCGATCAGCGTGCTGAAAAATCCGCTGATTATCGCCATTCTTTCCGGCACCTTGTTCAGCCTGACCGGCATCCCGCTGCCGCAGATGATTGATAAACCGGTGAGCATGCTGGGCACCATCGCCGTGCCGCTGGCGCTGGTGGCGTTAGGGATGAGTCTGGCCGCCTACAAAGTGAAGGAGGGCCTGAGAGAGAGTTATGCGATTTGCCTGCTGAAGCTGATTGTCCAGCCGCTGGTGATTTGGGGCCTGGCGGTACTGTTGGGCCTGCCGCCGCTGGAAAGCAAAGTGGTGGTGCTGTTAGGGTCGATGTCAGTCGGCATCAACGTCTATTTAATGTCCCAACAATTCAATGCCTTAACTGGCCCGGCCGCCACCAGCATGCTGCTGTCGACGGTTTTCTCCGCGGTGACCACGCCGCTGCTGCTAATGCTAATGGACCTTGCCTGACGAGGAAGTGTGAGCCAGCTGGCGGAACTGACGCGAGACGCTTGCGGTAAGTACGTTTATTTCATTATCTTCTTTTATCGGTAATTTTGTTTCGTTTATAAGCACGGCGAAACGGACCGATCCTTACCTCCGGAGAAGAAGAATGAAAACCTACAAAGCCCTGCTGCTCGTCGCCTCACTGAGCTGTTCAACCAGCGTGCTGGCGGAAACCATCGGCGTTTCAATGGCCTATTTCGACCAGAACTTCCTGACCATCATCCGCCAGTCGATTGATAAAGAGGCCAAAGCCCGTGGCATCACCGTGCAGTTTGAAGATGCGCGCGGCGACGTCGGCCGGCAGACCGATCAGGTGCAAAGTTTTATCAGCGCCGGCGTTGATGCCATCATCGTCGATCCGGTCAACTCGGCCGGCACTCCGGCGATGACCAAACTGGTGACCGCCGCCAAAATTCCGCTGGTTTACGTCAACCGTACGCCTGGCGATATCAAACTGCCGAGCGGCGTGGTGTTTGTTGGTTCTGATGAGAAGCAATCCGGCACCCTGCAGATGGAAGAGCTGGCGCGTCTGGCAAACTATCAGGGCAAAGTGGGCATCATGATCGGCAACCTGACCGATGCGGGTGCCATTCAGCGCACCAAAGACGTGGAGCAGGTGGTCGCCAAGTACCCGAAAATGAGCGTGGTACAGAAGCAAACCGCCAACTATTCCCGCAATGAGGGGATGGATCTGATGCTCAACTGGATGACTAACGGTGAAGAGATCGACATCGTGGCCGCCAACAATGATGAAATGGCGATTGGCGCGATTATGGGCCTGCAACAGGCCGGCAAGAAAGACAGTAAAATCCTGATTGGCGGCATTGATGCCACGCCGGACGGTCTGAAAGCCATGTCCTCGGGCAAAATGCAGGTGACCGTTTTCCAGGATGCGATTGGCCAGGGCAAAGCAGCGGTGGATGTGGCGCAGAAGATGATTAAAGGCGAAAAGCTCGACCCGTATTACTGGATCCCGTTTGAGCTGGTCACCCCGGCCACGTTACAAAAATACGTTGATAAGGAATAGACGCTAAATCTGCCGTCGCGGTAAACTCCGGCGATGAATAAAAAACTGATCATTGCGGCGATCCTCGCCATTGTGGCCACCGCCGCCGGCTTACGCCACCCGTCCAAACCGCCTGCCGATCGTCAGCAGGCGGCGCACACCTCAACCGCCTCCGCGACCAACAGCAGCAGCGATATCAGCACGCTCACGCAACAGCAGCGGGTGGCCGACTATCTGCACCAGCATCAGCGCCTTCCTGCCTATTACCTGACCAAGGGTGAAGCCCGAAAACAGGGCTGGGAACCGTCGCGGGGCAATCTGTGCCAGAGCCTGCCAGGCCGGGCAATCGGTGGCGATCGCTTCTCCAACCGGGAAAAAGTGCTGCCGGAAAAGCAGGGAAGACATTGGTTTGAAGCGGACGTAAATTATGACTGCGGCCGCCGGGGAAGCGACCGCATGCTGTACTCCAGCGACGGGTTGATTTACGTGACCAAGGACCATTACCGCAACGTTGAACAGGTGTACTGAGATGAACACGGTCAGCTTCGACTTTGAGTATATCGCCGACGTAACAGACTTTTACCGTCAGTTCTGCCACAAGTTCGCCATTGACATGGCCTTCGGCAACAATCTGGATGCATTATGGGATGCGCTAACCGGCATGATCGCACTACCGGCGCGCGTAACGCTACGTCATCTGACCGCGCATGCCGATCCTCAGCAGTTTGACGGCGTGATTGCCGTGCTGCGGGAAGCGGAAGAGGCTTCCGGGGGAAAATTCAGCCTGCGCATTCGCTGATGCTATTGATGGAAGCGCAGGGCGACATCAAAGCCCTGCTGCGGCAAGACCACAATCGCGTCCTCTGCCTCGCTAAACTGCAGATCGCCCTGATGCAGTGCCGCTCTGACCTTCGCCAGATCCTCAGTCTGAAAACTCAACGCCGCCATGCGTGCCGAGCCATCATAGTTATCCGGCAGCGCGTGGAAGCGCGACCTGACGTAATCTTCCGTCGCAAAGCGCACGCTGGTCACGCCGGCGGTCAGCAAAAAGGCGCCTTCCTGACAGGCTCTCAGGCTGTTGGTGCCAAACAGGCGGCTGTACAGCGAGGCAACCGAGGCCGGATCTCTGGCCACAATCACAAACTCGCTGATGTTTTTCACGCCGTTCGGGTGCTGTTGCCACGCGGGCTGCCACACCGCTTCCGGAGTTAAATGCTGACAGAAAAAGCTGCGGCCATCGGCGATCAGCGACGGACGAACCCGGACGGTGCGGAACTTCGCTTCAGTCACCGTGCCGTCCGGCAGGGTCACCGGACGGTGGAAAGAGGCGGGCTCATCGCCGTCTAAATCCTGACGTAACAGATGCTTATAATCCTGATCGGCATCTTCCGTTTTCCACACCAGGCCACTGAGGCCCGGAGACGCCTGCCAGAGATCGGCGCGGCTGCTCTTTTTACCTTTCTCATAGCCGAGCAGCTCAAGGTAATTTTCACCAAAAATTGCCAGATGATTACTGGAGCCAAGAGAATGATGGCCACGTTCGGTCAGCTGAAAACCCAACCTGCGGTACAGCGCGCTGGCAGCATCTAACTGGTCGGCGACGTTAATCACCACATGATCAAGAACCGCCTTAGGGGTAGGGACAGGCATAATGGTGCTCCTTTTTTTATTATTTCGCCGCCACCCGCGCTAAGGCGCGAGGAACCAGCTGGGTAAAATAGCGGACGGAGGAATCAATGATCGCTTCATCAGGATCAAAGCCTGGATGATGCAGGCCAAACTCACTTGCGCTGCCGATGCTGACAAACACCCCCGGCACATGGTGCAGATAGAAGGCAAAGTCCTCGCCGCCCATCTGTGGCGTCGCGGCGGCTTCCGCCTTAAAGCCGGCCTCGCTGGCCAGATCGAGCGCAAACTCCGCCCATTCCGGCGTATTCACCAGCGCAGGCGGACCTTCAATCCACTCCAGCTCGGCTTTGGCGCCAAAGCCGCCGGCAATGCCCTTAATCAACGCCGTGATCTTTTCAGGTATTGCCGCGCGGATAGCCGCATTGTGCGTGCGCACCGTGCCTTCCAGCTCGACGCTTTGTGGCAGCACGTTCCAGGTGTTGCCGGCGGTGAAGCGCGTTACGCTGACCACCACCGACTCCAGCGAGCTGAACGTCCGGCTCGGCAAGGTTTGCAGTGCGGTGACGATCTGGCTGGCAATCACGATTGAATCAATGCCTTCATGTGGCCGTGCGGCGTGCGCACCTTTGCCCTCAAGGCGGATCACAAAGCGGTCGACGTTGGCATAAAACGGACCGGCGCGGGTTTTAAAGCTGTTCAGCGGCAAATCGGGCGCGTTATGCATACCAAAAATTGCCTGAACGCCGTCCAGCACGCCAGCATCGATCAGCTGTTGCGCGCCGTTAAAGGTCTCTTCCGCCGGCTGAAACAGGATGCGCACCCGGCCCGTCAGTTCGGCTTCCTGCTGCTTAAGCTGATGCGCCACGCCGAGCATCACCGAGGTATGGATATCATGGCCGCAGGCGTGCATCACGCCGGCATGGGTCGACGTCCAGGGATGATTCACCGCTTCATCAATCGGCAGCGCATCAATATCGGCCCGGAGGGCAATCAGCGGTTCGCCCTGGCCGATTTCAGCCACCACGCCGGTTTTCAGATCGTACGGCAGCAGGCGGATATTGCCTTGCTTCAGCCACGCGGTAATCCGTTCCGTGGTGGCGAATTCCTGATTCGACAGCTCCGGATATTGATGCAACTCACGGCGCCATTGCACCAGTTGGCTGGAGGGTAACGAAGTCATACGGCTCCTTATACGTCAGAAGGGATAAAGGGTTCGCCCAGCGTCAGCATCAGACGGTTGGCCCAGGCGAAAAAGGCGCTGGACTGGATCACATCCAGCAGCGCCAGGGTATCCAGACCCTGCTGCTGCAACGCGACAATCTGTCCCAGCGTGGCCTGTTGCGGCGTCACGGACAGGGCAGCGGAGAAATCGATAATGGCCGCCCAACGCGCGGACTGGCCTGCGGACAGCTTGCCGCCGGGGGCGACGCCAATCAGTTTTTCGACCGAATCGAAATCTTTCGACAGCTGGCTGGCTTTGCGGGCGTGTACCGAGGCGCAGAAGATGCAGCCGTTAACCTTACTGACCACCGCAGCCGCCAGTTCGCGGTCGGCGCGTGGCAGGCCGCCGGAGGTGAAGAAAATGCCTTTATCCGTCAGCGTGCGCTGTTCCAGCACCGGTAAATTCCGCGCCAGCAGGCGGAAATAATCGGAGTCGCTATGACCAAACTTCGCCAGCACCTGTTTCTCTTCATCCGTGAATTCCGTCAGCGGTTTGGCGGCCAGCCAGGGTTCCCAGCCGAGGTCCTGCTGGGTGAAGGCGGTCAGCGCGGTTTTGCCACTGGCGGTGGTGGCCGCCTGATGCCAGACACCTGCCACCACCGGCAGTGCGGTGGCGGTTGAGGCGTGGCCCTGCAACAGCTGTAAGCCGGCCAGCAGGCGACTCTGGAAGTTAATAAAGGCCACTAACTGTGACAGTGTCACGATGCCGCGCGCGGTCCAGCCCGCCGCCTGTAAGGCCTGCAGATGTTCAGGCGTGGCGCTGACCGGCTCGAAGGTCAGACGGTGCGCCCAGGCTAACGCCAGCTCATGACGGGGGCTGTTATCCAGTGCGCCAGCCTGCGGCTGGTAATGCGCCTGTAAAGTGGGCTGCGCATTCCATTCCGCCACCCGTGCCGCCAGGGCGAAACGTTCAGCCAGCGGGAAATCGGCATCCTGCTGGCTAAAGATCACCTCATAGCTGCCTTGCGCGTGGCGGGTTGCCGCTTCCCGCGTGTTGCGGGCCTGGGCAAGCTCAGAATCCGGCGCGATATCCGCCAGCGAAGCCAGTAAATCCGTTGCAGTGGTCATCATCATCTCCGGTTAAGGTTTCAGGGTTCTTAGCAGTGGCGCAATGTGCTCAGCAATCAGCTCAACAGAGCGCAACGTGTCGGCGTGCGGCGGTTCAACCGAATGAACCTGGAAAGAGATATCGGTGACGCGGGGCAGCACGCTGTCCTGCAACAGCGATGCGGTGACCCGTTCCACGTTGCCGACATGGGCGTCAACCTGGCGTAAATAGTCGTCAAAACTGTCGCCGCGCAGCGGCTGACCGGAGGCCACAAACTGGGTGACCTGGGCACGAATACCCGGCTCTGCCAGCTTGCGGGCGTAGTGATCGGAGTCGGCAACAAAGGCGGTGCGGGACGCGAGGATCCTCGGCTCAACGCCGGCCGGAAGGGCGTCGAGATAGGCATCGATCATCGGGTTTTGCAGCGCATCCAGCGGCAGATTGGGCTGGTCAGCCGGGCGAGGCTGGGTGCGTGACAGCATCAGTCCATGCCCACTTTTCGCCGCGCGTACTGCGCCTTCCACCGAGAAGGTGGCAATCCACACGCGGTCCGCCAGCTGCGGCGCCGGGGGATACAGGTGATTATCGGGATGGCTGAGCGAGTCGCCACGCCAGGCACTGAGCAGCGTGTGCAGATGTTCTCCAAACACCGCACCGCGTTGTTCGAAGGTCAGGCCAAACGGCAGGAACGAGGTTGGTGTGCCGCCGGAACCCAGTCCAATCTCCAGTCGACCTTCGGCCAGCAAATCCAGCACTGCGGCATCTTCCGCCACGCGCAGGGCATTTTCCATCGGCAGCGTGATAATCGCCGTACCCAGACGGATGCGCTGGGTATGGGCCGCAACATGCGCCAGAAACAGCAGCGGCGAAGGCAAACCGCCTTCGTTTTCATGGAAATGGTGCTGGGCTATCCAGGCACTGTCGAATCCCAGCCGCTCAGCGTGCTGGATCTGCTCGGTGGCCAGGCGGTAGCGCGCGCTGGCCGGGACCTTATCCAGCAGGCGGGTGAAAAAGCCGATACGTTTAGCGGTCATGAAAACTCCTTAACCGGCGGGGAATAAACAGGGATCGCGGCCAGCAGCTCGCGGGTATAAGCGTGTTGCGGTGCCTTATAAATCGTGACAACGTCACCAGATTCCACCACTTCACCGGCCTTCAGCACGGTCAGGGTGTCAGCAATCTGCTGCACGGTAGCCAAATCGTGGGTAATAAACAGGTAGGTCAGGCCCTGTTCTGCCTGCAACTGTTGCAGCAGGGCGAGGATCTGCGCCTGCACCGTGACGTCGAGCGCCGAGGTGGCTTCATCCAGCACCAGAATCGACGGTTGCAGGATCAGCGCCCGGGCCAGCGCCACGCGTTGACGTTGGCCGCCGGAGAGTTCCCGCGCGCTGCGCGACAGGATATCGAGCGGCAGCGCCACCTTCTGCGTCACCGCTTCCACCCGCTGGCGGCGTTCGTCGCGGCTGAGCCGGTCAAAATTCAGCAGCGGCTCTTCAATAATGCGAAACAGCGTTTGCCGCGGATCGAGTGACGCGAACGGGTTTTGGTAAACAAACTGGATGCGGCGTCGCAGCTGGCGTAATGATTCGCCCTGCAGGCCGTTGACCACGATACCGTCGAGGGTTATGCGGCCAGCGTCCGACGACTCAAATCCCAGCAGGATCCTCGCCAGCGTGGTTTTGCCCGAACCCGACTCGCCGACGATAGCGTGGGTGGTGCCACGGGCCACGGCAAAACTGACCTCGTTCAGCGCCTGTAACCGTTGGCTTTTCCCCAGCGCGAAACCCTTGCTGATGCGCGAGGCCTGAATCGCCGGAGTCGAGAATGAACGCGGGCTGGCGGGGTCAGGTTGGCGCGGACGCGGCAGGGCATCGGCAAGCAACTGGCGGGTATAAGCCTGTTTTGGCGCACCGATCACCTGCGAGGTCGCGCCCTGTTCCTGAATCTCACCATTGCGGAACACAATAATGCGGTCGGCGCGCTCGGCGGCCAGCGCCAGGTCATGGGTGACAAACAGCACGGCGGTGCCGGACTCACGGCGTAAATGATCCAGCAGGTCGAGAATGCGCTTCTGTACGGTGACATCCAGCGCGCTGGTCGGCTCGTCGGCAATAATAATGTCCGGTTTCAGCGCCAGGGCGATGGCAATCAGCACGCGCTGTTTCATGCCGCCTGACAGCTGATGAGGATACTGGTTAACGCGCTGCTCTGGATGGCTGAGCCCGACGCGGGTCAGCAGCTCGATCGCCTGCTGTTTGCGTCCGGCGCGGTCAGAGACGCGATGCAGACGTAAAATCTCCTCCACCTGATCGCCAATGGTTTTCACCGGATTAAGCGAGTTGCCCGGATCCTGCGGCACCAGGCTGATACGCGCGCCGCGAACGCTGTCCATCCGTCGCGACGACCACTGGCTGATATCTTCGCCGTTCAACAGGATACGACCCCCGTCGCGACGGCCATTTTCCGCCAGCAGGCCAATAATCGCCTGCGCGGTGGTGGTTTTACCGGAGCCGGATTCGCCGACCAGCGCCACCATTTCCCCTTTGTTAAGCTGGAAACTGACCTGATGCACCACCTCTTTCCAGGCTGCGCCAGTGCGATAGCTCAGGCTCAGTTGCTCAACGTTGAGCAGTAACTCGGGTTGCGAACTCATTTCCGGCCTCCTGAAAGTTGCTGGCTGATGCGGTTGGCCGCCAGCACCACGAACACCACCACCAGACCGGGGAAGGTGGTCAGCCACCAGGCGGTGGCCAGATAGTTGCGGCCTTCGGCGATCAGCAATCCCCATTCCGGGGCCGGCGGCGGGGTGCCGTAGCCGAGGAAACTCAGGGTAGAAAGGGCGAGGATCGCCTGACCAAACTGTAGCGCGCCATAGGCAATGACCGGGGCCAGCGCGTTGGGTAAAATATGGCGCCACAGCACTGACAAAAAGCGTCCGCCGCTGCCAAACGCCGCCTCGACGTAATCACTGTGGCGAATGCGCACCACTTCACCGCGCGCCAGGCGGGCAAAGCTGGCGATAGAGGCAATCCCCACCGCCGTTGCCGCGTTAAGGGTGCCAAAGCCCAGCAGGATCAGCACGCTTAACGACAGCAGCAGCGAGGGTATCGACAGCAGCACATCAACCGCGCGCATCGCTACCGACTCGGTTTTACCGCCTACCGCACCGGCCAGCACGCCCAGCGCGGTGCCAAAAATCCCGCCCATGGCCACCGCCAGCAGCGCGGCGGACAACGAGTGCGACGCGCCATAGACAATGCGGGCAAAAACGTCACGACCCAGCTGATCGGTTCCCAGCCAGTGTCCGGCCTGCGGGGCCAGACGCTGCGCGCCGGCAATCCCTTCGACCGCGCTGTATGGCGTCAGTAAAGCGGGAAACAGCGCGGCGATGGCCGCCAGCAGCATCACTAACCACGCCAGCCACAGACCGGGCTGAACATTCCAGGCCTGACGGGTTGGCGTGGGCTTTTGCCGCGCGGTGGCAAAATCAACAAGGCTCATACGGCACCTCTGGTCACGGTTTGCAGACGGGGATCGAACAGCGGCATTAACAGATCGACCAGCATGTTAATCAGCACAAAGCCCAGCGCCGAAATCATCACCACCGCCTGTAATACCGCGACATCCTGATTATTCACCGCCTGTTGCGTTAACTGGCCAAGGCCACCCAAACCAAACACCGTTTCGGTGATCAACGCACCGGCGATCAGCTCGCCCAGCAGCAGTCCGGCCACGGTCAGCACCGGTAGCATGGCGTTACGCAGCACGTGCCGCCACAACACCCAGCTTTCGCTGGCGCCTTTGGCGCGAACCACCGCCACAAACGGCCGGGTTGCCACCTCGTCGATGCTGCGTAACAGGATTTGCGCCAGCGGGGCGGAAATCGGGATTGCCACGGTGATCACCGGCAGAATCAGGCCCTGTAGCGGGGAAGGGTTGATCACCGGTATCCAGCGCAACTGGAAAGAGAACAACTGAATTAACGCGATACCCAGCCAGAAGGTCGGGATGGAGATAAACAGCACCGGCACCGATTGCAGCAGGTTTCGCAAGCCCCGTAGCGCCGGAATGCGCGACAACGCGGCCAGCACAAATGCCAGCACCACCGCCAGCACAAAACCGCAGCCGGCCAGGCGCAGCGTCTCTGGCAGATTACTCTGCAACTGTTCGCTGACCGGCACGCCGGCCTGCACCGAATAGCCAAAATCGCCTTGCAGCATCGCGCCGAGGGTATGCAGATACTGCTGCCACAACGGACTGTCTGCGCCATAGGCCTGCCGCATCTCGGCGATCTGTTGCGGGCTCAGCCCCAAATCCGGGTTCTGAAACTTAATCAGGATCGCATCGCCGGGCAGTACCTGCAGCAGCACAAAGGAGAGCGTAAACGCTGCCCACAGCACCAGCACCCCATGCCCAACCCGATACAGCAGATAATGGCGCATTCAGATCTCCTTAATGCTTTTCAAGCCAGGCGCTGTACAGCGCAGGACGGCCGACCGCTTCGAACTTCACGCCCTTAAGCCATGGCGCGCCGGCAAACACCTGCGGCTCTTCGAAAATCGGGATCACGTAAGCCTGCTCCAGCAGGTAGCGTTGCACATCGCCGGTCAGCTGCAGACGTTTGGCAGGGGCGATCTCGGCAGAAATATTCACCAGCAGCTGATTCAGCTTGTCATCCCGGAAGCTTTTCACCTTGTCACTCGATCCGCCTTTTTGCAGCAGCGCATCGCGGTTGGCCGGATAGAAGCTACTTTTGATCACGTCCGGATCGGCACGGCCCACTTCGGTGACGTTCAACGGCGTTTTCAGCGGGTCAAGGCTGTCCAGCGTTTTGCTGCCTGCATCACCCGCCTTCACTTTCAGTTCCACACCGACCTGACGCCACTGCTGAGCAATCAGCTGCAGCACCTCTTTGTTCTGTGGCTGCGGCAGGGACTCGTAAACGGTCAGTGATAGCGACTTGCCGTCTTTCTCGCGGATGCCGTTGGCGCCCGGTTTCCAGCCCGCTTCATCCAGCAAGCTTTTGGCTTTCGCCTGATCGAAGGTCAGCTTGTCGGCAAGGTTGACGTAGCCTGCGGCGGTGGTAGCAATCACCGAAGTGGCCTGCGGATAGTTAGGGGAGAACAGCGTTTCCACCACCTGCTTCGAGTTGGTGGCAGTCAGCAGGGCCTGACGCACGCGCAGATCGCTGACCAGCGGGTTATCAGGACGGAAGCTCAGGCTGTCGTTGACGCCACGGGTGGGTGCGGCATAAATCGGGAAGTTTTGCTCTTTAGCCTGCTTCTCGTCGTAGGCCTGCACCTGGCGGATGAAATCCGCCTGACCGGCCAGCAACGCGCCGATGCGCACGCTATCCTCAGGCGTCACAATAATCTTGATGCCGTCGAGGTTCGCCGGGCCTTGCTGAGAGATGTTTGCCGGTCCCCACTGGTAATCCTTACGGGCGACCAGATCGACCTCACGACCCAGCTTCTCATCGCTGACCACAAACGGGCCGGAGCCGATGATATGGCGGGCATCGCCCAGCTGATCGAAGCTGCGCGCCAGGGTGCTGAGTGACACCAGTCCTGAACCGATGGTGGCGGTGCCTTGCAGGAAGCCGGGGGACGATTTTTTGAAATAGAACTTCACGGTCAGCGGATCGACCACTTCGCTATGATCATAATTGTTAATCACTTCTGAAACCGGCAGGCGCAGGGCTTTATTACCCAATCCGTAGGTGTCGAAGTTCTTGGCGACCGCATTGGCATCCAGCGGCGTGCCGTCGGAGAAGGTCACGCCGGGATGGAGTTTGAAGGTGTATTCGGTTTTATCGGCGTTAGTTGTCCAGCTCTGGGCAATCCAGGGTTCAACCTTGAGGGTTTCCGGATTTTGCCAGGTCAACTTGTCGGTAATCTGATTCAGGATGCCGCCGTTAGGGTAAAAACCGCCCGCCGGGGGATACAGGTTTGTGTGCGCCTGCTGCTCCAGATAAATCAGCGTGCCGCCTTTAACCGGCGAATCCGCCGCAACGGCGTTTCCACCAAACAGGGCAAGGGCAATGCTTAAAGCCAGCGGACGAGCCAGCGCCTCAGGGCGGAAAGTGTGTGGCATAGTGGGATCCTTTAACGTCAATATTTTCAGGGAAGTGACGTTAAATATCAGGCCTTAGCAGGAGCGGGGTGAACCAAGGAAATCATCTAAGGTTAATCGGCAGGCGAATATAGGCGGGATTGACGGTACGGCAGTCTTATTGTGGGCTGAAGCTGCACAAAGACTGCTTCAGCCCGAATATACTGAGTGGAAATCGTCTGTATGTTTCGGTGGCAGGGTCAGGGAGAGAGGGGTGAACGCAAAGACGCCGTAAACCCATCCCTGGGGGCTCAGCGGCGACATCCCTGTCGCCGATGCTTTGCTTTTCCCCCCTCTCTCCCTTCCCTCAGGCTTCAGTGTCGTAGGGTTGATTGTGGACGCACACGTCAAAATCCTCTGAGTTCACCTCTGAAATTCACCTCGGGAGCCCCCTAAAACCCATTTGATTTTGACCTGCGCGTCCACCAATCCCATCAACGGCTCCAGTGTTTTAGGGTGGCGGCATAGTGCGCATTAGCCGGGTGTATGCCGCAGGGATGCGGCAGCCAAGCCTCCAGGGATGGATTCACGGCGCCCCGGATAATGCGCACTATGCTGCCGCCGTACCACCCGAGCGGGTTTGACCTGAATAATGCGCACTATGCTGACGCCATACCACCCGAGCGGGTTTGACCTGAATAACGCGCACTATCCAGACGCCGTAACGACATATTCATTTTAGCTATAAGACATTCCGTTTAAGTCCTTTCCAGTCATATCGGCTCTGCCTACTATCCCGTGTCATAAGTTTTATCAATAATGCAGCAAAAACAATCAGTTCATTTAATAAGCGATTCAATCGACGCAGACAGACAGGCAACAGATGATAGTTTTACGCAACGTATTCAAGACCTTCAAAGGCACGGCGGGTCCGATCAGGGCCGTCGACGATGTCAGCCTTCAGGTTGAACAGGGGCAGATCTACGGCATTATTGGCTACAGCGGCGCGGGAAAAAGTACGCTGATCCGTCTGCTTAACGGGCTGGAAAAACCCACGTCGGGCAGCGTGACCATTGCCGGGCAGGATATTGCCCAGGCAAAAGGCGAAGCTTTGCGCGCGGCGCGGCTGAAAATCAGCATGGTGTTCCAGCACTTTAATTTGCTGTGGTCGCGCACCGTCAGCGAAAACATCGCTTTTTCGCTGCAAATTGCCGGCGCGCCGAAAGCGGCGATCCAGACGCGGGTCAAAGAGCTGATTGAGCTGGTGGGGCTGACCGGCAAAGAGTCGACCTATCCGGCCAACCTCAGCGGCGGGCAGAAGCAGCGTGTCGGCATTGCCCGCGCGCTGGCCAACAATCCCGAAGTGCTGCTGTGTGACGAAGCCACTTCGGCGCTCGATCCGCAAACCACCGATGCCATCCTCGATCTGCTGCTGGATATCAACCGCAAGCTGAAGCTGACCATCGTGCTGATCACCCACGAGATGCACGTGGTGCGCAAAATCTGCCATCGCGTGGCGGTGATGGAAGACGGTCGCATCGTCGAAGAGGGCGAGGTGCTGTCGGTCTTTACCCATCCGCAACAGCCGATCACCCGCCAGTTCGTTAAACAAACCAGCGAGTACAGCCGCGCAGACACGCCGTTCAATGCTGAGCTGGTTGATGAGACGGGCGGCAGCGTGCTGAAGCTGACCTTTATCGGTCAGAGCACCCGCCAGCCGATTGTCGGCGAACTGACGCTGAAATATGCTCTGCCGTTCAACATCCTGCACGGCAAGATGACGCAAACCAGCAACGGCACCTTTGGCGAACTGTGGTTACAGGTCAACGCAAACCGCAGCCAGTTGGAGAACATTCTGCAGGACCTGCACGCGCATGGCATTACAACCGAGGTGGTCGCCAATGATTGAGTCCCTCTTTCCGCATTTGAAACTGGACCAGCTGTGGGCTGCGACCGGCGAAACCCTGTATATGACCGCGATTTCCGGCGTGGCGACCTTTGTGCTGGGAATTGTACTCGGGCTGGCGCTGTTCCTGACCGCGCGCGGCGGCCTGTTCCAGAACCGGGCGATCTATGCGCTGATCTCGGTGCTGGTCAACGTCTTCCGCTCGATCCCGTTCATCATTCTGATTGTGCTGCTGATCCCGTTCACCAAAAAGCTGATCGGCACCATTTTGGGCGCGGATGCGGCCCTGCCGGCGCTGATTGTCGGGGCGGCGCCGTTCTACGCGCGGCTGGTGGAAATCGGCCTGCGCGAAGTTGATAAAGGGGTGATTGAAGCCTCGCGTTCGATGGGCGCGCGCATCAGCACCTTGATTTTCCGCGTGCTGCTGGCGGAATCCTCGCCAGCCCTGGTGTCGGGCATCACCGTTACGCTGATTGCGCTGGTCAGTTACAGCGCGATGGCCGGGGTGATTGGCGCAGGTGGCCTCGGCAATCTGGCGTATCTGGAAGGTTTTCAACGTAACCACGGCGATGTGACGCTGGTGGCGACGGCAATGATTCTGGTGATTGTTTTTATCATCCAGTTCGTAGGTGATCTCGTGACCACACGGCTCGATAAACGTTAACTTTTAGGGGATTTACTGTGAAAAAAACACTGACACTGCTGGCTGCTGCCACTCTGGCTGCGATGAGTCTGAGCGCATGGGCTGATACGCTGACCGTTGGCGCGTCCAACGTACCGCATGCTGAAATTCTGGAGCAGGCCAAGCCAATCCTGGCGAAGCAGGGCATCGATCTGGAAATCAAACCTTTCCAGGACTACATCCTGCCAAATACCGCGCTGGCCAGCCGTGATATCGACGCTAACTACTTCCAGCACGTGCCGTATCTGAACAGCGTGCTGAAAGACCATGCCGACGACAAGACCTATGATTTTGTCAGCGCTGGCGCAATCCATATCGAGCCCATTGGCATTTACTCGAAGAAATACAAATCGCTGAAGGATCTGCCACAGAACGGCAAAGTGATCATGCGTGATGCGGTGGCGGAAGAGGGCCGTATCCTGTCAATCTTTGAGAAGGCAGGCGTGATTAAGCTGAAGCCTGGCGTCAGCAAAGTGGACGCGCGCATCAGCGACGTGGTTGAGAACCCAAAACACCTGCAGTTTATTGCTAACGTCGAAGGCGCGCTGCTGCCGCAGATGTACAACAATGACGAAGGCGATGCGGTGGTGATTAACGCCAACTACGCCATTGATGCTGGCCTTAATCCGGTAAAAGATCCGATTGCCGTTGAAAGCGGTGAAAATAACCCGTACGCCAATATCATCACCGTGCACCGTGGCGATGAAAACAAGCCGGATATAAAAGCGCTGGTCACCGTGCTGCATTCGAAACAAATTCAGGACTGGATCCGCACCAAATATAAAGGTGCCGTTATTCCGGTGAATAACTGATTCCAGGTTTTGTTTATGCAAAGGCCGGGAAACCGGCCTTTTTCACATCGAGGCGTTATGCTTGGCGGACTTAGTTATTTCTCTGGAAACCTTTGCGCTATTTCTTAATTTACCTTTCAGACGATAAGCGGAATATTTGCCAGTAGATTGCTTAACCCGCCTGACTGGAGCGCATGATGACAATACATAATGGCATTACCGAACTGGTAGGTCAGACCCCGCTATTACGCCTCACCCGCTTTTCCCAACAGCATCAACTGACTGCCGATCTGGTCGCCAAGCTGGAATATTTTAATCCCAATCACAGCATCAAAGATCGCACCGCGCTGGCGATGATCGAAGCGGCGGAGCGCAGCGGCAAGCTCAGGCCGGGCATGACGCTGGTCGACACCACCAGCGGCAATACCGGCATTGGCCTGGCCGCGATTGCCGCGGCCAAAGGCTATAAGTTTCGCGTCTATCTGCATGACAAACTTAGCGCCGAACGTTTTGCCATCCTCAACGCCTTTGGTGCGGAAATCATCCCGTTTAGCGCGGTGCCCGGCTTCGACAAGGTGATCGAAGCGAGTGACGGCGACTTTGTGGCTGCCGCCCGCTGGCTGGCCGATAACGTGATCCTGAAAGAGCCGAATATCTGCTTCACCTGCCAGTTGGAAAACCCGGCCAATCCGCAGGCCCATTTCCACAATACCGGGCCGGAAATCTGGCAACAGGCCGGAGGGCAGGTTGACGTGCTGATCGCGTCCGTCGGCACCGGCGGCACGCTGTCAGGGGCGGGACGCTATCTTAAGCAGCTTAACCCGCAGATCACACTGATCGCCGTCGAGCCCGGCCGCTTCAGCATCCCGGACAAGGACAACCCGGACACCCGCGAGATCACCGGCGTGCATGCCTTCAGCGAGGTGCCCCCGGAGCGGGTGCCACTGACGCTCGATCGCGGTTTGTGCGATGAAGCGATTGCGGTGGAGAGCTGGCAGGCGGTGCAGACGGCGAGGGAAGTCGCCTTGTCGGATGGCATCCTGGTGGGTGAGTCCTCGGGTGCGGTGCTGTATGCCGCGCGCGAGGTTGCCCGGCGGCCGGAATATGCCGGCAAGCGGATTGTGGCGATCCTCGCGGACAGCGGCCTGACCTACCTCTCCACCGGCCTGTTCGATCCCGCCCTCAGCGTTGAACAGCTGCAGGCGGCCGCGCTGAATCGCCAGGCGGAAGCGATCGCCTGAGTCACCCCAGCCCATAAAAAAGGGCAATCAGCTGATTGCCCTTTTTGCCATTACATCAACATTATTTCTTATCCAGCGACCAGGTTGCGCTGGCAACGTTAACCTTCACCGGCAGCAGGCCAATCTGGGTAAACTTATCTGCCAGCGCCTGCTGTTCCTTAAACACTTCCGGCGTCATTCGCTCTGCGCCAAACGGCATTCTGGCAATCGCCCGCTGCCAGATCGGCTGCGGCAAACCGGTCGACGTTGACAGTATTTTGGCTGCCTCTTCCGGGTTTTTGTTGGCCCAGTCGCTCAGCGTGCCGAGCTGATCGACCACCTGTTTGGCGGTCTGCGGATAGGTATCGGCAAACTTACGGCTGGAGAGATAGAAGGTGTAATGCGGCACCAGCCCTTCGGCATTTTTGATCAAACGGGCTTTGGCATTGGTTTCCACTTCCGCGTAGTAGGGATCCCAAATCACCCAGGCATCGACCGCGCCACGCTGGAAGGCGGCACGCGCATCGGCAGGCGGCAGGTAAATGGCCTTCACGTCCTTGTAGCTTAATCCGGCATTTTCCAGCGCGCTGACCAGCAGATAGTTAACGTCGGAGCCTTTATTCAGCGCCACGCGTTTGCCTTTCAGATCGGCCACGGTTTTGATGTCTGAGTTTTCCGGTACCACAATCGCTTCGGTTTTGGGATTAGCGGGCGAGTGCGCCAGATACACCAGGTCGGCCTGCGCCGCCTGGGCGAAGGTCGGTGGCGCATCGCCGGTGGCGGCCAGATCGATACTGCCGACGTTCAGCCCTTCCAGCATCTGCGGGCCGGCCGGAAATTCGACCCACTTCACCGCGATGCCCTGTTTTTTGAATTCAGTATCCAGCGTGCCGCGATACTTCAGCAGCGCAAAAATATTGGCTTTCTGGAAACCGATAGTGACCTGCTTAGGAGCCGTTTCTGCCATGGCATTAAACGCCGAGGCGCTGAGTGCGGCGGCAATCAGGCCGCTCAATACGATTTTTTTCATCTTTAATCCCAGTGTTTTAAGTGGTGTTTCAGCAACATAGCAAACCGCGCGAAAACGGCTTAACGAGTAAAATTGCTTTGCTTAGCTGAAAAAATTATGGCCAGACCGCCTCACGCACCTTGATCGCGCGGGAAAGCAGGCCAAGGGCGTAGAAGCGATCCGCAATCGCCTGCTGCTGGCGAATAATGGTCAAATCCATGCGCCGGGGCTGATGGCTGCGGCGCGCCAGCGCATGGCCGAGGGACGCGGTGGACAGCCCGAGCTCGGCGGAGAGCAGCGCGGCGGCCTCATCGCGGTGTGCCTCGATATACTGTCCGGTGTGTTCCAGGGCCGACATCAGCGTGTCCAGCAAATCGGCGGAATGCCCGACAAAGTCGCGATGCGCCAGATAGAACTGATGGTTGTTCACCCGGCCAACGCCGTTGGCGATCACCCGCAGCTGCTCGCCGTGTTCGGCATCGCTCAGCAGCGGGTCCCACATCATCCAGGCATCGACCGCATGATGATCGCTGGGGGTCAGCGGATATTTCGGCGGGGCATAGACCACGCGCACGTCGTCCAGCGTCAGGCCCGCCTCATCAAGAATTTGCAGCAACAGGTAATGGACGTTGGAGCCTTTATTCACCGCGATGCGCTTGCCGCGTAAATCGGCCGGCGTCTGCACCGGGCTGTCGTGCGCCACCAGCAGCGCCACGCTTTGCGGCGCGGCGGGTTCCCAGGCGACATACAGCAGCGGACTGTTGCTGGCCTGGGCGAACAGCGGCGGCACCTCGCCGGTGGTGCCAAAATCGATCTCACCGTTGGTCAGCGCGTGCAGCAACTGCGGACCGGCGGGGAACTCGCTCCACAGCACGCTGACGCCATGATCGGCAAACTGCGTTTCCAGCGTCTGCCGCACTTTCAAAATCCCCAGATTGCCAAACTTCTGGTAACCAATCCGCAGTTCGCGCTCGCTGCTGCCCGATTCGTTCGGGGTTTTGCCTGTCGCGCCGGCCACACTGCGGCGGGCTTTAATCAGGCCCAGATGGCCAAGATGGGTGCGTAGAGTATTGCGGCTGATGCCCAACAGGGTGGCAGTTTGCAGCTGGTTGCCCTGGCTCAGTTCAAAGGCATTGCGCACCAGCGAATCCAGCACCCGCTGATAAAGCGGGCTGTCATTTTCCACCAGCTGCTGGCGTAAGAACGCATCCAGCGAATCGTCATCATGGGGCAGCGAGGTCAGATTGGCGGCGCTGAGCCGCAGCTGCTGCGGCGTAATCAGCGGCTCTCTGCTCAACAGCACCGCATTGTGCAGGGTGTTTTCCAGCTCGCGGATATTGCCCGGCCAGGCATAATCCATTAGCGTGCCCAGCGCTTCCTCACTGAGGCGCAGCTGCGGACGGCCCAGCCGCCGGGCATACAGCGTTAAAAAGTGATCGGCCAGCAGCGGAATATCTTCCCGCCGCTGGCGTAACGGCGGCAGCGCCACCGCCGCGACATTTAGCCGGTAATAGAGGTCTTCACGGAAACGACGTTCACGAATGGCATGCGCCAGATCCACATGGGTGGCCGCCACCACCCGAACGTTGACCTTTACCGGGCGACGCGATCCCACCCGCGTCACTTCGCGCTCCTGCAACACCCGCAGCAGCTTCACCTGCAACGGCAGGCTCAGCTCGCCGATTTCATCCAGCAGCAGCGTGCCGCCTTCCGCCGCTTCAAACCAGCCCTGATGACGATCTGCCGCGCCGGTAAAGGCGCCTTTCTCATGACCGAACAGTTCGGATTCGGCGAGGCTTTCGGTCAGCGCACCGCAGTTAACCGCCAGGAACGGCCGGTCGCGTCGCGGGCTGTGATGATGCAGATAGCGCGCCACCACCTCTTTGCCGGTGCCGGTTTCCCCGACGATCAGCACCGTGGCGTCGGTCGGCGCCAGGCGGTCCAGAACGCTCTGGAAGGCAATAGAAGCAGGATCAATTAACACCGGGCCGTGGGTTTGCATCGGGGATCCCTCACATTAAGCGGAACGGAAACCATACCTTCAGACGCGGGCGATAACGAGGGGGTGACCGGCCGGTTTGCTGCAAATGCAGCAGACGGTCATCAGTGGCTGTTGCATTTGCAGCAAAAAGGGACGGGGATCTTAAAATCTAACCCATTGAAAAATAATAACAATGGCAGGATTAAATTGTGGCATGGTTCCTGCTATGGTCTTTATAACCAAACGAGAATAATCAATACAATAAATTCAGATATCGTTATATAGGAAACGGATAATGAGCGACGCAGCGCAGGACAATCTCAACGTATTTTGGTTTTTACCGACCCACGGCGATGGCCGTTATCTCGGCACCACCGAAGGCGGAAGAGCCGTCGATCTGCCGTACCTGCAGCAGGTGGCGCTCGCCGCCGACAATCTGGGGTATTACGGCGTACTGATCCCCACCGGCAAAAGCTGCGAGGATTCCTGGTTAGTGGCCTCCGCGCTGGCGCCGATCACCAAACGGCTGCGCTATCTGGTCGCGGTGCGTCCCGGCTTACAGCCGCCGAGCCTGGCCGCGCGGATGGCCGCCACGCTGGATCGCCTGTCGGAAGGGCGTCTGCTGATCAACGTGGTGACCGGCGGCGATCCGGTAGAAAACAAGGGCGACGGCATCTTCCTCAGCCACGCCGAACGATACCAGGTCACCCGCGAGTTCCTCGACGTCTATTCGCGCCTGTTAAAGGGCGAGAAGGTCGATTATCACGGCGAGCATATCCGCGTGGAAGGGGCTGAAGTGCTGTTCCCACCGGTGCAGGAAAACGGTCCGCCGCTGTTCTTTGGCGGTTCCTCAGAAGAAGCGCTGGAGGTGGCCGCTAACCAGATCGACACCTATCTGACCTGGGGCGAACCGGTTGAGCAAGTGGCGGAGAAAATCGCCGTGGTGCGTCAGCGCGCTGAAGAGCGGGGCCGCACGCTGGATTACGGCATTCGTCTGCACGTGATTGTGCGGGAAACCGAAGAAGAAGCCTGGGCCGCCGCCGACAAGCTGATTGCCCACCTTGATGATGACACCATCGCCGCCGCGCAGAAGATCTTCTCGCGGATGGATTCCACCGGACAGGCCCGCATGAGCGCGCTGCACGGCGGTTCCAAAGACGGCCTGCGCATCGCGCCTAACCTGTGGGCCGGGGTTGGCCTGGTGCGTGGCGGAGCGGGCACGGCGCTGGTAGGCAGTCCGCAGCAGGTGGCGGATCGTATTCGTGAATATCAGGCGCTGGGCATCAAAAACTTTATCTTCTCGGGCTATCCTCATCTGGAAGAAGCGCACCGCTTTGCGGAACTGGTGATGCCGTTGCTGCCGCTGGCCAGCAATGCCGAGAAGCGCCAGCGCACCATCAATACCGGACCCTTTGGCGAAACCATCGGTGGCGATCGCCGTCCGGGCAAACAGGGAAACTGAGTCATGAGCGATCGGCATATTGTCATTATTGGCGGCGGCTTTACCGGCACGGCGCTGGCTGTCCACCTGGCGCGGTTGGGTCACGCCGGGCTGGAGGTGACAATTATTGAACCGCGCGCCCAGCTGGCTCAGGGTGTGGCCTATGGCACCACCGATCCGGCGCACAGGATTAACGTGCCGGCGGCCAGGATGCAGCTTTCGGCGGCGGAAGAAGGGGACTTTGACCGTTGGTATCGTGCCTCGGCCGCCTTTCAGATCGATGCCAAAGCCTTGTGGCAGGACGGCAAAGTCTATCCGCAGCGCGGCCAGTTTGGCGCTTACGTGGCAGGCAAGCTGGCCGAGGCGCTGAACACCTCGGCGGTGCGGGTGAGCCATATTCAGGATCGGGCGATAGCGCTGCAAAACGGCGAGGTGCTGACGGCGTCCGGCAAAAAATACCGCGCGGATGACGTGGTGCTGGCGGTCAGCCATCCGCCGCCTGCGGTGCCGGCAAAACTTCAGCAGGCGCTGGCCGGGCATCCTGCGCTGATCGCCAATCCGTGGCAGGCCGATGCGCTAAGCCAGGTGGCTAAAGACGATCGGGTGGCCATTATCGGCTCCGGCTTAACCATGTCGGACGTGGTCGCCTCGCTGCACCGTCAGGGACATCGCGGCAGCATCGTCGCCTTCTCCCGCCGGGGTCAGCTGCCGCGTCCGAATATCACCGGTGACTTTGCGCCGCGACCACTGGATTACCAGCAACCGCAGGCCGCGACGGCGCTCGGCTGGTTGCGCCGCATCCGTGAGGAAGTCCGTCTGGCCGCCGCCGAACAGCAGCCGTGGCAGCTGGTGCTGGACGATATTCGCCTCAACGGTCAACGCCTGTGGCAACAGCTGCCGCTCAGCCAGCAGCGCAGTTTTCTGCGCCATCTGCGGCCGTGGTGGGATGTGCATCGCTACCGCATTGCGCCGCAGGTCAGCGCGGTGCTGACGCGACTGCTGCACAGCGGGCACCTTCAGGTGCTGGCCGCCAGCCTGCAACAGGTGACGGTCGATAATGACACGGTGATCCTGAGCCTGAAGCGACGCGGCGAGGCCAGCACCGACAGCGTGCAGGTCGACCGGCTGATCGTCACCACCGGCCCGGCCCACGGCGCGCTGTTAAGCAGTAATCCGCTGCTACAGCAGTTGGCGACGGAAGGGCTGATCAAGGCCGATCCGCTGGCGCTGGGGATCGCTGTCGATGCCCATTCCCGCACCCTGAACCGCCACGACCAAAGCAATCCCCATCTTTACGTCGTCGGGCCCGCCGCGCGCGGCCGCTTCGGTGAATTAATGGGCTTACCGCAGGTTGCCGAACACGCCGAATCCCTGGCGCAGCAGCTGCTGGGGATCGTTTCCCCGTCCGACGGCGAGCGATGTCCCCCTTCCTGAACCGCTGATTTTTCCTGAAAAAATATCCTTTTACTGATTGCCGGAACGGAAGGGCGAGCCCTTGCCGTGCCTGCTATGGAGTCTGCTATGTCATCGCAACGTGAAATTCGCCTGAACGCTTTTGATATGAACTGTGTCGGTCACCAGTCTCCCGGCCTGTGGGCGCACCCGCGCGACCGCTCGTGGGAATATAAGGATCTGGCCTACTGGACCGATTTGGCCCGCCTGCTGGAAAGAGGCAAGTTCGACGGGCTGTTTATTGCCGACGTGCTGGGGGTGTATGACGTGCTGGACGGCAACAACCATGCGGCGATCCGCAACGCGACCCAGGTGCCGGTTAACGATCCGCTGGCGCTGATCACCCCAATGGCGTTAGTCACCGAACACCTCGGCTTTGGCCTGACCGCCTCGCTCTCCTTTGAGCATCCTTATCCGTTTGCCCGCCGCATTTCCACGCTGGATCACCTGACCAAAGGTCGCATCGGCTGGAACATCGTCACCTCGTATCTGGAGAGCGGTGCAAAGAATATCGGTCATCAGAGCCAGACCGATCACGATGCGCGTTATGACTATGCCGACGAGTATCTGCAGGTGGTGTACAAGCTGCTGGAAGGCAGCTGGGAAGACGATGCGGTGGTGCGCGACCGCGTGCGCGGCATCTTCAGCGATCCGACAAAAATCCACCCGATTAAACATCAGGGTACCTTCTTCCAGGTGCCGGGCATTCACCTGTGCGAACCGTCACCGCAGCGCACGCCGGTGCTGTATCAGGCCGGAGCCTCCAGCCGGGGCAAGCAGTTTGCTGCTGAGCATGCCGAGTGCGTGTTTGTTGCCGCGCCATCGAAAGTGCTGCTGAAGAAAACCGTGGCGGATATTCGTCGCCGCGCGGCGGAGGCTGGCCGCGATCCGCGCAGCATCCTGATTTTTAACCTGCAAACGGTGATCGTCGGGGAAACCGACCAGGCGGCGC
This sequence comes from Erwinia sp. QL-Z3, assembly GCF_004551645.1. NCBI lineage: Bacteria > Pseudomonadati > Pseudomonadota > Gammaproteobacteria > Enterobacterales > Erwiniaceae > Erwinia > Erwinia sp. QL-Z3. Next base: position 3,651,126 of record NZ_CP037950.1, read on the forward strand.
AGGCGAAGTGGGAAGAGTACAAAAAATACGTCAGTTACGAGGGCGCGCTGGCGCTGATCTCCGGCTGGACCGGGATCGATTTTGGTCAGTATCAGCCGGACCAGGTGCTTAAACACCTGCACACCAACGCCATCCAGTCGGCGGTGGAAACCTTCTCCACCGCCGATCCGGATCGTCAGTGGACGGTGCAGGCGTTGGCCGACTGGGTGGGCATTGGTGGCTTTGGCCCACTGCTGGTGGGTAGTGCCGAAACCGTGGCCGACGAGCTGCAAAGCTGGGTGGAAGAGACCGATGTCGATGGCTTTAACCTCGCCTACGCCGTCACTCACGAAACCTTCACCGATGTGGTGGAGCTGCTGATCCCGGAGCTGCAAAAACGCGGCGTCTACAAGAAGGACTATCAGCCGGGCACCCTGCGCGAAAAACTGTTTGGTCAGGGCGACCGTCTTGCAGCGCCGCATCCTGGCGTGGGCTATCGCCGCGTGTCGGGCGACGTGCCGCAGCCGGAGAGTGAGGTGCTCAATGATTGAAATTTCTGAGCTGAAAAAACACTATCCCGCGCCGGGCGGGAAAACGGTGGAGGTGTTGAAAGGCATCTCGCTGACCGTACCAGCGGCGTCGATCACCGCCGTGGTCGGCCCGAGCGGCGCGGGAAAATCCACGCTGGCGAAGTGCATCAGCCTGCTGGAAAAACCCTCGTCGGGCAGCATCCGGGTCAATGGCGAGGATCTGTCGCAGCTGTCGGGTGACGCGCTGCGCGCCAAACGCCGGGCCATTGGCACCGTGTTTCAGTCGTCAGCGCTGTTGCAGCGTAAAACCGCCTGGGAAAACATCGCGCTGCCGCTGGAGTGGCTCGGCGTGGTGCCCGGTGAAATCAAACGCCACGTCGGGCAGCTGCTGGACAGCGTTGGCCTGAGCGACAAAGCCAACGCCTTTCCGGCGCAGCTGTCCGGCGGCCAGCGCCAGCGTGTCGGGATTGCCCGCGCGCTGGCGCTGAAACCGTCGGTGCTGCTGGCCGATGAAGCTACTTCGGGGCTGGATCCGCAGGCCACCAGTTCAATCCTCGCATTGCTGAAACAGCTGCGCGATCGCTTTGGCCTGTCGATTATTTTGATCACCCATGAAATGGACGTGGTGCGCAGGGCGGCGGATGCGGTGGCCGAAATCAGCGACGGTCGGCTGGTGCAACAGGGCACCCTGAGCGATCTGCTCTCCAGCCCGCAGTCGAGCCTGGGACAACGGCTGTTTCCGCTGCAGCCGCTGGAGGCGTCGGGGGATATTTTGCTGCAGCTGACCTATGGCGATCGCCCGCTGGCCACCGACTGGATCAGCCAGCTTAGCCAGCAATATCAGCTGCACATCGATCTGCTGGCGGCGCACGTTGAGCAGGTGGGCGAGCGGCTGGCAGGGCGGATGCGCATCGCCGTGCGCTTTGGCGCGCAGCGGCCCCGCCATCAGGTGCTGATCCAGCAGCTTTATCAACTGGGTATCAATGCCGAGATCCTCGATCTCCAGCCCGCATTGCAGGAGGCCGGATGAAACCCGCAGACGTCATGAGCCATGACACCCCGTGGCGCGATATCCACACTCTGATGCTGCCGGCCTACGGCGAAACCTGGCTGATGGTCGGCATCGTGATGCTGTTTGTGGTCACCTTCGGCGGCCTGCTGGGCATCGTGCTGTTTAACACCTCAAAGCGCGGATTGTTTCCGCATGTGGCACTGAACCGCAGCCTGAGCTGGATAGTGAACATGGGACGCTCACTGCCGTTTCTGGTGCTGATGGCGGCGATCATTCCGTTCACCTTCTGGCTGACGGGTACCACCATCGGCATCCCTGCGGCGGTGATCCCAATGATTGTTGCCGGTACGCCGTTCTTTGCCCGGCTGGTGGAAACGGCGCTGCGCGAGCTGCCGGCTGACGTCACCGCCGTGGGGCTGGTCTCCGGCGGGTCGACCTGGCAAATCATCCGCCGGGCGCAGGTCAGCGAAGCCTTGCCCGCCATCGTTGCGGCTATCGTGCTTAACCTGATCTCGATGATTGAGTACTCGGCGATTGCCGGCACCATCGGCGCAGGCGGTATCGGTTATCTGGCGGTGGTCTACGGCTATCAGCGCTTCGACAACCACATCATGATCGCCACCATTCTGGTGCTTATTGCCACCATTCAACTGATTCAGTTTACTGGCGACCGCCTGGTTGCCGCACTTCAACCTTCTCAGGGATCCTGACCATGTCGCAGCACCAGTTTGAAATCAGAAAAAAGAAAAAATGGCCGGGCGTTGTCGCCGTGGTGGTAGTGATTGTCGTGGCGGGCGTGGCCTGGCATCTGCTGGCGAAAAAGAGTGACGCCGTCACCTTTACCGACACGCTGAAAGTCCACTTTGAACCGGCGATGGCCGGTGAGGAGCGCATTATCCAGTACGTCGGTCAGCATATCGCGCCGGATTACGGCATCAAGCTGGAAGCGGTGGGCCTGCAGGATCCGGTGCAGGCAGACCGCACGGTGGCCAACGGCCAGTATGCCGCCACCGTCTATCAGCATCAGTGGTGGTTAAAGCAGGTGGTCGACGCCAACAAGTTTGCTTTAACCCCGGCGCTGCCGATTTTCCAGTGGGCGTTTGGCATCTACTCCGATCGCTATAGCTCGATTAAGGATTTACCGGAAGGCGCGGAAATTGTGGTGCCCAATGACGGTGCCAATCAGGGCCAGGCGCTGTGGTTGTTGCAACGCATCGGCCTGATTGGTCTGGATCCGGCGGTGGAGCCGCGAATGGCGCAGCTTAAGGACATCAAAACCAACCCGCATAATTTCAAGTTCAAGGAGCTGGACCTGTTAACCATGCCGCGCGCATTGAACTCGGTGGATGCGGCGATTGGCTACGTGTCCCAGTTTGACGCCGGCAAAGTCCCGCGTGAGAAAGGGATCCTTTTCCCGCCCGCGCCGAAAACCTTTGCCTCGCAGCTGGTGATTGGCACGCCGTATCTGGACGACGAGAACATCGTCAAGCTGAAGAAGGCCTTTGCCGACCCACGCTTGCAGCAGTGGCTGAAAGAGACCAATGACCCGTTAGTGAAAGGTGTGCTGGTGCCTGTTTCGGCAGAATAATCGCGCGCGTTTTAACCCTGAATCACCGGATAGGCCTTTGGCTTATCCGGTTTTTCTGCTTGTCAAAAAAACATGAATATCTTATTGATTTTTATGGTTTTATAATGATTATTTGTTGTTTGTCCCCGCCGCAAGATCCTTCTATAAACAGCTCATCACCCGCGAATAATAAAATGATGAGGCCAGTATGAGCACGATTAATCTTGAGGGCGAACGGATACTCCCGCCGCCGCATTCAACACCGATAAGCTCTGTCAGTGACGTGGCAAACGTCATTAACAGCAGCAGCAGTAAAAACAGCTACGCCCGCTGGATCGTGTTTCTGGCACTGGGCGGCGTCTTCCTCGATGCCTACGATCTGACCACGCTGTCCTACGGGATTGATGACGTGGTGAAAGAGTTCGGGCTGACGCCAACCCTGACCGGGCTGGTGACCTCGTCGATCATGATCGGCACCATCGTCGGCAACCTGGTCGGCGGCTGGCTGACCGATAAATACGGCCGCTATTCGGTATTTATGGCCGACATGCTGTTTTTTGTGGTGTCGGCGATCGCAGCTGGCCTGGCACCGAACGTCTGGGTGCTGATCGGCGCGCGTTTCCTGATGGGCGTCGGCGTCGGGATTGATTTGCCGGTGGCGATGGCCTACCTGGCGGAATTCTCTAAATTCACCGGCAAGGGCAATAAAGCCTCGCGGCTGGCAGCCTGGTGCCCGATGTGGTACGCCGCGTCCTCGGCCTGTTTCTTTATCATTTTTGCCCTCTATTTCCTGCTGCCGAAAGAGCATCTGGACTGGCTGTGGCGCGCATCGCTGCTGTTTGGCGCGGTGCCTGCGCTGCTGATCATCGCCGTGCGCAGCAAGTTTATGAATGAATCGCCGCTGTGGGCGGCCAATCAGGGCGATCTGAGTGGTGCGGTGCGTATCCTGCGCGATTCCTACGGCATCGTTGCCCACGAGGCTGAGCCAGAAAAGCCGGCGGTTGAGAAAAAAGCGCCGCCAAAGGTCAGCTTCCGCGTGCTGTTCCAGAAACCCTATCTGGAGCGCACCGTGGTGACCGCGGTGATGAACGTCTGTATCTCGTTTGAATACACCGCGATTGCCTTCTTCCTGCCGTCGATTCTGGCGCAGTTCCTGGGCGCCGGCGTGTTTGAAACCATCTCCGCCTCGCTCGGCCTTAACGCACTGTTTGCCTTTACCGGCGGCCTGTTGGGCATGCGCCTGGCGTGGAAATTCCCGTCACGGCATGTGGCGATCGCCGGCTTTGCGCTGCAGTTTATCGCGCTGATTTCGCTGGCGCTGGTCGGCCATCCTGAAGCGACCGCCGGGGTGGTGTTTGCCATGCTGATGCTGGGTCTGTGGCTGTTCGCCGAAGGCTTTGGCCCTGGCGCGCAGATGATGATCTATCCGGCGCTCTCTTATCCCACCCATATTCGCGCCACCGGCGTCGGCTTTGGCCGCTCGCTGTCGGGCATTGGCAGCGCGCTGGCGCTGTTTATCCTGCCAATCCTGCAGGCGGCGTACGGCACTAATATGTTCTGGATTGTTTCACTGGCCGCCATTATCCCGATTTTCTTCCTGCTGATTATTCGCTTTGAACCGACCCGTCAGGACATTGACACCGAACACGAAACTGGAGAACACCATGTCTGAAGCCACTTACCCGGATTACGAAATTCTGGCCGCCCGATTCCGCCCGATCTTCAACCAGATTGCCGAAGGCGCGGTCGCGCGTGAACATAAGCGGACGCTGGCCGATGAGCCGATCCGCTGGCTGAAGCAGGCCGGATTCGGCACCCTGCGCATCCCGGTCGATCAGGGCGGACTGGGTGCCAGCCTGCCGCAGCTGTTCCAGCTGCTGATCGAACTGGCCGAAGCCGACTCCAATCTGCCGCAGGCGCTGCGCGCCCATTTTGCCTTCGTCGAAGATCGCCTGAATCAGCCCGACAGCGAAGGGCGTCGCCAGTGGTTCAGCCGGTTTGCCGACGGTGAACTGGTCGGCAGCGGCTGGAGCGAAATCGGCAACCTTAAGCTGGGCGAAATCAAAACCCGGGTGTCGCCGGGCGAAAACGGCTGGCGGTTGAACGGCGAGAAGTTTTACAGCACCGGCACGCTGTACGCCGACTGGATCGATGTCTTTGCAAAGCGCACCGACAACGACCGCGATGTGATTGCGCTGGTCAGCACCCATCAACCGGCGGTCCAGCGCGACGATGACTGGGATGGCTTTGGTCAGCGCCTGACCGGCAGCGGCACCACGCGCTTTAACGAGGCGGAAGTGGAGCAGGCGCACGTCTATGACTTCAGCGAGCGCTTCCGCTATCAGACCGCGTTTTACCAGCACGTGTTGCTGGCGACGCTGGCCGGCATTGGCCGCGCGGTCAGCCGCGATGCTGCGCAGGGCGTGGCGGCGCGTAAGCGTATTTACAGCCACGGCAACGCGCCGCTGGTGAAGCAGGATGTTCAGGTGCTGCAGGTGGTCGGACAGATCGACAGCTGGGCATGGGCGGTGGAGTCCGCCGTGCAGCGTGCCGGCCATTCGCTGCAACGGGCGTTTGACGTCGAGCATCAGGGCGGCAGCGAAGAGGCGATCCAGCAGGCTAACGTGCAGGCGGAGCTGGAAGCTGCCAGAGCGCAGGTGATTGCCACCGAGCTGATCCCGCGTGCCGCCACCGAACTGTTTAACGCGCTGGGCGCATCGGACACCCGCGTCAGCAAGGCGCTGGATCGTCACTGGCGTAACGCGCGCACCGTGGCGTCACACAACCCGGTGATTTACAAAATCCGCAACGTCGGCGACTGGGCGGTTAATGGCCGCGAACCGACGTTTATCTGGCAGATTGGCAATGGGGAATAGGGCTGTGGACGCGCCGAAAAAAATCCTGTTAAACGCCTTCAATATGAACTGCGTTGGGCATATTCATCACGGCATGTGGACGCATCCTCAGGATCGTTCCACGGAATTTAACAGCCTGAGTTACTGGCTGGATTTGGCGAAGATCCTCGAAAAAGGGCTGTTTGACGGGCTGTTTATCGCCGATATTCTCGGCGTGTATGACGTCTATCAGCAGGGGATCGCCCTGACCGCCAGCGAATCTATCCAGCTGCCGGTCAACGATCCGCTGATGCTGGTGTCGGCAATGGCCAGCGTCACCGAACATCTCGGCTTTGGTCTGACTGCCAACCTGAGTTACGAAGCGCCGTATCCGTTTGCCCGCCGCTTTTCGACGCTCGATCACCTGACCGCCGGGCGGGTGGGCTGGAATATCGTCACCGGTTATCTCGACAGCGCCGCCCGCGCCATGGGGCAGACGGAACTGTTGGGGCATGACCGTCGCTACGATCAGGCCGATGAGTTTCTCGACGTCAGCTATCAGCTGTGGGAAGGCAGCTGGGAAGAGGACGCGGTGCTGGCCGACCGTCAACAGCGGCGCTATGCCGATGCCAGCAAAATTCATCCTGTGCGTCATCACGGGGAATTTTATCAGGTGGAGGGTTATCACCTTTCCCAGCCGTCTCCGCAACGCACGCCGTTGCTGTTCCAGGCGGGAAGTTCCGCACGGGGCATCCAGTTCGCCGCGCGCCATGCGGAGTGCACCTTTGTTAATGGCAGCACGCCACAGGCGATGCGCGCACAGGTGGACAGGCTGCGGCAGGCGGCGAAAGAGGCCGGCAGGTTGCCCGAGGATTTGAAAATCTTTATGGGCATTTCGGTGATCGTCGCTCCCACCGAACGCGAGGCGCAGGAGAAGCATCAGGAATACCTGCGTTATGCCAGCCCGGAAGCGGGCATCGCCCACTTCTCCAGCTCGACCGGCATCGATCTGGCGGCGTTCGACCTTGATGAGCCGATTCAGAGCGGTGCCACCCGGGCGATCGAGTCGGTCAGCAAAGCCTACAGCGGCTGGACCAAACGTCAGCTGCTGGAACAGCATGCGTTGGGCGGTCGCTACGCGCTGATTGTCGGAGACCCGCAACAAGTGGCGACCGCGCTGATCGACTGGATCGACCAGGCCGGGATCGACGGTTTTAACCTCACGCGCATCGTTAATCCGCAAAGCTATATCGACTTTATTGAATTAGTGGTGCCGGAACTGCAACAGCGCGGGCGGTATAAGACTGCTTATCAGCCCGGCTCGCTGCGGAAAAAACTGTTTAATAGCGACAGGCTTGCCGAACGCCATCCGGCCGCAGCCTGGCGTAAAGGAGGGCGGAATTACCGTAATAATCAGTAATCCGTTCTATTGCTAAAACTCGCTCAGGCTTAGCTGAAATTGATCTGAATGGATTAATTTCAGCATGCTAAGTTGAACTCTTATTAATTTCACCAGGTACAGATGATGATTAGCCAAAATATAAAAAACAGTGGGGTTATTAAGTCAGGTTTGCGTGCGTCAGGTTTAGCCTTATTTACCCTGTCGGTGTTATTTTCCTTATCCGCTCAGGCGGCACCGAATGGTGAGGTGCCGTCGTTGCAGGGAAAACGCATCGGGATCACCGTGGCCGGGACCGATCACTACTGGGACCTGAAAGCCTATCAGGGTCAGGTGGATGAGGTGAAACGCCTTGGCGGCACGCCAATCGCGCTGGATGGCGGCAGGAAGGAGGCGCAGCAAATCGGCCAGATCCAGACGCTGATCGCGCAAAAGCCGGACGCGATTATCGAAACGCTCGGCACCGCCTCGGTACTGGAACCCTGGCTGAAAAAAATTCGCGCCGCCGGGATCCCCTTATTTACCGTCGATACCGCCAGTCCGTCGAGTATTAACGTTACCACCTCAGATAACTTTTATATTGGCGAGCAGCTGGCGCTGAAAATGGTTAACGATCTGCATGGCGAGGGCAATATTCTGGTATTTAACGGTTTCTATGGCGTGCCAGTGGTTGCCATGCGTTATGACCAGCTCAAAGCCGTTTTGAAATGGTATCCAAAAATTAAAATTATTCAGCCGGAGCTGCGTGATGTGATCCCCAATACGGTGCAGGATGCCTATGCGCAAATTAGCCAGCTGTTAAATAAATACCCGAAAGGCACGGTGCAGGCGATCTGGGCAGCGTGGGATGTGCCGCAAATTGGGGCCACCCAGGCGGTGGATGCAGCCGGGCGCAGCGAGATCAAAACCTACGCCGTTGACGGCAGCCCGGACGTGGTGTCGCTGGTGAAGGATCCGAAATCCAGCGCCGCGTCGGTCGTGGCGCAGCAACCGTACCTGATTGGCCAGACTGCGGTGCAGAACGTCGCACGCTATCTGGCGGGCGATCGTTCTCTGCCGCCAGCCACCTACGTACCGGCGCTGGTGGTGACCAAAGAGAATGCCGCTGAGGTGCAGAAAACGCTGGGACAGAGCGATGCAAAATAGCGCTCCGCTGCTGGCGATGAGCAACATCAGTAAAGCTTTTGCCGGTATCCCGGCGCTGCGTCAGGTGTCGCTGACGCTGGCAGCCGGGGAAATCCATGGCCTGATCGGCCATAACGGTGCGGGCAAATCGACGCTGATCAAAATTCTCGCCGGGCTGCAGCAGGCGGATGACGGGCAGATTGTGCTGGAAGGGCGGGAAACCGCGCTTCCTTCGCCGCAGGCGGCAAAGGCGCTGGGGATTGAAATTGTCCATCAGGAGCGGCTGCTGGCCCCGAGCCTGACGGTGGCGGAAGCGCTGTTACTGGGTGAGGAGCCGCGCTATCGCGGCCTGCCGTTGATCAACCGACGGCTGATGCGCCGCACGGCGGCACAGGCGATAGCGGATCTGTTTGGCATCGCCATTCCTCCCGATCGCCTGATTGCAGATTTAAGCGTGGCGGAGCAGCAGCTGGTGCAGATTACCCGTGCCATGCGCCAGTCGCCGCGCATTCTGGTGTTTGACGAGCCGACCGCCGCGTTAGGGCAACATGAAGTGGCGGCGTTGTTTCGCGCCATTCGCCGCTTGCAGCAACAGGGTCTGGCGATCCTCTATGTCTCGCATTATCTCGATGAAATTACCGCGCTTTGCCAGCAGGTAACCGTGCTGCGCGATGGCCGTAACGTTGCCCATCATCAGGTCAGTCAGATCACCGCCAGCCAGCTGATTGGCGATATGCTCGGCGGCGAACATAAAGCGCTGACCCGCCGGGATGCGCAGCCGCAAACGCATCCGCTGTTGCGGGTTGACAATCTGGCCGCCGCCGGGCGCTTCGAACAGGTCAGCTTTACCGCGTATCGCGGTGAAATCCTTGGTATCACCGGCCTGCTGGGCTCCGGCGGCAAGGCGCTGGTGCGCGCGCTGTTTGGGCTGGAACATGGCCTGAGCGGCGCGCTGACGCTGGATGGCGAGGCCTGGCTGCCGCATTCGCCGCATCAGGCGGTGAAGCATGGCGTGGCCTTTGTGCCGGAAGATCGCCGGGCCAACGGCATTGCGCCGGATCTGAGCGTCAGGGAAAATATCGCGCTGACCAGCCTGTCGGCCTTAACGCAAAAACTGCTGATCGATGGTGGTAAAGAACGCAGCCTGGTGGCGGACAATATCCGCGATCTGGGGATCCGCACGCCCGGCGATCGGGCCGCCGTGCGCCTGCTGTCCGGCGGCAACCAGCAAAAGGTGGTGCTGGCAAAATGGCTGAACACCGGGGCGAAAGTCTATCTGCTGGATGAGCCGACGGTGGGGGTGGATATCGGTGCGAAGGCCGAAATCTACCGCGCGCTGCACCAGCTGGCGGCCAGAGGGGCGCTGGTGATCCTGTTCTCAACCGATTTACTGGAGTTGCAGTCGCTCAGCGATCGCATCCTGGTGATGGCGCGCGGCAAAGTGGTGAAAACCCTGCAGGGCGCGGACACCGATGACCATGAAATCCTCGCCTGGGCCGCTGGCGCACTGTCGGCAGAGACGGGAGCGTTAACATGACCGAACTTTCTTCTGCTGCGTCAGCAACGGCGGTTAGCGGACGCACTGCCTCCGCGCGCGATCGTAAAGGGCCGCTGCTGCAAGTGGGCGCGTTTCTGCTGATTATTGCGGTGCTGGCGGTGTTTGCCTTCCTGTCACCCATTTTCCTCACCTTCGGCAATCTGGGCAACGTCCTGCAGCAAACTGCGGTCACCGGCACGCTGGCCTTTGGCCTGACGCTGGTGCTGAGCGGTGGCGGCAGCCATTCGCTGACCGGCGGCATCGATCTGTCGGTGGCGGCCAATATGGGCCTCAGCGCGGCGGTTTTTGCCACTCAGCTTAGCCAGGGCGCGTCGCTTGAAACCGCCTTGCTGTTGGCATTACTTACCGGCGGCGCGGTCGGGCTGGTCAACGCCATCGCGGTGGTGTGGCTGAAGATTCTGCCGCTGTTGGCCACCCTGACCACCATGAATATCGCCCTCGGGCTGGAGATGGTGGTGACGCAGAATTCAACGGTGCCGGTGAGCGGCCCGCTGTTCGATGCGCTGATTGGCGCAGGGCCGTTATCGCTGCCGTGGCTGGCCTGGGCCTTTGCCATCGTGGCAGGGCTGTTCGCGGTTCTGACCCATCTTTCTCCGTTCGGCCTGCGGCTGCAGGCGGTGGGCAGTCATCCGCTGGCCGCACGGGCCAACGGGCTGTCCGTCACGCGCTACCTTGCCGCCAGCTACGTGCTTTGCGGGCTGGCAGCCGGTCTGGCGGCATTCGGTTCGGTCACGGTGCTCAGCGGCAGTTCGCCGGGCGCCAACGATAACCTGCTGATGGTGATCGCCGCCGTGTTGCTTGGCGTGGTCTTCTCGCGTCGGCTGGTGCCCACCATCCTCGGCACGCTGGTCAGCGTGGTGTTCCTCGGGCTGATCGCCAATGGTTTCCAGCTGATCAACGTCTCCAGCTACTGGATCAACGGCGTGGAAGGCGTGCTGATCCTGCTGGTTGTCTCGCTGACCGCCTTCCTGCGTCAACGCCATCAAAGGAGTAAGGTCCTTGTCTGATATCACTCTGTCGCCGGTCCTGACCCGGCTGCGTGGCAACCTGCTGCGGGTCAGCGTGTTGATCTGTTTTGCGGCGCTGCTGATCTTCTTTAGCTGCTTCGCGCCGGGATTCTTCAGCCTCAATAATCTGCAAAGCGTGCTGCTGAATAATGTCGCGCCGCTGGCGATTGCCGCGCTGGCGATGACCGTGGTGGCCTCGATGGGGGCCATTGACCTGTCGATCGGTACCGCCATCGATTTTGCCTGCCTGGTGCTGGTGACGCTGATGCTGCATCAGGTCGGCCTGCCGCTGGCGCTGGGTGCCGCGTTACTGGCGGCGCTGTGCGTCGGGCTGTTCAACGCCTTTCTGGTGGCGGTGCTCGGCGTGGAGCCGTTTCTGGCCACGCTCGGCACGCTGTTTATCGGCCAGAGCGTGCAACAGCTCTCGTCGGGCGGCGGCCAGCCGGTCTATTTACTCAGCCAGGTGCTGCCGCCAGGCTTCTCCGCCATCAGCCACGGTTCGCTGGCGGGGATCCCGCTGCCGCTGTGGTACGTGCTGGTGATTGCCGTGGTGCTGCATATCCTGCTGCAACGCACCCGCTTTGGTCGCGCGCTGACCTTTACCGGCGTGCAGATTTGCGTCGCCCGCTACTCGGGCATCGCCGTGGGCCGCACGCTGGCAGTGGGATTTGTGCTCAGTGCGGTGGTGGCGGGCGTGGTGGGGCTGATGCTGGCCGCCAACGTTAAGGCCTGGGTGCCGATGTCGGGCAATGCCTACCTGCTGAACGCCATCGGCGCGGCCTTTATCGGCAGCACCTTTTCGGCTCAACAGCGGCCCAACGTCGCGGGGACCTTGCTGGGCGTGGTGTTGCTGAGCTTTGTCGCCAACGGGCTGTTGCTGATTGGCTGGAACTTTTACTGGCAGCAGGTCGCCACCGGCGTGCTGATTTTTCTGGTGCTGGCCGCCGGTGCGCTGAAAGGCCGGCAACGCGCCTGAATAAGGAACAATGATGACTGACAAGACGCCGCAACCCTTTATCCTGTTCGGCTTTATGATGAACGTGGTCGGGCATATTTCCGCCGGATTATGGCGCCATCCCGAGGACAGCGCCGATCGCTATAAGGATATCCGCTACTGGGTGGAGATCGCCCGCTTGCTGGATGATGCGGGCTTTGACGCGCTGTTCCTCGCCGATGCGTTGGGCCAGCTGGATGTCTACCAGGGCAACGCTGACAGTGCCTTGCGACTGGCGGCGCAGATGCCGGTGAACGATCCGCTGCTGTTGGTTTCGGCGATGGCGGCCGCCACCCGCGATCTGAGTTTTGGGGTGACGGTGTCGACCACCTATGAACACCCCTATCTGCTGGCACGAAAATTCACCACCCTCGATCACCTGACCAACGGCCGGATTGGCTGGAATATCGTCACTTCAATGCTGGATTCAGCGGCTCGCAACCTCGGACTGACCCGGCAAATTTCCCATGACGAACGCTACGATCGCGCGGAAGAGTTTCTGCAGGTCACCGGCAAGTTATGGGAAGGGTCCTGGGAAGACGACGCGGTGCGGAATAACAAACGGCAGGGGGTGTATACCGACCCGCGCAAGGTGCATCCGATCGCGCACCAGGGCCGCTATTATCAGGTGCCGGATGCGCACCTCAGCGAGCCCAGTCCACAACGCACGCCGGTGCTGCTGCAAGCGGGCACCTCATCGCGCGGCAGCCACTTTGCTGCGAAACATGCCGAAGTCATTTTTATGGCCGGGCTGACCGCCGAGGCGATCCGCAACGATATTGCGCTTATCCGCACGCTGGCGGCGGAGTACGGGCGCGATCCCGCCTCGCTGCGCTTTATTGCGGCGGTCACCGTGGTCACCGGGGAAAACGATGCGCAGGCCCAGGCGCGCTATGAGGATTTCCAGCACTACATCAGTGAAGAGGCGGCGCTGGCGCTGTTCTCCGCCTGGACCGGCGTTGACTGGTCGGCGTTCGATTTGGATCGCCCGCTGGAGTATATCGAAACCGATGCCTGCCGTTCGGCGCTGGCCAGCCTGACCCGGATTGACGCAGGCCGACAGTGGACGCTGCGGGAAGCAGCAGGTTATATCGCCATTGGTGGCCTGCATCCGACGCTGGTTGGCGGCGCGGCCACCATCGCCGATCGGCTTGAGCAGTTTGCGGCTGAATCCGGCGTCGATGGTTTTAATATCGGTTATGCCATCAGTCCCGGCAGCTTTGAAGATTTCGTCCACTATGTGGTGCCTGAACTCGCGGCGCGCGGCAGGATCGCCGCCAGACCGGCCACGCCCTTAACGCTGCGTGAGCGGTTACAGGGCGAAGGGCAATCAAGGCTGCCGGACGATCATCCCATCAGCCAGTACCGTCATAACCGCTCTGAACCCGGCTAACCCTGCTTTCCTGTGCCAGGCTTACAAGCGATGCATAGCATAAGACATCGCCTGAGACCTTAAGGAGAACCAATGAAAAAGATGCTGGCACTGGCCGCATTACTGGCTTTTAGCAGCCACACGATGGCCGCAGAGGGCGGATATAAAACCGGCGAAGCGCCACCGCCACCGCAGCAGAAAGATGCGGGTAAAAAAGGCACCGAAGATACCGCCGAAAGCACGGTCGCCTCACTGGCGGATCAACGATTAAATGCCTGGGTGACGCTGGAAGGATTTTTGATTAAGAAAACCGGGGCGGAAACCTTCGATTTCCGCGATGACAGCGGCACGATCCGCGTCACCGTGCCGCAAAGCGCCTGGAAAGGTAAAGAGTACAGCGCCAAAGATCTGGTCCGCCTGAGCGGCTATGTGAAAGGTCAGGGCAAATCCCGCCATGTCCAGGCGCAACAGATCAAAGCGCCGTAAGTTCACTATTTCACAGCTCCTGCCGGACAGGGGCTTTTTTCCGTTTCCTCACGCCGCTTGAAAACCATAATTAGCCTGAAGCTCGAACCATCCCCTTTTATTACCCGTGTGCCATTTAACTGGCCATGAAAACCCCACCCCAAATACAGCAAACCGCATTGCTTAATCTGTTTCAGGCAAAGCTTTGCCGAAAATAAAATAACCGAATTTTGCCGTGTTAATTACGTCAACTTCAATCTGCTTGCGAGGTAAATGGCGTATTGCCATTTTATCACTACATATTTCACTTTTTGTTGTTTTACCTGTTCGCATTGCCACGCCACACTCAGTGGCAATTAGACGTGAAAAGGAATGGGTGAATGGCATATCGACTGAGTCTGTTAGATAAATCACCGGTTGCACCGGGTGAAACGCCGGGCGCAGCCCTGCAGCGCACGCTGCAACTGGCTCAGCAGGCGGAAGCCTGGGGCTTTCATCGTTTCTGGCTGGCTGAACACCATAATACCCGTCATCTGGCTGGGCCTTCGCCAGAAGTATTAATTGCGGGGATTATCGCCCAGACCCGACATATTCGCGTCGGCTCTGGCGGCGTGATGTTGCAGCATTACAGCCCGTATAAAGTTGCCGAGAATTTTAATTTACTCGCCTCACTGGCGCCCGGTCGAATTGATCTTGGCGTCGGTAAAGCGCCCGGTGGATTACCCCTTTCGACCCATGCATTACAGCAAGGCGTTCATGCTGACGAAAAGGGCAGCTTTGCCGAACAGTTGAGCTTACTGGATAACTGGTTGCAAACCCCATCGCCGGGTGATGAAGCCGATGAGGAAACGCTGAATGCCACGCCGCTGCCGTTAAAACCGGTGTCCCGCTTTTTGTTGGGGGCCAGTGAAGAGAGTGCGCGGCTGGCGGCTGAGCTGAACTGGCAGTTTGTCTTCGCGGCGCATATCAACGGCGACAGAAAGCAGCTGGAAAACGCGTTAAACACCTATGCACGCTTAAGCCAGGGACAGAAAGCGCTGGTGGCGGTGCAGGTGGTGGCGGCGGACTCGCCGGCGCAGGCCGAGCTGCTGGTCTCCGGCATGAAGCAGTTCCACGTGCAGGTCAAAAACGGTCCCGGCGTTAATGTTGCCAGCCTTGAACAGGCGGAACGCTATATACGACAGGGCGGCTTTACCGATTACCTGATCGAACCGCGCACACCATCGCTGCTGAAAGGCACCGCCGCGCAGGTTCATGCGCAGTTTGAAGCGCTCCATCAGAACTTTGGCATTGATGAATTCATCATCGATACACCGATCGTCGATGCCGCAGCGCGACGAAACTCGCTGGAACTGCTGGCGACCCATCATCTGATCGCGGCCTGAAACGTGCAGCGGAGGTTTACCTTGAAGCCAAATGAAGCACAGCTGATTGAATGGCGTCGCGAATTGCACACCTGGCCGGAGCTGTCCGGCAAAGAGTTTGCCACCACCCGACGCCTGCGTGAATGGTTGCAGAATGCCGGCATCAGGCTGCTGGAAACGGCGCTGGAAACCGGCGTTGTGGCGGAAATCGGTGAGGGTGAACCGCTGATTGCGCTGCGTGCGGACATCGATGCGTTACCGATTTTTGAAACCAGCGGCGTGCGTTTTCACTCGCGGGAAGCGGGCGTGATGCATGCCTGCGGTCATGACCTGCACAGCGCGGTGATGCTCGGTGCCGCGCTGGAGCTGAAGGCCAATGAAGCGCAGCTGAAAGGCCGGGTACGCATCCTGTTTCAACCGGCGGAAGAGATCGCCGTCGGGGCAAAGCAACTGATCGCTGCCGGGCTGCTCGACGGCGTGCAGGCGATTTTCGGCATGCATAACGAGCCGGGCCTGCCGGTAGGCACCTTTGCCACCCGCAGCGGCGCGTTTTATGCCAATGCCGACAAATTTATTATTCGGGTGACCGGCAAAGGCGCGCACGCCGCCCATCCCGAACAGGGGGTTGATGCGATTGTCGTCGCCAGCCAGATTATTCAGGGGCTGCAAGGGCTGACCAGCCGCAGCTTTAATACCCTCGACAGCCTGGTGCTGAGCATTACCCGCATTGACGGCGGAAAGACCTGGAACGTGCTGCCAGCGGGCGTCGAATTTGGTGGCACCGCACGGACCCACGATCTGCAGGTGCGCGCAGAGCTGGAAGCCCGCGTGCGCCAGCTGGTGGAAAGCTACGCGCTGGCCAGCGGCGCTGAAGCCACCCTGAGCTGGCATGCCGGCCCGCCGGTGCTGGTGAACGATGCGGACTGGGCGCAGTTCAGCGGGGAAGTCGCTGAGCAGGCCGGTTACCGGGTGCTGAATGCCGATCTGCATCTGGGGGGCGAAGACTTCGCCTTCTATCTGCAACAGGTGCCAGGCGCTTTTGTCAGCATCGGCAGCGCCAGCGAATATGGCCTGCATCACGGCAGCTTCAACCCTGACGAGGCGTCTATCGCCCCGGCCTCACACTATTTCGCGCTACTGGCGCAGCAGGCGTTGCAACAGCTTAACGCCCGATGTTGTACGCCCCTGACCGAAACGCACTAAATCCCCGATTAACGCCTTAGCGGGAGGATCACCTTCCTCCCGTCCGGCACCGCTATCGCTAAAAAAGAGAGAACATCATGACCCGTAGACAGCTTCGACTGGGCACTATTCTGCACGGCGCATCTGGCAATATGTCCGCATGGCGCCATCCGGCGGCGCAGGCAGATGCCAGCATCAACATTGATTACGCCAAAAATATCGCCCGTAAAGCCGAGCAGGGCAAGCTGGACTTCCTGTTTGTCGCCGACGGTCTGTTTATCAACGAGAAGTCGATCCCGCACTTCCTCAATCGCTTCGAGCCGTTAACGCTGTTGTCCGCACTGGCGGGCGCCACCGAGCATCTGGGGCTGGTGGGAACGGTTTCCACCTCTTACAGCGAACCCTTTACCGTCGCCCGGCAGTTTGCCAGCCTCGATCACCTGAGCGGCGGGCGCGCCGGCTGGAACGTGGTCACTTCGCCGCTGGAAGGCTCGGCAAAAAACTTCTCGCGCCAGCAGCACCCGGAACACGCGCTGCGCTACCGCATTGCGGATGAATATCTGCAGGTGGTGAAAGGGCTGTGGGATTCCTGGGAAGAGGGCGCGTTTGTGCGCAATAAGGAGAGCGGTCAGTTCTTCGATCCGCAGAAACTGCACACGCCAAATCACCACGGCGATTTCTTCCAGGTGCAGGGCCCGCTGAACATTGAGCGCACGCCGCAGGGCCGTCCGGTGATCTTCCAGGCCGGCGCGTCTGAAGATGGTCGCAAGCTGGCCGCCCGCCATGCTGATGCCATCTTTACCCATCAACCGACCCGTGAAGAAGCGCAGGCTTTTTACCGCGATGTGAAAAATCAGGTGGTGCAGAACGGCCGTCAGGCGGATGAGCTGCATATCTTCCAGGGCGTCAGCGTGATTGTCGGTAACGATGCGCAGGACGTTGAGGATCAGTATCAGGCCACCGCCGCGCTGGTGTCGATCAAAGATGCGCTGAACTATCTCGGTCGTTTCTTCGACCATCATGACTTCTCGCAATACCCGCTGGATGAGCCGTTCCCGGAGCTGGGCGAGATTGGCCAGAACAGCTTCCGCAGCACCACCGATGAGATCAAACAGAAAGCCCGTCAGCACGGCCACACCCTGCGTCAGGCCGCGCTGGAATCGGCCACGCCGCGTCCACTGTTCCACGGCACGCCGGAGCAGGTCGCCGACGGTTTACAACTGTGGTTCGACAGCGAAGCGGCCGATGGCTTCATCATCAATGGCGGAACGCCGGATACCTTTGAGCGCTTTGTCGATCGCGTGGTGCCGATCCTGCAGGCAAGAGGCTTGTCACGCAGCGAGTATCCCGGCAAAACCCTGCGCGACAGCTTTGCCCTGAAAAATCCCCTTAATCAGTTCGCTAAATAATAAGAGCCTGAACAATGCAGAAAACTCATACCCTTATCGCGTTACTGTTACTGGCCGCCAGCGGCAGCAGCCTTGCAGATACCACCAACGTGGCGGTTAACGGTCAGCGCGTCAGTCTTGAAGCCAATAAAACCCCGGTCAATACCGAAAAAAATCCGCAGGCGGTCTCGGCATTACCGGCCGGATTCCGCCCGGCGGTTCCCGGCTCCTTTACCGTGGCGGTGGCAGCACTGAATTCGCCGCCGCTGACGGTGTTCTCCGATGACAACAAAACCCTGCCCGGCAGCGAAGTGGATATCGCCCGTCTGGTGGCCGACAGCCTCGGCCTGAAGCTCAACGTGGTGCCAACTTCCTGGGAAGACTGGCCGCTGGGCGTGGCTTCCGGCAAATATGATGCGGCGATCACCAATATTACCGTCACCAAAGAGCGCAAAGAGAAGTTTGATTTCGCCACCTACCGTAAAGACTCGCTGGGCTTCTATGTCAAAACCAGCAGCCCGATTAAATCGCTGAGCAAAGCGGAAGACATCGCTGGCCTGCGCATCATCGTCGGTTCCGGCACCAACCAGGAAGCGATTCTGCTGGCCTGGGATAAAGAGAACCAGGCGAAAGGGCTGAAGCCGTTTACCCCGGTCTATTCCAAAGATGATGCCGCCCAGACGCTGGCGCTGCAGTCCGGCCGCGCGGATGCCTATTTTGGCCCGAACGTGATTGGTGCCTGGAAAGCGGCGCTGACCGGTAAAACCCGACTGGTCGGCAGCGTCGATGGTGGCTGGCCAAAGGCGGCGCATATCGCGGTGACGCTGAAAAAAGGCAGCGGCCTGGTCGATCCGGTGAATATCGCCCTGAATGGCGTGATGAAGAACGGCGACTACCAAAAGGTGCTGAATCGCTGGGGAGAAGGGGTTGAAGCCATCGACCATTCCGAAATCAACCCACCCGGATTAGGCGACTAAGGAGCCCGCAATGAGCCACAGACAATTCCGCGATGTCTCGCCGGAGGCGCCCGAACTGCAACCGATCCTCACCGGGTTGTTTGGCGAGTATGCCGCGCGCTACGGCGATTACTTTAGCAGTCTGAAAGAGGTGGAGCTGACCGAATGGTATCTGCCGCCGCAGGGGCTGTTTATCGTGCTGGAGAGTGATGGCGAGATCATCGCAATGGGCGCGTATAAGCCGTATGACGCGCAGACGGCAGAGCTGAAGCGCATCTGGACGCGCAGCGATCTGCGTCGTCAGGGGCTGGCGCTGATTGTGGTCAAAGAGCTGGAGCGCCGGGCGATCCTCGCCGGCTACAGACGCTTTTTCCTCACCACCGGATTCCGTCAGCCCGAAGCCGTGCGGCTGTACAGCGGCCATGGCTACGTGCCGCAGTTCGATCTGAGTGGCGACCTGGAGCGTTACAGCCAGCCGCCGCATGACGGTCGCCTGCGTTTTATTAAAGTGGTCGATGCTGACCGCATCGCCCAGGCCAGTTAAGGAGTGAGCATGGAAAAGCAGCTGGAAGTGGTACCGGCCCGGTACCCAGGGCGCATCATCGGGGCGGTGGTCGCCCTGTTTATTCTTGCCGGTGTGGTGCAGTCGGTGGCCTTTAACCCGCGCTGGGAATGGGGCGTGTTTGCCCGCTGGTTCTTCGATCCGGTTATCCTGCACGGGTTGGGGCAAACGCTGCTGCTGACCCTGTTAGGCACGGTGTTCAGCCTGGCGTTCGGCGGACTGCTGGCACTGGCCAGGCTCTCTTCCTCCTGGTTGCTGAGCAGCCTGGCCTGGGGCTATATCTGGCTGTTCCGTTCGCTGCCGCTGATTGTGGTGCTGATCATTCTGTATAACTTCTCGTACCTGTACGAAACCCTGTCGGTCGGCGTGCCCTTTACCAGCCTGTCGTGGGGCCATTTCCAGACCATTAACGTGCTCGGTCAGTTCCCGGCCGCGATTATTGGCCTGACGCTGGTGCAGGCGGCGTACAGCGCCGAAATCATTCGCGGCGGTTTCCTCGGGGTGGATTTTGGTCAGCACGAAGCGGCGTCGGCGCTCGGCTTATCGGCCTTCCGCCGTACCTTCCGCATCATTTTGCCGCAGGCGTTACGCGCCATTATTCCGACCGCCTTTAATGAAATCATCAGCCTGGCGAAGGGCACCGCGATGGTGTACGTGCTGGCGATGCCGGAACTGTTCTACACCATTCAGATGATTTACAACCGCAATCAGGAAGTGATCCCGCTGTTGATGGTGGGTGCGGCCTGGTATCTGATTATCACCACCGTGCTGTCCGTGATCCAACATAACGTGGAAAGCTGGCTGGCACGCAGCGTCACCCGCGAACCTAAACCTTCACGCTGGCGTCAATGGCGTACCCTCGTCACGCCTGTTACCCCGTCAGAGGAGATCGTTCATGTCAGAAGCCATTGATTACCGCAACGTCAATGCCACCGGTGCCATCAGCATTACCGGCGTCAGCAAAAGCTTTGGCCAGCATAAGGCGTTGAACGACGTCTCGCTGGAACTGGAACCCGGTTCGGTCACGGTGATCCTCGGCCCGTCGGGCTCCGGGAAATCCACCCTGCTACGCTCGATTAACCATCTGGAGCGGGTCGACGAGGGCTTTATCCGCATTGATGGCGACTACATTGGCTATCAGCAGCGGGGAGACAAGCTGTATGAACTGAAGGAGAAGGCGATCCTGCGGCAGCGCATCAACGTCGGCTACGTGTTCCAGAACTTCAATCTGTTTCCCCATCTGAGCGTGATGGAGAACCTGATTGAAGCACCGATCGCCCATCGTCAGCTGTCAAAACGCGATGCGATTATTCGCGCCGGTGAGCTGCTGGATATTGTTGGCCTGCGTCACAAGGCCGATGCCTGGCCGCGCCATCTTTCCGGCGGTCAGCAGCAGCGCGTCGCCATTGCGCGGGCGCTGATGCTGAATCCGCGGGTGATGCTGTTTGACGAGCCGACCTCCGCGCTGGATCCGGAGCTGGTCAGCGAAGTGCTGGACGTGATCAAGAAGCTGGCACGGTCCGGCACCACGCTGGTGATCGTTACCCATGAGATCGGCTTCGCCCGTGAAGTGGCGGACCATGTGGTGTTTATGGACGAGGGCAAAATCATCGAGCAGGGCAGCAGCACCCAGGTGTTGAACAATGCCCGTCATGAACGAACGCGGCGTTTCCTCGCCCGTGTGCTGTAAGGAAGGGACATGATGATCAAAGCAAACCCATTATGGCAATGCAGTCTGCTTGCCGCTTCGCTGACCAGCGTGATCTGGCTCAGCAGCGTTACCGCCACGGCGGCAGAAAAACTGGACGTGTTGAAGAACGAAACGCCAATTAATGCGCCGGCGAACCCGGACGCGATCGGCAAGATCCCGGCGGGATTTCATTTTATCGAACCGGGATATCTGACGGTGGCGACCTCAGCCACCAATTCGCCGCCGCTGGCGTTGCTGGCGTCGGACAATAAAACCCGCATTGGCAGCGATCCGGATATCGCCCGCTTATTAGCCGACAGTCTGGGCTTAAAGCTGCGACTGGTGCCGGCTTCGTGGGAGGACTGGCCGTTAGGGATAGCGGCCGGGCGTTATGATGTGGCGATGTTTAATATTGCGGTCACCGAGGAGCGCAAAAAGAAGTTCGATTTTGCCACCTATCGCTCGGATAACCATGCGTTTTCGGTGAAGGCCAACAGCCCGATCGCCGTCATTAATTCGCCGAAGGATGTCGCCGGTAAGAAGATTATCGTCGCTTCTGGCACCAATCAGGAACGCATCCTGTTGAGTTGGGACCAGCAGAACCGGGAAAAAGGGCTGGCGCCGGTTGAGCCGATTTATCTGACCGATGATGCCTCGGCGACGCTGTCGCTGCTATCCGGCCGCGCGGATGCGATGTTTGGTCCACACTCTATCGCCGCCTGGAAAGTGGCATCTCGTGGGCAAACCAAACTGGTGGGCAACGGCCCATTCCGCGCCTGGGTGGCCGTCACCACCAAAAAGGGCAACGGCCTGGCTCCGGCCTTACAAACCGCGCTGGATGGCACCATTGCCGGCGGGCAGTATCAACAGGTGCTGCAACGCTGGGGCGAGCAGGATGAAGCGATTGCTCATTCCACGGTGAATCCGCAGGGGATTGTTTATTAGGAATATTGGTTTTTTGGATAGGTATAGGGTTAGTTTATTGACAGTATAGGTGTTTAACCCTATATTTTCGCATGGCGCTGGGATGGCGCTGGGATGGCGTTTTAAGGATGTTAAGCTAACAAGGATGTTTTATGGTTCAGATCTATTGGACAGGTAAAGCAGCGAAAGACCTGCGAAAACTACCAGCGAGAGACCAGGAAGCTGTGCGCAGCAAGGTTAATTCTCTGGGTGATTTCCCCATTATCGGCAATCTTGATTTCAAAAAGCTTACCGATATGAAAAACCAGTTTCGCCTCAGAGCTGGAAATTATCGTGTCCTCATAGAGTTACATGGTGGAACCCCAGTAGTGATTGAAATTCTGCACGTTCTTCGCCGAAACAACTCGACCTACTAAGCAAACTGGGCGATCCGTCTGGCTTTTCACCTTAGCTTATGATTTTTGGGCTAAGACGCCAAAACAAGCAGCATAATGATAATTTTATAACTCTCTGAATTAGGAAGGATTAATGGCATGGCGATTCAATATATCACCAACAGTAAAGGTGAAAAACTTTCGGCTATTGTGCCTATGGATTTGTTTAAAAAGTTAATTTTTAACAGCGAGTTAGATGAGCTTTATGAATACCTTGAAACCGAAAGGGGCCCCAGCGATAACGTTAAATACCCCAATGAGGTGATAAACATATTCTCATCGAAAAACTGCACCATGCAGGCTGCCTGGCGACTCTACAGAGGCATGACGCAAAAGCAAGTTGCTGAAAAATTAGGAATCACTCAAGCAACTGTTTCAGAGTTTGAAAAGTCAGAAAAACCCAGAAAAGATAATTTAGAAAGGCTTGCCCAACTCTATAAGTGTGATCCCGAACAGTTGACGTTAGAATAAATTTAACCCCGCATAAGCGGGGTTTTTTGTAGATAAATTAAGGCGATAGAAACAGGGTGGCAACCTGTTTCACTGATGATATGTCGGCGAACAGGTCGCGGCTTTTATAAGGTCAGATAAGTGAGCGCCTGGCATATCTGTCCACCGCATAACGGATGCAGATATCCTTATTTCCGTTCAATGCTGGGATCCGGTAAATCTGGTGTCACAGAACGAATAATCCTTTAGGAGATGATGATGAGCAACTGGTTAACTCGCCTGTTTGGGCAGATCGCTAACGGGCAAACCGATGAAATGGCCAATCACAATCCGATCTCAGAACGCGTGTTTGAGTCGATTATTCCTATCGCCGGTATGTATGGCCTGGATTTTGGCAATTTCGATCCGAGATGGTTTGCTAACGCTGAATCGCAGTAACCACGCAAGTGGGTCAGAGTTGAGGAAATCCATCGGGAAAGTCCGTGTAGCGTAATGAATGAACGTCGAAACCATCACCGTGAGGTGAAGGAATGTGTTGAAAGTAGGGTCGTGTGTTGAGGTTTGCTGTAGTTTTGCACTAATTGTGTTGCCGGGGCAGGCTTTCTGCCCCGGTTTTTTATCGTCTACTTTATCTGCTTCAGAATTAACGCCAGCTCGTCACGCTGTTCGCTGTTGATTTCACGCGCCGCCGAGTAGCCCGCGTTTTGTAAAATCATCTCGTTTAATCCCACCAGCCAGTCGTAAATATACCAGGCCGCGTAATTGTTCGGTTTCAGATCCAGTTTGGTCAGGCGCTGGCCGGGGCCCAGGCTCGCTGTCTGCGTTTCCGGTTTGGCGAAAATCGGCTTTCCACGGTTGATCTTGCTCTGTGGACGTTCGGCTTCCGGCACGTGCTGGAAACCTAACCAGGCGACAAAATCCCCCATCACGCTTAGCGCGCGGGAAACCTGACGATCGGCCATCATTTCAACCGGCGTGCCTGACGCGTCATGATCGGTGAGCTTTTTCACCAGCAGGGCTTCAATATCTAAACGGATACTGGCGGTCACCAACTCTTCGGTCAGCATTTCCAACGTCGGCTTGTTCACGCCCAGCAGCTCCAGCAGCGGCCCCTGGTCCGGCAACTGACGCAGAATATTGATCCAGTGTCGATACACCTGCTGGGCAAATTCGGCTTCGGGCTCTTCGGCGGCGTGTTGCTCTTCCGCATTCAGCAGTCCGGCGACCGGCTCATCGCTCAGTAAATCGATGCTCATGCCGATGCCAAACGGGTCATCTTCACTTAACGCATACTCTTCCACCAGCGGACGCTCGCCGGGATTCTGACGCTGCAGGAACAGGTGACGCAGGGTTTCACGCGCAGGCAACAACCTTTCCAGCAGCTCGCCATGCACGCCGGTTCTGGCCTGCAAGGATTTCAGCAGGCTTCCGGCAATGCGCAGACGCGCCTGCGGCTCTTCCTTCTCGGAGGCCAGATACCAGCGGCCCAGCAGGTTTTCTGCCAGTTCACGACGGATTTCGGCGCTTTGTTCCTGCAATCTTTCCACTTTGGCTTCGCGACGGATCTCGGTCATCAGCCAGCCCGCCATACGCTTAACGCCTTTTTCATCCATCGCCAGCATCGATCCCCAGACATCGCCCGGATTACCGACATAACGCTGAACGGCAGCATCAAAATTCTGTCCACGGGTGATGCGCTGATCGAACGGCGTCAGTGCCCAAATCAGGCCGGGCTTGCGGCGGCTGCGCACCTGGGTATTTTCGCCCTGGGTCTGCTTCACCCAGTTATCCAGCACGCGGCCAACGGTGCGGGTCTCCGCGCGGTGACCGACGGCGCTGCATACCATTAGCAGGTTAACATCCTGATGCTCTGCGGCACGGGTTAACAGGAAAGGGCGCTTGGCGGTCATAAAGGCCAGCGCCAGCTCATGGTGTTCGTCATCGGGCAGCACCGCAGGCTGTTCGAAGCCGGGATAATCCAGCATATCAACCTGCTCGAACAGGCTCTCACGCGGGGCGCTGTACAGCGGCATCAGCACTTCACGGCCTAATAGCGCCAGTTCAGCCAGCGGCAGATTGACCGGCTGCAGATTGCGGCCGTTATGCTGAGGCACCACCTGAATCACGCGATCCGACGAAGCGTTGAAATAACGCAGTCCGTTGCTGTTTAAAATACTCAGGGACGCATCGTCCAGCGCCGCCAGCGGAGCCAGCACGCGAGGCACGCAGGAGACATGATGCAGCACGTGCGCCAGCTGGCGATAAAGGGCGGTCAGCCCGCGATCTTCATTCCATAACAGCGAGAACAGGCGGGCACGATCGTCGACGCCGAGCATCGGCGCCAGCTCAATCGCCAGCGGCCAGAAGTGCGTTTCCAGCGCTTTACCGGAACACAGCTGCGAGGTGGCAAGGCGATCCCACAAGGCCACCACGTCCTGGCGGCTCATGCCATCGATGGCCTCTGGCTGACGGTACATCGACACCGTTTTCAGCCGTTCAGAAATCTGCTGCTCGTCGAACACCGCCGGTTGATCGCCACAGCGGCGTGACCAGACGTCGGCCAGAATAGCGACCAGCTCTGCTTCACTTAACAGCGCCAGCTGCACCGGCCACTCGTTATCAACGCGAACCTGCTGACCGCTGTAGCGAACCACCATGGTGCCGGTCAGCTGTTGCGGATTCAGCACGCTGTAGTCGATCACTGAACTGCCCAGCGCAATCTCGGTTTTGCCTTTTTCACTGGCCGCCAGGGAGGTGATCAGATACGACTTTCCCGCCTGGGACAGGCCAAAGAAGCCAATCGCGCACTCTTTACCGGCGGCTTCCAGCAGGTTAGTGGCTTTATTCAGCTGACGCTGCAGCCGCACGCTCAGGCGATCGGCTTCCATATTCAGGCGCGGCGAGGTTTCGCGGGCGCTTTCCAGCCAGCTGACCGAGCGCTCAATGCCTTTGGCCAGCGTTTCCAGTTTTTTGCCGAAGGTGCCGGACAGCTGTTTTGGCGTCAAAGGTTTCATTTCTTGTATACGCTCCCGCTGTCGATCCAGTAATGGGTTAATCCCGATCCGCTGCTGGCTAAGGTATTCAGCTTCAGGCGTAAATGCTCCAGCGGAACCTGGGTGCCGTCATCGAGCGTGGCGTCCGCAATTTCAAAGCGTTCCGGGCCAAAGTCGCCGGATTCTTTAGCGACAGCAAGTTTAATTTTCAGCACCTTGTCGCCAGCCACGCTGCGCGCCAGCTGCGGATCGGCAATGTGCAGGGTGTAAAGCGGCGAGGCGGGCCAGCGGTCATTATCCAGCTGACGGAAGCCCAGCGTCAGGGCACCGCGCACCTGGAAACGCTGACGGGAATCGAGGCTGAACTTCTCGTCATCCAGATCGATATCGCCATACCAGACGTTATCGCTGCTCAGCGCGCCGTTGCTGTCCAGCATCCCCAGATAGCGGATGGTTGAATAGGGCTGGAAATCGCCGGCTTTGAACCAGAAGTTCGCCAGGCGTAAATCCAGCGACAGCAGGCAGAGCATTGCCCCGACGGCGGCGGTAGATTTAGGGTTCTCAATGCGGCCCTGTTTGTTAAACGGATACCAGTCGTTGGTGTGGTAACCGTCCAGCGACAGAATACGGCTGACCGGCAGCGGCTGAAGGTGGCGGAACAGCGCCTGCACGCCAGGGAAGCGTGAAGGGCGACCGGTAAGCAGCAGCACATCGCAATCATATACCGCCACCACTTCCGCCATCGAACGCAGGCTGTGGGTGATGTTCATGCGCGGTGACAGGAACTCGGTGTGCAGCTTGCTCAACTTGACGATCAGCGGCACGCGCAGAATATCAAACTCATCGGCTTCACCCGGCAGCTCGCGCTGGATTTCCCGGTTGATGTAATCCAGCAGCTTGCTGGTCGGTGGCAGCGCCAGCAACTCTTCAAAGCGGGCATCCACTTCGGCATTCAGATCCAGCGGGTCGAAGCGCTCGTAGGCTTCCAGAATCGCCTGGCCGACCGGAATAAACACCTGCAAGGTCACCTGCTGACGCAGCGTGGAGTGTCCGTCCAGACGACCTTCATGGCCGAACAGGCGGGTCATCACGCCTTCCGGGTTGACCATCCCAGCCTGCTTAAACGCCGCCTGTAAGGCCGGCAGGACATACAGCTGGATCACGTCGAGTAAGATGTCGTCACCCGCCAGCTTAAAGCCTTCACGGAACAGCAGGCGCGGCATGATTTTGACGTTGTTGCCGACGCCATCATCAAGACGGTACTGGGTGATCGCCAGGTCCGTGGTGCCGCCGCCGATATCAATCGAGGCGATGCGCAGGGTTTTGCCAACCGGCTCATCCGCCGCGCGGGCGCGGTCCGGGCGTGCCATGCTGACAAAGAAGGCTTCCGCACGGCCACCAAAGTTCACCTGGGTTTCATTGTAGAGATAGACCATCTGACCACAGGTGGCTTCATCCCATTCCATTTGCACTTCCGGCACCGGTACCAGGCTTTTGGCCTTGTCTTTGGCGCTGGTAAAGTCGTCATCCGCCGGGTGCCAGCCCATCGCTTTCCACACCAGCGCGATGGCTTCGTGCATCCGGCGGCGGAAGATTTCCCGCTCGGGTTTCGGCATCGCCGACGGTAGCGTCAGGATGATGTTGCGTAACTGGCGCGGCGCGCTGCTGTGCAGCATTTTCTGGCGCTGGATGGCGCTGTTCATCTGCATCAGGGCCTGGGCCAGCAGTTCGGACAGCATAAAGCTCATTACCGAGCTGCGGCTGTACTGCGGCAGGAACACCGGCAGACGCTCATCAAACGGTTGATTATACAGCGGCTGGCCTTCGTCATTGACCAGATTGGTCATCGGCGCAGCGGTGGCCAGCGGCTCCTGAGCGGAGTTGCCCGGCGTCCGGCTGAAGCGCCAGCCCGGCGTGTAGCTCTCTTCATCCCACAGGTAGCGACGCGGGCTGGAGATGCCGGTGGCGCCTTCGGTGCCGAGACGTTGCAACGCCAGATGGCTGGCTTCGCGGCCAACGCGGGTGATCGACGGCCAGATAAAGGCGTCATCGCGGCCGCTTTCGACCGAGAAGTTCTGTTTGCCAAAGTTGGCCTGGGCAAATTCCACGCGGCTTTCAAACAGCTCGTTAAACAGCTGATGCGGTTCGCTCAGGTTGCGCAGATGCAGTTCGTAGGTGTGCTTGAGGCCATGATGATCGTCAACATGCTCTTCCACCATAATGCCGCAGGTGTGCGAGTTGCCGACATCGAGGATTAAATCCACCGGGATCGCCGGTTCCTGCAGAGTGGCGGCGCTGATTTTCAGCTCTGGCAGGTTTAGCTGCTCGCCGAGCATATGCAGGACATTCAGGTAATGCGCCTGATATTCAAACTCGCGCAGGGCGGCACGAATATTGACCTGCGGGCGGTCTTCCACGCTGGCCGCCTGCTGGCTGAACACTTCGCGTAGCCAGCCGTCAATCCAGGTGTGGTCGAGGAATTCGCCCAGTTCGTTACTGCGATGTGCCAGCGCAAAGCTGACGCCATTCTTGACGTCGCTTTCGTTCAGCGCCAGCGACTCATCTTCACCTTCGGCCCAGACACGGGTTTCAAAGGCCAGGCAGACGCGGTACGAGTTGCCATTCTGATCCGGCTTATCAAGGGCGATAATCTGCATGCGCGCCCAGTTGTCCGGGCCACCAATAAAGGTGCGCGGCGGATTGAAGCGCAGGAAGGGCAGCGGCAGCCAGATGCCGTTCAGCAGCGCAAGGGATTGCGCCAGCGGGAAGCTGAACTCCGGCTTCACCACTTCAGGCGCGGTGCCGGCGTTCACCGGCAGCATATATTTGCCGTTTTGCGTGTTGAAGTTCAGGCGCAGCAGCGGGCCGTTGGCGGTCTGGCGGACAAATTTGCCCGGCAGATCGGCGTCCAGCTCAGGCGTCAGCGCAAAGTCGAGGAACTGAATGCCACTGTTCTGAATCAGCGTCATATTCGGTTTAAAATCAGCGATCGTTGCCAGCATCATCATTTACTCTCGCGCTTCATCGTCATCGGTAACACCGTATTGGCATCGTACTGTCCGCTGCATTCGGCTGCGCCAGTCAGGCCTTGTTTACATACCAGGTCCGGCATCTGATAGCGCGAACCGTCACTGCATTTGGCTTTGGTGCGGCTGTTGATCACCAGGTTGCCGGATTTCATCAGGCCGGCATACACATCAACGCGGCACACGATGCCATCGCCCATGGTCATTTTTGCCACGCCTTTGCCGGCTTTCATCTGATAGCGCAGGCTCGGTGGCTTGCCGGTGATCGGGTTCTTGCCGCCAACAATCACGCGCCACTGACCGTCAAGGAATTTGGTTGATCCCAGCTTCACCGCATTGGCAGGCAGCACCAGGTCATCTTTCTGCGCGGGTGGCAGGTCGGCGACCGGCTCAGCGGGTTGTTCTGCGGCTGTTGTTGCCGCAGGCGTCGCGTCAACCGGGGCAACGGTTGAAGGGGCGACCGGCAGCGCAGGCTTCACGTCGGCAGGCGTTTGTGGCTTGGCGGCTTCAGGCGCGGCTGCTGGCTGAGGTGCAGCGGCGGATTGAGGTGCAACGGCGGGCGTTGTGGCTGTCGCTTCAGGCTGTGGCTGGGCTTCTGGCTGCGCTTTCGTCGCTTCAGGCGCGGCCGGTTTCACTTCCGCCGGCGTGGTGGTTTTCGCCGTGTCCGGTTGGGAAACACAGCCTTTAATCTGCACGCCAAAGGCAATCAGCAACGCGGCAGCCGGCACCATCCAGCCGTAGCGGATCAGCTTGTTTTTCGCGGCAGGCGATGTCACCGGCGGGTGCGCTTCTACGGCTGCAGGGGCTGCATCCACCGGGGCTTCCGGTAATAAAGGCGTCACGGCAACCGGCTCTGGCAGCACGTCGGGTGCGGCGGCAACCGGAGCAGGAACGATAACCGGGGCCACGGCGGTAACCGCGGGGATCGTCGCCGTCATTTTGGAGAGATTCAGCGGCGGCTCGTCCTCTTCCACGGCGCGCAGGCAATCCAGTGCATCCTGACGGGATTTTTTATCCAGGCTAACGAAACCCCAGAAGGTCAGCACCGGTTTACCGCCCACCAGATAGACAAAGTTCTGGTCGGGGAACTGCAGCGCCTTGGCGAGCAGGGCACCGAACAGCTTCTGGCTGGTTTTTTCTGACTGCTGCGCTTTCTGGCACATATCCGCAACGGCCTGCTGGCAGGCGATCAGCTGATTGAGCGCATGGCTGCGGGAGCTGTCGCTCGCGGCGGCCCAGGAGGTGACCTTTCCGGAAATCGGTGAGTACCAGTCAAGGCGATCGCCGGCATCGTTAGGCTGAGGGATAGCCAGGCAATCAGCAATCTGAGGTTGTTTCCTGAGGCGCAGCGTTTCGCGCAGTTGCAGGGCTGACAAATAAACGGGCTGACCGTTCTCGCCAAGAGGCAGAACCGCATCCAGACTTCCGCTGCGTAAGAATGATTTTGCCACGCAAAAAGGACCTTCTAGTCAGAAGTGGAAAGTAAACTCTTCTCCAGTGTTGCCGATAGTGTAGTTGAATTTGACTTAAGGCTAAGGCGGAAATAAGAGGGTAAACAGGTGATTACTTTCGCAATGGGATGCGCGAAAGGCGGTGCCGAATAGGGTGAGAATTCACGGTGGCCATCCATGGCCGGGGGATATCCTGCCGTTTAACCGCTTACTCGCCGGCTAAACGGGCGTACAGCCTGTCCAGATCGTGCCATTCCTCAATGCGATGCTGGTCGATCAGCAGGAAGCGATTGCAGCTTGAGGCGATCAGCTCCCGGTCGTGACTGACGATCAGCGCGGCACCCTGATAGTTGCCTAACGTAGCGGCGAGCTGCGCTTTGCCTTCCAGATCCAGATGGTTGGTCGGCTCGTCGAGCAGCAGCAGGGAATAACGCGCCAGCGAGAGGCCGACAAAAAGCAGCCTCGATCGCTCGCCGCCGCTCAGCGTACTGACCGCTTGCTGATGGCGTACCCACGAAAATCCGGCGCTGATTAACGCCATTTTCCGCTGTTCGCTGGTCATCGGGGCAAAATGCGCCAGCGCATCGCTCAGGCTTTCACGCTCATCGAGCTGCATTAGCCGCTGATCGTAATAGCCCACCTCAACGCGGGGATGAAACACCAGCCCGTCACGCGGGTGCGAAAATCCCTGCCAGACGGTACGCAGCAGAGAGGATTTACCGCCGCCGTTGGCGCCGATAATCGCCACGCGATCGCCACTTTTGACCTTCAGACTGTTGACGGTAAACAGCCGCGGAGAGCCAACATCGGCGGAAATCGCCGCATTGTGTAGCTCAATAAGCCGATCGGCAGGCAGTGCTTCGCCCTGTAGCGTCAGCCGCCATTTCGATCCTTCCGTCAGCAGCGTTTGCTCATCCCGGAGCTTGTCGACGCGCTTCTCCATCTGCTTAGCCTTGCGGGACAAATCCTCGTTATCGTAAACCTGTCCCCATACTGACAGCCGTTTCGCGCTTTTCGTCACCCGATCGATTTCACGCTGCTCGGCCTGATTGCGTAACGCATCGGTCTCATCCCGCAGGGCCAGTTCCGCCAGCGCCTGGCTACAGGGCAAGTGAAAGCTGTGCAGCTGCTGGTCACGCATAATCCAGCTGCGCTGAGTGACGCGATCCAGCAGATAGCGGTCATGAGACACCAGTACAAAACTGCCGTGCCAGCTTTTCAGAAACTGCTCCAGCCACAGTAGCGTCGGCAAATCCAGGTGGTTGCCCGGTTCATCAAGCAGCAATAAATCGGGCTGCAGCATTAACGCTCTCGCCAGCAGCAGACGCGTATGCTGTCCGCCGCTGAGGGTATCAACCTGTTGTTGCCAGACCGCTTCGTCAAAGCCTAAGCGGTCGAGCATTACCTCGGCCTGCCAGCGATCGCTTTGACGTTCGGCAGCGGGAAGTTGGGCAACAACCGCGTCAATCAACGTCGATTGGGTCAACGCTGCGGGAAGGTGCTGTTCGATATGCGCCATCAGACAATGACTGGCTTTAGTCACCGAACCGGAAACAGGCTCGATATCGGCGGAAAGCAGATGCAGAAGGGTGCTTTTGCCACAGCCGTTATGACCAATCAGGCCAATACGATCGCCGCGTGAAAGCGTCAGGGAAACCCGATCCAACAGCGGACCAAAGGCGTTATCAAAACAGAGTGATTGTGCAGAAAGTAATGTGCTCATTGCTTAATCCAGAGTTGCAGGCAAAAGCATGCCCGTCGTCATAAAAAGCAGACGACAACCCGGAAAGCCGGAGGGAAGGGAAAATCAGTAGGTAGCTTCGCTCAAGCTCAGGTCATCGCCGCAGGAAAGCGGATTAGCCTGAGCAGCCCAAATACCAAAAGTACGTGAAAATAAATTCATTTCACAATACTGCATGGGGGCCTCCTTACTATTGGTTAAGGGTTAATCGGTGCCAGAAGTATAGCCATGAAATCAACAGGGTTTCAAATCGCATTGAAAATAATCAGAAAAAACCGTTTTAAAGATGCCTCTCAATTACAGCTTAAATTTCCGCCAAATCTGCCGATAGTGTACTTGTGACGAATACCATAAATATGACAATAAGGTTACAACATGATTAGCACGATTAAATCCGGGGTTTTATCACGTGTTTTCTACAACAATACCCGTCATTCAAAAGCGACATTAAGTTCGCTGAACGACGCCATTGCGATGATCGAATTCACGCCCGAAGGCATTATTTTGAATGCCAATGCGCTTTTTTTAGAAAAGATGGATTACGAGTTGCATGAGGTGATTGGACAGCATCACCGGATGTTTTGCCCGCCATCGCTGGTCAGTTCGCCCGAATATGCCCACTTCTGGCAACGGCTGAAACAGGGCGAAAGCTTCAGCAATAAATTCCTGCGCATTGCCAAAAACAGCCGTCCCTTATGGCTGGAGGCCAATTACGTGCCGGTGCAGGACCGCAGCGGTCGGGTGATCAAAATCGTTAAGCTGGCCTCGGACATCACCGACCACATTCTGGATGCGCAGGAACAGCGGGCGATGACCAATGCGATTAACCGCTCAATGGCGGTGATTGCCTTTAACCTGCGCGGCCAGGTGCTGCGCGCCAATGACAATTTCCTGAAAACCATGGGCTACCAGTCCCATGAAATTATCGGCAAAAATCACAGCCAGTTTTGTACGCCTGAGCTGGCGAACAGCCGGGAATATGCCGAGTTCTGGAAAAAGCTGCGCCGTGGCGACTTTGTTTCCGGGCAGTTTGCGCGCATCAATAAGCAGGGCAAAACCATCTGGCTGCGCGCCACCTATAACCCGGTATTCGACGAAAACAATCAGCTGTATGAAGTGGTGAAGTTTGCCACCGACGTTTCACCACAGGTGATGAAAAACCAGCAGGAGCGCGAAGCCGCCGAGCACGCCTATCAGGCCGCGCTGGAAACCAGTGAAAATACCCGCGTTGGCGTGACGGTGATTGAAAACAGCGTGCGCAAAATGAATGAAATTGCCAGCGAGCTGCGCAAAGTCTCCAACGATATTAACGGGCTCAGCTCGCAGTCGGCGCAAATTGGGGTGATTGTCGAAACTATCCGCTCGATTGCCAGCCAGACCAACCTGCTGGCGCTGAATGCGGCGGTGGAAGCCGCCCGCGCCGGCACCCATGGCCGCAGCTTTGCGGTTGTTGCCAACGAGGTGCGCAGCCTGGCGGCCAATATTCATACCGCCAGTCAGGAGATCTCCGGTGTGGTCGATCGCAACCACGAGTTAGCGGCGATGGCGCAGAAGAACATCACCGCAAACCTGGTTCGCGCCGATGAGGGCGTCCATCTGGTACGCGAAGCGGGCAACGTGATCGTCGATATTCAGGCCAATTCCTCGCAGGTTGTCGAAGCGATCGGCCACGTTACCCACAAACTGACGGATTAAGTGGCGCCCGGCGTAAATCTCTGGTTATCGACGCCTCGCGGTTCATTTTACCTCGAGGTTAATTTTCATGCGGTTTGGTCGATAAAACCGCAATAGTTACAATCAGATACAATAGACTGGTCTCTTATGACGCGTTTCGGTCCATGGCAGCCTTGAGCGGTTTGCTAAACTCTCTCAGGTAATTTCAAAAACCGAGGTGAAGAGTGAAAATTAAAAGCTACGCAGCTATGCAAGCCGGACAGGCCCTTGAACTGTACGAATACGAAGCAGGTGCACTGAGTACAGAAGAAGTGGAAGTGGAGGTTGAATACTGCGGCGTCTGCCATTCTGACCTGTCGATGATTGATAATGAGTGGGGCATCTCCAGCTACCCGACCATTGCCGGCCATGAAGTGATTGGTCGCGTTTCGGCACTGGGCGAAGCGGCTGCGGGCAAAGGCCTGAAAGTCGGTCAGCGTGTCGGCATTGGCTGGACGGCGAAAAGCTGTCAGCACTGTGATTCCTGTATCAAGGGTGAGCAGGTTAACTGTGAAAACGGTTCAACGCCGACCATCCTGAATCACGGCGGTTTTGCTGAAAAACTGCGTGCAGACTGGCAGTGGGTGATCCCGCTTCCGGAAAGCCTGGACGTGGCCAGCGCCGGTCCGCTGCTGTGTGGCGGTATTACGGTGTTCAAACCGCTGCTGATGAGCAACATCAACGCCATGAGCCGCGTCGCGGTGATTGGGATTGGTGGTCTGGGCCACATCGCCATCAAGATTCTGCGGGCAATGGGCGCGGAAGTGGTGGCATTCAGCTCAACGCCAGGCAAAAAGCAGTCGATTCTGGATATGGGTGCAGATGAAGTAGTGAACAGCCGCGATCCTGAAGCCCTGAAAGCGCAGGCCGGACGTTTCGATCTGATCCTCAGCACCGTCGCTGTCGACCTCGACTGGAAACCGTACTTTGACGCGCTGGCACCACAGGGTAAATTCCATACCGTGGGTGCAGTGATGAAGCCGTTCCAGGTCAGCGCGTTCGACCTGATTATGGGCGACAAAGCGGTAACGGGTTCTTCTACCGGTTCTCCGGGCCAGCTGCGCTCTCTGATGAAGCTGGCATCCCGTGCCAATATCGCCCCACAGGTCGAGTTCTTCCCAATGTCGAAAATCAACGACGCGTTGGATCATGTCCGCGCCGGTAAAGCGAATTTCCGTGTGGTTCTGAAAGCGGATTTCTGATTCGCGCCTAAAAGTTCCTGACATTGTTAACCAGCGCACTGTGCGCTGGTTTTTTATTGTCTGAAGCCGGGCATTCACCCGCTATAATCAGTGTTATTGCACTCCCGCGCAGCATTCAGTATGTTGTCCGCCATTCTCACCCGGATCAGGACATACCATGACCACTCACTCTTCAAATGACCCAATGCATGGCGTAACCCTTGAAGCCGTCGTTCTCGCTTTAGTGGATCGCTTTGGTTGGGCCGAGTTGGCCAACCGCATCAACATCAACTGCTTCAAAAGCGACCCGAGCGTCAAATCCAGCCTGAAATTCCTGCGCCGCACGCCGTGGGCGCGTAAGGAAGTGGAGGATTTGTACCTTGCCTCGCTGAACGACAAATCTGCCGCGACCACCCGCGCCACAGCAGTGCCGCAATCTGCGCCGGTGCCCGATCACAGCGCGACGCACGAGCCAGACATCCTCACCGAAGATCCCTGGGCAAACTGGAAAAAGAAAGACCAGTAAATCAGAGGCTTCTTAGCGCTTAAGGCATGTTCGGGCAAGTGAGCAGGCATTTATGGCTGATACTCTTTCATTCATCATGGCAACGACCTGACGGTCAGCGCTGGTTTATGACGAATAACGAAAGGATTACCCATGAAAGCTGCAATCTACACCTCACCTGGCAAACCTGACGTCCTCCATATTGCGGACGTTGCCGATCCGGTTCCTGCGGATAATGAACTGTTGATTCGGGTTGAAGCGATCAGCATTGAGGGGGGGGATCTGGTAAATCGCCGCGAATTTCCTCAGGAAGACCATGCGGTGATCGGCTATTCCGCCGCCGGTGAAATCGTACAAATCGGTAAAGACGTCAGCGGATTTAGTCTGGGTCAAAAGGTCACGACCTTCTCATGGAAAGGCTCCCACGCTGAGTTGCGCGCTGTTCCGGCGGGCAACTGTTTTGTGGTGCCGCATGGACTGGATTTGGGCGTGGCGGCGACTATCCCGGTCAGTGCCGGAACGGCGGCATGGGTTCTGGAACTGGGCGCGCTCAAGGCCGGTCAGACCGTGCTGGTGTTAGGTGCCAGCGGTGGCGTGGGCGTGGCGGCAGTGCAACTGGCAGCGAAGAAGGGCGCGCGCGTGATTGGCACCGGCACCCGTGCGGAAAGCCTGGAAAAACTGCGCGAATATGGCCTGTCTGACGCCATCGTCACCGCCGATAAAACCGCCCATGAGCAGGTTCGCGCACTGCTGGACGGCAAGGGCGTCGATCTGATTATCGATAACGTCGGCGGCGATGTATTAAATGATGCGCTTCAGGCATTGAACGAAGGCGGACGGGCGGTATTGGTTGGTGTATTCGGTGGCCGCAAAACGCAAATCGATGCCGGACAATTGCTGATGCGCCGTCAAACGGTGATTGGCTGCCTGCTTGGCCCAATTATGGGTGAGCCGGAACCGCGTAAACTGATTGAGGAACTGCTCAACCAGGCGCTTAACGGCGAACTGAACGTGCCGATTGACGCCACCTTCGCCTTCGCCGATGTGGCCGAAGCCCATCGCCGTGCAGAAGAGCGCGGCCGCATTGGCCGCGTGGTGATGACCCTTTAGTCAGCCAGATCCTCTTTGGTCAGATAATGTCTCTGCATGCCTCGCTCGGGGAAATCCGGCAGAGACATTTTCAGCGCATAGCCGAGTTTCTGGTAAAACGGCAGCGCCTGGAAGCTCATCGTATCGACCTGAACATGCAGGCAGCCCAGCGTCAGGGCTTCCTGCTCTGCCGCTTTCATCAGTTCACTGCCTAATCCAGAGCCTCTGCTGCTTTCGCTGACCCACAGATAATCAATGCACAGCCAGGGACCTCTTTTGGCGGCAATTAACCCGCCGGTCATCTTGCCTTCACTGTCGTGGCGGTAAATCCCCACCTCATGCCACTGGCTGTTGCTGAAAAATTGGCGGTTATACGCGCGAAGCCCATCCAGCAATTCTTCACGATCTTTATCGGTAATTTTATGGCTGACGGTCAGTTTCATTGCGGTCCCTTTTTACTCTGATTTTAAGGCGTTATAGCACAATACCCCCTCTCCAGATCAATGATCCGCGCCTTACCACGGCACCACCTTTCCCTGATAATCCAGATAGTGCAGCCCGCGGCGGCCTTCATATTCCGCCATGGTATTGACCAGTGACGGGATGCTTTCACCGATGGTTAACCGCGCGCCGGCACCGCCCATATCGGTACGTACCCAGCCTGGCGCCATCAACAGCAGCGTTTTGCTGTCATCACTGTGGCGCGCGGCAAAACTGCGCATAAACATATTCAACGCCGCCTTGCTGCCGCGATAGAGTTCGTAATTGCCGTTGGTGTTATTGGTCAGGCTGCCCTGGCCGGAAGACATCACCGCCAGGGTTCCGTTTTGCTCCACCAAATCCTGAAACGCTTCGATAAAGCGCATCGGGCTGAGGGCATTGGTGATCATCACGCGAATAAACTCCTCGGTGGACACATCGGCGATGGTTTCTCCGTCCTTGTTTTTCACCCCCGCATTAACAAACAGCATCTCAAAGCGATGTTCACTGAGGCGTGAGTGCAGATCCTGAACCTCGTCCGGCACGGTGATGTCGACGGTTTCCACTTCAAGCGCATGCGGGAACTGCTCTGCGAGCATCTCCAGTTTTTCGGTGGAAGCGCTGCGGCCGGTGGCAACCACCTTGCAGCCGCGCTGCAGATACTCTTCGACCAGCGCGAATCCCAGCCCGCGAGAAGCGCCGACGATCAGCACGGTTTTGGCATGTGATAAAGGCATTATGCAGTTCCTCTGAATAAGGCTTCCGGTCTGGGAAGCGAAGACGTTTGCGTCACTGAAAGAAATATAGACCCGTAACAGACCGGGCGGAAGACGCAGCATTTGCAGTAATAACCTGCATCAAACGCCTTCCCACCGTTTCTGTTGCATGCCAGGATAGGGCATGACTGATCCCGATCTGAACTTACTGATTGCGTTAGATGTGCTGCTGGCTGAAGTCAGTGTGGCTGGCGCTGCGCGTCGGCTTGGCTTAAGTGCTTCGGCGATGAGCCGCACCCTGAGCCGGCTGCGTGCGGTCACCGGCGATCCGTTACTGGTGCGTGCCGGACGAAAAATGGTGCTGACACCCTATGCCGACGGCCTGCGCGAACGCACCCATCACGCGGTTTCCGATGCCCGATCGCTGCTGCGACCTTCCTCAAATACCTTACAGTTAGCCACCCTGGAACGAACCTTTACGCTGCGTACCAATGACGGTTTTGTGGAAACGTTCGGTGCGGCATTGATTGCGGCCGCCGCTGCCGTTGCGCCCGGCGTGTGTCTGCGGTTTGCGCCCAAGCCGGAAAAAAGCGCCGAACCGCTCAGGGAAGGGCAGATCGATATCGAGATCGGTGTACTGGGTGAGATGGGGCCGGAAGTGCGGTTGCAGGCGCTGTTCCGCGATCGTTTTGTTGGCGTGGTCAGAAAAGGGCATCCCCTGGCGGCAGAAACCCCTGTCAGCAAAGCGCGTTATGTCTCTTTCAGTCATGTGATCGCGTCCCGCCGTGGAAAGCTACGGGGTCCGGTAGATGACGTGCTGGCCGAGTCCGGCCTGCAGCGGAAAATTGCGGCAGTGGTGCCGGGCTTTTCTGCCGCGCTGGCGGTAGCTGAAGCGTCCAATCTGGTGGCGTTGGTGCCCGCTTCCTGCCTGAACAACGCCATGCTGTCGGGGCGACTGGTTGCCTTTGCGCTGCCGGTGACAACGGCCGAGATCACCGTTGCGCAGATGTGGCATCCCAGGCTGGATGCGGATGCCGCACATCGCTGGCTGCGCCAACTGCTGCTGAGCGTCTGTCGGCCGCAAAATACGCTATCGGCCTGAGCTGTGGCATACTGCGTATAATAAACCGTACGGTTCAGTAATTAATAATGCGGTTCCGATCGTCTTCGCATCAAGGCTCAACCCGTTTTTAAGGAATAATTATGAGAACACTGACAGAGGAAAAACGTCAGGCAATCATTGTGGCGGCTTCCCAACTTTTCCAGGATGTGGGCTACGAACGCGCCTCAATGAATGAAGTGGCAAAACGAGCCGGCGGTTCCAAAGCCACGCTGTATAACTATTTCGCCTCGAAAGAAGCGCTTTTTGAAACGGTGGTCCGCCATCACAGCACCCGCTTTCTGACTGAAGCCGCGTTGCAACTGGTGGCAGAAGAAAACGTTGGCCTGAACCTGGAGCAACGGCTTATTCAGTTTGGGGAAGGGATGTTGAAGGTGCTGGGCGGTGACAATCAGGCGATGCAGATTTACCGCGTGGTGGTCGGTGAAGCGGGGCATTCTGATATCGGCAACCTTTTCCTCGATGCCGGCATTCGCGAAAGTATGGGCACGCTTGGCCAGGTGATGTCTGAAGCCATGCGGAAAGGTGAGCTGAGTGAAGCCGATCCGATGCTGCGAGCCCAGCAATTCACGTCGTTAATGAAAGCCGAGATAGACGGTTTCATGCTGCAGCGGGAAATCCCCCAGTTCACCTCAGGGCAGATCGCACTGATGGTAACCAGGGGCGTGAACGTCTTCCTGTACGGCACCCTGGCTGGGCAGGCGCGTCGCCAGTCATAAGTTTCCCTGTGCCGGACAGGATGCTGTTTGCGTCGACAAGGTGATTGCGGTCGCTGCAATCTGTTCACTGAGCCGGTTGAGCAGGGTTTGCCACGCCGGGAACAGCGCTGAAACGTCACCCCTTACCGCTTGTGATAAATCGCTGTGACACAGGGTCTGACGGTTTTCAGGTTTCAGCGTCAGTATCCAGTCAGCCTGCAGGTGGATTTTGTTTCCCGGCCAGCTGTCAAAACGGCGCACTTTTACCTTCACGGTGACCACGGGCCGGTTCGGCTGACTCGCCAACCCGGCAATATCCTGCGTTGCCAGTCGCTCCGCCAGTTGAGCGGACAGGGCGGTGGTGAACTCATCAGCCAGCGGGCTTAACCAGCGCTCGTTTTCAACTATCGCCGCGCCGCTGCTGTTCTCTCTGATCACCACCTGCTGCATATCGAGCTGTGCTGGCACGATAACCGGCAAAACACTGATGTCAAAATGGTTCCGATGAGCGGCGGAAGGCGTGCTGCTCATTAAGGTGTGATAGTGAATATCAGGCGACGTACATGCCGCCAGCAGCAGGCATATTCCGGGCAGTAAATATCTCATTCGACCCTCCATTACTGTTTCCCTTCTGGCATCGCCTGGCGATCGGCCGCGCGGCCCTGAATCAACGATTCGGGATGGCGGCTCAACTGGTCGCTGACATTTCTGATTGCTTTAAACGCCCGTGCCGATTCCTGCAGGGTCTGCACTAACCCCATTAACAGCGGTGAGTCTTCGGCGGTTATGTTCTGAACGTTGTCACTGCTTTTCTGTACCGACAGCAGCAGCGAATTGGCGCCAGGTAAGGTTTGTGT
This sequence comes from Erwinia sp. QL-Z3, assembly GCF_004551645.1. Classification (NCBI taxonomy): domain Bacteria; kingdom Pseudomonadati; phylum Pseudomonadota; class Gammaproteobacteria; order Enterobacterales; family Erwiniaceae; genus Erwinia; species Erwinia sp. QL-Z3. The sequence goes on from NZ_CP037950.1 coordinate 3,691,488, forward strand.
ATTGACGATGCGCAGGGTTTTGCTCAGTTCGAACAGCGTGCTGTCCAACCGGTTGCCGATCGATTCCAGCGGCATTTTATTGACCTTACCGACGATATCGGCGAGCTGTTGCTGAATTTCATCCAGTCCGCCGCCGATCGTTGGCAGCATTAACGGCCGGGCATGGCGATCAAACGGGACCTTTGCCGCCTTGGGGAAAAAATCCAGTGTCAGGGTCAGCTGTCCGGTTAACAGGCTGCTGGCAACGGCTTGCGCCCGTAACCCGTGATCGACCAGATCCTCGGTGAAAACAGCGGCCGCCATTGCCGGATCGCCTGAAGATTTAGGCAGTTTATTGAGCACGTTGCCCATTCTGGCCGGATAGACCTCAATATCGACCAGCGTGGGGAAACGATAGCCGTGGGGATCGTAGTCCAGCGAGACGGCAGAGACCCGGCCGATCCTGACGCTGGCGAACACCACCGGCGCGCCCACCTCCAATCCACGCACCGCGTGTTCAAATCTAAGGCGAAAAGTCATCGCCTGACCATCTGCGGGCGCCATCGCTTTATCCTGATCGGCGGCCAGCGGGAAAATGGCGGCAGGATTAGCGGGTGCTGATGGCTGACTGTCCGGCGTGTAAAAGGCGATGCCGCCGGCCATAATGGCGGCCACCGTTTGTGTCTTTAACTGGAAACCGTTACTGCCAACGGAAAGATCCAGCCCGCTGACGTTCCAGAACCGACTATTGGCGGTGACCAGGCGATCGTAAGGGGCGTCAATAAAGACTCGCAGCTGAACGCCTTTCCCGTCCTCCTGAAGATGGTAGGAGGCAATGCGGCCAACCTGCACCCGGCGAAAGTAGACCGGCGAACCCACATCCAGCGAGCCCAGATCGTCTGTGTTAAGCAGAAATTGACTGCCGGGCGTATCGTTGATCACCGAAGGCGGCTGTTCAAGCCCGGTAAATTCGCTGGCATGTTGCGCTGCTTTGCCTTTATCCACGCCGATATAGGCACCGGAAAACAAGGTGTCGATTCCGCTCACGCCATTGATGGCCACGCGCGGCCGGACGACCCAAAAACGGCTGTCTGCGGCGGTTAAATTCTCTGCATTTTTATTCAGTCTGACCTGCACCAGCACCTTTGCATCGTCAGAACTTAGCGAAACCGCTTCCACCACCCCGACATTGACCTCTTTGAACTTCACCACGGTTTTTCCCGCCTCCAGTCCTGACGCATTGGTGAAGACAACGGTGATCAGCGGCCCTGCGGCCAGATGAGACTGAATGAGCAGGGTTATCCCGATCACCAAAGCCACCATGGGCACCAGCCAAATCAGATAGGGTTGGCTGCGCAGATAGAGTGGCTCGTCAGTTGGCTGTGCGTTCATGGCGTGACTTCCCAGATACTTTGTGAACGAAAACGCTGTGCCGACAGCATTGTCAGGATCACCACCAGCGCGAAATAGATAATCCCAGGCCGGGGTTCGGCTTCACTCAAGCCCGGAAATTGCACCAGGCCGGTGATGATCACCACCACGAAGACATCAAGCATCGACCAACACCCGACCCATTCGGTGAAGCGATACAACCGGTCTCTTTCGCGTCGCGCCCACGAGCTTTTTCGCTGGCTGGTCAGCAGCAGCAGGCCCAACGCGATAAATTTAATAAAAGGAATAACCATACTGGCCAGGAAGATCAGCAGCGCAATGCCCGGAGATCCGCTGCGCCAGAACTCAATGATCCCCTCGAAGATGGTTTTCTCGCTGCCGGTGCCGAAAAAAGAGGTAAACATCACCGGCAGCACATTCGCGGGCAGGTAAAAAATCATCGCGGCTATCAACAGCGCCCACGCCTGACCGTTGCCTGCATGCTGTTCAGGCACTGACGGTGCTGCCCAGAGGGGACGAAGATCCCGAGCAGATAGCCGGAAGAAAAGCAGCGCAGACGCCGCAAGTGCCCATGCGCCGGCACCGGGTTTGACCTGAAGCAAGGTGGATAGCTTGATGCCCACCACCAGAAACCCCACGGCAACCACCAGCGGCATGCTCCAGGGGGCGATGGTTCTGAGCAGGGAGGTAATTGCAGCAAAACCCGGGGCTTTTCGCTGAAATTGACCAAATAGTGACAGCCAGACGATCAGCAAAATCTGCGTCATCGGCGCGACGACGATCAAAAAAGTCGACAGCACCGACAGCAGCAGCGAGTGTGCCTCGCCCGGACCCAGCCAGGCGGCTTGCCATAACGTCATCTCTTTTGAGCTGCCCTGAAAATTCAGGCCGATCACGGGCAACAGGCAGGCAAACAGCCAGCCCAGCGCGGCCGCGACAGCAAGGGGTAACAGCGATGGCGCCTGGCCTGCTTTTCGCCACAGCGGTGCACGACAGCGACAACAGAGTGCCGCCTGACTTCCAACCGGAGGAGACAGGCGATGCAGGTAGTTGCACTGTGGGCACACCACCAATTCTGATTCTGGGTTCATGGGCCGGCCCTGGCGGATCACTTCAGCGTATTCGCTAATTCATCGGCCCCTTTGTCGATACCGACTTTGGCCGCGCTAAGCGAGCCAATCGTTGCGGAGATGTTCATGGCATTCGGATACTGACGGGCAACCCAGGCAGTCAGTAATGTATTGCTCTGCGCATCGTAAACTTCAACCGCATAGTCGACATAACCACTGAACATGCCCCGGCCACCGCGAACCGACTGCACGATATTGTACGGGCCGCCTGCAAGATCGAATTTGGTGAAGGTACCCACGACCTGGGTGGTGGTATCCGCTCCGGTCAATGTCAGTTTTATCCGCAACGTTTTCGGCGCAACCACGGTGGTTTCCTGATAGTGCGCGCGAAGACTGGCGGTGAATTTCTCCTTCATATAGGCCGCCAGCTGTTGGCGATCGGCTGGCGACATATCGCCAAACTGGCCGTCAGCACCCTGATAAATCGTCACCGGTTCAACAATCATGGTGCTGTACTGATTCCAGTCCACCTGCGTGCTGTACTTAAACGGGATGCGATCCGCTTCATCGCCCGTATTGGGTGTCAGCCGCGAGGCGGAATCTATCCCGGCATAGCGGGCGGGGGGTGTGCCGGCACAACCGGTCAGGAAAAAAGCCACGGTGAGTAAGACAACAGTCGACGGTCTGATCATTTTTTAGGCCCTGGATAAAGGAAAGAGAAAGGTCAGTGGATAAACTCAGTTTATAACTGAACTGTACGGTTTAGTTATGCATGTGTTGTGAGGAAGTGTCAAGAGGATGTTGCGTGGTGTTAACGTGAGGGAGGCGGTTAACGCCAGCCACAGAGGATGTGGCTGGCGGAGCGATCAGGGTTGACGGACCAGCGCCCGAGTCTTATCCAGCAGGAAAGGGCGCAGATAACCGACGGTGTTGGAAAGCAGGATGACATCCTCTGATACCGTGATATTCAGCACATCGCGCAGATAGCGTTTGCGGGTTTCCATCCGCTGCCAGACATCCGGATAGTGGGTTTGCAGTGCTTCTCTTAGCGCCGCATCAGCCAGCGCAACGGTATCTTCAATGCTGCAACCGCCATAGCCAGGCAGTGACGGAATAATGTCGATCTGAAAAATCATTCCGCTCTCAAGCGCGATCGTCGAATCCGGGTAGACCGGCGAGCAGAGCCACTCTTCATCCGCCACCAGATGGCCCGGATTTAAATGCCAGTGCCATTTCGCCTTCGGCATGGCTTCTTCAACAACCTGATAAAGCTCGCCGCCCGTCAGGCCTGGGCGAAGGGCTTCCAGCCAGCGGGTTACCGCACGATAGTAGGGGATGGCTAACGCCGGCAGATAATCCGCCACTGCCGCAGGCAGTTCATTTTCAGCCGCCACCACATAGGCGGAACGACTGGTCAGCCCGCCCTTAAAGCCGACGGTCATCGAGAACTTATCACCGGCCTGAATCGCTTTATCCGTGGGGTATAAGCCCGCTTTGGCAAACCGGTCGCCGGTGGCGGCGATGGTAATAACGCTATTCGGCTGGCCATCCGCAGCCAAAAGCTGGCCAATCTGCTTCTCGGTTTTACCGGGTTCAATCTGCTCAAGCGCGGCCAGCACGTTGGTTGAAGCCAGATTAGCGCCATACTCATAAAAGGCGATTTCGCTGGCCGTATTTAAGCGGCGCACGCCAACGTCAGGGGAAATAAACAGCGAGGTGGCGTTAACCACATTTTTCCGCTCGCCTGCGGCGTCGATAATGGCTTCAACGATAAACGACGGCACGTCGAAGGTATAACGGGTGTCGCGCAGCCGGCTGGTAAATAACTTCCAGCCGACCACGCCGATCTGGCTTCCGCTGGTGAGGCCTGCCTTCAGCAGTACATCTACTAACGGCGCGTCGTTATCCATCGGTTGATTAGGCAGGGAAAAGGCCGGTGCGTGCAGGCATTTGCCGCCGTTGCGCGCAAAGGGAACCAGTTTCAGATTCTCATTACCCATTACGTAAGTCAGTTCCCCCTGCGCCGTGAGGATCAGTAAGGCTTCTTCAAAGCGCGGAATAAATCCGGCGAGGTATTCAAAATTCCCGCCATGCTCTTTGTCGGCATAGATCGCAATGGCATCAAGCCGGTGCTGCTGCATGGCCAGGAGAATATTCTGCAGCCGCTGATGCATCGCTTCATCGCCGATCGCCGGCGATTTTGCATCAGGGAAGGTCTTTGGTGGCGGGACAGACGTAAGCTCAAAACGGACAGGGGACTGATTCATCGTCAACCTCAATGTTTTCGAATTAACTTCATTATCTTAACGGCCAACGGACTGCATTTGTACCAGCGTCGCCTGCAGAATTTCTGCAACCTGGCGCTGCGTGTCTTCATCGCTGCCGTGATACGCATGCAGCTGGCTGCGCAAATCGTGGATGGCCTGGGTCAACTCCGCTGAAAACGGCTGGCGGTGTTCGAACATCGCCTGACTGACGGAATCACTCTGGCTGGCAAACAGGGCCAGCTTGGCAATCAGGGCATCAGCCACCGCCTTGTTTTCGTCCAGATGCGCTTCGCCTTGCTCGTTAATCGCATAGCGTTTGCGGTTGCCTTCCTGCTGAACGGTCACAAAACCCACATCCTCAAGGTAGGTCAGCGCCGGATAAATTACGCCTGGGCTTGGCGTATAAAAGCCACCGCTCTTGTCGGTCAGGATCTTGATCAGCTCATAACCGTAGCTGGCCTGTTCTTTTAACAGGGACAGCAGCAGCAACTGCAGTTCGTCCGCGCCAAACTTACGGCCACGCAGGAAAGAAGGGCGATCGCGATGACCGGCGTCGTCCCGGCCACCACGGTGTCCGCCGCGATGCCCATCATGACGATCGCCACGGCGATCAAATTGACGTTCACCAGAGGCATCATGACGTCCGCGATGGTGGTGGTGATGTTCGCTGCGGGGATCTTCATGGCGGCTGCGCATCCGCTCATTGCGCATCGCTTCACGCCACTGGTCAAACATCATCGCCAGCGCCTCTTCGCGACTTTCGGCCTGTTGGAAGCAATCACTGCGACGGTCCTGAGACTGGGAGTGAGCAGGGTGGCGACCGCCACGACGGTCATTAAACATTTCTTTAAACATAGGGTTCTCCTGATTGAAAGGTATCTTACGACTGTATCGTAAGATAGTGCTAGTTTTATATCTTACGATATGAAATAGCAACAGGCAGCGATCGGCATTGCGCACGTTATGTTCATTTCGGCCGGCAGTCGGTGACAGTGAAAAGGGGAATGCGCAAGGTGGATCACAGCTCCCATGCCGCCATTGGCGGGAAGGCCGGATCCGTCGCATACTCCTTTAATGATTCATTTTTATCATGTTAAGGAACAACGTCGTGATCAACGAGCAGCGTAAAACCACGCTTTCCTCCATTCCCTTGTGGCAGAGCCGTGGCCATATGGTCAGCCATGCCTTAGCGAAAAGCCTGAGCTGGTTCGCCTTTGTGAACGGCAGTTTTGCGCTGATGATTTATCTGCGCAACATCATGTTTGGCAATTTTGATGCGGGAGTGGTTGTCTCTGGCAAACTTCTGACGCTGATCGACCTGCTGATGTTAGCGATCCTGCTGGTGTCGGTCGCCATGCTGGCCATCTCTTTCGTTTTAAAGGCGAAGCCATCTCCAGCAATCAAGCGTTTACTCTCGCTCCTGTTGCTGCTGCAAAGCGCACTCTGGGCCGCCAGCTGCTTCAGCTTTATCACCGCGTTGCAGACGCCACTTGCCTATCCCTTAAGTTCGATCTTGATGATGAGCGCGCTGGCAGCCCTCTATTACTGGCCTTCAGGTCTGATGCTGTTTGTGGTGCCCATCTGGCTGGCCACGGTGGCGGGGAATCTGCAGGTCAATGCCGGGTTGAATCTGCGTTTTTCAGCGGTGTGCCTGATCTTCACGCTGATCCTGATTTACGGCCGCTATATGTTGCAGGGCTGGTTTAATGAAGCCTGGCTGCGCTTTCAGGAAAATCAGCTGCTGATTTCCAGGCTGGATACGCTGGCCCACCAGGATGTTCTGACCGGCACCGCCAACCGCCGTGGGCTGGAAGATCATCTGCACAATGCCGTCAGCCGACAGGCGAGCTTTGAGCTGATTATGCTCGATGTCGATTATTTTAAACGCTACAACGACCATTATGGTCATCAGGCCGGAGATGTCTGTCTGGCGGAAGTGGCTGCGGTGCTGAACGGCGGTACGCACCTCCGGGGATTTGGTGGCGCGTTATGGTGGTGAAGAGTTTGTGGTGATGCTGTTTGGCCCAACGCCACAAGGCGCAGAGCAGATTGCCGAACGCATTCAGACTAACCTGCAACAGGCGCATCTGCGGCACGAACGGTCAGTTGTGAGTGACACTGTCACGGTGAGTATGGGCATTGCCTCATCGGATGGCAGTAAGGGCGCGGCGCAGATCCTCGCCGATGCCGATGCCGCACTGTATCGTGCCAAGGAGCAGGGCCGTAACCGCTGGTGCCGTTAGGGGCACATTCCGCACCGACGGCAGTCCTTATGAACGAGGCAGGCGGATAAGGTTCGACTATTTTTGCAACTCCGGGCACTGAATATCGTCAATCGCTTCGCCGTAGGCGTCGTTGTTCTTATTTCTCAACGCCGCGGCCACGGCCAGGATCTGCGACTCGGTCTGCTTATCGTGCAGGAACGTGGATTTTATTTTTGCATCGGGAATAGCGGTATCAATCTGGCAATGGCTGCGTAAGTCATTGATGATTTTTTGCTGCCTCAATGCATACGCCAGGTCGTCGTAGGGTGCTGCCACGGCCGGGGCCGTCAGCGAAAGTAAAAAGCCAGTCAGAATCGTTTTGCGAAAGTTCATGCTGTAGCTCCTGCAGAAGTTATACGCCGGGGATTGATTGAAGTGTATTGCAACATCGGCACATCGCCATCAATGACGTTAAAAGCTGTGGCGAGCAGGATTATTTAATAACAGTGAATGCCTGGCAAAATCTTGTGCGCAGAAATCCGACACGACTCTCAACGGCGTTATTCCGGCGAAATCCCTTTGCACAACAGGGCGAGCGCGTGTTGGACGATCGCTTCACGGGTTTCATCATCATCACCCGGCCGCAGTTGCACCAGGGGCACCAGCACCAGGCTAAGTAGAGAGCTCATCAACAGCACCGTATTGATCTGCGCGTTGATTTTTCCCTGTTGTTTCCAGCCGTCCATAATGCTGAGGATTTTAATTCGCGCTTCTTTGCCAAATTTTTCCTGGATCCGCAGGCGCAGGGGCGAGTTTTCACTGACCGCTTCCTGCATCCACAGTGGGGCAAACCAGCTGTCGCGCTGCGCGGTAGAGGCCAGTTCCCTGACCATCTGTTCAATCGCCAGCATCGGTGCGTCAGCGTTGGCGACAAAAACCGCAAAAATACGACTGCGCACCGGCAGGAAACGCTCTTCGATAATGATATCGAGCAGGGCTTCTCTGGAGTGAAAGTAGTAATTCATCATCGCCGGCGTCACACCGGCGTTACGGGCGATGGCGTTCATCGAGGTTTCAGCGATGCCCTGTTGGGCAAAAAGATGGAGCGCAATATCCAACAGATGATCGCGCTGCTCGACGTTAATCGCACCGCCGCGAGGGCGGCCTGGCTTACGTGGGCCAGTTTTCAGCGGCTTAGCGCCAGAATTTGCTTTCAGTGCGGACATTTTTTACCTGCCTGTTGCGTTCATGTTAAGCTTTGCGGTAAATATTAATTGTGCATTTAATTAATTACAAGCGAGTCATCTCATGGATTCAGAATCCACTTCATTAAATCAACCTGACGTGCAGACCAAAGAGCCTTCTTTGCGTCTGCTGTTTAGCGCGTTACTGCTGGTGATGCTGCTAGCCGCACTGGACCAGACCATCGTTTCAACGGCGCTGCCGACCATCGTTGGCGAGTTGGGTGGGCTGGATAAGCTCACCTGGGTGGTGGTGGCCTATACGCTGGCCTCCACGGTAGTGGTGCCGCTGTACGGTAAGTTCGGCGATCTTTACGGTCGTAAGCCGGTACTGCAGCTGTCGATCGTGTTGTTCCTGCTGGGATCGGCGCTGTGCGGACTGGCGCAAAACATGGATCAGCTGGTGTTGACCCGTGCGCTACAGGGACTTGGCGGCGGCGGGCTGATGGTGGTCAGTATGGCGGCGGTGGCCGATGTGGTTCCACCCGCCACGCGGGGCCGTTATCAGGGGCTGTTTGGGGGCGTGTTTGGCCTGGCCACGGTGATCGGGCCGTTAACCGGCGGCTTTATCGTCCAGCATATGTCGTGGCGTTGGATTTTCTATATCAACCTGCCGCTGGGGCTGCTGGCGCTGGTGATTATTGGTCTGGTGCTGAAGCCCGGCGGCAAGCGCAAGCAGCATGAGATTGATGTGCTGGGCGCCTTTTATCTCAGCATGGCGCTGGTGGGCATCACGCTGTTTACCAGTGAAGGCGGCTCGGTGAAAGCCTGGTCCGATCCGGCATTATGGTGCATCCTGGCGTTTGGTATCGTCGGTGTGATTGGCTTTATCCACGAAGAGCGGCTGGCCTCAGAGCCGATTATCCCGCTGCGGCTGTTCCGCGAGCGCAGCTTCCTGCTGTCGAGCCTGATCGGCTTTATTATCGGCATGTCTTTATTCGGCAGCGTGACCTTCCTGCCGCTCTATTTGCAGATAGTGAAGGAAGCGACCCCAACCCAGGCCGGTATGCAGCTGTTGCCGTTGATGGGCGGGTTATTACTGACGTCAATCATCAGTGGCCGCATCATCAGCCGCACCGGAAAATATCGCGTCTTCCCGATTGCCGGCACCTTACTGGCCAGTATCGGTATGGGTCTGCTGACCACCATTACCACCGAGTCGCCCACCTGGCATCTTTATCTGTTCACCTGCGTGATGGGAATGGGGCTGGGCATGGTGATGCAGGTGCTGGTGATTGTGGTGCAGAACACCGTGGAGCCGCATTTGCTCGGCGTGGCGACCTCATCGGTGACGCTGTTCCGCTCCGTTGGCGGCTCGATTGGCGTGGCGCTGTTTGGCACGGTATTCAGTCAGGTGCTGAAGTCCGGGCTGGAACGCCTGATACCTGAAGGAACAGAATTGCCGCGCAGCATGGATCCCAAAGCGATACAGCACTTGCCGACGGCCATTCACCATGACTATCTGCTGGCGTTTGGGGATGCCATTCATGCGGCGTTTTTAATGGCGATGTGCGTGATGATCCTCGCCTTTGTTTTATCCTGGTTGCTGCCTGAAGCGCCGCTTCGTCGCGAATAGGCGAGGGGGGCTGCACCGGGAAAATAAGCACAGCGCGATGAGATTAATAAGGAGGCGGTCAGGGGAAATAAGTGCAATTTCACCCCTGAACGTTGCCCGGTGTTATTTTTGCAGCAGGGAAGTTTTGTAAAGATAAGTAAGGTGGGGTGGATAGTTAACACTGGCTGTTTAGTCGGATAATTATCTACGGTATAAGTTGTTATCTTTTATCTCTCCCTGCGGCCGTATTAATGAAACATTTATTCACATTCAAGAATCTGTTCACTCTCGCCTTTATCGTCATTGCGGGATGTTCATCGAAACATGATTCTGGCCGTAACGTTGCAGATAATAATGAGCAGCAAAATAGTAACCTGGCTGAGCAACCCGATTTGATTCCGGTGCTCGCCGCTTTGCACGATCAAATGCACTCATGGCAGGGTACGCCGTATCACTGGGGCGGGACCAACCTGCAGGGCGTTGACTGCTCCGGATTTGTCTGGCGCACCTTGAAGGATCGCTTCAATATTCCGATGGATCGCGTCACCACAAAAGAACTGATTGAAATGGGTAAGCCGGTGGCAAGAAATCAACTGCAAACCGGCGACCTGGTATTTTTCCGTATTCATAATGAGCTGCATGTTGGTTTTTATGATACTCAGGATCAGTTCCTGCATGCGTCAGTCAGTAATGGCGTGATGCGTTCGTCGCTGGATAATCCGTACTGGAAATCGGTTTATTACCAGGCGCGCAGGTTGAAAAAAGAAGTCGGGGCGGAAATTTCGTTTAATAGCGATAAGAAAAATCTCTTTCTTGCCAGTAAATAATCGACAACGATATATCGATCGCGGGATCGTGGCGTAATTATCACTGGGCCGCCGTCCTGAGGATTTCCCCGGTGGGTCAGACCGGGGAATTTAACCACTAGCCATTCCTGCTAAGCCAGTTTTCCAGCAGTCGTAAACTGGCTTCCTTCAGACTGTTTTCTCTCCACACCAGATAGTAGGTCAGCTTGCCGCAGTCAACCTGGTGCGCTTCCATGGCGATCAGCGAACCGGCCTGCAGCTCGCTTTCAACCAAGACCCGTTGCGCCAGAGCAATTCCCTGACCTTCAAGCGCCGCCTGATACGCCAGCGCGGAGCTTTCCAGTTCACGCCAGCTCTGTTGCTTCAGGTCGACGCCAAACGCCTCTCCCCAAATCTGCCAGTCATCCGGTCTTCCGCGCACGCTTAACAAGGTATGTTTATTCAGGCTGTCGGGCCGGAAACTTTCTTTTCTGCCCGGCGTCGGTCGACAGACCGGAACCAGCACGTTGCCAACTAAGGCGGTGGCATGGAGTTGCGGCCAGTCGCCGCTGCCCAGGCGGATGGCGGCATCATAATCGGTGGCATCGTCCCAGTCCGAGGCGGTGGTCAGCCGGATATCGATTGCCGGATGCGCCAGCTGAAATGACGTCAGCCTGGGGATCAGCCAGCGCGTGGCGAAGGTGGTAAAAGAGTGCAGGCGGATTACGGATTTCCCTGCGCTACGATGTAAGAGGCCGCCCGCCTTGCGTAAGCCCTCAAAATGCACGCTGACCTGTTGGTAATACGCATTCCCTGCGTGAGTCAGCAGCAATCCGCGTCCCTGTCGGCGGAACAGTTCAGTGGCAAAATGTTCTTCTAACAGGCGCAACTGCCGACTGACCGCACCAGGCGTCACCGACAGGGATTCCGCCGCGGCGCGCACGCTGCCGGTGCGGGCAACAGATTCAAAGGCGAGCAGGGCATTTAACGGTGGAAGCTCACGCACAGAAATTTCCCGATTTAGTTTTTCTCAATGATTGCGTAATTTTAATCGATTGTGGCGAGAAAGCTATCGCAGCACACTCTCGGGACACCTCTTCTCCGTCCGCTTGAGAAGAACCTGTTCAGACGACAACTCAGGAAATCATCATGATCGATGTAATCAATCCCGCCGACGGCTCGGTGATCGGCCAGACGCCGTTAATGAGCCCGGCAGAGGTCGCCGAGGCGATCGACCGCACCTGTGAAGCCTTTCCGGCATGGGCGCTAAAAACCGCCAAACAACGCAGCGATATCATGCGCCGCTGGTATGACCTGGTGCGCGCCGATAAGCGCGTGTTCGCCGAACTGATGGTCAGAGAAAACGGCAAATGCCTGAGCGAAGCGCTGGGCGAAATCGAGTACGGTTTGGGCTTTATCGAATGGTATGCCGAGGAAGCGCGACGCGTGTATGGCGACACCCTCCCGTCGCACGATGCCAATGCCTCGGTGCTGGTGATGAAGGAGCCGGTTGGCCCGACTGCCGCCATTACGCCATGGAATTTCCCGTTTATGATGATCACCCGCAAGGTGGCCACCGCGCTGGCAGCGGGCTGCACCATGGTGATCAAACCGGCAGAGGAGACGCCGCTGACGGCGTGGAAGTTACTGGAATATGCGCACGAAGCCGGTATTCCGTCCGGGGTGTTTGAAATGGTCACCGGCGATCCGCAAGAGATTGGCGAAGCCTTTACCCGCGACGAGCGCATCCATAAGGTGTCGTTCACAGGTTCGACCCGCGTTGGAAAAATCCTCGCGAGCCAGTGTGGCACCACGCTGAAAAAAATGACCCTGGAACTGGGTGGCAATGCGCCGTTTATCGTCTTCGACGATGCCACGCTTACGGAAGCGGTAGCCGGCCTGGTCAGCGCCAAGCTGCGTAATTCTGGGCAGGTGTGTATTTCGCCCAACCGGATCTTTGTGCAGGAAGGCATTTATTCCCGTTTTGTAGAGCAGCTCATCGCGGCCGTCTCGAAAATTCGGGTGGACCAGGGCATGCAGGATGAATTTGTTGTCGGGCCGCTGATCAACCAGCAGGCGGTGGAGAAAGTCACGTCGCTGGTGAACGATGCCATTGCCCAGGGCGCGACCGTCCATCTGGGTGGGAAACTGCATGAGAAAGGCGGATTGTTTTTCCAGCCGACCATCCTCGGTGATTTAGATGACAGCTCAGCATTGCATAACACCGAGATTTTCGGCCCGGTATTCGCCCTGTATCGCTTCAAAACCGAGGAAGAAGCGATCCGTCGCGCCAACAACACCGAATATGGCCTGGTGACCTATGCCTGGACCAACCAGCTTGGCCGCGCTTTCCGCCTGTCGAAACAGCTGGAAGCGGGGATGATCATCATGAATTCCGGCTCGGTCGGCACCGCATCGGTTCCTTTCGGCGGCATCAAGCATTCGGGATATGGTCGTGAAGGCGGGCATTACGGTATTGAGGAATATGTGCAGGTGAAATACGTGCTGATGGCAGGACAGCAGCATTAATCCCCACTTTGGGGACCGCCGCCGCCGATTTTCTTCACCAGCAAGCGTCCATTCTGTGACCGCCATCAACCCAATTGTTGGCTGGCGGGTTATACTGCGATGGTAGGCTACCATACAAGCTAAACAGTATAGCGAGAATTAATCATGCAAATGACGATGCGTTGGTTCGGTCCGGAGCAGGACAAAATCCCCCTGGAGTATTTCCGTCAGGTACCGGGCGTGGAAGGCGTGGTTGGGGCACTGTACGATGTTGCCGTCGGTGAAGTCTGGCCGGAAGAGAAGATTGCCGCGCTGGTGGGTCAGGCTCAGGCCGCAGGTCTGACGATGGAAGTCATCGAAAGCGTGAATATTCACGACGACATTAAGATTGGCCTGCCAAGCCGTGACCGCTACATCGCCAATTATCAGCAAACCATTCGTCATCTGGCCAAAGCGGGTGTGAAGGTGATTTGTTATAACTTCATGCCGGTATTTGACTGGATGAAGACCGATATGAACTACGTGCTGCCAGACGGATCCCTTACCATGGCCTTCGAGAAGAAGGGCATCGACAAGAGTCTGGAAGAGGTGGTGAAAGAGGTTCTGGAAAATTCCAACGGGTTTGCCTTGCCAGGCTGGGAACCAGAGCGTCTGGGTAAAGTGCAGGAGCTTTTTGCCCAGTACAAAGACGTTGATGACGTAAAACTGCGTGAAAATCTGGCCTACTTCCTGAAAGCGGTAATCCCGGTGTGTGAAGAAGTTGGTGTGAAGATGGCGCTCCACCCGGACGATCCCCCGTATTCCATTTTCGGCCTGCCGCGCGTAGTGAAAAACCGCGACGATCTGGACTGGATCTGTAACGCGGTTGATTCTGAGGCGAACGGCATCACGCTCTGCACCGGTTCCATTGCGGAAGATCCGGCTAACGATGTGTACGGCATTCTGGCTGAGTTTTCGCGTCGTAAGCGCATTCACTTTGCCCATGTGCGAAACATCAAAATCATCCAGGACAAAGATTTCTACGAATCGGCGCATCCCACTCAGTACGGCTCCCTGAATATGCTGAAGGTCATTGAGTCGCTGCACGACAATGGCTTTGATGGCTATATCCGCCCGGATCATGGCCGCTTTATCTGGGGCGAGACCGGTCGTCCTGGCTATGGGCTGTACGATCGTGCATTAGGTGTGACCTATCTTCTTGGCTTGTGGGAAGCCGTCAGCAGTAAATAACCTCTCCAGCGGGGAGCTTTCCCCGCTATTTCTCTGTGTCAGTTTATGAATATATAACATCATTATGAGGGATCATTATGTCGCCTATATTATCACTTACATGGGTTCTGCTAGGGATTGCGTTATTAGTCGTACTGAATCTCAAATATAAATTTCATAATATCTTTTCGCTGTTGATTGCCGGCGTGCTGGTGGCGATTTTAGAGGGGATCCCGCTAGATAAGATTGTTTCCACGGTACAGCAGGGTATTGGCAGTATCATGGGCCACCTGGCGCTGATTATTATCTTCGGTGCAGTGATCGGTAAGTTTATGACCGAATCCGGTGCCAGCCAGCAAATTGCCGACACGGTAATCCGGCGCTGTGGCACGCGATATCTGAGCGTCGGGCTGATGTTTATCGGGGTCATCTTCGGTATCGCCATGTTTTACGAAGTGGCCTTCCTGATCGCTATGCCGCTGGTGATGAATATCGCCAAAAAAGCCAACATCCCCTATATGAAGCTGGTGATCCCAACTGTTGTCGGTGCAACTATGGGACACAGCCTGTTCCCGCCGCAACCGGGGCCGGTGGCACTCATCAGTGCCTTTAATGCCGATATCGCGCAGGTCTATCTGTATGGCGTGCTGGTGATTATACCTGCGCTGTTTTGTGCCGGGATCCTGCTGCCTAAATTCCTGCCGGGCATTAAAAACATCCCGCTCAATTCGATGATCAAACCGGTTGCCCAATTAGATCCTCAGTCGCTGCCTTCGTTTAAAACCAGCATCATGGTGCCGCTGATCCCGGCTATTTTGATGATTCTGGCATCAATAATTAAGCCGCTGGCCGGCAAGGGGACCTTGCTGACGCAGCTATGTGCTTTCCTCGGCAGTGCCGAAATCAGCATGTTGATTGCCACCTGTACCGCCATTTGGTTCCTCGGCATAAAACGTGGGATGACCGCCGACACCGTCACCCAAAACGTCAGCCTGTCGATTTCACAGATCGCTAACGTGCTGTTCGTCATCAGCGCCGGTGGGATATTGAAACAGGTGATCATTGATTCCGACGTTGGCGACAGCATTGTCCACGTGATGAGCAGCGTACCGTTCTCACCGTTTGTGATTGCCTGGCTGATCACCGCCGTCATTCGCATCCTGACCGGTCAGGGCGCGGTGGCCGCCATTACCTCCGCCGGCATTGTGGCGCCGATGGTCGGTGCCTTCCATCTAAATCCGGCATTGATGGTGCTGGCCGTAGCCTGCGGCAGTAATACCATTACGCTGATGTACGACGGGGGTTTCCTGCTGTTTAAGGAGACCTTTGGCATCTCGATGAAAGATACCTTTAAGACCTGGGGATTGCTGGAGTTAATTAACTCGGTGGTCGGCCTGGGAATGGTGCTGCTGTTAAGCCTGTGGATCCACTGACCGCCGTCCGTTCTGAAGACGCAACCCCCGCTGCAGAGGGGGTTGCGTCGTTATCATCCCGTCCGCTTAACGGCTGAGCGTGGCGTTCAGCGCATCAATCGACGTTTGTAACCCCGCCTCGATGCTCATGGTCAGATCTTCCATCTCCAGCGAAACATAGCCGTCGTAGCCGGTCATACGCAGCACCGAAAAGAACTCTTTCCACCAGCGCAGATTCTGGCCACAGCCGACCGCGACATAGTTCCAGGTGCGGGTTTTGGTGTTGGTCACCGGCTGATACTCCATCAGCCCATCGATGTCGGCCAGCCCGCGTTCGATGCGCGCATCTTTGCCATGCACATGGTAAACCGCACCCTCAAGCTTGCGCGCTGCAGCGATAGGATCGGCGCCCATGGCAATCAGGTGCGAGGGGTCGAGATTCATCCCGATCATCTCGCCGACCGCCTCCCGCAAACGCAGTAATGTCGATGGGTTAAACACCAGCTGGCAAGGGAACTCTTCGATCGCAATCTGCTCAATGCCATGTTCTCTGGCATGGGCGACAAATTTCTTCCACCACGGAATAGCCACTTTGTTCCACTGATAATCAATCACTCCTGGCATATAGCCCGGCCAGGAAACGGTTGAGGTGATCCAGTTGGGTATACGATCTTCCGGTCCGCCGCCGGGCAAACCGCTCATCATCACGATCTTTTTAACACCCAGCTTGCCTGCCAGCTCAACGGTACGATAGCTGCTTTGCGTGTGTTGCTCGCCCAGCTCACCCGGCGCTAAAGGATTCCCTGAGCAGTTAAGGGCAACAATCTCCATTTCACGCTGGGCAAGCGCGTGACGAAACTGGTCGAGCTTTTCTGCCGAGGAGAGCAGTTCTTCAGTATTGACATGCGGGCAGGGCGACCAGCCGCCGGCCGTCATTTCAACGCCGGTAATGCCGTAGCTTTTAACTTTATCCAACATTTTCTCAAACGATAAATCAGCCAGAACGTCGGTACAGAGGGCGAGTTTCATAACATGTCCTTATTCAGAGTCAGAGCATCGTTATAACAGAGAGATGAATGAAAGCGACGCAGCGGCAAAAAGCGTGATTTCAGACTGTGCTGAAGATCAATTATCTGAAGACAAAAAGCGAAATAGCCGTGACGGTCATCCCAGTTACGATTTAACGCGTTGACATAGCAAGAATGGAGAGAAGCGAAATAAGCGAAAATTGGGCCGAAAAAAGATAACGCGACGGGATTCAGGAAATCAGTTGCGTAGTTTTAATTAACACGCAAAATTGGTCGTACAACAGGCCGCAAGAATAGCGACAAACTCAGCGGAGGCGCCATGCTGACTTTTTGCAGTAACCAACAGCCTTCATCAGGCGGTTTTGCCCAGGACAGTCGTCCCCGGCTGATGTTCATCTGCAAACATCAGGGAAAAGAAGCGGCTAAACCGAGGATAATGCACAAGCATGACGAGCGTTTTGAACTGATGTTTGTGGTTGAAGGGACGGGAAGCTACAACATTGATGGACGCGGTTATCAGGTCAAACGCGGTGACCTGATGCTGTTTAATGTCGGCGTGTTGCATGATGAAAACCCGCATGCGTCAGACGATCTGTTGCTGTACAGCTGTGGTGTTGAGCAGCTGAAATTTGAAGGATTGCCGGTTAACGTTCTGACGCCACGTTCGCACATTGCGGTGATGCCCAGCGGTGAGTGTTACGAAGAGATCCGTCATCTTTTTGAGCAAATGTGGCGGCACGTCAGCGCCAAAAAGCTGCATGGTGCGGAGATTGGCAACAATCTGTTGAACGTATTGTTACTGCTTTGCCGCAGCCTGTGGAGCGAAAATAAAGCGCTTGATGACACCACGGAAGTATTATTGGGGCAGCGCATTAAAGATTATATCGACGATCATTATAAAGAGGATATCGACCTGAAATCGATTACCGCGGCCATCAGTATGAGTCCGTTTTATCTGGCCCATGTCTTTAAGGATTTTTCAGGCTACTCGCCCAAGCATTATCAGAGCCGTCGCAGAATAGGTGAGGCGCAGAACTTATTACTCAGTACCGAACTGGGTGTAACGGAAGTGGCGAATGCGGTGGGTTACGATAATGTGAATAACTTCCACCGCATATTTAATAATATGGTGGGGATCCCACCGGCCAAATATAAAAAATACTGGCTAACCGGTCAGGCTAAGGCCTGACGATACACCTGCAAATTGACGTTTACCGCATTCAGTAGCGGCGTGCTGACGCTGTTTCTTGCCGCGCGCAGCAGCAAATCCCCGATCACCTGGTCTGACTCAATGTCATAGCCCTGGCTCAAATCGCGGTACATCGACGAGGTCATCGGCGTGTCAGGGTTGCTGAGGATGGCGTAAATTTTGGCGGTCACCGCCGGGCGAGGGTGATAGCCATCGGCGCTGATGACCGCGAGGATCTCGCTGAACACGCCCTGTAACAGCGCTTCGCCGCCTTGTGAACGCAGGATCAGCTGAGTGTTGCCGCGTGACAGGCAGGTGACCGCGCCCAGCGTGCTGAGCAGCAGCCACTTTTCCCACAGCTCGCTGATAATGTCGTCGCTGAAAATCGTCTCTAAGCCGCAATCGCTTAACGCTGCATCGACCCGCTGCAGGCGCGCGTCATTGTTGCCATCCATCGCGCCGTAATAAATTTGCTGCAGCGGCGTCATTTGCACCACTTCGCCATTGGATCCCAGCGTGGCGTTGATTTTGCACAGGCCGCCAATCACATTGTTCTTGCCAAAGCGATCGCGCAGGGTGTCGATATGGCGCATGCCGTTGAGGATCGGCATGATCAGCGTCTCCGGCCCGACCGCCGGCGCGATATCCTGCATGGCCTGTTCAAGGCCGAAGCTTTTGACCGTCAGGATAATCAAATCAAACGGCCCGTTGAGCGTGCTGGCCTGGGCCAGCTGCGGATGCAGCGTTTCGGTTCCCTTGGGCGTTTGTAATATCAGCCCGTTTTGCTGCAACTGCTGCAGGCGACGTTCGCGCACCAGAAAGGTTACATCACGACCGGCCTGCGCCAGACGTCCACCAAAATAGCCACCGGTTGCTCCGGCACCCACCACCAGAATACGCATTGAGTGATCCTGTTAAGTCATCAAGAGAACCCCTACCTTAAAACGCGTCAGCAGGCGTTGCCAGCAGAGAAATGTTTCATTCATCTGAGCACGGTGTGTGCTGCTATTCCCCGGATTGTCGCGTAGTCTGGCGAGTCCGGCGCCGCCGTGCCATTCAGCCGGTATTACGGTTACCGTCTTTCACTGAGGAGCAGTTCCATGTTTCACCTGATTTTCAGTTTGCCTTCGCTGTACGTTATCACGCGTTTTATTGGCCCAATGCCCTGGCCGCTGTCCGTCCGGCTGGCAACGGCGCTGTTGCTGCTGATCGCTTCTCAGTACCATCTTTTCTGCCGCTTTTCGTCAGGCAGCGTGTTTGCGCCGGAAATGCCGCGCTTTATCGTTATTCTGTTTAACTGGGCGTTCTGCGCCATCTTCCTGATTGCGCTGATGCAGATCGCCACCGATGCGGTCGCGCTGATTTCGCTGATCGTTCAGCACAAAATCACCATTCTGCCGGGCTACCGTTACGCCATCGGACTGATTGCCGTGGTGCTGTCGGCGTATGGCGTGCATCAGGCGATACGGGTGCCGCCGGTGAAAAACATCACTGTGGAAGTCAGCGGTCTGCCGGCCGAGTTTGAAGGCTATAAGATTGTGCAACTGACCGATATGCACATCAGCCGCTTGTTTCCTGCTTCCTGGTCGGCGGCCGTGGTGAAAAAAGCCAACGGACTGGGCGCGGATCTGATTGCGATAACCGGCGATGTGATTGACGGTACCGTTAACAACCGCCGGAAGGATGTTGAACCGCTGCGTGACCTGAGCGCGCCGGATGGCGTATATGTGATCACCGGCAACCATGAATATTTCTTTGAACAGAAAAAATGGACGGAACACCTGATCCAGCTGGGCATGAAGTCGCTGCCGAACAAGCATGCGGTGATCAACCGCAACGGTGCTAAGCTGCTGCTGGCCGGCGTTAACGATCTTTCCGCCAGCAACCGTTCTTCCACCTCATCCGATCTCGATCAGGCGCTGGAAAATGCCCCGGTCGGCGCGCCGATTATCCTGCTGGATCATCAGCCGAGGAATGCCCGCCAGGCCGCGGCACGCGGTGTTCAGCTGCAGCTCTCAGGCCATACGCACGGCGGATTGATTTCCGGGCTCGATCGGTTCTTTGCGCCGGCGAACGGCGGTTTTGTTTCGGGATTTTATGACGTGGAGGGGATGACGCTTTACGTTAACAACGGCACCGGCCTGTGGCCAGGCATGGCGCTAAGACTTGGACGTCCTTCAGAGCTGACATTGATCACTTTAAAAGCCCGCCGCAGTGAGCCCGCAAAAGACGTCGTCTCCGAGACGGTAGCCCTTGCCAGTGACTAAAGGCTGAATGCCCCGGCTCTGCGAACTGCTGTTGCGCAGAGCCGGGGGCTTGAGTCAGTTCAATCGTGATACCGACTTACTCAACCGCAATCGGTTTCTCATCGATTTTGGCCGGCTCATCTCCCTGAATCGATTTAACCCGCTGTTCAACTTTCTGCACCGCTGCCGCATCTTTCAGCAGGGAATAGGTGAGGGTGAATTCGGTGCTCTGGCCCGGTTGCAGTTGCTTAACCCGACCCTGTTCTTTTTCGATGGTGACCGGATAGGCGTAGTTGGTGCCCGGTTCAATGCCGGTGACATAACCCTGTTTCAGCGTGTCGGTATTCTTCCACATGGTCAGCAACGGCAGTTGATGGGTATCGAACTCAATCGACGCGCCTTTATCCCCTTTACTGTTAATCACCGCAGCAAGCGTTTTGCCATCTTTGTCCGCTTTCGGCTTCAGGTTAAACACCATCTCATCAAAGTCTTTGGTTGGCGCACCATAGGTTGACCAGCCATCCAGCCCTTTTTTGGCATAGTCATTAAACGGCGATACCGATTCCAGCGGAGCGATAAAGCGGGCGTTCTTCTCGAGGATCGGCGTACCAAAGTTACTGTGATATATAATCTGGTAGTCGTGCGGATAATCCGCCTGGTTGGTCAGCACGTCATGCACGGTAAAGGAGTCGCTGCCCGGCGTATAGCGCAGTTCAGTCCAGGTCTCCAGATTGGCTTTCTTGAAGGTATGTTCCTTCAGCAGACCGCGGATGCGGATTTGGTGCGGCGCCTGGTCATCAACAATCACCTCGACTCTTGATGCTGGCGTATTGCCTGCCTTGCCGTGCAGCGTATAAATAACGCCGTCTTTGGTCACCGGATGGCCGGTCCATTCAAAGCCACAGCGCACCATCATTTCGTTGAAGCCTTCCAGCCAGCCGAGGCCGTTGCGACTCTCCAGATTTATATAAGCCGGGTTAACCACTTCATTTACCGGCGAATCCCACCCCAAACGCACGCCATGACCCTGCACATGCAGTAAATCCATGCCTCGGGTTGGGCTGAGGGTGATAGTCAGGCCGTTGGCGCTGGTCAGGGTAATAATTTTCGAACCTTCCTGCTTACCGCCGTGCAACACCTGCTGTTCGATGCTGAAGTTCTCTCCGCCAGCCTTCAGCTGATCGCTGGAGACTTTCCAGTTTCCCTTTTCAGTACTGGTGCTTGTGTCCGTCAGCACCCAGGTTTTAGCTGGGGTCTGGGTACTTATTACAGCGAGTAGTGCGAGGGCCAGGGTACGTTTTTTCATTATTATCTGCCTTTTTGCTGAATTGATTTAGCTGAAAACGTCCCGAGAGTACAAAGCACTGAGCATTAAAAACGTGAACAGGGTCACCGCAAGGTAAATTCGTTGAAAAAGGCGGCAGAACTTAGAGTTTCATCACGAAATCATGAGCGTTATTTTAGCTTTCATCACCTGAATGTGACCTGGAAGAGGACGAAAAGCGAAAAGCTGAACTCGATTCAGCTGGCTGTCCGGCGAATGTCCTTAGCTGGCCATCGGTCTGATTCGGTCCGGACGTCCGATCAATCCTGCGGGCAACACCTGACTTTCCGAGCGCTTTAGCCGGGGAAAGTTTCACCGGCTGGCCATCAGCGGGTAATTCATCGTCTATGATTATTTTTTACCATGAGTGCCTGAGAACCGGACTCCACCGCGTTTTTTCTTCTCCACCATTATTGCTTTTGCCCATTGCTGGCTTAAACGAGGGAATCGAATGGCGTCCAAATCTTTTATCAAACGTTGGGGTAGTGAGATCGTTGGCGACGGAAAAGTCCGCTTTCGTTTGTGGGCGACCGGGCAAAAAGAGGTGATCTTAAGGCTTGCGGGTGAAGATCATCCGATGACGGCGCAAGCCGACGGATGGTTTGAATATCAGGCCAGCGGCGTTTCAGCAGGGGCGGAATATAACTTCGTGCTGGCCGACGGCATGGTGGTACCCGATCCGGCATCGCGCGCGCAAAAGTCGGACGTTAACGGTCCGTCGCTGGTGGTCAATCCTGAGCACTACATCTGGCATAACGCCGACTGGAAAGGCCGTCCGTGGTCTGAAAGCGTGGTTTATGAACTGCATATCGGCACCTTCACGCCTGAAGGGACCTTCGCCGCCGCCAGTGAAAAGCTGCCTTATCTGGCCGACCTCGGCATCACCATGATCGAAGTTCTGCCGTTGTCGCAGTTCGGCGGCCGTCGTGGCTGGGGTTATGATGGCGTGCTGCTGTACGCGCCACACTCGACGTACGGCACACCCGATGATTTTAAGGCCTTTGTCGACAGCGCCCACCATCACGGCATCTCAGTGGTGCTGGATATCGTGCTCAATCACTTCGGGCCGGAAGGCAATTATTTGCCGCTGCTGGCACCGGACTTCTTCCATAAAGAGCGGATGACGCCCTGGGGAGCGGGCATCGCCTATGATGTTGCGGCCGCGCGAGACTATATGGTTGAAGCGCCGCTGTTCTGGCTGGAAGAGTACAACCTTGACGGCCTGCGCTTTGACGCTATCGACCAGATTGAAGACAGCTCGGAGAAGCATGCACTGATTGAAATTGCCGAACGCATCCGCCATCAGTTTCCTGACCGCCATATCCATCTGTCGACCGAAGATTGCCGCAATGTCACCTTCCTGCATCCGCGCGCGGCAGACGGTTCGGCGCCGTTGTTTACCGCCGAATGGAACGATGACTTCCACAATGCGGTACATGTGTTTGCCACCGGTGAAACCCATGCCTATTACCAGGATTTTGCCCGGCAGCCCGAAAAGCTGGTGGCCCGAACGCTGACCGAAGGCTTTGCCTATCAGGGCGAAGTGGCGCCGCAGTCTGGTGAGAAAAGGGGTGTCAGTAGCCTCAGTCAACCGCCGGTGACCTTTATTGATTTCATCCAGAACCACGACCAAATCGGTAACCGCGCGCTCGGCGAACGGCTGATCGATCTGGCCGGTGCCGAGCGCACCCAGGCGCTGCTGGCGATGCTGCTGCTTTCACCGCATATCCCGCTGCTGTTTATGGGCGAAGAGTATGGCGAAACCCAGCCGTTCCTGTTCTTTACCGACTTCCATGGCGATCTGGCCAAAGCGGTGCGCGAAGGGCGCGCACGGGAGTTCGCGGGTCACGCCGGACACCAGGGGACACGCGTGCCCGATCCTAACGACAAGCAAACCTTCATTAGCTCAAAGCTTGACTGGGAGAAACTCACCCGCGAAGACGGCAAGCAGTGGCTGGCACTGACAAAACAGCTGCTGACGCTGCGTCAGCAATATATCGTGCCGTTGCTGGACAAGGCCGGCGGAAACAGCGGCAAGGTGCTGAAGACAGCGGAAGGCTTCCTCGCCGTCAGCTGGACCTTCCCGGATGGCACGCTGTCTCTGGCCATCAATCTGGCTGAAACCGCTCAGCCGCTGGTTGACCTTCCGGGGGAAACCCTGTTCGCCTGGCCTGCCGCTGAAGAAACGCTGGCGCAAAACGCCATTATTGTCCGTCTGGCCAGGGAGAGCTGAAGTGACCATTCCCGCTGCAACTTACCGAATTCAATTCCGTAATGGCATGACCTTCGATCGTGCCGCCGATCTGGTGCCTTATTTACTGCAACTCGGCATCAGCCACCTGTATGCGTCGCCGATATTTACCGCCACCCAGGGTTCAACCCACGGCTATGACATTACTGATGCCAATGAAATCGATCCGGATATCGGTGGCCGCGCCGGTTTTGACCGCATGGTCAGGGCGTTAAAAGATGCCGGACTGGGCCTGATCCTCGACATTGTGCCGAACCATATGGCCGCCTCACTGGAAAATCCCTGGTGGCGTGACGTTATTGAACACGGTGAAAACAGCCGCTATGCGCGCTATTTCGATATCGACTGGTCGCGGCGGCTGACCTTACCATTTCTCGGTGACACCTTTGACGTCGCGCTGGAAAAGGGCGACATCACGGTCAAAGCCGATCCTGAAACCGGACGTCCTGCGCTGGCCTATTTCGACAGCTTCTATCCGCTGACGCCGGAAAGCTGGCAAGGGAATGAGCAGGCGATCCTGCAACTCACCGACAAACCGGCCATTGCGGAACTGCATGACCGTCAGCCCTGGCGGCTGATGTCGTGGCGCGATGCGCCAGAAGAGCTTTCCTACCGTCGCTTCTTTGAAATTACCGGTCTGGCGGGCGTGCGGGTGGAAGATCGCGCCGTGTTTGATGATACCCACCGGCTGATCCTCGAACTGGTGCATGCCGGCGCGGTTGACGGACTCAGGGTGGATCATGTGGATGGCCTGGCCGATCCGAAAGGCTACCTTGAGCTGTTGCGGCAGCAGGTTGGCCCGGACTGCTACCTGACCGTTGAGAAAATTCTGGGTGAAGGTGAGGTTATTCCGGCGGACTGGCCGATTTCCGGCACCACCGGCTATGAATTTATCGCGGCGATATCTGATGCGCTGGTCGACGGCAAGCAGATCGGCACCTTGCGCAAAGTTTATGAGCGGGTGATCGGCCGACAGGTTGATATGGAGGCGGAACTGCGTGCCGCCAAAATGCTGATGGCGGACCGAAATTTCGCCGGTGAGTTTAGCACCTTGCTGACGCTGGCCACCGGGATTGCCAACAAAGAAAACGTCATGCTGGACGAGGAGACCGGACGGGAAGCGCTGCGTGAACTGCTGATCGCTTTCCCGGTGTACCGCACCTACGGCACCGAAGAGGGTCTGCCGGAAGAAGGCACTGAAATGCTGCACCAGGTGGCCGGTGAGGTTAAAACGGGCGAGAACGTACCGGATCGTGGCGCGGGGGATTTTCTCACCCGCATCCTCGCGGGCAAGGTGTCAGACGGTGCCACGGAAGAGGCGGATACCTTCCGTACCCGTTTCCAGCAGCTTACCGGACCGCTGATGGCGAAATCGGTAGAGGACACCTTGTTCTTCCGTCAGCATATGGAGCTGGCGCTGAATGAAGTCGGTGCCGAGCCCTTGCCGCGCACCTTCACGCCAGAGCGTTTTCATCAGGAGATGGCGCAGCGGCTGCAACTTCAGCCCGATGCGATTTCCAGCACCTCAACCCATGACACCAAACGCGGTGAGGATGCCCGCGCCCGACTGTATACGCTGACGGAAGCGCCGCACATCTGGCAGGCGTGCATCGTTCGCTGGCAGCAGATGAATCAGCATAAGGTCAGCAAGCTGGCGGATGGCCTGGCGCCGAAACCGGCGGTAGAGTGGATGCTGTATCAGGCGCTGGCTGGCGTCTGGCCGGCCACGCTTGAGCCGCAGGATCAAGCGGGCTTAAAAGCGCTGGAAGAACGCTTCCTCGCCTATGTGGAAAAAGCCCTGCGCGAAGCGAAGCAGCGCACCGA
The DNA here is from genome assembly GCF_004551645.1 of Erwinia sp. QL-Z3. NCBI lineage: Bacteria > Pseudomonadati > Pseudomonadota > Gammaproteobacteria > Enterobacterales > Erwiniaceae > Erwinia > Erwinia sp. QL-Z3. The sequence goes on from NZ_CP037950.1 coordinate 3,716,972, forward strand.
CTGGGCCGACACCAACGAACCCTACGAACAGGCGGTATTCGACTATACCCGCCATCTGCTCGATCCGCAGAATCAGACCTTTCTGCAGGAATTCCACCGTTCGCTGCAACCCTTTGTGCGGGCGGGGCTGGTCAACAGCCTCACCCAGTCGGTGATTAAACTGGTCGCGCCCGGCGTACCGGATATCTATCAGGGAAGCGAAGCGCTGAATTTCAGCCTGGTCGATCCTGATAACCGCCGCGATCCTGATTTCCCGCTGCTGCAACACCAGCTGACGGCTGACAGCGTGTTGCCATCGTCCTGCGAAGAAGCCGACTGGCGGAGCGGCAAGCTGAAACAGCAGGTTATCGCCCGACTGCTGCACCTGCGGCTGGATAAGTCTGAGCTGTTCAGAAAAGGCGATTATCTGCCGCTGCAGGTCAGCGGAAAGCAGGCGGAAAACATTCTGGCCTTCGCCCGCAGCGACGGGGCTAACGCAATCATTGTGATCCTGCCGCGACTGGTGTTGGGTCTGGTGGGTGAAAGCCTGTCTGCCGGGCCGAAGCAATACTGGAATAACGCTGTGATTAACCTGCCGCCTGAGCTGGCTCAGCGTCGTTATCGCGATGTGCTGACCGGCGAAGAACACTTCCTCACCGGCCGCTTCAATTTAGAAAATATTGAATGCGTTACCCCTGTGATCCTTCAGGGTTGATTGAAAAAAACAATCTTAAAACCGCAGTCACATTAACGTTTGCAATGGAGAGTGGCATGTCTAACGGTAAACCTTACGGGATCACCGCGGGTAACAGCCTGCGTCTTGGCGCTAATTATGATGGCAAGGGGGTGAATTTCGCGCTGTTCTCCGCTCATGCCGAACGGGTCGAACTCTGTCTTTACGATCCGACCGGGGTATTTGAAATCACCCGGCTGGATCTGCCGGAATACACCGATGAAGTCTGGCACGGCTATGTGCCGGATCTGCAAGCTGGCGCGCTGTATGGCTATCGCGTGTATGGCCCTTACGATCCGGAAAACGGCCACCGCTTTAATCCCAACAAGCTGCTGCTGGATCCCTATGCCCGTGAGCTGTCTGGTGAAATCGAGTGGGACGAATCGCACTTCGCTTACAACCTGCATGACGATGATAAAGATTTGAGCTTTGACGATCGCGACAGCGCGCCGTTTACGCCCAAATGCCGGGTGATCGACCCCGATGAGTTCAACTGGCAGGATGAGAATCGCCCGGTGATCGGCTGGCCCGAAACGGTGATTTACGAAACCCATGTCAAGGGCTTCACGCAGCTCAACTCCGCCGTACCGGAAGCCATCCGTGGTACTTACGAAGGTATGGCGCACAAGGCCACCGTCGATTACATCAAAAACCTGGGCATTACCTCCGTTGAACTGTTGCCGGTTCACTGGTTCCCGGACGATCAGCATCTGCTGGAAAAAGGGCTGAAGAACTACTGGGGTTATAACACGCTGAATTTCTTCTCGCCCGCCAGCCGCTATTTCGGCCCGAATGGCATTCAGGGTTTCCGGGATATGGTGAAGGCTTACCACGATGCCGGTATCGAGGTGATCCTCGACGTGGTGTATAACCACACCGCCGAAGGCAATGAGCTGGGGCCGACGCTGTCATTTAAGGGCATCGACAACTACTCCTATTACCGCACCTTCCCCGAACAACACCGCTATTACATCAACGATACCGGTACGGGCAACACGGTAAACACCTCGCATCCGCGCGTGTTACAAATGATTATGGATTCGCTGCGCTACTGGGCGGAATCGATGCATATCGACGGTTTTCGCTTCGATTTAGGCACCATTCTTGGTCGCGAGCCGGAAGGTTTCGATCAGCGCAGCGGCTTCTTTGACGCAATAATGCAGGATCCGGTGCTGTCGAAACTGAAGCTGATTGGCGAGCCGTGGGACATTGGGCCTGGCGGCTATCAGGTGGGCGGATTCCCGCCGGGCTGGGCAGAGTGGAATGACAAATATCGCGATACGGTGCGCGAATACTGGAAAGGTGACAACGTCGCGTCTGAGTTTGCCGCACGCCTGTTAGGCTCCGGCGATTTATACGATTTGCGTGGTCGCCGGCCATGGGCAAGCGTCAACTTTATCACCGCCCATGATGGCTTCACGCTTAACGATCTGACGTCCTACAACGACAAGCACAACGAAGCCAACGGCGAGGACAACAACGACGGCCATAATGATAATCGATCGTACAATTATGGTGCCGAAGGCCCGACCACGGATGAAGGCATTAACGCGGTGCGCGATCGCCAGCGCCGCAATTTCCTCACCACCATTCTCTTCTCTCACGGCACGCCGATGTTGCTGGCCGGCGATGAGTTTGGCCGCAGTCAGCTGGGCAACAACAATGGCTACTGTCAGGACAGCGAAATTTCCTGGGTAGAGTGGGATAAAGTGCCGGATACCGGTGCGGCACTGCGCGAATTTACCCGCCAGGTGATCAAGCTGCGTGCAGAACAGCCGTTGCTTCGCCGCGAAAGCTGGCGCGATGGCATGGATATTAAGTGGTTCAATGCCGGCGGGGGTTTCCAGCAGCCGGATCAGTGGGACGAAGGCGTTACGCTCGGGGTGTATATTGGCCGCCCGGATCTGCATACCGAAGAGGGCATCTGGCATGACGTACTGATGCTGTTTAACCCGTATGAGGGCAACGTACCGTTCCAGATCCCGCAGTTTGGTGAAGGTGGCTGGGTGCTTGAAATGACCACCGCCACCTCGTTGACCGCAAAACCGGGGCTGGTGATTACCCGGGAAAAGGATTTCGAGCTGGAAGGGCGCAGCATTGCCTTATTCAGAAGGCCATAATGGACGACAAGGAATAATGCGTGTCAGATGTAACGAATATGTAATCAGATGAGAATATCTTCCTGAAAGTTCCGTTAGTTGTGGCGGAACCTTTCTTAACAATAATTTAGCAAGTTTAGCTAAAACGATTAACGAGAAAGGGAGTTAAGTAGACCTGACGGCGCAATTCGCCGGACGTGCGCAATAACCGACAGGGCGGAACATTCCCGTCGACCTGACAGCAATAATAATGCTGCCTTATCGGTTTTGAACTGGAATACTCAGGAGTCACAACATGAAAGATCTCGTTAACGATGTTTTATCCATCTTCTCACCACAAAGCGTTAAGCCTGTCCTGATCCGTGCAGGGTTAACCCATCGCGAGATTGCCTCCATGCATCCAGTTGGCGTAACACAGGTCAGTTGGGTGACCTCCATGGAAGAGCTTAACGATGCCTTTGTGAAAAAAGCGATGGAAGCGGGTGCCGCGGGTTATCACATTACCGATGTGGAATCTCACAAGCCGGGTAATGATGACCAACATGTGCTGGCCGCCAAAGCCACGCTGTATTATGTTGCTGAAAAAGCGGCTAATGGCTGATGTTTTTATCTGGCACCAACAGAATAAATAAACACCGCATCTCGTAACCGAATGCGGTGTTTTTTTTTGCCTTAGATAGCGCGTTAAATAGCGCGACTGTCATAGCTAAGATTGGCTTCTTCAATACTGTCGCCATGTTCCATCGCCCATTGACACAGCGCCTCAAAGGGTCCGCGTAATGAATGCCCCAGCGGCGTAATGGCATATTCCACGCCAATCGGCGTTGTCGGTAACACGGTGCGCGTCACCAGACCATTTTTTTCCAGCCGTTTCAACGCATCAGCCAGCGCTTTATGGGTGATATTCAGCCGTTTTTTAATTTCGTTAAAACGGGCAGGCTGCGGGCAAATTACGGTCAGGATCATGATCGTCCATTTATCGGCGATTTTATTCAGCACCGGACGAACCAACTCCATATCGGCGCGGCTTTTCTCAAACAGCCTGTCCAGCTCGGTATACTCAACCATATCTTGTATCCTTCAGGTGCGTTATTGATATCAGATATAAGAAGTATATCATCCATTCTCTACGCTAATGAGGAGAGAATGATGAGCAAAATGACGGATAAAGTTGCCCTGATCGTGGGGGGTGCCAAAGGCATCGGTCTTGCCATTGCTGAACGGCTGACTGCAGAAGGCGCGGTGGTGTTCCTGACCGGCAGACGTGAAGAGGAAGTGAACGCTGCGGTTACGCAGTTGGGCGCGAGCGTGACCGGTTTGGTAGCCGATGCCGGAATACAGAGTGATATTCAGCAGGCGATTGCCACCATTACGCAACGCAAGGGCAAGATTGACCTGCTGGTACTTAACGCCGGCATGAGTACGCCCGCATTGTTAACGGAAGAAACGGCCGGGCACGTAAATCAACTGTTCAGCGTCAATGTGCAAAGTCACGTCACGGCATTTCAGGCCGCGCTGAGTTCGCTCAATGACAAGGCCTCGGTGGTGTTGATTGGCTCTGTCGCCAGCGGACTGGGCGTGGCGGGTTATGGCACCTACAGCGCCACCAAAGCCGCGCTGCGTTCATATGCCCGCACCTGGAGTCTGGAACTGGCACCGCGCGGCATTCGTGTCAATGTGGTGGCGCCGGGCCCAACCGATACCGATATGATGGCTGCCGTGCCGGAAGCCGTTCGCCAGACGCTGATCGCGCCGATCCCATTAGGGCGCATGGCGCATCCGCAGGAAGTGGCTGCTGCGGCGTCCTTCCTGTTAAGTGAGGATGCGAGCTTTATTACCGGCGTGGAACTGCTGGTGGATGGCGGCATGGCGAATAACCTGACCTGATTCCCTCTGGCCGCGATGGGCAAACCATCGCGGCTAATTACGCTGGATAATGAGTGAGAAATATTCTGTCCGCGCAAGCTAAGAAAGGCGATTTTTAGCGGGTGATAATCCGCGTTCCCGGAATAGTTAAGGCGAAATCAGGCCCGAAGACTTTTGCGGGCGTTTGAAAACCCGGTTGATGGTCACCATTCAGCACGCGGGATACAGCCGCTATGGCGGCGAGGGGGGTATAAGAGTACCCATTCACCGTTTCAATCACCGCATCGTGAATCTCTCCGTTGGCTGCGGTGATTTCTACCAACGCGCGCGCAATACTTTTTTCTCGTTCTTCAGGCGTCGGGCCATCAGGCAGCTGGGATAAATCACCTGAAGGAAACGCGTCGCCGCTCACGTGCACATACATTTCAATATTGGGGATGTGGGTTGAATGCCAGGCAGTCACAAGGTCACCAAAAGAGAGCGGGAAGCACTCCACTTTGCCTTCGCCAAAATCAAACCACTCGGTTGCGCTGTTCGCTTTGGTCGTCAATACCCCGTTTACCCGGGCAAGCAAACCTGCACTGATAATTTCTCCAGCACTTATCGCCGATCCCCGTGACATCGATCCGGCTACCTGCAACGCAATTCTTAGCCTTACCGGTGTATTAACCTGTTGTGCCAGCATGACCGACAGACTATCAGTCGGCACCACATCCCAGCCCACGCCAGCCATCAACATACTTCCCGACGACAACGCCGACTCATTCAACGATTCGGCCAGACGGTAGACGTTAATCTCAGCAGTGATATCAAGATAATGGATCCCCAGCTGAATACAGGCATTCATCAGTGGCTCAGCCGTCTGGGCAAACGGGCCAGCACAGTTGAGGACCACGCTCACGCCCTGCAATTCCTGCGCAAGCCTGTCCGCGTCATTTAACGTGAAGACTGATGCCTGAAGTTTCAGCTCGCTCGCCAACTCGTGCAGCTTAACCGGGTTCCTTCCGGCGAGAATGACATTTAGTCCGGCTGAGGTTGCCTGTTCGGCAATCATGCGCCCGGTGTAACCCGTCGCGCCGTAGATCAGTAATGTTTTCATGTTTGATAGCCGCCGGCGACTTCAATCGACTGCGCATTGACCCAGCGATTGTCATCACTAATCAGACCGGCGATGGCCAGTGCAACATCTTCCGGTTCTCCAACGCGGTCCAGCGCCGTTTGCGAAGAGAGCAGGGCTTCAAACGCCTCATTTAGCCCGCCGCCCAGTTGGGTGCGGATCGCCCCGGGAGAGATGGCATTCGCACGAATGTTGCGCGGGCCAAATTCTTTCGCCATATAGCGGGTGAGCACCTCAAGTGCACCTTTGAATGCGGCGTAAGGGGCGACACCTGCCGTTGCTACCCGGGTGGTGGCGCTGGTGATATTGACAATCTGGCTGCCTTTCGCCAGCAACGGCAATAAGGCCTGCGTCAGGAAAAATGGCCCTTTCAGATGGACATTAAACAGGCTGTCGAACTGCTCTGCGGTAACCGTTTCAATCGGATTGAACAGGCCAAAGCCGGCATTGTTGATCAGCACATCAAAATCGGCGCGTTTCCACTCCAGCAGCAACGCCTCAAGGCGGGTTTTGAATGCCGGGAAGCTGTCCGTTGCCGAGACATCCAGCGGAATGGCGATGGCATTACCACCCGCCGCAGTGATCTGGCTGACAACCTGTTCGGCGCCCTCGGGGTTGCGATGGTAAGTCAGGATCACCCCCATACCGCGCGCCGCACATTCAAGGGCCGTACTGGCGCCGATACCACTGCTTCCACCGGTGATGAGAATAACTTTCATGATATTTCCTCTGGATGACGTTCAAGACATTCAGAGTAGGGAAAACGGCCGGATGCGGATTCCGTGTTCCTGCTCGATTCTTGCCTTTTTCTGCTTTATGCTGCCTTACGTTGTTTCGCGGAAGGATGAAAAGGTGTTTAACCTGCAGCTTGATGAATTGCGCGACCTGGCGGCCCATGCCAGAAACTGGCGAACTGAAACGGGCATCCCCAGGGTGGCAATGGTGCAGGGCAATGTGCCGGCTGAGGCGCTCGCCGCCGTGTATGAACCGATGATTAACCTGATCCTGCGCGGCAGTAAGTCGATGACCGTGGGAGACAGAGTCTTCAATTACGATCCCGCCTCGTACTTTGTCATGTCGGTGGATTTGCCTGCTGTCGGCTCGGTGCATCCCACAGAGCGTGGTGAGCCGTATTTAGCCGTCAGCCTGACCATCGACCCACAGCGTGTTGCGGCGATGATCGAGGATCTGCCACCGTCAGCGATGCAGGATCGACCGGACGGTGGGGCATTTTCAGTTGCCTCGGTAACGCCTGAACTGCTGGATGCCTGGGTCAGGATGCTGCGCCTGATGAAAACCCCTGAGGATATTGCGGCGCTGGCACCGGGATACGAACGAGAGATCCTCTACCATGTGTTAAAAGGCCCACACGGCTGGATGCTGAGGGATATTGCCTCGCCGGGGACGATGCTGGCGAGGATTGGTAATGCGATTCAGTGGTTGCGGCAAAATTTTGCCGAAGAGTTTATTGTCGGGGCGCTGGCAGAGCGGGAGGCAATGAGCGTTTCCGCGTTTCATCGCCACTTCAAAGCCGTCACCGCGATGAGTCCTGTCCAGTATCAAAAACGGGTGCGGCTTCTGCATGCCCGCCGCATGCTGCTCGGCAGGCAACAGAGCGTCACCTTTGTGGCTCAGGAAGTCGGCTATAAAAGCGTGCCGCAGTTTAACCGCGATTATGCCCGCGTCTTCGGTCTCCCGCCGCTGAAGGACGTCACGCAGCTGCGCAAGGCGATCAACGTGCGCGACGGCTCAGTAACCGACGCCCCGGACGCCACCGGCGGCTCTTAATGATTCGCCCGTGACCCAGTGTGCATCATCTGAGGCCAGGAATACCGCAACGGGGCCAATATCCTCTGGTTCGCCAAAACGGCCCAGAGGTGTTCCGGCCAGCAGCTTTTCACCCAGCTCACCGGCAAAATTCCCGTCCGTACCTGGGGTGTTGGTATGCCCCGGCAGGATCGAATTTACCCTAATCCCTTTTGCCCCCAACTCTCTGGCAAGGGCAAACGTGAGCGTATCGACCGCGCCTTTGGTGGCGGAGTAAACGCTGGAAGCCAGATACGGGTCGGTACTCAGAATCGAACTGATGTTGATAATGCTGCCAGACGGACTGAATTGCTTGAGCGCCTCACGCGTGGCCAACAGGTAACCCAACACATTGAGGTTAAACTGCTTATGAAAGGCCTCTTCGGTCAGATCTTCAATCATTTCAAACACCGCCACGCCGGCATTATTGACCAGAATATCCACGGTGCCGAATTCCTGCCTGATCGTATCAAACATCCGCGTAATATCCGCAGACTGACTCATATCCGCTTGTATGGCCGATGCTTTACCACCTTCGTCACGGATGTGCGACACCACCTTTTCCGCATCGCGTTGACTTGATGCATAGTTGACGATGACCGTAGCGCCTGCCGCAGCAAGTGCTTTAGCAATACCGGCACCGATCCCTTTAGACGCGCCGGTTACGACGGCTGTTTTGCCTGATAATTTCATTTGATGACCTTTAGATGAGTGAGAGGTTGTCGGCAAACAGTATCGGGTCTGAAGGGCAATAAGCGCGTGCCCAATCTTCCCGGATAATTGCCTGTTCTTCTCAACGCCCTTGTTCGGCGGAAATATCAGGCCTATGCTCGACGGGATGAATACCGTGATGAATGAACTGCGCAGCTATGTGTTGCCTGCGGATAATAAGTGGACAGCAACGGAGCTTCCTCGCGTCTCGATGGTCAACGCGGAAGCCTGTGCCAATCAGATCTACCAGCCTATGTTGCATTTTGTCCTGCAGGGAGAGAAAACACTGTCCATTGGTGGGCAGATGTATCGCTACACTGCGGGGACGTATTTCGTGGTGCCTGTCGATATGCCGGCCACCGGGGAAATTTTCGCTGACGGTCCAGACAAGCCTTTTCAGGCGGTCAGCTTAACGTTAGATGCGCACATCATCGCTTCGCTGTTGGCCGCAAACAGTGACATTGCTGTCAGATCTGCGAACGATAGCTATGCTCCGGTAGCCACTTCACCGGAACTGCTTGATGCCTGGTTGCGAATGATGAGATTGCTGGCGCGGCCAGGTGACGCGATCGTGCTGGCACCGATGATTGAGCGTGAAATTTTGTTCAGAGTGTTACAAGGGCCGTCTGGTGATGTGCTGCGTAATATTGCCTGCCCGGATGGCCATTTGTCGCAGATTCGCCGTTCGATTAACTGGATACGCGATCACTATGCGGAACCCCTGCGCGCAGAGGCGTTAGCTGGCATCGCGAACATGAGCGTCGCGGCCTATTATCGCCATTTCAAAGCCATCACCCATATGACCCCGATCCAGTACCAGAAGCAATTACGCCTGATCCGCGCACGGTGGCTGCTGATATTTGAACCCAGCGATGTGGCGATCGTTGCCTTTTCGGTGGGTTATGAAAGTGCTTCACAATTCAGTCGTGAATATGCCCGCCTTTTTGGGCGACCTCCGGCACGCGATGCAGCGCGTTTCAGGTCTTTACCCACTCTTCCGATCGCCCACCAGGCCGTCCCATAAGCGCATAACCTGCCTGATTGACCGTTCAATATCGTCAAAGGGCACACCATCGCGTGCCAGCGTGGAAACCCCGGTGAGGAAACTGTTAAAGGTGAGGCCCAGGGTTTTCGCGGACGTCCCGGCGGGTAGCTCGCCGCTTAACAGGCCGCGATTGACGCAGTGAATAAAGCCGTCGCAGGTCTTTTTTCTCGATTGCTCCAGCGGGCTGAGCAGGTATTTATGCTCATCGGTACTCACCGACATCAGGCCCAGCGTGACCATGCAGCCTTTGGGATGATCGTCTGCGCACTGCATGCGTGCCGAACGTAGCAGGGTGGATTCAATGGCGTCGCGCGGCGGCAGCTCGTCCTGCCACAAGGCTTCGGTCACGCGCCCGTGTGTCTGCAAATAGCAGGCAACCGCTTCCTGGAACAACTTCTCTTTTGAGCCAAACGCCGCATAAAAGCTCGGCGCGGTAATGCCGTTACCGATCGCACTTTTCAACTGACTCAGCGAGGTCGAGTCAAAGCCGCGATCCCAGAACAGGTGCATTGCCTGTCGCACCGCTTCATCGCGATCAAACTGCCGTGGTCTGCCCGTTCTCATTCGGTTTCTCCTTTCAACTAAGTTATATACTAATCGATACATAAATATTTGACAATGCTGCGCGCGCGGGATATCTATACCAAACGATACATAATTGACTGGATACCTAAGAGAGGGCAGTTTGGCTGATATTTCTCCGGTCGCGAAGGCGACCCAACAAGACCGACTACCGGTGATGGCGCTGCTGGCACTGGCGATGACCGGCTTTATCTGCATCGTCACGGAAACCATCCCAGCCGGTCTGCTGCCGCAAATCAGCGCCGGACTGACGATTTCACTGTCGCTTGCCGACCAGATGGTGACGGCGTACGCCGCCGGATCGCTGATTGCCGCCATCCCGTTGACCATCGCCACCCGAACCTGGCGGCGTCGCAGCGTTTTGCTGACCACAATTGTCGGGTTTTTGCTGTTCAACACCCTGACCGCGCTGTCGACCAACGTGGTGCTGACGCTGGCCGCGCGTTTCCTGGCGGGCGCATCCGCCGGATTAGCCTGGAGCCTGCTGGCAGGCTACGCCCGCAGAATGGTGCCGGTTTCATTGCAGGGAAAGGCGATGGCGCTGGCGATGGTCGGCACGCCGATTGCCCTGTCGCTGGGTGTGCCGTTGGGCACCTGGCTGGGAAATTTGCTGGGATGGCGGTTGACGTTTGCCGTGATGTCGGGCTTATCGGTGCTGCTGGTGGGCTGGGTTGTGCTGGCCGTGCCTGATTTTGCCGGGCAAAGCGGGCAGCAAAAAATGGCGCTGAAGAAAGTCTTTACCACGCCTGGCGTCCGCCCGGTGCTCGGCGTGGTGTTCACGTGGATGCTGGCCCACAACATTCTTTACACCTATATCGCCCCGTTTGTGGCACCGGCCGGGCTGGAAAATAAGGTCAGCCTGATTTTGCTGATTTTTGGTCTGGCGGCGCTGGTGGGCATCGTTATCACCGGGCGGATTGTCGATCGTCATCTTCGTCTGGCCGTCTTAATTTCGCTGGCGGTGTTCGCGCTTACCTCACTGATTTTCGCCGTCGCGTCAACGTCGCCTGCGGTCATCTATGCTGGCGTGGCGGTGTGGGGCCTCAGCTTTGGCGGGGCTGCCACCTTGCTGCAAACCGCGCTGGCCGATGCTGCCGGTGAAGGGGCCGACATTGCGCTGTCGATGAATGTGGTGGTGTGGAACAGCGCCATCGCCGCCGGTGGCCTCAGCGGAGGCATGTTATTACAACAGGCCGGCGTCACCGCGTTTCCCTGGGTAATGCTTATACTTTTGCTGCTGAGCTTTGCCATCGCGTCCCGCGCCAGCAAACACGGTTTCAGTAAAGCAGGCAGACCCGTTTGTTCAATCGCCAGCTCGTGACAGTGGGCTGGTCAATTCTGATTTTTTATCAATAGATGACGAGGAATGACCATGACTGATTACACCGATAAACCCGATACAGGCAGAAAGGTTTTGATCCTGGGCGGCAGCCGCGGCATTGGCGAGGCGATCGTCCGTCGCTTTGCTGAGCAGGGCGATGACGTGGTGTTCACGTACGCCAGCTCTCAGCAGAAAGCTGAAGTCATCGCGCAGGAGACACACAGCCAGATGATCAAGCTGGACGTGTCGAACCGTGCCGAGCTGGTTGAAGCCATCGCGCAGGCAGGCGAACTGGATGTGCTGGTATTTAATGCCGGGGTGCTGGCCGCAGGCGATCCGCTGGAGATCGATGCCGACGAAATTGAACGGCTGTTTGTGATCAACATCCATGCCCCTTACTTCGCCGCCGTGGAAGCCGCCCGCAAAATGAAGGACGGCGGGCGTATCATCATCATCGGTTCGGTCAATGCCGACCGCGTTCCGGTTGAAGGCCTTACCGCCTATGGTGCCAGTAAATCTGCCGTTCAGGGCATGGCCCGTGGGCTGGCCAGAGATTTTGGCCCGCGCGGTATCACCGTCAACGTGGTGCAACCCGGTCCGACCGACACCGATATGAACCCGTCTGACGGACCAATGAATGAAATGATGCACAGCTTTATGGCGATTAAACGCCATGCGCACGCCAGCGAAGTCGCGTCGATGGTGTTATGGATTGCCAGCAGTGAAGCGGGCATGGTAACCGGCACGGCCCTGACCATTGATGGCGGATTTGGCGCCTGAGTTTAATCGTCAGCCGTCACCGAGTTTCGCGCAATCAACCCGGTGACCCAGTCGGCAAACACCCTGACTTTGGTGCTGAGTTGGCGGCTGGGCGCATAGCTGAAATAGATGTCCACCGGCGGTGCCCGCCAGTCCTCAAGGACGGGCACCAGCTTGCCTGCCTTGATTGACGGGTGAATCATAAAATCCAGCGTATGAATTAAGCCAATACCGGCCAGCGCAGTGGCCAGGTGGGCATTACTCTCATTGACCATCACCTTGCAGGCCGGGGTGATCTCCAGCGATTGCCCCTGTTTGCAAAATTTCATCGGTAACAAAATGCCGGTTTGTGACGAAAAATAGCCGGCCACCGGGAAATCCCCGTCGAGAATTTGCTGCGGATGCCTGGGGACGCCATACCGCTGCAGATACGCTGTGCTGGCGCAGGTGGTCCAGCCGAACGCACCGATTTTACGCGAGATCAATGCGCCATCAGCGGCACTGATGCGAATGGCGCCATCAATGTTCTCGCCAATCACATCGGCCGTGCGGTCGGACACGCCAACCTGCAGCTCAATATCCGGATAACGGGCACAAAAGTCTGGCAGCGCCGGGATCAACAGCAGGCTGGCGACGGCTCCACCGGTTTCGATACGTAACCGTCCCTTGGGCGTTGCCTGCGATCGACCCAGCGTGGCATCAATATCCTCAAGCTCGCTGAGCAGATGTTTGGTCCGTTCATAATATGCCGTGCCGTCGCGGGTGACGCTGACCCGGCGGGTGCTGCGTTCAAGCAGTTTTACCCCGAGATGCTTTTCCAGCGCCTGAATCGATTTGCTCAGGGTGGCATTGGGCATTTGCAGCGATTGCGCGGCTTTCGAGAACCCACCGGTTTCGACAACCCGCGCAAAGGCCCGTATGGCTTGAAGTTGATCCATGGCAGAATGCTCCCGGCTGATTATCTCTGTGGGGGAATAAAGATTTCGAATTTACGCTATTTATTCCTGAATCCGCCAGTTCTATATTCATTCCCGTACTGACAACCCAATCACTCGCGGAGAATGTCCATGAAAATTACCGACCTCAGCAATATCCACAGCAGCAAACATCAGGGAAAAATTGCGCTTGTTACCGGCGGCAGCTCGGGTATCGGTCTGGCGACCGCCATGCGTCTGGCCCGCGAGGGTGCCACGGTTGTCATCACCGGCCGTCGTCAGACTGAACTGGACAGCGCGATTGCGCAGATAGGGACTGGCGCCACCGCGATTCAGGGCGATATCTCTGTCGCCGCAGATGTGGAGCGCATTGTTGCCAGTCTCCGCGAGGCACACGGTCGTCTGGATTTGCTGTTTGCAAACGCAGGCGGTGGCGAGTTTGCGCCGCTGGAGTCCATCAGCGAGGCGCAGTTCGACAAGTACTTCAACATTAACGTTAAGGGCTCGCTATTCACCATTCAGAAAACGCTGCCGCTGATGGGCGAGGGAAGCGCCATCGTGGTCACCGGTTCAATCGCCGCTAATCAGGGGATGCCCGCTTTCGGCGTGTATGCCGCGACCAAAGCCGCACTGCGCTCTTTTGTGCGCACTGCTGCCTCCGATCTTAAAGGCCGTCATATCCGCATTAACGCCATCGCTCCTGGCGTGGTGATCACCCCGGCCTATAAATCCGAATTAGGCATGAGCGATGAGGACATCGAGGGATATCTGCAGCAGGTGGCCGAGAAAACCCCGCTGGGCCGGGCTGCCAGCGCCGATGAGATGGCAAAAGCGATGTCGTTTCTGGCCTCGGACGATGCCAGCTATATCACCGGCATTGAACTGGTTGTCGATGGCGGCATGACCCAGATTTGAAGTTAGTGGGCTTTGCTTCACCCCATTTGAGCGCAGCCCCCAATAAGACAAGCCATTGCCCGTAGAGCCGGGCAGTTTTCTCTGCAAATCCTCCCCAGCCAATCAACTCACTTCGTGAACTCCCTCTCAGATCTGATCCTTTTCAATTGATACCGCTTGTTTATTAAATTGCGGGGTGTATATATTACACAACTTCACAAATAAACGTGAATATGGAAAGTACATTACAACCTCATTAAGGGCCTTCCTATGTCAGAACTGAAATTCGCTACACGTCTCAACTCTTTTTCATCGGGAGCGCATTTATACTGGCCCGATCTCCAGGGCAAACCTTCAGTTCTGCAGATGATTGCCCGTGCCGGCACGGCGAAAGGCTTAACCCATCTCGATCTTAACTATCCTCAGCATATCACCAGCGATATCAGCACCATGCGTCAGGCCATTGCTGATGCCGGGCTGGCGGTTAACGGCATGCAAATGCGTTGGGATGCGCCGCAATTTAAGATCGGTGCCTTCACCAATCCGGATGCAAAAATTCGTCGTGAAGCCATTGAACTGACCAAGCGCGGCATCGATGCCGGGCGTGAATTCGGCTCGACGCTGATGACCTTATGGATGGGGCAGGATGGCTTTGATTACTGTTTCCAGGCGGACTATAAGAAGATTTGGGAAGACGCCGTCAGCGCCGTTCGTGAAGTTGCGGACTATGCGCCGGATGTCGATGTCAGCATTGAGTACAAACCGAATGAGCCGCGCGCCTACAGCATTTTCCCCAACGTCACCTCCTGCCTGCTGGCGGTGGAAGAAGCGGGAAGCCCAAACCTCGGCATTACGCTGGACTTCGCCCACGTGTTATTCGCCAACGAAATCCCGGCGTATGCTGCGGCGATGGTTGCTCGTCGCTCGCGCCTGTTAGGGTTGGATCTCAATGATGGCTGGGGGAAACGTGACGATGGCCTGATGGCCGGTTCGGTAAACCCACGGGCGACGCTGGAGTTCCTCTGGCAGATGCAGCGCGATGGCTATAAGGGCGCTTACTATTTCGATACCTTCCCGGATGCCAGTGGCCTGGATCCGGTCCGTGAAGCAGAAACCAATGTGCTTACCGTGAAGCGTCTGCTGAAGTTATGCGACAAGCTTCACGACAATCCGGCGCTGCTGGACGCCATCAGCCGCCAGGATGCGGTCAGCTCACAACAGATTGTAAACGACATTATGCTGGCTAAAGAGTAGTCCCCGTATCTTACCCTGCGACAATAATAAAAAAGGCTCAGAAGATGAAAAAATTCCTGCTCTCTGTACTCGCATCCTCACTGCTTTGTTCCACCGTCTATGCGGCCGAACTTGCCCCGCTGAAGTCCGACACCGAACCCGATCGTACCGACTGGACCCAGCTCGACAGCAAATACGGCGCAATACCGAAGGTTGAAGGCAATCTGATGATTGGCGGCGTCTCGAAAACGCTGACCAATGAATACTGGCGCTCGCTGGGTCAGGGTTATCAGAACGGTGCGAAGAAATACGGCTTTACCGTGGCCTATCAGGCGGCGGCCAACGAAGACGATCAGATGGGTCAGCTGTCGATTGCGGAAACCATGATCTCACAGGGATTTAAGGGCCTGCTGGTTTCGCCGCAGACCGATATCAACCTGGAACCGGCGCTGGAAAGTGCCAACAGTAAAAAGATCCCGGTGGTTAACGTTAACGATGCGGTGATGCCCAATGCCCAGTATTACGTCGGTAACGTGCAGAAAGACAACGGTGTGCGGGTAGCAAAATGGTTTATTCAGCACCATCCGCAGGGCGGTAACGTCGCCATTATAGAAGGTCAGCCGGGGGTGTATGCGGCAGGCCAGCGCACCAGCGGCTTCAAAGAAACCTTACAGGCTAACGGTAAATTTACCATCGTGGCCAGCGTGCCGGCTAACTGGAGCCGTGAAACGGCCTACAACGCGGCATCGACCATCTTACAGCAGCATCCTGATTTGATTGGCTTTTACGCCAACAACGACACCATGGCGCTGGGAGTGGTTGAAGCGGTGCGTTCACTGGATAAAGCCAAACAAACCGCCGTCTTCGGCACCGATGGTATTTCAGATGCTTACGCCTCGATTAAACGCGGCGAGCTGACCGGCACGGTTGACAGCTTCCCGGTGCTGACCGGCGAAGTGGCGATGGATGTGATGGTGCGCCTGATTGGTGGACAGAAACTGTCCCGGGTGATTTCAACGCCACAGGCGCTGATCACCAAAGAAAATGCCGACGCGTTCTCCACCAAAGATAACGTGAAATTACGTCAGCTGTTAGCGCAGCAATAAGTCAGGCGGAGAGTGTATGGAACAGTATCGCTTAACGATGCGCGGCATCAGCAAGACCTACGGCAGTGCCGCTGCGTTACAAAATGTGGACTTTACTGTCAGGCCAGGCGAAGTGCATGCGCTGATTGGTGAAAATGGTGCGGGCAAATCGACGCTGTTGAACATTCTTTCTGGCGTGCGCAACGCCGACAGTGGTGAGATCAGCGTGAACGGGGTGCCGGTGCAGATGAAAAATCCGCTCAGTGCCCGCCATGCTGGCATCGCCATGATCCATCAGGAGTTACAGCATGTTCCTGAACTTTCCGTCGCGCAGAATATGTTTCTCGGTCGCCCGCTGACCAAAGCGAACGGCATGTGGATTGATAAAAAGGCGCAGGTTGCGCGAGCCACCTTCATTTTAAGAACGCTGGATCCGACGATTGATCCTAATGAACCGATCAAAAATCTGAAGGTGTCGCAACAGCAGATCGTTGAGATTGCCCGCGCCATGCTGGATGACGCCAAAATCATCGCCATGGATGAGCCGACGTCCAGCCTGACGCCAACGGAATTCGATCGGCTGGCGGAATTGATTAGCGATCTGAAGTCGATGGGCGTGTCGCTGATTTACGTCTCCCACAAGATGAACGAGATTTTCCGGGTCTGCGATCGCGCCACCATCATGCGTGATGGTCAGCAGGTTGGCGTGGTTAACCTTTGCGACGAGACCGAGGAAACTATCGTCGCCAAAATGGTGGGCCGCAAAATCGAGAAACTGGATCACAACGCGTATGTCACCGAGCGTGTGGTGCTGCAGGTGGAAAACGTCACGCGCGGCACCGAGATCAAAGCCACCAACTTTAGCGTCCGCGCCGGCGAAGTGCTGGGCATTGCCGGGCTGGTGGGCGCAGGGCGGACCGAACTGCTGAAACTTATTGCCGGCATTGATAAGCGCAGCAGCGGCAGCGTGATGGTCAACGGTAGCCCGGTAAGCAATCATAACGTCACCGCCGCCATTCGTGCGGGGATCGGGCTGGTCCCGGAAGATCGTAAGAAAGAGGGCATTATTAAAGAACGTGCGGTGAAAATGAATATGGCGTTGCCCTCCATGTTTAAATTCACCAAAGCGGGCATTATCAGCCGAAATAAACTCGACCTCGTCGCCCATGAAGTGATGTGCGAATTAAATCTTCGGCCGCTGGATATTGAAAAAACCATTGGCACGCTTAGCGGCGGTAATCAGCAAAAGGTGATTATCGGTCGCTGGGTGGCAGCCGATGCCAAAGTCTTTTTATTTGATGAGCCAACCCGGGGAATCGATATTGGCGCCAAGTCCGAAATCTACAATTTAATCGAAAAATTAGCTAAGGCCGGCAAAGCCATCGTGGTCGTCTCTTCAGAAATGACCGAGATCATTCGGATATCTGACCGCGTACTGGTAATGAGAGAAGGGAAGATCACCAAGGAACTCAGCGGTGAAGCAATAACGGAAGAAAATATTGCCCGTTATGCGATTAAAGATACTGAAACCGTTTAGCGTTTAAACCTGATTTTATAAAGGCCCTAAAATGATGACTCAACCAACAAGTCGACCGTTTACGCCTGCTTCATCATTGATTAAATTCAATGTGCGCGATGCAGGAACTCTGATCGGATTACTTATTATTGTGATCACCTTCTCATTTTTGTCACCGGTATTTTTTACCCTGCCAAATTTGCTGAATATTTTACAACAGTCTTCCATAAACGCATTGATTGCGATGGGCATGACGCTGGTGATTATATCCGGTGGTATTGACCTTTCCGTCGGGCCAACCGCCGCGCTTTCAGCAGTATTAGGCGCCACCTTGATGGTCTCAGGCGTTCCGGTACCACTGGCCATTATCGCCACGCTGGGCGTGGGTGCGGTCTGTGGCGTATTTAGCGGATCGTTAATCGCCTATGCCGGACTGCAACCGTTTATCGTCACCCTTGGCGGGCTTTCCCTTTTCCGCGCCATTGCGTTGATCTATACCGACGGCAACCCCGTGTTCGGCATTCCTTCTGAGTTTCGCAGCATCATCAACAGTTCGATTTTCAGCATTCCCACGCCGATTATCATTGTGGCGGTGATTGCGGTCGTGCTGTGGACGGTGATGAACAAAACGCCGCTGGGCGAGTTTATCCTCGCCATTGGTGGCAATGAAGAGGCCGCGCGCGTGGCCGGCGTGCCGGTGAAACGCACCAAGGTCACGGTCTACGTGATTTCTGGAACCTTGGCCTCGCTGGCGTCGCTGATTCTGATTGGCCGACTGGGCGCGGCCGAACCGACCATCGGTAACCTGTGGGAGCTGGATGCTATCGCGGCAGCCGCCATCGGCGGCGCGTCATTGATGGGCGGTAAGGGCAGCGTGTTTGGCACCATCATCGGGGTCATTATTTTAGGGGCATTACGTAACGGCTTGACCTTGCTAAATATTCAGGCTTTTTATCAGTTGCTTGCCACAGGCCTTATTATTATCATAGCGATGTTGATTGACCGAGCGACCCGAGGCAAGTAATGAAGCAAGATCCACGAGCCATTGGTGCTCAAATTCGTATGCGTTTGCCGCAACTGACGCCTTTAGAACGCCGTGTGGTTGAATCAATTACGGCGAGGACAGATATTACCGAGCAAACCTCTTTAAAAGAGATTGCGCTGGAAAATAACGTCTCCGAGGCGATGATTGTTAAAATCACCAAAAAGCTCAGCTTTACGGGCTTCAGAAACTTCAGAAGCAGCCTGGTTTATTATAATCAGTCTGAAGTGGCAAGTTTGCATGCGGAAATAGAGCCGGATGACTCGTCGGAACAATTACTGGCAAAAGTATTCAGAACCTCCATTCAGGCGATAGAAGAAACGCTGTCGATTCTGGATATTTCTGAATTCAACCGCGCCGCGGACATTATATTTAAGGCGCGCCATATCGATTTATATGCAGTCGGGGGATCCGCCGCTGTCGCGCGCGATCTCTCGCATAAGATGCTTAAGATCGGTATTAAATCGTCTGCCTATGACGATGCGCATATTATGTTGATGTCGGCGGCGGTGTTATCTGACGATGATGTGGTGATTGCTATCAGCCATTCGGGTGCCACGCGTGCCGTTAATGACCCCGTCAAACTGGCGGCGCGCAATGGGGCCAAGGTGATTGCCATTACTAACTATGCCGAGTCGCCCATTGCGCGAAGTGCGCATGTCGTGCTCAATTCAACCTCTCAGGGATCGCATCTGTTAGGGGAAAATGCCGCGTCACGCATTGCCCAGCTGAATATCCTGGATGCACTGTTCGTGGCCATCGCCAAGAAAGACTTGAAGCGGGCAGAGAAAAACCTGACTAAAACGCAGCATGCGGTTCAGAACCTTCGGGAATTCTAACCATGAACAAGATCGTTGTTACCGGCAGCCTGCACTACGACATTATGCTGGATGCCCATCATCGCCCGGAAAAAGGCGAAACCGTGATGGGGTCGGCGTGCCGCTATAAGTTTGGTGGCAAGGGCGGCAATCAGGCGATCGCGGCCGCGCTGGCCGGCTCAAACGTGATCTTCGCCGGCGCGGTGGGAAACGACGAGCAGGGCACTTTTCTGCTTAAGACGCTGCAGGGCGCGGGCGTGAATACCGACGCGGTGGCGGTGATAGCGTCCGTGCCGTCAGGGATGAGCGTCGCCATTACCGATGCGGAAGGCGATTACGGTGCAGTGGTGGTCTCCAATGCCAATCTGCATATTCCGCAGACGGTATTTGATCGCGACGCTTTCTGGCAGGATGTGTCGCTGCTTATTTTACAAAATGAAGTCACGGAAGCACTTAACGTCCATGCCGCGCAGCAGGCAAAAAAGCGCGGCATCACCGTGTGCATTAACGCCGCGCCAGCCCGTCTGCTGAGTCCGCAGTTGCAGGAAAACATCGATGTGCTGATCGTTAACGCCATCGAAGCCCGCGATATGTGTGCGGTTGTGGTCAGCGATCTGGCTTCGGCGAAGCAGGCGGCTGAAGTACTTTCAGCAACCTATTCTCAGGTGGTGGTGACGGCCGGAGAGCATGGCGTTGCCTGGTGCGTGCAGGCGGAAGAGAGTCAGTCAATGGCGGCGAAGAAGATTACCCTGGTCAGCACCCATGGCGCAGGCGACTGCTTCACCGGCGTGTTGTGTTCGGCGCTGGCCAACGGTAAACCCTTAGGTGACGCGGTTGTCAGCGCCAATGAGGCGGCTGCAGCGCATGTCTCCAAAGTGGCGGTTGAACTCAGCCCGGTTTAAGGGCGATTCCAGTCAGCAAGACCGGAACCTCTCCGGTCTTCCTAGACATAGTTTTCCTGGGTATAGACCATAAAGGTCACCTTCCCGCGATCAAAATCTTCAGGCACGTCCCCTTGTTCGAGATAGCCCAGCAGGATATCCACCGCCAGCTGGGCGTGGCGAACGGTATTCTGATCCAGCGTGAGCGCCAGCGCTTTTTTGGCGAACAGCGCTTTGGTGGTGGAATAGAGTTCATGGGTGATTAAGGTGCAGGAATCGGTGAGGCGATGCCGCGCTAACGCCTGGCTGATCTCGGTGTTACCCAGCCCGGTATTGTACAGGCCCACCACGTTGGCAGACTGCGCCAGCTGCTTCTCCAGCAGCTTGCTGATGGTGATGCGGCTCTCCTGACCGGCCAGCACCTCCCGTAAGGCGATCTGCGGGAAGCGCTCCTCAAGAACATCGCGAAAGCCCTGAATGCGCTGCTGATGCGCGCGATACTCAAAGCGTCCGCTGACGACAATCACCTCACCTTGCTGTTTGATCATGCTGCCCATCATCAACCCGGCGGTGCGGCCGGCCTGCAACTGGTTAATGCCAACGTGACACAGCCTTTCCGCGCCGGGCAGATCGGTCACGATGGTGATCACCGGCACGTCGCGTTGTTTGCAGAGTTGCAGGGCTTCATAAATTGCCGGGTGTTCATGCGCAAAGACGATCAACCCGTCGCGTGTTTTGCTGCGCTCACCAATGAGCGTCGCCAGCCTGTCCGGACGCGATTCGGGCACAAAAGTGCGGTGCAGCACAATGCGGCGATAACCCAAACGGGTGGCGATGGCGGCAAAGTCGATGGCCAGCTGTTTAAAGAAAAACGAGTCGTTACCGCTTAATAACACCTCTATCTGCCAGGCATGCCGGTGCTCCTCGGGCAGAATGCGCTTCAGTCCGGCCTCACGCGCCGCCTGTAACACCTTTTGCGTGGTACGCGGCGAGACGCCGCCACGCTCATTAAGCACGCGATCGACCGTTGCCACGCCGACACCTGCCAGTTCAGCCAGCATCTCCAGAGTGATTGTTTTCATTGCCGTTCCTGTTGAGGGAAATCCATCAAAACACGCGTTCCTCAGGGTAAGCCAGCAGGCTATTTTGGCAACGACTTTATTGCTGAACTTTGACCTGCAGACAGGAATTCACCATGACTGAGAAAAAACGTTTTGCCCTGATTGGCTGTGGCTTTATCGGCCAGGTACACGCTGCGAATCTGGCGGCCCATCCGGGCATTGAGCTGGCGATGGTGGCCGATGTGGACCGCGCTCGCGCCAGCGCAACCGCCGCACAATTTCACAGCCAGGCGGGCGAGGTCAGTGCCGCCATCAATAGTGACAACATTGACGCGGTGCTGATCGCCAGCGCAACGCCGTCCCATGCGGAGCTGCTGGAAGCCGCCGCTCGGGCCGGTAAAGCGGTCTATTGCGAAAAGCCGATCGATTTATCGCTGGAACGGGCCAACCACGTGGTAGAGAAAGTGCTGCCCCTGAACGCAAAAGTCACCGTGGGCTTCAACCGCCGTTTTGACAGCAGCCATCAGCAGTTAAAACGCCAGCTGCAGCTGGGCACCCTTGGACGTCCTGAACTGATTCAGATGGTCTGCCGCGCGTCTGAATTGCCGCCGCTCAGCTACCTGCAGTCTTCCGGCGGGCAGATGCGGGATCAGGCCATCCACTTCTTCGATCTTCTGCGCTGGCTGACCGACGATGAGGTGGTTTCGATTGGGGCGATGGGGGCAGCGCTGGCAATGCCGGCCATCGGTGAATTTGGTGATGTCGACACCTCGGTGCTGATTATGCAGATGCGTCAGGGAGGATTAGCGCAGCTGGATAATACCCGCCGCACCGGCTATGGCTACGATGAACGCATCAGCGTGATGGGTGAGAAAGGGCTGGCAGAGTCCGGTTCTCAAAGTCCGCAGGGAATGACGCTGTATCAGGGCAACACCATCGCCAAACCGGGGCTGTACCCGGACTGGTTCACCCGCGTGCAGGCAACGTACTATCAGCATCTGGATGCGTTTGTGCGTTATCTGCATGGGGAAGCGGTCGCTGACTTGCCAGGTTTACTGGATGGCATTCAGGCGCAAGCCATTGCAGAAGCGGCGGTGAAATCTCTGGCAACCCGGACCTTTTGCCCGGTAGGGTTGATGCGGTAGAAAAAAACAACCCGGTCATCAGCGCTGAGGATGTTGACCGGGTTGGCGTTAACGGCAGAACCGCGCGGTTTAGCGCTCTTCGTTAAACACAATTCCCAGCTGTCCGCGCACGGTATCCATGGTGGATAGGGTCATTAATGCCGTGGCAAGCGGGCGAACCGGTGAATCCGTTAATCCCTGACCGACACACCAGGCAAAATGTTGGATCTCATGATTAAGCTGCGTGTAGCGGTTCAGCGGTTCTTCCCAGCGTAATGATTTATTGCCCTGGCTTGAGGTCAATACAAAGCCGCCCGGCGCGTAAAATTGACCGTCCAACACCAGCGCGGCATCGCGGCCGGCAATAATCGCTTTGCCCGGAGTATTGCTGAATAACGTGGTGTTCAACACCGAATGCATGCCGTTAGCATGTTCAAACAGCATCGACGCCTGACCGTTGATATTCCCTTCAGCCTGCTGACCGCTGGACTGAATACGCTCGGGCGCGCCGGCCACCATCACGCTCAGTGAAATCAGATAGCTGCCTAAATCCATCATCGGGCCACCGGCCAGATCGGCATTAAATATGCGGTGATCCTGGGTGAAAAACTCACCGTGATCGGCAATCAGGGTATGCAGATCGCCCAATGCGCCATCCGCCAATAGTTGCCTCAGCACATCGTATTTTGGCGCAAAGTCGCACCACATGCCTTCCATACAGAGCACGCCTTGACGCTGCGCTTCCGCCTGTAACGCCGCGCCTTCTTTGGCATTCAACGCCAGCGGCTTTTCAATCAGCACGTGCTTGCCCGCTTTCAACACGCGCAGACCATCCGGGAAATGATGATTGTGTGGCGTGGCGATATACACCGCGTCCAGATCGTTCATCGCCAGCATCTCGTCGACGTTGCTGAATGCCGCCGGGATCGCCCAACGATCGGCGAATGCCCGGGCCTTATCGCCATTACGTGCGGCTACCGCAACCAGCTGTTGTCCGGTGTGTTCTTTTAGCGCGCGGGCAAAATGATCGGCGATCCAGCCGGGGCCGATAATGCCCCAGCGCAGGACGGGAATTGACTGCGCTGACGGCAGCCGTGGGACAGGTAAAGAAGAGGGAAACATACTAACTCCTTGTTGCGATGCCGGTTCAGCGGTTATTCGCCACGTTAACCCATTGATGGGAGTCCATGGACTGCTCGATAGCGGTCAGGATCTGTTGATTTTGTAAACCAAACGCAAAATTCGGATAACAATCCTCGTCGCTGCAAATGCCTTGCACCAGGTCGTGGACTTCAATGACCTTCACATCAAAATAGCCCAGTCCGCCGCCGCCAAAATCAAAGCCGAAGAAGCCCGCATAGGCCGGGATCTGGCTGCCTGCGTACAGGGTCTTAAATCCGCGATCGTGTTTGTCGTCGTTGAAGCGATAAACCTGCAGCTCGTTAAAACGCTCACCGTCCATATAAATCGTGCCTTCGGTGCCGGAGACTTCCCAAAACACACCAAAAATACGTCCTGCGGCAATGCGCGACGCTTCAATCACGCCGCTGGCGCCGCTGGTAAAACTCACCAGGCACTGCACCTGGTCATCATTCTCGACTTCCCGGCGTTCGGCGTTTTCATCGGTGCGGCTGGCATAGCCGGCATCCACCTGAGGAACCGGGCGCTGACGCAGATAGGTCTGCGCACTGGCGGTGACCTCGCGGATACCGCCCATCAGAAACTGCGCCACGGAGAGTGTATGCGCGCCCAGGTCGCCCAGCGAACCGCTGCCGCCCAGTTTTTTGGAACACCGCCATGACCATGGCAGTTCAGGATCGTTATAAAAGCCCTGATCGAAGGTGCCACGAAAACGGATCGGTGTGCCGATATCGCCACGTTCGATAATCTGCTTTGCCAGCAGGGCCGCGGGGGTTTTGATGTTGTTGAACGCCACCATGGATTTCACGCCCGCCTTTTCTGCGGCCTGCGTCATTTCCAGCGCTTCCTCAGTGCTGACCGCCAGCGGCTTTTCACAATAGACATGCTTGCCGGCCGCAATCGCCGCCAGCGCCATCTCGAAATGCAGGTGATTCGGCGAGGTGATATCCACCACGTCGACATGCGGGTCGGCCACCAAATCACGCCAGTTGCCGTAGGCTTTTTCTGCGCCAAAGCGTGCGGCATTTTCATCGGCCAGGGTCTGATTCTGATCGGCCAGCGCATACAGGTTTGGGCGTTTCGGCAGGTCGGGATAGATCATTGCCGCACGACGGTAGGCATCGGCATGCGCCTGTCCCATAAAGCCAGAGCCGATCAGGCCAATATTCAGCGTCTCTTTCATTGCGCGGTTTCCTCGACATCGGCAGAAAGTTGAAAAGTGTTTTGTGCCCAGCGAAACGCGCGGGAAACGGCGGCAAACGGCTCTTCTTTTTGCGGGTCCTGCTCGGCTTCAACAATCAGCCAGCCCTGGTAACCCGAATTGGCCACAAACTCAATCAGCGGGGCATAGTCGATGCAGCCTTCGCCCGGCACGGTGAACAGCCCGGCACGGACCGCATCATTAAAGCTGAGATCGTCCTGCTGCACCTGGCGCAAAACGTCCGGGCGGACATCTTTCAGATGAATATGTACCACGCGATGGCCAAACCGTTCGATCGTCTGGGCCAGATTGACGCCGCCTGCAAAGGCGTGACCGGAGTCGAGCACCAGCCCAACGTTGTCCGAGGTTTTCGCCAGAAACTCCTGAAGCTCATCATGCTGTTCAACCAGCATCATCAGATGGTGGTGATAGGCCAGCTTCAGGCCAAACTCGCGCAGCAGAATGTTGGCAAACTCGCTCACCTTGCGGGCATAGTCATCAATATCAACGCAGCTCAACACCGGCGAAAGGGAAAGCGGTTCGTCCAGCGGATGGCTGCCCGGCATTTTGCCGCATTCGCCATACACCATTACTTTTGCCCCCAGCGCTTTAAGCAAGGCGGCATGGGGCTGAACGGCAGCGACTTCTTCCGCCACACTGCGGTCGGCAAGGAATCCGCTGTGCCAGCCGGATGCCAGCCGCAGATTCACCTCTTTCAGTAACGGCGCTAATTGCGCGGCAGTACGCGGAAATTTCCTGCCCAGTTCAATACCCTGATAACCGGCGGATGCCGCCTGGTTCAGACAGGTTTCTAATGAGATGTTGTCGCCCAAATCGAGCAGGACATCATTGGTCCAACTGAGTGGGCTGACACCTAACTGAATGCATGAATTCATGGGAATACAGGCTCCTTACGGCTTAAGTTGAAGACACTATAAAGAGAGCAATAACAGGAACGTTATCGCTTCAATGATGGAAAACCATCAATTGGGTTGGCGTACGGATTCAGCGGTGAAAAGTGTGATCAAAACGAGGTTTCCAACAGGGCACGACGTTAACCAAAATGGACGGCTGCCGGTGGTCAATAAAATAATGCCGCGACTATTACAGCTTTATCGTAATTTCTGTTAATCGAATGTTTAAGCGATGTAGGGAGATTTGATTGGTGTGATTAAATAATTAATTCTTTCAATGTTAGAAAAGAATAATTTATAAAATACTGTGATCAATCGCGAGTTATTTAGCAAAATTTACAGGAATCAAGGTAGACAGAACAACCGGGTAATAACTACAATGGCTCCCCTAAAATTTTTGGGTCTTTTTGGTACGAGCAATCGATAACATTGGCACGTACTAAACGTAACAAGGATAGAAAAATTAGGATCGCGATTGCGTAACAGGCGCTGGAAGATGCCATAGGATATTTCAGCAGGATGTTGAAAACGAAATAAGGTGAGCCCATGAGCTCTCGAAATTATATCATTGATGATGATGTTGTTTTTATTCCAAAAGACAAAGTGTTGAGATCGTTAGCGACACAGAAATCGCTGTCTATTCATTCTCCCGCAGCAAAGTGTCTTTTACTTCTTATCGAAAGAAGAGAACTGGTTTCACAAGCCGATCTTTATAAAGCAGCATGGGGAGATGATGCGTTAAAGAAGGTCTCAAGCGCCACCTATTACCAGTGCTTTGTTAATCTCAGGAAAGCCTTTAAATATATCGGTTATGATGGGGAGTTAATTAAAACCATCCATAAAGAAGGCGTAATAATAAACGAAGGCATAGCCATTACCGAATACACGCCATCAGTATGTAATGAAATGGAAGAGAAGGGGCGAGGGTGGAAGTTATCTAAGAAACAATCAATCCTGTCTTTCATGGTAATGTCTATTATAGCAATATATTCATTATACGCTCTGCAAAGTCACGATGGCACTGAACTTTTTGGCGACGAGCGCTATATCAGAACCTCTGGTTTACCTGACTGTGTTTATGTCTATAAAGGGAGTCCGGAAGGGGTGTCAACGCGTCGTGTTGAGGAAATTTTAGAAACAAGAGCCTTATCATGCAAAAATAAACACAAGATATTTGTTTATCTGGGATCGATCAGAACCACAATCTTTGATTGCCCGCCGACGATGCATTGTATGTCATACACTGACTCACGGGTGAATAAATGAGAATAAAAATGACGCTGGCCCTTATGCTGATATCAACTTCGGCTGGCGCAGCCGATATGCACTGTACGGCTTTGCATGTGATAGAAAATACGGCAGGAAAGGTCTATGCCACCTATAAGATCAACATTAAAGATAGCAAGGGGGTGTTCAACATAGATGCGAGATTTGAAGGAGATGATGATAAGAAAATGATTAGCAGGCAAATTTTCTTAACGGCTGAAAGAATTAGCGATACAGGTTATGTGTTCACCGCGAAAAAAATAAAAACCAACCCTTCAGAGTCAATCAAAGAAGTGAGCTCGCTCATTAATTTCTATCCTGATTTTTTTTGGCAACAGGATAAATCAACCGCATTTTCGATAAAAAGGTATCAAAATTCACATATCATGAGTTGGTCTGCAGAACCGATGTTCTTTTGCTTTTAATGAGTACATTGTAGCGTTACGCCTCGTCTGATATTCCGGTAAGGTATATCGGCAGGGGCGTAATCCGAAAGAACTGACACTCAATTTTAAGCAGTACTACACCACATTCCATCGTTTTATCATCCCGCTCTTTACAGAGTACCGCAGTAAAGCATTCTCCATATTTAGCTCATATAAATCAGATAAATTCAATTTAATCAGTAGGTTATGAGCCTATAAATAGACATCTAATTTTCGGCAGTATATTCTAATTAAAAAAAATAGATAAAATCCGTAACCAAACTAAGCAGATTTTGGTTCTGTTTTGCTGAATAATATAGAAGTGAAAGTTAAAATAACTAAGATACGTCTCAATCTTGTTTCTACACAGAGAGAAGAGAGCATCTTACATGTAGCGTGTGCTTTTTAAATAGACCAACCAATTTTGATAAATAAACGTTGGGATTAATGTCGACTATTTTATATGAGGTGAAAAATGATGGGGTTTAAAAGTAAGTATTCGATGAGAATGACGATACTCGCTAGTGTGATTGCGGTTTCTGGCGGTGGCGTGGCAAGTAGTGCTGGCGCGAGTGATGGTACTATCACCTTCGATGGAAAGATTCAGGATGTCACCTGTGTAATTTCAGGCGGAACAACTCCCGGCTCATTAGATGGAAAAGCAGATTTTACCATAACTTTGCCTAACGTCAGCACGTCAGCATTGAAGAAATCAGGTCAAAGAGCCGGAGACACACGGTTTTATATACAGCTTTCGGGCGCTGACTGTCAAGATGGTAAAGTAGCTGACGTTGTCTTTGAAAAAGCGCAATCCACCATTGATGCGACGACAGGTAAACTCATTAATCAAATAAAAAAAGCTAGTGGGGGTAGTGAAAATGTTCAGATTGCCATATTGAATAATGATAAAACCGACATCAATTTGAACAACAGCGGATCGCATCAGTCAGTAACTATTGCTAGTAATAAAGCCTTGTTCGAATATTGGGCGCAATATTATGCCACAGGTATAGTAACTGCAGGTTTAGTACAGTCGCAAGCCTTATATTCAATAACTTATAATTAATAAATTAAGCTATTTCTTACCTGTCCTAAAGGTAAGAGATAGCTTTTAAAACATGCCCACATGGAAGGGCCGATGGGTAAGAGGGAAGTTGCAATGTTTACGTCAAGGTTAATCGCCATGGGTATCGGGCTGTTGCTCAACAGTACAAATCTGTACGCAACGCTACAGATCAACACTACCCGCATTATCATCGCGGGAAACAAAAAAGATGCCAGCGTACGTATTAATAACATCGGGTCAGCGCCTTCTTTGACAAAAGTTTGGCTTAGCGATGCCGAAACAAAAGGATTAGAGGGAGGCAACGATCGGCTGCCTTTCTTTATCAGCCCACCTGCATCACTGATCGATGCCGGCGAGGCAAAGGTCTTTCGTTTCCTCAAGTTAGATGACGCTGAAAGCACACTATTGCAGGACAGAGAAACCGTCTTGTGGTTTAACGTCATGGATATTCCGCCCCAGAAAGAAAGTGACCAGGATAAAAATGGCATTGAAATGGTTTTCAGAACTATCATCAAATTTTTCTATCGTCCTGCTGGTTTGAAGGGGACACCCATTCAGGCTGCCGAAAACCTCAGTTTTACCTACGCATCATCAGGTAATAAAACACAGGTTAAGGTGACGAATGATCATCCCTATCATGTGTCGGTAAATAAAGTCTCTTTTGATAATGGCGCAGTAAAAAAAGAGGGTGAGGCAAGCATGATCGCGCCTTTCAGCACCAAAACATTCACTTTTGATGGCATTAATCCGGGGGTGCGTAACACGATAGAATATCGCTACATCACCGACCTCGGAGCGACGATAACAATAAATAAACCATTGAAATAAAGTGTTATGAACACAAAAACGCTCGCGATGAAGTTTTCTTTAGCATTGCTTGGACTGATTATTATCTCTCCAAAGCAAACTTTTGCCACGGACGAGAAACAGGGGGAAGTTATAGAAAAAAAGTCCGAACGCTTTACGTTTAATACTGACTTTATGAAACAGTATGATAGTAATGTCGATTTGGATTATTTAACAAAGGAAAAAATAACCCCAGGGATCAACTACGTCGACCTGACGGTTAATGACAGAAAGCTGGGTGGCGAAAAAATAACATTCGACACTGTCGATGGCCAATTGACTCCCTGCATAACCCGAGAATTGCTGGTTGCGTTTAAGATAGACAGTCAATATTACTCTGTTGAAAACATCTTAGACGGTTGTAGAAAGCTGGAATCGTTAATCCCTGGCTCGGTGGTGGCGTTCGAGAAGAGTGAAAGCGCACTGAATATCACCATCCCACAAATCTACCTCAATCGCGCTTCCGATGATTATATCAATCCCGCCCTGTGGGACGACGGTGTCAATGCATTAAAAATGTCTGGCAATGCGAATGTCGCCAGTTATATGGAAAAAGGGAAGAATGCCGTCAACAGTTTATACGTGGGAGCCAGTACAAGCTTCAATCTGGGTTCCTGGCGTTTTAATACAAATGACAATCTCTATTTTACTAATGGGAAATCCAGTTATAACCGTACGCTGGTACATGGTGATGCCTATGCTGAGACCGCGGTCAGAAGCCTGCAGTCGAGATTTTTAGTCGGTGATATCTCGACGTCCGGCGAATTTTTCGAGAGCTTAAGTATCAGGGGCGCTTCTCTTAGCACCTGGGACCCCATGCTGCCCATGTCGATGAGAAACTACCTGCCGTCAGTGCGGGGTATTGCGGACACCAATGCGACGGTCACGTTAGTCCAGAATAATAATGTGATCTATGAAACCAATGTGCCACCTGGCGAGTTTGAGCTTCGGGAATTTTACCCTGCAAGTTATGGCGGGGATATCGTGGTCAACATCAAGGAGTCGGATGGTCGCGTCCAAAGCTTCACCGTACCCTATGCCAATGTCCCTCAGCTTCTCCGCCAGGGGTATCTGCGTTATTCCTCTACTGTCGGGCAGATACAGCTCTCCGGCGTGTCTGCCTCACCAATGCTGTTTGAGGGCATGCTCCAGTATGGAATAGCCAGTAATACCACGCTCTACAGTGGTGTACAGCAAACAGATTTCGCATACAAAGCGCTTAAAACCGGCGTGGCATTCAACACGCCTGTGGGCGCAATCAGCAGCGATATGACCTGGTCATATACCGATTTCAAAGATGGTAAGAAAGAGCATTGCAGCTGGACTTGCAACGCAGCCATACAATTAAATTACTCCAAATACGTCAATCAAAGTGATACGGCGATCAATCTGTCATTCCGACGGGCGATGAAAGATGATTATTATACATTGTCGGACGCGTTATATGAAAAGGAGTTCGAACGTGTAGAACGATCGCGTGACAGAGTCGACGTGACCCTTTCGCAACAGTTACCTGATTACTGGGGAAGCCTGTATTTAAGTGGGTACATGGGACGAACATGGCATAAAGACGACAGTAATTATAATAAAAGCTACCAGGTTTCATATCGTAATGCCTATCGCAATTTCAACTATTCAATTTCCCTGACGCAATATCATGACAGCAAAGGTTATGATGACCGGCAGATTTACGTCAATTTCTCAGTGCCATTACACCGCTCTGCAACAGACACCGTGAGTCTGGTTGCATCAGGGGGGTACAATTCAAACAGCGCCTCCCTGAGAACCGCGGTAACGGGAACCACCGGCGAGGAAAGAGAAAATAACTTTAACGCCTATATAAACACCCGTGAAAAAGTCATCCAGAACAGCGGGGTGAGTTTCTCCCGAAATACCGATCTGGCTGCAACGACGGCGAGTATAAGTAAAACATCTCATGCGGTTTCTGCCGCAATCGGCTTATCCAGCGGGGTGATCATTCATTCAGGGGGGGTGAATTACTCTCAGGGGATGGGTGACAGTATTGCCATCGTGAATTCTCAAGGTGCTGAAGGTGCAAGGATTTACCCAGATAACCTGGCCAGAATACAAAGCAATGGCTACGGCATTGTCCGTAATCTCATACCCTATCAATATAACGAGTTATACCTCGATCCCGAAGGAAGTTCCTTTGAGCTGGAGACAGAAGACGTCCATAAAAAAATCATTCCTACCCGCGGTGCCATTCTGTTACTTGATATCGAGTCGACAAACGAGCCAATGAAGTTATATCGCATCAGCCACAGTAGTGGACTGAATATACCTTTTGGTACTGCGGTTAAGGACAATGAAGGTCAGGTTGTAGGCCTGGTGGGACAGGGCGGACGCGTCATGTTACCTCAAAATAATCAAACGTCCCGTTACTCAATCGCATGGCAGAAAGACAAATCCGTCCATCACTGCAGTTTAACCATTTCGCCAGTCCCGGAATCAGTAAAGACGCCAGAAGGATTATCACACCAGGATGTGCATTGTTTGTCAGAGGGAAATGAAAATGAAGGCTAAATCGACGATATTACTGTTTTCATCCTGTCTTGCGCTCGTAATTCAGTTTGTTCTTGCAACACCCGCGCATGCCGCAAAGTGCACTATCACTTCAGGAGGAGTGATAAATCTTAACATCGGTGAATCAATCACCTTGAATCCCTCTAAATCAACATCGCCGACGGAAACGGTGCTTTACTCACGCCAGTTTCCTGTTTCAGCCATTTCATACACCTGTGAAAACGGCGCGACGGTTAACTGGCAATCAGCATACTCAAGGTCTTATGCCAAAAGTGTTTATTCAAACATTTATATTACAGAAGTGGCTGGTATCGGCATAAGAATGAAGTGGCCAGCATCCTTTTCAGACGCTTATTATGTTCCCGGTAAGTCATTGAACTGCATAGAAGTCTGCACCATTCCAGCGGACAACGTATTGGTTGAATTGGTGCATATTGGTTCTGTTGCAGAAGGGGAACACATTATTTCTGCAGGAGAAATTGCCAAAGCCTATATCCCCACCGACAGCGGCGAAGTGGCGCTGATGCATGTCAACTTGGGTTCAAATATTGTCATTAAACCGAAGAGCTGTGCGGTCGTCCCCTCATCTACCTTTATTAATCTGGGCACCTATGATTCTGCCTATTTTTCGAAATCTACTAAGCAAGGCGAAGAGGTACAATGGAACTTTCATGTCAGTTGTCCAACGGCATCATCAATCGGATTAACTTTCAATTCTGATAATTATTTGTTTGGTGGTGAAACCGGTGAAATTGGCGTTATCAGTGGTGACGGATACGCTAAAAATATATCGGTCAAAGTGAAAATAAACGAAAAAAGCACCAGGTATTCATATGTGCAAATGGGAAAAAAATATCTATTCCCAAATGTCGTTGAAAAGAACATTAATATGTCTGCGCACTTATACGTCAAAGACTCAGAAAGAGCCAACATCACGCCAGGTAAAGTCTCGGGCACGTTACTTTACACCATTAGCATTGATTAAATCCCAACACTTAAATTATAAATGGCTTAAATACCATGTTTACTAAAAAAATAACCCTTAAAAGTTTATGCGCGATGACCCTGTTCCTTTTCCAGTGTCATTCCTATGCGGCATCCCTCGCCGAACGTGATATCGATCAATTTTTACGTGAACAGAACGTCACTGAAAGCCAGGATGCAATTGAAGACGAGAAGAAAATTCAGTCCGCGCAAGAGGAGAACCGCCAACAGACAGCAAACGATCGGGTGGCAGATAAAAATGCTGGCCCAAAATATCTTATTTCAAAAATAGAAGTCACCAATGATGATCTCTTCGCCACGTCGAAAGAAAGAAATCAGATTATCTCATCATATCAAGGTACGAAGATGGGAAGGGCGGATATTATAAAGCTAATCCGCGAATTAACCAATTTCTATATCGGAAAGGGATATTCAACGTCTCTGGTCAGCCTGGAGAGAACCAATCTCAACAGTGGCATTCTCAAACTCACCGTGCTCTGGGGCAAGATCGATAGCATCACCATAAACGGTAAAAGTGATTATGGCTGGAGGGACCGGCTGCAGCTGTTTGCGGCGATCCCTGCTGCCCAGAACGGCAAACTCAACATACAAGAGCTGGATCAGGGGCTGGAAAATATGTTGAAGGTATCGCCAAAAACCGCCATTAAAGTCAAAGCAACCGAGAAGCCCGGCTATTCCGTTGTCGATTATAGCGATTTGGACGTTCGCTATTTTTCATTTGGCGCCGGGTTAAATAATTCCGGTACAGAGCCTCAAGGCGATCACCAATACTATCTGACGGCAACAGGCAGAAATATTCTTGGCGTAAATGACTCCTTATCCGGCAGGTACTCCTGGTACAACATGAAGGATGATAAAGAGCATCAGTATACGGCTTATGGTTCACTCAACCTGCCGTATCGCTACTGGAATCTCGATTTAAGCTATTTGTATTCGAATTATGAAAACTATGTCGGGGGTACCTATGGTCGTTACCATGGTGAGGGCACCTCACGCCGCTTATCAGCCAAAGTGAGTCGGCTGATTGGGCGCGATGCCAGCGGTAAATTTAGCGCCTGGGCGAAAGTTGAGAAGCGCTACAGCACTAACTTCATTGAAAATTACAAAATAGCGGTCAGTTCAAAAAACTACAGCAACGTTTCTACCGGCATTAACTATGTCGGAAACGTGCTTGACGGTTGGTTCTATGGCGATTTGTCGGTGGTGGCCGGCACCCCGTGGTTTAACGCCAGCTGGACAGACGATCCGGACCTTAAAGGCTATGACATCGATTTTGTGAAATACGTCGGCTATATGACATGGAAGAAAAATATTGCCAGCATCAAACGTATCGGCTTGCAGTATGAAGGCACGACAACATTCCAGTACACCAATGATACCGTGGTCAGCAGCGAGCAGATAACGGTAGGGGATGAATATTCGGTCAGGGGCTTTAAAAATGACTATATCCGCGCGGCATCAGGTGCTGTGCTATCCAATAACATTAATTTCCCTGTTGCTATTAATGCCTACTCTTTTAATACCCTGACGCCTTTTGTTGGTTACGATATTTCTGTGGCGAAAGATAATTGTGACACGAGGTGTAATACTCAAACCCTTTCAGGTGCAGCTGTCGGTATCAAAGTTTCAAACAACCATTTCTCTGCAGCATTAACATCCGCATGGCCAGTCAGTATACCTGACGATTTGAAGAGAAATAAAATCGACAGAAACGTTGTTTATTACAATATGAACGTTAATTTTTAATACATATGGAGCGTGTACATCATGAAAAGCAATGCCAAAAAAAAGTCCTACAGAACGGCCAGAAAATTCAAATTAAGCCCGGTATTTATCAGCTTAATGGGGCTTCTCCCTTTATCTCAGAGTTACGCGGGTAACATTGTCGTTGATCCAACGCAAATTAATGGTCCCGGTATTAATGCAACCGCCAACGGTACACCCTTGATCGACATCGCTGATCCTAACAACAAGGGGATTTCACATAACAAATTCACTGAGTTCAATGCCAGTAACCCCGGTGTGGTGTTCAATAACAGCATGACCGATGGGGTGAGTCAGATTGGAGGCTATGCGCTTAAGAACAGTAACCTGAGTAAAGAGTCCTCTGCCATTATTACCGAAGTCACCGGCTCGAAATCGTCCCATCTCCAGGGCACGTTGGAGGTTTTAGGCAGCAAAGCGGATTTAATCATCGCTAATGAAAATGGCATTGTGGTGAATGGCATATCGACCATCAACAGCCAATCTCTCACCTTGTCGACGGGTAAAGCACAGCAGCAAGATGATGGCCATTACCTCCTTTCTGTTGATAAGGGCAACGTGCTGATTGATTCGGCTGGCGTCTCAACCGAGGGGCTGGACTACTTCGATATTGTCAGCCGAAGCGCCACCCTGCAGGGCAGTATATCCGGCCCGGCGGCAATAAAGGTGTTGACCGGTAATAACGACTATGACCCGTCGAGCCGTGAGCATGCTGTTCGCGCAGCGAAGGGCGAAAACACGCCAGCTATCGCCATCTCGGGTTCAAGCGTGGGCTCCATGTACGGCAGCAGGATACAGCTGATCAGTACCGAGAGCGGTGCGGGGGTGAAACATGACGGCAGTATCATCAGTGCCAGCGATATTGAAATCTCAGCCTCGGGCGATATTTCTCTGGCCGCACTGAAATCTGAGCGAGATATTACCGTGACAGGTGAAAATATCTCCACCACGTCTTCGGGCAGCATTGGCGGTTTCAATGCAGAAAGAGACATCTTTATATCCGCACTGAATAAGCTCAATGTCGGTGCGGATATGGTGTCAAATAGCGGGATAATCAGAATCGTCGCTGATTCACTTTTGCAAAAGGCAGCGAAAATTCAGTCTAAAGGCCTGCGTACCGATATCACTTCCATTGATATTAATCTGAGCGGCGATTACACGCTCACTGGCCAAATCCAGGCACTGGACAGCAATAATAACATTATCAGCAATGCGGTTATTACCCTGCAGGATGGCAGTTATGTCGTCACGGTAAAGGGTAATAAGGTCGCTTATTCTACGATTGTCTCCGATGTCGCCCTGAACGCCAAAAACGGAAACGTCAACATCAATGCCAAAGGCGTAAGCAATCAGGGGGGAAGCCTGAGTGCAGACGTCGGGAAGCTGACCTTCAACGTACAAGATGTCATTTCCAGTAACGGCATTATCCAGTCAACCGGCAATCTGGTGCTGGTCTCCAACTCGCTGTTAAACAACGGACTGGCGTACAGTTCGGCTGCGGTCAGTATCAATGTCAACGATTTGACTAACGCGGGCGCGATTAAGGGTAAAAAGCGGGTGTCACTGACCAGCGCTAACTCAGTGAACAATTCTGGTTTGATCGCGAGTGATACTGCTATTGATATCACCGCTACAGAGAGTATTAACCAGGGCAAGATTCACGCCGCCGACACCATCAATTTCAACCTTAAAAAATCACTTTCCAACAAGGGGGCCGGTGAAATCATCAGCGACAATGACATTGTGGTGAATACCCTCGATAACACGGTCGTTGCGGTGAAAAATGAGGGCGCCGCCCAGATACAGGCAAACAACCTGTCTCTCAATGGCAGCAGTACGCTGGATAATACCGACCAGGCGCAGATTTTGATCGCCGACCGCTTAAGCATGAGTCGCCTGCAGGCGCTATCGAATGGTGGGCTGATTCAGGCCGCATATATCGCCTTAACCGGCAATGAGAAACTGAGTAATGACGGGCAGTTAATCGCGACCGATACGCTCTTGATCGTGTCAAAGTCCGTCATGAACAGCAGTACGTTGCAGGCTGAGAACACGCTCACCCTCACAACGGGCACTCTGGATAATAGCGGAACGGTGCAATCAAAGGGTGGCATGACGGTTAGCGCTGCCAGCCTGACAAACAAGGAGGGTGCTACTATTGCTGCAAGCAACGATCTCAACCTCAACCTTAGCTCAGCGCTGGAAAATGATGCTTCCAACATCATGGCAGGCGGCACGCTGAATATTATCGGGAATGCCAACGAGAAAACGTTAAATATCAGCAATTCTAATGGCGCTGAAATCAGTGCCGCTGCGTTGATTATTGAAAACGTTGCAAACCTGATCAACAGCTCAAGCGTTATCGGCAGTACCGCTAATCTGATAATCAAAAATGTTGAGTCGATCAAAAACAGTCTCGATGAAGCCAAGATTCAGGGCAGGGACGTTGTCATTTCAGATGTGAGCAACATCACTAATGCAGGATTGATTTTTGCAAATGACAAGCTGGCGTTAAATAACATTAAAAGCCTGGATAACACGTCAAAAATTTCCGCAGAAGATACCATATCTACTGACTCCATTAATACGATTAATAACTCCGGAACGGTTTCCAGTGGCAGCAGCGTAACGATTTCGAACAGCGGTGAGTTAATCAACAGCGGTGAAATTACCTCTGGAAATGTTAAGGTTGATAACATCAACACCCTCGATAATACATATTCTATCGGCGCTGAGTCGGATCTTGAATTTAAACAGGTCAACAAATTAACCAACAGTGGCTTACTCTATTCCGCTAAAAATATCACTCTTCAGGACCTCATTGATTTAATCAATTCAAGTGACAGCAAATCGGGTAGTGAAGCACAAATAATTGCCGATGCAGGCATGGTGATAAAAAACATCACTAACCTGATCAATGCCGGTGACACAGCCGTTATTAATAGCTTTGGCCTGCTTAACATTGTTGATGTGGCAAATATTGCTAACAGTAAACGCGCGATCATCAGTGGTGATATGGGACTGGTATTAGATAAAATTGGCACCATCCTCAATAGCGCTGCTGCCAGCGTGATCAGCCAGAATGGTTCAGTCACCGTCAGTGCGAAAAGCATAGAGAACACCGGAAGTTATTATGAGGATGTTTACAATGATGAAGGCAAGCTGGTCGACAGGATAGACGAAACATCTATTTTCTATGCTATGGATGATTTAACGGTCACTGCCGATAAAATTACCAACAGTGATGAAGCGTATCTGTTCAGTGAAAATGGCAGTATTGATGTAACCACCGGTCGGTTAATTAACGATAATGCGGTGATTTCAGCCGCCAATGCCCTTAATGTTCACGTGGACAAAGGCACGGTGACGAACTCAGCGGGGACCATGACTGCTGATAAGATCGCGATTACCGCAGATTTGTTAGAGAACAAAGATGATGGTTCACTCTATGCCAAAACCCTCAATCATTTTATTGTTAACAGAATAGACCATAGTGATGGGCGAATTTCTTCGTCGAAAGACATCATTATAGATATTAAAGATGACTTCTCTTTCGGCAACAGAAGCATCCTCGCAAATGACAATATCACTATAAACTCTGCGGGAAATATCACCAATGATAAAAATGAAGAGAATTATGCCAGCTTCATTCTTCATGCTAAAAAAGACTTTATCAATTACAGTGGCGGTTCGTTAGTAACCGCAAAGAATCTGATTATCACAGCAAAAAACTTTATTAATGAGAGCAACACGCTGCTTTGGTCTCTTGGCG
Organism: Erwinia sp. QL-Z3; assembly: GCF_004551645.1. Lineage (NCBI taxonomy): Bacteria > Pseudomonadati > Pseudomonadota > Gammaproteobacteria > Enterobacterales > Erwiniaceae > Erwinia > Erwinia sp. QL-Z3. Next base: position 3,755,522 of record NZ_CP037950.1, read on the forward strand.
ATCTCGCAGTTAATGTCGGCGCTGGCGATTTTACAAATCACTCCGAAGGCAATATTTACAGCAATAAATCGATGTCATTGATAGCCCTGAACCTGTTCAATTATGCTGGTCACATTCAATCTGGTGGCGATTTGTTAATTGATGCTAACGAGTTGATAAATAGAAGCTCCTATAATGAGGTTAAGTGGTCGTTAGGGCAAAGTAATGAACTTTCTGGTATGCATCAATACAAAACCTCAAAGATTTATGTCAACGAAGACTATGTCTTTATGACGTTACCCACCTGGCAATCAGATATCTACATCGACCAGAAAGCGGCAATCAAGTCCGGGAGAGATTTGAAAATAAACAGTCGCGGGGTTTTCAGTAATCCAAAAGTGACCAATACCGGCGGTTTACTTGCAGCCTCGCAGGATATTTTTATTAACGGCGATCTTTATAATGAACCAGAATATGCGTCCATGTCGCTATTTGAATATATGAACACGCCGTTCAACGTTATATTACAACATGACTATTACAAAGCGATTTCGACTAAACACCAGAAAGTGCAATTCTCGACATTGTACGCCATGCTGGACTATGTTTTCGGAGAGGGTAAATCACCTTCAACGCTGGATGTTTCAAAGGGTTTTCACTCCAGCCTTATCAATGTCTCTAAATCAAGCAACCCGTTTGAAGAAGTCATGACCCGCCTGTTTGGCGAAACCTGGAGGAATAAATCCTGGGATGAGATGCAAACCTTGTGGTCTTCTGCCATCTCTTCACAGGACGAACTGATCAAACAGCAGATGGTGTATTTCTTACCGATGGATCAGGGCGCGATTACAGCGGGCAGGAACTTCACACATACCGGCGGTTCATTCAATAATGGCATAAGTGACGATATCGTCAAAACCAACACCGTAGTTGATGTTGAGGTGGGTGATAAAACGGTTAAAGCGCTGGAGTCCAATGCTCAAATCCTCGTGAATCAGAAGGTGTTGGCTGAGATTTTCATGGGTATCAGTACCTTACCGACGGTTGGCGAGCTTAACCGTATTCCGGGCATGTTTACGCATTCGACCGCGTTTAAAAAATATATTTCCACGGGCAGTGTCACCGGGACAGTGGATGCCACCACTGCCGTGGGAGACCACACCCTGACGATCATCCCTTTGTATGAGACAACCCTGACGATGATTGATAAGAGTTCGCTTTACGGCTCTGATTACTTCTTCAAACAGATTAACTATACCTCCGATAAGCCGGTAACCGTGGTCGGTGATAGTTACTATCTCACCGAATTGATCAATCGCCAGATTGAAACGACATTGGGTTCATTCTTCAGTTACCGCAACAGCCTTGCCGGGACTGAACTGGTTAAACATCTGATGGATAATGCTGCACTGGTTGCCGACGCTATGGGATTAGAAGTTGGTGTGGCGTTGACTGAAGATCAGCGTAAGAATATTGATGAAGATATTATTTGGTATGTCGAGCAGCAGGTTGACGACTATATGGTACTGGTACCGACCATCTATTTATCTAAAACCACGCAGAAGCAGCTCAACGAAGGCGTTCCAAGTTCCGTGGTGCATGCAAACCAGGACATCAATATCGATGCCAGCTCAATAACCAGCGTTAACGGGCTTATTTCCGCAGGAAAGGATGCAAATCTTACTTCAGAGGGCGATATTTCCATTGCCTCTACTGACGTGGCAGGCGGCATTGCAGCGGGCGGCAACCTGGCTATTACCTCTGAAGAGGGCGATATTGAAGTTAGTGGTTCCTACCTGCGCAGTGGTGATGATATGAGCATCACGGCTGAAAAGGGCGATACGACCTTTACCGCCAGTATTGGCACCCAATATGATGGTAATAAAAAGCTTCACACCATTGATGACAGTATTCAGGCAGGTGGCAATCTGAAAGTCACCGGTGAAAATGTCATCCTCAATGCGATTGATGTTGCTGCAGGTGGCGATGCGGAAATTACTGCAACAGACGGTGATGTTGAGTTTAATGCGCTTAGCGAGATTGTCTCCGAGCGGAGCATCGAGTACAGCAATGACGGATTGTTTTCGGATACCACTGTCGATAAACAGAGTATTACCGCCACTGCCGTTACCAGTAGCGTATCGTCCGGTGGAGACCTCAAGGTGAAAGCCGCAAATGATATCAATATCGAGGGGGCGTCGTTCTCCGCCGAGAATGGCAGTTTTGGTGCAGGAAATGATGTCAATATCGCCACTGCGCAAGATGTTACCTGGGAAAAAGAAACCACCACTAAAAATGAGCTCGTGTTTGGGGCAAGTGCTTCCGGCGGTGGATATTCCGCTGATATGGAGGCTTCAAGCGTTGATGGTTTAGAAACGGGGACCTCCAATGGATATGATAGCGTGAACCAGTATGGTGGCGAGACCACCGGTCGCGGCAAAAGTAATGGCGCAGCAGGAGTGACACCGACCGCCGGTTTCAAAGCGGGTATGCAAAGCACCACCACAACCACAGAAAAGTCTTCGGTGAAAAACGCCAATGCGCAATTCGATTTTTCAAATTCCGGTACGTTTTCTGCTGAAGAAACTGTCGATATCGGCGGCGGTGATTTCGCCATGGAGGAAATGAATGTTGAGGCAAATAATATTGCGTCAACCAAATATCTGGATGAATCCAAGACCACCACTGAAACAAAACAGACTTTCACCGGCATTAACGCTGAAGGGCATAGTGTCGTTGCGGATGTTACCAACAAATATGCTGCATTAGCTCAAGAGGGGAACGATGTCAATATCGGTGAAACAACGGCTTCTGCCGTTGGTGACGCGACAAACCTGATATTTAATGACCTGGCGGGAGGATCGGTCAGTTTTGGCTATCAGACGACGACCTCTGGAGAAAAAACCTATAACGCGCAGGAAAACATTAACAACATTAATGTGGGCAGTTTGAATCTTAAATCTAATAATAACACCGTGCTGAGTGGTGTGGATATTAATGCAGAAAATGTCACCGTTGAGGCGGGAGGCGATTTTACCATGGAATCTGCGAAAACCTATTCGCAGTCCGATACCTATTCCAGCACCAAAAGCGGCGGTCTCAGTGTTGGTGCTTCAGCGGGGGCGACCGGCGCAGGTGTCGGTGCCAGTCTTGATTATGCTCAATATGACGAGAAGTCCTCAGCATCATCTACTACACACACAAATTCCCAGATGAATGCCGGCAACGTCAACATTACCACCGGCGGGAATATGACGCTTGAAGGGGCGAACATCGTTGCCGATAAGGGGGATGTGGATGTGGCAGGGGATCTGAACATCACCAGCGCCCAGGATACGGTTAACTCCACGGCGTCCAGCAGCCAGGCAAGCGCATCAGCAGGTGCGGCGGTTTCAACCTCGGGAATTATACCCACGGCAAGTGCGGGATATGGTCAGGGAAGCGAATATTACAATTCAGCTACTGTTACTAAGCAAAGTGGTATCACCAGCAGTGGAGAGATGGATATTAAGGTTGGCAAGGATCTCAACCTGACCGGCGGGCATATTCTTTCCGACTCTGAAAACAGTCGCGTTGACGTAGAGGGTGACATCAATGCAGTCACGCTAGTCGATTCAATCGAACAGGATGGATTGTATGCGGGCGGAAGTGGCGGAGTTGATAAAAAAGGCAATCTGACAGGCAGTGCATATGTCACCACGGTTGATGAAGTTCACTATAAGGAAGATCAAAAATCCACACTCTCTGTGGGCAACCATACAGCGGGAGGTAGCGTCAACGGCACACTGAATCAAGACAGCAGTAATATGAGCGAAGTCACAGAAGATATCTTTACGGCAGGGAGCGATATTTCGGCCACACTGGGTGGAAACGCAAGAGGTAAGGGTAAAACTAAGTCCAGGACTGAGAACGGCAATAATACCGCGTCTGCAACGCCGGATACTGGCAGTCAATCTGGCAGTCAATCTGGCAGTCAATCTGGTAGCAACTCCTCACCTTCACATCCTGTACACGACTCGCCGTCAAATGTCCCAGATACTGGACATGCCTCGGCGAAGGATCCTTCCACGGGCCATTCGACTGAGAAAACGCCAGGTAATAGCACGGATAAATCCACAGCGAAGCCTGACCAGGCACATGAGACGCCAATAAAGGTACCGGATGTTGGCCATTCCTCAGCGAAGGAGCCTTCAACAGGAAACTCAACTGAAAAATCGCCATCAGATACCGATACGGCCCATGAATCTCCGACAACTGTCCCGGATACTGGCCTTTCATCCGCAACGGATCCCTCATTGGGTGATGCAACCGTGCAATCAAAACCTAAGCGTAAAGTTTGGGCATTGAGTCCGCAGGGCAACCTGAAGGGCGGCAGCAATGTCGGAACCATTAAAAATGGCCCAAAACTGGATTCCATCATGGAGAAATGGAAAAAAGAGTATGAAAAACGCAATGAAGATTAAGGTGATGGAGTAGATAACTCCCTCGCTAGCGTCCCGTCGCGCCCGATATTGCTAATCGGGCGCGGCACGATTTTTGCGACGTTGACTACGACAACAACGGGCCAGAAATCCACCCTAAACCTGACATCAGCAAGTGACTTAATTACGATACGGTCACGCGTTGTCAATCAGAACGCATTACGCTAAGCTGGCAAAATGACGAAACAAATAAATAAACTCCCCCCGCGGGGGCCGTCGGATCACAGTGTCCGCGATCAGGTTGTCGAAGCTGCCACCGAGCATTTTGGACATTACGGCTATGAGAAAACCACCGTGTCGGAACTGGCGAAAGCCATTGGTTTTTCTAAGTCTTACATCTACAAATTTTTCGATTCCAAGCAGGCCATCGGCGAGGTGATTTGCAGCAACCGACTGGCGATGATTATGGTGATCGTCAATGCAGCCATTGCCGATGCACCGTCTGCCTCTGAAAAAATACGGCGTTTATTCAGTGCCATAACTGAAGCAGGCAGCGATCTGTTTTTTCACGACCGCAAGCTTTATGACATTGCTGCCGTCGCGTCGCGTGATAGCTGGCCCTCAGCAGAAGCGTATAAAGGTCGGGTGCGCCAGCTGATCGAACAGATCATTGTCGAAGGGCGTCAGGCCGGGGAGTTTGAAGGTAAAACGCCGCTGGATGAGGCAACCCAGGCAATATATCTGGTCATGCTGCCTTACATCAGTCCAGTACAACTGCAATTCAATTTGGAAACCGCGCCGGCTGCGGCAACACTCCTGTCTTCGTTGATACTGAGAAGTCTGTCACCCGACTGGTGACTATTGACAATATTGGTCACTAGTCTGAGAATGCGGTTACTCTCCTGTTAAAGTGTAAGGGAACCGATGCTCAGGCTACATCCTGCCCGTTTTGCTGTTTACCTGTTGCCGCTTGCCCTGGTGGCCTGCGGTGACGCTTCCGTTGCTGACGATCCCCGGACTCAGCCCCCTCTGATAAGAACGGCAACCGTCGTCAGTGCGGTCGATGCCTCACGCGCCTTCACCGGCGTTGTGGTTGCTCGTGTGCAAAGCGACCTCGGCTTTCGCGTTGAAGGGAAGATCCTCGAACGCCTGGTTGATACTGGCCAGAACGTTAAACGCGGTCAGCCATTGATGCGTCTGGATCCGGTTGATTTACGCCTGCAGGCACAGGCTCAGCAACAGACCGTTGCTGCCGCACGGGCGCGGGCAAAACAAGCGACTGATGACGAGGGGCGCTATCGTGGCCTGGTGAAAACGGGCGCAGTATCAGCCTCGGCCTACGATGGCATCAAAGCGGCGGCAGAGTCGGCCAAAGCTGAACTCAGTGCGGCTCAGGCACAGGCGAATGTGGCACAAAACGCCACCGGCTATGCCGTACTGCTGGCCGATGCTGACGGCGTGGTGATGGAAACATTGGCTGAACCCGGTCAGGTCGTCAGCGCCGGGCAGCCGGTTGTCCGTCTGGCCAGAGCAGGGCAGCGGGAGGCGGTGGTGCAACTGCCCGAGACGCTACGACCGGCTCCCGGCAGCGAGGCCGCCGCAACGCTGTACGGTGCCGGCCAACAGGCCGTTCCTGCCAAACTGCGGCTCCTTTCCGATGCGGCCGATCCGGTCACCCGTACCTTCGAAGCGCGATATGTGCTTGGGGGGACGCTGGCGGCAGCCCCGCTGGGATCCACCGTCACGCTGCATATCAGCGACTCTCCGTTACCGCAGCAGATGATGCAGGTCCCTTTGGCCGCACTCTATGATTCAGGGAAAGGGCCGGGTGTCTGGACGATTTCGGGCTCGCCAGCCAAAGTGTCATGGCGACCGGTTTCGGTAGTGGGATTGGGTGACGATGCGGCAAGCGTGACCGGTTCGCTTAAGCCGGGAGAGCAGGTGGTCGCGCTGGGCGCACATCTGTTGCATGAGGGTGAAGCCGTGCGCATCGCGCAGAACGACGCCAGCATTGCCGGGAGCCGGCCATGAGGGAAGGGCGATTCAATCTGTCAGCGCTAGCCGTTCGCGAGCGCTCAATCACACTGTTTCTGATTATATTGATTACCGTGGCCGGCATTCTGTCGTTCTTTGAACTGGGGCGCGCTGAGGATCCGCCTTTTACCGTCAAGCAGATGACGATTATTACGGCCTGGCCAGGTGCCACGGCACAGGAAATGCAGGACCAGGTGGCCGAACCGCTTGAAAAGCGGTTGCAGGAACTGAAGTGGTACGACCGCAGTGAAACCTACACGCGCCCCGGTCTGGCTTTTACCCTGCTGTCACTGCAGGACAGCACGCCGCCTTCACAGGTGCAGGAAGAATTTTATCAGGCACGTAAGAAGCTGGGTGATGAGGCCGTTAACCTGCCGGCTGGCGTTACCGGGCCGATGATCAATGATGAATTCTCCGACGTGACCTTTGCGCTTTTTGCCTTAAAGGCAAAAGGCGAACCGCAGCGGCTGCTGGCCCGTGATGCCGAATCGCTGCGCCAGCAGCTTCTGCATGTGCCGGGCGTAAAAAAGGTCAATATCATCGGCGAACAGGCCGAACGTATCTTTGTTTCCTTCTCCCATGACCGACTGGCCACGCTGGGCATTGCCCCTGAAGATATTTTCTCCGCCCTCAACAGTCAGAATCTGCTCACGCCTGCCGGGTCGATTGATACCCAGGGACCGCAGGTCTTTATCCGCCTCGATGGCGCATTCGACAAGCTGGACAAAATCCGTGAAACGCCGATCATCGCCGGAGGCCGGACCCTGCAACTTTCTGACGTGGCAACCGTTGCGCGTGGTTATCAGGATCCTGCCACCTTCCTGATCCGCAATCAGAGCGAGCCGGCGCTGTTGCTGGGCATCGTTATGCGGGATGGCTGGAACGGCCTGGATCTGGGTAAAGCGCTGGATGCGGAGACGGCAAAAATCAACCACGGCATGCCGCTGGGAATGAGCCTGACCAAGGTCACCGATCAGTCCGTCAACATCAGTTCTGCCGTTGACGAGTTTATGATCAAGTTTTTCGTCGCGCTGCTTGTGGTGATGGTGGTGTGCTTTGTCAGTATGGGATGGCGCGTGGGGGTAGTGGTGGCCGCCGCGGTGCCGCTGACCCTGGCCATCGTCTTTGTGGTGATGGAGGCATCCGGGAAAAACTTCGACCGCATTACGCTGGGTTCGCTGATTCTGGCGCTGGGTCTGCTGGTCGATGATGCCATTATCGCCATCGAAATGATGGTGGTGAAAATGGAGGAGGGCTACGACCGAATTAAAGCTTCCGCCTATGCCTGGTCTCACACGGCTGCACCAATGCTGGCGGGCACGCTGGTCACCGCCGTCGGTTTTATGCCCAACGGGTTTGCCCAGTCCACCGCCGGTGAATACACCAGCAATATGTTCTGGATCGTCGGGATTGCGCTGATCGCCTCCTGGGTGGTGGCGGTGGTATTTACGCCCTATCTGGGTGTTAAAATGCTGCCGGACATCAAAAAGGTGGAAGGGGGACATGCGGCCATTTACAACACCCGCCATTACAACCGCTTTCGCCGCTTACTGACCCGCGTCATTGCACGAAAGTGGATGGTGGCCGGCAGCGTCATTGCCCTCTTCGCTGTGGCGATAGTCGGCATGGGCGCGGTGAATAAACAATTTTTCCCGACCTCCGATCGCCCGGAAGTGCTGGTAGAAGTGCAGATGCCTTATGGCAACTCGATTGAGCAGACCAGCGCCACAACCGCGAAAATCGAAAGCTGGCTTAGAAAGCAAAGAGAGGCACAAATCACCACGTCTTACATCGGACAGGGGCCGCCGCGTTTTTATCTGGCCATGGCGCCAGAACTACCGGATCCGTCATTTGCCAAGATTGTGGTGCTGACCGACAGTCAGGAAGCGCGTGAAAAGCTTAAGTTTCGGCTTCGTGACGCCGTAGCAGCGGGGCTGGCGCCCGAAGCGCGCGTGCGGGTGACGCAGCTGGTGTTTGGTCCGTATTCCCCGTATCCGGTGGCCTATCGCGTGATGGGACCGGATCCCGACACCGTGCGCGCCATCGCCGGCAAGGTGGAAGCCGTGATGCAGGCCAGCCCGATGATGAGGACCGTCAATACTGACTGGGGCCCACGCGTGCCGACGCTGCATTTCACACTTGATCAGCATCGCCTGCAGGCGGTGGGACTGACCTCCAATGCGGTGGCGCAACAGCTTCAGTTCCTGCTGTCAGGCGTTCCGCTGACCTCCGTGCGTGAAGACATTCGTTCGGTGCAGGTTATGGCACGCGCGGCAGGCGATATCCGGCTCGATCCGGCAAAAATTGCCGGTTTCACCCTGGTGGGTTCCGCCGGCCAGCGCATTCCGCTTTCTCAAATCGGGGCGGTTGACGTGCGGATGGAAGATCCGCTACTGCGCCGACGCGATCGCACCCCGACCATTACCGTGCGCGGCGATATTGCCGAGCACCTGCAGCCGCCGGATGTCTCCACGGCAATCATGACCGCTTTGCAGCCGATCATCGCCCAGCTTCCGGCCGGATACCGCATCGAACAGGCGGGATCGATCGAAGAGTCCGGCAAAGCCACCCAAGCGATGGCGCCGCTGTTCCCGATCATGATAGCCATGACGCTGTTGATTATTATCCTGCAGGTTCGCTCGATGTCGGCGATGGTGATGGTTTTCCTCACCGCGCCACTGGGGTTGGTGGGGGTCGTGCCCACGCTGCTGCTCTTCAACCAGCCGTTTGGTATCAATGCGCTGGTCGGCCTCATCGCGCTGTCGGGGATTTTGATGCGTAACACGCTGATCCTGATAGGGCAGATCGATCACAACCAACGCGAAGGACTTGCGCCATTCGATGCGGTGGTGGAAGCGACGGTGCAGCGCGCCCGGCCGGTATTACTGACGGCAATGGCCGCGATTCTGGCCTTTATTCCCCTGACACACTCCGTATTCTGGGGAACCCTGGCTTATACCCTGATTGGCGGGACATTCGGTGGCACCATCATCACGCTGGTGTTCTTGCCGGCGATGTACGCAATCTGGTTCAAAATTCGCCCCCAGCAATCAACGCCTGACGATAAAGAGGTAGTCCCCCATGAACAGTCATAACAACATGCGCATCGTCGTGACCGGCTGCGGCCTGGTCAGCCCTCTGGGATGCGGCACGGAGAAAGTCTGGCAAAGGCTGCTGGAAGGGCGCTCGGGGATTACCCGCCTGTCGCCTGAAATCAGTGAAGGAACCGGCGTTACCGTCGCAGGCCAGGTTCCTTCTCTGTCAGAAGACCCTGAGGCAGGCTACGATCCGGATCGGTTTATCGCCGCCAAAGAACGCAAGAAAATGGACCGTTTCATCGAATTTGCCCTCGTTGCGGCCGAAGAAGCGCTGACGCAGGCCGGCTGGCATCCTGAGGATGACCATCAGCAGCAACGAACCGCCACCATTATCGCCTCCGGCGTGGGCGGGTTTGGTGCCATCGCGGATGCGGTGAGGACGACAGATACCCGAGGTCCGCGCAGGCTATCACCGTTCACTGCGCCCTCATTCCTTGCCAATATGGCGGCTGGCCATGTCTCGATCCGCTATGGTTTCCGGGGACCGCTCGGCGCACCGATCACCGCCTGTGCTGCAGGCGTTCAGGCGATTGGCGATGCGGCCCGGCTAATTCGATGTGGTGAAGCGGATATTGCCCTTTGCGGCGGCACCGAGGCAGCCATCGATCGCGTCACATTGGGCTGTTTTGCCGCTGCGCGCGCGCTCTCAACCGGATTTGCAGATGCACCGGAACAGGCATCACGGCCCTTTGACTGCGATCGCAATGGTTTTGTGATGGCAGAGGGCGCCGGACTTTTGGTGATCGAATCGCTTGAGCATGCGCTGGCGCGCGGCGCGACCCCGCTTGCCGAACTGGTAGGGTATGGCACCAGTGCCGATGCCTGGCATCTGACGGCAGGACCGGAAGACGGCAGCGGTGCCCGGCGGGCAATGGAACTGGCGTTAGGTCAGGCGGGGGTTAAGGCTGACGACATTCAGCATATCAATGCCCATGCCACCTCAACCCCGGTGGGTGATCGGGGCGAACTGGCGGCCATTAAGTCGGTGTTTGGCACAGAATCTGATGTGGCCATCAGCTCGACAAAGTCTGCGACCGGCCATTTGCTGGGCGCAGCGGGCGGGATTGAAGCCATCTTTACCCTGCTGGCACTGCGTGACCAGGTGATTCCACCGACGCTGAATTTGCATCATCCTGATGAGGCCGGAAAAGGACTGAATTTTGTGGCATTAAAAGCCTGTCCAACGGCCATCACCTATGCATTATCAAACGGCTTCGGTTTCGGCGGCGTCAATGCCAGCGTTCTCTTTCGCCGCTGGGAAGACGTCAGTTAATCACTCTGATCCACTGAACTAACCGCGAGTTATTGCGATCGTTTAGCGACGATCGCAATAACACACTCGTCTTGCCGGGAAAGTTGTCTTTTTAAATCGTGGTCAAATTTTTAGCCCCAGGCTGCCAGTCCGGATCTCCCGATCGCGAGACAACCCGGCGCAAAGCGGATCGCACCACCGCGACGTGGAACGGGGTAATGACAAAAAGATAAATTCTGCCAAACCAGCTGTTCACCTTTACGCTGGTTGTTGAACGCAGCATCATCCCGGCGTCGGTAGCATCAAGCGTAAACCAGGCCCTGAAATCCAGATGGCTGTCCAACATTCCCAGCTCTACTTCGTCAGGCGAGGAGTGGATCACCGGGAAGAAGGCGATATGATCGACGTTGCTGTCGTGATGCTTAATCTCTTCGGAGGTTTTGACGCCAAAAGGCGAGACTATCATATCCCGCAATTTCATCAGGCCACGAAACAGGGCCGGCGGCTTTGAAAAGGCAATCTGAGCAAGCCAGTAGGCATCTGCCCGGGTGCCCGCAGGCAAAATAACCCCGTAACAATCAATCAGGTCAGGCGAACTAAAGTGGTTTTTCGCCCGTAATGGCGGAGGTGTAACAAAGACGCCTTTTGATGCTTTATGCATTTCCATGCAGGCCTTCCTTTTAAAGAGATTGTTTAGGATATTAACCGACCCAGTTACGTTTAGCCGCCTCAATTTCCCCCTTATTCTGCTCAACCCACAGCAAAATCGCCTGTAGATGCGGTTCTAACGAACGCCCAAGGGCGGATATTTCATAGATCACCGCCACCGGCGACTGGGTCAGTACCGTGCGGGTAATAAATCCATTGGCTTCCAGTCTCCTCAGCGTCTGCGTCAGCGCCTTTTGCGTGATGTCCGGCATCGCGCGTCGCAGTGCATTGAAGCGCACGGGTCCATGACAGAGTTCATTAAGGACCAGCAGCGTCCATTTACTGGTTAACTCTTCCAGAATCACCCGACTTGATTCCAGTTGTTGAGGCGTTGATGAAGACATAAGGAAGGATACTCCAGGCTACCTGGTGGCATTCAGGTACCTAATTGCAATCAGGTATAAATAGTATACTAATAAGATCTCTGATAACAAGGAGAGCACTATGACGCTTAATCATCCGCACAATCGCCCCATTTTGGTCTTTGGCAGCACCGGTCAGCAAGGTGGAGCCGTGGCTTCTGCATTATTATCCCGTGGCCTACCGGTCAGGGCATTCGTTCGCGATCTGACCAGCCCCGCCTCCATGAGTCTGGCGGCCGCTGGCGCACAGTTGGTAAAGGGCGACTTCAACGACGGTGAATCTATCCGCGAAGCACTGCGCGGCGTCTATGGCGTATTCAGCATCCAGCCAAGTTCAGGGCAGGGTGAAGCCTACGGCGTGACGGATGAGCAGGAAATTCGTTACGGCAAGACGATCGCCGATATCGCCGTCGAGCAACGGGTTCAGCATCTGGTTTACACCTCGGTGAACGCCGCAGGTCAGGGCCCCACCGGGCTGGGGCATTTTGACAGCAAGACCGAGATTGAGAACCATATACGGCAGATGGAAATTCGCTATACGATTATCCGACCAGCGGCCTTTATGGAACTGCTGCTGCTGCCTGGCATGGCGCTGGATCAGGATAAATTCACCTTCTTTGCCCGCCCGGAGCAGGCTTTTCAGCTTATCGCCGTGCAGGACATCGGCAAAATTGTGGCTGAAATTTTTAGCAAGCCGCAACAGTTTGTGGGACGAACCCTCGAGATCGCCGGCGATCGGGTTACCGGGAATGATTTGCAGGCTTTGCTCAGCCAGGCAGCCGGTAAACCTATCCACTATCAGCGTTTCTCCGAGACGCTGCTCAATGAGAATGATTTTCTCAAGCGTCTGGCTGCCGTGATAGACGACGGTCGCTGCGCCGGTCATGCGGATTTGCCGGCGCTGAACCAGGAGTTTGGTCATTTAACCCGATTGCAGGAATGGCTGGCAGGGCCAGGCAAAGAGGCGTTTGCCGCGGCATTAGTCAATGAGGGTGCCAATATCGCTTTGCGGTAATCCGAAACGGTTAACATTCTTGACCCGCTATCCGAACTGATTTAAACCATAAGCAACACATCAAGCTGGGCAATTTTTATACCTCTTTATCGCCTTCATTTATCAGCCATCCTTATCTCAGTCGTGGATTAGGATGGTCTGCACAGACATGTTATTTACACATTTGAGTTAGTGATCCTATTAATTTAACTTAGTGCAAACGCTAATAGTGAATTAACGGCGAGTGGTATTTTATTATTATTATTTTTGTTGTTAGGGAACTCTCTGATTGTTAAAGTGATATTCTTCTTTTCATCATTTACACAATCCTTACAATCAGAATAACGTTCAGCAGACTTATGAAACTTAATACAGGGAAGTGGGTGGCATTAGCCATCGGACTAATGACGTTCAGCGCCATAGCGGCACCCTTGTCACCGGGCGATCATGATTTCATTCAGAATGAACAAAGCCAGCGCCTGCAGCAGAATCAGGACCAGCGCGATGCGCTGTGGCATGCGGCTACGCCTGAAAGCCGGCCCGTTCCGCAGCCCAATCAGAATGGACCGTGTTTCACCGTTCGTCACATTCTAATCAAAAATTCCACGCTGATATCAGAAAAGCAAAAACGCACGTTTATCCGCCCTTATATTAATCGTTGTCTGAACTTAACGGAAATTAATGCGCTGGTACACGCTATTTCTGACTGGTATATGCAACGTGGCTATATCACCAGTCGGGCATTTTTAACCGAGCAGGATCTCACGCAGGGCGAACTGGTTATTCCTGTGCTGGAAGGCAGGCTGGACAGCATTCGTCTGGATGGTGCACATACGCGCATTTTAAAAACGACCTTTCCGGGAATGGAAGGGGGCATTCTGAACCTGCGGGATATTGAGCAGGGAATGGAACAAATCAATCGCGTGCAAAACACGCCTGCGCAAATCGAAATCCTGCCCTCGCCAAAAGCGGGTTATTCGGTGGTGAACCTCACGACGGTATCGCAATTCCCGTTAAGCCCGTCGCTCAGTTTTGATAACAGCGGACAAAAATCCACCGGTGTTGGCCAGATAAACGGAGCGCTAACCGGGAATAACTTACTGGGCATTGCTGACAAGTGGTTCATCAGCGGTGGCCGAAGCAGCGCGTTCAGTCATTGGCGTGACGCCCAGAACCTGCAGGCCGGCGTGAGCGTGCCTTATGGCTATGGACTGCTGGATTACAGTTACAGCTGGAGCAGCTATCACAGCAGCTTCGAGAATAACGGATATACCTGGCTAAGCAATGGCGACAACAGTGCGCACCGCTTAAATGGTCCCTGGGTGCTGTTTCGTAATGGCGATATCAAAACCGGCGTTCAGCTCGGCCTCAATCATTATTCCAACCACAACTATCTCAACAGCACGCTGTTGCAAACCAGCAGTCGCAAAATTACCAGCCTGCAGGCAGGTATCGCTCACACCCAAAAAATCGCCGGCGGCGTGGCCACCCTCAACCCGATGTTCAGTCGTGGGATGCCGTGGCTCAATGCGGAGAGCGATCGGGGAAAAAACGGCGACTTGCCCAAGGCTGAGTTTCGTAAATGGAGCCTGAGCGGCAGCTATCAACGTCCGCTGACGGCGCGGGTGTGGTGGCTGAGCAGTTTTTATGGCCAGTGGTCACCGGACAGACTTTACGGCAGTGAACGCCTGACCCTCGGTGGGGAAAGCTCAGTGCGCGGGTTTAAAGAGCAATACCTTAGCGGTGACGTGGGTGGCAACCTGCGCAACGAGGTGAATGTCAGCCTGATGACGTTGCCGGTGGTGGGAGAAATCAGCACCACTGTGGCCCTCGACGGTGGCTGGCTCAAAAGCGACAAATTCAACCGTGGCTACACCGGGTCGCTGTGGGGAAGTGCCGTTGGCATCACCACCCGTAATCAGCACGTCTACACCCAATACACCCTCGGTGTTCCGCTCAGCCATCCTGACTCGCTGCATCCCGACAATATCAGTATTTATGCCCGCATCGGGCTGACTTTCTAAGAGGCAATGATTATGGACGATCGTCAACCCGTTTCCCTTTTTCGTCGCGCGCTGAGCTACCTGATTTGCGGTCTGATTGCCACGCAACCTTTGCTGCCGGCTTTTGCTGACCAGATCACCCCGGTGACGCCCGGCACCAAAATAGATGCGGCCGGCAACGGCGTGCCGGTGGTGAATATCGCCACGCCCAATCAGGCCGGTGTTTCCCATAACCAGTATCAGCAGTACAACGTCGGTAAAGAGGGGCTGATCCTCAATAACGCCACCGGACAGCTAACTCAGACGCAACTTGGCGGGCTGATCCAAAATAACCCCAACCTGAAAGCCGGTCATGAAGCGCAGTCGATCATTAACGAAGTGGTGGGTGCCAACCGCTCACAGCTGCAGGGCTACACCGAAGTGGCGGGCAAAGCAGCCAATGTCATTGTGGCCAACCCCTACGGCATCACCTGTAACGGCTGCGGCTTTATCAATACGCCAAACGCCACGCTGACGACCGGTAAACCGCAACTGGATGCAAACGGCAATCTGGCAGCGCTTGAAGTCACAAAAGGTTCGGTGATTGTTGAAGGACAGGGGCTTGATGGCAGCAGCGCCGATGCGGTGTCGATCGTCGCGCGCGCCACGGAGATCAATGCCGGGATCTACGCGAAAGATTTGACGGTGACGGTTGGTGCAAACCGGGTTGGGAAAGATGGATCGATCACACCCATTGCCGGCGAAGGCGCGGCTCCTTCTGTCGCAGTGGATACCCGCGCGCTAGGAGGCATGTATGCCAACCGTATTCATCTGGTGTCGAGCGAAAAAGGGGTTGGCGTTAACCTCGGTAACCTCAATGCGCGGCAGGGCGATATGGTGCTGGATGCCCAGGGGAAACTGACGCTAAACAACAGTCTGAGCAGCGGTTCGCTGACGGCAAATGCCAGTTCGGTGACCCTCAGCGGTGATAACAAGGCCAGCGGGCAGGTGACGGTTAATGTCGTGCAGAATATTGCTCTGGAAAAGGGCACGCTGGTTAGCGATGCCGGCATCCAACTGCGGGCGAAAAACCGGTTTGACAACAGTGGCCAGATAACGGCCAGCAAAAATTTGTCGGCTACTGCGCAGCAATTGAATAACAAAGGCATGTTGGCCGGCGCAACGACTACTGTTGTGGCGACCGACCTGCAGAACAGTAAAGGCGCGGCGATTTCTGCGGTGAATAGCCTGGCTATTAACAGCAACAGCCTGGTGAATCTTGGCGTGTTTTCAGCGCCAGTTCTGTCACTCAGCAGCGCGGAAATTGATAACAGCGGCTTGATTCAAGGCTCACAATCGCTTGGTATAACGGGTAATCGCTTAACAAACCTCGCGGGTGGCACGCTCAGCTCTGATAACAGCTTTGCATTGAACCTTCCTGAACTGAATAACAGCGGGCTGATCACCAGCGGTGCCACGCTGTCGCTGTCCGGCAGCAATCTGACCAATCAGGGTGAAATTAATGCGGCTGATATTGCTGCACACAACACGATTTTGAATAATCAGCAGGGCGGCCTGCTTCTTGCGGATAACACCCTGTCTTTACAGAACAACTCGCTTGCTAACGCAGGCCAGATAGCCGCTGAAAAATTGGATATCGACACCGCCCAGGTCACTAACACGGGTACGCTACAGGGTACCGGGTCTCTGCAAACCCAGGGCAAACAGCTGACGAACAGCGGGACGTTGCTCAGCGGAGGCCAGATGACGGTCGCTGCGGATAAGCTTGATAACCAGGGCTTGCTGCAGGGACAACAGCTCACACTCACATCCCGTTCCACTGATAACAGCGGCCGGCTGATGGCGCAGGTGCTGACCCTACAGGGCGATTTGATCAACAGCGGCTTGATGCAGGGTACAAAAACCCTGGCGTTGCGGGGCGGAGACGTTAGCAACAAGCGCGGTGGACAGTTGCTGAGCGGTGGGACGCTGAATGTTCAGGGCAACGCCTTAGATAATCAGGGCTCTGTAGAGGCCGATCGGCTTGATGTAGCGCTGCAAAGCTGGCAGAACGCAGGCAACACCCGCGTCTCCACACTGCTGAGTGCTGAGGTCAGCGGAGCGCTGCATAACAGTGGCACATTGGTGAGTGAAAAGGATTTTAATCTGACCAGCGGTGACATCACCAACGCCGGTACGCTGGCGGCCGATCAACTGAACATGACGGCACAGCAGGTCAATAACACGGGCCTGCTGCAGGCTGACAATGCGCTGTTGCTCAATAGCCGGGAAGTTACGAATAGTGCTGATGGCGTGCTGCTCAGCGGCGGTGACTTAACGCTGACGGGGTCAACCTTCAACAATGCCGGTGTCTGGCAGGGACAGGGGCTTACTTATCAACTCGATTCACTGCTTAATACCGGTACCGTAAACGGTAAAGCTGCCTTAACGGGGACATCATCAACATTACTTGATAACCGCGGCAGTTTGCTAACGGGCGGTAAAGCAAAGATCACCGCAGTCCGTTTGCTGAATAGCGGCAAAATCATGGCGACGAGTCTGCAGCTACGTGGTGGCTCTCTGGGTAACAGTGGACTGTGGCAAGGAGCCTCTTCTCTTGATGCACAAGCCACCAACGATCTGACGCAGACCTCAACGGGTAAAGCGTTAAGTGCTGGTGATCTCCTCCTTAATGCCAGCAATCTCAGTACGGCCGGAACATTGCAGGGTGCCAACGCACATATTACCGCCAACACCTGGTGGCACCAGGGTTCATTACTGGGCACGGACGGGATGTCGGCCGCAATCGATGAAGAATTGCGCAACGACGGTGAATTGCTTTCAGAAGGAACCGCGCAGTTTTCAGCGCAAAATCTGCTGAATAACGGTTCGATGCTGGCTGAGAAAGCCATGACGCTTAATGGCGGCGCACTGAACAACACGGGTACCGTGCAGGGCGAAACGCTGGATATTACGCCAGCCAGCGTAACCAATCAGGGCAGTATGATTGGCCTGCAGTCGCTAACTCTTGGGCCGCTGCAACAGCGCAGTGCGCTGAGAATGCGCATCGCGCAGGCAACACCGTCGCGCGTTCTTATCAATAATGCCGGCGGTAAGCTGCTGACTCAGGGCACGTTGAGCCTAACCGGTGACACTGTAACCAATAACGGCATCTGGCAAGGACAGCAAATTCTGCTGGATGCCAATAGCCTGACGAATGGCGGTGCCATCCAGAGCGCGGACGGCCTGCAAATCACACTGCGCGATAACCTCACATCCACTTCTGGCAGCAAGATTTCGGCCAACGGCAGCGCCGTATTCAATGCCCTTAATTTCACGAACCAGGGTCAGTGGATCGCTAAAAACCTGACGCTGCAGGGTGGGACGTTAAACAATAATGGCGACATCAGTGGTGTGGATGCACTCAGCGTTCAGCTTAGCGGGGCACTGACGCAGCAGCAGAATAAAACGCTGTTGAGCGCTGGCAAGTTGGATCTGCATTCAGCGTCGTTAAGTAACGCCGGGCAGATTCAGGGACAAACCCTTGAAGTCACCACCGGGGAAGTCAATAACGCCGGGCGTATTCAGGGGGATAATAGCCTTGCAATCACTGCCAGCGGTCGGCTGACTAATAATGTCAGCGGCACATTGCTCAGTAAGAGTGGACTGACGCTCACCACGCCGGAACTTTACAACTACGGGCTGATTCAGGGTGGTACAGGCCGTATTACGGCTAATAACACAGCGAATAATAGCGGCAAAGTACTTTCAGCGGGTGAGCTGACATTTAATACCCCCCAGCTCACCAACAGTGGCTGGCTACAGGCGGCGCAACTGACTCTTAACGCCGCCAATGCCACCAACAGCGGCACATTGCTTGCCGATCAACAGGGAACGCTCACCGGCTCGCAACTGGAGAATCAGGGCATGGCACAGGGCGGCAATCTGGCAGTCAATTACGCACAGCTCAATAACAGCGGAACGGTGTTAGGCGTTGACCAGCTCACCGTCAATGCCACCCAGGTCACCCATCAGGCTTCGGGGAGACTGTTCAGTGGCGGCAGTCTGCTGCTGAAAAGTACCGGATTTGATCAGCTCGGTCAGGTCGTGGCGTTGGGCGACGCTACCTTGCAGTTAATCAATGGTTTTACCGGCAGAAACACGCTGGCGGCAGGCAACCGCCTCAGCATTAGCAGCAATGGTGCTATCGAGAACCAGAGCCAGATGCAGGGTCAGGCAGTGACGCTGAGTGCCGGGGGCGATCTCACCAATAACGGACAGATCACCACCGGAACCGGCGACAGCAGCCTCAGCGGCAACCGCATCAACCTGAACGGCGCAGGGTCATTACAGGGCGGCGGCAATCTGGCGCTGACCAGTCGCAGCGATGTCGTGGTGAATGGCTTTACCGGCACGCTTGGCAATCTGACCATCAACTCGCCAGGCAGCATCATTAACACCGCGCTGCTGTATGCCGGCCAAAATCTCTATCTGTACGGCAACAGTATCCAAAATCAACGCGGCGACATGCTGGCAGGTAACAGTCTCTGGCTGCAGCGAGATGCGGCGGGGAATGCCAACGGGGAGGTGATTAATACGTCCGGGACGATTGAGTCACAGAATGGTGATATCACCATTAAAACCGGGCATCTGCTTAATACGCGGGATGGGCTCACGACGAGTTCCACCACCATTGAGGGGCCCGGTATTCCAGCTGGAGCTGAAAGCGGGTCTTTTGAGCTGGAGTTGGCTGACTTTTCTGTTGAAAATAAAGAGTTAGGTTACTATTTCAAAGAATCTAAAGGTGGTAGCAGTGGACACGGCGCGAGCGGAACCGTACGGGCCTATCTTGCACCAACTGAAAAAACACGCGTAAAGCGCTATCTGGTGAGCGAAACCAACGTAACTGCTTTTGCTGACGGAGGAGCTGGTCGGATCGCGGCAAGCCGGGACCTTTCAGTGAGTGCTTCTACGCTGAACAATCAGGCAAGTTATCTGCTTGCCGGCAGGAATGCGAATCTGTCAGGAGGACAGTTGAATAATGCATCCTGGCAGAACGGGACAACCAGCCAATATTTAACCTACACCTCATTAGCAGACATAAGGCCTGTTATGCAGGTCATTGTTAAGAAAAAACCTGGTGAGGATAACATTGGCGCAAGCAACGTAGAGTTTTACGATCCGGATCGGTTCGCCATAAACAGGGGTAACACCAGCGATGAAACCGTCACGTACATTTTGTCTGGCACTCCTGAATATGAGACGACTTACACAGGGGACGGATTACGGGCCGTTATCCAGGCGGGAGGCAGCGTCAATGCCAGCTTCAGCGGCGACATCAGCAACACCTCAACCACGGCGAATGCCGGATGGAGCGGGAATACGCTGGCCGCACCAGCCCTCAGCGGTCTGTCGGGCATAAACAAGACGACATCATTACAACGCCAGCAGTTGACGGGCAGTGAGAATGTGGCGATCAACTCGCCAGAATGGCGCGATCAACTGCAAAATGCGCTGCAGCAGGTTAACGGCGGCGCGACGCTGGGGGATCGGTCAGAAGCGACAAAAAACCTCACTGACGTTGAAAAGGCACATAATGCCGCCAGTGGCACCAGTGTGCTGCCCGCATCGCTTCACCATTACGCCGCTGCGAACGTCGACACCAGCGCCTATCCGCTACCCTCCAGTGAAAATGGCTACTTCGTTACAGGAGACAGCAAAAGTCCGTACCTGATCACCCTCAACCCAAAACTCAATGGATTAGGGCAACTCGATAGCAGTCTGTTTGGCGATCTCAATGCGCTGCTGGGTAAACAGCCGGGGAGTGCGTTGCAGGAAACGCGTCAGCAATATACCGATGTAAACACCTTCCTCGGTTCGGCCTATCTGCTTGATCGCCTCAACCTGAAACCTGAAAGCGATTACCGCTTCCTCGGCGATGCGGCGTTTGATACGCGTTACGTCAGCAATACCGTGCTTAATCAGACCGGTAGCCGCTATCTGAATGGGATTGGATCCGAGTTGGATCAGATGCAGTACCTGATGGATAACGCGGCAGCGGCACAGCAATCACTCGGGCTGCAGTTTGGTATATCTCTGACGGCAGAACAGATCGCGTCACTGGATAAGAGCATTATCTGGTGGGAGTCCGCTTCAGTGAATGGCCAGACAGTACTGGTCCCTAAAGTTTACCTGTCATCCAAAGACGCAGCGATGAATGACGGCAGCGTAATTGCAGGTAATAACGTCACGCTGTCAGGTGGCAATATCACTAATAGTGGCAGCAGCATGACTGCGCAGAACGCCGCAGCGATAGACAGTCAGAATAACATCGACAATCTCAACGCAGGTCTCATTAAAGCGGGCAGTGACCTTCAGCTAGGCGCGTTAAACAATATCAACAACGTCAGCTCAACCATCAGTGGTAAAAAAGTTGCTCTGGAGAGCATTAACGGTGACATCAATAACATCACCGCCAGCTCAATGTGGACGATAGGCGGCAACGGACCGGTGCAGGCAAGCAAGACGCTGATTGGCCAGAAGGCGGCGATTACGTCACAAGATGCGCTCAGTCTGAAGTCCGGCAACGATATAAATATCACTGGTGCCTCACTCAATGCTGGTGGCGATCTGCTGCTCAATGCCGGGCACGACCTCAGTCTCAACAGCATCGCGACCAGCGAAAGCCGCAAAATAGGCAACAAAGAAACGCATAGCTCAGGTGCCGAGCGCACAACGCTTTCCAGCGGCGGCGATCTGACGTTAAGAGCCGGGCAGGATATAACCAGTCAGGCGGCAGCGCTGGCAGCAGAGGGTGATATTGGTCTTCAGGCGGGACGTGATATCAACCTTGAAGCGGAAGCGACAACATCCGGCAACAGCGAGCGCGGCAGCAAGAAAACGGTGATCAATGAAACCGTGCGTCAGCAGGGCACTGAAATAGCCAGCGGCGGCAATACTTCATTAATAGCAGGCCATGACATCAACAGTCAGGCGAGTGATATAACGGCTCAACAGGACATTACATTGCACGCCGGTAATAACGTAGATCTGGGTACTGCAACAGAGAGCGATTATTACTACAAAGAAGAAACCAAAACCAAAAAAGGTCTGCTCAGCAAGAAGACGACGCATACCATTCAGGAAGACAGTGCAACCAATGAAAAAGGCACGCTGCTAAGCGGGAATAATGTCTCCGTTTCTGCTGGAAATGACCTGCTGGTTAAGGGTTCTCAAGTGGTTGGTGACGGAAAAGTTGACCTAAACGCAGGTAATAACGTTGAGATCGCAGCCGCAACCAACATGGATTCGGCCTGGCGTTTCTCGGAAACCAAAAAAAGCGGTTTGATGGGTACCGGTGGGCTAGGGATTAGCATTGGTAGCAGTAAATCTCTTCACGAGATGAAGCAGAAAGGGACTACGCAAAGTCAAAGCATTAGCACGGTGGGTAGCACCGCCGGGGATGTTTCAATTACGGCTGGTAAGCAACTTCAGGTCAACGGTGCCGATCTTATTGCCGGTGGTAACATGGCACTCCAGGGCGATAGCGTGACAATCACTCCGGGCCATGACGTACGGACGCGTGATGAACGGTTTGAACAACGCACGAGTGGCCTGACTCTTGCGCTCTCCGGTGCAGTGGCTGAAGCAGTCAATAGTGCTATTGCCGCAGCGCAATCTGCAAAGCAGGAGAGTGACGGACGACTTGCCGCATTACAGGCGACAAAAGCGGTACTCTCCGGTGTACAAGCTAATCAGGGAAGTCAGCTCGCACAGGCAAATGGCGATCCCAACAACGGCATTGGCATCAGTCTGTCACTGACTACTCAACAATCTAAATCACAACAACACCAACAATCAGACACGGTTAGCGGCTCAACGATCAATGCCGGAAAAAATCTCAGTATTGATGCGACCGGTAAAGGAAACGGTGTTAATAGCGGTGACCTGCTGATTGCCGGCAGTCAGCTGAAAGCCGCTGGCGATACCTCCTTACATGCAGCAAACGACATCACACTGGCCGCGGCGTCTAACACGCAACAGACCACCGGAAAGAACAGCAGCAGCGGTGGCGGAGTTGGGATCAGCTTTGGCGTAGGGTCGGGCAGTGCAGGGCTTAGTATCTTTGCCAGCGTCAATGGCGCTAAAGGTCATGAAAAAGGCAATGGTACTGTCTGGAGTGAGACCACTCTGGATAGCGGTGGAGATGTATCTATTACTAGCGGCCGTGATACCACGCTCAGCGGTGCGCAGGTGAATGGCAACAGCGTCAAAGCTGATATTGGGCGTGACCTGACGATGGCCAGCCTTCAGGACAGCGACAATTACGATTCGAAACAAACCAGTTTTGGGGCAGGAGGCAGTTTCACCTTTGGTTCCATGACGGGCTCTGGTTACGTCAACGTCAGTCAGGACAAGATGCACAGCAATTATGACAGTGTGACTGACCAGAGCGGGATTTATGCGGGTAAGGGCGGTTTCGACATTACGGTCGGTAATCACACGCAATTGAACGGCGCCGTAATTGCCAGCCAGGCGGACGCTGATAAAAATCGTCTTGATACCGGTACCCTGGGTTATACCGATATTCATAATGAAGCAGATTATAAAACCGAACATGCGGGAATTGGTATTAGTTCTGGTGCGAGCATGGGGGGGCAGTTTGCGGGCAATATGGCAAATACACTGCTGGCAGGCGCAGGGGGTTCCGGGCATGCAGAAGGAACCACCCAGTCTGCTGTGGCACAGGGCACAATCATTGTTCGTGATAAAGCCAATCAACAGCAGAATGTGGATGACTTGAGCCGTGATACCGAGCATGCTAACGACAGTATCAGTCCGATCTTTAACAAAGAGAAAGAACAAAAACGTCTGCAGACAGCGCAGTTGATAGGTGAGATCGGCGTGCAAGCAATGGATATTGCCAGGACGCAGGGCCAGATAGAAGCCACAAAAGCCGGTAAGGCAGAGCTGGCTGCGAAAGGCGTTAAAGAACCGGGTGAGAATGCCACGAAGGAAGAACGTGCCGCCTGGAATAAAGCCCTGACGGAAACCTCCGGCTATAAAACGGCCCAACAGCAATGGGGAACCGGCAGCGCCATCCAGCAGGGTATCCAGGCGGCGACTGCGGCGGTGCAGGGTCTGGCGGGTGGGAATATCGCTCAGGCAGTCAGCGGCGCGGCGGCGCCTTACCTCGCTGAGCAAATTCATAATATGACCACCACAAAAGGCCCTGACGGTAAGGATGTGGTGAACACACAAGCCAACCTGATGGCTCATGCCGTGGTTGGTGCAGTAACTTCCTGGGCTGCGGGCAACAGCGCATTAGCAGGGGCCTCCGGCGCGGTAATGGGTGAATACATAGCCCAGCAGATGTATCCGGGCGTTGACCGTAAAGACCTGACGGAAGAGCAGCGCCAGACGATAAGCGCGCTGGGGACACTGGCGGCAGGACTTGCCGGTGGCGTTGTTGGTGACAGCACGGCGGATGCGGTTGCGGGGGCGCAGGCGGGTAAAACGTCGCTCGAAAACAACAATCTTATTCTGCCTGCACCAGTGCCTGTACCGGGCGTGCCCGTTGGCCCCGGCGATCAGGTCAAACAGGATGCGGATAAGCAGATAGCTTCCGGCCTGGACGGTTCGCTGAAAGATTTTGGTGAAGCCATAGATAAAGCCACACAGTGTTCATTCGGGCGGGCCTGTTCTGAAGATACTGGCGAAAGCAGCGCAAATCAGCCTAATATTGGAAAGGATCTGACCGATGCAGAGAAGGCTGAACTGAGTGGATCCGGATCCGGAACACCGGGCGGCTGGGAGCCTCAGGATGAGGAGAATGCGCGGAATAATGAGAATAAACAGAATAATAATTTTGATCGTTTCAAAAAAGATGATCTTGTCTCTTCGGCCAATGAGCCAATTAATGAGCAAGGATTATCAGCAGCGGCCAGAGCGTGGGAAAAACATGCAGGTAGACCTGGCGGTGTTTTTGAACCATTAAAAGGTAATCCCGCACAAAAAAGCGAAGCAGCTAATCAGTTTGTAAACGAAGTTTTGAACAATAAAAACACTGTAAAAACAGACCTGTCCAGAGGGGGCGTAGAATACAGACTTCCTGACGGTAGAGGGGTGCGATATAACTCTGATGGTTCATTTTCTGGTTTCTTAGATCCTAAAATGCCGAGATAAAAATATGGATAACAATTTTGAAATAACGTTCTTCAGTGATTCTAAATACGAAAAAATCACAGCAGAGATCTCTTATAAGGATCAAATAGTTTGCCAATTAAACAAAGATAAAGGTCCTGATAATATTGAGATCGAATTCTTCTCAGATGCCAGAATGTTAGCTGAACAGAATGCAATGAAATTTAGTCTGAGCAGCTTTTTGCAGATATTAGAGGAAGCAATGGAAGAATTGAAAGTATCCTAACCAAGATGGAATCCCAGCCCTTACAGCTGGGATTTTACTTTATAACCAGCGAGCTACCTTAGGTCTGCCGACACTCAATCGTCCCTTCCGGGATCTTCCGTGGCCGCTTCTGCGGTGTGCGGGTTCAACCACCTACAGCGCCATCTCGCCGGGTACTATCGAGATACGAAACCCGGACGATCAGCAGCAGGATGTCTCGCAACTCAGTCGGGACACGGCGTCCGCAGAGAATGCGCTAAAGGACGGCTTCGATGCTGAAAAAGTACAGAACAGCCTCACCGTACAGCGCGAGATGGCCGCACTGGCACAGCAGGTCATTACACAGACGTTCGATTATCTGAAAGAACAGGAGAAGCAAGAGCAGAAGAAAAAGCTTGAGAACGACAGCGAATTCAACAAGCTGTCTGACGTTGAAAAAGAAAAAGTGCTGGATAAGGCAGCCGAAGATAAATATGGTATTGGCTCAAAAATGCAGATTGCCGCGCAGGCCATCAGCGGCGTGTTTGCCGGCCTTGCGGGCGGGAACGTAGGCGGGGCTGTCGCAGCCGGTGCGGCTCCACTGCTGGCACAGATGGTGAAGCAGGTTTCGCAAGACAATGAGCCGTTGCGAATTCTGTTGCACACCCTGGCATCGGGGCTTATTGCCAAAGCTCAGGGCGGTAGCGTGGCTGGAGGCGCTGCGGGCGGGTTAACTGCAGGCTTAATGGGTTATAACGACGCGCTCAGTAAATTGTTGTTTGGCAGGGAGCCTTCTGAGCTGTCTGCTGATGAAAAAATGCTTATCGCCAATATTGTTACGCTGGCAGGCGCATCGACAGGCGGAGCAGTGGATGGCAGTGCAGGAATTGGAAGCGGGGCATATGCAGGCAGGACTGAGGTTGAGAATAACTATCTGAGCGTTGAGGAAGCGGAAAGAAAAGCGGTACTGGAGCGTAAGGAAAAATCCGGAGCCATTACACCTGACGAGAAAAATGAGCTGGCGGCAATCAACCAGACAGACAAATCCCGCGACCAAGCGATAAAAGCGGTCTGTACGGATGGTAATAAAGGAGGTTCAGGCTGCGGAGCACTGGTTGGCCCGGCACAGGAGGCGCTGAAGAAGTATGGTGAAAATGTCACTTACTCGCTGCTGTATAAAGACCTGTATCCGCAGGACGCAGCGAATCTTGAAAGTATACTTCAGGAGCTAGACGCGGGCAGCATCAGCCGGGATCAGGCGATAACGGCGATAGCGAAATCTTCAGGCAAAAGCTGGAATGAAGTCGCGAAACAGTATGATTCGGCGATGCAGGCACAGAGCATTGTGGTTGCGCTGGCGGGAATGAAGGGGATAGAGATATTACAGCCGGGTAAGGTAGTTAAACCGTCTGTACCAAATGAAGTGCTACCAAAAGGTTACAATATCGATCCAAAGAAATTCGATTATTTCTTCGGAAAAGTTACAACTGGTAATCCTCACAATATTGAAAGATCTGCTCAGAATTTAAATGATCTAAATATACTAGGAATAAATAATGAACAGGCACTAACAAGTTTGTTTAATAAAGCAGCAGTTGATGGTGCGATAATTTCTCAGAAATCGAATAACTTTGGTACTACTGTTGTTAAAAACATTTCTGTTTCAGATAAAGGAGCTATTCAAGTTGGTTTCTTTTATCCTAAAGGTAATATGTCAGCAACACCGAAGGTTACAACATTAATCCCTAAAATTGCGAGTTATAAAAAATGATAAACATTATCCCCCTAACAAAAGATGACTTTTATCATAAAAACATTCCCTCTATTTTTCATGATGTTGAATATGCTCATCATTATTACTGTGTTATTTGTGATGAAGTGGTGGTTTTTAAATTTTCTATGCAAAGTGAAATAAAACCTACCGTTATGAGATTAGACAATGTAATCATTATTGGCTTTGATCAGGTTGTAGCATTTTTTTGCCTCGCAGATAATGAATTAATTAAGAGAGTAGAACTATCTTCTTTCTTTTATAATTTTGAGCTTGATGAAAGATACATATTTGTAGTATGTGAAATTGAAGTTATTATTTTTATGAAAGAGACTCTTGATAAATATAAATGCATTGCTTTTGTTGAGTATATTGACCATGTCAAATTGGGTCAGGATGAAATTACGGTTTATTTTATAGATGGTTCAATTGAAAATATTTCAATTTAGAACTTTAAATCCCGGCCACTTTGTCATTACCGCCATGCTGTAGCGGTGGTTGATAACAGCCTGCCTTACGTCGCGAAAGGTTACAGACCTTCTTCAGCGTCTGCATGATCCCCGGTTCTTGCGGCGACGCGGGTAACTAGTAGTATAAATATAAATCCCGTCCACTGAGCCGGGGTTTTACTTTTTACACCAGTCAGTTACCGCCACTTATCAGCCGATTCTGTGGCGCGGCAACCAGTTAAATAAACGCCGCTATCAGGCGCTTCCGTGAGCCATCTATCAATTGGAGAGATTCTCAATATATTGGAATAAAGTGTAGGAAGTTCATTAGAAAGAGATGATCTATATGCGGAACTATCTTTTAACCAAGTCTAATGTGGGGAAGTAGCGCTCACTTCCGGGGATTTTTGGAACCTTAATTATGAATTTTAAAGATCAATTAAAGATCATAATCGCTAGTGATAGTGATTATGTAAATTTAATAGCTGAAATTTATTGTAATGATAAGTTCATTGCTCTTTTGCAACAAGAAGATGGCGTTACTGATATTAAAGTTAAGTTTTCATCCAACATTGATGCATTGGATCTTGACTGGCTTCAAAATGCATTACACGAAGCCAGAAAAAAATTATTAAACTAATTACGCTGGATAGCGCATTACGTGCAGGCGGTGAGGGCACAACTGCTATTGGGAGGGAACTAATCGACGCAGAGAAAGCGGAGCTGGGAAGTAATAATGGATAGATATATCATTGATTACTTGAGTTTTTTCATGCTCAATTCAGAATCTATAAAAAAGCAAGTTGGCTTACGAAATCCGCAGCAGGTTGATCAGCTTAAAAACGATATGATGAGTGATAATTTTAAATTTACCGCACCTGAAGGTCGCATTGCTGGATATGTTGATAGTAAAGGAAATTATTATATATCTGAAGGTAATCACAGGATGGTTGCAGCGCAGGAAATATATCAGAAAACAGGAGATGCTTCATATATAGAAAAACTTATACAAAATGGCTCCTGGACTCAGACCAAAAATGCTCCGGCTGGGGCTTCCTCTATGCCGACAAGAAAGTGATAAAATTTATGCATACTAATCATGAGGATGGCCGCATGTATAAAAATGAGATATACGTAAAAATGTTAGGGCTTGCATTGCCTTACATACGAAATCTACAGCGGTTGGAAAATAAAGAACAAAGCTTGAATATGTCTTGCTATCTGGAAGCTGAACTTGTTCATAACTTATCTAGTACTATCTTGGATAAGGATTTTAAAGAACACGATATTTGGTTTTTAAACAACCAAGCAAAATATTATTTTAAAAAATGCAATGAAGATTTATCCCTAAATTACAATCAACATCTTAGCTATATTAAATAGCTATTTAATATAGCACCTGAAAATTTAGAATCAAAACTTACTTGGGTTGGTCCATAAAGGAGATCCCGGCTAACACATGTTGCTGGGATCTCTTTATCTGCCACTCAGCGACAAGCGGCCGGATCACCAGTTGCCCCCGCTCAACGGCCACGGTAACCGGCGTATCTGTCCCAAATCCGGCCTCTTCCAGCCAGTCGCCTTTAAGGTGCAGGCTGGGTGTGCGGCTGTAATACGTGGTCATTTTTATTACATAAAAGATCCCGGCCACGTTTTGTCATTACCGCCATGCTGTAGCGGTGGTTGAGAATAACAGCCTGCCTTACGTCCCGAAAGCTTACAGACCTTCTTCAGCGTCTGCATGATCTCCTGTTCTGGCGGAGGCGCGGGTAACTTGCCGCGCAGGCCATCAGCGGCGTGTTTGCCGGACTTGCGGGCGGTAGCGTGGCTGGGGGCGCTGCGGGCGGGTTAACTGCAGGCTTAATGGGTTATAACGACGCGCTCAGTAAATTGTTGTTTGGCAGGAAACCTTCTGAACTGTCTGCTGATGAAAAAATGCTTATTGCCAATATTGTTACGCTGGCAGGCGCAGCAACAGGTGGAGCAGGGGATGGCAGTGCAGGAATTGGAAGCGGGGCATCTGCAGGCAGGACTGAGGTTGAGAATAACTATCTGAGCCAGAAACAGCAGGCTCAGAAAGAGAAAGAAATCGCTGAATGTCAGACCACAGCCTGTAAAGCTGGCGCACAGGCGAAATGGACCGCGATTGACCTGGGGCAGGACGGGGGCTTTGCGGCGGGTATGGTCGCCGGGGTTCCGGCAGGGCTGTATGACACGATTGACAGCATCGTTAAAACTGCCAGCAATCCACAGGAAACCCTGTAAGGATAAAGTGAGAGGTTATGTCTATACACATATCATGTTATACAAAATACTCCCCTTATGAGTTACAAGGGAAGCTAAATAACTTATCAGAAAAATATTCTGACTTATTCCCATTGCATTATTATTTATCTAGTGCTGTAGTGCCACATCCTATTCAAAAAGAAATCTCAAATGAATTTGGATTAGATCCATGTTCTTACTTCATAATGAGTGTAAATAACAAGGCGTTAGAAATGTCGACAGATGGAATAGCGAATGTAATTAGAAATGAGCTTGGTAAAGAAAATGTAATCATGCTTCTTAATGGTGAAGACTTAATCTAGATATTTTAGATCTGGCGGAGGCGCGGGTAACTTGCCGCGCAGGCCATCAGCGGCGTGTTTGCCGGCCTTACTGCTGGCACAGATGGTGAAGCAAAATAGTGGAAAAATCATTTTCCTCGAGAAGGGAAATTCTAAGTCGGGGTTGCAGCATATTGTGGAAGAACATGGTAACCAATTTGCACAGAAAGAGACACTAGATATGTATAATAAATTTGAAGTTTGTATATTTGATTTTAGTCACGAGAGGGAACCTGGTGATTATTGGTATGACTGCGCTGTTGTAGAGGCAACTGAAATACTAAAGCAATTTAATGATGATGACTGGGAGATGTTATTAAAACAGCTAAAATATAATTCGTTGTTTTGGCAAAAAAGACTTGTAGAATGTTTGGGTGACTTACACAATACATATGAATTAGAGGTGATTTTAAACCTTATTAATATTGAGGATGAAGATCTGTTTGTCACCTGTATTGATTCATTAAGGTTTTTAAACTTATCATTATTAAGTAAGTCTAAAAGAGAGCAATTCTTATCTCAGGTAAAACCTCTATCAGAAAAATCTTCCCCGCCAATAAAAAGAATACTAGAAGAGTTTATTAAAAAATATAGCTAAATCAAGGATTTATTGGAATGTAGTCGATCTTTTCTCGTCCAATGTTCAGGGGCTGCGATATGACTCTCAAGGAAACCTTATAGACTTTTAGGTACCACCAAAATGACAAACAAACTTCATGCTCAAATAGCGAGCTTGCCGGATAGAGAAAATGTAGTTTATGAAATATATTTAGGTACAGATCAGGTCGCTGAGGTATCTAATGAACCAGATACAGGAATGCGTATAGAAATATTTAATTGTCAGCATGCCAATAGTTGGGATTTAGATTTTAACGAATTTAATATTTTGGTTGAGCAGTCAAAGAAAAATATATCAGCATGAAGAAATCCCTGCCAATCAAAGTTGTCAGAGAGTGCAGTACAGATGGCAGACCAACGTTAGAAATACAGTCTGGTAAGAATAGAATTAAATTTAGATATGATGAGTGATGCCATATGACTGAGAAATTGCTGGATTTTAAATATGATGGGTATTGTTTTAAAAACAGTCAATTATCCGACTTTAAATATTTATCTGGAGTACTCGAGCTAACCTCCATTATGGTCAACGGGGATCAGGCGCGGTGAGGTGGCGAAACTTGAGATCCACAGCGCGGACATTCAAAAATGATATCGCTACGTGAAATCTGCAAGGCAAGGGGTGCCACGTCATAAAAGAATTCACGTAGCGACGCCATCGAAAAACGATAAAACGGAGGGCATACCAATGCGCATTGTCGTCGTAGCGCCATACGATCAGCAGTGGCCAGTGCAGTATCAAGCAGAACGCGCCAGGTTGGAGACTGTGCTGAAGTCAGTGATGGTGTCCAGTCATCATATCGGCAGCACATCAGTACCGGGATTGGTGGCGAAGCCGGTGATAGACATTTTGCTGGAAGTCACAGACCTGAGCGAGTTGGATAAATGCAACCGGGCCATGGCTGCGTCAGGTTTTGATGCTCGGGGTGAAAACGGCATTGCCGGCAGAAGATACTTCACCAAAGGCGGAGATCGTCGGAGTCATCAGGTGCATGCGTTTGAAGTGGGTGATGAACAAATCGTTAAACATCTGGCGTTCAGAGATTATCTGATTGAGAACCCGCAAGTGGCAGAAGCTTACTCGGAGCTGAAACAGAACGCGGCCGAAGTTTGTAGGAATGACATAAAGCAGTATCAGCAGATGAAGAACGATTTCATCAGTCATTATCTGAAGCTTGCCATGGAAGAGCCAGAAGCGCGGCAAAAGGCTACCAAAGCCAATGGCAGCTCAAAAGCACAGATTCCCCGTAACGACACCTAGGTTCGCATAATGTATATTATGTTAAATTGCATATTAACCCGCGAATCGCCCATTGATAAATCCCATACCTTCCCTCTATTACTCATCTGGCGGCTAGTCATTGCCAATCTCTCTGCTGGCCATCAATCTGGGACGCCACTGGATCGTCACAACATCTTCTGCATTTTGAAATTGATAAACGCTTGCCCCCGCACCTGCACCAGCTGTTGTTCGTTCACATCGAAACCCTGGTGAATGAAAAACGGTTTTGCCGTGATGCTTGCTTCAGTCACCATCGACGTCACGCCGTTCTCCCTCGCCCATTGTTCAACCGTGTTGTACAGCGCTGTCGCTACGCCGCGTCGCTGATACTCCGCATCGGTAAACAACAAATCCAGATGACCATCTGCTTCCAGACTGATGATGCCGACAATGCGCCGATGGATTTCCGCCAGCCAAACCTTGCTATCATTTAACCGCTGCTGCCAGCGCTGACGATCGACCTGACTCCACGCCAGAATCTGCTGTTGATCATAATCCTTGCTGGCGATGCCACGCACCGCGCATTGGAACACGGCAATCGCTGCATCCAAATCTTCTGGCCGGTACAACCTGGTTATGATGCGCATTGCATGCCTCTGAATAAACAAAAATCCCACGCAACATTAGTAAAATTGCAGGCTGACATCAACGGCTTCCACGTTTCTCAATCTGCCCACCACAGACCTGCCAGGCTCCCTCGCCTCTTAACCTTGCAGTTCACTTCATCCATAACCCCATCCAGTGCACAAAACACGTAAATGATCTGCATGTTCCCCTCATCCTTTTCTCACCGCTGCCGATACCAATTAAGACAGGCATTTGCGTGCCCGTTACTTTTTACAGAACATCAGGAAAATGACTCCAATTTCATCCCAGCATGCGCACCAACGTGCGTAAAGAGATACGTCCGTCGCCTTAAGGCGTTGGATCAAGTGTCCAGCAGGGAAAATTACGCGGCCGCTTGCCGAACAGAATTTCGTTGTGATGGACGTGGCCAGACGCCGCGCCCGCAACGGGATCATTGCGCTATTGCTAACTTCCTGAGGTGTTCTATGTTTGGTGTGAAAAAATCGGTTTTTTCTCTGCCCTCGTCCAAAAGTAATAGCATCGCAAGGGATATCGATGCGATCAAACAGCATGTGGCATGGATTGAGTTTTTGCCCGATGGAGAGATCCTCAGCGCCAATCAGCAGTTCCTCGACGTTACCGGCTACACGCTCAGTGAGATTCAGGGCAAGCACCACCGAATTTTTTGTAAGCCAGACTTCAGCCGCTCATCCGCTTATGCCGCCTTCTGGCAAACTTTAGCCAGCGGCGAGTCCGTTACCGGCATCTTTGAACGCTTCAGTAAACTGCGCCAGCGTTTCTATCTCAGCGCGACCTACTTCCCGGTCAGCGATGATAAAGGCCAGGTTTATAAAGTGATCAAAGTGGCGAGTGATATCACCGCCCGCCATCAGGAACTGGAACAAAAAGAAGCGGTGATCACCGCGCTGGATCTGTCGATGGCGGTGATTGAGTTCACGCCGGATGGCAAAATCCTGACGGCCAACAGCAACTTTCTCACCCATATGGGCTACAGCCTGTCTGATATCGTCGGGCAGCATCATCGCATCTTCTGCTTTGAAAGCTTCTACCGGGAAAACCCGGATTTTTGGCAGAAAATTGGCAAAGGCCAGCACTTTGTCGGACGCTTCGAGCGCAAAACCGCCAGCGGTGAACGTATCTGGCTGGAAGCCAGCTACAACCCGGTGTATGACGCCGATGGCCATGTGTACAAGGTGATCAAGATTGCCTCGGACATCACCGCCCGGGTGGAAGCAGCTAAACGCGTGGCCGACATTGCCGTCACCACCTCCGAGCAAACCTCGCAGATTACCCACAATGCCAATGAAGTGCTGGATGAAACGGTGCGCAACTCCGGGCTGGTTGCCGTTCAGGTTAATGCGGCGACAGAGATTGGTGCACAGCTCAGTGCTTCGGCCAAAAGCATCAGCGAAGTGGTGGATACCATTAACGTGATTGCCGCGCAGACCAACATTCTGGCGCTGAATGCCGCCATTGAATCCGCCCGCGCGGGTGAAGCCGGACGTGGATTCAGCGTGGTTGCGGCGGAAGTTCGCCGGCTGGCGGCGTCAACCGCCAGCGCCACGCAAAAAATCACCACCGTGGTCGAATTGAACTCAGACCTGATCCAGCAGATGTATAAGCAGCTCGATGCGGTGAAACAGTTCGTCACCTCAGAGCAGGATAAAATCACCGACCTGTCGCGCAGCCTGAAGGAAATCAACAGCGGCGTCAGCCAGTTTGTCAGCGTTATCCACCGACTTGACGTGTGATCGCGCTACGTGAATTCTGCCAATCTATCAAGGCACTGGCCTTGCAGAATTCACGTAGCAACACCAAAAAAGAGGGCGCAAATTGGTTATTTGCGCCCTTTTCTTCTACTTTTTTACCGGGTTCGGCAACTACTTAACGCCGGCGATCCGCTTAAGCTCTTCTTCCGCACCCGGTGCAACCGCCAGAACCTTAGCGCCTTTGGTTATCCGATCGCCTTCGGTGTTAAACGGTAAATACCAGCCGCCCGCTTCTTTCACCAGGCAGTATCCGGCCAGGCAATCCCAGGCATGCATATAGGGTTCGAAATATCCGACCACGCGACCGGCAGCGACCCACGCCAGCATCAATGCGCCCGATCCGATGCGGATAAAGTTGCCGCCCGCTTCCAGCACGGCGCTCAACAACTCGCCGACTTCTTTTGGCGTCACGTAGCTGTTGGCACCAAAACCGACCACATGGTTTTGCAAGGTTCTGGCCGGATCGACCTTCAACGTGACGCCGTTTAAGGTTGCGCCCTTGCCACTGGCGGCAATGTAGCACTCATCAAAACAAGGCGCGTAAATCACTCCAATCACCGGCTCACCGGCATACAGCACTGCGACGGAGACGCACCAGTTTTGCATGCCGTTAAGAAACGGGCTGGTGCCATCAATCGGATCGACCACCCAGGTGAAGCCTGAGGTGCCGGTTTGTAATCCGGTTTCTTCACCCAGGAAACCGTCGTTGCCGAACTGCGTACGGATCAAATCGTCGATATGCTGTTCGACTTCGCGATCGGCAATCGAGACCACATCCTGCAGATCTTTCTTGGTTTCAATCACTAAACGCTCACGCTGATTGAACCACTTCAGGGCCAGCGCGCCGCCGGTTCTGGCGGCTTTTTCGGCCAGCGCCAGACGCTCCATCAGCGCGCCATTATCTACATCAGTCATAATTTTTCCTTACATCCAGGGTTAAGGGGCAATCAGCGCCAGGCCTTGCGGTTTAAAATCCAGCTTCACCCGAGCATTAGGCGGCAGCCGCTGTTCCATTTGCGTATCAACGATAAACAGCGCGCCAAGGTCAGTTTTCACTTCATATTCAATATGATCACCAAGCCAGGTGGTATGCATAATTTCACCGTCGAGCGCGCCTTCGCCAGACGGGCAGACGGTGATGAACTGCGGACGCACCGAGAGCTGAGCCTTGCCCGGTTGCGCGCCGTTCCCCTGCACCCGATAACGCTGGCTACCGAGGCGGATCAGGGCATTATCCCCTTCCAATGTTTCAACTTCACACGGCAGGATGTTCGCTTCACCCATAAAATCGGCGATAAACACCGAGTTCGGCGAGCGGTACAGGGTTTCCGGCGCACCCTGCTGGGCAATATTCCCCTCCTGCATCACGATGATTTTATCGGAAACGGCCAGCGCCTCTTCCTGATCGTGGGTGACATACACGGCGGTAAACCCCAGGCGCTGTTGCAGATCGCGGATATCCGTCCGCACCCGACGGCGCAGGCGCTCATCGAGGTTAGACAGCGGCTCGTCCAGCAGCAGCACCTGCGGTTCCAGAACTAATGCGCGAGCGACGGCAATACGCTGCTGCTGTCCGCCGGAGAGTTCCGAAGGCAGCCGGTTGCCCTGATGCTCCAGACCGATCATCTTCAGCCCTTCTCTGGCGCGGTCCTGCGCCTCCTTCTTGTTCATGCCGCCGGCCTGCAATCCGTACATCACGTTGTCCAGAGCCGACATATGCGGGAACAGCGCGTAGGACTGAAACACCATCGCCACGTCACGCTCATTGGCCGGCAGATTGGTCACATCTTTGCCGCTGATGCGAATGGTGCCGGACGTGGGATGTTCCAGTCCGGCCAGTAAACGCAGCGTGGTGGTTTTGCCGCAGCCCGAAGGCCCCAGCAGCGTCACCAGCGTGCCCGCCTCAACCGTCAGCGACAGGTCGGGAACGGCGGTGAATCCGGCAAAGCGCTTTGAGACATGTTCAAACACAACGGTTCCGGCTTTTAACGCGCTCATACGGCATTCTCCTGGGTTAAGGCAGCGGCAGACGGTGCTATCGTCGCCACCTGTGTGGTTTTACTTGCCCGGCCCAGGCGACGTTCGCCGACCAGCAACTGGAATACGGCAATGATCGCCAGCATCACTACGATCAGCACCGAAGAATAGGCGATTGCCACACCGTACTCGCCGTTTTCGACCAGCCCAACAATGTACGAGGTCGCCATGTTGTACTGCGCGCTGACCAGGAAAATCACCGCACTGATTGAGGTGATCGCCCGGACAAAGGCATACACCAGCGCGGCGCTGATCGCCGGTTTCAACAACGGCAGCACCACTTTTCTCAGCGTGCGGAAGCTGTTGGCCCCAAGGGTTAAGGAGGCTTCATCAAGACTCTGGTCGAGCTGACTCATCGCCGCGATACCCCCGCGCACGCCGACCGGCATATTGCGGAAAACAAAGCAGACGATCAGGATCAACGCGGTGCCGGTGATTTCCAGCGGCGGCAGGTTGTAGGCCATCACATAGCTGACGCCGATCACCGTGCCGGGAATGGCAAAACTCAGCATCAGCGCAAACTCAAACGCCTGACGACCGGCAAACTTCTGCCGGACGATCAGCCAGGCGGTTAACAGGCCGACGATGGCGGTCAGAGGTGCGGCGATCAGCGCGATTTCCAGCGTGGTCCAGAACGAATTCCAGGCGACGCCGGTCCACAGCAGATGCCCATCCTGCAGCGTGATGCTAAAGGCGCGAATATAATGTTCCAGCGTCAGGTTATTGTTCAGTCCCCACGACTGTACAAAACCGCCGATCATAATCATGCCGTAGATCACCAGGGTGAACAGTCCCCACGGGATCACCAACCCATACACGCCAATCCGCATCGGTTTCGGTAACTGCGCATGGCGGCCGCCATCCCCTTTGCCGGTGACGGTGGCGAAGCTTTTACCGGAGAGCCACACGCGCTGAATAATAAAGGCGCATAAGGTAAAGCAGAGCAGGATCATTGCCAGCACCGCTGCCCGGCTCGGATCGTTCTGCGCACCGACCACCGAGAAGAAAATCTCGGTAGAAAGCACGCCGTGACTGCCGCCCAGCACCATCGGATTGCCGAAATCCGCCATGCTCTCGATAAAGCTGATCAGGAAGGCGTTGGCCAGTCCCGGCGCCATTAACGGCAGCGAAACCCGCGAAAAGGTGTGCCAGCGGTTGCCGCGCAACGTTTGAGACGCTTCTTCCAGTGACGGGCTGATGCCTTCCACCACGCCAATCAACACCATAAAGGCCACCGGCGTAAACGACAGTACCTGGGCAATCCAGATGCCGGTCATGCCATACAGCCAGCGTCCCGGTTCAATGCCAAACAGCGCGGCGAGCTGCGTAGTGACCACACCCGAACGGCCAAACAGCAGGATCAGGGCCAGCCCGATCACAAACGGCGGCGTGATGATTGGCAGGATGGTCAGCATCCGTAGCGCTTTTTTACACGGCAAGCCGGTACGCGATACCGCCAGCGCAAAAGCCAGTCCCAGTAACGTTGATCCGGTGGCGGTCATCAGCGCCAGCATCAGCGTGCGCCAGGCGGTGCCGCAACTTCCGCCGTTCAGGCAGGACAGGCTCCAGATGGCAGGGTCCTGAATATTGCTGATTAGCCCGTCCGGCTTAAAGCTACCGTCGACATCCTGCACCGATGCGACAAACAGGCTCAGCACCGGATACAGCACAAAGGTGCTCACCAGCGCGACCAGCATCACAATCGACGCGACCACAAAGGCATCGCCTTTCAACACTCCACGCTCTGCCAGCGCAAAGGAGAACAGCAGCAGAAAGGTGGTAAGCATCAGAATTGCGCCGGCGCCAAACGCGGGTTGGCCCTGTGCCAGCGGCCCGAAGGCATTTTCCAGCCACAGCCAGTTCCAGCCGCTGTAGCCAATTGCGTGCCCTTCAACCACCATAAATACGATGCCCAGCGCGCTGACCGCCAGCAATAAGGCACTCCTCGTGCCGCTGTGTTTGATCAAGCCACTGAGTGCCGCCAGCCCAAACAAACTGACGATCGCCATTAACCACGGATGCAAATGCGACAGCATCTGCCACAGGCCTGGCGCGGTCGCCTCATCGCCCCACAGCGTGGTGAGCCAGGAGAACTGGAAGAACCCCGCTTCCAGGCTGTACCAGGGCAGCAGCGTTAATGCGACCGCGCCCAGACCCAGCGCGCCGACTAACCGCCGGTTATTTGTATTCATACAACACCTCGACCTGAACGGGCAGGCTGAAGCGGACGTCAGGCGTGAGCCACCGCTGTTCGGTAAAGCTACCGGGCGATCCCGGCAGTGCGAGATTACTGAGCGCTTGCGCCGATTTCTTTATCCCAACGGCCCAGCAGCGCCTTGCGCTTTGCGGTATCGCCGTAGGTTTTGAAATCGTAATCAATCAGTTTGATATTTTCGAAGCGCGGCGCGTATTCAGAGATTTCAGCTTTGGTATTGGACGGCAGCTGGAAGGATTTGGCTTCTTTCATATGCGACTGGGCTTCTGCGCTCAACGCCCAGTCATACCAGACCTTGGCACTGGCCAGGTTGCGTGCGCCCTTCACAATCGACATCGACCCAATCTCGTAGCCGGTGCCTTCACAAGGTGCGACCGTTTTCACCGGGAAGCCATCGACTTCCATCGCTACCGAATCATGCATAAAGACGATGCCGACGGTGGTTTCACCGCGTGCCGCCGCTTTCACCGGCGCAGAGCCGGATTTGGTGTACTG
This sequence comes from Erwinia sp. QL-Z3, assembly GCF_004551645.1. Taxonomy (NCBI): domain Bacteria; kingdom Pseudomonadati; phylum Pseudomonadota; class Gammaproteobacteria; order Enterobacterales; family Erwiniaceae; genus Erwinia; species Erwinia sp. QL-Z3. The sequence continues at coordinate 3,794,569 of NZ_CP037950.1, forward strand.
CGAGATATTGGCATTGAGCTTTTTCAGGTAATCGAACGCTTTATCTTCACCCATGATCTGCACCAACGTGGCTAAGGCGTTATAGGCGGTGCCGGAGGAATTCGGGTTAGCGATTTGGATTTCGCCCTTGAAGGCCGGGTCAAGCAGGTCCGCCCAACAGGCTGGCGCTTTGATCTTCTTCTCGGCAAGTAATTTGGTGTTGTAGCCCCAGCCCAGCGCACCGGCGTAGATGCCGACGGTACGATAACCGGAAATCTCGGCCTGCTTCTGTGCCCAGTCTTGCTGCTGCGGCAACAGCGGCGATTTATACACCTGGGTCAGCCCTTCTGATGCGGCCTGCATATGCGGATCGCCGGTGCCAGCCCACCAGATGTCGGTGCGCGGGTTACGCGCTTCGCTGCGTAAACGGGCATAGGCTTCTCCGGCGGAGAGTCGGACCATGCTAACTTTAATGTCCGGATGCGATTTGCTGAAGATGTCGGTCATATGTTCGCAGACCACCACATCCGCTGAACAGATCATATTGAGGTTCCCGGCGGCGCTGGCCATAAGCGGCAGACTCGATCCGCAAAGTGTAAGGGCAGTGATCAACAAGGTGTGACGCATGGGTATTCTCCTTGATTGTTATTTGTGTTGCTGATAAAACAAGCATCTTGCACATGTGTGCAAAGTAATAGAGTACATAAATTGGCCCGTCAATCACCTTGGTTTCAAATTGACTGGCAGTGTCACAAAATTGCAACATAATCACGGCGCATTATTTTGCACACTTGTGCAAAAGGTGGAATAGTCATTCAGGTGTGGTTGCCAGCAGGAGAGAAAATGTGAGCCAGGGTAAAACGGGGATTAATGCCTATGACGTCGCGCAGCGTGCCGGCGTGTCCCGATCGGCGGTGTCGCGCACCTTTACGCCGGGTGCCAGCGTGTCGGAAAGTACCCGCAACCGGGTGATGAAAGCGGCTGAAGAGCTGGGTTATCACGTTAATCATCTGGCGCGTAGCCTGGTCAGTAACCGCAGCGGCATCGTGTGCCTGATCGTCTCCGATGTCGCCACGCCCTACCGTGCCAGTCTGGTCAGTTGGCTGACACATTTTTTGCAGGAAGCCGGCAAGGTGGCGATGATCATTAACACCGATCTTTCCGATAACAGCGTCTCGGCGGCCCTGCAGCAGGCGATCAACTTCCGCGCCGATGCCTCGATTATTCTTTCAGGCATGCCGGACAGCGGCATCACTCAGCTTTGCTATCAGCACGGTCAGCACCTGATTCTGATTAACCGTGACGAATCCCTGCCCGGTTCGCTGAGCATCAACCTGGATTCCCGCAAGGCGGCCGATACCGCCATCAGCGCCTTTGTGCGCGCAGGCTGTCGCCATCTGGCCTTTGCCAATTCGCAGGCCGGTACGCCCAGCCTGATGAAACGAGAAACAGATTTTCTGGCCGCGGCCGAACGCGCCGGCCTGACGGTGGACGTTGAGCGCTTCGGCACCACCTCGTATGAAAGCGGACAGATACTGGCGCATCGCCTGCTGACCCGGCAGAAGCGGCCCGATGCGGTATTTTGCGTTACCGATCTGGTGGCCTGTGGTTTTATGGACGAAGCGCGAACCCGTTTCAGCTTACGCATCCCGGAAGATTTGTGTATCGTGGGCTACGACAATATTGCGCAAAGCGGCTGGTCATCCTACAACCTCACCACCTTCGCCCCGCCGATGGAAACCTTTTCCCGCGAGGCGGTACAGTGGCTGGTTGCTCAGGAAAAAAGCAGCCATGAACTGGATCCTCGCGTCGATCGGCCCAGCGACAAATGCCTGTATGAAGCCAGCGTGGTGTGGCGTGGCTCGGTCCGTGGGGGATAAACCAACACTATTCAGAGGTCGTCATGTCAGACATTAAGTCAGCACAGTGCCATTGTGGTTCCGTCGTGTTTAACGTCGAGCTTATTGATGGCTTTAACGGCGTGCTTCGCTGCAACTGTTCCCTGTGCGCGAAGCGTGGCGCGGTGATGGCGATGGGTAAACGGGTTGAGGTGATCAACGGGCAGGATATGCTGACCGAGTACCGCTTTAATTCAGGCGAAGCCGCGCATTTCTTCTGCAAAACCTGCGGTGTCTATACCTTCCACCAACGGCGTTCGAATCCGGAATTTTACGGCATTAACGTCGCCTGCATTGAGGGCGTTACGCCTTTCGACTTTTCCCCGGTCCCGGTCTCCGATGGCCTTAATCACCCCAAAGACGGCGGCGCGGGCGGCATCGCCGGTTATATCTCTTACACACCGAAGTAATCACCGTCGGTAATCAGGTGTCTCTGAGACGCCTGATTAGGGTAAGATACGGCAACTTTTTACGTCAGCACGGAGGCTATCATCGCCCTTTCTCGCCGCTTTTTCCCGGCCACCAATCTGAAAAAATTCAGCGCGCTGGCGCTGGTTGGCACCGCGTTGCTGCTGGCCAGCTGCGCCTCACAGCCACCCAAATCGCTGGTAACGCCCTTTCCAGCAGTGACTAAGCAACCGGTTCCTGTGACACCGTCACTTACCGCGCAGCCGATGCGCGGCGTCTGGCTGACCACCGTTTCGCGGCTGGACTGGCCACCGGTCTCGTCGGTGAACGTTAGCAGTGCGGCGCTGCGTATCAGCCAGCAGCAACAGGCGCTGAAGGACAAGCTGGATAAGCTGAAAAGCCTCGGCATCAATACCGTCTTCTTCCAGGTTAAACCGGATGCCACCGCGCTGTGGCCCTCCAAAATCCTGCCGTGGTCAGATATGCTGACCGGCAAAATTGGCGAAGATCCGGGTTACGATCCGCTGCAGTTTATGCTCGATGAAGCGCACAAGCGCGGCATTAAGGTGCATGCCTGGTTTAACCCCTATCGCGTGTCGGTCAACACCAAAGCGTCGACGGTTGCCGAGTTAAACCGCACCGTTTCGTTACATCCCGCCAGCGTGTTTGTGCTGCATCCCGACTGGATCCGTACCTCAGGCGATCGCTTTGTCCTCGATCCGGGCATTCCGGAAGCGCGGGACTGGATCACCAGCATCGTCTCCGAAGTGGTTGCCCGTTACCCGATAGACGGCGTGCAGTTTGATGATTACTTCTACACCGAATCGCCCGGCTCTGCCCTGAACGACAATCAAACCTACAGCCGCTATGGTCAGGGGTTTGCCTCAAAAGCGGACTGGCGCCGACATAACACCCAGCTGCTGATCGAGCAGGTGTCGCGCACCATCAAGCAGCTGAAACCGGATGTGCAGTTTGGCGTCAGCCCGGCCGGCGTCTGGCGGAATATTTCGCACGATCCGGCTGGTTCAGCGACTCGTGGTGCCGCCGCCTATGACGAATCCTATGCCGATACCCGCCGCTGGGTGCAACAGGGCCTGCTGGATTATATTGCGCCGCAGCTGTACTGGCCTTTCGCGCGTGATGCGGCGCGCTATGATGTGCTGGCAAACTGGTGGGCGAACGTGGTGAAAAACACCCCGACCAAACTCTATATCGGCGTGGCGCTGTATAAAATTGGCGAACCGTCGAAGATGGAGCCGGACTGGATGATTGAAGGCGGCGTGCCCGAGTTGAAAAAGCAGCTCGATCTGAATGATGCCGTGCCGCAGATTGACGGCACGATCCTGTTCAGGGAGAACTATCTTAATCAACCGCAGACGCAGAAAGCGGTCGATTATCTGCGCTCACGCTGGGGACGCTAATCAACCTGTTCGGCCAGTAAATTCCAGGCGCTGGGATGCTGTTCAAAACCGATTTTTGGGTAGTATTCCACCGCCAGCGGCGCCGCCAGCAGGATAACGCGGCATTTTGGATGAAGCTGCGCGGCGGTGACAGATATCAGCTTTTTACCCAGCCCGGACTTTTGCACCGTCTCGGACACCGCGAGGTCGGACAGATAGCAACAAAAGCTGAAATCGGTCAGCGATCGCGCCACGCCCACCAGCCGGTCGCCAATCCAGGCGGTCACCAGCAGGTTGCTGTGTTTCAGCATATCGGCGATGCGATCCCGATCGGCAATTGGCCTTCTCTCGCCAAGCGAGGTCTCTTTCAGTAAGTTGATAAACTGCGTTTCGGTGATAGGTTCATTAATTTTGTAGCCGATCTCTGCCTCTGACATGCCAGACTCTCCTGCTGATGATGGCGATCGATAGTATCAAGACTCAAGGAGCATCATCATGGAACATCCGGTCAGCAATCAAGACTATTTTCAGCAAACCTTCGATAAGCTGGATCTTATTTCAGCCAGTCTGGAAAGCGCGCGATTTGAAGAGTGCGTGTTCAATAACTGCAACTTTACCTCGGCGCAACTGACCCGCTGTAAGTTCACCCAATGTACCTTCAACCACTGTAACCTCAGCGTGACGGGCATCAGCTGGTCGACGTTTTATGAGGTGGCGTTCAATGAGTGCAAGCTGAGCGGCATCGACTGGACGCGCGCGCAGTGGCCAACCTTCAATCTCGATCCTGAGCTGCAGTTTACTCAATGCCTGTTAACCAACGCGTCGTTTCAGGGATTGAAGTTAAATGGTTTGACGCTGGACGAGTGCAAGCTGCATGAGGTGGACTTCCGCGAGTGTGATTTGGCCAACGCAACGATCACCGGCTGCGACCTGGCAGGCAGTTTATTTAACAACACCAATCTGCGGGCGGCGGATTTTACCGACTCCTGGAACTTCACTATTGACGTGATGCACAATACCGTCGCGAGGGCGAAATTTTCGCGGCTTGAAGCGGTGAATTTGCTGGAAGGATTGGGGATTGAATTAGTCGATTAAACAGAATATTCGTCATCTGGTTGATGAATAAAGAAACACCAGATGACGTAAAGCCGATTTAGGTTACACGATTAACTAATTAACCAGATGGAATTTAGCCGTTGCGGCACTTCTTTCTTTTACCGGTAGGCTGGTCAGGCTGTCTTCAAGGATACCCAGAATGGCGCTATCGACCTGTTCATCGAACTTTCTGGCGAATAGATTTTTACTGTTAAGCAAAACCACTGAATCTTTTCGGACAAAATCACGCGGACGCAGCTTAATATCGTCACTGGCGACCCAGTCAATTTCACGTTTATCGTCGGAGACGATCACTGATTTAAAGGTGGTATTCATCAATACCGTCTGGAAAAAACCTTCATCTGCGATCAGCGTATTTCGGTAGAAGTCTTCAAACTTTTTCAGTTCAGGACTGTAGGTAATGAACTCACAGAATGCCCGGCTGAGGATCATCCATTGATTGCCAATATAGGGCGTCACACCTTTTAAAAACATCCGGTTGGCAAGCGGATCGATTTCTAATTTATCCCCCACTTCCTGCACATAGTCTTTAATGCGGTGCAGGGTTTCCGGACGGATTTTGGCCTGATCGGCAACCTTAATAAATTCAACGCCTTTATGCAGATTCAGGAAGCTCAGTATCTCTGCCTGACTTTTTAACGGGAAGTCCTGCCCGCTGAGGTTGATAAAATATTCCCATTTAACGTCCATATTGACCAGTTTTTTAATGCCGCGTAATGCTGCATCCACCAGACTATAGCCGCCCCAGATCGCATCTTTGCTTTCTAATATCGACGCATTGTCATAGTCTTTTAAAAACAGGGTGATGTCATCAACCGTTTCAGCCTCTGCACCTTTATCGATATGGATCAGGTAATGATTATCCGCATGATAGATAGATTTAAACAGACGTTTAAACTGGTGAGGGTAACGGTGTGCAAGAATAAAATAAGCGATCATTGAATTTCCTTTCTTGATTATTATAAAATAATCCTCATGGAAATAATGAGGTAACAAACGAAGGGATCTTCGTTAAAACCAAATGAGAGACAGTGGTAATAGATCGAGTATAACACGCTTACTGCCGTTTCATTTTTATACTTTTCAAACTTGCCGATTAATGACAAAAACTCAGCAACAAAAAAGGTCTAACCAGTTGAATACGTAAACAATGAGAGGCTTAAATTTTAACGGGCAATTAAAAATTATCTCCCTTCCATTTCAACCCCTCTTAACGATATTTATTCTTCTCAGTCAGACCAAACCGGCCAGCGAATGCCAGCCGTGTCGTTGCCGGCTTTTGCACCGTTGGCGTCGCTCTCTCTTGGGTGTTTGGAAGTGTGGTCACATTCGCCCGTGAGCCGATTGTTTGCTATATTCGGCTCATCCAGTGAGCCGAATAGTCAGATTAATCGGCTCACCACTTGATTAAGGCGGGCAAAAATATGACTTCAGATTGGATTTGGCAACAGCCGGACTGGCCCCACTTTCGCTGGGATGAGGCGGCATTATTGCCACGTCTGCGCGATATTCAGCAGCAACGTGGGCTGTTGCTCGGGCGCGCGGGAATGCTGCCCGATGATGAAGTGCAAACCCTTGATACTCTGCTGGCCAATATCCTCTCCTCTTCCGCCATTGAAGAAGAGCCGATCAATGTGCAGTCGGTGCGGTCGTCGCTGGCACGCCGGCTGGGCGTAACGGAAGAGCATCCCTGGCCGGTTTCCGATCGTTCTGAAGGCCTGGCGGCGATGATGCTGGATGCCATCGATAACCGGCAGCATCTGCTGAGCGTCGAGCGCCTGTGTCAGTGGCATCAGTGGATCTTCCCGCAGGAGGGGCTTTCCATCCATTCGCTTGGGGTGGGCAAATTACGCGGCAATGAGCCGATGCAGGTGGTGTCCGGACGTATCGATAAACCGGTGATCCACTTTATTGCCCCACCTCGCGAGGGGCTGGAAGCGCAGCTGGCCCAGTTTATTGACTGGTTTATTGCCAGTGAGAAAGATGCGCTGCTGGATCCTCTGCTGCGTGCGGCCATCAGTCATCTGTGGTTTATCACCCTGCATCCCTTTGATGATGGCAACGGACGTATCACCCGCGCATTGACCGACCTGGCGTTATCGCAGGCGGACAGCCAGACCATCCGGCTGTATGCCATGTCACCGGCAATCCTGGCAAGGCGCGCACGTTATTACCAGATACTGGAACAGACGCAGAAAGGCGGCCTGGATATTACCGACTGGCTCAGTTGGTTTCTGGACACGTTGCAGGAAAGCATCCGCGAAGCCATTAACAGCGTTGAGCGCACGCAGATCAAAGCCCGCTTCTGGCAGCGCCATCACCATGACGCGCTAAGCAAGGAACAAATTAAAGTGCTTAACCGCCTGCTGGATGGCGGCGATCAGGGCTTTGAAGCGGGCATCAGCGCCAGTCAGTACCAAAAGGTGGCCAAAGTCAGTAAGGCCACCGCAACCCGCCATTTAGCGGATCTGCTGGACAAAGGTTGCATTGAAAAACTGCCGGGCGGCGGACGCAGCACCCGTTATCAGGTGTTAGTGACTAAATGAAGTTTAAACACATGTTACGCAAGGTAAGTGTTTGCGTATCTTTTGGCCGATTTCTGCTTAAACATCCCTCTTCTCAGCCGGTCTCAAAGTCCCTTTTGTGCTGTTTAACAAAAACGTCACATTTGTATGATAACCACACACAGTAAAAGGACACTGCAACGGTATGATTCATAAAGAAAAATAGTAAACAAATCTTAACAAAATTAATCATTGAGCTCGGGGGGGAAAAGCCCTATATTGGGCGCGCTTTTATACAGAGTCGCTACTTTTTTAACCAGTTTCAATCAGGGTGCCAACGATGCCCCCGGTTGTAGGAGAGATATGATGACGGATAAAGTCCGTATTGATACTTTAGGTGCAAAGTCTTCACATGCAAACAATGAAACCTATTTGGCGAGACAAGCTGAATTTGAATCAAATGTCAGGAGTTATCCACGCAAGTTGCCGTTTGCTATAGCAAAAGCACAGGGCGTCTGGATTACCGACGTTGAGAATAATCACTATCTTGACTGCCTGGCTGGCGCGGGAACCCTGGCTCTTGGCCACAACCACCCTGACGTCCTGCAAAGCATACAAAGTGTCATTACCAGCGGCTTGCCGTTACATACACTGGACCTGACCACGCCATTAAAAGATGAGTTCTCTGCTTATCTTCTCTCTTTACTCCCTGGTCAGGGTAAAGAGTACTGCCTGCAGTTCACCGGCCCTTCTGGCGCGGATGCCGTCGAAGCGGCGTTGAAACTGGCAAAAAAACATACCGGTCGTACTGGCGTGATCAGCTTCTCCGGCGGCTATCACGGCATGACCCATGGCGCGCTGGCGGTAACAGGTAACCTGTCGCCGAAAGAAGCCGTCAACGGCATGATGCCTGAAGTGCAGTTTATGCCGTATCCGCACCTCTACCGCTGCCCGCTGGGCATTGGCGGTGAAGCTGGCGTGAAGGCGTTGACCTACTACTTCGAAAACCTGATCAACGACGTGGAAAGCGGCGTGCGCAAACCTGCGGCGGTGATCCTCGAAGCCGTTCAGGGCGAAGGCGGCGTTAACCCGGCGCCGGCTGAGTGGCTGCAGCGCATCCGTAAAGTCACCAAAGAGCACGGCATCCTGCTGATCATCGATGAAGTTCAGGCTGGCTTCTGCCGTACCGGCAAGCTGTTCGCCTTCGAACACGCGGGCATTGAGCCAGACATCATCGTGATGTCTAAAGCTGTAGGTGGCGGTCTGCCACTGGCGGTGCTCGGTATTAAGAAAGAATTTGATGCCTGGGAACCGGGTCACCACACCGGCACCTTCCGTGGCAACCAGCTGGCGATGGCGACCGGCCTGACCACGCTGAAGCACCTGACCGAAAACAACATTGCCGGGAAAGTGGCCGCACAGGGCGAATGGCTGAAAGGCCAGCTGGCTGAGATGCAGAAACGTTTCCCGGTGATCGGTAACATTCGCGGTCTGGGCCTGATGATCGGTATTGAGATCGTGAAGCCAGGCGAAGCGCAGGATCATATGGGTTGCTACCCTGCCGATCCGGAACTTTCTGCACTGTTGCAGAAGAAATGCTTCCAGGCGGGTCTGATCCTTGAGCGCGGCGGCCGTAACGGTTGCGTGCTGCGTCTGCTGCCTTCCCTGTTGATTTCTCAGGAAGAGCTGACCGTGTTCCTGGATAAATTTGAAAACGCCCTGTTAGCTGCTGGCGTAAAACCCGTCTGAGTGGAGTGAAGTTGATGTCCGGATTAAACCCTATTCTGGCGGCTTCTGCGCAGAGCACAGAAGCATATAAGCAGGCGATCGAGCAGAGCAGCCAGGCCGTGGTGCAATGGCTGCAACAACCTGAGATGTATCAGGGGAAAACTGTTGCTGAGCTTCGCGAACGCATTACGCTGGATTTTAATCCTCAGGGCCTGGGTAACCAGGCCGCTATTGAGCGTGCGATTGAGTTCTTCTTAAAAGACAGCCTGTCGGTGCATCACCCACAGTGTGTGGCGCACCTGCACTGCCCGAGCCTGGTGGTTAGCCAGGCGGCGGAAGTCTTGATCAACGCCACCAATCAGAGCATGGACTCCTGGGATCAAAGCCCGTCAGCCACCATCATTGAGATGAAGCTGATTGAATGGCTGCGTACTCAGGTTGGCTATCAGGCTGGCGATGCGGGCGTATTCACCAGCGGCGGCACCCAGAGCAATCTGATGGGCCTGATGCTGGCGCGTGATGCCTTCTTTGCCCGTCAGGGACACTCAATTCAGCAGGATGGCCTGGTGGGCAACCTGAAGAAGATTAAAGTGTTCTGTTCTGAGCATGCGCACTTCTCGGTGCAGAAGAACATGGCGTTGCTGGGTCTGGGTTATCAGTCCGTTACCCTGGTTAAAACCGACGAATTCGCCCGTATGGATTTGGCCGATTTAACGGAGAAGCTGGCGGCGGCGAAAGCCAACGGTGAGCAGGTGCTGGCGATTGTCGCCACCGCTGGCACCACCGATGCCGGTGCTATCGATCCGCTGCGCGCGATTGCGAAGCTTGCCGCTGAAGAGCAGATCTGGGTGCACGTTGATGCGGCCTGGGGCGGTGCGCTGCTGCTGTCTGAGAAGTATCGCGATTATCTGGACGGCATTGAGCTGGTGGATTCCATTACCCTGGACTTCCACAAGCAGTTCTTCCAGACCATCAGCTGCGGCGCCTTCCTGCTGAAAGAAGCGCGCCACTATGAGCTGATGCGCTATCAGGCGGCTTACCTGAACTCCGAGTTTGATGAAGCTCAGGGCGTGCCAAATCTGGTGTCCAAATCGCTGCAAACCACCCGCCGTTTCGATGCGCTGAAACTGTGGATGGGTCTGGAAGCATTAGGACAGAAGCAGTACGCGGAGATCATCGATCACGGCGTAACCCTGGCGCAACAGGTGGCAAGCTACGTGGCTGAGCAGCCTGCGCTGGAGCTGGTGATGAAGCCACAGCTGGCAAGCGTGCTGTTCCGTTATCGTCCGCAGCAGTCTGCGTTCGCCACGGATGCGGCTATTGCGCTGCTGAACCAGAAGATTGGTGATGCGCTGCTGGATTCAGGCCGCGCCAACGTCGGTGTGACCGAGTCGAATGGCGTCACCTGTCTGAAAATGACCTTGCTGAACCCGACCGTAACGCTTGAGGACATCAAAATCCTGCTGGCGCTGGTTGAGAGCACTGCACAGACGTTAATTGCCGCGTAATTTTCGCAGCATTAACAGAAAAGCCGGTAACAGTGATGTTACCGGTTTTTTTATTGCGTCATGGATGGCAGTTTTACTGGCTGTAATCCATTGCCTGCAAGTCGGCTATCAATCCCCGTCCCCTGGGCTGCCAACCCAGCTGTTGCTGCGTCCATTTGCCTGAGGCGCGCAGATCCATGCTGGCGAACATCGCAAACCAGCCAAAGTGCGCCGCTGCCTCTTCCGGCGGCAACGACACCACCTGAACACCCAGACCGGCGGCAACGACGTCGGTGATCTCTTTGGCAGACACGCCCTCTTCAGCCACCGCATGATAGCGCTGGCCTTTCTGGCCCTTTTCCAGCACCAGCAGATAGAGCTTCGCCACGTCCAGCACGTGCGCCGCCGGCCAGCTGTTAGTGCCCTCGCCGACATATGCCGCCACGCCCTTCTCCCGGCTGATGGCGATATACGGCGTGATCAGTCCCTGCTTCACCGTATCGTGCACCTGTGGCAGCCTGACCACCTGCACATTCACGCCCGCCTCCAGCAGCGTATTGCCGGTTAATTCGGACATAATGCGCGGGTTGGCATGCTGAGGATTGAATACCGATTCAGACGCCGGCTGACCGTCGCCGGCATCGCCGATACCGGTGCCCGAGGTAATGATCAGCGGGCGGTCAGAGCCTTTCAGCGCATCCCCCAACGCTTCGATCACCCGACGATCCTTTTCGCAGTTGGCGACAAAGTTATCGAAGTTATGATCGAACGCGGTATGGATCACCGCATCCGCACGAGCCGCCCCGGCACGCAGGCTGTCCGGATCTTCCAGCGTGCCGCGATACGCTTCCACGCCCGCCGCGGTTAACGCTTCCGCCCCGGCGTCAGAGCGGGTGACGCCAAGGACCTGATGTCCGGCAGCCAGCAGTTCGGTAACAATGCGCGAGCCGATAAACCCTGTCGCGCCAGTGAGAAATACAAGCATCAGATAGCCTCCTGGTTGTGTGAGCACCAGTGTTGCGCTTAAGCTCAACGCAGAAAAGTAGTGACTTTATCGTAGTATAGAAACTAACAGGCTCGATTCAGAACGCCGCAACGCGCTGACGATAACAGGAGAAAGGCAGGTGAATATCAATCATTACGGTCAACAGGTGGGCGTGGCGTTACCCGACTGGCAGCCCGCGCGCCCTTTTCCGCGCGGTTCGCTAACCGGACGGTATTGCACGCTCGAACCGCTTGATCCGCAGCACAGCGACGCCCTGTTTCAGGCCTTTTCGCTGGCGGAAGACGATCGCGACTGGACCTGGCTGGGGGCGCAAAAACCGGCCTCACTGTCGGAGATGATCGCGTGGGTAACGCATAAATGCCTGGATCAGGGGCTGGTGAGCTATGCCGTGGTCGATAACAGCACCCGGCATGCCGTTGGCGCAGTGTGCTTCGCCAATATTGATGCGGTCAACGGCGCCTGCGAAATCGGCCACGTCACCTGGTCGCCGCTGATGAAGCGCACGGTATTCGGCACTGACGCCCTGTTTCTGCTGCTGACCCAGGCCTTTTCCCTCGGCTATCGCCGCGTGGCCTGGCGCTGTGATTCAACTAATCTCGCCTCACGCCGCGCGGCTGAGCGGATCGGCTTTACCTTCGAGGGCTGTTTCCGTCAGGCGATGACCCGCAAGCAACGCAACCGTGACACCGACTGGTTATCGATTATCGATGGCGAATGGCCGGCGATCGAGGCCGCACTGTCTGGCTGGCTCTCAGCCGCAAACTTCACTGCTGATGGCCAGCAGAGACTGCCGCTATCGGCTTTTTTCAAAAACGGATAAATGCCCGCGTTGAATTTTCAGGACGCGTGGATTGCGAACAAAGATCGCCCGCTTGACATACTTGCTGTTAATTTTTGAGACGAACCCTAACGCTACGCTGCTGTATTACTCCGGCCAGTAGCGTTAAAATGGCCGTCTCAAAGCAACGCTGGATAGCGAGGTATAATGTCTTATCGTTTCACCCTGGCCGCAGTAACGGCCGCCATAACGCTCACCGGTTGCGCCAAACAACAGAAGCCCGGCGCGCCAGAAGATTTCTTCAATGGCCCGACCCAAATCAATGTGTCTCATGTTGTGACCCGTGCGGACGATGGTTCCGCCATTTTCCTGACGGTTGACGGTAATGACGCTGGCCCACTGGTTGCCGGGAAAAACACCGAGCTGCATATTCCGGCCGGTAAGCACAAAGTCGGGGGTTATGCTCAGACGCTGCTTGGCCTGGGGCGCGTGACGATTCAGTCTGTCGATGTGACAACCAAACCGGGAGAAGTGACGCAGCTGGCCTATTCGGTCACTCGCGACAAGCCGGTGTTTGCGAAAGAAGGTGTCACCAAGCTTCCGCCTAAACCGGTTGCGGCGCCGGCTGCAGCGCCGGCAGAACAGGCTGCGCCAGCGCAGACCGACCAGACTGCGGCAACAGCAACCTCAGCCACCATCCCAACGGTTGCCGCCACGCCACCCGCTGCGGTGCCGGTAACGACGGGTACCCAAGCGACGCAAAGCACCACCGCGGCGACGACTACACCTGCTGCTACCGTTCAGAGCACGTCAACGCCTGCAACAACCACTGAAAGTACCACTACACCTGCAACGGCCAGTCAGAGTTCGGCGGCAACACCGGCTGCGACCTCAACTGACACCACGCAGAGTACGACAGCCACGGCGCCGGCAACCACGTCGACCACCACCACGCAGAATGCGGCAACAACCAGTCAGCCTGCGACCACGACAACCACCACCACCACGCAAAGCGCGACGGAGTCGTCAGCCAAACCGGCAACGACCACCACCGAAACGTCGAAGAGTACTGATAGCGAGACAACGCATTCAGCGACCAGCAACACGGAAAACGCGCAAAGCTCTGGCAGCTCAACCGCCACGCCAGTCGAGACCACTGAGTCCTCTACTAACGGATAATTCGGTCACGGTGTCGGTATTTTCATCCGGTAAGGCTCGCTGAAGGCGATGGCCTCCAGCACGCACCCTTTCTCTGATTTGTTCGAACTAGTCGCGCCAGCCCAACGCGGGCGCGACATGTTTCAGAATCGACTCCATCACATGCGCACAATAGTCGACGCCCAGCTGGTTCGGGATGGTCAACAGCAGCGTATCCGCTTCAGCAATCGCCTCATCTTTCGCTAACTGCGCAATCAAGGCTTCCGGCTCGGCTGAATAGCTACGGCCAAAGATGGCGCGGGTTTTCTCATCCAGATAACCGATTTGATCGCCACCTTCGCGGCTGGCACCAAAGTAGGCGCGATCTGTCGCATTCATCAAAGCGAAGATGCTGCGGCTGACGGAAACGCGCGGCTCACGCGTGTGCCCTGCTTCCTGCCAGGCGGCGCGATAGGCGCGGATCTGTCTGGCCTGCTGAATATGGAACGGCTCGCCGGTTTCATCATCTTTCAGCGTCGAGCTTTGCAGGTTCATACCCAGCTTCGCCGCCCAGACCGAGGTGGCGTTAGAACCGGATCCCCACCAGATGCGTTCACGCAGGCCTTCGGAGAAGGGCTCCGGCCGTAACAGGCCTGGCGGATTAGGAAACATTGGCTGTGGATTAGGTTTCGCAAAGCCTTCGCCGCTCAGCACTTCCAGCAAACGCTCGGTATGACGACGCCCCATATCCGCATCGCTTTGCCCTTCCTGCGGCGCATAGCCAAAATGGCGCCAGCCTTCAATCACCTGCTCCGGCGATCCACGACTGATACCTAACTGCAGACGGCCGCCGCTGATCAGATCGGCCACACCGGCATCTTCGGCCATATACAGCGGGTTTTCGTAGCGCATATCAATGACGCCGGTACCAATCTCAATACGTTTGGTTTTCGCGCCGACCGCAGCCAGCAGCGGGAACGGTGCGCTAAGCTGGCGGGCAAAATGGTGAACGCGGAAATAGGCACCGTCAGCGCCTAATTCTTCTGCTGCCACCGCCAGATCGATGGATTGCAACAGCGCATCAGCAGCGGATCGCGTCGCCGACTGCGGTGATGGCGTCCAGTGTCCAAATGACAGAAATCCAATTTTTTTCATGACCGGAGTGCCTTGTTTCAGAGTTAAAAGTGGTAATGCGTCCGACAGAATGAAGCTGAATACCCGTAGCTTGCAAGCTTTTGACTGTATCAATCTTTTATCGGGTAACCATTCTCGTGCACCTGGGCCTCAGCTCGCGTAAACAACCGTCCATAGACACCCGGCGTCATGCCGGTGACTCTGACAAAGGCTCGGCGCAAAACATCGACGCTGGCGAAGCCGCACTCTCCGGCCAGGGTTTTGCTGGCCATCCCCTGCTCCAGCAGCTGTTTCGCTCTTGCCACGCGCTCCCTTTCCAGCCATTGCGCCGGGGAAACGGCCAACGTCTGACGAAACAACCGGGAAAGGTGGCGCTCGCTGACGTTCATATGCTCTGCCATCACCGCGACATTTTTCACCTTATCGAGATGGCTGGCGCTCCAACGCAGCAGCTCCTGAAAGGATGAACGGCCGGAAAGAGTGACATTGTCACCGCGCATAAAATGATTCTGACTTACCGGTCGGCGGAAGAACATCACCAGGTTACTGGCGATCTCCAGCGCGACGTCCCGCCCCAAATCTTCTTCCACCAGCCTTAGCGCCAGATCGAGACCTGAAGTGACGCCCGCTGCGGTGCGGATCGGGCCATCGGCAACATACAGCGCATCAGCATCGACGCTGATCTGCGGGAAACGGCTGGCCAGCTCGCTGGCGCAGGCCCAGTGCGTGGTCACCCGCTTGCCCTGCAACAGACCCGTTTGTGCCAGCAATAATGCCCCGCTGCACACCGAGCCAAATCGCTGACTTCGCCGGCACAGCCCGCTAATCGCGTCCAGCTGTTGAGGCTCGGCAATGATTTCGCTGATACCGGGTGCGCCAGCCACTAAAAAGGTCTGCGGCGAGTAATCTGCGGATTCACTGAGCAGCCGATCGGCGGTGAGGCGAACGCCGGAAGAGGAACGCAACACCGGCGTGGAAAATGACATCACTGCCGGCGTATACACCTGGCGTTGCAGAATGCGGTTCGCTTCGGCAAACACGTCCAGCGGGCCGCAGACATCCAGCATCTGTACGCCAGGCACGGCGAGAATGGCAATATCACTGTTCATTATTCCTCCGGTGTCCGGGTTTGCCGGAATGTCCCGTATCGTCTTAATCAGTCGCTTTAAGTCATTTATGATGCACAGCATACTGCTTAAACACAATCCCAAGGCGAGAAAATCATGAACCAGACAATTAACGTTCCAGACAGTCAGATGGCGAAAGAAGTCACCGAATTGGTGCGCGATACCGAATCCGAACTGTTGTTTCACCATTCCAGCCGCGTTTACTACTGGGGCGCGCTGGCGGGACATCAGCGCGGGCTAAAGGTCGACAGCGAGCTGCTGTACGTCGGCTGCATGTTCCACGATATGGGGTTAACTCACGATCACTGTAGCTGCGACAAACGTTTTGAAGTGGACGGTGCTAACGCAGCGCGGGACTTCCTGCAGCGCCACGGCATTGAACAGGCCGATATTGATAAGGTCTGGACGGCGATTGCCCTGCACACCACGCCAGGTATCCCGGAATTTATGGCGCCGGAGATCGCACTGGTCACTGCCGGCGTGGAGATGGATGTGCTGGGGATGGGATATGAGAATTACAGCGAGCAGGAAATTGCGGCGGTCACCGCGTTGCATCCGCGCCCTGAGGCCTTTAAAGAAGCGATCATTCAGGCCTTTTATGACGGCATTAAGCACAAGCCGCAAACCACCTTCGGCAACGTGAAAGCGGACGTGATTAAAGATAAGGAAGCAGGCTTTACGCCGGGGAATTTCTGTCAGGTGATCCGCCAGTCGCGCTGGAGAGGTTAACGGCACGGCGCTCGCTACGTGAAGTCGCTTTCAGTCAAAAGGGGGATTTCACGTAAACGTTGTCTTGCAGCAGAGGGCAGGTCAGTCTCGGCGGGCGGTGATCAGTCCGGCTTCACCAGCCGGATAGCGTGTTCCAGCACCTTCTGTTCATCACGGTCGGCATCCGATCGGCCCTGCCGGGTCTTTAACAGCAGATTCGACAACACCTTACGATCGGTGTCTAAACCCCCTTCTGCCAGCACAATCACCGCATCGCCAATCACCCGGCACACTTCATCGTAATACTCTTCACTCAGCACATCGCGTTTCATCATTCATTTCCTGTCGCTGGTTCGGTTAGACCTTAATGGCTTAAACCTGGCAAACAATCAGATGCAAAACAAGTTGAGACATACTTTGTAAAAACTTAATGCAGTCTCGCCAGGTGATGAACATCGCATTTTTCAGCATCAGTGCCGTGATTTATCAACGAAAACTCAACCAGTGTTGTTTTTCTTTCGCCACGCAAAGCATTTGCTGTGAAGGTAAGGCGTTTTTTACTTTTCAAGGACATGAAAATGAAGATAAATACAGGGGCAGTTCTCGTTATATCATTATTCCTGACCGCTTGTGCCGGCTCAGAAACAGCAAAATATCCTACCCTCATCGATAACGTCACGTCTGAAAACATACAGCGGATACTCCAATCAGACGTTATTCCCTCAACCGGTGAAAGCCACGGTGAAGTCATCAGCCGGGTATCGTCAGCCTTTCTCGGCACGCCCTATCAGGCCGACACGCTGATTGGCGGAGCTGATACCCCGGAAGTGCTTGTCGCCAATTTCAACCATGTAGACTGCTTTACCCTGATCGACTACGTGGAAGCCCTGACCCGAAGCCGCGACCAAAAATCCTTCCTGAATAACCTTGTCAAAATCCGCTATGCCGGGGGGCACGTCGACTACCTCAGCCGCCGGCACTTCTTTACTGATTGGTTCGCCACCGTCCCACGCAATGCCCGCGACGTCACGCCCGAGATCAGTCCGGACTTTCTCGTCGCTAACAAGCAACTTAACCGCAAAGCCGACGGTGGCGAATACATTGCCGGCCTTGGCGTTCATCCACGTAAAATCAACTATGTTCCCGGCAAGGCCATTAATGGACACCTGCTCAACCGGCTGAAACCCGGCGATTATGTCGGTGTCTTCTCCCCACTCAGCGGACTGGATGTTTCACATGTCGGGATTGTGGTTCGCCACGACGGTAAGGTGTGGTTCAGAAATGCCTCTTCGCTGGCCGCAAACAGAAAAGTCGTGGATTCGCCTTTTATCGAATATATGCAGTCGAAACCGGGAATCGTTGTGCTGCGGTCTGACTGATTTGCGCAGCGAATGCCCTTAATCAGTCTGTGGATGTGCATTCCTGTTTATCTCTTCTATCTTTATCTGCAAGATGAAACGATAAGTCGGAGAGACAACAATGAGCAATGATCCACGTAAACCTACCACCACTGATGCTGGCATCCCGGTTGCCAGCGATGAATACTCATTATCAGTCGGGCCGAATGGCCCTGTCCTGCTCCACGATCACTATCTGATTGAACAGATGGCGAACTTTAACCGTGAACGCATTCCGGAACGCCAGCCGCATGCGAAAGGCAGCGGTGCCTTTGGCCACTTTGAAGTGACCCATGATGTCAGCCAGTACACCAAAGCCGCCGTTTTCCAGCCGGGAACCAAAACCGATCTGGTGATGCGATTCTCTACCGTTGCCGGTGAACGCGGCAGCCCGGATACCTGGCGCGATCCGCGTGGTTTCTCGATCAAGTTCTATACCACCGAAGGCAACTACGACATGGTGGGCAACAACACGCCAGTGTTCTTTATCCGTGACCCGATGAAGTTCCAGCACTTTATTCGCTCGCAAAAGCGTCGTGCGGATAACAACCTGCGCGATAACGATATGCAGTGGGATTTCTGGTCGCTGTCACCCGAGTCAGCGCATCAGGTGACCTATCTGATGGGCGATCGCGGCATTCCGAAAAACTGGCGCCATATGAACGGCTACTCCAGCCATACCTATATGTGGGTGAATGCGGCGGGCGAGAAGTTCTGGGTGAAATACCATTTCCACACCGATCAGGGTATTGAGAACCTGACCCAGGAAGAAGCCGACAAGCTGGCGGGTGAAGACGGTGATTACCATACCCGCGACCTGTTCATGTCGATCAAAAACGGCCAGTTCCCAAGCTGGACGCTGCATATGCAAATCATGCCGTTTGCCGAAGCGGAAACCTACCGCTTTAACCCGTTTGACCTGACCAAAGTCTGGCCGCACAGCGATTATCCGCTGATCCCGGTGGGCAAATTAACCCTTAACCGTAACCCAACGGATAACCATGCGCAGATTGAACAGGCTGCCTTTGAGCCGAACAACCTGGTGCCCGGCATTGGACTGAGCCCGGATAAAATGCTGATTGGCCGCGTGTTCTCTTATGCTGATGCGCACCGTGCGCGTCTGGGCGTCAACTACAAGCAGATCCCGGTCAATGCTCCCCACTCGCCGGTGAACAGCTACAGCAAAGATGGCGCCATGCGCATGAATCCGGTGTCCGATCCGGTCTATGCGCCTAACTCCAAAGGTGGCCCGGTGGCGGATGGCGATCGTTATCCGACCGACTCCACCTGGCCGTCCAGCGGCGAAATGGTGCGCGCGCCTTACACCCTGCGCCGCGATGATGACGATTTTGGCCAGGCCAATACGTTGATCAATAAGGTGATGGATCAGGCGGGACGCGATCGTCTGGTGAGTAACGTTACCGGCCATCTGCTGAATGGCGTTGAGGAACCGGTGTTGTCGCGCGCCTTTGAATACTGGCGCAATATCGACCAGACCATCGGCGACCGCATTGCCCAGCAGGTCACTGACGAACGGGCGAAACGCAGCTAATCCTCTTAAATAACAAAATGGCCTTCGCAATGAAGGCCATTTTTTTTGTCTTAACGCACGCGAAACGGCGTTATTTGGCAGCAGCAGCCTGTTTCACCCAGCCATCGAACGTCGCCTGATGGGAGGCAATCCAGCCATCCACATGACGGTCGATATCGTCGGAACTGCCCTGTCCTTCATGCATCCGCAGGTTTTGCGCATTCACGTCCGCCAGCGGCAGCTTCATCACCGCAAACAGCTTCGCTGCGGCCGGATTCGCCTGGGTCCAGGCCTTGTTGGCGACGATATGTTCGTTATTCACCGGGAAGCCGTAATTCTTGCCGTTCGGTAAAGTGGTATCCAGATCTTTCTGGCTACCCGGATTGGCAGAATGTGGCACCGTTAACCACACCACATCTTTCCCAGGCTTAAGTTCATCGCTGACCCAGTATGGCGTCCAGGTATAATAAAGCACCGGCTTGCCGGCCTTAAATCGGGTGAGCGTATCGGCGATAATAGCGGAATAATTTCCCTGGTTCTGCACCACCGTATTACTCAAGCCATACGCTTCAATCTGGGTGCTGATTACCGAGCCACATACCCAGCCTGGATTACAGCCGGCAAGGTCAGCTTTGCCATCGCCATCGGCATCAAATAATTTGGCGATATTGGGATCTTTCAGCTGCGAAATATCGTGGATATGATATTTATCCGCGGTCTTTTTATCGATCAGATAGCCCTGCGCAGCGCCGGAAATATAGGTGCCCTGACGATAAAATTTATTGTCGCCACCTGCTGAGGCGTACATGTCCTTTTGCAGCGGATCCCAATTGACCGCCATATAGGTGGCGTCACCGCTGGCAATCGCCGTGTAGGCCACGTTGTAATCCACTTCTTTGATCGGTTGAACGTCGTAACCTAACGCCTGTAAGGCCCGGTTAACCAGCTCGGTCTGGAAGGTTTCTTCCGGCAAGCTACTCTGTACGGCGTTAACCACTACACCTTTGCCTGGTAACGTTGCCGAGAACGCTGGGGATGCACTGGCAAGGGTTGTAATGGCTAACGTCAAAATTCCGCTGGTTCGCATGATGAGTCCTTTTTATTTTTTTAGGTGTTAACGCTAAAAATAGAAGAAAAAATCACGCCACTCTCTTACAAATAACAACAGCCACTCTGGCAGTTTTTGGGTAAATATTTGCTGCGCTGAGTGAGGGTTATTTCATGAATAACGTATCAGGGAGTGCCGCAATATATTTAACGGGGTATACCCTACCACAGTGAAATTCTGAGGCAACCGGAAATGTCCGGCTCTCAGACCCCGGTCTTTAGCCCGATCCACGTCATAAGAATTTCCTATGCGTGCCACCTCTGCCGGAAAAAACCGATCAGCGTTACGATAGTGCGCAGACCAGCCAACCGACGAGAAACTCATGGAAATTGTTACGGCGCAAGCCGCTCATGTTGCAGGAATACAGCAGATTTATGCGTGGCACGTCCTTAATGGACTGGCGACTTTTGAGACCGAACCGCCTACTGCGGATGAGATGCTGGCAAGGCTTGCGAAAGTACAGGAAAGCGGAGGATTCTGGCTGGTGGCATTAGAAGAGCACCGGGTTGTCGGCTACTGCTACCTGGCGCCCTACCGCCCGCGTTATGCTTATCGCTTTACGCTGGAGGATTCGATCTATCTCGATCCTGACTGCGCCGGACGCGGTATTGGCCGCGCGTTGCTCGGTGAAGGCCTGCGCCAGGCGCAGGAAGCCGGATTCCGTCAGGTGATGACCGTCGTCGGCAACAGTGAAAATGTGGCTTCACTGGCCCTGCACCGCTCGCTGGGTTTTGAGCTGACCGGCGTACTGAAATCCGTGGGCTTTAAGCATGGCCGCTGGGTAGATACCGTGATGATGCAATGCACGCTGGGTGAAGGCGACACCACGATACCTCAGGATCGCTAAGCGTTATGGTCGGGCGGCGGTGCCGTCCGGCAAACGTGCGTTAGTCCAGTCCGGCAAGCCACCGGTCACCGGGAAGCGTTTCGCCTTCTCTTCATCAATATCGACGCCCAGTCCCGGACGATCGCTCAGGTAGGCATAGCCGCGATCGATTTCAGGACAACCCGGGAACACCTCCATCAGCGCATCATTCACCGGCGTATATTCCTGAATTCCGAAGTTGGTGACGCTCATATCCAGATGCAAATTGGCTGCCACGCCCACCGGCGAGATATCGCCCGGTCCGTGCCAGGCCGTGCGCACGCCGTGGATCTCAGCATAGGTAGCCAGTTTTTTCGCCGGGGTAATGCCGCCAATGGTGCTGACGTGGCAACGGATGTAATCAATCAGCTGCTGCTGAATCAACGGTTTCCACTCGTTGACGTGGGTAAACAGCTCACCCATCGAGATCGGCGTGCTGCTCTGTGCGCGGATCATTTTCAGCCAGTCGATATTCTCCGGTGCAACCGGATCTTCGAGGAAGAACAGCTGATAGGGCTCCAGGCTCTTGGCCAGCTGCACCGACGCAACCGGCGTGATGCGTTCATGCACATCGTGGATAAACTCGACGCCAAAGCCAAGCTTGTTGCGCAGATGATCGAACAGACGCGGCACCGCGCGGGCGTAAGCATCCGGATCGAAATAAATGCCCGGCGTCTGCGAACGCGGGGAGACCTTCGGCTGAATATTGCGCGCCTTCGCCAGTTTGCCGGCGATAAGCTTGAGATCGTCAGTGCCGGCACCGCCGTACATGCCCATCTGGCAACGGACATACTGATAACCCTCTTCCATTCTGGCGCGAATGTTATCTTCCACTTCGACTTCATCGGCACCATCGCAGTGGCGATAGAGCGGAATGCCGTCGCGGCAACGTCCGCCCAGCAACTGGTACACCGGCAGGCCGGCCACTTTCCCTTTGATATCCCACAGCGCCATATCCACGCCCGAAAGCGCATTGTTCATCACCGGGCCGCTGCGCCAGTAACCGCTGACCGCCGCCGACTGCCAGATATCTTCATTGCGCAGCGGATCCTTACCAATCAGGAACGGCTTCATATAGTTTTCAATTGCGGCTTCCACGGCAAAAATGCGCTGGGTAAAGGTGGCGCAGCCGAGGCCGTACAATCCCGGCTGATTGGTTTCCACTTTCACCACCACCAGGTCGATACCACCCGGGGCGGTCAGCAGCGTTTTAATGTTGGTAATTTTCAACGTTTCCATAAGTCTCTCCGGATCACCGCAATGATGTATGATGTCCTACATGTTAGAGGTAAATAAAAACCTCATGACGAGGTTTTCTTAAGGTTATTTCTCTGTCAGCTTCACTTCTGTAATCGCGTCCACGTTGTGGGCCATGGCATTGTTTAACGTCTCGCTGGCGGTGGTCGCGTCGCGATTCTTCAGTGCCATAAACACTTTGATATGTGCTTCAACACTTTCCAGCGTGATCCCCAGTACCCGGTTTAACTCTTCAAGGTAATGGATATAAATGTTCTTCAGCGACTCCATCACATGGATGAAGACCTTGTTATGCGACGCCTTAACGATTGCCAGATGGAAATCATAGTCGGCCTGCGAATATTTCTTATAGTCGTCTTTGCTGACCAGCATGCGGTTTAAGGCCTGCTCCAGCTGGCGGATGTCCTCATCCGTCGCCTTCTCTACCGCCAGGTCCATACAGCGGAATTCCACGGTCTGACGAAACACCCGCATATCATCAAACTCTTCCTGCGACAGGTGCAGGATCGGCTGGTTGTCACTGAACGCGCCATAGCGGGCGATCTCACGGGTGACGTAGGTGCCCTTGCCCTGATGGGTGATCACCACGCCCAGATCGCGCAGCTTCTGCACGGCACTGCGAACGCTGACGCGGCTGACGTTAAAGGTCTGCGTCAGCTCTGACTCGGAAGGCAGCTTGCAGCCGGGCTCCCAGACGCCGTCCTGGATATTCTGTTTCATTTGCTCGTAGATAACGTTCACCACGTTATGCTTCTGCACGCTTTCCAGTGTCACGTCTTTCCCCTGTTGCTGGTTAATGTCGCCATTCTATTCTGCTGGCTTGCTGATACCAGCAAAACAGCATGATTGACGTCGACCATCAGCTTGTCCTACAAGTCCGAATCTCTTTTTAGCACTCCCAATATCTCTCTGGCAAGGAATAGTTTTTCACTGTGCCAGACTGTGAAGTGAATCACAAAACCGCCTCATCACCCTGTTTTTACAGGCTATATTCAAGGCATAAAGTGGCCACACCACAGATTATTGTGATCGGGGCTACAATTTCTTAACCTGTAGATTGCTCAACTACCTCGCCTCACGTAGATCTAAAAACACAACTTGTTAGTCATGTTACATGAAGTTTTTCAGGAGTGATTATGTCTTCACTGTTCTCTCTCAGCGGCAAAACCGCGCTGATTACCGGTTCAACTCGCGGTCTGGGACTGGCCTACGCACAGGGACTGGCCGCTGCCGGTGCAACGGTCATTCTGAACGGCACGCAGGAAAGCCATATGCAGACGGCGCTGGCCACGTTGAAGGAACAGGGCGCCAATGCGCATGGCTTCCTGTTCAACGTGGCGGATGAAGACGCGGTCGAAGCGGTGTTTAAGGAGCTCGACGATCGGGATATTCATGTCGATATCGTGATCAACAACGCCGGCATTCAGTTCCGTCAGCCGATGCTTGAGCTGGCGTTAAGTGACTGGCAGCGCGTGCTGGACGTAAACCTGACCAGCGCCTTTCTGATCGGCCGAACCGCCGCCCGACGTATGGTATCCCGCAAAACCGGCGGCAAAATTATCAATATCGGATCGCTGACCAGCGAGGCCGCCCGCGCCACGGTGGCGCCTTATACCGCGGCGAAAGGCGGCATCAAGCTGCTGACCAAATCAATGGCCGCTGAATGGGCACAGTACAACATCCAGAGTAATGCAATTGGTCCCGGCTACATCCTTACCGATATGAACCAGGCGCTGGTCGATAACGTTGAGTTCGATCAATGGGTGCGCAACAGCAACCCCTCCGGCCGCTGGGGAAAACCCGATGAACTGATTGGCACCGCCGTGTACCTGGCGTCTGACGCCTCTAATTACGTCAACGGCCAGATCATCTATGTCGATGGTGGCTGGCTGGCCACGCTGTAACCGTCTCACGAGCACAACATAATAATCCCGCCAGGCAATAAGACCTGGCCTCGTGCCCTACCGTTCGAAAACGCCGAGGTACTACCATGAACCAGACCCGTGCAGGGACATTGCCCGCCAGCCGCTGGGGGAAACTGATCCCCATCGCCTTTATCACTTACAGTCTTGCCTATCTGGACCGCGCCAATTATGGCTTTGGTGCGGCGGCCGGACTGGCAGAAGATCTGAATATCACCCCAGGCATCTCTTCTCTGCTGGGCGCCCTGTTCTTCCTCGGCTACTTCTTCTTTCAGGTGCCTGGCGGGATTTATGCGGAAAAGCATTCGGCAAAGCGTCTGATTTTCTGGAGCCTGATCCTCTGGGGGATACTGGCTGCGGCCACCGGTATGGTGCACAACATCGCCCTGCTGGCGGCCATCCGCTTCCTGCTGGGTGTGGCGGAAAGCGTGGTGATGCCGGCGATGCTGATCTTCCTCAGCCACTGGTTTACCCGCGCGGAACGCTCCAAAGCCAACACCTTTTTGTTCCTTGGCAACCCGATTACCGTGTTGTGGATGTCGATCCTCTCCGGTTACCTGGTTAATGCCTTTGGCTGGCGCGGAATGTTTATTATCGAAGGGGTGCCCGCTATCCTCTGGGCCTTTATCTGGTGGGCGGTGTACGCCGACCGACCGCGCGATGCTAAATGGCTGAACGACAGCGAAAAGCGAACCATCGAAGAAGCGCTGGCGGCTGAGCAGGAAAATATCAAACCGGTTAAAAACGATCGGGAAGCGTTTCGTTCACCGAAAGTGCTGGCGCTGGCCTTTATCCACTTCTTCTGGAATATCGGCATGTACGGTTTCATTATGTGGCTGCCGTCGATGCTCAAATCCGCATCCGGGCTCGGCATCGTCGCTACCGGCTGGCTTTCTGCCGCCCCTTATGTGCTTGCCATTCCGCTAATGCTCGCCGCATCCTGGTTCTCCGATAAATTCCAGCAACGTAAATTAATTGTTGTGCTGTTCCTGGGACTGGGCGCCGTCTGCTTTATCGCCTCGTTCAGCATTGGTGCGTCGCACTTCTGGCTCTCCTGGGCACTGCTGGTGATCGCCGGCGGCGCAATGTACACGCCGTACGGTCCGTTTTTTGCCGCCATCCCTGAAATGATCCCGCGCAACGTGGTCGCTGGCGCCATGTCCTTTGTGGTGTGCTTTGGTGCGCTGGGTTCCTTCGTCGGCGCGTGGATTGTCGGTTATCTGAATGGCGTCACCGGCAGCCCGGATGCGTCTTATGTCTTTATGGGCGGATCGCTGGTGTTTGCAGTGCTGCTGACCGCTCTGACCCGGTTCAGCAGTCAGACGCCGGTCGTGGCGAAAACCACGTCAGCTTACTGACCACAGGGAGGTAAAAATGATCATGAAACCGACCCGTTCACGCCTGAGCATTTTGATGATGCTGTTTGTGGTGACCGCGATAAATTATATGGACCGCGCCAATCTCTCGGTGGCCGGTTCCCATATTCAGGGACAATTTGAGCTGTCCCCGACGCAGCTCGGACTGCTGTTCTCGATGTTTACCTGGTTTTATGCCATGAGCCAGATCCCGGTGGGCTATATTCTCGACCGGGTAGGCTCCCGGATCCTGTATGGCAGCGCTATCGTGCTGTGGAGCGTCTTCACCTTTGTGATGGGCTTTGCGTCTCACCATATCTTCGCCACCGCGACCGCATCCTTTGCGATGCTGCTGGTCTGCAGGGCGTTAATTGGCGTGGCGGAAGCGCCCTCGTTCCCGTCCAATACCAAGATCATTGCCAGCTGGTTCCCGGACCATGAACGGGCGCGCGCCACGGCGTTTTACTCCAGCGCGCAGTACATTGGCCTGGCCTTATTGACGCCGTTACTGTCGTTTATCGTGGCCGAATATGGCTGGGAAGCCTCGTTCTATCTTTCGGGCGGCGTGGGAATTATTTTTGGCATCTACTGGCTGATTGCCTACCGCGATCCGCAGGACAGTAACAAGGTTAACGACGCCGAGCTGGCCTACATACGTGACGGTGGCGGTTACGGCTCGGCCAATCAGCAAGGGGGGAATGACAAAGTAAACTGGGCCAGTGTTAAGCACATTCTGCGTCAGCGCACCGTCTGGGGACTGTTTATTGCCCAGTTTGCGGCCTCCTCCACACTCTATTTCTTCCTGACGTGGTTTATTGTCTATCTGGAGAAAGGACTGGGCTTATCAATTGCCAAAGCCGGTATCGGCGCGATGTTTCCTTACCTGATGGCGATGGCTGGGGTGCTGTGCGGTGGAACCCTGAGCGATATGCTGCTGAAAAAAGGCCACAGCCGCACCTTTGCCCGCAAGCTGCCGGTGATGGCCGGTTTGCTGGTGACGACGTCGATCGCGCTGGTGAATTTCTTCCAGCACAGCCCGACCATCGCCATCGCCATCCTGTCGGTGGCCTTCTTCGCCAATGCGTTTTCCAATCTGGGTTGGGTGGTATGCAGTGATGTGATCCCCCGTCATTTGATTGGCACCATCGGTGGATTTCTCAACATTTTCGGTAACCTTTCCGGGATTATCAGCCCGATCGTGATTGGCGTGATCCTGCAACGCACGCAAAACTTCCAGTACGCCATGTGGTATATCGCCGCCGTGGCGCTGATCGGTTTTCTCGCCTACTTATTACTGGTGGGTAAAATTGAGGTGATTTCGCTACCGGACGATCGGGGGCAAGAAAAAGAGCCGCAGAAACCGTTCAAAAACCCGTCCAAAGCCTGAGGATTTGTTATGAAGCAGAAAGAGATAGTTGCCAGCGTGGTCAGTGCCGCGCATGACGTCAGCAACCAGTCGCGCACCATTGAATGCGCGGATGACCAGGTGCTGGTACAGGTTGAACGCGGCGGGATTTGTGGCTCGGATATTCACTATTTCCAGCATGGCCGTGCGGGGATGTCAGTGCTGAAAGAGCCAATGACGCTGGGCCACGAATTTGTTGGTCGCATTGCGGAAGCCCCGGCAGACAGCGGGCTGAAGGTCGGTCAGCGCGTGGCGGTGAATCCATCCCAACCCTGTAACGCCTGTGAATTTTGCCTGTCGGGTAAGCAGAACCTGTGTCGCACCATGAAATTTATGGGCAGCGCGCAGTTCTTCCCGCACGTTCAGGGCGGCTTTGCCAGCTTTGTCGCGGTCAGCCCGGCGCAATGTGTGCCCTATTCCGATAAGGCCGATGCAAAGGTGATCGCCTTTGCCGAACCGTTGGCCGTGGCAATTCATGCGGTACATCAGGCGGGTGACCTGGTCGGCAAAAAAGTGCTGGTGACCGGTTCCGGGCCGATTGGCTGTCTGGTGATTGCGGCAGCCTTTGCGGCAGGCGCTTCAGAGATTATCGCCACCGATATGAGCGATCGTTGCCGTGCGCTGGCGTTAGAAATGGGCGCCTCGAAAGCGGCCGATCCCACCGATGGCGAGGTCACCGGTAAATGGCAGGAAAACAGCGGCTATTTTGACGTCTGCTTTGAGGCATCTGGCGCGCCGGCGGCCATTGCTTCCACCGTGGGCTTTACCCGTCCGAAAGGTCGGATTGTTCAGCTCGGCATGGGTGCCGCGACGGTTGACTTCCCGCTGGGGTTGATGCTGGTGAAAGAGATTGAGCTGGTCGGTTCATTCCGCTTTATCAATGAGTTCGACATTGCCGTGCGCTGGCTGGAGAGTGGTCGCATTAATCCTCTGCCGCTGCTTTCTGCGGTGTTCCCGCAGCAGGACGTGGTGAAAGCGCTGGAGATGGCCAGCGATAAAAGCCAGGCCGCCAAAGTCCAGCTGACCTTTAGTTAATGCTGACTGCCCGGGATCGCCATCCCGGGCACTCTCTGCAGGCATGAAATACGCGTTCTCACAGAATTCTAACTATGTTTGAAATTCTCGATATATCATTTTATTTTAAAAGTAAAACATTTGGCATGTCGCAGTGATTATTTTTAAGCATGAAATTAGCATAAACTGCACCAATAGCACCGGTCATTAAGGACTTCTCTTCGCTAAGGTTATTCAAGTCCAGGTCAACAGGGAACCGAGACGAGAAATCTTCTCGTTGTATTATAGTATTTCCATAAATCCCATGACATAAGGATTTAGCACTATTAACACCTCGGGCGTCGGCAGTTTTAAAATAATGACTAATATCAGACTCTAAAATATCCATAATTTCACCTGAAATATTCAGGCCTTCTGCTCTTATTGCCTGGCGGGACATATATATTCCTGGGGCCCCATTACACCAAGCATTGAAGTCAGTATCATTATCATGAAACTCAACCCCTTTCCAACCCGATTTTATTTTGAAGCGTTTTTCATAATTAAGAGACTTAAGAATTAACGTGTTAATGTCCTTGCGATTCAAAATGTTATTTGCAAGTACAAGCGAATAAGCAATGCCTGAATTACCATGCGAGAAACCCGTCCATTTCTTCCCCCATGTAATGCATTCATCATCAATTTTTTTTGAACTACTTAATATTTGCCCTGCTAAATATGATATTATGGATAGCAATTTGTTATTAGGGGATTTAGAATATACTCTACAACATAATATTAGGATCCCAGAAGCACCACTAATAACATCAAACTTTTTATTCCTATTAAACAATGAAATGACATTTTCTAATCTTTTCATAAAGCGTTCAACGTGTTCCGTGCCAAAGTTTTTCACAAACAGATAGTCAATGTATAAAAGCCCTCCATTGGACTCGAAGATACCATAAGTATCGCCTTCCCTTTGCGCATCCGCTTTCTCATAAAGATTGAATAAAGCATTTTCTTTTAAAAGCGTTGGGGATTCTATAAAATCACACAACTGAATTATCATTGGGCCAGCAAGGCCGTCATAAAGATCATCATTCCTTTTAAGGATCGTTGTTGCGCCAAAGTAGTCTTTTTTAACACCCAGCCATACATCATTTCCATTATGTTTGACTGCACTCCCCTTAAGGAAGTTGATGTATTCCTGATTATCGTTACTACTTGTATTCAGAGGCTTTACTGATGGTAGCAGTGACCATAAGGACATATTCAAAAGATGCCGCTGATACAACATTGCATGAGTGGAGGCTTCATTATTAAGATGTTTTTCATTAAGTTCTTTGAAGGTATATAGTTTTTTGAAAAACTCCGAATTTTCATCAAGTTCAATTTTCGTTTTGTCCCCGAGGAAAAACTCACCATTAAGTATGTCATAATAGAAAATTGGAATTATATTTTGATAAATAGACTGAAACTCATATTTAATTATCTCTATGGGCTTTGTTTTATCATACACTGCACATGCTATAAAGAGCGATCTAAGTTTAGGGAAAAGCGTGTATCTGGGATGACTTGAAAAATTAATCACATCACCGTAGTATTTGCTCGATCTCAAAAGGAGACGTCCAGGTAACTCTTTTTTATTGATTAGAATGCTTATAATTTTTATGTTTTTACTAAAAGCATTCATCATGCACTCAAATCCTTTGGCAACGGATTTTCTTAACTCACAATTTGATATGTCAGACCGATATCTTACAGGCCTGTTATGGAAGTTGGGGATCTTAACAGTTTGCTTGCCCTTGATGATTTCATTATCTTCATCAATGTACAAAACCTGTTTTTCAACCTCACCATTGAGATCTCTTTCACCGATGCCGCAAGTGAAGCGATCAACTGTACTTCCAGAAAGGCCTGGAAGAATGCAGGTAGTAAGGACTGAATTTGAGAAATCACTGGTCTTTATTACGCCAGAAAAAATACACTCTAAATCTACAAAGAAGGGAATATCATTTGAACATATAATGTTTTCGAAATGAAAGTCACCTGCATTAAGCATATGGAATAGCCCTACGGCTGCACCAATGTTTTCATAAAAACGTGAAATTTCTTCAGATGACAAACTGTCTTTAAAGGTTATCTTTTCATGCCAACTATGTGTAACCCTATCAATGCATTTAGGAATGCCAATTTTCAAATATCCTAGATCATGCTTTAATAAATCCAAAAGCTCACAAACAATGAGTTCATTTTTTGCAGTCCGTGGTTTATAAATAATCTCAAGTGAGTTAGTAAACACTATCTTTGAGACGCATTGGCCAAAAGAATGGTAATCACCCATTGAAATGTCGATTTTTGATACTCTGTAATCTGCCATATCAAAATTTCTGGCAACGATTTCTTTATCAGAAGCAAGGTTATGCAAAACATCGGTAAAAGAATACATCATATGCCCAGCATAAGATGTGACTTTATCAAGCAGTGAAGGATAGGTAGTAAATAACTTATCCCAGCTATCCATCTTATTTTTAGTTGATGCATTCATTTTAGAGATGAAAAGGCACAACTGCCGAATATCCTCAGGCAATTTAATTTTAATCTGATTATAAAAATCATTTTCTAACGCATCTAAATTATGGCAAACATCCCTAAATTGATAAAGAAAAGATTTTACCTCATCGGCTATTGCGTTTGTTAAAGTATCTTTAAAAACACATAAGAAATCATTAGCATTATTTAGAGAAAGATCATAATGATAAAATCGATCGCGAATTCTTTCTCTATTGGCTTTAACAAATAAAGTCTCAGGGTGAATAGTCTCTTCGCATTCAAATCCCCCCCCTACTACCTCACTATAAATATCTTTGGCTTCAGGATATTTTTTGAGGATGGCTTCTAATGTTTTCGTATATGCATTCATATTTTCAGGCGCCATTTTATAAAAAATGGGGTTGGATTAATCAACCCCATTTAATTTCAACAATTAATAAAGCGTTGAAGTAATGATGCTACAACAACCCAGTTCGGTACACATGAAGTTTTCCTGATGATGCTTGACTGACTCTAATGAGTCTTCTACATTACCGAATTCTTCAAGATTGCACTCTAAAATCTCATTGGTCTCTGCGTTAATTTGTTCCATAATAATCTCCAGTAGTGGTTGGTTTTTAAAAAACGTGGTTATTTAAAGGCTTCTATTAACCTCATCATGTAAAAAATGAAAGTAATACCTCCTTTATTTTGCATTCAGCTTTTCAGTAAGTTTTTTCTCGATAACCGCATATACATCATCGAAGTTTTTTTCTAAAAGTTCAGACAACCGTTGATCATTCTCATTAACCTTCGGCGCTAACCGGCTGATGATGGTGCACGTTTGAGCCGTTATGAAATAGATAGGGTTCATATTGCTATCCTCTAATTTTATCAATTTGGACTGATGATTAATCAGTAGCGAACTCATTTCTTGTAGAGAATTTAATGTACTCAAATGAAAAAATCCATGGCAAAATCCATTAATGAGAAATTTATGATATTTAAAATCCGAATGATTTTTTTATGAGAGTTTCATGAAAATTTCATGAGAACAATGCACCTAAAATCAATAAGTTATCTTCTCACGCCCTAACCACATCCCTGAGGTGTTTCTTTCGGTCGCCGACTTGGAGATAACTCATTTTGATTTAACGGGTGATGATCTGGCTTATTTCATCCATTATATTGGTAAAAGATAATTACTCAGATTACGATCGGGTAGGATAAAGGAGGGAGATTAGCCAGTCAGCTATATATGGCGATTCACTCGGAGGATTTGGATGTCGGGGAAAAAGGAAGTTAAAGGCTAATTGCCCATTGATTGATGATATCTGCCCGGGATCGCCATCCAGGGCATTTATATATATATTGCCTTGATTTTTTAGCGGCACTCCACCACCAGTCTGCCGCGCACCTTTCCGTCCAGCAGCTCAACGGCTCTCTCCGCCACCTCGTCCAGCCTACAAACACCGGCAAGACCGGCCAGTTGTTCTGGTGACAGTAAAGACGCCAGCCTTTGCCAGACGGCTGCGCGACGCTCTGCCGGATAGCGTACGCTGTCGACGCCTTTCAACGTCACGGCACGCAGGATAAAAGGCGCGACGCTGGCAGGCAGATCCATCCCCTGAGCCATGCCGCAGGCGGCAACCGCGCCGCCGTAATTCAGGCTGGCACAAACGTTACTCAGCGTATGGCTGCCAACGGTGTCCACCGCCGCGTTCCAGCGGGATTTTTGCAGCGGCTTGCCGGGCGCGTTCAGCTCATCGCGGTTGATGACCGCAGAGGCCCCCAGCGATTTCAGCAGCCAGTCATTTTCCTCAACCCGCCCGGTCGAGGCTTCAACGGTGTAGCCCAGCGCCGCAAGCAGGCTGATGGCAAAACTGCCCACGCCGCCCAACGCGCCGGTTACCAGCACCGGACCTTGCTCAGGAGTGATGCCACAGGCTTCCAGCGCCTCCACACAAAGCATGGCAGTGAAACCTGCGGTGCCAATCGACATCGCCTGTTGCGTCGTTAAAGAAGATGGCAGCGGCACCAGATGCTGGCTGGCGACTTTTGCTTTCTGCGCCAGACCACCCCAGCTGCTTTCGCCGACGCCCCAGCCGGTCAGCAGCACCTTATCGCCCGGTTTGAAATCCGCGCTGTCGCTTTCACTAACCGTGCCGGCAAGATCAATACCCGGCACCATCGGGAAGGATTTAAGGATTGGGCCGCGCCCGGTGATGGCTAACGCGTCTTTGTAATTCAGCGAGGAGTATTCAACGTCAACCACCACGTCACCCGCCGGAAAGGCCGACAGCTCAAGGTTTTCGATGCATGCCCGATAGCCTTCGTCATCTTTACGGACCATAAGTGCTTTAAACATACTGACTCCTTTCAGACCGTGGGTCTGTTTTAATCAGAAAACACAGCAGGCCAGGCCTGCCAGAAAGTGATGAATAAACAAGACTGTTCTGCATTATCCGCTGCCAGTCACTGAATGCTACCCCGATCTGCTACAGTTGGGGCACCGGTTTTTTTTCTTCACTAAAGGGAAAGCATATGGAAACCTCAAAACAGGCGCTGATTATCGGTGCTTCACGCGGCATTGGGCTGGGTCTGGCCAACACCCTGGCGCAACGCGGCTGGAAAGTGACGGCCACCACCCGAAATAACGCCCCCCTTTCCGATTCAGGCATTTACTGGCTGACCGCCGACATCAACGAGCCCACCCAACGGCAGACGCTGAAGAATGCCATTGAAGAGCAAACCTTTGACCTGATCTTCGTCAACGCCGGTGTATTTGGGCCGGATCATCAGGATATCGAACAGGCCAAAGATGATGAGCTGGCCACACTGTTCCTGACTAACGCCATCTCCCCGGTGCGCTGCGGCATGGAATTACAGCCGCTGCTCTCTTCAACCGGCGTACTGGCGTTGATGACCTCTCAGTTAGCCAGCCTGAACGAAAATACCAGCGCAACCTACCCGCTCTATTCCGCCAGCAAGATGGCGCTGAATATGCTGTCCCGCACGTTAGCGGCCAAACTGAGTACCGGTCAGACGCTGTTAAATGTTCATCCGGGCTGGGTGCAAACGGATATGGGCGGAGAAAACGCCACTCTCACCATCAACGAGAGCACCAGCTGCATCGTCGATCAGCTGCAACTCTGGTCAGGCAAAGGCGGCCATCATTATATTGATTACGCCGGCAAACAGCTTAGCTGGTAGCCAATGACGCTTTCTGAATAATCGTCATTCTTTCCATTCGTAATGTTATTAATTTGTAATGCCGAAGTTTAATAATTTCGGCATTGCAGACCATCACGTTTAATTTGAACTCCTGGATTTTTCCTGGGTCTTAAGCTGGGATGTGACCGATTATTTAAGGTAGATGTTATTAATGACTGGAAGCGGTCAGGTCAGCGGAGCTGACTGCCGGTAGAAAAGGAGTGTATTCTACCGAGTGATGGAGTCATTAACTGAGGGATTTAGTGATGTACTACAGAGATGAAGTTATACGTTATTTGCAGTCTAATAATATCCTCGCATTAAAGCTGGACCACGCAATGTCAGGTGTTGGTAGTGCCGTATCAAATAAGATTCATTTGATAGGGGCAGGTGCGAAACGTGCCTTGTTCTATACATCTTGTTTTACTGAGGAGTATCAAGATGTTTGTCAGCGTCAGATGACCGAAGATATCCGATTTAATAAAGCTGTTTTTTACCTTATACTGCATGGTGATGTGATCTATGCAATGCTGGAAATATATTTTGAAATAATATTTAGAGATAAAACATCTGATCAATTAGAACGTATAAAAAAAAGGTTAATGGCAGTAAATGTGCACATAGCAGCAAACTCACTTACAAAGGCAGGATTCGCATTTGCGGTTGCCTCAATTGTCGCCGTCGGTACAAAATTAAGTTTCAATGTCAGCGCCTTAACCGGTTACAGGATGGCGGGTTTACTGGAAGGCGTTGGGATGTATGGCGTCGTTCAGAAAGCGGCGGAGAGTGCCAATAAACTTCATTATACCCACCCTGCTTATTACGCATCACTTTACTCTCAAAATTTGGAAATGATGTACTTCCTGATCGAACCCTTGTTCGAACGGGCAAATGCTTACTGGCAATCAGCGTCAGATGAAGAGATTGCAAACCTCATCATCAGGATGATTCGATAACCATGAATAATCTAATCAAAAGACTATTTTTTCGGATATCAAGGTCACTACTTACTGATTATGGCCCCTCCGTGCTGACAATCATATTTGCACTAGTTAAGGAGTTTTTATTTCCTAATAGCCCACTCTGGCTGATACCCATTTTCTTCCTAGTAATGGTATATATTTTCACCCGAAACGTGAAAGGGTAAGGTTCTAACGTTCAGCATAACATTAAATTAACTTTATAAGGATATAACTTGTCTACTCCTGCGCATTTATGGCTTGAAGATGAAAATGGTTCGCCAATCATTGGCGGTTGTTTAATGCCGTTGCGTTCAGGCTCTATTGAGCTAAAGTCTTTCTCTCACGGCGTCACCATTCCTGTCGATCCAAACTGGGGAAAACTCACCGGCACACGCGTCCATCGGGCTATTGAAATTGTGAAAGAATTTGACCAGGCAACGCCAATTCTATATCGCGCAGTATGTGAGGGACGCACGCTGAAAAAGGCCACGATCAGGATGTATCGAATCCTTGAGTCGGGTATTGAGGCTGAATATTTCAATATCATTCTGGAAAACGTCAAAATCACCACGATTTCACCTTACCTGTATCCCGGCGGCATGAGCAGCACGCATCAGGAAACGCTCGAACTTCGTTATGAAGCGATTACCTGGAAGTACACGGACTCCAATATCATCTACCGTGACACCTGGAACCAGCGTGTCTGTGCATGAGAACACCTCAGGCTGTTCGGTATAATTAAAATTACAGTCGGATTAAATAAACATGACTAAAATCGACTTAAAGTGGTTTTTAGAAAAAATGGTATTTTTAAGTTGTATTCTTGCACCAATATTGTTAACAGTTTTCATAGCGCTATTTATTGGATGCTACTTTTATACACTGACTATTGCCATTGTTGGCGTATTAATTATATTGGTAATCATTATGGCTGTTTTTTTCATCCAATAAATAAATTCGCTCTGGCAGGATGGCTAACTTCTTCCTGGCGCTTCGCTCACGTTAATTCTATAAGGATAGTTTGTAATGGAAACCTCTACACACACGCTTTCTGACGGCATTGTCCTGACGCTTCGCTCTCCTGCGAACAGCCACAACACTCCGGTGATTATTCTGTGCCATGGCTTCTGCGGTATCAGGGATATTTTACTGCCTGATTTTGCAGAAGCATTTACCCGCGCCGGATTCGCGACCATTACCTTCGACTATCGCGGTTTCGGCGATAGCGATGGTGAACGCGGACGTCTGGTACCCGCCATGCAGATTGACGATATTATTGCTGTTGTGAATTGGGCCAAAGCGCAGCCCTCGCTGGACGCACAGCGTATTGGCCTGTGGGGAACATCATTTGGTGGCTGTCATGTATTTGGCGCCGCAGCCAGAGAACCGGCCATAAAATGCATTGTCAGCCAGCTGGCCTTTGCGGATGGAGAAGAGATCGTTACAGGAAAAATGAATGACTCAGATAAAGAGGCGTTTCTGTTAACCCTGAATAAGATGGCTGAAAAGCAGAAGATTACCGGAAAAGAGATGTTTGTTAGCGTTAACCGCGTTTTGAGTGATGATGAGTCAAAAGCTTTCTTTGAAGAAAACAGGTCGCAGTATCCCAGGATGGATATCAAAATACCCTTTCTTACCGTACGAGAAACCCTGCTGTATAAACCTGCCCTGAATGCGGCACAGGTCACCTGCCCGACGCTGGTAGTTATCGCCGGCGAGGACCGGGTTAATCCACCTGAGCAGGGGCGCGCGTTGTTTGAAGCGGTCGGTGCTAAAGAAAAAAGGTTATATGAGCAAGCCGATGCCCGTCATTACGACATCTATACCGGCGAGCACTTTAAGCAGGTAATCGACGTTCAAACCTCATGGTTTAAAACCCACCTGTAATACCGCTGAAATCGCACGGCGGGATGAACATCACCCGCCGCGTTGAAAACGTATCGCAATTTGAAGCCCAACGTTAAACCGTAAACACCGTGCGTGCAGCGCTGTCATCCGCTTCCCAGACCTCCGCTACGCGTGACAACGTCACTGGGTTGGTGGCGAGCTGGAATCCAGCCGGTACGGCGGCTTTCAGCAATCCTTTCAGCGTACGCAGTAATCCCCGATCGGACACGCTGCCCAATCCGCTGCCCATCAGGGCGATTGCCTTTGAGCGCAGAATTGCGCTGGATAAGGTGATCTCATTGCCGCTCATTGACCCGACCTGCACAAAGCGCACTGGCTTGCCGTCTTCCGCCATTTTTGCGGCGGATGTCAGCAACTGCCCGGCGGACTTGCCCCACAGATAATCGATCACCACATCGACACCCTGCGCAAACTGTTCGCCGAACTGTGCGTTTAACGCTTCCTCTTCCTGCGTCAGCGGGATCACCACATCTGCCCCTAACAGCATCAGTTGCTCCAACACGGCGGGATTGCGTCCGGTAGCGATAATCTTTTTGGCCCCGAGATAGCGGGCAATCTGCACCGCCAGCTTGCCCGATATGCCGGTTGCGCCATTGATCAGCACCGTTTCGCCGATCTGCAGCTGCGCCCGTTCCGTTAATGCCGCCCAGGAAGACATTCCGGGATTGGCAATCGCGGCCGCAGTTATGTCGTCCAGATCATCCGCCAGCGCGATGCACTGAGCGGCCGGCACTAAGGTCTGCTCTGCCATGCTGCCGTAAGGCGCTACCGGCTTGATAAAATAGACCCGCTGCCCATCGTCCTGAATACCCACGCCATCAATACCGGCGATAAACGGGTATTGCCCGCTGGCGCTGTAATGGTTGCCTGACGCGCGATTTTTTACCAGATGACTCAACGCCGCGGCTTTCACCACGATCCTTTGAGCATTGTCCGTGGCGACCGGTTCTGCAAAGTCCCCGTAAACCGGTAACTGCCCTGCTTTTGTTACTATGGCTGCTTTCATGAATTTCCCTCTGTCGGTGCATGAATAATTAGGTGTATAATGCACACATTAAATTGGAGGTCGTATGTCGTCAAGCAATAATGTGCAAAATACACATATCAGCCAGCAGTTGCATAAGCTGCATCGGGCGATACTGGAAATTGTCGCGGTGATCAACCGCCCACAGGGCGATGAGGTGCTGATTAAAGAAGCCGGGATCAATCTGGAACGCGCCCTGTTCCCGT
This sequence comes from Erwinia sp. QL-Z3, assembly GCF_004551645.1. Lineage (NCBI taxonomy): Bacteria > Pseudomonadati > Pseudomonadota > Gammaproteobacteria > Enterobacterales > Erwiniaceae > Erwinia > Erwinia sp. QL-Z3. Next base: position 3,832,660 of record NZ_CP037950.1, read on the forward strand.
TACTGGTGGGAATTGAACGCTTTGGGCCAATTGGCGTGGTGGAACTGGCGGAACGGGTTGGGCGCGATTACACCACCGTCAGTCGCCAGGTGGCCAAGTTAGAGAACAGTGAACTGGTAGAGCGTCGCCCCAGCGAAGCCGATCGTCGGGTCCGAGAAGCGGTTATCACGCCTAAAGGCAAAACCATGACCGATCATGTTGATGCGGCGAGGGAAAGAATGGCGAAGGAGATCTTCGCCAGCTGGCAGGAAGAAGATGTTGAACAGCTGGTCAGGCTGATGAGCAAGTACGCCACGGCGTTGAAGAGCAAGATTGCCTGACCGGCCCCCGTTTACCGGTTGTGTTGCGCCAGCACGCTGGCCTTCATTCTTTTCACCGCCGCATGCGGCGCGGTCAGTACCGGCACCGTCACCTGTGCACGGACGTCCGCCGCGGCGCGTGATGTGGAGAAGTGCGCCAGCATAATCACATCACAGTGAGCCAGCTCGTTGGCTCGGGCCGCCACCAGCCGGTTATGCCCTTCCGCATCCCCTTTTTTCATCAGATCGATGGCATCCGCCACCAGCAGCGTGGTCAGCGTCGCTGATGAACCATGTTCAGCGACATAGTCATTAAACTCTTCGGTCATGGTCTCAACTGACGGGCCGAAGGTGGCCAGCATGCCAATATTTTTCCCCTGCGCCACCGCTTCATGAAACATCGCTTCATTGGGCTTCAGCACCGGGATCGGCACGCTGTCTGCCAGCCTGTCGATAGCCGGACCAAATGCCGAACAGGTAATCAAAATTCCGTCGGCCTGCATGTCATAGCCGTACTGACCCAGGCGGACAAAGCGTTCAATCATGGATTCACTCAGATCCGACGCTCTGGAACGATCCAAAGACAGGCCATCGTCGAGCAGGTTTATCAGCTCGGCTTCTGGCCACTCTTCTTTGAAAGCCGTATGGATCGGCTCCATGGCAACGGGTGTGGCATGCAGTAATACAATTCGTGTGGTCATGACTGACTCCGGGTTGGCATTCGTAAGCGTGATACTAATGTAAGGGCTTACAAATGTTTCTGTAAAGTGAAGTGGATCACATAAAAGCACGCGGTTAGCGATAAGGTGTTATTGAAATGTTAGTGAGTATTGACCAGAATTGATAGCGCTTACAAAATAAATTCCACTCCGGCAAGGCAGGTTCCTCCTGTCTGCCGGGACGCTACTGACGGAGTGTGAGAACGCCTTATGACATCACCTGCCAACTCTTCATCTTTACCCAATGTCGCTGCCGCCAGTCCGGCAAAGGCTGACAGCAACCCGGCGGTAAAAAAACTGCCGCGCCACTTCCGCGATCTGCTGGCGCTGGATGATTTTGAACGCCACGCCCGCCGCCGTTTACCGAATATGATCTACCAGTATGTCGCCGGTGGCGTGGAAACTGGCCGGGGCATCGCCGGCAACTTTGAGGCGTATCAGCGGTATGCCTTCCTGCCCCGCATGTTCCGCGACGTCTCCGGACGCGACCAGCGCACCACCCTGTTCGGCCATACGTATCAGCACCCTTTTGGCGTGGCGCCGTTGGGCGGCGCGTCGTTTGTCGCCTATCAGGCGGATGTGGCGTTAGCGAAAGCCGCCCGCGAGATGAATGTGCCGATGATCCTCAGCGCGTCTTCGCTGGTGAAGCTGGAAGATGTTCATGCGGCCAACCCCGATGCCTGGTTCCAGGCCTATCTGGCCGGCGATCAGCCGCGCATCGATCGTCTGGTCGATCGGGTTGCCGCTGCAGGCTATAAAACGCTGGTCGTCACCGGTGATACGCCGATGTTGGGTAACCGTGAACACAACACCCGCAGCGGCTTCAGCATGCCGATTAAAATCACGCCAAAAGTGGCGTTCGAAAGCGCCATGAGCCCACGCTGGCTGCTGGGAACCGTGGCGCAAACCTTTTTGCGCCACGGCGCGCCGCACTTTGAAAATACCGATGCCGAGCGCGGGCCACCGATGATGTCGAGTAAAGTGCGAAATACCCAGGCGCGGGACAAGCTGAACTGGAAAAACGTCGAAGCAATCCGTAAAAAATGGCGCGGTAATCTGGTGGTTAAGGGCCTGATGTCGCCAGAAGATGCCTTTATCGCTCGTGACCTCGGCGCGGATGCGGTGATCCTCTCCAACCATGGCGGTCGTCAGCTGGATTACACCTTCCCACCGCTCTATTCGCTGGAAGAAATTGCCGCGAAAAAAGGCGCGATGAAGGTGATTATCGACAGCGGTATTCGTCGCGGTACCGACGTGATGAAAGCGATGGCGCTCGGTGCAGACTTTGTGTTTCTTGGCAGACCGTTCCTGTATGGCGCAGTGATTGGCGGCCAGGCGTGCGTCGAACATGCGATGCATATCCTGCGCGATGAAATTGACCGTGACCTGGCGCTCATCGGCGTGCGCACCCCTGGCGAGCTGGACAGCAGCTACCTCCGTCGTATGCCCTGACCTGTAAGGAAATTGACCATGACTTCTGCACTTCCGATCCGCCTGTTCAACGTGCTGGCGATCCGCGCCCCCTTTGTTGAACTGCAGGCTGAATGGGAACGACAGCATCCTGATAAACCGCTGCTGATTGACTGGAACCCGACCACGGTGATTGAGGAGAAGGTGGCCCGCGGCGAACGGGCCGATGCCACCATTGTCACCGCACCGGCGATGGACAAGCTGATCGCTGACGGGCGGATTGTGGCCGCCAGCCGGGTAGAACTGGTGGATTCTCAGGTGGGCCTGGCGATGCTGCCCGATGCCAGGGTGCCAGACATCAGCAGCGTTGAGGCGCTAAAAACGGCGCTGCTTAGTGCACGCTCGGTGGGCTATTCGCTGGCCGGTGCCAGTGGGCTTTATTTCCAGACGCTGCTGAAAACCCTGGGGATAGAACAGCAGGTGAACGCGAAAGCGACCACTATACCGGAAGGCTTTACCGCCAGCCTGTTGCTGGAAGGCAAAGCGGATATCGCCGTGCAGCAAATCAGCGAGCTGTTGATGGTGAAAGGCATCAAGGTGATTGGACCGCTGCCGGCTGGTGCTGAAAAGGTGCTGTCGTTTTCCGGCGGCGTGTTTACTGAGGCCGCCAATCCAGAGGGTGCTGCACTGTTGCTGAACAGCCTGCGGACCGGGGCGGCCCGCAAGGCGTTTGAAGGTTTTGGATTACAGTGGCGTAACTAGCCGAACGTTACTTGCTTACCACGCGGGGCGCCGAGCCAGTGCTGCCGCGTACAATCAATTCCGGTTTCAATATCGTCTGTCGCACGCCGGTCTCGCCGTTTAGTTCTGCCAGCAAAAACTCAGCGGCGCGCACGCCAATCTCATCCAGCTCGACCCGCATGGTGGTCAGCGGATGCTCCAGATGTTCGGAGTATTCATAGTCATTAAAGCCGGTGATCGAAATATCGTTGGGGATGCGCAAATAGCGCTCGCCCGCCGCCCGCATCGCGCCAAACGCCAGCAAATCGTTACCGCAAATCACCGCCGTTGGCGGATTGGGACCATCCAGCAGCTGGAACATCGCCTGACGCGCATCGTTCATTGAAAACGCGCGGTTAAACAGATTGCGATCGTCAAGGCTCAGGCCCGCCGCCGCCAGCGCCTGACGCGTGCCGGTGATCCGATCGGAAACGCGGTCGTTTGACGGCGGCGTACCGACAATCACGCCGAAATTTTTATGCCCCAGCGCCAGAAGATGTGCGGTCAGCTCGCCCGCCGCCAGCTCATTGTCATAGCCCACGCTGGGATAGCGCTGGTCGACCGAGAAAGTCTGAATACAGGGAATGTTCTGCTGGGTGATCCGATCCCACAACTTAGGATGGTGCGAATTCCCCACCAGCATCAGCGCATCAATGCCGTACTCCACCAGCTTGTTCACTTCCTTCAGCTCGGTGTCCGGATCGAAGTCAGAATTCGCCAGCAGCATCGTATAACCCGACTGGTGGATCTGCTGCTGGAAGGTCGCCAGCGGGCGGGAAAACGTCTCTGTTGCCAGCGTCGGCACCACGGCGCCGATGGTCATACTGCGGCGCGAAGCCAGCGTTCGTGCGGCCCGGTTGATCACATAGCCCAGCTCTTCACATGCCTGCTCGACCGCCTCGCGGCGCGACTGCCTGACGGTGGTGCTGCCGTTCAGCACCCTGGAAACGGTCGCCGTGGAGACCCCCGAACGCAGCGCAACATCTTCCAGTGAAACCCTCGACGGAGGTAAAGGCTTATCGGACATGATCGGACTCCAGGCTGAAATTAGTGACGTCGTCCACAAAGTTTGCAGACAGGCAAAGATTCATTTTGAAAGCGCTTACTTTTAGCTTGATTGATTTTTGTAATCGCTTACTTTTAACATCATATTATCAAATATAGCGTCTGGTTTCACCAAATGATAACAACGAGCCGTGCCGGAGCACCCTCCTCTGACACCGGCCTCGCCCTTAAAAGCACCGAGATAATAAAGGAATTCACCATGCGTAGATACCCACGGGTCCGCTGGCTGATGATCGCGTTTTGTTTCCTCGCCATCGCCATCAACTATATAGACCGCATTAACCTGGCCATCGCGGCACCTCACATTAAAGCGGATTTGGGGCTGGATGACACCAGTATGGGTCTGATCCTCGGGGCTTTTTTCTGGACCTATGCCCTGATGCAAATCCCGGCGGGTCGTCTGATTGACCGCGTGGGTGCCCGTACCGGCCTGGCGATTGCCGTGGGCTGGTGGTCACTGTTCACCGTGTTTACCGCCTTTGGTAAAGGCTTCACCTCAATTTTCGCCTCACGCCTGATGCTCGGCCTCGGTGAATCCGGTGGCTATCCGGGCTGCGCAAAAGTGGTCTACTCCTGGTTTGCTAAAAAGGAACGCGCCACCGCCAGCGGGATCTTCGATGCCGGTCCGCGTGCGGGCAGCGCCATCGCCCTGCCGCTGGTGGCCTGGCTGATCAGCACCTGGAACTGGGAAACCTCGTTTATCGTTACCGGTGCGCTGGGGCTGATTTGGGTCGGCGTCTGGCTGGCGTTCTACCGCGAACCGGAAGAGATGAAAGGTCTGGACGAGCAGGAGCGCCAGAATCTGCTGGAAGATCGCAGCGTGCATGTGGTCGATAAGAGTGAAAAAGTGCACATCGGCGCCCTGTTCCGTTACAGAACGGTGTGGGGAATGATGATCGGCTTCTTCTGTATGAACTTCGCCACCTACTTCTTCGTCACCTGGTTCCCGACCTATCTGACCATGGCGCACGGCTTCTCCCTGAAAGAGCTGGGTACGCTGGGCGCGATCCCTGCGCTGATGGGGATCCCCGGCAGCCTACTGGGTGGCCTGGCCTCCGACTGGATGTACCGCAAAGGCTACTCGCTGACCACCGCGCGTAAAACCTGTCTGATTGCCGGCATGTTGCTGTCATCGGTGATCGCCTTTGCCGCCTTTACCGACAGCATTGCGGTGATCCTCACCTTGTTCTCGCTGACCTATGCCGGACTGGCCTTTACCGCCGCCAATATCTGGACCTTACCGGCCGATGTGGCGCCAAGCTCCGGGTACGTGGGCACCCTCGGCGGCATCCAGAACTTTGCCGGCAATCTGGCGGGCATCGTCACCGCCTCCTTCACCGGTTTGATGCTGACGCTGAGCCACGGCTCCTTTGTCATCCCGTTGCTGGTTGCCGGTGGGATTTGCCTGTTCGGCGCCTTTAACTTCCTGTTCATCATGGGCAAGGTTGAGCCGCTCGAGCTGAAAAAAAAGCCCGAGGTGACTAACGCTATCCCTGCCGACCGTCAGGCCTGATCCCATAACTCTAACGACGGCGGCTTCGCTCTCCCCTACAAAGGCAAGGATTGATCATGAAACGCACTATTTACGCAGGCGCACTGGTCTCAATGATGGCGGTCAGTGCAGGCGCTCAGGCGGAAAGCCTGCTGTATGTTTCCAATGCCGACAGCGGCACGGTAACCGGCTATCAGCTGGATAAACAGCAGATGAAACTGCTGCCGACCGGAACCTTCCCGGTGGGCAGTAAAGCGATGTCTTCCGTGGTTTCCCCGGATAAGAAAAAGCTCTATGTCTCGGTGCGCAGCAAACCTTACAGCGTGGTGGTGTTCGATATCCAGCCGGACGGCAAGCTGATCAAAGCGGGACAGTCGCCGCTGCCGGAAAGCATGGCCTATCTGTCGATGGATAAAACCGGGCACTATCTGCTGAGCGCCTCTTACGGTGGCGATCTGTTCAGCATCAACCGCATCCAGAGCAACGGCCTGGTCGAGGCTAAGCCGGTGCAGGTGGTGCATACCGGTAAGCGCGCCCATGCCATTCAGGTCGACCCGACCAATCATTATCTGTACGTCACGCTGTTGGGCGCTGACCAGCTGCTTCAGTACCATTTTGATGCGGCAACCGGCCACGTCACGCCAAACACGCCGCCGTTTATCAATATTCAGAGCGAAGCCGCCACCGGCCCGCGCCACTTTGTCCTCGCGCCGAAGCGGGACCGGCAAGGTAAGCAGAATATGTACATCCTGACCGAGATGGCGGGCAACATTACCCGCCTGACGCTGAATAAGGATGGCACCGCGACGCCGGTGGAAGACGTCAGCTCGGTGTCTCCAAAAGAAGAGCTGCAGCGTGGCGAAGCGCGTCCGTTAACCGGTGATGACGACCTGCCGCCATCGCATAAACCGCGCATCTGGCAGGCCGACCTGCACCTGACGCCGGATGGCCGCTATCTCTACTCGACCGAGCGCACCAGCAGCACCCTGTCATCCTTCTCCGTCGATGCTGAAAACGGGCATTTGAGCTATCTCACCAGCATCAAGACCGAGCAGCAGCCTCGCGGGTTTGCCATCGATAAAACCGGGCGTTTCCTGATCGAGTCGGGTCAGAAATCCACCCAGCTTTCGCTGTACACCATCAATGGAGCAACCGGTGAGCTGACGCTGGTCGGGCGCTATCCGACCGGCAAAGGCGCCAACTGGGTGACCATGGTCGAACAATAAACATTCATTGGGGCCCGGCGCGCTGTTTCTGGCCGGGCTGCGTCTGAACTAACTGGAGTCATTATGAAACGTTCAACCCTTTCCGCCCTGCTCGCTGCGGGCTCGCTGGCGCTTTGCGCTATCCCAACCAGTCAGGCCGCCGAACAGGTGATTGCCACCAATCTTGAACCGCTCCATCACGTTATCCTTGAGAACCAATATGTCACCGTAATGCGGGTGATGCTGCGTCCGGGCGAGTCGACGATGTTTCATGAGCAGCATCTTGATTATGTGAATACCCACGTTAACGGCAGCCTGGTGAATATCTCCTACCCGGACAAACCGGCTAAAGATACCGAGATGAAAAGCGGCAACGTCAAGTTTGGCGCGCATCAGGGCAAATCCGAGACCGATAAGGTCACCAATACCGGCACCACGCTGAATCATCAGGTTTCTTTTGAGATCAAACAGGCCGGTCCGCTGAATTTTGGCGGCGCGACCCGTCCCGCCTTGCCGTTATTCCAGCAGGTGCTGGATCAGAAAACGGTGAAAGGCTGGAAGGTCACGCTGCAACCCGGTGAAAGCACCACGCTGTATACCCAGCATGGCCCCGGCGTCAGGGTGTTCTTCACCGAAGGTCGCCTGCTGACCGCCATTCCCGGCCAGCCCAATCGCAACAAAGAACAGTGGATCCATCGCGGTGATGCGATGTTGACCCAGCCTGGCAAAATCGAATTAACCAACGGCGGCGAGACCCCGCTGATTTTTAACGATTACGAACTGCTTTAACCCAGAGGCGCACGCAGAGGCGCCCTTTGCACCCTGTATAAAAAAAACCGTTTTCTTTTTTAAGGAGCATGTCAGGTGAGACGATTATGTCTGCCTTTCGCCATCAGTCTGAGCCTGCTGTCGGCCGCCAGCGTTGCTGCGCCGCCGTCGCCCGATCTGATAGCGAAAGGAAAAATTCTCGCGACCGCAGCCGACTGCGGGGCTTGCCACACGTCACCTCACCAGGGTGCACCGATGGCGGGCGGAGTCGCAATCTCCTCCCCAATGGGCAGTATTTATGCCAGCAACATCACCCCTTCACTGAGCGAGGGCATCGGCCACTACAGCGAGGCGGATTTCGCCCGCGCCGTGCGGCAAGGGATCAACAAGCAAGGGCAACATCTCTACCCGGCGATGCCCTATCCCTCCTATGCAAAAATCAGCGATGACGATATTCACGCGCTGTACGCGTATTTTATGCATGGCGTAGCACCGGTTGATGTCGCCCCAACCCACACTGCGCTGCCTTTCCCGTTCAGCATCCGCAGTTCGATGGCGGTGTGGAACCTGATGTTTGCCGGAGACAAACCCTGGACGCCGACGCCTGGCGCCTCGGCTGAAGTCAATCGCGGCGACTATCTGGTGAACGCGCTGGCGCACTGCGATACCTGCCACACGCCGCGCAATGTGCTGATGGGGCAGCAAAACGATCGGGCCTTATCGGGAGGCAGCCTTGGCAGTTGGTACGCGCCCAATATCACCCCCGATCCGCAATCCGGGATCGGAAACTGGTCAGCTACCGAGCTGGCTCAGTACCTGAAAACCGGGCATGTTGCCGGCAAAGCACAGGCCGCCGGTCCAATGGCGGAAGCGGTGGAACACAGCCTGCAATACCTGTCTGACAGCGATATCCAGGCGATGGTGGCGTATCTGCGCCAGATCCCCGCCGTCAGCAACGGCGCGGTGATGCCGAGGGACAGCTACGGCGCGCCGTCAGAAACTGAGCAGCAGGTTCGTGGCCAGAGCGGCACGGCCGATGCTGGCTGGACGGTATTCAGCGGCAGCTGCGCCAACTGCCATCAGCCTGATGGTCAGGGCAACGCGCGTTACCCGTCGCTGTTCCACAACTCCGCCACCGGTGCTGAAAATCCCGATAACCTGGTCTCCGCCATCCTGTATGGCGTGCACAGGACGGTGAACGGCGAAGGCATTTCCATGCCGGCCTTTGGACCGGATGCCGATTTCACTACCCGCCTGAGCGACAGGCAGATTGCCGATGTCAGCAATTACGTGCTGAAAAATTACGGCAATCCTCAGCTGACAGTGACCGAGGCGCGGGTGAAAACCCTGCGTGAAGGCGGTGACACGCCGCTGCTGGTCAGGCTGACGCGCCCTGCGGTATTGGGGAGCGCGGTGGGAGTTGTGCTGTTGCTCGGCCTGATGGGTGTTTGGATCAGAAACAGGAGGCAACATGCCCGCAAATCGTAATACACCCGCCGGGATTAGCCGTCGCCGCTTGCTGCAAGGAATGGCGGTGCTGTCTGCCAGCGCGGTTTGCGCCTCGCTGTTTCCGGCACAAATGGCCAGAGCGCAGCAGGCCGTCGACAGCGGCTTTGCGGGCCTGTCGGCCTTTTTAGTCAGCCGCCCAACCAGCCCGATCCTCAGCCAACGCTACTATCAGGCGTTACAACGTCACTACACCGACTTTCCGTCACGGCTGGCTGCGCTTTCGGACACCCTGAAAACGCATAATTTCGCCCATGTGGATGACTTTTTACAGGCGGTTAAGCCGGATGATGCCCTGTACCAGACGGCGGCATTGATCATCGGCAGCTGGTACACCGGCGTGGTTGGCGAAGGCGCGGACAGCGAGCTGATCGCCTATTCCGGGGCGATGATGTACCTGCCCACCCAGGGGATTCTGGTGGTCCCGACCTATGGCGGCGGCCCAGATTCCTGGGGTAGCAAGCCCGTTGACCCGCAGACAGAGAAAGGAGCAACAGCATGAACAAAGTCGATGCCGATGTGATCATTATTGGTTCCGGCGTGATGGGCGGTCTGGTGGCAACCCAGCTGGCGAAGGCGGGAAAATCGGTGATTATCGTTGAGGCCGGTCCGCGCATTAAGCGCCAGGACATAGTCGAACGCTTCCGCAATTCGCCGTTCAAAATGTCGCTGACCAATATGAAGCTGCAAGGGGTCGGTTCGCCCTATCCCGACCTGCCGCATGTGCCGTCCACCTACGGCGAGTATCTGCAACAAACCGGCCCGGTAAAGTATCCGACCAAATACCTGCGGGTGGTCGGCGGCACTACCTGGCACTTCGGTTCCGCCCTGTGGCGAATGATCCCTAACGACTTCCGGCTGCAAAGTCTGTATGGCCGCGGCCGGGACTGGCCGTTTGGTTATGACGAGCTGGAAAGCTGGTACGGCAAAGCGGAAGCGGAACTCGGCGTGTCCGGCATGGATGGCCAGGATGAGAGTGGTCACGGTGGCCAGCCCTGGCCGCCGCGCTCCACGCCTTTTCCGATGGTCGGTCTGGAGCCGAGCTACCTGTTTAAGCGGCTGTCGGAGCTGTTAGGCAACGGCGGCTACAACCCGGTGATGGAGCCGAACGGACGGGCCACGCGCCCTTACGGTAAGCGTCCGGTCTGCGCCGGGAATAACAACTGCAACCCGGTCTGTCCGATTGGCGCCAAATATGATGGCTCAATGCACATCGACGAGGCCGAACGGCACGGCGCGCAGCTGCTGGATAATTCGGTGGTGTATCGCATTGAGGCCGATGATAGCGGGAAAATCACCGGCATCTGGTACAAGAAGCCGGACGGTTCTGAGCATCATCTCACCGCACGTTACTTTGTGCTGGCGGCGTATGGCATCGAATCACCCAAGCTGCTGCTGATGTCCACCTCCGAACGTTATCCGAACGGCATCGCCAATGGCTCCGATCAGGTCGGCCGGAATCTGATGGGCCATACCGGGATCAGCATGAACGTGATGATGAAAGAGGACGTCTGGCCGGGTCAGGGACCGACCGAGCTGCTGGTGTACCTGAATAACCGCGATGGCGCGTTCAGGAAGAATTTCCCCAGTTATAAAATCAAGGTGCGCAATACCGTGCCGACCGCCGACTATGCCGCCGGGCTGATCAAGAAAGGCGTGCTGGGCTCGAAGCTGGATCAACAGCTGAAAACCCTGTCAGCGCGGTCGCTGAACTTTGCCATCGATTTTGAAACGCTGCCGCTGGCCGAAAACCGCATTGTGCCCAGCAAAACCAAAAAGGATGCAATTGGCCTGCCGCTGCCGGAGATTTACTACAGCGTCACCGATTACTGGCATGCCGGCAAAGCCGAAGGGTTGAAAGATTTCGATAATTTTGCCCGTCTGTTGAATGCCGACGTGTCAAAAATCGATACCGGCTATCAGGATCGTCAGCACATTATGGGCACCACCATTATGGGCAACGATGCCAAAACCTCGGTGGTCGACAGCAACTGCCGGACCCACGATCACCCTAACCTGTTTATCGCCGGGACCAGCGTGATGCCTTCAGCCTCCTGCATGAACCCGACGCTGACCGGCGCGGCGTTAAGCCTGCGGCTGGCCGATCATTTGCTGAAGGTGGTGAAGGTATAAGGTTTCGCGCATAAAAAAACCACTCCGGTCAGGAGTGGTTTTTCTTCTTCAGCAGCTGAGTATCAGGCTTCCGACTTCGCGCCCATCTGCTGGCCGGTCTCGACGGTTCGTGATGGCCATTTGCGGAACATCGCCACCGACCCTATCAGCGCGGCGATGGCCGGAATGGCGGCAATGTAGCCAACCGATGACACGCTCAGATCCATGCTCACCTTGTTCCCCAGCAATGCCCCCGCACCGATACCAATATTGACGATACCGGAGTACAGCGCCATCGCCACATCGGTGGCATCCGGTGCCAGCGTCAGCACCTTCATTTGCAGGCTCATGCCGACGATCATAAACGCCATGCCCCACAGCATCGAGACCGCAATGGTGCCATATTCGCTGACCGACACCGCCAGCAGGATCAGCAGGCAGACCGAAATCACCCCAATCGACACCGTCAGCATCTGCGCAGGACGCTGATCGCCCATCCGGCTGAAGATGACGCTGCCGGCGATACCGGCGATGCCAATCAGGAACAGCAGCAGCGTGGCAAATCCTTCGGTGAAACCGGCCACCTGCACCACAAAGGATTCAATATAGGTAAAGGCGGTGAAATGGGCGGTGACAATCGCCACCGTCACCGCATACAGGCTCATCAGTGCCGGACGACGCAGCAGCGTCGGCAGGTTTTTCACCGAACCGCCTTGCTCAGACTTCACTGACGGCATCACGCGGATAATCATCCACAACAGTACCAACGCGGCGGCACCGATGATCAGGAAGGTATAACGCCAGCCGGCAAACTGGCCGATCACGCGCCCCAACGGCAAACCCAGCACCGACGCTAAAGCGGTGGCCATCGCCAGCAGGCTTAGCGCCTGGGCCCGTTTACCGGCCGGTGCCAGTCGCACCGCCAGCGACGCGGTGATCGACCAGAACAAGGCATGTGCCAGCGCCACGCCCGCACGGCTGATCAGCAGCACGTCAAAATTCCAGGCAAAAAACGACAGCAAATGGCTGCCGGCGAACAGGATAAACAGCACGATCAGCAGCGTGCGGCGATTCACCTGGCTGGTTGCCAGCATCAGCGGCAGCGACATCAACGCCACTATCCAGGCGTAGACGGTCATCATTATGCCGGCCTGCGACGACGCGAGGCCAAAACTGCTGCCAATGTCAGAGAGCAAACCAACAGGGATATATTCGGTGGTGTTGAACACGAAGGCGGCAACTGCCAGAGTCAAAACCCTGGACCAGGCAACCTTGCGCGAAACGGCTAACAAATCAGACATAGCGTGCAGCTCCTGGATGAAAGAAAGACGTCCGAAAGCGCAATAGTGTAGGTCGATTTGAATTTTATTCAATAAAAGTGTGACCAATATCTCATTTTTAAGATATGAATTCTGGATAAGGCGGGAATTGTTGACCGGAAAAAGTCATCAGGCGGAGCGGTAAATCAGGGCGGAACTGGCGTTCCGCCCTCAGTGTATTACTTCAGACGGTATGCGACAACCGCATCACCCTCTTTCGTGCCCAGTGAACCATGTCCACCTGCGGCAATCACCACGTACTGCTTGTTATCCGCGCCCATATAGGTTGACGGTGTGGCCTGGCCACCGGCTGGCAGCTCGGTTTCCCACAGCAGTTTACCGGTGCTGATGTCATACGCACGGAAGAAGTTATCCGCCGTTGCACCGTGGAACACCAAATCACCTGCGGTGGTCAGTGGGCCACCGTGTGCAACCATGCCCATTGGGAAACCAATTGGGAAGCGACCCGGCAGGAAGCTGGTTTTCAGGTTTTTGGTGGTGCCCACGCGGCGCAGCCACTCGGTTTTACCGGTTTTCAGATCCACGCCGACCATACGGCCCCACGGTGGCGCGATACACGGAATACCCAGGCTGGAAGAGAGCTGCTGGATATGGATTGCGTAATCGCCGTCGAAGTTCTCGTTCCAGTAAGGCGTGCCGTCTTTGGTGAACAGACGCTGAGTGGCCGTTTCTGGCGTGCGTTTGATCAGGTTGTACTTGTACGCCAGACGCACTGGAGAGGCAATCAGGATCTGACGCTGAGGATCCACGGTGACAGAACCCCAGTTGAAGACACCAATGTTGCCAGGGAAGATGATCGAGCCGCCTTCCGTTGCCGGTGTCCATGGGTTGCCATCATAACGCAGAGATTTGAAGTCGATGCGGCACGCCATCTGATCGAACGGCGTCAGGCCCCACATGGATTTCTCATTGATTGGGTCTGGCAGGAAGTTCAGCGCAGACACTGGCTGAGTCGGTGAATACTTCTCACCGGCAATCCCTTTGGTCGACACATCCACCTGATTGATTGGGTATACCGCTTCGCCGGTCAGACGGTTCAGCACAAACAGGTTACCGGTCTTGGTTGGCAGGATAACCACCGGCTGTTTTTTGCCCTGATAATCGATGTCTACCAGCGACGGCTGGGAGGGATTATCACGGTCCCACAGGTCGTGTTTAGAGGACTGGAAGCGCCATTTGAACTGGCCCGTTTTCAGATCCAGTGCCACCAGCGTGTCACGGAATTTCTCGGTGTTGCTGTTGGCATCACGCTCAATACCCAGTTCATCCGGGGATGCATTACCGAACGGCACATACACCAGGCCATTCTTAATGTCAGCACTCAGCGTGGCCCAGGCAACCGGCGTATCCTGCGGATAGGTCTGGCCCGCAGCAATCGGCTGGGTGTTTTCCGGATTAGCCGGATCGAAGTTCCACACCAGACGACCGGTGATCACGTCATAGGCGCGAATAACGCCCGATGGGTTGCCGGCGTTGAAGCCGTTATCCATCACGGAACCACCCACAATCACCAGATTACCGGCAACCAGCGGTGCTGCGGTTTGCATCAGCGCATGCGGACGGATTTCACCCATGTTGGCACGCAGATCGACCACACCGTTATTACCAAAATCAGCACACAGCTTGCCGGTATCGGCATCCAGCGCCAGCAGTTTGGCATCGTTCGCCGCATTGAAGATACGCTTACGGCAAACGGCTGGAGAGTTAGCCACGGCGGCAGGCTGTACGGCATTGGTCGCTGCCGCTTCTGGCGCTTCGTAGTAGCTCACGCCACGACAGGTCTGATGCTGCTGCAGATATGAGCGATCTTTGGTTGGCTCATATTTCCACTTCAGCGCACCCGTTTCCGGGTTCAGTGCATGCACTTCATTATGTGGCGTACAGAAGTAGATGCTGTTGTTCACCTTCAGCGGCGTGGCTTCGAACGTGTACTCTGACGCATCTTTCGCATCACGCAGGTCGCCGGTGTGGTAGGTCCAGGCCACTTCCAGATTGCTGACGTTGTCAGTGGTGATCTGCTTCAGGTTGGAGAAACGCGCACCGTTGTTGGTTCCGCCGTAAGCGGCCCAGTCGTTGCCTGCCACGTCGGTCTCTGCTGGCGCACGCTGGTTAGTGATGTTCCCTTCCTTTGGATACGGATCGTAAAACATCAGGCCAATCACAATGGCGATCATGATGATAACGGTGGTGCCCAGGAAAGGATGGAATTTGGCAGGGTTTGCAGGGTTCTGTGCTTTCGACAGCGGACGAACCACCCAGGGTAAGGCCAGCCAGACACCGATCAGGCCGATCAGATCGCCGCGAGGGATCCACTGCCATTTGTCGAAGCCGACTTCAAAAATCATCCACGCCAGAACAATCCACATCAGGATGGCGTAAATGGTTAAGGCAATCTTTTTATTCTTGAACAGCGCAACTGCGGTAATCAGCAGTCCGATTGCCATAATGGCATAAAATGGTGAGCCGCCGATCATCAGCAACTGACCACCCATGTAAAGCATAGCGAGACCCACAATCGCTATAACGATACTCGTCAATTTGTTAATCATTTTCATCTCTCAATGTATACAAATGGATAAATATTATCCTTACGAACCCTTACAATTCGACAACACAAATTTAACTAAAAAAACATTAGAAATAAAACCCATTTATTTAATGTATAGCAGGTTATTATTTCAGTACGGTAATACTTTGCAGCTACGGTAAGATCGGGGTCCGAGGCAGGTGTTGGGCATAAAAAAGCCTCTTTTACAGAGGCTTATTAGGAATTATTCTGACAACACGGGCTTTAGCGCCCTGCTTTCAACGGTTGTAAAGCATTTGAAGCTGTTGTTGATAGGCTAATATATCGTGTTCATTTCTAATTCTTGCAATAGCCGCATTCGCTTTCTGGTTAATCTGTTCCGGCGCGGCGAAGATCGACAGGATAATAGCCTTGAGCTGTTCGATGGTTTGCATACGGACATAATTTCGTTCCTGAATGGATTTCACGCTGTAATCCAGATCGTCATTCAGGCTATTGATGACCTGCCAGCCCGCCTGTTCAGGATTAATCTCCGGCAGTGCGCGGACATTGGTGGTGATAACCGGACAGCCACAGGACTGCATTTCCAGTACCGAGAAACCGTAGGTCTCAGCCCAGGTCGGCAACAGCCCGACATCCGCCTGCTGCAACAGCTTAAGTACCCGATCGTTCGGCATAAAGCCGACATGCTCAATCCAGCCGTGGCGGGCAATGACCGATTCTGTGTAGCTGGCAAACAGCGGGTCGTCCTGATAGTGGCCATGCGCGTAGTTATGTTTTTTCTCCAGGTCACCAATCAGCGTCACTTTAAGCTGCTCTGGGTTAATCAGGTTTTCTTCCACCAGTTCGCTGAAGGCGCGAACCACCTCACCGCCGCCTTTGCGGTAAAACTCATTACCAATAAAGACAAAATGAATCGGTTGAGAAGGATCGCGCGCTTCGCGGTGTGCCAGGGTGAGTTTTTGCGGTGGATGCATCACCACCGTTTTAGCCAGAATCGCCTTTGCCAGCTCAGGCGTGCGCAGAAACAGCTTGCTTTCCATCTTGTAAGCCGCACCGGAAAGCGCAATCAGCGCTAAACAGTTGTCGGCGGCCAGCAGCGGCGCCAGGCGATCCAGTTCAGGAAAATTGTCGCTTTTATCACCACTCTTTTGCGGCAGGACCCGCGGTAATTCTGTCTCAAAGGTGGCCACCCATTTGCGATCGGTCTGCGCTACCTCGTTAAAAAGATGGAATATATCGACATTCCCCTTGTCCTGGATGCTCAGGGGTTTAAAGAGAAAGTTCTTTCTTTTCTTCAAAACCTTCATATTAAGAAGATTAATATAGTAATAAACGTTTTTGGTCTTGAAGTTAATATATTCGACATTATTGTCGACAATAATTGTTCGCTTCTCAGGATAACTATCATTAGAAATGCCGACGATCATTCTGCACCTCGATTAGGTTTACGCTTCTAGCCCTGTGTGTTTGAGAAAACAGCATTGTCGGTTGCTCTCTTATATTTATGGCCATTACATCACCACAGCAATGACAAATTGTAAACATCCGTTTATTCCTATAGTTGACGCCCGGCCTTTATTCCTGATACCGCGACAATACCAGGTTAATTTTGATGTGAATTCGCTAATGTTAATCTTACAAATGATTTTTTCGGCGATTGTTTTTAATAATGGTAAATAACCAAATGGGTTTACGACGTGAAAGGAAGGTATAAGAGAAAATAAACAAATAAAAATATCAATTAAAACAACAATATGAAATTATTTCTTATGCGTTTTTATCATATTACCTTACTGCTTTTTACATTGCCTTCGGATTTACCTCAGGAATTACGCCCAGCCTAAGTTAAGTAAAGATATTAGCGGCTATGATGCAATAGCGTTCTCCCGTGCGAATCCTCTGATTAACATTGGCCATTGGGACAAAGAGTTGACTTATTCCACGGTAAAGGGCTTGATAGAATTATTAAAACCAACGCAGCCCGATGGGAATTTCAATGAAACTATCCGTAATCATCCCTGCCTATAATGTCGCACCGTATATTGTGGAGTGCATTGATTCTCTCCTGATGCAGATCTCTGCACCCAATGAATTAATTATTATTAACGATGGCTCTACCGACAATACGTTAGCGCTGGTCGAAATGCATTATCGCCACCTGAGTAACGTTAAAGTGTTTACCATTCCCAATGGCGGACTGGGCCAGGCACGTGACTATGGCATTCGCATGGCGATGGGCGAATTTGTCTTCTGTTGCGATCCCGATGATGTATTGGGTGCCGGCTTCTTTGATGAGCTGAACAGGGTGACCAATCAGCATACTGATGTGGAGATATTCTGCTTTAATTCGGTGATGTTTGATGATGATGCGGAAGCCAAAACCCAGCCTAAAATGGTCCATCAGCGCTTTGGCCTGATGCCCGCCAGGGCCGTTTTCACTTCGTTACTGGAAACCGACAGCTATACCTCGGCCACCTGGAACTATGCGCTGAAACGCGCGGTGATTATCGACAACGGCATGCGCTACAGCCGTCGCCTGCACGAAGACCATATTTTCACCGTCGAGGCCTTTCTGCGCAGCGGCAAAGCCTTCGTCAGTCGGAATGTCTATTATAAACAGCGCATAAGAAGTGGTTCTTTAACCAACAGCGCCAAAAACGACAGCTTCTACCGTCAGCGTTACGATGCCTTTTTATGCTCATACAACATTCTGCTGATGCTGTTGGATCAGGATCCTGACCGCGACTATCTGAAGCGTTTGTATGCCATCCAGCAGTTCAAGCTGATGATGTATCTCTGCGCCTGGGATAATACCGCCCCACCGCAATACCTTCTCGACGCGGTGCAGTACCTGGGACGCGACCTGAAGCCCGGCAGCCTGATCAATATGATCCTGTTAAATCACCCGGCGCTGTATGGCTCGTTAATCCGCATGAAGCTGAACCGCCGCATCGCGAAGGAAAAAAAGGTCATTCAGAAAGCAGCCTCCCGCTCAGTCGCTTAGCAAAAATAAGCTGACGGATTCTACACTTCACATTTTCTCCAACCAGCAGGGCCACGCTGCTGGTTTTTTTTTATTTAAAACGCCGCAATCATCGGTCGGGCGATGTAGCCAGAGTCTGCGACACTACCGGGCTGCCCCAGTTAAGGGGCAGCCCGGTTGCTATCAGAACGCTTCCCAGTTCTCACTGGTGTTTGAGGCGACGGCCATCGCCGGTTTCCTTACCGCGCGTAACGGGACAGATTTCACTGACACCGCCTTACGTTCCGCTTCCTGCGTCAGATGGAACACCGCAACGGCACTGTTAAGGTGGGCTGCCTGCTCTTCCAGCGACTGCGCGGCAGAGGACGCTTCTTCCACCAGTGCCGCATTCTGTTGCGTCACCCGATCCAGCTCTGACACCGCCAGCCCCACCTGACTGATGCCTTTGCTTTGCTCATCGGAAGCAGAAGAAATTTCGTCCATGATGTCGCGCACCTGCTTCACCGACACCACTATCGCCTGCATCGAGTCTTCGGCCTGTCCCGCCAGCTTCGAACCGTTCTGCACCCGCGCGGACGATTCGGCAATCAGGGTGTTAATGTCTTTGGCAGCGACAGCACTGCGCTGTGCCAGATTACGGACTTCTCCGGCCACCACGGCAAAACCACGACCATTTTCCCCGGCACGCGCCGCTTCAACCGCCGCATTCAGCGCCAGGATATTGGTCTGGAAGGCAATACTTTCAATCACGCCGGTGATTTCCGCGATTTTCTTCGAGCTTTCTTCCAGCCCGAAGATGGTTTTGATTACGCCATCGACGATCTCTCCGCCCTTTTCTGCCGTTTCCGCCGCTGACAGCGCCAGTTTTGCCGCCTGATGCGAGTTATCGGCATTCTGCTTCACGGTAGCGGTGATCTGCTCCATGCTGGCTGCCGTTTGCTCCAGCGAGGCGGCCTGCTGTTCGGTGCGGGAAGAGAGGTCGTTGTTACCGGCGGCAATTTCACTGACGCCGGTCAGAATGCTGTCCGAACTGGCGCGCACGTTACCCACGGTTTTCACCAGCGCCAGCTGCATGCCGTGCAGGCCAGCCAGCAAACGCGCCATTTCGTTACGCGCGCTGCGGTCGATCTCAATTGGCTGGGTCAGGTCGCCCTGCTCGATGGCGCGAATATGGCCCAGCGCCAGGTTCAGTGGCTGAATTAACACCCGGCTCATTACCCGCCAGCACAGGCCAATAAAGAACACCACAATCAGCAGAATGGAACCGAGCAGCCAAAGCATGGTGGCAAATGCCTGATTACTGCGGGTCGACGCCTGTTTGGACAGCTTGCTGATCGCATCGCGCCAGTGGTTATAGTCCGCTTCCATCGCCAGCTGATCGTTGGCGATATTCAGCCCAAACAGACCCGGCATATCGCGGTTAGCGGCAATGCCAATCAACGTCGATAGCTGCGTGGAATAAACCTGATAGGTGGCGGCCAACCGATCGTTTAACGCCGGATCCAGACCAGGAATGGCCGGACCTGACTGGTAATCCTTAAACCAACGGTCTGCCAGCGCAATCTGTTCTTTGCCATGCTGCACCATGCCTTCGATTTTGCTGCTTGATGGCCCGTCTTTCTGCAGCCAGATCAGGACGCGATTGCTGTCGGCGCGCGCGGCGTTCAACGCATACCAGGCGTTGGTTAACGCCATTACCTTGTCGTTTGCCGAACTGGCTGTTTCAAAACTGTCTTTATTGTCGCTAAGGGAAGAGAGAAAGAGAGCACCTGCAATAAGCTGTAATGCCCCGAAGGCGACAATGCTACACAGCAGGAAAGAGGAGGTTTTAATGCGGTTGAAAACTGACATATCAGCACCCTGTTAAATGTGACACAAATCACATTTATCGGCATAGTTACCGGTAACATTAGGGCTGGTTAAGGGTTTATTTCACCCCTTAACCGTTGATGATTGGCATGACCACAATCAGCTGCGTTCAATCTTTTTGGCCGCTTCATCCAGCGCATCGATAATGTCATACAGCGTGGCTTGGGAAAGCTCGGGATGGGACAAGCGGGTGTTGAGGGCCATTTTCATATTATGAATGGCACGCTCAATTTCCGGAATGCTGCGGTTATTGACCAGCACCGCCATCGAGGTCAGCCTGCCGATGATGGCTTGCAGGCTATCCTTAGCCTGTTCGAGCTGGCGTTCCCCTTCCTTCTCCAGAGCATACGCCTTGCGCGCGGCCTGCGGATCCTTAACCCGAATGCAGTCCATCTCTTCCAGCAGCGTCAGATTGGGGTAGATGATGCCCGGGCTGGGCGAATACTCGCCTTTCGATAGCTCCTCAATCGACTTTATCAGCTCGTAGCCATGCGCTGCACCCTGCGCGATAAAGTGCAGGATCAGCAGCCGGATATCGCTGGCATCCAGCATTTTTTCGCGCCGTTTTCTGCGTACTTTGGCACAGGCTTCCTGCTGGGCCGGATCCTGAGGCGATTGCGGGGAGAGTTTCATGTGCTTATTTCTGATGCCAGTAAGCGACCGCGCGCACAAAGTCGGCTTCTTTTTGCCGTTGGCCGGTAAAGTAATCGCTCAGCAGTTTGACGGCTGCGCCCTCACCGGTCAGCCAGATAAAATAGTCTTCATCTGGCAAGGCAATCTGATCCAGCTTGCCGATCAAATCCGTGGCGATTGCGGTATTCATGTTGCCGCTGCCTAACCAGCAGACGTCAACCCCGTCCAACTCTGGCAGGTATGCTGTGCCGGTGGCTTCATCAGCCCAGGCAAACAGCCTAATCTTGCTGCCGCTCATTGTTGCCAGACGGCGCTTAAAGGCGGGAAGCCCGGTTTCATCGCAGACATACAGCTGGAAATCATAATCCTCTGGCACCACCAGCGAACCGCGTGGGCCGCCGACCGCCAGCTTGTCGCCCGGTTGCGCTTTCGCCGCCCAGTCGCTGGCCACGCCGGACTGATGAAGATAGAAATCGAGCGTCAGCGTTGACTGGCCATCAAAGAACAACGGCGTGTAATCACGCGCGACCGGCCGGACGCCGTCTTTCCACACCACGCCATCCTCGGTGATTTCCGGCAGGTGAAACTCACCGGTCTTAGGATCGGGGAAAAAGACTTTAATGTGATCATCAAAACCTTGCGAAGTGAAGCCTTCAAGGGCTTCGCCACCAAATTCGATGCGGTAGAAGTTGCCGGCAATAAATTCCTTCGAGACCACTTCTAACGGGCGAAAACGCAGTTCATTTCTTACGCGGCGCGGGATGCGACGACTTTTTTCAGCGAACTCAGACAAGATCATTCTCCCAAATGGGGTGGCGAACCCGTGATTACGCGCCAACTGGCTTGGGCTAAAATATATCTATGATATATCTTGATCACAAGCTAATTTGTTAACGCTTGGCACGGGCCGCCGGATAGCTCACCTGCACACCTTCCTTTTTTGATGTTAATTATCAGATAGGTAGAGCACGCGAAGGGGTGGATTTTTAGTTAAGTCAGAAATGAGATAGGATGAAAATTCGTTCAATCTCACCCGCAAGGATTAGCAGGTGCCGTATGTTTTTACTTTATAGATATAGCGATCTTGAATGGGAGTTAACCCCCGAGGATTACCCTTTCATTTTATCGCCTGACAGAGCAATGGATCAGACAAAGAAGTATTATGACCTTAATCAAAACCACTACAGCCATTTCTGGTCCTTCGAATTACCAACGCGTTTATTTTCTAACCCTCAAACCTGGCAACCCGCTCAAGCAGGATACAGCGATCAGGTTTACGATACCGTCAAAGAATCTCTTCAAATAGGCTGGCTGATAGGCATTAACTTTATGGAGGATTGGAGTCCTTACAACAATCCTTTTTATGTTGATGATAAAGGTAATCTGGTTTGTGAAGCCCCGAACCGGTATCACGAATGGTTTGTCTGCGAAGTTATTGATGGTTACAACGATGCGGTTATCAGACGAGGTGGTATTAAGGCCTCACCGACTGAACGTATCCATCATGGCAATTACTGTGCAGAACCAAAGCAACATGCACAGACTGCAAGGACAATAAACAGTAAAGCAGCAGGTCGCTTATTGGCTGCTGGAGGTCTATATAATGGGAACACTGAAGATTTTTCCAAAACAGCTCAACAACTTGGAGGAGATGCTCCGGCAGGTTATAAGCAGGTGCTGAATAGCAACACTGCTGGTACGGCGATTGCTATCGCCTCAGTGGCAGCTGGACTTGGACTTGGTCGATTAAGTACGTTGAGTGAGGCTGAACGGTTATCTAAGCTAGCTAAGTCTGATGTCCTCACTGCGAATTCGCTGGCTAATGCAGCTAAACAACGATACCCAAAGCAATATGAACAGTACTCTAAGTTACCTGACCAAAACCTGGATAAAGCAATCAGTAAGCATGCAAAGCAAATAACTGAACACACCGAGTATTTGAATGATCCGATAAAGCGGAAAGTTCACGTACCGCGCTGGGATACTTTAACATCGCAGCATCAGGAAAACTTAATGCATCACTGGCAGCAAGATGTTAAACGACATGAAGCTTATATGTCGATTGCCAAAGACATTCTTAAGGAGCGTAAATAATGGAATTCAATGCATATGAAGCTTTGGTTGCCACACTCGGAGAAGCGCTTAGCGAACTGGCTCTGGATGCTAAGGCTCAGCAGGTTGCTTCGACAGGCACCCGTAATGAGGATTTTCAGACCGGTTATCTCTCGGCATTCCATCGGGTCATCACGCTGGTGCAACAGCAAGCCGAAATTTACGATATCGACCTGCAAGAAATTGGGTTAGATAAAATCAAAGAGTCTGACCTGATTTAATCACCCTGGCGGAGCATCAGATTCTCGACAGCAAGGCCAACGGGGTGAACTGCCAGGCGATGAAGTCAAATCAGCCACTAAAAAAGCCGGGGATTATCTCCACCGGCTTTATAAAATCAGAAAATCGACCCGCGTTTAACGCTTTGCACGGGCCGCCAGATCCTCAGGGTTTCGCTGCGGCGGTTACCCGCCAGACCACATTGCCGGCATCATCCGCAATCAGTAATCCCCCCTGCCGATCCATGGTTAGCCCGACAGGCAACCCGCGCACCTCTTTCTGGTCATCAGTCAGGAATCCGGTCACCACCGGTTTAGGCTGGCCCACCGGCTTGCCGTCTTTAAAGGCAACCCAGACAACCTGATAGCCATTCAACGGTTTACGGTTCCAGCTGCCGTGTTCACTGATAAAGGCGCCACCGCGATAGTCTGCCAGGTTATCGCCCTGGTAGAACCACAATCCCAGCGGGGCTACGTGCGAACTCAGGGCATAATCTGGCTTGAGCGCTTTGGCGACCAGGTCCGGACGCTGCGGGCTGACGCGTTGGTCGATATGCTGGCCGTAGTAACTGTAAGGCCAGCCGTAGAAACCGCCCTCCTGCACTGAGGTCATATAGTCCGGCACTAAATCGGCACCGATCTCGTCACGTTCGTTGACGATCGCCCACAACTTGCCGGTTTTCGGTTCCCATTGCAGACCGGTTGGATTGCGCAATCCGCTGGCGTAAATACGGCTGGCACCGGAAGCAACATCGACTTCCAGAATGTCCGCGCGGCGGTATTCAGCGCCAATGCCGTTCTCGGTAATGTTACTGTTGGAGCCAATCCCCGCATACAGCTTACTGCCGTCCGGGCTGGCCAGCAGCGACTTGGTCCAGTGGTGATTGATTGGGCCGCCCGGCAGCTCGGTCAGCTCGGTGCCGGCGTCACCGATCTTCGTTTCCCCGCTTTTATACGGATATTTTCGAATCGCATCGGCGTTGGCGACATACAGGTTGTCGCCAATCAGCTGGATACCAAACGGCGAATAAAGACCTTCGAGGAAAACGTGTTTTTCCCAGGTTTTCCCATCGCCGTTGCTGTTTCTGAGCAGCGTGATCCGGTTGCCGCCCGCACCGCCTTTGCCGGACGCATTTTTAATGAGGCCGGTGATCAGCTGTTTTGGCTGGGTGGTCGGCGCTTTTGGCCCGCTGCCTTCAACCACCAGAATATCGCCGTTCGGCAAAGTATAAAGCTGCCGTGGATGTTGCAGGCCGTCGGCAATTTTCTCGATGTTCAGCCCTTCCGCCACCTTTGGCTTTTCGCCCTCTTTCCACGCGGCACCCGCAGGCACCTGCATCGGCGGGATCAGGAAGTTTTTGGCTGCCGGAAGTTCAGGATTTGCCCCGGTCTGCCGGGAGGGATCGATTTTCGCGCCATCATCACAGCCTGAAATGACCAGGGTAATTGAGACGGCCAGCAACGAGAGGATCAGTGATTTAGGGATCATAAAACCTCCTGAGTGCGGGTACGTAAAGCCAGCTGAACATTCGCAAACAGCAGCAGTAGCACCACCAGCGTGGAAAGGATTGCGCCAGTCGGCACGACGGCAAAGGCATCACGGCTGTGAACAAAGGCGTTGAATACCGCCAGCACAATCGCCAGCAGCCAGGCCCAGAAATGAATTTTGATTGCCGATCCCTGCGGATAGGAATGCCCCACCCACACCTGAACCAGATTGATCAGACGGGGGATAATGGCGATCACCAGACCAAAAGCAATCAGCCAGCTGGCGGCCCGGGTCCAGACGATCTCCGTGCTGTAGATATAAATAATATCGAACATCCAGGCGGCAACAAAAAAGCCAAGAGGCACGGGATTCAACAGCGAATAAAGGGCAACAGCCAGGGCGGAATTACGGGATGGTGCATGAGATGACATTCACAGGCTCCTTTTACAAAATGTGCACGGCGAAGGGAAAAGCCGACGTGCCCGACTGTAAAAGGTTAGTTAACTTAATGACTTTGTGTTTGTAAATGTGACATTAAGTGATTCAAACGCCGAAAAAAAGCCGATGGACGGGCATCCACCGGCTTACATCGCGTTAACAAAACGATTTATGCTTCCTGCCACACCGTCTGAGCATTGGTGAACTCGCGGATACCGAAGTGGGACAGCTCACGACCAAATCCGCTGTGCTTTACGCCACCAATCGGCACACGGGGATCCGAGAAGCTTGGCGAGTTGATAAACACGCCGCCGGTTTCAATCTGGCCCGCCAGTTCGCGTGCTTTTTCCAGATCCTTGCTCCACAGGCTGCCGCCCAGGCCGAACTCAGAGTCGTTAGCCATCGCAATGGCATCAGCGGCGTCTTTGGCCACAATCAGCGAGGCGACCGGGCCAAACAGCTCCTGCTTAAAGCTGGTCATGCCGGGCTTCACGTTGCTTAACACGGTCGGCGCATAGAAGTTGGCCTCGCCTGGGATCACATGGCCGCCTAACAGGCACTCGGCCCCTTCTTTCAGCGTTGCCTGCACCTGAGAATCCAGCTCATCACGCAGATCGAAGCGCGCCATTGGGCCGATATAGGTGTCTTCTTCGCGCGGATCGCCCACTTTCATCGCTTTTACCGCGGCGACAAACTTGTCACGGAACTCCTCGAAGACCGCAGATTCAACGATGATGCGTTTCGCGGCAATACAGATTTGTCCGCTGTTGGCAAAACGGCCTGAAATTGCCCCTTTTACGGCTGCATCAATGTCGGCATCGGCCAGTACGATAAAGGCATCGGCACCGCCCAGCTCCAGCACGCTTTTCTTGATTGCCGCACCCGCCAGACCGGCAATTGCCGCACCCGCACGCACGCTGCCCGTTAAGGTCACCGCAGCAACACGGCGATCGTTAATGATTTTAGCCACCGCGTCATTATCGGCATTCACTACTTTGAACAAGCCTTCCGGCACGCCGGCTGCAGTCAGCACCGATTGCAGCAGCAGTGCTGAGCCCATCACGTTTGGTGCAGGTTTCAACAGGTAGCTGTTACCTGCCAAGATGATAGGGACCGCGCCACGCAGCACTTGCCAGACCGGGAAGTTCCACGGCATTACGGCCAGAATCGGGCCCAGCGGCAGATACTGCACAAAGGCTTTATTGTTCTCAACCAGCGTCGGCTCAGGCTTGAGGAATTCCGGGCCCTGCTCGGCATACCATTCGCACAGACGCGCGCTTTTTTCGACTTCAGCCAGACCTTGCGTCACCGG
This sequence comes from Erwinia sp. QL-Z3, assembly GCF_004551645.1. Taxonomy (NCBI): domain Bacteria; kingdom Pseudomonadati; phylum Pseudomonadota; class Gammaproteobacteria; order Enterobacterales; family Erwiniaceae; genus Erwinia; species Erwinia sp. QL-Z3. The sequence continues at coordinate 3,858,940 of NZ_CP037950.1, forward strand.
CTTACCCATTTCATCGGTCATCATCTCTGCCAGCTCGCGGGCATGTTGACGCAGGCCGCCAGCGATATTCCGCAACAGCGCGCTGCGGGCGGAGATATCGGTGACGCGCCAGCCCTGGAAAGCGGACCAGGTCTGCTGCAGCGCCGTATCGACATCGGCTGCGGAGGCAAAAGGCGTGTTACGTGACACGTCGCCAGTAAAGGGATTGCGTGAGACTGCACCTGTAGTTGCGTTCATAAAATTCTCCTGATCCGTGGGCATCATTGCCCGAAGCAAAGGGATTACCTTGATGTCATCATCATAGGCTTGCGGAGCTTTCTTTAAAAATGAATAATAATGAAAATATCTTACTCATATTGAGAATGTTATGGATCTGACCCAGCTGGAAGTGTTCCGCGCCATCGCGGAGGAAGGGAGCGTTACCGCTGCCGCTGAGCGACTGCATCGCGTGCCGTCAAATATCTCCACGCGCTTACGCCAGCTGGAGGACGAACTCGGGGTGATGCTGTTCAGCCGCGAGAAGTTACGCCTGCATATTACTGACGCGGGCCGAACCTTGCTGGATTACGCCATCCGCATTCTGGCCCTGACCGAGGAAGCCCGTGAGCGGGTCTCCAGTCAGCATCCCGCCGGGATTTTCACCCTGGGCGCCATCGAAAGCACCGCCGCCGTTCGCCTTCCTCCGCTGATCGCCCGCTATCATCAGGCGTGGCCAGGGGTGGAACTGGATCTCTCCACCGGTCCGTCTGGCGATATGACCGATGGCCTGCTGTCTGGCCGATTCAGCGCGGTGTTTATTGATGGGCCGCCGAAGCACCCACAGCTGGAAGGCGTGGCGGCCTTCGCTGAAGAGATGGTGCTGATCTCCTCCCTAAATCATCCGCCGGTGAGCCGCGCAGCCGATATCAACGGCTCGACGATCTATGCTTTTCGCGCCAACTGCTCTTACCGGCGGCTGTTTGAAAACTGGTTTGCGCTGGATAACGCCGCGCCAGGCAAAATTTTCGAGATGGAGTCGTATCATGGCATCGTGGCGTGCGTCAGTGCCGGTGCCGGCCTGGCGATGATCCCGAAGAGTATGCTGGAGAATATGCCAGGCAGAGACAGCGTGATGGCCTGGCCAGTGGCTGACGATCGTGGGCATCTGGATATCTGGCTGATTTGGCGAAAAGGCAATGGTTCGGCAAACCTCAAGGCGATGGCGAGCATGCTTGAACCGCTTGCCGTGGCGGGCTGAACGGACTGACGAAATACAGCGGCAACACCATCGGAAGTTTCCTGTTGTCGCCTGCCAGGGAAACGTTTAAGCCAAAAAAAAGCCTGTCCGAAGACAGGCTTTTTTATGCATGCAGAACAGGAATTACATCTGCACCAGATTTTTGATCTTAACGTCTGGGTTAACGTCAGCATCGTAGTCCACGCCCGGCAGGCCGAAACCGAACAGGTGCATAAATTCGGTTTTGTAGCCGACGAAATCAGAGATTTCGTTCAGGTTTTCGTTGGTCACCGTTGGCCACAGTTTTACCACTTCATCCTGCACTTCTGGGGTCAGCTCTTTGTAGTCCGCGCGCAGACGGCCGACGTCATCCAGAATTGGCGATGCGCCGTACAGGCTGTCCTTGAACAGGCCGTAAACCTGCTCTATGCAGCCTTCGTGCGTACCCTTCTCTTTCATCACTTTAAACAGCAATGACAGATACAGCGGCATCACTGGGATGGCAGAACTCGCCTGAGTCACGACCGCTTTCAGCACGGAAACGCGCGCGTCGCCGCCTTTTTCCGCCAGGGTGTCACGAATGGTCAGAACGCGCTTGTCCAGATCCTTCTTCGCTTCCCCGATGGAGCCGTTCCAGTAGATGTCATGGGTGATCTGCTCGCCCAGGTAGGTAAAGGCAGTGGTCTTCGCGCCATCAGCCAGAACGCCTGCGGCTTTCAGATCGTCAATCCACATCTGCCAGTCTTCACCACCCATAACCGCAACAGTACCGTCGATCTCTTCCTGCGTTGCCGGTTCCAGCGTGATGTCGGAGATGGTTTCTTTGTCGGTGTTCAGGCCGCGCGTGGTCAGGGTCTTACCCACTGGCTTCAGCGTTGAGTTGAACACTTCACCGGTTTTAGGGTGAGTACGACGTGGAGACGCCAGGCTGTAAACCACCAGGTCAACCTGACCCAGGTCCTGTTTGATCAGCTCAATAGTCTTCTGCTTCACGGCGTCAGAGTAAGCGTCGCCGTTGATGCTTTTTGCATACAGGCCTTTCGCTTCAGCCAGCTCTTCAAAGGCGGCAGAGTTGTACCAGCCAGCGGTAGCCGGTTTGGTTTCTTCGCCAGCACGTTCAAAGAACACGCCCAGCGTATCGGCTTCGCAACCGAACGCCGCAGAGATACGGGCAGCAAGGCCGTAACCGGTTGAAGCACCAATCACCAGTACCTTTTTCGGACCATTGGCAATTTTGCCGTGGCTGGTCACGTACTCGATTTGTTTTTCAACGTTAGCTTTGCAACCCGCCGGATGGGCAGTAACACAGATAAAGCCACGGATGCGTGGTTTAATAATCATGTCGACCTCAATTGATACTGTCACAGTAAATATGGGCAGTAGAATACCCGCTTGTGCCGGTTCAGGCAAAGCTATCGGCGAAAGGATCGCGTTTAGCCCCGTTGTTTGCTCACTCTTCATGCAGCAAATAATCAACGACAGGTGACTAAAAGCGTATAACAAAGGATTAAGACACATTTTACCGCGATGAAAAAGTCAGGGAGGCCCGGAGGCCTCCCTTAAAATGACGGATTAACGTGACGCGTGTGGCTTACGGGTTAACGTGGCACCAGTTGCGTAATTCGTTGATGCCGCCGTCTGGCGAGGTATAGCCAATACACCCGAGGATGCTGTCGAACAGCTTCTCGTGGAACACCGGGGTTTTATCCTTCGCCAGCTTTTTCAACTGCTGGAAAGCCGTGGCGTTGTCAGGCTGTTGCAGGAACTTATCCGAGGCCCATACCATAATCGGAACGCTGCGCTGTGCCATCGGCGCGACATCACGCGGTGTGCCGTGGAAGTGCATATTTTTCGAGATGGATTCGCCGTGATCCGAGGCATAAAACACAATCGCGTTTTTGTCCCGCAGCTGGTTGAACACCTGTTCCAATACGTGGTCTGTGTACAGCAGACTGTTATCGTAGGAATTGACCATTTCTTCGGTAGAACACTGGTCATCAATGCCCTGGCACTCCGGCTTGTAGCGCGCGAACGAGCGTGGATAGCGTTCGGTGTAAAGATAGTGCGAGCCTTTGGTATGCAGGATCACCAGATGTTTGCCCTGCGGATGGCGATCGATGGAGTCTTTAAGCTCGTTAACCAGCGCCATATCATCAATCGGCTTGCCGACATTACGCTTCTCAGACTGGATGGTTTCGCGCAGCGCATAATCATCCGCCATCACTTTGTTGTAGAACCACGCCTCGCTCTGCATTGAGAACAGTTCTGACGAGAAGCCCTGCTTTTTCAATACCGAGAACACGTTCATCTCTTTCAGCGTGCGCTGAGGTGCCTCAGACGCGCCGCCTTCTCTGACAAACATACAACGCAGCGAAAGCTTGGTTGAGGTGTCGCAGGAATAGCCCTGCAATGCGGCCAGGTTTGGCTCTTTATCCAGATTCGGCGTGTTATCCCGGTCGTAACCGTAAAGCCCCATATGATCGCGACGGGCACTTTCACCAATCACAAACACCACGTACAGATCCTTCACGTCCTTCGGTGGCGTATAGGTGAAGTGGGCCGCAGGGTCGAACAGATTGCGGCTGTCCTCGGCCTGGCTCCAGCTGCTGTAGGCCAGCAGCCCCATACCCGAAAGCCAGTTGGACGGGGAGTAGGTTCCGGCAACCACGCCGCCATAGCTGGCCATCATGCGGTTGTTTTGTTTATCCTGCTGATCCTGGTGGTCACCCATCACTTTCAGCGGCACCCAGCAACAGGCAGCCGCAGCCAGCATCACCCCAGCACGACGCAGAAACGCCTTGCCGTTTTTTATGCGCAACGAGGCTTCCGGCATCGGCGTCAGCCATAACATCAATACCGGCAGGACGCTCACCAGTACCACCCACACCATAAAGTGCCAGCCAACGGACTCTTTCGAAAGGTCCAGGCTGTCGGTAGCCATCACCGAGGCGATAATGCCGTAGCCGATATCAACATTGAAGAAGATCATGTAATAGCTGGCAGCAACCGAGAACACCACCAGCAGCGTGGTCAGTATTCTGAACAGCCAGCGCCCGGTCATTGATAACAGCAAGGTGGTAAACAGGACCAGCATAAACGCGGCCACCAGCTCGATGCCTGTCGACAGGATCGCGTCATGCTGCAACTGGTGGAAACGGCGGAAAAAGATCGGTAGGTTAAGCAGGATCCCAATGTATAAAGCAATAAAACAACAGACCCGGTGTTGGGTCAGAAAATGCAGTTTTTTCATCTGGTTCTTCATTAATGCCGGTGAATGTCATGCCAGGAACAGAGCGTAAGTGTTCTGAAAACTGCCACAGAAATGCGTTAGCAGAATGTCAGACAAAGTAAAGAAGGCGGAGTTTAACGCAGCGGCAAAAAAATGGCTGTTATAATGTAACAAGAAATGTGTCCATCACTTCAGTCATTTGCGGTCCTGACCCTTCTCCGACAAATTGTTGTCCGAGCCCTTTCCTCAAATTGCATAATTTGATCGCATTCAAAGTTCTGATAAATAAAGCCAAAGCGGCGACTATGCACTTTTACTGCATAACTATGAGAATAATTCTCACCTTCTCTGTTTAACTGCCCTCGCGGGTAAGTATTTATTCGCTTCTGCCCTGCCAAACCCGGCCCCAACCACAAATTTCACACTAAATTAACGATTTGGAAACGTCGTTTTAGTGGTAGATTCTGTCGCGAAGAAGTCGTATCAACTAACCACTCGCTGGTTTCGCAGTACATATAACTAATTAATGAAAGGTTTGTTATGGATAAGCTATCTTACGTTTCAGAAGGCAGCACAACGGCCTGGTCTACCTACCTGCAGCAAATCGACCGCGTCGCCCCTTACCTCGGCGACCTTACCCGCTGGATTGATACACTCCGCCATCCTAAACGCGCGCTGATTGTTGATATCCCGCTGCAGATGGACGATGGCAGCATCCGCCACTTCGAAGGTTTCCGCGTGCAGCACAACCTTTCCCGCGGACCGGGTAAAGGCGGCGTGCGTTATCACCCTAACGTCGATTTGAATGAAGTGATGGCGCTGTCAGCCTGGATGACCATTAAGTGTGCTGCGGTAAACCTGCCTTATGGCGGTGCCAAAGGCGGCATTCGTGTCGATCCTTTTAAACTGTCCGAAGGTGAACTGGAACGTCTGACCCGTCGCTATACCAGCGAAATCGGGCTGATTATTGGACCGCAGAAAGACATTCCTGCGCCGGATGTCGGCACCAATGCAAAAGTGATGGCGTGGATGATGGATACCTATTCCATGAATCACGGCACCACCATTACCGGGGTTGTCACCGGCAAACCTATCCACCTCGGCGGTTCGTTAGGCCGTGAAAAGGCCACCGGCCGTGGCGTGTATATTACCGGCCGTGAAGTTGCCCGCCGGTCCGGCATCGAAATTGAAGGCGCGAAAATCGCCGTTCAGGGCTTCGGTAACGTTGGCAGTGAAGCCGCACGGTTGTTTGTGGCGGCGGGTGCGCGTGTGGTGGTGATTCAGGATCACTCCGCGACCTTATTCAACGCCAATGGCATCGATTTAACCGCACTCAGCGAGTGGCAGGCCAGCAACAAAAATATTGCGGGCTTCCCTGGCGCGGAAGAAATTGCCAGCGAAGCGTTCTGGTCCACGCAAATGGATATTCTTATCCCTGCTGCGCTGGAAGGACAGATCACCCGTGAGCGCGCTGAGATCCTCAGCTGTAAGCTGGTGCTGGAAGGCGCTAACGGCCCGACCTATCCGGATGCGGACGATATGCTGACATCACGCGGCGTCACCGTGGTGCCGGATGTCATCTGTAATGCCGGCGGCGTAACGGTCAGTTACTTCGAATGGGTGCAGGATATGGCCAGCTTCTTCTGGAGCGAAAGTGAGATCAACGATCGTATGGATAAAATCATGACCGAAGCGATGATCCACGTCTGGGATAAAGCCAGCGAGAAATCGTGCAGCCTGCGTACCGCTGCCTATATCGTGGCCTGCGAACGCATTCTGATGGCCCGTAAAGACCGGGGAATCTACCCAGGTTAAGCTGTTAAGGGCGGAGCAATCCGCCCTGTTTACCTTACTCGAAGTTCACCCACACCGCGCCGCTGTCCGCCGAGCGCACGCAGTTCTCCACCCAACGCACGCCGTCCAGCCCCGCATCAATACCCGGATAGACCATTTCAGCCAGCGCAGCCTCATCGCCACGCTGTTTCGCATCAATGGCGACGGCAAACTTCAGATAGATATTCGACCAGGAATCAATCAGGCCTTCGGTGTGCAACGCGCCCAGACGATCGTCGGCTATGGCCGATTCATCCAGATACGGCATGCCGTGGTGCATCACTTGGTTCGGCTGACCCTGAACTTCATACACCAGTTCGTTTGGCTGGTAATCGCCCCATTGCAGGCTGGCCTTTGATCCCACCACGCGAATAAACTGGCTGTTCATCGAACCGGCGTTAATCGCCGAGGTCCACAAGCGGCCGACCGCGCCACCGTGATAATGCATCAGCACCATGGCGTTATCCTCCAGCGGCGCGCGGGAGGAGATAAAGCTCTGCCGGTCGCACAGCAACGATTGCAGCTTTAGCTCCGGCAGCACCAGCTGCGAGATATAGAAGGTATGGGTGGAGAGATCGCCCAACACAAAACTTGGCCCGGCAATCTTCGGATCCACCCGCCATTTCTGGGCATCGGAGAATTTGTCGGCGCTGTCATTGGCGCTGAAACCGTGGGTATATTGCAATTCCACCATGCGCACGTCGCCAATATCCCCCTGCGCGATCATTTTGCGCATTTGCAGCAGCATCTGATGGCCTGAATAGCCGTAGGTGACGCCAACGATCAGCCCCTTCTCTTCGGCCAGCTGCTTCACTTCTTTTACTTCGGCACTGGTGAAGAACAGCGGCTTTTCGCAAATCACATGCAGCCCGGCATTCAGCGCGGCTTTGGTGATCTCGTAATGCGTGCCGTTTGGCGTGGCGATGGTCACCACTTCAATGCCATCGGCGCGCTTCGCCTCTTCAGCAAACATTTCCGGATAGCTGTCATAACAACGGCTGGCCTCCACGCCAATGTTGACGCCGAAATCACGTCCGCGCGGCGCATCAATATCAAAGGCACCTGCCACCAGCTGATACGCAGTGTTATCACGTAGCGCACCGCCGCGGTGTTTATACCCGACCTGGCTTAATCTGCCACCGCCAACCATCGCCCAGCGCAGCGGACGGGCAATTTTTTTCTCTCCATTCAACATAACGACCTCTTTTATCGGGTTTATACGGGGTAAGAGACTCTCCGCTGATGTTTGCAACCGGGTGCAAAATGAACAGTGCAACCGGGTGCAAATGTGGGTAAACAGCGCAGATAACGGCCTGACTTTCCGGGAGGATGGGAAAGAAGTAAACGCCAGCATGATGAATACAGCGACCCGATCACAGTAATCAACTTTTTTGCACCCGGTTGCATAAAGCGGATCGCATTGTGCATTACACTGGTGTCCTGGTTGTAAATGAGCAGAGACAATGAGCGAAAAAATGCCCCACCAGCCTCTTGCACGTAAGGTCACCGCCAGCGATGTGGCGAAACGCGCTGGCGTGTCTAAATGGACCGTATCACGGGCATTCACCGATGGCGCGTCGATCTCGGAAACCGCCATGGCGCGGGTGCAGCAGGCGGCGAAAGATTTGGGTTACCGCCCTAACCTGCTGGCGCGAAGTTTGTCGAAGCGAAGCTCGCATCTGATTGGTGTGGTGGTCGATGAAATGCTCAATCCCAACCTGCTGACCTTGCTGGATCAGGTGACTCAGCAGCTGCAGCTGCGGGGGTATATGGCGCTGTTGATCAATATCAGCGCGCAAAAAAGCGAAGAAGCGGTGCTGACGCTGGCCGATCAGCTGCAGGTTGATGGCTTACTGTTTCTCGGCACGCTGTTGAGCGATGAGCTGATCGCCCTCGCCCGCGATATTCACCGCATTCCGTTGGTTCAACTTTGCCGCAACGATGACAATCCCTACATTCAGATTATCAATACCGATGGCTATCAGGCCGGCTATCACACCGCCGACCTCCTCCATCAGCAGGGCTACCGGCGTTTCAGTTATATGAAAGGCCCGGATACCGAATCCACCCAGCTGTTAAGGTTCGAAGGCTATCGCGATCGGCTGGTGGAACTTGGCGTGGCTGAAGCCGGGATTACGCTGCTGAAGGCCAACCATTACAACCGGGCCAGCGGCTATAACGCTTATCATCAATACCTGACGTCCACCCCGCAACAGGCCTGGGCTGAGGCGATGTTCTGCGAGAACGATATCCTTGCCATTGGCGTGCTGGATGCGTTGGCCAGCACCGCGCCCGATCATCACTTAGGCATCGTCGGTTATGACAATATCGAGCTGGCAGGCTCCAGCCGTTATCAGCTCACGACCTTCGCTCAGCCGTTGAGCGATATGTTGCAGGAGGCGGTTTTTCGTCTGACCGCACCTGACAGCGAGCCACGGCAATACCAGCATCACGACCAGCTTCAGCTCAGGCGTTCACATCTGCGCTAAGCGAAAGGCACCGGCCACCAATAAATCTATCATTTTCTATCAAATTACCATCATAACCTATCAAACTATGATGGACTTCAAAGAATCAATATTTCATTTATTCTTTAAATGGAAAATTGATTCCATATAAAATAGGCTCGTTTCATTAAGACTCTTTTCCTTACAGGACAGAATAATGACACGAACCTATTCAATCGCTAATGCCCCCTGCAGCTGGGGCGTCGACGATCCTAAAAACCCGTTCCTGCCACCGTGGAATAAAGTGCTGACCGAAGCGCGTGAAGCGGGCTACCGCAGCATTGAACTCGGTCCGTGGGGCTACCTTCCAACCGATCCTGTGGCCCTTAAGCAGGCGCTGGAAAGCCATCAGCTGTCGCTGGTGGCCGGCACGCTGTTTGATGACCTGATGTCCGAAGCCAACTTCAGCAAGATGGTGGAACTGACCCATGCCATTTGCGCCAATCTGCAAAAGGTCCCGGTCAGCAGTGCGGACAGCGACGTGCCACCGCCTTACCTGGTGATCATCGACTTCGGCGACGCAGAGCGCGCCCGCTGTGCCGGCCAGTCGGATCGTGCCAAACGCCTGCCGGAAGCCGACTGGCAGCGCATGGTCGCCAATATCCGCGAGCTGAGCCGCATTGCCTGGCAGGAATATGGCGTGCGGCCGGTGATCCATCCGCATGCGGGCGGGTTTATTGAGTTTGGTGATGAAATCGATCGTATCGCCAGTGATATCCCGGCGGCCGAAGCCGGACTGTGCCTCGATACCGGCCACCTCTATTACGCCGGATTAGATCCGGTGACCTGGTTACGAAAATATGCCGACCGCATCGACTATCTGCACTTTAAAGATGTGAATAAGGCAGTATTTGAAACGGCCATCAAACAGCAACAGGATTTCTTCAGCGCCTGTGCCGCGGGCGTGATGTGTCCACTGGGCAGTGGCGATGTCGATTACCCGGCGGTGAGAGCCCTGCTCGCCGAGCTGGGCTGGCAAGGTTGGATCACCATCGAACAGGAGCGCGATCCGCGCGATGTGGCGGGCAGCTTAAAAGATGTCACCGCCAGCCTGCACTATCTGCGCAGCGTCGGTTTCTGATAAGACGTAATGCATCATACGGTACTGGAGCACGGCGCGAGACGGGGAACGATAATGCGTTAAAGCGTCGCTACGGGTCGGGAAGACGCCTGGACTCGCTAGCCTCTTGGTCAACCGTCACGGGCAGGCCGTGGCGGTATCATTTTTTCGGCACTCAGAAGTTTTCTAAGGTCATCAGTTCGAACGGCAGATAGCGTTGCTGATTGCCGCGCGCCTGGCTGTCAAAATCCTCGGCAATCGCCCCGGTGATCCCCGCTGCCAGCGTTGCCATCCGGTGCCAGATAAACACCTCCACCACGCCCTCCAGCAACGCACGCTGTGCGCTGGCAATGGGACCGTGACACACCACGGTCAGCAGCCGGTGGCTGCGCTGCTTTTCCGCCAGCAAGGCGTTAACCACCCCTTCCACGCCGCCGCTGGGCACATACAGCGCAACGAGATCGGGATGGTTTGCCAGCAGATCGCGCGTGGCCTGTTCAGCCAGGCGATCGTCCTCATGACAGCGCAGCGGTTCCAGAATCGTGAACCCGCTGGTTTTTTCACGGAAATAGGAGCGGAAGCTGATCTCCGAGGTTTCCTGACAGAGAAAACGGTGATCGCCCAGCAGAATGCCAATCTTGCCCGGCTGTTGGCACAAACGGGATAGCGCCCAGGCCGCGGTACGCCCCGCCTTACGGTTATCGAGGCCGATATAGCCGGCGCAGCCGCTGGCGGTCAGCTCGCTAAACAGGCTATAGACGCGCACGCCCTTCTCGCGGGCGACGCCAATGGCCTGATTCACCAGCGGATGATCGATGGCCACCAGGCCAATCACATCGACCCGGTCGCTAAGGGCAATAAGGGTTGCAGCGATGGATTCCGTGGCATTGACGTTGAGATAAATCAACTCGGGATCGTTGGCGAGCCGATCGCAGCGCGCAGTATGCAACAGCAGCTGTTCACTGAACTCGCGGTAAAAAACCGCTCCGGAGTCGAGCAAAATATAGGCGGTACGGCAGGATGGCGGTGAATCTGCAGAGAGGCTGATTTTGTCAGAGATAAAGCCCAGCGTTCGCGCTGCCGCCAGCACGCGTTGACGGGTTGCGACTTTGACGGGTGCCCGTTGATTGATCACCCGATCGACCGTTGCCACACCCACGCCGGCTTCTCTGGCAATATCAGTCATTGTCGGAGTTGAAGCCATGACCTGTTGCCCCTCTGCGGATGGTCGGTTTTATTCAGCCTGTGCGGCAGCAACTGCTGCGGCATACTGCGTTTTGAACGCCTCATTGTCTTCGGTAAGACGAATAGCGGCTTCGATCATGTCGTTCTGCATCAGTGAGGTTTGACCGCTGGTGCGCCAGTGAATATACAACACGCACAGTGCGCCAACCTGCAACATGTCTTCTTCACTGCTGCCGTTGCCTTCAAAACCGTACTCTTCATCCGACCAGCGATAAACGTCGGCAACAAACGGCATCTCGCCGTTCTCGTCCAGCGGCGGCAGCGTGGCAAACAGCGCCAGCATCTCAGGCGTGGCGATATAGCTCTGACGGCCAACGGCATCCAGCTGCTTGCCGCGCGAACGCTTGTTATTCGCCTGTTTCGCTTTGGTTTTGGCGCGTTTCGCACGCTTGTCTTGTTTATTACTCACCGGTCATTTCTCGCATCTAAAAAAGAGCGCAATAATAGCAGACCGTCCGCCGGGACGCTGGCTACATTTTGCCGATAAATAATGAAACCAGACCTGCGGCGATTAACGGACCGACCGGCACGCCACGGAACAGCGATACGCCAATGATGGTGCCGATCAGTAAACCGCCGACCACGCTTGGCTGGCTGCTCATCAGCGTGACGCCACGGCCGCCTACCCAGGAAACAAAGATCCCGATAGCGATAGCCAGCAGGGATTTCCAGTGCAGAAAGGAATGCATCAAGGTGGTACTGGGAATGGTGCCGCTGGCAATCGGTGCCATCACGCCGATGGTCAGAATGATGATCCCCACCGTCACGCCCTGTTTTTCAATCCACGGAAAGAAGGTGTTAAGCGGCGTCATGCGCACAATAATCAGCACCAGCAGCGCAATCGCCACCGTTAGGTTGTTACTGAAGTAGCTGAGACCGGCCAGAACCAGCAAAATGAAGAGCGTCAGATCGAACATAAAAAATCCCTGTAGTAAGGCGTAACCTGTTGTGCCGTCAGCATAAAACACTTTCCGGCTCAGGTTGAGACTTTTTTAACGTTTCATTAACTTTGTTTTACAAGATGGTTTCGATAGCGGCCTGCAGACAGACCTGAGGCCCGGTCAGCACCGCCAGCGTGCTGTTGATATATTTCTCCGCCCCGGCCATCGAGGCCTGTGCCAGCACGATGCAGCCCAGCGAACATTCGGGGCGCTGCTGAATATAGTGAGCAATTTCGCGGTGATAGCCTTCAATATCGTCATGGTTAAAGTAAGCCCAGGCGCGCGGGATCAGCTCCACGGCCAGACGTTCGCCGGGAATAAAGGCCTCGAAAAGCTGCTTTGTGGCTTCCAGCGTACTGTGCGCGGTGCAGAGCACCAAAATTGAGCCGTGATAGCGTGAGGCGACCTTGGCCAGCGTGGCATCCACGCGCAATACCGGCTTGCTGAACTGCTTTGCATCCCAGGCCACCACGCCCAGGGTGGTGCAGGTGACGATCACCGCATCGGCGTGCTCGCACAGTTCCTCAATGGCCAGTCGCGTGGCGGCGGCGATGGCAGGTGTTACTTCATTGGCTGCCACGGCCTGCTCGAACAAGCCATCCTCAACCCGGTGCAGCAGCTGAATATCACCAAAATCCAGCGAACGCAGAGCGGTTTCAAATACGTCGATGTTACTTCGTGCGGCATGCAGGCAGGCAATAATGGCCATGGGGGTATCTCCGGGAGAGGGTTGCCATTACTGTGACAAAGATCGCCGAATTTGCCAACGTTTCGTGCGGCATAATTGCAGGCGTTTCACCTGCAACTCACCATCATGGTGCAATGCATCACAATAATGCAGGATTTCAGTGAAACTATCGTTTCACTGACGCAAAAATCCGCCGCTGACGCCACCTGAGCGGTCATAAGAAATTGGTATAGAAATTGCTTAATAAATCTTATGACAGAAAGGAGAGACAGATGAAAGCGATTATCATTGGTGCCGGCATTGGCGGCATGTGCACAGCGATTGCCCTGCACCGTTTCGGCATTCAGACCGAGGTGTTTGAAGCCGTTAAAGAGATCAAGCCGGTTGGCGCCGCCATTTCCATCTGGCCGAACGGCGTAAAGTGCCTGAATTTCCTTGGGATGAAAGAGCCCCTGCGCAAGCTTGGCGGCCCGATGCGTGCGATGGCCTATAACGATTTTCAGTCGGGCACCACGCTGACGCAGTTCAGCCTCGATCCGTTGGTGGCAGATTCTGGCGAGCGCCCCTATCCGGTCGCCCGCGCGGAGTTGCAGGCGATGCTGCTGGACACCTACGGTCGCGAAAAAGTCCAGTTTGGCAAACGCGTCGCCCGCGTGGAGCAGGATGAAAATGGCGTAACGGCCTGGTTTGAAGATGGCAGCGAAGCCCATGGCGACCTGCTGATTGCCTGTGACGGCACCCACTCGGTGGTGCGCAAATATGTACTGGGCCGCACGGTTGAGCGGCGCTATGCCGGCTACGTTAACTGGAACGGGCTGGTAGATATTGATGAAAGCATTGCGCCGGCTGAGCAGTGGACGACCTTTGTCGGCGAAGGTAAACGCGTGTCGCTGATGCCGGTGGCCAATAACCGTTTCTACTTCTTCTTTGATGTGCCGCTACCGGCAGGATTAGCGGAAGATCGCAGCAGCGTGCGCGACGATCTCAGCCGCTACTTCAGCGGTTGGGCATCGCCGGTGCAAAAACTGATTGGGCAGATTAACCCGGAAACCACTAACCGCGTGGAGATCCACGATATCGATCCGTTCCCGGAGCTGGTTAAAGGTCGTGTGGCGCTGCTGGGTGATGCGGCTCACAGCACCACGCCGGATATCGGTCAGGGCGGCTGTGCGGCGATGGAAGATGCGGTGGTGCTGGCGAATTGCCTGCAAACGAACGCCTTAGGCATTGAAGACGCGCTGCTGCGCTATCAGTTTAAGCGTGCGGATCGGGTCAAGGATCTGGTGTTGAAAGCCCGTAAACGCTGCGACGTGACCCACGGTAAAGAGATGGACGTCACGCAACAGTGGTACGAAGATCTGAAGAGCGAAACCGGTGAGCGCATTATCCATGGCATGTGCGACACCATTCAGGGGGGTCCGCTGGCCTGATAATAAAACGGGGCGGAAAGGGAGAAACGATCCTCAGACTGTGAGAGCCGTTCCCCCTTACCGCCCCGGTTAAACGCCGCTATCAGGCTTCTTTCAGGCCGCGATTAATCAGCATCGGTTCAATCACCGGATCCTGCCCGCGCCAGTCAGCATACAACTGCTTCAAATCTTCGCTGTTACCCTTCGACAGGATTTTCTCACGGAAGATTTGACCGTTTTCCGCGGTTAATCCGCCCTGCTCGTTAAACCATTCGAAGCCATCGTCTGCCAGCATCTGCGTCCAGATATAGGCGTAATAGCCCGCGGCATAGCCATTCCCCCAGATATGCTGGAAATAGCTTGAGCGATAGCGCGGCGGAACCTGTGGCAAATTGATGTTGTCCGCCTGCAACGCCTGTTGCTCAAACGCCGCCACGTCTGCGGGTTTATCCTCCGCGCCCAGACTGTGCCAGTGGAGATCCAGCAACGCCGCCGCCAGCAGTTCGGTCATGTCATAGCCTTTATTAAACTTGCTGGCTTTAACAATTTTGTCGCGCAGCGCCTGCGGCATCGGCTCACCGGTTTGATAATGGCGGGCGTAATTCATATACACCTTTTCATTGCTGGCCCAGTGCTCATTTATCTGCGACGGGAACTCGACGAAATCCCGTGGCGTATTGGTGCCGGACAGCGTTGGATAAGTCTGTTCAGCAAACAGACCATGCAGCGTATGGCCAAATTCGTGGAACAGTGTGATCACATCGTCCCAGGCGATCAGCGCCGGTTGCCCTTCGGCCGGTTTGCTGTAGTTGCAGACGTTATAGATCACCGGATGGGTGCCCAGCAGTTTCGACTGGTCGACAAAATTACTCATCCAGGCACCGCCGCCCTTGCTCTCGCGCTTAAAGAAGTCGGTGTAGAACAACGCCATCGGCAAACCATTGTTGTCGATAATTTCATACACGGTGACGTCGGGATGCCATACCGGGATATCGTCGCGACGGGCAAAGGTAATGCCAAACAACTGGGTGGCGGCATAAAACACGCCGTTTTCCAGCACCGACGTGACTTCAAAGTACGGCTTGATCTGGCTTTCATCGAGATCGTATTTCGCCCGACGAACCTGTTCGGCATAGAACAACCAGTCCCAGGGCTCAAGCGTAAACCCGCCCTGCTGTTGGTCGATCAGCGCCTGGATATCGGCCGCTTCGCGTTTTGCGCGGGCGGTGGCAGCAGGCACGATTGCCCGCATAAACGCCAGCGCGGCGTCCGGGGTTTTCGCCATCTGATCCTGCAACTTCCATTCGGCAAAGCTGCTGAAACCGAGCAGCTGCGCCTGTTCCGCGCGGACCGCAGCCAGTTTGACGATTAGTTCGCGGGTGTCATTCGCATCGCCTTTCTCCGTTCGACGCCACGCGAGATCGAATAAATTTTCGCGCGTCTGGCGATCGCTCAAATCCTGCAATACCGGCTGTTGCGTGGTGTTTTGCAGTGCCAGCCACCATTGTCCCTGCAGGCCGCGCTCCGCTGCGGCCTGGGCTGCGACGGTCAGCTCGGCTTCGCTTAACCCGGCAAGGGAATCGGCGCTGCTGAGGCTTAAGCCACCGGCTTTGGTGCCAGCCAGCAGGCGATTGGTAAACTGGGTGCTTAAGGTGGCGGACTGTTGATTGAGGGCTTTCAGTGCGGTCTTTTGATCGTCACTGAGGCTGGCACCGGCCAACTGGAAGGTCTGCCAGACCACCTCGACCAGCCTGAGCGCTTCGGCCGGCAGCTCCAGCGATTCGCGCTGCTGATAAACGCTGTCCAGGCGGGCAAACAGTTTGCTGTTCAGCCGGATTTCATCATTCAACGCGGCAAGCCGTGGCGACATCTCTTCATCCAGCGCCTGTAAGGTGGCGTTGGTGTTGGCGGAGGTCATCGCGCCAAAGACATTCTCGACGCGGCGCAGCATCAGCCCGCACTTTTCCAGCGCTTCATAGGTATTTTCGAAGCTCGGTGCGTCGGGGTTTTCGGCAATCTGCTGCACTTCCGCACGCTTTTCGGCCATTGCCTGTTCCAGTGCGGGACGGTAGTCGGCATCGGAAATCCGATCGAACGGCGGTGCCTGATAAGGCAGTGTACTTGGCTGACTGAACGGATTGGCTTGCATCGCAGATCTCCTTGTCATGGGTGACCTTCAGCATAGGCGGTTAATCCGCCTAAGCCAACTCAATCAGTATCAGCCCGTTGATAAGTGGCAATAATTTCTCCCGCCACCGCCACGGCAATCTCCGCCGGCAGTTTGCCGGTGATATCCGGCAGGCCAATCGGGCAGCGCATGCTGTCCAGCTGCTGCCGGGTGAAGCCTTTACCTTCAAGGCGATAGTCGAAACGCTGACGCTTGGTTTGCGATCCAATCACGCCAAAATAACGATAATCGCCGCGCTTAAGGATCGCTTCACACAGTTCTAAGTCGCGCGGATGATGATGGGTCATCACCACAAAATAGCTGTCTGGCGGCATCAAATCCACCTGCTCGGTGGGATCGTCCAGGCAGCAAACGGTGACTCCTTCCGGCACGCTGGAAAACTGCTCGCGGCGTTCATCCACCCAAAATACGTTACAGGGTAACGTCGCCAGCAGATTCACCAGCGCCTGACCGACGTGCCCGGCACCAAATACCACGATTTGCGGCTGGATCTGCAGCAACGGCTCAAACAGTACGGTGGTCATGCCGCCGCAGCACTGACCCAACTTTGCGCCCAGATTGAAATGCTCGCTGTAGGGCTGCGCCTGCCTGGCGCTTAACATCTCTCTGGCGGTGGCAACGCACTTAAATTCCAGATGGCCGCCGCCAATGGTCAGCCAGGTTTTGCTCGCAGACACCACCATTTTGCTGCCGCGATCGCGTGGCACCGAGCCTTTTTCGTCCAGCACGGTGAGCAGCACGCAGGGTTCGCGCCGCTCATGCAGCTGCGCCAACACCATAATCCAGTCATCAGTGCGCATCGGTCACCCCGGCTCTGAGTTTATCCGCGCCCCAGAACACCCTTTCCGGCGTCGCGGGCGCATCCAGCAGCGGATGTTGCTGATAGTTGCTGACGCTGGATACCGCATCCTGCAAGGCGCACCAGGCCGCGATGCCCAGCATAAACGGCGGTTCACCCACGGCTTTCGAATGGAACACCGTATCTTTGGGGTTCTTACGGTTTTCAACCAGCGTCACCCGCATATCTGCCGGCACGTCGCCAATGGCGGGAATTTTGTAACTCGCCGGGCCATCGGTCATTAAGCGCCCTTTGTCGTTCCACACCAGCTCTTCGCAGGTCAGCCAGCCGACGCCCTGCACAAAACCGCCTTCCACCTGACCGATGTCGATCGCCGGGTTCAGCGATGCGCCCACGTCATGCAGAATGTCCGCCCGCAACAGGCGATATTCCCCGGTCAGGGTGTCGATAATGACCTCGGCGCAGGCCGCACCATAGGCGAAGTAATAGAACGGCGTGCCGCGCCCGGCCTGGCGATCGTAGTGAACGCCCGGCACCTTGTAATAGCCGGTTGCCGATAGCGGCACCTGGTTAAACCACGCCATTTGCGCCACGTCCGGGAAGGTGAAGTGCTGGTCTTTTACCCGCACGATGCCGTTGCTGAAAGTCACCTCTTCGACGCTGCAGCTGTGCAGCTTACAGAGCATTTCGGTCAGGCGGTCTCGCAGGATTTCCGCCGCATTCTGCGCCGCTTTACCGTTAAGATCGGTGCCGCTGGAGGCCGCCGTCGGTGAGGTGTTCGGCACTTTTCCGGTATCGGTGGCGGTGATCTGAATCTGATCGACATCGATCTGCAGCACTTCGGCGACAATCTGCGCCACCTTGGTGTTTAACCCCTGGCCCATCTCGGTACCGCCGTGGTTTAACTGCACGGTGCCGTCGGTGTAGATCAGGATCAGTGCGCCCGCCTGGTTCAGGAAGCTTGAGGTAAAGGAGATGCCGAATTTGACCGGCGTCAGCGCCAGCCCGCGTTTCAGATACGGGCTGGCCGCATTGAAGGCGCGGATCTCTTCACGCCGCTGGGCATAAGACGCACTGACTTCCAGCTGTTCAGTCATTTCCGCCATCAGATTGTCTTCAACCTTCTGGTGGTAATGGGTGATATTGCGCTCTTCCTTGCCGTAATAGTTGCGCTTACGCACTTCAAGCGGATCCAGTTTCAGTTCACGGGCGATGTGATCCATGATCTGTTCAATCGCCACCATGCCCTGCGGACCGCCGAAGCCGCGATAGGCGGTGTTCGACGCGATGTTGGTCCGGCAGCGATAACCGGTAACCCGCGCATCGCCGAGATAGTAGGCGTTGTCCGCATGGAACATCGCACGATCGATAATGGAGCCTGACAGGTCCAGCGAATAGCCGCAGTTACCCGCCAGATCGATTTCCACGCCGCAGAATCGTCCGGTCTCATCCACGCCGATGTCATAGCGCACGAAGAACGGATGGCGCTTGCCGGTCATGCGCATATCGTCGCGCCGCGCCAGACGCATTTTCACCGGACGGTTGGTCATCCTCGCCGCCACGGCACACAAACAGGCCACGCCCGCCGCCTGGGTCTCTTTGCCGCCGAAGCCGCCACCCATGCGGCGCATATCGATGGTGACTTTATTCATGGTGATGCCCATCACCGAGGCCACCAGCTTCTGCACTTCCGTCGGGTTTTGCGTGGAAGAAAAGACCTGCAGCGAGTTGTCTTCTCCGGGAATGACCATCGCCACCTGCGTTTCGAGGTAGAAATGTTCCTGACCACCGATATGGAATTCACCCTGTAAACGGTGAGCGGCACGCGCCAGCGCGGCCTGCGCATCACCGCGCTGATGAACATGCGGCTGCTGGACAAAGTGCTGCTTTTCCAGCGCTTCCTTGACGTCGAGCATGGGCGTCAGCACCTCATACTCAATGATGGCGGCTTCGGCAGCCTGCCGCGCCGCGTCGGGCGTTTCAGCCGCCACGGCAAGCACCACCTGACCGGCGTACTCCACCACCTCCTTCGCCAGCAGCGGATCGCCCGGCTCCAGTGGGCCGATATCCAGCTCGCCCGGCACCTGATGCCAGGTTAACACCTGCACCACACCGGGAATGGCGTAGCAGGGTTCAACATTGATATGCAGAATGCGCGCATGGGCGTGTTCACTCAGCCGTGGGCAGAGATGCAGCATGCCCGGCAGCTCGAGCTTGTCATCGATGTACAGGGCTTCACCGGAGACATGTTTATCGGCGCTTTCGTGCTTGTTACTTTTGCCCACGCCGCTCTGGATCCCTTCCCGGTATTGCCGGGCGATCACGTCTTCTGCCACTACCGGTCGATTATGAGACATAGCGCGATACCTCCAGCAACGTCAGCTCACCCGAACGGGAAGCATAGAAACGGCGTAATAAGTTTTTGGCGATTTGCAGGCGGTAATCCGCGCTGGCGCGGAAATCGCTCAGCGGTTTGAAGTCCTGCTCAAGGGCGGCACAGGCCTGTTCGATTGACGTCAGCGTCAGCGGTTTACCCATCAGCAGCCGTTCGCTATGGCTGGCACGTTTGGCAATTTCGGCCATGCCGCCAAAGGCGATGCGTGCTTCGGTCACCACGCCGCTGCTGTCGGTGTCGACCAGCAGCGCGGCAAACACCGCCGAGATATCATCTTCCAGCCGTTTGGAGACTTTCCACGCGGCGAATGTTTGTGACAGCGTCACTTTAGGGATAACGATCGCGCGGATAAATTCCCCTTCCTGTAAGGCGGTTTTGCGATAGGAAAGGAAGAACTCCTTCAGCGGCAGACGACGAACGCGCTGGCCGTGTTGCAGTTCCAGCGAGGCATTCAGCGCCAGGAGCATCGGCGGCGTATCACCGATCGGCGAACCGTTGGCGATGTTGCCGCCCAGCGTGCCCTGATGGCGGATCTGCAATGAGGCAAAGCGCTCCAGCATCTCGGAGAACGGCGGAATGTGCGCTGCCAGCAGCTGATAGCAATGATGCAGAGACGCACCGGCGCCCAGCACAATCTCGTGCTCAGCTATCTGGCACGCTTTCAGCTCATCAATCTGCTCAAGGGCGATCATCAGCGGTAACGGTTTGTAGAACTGCGTAACCTGCAGCGCCAGATCGGTGCCGCCGGCCAGCAGCTTCGCCTGCGGAAATTCCTGCAGCAACCCGGCCAGCTGTGCCACGGTTTTCGGCACATAGCAGCGGTTGCCCTTGAAGGTCAGGGTTTGCAGCTCCGTGTTTTTCAGCGCGCTCAGGCGCTTCGCCGTGTCCGCACTCTGCAACTGGAAACTGTCAACTTCAGGCTGTTCGCAGGCCTGGCGCGCGGCATCGACAATTGGACGGTAGCCGGTGCAGCGGCATAAGTTGCCCGCCAGCGCCTGTTCAGCCTGCTTATGCTGCCAGCCATCGCTGTTTTTTTGCAGCGTGAACAGCGACATCACAAAGCCGGGCGTGCAGAATCCGCACTGTGACGCGTGGCAATCCACCATCGCCCGCTGCACCGAGTGCAGTTTATTGCCCTGCTTTAAATCCTCGACGGTGATCAGCTGTTTGCCCTGCAGGCTGCTGACAAAGGTCAGGCAGCTGTTAGCGGTTTCATACACCATTTCGCCGTTTTCCACCCGGCCCAGGGTGACCGTACAGGCGCCACAGTCACCCGAGGCACAGCCTTCTTTGGTGCCGCTTCGGCGTTTATTCTGACGCAGGTAGTTCAGCACGGTCAGATTGGGATCCAGCGACTCTTCGGTCACCAGCGTCTGATTCAGTAAAAATTGGATCATGCGGCTTTTACCTCACTGAGTGTCTGCCAGACGCACTGCCCGTTTACCCAGGTTGCAGCGATATTGCGATCGTCGCCCAGCGTCATCAGCACAAAGAGTTTTTCCCAGATATCTTTGCTGTTGGCATGGCGCATCTGTTGTAAGGCGGAAACCGCCGGATCCAGCACCACGAAGTCGGCTTCTTTTCCGGGGCTGAAGTTGCCGATGCGGCTGTCCAGATCCAGCGCATGCGCGCCGCCCAGCGTGGCATGATAGAAGGCTTCACAGGCCGCCAGCTTGTAGCGCTGGAGCTGGCCCACTTTGTAGGCCTCGCCCAGCGTTTGCAGCATGCTAAAGGTGGTCCCTGCGCCGACATCGGTACCCACACCCATTTTCACCCTTTTCTGCCAGCAGGTGTTCAGGTCGAACAGGCCGCTGCCCAAAAACAGGTTGGAGGTCGGGCAAAATGCCACGGCGGAGTCGGTTTTGTGCAGGCAATCCCACTCTTCCTCTTCCAGATGCAGGCAATGTGCAAAGACGCTGCGGCGACCGGTCAGCTGATAGGCGTCATACACATCGAGATAATTTTTATGCGCCGGGAACAGCGACTTCACCCATTCAATTTCCTGCGGATTTTCGCTGAGGTGGGTATGCATCCAGGTATCCGGAAATTCGGCCTTCAGCTGGCTGACCTTGCTCAGCAGTTCCGGCGAAGAGGTCGGCGCAAAGCGTGGCGTCAGCGCATAGCTGAGGCGACCCTTGTTGTGCCAGCGCTCAATCAGCGCACGCGTTTGTTGATAGCTCTGCTCCGGCGTTTCGGTCAGGTAATCTGGCGCATTGCGATCCATCATTACCTTACCGGCAATCAGCCGCATCCCCAGCCCGTCGGCGGCGGTAAACAGCGCATCGACCGACTCGGGATGCACGGTGCCAAACACCAGCGCCGTGGTGGTGCCATTGCTCAGCAGCTGGCGCAGGAAGAAGGCCGACATTTTGGCGGCGTGCTGCGGGCAATGGTACTGGCTCTCCACCGGGAAGGTGTACTGCTGCAGCCATTCCAGCAGCTGCTCGCCATAGGCACCGATCATTTCGGTTTGCGGGTAGTGAATATGCGTATCGACAAAACCGGGAACGATCAGCTTGCCGCGATAGTCGAGCACGGGAACGTCGTCGGCAAGCTGAAGGCGCCCTTCTTCCCACGGCTGCAGCGATACGATTTCACCGCCGTTCAGCAGCAGCAATCCATCTTCAATATAACGAGCCTGTTCGGGAAGCTGCGTCGGCATGTCCACAACGGCAGTAATATCAAAAAAGCTTCCGCGAATAGCCTGAGTACAGGTAACTGACATAGCGATTCCTTGGGGAAAGAGTTCAACCCTTTCTTTTGTTATTGCAGGTGATGACCTTTATTTCAAATTGCAATTGTTATGCCAGATCGCGATAGCGTTATTTATGATTAATAATCAACAAGTTAATGGGGTTTTATGACAAGCTCATGTCTGCCTGCCAGTTAATCGTGTGCGCAACCGGTTGCTTTCCTCCGCAAACGGTTGCATTGAGGGATTATTATTTAAACACCGCAACTATTGGCACTGCGCGGCAAAAAGGCGCACTAAAAAAAGGCAGCGTGCGAATTAAACGCACCAACAGTGTGCAGATCGGTTTAGTAAATAAATCATAACCTTTTCGTCCTTATCAGCTTACCTTTGAAATGGTAAGGTGGCTGGAATTGAAAATACCTTGAGGAACAGTGAGATGATTGTATTTGTTACTGGCGCTACCGCAGGATTCGGAGAAGATATCACCCGCCGCTTTATTGCTCAGGGGCATAAAGTGATCGCCACCGGCCGCCGTCAGGAGCGTTTACAGGCGCTGAAAGAGGAGCTGGGTGACGCTGTTTATACCCTGCAACTGGACGTGTGCAACCGTGCCGGTATTGAAGAAGCGCTGGCCAGCCTGCCCGCCGACTGGCGCAATATCGACGTGTTGGTCAACAACGCCGGTCTGGCGTTGGGCATCGAGCCGGCGCATAAAGCCAACGTCGATGACTGGGATCTGATGATCGACACCAATAACAAAGGCCTGGTGTATATGACCCGCGCGGTGTTGCCGGCCATGGTTGAACGCAACGTTGGCCACATCATCAATATCGGTTCGATTGCCGGCAGCTGGCCTTACGCCGGCGGCAACGTGTATGGCGCCACCAAAGCCTTCGTGCGTCAGTTCAGCCTGAATCTGCGCGCCGATTTGCATGGCACCGCGCTGCGCGTCACCAATATTGAACCAGGCCTGGTTGGCGGCACCGAGTTTTCTAACGTGCGCTTCAAGGGCGACGATGCCAAAGCGGATAGCGTGTATGACGGCGCGGAACCGTTAACGGCAGAGGACGTGACCGAAGCGGTGTACTGGGTGGCGAACCTGCCTAAGCACGTCAATATCAATACGCTGGAGATGATGCCAGTCGGTCAGACGCTGGCAGGTTTGAAGGTGCATAAGGCGTAACGTTAGACGGCGCGCAAACGCTCGCGCGATAACGATCAAAACAGGCTGCAGATGCAGCCTGTTTTCATTTACCACACGCGGTTAAATCACGATCTCATCCATCGCCTGCTGGATACGCTTCTCCGAAACCGGATAGGGCGTGCCAAGCTGCTGGGCAAAATAGCTCACCCGCAACTCTTCAATCATCCAACGCACGTCCTTCACGTCTTCATCTTCGCGGCGAACGGCGGGCAACTTGTTGTACCAGGTGGACCAGGCCTGCTGAATTTTTTCAATTTTCAGCATTCTGGCGCGATCGCTGTGCGGATCGATCGGCATTTTTTCCAGCCGGCGCTCCATTGCCGTCAGATAACGCAAGGTATCCGACAGTCGCTTCCAGCCGTTCTGGGTGACAAAGCCTTTGTACACCAGGCCGCCTAACTGCGCCTTAACGTCAGACAGCGCCAGCGCCATACTCATATCCACGCGCCCTTTCAGACGTTTGTTGATATTGAACACCGCGGTGAGGATCTGCTCGACCTTTTTCGCGATGTCGACCACCGTGTCGTTCAGCTCGGCGCGAACCTTATCATGCAGTTTGTTGTAACCCGCTTCCTGCCAGGTTGGGCCGCCGTGTTCATCAATCAGCTTATCAATACCACAGGCAATGCAGTCATCAATCAGATCCAGCACCTTGCCATACGGGTTGAAATAGAGCCCCAGCTTGGCTTTGTTCGGCAGCTTTTCATGCAGATATTTGATCGGCGACGGAATATTAAGCAGCAGCAAACGCCGCTGGCCGCGCCACATGGCCTTCTGCTGCTCATGCTGCGAGTCAAACAGGCGGATCGCCACGCTGTCTTTCTCATCCACCAACGCCGGCCAGGCCTTCACGCTGTAATTTCCGCGCTTCTGCTCAAAATGATCCGGCAGGTCGCCAAAGCTCCAGATATGCAGACCGCTCTGCTCCAGCCCGTCATCGGCGACCAGCGAAAGCGTTTCCTGCACTTTTCCTTTCAGCGCCAGCTTCAGCGCGGCGAGATCGCGCCCTTCGTTCAGCTTGCGGTTGTTTTCATCCACCACCCGGTAGGTGATTTTCAGGTGATCGGGCACCTGATCCCACTGCCAGGCTTCACGGTCAATGGTAATCCCGGTCATACGCCGGAATTCGCGTTCCAGCGACTCCAGCAGCGGCAATTCCATTGGCGTCACCCGGCCAAGGAAGGCATCCGCATAGTTTGGCGCGGGCACCAGATTGCGGCGAACGGGTTTTGGCAGCGATTTGATCAGCGCGATAATCAACTCGCGGCGCACGCCCGGAATTTGCCACTCGAAGCCGTTCTCCTCAACCTGATTCAGCAACGGTAACGGCACGTGCACCGTCACGCCATCGGCTTCGGTGCCGGGCTCAAACTGGTAGCTCAGGCGCAGCTTGAGGTTGCCCTGTTGCCAGACGTTCGGGTAATCCAGCTTGCTGACGTTGCTGGCGCCCTCTTTAATCAGCATCTCTTTGGCGAAGTTCAGCAGTTCAGGCTGTTCGCGGCTGGTTAGCTTCCACCAGCTGTCGAAATGCCGGGCAGACACCACGTCCTGCGGAATGCGCATATCGTAAAAGGCGAACAGCGTCTCGTCATCCACCAGAATGTCGCGACGGCGGGACTTATGCTCCAGCTCTTCCACTTCTTCACGCAGCTTGAGGTTGGCTTTGAAGAACGCGTGACGCGTCTGCCATTCCCCTTCCACCAGCGCGTTACGGATAAACAGCTCACGGGACAGGACCGGATCGATCTGGCTGTAGTTCACCTTGCGTGCGGCAACAATCGGCAAGCCATACAGGGTGACTTTTTCACTGGCCATTACCGCGCCCTGCGCTTTCTCCCAGTGCGGTTCGCTGTAGCTGCGTTTGATCAGATGCTGAGCCACCGGCTCGATCCACTCCGGATCGATACGTGCGGCAATGCGGCCCCACAGCCGGCTGGTTTCCACCAGCTCCGCGACGATGGTCCATTTCGGCGGCTTCTTAAACAGCCCCGAGCCAGGGAAGATCGAGAAACGGGCGTTACGCGCGCCGGTATATTCCTGCTTATCGGCGTCTTTCTGACCGATATGCGACAGCAAACCGGTTAGCAGCGCGGTATGCACGCCACGGAAATCGGCGGGCTCGCTGTTCAATGGGATGCCCTGTTCACGCACCACCTGACGCAGCTGGGTGTAGATATCCTGCCACTCGCGCACGCGCAGATAGTTAAGGTATTCCATCTTACACAAGCGGCGGAACTGGCTGGACGACAACGCTTTCTGCTGCTCCTGCAGGTAATCCCACAGGTTCACAAAGGAGAGGAAATCGGACTCTTTGTCGGCAAAGCGGCGATGCTTCTCGTCTGACGCCTGCTGCTTGTCTGCCGGACGCTCGCGCGGGTCCTGAATGGACAGCGCCGAGGTGATGATCATCACTTCGCGCGTACAGGCATAGCGCTGCGCTTCCAGCACCATTTTGGCCAGTCGTGGATCGACCGGTAGCTGCGCCAGCGAGCGGCCCGACGGGGTCAGCTTATAATGCTGATCCTCGCTTTGGGTGATGGCACCCAGCTCTTCCAGTAGCTTGACGCCATCCTGGATGTTGCGCTTGTCCGGCGCTTCGACAAACGGAAACGCGGCGATATCGCCCAGTCCCAACGCCGTCATCTGCAGAATGACTGACGCCAGGTTGGTGCGCAGAATTTCCGGGTCGGTAAATTCCGGGCGGTTAATGAAATCGTCTTCTGAATAGAGACGAATACAGATCCCTTCAGAGACACGACCGCAACGGCCCTTACGTTGATTGGCCGAGGCCTGTGACACCGGCTCGATCGGCAGACGCTGAACCTTGGTGCGGAAGCTGTAGCGGCTGATACGCGCGGTACCGGGATCGATGACGTATTTGATGCCCGGTACGGTCAGCGAGGTTTCCGCCACGTTGGTGGCCAGCACGATACGGCGGCCGGTGTGCGACTGGAACACGCGGTTCTGCTCAGCATTCGACAGGCGCGCATACAGCGGCAGAATTTCGGTATGAGGAAGATCGCGGCGGTTTAAGGCATCCGCCGTGTCGCGGATTTCCCGTTCACCGCTCATAAAGATCAGGATATCGCCACGGCTCTCCTGCCCCAGCTCATCGACCGCATCGAAAATGGCCTGCAGCTGATCGCGATCGGTATCATCCGCGTCTTCCACCACCGGACGATAGCGAACCTCCACCGGATAGGTGCGGCCGGAGACTTCGATTACCGGCGCATTGTGGAAATGTTTGGAGAAGCGCTGCGGATCGATGGTCGCCGAGGTGATGATCACTTTTAAATCCGGGCGACGCGGCAGCAGCTCACGCAGATAGCCGAGTAAAAAGTCGATGTTCAGACTGCGTTCATGCGCTTCATCAATAATGATGGTGTCGTACTGCAACAGCAGCCGGTCCTGCTGGATCTCCGCCAGCAGAATACCGTCGGTCATCAGCTTGACCTGAGTGGTGTCGCTGACTTGATCGTTAAAACGCACCTTATAGCCAATGCAGCCACCGAGGCTGGTTTCCAGCTCGTCGGCGATGCGATCGGCCACGGTGCGCGCCGCCAGACGTCGGGGCTGCGTGTGGCCAATCAGCCCGGTAATGCCCCGGCCCAGCTCCAGACAAATCTTCGGCAGCTGGGTGGTTTTACCTGAGCCGGTTTCACCGGCGACGATCACCACCTGGTTATCGCGGATCGCGTCGGCAATGTCCTGCTTCTTCTGACTGACCGGCAAATTTTCCGGGTAGCGAATCGTCGGCGTGGCCGCACGACGGCTGGCCACACGCTGTTCAGCTACGGTAATTTCCGCCGCCAGCTCGTCAGCGATCGCCTGCATCGCCTCAGGCTTGCTGACTTTTTTAGCCCCGTGCAGGCGCTTCAGCAGACGCTGGCGATCGCGCAGCATCAGCGAGTCCAGGCGTGGGAAGAGCGCGGTCAGGGGAGATTGAGGTGTTGTCGACATAAAGGTATAAACTCGCTAATCGCCGTCACTCCGGCAAACAACAGATGATTCGAAGGATAAAAATTTTGCGTAGTGTAGCACAGACAACCACTTAGCCATGACTCCCTGCCGTTAACCTTGTTCAGTAAATTCGAACATAGGCCTCAGAATATTGCACTATCACTGAGGGATGTTTACCCCTAGAGTGTAAATCATTGAGTGAAATCCCTTTCACGTATCACACAGGAAATTATCATGAGCAAAGTTTTAGTTCTGAAATCCAGTATTCTTGCCGGTTATTCTCAGTCAAATCAGCTGGCCGATCACTTTATTGCAGAGTGGAAAGCCGCTCACGGTAGCGACGAAATCACCGTACGTGACCTGGCAATGAACCCAATCCCGGTACTGGATGGTGAACTGGTTGGCGCGCTGCGCCCTTCTGATGCCACTCTGACCCCACGTCAGCAGGAAGCATTGGATCTGTCCAACGAACTGATTGCTGAAATTCAGGCTCACGACACCATCGTGATCACTGCCCCCATGTACAACTTCAACATCCCAACGCAGCTGAAAAACTACTTTGACCTGGTTGCCCGTGCTGGCGTGACGTTCCGCTACAGCGAAAACGGCCCGGAAGGCCTGATCACCGGTAAGAAAGTGGTCGTGATTTCCAGCCGTGGTGGCATCCATAAAGATACCCCAAGCGATCTGCTGACCCCTTACCTGAAACTGTTCCTCGGTTTCCTGGGTATGTCAGACGTTGAGTTCGTCTTCGCTGAAGGCATCGCTTACGGTCCGGAAGTGGCGACCAAAGCCGCTAACGATGCAAAAGACGTGCTGAAGCAGATCGTTGCTGCTTAAGTCGTGATCTTGCCGTAAAGGGTAAGCCTGAATAAAAGCCGGTCACCGCAAGGGACCGGTTTTTTATTGCCCTTTCTTCAGCCACTGACCGTTGATGCCGCGCACGTATTGCCCGGCGGCAGCGCGCTCAACCAGCTTTTGTCCGGCGATGCGCCCGACTTCAGCGGCGGTCATATTATTGCGCAGCGCCAGTGCCTGATACTGCTGCTGACGGCCCTGGTTGATACGATCGACCAGGGCCTGAGCGTCAGCGTTCTGGGTAACGGCAGCGATGTAGCCGCTTAAGGTTTCGCCGACCAGGCCTTGCTGACGGGCCTCATCCAGCGTCAGGGCCATCGCTGCCGGTGACAACAACAGGAACACCAGCGCCAGCGCTTTTAGCTTTTTCATCATCGTCCCCTCAGAACAGTCCGCTCTGATTTTTTAACAGCGCCTCAACGTCTTTATCGACCTTGATATGGATCTCATGCTCAATTTTCACGTTCATATTGATGGTGATCGGCTCTTTTGGCGCAGCCACCTCAATACGCGGGACGCAGCCGCTAAGCAGCAAAATCCCGGCAGGCATCAGCAGGCTAATGCGTTTCATCGGTCGTTTCCTTTTGAGTCGGCAGTGCAGCGTTTTGCTCTACCCACGATTGCAAATTATCGCCAAAGCGCAGGCTGCGCCACAGCTGGAACAGGTTTTCGCGCTGGGTGTAGTTCAGCGTCACCCGCTGGTTTTTGTCGCTAAAGCGGCTGGTGCCGTTGACCTGCGCCTTCATGGTCATCGCCCCCAGATTATCAATGTCGACGGTCGCCCAGCTGCGGGTGATCTCCATATAGCGCAGCCAGTCTATTGCGGCGCCGGCCGCAATATTGTTGCTGGCGATGGCATCGGCAAAATCCTTATCCATCCTGACGGTCAGAGGCCCGTTATTGGCAATCCAGCCGTCTTTGATCAGCCAGTGGGAATTGGTCAGCCACAGCGGCAGTGCGCCATTAATATGACCGGACATGGCAATCTGTTTGGGCTTCATCGCCGTGACCAGTTCGCTCATGCTGATATTTCGTAAGCGCAGCGTCGCGGCTTCGGTCTGCGGCATCTGCAGACTTTCCATGCTGAGCTGGCCGCCCAGCACCTCAACAGCAACGTTGCTTAAGCGCAGCGGCTGGCGATCGCTCCATGGATACCAGCCCTGCAAATCGGCGGTGATATTCTGCAAGGCAAACTGATTTTTCACCTCTTTAATCCGCAGCGAGACCGGCCCTTTGGCACCGAAATACCACTGGTGCGCCTTCAGCCTGAACGGCAGCGAAAAGTCGATACCGTTAATTTCGTTGTCCGGCATCCATACGCTACCGTTGTTCACCACCCAGTGACCTCCGGCCTCGAAGCCCTGATCGGCGGCGGCGGAGAAGGCAACCTGCGCCTTGAGGGTTCCGCCCTGGATTTTCATCTTCAGGTCATTACTGAGCAGCGGCTGGAAAACCGACAGCGATTGTTGCGGCCACCAGGCCTGACCGCGCAAACGTTCGCCGTCCCAGCGGCCCTGAACGCGAACGGGGCCAATATCCTCTGCCTGCAAGCTGCCGTTATAGAGGAATGCCGCCGGATCCTGCCCTTTCACCGCCAGGGTCAGCGTCGAAGGCGGCAGATAACCGCCGCTGCTGAAGGTGGTTTGCTGCGCATCCAGGCGGAATTTCCCTGCAAAGGCAGGATGCTCAACATCACGCTGCCACGATACCGGCGCCGCCAGCGTTAAACGCGGCGCACGAACGTTAACGTTGCCATAACTGATTTGATCAAAGCCGGTTGAAAGCGACGTCAGCTCAATCAATGAATCCTGCCAGCGGCCCTTGCCATTCATGTCCCATTTCGCCGACAGCGGCGCCATATAGCCCTCGCCCCAATAGCGCCAGAACCACTGACCTTTATCTGGCCAGAAGTCGTTGGCCCGACCATCCAGATGCAGCTTAAAACGCCCCATCTGCGGATCGTGTGCGGTAAGAATGGCCTGCAGGCGTCCGTCAATGCCGGCGGATGAGACTTTCACCCCGGCCAGCGGCCAGCGCGCCTCATCGACTTCCAGCGTCGAAAGCAATCGCCCGCGCATTCGCAGCAACGCGCCCGGCTGTAACAGCAGCGTTGGGTCCAGCAGCGGCCCCTGAACCTCGCCAGGCAGCCCGGCGTAGAATTGCAGCTGCGCCAGTTTACTTTCGCCGGTCAGGCGGAATGGCAGCTGGCTGTTGGTCCAGTCAAGATGGCCCGGCCCCAGCGACAACACCACGTTGCCTTTGCCGCCTCTTCCCTGGGTGAGCACGTTGAGTCGGCCGATGATCTCGGTTGCCGGAATCCCCTGCTTCCAGTTTTTCAGTGCCAGGGTAATGCCGCCGGACAACGGTTGCGCCGCATAAGGCCAGCGCCATTGCCCTTGCTGGATCAGGATCTGTTGGTCTGAGATGGCCCATGGCAAGGTCACCAGCGGCGCATCATCGCCCTGCTGATGCACCACCAGTTGCCCCTGCTGCTGTTGCCAGTCCAGATTGATGTTGAGCGGCGCAGGAATGCCCTGCAGCGTCATATCGGCAGTCAGTTTTCCGGCATCAGGCAAGGTGTCAGGGATTTTTGGCAGGTTGAGCGTGCCGGCAACCGTAATTGGCTCGGGGACGCCTGGGGCTTTAACGGTCAGCGAATGGATCGCCAGCTGCTGGCCGCTGAGTTCAGCGTCCAGCGAGAGATTCGGACTGCGGTAACGGACGATCTGTCGCGCGCTGTCGAGGTTGAGCTTCAGCTCTCCACCCCAGCTTTGCCACGGCGAAATAGCCAGACTGTTGATGGTGATATCCGCACCCGGCAGCATGGCCTGCCAGTCGGCGATGGAACGCGGTGCCGAAGGCGTTTCACTGGCCGGGAGCTGGCTGGCACAGGTGCTGTCGACCTGCACCGTCGCGGCATTGACCGCCCAACGTCCGTTTGCGCGGCCCAGTGACAGATCCTGAACGGCGGCAAGTTCACAGTCGCCTACGCGGTAGCGCACGCCCGGGATCTGGAGCTTACCGGACTGCCAGCGGGGATTGCTGTCCAGCACCAGAGCGGTGTTGGCAGGCAGCCACACCCCAGCCAGCCGCGGAAGCCAGTGGGTTACAGTCAGCAACAGGCTGGCAATCAGCAGCACAACGACCAGCACGATCGCTATCGCTACCTTCCAGCCACGCGAAAGGCCAGTCAACATTCCGCTCCATCCGTGAATATCATAGGGTGAAATGATGGCACGGAATGTCACAAGGGAGAAGTTTTTAACAGATAATCAACGCATTCAGCGCAAATATCCGCCGTCCGTCATCTCAGGGTCGCCGCGTATTGAGAATTATTGTTACTATGCTGTCAGCGCTATTCCCTTTACGGTCACAGGAGAGAGATCATGAAACTTGCGGTGTACAGTACGAAACAGTACGACCGGAAATACCTTGAGCAGGTCAATGAAGACTACGGCTATGAACTGGAATTTTTCGACTTTCTGCTGACTGAAAAAACGGCCAAAACGGCGGTGGGCTGCGATGGCATCTGCATCTTCGTTAACGACGACGGCAGCCGCGTGGTGCTGGAAGAGCTTGCCGAACTGGGCATCAAGTTTATCGCACTGCGTTGCGCCGGCTTTAACAACGTCGATCTGGCTGCGGCGAAAGAGCTGGGCATTAAGGTCGTTCGCGTACCGGCCTATTCCCCGGAAGCGGTGGCGGAACATGCCGTCGGCATGATGATGACGCTTAACCGCCGAATCCACCGCGCCTATCAGCGCACCCGTGATGCTAACTTTTCCCTGGAAGGATTGATCGGCTTCAATATGCACGGCCGCACGGCCGGTGTGGTGGGTACCGGTAAGATCGGTCTGGCCACGCTGCGCATCCTGAAAGGCTTCGGCATGAAGCTGCTGGCGTTCGATCCCTATCCGAATCCACTGGCCATTGAGCTGGGTGCCGAATATGTCGATATCGACACGCTGTTTAAGCAATCGGACGTCATCTCCCTGCACTGCCCGTTAACGCCCGAAAATCATCATTTACTGGATATGTCAGCATTTCAGAAAATGAAAGATGGTGTGATGATCATCAACACCAGCCGCGGCGGGCTGATTGACTCGCAGGCGGCGATTGATGCACTGAAGCTGCAAAAGATTGGTTCGCTGGGAATGGACGTGTATGAGAACGAGCGCGATCTGTTCTTTGAAGATAAATCGAATGACGTGATTCAGGATGATATCTTCCGCCGCCTCTCATCCTGCCATAACGTGTTGTTTACCGGTCATCAGGCGTTCCTGACCGCTGAAGCGCTGACCAGCATTGCGGAAACCACGCTGGAAAACCTCAGGCAGCTGACCAATAATCAACCCTGCCCGAATGAACTTACGGCGGACTGAATGCGCTGAACCGGTCAGGATCTCTGGCCGGTATTACCGTGCGCAGGTGCCGCTTGCCAGCGCATTTTCACCACAGCGTCGGCCATTTGCCAGCTGGCACATGCCAACAGAGCTGCCGTCTAACTGACGAGATAAGGCTAAGGTTCCTCCGGCGTTTGCACAGGTGCTGGACGCTAAGTCGGACATCACCACGCGAGGTGGCACATGCGCACTGGTAGCCTGTTGCGGCGGTTCGTTGTCGGCTTCATTGCTGCTGCAAGCGGACAGCAACAGCGCACAACCGACAAGCAGAAAGGTCGCTGCTTTCATTTATTCTCCGGGGAACGGTAATTATGCAGAAAGCCAGCATAAGCTACGATCCCAGGCGGGTCGATAGCTGTCACGAATATTTACCAAATTAAAATGCCTGAAATAGCAATAGCCTGCCGTCTCATTTTATAACGGGTAAAATTAAGCAACTGAAAGTGCCTACAAATCAGAAGGATAATCTATGTTAATGGATCTGCTGCTGCGTATCGCCTTAGCGGGAGCGTTGGGAGGATTGATCGGCCTTGAGCGCCAGCTCCGCGCTAAAGAGGCCGGTTTACGCACCCATATTCTCGTCGGCATTGGCAGCGCGATGTTTATGATCGTCTCTAAGTACGGTTTTGATGACATTATTGCTCAGACGCATATTGGTCTGGATCCCAGCCGTATCGCCGCTCAGGTCGTCAGCGGCATGGGCTTCCTCGGTGCCGGCACCATCATTATTCAAAAGCAGGTGGTTAAAGGCCTGACCACCGCGGCAGGCCTGTGGGTCACCGCCGCCATCGGTCTGGTGATTGGTAGCGGACTGTATGAAATTGGCATTTATGGCACCCTGCTGGCGCTGATCGTGCTGGAGACGTTTCGCCGCATCAGCCACTGGCTTATTGGCCGCCACCACACCCTGATCTTCCACCTTAAGCCCAAAAGCGTGCCGCTGGTGTTAATCGCGTTAGAAAAGGAGCGCGTTCGCACCGGCCAGGTATCGGTGGTTAACCGGGATGTTGAAACCGGGCTGTGTGAAATGACGATTGACGTGACATTGTCACGCAATATCGCTCCGCATCAGATTTATGACGCGTTGTTAGAGATTAAAGGCGTGACGTCGGTCGAGATGCAATAAACGCCTGCCAATTTATCAGCCTGTGCGCACGCGGCCTGTAGTCGCCTGACAAATGTGGCATGATGCGTTGATGCATCGCCTGAAAGTGAATGAAGATGGCAAAGAATGCGTATCTAAAGCAGCAGTTTACAGGGTCAGGTGGGATTTCCGGCCTGACTGGCAAGGTAACTAAAAGGAGAAGTGGATGACCGATAAAAATATCCTCATCGTGGCAAAGTTCACTGCCCGGCCTGGCAAAGCGGATGAGTTAAAAAAAGTGCTGAACAACGGTGTCAAACCGGCCCGTGCTGAAGCGGGTTGCCTGCATTACGATCTGTATCGCAGTGTTGAAGACGGGAACGTGTTTCTGTTCCACGAAACCTGGAAAAATGCCGAAGCAGTCGAAATTCATGGCGGACAGCCGCACTTCAAAACGCTGATGGCCGACGCCGAACCATTGCTGGCGCAACCGCCTGAAGTGCATAAAATCTGATGTTTACCCACTGATAAAAAAAGGCCTGATTCGCTCAGGCCTTTTTTATTGCGGGTGATAAAGCGGCTATTTCAGCAAGCGCGCCCGGCAAGATTTGCCTTTAATTTTCACCTGCTGTAACTGCTTCATCGCCTGACGCGCGGTGTCCTGACGGATTGCGACATACGCCTGGGTTGGCGCGATATCGATTTTACCAATCACGTCGCTGCTCAGACCGGCATCGCCGGTCAGTGCCCCGAGAATGTCGCCAGGACGGATTTTCGCCTTACGGCCACCGTCCAGGCTCAGGGTCGCCATTTCGGCCAGCAGCGGCTGTGCGGCAACCGATTTCAGCTCGGACACCTTATGCCAGCTCAGCTTCATCTGCAGGAAATCTTCCAGCGCATGGGCTCGCACCATCTCATCTGGCGCTACAAAGCTGATTGCGCACCCTTCTGCGCCGGCACGCGCGGTACGGCCAATACGGTGGACATGCACTTCCGGGTCAAAGGAGAGTTGATAGTTAACCACCATCGCCAGGGATTTAATGTCCAGCCCACGCGCGGCAACATCGGTGGCGACCAGCACGCGGCAGCTGCCGTTAGCGAACTGAATCAATACCTGATCACGATCGCGCTGTTCTAAATCGCCGTGCAGCGCCAGTGCGCTGATTTTGGCGCTGTCCAGCGCATAAGCGACGTCGTCACATTCGCGTTTGGTGTTACAGAACACCACGCAGGAGCTTGGTTTCTCATCGCTCAACAGACCGATCAGCGCGGTTAACTTTTCACGCGCGCCGGCTTCATAAAAGCGCTGGTCGATAGTCGGTAAGTCAGATACCACGTCGGTTTCAACCGCGACCGGCTCACGCTGAATATTCTGGCTGATGCGCGCGATATCCTGCGGCCAGGTTGCCGAGAACAGTAGCGTCTGGCGCGATGCCGGACAGTATTTGATGATTTCTTCAATATCTTCGCGGAAGCCCATTTCCAGCATCCGGTCCGCTTCATCCAGCACCAGGGTGCCGATCTGATCCAGTTTCAGCGTTTCGCGCTTAAGGTGATCAAGGATACGGCCTGGCGTACCGACCACGATATGCGGCGCATGCACCAGCGAATCACGCTGAGCACCCATTGGCTGGCCGCCGCACAGGGTCAGAATTTTGATATTCGCGGCAAAACGGGCCAGACGACGCAGCTCTTTCGCCACCTGGTCAGCCAGTTCACGCGTTGGGCATAACACCAGCGATTGCGTGACAAACTGGGTCACATCAATGCGATGCAGCACGCCGAGGCCAAAGGCGGCCGTTTTTCCGCTGCCGGTTTTGGCCTGAGCGCGAACGTCCTTCCCTTCCAGGATCGCCGGCAAAGCGGCCGCCTGGACTGGGGTCATCGTATGGTAGCCAAGCTCATTCAGATTATCGATCTGGCTGGCTGGCAGGGCTGTCAGGGTTGCAAAAGAAGTCACACATTACTCTCTGATAAAACCGGCGGGCGGATTGGCGCTGAGTGTAGCAGAAAACCCTGCCCGCAGGTGGCGGCCGGGTGGGTAACCGGCCAGCTAAGGAAGATTAAGCGGCAACCGTCGCCGCTTAATAAAAAGATTAGAGGTTAGTCACATCGATAAACATGGATTTGTCGATGTTGGTCGAAGAAACCGTCGCTTCGGAAAACGCGTACTCTTCCCTGTCGCCTTCACGATCCAGCGGCAGGTTAACAAAGTCGAACAGATTGCGGTCAGCCAGCTGGCTTGGGCTGACGTTCTGAATCGATTTAAACACGCTTTCCACGCGGCCAGGTTCTTTCTTATCCCAGTCGGTCAGCATCGATTTGATCGCCTGACGCTGCAGATTTTCCTGCGACCCGCAAAGGTTGCACGGAATGATTGGGAAGGCTTTGTGTTCCGAGTATTCAATCAGGTCTTTCTCGCGGCAGTACGCCAGCGGGCGGATCACCACGTTGCGTCCGTCGTCTGAACGCAGCTTCGGCGGCATCGCCTTCATGCGCGCGCCGTGGAAGATGTTGAGGAACAGCGTCTCAACGATGTCATCCATATGGTGGCCCAGCGCGATTTTGGTGGCGCCAATCCGCTCGGCAAAAGAGTAAAGCGTGCCGCGACGCAGGCGGGAACACAGACCGCAGGTGGTTTTGCCTTCAGGGATCTTCTCTCTGACGACGGAATAGGTGTCTTTATCGACGATGTAATAAGGAATATCCAGTTTCTCGAAATACGCCGGCAAAATATGCTCGGGGAAACCGGGTTGTTTTTGGTCGAGGTTAACCGCCACCACGTCGAAATGAATGGGGGCGACCTTTTTTAAATTCAGCAGGATATCCAACATGGCGAATGAATCTTTGCCGCCGCTCATACAGGCCATCACCACATCATTTTCTTCAATCATGTTGTAGTCGATGATGGCGTTGCCAACGTTTCTGCGCAGACGTTTCTGCAACTTGTTGTATTCGAGCGATTCTTTTCTTGTATCTGTTTGATTCATAGCGACTTCTCATAACGTCGAAGCGGGTCGACGGTCGATTTCCTGGTTGGACACTTTTCTGGCGGGGAGTATACGGGTTTTTAGTGCAGGTTTAAATAATCCTGGTGGCGGGCAGCGCCAGAAGCTAAGGATGACGTCCCTGTCAGCCAACCTGCCCGGTGAGGGGCAGGCATCGCCATCAGGCATAGGGTGGCGGATCTAAAATTGGATCGGGATCGATCGGCGGATCCGGCATCGGTTGTGGGGTTGGGATCGGTTCAGGGATCGGGACCGGGTCGGTCGGAATGGGATCGGATGCGTGTGGAGTGTCCATTGTGTTGAGTAACATGTCTTCCTCCTCAGACGTGGCATGTCCTTAAAGCATAGGCACCCCAGCCTGAGCTGGCAAATGGACAAAAAAAAGCCGGGAATCCCCGGCTTGTACGAATCAATGTGCTATGCAGTAATTCAAATAAAAAGGAAGTAAGACAATATGGAGCGCAACGCCCATCGCTTGACGTTGCATTCACCTGCGGGAAAGAGTTTGCCCCAACGCTGCCCGGTGAATATTGATTTGGGTCAGTTTTAAGCGACCTTTTTATCTTTTTCAGGCTGATTTTTCCATCATCTCACAACCATTTACGTCTTTTTAACCACCACGCAACGCCAAGCACCAACACCACCAGCAGGAAGCAGAAGGTGCCAAATCCGTATCCCCAACTTCCACCCGGAATGCCACCGAGGTTCACCCCAAACAAGCCGGTCAGGAAGGTGGTTGGCAGGAACACCATCGCCATTAGCGACATGGTGTAGGTTCTGCGGTTCATCGACTCCGCCATCACCGTGCTGATTTCATCCGACAACACCGCAGTTCTCGACACGCTGGCATCCAGATCGTCCAGCCCGCGCCCTAACCTGTCAGCGATATCCTGCATTCTGCGGCGGTCGTCGTCGCTCATCCACGGCAGACGCTCGCTGGCGATGCGGGAAAACACATCACGTTGCGGCGACATGTAGCGGCGCATGATAATCAGCTGTTTACGAATTAACGCCAGTTCACCACGGGGTGGGATCTGCTGATCGACCACCGCATCTTCCAGGTCGATAATTTTATCATGCAGTTCTTCAATAAATTCACTGGTGTGATCGGTCAACGCATCACACACGTCCACCAGCCAGCCGCCGCCGTTTAACGGACCGTTGCCGTTTTGCAGATCGGTCAGCACTTCATCAATGGCGAATACCTTGCGCTGGCGGGTAGAAACAATCAGCTTGTCATTAATAAACACCCGAATAACCACCAGCTGATCGGGGCGGGATTCGCTGTTCAGATTCACGCTGCGCAGCGTAATCATCGTGCCATCGCCCAGGCGGTTGACCCGTGGCCGCATACTGTCGCCCCCGAGCGCATCGCGCACCGAATCAGGTAATAGCGGCGTTGAAACCAGCCAGTCGGCACTCTCGCGATGGGTGTAATTCAAATGCAACCAGCAAGGTCTGTCGCAATGAATCACATCTTTGTCGTCGATGGGGATTAACCCGCCTTTGCCATCCAGCTGACAGGAAATTATGGCATCCGATATCTGTAACGCCTTGCCTTCAATAACGTCCACAACTGCTCCGCATTAAGCATAATCAATACGATACAGTCTAGCCTGCCCGCTCGTCGTTGCAAAATGGCCATATTCCTGGGAGCGTTAAAAAGCATGTCAATATGCGAACAGATACGCGCCCGCCCGGCAACCCGAGCGGAGAAAGGCAAATATTCATTACACCCGGCAGGAAACCGTCAGCTCTGCGCGCCACCCTGACACTTGGTTTGCTCCAGCGCTTTCAGCTGGGTCATGCGCTGGTCAGCATGCTTTTGTGCCAGGCTTTTTGCCACGCCATTGCCGATGCCAAAATCACCGATAAATCCAAGCACCGTAAGGCCGTCGAACTCGCCGGTTTTATTGATTTTTGCCTGGGTTTGTTGCTGCGAGGCGATTTGTGACTCGATGCCGGTGCAGTCCAGGGTGGTCGCCTGAACGTTACTGACAGGAGGTGAGGAAGGATATTGCTTCAGGGCACAGCCTGACAGCAACAGAGACGCAGTAAGTAAGCAAACTGACTTCAGCATAAAGTACCTGATCCGGGTTGAAGAACAACGTTGACCGGAACAGTATCCGTTATCAACATCTCATCCGATGCCATGAACAATTGGCTAATTTGCTGGCTTATTACACAATCAGCTTGCCGGCGCGGCAGCGAAAGCCCCGCGCCGGCCGGTCATCAGTGCTTAATGATGTACATCGTGCGGCTGTAGGCCACATCTTCCGGGTTGGTGATCGGATAGCCTTTCACCCACGGCTTAATCAGACGTCCATTGGTGTACTGATAAATTGGCGCAATAGGCGACTGGTCGGCAATGATCTGCTCGGCACGGTTGTAATCGCCGTTACGCGCTTCGCTGTTGGTTTCCCGACTGGCTTTATCAATCAGCGCATCATATTCCGGGCTTTTGAACTTCGCGATGTTGCCGCTGTGAGTCGAGGTCAGCAGGCTGAGGAAGGTCGACGGCTCGTTGTAATCCCCCACCCAGGACGCGCGGATCACATCAAAGTTGCCGGTGTTACGGCTGTCGATATAGGTTTTCCATTCCTGATTTTGCAGCTTAACCGACACCCCAAGATTCTTCTTCCACATGGAGGCGACCGCAATGGCCACCTTCTGGTTATTCTCTGAGCTGTTATACAGCAAGGTCAGATCCAGCGGATGGTTTGGGCCATAGCCCGCGGCGGCCAGCAACGCTTTTGCCTGCTGGTTCAGCTCTTCCTGAGAATGCTGCTGCAGGAAACCGGGTTTCGGTTTGAAGCCCGCCGTCACATCGGCCGTAAAGTGCCAGGCCGGCTTCTCGCCGGTTCCCAATACTTTCTCGGCGATGATTTTGCGATCAATACTCCACGTAAGCGCCTTACGTACGCGCACGTCGGCCGTCGGCCCCTTGGTGGTATTAAACGCGTAGTAGTAGGTTCCCAGCTGATCCGGCGTGTAGACCTGGCCCGGCAGATCCTTCTTCAACATGCTGTACATATTTTTCGGGAAGGATTCGGTGATATCAATATCGTCAGCGCGGTAGCGTTTGGTGGCGCTGGATTCTTCGTTGATCGGCACAAAGGTGACTTTGGTCAGCACGCTGTGGGCGTTATCCCAATAGTGGTCGTTGCGCACCAGCACCAGCTTTTCATTGACCACACGCTCCTGCAGCTTATACGCGCCGTTGCCGACCAGCGTACCCGGCTGCACCCACTCTTTCCCTGCTTTTTCAATCACCTTTTCCGGTACCGGATAGAGGCTGAAGTTGGCGGTCAGGCTGACGAAATACGGCACCGGTTTATCCAGCGAGACCTTAAGACGATGATCGTCCAGTGCGGTGACGCCAAGCTTATCCGGCGTCATCTGCCCTTTGGTGATCGCTCCGGCGTTCTGGATGCCGGCCAGCTCCGCAAACCAGGCAAACGTAGAGCCGATTTTCGGGTCGACTAACCTGCGCCAGCTATACACAAAATCATTGGCGGTCACCGGATCGCCATTCGACCATTTGGCGTCCTTACGCAGGGTGAAAATCCAGGTTTTGTTATCGGTGGTCTGCCACTGCGTTGCCACGCCGGGAATAATGTTGCCTTTGGCATCCTGATTGGTCAGGCCCTCGAACAGATCGCGGATCACCTGAATTTCGGGCAGGCCAACCGCTTTTGCCGGATCGAGCGAGGCAGGCTCGTCTTTTATATGACGGACAATTTCCTGACGTGAGGCCAGTGCCGTTCCGGGCGGAACCTCAGCAGCAGAGACAGAAGCAGTGACAGCCAGCGCCAGCATAGCCAGCGTGAAACGGGAGGAATTGTTCATCAGGACACCTCAACGTAGGGGCAATTAAACGGGCAGATATTCCGACTTTAGCGCAAATCGTTGATAGATAAATAGCATTTTTCGCTACATTGGTCATGGGTTCGGAAAACCGTGACCTGACAGCCCTTTTGTTCCCGGCGCGTTTACGCTAGTTTTAAGTAGACCGTCCAGGTTAGACAAACCTTCCAGGTTAGATAAACCGTCCAGGAGTGTAAAATCATGTCCCCGATCCATCCGCGCCCGTTACGCGGCAAGCTTGATGCAGTCAGTAAGGTTTATGGTGCCTCGGTACTCGGTGCGCCGCTGTTATGGTTTCCTGCTCCGGCGGCTGACGAAGACAGCGGATTGATCCTGGCGGGAACGCACGGTGATGAGACGGCTGCGGTGGTGACGCTCTCCTGTGCGATGCGCACCTTGCTGGAACCGCATCGCCGACATCATGTGGTGCTGGCGGTGAATCCCGACGGTTGCCAGCTGGGGCTGCGGGCCAATTCACGCGGCGTGGATTTGAACCGCAACTTCCCCGCGGCTAACTGGCAGCCGGGCGACACGGTCTATCGCTGGAACAGCGAGGCCGATGAGCGGGATGTTGTGCTGTCTACCGGCGAAAAACCGGCGTCAGAACCCGAAACGCAGGCCTTATGTGATTTGATTCATGCGCTGAAGCCGAGTTGGATCGTCACCTTCCACGAGCCGCTGGCCTGCATTGAAGATCCGGATACCAGCCCGTTAGGTCACTGGCTGGCGAAGAAGATGGAACT
Source organism: Erwinia sp. QL-Z3 (assembly GCF_004551645.1). NCBI lineage: Bacteria > Pseudomonadati > Pseudomonadota > Gammaproteobacteria > Enterobacterales > Erwiniaceae > Erwinia > Erwinia sp. QL-Z3. The sequence goes on from NZ_CP037950.1 coordinate 3,900,272, forward strand.
GCCGCTGGTGACCAGCGTCGGTTATGCCACCCCGGGTTCTTTTGGCAGCTGGTGTGCCGACCTGAGCCTGCCGGTGATCACCGCTGAATTGCCGCCGATCTCCGCCGATGAATCGACGGAGAAATATCTCGGCGCCATGGTCGATCTCCTCAGCTGGCAGCCTTAAAAAGCGATCCGGCCGCAGCTGAAAGGTAGCGCCGGGTCCACATCCACCGCCAGCCAGGTGGGCCCATCCAGATCGATAAAACGGGCCGAATTAACCAACGGCAGCGCGGCGGCGATGGCACGTGAAGTACAAAGCATGCATCCCAGCATGATCTCAAAGCCGGCCGCTCTGGCTTCCTGCGCCAGGGCCAGCGCTTCGGTCAGACCGCCGGTTTTATCCAGTTTGATGTTGACCATCTCATAGCGACCTTTCAACCCCGCCAGGCTTTCACGGGTGTGGCAACTCTCATCGGCACAAACCGGCAACGGATGGATGAAGTTTGCCAGCGAGGCGTCATCGCCCGCCGGCAGCGGCTGCTCCAGCATCGCCACGCCAAGGTCAGCCAGCAGCTGACAGCGCGCAGCCAGTCCTTCACTGTGCCAGGATTCGTTAGCATCAACGATCAGCGTTGCCTGCGGCACGGCGGTTCTGATCGCCACCAGCCTTTCGGTGATCAACGCATTATCCATTTTGATTTTCAGCAGCCTTGCGCCATTTTCCCACAGCGCCAGCGCCGAGCTGGCCATCATTTCCGGCGCATCAATACTGACGGTTTGCGCCATATCGATAATGAAGGGTTGCGTGGTCCCGGTCAGATGCCAGAGGTTGGTGGACAGCTTTCTGGCCTGCAAATCCCACAGCGCGGAGTCAATCGCATTACGCGCCGCGCCAGCAGGAAGCGCCTGCTGAAGCTGTTCGCGGGTCATTCCCTGTTCAAGCTGAGTGTATAACGCCGCAATTTGCGCCAGCACCGACGCTTCAGTTTCTCCGTAACGGGGATACGGCGTGCATTCACCGACCCCTTTAATTCCCCCTTCCTCCAGTTCCACCACCACCACACCGGCCTCGTTGCGTGAGCCACGGGCAATCACAAAAGGCGTATGCAATGGCCAGGCTTCCGGGTACACCTTTACTGCTCTCATCAACAAATCCTTATTGCGGGGAAGAAAGTGAAAATACACCATCAACATAGTCCTGACTGGAAGGGTTTGGCAATGTGTGAGCCAATTTCACAAATTGCCGATCCTGTTTTAAAATAACAGGGGTTAATCATTATTCAGCATCAGTGAGGGAGGTTCGTTTTGACTATTACTGACGAAGATCAGGAGCACCACGTTATGCTTGGCGAAGCAGCGATGAGTCTTATCTTCAGCAGGCAAGAAATAAGTCCGGCAGCATTACTGCACCAACTGCAGGTAATGGCCGTTGATGAAGACGACGATGACAGGCTGTTGCAGATCGCGCAGACGAGAAAATGGCTGGTTACGCAAAAGAACCACCATGCCGGCACTCCTGCAAAAAATGCGGTTACGGCTTCGGATAGCCAGAACGATCCAGAATCCCGTGGCGCTGATAACCGACCACGCTCATCACAGTCTGACGAAGCGGAAAAGTAAACAGCCTGTATCCGGGGAGGCGGCTCTGCTCCTTCCCCCTGTATTTCCCATCCCTCCCAAATCCCCTCACCGCTTGAAATGCATCCAGTTTTTCTGCAAAACAGGCTGTCGTCGCCGCAGCAACACTAAAAATTCTCTTTGTAACTCCCTGATAACAAATAGCTAGCACTTTATGCCTAAAATAGCATCCCTGGATAACCCGGAAATTCTGTACAAGCTTGCTTTACATGTATAACTTTAACGCCGAAAACGTGGATAAAATTTGAACTTTATGACTGAGAGGGCAGCTTAATGCATCAGGGCGGATCGCACCCAAAGACTGAAAATGACATCAGTCGTTATTTTAATGAGGCCGTGTTGCCTTCTCAGCAGGAAACATTGGGCCAGATAGTGGTGGAGATTTTGCGTTCAGGCAAAAATCTTAACCGTAAATCACTTTGTTCTAAACTGCTCACCCGGCTGGAACTGGCGTCAGGTCCGGAGCAGGAGCAACACTACCACGAACTGATTGGTCTGCTATTCGGCCGCCGGGGCTGAACGCAGTCTTAATGATTCAGAGATGTTGGTATGGATAAAAACGACGAAGAAAAACGGGTTGATATTCTACTGGGCGAAGCAGTGATGGTCTTGCTTAAGGAAGATGCGGCAATCAGTAATGCTGCGTTGATCAAGCAGCTGAGGCTCCAGTCCGAAATGGAAACGGACCCGCGACAAAAGCGTGCTTACCGACTGGCGGTAAGTGAAGTGAGAAACTATGCTTCTGCCGGCACGCCACTACCCCGTCATCAAGTTCACAATCGTGACAAGAAACGGCCCCTTGTAAATCAAGGGCCACCAGACGGCAGCAAAAAACATTGATTTAATTTTACGCTGGCATTACGCCAGTTTTTGTTACTTTATAAGGTCTTACACATGCAACAGCAAAGCACAGAATCCGAAATCCTCTCGTTCTTTCAGGCAGAAGGTGACGTCCTCGCGCAGGAAACGGCTGTCATCGGCATGGTAATCCGCGAGATTGCCACCAAAGGACAGCATGTTAATAACAAGGCGATTATCCTCAAGCTTATTGAGAAACTGGAAACGACGTCCGATGTGGTTCAGTTGGATATCTACCGCCAGGCGCTGGAAGTGGTCGTAGGCCGTACGCCAGACGACGCATAAGAGACTCGTCAATTGCTAGCAGTGAATGATAATTGCTAGCAATTGCGGTTTTACCGGTCAGATTTAGTGAAAACTTTCCAGCAGATATCGGAAGGCCTGCTGATAGATAGATTGAAGATGCTCATCACGGGTTGCCGTGCTGTGGGCTTGCAGCATAATTAACACATTCTTCTTTTCCAAAGGCTCGCCCGCTTCCAACAATGCAGATACCGCTCTGCCAATCACCGCATAGATTTCTGAAGGATAATCTTTATCTTTGCCCTGCACATCTCCTCCGTATCAGACTGGCCAGACTCAACATTTTATCATCAGATAAGGGTTCAAAAAACCCGGAATAAGCAGATACAGATACTTCCTATACGTGCCTTTATCATTATAGACATTCTGCACAAACCGGGAATATTATTTACGGCACCCTCTTGAAAGTATTAATTATATTTAATTAATTGCCTGAAAAGTATTCCAGCGTTTCATGCCGATATTTCTCTGACCTGTTGCCTGCCAGTCAAAATTTGAACAACATTCTCATCCGAATAAAAAACCTCTATACTGGAACCGCTGTCAGACCATGGCACTCAACATCCTGACTATATAAAAACAATTTTATGGAATCCTCAATGCTGTCTACTCTTCTCTACCGCAGCCATATTTGTGATGATGTTCCGGTCAAAGCACTGAAGAACCTCTTATTAAAAGCCAATAAAAATAATGAATTAAACGAGGTTACCGGGATCCTGCTGTTTAACGGCACCCATTTCTTCCAGCTGCTGGAAGGCCCTGAACAGGCCGTTAAAACCATTTACGACCATATTTGCCTCGATAAACGTCACCATAATCTGGTCGAGTTGATGCGCGACTATGCCCCTTCCCGCCGCTTTGGCAATGCCGGAATGGAACTGTTCGATTTGCGCCTTCACGATCGCGATACGGTGCTGCAGGCGGTGTTGGATAAAGGGACCTCTAAGTATCAACTGACTTACGACGACCGCGCGTTACAGTTTCTGCGCTCTTTTGTCGAGGCGCGTGAAAGTGAAGAGTATTTTGAAATTCCGCCTGCCGTTAACTGGAACTTTGTCAGCGAGGTTGAGCCTGACACAAATGAACGCCAGTTCCCTGAACAGGGATACAGCTTTGCCTTCCAGCCGATCGTCGATCCACTGTCACAAAAGATCGTTTCTCTTGAAGCGCTGATGCGTAATGCTTCCGGCCTGAGCCCGCTGGACTATTTCGACACCCTGCCTCGTAATGAACTTTACGAACTGGATATCAAGTCCAAGAAAGTGGTGTTTGAACTGGCTAAAAAAATGGGCATCGAGGGACTGACGCTTTCCATTAATTTACTGCCGATGTCACTGGTGATGGTGCCCAATGCGGTAGATTTCCTGATCCAGCAGATCGATGCCAACGGCTTAGTGCCCGAGCAAATCGTGATTGAGGTAACCGAAAACGAAGTTATCTCGCGCCCGGACGAGTTTTCGCTGGCCATAAAACAGTTAAGAGCCGCAGGCTTCAATCTGGCCATTGATGATTTTGGTGCTGGATCCGCCGGTTTATTACTGCTGGCCCGGTTCCAACCGGACCGCGTCAAAATCGATCGCTACATTATTAATGACGTGCATAAAAGCGGCCCAAAACAGGCGATTGTGCACGCCATCATTAAGTGTTGTCAGTCGCTGAACATCGGGGTGATTGCGGAAGGTGTCGAGCAGCCGGAAGAGTGGATGTGGCTGGAGTCCGCCGGGATCAGTCATTTCCAGGGCTTCCTGTTTGCGACCCCAAAACTTGAGGCAGTCCCTGCGGTGGCCTGGCCTGAACTGAACGAAGACGTGCTCTGATACGCTGTTTGTTACGGATTTATCTGTGTGCGATCGCTAGCATGACATACACTCAGTGCTGGGTTTACTGCGCTTATAAGGAAAAATTATGTCTCAGACAGTTCATTTTCAAGGCAACCCGGTTGCCGTTGCAGGTCAGATCCCCGAGAAGGGCGAAGTCGCTAAGCCATTTACACTGGTCGCTAAAGACCTGTCGGAAGTCTCGCTGACTCAGTATGCCGGCAAGCGTAAAGTGCTTAACATCTTCCCAAGCGTCGATACCGGCGTGTGTGCCACTTCCGTACGCAAATTTAACCAGCTGGCAGGTGAAGTGAGCAACACGGTCGTGCTGTGTATCTCTGCCGACTTACCTTTTGCTCAGTCCCGCTTCTGCGGCTCTGAAGGCTTAAGCAACGTGGTCACCCTTTCCACGCTGCGTGGCAGTGATTTCAAACAGGATTATGGTGTGGCGATTGCTGATGGCCCGTTGAAAGGTCTGGCGGCGCGCGCAGTGGTGATTCTGGATGAGCAGGACAAGGTCATTTACAGTCAGTTGGTTAACGAAATTACCACCGAACCGGAATATGACGCCGCGCTTGCTGCCTTAAAATAATGGCAAACGTTGCGTGAAGGGAGTCTACCTCCCCTCGTCACCGCGACGTGTTAAGGCAGGGCGGCGTGTTTCCGCCCTGCTTTTTTATTTACTCTCTGGATCCACTTTCTTTTGGCTCAGCCCGTATTCACGCAGTTTATTGGCAATTGCGGTGTGAGACACGCCCAGTCGTTTTGCCAGTTTGCGCGTGCTGGGATACGAGAGATAAAGCCGGGTTAAGATTGAACGCTCAAAGCGGCTGGTAATCTCATCCAGCGACCCTTCCATCACTTCCTCGCCTAACGGCATCTCCATGGCGAACTCCGGCAGGATGATATCCTGCGGACGCAGTTCATGACCTTCAAGCTGAGTCAGCGCCCGATACAACGCATTCTTTAACTGGCGCACGTTACCCGGCCAAGTATAACGGCTGAGGAACGCATTCAGCTGTGGCGCGAGTTTTGGTCTGGCCACGCCCTGCTCATCGGCAAACCGGGCCACAAACATTTCGGTCAACGGCAGAATATCCTGCGGTCGATCGCGCAGCGGTGGCAGGTTTAGCGTCAGGACATTGAGGCGGTAGAACAGATCTTCGCGGAACTCCCCGCGATGCACCATTTCGGTCAGATTCTTCTGCGTGGCACAGATCACCCGCACATCCACATGCACTTCATGTTCTTCGCCCACGCGGCGGAAGGTGCCGTCATTGAGGAAACGCAGCAGCTTGGTCTGCATCCTTGGGGTCATTTCGCCAATTTCATCCAGTAGCACGGAGCCGCCGCTGGCCTGTTCGAAGAAGCCCTTCTTGCCTTCCAGCGCGTTCGGATAGGCCCCGGCCGCATGGCCAAACAGTTCGCTTTCGGCCACATCGTCCGGCAACGAGGCGCAGTTCAGCGCCAGGAACGGCTTTTTGCCCCGCGCACTGCGCAGATGACAGGCACGGGCCAGCATATCTTTGCCGGTGCCGGTATCGCCGACAATCAGCAACGGTGCATCAAGCATCGCCAGTTTGCGCGCCTGATCGACCACCTGACGCATTTTCGGCGTCACCGCGACGATGTGGTCAAATTCGCTGTCGTCATTCACCGCCAGGTTTTGCAACTGCTGGCCCATTCTGGCGGTGGATTTCAACATGACCACCGCACCCACCGGGTTAACCACCTCACCCGCGGCGTAAATCGGGGTGATCTCCATCAGGAAATCGCGCCCCTGAATCACCACATGGTGAGCCTGAGGTTCAATGCGCTCATTCTCCAGCCAGCGTTGAAAGTTGAAACCGGGGATCAATGCACCGGCGCCAAAATTACGCATCTTCTCTTCGTTGAGCGCAAACAATCCCTGTGCCGCCGGGTTCGCCAGCTCCACTTTGCTTTTCATATCGATAGAAAACACCGGTTCCGGCAGCGCGACCAGCAGCGCGCTGAGCGCACGGTGTTCACGTTCCGAAGGAAGGAAGTTGACCGTTCTGACATCGGTTACGCTGGGAATACGGCGGATTTCTGCCATCAGCTGGCTGAACAATTCAAATTCAACCGGACTGAAGTTGAGGTAGATGCGCCCGATTGAGGCAATTTCAATTCCGCGCAAATCGATGTTTCGCTCCACCAGGAGATCGAGCAATTCGCGGGTAAGACCAAGTCGGTCCTGGCAAAAAACTTCCAGACGCATAAGGGGCAACCTTTCATTATTCGGGCTTTGTCTGATGATACTCTATCGGCGTGAGCGCCAGTAGTGGTCTGGAATGAAAAGTTGACAGGGACCGTGCTGAATGCGCACCAACCCAGCAATAATCCGGGTTGGCGCGTAAACTTTCGACTATTTTTCGGGGGTTACTGGCCCTTTCTGCAGGGTTTCTTTCAGCTGGACAATCAGATCGCGACGGAAATCACCCAGACGGGGTTTGTCACCTTCAATCCACGGCAGCGGACGGCACAATTCCATGGTTTTGATCCCCAACCTGGCGGTCAGCAGCCCGGCACCAATCCCCTGCGCGGCACGGGCGGAAAAGCGCGCGGCCAGATCCTGAGACATCCAGTCCATCCCCACTTCCCTGACCAGTTCGGACGCACCGGCAAACGCGATATTAAGCAGCACCAGACGGAACAGGCGGATACGGCTAAAGTAGCCCAATTCAATGCCATAAATGGCGGCGATACGGTTCACCAGACGCAGGTTTCGCCAGGCGATAAACGCCATCGCCACCAGCGCCAGCGGGCTGACGGCGATCATCAGGGTCGACTCAGCCGAACTACGGCCAATTTCACGCCTGGCCTGACGATCTAACACCGGTTGAACCAGCTGGGCATACAGACCAACGATTTCGCGATCGTTGTGGGTTTCATGCAGCGAGGCATGCCAGCGTTGCAGCGCCGGGTGTCCCTGATCCAGCCCGGCCTGTCTGGCCAGCTTTTCACAGAACGCCCGCCCTTTGCCCATGCCGTGACTGGCGAGTAATTCCCGCGCCACATCCCTTTCTTCCGCACGCTCACGCAGGCGATACAGGCGACGCCATTCGGCAATCAGTGAACCCGCGCCGGCAAACACAATTAATCCACCGGCGACACAGCCGCCCATCGCTATCCAGTCCTGCTGGAGCCAGGCATTGTGCGCCCACTGCACGCCCTGCGCGACCACGCTTGCCCCCAGCACTGCCAGACCGGCCTTGACCATTTTGCGCCACAGACTGCGTTTTGGCCGCAGGGCCGCTTCAACCACGCGTTCACCTTCGCCCTCTTCGACAGGCTCAAGATCGGGATCTTCCGGGACGAAAACCGCATTCTGCTGCTCAAATGCCTGTGCCGCCTTCAGATTCGGCAGCGTTTCGGCTTCCAGTGGCTTAGCAAAATCAATTCGAGGTTTAATTGGCGTATTCATCGCAATTTATCTCCCAGTAAAAACTCCAGCGCGGCATCCATCCTGATGTGCGGCAGTGGACGATCCACATCCAAATCCTGTGGCCGGAATTGTTCAAAGTGAAAACCCTGTTGCTGCCAGAATGCATTGCCCGGCAGGCGTGGCGGCACTTCACCGGGATAGACGGTGAGCGGTTCATTATCCGCCAGGCGATGACCGCGCAATGCCGGGATCTTCTCACCCTGATGATCCACCAAGCCACTTTGGGTCGCCTGCACCGAGGCCAGGCCCATACAGTCCATGGTGATGCCTTCAAACGCCGCGTTCTGCCAGGCGTCCTGCACCAGCTGCTGCAGCAGTGACACCAGATTGGCGTGCTGATCCGCGGTGACGTGATCGGATTTGGTGGCGGCAAACAGCAGCTTATCGATTACCGGCGAGAACAGGCGGCGAAACAGCGTGCGCTGGCCGTAGGAGAAGCTCTGCATCAACTGGGTCAACGCGAGGCGCATATCGTTAAACGCCTGCGGGCCACTGTTCAGCGGTTGCAGACAGTCGACCAGCACGATCTGGCGGTCGAATTTCAGGAAGTAGTTTTTATAGAAACCTTTGACCACATGCTGGCAATAGTAGTTAAAGCGCGCGCGCAGCATACCGATGTTGGTACTGGCATCCGCCTGCGCCAACCGGGCTTCATGACTCTCATCCAGCTGTGGCCACGGGAAGAACTGCAGCGCGGGCGCGCCGGCCATATCGCCGGGCAGCACAAAGCGACCGGGCTGAATAAAATGCAGGCCTTCCTGCTTACATTTCAGCAGGTATTCTGTCCAGGCCGCCGCAATTTCACCCAGCCGATTTTCATCAGCCGGTGCCAGCGGATCCAGACCTTGGCACAGGGTTTTCCAGCGTTCAGACCAGCTGGCGCGATCGCCCTGCAACAAACCGGTCATCTGCCGCGACCAGCCGAGGTAATCCTGGGCCAGCATCGGCAAATCCAGCAGCCACTCGCCGGGATAGTCGACAATTTCCAGATAGAGCGTTGAAGTATCTTTGAAATGCCGCAGCAGCGATTCTCGTGAGCGATAGCGCAGCGCCAGACGCATTTCGCTGACGCCGCGGGTTGGCGTTGGCCAGTCCGGCGGCGACGCATAAAGCTGGGAGAGACCTTCGTCGTAGGTGAAGCGCTGAATGCCCATATCACGCTGTGGCACGCGCTTAACGCCTAACAGCCGCTCTTCGCGAACGGCGGAAAACATCGGCAGGCGCGCGCCGGAATTGACGTTGAGGAGTTGATTAACCAGAGAGGTGATAAAAGCGGTTTTCCCGCTGCGGCTGAGGCCAGTGACAGCAAGGCGCAGGTGGCGATCCGCGCCCCGATTCACCAGCGACAGCAATTCATTTTGAAGTCGGTTCATTGTGGTGTCGGCACCTTTTATTGTTCTGTTTACAGCAGTATTCGGGACGGCAAGTGTAGCAAATTAAGGCAAGGTTTTAGACTTATTCCAGCGGGCGGTAGCGCCACGCACGGCACGACGCAGTAAGGGTTCCAGTGCCCAGGCAAGGAAGATTTTCAGCGGACGGTGGGCGACAGATTTAACCGCCCAACCGGCCAGACCGCCAGGTCCGTAAGTCAGTGCGCTAATCAGCACAAATTTCCCCACCCTCTTGAACGCGGGCGCGGCGTTACTTTTTACAGATGATTGCCAGTTACGCATAAATGTACTCCTGAAAAGAAGAGAAAGGCCCGCGAACGAGCCCGCTCAGAGGGATTATAGCTGACGAAAACGGCTGCGGACGCTGAAGGTTTCCGAGGTAACGTAACGCTCCATGTTCCTCAGGCTGGCTTCGCCACCGTTCAGCTCGGCGCCCAGTTGATCCAGCAGCTGGTGCGCAGTTGGCGCTCTTTCGCCATTTCTGTCCAGTTCATCTGGCATCTCATCCAGCACAAACGCCAGGCCGAAATAGGCGATCAGGGTGAAGAAAAACAGGCCAAAGAACATCGACAGCACCACAATCACCCGCACCAGACGTACCGGGATATCCAGATATTCGGCCACGCCGGCGCAAACGCCCTTCACTTTGCCGCGAGCAGGAATGCGGTAAAGCTTTTTGCCCTTAATGGTTACGCCGCTCATGGCTGCCTCCAGTTCGGGTGCTCTGCATCCAGAATTTCTTCCAGCGCCTGCACACGCTCACGCATCCGTTTAGCATCCTGAGTTAACTGCTGCAAACGCTGCAGTTCACCTTGTGACAGCTCAGCGCCGTTGTTCTGACGGTTGCTGTAATGAAGCCATAACCAGATCGGTGCCACAAACAGCACGAAAATCGTCAGGGGTATGGCCAGAAATAACGCGCTCATTCATTCTCCTTGAAATATCGACCTGAACATTTTCAGGAACGGGCATCCAGCCAGGGATGCCGGGCACAGGCATTACTCACTGCGGTTCATTTTGGCTTTTAACGCCGCCAGCTGCTCACTGATTTCATCATCGGCGTGCAGGTCAGCAAATTCCTGATCCAGCGTTTTCTTTTTACCAAAGCTCTGGCTTTCTGCTTCGGCTTCCATATGATCGATACGGCGTTCAAAGGATTCGAAACGGGCCATCGCTTCATCAATTTTACCGCTGTCCAGCTGACGACGCACGTCACGTGAAGAAGAAGCGGCCTGATGGCGTAAGGTCAGGGCCTGCTGACGGGCGCGGGTTTCGGTGAGTTTTTTCTCCAGCTCGCCAATTTCGCCTTTCATACGGGTCAGCGTCTCTTCAACCTGCTCAGCTTCACGCTTCAGTGACACAATCAGCTCGGTCAGCTTCTGTTTTTCGATCAGCGCCGCACGGGCCAGATCGTCTTTCTCTTTACGCAGCGCCAGCTCGGCTTTGTCCTGCCATTCGGTCTGCTGTACTTCAGCCTGGTCGATACGACGCACCAGCTGTTTCTTTTCTGCCAGCGCACGGGCGGAGGTCGAGCGCACTTCGACCAGCGTGTCTTCCATTTCCTGAATCATCAGGCGTACCAGCTTTTGCGGATCCTCTGCTTTCTCCAGCAGCGAATTGATATTGGCGTTCACGATATCGGCAAAGCGAGAAAAAATACCCATAATCAAAGTCCTCGGTAGTGTCTTATTGAATGTGCGCAGTCATCTGCGTCGACGCTATTACCTATTCAAATCGCGTGCCAACTTTTATCTTATTGATTTATGGGCATTCTCACTGTTTACAGGCTGATGCCGATTGGTTAATGTGGTGTAAATAACTAACATCTGGTGAATTTCATGAGCGAAAATAACGAGACGCTGCTCGGCGAGTCAAATAACTTTCTCGAAGTGCTTGAGCAGGTTTCCCGTCTGGCGCCGTTGAACAAGCCGGTGTTGGTCATTGGCGAGCGGGGAACCGGGAAAGAGCTGATCGCCAGCCGTCTGCATTACCTGTCCGACCGCTGGCAGGGGCCGTTTATCTCCCTCAACTGTGCGGCGCTGAATGAAAACCTGCTGGATTCGGAACTGTTCGGCCATGAAGCCGGCGCCTTTACCGGCGCGCAAAAGCGCCATCTGGGCCGCTTCGAACGTGCTGATGGCGGCACCCTATTCCTCGATGAGCTGGCCACCGCACCGATGCTGGTACAGGAAAAACTGCTGCGAGTAATTGAGTACGGGCATTTGGAGCGCGTTGGCGGCAGCCAGCCGCTGCAGGTGAGCGTGCGGCTGGTCTGTGCCACCAACGATGATTTGCCGCTGCTGGCGCAGGAGGGGAAATTCCGCGCCGACCTGCTCGATCGCCTGGCGTTTGATGTGGTTCAGTTGCCGCCATTGCGCGAACGACGCAGCGATATTCTGGTGATGGCCGAGCATTTTGCCATTCAGATGTGCCGCGAGCTTGGCCTGCCGCTGTTCCCCGGCTTTTCGGCGCAGGCAAAGCAGATCCTGCTGGACTACGGCTGGCCGGGTAACGTCCGCGAGTTAAAGAATGTGGTTGAGCGCTCGGTCTATCGCCATAGCGAAGTCGATCAGGAGCTGGACAGCATCATTATCAACCCTTTTAAGCGCCAGCAGCCTGCCAGGGAGACTGAAGTGGCTGAGGCTGGCAGCCTGCCTGATTTACCTCTGGATCTGCGCCGCTGGCAGAATCAGCAGGAGAAAGATCTGCTGGATAAAAGCCTGGCTCAGGCCCGCTATAGCCAGCGTCGCGCGGCGGAATTACTGGGCGTTACCTATCACCAGCTGCGCGCGATGATGAAAAAGCACGGCATCAATGTCGATAAGTAAGCCCTGACGGCAGACAAAAAAAAGCCCGCTCGAGGCGGGCTAAAAAATACTGGAAGCAATGTGAGCAATGTCGTGCTCTTCTTCGGTAGAGCCACCGTCGAAGCGCAGGAGAATAATAATCATTCGCAGTATCAACTGTAAAGTACTTTGTTGAGAATATTTCTCATTACCATAGTAACATTGGGCGTATTCTGAACACCCCTGAACAGTGCAGGGAAACCTTTTATTCCCTTTTTGTCGGAAAAAACGTCAGTTATCCCGGCAAACTTTGGGGCAGACCGGAGAGTGCGGTACACTCTGACTATTGCCTGATTTTTCAGATGACTTATGCGCACATTATTCTCCACGCTTCTGCTGGGGCTGAGCCTGTTCAGTGCCTCAACCTGGTCCGCTTCGCCCGGCGATATTCGTCAGAGCGGTTTTGTCTATTGCGTCAACGGCGCGGTCACCACCTTTAACCCACAGTTAGCCAGCGGCGGCCTGGTGGTTGATACGCTGGCGGCCCAGCTGTATGACCGTCTGCTGGATGTTGACCCCTATACCTACCGGCTGATCCCGGAACTGGCGCAAAGCTGGGAAGTGCTGGATAACGGCGCCACCTACCGTTTTCATCTGCGGGACAATGTCCATTTCCAGAAAACAGCCTGGTTCTCCCCTACCCGCACGCTGAATGCCGACGATGTGGTGTTCAGCTTTCAGCGCATTTTTGACCGCCAGTCGCCGTGGCATAACGTCAATGGCGGCAGCTATCCCTATTTCGACAGCCTGCAGTTCGCCGATGCCGTGCAAAGCGTGAAGAAGCTGGATAAAAATACCGTTGAGATCCGCCTGCACAACCCGGACGCCTCATTCCTCTGGCACATCGCCACCCATTATGCGCCGGTGCTTTCCGCCGAATATGCCGATCGCTTGACCAAGGAAGATCGCCAGGAACAGATGGATCGCCAGCCGGTCGGCACCGGTCCGTTTATGTTAAGCAGCTATCGCACCGGGCAATATATCCGTCTGGCGCGTAATCCGGAGTACTGGAAAGGCCTGCCGCGCATGCCGCAGGTAGTGATTGATATGGGCGCTGGCGGTACGGGCCGCCTGTCGAAGTTACTGACCGGCGAGTGCGACGTGCTGGCCTATCCTGCCGCCAGCCAGATTTCGATTCTGCGCGACGATCCGCGTCTGCGTCTGACCTTGCGTCCGGGGATGAATATTGCCTATCTGGCGTTTAACACCCGCAAAGCGCCGCTGGATCGCGTTGAGGTGCGTCAGGCGCTGGCGCTGGCGATCAACAACGAACGTCTGATGGAATCCATTTATTACGGCACGGCGGAAACCGCGGCATCTATTCTGCCGCGCGCGTCCTGGGCTTACGATAATGAAGCCAGAGTGACCGAATATAATCCGAAAAAAGCCCGTGAAGAGCTAAAGGCGCTGGGCGTGACCGATCTGCATCTGAATTTATGGGTGCCGTCAGCGTCCCAGTCGTGGAATCCCAGCCCGTTAAAAACGGCTGAGCTGATTCAGGCCGATCTGGCGCAAATCGGCGTCACGGTAACCATCGTCTCGGTTGAAGGCCGGTTCCAGGAAGCGCGCCTGATGCAGATGAATCATGACCTGACGCTGACGGGCTGGTCGACGGACAGTAACGACCCGGACAGCTTCTTCCGTCCGCTGTTAAGCTGCGCGGCGATCGGCTCGCAGACCAACTATGCTCACTGGTGCGACCCGGCCTTTGACGAGGTGCTGCATAAGGCGTTGCTTTCTCAGCAGCTGGCTTCGCGCATTGACTATTACGATCAGGCACAACGCATGCTTGCCCAGTCGCTGCCGGTGCTGCCTCTGGCCTATTCCCTTCGCCTGCAGGCCTATCGCCACGATATTCAGGGCCTGGTGTTGAGCCCGTTCGGTAACGCGTCGTTTGCCGGCGTGCACCGTGATAAAGGCGAGGAGAAATAACCATGGTGATTTATACGCTGCGACGCCTGGTGCTGTGGCTGGTTACCCTGTTTATGCTGACGCTGGTGGGCTTCAGCCTCAGTTACTTTACGCCGCATGCGCCTTTACAAGGGGCCTCGCTCTCAGACGCCTTCTTCTTCTGGTACAAAGGCCTGTTCCAGCTGGACTTTGGCGTTTCAAGCATTAACGGCGAACCAATTGGTCAGCAGATCCGCGAGGTGTTTCCCGCCACGCTGGAGCTGTGCATTATGGCTTTCGCGCTGGCGATGTTTATTGGTATTCCGCTGGGAATTGCCGCCGGCGTGATGCGCAATAAATGGCAGGATAAAACCATCAGCGCGCTGGCGTTGCTGGGTTTTTCGATGCCGGTATTCTGGCTGGCGCTGCTACTGACGCTGTTCTTCTCGCTGAACCTCGGCTGGCTGCCGGTTTCTGGGCGCTTTGACCTGCTGTACCCGGTGAAGAATGTCACCGGCTTCGCGCTGATTGATGCTTGGATCAGTCCTTCGCCGTGGCGCCATGAGATGCTGGTCAGTGCACTGATGCACCTGATTTTGCCGGTCACCGCCCTCGCCGTCGCGCCGACCACGGAAGTAGTGCGTCTGCTGCGCATCAGTACCCGCGAAGTGATGGAGCAGAACTATATTAAGGCGGCTGCCACCCGCGGCCTGTCACGGTTTACCATCATTCGCCGCCACGTGCTGCATAACGCCCTGCCACCGGTGATCCCACGCCTGGGCCTGCAATTTTCCACCATGCTAACGCTGGCGATGATTACCGAAGTGGTGTTCAGCTGGCCGGGACTTGGTCGCTGGCTGGTGGATGCCATTCGTCAGCAGGATTACGCGGCGATTTCCGCCGGGGTGATGATGGTGGGCGGTCTGGTGATCACGGTAAACGTGCTGGCCGATATTCTGGGTGCCGCGTTGACGCCGCTGAAGCATAAGGAATGGAACGCCGTCCGCTAGGCGCAATCGCAGGGCAGCTTGAAAAATCGCCTGACTGCGCCAGACTTTAGGCATCGATTAAAGGAGGTCAGTCATGCCCTACGATTCACGAAGTGCCTTACCCGACAGCGTTCAGCATGTGCTTCCTGCTCATGCCCAGGACATTTATATGGCCGCATTTAACAGTGCCTGGAATGAGTATAAAGATAAAAAAGACCGCAAGGATGACAGCTCGCGGGAAGAAGTGGCCCATAAAGTGGCCTGGGCGGCGGTTAAGCATCAGTACGAAAAAGGCGACGATGATAAGTGGCATAAAAAGTCATCGTAATCAGAAGGCCTTAACGCTGGAAATCCTGATGCGGCTTGCTGAAAATTCTCACGCATTATGCTGACCTGAACCGCCGCCCGGCGGTTTATTTTTTTGTGCCCGACCACACCCAGTGCTGAATTTCCGGCAGGTCTTCGCCATATTCGCGCACGTAATGATGGTGTTTCTGCAGACGTTGCTGCAGATCGTCAACGGCCTGTGGATGACGGTCGGCCACTCCCGGAACATGGCGGATGGCCGACAGCGCCAGGTGATAACGATCCAGCTCATTCAGCACCGTCATATCAAATGGCGTAGTGGTGGTCCCCTCTTCATTAAATCCATGCACGTGGAAGTTATGATGATTGTTACGCTGATAGGTCAGTCGGTGAACCAGGTTGGGATAACCATGGAAAGCGAAAACGACCGGCTTATCGCGGGTGAACAGCGCATCAAACTCCGTCTCAGATTTGCCATGAGGATGTTGCTGCTGGGTTTGCAATGCCAGCAGGTCGACCACATTAACCACGCGGACGCGTAATTCCGGCAAAATCTCACCTAACAGGTCGACTGCCGCCAGCGTTTCCAGCGTTGGCACATCGCCGGCACAGGCCATCACCACATCAGGTTCGCCCTCACTGCTCGCCCAACGCCACTCACTCATACCGGCTTCGCAATGGGCAATCGCAGCTGGCATATCCAGCCATTGCGGTGAAGGCTGCTTGCCGGCCACGATCACATTAATGCGATCCCAGGTGCGCAGACAGTGATCGCCTACCCACAGCAGCGTGTTGGCATCCGGCGGCAGGTAAATCCGCACGATGTCGGCTTTCTTATTGGCAACATGATCGATAAAGCCGGGATCCTGATGGCTGTAACCGTTGTGGTCCTGCCGCCAGACGTGTGAAGAAAGCAGATAATTCAGCGACGACACCGGCTTGCGCCACCCCAGTTTGCGCGTCACCTTCAGCCATTTCGCGTGCTGGTTGAACATCGAATCTACGATATGAATAAACGCTTCATAGCAGTTAAACAGGCCGTGACGGCCCGTCAGAAGATAGCCCTCCAACCAGCCCTGACACTGATGTTCGCTGAGGATCTCCATCACTCTGCCATCGCGGGCTAACTGCTCATCATATGTCTTCAGCGGCGCCATCCAGCTGCGGCTGGTGGCGTCGAATACCGGGGTGAGCCGGTTCGATGCGGTTTCATCCGGACCAAAAAGACGGAAATTATCAGGATTGCGGTGGAATATCTCCGCGAGATAATGACCCAACTGTTCCGTAGCGCCGCCGGTTGTGCTGCCTGGCTGACCGGTCTCCAGCGCGAACGCATGGATATCGGGTGCGCTCAGCTCGCGACGAAGGCGACCGCCGTTGGCATAAGGTGACGACCCCATCCGTTTATTCGCCGCAGGCACCAGCGCGCGGAGTTCAGCTATCAGTGAGCCATTATCGTCAAACAGTTCCTGCGGCTGATAACTGCGCATCCAGTTCTCTAAAATTTCCCGATGCGCGTCGTTTTCCCGACAGGCCGAGACCGGCACCTGATGCGCACGCCAGAAATCCTCGACCTTTTTGCCATCTACCTCTTTTGGCCCGGTCCAGCCTTTCGGGCTGCGAAACACAATCATTGGCCATCGTGGAACAGTCTCTGAGCCATTACCCGAACGGGCTTCCTGCTGGATATCGGCAATTTTGGAGAAAGCCGAATCCAGTGCCGATGCCATTTGCTGATGCATGTCGGCAGGTTCGTGCCCCGAGACAAACAGCGGCTCATAGCCATAGCCGCTAAACAGCTGTGTGAGGTCATCGTCACTGCTGCGCCCGAGAATGGTCGGGCTGGCAATTTTATAGCCATTAAGATGCAAGATGGGCAGTACCGCGCCATCACGCTGGGCATTAAGAAATTTTATACCGTGCCAGCTTGAGGCGAGCGGCCCGGTTTCCGCTTCACCGTCACCAATCACACAAGGCACAATCAGTTCGGGATGATCGAAAGCGGCGCCAAAGGCATGGGATAAAGAATACCCCAGCTCGCCCCCTTCATTGATTGAACCCGGCGTTTCCGGTGCTGCATGACTGGGAATGCCGCCGGGAAATGAAAACTGTTTAAACAGTCGCTGCATACCCGCTTCGTCTTCGCTGACGTCGGGGTAAATTTCACTGTAACTGCCTTCAAGCCAGGTGTTTGCCACCATCGCGGGCCCACCGTGGCCCGGCCCACAGATAAACAGCAGGTCCCGATCGCGCTGACGGATAATGCGGTTCAAATGGGCGTAAATAAAATTCAGGCCGGGCGTGGTTCCCCAGTGCCCAAGCAGGCGGGGCTTGATGTGCTCTGGCAAAAGAGGATTGCGTAATAACGGATTACCCATCAGGTAAATCTGCCCCACCGAAAGATAGTTTGCAGCACGCCAGTATTTATCCAGCAGCGCCAGTTCGTGGGTCACGGATTCTTCTGCCATCACTTTTTCTCCCGATAGTTAGCCTTTAACTAACCCTACTCGAGGATCACCGATCGCGCGAACCAGCGGAACGGCAGTGGCTGGGATGGGATGGACGCGTGGTGGCGGGTGAAGCGGTCACCCTTAGGGTATTAACGTTAGCCCACGTTGTAGCAGCAGTTAACACACCCAAATCTCATTCAGATATTTTGACAAACACCAGCAAATAACCCGCCTTTCGCAAAATAATCATCAGGAGTATCATTCTTCACATCGAGGCAGAACGCCTCATTATGAATAAAAAAAACTCAGGAAACGATCATGAAATCAGTCAAAAATTTAGTTGCGATTATTGCCTTCTCTACAATTTCTTTCGGTAGCTTTGCGCAAAGCATCACCGCTTCAGCCTCTTCTCTGGATGGTGCAGAAGCACAAATCGCCGCCCAGGCACAGGAACTCGGTGCAAAATATAAAATCACCGAAGCAAGCTCTAACAATTTCGTGCACATGACCGCAGAGCTGATTAAATAATAAAACGCTTCGGGTCGCCCGTCCGGCGGCCCTGATAGCGTTAAATTCTGCCCGCACAGTGACTTCGGAAGGAATACCTGTCTATGTTCAGCAAACTACTCAGCAGCATTTTCAAAAGCGGGAATGAAAATTCCACGGAAATGCATTTCGATACTACTCAGCAACAGGAAAATACGATGTCTAATCACTTTCTGGCCCTGGCAAAACAACGCCGGACTATTTATGCACTGGGTAAAGATATTCCTGTCGCGGATGAAGAACTGATCGATACGATCAAAGAGGCGGTGAAACAGGCCCCTTCTGCCTTTAACTCCCAAAGTTCCCGTATCGTTATCCTGCTGGGAAATGAGCATAACCGTTTCTGGGAAATCACCCGTGAGCAGCTAAGAAAAATCGTACCGGCGGATCACTTTGCGGGAACCTCTGCCAAAGTCGATGGCTTTGCCGCTGCAGCAGGCTCGGTGCTGTTTTTCGAAGATCAGGACGTGGTGAAAACGCTTCAGGAGCAGTTTGCTTCTTATGCCGATAATTTCCCGGTCTGGTCTGAACACAGTACCGGCATTGCACAGTACGCCGTATGGCTGGCACTGGCCGAAAAAGGCATTGGCGCTAACCTGCAGCACTACAATCCCCTGATAGACAGCGATGTGAAGACTGCCTGGCAGATCCCCGACTCGTGGAAATTGAGGGCACACATGAACTTTGGCTCAATTGAAGCGCCAGCAGGCGAAAAAACCTACATTGATGACGACCAGCGCTTCATCATTGCAAAGTAAAACCTCTTCAGGCCGCCGCCAGGCGGCTTGTTATTAACGGCCCCTCTATTCTCAACAATTCATTTCTCCTGTTGTTCTTCCTGCCTGATTTATCTTTTTCACTGTCATCATTAACGTGTAGGTAATTAGCGTTTACGCTAAAGTAACTCACTGATTTTCATCCGGGCGCCCACTATGCCAGCAGTTATTTCCACAGAATCCTTCAACAGCATCGTTCATTTTGTGACGGCGGCAAACTCCAACAGCTTTACCGAAGCCGCTGAACAGCTGGGGGTGTCGAAATCGGCAATTGGGAAAAGTATTCAGCGCCTTGAACATAATCTGGGTACCGCGCTGTTCCACCGTACCACCCGAAAAATCAGCCTGACGACGGAAGGTGAAGCCTATCTCGCCAGTTGCCAGAGCGCGCTGGAAACGCTGCAAATGGCCGAGATGGCATTGCGCTCTAAGCTGACGGAACCCACGGGCACGGTGAGGATGGATTTGCCGGCGGCATTTGGCCGATCGGTAATGATGCCGATTTTGATGGATATGACAAAGCGCTATCCCCACCTGAAGCTGACGATCATCTTTAATGACCGCATCATCGACCCACTGGATATTGGCTTCGATCTCGCGATTCGTTTTGGCGCAGTAAAAGACACCACCGATCTTATCGCCCGCAAGCTGAACGACCAGCAGCTGATCATTTGCGCGTCTCCTGACTATCTGTCGGCTTACGGCAAGCCGGAGACACTGGACGATCTCAATCATCATCGCTGTGTGCTCGCCTGGCGCGGTGGTGCACCGCTCAGCTGGTTGATTCGTGATGCTGAGGGGAGAGATGTCAGACTTAAGCCCACACCTTTTCATCAAATAAGTGATGGCGATGCGATGATCGATGCCTGCATTGCCGGCGCGGGCCTGATTCAGTTTCCGCAAGCATTGTTGCGGCCTCATATACAAAGCGGCAAGTTAGTGCCGATACTTTCGGCCTGCAATCCCGCCCCCACCGAGCTGAATGTGATCTGGCCACGCGCCCGTCATTTACTGCCCGGCGTGCGCTTTATCATTGATGAGCTTATCGCGTTAGCCGGACAAAAGGCCTTCGCGTGATTGTAGAATTTAATTCTACACTCTGTGCCCTTTCAGCCTGTTTATCCACTTCCACGTTCGGCGTAGGATTTCTTCAACGTCAGGTGTTCTGACAGTTCATCTACTTTTGAAGGGGTCTAACCATGCCAGTAGTTAATATTCAGATGTTCGACGGTCGTGATGATGCCAAACCGGCTATCGCTAAAGCGGTGACCGACGCTATCGCCACCCATGCCAACGTTGATCCACAGTATGTCTACGTCATTTTCAACGACGTCACCACCGACAACTGGGCAATTTCAGGTGAGATTTTTGCTGAGACGCTGAAAAAATCGGGCTGAGATGCAGCCATGCCGGCCGTTATGTCTTTGTCCGTAACGGCCTGTGCCACTTCAGTGCGCACTCCCCGCTTTCTCCGTTGTACTTCCGCCTCCTCCCCGATCTCTGGAGATCTTCATGAAAAATGAAATTACCTGCGTATTCCACCTGGCCGTCAATGACGGACAATTTCCGGCGTTTAAAGAGTTAGTTTCCCGTGTGGTCGAAGCCACCAGCAAAGAGCCCGGCACCCTCAGCTATGTTTACAGCGTCAGCGACGACCAGAAAACGGCCCACATTGTTGAGCGTTATCGCCAGCAGGATGTGGTAAGCCATGTCGACATCACGTTCGCGCCTTTCGCCGAAGCCTTCCTCTCTTTGGTCACCATCACCGGCCTGACGGTTTACGGTGAGCCGGATGATGAAATTCGTGCACGATTGAACCCATTCGGTGCCGTGTATATGAAACCCTTCGATGGCTTTACCCGCTAAACTCCTTCAACAGACCAAAAAAGACACTGCTATGAAACTGTATGTTTACGATCACTGCCCGTTCTGCGTGCGTTCACGCATGATTTTTGGCTTAAAAGACGTTGCCTGTGAAATCGTTACGCTGCCAAATGATGATGAAGCCACGCCAACGCGACTCATTGGGAAAAAAATGCTGCCAGTGCTGGTCACCGAGAGCAAGGAGGCGATTGGTGAGAGTCTGGATATCGTTAACTATATTGATGCCACCTACGGTTCGCCGATGCTGACTGGATCTGTAAACTCAGCGATTGAAAGCTGGATGGATGACGCTTCGACACGCATTTATCAACTGGCGATCCCGCGCTGGGCGAGTTCAGATTTTGAAGAGTTTCGTCAAGCGCCAGCAAGGCAGTATTTTACCGCTAAGAAAGAAGCTGTTTTTGGCCCGTTCCCGTCTTTACTTGAACAAACCGATTCGCTGGTTGCGGAAATGAATGAGAAACTTGCCGCGCTGGAAACGTTAATATCAGTGACGAAGCGTGACAGTGAGACATTATCACTGACCGATATTCGCCTTTTCCCCCTGCTGCGTTCATTATCCATCGTCAAGGGAATGCACTGGCCGCCACGGGTTGATGCCTGGCGCAGAGAGATTGCCCTGCGATCTCAGGTCAATCTCAACGACGATATCGCTATATAATGCCGGTCTGCGGGTGACGAAGAGTTAACGTCGCCCGGAACCAAAGCGATCGGCGGCGAAATCGAGAAAACTCCGTACGTCAGGCATAAGTCGGCAATCCGCTGCATGCAGAATATGCATTGGACGAGTTGGTATTTTGAAATCGCAAGAGAGTGTAAAAATGTTTAATGTCGAATATTCGCTATTGCCTGAAAGCACACAGTTTATCTGGCCAGATTCGGGGAAACGAATTGATGTGGCGAAAGGACTGGATTACATCCTGTCCGGCATTACCGCCGAGACGTCGCTCACCGCCTGGCATCTTGAAATGATGATTTACCGAACCGAAGAGATTATTGAATCTGATTCGACAATCCAACCGATTCACGGTGCGGCGATCAGCCACGGTCCTTTATTACGGGCCATCTGTGACAGCTATCTTGCGGGCGAATCCCCCGCCACGCCGGAGCCTATTGAAGCGGCATTTACTAAACTGGCCGATGAACTTTCCTACCATCCGCTGTCATTATCGACGGATGCACTACAGGTGCTGGCAGGGTTGGTATTTATCCGTGAGATAACACACCACCTGGCTATTACGGGCATCCACTACGCATGACTTTCAGGCATAAAAAAACCGGTTACTCCCAGCAGGGGTAACCGGTAACAGGTCTAAGCAGCGGTTATTTTAGGGGCGATCATTACCTCAAAAGACGGGCTGATATCAGTAATGGATAACGGTGCGGATAGATTTACCTTCGTGCATCAGATCGAATGCATCGTTGATGTCATCCAGACCCATGGTATGCGTGACAAACGGCTCAAGCTCAATATCCCCTTTCATCGCGTCTTCAACCATTCCAGGCAACTGACTGCGGCCTTTAACGCCACCGAACGCCGAGCCTTTCCACTGACGACCGGTTACCAACTGGAACGGACGCGTGGAGATCTCTTTACCTGCACCGGCGACGCCAATAATGATGGACTGACCCCAACCACGGTGTGAAGACTCAAGCGCGGCACGCATCACGTTCACATTGCCAATACATTCAAATGAGTGATCAACACCCCAGCCGGTCATTTCAATAATGACTTCCTGAATGGGCTTGTCGAAATCGTTTGGGTTAATGCAGTCGGTCGCGCCGAATTGTTTAGCCAGCTCAAACTTGCCTGGGTTGGTGTCGATAGCAATGATGCGACCCGCTTTCGCCTGACGCGCGCCCTGAATCGCTGCAAGGCCGATACCGCCCAGGCCAAAGATTGCTACCGAATCGCCTGCCTGCACTTTAGCCGTATTGTGAACCGCACCAATACCGGTGGTCACGCCACAACCCAACAGGCAAACGTGCTCGTGATTGGCTTCCGGATTGATCTTCGCCAGCGAGACTTCAGCAACCACGGTGTACTCGCTGAATGTTGAACAGCCCATATAGTGATAGATAGGCTGGCCGTTATAGGAGAAACGCGTGGTGCCATCTGGCATCAGGCCTTTGCCCTGGGTGGCACGGACGGCGGTACACAGATTGGTTTTGCCGGATTTACAGAACAGGCACTCGCCACATTCAGCGGTGTACAGCGGGATGACGTGATCGCCTGGCTTAACGCTGGTGACCCCTTCACCCACTTCAACCACCACACCTGCACCTTCATGGCCCAGCACTGCAGGGAACACCCCTTCAGGATCGTCGCCAGACAAGGTGAAGGCATCGGTATGACACACGCCGGTGTGGCTGATTTTCACCAGCACTTCGCCAGCACGCGGCGGCTCAACATCGAGCTCGACAATTTCTAAAGGCTTGCCTGGACCAAACGCAACCGCAGCACGAGATTTCATATATTGCACTCCACATAAATAGGGTTAGAGGAAGCGGAGGGAGAGATCGTGAGTCTCAGTTTCGCCGCTCTCTGCAGGGATGAATGATTCATCATGGGGAAGAGTATAGATCGCATACCCCTACGGGGTATATAGGCTCTGGGTATTAAATAGTGCTTAATGAATTAATTGATTGTTATAAAAAGAATTTAAATGTCGCTGAAGGGTTGTGACGATATTCTGGCGGGTGCCCCTGATTTTTGGCTGACTGAGAAGATGCGCTGATTTTTGGGCATAAAGCAGCCTGTGGGTTGGCTGCCTGCATTGAGATGACTGAACATACTAACAGGACGTTATTTGAAGTAGGATTTGACCAGCTTGACCAGCTCACCGATATCTTCACCCGCCTCGCTGTCAGGCTTCAGTTTCCCGGCAAACTCTTCTTTTATATAGCTTTCGAGGATTTCGGTCATCAGGCCATTCATCGCGCCTCTGACTGCTGCCATTTGCATCAGTACCGGGGCACAATCCGCACCCGCTTCCAGCGAACGCTGTATCCCTTCGCATTGCCCCTGAATCCTTTTTATTCTGTTTAGCGCGCGTTTCTTATCTTCGGGGGAGTGTGGCATACATCCTCATATAGGGTACCGGGGTATATTATGACATGACGTTATAACTGATATGGGCGAAAACTGACAGGATAAATTATTCCCCCAGAAAGACCTTAACGCCTTCAGTGATGGACGATAGCGGACAGTTTGCCAGAGGGGAACGGCTTCACCAATACCCCCACCCTCAACCTTCAGGTTTTTAATGCATCAATCACGATTCTTAATGCCGGTGACACATTCCGATGCGGATAATAGAGGAATGAACCGTCGAGGCGTTGGCTGAAACGCTGTAACACTCTGACCAATCTCCCCCGCTGCAGATCATCGGATACCAGTTCCTCTGGAACATATGCCAATCCAAGACCACGCCTGGCGGCTTCGGCCTCCATATAACTGTCAGAAAAGGCCCATTGTCCCTGAGGCCGGTGGGTGATTTTTTTTGCCTGCTGGTTAAGTTCCCATGCATACACGCTGCCGTCGGCAAACTGGTAGGCAATACAGGGATGGGCCACTAAATCCTCAGGAGTTTGTGGAAAACCATAACGACGAAAATGTTCAGGTGTAGCAACAATCGCCATCTCCATATCGGGCGTAATCCGCACCGCGATCATGCCCTGTCCGACCTCAGGACCAAGGCGTATGCCAGCATCGAATCTTTCCGCAATGATATCGACAAACCGGCTTTCGCTGATCAGTTCCAGCCGGATATCCGGATAACGTTGTTGAAAAACCGCCAGCTTGGGCAGGAGGACTTTATCTATGGCATGCTGGCTGGCATTAATACGCACGGTGCCAGAAGGCGTCTGACGATAATGTGCCAGTGTGGCCAGTCCACTATTCAGAGCATCGAATCCGGTCTCCGCCGTCTTGTAGAGCTGCTCACCGGCCTGGGTCAGCGATAGCCTGCGTGTGGTACGGACCAAAAGTTGTACCCCTAACCTTTCCTCAAGCTCGCGGACAGAACGGCTAATGCCAGACTGAGCGAGCCCAAGCCGCTGCGCTGCGGCAGTAAAACTGCCTTCCCGCACCACCTGCATAAACAGGTAAAGCTCATTGTAGTTTTCCCGTTTGGCCATCACCGTCTCCGTGCATCTCGATCTATACCAATAGGGTATGAATCCTAGCACTCTTCACCGTCTAATCAGCACTATTTACGCTAAGTATAATCCCCCTTTCGAGCTCAAATGCAGCGCCTTCCCTTGCGGAAACTGCATTCACACCGTGTTTTTCAAGGGGAGTCTTTTATGAAAATTTTCACCCGTAAAGTCACAGCTGTTATACCCGCATTACTGCTATGCACGTCATTAAGTGGTGTTACAACAATGAGTCACGCTGAATCAACCAATCCAAATGCGCCCGTGTCGATGGTGGCGAAATGGGACAAAACCTTTGTTGAAAGCAGTAAGGTCGAACATCGTAAGGTGACCTTCCCAACCCGTTACGGGATCACTCTGGTCGGCGATCTGTATATTCCTAAAGATCGTGGAGACCGCAAGCTTGCGGCAATTGCGGTCAGCGGTCCCTTTGGCGCAGTTAAAGAGCAATCCAGCGGTTTATACGCGCAGACTCTGGCAGAAGATGGGTTTGTTACCCTGGCCTTTGATCCCTCCTATACCGGGGAAAGCGGCGGCTCGCCCCGCAATGTTGCCTCTCCGGATATCAATACCGAAGACTTTAGTGCTGCGGTAGATTTCCTTGGTTTACAAAAAGAGGTCGATCGCAACCGCATCGGTATTCTCGGCATCTGCGGCTGGGGAGGTATGGCGCTGAATGCAGCAGCAATGGATACCCGCGTCAAAGCGGTCGCGACCAGCGTTATGTACGACATGAGCCGCGCCATGGGCCATGGTGTTGGCGACGGAAAAGACCGCTATTCAACGGCCGATCGCCGTGCGGTATTACACTATCTGAACGAGCAGCGTTGGAAGGATGCAGAAAGCGGCAAAACCGCCTATGCGGGTCATGATATTTACGTTGATGAGAGCGGGAAAGTAACGACTTCCGAACGTATTCTACCGGAAACCTTACCCGCAAATCCCAATCCGGTGTTGAAAGAGTTCTTCGATTATTACCGTATGCCGCGCGGGTTCCATCCGCGTTCGGTTAACTCTGCCGGTGCCTGGACAGCCACAACGCCCTTATCGTTTATGAATATGCCATTGCTGAGCTATGCCAATGAAATCACGATTCCAACGTTAATTGTTACCGGTGAAAAAGCCCATTCACGCTATTTTGCGGAAGATGCCTTTAAGGCGGTTGGCAGCAAAGATAAAGAACTGGTGATTGTCCCGGGCGCTAACCATGTCGATTTATACGACAACGTTGCCGGTAAGATACCTTTCACCCGCTTTGATACGTTCTTTAAAACCCGCTTACGTTAACCTCCCGAGAATGATTGGTTTATAAAACCTCCTGTCAGCGACAGGCGGTTTCTCATTCGGGACTGATATTTAGAGAAGTTAATACTATGTCGATAGTTAAAACATCCCTTAACCCGCAGCGTGCAAACTGGAATGGTATTTTTGCGATGACCCTCTGCGCTTTCGTCCTGGTTGCTTCTGAATTTTTGCCGGTCAGCCTGCTCACGCCGGTTGCCAACGATTTAGACGTCACCGAAGGGCTGGCTGGGCTTGGAATCGCCATCTCCGGCGCACTGGCGGTATTGACCAGTCTGACAATTTCTGACATTGCCGCCAATATTAACCGCAAACACCTTCTGCTGGGGATGACGGTATTAATGGCCATATCGGGGATGATCATCGCGCAGGCTTCCAGCTATCTGGTCTATATGTCAGGACGTGCGCTGATTGGTATTGCCATCGGTGGATTCTGGTCTCTGTCTGCGGCAACGGCCATTCGTCTGGTGCCCTCGCATCGGGTATCCCATGCGCTGGCTATTTTTAATGGCGGCAATGCGCTGGCGACTGTCGTGGCAGCCCCCTTGGGGAGCTATCTTGGCGCAACCATCGGGTGGCGCGGCGCCTTCATCTGCATTGTCCCTGTTGCGCTGGTCGCCTTCATCTGGCAATGCTTGAGTCTGCCAGATATGCCCGGTAATAAGACAAATCAGCCTCGCGGGAGCGTTTTTAGGCTATTAAGCCGTCCTGTTGTTTTAATTGGTATGCTGGCGTGTGGTTTATTTTTTATGGGGCAGTTTACCTTATTTACCTATGTGCGCCCGTTTCTGGAAACCGTCACTCAGGTAAACCCGTCCGGCTTATCACTGATTTTGCTTATTATCGGTGTTTCAGGTTTGGTTGGGACGTTAATCGTTTCCCTCTTTCTCAACGCGCGGTTTTACCCGACGCTCATTGCCATCCCTTTTCTTATGGCCATTATCGCCGGACTGTTAATGCTAGCGGGTCACAACGTCTGGTTGGTTGCGCCGCTATTAGGGCTTTGGGGAATGCTTGCAACTGCCGCACCAACGGGATGGTGGACATGGATTGCACGGACGCTGCCGGAGAATGCCGAGGCAGGCGGCGGTCTGATGGTGGCCGTCGTACAGCTGTCGATCGCCCTGGGGTCAACGGCTGGCGGGATGGTGTTTGATCATCTGGGCTGGCTGAGCGCGTTTGGACTGAGCGGTCTGTTGCTGCTTAGTGCGGTTGTCCTGACATTGTTCACCTCTCGATCTCAATAAAACGCCGGGGTTTCACACTGCCCCGCAACTTCTCCTGAAGCCACGCCGCCATTTTCCCGCGAAGAGTAAATGCAGTTTGACGGATGACGTTTTCATTTTCTTTAACGAAATATTTATACGGAGACGATACATTTATTTAATCACGGGAATGTTTTACTTTTTTCAGTTGAGTGCCACAATAGACATACGACATAAGTAGCACGCTATTATAAAGTGCACTATGTAGTTAAGCGATAACCCTTATCATTTGTAATGACAGCACCAGGGAATACCTACACTACAACCCCAAACACATAAAATTGCCTCCGCAGAATACAGTCAGACGCGAATATAAAATGACGTATTAACAACGACATAACCGGCGCCACCCTGCGAGAGGCATCAGGAAAATCTTTATGAGAAATCAACTTATAGAACGGCCGGTGGCCGTAAAGCATAACATTCGTGAACTCAGGATCGCCGCCGGCTTCTCTCAGCAAACTGCCGCAGAGCGTTTCGATCTCAGCCTGCGGGTCTGGCAGATGAAAGAGACGGGAAAGAATCCAACCCCGCTCAGCCAGGGAGAATACGAATTGCTTTTGTTACTGGCCGGAGAGCATCCTAATTTTGCCCTTTTGTCTCAAAAGAAAAAATAAGCCGTTCTGCTCACAGGGTTCCTGAGGCTTGTAATGTTGTATTGAACCCTATCCAAAATTAAAGTCCATTTCCCGCCCTTCATCCGCGCCTCAGCAATTCCTTAGGCTGATAATGAATGATTGTTTCTCACTGATAGAGCGCGCAACGTCGCAAAGGCCCGAAAAATAAAACCATAACACCCTGAAAAACAATACTAAAAATTAATTTGGCTTTATTTTTACCTCCAGTAAATTTAGTCGTTTATTCACCTGTCAATTCCCTGATCGCCACCTATAATACAATTTTTCTGATTAAGCGGGGAGGATGAATAAACCTCTGAAGCATCCACTAAAAGATAAAAATTAGCGTATCCACACCTGCAAAGATTGATGTTAATGGATAAAAAATAACTAAAAAAATTGCCTAATGGGTCTGTCTGACCAAAAACAATCAGTACTCTTACACCAGGAAATAAGAATGAAAAACCTACTTAACCGCACCAGTTTGCCTGCTAAGTTTTTACTGCTTGGGCTGTTTTCAGCGATTCTGTTTTTTTTGCCCACGGCTTTATTCATTCAAAGCGGCAGTCAGGCTATTGATGCAAAAAAAATTGAACTCAGCGGCATTCCGGTAGAGAAAAAAATGCTGACGCTGCTTAATAAAATCCAGCGTCACCGCGCCGAAAGCGCCATTGCGATTTCTCAACATAAACCTGACAACGCGCCTCGCCTGGCGTTGGCTGAAGATGCCAGCCGGGATCTCACAACGATCATCACCGACCTCAAGCAGGTGGATAACACTGCCCAGCCGCTGACCAGTTTGGCGACGTTCAATGATGATTGGCAGCAGTTGCAAAACGATATTTTAGCCGGGAGACTGAGCCTGTCTGACAGCCTGCAGCGCCACGCCAGCCTGATTCAAAAACTGCTGATAGCGAATCAGAATGTGCTGGATTTTTATGGCTTAACGCTGGATGCCGATCTCAATACTTATCAGTTTATTATCAGTATTTTTAGTCGCTTACCTCAGCTGACCGAAACCCTCGGACAAATCAGAGCCAGTGGCGCGTCTGTGATTGCTGCGGGCAATAACGTCACCGACGCGGATCGCAGTCGTATGGCGTTTCAAATCGAAAGTGGCAAAACCGCCCTCGCACAGTTCA
The DNA here is from genome assembly GCF_004551645.1 of Erwinia sp. QL-Z3. Classification (NCBI taxonomy): domain Bacteria; kingdom Pseudomonadati; phylum Pseudomonadota; class Gammaproteobacteria; order Enterobacterales; family Erwiniaceae; genus Erwinia; species Erwinia sp. QL-Z3. Next base: position 3,929,898 of record NZ_CP037950.1, read on the forward strand.
ATAGCAATATGGAAAAAGTGTTCACTATCGAACCCAGCCTGCGTGAAATCTTTGCCCGTTCAGATCAGGATGCGAATAAGCAGGCCAATGACGCCCTGCAACTGGCGGAGCATATCTTTGTCAGTAAAAGCGTTACCGTCGCGCCCGACGAATACATTCGCGTTTTCACCCAGTCAATAAACCGTTACGCAGAGTTAGGGTCGAATAGCGCGGATAAACTGTCCCAGATGCTGGAAAGTCAGGCAACCGAAAAACGCCATGCTCAATTTTGGCTGCTGGCCGGCTTATTCAGTATCGCGTTACTCGCGGTGTATACGGCGGTTATGATTTCGCGATCGGTCACCGGACCGGTGGAATTGGCGGTTAATGCGGCAAGCAAAGTGGCTGCAGGCGATTTAACGACCTCATTTACGGTGACAGGAACGAATGAGATGTCCACGTTGTTAAACGCGTTGCTACTGATGCAGAACCGTTTGGCAGAGCTTGTATCGGGCATCAAATCCAATGCTGTCACCATCGCAACCTCTTCCGAAGAGATAGCCAGCGGTAACGGCGATCTCTCTTCTCGTACCGAACAGCAGGCGGCTTCGCTTGCTGAGACTGCCGCGAGTATGGAGCAGTTAGCGTCCATCATTAGTCATAACGCAGAAAATACCCGCTACGCGTCCACCATGGCAGAATCGGCAACCAATGCTGCCCTTCTCAGTGGGAATGCCATGGAATCCGTGATGGAAACAATGCATAAGATCCGCGGCAGTTCCGGAAAAATTGAAGAGATTACCAGCGTGATTGACGGCATCGCTTTCCAGACCAATATTCTGGCGCTGAATGCCGCGGTTGAAGCGGCGCGTGCCGGGGAATCAGGCAAAGGATTTGCGGTGGTCGCCTCTGAAGTACGCGCCCTTGCGCAACGTTCGGCTGCTGCAGCGAAAGAGATTAAAGGGTTAATTGAGCAGTCGGTTGATCATGCTCATGAGGGGATCGCTATGGCTAAGAATGCAGGAGATAGGGTCAGGCAGAGCGTGGAGGCCATTGAGCAGACCTCACAATTGATCCGCGATATTTCAACCTCATCCGCTGAGCAAAGCAGCGGTATAACGCAGATTAATATCGCCGTAAATCAAATGGATCAGGTAACCCAACAAAACGCCGTGCTGGTTGAGGAATCGGCCACCTCTGCAGATGATCTGGCACACCGTGCGGCTCACCTTCGGGACATGGTGGCCGTTTTCCGTACCGCATCCTGAGCCTCTGACCCAAAAGGGCCCGTCACCTCAGGCAACGGGCCCATTTGCGAAAAAAGACCGCTCGGTAAACAAGACGGTTTCCGTTAGTTACCGCGATAGGTCGAATAACCGTACTGGCTCAGAAGTAACGGGATATGGTAATGCCCGCCATTTTCCACATGGAACAACACCGGGATCTCAGGGAAAAACGTTGGCTTGCCCGCGCTCTTATAGTAATCGCCGGTTTTGAATACCACCTTGTAATCGCCTTCAGTCATCGGCTTATCCTGCGGAAACAGTGCAGCGATGCGCCCATGGCTATCCGTTTTGCCTGACGCCAGGTTAACCCAGTTGTCTTTTTGGCGCTGTTGGAGTTCAACTTCCACGCCCGGCGTTGGCGTACCCGTTTCCAGGTTGAGGACATGGACGCTGAGCGGATTGGCAACGGGCGCAGTTTGCGCAGCACCGGCTGTGCAGGAGGCGGCGAAAAGCGATAGAAAGACAATTTTAGGGAAAGTGTTCATGAGTTAGCTCCGTGTTGTAATTGCTAGCTATATTCAACGACATTGATAGCTCACTCAATTTTTCTCTCAAATATCTGAAATTTCCCAGATTGTCTTCCCGCGCTCTTCCCGGCCGATCACCTCCCACCTTCCCGGCCTGTACAGTTATTGTTTATCCGCGTTTAAAACGTCCTTAATGTGGTCTTCATCAACCGGATGGGGAGGGTTCCCCCACTGACCTCTGACGTAATTGACAATATCCCGCATCTGCTGTGGCTGAAGCAGGCCATGATAAGCAGGCATTTTGTAGGGAATGTTTCCCTGGGTGACCGGTGTTTCTGTGCCGAACGCGATGACCTTGATCAGATTGTCGGGCTCCTCAGCGCTGACAGACGGGTTATTCACCAATGAAGGGACATTGTCATCGGTTCCCTGCCCGGTTGTACCGTGACAGGTTGAGCAATAACGCAAATAGAGCGTCTGCCCGGAACCGCCTGCAGCGATCGCCCCGCGAGTTTGCGTTGCAGCCGCATGGGTATGTGAGGCCGGTTTTTTACCGCTGAGGCTGACCAGGTAACTGCTGATGGCATTCAGGTCATTGTTATTCAGATACTGGGTACTTTGTGTCACAACGTCGCTCATCGGGCCCGAAATAGCGGAGTGCTTGCTTCGCCCTGTTTTCAGTAAATCTTTTATTTCTTCAGCCGGAATAGCCCCATTCCTGAGCGAGGGTGCATACCAACCATCAATCATCGCACCACTCAGGAAGGTAGCATCAGAACTGTCGTACGATTTTTCCTGCATGCCAATCCCCCTTGGCGTATGGCAGGCACCACAATGGCCAGGACCTTCGACAAGGTATTTACCGCGCTGAATTACCCCGTCGTCGACTCCCGCCGGGGTGTTAACCTCTTCGTTGCTATCGGTGAACATCCAGTTCCAGATACCCAGTGGCCAACGCGGAGAGAATATCCACGGTATTTCTCCCGGACTATTTTTTTGTGCGGATGCCTTCACATCCTGTTTGAAATAGGTGTAGAGCGCGTGCATATCTTCATCGTTCATTTTGGCATATGACGGATAGGGCATCGCCGGATAAAGATAATGCCCATCACGGGCCACGCCTTTTCTGACCGCTTTTTCAAAATCCGCATAACTGTATAAACCGATTCCTTCTTTCACATCCGGCGTAATGTTGGTTGAAAAAATATCCCCTAGGGGAGTATGAAATCGTTTACCTCCCGCCATTACATCGCCGCCCTCTTTGGTATGGCATGCGACGCAGTCCGAAATACGCGCCACATACTCTCCCTCTGGAGACGCGGCGAAACTGCTGGCAGAGATAATCAATGCGCTTGTCAGGATAATTTTAATCATGGCGTTAACCCAGGTTCTTCAGTTCATTGACGGCTCGCCATGCCTGATCAATGGCTGCATGAGCATAAGCACTCCAGTCGGAGTCAGAATTGGCGATGGCGATACGCCCAATAGGCTTGCGTGCTTCTTTGATGATCTCCGGCATTTTATCCATGTCATCGAAAAGTGAACTGGCATAATAGGCGTAGCCATGGGCCCAACGGTTAACCGTGATGCCCGCAATATCCCGTTGATGATCAAATCCTGTCGAGCCGAGCATTTCCTGCAACTGCTCACGGATCATCTGTTCGTGAGTCTCGAAGGTTGTTCCTAATAACCAGGCACGTCCGCGTTGAAACTGCTCGCGGGCGGTGAGGTTACTGCCGGGATAGGTGGGAACGTAGACCATATGAATAATCATCGGGTCATCCGCATTTTGCGGGTGATGGTATTTCCCCATACTGACGGGATAATCAAGTTTGACCCGGCTGTACGGCGCGGCAGGAGAATAAAATTCATGGATCCCCAGATCGGTAAAGGATCGCCAGTTGCGGATGGCCACGTTGGTATACACCAGTGGCGCCTTAACGTTCATTCGCAAATAGGCTTTCTGTTCCTCCGGCGTTTCGGGGACGAGGAACGGAATCATCATGTTATAACCGGCCATGATGCTATTGCGACCGCGTACGCGATAAGGGTGTCCCTGATGGATATAGGTGACGATAACGCCGTTGTCGGTATTTTTCGCATTGATTACGATGCTGTTCAGGCGCAGACGCGTGCTATTTTCTTTCGTGTCCAGACGGCTGTAATCAAGCGTTGAGGTCACGGCGTCTGCCATCGACTCTCCGGGTAACGCATCCGGTATCAGATGCCTGACCAGCATCCGCGTCAGGCCTGCATTGCCATCCGGGAAATGATAGGTGTAGGGTTCTTCCAGATCGGCAAGGGATTCCTCATCCAGCGGCGGCAGATGCATTGCCTCCATGCCTGGCAAGGCACATACCCGTGCGTCACTGCAGGAAATGCCCTCAATGCCGATGGCGAAAAAATCATTGGTACGCTGCTGAAAATAGAGCAACGCCATTTTGCTCAGACCGACTTTTTCAGAGAGAAATTCGCTGTAACTGTGCTTATCCATCCACGCGAGTTTTTCGTCGACTTTCATCCCCGGCAGATAGTCTTTTGGTCTGACATGCAGTTCGATTAACGCGGCTTTGTCGGTTTCACCGAGCGGGAAATCGTTGATGAAATCTTCAATTTTACGGCCGTTCAGTCTGTCAGCGGGAATATCGTCTGATACTGCCCGTCCCGGATCGCCGCTGACTATGCGGGTTTCCCCGAAGTTCTTTTTATCGAAGAATACCCCACGACTCAGATTCAGGTCGGGATAAAAGTTTTGGTCAAAGCCCGCTTTCATTTTAACGACGCTGATGCCGACATCGGCCAGCAGTTTATTCACTTCAGGACTGAAATTATGTTTTGGCGATTGAAAGGATTCACTGCCACCGTATCCAATCAGTGTGCTTTTTCCCGCAGTAAATTCGTTGCGTTTAGCATGTCCGCCAAAATCGTCATGATTATCGAGGATCAGGATCTTTTTATCTTTGCCTGCCACCTGCTGCCAGAAACAAGCGGACGCAAGACCGCTGATGCCGCCACCCACGATCACCAGATCGTATTCTTCCTCAACCGTCAGGGAATCGAAGTCGAATTTTTGGTGCTCACGTCCGAGGGCATGCGCCATCTCAAATGAACCGGGGTGATTTCCGCGCAACCCCATCAAAGAGGGAGGATAATACTCCCCGGCTTTCTCAGCTATACCGTTTTCTTCCGCCCTGGCCAGATCCCAGGGCGTTAACCCGGCAACGACCGTCAGCGCAACACCGTTAAGAAAATCACGTCGGGTAATGGACATTTTTAACCTTTAAAGTCTGTTAATTATCGGGTGAAGCAAAATGCTTAAATGTGACCCACTCTTTTCCGCCGCGCCTGATGGAAAAGAGCGTCAAGGTGGCGTTATCACTTCGAGGATTGCAGCTCAGCATCCAGTTTTTTTGAATCGTAATAATCGCCCTGATAGGTAATTTTGCCCTTTACCACCTTAATAAAGCTGACGCCTTCAAATTTGATTTTGTTATTTGTTGCAGGACTCCCCGCCCACTCACCCGAATTGGTTCCTGTAAACGTCCACTGAAAGGCAATGGTGTCTTTGTTGTAAACGGGCTTGCTGGTCATTTTCCATTGCAGGTCGGGCACCGCATGAATAAACGCGCCAATCACCTCTTTTTCTGCCCTGTCCTTGCCGTTAACGGGTGAACCCGTTGCCGCGTCATAATAAATGACATCGTTAGCCAGATAACGCGACGCCTGCGACGCGTTGTGTCCATTCCAGGCGGCCATATAATCGTTAACCACCGATTGCGGTGACTCTTCTGCCAGTACGCTAAATGAACTCAGCACAACCGTCATTGCCGCGATTTTTAGTAATTTCATGGTGAGCCTCTAATCGTTGATGTCGCACATAATGTGTTTTATGCGGGTGTACTCATCGAGGGAATAGGACGACAGGTCCTTGCCGTAACCCGATTTTTTGAACCCTCCATGGGGCATTTCTGCACACAGCGGGATGTGGTTGTTGATCCACACCGTGCCAAACTCCAGATCGATACTGAATCGCTGCGCGCGGGCATGGCTGCTGGTCCAGATGCTGGCGGCAAGACCATATTCGACGTCATTCGCTTTATTCAGCGCATCCGCCTCGTCAGAGAAGCGCTGGATGGTCATCACCGGGCCAAAAACCTCATGCTGTATGGCTTCGTCGTGCTGTTGCAGACCGGAAATAATGGTGGGTTCAAAGTAGAAGCCAGGCCCCTGGCCCGGATGGCCGCCGGCTTCAATGGTGGCGTGTGACGGCAGGCGTTCAATAAAGCCTTTAACCTGCTCGAGCTGACTGCGACTGTTCAGCGATCCGTAAAGGGCGTCGCGGTCATCAGGCAGGCCAAATGTGATCTCCCGCGTTCGCGACACCAGTTTTTCCAGGAAATCCTGATAGGCCGAATCCTCAACGAGGATGCGGGTTGCCGCCGTGCAGTCCTGCCCCGCATTGAAAAATCCGGCGGTGGTGATGATGTCCACGGCTTTGTTCATATCGGCGTCGGCAAACACGATCACCGGCGCTTTGCCACCCAGCTCAAGGTGGGATTTAGTGAGGTTGGCGGCGGCAGACGCAGCGACCTGCAGGCCAGCCCGCACCGAGCCGGTGATCGACACCAGTGAGGCGACAGGATTCGACACCACCAGCGATCCGGTATTGGCTTTTCCCAGCACCACGTTAAAGGCGCCCGCTGGGAAGAATGGCGCCGCTAATTCCGCCAGCAAAAGTGTGCTGATGGGCGTGGTATCACTTGGCTTCAACACCACCGTATTCCCTGCCGCTAATGCCGGGGCGATCTTCCAGACCGCCATCATAAAGGGGTAATTCCATGGCGTGACCTGCCCGACAATCCCCAGCGGCTCGCGGCGGATCACCGAGGTGAATCCCTCTGCGTATTCGCCGGCGGCTTTACCTTCCAGGCAACGCGCGGCGCCGGCAAAAAAGCGGATGGCATCGCATGACGCTGCGATCTCTTCTTTCTCAATAAAATGCCTGAGCTGTCCTGTTTCTTTACTCTGCAACTCGGCCAGTCGCGTCACGTTTCGTTCAATTTCATCTGCCAGACCAAGCAGCGCCTTTTGCCGCTGGGCAGGCGTGGACTTTTTCCACACCGCAAACGCCTCTTCAGCCGCAGCATAGGCAAGATCCACCTCCGCCGTTCCCCCGTCTGGTGAAATGGCATAGGTTTCACCATCAACCGGACTGATCAGCTCAAAAAAATCCTCCCGCTGATTCGGGACATACTGTCCGTTGATAAAGTGCTGTAAGATTTGCATCGCATTCTCCACGTCGGTTAATACATATAAGATATTATGTAATATATATTGGCGTGGTTTTTTTCAATGACTCTCTCCTGACAACATGAAGCGCCTCGCATTTTTAACAAAATGATTACAATATTGCCCTTCCCTCTGGCATTTTGGGGGAAACCCGATGCAGTGAATTGGCATCAGGCCTGCGGTAAATAACGGATTTCACACCCCATTTCTGCGGTATGCCTGGCAAAAGACGCCCCTATTTACTGCTTCCTTGCCAGGGTGGTTTATGTTAAGTATGGCGGCCTGCATAAGGGATTTTCAGAGAAGATTATGATTACTCACGCGGTAATTTTCGCACCGATAGGACAGGCCAGCCGTTCTGATCAGATTGTTCAGCGGCTCTCCAATGCCATTGTTACCGGACTGTTAGAACCGCACGAACAGCTGCCGAATGAAACGGATTTGGCAAAGATGATGGGCGTGTCGCACATTACCATCCGGGAAGCGCTAAATACCCTGCGGGCTAATGAACTGATACACACCGTCCGGGGCCGAAATGGCGGCAGTTTTGTCTGTGAAAATGTTCTGCATTCTGGCAGGAACCTCCACCCTTTCAGGGGCATCAGTACCGATTATCTTTCCGATCTGGGAGAGATGCACAGTGCTGTTATCAGCCACAGCGCCAGGCTGGCCTCACGTAGGATGACCGACGTAGATTTGCAGCGACTGCGTGAATTTACGGCATTGCTGGCCTCGGCAGAAAGCCCGGAACAGCGAACGCAGGCCGACATGCGTTGCCTGCTTGCCATCGCGGCAAGTTCACAATCTGCCAGGCTGGCAAATCAGGAACTGCAACTGCAGGCCGAATGGGCGTCGTTGATTGCGGTGCTTTATCGCTCTGATGACGTGCATCGTGAGGTAACCGGGCTTTATGCCACGCTTACCGATGCCCTGGCCTCGCATTCAGAACAGGCAACCGTTCAAGCCGCTTCGCAGCTGATTGATACCTTCACCGTCTATTTATTAGAAAAGAAAATGAATTACCCTTCTGAAAAATAACCCGTATAGGCAATGTCGAAAATGAATTATTCAGAGCACATTCATGCGCTAACCCTCAAAATTGACGACATCTTTCAGTCATCTGTCGACAGTACCGGTTTATTAGCTGAGAAGATCGCCCATTGCCTTTCCGCTCATCCGCAACCGGGGCCCGAAGCATTGCTGGAAACAGGCGTAAAAGCGGCCATTCAACCGATCATCAAACTGACGCTGGATGAAAACCCCTACTGCTCGGGCGCTGGCGTTGCCAGCCACATTGAAAGCACCGCCTCAGTGGGCGAATACTGGGTGCTGGAATGGTGGTATAAAAAAGATAACGGCTTAAAACAGGTCAGTCTGGACCTCGATCAGTCTACCCAGCAACGGCTGGATTTCCGCACCTTTGCCTGGTTCCAAACCCCGATCGCCGAAGGTAAACCCTATATCCATGGCCCTTACGTTGACTATATCTGCAATACCTCGCTGACGCTGACCGTTGCGGTACCCGTTCGGGTTGCAGGAAACGTTTTGGGGGTTGCCGCGCTGGATATTCTGGTGAGTCGGATTGAGGAAGAACTGCTGCCGTTGTGTGCGAACGAAAAAGTCGTCCTGACTAACCTTGAAGGCCGCATCATTTTTTCGTCAAATCCCCGGCTGCGCATTGGCGAACTGTTTAAGGGTGAAGCGCAACAACGGGCTTACCAAAACAGCTATGCGGTACTGTACTGGCTGTAATCCTGCACGACGTGCAAACGCATTGCGCCGCGCCAAACGAGTCACCCTCCCACGTCATGCAGTGCAAAAAAACCGTAGCGTCAGGCTACGGTTTTAGTCGCACGTCTTATAAGAACATCAGCCCGGCAGCCCTCAGAACTCCTCTTTTGCTCTGAGCTTGCTGGCATATTCGATAGCATCGTTTTCCGGCGCGCTTGAACGACCGAACGGGTTTGCGACAGTCATATAAACCAGCCCGGTCAGCAGCACGACTGCGAGTCCAATCAACACCGTCCAGCGGTCCAGGAAGCCCGCGCTATCAGCAGGCTGCGCCAGCAGCCAGATGCCGCAGAGACCATAAAGTAAGGCGAAGACATTCACCAGGATGCCCCATGCACCCAACGACCATTCCCCTGCTGGCTTCCAGCCTTTCAGGCGCTGACGTAACGCGGCAAGCACCACCAGTTGGAAAGAGATGTAAATGCCAATCACGGCAAAAGCGGTGATCCGCGAGAGGTTATCCGGCTGGAAATAGACCCAGACGCAGATGATCACCGGCAGAATGCAACTGACCAGCATGGCATTGTCCGGCACGCTATTTTTAGAGATTCTGGACATCCACTGACTGCCCGGCAGCATTTTATCGCGTGAGAAAGAGAAGATAAGACGGCTCAGCGCAGCCTGAAGCGAAAGAATACACGACAGCATGGCGATGATGGCGATGACGATGAAAACGGTGGCGCCGGTGCTGCCCAATGCTTCATTAAGGATCACCGGGATAGGATCGGCGGTTTTACCGGAGACAATGCTGGCCAGATCGGGTGAAGACAGCAAATATCCCATGACGGAAATTACGGCCGAAATTGCGCCGAATATAATACTCAGGATCATCGCTACCGGGATCTGCTTGCCGGGGTTCTTAACCTCTTCCGCCACATTGCCGCAGGCTTCGAAACCGAAAAACATAAACAGGCCCATCAGCGACGCCGACATAAATGCGGTGGTATAGCTGCCGTCCTTTGCCAACATGCCCATTGAATCAAACACCACAGAGAACGGCTGCGACCGGTGGAAGATCAACAGATAAATCCCCAGCGCGATAACGCTGACGATTTCACACCAAAAACCTATTTTTGCCACCCGCGCCAGGTTCTTCGTCCCCGACATGTTGACGCCCATCATCATCAATAACAGCACCACTGAGGTCATCAGCAAATTGAGCGGTGACTGAACAAAGTGAAATAGCGACGCCACGAAGGTCGAGGTGTATTCCGCAATTGAGGTGATGGTCACCACCAGCGCCCACAGGTAGATCCAGGCAGTAATCCAGGCAAACTTTTTGCCCCACAGCCGTCTCGCCCACGGGTAAAGGCCTCCGGTGATCGGATATTGCGATGCCACTTCACCAAATACTAAGGCAACCAGTAGCTGACCACAGGCAACAATCAGGATCCACCACACTGCGGGCGGCCCGGCTAAGGTAATGGCCAGTGCAAAGAGCGAGTACACGGCGGTTAAAGGAGAAAGGTAGGTAAAACCGAGCGCAAAGTTGGAAATCAGACCGATTGACCGGTTGAACTGCTCTTTGCTTTCAGGTTGATGGTTATGGCTATTTTTTTCAGATGTCTGTTCCATATGTCGCTCTCTGTTGGGGCATAATCGCAGGCGATAGTGACTAATTTATAAAACATAATAAGTTATATGTATATTGCGTATGTCACACTTTTGTTAATGGCTTGCTAAGGAAAGCGGGATAAAAAAAACCGACGAGTAATAACACTCGTCGGCGCTCGTGTGAGCGAAGTATTCCGGCACAGGGAATGAGGAAGCGTTAGTCCTTCAGCTTTTTATCACCGATTTAAGGATTTCGAGGGCGGCATCAAACTGGTCGTCGGGAATGGTCAAGGGATAAAGGAAGCGGATCACATTGCCATATTGACCACAGGTGAGTAGCAGCAGCCCCTGTTCCAGCGCGCGTTTCTGGATCTGCTGGGCAAAGGTTGCTGAAGGCGCACCCGTCTCCGCATCACAAAATTCCGCCGCAATCATCGAACCCAGGCCGCGCACCTGCACCAGTTCCGCACAGGACTCTTTGCATTCCACCAGCGCAACACGTAAACGGTCGCCAAGAACGTCCGCACGCTGGCAGAGTTTTTCATCGTCAATAACATCCAGCACCGCATGGGCAGCAGCAACCGCCAGTGGGTTGCCGGCATAGGTGCCGCCTAATCCGCCCGGTGACGGCGCATCCATTATTTCTGCCTTACCCACCACACCTGACAGCGGCATCCCTCCCGCCAGGCTCTTGGCCATGGTCATCAGGTCTGGCTGATGGGCATAATGATCCATGGCGAAGAGTTTCCCGGTGCGGGCAAAACCGCTCTGCACTTCATCGGCAATCATCACGATGCCGTGCTCATCACAAAGATGACGAATGGCGGCGATAAGCTCAGCAGGCGCGACATTAAATCCGCCTTCACCCTGTACCGGCTCAAATATAATGGCGGCCACCTGGCTGGGATCAATATCCGCTTTAAACAGACGTTCAATGGCGATCAAAGCATCGGCTGTTGAAATGTTTTGCAGCTCGGAAGGATACGGCACGTGGTAAACGGATCCGGGGAATGGGCCAAACCCTTTTTTATAGGGCGCCACTTTACCGGTCAGGGCCATCGTCATGTAGGTGCGACCGTGGAAACCGCCGCTAAAGGCGATAACGCCCGGACGCCCGGTATGCGCGCGTGCAATCTTAATGGCGTTTTCCACCGCTTCCGCTCCGGTTGAGAAGAAGGCGGTTTTCAGTGGGCCGGGGATCGGCACGGCAGCATTAATTTTCTCAGCCAGCGAAACGTAGCTCTCGTAAGGCACAATTTGATAGGCGGTATGGGTGAAGGCTTGCAGCTGCTGCTCCATCGCCTTCACCAGCCGGGGATGCCGATGGCCGGTGTTCAGAACCGCAATGCCCGCCGCAAAATCGATATAGGTCTTCCCTTCGACGTCGGTGATCGTGCTGTTTTCAGCCGACGCAGCGTAAAAATCACACATGACGCCAACACCGCGCGGAGTGGCACTCAGACGACGCTGCTGCAGCTCGTTATTGTTCATAGTCATTGCCTCATCTCTTTACAAAGTGTTTGTAATACCAGAGACAATCTGTCAGCGTTTGGTACCTTAAACGAGAGCCAGACTGTTTTATTTATAGGATCCAAATGCGTTCACTTGCTGGAGATGTGATCAGACAGGCATTTTTTCACCGTGTGGAAGAAAAACTGCATAAGCGACTCTATTCGGCGATCTCTGAGTCGATTCTGAATGGCAACCTCAACCCCGCTGCCCGCATGCCGCCGACGCGCGATCTGGCAAACGAACTTGAGATCTCCCGCAATACCGTGCTGCGGGTGTATGAGCAATTGCAGGCCGAAGGGTATATTTCTACCCAGCAAAGCAATGGAACGTTCGTCACCCACAGCGTACTGGATAATCTGGATGCCCGGCCCCAGGCGTCGGTCAATGCCGAACACCCCGTGGCAGAAGATCGTTCGGTGCTTTCAGACCGATGCCTGCAGTTGCTGCATCATGCCAGCGCAAGTCCCAGCCAGTGGGGGCCTTTTCTTCCCGGCGTACCGGACGTCATTCATTTTCCTCATCGGGTGATGAAGAAGTTCCAGGATCGTCAGGTACGTCATCCCCTTCCGCAGCACCTGACCTACGATTCCACCGGCGGCGCGGAGGTGCTGAAGGTGGCCCTGACCGACTATCTGCGGACGGCGCGTGGGGTGCAATGTACGCCCGATCAGATCCTCATCACCCAAGGTATTCATCAGGCGCTGGACCTGGTGACGCGTTCGTTGTGCAATCCCGGTGACAGCGCATGGACCGAGGAGCCGGGGTATTGGGGAATAAAGAATATCCTGCGCATCAACGACGTCGGCATTACGCCGATGTCGGTGGATGAACAGGGTCTTATTCCCGAGCAGAAGGTGGGTGCCTCGCCCAAGCTTATCTTCGTCACCCCGTCTCATCAGTATCCTTTGGGGTCGGTGATGAGCCTGAGTCGCAGACAGCACCTGTTGTCGATCGCCCGGACCTCAGGGAGTTGGATCGTTGAAGATGATTATGACAGTGAGTTCCGTTTTTCCGGCCAGCCCGTTCCCTCCTTGCAGGGACTTGAAGAGAACAGTCCGGTTATCTATATCGGCACCTTCAGTAAAACCCTTTATCCGGCACTGCGGCTCGGCTATGTGGTGTTGCCCAAAACGCTCTCAGCACCGCTTAAAAAGATGCACAGTGAACTGTATCGCGGTGGACACCTGCAGGTTCAGGCGGCGCTGGCCGAATTTATTGGTGAAGGATATTACGCGGCGCATATTCGCAAGATGCGCCAGCTCTATGGACGCCGCAGGCAGATTCTGGTCGATTTGATTACCCGCGTTATGGGGATCGATGCCCTGGGGCTGTACAACAGTAACGCCGGTCTTCATCTGATTTTGCAACTGCCCATTGATAGCGATGATGCTGACATTGCACGGCAAGCCAACAACAGTGGCCTGCTGGTGCGGCCCTTATCGCGCTATTTTGTCGGCACGGTGACATCAAGGGGATTACTGCTGGGATTTGCTCATATGGATGAGCAAGAGCTTGAACCTGCTTTCCTAAAGTTGGCTGCCATCATAAAAGCCAGCCTGGCGGACTGAATCCTGTCATTGTCAGAAGGCATAAACGCACAACAGGCATTATGCTGTTAGCATCTCAGCAGCACTCCCCGGAACAATATGATAATCAACAGCATGGTTTACCGGCCTGGCCGGCAGGATGAAGTCGTGGACATGGAAGATATTAGCGAGGTGATCAAAGAGCCTGACGCCTTTGTCTGGCTGGGTCTTTACCAGCCCGAGCCCGATTTTATGTATAAGGTGCAGGAAGAGTTCGGCCTGCATGAGCTGGCAGTCGAAGACGCCCTGACTGCCCATCAGCGCCCTAAGATCGAGCAGTACGGCGACTCCCTGTTTATCGTAGTGAAAACGGTGAAGGAGCATGAAGGTGACTTCAGCTTTGGCGAAACGCATCTCTTTGCCGGTAAAAACTTTCTGATTACCATCCGCCACGGCGCGTCTGAAAGCTATGCCCCGGTCCGCGCCCGCGCCGCGCAGAATCCGGAGATGCTGTCGCATGGTCCGGGCTATCCGCTGTATTGCATCCTCGATTTCATTACCGATCGTTATTCCGAACTGACTGCCGCGCTGGGCGAAAAAATCAGCGATATGGAAGAATCAATGTTCCGCAGCGATTTTGATCGGGACGCGGTGCAGGTTGTTTACAGCATGCGACGTCATCTGCTGGCACTGAAGAATGCCGCCGCGCCGGTTGAGGAAATCTGCACCCAGCTGATCCGCATTCATGAACACATCATTCCCAAACCGCTGCGGGCCTATATTCGTGACGTGCAGGATCATGCCAGCCATGTGGTGGCGGATACCGATGACATGCGGGAAATGCTGACCAGCGCCATGCATGTGAATCTGGCGCTGGTGACGGTTCAGCAGAATGAGGTGGTGAAAAAGCTGGCCGGTTGGGGTGCCATTTTGGTGGTTCCAACGGTGGTATTCAGCATGTACGGCATGAATTTTACCCATATGCCGGAACTGCAGGCGCGCTATGGCTATCCGGCAACGCTGGTCGGCACGCTGTTATTGTGCGTGCTGATGTGGCGGAAGCTCAGAAAGTCCAAATGGATTTAACCCGTCGCCCTTAAAGGCTTCCCTGCCCTTGCACTGAATGCTATTTTTTCGCCGGCTTGCCGGCTGGCGGTTCCGATGCCGTTTCATTTTCAATCGGTGGGACGGCACCAATATCGGCACCGGTCACCGGATTGACCTGGGGATCGGAGGCTGTTCGGGCCGCAAGGGCATCCAACGCCGCCTGCTGTTTCGCAGGAAGCGTCACGCTTGCCGTTCCGTCTCCGCCCTCCACGGCAGGGGCCGGATCGGCAACGTAATCGAAGTTTTCATCCGAGTTCCAACTGCCTCTGACGTCCCCGTCGGCAGACATGTTGTAATAGGCACTGGCGTATTTCTCAATCGGCGGGAGTTTGCCCGGTGGGAAGTTATTGCGGATGGAATAGAGCGCTTTTTCGAAGGAAATCTGGTGCGCGACTTCACGGGTCATCAGGAAGCCAAGCGCATCCTTAACGCCCGGATCGTCGGTCATATTGATCAGGCGTTCATATAAAATCTTCGCTCTTGCTTCGGCAGCAATATTGGAACGCAGGTCAGCGGTAACTTCGCCGATGGTATCGACGTATGCCGCAGTCCAGGGAACCCCGGCAGAATTGGTTAACGCCGGTCCGCCTCCGTACAGCAGCGCAGTCAGATGGCTGTCATTGCCGTTGCCGGTAATACTGCGGTACAGATCCCCTTCCTTCTCGGTGCCTTCTGCCAGGTCACCCTTGGCGCCTTTGTTCAGCATCCCGACCAGCGAACCAATAATTTCCAGATGGCTCAGTTCCTCGGTCGCAATATCCATCAGCATATCTTTGCGTCCCGGATCCTCATCACCCAGTCCCTGAGTGAAGTAACGGCAGGCCGCCGCAAGTTCTCCCTGAGGTCCACCAAACTGTTCCAGCAACAGATTTGCCAGCCCCGGATTTGGGCCTGCCACGCGAACCGTATACTGCAGTTGTTTTACATGTCTGAACATTGCTTACTCCGGATAACCAGTATTAATAACGAAAAAATGCCCACCGTAGCGGGCATAAAGGAACAGGCTTATTTTTTTGCTTCCACGCCGGGGGTGGCGGAGCGGATCATAAATTGTTCTGTGACGTCAGGGAGATGCTGCAGACACCATTCGGACATGGCGATTTCCTGCTCACGAATTTGGGTGAAAACACGCACGCCTTCGGCGTCACCGACCAGTTTTGCCGCCGCAATCAGCGAGGTGTAGCTCGCGATTTCGAGGTTCTCAAAGACATACCCGCTGATGGCACCTTTCACCACTTCATCATCGGCCATCATCCCGCCCATCGCCTGACCCATGGCCGTCAGTTTGCCCATCGCGTCCTTGAAGGTGGAACTGGAGGTGTCGTAACGGTCGATGACGGACTGGACCAGCCCCTGCTGCTGCCGGGTTTCCTCAATATGCTGGTCGATACGCGCCTTAAGGTCGGGATAGTGCTCAAGCCGATCGGACATTTTCTCCAGCATGCTTTCAGCCTGCATTTCCATCGCATGGGCATCTTTTACCCAGGCGAGATAGTTTTCTAAATGCGTCATGATGATCCTCTCAGGTTGATGTTGTGCCCCTTAATTTAAATATTAATTTCCCGTGCAGGATGGGGTTCACTTTATTTCATCAGTACAATCATCGTAGATGGCATTTAACAATTACTTTGGATATTGCAGGAATAAATGGACGATTAAGATTAATCCTGGCATGGTTTTTTCATTCATTTTTCCGCTAGCACTTAAATGCCATTACTGCACTGCCAACTTATCACCGCAGGCTGCGATAAAATATTCCTTTCCGGCCAGATAAAATTCACAACATACTGAATAGTATGGATTTTAATAAAATTAAATCTTGCATGATATTTATTATCAAAGAGAGGGTAATGAAAAACTTAAGGCGTTGATGTCTTTACAGTGCCCTGATTTACATCAGCTAAATAGTGGGAAGCGTTTTTCCAAAAATTTTTTCTTGGGATGGCGTTATTAGATTAAAAACCAACACGTCTGAAAAATAATTTCGGCGGGCTGAGATGATTTTATTCCTCGCCACTTCACATGCAAAAACGCGGGAAATCGCGTCCGCTAAAAGCAACCGTCGCATGCGCTGGCGTTAACAATATTCCGCCAGCGTTCGTAAGCTTCTGTAATCCATCAGTGAAATTGTTCTCTGCGTTCCCTTGCCTGCGACAGTGATATAGAAGGATAATCGCCTATGCTGAGTTGTACGGGCCGATCTTCACCCGCGTCGCGCTTGTGACGCTGCCGGTGGCGGATAGCCTGACATTGAGCCCGCGCGAAGCATAAAAGAGAGCAAATTACTGATATGAATAAAGAATTTAACCCACGCCCAGGCCTGATTACCCCGCATCACGTGGCATCACATGCCCGCTGATAATATTTATGCCGAAGAGCGGCTCCCCAGCACGCTACGCAACGCCTGGCGTCTGTTCTATCACGACACCAGCGCGATGGTCGGTTTCTATGCCTTTATTGCGCTGCTGCTGATTTGCATCTTTGGCCGCTTGCTGGCGCCTTACGGGCTGGATCAACAGTTCCTCGGTTACCAATTGCTGCCACCTTCCTGGTCGCGTTATGGCGACGTGTCGTTCTTCCTCGGCACGGACGATCTCGGGCGGGATATTCTCAGCCGCCTGATAAGCGGCGCTGCGCCGACCGTCGGTTCAGCGATCCTGGTCACGTTTTTTGCTGCAGCATGTGCCATGGTTTTAGGGGTGCTGGCCGGCCTGACCAAAGGATTACGCTCGGCGATAATGAACCATATCCTCGATACGCTGCTTTCCATCCCGTCGCTGTTACTGGCGATTATCGTGGTGGCGTTTCTCGGGCCGCGCCTCGAACATGCCCTGCTGGCGGTGTTCCTGGCGATCATTCCCCGGCTGGTTCGCGCCATTTATACCGCGGTGCATGACGAGCTGGAGAAAGACTATGTGATTGCCGCCAGGCTGGACGGCGCAAGCAGCCTGAATATTCTCTGGTATGCCATCCTGCCGAATATCCTCGCCCTGCTGGTTTCTGAATTTACCCGCGCCCTGTCGATGGCGATCCTCGATATTGCCGCGCTGGGGTTCCTGGATCTGGGTGCCCAGCTCCCTTCACCCGAATGGGGCGCGATGCTGGGCGATGCGCTGGAACTGATCTATGTTGCCCCGTGGACGGTGATGCTGCCTGGCGCGGCGATTATGCTCAGCGTGCTAATCGTTAACCTGTTGGGTGACGGTATTCGTCGGGCCATCGTTGCGGGAGTTGAATAGATGCCGTTGCTTGATATTCGTAACCTGACGATTGAATTTATGACCGCCGACGGTCCGGTGAAGGCGGTGGACCGCGTCAGCATCACGCTGACCGAAGGCGAAGTGCGCGGGCTGGTGGGCGAATCGGGTTCCGGCAAAAGCCTGATTGCGAAAGCGATCTGCGGCGTGACAAAAGATAACTGGCGTGTCACCGCCGATCGGATGCGTTTTGATGATATCGATCTGCTGCATCTCTCCCCGCGTGAAAGACGTAAGATCATCGGCCACAACGTCTCGATGATTTTCCAGGAGCCGCAGTCCTGTCTGGATCCGTCCGAAAGCATTGGCCAGCAAATCGTGCAGGCCATTCCCGGATGGACCTACAAGGGTCGCTGGTATCAGCGATTCCGCTGGCGTCACCGCCGGGCGATTGAATTGTTGCACCGCGTCGGCATCAAGGATCATAAAGATATTATGGGCAGCTTCCCGTATGAGCTGACCGACGGCGAGTGCCAGAAAGTGATGATTGCCATCGCGCTGGCAAACCAGCCGCGCCTGCTGATTGCGGATGAACCCACCAACGCCATGGAACCGACCACTCAGGCCCAGATTTTCCGCCTGCTGGCGCGTCTGAACCAAAACAACAACACCACTATTCTGCTGATCAGCCATGACTTGCAGATGCTCAGTCACTGGGCCGACCGCATTAACGTGATGTATTGCGGGCAAACGGTCGAGACCGCCCCGAGCGAAGCGCTGATTATCGCGCCGCACCATCCTTATACTCAGGCGCTGATCCGCGCGATGCCCGATTTTGGTCTTGCGATGCCCCATAAAAGCCGGCTGAACACCTTGCCCGGTGCCATCCCGTCACTGGAACACTTGCCGATCGGCTGTCGGCTGGGGCCGCGTTGCCCCTATGCGCAGAAGAAGTGTATTGAAACGCCAAGGTTGTCCGGCGCCAAATCCCATCTGTTTGCCTGCCACTTCCCACTTAACATGGAGAGTCAGTAATGGTTGAAACGCTACTGGAAGTGCGCAATCTCAGCAAAACGTTCCGCTATCGCACCGGGCTGTTTCGTCGTCAGCATGTTGAGGCGGTCAAAGAGGTCAGCTTTACGCTGAGAGAGCGGCAAACGCTGGCAATTATTGGTGAAAACGGCTCGGGCAAATCAACGCTGGCGAAAATGCTCAGCGGCATGGTGGCGCCCAGCACCGGCGATATTCTGATCGACGACCATCCGCTGGAGTATGGCGATTATGGTTATCGCAGCCAGCGTATCCGGATGATTTTTCAGGACCCGTCAACCTCGCTTAATCCGCGCCAGCGCATTGGCCAGATCCTCGATTTTCCGCTGCGCTTAAACACCGAACTCTCTACGGAAGCACGCGAGAAACGGATTATTGCCACGCTGCGCCAGGTCGGCCTGCTGCGCGATCATGCGGCGTACTATCCACATATGCTGGCACCGGGTCAGAAACAGCGTGTTGGCCTGGCGCGTGCGCTGATCCTGCAACCCAAAGTGATTATTGCCGATGAGGCGATGGCGTCGCTGGATATGTCGATGCGTTCGCAGCTGATCAATCTGATGCTGGAGCTGCAGGATAAGCACGGAATTTCGTATATCTACGTTACCCAGCATCTGGGGATGATGAAGCACATCAGCGACCAGGTGATTGTGATGCACCAGGGCGAAGTGGTGGAACGCGGCAGCACGGCAGAGGTGCTGGCCTGCCCGCTCCACGATCTGACCAAACGCCTGATTAACAGCCACTTCGGCGAACCGTTAAAAGCCGACGCCTGGCGTAAAGACCTGGCATAAATTCCGCTAAGCTTTGCCAGAACCGTGCGGAATGTCTGATTTCTGCACGGTTCACGCCCACTCCCGCGCCGTTATACCATTCCGCTATGTGTTAGCACCGATCATTCTTTGGTTCACCTCAGCGCTTGCGCGAGGATAGTCAGGCTCTTCAGGCCCGTTGACGCGCATACCCCTCTTTCTTTGGTTCACCGGGCCGGTTAACTTGAAAAGGAATGATCATGGAACAGCGCCGTTTTCCCGGCAACAGCCACTGGTATCATGAAACGCAGTCCACATTAACGCCCCATGCTGCGCCGCTGTTTCCAGAAGCGGCCGAGATTGAAGACCGCTTTCTGCTTGGTCTGGCTCAGCAGTATGCCGACACCTTAGGGCCGACCATCAGCCAATGTCAGCCTGCGATGCTGGCTTCGCGAGATTTGTATCAGCTGCTGTTGCCGCAGCAGCTGACCACCAGCAAAACCCATACGCTGACCATTTACGATCGTCTGAGCACCGCGCTGACCGTGGCTCAGGTCACCGGCATTCAGCGCTTGTGTAACCACTATGCCGCGCGTCTGAATCCCCTGTCCGGCCCCGACTCTTCCCGCGAGAGCAATCGACGCCTTACCCAGATCACCGAATACGCCCGTCAACTGGCTAGCCAGCCAACCCTGGTCGACAACGTGGCGCTGGCCCGTCTGGATGAAGTGGGATTAACGGCACCGGATATCGTCACCTTCCATCAGCTGATCGGTTTTGTCAGCTATCAGGCGCGTATTGTGGCGGGCATGAATGCCCTGCTGGCGTTGCCGGTGCGCTGGATCCCCGGCGTTACCCTGCCAGAAGATGCGGAGTCCGACTGCTTCCAGCATCGGGACGCCTGGCGCCCGTTTTTACCGCCGGTTGAGTTACGTTACGCCTCCGCCAGTCAGCTGGAAGCCTTAACCTGGTGCCAGCCTCAGGAACTGTTGCGTGATAGCGCCTGGCTGCTGGCCCACGATGGTGAAGCGTTGTATGGCTGGGGAAATTTACTCAACGCGATGCAGGACGTGACCGGCACTGAAGCCGGTCGGCTGGCCTCCGCCGTCAGTGCACGCATTAACGGAAGCCCGCTCTGTTTCCAGCAGTTTGCCGATGCGTCGTTACGTGAAGCGTTGCTTGAAGGCGTGGAACAGGCGCTGAATAAAGCCACAGCGGAACAAAAAGCGGTGATCCACTGCGCGGCCCAGTTGACCCGCTCTCCTGAGCGGTTCAGTGCCGCCCACCTACAACCGCTGAAAGAAGCCGGTTTTAGCGATCGCGCGGTGTTCAGTATTGTGCAAAGTATCGCGCTGGCGGCGTGGAACAATCGCCTGATGCAGGCTTTGGGCTCCACCGCGCCCGCAGTGGATTCAGCCCGTTAAACTCGGGGCGGATAGCCTTCCGCCCTGTCCTTCGCTTAACCAGCGACGCACCTCATCGAAGAAGTGCTGCGCAAGCGGCGTCGCCCTGCCCGGTTCAGCAATCACCACCGCAGCCTGACGTGACATCGGCGCAATCGCCAGCTTGCGGCTGTGCAGTTCCGGGGTCATTTCCGGCAGCAAATGGCCGCATGGCGAAATCAGACAGCCCAGCCCCACCTGAATCCCCTGCACCAGCTGAAATATCGAGGTGGTTTCCAGCACCACGCGCAGCCGGATATCCGCTTCACGAAAATGCGTATCCAGATAGCGGCGGAAATAGCGCGTCTGCTCGGCAAGGCACAGCGGTACATCGGCAAGATCGCTCAATTCCAGCGGCGTGTCCCCAACCAGCTGGGGAAAATGCTGCGGATGAAACACCACTTCCACGCCGTCATCCCGCAAGGGTTCAGCCTGAAAATGCAGCTCGCGCAGGGTGGCCAGCTCAAAGAAACCGATGCCGACATCCACCGTGTGGCTGTTAAGCGCATCCAGCAATTGGTCCGCGCTTAACACCGCGACGCGATAATCCAGCTGGGGATAGCGTTCGCTGATGCCCTTCAGCATCAACGGCAGGGAAATACTGCACTGCGGCACCACGCCGATGCGCAGCGTACCTTTCACGCCGTGCTTGAGTGATTCCACTTCCAGTTTCAGTCCCTGATATACCGAGACGATTTCACGCGCCCAGGAGAGCACGCGCTCACCTTCTGCGGTGAAGCCATCAAAGTTATTGCTGCGGTTGATCAGCGATAATCCCAGCTCTTTTTCCAGATTCTTCAGACGCATCGACAGCGTAGGCTGACTGACAAAGCTGGCTTCCGCCGCACGACCAAAGTGGCGCTCGCGCTCCAGATTGACCAGATAGATAAGCTGTTTAATGTCCATCGTTGTTAACTTTCATGTGGTGAAGGCGGTCCTTAATGCTGGCATTCGCGTTATCAGATTGAATGAGCGGGCTATTTTCTGGAAAACCCGCTGAAGTTTACTCCCCTTAACAGTCTTCACAAGATGCTGTTCATCATACCGGCTTCGCAGCCGGTATTTTTTTATCGGCAGATTTCAGCCAACGCCCAGCGCTGTTTTTACCTCATGGGCAATTTTTTCCACCTGCGGACCGTAAATTACCTGCACATCATGATCGCTGACCCGGTTAACGCCATTGGCACCCGTCGACAGTAAGGTTTGATCGACCACTTCCCGCATTTCCTTTACCCGCACACGGAGGCGGGTGAAACAGCAATCGACGTCCTCTATATTGGCTTCGCCGCCAAGGCCGCTGATGATCACCTGGGTTCGCTGGTCGGGGCTGACTTTTTGCGGCACGGTTTCGGCTTCATCCGACTCCCGCCCTGGCGTTTCAACACGCATTTTGGTGATGACAAACTTAAAGCCATAGTAGTAAACCGGCACATAAATCAGTCCGAGCACGATGGCCCACCACCACTGCGTTTTACTGCCGCCGAGAATACCGAACACCACCAGATCGATGGCGCCCCCCTGGATGTTGCCAATCATCAAATGCAGCGCGGACATCAGCATAAATGAGAGCCCGCTGAGCACCGCGTGGAACAGATAGAGCACCGGCGAGACAAAGATAAAGCAGAATTCCAGCGGCTCGGTGATCCCGGTGGTGAAGGAGGTAAGCGCACCCGCCAGCACCAGGGCTTTCACACGCTGCTTATGCTCCGGTCGCGCGGTGTGGTACATCGCCAGCGCGGCGGCAGGCAGACCAAACATCATTACCGGAATTTTGCCCTGGGCGAGGAACTTAGTGGCATTTTGTACCGTTTCATCGGGGATCGAACCCGGATGGGTTAAGGCGGTGTTGAAGATGTTCAGCGCGCCGACAATGGTCTCATTGTTTACGGTCGCCACCCCGCCGATGGGGGTAAAGCGCACCGTTTCATTCAGAATATGGTGCAGACCGGTTGGGATGAGCAGCCGCTCACTGGTGCCATAAAGGAATGCGCCATACTGGCCGCTTTTACCAATCAGCTCGCCAACCCAGGCAATGCCTGCGCCGATGGTCGGCCAGATCATCGCCAGCAACACACCCACCAGCGGCAGCACCAGCACGGTGATAATCGGCACCAGCCGCCTGCCGCCAAAGAAGCTGATTGCCGTTGGCAACTGCGTGGTATAGAAACGGTTATGAATCATTACCGTCAACAGCCCGGAAATTACCCCACCCAGCACGCTCATATTGTAAGTAAAGATGCCCAGCATCTGAATGTATTCGGCGGAGGTCATCATCGCGGCCGTCTGCGCCATGCCTTTGGCCTGCAACGCGTCTGGCGTGGTGGTTGCCGCAGTCAGTCCCTGCGCACCCAGCGTGGCGCTTACCCCAACATGCATGGCGATAAAGCCGATCACCGCCGCAAACGCCGCCGTAGGTTTTTCGGCCTTCGCCAGGCCAATGGCGCTGGCTACCGCAAAGAACAACGGCAGATTGGCAAACAGCGCCCCGGCCACCTTACGAATAAAACCAATGATTAACTGCGGCGTATGCAGGCTGGCAAAGGCTTCGCCAGTGATCGCCGGGTTCTGCATCGCAGCCGCCACACCAAGGAAAATACCGGCGGCGGCGATTACCGAAATCGGCATCATCAGCGCCTTGCCGAACGCATGGATTTTGCTGGCAAATTCTTTCACAGGCACCTCGTCGTCACTGAAGAAAGGTTAATTATTAGCCTGTTCCTGGCAAGGAGTCTGGTAAATACACAATGCGACGGGCGATTCTTTGAGTCAGTTCACGCTTTTGCGATAAACAGCGCCTATCGCACCATTAAACCAATCAATTAGACAATTTTTTTACCGGGTTGCAGACTAATCCGACAAAAGAAGCAATAGTTTCTTAACAACTCTAAAACAATTAAGACACCTGTGAAGCCCAATGAAATTTAAAACTGAAATTAAGCCGTACAAGGCTGCGGCAGGCGGCTGGGGATCTCTTGAAGCCACCACCCGTTTTGTCTTTGACAGCAAACAAGTCCTTAAAAACATGCGTAACCTGATGCGCATGAACAAAGCCAAAGGCTTTGACTGCCCGGGCTGCGCCTGGGGTGATGACAATAAAAGCACCTTCAGCTTCTGCGAAAACGGCGCGAAAGCGGTGACCTGGGAAGCGACCCGCCGTTATGTCGATGCCAGCTTCTTTGAAAAGTACAGCGTCGCTTCCCTGTATCAGCAGAGTGACTACTTCCTTGAGTATCAGGGGCGTTTGACTGAACCCTTGCGGTATAACCGCGAAACGGATCACTACGAACCGATTAGCTGGGATGATGCCTTCAAACTGATCGCCAAACATATCAAGGCGATGGACAATCCGGATCAAATGGAGTTGTATACTTCTGGCCGCGCCAGTAATGAAGCGTCCTGGCTGTATCAGCTGTTTGGTCGCATGAACGGCAGCAATAACTTCCCTGACTGCTCCAATATGTGTCATGAAGCCAGCGGCACCGGCCTTAAACGCAGCATTGGCGTGGGTAAAGGCACCATCCGTCTGGACGATTTTGACCATGCTGATGCGATTTTCGTCTTCGGTCAGAACCCGGGCACCAACCATCCACGTATGCTGCACAGCCTGCGTCACGCTGCCGATCACGGCGCGAAAATCGTCACCTTCAATACCCTGCGCGAACGCGGTCTGGAACGCTTTGCCGATCCGCAAAAACCGCTGGAAGTGGTCACCAGCAAAGCCGGCACCATCAGCTCGACATATTACCAGCCGAACCTCGGTGGTGATATGGCGGCGATCCGTGGCATGGTCAAAGCCCTGTCGCAATCCCATAACGAACTGATTGCCGCCGGTGAAAAAGGCCTGTTTGATGAAGTGTTCATCAATGCCAAAACCGAAGGGATGGAAGAATATCTGGCGGTGGTTGAAGCGACAGACTGGGCGCAAATTGTCCAGCAGTCGGGGCTTACCGAGCAGCAAATCCGGGAAGCGGCGGCGATTTACCAAAGCGCCGAGCGGGTGATCTGTACCTGGGCAATGGGCATTACCCAGCACAAACACTCGGTTGATACGGTGCGTGAAATCACCAACCTGCAACTGCTGTTTGGACAGTTAGGAAAAAAAGGCGCGGGCCTTTGTCCGGTGCGTGGCCACAGTAATGTGCAGGGCAACCGTACCATGGGCATCGATGAAAAGCCTTCCAAGGCCTTCCTCGACAGCATGGCGGCGCATTTTGGCTTCGAGCCGCCACGCAACATCGGTCATAACACCGTTGAAGCGCTGGAAGCGATGCTGCGAAATGAAATTAAAGTGCTAATTGCGTTGGGTGGCAACCTTGCCGCTGCGGCACCGGACAGCCCGCGCACTGAAGAAGCGCTGCGTCGCTGCGAACTGACGGTGCAAATCAGCACCAAACTGAATCGCAGCCACCTGTGCCCGGGTGCGGTTGATGCGCTGATCCTGCCAACCATTGGCCGTACCGAGCAGGATATCCAGGCGTCCGGTCCGCAGTTCATCACCGTTGAAGACTCCTTCAGTATGGTTCACGCCTCTGAAGGCGTGGGCAAACCGATTGCCGATACCCAGCGTTCAGAAACGGCGATTGTCGCCGGCATCGCCAACGCCGTGCTCGGCAATCAGAAGCTGGACTGGCTGGAACTGGCCGCCGATTACAACAAGATCCGTGACCATATCGCCGCCACCATTCCGGGCTTCGCCGACTTCAATAAGAAGTGCGACATTAAAGGCGGATTCTACCTCGGCAATGCCGCAGCCGAATTCCGCTTCAACACCCTGAACAATAAGGCCCAGTTCAGCAGCGCACGCTTGCCGGACTCTCTGTTCCCGCAGTTGGGCGATGTTGAGGTGCCGTTCACCCTGCAGACGCTGCGTTCGCATGACCAGTACAACACCACCATCTACGGCCTTGATGACCGTTATCGTGGCGTTTATGGTCAGCGCGAAGTGCTGTTTATGCACCCGGACGATATGGCAAAAATGGGCTTCACCGCCGGCGATGATGTCGATATCGAAACCCTGTGGAATGACGGTATTATCCGTAAAGTGTTCAACTTCAAGTTGGTCTCTTACAATATTCCTCAGGGCAACCTTGCCGCCTATTATCCGGAAACCAATCCGCTGGTTCCCCTTTCCAGCTTCGGTGACGGCAGCGGGACGCCAACCTCCAAATCGGTGCCGGTGAAAATCACCTTCTCCGAGGCGAAACCGGGCCTGCGCATCGCCTGAGTTCACTGCGTTTTCAGAAATTAATCAAAGCCGGGTTTCCCGGCTTTTTACTTGCCGCGAAGCGGTTAATCGCGTAAAACTGTCTGCCGCTCTTAGGCCACGAAAACTGTTGAGATTATGTTCCAGGATAACCCGCTGCTCGCGCAGCTCAAAGAGAAACTCCACTCCCAGACGCCGCGTGTTGAAGGGGTAGTGAAAGGCACCGAAAAAGGCTTTGGCTTCCTGGAAGTCGACGCACAAAAAAGTTACTTCATTCCACCGCCGTTCATGAAAAAAGTCATGCACGGCGATCGCGTGGTCGCCGTCCTGCAAACCGATAAGGA
The DNA here is from genome assembly GCF_004551645.1 of Erwinia sp. QL-Z3. Taxonomy (NCBI): domain Bacteria; kingdom Pseudomonadati; phylum Pseudomonadota; class Gammaproteobacteria; order Enterobacterales; family Erwiniaceae; genus Erwinia; species Erwinia sp. QL-Z3. Next base: position 3,956,397 of record NZ_CP037950.1, read on the forward strand.
TCGTGAAGTTGCCGATCCGGAAAAGCTGATTGAGCCTTTCCTGACCCGTTTTGTTGGCCGCGTACAGCGCAAAGACGATCGCCTGTCGATCGTTCCCGATCATCCCCTGATGAAAGACGCGATTCAGTGTCGTGCCGATCGTAACGTGACGCATGATTTCCAGAATGGCGACTGGGCCGTGGCGGAAATGCGCCGCCACCCGCTGAAAGGCGATCGCACTTTCTACGCTGAACTGACGGCGTTTATCACCACGGCTGACGATCACTTAGCCCCCTGGTGGGTCACCCTCTCCCGTCACAATCTTGAGCGTGAGGCGCCAGACGCCACCGCCGGCGAGATGCTGGACGAGCAGCTGGAACGTGAAGACCTCACTGCCCTTGAATTCGTTACCATCGACAGCGCCAGCACAGAAGATATGGATGATGCGCTGTATGTGGAAGAAGCCGCCGACGGTGCGCTGCGTCTGACCATCGCCATCGCCGATCCGACCGCCTATGTGGCTGCCGGTAGCGAGCTGGATGCCATTGCCGCTGAGCGTTCATTCACTAACTATCTGCCGGGCTTCAACATCCCAATGTTGCCGCGTCAGCTGTCTGATGACATCTGTTCGCTGCGCCCGAACGAGCGCCGCCCGGTGCTGGCTTGCCGCGTGAACGTGGCAGCAGACGGCACCCTGAGTGAAGAGATTCACTTCTTTGCCGCGTGGATTGAGTCCAAAGCGAAACTGGCTTACGACAACGTCTCCGACTGGCTGGAAAGCGACGGTGCCAGCGAATGGCAGCCTGAGAACGACGCGATTGCGGCGCAGATCCGTCTGCTGCATCGCCTGTGCCTGGCGCGCAGCGAATGGCGTCAAACCCATGCGCTGGTGTTCAAAGATCGCCCTGATTTCCGCTTCCTGTTGGGCGAGAAAGGCGAAGTGCTGGATATCGTGGCTGAGCACCGCCGCATTGCTAACCGCATTGTGGAAGAAGCGATGATCACCGCCAATATCTGTGCCGGCACCGTGCTGCGTCAGAAACTGGGCTTCGGCATCTACAACATCCATCTGGGCTTTGATGCCGAGAAAGCGGAACTGGCGGCCACCATGCTGGAAAACCACGGCCTGAAAGTGGATCCGCTGGCGATCGCCACCCTGTCAGGCTTCCGCGAACTGCGCCGCGAGCTGGATTCACAGCCGACACAGTTCCTGGACAGCCGCATCCGTCGTTTCCAGTCGTTTGCTGAAGTCAGCACCGAGCCGGGCCCGCACTTTGGCCTGGGTCTGGAGGCGTATGCCACCTGGACATCACCGATCCGTAAGTATGGCGATATGATCAACCATCGCCTGCTTAAAGCGATGATCAAAGGGGAAGAAGCCCGCCGTCCAAATGATGACATCACGGTGAAGATGGGCGAACGTCGCCGTCAGAACCGCATGGCGGAACGTGACGTTGGTGACTGGCTGTACTCGCGCTTCCTGCAGAGCGCGGCGGGCACCGACCAGCGTTTCGGTGCAGAAGTCATCGACGTTTCTCGCGGCGGCATGCGCGTCCGTCTGACGGCGAACGGCGCGGTTGCCTTTATTCCGGCACCGTTCATCCACGCCGTGCGTGATGAGCTGGTATGCAGCCAGGAAAATGGCACCGTGCAGATCAAAGGTGAAGTGGCTTACCGCGTGACCGATTTGATCGAAGTGACCATTGCTGAAGTCCGTATGGAAAACCGCAGCGTGGTTGCACGCCCGGTAGCGTAACGGCTTTTCAGGTGGGATAGCGTCCGTTATCCCACCTGACATCTCTTCCCCTCCTCCGCAACAGAAAAAAAGCTTCTCGCCTCACACTTCTCCCTGCCTTCGCTTTCATTAACAAACAATTACATTACTTTAAGTTCTTGTTCAGTCCTTCTTATGGATCCTGCAAGGAGTAATGTGATGAAAAACGTCAAAACCGGCGTCACCTGGTCCGCGGTGGCGTTAATCGGAGCCGGGGCGTTTGCTATGCTGGCGCTCAGCCGTGGCGAACATGTTAATGCATTGTGGTTGGTGGTGGCTTCCATCGCGTGCTACAGCATTGCTTACCGTTTTTACAGCCTGTTTATCGCTAAAAATATCTTTGAGTTAGACGACCGTCGCCGCACACCGGCGGAATGCAATAACGATGGTCTGGATTATGTTCCCACCAATAAATGGGTGCTGTTCGGCCACCATTTTGCCGCCATCGCCGGTGCCGGTCCGCTGGTTGGGCCGATCCTCGCCGCGCAGATGGGCTTTCTGCCCGGCACCATCTGGATCCTGGTGGGCGTGATGATGGCCGGTGCGGTGCAGGACTTCCTGATCCTGTTTATTTCGACCCGCAGAGACGGACGCTCACTCGGTGAAATGGCTAAACAGGAGCTCGGTGCCTTTGCCGGTGTGGTCACCATGCTCGGGGCGTTGGGCGTGATGATCATTATTCTTTCCGCCCTCGCGCTGGTGGTGGTTAAGGCGCTGGCAAACAGTCCGTGGGGATTGTTCACCATCGCGGCAACCATCCCGATTGCGCTGTTTATGGGCATTTATATGCGTTTTATTCGCCCCGGAAAAATCGCGGAAGTGTCACTGATTGGCTTTGTGCTGATGATGGCAGCGATTATCTATGGCGGTGATATCGCGCAACATCCCTACTGGGGACCGTTCTTCACGCTGAAAGGCACGACCCTGACCTGGGTGCTGGTTATTTACGGCTTTATTGCTTCGGTTCTGCCGGTGTGGCTGTTACTGGCGCCGCGTGATTATCTGTCTACCTTCCTGAAAATAGGCGTTATTGCGGGCCTCGCGGTTGGGATTCTGTTTGCCATGCCGGAAATGAAAATGCCGGCGGTAACCCGCTTTATCGACGGTAGCGGCCCGGTGTTTTCCGGTGCCTTGTTCCCGTTCCTGTTTATCACCATCGCCTGCGGCGCGATCTCCGGGTTCCATGCGCTGGTTTCCAGCGGGACCACGCCGAAGCTGATTGAGCGTGAGAGCCATATTCGTTTTATCGGCTACGGCGCGATGCTGATGGAGTCTTTCGTAGCCATCATGGCGTTGATTTGCGCCTCGGTGATTGAACCTGGCGTGTACTTCGCGATGAACTCACCCGCCGCATTAATTGGCACCACGGTGGAAACCGCCTCGCAGGCGATCAACAGCTGGGGCTTTGTGGTGACGCCTGAAATGCTGACCGGCATTGCCCGGGACGTAGGCGAAAGCACTATCCTCTCACGTGCCGGCGGTGCGCCAACCTTCGCGGTAGGCATGGCGCATATCATTACCGAAGTGTTTAACAGCCGGGTGATGATGGCGTTCTGGTATCACTTCGCAATCCTGTTCGAAGCGCTGTTTATTCTTACTGCGGTCGATGCCGGCACGCGCGCCTGTCGTTTTATGGTGCAGGATTTGGTCGGCGTGGTGGTGCCTTCATTGGCCAACAACCGTTCCTGGTTAGGCAATATGGCCGGCACTACGGTGGCGGTGGCCGGCTGGGGCTTCTTCGTTTATCAGGGCGTGGTCGATCCGCTGGGCGGCATCAACACGCTGTGGCCGCTGTTCGGCATTGGTAACCAGATGCTGGCGTCGATGGCTTTGATCCTCGGCACCGTGGTGTTGTTCAAAATGAAGAAGCAGCGTTATGCCTGGGTGACCATCCTGCCGACCGTCTGGCTGTTTATCACCTCGATGACCGCGGGCTGGCAGAAGATTTTCCATGAGAAGCCGAGCATTGGTTTCCTGGCGCAGGCCAATAAGTTCTCTAAAGGGATCGATAACGGCATCATTATTGCCCCGGCAAAATCCGTGGCAGATATGCAAACCATCGTCTTCAGCAATCAAATCAACGCCGCGCTCTGCGCCTTCTTTATGCTGGTGGCGGTGACAATGTTGATTTCTGCCTTCTTCGTGATCCGTCGCGCGCTGAACAGCGCAACACCGACCACTCACGAAACCGCCGTTTCCTTGCGCAGTGAGGCTCGCCATGTCTGATGCTATTTATGCGATACCTAAACGACGTTCTCTGATCATTTATCGCTGCCTGGCGATGAATAGCACAAAATCACCAGAGAAATTAACGTTACGCCTTCTTATGTCACGTGTGGCGCAAACCTTCCGTCTGATGGTGGGCGTACAGGATTATCCTGGTTATCTTCGGCACATGAATCAGCAACATCCTCAGACTAAACCTATGACAGAGAAAGAGTTTCATCGCTACTGTCTTGATGCCCGCTTCCCGAGCAAAGCTGGGAAGTTAGGCAAATGCCCCTGCTAATCCCCGCCCCCGATCGCCAGATCGGGGCATTTTATTCTCCCCGTTAATTTCTGCTCGAAAAATATATCTGAGATACACCTTGAGATTATACTGGTTGCCGAATACTGTTGCTAAAATAAGAAGATACAGCCTTCATTGCATCCCTCAAGGAGACACCAGATGACCGATGAACCGGGGCAATCATTACTTTATACCTATTTTGGTACCACCAGCCCTCATTGGCGTTTAATGGCAGACAGCGATGCACTCCTTTTTGCTGAGGATGAACAGGCAAGTACACATATCGCCGTGGCGCTGACTGGCCCACAGGCCAGCCTGATCCGCAGCATGACGGTAATTACGTCCAGCGTTAACCTGACACTGTCCCTGTACGGTGAGCCTCTTTCTATGCATCTGGTCGGCAGAAGAGTTAACCAAACCTCATGGGCCGGCAGCGCGTCTGCGTGGGGAGATACCTCCGCCGTGGCGCGCGATCTGGTACTGGGACTCTCATTTGCCGAACAGGTGGTTTCTGAAGCCAATTCGGTGATTGTGATTGTCGATCAGCGCGGCAACATTCAGCGCTTTAATCGATTGAGCGAAGAATATACCGGCCTGAAAGAACAAGAAGTCATTGGCCGTAATGTGTTCCAGCTGTTTATGACCAAGCAGGAAGCCTCGTCGTCCCGCCGTAATATCAGCGGCTTTTTCCGCGATGGCAGCTCTTACGAAGTTGAACGCTGGATCAAAACCAAAAAGGGCCAGCGCCTGTTCCTGTTCCGCAATAAATTTGTCCACAGCGGCAGCGGGAAAAATGAGATCTACCTGATCTGCTCAGGGACAGACATTACTGAAGAACGTCGCGCTCAGGAGCGCCTGCGCGTGCTGGCGAATACCGACACCATTACCGGCCTGCCAAACCGCAATGCGATTAACCACGCTATCGCTGAGGCGCTGGAACAGCGTGTTGAGCAGCAGATTGGCATCGTCTATCTCGACCTCGACAACTTTAAGAAGGTCAACGATGCCTACGGGCACATGTTTGGCGATCAGCTGTTGCAGGCGGTCTCGCTGGCGATTTTAAGCTGTCTGGATAAAGATCAGACCCTGGCTCGCCTGGGCGGTGATGAATTCATCGTGCTGGCCACCGCCGCCAGTCAGGCTTCACTGGAAGCGATGGCATCGCGCATCCTCGATCGTCTGAAACAGCCGTTCCGTATCGGCCTGATTGAAGTCTATTCAGGTTGCTCCATTGGCATCGCGGTCAGCCCGCAGCACGGCGAAGATAAAGAAAGCCTGATGCGCAATGCTGACACCGCCATGTATACAGCCAAAGAAAATGGTCGTGGTAAATTCTGCATCTTCTCTGCCGAAATGAACCAACGGGTATTTGAATATCTATGGCTGGATACCAACCTGCGCAAAGCGCTGGATCAGAATCAGCTGATTATCCATTATCAGCCAAAAGTTGACGGAAATGGCGAGGTGAAAAGCGTGGAGGCGCTGGTGCGCTGGCTTTCGCCGGAACGTGGTCTGGTGCCACCAGGTGATTTTATCTCTTATGCCGAAGAGTCGGGATTAATTGTGCCGCTCGGTCGCTGGGTGATGCTGACTGCGCTTGAACAGGTCGTTCGCTGGCGGGAGAAAGGCATCGATTTACGCGTGGCGGTGAATGTCTCCGCCCGTCAGCTGACCGATCAGAGTATTTATACCGATCTGAAACTGGCGCTGGAGCAGTTGAATCTGTCACGCTGCCCGATTGATATTGAACTGACTGAAAGTTGCCTGATCGAAAATGAAGAAAAGGCGCTGGCGTTGATGTTGCAGTTCCAGCAGCTGGGCGCAGAGGTGCATCTGGACGACTTCGGTACCGGATATTCCTCGCTTTCACAGCTGGCTCGCGTGCCCATTGACGCAATTAAGCTCGACCAGAGTTTTGTCCGCAACGTAAACGATCAGCCGGTATCGCAGTCGTTAGTTAAGGCGATTGTGGCGGTGGCGAAGGCGCTGGATTTGCAGGTTATTGCTGAAGGGATCGAAACCAAAGAGGAAGAGGCCTTTGTCCTGGCGAGTGGTGTGGATACCCGCCAGGGTTATTTATATGCCAGACCCATGCCCGCCGACGATATCGAGCACTGGCTGGCGAACCGGACTAATGCTTAGCCGACTTTACGTAAAACCTGCGCACTGTGACGGTTCTGCAACTGTACCAGACGTTCCATATAGGCAATATCTTTCGGTTCAATGGTGAACGCGAAGTCTACCCAGTCTTCCGTGATATCCATCAGCTCTGCGCGCGTCAGCTGTAACACACGCTGACGCGCTTTCAGCATCGCCTTCACGCCGTTCAGTTTTGGCTTCATGGTGTCGATAAACGTACGCGTCGCCTGGTAACCATCACCCGGCTGGAACAGCTTATCGACCAGTCCTCGTTGTTCAAACCATTCGGCGGTATGTGACTCCCCTTCACAGATCAGCTCTTCCGCCAGTTTCATCCCTGAACGACGGGCGACCAGTGAATAGCCCCCCATGCCAGGAAACAGGTTGAACGCAATTTCCGGGAAGCCCATGCGGGCGGTGTTTTGCGCCAGGATAAAGTGGTGGGCCAATGCAGCCTCGAAGCCACCACCCAAAGCGCTGCCTTCAATCATAGCAATACTGACTGCGCCGGTATCAAAGCCGCGTGCGGCGGCATGAATGCAGTCCACGCAGGCCCGGGCATACGCCCTCAGTGCTTCACGCCGTCCATTTTTAATCGATTCAACAAAGAACCGCAGATCGCCACCGGCGTTAAACATCGTCGGAACCAGCGAACCGGTCACCCAAAAGTCGATGGGTAAGCCAGAACGCTGAGCGGCATAACTGAGGTTCATGATCTCTTCGATCAGCTCGTGATTGAAGCTTGGACGCGGTTGCGCGCGAAGTAACATCCACATGGTGCGACGCCCTTCCTCGTAGTACGCGGAGAGCTGTGTGGTTTGTCCAACTTCGCTAAACAACCTGCATGTAGTCTGATTAATTACTGTCATTATCTTATCCTCTGGTTATGGGAGCGCTTAAGCGCGGTTCCAGCGTAATCCAGAGCGGGTAATCACAAAATCTGGTTTTGATTTTTAAGATAAAACAGGTGGGCAGGATGAGCAGTCAAGCGAAAAATAGTGCTAAATATTGCCAGACCGTAATTCAGACAAAACGTTTGCCTGAATTACGTTAACGGGCCTGATAAAATTATTTTTTCTGACCATACCAGGCGTTAGTGCCGTGCTTACGCAAATAGTGATTATCCAGCAGTGGTTGCTGGATGGCAGGCAGGTTGGCCGTGAGTTGCTGACTGAAGATCCCCATGTAGGCCACTTCTTCCAACACCACGGCTGAGTGAACGGCCTCATCTGCTGTTTTGCCCCAACAGAATGGCCCATGCGAATTCACCAGCACCGCAGGAACCGCCAGCGGATCGATTTCACGCTGCTGGAAGGTTTCGATAATCACTTGCCCGGTTTCCCACTCGTATCGCGTCTGAATCTCTTCAGGCGTCATTTGTCGGGTGCAGGGAATGGCGCCGTAGAAATCATCCGCATGGGTGGTTCCCCAGGCAGGGATATCGCGGCCAGCCTGGGCCCAGATCGTCGCATGGCGGGAATGGGTATGGACGATACTGCCTACCTCAGGCCAGGCCTGATAGAGCGCGCGATGGGTATCAGTATCAGACGAAGGTCGTTTGCTGCCTTCAACCACCTCCCCCGTGGCGACGTTAACCACCACCATATCGTCACGCTGCATAACGTCATAGCTGACACCCGACGGTTTAATCACCATCAGCCCACTGTCGCGATCCAGCGCACTGACGTTACCCCAGGTAAAGACCACCAGACCGTGTTTTGGCAGCGCCAGATTGGCTTCCAATACCTGTTGTTTTAACTGTTCTAACATTTTTCTTCTCCAGCCCCATTTTCTCCATTTTCCCCCGCGACTTACGGACTGGCTATGGAGCTATTCGCTGGATGCCCGGCAGGAACTCGCTGTAGGCCAGTAAATGCGTGAACAACAGGGATCCCCTCTGCGCACGAATAATCAAAAACAGTGCGTAAACATTTTTCTCTTTACAAAATAAGACATTACTTTACGAGTGTAATCGTTTCCACTCGCGATTGATTTATATCAACTTAAACCAATCCTAAACGGCGTAATTTGCGCACCGACGAGAAATGGCATGTCGATTCCATTCCGACATTGTTTCCATCGTTTTCATTCCTGGTGAGCTTTCCCCCTGAATGCCTGGCAGGTATCAGGGGGCTTTTTCCGGGCAGTGAAATAAGTTTCGGTTAGATGTTGATGCCCTGTTATCACCGTCAAATGCGGAATCTGGCCGTCATGAATGCGCACAAACCCAAATTACGGAATACCTGAAAATGAAAACCAGTATCAAAATGCTCGCCCTGGCTGTTGCCACTGTTTCAACCTTTGCTGCTGTTGCGGCACCAGAATCACCGTCACTCACTGGTTTAACAGGTGGCGCGTTGTCTGATTCAATTAACAACAATTTTGGCAATTCATACACCAATGCTAAAAATACCCAGGGCGTAGGCTACGCAACTCCTGACGCAGTTCCATCAAAACAGCCACAGGTGCCGCAGATTTCACCACAACGCACACCGCAGAAAACTCCTGTTGCAATGGTGCAATCAGTACCACAGCGGATGAATGTTCCGCAGGCAATTCCACAGGCCACGCCACAGATACAACAAAAAACACCAGTTGCTCAGTTGCAGCCATCAGTACTGCAAAGCGTGCCGCAGACTACTCCACAGATCCAACAACAAACGCCGGTCGCTCAATTGCAGCCTTCAGTACCGCAGGCCGTGCCGCAGACTACTCCGCAGATCCAGCAACAAACGCCGATCGCGCAATTGCAGCCTTCAGTACCGCAAGCCGTGCCACAGACTACTCCGCAGATCCAGCAACAAACGCCGATCGCGCAATTGCAGCCTTTAGTACCGCAGGCCGTGCCTCAGTCGGTACCACAGCGAACGCCAACCCGCATCAATGTCTATATGACAGTATTACAAAAAACGCCGGTTGCACCTGTTGCAGTTAACCAGCGCGTGCCAACTATCAACGTCGCGGCATCAACCCTAAACCCGTCAACGCAGGTTTCAGTAACGATCAACGGCGTTACGCAGGTAACAACCGCCGCGCAACTTGCTGCGACGATGCCCGGCGTACAGGTGGCGGTTCCTTACGTCTCAGCCTTCCAGATTAGCCACACCGGTAACCGCCACGACAAAGCGGGCCATAACAAAGGCAGCATTGGCCATCAGGGTCGTGGCGCAGAGAATGCCCAGGCATCAGCGCATAACAGCCCTAATGGCCGTGCGCATGGTCTCTGATTGCTGATTAACTGAATGCAATAAACCGAGGTACAAAATGACCCACATCCCAAGCCGTTACCTTTCACGCGCGCTGTTGATCCTGGCGATTACCGCAATGTCTGCCGGGCCAGCCTATGCCATTAGTGCTAAATATCGCGCTCAACTCGAGGCAAGCGGCTGTACGCAGATGACCGATGGCGTGAGCTGCGATATCCATAAAACCAAGGCGCAGAACGCCTCACGGCAGACGCAACCTGAAGAGATTGATGCGATGATTGGACAGCCAATCAGTGACACTGCCGAACGTCTGCTGGCAGAGGGCTGGAAGCCGCAGAACGGACGCTGGTATCAGGGCGATCGGGTATTGACGCTGACGGTGGTTGATGAGGTCGTTAAACATGCCCGGTTAGCGCAACGAAACGATCGCTAACAGAGTGTTTCAGTGGCCATGCATCTCAGGGAACGGGGTGCGCGATTTGATGGCGGAAACTGGATGGTTCAGGGGAATGCGTTTTAGGACCAGAAATGTCTAAGCATTTAGGATTTTTTACCTGTGAAGATGATCAGCGGTGAATACAATACAGAAAGGCAATAGAACCCGAGGTTATAGTTAGACTTCTATCTATATCCGCTCTGTTGTCAGCGATTAATTGCGTTCCAACTGCGGGCTATGCACAGCATTTTTTATAGCGGTTAATTTCCTTTAAGTGAGATAAACCACTCATAAATATGCCCGGATTGGGCCTTCAACGCAAAGCAGACGCTATACTGAGAAAGATATCTCTGTAAAAGACATTAAGGAGAATTGATGATGTCAATGACCGCAAAACGTATTACCGCTGGCGTGTTAGCCGCAACTCTGGTGCTTTCACTGAGCGCATGCTCGAACTGGTCTAAACGCGATCGTAATACGGCAATTGGTGCTGGTGCTGGTGCTATTGGCGGAAATATTCTGTCCAACGGTAGCGGACTGGGTACCGTGGGTGGTGCCGCTGTTGGTGGTATTATCGGCCACCAAATCAGCAAATAATAACCATAATAAATTCAGACTATGCAATGCATCTACAGCAAAAGGCCGCGAAATTCGCGGCCTTTAATATGGCTTAAGATGACCCGCCTTAGGGGGAGTGCTGCAACGATGTCGCTTCAGCCTCCTGCCAGCTTCACCTTCAAACCCTTTGCTTCAAGTAACGTTTTTAACAGGTCGCGCTTGTCGCCCTGTATTTCAATCACGCCCTCTTTCACCGAGCCGCCGCAGCCACATTTTTTCTTCAATTCCGCCGCCAGCTTTTCGATTTCTACATCATTCATCTCCAGCCCGGTAATCAGGCAAACACCCTTGCCCTTTCTGCCGCTGGTTTGCCGTTGCAGCCGCACGATGCCGTCGCCCTTAGGCCGCTGGACTTCCTGCTTAGGCTCATCAATACGGCCTGACTCCGTCGAGTAAACGAGGCGACTGTTATTATCGGCCATTATGCCTCCTGTAATGATGCAAGAATGGTTTTCAGCGTGGCTTGCGGATCGGCCGATTGGGTAATTGGACGCCCGATCACCATATAATCCACGCCAGCCTGCTGCGCCTGTTGCGGCGTCATGATCCGACGCTGGTCGCCCGCGTCGCTGCCTGCAGGACGAATCCCCGGCGTCACCAGCTTGAAGTCTGAGCCAAAAGCCTGTTTAAAGCGAACCGCTTCATGCGCTGAGCAAACCACACCGTCCAGCCCGCAATGCTGGGTCAGACGCGCTAAACGCTCGGCATGGTCAGCCGGGGACGCATCGATACCAATATCTTTCAGGTCTGAAGCCTCCATGCTGGTCAGCACGGTGACGGCAATCAGCTGCGGCGCATCTTTGCCAAAAGGCAGAAGCGCCTCACGCGCGGCGGTCATCATCCGCGCTCCGCCGCTGGCGTGGACATTGACCATCCAGACACCCAGCTCTGCGGCCGCCGCAACGGCGTGCGCGGTAGTATTAGGGATATCGTGGAATTTCAGGTCGAGGAAGACGTCAAAACCCCGCTTGTGCAGGTCTTTCACCAGCTCAGGTCCGAAAAGGGTGAACATCTCTTTGCCTACTTTCAACCGGCAGCTCTGTGGGTCAATACGATCCACAAAAGCCATAGCGGCAGCGCGATCGTTATAATCCAGCGCGACCAGAATGGGGGAACCGGTGACCGAAAGTGATTGCATAGAAGAGCCCTCTTAAGAGTGATGCGCCTTTGGCACAAGAGATAAACGGCAAGCATTCTACCTGCGACATCGGCAAAATCACAGGTTGGCGCGTCAGTTTTCGTGAGCCTGCCCTGTCAGACCGCAAACAACGCCGATGCCACAGGTATGTTATTAATAATATTATTTAGTATGTTGTAACTAAAGTTGGGGTGTAAAACAGGCCAGTGACCCAATTACGGGTTACTGGCCGTCGAGACCGCGAATAGGTTTTACCGAAGACCACGCACGGCATGAAGGACAATGCCAGTAAAGTGCATGGGCGGTGAAGCCACATTTGTGGCAGCGATAACGGGGCTTGGTGCGGATTTGCTCGCCAACCATATCACGCAGCACCATCAGGCTCTCTTTCGCCCTGCCATCTTCCGCTTCATGCAGGTGATAATCCATCAAACGATGGAACACCCGCATCGTCGGATGGCGCTGAAGCTGACGATTGATATACAACTGAGCCACTTCCCCGCCCTCGTCATGTTCAATCACATCAGACAGGTACAGCTCTGCCGCCGCTCCGGTATTCTCTTCCACGCAACGCTTGAGGTACTCTGCCCAGGCATTCGGCTGATCGAGCTGCTGATAACAGGTTTCCAGCATTTCCAGCGTTTCACTGACTAGCTCTTTATCCTGCTCAAGCACGCGCTGCAGGTGCCCAACGGCTTTGGCATACTCGCCTTTGGCCATATGGATACGGCCCATCATGATTGACACGCGTGCGCTCTGCCGGTCGGCTGACTCACCCTTCCGCAGCAGGCCCATTGCGCGATCGAGATCGTCACTGCCCATTGCCTGCAAGGCCAGTTCGCAATAGAAATGCGCAATTTCCATCCGCTGCTTATCTTTGCCCAGCTTCACCAGGCGCTCGGCCACTTCAATCGCTTTAGGCCAGTCGCTGGTTGCCTGATGGATGATCAACAGCTGTTGTAAGGCACCCACGCGGAAATCCGTTTCATCTACCAGCTGGCTGAACATCTCTTCTGCACGATCGTAAAAGCCGGCGGCCATATAGTCGCGGCCCAGCTGTTGTACCGCTAACAGGCGCTGATCGTAAGTGAGTGAGGCACTTTCCATTAATGCCTGGTGGATACGGATAGCGCGGTCAACTTCGCCACGCGAGCGGAAAAGGTTGCCTAACGTCAGGTGCGCTTCAACGGTGCCACTGTCCTCTTTCAGCATATCAAGGAACAGATCGACCGCTTTGTCCTGCTGATTGGAGAGCAGGAAGTTAACGCCCGCCACATAATCGCGTGACAGGCGGCTTGCTTCCTGTTGCTTGTCCTGTTGCGCACTACGGCGCCCCATATACCAGCCGTAGGCGGCGGCAACAGGTAATAACAGAAACAGCAGTTCCAACATAAGAGATTATTCCTTAACGGCAGGGACTTGTGACACTGTCACGGTCTCTTCTGCCTGCCCCAGCTGTTGCTGAAGGCGTTTTAATTTACGCTGAGTGTGGCCCAGTGAAACACGTACGCGCAGCCAGAACAGACCGCAAATAGCCCAACCAAGTAAGAATCCGACGGCAAACAGTACGGCCAGCAGCGTGGATATGCGGTATTCTCCCTGCGCTAACAGGTAGTTGAATGAAACAACCTGATCGTTGTGCGCCCCAAGCGTAATAGAGATGATAAAGATCACCAATACCAGTAAAAAAATCAGCAAATATTTCACAGTCCATCCCATAGTCTGGTGTTAACCAGATGAATTATGCCAAAAAAAAAGCGCTGTTGCTTGTCCGATGCGTCTGGAAACGCGGAGACCATGAAAAATTCCTGCACATCCCTCAGTTATGGGGACAAAAGCCAGAAATTCAATCACTCCGCATCGCGCTGCTCGATTTCCTGCTCTTCCTGCGGCGGCACGGTCAACGGTCCGCAATAGCGCTGCACCAGCCAGGTTGCCAGGGTAACCAGCGCCCAGCTGATCGCGGTAGCGGTAATCAGATCCTGTGGCCAATGCATGCCCAGCACCAGTCGACTGCCCATCACACCGACGGCCCACGCCACTAATATCACCACCGTGACGATGCGGCGACGCGGCCAGAGCAGCCCAATCCCCAGCAATGCCCAGCTGGCGGCAAACATCGTATGGCCTGAGGGAAACGCATAACCGGTCTCAAATTCCCAATGTTGCTTTAACCAGTCAGGCAGCTGCGTATTGTTGATCAGTGCATTGCGCACCAACGTGCTGCGTTCCGGGCGTTTCTGCTCGTAGAACGTTTTTTCATCAAGCCCATTACTGTGTTCAAGCCACAGAACATAAGGACGAGGCTCCTGCACCTGCTCCTTTATAAAGCTCTTGGCATACTGCCCGACCAGAATGGCCGAAATCACAATCACCAGCAACAGGAGTGCCGGTTTGAAACGAAAACGCAGGCACCATAAAAACCAGCCACACAGCACCGCACTGGTCAGCGTTCCCCACGGGCTGGTCACCGTTTCGGTCAACCAGAACAGCATTTTATAACCGATGCCCATTTCAACCGGTTGCCAGTGCCAACCCGATAGCCAGACGGCTGCTGGCATAATAAGCAATATCAGTGCACCCAATGTGGTGCGCAGCGCAATTTCTCTCATAGTCATCCTTTACCGAACCAAGTGTTTGATCAAAACAAGATAAGTTTATGATAAAAAATAATAACATACTGACTGACAAGGTGATAATTGTGCGGTATCACTACAATCGCTCTAACTCGTTAACCGCCTTCGCCCTGATTGTGGCAAAATAAGCGTTATGAATTGTGTCAGTTTGCTGACAGCGCGCTACCATGATGATAGCGCAACACTTGATGGTTCTGGAGAGTCACATGCAGCTTAAACGGGTAGCAGAAGCCAAACTGCCCACGCCATGGGGAGATTTCCTGATGGTTGGTTTTGAAGAACTGGCAACCGGTCACGATCATGTGGCACTGGTTTATGGAGATATTACCAACAGCGATGCGGTACTTGCTCGCGTACATTCTGAATGTCTGACCGGCGATGCGCTGTTCAGCCTGCGCTGTGACTGTGGCTTCCAGCTTGAAGCTGCACTGAACCACATCGCCGAAGAAGGACGGGGCGTGCTGCTCTACCATCGTCAGGAAGGACGCAATATTGGTTTGCTAAACAAGATCCGCGCCTATGCCTTGCAGGATAAAGGCTATGACACGGTTGAAGCTAACCACCAGCTTGGCTTTGCTGCTGATGAACGCGACTTCACCCTGTGCGCCGATATGTTCAAGCTGTTAGGCGTGAACGAAGTGCGTCTGCTGACCAATAATCCGCGGAAAGTTGAGATCCTCAGCGAAGCCGGGATCAACATCGTTGAACGCGTCCCGCTGATCGTCGGGCGTAATCCCGAAAACGCGCACTATCTGGATACCAAGGCGGCCAAAATGGGCCATCTGCTGTCAAAAGACTGAGCCGCGATTAGCACAAAAAAAGGGCCGACTGAGATCGGCCCTTTTTCATTTCAGATTGCTTTTGATGACTACGCGTCCAGCATATTACGGATGACATAGTGCAAAATGCCATCGTTTTTGTAATAGGTCAGTTCATTGCCGGTATCGATGCGGCAGCGGGTTTCCAGCACTTCCTTGCGGCCATCAGCATAGGTCAGCGTCACGTTCACCGTTCCGCCAGGCTTAAGCTGCGTCAGATTTTCCACGTCAATCCATTCGTCGCCGGTTAATCCCAACGTTTTACGGGTTACGCCCTGCGGGAATTCCAGCGGCAGGATCCCCATACCGATCAGGTTGGATCGGTGGATACGTTCGAAGGATTCAGAGATCACCACGCGTACACCCAACAAACGCGGTCCTTTGGCGGCCCAGTCACGACTTGAGCCGGATCCGTACTCTTTACCCGCGATGACGGCCAGAGGCGTACCTTGCTGCTGATATTTCATCGCCGCATCGTAAATGGCTAACTGCTCATCACCCGGCACAAATCGGGTTACGCCACCTTCCACACCCGGCACCATTTCGTTGCGAATACGAATGTTCGCGAAGGTCCCGCGCATCATCACTTCATGGTTACCACGACGCGAACCGTAGGAGTTGAAGTCGTTACGTTCTACGCCATGATCGAGTAAATAGCGCCCTGCCGGACTTTCCGCTTTGATACTGCCCGCAGGAGAGATGTGGTCAGTGGTCACCGAATCGCCCAGCATTGCCAGGATCCGCGCACCTTTAATGTCTTTAACCGGATCGGGCACTTTGCCCATATGATCAAAGAACGGTGACAGGCGAATATAGGTCGATCCTTCATCCCAGTCATAGGTCGCGGCTTCGCTGACTTTGATTTGCTGCCATTCTGGCGTGCCTTCAAACACCTCGGCGTACTCTTTATGGAACATATCGGTCGACACCAGCTGCACAGCTTCGGCAATCTCTTCCGGCGAAGGCCAGATATCTTTCAGGTAGACCGGATTACCGGCCTTATCTTGCCCGATGGGATCCTGTTGCAGGTTGATATTCATGTTACCGGCGAGCGCATAAGCCACCACTAATGGCGGTGATGCCAGCCAGTTCGTTTTCACATAAGGGTGAATACGACCTTCGAAGTTACGGTTGCCGGACAATACGGCGCCAACGGTCAAATCGCCCTGTTTGATGGCGGTTTCCACTTCGTCAGGCAGCGGGCCTGAGTTACCGATACAGGTGGTACAGCCATAGCCCACAAGGTTAAAACCCAGCTGATCCAGATAGGTTGTTAAGCCTGCGGTCGCGAGATAATCCGAAACCACTTTGGAACCCGGCGCAAGGGACGCTTTCGCCCAGGGCTGGCGTTTCAGGCCCAGCGAAACGGCTTTCTTCGCCAGTAATCCGGCGGCCATTAATACGCTTGGGTTTGAGGTATTGGTACAGGAGGTGATGGCGGAGATAACCACAGCACCGTCTTTCAACGTTTGCTGCAGGCCGGTTTTGCTGTCGGTATAGGTAATGGCCTTGTGCTGTTTCTGCGACTGATTGATTTCAAGCTCGTTACTGGCCTGGAAGGCTTTAGGCACATCGCCCAGCGCCACACGATCCTGAGGACGTTTCGGTCCGGCCAGACTGGCTTCGACTTCATTCATGTCCAGCGCCAGCGAGCTGGTGAACACCGGTTCATCGCCAGGGTTGCGCCACATTCCCTGAGCTTTGGCATAGGCTTCAACCAGCGAGACCTGTTCGCTACTTCTGCCTGTCAGGGTCATATATCCCAGCGTAACCGCATCCACCGGGAAGAAGCCACAGGTTGCACCGTATTCTGGCGCCATATTGGCAATGGTCGCGCGGTCAGCCAGCGGGAGGTCGTCCAGCCCGTCGCCATAAAACTCGACGAATTTGCCTACCACCCCATGTTTACGCAGCATTTGCGTAACGGTCAGCACTAAGTCAGTGGCGGTGATGCCGGGTTTAAGTTTGCCGGTAAGCTTAAAGCCGACCACGTCCGGGATCAGCATCGAGACCGGTTGGCCGAGCATTGC
This sequence comes from Erwinia sp. QL-Z3, assembly GCF_004551645.1. Taxonomy (NCBI): domain Bacteria; kingdom Pseudomonadati; phylum Pseudomonadota; class Gammaproteobacteria; order Enterobacterales; family Erwiniaceae; genus Erwinia; species Erwinia sp. QL-Z3. Next base: position 3,973,680 of record NZ_CP037950.1, read on the forward strand.
GGCTTCGGCCTCAATCCCACCGACGCCCCAACCGAGAACGCCCAGCGCATTGATCATTGTGGTGTGGGAATCGGTCCCCACAAGGGTATCTGGATAAGCAAGCTCTTCACCATCTTGCTGCTCATGCCATACCGCTTTGCCGAGATATTCCAGATTGACCTGATGGCAAATTCCGGTGCCTGGCGGAACCACGCTAAATTTATTAAAGGCTTTCTGCCCCCAGCGTAAGAAAACGTAACGCTCATGGTTACGTTCCATCTCCAGCCGGACGTTTTCTTCAAACGCATCGTCGTCACCAAAGCGATCCACGGTGACCGAGTGGTCAATCACCAGATCGACGGGCGATAACGGATTCACCTTGGCAACATCGCCACCCAGCCGTTTAACCGCCTCGCGCATCGCCGCCAGATCGACGACTGCCGGCACGCCGGTAAAGTCCTGCATCAGCACCCGCGCCGGACGATAAGCAATTTCACGATCGGCATGCGCCTGTTTTAGCCAGCCGGCCAGCGCCACGATATCGGCTTCAGTGACTGAGTCTTCATCCTGCCAACGAAGCAGGTTTTCCATCAGGACTTTCAGGGATTTAGGCAAACGTGTCAGGTCACCCAGTTGCTCCGCGACGCGGGGCAAACTGTAGTAGCTATAACGTTGGCCTTTAACATCCAGTGTTGTCCTGGCTTTATTATGTAGGGTCGACGACATTACTCCTCCTTTTTTCAACTCAAATCATAACCTGAGTTATTACAGGGTCTGATTTAAAGATAGTACAAACGAAAGGTAACGTTTTGATAACAACACGAAACGACAACATTGGAAACAACCGGTAAAAACAAAAACGCCCCACTGTACTAGCCAGTGAGGCGTTTCTATATAAATTCGTTTGTTTATGTATGCATTAAAGATGCATCAATAATCCTGCCCAGACGGCGCTTGTCCAGAATAAGGCGGAAAAAGTCCAGGTACTGAACCAGGTCATTTGAGTTAAATTCATTTGCACTCCCCAGGTCTCTGCGACCTTAAAAACGTACTTCATATAAACCATTGCTAAATGCGAATGATTTCACCGTTTTTTTGATGGTTTTCCCATCATTCAGGCAGTAAAGTGCCCGGCCAGATTAGGTGGCCAATTGCAACGTAGGTAACTATTTGTATTATAATTTTCAGCCAACTGGCCGAAGAAAGAATTAGACGCTTATTATTATTTGGTTTTCTTGTCGATCATTGAATCTATAAAACTGCGCTGCAATTCACTCAGGCCCCATGACTCTGGAACAATGACTTCATCGGAAGATTTGCCTTTGCAAAAGCGGTCTTTCATCTTGCTGGTTTGCTGTGACTTCTGATTGCAAGTCTGAAGATGCATAGTTAACCCCACACACGCCAAATCATGAATGCAGCTGCAATCCAAAACACCGCTGAACCAGCGAATACTGCCAGCCAGGCTTTGCGTTTCATGTTAGCGCTACGCTGAACTTTCATGGTCTTATGACCGAAAACGGGTTGTACTGTTAATTTAGTGTTCATAGTTTTTGATAATCACTCTCATTGAAAACGATTGTTTGAACCAATCAGAAATTAGGATGAATCCTAAACATTATTCTGAGCGAAATCCAGTAATTTTTATTGAACAAAACGATTAATGGCATTTATCAAACAAGAAAAACTATATCCTTTGTGATTAATCAAACTTAAGTCAATTAATTACGCCTTAACCCAAATAACATTGATCTCATCAGCTTTCAGATCCATTTAAAACTAGAGTTTTCTTTACCTTCCCTTAAGAACCGCCCTTCTCCGCTGTTCTATAACAAGAGTATGAGAATCATCCTAGACAGACGCAAAGTCCGTCGACCAAAAGTGTGTACCAATTCTCATTTAATGAATAACAATCAGAAAACATGTGATACATGTTTCATTTACGTAAAAAGAATAAAAAGGGTTAATCGTTAAGAGCAATTTAAAGGTCCATTGAAATAAAAAGGGCCGCATGAGCGGCCCTTGACATAACACTAATATTCACGGGGGAAATTATCTTGCAGGAAGTTTAATGTCTTTAAACATCGCTTCAATGTCTTCATTGGAGCGTAAACCTACTGCAGTATCAACCACATCGCGCGTCAGGTGCGGTGCGAATCGTTGGATAAAGTCATACATATAGCTGCGCAGGAAGGTGCTGCGGCGGAAACCGATTTTGGTCGTACTGAAGCTAAATACATCAGTTGCTTCAATCCTTACCAGGTCAGGATCGGAAACCGGATCGACCGCCATGCTCGCAATCACCCCAACACCCAGTCCCAGGCGTACATAGGTTTTAATCACATCCGCATCGGTGGCAGTAAAGACTATCCGTGGCGTCAGCCCTGCACGGTTAAAGGCAGTGTCCAGTTCTGAACGGCCCGTAAATCCGAACGTATAGGTGACTAATGGGTATTCTGCAAGTTCTTCAATCGATACTTTGGCCTTACCCGCCAGCGGATGATCGGGGGTAACGACTATCGCCCGGTTCCAGTGATAGCAAGGGAGCATGATCAAATCATCGTACAAATGCAGCGCTTCTGTGGCAATCGCAAAGTCCGCGTTGCCTTTAGAAACGGCTTCAGCAATCTGCGTTGGCGAGCCCTGATGCATATGCAGCGACACGCGAGGATAGCGTTCAATAAAGCCTTTAATTACGTTAGGCAGCGCATAGCGTGCCTGGGTGTGCGTGGTGGCTACATACAGCGAACCTTTATCAGGCCAGGTATGCTCACCGGCGACAGACTTAATGGCATCGACTTTAGACAGCACTTCACGGGCGATACGGATAATTTCTTGCCCTGCCGGCGTCACCTGAGTCAGGTGTTTGCCACTGCGGGCAAAAATCTGGATCCCCAGCTCATCCTCCAGCATGCGCACCTGCTTACTGATGCCCGGTTGAGAGGTGTAGAGCCCTTCTGCGGTGGAGGAGACGTTCAGGTTGTGATTGACCACTTCAACAATGTAACGCAGCTGCTGCAATTTCATTTTTCATTCCATCTGAGGTTTGAAGCTACGCGCCGAAGTCCATGCAGAAAGCGGTGAAAACATCGCTGCAGCAGTGGGGAGTCCGGTCTAATGCGATTTTATAATAAGGAAAGGGATATCTATAACAACTATAACAAAATCAGGGGAGATGTATAGCTCAGCAAGGCGCAGTGGAGGAAGAAAGGGCCAGCTGGCGCTGGCCCATCAGATTACTTCTTCGCCGCTTTTTTCGCAGTGGCTTTGGTGGCCGTGGCTTTATTGGCGGCAGCTTTAACCGGAGCGGCTTTGGTCGCGGTCGCTTTGCTGGCGACTTCCCATTTGCCATCAACGTAAAACGCTGACCAACCCGTCGCCTTCCCGTCTTTCTCGGTACTGACGTACTGCTGTTTGGTTTTGCGGCTGAAACGCACGACCGCTTTGTTGCCTTCTTCATCGCTGACCGGCGCATCGGCCAGGTAGCTCAGTTTTTCAGGCAGACGATCGCGGAAGCGTTGCAGCTCTTCCACCAGCGGCGCACGAGTTTCACGTGATTTCGGGAAGGTGTTGGCGGCCAGGAACACGCCAGCAGCACCGTCACGCAGCACGAAATACGCATCTGACTTCTCACAGATCAGTTCTGGCAACGGCACCGGATCTTCTTTCGGTGGTGCAACATCGCCATTACGCAGGATCTTACGGGTGTTTTTGCATTCCTCGTTGGTACAGGCCATGTACTTACCGAAACGTCCCATTTTCAGGTGCATTTCAGAACCACATTTTTCGCACTCAACAATCGGGCCATCGTAGCCCTTGATGCGGAATTCACCCTGTTCGATCTCGTAACCATCACAGCCTGGATTGTTACCACAGACGTGCAGCTTACGCTGGTTATCGATCAGATAGCTGTCCATCGCAGTGCCACACTTCTGGCAACGATGACGGGCACGCAGCGCGTTGGTTTCAGCATCATCACCCTCAAGAATATTCAGCACTTCATTCTCAGGGATTAAGTTGATGGTCTGCTTACAACGCTCTTTGGGTGGTAATGCATAACCTGAACAGCCGAGGAACACACCGGTACTTGCGGTACGGATACCCATTTTGCGGTTACAGGTCGGGCAGTCGATCGAGGTCAGGATCATCTGGTTCGGCTGCATGCCGCCCTCTTCAGGATCCTTATCCGCTTTTTCCAGCTGCTGGCTGAAGTCAGCAAAGAACTGATCCAGCACGCCTTTCCACTGCGCTTCGTTATTCGCAACCTTATCGAGGTTGTCTTCCATATGCGCGGTAAAATCGTAGTTCATCAGCTCGCGGAAGTTAGCTTCCAGACGATCGGTAACGATTTCACCCATTTTCTCCGCATAGAAACGACGGCTCTCAACGCGGACGTAACCACGATCCTGAATGGTCGAGATAATCGACGCATAGGTAGAAGGACGACCGATACCGCGTTTTTCCAGCTCGCGCACCAGCGACGCTTCGCTGAAGCGAGCCGGTGGCTTGGTGAAGTGCTGACTTGGCTTCAGCTGTTGCAGCTTCAGCTCTTCGCCCACTTCAACCGGTGGTAAGGTCCGGTCTTCATCGCCTTTACGCAGCGCAGGCATCACCGCCGTCCAGCCATCAAAACGCAGCGTACGGCCTTTGGCCTTCAGTTTGAAGTCTCCAGCCGCCACGGTCAGCGTGGTGGAGTCATACTGCGCTGGCATCATCTGACAGGCGACAAACTGGCGCCAGATCAGCTGATATAATTTCTGCGCATCGGCTTCCATATCCTTCAACTGCTCGGACTGAATAGCCACATCAGAAGGACGAATCGCTTCGTGCGCTTCCTGCGAGTTTTCTTTGCTGCTGTACACATTGGCGGCTTTCGGCAGGTACTTCGCGCCAAACTCAGTTTCAATGTAGCCGCGAACCATGCTAACCGCATCCTGGCTCAAATTCGTTGAATCAGTACGCATGTAAGTGATGTGACCCGCTTCATACAAACGCTGTGCCATCATCATGGTTTTCTTCACGCCGTAACCCAAACGGGTACTTGCCGCCTGTTGCAGCGTGGAGGTGATAAACGGCGCGCCTGGCTTGCTGCTGGTTGGCTTATCTTCACGATCGGCCACCACATAGCGGGCTTTTTCCAGCAGACTAACCGCAGCATGGGTCTGCTCGCCGTTGACCGGGCGGAATGGCTTGTCATGCTGATGCGTGACTTCCATCGGCAGACCGGTGCCTTTCGGCGTGTTCAGGTCGGCGTGCAGTTCCCAGTATTCTTCTGGGGTGAACGCTTTAATTTCGCGCTCACGCTCAACCACCAGACGCACGGCCACAGACTGGACGCGGCCGGCAGACAGTCCACGGGCAATTTTTTTCCACAGCAGCGGGGAAACCATATAGCCCACTACGCGGTCCATAAACCGGCGTGCCTGTTGCGCATTCACACGGTCAATATTCAGTTCACCCGGCTTTTCAAACGCCTGACGAATCGCATTCTTGGTGATTTCGTTAAACACCACGCGGCTGAAGCGTGAGTCATCGCCACCGATCACTTCCCGCAGGTGCCAGGCAATGGCTTCCCCTTCGCGGTCAAGGTCCGTTGCGAGATAGATGTGGTCAGCGTTTTCGGCCAGAGCCTTCAGCTCTGCAACCACTTTCTCTTTGCCAGGAAGGATTTGGTAATCCGCTTCCCAACCATGAAAAGGATCGACGCCCATGCGGCTGACAAGCGCCGCTTTCTCGTCCTTTTTGACTTTTTTTGCTGGTTTACTGGTTGTAGAGTCAGCGCTCTTTTTAACTGTTGATCCACTGGTCGGCAAATCCCGGATATGACCGACGCTGGACTTCACCACGTAGTCATTTCCAAGATATTTATTGATCGTTTTGGCTTTTGCCGGGGACTCAACTATTACGAGAGCTTTGCCCATATTTACCTTTACCTGATTAAAACATCCGAGAGTAAAATGTGCCGTTTGCCAGAGCAAGCGAGACGCGTTAACGATATGGCGACCGGGGAAATAATTTTCAACCCGACGCTTTCTGCTCTGTTGATGCTCCCTGCTTAAGAAGCCAACCTGCTGATTAACGACACTTTTTACAACCTGTTCTGTGCATTTCAAACATTGCGTAAAGCTAGTTTTACGCCCGGAACCCGAAACGCCCACACTGTACCTGATAAAATTCGATACGCAACTTAATTAGCATCTGCCCGCGATTTACGCCAGAAAGTCGGCTAAAAAGAGTCGGCTGGCGCATACACCTATAAAGCATGTGGAATTGTTAAGCGCGGACGTAATATACTCTTACGCACACGCCTACTATAAAGGAGAGAAAACGTGAATCAGACCCAGACGATAGATCGTCCCGCCCTGCTGGTGATTGCCAATGAGCTGATTGCCGGGCATAAGGATGTCTTCCCAGGATTAGTGGCGACCGATGTGGAACAGAAAGGGGACGTGCTGATATTTCGCGGCGACTACTTTTTAGATGAACAGGGATTACCTGGCGAGAAAAGTACGGTGGTGTTTAACGTGTTCAAGTATCTGGCGGTTGAGCTCTCTCCCCTGTACCGGATCGCTTAACCGCGCCCGCTGAGCGGGCGCAGTGTCTTTTACAGCAGGGGTTTTTCACCACGCTGCCAGAGACGCAGCAGCAGACGTTCTGCGCTACCGGCGGCACTCTGGGTAAAACGGTCGATCATTTTCTTACGACGGGTGAACCGAACGGAAATCACCTCATGATTGGCCATCTGATCGATAATCAAATCATCACTGGTGCCGATGGCATCAACCAGCCCTTTCTCAAGTGCCTGAGTACCGAACCAGTGTTCGCCGGTGGCAACGCTGTCGATATCCAGAGAAGGACGCATCTGATGCACAAACTGTTTGAACAGCAGATGCGTTTCATTCAGATCTTCACGGAATTTCTCACGCCCCTGTTCCGTGTTCTCACCAAACAACGTCAGCGTGCGCTTGTACTCGCCAGCCGTGTGCAGCTCTACATCAATTTCATTGCGCTTCAGTAAGCGATTGAAGTTAGGGATTTGCGCCACCACCCCAATCGAACCGACAATGGAGAATGGCGCCGCAACGATACGATCGGCCACACACGCCATCATATAACCACCGCTGGCGGCAACTTTGTCTACGGCGACGGTCAGGCGAATACCTTTATCCCGCAGGCGCTGAAGCTGTGAAGACGCCAGACCGTAACCATGTACAACGCCGCCCGGGCTTTCCAGACGCAGCAGCACTTCGTCCTGCGGTTTCGCCACCGCCATTACGGCAGAGACTTCTTCACGCAGCGAGCTGACTTCATGGGCATCCATGCTGCCTTTGAAATCCAGCACGTACAGCGTAGGCTTAGTACTCTCGCTTTTCAGGCCCTGCTTCGCCCGTTGTTTGGCGGCTTTTGCTTCCTGTTTATCCTTCTTCTTTTGCTCTTTGTGCCACAGTTTTTGATCCTGATGCTTCATTTTTGCCAGCATCATGTCATCTTTCATTTCCTGGTAGTTTTCACCCAGGTGAGTCAGCTTTAACTGCCCGCCCTGAGCACGCTTGCGCATCGCCAGGTTAGTGATCAGAATGGCAATTGCTGCGATAGCAACCACTACGGTGACCGTTTTGGCCAGAAAAAGCCCATAATAAGAGAGTAAATCCACTCATTCCGCCTTATTTAACATCGTATTATATCAGCAGCTATTGTAGCCGAGTCACGGCCAGGAGTCGCCCGAATCCCCTTCCTGCCGCACGCTTTTACCCTTATTGAAGATTGAACTGCTCACCAATTTAGGGCATAAAGCACATTATCTATTGCGGGCAATGGCTTAGCAGCGAAGCTGCCAGCGCGATCCATCACCACCGCCAGAGGAATTCAACGTGTACTATCAACCTAAAGACAACCTGCTCACTGGCCGAATCATTCTGGTCACCGGAGCCAGCGATGGAATTGGCCGCGAGGCCGCCGTGACCTATGCACGTTATGGTGCTGAGGTCGTCCTGTTGGGCCGTAATGCAGAGAAACTGCAGGCCGTGGCCGATGACATTGCGGCGACCGGTAAGCCGGCACCGCAGTGGTTCATTCTGGATTTAGAGCAGGCTTCTCCCGCGCGTTGCCAGCAGTTGGCCGCAGAGGTGGCGCAACATGTGCCGCGCCTCGATGGTGTGCTGCACAATGCCGGCCTGCTGGGCGATATTGTGTCCATGGAAAAGCAGGATCCTCAGGTCTGGCAGCAGGTGATGCGCGTCAACATTGATGCCACTTTCTTTCTGACCCAGGCGCTGCTGCCGTTGCTGCTTAAATCCTCTTGCGCCTCGCTGGTGTTTACCACGTCCAGCGTGGGACGCCAGGGCCGCGCCGGATGGGGAGCTTACTCCGTGTCGAAATTCGCCACTGAAGGCATGATGCAGGTGCTGGCTGACGAATACGACAGCAAACATTTGCGGGTTAATTGCATCAATCCTGGCGGCACGCGCACCAAAATGCGCGCCAGTGCCTTCCCGGAAGAAGATGCCAACAAGCTGAAAACGCCGGCTGATATCATGCCGCTGTATCTGTTCCTGATGGGCGATGACAGCAAGCGTAAAACCGGGATCAGCTACGATGCCCAACCTGGACGTAAACCTGGAGCAGCCGAATAATGACAGAAGATCGGCACCAGCAGCGCCAGCAAAAGTTAAAAGAAAAAGTCGATGCGCGTATCGCCTCAGCGACGGAAGTGCGCGGCATTTTGATGGTCTTTACCGGAAACGGCAAAGGCAAAACCACTGCAGCATTTGGCACCGCCACACGTGCGGTTGGCCACCAGAAACGCGCGGGTGTGATCCAGTTCATTAAAGGTGAATGGCCTAACGGCGAGCGGAATTTGCTGGAGCCGCATGGCGTCGAGTTTCAGGTGATGGCCACTGGCTTTACCTGGGACACCCAGAACCGCGAAACCGATACAGCAGCCTGTTTGCAGGTGTGGCAGCACGGCAAGCGCATGCTGCAAGATGAGACGTTGGATTTGGTGGTGCTGGATGAGCTGACCTATATGGTCAGTTTTGATTACCTGCCGCTGGAAGAGGTCCTCACCGCGCTGACTAATCGCCCTGCTCATCAAAGCGTGATTATCACTGGCAGAGGTTGTCACCGTGACATTCTGGATCTTGCAGATACCATTACCGAGATGCGACCGACGAGGCATGCTTTTGATGCCGGCATTCAGGCTCAGCAAGGCATCGACTGGTAACGAATGTCGTGCCTGCTAGCAAATAAAAAACCCCCTGATGCAAAACATCAGGGGGTTTTTTCTTCAGGTCAGGTTACCGGCGTTTAACCCCGTTTAGCGGACGGTTTGCCTGAGGTACGCGCTGAAGATTTGCCTGCGGGTTTAGCCGCAGCCGCTTTACCGGATGCTTTGCCCGAAGGGCGACGGCTACCCGGCGCAACTTGCGAGTGGCGCTTAACCGCACGGCGGATCTGGTTGGCTTTGGTGCGACGGCGATCTTTTTCTACCGCAACTTTACTGGTGATTTCTGGCGGCAAGTCGACCAGTTCACGCAGATAGTTGGTTGGAGCCAGCTCCAGCTCAGTCCAACCGCCACGTGGCAAGCCTTTCGGTAACTGGATGTCGCCGTAACGGGTACGGATCAGACGGCTAACCTGCACGCCGACGGATTCCCACAGACGACGCACTTCGCGGTTACGGCCTTCGGTCAGGGTAACGGTGTACCACTGGTTGATGCCTTCACCGCCGGTGAATTTCAGGGTTTTGAAAGAGGCCGGGCCATCTTCCAGCTGAACGCCACGGCTCAGCTGACGGATTTTATCATCATCAATGGCGCCGAATACGCGCACGGCATATTCCCTTTCAACTTCACGGCTTGGGTGCATCAGACGGTTGGCCAGTTCACCATCAGTGGTAAACAGCAGCAGACCGCAGGTGTTCACATCCAGACGGCCAACGGCAATCCAGCGCGCGCCGCGCAGTTTGGGTAAACGGTCAAATACGGTAGGACGCCCTTCAGGATCGTTACGCGTGCAAAGCTCGCCTTCTGGCTTGTAGTACGCCAGTACACGACAAACTTCTGCGGTGGATTCTGCTACGGAGACCAGATGGCCATCAACGCGGATCTTAATAGAAGGGCTGGAGTCCACGCGGTCACCCAGCGTGGCGAGTTTGCCGTCCACGCTGACGCGTCCGGCAGAAATCATGGTTTCAATTTCGCGGCGGGAACCGTGTCCGGCGCGTGCTAATACTTTCTGTAATTTTTCGCTCATGGCGCTAACCTCTGTGTCGCCTTCCCAGGCGTCATGCTATTCAAGTGGCCCGTGACAGCAGCAGAGGTTGCTGTGCCGCGCCCTGCGCGATGCACACCACCGATCCTCTGCCCTTTTTCAGGGGAAGCGCATTCTACACTAAGTTGACTTCTATTGATAACGGTATGCGCGTGTTTCAACACCCTCGCAGATACATCAGTTTCACCGCAACGAAACAGGCCGTTTTACCGTCGCGGCGACAACGCAATCAGCCATTACCGCCGGACAGACTCATTTGTCTGACTTAACAGAGGCTTGCCACAAACCCGCTGTCACGCTAATGATTTCATTGGAAAAAATAACCAATGTTACTAACCTGTTAAATAATATTAGATGGATTTCGCCGATAATAATGATCCTTGTCATTAAGCCTTAACGCCCGCCAGCGCTCGTTTTCGCATGAAGATAAAGCCAAATAGACCATCATGTAGCTGACTCAACCAGCTTTAAAAGTATCGATAGCTGTTAACACCACTTTTAAATGCAACAATAGCAGATTGTTCTGTCGTAATTAAAATGCACCTTGATATAAGTCAGGTTAAATCAAAATATTCAGACCAATTATATAGAAGGTTGAGTTAAATCTTGATCATCACTATTTTTAACTCTGCCGTGCATTTATTATATTTGCGGCATTAATAAGTTTGTGTAGAATTCACTCAAGCAATTCGGTAATGAATTAACTGGATTGTTAAATAAATATTATAATTTAGTTTAAGTACGTAAAATTTAAAACATAAGACTTATTGCTAGTTTATTAATAAAAGAGGAGCCCGACTCCTCAAAAAAATACGCTGAACTTGTGTCAGCATCGGCATTACACGTCATCTATCTTCACCAGGGATTTACTGACGTGTCCGACTAAGTGTGATCATCATGAAAACTATAATGACCCTTCCGGCATTAGCTGTGCTAATGCTGACCGGCTGCTCTGTCGGTAAATATGAGTACAGCAGTGAAGCCATGAAACGTGTCGATATGAACTTTACCGGGATCCCCACCATCCTGGGCATCGGCGCGCTTGGCACCAGCATCCCCATCACCCCTGAGTACAGCCTCACCGCGGCCCACGTGGCGAAGCTTTCTGTAGAAAAAGTAAAGGCCTACCATCCCTATTGCGACCTCGCGATTATTTATCATAAGAACGATCTTAAATCCTTACCCAAATTCCGTAATGGCGAAATTGGCGACCCGGTAAAGATGTACGGCTACAGCTTTATTAGCGCCATGCCGGTGGAATCGTCTGGGGTAAATCTGGCCCTGACTGGTATTCGTAATGAATGGAATAAACGCCCATGCGTGGCGATGGTTTCGAATGCGGGCGTGGTAAAAGGGATGTCAGGCGGTGCCGTTTATAATCACGATGACACCATTGGCGGTGTGATCGTTGGCTTCACCAAAGAGATAAAACGCCACAAGAATTCAGCAGTTCCTCTTAAGGATGTCTCGCTTTATATTCCGTATGAAGACTTTAAGGACTGGCTGACCAAGTCGACGACTTAACGCAAATAAGATGGATTCACACATTTAACGGACGATTAAATGAAGCTTATTAAATCCGGGCCCACCGAAGAATAATTCCTTTGGTGAGCCCGCTAATATTATAAGAACGGCTGGACGTCGCCGACACCCTCACGCACAACTTCTGGCGTATTTTCGGTAAGGTCGATCACCGTGGTGGGATGCTGCCCAAGATAGCCGCCGTGAATAATCAACTCCACCAGCTTACCAATGCTGTCCTGAATGGCTTCCGGATCCGACTCGGTAAAGTCATTACCGGGTAACATCAACGACGTCGACATCATCGGCTCATTCAGTGCTTCCAGCAGCGCCAGCGCAATCGGATTCGACGGTACACGCAGTCCAATCGTCTTACGCTTGTCGTTCATTAAACGGCGTGGCACCTCTTTGGTCGCCTTCAGAATGAAGGTGTAGTTGCCTGGCGTATTGTTTTTGATCAGCCTGAAAGCGGTGTTGTCCACATGCGCATAGGTCGATAACTCAGACAGGTCGCGGCAAACCAGCGTGAAGTTGTGGTTACCATCCAGCTTCCTGATCTTACAAATCCGTTCCATCGCACTTTTATCTTCCAGCTTACATCCCAGCGCATACCCCGAATCCGTCGGGTAGACAATCACGCTGCCTTTATTCAGTAACTCAACGGCCTGCTTAATCAGTCTTGGCTGCGGGTTTTCCGGATGAATATAGAAAAATTGACTCATAACTAACCTCTTATCTGACGCACCGCAGAGAGATCACTCGGGTGCGATTTCCGGGAAGCGAAGCCAGACTGCTTCGACGCCACCCGGAAGCCATAATTTTTTTCCCAACTCGATCCACGGGCAAGGCTGATGGAAATCAGAGCCTTGCGAGGCCGCGAGTTGATAATCCTGTGCATAACGTGCCAGCTGCGTGCGCTCGTTCGGCGCCTGCTGACACTGAGCCACTTCCATCGCATCGCCGCCCTCTTCACTGAAGTGAGCGATCAGTCGCTTCAGCCACTTGGCAGAAAGCCCGTATCGACCTGGATGGGCCAGTACGGTGCGCCCGCCAGAATGATGAATGGCATCAATGGCTTGTTTAATTGTACACCACTGTGGCGGAGCGTAACCGGTTTTGCCGCGGGCCAGGTAGTTTTTGAAAACCTGCGCCATATTATCGGCCTTGCCCTGCGCAATCAGGAAGCGGGCAAAGTGTCCACGGGTGATGGCGCCACCTTCTGCCAGCGCCAGCGCGCCGGCCAGCGCATCGGGGATATGTGCTTTCTCTAAACGCTCAGCAATCAGTTCGGCTCTCGCCATGCGGCGTTCGGTTTGCTGCTGTAGAAATTCGGTCAGGATCGGGCTGGCGCAATCGACGCCCAGGCCGACAATATGAATCTCGTGGTTTTCCCACAGCGTCGAGACTTCCACCCCGGCCATTAACTTCAGTGGCAGCTGATGCTTAGCAATCGCCTCACGCGCGGGCTGCACACCGTCAATGGTGTCGTGGTCGGTAATTGCCAGCACGCCAACGCGATGCTCTACCGCCCGCAATACCAGCTCTTCAGGCGTAAGCAGCCCATCGGAAGCACGGGTGTGGCTGTGTAGATCATAAATTGGGTAGGGATTCAGCGGGGTTGGATCGGTCAAAACGGCTCCGGCGTTGGCGGATAAATGTCGCAGCATGATACCCAGAATTATCTGCGCGGGGAAAAAGAGTATTGACTTTTTTACCGCGAACCAGTTAACTAGTACGCAAGTTCACATGAAAGGGTATCGCAATCATGACTATGACACAGACGATGATGACTGGTTGGTGGCGCACTTCTCCCTGAATGGGCGAAGGAGTCATGCACGCAACCAGACGTTGTGCAGATACCCAGGCCCGCCAAAAGCGGGCCTTTTTTTTAGTAAAATGTAGAGAACAGACCTCATGCAAAATGCCAAACCTACAGTGAAGTTGATTACCGGCAACGCACCTTATCGCGAGGATCCGGCCGCCGTGTTTCATCAGTTGTGTGGTGCGCGCCCGGCTACGCTGCTGCTTGAGTCTGCTGACATCGACAGCAAAAAAAATCTGCAAAGCCTGCTGATCGTCGACAGCGCGCTGCGCATCAAGGCGCTGGGAAACAGCGTGACCGTTCAGGCGCTTTCAGAGAATGGCCGCGCCATCCTGCCTTTGCTTGATGCCGCACTGCCAGCTTCGGTCATCAGCACCGTCCGCCCCGATGGGCGCGAACTGACCTTCCCGGCCAACACCGAAGTGCAGGATGAAGATTCCCGCCTGAAAGCCACCTCGGTGTTTGATGCGCTGCGCCTGATCCCGCAGCTGGTTAACAGCCCGGCAGAAGAGCGCAAAGCTGTGCTGTTAGGCGGTCTGTTCGCCTATGACCTGGTCGCCAGTTTTGAAGACCTGCCGGCGCTGGAGAACCAGCAACGCTGCCCGGATTACTGCTTCTATCTGGCCGAAACCCTGCTGGTGATTGACCATCAAAACCAGACGGCGCGCCTGCAGGCTTCTTTGTTTACGCCTGCCCCAAACGAGTTCTTACGTCTGCAAAGCCGTATCGAACAGTTACACGCTCAGATGTTGCAACCTGCTCACCCGCTGCCGGTTCAGCAGGTTGAAGAGATGGCGCTGAGCGTCAACCAGAGTGATGAAGAGTATTGCGCAGTGGTTCGCCAGATGCAGGACGCTATCCGCATTGGAGAGATCTTCCAGGTGGTGCCTTCCCGCCGCTTCTCGCTGCCTTGCCCTTCTCCGCTGGCCGCTTATGACACGCTGAAAAACAGCAACCCAAGTCCTTATATGTTCTTTATGCAGGATCAGGACTTCAGTCTGTTCGGCGCGTCACCAGAAAGCTCGCTGAAATATGATGCCATCAGCCGTCAAATTGAAATCTATCCTATTGCCGGTACGCGCCCACGCGGTCGCCACGCGGATGGGTCCCTGAATCGCGATCTGGACAGCCGCATCGAGCTGGAAATGCGGACTGACCATAAAGAGCTGGCTGAGCATCTGATGCTGGTTGACCTGGCGCGTAACGACCTGGCCCGGATTTGTGAACCCGGCAGCCGCTACGTTGCCGACCTGACCAAAGTCGACCGCTACTCGTTTGTGATGCATCTGGTGTCACGCGTGGTGGGAACCCTGCGTGAAGATCTGGATGTGCTGCACGCTTACAGCGCCTGCATGAATATGGGCACGCTGAGCGGCGCGCCGAAAGTGCGTGCGATGCAGCTGATTGCCGGCGCGGAAGGCACCCGTCGCGGTAGCTACGGTGGCGCGGTGGGCTACTTCACCGCCAGCGGCGATCTGGATACCTGTATTGTTATCCGTTCAGCCTATGTGGAAGACGGCGTGGCAACGGTTCAGGCCGGCGCCGGCGTGGTTCTGGACTCTGTGCCTCAGGCTGAAGCCGATGAGAGCCGCAATAAAGCTCGCGCAGTGTTGCGCGCTATCGCAACCGCACATCACTGCAAGGAGATTTTCTGATGGCCGATATTCTGCTGCTCGACAATATTGACTCGTTTACTTACAACCTCGTCGACCAGTTACGCGCCTTTGGCCATAACGTGGTGATTTATCGGAACAACGTGCCTGCAGATACGCTGATTGAACGCCTGCAGAGCATGGAAAATCCGGTGCTGATGCTGTCACCTGGCCCTGGCGCGCCGTCTGAAGCGGGCTGTATGCCAGAAATGCTGACCCGCCTGCGCGGCCGCCTGCCGATTATCGGCATTTGCTTAGGCCACCAGGCGATTGTGGAGGCTTACGGCGGCCATGTGGGCCAGGCAGGCGAAATCCTGCACGGTAAGGCGTCGGCGATTGCGCATGACGATTGCGGCATGTTTGCCGGGTTGACCAACCCACTGCCCGTCGCCCGCTATCACTCGCTGGTCGGCAGCAACGTGCCAGAAGAGCTGACGGTTAACGCCACCTTTAATGGCATGGTGATGGCCGTTCGTCACGATAAGGACCGGGTTTGTGGCTTCCAGTTCCATCCGGAATCCATTCTCACCACGCAAGGCGCAATTTTGCTGGAACAAACACTCGCCTGGGCGCTGGCGTAAAACAAGGAGACACTGATGAACGCTATTCTTGAAAAACTTTACCAGGCCAACACCCTGACGCAGGCGGAAAGCCACCAGCTGTTTTCAGCCATTATTACCGGACAGCTGGAACCCACTCAGTTGGCCGCCGCGCTGATTGCGATGAAAGTCCGCGGCGAACGTCCGGAGGAAATTGCCGGTGCCGCAACCGCACTGCTGGAAGATGCGAAACCCTTCCCGCGCCCGGAGTATGCCTTTGCCGATATCGTCGGTACCGGTGGTGACGGCAGCAACAGCATTAATATTTCGACCGCCAGCGCCTTTGTGGCCGCGGCCTGCGGCCTGAAAGTCGCCAAGCACGGTAACCGCAGCGTCTCCAGCAAATCCGGTTCCTCTGATTTGCTGGCCGCTTTCGGCATCAGTCTGGATCTGCCGGCTGAGCAGGCTCGTCAGGCGCTGGATGATCTGAATGTCTGCTTCCTGTTTGCGCCGCAGTATCACACCGGCTTCCGCCATGCGATGCCGGTTCGCCAGCAGTTAAAGACCCGCACAATATTCAACGTGCTTGGTCCGCTGATCAACCCGGCGCGTCCGCCACTGGCGGTGATTGGCGTTTACAGCCCTGAGCTGGTGCTGCCGATTGCGCAGACATTGAAAGTGTTAGGCTATCAGCGTGCTGCGGTGGTTCACGGCGGCGGCATGGATGAAGTGGCGTTGCACAGCGCAACCCACGTTGCGGAACTGCGCGAAGGCGAAATTACCAGCTACCAGCTGACGCCAGAAGACTTTGGTCTGAACAGCTACCCGCAGGAGGCGCTGGCAGGTGGAACGCCGGAAGAAAACCGTGACATTCTGACCCGATTACTCCAGGGTAAAGGCGAGCGCGCGCACGAAGAAGCGGTTGCCGCTAACGTCGCTCTGCTATTGAAAATTTTTGGTCATGAAGATTTACGTGAGAATGCTCAGCACGCGCTGCGCACCATACGGAGTGGTCAGGCTTACGAGCGCGTTGTCGCTCTGGCAGCAAGAGGATAATCATGCAGGAAACCGTACTGAATAAAATTGTGCAGGACAAAGCGGTCTGGTTGAGCGAACGCCAGCAACAGCAGCCGCTGTCCTCCTTTCAAAATGACGTCAAACCGTCCACCCGCAGCTTTTACCATGCGCTGCAGGGCGCCAGGACCGTTTTCATTCTTGAATGCAAAAAAGCCTCGCCGTCCAAAGGGCTGATCCGCGAAGACTTTGATCCTGCGACCATCGCCGGGATCTACAAGCACTACGCGTCTGCGGTTTCAGTACTGACCGACGAGAAATATTTCCAGGGAAGTTTTGATTTCCTGCCAATCGTCAGTGCCGCGATCACCCAGCCGGTACTGTGTAAAGACTTTATGATCGATCCGTATCAGGTGTACCTGGCACGTTTCTATCAGGCTGATGCCATCTTACTGATGCTTTCAGTATTGAATGATGACCAGTACCGCCAGCTAGCGGCCGTGGCGCACAGCCTGAATATGGGCGTGCTGACGGAAGTGATCAGTGATGAAGAGCTTGAACGCGCTACCGCATTAGGCGCAAAAGTCATCGGCATCAACAACCGCGATTTGCGCGACCTGTCGATCGACTTGGATCGCACGCGTCGCCTCGCGCCTAAAGTGGCGCATGGCGTTACGGTGATCAGTGAATCCGGTATTAACCGTTATTCTCAGGTGCGCGACCTTAGCCATTTTGCTAACGGCTTCCTGATTGGCTCTGCCCTGATGTCCGAAGACGACCTCTCTGCTGCGATTCGCAGGGTGATCCTCGGTGACAACAAAGTCTGTGGGCTGACGCGTGAAGAAGATGCCCGCAGCGCGCATGAAGCCGGTGCCATTTTTGGCGGACTGATCTTCGCCGAAGGTTCTCCTCGTCAGGTAGATGTTGAGCAGGCCCGTCTGGTCATGGCTGGCGCACCGCTGAAGTACGTTGGCGTGTTCCGTAATAACACCGTCAGTGACATTGTCACTTATGCTGATGCCCTTAACCTGCAGGCGGTGCAACTGCACGGCGATGAAGACCCGGCATTTGTTGCCGCCTTGCGCGCCGAACTGCCTGAAACGGTGAAGATCTGGAAAGCCTTCAGCATCAAAGAATCGCTCCCTGCCCGTGACTGGCCACACATCGATCGTTACGTGTTGGATAACGGTAACGGCGGCAGCGGCAAACGCTTTGACTGGTCCCTGCTGCAGGGCGAATCGCTGAACAATGTGCTGCTTGCCGGTGGTCTGGGTGCAGACAACTGTGTTGAAGCCGCCCAGCTCGGCTGTGCCGGTCTTGATTTCAATTCCGGGGTGGAAAGTGCCCCTGGAATTAAAGATGCCTCGAAGATTGCCTCGGTGTTCCATACCCTGAAGGCGTACTGACCGTTGGGGCGGCGACAAACTGCGGCCCCTGTAACGATAAGAGAAGCGAAATGACCTTATTAAATCCCTATTTTGGTGAGTTTGGCGGCATGTATGTGCCGCAAATCCTGATGCCAGCCCTGAATCAGCTGGAAGAAGCCTTTGTCAGCGCCCAGCGCGACCCGGAATTTCAGGCTGAATTTACCGACCTGCTGAAAAACTATGCCGGTCGCCCTACCGCGCTGACGCTGTGTAAGAACCTTACCGCGGGCACCAAAACCCGTTTGTACCTGAAACGTGAAGATTTGCTGCACGGTGGCGCGCACAAGACCAACCAGGTGTTGGGACAGGCGTTGCTGGCCAAGCGCATGGGCAAAACCGAAATCATCGCGGAGACCGGCGCCGGACAGCACGGCGTTGCTTCTGCCTTAGCCAGCGCGTTACTGGGTCTGAAATGCCGCATTTATATGGGCGCCAAGGACATCGAACGTCAGTCGCCTAACGTCTTCAGAATGCGTCTGATGGGTGCAGAAGTGATCCCGGTACACAGCGGTTCGTCAACGCTGAAAGATGCCTGTAATGAGGCGCTGCGCGACTGGTCCGGCAGCTATGATACTGCACACTATATGCTTGGCACCGCTGCGGGCCCGCACCCGTTCCCCACTATCGTTCGCGAATTCCAGCGCATGATTGGTGAAGAGACTAAAGCGCAGATCCTCGATCGCGAAGGTCGCCTGCCGGATGCGGTGATCGCCTGTGTCGGTGGCGGCTCGAACGCTATCGGAATGTTTGCTGATTTCATCGATGACGCGTCGGTCGGCCTGATTGGTGTCGAGCCAGCCGGTCACGGTATTGAGTCTGGTGAGCACGGCGCGCCGTTAAAACATGGCCGCGTGGGCATCTACTTTGGCATGAAGTCGCCAATGATGCAGACCGAGGATGGACAGATTGAAGAGTCCTACTCCATTTCTGCAGGCCTCGACTTCCCTTCAGTCGGCCCGCAGCACGCCTATCTGAACAGCATCGGTCGTGCGGAATATGTTTCGATTACCGATGATGAAGCGATGGATGCCTTTAAAATCCTCTGTCGCAGCGAAGGTATCATCCCGGCGCTGGAATCTTCCCACGCCCTTGCCCACGCCTTGAAAATGATGCGTGACGCGCCAGAGAAAGAACAGCTTCTGGTGGTAAATCTTTCCGGACGCGGCGATAAAGATATCTTCACCGTTCATGACATTCTGACCGCTAAGGGAGAAATTTAATGGAGCGTTACGACCTGCTTTTTAAACGCCTTGCTGAGAAGAAAGAAGGTGCGTTTGTCCCTTTCGTGACGCTGGGCGATCCCACGCCGGAACTCTCCCTGCAGATCATTGATGCGCTGGTAGAAGGCGGCGCAGATGCGCTGGAGTTAGGCATCCCATTCTCGGATCCGCTGGCGGATGGACCAACGATTCAGGGTGCAGCCCTGCGTGCCTTCGCGGCCGGCGTGACACCATCACAATGCTTTGAAATGCTGAAAACCATTCGCCAGAAATATCCGGAGATCCCGATTGGTCTGCTGATGTACGCCAACCTGGTATTCTCCAACGGCATCGATAACTTCTATGCGCGTTGCGAAGAAGTGGGTGTGGATTCGGTGCTGGTCGCCGACGTGCCGATTGAAGAGTCTGCTCCGTTCCGTCAGTCAGCCATGCGTCACAACGTGGCACCGATCTTTATCTGTCCGCCTAACGCCAGTGATGACCTGCTGCGTGAGATTGCTTCTCATGGCCGTGGCTACACCTACCTGCTGTCCCGTGCGGGCGTAACCGGCACGGAAAGCCGTGGCGTCAGCCATTCGCTGCAGCATCTGGTGGATAAGCTGCACGAGTATCATGCCGCTCCTCCCATTCAGGGCTTTGGTATCTCTGAGCCAGGCCAGGTCACAGAGGCGCTGCAGGCCGGTGCGGCCGGTGCTATCTCCGGTTCTGCCGTGGTGAAGATCATCGAGAAAAACCATGCCAACCCACCGGTGATGCTGGCTGAACTGAAGGCTTTCGTCAGCTCGCTGAAAGCGGCCACGCGTTAATTTGCCTTAAATGCCTTATCCGTCCGGGTAAGGCATTATTTTTTCACTCTTTATTACATCCTGCGCTGGAAATATTCCGGACTCTGGCTAAGCTTCTGAGACAGAGCGATTCTGTACACACGGCTTAAGCCAAATAGTGAATGACAGGGAGATTACAATGAAGTTGTTTAAAGTCCTGACGGGTATGGTTATTGCGGCTGTTGTCGCTATCACAGTCAGCGCCTGTGCGCCTACGCCAACGAAAGAAGGCACTGGCGGTTACCTCGATGACACCGTGATTACCACTAAAGTGAAATCCGAACTGCTTAATGCTAAAGACCTGAAATCTACTGAAATCAACGTAGAAACCTTTAAGGGTCGCGTACAGCTGAGCGGCTTCGTTTCCAGCTCAGCAGCAGCTAACCGTGCGGTGCAGGTGACCCGTACTGTTAAAGGCGTTACCGCTGTAACCAACAATATGCAGATTAAGTAATTTTTGTCTGCTGAAAACAAAAGGCGCTGATTAGCGCCTTTTTTCATTTTGAGCAGCAGATTAGAAACGGTATCCCGCACCGAAGAAGAACACCACTGGGTTGATGCGCGTATCGATGCTCTGATGGCCGGCAGGGGAATCGAAGCCGACTTTGGTGTCGATGTCCATGTACCACACCGACGCATTCAGCATCCAGTCCGGGGTCAGTTGATAATCCAGGCCCACCTGACCGGCGAGTCCCCACGAGTTTTTCACGCTCAGATTACTTAATCCTGCGTCACGACCTGTCTGGTTGAAATCGTTATCATAGAACATGGTGTAGTTAACACCGATGCCCATATACGGCTGTACTTTGCTGGTATTGCCCATGAAATACCATTGTGCCATCAGCGTTGGCGGCAGCTGATGAACGGTAGCCAGCGTCCCGGTAGCACCCAGGCCGACCTTATGGCGGAACGGCGTCGCGCCAAGCAGTTCAATACCAATGTTGTCGGTCGCCATGTAGGTAAACGTCAAACCAAGCTGGGTATTATTACTGACGTCGAATTCTCCGAGGCCAAGCACGTTATCCGATCCACCGGTAGGTCGAACCGTGGCAGAGCCTGCACGCATAAAGAAATCCCCTGCCTGATGAGCAGAAGCCGCCACGGGCAGTAATGCCACCACCGCCAGAACCAACGCTTTCACTTTCATATCCACTCCTTTGCAAAAAAATACGCTATCGCGCAATCGTTGTTTTTATTGGCGACAGTTTTACGTTAATTTTTGCAAAGATCACCCAAATCAATTCTTTCAAAGTCCTTAAAAAACATAGAGTTGATTTAGATCAATTTTCTGGCTTTATTCAACACCGCGTCGCCAGTCTTTCCCCTCTGCGGGTCAAATCACGGTAAATTGGAGTGCGCTGAAAAATGCGCTTTACTGACCGCTAATACCTTCTTTAATCGAAAGTTATGTAAGTCAGGGTGCCAGGTTGCCCGCAGACCATGTACAATCGCCGGATCGCAATAATCGGCTGTTCAAGGAGTCTACATGTCATTCACGGCAGGTTCGTTATACCGTGACACGGGGAATTTTTTCCGCCATCAACTGGTTACCATCATTCTGATGGCACTGCTCACCTCTTTTATTACCGTGCTGATTGGTCATGCGCTCACGCCTGGCGCCGATCAGTTATCGATCCTGACCGACGGTGACAATGGTTCTGGCATGAGCCTGATCGAAATGGTGCAAAATATGTCGCCCGATCAGCAACGCGTCCTGCTGAAAGCCTCTGCGGCCGGCACCTTTGCCTCGCTGGTAGGCAACACTTTGCTGCTCGGCGGTATGCTCAGCCTGCTGCCGATGGTGTCAGCCGGTCAGCGCGTCAGTGCACTGCGTGCGATTGGTGCCTCTGCACCGACGCTGCCACGCTTGCTGCTGCTGGTGTTCCTGATGACGCTGATTATTCAGCTTGGGTTTATGGCGCTGGTTGTACCCGGACTAATTCTGGCCGTGGTGCTGTCGCTGGCACCGGTGATCCTGTCAACAGAGAAGGTCGGTATCTTTGCCGCCATGCGGACCAGTACCCGTCTGGTATGGAGCCAGATGAAGGTGGTTGCTCCGGCGATTGCCGTCTGGCTGCTGGCTAAAGTGGTGGTGCTGTTCCTCGCCTCTTCACTGACCATCCTGCCGGCCAATGTCGCCTCGGTGTTACTGAACGCGCTCAGTAACCTTGTCTCAGCGATACTGATCATTTACCTCTATCGCCTGTATATGCTATTACGTTAATGGCCGCTGCGAGCTTCAGGGCTCGCAGTCGCTACGTAATTTCTAAGCCTGGTATCCGGAAGCCTTTATGAAGCAGTTACTCGATTTCCTTCCACTCGTGGTCTTTTTCATCTTCTATAAGCTGTACGATATTTTTGTCGCCTCAGGCGCCTTAATCGCCGCTACCGCGCTGACCTTAGTCATCAGTTGGGTGCTGTATCGCAAGCTGGAAAAAATGACCATTATCACTTTCGTGCTGGTTGCCGTGTTTGGCACCCTGACGCTGGTGTTCCATAACGATGAGTTCATCAAGTGGAAAGTGACCGTGATCTACACGTTATTTGCCGTTGCGTTGCTGTTCAGCCAGTTCTGGATGAAGCAGCCGTTGATCCAGAGCATGTTGGGTAAAGAGCTGACCCTGCCGTCTTTCGCCTGGAAAAAACTGAATATTGCCTGGGCGATTTTCTTCTTCGCCTGCGGTCTGGCAAATATCTACGTGGCGTTTTGGTTATCTCAGGAGTTTTGGGTTAATTTTAAAGTGTTCGGTCTGACCGGACTCACCCTGCTCTTTACCGTCGTCAGCGGTCTGTATATTTATCGTCTTATGCCACAAGAAGAAAAATAATCACAGAGCCCGGCAATCGTCCGGGCTTTTTGCCCTTTTTTACTGAGAAGCCTGACAATGAATGATGACAACAACAGAGTGCCGCAGGGCGAGATGGTGCTGCGTACGCTAGCCATGCCTGCTGATACCAACGCCAATGGCGATATTTTTGGTGGCTGGCTGATGTCACAAATGGATATGGGTGGTGCGATCCTGGCGAAAGAGATTGCCGGTGGTCGCGTGGTGACCGTGCGGGCCGATGGCATGACCTTTCTGAAGCCGGTTGCCGTTGGCGATGTGGTGAGCTGTCACGCACGTTGCATCCGCACCGGCACCAGCTCGATCACCATCAATATCGAAGTGTGGATCAAGAAAGTCTCTTCTGAACCCATTGGTCAGCGCTACTGCACCACGGAAGCGGTATTTGTCTATGTTGCCGTTGATGGTGCCGGGAAATCGCGTCCGCTGCCTGAAGGGAAAAGCAACTTCAGCTACGTCGAACAGGGTTAAGGTTGTCGGGTTTACCTGTTGATCGGACAACAAAAAGGCGGGTCTCCCCGCCTTTTTCTATTCGATGCTGCTGCCGCCGTTAATCTTGAACACGATATTCATGGTCATGTCTTTGCCCGGCTTATTGGCTTCATAACGCCATTTCTTCATCGCCTGCTTCACTTCACGCTCAAACATATTGCGCGGCTCAGCCGACAGAATGCGAATGTTACCCACCTCACCAGAACTGTCTACGTCGAACTGCACACGCACCCGGCCTTCCATCCGCAGTGCAAAGGCACGTGCGGGATAGGCAGGCTTGCCAACGCTCAGGGCCTTAGGTCCGGTAGAAACCGCTGTGGATGGCGCTGGCGACGTTTTCGGCGCGGTTGAAGGCTTAGGCGCCACCGCCGTCTTCTCGTTGTTGAACGGCGAAGCCTGACGCGGTTCAGTGTGCGGCTTAACCTCTTTCTTCGGTTTTACCACTTCCTTCTTCACCGGTTTAGGCTTGGGCTTCGGCACCGGTTTAGGGATTGGCACCGGCTCAGGCTTCGGCGGTTCTGGTGCAGGTTCAGGCACCGGTTCTGGCTCGGGCTCTGCGACTGGCTCGGGCGCAGGTTGCGGTGCAGGCTGAGGTTCCGGCTGCACTTCAGGTGCGACCAGGGAGACGCTAATCGGCTGAGACGCTTTGGGCACTTCAACAACCTGGTGAAAAGAAGCATAAAGGATCCCCCCAATCACCGCGGCATGCAGTCCTAATGAGAACAGCGTCGGCAGTGAAATACGGCGGGGTAAAGAATGTTCTGCAAGCGTCGTCATAATATTTCTGCTGTTAGTGTTGAAGCGCAATTGTAAATGCAAATAGCAATCAGTTTCAACAACCTCTCGGCTTAACCGCGGCGATTTAACAAGAAAAACGCCCTGAGCTGCGCCTAATCAAGCCAGAGTGCGCTTTAGTTTGCAGATTGGTTAACGATCACTTAACGTGAGTGCCGACGATATTGACCTGACAGGAGTTGTAAACGTGCTCTATGTAATTTACGCGGAAGACAATGCTGATTCTCTCGAGAAGCGTACCGCTGTACGCCCTGCTCACCTTGCGCGTCTGCAACTATTGCAGGATGAAGGTCGGCTGATTGTGGCTGGCCCAATGCCAGTGGTGGACAGTAACGAGCCAGGCAAAGCGGGCTTTAGCGGCTCAACGGTTATTGCTGAGTTCCCGTCACTGGAAGAGGCGCAGTCCTGGGCGCAGGATGACCCTTATATCGCCGCAGGCGTGTATAAGCAGGTTGCGGTGAAGCCTTTCAAACGCGTGTTCTGATTACGCGGATAAATCAGGATATTCAATCGGTTGTGATGATTGAATAGAGCCAGAAAATCCAATCGGTACACATCTAAGTACCCACCGTTTTTCTGGCTCATCATTTCATATTCACGTTTATATCGTCAGCCGGCGCATCAGTAACGGGCAATGAAAGGGCGGATAATTGACCTATGAATAGGGCTGCGGTGGGTTAGCGGGTTCGATGGCATATTGGGGAGAGCAGACGGAATGGGCGCTCTTGCCGGGGGCTAAACGTGGTGGAGCCGCATTTGCATTTCTACGGTTTCAACAACCTGGTGCCTTCAGTCATTCACCCTCTCCACTTGTCGGAGTTGCGTATGAAGTTTGTCCTGGCCACTGAGGGGCATTAAACGCCGGCTAAAAATGCCCGCACGCATAATATTGCTCCCTTCCGTTGTTAGAAGTCCTGACTCACACTTCACGTACCAGGCGGGAGCGACCTCACCACTGATATCGCTTTTACTTGGGCCTAAAAAATTGATCAGTTCGACAATTTTACCTATGTTTTCTGAAACATTGGCGGAAATGATCATCGCCAACCCTCCGGGCTGCATCTTACTCATCAAACTCTCCACATCCCCAGGAACTTCTGTTTCGAAAAAATGCCGCAGCCATTATACGGGCCATTTTGATGATGAGAATAGGTATCATTACTTACATAATTAATGCCTGTGATCATGCCCTGATCCCTATCGGTTTTTCCCCTCTCTTGCTTACGTTCGGCTCTTATTGCGTAAAACGAATCAAGCTCTTTATGGGAGGTGGCGTAATTAACGTGGAGGGGTTATCACAGATGTAAAAATAAAAATGACATCGCAGAGCTGATTTGAGGGTTCTGCTCAGCGATGGTCGGCACGCATTATCTGTTCTGCATTATGAGACAGGCAATAAAGAGTAACTCACTGTCATTATGGATTTGCAGAAGATGCAGAGCGCGCCGTGGGGATTCTTGCTGGTGACATTGTGCATGGAGAAACGAAACTGGCTGCCGCAACATGATGGGCATTGGTATTTTAACTTAGAGATAGAAACCTACTTTTTTTGCTTAAGAGACAACACCCTAACATCAAAACACGTTCTCGTCACCCCTTGTCACCGAGTTGAAGCCGACAAACGCCTATTTAATGACGCGCCTGGTGTTTGCCGGGTACATTACCTGGAAAGCGATCGTCCCGGCAAATTATTTCAAGGGATCTGGGTAATGAAAAGAATAGACCGGCGTTGTTGCTGGCTCACCTGGTGGCGGATGAGATGCATCCGGCCATATCTGCGGGATTGCCCTTCCAGCCAGCGTGCTCTGCGCCGCTGAATCTGCCGTGACATGCGCCAGCGTGCAACTTCATTTCTACTCCGTCTCATCTTGCCCTCTTCGCTTGAAAAACTCGCGCCGCATTATAGACCTTTCTTAATGCCCGCCAGGTCCGATGACTTTAAAAAGGAAAAGGTTTCGCCTGCTGTCATCAACACGTAAACTCCCTCTATTCAAGCGTGAACAGGACTTCCACTTACATGACGACATTTTATTCAGTACTCAGCTGGCTGCTGGTATTTGGCTACTGGCTGCTGATCGCCGGGGTTACGCTACGTATCCTGATGAAGCGCCGCGCCGTACCGTCTGCCATGGCCTGGCTACTGATTATTTATATTCTGCCGCTTGTAGGGATCATCGCCTATCTGTCGTTCGGTGAGCTGCATCTGGGTAAACGCCGCGCCGAGCGCGCCCGCACCATGTGGCCGTCAACCGCCCGGTGGCTGAATGATTTAAAGTCCTGTCACCACATCTTCTCGCATGAAAACAGCGATGTGGCACGTTCCCTGTTCCAGCTGTGTGAAAATCGTCAGGGCATTGCCGGCGTGAAAGGCAATCAGCTGCAGCTGCTCACGTCTACCGATGAAACGCTTAAGGCGTTAGTGCGTGATATCCAGTTGGCACGCCATAATATCGAGATGGTGTTCTATATCTGGCAGCCTGGCGGCCTGGCCGATGAAGTTGCAGAATGCCTGATGGCCGCAGCGCGTCGTGGCGTGCATTGCCGACTGATGCTGGATTCAGCCGGTAGCGTGCAGTTCTTCCGTAGCCCGTGGGCGGCAATGATGCGCAATGCCGGTGTGGATGTGGTGGAGTCACTTAAGGTCAGCCTGTGGCGCGTGTTTTTACGCCGCATGGATCTGCGTCAGCACCGCAAAATCGTGCTAATTGATAATTACATCGCGTATACCGGCAGTATGAACCTGGTCGATCCGCGTTACTTTAAGCAGGATGCCGGCGTAGGTCAGTGGTTCGATTTGATGGCCCGTATGGAAGGCCCCGTTGCCACCGCCATGGGCATCATCTACTCCTGTGACTGGGAGATTGAGACCGGTAAACGCATTTTGCCGCCACCGCCCGACGGCAACATCATGCCGTTTGAAGAGGAAAGCGGTCATACCATCCAGGTGATCGCTTCCGGGCCCGGCTTCCCGGAAGACCTGATCCATCAGGCGTTGCTTACCGCGGTGTATGCCGCCCGTGAGCAGCTGATTATGACCACGCCCTACTTTGTGCCCAGCGATGATTTACTGCATGCCATCTGCACCGCCGCGCTGCGCGGCGTCGACGTCAGCATTATTGTGCCGCGCCATAACGATTCAATGCTGGTTGGCTGGGCGAGCCGGGCCTTTTTTGCCGAGCTGCTGGCCGCCGGCGTGAAGATTTACCAGTTTGAAGACGGTCTGCTGCATACCAAGAGCGTGCTGGTCGATGGTCAGCTCAGTCTGGTGGGCACGGTGAATCTCGATATGCGCAGCCTGTGGCTGAATTTTGAAATCACTATGGTGATTGACGATGATGGTTTTGGTGGCGATCTGGCCCGCGTACAGGACGATTATATCGCCCGATCGCGGCTGGTTGATGGCCAGCGTTGGTCAAGACGTGCCTACTGGCAGCGTATTGTTGAACGACTGTTTTACTTCTTTAGTCCGTTGCTGTAAAACGAGCGGAATTGCACAGCGCCCGCAGGGGCATTATGGGAAATGTTATGGATTTAAATAACCGCCTTACCGAAGATGAAACCCTTGAACAGGCCTACGATATTTTCCTGGAGCTGGCGGGGGATAATCTTGATCCAGCCGATATCATTTTGTTCAATCTTCAGTTTGAGGAGCGCGGCGGCGCCGAACTCTTCGATCCTTCAGAAGACTGGTCTGAGCATGTGGATTATGATCTGAACCCGGACTTCTTCTGTGAAGTGGTGATTGGTCTGGGCGATGCTGATGGCGAGCCGATCAATGATGTCTTTGCCCGCGTGCTGCTGTGCCGTGAGAAAGACAACAAGCTGTGCCATATCCTGTGGCGTGAATAATTTTTTCAGCGCAGACAGTTAAAAGGCCGGGCAAATTGCCCGGCCTTTTTCGTTTGGCTTATAGCGGATCGACCTTCAGACAGGACACCGCATGATGGAAGCTTCCCTCCAGCAACGGACGGGTTATCGCGCATTCCGGTCCGGCAATCGGGCAGCGCGTTCTGAATACGCAGCCTGACGGCGGATTGATTGGCGAAGGCAGTTCCCCTTCCAGCAGCTGAATCACCTTGTTTTTTTCCAGGTCCGGATCGGGGATCGGCACGGCTGACATCAAGGCTCTGGTGTAAGGATGCTGTGGATTCTGATACACCTCTTTATAGGTACCCAGCTCCACCGCATGGCCCAGATACATCACCAGAACGCGGTCGGAAATATGCTTAACCACCGCCAGGTCATGCGCGATGAAGATCAGTGACAGGCCCATTTCACGCTGCAGTTTCTGCAACAGATTGACCACCTGCGCCTGAATCGATACGTCCAGCGCAGAAACCGGTTCATCACAGATGATCAGTTTTGGCTCGAGGATCAACGCACGGGCAATACCGATTCGCTGACACTGGCCGCCGGAGAATTCATGGGGATAACGGTTGATCAGGTTTGGCAGCAGGCCCACCTTCATCATCATCGTTTTTACCCGCTCCTTCACTTCCTGGCGCGGCATTTTAGGATGGTAGGTGCGCAATGGCTCAGCGATGATATCGCCAATGTTCATACGTGGATTCAGTGAAGCCAGCGGATCCTGGAAAATCATCTGGATATCGCTGCGCGCTCTGCGCCACTCTTCTTCACTCTGCCCCAGCAGATCGCGACCCAGCCAGGCAACGCGCCCTTCGGTAGCCTTGACCAGTCCGATGATGGCGCGAGCCAGCGTCGACTTGCCGCAACCTGATTCACCAACCACGCCTAACGTCTCACCTTCGTACAGGCGCAGGCTGACACCATCTACGGCTTTCAGGGTTTTTGACGGCTGCCAGAACCA
Organism: Erwinia sp. QL-Z3; assembly: GCF_004551645.1. Lineage (NCBI taxonomy): Bacteria > Pseudomonadati > Pseudomonadota > Gammaproteobacteria > Enterobacterales > Erwiniaceae > Erwinia > Erwinia sp. QL-Z3. The sequence goes on from NZ_CP037950.1 coordinate 4,002,911, forward strand.
CTGCTTACCGTCTTTGATATCAAAATGGACTTTGAGATCGGCAATTTCTAACAGAACTTTCTTTTCGGCTACCGCGCTCATACCAGCTCCTCCACGGGTTTAAAGCAGGCACGCAGGCGTCCTTCACCAAATGGCTCCAGCGGCGGCGCGGTGGAACAGATTTCCATCGCATGTTGGCAACGAGGCTGGAACGGACAGCCTTTTGGTAAACGCAGCAGGTTTGGTGGATTACCGGAGATGGTCACTAACGAGTCACCTTCCTCTGCATCCAGACGGGGCACCGCATTCAGTAAACCAATCGAGTAAGGATGCGTTGGCTGATAGAACACGTCACGCGCAGTGCCATATTCCATCGTTCTTCCGGCATACATTACCAGCACGCGGTCACAGATCCCGGCGACGACGCCCAGATCGTGGGTGATCATAATGATGGCGGTATTGAATTCGCGCTTCAGATCGTTCAGCAGCGTCATGATCTGCGCCTGCACCGTCACATCCAGCGCGGTGGTCGGCTCATCTGCAATCAGCAGCTTCGGCTTGCACAGCAGCGCCATGGCAATCATTACGCGCTGGCGCATGCCGCCGGAGAATTCATGTGGATACATTTTCATTCGCTTGCGCGCTTCCGGCATTTTCACCGCATCCAGCATACGCACTGACTCTTCGAAGGCCTGAGCACTGTTCATGCCCTTGTGCAGCTTCAGCACTTCCATCAGCTGTTCACCGACCTTCATATACGGGTTCAGTGAGGTCATCGGGTCCTGGAAGATCATCGCAATCTGCTCGGCACGCAGTCTGTTCAGCTTATTCTCTGGCAGATTGAGGATTTCATTGCCATTAAACAGCGCAGAGCCGCCAATACGGCCGTTGTTCGCCAACAGCCCCATCAGGGCAAAGGCCGTCTGGGATTTTCCGGAACCGGACTCACCCACGATGCCAAGGGTTTCACCGGCACGCAGATTGAAGTTCAAATCGTTCACGGCAGTGACATCACCGTCTGGCGTACCAAAGGTGACGCGCAGATCTTTTACGTCCAGCAGAAGGTCGGTTCCCGCTTTTTTTGCCATTGCTGGCTGCATTTCAATTACGCTCATCGGGAAACTCCTTAACGATCTTTCGGGTCGAGGGCATCACGCAGGCCATCGCCGATAAAGTTGAAACAGAACAGCGTCACCACCAGGAAACCGGCCGGGAACATCAGCAGCCATGGCGAGACTTCCATGGAGTTCGCCCCGTCGCTCAGCAGCGCGCCCCAGCTACTTAGCGGCTCCTGGGTGCCCAATCCAAGGAAGCTCAGGAAGGACTCAAACAGGATCATGCTTGGCACCAGCAGCGAGGCGTACACCACCACCACACCCAGTACGTTCGGCACGATGTGACGCAGTACGATGCTGAAGGTGGAGACACCGCCAACGTGGGCAGCTTCGATAAACTCTTTGCGCTTCAGGCTCAGGGTTTGGCCGCGCACAATACGCGCCATATCCAGCCAGGAAACCAGGCCGATAGCGACGAAAATCAGCAGAATATTGCGGCCGAAGAAGGTCACCAACAGGATCACGAAGAACATGAACGGGAAGGAGTTAAGGATTTCCAGCAGGCGCATCATCACCGAGTCGGTTTTGCCGCCCAGATAGCCTGCCAGCGAGCCGTACAGCGTGCCGACCAGCACGGCCACCAGCGCGGAGGCAATCCCCACCATCAGCGAGATACGTCCGCCAATCGCCACACGCACCAGCAGATCGCGGCCCGATGAATCGGTGCCGAAGTAGTGTTTTGACACCATATCCGGCGCAGCTGACATCATGCCCCAGTCGGTATCGTCATAGGTAAAGGACGACAACATCGGCGCAAAGATGACAAACAGGGCAATCAACAGCAGCACGACCAGGCTGGCTAAGGCGGCACGGTTGTGGATAAAGCGTCGACGCGCATCCTGCCACAGGCTACGGCCTTCTATTTCCAGCTTTTCGCTGAAGGCTTCGAGAGCTTCGCTCTTTTTCTTACTCAACATCATGGCGAGCTCCGCGATTAATAACGAATTTTCGGATCGATAACGGCATACAGCACGTCAACAATCGCATTGAACAGAATGGTCAGCACACCAACCAGAATGGTCAGGCTCAGCACCAGCGAGTAGTCGCGGTTTAATGCGCCATTCACAAACAGCTGACCGATACCCGGCAGACCATAAATGGTTTCGATCACCATCGAACCGGTGATGATCCCGACAAAGGCCGGGCCGAGGTATGAGAGCACCGGCAGCATGGCGGGTTTCAGCGCATGGCGCAGCACGATGCGGCGCATCGGTAACCCTTTGGCGCGTGCCGTACGGATAAAGTTAGAGTGCAAAACCTCAATCATTGAGCCGCGGGTAATACGCGCGATGCTGGCGATATAGGCCAGTGACAGAGCGACCATCGGCAGGATCATATATTTGACCTCGCCACCGTTCCAGCCACCGCCCGGCAGCCATTTCAACGCTATCGCAAAGATCAGAACCAGCAACGGCGCAACCACGAAGCTGGGTATCACCACGCCGGTCATTGCCACCCCCATCACCACAAAGTCCCACTTGGTGTTCTGCTTTAATGCGGCGATGACGCCAGCAGCTACCCCGAGGATCACCGCGAGAAGAAATGCAGCCAGTCCCAGTTTTGCGGAGACCGGGAACGCATGGCCGACAAGATAGTTAACCGAATAGTCTTTGTATTTGAACGAAGGACCGAAATCACCGTGGGCCAGCTGCACCAGATAGTTGGTGTACTGCTTCCAGATCGGATCGTTCAGATGGTATTTGGCTTCGATATTGGCCATCACCTCAGGCGACAGCGTGCGTTCACCGGTAAAAGGACTTCCCGGTGCTAAGCGCATCATAAAGAAGGAGATAGTAATCAGAATAAGTAACGTCGGAATCGCTTCCAGAAAACGACGAAAGATGAATTTTACCATTGCCCGTACCTGCTGGCTTGTGCCTCAGCACTGCTTAAAATATACACGCTGGGGGAAGGTCGCCCTTCCCCCAAATTGTTGCGATTAATGCTTGATGATATACAGATTTTTGTCGTACACGTTGTCCAGCGCATCTTTACCGGTGTAGCCACCGACGTAGGTTTTCACCAGACGGGCGTTCACGTAGTAGTAGACCGGAACGATTGCTGAGTCTTTATCAAGGATTTGCTCAGCTTTGGCGTACAGGTCGCTACGGCTTTTCTCATCACTGGCTTTCGCAGAATCGGCCATCACTTTATCGAATGCCGCTGACTTATAGTGAGCCGTGTTGGAGCTGCTGTCAGAGATCATGGTGTTCAGGAACGAGCTAGGTTCGTTGTAGTCCGCACACCATGCGGCACGGGAAACGTCAAAGTTGCCCTGGTGACGCGTATCCAGGAAGGTTTTCCACTCCTGGTTGTTCAGCTTGATGTTCACGCCGAGGTTTTTCTTCCAGATCGACGAGGCGGCAATCGCCAGCTTTTTGTGCAGATCGGAAGTGTTATACAGCAGCTCGAAGGTCAGTGGCTTGTCGGCAGTGTAGCCCGCTTCCGCCAGCAGTTTTTTCGCTTCGGCATTACGTTTGTCCTGAGACCAGCTGAACCACTCTGGTTTGGTCAGGTTGGCACCGTCGGTGGCTGGCGGCGTGTAGCTGTAGGCCGGCAGCTGACCCTGTGCCAGCACCTTGTTAACCATGATGTCACGGTCCAGGCCCAGCTTCAGCGCTTCACGAACGCGTGGGTCGGTGAATGGTGCTTTCTGGTTGTTGATTTCGTAGTAGTAAGTACACAGGTACGGATCAACATGCAGCTCTTTCGGGTTATCGCGCTGCAGTTTTTTGAACAGCTCGATTGGCATGTTGTTGTAGGTCATGTCGCTGCCATCGTTACTGAAGTAGCGGTTAACGTCGCTGACTTCAGACGAAATTGGCAGGAAAGTCACTTTATCCAGTTTGGTGTTGGCGTTGTCCCAGTAGTCCGGGTTACGCACGACCACAATACGTTCGTTGATCACGTGCGCCTGTAATTTGAACGCGCCGTTACCGACCCAGTTTTCCGGCTGAGTCCACTTCTCACCGAATTTGTCCACGGCTGGTTTGTAAACCGGAGACATGGATGGGTGGATCAGTAATTTGAAGAAGTAAGGAACCGCTTCGCTCAGCGTCACCTGTAAGGTGTTGGCATCCAGCGCCTTCACGCCCAGTGTGTCAGGGCTTTTCTTGCCGGCGATGATGTCATCGATGTTTTCAAGATGACCGTATTGCAGGTAACTGGCATAGGGCGACGCGGTTTTAGGATCGGCCAGGCGTTGCCAGCTATAAACGAAGTCCTGCGCGGTTACAGGCTCACCGTTGGACCATTTGGCATTCTTACGCAGATGGAACGTCCAGACTTTGCCGTCTTTGTTTTCCCAGCTTTCTGCCACGCCAGGGATTGGATGCCCCTGAGTATCACTGATCACCAGACCTTCGAGCAGGTCACGGCTGACGTTGGATTCAGGCACACCTTCAATTTTGTGTGGGTCAAGGGACTGAACTTCATCGCCATTGCCCTTTACCAGCTCCTGTTTTGCCGCTAAATCGACGCCCGCAGGCACCGTAGCAGCCATAGCCAGATTGCCTGCCAGCGCAGTCATAATGCCAAGAGCAATCAGGCTTTTTTTCGTGATGTTGGTCATGAGTTACCTACTCCAGTTTTTATCATTGCTAATGTGGTCTGAATAATCATCAGCTACCCCCGTTATCGGGTTATTTGCCTGGCGAACCGGAACGTGGATCCGCCTGGTGATGGTGCTTTACCCTGCCTGTTTCTTTCTTTGCGATCGGTCGAAAACGTTCGCCCAATCTCAATGCTTAACGATGTAAAAATACTTCACGTCGGTCAGATCCTGAGGATCTTTGCCGGTAAACCCGCCAACCCAGGGTTTTACCAAGCGTGCGCTGACGCGATAATAAACCGGCACGATAGCCGAATCACGATCGAGCTGCTGTTCAGCCTGCTGATAAACGGCCGGACGCTCACGATCAGAAACGGTCAGTGATTTCGCGATCAGCGCATCGAATTTGTCGCTTTTATAAAACGCCGTATTGCTGGAAGAGTTGCTTAACATGGCGTTGAGGAAAGTCGAGGGCTCGTTGTAATCCGAACACCAGGTTGCACGCGCCACGTCGAAATTCCCCTGATGACGGGTATCGAGCATGGTTTTCCATTCCTGGTTATCCAGCGAGACTTTGGCCCCCAGGTTTTTACTCCACATTGATGCAGCGGCAATGGCCTGCTTTTTATTCACATCAGAGGTGTTGTAGAGCAGGCTGAAGGTCAGTGGTTTCGCGCTGCTGTAACCGGCTTCCGCCAGCAGTTTTTTGGCCTGCTCGTTACGCTGCTGCTGAGTCAGCTTCATCCAGTCTGGCTGGGTTAATTCGGCACCATCAATAAACGGCGGCGTGAAGCCACCGGCCGGGATCTGTCCCTGGCCCATAATTTTGTCGGTGATGATGCTGCGGTCGAGCGTCAACTTCACCGCGGTACGTACCCGGGGATCGTTAAACGGCGCGCGTTTGTTGTTCAGCTCATAATAGAAGGTGCAAAGCAGCGGGCTGATGCGCACCTGCGTGCCCAGCGTTTTCTTCAGCGTTGGGAATAAATCCGGCGGTAAAGCGCTGTTGGTCATGTCGATTTCACCGCTACGGTAGCGGTTAACGTCGCCGGACTCTGACGCGATCGGCAGGAAGGTGGCGGTTTCAATCACCGATTTGGCATTGTTCCAATACAGCGGGTTGCGCTTGACCACGATCTTCTCGTTAATCACCCACTCACCTAGCGTATAAGCGCCGTTACCAACATAGTGCCCCGGCAGTGTCCACTGCTCGCCCCACTGCTCTATCGCCTTGCGATAGACCGGCTTCAGCGAGGTATGCGCGGTTAGGGCGATAAAATAAGGAACGGGTTCGCTCAGGGTCACCTGAAGGTGGCGGTCGTCCAGCGCCTTCACGCCCAGCTCACTGGCCGGCTTCTTCCCCGCCAGAATGTCATCGATATTTTCAATGTGGGCATATTGCAGGTAGCTGGCATAAGGCGAAGCCGTTTTTGGATCGACCAGACGCTGCCAGCTGTAGACAAAATCAGCGGCGGTGACAGGCTCACCATTGCTCCACTTTGCGTCGGCACGCAGGGTGAACGTCCAGACTTTCCCCTGCTCGCTTTGCCAGCTTTCCGCCACGCCCGGAACCACATGCCCGTTGTTGTCAGTGGTTGTCAGACCTTCCAGCAGGTTCAGAATGATGTTGCTTTCCGGCACACCCTCAACTTTTTGCGGATCCAGTGAAGACACTTCCGTGCCGTTGTTTATCACCATGGACTGCTGTGCGGCCAGGTTAATGCCTGCGGGTACTGAAGCGGCCATTGCGCTGCCGGTACCGATAGTCAAACTCAAGATAACGGCCTGACTCAGATGCTGACGGGAAAACGGAATGCATTTCATTAAGCGTTGATAACCTGTGTTCGTGGATCGGCAGCCAAATCGGAAAAAGTGGTAGTCAATTGCACATCCGATGCCAGTTTTAAACAAAGCATTCGAAAACTATCAGAACGCTGATTTTTACGCCAAAGCAAAATGACAAAAATGTTACCTAATTCTCTTTTATCACAACTAATTAATATGATGAAATGTTATTTAACAAGTGAAATTAACACACAACCTAATGATAAATAGATAGTTAAGTGCATTAACGCCTATAAAACACCCACTTTGACTGGTGTCATAGTGCAAAATTTAATCTAATTTCTTAACTTTGCGCTGTTTTCAGCTTTAGATATTACATTAATGGTTTTTTGCAGGATATAAATCTGGTAATGCGCAACTGACACGGCGATATACAGTGTTAAAAAAGTAACAATTCATCAATAAGCATTGCTGGGTGAGGGAGTTGCAGACGTTTGCAGTAATTACATTAATAACCGCAACGGCAAGTTAAGCGAAATGAATAATTGCACTAACACAGTGCTTAAAAAGGCTCATTTGCACTGATTTGGTGCTTCATTTTGTTGCAGCCAAAAAAAAAGCGCAGATTATGCGCTTTTCAGGGGGTTTTTCAGTGTGGGTTTATTTACGTGACTAATCCCGGGAATAAAGCCCGCAATCCGGTGACCACAAACTCAATACCTAATGCCATCAGCAACAGGCCCATAATACGGGTGATGACGTTTATACCCGTCTGACCCAGCACTCTGACCATCAGAGGGGCAGCCCTGAATAACAGCCAGCAGCAGAACGCAAACAGCGCAATTGCCACGCTGAATCCCAACAGGTTTTGCCAGCTGTGATAACGGGTACTCCAGACGATGGTTGAGCTGATCGCACCCGGCCCAGCCATTAAAGGTAACGCCAGCGGAACCACGCCAATACTTTCTCTGATTGCAGACTCTGATTTTTCTTGTTTGTTCTGCTTATCTTCGCCCAGTTTCCCGCTGATCATAGACATCGCAATCGTCACCACCAGGATCCCGCCGGCAATACGGAAGGAATCGATAGAGATGCCAAAGATATGCAGGATGCCATCACCGAGAAACAGCGAGGTCCAGAGGATAATCGCCACCGATACGTTGGCGGTCAGATTGGTTTTATTACGGGCAGCTGCAACCTGATAACTGGTCATGCTGATAAACACCGGAATGATCCCCACCGGATTCACCAGAGCAAACAGCCCAACAAAAAATTTGATATAGCCGGAAAGGTCTAAAAGTGCCGGATTCACGTGATGCTCCTGAAAGGGCCAATTTACTGGCGGCTAATGTACGGGAAAACCCCTGGGTTTGCCATGGCATTACTTCGAATTTTCATCTGGATTAACGCGCATTTATCAGTGCTTTTCACTGTCTTTCAGGCTGCATAAGGTTCTTAAGATCTGCCGCGCAAAACGTAACGACACTTATTCAAACCCCATCCTCGCAAAGGCGATAATTGTTGCTGCTGAAAGGTGTCAGCTTGGGGTAAAGATGATCTAAATCAAAATTGGCTTACCTCTAAGTGAGTAAGCTTTGAATCACCAAATGGAGTGGTAAGTCGATGCCCTGGTCGTGGTGAGTAAAGTCAGGTGCAGACTCTTTCAGTAAACCTGTAGAACTTTTTAGCAGGAATTCAAGTTAGTCACAGCGAGATCACAACACATTAACAACGCATGACTATACTTCCTGATTCTGACTTGTTTACTAATAGAGTTTAACTTCCATCAGGAGATGCATTATGGCCGTTACTAATGTTGCTGAACTTAACGCACTTGTTGAACGTGTTAAAAAAGCACAGCGCGAATACGCCAACTTCACTCAAGAGCAGGTCGACAAAATTTTCCGTGCCGCAGCGTTAGCTGCAGCAGATGCACGCATTCCACTGGCCAAAATGGCCGTTGCGGAATCCGGTATGGGGATCGTTGAAGACAAAGTTATCAAAAACCACTTCGCTTCCGAATACATCTATAACGCTTACAAAGACGAAAAAACCTGCGGTATTCTCGGTACTGATGAGACCTTCGGCACCATCACTATCGCTGAACCTATCGGCCTGATCTGCGGTATCGTGCCAACGACTAACCCAACTTCTACCGCCATCTTCAAAGCGCTGATCAGCCTCAAAACCCGTAACGGCATTATCTTCTCACCACATCCAAGAGCGAAAGACGCGACCAATAAAGCGGCCGATATTGTGCTGCAGGCTGCTATCGCCGCCGGTGCGCCAAAAGATATCATCGGCTGGATCGATGCCCCGTCTGTTGAGCTGTCAAACCAGCTGATGCACCACCCAGAGATAAACCTGATCCTTGCGACCGGTGGTCCAGGCATGGTTAAAGCGGCCTACAGCTCCGGTAAACCAGCAATTGGTGTGGGTGCAGGTAATACCCCGGTAGTTATCGATGAAACGGCAGATATCAAGCGTGCTGTGGCATCTATCCTGATGTCCAAAACCTTCGATAACGGCGTAATCTGTGCGTCTGAGCAGTCCGTCATCGTGGTCGACTCCGCTTATGACGCGGTTCGCGAGCGTTTCGCCAGCCACGGCGGCTACATGCTGCAGGGCAGCGATTTAAAAGCTGTGCAGGATATCATCCTGAAAAACGGTGGGCTGAATGCCGCTATCGTGGGCCAGCCAGCGGTGAAAATTGCCGAGATGGCCGGCATCAACGTGCCTCCAAGCACCAAGATTCTGATTGGCGAAGTGCAGCTGGTTGATGAATCCGAGCCCTTCGCCCATGAAAAACTCTCTCCTACCCTTGCCATGTACCGTGCGAAAGATTTCCACGATGCGGTTAGCAAAGCGGAAAAACTGGTCGCTATGGGCGGTATCGGTCACACCTCTTGTCTGTACACCGACCAGGATAACGAGCGTGAGCGTGTTAACTACTTCGGCGACAAAATGAAGACCGCACGTATCCTGATTAACACCCCGGCTTCACAGGGTGGTATCGGTGACCTGTACAACTTTAAACTGGCGCCGTCTCTGACGCTGGGCTGTGGTTCCTGGGGTGGTAACTCCATTTCTGAAAACGTCGGACCTAAACATCTGATCAACAAGAAAACCGTGGCTAAGCGAGCAGAGAATATGTTGTGGCATAAACTTCCTAAGTCTATCTACTTCCGTCGCGGCTCATTGCCTATCGCTCTTGAAGAAGTGGCGACCGATGGAGCAAAACGCGCCTTTATCGTCACTGACCGCTATCTGTTCAACAACGGTTACGCCGATCAGGTGGTGTCAGTGCTGAAATCTCACGGCATTGAAACTGAAGTGTTCTTCGAAGTAGAAGCTGACCCAACGCTGAGCATTGTGCGTAAAGGGGCTGAGCAGATGAACTCCTTCAAACCTGATGTGATTATCGCCCTGGGCGGCGGTTCACCGATGGACGCCGCGAAAATCATGTGGGTGATGTACGAACATCCGGAAACCCACTTTGAAGAACTGGCGCTGCGCTTTATGGATATCCGTAAACGCATCTACAAATTCCCGAAAATGGGCGTGAAAGCAAAAATGATTGCTATCACTACCACCTCCGGTACCGGTTCAGAAGTGACACCATTTGCGGTAGTGACCGACGATGCAACTGGCCAGAAATATCCGCTGGCTGACTATGCCCTGACCCCGGACATGGCGATTGTCGATGCCAACCTGGTGATGAACATGCCTAAGTCACTCTGTGCCTTCGGCGGTCTGGATGCGGTTACCCACTCTCTGGAAGCCTATGTGTCTGTGCTGGCCAATGAGTACTCTGATGGTCAGGCGCTGCAAGCGCTGAAACTGTTGCAGGAAAACCTGCCGGCCAGTTACAACGAAGGCGCGAAAAACCCGGTAGCCCGTGAGCGTGTGCACAATGCTGCCACCATCGCCGGTATCGCGTTTGCCAACGCCTTCCTTGGGGTTTGCCACTCAATGGCCCACAAACTGGGTTCAGAGTTCCATATTCCACACGGTCTGGCTAACGCCCTGCTGATTTGTAACGTTATCCGCTATAACGCTAACGATAACCCAACCAAACAGACAGCATTCAGTCAGTACGATCGTCCGCAGGCTCGTCGTCGTTATGCCGAAGTGGCTGACCATCTGCGTCTGAGCGCACCTGGTGACCGTACGGCGCAGAAAATTGAGAAACTGCTGGCCTGGCTGGAAGAGATGAAAGCGCAACTGGGTATCCCTAAATCAATCCGCGAGGCTGGCGTACAGGAAGCTGATTTCCTGGCGAAAGTCGATAAGCTGGCTGAAGATGCCTTCGATGACCAGTGTACCGGTGCTAACCCACGCTATCCGCTGATTGCTGAGCTAAAACAAATCATGCTGGATACTTTCTACGGCGTTGAGTACCAGGAAGTGTTTGCCAACATCGCCGAAGCGATTGAAGCCCAACCGGTCGCGGTTAAGCAAGTCGAAAAGAAAGTGAAAAAGTAAAAGTTGCTTAAAAAAAACCCGCCAACCGGCGGGTTTTTTATTGGCGCAATTCGTAAGAAAAACTAATCAACCTTTGAAATAACATGCAGGCTTAGTTTTCTCATAAACTACCTGGATGACGGTCTTTATTTAATCCCGTTCTTACCATGTACTGCCTGTAAACATCCCTGCTCTATCGCTGCTTTGTAATGCTTTCTACAGACGGACACGTAACGCTCATTGCCACCAATGACAACCTGTTCACCTTCTTTAAAAGGTGCGCCATTTTGATCTAACCTTAATACCATTCCCGCTTTTCTTCCGCAGTGACAAACGGTTTTTAATTCAACCAGCTTATCTGACCAGGCTAATAAGTACTGGCTACCGGTAAATAATTCACCGCGAAAATCTGTACGCAATCCATAACAGAGTACAGGTATATCCAGATTATCTACTACATCAGATAAGGCTTTTACCTGTTCACGGGTAAGAAACTGGCTTTCATCGACTAACACACAGTGAACCGGTTCCAGCAGATGCTGAGCGCTAATCTCATCAAAAAGTGCCGACTCGTTATTATACAATTTCGCGGGTGAAGACAGGCCTATTCTCGAACTCACCTTGCCCGAACCGAATCGGTTGTCAATCTCGGCGGTGTAGACGATAGTCCGCATCCCCCGCTCCTGGTAGTTATAAGACGACTGCAACAGGGCGGTAGATTTGCCGGCGTTCATCGCGGAATAGTAGAAATACAGCTGAGCCATTTGCGCTCGCTCCCTTAGGAATGTTTCGAAGAATGCTCAGAATTGTACCACAGGGTACTACGGTCGAAAGGGCTTTAATCATCACGCAACGGTGACGCGACGGGCGTGAGAAAATGTACAACCTGCTGACAATGTTGTTGAAATATCCCTTCTTTTTCCAGATTTAGTTTTTCCAGTCTTTGTCACTTTTAGGCATTAAACGAATAAAAAGGCTAAATCGACTCTGCTAATATTCGCGGAATTTCCTGAAAGATATTGCTGTAAACCTGAAAAAATGTCCGCGGTTTACCTGGCTGATTTTATTATACAAGGCGTGAACGCCCGTCGGGCTTTGTCTTACATCTGATAGCGATTACAAAGCAGGCATTATTTTTAGCAGCCAGCCTTTTATGCGGATTAATTACAACAGGGGCAGTTGGCGGATTTTCCTTATTCTGAAATCCTTACAAAATTAACTATTGCAGTTCGTATTTACGCACTCTATTATTATCGGGCAGAACAATTCTCCCACCTTTATAATTTTTGAGATTCATATAATGAGCGAAGCACTTAAAATTTTGAACAACATTCGTACCCTGCGTGCTCAAGCCAGAGAATGTACCCTGGAAACGCTGGAAGAGATGCTGGAAAAACTGGAAGTTGTTGTTAATGAGCGCCGCGAAGAAGAAAGCCATGCTCAGGCTGAAAACCAGGAACGCACACGCAAGCTGCAGCAGTATCGCGAAATGCTGATTGCTGATGGCATCGATCCTAACGAATTGCTGTCCACCCTGGCCGCTGTTAAAGCACCAGGCAAAGCAAAACGCGCTGCCCGTCCGGCCAAATACAAATATACTGATGAAAATGGCGAAGCGAAAACCTGGACAGGTCAGGGTCGTACTCCAGCCGTGATCAAAAAAGCTATCGAAGAACAAGGTAAGCAGCTGGACGATTTCCTGCTGTAATCGTGACTTCAAGTGCTTCTGAGAAACCCATCCTTGCGATGGGTTTTTTATTACCCATTTTCAAGCCATCACTTTTCCCAAAGCAAAAAAAAAAGGAGCCTCAGCCCCTTTATCCTACGCTGCCGATCGTTCAGACCTTATAGAAAGAACGATACCAACTGACAAAGTTAGCAATCCCTTCTTCGACACCGGTTTGAGGTTTAAAGCCAATGGCATTAAACAGCGCACGAGTATCAGCGCTGGTTTCCAGCACGTCACCCGGTTGCATTGGCAGCATGTTCTTCTTCGCACTGATGCCTAACGCCTTCTCCAGCGCCTCTATATACGCCATCAGCGTGACAGGGTTGCTGTTACCAATATTGTATACGCAATACGGCGCTGAGCTGCTTGCAGGGCTCCCCTGCTCAACGGTCCAGTCTGGGTTCGCTTGCGGGATCACATCCTGCAGGCGAACAATCGCTTCGGCGATATCATCAATGTAGGTGAAGTCGCGGCGCATCTGGCCATTGTTGTAGACATCAATTTGTTCTCCGGCCAGCATGGCGCGGGTGAACTTAAATAAAGCCATGTCCGGCCTTCCCCATGGGCCATATACGGTGAAGAACCGCAGCCCGGTGGTTGGAATACCGTACAGGTGAGAATAGGTGTGGGACATTAATTCGTTGGCCTTCTTGGTTGCCGCATACAGCGACACAGGATGGTCAACGGAGTCATCGGTAGAGAATGGCATCTTATTGTTCAGCCCATAAACGGAACTGGATGAGGCATACAATAAGTGGCCAATGTGATTATGTCGGCACCCTTCAAGAATATTCAGGTGACCAATCAGATTCGCATCTGCATAAGCTAAAGGATTATCGAGCGAATAACGTACACCAGCCTGAGCACCCAAATGAATAACACGCTCAAAAGCCTGGTCGCGGAACAGTTGGGCGATGCCCTCTCTGTCAGCAAGATCCAGCTTGATAAAGGTAAACTGCGCATGAGGCTCAAGAAGTTTGAGGCGGGCAAGTTTCAGGTTAACGTCATAATAGTCATTCAGGTTGTCGATACCGACAACCTGGTGACCGGCGGACAGCAGGCGCTCCGCTACGTGGAAGCCAATAAATCCTGCTGCGCCGGTTACCAGATATTTCATACTGCCCTCGTTAGTTATGCAATTTGGATAGAAGCGCCGCGGCCGATTGCATAATAAACAAAACCGCGCTTACTGATTCTTTCTGGATCATACAGGTTACGACCATCAAAAATCACGGGTTCTTTCAGAGCATTTTTAATGACATCAAAATCCGGTGCACGGAAGTTCTGCCATTCGGTACAGATGACCAGGCCATCAGCACCTTGCAGAGCGGCTTCTTTGGTTCCCATCAGCTTCAAATCGCTGCGATGGCCATAGACGCGCTGTGCTTCGTCCATTGCTTCCGGGTCGAAAGCCTGAACGGAAGCACCTGCCTGCCAGAGTGCTTCCATCAGCACACGGCTTGACGCTTCACGCATGTCATCGGTGTTTGGCTTGAAAGAAAGCCCCCACAGTGCAAAAGTTTTGCCCTGCAGATTGTCACCGAAATGACGTTTGATGAAGGTTGGCAGCTTGTTCTTCTGCGAATCGTTGACGTCTTCAACCGCCTGCAACAGACGTGGCTTGTAACCAATCTGTTCTGCAGTGCGGATCAGCGCCTGAACGTCTTTCGGGAAGCAGGATCCGCCATAGCCGCAGCCAGGATAGATGAAGGAGTAACCGATACGGGAGTCAGAACCAATGCCCTGACGCACTTTCTCGATATCTGCACCCAGGCGTTCTGCCAGGTTGGAGATCTCATTCATAAAGCTGATTTTAGTGGCCAGCATGCAGTTTGCCGCATACTTGGTCAGCTCAGCACTACGAATATCCATTAAAATCATGCGATCATGATTGCGGTTGAAGGGCTCGTACAGCTCGCGCAGCAGCTCAACAACTTCATCATTGTCTGTACCCACAACAATACGCTCAGGACGCATACAGTCGCTGACTGCTGCACCTTCCTTGAGGAATTCAGGGTTAGACACCACATCAAACGCAATCTCAGCACCACGTGCTTTCAGCGTCTCTTCCATTACCGCACGAACACGGTCTGCCGTTCCAACAGGAACCGTAGACTTGTCGATCACAACTTTGTGATCCTGCATGTGTTCTGCGATGGTGCGTGCTACAGCGGTAACATATTTCAGATCCGCAGAGCCGTCTTCATCCGGAGGTGTTCCCACGGCGATAAACTGCATCGTACCGTGATTCACACCTTCTTCCGCGTTGGTGGAGAACTTGAGGCGACCGCTCTCATAGTTCTGCATCACCAGAGGCGTCAGGCCCGGTTCAAAAATAGGAATGATCCCTTTCTTCAGATTCTCGACTTTACTTGCGTCGACATCGATACAAAGAACGTCATGTCCGACTTCGGCCAGAACCGCAGCCTGAACCAGACCAACATAGCCGATACCAAATACGGTGACTTTCATTGAATTGTCCCGGTTAGAAATTAAATTTACTTACTATTGCCAACAGTGCTTTCGAGCCACTCTTTAAAGTCGCTACCCAGAGAATCGTGACGTACGCCGTATTCAACGAAAGCCTGCATGTAGCCCAGCTTGTTACCACAGTCATGGCTCACGCCTTTCAGGTGATAAGCTTCTACAGTCGATTTTTCCATCAGCATAGCGATGGAGTCAGTCAGCTGAATTTCATCACCTGCACCTGGAGGCGTTTTCGCCAGCAGTGGCCAGATATCAGCAGACAGAACATAACGGCCAACAACCGCCAGGTTTGAAGGGGCTTTATCCGCTTTAGGCTTCTCAACCACACCGACCATCGGTGCGCTCTGACCAGCAGACAGTTCAGCACCCTGGCAGTCAACCACACCGTAAGCTGTTACGTCAGCAACTGGCTCAACCATGATCTGGCTGCGGCCGGTTTCATCGAAACGACGCATCATATCGGCCAGGTTCTCAGTAGCCAGGTTTGATTCGTATTCATCGATGATTACGTCAGGCAGGATAACGGCGAAAGGTTCGTCACCGACAACCGGGTAAGCACACATTACTGCGTGGCCCAGACCTTTAGCCAGACCCTGACGGACCTGCATGATGGTTACGTGTGGCGGGCAGATAGACTGGATTTCTTCCAGCAACTGACGCTTAACACGTTTTTCCAACATCGATTCCAGCTCGAAACTGGTGTCGAAGTGGTTTTCGATGGCGTTTTTAGAGGAGTGCGTTACCAGCACAATCTCAGTGATCCCAGCTGCGATACATTCGTTAACGACATACTGAATTAACGGCTTATCAACCAGTGGCAACATTTCTTTTGGAATGGCTTTGGTTGCAGGCAACATACGCGTTCCCAAACCAGCTACAGGGATAACCGCTTTTTTTACTTTGGACTTATAGGCAGACATCTAAGTACCTCTCTTTATAGGCCGTTCAAGTTATTACTTGATATGTCGAGTTAAAAACGAGATGAGTATACCAGTGGAACCCTGACGGATTTATCCTGGATGAACCCTTTCAGCAAAAATTAAGACTATTACCCAAGTGTAAAGCTTATCTTTGGCCCTGTCTGCCAGCAGCAAACAGGATTTCTGACGAGTGGTTAATCCGTGGACAACATCAGGCGCAGCCTGCCACCAGCGCCCCAAACCTGGCATTGCCAGGCTTCACAACGCTGGCTTATTTGATTTAGGTGGGTGCTGCCCAATGTACCAAGTGGAACACCGTTGCTGAGTTGAATTTGATGGGTGTTGACGTTAAGGGTGGCGTTTAAACCAGCGGAAACGAGGATCAAATTCTTTAATCCTTGATGGTAATAGCCGACCAGCAGTGGGAACTGCCCTTTTAGATTGGCCTGGCGTAACAGCAAATTGACCTGTTTTAACAAGCCATTTAATTCAGGCAGTCGTGGCGACTGGCCTGATAATTGATCCTGCAACAGTCCGTTGAACAGCGCGCGCAGTAATAAAGCGGCCAGCACGCCATTATCGCCCGCGCGGGTCACGTCCAGGCAATAGAATGCCAGATCTTTCTCGGACAGCGCGGCGATATCCAATACCAGGCCCGGCTCTTCGGCCATCGTCAGCTGACGGTAATTGATGCGACAGTTGGCGATAACCTGCTGTACAGGCGGCTGCAGTTGCTTAAGCAGTTTCGACGCGGCATTCGGATCCCGCACCAGCGCATCCCAGTCCTGGAATAGCTGTTCGTCTTCTTCCACTTTTGAAGTGAACATCGATGGATAAAGGCATTCGTAGACGGCCTCGCGTAAGCGGGCCAGATCTTTCAGCGGTTTTAACAACACGTCCTGCACCCCGAGGCGTAACACCTGGGCAATGTCAGCCATGTTTTCCGTTGCGGAGATCACCAGTATCGGCATGGTGTTGCCTTTACTACGCATATGTTCAACCAGCTTCAACCCGTCCATCTTTGGCATAGCCAGGTCGCAAATCATCAGGTCATGCGCAGACTCATTGAGTTTTTCAAGCGCTTGCAGTCCATCGTCTGCCAGCATTATCTCAGCCCCAAGAGCCGCTAGATAGTTGTCAAGAAGAGAGCGGAAAACGACTTCGTCTTCAACAATCAGAATCTTTTTTCCGCTTAATGGCTTGTCCATCATCCCCCCCTGTACACCGGATTAGTCAATAGTGGCTCATAATCCACATTCTCGCCTCTAAGAATTGCCTGAAGAGTCATATTTCACTCATCCGGAAACGCAGCTTGACGAACCAGCGGCAGTAATTCATCCATCTTCTTCTCTACCGCCAGCTTACCCGCCTCGATAGCCTCTTCTGCGCGATGGAAATCCAGTGTGGAAATCTGAGGGCAGAATGGCTGGATCAATACGTCTGGCGGATCGCCTGCCATACGATTTCTCTTCAACCGGTTCTCAAGCACCTGAATAGAGGTGGACATGATTTCCATCGCGCCAGGCGTTTGATTAACCTTGCGGTGGGCTACTCTGGCGAGGCTCTGACGCAGGCGCCCTCCCCAGCTGGTTGCTGCAGCTTCGACTTCATCTGCGGATTGCGGCGTCACTGACAGCAGATCCTGTTGCATCAGGTGCGCGTCGTGTTGCAGGTCAACGGCAATAACGATATCGGCGCCCAGTGCCCGGGTCAGCGACACCGGCACCGGATTGACCACCGCGCCGTCCACCAGCCAGTAACCGTTATAGGCTACCGGGGCTAACAGACCGGGCATGCTGCATGACGCCCGCACCGCCATATGCAGATCGCCTTCAGTCAGCCACAGCTCACGCCCGGTGCTGAGGTTGGTCGCCACCGCGCCGAAAGGCAGATCGCACTCTTCAATGTTTTCGTGATTAACCAGCCGGCGAACGTGGTTGAACACCCGTTCTCCCCGCAGCAGGCCACCGCGACGCCACGAGAAATCCATCAGGCGGATCACATCCCAATAGCTGAAGGAACGAACCCAGGTTTCGAGGATGGGAAGACGTTTACTGGCATACGCTGCGCCCACCAGCGCCCCAACGGAGCACCCCGCGACCACATCGACTTTAATCCCAGCCCGCTCCAGCGCATTGATAACACCAATATGCGCCCATCCCTTGGCGGCACCCGATCCCAGTGCCAGTCCAATTTTTACCTGTCTCATTCTACCCCTGACGATTGCTTAACTTACAAATGGCATCATCGTGACTGCTCGGTTACCATGACGCCCAAAATCTTTCGACTTTTACACTCACTGGAGTCAACGTGTCAGAACTTTGCCCGTGCGGAAGCGGAATGCAGTATAGCGTATGTTGCCAGCCCTTTCTTAAAGGTGACGACATTCCTGCCATACCAGAAGCCTTAATGCGTTCGCGCTACACTGCCTATGTGCTGAAAGATGCCGACTATTTGGTCGCCACCTGGCATCCCTCCTGCGATCCGCAACGTTTTCATGCCAGCCTTGAGCAAAGCTTTGAGGCGACCCGCTGGTTGAGTTTACAGATTATTTCGGCAGAAGAACCTGGGGATAAATCCGAAGGGTTTGTGACATTCTTTGCTCGTTTCTCTGAAAATCAGCGCGAAAGCTTTATTCATGAGCGTTCCCGCTTTGTCCGGGTAGAACAACGCTGGTACTATATTGACGGCACTTACCCTGAAACAGGGCGAAATGACCGCTGCCCCTGCGGCTCCGGCAAAAAATTCAAGAAATGCTGCGGCCAGTAAGGTCGCTGATCTTATAAAGAATTGCTTCGACAGGATCACCACTGCAATGCAAGCGCAAACACTGCAACGAAAAGTATTACGGACCATCTGCCCAGACGCAAAAGGTCTGATCGCCAAGATCACCAATATTTGCTACAAGCACGAGCTGAATATCGTACAGAACAATGAGTTCGTCGATCATCGCACCGGACGCTTTTTCATGCGTACCGAGCTGGAAGGGATATTTAACGACACCACGCTGTTGGCGGACCTGGACAGTGCGCTGCCAACCGGCTCCATTCGCGAGTTAAATTCAGCGGGTCGTCGCCGTATCGTTATTCTGGTTACCAAAGAAGCCCATTGTCTGGGTGATTTGCTGATGAAGAGCACCTACGGCGGGTTGGATGTTGAGATCGCTGCGGTGATTGGTAACCACGAAACCTTGCGCACGCTGGTTGAGCGTTTTGATATTCCGTTTATCCTGGTCAGCCATGAAGGGCTTTCCCGCGAAGATCACGATAACAATATGGCGGCAGAGATCGATCGCTACCAGCCTGATTACGTGGTTCTGGCCAAGTATATGCGTGTACTGACCCCAGGATTCGTGCAGCGTTACCCAAATCAGATCATCAACATTCATCATTCGTTCCTGCCCGCCTTTATTGGTGCACGTCCTTATCATCAGGCGTATGAGCGCGGCGTGAAAATCATCGGTGCGACGGCACACTATGTGAATGATAATCTTGATGAAGGTCCGATCATCATGCAGGACGTCATCCACGTTGATCACACCTACACGGCAGAAGATATGATGCGTGCAGGCCGTGACGTTGAGAAGAACGCGTTAAGCCGCGCGCTGTATCAGGTACTGGCGCAACGTGTATTTGTTTACGGCAACCGCACCATTATTCTATAAGCAGCAACGCATTTCATTTGTAGCAAGGCTGCTGTTTTGTATGACAAAGCAGCAGCCAGAATAAAAAAGCGGCAAACAAACCTTTTTCGTTAAATTCAGGCTTTACAGCCTCCTCTCATTTGATATGATGCGCCCCGCTTACAGGCACAGCAGTAAGGCCAGTGACTGAAGCGCAGTAATTGAGAAATAAAGCAAAACCCTGTGGTGGGGTTCCCGAGTGGCCAAAGGGATCAGACTGTAAATCTGCCGTCATCGACTTCGAAGGTTCGAATCCTTCCCCCACCACCATCTCATTTATCTCCCGCACTCCTATGCAAAGTACCCTTTTCCATATTCCCCACGGGGGAGGATGAGAAGCTTCGACCTCGAAGGTTTGACCCGAAGGGTGAGTCGCAAAGCGACGAAAAATACTTCCTGCTCCGCAGCCGCGAACTTTTCACCTTCTGCATAAACCACCAAATCCCTACCTAACCAACTTTTTCAATTCCCTTGACCACCCTCCCATCCACTTACCCAATCAGCCCCAACCCAACCAACCCCTCACGTCTTTTACTTCCCTTTACCCTACCGACTCCCTCCACTAAATAGGTTTTTAACTCCCGCTTTTTTTGCTACCATCCCAACCCTGTTTCCTTCGATATCTGGTCAGCACAATGAAATTTGTTTCTTTTAATATCAATGGGCTGCGCGCCCGTCCGCATCAGCTTGCCGCCATCATTGAGCAGCACCAGCCAGACGTGATTGGCCTGCAAGAAACCAAAGTGCATGACGATATGTTCCCGTTGGAAGAAGTGTCAAAGCTGGGTTATCACGTCTTCTATCATGGCCAGAAAGGTCACTATGGCGTTGCCCTGTTAACTAAAGACGAGCCTCTTGCCGTACGTCGCGGTTTTGCCGGCGATGATGAGGAATCTCAGCGCCGGATGATTATGGCCGACATTGCCACGCCTGTGGGTACCCTGACCGTGCTTAACGGCTACTTCCCACAGGGCGAAAGCCGCGACCACCCGACTAAATTCCCGGCAAAAGAGAAGTTCTACCGCGATCTGCAGAGCTACCTGGAAAACGATCAGAAACCGACAAATCCGGTGGTGATTATGGGCGACATGAACATCAGCGCCACTGACCTGGATATCGGTATTGGTGAAGATAACCGCAAGCGCTGGCTGCGCACCGGCAAATGTTCATTCCTGCCAGAAGAGCGTGAGTGGATGGACCGTCTGATGGGTTGGGGACTGGTGGATACCTGGCGCGCAGAGAATGCGGAAGCTAACGATCGCTTCTCGTGGTTTGATTACCGCTCAAAAGGGTTTGATGATAACCGTGGACTGCGTATCGATCTGGTGCTGGCCAGTCAGCCTCTGGCTGCCCGCTGTGTGGCAACCGGCATCGACTATGATATTCGCAGTATGGAAAAGCCTTCAGACCATGCGCCAATCTGGGCACAGTTCAACCTGGATGAGGCGAAGTAAGTTTCGCTTGCTTCAGACCGTCAGGTCATCGTGAAAAATAACCACAGAGGCACGGGCTTCTGTGGTTACTATCTCAGAATGCTTAACGGTGGATTACTTGATGGTTTTCCAGATCAGGTTATTAGTCCCGTAAGATTTTTCATCCCGCGAACACTGTAATAACACCCCTTCCATCTTCACCACCGATCCTTCGGTATAGCTCCGATTTTCGTAGGTGCAGCAGGTATTGCACGGCGGCTGATTGTTGTTCTGCCCTTGCGTCCAGACTTCCGGCGGCATATCCACCACCACATCCGCATTCGGGCTGTTGCTGTTATTTCCCTGATTGTTACCGCTATGATTACCGCCGTTATTGCCGTGGCCAGTGCCGAGATTCCAGCCCTCACCGGCGGCATGCAATGGGCTCACCAGCAACATCCCGGCCAGCATTAATGCGCCTGATAATTTCATCACTCAGTTTCCTTCGCTTTAGTCGCCTTACGGCGCGGCTTTTTCGGTTCAGCCGCCGGAAGCCCACGGAAGGCATGCGCAGCAGGTTGCTGCCGTGCCTGATAAATCAGATTATGCAGCGTCTCAACCAGCGGCAACATAAAGTCCTGGTAGCGGCACTGCTTTTCACTGATTTTAGTCAGCGTGGATTCCCAATGGGCGGTCATGTCGGGACGCGCCGCCATTTCTGGCAGCGAGTGGATCAGCGCCCGCCCGGCGGGACTGGAGTGAATATAGCGCCCTTTTTTAAACAAAAAGGCGCGCTTGAACAACAATTCAATAATCCCGGCGCGCGTAGCTTCTGTCCCTAAACCATCGGTCGCACGCAGCACTTTCTTTAGATCTTTATCCTGAACAAATCGCGCAATGCCGGTCATCGCAGATAATAAGGTCGCATCGGTGAACGGTCGCGGCGGCTGAGTCTGCTTCTCTACCACTTCTCCCCGTTCACATAACAGCTCGTCACCTTTGGCAACCACCGGCAGCGGCGTGCCGTCATTTTCCTCATCGCGTTCTTTACTGCCCAACAGCGATCGCCAGCCGGCCTCCGCCAGGAAGCGAGCCTTGGCGACAAATTTCCCGCCGGCAATATCCAGCTCGATCACGCATTTGCGGTACACGGCATCAGGGCAGAACTGCATCAGGTATTGCGTGGCAATCAGACGATAAATCGTGCTTTCGTTCTCGGTCAGCCTGACCTGAGAACTTCTGGCTGTCGGGACGATAGCGTGGTGAGCATCGACCTTTTTGTCATCCCAGCAGCGATTACGGCGATCGCTGTCAAAATCCGCGGGCGGCGTCAGATCGGGTTGATGGGCATTGATGGCGTTGAGTACCGCATGGCGTCCGGCAAAGTGCTCATCGGGCAGATAGCGACTGTCGGAACGTGGATAGGTGATCAGCTTGTGGGTTTCATACAGCTTCTGGCAGGTATCCAGCACCGTTTGTGCGCTCATGCCAAAGCGTTTCCCGGCTTCAATCTGCAGGCTGGAAAGGGAGAACGGCAAGGGTGCGGTGTCATTCTCTCTTTTATCGTTATAGCTGGTGACATTGGCCGGTTGACCACCAATCCGCGCCAGCACATGATCCGCCAGCGGACGGTGCAGCAAACGCCCTTCTTCATCCTGATAGGGTTCACAAGAATCGCTGGGCTGCCATAAGGCAACAAAGCGTTCATCTTTCGGTGTGACGATATGGGCTTTGACTTCAAAGAAGTCTTTGGCGATGAAGTTTTCGATCTCCTCATCACGGCGAACCACCAGCCCCAGAACGGGCGTCTGGACACGTCCCACGGACAGCAGGCCATCGTAGCCGGCGTTACGGCCCAGCAAAGTGTAGGCGCGCGTCATGTTGATGCCGTACAGCCAGTCGGCCCGTGCTCTCGCCAGGGCGGAAACACACAGCGGGATAAATTCTTTATTCTCGCGCAAGCGGCTGACGGCACGCTCCACGGCGGAGGGATTGAGATCGTTAATCAGGCAGCGCTGAACATTGGCGCGCTTTTCCGGCGGCAGAGACAGATAGTCCAGCACCTCGTCCACCAGTAGCTGACCTTCACGGTCCGGGTCACCTGCGTGAACCACTTCCGTCGCCTGCTCCAGCAAGCCTTTAATGACGTTCAGCTGTTTTGCCACTGAGGGACGCGGTTTTAGCTGCCATTTTTCCGGCACGATGGGCAGATCGGCCAGTGACCAACGCGCAAAACGGCTGTTGTAACTGTCTGGTTGCGCCTGCTCCAACAGGTGACCGACGCACCAGGTGACCATCTGATCCTGGCCGCAGGCAATAAAGCCGTCGCCCCGGCGATGAGGTTTAGGGAGGACATCCGCGATAGCGCGGGCAAGACTGGGTTTTTCGGCAATAAACAAACGCATCCGGCAGTGACTTCCTTCAGGAAACTAATTCAATTAACGCACGTCCGGCACTAGCCGGCAGCAGTTCCCCGATAGCCGTGAGGGTGATCCCCATTGCCCCGGCGCTTTCGATAACAACCGCTTCCGCTTCAGGTCTGACCGCTAACAGCAGGCCACCTGAGGTTTGGGGATCGCATAGCAGTTTACGCTGTTCGTCACGCATTGCGCCCAATAAATGGCCGTAGCTGGCAAAATTACGGTCCGTGCCGCCCGGCACGCAGCCTTGCGCAATGTATTCGTCGACGCCAGCCAGTCTTGGCACCCGATCAAACCAGACATTGGCATGCAGGTTGGAGCCGGTGCAGATCTCGCTGAGGTGGCCCATCAGGCCAAAGCCGGTCACGTCAGTCATCGCGGTTACCCCGTCGATGTCGGCGAAAACCGCGCCCGCGCTGTTCAGCTGGCACATCACTTCCGTTGCCAGCCCTTGATGTTCAGGCTTAAGTTTTGCGCGTTTTTCCGCGGTGGTCAGCACGCCAATGCCAAGCGGTTTCGTGAGGAAGAGTTTACAGCCGGCCTGCGCAGAGCTGTTCTTTTTCACTTTATCAGGTGCGATCACGCCGGTGACGGCAAGACCAAAAATCGGCTCGGGTGCGTCAATGGAATGACCGCCCGCCAGTGAAATCCCAGCCCTGGCACAGACGCTGCGCCCCCCTTCAATCACTTTTCGGGCAATTTCAGGCGCCAGCTTGTCCAGCGGCCAGCCAAGGATCGCAATTGCCATAATTGGCTTACCGCCCATCGCGTAGATATCACTGATGGCATTGGTCGCGGCGATACGGCCAAAATCGAACGGATCGTCGACGATTGGCATAAAGAAGTCGGTGGTGCTGACCACCGCCGTGCCGTTCCCCAGATCGTAGACCGCCGCGTCATCCCGCGTTTCGTTGCCCACCAGCAGATTGGGATCGCTGCGCAGCGGATGATCGCTGTGCAGTATGGTCTCCAGCACGCTGGGTGAAATCTTACAGCCGCAGCCAGCGCCATGGCTGTACTGCGTCAGGCGTATCGCGTTCTCACTCATGGGCAACCTCCCTCCTGGTTTACCGGCAATATGGTAGCGCTTTCGTCTGGCGGGAGTAAGTCTCAGGGTATTTTTCCGCGACCGTTCGCTCATTATCCCGACAAAAATCAGGGCTGGCGTTCACCCTGACCGTTCAGAAGAGCGTTGTCACTCAGAAATAACGGATAAATGGCGCCGTATCGGGAGGAATAACCGTGGTGGAAGATTTTAGCTGCGGCGTGCCAAGGTAGAGGAAACCGACAATCACATCCTGCTCGCGACAGTCGAATGCCTGACGCACATCCTGATGCTCAGTCCAGGCACCGCTGCGCCAGATGCCGTTGAAGCCCTGAGCAAGAGCCGCCATCTGCATGGCCATCACCGCACAGCCTGCTGAGACAACCTGTTCCCAATGCGGAACCTTCGCGTTCTCTTCACAATGTGCCACCACGGTGATGATCATCGGTGCACGGAAAGGCGACTGCTTCGCTTTTTCAATCGCCTTCTCTTCCATGCGATCTTCACGCGCAGCATTTTCCAGTAATGCGCTGAAACGCTCACGGCCTTCATTCTCGATGACGATAAAACGCCATGGCTGCATCGTGCCGTGGTCTGGTGCGCGCATGCCGGCTCGCATGATGTTCTCAAGGGCCTCTCCGGCGGGTGCCGGCTCGCTTAAACGTGACGCGGAACGGCGGTTAACCAATAAATCCAGAGCGTCCATAATTCCTCCTGATAATGAGTTTCATTTAGCTGAAACTAGCACAGGATGATGATTTGTTACAGCATTCCGCTTTTTCCTGCTGACAATTTGGCCCCTGCTATTTAGGATGTCAGCATTCCCACCCGGTTTGGGCCGCTCAGCCCGCTGGCATCGCCCCTTTTCCGGGCTTTTTTATCGCGATTATGGAGATAATATGCGCACTTTGTGGCGATTTATCGCTGGATTTTTTAAATGGACCTGGCGATTACTGAATTTCGTCCGGGAATTTATTCTCAACCTGTTTTTAGTGGTGCTGATCCTGATCTGCACGGGCATCTATTTCCAGTTCAGCAGCTCTTCAACCCCTGCGGAACCGCAAAAAGGTGCGCTGATTGTTGATCTGAATGGCGTGGTGGTTGATAAGCCTTCCGTCAGCAATAAGCTCAGTAAGATCGGGCGTCAGTTACTGGGCTCCAGCAGCGACAAGCTGAAAGAGAACTCGTTGTTTGACGTTGTCGATGCCATCCGTCAGGCCAAAGGTGACGCCAATATCACCGGTATGGTGTTAGATCTGCGTGACTTCGCCGGGGCCGATCAGCCTTCCCTGCAGTACATCGGCAAAGCGCTGCGCGAATTCCGTGACAGCGGCAAGCAGATTTATGCCACCGGCGACAGCTACAGCCAGGCGCAATATTATCTCGCCAGCTTCGCCAACAAAATCTACCTTTCTCCGCAGGGAACCGTTGACCTTCACGGCTTTGCCACTAACGGCCTGTACTACAAATCGCTGCTGGATAAGCTGAAAGTCAGCTCACATGTCTTCCGTGTCGGTACCTATAAATCCGCAGTTGAACCTTTCCTGCGTGACGATATGTCCCCTGCTGCCCGTGATGCAGACAGCCGCTGGATTGGTGAGCTGTGGCAGAACTACCTCAATACCGTTTCGGCTAACCGCCAGATTACGCCGGAACAGCTGTTCCCTGGCGCGCAGGGCGTGCTGGATGGACTGCAAAAAGTCGGCGGCGATACTGCGGTGTATGCCAAAGACAGCAAACTGGTTGATGAACTGGCTTCCCGCTCGCTGGTCGATCAACAGCTGACCAAAATTTTCGGCTGGGATAAGCAGGCTAAAGATTACAAAGGCACCAGCATCTACGATTACCAGGTGAAGGATAACGGCTCAACAGACGGCAATATCGCGGTGATCATGGCCAGCGGCGCCATCATGGATGGTGACGAAACCGCGGGTAGCGTCGGTGGCGACACGACGGCCATGGAGATCCGTGAAGCCCGCCTTGATCCTAAAATCAAAGCGATTGTCTTCCGCGTCAACAGCCCAGGCGGCAGCGTGACGGCCTCCGAAACGATCCGTGAAGAGCTGGCAGCAGCGAAAGAAGCCGGGAAACCGGTGGTGGTTTCCATGGGTGGCATGGCGGCATCGGGTGGTTACTGGATTTCCACGCCAGCTAACTACATCATCGCCAGCCCAAGCACCTTGACCGGCTCTATCGGCATCTTCGGCGTGATTAACACCGTTGAGAACACGCTGGATTCAATTGGCGTGCACACCGATGGCGTGTCCACCTCGCCTCTGGCTGATATTTCTACCACTAAGGCGTTACCGCCGGAAGTGCAGCAGATGATGCAGATGAGCATCGAGAACGGCTATAAGAACTTCCTCGGTCTGGTCGCTCATTCCCGTAACAAGACGCCAGAGCAGATCGATCAGATTGCTCAGGGCCACGTCTGGACGGGTACGGATGCCAAGGCTAACGGTCTGGTGGATGCGATGGGTGATTTCGACGATGCCGTCGCCAAAGCCGCCGAGCTGGCAAAACTGAAGGACGCCAAACTGAGCTGGTATCAGGACGATCCAAACTTTATGGATCTGCTGTTCAGCCAGATGGACGTATCTGTGCGTGCCGCACTGCCTGAAACCCTTAAGGCCTGGATGCCGGCACCGATGGTCGACGTAATGGCGTCAATGAGAAACCAGCCGGGTCTGTTTGATAACCTGAACGATCCGCAAAACCGCTATGCGATGTGCCTGACCTGCGCGCAGGTGAAATAAAACATCCAGCCCGGCCATCTGGTCGGGCTGCTTTTCCTCTTCTTTCCCCTTATACTTCGCCTTTTCGGCAAGCCTGAGTGAATTCATGCAAAAGAAATCTATTTACGTCGCCTATACCGGCGGAACCATTGGCATGCAGCGTTCCGATCAGGGCTTCATCCCTGTTTCCGGACATTTGCAGCAACAGCTGGCCAATATGCCAGAGTTCCATCGCGCCGAAATGCCCGACTTCACCATTCATGAATACCAGCCGCTGATTGATTCTTCAGACATGACGCCGCTGGACTGGCAATCGATTGCGGATGATATTCGTAAAAATTACGATCAATACGACGGCTTTGTGATCCTGCATGGCACCGACACCATGGCGTTCACTGCTTCGGCATTGTCATTTATGCTGGAGAATCTTGCCAAGCCGGTAATCGTGACAGGGTCACAAATTCCGCTTGAACAGCTGCGTTCGGATGGGCAGCAAAACCTGCTAAACGCCCTTTTCGTCGCCGCTAATTATCCAATTAATGAAGTGGCGTTGTTCTTCAACAACACCCTGTACCGCGGAAACCGTACCACCAAAGCACATGCCGATGGATTCAACGCCTTTGCTTCACCGAATCTGGCTCCCTTGCTGGAAGCCGGTATTCATATTCGTCGCCTTAATACACCACCCGCACCTACCAGGGATGGCGAATTAATCGTTCATCCGATTACCCCTCAGCCGATTGGTGTAGTCACCATCTATCCGGGTATTTCCTCGGACGTGGTCAGCAACTTCCTGCTACAACCGGTGAAGGCACTGATCCTGCGCTCTTATGGCGTCGGCAATGCCCCACAGAACCCGGCTTTCCTGAAAGAACTGAAAGAAGCTTCCGCGCGGGGCATTGTGGTGGTAAACCTGACGCAGTGTATGTCCGGTAAAGTGAATATGGGCGGTTACGCCACGGGCAATGCGCTGGCGCTGGCGGGTGTGATCAGTGGCTATGATTTAACGGTGGAAGCGACGCTGACCAAGCTGCACTTCCTGCTCAGCCAGAACCTCTCCAGTGATGAGGTGCGGCGACTGATGCAGCTCAATCTGCGCGGTGAACTGACTCCTGACGAGAAGTGATAAAAAATGATGGCTACCCGGCAGGCTCTGCTTCTGATTGACTTACAGAATGACTTTTGCAGCGGTGGCGCGCTGGCGGTGAAGGATGGCGATGACACCCTCGCGATTGCCAACCTGTATGCGGCAGAGTTCAGCCAGCGACAGCAGCCTGTGGTAGCCACGATTGACTGGCACCCTGCCAGTCACGGCAGCTTTGCGTCGAATGCAGGACATCAACCCTGGACCGAAGGCGAACTGGCGGGATTGCCGCAGGTCTGGTGGCCCGATCATTGTATCCAGCACAGCTATGGTGCGGAGCTACATCCAGCGCTGGAGCAACGCTATATCACTGAGCGTGTCTACAAGGGTGACGATCCCCTGATAGACAGTTACAGTGGTTTTTTTGATAACGGCCGGCGCAAGAAAACGCGTCTGGATAGCGTATTAAAAGCGCAGGGGATTACCGCATTGACCGTGATGGGGCTGGCGACGGATTACTGCGTGAAGTACAGCGTGCTGGACGCGCTCGCGCTGGGCTATACCGTCACGGTGCTCTCTGCCGGCTGTCGGGGTGTAAACCTGGCCGCAGGCGACGCTGAACGCGCTCTGGAAGAAATGGCGACTAAAGGGGCGATCGTTCTTTAAAGATCCCCTCAAACGTCGTCAGTGGCATTTTAGGGGCCACAATGAGCCCCTTCGTCGCAGCTTATTCCTGCAGGAATAATTACTGGAGCTTGATGCGAGTCACGTGATCATCGGTGATGCCAAACTCTTCTTTGAGCTGTTTTTTACTCTTCATCACCATCTCGCCGCCCTTACCCACACTCATATGTTGCGGATTATCGTTATGGCGAGCCTGCCAGAGCATCACTAACTGCAGGCTGTTCTCTTTCTGCTCTGGCGTAAGCGCGACGCCATCGGCCCATTTCCCGGTTTCAACCGCGGTCACCAACCGTTGATAGACTTCCGGGGTCAGCGTGCCGATCATCTCATCAAGTTCCATCGCCGTTATCCCTTAATGTTATTACCATCGTCGTCGGAGAAGCTTAACGACGCGGAGTTCACGCAATAGCGCTCGCCAGTTGGTTGTGGGCCGTCCGGGAACACATGTCCCAGATGGGCATCACAGTTGCCACAGCGGATTTCAATGCGCTGCATACCATGAGATTCATCTTCAATATACTTAATAGAATCATCATGATAAGGCTGGTAAAAACTCGGCCAGCCGCAGCCAGAATCATATTTGGATTCCGACAGGAACAGCGGTGAATTACACACAAGGCAGTGATAAATCCCCTCGCCTTTGTTGTGTAACAGCTTGCCTGAGAAAGGCGGCTCGGTGCCACGCTGCTGCGTCACATAGCGCTGCATCTCGTTCAGGTCGGTCTCTGGAGTAAATTCGTTCGGGTCTTTAGCCATTTTAGGGGTCTCTGGCAGTGTGAAACTGAAAATATCGGCTAGTATTCTAACAAATACTTAACAACGTCAGGGCTTTTTTTCTTCTCAGGCGGAGTCTGAAAGTGATCCGAAGACGAAAATGTGATTCAGATCACCCTTTGAATTCATCACCCCTTTATATTCGGGCAAGACGACCCAAGATCAAGGTTTAGTGGTGGTCACGGAATGTGCTTTTTGACGAATATTCCTGTGTGAAGGTTTGATTTGTCGCAACTATTGAAGCGATTCCGCTTGACGCCTGGTAAGGTTTTTGTAATTTTACAGCCAACCTTTTATTCACTAACAACAGCTGGTGGAATATATGACTATCAAAGTAGGTATCAACGGTTTTGGCCGTATCGGTCGCATCGTTTTCCGTGCTGCTCAGCAGCGTTCTGATGTAGAAATCGTTGCAATCAACGATCTGCTGGACGCAGAGTACATGGCTTACATGCTGAAGTATGACTCTACTCACGGTCGTTTCGACGGCACGGTAGAAGTTAAAGACGGCCATCTGGTTGTTAACGGCAAAACCATCCGTGTTACCGCTGAACGTGATCCAGCTAACCTGAAGTGGGGCGAAATCGGTGTTGATGTTGTTGCTGAAGCAACAGGTATCTTCCTGACCGACGAAACCGCGCGTAAACACATTGAAGCTGGCGCCAAAAAAGTCGTGCTGACTGGTCCATCGAAAGATGACACCCCAATGTTCGTGATGGGCGTAAACCACAAATCTTACGCTGGCCAGGATATCGTTTCTAACGCATCTTGCACCACTAACTGCCTGGCACCACTGGCTAAAGTTATCAACGACAAGTTCGGCATCGTTGAAGCACTGATGACCACTGTTCACGCAACTACCGCAACTCAGAAAACCGTTGATGGCCCGTCTCACAAAGACTGGCGCGGCGGCCGCGGCGCATCTCAGAACATCATCCCTTCATCTACCGGTGCTGCTAAAGCAGTAGGTAAAGTGATCCCTGAGCTGAACGGCAAACTGACGGGTATGGCGTTCCGCGTTCCTACCCCTAACGTTTCCGTTGTTGACCTGACTGCACGTCTGGCTAAGCCTGCTTCTTACAAAGAAATTTGTGCAGCAATCAAAGCCGCCGCTGAAGGCGAAATGAAAGGCGTTCTGGGCTACACCGAAGACGAAGTGGTTTCTACCGATTTCAACGGTGAAACGCTGACTTCTATCTTCGATGCGAAAGCCGGTATCGCACTGAGCGACACTTTCGTCAAACTGGTTTCCTGGTACGATAACGAAACTGGTTACTCCAACAAGGTCCTGGACCTGGTTGCTCACATCGCTAAATAAGCGACGTGAACTGATGATGAGGGCGACTACGGTCGCCCTTTTTTTTGGCTGACGCTAAGGAAAACAGATGAACGAAAAAATCTTTTCGCTTCCGGTTATTACCCAGATAACGCCCTATATTTCCCAGCGAAAAATTGGCGACCTGCCCGTTGTGGTGATCGCACATCCTAAAGTTCGTGCCGCCGTCACCCTACAGGGTGCCCAGCTGATAGCCTGGCAGCCCGCTGACGAAAAGCCGGTGATTTGGCTGAGCGAGAAAACCGCCTGGACGGCCGGCAAAGCGATTCGTGGTGGCGTGCCGATCTGCTGGCCATGGTTCGGTCCGGCAGGTGAACCGGCGCACGGTTTCGCCCGAACGCTTCCCTGGACGTTGTCGGCGCATGATGAAAACGACGACAGCGTGATGCTGACGCTGGTGCTGGAAAGTAATGAGCAGACGAAAAAGTTGTGGCCGCATGACTTCACGCTGTTTGCCCGTTTCCGCTTTGCTGACCGTTGTGAGATTGAACTGGAAGCCCACGGTGACTTCGAGGCGACTGCTGCCCTGCACAGCTATTTCTGCGTAGCCGATATTGACGGTGTGGAAGTGACTGGCTTAGGTAACAGCTTTATCGATAAAGTGGCTAACGGCAGCGTCGGCAGCTCACCGGACGGCAAACAAACCTATCCCGATCGTGTTGACCGTATTCATACGCAACCGGAAGATTGTAGCGTTATCAACGACAAAATCGGTAAGCGAGTAATTGAAGTTTATCACCACCATCAAAGTGACGTTGTCACCTGGAATCCGGGTCCGGAACTCTCCTGCAGTATGGGAGATATGGCGAACGAAGGTTACAAAACGATGGTTTGTGTTGAGACGGCCCATATTTCTCAGCCGATGGTCAGCGCTGGGGAATCCCCTTCGCGCCTTGCCGCGACGATCCGGGTACGAAAAGGTAGTTGATAAGTCATGCAGACGCACCCAGGGGAAATCACTCTTCCCCTGGCGTGTTTAAACCACGTCTAACGGCATTTTTTCTGTCGGTGGTGGGAAAGCCTGATTGATCATCCCCAACTCTTCATTGCTTAACGTCACCTCCAGCGCAGCGCCATTTTCAGCGACATGCGCTATCGAACTGGCTTTAGGAATAGCAACTATCCCTTCTTTACGGATCGCCCAAGCCAACAATACCTGAGCCACGCTGATGCCCTTTTGTTGTGCAATTGCCGTAAGCACCGGGTGCGTGAGCAGTGCATGGCGTAGTTTCCCTGCCTGAGCCAGCGGGCAATAGGCCATTATGGGTATCTGCTGCTGTTGGCAGTCTGGAATAAGATCGTATTCGATCCCGCGTGATGCGAGGTGATACAGGACCTGATTTGCCGCACAGTCCGTGCCGCCCTCCTCTGACAACAACTCGCTCAAATCGTCGCTGTCAAAATTCGACACTCCCCAACGTAAAATTTTTCCCTGACGTTGTAGCGACTGCATTGCAAGGATGGTTTCCTCCAGCGGCACATTTCCCCGCCAGTGCAGCAGATAAAGATCCAGATAATCGGTCTTTAAACGCCGCAGGCTTCTTTCACAGGCGTCTACCGCATCGACAGCACCGGCATTCCACGGGTAGACCTTTGATACTAACCAGGCGCTTTCGCGTCGGCCTTGCAGCGCTTCACCCACCACTTCCTCGGCACCGCCTTCGGCATACATTTCCGCCGTGTCGATAAGCTTCAGGCCCAACTCGAGACCGGCCTGTAATGCAGCGACCTCTTGTTTGCGTTGGTTGGCGTTTTCGCCCATGTACCAGGTTCCCTGACCGATGGCAGGTATACGGGAATCACCGGAAAAAATAACGGATTTGCTCATTTGAACCTCCTGCACTGATTTTGATCGCCACAATCGTGCAAAAGGGCGCAAAGCGCCCTTATTTAGTGCAATGAAAGCGGATCAGAAGGTGTAACTGACTCCGGTCCAGATTGTGACCTGAGAATTATTGTCCACCATTGGACTGTCTTTCACTTCAGAACTTAATCGGGTATAGCGTCCAGACAGCGTGGCGTTCCAGCTCTGGTTGATGCTGTAGGCCGCCGTCAGTTCCAGATACGGGTTCCAGCTGCCATCAGCCTGATAGCTGCTCAGCCCGCTGCGACGTGATTCGCTCTTCGACACACCATAATAGTAGTCATTCTGGTTGTCGCTGCTGTAAAGCGCACCAATGCCCGGCGTCAGGCTCAGATCGCCAAACTGGAAGCGATAAAGGTAGGTTGCATCCCAAATGAAGCCATCACTGTTGCCCAGCAGATCGCCAGCCAACACGGTACGCACAATCCCCCAATCCGCCGTATGACGGTAAGTCACACCGCCCATCATGGTCATATGGCGTTTATCTAACGCCTTCAGACGCTTGTCTTTGGTGTCATCGGGATCGAAGTTTTGCGGTGAACCGAGGATCGTCAGAGAAAGCTGATCCTGCTGGTCCTTCCACAGGTAATAACCGGCGGTCAGGCTGCGGACATAGAAGCTGTCGCCTTCGTAGTTAACAATAGGGAATGGGTAGTAACGCCCCTCGCCTCCTTTATACGGGCTCTGGCTGTAAATCACCGAGGCACCAAGGGTAAGCGGGTTGGCCGTTGCCGTGAAGGCAGCAAAAGAGCAAGGTAAAAGCACAGCAAGCGCGCTAACTTTGAAATAGTTCACAATTAATTCATTCCATAAATATAACAATCAAGAGGCTAGTTTATCAGTCAACCGGGCTTTGGTTAAAAATTTACACGTTCTGTAGCACGTAGAATCAATTTTAGGGGGTGGGACGCTCATTGAGGGTTTTGGCTTATTTACAAAATTCGGCTAACCCGCATCAGACAAGGTTATCGCTGTCCCGGATTCTGACTTTGTTATTGAAATATCATTGAAAATAACCTGGGGGTCAGGAAATTTCTTAAATGCCAACTACGCTTTATTGAAAGAAGCTAATTTTTACCGGTCAAAGTAACCCTGATTTTTGTGTATCCCGATAAAAAAACGTCAGGTTGGCATAAGGGTTGCTGTACTCATTGATAAGTTCCTTCAGGGGCTAACTTCAATTCGGCTCCTGGTACCTGTGCTAAAAAAGAAAGGACGGGCATCGCTATGAATATATTCGATCACTATCGTCAGCGTTACGAAGCTGCCAAGGACGAAGAGTTCACACTGCAGGAATTTCTTACCGTTTGTCGGCAGGATCGCAGTGCATACGTAAACGCGGCAGAAAGACTGTTAATGGCTATTGGTGAGCCACAAATGGTTGATACTGCTCAGGAGCCACGCCTTTCCCGCCTGTTCTCTAACCGTGTCATTGCACGCTACCCTGCTTTTGAAGAGTTCTACGGTATGGAAGAAGCGATTGAACAGATCGTTTCCTATCTTAAACATGCCGCTCAGGGTTTAGAGGAGAAGAAACAGATCCTCTATCTGCTGGGTCCGGTGGGTGGCGGTAAATCCTCTCTGGCAGAGCGACTGAAATCGCTGATGCAGCGAGTGCCTATTTATGTCCTCAGTGCCGATGGCGAGCGCAGCCCGGTCAATGACCATCCGCTGTGCCTGTTTAATCCGCAGGAGGATGCCAATATTCTTGAGAAAGAGTATGGCGTGCCTCGTCGTTACCTTGGCACCATCATGTCGCCTTGGGCGGCAAAACGCCTGAACGATTTTGGCGGTGATATTTCCCGCTTTAAGGTGGTGAAAGTCTGGCCGTCCATTCTTGAACAGCTGGCGATTGCCAAAACTGAACCTGGTGATGAGAACAACCAGGACATTTCCGCGCTGGTCGGTAAAGTTGATATCCGTAAACTCGAAAACCACGCGCAAAACGATCCTGATGCCTACGGCTACTCTGGTGCACTGTGCCGGGCGAACCAGGGGATCATGGAATTCGTGGAGATGTTTAAAGCCCCGATCAAAGTGCTCCACCCACTGCTGACCGCGACTCAGGAAGGTAACTATAACGGGACTGAGGGGATTTCCGCCCTGCCGTTTAACGGGATTATCCTGGCGCACTCCAACGAATCTGAGTGGGTCACCTTCCGTAATAACAAAAACAACGAAGCGTTCCTTGACCGTGTTTATATCGTCAAGGTGCCTTACTGCCTGCGGGTCTCTGAAGAGATCAAGATCTACACCAAACTGCTGGATCACAGTGAGCTGACCCATGCGCCTTGCGCGCCGGGCACCCTGGAAACCCTGGCTCGCTTCTCGATTCTTTCACGCTTGAAAGAGCCGGAAAACTCCAGCACCTACTCTAAAATGCGGGTGTATGATGGCGAAAGCCTGAAGGATACCGATCCGAAGGCCAAGTCCTATCAGGAGTACCGCGACTACGCCGGTGTGGACGAAGGCATGAACGGTCTGTCGACGCGTTTTGCCTTTAAAATCCTCTCGCGGGTGTTCAACTTCGATCATGCCGAGGTCGCAGCAAACCCGGTACATCTGTTCTATGTTCTGGAACAGCAGATTGAACGTGAGCAGTTCCCACAGGAGCAGTCCGAGAAGCTTCTTGAGCACCTGAAAGGCTATCTGATCCCGAAATACGCTGAGTTTATTGGCAAAGAGATCCAGACGGCTTATCTGGAATCCTATTCTGAATACGGGCAGAACATTTTCGATCGTTATGTCACCTACGCAGATTTCTGGATCCAGGATCAGGAATACCGCGATCCGGATACCGGCCAGCTGTTTGACCGTGAATCACTGAATGCGGAACTGGAAAAAATCGAGAAGCCTGCGGGGATCAGTAATCCTAAAGACTTCCGTAATGAAATCGTCAACTTTGTGCTGCGTGCCCGCGCTCATAACAGCGGCCGCAACCCGAACTGGACCAGTTACGAGAAACTGCGGACGGTGATTGAGAAGAAAATGTTCTCTAACACCGAAGAGCTGTTGCCGGTCATTTCCTTTAACGCTAAAACCTCTACGGATGAGCAGAAAAAGCACGATGATTTCGTTGATCGCATGATGGAAAAAGGGTACACCCGCAAACAGGTTCGCCTGCTGTGCGAATGGTATCTGCGCGTCAGAAAATCATCCTGATAGTTGCCTGAGAAGTTTTTTACAAGGGGTCGGTAAAATCCGACCCTGCTTGCAACGATGTTTGGGGGAGTTATGGCCTATTTTATCGATCGGCGTCTCAACGGCAAAAACAAGAGCGCGGTGAATCGCCAGCGTTTCTTGCGCCGCTACAAGTCGCAAATAAAACAGTCGATCTCCGAGGCCATCAATAAGCGTTCGGTAACTGACGTCGAAAGCGGCGAATCCGTTTCTATTCCCATTGATGACATTAATGAACCGAGTTTCCATCAGGGCCGCGGCGGCCAGCGCCATCGCGTCCATCCTGGCAACGACCATTTTGTGCAAAACGATCGCGTCGAGCGCCCTCAGGGTGGCAGCGGCGGTGGTGGCAGTGGTCAGGGCAATGCCAGTCAGGACGGTGAGGGTTCAGATGAGTTTGTCTTCAATATCTCCAAAGATGAATATCTCGACCTGCTGTTTGAAGATTTGGCGCTGCCAAACCTGAAGAAAAATCAGCATCGTCAGCTCAACGAGTACAAAGTGCACCGTGCGGGCTATACCGCCAACGGTGTGCCGGCAAATATCAGCGTGGTTAAATCGCTGCAAAACTCGCTGGCTCGTCGTACTGCGATGACCGCCGGTAAGCGCCGCATGCTTGGGGAACTGGAAACTGCCCTCAAGGAGATTGAAAACGCCGAACCCGCGCAGTTGCTGGAAGAAGACCGTTTACGCAAAGAGATTGCTGAGCTTCGCGCGCGGATCAAGCGCGTGCCGTTTATCGACACCTTTGACTTGCGTTACAAAAACTTTGAAAAGCGTCCTGAGCCTTCCAGTCAGGCGGTGATGTTCTGTCTGATGGACGTTTCAGGTTCGATGGATCAGGCCACCAAAGATATGGCCAAGCGCTTCTATATCCTGTTGTATCTTTTCCTGAGCCGCACCTACAAGAATGTCGATGTGGTGTATATACGTCACCATACTCAGGCGAAGGAAGTCGATGAGCAGGAATTCTTCTATTCGCAGGAAACCGGCGGCACTATCGTTTCCAGCGCATTGAAGTTAATGGATGAAGTGGTGAAAGAGCGTTACGACCCGGCGCAATGGAATATTTATGCGGCACAGGCGTCCGATGGCGATAACTGGGCAGATGACTCCCCACTTTGCCATGAGATCCTTGCTAAAAACATCCTGCCGGTGGTGCGTTATTACAGTTACATCGAGATAACCCGACGCGCTCACCAGACCCTGTGGCGGGAGTATGAGCATCTGCAAGCCACGTTCGATAACTTTGCTATTCAGCATATTCGCGAGCCGGAAGATATCTACCCGGTATTCCGTGCACTGTTCCACAAACAGGCTGAAGAGAACCACTAATCACGCCGCTTTTTTCCTTAAGCCAGTAAGATTTTTACTGGCTTTACTCCACCATTGCCCCTCTCAACTGTGCTAAAATCCCCTCTTGCTCTACTTTTTTCATTCAATCCTGTAAATAACCCACATTTCATGCGCACTGAACGGCATTTACCCGCCTCGTTTTTGCGTTATTCTCTATCCTTAAGAAAAATGTCCACATTGGTTAAATGAAATGCACCGATGTTTTGACATTCACCGGGTTATTACAACAGACTGTTAAAGAAAGCCTTTACCACCTACAGGAGAGTGCCCCCTTGGAAGCCAGCGCAATTTACAGTTTGTTTATCATCGGTTCCGTGCTGGTTGCTGCGAGTATTTTGCTGAGTTCCTTCTCTTCAAAGCTTGGTATTCCAATTTTGGTGATTTTCCTTGCGCTGGGAATGCTGGCTGGCGTCGATGGCATCGGCGGAATTGTCTTCGATAACTACCCGGCCGCCTATCTGATCAGTAACCTTGCCTTAGCGGTGATCCTGCTTGATGGCGGCATGCGAACGCAGGCCAGCTCATTCAAAGTGGCGCTGGGCCCGGCATTGTCTCTGGCCACGGTCGGCGTATTGATTACCGCAGGTCTGACCGGCATGGCCGCGGCCTGGTTGTTTAATCTGAACATGATTGATGGCTTCCTGGTGGGTGCCATTATTGGGTCGACCGATGCCGCAGCGGTATTCTCGCTGCTGGGCGGCAAAGGCCTTAACGAACGCGTCAGCGCGACGCTTGAAATCGAATCCGGCAGTAACGACCCGATGGCCGTGTTCCTGACCATTACCCTGATTGAGATGATCCAGCAAGGCCAGACCGGCATTGACTGGATGTTTGTCGTTCATCTGATTCAGCAATTCGGTTTGGGGATTGTACTGGGGCTCGGTGGGGGCTGGGCGTTGCAACAGCTGATCAACCGCATCTCCCTGGCCAGCGGTCTTTATCCGCTGCTGGCGGTTAGTGGGGGCATCCTGGTATTCGCGCTGACCACCGTTCTGGAAGGCAGCGGCATTCTGGCGGTGTATCTGTGTGGCTTCCTGCTGGGTAACCGCCCTATTCGTAACCGTCACGGCATCCTGCAAACCTTTGACGGCATGGCCTGGCTGAGCCAGATTGGCATGTTTTTGGTGCTGGGGCTGCTGGTCAATCCTAAAGACCTGTGGAACATTGCACTGCCAGCGATGATGCTGTCAGCCTGGCTTATCCTGTTTGCCCGCCCGCTGTCCGTTTACATTGGCCTGTTGCCGTTCCGGGGCTTCAGTACCCGCGAGCGCTTTTTCATCAGCTGGGTGGGACTGCGAGGCGCAGTGCCGATCATCCTGGCGGTGTTCCCAATGATGGCCGGACTGCCGCACGCGTCGCTGTTCTTCAATATCGCATTCTTTGTGGTGTTGGTTTCCCTGATGGTTCAGGGCACCTCTCTGGGCTATGCCGCGCGAAAAGCCCGCGTGGTAATCCCACCTACGGCTTCGCCAATCTCTCGCGTGGGTTTGGATATCCATCCAGAAAATCCCTGGGAGCAGTTTGTCTACCAGTTGGGTGCAGACAAATGGTGCGTAGGTGCCGCATTACGTGACCTGAAGATGCCGAGGGAAACCCGGATTGCGGCGCTGTTCCGCGATAATCTTCTGCTGCATCCCACCGGCAATACCCGCCTGAGGGAAGGCGACGTGTTGTGCATCATCGGTCGCGAGAAAGACCTGCCGGAGTTAGGAAAACTCTTCAGCCAGTCTCCGCCGGTATCGCTCGATCAACGTTTCTTCGGCGACTTTATTCTGCAAGCCGATGCCCGACTGCATGATGTTTCTGAAATTTACGGCATCGATCTGGATGAAGAGACGAATGTTCAGCAGACGCTGGGCCATCTGATTGCGGGCATGATCGGTGGCGCACCGGTCGTGGGTGACCAGGTGGAGTGGAAAAACATGATCTGGACCGTGGCAGAGAAAGAAGCCAACGAGATTGTGAAGATTGGTGTGCGGGTAGCCGAAGAGAAAGAATAACCGGTCAATAGTTAAGATAAAGACTAATCCTGGTCCTGAATGCTCGCTCTCCTGACGTTAACGTCTACGCTTAAAGTTCGTGTCTGGACTAAAGAGGAGACTATCATGGGACATATCGTCAAGATTGGCCGTTATGAAATCATCGATGCAGAGCTGGATGCGCAGAATGTGGAGACCGTCAGCATTCCCTGTCAGACCAACCCCGACCTGAGCTATCAGTTGGACGGATGGGATGGTGAAACCAGCGTACCGGCGTGGATTGACGGCGAGCCTGTTGATCTGGCCATCGGGCATTATGACAAACAGCAGGATCGCTGGATACTAAAAAAACCGGCCTGATCCTTTCTGCCCTGCTCACCGTGACGAATTTTCGTGGCGGTGAAGCCTTCATTTAAATACCCTCTCTTTGTTATTAAACCGTCATACTGCCTGGCTTTTCTCTCTATTTAACCGCTTCGGTTAACGCGTATTAATCCTAATTTTATTTTGCTCACTTTCCCGCCACTTTTAGGATTTTCCCGTATTAACTAACTCAAACAACTCCTGCATACTCGTCCTACTGCTTCATGGTGAAACAGAGTGATATTCACGCTGCTGTATGTTTCATTACTGTCCCATTTGTTCTTCTCGCTCTGAATGCGGCGAGCTACCAAGAATAATTTATTGATTCTAGTGGAATTAGTATCAATACCTTTACTCCTGAACGCGTGCATTAACCTCGTCAGGTTACTGATTCTTAAAGAAAAGAGAGCAGGCACTATGGCAAGTACTCTTGTACTGAATGACCGTCGCCGTGCGTTTAGCGGCACCCGAAAAAACATTATTGCCAAGATCACGTTAAGTCTTTCAGATTTAATCTCTATTAATCTGGCCCTGTTTTTATCCGCGGCTACTGTGCAAGGTATTTGGGGTGACTTAGATATATTTATCCCGCCTCAGGAAGTGAAAATTCGCTTCATTGCGCAATTCGTTATGTCGGTGGTTTGTACCGCCTGGTTTTGGATGCGGTTACGTCATTACACCTACCGCAAACCATTCTGGTTTGAATTAAAAGAAATAATTAAAACCCTGGTGATTTTCTCTCTGCTTGATTTGGCGCTGATTGCCTTTTCCAAGTGGGACTTCTCCCGCATGCTGTGGAGCTTCACCTGGGCTTACGCGCTGGTATTGGTGCCGCTGCTGCGCTCAAGCGTTAAGCATGCCATCCTCAAGGCGGGCCAGTGGCAGAAGCAAACCATCATCATCGGTTCCGGCAAAAATGCCCGCGAAGCCTATGCTGCGCTGCAAAGTGAAGAGCTGCTGGGCTATGAAGTCACGGCGTTTGTTGCTCCCAACGGCCATACCGGCGCCGAAAGTATGAATGGCGTTCCGGTCATCACCTCGAAAGACATTGTCTGGGATACGGTTGACCTGGAAAACACCCAGTTTATCGTGGCCATGGAATATGAGCAGCAAGGGATGCGGGATAAGTGGCTGAAGCTGCTGTCGAAGAAGAAGTGTCGTTCAGTTTCGGTGGTGCCTACTCTGCGCGGTGTGCCGCTGTACGGCACCGATATGTCCTTTATCTTCAGCCATGAAGTGATGATCCTGCGGGTCAGTAACAACCTGGCAAAACGTTCTTCCCGTTTCCTCAAGCGTACCTTTGACGTGGTGGTTGCCTCTATGCTGCTGCTGTTCCTGGCTCCTGCATTCGGTCTGATTTGCTGGATGGTGGGCCGTGATGGCGGTAACAAGATTTACGGTCATGAACGCGTCGGTCAGGATGGTCACAAATTTAAATGCCTGAAGTTCCGTTCTATGGTCACCAACTCGAAGGAAGTGCTGGAAGAACTGCTGGCCACCAGCGAAGAAGCACGTATTGAGTGGGATAAAGACTTTAAGCTGAAAAACGATCCGCGCGTGACGAAGATCGGGGCGTTCCTGCGTAAAACCAGTCTTGATGAGCTGCCTCAGCTGTGGAACGTGCTGCGGGGCGAAATGAGTCTGGTGGGTCCGCGTCCGGTCATTGAAGCAGAACTTGAGCGCTATGCCGGTGACGTTGATTACTACCTGATGGCCAAACCGGGCATGACCGGGTTGTGGCAGGTCAGTGGCCGTAATGATATCGACTACGACACCCGCGTGTACTTTGACTCCTGGTACGTTAAGAACTGGGCATTGTGGACCGATATCGCCATCCTGTTCAAAACAGCCGGTGTGGTGCTGCGTCGCGATGGTGCTTATTAAAACAGTCAGATAAGTGAGAGTCATGCCCGCCCGTGTTGGCATGACTCTCGCCTTTCCATAAAATTCTTCCAACTCCCCTTTTCTTTTCCAGCCGTTATCTCTACCCTGTGCGGCTTGCTTTTAAACGGATGCCGTCACGCACGATGCAAAAATTCACCCTTCTTCTTCTCAGCCTGGTGCTTCTGGCGCCGCTGGGCATTGACCTCTACCTGCCGACACTGCCCGATATCGCTCTCGGTTTGAATACGCCG
The DNA here is from genome assembly GCF_004551645.1 of Erwinia sp. QL-Z3. Taxonomy (NCBI): domain Bacteria; kingdom Pseudomonadati; phylum Pseudomonadota; class Gammaproteobacteria; order Enterobacterales; family Erwiniaceae; genus Erwinia; species Erwinia sp. QL-Z3. The sequence goes on from NZ_CP037950.1 coordinate 4,044,989, forward strand.
GTGACCACGATTCAGACCACCATTCCGCTGTTTCTGCTGGTCATGGGCTTAGGTCAGATTGTGGCGGGACCGCTGGTCGATAACTTCGGCAGAAAGCCGATTGCCATTGCCGGTCTGTTGCTGTATCTGCTGGGCAGTATTCTGGCGGCGACGGCGACCGGTTGGCCGCAATTCCTCACCGCGCGTATCGTTCAGGGCTGTGCCGTATGCTGTACGGCTGTGGTGGCCTTCAGCGGCGTCCGTGACCGTCTGGAAGGTGATGAAGCAGCCAGAGCTTACGGCTTCCTTAATGGGGCGTTAAATATCGTTCCGGCGCTGGCACCGATGCTCGGCGGCTTCCTGGCGGATGCCTATGGCTGGCGGGCGCCTTTCTGGTTCCTGACCGGTTATGCGCTGGTGATTGGCCTGATGATTTGGCGCTTCCTGCCGGAAACGCGTCCTGCGGGCACACTGGCGGTGAAAGGGATCCCTTTGCGCCAGTACGCACAGATACTGCGTGAACCCCGCTTCCTGGCGTTTACCTTTGCCAATGCCGGTGCGATGGGCATGGTGCTGACCTATGTTTCGCTGGCACCGGAGGTACTGATGACCGAAGGCAAGCTGACCGCACTGCAATTCTCGATTGCCTTTGGCGCGAACGGTTTCTGGATCATGTTAGTCAGCGTGCTGGTAAATAAAATGATCCGTAAGCTGGGCCGCCCCATCTGCCTGGCCATCGGCAGTCTGGCGATGGCGGCAGGTGCACTGACTATGCTGGGCGGTATGCTGATTTTTCCGGCCGGGATGCAGACCAGCTGGGCGCTGTATATGTTCCCGGTGGCGATCTCGGTAGCCGGACTGGCGTTTACCGTTGGCCCTGCCACCAGCTATGCGCTTGAGCCTTATCAACAGCAGGCGGGCGTTGCGTCGGCGCTGGCAGGATTTATTCAGATGGCAGGCGGTTCATCGGCGGGCTTGCTGGCGATGGCACTGCCGCTGAACGAAAAGTTTGCGCTCAGTGCCATGATGATCATTGGTGCGGTGCTGACCTCACTGGCGTGGATCAGCAGTAAGAAAGTACGCGGTACTTTGACCGCGTTGAAAACTAGCTAATTTTGACCGGCACGCGGGTGGCCAGAGCGCACATCAGCTCGTAACCTACCGTGCCGGCTGCTTCAGCCACTTCATCAATCTTGATGTTACTGCCCCAAAGTTCAACCTGACTCCCAATCCCTGCCTGCAGGCAAGGGGTTAAATCCACGGTAATCATGTCCATTGAAATCGCGCCAACGGTATGCGTTCTCACGCCATCGACCCACACCGGCGTTCCGGTTGGCGCATGGCGCGGATAGCCATCCGCATAACCGCAGGCCACCACGCCAATACGCTGTTCGCCCTGAGCACGATAGCGTGAACCGTAACCGACTCCGTCACCGGTCTTTAAGTTCTGGATAGCGATGATTTCGCTGTTCAGCGACATCACCGGTTGCAGCCCACTGCTGGCGATGTCCTGCCACTTTCCGCTGGGTGACGCGCCATACAGAATTATACCCGGCCGAACCCAGTCATGATGCGTGTGAGGATGCCACAGCGTCGCGGCCGAGTTCGCCAGTGAACGCGGGCAATCCAGCCCTTCGGCTGCCTGCTCAATACGTCTGAGCGGTTGTTCAATGCCTTCGCTGGTCTCGGCTTCGGCGAAGTGCGCCATCAGCGTCATTTCGCCCACATTTTCCAGACCGCGCAGCTTGTTCCAGGCCTGCTGCACCTGCTCCGGTGCAAAGCCCAGCCGATTCATGCCGCTGTTCACTTTCAGATAGATATCGAGCGGTGCAGAGAGCTTCGCTTTTGCCAGCGCCTGGATCTGCCAGTTGCTGTGCACGCTGGTGGTCAGCCGATACTGGTCGAGGATCGCCAGCTCATCAGCATGGAAAAATCCTTCCAGCAGCAGGATCGGCTTCTTCCAGCCGCGCTCGCGCAGCAGGATCGCTTCTTCAAGGTTCAACAACGCGAAGCCATCCGTAGCGGCAAAACTCTGCCAGACGCGGTCAATACCGTGGCCATAGGCATTCGCTTTCACCACGGACCACACACGGGAATGAGGTGCAGCCTGGCGGGCAACCGCCAGGTTATGCCGCAACGCGCTGGTGTCGACAGTTGCGACAATCGGACGAGACATAACTTCTCCTGGTTCTCAATACGGGAAGATCAGCGGGCCGCGTGGAGCGTGTGGCCCGGTGTCGGGTAAAATCCCGGCAGATAACGCATCACCGACAGATCGTCTGCAGCAATGGCAGGGGTGCGTCCGGAGATGATATCAGAAAGCAGCTGCCCGGAACCGCAGGCCATGGTCCAACCGAGCGTTCCGTGACCAGTGTTGAGGAAAAGATTCTTCAGCGGCGTGCGGCCAACGATTGGCGTACCGTCCGGCGTCATCGGACGCAGCCCGGTCCAGAACGTCGCCTGCTCAATATGCCCACCTTCCGGGTAAAGGTCGCCGACCACCATTTCCAGCGTTTCCCGCCGGGCTGGCAACAGCTTAGTGTTGTAGCCAACAATTTCCGCCATCCCGCCGACGCGAATACGATCGTCAAAACGCGTGATGGCCACTTTATAGGTTTCGTCGAGCACGGTAGAGACCGGTGAAGCCTGTTCATTTTTGATCGGAATGGTCAGCGAATAGCCTTTCAGCGGGTAGACGGGCACCTTGACGATATCGTTTAACAGCGCGGTTGAGTAAGAGCCGAAGGCCACCACATAGGCATCTGCCGTCACCGTTTCAGCACCGCATTTGACGCCCGTAATCTGATTGCCTTCCTGCAGCAACGCATCAACCGGGGTATTAAAGCGGAAAGTCACGCCAGCGCTGGCGGCCATTTCCGCCAGACGCTGAGTAAACAGCTGGCAGTCGCCCGTTTCGTCATTCGGCAGGCGCAAACCCCCGGTTAGCTTATGCTGAGTGGTGGCAAGTGCGGGCTCCGCATCCGCCAGCTGCGCCGCTTCCAGCAGTTCATAAGGTACACCGGCCTCTTTCAGCACGGCGATGTCTTTGGTGGCGCTTTCAAACTGCTGACTGGTGCGGAACAGTTGCAGCGTGCCGCCCTGCCGTCCTTCATAAGCAATACCGGTTTGCTGGCGCAAGGCTTTCAGGCAGTCCCGGCTATATTCAGCAATCCGCACCATGCGGCTTTTGTTTTCCTGATAGTGGTGCATATCGCAGTTACGCAGCATCTGCCACATCCACTCCAGCTGAAAACGACTGCCATCCGGACGGATCGCCAGCGGTGCATGGCGCTGGAACATCCATTTAATGGCTTTTAACGGCACGCCTGGTGCAGCCCAGGGAGCGGCATAACCCGGAGAAATCTGCCCGGCGTTGCCCGCACTGGTTTCCATCGCCACGCCCGGTTGACGGTCAATCACCGTCACTTCATGCCCGGCCTGTGCCAGATACCAGGCGCTTGCCACGCCGACCACACCACTACCCAGAATGACAACTCGCATAACCGCACCACCGCCGTTGAGAAAAGAGGAATTAACTGGATTACTGCGAGTGCTACGGTTTAAAACACTGCAACCACATCAGCAACATCGCACTGACATATTTCACATGTTTTTTACTCTGAAGGGTAATAAAAAGAAGATGAGCGGTTATATTCGGAATTTAATACTGCCAAACAGCGGTTGAAAGCAGCATATCAGTCCAAATCAGGCATTTTTCACTTTTCTCAGCAGAAAGTGATCCGTTCAGATCTTTCGCTTATATACAGCACATAATTCTGTTTTGTGAGCCATTTCTCGCATTTCACCTGACGTTAAAATTATTTTCCCCTGGCGACTCTATTTTCTGTCGAAAATTTCCATTGTATTCATCAGAGCAATCAGAGAGAGTGAACTATCATTGAGGTATTGGCTTTAATTCCAGGCTTGCCTTTGCGGTCGCAGTGCAGCGGCAGGTCGACATGAAAACGGATGTTTTGCCGCTACGTGTTGTAACGTCGAAAACCGGTTTTTAAAAAGGGGTGCGCTATGACGACTATCTTTGACGGTCCCATAAAGGACAGCAAACGACTCAGTGATGGACCAGACTGGACCTTCGATCTGCTTGATGATTACCTGAAAGAGATCGATCGCGTCGCTAAGCTCTACCGGCTTGAAACCTACCCTCATCAGATCGAAGTGATCACATCTGAGCAAATGATGGATGCCTACTCCAGCGTGGGGATGCCTATCAACTATGCGCACTGGTCCTTCGGCAAAAAATTCATTGAAACCGAACAGCGCTACAAACATGGTCAGCAAGGCCTGGCGTATGAAATCGTCATTAACTCCAATCCTTGTATCGCCTATCTGATGGAAGAGAACACCATAACCATGCAGGCGCTGGTGATGGCTCATGCCTGTTATGGGCATAATTCTTTTTTCAGAAACAACTACCTGTTCCGCAGCTGGACCGATGCCAGTTCGATTGTCGATTACCTGATCTTCGCCCGTAACTACATTGCCAAGTGCGAAGAGCGCTACGGTCTTGAGGAAGTCGAAAAACTGCTCGACTCCTGCCACGCGCTGATGAATTACGGTGTCGACCGCTATAAGCGTCCACAAAAAATCTCCCTGCAGGAAGAGACCGCTCGCCAGCAGAGCCGTGAAGAATATCTGCAAAGCCAGGTGAACATGCTGTGGCGTACCTTGCCGCGCCGCGAGAAGGAATCCTCGCAGGCGGAAGCCGCACGCTACCCTTCTGAGCCACAGGAAAACCTGCTCTATTTTATGGAAAAAAATGCGCCGTTGCTGGAATCATGGCAGCGTGAGATTTTGCGTATTGTGCGTAAAGTCAGCCAGTATTTTTATCCGCAGAAACAGACTCAGGTCATGAATGAGGGCTGGGCAACATTCTGGCATTACACCATCCTCAATCACTTGTATGACGAGGGTAAAGTTTCCGAACGCTTTATGCTGGAGTTCCTGCACAGCCACACCAATGTGGTGTTCCAGCCGCCTTACAACAGCCAGTGGTATAACGGCATCAACCCTTATGCGCTGGGCTTTGCCATGTTCCAGGATATCAAACGTATCTGTCAGGAACCGACTGAAGAAGATCGTTACTGGTTCCCGGATATTGCCGGCAGCGACTGGCTGGAAACGATGCACTTTGCCATGCGCGAGTTTAAGGACGAGAGCTTTATCAGCCAGTTCCTGTCGCCGAAAGTAATGCGCGATTTCCGCCTGTTTACGGTAATGGACGATGACCGCAATAATTTCCTCGAGATTGCTGCCATCCATGATGAAGCCGGCTATCGGGCTATTCGCCAGCAGCTTTCAGCGCAGTACAACCTCAGTAACCTTGAACCGAATATTCAGGTCTATGATGTTGACCTGCGTGGCGATCGCTCTCTGACGCTGCGCTATGTGCCTAACAGTCGTGCGCCGTTAGACAAGAGCCGCAGAGAAGTGTTGAAGCATGTACACCGTCTGTGGGGCTTTGACATCCATCTTGAGCAGCTTAACGACGATGGCAGCACCGAGTTACTCGATCGCTGTCCGCCGCGCACCTCTACCCTGTAGATTTTGCGTATAAAAAAAGCCGGTTCAACTGAACCGGCTTTTTTTTGCGCTGCTGTTAACGACGCTGCGGGGGCAAATCCGTTGGCATAGTATTCTGCATACCGTGCCAGATCTCGCCGCTCCGGCGACCGTAGTCACGGACGGAATCGACAATTTTATCAAACTGTTCGTTCTGACAAATGGTCAGTAACTGCTGATAAAAATCACGTGCCAGCTGACGCGCTTCCGGGTTGGAAAAATAATGCCGTCCTACCCGCGTATACAGCCCTTTCAGGCCGTTCAGGATCAAACCATAAATAGGGTTGCCTGAGGCAAACGCCAGACCGCGGAAAATGCTGTAATCGAGGTCGGTATAGGCTTCGGCTTTGTCTTCTACATTCTGCGCGGTCAACAGCACTTCTTTGGCTTTATCCGGATAGGTGCGGATCGCACGGCGGATAAAGATTGAGGAGATGTTGGTGCGAACCGACAGCAGATTATCGATCAGCTGTGGAACGCTATCGTGATCGAGGCGCGCCAGCGTTTCCAGAATGCTCAGGCCGGAGGTCTCCCAGAAGTTATTCACTTTGGTCGGTTTGCCGTGCTGAATGGTTAGCCAGCCATCGCGTGCCAGACGTTGGAGCACTTCACGCAAGGTAGTACGGGTGACACCAATCAATTCAGAAAGCTCACGCTCTGCGGGCAAAATCGAACCCGGCGGGAAGCGACTGTTCCAGATGCTTTCTATAATGTACTCTTCAGCGAAACCCGCAGGGCTCTGCGCCTTAATGACCATAGCGTTTTGTTTCCGTTGCGTTCATGACTGCAAATATTGGGCTCATCATACCAGATGCCCTGGCGATGACATAGACCGCCACTGGCCTAAAACGGCACCCATCCCGCAAATATCCGAAAAAAGAGCCGACGCTTTAACGGGCCATTTTTCGTCCTGAATCGCCTTACTCGCTGCCATCGCTCAAAAGCAGGTTTATTGCCACTCTGTTTAACTTAAGTCATTTTATGCAATAAAATTTCTTCCCCTGTGGCTGGCACGGTGAGTCATTTAGTTTACACTGCCGTTTGAACGCCCTTCACATGGAATGAATATGTTGCGATATCTGAATAGCTGTTCCCGCGGCCGTGGTGCCTGGTTACTGCTGGCCTTCACCGCTTTTGCCCTGGAAATGGCCGCACTCTACTTTCAGCATGTCATGATGCTGAAACCCTGCGTAATGTGTATTTATGAGCGTTGTGCCCTGTTTGGCGTGATGGGTGCTGGCCTGGTCGGCGCGATTGCGCCAAAAACTCCGCTGCGCTGGGTCGCCATTCTGGTGTGGCTCTACAGCGCCTGGGAAGGCGTCCGCCTTTCATGGGAGCACACCATGATCCAGCTGCACCCGAACCCGTTTGTCACCTGTGATTTTGCCGCCCGTTTCCCAGGCTGGCTGCCACTGGATAAATGGCTGCCATCCGTATTTGTAGCAACAGGTGACTGCACCGAGAAGCTGTGGACGTTTCTGACGCTGGGCATGCCACAGTGGTTAGTTGTGGTCTTTGCCGCGTACCTGATTGTGGGTGTGCTGGTATTGATAGCGCAACCCTTCAAGCCGAAGCGCCGGGATTTGTTCTCGCGCTAAGCGTTAAGCGACCCCAGCAAGATCAAGCCCGCCTCTCGCGGGCTTTTTTGTGGCTGAAAATCACATGGTCAGGCAAAATATTTGTCGGATGGTGATTGCGCTACTAAGCTGAAAATACGCAAGAAAAGTCCAAGGAGTGTTATGAAACGAATCGTATTTGTGCTGGCACTGGCTCTCTCTTCTGCTGTCCTTGCAGGCTGTGCCCCAAGGGACAACCTGCATGCTCCGCCACCTGCACCACCGGGTGGTCATCAACTTCCCGGCGCGCCTGGCGGCAGCGACCCATCGGGTCAGCCTCAGGCTTAACGCGGACTTTTCAGGTGGGATCAAAAAACCCGCCCTGTTTATTCAGCGGCGGCTTTTTTATGCTCAGCGGTGAGGCCGGTTAATAATATGGTCTTCCCAGTCCCGCACTTCACTTTCCCGCACGGCAATATGACGTACCGAAATACGCTCGGCATGCATCGCCGATTTAGAGCCGGTGCGTAAAGGATGCCAGACCGGTAAATTTTTACCTTCCGCCAGCACCCGATAGGCACAGCTCGGCGGCAGCCAGGAGAAAGTCGGCAAATTATCGCGCGTTAACTTGATGCAGTCTTCTTCATATTCGAAGCGACGCTCATAGTTACGGCACTGGCAGGTTTTAATGTTGAGTTGGTTACACGCGACGTTGGTAAAGTAGATTTCGTCGGTGTCAGCATCCTGCAGCTTGTTAAGACAGCACTGGCCACAACCGTCACACAAGGATTCCCATTCCTCATCACTCATTTGTTCCAGCGTTTTCCGCTGCCAGAAAGGGGTATCAGTCATGTTCGGTGTCCCGTTTAAGTAAAAGCCCGCACCTTATAAACAGTTCGGGCTTCAGATGCAAGTCTTACAGCACGCGGGTGGCGACGCCACGACCGCCCAGAGACACTTCCAGCGTATCACCGGAGGCCATCGGGCCAACGCCTTCAGGCGTGCCGGTCAGAATAACGTCACCGGCGCGCAGGGTAAAGAATTTGCTCATATAGGCAATCAGCGGCAGGATTTTGTGGATCATGTCTTCAGTATTGCCGTGCTGACGCACTTCACCGTTGACCACCAGCTTCAGCTCGATATTCTGCGGATCTGCCCCGAACTCGCTGACCGGAATAAAGCCTGAAATCGGGCAAGAGTTGTCAAATCCCTTGGCTTTCTCCCACGGCTGTCCGGCCTTTTTGCAGCCAGCCTGCACATCACGCAGGGTTAAATCCAGCGCGATACCGTAACCGGCAATCGCTTTAGCCACATGCTCTTCGGTCGCATGCTTCAGCGTTGAGCCAATCAGAACGGCCAACTCGACTTCGTGGTGTACCGCGCCGAGATCTTTCGGGATCGACAGCGGCTGGCGGATATCACAAATCGCGGTTTCTGGTTTGATAAACAGCACAGGCTCAGAGGGCGTGGCGCTGCCCATCTCTTTGATGTGTTTGGCATAGTTGCTTCCCACGCACACCACTTTGCTTACCGGATAGTCCAACAAAGCGCCCTGCCAGTTATGATGCTGATACATACTGTTCCCCTGCCTGAGTTGAGAGTGAATGGCCCGGTTTGAGCCATTTGTCCATTCCTGCCTTCGCGCTATTGCGAAATAGCGTCAGCCATCATGCCGATGCTGATGGCGAAATAATAAGACCGATTCCAGTGCATGATGGTGCGAAAATTGTCATAAACCATGAATGCACGGCCTGGCGTATCGTCCGGCAGAATAATCCAGGCACGCTGATGGGTATCTGGCAGCGCGCTATCGCTGGTCATTCGCACGCCGAGTTTCTCCCACTCGCCGACGGTTTTGGCCTGTGCATCTTTGATGCCGGCCTGACCGGTCACGAAATCAACCGGCAGCACAATTTCCCTACCCCAGCTTTCGCCCGCTTTCCAGCCCTCTTTCGACAGATAATTGGCGGTGGAAGCAAAGACATCGTCGACGTTGTTCCAGATATCAATTTTGCCATCACCATCGCCATCAGCTCCGTACTGCATAAAGGAACTTGGCATAAACTGGTTCTGTCCCATCGCGCCTGCCCAGGAGCCTTTCATCTCCTCTGGCGCAATGTGCTGCTGCTGAATAATTTTCAGCGCGGCAATCAGCTCTTTGGTGAAGAACGCTTCGCGTCGTCCTTCAAACGCCAGCGTCGAGAGCGATGAAATCACATCTTCTCTGCCCTGAATTTTACCAAAGCTACTCTCCATCGCCCAAAGCGCAACGATATATTGCGGCTGGACGCCGGTCTGCTGGCTGACCGGCATCAGCTGCCCTTGATATAGCTGCAGATTGTCACGGCCCTGTTGGTTCTTCTTATCAGTCATCACCCGTGACAGGTAATCGCTTAACGTAACCTTTTTCTCTAACTGGTTCCGATCGGAGGTAATTACGTGGTCAACGAAATGCACATTGGCAAAAGCAGCATCGACGGTGGCGCGGTCGATTCCTTGCTGTAGCGCCTGCGCTTTCAGTTGCTCGACGTAGCCGGGGAATTCAGCCGGGTCGCGGCCCGAAGCAGCCAGCGTGGTTTTGCTGGGCTGCTGCAGAAAGCCGCCCTGGGAAGGTGCGCTGGCGGGCGGTTTAGCGGGAACGGGGGTTTCCGGCGCAGGGGCTGCGCTGTTTTTACTGGCGCATCCGGCCAATAACAGGGAAAAAATAATGCTACTGAGGGATGTAAGCTTCATGCGGGCATCCTTTTTTTGCCGTCGCCGCCACAATTTAAATCCAGTGGATTGCCGTTGCGGCGGCGATATATTTTGCAGATAGTTCCTAATTAATCTTTTTTACTCTTTTTCCAGATGCATCTTAAGCAGACTTTCGATTGGAGGAGGCACCTGTAAATAAAATCCCTGCTCTTCGAGCGCGGCCTTCACTTTGGTGAGATCCGCGTTAGCCAGCTTTTTGGTGCCGTCCAGCGGCAGCAGCATCGCCAGCTGCGGTTTACCAAAACCTTGCATCAGTTCCGCAGGAACGCGGGAGAAATCGTCTTTTTTTTCGACATAAAGATAAGTCTGGTCACGCTTGGGGCTTCTGTAGATCACACAAAACATATTTTTTACTCGAATTAACCTGGATGGTGACTTGCCTGGATATAGTAGTAACTATAACATGCTTGCAGAACTTCGGAATATTGTCCCAACGCGATTATATGTTCGTTTAACGACATAAATTAGCCGGGACCAGAATTAACAGGACTGAGCCGGGACAGATGTCACAAACGCCAATCGAGTTAAAGGGCAGCAGTTTTACTCTGTCTGTTGTGCACCTTCACCACGCTGACCCAGACGTGGTTCGTCAGGCGCTTCAGGATAAAGTCAATCAGGCTCCGGCCTTTCTGAAAAATGCTCCGGTGGTGTTGAACGTAGCTTCACTGACCAGTGAGGTTAACTGGAGACTGATGCAACAAGCCGTCACCTCTACCGGTCTGCATATCGTTGGTGTCAGCGGCTGCAAAGATGAACCGTTAAAACGCATCATTACTCGCGCCGGTCTGCCGCTGTTATCGGAAGGTAAAGAGCAGAAACAAGCCGTCGAGGTGATTGAACCGGTTAAACCCGCTGAACTCCCGCCTGTTAAAACCCGGGTAATCAATACGCCAGTCCGCTCTGGCCAGCAGATTTATGCCAAGAATTGCGATCTGATCGTGACCAATAGCGTCAGCGCCGGTGCAGAACTGGTCGCCGATGGCAATATCCATATTTATGGCATGATGCGTGGCCGTGCACTGGCTGGTGCCAGCGGTGACCGTGATTGCCAGATTTTTTGTACCAGTTTGTCAGCTGAGTTGGTCTCTATCGCCGGTGAATACTGGATGATGGATCATATTCCGGCTGAATTTTTTGGAAAAGCGTCACGCCTCTGTTTAAGAGACGGCGCCCTGACTATACAGACACTGAACTGAGCCAGGCTCACGAGCCCTTTCTTTTCTTAAGGAAATCATTTTATGGCACGCATTATTGTAGTTACATCGGGTAAAGGGGGCGTTGGCAAGACCACGTCCAGCGCGGCCATCGCTACCGGTTTAGCCCAGAAGGGCAAAAAAACCGTGGTTATCGACTTTGACATCGGCCTGCGTAATCTCGATTTGATTATGGGTTGTGAGCGTCGCGTGGTGTATGACTTTGTGAACGTGATTCAGGGTGATGCCACGCTGAACCAGGCGCTGATCAAAGATAAGCGTACTGAGAACCTGTTCATTCTGCCTGCGTCACAGACACGTGATAAAGATGCATTAACGCGTGATGGCGTTGAAAAAATCCTGAATGACCTCGGTAAGATGGATTTCGACTTTATTGTCTGTGACTCACCGGCAGGGATCGAAACCGGCGCACTGATGGCGCTGTATTTCGCCGATGAAGCTATCATTACCACTAACCCGGAAGTCTCTTCAGTTCGCGATTCAGACCGCATTTTGGGCATTCTTTCGTCCAAATCCCGCCGTGCGGAAAATGGTCAGGATCCGATTAAAGAGCACCTGCTGCTGACGCGTTATAACCCGGGTCGTGTGAACCGTGGCGACATGCTGAGCATGGAAGACGTGCTGGAAATTTTACGTATTCCACTGGCGGGTGTGATCCCGGAAGATCAGTCGGTGCTGCGCGCCTCTAACCAGGGTGAGCCGGTGATTCTGGATGCCGAATCCGATGCAGGCAAAGCCTATGCTGATACCGTTGACCGTATTCTCGGTGAAGAACGTCCCTTCCGCTTCATTGAAGAAGAGAAGAAGGGTTTCCTGAAACGCCTGTTTGGGGGATAAACCATGGCCTTACTCGATTTCTTTTTATCCCGTAAAAAGCCGACAGCCAATATAGCCAAGGAACGGCTGCAGATCATTGTGGCAGAGCGCAGGAGGGGCGACAGTGAGCCCCACTATCTGCCACAGCTGAAAAGGGATATTTTGGAAGTTATCTGCAAATACGTGAAGATCGATCCGGAAATGCTGAGCGTTAAGCTGGATCAAAAGGACGATGATATTTCGATTCTGGAGCTCAACGTGACGCTCCCGGAGGCAGAAGAAGCACCGAAATGATCCTCTCCTGCTCCTGATTTTCCCCTGCTCTCAGGCAGGGGAAAACCTCGGTCAGTATGCCTTCAGGATTTCAGCGATCCCGTCGTGAAGCAGTTCGCCCCGCCATCCATCAATCAGCTCGGGTTTTCTGTCCCGTGGTTTTAATTTCCAGTGCCAGCTCAGCAGTTGGTTAATCTGACGACGTGACGCCAACAACTCCTGACTAATACCCTCTTTTTCTGCCACTTCCGCCATCAACGCTTTCAGCTCTTTGAAGACTTTCTTGTAGTCAGAATTATCAATCAGGTTAGCGACCGGTTCCGGCAACTCGCTCTCTTCCAGCGCATTCGCCTGAGCAACCATCGCCACCAGCGCTTTACCGTGGAAACGAATTTCCTGACCGGCAAGCCCAAGGTGATCCAGCTCGCCGAGGGAACCAGGCATATAGCGCGCCACTTTCCACAGGTTCTCTTCGCGCACCACGAAATTCACCGCCATGTCCTTTTCACGTGCCAGCTCCAGCCGCCATGCCGCCATCAGACGCAGTGCAGCAAGCTGACGCGGACGCAGTTGCCAGGCATTGGTAATGTCACGGTAAGCCTCTTGTGGGGCCACCACCATTTGACGGCGTTGACACAGCAGGCTGCATTCGTTCAGTGCGGCATTAATCCTGCCCGACTCTTCGGCTTCCGCCAGCAGCTTATGGGCAATCGGCAGCAGGTAGAACACATCAGCGGCCGCATACTGACACTGCTTCTCGGTCAGCGGACGCGCCAGCCAGTCAGTGCGTGATTCGCTTTTATCCAGCGCGATACCGGTAAAGGATTCAACAATGGTGGCAAATCCGCAGGAAAGTGGACGGCCGATAAAGGCAGCCAGAATCTGCGTATCAATCATCGGCACCGGCAGCACGCCATATTCATGCAGGAAGACTTCCAGATCTTCACTGCCAGCGTGCAGGAACTTGATCACCTTCTCATCGAGCAGCAGATCGCGGAATGGCGCCCATTCGGTGATCGGCAGCGGATCGATCAGCGCGATATTCTCGCCGTCATACATCTGGATCAGGCCAAGGCCAGGATAATAGGTGCGGGTTCTGACGAATTCGGTATCCAGCGCCAGCGCCGGAAACTGACGGGCGGTCAGGCAAAGTTCAGCCAGCGCCTCGTTGGTGGTTATCATGGTGTAGTTCAAAATGATCCTCTCGCTGTGGCCTTTCCGGCCTCAGTCTAATCACAATAAAAACGCCGGCATGACCGGCGTTTTAGCATTCTCGGAAAGCGCAGCGATAATCAGCTGGCTTTAGCCGCTTTTATCGCTTCATCACGCAGTTCACGGCGCAGAATTTTGCCGACGTTAGTTTTCGGTAACTCATCCCGAAACTCAACGATTTTAGGCACTTTATAGCCCGTCAGGTTCTTTTTGCAGTGTGCGATCAGCTCTTCTTTAGTCAGTGAAGGATCTTTCTTCACGACGCAGATTTTCACCGTCTCTCCTGCCACATCGTTAGGAACACCAATGGCGGCAGCCTCACGCACTTTCGGATGCAGCATCAGAACATCTTCGATTTCGTTAGGATAGACGTTGAAACCGGAAACCAGGATCATGTCTTTTTTGCGATCGACAATGCGAATAAAACCTTCCTGGTCAACGGTAACAATATCACCGCTGCGAAGCCATCCATTTTTTAACACTTCATCAGTTGCATCAGGCCGTTGCCAGTAACCGAGCATCACCTGCGGTCCTTTGATGCACAGTTCGCCAGGCTCGCCTTCAGCGACCTCATTGCCTTCATCATCCACCAGCATGATGTCAGTGGAAGGCACCGGCAAACCAATGCTGCCACTGTGATAGCGAATGTCGTAGGGATTGACGGAAACCAGCGGTGAGCACTCGGTCAGGCCGTAACCTTCCAGCAGATAGTGCCCGGTCAGCTTTTCCCAGCGTTCGGCGACCGCTTTCTGCACCGACATGCCGCCACCGGCTGATAAGCTGAGGCTGGAGAAGTCGAGCTTCTGGAAATCTTCATCGTTCAGCAAGGCGTTAAACAGCGTATTCACGCCGGTAATCGCGGTGAAGCGCACTTTGGACAGCTCTTTCACCAAGCCAGGAATATCACGCGGATTGGTGATCAGCAGGTTTGCGCCGCCCAAATCGATAAACAGCATGCAGTTCACCGTCAGCGCGAAGATATGGTACAGCGGTAAAGCGGTGACCACCGTTTCTTTGCCCTCTTTCAGCAGCGAGCCATAGGTGGCTTTGGTCTGCTCAAGATTCGCCTGCATATTGCGGTGAGTAAGCATCGCGCCTTTGGCGACGCCGGTAGTCCCGCCGGTATATTGCAGGAACGCCAGATCGTCGTTAATGATGTCCGGGCGCACATACTGCATGCGATAGCCCTCATGCAGCGCGCTGCGGAAGGAGATCGCATCGGGCAGATGGTATTTCGGCACCATCCGCTTGATGTATTTGACAACAAAATTGACCAGCGTGCCTTTCGCCGGCGTAAGTTGATCGCCCAGTCGCGTGAGGATTACGTGCTTCACCTGGGTTTTGGCCACCACTTTTTCCAGCGTGTGGGCAAAGTTCGAGACAATGACGATGGCACTGGCACCGCTGTCGTTCAGCTGATGTTCCAGCTCGCGCGGGGTGTAAAGCGGATTGACGTTAACCACAATCATTCCTGCCCGCAGAATGCCAAACAGCGCGATCGGGTACTGCAACAGGTTAGGCATCATCAGGGCCACACGATCGCCCTTTTTCAGGCCCAGCCCCTGTTGCAGATAAGCGGCAAAAGCCCGGCTGCGCTCTTCCAGCTTACGGTAGGTCATCGCCTGCCCCATATTAATGAAGGCGGGCTGGTCTGCGTAACGTTTAACTGCGTGTTCAAACAAATCAATCAGCGATGTATAGCGGTCAGCAGTGATCTCTGCCGGAACATCTGCCGGATAGCGGTTTAACCAAACCTTATTCAAGGAAACACCTCGGAAAGTCGTATTTGTTGTCATCGCAGCCTCAAACAGTCGCATCTTTTAACATTATTTTAACTCAGCGTACCAGTTTGCTCTGTTATCTGTTTTGAGGTTGCGAAGCCCATCACTAAAATAATCTCATCCTGAGATCGGCAATAAAAAACGACCCGAAGACGTAAGCCGTCGGGTCGTAAGAGAGTCTGCTATCTGTCTATTCCGTCAGGATAGTTTGTACCTGTGCTGGCCCGGTATTGTAGTAACCGAACGGCGGCGGTCCCCAGTATCCACCATGGCGACTACCGCGTGGTGGACCGTACCAAATCCACGGATCGATCGGCTGTGGTGGCGAGACAATTTGCTGGGTCAGATGCCAGCGCTGATAACCGGTCACATCGACAGTAATAAAGTTATACGACGCCTGGCCGACTTCCCCTTTCTCGGTGCCTTTTATCGGCCCGACCACGGTGACAATCTGATTGTTGAAGTCGATAGGATCGACGAACCCTTTGATATCGGCATAAATACGGCCAATAGACGGCGTCCCTAATATCGGTCTGGCGGTGTCATCAAGACGCTGAGCGGCAATTTCCAGCCGGGTCATACCATCTTTATTCACCACTTTGACCACTTTCCCGCCGAAGCGAGATTCCTGACCGACATAGATTTGCGGCGCGTTCATCACCCGCACCAAATCCTGCTGTGGGGTGGGAGACGTGCCTTTCACCGAATCTGGCACGCTCATGCAGCCAGAAAGCAGTGCAGAGGCCAGTAACAGACTACCTAACTGCAATAAAACGCGTTTACGCATAAAGTTCTCCAGGATACTGATTACTCTGACTGCTTCCCTGATAAATAGTTGCCCGGATTACTCGCGGCCCGGCAATTTTTTCCATGTCACTTCATTACGCAAATAGGTCGGTTCAGCCTGTTCCACCGCCACCATTCGACCCGCGGCGTAAGCCAGGGCGGCCAGCGGTAACATATCTTCCGCGCAAGGCAGTTCGACGTCCGTAGCGGTAAGCTCCAGCCCGCTGTTTTCGGCCAGCTGCGGCCAGGCTTTCCAACCGGTTCCTACCATCGCCCAACGCCCGGTCAGCGCGGCCATTCTGGCTTGCGCGGCTTCTGGTTTCAGCACGGCTTCGGTTTCTGCACCCTGCCAGTCGCCCTGTGCGTCACGCTGATACTCGGCCCAATACACTTCACCCATGCGGGCATCAATGGCCGCCAACACGCGCGTCGCGCCGTGCAGACGCCAGGCACTTTGTGCCATGGTTTTCAGCGTGGAAACGCCGATCATCGGCAGTTCTGCACCAAACGCCAGGCCCTGCGCGATGCCGATGCCGAT
Organism: Erwinia sp. QL-Z3; assembly: GCF_004551645.1. Taxonomy (NCBI): domain Bacteria; kingdom Pseudomonadati; phylum Pseudomonadota; class Gammaproteobacteria; order Enterobacterales; family Erwiniaceae; genus Erwinia; species Erwinia sp. QL-Z3. The sequence continues at coordinate 4,061,478 of NZ_CP037950.1, forward strand.
ACGGACGCCGGTAAAGCTGCCCGGCCCCTGACCAAAGGCCAGCGCGTTTAACTCCGCAAGCCTGGTGTTTTCTTGCTGAAGCAATGCCTGCACCATCGGCAAAATACGCTGGGTGTGCTCACGGGCACACAGCTCAAAATGGGCCGTGACGTTTTCATCATTCAGCAACGCAACTGAACAGGCTTCGGTAGCCGTATCAATCGCTAAAATACGCGGGGACATACACACCTCTGGCGGGATAGATTTTTCGGCGCGCAGCATAGCACAGTGCGCCACAGATTACTGTTGTGCCGACGGTTTAAGAAATTCAACCGCCTGCTGAATATCGCGCGTTCTGGGGGTCGGAGGCAGGCTGTTGAGGAACACTGCGCCATAAGGACGCATCACCAGCCGGTTATCGCAGATCACCAGCACGCCCCGATCGTCCACATCGCGGATCAATCGACCCACACCCTGTTTCAGGGTGATCACCGCGTCAGGAAGCTGCACCTCATCAAAAGGATCGCCGCCGCGCAGCTTGCAGTCTTCCATGCGCGCTTTCAACAGCGGGTCATCCGGCGAGGTAAACGGCAGCTTATCGATGATCACCAGCGACAGCACGTCGCCGCGCACGTCCACGCCTTCCCAGAAGCTGCTGGTCGCCACCAGCAAGGCGTTGCCGGCAGCAACAAACTGCTTCAGCAACTGACCTTTACTGGTTTCCCCCTGCAGTAGCACCGGCAGCGTTAACATCGCACGGAACTGTTCAGCCAGATCGCGCATCATCTGGTGCGACGTGCAGAGGAAGAAGCAGCGGCCATTATTGGCTTCAATTAACGGTAGCAGCATCCGCGCCATCTGCTTTGCCCCACCCGGTTGATTGGGTGACGGCAGATTGCGCGGCACGCAGAGGAGTGCCTGGCTGGCGAAATCAAACGGGCTCTCGAGGATCATCGTTTTCGCACTGCTGACGCCAAGGCGCTCAACAAAATGCGTCATCTTCTCGTTTACCGCCAGCGTGGCGGAGGTAAATATCCAGCTTGCCGGACGTTCGTCCATCACTTCGCGAAAACGATCTGATACTGAGAGCGGCGTCAGCGCCAGAATAAAGTGGCGGGAATTGCATTCGTACCAATAGCTGAAACCCGGTTGCGTGACGTCTTTCAGACGCTTCAGACGTCCCCGGTAAAGGGCCGCGCGGTCAAAGGCGGCGTCCAGCAGCGCAGAACGCCCCAACGACATTTTTGCCACGTCATAACAAAGCTCCAGCGCATCATCCAGCAGCAACAGCGCACGCTGAATGTTGGGATTGTTCATGATATCGCGCAGATTACCGCGGAAGCCGGGGTCGCCCAGCGCCAGGCGGAAATCCTGTGCGCTTTGTGATAATCGGTCGGCGGATTTTTGCAGCTGCTGAACGTCACGCACTTCGGTGCGGTAGGCAATCGTGATGTCTTTCGCCAAATCGATAAGCTGTTTGCTGGAGAGCTGCTGGCCAAAATACTGGCTGGCAATGTCCGGGACCTGGTGGGCTTCATCGAAGATCATCACGTCGGCTTCCGGGATCAGTTCAGCAAAACCACTCTCTTTCACCACCATATCCGCCAGAAACAGGTGATGGTTAACCACCACCACATCGGCATCCATCGCTTTGCGACGGGCTTTCACCACAAAACAGTCTTTATACACCGGGCAATCGCTGCCCAGACAGTTGTCATTGGTGCTGGTGACCATCGGCCAGATGGTACTGTCTTCCGCGACACCGCCACAGGTGCTGATATCGCCATCGACCGTTTCACTGGACCAGCCGCGCAGATGGACCAGATCGCTCATCGCCTGCACGGCCAACTCGCCGCCGACCATCGACTGCTGCTCCAGCCGCTCCAGGCAGAGGTAGTTCGATCGCCCCTTTAACAGCGCGACCTGCCCTTTGAATTTCAGCGCTCTTGCGACGGTAGGAAGATCGCGACTGTAGAGCTGATCCTGCAACGCTTTCGATCCGGTGGAGATGATCACTTTTTTACCGGATCGCAGCGCCGGCGCCAGATACGCGTAGGTTTTCCCGGTGCCGGTTCCCGCCTCTACCACCAGTTCATGCTTATTTTCGATAGCTTCACTGACCGCCTGCGCCATCTGTCGCTGCGGTTCACGCGGTTTGAATCCTGGGATTGCCAGCGCCAGCGCGCCATCTGCTGCAAAATCGTCTGCCACACGTCCTCACTACGTTTTAGAAAACACTGTAATTATGTCAGTATCCGCGCCCACGCTCCACCCTTTAGGTGACGGCCAGTCAAATGCTGTGCCTCGCGCCTGGCTGTTGGGCACATAAAAGGAATTAACCTGCTCATTGTATTGACCTTTACGTTCGGCGATTCTATTTTGAATGTCAGTCAGCGCGCTGGTTTTCCTGATAATTTAACCGTGGAGGGGCTATGTCAGACGAAGAAAGAATTAAAAAGCTTGAGGAGACCGTCAACAGGTTGAACGTTGAGACCCTGGTGCTGAGGGAAATTCTTGGGCAGCAAATCGCGCTCAACAATCTTAACTACAAGGGTAAATTTGATGACGTTCTCGAGGCGCTGGCAAAAGAGTATGCCAGCCGAGGGCTGGAGGAAGGCAGCAACCGTGAGATCAACGACACGATCCGCCAGTACATCAAATATCAGGATCCCGCTGTCGATTGATACCGGTTCCGACCAGGCCGCTTCATGCGGCCTGCCAGTTTAACGAGTCCCTACGTTGTTGGAAAAGGCCCTGTGCAAGCAGCCTTATAAACGCTTATTTTGGGCAACACCTCAGGCACTTAATTGCCCCAGGCCGTCTTTTTATCGCAACATTCAACGCATCATTGCTGGTGTAAAATGTTCCCAGAAAAAGTCTGTCGTTTATAATCCGCGTCATGTCCATGCAACCCGTCTTATGCACAACTCTCCTCGCTCTTGGTCCGTTTAAGGTTTCCAGATAGTAGTAATCGCCCATGATTTTTCCTGATGTTACGGAGTCCGTAAGCCGACAGTAACAGTCAGGGTGTGAATTGTTTTAACCTGCGTCATGAAAGCCATACATTCGGATATGTCTTTAGCGGGATGGGTTACGCTGACGTGGCTTAAGGCCATTTGTCTCAGCATGTTAAGCGGAATGATGATATTTTTAACCAGAATGTTCCAAATATGCCCTGCAGCGATGCGAAGCGTGGCACCAATGATGAGTAAGGTATTAAAATGTCGAAAGAAATCACAAGAGTTGAGCCTGTAGAGCACCGCATGTCCGAAGCGGTGATCCACAATGACACCGTCTATTACACCAGCGTGCCGGAAAATCTGGATGAAGACGCGGAAGCGCAGACCGCCAATGCTCTGGCGGTGATTGACAGTCTTCTGACCCGCGTGGGTTCAGATAAGAGCAAAATTCTTGATGCGACGATTTTCCTGGTGCACAAAGAGGATTTTCAGGCGATGAACCGTGCCTGGGATGCCTGGGTTTCACCCGGTAATGCCCCCGTGCGCTGCACCGTTCAGGCTAACCTGATGAACCCGAAGTATCTGGTCGAAATCAAAATTATTGCGGCTCTGTAAGCCGTTGGCAGGCGGTGTCTAAGGCTTAAACAGCGCCTGTCGTCCTTCCGCTGAAGGAAAAACGCAACGCACATCATGCGCACAGCCGGCGACTATCGCCAGGGTGTGTGGTCGGGCAGGTTTCAATACATCCCGATCGTAGCGGGCGTAATTCTCTCCGCGTTCCAGCCTCGACGCGCCCTGTGCCATCGCCGCACACGACTTATCCAGTATCCGCCAGTAGCGCCCTTTTCCTTTTCCCCGATCGTCACTCCCTTCAAGATAGCGAACCTCTGCGGAACGATAACGGTCTCTCGCCTTGATGGGATTGTCCGGCAGCCAGGCCGGCAGATTGTGCATGCCGTATTTATAATCGCTTACGGCAGGACAGGCGTCCGCATTTAAAGCATCAAAATAGAGCCAGCTTCCTGGATCGGCCACCACATAGCGCAGCGTCACGCCTGCGGGAGGATGGGAAAAGGCGATGTAGTGCTGCACAAACTGGCCACCGGCTGAAAAACCCGCCACGGTGATTTCGCTCAGAGCCGGCCAACGCTGTTTAAGATCGCCGATAGTCTCATCCAATGCGCTAAAGGCCGACAGGTTCCCGGCGTTATCCTTTCCGCCATCTAACCAGGAATGACAATTCCACAGCGCGTCTTCCGGTAAAGCCTCAGGCAGGCCGTCCGAGTGACAATGGCTGGCATCCGTGCTGGATACCTGGAAAAGCGGAGCAACAATGGCGATGTTTTTGGCGTCTGGTGTATTGCTGGCTGCTTGCGCAGCCGCGGTGAGCGTGTTGCCCACGTCACGAGGATGACCGTGCAGGACAATCAACGCCCGGGTCACCTGGCCACCGGCAGGCGCGAGCGTGAAGTAATGGAAGTTGCCCGCGTTCTCAGTCAGTGCAAAGGTGTGTTCGCGGGCGCTGGCAGGCCACGCCTGCGGGGCCGCTAATGCTTGCGGGATGACGGGTATCCAGCAAGCCAGCAGCACCATCAGCCGCGAAAGCGTTTTACCGACTGTTCGCAGCAGGCGCATTAATAGTTTTCGTCTTCTTCGTCTTCGTCGCCGTAATCCTGATTGATCTCTTCATCTTCATTGTTGTCTTCATCATCGTCGTCATCGAATGAAGCGGTGATCATTTCGCCGGTGTGGTTTTCACGGATTTCGGCAGCAACCAGTTGGATTGCCTGCCCGCTACTCATGCCTTCAGACATCAGCTGCTGGATGCGTTCAACGGCCTGTTGCTGCTGCTCATAGGACAGCGAAGGTAAACCTGTAATCATATCCACTCCTGGTCGTGCGCGCGGCGTATTCCACGCGCAACAAACAGATGCCAGCAGCAAAAAAATATGCCAGGCTTAACGCCTGTTATTGGTCTGGTTTGCTGAATCATCATGTCACCTGTCTGTTATCCCCTTAAGTATACGCCGGAAGCCCTTGGGAATCTGTTTGGTTTTGTTGCTCATCAACCCTGGGCGATGCTGCTGCATTCAGGTTTTGCCGATCACAGCGATAACCGCTTCGATATTATGGTGGCCGATCCGCTCACCACGCTGATTACGCAAGGGAAAACCACCCGTATCCAGCACGGCGATGGCGTGGAAACCAGTGAAGACGATCCGCTCAGCTTGCTGGATCAGACGCTCAAACAGAGTGGATTGCAGGCCGAAGAACACCCGGATTTTCCTTTTCAGGGCGGTGCGTTAGGGTTATTTGGTTACGATTTAGGCCGCCGTTTTGAGCAACTGCCGCAAGTGGCATTACAGGATTTACAGACGCCGGACATGGCTGTCGGCATTTATGACTGGGCGCTCATCGCCGACCACCATCTGCAGGCACTGACCTTAATTGTGCATGGTGATGGGGAAAACCGCCTCAACTGGCTGAACGCCTTGAGCGCAGGTAAACCCACCACGCCCTTCCGTCTGACCAGCCCGTGGCGTTCCAATCTGACGCGGGAAGAGTACGGTGAGAAATTCCGCCGTGTTCAGCAGTGGTTACACAGCGGTGACTGTTATCAAATCAACCTTGCTCAGCGTTTCCAGGCCAGCTACAGCGGTGATGAGTGGCAGGCGTTCAAACGGTTGAATGAGCAAAACCGTGCGCCTTTCAGCGCTTTCCTGCGCCTGCCTGGCAGCGCTATTCTCAGCCTGTCACCGGAGCGCTTCCTGAAAATGACCGGCGACAGCATTGAAACCCGGCCGATCAAAGGCACGTTGCCGAGGCTCAGCGATCCCGAGGCCGATCGTTTACAGGCGGAGAAGCTGGCAAATTCGCCTAAGGACCGCGCGGAAAACGTGATGATTGTTGACCTGCTGCGCAACGATATTGGTCGCGTTGCCCAGCCTGGCAGCGTTGCCGTGCCGGAACTGTTTGTGGTCGAACCTTTCCCGGCGGTACATCATCTGGTCAGCACCATCACCGCCAGACTGAAACCGGCGTTAAGCGCCTGCGATCTGCTACGCGCCTGTTTCCCCGGCGGCTCAATTACCGGCGCGCCGAAGGTCAGAGCGATGGAAATCATCGATGAGCTGGAACCGCACCGACGAAATGCCTGGTGTGGCAGCATTGGCTATCTCAGCGTGTGCGGCAAGATGGATACCAGTATTACCATTCGCACGCTGACCGCCGAACAGGGAAACCTCTACTGCACGGCTGGCGGCGGGATCGTCGCAGACAGCCAGGAGCAGGCTGAATACCAGGAGACGTTCGATAAGGTAATGCGGATTCTACCCTGTCTGGAGCAAGCGGATGTCTGATGCGCACCTGACGCTCAACGATTTTCTCAGTCGGTTTATGCTGCAACGACCCGATGTGACCTCAAATCAACTGCCCACCCGCCGGGCTGCCGTATTGGTGCCAATCGTCGATCGCCCCCGCCCGACCCTGTTGCTCACCCGACGCTCCGCCACATTGCGTAAGCATGCCGGTCAGGTGGCATTTCCCGGTGGAATGATGGACCCGGAAGATCCTTCTTTAATTGCCACCGCGCTTCGTGAGGCGCAGGAAGAAGTGGCTATTCAACCGGACAGCGTGCGGGTGGTGGGCGTTTTGCCCGCCGTGACCAGCAGCACCGGTTTTCAGGTAACGCCGGTCGTCGGCATACTTTCGCCGTCGCTCGACTGGCATCCTAATGAAGGCGAAGTTGAATCCCTGTTTGAGATGCCGTTGCAGGAAGCGTTACGGCTTGGCCGCTATTCACCCCTGGATATCCAGCGCTATGGCACGTCGCATCGCGTCTGGCTCTCCTGGTTTGAAGACTATTTTATCTGGGGGATGACCGCCGGGATCATTCGTCAGTTGAGTCTGCAGGTGGCAAACCACGCCCGAACTGACTAATTTTCCGACACAACGGCTACACAATCCCCCTCAGGCAGTTTTTTTCACCAACCTGGCGCACATTCTTCGCGTCAAATCACTGCACAACGCGCGGGAATCATTTATATTGCACCGCATTAACACCGCAAGATGTGCGTGCAACGGCCAGCCACTATTTTTGCCCTAGCTGTAATTGGGCAAATATCAGCCGCAATACCAACTGGACCCGCTTCTGTCATCACATTTTTGTCTGATAATGATTAGTTAATTTCATGCGATCATTCGTCTCAGGATGATTACTATTAAAGCAGTATTTTACCGAACTTCAGGCTCAGTTAAGGAGCGTAGTGTGATTAGCGTTTTCGACATGTTTAAAATCGGCATTGGTCCTTCCAGTTCCCATACCGTGGGGCCGATGAAAGCCGGTAAACTGTTTGTCGACGATTTAGTTGCTAACGGCATGTTGGATAGCGTGACGCGCGTTGCCGTGGACGTTTATGGCTCTCTCTCCCTGACCGGCAAAGGTCACCATACCGATATCGCCATTATTATGGGGCTCTCCGGCGCCTCGCCGGAAAGCGTCGATATCGATGGCATTCCCGCGTTTATCCGCGATGTCGAACAGCGTCAGCGCCTGTTGCTGGCGAATGGCCGCCATGAAGTCGACTTCCCACGGGAAGGTGGCATGGTATTCCGCAGCGATAATCTGTCGCTGCATGAAAACGGCATGCGGATCACTGCGCTGGCGGGTGACAACGCCATTTTCAGCAAAACCTATTATTCCATCGGCGGCGGTTTTATCGTTGATGAAGAGCACTTCGGCCAGTCAACGCTGGATGAAGTGACCGTGCCCTATCCGTTCAATTCCGCCAAAGAGATGCTGGATAACTGCCATCATACCGGGCTGTCTCTCTCCGGCATGATTATGAAGAACGAGCTGGCGCTGCACAGCCGTGCCGAGATCGAAGCCTATTTCACTGATATCTGGCAGAGCATGCGTGACTGTATCGATCGCGGCCTGAATACCGAGGGCGTGTTACCGGGTCCGCTGCGCGTGCCTCGTCGTGCTTCTGCCCTGCGCCGTCTGCTGGTCTCTTCCGATAAGCTGTCTAAAGACCCGATGAACGTGATCGACTGGGTCAACATGTTTGCGCTGGCGGTAAACGAAGAGAATGCGGCGGGCGGTCGCGTGGTCACCGCACCGACTAACGGTGCCTGTGGCATCGTGCCTGCCGTGCTGGCCTACTACGATCATTTTATTGAGCCGGTCAGCCCGGATATCTTTATCCGCTATTTCCTTGCCTGCGGTGCCGTGGGTATCCTTTATAAAATGAACGCCTCTATTTCCGGCGCGGAAGTCGGTTGCCAGGGCGAAGTCGGTGTCGCCTGCTCAATGGCCGCTGCCGGTCTGGCTGAACTGCTGGGTGCCAGCCCGGAGCAGGTTTGCGTGGCGGCCGAAATTGGCATGGAACATAACCTGGGGCTGACCTGTGATCCGGTGGCAGGCCAGGTTCAGGTTCCCTGCATAGAGCGCAATGCCATTGCTTCGGTTAAAGCGATCAACTCTGCGCGTATGGCGATGCGCCGTACCAGTGAAGCCCGCGTGTCATTAGATAAAGTGATTGAAACCATGTATGAAACGGGCAAGGACATGAATGCCAAATACCGTGAAACGTCTCGCGGTGGTCTGGCAATTAAGGTTCAGTGTGACTGATTCCAATCAGCTGCTGCCCCGCTGATTTTCGGTGCCGCCATTCCGGCGGCACTTTTACGCGTTTCGCTAAAAAAATTTCTTTCCCCCGCTATCCGATATTGCCGGAAACCGCTAGAGTGTTCAGGCGAATAAAGCAGGATAAGTGACTGTTTTACTTAATTCTGCTTTTATCACTTCTAAGACTAAACTTAATTTTTCATTTGCCGATAACAACGATTCGGTCTCTGTGTGCGCGTCTTGATCTAAGGGTGGTTACTGATGCAAATGTCCCAGGAAGTTTTCGGACAGTTTCGCCGTAAGCGATTATTAATCGCTGTGGTGGTTGCCGCGTTGGTGCTCATTCTTACGTTGACCTTCCGTTTTATGGAAGAAAAAGGGCGGAATGAGCAGCATTCGCGTACGTTTGCGGACAATGCAATTCAACGTTTCGATCGACTGTTTTCCCCGCTCGATGTGGCGGCCAACAATACGCTTGGCCTGGTCGGCTTGCCTTGCGAACAGATCCGCTTCCCGCTGATTGAAAAGCTGGCATCGTTACAAACCGTGCGTTCCATTGTGCTGGTGGATAACGACGAGATGTATTGCTCCAGCATCTTTGGCAGAAGCAGTCTCTCCTTTAGTCAGTTCTATCCTGAGTTGGCGGTAAATAACCAGCGGATGATCCTCAGCACCGATGAACATTTGCTGAAGGGATCGCCTATCATGCTGCTTTGGACGCCTCACGATAACAACAACCGTTCCGGGATCCTGCAAATCATCAATATCGAGATGATGAGCACCTATTTGCTTGAGCCAACGCTGCCATGGGTTGAACGCGCGGTGATCAATGTTAGCGGCAAAAGTCTCGAATACGGTAACCCGATGATTGAAGAGGCCTTACCGTCCGACGATGAAGTCAGCTATGAGAAGGCGTCTCTGCGCTACCCGTTCTCAATCACCCTTTTCGGTCCGTCGCCGACTCGCCTGGCGCTGTCGACCTTGCCATCCCAGTTACCTCTGGCGCTGCTGTTAAGCCTGTTGATGGGCTATATCGTCTGGCTGGCAACCGCCAACCGTATGAGCCTTTCCTGGCAAATCAGTTACGGCATTACCGCCCGGGAATTTATGGTCTATTGCCAGCCGCTGATCAATTCAAAGACCGGCGATTGTGATGGTATAGAGCTGCTGCTTCGCTGGCACAATCCACGTCAGGGCTGGATCCCGCCGGATGTGTTTATCCCAATGGCAGAAAGGCAGAATCTTATCGCGCCCCTGACCCGCTTTGTGCTGCGTGAAATCGTGCGCCATTTGCCGCAGATGCCGAACTGCCCCACGTTCCATATCGCGATAAACGTTGCCGCCAGCCATTTCCATAACCGCGAGATTATTGACGATCTGCAAAGCCTGTGGTGGCCAGCCAATCCGGTGCCGCAGCTGGTGGTAGAGCTGACCGAACGTGATTCGCTGCCAGAAATGGATCAGCGCGTGGTTTCCCATCTGCATAAGATTGGCGTGAAGCTGGCAATTGACGACTTCGGCACCGGACACAGCTCGCTGTCATACCTGAAAACATTGAGCCCGGATGTGCTGAAGATCGATAAAGTCTTTACCGCGGCGATTGGCACCGATGCCATCAATGCGACGGTAACGGATATGGTGATCTCTCTGGCCCAGCGCCTGAATATCAGCCTGGTGGCTGAAGGCGTGGAAACGGCTGAGCAGGCGGAATATCTGCGGGAGAAAGGCGTGGATGTCTTGCAGGGGTATTTCTATGCGCGTCCGATGCCGTTAGGCGACTTCCCGGAATGGCTGAGCCAACACAAGTTGTCTCTTACAGCCTGAGTGTCAAAGGGGGGGATCCTTCCCCCCTGTTCTCAACGATTACTCGTCTTCATCTTCTTCATGACGTTCCCGCGCCCGAGTCACACGCACCAGATCGATACGGTAATCCGTCGCTTCGATAATCTGGAAGCTGACGGGCGGTAACTCAATCACTTCACCGGCAACCGGCAACTGCCCTTTCTGCGCGATCAGCAGACCGGCCAGCGAGGCATGATCGTCTTCCGGATTGACCAGCACCTGGGTGTTCAGCAGCTGTTGCAGCGAGTGCAAATCCGTTCCGCCCTTCACCAGCCAGCCGTCACCGTCAGCAATAATGTCCGGGGTTTCATCTTCATCCGGGAACTCACCGGCAATGGCTTCCAGCACGTCCAGCGGCGTAATCAACCCCTGCACGACGCCAAATTCACTGGTGACCACCACGAAGCTGCCCTTCGCTCTGCGTAACACGCCCAGCAGATTTATCGGGTCCAGCGTTTCCGGCACGATGATTGGCGGCGTGGCGGCAGCGAAGGTTGCCACGTCAATGCCGTGATCCAATGCCACCAGCAGCTCTTTCGCACGCACCACGCCGATAATTTCATCCAGCTCTCCACGGCAAACCGGGAACAGGCTGTGCGGCGTATCCAGCAGCTGCATGCGCACTTCGTCCAGCGGACGATTGGCATCAACCCAGGAGATTTCACCCCGCGGCGTCATGATGCTGCGCACCGAGCGCGAGGCCAGCGTCAGCACGCCGTTAATCATGTAGCGCTCTTCGTCCTTAAACGCTTCCTGCGGCATGATGGCAGCCACTTCACTGCCTTCCGCACTGACGTTTTCCTGGCCACGACGGCCGCCCATCAGACGAAGGATCGCTTCTGCCGTGCGCTCACGCATCGGCTTTCTCGCCTGATGACGCATAAAGTTAACCCGTGCAATCTGGTTAAACAGCTCAATCAGGATAGAGAAGCCAATCGCTGCGTACAGGTAGCCTTTCGGAATATGGAAACCAAACCCTTCTGCAACCAGGCTCAGACCAATCATCAACAGGAAGCTCAGGCACAGTACCACCACCGTTGGATGCTGGTTGACGAAGTTGGTCAGCGGTTTCGAGGCCAGCAGCATCACGCCCATGGCAATCACTACTGCGGTCATCATAATCGCCAGGTTGTTCACCATACCGACAGCGGTGATCACCGCATCAAGCGAGAAGACGGCATCGAGGATCACAATCTGGACCACAACCGCCCAGAAGCTGGCGTAGCCTTTGTTGCCATCCCCTTCATGCTCACGGTTTTCGAGCCGTTCGTGCAGTTCCATGGTGGCTTTGAATAACAGGAATATCCCGCCTGCCAACAGGATCAAATCCCTGCCGGCAAAGCTGAAGTCACCTACACTGAACAACGGACGGGTTAACGTCACCATCCAGGAAATCAGTGACAGCAAGCCCAGGCGCATGACCAGCGCCAGCGAGAGTCCGATTAGCCGGGCCTTGTCACGCTGCTTCGGCGGCAGTTTTTCCGCCAGAATGGCAATAAAGACCAGGTTATCAATACCCAGGACGATTTCGAGCACGACCAGCGTCAGCAGACCGGCCCAGATCGAGGGGTCTAAAAGAAATTCCATTACAGACTCCGGAAACAGGTACGGGAAAGCGCAGCAGGCGTTCGAACGGACACGATGCGGACATTAACGCAGAGGGGATGAATATTGTCGTCAGAGGACAAGGTAAAACTGGCCGGTTGAACCGGTGAGGTGATTAAGCGACGTCGGTGACAGTCCATAGGGAGGGCTGAGGCCCGTTACTCCTGTGTTAAATAAGGATCACTACTGTAAACAGGCACCTGCACTTCGTCAAAATATTTTATTACATTTACATTCAAAGTCTGCTTTTCGTGCTGCTCTTTTGAGCGATAGCGCTTAAGCGGGTACCCAGCATCTAAATAGCTGAGCACGGTCACATAATTTATTTTTTCGCAGACTAAAATAAATCCCGTCTTAACCATGGGTCAGGTAAAAGCCGCTAACCACTTTAGGGGTTTTGCTCACTCACCAGAATAACAGCACGTTCAATCCACGTTGAGGGTAAAACCTGAAACCGGATACTCGCGCGGCTCATCTGTGTTACCGGGTCGCTGAAAATTGGATAAGGAGGGTAGCAAGTGACTATTGCTATTGTGATCGGCACGCACGGCTGGGCCGCGGAGCAGCTGATAAAAACAGCTGAAATGCTCCTTGGGGAACAGCAAAACGTTGGGTGGATTGATTTCGTACCCGGCGAAAATGCGGAAACCCTGATTGAGAAATATCAGGCGAGACTGACCGATTTAGATACCAGCAAAGGCGTCCTTTTCCTTGTCGATACCTGGGGAGGCAGTCCGTTTAATGCCGCCAGTCGTATCGTCGTGGACAAGGAGAATTATGAAGTCATTGCCGGGGTCAATATCCCGATGCTGGTCGAAGCCTTTATGGCTCGAGATGACGATCCAAGCTTTGATGGGCTGGTCGCCGTCGCTGTTGAGACCGGCCGCGAAGGCGTCAGAGCGTTAAAAGCGAAAGAGCCTGAGCCTGTTGTGGCCGCACCTGTTGCCGCCGCGCCGGTAAAAGCCGCACCGGTAGCCCAGAAACCGATGGGGCCAAAGGACTATATGAACATTGGCCTGGCGAGGATCGATGACCGTCTGATCCACGGACAGGTGGCAACTCGCTGGACCAAAGAAACCAACGTAACCCGCATTATCGTGGTCAGTGACGAAGTGGCTGCCGACCATGTGCGTAAAACACTGCTGACTCAGGTTGCTCCGCCTGGCGTGACTGCCCACGTGGTAGATATCGCAAAAATGATCCGCGTGTGGAATAACCCGAAATATGGCGGCGACCGCGTAATGTTGCTGTTTACCAACCCTACCGATGTAGAACGCCTGGTTGAAGCAGGGGTTAAAATCCCGAGCGTCAATATTGGTGGTATGGCATTCCGTCAGGGTAAAACGCAGGTTAACAATGCCGTTTCCGTTGACGATAAGGATATTGCGGCATTCAAGAAGCTGAATGAACGTGGCATTGAACTGGAAGTGCGTAAAGTATCCAGTGACCAGCGCCTGAAGATGATGGACCTGATAGCCAAAGTGGCTCAGTAAGTTTCACTTATTATTGCCTGATCTGTCAGGTTTAACTCAGTTCACGAATGTCAGAGGAGAAGTACAATGGAGATTACCACTCTTCAAATTGTGCTGATATTTATTATTGCCTGTATTGCAGGTATGGGATCTATTCTCGATGAATTTCAGTTCCACCGTCCACTTGTGGCTTGTACCTTAATTGGTGCCGTTCTGGGCGATATGAAAACCGGTATTATTATCGGTGGTACGCTGGAAATGATCGCCCTGGGTTGGATGAACATCGGTGCCGCCGTGGCCCCGGATGCCGCCCTCGCCTCTATTATTTCTACCATCCTGGTTATTGCCGGCGGACAAAGCGTAGGTGCCGGTATTGCCCTGGCAATTCCACTGGCCGCTGCGGGTCAGGTACTGACGATTATCGTTCGTACCATTACCGTTGCCTTCCAGCATGCTGCCGATAAAGCCGCCGAAAAAGGGAACCTGACCGCGATTTCCTGGATCCATGTCTCGGCACTGGTTCTGCAGGCGATGCGTATCGCTATCCCGGCCATCATCGTGGCAGTGTCAGTGGGTACCAGCGTCGTTCAGGGTCTGCTTGAATCGATCCCGGATGTGGTGACCAACGGACTGAATATCGCCGGTGGTATGATCGTTGTCGTCGGTTATGCGATGGTGATCAACATGATGCGTGCGGGCTATCTGATGCCTTTCTTCTATCTCGGTTTCGTTACCGCGGCCTTCACCAACTTTAACCTGGTTGCGCTGGGTGTGATTGGTGTGGTGATGGCGGTGCTGTATATCCAGCTGGCACCGAAATATAACCGCGTGGCGGGTGGTCAGGCTTCCGGGCCAGTGACCAACGACCTTGATAACGAATTAGATTAGGGAAAGGGTGAGTAAAATGGTTGATACCACTACAACTACAACGACCTCAGCTCCGCTGAAAAAACTGACGCCAGGCGATGTGCGTGGTGTATTCCTGCGCTCTAACCTGTTCCAGGGTTCGTGGAACTTCGAACGTATGCAGGCGCTGGGTTTCTGTTACTCCATGGTTCCGGTGATCCGTCGCCTTTACCCTGAGAATAACGACGACCGCAAACAGGCAATCAAACGTCACCTGGAATTCTTCAACACCCACCCTTACGTTGCTGCACCGGTTCTGGGTGTGACCATGGCGATGGAAGAGCAGCGTGCAAACGGTGCCCCTATCGATGACGCCGCAATTAACGGCATCAAAGTGGGTCTGATGGGGCCTCTGGCTGGCGTAGGCGACCCGATTTTCTGGGGTACGGTGCGTCCGGTATTCGCGGCACTGGGTGCCGGTATTGCCATGAGCGGCAGCCTGCTGGGTCCGCTGCTGTTCTTCGTACTGTTTAACGTGGTGCGTTTGCTGGTGCGTTATTACGGCGTGGCGTATGGCTACCGTAAAGGTGTCGATATCGTTAGCGATATGGGCGGCGGCTTCCTGCAGAAACTGACCGAGGGGGCATCGATCCTGGGCCTGTTTGTGATGGGGGCGCTGGTCAACAAGTGGACGCACGTAAACGTACCGCTTGTTGTCTCGCGCATTACCGATCAGACCGGTAAAACCACCGTGACGACCGTGCAGTCGATTCTCGATCAGCTGATGCCGGGCTTAATCCCGCTGTTACTGACCTTCGGCTGTATGTGGCTGCTGCGTCGTAAAGTGAACGCGCTGTGGATTATCATCGGCTTCTTCGTGATTGGGATCTTCGGCTACTGGATTGGGCTGTTAGGTCTGTAAGGTTTGCAGCCGGGGGAAACCCCGGCTTTTCAGAGACCAGCCGGCATCGCTTAGCCTGAACGATGCCGGCTGTTCTTTTAGGGGAAGATAAGATGTCACTTACTGATTACGTCATCGTGTTGTTTATCGCACTGTTTCTGGCTTATGCGATTTACGATGAGTTTATAATGGACCGGCGGAAAGGGCCGACACAATTAAAGGTGCTGCTGAAGCGCCGCAACAAGCTGGACAGCCTGATTTTTGTTGGCCTGGTGGCGATTCTGATTTATCAGAACGTCAACAATCAGGGCCCGAGGATCACCACCACACTGCTGATGGCGTTGGCCTTCCTGTCTGTTTATCTGTTCTGGATCCGCCTGCCTAAGCTGCTGTTCAAACCCGAAGGGTTTTACTACGCCAATATCTTTATCGACTATCGGCGGATCAAAGCGATGAATCTGTCTGAAGACGGAATTCTGGTGATCGAACTTGAAAACCGTCGGTTGCTAATCCACGTCAGAAAACTGGATGACCTGGAAAGCATTTATCACTATATGGTGCAACAGCAGTAGCCACAGGGCTGCTGCTTACGCTACGCCCTCACCCTCGGTATCGTCGTCAGTGGCTGGAGCCTCGACGACGGCTTCCTCAGCGGACGCCAGCGGCGCGATAACGTCCGCTTCGACGCTCTTGCGCTGCCACAGTCGCAGAGTAAAGTCGGTTTCACAGTCAAACTGCGTGGTGGTCGCCAGCACGCCCCACACTTCCGGACGGGCACGCCAGGCAAACGGCGTCATCTGCAACAGAGCGCCGGACTCCTCGCTGGTCAGCTGCATTGGATAATTCAGCGAGTGCTGTTCGACCAGCTCAAAACCGGCCATCTCTTCTGGCGTCTCGTCATGCAGCTTCACGTCCTGATAAATTAACGCCTTAAACTGGATCAGATGACGCGGGCCAGGAGTGACAGTCAGTACATAGCCACTCTCTTTCACTACGCGCGCCAGCTCTTCAGCTTTACACGGGGCGTATATCCGCAGCACGGCATCAAATTGCTGTTTGGCAAAAGGCAGACGGTGGCTTGAGGCGACGCAAAAGTCTACATTGTGATAACGCCGGGCACCAAAGCGTACCGCCACTTTAGAGACGTCGAGGCCGAACACCGTACTCTCTCCCCTCGCCTGCAGCCTGCTGGCGACAGCGTGGGTGTAGTAGCCCTCACCACAGCCAATATCTAACACTGACGACGCGTGCACAGGCAGGATCCGTTCGAAGATTTCGCACACCCTTTCCTGCAACGGCTGATAATGCCCGGCATCCAGAAACTCGCGGCGGGCCAGCATCATATCAGCACTGTCACCGGGCTGCTTCGAACGCTTGTATTGTACCGGCAACAGGTTGATGTAGCCCTCCTTCGCCCGATCAAACTGGTGCTGATTTTCGCAGCGCAAACCCGTTGCCAGCGGCAGCAGGGGCAGATGACAAAGGGGGCAAAGGTAAGACATAACAACTCTCCATAAACGGTCCGGGCGGCAGTTTACCGGAAAGTGACGTTCAGCGGCAGACCTTATTGGCCGCAGAATGGAAAAAGCTCTGCCATTGCTGGCAGAGCTTTTGCATTCAGATTCGTGCCTGGATTACGCGCCACGCGGGCTGTAGCAGGCTCAGATCGAAAATTAGATAGCGGTGACGTTCACTGCAGCAGGGCCTTTCTGGCCGTCCTGGATTTCGAACTCAACGTTCTGGCCTTCAGCCAGAGTTTTGAAGCCATTACCCTGGATTGCAGAGAAGTGTACGAACACGTCTTTGCTGCCGTCTGCAGGGGTGATGAAACCAAAACCTTTAGACTCGTTGAACCACTTAACCTGACCTTTAATCTTTGCCATTTTGCAAATTCCTTAGAGTGTTTATTCGCCCGTGGGCTTTACGTACAGAAAAACCAGAAAAAGTTACTGCATGAGGCACGATATAAAAGCTCGGCAAGGAAGTGGTATTCAACGTCAACGTCTTTACTCAAAACTTCTTTACTGAAGATGCCATACATAAACAGAACTGTACCTCGTTTTACCCAAAAGCGTTATCACATATTCGTTTATTAATGGCAAGTCATTTTTAAACGCTGATAGAGATGTCGCACACTATTGAAACGGCTTAGGCACATATTGCACATTACGTATGGAGAGCTGAAACGTTTAACGCGAAACCTGTTAACCCCGGGTCTCATTCATGCTCAAAACATAGGGGTGTATCATAGCCTGCCGCTTTGCTTAAGTCTATTACCTATACCGCTATAGCGCAGAGTATAAGCTGAATTCATTGCATAAATGTGGCATAGCTTACTCAAAATTCTTCATTATCCTGATACGGTCAGGGGATAAACGTTTGGAGGATCAACGGATGCAAAAAGAAGCTATTGGTACAATATGAATTTTAATTGCACCAAAATCAGGAAACTGTATTCCCGCCTGCCCCATTTAAACGCATCTTGTGGCATCAATTAATTGCCGGTCGTACCATCAGTCTATTTGCTTTATTAGACGCTGCTCTCATTTTAGCCAAATGTTAAATTAACCGTTTTAGGATTAATCCTGGGCAATATTATTCAGTGACTTTTTCGCACCTATTCGCCATGCCTGGAAGCGGCTTTCATCCAATCCTGCTGCGCGCATCGCCTCTGACAGCACAATCGGCGGCTCATCCAGGGATTCGTCAGCCAGTTCAAAAACACCCCAGTGAATGGGGATGCTCAGCGGTGCGCCAAGTGATTGGTGCAGGGAAACGGCATGTTCAGGATCCATATGTTGACCGCGCATGAACCATTTTGGTGCATACGCGCCGACCGGTAAGGCGGCCAGATTGAACGGCCCCAGCCTGCGCGGGATTTCCAAAAGGTTTTCGCTGTAGCCGCTGTCACCGGTAAACCAGAAATTCAGTTCACCGGCCTGGATCACCCAACCGCACCACAGTGAGCGATTGCGATCCCACGGCGTACGCATGCTCCAGTGACGCGCAGGCACAGCATGAACAGACATTCCCGCGACCTCTTTATTGCCCCACCAGTCGAGGGGCGTGACGTTCATCGCGCCCAACGCCTTAAACCAGCGTTCAAGCCCTAATGGCACCACAAATTCAACCTGCGGAAAACGCTTCAGGATTTTTTTGATGGTAGGCCTGTCGAGATGATCGTAATGGCTGTGAGAAATCAGCACGCAGTCCAGTGCAGGCAAATCGTCAATCTCGAGTGCCGTGGGGGTTTTACGTTCCGGGCCGAAGAAACTGACCGGCGAGGCTCTGCGCGATAATACCGGATCGATGAGCGTGTAGCGGCTGTTAACGCGCAACAACAGGCAGGCATGACCCAGCCACCAGATGGCATCGTCAATCCCCGTCAGGTCAGCGCGCTGCCACCAGCGTTGGGTGAAATGGTCGTAACCTTTAGCCGGCGGGAAAGGTAATCCCGCCGCCTTGCGCTCTTTACGCCAGCGCTTCAGATCGCCATTCTGTCGCAGCTCAGGCTCGGGATTGCGGAATCCGTCAGGCGTATGGTGCGATTTATCGGCATCGTACCAGGGATTTTTCCAGGCCATAGTCACGCTTCCTTGAGTGAATACTTAACGTTCAGGGATCAGTCGGGTGAAATCTTTATTATCCGGTTCGGTGCTGGCGGCTTTCTCTTTTCCGGCAACCGAATCGGTCAAACGGCGTAATAACACATTCTGACGCTTCTGCTCTTCAAGCAGCGCCTCAAGTAACTGGACCTGCTGGCTGGCCTTAACGCTGGCGCGATTGACAAAAAACCATGCAATCAGCCCGACGATCACCAGCGCTACGCTAAACCCCATCGATGCCAAGCCCATCGCGCCATTTGTTATTTCGTTCATACATGCCTCAAAAATGCGGGTGTTACTGCAATACTGACTGATGCAGACCAGCGAAGATTCTACCAGGTCAGACGCGAATTGATAGCCAGCTCACACAAATTTAAGAACCTTCGCGCAGCCGTTGTCCCAGGCTTTGTGTATCCTCAGCGCTAAGTACGTACAGGCTCGCAGCTTACTGCTATGATAAACGCTGGCAGCGAGGTGGTAACGCCAGGATTGCTGTCTGACAAACAATAAAGGGGAATACATGAGATTTTTAATTCGCATTGTTGCGCTGCTGGTCATTATCTGGCTTGCCCTGTTAGTCACCGGTTACGGTGTTCTGGCCGGAAGCACTAAAAATGTGGCTGGGTTGGGATTACAGTGTCAGTACATGACCGCGCGCGGCATGGTTACCGCACAGTACCTGCACACTGACAGCGGTGTTGTTGGCGTGACCGATTGCCCGTTGCTGAAGAAAAGCACCGAAGTCGTCGATAACTGAGTGAATAAGGGCCAGAGAACTCTGGCCCTTTTGTCAGAACGGGTAGTCGTGATAGCCCATCTGCTCTGAAAGCCGTTTTGCAGAACGATGCAGCATCGCCACATAGCTGCTTTTCTCTTCCTCAGAGAAACGGATGGTCGGGAAGGAGATACTCAGCCCGGCAATCACCACGCCAAAACGGTCAAAGACCGGTACCGCGATACACCGCAGCCCCTCTTCCTGCTCTTCATTATCTTCCCCATACCCCTGCGACCGGACTTTCTCCAGCACCGGCAGAAGCGCTTCGGTGCTGCCGACCGTTCTGGGCGTGCTGCGGTTATAGGTCACGTTGGCCATGATGTCTTTCACTTCTGAGACGTCACGCCAGGCAAGTAGCACCTTGCCAATAGCCGTGCTGTATAACGGATTACGGCGGCCAATGCGTGAATACATTCGCAGGTTATACAGGGAGTCAATTTTGTGAATATAGACAATGCTGTCTTCTTCCAGCGCGCCAAGATGGATGGTTTCTTTGGTCTGGCGAGAAATGTCGCGCATCTGGATGTCCGCGCTACGGATCAAATCGACATTTTGCAGCGCCTTGGCGCCCAGTTCGAACAGCTTTAGGGTCAGCGAATATTTTTCTGACTCGCCTTCCTGATCCACATAACCGAGGGATTTCATCGTTTGCAGAAAACGGTAAACGGTACTCTTCGACATCATTACCCGCTGTGAAAGCTCGGTAATGCCATGCTCACGATCCTCGCCCAGTGCCTGCAGGATACCGAAAACCTTCAACACCGATGAGACTGAATCCGGCTGTTTATCCACATCGCCATTCGCCATGACAGAACCTTATTTTTGTTTTATAAAAAATGGAACGGTATTTCTAGTATACGTTTTGCGGCCTGGCAGGTGCAATGCTCAGTGGGTAAATTGCCCTGACATATCTGCTGATAGTTTTCGCCGCGTAACAACCTGGAATAGTCAGTGAAAAATCATTAGCATAATGATATTCACTCTTCTGACTAATTTGGTCCATGCCGCAAACAACTCAACCCGACGGATTACCCATCCCGCAGCGCTACGGCGCGATAATGGCGATTGCCTTAGGCATTACCGTTGCTGTGCTTGACGGTGCCATTGCCAACGTGGCGCTGCCGACCATCGCTCGCGAGCTGCACGCCAGCCCGGCAGAATCCATCTGGATTGTTAACGCCTATCAGCTGGCCATTATCATCTCGCTGCTGTCACTGTCGTTCCTCGGCGATATTCTGGGCTACCGCCGTATCTATCAGGCCGGTCTGGTGCTGTTCACCTGCACCTCGCTGTTTTGCGCCCTTTCCAGCTCGCTGGAAATGCTGACCTTTGCCCGCGTATTACAGGGCTTTGGTGGCGCCGCGTTGATGAGCGTCAACACCGCATTGATTCGGATAATCTATCCGCAGCGCTTTCTCGGGCGTGGAATGGGCATCAACTCGCTGATCGTGGCCGTATCTACCGCTGCCGGACCCACCGTGGCGGCCGCGGTGCTATCTGTCGCCTCGTGGAAATGGTTGTTCCTGATCAACGTGCCGGTCGGCCTGGCGGCGCTTTATCTCGCCTTCCGCTTCTTGCCGGATAACACGCAGAAATCGAAAGAGCAGCGCTTTGATATTCCCAGCGCAATTATGAATGCCCTGACCTTTGGCCTGTTGATTTCGGCTTTAAGCGGCTTCGCGCAGGGACAAAGTGGCAAGCTGGTGCTGGCCGAGCTGGTGGCGCTGGTCATCGTCGGCTTCGTCTTTATTCGCCGTCAGTTGAAAATGCCCTTCCCACTGTTGCCGGTGGATTTGCTGCGCATTCCCATCTTCTCGTTGTCGTTGGGCACCTCGGTCTGTTCTTTCTGCGCCCAGATGCTGGCGATGGTCTCACTGCCCTTCTTTATGCAAACCGTGTTACACCGTGGCGAAGTGGCCACCGGACTGTTACTGACTCCCTGGCCACTGGCTACTATGGTGATGGCGCCCATTGCCGGCCGACTGATTGAGCGCTATCACGCCGGTCTGCTGGGAGCGATTGGACTGGCGATGTTCGCCAGCGGTCTGTTCTCGCTGGCGCTGCTGCCTGATTCTCCGTCAGATCTGAATATCATCTGGCGCATGGCGCTGTGCGGTGCGGGTTTTGGCCTGTTCCAGTCACCGAACAACCACACCATTATCACTTCCGCCCCGCGCAACCGCAGCGGTGGTGCCAGCGGCATGTTGGGCACCGCGCGCTTGCTCGGCCAGACCAGTGGTGCCGCGCTGGTCGCGCTGATGTTCAACCTGTTTGGTGGCCACGGTACCCATGCCTCTTTATTACTGGCAGGCAGCTTCGCAACGCTGGCTACCGTAGTAAGTGCGATGCGAATGACGCAGCCCGGCACCCGTAGCTGAGTGCTTTTCAGGCATAAAAAAACCGGGCAATGCCCGGTTTTTTCATTACAGCTGTCGGTTACTTCAGATACTGACCGCTGCGCAGCGCTTCAATGCGCTTATCCAGCGGTGGGTGAGACATAAACAGCTCACTCAGTGACTTCGACTTACCGTTGATGCAGAAGGCCATCATGGTGCTGGCTTCCTGCGGCTCATAGCTGGTTTTCAGACGTTGCAAGGCTGCAATCATCTTCTCACGACCAACCAGTCGCGCAGAGCCGGCATCGGCATGGTACTCACGGTGACGCGAGAACCACATGGTGATGATGCTGGCCACGATACCGAAGACCAGCTCCAGCACCATCGACACGGCGAAGTAGACCATTGGGTTGCCGTTATTGCCTTCACCTTCATCACGGTTGCCGGACAGGAAGCCTGCGGCAACCTGCGCCAGAATGCGCGAGATAAAGATCACGAAGGTGTTCACGACACCCTGAATCAGCGTCATGGTGACCATATCACCGTTAGCGATGTGGCTGATCTCGTGAGCCAGCACCGCTTCGGCTTCGTCACGGCTCATGTTCTGCAACAGGCCGGTAGAGACCGCCACCAGTGACGCATCACGACGGGCACCGGTCGCAAAGGCGTTGATATCCGGCGCATGATAGATAGCCACCTGCGGCATGGCGATACCCGCCTGCTGTGCCTGCTGAGCAATGGTCTGCATCAACCAGCGCTCGGTCTCATTGCGCGGTTGCTCAATAACCTCACCACCGACGGATCGCAACGCCATCCACTTCGACATCAGCAGTGAGACAAACGCACCGCCGAAGCCAAACAGACCCGCCATGATCATCAGGCCCTGTACACTGCTTGACTGGATCCCTGTCAGGCTGAGGATCAGCCCAAAGACCAACATAACGCCCAGGTTGGTCAGCAGGAAAAGCGCAATACGCATCATAGAATTTCATCTTCCTCAGTTAACAAATTCGCTTATAGCGGATAACTATCCTATGGGCAAAGCAAAACATTTCAAGCACCCTTAATCTTTAAGTGTCTAAAAAGACATAACTTTACACTTTGAAGCATCTTGGGATGCATCAACAGGAAGAGTTAAGTGAAATGGCTTTGCCAGCAGGCGTAAATCAGCGACGGGCGAGAGGTGCGGGATAAAAAAAGGGCACAGACTAAGCTGTGCCCTTCGGGTTTATTTTGCTGCCGCTGGCGGCGTTTGTGCTTTTTCAAGCTGCGCCAGGTCGTTAGCAATGTTGACCGTTTCGTCGAGGTACGGATCCGGTTCTTTATAGTCTTTCGGCAGATCGTCCAGCTTAGCCAGTGGCTTTTTGCCTTCCTGCTGCAGACGGGCGTTAATCCTCTCCAGACGCAGTGCATCATCCTCGTGGTTCTCTTTCTCACGCTCGGCGAGGTTCAGAGAGATGATATTGCGCTTGTCCTTCATTGCATTGAAGCGCGCGATATCTTTGATGATGTACTGGAACTCACGATCCTTGGCGATGCGATCCTGATGGTCCTGAATCAACTTCGGCTCAAGTGAGGTTAAGTCACCTGACTTGGTGTAGCTGGCCGCATTGATGCTGTCCCATGGCAGGGCGTTATCTTCGAACTTCTCGCCGGTCTCAACCGCTTCCACGCCGGTTGGCATCAGCAGGTCAGGCGTCACGCCTTTACGCTGAGTACTGCCGCCGTTGATACGGTAGAACTTCTGGATGGTGTACTGGACAGAGCCCAGCGCCGGCCATTCTGGACGCAGCATCTGATCGTAGATCCGGTTCAGTGAACGGTACTGCTGCACGGTGCCTTTACCGAAGGTCGGCTCACCGACAATCAGCGCACGTCCGTAGTCCTGCATCGCAGCCGCAAAGATCTCTGAAGCCGATGCACTGAAGCGGTCAACCAACACCACCAGCGGACCTTTGTAATAAACGATGCCATCGTTATCACTGTCTTCACGAACCTTGCCGTTGTTGTCACGAACCTGAACAACCGGCCCGCTTGGAATAAACAGACCAGACAGGGAAACCGCTTCGGTCAGTGCGCCACCGCCGTTGGTACGCAGGTCAATCACCACGCTGTCCACGTTCAGCTTCTGCAATTTCTGCAGCTGCACTTTCACATCGTCAGTCAGGCCAACATAGAAACCAGGGATATCCAGCACGCCCACTTTCTTATTGCCGACATTCTGCACGGTCATTTTGACCGCGCGGTCTTCCAGACGGATTTTCTCACGCGTCAGGGAGACGATGCGGGTTTTGGTGCCCTTCCCGGCCGGTAACACTTCCAGGCGCACTTTGCTGCCCTTCGGTCCTTTGATCTGCGCGACCACGTCATCAAGACGCCAGCCAATCACATCCACCATCGGTTTGCCCGGCTGAGCGACACCCACGATACGATCGCCAACGGTGATCGATTTGCTCTTGGCTGCCGGACCACCGGCGACCATCGAGTTAATCACCGTATAATCGTCATCCATTTGCAACACCGCACCAATACCTTCCAGAGAGAGGCTCATTTCGGTATTAAACTGCTCGGTGTTACGTGGAGAGAGATAGTTGGTATGCGGATCGATTTCGTGCGCGAACGCGGTCATCGCCAGCTGGAAGACGTCCTCGCTGTTGCTCTGCGCCAGACGGCGGATAGCAAACTGATAGCGCTTGGTCAGGACTTCGCGGATCTCTTTTTCATCTTTGCCGGTCAGCTTCAGGCTCAGCTCGTCATATTTGACTTTCGCGTCCCACAGCTGATTCAGCTCCGCCGTGGTTTTTGGCCACGGCGACTTGCTCCGGTCGATATCAATGGTATCGGTACCGGTGAAATTCATGGGCTTATTCAGCACGGACAATGCGTACTGATAGCGCTCAAAGCGGCGTTTCTGCGCCAGATTATACAGGTCGTAAAATACATCCAGCTTACCGCTCTTCAGCTCATCGCTTAAGGTGGTTTTTTTGCTGGCGTATTGTTCGATATCCGAGGTCAGCAGCAGGTTGTGGCTGTAGTCCAGCAGATTCAGATAGCGTTCGAAAATCTTAACGGAAAAATCCTGATTAAGATCGAACTGGCGATAATGCGAGCGGGTAAAACGTGAGGTAACACGTTCACTGACTGTCGCATGCTGAGGTTCCTGATGCAGCTGAGGAATTTGATCGGCACGCGTAATGTTATCGGCGGCGAAAACGTTCCCTGCCAGCAGCAGTCCTGCGATCACAGTAGTTCTGAAAAAATTGTTCATGCCCTGATTGGCCTCCGTATCAGAACTGCAAGTGTTCTGCGCGTACTATCATTGCCAGGCCGGAAGCCAACTGTACCCGGACGCCATCTTTGGTAATTTCAAGAATGGTTGCGTCCATCGCACTTTTGCCCGCGGTGACTTTGATATTCTGGCCGACTTGCAGTGCTGCGGTATCGGTAACGGGTTTAGTGGGAGCTGGAGCTGCTGCTGGCTGACGCTCTGCGGAAGGTGCGCGCTCGGTGCTACGCTGAGGTTTGCTGCGAACCTGGCGTGGCTGCTCACCTTCGGCAGAAGGTTTACGCGCGGGTTTACGAGGACGGCGTGGTGCCCCCTCTTCTCCAGCTTCGCGTTTCTTCGCCTGCTGCTGCTCACGCTGTGCCTGAACACGCGCTTTTGCTTCTTCGAGTTGCTTACGGGCATGTTCAACATGCTGCTCGTCGAGGACGCCACAGTCGTTACCATCCAGATCAACGCGAACTGCACCGGCTTTGATGCCGTACAGGTAGCGCCAGCTGGAAGTATAAAGACGGAGTGCGGAGCGGAGCTGAGTTTTACTCAGGCTCATTTCGCCCTGAACACGATCGACTAAATCCTGAAAGATGCCGACCTTAAGTGGTCGTGCTTCGCCTTCGGCGCTAAAGCATTTCGGGAAACGCTCGGCCAAAAAGGCAATGACTTCTTTACTACTATTCAACTTGGGTTGATTTTCCATGAAATTTCCTGATTACAACGGGTTTGCCAACCAGCGCAGGCATGAACAGGCGTCATTATAATGACCCCATCGGCAATTGCTACGTGATCCAGCGCTTTAGCTGCGTTTCATGTGAATAAATTTTTCCACATCAGACCCGGCAAGCACCTCACACAGCCCGTCAGTGAGGGTTTTTAACCCCGCTTCGTCTTCGCTGTCGAAGCGTTTATATTCGATACTATCGATGTCCAGCACGCCAATTGTCTGGCCGTTCACCACCAATGGCAGCACGATCTCAGCATTACTGGCCGCGTCACACGCGATGTGACCCGGGAAAGCATGGACATCATCCACGCGCTGAACCTGACTTTCGGCCACAGCCGTACCGCACACGCCGCGACCTACCGGAATACGCACACAGGCGATTTTTCCCTGGAAAGGTCCCAGAACCAGCGTATCGGCTTCGGTCAACAGATAGAAACCTGCCCAGTTAACACCGTCAAGGCGCTCATATAACAGCGCGCTGCAGTTGCTCATTGCCGCCAGGAAACTTGTTTCTCCAGCGATAAGCGCGCGCAAATCACGGTTCAGGTCCGAATAAAACTCAGCTTTTGTCATTTTTTAACCATTGTGAAAACGTGTCATGAGGCCCATGATGACCCCTTGCTAAAATAAGCATTAAATGCCCAGACGGACAAGGTGAATCATTCCGTTAGTTAATATACCCTTAGTCAGTCCGAAGCCTTAAGCATGACCTTGACGTGTCATTATCGTTTTATGGCGAAAAAACTTAACCCTGCCCTGCACCTGCGCTGCTTGGGCCTGAGACGATCAGGATTATGAAAATACACGCCATTAGCCATGCTCTGCCTCAGGCACGTTATCAGCGTTGCCCCCAATGCGATACCCTTTTTTCCTTACCAGATGTTAAATCCAACCAGTCTGCGCACTGCCCTCGCTGCAATGCTCGCATTATGAATGGCCGTGACTGGTCGATGACCCGGCTGTGTGCGATGGCCGTCACCATGCTGCTGTTGATGCCCTTCGCCTACACTGAATCGCTGATGAGCATCCGCCTGCTGGGCACCAACATTTATGCCAGTCTGCTGGAAGGCATCACTCAGATGGCGCAGCAAGGCAATGTCATTACCGCCTCGATGGTGGCCTTTTGCACCATTGGTGCCCCCGCGACGCTGGTTGGGTCTATTGCCTATCTCTATTTTGGCCATAAATTGGGCATGAACCTTCGTCCGGTATTATTGATGCTCGATCGCCTGAAAGAGTGGGTGATGCTGGATATCTATCTGGTGGGGATTGCGGTTGCGTCAATTAAAGTGCAGGACTATGCGGCGATTACGCCTGGCACCGGCCTGATTGCGTTTATTTCGCTGACGCTGTTGAGCCTGGTGACCTTGATTCATTTGAACGTCGAGCAGCTCTGGCACCGCTTTTATCCGCAGCCTCACCCTAACGTTGCACGGGAAAAGTTACAGGTTTGTCTGAGCTGCCACCACACCGGTGTTGCCGATGCCCGGGGCCGTTGCCCACGCTGTCACACGCCGCTCTATTTCCGTCGTCACTTCAGCTTGCAGAAATCCTGGGCCGCTTTGATTGCCTCTATTGTGCTGCTGATCCCGGCCAATTTGCTGCCAATTTCCATCATTTATCTCACCGGTTCCCGCCAGGAAGACACCATCCTTTCCGGGATTATGTCGCTGGGTTCCGGCAATATTCCGGTGGCCATCGTGGTATTTGTGGCCAGTATTCTGGTGCCGTTTACCAAAATTATTGTGCTACTGACGCTACTTCTCAGTATTCACTTCAAGTGTGAACAGGGACTGAAAACCCGCGTCCGCCTGCTGCGGGTGGTTACCTGGGTAGGCCGCTGGTCTATGCTGGATCTGTTTGTTATTTCGTTAACCATGTCGTTGGTCAATCGCGACCAGCTTCTCTCTTTCAACATGGGACCGGCAGCTTTCTATTTTGGCTCGTCAGTCATACTCACTATTCTTGCCGTTGAGTGGCTGGATAGCCGTTTATTATGGGATGCACATGCAACAGGAAACGCCGACTACACCGACTAACGCGCGCATTACCAGCCGGCGGAAAATTTCGCCCTTCTGGTTATTGCCGCTGATTGCGCTGCTGATTGCGGGCTGGCTTATCTGGTCAAATTACCAGGAGCGCGGGACCACCGTCACTATTGATTTCGCCACGGCGGACGGCATTGTACCGGGCAGAACGCCGGTCCGTTATCAGGGTGTTGAAGTCGGTCTGGTGCAGGGCATCAGCATGACGGACGATCTGCGCACCATCAAAATCAAGGCCAGCATCAAAAGCGATATGAAAGACGCGTTACGCGACCAGACCCAGTTCTGGCTGGTGACGCCGAAAGCCTCGCTGGCGGGGGTTTCAGGCCTTGATGCGCTGGTCGGCGGTAACTACATCGGCATGATGCCGGGTAAAGGTCAGCCGAAAGAAAACTTTGTCGCGCTGGATACCCAGCCGAAATATCGCGTCAATACCGGCGAGATGCTGATCCATCTGCATACGCCGGATCTTGGCTCGTTGAATACCGGCTCGCTGGTGTATTACCGTAAAATTCCTGTTGGCCGTGTTTACGACTACAGCATCAATCCCGGTAATAAAGGCGTGACGGTGGATGTGCTGATTGACCGTCGCTTCACCAATTTGCTGAAAAAAGACAGCCGCTTCTGGAACGTATCAGGCGTTAAGGCCGATGTCGGACTGAACGGCGTGAAGGTACAGTTGGAAAGCGTGGCGGCGTTGGTGAACGGCGCTATCGCCTTCGATTCGCCGGCCCAGTCGGAACAGGCGAAGTCGGAAGACAATTTCGATCTCTATCCTGATTTAGCGCACAGCCATCGCGGCGTGATCATCAGCCTGGACCTGCCGAGCGGCAAGAATCTTAAGGCCAACAGCACCCCGCTAATGTATCAGGGCCTTGAAGTGGGCACCCTGACCGCGATGACCTTACAGCCAGGCGGTAAGGTAACCGGGGAATTGACCATCGATCCTTCTGTCACCGGCCTGATGCGCACCGGCACCCGCATTGAAATGCGCAGCCCGAAAATCAGCCTGAATGACACCAGCTTAAGCAGCTTACTGACCGGCAATACCCTGGAGCTGGTGCCAGGAGAAGGCGCGCCGCAGGATCATTATCAGGTATTGGAAAGCAACGAAGCACTGCTGCAACAGCCTAACTCGCTGGAGTTGAAGCTGACCGCCCCGGAGAGCTACGGCATCGATGCGGGCCAGCCGATCATGCTGCATGGCATGCAGATTGGTCAGGTGGTTAACCGCTCGCTGAACGAGCAAGGCGTGAACTTCGTTATCGCCATCGCGGGCAACTACCGCGAGCTGGTCCACGGTGACAGTAAATTCATTATCAACAGCCGGCTGGATGTGAAGCTGGGTATTGATGGCATGGAAGTGCTGGGTGCCAGCGCCAGTGAGTGGGTTGATGGCGGTATTCGTCTCGATCCCGGCAGCAAGGGTGCGGTGAAGCAGAATTACCCGCTCTATGCCAATGCTGAGAAAGCGGCAGAAGGCATCACCTCAAACCAGCTGCCTACGACTCTGACGCTGACCGCGAAAAGCCTGCCGGATGTACAGGCCGGTTCGATTGTGTTGTATCGCAAGTTCCAGGTCGGCGAGATTGTTGAGGTGATCCCGAAAGCCAATGAGTTTGACGTTCGGGTGCATATCAAACAGGAATACCGCAAGCTGCTGACTGAAAACAGCGTGTTCTGGTCAGAAGGCGGTGCCCGCGTGCAGCTGAACGGCAGCGGCTTAACGGTTCAGGCTTCCCCGCTTAACCGCGTGTTAAAAGGTGCGATCAGCTTTGATAACCTGACCGGTGCCGGCGCCGGGTTGACCAGCAAAGATAAGCGCGTGCTGTATAACTCTGAAACCGCCGCACGTGCGGTAGGTAGCCAGATCACCCTGCACACTTACGATGCCACCAAACTTTCTGCCGGCATGCCGATCCGCTATCTGGGCATTACCATCGGTCAGATCGAAGACCTTGCGTTGAATCAGGAAAAAAATGAGGTTGTCGCCAAAGGCGTGCTGTATCCGCAGTATGTGGATGACTTTGCCCGCATTGGCAGCCGCTTCTCGGTCGTTTCGCCGGAAATATCGGCGGCGGGTGTCAATCATCTGGAAACCCTGTTGCAGCCTTACATCAACGTCGATCCGGGCAAAGGCCGCGCTCAACGCAGTTT
Source organism: Erwinia sp. QL-Z3 (assembly GCF_004551645.1). Lineage (NCBI taxonomy): Bacteria > Pseudomonadati > Pseudomonadota > Gammaproteobacteria > Enterobacterales > Erwiniaceae > Erwinia > Erwinia sp. QL-Z3. The sequence goes on from NZ_CP037950.1 coordinate 4,091,634, forward strand.
CGAACTGCAGGAATCGACCATTACTGACGCGCGCTATTTGGATGGCCTGAACGTGGTGATGGATGCGCCTGAAGGCGGTTCCGTTTCCGTCGGTACGCCGGTGCTGTTCCGTGGCATTGAGGTCGGTACTGTCACCGGCACGTCGTTGGGCGCCATGGCTGACCGCGTCCAGATCACCCTGCGCATCAGCAAGAAGTACCAGCATCTGGTGCGTAACAACTCGGTGTTCTGGCTGGCTTCCGGCTATAACCTGAAATTCGGTCTGATTGGTGGCGTAGTGAAAACCGGCACCTTCCAGCAGTTTATTCAGGGCGGGATTGCCTTTGCCACGCCGCCAACCATTCCGTTAGCGCCGCAGGCCACTTCCGGCAAGCACTATCTGCTGGAAGACGAAGAGCCAAAAGACTGGCGTAAATGGGGGACCGCGCTCCCTGCGAAATAACCTGAACGGGCAGCCTTGAGCTGCCCGTTTTTTTTCAGCTGGCAGGATGTGATAAACTCGCCCCCACTTATTTCCAGCGGAATTTTTCAGTGTCCTCTTCCTCACGCGTGTACTTCCCCGACTCTTTCTTAAACCAGATGCGCGAATTGCTGCCAGATGTCGCAGAATTCGAGCGTTTTATCGCTATCAGTCATCAGCCCTTACGCCGCAGCCTGCGGGTAAACACGCTCAAAATCAGCGTCGCGGATTTTCTGGCATTGGTTGCCCCATATCAGTGGCAACTGACGCCGATCCCATGGTGTGAAGAAGGGTTCTGGATTTCCCGTGACGATGCCGACACGCTGCCGCTGGGCAGCACCGCTGAGCATCTCTCTGGCCTGTTCTATATTCAGGAAGCCAGCTCAATGCTGCCGGTCAGCGCCTTATTTTCCGGCTGTCCGACGCCTGAAACGGTGATGGATGTCGCCGCCGCGCCAGGCTCTAAAACCACGCAGATCGCAGCTAAGATGGGCAACCAGGGTGCCATTCTTGCCAACGAATACTCTGCCAGCCGGGTGAAGGTGCTGCATGCCAATCTCAGCCGCTGTGGCGTCAGCAACACGGCAATGACCCATTTCGATGGTCGGGTGTTTGGTGCCGCACTGCCGGAAATTTTTGATGCCATTCTGCTGGACGCCCCGTGCTCGGGCGAAGGGGTGATCCGCAAAGATGCCGATGCGCTACGTAACTGGTCCGTTGAAAGCACCGCAGAGATTGCTGCCACGCAGCATGACTTGATCGACAGTGCCTTTCATGCCCTGAAGCCCGGCGGCACGCTGATTTATTCCACCTGTACGCTTAATCGCGCTGAAAATCAGCAGGTGATCGCCTGGCTGCAGCAGCAATATCCGGGTGCGGTAGAGATTGAACCGCTGAACGAGCTGTTCCCCGGCGCAGAGCAGGCCGTGACGCCAGAAGGATTCCTGCACGTCTTCCCTCAGATCTTTGACAGCGAAGGCTTCTTCGTAGCCCGCCTGCGTAAGCTGGAAAGCGTGCCGGCATTACCGACACCCAATTACAAATTGGGTAAATTCCCGTTCTTCCCGGTAAAACGCAAAGAGCAGCAGGAAATTATCGCCGCCGCCGCCAAATCCGGCCTCAGCTGGGACAGCAAAACGCATACATTATGGGAGCGTGACAAAGAGATCTGGCTGTTCCCGTTAGCCATTGAGCCGCTGCTGGTCAGAGTGCGCTTCTCACGCATTGGTCTGAAGCTGGCTGAGACGTTCACTAAAGGCTATCGCTGGCAGCACGAAGCGGTGATTGCGCTGGCTGAGCCTGACGCTAAAAACCGTTTTGAGCTGACGTTAGCGGAAGCAGAAGAGTGGTATCGCGGGCGGGATATTTATCCGGAACGGGATCTGCCTGCGGATGAGTTGATCCTCACCTGTCAGCAGCAGCAGATTGGTCTGGCGAAGAAAGTCGGCAGCCGGATTAAAAACAACTATCCGCGCGAACTGGTGCGTGATGGCAAGCTGTTCGCCTGATTACTGGATCTGCACCAGCGTTAACCGGTTGCCATAAACGGCGCCGGTATCAATGTAGTGTTGATTGTAGGCATCGAGCTGTCTCTGGACCGGCGTGTGACCAAAATAGAACGCATCGGCTCCGGAAATGGCCTGCCCTTTTCCGTTCTGTAATTGCTCAATGCGCTGGCGGCTCCAGACAACCTCATTGCCGTCGACTTCGGCGCCAAATGCATAATGATTTGCCGGATAATCGGCATGCGCAACCACCACGATGCGTTGGTCCAGCTGCACATGCATAATCAGCGGCAGCGTCCGGCAGTGATTGATCGCATGCTTAGCTGCAATCATGTCGACGCCTTTCAACTTATAGAACCAGTCACCGCCGTTAAACACCCACTGCTTATGCAATCCACTGGTCAGCGCGCTGAGTGCCATCTCTTCATGATTGCCGCGCACGCTGCGAAACCAGGGTTCCTGTAATAGTGCCAGACAAGCCGGACTGTCCGGGCCGCGATCGATTAAGTCACCGACGGAAATCAGTAAATCTTTCTCTGTATCAAATTGACGGGCTAGCAGTTGTTCATCCAGCAAGGTTCTGCAGCCATGCAAATCACCTACCAGATAAATATGACGCCAGTTTTCACCGTTAAGATATTGGTACAGCATGATCCACCCTGAGCACATTTACTGGAAACATTGACAGTCCGTTTAGGAAATAACGACTACAGTATAGGCTATTCGGGGATTGGGACTTCTCACACTCATGAGCAATCGCAAACAGTTTTATATCACGCTGTCGTTAATTACGGCTGGGAGCCTGTTGATTATTGAGGTATTAGCCCGGCTGGTGCATTTAATTATTGTGGGGTAATGCTGACAGCGTCAGACGCTCGGGGCTGGCACCCGGCTGACGCTGTAGCGGGCGGCACTATTTGGCTTTTAATGCGCGCGGGTTTTTGCTTAGTGAAGCTGACCAGTTGAACTCTTTAACTTCACTCTCTTTAGCCGAAGACGCCTTGCGCGGTTTCTTCGCTATCACGGCTTTGGTGGTCTCTTTTACCACACGATCCTTCATCACCAGACGCTTGGCCTCTTTCTGAATTTCCTTTTCTTCTTTCTTACTTGGCACATGGCTCATCTTTAACGTCAGGGTCTTAACCTTTGCCGCCACCAGCTCCTTCTCTGCATCGGTAAACTGGTCTATCGAAATCTCTTTGTCGCTTTTCATCAAGTTGGCTCCAGGCCGAACGGTGGACGCGTCACTCGCGTATCGTTGTTGCCCACTGAGGGTAGAGTGTTGGCGCGGGATAAACAAGATAAAGGGTAAAAACCTGTGGCTTTGGCTGGATTGTGAGCTCAACAGGGTGTTTAGGTCCCCTGCAGACGAGACTTTCGACCTGTGCGCCGTCATCAAACGTTAAATATCATTATTTACGCTTACGGGGAATCCAGGCGCATTTACGCTGTCTGACCCTGCAGGATATTTCAGCGTCATCACCCGGGCCATCCGGGGGCTTTACCATAACGGAGTAAATTAATGACTGAGCAGGCGTCTTACACTATCGGCAAACTGAAAATCACCCGCCTGACTGAACAGATGTTCAGCGTGCCGCAGGGGAAACTGTTCCCCACGTCGGGTGATGAGTCGCCTGCTGAGCAAGCCGATATGCCAGTGAACATGAGCGTTCACAGCTGGCTGGTCGAAACCCCTAACCGCATCATGCTGATCGATACCGCCACCGGTAATGGCAAAGATCGGCCTTTCAGTCCGCTGTTCCACCAGCTGAATTCCCCGTGGATGGAGAATCTGACTGCCGCCGGGATCGATCCGGCAGACGTGGATTATGTGCTGCACACGCATCTGCATACCGATCATGTTGGCTGGAATACGGTGCCGAATGGCGATAGCTGGATCCCCACCTTCCCCAACGCTACCTGGGTTTGCCCGCAGGCAGAAGTCACCTTTATGACCTCTCCAGCCGCAGCGGCACGCAGAGTGGTATTTGATGACAGCGTGCAGCCGATCATTGATGCGCGCCGTCTGGTTACCCTGCCCGATGAAATCACCGAATATCTGCCCGGTATCGTCTTCTATCCAACGCCGGGGCACAGCCCGGGACATATGAGCATTGCCTTCGTCACCGAAGGAGAAACGGCGATCTTTTTGGGCGACGTGATGCACTCAGCCATTCAGGTGGCCCATCCGCAGTGGAACTCCATGTTCTGCGGCAACGGTCCACTGGCCGCCGAGTCTCGCCGCTGGCTGCTGGAGTTTGCCGCAACTGAAAACGCGACGGTCTTTACCAGCCATTTCGATCGCACATCGGCCGGACGCATTACCAAAGACAACGACCGCTTTATCTGGACCTTTGTGTAGCGCGTTCTGCGTTTAGCTTGCCTTCGGCGCTGTCAGCAATCGTTAGCGCCAACCGTTCAGCAGGATGCAGTCGACGATAACCTCAAAGGTATTCGCCTGATGACTTTCCAACGGTGAAAAGCTATTGTTTGAGGCTAACCTGTTGGAAAGTCGCATATAAGGCACACCTCACACGATGACTATTTCGCTGCACACGCCCCTGATTTCTTCCCTCCCGCTGAGTCAGTTAAACCAGTGTAACGTCTGGCTAAAGATGGAGTCGGCTCAACCGAGCGGCTCATTCAAACTGCGCAGCGCCAGCCACGCCTGCCAGTTTTATGCGGCCAAAGGTGCCAAAGGGTTTGTTAGTTCGTCAGGCGGTAATGCCGGCATCGCGGTAGCCCACAGTGGCCGACAGCTAAATATCCCGGTGACGGTGGTAGTACCCGAGACGACCTCGTCCCGCGCACGGCAGCTGATCCTGCAGGAAGGCGCCCAGCTGATTGTGCATGGTCGCAACTGGAGTGAAGCAAACGATCATGCCTTGTCATTAACTTCCGATACCAACGTCTATGTGCATCCATTTGATAACCCGCTGTTGTGGCAAGGCATCAGCACCCTGATCGATGAAGTGATTGACGCTGGCGTGACACCGGATGCCGTAGTGCTTTCGGTGGGCGGCGGCAGTTTGCTATCGGGTATCGCGCTGGGGCTGGAAAAACATCAGCTTAAAAACATCCCGATATATGCTGCGGAAACCTTTGGTACGGCCTCGCTGAATGCGTCGATGGAGGCGAATAAATTGGTCAGGCTTGAACAGGTCAGCGGCATTGCCACCACGCTGGCGGCGAGTCAGGTTTGCGAAAATGCATTTAACGTTAGTCAGCAGTTTGATGTGAAGAGTTTGCTGGTGTCCGACGACGAAACGGTCGAAGCCTGCAAACTGTTCCTTAACGATCATCGGGTATTGGTTGAACCTGCGTGTGGCGCGTCTTTATCGTTGATGTATAAAAACCGGATCGGCTTCAACCCTGAAGATAACGTGTTGGTGATTGTCTGCGGCGGGGCGTCGGTTACCCATGAAATGCTGATGGAGTATCAGCCTACTCGCTAAGTTATTGAGCCCCTGCCGGATGCATTATTCTTCAGGGGTTTTATCGCGGCGATTTGCATACCACTGTATTGCCGCACCGAGTAACAGCATGACGATAGCGACAGGCATTTTATTGATATCCTCACTGCTGAGCCCACCAAATGCCAGGAAGTAGAATGCGGCAACGAAGGATTTAACCAGCTTCTTGATGTTGCTTTGCTGCTTGATGCAGATACTGCGAACAGACCATGCGCCCAAAATCAAACCCAATAGCGCTAAAACGGTGATCATCACGTGCTCCCTGAAAGACGATTTTCTTGGCTGTTAAAAGACACTATTTGTGGGGAAAGATCCATAAAAAATAGCGAATCTGGGCGCGTTTGTAGGCCGTACCGTGCCAGTGTTGGGATGGGTCATTCTGGGCAAGGATATTGCACAAATCAGCTTTCGTACTGTGCATCGTTATAATCTTCTTGTGCGCCCTCAGGATAAAATCTGGTGAGTGATATGTATGATACAGCTGCTTCAGTAAGGGAGTTCGTACGGCGTGAGCTACCAATAGTGACGACGTTCCTTCTCAATAAAATCGACATCAAAGATGGTGATATCTTACAAGAACTCTATGAAGCCGACGATATCGCTGAAATGTCTGAGAAATTCTTCAGGGAATTTAACGTGCAATCCAAAGGTTTTACGCTTAACTCGTATTTTCCCTGGAAAACTCCTTCGTGTTTTTCGCGCAAGCCGGAGAATCAGGGCAAAAAGCCACTTACCCTGGAAATGTTTATTGAGTCTGCAAATGCGGGATGCTGGCTATTCGAATAACTGACATAAGGGCGATATGCTTTGCCTGTTTTTCTACCAGTAAACGACAATCGGATGCAGGGTCTCACCCAACCCGACTATCTAATCGCACCCAATTTACCAGGCGCATCAGGTGCCGTGTTGTCGCTGTTCCAAATACCAACCAAAAAAAAGACCGAAGACGATTCCTATCTTCGGTCCAGGGAAATGGCTCCTTGTGGGAGCCGTGCGCTAAAAGTTGGCATTTATGCAGGCTATGTCGCCTTGCCCTTTAAAAGGTAGTACAGGCGTGGGGATTTTCCAGCCAGTTGTAAACGGCTTGCTATAAACTTGTTGGCTCTGTGATCATGGCGGCAGAAACAGGCGAACTGCCTTGCCAGGCGGCAAGACAGCGTAATGAAGTGAATCTCTGGCGTGACTTTTTCGGCTTAGTTACACAGCTTTTGAGTGCGCTCGATAATCGGCGTCAGGCTCTTTTTCTGGCCCGGATGCTGTCGGTCGTCGCTCTGGATAATGCTGATGTTCTGCCCTTTCGCCTGCCCGCTCTTCACCAGAGCGCTGGCGACGTCGTTGATTGGGTACTGCGCCAGCGTGCTTGGATTGATAACAAACAGCGCATTGCCTTTGGCACAGGTCAACATCACTTCTTCGCGGTCGAAAGGCCAGGTATCCTTGCCCATTTCAAAACGACTTACGGTGATAATCTCCGCCGCCATGGCGCTGGAACAAAAACTCAGTGCAATCATCAGACTGGCCAATTTTTTCATGGTGGTGCAAACCCTCTCTGGATAACGCCTGCCGTGTGCAGGCGGTAGAAATAATCAGTATCAGGCCGGTTCAAGCGTGGCAAACACGCTGACCAGCAGCAAAACCAACGCCGAGAGCAACAGCTCAGCCAGCGTGGTCAGCAGGAATTTATGTTGGGCATTCTCACCGCTACGCTGAAATCGTGGCACCAGCCAGTAACGGTTAAACAGGGCGACCGCACACATCAACGCCACCAGCAGCGTCTTAATCAGTAGCAGCTGGCTGTAGAGCTGAAAGCTGGCCGGTGGCCAGCCCAGCAGCAATAGCGCGTTGATCACGCCACTGATCACCACCAGCGCCACCGCCAGATGCCCGTAGCGTGAAAAGCGCATCAGGGTGCGGATCGCGTCATAGCGTGTCGCCATCTGTCGCGCGTCTTTCATCAGCAGTGCCACCGGCAGCAATCCACCGGCCCAGAAGGCCGCCGAGAGCAAATGCACGGCCTGATTGGTGCGTTGCAGCATGCCCATCGCGCCATCCAGCATCGCGGCATGTCCGACAAAGGCCAGGCCCACCAGCTGCCCTACTCCACTCAGCAATAACAGCTGCTGACGAATACGGCCCTGAAGCAGCAATGCCGCCACGCCCAACAAGGCGGCGATCAGCTGCCATTGCCAGGCCTGACCAAAACGGGTCTGCAATACCGCCAGCCAGACGTCCGTATTGCCCAAGTCCTGCCAGCCATCGCCCATCAGCCCGGTTTGGGCGGCGAGCAGCATAACGGCGGTAATCAACGCCGTTATCGCGCTGCAACTCAATAACAGGCGAAAACGTCCCGCCAGATAGGATCGAAAACGGGCCGGCGCCATCAATGCGGTATACAGGCTGCCGCTTGCCAGCGACATCAGCGCGGCAAAGTGCAGCCAGCGGCAGAGTATATAAAAGGTGCTGAGGGACATCTTACTTCACGCTAAAGCTGTAGTTCCCGTTGGTTTTATGTCCGTCTACCGAAAGCACATGCCAGTTCACCAGGTAATGACCCGAGGGCAACGGCTTCTGTAAGGGCGCAATCAGCTGGTTATGCTGTTTTGGTGCGCGCTCAGCTTTCGCGGTTGGGATCGCTTTCTGATTGCCGTCGAGGATCACCACGCCGCTGAAAGCAGGTTCGATATCTTCAGAGAACGTCAGCGTTAACGCCTGAGGAGAGGCTTCAACATTCGCATTCGCGGCGGGATACTGGCTCTTCAAATGAGCATGTGCAGAAGCTTGCTGAGAGAAGGCGGCAGCGGTCAACGCCAGAGCAAAAACCATAGAGAACTTACGCATAATAGTCGTATCATCCTGTCCTTGGCAGCCCGATAGCTGCGATGAGGCCGAAAGGATACCCCGCTTAAAATAATGTGTCGAGCCGATAACGGCGCTAAGCAGACCCAGGCTTGCGAAAGTGCACTAACTGCTATATTTTTGCCGCCGTAACAGGAGAAAGCTGATGACTCAAAATCTGGCCAACTGGCCGCAGGAAGAAAAAGATAAGGTTAACGTTGACCTGGCCGCTGCAGGTGTGGCGTTTAAAGAACGCTATAACATGCCGGTAATTGCCGAAATGGTTGAGCGCGAGCAGCCGGAAGCATTACGTGACTGGTTCCGTCAGCGTCTGACGCAATATCGCCAGGCTTCACTGAGCCTCTCGCGCTTACCTTACGAACCAAAACTAAAATAGCCGTCAATTTGACTTAATATCTCTTGTCTTTATTCACCGCTTCGGTTGTGATGATGGCCTCAATGAGGCCTTGCTGGAGAGCTTATGTCTGTCTGGAGTATCGCTGCTGCTCAATCAGGTTCGCGACCGGGTGACATCACCTGGAACATTTCCCGCCACCTTGAATTCATTCTTCAGGCTGCATCCCATCACATCGATTTACTGATCTTCCCTGAACTTTCCCTCACCGGCTATGAACTCTCCCTGGTGCCCACTCTGGCCATGACCCTGGACGATCCGCGTTTGCAGGTGTTTGCCGATGCCGCAACTGCCCATCAAATGTCGATTGTCATCGGCCTGCCGCTGGTTAACGGCGAGGATATTCTGCTCAGCGCCGTGGCTTTCCTGCCGGATGGCACCAAGGTGGCCTACGGCAAACGCAATCTGTTTGGTGATGAGAAGCTGTTCTTTACCGCGGGTGAAGGCGTGCCGCTGTTTGGTTATCAGCGTCATCATGTCGCCATGGCGATCTGCGCGGATATCAGCGTGGAAGAGTATGCCCGCGACGCGGCAAGACGTGGCGCCAACCTGTATGCCACTGGCGTACTGGTTTCGGAAAAGGGCTATCACAATGATTGTGAATACCTGGCGCGCTGGTCACGCGACTACAAAATGGCCGTGCTGATGGCCAACCATGCCCTGCCCACCGGCGGTTATCAAAGCGCGGGCAAGAGTGCGCTGTGGGATGAAAGCGGCAGACAGGTGGTCGCCGGCGGCGAAGGTGAACAGTTAGTCATTGCCAGAAGAACGGGTAATGATTGGCAAGGAGAGGTGCATTCGTTACGCTACCCGCCAGTTTTTTAAAAGGGACGCATAATGTTACGCGTGATAGATACCGAAACCTGCGGTCTGCAGGGTGGAATTGTGGAAGTGGCGTCGGTCGATGTGATTGATGGCAAGATTGTCAATCCGATGAGTGATTTGATCTGCCCTGACCGGCCAATCAGCCCACATGCAATGGCGATTCATCGCATCACCGAAGCGATGGTCGCGGATAAGCCGCCTATCGAGCACGCCATCGGTCGTTATCACGGCAGTCCCTATTACGTCGCCCACAACGCCAGCTTCGACCGGCGGATGCTGACCGAAATGCACGGAGAGTGGATTTGTACCATGACCCTGGCACGCGGATTATGGCCAGGCATCAAATACAGCAACCAGGCACTGCGCGAAACGCTGAAGCTGGAGGTTACCCCTCCGGCCGATCTTCACGCGCACCGGGCGCTGTACGACTGCTATGTCACTGCCGCCCTGCTGATCCGCATTATGGATTATTCCGGCTGGGATGCTGCCGAGATGATCCGCAGAATGCTGGTGAAAGGCTCAAGCACCACCTTCCCGTTTGGCAAATACCGTGGCAGTAAAATTGATGATGTGGCGAAACGCGATCCGGGATACCTCAAATGGATGCTGAAAAATATCCCGGATCTTAAGCCCGATCTGCGCAGCGCGATGGAACGCGCGTTGTCAGCTGAGGATTAGTTTGCGTTGCCCGCGCTGAGCGTTTCCTGCGCCAGCGCGATCAAGAAGGTGTATTCCAGCGCCACCCCTTCGTAAGCCTTGAAGCGTCCTGATTTACCGCCGTGTCCTGAGTCCATATCGGTGCAGATCATCAGCAGGTTATGGTCCGTTTTCAGCTCTCTCAGCTTCGCCACCCATTTTGCCGGTTCCCAGTACTGTACCTGGGAATCGTGCAGACCGGTGGTGATCAACAAATGCGGATAGGCCTGAGCAGTAACGCAATCATACGGGCTGTATTGACGAATGTAGCGGTAATACTGCTCTTCCGCCGGATTGCCCCACTCGTCATATTCCCCGGTGGTAAGCGGAATGGATTCATCGAGCATGGTGGTAACAACGTCGACAAACGGCACCTGCGCCACAACGCCATGGAACCGGTCAGGCGCCATATTGATCACCGCACCCATCAGCAGGCCACCGGCGCTGCCGCCCATCGCATAAAGCTTATCAGGATGACCATATCCCTGTGCCACCAGCGCATCGGTCAGATCGATGAAGTCGTTGAAGGTATTCATCTTGTTTAACAGGCGGCCATCGTCATACCACTGTTGCCCTAATTCTCCGCCACCGCGAATATGCGTCAGGGCAAAGACGAATCCGCGATCCAGAAGGCTCAGGCGGCTGGCGCTGAAATCGGCATCCATGCTGCTGCCATAAGAGCCATAGCCGTACACCAGCAGCGGATTTTTGCCCGGCTGATAGTGGTCGCGGTGATAGACCAGGGAAACCGGCACTTCAACGCCATCACGGGCGGTGATCCAGTGACGTTCACTGCGATAGTTGCTGCCATCAAAGCCCTTAACCTCAGCCTGTTTCAGCACCTTGCGCTCGCCACTGTCCAAATCCAGCTCAAACAACGTGTCCGGTGTGGTCATTGACGAGTAGCCATAACGGATTTTGCTGGTCTCCGGGCTGGGATTGTAGGAAAGCCAGGTGACATAGGCCGGATCGTCAAAGGCGATGCCTGACTCCTTGCCGGTCAGCCAGTGGAACTGGCGCAGGCTGGTCAGCCCACCTTCACGTTCTTCGACCACCAGCCAGTCACGGAACAGGCTGAAATCTTCCAGCACTACGTCAGGCCGTGGCGGGATCAGTGTCTGCCACTTGTCTTCCGCGAAAGCAGCGGTCCGGTACAGACCGAAATTTTTGCCTTCACGATTCGAACGCACATAGAACTGATGCTGGTAATGATCAACGCCATATTCGTGATCCTTTCGGCGCTGGCAGAACAGTTGCGGTTCGGCATTCGGGTCAGCGGCATCCAGTAGCAGAACTTCGCTGGTGGTGCTGCTGCTCAGGGAGATGAGGATATAGTCTTCCGAGGTGGTTTTGTGCACGCCGACGTAGAAGGTATCGTCCAGCTCTTCATACACCAGCTGGTCATCCTGCACAGGCGTACCCAGCGTATGGCGCCAGACCTGATAAGGCAGCAGCGTCTGCTCATCTTTCTTCACGTAATACAGCGTACGGTTGTCGCTGGCCCAGGTCAGGCTGGATGAGACATTTTCCAGCACATCTTCGTACCAGTCTCCGGTTTCCAGATTGCAGAAGCGGATGCCGTACTGACGACGTGAGAGGAAATCCTCTGCCACCGCCATGATTTTATTATCGCCGGTGATGCCGACGCCGCCGAGGGTATAAAAATCGCTGTCCTTCGCACGCAGGTTGCCGTCCAGCAACACGTCCCACTGATCAGGCGTAGTGGTCTCTTCAGGCTGGCGCGTATAGATGGCGTATTCATTGCCCTCTTCATAACGGCTTTGATAGCGGTAACCCTTTCTGACGTAAGGGACCGAGTGATCGCGCTGGGGAATGCGGTCAATAATCTCCTTCAGCACCGTCTCCTGCAGCGCCTGCTGCGACTGCATGATCTCTTTACCATAGGCATTTTCGGCCTTCAGGTAGTCGAGGACCGCAGGATCTTCCCGCTTGTCATCGCGCAGCCAGTAATAATTATCGGTGCGGGTTTCTCCGTGGAGCGTCATATCGAAAGGAATTTTTTTGGCAATTGGTGGTTTATGCATGGTTCAGCCCCGTTGGATCAATCACATAGGCTAAGGGTGGCAGTTGTTATCAAGATTGCCAAGCGCAATGGCAGGAGATTGGAAAAATAGTGTGACGGGGTGACGCAAGCGTCACCCCGAAAGCAGGATCAGGCGGTAAGCTTCAGCTTTTCGGCTTTAATATCTTCTGCCATGCTGTCGCGCACGTCCTGAGGGATTTTCAGTTCATCACCCAGCGCCTGAAGGTAGCTGCGCTCCATAAAGTGGTCGACGTCGATCACCAGGTTGCTGAGGAAATAGACCTCCAGCGCCTCTTCTTCGTTTTTCACGTCCACGGCCAGTTTTTGTGGGTCAAGCGGCATATCAATCGCCTGCTGTATCAGCCGCTCGCCATCTGCGCCAAGCCCGGACTGATGGATATGCTCGTTAATGGCCTGTCGTTCCTGGGTATCAATATGCCCGTCGCTTTTCGCGGCGAAGACCAGCGCCTGCACCAGACGCTCTGCCCGGCGATCGACGGGTGACTGCTGCTGACCGAATTGCGGCTGATCCTGATGGGTTTCGCTCACCCGATCCTTATACTTTTTCCACAGTACGGCACCTGCTGCGGCGCTACCGCCGATAATCAGCGCATTTTTGCCATACTTGGTCAGCAGATTACGGGAGGATTTGCTGGCAATCAGCAAACCGGCCAGTCCGCCAAGCGCGCCCGGTGCCAGCATTTTACTCAGGCCTTCACCGCCGCCTTTGCCGTCTTTACTGCCTCCCAGTACCGTTTGAATCTGTTGCAGCCAGTTACTCATTGCCTTTCCTTCTTCAGCGGAAAACAACCAGCATAGAGCGACTTGCGTCAAGAAGCGTCAAAGCAGGAAAAGCCTGGAAAACCTTCACGGCCAGTTGATGCTAAGCCGTCAGCTATACTTAGCCCACCAGTCGAACCTTCTGGTTCATAATGCTTCGCCAAAAGCGGCGGCTGAACCGACTGGATTTGTTTTTTTAAAGCACTGGCGTAAGGGAAAAATCATCATGAGATTCAATAATAATCCGCTGTTTATCAATACGGTTCTGCTTGGCGGCAGCACAGAAGAGAAGTTGAAGGCTGCCAGCCAGGCCGGGTTTGATCAGGTTGAGCTCTGGCGTCAGGACGTGGAGGCAGCCAGCGGCGATGCCAGTGATGTGGCCAGATTACTGGATAACCACCGCCTGGCCCTGACGGATTACCAGGTGCTGCTGGATTTTGACGGCGCGCCAGACGATCAGCGAGAGAGTAAACGCCAGGAAGCCCTGCAGATGCTGGATACCGCCGTTGAACTGGGCGCAACAACCTTGCTGACGCCTGCATCAACCCATCAGGGCTGCATTGCAGATCGGGAAGAGGAAGATATCCGCTGGCTGGCCCGTCAGGCAGGCAAACGTGGCCTGCGCGTGGCCTTTGAGGCCATGGCCTGGAGCACGCATATCAACAACACGGCGGCGGCGTGGCAGCTGGTGCAAAAGGTCAATGAACCCAATCTGGGATTGGTGGTGGATGCTTTTCACATTTTCGTGCTGAACCGTACGGTGGACGATCTGGCGGGGATTCCGATGGATAAGATCTTCCTGGTCCAGCTGTCCGACCTGGTTACCCTTCCCAGCCACGATCATCTGGTGGATGTGGCACGCCATCAGCGTTTATTGCCAGCCGAAGGGAATTTCCCGCTTTCATCTCTGGCTGACTATCTTCATCAGCAAGGCTATTCAGGCCCGATAGGACTGGAAGTGTTCAGCGATCGTTATCATCAACTGCCGCCGGCAGAGGTGGCCAGCAAAGCGCTGCAGTCGTTGAAAAAGGTGTTATCCGGCGACGATCGTTAACGGTAGCCGGTGGAGGAAGTCACTAACAGGGAAGAATTAAGGCGAAGTTTCTGGCGCGCCAGGGAAAAATACCCTGCGCGCCACATACTGTGATGAAGTAAAAAGAATCAGGCCGCTTTAACGGTTCGTGCAGCCGGTTTTGCTTTGGCCGCTTTGCCCGTTGAGGCTTCCGGCTCTTCCGCACCGGACTCTTCAGTCGGTTCATCTGCTGCAGCTTCAGCGCTGTCTAGTTCAACAGTCGGTTCAGCATCATTACCCGCGGCGGCGGACTCGCTCGTCTCAGGCATCTTGCTGGTGCGCAGAATATGCTGCACGGCGTCTTTATTCTCCGCCAGGAACATGCCCAACGCTTCACGCTGTGGTTCTTCCATGTCCAGAGGTGCCACGCTCAACCAGTCAGAAAAGGCTTCTGCCATATCGAGCATTTTATCGTACGCGTCGGCTTCTTTCTTACTGGCGAATGTCATCTTTTCCTCACCTTTTCTGACGACAACATATTTGATTTCAACAGCCATAGTCCACACCTCAGTTAACTGTATTTTTATACAGTATAACAGACGGGTCTTTTTTGCTCAACCCTGGAAAGCGGATGTACGCGCAATCGTTTTCGTTTATACTGCGCGCGTTTTTTCCCTCCAATCAGGTAGAGATTATGACCACTCTTGGTACCGCGCTGCGCCCTGCCGCAACCCGCGTAATGCTGTTAGGTTCAGGTGAACTGGGCAAAGAAGTGGCGCTGGAATGCCAGCGTCTTGGCGTTGAAGTGATCGCCGTCGATCGTTATGCCGATGCACCCGCTATGCACGTGGCGCACCGCAGCCATGTCATCAACATGCTGGATGGTGAAGCGTTGAAAGCGCTGGTTGCGCTCGAGCGCCCGGATTACATCGTGCCAGAAATTGAAGCCATCGCCACCGATATGCTGATTGAGCTGGAAAAACAGGGTCAACACGTGGTGCCAACCGCCCGCGCTGCCCGCCTGACCATGAACCGCGAAGGTATCCGTCGCCTGGCGGCAGAAGAGTTGGCGTTGCCCACCTCCACCTACCGCTTTGCCGACAGCCAGCAGGCGTTTAATCAGGCGGCTGACGAAATCGGCTTCCCGTGCATTGTGAAGCCGGTGATGAGCTCGTCAGGCAAAGGCCAGAGCTTTATCCGCGAAGCGTCACAGTTGGATGCCGCCTGGGAATACGCGCAGCAAGGCGGACGTGCCGGTGCTGGCCGGGTAATCGTTGAAGGTGTGGTGAAGTTTGATTTCGAAATCACCCTGCTGACCATCAGCGCGGTAGACGGCATTCACTTCTGTGCGCCGATTGGCCACCGTCAGGAAGATGGCGACTACCGTGAATCCTGGCAGCCGCAGCAGATGAGCGCCCTCGCGCTGCAACGTGCTGAGCAGATTGCCGAAGAAGTGGTTAAGGCGCTGGGCGGCCACGGCCTGTTTGGTGTTGAGCTGTTTGTCTGTGGTGATGAGGTGGTATTCAGCGAAGTTTCCCCTCGCCCACATGACACCGGCATGGTAACGCTTATCTCTCAGGACCTGTCCGAATTTGCCCTGCACGTGCGTGCCTTCCTCGGTCTGCCGATTGGCGGCATTCGTCAGTACGGCGCCGCCGCATCTGCGGTGATCCTGCCAGAACTGGACAGCGATAACGTACAGTTTGCCAATTTGGGCGGCGTGCTGGGCGCCGGTCTGCAGGTGCGTCTGTTCGGCAAACCGGAAGTTCGGGGCAAGCGCCGTCTGGGCGTGGCGCTGGCCACGGGCGAGAACATCGATGATGCGGTACAGCGCGCGATTACCTGTGCAGCCGGTGTGAAAGTCAGCGGATAAACGCGCTTTCGTGCCAACAAAAAAGGGATGGCCTGTGCCATCCCTTTTGTTTTTTGCCTGCTCCGACGTCTTATCGCGCGCCCGCTACCGCTTCTCTGGCCAGCTGGGTGATGCGATCGTAATCCCCTGCATCCAGCGCATCAGCCGGAACCAGCCAGGAACCACCAATACAGAGCACGCTTTTCAGCGCCAGATAGTCCCGGTAGTTGGCCGGCGAAATGCCGCCCGTCGGGCAGAAACGCACCTGAGGGAACGGGCCGCCAATCGCCTGCAGCGCCTTCACGCCACCGTTGGCTTCAGCCGGGAAGAATTTGAATTCACGCAGGCCATAATCCAGACCGGTCATCAGTTCCGACACCGTGCTGATGCCAGGAATCAACGGCACCGGGCCATCAACCGCTGCGCGTAACAGCGATTCGGTCACGCCAGGACTGATAACAAACTGCGCACCGGCACCGGTCACTTCTTTCAGCTGCTGGACGTTAAGTACCGTGCCCGCACCCACAATGGCTTCCGGCACTTCGCGGATCATCGCTTTCAGGGCATCCATCGCGCAGGGTGTTCTCAGCGTGACTTCTAATACTTTCACTCCGCCCGCCACCAGCGCTTTCGCCATCGGCACCGCGTGCTCAAGTTTGTTTACCACAATTACCGGCACCACAGGGCCAGTGGTGAGGATTTGCTCGGCGCTGGTCTTCCAGTTAGTCATCTTTCTGCTTCTCCAAAGCGACGCGCGCGGCGTCAGGACAGGAATACAGCCTCTACCATACAGGATTGCCCTTCCCTGCGTCCATGCGCTAATGCGGATTTTTAAAACTACGGTTCATTTTTCTTTACGACGGTTTTTGCTCTCACCTGCGCAAAAAAAAGCCCCGTAGCAGAGACGGGGCTTGAGAGCCGGCGGTGATGGGCGATTAGCCGATATCGTTCCAGGAACGGCCATCGCGGGTGATCATCGCCACAGAGGCAACCGGTCCCCAGGTCCCTGCCTGATAAGGCTTAGGCGCTTCGTTATCGCCAGCCCAGGCTTCCATGATGGAGTCGACCCACTTCCAGGCTTCTTCAACTTCATCACGGCGGACAAACAGCGCCTGAATACCGCGCATGGTCTCCAGCAACAGGCGCTCGTAAGCATCTGCCAGGTGAGACTGGTTGAAGGTCTCAGAGAAGCTCAGATCCAGCTTGGTGGTTTGCAGGTTGTGTTTGTGATCCAGACCCGGGACTTTGTTCAGAATCTGAATATCCACACCTTCATCCGGCTGCAGACGAATGGTCAGTTTATTCTGCGGCAGCTCCTGCCAGGAATCTTTGAACAGGTTCAGTGCCGGGTTCTTAAAGTACACCACCACTTCAGAACATTTCACCGGCAGGCGCTTACCGGTACGCAGGTAGAACGGAACGCCCGCCCAGCGCCAGTCGTCGATATCCACGCGGATAGAAACGAAGGTTTCGGTGCTGCTGGATTTGTTGGCATCTTCTTCTTCCAGATAGCCAGGCACTTTTTTGCCCTGCACAAAACCAGAGGTGTACTGACCACGCACGGTTTTATCGCGCACGTTGGTATGGTCGATGCGACGCAGTGAACGCAGGACTTTCACTTTCTCATCGCGGATACGGTCTGCAGAGAGATCCGCAGGCGGTGACATGGCAATCATGGTCAGAACCTGCAGCAGGTGGTTCTGGATCATGTCGCGCATCTGGCCGGCTTTGTCGAAGTAACCCCAACGGCCTTCGATACCGACTTCTTCCGACACGGTAATCTGCACGTGATCGATAGTGCGGTTATCCCAGTTTGAAGCAAACAGGGAGTTAGCAAAGCGCAGTGCCAGCAGGTTGAGGACCGTTTCTTTGCCCAGATAGTGGTCAATACGGAACACCTGGTTCTCTTCGAAGTATTCACCGACCTGATCGTTGATCTCCTGAGAGGTTGCCAGAGAGGTGCCTAACGGCTTCTCCATCACCACACGGGCAGGCTGTGCATTGAGCTTGGCGGTGCCCAGACCTTTACAGATCGCACCAAAGGTACCTGGCGGCATTGCGAAGTAGTTGATGGTGACGCGTTTTTTCTGGTCTAGCATTTTGCCCAGTTTGGCAAAGTGCGCGGCGTCGTTCACATCAAGATTACAGAAATCGAGTCGGCTGCTGAGCTTGTCCCACAGCGCTTCATCGATCTTCTCCTTCATAAAGGTTTCCAGCGCTTCACGCACTACCTTGGTGTAGGCTGCTTTGTCCCAGTCTGCACGACCCACCCCGATGATGCGGGATTCTTCGTGGATCTGACCGGCTTTTTCCAGTTGATACAGGGAAGGCAACAGTTTCCGGCGCGCAAGGTCGCCTTTGGCACCGAAAATGACCAGATCGCATGCCTGGGCCGTTTGTGTAACCGCCATTATATTCTCCTCGTTGCAGGATAAGCCTGACCCGTATAATCCGTAAGCAGTCAGGCTCTTATTGTAATTTTCTTTCAATACAATGTACTGCTTTTGCCGGGTCCACGTAAACCTGGCAGCACGCCTCCAGCACAGAGTATGCAATTGTCTGAACTTTCCCGCGCAGTGAACGGGCAGTTTGTGCGTAATTTTTAAACTTTTTTGTTACTGCATTTACAACTGTGAAAGTTAGACACAGTTCAAAGTCTGATAAAAAAGGCAGGCCTGACGTGCAATGCCCCTGCCCGAAGCCGATCGGCGCGCTGTATATTCTCTACAAATTGACATCGATTTCTCCTGTGATTGAAATCGTCAGAATGTATGAGTGGACGCCGTTATGAATATGCTGGAAAAAATCCAGGCTCACCTGGAACACCTTAGCAAATCCGAGCGCAAAGTGGCGGAGGTAATTCTTGCCTCGCCGGGCTCGGCCATCCATGCCAGCATCGCGCTTCTGGCCAGAGAAGCAGAAGTCAGTGAACCGACGGTGAACCGCTTTTGTCATCGCCTGCAAACCAAAGGTTTCCCCGACTTCAAACTGCAGCTGGCGCAAAGCCTGGCCAACGGCACGCCGTATGTCAGCCGCAATGTGGAAGAGCATGACAGCGTGGAAGCCTACTCCGCCAAGATTTTCGAGTCCGCGATGGCCGGGCTGGATCGCGTTCGCAACGGCCTGGATGCTACCGCCATTAACCGTGCGGTGGACCTGCTGACTCAGTCGAAAAAAATTGCCTTCTTCGGCCTCGGCGCGTCTGCCGCCGTGGCGCACGATGCGATGAATAAATTTTTTCGCTTCAATGTGCCTGTCATCTATTCCGATGATATTGTGATGCAGCGAATGTGTTGCATCAACAGCACGGAAGGCGATGTGGTGGTGTTAATCTCCCACACCGGCCGCACTAAAAACGTAGTCGAACTGGCTCAGCTTGCGCGGGAAAATGATGCTACCGTGCTGGCTATCACTTCGGCGGATTCACCGCTGGCCCGTGAGGCCACGCTGGCGCTGACGCTGGATGTCCCGGAAGACACGGATATTTATATGCCGATGGTCTCCCGGCTGGCGCAACTGACATTAATAGATGTGCTCGCCACCGGTTTTACCCTGCGACGTGGCGCAAAGTTCCGCGACAATCTGAAGCGGGTCAAGGCGGCACTGAAAGAATCGAGATTTGATAAAGAAGACCCGTTAGTGGCCCTCTCACGCCGTTAGCCGGTCCGCAACAGGTCGCTGTACCCGGCCTGATCCTATAAAATAGAGTGAACCTTTTCAGGGATTGCTCAGGCAACCTCCCTTTCAAAGTCAACGGAGTCATACATGTCCAGACGTCTCAGAAGAACCAAAATCGTAACGACCTTAGGCCCCGCTACCGACCGTGATAATAACCTCGAAAAAATCATCGCTGCGGGTGCCAACGTCGTTCGCCTGAACTTCTCACATGGCACCGCAGAAGATCATATTCTGCGTGCAAACAAAGTCCGCGAAATTGCCGCGAAACTGGGCCGCCACGTGGCAATCCTCGGCGATTTGCAGGGTCCGAAAATCCGTGTTTCCACCTTTAAAGAAGGCAAGGTCTTCTTAAGCGTAGGCGATCGTTTCCTGCTCGATGCCAGCCTGGGTAAAGGCGAAGGCGATAAAGAAAAAGTCGGCATCGATTATAAAGGCCTGCCGGCCGATGTGGTGCCTGGCGACCTGCTGCTGCTGGATGATGGCCGTGTGCAGTTGAAGGTACTGGAAGTTCAGGGCATGAAAGTGTTTACCGAAGTCACCGTCGGCGGCCCGCTGTCCAACAACAAAGGCATTAACAAACTTGGCGGTGGCCTGTCGGCTGAAGCACTGACCGAGAAAGACAAAGCGGACATTCTGATCGCCGCGAAAATCAATTGTGATTACCTCGCCGTTTCCTTCCCGCGCTGTGGTGAAGACCTGAATTACGCCCGCCGCCTGGCTCGTGACGCTGGCTGCGATGCAAAAATCGTCTCGAAAGTGGAACGTGCAGAAGCCGTCGCTTCACAGGAAGCGATGGATGACATCATCCTGGCCTCCGACGTGGTGATGGTGGCAAGGGGCGATCTGGGCGTTGAAATCGGTGATCCGGAGCTGGTCGGTATCCAGAAAGCGTTGATCCGCCGTGCCCGTCAGCTGAACCGTTCGGTGATCACCGCGACCCAGATGATGGAGTCGATGATCACCAATCCAATGCCAACCCGCGCCGAAGTGATGGACGTGGCTAACGCCGTGCTGGATGGCACCGATGCGGTAATGCTTTCCGCTGAAACCGCCGCCGGACAGTATCCAGCGGAGACCGTCACCGCGATGGCAAAAGTGTGCCTGGGCGCAGAGAAAATCCCAAGCATCAACGTCTCTAAGCACCGTCTTGACGTGCAGTTCGATAACATCGAAGAAGCCATTGCGATGTCAGCGATGTATGCCGCTAACCACCTGCAGGGCGTGACCGCGATTATCACCATGACCGAATCCGGTCGCACCGCGCTGATGACCTCGCGTATTACATCTGGCCTGCCCATCTTCGCCATGTCGCGTCATGAGCGTACGCTGAACCTCACCGCGCTGTATCGTGGCGTGACGCCGGTGTTCTTTGATAGCAACAACGACGGTGTGGCGGCAGCGCACGACGCCACCAACCTGCTGCGTGATAAAGGCTTCCTGATGTCCGGCGATCTGGTGATCGTGACTCAGGGTGACGTGATGAGTACCACGGGTACGACCAACACCAGCCGCGTGCTTCGCGTAGAATAACCTTCCCCCAAGTTATTGAGCTGCAAGGCTCAATAACTTTTTCTTATCCCCCCGCCGCACTCCCCATAGTCCTTTGACTGGCCTTTTGCAGCCCTTAACGGCTCTTTTGTGATCTGAATCACACTTTTAACATTAACAATGCTTATAACACTCCTGTCACAATAATCCTATTGAATGATAATGATTACTATTTATAATCTCATCCTCAATAACAAACGGTACTTTAACGCCACAAAACCACACAAACAGGAGTTATTTTAGTTAAGTTAAGCTAAAACCACTGGATTGATGTGCCATTAGGGTTTTTACCACCCTGGAAAACCGTTAATAAATCTGAACTGACGCCGTGCCGTCAGGCGCATAACGTCGTCCTTTTTTTGGGATGGCAGGGCTCACTACGTCTTTTTTTAAGGAATTGCTATGGTCTTACGTTCACAAACTCAGCCGGTGCCTCGTCTGCACCTGTCGTCAGAAACTGCTGGAGTCCAGGAGTACATTTTCAACGATCGGCAACTGGACTCGTGGGATCAGCAAACACAGGACGTACTGACGTTGCTGACGAATACCATTGCCAACGTGGAAAAACCGTTCAGCGGCATTCTTCCTCACGAACTGGCGCCAAAATTTAACGCTGTCGATCTGAACTCCCCGCTGGGCAGCAACGAAGCGGCGCTGGAAGAGCTGAAGGAGCTCTACCTGCGTGATGCCGTCTGGTTCCACCATCCAAAATACGTTGCCCATCTGAACTGCCCGGTGGTGCTCCCTTCCCTGCTGGCCGAACAGATTATGGCGGCGGTTAACAGCTCGGTAGATACCTGGGATCAGAGCGCTGGCGGCACGTTGATCGAACAGAAGGTGATTGACTGGACCCTTAGCCGCATCGGCTTACCGCATCATTCTGACGGCATCTTCACCAGTGGCGGCACGCAGTCCAACCTGATGGCGATGCTGCTGGCGCGAGACAGCTGGTGTGCTGAACATCATCCGGGTCATTTGATCAAACATCAGGGGCTGCCGCACGATGCCAGCAAATGGCGCGTATTTACCTCGAAACTGAGCCACTTCAGCATTCAGAAATCGATGGCGATCCTGGGCCTGGGCTACGACGCGGTGATCCCGGTGGATTACGACAATCACTACCGCATGGACGCGATGAAGCTGGAGCAGGAAATTCAGCGCTGCCATCAGGAAGGCCTGATCCCGATTGCCGTGGTTGCCACCAGCGGCACCACCGACTTTGGCAGCATCGATCCGCTGCAAACCATCTCGCATCTTTGCAAACATTACGGCCTGTGGATGCATGTGGATGCGGCCTACGGCTGTGGCTTACTGGTCTCTGAGCAGCATCGCCAGCGGCTGAACGGCATTGAGAAAGCCGATTCAGTGACGGTGGATTACCACAAATCGTTCTTCCAGACCGTCAGCTGTGGTGCCTTCTTCGTTCGCGACAAGCAGCACCTGAGCCATGTCACTCACCACGCAGACTACCTCAATCCGCTCAGCGCGCAGCAGGAAGGCACGCCTAACCTGGTGAACAAAAGTATCCAGACCACCCGTCGTTTCGATGCGCTGAAGATGTGGATGACGCTGCGCATTATGGGCCCTGCCGCCCTGGGTGAAGCGTTCGATTCGATCATCGATCTGACGCGAACCGCGCACACTTTGCTGAGCGCTCATCCGGCCATTGAAGTGCTGCATGCGCCGGAACTGACCACCCAAATCTTCCGCTATGTGCCACGTCCCGGCATGAGCGAGGCCACCGTCGATGAGATCAACGCCAATATCCGTAAAGCGCTGTTCCGCTCCGGTAATGCGGTGATTGCTGGCACCAAAGTCGACGGCCGCCAGTACCTGAAATTTACCCTGTTGAACCCGACCACCACAGCCGCAGACCTGGAAGATGTTATCGCGCTGATCGTTCATTACGGTCGCGAACAGGTTCGCCATTCTGCGCTGAACGCGGCTAATCAGTGAGATCCCTACTATGACTACGATTTATGATTTTGTTGGTATCGGCATCGGCCCCTTTAACCTTGGTCTGGCCTGCCTGAGCGAACCGGTTGAAGGCCTGAACGGGGTGTTCCTCGACCAGAATCCTGGCTTTGACTGGCACACCGGCATGATGCTGGAAAGCGCCCATCTGCAAACGCCGTTTATGGCCGATCTGGTGACGCTGGCCGATCCGACCAGCCGTTACAGCCTGCTGAATTACATGAAGCAGAAAGGCAAGCTGTACTCTTTTTATATCCGGGAAGACTTTTTCCTGATGCGCAAAGAGTACAACCAGTATTGCCAGTGGGCCTGTTCGCAGCTGAGCAACCTGCGCTGGAACACCCGTGTGGAATACGTCAGTTATGACGACAGCCAGCAGTGCTATCGCATCCGTTCGGTGGATTCGCAAAGCGGAGAGCCGAAGGAGTGGCTGGCACGCCATCTGGTACTGGGCACCGGTCCTGCGGCGTGGATGCCAGACTGCAGCCGCCCGTATCGCGAACGCTTTACGCACTCCAGTGAATACCTGGTGAACAAAGCGGAGTTGCAGAAGAAGAGCTCAATTACCGTCTTGGGCAGCGGCCAGAGCGCGGCAGAGATCTATTACGACCTGCTGACGGATATCGACAGCCACGGCTACCAGCTGAACTGGGTGACGCGCGCCCCGCGCTTTTACCCGCTGGAGTACACCAAGCTGACGCTGGAGATGACCTCGCCAGAGTGGATCGACTACTTCCACGATCTGCCGCCAGAGAAACGTGACGCGCTAAATGCACGCCATAAAAACCTCTATAAAGGCATCAACAGCAGCCTGATCAATGACATCTATGACCTGATGTATGTGAAGCAGCTGGATGGTGAGCTGAACGTCAACCTGTTCACCCATTCCGAACTGAAGGATATGCGCTGGCTGCCGGGCGGTGAGTTTGAGCTTTCCTTGCATCAGCAGGAGCAGGACCGGCCGTTTACCCGCCGGACGGAAGGTCTGGTGATGGCGACCGGGTATCACTACCGTCCGCCGATGTTTATTGAAGGCATTTCCAGCCGCTTACGCTGGGATGAAAAAGGCCGCTACGACGTGCAGCGCAACTACAGCATCGACCACAACAATCAGGTCTTTGTGCAGAACGCCGAGCTGCATACCCACGGATTTGTCACACCAGACCTCGGCATGGCGTGCTACCGCAACTCCGTTTTACTGCGCGAACTGGCTGGCCGGGAAGTCTACCCGGTTGAACGCCAAATCGCTTTCCAGACCTTCCCGGCCAAATCGGAACGTTGATATGTCTCAAATACTGTTTAGCAAAGCCCGTCCGGCGGGCCAGTTCACCCTTCGTCCGATGCAGGCTGACGATGCGTCCTTAATCCACAGCTGGGTCACGCGTGATTATGCGCGCTTCTGGGGAATGCAGAGCGACAGCCTGGAGCAGGTCGCCACCTTCTATCGCAACCTGACCGCCAACAATCCGCGTGCGGCGTTGATCGGCTGCTGTGATGACAAGCCGGTGTTCCTGATGGAGTTCTATCAGGCGGGTGAAGATGAGGTCGGTAAGTTCTATCCGGCGCAACCGGGCGACTACGGCATGCATATCCTGATCGCGCCGGCTAATCGTCCGGTGCGTCAGTTCAGCTGGCAGGTGTTCAGCGTGGTGATGGACTACATGTTCAGCCAGCCGGAAGTGCAGCGCGTGGTGGTCGAGCCTGATGTGCGCAATGACAAAATCCATCCGCTGAACAAGCGTGCCGGCTTCCGCTACCAGCACACCATCGATATGGGCCACAAAACCGCCTGGCTGGCTTTCTGCCAGCGCGATGATTATCAACACGCTTTATTGCAGGAAACCCTGACTATGACCAATGACAACCCGCTTCTCTCAGGATCGCATCTTTCCGGTGACAACTGGTCGCTGGCAAACCGTATGCTGATCCGCAAAGCCATTGCCGAGTTCGCCCATGAGAAAATCATCGCGCCAACCGATCTGGGCAACGGTCGCTTCAGTCTGGCCGTTCCGGGTGGCGAAGCTGACTATCAGTTTACGGCACGTCGACTGGCGTTAGATCATTGGGAAATCGCCGCCGATTCCCTGCTCAAGCAGGAGAACGGACATCCGCTGACGCTGGATGCGCTGCAATTTATCGTCGAGTTCAATCAGCAGATTGGCATTCCTCCGGCGATGCTGGCCACCTATATGGAAGAGATCACCAGCACGCTTTGCAGCAGCGTGTTCAAGCTGCAGAAGAACAATCCTGACAGCGCCGCGCTGGTCAGTGCGGATTTCCAGACGGTTGAAGCCTCAATGACCGAAGGCCATCCGTGCTTCGTGGCGAATAACGGCCGTATCGGTTTTGATGCGCGCGATTATCTGGCCTTTGCTCCCGAAGCGGCGACACCGATTAATCTGGTGTGGGTGGCGGTTCATCTGCGCAATGCGCATTTTTCCAGCCTGAGCGATCTGGAGTATGAGCAGCTGATGCGTGATGAGCTGGGTGATTCGGTGATTAACGGCTTTAACCGCCAGCTGACCGAACAAGGCCTGGCGACCGATGACTATCTGTTTATGCCGGTGCACCCATGGCAGTGGCAGAACAAACTGCTGACCGTCTTCGCGCCGGATATCGCCAATAACGACATCGTTTACCTCGGTACCGGCGACGATCACTATCAGGCCCAGCAGTCGATCCGCACCTTCTTCAACCGCAGCCAGCCGAACAAGCGCTATGTGAAAACCGCGCTGTCGGTGCTGAATATGGGCTTTATGCGCGGCCTTTCGCCGTATTACATGGCTACGACGCCGGCGATTAACGAATGGCTGGACGGTCTGGTGGCGAAGGATGAATGGCTGCAACGCTGTGACTTCCGTATTCTGCGCGAGGTGGCTGCGGTCGGTTATCACAACCGTTATTATGAAAAAGCCATCACCGGCGACTCGGCGTATAAAAAGATGTTTGCCGCACTGTGGCGTGACAACCCGGTTGCCCAGCTTCAGGCCAATCAGCGTTTGATGACCATGGCGTCCTTCCTGCATGTCGACCAGCATCAGAAAGCCCTGCTGCCGGCCCTGATTGCGGATTCTGGCTTGCCAGCGGACCAGTGGATTGCCCGCTATCTGACCTGCTACCTCAGCCCGCTGCTGCACTGCTTCTATCAGCACGATCTGGTGTTTATGCCGCACGGCGAAAACCTGATCCTGCTGCTGGAAAATAACGTGCCGGTCAGCGCCTATATGAAAGACATTGGCGAAGAGATTGCGGTGATGAACCCGGACGCAGTATTGCCTGAAAAGGTACAGCGTCTGGCGGTGGACGTGCCGGAAGAGCTGAAGCTGCTGTCGGTCTTTACCGACGTGTTCGACTGCATTTTCCGCTTTATCAGCGCCATCCTCGACGAGTCCGGCACCCTGCCAGAAGAGAAATTCTGGCAGGCGGTGGCTAACTGCGTGAAAGAGTATCAGCAGGCGCATCCGCAGCTGGCCAGCAAGTTCGAGCGGTACGATATGTTCACGCCGGAGTTCACCCGCTCCTGCCTGAACCGCCTGCAGTTGGCGAACAATCAGCAGATGATTAACCTGTCCGATCCGGCGGAAAACCTGAAGTTTGCCGGCACGCTGGTTAACCCGATTGCGGCTTTTCGTTAAGGGTTGCGTGCTTCGGGCAAGGGCAGCGTCAGGCGGTGAGCAACCTGACGCTGCGCCTTGCCCGAGATAATTCATCAATCCGGCATAAAACTGGTGTATGTTGGCGCGGTCGCTTCGGTGACCGCGTCTTTTGTTTTTCTTATCCTTGCTGGAAGGAGCCAGAATGGCCTCATTTATTCCGGTGTCGAGCCTGACCCGCCGACATCTGATTTTCCCTCTCTCCCTTGTGCTGTTTGAGTTTGCTACCTACATCGCCCACGACATGATCCAACCCGGCATGTTGCTGGTCACCAGCGAATTCAACGTCGGACCCGAATGGGTTTCCGCGTCGCTAACGGCCTATCTGATCGGTGGCATCGTGCTGCAGTGGTTACTGGGCCCGCTTTCCGACAAGCTGGGTCGCCGCCCGGTGATGCTGTCTGGCGTGGCGTTCTTTATGCTGACCTGCTTCGCCACCCACTGGGTGCAAAGCATCGAACAGTTTATCCTGCTGCGATTTTTACAGGGGATAAGCCTGTGCTTTATTGGCGCGGTGGGTTATGCCGCCATCCAGGAAGCCTTTGATGAGTCGCTGAGCGTGAAGATTATGGCGCTGATGGCCAACGTGGCGCTGTTAGCGCCGCTGGCCGGACCGTTGGCCGGCGCGGCGTTTCTGTCGGTGGGCGAATGGCGCACCATGTTCTGGCTGTTTGGTGGCGTAACGGCGGTGGCGTTGATCGGCCTGTGGCGCACCATGCCGGAAACCTCGGGCGATCGGAACACGTCACTTTCGCTTAAATCCCTCGCCAAAGGCTATTACGCGCTGCTGACAGACCGTCAGGTGATGAGTGGATCGCTGGCCATCGGCCTGGTAACCATTCCCTGCCTGGCCTGGGTGGCGCTTTCACCGGTGATCCTGATCCATGACGAAGGGTTAACCCGCATGGATTATGCGCTGCTGCAGCTACCGGTCTTTGTGGCGATGATTGCCGGAAATCTGACGCTCGGTCGGCTTTCTGGCCGCATGGCGATTGAGCAGCCGCTGAAGCTGGGCGCATGGCCGATTGTGATTGGTCTGGCGCTGGCTGCGCTGTGCACCTCCATCAACCCGCACAGCTATCTGTGGCTGACGGCCGGTCTGAGCCTGTATGGCTTTGGCACCGGGCTGGTCAACGCCGGATTGTATCGCCTGACCTTGTTCTCCAGCACCGCCGGAAAAGGCAGCGTGGCGGCAATGCTGGGCATGGTCAGTATTGTGGTGTTTGCGTTGGGGATTGAGCTGGCGAAAAGCGCCTACTTCGGTGGCGGAAGCTTTATGTTCAGCGTGGTGAACCTGGCGTGTGGGCTGGCATGGTTGCTGCTGGTGCGTGCTTTCCTGCGTGAGCGCAAGCGCCGGACAACCATCACTGCGGTGAACTGATACAGCGCCGGGACGTAATAAACAAAAAGAGCGGAGTGTTCATCACCCCGCTCTTTTTTTATGCTGCTCAACCTTACTTTTTACCGTAGAGATCTTTGCGTTTATACGGCTCGATATCGCCCTCTTTACGCGTCTTCAACAGTTTCAGGATCCAGGTGTACTGCTCCGGATTCGGCCGCACCAGCATTTCCACTTCTTCGTTCATCCGGCGCGCCAGCGTATGGTCATCGACATTGACCAAATCATCCATCGGTTCACGCAGATAAATATCCATCTGATGGGTTTTGCTGTTATACACCGGGAACAACGGGATCACGCGCGCGCGGCAGACCTTCATCAGGCGACCCACGGCGGGCAGCGTGGCTTTATAGGTGGCAAAGAAGTCGACAAACTCGCTTTGCTCCGGGCCGTGGTCCTGGTCCGGCAGATAATAGCCCCAGTAACCCTGACGGATTGAACTGATAAACGGCTTGATGCCGTCATTACGCGCGTGCATCCGGCCACCAAAGCGGCGACGGATGGCATTCCACACGTAGTCCATCAACGGATTGCGCTGGTTATGGAACATTGCCGCCATTTTCTGGCCCTGATAAGCCAGCACCATCGCCGGGATATCCACAGCCCAGCCGTGCGGCACCAGGAAGATCACGTTGCCACCCTGCTCACGGATATCGTCGATAATTTCCTGATTGTGCCAGTGGATGCGGCCGATCGCTTTGTCCGGGCGTAACGCCAGCTCGGCCATCATCGCCATTGACTGAGGCGCCGTGGCGAACATCTCATCAATGATCGCTTCCCGCTGTGCTTCAGGCACTTCGGGCATGCAATACAACAGATTAATCTGCGCGCGCCTTCTGGCACTTTTGGCCATCTTTCCTGCCAGACGCCCCAGTGCGCCAAGCAACGGATCGCGCATCCCTGCAGGTAACCATGCCAGTCCGGCAAAGGCGCCAATGGTCAGCCAGTTGCCCCAATATTTCGGCAACAGAAAGGATTTCTGAAAGGTAGGAATGAACTCTATATTACTTTTTTTGCTGTTTTCCATGCACTCGCCTCAAACAATAACGGGCTAATGATAGTGCTGACGGGCAATTTTGCAATCCCCGTATCATTCCGTCGATAAAATGAAAAAGCCGGCGGGAGATCCCGTCGGCTTAAAGATGAACGATTGAACTGACTTATTTGAAGCGTAACTGCGGCATAACCTCACGCACCTGTTTCAGGTAATCGCTGCGATCTTTGCCACTCAGACCTTCCATGCGCGGCAGTTTCGCCGTCAGTGGGTTAACCGCCTGGTTGTTGATCCAGATTTCAAAGTGCAGGTGCGGCCCGGTGGAACGCCCGGTGCTGCCGGACAAACCAATACGCTCGCCACGCTTCACTTTTTCGCCGGGTTTCACCAACAGCTTCTGCATGTGCATATAGCGGGTCATATACTGACGACCGTGGCGGATTGCCACATAGTTACCCGCACCCCCGCTACGCTTGGAGACGATCACTTCACCGTCGCCGACCGCCAGCACCGGCGTGCCAATCGGCAGGGCAAAATCGACGCCTTTATGCGGCGCAATACGGCCGGTCACCGGGTTAACGCGACGCGGATTAAAGTTGGACGACACGCGATACTGTTTAACGGTCGGGAAGCGCATAAAGCCTTGCGCCAGCCCGGAACCGGTGCGGTCGTAGAACTTACCGTCATTGGCGCGGATAGCGTAATAGTCTTTGCCGCCAGACTGCAAACGAACGCCGGAAAGTTGGCTTTGCTCGCTCTTGCCTTCCAGCATTTCGCGCGACATCAATACCGAGAATTTGTCGCCATTGCGCAATTTTCGGAAATCCATCTGCCACTGCAACGCTTTAATTACCGCGCTGATTTCCCCGCTGGTAAGGCCAGCCTGTTTTGCACTGTTAACAAAACTGCCGTTCACCGTGCCCGACAGAACGGCATCTTTCCACTCGCCCTTCTGCACTTCAGAAGAGGATTTAAAGGTGTCGCCAGAACGATCATAAGTGCGGGTTTCGCGGCGGGAGGCTTCCCAGGTCAGACGTTGCAGCTGACCATCATCAGTCAGCGTCCAGCTCAGCTGTTGGCCCACACCGAGGTTGCGCAGATCCTTATCGACCTTAGCCAGTTGGTTGATATCACTCATATCAATGCCATACTGATTTAAGACGCTGCTTAAGGTATCGCCGGAAGAAACGACATAGTCATGGGTGCCGGTTTCATTCGGCACATCCTCATCTATCTCATCTTTTGGCACATCATCTTCTGGCGCGGGCGTGTCCTGATCGAGCGGTTCGCTGGCATCGGGCGTCACGGTGCGCAACTGGCTCTTGTCGAGGATAATGCTCTTAACGATAGGGTTAGTTTCACCGGTTTGATGATAAACAAATGGCCGCCAGACGGAGACGGCCAGTGTCATTACGGTGAGCGAACCCAGCATGATGCGGTGGGTTCGCGGTAATGTGTTAAACGCCATGCTGACAGCGCGGGCAATCTGCTGCACTTATGAATTTCCTCTAGGCTCCTTTCAGGCAGCTCGTGTACTGGCTGGACAACTGTGAGAGGAATTTCACATAGCTGTCTCTGGCTACAGTAATGTCCGTTCCCAGTGGATCCAGCGTACCTGAACGGACGTTGGTGCCCCTGGCAACCGCATTTATCACGGCCGGCCTGAACTGTGGTTCAGCAAAGACGCAGACGGCCTTCTGCTCAACCAGCTCTGTTCGAATTTGATGTAATCGCTGGGCGCCCGGTTGGATCTCAGGGTTGACGGTAAAATGACCTGTTGGGGTCAAACCGAAGTGTTTTTCAAAGTAGCTATAAGCATCGTGAAAAACGAAATACCCTTTACCTTTAACCGGCGCAAGCTGAGTTCCTATTTGCGTATCGGCCGATGCCAATTCATCCTCAAAATGTTTGAGGTTCGCGTCTAGTTTGTCTCTGCTTTGGGGCATAAGTTCCAATAATTTTGCATGGATTGCAACCGCCGATTGCCTTGCGATCTCTGGGGACATCCACAGGTGCATATTATACTCGCCGTGATGATGGTGATCCTCAGCCGCATCATGGCCCTGAGCGCTTTCCCCATGGGCCTCTTCATCCTCTTCTCCACCCTTGATCAGCAGGGATTTTACGCCCGGTAATTCGGCTAATTCTATTGATTTTTGGACCGGTAATTGCGCGACCGCTTTCGGCATAAACGCTTCCATTTCTGGCCCTACCCAGACCACCAGATCCGCGCCCTGCAAGCGTTTAATATCGGATGGACGCAGAGCATAATCATGCTCGGAGGCACCGTCTGGCAACAGCACCTCGACAGGCGTAACGCCATCTGCGATCGCCGCCGCAATAAAGCCCAGAGGCTTAACAGAAGCCACCACGGCAGCATGGGCAGGCGCCGCAAGCGAGGCGGCTAAACCCAGCGCAGAAATGAGGGTAAAAAGCGGGGCTTTATTATGTAACATCATATTTCCATCCATCGTGATAAGTCGATGGAGTGTGATATTATAACATTCTAAAACTTTGGCAACCTGTAATGATTATGTCCCCACTGATTAGTCTGGAAAAAGTGTCTGTCAGCTTTGGCGTGCGTCGTGTGCTTTCCGACGTCTCGTTAACCCTGCAACCCGGTAAAATTTTGACCCTGCTTGGCCCGAATGGCGCAGGCAAGTCGACGCTTGTGCGCGTGGTGCTGGGCCTGATCCAACCGGACCAGGGCAAATTACTCCGCCCGTCTCAGTTACGCATTGGCTACGTGCCGCAAAAAATTCATCTGGATGCCACCCTGCCCCTCACCGTCGAGCGCTTTATGCTGTTGCGCGGCGGCGTCAAGCGCAGCGATATTCTGCCGGCGTTAAAGCGCGTGCAGGCGGCCCAGCTGCTGAATTACCCGCTGCAGAAACTGTCCGGTGGCGAGATGCAGCGCGTGCTGCTGGCCCGTGCTTTGCTGAATCAGCCACAGGTGCTGGTGCTGGATGAGCCGACGCAAGGCGTGGACGTCAATGGTCAGGTTGCTTTGTATGATTTGATCGACCAGTTGCGAAACGAGCTGAACTGCGCGGTGCTGATGGTTTCCCATGATCTGCATCTGGTCATGGCAAAAACCGACGAGGTGCTGTGTCTTAATCAGCATATCTGCTGCTCCGGCACGCCAGAAGTGGTGTCGAAACACCCCGAATTTATCTCGATGTTTGGCTCCCGTGGCGCCGAACAGTTAGCCATCTATCGTCACCACCATAATCACCGTCACGATTTACAGGGACGTATTGTTTTACGCAGAGGACAGAATCAGTGATTGAACTGCTGTTACCCGGCTGGTTTGCCGGTTTTTTACTGGCGCTGGCCGCAGGCCCGCTGGGTTCATTCGTGGTGTGGCGCAGGATGTCTTATTTTGGCGATACGCTGGCGCATGCTTCACTGCTGGGCGTGGCCTTTGGTCTGCTGCTGAATATCAGCCCGTTTTATGCCGTGATTGCTATCACGCTGCTGCTGTCGCTGCTGCTGGTCTGGCTGGAACGCCGGCCGCATCTGGCCATTGATACCCTGCTTGGCATCCTCGCGCACAGCGCGCTGTCGCTGGGTCTGGTGGTAGTCAGCCTGATGTCCAACGTGCGGGTCGATCTGATGGCCTATCTGTTCGGTGACCTGCTGTCGGTGACGCCAACCGATCTGTATACCATCGGCGCGGGCGTGGCGATTGTGTTGGCCGTGCTGGCGTTTTACTGGCGCTCGCTGCTGTCGATGACCATCAGCCCGGAGTTAGCGCAGGTTGATGGCGTTAACATTCAGCGGACCAAAATGGTGCTGATGCTGGTGACCGCGCTAACTATTGGTGTGGCGATGAAATTTGTCGGTGCGTTAATTATCACTTCGCTGCTGATCATTCCTGCCGCCACCGCCAGACGCTTTGCCCGTTCGCCGGAGCAGATGGCGGGGATTGCCATCCTGGTGGGGATTCTTGCGGTGACCGCCGGCCTGACCTTCTCTGCCTGGTACGATACGCCCGCTGGCCCGTCAGTGGTGCTGGGCGCGTCACTGATGTTTATGCTGAGCATGATGAAACGTCCGGCGGTATAACGTTGCCGCAGAGGGCCGTTTTTATCCCGCCCACTTACCGCAGCCATAAAAAAAACCGGGAATTCCCGGTTTTTTTTCGTCTGGACCACGCGGATTACTCTTCCCGCTTGATGCCAAAGTGTTTATACGCGTGATTCGTTGCCATGCGGCCGCGCGGAGTGCGCTGAATAAAGCCCTGCTGGATCAGATAGGGTTCCAGCACGTCCTCAATGGTTTCCCGCTCTTCGCCAATGGCGGCGGCGAGGTTATCCAGTCCGACCGGCCCGCCCATAAACTTATCGATGATCGCCAGCAGCAGCTTGCGGTCCATATAGTCAAAGCCTTCGGTGTCGACGCTGAGCATATCCAGCGCGCGTGACGCCACATCCCCGCTCAGACTGCCGGCAGCACGCACTTCGGAGAAGTCACGCACGCGTCGCAGCAAGCGGTTGGCGATGCGCGGCGTACCACGCGCACGACGGGCGATTTCCAGCGCACCTTCGTCGCTTAACGGCAGCCCAAGACAGGCCGCACTGCGTGAGACGATGTGGCGCAGATCTTCCACCTTATAAAACTCAAGGCGCTGAACGATGCCAAAACGGTCGCGCAGCGGCGAGGTTAACGAGCCCGCGCGCGTGGTGGCACCAATCAGGGTAAACGGCGGCAAATCGAGTTTAATCGATCGCGCGGCCGGCCCTTCGCCAATCATGATATCCAGCTGATAATCTTCCATCGCCGGATAGAGCACTTCTTCAACCACCGGCGACAAACGGTGGATCTCATCGATAAACAGCACGTCGTGCGGTTCGAGGTTGGTCAGCATCGCCGCCAGATCGCCTGCCTTCTCCAGCACCGGGCCGGAGGTGGTACGCAGGTTCACGCCCATCTCGTTAGCCACGATATTGGCCAGCGTGGTTTTCCCTAAGCCTGGCGGGCCGAAGATCAGGAGATGATCAAGTGCATCACCGCGCATTTTGGCCGCCTGGATAAAGATCTCCATTTGTTCACGCACCACCGGCTGCCCGACATACTCCTGCAGCAGCTTGGGACGAATGGCGCGGTCAATGACCTCTTCTTCGGTGATGGTTCCCGGCGAGACCAGGCGATCGGCTTCTATCATGCTTACCTCAAATTGCGGCGCGGAGTGCTTCGCGGATCAGCGTTTCACAATCAGCGTCCGGACGACCCAGTTTGCTGATCATCCGGCTGGCTTCCTGAGGTTTATACCCCAGCGAGACCAGCGCAGCAACGGCTTCACCTTCGGCATCGTTAGCGGCATCCGCAGGCTGCACTTCGCTGGTCAGCGCAAATGGCGCATCGGCGGCGAACAGGTCGCCATGCATGCCTTTAAAGCGGTCCTTCATTTCGACCACCAGACGCTCGGCGGTTTTCTTGCCCACGCCAGGCAGCTTAACCAGCGCCGCAATCTCTTCGCGCTCGACGGCGGTGACAAACTGTTGCGCCGACATGCCGGACAGAATGGCCAGCGCCAGCTTCGGTCCGACACCGTTCACTTTGATCAGCTCGCGGAACAGCGCACGTTCCTGCTTGCTGTTGAAACCAAACAGCAGTTGCGCATCTTCGCGTACCACAAAGTGGGTGAACAGGATGGCTTCTTGATTCAGTTCAGGCAGCTCATAAAAACAGGTCATCGGCATATGCACTTCGTAGCCTACGCCATTGGCTTCCAGCAGCACTAACGGCGGCTGTTTTTCTAAAATAATGCCTCTAAGACGACCAATCACATTCGCATCCTTCACAAAAGAGTAGTGGGATTTTATACCATAAAAAAAGCTGGATGGATATCCAGCTTATCAGGAACGGAGACGACCCCGTGCCAGGCTTAACGGCCCTTCACCCAGTCGATTGACGTTCTGGCTCACGTGGCAGTGAGTGATCGCAATCGCCAGCGCATCGGCGGCATCCGCCTGAGGATTCGCCGAGAGCTTGAGCAAGGTGCGCACCATATGCTGCACCTGGCTTTTCTCTGCGCTACCGGTGCCGACCACGGTTTGCTTCACCTGACGTGCCGCGTATTCAAAAACCGGCAAATCATGATTCACTGCGGCCACAATCGCCGCGCCGCGCGCCTGCCCCAGCTTTAGTGCCGAGTCGGCATTTTTAGCCATAAAAACCTGCTCAATGGCAAAAAACTCCGGCTGAAACTGGGTAATGATCTCGCTAACGCCCGCGTAAATCAGCTTCAGACGTGAAGGCAGATCGACCACGTTGGTGCGGATACAGCCGCTGCCAAGGTAGGTCAGCTGGCGGCCAACCTGACGAATAACGCCGTAACCGGTGATGCGTGAACCTGGGTCAATACCAAGAATGATCGTCATCACGCACCTCCGGTCAGCGGGCTGTGCAGACACAACCCGATCAAAGGGTTGCCGCCACCTCGTCGGAGATCTCACCGTTATGGTAGACTTCCTGCACATCATCACAGTCTTCCAGCATATCGATCAGACGCAGCAGTTTTGGTGCCGTCTCTTCATCCATATCCGCTTTGGTAGACGGGATCATGGTCACTTCAGCCGATTCAGCCTTCAGGCCCGCGGCTTCCAGCGTATCTTTCACCTGACCAACGGTTTCCCAGGCGGTGAACACATCAATGGTGCCATCGTCATAGGTCACGATGTCATCCGCGCCCGCTTCCAGTGCCGCATCCATCACGTCATCTTCTGCCAGACCCGGTGCGAAGGTGATGACGCCTTTGCGGGTGAACAGGTAAGCAACAGAACCGTCGGTTCCCAGGTTGCCACCGGTTTTGCTGAAGGCATGACGCACTTCAGACACGGTACGGTTGCGGTTATCACTCAGGCATTCAACCATCACGGCGGTGCCGCCCGGGCCGTAACCTTCATAGATGATGGTTTCCATGTTGCTGTCATCATCGCCACCCACGCCACGTGCAATCGCACGGTTCATGGTGTCACGCGTCATGTTGTTCGACAGCGCTTTGTCCATTGCGGCACGCAAACGTGGGTTGGAGCCGGCATCGCCGCCACCCAGTTTTGCTGCAGTCACCAGCTCACGGATAATCTTGGTAAAGATCTTACCGCGTTTGGAATCCTGCGCCGCTTTACGGTGCTTGGTGTTAGCCCATTTACTGTGGCCTGCCATAAATTCAATTCTCCAGAAAAGACTAAATAACAAATTCTTCAATTGCCTGGCGATTACTCCAGGACTTGGTGAGCACGGCGGCCTCTGCAGGCGGAAGCCACTGTAGGGCGAGATGTTCGCTGAGGGACACCTCCCACTCTTCCGGCAACGCCAGGCTGAACCAGTGCTCACTGTTGTGCGTCACGTCCGGCGCATAGCGATGGCGGAAATGGGAGAAGATCTCGAATTGTATCTGACGCTGGCAGTCGACGACTGTGAGCTGCCTGGCGTTGACGTCAATTCCCAGTTCTTCTTTCACTTCCCGCATCGCGGTTTCTGCCAGCGTTTCGCCTGGCTCCTGGCTGCCGGTTACCGACTGCCAGAAGCCGGGATCGTCCCGACGCTGGAGCATCAGCACCCGGCCGGTATCGCGGGCGTAAATCACCACCAGTACCGACACGGGATGCTTAAACGCCATTACTCGTTCTCTGACGGCTGCTGAGTCTGGTACTTCTTCATCACTTCAATACCCAGCTCGGACAGTGAAGCCGGATTGGCGAAGTTAGGCGCTTCCGTCATCAGACAGGCGGCGGCAGTGGTTTTCGGGAACGCGATCACATCACGGATGTTATCGGTGCCGGTCAACAGCATCACCAGACGGTCCAGACCGAACGCCAGGCCAGCGTGTGGCGGCGTACCGTACTTCAGCGCGTCCAGCAGGAAGCCAAACTTCTCGCGCTGTTCCTGCTCGGTAATGCCGAGGATGCCAAACACGGTCTGCTGCATCTGCGTGTTGTGGATACGGACCGAACCGCCACCCACTTCATAACCGTTGATCACCATATCGTACGCATTGGCGATGGCGGTTTCCGGGATGGACTTCAGTTCTTCCGGCGTCATATCTTTCGGCGCGGTGAACGGATGGTGCATGGCGCTCAGGCCGCCTTCGCCGTCTTCTTCAAACATGGGGAAGTCGACAACCCACAGCGGTGCCCAGGCATTGCCGGTGGTGATATCCAGGTCACGACCCAGCTTCAGGCGCAGCGCACCTAACGCATCGGCCACCACCTTGGCGGAATCCGCGCCGAAGAAGATGCTGTCGCCATCGGCGGCATTGGTGCGGGCCAGAATCGCTTCAACGATATCAGCGGTGAGGAATTTAGCCACCGGGCTGGTGACGCCTTCCAGACCTTTCGCACGCTCGTTGACTTTCATCCACGCCAAGCCTTTCGCCCCGTAGATTTTCACGAAGTCAGTGTACTCATCGATCTGCTTACGGGTCAGCTTTTCGCCGCCCGGCACGCGCAATGCGGCAACACGGCTTTTGGCATCGTTCGCCGGTCCGGAGAAGACGTTAAACTCAACGTCTTTCAGCAGGTCAGCAACGTCCACCAGCTCCATTGGGTTACGCAGGTCTGGCTTATCGGAACCGTAGCGACGCATCGCTTCTGCGAAGGTCATCATTGGGAAGTTGCCCAAATCTACACCCTTCACGTCCTGCCACAGCTCGCGCACCAGCTGCTCCATGATTTCACGCACCTGAGGCGCGGTCATAAAGGAGGTTTCGACGTCGATCTGGGTAAATTCGGGCTGACGGTCCGCACGCAAGTCTTCGTCACGGAAGCACTTAACGATCTGATAGTAGCGATCGAAGCCGGACATCATCAGCAGCTGTTTGAACAGCTGAGGAGACTGTGGCAGCGCATAGAATTTGCCTTTATGCACGCGGCTCGGCACCAGATAGTCACGCGCGCCTTCCGGCGTGGCTTTGGTCAGCATTGGCGTTTCGATGTCGAGGAAGCCGTTGTCATCCATAAAGCGACGGACAAAGCTGCTGATTTTGGCACGGGTCTTCAGGCGCTGCGCCATATCCGGACGACGCAGGTCCAGGTAGCGGTATTTCAGGCGCGCTTCTTCGGTGTTGGCGTGGTTTGAATCCAGCGGCAACGGCTCGGAGCGGTTGATGATGGTCAGATCGGTGGCGAAAATTTCGACTTCACCGGTGGCCATATCGCTGTTTTTATTTTTGTCGTCACGGGCACGGACGGTGCCCGTAAGCTGAATGCAAAATTCGTTACGCAGTTCAGAGGCCAGCTTGAAGGCTTCCTGACGGTCCGGATCGAAAAAGACCTGCACGATGCCTTCACGGTCACGCATATCAATGAAGATCAGGCTACCCAGGTCGCGGCGGCGATTGACCCAACCGCAGAGTGTCACTTGTTGGCCTACGTGAGACAGGTTGATCTGTCCGCAATAATCAGTACGCATAACGATATCCTTTAAACTTCGCCGCATCGCCGCAACATAAAGTCTGCTGCCGCGAAAAAAGGCGGCCATTATAATGGAAAAAGCCCGGCACGATAAGAGCCGTGAGCGCATCAGGCGCGTCGTTTCGCGGCAAATTTGTTCACAATCTGTCGGCTACTCACAAAAGCTAACAAATTTCACCCTTTCCGAACATTGTTGTTGTCGCGTATAAAATCAGATTGCTTGTATTCTCAATGATTTCCCCCCTTTCACCGGAGAGACTATGTTGGAATTAAATGCTGCAAAAACGGCACTGGTACTGATCGATTTGCAGGAAGGTATTCTGCCTTTCGCTGGCGGCCCACACGCAGCGTCTGATGTGGTTGCCCGTTCAGCGGTGCTGGCTGAAAAGTTCCGTGCCGCCAACTCACCCGTCATTCTGGTGCGTGTTGGTTGGGCAAAAGACTTTGGCGATGCGCCAAAGCAACCGGTCGATGCCAGCCACAGCGGCGGACTGCCGGAGAACTGGTGGGTGTATCCGGCAGCGCTGGGCAAGAAAGACAGCGATATCGAAGTGACCAAGCATCAGTGGGGCGCGTTCTACGGTACCGATCTGGAGCTGCAGCTGCGTCGTCGTGGTATCGACACCATCGTACTGGGCGGCATCTCCACCAATATCGGTGTGGAATCCACCGCGCGTAACGCGTGGGAGCTGGGCTTCAACCTGATTGTTGCAGAAGACATCTGCAGCGCCGGCAGCACCGAAGAACACGAAGGTAGCTTCAAAAATATCTTCCCGCGCCTGGGTCGCGTTCGTCAGTCCGCCGAGATCATCTCCGCGCTGTAACCCTGTCAGCCCGGCGCTCGCTGATGCGATTGCCGGGTTGGTTCTCCGGCACTTCGCCTTGCACTCCCTCCTTTCGCTCGCTACATTTCAGGCCAGACCGTCAATCAGGGACAGCCGATGAAGCCTTTTTACCTTGGATTGCCACAATGGCAGCATCCTCAGTGGAAAAAACTGGGTATGACCACCCTTGCCGACTACGCACAGCACTTTAACTGCGTTGAGGGCAATACCACGCTTTATGCCCTGCCCCGACCTGAAATCGTGCAGCGCTGGCAGGCTATGACCCACGATGAGTTTCGCTTTTGCTTTAAATTCCCGGCGACCATCAGCCACCAGGCTGCCCTGAAGAACTGCGGCGATTTAACGGCCGAGTTTTTTGCTCTGATGGAACCGCTGGCTGCCCGCCTCGGCCAGTACTGGCTTCAGCTTCCGGCCGCGTTCAGCCCTGCCGATTTGCCCACGCTGTGGGCCTTTCTCGATGGCTTGCCGGACAGCTTCAGTTATGGCGTCGAAGTGCGTCATGCGGATTTTTTTGCCAAAGGCGAGGCTGAGCGCGAGCTTAATCGCGGTTTACATCAGCGAGGCGTTAACCGGGTGATCTTAAAGAGACCTTTCTATTGATACACTCTAAAGATGGGGTTTTGTAGCGGGGGATTAAGCGGCTTCTATGAGGTGAGACAGGGCAACCATTCGGATTCGTTCTTGTGTGTAACCTGCTAAACGGTACTTCTTAACCAACTTGTTGCCTACACGGTCAAGGTTATCTAAAGCGGCTTCAGAGAGCTTCACAATGATGTTATTTCGATTGTCTCCACCTTCACAGTGAAACAGTGCTCTTGCTGCTGAAGCGGTTACACGTACAATCTGTGGCTTAGGCTTAGGCGGCTGTCTACGTGTCTTTGAACAGTCCACACAACTACCCGATGAAATGTATCGAACCGTTGAGCCACAATGAATACATGGCCTGTCAGGTGTGTTAATCGTGGTTGTATTAGACATTGGTTAAGAGTCCTTCTAAATATTCTGTGAATCGAGTCTGCTGGCTATGCTTTGAGCCATCCCCTGAACGTCTGACCAGTTTATACATTAGCTGAGGATGAATTTTACCAACCAGATTAGCCCCAACAATTAAACGCTTTTCAGAATCGTAATAGTTAATTGGTGCATTAATTGTGTCTTCCATTATCAACCCCGCTCACCATCTGTTTAATAGCCTCTTTCAAGGCTGCATCTCTTTGATGTGGAGACTGTTTTTCACTGTTAATTTAACCATCTAAACGGCTATTCTTCGGCATTCACAAGTCATTGAAGGGGTCACTATGGAAATTTCAGAAATCGAAAAGGCAATCTGGCTAACCATAGCGACCTTGCAGGACTGGTAATAAATCTTCAGGGTGTATTGTTAACTCTTAGCATTTTTTGTTCTGCTAAGAGCTTCTAACAATATTTCCCTTTGGGCCATTGCCTCAAACTTTTTGTCAAGCTGCGCCGAGCCAAAATAATCACCCTTCTTAATTTCAGACAAAAAGGATGCAAATTCTTCCTTAGAATTGACATCCCGATATGTGTGATATAAATCAGCGACCTTGTTCAAACCTTCTGCTAAGTTTTCAAGAGTCTGCATTTTCAGCTTGTATGTTTCATCGGCAACTTTTATTTCATTCAACTTATCCTGAAGTTTATCATTAGCATCATTAAATGACTTTTCAATATCATCTATTGCCTTAGATATTTTAACACCCCTCAGCTTTTGAAATTCAAGCCTATTTTTATTCCTCTCATCCTGCCTATCAACCTTAGCTTGCTCACTTTTATTAGTTAATTCTTCAACGTTTGCAAGTTCAATAGACTTCCTTTTTTTAACCATATCAACATCAAGAAGCCTTAACTCTTCTGTGAGAGTATCAGCTTTTCTCTTATCCTCTGCCTTTTTATGTGCCGCAGCCAGCCATTGCTGAAGATAAGGTGAAACAGCAGCCAGAACAGTACCAACAATCACTGGTAAAACGATGTAGTGAACAAAAAACCACTCCTGAGAGGTTATTTCGGCAATCCTTACTTCAACCTCTCTTTTGCTCATAAATAACTTAGCAATATTTTGCCAGTTGAAACCAAGCCATGAGAAAAACACATAACCCCATAAAGGGCTTGAAATCCTGTCTTTAAACGCTTGCTTGACCTGCTCAACTGGCTCTTTAGTAATTTCACTCATGCTTCCATCCGTTGATGGTTAATGTAAATTTAAGAAATTTATTTCAGAGCAATAAAATTAAAATCAATAACCCCAGCGACCTTAAAAGAGTTAAAGAGGGATCCCGAAGTAACCGCAAAGTGCATTAGTAAGAACAGCAGGAGCTGCTGCACCAGCGATTTTTAAAGCACCTGTAAAAGCCTTGCCTGTCATCTTACCAATCCATGAGCCAAAACCTTTTTCAACCTCTTCTTTTGAAGCTGGTTTAGGTGATTGCTCAACAAGCTTTTTCAATTCAGCAACATCATTATCATCAAGACCGTGACTCTTTAGCTCACGCTCAAGGGATGCAATGTCACCAAATGAGATTGAGTTTTGTTGATTAATGTCGCCACTGTTACCTGCTCCTATTGCGCCAGCATTGTTTACAGGTGCATGAAAATTGTTAGTATTATTATTAGTAATTGTCATCGGGGCTGCATCCTTTTCTTTTTGGGTAAATAATAGACCATCCCCCATAATACCTTGCTTTTCTAACTCAAGAGACCATGTGAGGATTTTGTTTCTTACGGTTATCACTATGTGATTGAGCTTGTTAGCACTGAAAAACCAACAAACTTCAGGAGGAATATCGTCAGAGCCAAATAAGAGATTCACCATTTTAGGTGGCATTGTGATACGAAGCATACCATCTTTTGATTCGCCTTTTTTCATTGACGATATTGATTCGGTAATCCTAAACTCAGAAGCAGTCTCAATGAAATCTGGCGGTACATTACTGAAATCAACAGGGAACCAGCCATGATAGGGATTGAACGCCTTGACTATCCCTCGACCTACACGATATTCGGGAATATCATTCCCTGTCGGGTAACCTTCAATTTCATATTCAATCCATTCGCTAAGGTCATTCAAGTTTAGCTTAACAGCTATCATCTTAGCTTTTAATAAAACCGCAACAATATCTGAGGATGGCTCTCCAGCCAGAGCCTGCAATTCTAATACTGGTGAATTACTCATTACACACTCCATACGACATACCGATAATCCTTAAAATTATGATGCAATACCAAAGTAGCTGCAAATCGAACCTATAAGAAGTGCCGGAGCAGAAACTCCAGAAATCTTAAGCTCACCAGCATAAGCCTTGCCTATCATTGCTCCCGCCCAATCACCTATCCCTTTACCAAGCTTATCGTATGACAAAGGCGCTGGTGATTCTTCAGTTATTCTCTCCAACAACCCGATATCTTCATCTTGAATACCAAATCCCTTGAGTTGCTGTTTGAGCAAGTTAAAATCACCAGAAACGATAGAGTTGTTTTGATGATTATCACCTGAGTTACCCGCACCTATTGAACCGGCATTATTTACAGGGGCATGAAAATTATTGGTGTTATTGGTGATTGTCATGGGAGCTGCATCAATTTCTTTTTGTGTGAACAACAGCCCCTCGCCTAATATCCCCTGTCTTTCTAAACTCAATGTCCATTCAAGTAGATTAAACTTTATAGCACTTATAATTTCTTTAATTTTAACCGATTCAATTTCCCAGAAATAATATTGATAGTCTGCGGTAGGAATGGGGGTATCCCATAAAAGCCATTCTGGAATATTTAGATATAATGTTCCACCAGAAGACAATTCTGATTCAAGATGAGTAATACTCAGTGTTACGTAAGCCCATCTTAATCCTAGCAGGGCTTTAAACAAAGATGCGTCCTCACAGTTGTATATATTCACATCAACATGATTATAGTATTCATCTCGTTTAACAATGGTTGCTCGTATTTGTCTATGAGATGGAAATTTCTTCCTATC
Source organism: Erwinia sp. QL-Z3 (assembly GCF_004551645.1). Taxonomy (NCBI): domain Bacteria; kingdom Pseudomonadati; phylum Pseudomonadota; class Gammaproteobacteria; order Enterobacterales; family Erwiniaceae; genus Erwinia; species Erwinia sp. QL-Z3. The sequence goes on from NZ_CP037950.1 coordinate 4,135,032, forward strand.
TTCACCTAATAAGGCATATCTGTAACCAAGAAACTCTTTATTTATAAAATCATCAAAAACTTCCAACTCAAGTTTGGATGCAATCAATTTTGCTTTTAAAAGCATATCTGTAATGCTTCCATCAGTTGAAGATATAAGGTTTTGTAACTCTAGTACTGGCGAATTGGACACAGCCACCTCTGGTATTTCTGTAAGCTATTTGATTGCAATTTTACCTTTGAATCAAGATTTTGTAAGCAAATTTTCACAACGGCTGATTAGGTTGCTCTTCCATCTCTTTCACCCATTCTGGAGCCTCTTCTAAGGCTATGTGACGGGGCTTAGTCGAGAACCCTTCAAAGTCGAATTCATCACCATCAATCAGCGGTAAAATCTCTATCCACTGAGCACCATCAACCACCCTATCAAGTGTGAAGTTAAGCAGGTTCAAGCCGTTGTGTAAGAAGACATCACACTTCTTTCCAGCCGTGTTAAGCCGGATTTCTTTCACTATCCGTTTGATGATGATTTGAGCCTCTGTCCGGTCTTTCTTCACAGTCAAATCAAGGTGGCTGATTATCTCAAGCTGGCTTGATTGCTCTCGCTGGTGAACCTCTGAGACAGCCTTCTCAGCGTCTTTAATCTGACTGTTCAGAGCTTTCAAATCCTTTGCCATTGATTCTGTATCATCTGCCAACATAGCCAGTTTAATAAGCCTATCACGCTGTTTCTGAAGCTGTTCTAACTCACTTTGAAGAGCACCAATAGCAGAGCCGTTATCACGATTTAGGGAAAGACGGTTAGTGTTGTACTCAAGCCCCTGAACCAATGCGCGGTCAGTTTGTAATCTGCTGAACCCTTTAGCATTACAGCGCCCTTCATACCTCATCGAGCATCGGTAATTACCTGACCGTTTAGCTGTGACACCCGAAACAATGATGATAAATCCACAATCAGAGCACCTTAGAACGCCCTTGAAGAGATTGACGATGCGGACGCCAATCTCAAATGGTTCCAGTCGTGGCTCAGCAAGTTGCCGCAGTGGCAGGAACAGGGCCAACCCTGGCTGTTTATCCATACGCCGGATATCGCGTTTGCACCGGAACTGGTTTTGCATCTGTGGAGCGCGCTACAGCAAGCAATACCTGCCGTTGGCGATCCGCCCAACTGGCCGCAGCAGGACCAGTTATTCTGAGCTAATTCGTAAGATAATTCTTTAACTGTAGGGGTAACGCACTGACAGTCCGGGTTTTCACGGCTATGATGACGCCTTAAAATATTTGTGCCTTTGGGAGTCGGGATGGTCAGCGCCCTGTATGTCGTGCTAGGAGCACTTTTCATTATCAAGTTTTCGCTTGATGTGGTTCGTCTTCGACGCCTGTACCGTGTTTCTCACGGTGACGGCGGTTTTTATGAACTTCAGACCGCCATTCGTATTCACGGCAACGCGGTAGAATATATTCCGCTGGCGGCACTGCTGCTGGTGTTGATGGAGATGAACGGCGCCGATATCTGGATGCTGCATCTGGTGGGCTTATTTTTCTTCCTTGGCCGTCTGCTGCATGCCTACGGTATGCGTACCAGCACCATTTTGTGGCGTAAAAACGGCATGATCATCACCCTGCTTTCGCTGCTGGGAATGATTATCCTGAATCTGATCTACCTGCCGTGGGACCTGGTTCTGACCCTGCATTAATCTCTCTGCCGCAATTTTTTCACCTTCCTGCCCGGCAACCGTGGCAGAAAGGGTGCAGCCCGCGCCGCTTTCTGCCAAAATAGCGCCTTTCCGTTTTTCTCCCGGACTGACCACTATGCCTAACCGCGATACGTTGTTCTCCGCGCCAATTGCCAAACTGGGTGACTGGACGTTTGACGAGCGCGTTGCAGAAGTTTTCCCTGATATGATCCAGCGCTCGGTGCCGGGTTATTCAAACATTATTTCGATGATCGGCATGCTGGCCGAGCGTTTTGTGCAGCCCCACACCCAGGTTTACGATCTGGGCTGTTCGCTGGGTGCGGCTACGCTTTCCGTGCGCCGCAACATCAAAGCCGAAGGCTGCAAAATCATCTCGGTGGATAACTCGCCGGCGATGGTTGAGCGTTGCCGTCGTCATATTGATGCCTTCCGTGCGGACACGCCGGTAGACGTGATTGAAGCCGATATTCGTGACATCAACATTGAGAATGCCTCGATGGTGGTATTGAATTTCACGCTGCAATTTCTGGAACCCGACGAGCGCCAGCAGCTGCTGAATACCGTCTGGAAAGGGCTTCGTCCTGGCGGCGCATTGGTGTTGTCCGAGAAGTTCAGCTTTGCGGATGCGGATGTCGGTGAGCTGTTGTTCAACATGCACCACGATTTCAAGCGGGCCAATGGCTACAGCGAGCTGGAAATCAGCCAGAAGCGCAGCATGCTGGAAAACGTGATGCTGACGGACAGCGTGGAAACGCACAAAGCGCGCCTGCGCACCGCAGGGTTTGAACACGCTGAGTTATGGTTCCAGTGTTTTAATTTTGGCTCGTTGATAGCGCTTAAAGCAGGTTCGGTCTGATGGATTTCGGTAATTTTTACCAGTTAATAGCAAAACACCCGCTTCTCTCTCCCTGGTTAGAAACCCTGCCCGCGCAGATTGCCACCTGGCAGCGCGAGCAGTTGCATGGCCATTTCAAAAACTGGGATCGTGCCGTTGAGTATCTTCCGGCACTGCAACCGGAGACGCTGGATTTACTGCACAGCGTCACCGCCGATGCCAGCCATCTGACCGATCGTCAGCGCGGCGGTATTGAGAAGCTGTTAAGAAATCTGATGCCGTGGCGCAAAGGGCCGTATTCGTTATACGGCGTGCACATTGACACCGAATGGCGTTCAGACTGGAAGTGGGACCGCGTGTTGCCGCATATTTCGCCGATGGCGGGCAGAACGGTGCTGGATGTCGGTTGCGGCAGCGGCTATCACATGTGGCGGATGCTGGGTGCGGGTGCCAGACTGGTGGTCGGCATCGATCCGATGCAACTGTTCCTGTGCCAGTTTGAAGCAGTGCGCAAGCTGTTGGGCGACGATCAGCGCGCCCATTTGTTGCCGCTGGGGATTGAGCAACTTCCGGAGCTGAAAGCCTTTGATACCGTGTTTTCGATGGGGGTGCTCTATCACCGCCGTTCGCCGCTCGATCATCTCTACCAGTTAAAAAATCAGCTGGTCAGCGGTGGCGAACTGGTGCTGGAAACGCTGGTGATTGAAGGTGGCGACCAGGAAGTACTGGTACCGGGCGAGCGCTATGCGCAGATGCGTAACATCTATTTCCTGCCTACCACCGGTGCCTTAAAAAACTGGCTGGAGAAGTGTGGCTTTGAAGACGTGCGGATTGCGGACTATTCGGTCACCAGCACCGACGAACAGCGCCGCACCGACTGGATGACCAGCGAATCACTGGCCGAGTTCCTTGACCCCAACGATCCGACGAAAACCATTGAGGGTTATCCGGCACCGCTGCGCGCGGTTCTGGTGGCGCGCAAGCCTTAACCGCCGTCACGCTCAACGGTCTCAGCAGAGGTCAACACCGCAGCGGTGTTGACCTCTGCGGCTCACTTCGCAACGCCGTTACCGCCGCGACATCGCCAGCTTCGCGGCAAAGCCAAGAAACACGCAGCCGGTCAGACGATCCATCATCTTCATCACCGCCGGGCGACGCAGCTTTTCGGCAAAATAGTGCGTCGAGGCAATCAGCACGGCGTTCCACACCGTGCCAACCATCACATGGATAAACGCCAGGCCGATACTCCACAGCGCGACGGAACCCCCCGCGGGAATAAACTGCGGCAGGAAAGAGACGTAAAACACCCCCACCTTCGGATTCAGCATATTCCCCAGAAAACCACGCATATAGACGGCACCATAGCCGCTCTGCTTTTTGCTGACGGCCACATTAGTATGAAAATGGGAACGCGGCTTCAGCAGTAACCCTACGCCTAACCACAGCAAATAGGCGGCACCCACCAGCTTAAGCATGTTATAAGCCATCTCAGAGGCAAGCAGTAGCGCCCCTAATCCCAGGCCCACCGCGGCGCCCCACGCCATACAGCCGGTATTGATACCCATACTGGTGGTGACGGCTTTTTTCCAGCCGTTGGCGGCAGACGTGCGCAGGATCAGCGCGGTATCAAATCCGGGTGTCAGCGTCAGAATGATGATGGCGAACAGAAAGGTCAGCAGTGAAGCGGTCATGGCAGGGTCCTTAACAGGAAATTCATATTCTAGCGACATCCTCACCACAATCAATCCTTTCGTGGGCGGAAATCAATCATCTGGCGCAACAAATGAGAATGTGAATTTTTTACGTTATGCCGTTTTTTAACAAACCCTGTCACCCCTTAGGGTTCACACTGGCGCAGTCAGACATCTGTTTCATTTCACTGAAAGGAGTCCCACATGAGTAAATTCGTTTTCTCTTCACCGCGGAAATATGTCCAGGGTGCGGGTGTGTTAGCCCAGCTAGGCGAGTACGTCGCAGAGCTTGGCAATAACGCCTTTGTGGTTGCCGATGAGATTGTCTGGGGGCTGATTGGTAAAGAAGCACAGGCTTCCCTTAACGAACACAATATTGAGTTTCACTATCAGCAGTTTAACGGCGAAGCGTCCAGCAACGAAATCAGCCGGCTGGCGGCACTGGCTAAACAAGGCGGTGCAAGCCTGGTGATTGGTCTGGGCGGCGGCAAAACGCTGGATACCGTCAAAGCCGTGGCCGATGAACTGAAACAGCCGGTGGTGATTGTCCCGACCATCGCCTCAACCGATGCGCCTTGTAGCGCCCTTTCGGTGATCTATTCCGATACCGGCGTATTCGAAAGCTATCGCTTTTACAGCAAAAACCCAGACCTGGTGCTGGTCGATACGCAGGTGTGCGCCCGCGCGCCGGTGCGCCTGTTTGCTTCCGGCATCGCCGACGGCCTGGCCACCTTTGTGGAAGCGCAGGCGGTGAAACGCTCTCACAGTAAATCGATGGTGGGCGGCGATCCGACCATTGCCGGTATGGCGATTGCGGAAGCCTGTGAAAAAACGCTGCTGACCTACGGTTACAGCGCCTATCAGGCGGTGGAGAAAAAAGTGGTAACGCCTGCGGTGGAAGCGGTGGTCGAAGCCAATACCCTGCTGTCAGGACTGGGCTTTGAAAACGCCGGTCTGGCCGGCGCGCACGCGATCCATAATGGCTTCACCGCCATCGACGGCGATATTCACCACCTGACGCACGGCGAGAAAGTGGCCTACGGCACGCTGACGCAGATGGTGCTGGAGCAGCGTCCGGATGAAGAGATCGCGCGCTATATCCGCTTCTACCGCTCGATTAACATGCCAACCACGCTGAAAGAGTTGCATCTGGAGAAGGAGAGCTGGGAAAACCTGGTGAAAGTCGGTGCGCTGGCCAACAGCGAAGGCGATACGCTGAAAAACCTCAACCCGAATCTGAGTGCGGAAGATATTGCCAGTGCCATTCTGGCGGTGGATGCCTTTAGCCTGACGGTGAAATAGTCGCGTCACCCCACCCTGAAACAAGGCGGCGGAATTCTCCCGCCGCCTTTTTTATTACCTGTTACTGCTCCCAGTATTCAAACCGGTAGGCGGCGCTGATATGGCGGTTAATTTCGCCCTGCGGAAACACTTCCTTCTCATGGGCGTAGCTTAAGGTACAGTTCCCCCGATCGTCCCACAGCTGACACTCATCAACTGAGGTCAAATCGCTGTTGGCGGAATGGGTCAGCGTCAGCAAACGCTGCTCGCGATCCTGCTTATCATACGACCAGCTCATTTTGCTGTTGCCGGAGCTGGAGTTGACTAACTGGTTCTTATTGTTCCACTGATAACGAAACACACCGTTAGCCTGCTCGTCGGAGCCTCTGGCCACGCTTTTGATCAACCGCAGACGGGAATCAAAGCTGTTGGTGGTTTCGGTGAACCCCTTCTCGCCCTTCAGTAAAAAGGCATCGGTTGAACTGGTGATAGTACCCTTGTTGCCGATCAGATAGTTCACGGTGCCCTGTTTGCGATTCACTTCCACCGGCTGGCCGTCTTTGATCATGAACACCGACATGTCATACACCGACTGCCAGCCGCTGTTAACCCGGGCGATATTCTGCACCATCCGCAGCATCATGTTGCCTTCGCTCTTGTCATAGCTGATGTCCGCCCTGAGCAACGCGCCACAGCGATCGAACTGGCCCAGAATACGTTTCTGCTGATTGACGTCCTTACCAAACTCGCCAACCACCACCTGCTTGATCGGCCCTTTGGCGGTGCCACCCAGCAGCACCAGGCTGTTGCTGTCATTGATCTGCTTCGCCTGCGCAGGACAGCTCTCTGCGGCATGCGCGGCCGAGACGCCTGCCCACAACATAAAACACCCTGCGCCCAGCATGATGATTTTCATGAACAATCTCGTCAAAGAGGAAAGGAATAGCCTAAGTGTAAGGGGAATTTCTGCCTTGCGGGCAGTTTGGGGTGAAAAAAAGCCCCACCAAAACGATGGGGCTTGGTACTTGCAAACATCACGTCGTTTAGTGGCGTGCTGCGCGGCAAAATCGGGTCAGGCAACTCTCACCGGGGGACTGAGCGACAGCGCGACTTTCATCGCTTCGACCATATCACTGTCCACACAGGTGCGACTGAATTCATCGGTTTCTGCCACAGAACTCATAGAGACACCGGCTTTACGGTAGCGCATCGGCGAGGCCACTCTCTGGCTGGCCGAGCTGTGTATTTCGCTCAGACCTGCATCAATGAACTTCTGCAAATTGCCGAGACGGACGCCCGCCCCAGCCATAATGATTGGACCGCGCGTCATTCGGTTAAGTTCCTTGAGCAGCGATAATCCGCTTTCGGCACTCTGTTGCTGTCCTGAGGTCAGGATGCGCGCCACACCAAGGTCGGTCAGTTGCTGCAGGGCCATCAGCGGGCTGTGGCACAGATCGAAGGCCCGATGGAAGGTGACCGCCATGCCATCGCACAGCGCCATAATCTGTTTCATCCTTGGCAGGTCAATGTGGCCATCAACATCCAGCACGCCGACCACCACGCCCGGAAAGCCCAGTTCGCGGATCAGCGCGACGTCTGATTTTATCTCATTAAATTCGTTGGCTGAGAAGCAAAAATCGCCGCCGCGTGGGCGAACAATGGGGTGGACGGGCAGCGTCAGCTTTTCACGCGCCAGTTTAAGGCTGCCGGCGGACGGGGTTAACCCACCCTCGGCCGGTGCAGCACATAATTCAACCCGATCGGCTCCGGCTTGTTCAGCAGTCAAAGCACAATCGACTCCATAGCAGCATACTTCCAGTTTTAGCATCCCATCCTCCTGTTAATGACTGCTGGCTGGTTGTGAAAATCTTTGCAGGTGTTTAGTCTGACTCAATAACTTCGATTTAATATTAACGGGAATCACTAACATGGCATCCAATTTTAATGAACGGATCGATCGCCGTCACAGCGATAGTCTCAAATGGCAAAAATATGGTGATCAGGATATCCTCCCGCTGTGGGTTGCCGACACCGACTTCCGTTCCCCGCAGTGTATTATTGATGCCCTGACGCAGCGCGTTGAGCACGGCGTTTTTGGTTACGGCAATCCGCCCTCCGAACTGATTGACGTGATTATTGCCCGCATGGCTGAAAGGTATCAGTGGGCGATAAAACCTGAATGGTTGGTGTTCCTGCCCGGCGTGGTCACCGGCTTAAATCTTGCGGTGCGTGCATTTACTGAAGCGCATCAGGGCACCATCGCCCCTACCCCGATCTATCCGCCGTTCCGTTCAGCCGCCTCCAATGCCAGCCGTAGCCAACTCAATGCCCAGCTTCGTCTGGAAGAGGAACGTTGGGTGATGGACCTGGCGGCGTTAGAGCCACAAATGACTGGCAATGAGAAGCTGCTGATGCTGTGTAACCCGCAAAATCCGGGCGGCACGGTGTATCGTCGCGAGGAGTTGCTGGAGCAGTGGCGGTTTGCCCAGCGCCACGATCTGATTGTCTGTTCAGATGAAATCCATTGCGACCTGCTGCTGGAGCCCGGCGTGCAGCATATTCCTTTTGCCTCGCTGAATGAGGATGCCGAACGGCGCTCTGTCACGCTGATTTCCCCGTCCAAGACCTTCAATATTGCCGGATTGGGTGCTTCAGTGGCGATCATTCCGGACAGGGAGTTGCGCAAGCGTTTCACCCGACAACGTCAGGGACTGGTGCCGGGCGGGGATATTCTTTCGTATGTTGCCGCGACGGCGGCCTGGCGTGACGGACAGCCGTGGCTGGATGAGCAGCTGGCCTATCTGCGGGAGACGCGGGACCTGCTGACGCGGCGCGTCAATGCCATACCCGGCCTGTCGATGGTGGCACCGGAAGCCACCTACCTGGCGTGGATTGATGCCAGTCAGCTGAAGGCCGCCAGTCCGGCGCTGTTTTTTGAACGTCACGGATTGGGCTTTTCACCAGGCCGTGACTTTGGCGACGACGGTTACGTGCGCCTGAACTTCGGCTGCCCGCGTGACTTTATCCACGAAGCCCTCCGACGCATGGAAAATGCCGTGCGCACCCTGCCGCGTCTTAACCTGTCATAACTCGCTTTCGACCACCTCTTTCAGGCTCCAGGGATGGAACTTGATGGTGACCGAACCGTCACTGATTGCCAGCGTGGGATTGGGAAGACGTTCCCCTTCGCCCTTTGGCGCACTGCTTTTGATGGAAATTCCTTGCTGAATCAGCCCTGCATCAGAGCACAGCGCCAACGCGCGCGACCCCAGTTCGTCAGGATCACCCCGCAACACCACTTCGATATGCTCCCATCCTTCATGGCGATACAGGCGATTTCCTGGCCACGGTAGTTCAATAACGCTTATCTTCCAGGGTCCAACCGACAGCGGCGACTCCAGTTCAAAAAGGGCCACAGGACGTCCGTTGATTTCTTTTTCCGAAAACAGCACGCCATGCTGCATAAAGCCAGATTTCCAGCGCGCTGCGGTGGTGTTCTGGTTACAACGCACGGCAATGTGGTCAACCTCAAGCTGCGCCAAATCCAGTTCTAATCGATCCGCTAATTGGTAAAGAGAGTGTAAAAAACGGGGTAAATCATTAGACAAATCGTTTAATTCTTCTGCATTTTTACCCGAAAACAGCGCCATTCGGCCTCCTTACTGTAGTTTACTTAATCATTGGTTTGCGACGCCGTCTCATTACCGGACCAGCCAATGTTATGAATAGTGCATTTTTATGGATTAATGTACCTATTAATAACGATATTTAACGCAAATACTCAGTTTTAGCTGGTTCAGGACCAGCGTATTATTTAGAAAATGTCTTTTAACTTTCTGTTTTAGTTTAGTTAAATTTATACAATGCGACTATTCCTAAATCCCTGTCGGGACGTTGTAGGGTATTGTGGATTCTTATAGATTTGTTCCCACCCTCACACAAGGAAAAAGCATAATGCTTATGTATATTTTAGTTGCAGTGCTGATTGCGATGATGGGGTTTGCATTGGCCCGCCATTGGAAGGTACGTAACGATAAAAGCACCGTTGCCAGCCCGCATCGCCCTCACCGCGTAGCCCGTCGCCGTTCCTGAATACTTTGGCGGGAAACAGTCACAGCACTGTTTCCCGCCGCCCTCACGTCATCTTCCGATGATCAGGTTCCTGGATAACTCCGCCTGAAATGCAGTATACTTTTCCCCTTCTTTTTTGACGGTGCCAGTGTACAACAGATCGCTCTGTGGCCTGGCGTCGTTCAGCATGATGGCTTGCCCCGACGCAGGCTTTTTAGCATATAAGGTAACCCGGTGAATATTCAGGCTCTTCTCTCAGAAAAAGTCAGTCAGGCGATGATCGCAGCAGGGGCTCCGGCCGACTGCGAACCGCAGGTAAGACAATCAGCCAAAGTGCAGTTTGGTGACTACCAGGCGAACGGCATCATGGCAGTGGCCAAGAAGCTGGCTATGGCGCCCCGACAACTGGCGGAAGAAGTCCTTAAGCATCTCGATTTGACCGGCATTGCCAGCAAAGTAGAAATTGCCGGACCCGGCTTTATCAACCTTTTCCTCGACAAGCAGTGGCTGTCCGTGCAGGTTGATGCAGTTACCGCCGCGCCGCGCCTCGGTGTTGCGCCGGTGGCCCCCCAAACCGTGGTGATTGACTACTCCGCGCCAAACGTGGCGAAAGAGATGCACGTCGGTCACGTCCGCTCCACCATCATCGGTGACGCGGCGGTGCGTACGCTGGAATTCCTCGGCCACAACGTGATCCGCGCGAACCACGTCGGTGACTGGGGCACCCAGTTCGGCATGCTGATCGCCTTCCTGGAGAAACAGCAGAACGAGCATCACGAAGAGCACGCGCTGGCGGATCTGGAAGTGTTCTACCGCGAAGCGAAGCGCACCTATGATGAAGATCCGGCCTTCGCCGAGCGCGCGCGTGGCTATGTGGTTAAGCTGCAGGGTGGCGACGAATATTGCCGCACCATGTGGAAGAAGCTGGTCGATATCACCATGGCGCAGAACCAGATCATTTATGACCGCATGAACGTGACGCTGAGCCGCAAAGACGTGATGGGTGAAAGCCTGTACAACGATATGCTGCCGGGCATCGTCGCCGATCTGACGGCCAAAGGTCTGGCGGTGCAAAGTGAAGGCGCCACCGTGGTGTTCCTTGACGAGTACAAGAACAAAGATGGCGACCCGATGGGTGTGATCATCAAGAAAAAGGATGGCGGCTACCTCTATACCACCACCGATATCGCCTGTGCGAAATACCGTTATGAAACCCTCAAGGCGGACCGCGTGCTGTATTACATCGATTCCCGTCAGCATCAGCACCTGATGCAGGCGTGGACCATCGTGCGTAAAGCCGGTTACGTGCCTGAGTCGGTGCCGTTAGAACACCATGCCTTTGGCATGATGCTGGGCAAAGACGGTAAGCCGTTCAAAACTCGCGCGGGCGGCACCATCAAGCTGTCCGACCTGCTGGACGAAGCGGTCGAGCGTGCCACTAAGCTGGTTGGCGAGAAGAACCCGGACATGCCTGCCGACGAGCTGAAGGCGCTGGCGAACAGCGTCGGTATCGGCGCGATCAAGTATGCCGACCTGTCCAAAAGCCGTACCACCGATTACATCTTCGACTGGGACAACATGCTGGCCTTCGAGGGCAACACCGCGCCGTATATGCAGTATGCCTATACCCGTGTGCTGTCGGTATTCCGTAAGGCGGGGATTGATGAGACTGGCGTCACCGGCAACGCGCAAATCGTTGAAGATCGTGAAGCGGCGCTGGCGGTGCGTTTGCTGCAGTTCGAAGAAACCATCACCCAGGTTGCCCGTGACGGTACGCCACACGTGATGTGTGCGTATCTGTACGATCTGGCCGGCCTGTTCTCTGGCTTCTACGAGCACTGCCCGATTCTGACCGCCGACGATGAAGCCACCAAACAGAGCCGCCTGAAGCTGGCGCTGTTAACGGCGAAAACCCTGAAACAGGGTCTGGATACGCTGGGTATCGATACGGTAGAAAGAATGTAACCGCCGACGCGGCAATAAAAAAGGGGACGATGCGTAATCGTCCCCTTTTTTGATCCTGCCGTTCAGCAATCAGTGGTAGTTGACCATCACCTGATTGCTGATCACCCGCAGATCCTTGTTTAGTCGCCCTTTCCCCTGCACGCCGTAGACAAAATGCAGGCTCTGGTTAGCGGCAAGATTGCTCAGGCCGCGGGTTGCGCCGCTGGCACCGTCGAGCGCCACACAGCGGGTTTCGGCACACAGGTGCACCATCATGCCTGAAGGCACCGGGCCGTTAACCACATAGCGCCAGGCCACTTCGGTAATCGAACCGTCCACCGCTTCAGAAGCGGTCAGCGCCGGCGATGCCGCCTGCATCCCGCGATTTTGCAGGCCAGGCCCGATCGAGCTGGCCTGCCAGGCACCGCCGGCGGCCAGGACAACGCCCGGGAAACAGAGCAGCAGTAGCAGCATTTTCATCAGTGACCTCCAATGGTCGACGTCATGCGGATATTACGGTTATCGCTCAATTCAAGATTCGAGATCACCATCAGCTGCGGCATATTGCGGCGCAGGAAGCGGGCCAGCAATGCACGCAGCGGATGGTTAACCAGCAGCACCGGCGGTGCGCCTAATGATTCCTGATGATCCAGCGCGCCCTGCGCCTGCGCCATCAGACGATCCGCCAGGCCCGGCTCGAGTCCGCCACCGCCCTGCAGCGCCTGCAGCAACAGACGTTCAAGGGTGGTATCCAGCCCAATCACCTGCACTTCACCGGTACCCGGGAACCACTGCTGGGTAATGGCGCGGCCCAGTGCAACGCGAACCACCGACGTCAGCTCATGCGGATCGGTTTGTACCGCAGCATGCTCCGCCAGCGTCTCGATAATGGTGCGCATATCACGGATTGAAACGCGCTCGGCCAGCAGGTTTTGCAGCACCTTATGCAGCGTGGTCAGGGAAATCACCCCTGGGATCAAATCTTCGGTCAGCTTTGGCATCTCCTGGGTCACGCGATCCAGCAGCTGCTGCGATTCCTGACGGCCAAACAGCTCGCTGGCGTACTGACCAATCAGGTGGTTAAGGTGTGTTGCCACCACGGTACTGGCTTCCACCACGGTAAAGCCCTGGATTTGCGCCTGCTCTTTCAGCGCACTGTCAATCCAGGTGGCAGCCAGACCGAACGCCGGATCGACGGTCGGTTCGCCCGGCAGCGTGCCGGCGGCGGTGCCAGGGTTGATCGCCATCCAGCGGCCAGGATAGGCATCACCGCTGCCAATTTCGACGCCTTTCATCAGGATACGGTAGCGCGCAGGCGGCAGATCCATGTTGTCACGGATATGCACCACCGGCGGCAGGAAGCCCATCTCCTGGGCGAATTTTTTGCGGATACTGCGGATACGGCCCAGCAGCTCACCATCCTGCTGATGGTCGACCATCGGGATCAGGCGGTAACCGACTTCCATGCCCAGCGAATCTTCCAGCTGCACATCGCCCCAGGAGGCTTCGGTATTGGAAGAGGCTTCAACCTGTTTGGTTGGCGCCGGGGCTGCCGCTTTCGGTTTGGTCTCTTTACCGCGCAGATACCAGGCGAGGCCCAGCAAGGCGGCGGTGAACATCAGGAACACCAGGTTTGGCATGCCCGGCACCAGGCCTAACAGGCCCAGAACGCCGGCACTCAGCATCATGACGCGCGGGTTTTTGAAAAGCTGGGTGACCATCTGCTCGCCAACATCCTGATCGGTGCCGACGCGGGTGACGATCACACCTGCTGCGGTTGAGATCACCAACGCCGGGATCTGTGCAACCAGGCCATCACCGATGGTCAGCAGCGTGTAGCTTTCCGCCGCGTGCCCCACGTCCATCCCGTGCTGGATAACGCCGACTAACAGTCCGCCGACCACGTTAATCACCATGATCATGATACCGGCGATGGCATCACCACGAACGAACTTACTCGCACCGTCCATTGAACCGTAGAAGTCGGCTTCCTGGGTCACATCAGAACGGCGTTTTTTCGCTTCTTCTTCGCCAATCAGGCCGGCGTTAAGGTCGGCGTCGATGGCCATCTGTTTGCCGGGCATGCCGTCAAGCACGAAACGCGCGCCCACTTCGGCGATACGGCCCGCACCCTTGGTGATAACCATAAAGTTGATGATCACCAAGATGATAAACACCACGATACCGATGGCGAAGTTACCGCCCACCAGGAAGTGACCGAAGGCTTCAACCACCTGTCCAGCCGCACCAGCTCCGGTGTGGCCTTCCATCAAAATGATACGGGTTGAGGCAACGTTCAGCGCCAGGCGCAGTAACGTTGAGAACAGCAAAATGGTGGGGAAAGCGGCGAACTCCAGCGTTTTCTGGGTGAACATCGCCACCAGAAGCACCATGATCGACAGCGCAATATTAAAGGTGAACAGCAGATCCAGAATGAAGGGCGGCAGCGGCAGCACCATCATCGACAGGATCATCAGAATCAATACCGGCCCGGCCATCACCTGCCATTGGGTATCTTTAAAATTCGGTAACCGTAATATTGCGGCCAGATTCGCCATTAGTCTTCATCTCTTATGACAATATCCAGTCCTTCCGGGACGGTTAAATTGTCAGGTTTTTTCGGGGCCAGGCCACCCTCCAGCTTCCAGCGACGGAGTTGCCAAACCCAGGCCAACACTTCTGCGACGGCGGCATATAACGTTCCCGGAATATGCTGACCAATCTCACTGTGTCGGTATAAGGCACGCGCCAGCGGCGGTGCTTCTAAAATCGGAATGCGGTGTTCTTTGCCCAACTCACGGATGCGCAGGGCAATCTCGCCGGCCCCTTTCGCCACCACTTTCGGCGCGCTCATCTTGCGTTCGTCGTACTGTAAGGCCACGGAATAGTGCGTCGGGTTGGTGACGATCACGTCGGCCTTTGGCACATCCGCCATCATGCGTCGGCGGGCGGCGGCGCGCATCTGCTGACGAATGCGGCCCTTCACGTGCGGGTCACCTTCCTGCTGCTTGTACTCATCGCGGATATCCTGGCGCGTCATGCGCAGGCCCTTGAAATAACTGTACAGCTGCCAGAACACGTCAAACATCACCATCGGCGACAGTCCAAACACCACCAGCACGCTACACATCGCAATCATATTTAACGAATTGGCTAAGGCGTTATACGGTGATTCGCTGATCAGTCGCAGCATATCGGGCCAGTGATGACGGATATACAGCCAGGTGACGCAGCCGACCAGAATCGCCTTCAGCACCGACTTCAACAGCTCTGCAGCCGTCTGGCCGGAGAACAGTTTGCCAATGCCTTTAATCGGGTTCATCTTGCCAACATCAAACTTAATGGCTTTACCGCTGATGACCACGCCGCCCAGCAGCATCGGTGCGGCAATCGCCACCAGCACTAAACCGGCCATCATCGGGATCAGCGTGAAGATCCCCTGCTGCACCAGGTTGCCCAGTAAATGCAGCATCTGGCTGGTGTCGCTGACCACGGAATGGTTGAATTTGAGCCCATCGGCCAGCAGCGCGCCGATCTTTCGTGCCATTGTCGCCCCGGTGATCCACAAAATACTCAGTCCCGCCACCAACATCAGCACGGAGGTCAGCTCGCGCGAACGCGGAATTTGCCCTTCTTCTCGTGCTTTTTCTATTCGGTGGGGGGTTGCGGATTCGGTCTTTTCCTCTTCGCTGTCTCCGGCCACGGCAGCTTACCTTCAATACGGAATTTCAGGTGCCAGCATGCCAAATTGGCGCAGGGATAATGCCGCGAGTAAACGCGTAAAATGGGGGTTATTTGCGGGATGGTAAAAATAGCAGGAGCTGGCGGGCGCCAGCTCCTGTCACAGACAAGCTTAAAACCCGAGGCTGTCCAGTAAATCGTCCACCTGATCCTGATTCGCTACCACGCCAGGCGCGGTACCGTTAATCTGCGGACCATTGAGCAAGCTGTCCACATCCTTCTTCGGACGGGAAGCCTGTTCTGGCATGTTATCCAGCAGCACCATTAACAGCTGGCGCTCGATTTCCTGGATAACGTCCATCATGCGCTTGATCACCTGACCGGTCAGGTCCTGGAAATCCTGTGCCATCATGATTTCCATCAACTGTGCGTTGGTGAAAGCGGTGTGTTCAGGCACAGACTCCAGATAGCCACGGGTATCCGAAACCAGAGAGCGGGCATCCGCCAGTTCGATAGGATTTTCAAACCATTCATCCCAACGGCCTTTCAGCGCCTTCGCTCCATCTTCCATCAGCGTCTGACGTGGCTGTGAAGCTTCCACGCAGTTCAACGCGCGTTCTGCCGCCTGAGCGGTCATTTGCACTACGTAATCCAGGCGGTCGCGGGCATCCGGAATTGCTTCCGCCGCTTCAGCAATAGCTTGATCCAGTCCCAATTCACGCAGGCTGTCGCGCAACATCCGCGTCAGCGAACCAATTCGGGAGATAATGTCGTTGGCAGAAGCCGCATCAACATTTGGTGTCGGAAGTGTGCTCATCTCGGCTCCTTACATACCCAGCTTTTCGAAGATTTTGCCTAACTTCTCTTCAAGGGTCGCTGCTGTAAAAGGTTTAACGACGTAGCCGCTGGCACCAGCCTGAGCAGCCGCAATAATGTTCTCTTTTTTGGCTTCCGCCGTGACCATCAACACCGGTAACTTGGCCATAGCCGCATCGGCACGGATGGTCTTCAGCAGTTCCAGACCGTCCATGTTGGGCATGTTCCAGTCAGACACCACGAAATCAAATCCACCGGCACGCAGCTTGTGCAGCGCATCCACACCATCTTCAGCTTCTTCAACGTTGTTGAAGCCGAGTTCTTTTAACAGGTTACGGACGATACGACGCATCGTGTTGAAGTCGTCGACCACCAGAAACCGCATATTTTTATCAACCATACCCACTCCCGTTTTTTTGTAGCCCGCTGGACGGGCGCTGCGTTAAATACGTAATGCCTGTCCGGCGCTAATTTTGGCCAGCATGTGCTGACTGATTTGGTGAAGATCCACCACTTCACTGGCTCCCCCGAGGGCGATTGCCTCTCTTGGCATGCCAAATACCACACAACTTGCTTCGTTCTGGGCGATGGTCCAGGCACCTGCCTTGTTCATCGCCAGCAATCCGGCGGCACCGTCGTTACCCATACCGGTCAGGATCACCCCGACGGCGTTACGACCGGCATACTGCGCCACCGACTTAAATAAGACGTCGACCGACGGTTTATGACGATTGACCGGCGGTCCTTCGTTCAGTTTGACCTGATAGTTCGCCCCGCTGCGCACCAGCTCAAGGTGCATGGCACCCGGCGCGATGTACGCGTGGCCTGGCAGAATACGCTCACCATCTTCCGCTTCTTTCACCGTGATCTGACAGAGCTTGTTCAGGCGCTCGGCAAATGAACGGGTGAAGCCGGGTGGCATATGCTGAGTAATCAACAGTGCCGGGCTGGTCGCCGGTAACGGCTGCAGCACATGGCGAATCGCTTCGGTTCCGCCGGTTGAAGCGCCAATGGCGATCAGCTTTTCACTGCTCAGCAACGGCCCCGCTTTCAGCATCACCGGCGCAGGCTGTGCGCCACGCGCATGCAGTTTTGCTCGGGAGGCCGCGCGGACCTTATCAGCAATCATCTGGCTGTAGGCCAGCATCCCTTCACGGATCCCCAGCGACGGCTTGGTAACGAAGTCCACGGCACCCAGCTCCAGCGCACGCAGCGTCACTTCCGATCCCTTCCCGGTCAGCGACGACACCATCACCACCGGCATCGGTCGCAGGCGCATCAGCTTTTCCAGAAAATCCAGTCCGTCCATGCGTGGCATTTCCACATCCAGCGTCAGCACGTCCGGGTTAAATTCTTTGATCATGTCCCTTGCCACTAAAGGATCCGGTGCCGAGGCGACCATCTCCATATCTGCATGGCTGTTAATGATTTCTGTCATCAGCTGTCGCATCAATGCAGAGTCATCAACACATAACACTCTGATTTTTCCCATTATCTTTCCTTAGTCAGTCCGTAGACTGTCTGGCCGCGCAGATAGAACTCTTTACTGATCTGGCTAAAGTTCTCGGAGTGACCGGCGAACAGGATCCCGCCGGGTTTCAACATCGAGACAAAACGCCGTAAGATCTTTTCCTGTGTTTCTTTATCGAAATAGATCATCACATTACGGCAAAAAATGGCGTCGAACGGGCCCGGTAGCGCCCACTCGCTGCCCAGCAGATTCAGCTGAGCAAAATTAATGGTGTTTGCCAGCTCGGGACGGACTCTTACCATCCCGGAATGCGGGCCGGTGCCCCGGAAGAAGAAACGTTGCAGCTGCTGTGGAGACAGCGTGCGTAACTCTTCCTGGCGATAAACACCGCTCAGCGCCTTCTCCAGCACCTGCGTATCAATGTCGCTGGCATGGACCTGGAATTTCCCTGGCCCTGCGCCCAGCGTTTCCGCCAGCGTCATGGCGATGGAGTACGGCTCTTCACCCGTGGAGGCCGCCGCACACCAGACGTTAAAACTGCCCGCCCGGCGTTTGGCGTGTTCGGCCAGAATCGGGAAGTGGTGCGCCTCACGGAAAAATGCCGTCAGGTTAGTGGTCAGCGAGTTAATAAACGCCTGCCACTCCGGGCTGTTGGAATCACTCTCCAGCAGCGCAAGGTAACGACCAAAATCGTCGATACCCAACATCCGCAACCGCCGGACCAGCCGGTTGTAAACCATCTCCCGCTTGTGATCGGCGAGAACGATGCCAGCACGCTGGTAGATCAACTGACTGATACGCTTAAAGTGCGTATCCGATAACGGCAGGCGCTGAACCATCTGGGACAGCAGCGTGGCGTTCTCCTGCGGGGCTAACAACGTCGATTTTTTCATGTAGGGCTACCCTGCAACGTACTGATTAAGGGGGTAAAACACCGCTATATTCCCTGTATGCCGTCCGGATAACCTGGCTGGCCATCTGCGTCCAGTGTAAATCTGGTCACCGTGCCCGTCAGATGGTCGGCTTGAGCTTCAAGGGCTTCTGTGGCTGCTGCCGCTTCCTCTACCAGCGCGGCGTTCTGTTGTGTTACCTGATCCATCTGGCTGACTGCCTGTGCAACCTGCTCAATGCCGCGACGCTGTTCATCAGAGGCTGAAGCTATTTCGCCCATGATGTCGTTGACGCGCGTGACCGACTGCACAATCTCGTCCATGGTTTCGCCCGCTGAAGCCACCAGCACCGCGCCCTGATCGACGCGATCCACCGACGCTTCAATCAGCGCTTTAATCTCTTTTGCCGCCTGCGCGCTACGTTGCGCCAGGTTGCGGACTTCGCCGGCGACCACCGCAAAGCCTCTGCCCTGCTCGCCGGCGCGTGCCGCTTCCACCGCGGCATTCAGCGCCAGGATGTTGGTCTGGAACGCGATGCCGTCAATCACCCCGGTGATATCACCAATTTTCTTCGAGCTGCTGGCAATCTCACTCATGGTGGTGACCACTTTGCCGGTCAACTGCCCGCCTTTATGGGCGGTGGTTGAGGCCTCTTTTGCCAGCTGAGAAGCCTGGCGGGCATTTTCGGCATTGCCGGTCACGGTAGCGGTCAGCTGCTCCATACTGGCGGCGGTTTCGGCCAGTGACGCGGCCTGCTGCTCGGTACGGGCAGACAAATCGTTGTTGCCTGACGCAATCTCACGGATGCCGGTGTGCATGGCGTGCGTGCCATCACGTACGCTGCTGACCGTCTCTGCCAAGGATTTCTGCATGGCGTTGAGGCTGATAAACAGCTGGCTGAGCTCATTACGCCCTTCCGTTTCGATGGTGCCGCCCAGGTTGCCCGAGGCGATACGTTCAAAGTGGCCACGCATTCTGGACAGTGGCGCGATAACCGCACGGCGCACCCACCAGATACCGCTGAAGGTCACTAACAGGCAGAGCACCACCGCCACGATAAAGATAATTTTCGACTGGGCATAAAAGCCTTTCCCGGCCTGGTTAGCGTGTTCGCGCAGCAGATCGATGTGCTTCATCCACTGGTTGTACTGAACCTGAAATTTGTCCTGCTTGCCCTGCGTCGGCGAGTCGAGGAAGTCCTGTAACTGATAATTCTGTAAATAGGCAATCAGCTGAGAAAGTTCGTGGGCATAAACGTCATAGGCCTCATTCATCGACTTTTTCAGCGCGCCACCCGCCGGTGTGGTTTCCGGGATCGCATTGAAGCGCTTAAAAGCATTATCGGCAGCATTCAGATCTTCCTGAGCCTTTGCCATCAAACTTGTTACCTGATCGCGCGGTAAACTCAGTGCGGCACGCGTTCCGGCACGGCTCAGCGTGACGCGAGCGCTCAGTAAGGCCGCCCAGGTTTCGCCCAGCGCTTCACGCTGATTACTGCTGACTTCGACGTCCTGCAAGTTGCGGGCATCAAGGCGGAAAGAATTAAAAGACAAACCGTTACCGACAATCTGCATCACGCAGAACAACCCCAACAGTAGGAAAATTGCGCTAGAAATACGTATACGACTCACCATCAAAGCCTCCAGGTTTTGCCGCCCAAGATGAGCGGCAAAAAAGTCTGTTAGAAAGTTTCCCAATTATCGTTGGATGTCGGTGCGGCCAGCGCTTTACGCGGTGCGGCTGCCGGCATTAACAGTGGGTTTTTATTTGCCTTACTGGTATTAACGGCCTGGATGACATTTTCTTTACGGATTCTGAATACGGCGACCGCCTGAGTCAGTCTGCTGGCCTGTTCTTCCAGCGCGGCGGCGGCTGCCGCAGACTCTTCCACCAGCGAGGCGTTCTGCTGGGTGACGCGATCCATCTCGGTCACAGCGGTGCCCACCTGGTCGATGCCCTTGCTCTGCTCGTCCGACGCCGAGGCGATTTCGCCCATGATGTCGGTGACGCGGGTCACCGCGCTGACGATATCGGCCATGGTCTCTCCGGCGCTTTCCACCAGCACCGAGCCGGTATCGACGCGGGCCACGGAGTCTTCAATCAGCCCTTTAATCTCTTTTGCCGCCTGCGCGCTGCGCTGGGCCAGGTTACGTACTTCGCCTGCCACTACCGCGAAGCCACGTCCCTGCTCACCGGCACGGGCCGCTTCCACCGCGGCGTTCAGCGCCAGGATATTGGTCTGGAAGGCAATGCCGTCGATGACGCTGGTAATGTCAGCAATCTTCTTCGAGCTTCCGGCGATGTCGTTCATGGTTTTCACCACGCCATCCACCACCTTGCCGCCTTTCTGCGCGGTTTCTGAGGCGCTGAGCGCCAGCTGAGAGGCCTGACGGGCGTTCTCGGCGTTCTGTTTCACCGTGGCGGTCAGCTGCTCCATACTGGCAGCAGTTTGCTCCAGCGAGGCCGCCTGCTGTTCGGTGCGCGAGGAGAGATCGTTGTTGCCGGCGGAGATTTCGCTGGCGCCGGTATAAATCGCATCGGAACCGTCGCGGACATCGCTGACCGTGCGGACCAGCGACTGCTGCATTTCACGCAGGCTGTCGGCCAACTGGGTCATTTCGTTGCGCCCTTCTGACTCAATTGACTGGGTCAGATCGCCGCTGGCGATATGGCGGATATGTTCGATATTGGTGCGTAACGGACGCAGTAGGATTTTATAGATGCCGCTCCAGGCCAGCGCGATCACCAGCAGGGAGATCACCAGCACCGCTAACAGCAGCCACAGGGTATGCTCGTAAGCGCGACTGTTGGCCTCAACGCCCTCGGCGGTCAGCCGGTTATTGGTTTCCAGCCAGTCGTTATAGGTTTTTTCAAACTGATTTTGGTAGCTCTGGGTTGGCTGCGCGATAAAGTCGGTGAACTTGCCGGTCTGCATCATCACAATCAGGTCGGCCAGCGCATCGTGCAGCTGCTTATAATTGGCATGCAGCTGCTTGATGTTCTCAGCGATTTTGCCCTTTTCGGACAGGTTGGCGTCAAATACCGCCATCGACTTGTCAGCGATATCCAGCTCTTGCTGTACCAGCACCAGCAGTTCCTTCACCGTGGCACCCGAACCCATTTGATTCGCATCCTGCAGGTAGCGGATCCCGGCGCGGTTCAGGGTATTACGCGCCTGAACCAGAGAGACCCAGGAGGTGCCCATTGACTGCTGTAACACACGCAGACGCTGGTTAAACGCAAAATTATCTTTGTCATTCTTGACCGTATGGAAAAACAATCCGCCGGTGCCAAACTGCAGCAACGCAAACAGCACCAGTACGCTGACCAGGCCGGTAACAACCTTTATCCGTTTGAACATGACTACCTCAGGAAGGGGAAACAACTGGCACTGTTATCGGCAAAGGGAATGGGATCTTTATGCAGATATCCGCCGATCGCTCAGCGGATAATCTTATGACGGCATTTTTACTGCGGAGAGCGGATTAAAAGGTTTCCCAGTTGCTGTCCGAGGCAACCGGCGCGGAGGCTTTGCGCGCCACCGGCGATGCTGCCCGTTTCACGGTGCTGGCTTTCGCCGCCGGTGTGAAACCGGACTCTTTGCGCACGCGGAATACTGCAACGGCCTGCGTCAGACGGCTGGCCTGATCTTCCAGCGCGGCGGCCGCCGTGGCGGATTCTTCCACCAGCGAGGCATTCTGCTGCGTCACGCGGTCCATTTCGGTCACGGCGGTGCCCACCTGGTCGATGCCTTTGCTCTGCTCATCAGAGGCAGAGGCAATCTCGCCCATAATGTCGGTCACGCGGGTCACGGCGCTGACGATATCCGCCATGGTTTCGCCTGCGGTACCCACCAGCACGGTGCCGCTGTCAACGCGCGCCACGGAGTCTTCAATCAGCCCTTTGATCTCTTTCGCCGCCTGCGCACTGCGCTGGGCAAGGTTACGCACTTCACCGGCAACCACTGCGAAGCCACGACCCTGCTCGCCGGCACGCGCCGCTTCCACCGCAGCGTTCAGCGCCAGGATGTTGGTCTGGAAAGCAATCCCGTCGATCACGCTGGTAATGTCAGCAATTTTCTTCGAACTGCCGGCAATGTCGCTCATGGTTTTCACCACGCCATCCACCACCTTGCCGCCTTTCAGCGCGGTTTCAGACGCGCTAAGCGCCAGCTGAGAGGCCTGACGGGCGTTTTCGGCGTTCTGCTTCACGGTGGCGGTTAACTGCTCCATGCTGGCCGCGGTTTCTTCCAGCGAGGCAGCCTGTTGCTCGGTACGGGCAGACAGATCGTTATTGCCGGCGGCAATTTCACTGGCACCGGTATAGATCGCATCGGAACCGTCGCGCACGTCGCTAACGGTACGTACCAGCGACTGCTGCATCTCCAGCAAACTGTTTGCCAGTTGGGCCATTTCATTACGGCCTTCTACTTCGATGGTATGCGTCAGGTCGCCGCCCGCAATGTGGCTGATGTGGGCAATGTTGTTCTGTAATGGCGTAATCAGGATCTTGCGCAGGCCCACCCAGCACAGGGCGATCAGCGCGACAACCAGTACCATGATGGTGCCAATCACCCACAGCATTTTGCTGTACGCCGCTTCGTTGGCCTTCACGCCCTGCACGGTGATTTCATTCAGGGCAGTACGCCACAGGGTATAGGCCTGCTGCATATCATTCTGCTTCTGCTCGATGTTCAGTTTGAACATCTCAGGCAGCTGCTTGCTCTGCATCAAATCCAGCATGGTCGACAGCGCTTTGGAATAGCTGACGTAGTTCTGCTCAAGGTCATCAACCACTTTCGGGTCAACACCCTTGGTGTTCGGGATGGCTTGATAGCGCGCGTAAGATTTGTCGGCATCAGCCAGCAGTTTCTTACCCTGATCGGAAATCGCGGTCAGCGACGCGCTGTTGATGCTGTTGGCCGTTTCACTCTGCAGACGCAGCATGCCGCGGTTCAGGGTGATGCGGGTCTGGTTCAGTGCAATCCACGCGTCGGTGAAGGACGCCACGTTGTCACTGGAATTTTGCGCAATGGAAAAACTGTCTTTATCGCTGGTCAGCGCGCCAATAAATATGCCGCCAGAGATCAGCTGCAATGAGCCAAAAACGAGCAGGACCAGCAGCAGGCTGGTGACCACTTTGATGCGTGTGAACATAGAGAACCCTTGGTGTGTAAAAGTAATAACAACACCGGATCTATCGGCTTTTCAGGGCCATACTTTATGTTGTGAGAGAGATATTTTGCGGGGATTTATTTTGCTATATAAAACAAAGACGAAATAATATTGTAACTAAAAAAAGGGCCCTGCGTGTTGCGCAAGGCCCTTTTTCAACAGGAAAAACAACGGTTATCAGGCGCTACGCAGCACGTCGACTAACGCCATTTCTTCGCTGTTCAGCAGCTTCTCAATATCGACCAGAATCAACATGCGATCGCCCAGTGCACCCAGGCCGGTCAGATATTCGGTAGACATGGTCACTGCGAATTCCGGGGAAGGACGGATCTGATCCTGGGTCAGTGACAGCACGTCAGACACGCCGTCAACCACGATACCGACCACGCGCTGTTCCAGATTCAACACGATCACCACGGTGTTTTCGTTATACCCGACATCGGACTGCGCGAACTTAATGCGCAGGTCGATGATTGGCACGATAACGCCGCGCAGGTTGGTCACGCCTTTGATAAAGGAAGGCGTGTTGGCGATGCGGGTAACCTGATCGTAACCGCGGATCTCCTGCACTTTCAAAATATCGATGCCGTATTCTTCGTCACCCAGCGTAAACACCAGGAACTCCTGACCTACGGTTTCGCCAGTGAGTTTAGAGACAGTTGCCATTCCATTCATAATTCTACCCTTAATCGGTTAAAGTCAGGCTGCGGCTCCCGCCACACGCTTTTCACGGTTGAGAGACTGCAGAGCCGATACGTCGACAATCAGCGCCACGCTGCCATCACCGAGGATGGTTGCTGCCGAGATACCCGGCACTTTGCGATAGTTGCTTTCCAGATTTTTAACCACCACCTGGTGCTGGCCAATCAGCTGATCGACCAGCATCGCATAGCGTTTACCGGCGCTTTGCAGGATCACCACGATGCCCTGCGTTGCTTCGGTTTTTGCGCCCTGCACATCGAACACGTTCCACAGCTCAACCAGCGGCAGGTATTCACCCCGCACTTCCAGCACGCGCTCGCCACCGGCCAGCGGATGCAGATCGTCTGCCAGCGGTTGCAGTGATTCCATCACCGCGTTCAGCGGCAGAATGAACACTTCGTTAGCCACGCGAACGGACATGCCGTCGAGGATGGCCAGCGTCAGTGGCAGCAGAATACGAATGGTGGTGCCTTTACCCTGCTTCGAGGAGATTTCGACGTGACCGCCCATCTCCTGGATATTTCGTTTCACCACGTCCATGCCGACACCGCGACCCGAGACGTCAGTCACCTGCTCCGCCGTGGAGAAGCCAGGGGCGAAGATCAGCATGCCCACTTCTTCATCGCTCATCGATTCGCTGACCGGCAGGCCAGACGACAGCGCTTTCGCCAGGATACGTTCACGGTTCAGACCGGCACCGTCATCAACCACTTCGATGCAGATGTTGCCGCCCTGATGTTCCGCGGACAGGATCAGGTTACCGATGGCGTCTTTGCCGGCGGCCAGACGTTTTTCCGGGGTTTCGATACCGTGATCCAGACTGTTACGCACCAGGTGCGTTAACGGGTCAATAATGCGTTCGATCAGGCTCTTATCCAGCTCGGTCGAGCTGCCTTGCAGGGTCAGCTCCACTTCTTTACCCAGCTTGCTGGCCAAATCGCGCACCAGACGTGGGAAGCGGCTGAAGACATATTCCATCGGCATCATACGGATGGACATCACCGATTCCTGCAGGTCACGGGCGTTACGTTCTAACTGTCCCATGCTGTTCAGCAGGTCGCCGTGGGCAACCGGATCCAGTTCACCGGAACGCTGCGCCAGCATCGACTGGGTGATAACCAGTTCGCCAACCAGGTTAATCAGCTGGTCCACTTTCTCTACCGCAACGCGGATACTGGTGGATTCGCTGGCTTTGGCAGCCGCTTTTTTCGGTGCTTCACGTTTCGCCGGCGTAATGTCGGTGACCGTGGCCAGCGGTGCGGCCGGCTCTTCAGCCACCGCTTCAACGATTGGCTCAACCGCTGTTGCTGCTGACGACGCCGTCAGGAACTGGATCTGCGCTTCTTCAATCACAAAGCACAGCACCGCAACGATGTCATCCTGATCGACGGTAGAGTCAAGGGTCACTTCAACCGAGGTTTCGCCTTTCACCACGTCAGAAACGGTGCCCAGATTCCCCAGTTCTTCCAGCATTAATGGAATTTCTGCCGGTTTCAGGTCCACCAGCGCCAGTCTCAGACCGGCGGCCGCCACAGGCGCGTTCGCCGCGGCTGCCAGCGTTTTAGGCGGTTCAATCACTTCACCCTTGGCTTCTAACGCTAACTGGCGCAGCGCCTGACAGATGTATTCAAACGTCGCGGCATTCGGTTCCGTGGCGGTTTTATAGGCATCCAGCTGTTCTTGCATAATATCTTTGGTTTCCAAAAACAGGTTGATGATATCGGTGCTCAGCTGCATTTCGCCGCGACGAGCGCCGTCGAGAATATTTTCCAGAATATGCGTGGTTTCCTGTAACACAGTGAAACCAAAGGTACCCGCCCCGCCTTTAATCGAGTGGGCCGCACGGAAGATAGCGTTAAGCTGTTCCGAATCCGGTTCCTGTGGGTCTAACCCCAGCAGGTGTTGTTCCATATCGGCCAACAGTTCGTCGGCTTCATCGAAAAACGTTTGATAAAAATCGCTAATATCCATGCTCACGGGATCACCTCTGCTGTGAGTCGCGATCGGTCTGGGCCGCCGGTACCGGGTTAGCCGGAGCGGATGCTGTCGGTTTTACCTGATCGCCTGCTGGCTCAGCCACTGGGGGTTGAGGGTCTGGTTTTTTTGTGGCATCGGCAGGGAGTGCCGGTGCGACGATTTCTTTAAGACTGCCCGCATTGCTGTCGCTGATTTGCGTCGCGTCGCTCTCCGAGTTTTCTTTCTCAATCTGCAGCTCCGTGTCGTGGTTCAACACCAGCAGACTGATTCGACGGTTTACAGCATCATCCGCGCCGCGGTTTTTTAAACTCATGGTGTCGGCCATCCCGACCACGCGCAGCATCTTGCCGCTATCCAGTCCGCCGGTGACCAGCTCACGCCGTGAGGCGTTCGCGCGGTCGGCAGATAGTTCCCAGTTACTGTATCCGCGGTCGCCGTTGGCATACTGAAAATCATCGGTATGGCCGGCAAGGCTGATTTTGTTCGGTATATCGTTCAGGATCGGTGCAATTGCCCGCAAAATATCGCGCATATACGGCTCAACTTCCGCGCGACCGGTTTTAAACATCGGCCGGTTCTCGCTGTCGATAATCTGAATACGCAGCCCCTCTTCCACCATATTGATGATCAAATGGGGACGCAGGGCCTTCAACCGTGGATCCGATTCGATCAGCTGGTCGAGCTTTTCACGCAGACGGTTAAGACGGATTTCATCCAGCTTGCGTTTCTGCGCATCCATATCCACCACCTTGTGGACCTCGCCCGATTTCTGGGTTGGGTCCTCGCCACCGCCGGGGATCACGCTGATGCTTTCGCTACTTTTTGAACCGCCGGTCAGTGCCACTTTCAACGGCGTCTTAAAGTAATCGGCAATCTGCACCAATTCCTGAGGGTTCGCGATCGACAACAGCCACATCACCATAAAGAAAGCCATCATCGCGGTCATAAAGTCGGCATAGGCAATCTTCCATGAGCCGTGACCGCCCTCATGTCTTTTATGCTTCTTTTTCTTAACCAGAATAATGGGGTGATTGTTATGCTTCATGCGTCATGCGTCCTGGTCTGAAGTCTGTTTCGCTGGTGATTTTGCGTTACGGACATGCTCCTCCAGCTCGGTAAACGACGGTCGGTCGGTTGAGTACAGCGTCTTACGACCAAACTCAACCGCGATTTGCGGCGCATAGCCATTCAGGCTGGAGAGCAACGTCACTTTGATGCACTGCATCATCTTGGTGGTTTCTGCACATTTCTGGCGTAACACCCCGGCCAACGGAGAGATAAATCCGTAGGCCAACAAAATGCCGAGGAAGGTTCCCACCATCGCGTGTGCGACCGATGCCCCTAACTCTGCTGCCGGGCGATCGGCGGATGCCAGCGTATGTACCACCCCCATTACCGCCGCCACGATGCCGAAAGCCGGGAGAGAATCGCCTACCGTTTGCAGCGCCGTTGCCGGCACTTCGCATTCGTGTTCGTAGGTTTCAATCTCTTCGTCCATCAGCGCTTCGATTTCAAAGGCGTTCATATTGCCGCTGACCATCAGACGCAAATAGTCGGTAATGAAGTCCACTAATCTTTTATCGGCAAGGATGCGCGGGTAATTAGCAAAAATTTCACTTTCCTGCGGACTTTCAATATCCGCTTCCAGCGATAACATGCCCTGCTGGCGGGATTTGGCCATAATGCGGTACAGCAAGGCCATCAGATCCATATAGACGGCTTTGTTATATTTTGAGCCGCGCATTAATAATGGCAGTGCCTTCATGGTGGCTTTAATGGCTTTGCCATTATTCCCCACGATAAATGCGCCAATACCGGCGCCGCCGATGATCAACAATTCTGAAGGTTGATAGAGAGCGCCAAGGTGGCCACCGACCATCGCGTAGCCCCCCAACACCGACCCGAGTACCAGGATATACCCAATAATAATTAACACACTAAATCCTTACGTCTGGTGACGTGTGGGTTGAAGAAGAGCGCTTCAGGATGTTTCTACCCGCCGCAGGCAAAAAAAAAGCAGCGGTTAAATAACCGCTGCTGGATGCATTCCACGTTGTGAGGAGAATTAAACGGCTTGTTTAATCTCTTCCTCCAGCAGTTGTGAAATGTTATCGGCAGATTCCCCGATAAGTTTACGTCTTTTTACCGCACGGGATGGCGGCTGGCACAGGCTGCAGACAAAGCTGCCAACTGGCTGGTGTGCGTGGTTGATGAAACTGCCGTTGCAGCTTTTGCAATCGGACAGTTCGAGCATTCCGCTCTCAACAAACCGGACTAAGGTCCAGGCGCGGGTCAGCGCCAACAGCGGGCCTTCGTCCTGTTGCGGGCACTGTTCGAGATAGAGTCGGTACGCTTTGATTACCGCGTCCACACCCTTGCTCAACCCGCTTTTGAGAAGGAACTGCCAGGCGTTACAGAACATAGAAGAGTGAATGTTCTGTTCCCAGGTCATAAACCAATCGGTTGAGAACGGCAGCATGCCTTTCGGCGGTGGGCTACCGCGCAGTTCTTTATATAATTTAATTAAACGGCCACGACTCAGCTGCGTTTCGCTTTCTAACATTTGCAGACGCGCGCCCAGCGAGATCAACTCCATCGCTAATTGAATATCGCGCGCTTCCTGGACAATACTTTTTTCACTCATTAGCTCGCTCTCTTTTTAGGCAACTCGTCGCTTTTACCCGACACGGTGCGTAATAAACGGCTGGATAACAGAATACCGGTGTGGATTTGCTGTAAATCGTCCACGCGTGATTCCTGCGTTAAGCGAGTAATTGTATTGTGGTCGTTAAAACGAAACTGACAAACAAGCTGATTCGTTTCAGCTAACTTCACCATTTCAGGCAGAGTTAATTGAGAAAGTGTATCTGCCATCGCTTCATCGATACCGAGACGAAACATCGCAGAGGCTTTTTCCTGGTTAATGAGGCGTTGTGCAAGCAATAAATAAGACAAGTTGATGTCGTAAATATGTTTGAGTAATTCTGATGTACCCATTTTTTTTTCCATCCTGACTGACACTACTTAAACGTTTGCGGATTACGCCGCTACCTTGGTTGCTGATTTGTAGAGCTAAGTTGGCAAATAATTTAGTGGCAGAAGCCAAACGTTTGCGAAGCTGTAAGGTGCCAAATAGCGCCTGTCCAGAAAGTAGTCATTAACTCATTTTGCCAGTACTGCTTCCCTGTTTTCCGTCCGCTTTATCTGACCTTAGAGTCAGACTTTTCTTACTACCTTTTAGGACTATTCCGAAAACAAGGCAACTCTATCCCCTCTGATTTAGACATACAACGAGGGCCAGGCCAAATTTTAGATAAAGTGTGATGCAGATCACACTTTTGGGGTAATTTAACTAAAATAACCCTTCAGCGATACTGTTGATTAGTTCACTAACTAATCAATTTACCCCCTTTTTGTCAGTTTTTAACATGTTTGGAACATTTCCAAATGAAAACGATTCTGGTTACGAGTATTAAACGGAACGGGTGCGTGATTTAGATCAATATCAGCTCAACTATCTGTGTTGACAAAAATAATCAGAATTTAATGCTGGATATGCGAGGTAAGTAGCGATCACAAAATAGTCACGAAAGGTGACTGTCAGGGATGTGTATGATGACTGAAATGTGACATAGCGCAGGTTTCTATCAGTAAGCGATAGCGTTTCGTAAGCCTTATCCGGCTTGTGTTTAGGGCGTGTAAAGGGATGTAATCGGTAGTTACATTAGTGATATGAATGTTTTAGCGGAATTGTGAGCTATCAGGGTAAGTATCGGCACACTGCAGACAATCTTTAGTGAAAAGGGTCAATTTTCGTTATTTTTCTTATAAATGGCTCTTTTTTGAGGAAAACTTAGACCCCTGTCTCATTTATGGTGCTGATTTTGGTCGAAAAAAAGGGCGATCTGAGATCGCCCTTTTGGTTACTGGCACAGATTATGCTAGTCGCGGAAAGGTGGCGACCTTATTGGCCTCCCCCTGCTCCGGTGTGCGCAGCTTTACAGCCTGCAAATCCTTCAGATAGGTTTTACGCCAGTTACTGATATCGTTGCGGCGCAGCACGGCCATCATGTCGTTATAACGAGAGATACGCTCGTTCAACGGCATGGTCGCTGCCTGGTTCAACGCGGCGGCCACTTCATCACGATCGTAAGGGTTCACAATCAGTGCGGAGGTGAGCTCGTTGGCGGCACCGGCAAAGCGAGACAGCACCAGCACACCCGGATCGTTCGGGTCCTGTGCGGCGACATATTCTTTCGCCACCAGGTTCATGCCATCACGCAGCGGCGTCACCAGACCAATATCGGTCAGGCGGAAGATTTTCATCAGCAGACGGCGATCGAAGTGCTGATTAAGGTAATACAGCGGCGTCCAGCCCAGCGTGCCGTATTTACCGTTAATGCGACCGGCTTCCGTTTCCAGCTGATGGCGAATGTCCTGATAGGCCTGCACGTCACCGCGCGAGGTCGGGGCAATCTGCGAATAACGGATCTTGCCGTGATGCTCAGGATAGTTCTCCAGCAGCGCTTCATAAGCGAGGAAACGCTCAGGCAGCCCTTTGGAATAATCCAGACGCTCACAGGCAATGATGTTTTTCGCATCGCCCAGATCTTTTTTCATTGCAGCCATCTTCGGCGGCAATGGCCCTTCCGCCATCTCTTTAATGCTGTCTGGCTCGATGCCGATCGGGTAGACCTCAGTGGCGAAGGTGTTGCCAAAGGCGCGATGCTGCTTACCGTCAGTCTGCAACTGCGTCATCAGCGACAGGCATTCGAGGAACGCCGTGCGGTCACTTTCTGTCTGGAAGCCCAGCAGATCGTAATCACACATCATTTCCAGCAGCTCATTGTGCGGCGGCAGCGCATTGAAGATTTCCGGCGTTGGGAACGGAATATGCAGGAAGAATCCGATGCGGTTATTCACGCCCAGCTTACGCAGCGCGGCCGCAAATGGCAGCAGGTGATAATCGTGGATCCACAGCACATCATCCGGCTTCAGCAGCGGCAGCAGGCGGTTAGCCAACAGCGTGTTGACGTTGCAGTAGCCTTCCCACGCTTCACGCTGGAAGTTAACCAGGTCAAGCCGGTAGTGGAAAGCGGGCCACAGCACGGCATTGGAGAACTGCAGATAATACAGGTCGTAATCGTTTTGATTCAGCCCGAAAGAGGCGTAGGTGACGTTGTCCTGTTCGAACAGGTCCATATCTTCGTCATCTTCACCGATTTCATTGATTTCGCCGTTCCAGCCAAACCACAGTCCACCGGTGGTTTTCAGGGCATCCACGATCCCGACAGTCAGACCGCCTGCGCTGGCCTTGGTCCCATCAGGTACAGCGATGCGGTTAGATACGACTACTAAGCGACTCATAACCTTGACTCCTTACCGACGTTGTTTCGTCTTGATCTAGTTGTAATAGTGTTTGTTCAAGCCAGTGGTAAACCGCAGCGACGTCCGGTAACCGGTAGCCGGCCTCCGTTGGTCCCTCGCCCACTTTAATGGCGATGCCGTCCATAGCATTGATAACCTTAAATCCGGCTTCATCTGTCACATCGTCGCCGATGAACACAGGCGTTCTGCCGGCGAACGGGGCCTGCTGCATGATCGCGTCAATCGCAGCCCCTTTACTGACGCCTTTCGGTTTCAGCTCAACCACACATTTGCCCGGTTGCAGAGCCAGCACCGGGAAACGTTCGACCATCGCCTCGGCCAGCGCCAGCACGTCCTGCTGATAGTGTTCCGCACGCCGGTAGTGCAGCGCGAAGGCCATTCCTTTGGTTTCAAGTTGGGTATCCGGCATTTTTGCCATCGCGTCGCCCAGTAAAGCAGAGAGCGAACAGGCGACGTCATCCGGCAGGGACAGGCGTTCAATGTTGTCCTGGCCGTCGCGTCGTTCAGCACCGTGAACGCCAGCCAGTGGGAGGTGTAAGGGTGCGACTAACGCGTCCAGCTCAGACATCGGCCGGCCCGAAACCAGTGCCAGCGCGCCATCGGTCAGGCGGCTGAGGCGGTCCAGGTGAGAAATCACTTCTCCGGGGATAAACACTTCATCCGGACGGGACTGAATGGCAGCCAGAGTACCATCGACATCGAAGAAAAAAGCATACCGGCCGCTGGCGGATAACGGGGGCGCGGATTCATTCTGGGTGTTCAAAGTATTCCTCCTGATTGAGTGTGTTACGGCGATACGTTCATCAGGCTGTGTTACGGCCCAACTCACGGGGGAGGGTCAGATGGCGTATCTGATCACCCACAACGCACGAGGAAAACGCAGCAATATCAGCATTCAGTATAGACGCTGATCCCGACTCTGCCAGACAATACGCGGCTTTGAGCCCGGATCGATGCATCCAGCCTGCCAAATTACTGGGGAAAAAGACATAGGAGAAAGGCGAAATGTTTAGCGGGAATGACTCGGAAAAACTGTGAGTGAAACGGGTAATTGTTCAGGCGGAACGATCCGCCTTTACTCGACCTTCAGGCTACCGGCTTCATCCACAGCGCGTCAACATTGATGCCGTGCCAGTTCGTGGACTCTTCCGGGCCGGTGATGCTGTCCCAGCAGAAGCGATCGGCGAGGTCGACGATCTCCGGTGACAGCCTCTGGTTGGTGACCAGTGAATAAAAAACGCAGACTTTGGGTTGCAGCAGTGAGCCTCCGCCCGGCTCGGCGACCACCGCAATGCGTCCTGAGGCGAGACGCACGGTGGAGCCCACCGGATAGATGCCCACCGCCTTCACAAAGGCGAAAAACACCTTGCGGTCGAAGTGCCCTTCCCAGCTGGCCATTTGGTGCATGGCGCTGGCCGGATTCCAGCCTGCCTTATAAGGCCGGTTAGAGGTCACCGCATCATAGACGTCGCAGACCGCCGCCATCCGCGCCAGCAGCGAGATTTTTTCACCGGCCAGGCCATGCGGATAGCCACGGCCATCGAATTTTTCATGGTGGTGTAACGCCACGTCCAGCAGATCTTCGCCGCCGCCGCTTTTTCGCAGCAGCGCTTCGCCAATCACCGGATGCTGTTTCATGATGTCGAACTCGGCGTCGGTCAGCTTGCCGGGCTTGTTAAGGATGTCCAGCGAGATCCCGGCTTTTCCCACGTCATGCAGCAGCCCGGCGGTTCCCGCCCGCCGCACCTGCTCTTCTTCCAGCTGCAGCTGCCTGGCCAGCGACACCATCAGCGCGCAGACGGCGACCGAATGCAGATAGGTGTAATCATCATGGGTTTTCAGCCGCACCACGCTCAGCAGCGCGGCAGGATGCCGGCTGATCGATCCGCCGATTTCAACCACCAGCGGCAGCGTGCTGACAGTGTCAATGGTACGTCCCAGCCGGGCATCGCTGAACATATCCATTACCTGCCCTTTGGCATTCAGGCAAATCGCCTGCGCCTGCTCAACTTCTTGATGCATGCTGATGGGACCACGCGGCACGTCCGCCTGGTCTTCTTCAATCTCTGTTTCTGTTTCGTCCGGCGCCCGCCCTTTAGACAGATCGATCCAGACTTCTTTAATGCCGTTTTCTGCAATCACCTGGATCTGCAGATCGGTGGTCAGCAGCATGTCGTTGTGGACGAGCGGATGCTTGAGCCAGAAAACCTCCAGCTTATGCACATACATCCCAACGCGCAGCGCCTGTACCTGAATTCGCCTGATCATCCTGTGCCTCTTTGCCAGTTCCTCCATTCAGCACAGGTATCGGCCTTGCCTGAAAAAGCTTCAGTGAATGCGGCGAGGGACCGCATCTTTTACTTAATTTTTACATTTACGCAGGCCGCAATTCCGCCCCGTTTTTTCAGGCAGAAACTAAATTCCTCAGCAGAACAAGCGCGTAGGTTTTTCCGCAGATTCAGAGGTTGATTGCCAGCGCGGATTGATAATACTGTATATAAACACAGTAACATTGAGTCATCATTATGCACATGCACCAACTTGTTGTTTCTCCGCGTCCTCTCACCATCCCGTTGTTCGTTGAACGGGTCGCCTGCGGGTTTCCCTCGCCAGCGGCCGATTACGTGGAATCGCGGATAGACCTGAATGAACTGCTGGTCAGCCATCCCAGCGCGACCTACTTTATCCGCGCGGCGGGAAATTCGATGATCGAGGGCAATATTAACGACGGCGATATGCTGGTGGTAGACAGCTCGTTAAAGCCACAGCATGGCGATCGGGTGATTGCCGCCATTGATGGTGAATTCACCCTGAAGAAATTGCAGCTGACGCCTTCGGTGAAGCTGCTGCCGATGAACCCCAGCTACGCCGCCATCGATATCGACGACGAAGCCGGGCTGAGCGTGTTCGGCGTGGTGACCTTTATTATTTATGCGGCGCGCTGAGAGAGTGAACTCAGGGGTTGATCACCTGTGACCGATCGCCGGCAAAAAAACGGGTGAGGTTGTCGAACGCCACGCGGAAATAGGCCTCGTAGCTGGCCTGCTCGACGTAACCGAGGTGCGGCGTACAGAGCACGTTCGGCATCTGCAACAGCGGCGAGGCCGGATCGTACACCGGCTCCTGCTCGTAGACATCCAGCGCGGCAAAGCCCGGACGTCCCTGACCCAGGGCATGCAGTAGCGCACCGGGCGCGACCAGCTCGGCCCTGCTGGTATTCACAAACAGCGCATCCGGTTTCATCGCCAGCAGATCGGCCTGGGTTATGCTGGCTGCGGTGGCCTCGACCAGTCGCAGGTGGATTGTCAGGATATCGCTGGTGGCAAACAAGGCGGTGCGATCGGTGGGCACGCTGTGACCATCGCGCAGCGCTTCCTCGCGGGCGCGTTCGCTACCCCATACCTGCACCTGCATACTAAAGGCACGGGCATAACCGGCAATCAGCTTGCCAATTTTGCCGTAGCCAAGGATGCCGAGGGTTTGCCGGTTAACCGCCCTGCCGATCTCCGTTTGCCAGCGTCCGGCGGCCATGGCATTCACCGAGGACACCAGCTTACGGCGGGAAGCCATAATCAGCAGCCAGGTCAGTTCTGCAGGCGCCACCGGCGAGCCGGTTCCTTCCACCACCGCCACGCCAGCCCGCTGGCAGGCCGCCAGATCGATATTACGCGCCACTTTGCCCGTCTGGCTGATTACCTTAAGCTCTGGCGTTTTTTGCAGAAACGCAGCATCAATCTGCGTACGCTCGCGGATCAAAATCAGCGCCTGAGCCGTCGCCAGCACTTCGCTGGCATGCGGATCGTCCGCCAGGTCGCCCAGCGCGCGGCACTGGAAGGCTGGATTATCGTGCAGGAAATCAAGCTGAGCGGTTGCCCGCTGGTAATCATCCGGTATCGCAATAGGTATAACCACGAGCTTCTCCTGAGACTGACGAGGTGCCTATCAGAATAATGCCCGATGGGCTGCTGAGCGAGAACTCTCTTGCCAGTCACCCCGCTTTCTGGCATTTTGGAAATAATCGTTCCCTTATTTGATACCTATGAACAATACATCCCTTCTGCCCCAGCCCAGCAAAGAGCGCGGCCGCCCACGCGAGTTTGATACCGGCCTGGCGCTGGATAACGCCATGCTGGTGTTCCGGGAAAAAGGCTTTCACGCCGCCTCGATTGCGGAATTGGGCGAGGCGATGAACCTGACCGCGGGCAGCATCTATAAGGCGTTCAAGGATAAACGCACGCTCTTCCTGCAGGTCTTTGAACGTTACACCTCATTGCGTAACAGCGCGCTGCGCGAGCGTCTGGCGCTGTTCACCACCGGCCGCGAGAAACTGGCTGAGCTACTGCGCTTCTATCTGGAATCGGCTCAGGATATTGAAGGAAGACGCGGCTGCCTGGTGGTCGGCAGCGCCACGGAATTGCAGGTACTGGACGAGGCATTGTCAGCGCTGGTGCGTCAGGCGGTGATGCGTAATAAAAGCCTGCTGACCTCACTGTTATCCCAGGGACAGCAGGATGGCTCGGTGTCCGGCAGCCTGGCGGTGGAGACCGCAGCAGAACTGATTTTATGCCTGATTTTTGGCATGCGTATCGTCGGTAAGATGCAAAATATCAGCGACCGCGAAGCCACCATCACGCTGGCGATGAAGCTGCTCGATTAAAAAATTTACCCATTTAGGAAGCATACATTTTCTAATAAACATGCCTGCCAGCCCGCAGGCAATCACTGAAGAGGTCCACGATGAAACAGCCAACAACAGAAAGCGTCCTGCCCCGCCGCACCGAGGCGGAACCCACGACTTTTGCTGACAGCACCCTTCCCGGTTTTGTGCATCGCTATGCCAACGTTGAGGGGGTCAGACTGCACTATGTCACCGGCGGCAATCCGCAGGGCGAAACCCTGGTGCTGCTGGCTGGCTTCCCGCAAAGCTGGTTTGCATGGCGACAGGTGATGGCGCGGCTCGCATCGACCTACCGCATTATTGCGCCGGATCTGCCGGGCCAGGGCGATTCGGATCGACCGGAAACGGGTTATGACACCCGATCGCTGGCGACAAAGGTGCACGGCCTGCTCAGCTCACTGGCTATCTCCCGCTATTACCTGGCCGCACACGATGTGGGTGCCTGGGTAGCCTGGCCTTATGCCGCCTTATACGGCGACGAGGTTAAGCGCCTGGCCTTGCTGGATGCCGGTATTCCGGGGATCACCCTACCGGATG
The DNA here is from genome assembly GCF_004551645.1 of Erwinia sp. QL-Z3. Lineage (NCBI taxonomy): Bacteria > Pseudomonadati > Pseudomonadota > Gammaproteobacteria > Enterobacterales > Erwiniaceae > Erwinia > Erwinia sp. QL-Z3. The sequence continues at coordinate 4,171,843 of NZ_CP037950.1, forward strand.
CCCTGCCCGTGACGCCGGATACCGCCTGGAAAACCTGGCACTTCGCCTTTCACGTTATCCCGGACCTGCCCGAAGCGCTGATCGCAGGAAATGAACGCGTCTACCTGGAGTGGTTCCTGAAGCGCAAAACCGCCTGCCCTGACGTTTTCTCTGAAACTGACATGGATGAGTATTTGCGCATTCTGATGAAAAGCGGTGGATTACGCGCGGGCCTCGCCTATTACCGTTCCGCCGCCCTGTCCGCACAGCAAAACCGGGAATTACAGGCCAACGGCAAGTTAAGCATGCCAATCCTCGCCATCAGCGCCGAGCAGGGCTCGATCCCCGATATAGCAGCTCCGTTGCGCCCGTTTGCAGCAGATGTCACCGGCGTCGTGGTCCCATATTGCGGCCATTTCCTGCCGGAAGAACAGCCCGAAGCAATTGCCCGCGAGCTGAGTGGCTTTTTCCAAGGCTGATTTGCAAAAGTAAAACGATCTGGCAAGGCGCTGCTGAGTGAGAATGCTTTCCCAGCAACGCCGCTTTCTGGCTTTTTTGAAGAGGATCAAAGTTAAGGCGATTCATCTGGGAAATGCCAGGAATCGCGGTCCCCTACTGATGAATGGTAGAGATGAATCTGGTATAAATAGCGGGTTCAAACAGACAGTTGGATGACGTTAAAAATAAAAGGAGATGTAATTATTATGGATGACATTAAAATAAAATATCAAATGCCTCATAAATCTGTTAGCAGGATTGGCGCCTCAATGTTTTTCAATTGTTATGTTAACATTGAGATGAAATATGAACACCACGCCTGAAATGGATGAAACTAACAAAGCAGTAATAAAAATGCTTTGGTTTTTATCGCTAGCGATCATACCTTTATTCGTAGTTTTTGTTATTTATATAAATAACTCGCACGTAGAGATACTGAACTTTATCGCGAGCAGTACAATTAACCTCCCTGCTGTTATGTCTGCAAAAAGCCCATTATTAAGCAAAGTGATGGATGTTTATGTAAAAACGGCTCCGGTTTTTGCTTTTTTGATTTTTTTGATGACCCATGAATTTTTGCGGCTTAAGCGAGAGAAGTCCGTTTGGAAGGCATTGAAGATATATGTATGCTTCACGATATTTTATACCATATATATTTATACTTTCTTGTTTGCAAATACTGAGCTCACCACGTCCGCAAAACTACTTAAGCTAGCATCGATGAATAACTTTTTCCTATTGATTTTTTATATTTGTTTGTACGCTGCAATTTACACACTTACTTATTTATATTTATGGATGGGTATTGGTATTTATAGAAAATTCAAAGAGAGGCGATAGTCGCCTCTCTTTAACGGGCTATTTGACCATTTTGATGACTTGGTTATTTATCCTCTCAGCCATTTCAGCATCAATTTTCGATGCTAATATACTAATAAGCATGATTAAAACTATAGTTACGGCCGTTATTGGTACTCCAACGGGAGAAAATAAGCTAAGGACACCCCCCAACAATGCCATAGCAACAGAAGCAGCCATCCCACTTAGTACCCAGGATTCAACCTCCAGCATCAGCGGCGCCCAGTTTCCGGTGGTATATCCCTCAATACACTTTTCCCTGAACTTCTCTATTTTCATTGCCACATCGGCAACCTTAAATGCTTTACCCAGGTTGCCGATTTTATTGGCCATATCTTGCGCATCCAGACTCCTCCATGCATTAACAATCGCTATCTTGTCAGCTTTGTTGATTTTCATCGCGGGATTGGCGGTAATCTTGTTGAGAGAGTCCACCGCATCATCATAACTGCGGAGGGTTTTCCCCTGGAAGTTCTTGATGTCATCCGCAATCTCCTTCGCTATTGCTTTGAATTTATCCCCAAGATACTCGCCCAACTTGTCGCCCATATCCGCAACCAGCTCACTGGCTTTGATCAGTACTTCTTTTTCATTGCTTGATTTTTCTTCTGCCTCCTTCTCACGCTGACGCGCCATGTCTTCCTGCTCTTTTCTGGCCTTTTCTTCTGCCGCACGCCTGGCCGCATTTTCCCTCTCAGTGGCATCTCTTCTTGCTGTGGCATCGGCGAGGGTATTATCGGCATGAATCTGGTTGTGTTGTGCCGTTGCCAATGCTGAATTGGCATTATTTAAATTTTCATTAGCCGCATTGAGTTGGCTTTTCGCTGCATCAAGCTGTTCTTTTCTGGCATTCATGTCATTCCTGTCTCTTAAGGCAATATTACCTAATTCCAGGAATGTACGATAACCAGGCATAGCTGGTTGGTTTGCAAAGACGGAGAATCGCTTCACATTCTGCATTGTTATTTCATACTTCTCACGGGCAGCATTATATTCTGCCGTTTTCGGCGCAATATTAGCATTTGCTGCATTGACTGCATTTTGAGCATTATTGACATCATTTCGGGTTTTGTTCAGATTTGCTAGTGCAGCCTCCGCATTTCTCTGTGCAGCCTCCACCTGATGTGTTGCATCCCATTCGGCCTGCTTACGTTGAGCTTCCGCTTCAGCTTTTGCTCTGGCTTCAGCAGCCTGTTTTTCCCGCACGTTATTAATTAGCGCCAACTCAGCCTGTGCCGCCCGCGTTGCCTGTTTAGCACGGGTAATCCTTTGGCCTGCCTGGCCGCTGCTCACCATCCATGCATTCTCGGCAATAATCTTATTTAGTGCGGCGATGCGCGCATCTGAAATATCGCCGTTGAAGTTGATTACCTCATTTATTATTTGCTTACTGACGGTTGCGCCAGTACCTTCGTCTTTATTGTTTCCTCCACTGATACTGGCCGGCAAAGGGCCAAGATTTACTCCCACCACATACCCATCTACCGTAGGTTTAACAGGTGCAGAGGCTGATGCAATCCCAATAACGTCGCCGTCTTCACGAACATAATAGCTAATGAAATCCGTTGGATTCAAACCACATAACTGGGCAAGGGCATCGCCTGCCGTTTTGGAAATTCCTGAATAGTTTTTTGTATTTCCCTTGTTAGAACCGCTATTGCCAGCGCCGCCGTTATTCCCGCGAGGGCTTTCTGACCCAGGAGTTGATGATGGACCATCTACCGTCATTGTTCCCTGATCTTTGCTGTTACTCATATTTACCTCATCCTTAGGGTTAATGGGAACAGTATGAATTTATGTTCCCACGCAACAGGTCATTGCCGCTCGATCTTATCAGTGCAGATTCTATTGCTTTGGGATGATCATCTTGTTAATGAAGCTGTTCCTTATGAATTTTATTAAATAACATGTTCGAATTTTAAATTTTTTTCGCCATTGTTTAAATATAAAGGCGCACCTGTTTTAAACGTGTTAATTTTCATTTTGAACAAGGCGTAACCTATGCCGCAATTACATACCCCATTTGCAAATCTCAGAACAGGGAAGCGTTCAAGGTCGCTGGCCGATTTTTCCAAGGCTGATTTGCAAAAGTAAAACGATCGGTTTACTTTTAAAGGATGAAAAAGAAACAGGACATCCTGAACGCCGCTGAGCGGCTGTTCTACAGCAACGGTTTTCATGCCACCAGCACCGACAGAATATGCAGCGAAGCCAGCGTCTCCACCCGCACGCTGTATCGCTACTTTCCTTCGCGGGAGCTGCTGACCGAGGCGGTGATGAATGCCCGGAAAGATCGCTTCTCTGCGGCGCTGCTTCCAGCGGAAGATCCGGCGGCCATCGCGCAGCTGTTTAGCGTGCTCGGCAGCTGGATGCAGGATTACGGCACGTCCGGCTGTTTCTTCCTGAAGGCGTGGGGGGAATATGCCGAACAGGACGTCTGGCTGTCGGCGCTGGCACTGGACTATCGCTACGAGATGCGTGAATACATCACGGCCTGCGTGCGCAATATGCCAGGCCAGCATCGCGAGGTGCTGGCGGATGCCATCTGGATGCTGTTTGAAGGGGCGATTACCGCGGCGCTGGTCGCCGGGCCTGATGCCGCCTTTCGCGCCGGTGAGGCGGCAGCGCTGCTTACCGCCAGCGGTACCCGCCGATGAAAACGATCGCGCTGGGCATCGCCGGCACCTCGCTGATTGCCGTCACTTACGGCATGGCGCGCTTCTCCTGGGGGCTGATACTGCCCGAGGTGATTGTCGATATCCCCTTCAGCCCGCAAATGGCGGGCGTTATCTCGGCCTGTAGCTTTGCTGCTTACTGTCTGGCCATTGTGGCTTCGTCTGTGCTGGACGATCGGTTTGGCCCGCGCTGGATGGCAGCGGCCGCCGCCTGCTGTGCCGCGTCAGGATTGGCGGTGATTGCCGCTGCCGGGTCTCCCGCGATGCTGGCAGCCGGGCTGTTTATCGCCGGTCTGAGTCCGGGTTTAGCCTCCCCTTCGCTGGCCGCCGCAGTGGACCAGGTGGTTGATCCTGAGACGCAACCAAAGTTGAATACCATCATTAATTCCGGCACCAGCGCCGGGATTATCCTGTCAGTGCCGGTACTGTACTTTCTGCCGGGAGGCTGGCGCGCAGCCTGTCTTGTCTTCACCCTTTTTGCCCTGGCTTGCCTGCCGGCGATCCTGCGCTACGTGCCGCGTGGGCAAACTACAGCCCGCAGAACCACGCCCGGCTGGCGTGAAACGCTGCTGCAACGCGCCATGCTAAACCTGATGCTGATCGCCTTCTTCAGCGGCATAGCCAGCGCAGCCTGGTGGAATTTTGGCCCGGATGTGTTGCGTCATCATATTAATGTCGAAGCCGGTACCGTCAATCTGCTGTGGCTGGTCGGGGGTGGTGCGGGAGTGATGGGGGCGCTAACCGGTCCGCTGGCTGAGCGCATTGGCATGAGGCAGGTTTACCGTCTTTCGCAACTGGCGATGGCCGCGCCGCTGGTATTGCTGGCCGTGAGTCAGCAGATGCACGGGTGGCTGTTCCTGGCGGTGGCCTGTTGCGGCGCAGGATACGTCACGCTGTCCGGCGTTTTACTGGTGAGCGGTGTGGCGGTGACAAACAACGCGCCCGCCACCGGCGTGGCGGCGGTTTTCTTCGCGCTGGCCGCAGGTCAGGTTGCGGGATCGGTGTTATTTGGCCTGCTCTCTGCAGGCACCGGCGTGGTACCTGCTTTGCTGACCTTTGCGGCGATATCAGCGGCGATGCTCCTGCTCTCGCCGCCTGAGTGAGCGTTTAAACGTGCCGTAGGTTGAGATTAGCCGCCGACTCTCGCCTGTAATGCGGCGGGATAGCGTTCGCCGATCACTTTGATGGTTTCCAGCGCCTGAGTCAGCTTATGCATCTCCTCACCCGACAGAACAATATCCGCCGCGGCCAGATTCTCCTCCAGGCGATGGAGCTTGGTGGTCCCCGGAATAGGCACAATCCACGGCTTTTGGGCCAGCAGCCATGCCAGCGCAATCTGCGCCGAGGACACGCCCTTCTCTGCGGCAAGATGGCCCAGCAGCGTCACCAGCTTTTCATTGGCGGCCATCGCTTCGGCAGTAAAACGCGGCACTTTGCTGCGGAAATCATCTTCGCCAAAGGTGGTGCCCGGTTTAATCGCGCCGGTTAAGAAACCTTTTCCTAACGGGCTGAACGGCACAAAGCCAATCCCCAGCTCCTCCAGCAGCGGCAGAATTTCCTGCTCCGGCTCACGCCACCACATGGAGTATTCGCTTTGCAGCGCGGTGACCGGCTGTACGGCATGCGCACGACGGATGGTTTTTGCGCCAGCCTCTGACAGGCCAAAGTGTTTTATCTTACCTTCGGCGATCAGATCCTTGACCGTTCCCGCCACATCTTCAATCGGCACGTCGGGATCGACACGGTGCTGATAAAGCAGATCGATGACGTCGGTTTTCAGACGGCGCAGCGAGCCTTCAACGGCTTCGCGGATATGTTCCGGGCGGCTGTTGAGGATCTGCTGCTTATTATCGTTGCCAAAGGTAAAGCCAAATTTAGTGGCGATGACCACCCGATCGCGATAAGGCTTTAACGCCTCGCCAACCACCTCTTCATTGAGGTAGGGTCCATAGACCTCGGCGGTGTCGAAAAAGGTGACGCCACGCTCGACCGCCGCGCGAATAAGTTCCACAGCCTGACGCGACTCGGTCGCCGGACCATAGCCATGGCTGAGGCCCATGCAGCCCAGCCCCAGTGCGGAAACGTCAAGTTTTGAGTTGCCCAAATAACGTTTTTGCATTTCTCTCTCCTCAGGTTTCATTCTGTGTGATTAGACGTCGAGTTTGCGGCCGGCAAGCCATTCCCTCACGCGCCATGCCGCTCTGCTTGAGTGCGTTCAGGAGTCAGCATAACCTGATGGGATTGATTCGATTAGAGGGCGTAATCAGCAAGGGGTTATTAGCTGCGTGCATTAATCATTGCGCGCAGCTAATGGGCAGACTATTTATCTGCCTTGACGGATAGCGCCATGACCGCCGCCGCCAGGGTGAAAGCTGCAATTATCCAGCCCATGGTCCAGGACGTGCCGTCGCTGAGTAAGGCCAGCAGTATTGACGAGATAATGCCGCTGCCATACTGAAGCGATCCAATCAGGGCTGATGCGGAACCGGCAACGTTGGGCACGATATCCATCGCCGACGCGGTGGAGGTGGCGGCAATAATGCCGTTCATGGAAAAGAAGACGAACACCGGCAGAATAACCATCACGATCCCGCCGACTTCAAAGCGGGCACAGACGGCGAGAAGCACAGCGGCCAACGCAGCAATTACGGTCGCAATTTTAAGCAGTAACGCTAACGGATAGCGGTGAACCCACTTTCGGTTAAGCATACTTACCCCCATTAGCCCGACAACGTTAACGGCAAATAGCCAGCCATAGTGCTGCGGATCGACGTGGAAGTAAGTGATATAGACAAACGGAGAACCGGTAATAAACGCATAGGCAGCGACATAATAAAACGTCACGCATAAGGTAAAACGCATAAGTTGGGTATTCTTCAGCAGCAGATAATAATTGCTGAAGGCGCCCGGTAAAGAGGCTTTGACCCTTTTATCTTCCGGTAAGGTTTCAGGCAGCCAGCAAATAACTATCAGCATGACGCAGCCAATCACCGCCAGCAGCCAAAAAATACTGTGCCACGAGGTGACCCTGATCATCTGCCCGCCGATCAGCGGCCCGGCAATCGGCGCGATAGCCATCATCACCATCAGCGTCGACAGCATTTGCGCGGCACGGGTACGACCAAACAGGTCGCGGATCATGGCGCGAGCCAGCATCGGACCGGTGCAGGCCCCCAGCGCCTGGAACACGCGCCAGAAAACGATCTGCGTGATGTCGGTAGAGAGCGCACAGCCGATCGAGCCAATAATAAACAGCACCAGACCGACAAACAGTGGTTTTTTACGGCCAAAATGATCGCTTAACGGCCCCCAGATCAGCTGAGCAATACAAAAACCGATTAAAAAACCGGTAATGGTCAGTTCAGCGTCGCCGTGCAGTTCATTTGCCATTATCGGCATGGCGGGCAGATAGATATCGGTAGATAACGAGGTAAAGGCCATTAAGGCACTAAGAATAAATACAAACGTCATGCCGGACGACTTTACGGTAAAGGACTTCAAACGCTGAGCTGCGTCATCCATATAAGTTTCTCAAACTGCCTGCCGGCAATATTCTGCCGGCGCGCTGTGCTTAAATCGTTATTTTTTATATTGCTCGTCGGTCACTTTTTCCAGCCATTCTACCGGGCTGCCATTCAGTGATTCGGCAATCGCAATGTGCGTCATGGCGTTATCTGGCGTGGCGCCATGCCAGTGTTTCACGCCTTCGGGAATGAAAATGATGTCACCCTGATTCATCACCACGGTGTCTTCCCCTTCACACTGGATCCAGCCCTGACCGTGGGTGACGATCAGCGTTTGACCGAGTGGATGCGTGTGCCAGGCAGTGCGTGCACCCGGTTCAAAGGTCACGGTTGCACCGCCAACGCGCGCGGATTCGGTGCCACTGAACGGCGCATCAATGCGAACCGTGCCGGTAAAATACTGCTCCGGGCCTTTGTTAGACGGCACTGAGCCGTTAGGGATAATTTTCAACATGCGACGTTCCTTATTCAATGTGTATTGCGTGCAATGACTTTAGCAAACCTGTGGCGTGACGATTAGAGTCAATAATCGAAAAGCACCTATGAGTAAAATTCATAAAAACCACCCGACAAAATAGAGGATACTGACCGGGTCCCACCCACGCTTGCACAAGGCTGACTATGCTCAAAGAAAATTTCAACGATCTCATTTACTTAGTGATGGTCTCCAAAGAGAAAAGCTTTACGCGCGCAGCCGCGAAATTAGGCGTTTCTCAATCGGCGCTAAGTCATTCCATTCGCGGCCTGGAAGAGCGATTGCAAACCCGATTGCTGACGCGTACGACGCGTAGCGTGGCAGCGACAGAAGCAGGCGAAAGATTAATCGATAGCGTGGGTCCGCTGATTGCGGATATTGAAAAAGCCTTACTGCACATCACCGATAATGTCGGTTCTGTCTCGGGAAACATTCGTATCACCGCAGGTGAACATGCACTGTCATCGACACTCTGGCCGCTATTAAAGCCATTTTTACAGGCGTATCCCGAGGTCAAAGTTGAATTATCGGTCGATAACACGCTGACAGATATTGTCAGTGGCCGCTTCGATGCAGGCGTCAGGTTGGGCGAGTCGATTGAAAAAGATATGGTGGCGGTAAGAATAGGTCCCAACTGGCGCATGGCGGTTGTTGCCTCGCCGGACTATCTGGCGAAATATGGCCGGCCTGAAACACCCTATCAGCTTCAGGATCACAACTGCATGAATATGCGGCTTCCAACGCTGGGCGGTCTGTATAGCTGGGAGTTCAGCAAAGATGGAAAAGAGATCCGGGTTAAAGTTGAAGGACAGCTTATTTTCAATAATCTTGCCTCACGAATTGATGCGGCGTTATCGGGTATGGGCATTGCCTGTGTGCCGGAGGACACCGTTCAGCATCATATTAATGAAGGTCGACTGGAAAGTCTGCTGGATGAATGGTGCGAACCTTTTAGCGGCTATTACCTGTATTATCCCAGCCGAAAACAACATACGGCCGCATTTTCGAAGCTTATTGAAGCCGTAAGATATAAAAACTGATAGCTTGCTCATCAGCCCGGAGGAAACAGATGGCTGGTTTCACCGCCGTAACCGGTGACGCGCAACGTATCCCCTTCGATTTCCACCACCGCAAAGGGCACCGTGTCGGCGCCATCCAGCATGCCTTTCAGGGTGTAAAAGCCGGTTTCGCCAATACGGGCATAGCCGCCGCGATGATCGTGCCCGGAGAAACAGGCTTTTACACGGTAAGCAGCAAATAACTCGGCCAGTTCCCCTCCGTTCAGCAAATTATGGCTGTTGTGCGGAGCCAGCGGATAGTGGCCAAATACCACCACGTTTTCCCCTTGCCGCTGGGCATACTGCAACTGCTGCTCAATCCATTTGAGCTGCTGCTGCCCTACCGCACCATTCCAGGGTTTGGCCTGCGGCTGTTGCCGTTCGCTGAGGTCGGCAAGCATCGCCTCCGCCTGCGCGCGATCGTCGCCGTTCAGCGCGTTGCAATAGAGGCTGATATCGTTGCCGTCATAAACAATAAAACGCCAGCCTTGCAGCCCAAAGGCGTAATAGCTTTTCGGCAGCGCGGCGGCGTCGTTGAGGTGTTGGGTGAGGGTCTGCGCATCGTGATTGCCCAACACCACCGCATGCGGATGGTGAAGGCGTTCATAAACCGGCAGGATCGCCGCGAAACTTTCCCAATCACGGTCGACCAAATCCCCCAGCGTGACGACAAAATCCAGCGGCTGCCGGTTGAGTGCCTCAATCGCCTGCGGCAACTTTTGTAGCGCATGGCGATAGTACAGATTCTTGGCGACATCGGCGTCAATGTCGGCATATTGCGGATCGGCAATCAACCCAAACCGTAAGGTGCTGTTGAGCGGGGCTGAACGCACGTTGGGCAAAGCATATAGCCTGGCGACATCCCCTAACAGCTCTCGCTGCAACGGGTTCAGTGAATGCGGATAAGACACAACAAGCACTCCTTAGCGAATTCCAGCACGCATAAACGATTGAATAAACTGACGCTGAAAAATCAGGAACAGCACCAGCAGCGGTAAGGTGGTCATCAGGGTGGCCGCACTGACCAGCGCCCATTGCACACCCTGCTCTGGCGCGGAAAACAGCTGCAGGCCGACGGTCAGCGGCCGCACGTTTACCGAGTCGGTGATCACCAGCGGCCAAAGGAAATCGTTCCAGTGGAAGCTGATCGACACCAGCGTAAAGGCGACATAAATCGGCCTCGCCAGCGGGATGTAAATCTTCCGCAGAATATAAAAGCGGCTGGCACCTTCAACAATTGCCGCCTCTTCCAGCACCAGCGGAATACTTTTAAAGGTTTGTCGCAGTAAAAAGATGGCGAACGCCGAGGAGAAATACGGCAGCGCGATGCCGGTCAGCGTGTCACGCAGTCCCAGCGCGCCGATGGTTTTATAGTTATTCAGGATCAGCACATCCGGACTGATCATCAACTGCAGCAGGATCAGCGCAAAGATCACCCCGGCGAATTTCAGGCGAAAACGCACCAGCGCGTAAGCCGCCATCGTTGCCAGCACCAGCTGCACCACCACAATCATCAGCACCAGCAGGCCGGTATTGAGGAAGTAGCGGGCAAACGGCGCGGCGTGCCAGGCATCCACGAAGTTCTGCAGCGTCAACGGAGAGAGTAATGAGAAACTGCCCTGTTCCGACGCCGGATGAATCGCCACCCAAAACGCCACCAGAATCGGTAAAAACCACAGCAACGCCGCGAGGACTATGACCGTATTCAGGCATAAACGACCAAATGAGAGTGTCGGCGTCATTGGTAATGGGCTCGCTTGTCCAGCAGGTTGAATTTCAGCAGCGCAATGGCGGCCAGGATCACCAGCAGCACCACCGTCATCGCGGCGGCGGCAGGCATATCCCAGAAGCTGAAGGCGGTGCGATAGATGTAAAACAGCAGCAAACTACTGCTGTTATTCGGGCCACCGTTGGTCATGGCGATCACCTGATCCACAATGCGGAACGCATTCATCGAGGCATTGATCAGCACAAACAGCGTGGTCGGCATCAGCAGCGGCCACTGTACCCGACGGAAGAAATAGCGACGCGAGGCGCCTTCTATCGCCGCAGCTTCACCGAGTCGCGGATCGATTTGCTGCAGCGCGGCAAGATAAAAAATCATAAAGAAACCCGCTTCGCGCCACACCGAAACCGCCATCAGGCAGTAGAGCGCGCTTTGCGGTTCGCCGAGCCAGTTAACCGCCGGTAGCGAAAACAGCGCCAGCAGCTTATTCAGCAAGCCGAGCTGCGGCGTGTAGAAAAACAGCCACAGGTTGGCGATGGCGATCATCGGCAGCAGCGAGGGAATAAAGAAGGCGGTACGAACCAGCGCAGTGGCGCGCATCTGCCGGTTGACCGCCAGCGCCATTAACAGCGCCAGCGTGACCGCCAGCGGAATGGTAATCAGCGCATACAGCAGGTTATTGCGCAGCGACTGGATAAAGATGTCGTCATCCAGCAGCGCAAGGTAGTTATCCAGCCCGACAAACTGGGCCGGATGACCGTTGCGCGCCGCGCTGAACAGGCTTTCCCACACGGTCGCGACCGCCGGATAATGGGTAAACAGCAGCAAAAAGCTGAGTGCTGGCAAGATCAGCAGATAGCCATACAGCTGCATCGTCCATAACCGGGGACGGTGAACCGGTGCGACGGTGAGAATGATGCTCATCGTTATTGGTATGACTTCAGCAGACGATCGGCTTGCTTCTGCGCGCCGGCCAGCGCGTCGGCTGGCGTTTTCGCCTGCGTCACCGCCGCTTCCACCGCGTGATTCAGCGCATCCTGAATCTGCACGCTGTTATAAGTCGACAGTTCTGGCTGGGCATACTTCAGCTGTTCACGCGCCACTAAGGCCTGCGGGACCGCCTTGACGTAATCCTTCATCACCTGGGTATCCCACGCCGCTGCTGAGGTGGCGACATAACCGGTGGCGATACTCCAGCGTGCGGCCTGCTCTGGCGACGTTACCCAGCGGATGAATTCCATTGCGGCTTTTTGCTGTTCTGGTGAGGTGTTTTTAAAGACATACAGATTGCCGCCGCCGGTTGGGCTGCCGCGCTGGGTTTTCTCAGGCAGCATCGCTACGCCAAACGGGAACTTCGCATTATCACGCACGTTGGTCAGGTTGCCGGTGGTGGTCACCATCATCGCGGTTTTGCCGCTGATAAAGTCCTGCGGCGTCGTGCCCCATGCAATCGCTCCCTTCGGAGAAACCTGTTCTTTCTGCCCCAGATCGGTCAGCCATTGCAGCGTTTCAACGTTGCCCGGCGTATTGAAGTGAACCGCAGTGCCCTTGCCGTTATCCAGACGTCCGCCGTTGGTGGCCGACAGGCCCTGGAAGTTCCAGTAACCGTTTGGCGTGGACGGGATCTCGATACCCCACTGGCTGACGCCGTTGGCATCTTTGAGGGTCAGTTTCTTACTGAATTCCACCACCTGCTGCCAGTTAGCGGGCGGCGTATCGGCGTTCAAACCGGCTTTTTCAAACGCCTGTTTGTTCCAGTACATCACCACGGTTGAACGCTGGAACGGCACGCCCCACACCTTACCGTCGATGTGGCGCAGAAAGGCGGGATAGAAACCGTCGATCCATTTTTTGCCTTCCTCGCCCTGCGCCAGATCGCTGGCCGCGACAATCGCCCCGGCATCAATCAGTGAATACGCCTCAATATCGCCAATCACCGCCATCTGTGGCGCGTTACCGCCGCGAAAGGCGGTCAGCGCTTTGGTCACGGTCGTCGCATAGTCACCGGTATACACCGGCTGAATACTCACATCCGGGTGCGTTTTTTCGAAGTCCGCCACCAGCGTATCGACGGTGTGGCTGACTTTGCCACCCACCGCGATCGGATAATACATTTGCAGCTTGACCGGATCGGCAGCGAACGCTGAGGTGGCCATCGCGAGCAAGACAACAGAGGACAGGCGTGAGTAACGAGTTGCAAACATGATTTTCCCTTGGGCAAATGACAACGGTTAAATGGCGTATTTTTTCTGAGAGGCAAACATCTGTTGTTCGGCGTGTTCGCAGCGCTTACCGCTTTCGCGGTGAAAGAGGTATTGCCGTGCGGCGGACCACTGCAAGCCGACGTTGCTGCCCTCGGCGAAGCGCTGCATGCCGGGAACTTTGACCGTCAGCGACACGTCGAGGCCCGCCAGCCTGCACACCAGTAAGGTATCGGCACCCATATATTCGGCGCTCTCTACGCGCGCGGTCAGGGCCGCCTGTGCAGCGGGGATAAGCTGGATATCTTCGGCACGTAATCCCAGACTGAGCGTGGCCTCGGGGTATTCGACCACCGGCTGCGTGAGAGGCAGGAGGTAATGATGGCTACCGTTGCGTTGCAGCGGCAGGATATTCATCGGCGGCGCGCCAATAAACTGCGCGGCGAACACGCTGGCGGGATGGTTATAAAGTTCGTCCGGCGTGCCGTGCTGCTCAATATAGCCATCGTTAAGCAGAATAATGCTGTCGGCCATGCTCATGGCTTCGGTTTGATCGTGGGTGACGTAGAGCATGGTCAGGCCGAGTTTCTTCTGCAGCGCGCGGATTTCACGGCGCATGCTTTGCCGCAGCTTGGCATCCAGATTCGACAGTGGCTCATCCATCAGGCACAGCGTGTTGTTAGCGATCACCGCCCTGCCCAACGCCACGCGCTGCTGCTGGCCGCCGGAAAGCTGCGAAGGCAGGCGATCCAGCAGCGTATCCAGCTCCATTAACTTACTGACATCCGCCAGGCGCTGAGCAAACGACTGTTTCTCTTCGCCCCGCGCTTTTAAGCCAAATAGCAGGTTTTCGCGCACGTTAAGGTGAGGAAACAGCGCGTAGGATTGAAACACCATCGACAGCTTGCGCTGCGACGGTGGCAGAGGGGTGATGTCGGCATGATTAAACTGGATGGCGCCGCGATCGGCGGTTTCCAGTCCGGCGATGGTACGCAATAAGGTCGATTTTCCGCAGCCCGATGGCCCCAGCAGCGCAACAAAACTGCCCTGTTCCGCCTCAAAACTGATGTCATTAAGGGCGATTTTTTCGCCCCAGGCTTTATGAATATGGTGAAGCGAGAGGTGGCTCATGCATCCGCAATCCGAGAATCTGAATGGCAGTACGCTAGCGGATAGGAATGAAGGATTTATGTCGCTGCGGTGACGGTTGGGTGATGGGGCTGATGCAGCCTAATCTACTCACGCCTTATTTACCGAGAATATTGTTAACCGCTTTCAGGTGACCAGCCTTATCTTTGTGGTTTGAGACCACCTGAATGACGGTGAATTTATTGTCAGCGACCGCCAGCAGAGTCGCCTGCTGCACATCGTTACCCCCCATATTGTCAGTGGCTTCGATATGGTAGACCGGCAAACCGTTGGCATTTTCAGTTTTCTCACTGATCACCTTATAAGAAGGTGAAGCCTGCTTCTGCTTGTCTTTAATTGACTTCATGCCGTTGAGAAAATCAGCGTCACTGCCACCGCGAGCAATTACCGGGATATCTTCTTCGCCAATGATCAACACGCGTTTTTCCGGCTTGTTAACATACATTGTTCCCGGTCCGCCGCCCGGAACAGGCTGCTTTACATAGCCCTGCAGTTTGAACGTCTGCTTTCCATCCAGCAAAGCAAGCGTCTCAGTCTGCGTGGCTGCGGCTGGTGCTGTCTCAGCTGCGGATGCCATCAGGGAGGTTCCGCCGATGGCAGTTGCCAGGCAGATTGCACCCACGATATTTAATGATTTTCTTAATTTCACGATGAACTCCTGCGTATTGATGATATTTCCATTTCGCTGATACAGCATCAGTATGGCCTGTATCAGTGATATAAGGGGGTTATCGGGTCAGATCGTAGAGACAGATCCCTGAGCCGAGCAGAAACAGAATAATCGGCCAGTAGAGAACGGGAATAAAAAAGAAGTTATGGGTTTTTTCGGGGGCCATCATTGGCTGGCTTTTCGTTGCCTGTGCAATGGAGTCCAGCCATTTTTCCTGCCGGAGCACCCAGACAAAGGCCGCACAGAAAAGGGCAGAAACTATCAGCGTAGCCCCTGTCGCCCATAAATGCGCGACAAAGAAACCGTCGTAGTAATAAATATCTAACAGCCATTTACACAGGAGATAGGCGGCAGAAATTAATACTGCGACGAAAAAACCCACTACGCTCCATGCGATCATCTTTATATCCTTCTAAGGTGTGAGGAACGAGGAATAATTTTTTGAAAATTAACATATTTTTATCATTGTGGCGATATTTTCTTTGGTGCTAATATAAATGCCATCCAGCGCAGGAGATGTCCGGACAGGGCAATTTTCCCTTACTGATTTGATGGATTTATTTTACACGACTATTTTTCGGCCCGATTTATTTGTTTGTGCTCGGCCTCTGGAAGAGAGATATTACACTGATTTTAATTATGGCAGTTGTTTATTCTGCACTATCAGGTTTTTTTTTCGACAATGGCTATAGCTTATCCAAAACATCTCGATATTGGTCTGGGCCAGGGTTTTAACGCCCTGTATGGCATCAGCACCAATCTGGCTTATAATCGCTCTGCAATAATTATAATATCGTGAAGCTCGCATAAATGCTTCCGCACCGTTTAATCGGGGCCAGGCTATTCTTTTCGGAATTTCCTGATAGCAGCAGCTTCTCCCTTTCACAGACATGCAGGAAGTTATTATTTTGAATACATTAACGGAATTGAAAAAGGGTTATCTAAAGGTATTTTTCTGGCTGCTATTCACACTGTTTCTCGTCCCCGTCATTACCCTGTTTTTTGCTGAATATGGCAACACGCAACTTGATCAGCAATACACGCAAATCTTCATGAACGATGCGCGGGAACAACATCAGGATACGGGCAAACTCCAGGCGTTTTTGCAGCAGAACCCGCCTTCCAGTGTCTGCGGCCCGGTA
The DNA here is from genome assembly GCF_004551645.1 of Erwinia sp. QL-Z3. Lineage (NCBI taxonomy): Bacteria > Pseudomonadati > Pseudomonadota > Gammaproteobacteria > Enterobacterales > Erwiniaceae > Erwinia > Erwinia sp. QL-Z3. The sequence continues at coordinate 4,187,798 of NZ_CP037950.1, forward strand.
GATGAAAATCTGCAGGATTACAAAAACGCCGTCTGCGCACCGCAATCCGAACTGTGGCAGTTCTACATGATGGATAAAGTGGCATTCTGGACACTGATCGGTAGCGGCGTTGTCCTGCTGATGGTGCTGCTGTTCAGTGCGCTGGCCTTTAAAAGCCGCCAGGGACAGGTAATCAGTCTGGCGCTGGCCCGCAAGTTCCTGATGCTGGCCTGTTCGCTGGAAGTTATGGTGCAGGGCGGCATGCTGGTATGGCTCTCATTCTGGGGCACCGCCTTCTTCACACAAACCTACTATCCAAAACTGGTAATGGCGGTAGGACTGCTGGTGCTGGCCGGTATGTATTACATGATTAAAGGCATCTTCAAAAAACTCCCACCGGAAGAGAGTATTGAAGGCGAAGTCGTGACCCGCCAAGCGGCCCCGGCACTCTGGTCACAGATTGATATGCTGGCCGCCAGAGTGGGCACCACGCCACCCGATCATATTGTTGCGGGTATCGACACCAACTTCTACGTGACCGAAGCCCCGCTGAACGTGAATGGGAATCCGCTCACCGGCCGTAAGCTCTATGTCAGTATTCCACTCCTGCGTCAGCTCACCGTTGCGCAGGCTGATGGTGTGATGGTCCATGAACTGACTCACCTCCATGAAGGCGACACCGCCTCAGGCGCATTACTGGGACCTAAGCTGCACCGGTTTGATCTCTATATGCAACTGATGGGTCAGAATCTGGCCACGCTGATCGTCTTCTATCCGCTCTATCTTTATCGCATGCTGTTTGAGCTGGCGTGGCAGCGTAACAGCCGTGAACGTGAGTTTGTCGCGGATCGCAATGCATCAACGCTGGTCTCCCCTGCCGCGATTATCGAATCACTGATCAAAGTGTCTGCGTATGCCAGCTACCGGAATGAAGTTGAGCGAAACTTCTTTAATAACCAAACGCTGCACGAAAACGAACTGGGGATCAGTAACGCTATTGCTGCAGGTCTGCCTGAACATGTCGCCTCTCCGGACTTTATCAGCGTCATCCGTGAGCAGAATGTGCCGCACCCGTTTGATTCACACCCGCCGCTGGCGGAAAGGATGCGCAACGTAGGGTATGAGATTAACGAAGCTGACTATGCAGCGATCGCCGCCGATTTCCCGGCACAGAGCTGGGTCGATCTGATGCCGGTTGCCGACGAGATGGAACAGCAGTTGTGGCAGAAATATGAACGCGACTTCTCCTCAGTGCATGAAGAGAGCCTGGCCTGGCGGTATCAGCCTGACGGTGAAATGGAAACCGCGCTGGTGCTGAAGCATTTCCCCAATGTTCCTTATACCCTGAAAGATGGCTCGCAGATCGTCATCACCTGGCAGGGCATCGTGGCGCCGAAAACCGGCGAAGTGCTGGAGTGGGATAACGTTAAAAACATCAACGTTATTCGTAGCTTCGGCCGGGATAAGCTCTACGTGCAACATGTGCAGCCAAACTCGCAGGGCAAAAAACGCAGTGAGATCCGTCTGCCGGGCCTGAAAAAGGAGATTGAAGCCTTTAAAAACACCCTCGGCTATTACTGGCATCGTCATCAGACAGTCAGGGCGATACTGAAAGAAGAATCGTCGGCAGCGACGCAAAGCGCATAACCCGTTTGTCATCGTCTCCCTCATCGCAGCTGATAAGGGAGCCGATGCGGACATCAATTCCCAACCTGTATTTCTAACCGCATAAATAAAGGAACGATTGTGTTTAAAAGAGCAAGCAGGGCCATGATACCCGGGATGCTGGTGACTGCCCTTGTGCTGCCGCTGACAGCATGCGACAACAGTGACAAAGCAGATGCAAAGCCAGCCCCGCAGAGTCAACCCCAGGCTGTTGCGGAGGATACCGCTGCGCAACTCACCACAAAATTAAACGCCTATGTGGGTTGCTTTAACACTACGGATGGATCGGTTCGCGACAGTGCCCTGCGCTATGTGAGCTGGATGGCGAATGCTGAAAAGGGGCCAACCGGCAAAGAGCGCAACGTCAACGTACTGGGCGAGGTCACGCCTTACGAACTGGAGAGCTGCACTAAAGCCATCAACCAGGCATCGAAGGCGAAACCGGCGTTACCGGCGCTGGATGCTGCAGCAACACAGTATCTGGCGGATTTAACGACATTGCAGCCGCTGGTTTCGCAGGCTCACCTTTACTACAGTCAGGAAGATTACAAGGATGATGGCTTCGCGAAAGGCAAGCAAATGCATCCGCCACTCATGAAGGCGTTTGACCGCTTTATGAAATCCAGTGACCAGTTCGGTGCCGAAGTTGAAAAAGAGAACAATGAGGTCGTGGCTGCGCAACTGGTTGAAATTGAGAAGTCTGAGGGCCGGCATAGTCGCTACTACCGCCTGGCATTAGTCACGCAGGCCAAGGCGCTGGCAACCCTGTTTACCTCCCCCGCTCCCGACGTGGCACAGATGACAAAAGCGATTGATGCTTACAGCACGTTGCTGACTGAGGCAGAAAAGGCAACGGCCAGCGAAGCGGGCAAGCCATTAACCTGGTCCATCTTCCAGGATAATGCCGGAACCTTCCTGAAAGACTGCAAGGATCGCATGCGTCGGATTCGCGATAAAACACCTTACAGCACGGGTGAGCAGAGTCTGCTGAAAGCAAGTGGCAATTCGGGCTGGATGGTGTCAGGTTCACCGATGCGCGTTTTAAAATCCTATAACGGACTGGTCGAGGCCGGTAACCGCCTGTAAGCGGGCTGCCCGCCCCATGTCACTCTGGGGCAGGCTTCGTCAGCCGGGCTGATGCCGTCTCCTGCCGGATGAAAAGCATAAAAATTGTTTGCTGGGCAGATGCAGGGTCGGAAAGGCCTGTGCCGGAGAGCCATCGGAACACCCTCATTTTCAGCTACGCTTCTTAAGTAAAATTTTTCTTTATTCAGGAGTGAGTAGTGCCAACGTTGACCCCAGCAATTCAATCCGATCTGAAACGTTCATTGACCGCCACGCTTCCGCTTGGCATTGGGTTGATGGCAGCGATAGACGAAGTGATATTTCATCAGATTCTGGCCTGGCATCACTTTTTTGACTGGGAAACACCCGCTTTTGGCCTGTTTTCAGATGGGTTATTGCATTCAGCTGAACTGATTTTGTTTGTCCTCGGCTTTTTTATGTTTGCCGATCTGCGTAGCCGCAGAAAGCTTAACCGGACAGCCGCATGGGCAGGCTTCTTTTTGGGTATGGGAGCGTTTCAGCTTTTTGACGGGATTGTGGATCACAAGCTGCTCAGGATTCATCAGATCCGTTACGTGGACAATGTTCTCCTCTACGACCTTATCTGGAACGCGGCTGGTCTGCTTTTATTGCGGGCGGGTTTCATTATCTATCGCCGGGCGCGCACGGCTGAACTGCAGACGGGAACTTAACCCGTGGAGCCAGCAATGCACCACGCAGGTGTGCCCCACTCCCCGATGTTGTTCGTTCTTTTGGTCATTTTGCCTGCCGTACTGCTCTGCCTTTATCTTCTGGCCGCCGTCAGAATACGTGGCACCGCCCGCTGGAGCACGTGGCGTACAGCCAGCTTCACGGCCGGCATAGTGTTAATCGTGGTATCCGTATTGCCGCCTGTGGCTGATTGGGCTCATCACGATTTGCGTGGTCACATGATACAGCATCTTTTTCTGGGAATGTTTGGCCCTCTGGGCCTGGTTTTTGGTGCGCCCGGATCGCTTTTGATGCGCTGTGCTCCCGCGAAAATGACACGCGTCATTATGAATATTCTCCGCACGCGCCCGATACGTTTTTTAATCCACCCGATAACCGCTGCTTTCCTGGATATTGGCGGTATGTATCTTCTTTATCTCACCCCGCTTTTTGGGCTGACGATGACCAGCCCTTTCCTGTTTGTTTTTATCCATCTGCATTTTGTTCTCTCCGGGTATCTTTTTACCTGGTCTGTCGCAGGGCCCGATCCTGCTCCCCATCGCCCGCCGAGGTCCGTAAGGCTGATAGTCATTTTCCTGGCCACGGCGGCTCATGGTGTTCTGGGAAAATTAATGTACGGATACGGGTACCCTCTTGGGACCTCAGCATCTCATGAGGAAATTCAGGCGGCCGCACTGTGGATGTATTATGGCGGAGATATCGCCGAGTTATGCATCATCACTGGCTTTTTTGCAGCATGGTTCCGACAGCGCAGCAGCCTGCCAGAGGCGATAGCAGGTAAAATCACACATAAATAACAGGAACACCCCACACGAGGTTCACATCAGCTCAATGCCAAAGCGGCGAAGTAACAGCGCATACCCCCAAAAAAGCAGCACGGTCATAAAGCAGGAGGCCAGCAGCGCGACCCAGAATCCCCACCGCTGAAAAATGAAGGGAAAGCAAAGAAACATGGGCAATGTCGGGACGACATACCAAAATGTGTACCATGCATGATTCGCTATTTTCTCTTGGGTTTGCCCCTCAAGCTTCATCCATATCAGCACCAAAACGGTCACCAGTGGCAATGCCGCCAACAGACCGCCCAACCGGTCGCTTCGTTTTGCCGCCTCGGAGATAAGCACTATCATCCCAGCGGTTATCGCATACTTCACAATCAGCCAGATCATCTTATTCCTCTTGTCCTGAACACGGGTGTTTAGCGTAGCATCCGTTACGCAGATCCTGTGATCCGATGATGAGCCTATCCCCCGACGTCATGAAGGTGGAACAAAGTCTTCTGGAAACCTTCTTGATCGTTCCAGACATTCAAATATACTGTACATATACACAGTACATTTGGAGGCCCACTTTATGTCGCTCATCCCTCACCCACCAGGCAAATCGCTATGTTTGCCCTGGTAGACGTCAACAGCTTTTATGCCTCCTGTGAGACGGTGTTCCGCCCTGATCTTGCAGGCCGCCCGGTGATAGTTCTTTCCAATAACGATGGCTGCGTGATTGCGCGCAACGCCGAAGCCAAGCGGCTGCAGATCAAGATGGGCGCGCCCTACTTTAAGATGCGTGACGAAATTCAGCGACATAACGTGGCGGTGTTCTCGTCAAACTATGCGCTGTATGCCGACATGTCGCAGCGGGTGATGAGCACGCTGGAAGAGCTGGCGCCGGCAATTGAAATTTACTCGATTGATGAGGCGTTTCTCGATGTCAGCGGCATCAGCAACTGTCTGCCGCTGGATACCTTTGGCCGCCAGGTGCGCGATAAAATCTGGCAGGATACTCACCTGAGAGTCGGCGTGGGGATTGCGCAGACCAAAACCCTCGCCAAGCTGGCGAATTTTGCCGCCAAAAAATGGACCCAAACCGGGCACGTTCTCGATCTCTCCTCGCCTGCCCGCCAGCGTAAGCTGATGGGACTGCTGCCGGTAGAAGAAGTCTGGGGCGTAGGCCGACGCCTGTCGAAAAAGCTGGAAGGATTGGGGATTGAAACCGCGCTGCAGCTGGCCGATACGCCGGTGGCGTTGATCCGCAAGCATTTTGGCGTAGTGCTGGAGCGCACGGTGCGGGAGTTACGCGGGGAAGCCTGCCTGGAGCTGGAAGAGGTGCCGACCAAGCAGCATATCCTCTGCTCACGCTCGTTCGGCCACCGCATTACCGAGTATCAGGAGATGCATGAAGCCATCTGTAGCTATGCTGTCCGGGGCGCGGAAAAACTGCGCCACGAGCGCCAGTACTGCCGCGAAATCGGCACCTTTATCCGTACCAGCCCGCACGATCCCAAACATCCTTATTACACCAATGCCGCCAGCGTTAAGCTGCTGACGCCGACCCAGGACAGCCGCGATATTATTAACGCCGCCATTCAGTGTCTGGACAAAATCTGGCGGCCGGGCCATCGCTATATGAAAGGCGGCATCATGCTCGGCGACTTCTTCAATCAGGGCGTGGCACAGCTGAATCTGTTTGATGATTTTCAGCCCAAAGCCAACAGCGAGGCGTTAATGGCCGTGCTGGATACGCTCAATAAACAGAGCGGCAGCCGCGTCTGGTTCGCCGGTCAGGGGATCCAGCGCGACTGGTCGATGAAGCGTGAGATGCTGTCGCCCAGCTACACCACCCGCTTCCGGGATCTGCCGGTTATCCGCTGAGGGTCACTGAGCTTCAGGCCGCTTAGCCAACCCGCCGGTGCGCCCATTCACACATGCGCTGGAACAGCACTGTCAACGCAACGCTATGTCGTGAAAAACGAAAGACGGTAGGAATGAATATCTGATTTTGATATTCTGACCGGCTGGGCTTTCCCCGGCTAGCTGAGGGCCTTTATGTCTTATCATCGTAAACACCGTATTTTTTCTTCCCTTTCACGACGTCGTCGCCGACAGAAAGTGATACAGATAAAAAACCTTATCCATAATGAGCGTCATCGCTGTGGTGGCCTGTTTTATGATGAGTGTGAGTTCACTCAGGTTGACGGTGAATCTGATCGTATCTGGGAGTGGAGCGATATCTGGTTCACCGGATTAGATCCCGCTGACTTTTGGAATGCGGAAATTATCACCGCACAGGTCGCCTTCAGGGATGCGTATCACTCTCGTGCATTCGACCAGGCCTGCGAAATGTTAAGTGAGCAACAACGGGAAAATGAATTTAAAATAAACACAGTCCCCAACTACAATGCGCGGGGAAAGATAATCAGTCATACATTCGTCCCCCGTGAAGCAAGCAAATATGATTTTTTCGGTGGACTCACCTTTTTTGAGTTTGTTGAAAAACGCGAGCTTGAAATAGTGAGTAACGATCCTCCTGCTATTCACTGTGGTTATGAGTTTTTACCTGATTACGCTTATGGATTAGGGTTGAGAATAATTGTTGATGCGCCTTATTTAAGTCAGCAAGTCATCGAAGATGCTATCACTGATTTTCGTGAACGTGGTGAACGTGAATGGCATTCATCAGAAGCGGTTTCGTTCCCTCGTCGCTTGCCTGGTTAATTTCACCTCGCCACGGGTAATCTGTATATCGGGTGTTGTAAGCGGGAGAAAGCCTCTACCGCTTCATAGAGTGCATTAACAGAGGTTCGATTCAGCGGCCTCATGGACAAAAATGCACTTATCCCGAACGTTCACCCGCTTAACCGTGATTCCAGTCAGTGACAATATCCATGTGACATCTCGCTCATTTCTGCCAGGCTTAATCCTCGAAGGCAGATTTGATATGGACAAAACTACTGGAGGATAAATGACAATTCGTGGTATCGAGCACATTGGAATTACGGTTGCAGATATTGAACAGGCTAAACAATTTTTCATTAATGCGCTGGGCGCATCCGTTCTCTATCAGTTGGTTTCTCCAGATGATAAGGAAGACAGTATCGCTGGGGATAATATGGCGCCCTTGAATGGTTTTCCCAGTGAATTGAAGGTGACTGGCCTTGCGATGTTACGTCTGGCGAATGGGTGTAATGTGGAACTGTTTCAGACTCAACCTGCCGCAAAGGATCATCAAGCCAATCCATCCCAGTCAGGCATTAACCATTTCTCTCTCTATGTTGACGATATTCAAGAGGCTGGTGAGAGGATGCGGGTACATGGCGCAAAAATGTTTGACGGCCCGTCAGACTGTTTTGGCCAGGAACAAGGGAAAGGTAACCAGACCTGGTTTTGCATGACGCCCTTTGGACTGCTTATTGAGCTGATCTCTCTGCCAACCCCCCTGAGTTATGACCCGCAGGCCACTGCGACGAGGTGGATCCCCGCCCCATCATCGAAACAGGCGTAAATCATGCAGCGCAGAGAATTTATCAGCGGGAGCCTGGTCGCGATTTGCCTGGCATGTCCCGTTTTGTAATATGTCATCACGTTCATCACAACCAGGGAGCGATTTATGTCTACTCATTCTAAAGAACAAACTGACCAAACCTCTGAGTTTGAATCCGACGGGGTTAAATCGGAAGAGCTGGTAAGTAGTGGTAGCGCATGGAACGGTAAAGCGTACGAAAAATATCCGGAAGGCAAACCGCATTTAACCGTAATGAAAATGCACTTTGACGCAAATACCACTTTGCCCTGGCACACTCACCCGATGCCTAATGTTGCCTATATTATTTCTGGGTCGCTAACGATTGAAGATAAAGAGACGGGCGAAAGTCGAAAATTTAGCGCGGGTGAAGCGTTTAACGAATCAATTGATGATGTTCATCGCGGTTATACCACTGACGAACCGGCCGAGGTGATCATTACTTATGCCGGCGTTGAAGGACAGGCACTGTCAGAACCCTATACCTCTTAATCCAGGATCATTCCCAGCATGCCCTCGTGGCATGCTGCGCGGTACCGTGCCCAACAGGCCAGCACCTGCCAGCAATAACATAGGGCACATAAGGACCATTTTTCTATAAAAAAAACGCTATCCTGCAGCATCTTGCCGGTGACTCACTCCGTTGTAACCGGCTTTTTTTCGTACTTAATGTCTACCGCTTGTCGAGCAATGGTTATAAAAAATGCTTTCTGATTTAATCTTTATACGCAACAAATTGGTTTTATTTTTCACCAGTGCACTGTTTCTTTGTCTGATGATGGGTCTGGTATTTATTGATGTTCACTGGATGCATGATGCTGTTCATGAGTCATCTTTAACAGAGATAACTCAGGAGCTGATGCTGCTGGTGATTGCACTACTGTATTTTTATCGCGCAATGAAGCACTCCTCTGCGCGTCCGTCACTGATGCTGATTGGGGGATTTTTTTCCTGCATGTTAATCAGGGAAATGGACTTTTTATTTGATGAAATAAAACATGGGTGTTGGGTCTGGTTCGCCCTCGCCGTGACGGGGATTTGTCTAACTTTTGCCTTAAGATCTCCACAACGTACGCTCGCCGGTCTGGTGAGTTTCCTCCGTCATCCCTCATGGGGAATGATGAGCGCGGGTCTGCTCACTGTACTGGTATTCTCCCGGCTGTTCGGTATGCAGGATCTTTGGCGGACGCTTATGCCTGAGGGATATAGCCATACGGTCAAGAATATGGCGGAAGAGTGCTCTGAGCTGCTCGGCTACAGTTTGTGCCTTTTTGCCACCTGTCGTTATCTTCGCTCGGATTATGCCCTTTACCGCCATACTTCCTGAGCCCTCTGGGGATAATGAAGCATCGCGACACGCGCCTCATTCTCCCCCGATCGTCACTGAATTGCAGGCCGCTTAGCCAACCCGCCGGTGCGCCCATTCACGCATACGCTGGAACAGCACAAACAGCGCCGGGATAAATACAATGCCCACCACGGTAGCCACCAGCATGCCGCTGAATACCGTGGTGCCGATGATCCGACGACTCTGGGCACCCGCGCCGGAGGCCAGCATTAACGGCAGCACGCCGAGTATAAAAGAGATTGCCGTCATCATCACCGCCCGAAAACGCCGCGTCGCACCCTGCAGCGCGGCATCCGCAACAGACGCGCCCTGCTCACGCAGCGTTCGCGAAAATTCGACAATCAGGATGGCGTTTTTGGCGGCTAAGGCGATCAGCAGCACCAGGCCAATTTGCACATAAACATCATTGGCAAACCCGGCCCACCACAGCCACAGCAGCGCACCGCCGAGAGCAAACAGCACCGAAAGCATCACGCTGCCGGGCAACGTCCAGCTCTCATACTGGCAAACCAGGAACAGCCAGGCCATCACCACCGCCGCCAGCACGATCCAGATGGCCTGATTGCCGGTTTGTTGTTCCTGCAATGACAGCCCGCTCCAGGCGTAGCCGTAGCCCTCCGGTAAGCTGTCATTGAGGATCGCGGTCATGGCGTTCATCGCATCGTTGCTGCTGACGTTTGCCGCCGCCGATCCGCTGATGGCCACCGACGGGAACTGGTTGTACTGCTTCAGATAAGGCGCACCGACGCCTGGCGTCACGGTAACCAGATGACTGAGCCGCACGCGTTCACCGTTATCGCTGCGCACATACAGATCGCTGATTTGCTCTGCCCGTTCACGCCAGCTCATCTCATTTTGCACCACCACGTGATAAGCGCGGTTGTTTAAGGTGAAGTCGCCGGCGCGCGTGCCGCCGAACGCGGTTTGCAGAGTGCTGAAGATGCGGGATACCGGCACATCCAACAGGGCAGCCCGGTTGCGATCGACGTTGAGCGTCAGCTGAGGCACGTTGCTGCTCCAGGTGGTAAATACCGCCTGCAGCTGAGGATGCTGATTGGCTTTCGCCAGCACCGCGCGCGTGACCTGCTCCAGCCCGGCAGAGGATTGCCCCTGCTGGGCCAGCAGACGCAGATCAAAGCCGGCGGCATTGCCCAGCCCCGGCAGCGTCGGCGGATTGAAGGTCATAATGTTGGCCGTGGCGATCTGCGCCAGCTGCTGCTGGATCTGCCCGGCGACCTGATCCAACGCCGCGCGTTCACCCCAGGGTTTCAGCATCACCGACATAAAGCCGCCGTTAGAGGTGGTGGTGCCGCTGAGAATATCAAACCCGGACACCATAATGACGTCCTCGACGGCGGGATTGCTGGCAATCAACAGCCGCGCGCGCTCCATGGTGGCTTCCGTGCGCTCTAATGACGCGGCGGCGGGCAGCTGCACGTTGGCAAAGAAATAGCCCTGATCCTCGGCAGGTAAAAAGCCTTTGGGCATCAGCATAAAGCTGACGGCCACGGTCAGCGCGGCGGCAGTGGTGGCCACCAGTGCCAGCCACGGCCGGCGGTTCATGCCCTTCACCAGGCTGCCGTAACCGGCACGGGTTTTATCCAGTCCCCGGTTGAACAGCTGGAAAATGCGGCCCGGTGCCGCTATGCGTGGCCGTAGCATTAACGCACACAGCGCCGGCGTCAGGCTCAGGGCCACCAGGCTGGAAAGCGTCACCGCGCTGGAGAGCGTCACCGCAAACTGCCGGTACAGCTCACCGGTAATTCCGGGCAACATCGCCACCGGAATAAACACCGCCAGCAGCACCAGCGTGGTGGCGATAACCGGTCCGGCGACCTGGCGCATCGCCTGCGTGGTGGCGCTGAGCCGATCGATGCCTTCCGCCATCAGCGTTTCGACATTTTCCACCACCACAATGGCGTCATCCACCACCATGGTTAACGCCAGAATAATGGCAAACAGGCTGAGGGTATTGGCCGAGTAGCCAAGCAGATAGAGGATGGCGAAGGTGCCGAGCAGCGAGGTCGGAATGGCCATGGCGACGATAAAGGTGGCGCGCCAGCTTTGCAGGAATAACGACACCACCAGGATCACTACCGCCAGCGTCAGTCCCAGCGACCAGCCCATCTCTTTGATGGTGGCAGAGACAAATTTCGTGGAGTCGAATTTGATTTCCCACTTCACGTCTGCCGGGAAGGTATGGCTCAGCCGCTTCAGCTCGGTGCGCACCAGACCGGCCACATTCAGCGCGTTTGCGCCTGGCGAAGGGTAAATTCCCAGATAAGCCGTGTCGTTGCCGTTCAGCGTCGCGCTGGAGTTGTAGCTACGCGCGCCGATATCAATAAAAGCGACATCCCGCAGCCGCACCAGCTGCCCCTGTGCCGAGCTGCGGATAATGATATCGCGGAACGCTTCCGCGCTGTTCAGGCGGCCAAGGCCATTAATGGTCAGTGTTTGCTGCTGGCCGTTAAACACCGGTGGCGTGCCGACCTGTCCGGCAGCGCCCTGCACGTTCTGCTGGCGGATCGCGAGGGTGATATCGTCGGCGGTAATATTCAGCGCATTCATCCGCTGCGGGTTCAGCCAGATACGCATACTGTAATCGCGCGCACCGAACATCTGCACCTGGCCCACGCCCGGCAGTCGCGCCAGCGCATCACGAACGTGGGTGCTGGCGTAATTGCTGATAAACAGCGCATCACGGGTTTTATCAGGGGAGAACAGGCTGACGCCCAGCATCAGGTTGGTGGTGCGCTTGCGGACCTGCACTCCCATTTCCTGCACCTGTTGCGGCAGCTGGGCCACGGTCTGCGCCACCCGGTTCTGCACGTCAATGGCCGCCAGATCGGCATCGGTGCCGGCGGCAAAGGAGATCGCCAGCGCATAGCTGCCATCGTCCGAACTGGTGGATTCCATATACAGCATATGGTCCACGCCGTTGATTTGCGTTTCCAGCGGAGCCGCTACAGCTTCGGCCACGTCTGACGCACTGGCGCCCGGCCAGGAGGCGCTGACGTTAATCACCGGCGGGGTGATTTCCGGGTACTGCTCTACCGGAATGATTTTCAGGGCGATGGCACCGAGTAAGCCAATCACCAGCGCGATCACCATCGCAAAACGCGGGCGGGTCAGGAAGAACGTCAACATCAGCGGTTTCCTCCGGCGGCGATTGCGTTCACCGGGCTCCCGGCCTGAAGGCGCTGCGTGCCCTCTACAATCACCCGCTCGCCACGCTGCAGACCGCTTAGCACCTGATACTGCTGGCCTTGTTGGCTGCCCAGGGTGAGGCGGCGTTTTTCGGTTTTATTCTCGTCGTTAACCAGCCAACAGAAGAACCCTTGCGGATCTTGCTGGATCGCCATTGCCGGGATCATCAGTGCTGATGCGCTCTGTTTTGGCCGGAAAAACAGATCGATACTGCCGCCGGGCAACAGCCGCTCACCGGGATTGGCGAATTCTGCACGTAAGGTGACGCTGCCGCTGCGCGGATCGATGCGGTTATCAACCGAGACCAGCGTGCCCGCCTGGCGTTTGCCCGCCAGTTCAATTTCTGGCAGCCAGGCCTGACGCAGCGTTTTCAGGTCGGGATGCTGACCGGCCTTATCAAAAAAGGCGTGTTCTTCAATGGCAAAGGCGATGCGGATCGGGTCCAGCTGCACAATTTCCACCAGCATGCCGCTGGCAGGATTCACCAGGCTGCCCCGATGAAACTGGCTGTGCCCTACCCGTCCGCTGACCGGTGAGGCGATCCGCGTATAGCCGAGGGTAATCTCACGGGCCTTCAGGCGGGATTTCGCCTGATCCACCGCAGCCCGGGCGATATCACGCTGCATACGCGCGCCATCAACGTCATGGTTACTGATGGCCTGCGCCGGCTTCAGCCGCTGGAAACGGTCGAACTGCTGCTGTGCCTGGCGCAGGGAGGCTTCACTGCTGCGCAACTCGGCCTGGGCCAGCGACAGTGCGGCACGCTGCTCCGCATCATCGAGCTCATACAGCAGATCGCCGGCCTTCACCTGCTGCCCGTCGCTGAAATGGACCTGAGTAATGATGCCTTCAATGCGGCTGCGCAGTGCCACCGCATGGACGGCTTCAATCCGTCCCGGCAGGCGGCGCTCCATCAGCAGCGGCGCGGGTTCAACCTGTACCACCTGCACGGACTGACTGGCGACGCTCAGCGTTGGCCAGCTGATAACGAGAGCAATCGCCAGGGCGATTGTTGGGCATAACCTGTTCATCGTGTTTTCCAAAAACGGGAGGCAAGCGAAGACAGATGCCCCGCAGGGCATCTGCGGGCATTAACGGCTGCGGAAGCGGCGCGTAAGGGGTTTCTCCAGTTCGACGATCAGGAACAGCACTGCGCCAATCGCCAGGGTAATGCCCCAGTAACGCAGCGGGATCGCCTCAGTGCCGAACAGCAGTTGCATAAACGGCAGATAGATAATCATCAGTTGCAGCAGCAATAACACGCCGCTGACCAGCCACAGACCTTTGTTGGCCAACACGCTGCGACCAAGCGAGAAACCGTTGCTGACGCGGCAGTTGAGCATATAGAACCACTGTGCGGTCACCAGCGTCTGCAGCAGCACGGTGCGGATAAATTCCGGACTGTGTCCGCGTGGTTGTAGCCAGGCTTCCAGCGCGAAGGCGCTGAGCGCAATCAGCGTGCCGACAAAGGCCACACGCCAGATGGCAAAACCATCCATCACATGCTGCGTCGGGTTGCGCGGCGGACGTTGCATCACGTTGCGCTCGGCGGCTTCAAACGCCAGGGCGAACGAGAGCGTGGCGGAGGTCGCCATATTCATCCACAGGATCAGCACCGGGGTTAACGGCACGATATTGCCCGCCAGCAGCGCAATGATGATCAGCAAGCCTTGCGCCAGGTTGGTCGGCATAATAAACAGGATGGTTTTCTTCAGGTTGTCATACACCCGACGTCCTTCCTGCACGGCGCCGGCAATGGTGGCAAAGTTGTCATCGGTCAGCACCATATCGGCGGCTTCTTTGGTCACTTCGGTGCCTTTGATACCCATGGCGATGCCGACATCCGCCTGCTTCAACGCCGGGGCATCGTTGACGCCATCGCCGGTCATGCCAACGATTTCGCCTTTGTCCTGCAGGGCTTTGACCAGCCGCAACTTATGCTCCGGGCTGGTGCGGGCAAAAATATCGTAACTGACCGCCGCTTCGCGCAGTTCCGCATCATTCATTGCCTCAAGATCGTGGCCGGTCAGCGCACGGTCACTGTTGGCCATGCCCAGCATTTGCGCAATATTCATCGCGGTTTGCGGATGATCGCCGGTGATCATTTTGACGCGCACGCCCGCCTGCTGACAGGTACGGATGGCATAGATAGCCTCCGGCCGCGGGGGATCCATCATGCCGGCGATACCGAGGAAAATTAATCCTCCGTGCAGCACATCATGATCGAGCTGGGTCAGGTCGTCAGGTGCCGGCATCCACGCTGCTGCCACCATCCGCAGTCCCTGTCTGGCATAGTGGGTGATTTTCTCTTCCCAGTAAGCCTGGTCAAAGGCGCACAGGCCGTGAGCGCTTTGCTGCTGGCGGGCCAGTGCGAACAGCACATCCGGCGCGCCGGTCACCAGGATCTTATTGCGATCGCCGACCTGATGATGGGTCGCCATGTATTTGTACTGGGAGTCAAAGGGGATCTTCCCTTTCAGCTCGACCTGAATCGCCGGTAGGCCGGATTTGGCCGCCAGCACCTTAAGTGCCCCTTCCGTTGGGCCGCCGGTGACGGTCCAGTGTCCCTGTTCATCCTTCATCAGTTGGCTGTCATTACAGAGGTCGATGGTGCGCAGATAGTCTTCAAGCACCGAACCGGGCGCGATATTCAGCGGCGTTGATTCCCCTTCAAGGGAAATATTGCCCACCGGCTCATAGCTGTCGCCTTCAACCTGATAACAGGCATCGGCGGTGATCACCGCTTTGACGGTCATTTCATTCATCGTCAGCGTGCCGGTTTTATCCGAACAGACCACGGTCATTGCGCCAAGCGTTTCGACAATCGGTAATTTGCGAATAATGGCGTGTTTCCGCGCCATGGTTTGAATACCCAGTGACAGAATAATCGAAATGATTGCCGGTAAGCCTTCAGGTACGGCAGCAACCGCCAGGCTAATTAAAGACAGCAGTAATTCGTCGAGGGGAATATCCCGCCATAACAGGCTGAAAATAAATAACGCCACCATCATCAACAGAATAATGACGAATATCGCTTTGCCGAGTTTATCAATCTGAACCAGCAACGGCGTACGGTGTTTTTCAATGCCGGAAATCATCTGGTTAATATGGCCCAACTCGGTGTCGCCACCGGTGGCAATTACCACGCCGCTGCCGCTACCGGCACTGAGCGTGGTGCCGGAGAACAGCAGATTGGTGCGATCGCCCAATGCCAGTTCACCGCTCAGCGGCTCAGCGGTTTTTGATACCGAGACCGATTCGCCGGTGAGGATGGCTTCTTCCACCCGCAGGTTGTGCGCCTCAATCACCCGCAGGTCAGCCGGAATGCGGTCACCCGCGCGCAGGATGACGATATCGCCAGGCACCAGATCGCGCGTGGGCTGCGTGCTGTGCTGGCCATCACGCACCACCACGGCTTCGCTGGCGAGCATATTGCTGATGCTTTTGAGGGATTTCTCGGCGTTGTTTTCCTGGATATGGCCAATCAGCGCGTTAATTACCGCCACACCCAGGATGACAAGCGTGTCGACCCAGTGCCCCATCACCGCAGTCAGTAATGCGGCTGCCAGCAGGATATAGATCAGCACATCATTGAAGTGAGCGAGGAAGCGCAGCCATGCCGGCTTGCCTTTCGTTTGCGGTAAGGCGTTCGGGCCATACTGATGCTGACGGGCGTTAACTTCCGCCTGACTCAGGCCGTTACGCGACGAATGTTGACGTTGTAAGCCTTGTTCTGCAGAAAGCTGATAATAAGGAATATCTGCCGCAGGCGTGGGAGGAAAGTTTTTATTTTCCGTGGCGAGTTTAGTCAAAATATAACTCCATCAAAGAGTAGAATTCAAAATTTACGATTTGAATTATCTTAATGGAATAGTGATGAAGGCGACTTGATCCGTCGCAATATTTGCCGGGGATGTTATTGCGATACTATTCAGCGAGATTATTTTAACAATCGGTTTAATGTTCGTTTAGTTTAACTTCAAATAAAGGCGTCTGATGAACGGAATTTACAGCGGTAAACGTATTTTTTCTTATGTGGTCTTGGCCATTGTTATTGTTGTCATTATTGGCTTAAGCACCTTTACATTTGTCAGCCATATGGGGTGAATGAATCTCCCCATATTGGCTTTATTATTTTTCGTCAAATAGTTCGGTCGCGTGATTATCCCCGCTGAGGAAACTGCCCCAGTTGGCGGAATAAGCCAAACCAGTCTTCGAGATGCCAGGTGTGGGTAATACGTCCGGCGGACAGATGATGAAACTCAAAGATCGGGAAACTTACCGACTTGCCCGTCGGCGGAATGCCCATAAAATTGCCAAGATGGGTGCCGGTGATTTCTGCGCGCACGCCAACGCGGCCAGGCGTCTGCATCACCTCATGGACATGAATATGCACATCCGGCATCGCCGCGATAAAGCCGAGAATAATCGGCTTCAAGCCTGCGGCGCCTGGCCCCTGGCCCGGTGCCAGCGGGATGTCCTGCCAGTCGTCGCTGACAACGCGATCCAGTAAATCCGGATCCTTATCGTTAAAAGCGCGGTAGATCGTTTCAACAGCGCGACGTTCTGTTAATCCCAGTTCTGTTTCGGCATGGCTCATGGTTGACTCCTGTGGTGTAGATGATTGCCTGAGGATAAAGCGCCCGCTATTATCAATCCAACAAATAACCGATATAGATGACTATACGATTTATGGATTTTCATGGCATCGATCTGAATCTGCTGGTGGCGTTTAATGCGCTGAGTGAAGAACGCAATGTCACCCGCGCGGCCAGCCGTGTAGGCGTCAGCCAGCCGGCGATGAGTGCGGCCCTCGCCCGCTTGCGCACGCTGTTTGGCGATCCGCTGTTCCAACGCAGTGCCGACGGTTTACAACCGACCGCCCGGGCCAGAGAACTGGCGGAACCGATTGGCAATGCCCTGCAACAGCTGGAAGTGACGCTGATCGCCAGACCGGCTTTCGATCCCAGCACGGTGAATCAGACTTTCCGGCTCGGCATGTCTGAGTATCCGGCCTATGTGCTGCTGCCTTTACTGAGTCAGGCGCTGGAGCAGCAGGCACCGGGGATCCGGCTGACGGTGCTGAATTTCGATCACCGCGATCGGGCGATTGACCTGCTGGATGCGGGGAAAATTGATGCGGCGATTGGCGTGCCGACCGGTCAGCAGAATAACCGCATTCTTTCGCAGCCGCTGTTGCAGGACGAGTTTGTCACGCTGCTGCGGCACGACCATCCGCTGGCCAGCCGCGAGATGGATATGGCGACGTTTCTGCAGCTGAAGCATGTGCTGGTTTCGCCGGAAGGTGATGGCTATGGCCTGGTGGAGCAGGTGTTGGCGCAGCAGGGATTACAGCGTATCCGGGCGCTGACGCTGCCGCAGATGTTTGCGGCACCCGCGCTGGTCGCCGCCACGGATATGGTGACCACGGTAATGAAGCGCGTCGCGCAGCACGCGTCGGCCAGCGGGCAATTACGCATGTTCCCGCCGCCAGTGACCTTGCCGGTGGTGCCGTTCGACCTGATGTGGCATCGCCGTAACGCCGGATCTTCCGCACAGACGTGGCTCAGAGCGCTGATCGCCGCGCTGGCGTCGTCACTTTAACGGCGCTCAGGCCGCACGGCCCTTCTCAAGCTGCTCCTGGTACAACGCCGCCAGCACGTCGGAGGCGGTCACCAGCCCGACCAGCTTGCCAGCCGGATCGATCACCAGCGAACACTGCATGCTCTGCAGCGTGAACGGCAACACCAGCTGCTCAACGGCATCATCAGGCGCACAGCGCGGGAAGGCTGTGCACATCACCTGTGAAACGGGATGCGTGGCCAGATCGTCCGGCCGCCTCTCCGCGTCCGCCAGTAAATCCCGCGAGGTGACGATCCCCAACAGCTCACCCGCTTTCGATACCACCGGCAGAACATCGATGCGATGCTGTCGCAGCAGGCTGCCCGCCTCGTGACAGGAGGCATCCGGTTCAATGGTCCACAGCTCTCGGGTCATAAAATCGGCGCAGCGCAGCCCACCAAAATGCCGGCGATGCGCGCGCTGCTCAGCCTGAGACAAAATCGCCTGCAGGTCACCCTCATCGATATCAACATACTCGCCCCGCTCCGCCAGCACCGCATGCAAATCTTCCCGGCTGACGCCAATCCGCTGCGCCGGCCTGACCGGCGTTTTATCGGCGGCGTTGACCGGTGCGGCGTGAGGATAGCGCCGACGCAGCGCATTGTTGAACACCAGCGCCACGGCGGTCAGTAACAGCGAATTCACCAGCACCGGCACGATGGCAAACGCCCAGCCAAGATGGTTAATCGCCGGTCCGCCAAAAACGGCGGTTAGCGCCACGGCGCCACTCGGCGGATGCAGGCAGCGTAAAGAGAACATCAGGGCGATGGTCAGGCCCACGGCAATTCCGCCCGCCAGGCCGCTATGCCCTATCCATTGCGCGCAGGCAACACCGATCACCGAGGCCAGCAGATTGCCGCCAATGATTGACCAGGGTTGCGCTAAAGGACTGGCAGGCACGCCAAACAACAGCACCGCAGATGCGCCCATCGGCGCAATAAACCACGGGTTGGCTTCGCCAAGCATCAGGTGGGACAACTGAAAGGTGGCGGTGAGCGCAATGGCGGCACCGATGGCGGCAGCCAGACGTTCTTTCAGGGAAGGCACGGTCGCCTGCGGCCAAAAGGTGCGGGCCCAGCGGATTAGGGGGAATATGAGCTTCATCAATATAGGGGGGAAGTGTCCGGAATAAAAATAAGGCTAGCATTTTAGCTAGCCAAGATAACGATAGCCAGATAAATGGCGATTAACTCAGAGAATGCCCGGTCGGCGAATCTTTGTAAACCGGTCAGGCGTTCAGGCGGTCAACTGATGCTACCTGCCTTCCCTGCCGCGTGAGGAATGCGAGGCTTATGCGCCGAGGCGAAGAATCGATGTGGCATTTCCCCAGGCAACCGCATTACGCTCCTGCTCAGTGATATTGGCGGTTTTAAGCCAGTTCACCGCAATTTCGGTGCTTTCAAACGGGTAGTCGATCGAGAACATCACATTTTCACTGCCCATTGAATCCAGCGCACACCTGAGCGCGGCATCATTACAGACACCCGAGGTGGTGATGGTGATGTTCTTTTTGGCATACCAGGAAGGCGGATGCTTGATGGCAAACGTCTGATTGGCAATTTGATAGCGGCTATCCAGACGCCACAACTGGATGGGTAGCGTCTCGCCCATATGGCCCAATATCACCCGCGCGCCAGGGTAACGGTCAAACGTCCCGCTGAAAATCAGCCTCAGCGCATGGGAACAGGTTTCTACTGCCCAGCTCCAGACCGGCCCCCACATCTCAGGGTGACCTGCAAACATATGCGGGTAGTCTGGTGGGTTGCCAGGGTGAATGTAAATCGGCACGTTCAGCGCTTCTACGCGCTCCCAGAACACGTCATAGCGGCGGTCATCCAGATACAATCCGTCCGTCTCGCCGTTGATCATGCCACCCTGCATATGAAGCTGTTTTACGCAGCGCTCCAGTTCATTCGCCGCCGCAAGCGGATCCTGCATCGCCAGGTGGGCAAAACCGCCGTAACGACGGGGATTCTTTTGCATCTCGGTGGCCAGTTTGTCATTGGCATAACGGGCCAGTCGCACCGCCTTCACTTTGTCAGGCTCGGCCTGCACGCCAGGACCGGATAAGGACAGCACGGCAAAATCCACGCCATTTTTATCCATAATTTCCAGCCTGCCCTTGCCAAAATCAGACAATGGGGTGACCACTTTATCCACCAGCCCATTGCGTAAGTTCTGCTGAGTTTCATGCAGGTAGCCTACGAACTCAGGCAGCATGAAATGCTCTTCAAGAGCAATGATGCGCCGGGGCGGTTGAACGGCGGCAGGTTCGACAGCCGCCGCCGAGGCAAAATGGCTGCTTCCTGCAAATACGGTGCTTCCCGCCATCACGGCGGTCGCATTCTTAAGAAAATCACGACGATTGGTCATATCAGGGCTCCGGCCACAATTAGGAAACGAATATCGTTTCCTAATTAAGATAACCGTAACGCGGCCTGAAATCGTCTGGCACCTCGTTGCAAAACGTAATCAGTTGAAAGCGCGTGTTAACGACGGGCGGGAGGCCAGCAGCATCGGGCTGAAATCTTGCAGGATCTGTGCAATCCGCGGCTGGGGGTTGTAGGTCGGAACCGGCGGCAGGATCCCCAGCGAAATATCACGCAGCAGCGGCGTCACGATCAGCGACTGAAGATAGACCGCTGAATTTGCCGGCCAGAGCGGGTTTAGCAACCCCGCCGCCCTCACCGCGTTCAGCCAGCCGTCGAGCACACTGCCAGCGGTATCAAAACCATTGGCCCGGTACAGCTTGAGGTACTCTGCTTTTTTCTTTAACTCGCCCTGAAGAAACTGATAGATCACCACGGATTCCAGAGAGAGCACCCGATGCATCAGGGTGATGAAAAAGGCTTCCAGCAATGCGATAACCTCCTGCTCAGTCGCAGGTAAAGCCGGGGCAACAACCTCACTGGTGGAGGTCCATTTCGCAATCATGCCTTCGACGATGGCGTCTTTGTTGCTGAAAAATTTGTAGATGGTTTTTTTAGCCAGACCGCCTCGTTTGGCGATCTCATCAATGGTAAGACTGGCCATATCCCGCTCAACAATGAGGATGAAGGCGGTATTGAGTACCTTGTCACGCACGTCACTTTCCGGCGCGGAGGGTCTGCCTCGGGTCTGGTTATCAGTCATTATCGGGTCACTCTGCCATCCGGTTTGCGGTAATTTAGTCATTCCCCGGAGGCATGTAAAGGACAGGCACCCAATGACTCCAAAGCGCTAATCGCTTCGCTGACATCCTCGCTATACTAGAGGGCACGGTGCGGTAAGCGTACCGGGGAAACTCAATGAGGTGAAGGTTTGATTAAATACAGCGTGCTCTATCCGACTACTGAAAACGGCCACTTTGATCATGACTACTATCGCGACGTGCATCTGCCGTTAATCAAAGCGCGGATGGGCGACTATCTGGTCTCGTACAGCATCGACAAAATTCTCTCTGCCCCCGATGGCACGCCAGCGCCATACGTCGCGGCCTGCCATCTGATCTGCCATTCTGCCGAGGCGTTACAAAAAGGCATGGCGGGACATGTGGATGAGATTGTCGGTGATGTCGATAACTTCACCAACATCACATCGGTGAAGTGGATCGCGGAAGTGGTGGTATAACCCGCCCCCAGCAGGCATAAAAAAACCGGCTCAACGGCCGGTTTTATCACGCACTGCCGGACTACAGCAGTTTCTTCTCGGCCAGCTCCAGCGCGAAGTAGCTGAAGATCAGATCGGCACCGGCGCGTTTGATGGCACCGAGACTTTCCAGCACCACATCACGCTCGCTGATTGCGCCAGCCTGTGCGGCAAACTTGATCATCGCGTACTCACCGCTCACCTGATAGGCCGCCAGCGGCAGTTCAGTGTGGTCGCGGACGTCACGGATGATATCCAGATAGGCGCCGGCAGGTTTGACCATCAGCGCATCGGCACCTTCGGCCTGATCGATTAACGACTCACGCAGCGCTTCGCGGCGGTTCATCGGGTTCATCTGGTACGTTTTACGATCGCCCTTCAGCGAGGTGCCTGCCGCTTCACGGAACGGGCCGTAGAACGAGGAAGCAAACTTGGTCGAGTAGGACATGATGGCGGTGTCAGTGAAACCAGCGGCATCCAGCGCGTGACGAATGGCGGCAACCTGGCCATCCATTGCCGCGGAAGGCGCGATAAAATCGGCACCTGCGTGAGCCGCCGCAACGGCCTGTTTGCCGAGGTTAATCAGCGTGGCGTCGTTATCCACGCCATGGTCGTGCAGCACACCGCAATGACCGTGGGTGGTGTACTCACAGAAGCAGGTGTCGGACATCACGATCATTTCCGGCACGGTCTCTTTGCAGATCCGCGACATACGCGAAACCAGACCGTTTTCCTGCCATGAGTCACTGCCATCCGCGTCGGTATGATGCGAAATACCAAAGGTCATCACCGAACGGATACCGGCCTTAGCAATACGTTCAATTTCATAGGCCAGACGCTTTTCAGGAATGCGCATGACGCCCGGCATCGCCTGAATGGCTTTATAGTCATCAAGACCTTCTTCAACGAAAATAGGCAATGCCAAATCGTTGATACTCAGTGAAGTTTCCTGGAACATGGCGCGAAGAGACGGGGTCTGACGGAGACGTCGTGGACGTTGATTAGGCGTATAACTGGACAAAACAACCTCGGTTTAGCGGAGGATCGCTGAAGAAGAAACGTCGTCAGCGAGAAAAAATGAGTCTGCTAACAGTATACCTCTGAACGCCTGCTGACAATCTTTGCGGCGGCGCGCGGCACAGAATGCGTAATTTTATCGTCCATACTTAACGGCTCAACACAAAAAGGAGAAGCAATGGGATTTCTTGGCTGGACCGCCGCCACCGGTGGATTATTACTGTTAATGACGCTGGCATCGGGCTGGATCAAACGTGGCCCGATTACCGCATTTGCGTTATATCTCGCCGTGGGCATTGCCTGCGGCCCCTGGGTGCTCGGCTTATTATCGATTGATATTGCGGCCCATGCCGAACTGGCAAAAAATCTCACTGAGATCGCCATGGCCGCTTCGCTGTTTATTACCGGGCTGAAGCTCAGGCTGCCGCTAAAAAGTCAGGGCTGGCGGATTGGTCTGCGGCTGGCGTTTCCGGGGATGCTGCTAACGGTGCTGGGAGTCACCGTGGTGGCGCACTATCTGGCGGACCTTTCCTGGCCGCTCTCGCTGGCCTTTGGCGCGATCGTCGCCCCGACCGATCCGGTGCTGGCCAGCCTGATTTCGGTTAACGATGCCCGGGATAGCGACAACCTGCGGGTTTCCCTTTCCAGCGAAGCCGGGATGAACGACGGCACCGCCCTGCCGCTGCTGATGCTGGCGGTGATGCTGTTGACCACCCAGGGCGAGTTAACGCTGCCTGACTTTGCGCAATGGGCGCTGGTCGATGTGCTGTGGGCGATTGTTGGCGGGCTGGGGATTGGCTTTATTCTCGGCCGGTTTGTTGGTCAGTACATCACCCATTTGCGCCACCGGCATCAGGATGTCGCCCCGAATGACTTCCTGGCGCTGGCGCTGATTGCGCTGAGCTATGCCGCCGCCCAGGCGCTGGATGCTTCCGGCTTCCTCGCCGCCTTTGCCGCCGGTGTGGGACTGCGTCGCGCAGAAATGCGGGTGATTAACCGTCAACCGGCCGATGACTTTACCGACAGCGACAATCGTCCACCGGCTGAGGTGCTGGTCAATCCGCATATCCGCCACGCGCCGGGCGAAACCAATGCCGCCAGCTCGGTCGGCCTGGTGGTTGGCGATGCGCTCTCCTTCGGTGACACGGTGGAACGGCTGTTCGCCGCCGTGATCATCATTGTGTTGGGCGTTACGCTGGCCCATCACTGGGATCCACAAGGTCTGCTGATGGCGGTGATACTGTTTCTCGTTATCCGCCCGGCTTCGGTGTGGATCGCCACCGCCGGCATGAACGCGCCGCGCAATCAGCGCCTGATTATCGGCTGGTTAGGGATTAGAGGGATTGGCAGTATTAACTACATTGCCTGGGCCTACACCCATGGCGTGGCGGGAGGAGAAGTCACCCGAATGGCGAATATGGCCTTCACGCTGATTGTCGCCAGCGTCATCGTGCATGGCGTGTCGGTAACGCCGTTGCTGAACTGGCGGCAGGCTAAAATTGCCGCCAGACAGAAAAAGGACGATTAAAAACGGCGCGGGTTAGCCTTAACCCGCGTTTTCTTTCGGCGCTTCAAATCCTCGTGGGCTCTCTTTCAACAGATAGCTCTTGAGGATATTGTGTTTGATCATAATCCGCAGGATGCCGAGGAAGACCAGGAACTCGGACAGCACCAGCGAACTCGCCGCGCCAATCGCGCCAAACTGCCATGCCAACAGCGCACAGACCGGCACGTTAATCAGGCCAACAATAAACATCACATGCATACGCTGCTTGGCCAGCCCGTGAGGGATCAGGATTTGCAGCCCCGCCGGGTAGCTGACGTTACCGAAGATAAATCCGCACACCATCACCCGCAGCACGTTGGCCGATTCGTGGAAATCGGGTCCCAACAGCAGCTTGACGATTAAATCCGCGAAGAAGAAGGTGAACACCACAATAAACACGCTAATACCGAAGGAGAAGGTAATGCTTTTGCGGGTGGCGTGGATCACCGCATGCGGATCCTTATGGAACAGATAGCTGACGCGCGGGAAGAAGGCATTACCAATTTGCTCAGGCAAGGTATTGGCGGCTTTCTTCAGGCGGTCGCCGCCGTTATATAAGCCGACCATATAATTGCTGGTCATGCTGGCCAGAATTAACACGTTGACGTTGTTAAACAGGTTGGCGCCGGCAATCGCCAGAAAGACATGCAGACTGTCTTTAATGCGTTGCATGATTTCGCGCGGCTCAAAGCGGTAAAAACCAATCACCTTCATATTGACCACGAAATACAGGGTGATCACCGCGGTAATGGTGGCCGTTACGCCCGGTATCAGCGCCGCCAGCCAGGTGTCATCCGGCGTTTTCACCAGCAGGAAGGTCAACGGAATAGAACAGAACTGCCCGACGGTGGATATCAGCGCGGTTTTCCCCAGCTTCTCAAAGCCCTGCATCAACCAGCCAAAGGACAGCAACTGGCCATATAAGACCGTTGAGTTCGCCAGCACAATAAAGAACAAATTATGCCACTTCGGATTAAACCAGGTGACCAGTAGCAGGATCGCCAGCGTGGCGGTCCCCATAATCAGCTTGGCATTGAAGGTTGACCAGAACAGCTGGGTCACCTTGCTTTTGTCTTCCCGGTGCTGCGCGATATCCTTGGTGGTGTAAACGTTAAAGCCCCAATCGGAGATGGTACTGCAGTACATGACGCAGGCCAGACCCAGTGCCAATACCCCCATATGCTCTACACCCAAAATACGGGCAAGGTAGGGCAAGGTGACTAACGGAAAAATAAAGGAGGCGCCACGCAGCCCCAACAAAGAAAAAATATTAATGATTAAACTTTTATCAAATACCTTAGCCATCAGCCCTTAACCTTTTCAAGAAACCGTCATACTGCGCAGATTCTGCCTGACTTTGATCAGATTAGAGTATAATTCCGGCTTCCTTAACAGTAGCCAGTTGGTAACAGAGCCTGGTTTCAGACTTTTCCCCAAATAGTGAATCGCGTGGGTGACATAGGCAGGAACGCTGCGGTTATCGGCAAGTGCCAGATTAATCATTAACTTGAACGAGTGAATCAGATACAGCCGGCGCAATTCGGCCAGTTCCTTTTGATCGTCCACTGCCCTGAGTAATTTCTCATAGGAACAGACAAAAGCATCATAACGCTGGCGGAAAAAGCTTTCGCTCTTCACGCTGTTGGTTAAAGAGCCGCTGCGAATACGTTGCTTATAGTAAAGATTCTGACTGACAAATGCGCTGCGCGAGCGCAAAAACACTTCCAGCGTAAAACAATGGTCTTCATGCAGACGCTTAACATATTTTAATTGGTAAGTTTCGATGACCTCTTTTTTCAAAATATAATTCCAGGTCGCCGAGGTATAGGCCCCTGAACGCAGCAAAGAGGCAAAAACCTCCTTCGGTTTCATTAAGCCAAATTCGCGGTGCTCGACTTTGCCATAGGTGCGCCCGGAGTCATCATCCTCAAACATCTGCGAGTTGAAGCAAAACAGTTCCACTTCGGGATGCAGGGCCACGGTGTCGCTCAGCTCTCTGAACAGGCCGTCGCATACCACGTCATCGGGGTCACAGCAGAAGATGAACTCACCCTGCGCCATCGCAATGCCGACGTCGCGTGCATTACCCAAGCCACCGTTGGCAATGGTGACCACTTTTACATTGTCCAGCGCACCGTACTTTTGCTGCACCAGCGCCAGAGTATTATCGGTAGATCCATCGTTAATGATAATAAGTTCATTCGGGGAAGGAATTTGACTCAGCAATGAATCAATACATTCAACAATATAATTCCCAACATTATACGCAGGAATAATGACTGACAACAATTTAGCTGACATAGGTCTCATCTCTTGTGAGAGTGGAATGGCTGCTAATTAACAACAATACCAAAATAAAATCAACGCAGAATGAACCGCCCTGCGCTTATTCGGATTAATACCAGGAATGGCGCTTAAATATTATAAAGCATGTCATTTTTTACATTTCTAAGTTAATTCATTCTGGCCCAATAATAAGATTAGCGAACCTATTTAAATTGATGTCAGATGATAATCTTTATCCGGCCAATCAGAAGGAATGATTATTTATTTCCGCAAAGGATGTTTTATTCCAAAATCTCACTACAACCAAGGTTAAACAAACTGTGGTATTAGGATAATCCTCAGTCCATCCCCTTAAAAAGGTGTGTCCACCGCCGAAGGCTAATTCACCGCAACGATTCACTCATCCTCAAAGAAAGCCATAAGGCATCAGGGATAACAAAACATTTAAGCCAAATACCTGTTTATCCGCTTTGATGCCCAGGCGAAACCTGGTTACACATATTTTTATCGCTGGTAAGACGGCAATCTCACAGCCGCAGCGGCCTTTGTAACAACCCGGCAAGAATAATAAGGAATAATCCTATGTTATTGGCGATAAAACAGCGTGCGGCAAATCTGGACACTTACAGATCGCTAAACTGTCGACGCCATGCCCTGCGTTTTTACCCCGTAATGATTAACCCATCGCTTTTACAGTTTTAAGTCAAATTACCAAACCGCCAAAAGTTAAAAGACCTCATCAGTTAATTTCTGCTTCACATATAAATCTGTGAAAAATCAGCGGAGCCGCACGTTTCAGGCGCAGAAAAAAGACAGAAATCAGATTTATGCTAGCCTGAAAGAAGGTCCGTCCTTCGCCGCAGGCTGATAAAAAACATGAAGATATCAGACAGTTTCCGTCTCCACTTTGTTCGTGAAGTTCTTGTTCCTCTGGTTTTAGTGTTGATTATTACTTTTGTGGCGGCCAGCTTTACCGTCTGGTGGGCGACCGCAAAAAGCAATGATATTGCCGCTGCACAGCAGCAACAGATAATAAAAACTTCACTTTCTCAAAGCCTTGACGAAATGATCAAGCAGCATCGCAGCCTGGCGCTGTGGCAACCGCTTGCCCGACGACTGGCCAGATCGCCGCAAGATACCGTCTGGCTTAATCAAAACGTGGGCGACTGGCTGTCGACTATGTTCGGCCATCAGCTGGTCTATATCCTCGATGCGAACAACCAGCCGGTCTATCGCTGGGAGAACGGTCGTAACGTGGCGGTCTCTCAGTTTGCGCACCTGCAGCAGCCGGTTGAAACCTTTATGCAAAAGCTGAAGGTGCCCTATGCCAGTCAAAATGGTCATCGTGAGGCGATCGACTTTACCCTGATCGATAACCGCCCTGCCGTGCTGGCCATGGGCAATATAGAAGGAGAACGTGGCCGTTCAAGCCCGTTCACCCTGGTCAGCGTTAAGTATCTCGACAATACCTACCTGAGCTCGCTTTCCCAGCGCAGCCTGCTGAAAGATCTGCGCTATACCGATGGCAATCCCATTGCGGACGGCGCCAATTACCTGTTAACCACCCACAGCGGTCAGTCTCTCGGCCACCTCTCCTGGCAGCCCGACCGGCCTGGCACGCGCATGCTGGCGGTGATCGGTCCGCTGGTCGCCATTGTGGTGTTAATCATCACCGCAATCTGCGGCGTGATGATCCGTCGCCTGTGGCTCTCTTCCCTGCGGCTGTCGCAGTCGGTGCTGCAACTCGGCGCCAGCGAGGCGCAGGCACAGCATCTGGCCTTCCATGATGTGCTGACCGGTTTACCCAACCGCGCGATGGTGGAAGAACGCCTGACGCAAGCGTTAGGCAGACTGATGCGTAACGGCGACAAGGTGGCGTTACTGTTATTAGACCTGGACAGATTTAAGCTGATTAATGACACCTACGGCCATCACGCCGGGGATGATTTGATTATTGAAGTGGGCCACCGGGTCAGCAGCCTGGTGGGCGAACAGAATACCGTTGGCCGACTGGGCGGCGATGAGTTTGTGGTGATCCTTGATGTGGTCAGCTCTCCGCGCGTGATCCAGACCATGTGCGAGCAAATTATTGCCGCGCTGTCGCGTCCCTTTACCCTGCTCGGCAGCGATACCTGGATTGGGGTCAGTATCGGCGTGGCTATTGCGCCGGAGGATGCGGTCGATCGCTCAGAGATGATGCGCAAAGCGGATATCGCGCTGTACGAAGCAAAAAGTCAGGGACGCGGGCAGTACCGGGTATTTGAGCGGGCGATGGATGAGTCGGTGAAAACCCGCCAGCAAATCGCCGCCGATTTGCGTCTGGCGATGCAAACCAAAAAGGATCTGGCGGTGTTCTATCAGCCGCTGATGGACATTTCCGGGCAGAAGGTGGTGGCACTGGAAGCGCTGATGCGCTGGAATCATCCGGTTCATGGCGCCATCTCACCGAGCGAATTTATCCCGCTGGCCGAAGAAATGGGGCTGATTATTCAGATTGGCGAATGGGTGCTGCGGGAAGCCTGCCGCGTCTCGCTCAAGTGGCCGGATCTGACCATTGCGGTTAACGTCTCGCCATTGCAGTTCCGCGCGGCCGGCTTTGTCGAGCGTTTTAAGGCGATTGTGAAGCAGGAAAAAACCCTGGCGACGCGCATTGAGCTGGAAGTGACCGAAGGCGTGCTGATTGAAGACGAAAAAGGCGCGCAGGAGACGATGAAAAAACTGCGCGAGGCCGGCTTCCGCATCGCGCTGGACGATTTTGGCACCGGCTACTCCAGCCTCAATTACCTCAGCCATTTCTCGGTCGATAAAATCAAAATCGACCGCTCGTTCACCCAGTCATTGGGCGTGACGGAGAACTCGATGGCGATCATCGAATCGGTGGTGAAACTGGGCCAGGCTATGGGTCTGACGGTGACCGCAGAAGGCGTGGAAACCCACGGACAGATGGCAGCCCTGGCAGAAGCCGGATGTAATCAGCTGCAGGGCTACCTTTTCTCTCAGGCGGTTTCCGAAGAACACATCGTTGAATTACTGGCGCAGCGAAAAGCCAGTTAACCCTGCGGCAGCACGGTGGCCTGTAAACGGGCCGCCTTATTGCGCTGATTGACCAGCAGCCAGCTCAGCGCGGTAAACACCCAGCCGATAATCCAGGAAACATCATTCCCGTCGAACAGGTACACCAACGAGCCGCTGTAGAAACCATTGGAGATAAACGGCAGCTGGATCAACACGCCCGCCACATAGGTGGCAATCCCCACCAGATTCCAGCGCTTATACCGACCGTCAGGATCGGACAGTGCCGGAATGTCGATATGCCCACGGGTAATAAAGTAATAATCCATCAAATTCATGGCGCTCCAGGGCACAAAGAACGCCAGCAGGAACAGCAGGAACTGGGTGAAGGATTTGAGGAACGACGGCGCGCTAAGCATCGCAATCGCACAGCTGATCAGCACCATACAGACAATAAAGGTAATCCGTCCGGCTTTGCTGATGGTGGCAGTCTGGCGGAAACCACAGACGATGGTGGTCAGCGACATAAAGCTGCCGTAGGCATTTAAGGTAGTGAAGGTGATTTTGCCGAAGCAGATCGAAAAATAGAGTACCAGCGCCAGCGTCCCGCTCGATCCCAGTCCCACGATGTAACCCACTTCATTGCCTGAGAACGCCTTTCCGGCCAGCGCGGCGGCAATTACGCCCAGCGTCATCGACAGCTGGGTGCCCAACGCAGTGCCGGCAAAGACGGCGAAGAAGGTTTTGCCCGCCGAGACGTTACGCGGCAGATAGCGCGAGTAGTCGGAGACGTAGGGACAAAAGGCGATCTGCCAGGAAGACGACAGCGACATCGCCAGCAGGAAGTTCGCCAACGAGAAGTGATTATTGCTTAGCAGCGCGCCAATATCGTTCTCCAGCAGCAGCCGGAAGAACAGATAGATAAAGGTCAGCACGCCAACCACGCTGGCCACTTTGCCCAGCCCGTGGATCAGCCGGTATCCCAGCGTGGCAACAACGATAATGATCAGCCCAAAGCCGATAATCCCGGCCCTGTCGCTGATGTTCGCCAGATGCGCCAGCGCCTGTCCGGCCAGGACCGTGCCGCTGGCTGAGAAGCCGATATACATCACGCAGACCAGCACCAGCGGGATCACCGCGCCATACACGCCGAATTGCGTCCGGCAGGTGATCATCTGCGGCAGGCCCAGCCTCGGTCCCTGCACCGCATGCAGCGCCATAATGCCGGCACCGAGTATCTGCCCCACCAGCAGCCCAATCAGCGACCAGACCACATCGCCGCCCAGCACCACGGTTAACGCGCCGGTGACAATTGCGGTGATTTGTAAGTTGCCGCCGAACCACAGGGTGAACTGGCTGAAGACGTTGCCGTGACGTTCGGATTCGGGAATGTAGTCGATGCTGCGGGTCTCAATCAGTTTGCTTTCTGCACGCTCGGTACGCGCAGAGGATACGGATGACATAACCAACTCCTTGCCTGAAAGGGAGCCGCCCGCTCATGGGAACGACATGAGGCGAGGTGGCGCGATGATGTGTGCGGGTTGTGTTGTTTAGTCTTGTATATACAACCCTATGGCAGCGTGCCATATTTGGCTTTAGTCGGCAAGATGATGGGTCATAACAAAAACCAATGTGTGAGGCCGCGCAAACGCGCGTGGAGGTGAGGTGCAGGCGTTTTTAAACCGGTCGAGGTTATGGCGGGGAACAGCATAAAAAGGGCCGCTATTGCGGCCCTGTTGGGTGATGCGCTTACCTCAGAAGAAGCCCAGCGGCTCAATGCTGTAGCTGACCAGCAGGTTCTTGGTTTGCTGGTAGTGATCGAGCATCATTTTATGGGTTTCACGGCCAATACCGGATTTTTTGTAACCCCCGAAAGCGGCATGCGCCGGATACAGGTGGTAACAGTTGGTCCAGACGCGTCCGGCTTTGATCGCCCTGCCCACGCGATACGCGCGGTTGATGTCGCGGGTCCAGACGCCGGCACCGAGGCCATAAATCGAGTCGTTTGCAATGGCGATCGCTTCGGCCTCATCCTTAAAGGTCAGGATGCCCACGACCGGTCCAAAAATCTCTTCCTGGAACACGCGCATACTGTTGTTGCCTTTCAGCAGCGTCGGCTGAATGTAATAGCCGGTGGACAGACCGCCTTCCAGTTTTTCCACCCCGCCGCCGGTCAGCACTTCAGCGCCTTCCTGCTGAGCGATTTCCAGATAGGAGAGGATTTTGTCGAACTGTTGCTGTGACGCCTGCGCGCCAACCATGGTGTCGGTATCCATCGGATCGCCGCGCTTGATGGTTTTCACGCGTTTCAACACAGCTTCCATAAAGGGCTCGTAAATGGACTCCTGCACCAGCGCACGCGATGGACAGGTACAGACTTCGCCCTGATTAAGGAAGCCCAGCACCACGCCTTCCGCCGCTTTCTCAATAAAGGACGGTTCGGCCTGCATGATGTCTTCGAAGAAGATGTTTGGCGATTTACCGCCCAGCTCCACCGTGGACGGGATCAGGTTCTTCGCCGCCAGCTCAAGGATATGGCCACCGGTTGCGGTGGAGCCGGTAAAGGCCACCTTGGCGATACGCGGATTGCCCGCCAGCGCTTCGCCCGCTTCACGGCCGTAGCCGTGAACCACATTCAGCACCCCTTTCGGCAGCAGGTCGGCAATCAGTTCCACAAACAGCGTAATGGACAGCGGCGTTTGTTCAGCCGGTTTCAAAATCACGCAGTTGCCGGCAGCCAGCGCGGGCGCCAGTTTCCACGCGGCCATCAGCAGCGGGAAGTTCCACGGGATAATTTGCGCCACCACGCCCAGCGGTTCGTGGAAGTGGTACGCGGCGGTGAATTCGTCGATCTCCGCAGACGATCCTTCCTGAGCGCGAATACAGCCGGCGTAATAACGGAAATGATCCACCGCCAGCGGCAGGTCGGCGGCCAGCGTTTCGCGCACCGGTTTGCCGTTGTCCCAGGTTTCGTTTACCGCGATAAATTCCAGATTCTCTTCCAGCCGGTCGGCAATTTTCAGCAACGCCAGCGAACGTGCCTGAACAGAGGTTTTGCCCCAGGCGTCGGCAGCGGCATGGGCTGCATCCAGCGCTTTTTCCACATCATCTTTATCGGAACGGGGGAACTCACCGATCACCGATCCATTTACCGGCGAGGTGTTCTCGAAATAGGCCCCGTTAACCGGCGGCACAAACTCACCGTTGATAAAGTTGCCGTACTGAGACTTCAGGGTGATCAATGAATCTGTAGTGCCCGGATATGCATAACGCATGGTGGTTTCCTCGGAGTAAATTCGCCGGAGCGATTTAACAATCAAATAACTCATCATTAACAATATTGATAAAAATGAGCATGTCAGATTGCCGAAGAGGAAACTGTGACGGGAGTGCCATGAAAGCGGGTCGGGAAGCCATCATTGTGAGGTAACGCACAACAATGGCCCGGGTAAATCAGGCCAGCTTGCTGGCCTGACGATGCTGATGCCAGAAGGTTTGCAGCAGCTGCAACGGCGTGGCCGGCTCCTGCTGATGCGCCATCAGGCTACTGATTTCACTATTCTGGCTGCTTTGCAGACAGGCGGTCATGATGGTGCCGGTAAATTCCGGATGAAACTGCACCGAAAGCGCCTGCGGGGTGTAACGGATAATCTGACAGTCATCCTGTGCGGACGCGGCCAGCACCTGCGCGCCCGGCGGCGGCTGCAGCACCGACTGACGATGGGACAGCCACGCGGAGAAGTGCGTCGGCAGCTGGCTCAGTAACGGATCGCTGGCGGAGCAGGCGTTCATCTCCAGCTGTTGCAGACCGCGTTCCCAGCCGCGTGGATTATCATCCACCCGCCCGCCCAGCGCGTAAGCCATCAGCTGATGACCGTAACAGACGCCGAGCAGCGGTAAGCCCTGCTCGACCGCGCTGCGGATCCAGGCCGCGCTGCGCTCGCTCCATTCGGCGTGATCGGTCACCATTGCCCAGGAGCCGCTCAGCACCGCGGCGGCAACGGAACCGGCATCCGGCAGGGCTTCACCCAAATCCGGGCGGATCACCACATATTCGCCCGGTTGCAGGCCCAGAGCGGCAACAAACCAGTGCTGTTGTTCACCAACGCGATCGATGACCGCGTCAGGCGGGGTTTCAAACTGAATGATGGCTAACGGAAGTGCAGAAGGCATAGCGGGAAGTTATCCTTAATGATTATCAACATGCATCTGACGACAGGGATCTGAAGATTATGATGGCATGTTGACCGCCGGCTGTCTCATCACTTTTTCTGAGGGCAGTAAAACAAATTCAGCTAACGCCCGGTGCGAAATAAATTGCCTGAGCCCGCTTAATTTAGCGGCAATTCATGCCATGATAAAAAGGTGATCACACGCACAACAGGACAGTCTCGTGGCTTTGCGGCATTTTTTTCTTATTTTACTGGTAGTGACCCTTTGGGCGTTCAATAACGTCGCGATCAAATGGGGTCTGCTCGATCTTCCCCCGCTGTTTTTAACCCTGATGCGCTTTGTGGTTGTGGCGCTGATTTTGGTCCCGTTCACCCGCGTTAACCGCGCGCAGTTGCGCTATCTGGTGCCGCTGGCGTTTACCTTTGGCTTCCTGCACTTTTCACTGCTGTTTGTTGGCATGAAATACACCGATGCCGGCACCGGCGCGATTGTGGTGCAGCTCTGTACGCCGTTTGCCATGCTGCTGGCGATGGTGATCCTGAAGGAGAAACTGTCGGTGGTGCAGATGACCGGCATTGCCGTCTCCCTGACCGGTGTGGTGGTGCTGGCCGGCAGCCCGACCATTCCTTCCTGGTGGGTGCTGTGTATCTTGCTGTGCAGCGCCGCGGGCTGGGCGATCAGCAATATGCTGGTGAAAAAATCCCCGCCGATCAAGCCGCTGACCATGACCGGCTGGCTCTGTTTCCTGGCGATCCCAATTGTCGGCCTCGCCTCCTGGGTGATGGAATCCAATCAGATCGACAGCCTGATCCACTCCAGCTGGCGCGGCTGGTTTGGCATTCTGTACAGCGCGATTTTCTCTTCGATTATCGCCTACTCGCTGTGGTACTGGCTGCTGCGCAGCTACAACGTCAATCTGATCATGCCGTATTCGCTGCTGACGCCGGTGCTGGCGGTGATTATGGGCGTGGTGGTGCTGGGCGACGAGATGAATATGTTCAAAATTATCGGCGCGCTGCTGGTGGTTGCCGGCACGGCCATCGCGGTCATTAATCTGCGTAATCTGCGCATGCACGCCCGTCTGCCAAAATTCCGCCGCCTGCGTTAACGCCAGGCAAAAAACGGCGTTCATTGCTAAGGTGATAAGCATCATCCAAGGAGGACGCAATGGACAATGGGCTTACCACACACCTCTGGCAACAGCTTTGGCACGGGCTGCGCGCTGCCAGCGATGCCGTTCCTCAGGTCACCTTCCACGGGGACGCGCAACTCTGCTCGCTGTATCCGGTCACCGAACTGGCCAGCACCAGCATCGCACTGGCGATGCAGGCTGCGGCCGATCTGATTGGCAATCCGCATCCGCTTGAGGTGAATACCGCGCTGGCTTCACGCTGGTTCCAGCACAGCTTCCGCCCGATTAATCGCCCCGCGCCTGCCTTGTGGGACCCTTTTGCCGGGGATTATCCCACCGCGGATGGCTGGATCCGCCTGCATACCAATGCGCCCCATCATCGCGCGGCGATGGAAAGCGTGCTCGGTCAGCATGCCGATCGCGCCAGCCTTGCTGCCGCCGTCAGCCAGTGGAATAACACCGCACTGGAAGACGCGGTGGTCGCCGCGGGCGGCTGTGCGGCAGAGATGCGCAGCGTGGAGGCGTGGCAGCAGCATCCGCAAGGCCAGGCCGTCAGGCGCGAAGCGTTAATCGAACAAACCTTGCAGCCCGAGGGCCCGGCACCCACCTGGCGCCTGTTCCCCGCGCGTCCGCTGCATGGCGTGCGCGTGCTGGATCTGACCCGCATCATCGCAGGCCCGGTGGCCACGCGATTTCTGGCCGGACTGGGCGCTGAGGTATTGCGGTTCGATCCGCCCGGTTGGGAAGAACCCTCGCTGGAAGAAGAGGTGACCTTGGGTAAGCGCTGCGCCAGGCTCGACCTGAAATCCGCGCAGGGACGCAAACACTTTGAAACCTTGCTGAGTCAGGCGGACGTGCTGGTGCATGGCTATCGTGCCGATGCGTTGAGCGCGCTTGGGTATGATGCGCAAACCCGGCAAAAAATGTCGCCGGGATTAGTGGACGTCAGCCTGAATGCGTGGGGATGGACCGGCCCATGGCGCAATCGCCGTGGCTTCGACAGCCTGGTGCAAATGGGATGCGGCATTGCCGACAGCGGCCGCGAGTGGAAACAGCGCGATGCGCCCTCGCCGCTGCCGGTGCAGGCGCTGGATCATGCCACCGGTTATCTGATGGCGGCCGCGGTGCTGGAAGGATTGCGCCAGCGACTGCTGCACAATACCGGCTACACCGCCCGCCTATCGCTGGCCAGAACTGCCTGCCTGTTGATCGACAATCCGTATCCAGAAAGTGAACAACCGCAGGGTTTGGGCCCGCTTAAGCCACAGGATGAAAACGTCGAGATTGAAATCACCCCGTGGGGCATGGGCTATCGCCTGCGTTCGCCAGTGTGGTTACCCGGCACCCCGTTGATCTGGTCACGAGCGGCGTCGCGGTTGGGATCGGCCAACGCGGAGTGGCAGTAACGCAGTAAAAAGCCCGCCGGTCGCTAATGGGCTACCGGCGGGCTTACGTCAGGTTATGGCTCAGGCTGGAACAGGGCTCAGACGTCCCCTTCTTCTTCCAGTTCGTCACGCATCGCCTGAATCGCTTCGCGGCTTAACGCGGCCAGCGTGCGGTAAAACGCGGTGGTGGCATGGGCTTCAACTTTGCCCAGGAACTGACCCACCCACGGCAATAAATACTCATCAAACAGCGTCACCTGCGCCTGCACTTCATCCACCGCAGACTGGTCTTCCAGCCATGAAGCGGCCAGCAGCAGCGCACCAATATGATCGGCTGGGCCTTCGCCTAACGGCATACCGCGGCTTTGCAGGAAGCCACGCACGTCGCTCTCCTGCGGGCCGTTATCCCAATGCGATCCGTACGGCGGCACTTTGCAGTCGCTGCCGACAAACAGCGCGTTATAATCCCCCGCCAGCGCCTGCGGGTCGCTGTTTTCCTGCAGGCGGATCAGCAGCTCATCCTGCTCCAGCGGCCAGTGCTGTTGCAGTTTGCCTTCACGCAACATCGTAAACAGCGGCACCAGCAACGGATCCTGCGGCTGGCGGTTGTACAGCGAGCCAAGAATACGGCAGATGATAGAGAATTCATTCATGACGGTCAGTCCATTCAGAGGTTAATTGTGACAATGTCACATATCAGCAAATTCAGCAATTTTGGTGCCGGTACGCAGCTCGAGGAAATCCAGCAAGCGGCGTGGGGTAACATTTAATACGCGATCTTCCGGGAAATCCACTTCCTTCATAATCCGCAGGCAGTGTTCGAAGTTGCCGAGGGTAAACGCAGTATGGGAATCCGATCCGCAGGAGATCCATCCGCCGGCATCGCGCACTGCCGCGACGATTGCGCGGCAGTTAGGTTCGCTGCCCGGGCGGGAATGAGTAAAGGAGGAGTTGTTTAACTCCAGCGCGACGTTATATTTCGCCGCCGCTTCGGCAATCGCCGGGATATCGACCGGGTATTTCGGGTTGCCCGGATGGCTGATGATATGCACATTGCCACTGGCCATCGCCGCAATCATCGCTTCGGTATGCGTGGCCTTATCGCGCGGGGCGAACACCGGTTCATGGAAGCCCGCCACCACGATATCCACCGATCCCATCATCGGCCCGGTGCAGTCAATATCACCGTCGGTATTCTTGATGTTAGCCTCGATGCCGCGCAGGATGCCCACGCCATCCACCACACGTGGCCAGACGCGCATATTCACAAAGTGCCAGTAGTGCGGTGCATCGGCCATATCCGGGCCGTGATCGGTGATCGCCAGCAGTTTGACGCCACAGGTTTGCGCCTGCACCACGTAGTCGCGGAGTGTGCTGTAGGCATGAGTACTGGCAACGGTATGCATATGAAGGTCAACGGGGTACATAACATTCTCCTTTAGGCTTAGGGCAAGAATAGCATTCCTGCCCCTGATTGACTTAATAACCGCGGGTCACGTCGACCAGACCGCCAGGCATTTCACCGGCTTCCAGGGTAGCGATCGATTTCGCGATAGAGTCCATAGCTTCGTCTGGCAAGGTTACAGGGGCATTATGCGGCGTGATGGCAATATCCGGATGCGTCCAGAACGGATGGGAAGTATCGAGCGGCTCACGTACGAAGACGTCCAGCGCGGCGGCTTTGACCTCACCGGCTTCGATCGCCGCCAGCAGATCGTCTTCGACCAGATGCGCGCCACGGGCGAGGTTAAGCAAGAATGCCTGCGGTTTAAGTTGGCTAAGCAAGCTGCGGTTCAGGATCCCTTCGGTCTGTGGCGTGTTGGGCAACAGGTTAATCAGCACCTGGCTGCCGGCCAGGAATTCGCCCAGCTGTTCCGCGCCATGGAAACTGGTGACACCCGGCAAGTCTTTTGGTGAACGGCTCCAGCAACGCACCGGAAAGCCCCAACTTTTCAGGCTTTCTACCACGCTCTGCCCCAGTACGCCCGCGCCCAGAATACCTATGCTGAAATCTTTGCGGCTGTAGTTAGGCAGGTGTTTCCACAGCGACTGTGCCTTCTGCTGTTGATATTCGGTGAAGCGGCGGAACCAGCCTAAAACATGGTAAACAGCGTATTCCTGCATCTGTCGGCCCATGCCGGTGTCTTCCAGGCGGAATAGCGGCACCTCTTTAGCCAGCATTTCAGGATGTTGGCGCAGCTGGCCGAGAATATCATCCACGCCCGCGCCGGGCGCGAATACTGCTCTCAGTCCTTTACGACCTTGCAGCATGGCGACAGGAGGTTGGCGCACCAGCGCGAAGTCGGCAGGCGCATCATCGCCGGGTGTCCATTGGCGGATACGGGCGTCGGGCAGGCGTTGTTGCAGGCCATCGATCCAGGTTTCTGCATTAAATGACGGATGGTAAAAAATGATATCCACGTTTGCTCTCCTGTTTTTTCTCAAGGCTCGGGGAAAACAGCGCGTCTGGCAAGCAAAAATTGTTGCGATACCAATAGTATCGCGATGAAGTATTCGTCAGGATCGGCAATGGACGTATGGGGTTATTAACAGCGGATAGGCCGTTTCGTTATGGTTAGTGGGGATTTTGGTGATTTAAGCAGCAAACTGCTGCAAAACTGGCTAAACGCGCAGAAAAGTGGAGAAAGGGAGTTGACCGCGGCAGCGCTTTTGCCTACATTAGCGCCCGTCAGCAACCATGTTGCGACAACAATATGGTGAGGTGTCCGAGTGGCTGAAGGAGCACGCCTGGAAAGTGTGTATACGGCAACGTATCGAGGGTTCGAACCCCTCTCTCACCACCATTTTTGAAGAAGAGTCTGAACTTACGTTCAGACTTTTTTTTTGCCTGAAGTTAGGGTAAGTCGTCTGCTAACTGTGGTAGCAGGTCAGGGAGAGAAGGTTGAACGCAAAGTCGCCGTGAACCCATCCCTGGGGGCTCAGCGGCGACATCCCTGTCGCCGAAGACTCGCTATCAACCTTCTCTCCCTTCCCCTAAGCTTCAGTATCGAATGCTTGATTGTGGACACACAGGTCAAAACCCTCTTCGATGCATTCCTTTGATTTGTGCGTCCACCAGTCCACCCATCGACACCAATGCTATAAGGTGGCGGCTCAGAGCGCCTTAGCCGAGTGTCTGCGGCAGGGATGCCGCAGCCAAGCCTCCAGGGATGGATTCACGGCGTCTCGGATAAGGCGCTCTGTGCCGACGCCGTGCCACCCAACCCGGTGTTGACCTCCGCAATGTCGACGCCGTGCCACCCGACCCGGTTTTGCCTCGTGCGTCCACCAGTCCACCCACCGACACCAATGCTATGAGGTGGCGGCACAGAGCGCCTTAGCCGAGTGTCTGCGGCAGGGATGCCGCAGCCAAGCCTCCAGGGATGGATTCACGGCGCCTCGGATAAGGCGCTCTATGTCGACGCCCTACCACCCGACCCGGTGTTGACCTCAGTAATGCCGACGCCGTGCCACCCAACCCGATGTTGACCTTAAGCCACTCCCTTCCCTCGCGATATGCTTTCCCATCCGGCGACGGCGATCATCACCACTGTTGTTAATCCGTTAATCATCAGCCTGTCGGTGATAAAACAAACCGGTAACAGCGCCAACAGAGCCACCAACCCGGCAATGTGCGAAAGCGGGAAACGCCGGTACACCATCGTTTTATAAATGCCGTTTGCGGCCAGATAGGCGGCGGGACCCAATAACAAAACCGCTATTGCGCTGGCATCCATATGCCCGTCGGGATGGACGATCACCAACTCGTTCGCCACCGCACAAACGATAATCGCACCGACCAATACCACATGCACATAATGATAACAGGCCCCCATTTGTCCCGGGTTTTCCGACTGCTGGATCGCATGACTGCCCGCTTTACTGCTGGAGTCAAAATAGACCCACCACATCGCCAGACTGCCAAGAAATGCCACCAATGAGGCAATGATCACCGGCGCATCCCAACGCTCCAGCTCACTCAATGTCGCACCAGTGATCAGAATGGTCTCCCCTAGCGCCACAATCACAAACAGCTGACTGCGCTCCGCCAGATGATGGCCCTCAATCGTCCACTCGCTGGACGTATTTGAACGCCCTAACACCGGCAACCAGAAACCTATCATCGGCGAAATGTAGGTACAGGCAATGGCGATCGCCCACCACACCATCCGCGCATTCCCCTCTACAAGACCGCCAATCAGCCAAAACACCGCGGAAATTACCATCCAGCCTAAGATGCGCTGAAAGTTACGTTGTAACAGATGATTGTCCGGCAACCAGAACAGCGTCACCGCCGCACGGCCAACCTGCATTGCAATGTAGAATAAGGCAAACACCAATCCCCTTTCGCCAAAGGCTTCAGGCAAGGCTGAAGATGCAAACAGCCCCAGCAACATAATGGCGAACAACAACAGACGGATTTGCCGGGTTTCCGGATCGAACCAGTTGGTGACCCAGGCGGTATATTGCCAGGCCAGCCAGACGGCAAACCACAGCAACAGCGTCTGCAACGCGCCGACCAGCGTCAGATGATGCAGCAAATAGTGGGAAAGTTGGGTAACGGCGAAGACGTAAATCAGATCGAACAGTAATTCAGAAAACGACACGGTGGCGCCCTGACCATCGCGTACACGTAACAAGCTCTGCCGCATGACATTATTCCTGAAGGGGAGTCGCTGATTCAGCTTAGCGAAGCTCCCCCAGGCTAACCAGAAAAAGTTACTGGATTTCCATCGCCGATTTCAGCGTGTAGAACAGATCGGTCTGATCGGTCAGCCCGACAACGTTAGCCGCATGTGGACCGTAAGCAGCAATACGCAACTGCGTGCCGGTGTGGCCCTGAGAATCCTCCTCAGAATTGCCGTAACTGAGGGTCATAACCCCCCCCTCTTTGGTCTTCAGCGTTTGCGTCAGGCCAGGCGCTTTGCTGTCATTGGCAACGATCTGGCTGGAGTGCGCATGGTCAGCCGTCACAATCACCAGCGTGTTACCGTCTTTACGGGCAAACTCCAGCGCCCTCTGTACCGCCTCGTCCAGATCGACCGTCTCACCAATCTGACCACATGGGTTGGCAGCGTGATCCTGCTTATCTATCGACGCGCCTTCAACCTGCAGGAAAAAGCCATTCTGGTCCTTGCTCAACAACGCAATTGCTTTGTCGGTCATCTGCGCCAACGTCGGCGTGGTTGCCGGACGTTCGGCATTCACTTCACAACTTATCGCCTTGTCTTCACCGTTGCCGTGCCAGGTCGCTTTCGGCCCTTTCCAACGTA
Source organism: Erwinia sp. QL-Z3 (assembly GCF_004551645.1). Taxonomy (NCBI): domain Bacteria; kingdom Pseudomonadati; phylum Pseudomonadota; class Gammaproteobacteria; order Enterobacterales; family Erwiniaceae; genus Erwinia; species Erwinia sp. QL-Z3. The sequence goes on from NZ_CP037950.1 coordinate 4,229,142, forward strand.
CCGGCATGTTGCCCTGAGCAAACAGACCTAACACCGGTTTGTCCTGATTCGCCTCGGTAATGGCCGTCATGCCGTTAAGATCGCTGACCCACTGATAACCCCGCAGCTTAGCCTGCTCTTCCAGCGTCTTGCCTTGCCACTCGCCGGCTTTCGCGGTTTCGCTGAAGGTTTTACCGCCGCCGCCGAGCGTCACATCCGCACGGGCATTCAGCAGCTGCTCAGCAATCGATCCCCTGCCGCCTTTTTCTAACGCATTACTGGCGCATAGCTCGCTGGTTTTTTCCGGGCCATAACACTTACGCGAAGTGACATGGGCGATCTGCGCCGCTGGCGTCGCATCTTCCAGCTCAGCGGTTGAGACGTTGCCCGTTGCTTTACCCGCCGCTTTCGCCATTTCCATAATGGTTGGATGATCGTTGCCGTTAACGTCCACGCCGATTGCGCCGTTATACGATTTCACCCCGGTGCTCCACGCGGTGGCTGATGCGGCAGAGTCAGTGACGTAATCCGGTTTATGGGTTTTCTTGTCCAGCGCGTAATGCGTGTATTGCCCGGTTAGCGGCAGCGCATCAATCCCTTTAAAAAAGCCGCCCGCGCCCTCGGCATAGTTACGTGCTGCGGTAATTTCAGAGTCGCCCATGCCATCGCCAATCAACAGGATTACGTTTTTGGCTTTATTGCTGTTCAGCGAGGCTTTCAGCGCGTCGGTCTGGTCGCCGGTCAGTCGACGGGCACCGCCAGGCTGGGTGATATCGCCCTGCGCGGCACGGGTGTAAGTGGCGATATCGGCGATGGCGGAGGAAGAGATAACAGAGGCAACCAAAGACAGGGTAAACAGGCTTTTAACGTTCATAAACTCAAGGCTCCATGAGTAAGTTTTGCTAAACATTTCAGGGAGCCAGTCTGCGACACAACCATGACATTTTTGTGTTTAGTTGATGTCAGTTTTATGACCTGATTTCTGTGAACTTTCTGGATAAATCAGTGAGTGAATTGAGGATAAGCTGATAGAAGCAAAGAAAATTCTGCTTGACCACTTCCCTGCGACTGCCTATAGTAGCGCCCCGTCGCCCCTCTGGGACGCAGCAGTAAAAATATGGTGAGGTGTCCGAGTGGCTGAAGGAGCACGCCTGGAAAGTGTGTATACGGCAACGTATCGAGGGTTCGAACCCCTCTCTCACCACCATATTTAAAGAAGAGTCTGAACTTACGTTCAGACTTTTTTTTTGCATAAAATTCAGGAGAGAGGGGTGAGAAGCCTCGACAGGGTTCGACAAAACGGCAGGACAGCCGTTTTGCACAGCTCTGCTGCCCGAAGGGCGAGGCACAGGGATGTGCCTCGTGATCCCCCTCTCTCACCACCATATTCGAAGAGGAGTCTGAATTCACGTTCAGACTTTTTTTTTGCAAAAAATTCAGCACATATTCCCGTTCAGGCTTTTTATTTGCATAAAAAAGCCCGGACTTTCATCCGGGCTCGGTTCAGCTAGTCAGATTCTTAGCCGTAAGCGAGAAGCGTACGCTGGCAGAGCTGTGAACGTACGCAATCTTCTTTCTCGAAACGCACCACGCTGACCATGTCGTCGTCCTCAAAGCGAGATAGCGCATCGCTGAGACCCGACTTCACATGGGACGGCAAATCACACTGTGTGATATCGCCGTTCACAATCACGGTGACGTTTTCCCCAAGGCGTGTCAGAAACATCTTCATCTGGGCGGCGGTGACGTTTTGCGCCTCATCAAGGATCACCACGGCATTTTCAAACGTTCGTCCACGCATATAAGCGAAGGGAGCGATCTCCACTTTGCCAATTTCGGGACGCAGACAATACTGCATAAAGGAAGAGCCCAGACGTTTAACCAGAACGTCATACACTGGCCGGAAGTACGGAGCGAATTTTTCTGAGATATCTCCAGGGAGGAATCCCAAATCCTCATCCGCCTGCAACACCGGACGCGTAACAATAATCCTGTCAACATCCTTATGAATCAGGGCCTCAGCCGCTTTCGCTGCGCTGATCCAGGTTTTACCGCAACCGGCTTCGCCTGTGGCAAAGATCAGTTGTTTGCTTTCTATGGCTTTAAGATAGTGCGCCTGAGCTTCATTTCGGGCTTCAATCGGGGAATGGTCACGGGTATCACGCGCCATGCCAATTGACTCTAACCCACCCATCTGCACCAGCGAGGTGACCGATTCTTCTTCACGCTGACGGTGACTGCGTGAATCGCTACGAAGCACACGTTTTGCTTCACGACGCGCTTTGATCACTGCTTTCTGTCTTCCCATAGTGGCACCTTACAGTTGGTTTCATTTCCCGCACCTGCAAATCGATGCGATTACGTGAACGCTTTAGAGGTTTCGGTGGCTTCCTTTTAAGCCTTGTCTGGCCATTGTGTTAGCGCATAGCCGTGTTTGAGCGCAGCTGTGCACCGGTTTGAAAAAGAAAGAAGTTGGCCGTTAGAATATAAGAGAGAAGAGAAAGTTGAAGCGGGAGTAGCGCCCTCGCATGGAGCCGCGAAACTTTGTTTATGGTACATCTGTCCGTTACAACACTTTACCATTCGCGATCTCCGTGGTGGACATGTCAACACTTTAAACACCCGCTGTTAATAAGGTGCTACAGATCTCAGGATCAATGCAACATCTATTTTACGTCTGACGTAACATTTTATCGGTTAATAGCTCGCACCCTGGCTGTGAGAAATTAAATAACGATGCAATTCAACGAGATGGATTTTTCTTACGGGTTTTTCTGAATCGATAATTGCACTGGGAGGAGTAAAAAGGGGGGAAAAAAACAACTGATTAAAAAATAACCTCCCGCTTCACAACGAAGCAGAAGGTTCTTTAATGAAACTATCAGGCTTCCAGCAAAGACTGCCCAAGATAATGCTTATCATCCTGGACACCGGGTAGCACAAAGAAATATCCCCCGCCAATCGGCTTGATATATTCCTCGAGGGCTTCACCGTTCAGTCTTTTTTGCACGCTGAGAAAACCTTTTTCTAAATCATGCTGATAACAAACAAACAACAGGCCCATTTCCAGCTGACCCGCGTTTGATACCCCCGCCGAATAGCTGTAGCCGCGACGCAGCATTAAATTGCTCTGCGTTTCAGGCGTACGGGGATTTGCCAGACGTATATGGGCATCCAGCGGCGTGACGTTGCCATCAGGATCGCTGGCATAGTCAGGCACATCATGCTCGTTCTGCATCCCTAACGGCGCACCGCTGTGCTTCACGCGACCAAAGATCGTCTCCTGCTCGCGCAGTGGCGTGCGGTCCCAGAACTCAACGTGGAACTGGATTATCCTCGCCGCCTGATAGCTGCCGCCCACGGTCCAGGCCGGTTCGCCCTGCCCGGCGGTGACCCACAGAATCGAGTCCATCAGCGGCTGGTTGGTGGTATCCGGATTCGCCGTACCGTCCTTGAAGCCCAACAGATTGATTGGCGTCTCCTTGCCCTTGCTACGCGCAGCATGGTCAGAGATAAAACCTTCACGACGCCAGCGCACGCTAAGCAGATCCGGCGAATGCTTGATGATATCGCGCAGGGCATGGATCACCGTGTCATTGGTGTTGGCACAGATTTGCAGCAGCAGATCGCCGTGACACAGACGGGCATCCAACGCATCGTTAGGAAAACGCGTCATTGCCTGTAATTTCACCGGCTTGTGCGCCTGTAACCCATAGCGCTCGTCAAACAGCGAATGCCCCACCGACACCGTAATGGTCAGATTATCCGGGTAAATATCATCTCCCAGAATGCCGGAATCCATTGGCGGTAAGCGTGGATTGGTCACCAGCGGCGCTTTGCCGCCTTTGGTCAGGAAGGCAATGCGATCGTTGAGCAAGCGGAACAGCCGTTGCAAATCCGCTTTGTCGGTCGCCAAAACGTCAAAGGCCACGATCATCATCGCAGCCTGTTGAGGTGTGGTTACGCCCGCCTGATGCAGACCATAGAACGGCTGTGCCTCCTGTCTTGCCGAAGGCGACAAGGCGCCTGGCGAGAAGGATTTATCATCCGGTGCCGCATGCACCGGACAGCCACCACTTACAGCAAAGGCCCCCCCAAGGATGCCCATGCCTTTTAATAAACGACGACGCGACGGCAGTGCCGCGTCATCCACAGATTTTGCCATTTACAGTTAATCCAGTCCCAGCGTTCCGCGCAGCTTAGCAAGGTCTTCCGCCAGTGTGGTGATCGGGCCTTTCATTGCATTGCGGTCAGCGTCAGTCAGCTTGTCATAAGATTCGTAACCGTCTTTGGTCCGGTATTTTGACAAGATGCCGTCCACTTTCTTGAAGTTCGCATCGATTTTCGCCAGCAGAGGCGCATCGGCCTTCTGCAGCATTGGACGGAGCAGGTTAACAATTTTCTGCGCGCCGTCAACGTTAGCCTGGAAATCCCACAGGTCAGTGCGGCTGTAACGATCTTCTTCGCCGGAGATTTTGCTGGAGGCCACTTCTTCAATCAGACCCGCCGCACCGCCAACTACTTTGCTTGGCGGGAAGGCCAGTTCGTCAATGCGCTTCTGCAGATCCAACACGTCGGTGTTCAGCTGAGTCGCAAAGGACTCCATGCCTTTGGTGCTCTTATCGCCCCACAGTGCTTTCTCGATGCGGTGGAAACCGGTGAACTTAGGATCTTCCGCTTTCTTCTCGAAATCGTCTTCACGGGCGTCGATGCTGCCATCCAGGTCAGAGAACAGTTCGGCAATCGGTTCGATGCGCTCGTAATGACGGCGGGTCGGTGCGTACAGCGCTTTGGCTTTTTCGATATCGCCCGCTTTCACCGCATCGGTAAAGGCTTTGGTGCCGGCAACCAGTTCCACCACTTCTTTGGTGACGTAGGTTTTGTATTCAGCAATCGGTCCGACCAACTGCATCACGTCCGGCTTTCCGTCAGATGGCGCGTTAGTGCCCTTGACGATCAGCTTGCCTTTCGGGTTGCTTAACAGGCCGCAGGTCAGGTCATATTCACCGGCTTCCAGATTCGCCGTCAGCTTCTGGGTAAAGCCAGGCGCGATATTTTCACGCTCTTCGACCACCATCACCCCTTTCAGGATCTCCCACTCCAGCCCTTTCTGGCTGTTGTTCTGGATGATGAACTGGGTTTTACCCGCGTTCACCGTGACGTTCATTGGATCACACTGTTTGTCATTCACGCTGATTTTAACCTGCGGAATATCAGCGGCCATCGCAGCGGCAGAACCGGTCAGCAAAGTCACGAGCGCAGCATTCAGCGCGTGCTGGCGAAAACGAAGAGTCATAGTAAATCCCTGTGAAAAAGTTACGCGCCTGCAAAACAGGCGCGGACAAAGGCTTAGCGTGTGGTACGCACTGCCGTAGCCTGTGGACGCACTGGCATAAAGAACAGCAGCAGCGCAGGAACTAAATAGATAAACCAGACCGCCACTTCGCTGACGCTTGGCGTTTCCTGGTAGCCCAACATCCCTTCCAGCAGCGTACCGATAAGGGTGCTGGTGGAGAGCGTATTACTCATATCAAAGGCGATGTCCTGGAAATGATTCCACAGTCCGGCTTCGTGGAAGGCGCGGATTGCACCGGCGGCCAGACCGGCGGCCACAAACAGGATAAACAGGCTGGTCCACTTGAAGAAGGTCGCCAGGTTAAGACGCACGCCGCCCCAGTAGATCAGCATGCCGAGGATAATCGCGGTCGCCAGGCCCAGTATGGCGCCCAACGGTGGACCAATGCCCACATCCTGCTGGAACGCCGCGAGCAGGAAAAACACCGATTCGAGGCCTTCACGGGCAACCGCCAGGAACACCATCATAATCAGCGCCCAGCCGCTGCTTTTGCCCTTCTGCAACGCATTGTCCACGGCATCTTCCAGCTGGGCCTTGACGTTGCGGGACACTTTGCGCATCCAGAACACCATGTAGGTCAGGATACACACGGCCACCACGGCCACGATCCCTTCAAACAGCTCCTGCTCTTTCTGCGGGAATTCGCCGGTGGTTTCGTTGATAAAGTAGCCAACGCCAAGGCAGAGTGCGGCGGCAACAAACACGCCCACCCACATTGCGCCAAACCATTCACTGCGATGGGTACGCTTCAGGTAACTGGCGATCAGGCTGACAATCAGCGCGGCTTCCAGGCCTTCGCGTAACATGATGAGAAATGGAACAAACATGCCTACACCCTCGAGTGTGAAAGAATTTCAGTTGCGGTAAAGAAACGTAAATCAAAACGATATCGATTATCATTATCGGCAACGAAAAAACAAGAGGCATCGTGGGTATTTTCGCAATCTGCGAGAAGGGGCGCGGCGGTGCTGTAGCGGATACAAACGGGGCGTGCGAAGAGTGAACGGCAGTCAACCGACCGGGCGTCAGTGCGACGCCCGGTGCTAAACGCTGACTTATTTGGTGTTGTATTCGATTTCTGCTGCTTCGAAACGTTGCTGTGCCGCAGCGCTTGGCTCGCGGCCCATCAGGCTGACGATCCAAATTGCCAGGCTGGCGAACAGGAAGCCAGGGATGATTTCATACAGATCCAGCCAGCCGTACTGTTTCCAGATCAGTACGGTTGCCGCACCGATAATCATGCCTGCCAGCGCGCCGTTACGGGTCATACGCTTCCAAATCAGCGACAACAGCACCACCGGACCAAACGCCGCACCGAAGCCCGCCCAAGCGTAGCTTACCAGTCCCAACACGCGGTTCTCCGGGTTCGAGGCCAGCGCAATGGCGATCACCGCCACCAGCAGAACCATCAGGCGCCCTACCCACACCAGCTCACGCTGAGTGGCGTTTTTGCGCAGGAAGTTTTTGTACAAATCTTCCGTCAGTGCGCTTGAACACACCAGCAGCTGACAGCTCAGGGTCGACATCACCGCCGCCAGGATAGCGGAGAGCAGGATACCGGCAAGCCACGGGTTAAACAGAATACGCGCCAGCTCAATAAAGATGCGCTCGCCGTTTTCAGATACGCCCACGGCCTGCTCCGGATGGTTCTGGAAATACGCGATGCCGAAGAAGCCCACTGCAACCGCCCCACCCAGACACAGGATCATCCAGATCATGCCGATGCGGCGTGCACTGCGGATTGAGCGGTGGGAATCGGCCGCCATAAAGCGCGCCAGAATATGCGGTTGCCCGAAGTAGCCCAGTCCCCAACCCAGCAGCGAAATCACCGCGACAAAGTTCAGGTTCTTCAGCATATCGAGGTTTTCGATACTCTTCGCTTCAATCACCTTAAGCGAATCGCTCAGACCGCCGACGGCGAAAATCACCATCACCGGCGTCAGGATCAGCGCGAAGAACATCAGGCTGGCCTGCACGGTATCGGTCCAGCTGACGGCGAGGAAGCCGCCAACGAAGGTATAGATGATGGTGGCCGCAGCACCGGCCCACAGCGCGGTTTCATAACTCATGCCGAAGGTGCTTTCGAACAGTCGCGCACCGGCAACCACGCCAGAAGCACAATAGATAGTGAAGAACACCAGGATCACCAGCGCTGAGATCACCCGCAGCATTTTGCTTTTGTCCTCGAAACGACTGGAGAAGAAGTCTGGCAGGGTTAAGGCGTTATCGTGATGCTCGGTCTGCACGCGCAGACGGCCCGCGACAATTTTCCAGTTAAGGTAGGCGCCGATGGTCAGGCCGATGGCAATCCAGCTTTCTGAGATGCCCGACAGGAAAATGGCACCCGGCAACCCCATCAACAGCCAGCCGCTCATATCCGATGCGCCCGCCGACAGCGCGGTGACCACGCTACCCAGACTGCGACCGCCGAGGATGTAATCATCGAAGTTTTTTGTAGACCGGTATGCAATAAAACCTATCAGCACCATGCCGAGGATATAAACACAAAAGGTCACCATCATTGGTGTACTCAGAGTCATTCAGGTTCTCCACTTATTATTGTTTATGCGCAACCACTGGAGCTATCCGTAGTCACCGCTGGAACGTCGCGGCGCTACCTCCCTGGCTCAGCGCGGGGTATCCTGCCGTAAACCGCTTTGACGCACAAACGATTTAACACAGCAGTTACAGCAATTTCACCCTTCGTCACAGGCGGAGTTTTAACAGGTTGCACTGGATCACATTTTAACCGGTTGCACCTGTACTAAACCCCCATACAGCCCAGGGAAATCGGTCACTTTCAACCTTGGCCGGATTCTTGCAACAATATCCATGCCGCTTTTAAATAATCGGTTTCAAACTCTGCAAACGGCGTCACATTTAACACGGTTGCACAAAGTTGCAACTTCAGTGATATTGCTTGCCAACATTGTCATTTTTTTTAAGGAGTTCTCAGGCATGGGCACAACTACCATGGGCGTGAAGCTGGATGAAGCCACGCGCGAGCGCATTAAGCTGGCGGCAGGCCAGATTGACCGCACCCCACACTGGCTGATCAAGCAGGCGATCTTTAACTATCTTGAGCAGCTGGAAAGTGGCCATGCCCTGCCTGAGATCCCGCTGCAGACGGTGACCCAGGAAACCGATGAAGCCCCGGCAGACGAGCAACGCCAGCCGTTCCTGCAATTTGCGGAACATATTCTGCCGCAGTCGGTAAACCGCGCCGCCATCACCTCCGCATGGCGTCGGCCAGAGACGGAAGCCGTGCCGATGATGCTGGAACAGGCGCGTTTACCGCTGCCGCTGGCACAGCAAACCTATCGCCTCGCCCATCAGCTGGCGGAGAAGCTTCGGCACCAGAAAGGTGCAACCGGACGCGCTGGCATGGTGCAAAGCCTGCTGCAGGAGTTCTCACTCTCCTCGCAGGAAGGCGTGGCGTTAATGTGTCTGGCCGAAGCCTTGCTGCGCATTCCTGATAAACCGACCCGTGACGCGTTAATTCGCGACAAAATCAGCAACGGCAACTGGCATTCACACCTCGGCCGCAGCCCGTCTCTGTTCGTCAATGCGGCGACCTGGGGACTGCTGTTTACCGGCCGTCTGGTGTCCACCCATAACGAAGCCAACCTGTCCCGCTCGCTGAACCGCATTATCGGTAAAAGTGGCGAACCGCTGATCCGCAAAGGGGTGGATATGGCGATGCGGTTGATGGGCGAACAGTTTGTCACCGGTGAAACCATTGCCGAAGCGCTGGCCAACGCCCGCAAGCTGGAAGAGAAAGGCTTCCGCTACTCTTACGATATGCTCGGCGAAGCGGCGCTGACCGCGCAGGATGCCAAAGCCTATCTGCAGTCCTATCAGCAGGCGATTCACGCCATCGGTAAAGCCTCCAACGGCCGCGGCATTTACGAAGGTCCGGGCATTTCGATCAAGCTTTCCGCCCTGCACCCGCGCTACAGCCGCGCGCAGTACGAGCGCGTGATGACCGAGCTGTACCCGATCCTTAAATCGCTGACGCTGCTGGCCCGCTCTTATGACATCGGCATCAATATCGATGCAGAAGAAGCTGACCGCCTGGAGCTGTCGCTGGATCTGCTGGAAAAACTCTGCTTTGAACCGGAGCTGGAAGGCTGGAACGGCATTGGCTTTGTGATCCAGGCGTATATGAAGCGCTGTCCGTTTGTGATCGATTCGCTGATCGATATGGCGCAACGCAGCCGTCGCCGCCTGATGATCCGCCTGGTGAAAGGCGCTTACTGGGACAGCGAAATTAAGCGCGCCCAGGTCGAAGGTCTGGAAGGCTATCCGGTATACACCCGCAAGGTGTACACCGATATTTCGTATCTGGCCTGCGCCCGCAAACTGCTGTCGGTGCCAAACCTGATTTACCCGCAGTTTGCCACCCATAACGCCCACACGCTGGCAGCGATTTACCAGCTGGCGGGCAACAACTACTATCCTGGCCAGTATGAGTTCCAGTGCCTGCATGGCATGGGCGAACCGCTGTACGAACAGGTGGTAGGCAAAGTGGCGGACGGCAAGTTAAACCGTCCCTGCCGTATCTATGCGCCGGTGGGCACCCACGAAACTCTGCTGGCCTATCTGGTTCGTCGTCTGCTGGAAAATGGCGCCAACACCTCCTTTGTTAACCGCATCGCCGATAACACCCTGCCGATTGAAGATCTGGTGGCCGATCCGGTGGAAGAAGTGGAGAAAATGGCGCGGGTTGAAGGGGCGATTGGCTTACCGCATCCGAAGATTCCGCTGCCGCGCGATCTGTATGGCAAGAAGCGACAGAACTCCGCCGGCCTGGACATGGCCAATGAACATCGCCTGGCGTCGCTTTCCAGCGCCTTGCTGAACAGTGCGATCCAGCCGTGGCAGGCTGTGCCAATGATTGACGGCGAGCTGGAAGCCGGTGAATCGCTGCCGGTGATTAACCCGGCAGAGCCGACCGATATCGTCGGTTACGTTCGTCATGCCAGCGAAGCCGAGGTGTCGGTTGCGCTGGATGCGGCTACCCGTGCAGGCCCAATCTGGTTCGCCACGCCGCCGCAGGAGCGAGCCGCCATTCTGGAACGCGCGGCGATCCTGATGGAAGGCCAGATGCAGCGCCTGCTGGGGATCCTGGTGCGTGAAGCCGGTAAAACCTTCAGCAACGCCATTGCCGAAGTGCGTGAAGCGGTCGACTTCCTGCATTACTATGCCGGCCAGGTGCGTGATGACTTTGATAATGAAACCCACCGCCCGCTGGGTCCGGTGGTCTGTATCAGCCCGTGGAACTTCCCGCTGGCGATCTTCACCGGACAGATTGCGGCAGCGTTAGCCGCCGGCAACAGCGTGCTGGCGAAACCGGCGGAACAGACGCCGTTAGTGGCGGCCGAAGCCGTGGCGCTGCTGCATGAAGCGGGCGTGCCGGTCGGCGCGCTGCAACTGCTGCCAGGCCTGGGGGAAACCGTCGGTGCGCAGCTGACGGGCGATGCGCGCGTCCGTGGCGTGATGTTTACCGGCTCTACCGCCGTGGCCACCTTACTGCAGCGCAATCTGGCCGGTCGTCTCGATCCACAAGGCCGCCCGACGCCGTTAATCGCCGAAACCGGCGGGATGAATGCGATGATCGTCGACTCCTCCGCGCTGACCGAACAGGTGGTGATTGATATTGTCGCCTCGGCCTTTGACAGTGCCGGACAGCGTTGCTCCGCGCTGCGTCTGCTGTGCATTCAGGACGATGTGGCTGACCACACGCTGAAAATGCTGCGTGGGGCGATGGCCGAGTGCCGGATGGGCAATCCTGAACGCCTGTCCACCGATATCGGCCCGGTGATTGATGCCGAAGCCCGCGAGAACATCGAACGTCATATTCAGAGCATGCGCAGCAAAGGCATGACCGTTTATCAGGCCGCCTACGCCAGCCAGGAAGACAGCAAAGAGTGGCAGAGCGGAACCTTTATCCAGCCAACGCTGATTGAACTCGGCAGCGTCAGCGACCTCGATAAAGAAGTGTTTGGCCCGGTGCTGCACGTGGTGCGCTACGCGCGCAGTTCCCTGCCGCAGGTGATTGAGCAGATCAATGCCTCGGGTTACGGCCTGACGCTGGGTGTGCACACGCGTATTGATGAGACCATCCTGCAGGTCACCAACCATGCCCGCGTCGGCAACCTCTACGTTAACCGTAATATGGTGGGCGCGGTGGTGGGCGTTCAGCCATTTGGCGGCGAAGGCTTATCCGGCACCGGACCGAAAGCCGGTGGCCCGCTGTATCTCTATCGCCTGTTATCGCACCGCCCGGATGGCGCGCTGCGCGTGACCCTCGATCGTCAGGATGGCGAACGTCCGGTCGATGCGGCCCTGCGTCCAACGCTGTTAGCCGCCCACCAGGCGCTGACCGAATGGGCGAAAGACAAACCGGAACTTGCGGCCTGCTGCGCTCGCTTTGCCGAGCTGGGTCAGGGCGGCACCGTCCGCCTGCTGCCGGGTCCAACGGGCGAGCGCAACACCTTTGCGCTGCTGCCAAGAGAGCATGTCCTGTGCCTGGCGGATAATGAGCAGGATGCGCTGATCCAGCTGGCTGGGGTGACTGCCGTGGGTAGCCAGGCGATCTGGAGCGATGATGAGCTGCACCGCGCATTGCTGAAATCCCTGCCTGCTGAGGTGCAGAAACGCATCAGCCTGCGCGCGCAGCCGCTGGCGGCCAGCGAAGCGTTTGACGCGGTGATCTATCACGGTGACGCCGATCAGTTACGCACCGTATGTGAAACCGTCGCCTCTCGTGAAGGGCCGATTGTGTCGGTACAGGGCTTTGCGCGCGGGGAAACCAATCTGCTGCTGGAACGTCTGCTGATCGAGCGTTCCCTGAGCGTTAACACCGCCGCGGCCGGCGGCAATGCCAGCCTGATGACCATTGGCTAAGCGGCATAACGGAAAACAAAACGGGGCGATTATTCGCCCCGTTTTTTATTGCCTGAAAGCAGACGCCCTTACTGTACGTTCAGCTTCATCCGTAACAGCTTCGGGTAGATAAACAGGTTCTTGCCGACTCCACGATTGAGCAGCGTCCAGATAGCCACCGAGCAGCCCGAACAGAGCGCGACCATGGCGATCGGGAAGCCCACCGCCCACACCATCGAGAAGGCTTTGCTGGCAAACAGATGGTGATGCACGGCAAACAGGATCGCCGACATGCCAAAGAACTCGATAAAAATACGGTGCAGCACGTAGATTTGCAGCGTGTTTTTACCGATCCAGTTTAACCAGTTCATCGAGAAGCGGCTGTTCAACGCCCGACACGCGGCGATGCAGAACAGGATAGCGATGACGCACATAAACAGACTTTTCGGTAATCCCACCATTGCATGAATGCCCGCCAGCACCCCAATCGCGGCCCACGGCAGCACATTACTGCGATGCCACTCGCTCCAGCGGATCATCGTACTGCTGTAGAACGCGCCAAACAGGAAGAAGATAAAATACTGCGACAGGCTTTCCGGTCCCCAACCGGGGATGGCTTTCACTATCGCCGCATAGTTCAGTGCCGCCGCCACCAGCATCATCAACACCTTCTGCTGGCGGAACAGCTTGGCAAAAACAAAGAACAGGCCCAGCGCATAGAGATACCAGGAAGAACTCATCGCCAGCAGCATCAGCTTCAAAAACTCCCACGGCGTGGAAGCCCAGGCAGCGTTGATGTTGTCGGAGAGGTGATCGCCCATGATTTCACCGGAGACGCCGTTGATCATCAGCCACTGAATCAGTCCCCACAGAAAATAGAGATAGAACAGATTGGTGACGCGACTGGTGAATACCTGTTTCCAGGGACGATTGACAATGGCATTGGCCGCCAGCAGACCGGAGACAAAGAAGAACGCAGGCATTCGAAGCGGTGAGAGTGTGTTATTAAAAGCAACCCATAATTTCGCCGGGAAAAAACCGGCGGTTAAATGCGTTACCATATCAGCATAACCTGGTAGTACAACGTGATATAAGACAACCAACAATATACAAGCGCCTTTCAGGCTATTCACCCAGGCGATATCTTTCTTTTGAGTAGGTTTCATTATAATACTCCAGCTGTTATCGTCGTATTTTTATAAAACAGTGGCAGCATCTTTCCCGGTGCTGAGTGTAATTTTATTATTATGTGGTACAGGGTAATGCGGTGGTTCAGAAACATTCAGGGCCGATATTATCGGCCCTGAATGGAGACTGTCAGTGATTGCTGGCGATATCGGGTTTAGGCTTTGTTTTTCTCATCAATACCGGATAGAGGAACAGAGCCCGACCAGGGCCACGATTGAGCAGCGACCAGACCAGCAACGAGACAGCAGTACAGGTACTGACGGCAACCACCGGAAGCGTCAACGCCCAAATCAGTGAAAACGCACTGTTATCGAACAGGTTGTACTGCACGGCCAGCGTCAGCACGCTCAGTCCCAGCAGTTCGATAAAAATGCGATGCAAAACATAAATCTGTAACGTGTTACGGCCAATCCAGTTCAGCCAGGCCATATTGAATCGGTTGTTCAGCGCCCGACAGAGCACAATGCCAAACACAATCGACAGCATGCAGTAGAACGGGTTCTTATACAGTCCCACCGCATGGTGCGCGACGCCGGTCAGGGCGAAGGCACTGAGGATCAGCACGTTGCGTCGGTTCATAAAACTCAGCTCGACCAGGTAGTGGCTGAAGTACGCCCCTAACAGGAAGTAGACAAAGTTCTGCACCACGCTTGCCGGTCCCCAGCCTGGCACCAGGCTGAACTGCGTGGCATAGTTCATCAGCAATGCCGCCACTATCAACGCCATCTTCTGGCGATGGAACAGCTTAGCCACCACAAAATACCCCGCCAGCGCGTACAGGTACCACAGGCTGGTCATCGATAAAAACAGCAATTTCACGAATTCCTGCGGGCTTTCAGCGTAGGCTGCGTTCTTAGCCGTGGAGAGTTTCTCTCCAATCAAATTCGCTGAAATATTGTAGATACTGACCCACTGGATCACGCCCCACAGGATATACAGGTAAAAAATATTGCTGAATTTTTTAGTAAAAACCTCGCTCCAGGACTTTTTATTAATGGCACTGATTGCCAGCAAACCAGAAACAAAAAAGAACGCTGGCATTCTTAATGGCGACAGGTACTTATTAAACGCGATCCATATTTCCGCTGGCAAGACGCCGGCGGTAAGATATTGTAAAGATGGGGCGAAAGTAGTGATAATAGTGTGATGCAAAACAACCAATAGAATACAACCGCCCTTCAGCGTATTGATCCATAAAACTTCATTTTTAGTTGAAGAAGACCCAGAAGCAGACATAGCATTTAACCCAAATTAACGTAAAACTTTAGGAATTATTAACTCTTGTCCACGAAAAGGCCATGGGGTTACTCCTAATTGGCCTGATAACGACGGTGATTATCAGTCAGCTAAGCGATTTCGGGCGTTATCTCAGTCATTAAGCCAAATAAGCGCCGGGCGTAATTAAGATAATCCTTAGTAATAAGCGAATGGCAGAAACGGGGGAAACGAAAAATAACTCGCCGGGGAACCCGGCGAGGAGGAAATTAGATGAGGGAATTAATTATTGAGGAATTTCTCAAGGAACTGCCGGGTACGCGGCTGCTGCGGATTTGTAAACAGGCTTTTGGCGTCGCCCTGCTCCACAATGCGGCCCTGATCCATAAAGATCGCCCGGTCAGCCACGTCGCGGGCAAAGCTCATCTCATGCGTAACGATCACCAGCGTGCGCTTCTCTTCTGCCAGCGCGCGAATGGTGCTGAGCACCTCGCCCACCAGCTCCGGATCCAGCGCCGAGGTCGGTTCATCAAACAGGATCACTTCAGGACGCATCGCCAGCGCACGGGCAATTGCTACGCGCTGTTGCTGTCCACCGGACAGTTTGCGCGGGTAGCTCTCTTCTTTGCCCTGCAAACCGACTTTCTCCAGCAACTGGCGGGCACGGGCAATCGCCTCGGCCTTCGGTTCGCGCTTAACGATGGTTGGCCCTTCAATAATGTTTTCCATTACCGAGCGGTGCGGGAACAGATTGAAGCTCTGGAAGACAAACCCCACCTGTTGACGCAACCGACGCACCAGCTCTTTCTGTTTGTTGATGCCCAGTGCGGCATCAATTTTAATCTCGCCAACCTGGATCGTGCCGCTTTCCGGCACTTCCAGCAGGTTGATGCAGCGCAGCAGCGTGGTTTTACCGGAACCGCTGGGGCCAATAATTGCCACGACTTCGCCGGATTTGACCTCAAGATCGATGCCATTTAGCACCGTCTGCCCGTTAAACTGTTTAACCAGATTTCTGACTTCGATGGCACTCATTTCGACTCCCGATCCTGGCGATTAACGCGGTCTTCCAGCTTGCTTTGCAGGATGGAGAGCACGGTTGCCATCACCCAGTAAATCAGTGACGCAGCCAGATACATGGTGAACACTTCCAGCGTACGCGAGGTAATCAGCTGTGCCTGACGGAACAGCTCCGGCACCTGGATGGTGGCGGCCAGTGAGGTATCTTTCACCAGGCTGATAAAGCTGTTGCCCAGCGGCGGCAACGCGGTGCGGGCCGCCTGCGGCAGGATAACGCGACGCATGGTCTGCCAGCGCGTCATGCCAATACTGGATGCGGCTTCCCATTGCCCGCGTTCGATCGAGGCAATGGCACCCCGCAGGGATTCGGAAGCGTAAGCGGCGGTATTCAGCGACAGGCCAATCATCGCCGACGGGATCGGATCCAGCTCAATGCCGAACTGCGGCAGGCCGTAGTAGATCATAAACAGCTGGGCGATCAGCGGCGTGCCGCGGAAAATCGACACGTAGCAGCGCGACAGCCATGAAATCGGCCAGAAACGCGACAGGCGCATCATCGCCAGAATGAAGCCGAGCAACAGGCCAAAGAACATGCCGCCGATGCTCAGCTGCAGGGTAAATACGGCACCCTTCAATAAAAAAGGTGCTGAATCCAGCACCAGTTGAATACTTTCCTGCATTATTTAGTCACGTCCGCGCCAAACCATTTTTCAGACAGTTTAGCCATGGTGCCGTCTTTCTGCATGTCCGCAATGGCTTTGTTGATCGCGTCCAGCAGTTGGGTATTGCCTTTACGCAATGCCACACCCGATTCCTGACGGGAGAATGCCGGACCGGCGACAGCCAGCGTATTGCCGGTTTTCTTCACCAGATCCAGGGCGGCCAGGCGATCCACCAGAATCGCATTGATACGGCCTACGCGCAGATCCTGATATTTCGTTGGGTCATCATCATAGGTACGGATGTCGACGCCCTTCACGTTGGCGCGCAGCCACTGCTCATAGTTAGAGCCCAGGCCAACACCGACTTTCTTGCCGCTCAGATCTTCCGGCTTGCTGATGCTTGCCGCATTCTCTTTTTTGGTCAGCGCCTGAATACCGGAGATGGTGTACGGCGTGGAGAAGTCATATTTTTTCTTACGCTCATCGGAAATGGTCACCTGATTGATCACCACATCGATGCGTTTGGAGTCCAGCGACGCCAGCATACCATCCCATTTGGTCGGCTTCAGGCTGGCCTTCACGCCCAGGTGCTGCGCCAACGCGTCAGCGAAATCCACTTCAAAACCGGCCAGCTTGCCGTTTTCATCCTGGAAACTGAACGGCGGATAGGTGCCTTCCAGACCCACTAACAGAGAACCGCGCTCTTTTACCTTGCTGAGCAGGTTTTCATCCGCCGCAAAGGCGTTGACTGAAAAGCCCGCCACCAGCGCCAGCGACACGGCTCCCATCACCAGACGGCGACGTACCAGAGATAAATTCATAAAGACTCCACTGTGTTATTAGATTCCGACCCGCAGAATTTATTCGAGCGGCCGCGTGAATACCAGCGGCCTGCAAAGATTATTTCGTTCCAGCTCAGACCGAAGGATGATAAGCAAACAGCGCCGGTGAACCGCCGGTATGGACGAAAGCAATCGGTCCTTCACGGCGGAAACGTTTCTGCGAGATACCGTCAATTAATCCGGCCATTGCTTTGCCAGTATAGACCGGGTCAAGGAAGATCCCCTCAAGACGGGCCAGCAGCTTGATCGCTTCCATCCCCTCTTCGTTCGGCATGCCGTATTGCGGGCCAAAATACTCATCCCACAGGGTGATCGGTGCGCTGGCCGTCAGTTCCAGCGAGGCCGCCAGTTGCTGCTGGATCGCCACCACTTTTGGCCGCTGTTCATCCGCCTTACGCGAGACGGTGACGCCGACCAGTTCGGTTTCGGGCATCAGCACTTCCAGCCCCACCGCCAGCCCGGCATGGGTGCCGGCGCTGCCAGACGCCACGACCACCGCAGCAAAATCCACCACGCCTTCGATTTGATGCGCCATTTCCTGGGCACATTCCACATAGCCCAGCGCGCCAAGGGCATTCGATCCCCCGACGGGCACAATATAGGGACGAAAGCCCTGCGCTTCCAGCCGCGTCGCCTGTTCTTCGAGCTGTGCCGCAGGATCGTGCAGCGCATCGACCATCACCACTTCGGTGTCCATCAGATCAAGCAGCAGACGGTTGCCGTTAGACAGGTAATTTGACGAAGTGGTGGCGAGTGGATTTTCGAGCAGCGCCACGCATTTCAGACCGAGCTTAGCCGCGACGGCCGCGGTTTGACGCACGTGGTTGGACTGAATCGCACCAGCGGTAAGCAGCACATCGGCCCCCTGACGCAAGGCATCGGCGGCGAGGAATTCGAGTTTTCGGAGTTTATTGCCACCGAGCGCAACGGGCGTGAAGTCATCCCGTTTGATAAAAATATCGCGGCCGAGGTAGTCAGACAGGCGTGGCAGATGCTCCAGCGGCGTGGGCGCACCCAGCAGCTCAAGCTTGGGGAATGAGGGTAAAAGATGTAAGGACAATGCAGCCTCCTGAGATGGCGCTAACAGTTATCCTTACAGTCTTACAGAAGATAGCAAAAAGGTAACGTAAAAGAGTGAGTTGATGTCACCTTAAGCGCGCTGCCAGCCTAAAAACTGGTCATATTTGCGCAGAGCAATGCGATAGTTATTATTACCGGCATCCGGTAAATCATTTTCCAGGCATTCGTGCCAGCTGTTGCCGCTGAGTTTTTCAGCAGGGAAGTTGCGCGCCGATAGCATATCGTCAAGGCGGCGCAGGCGAACGACGTATTCGCGAATGGTGCTGTGGCTCATTTCGGTCTGTTCAAACAGATACTGTTTGAACGCCATAATATCGAAATAATTCGGATGCGTGTTGCAGTAGATATCACTGCAAAAACGGCACAGTGCCGTCAGTTCGTTTTGGAGCTTTAACCAGACCTGATCGTCGATCAGCTGGTCCATCCGGGCTATGGCCTCTTTATTTATTATCTGACCGCGAAACACTAACGCCATGCGGTCCAGTACTTTGCCACAATGTGAACAGTTACTCTGGCTGTGTTTGTAGTCTTTCAAATAGCGGCTCAACGGCCTCATTTTAGTTTTGGATCCCATCTGAGAGTCCCCGGTTGGTGTTGAGAGTGCAATACTGACTCCGTCAGCGCGCTCCCGTTAACCGGGCGCGCAGGCGTTTAATCGCCTGACTGTGCAGTTGGCTTACGCGGGATTCACCCACTTCCAGCACTGCGCCAATCTCTTTCAGATTCAGCTCTTCCTGGTAATAGAGCGTCAGAACCATCTTTTCGCGATCGGGTAAGGCTTCAATCGCTTCAATGACGCGTTCGCGCAGATTCCCTTCCATTAACTGGTGCAGTGGATTGGCCTCTTCGTGGCCATCTGTCACCAGTTCTGCGGTATCGCCGTGCTCTTCACGAAACTCGTCGTAGGAGAACAACTGGCTGTTATTGGTATCCAGCAAGATCTGCCGGTATTCCTGTAATGAAACATCGAGCGATGCAGCAACTTCCTGCTCGGTCGCCGTTCGCCCCAGCGACTGCTCGACCTTGTGCATCGCGCCGGCCACTTCACGTGCATTACGCCGCACGCTGCGAGGTGCCCAGTCACGGCTGCGCAGTTCGTCCAACATCGCGCCACGGATGCGCTGTACCGCGTAGGTGGTAAAGGCGGTGCCCTGTAACGCGTCATAGCGCTCCACGGCATTCAACAGACCAATTCCCCCTGCCTGTAACAAATCATCCAATTCCACGCTGGCTGGCAGCCGGACCTGGAGGCGCAACGCTTCATGGCGCACCAGCGGTACGTATCGCTGCCAGAGCGAGTTTTTGTCCATCACACCATCGGCGGTATAGAGATCATTCACGATGACGACCCTGCGTTAGTTAAGTTATCGGCATGATTATCCGTTTCTGTAGGGGAGATTGATTGGCTGAATAGCGGTACTAAAGGCGGGTTATTTCATTTTTGTTTAAAAAGGCGGCGCGTTGCGCAACCGCCTGCTGAGGATTTACCTTAGGGGATGAAGTTTCTCGCGGGTGGCGGCAGGAACCTGCTGCCAAAGCGCACAGATCTTGCCGTCAATCTCTTGATAAAACGCACTTATTTGACTTTCCTCCTGCAAACCGTGGCGGAAGTTCACCGTTCCGGTTGTCGGATGGATGGTCAGCAAGCGACTGGTGAACAGCCGTTGCAAATCGCTGCGCAAAAACAGGCCATTGTCGACGCTGTTGTCCTGCAGGAAACCATCGTCATTCTCTTGAGTATCAATATGACAGGCTTCCACCCACGGATACTGACTGTGCTCCATCAGCCGGGTGCCGGTGATGACGCAGGCGCCATAACGGGCTTTCACCGACGCGGCAAATTCCGCCTGACTGGCGCGCTGCCAGACGTTGGCTTTCACCTGTCTGCCCACCTGGGTGCCGGCAATCACCCCGGCCGGGAGTTTCAGTAACGGGCTGGTCAACACCACCACAAACTGAATACGCCGCGACACGGTGAAGCACGGATGCGCCTGGGCATCAAACAGCTGCCAGTAGTCATCCTCGCCCTCTTTACGCATCAGCGACAGTTTATAGCCCCGGCTCGATATCAGGTTCTGTGCCGCTGCCGACGCGGGGTCCAGCATGGCGTACACCTGGCTTTCGCCCATCACCTTCCAGCGGTTCTCCTGCTTGGCTTCTGCCGTGCGGCGGAAATAGAAGAAGGACTGCTGCTGTTTGAGATAGGACTCAAATCGCCGCAGGTAGTTTTTGCGCTCGTTGTCATTGGAGACGAACAACAGGTCTTCTAACGGACTGTTGGTTTCTTCATTGGCAAACACCGCGCGGATCACCAGGTTGCGGTAGCTGGTCGAGGGGCTTAACAGCGCACGCGCCGTCAGCTCCTTCTCTTCGGGATATTTCAACGCATAGCGCTGCGCTATCTCCTCAAAGGTCAGCAAGTCCCCAGGTGTAAGATCGACATTGAAGCGCATAGACACTCCAGATATAAAAAACCCCGCGAGCGCGGGATTATGTGAAAAATTTAATTGATTGAAAAAAACACTCATTTCAACAAGAAGATGAGAGATAAATCATCATTAACTTTAACTTTATCAATTTCTTCGAAGAATGCTGCCGTCGAGGTGGAACTGTGTTTAGTCACAGCATGGAAACTATAAATGATATTGATAACATCTTCTTCATGGACATCACCCACAAGCTCTGCACATGCCGAAATTAGCGACTTTATCAAGAACCATTCGGCAGTAAGAAGATAAAGGCTAGCCAAAGGAGAACGACCTTCATAGCCAGGAAAAACATCATTATAGATACGATATTGCAAATAATTACTCATCAAGTGCGGACGCTCGGAGAGCCATGGTGAAACTTTCGCACTCCATACCGAGTCAAGGCGCTTCATTGAGGAAGCGACATCATTGATCTCCGCTCCCGAAGCTTGAATGTAAATTAACTTTTCAAGGTAATGATTGAAAGTACTCAATGCACGCCCACTAAATTTCGCGCCAAAATAGGTTTGCATACGCATTAGCAAAGCCCACTGCAATTCGTGGTTACTGTTTAACTCAGCAATTGACTTGGAAACCCCACCCTGCTCTATCGAATTAATGATATCGAGGTATGCCTGTTCAAGCACATCAGCAGAAAACCTGTCCTCACTTTTCATTTTATCAAAATGGACAAGAAGTATAGCGATGCCATATAGCCCGTTAGCTACATTAGCTTGACTTACTTTAATCAAATTAGCGCACATAAGGTTAACCAATCGTTGTTCCTGGTCAACGCTTGCCATGTTGTTTAGTTTTCCCTGAATCGATGAGGCACAGGAAAACAGCATGGCATCCTGTTCTGAAAGAAGTTTTTTTGCGGCTTCCGGGCATGATAACGTAATACTTTTATTTATTTCGCTTCTATATGTTTTCTGTTGGCGGGGGTACGTAGAGCATGTAGTGCTCAATGCCGAAGCACCTAAATTCTTATGTACTTTACACAGACTGGATTCGTCCAGGAAGGCGCAGTCTCCTTTTTTTGATAGCTTCATCTTGCCCCAATTTGCGAAACTCTCTTTAGTCGTGATAATGTTTCCCGAAGCAATATTTCTGATTTCAATCTGAGAACTTTTTAGGTAGCGATTCACCGTGGTTTTATCCAGCGTGATATCCCATCCTTTACAGCAATGATCGCGACATTCGCTACCAATGCACTTGAATGATGTAACAAACAGGGGTTCAATGACGGAAATCTCTTTCATAGCTATTCTCGCTCAAAATCGAAATATTTCTTCAATAAAAAGGCGACCAATGGTCGCCTTTTTTTATGATATTCAGTTAGCTGATTAACCCTGCAGCAGAGACAGAACCTGCTGTGGTACGGAGTTAGCTTTAGCCAAGACCGAGTTACCAGCCTGCTGAATAATCTGTGCTTTAGACAGGTTAGACACTTCTGTTGCGTAGTCAGCATCCTGGATACGTGACTGTGCTTCAGACAGGTTAGTGGTGGTGTTGTTCAGGTTAGTTACCGCTGAATCCAGACGGTTCTGTACCGCACCCAGGCTTGAACGGAATTTGTCAACCTGAGAAATCGCTTTATCCAACAGAGCCAGCGGGTCAGAAGTCGCTGAGCCGGTATAAAGACTGGCGTTAGTGCCTGTAGTTGGAGAAATATCACTAATATCAACTGATTGGTTGACTGAACCAGCTGCCCCACCACTGTTTTTCAGGGCCTTGGTACCTTCTGCGCCGGCAGCAGCAGTGTCAACTGAATAGTCTTTGCCCTGAACAGTTACATATCCGACTAAACCACCGTTACCATCAGAACCAACCTTAGTATATTTTCCGGTCAAAGTTGCTGCGGTGGTGACACCGTTTGCAGTATCAGTATATTTAACATCGGTACTGTTAAGATTGACCTTACCAGTAGTATCATCGATTGAAACTGCGTAGTTATCGTTACCTGAAGACACTACATAGGTTTTAGTCGCAGCACCATTTGCATCTTGTACGTTGTGGAGCGTTAATGAACTGGCGTCAACCTTAAGGCCAGTAGCTACTGCGGACAAGTCCACATCTTTAAGGGCTCCACTTGCACCAACCTGAGTGATTGAATCGCTCAAACTCAAGGATGATTTGTCTACCGCAAAGCCAGAGAGACCTAGGGTAGTCGAGTCAATCTTCTGCAGGTTGATATCGATAGTCTGGCCATCGTTAGCGCCAACCTGGATAGACATTTTGCCGTCTTTCGCCAGCACGTTCACGCCGTTGAACTGAGTCTGACCAGATACGCGGTCAATTTCGTCCAGACGGGATTTGATTTCGTCCTGGATTGAAGACAGGTCGGAATCGGAGTTGGTGCCGTTCTGAGACTGTACAGTCAGCTCACGAACACGCTGTAAGTTGTTGTTTATTTCTGACAGTGCGCCTTCAGTAGTCTGCGCAGCAGAGATACCGTCGTTGGCGTTACGAGCAGCCTGAGTCAGGCCGTTGATGTTAGAAGTGAAGCGGTTGGCAATTGCCTGGCCAGCTGCATCATCTTTTGCGCTGTTGATACGCAGACCAGAAGACAGACGCTCAATAGAAGTAGACAGAGCAGACTGGTTTTTGTTGATGTTGTTCTGAGTGATCAGCGAGAGGCTGTTGGTATTAATTACTTGTGCCATGATAAAGTTTCCTATTAAAATCGAATCTTGTTAAGGGAGTGGGGCTTGTTTGCCGCCCGGCTTCATCGCCGTCAAACTTATTATCGTCAGCACTTAACTAACCTTTAGAATTTTTTTACTCCCAACCGCAATTTTTTCTCCACTTCCCTACTCGTTGAAATACCCCTCTCTATTACCGCTATTCGTGGAATTACCCCTGCGCAAAAAATCGTAAACTTTACTCATCACTGGCCGATAACCACGGTATTCATTCTCCGTGTTGACTCTATTAAGGAAACATCTATGGCCACTATTTCTACGTTGGGTATCGGCTCAGGCCTTGATTTAGCTTCTATACTGGACAGTCTGCAAACTTCCGAGAAGGCTGCATTAACACCTATCTCTACGCAGCAGTCTTCCTATACAGCCAAACTCAGTGCTTACGGCACGCTGAAAAGCGCGCTGACCACCTTTCAAACCGCAAACACCACGCTGAACAATGCCGACCTGTTTAGCTCGACCAAAACCACCAGCAGCTCCAGCGCCTTTAGCGCCACGACTGCTGCGGGTGCCGTCGCCGGTAAATATACGGTAAGCGTCAGCCAGCTGGCCGCCGCACAAACGCTGACGTCAGCAGTGCAGACCAGCAACACCACGGCGCTGGCCACCTCTGACAGCACCCTTACCTTCCAGAATGCGAAAGGTGATGCGGCGGTTAGCGTCTCTATTCCTGCAGGCACGTCCTCGCTGACCGGCATTCGTGACGCGATCAATAAGTCTGATGCCGGCGTGACCGCCAGTATTATTAAAACCGGTGACGGCAGCTATCGTCTGTCGATGACCTCGAAAGAAACTGGGACTGACAACGCGGTGACCATTGCTGTGACCGGCGACAGCGCCATTCAGAGCATGTTGAGCTACGACGGTACCTCAAGCAGCAATATGACGCAGAGCGTCGAGGCGAAAAACTCACAGCTGACCGTGAATAACGTGGCAATCGAGAACAGCAGCAACACCATCAGCGATGCGCTGGAAGGGATTACGCTGAACCTGAGTGACGTGACTACCGGAAACCAGACGCTGACTATTACCAGCGATACTTCAAAGGCTTCCAGCGCAATTACCAGCTGGGTCGCTGCGTACAATACTTTGCAGGATAGCTTTGCCAGCCTGACCAAATATACCGCTGTTGATGTTGGTACCGATACCCAGGACACCAGCAACGGCGCCCTGTTAGGTGACAGTACGTTGCGTACTATTCAGTCGCAGCTAAAGACCATGCTGACCAATGCGCAAAGCTCTTCTACCTATAAATCACTGTCGCAGATTGGTGTCACATCAGACCCATCTACTGGCGAGCTTGAGGTGGACGACGACAAGCTGTCAACGGCACTGACCAGCGATCCGGACGGCGTGAAGGCAATGATTATCGGTGATGGCAAAACCAACGGTATCGCGACCACCATCGCCACCAATATCACCGGCTGGTTATCCAGCACCGGCATATTGCAGGCGGCGACAGATGGCGTCAGCAAAACGCTGAATAACCTGACCACGCAGTACAACGCGGCCAGCACGCGCATCGATGCCACCATCGCGCGTTACAAAACCCAGTTCACCGCACTGGATGTCATGATGAGCAAACTGAACAGTACCAGTAGCTATCTGACGTCGCAGTTCAGTACTACCAGCAGCTCAAGCAGTTCATCGTCATAAGGAGACAAAATGTATAGCGCAAGCGGTACCAAAGCCTATGCAAAAATCGGTGTGGAAAGCGCAGTGATGAGCGCCACATCGGATCAACTGGTCACCATGCTGTTCGACGGGGCGCTTAGCGCCCTGGTTCGTGCCCGGTTATTTTTGCTGGATGGCAACATTGCTGGCAAAGGAGAGTCGCTCTCCAAAGCCATCAACATTATTGAGAACGGCCTTAAGCAGGGTCTGGATGAGAATAAAGGCGATGAACTTGCTGATAATCTTGCCAGTCTTTACCGCTATATGGTCCACCGGCTGCTTAAAGCCAATCTGCATAATGACGCCGAAGCGATTCTGGAAGTCGAAACGTTGCTGCGCAACATTGCCGATGCCTGGAAAGAAGTTTCTGCAACTAACGCCCTTCAGGACGCCGTTTAAATGAATATTGCTCCGCAGCTGCTCACGATTTACCAACAGTTATTAGTCCTCAGCCAGTCTATGTTGCGCCTGGCAAGCGAAGGTAAATGGGATGAACTCATTGAAATGGAAGTCGATTACGTCAGTGCGGTAGAAATACTGGCGGAGAGCACCAAGCTTTCCCCTGTTCCGGATCAGACACAGGATCAGTTGCGTCCTGTGCTGCGCCATATTCTTAACAACGAAGCCGAAGTGAAAAGCCTTTTGCAGTCGCGGATGAGCGAGCTCTCCTCGCTGATTGGCCAGGCAACCCGGCAGAAATCCGTGAATAAAGCCTATAGCGGAATGCAGGGTGTTGTGCTGTTCCCGCAGGGATCACAAGGCGCATAAAAAGACCTTTTTCAGTATGAATTCAACTCACACCAGCCGGCGGGCAGAACGCTAAACTTTTTTAGCTTCTGACCCGCGCTTTTCTCTCCGCCTGCTCCATACTTCAGATCCCAGCCTGAACACCCGGAGCAAGGACATGCCTAATTCGACCCTGTTGCAATTCTTCCATTGGTACTATCCCGACGGCAGTAAACTCTGGCCCGAAGCCGCCGAACGAGCGGAAAAACTGGCTGAAATCGGCATCACCGACGTCTGGTTGCCGCCTGCCTATAAAGGCGAATCCGGCGGCTACTCCGTCGGCTACGACAGTTACGATCTGTTTGATTTGGGCGAGTTCGATCAGAAAGGCTCGCGTGCCACCAAGTATGGCGACAAAGAACAGCTGAAAGCCGCGGTGGACGCCCTTCGCGCGCACCAGGTTGGTGTGATCATGGATGTGGTGCTCAACCATAAAATGGGGGCAGATGAAAAGGAACGTATTCAGGTTAACCGCACCAACCCCGACAACCGCGATGAGATCGATCCTGAAGCCTTCGAAGCCGATGCCTGGACCAAATTTACCTTCCCGGTCCGCGCGGGCCAGTATTCAAAATTTGTGTGGGATTATAAGTGCTTCAACGGCGTTGATTACATCGAAAACCCCGACGAAAATGGCGTATTCAAAATCGTTAATGATTACACCGGCGAAGGCTGGAACGATCAGGTCGATGATGAACTGGGCAACTTCGATTATCTGATGGGTGCCAACATCGACTTCCGCAATCATGCCGTCACGGAAGAGTTGAAGTACTGGGCGCGCTGGATGCTGGAACAACTGCCCTGCACCGGCTTCAGGCTGGATGCGGTCAAACATATTCCCGCCTGGTTCTATAAAGAGTGGATTGAGCATATTCAGGAAGTCGCTGAACAACCGCTGTTTATTGTTGCGGAATACTGGTCGCACGAAGTGGATAAGCTGCAGCAGTACATCCATCAGGTCGAGGGCAAAACCATGCTGTTCGACGCCCCGCTGCAGATGAAATTCCACAATGCCTCCCGCGAAGGCGCCAGCTACGACCTTAGCCAGATTTTTAATGACACCCTGGTTGAGAAAGATCACTGGCATGCGGTGACCATCGTCGCCAACCACGACACGCAACCGCTGCAGTCGCTGGAAGCGCCGGTCGAACCCTGGTTCAAACCGCTGGCCTACGCGCTGATCCTGCTGCGGGAACAGGGTGTTCCGGTGGTGTTCTATCCGGATCTGTTCGGTGCCAGCTATGAAGATGAAGGTGGCGACGGCGAAAATCACCACATCGATATGCCGGTGATCCCGGAGCTGGAAGCCTTGATCCGCGCCCGTCAGCTGTATGCGCACGGCGTACAGACCGAGTGGTTCGATCATCCCAACTGTGTGGCGTTCGCGCGCAGCGGAACCGAAGAACAGCCGGGCTGCGTGGTGATCCTGTCAAATGGTGACGCAGGAGAAAAATCGTTGCCAATGGGCGAGGCGCTGGCAGGGAAAAGCTGGCGGGATTATCTTGGCCATCAGACGGAGACCATTACCGCTGACGAACAGGGGAACGCGGTGTTCCGCTGCAATCCCGGCAGCGTCAGCGTGTGGGTGCTGACGGAATAGCGCCCGGACTGACGGGTAATGATTGGGCAACCCGAAGGTGATTTGCTCGATTCGGCAGTTTCTAAATAACAACAGGCCGTCTGGGGATCCTCAGACGGCCTGTTTTGCTTAAGACTTGGCGTTTTTGAACGACGCTTTATGGTGCTTTTTAGCGCCGGATTCGGCAGATTTGGCTTTGGTGGCAGTAGCAACCGCATCGTTTTCATGGGCCAGCGCCTGCTGACACTCTGCCGTTGGCTGATTGACGCGCTGCAGAACCAGCTTGTCATAATGCAACTCGGTGCCTTCCAGCTCCAGCGGCATCACCCGGACGTCTTTATTGACGTTAACCCAGTCGCCTTTAAACAGCGTGATCTTGCCAGGTTTAGCAATCACCCGCTGCCACTGACGGCAATCCAGCGTGTCGCCTTGCGCAGTAATAATCAGGCTGGCAATCGCCTCCTTACTGACCAGACCTTTCTGTGGTCCCATGCTCTGCCAGTTTCCGACCAGGTTCGCCGGCGGTGGGGTTTTTACTGCACCCTGATAGTTGGGTATATCTGCACAGCCAGCCAGCGTGACGGCGGCTAAGGTCGTAATCATCCACTTTTTCATTTTCAGTTCCAAATTCTGCAGTCAGGCGCTACGGTATAATTTCTCCTTATTCACCGCAACAATTACCGCAACAATTCCCGCAGGCACTGACCTTACCGTCGCCATTTCACCGCAGCCCGCAGCCGTGTAAACTAGCGCCCATTACTGACCGCAGGATTTTTTATGAAAAGCATTGAAGAGTATTACGCCATCGCGCGCGTTCTTTTTCTTGAAGCACACCCGGAAATCAAAACCGGCATTGCTCAACTCACCGACGCCGATGCGGCCAAACTGGGCATGACCCTGCCCCAGTTACAGGATATGCAAACCGACCGCGCCTATGCCGCGTTCACCCGTGAGAAAAAGCTCGACGGCATGCTGTTCGCCATTCAGCTAGCCGAACCGGATAAAGCGGTCGCAGCGGAGGCCATTGAAGCTTACCTGCGTCAACATGCGACCGCACTCGGCATGAGCTGGGAAGAATTCTGCATCAAGAACGAACTGTAATCCCCTTCACTGGCCTGTAATCGGGCCAGTGATTACGATGACCCGCATTTTGCCCCCACAACTTTTTCTGCTTTTTAGCTGCTAAGAATGCTCCCAAATCGAAAAGGGCAGCAGATTATCGTTCGAAAATCACAGGCTATTACGATATATATGCTAGCGATTGCCCTTAACCTGTCAGCTATGTTGTTCACGCCAGTTACGCCTGGTAGTGATTGAAATTAAACAGCCTTAGCGATATTCTGAGCGGCACACCAGCCGAATTAAGAACATTCTTAAACCATGGCTTTACTGCGAGTGGATGCCACCCTTACACACTTTTCACCCTGAGAAATGTGTACCACGGAGCCGGCCGCAGTCGGACATGACACGGTAGTTACCGCGCAGACAGTCTTCGCCGGACTCCGGTAAGCACCTTGAGCCATAAAAAATGCAAATTAATAAATATAAGTTTGACCAGGTTATATTCTTATTTTTTCTCGCATTATGTTTAGCGACCCTGGGCCTGCATTGCCGTAGTTATCAGGCACTTTCTCTTTTCTGGCCGTGTAATGCCCTGTTATTAGGGGTGCTGATCCGTTTTCCTCGCTTCGATACCCTTTCCAGCCTGCCGGCGATGTATCTCGGCATGGTTGCCGCCGATATGCTTTACGGCACCCCGGTTGTTGTTTCGCTGGGAATGGATGCCGCGAATATCGCCTTTGTGACGGTGGGCAAGGCGGTGCTGCTGTCACCCTATCTGACGCGTCCCTATCCGCGACGACTGCAGGCCTTGATTCGCGTCTTCCCGGCTTCCATTATCGCCGCCGCGGTGTGTGCCGCCATTGGCTCCTTCGCCGGCCAGCGTTATTTTCATGATGACCTGATGCAAGGATGGATCTCGTGGTTCTGCGAACAGGTGTCCACGTCGATCCTGATCCTGCCATTGGTGATCACCTTCCCGCGCCGTGATGAGCTGGACCAGCTGTTCAATGAACTCCGCGAAAGCAATCTGATGCCGCTGGTGATGCTGCTGGTTTCCACCGTGTGCGGCATTTATGTTGGCGGCGGCGGCAGCCTGATCTTCCCGCTGCCTGCGCTGATGTGGTGTGCGGTCAGCTATCCGATCTTCTTTACCTGCCTGCTCACGCTGTTAACCGGTATCACTGAAATCATCCTGGTGGCCAGTAAGGTGCTGACTATCCAGGGCTCCGATGATTTCTTCCGCATCGACAGCCTGGCATCCGCCCGACTGGGCGTTGCCGCGATGACCATCAGCCCGCTGATTGTGGCATTGAGTACCACCGCCAATAAAAAGCTGGTGGCGCGCATTACCAAGCGGGCGGATTATGATTTCCTCACCGGCGCACTGACCCGCAGCGGCCTCTCCTCGCAGCTGAACGCGCTGATTGCCCGCAAGAATAAAACCAGCGGCTTTTACGGCGCGGTTTTCGTGGTGGATATCGATCGTTTCAAAAACATCAATGATACCTACGGGCACGCGGCCGGCGATCAGGTGCTGGCGAAGACGGTGGAGTGCATCCGCCAGTCGCTGCAACAGACGGCAATCATCAGCAGGATGGGAGGCGAGGAGTTTTTGGTGTTGATAGAGGGGATTTCTCAGCCAAGAGCGTATCTGCTGGCCGATCGGCTGCGCCAGAGCATCGAGCGCAATACCATTATGCTCAACGAGCAGAACCTCAGCGTGACGGTGAGTATTGGCATCAGTACCTTGCACGTGATAGATGCGGGCAGTCTGGACGAGTCGATCAAAAATGCCGATGAGCAACTGTACATTGCGAAAAGCAGCGGCAGAAACCGCGTCAGCCCGGAGTTCGTGCTGTAGTGCCTGCCACAAAAACAAAACAACCCGCCGTGGCGGGTTGCGTTCACTCAGTCTGAATTATCAGGCTTCGTTGTCGATACGGTTCGCTTCAATTTCCATATCCTGAATGTTTTTATCTAACTCATCCAGTAGCTGACCCTGCTTAGTTAGCAAGTCGTTCACTCTTTCAGCGAATTCGGGATGTTTGTACTCACCCTGATCAAAAGCCAGCCAGTGAGCTGAAAGCGTTTCCACATTGGATTGGGCATAGTGGCGCATTTCTTTTAACTGAGAAGTCACATCGCGTACGTGTTCAGTCGGAGATTTACGTTCTTCGGTGTTATCACTCATGCGTTTATCCTTCTGGGTTAAAAAATTACTCATCAATTCTGACCGCTGCGTTTCGCAGAAGTTCACAACAATTTTTTAACCAACAAAGTAAAACACTGAAAAAGGCCGCCATTACTGGCGGCCGCTGCTGTTTTACAGGTCAAAAATAGGCGATTTTGCGGTCCGTACCGTTGATGTTGACGGTGATATAGCCCGCTGCCGTAGTGGTGGTTGGCGCGGTGGCCGCCACGGTAGCCACCGTAAGTACCCCCTTCTCGTTCGCGCCAATTCCCGCCAGCCCGTTATGCAGGCTCATCCGGGCGTTCGGTGAGGTGGTGCCGATGGTGGTGCTGTCGGTCACTTCGCTGAGATCCGGGGTGAACAGGTTACATTCGCCCGACTCAAAACGACTCGGCCCGGTCGATTTCAGGTTGAACATCATGTCGCCGCTGGCGGCTTTCAGCTTGACCCAGATTTCGGCGTAGGTCACACCGATGCGGTTCAACTTCACGTCCAGCACCGCCGGGGAACCTTTATGCTGAATGTCAGCATAGATGGCGGTTGAACAACGCGAGATATTCAGCCAGGTCATACAGGAAGAGAGCGCCGTGACCGGGTTACCCGCCGTGCCCGTCAGGACATCGTTAGTGGCTTTGCTGATCATCTCCACCACCCACTGCTGATTATCCTTCGGCATGTTGATTTTGCCCAGCTTGTACCATTTGTCGCTGGTCGAGGTATTGGTCACCTTGAAGCCGGTGTACCAGCCCGCCTTCATCGAACCGGTCATGGTTGAGCCAAAACTCTCATCGCGACGCCAGCCGTATTCATAGCCTGAAAGCCAGCGAGGAGACGTAGTATCCAGACTGACTTTACCGCCGGATTGCAGGTTCAGCTGGCGGATCTGCACGCGTCCATTGTTCATGTTGAACGGATTGGCACAGTCTTCCAGATTCAGGGTATCAATCGTCCAGCCGCCATCACTCAGGTCGCCCGGGAAGCGCGTATGCTCACTCCACACGTTGCGCAAAATACCTTGCGTGACGCGCGGCATATACAGCGTTGCATCACCATAGCCGGTCTGGAAATTCGCATTGGTTAACTCAATCGCCGTTGAGTGATCCCAGACACCGGCCGCGGTATCGGACCAGCCAATATCAAACACCCGGCCATAGGTGGTTAAGGTATAGATCTGGTCAAACTTCGAATCCAGGGTATCCAACAGCTTGATGACCGTGCCGCCATTGTTTGACGCCCTGAAGCGATTGATCACCACCGACTCCCCCGCAACGATGGTATTTTCAAAAAACGGCTGCTGGTTGGTACACATCGCCGAGGTAATCGCCGCTTTATTGGTGGTGATATCCGCCGTGGCCTGGCCATTCCACGCGATGCCTTTGATGGCCACACGCCGTGCCTGCACTTTGAACACCGGTGCGGTGGATTTGTTGGACACGATGGTGGTACGGGGCATGGCACCATGGGGATTGTCATCGCCGTAGATATAAAAGAAGGCGGCGTCGGTCCCGGTATAATCGATGGGATTAATCAGGAACTTTCCGGCCGGGAAGCGCACACCGAGATCCTTGGCGTTGGTATTAAAGGTCTGCGCCCAGCTCATCATCAGCTTGAAGGCGCCACTGTCATCGGTCACGCCGTCACCCTTCCCGCCAAAGTGATAGATGTTGAGTTCATCCGGATCGTGAATGACGCGTTTCCAGTAAAAAGTGCTGCCGGCTGCCAGCGTGCCTGAATCATCCGCCGGCGGCGTGGCGCTGAGGAAACCGACAAAATCACCGCCGCCACGGAATGTGGAATCCTTATCGTAATAACGGCGCAGAATAGCCAAATCGCCAGCTTTGGCAGGTGCAGTTGTTCTTAATTCAGCAAATGAGTTAACTTCAATCATAATAACCTCCGCGGCAATAAGCCGTAGCGAATCGCCTAAATGAAAAATTCATTAAAGGAAAAATAAAAGATAAGTCATAACTCCTGAGGGATAAAATCACCCTTTCCCTGTGGGTGAATGGGTTAATCTTCCTTTTTAGTTGCGCAAACTTTATTCCAGGTATCGTTGTGGACGTTAATTTCCTTCACCGTCCTGATATCAATGACCTGCCAGTCCTTACCGTAAGTGCGGATGGGTGAAAATAACGTACAGGAGGAGTCCTGAATAAGCTGAGGACTATTGTGGGCTGTTCCATGTTGAGTCGCGCAGCTTGTTACGAGCAGCGTCATCAGTAAGCACGTTATTACTGTCCTGAACATTTTTAACCTCCTTAATATCCAGAGCCTGTTTATTGGCGACGATAGCCACACGATCGGCTTCCTGCTTTGCCGCCGTGACGTCAGAGGTGGCTTTTTGCTGCACCTTGCCGATTTTTTTGCCGCCAAACCAGCTGGCGATTAACGCGGCAAACACCACCCCGATTGCAGCCAGCCCATGCCAGCTGCCGGTGAAAAGAGAAAGAAGTGTGCTCATGCTTTACCCTCCGTTGCCTGGCGCTGTATGGCTAACGTTTTCTGCCGAACAAACTGGGCGATAACCGCCATCGCGACCATAAAAGAGGCCACCAGACCGAGATAGTGCTGAGGCATAAAGGTCTTCACATCTTCCGGTAATGCGGTCCAGGCATTCATCGCGGAATCCGGGAATGACTGGGCCCAGGCGCCGATGGCGGAACCGGCTGACGCCAGCCAGACCGACCAGGTCTTAAACAGCAGTTTGGTATGGGAGACCAACTCGATTTTGCCGTGCTTGCTTACCCACCAGACCAGGAAAATCACCGCCAGCACAATCAGTAAAAACAGAATGAATTTCATATAACCCCCTGATAAGCATCATACGTACCGCTGCGCATCACCTGCGCCAGTCGTTTTGCCCGCTGCGGCGTTTGCCGTGCCCACAAGCTGCTGAGCATGCCTTCCGCCGCGCCATCGAAATGACCGTTTGAGATCATCACTAGCGTATTTTTGAAGGCTGCCAGGCCATCAACACCCAGCTGATAGGCCATGCTGTACAGCACATCGGCACGCGCTGGATTACATTGCTTCAATGCAGCGACAATAGAAGGACGCGTATTCATCAGCTGAATTTTGTCATCCAGCATTTTTTGCATCCAAATATCGCCCACCGTTTTTGGCACGGTAAATTGATAATTAACCAGCGAAGCGTCTTTGGGACCGATAACGATCCCACAGGCAACGGTTGGATAACCTTCAGTGTCAATATAAGGCCGATCCTTATATCCTTCTTCATAGGTTAATATCTGTATTATCTTACTCATTCCCCACCTCCTCATGCGAAAACAGGCACCAGCCTGAATTCATGTAAAGTGAATTCCCCGGTATTGAAAGTGCTTCAAGGGTGAAGATTAAATTGCCTTTTTAACATCATGGATCGGTAATTGCGTACGCAACCACTTTTTCTGAAAATAAATTATTTTTCACATTCAAGCGTTATATCCAGCGCGGATAACACCCCTTCGACAAAACCTTCTGCGGTCTGGAGTTGCTTGCGAATGGTGCCGTCGGCGCAACGGCGTCGGCGGGCAATGGAGCGAAGTGAAATTCTGAACAGATAGTGAGCAACCAGCAGCGCATGTTCATCAGGATGATTTTTTTTCAGACGGCTGATGCAGCTGTCGAGCAGAATGCCGTCGTTGTCACTGCAGATAGGACGGGGAACCGGTGAGGAGGTAATCAGACCACGGAAACCGGCCGCAACAGAAGAGTAACCGATACCATTGCGATCGGTGGCCGCCCAGCCGCCCCAGCTTTCCAGTAATAGCTTGATGTCTCGCATAATGACTCCTTAAATCAGCATTCAGGCAGGTAACGAGCCGATCTCTTCGGCACTTTTCGTAAACACCTGCTAAGTTCAAGTCGGCAGATCTGAGCCAAATATCGGGATAAATCTGCGTCATACGAAGACGTCGGATGCGTTGCCAGCGATTAGGCTGGGCGGCCAGATTGTGAAAGAGCGGTAAATCCGATAGCATTCCGTGGCGCTGAATATCCTCCTTGCTATTGCTTATGATAAATTAATAGCAATAGCTATTATCTTCGTCAATAGCAAAGCGTGTTTGACGAAAAATAGCCTTCGCTATAAATTCTGGTATATGAAACCGAATACACTCGCTTACCGACTGAACATGGCTATGTCCATGATGGGAATTACCCAGGGTGCTTTAGCTAAAGCCTCCGGCGTATCGCAGCCTACAATCTGGCGTCTGACCAAAGGGGAAGCAGAAGGCTCCCGCAAACTGGTCGACATTGCCCGCGCCCTCGACGTGAACGTACAGTGGCTGGCTAACGGCGAAGGAGAGATGCGCGGCGCCTCCGCCATTAGCGCCATTGACAAAGTAAAGAGTGGTACTACTATTTCCGTTTGGGGGCCAGATGGAAAAACAGGAGAAGTGGTCTCAGCTCCTAATGGCGCAAAGGCGAAGAAGAGCTGGCGAGCCTATATTCTTGACCGCAACAGCGGTTGCTCAGAAGCCACCGCCGGCAGCATCGTCATCATCGACACTGAAGTACCAGCAGAATCTGGAGATTTGGTGATTGCAAAGGTCAATTCCCGCCTCTCCGTATACCGTTATCTTGAGGGCCCCTCTAATGGTTTTTTAACCGTAGATGATCCCAGATTGCCCGCTGTAGAGCTCTCTGACGAGTCAGAACTGACGGGTGTTGCAATCTTCCTGATCCGTGATTTAAGACGGTAAGTACTGACATCCTGCCCTTGCAGAATGGTTTCCTTGTATCGCCCTCCGGATACTCTGTGCAGTACAGATATCATCAGTTACTCCTCGCAAATTCCCCCCTCTGTGACAGTTAACCTGCACAGGGGTTTTGACGCATTGATTCAACTGAATAGATTAGTAAAGCTTTCTATAACATCGCCAGAATAAAGCGTAAAAAAAGCGATAAAAAAACATTTTTTCATTTAAATTCAATGAATTAAACCTATAAGCACAGTTATTTTCATCATAACCATTGATATTAATAATAACTATGGCTATCGTTTTTAGGAGGGGATATATTTATGCTGTTAACTGATTTAATGGTCATATTTTCCCTGAATGAATACCAGCCAGCCGTAAAAATCAGGAGGTTATGATGACCACGATCATCTGGAAAGCGTGTCAGCAACATGGCACCAGCAAAAGTCGTTACAAAGCCCGCCGTGCAGAAGCCCTGGCGCGGCGACAGCGCGATCGTCGGTTGGCCAGTAAGATTGCTGAAGCGCTGAGTGGGTGCAGCCAACGCGTGGTGAAATCGGTCAGGGATACGTGAGTGATTGTTGAGGTAAAAGAGTGATTTGAGGTGAGCGACTGATTTCTGAAATAGAAAATTGATTATCGGGGTAAGCGATTGATTTCTTAAATAGAAGATTGATTGTCGGGGTAAGCGAGGGGTAAGAGCAGTTTTACACCCTGATTGCAGCGCTGAAGTGCTGGGTTAGTGACTCACCCGATTTTCATTCGCGGCAATCAAGAGTTTTTACGGTCGAAGTGTGTTAGTGAGTAAGAGTCTGAGCGCTGGCCTGCATTCCGGCTTTGCAGAAAATACAGTTAGCACCGTGGGGATTTTTTGGCGTGATGTTATGGGGCGATAAACGGAACTGACATCCATGACATGACGGGCATTTGAATCTGATAATAGGAATAGTAACCTTCATAAACTGTGAACAAGAAGAAATTACAATATCACTCCCCGACGCTTCTGTCCGAATTATCTGGGGGGTATTAGTCTTAAAAGTAACATTCATGCAACAACAGGCCTTAACTACCGACTGAAGAACGGTTTAATGTCTTAAATTTGGCCAACGCATACGCCATCAATGACAGTTTGGGAAACTAGCCCCGTGCCATGCGGGCTTTTTTTTGAGCCGTGACGGGTGATGATGGACTGCCCGACACGTATGCCAGCACCCTCGACGTAAAACTCAAAACGGATCACATCTTCAGACATTGGCTTAGAGCTGGAATCCAAAAGAAGTGGAACCCCATCACGGTTTTTTTTGACTACCAGCCAGAGGGATTGATTGATACTATCTGGCGCGTACTTGCGCGTATCTAAAACTTTGGACTAACTATGTTAAAAAGCATTCATTACACAAGAGGATTTGCGGCGCTTCTGGTCGTTTTGTTTCACTTTTCTTTTATGTATATCGGCAAGGTAGAGCCTTTTAACAGGGCATTGTTGAACGGCGGTTTCGGCGTTGATCTGTTCTTTTTGATAAGTGGCTTTATTATAACTTATGTCACCGCAAAGAAGGATAATGTCGCTAAGTACTTCCTTAAGCGTTTTTTTCGAATCTACCCGCTATTTCTATTCATACTGGTTATCTCCTCAATATTCCTGATCCGATACAACGTCCACCCCATATGGACAATGATTAAATCAGGCATGTTTATTCTTCAAGACTATAACCGGCCAGCTCCGGAATTCGACTTTAATTTTATTGGCCCTGCCTGGACGCTTTCATACGAAATCTGGTTTTACTTTGTGTTCGGCATAGCAATGATGATAAGTCACAGATATAGAGTGCTGATAGCATCAGCCATGTTGTTAGCTCAGGTATTCTTACTTCAGCTCACCTTCACAGGCTCGGTATCGCTCAACTCCAGCTATGTCGCGGCTCTAGGAGATAGCTCCTACGTCGATCATGCCTTAAAGTTCTTTAGCACATCCCTTCATTTAGAATTCCTGCTCGGCATGTGGCTGTGCGAAACGTTCAATAGAGGATGGATGAAAATAAGCCCCATCATAGCTTGTGCTATGATTATGCTATTAGTTGCCCTTTCTGGTTCGCTGTATTTCTCAGAGATAGTCTATGGCTCGGGTTTAACCAAGTTCTATCTCATAGCGCTGCCATTGTTTGTTGCCATTATTATTCACGAATCGAACTTCCGAGTATTTAATTCGCGAATAATGTATTTTTTTGGTGACATTTCTTTTTCGATATACATCTCGCACTTTTTTATAATGTATCTTCTTATTGAACACCCACCGTTTTTTTGGATGGAAGCTGGCAACCTGATCAAGCTTGTGACTTCAACGCTTATCGCCATTGTGTTTGCATACGCGTTGCACAGGCTGGTCGAGTTACCATTTATAAAAATTGGAAGAAAGCTTCAAGGTAAAGTCCAGCGTTAAAAGATTAGTTTGGCTTGTAGGAACATGTGACTGGCAAGGCAATATAAGCATTTACCCGACTAAGTATAACTCGACACTTCTTCCAAAAGAGAAGCGTCTTTGTTTCATAAGCGGTTGCCAGTTCAAGACCTACGGCATCCTGTAGCACGCTTATGCGCTGGCTAACTTCATTTATGAGCGTGGGCTTGAGGGTGATATGCAAGGAAACGCCCGCAGCATCTTAAGCCGCTTTATGGATGAGCGAAAATGACGAAGCGCAAATGAGCCTGCTTAACGAAAAGCTCAATGATTTTGTCCCATCACTGTCCCACAGCAAAGCCGTCTAGCCTCTAATTCCTTTCCTGCCAATAAGTTAACCGACTTATACTTGCATATTCATGATGTCGGTGTACGCGCTCACCAGCTTGTTACGCACCTGAATCCCCATCTGCATCGACACCGACGACTTCTGCATATCCACCATCACATCGTTCAGGTTGATGCCTGGCTTACCCAGCTCAAAGTCCTGCGCTTGCGTGCGGGCTTCATTCTGCGTGTCGCTGATCTTGTTCAGTGCGGCTTTCAGCTCACCGGCAAAATCCGCATGGCTGGAGGCATCGGTACTCTTGCCGCTGGCCTGAATCGCTGCGGTTTGCAGCTGCTGCATAACACTTTCGATACCCTGAATTGACATATTTTACCTTGCTAAGTGGACGGTGATTTTTTTGATGGGTGAAAACTTAACACAATGTCAATAAGACAAAGCCGCTAAATAAGCGCATAAAACACGGCTTATCCAGCCATCGAATTTCCTGATTCAGAAAATAATGGCAGCCATTAGAAGTGAAAATTTTTCGCCAGCGCATCAGGGAGTCAGTTTTGTTACGACACTACACGAAACAGTCCGGTCAACTGTCAGCCAGGAAAGAGTCATGAATGCAACTGTCACGCAGGATCAACCCGAGAAGAAAGGTCTGAACGACCTTTTTACTCGTTTACGCGCTAATCCTCGCATCCCAATCATCATTGCGGCGGCGGCGGTGATCGCCATCGTTATCGCCATGGCGCTCTGGGCTAAACAGCCTGAGTACCGTGTGCTGTACAACAACCTCAGTGATGAAGACGGCGGAGCAATCATTACTCAGCTCACCCAAATGAACATCCCTTATCAGTTTGATGATAAAGGCGGTGCATTAATGGTGCCGGCTGAAAAAGTGCATGAGCTGCGCCTGCGTTTAGCCCAACAGGGTCTGCCGAAAGGCGGAGCCGTGGGCTTTGAGCTGTTGGATCAGGAAAAATTCGGCATCAGCCAGTTCAGCGAGCAGGTTAACTATCAGCGCGCGCTGGAAGGTGAACTCGCGCGGACCATCGAAACGCTGGGCCCGGTTAAAAATGTTCGTGTCCACCTCGCGATGCCAAAACCGTCCCTGTTTGTCCGCGAGCAGAAATCCCCAACCGCTTCCGTCACCTTAACGCTGCAACCGGGTCGTGCGCTCGATCAGGGGCAAATCAGTGCCATCGTGCATATGGTTTCCAGCAGCGTCGCCGGACTGCCACCGGGCAATGTGACCGTTGTTGACCAGGCCGGTCACCTGCTGACCCAATCAGATAATGCTGGCCGCGATCTGAATGATGCTCAGCTGAAATACGCCACCGATGTTGAAAACCGCTTCCAGTCTCGCATCGAAGCCATCCTTAATCCTATTGTCGGAACCGGCAACGTTCATGCTCAGGTGACTGCGCAGATCGACTTTAATGCCCGTGAGCAGACCGACGAGAAATATCAGCCAAACAGCGACCCGTCTACTCAGGCTGTCCGCTCTCGCCAGACCAGCGACAGCGAACAGATTGGCGGACAGTATCCTGGCGGCGTTCCGGGTGCCCTTTCCAACCAGCCTGCTCCGGCGAATACCGCACCGGTGACCACGCCTGCGGCAAACAACCAGAACGGCCAAAACGGTCAGAATGGACAGAACGGCAACGCGGCAGCGGCGAATCAGGGTTCCAGCGCCAGCACCGCCAAGGCCGGTCCGTCGAATACCCGCACCGACAACACCACCAACTATGAAGTGGACCGCACCATCCTTCACACCAAGATGAACGTCGGTGAAGTCCAGCGCCTGTCGGTCGCGGTGGTGGTGAACTACAAAGCAGACGCAGCCGGTAAGCCAATTGCGCTGACCGATGCACAGTTGAAACAGATTGAAAACCTGACCCGTGAGGCGATGGGCTATTCGGACAAACGCGGAGACAGTCTGAACGTGGTTAACTCACCGTTCACCGTAACTGAAGACACCAGTGATGACGTACCGTTCTGGAAACAGCCGGCCTTCATCGACCAGATGATGGAACTGGGACGCTGGTTACTGGTACTGATTGTTGCCTGGATCCTTTACCGCAAGCTGGTTCGCCCACAGCTGCGCCGCAAGGCAGAGCTGGAGAAGGCTGCTGTTGAAGCCGCGGCCGTTGCTAAGCAGGCTCGGGAAGAATCCGGTGACGATGCCGTGGCCGTCAGCCTGTCGAAAGACGAGCAGGATCAGGAACGTAAATCTCAGCACCGCATGAGTGCTGAGGTCATGAGCCAGCGTATTCGCGATATGTCAGAAAATGACCCGCGTGTGGTGGCTCTGGTTATTCGCCAGTGGATGAAGGACGAGCTATGAGTCTCACCGGTACTGAAAAAAGCGCCATCCTGATGATGACGATTGGTGAAGACCGCGCTGCTGAGGTGTTCAAACACCTCGACAGCCGCGAAGTCCAACACCTGAGTTCTGCCATCTCTAATATGCGTCAGGTGTCCCACAAGCAGCTGACCGATGTGCTGCGCGAGTTCGAAATCGATGCCGAGCAGTTTGCGGCACTGAGCGTCAACTCGAATGATTATCTGCGTACGGTGCTGGTTAAAGCGCTGGGCGAGGAGAAGGCCGCCACCCTGCTGGAAGATATTCTCGAAACGCGGGAAACCACCAGCGGCATGGACACCCTCAACTTTATGGAGCCACAAGCGGCGGCCGATCTTATCCGCGACGAACACCCGCAGATTATCGCCACCATCCTTGTGCACCTCAAACGTGCTCAGGCGGCGGATATTGTTGCTCAGTTCGACGAACGTCTGCGCCACGATGTGATGCTGCGTATTGCCACCTTCGGCGGCGTACAGCCGGCGGCGTTGGCAGAACTGACCGAAGTGCTGAACGGCCTGCTCGATGGCCAGAACCTCAAGCGCGCGAAGATGGGCGGCGTGAGAACGGCGGCGGAAATCATCAACCTGATGAAGACCCAGCAGGAAGAAGCGGTTATCGAAGCGGTTCGCGAGTTCGACGGCGAGCTGGCACAGAAAATTATCGACGAGATGTTCCTGTTCGAAAACCTTATCCAGGTCGACGATCGCAGCATCCAGCGCCTGTTGCAGGAAGTGGAATCCGAATCTCTGCTGGTGGCTCTGAAAGGTTCCGAGCAGCCGTTGCGCGAGAAGTTCCTGAAAAACATGTCCTCGCGTGCGGCAGATATCCTGCGCGACGACCTGTCCAACCGTGGCCCGATGCGTATGTCTGCGGTGGAAAGCGAACAGAAAGCCATCCTGCTTATCGTTCGTCGTCTGGCAGAAAGTGGCGAGATGGTGATTGGTGGTGGCGAGGAACAGTATGTCTGATAAATCTTCCTTACCGTGGCAGCGCTGGCAGCCCAACGATCTCGGGCAGTTGAACAAGCCCAAGATCGAAGAAATCGTCGAGGAAGAGCAGCCGGAAGAACCCTTCAACCGGCAGCAGTTTGAGCTGGAGCAGCTCCAGACCCAGGTGCGCAGTGAAGCCCAGGGTCTGGGCTATGCCGAAGGTCAGCAGAAAGGCTTTTCCGAAGGCCAGAAAGCGGGATACGACGCCGGTTTTCAGCAGGGTCTGGCGGAAGCACAGCAGCAGCAGGCGCCGCTTCAGGCGCGTATGCAGCAGCTGGTATCAGAATTCAACCATACGCTGGAAGCGCTGGACAGCGTGATTGCCGCTCGACTGATGCAGCTGGCGCTGGAAGCCGCGCGTCAGGTCATCGGTCAGGCGCCGCACGTCGATGGCACCGCCCTGCTTCGTCAGATTCAGGGCATGATCCAGCAGGAACCGATGTTAAGCGGCAAACCGACGCTGCGGGTGCATCCGGACGATTTACAGCGCGTAGAACAAACGCTGGGTGCCACGCTCAGCCTGCACGGCTGGCGTCTGATGGCTGACAGCACGATCCATCCTGGCGGCTGCAAAGTCAGCGCTGAAGATGGCGATCTGGATGCCAGCCTCGCCACCCGCTGGCATGAACTTTGCCGCCTTGCAGCACCGGGAGAACTGTAATGACCACTCGCCTTTCACGCTGGCTTGGCGCCATGGAATCGTTCGAACAACGTTTGAACCAGTTACCCGAAGTGCGTCGCTACGGACGGTTAACCCGTGCGACCGGGCTGGTGCTGGAAGCGACCGGCTTGCAGCTGCCGCTCGGCGCCACCTGCGTGATTGAACGCGCGGACAATAATGGCGTGGCGGAAGTTGAGGCCGAAGTGGTTGGCTTCAATGGCCAGCGGCTGTTCCTGATGCCACTGGAAGAAGTGGAAGGCATCTTACCCGGCGCACGCGTTTACGCCCGTCTGTCTGGCGATAAGCACAGCGGCAAGCAGCTGATGCTCGGCCCGGAATTATTGGGCCGCGTGCTGGATGGCAGCGGTCGTCCGCTGGATGGTTTGCCGGCACCGGAAACCGGTTATCGCGCACCGTTAATCACCCCGCCATTCAACCCGTTGCAGAGAACGCCGATAACCGACGTACTGGATACCGGCGTGCGCGCCATCAACGCCCTGCT
The DNA here is from genome assembly GCF_004551645.1 of Erwinia sp. QL-Z3. Classification (NCBI taxonomy): domain Bacteria; kingdom Pseudomonadati; phylum Pseudomonadota; class Gammaproteobacteria; order Enterobacterales; family Erwiniaceae; genus Erwinia; species Erwinia sp. QL-Z3. The sequence goes on from NZ_CP037950.1 coordinate 4,271,792, forward strand.
GACGGTCGGACGTGGACAGCGTATGGGCCTGTTTGCCGGCTCGGGCGTCGGTAAAAGCGTGCTGCTGGGCATGATGGCCCGCTACACCAAAGCGGACGTGATTGTGGTTGGCCTGATCGGCGAACGTGGTCGCGAAGTAAAAGACTTTATCGAAAATATTCTCGGCACCGAAGGCCGTGCGCGTGCGGTAGTGATTGCGGCGCCGGCTGACGTTTCCCCCCTGCTGCGTATGCAGGGCGCGTCTTACGCTACCCGTATCGCCGAAGATTTCCGTGACCGTGGCCAGCACGTGCTGCTGATTATGGATTCACTGACCCGTTACGCGATGGCACAGCGTGAAATCGCGCTGGCGATTGGCGAACCGCCGGCAACCAAAGGCTATCCGCCATCGGTTTTCGCCAAGCTGCCGGCGCTGGTTGAACGTGCCGGTAACGGCATTGATGGCGGCGGCTCGATTACCGCTTTCTATACCGTTCTCACCGAAGGCGACGATCAGCAGGATCCGATTGCGGACTCCGCCCGCGCCATTCTGGACGGACACATTGTGCTGTCCCGCCGTCTGGCGGAGTCCGGCCACTATCCGGCCATCGATATTGAAGCCTCAATCAGCCGCGTGATGGCGCACCTGATTGATGAGCCGCACTACGCGCGGGTTCGCCAGTTCAAGCAGTTACTGTCGAGCTATCAGCGTAACCGCGATCTGGTCAGCGTCGGCGCTTACGCCGCAGGCAGCGATCCGACACTGGATAAAGCAATCAAACTCTACCCCGAGCTGGAAACCTTCCTGCAACAGGGCATGTTTGAGCGCAGCACATTTGACGATGCCTGTTTGCACCTACAGGCAATCTTTGGCTAACGGGCGGCCCGAGCGGAGAAGTCCGACCCTGGCGGAGGAAGCATGGCAAAACAAGCATCACCCATTGAAACCCTGTGCGGTCTGGCACAGAAAGATCTTGAGAAGGCGGCCATCCAGTTGGGTGACGTCCGGCGCGCGCACAAGCAGGCCGACGAACAGTTATCCATGCTGCTGAACTACCAGGACGAATACCGTAAAACGCTGAACAACACCATGGCGGAAGGCATTGCCAGCACCCGCTGGTACAACTACCACCAGTTTATTGAAACGCTGGAAAAAGCCATCGAACAGCATCGTCAGCAGCTCCTGCACTGGAGCAGTCGGGTGGAAAACGCCCTGACCTTCTGGCGCGATAAGCAGCAGCGGCTCCATGCCTACGAAACGCTGCATGCGCGTGCGCAGGCCAACGAATTATTACAGGAAAACCGTCTCGATCAGAAACGGATGGATGAATTTGCCCAACGGGCATCATTGAGGAAAGGCGAATGATCACTTTGCCACTTGTTGTTACTTCCGGGACCAAAACCACGACGTCCAGTCATTCCGCCTCTGCGTCAGCGTCAGCAGACGTGGGGACCGATACCACCACCGCCGCAGCAGGCGAAGCGTCCGCTGCGGGTGAAGGCACCGCTAAAGGCTTTTTGACCCTGTTGGGAAACAAGCTGCTGACCCTGGCGCAACAGAGCGAAAAAGGCCAGGCCACTGCCGCCGCAGCCACCACCGCGGCTGCCGGTGAAACCGCCGACGCGGGCCAGTCTTCCAAAGCCAGGCTGAATGCCCTGCTGGCGGCGCTGGACAAGCCGGAAACCCTGAGTGCCCTGCTGCAGCCAGAGAAAACCGGCAAAGACATCAAGACCGACGATAAAACCACGGACGAAAGTCAGGCCGCCGCGCCAACGCTGAATCAGAGCGATATGCAAACCCTGCAGGCGCTGTTCGCCATGCTGCCACCCACCACCGCCCAGCCGGTGACGACGCAAGCCAAAGGCACCGAATCGCTGTCTGACGAACAAAGCATTAAGGGCGCGAAGCAGTCGACCCTCGCTTCGCTGCTCGGCGCGGACACCACGGAAGAGAGTGATAAAGGCAACGTCAGCGGCAAGGCTGATACGGCCACCACCACCGCATCCACTGCCGGCGCGTCTCAGAAAGCCACGGTGGATACCAGCGTGCTGAATACCGCTTTCCAGCAGGCCATGGGCCACGCGGGCAAAGAGACAGATAAAGAAAATTCAAGTTCTGCCCCCGCGTCGACGATAACCAATAATGTTATCAGTGCGGCTTCTTCACTGACCACGCCGGTCACAACTTCACTGGTGACGGCGCCGGCCAGCGCGCAGCTAAGTTCACAGCTTGGCAGCCAGGAGTGGCAGCAGGCGTTAGGTCAGCAGATCCTGATGTTCAGCAAAAACGGTCAGCAAACGGCTGAACTGCATTTGCATCCACAGGATTTGGGCAGCATTCAGATCAGTCTGAAGCTGGATAACGACCAGGCGCAGTTGAATATGGTGTCGGGCCACAGCCAGGTTCGTGCGGCGTTGGAAGCGGCTATTCCGCAGCTGCGTACCGCACTGGCAGAAAACGGCATCAACCTCGGCCAGAGTAACGTTAGCAGCGATGCGTTCCAGCAGGGTCAGAGCTCTGGCAACCAGCAGGATCCGCAGCGTAATAACTCACGTGGTAACACATTTAGTCTTGCAGCAGAAAACGACAGTGATGTCACCGCGATTGCCGTTCCAGCCTCATTACAGGCGCGTGCAGCCGGTTCCAACGCTGTTGATATTTTCGCCTGACGGTGACAAACGCATAAGCTAGTGGCAAAACGCGCGTCTTATCTGCCTATTGTTTAGCGCAAGACGCGCCATAATCTGCCCATAACACCGTGGGATAGCGGATTAAGTGGCACCGCACCTCGAAGATAATCACAGGAAGTTATAGCTCATATGACTGATAAGAAAGCCAAAAGCGGCAAACGTAAGCTCCTGATACCCCTGTTACTGCTCGTAACAGTGGTTGCTTGCAGCGTGGCGGGCTATATGGTCTGGCACATGATGAAGTCCCCTGCTGACAGTGCGAAGGCTGAAAAACCTGCCGTGCCTGTCGCACCGGTCTTCTATGCGCTGGACACCTTCACCGTTAACTTAATCAATCCAGACAACGATCCCGATCGGGTGCTGTATGTTGGCTTTACGCTGCGTCTGCCTGACGAAGACACCCGTCGTCGCATTAACGACTATCTGCCGGAAGTTCGCAGCCGTCTGCTTCTGTTGCTCTCCCGCCAGGACGCTTCCGCGTTAAGCAGCGAGCAGGGCAAACAGGAACTGATGAAACAAATCAAAGCTGTACTGGCACCACCGCTGGTACAAGGTGAACCTCAGCAGGTTGTGAACGATGTTCTGTTCACTGCCTTTATCCTGAGGTAGACATTATGGGCGACAGCATTCTCTCACAAGCGGAAATCGACGCACTGCTCAATGGCGACAGCGACAGTGCGGCAGAAGAAACCACCACCAGCAAGGGCGATAACGACATTCGTCCGTATGATCCTAATACCCAGCGTCGCATGGTTCGCGAACGTCTGCAGGCGCTGGAGATCATCAACGAACGTTTTGCCCGCTCTTATCGCATGGCGTTGTTTAACCTGCTGCGCCGCAGCCCGGACATCACGGTAGGGGCGATTAAAATTCAGCCTTACCATGAGTTTGCCCGTAACCTGCCGGTGCCGACCAACCTGAACTTGATCCACCTGAAGCCGCTGCGCGGTACGGCGTTGGTGGTGTTCTCGCCAAGCCTGGTGTTTATCGCCGTGGATAACCTGTTTGGCGGTGACGGTCGTTTCCCGACAAAAGTGGAAGGCCGCGAGTTTACCGCGACCGAACAGCGGGTAATCCGCCGCATGCTGAAACTGGCCCTTGAAGGCTATAGCGAAGCGTGGAAGCCGATTTATCCGCTGGACGTAGAGTATGTGCGCTCAGAAATGCAGGTGAAGTTCACCAACATCACCACCTCGCCGAACGATATCGTGATCACCACGCCGTTCCAGGTCGAGATTGGTAACCTGGTCGGCGAGTTCAATATCTGTATCCCGTTCAGCATGATTGAGCCACTGCGTGAAACGCTGGTCAATCAACCGCTGGAGAACTCCCGTCAGGAAGACCAGAACTGGCGCGACACGCTGGTGAAGCAGGTTCAGCACTCCGAACTGGAGCTGATTGCCAACTTTGGTGAAGTGTCGATGCGCATTTCCCGTCTGCTGGCGCTGAAGCCAGGTGACGTTTTACCGATTGAAAAGCCGGACCGCATCATCGCCCATGTCGACGGCGTGCCGGTGTTAACCAGCCAGTACGGCACCCTTAACGGGCAGTACGCGCTGCGTGTGGAACATCTGATTAACCCGATTTTGAATTCGATGAACGAGGAACAGCCCGATGAGTGATACGAATAAGCCGTCCGAAGACGACATCTCCGCGGACGACCTGTGGGCTGACGCGATGAATGAGCAAGCCAGCACGCCGTCTTCTGAAGGGGTGTTTAAATCTCTGGAGAGCAACGATATCACCGGTTCGCTGCAGGATATCGATCTGATTATGGACATCCCGGTCAAACTGACCGTGGAGCTGGGCCGCACCAAAATGACCATTAAAGAGCTGCTGCGTCTGACTCAGGGTTCCGTGGTCTCACTGGAAGGCCTGGCGGGCGAGCCGCTGGATATCCTGATCAACGGCTATCTGATTGCGCAGGGTGAAGTGGTGGTGGTGGCCGATAAATACGGCGTGCGTATCACCGACATCATCACCCCGACCGAACGTATGCGTCGTCTGAGCCGCTAAATGAAGACCGGTTCACTCCAGCCAATGCCAGCAGGTCAGCCTGCTGTGTCCACCGGTTCGATGCTGACGCAGGTCAGCAGCGTGCTGGCGGTGATTATCCTGCTGATCCTGGCCTGTGCCTGGATAGCAAAACGCTTCGGCTTTACGCCGAAACGCGGCATTCGCGGGCAAAGCAGCCTCACCGTCAGCGCCAGTTGCCAGGTTGGCCAGCGCGAACGCGTGGTGATTGTCGATGTGGAAGATGCCCGTTTGGTGCTGGGTGTGACCGGTCAACAGATTACCCATTTACATACCCTGCCGCCTAAACCGCAGCAGGAAAATCCGGAGCCTCCGGCTGCGACGGCAGACTTCCGTCAGGTGTTACAGTCCTTACTCAAACGCCCCGGTAAGCCATAATGAAACGCTTTCTTCCTCTGCTGGCGCTGTTTTTACTGATCGCGCCTGATGTGCACGCGCAGCTGCCTGGCCTGATGAGCCACCCAACCGCCAACGGCGGCCAGAGCTGGTCATTACCGGTACAGACGCTGGTATTCATCACCTCGCTGACCTTCCTGCCCGCCATCCTGCTGATGATGACCAGCTTCACCCGCATCATTATCGTGTTTGGCCTGTTGCGTAACGCACTGGGCACGCCGTCCGCCCCGCCGAACCAGGTGCTGCTCGGTCTGGCGCTGTTCCTGACCTTCTTTATTATGGGTCCGGTGTTCGACAAAATTTACCAGGATGCTTATCTGCCGTTCAGTCAGGACAAGATCAGCATGCAGGATGCGATTGATAAAGGGGCACAGCCGCTGCGTGAGTTTATGCTGCGCCAGACCCGTGAAGCCGACCTTGCGCTGTTTGCCCGTCTTTCAAACTCCCCGCCATTGCAGGGACCGGAAGCCGTGCCGATGCGCATCCTGTTACCCGCCTATGTCACCAGCGAATTAAAAACGGCTTTCCAGATTGGTTTTACCGTGTTTATCCCGTTTTTGATTATCGACCTGGTGGTTGCCAGCGTACTGATGGCGCTGGGGATGATGATGGTGCCACCGGCCACTATCTCGCTGCCCTTTAAGCTGATGCTGTTTGTTTTAGTCGACGGCTGGTCGCTGTTGGTCAGCTCGCTGGCGCAAAGTTTTTACAGTTAACCGTTTATTTGCCAAAAAAATTGAGGGCGGAGCCACTTCGCCCCGAAAAATGCACTTCCCTTTTATTTCTCCGGAGTCTCTATGACACCTGAATCGGTTATGGTTATCGGGCACGATGCAATGCAGGTTGCCCTGGCGGTTGCTGCCCCACTGCTGCTGGCCGCGTTGGTCAGCGGTCTGATTATCAGCCTGCTGCAGGCGGCGACCCAGATCAACGAACAGACCCTCTCTTTTATCCCGAAAATCCTCGCGGTTGTCGCCACTATGGTGATCGCCGGGCCGTGGATGCTGAATCTGGTACTCGACTATATGCGTACCCTGTTCACTAACCTCCCGTATATGATCGGTTAATGATTAACATCGACAGCAGTCAGCTGGTGTTCTGGATCAGCCAACTCTTCTGGCCGCTGGCGCGTGTACTGGCGTTGATCATGACCGCGCCACTGCTGAGCGAGAAATCCATCAGCAAGAAAGTGAAAATCGGCCTCGGCGTGATGATCACTTACGTTCTGCTGCCTTCTTTACCGCCGACAAACGTGACGCTGTTCTCAGTTGGCGGATTCTGGCTGTTGATTCAGCAAATTCTGATTGGTGTGGCGATAGGTTTTACGATGCAATTCGCCTTCGCTGCGGTGCGGACGGCGGGAGAAGTGATTGGTTTGCAAATGGGACTGTCCTTTGCCACCTTCTTCGATCCGGCCAGCCGTTTGAACATGCCGGTACTGGCAAGATTTCTCGATATGCTGGCCATGTTGCTGTTTTTGTCCTTCAACGGACACCTCTGGCTGATCTCGATGGTTGCCGACAGTTTTCACACCTTGCCAATCGGCGGCGATCCGATCAACGGCAATGCTTTCCTTGCCCTGACCAAAGCGGCCAGTCTAATTTTCCTTAACGGTCTGCGATTAGCGCTACCGTTGATAACTCTGCTCCTCACCCTTAATCTGGCACTGGGTTTGTTAAACCGTGTTGCACCTCAACTGTCGGTTTTCGCTATTGGCTTCCCGGTCACCTTATCTATAGGGATCATCTTCATTAGCCTGATGATGCCCCTCCTCGCCCCATTCTGTGAGCATTTGTTCAGTGAAGTGTTTGATTTACTCGCCAGTGTACTCAGCGAGATGCCCGCCAGATAAATTAATGTATCCATAGATCATAATGTCGCTACTGTTAAGTATGTGAAATGTGTTTGTGCATTTTTCGAACCAAAATTATCAGAATTTCATTAAGGAAATTCTGATAAGTTAATTCGGACAATGAAAATTATTCTTATTAAATCCCAGTTAGCGTATTTTGATTTTCGAAACGGGTAGATTGTTACGGGAACGTTAACGTTCATAAAACAAACAACTACCTGTTTTTACTGGAAATTTTATTTTTGGTGGTTTATCTTGTGTCAAACCGCATTTTGCGGCATTGTCAACACACCACACAGCGTCACACATTCGCATGACGAATGTTTTTTAGGAATCGTCCTATCAGACTTTTCTGTGTTTTGCGCGATAGTGGCGTGGCTCACAAAAAACATGCTGCATGCTGTGCTAAGAAAATTTGCCAGTCACTCATTCTGAACGTGGATTTTCAGCGTCGAAAGACTGGTTTTATCTGCTGACTAAACCTAAATATTACCTCGGGCATGGACAGATCTGACCAGTGGGCGCTCGCTCACACAGATTTACTGCCGGGTAAATAATAAGATCGTCATAAGAACAATTTACTCTTGTAACTACACAAACGCGTAATTCATCGTTGATTTAAACGGATAACAATTTGGTGAGGGTCGCTACAATGCCAACAATTATAATGGATTCATGCAGCTATACACGGCTAGGGCTTACCGATTATATGACTGTGAAGGGTGTTAAAAAGAAAAACATTACTTCCGTCACTGACATTGATCAATTACAAGCAAAATGCCAACAGTATCAGCCAGGCGTGGTTTTTATTAACGAAGATTGTTTCATTCATGAAGCAGATGCCAGTCAGCGCATAAGAAATATTATTATGCAGCATCCTGACACGCTGTTCTTTATCTTCATGGCCATATCTAACATCCATTTTGAGGAATATCTCTACGTTCGTAAGAACCTGATTATTACATCAAAATCGATTAAGCCGGCCACTCTGGATAATTTATTGCTGTCTTATTTTCAAAAGAAACTCAATGTTTCCCCGCGGTATTCCGCAGGTTTCGACGTGCATCCACTGACGCTGAGCCAAACAGAATCAAATATGCTTAAAATGTGGATGTCTGGCCACGATACAATTCAAATATCGGATAAAATGCAAATTAAGGCCAAGACGGTTTCCTCCCATAAAGGAAATATTAAACGCAAAATTAAAACACACAACAAACAAGTTATTTATCATGTGGTCCGTTTGACGGACAATGTCACCAGTGGCATTTATGTTAATGTGAGATAATCACATCCTGCACAGTAAAAATGCCGGCGTTTGCCGGCTTTTTCTTTTTTTGAGCAAAGTGTTAACCAGATCTCATTTCCCCGCTAAGCCTTTTCCGCCTGTTGCCGATGTTCTGTAGACAGACCGAAGCTCCCCGCTTCGCTTACCCCTTACAGAGAGCAAAAGGACATGAAATCATCACACCTCAATGCCGAACAAAACGGGATCAGTTTCTGGCAACATCTGCGACTGGTACCTTTATTTTCCGCGATCCTGGGTGGCATCCTGCTGTTGTTTGCCCTGTGTATTGCGCTGGCCAGCTATTTTCTTATCCAGAGTAATCAGTCACTGAAGGACGTCACGGAAGAAATTCAGGTCCGAATGGCGATTTCGAACAGTTCTAACCATTTACGTACCGCCCGCCTGAATATCATCCATGCCGGTGCCTCCGCCCGAATCGGCGAGATGGATGCCTTTAACGATAATGTTAAGCAAACCGAAAAGCGTATTCAGCAAGCGACGGAAAGCTTTAATGCTTACCTGAATCGTCGGGTGAAAACCCCGGAAGATATGGCGCTGGATGGCGAGCTGAAAACCAAATTCGATGCCTATGTCACTCAGGGCCTGTTGCCGATGGTGAAAAGCGCCAAAGATGGCAGTTTCGAAGGGGTGATTGCGCAGGAAACGGATTACACCCGTAAGTTTGATGATGCGTATAACGCCGTATTATTAAAAGCCATTGCCATTCGTACTCAACGCGCCGACGCCATTAATAAACAGGCCGAATCACAAACCCGGCTGGGCTTTATTATGATGGCCGCCGCGTTTGCTGCCGCGCTGTTACTCACCCTGGCGACCTTTATCTTCCTGCGTCGTGTGGTGATCACGCCACTGCGTCAGGCGGTTGAGCGAATTGAACATATTTCCCGTGGCGATTTGACCGCGCCGCTGCAAAACTGGGGAAGAAGTGAAATCGGCACGCTGGGCAGCAATCTGCAAAATATGCAGCAGTCGCTGGTGAAAACCGTCGGCACCGTCCGTGAAGGTGCGGTGGCGATTTATCAGGGTTCCAGCGAAATCTCCGCCGGGAACACCGACCTCTCCTCGCGCACCGAACAGCAGGCCGCCGCGCTGGAACAGACCGCAGCCAGTATGGAACAGCTGACCGCCACGGTGAAACAGAATGCCGAGAACGCGCATCATGCCAGCCAGCTGGCCGCCGATGCCTCAGGTAAAGCCAGTCAGGGCGGTGAAATTGTCTCTGGCGTGATCAGCACCATGAATAATATTTCCACCAGTTCAAAGAAAATTGCCGAAATTACCACGGTGATCAACAGCATCGCCTTCCAGACCAATATTCTGGCGCTGAATGCGGCGGTCGAAGCCGCCAGGGCGGGGGAACAGGGTCGCGGTTTTGCCGTGGTCGCCAGCGAAGTGCGTAACCTGGCCCAACGCAGTGCGGGCGCGGCGAAAGAGATTGAAGGATTGATTTCTGAATCGGTGGAGTTGATTGGTAAAGGGTCTTCGCAGGTCAGCCATGCCGGCGACACCATGACCGACATTGTCGGTGCGGTGCGCCGTGTTACCGACATTATGGCCGAGATTGCCGCCGCCTCTGATGAACAGAGTCGCGGGATCCAGCAGGTCAGCCTGGCGGTGACCGAAATGGATAACGTAACGCAGCAGAACGCCTCGCTGGTTGAGGAAGCCTCTGCGGCCGCCTCTTCTCTGGAAGAACAGGCTTCACGCCTGACTCAGGCCGTTGCCGCCTTCCATCTGAGTGACAGCGCGCCACGCCGCGTAGCGCAGCCGGTGCAGGCAGTTCAGCCTAAAGCCGCGCTGGCCACCGGCCGCCCTGCGCTGGCGAACAGCGATAACTGGGAAACCTTCTGATCGAAAAGGGGCGAACTTTTCAGTTCGCCCCTTCACTTCAATAACGGGCTGCCGGGTCAGAGGCAGCAGGATCGCAACACCGTTCCAGCCATCAGGCTTCCGGATGTGGCTCCACAAAGATGCCATCGCTGTGCCCAATCTCATTGAAGAACCAAATCCCCAGCGGATAGTCTTCCAGCGCAACCAGAAACATCGTTCCCTCACTGAAATCTTCTACAGCCAGCACTTTGCCCGGTCGGCGTGGGCCTCCGTCGGTTTTGACCGTGACCCGATCGTTCACTTTCATTGCGTTCCTCCCTTGATAGATGCGCTAAGTTTAACCGAAATTAACGCCTCTGGCAGTGGAGTCACTTAACGACGTGCAATTACCCACACGGCGTGGATAATTCCCGGGATATAACCGCAAAGCGTTAGCAGAATATTCAGCCAGAACGCGCCGCCGAAACCGACCTGCATGAACACCCCAACTGGCGGTAAAATAATCGCAATAATGATACGTAAAAGGTCCATGTCGCCTCCATAGCGTGGATTGAAACTTATTATTGTCTAATCGACTGATAAGTATAGCCGTTATGCATAATGCCGCCCGGTGGCAGCGTGTAAAACAACGTAATGTCTGGCGCAACGCCTCTTTTCACTTTCTTAACGTTTCGCGGTGGGACTTCTGACAGGGAGATTGCATACACTCTCCCCACTGCACCATCCCCAAAGGCGCAGTCAACCTAAAAGTAACAAGGATTTTTGCCCGCGCAGCGCGGGCTTTTTTTTGCCTGTTTCCCGCCTCCCCTTTCCTTCCCGCCATCTATACTCAGTTGATACGATCGGCTGAGGAACTCCATGATGACTATTGCAAAAGAGTACAGCGACAACGTTCAGCGTGAAGTCAATATTGACGTTGAGGCGTTACTGGAAGCGATCCAGGATCGTTCCAGCGGTGAGGTCAAAGAGTTTATGGATAATGACCGCGCGCACAAAGTCAGGGTGGATGGTCGGGAGTACCGTTCGTACACCGAACTGGCCGACGCCTTCGAACTCGATATCCGCGATTTTACGGTTTCGGAAGTGAACAGATAAAAAAAATCCCGGCCATCTGGCCGGGAATGAAAAATTCATTTGAAATTCGTTACAGAGGAAATTCTCTGACTGCAGCAGAGTACCTGACTTCTCTACTAAGACAAGTCCCAAGTTTCGCCAAAGTTGTACAGGATTGTGAAAATTGTACATGGCGTAAATCGGTCAACCCAATGCTGCCGCGTGTTGAGACGGCATTCTCATTTTATTTTGCCCTTGTACAACCCCCGCTATTTTTTAGGATAATTCTCATCACTTCTCCGGCCTTAACGGACAGTATTTCTGCGCTTCAGCCTTCGGAGTCTCCAGCCGGAGTTATACTCTCTGATTATCCTGCATTTTTATCGTTGTGAACGAGGAGGATGGCTTATGCCCACGCTGAATGATCCCCTGATGATTGTGACGGATTTAGATGGCTCCCTGCTCGATCATCATACCTACAGTTGGCAGCCTGCTCAGCCCTGGCTGGATCGCCTTAATGAGCAGCAGATCCCGGTGGTCATTTGTTCCAGTAAAACCGCCGCCGAAATCCTGCCGCTTCAGCGCCAGCTGGGTCTGACCGGCGCACCCTATATTGCGGAAAATGGCGCCATTATCCATTGGGAAGGGTTTAAGGACGCCCTGGCTCAACCGACACAAAAGGGTTACACCGAGATTTGCCAGACCCTGCACGCGCTGCGCGACCGCTATCACTTCAAGTTCACCGGTTTTGCCGATGTGACCGAACAGGAAGTGGCTGACTGGACCGGGTTGACGCTGCATAACGCCTCGCTGGCGCGCATGCGTGAAGGATCGGAAAGCCTGATCTGGCGGGACACCGAACAACAGTTCACGGCCTTTAAGCAGGCGCTGGCCGCCGAGCAGCTGGGCCTGTTGCAGGGAGGACGTTTCTGGAGTGTCACCAATCAGGGTGCGGGAAAAGGCGCGGCGCTGGACTTTTTGCTCAGCCACTACCCGAATCCATCCGGCCAACACTGGCTGACGGTGGGCTTAGGCGACGGTCCCAATGATGCGCCGATGCTGGATAAAGTCGATTTTGCCGTCATTATTAAGGGTTACAGTAAAACACCCGTCACGCTGCAGCGTGAAGATAACGAGCACGTTTTCCACAGTGCGTATTTCGGCCCTGAAGGCTGGAGTGAAGGTCTTACGCACTTTTTAAACCAGGGGTGAGGATCGGCCTGCTGCCGATAACCCGCCATTAAGGGGAATGCGATGAGTGATTTTTTCCAGAACGGCGTAATTACCAACTTCCATAACCTCACCGGCCGGCCGGTTGAGGAACTTGAGAAGGATTTGGTGCGTTTCTCCAAAAAGCGCAAAATGGCGTTAATCCTGCCTTCTTTATTCTCTGAACTGGAAGGACCGGCGTTAAGCAACATCGTTGACGAGCTGGCGAAAGTCCCCTATCTCGAAGAGATTGTGATTGGCCTCGACAAGGCTGACCGTGAGCAGTTTCTGTTTGCCCGTGAGTTCTTCTCGCGGTTGCCACAACGGCACCGTATTTTGTGGAACGATGGACCGCGTCTGAAAGCGCTGGATGCGGAACTGGATAAAGAAGGCCTGTCGCCGTCACAGCCGGGTAAAGGACGCAACGTCTGGTTCTGTACCGGCTACACGCTGGCCTCAGACAAGTCCTCCTGCGTTGCGCTTCATGACTGCGACATTGTCACCTACGAGCGCGGCATGCTGGCACGTCTGCTCTATCCGCTGGCCAATCCCTCGTTCCAGTATGAGTTCTGCAAAGGTTTCTATGCCCGCGTGGCGGATAACAAGCTGAATGGCCGCGTGGGCCGTCTGCTGGTTGGTCCGCTGCTGCGCTCACTGCAAAAAGTGTATGGCCATTCTGAGTATCTGGATTACCTCTCCAGCTTCCGTTATCCGCTCTCCGGTGAATTCGCCATGCGCACGCACGTGCTCAACGGCATCAAGATCCCTGGCGACTGGGGACTGGAAATCGGCGTGCTGTCAGAAATTTACCGCAACTACACCACCCGACAGAGTTGTCAGGTCGAGATTGCCGATAATTATGACCACAAGCATCAGCCATTATCGGAAGAGGATGGCACCGGTGGCTTGCGCAGGATGAGCAATGACATTGTGCAGTCGCTGCTGCGTAAGATGGCGACGATGGGCGTGAACATCACCAGCGACTCGTTCCGCGTGCTGAAAGCGACCTATTACCGCAATGCGCTGGATATGATGGAAGTCTATAACCACGAAGCGACGATGAACGGGCTGAAGTTCGATCAGCATGCCGAGGAAGCGGCGGTTGAGATGTTTACCCAGTCGATTCTGGATGCTGGTCAGTCGTTTATTGAACGGCCAAACGAGAAGCCTTTTATCCCGAGCTGGAGTCGGGTTCAGTCAGCGTTCCCGGATATTCTGCATCGGATTTATGACGCGGTAGAAGAGGATAACGCCGGCAACGTGTAATTATCGCGCCTGACGGCAGTGCAATTCAGGAAAGAAAAAGCAGGACGAGAGCGACTTCGTCCTGCTTTATGGTGCTAGCTGGCAAGTTGGCTCTCGCCAGTGAGCAAAGGTGAGAGTTCTTCCTCCCTGAAGGCTTCGCGACGAACGCTGTGACCGTCATACCAGCGACACTCAACCATGCCACTGGCATAGCCTGTCACCACCATCGCCGGACCACCACTTTTAAGCTGCACTTCCTGACTGACCATGATCATAACTGACCCTCATGTTTGCAGACCTGACACCGGGAACTTCAGGTATAGCAGGCGGGCCAGTATTATTCTGTTAATGGGGAGTAAAACTTATGTTAAATCCCGATAAGCCGCTCAATTTAAGGCAAATAAAAAAGGCGAATAAGCTAAGTTATTCGCCTTTTAAGGGAAAGTACTGGCGCTCTGGCGTCAGATTTTACAACCTTCACAATCCGCTTCATCACCTAAGTCGGCAGGCACTTCACTGGCCTTTTTTTCCGCATTGGCTTCGGCTTGTTCCAGCTCGGCATCAATATCAAATTCAAAAATGTCGTCTTTCATCATCACTCCAGAGTTCTTGCTCGCGAATAAGCTGCCTTTATACTGATTTACCCCGCATCCTGGCAACCAAATTCACCACCAACAGCACGATTGACCCCACAATCAGGCCCAGTACCAGGTGCGCCAGATTGCTCATTACCGAGGCAAGTAGCCCGGCAAAATCAGCGGTGTAATGCTCGATAAAGTGATGAATGGCCGGCACGCCATGGGCAATGATGCCACCGCCAACCAGGAACATGGCAATGGTGCCCACCACGGTCAGGATCTTCATCATCCACGGCGCCATCGCCAGCAGTGCACCGCCAATGGCTTTCGCCACCGCCGAGGATTTCTCCTGCAGCCACATGCCCAGATCGTCAATTTTCACGATGCCGGCCACAATCCCGTACACGCCCACCGTCACCAAAATGGCCACGCCCGCCAGTATTAACACCTGGTTCATTAACGGTGCTTCAGAGACGATGCCCAGAGTAATGGCGACAATTTCTGCCGACAGAATGAAGTCGGTCCGAATCGCGCCTTTGACCTTCTTCTTCTCAAACTCTGCCGCATTTTGCTGGGAGAGTTTTTTGATGCGCGCTTCTCTCGCCTCCGGGGTGTTCGCCGACTTGTCCTTGTGCAGACTGTGCAGCACCTTCTCGAAGCCTTCGTAACACAGGTAAGCCCCGCCAACCATCAGCAAAGGGGTGATTGCCCAGGGCGCAAACGCACTGATCACCAACGCCAGCGGCACCAGGATCAGCTTATTGAGGAAAGATCCTTTGGCGACGCCCCAGACCACGGGAAGTTCGCGATTGGCCTTAACGCCGCTAACCTGCTGCGCGTTCAGCGAAAGATCGTCCCCAAGGACGCCAGCGGTCTTCTTTACCGCCACCTTCCCCATTACCGAAATATCATCCAGCAGCGTGGCAATATCGTCCAAAAGTGTCAGTAAGCTCGTTCCTGCCAAAATTACGTTCCTTATTAGTGTTCATCGTGCTGACAACAGGGACAAACCTGTATTTCGGCCACTGCCATATCGGCAATACCGTCGCAATCCCACTCAACGCGGATCGGTTGCCCTTCGGCCTGATGATGATGAAGGTATTTACTCACCGGGCTTTCGGTCATTCCGCTAATCTCTTCGGTTGCCACCAGGTGTTCACCGACAAATATCCGTGCGGTCGCATGGGTATTCACCATGCGCTCGCCGCTGATTTTATACAGCCGTCTTACCGTGAGTTTGATACTGGCCATGGTTTACCCTGCCGAGAGATGTTAAAGAGTGTGATCTAAACAATTATGAACGAGGGATGCAACTTGTGTGACGCTAATCGTCCTTCTGCCGGAAAAAAAGTGTTTTATCATCTGGTTGAAACGTTTTTTTAGCGTTAAGTTAACCCTCCTTTAACAGGCCGAGAAAAATATCATGTTACGCCGTGCTCCTGCCCTGCTGCCGCTGTTGGCCGCGCTGTTCGCCCTCTACTTTATCTGGGGATCGACCTACTTCGTGATTAAAGTGGGCGTTGCCAGCTGGCCGCCGATGATGCTGGCAGGTCTGCGTTTTCTGCTGGCCGGTGTCGTGTTGCTGGTGTTCCTGCTGCTGCGTGGCGAAAAACTGCCAGGCTGGCGTCCTGCGCTAAACGCCGCCCTGGTCGGCATCATGCTGCTGGCGATTGGTAACGGTGCGGTGACGGTGGCTGAGCACCAGAATGTCCCTTCCGGCATTGCAGCGGTGATGGTGGCGACGGTGCCGCTGTTTGCGATGTGCTTTAGCCGACTGTTCGGCATTCAGACCCGCTGGATTGAGTGGTTGGGGATTGCCGTTGGGCTGGTTGGCATCGTGCTGCTGAATAGCGGCGGCCATCTGGGGGGAAATCCCTGGGGCGCGCTGATGATCCTACTGGGCTCATTAAGCTGGGCGTTTGGATCCGTCTGGGGCTCACGCATCAATCTGCCACACGGCATGATGGCAGGTGCGGTGGAAATGCTGACCGCTGGTATCGTCCTGCTGATCGCCAGCACCGTAAGCGGTGAGCATCTGACCACCCGTCCGGGGATTGAAGGATTGCTGGCACTGGGTTATCTGAGCTTGTTTGGCTCGGTGATCGCCATTAACGCCTATATGTACCTGATCCGCAATGTGCCGCCGGCCATCGCCACCAGCTACGCCTATGTGAATCCGGTGGTGGCCGTGCTGCTGGGGATTGGATTTGGCGGTGAGAGCCTGACGTCAAGAGAGTGGCTGGCATTAGGGATTATTGTGCTGGCGGTCATTCTGGTGACGCTGGGCAAGTATCTGTTCCCGGCCAAGCCCACCGTAAAGCCTTGCGTATTGGGCGAGTAACGCGGCCCTTAAATCTGCCGGATCCCCTGGGAATCGATCTCTCCGTTTCCCTTTCCGGCACAGATCCCCTCTTCCAGCCGGCTGGTCATCGCGTCTTCTTCCAGCCGCGTTTTGCCCCGCAACGCGCATTCCCACACCAGCAACACCTTCCAGCCCGCCGCGCTCAATTCGGCAATATAGCGCTTATCTCGCGCGACATTGCTGTCGATTTTCCCCAGCCAAAATGCCGTCCGCGTCGCCGGGACCTTAAACAGATGGCAATGGTGTTTGTGCCAGAAACAGCCGTGGACGAAGATAATGGTGTGATACTCATCCAGCACAAAATCGGGCCGGCCCGGGAGTGCCTTGTCCTGCACCCGATAGTGCAAGCCAAGGCCGGTCAGCAACTCTGCCAGCCGGGTTTCAATCGCCGTATCGCGCGTGCGGATCGCGCGCATGTTTTTGCTGCGGATTTCAGAGGAGTGAACGTCGGCCATTGTTATCATCCTTATGCTTTGGCTAAGTATAGCCCAGCTTAGGATCAGGCCAGTTAACGCTGCTTCACTGCCAACGCTATCCACGGCTGGAGCAGCTTTGCCACCGCCGCAAACGCCGGCACGACCACCGAATTACCGAACTGGCGGTAAGCCTGGGTATCTGAAACCGGAATGCGGAAGCGGTAACTGCCCGGCGCTTCGAAGCCCATCAGCCTGGCGCACTCTCTTGGCGTCAGACGGCGCGGACGGCGCAGCTGGTTTTCGGGCTGGTCAAAATCGACTTCGCCCAGCTGACGATCCCATCCGCGATCGATAAGAATTTCAGAGCCGTCTTTGTAATAGCGCGCGGACAGCGTGCGCACCACACCGGTCTCCACCTGCGGATCCACCAAGCCATAGCCAAAGCCGTTACCCTTTGCCTGATGCTTTTTGGCGTAGTTATAAAGGTACTTCCATAAAGTCGGCGTCAGAATGTATTTGGCGTCAACCTCGGGCTCCATTAAGGCACGCAGCGGGATGCGCTGTTTGGGATAGAGCGTGGACAGCGACTTCAGGGTGAATTCCGGCAGTTTCAGATCGCGACGCATCCCGACCAGCACGATACGTTCGCGATGCTGCGGCAGGAAATGTTTGCCATCAATGATCTTGGGATCCCCGGCGCCGCTGGCGTCGGCATCTGCCACGTCGTAACCCAGCTCATCCAGCGTATCCATGATGATGCGGAAGGTTTTACCCTTATCGTGGCTCTTCAGATTTTTGACGTTTTCCAGCACGAAGATCGCCGGCTTTTTGGCGGTGATAATCCTCGCCACGTCGAAAAACAGCGTGCCCTGCGCTTCACATTCAAATCCATGGGCCCGGCCCAGCGCATTTTTCTTCGACACGCCGGCCAGTGAAAACGGCTGGCAGGGGAATCCGGCCAGCAGCACATCATGGTCGGGCACCTGCTTATCGATATGTTGATAAGCCTGCTGCTCACTCACCGCCGGATTGCCGCTCAAGGTGACGTCGCGGATATCCTGATTAAAGCGGTGTGCGTCAGGATCGCAGTACCAGTTGGCTTTATAGGTTCTGACCGAATATTTGTTCCACTCGCTGGTGAACACGCACTGGCCGCCAATGGCCTCAAAGCCACTGCGAATGCCGCCGATGCCGGCAAACAGATCGATAAAGCGGAAGGCATAATGCGGATGATGAGCGGGAGGTGTCGGCAGCAGCTGGCTTAGCGCCTGATGTTCAGCTTCAGTCAGCGGCGTTGCGGCGCTTTTACCGCTCATCCAGCGACTCAGGCTGTCGCGCGTCCAGCCATGCTGGCTGGTTTGCTGTAATTCCGCCAGGACCCGTTTTTGGTCATAAATCGCCAGCACGCTGTGCAGTAACTCGCAGTCCTGATCAAATTTCTGCTGGCTTGCCTGTTCGGCTAACGGCAGCGCCACGCTGTCAAACTCGCTCATAATCACCCGACATCAATAAGTAAACGCCTGCAGTCTATCACTTCGCTGCGCCCGCGCCAGGCGGAAAAAAGATCGGGAAGGCTGGCGGCGCATTAAATTTAATTCAGGATAATGAGATCGGCGGGTTGGACATCGGCAAAAGGAGGCGTAACAAGTTGATGATGTAGGTTGTGGCAGGAAGGAAGCCCCTCGCCATAGTGAGGGGCACAAACAGGCGACCTACTTCTTCTTTTTAGATTTTTTCAGTAACGCGCGGATTTGTTTAAGCTCGCTGGCGTTCAGCTGCTCATCGGTCTCTTCAGCAGTGCCCTGGTTATCGACGGCGGTGTGTTCCACGGCGGTCAGGCTGTTTTGCAGACGCTGGCAAACTTCCTGACTCAGGGAGATTTGATTTTCCAGCGCCAGAGATTTAAGGGTTTCTTTTAAAGTGGGGTCAATCTTGATCGTAAGGCTTACGTTATCGGTCATCACTGATTCTCCTGAAAAATGTCCCAGATAACGTAGCCTGTATTGTGCGATTTAACTATACAGTCATAAAAATTTAATATTTCTATGAAACCGGACTAAATTCTCGTAGCACGTCTTCATCGAGGGCGCAGAAATCCCCTTTCAGTTCTGCACACAGCTTGGCCATATAAGTCACCAGAAAACGCGCATTGTGTTCAGCCAGACGTTTACCTTCGACGGTTTGCATGGTGTCAGGCAGGCGCAGCAATTTCTTCTGGAAATGGTCCAGCGCCCATTCGGTATCATTTAGCTGTCGTTCACGTCCCAGCGGATCGGCACTGTCGAACAGTGAACGCCCCAGCGCGCCAGAAACATAAAACACCCGCGCTAATCCAATCGCGCCTAATGATTCCAGACGGTCGGCATCCTGCACGATCTTTGCTTCCAGCGTTTCAGCGGTTACGCCGGCACTGAAGCTGTGAGCATGAACCGCGTGGGCCACCGCTTCGTATTTGTCTTTGGGGAAATCAGGAAAGACCTCGCGCAATACGCGGCGGGTCTCGACCGCGGCCTGCGCAGACGCCAGATGACGTTCCGGGTGATTTTTCGGCAGGTTCACAATATCGTGGAAATAACAGCCGGTAAGCACAACCAGCTCATCCGCCTCGGTGCCATTCATAATACGCTGTGCTGTCTGCCAGACCCGGCGCAAATGGGCCACGTCGTGGGCTTTATCATCCTGTGGCCAGGTCTCATGGAGCCAGCTTTCAAAACGCAGTTGCCAGTTAATAAGCGACATAGACTTCTCCTTATTGTTTGGACTTGTAGAGATGTCAGTGGGTGAAGGCCAGTCCACTGCTGGAAACCCGCCTGTACCAATTGGTCAAAAACGAGATCCACATCATGTTTATAACGCTATTTTTAACGGAATCACAACATATTTCGTCTTTTCAGCCTTTTGCCATAGGAAAATTTATTGATTAATTTTCAGGCAAATGGTTAAACAGACATAATGAACGCCGTGAAATTAACTGTCGGCTTTTATGCAAAGAGTGAGATAGAATTAACGCTACCCGACAATCTCTTATTTTGGGGCATTTTTACCTCGCGACGGTACGCTGTTTCAGCATCTGCACTGTAAGAGATTGTAAAGACGACATATGTCAAATTTGTTACCCCGCCTTTATTTTAGGGGATCATCTTGGGTAAGACCGGGTAGGACGACCTGATCATTCAGCAGGTGCGATGGCCCTAACCTGGCAGTGAAATCAACAAGCACAGCTAATGTTTACCTAAATTTTTGATTCTGGTATTTTTCTTCAGGCTAATGTTCAGATTATTCTGTCTTGTCTTTTTAGCGTTGCTGTGTTCATCGGTTCAACATGTAAGTAACAGAGGTCAAACCATGAAAGAACGCCCGATTTTGTTTAGCGATCAACGGGTGCGAGCGCTGCTCTCAGGCCAACAGAGCCAAACTCGGCGCATTATGAAGTCACAACTCTTTGGTCCCGGACAGGATAACCATGAGGGGTGCTATGGTATTGATGTGCTGAATAATCACCTGCAAGGCAACCGGGTTATGGGTATGGAAAACTTAAGTTACCACTGCCCTTACGGACAACCCGGCGACAGGCTTTGGGTCCGTGAAACCTGGCGCGGCCCGGTTATCGAGCCTGACGAAATGGCGGAATATCAGCGTTCGCCAGCGGCATTTAAAAGCGCGCGTTATTGCCAGTACCGTGCCGATACCAGCCAGTTCGCAACCGCCGAGCTGGATGAACAAGAGCAGTTTGGCTGGCAGGCCGGCATTCATATGCCCCGCTGGGCAAGCCGTATCGATCTGGTGGTCACCGGCATTCGTGTCGAGAAAATTCAGGATATCAGCGATGACGATGTGATCGCCGAGGGTGTGCAAACCGACTCCCATTTTCTGAATAACTTTTTCACCATGCACAGCGAAGCGGTTTCCAGCAAAGATGCCTATCGTAAACAATGGGCGTTACAGTACGGTGGCACCAGCTGGGAAGTTAACCCCTGGGTCTGGGTGATTGAGTTCGAACGCGTCTGAGGCGAAAGGCCGCTTTTTTGTACTTCATCACAGACACTGCTGGTTTTAAGTGATTGAATATGCGCCTTAAAGCCAGCGTATCCCACATTTAGCTTTCTTTCTTAGGCACTGTTGCTGCCACGCAGCAGTTGCGTAAGACGGTGCGCTACGGCATGGTAAAGATCCCTTCAGCGAACCGGGTGCATCATGATCAAATGGCCGTGGAAAACCGACGAAGATGCCAGAGACGCCCTGCCCTGGCAGCAGGCAATGGCGATCCCCTTACTTGGCGCGCTAACCGATGCTGAACAGACATCACTAATTTCTCTAGCGAAACGCTTTTTACAGCAAAAGCGCCTGGTGCCGCTGCAAGACTTCCAGCTTGATGAACTCAAAAGTACCCGCCTCGCACTGATCTTCTGCCTGCCCGTGTTGAATCTGGGTTATGACTGGCTGGACGGTTTTCACGAAGTGCTGCTCTACCCTTCTCCTTTTATGGTCGACGATGAATGGCAGGACGAGTTTGGTCTGGTCCACCATGAAAAGATGGTGCATTCGGGTCAGAGCTGGCAGCAAGGTCCGGTGGTGCTGAACTGGCTGGATGTGCAGGACTCCTGGGATCTCTCCGGTTATAACCTGATTATTCACGAAGTGGCGCACAAGCTCGACAGCCGCGGTAGCGGCCATGCCAATGGCGTACCGTCGATTGCGCTGCGTGATGTGGCGGGCTGGGAGCAGGACTTGCAGGCGGCAATGAAGGATATTCAGGATGAGATCGATACCGTCGGTGAGAACGCCGCCAGCATTGATGCCTATGCCGCCAGCGATGCCGCCGAATGCTTCGCCGTATTATCGGAGTACTTCTTCACTGCGCCGGACATTGTGCAGGATCGTTTCCCCAGCCTCTATCAACGCTTTAGCCAGTTTTACCGCCAGGATCCGGCAAAACGCTATTCAGACGCGCAATCCCGTCAAAATGACCGTGGAATTGTTCACTAATACGTCGGGTTGATTTAATCCTAGCCAGTTGAAAGCTAGCGTGTTTTTTGCTGTTGACACACCTGGGCTACCTCGCTAATATGCGCCCCATCGAAACCGATTCCTCTGTAGTTCAGTCGGTAGAACGGCGGACTGTTAATCCGTATGTCACTGGTTCGAGTCCAGTCAGAGGAGCCATATTAGAAAAGCCCGCTTAAGGAAACTTAAGCGGGCTTTTTGCTTTTCAATATCTGCCGCCCTATCGCATATTTCTTTACGAGCTGAAATACCCTCTTTCAAAACCATCCCTGAAAGGCTTAGATGCAGCACGCGATACAGGCGCGCATATTATTATGGACCATCAGTCTATGCACCTCTTCAGCGATTACCAGATCCGCCATCAGGAACGCGCCTCCCAGTTCGGCGATCAACTCCTCAAACGCATACCCCTCACTGCCAAACTTCCGTTTCATATCACGGTTCAGTCGACTTTTTGCCCCACTCCAGTGAATCAGCTCATGCAGGCCGGTTGCGTAGAAAATGGCAGCATCGGTAAAAAGGCAACGCTCAGGTAACCGGATTTCGTCGGTTGTCGGTGCAAAAAAAGGCGTTTTGTTCCTTTTCAATGATGGTTGCACCGCTGTTTCGGATAAGCGCTTCCCCACGCGCTAACTGCTCAAAGGACTCTGTCGGGCAAACAGCTTCGTCCCGCAGAGGCAAACCATCAATTTGCTCAACATTAAACACGGTGAACGTCTTCAGCATCAGGATATAGTCAGTTTCTCCATCATTTTCCCGTTCCAGCAAAGTATAAAAAATGCCGGTAGTACCGTGTTCTCCTTTGCGTTCCTGCCCACCTTCCGCTTTTGCCTGTTTGTAAGTCATCTAACGCGAATCATTGAACCCCTGTTCTGACGCACTGCACCACAGCAACATGATATTCATCCCACTGTAAGCCGCTCCAGTTGAGTAATTTGAAGGCAATCCTGACATACCCGGTACGCGCTGCCACGGGCAGGACCACGGCTTAACGCCTGTTTCAAGGGCAGAAATAATGCTGTCAGTGACGGTCTGATAAATATCAGTTTTATTTTTGGAAAATTTCGTTTTTGAGGAGCTTGACGGGTCCAGCGGGGATACGCTGGTCGCCACTGCGGTGTTAGGGGCGCTTGTCTGGGAATGCATGGAAATCGTCATGGTTTTTCTCCGTCAGTGTGTGATTTTCGTCTTCGGATCGCCTGACGGTTCGCTTTCCCGGCATCTTTCCGGCCAGCAAGGGCGCAGAATGCGTGCCACTTACCCTTGCGCGACGGGTTGTGTTGGGAAACGATTAACCGGAAGCTGATACGAGAACGGAAGTCACAAGGATAAAAAGCTGACACTGCATAGGCGAGCGTAGCGCCCCTTGAGCCGCAGTGGTGAAAGAGGTAAAGGCTAGAGACTTGGAGTGGCTTGATTGGCTTACGGATAAGGTCTAAAAGTAAAATAAAAAGCAGGGGTGTAAACTCTTACAGGGCATGCTACATGTAGCAGCTATAGCAAATGTATGAATAGTAATTTTTTGAAAAAATCAACCCTATAATTTAAAAATAAATATGCTCTAAGCCGATTTTAAAATCCTTAGTTTCATCGAAAAGTAATTATCTGGAGTTTCAGTTCCTTATTGAGCCTGAATGACAACAAATGAAAAACACGTAATTTATTTCAAACCCTGAGCAGGGAGAAACTGCCTCTATAATTCCAGTTCCGATTTTAATTTTCAAAATGTAATGATGTTTTTATAAAAACCATCCATTCTCAGCCATTATCGAAATATAATCATAAGTTTAATTTCAACTTTTTTTTGGATATCCAAAAAAGATAGAGCATCTCTCAATAATCGATGGCAACATATTATCTATTAAATCATTCCTTAAAGCATGTTTGGAGTATGGCCGAGGTAATATTACAGAAGACAACTCCTGTAATGTTATAACCGAGCTTGGAAAAGCTGCATCTGAACCAGCTAAGATCAAAGCCTCACGACCTAAGTGTATTACTGAGTCGATACAATCTGCACACATTGGCGAGCTCTCATAATCCACTGTTTTTTTCTCAGAGTTGAATAGA
Organism: Erwinia sp. QL-Z3; assembly: GCF_004551645.1. Classification (NCBI taxonomy): domain Bacteria; kingdom Pseudomonadati; phylum Pseudomonadota; class Gammaproteobacteria; order Enterobacterales; family Erwiniaceae; genus Erwinia; species Erwinia sp. QL-Z3. Next base: position 4,295,820 of record NZ_CP037950.1, read on the forward strand.
GGCACTTTCTTTATTTCAAGTACCCAAGGATTTTTCTTCGAAGCTCTGACACACTCAATTTTATTTCTTTTGCAACAAGGGCACACCCATCGCTCATCATATCTATTCCAATATTTCCCCCTAGTAGAGGAAAGGTGGGAAATCTCATTTGATGTTGGCTCACGTTTAGCGATAAAACTTTTTTTCATCCTCCAAGAGTTAGTTGCTCCTTTAAAAACTTCAGTGTTATACAGTAAACTTTCAGGCCAATTCTGATCAAACTCTAACAATCCATTAATCCTAAAAAAATGCCTGGCTAAAGTTTCTGTCTGTTTAGCGGTTTTTTCTGATGGTTGATACCAGTCTTGTTTTTCGGCAGCTATAGTTGCAAATTTTCTAGCCATATCCATACGAATATTAAATACAGGCTCTACCCTCTCCCACACTTTTTTTGCGGCCTCAGCATTTATTTGATGTTCGCGATTACTGGCAACATGAATAAATTCCGATATCTCCGTTGGTGAAAATGAAAAAAATCGATGGCATTTAACTAAGCGCTTAGCATCAGCATCGGCTTTATTACAGTCAGAACATATTATCGTATTGTCATAGGCTGATAAAGAAAATGCTGTCTTTATGGCAAATCGTTCAGAGAGAGCATCCGCAACAATAGTTTTCTTCTTTGTTGAGAATTCCTCAAAAAGGGACTTTACGACCTCTTTCATATGGTCATGATGTTCATGTAGTTGGCAGCTTAAAAAATTATTTTTATTCAGCCTCACTATTTCTGATTTTTTCCTTCTGCAGCAGGGGCAAATCCACTCTACCGGGGTCATAACCCACCATTTATTAAGATGTGCCCCATCTGCTTTAAAAAGGGAAACTAAACGCTTTGTTGACAATGTAAATTCTGAATCAAGACCCGTAAGGTCTCGCTGTGCAAGAGAGAGTTTAAATATTTCCCAATCCATTTTAGACCTCAATCATTACTAATAATCATGCTAAGATTTTACTCGTCAACATCGTCGAAAATACTTCGTCCTGAAGTCAAATTTGTACTCTGGGCTTCTTCTGTTTCTAATTCTTCGTAATCCACTGCCTCGGATTGCTTCTGCTTCAACATATCTTTCTTAGCTTCGATTTCACGGATGAATTGTTCAGATTTTTGCCATTCATCTTCATCATAAAAATCCGCACAATAAAGTTCATTGTTCTCGTCACGAAATCGCTCCAAAAGGCGTGTGACATCGTAGAATGCTTCGTCTACATCATCATCTGTACCCCAGGAATCCTCTATATCTTGGATTATTTCATTCATGTTAGAGTAAAACCCGACTTTTTGGACTGAAAGCCTGGCTGCATTCTCTTCTTGCGAGAGTAAAACTCCGACAAAGTCGGCATCGATGAAACAATCTGAATGGTTTACTGTGGCAAGAACGCTCAGCCTGTCCAGTACTTTTATTCTGAGCTCATCACCCAGTAGACCATTTGCATTCAGCCTACCCAATATTGTAAGGCTATTATCGTATTTTCTCGCAGAGTTTATTAAATCAAGCAAATTAGCCTTTGTTTTGTTGTTATTGAAATAAAGTCCCAAGAATTCAGGTGAACACCTGCTTGCCAAAAATGAGAGTATTGGCTTACTGATGGAGGCTCTGTTGCCACTAGGATCGATGATATCCAGAACGCTGTTGAACATACTATGTGGCACAACCAGTTTTATCCCCTCAATCCCCATATCCCCACAACTGATTTCCTCGATTAATCTTTCCTTTGTGACTCCGGAAAGGTAGATATCGATGAGTTCTGGATTACCCGAAACGTCAGTTGCGAAAGCATCGCGAATGGTTGGATGGCGGAATTTCCAGTAGTGTTCGTCTTGTGTTTTGCTAATTCTGATGAGTGAATCATCTAATGCTGACAATGCAGCTTTTACGTCGCCAAGATTTGATTGCATGGACGTGATGATATTGGTTGTCTGAGGGTTTTCTAGCCGCAGTGGGATTGGTAGTTCCCCTCCATTAGCAAATACGAGGGCTAAGGCCGCTCTTTCAGCGGGTGCAAGCCCACCAATAATGTCTGTCATGACCCCAGTGGGATTTGAGAAAAAATTAACGACCCCAACTTCGTTAGGCACAAGCTTATTCGTAAACTGCGGATTGGCGAATCTCCGGGCAATTTCAGGAAGAAATTTGGGCACTGATACTACTGAAGGTAGAAAACTCTTTATTGCCCTCCGAAAGGCTTTAGTCTGTTTCCCAAGCTTCAGATGGTTGTACAGGATCATGGCCTTTTCGGGATCGGAGAGTTTCTCAACTTCAATTGTGACTCGGCTATCTTTGAATAACTCGAATTTATTTGTATTTAGGCGATTCTGGGCTGCACGGAAGATATAGCTGCGCGAAGTGAAAATCACTCGCGCTCCCTTATGTATAGCAGCTTTCAACTTAGGGAGCCTTTGATTCCACTCTTGGACTCGGTTGAAGTCGCAATGATTAGATCCAAAAGCATCGTCAACCCAAAAAAATTGTCCTGGATCGTCTGGGTTCCATTGCCTATCCAAATCTTCCGGCGAACTTAAAATCAGCGTTTGCAACCCCCACTCATCAGCCGCTGAGAGCGCTAACAAATTAGCTATCATAGTCTTACCACTTGCAGGTTCACCTATAAGCATCACGAATCCGTGATCCCTGAGAGCGTGTGCACAACGTCGGTATGCCTCTGTGGGGACGAAGCATGCAAGATCTGGAGCAATTGAATCGAGAACACTTTTTGCTTGCCGGAATGCCTGATTTGTAATTATCTGGGAAAGGTCACCAAGGCCATATATTCGGGGTACCATACGCCTAAGACTTGGGTGTAAGGATATGCTATGGTTTATCCATTCGGCACCGTAAATCATTGCGAACTTTGCACCAGCTTTCCGCATGTCTTCTTCCATCAAGGCGGCTGTTTCTGCGGAAACTGAACAATTCGTGAATAGAAGGTATACATCGGCCAGCCCTTTACTCACAAGCCGCTCAATCTTAGGAAGTTCATCACTAACAACACCCTTTGAAAGCTTCATATCTTGTTTGCTGGAATGTTTACATTGAGTAGTAAAACTACTGCTGGTGTCATTGCCGAAACCAGTTCCAGCCCAAGTGCCATAGAAAGCCCCATCGCGGCCGCCATCAACGCCGTCAGAGAATACTTGAAATGTCTGCCCAAGGGTCTCTTTCAAGATACATGATACGAGATCCTCGAAAGCTTTCCACCCAAGTTTGTGGAGGTCGAACTGGATTGATTGCATTGTTTTTTAGAATTTAGGATTTAATAGATACTTATTTTAAAGTGCATGTTGGGGATGTCTAGGGATTGATTACAAGAAGCGAGTGAAGTAAGCGTTTACTCAAACAAGAACTGCTGTTAGTAGTAGCCAATGAAAATTGTCATTTCTGACGTAATGTCTAAGTAACGGGTTTAATAGTTGACCTAACCAGTGTTCGGTAGGTCTTTTGCCGATCATTTCGAGAATTGTGATTCTCTCAATACACCAAAACGTTTTCATCTCACGCACCAGCCTGTGTTACACAGCGATTGTCCCTTAGCTTGATGACTGTTGTTTGGTGTGTGCCGCATCGACTGCGGTCCAGATTCATTTGGTCTTTCTAATGGTTACGCCTCGTAAAGTGCCAACCTGTGTCAAAAAATTCCAATTTTCTTAGTGGTTGATAGAATTTTATATTGAGCTACAAACATCCGTTGCGATAAGTTAATCAATGATAGCGTCACTCAAAGGGAGATGGGCATGGCATCTGCGAGACAGGATTTTGAAAGCTTTGTTCGGTGGCTATACCACCCAGAGAGGCAAGTTCCGGGTGACGTTCGCCGCTTGGCTACTTTGGCCCTTGCTAACTTTGACGAATTAGCTGGAACCTCGCGACAGCGAAGTCAGCGCTCCACATTTCTCGTCAGTCTAATGCGGCGAGAGCTTGGCGGCATAGCTGAGGTGCCTCCAGCCGACGTAGCTGAAGCAAACGCAGGTGTTTGGTCTTGGAACAGGTTGCGTCACCTGACACTCGGCCCATTTAGGGGATTCCGTGCACCTGAACCTTTCGATCTAACAAAGCAGATCATCCTATTCTACGGTCCAAATGGTAGCGGGAAAACCAGCCTTTGCGAAGGATTAGAATATGCCCTTCTTGGAGATGTCGAAGAGGCCGGAAGCAAACGCATTGCGGCGAGAACGTACCTATCGAATATACACGATAAAAGATTCGCCCCCCCAGTATTGAAGGCAACGGATCAACAAGGACGTGAGGTTGACGTTGTTGCCAACCTCGACACATATCGCTTCTGCTTCATTGAAAAAAACCGAATTGATGCATTCTCAAGAATCGCTGCCCGACCCAATGCCCAACGCGCTGAACTGATTGCTACGCTGTTTGGTATGGACCAGTTCAATGAGTTCGTAAGAAACTTCAACGAAAGCATCGATGGACAACTTGTTCTAATTAGTGATCAACAGAATGCCTTGTCACTTCGCCGTAACGCGTTGGCGGCAGATCGATTGGCCGTTGAAGGTGCCGCTGCCTCCCTGCAAATATTAGATGAAGAGGAGTTGTCTCTGGCGAAGGAGTACGCAGTTGAACTCACATATCAAACCCTCAAGGGCTTGATTGGTACTGCTGAAGCTCCAGGTCGTCTTCAAGAACTTGATGACATTTTGGGGGCGATTCCACCGAATATTCTTGGCACCACACGCCAAGGTCTACAAGACGCTTTTGCTGAGGCACATCAATACTCCGAAGAACTTGATGCAGTAATCAATGATCTTCGTGCCAAAAGCGACCTGGTTTCCTTCAAGAATCTTTACAACTCTGTTCTCGCCCTGCAGAAGGCTATTGGAGATCGTTGCCCCGCTTGCGATACGCCACTGACAGGTGATGCTCGTGTTGCCGTAGATCCGTTTAGGAAAGCAACAGATGGCTTGGTGCAGCTTGGAGAACTGGGTGCCCTTCAAGACAAACAGCAAACTATTGAGGTAAAACTGGGTCAGGCATCTCGCGCGTTGCGGCAGATGCTAACTTCCTTCTGCGCTTTTGTAACTGCTCATGAAGAAGAGGAAACAGCAATCGGTCGTTGGGTTTTGCAACTTCCTGCTGAGCCTGTCGGACGATGGTGGGCAAATATCTACCCCCAGTTGCCCGCAAGTCCGCACGGATTGCCGTCACTTGAAGATATTCTCTCTTTTGTAGATCGCATGGTAGCTCAAGACGATTCGTCACGGAAGGCTCAGAGAGAGCGACAACCGCACATCGACGAACGTCGTCGACTCAATGAGTTTCAACTAAAGGTCCAAGCGCAAGATCTCAAACGGCAACAACTGCAAACGGATATTGAAGCTGCGCGTAACCGAATCAAAGCCTTCGATGAAACAAATACTGGGTTGATCGCTCAAGCGAATCAGGAAGCACTAGATATCGTCCGCGACACAGCATACAAGGCTGCCTATGACAGATTTCTTGAAACATTGAGGTCTTATAGAGATCAACTACCCGGTCAGTTAATGGCTGGCCTAAACGAAGCAGCTAAAGATCTCTATAACGCTTTCAATCGTAATGATCGCGAAGAAGACAAGCTATCAGCGCTGTATCTGCCTTTAACCGATGATGGCAAGATCGAAATCAGTTTTCAGGGTAATCCTGATGTTCGCGTCGATGCGCTCCATGTTCTTAGTGAGGGGCATATTCGCTGTCTCGGACTGGCAATCCTGATGACTAAAGCGAAGAGCATCGGCTGTCCAGTTATCGTTTTCGATGATGCCATCAATGCGATCGACCATGACCATAGAGGTGGAATCCGAGAGGCTATTTTTGAAAGTGACCACTTCACAAACACCCAATTGATCGTCACCTGTCATAGCAATGAGTTTATAAAAGATATCCAGCAACACCTACCTGCTCAGCGTAGGAATGGGTGCCAGGTTTATCTACTAAGACATCACGATGGTAACTATCAACCGAGAGTAACCGGCAACATACCTAGCGCGAACTATATCGCCAAGGCCAGAGCAGCAAGAGAAGCGCTGAACGACCGAGATGCGTTGGCTGCGTCACGCCAAGCTTTGGAGATACTGAGCGAGAAAACTTGGCGCTGGCTTGGAAGTCATGATCTTGGTGTGCTAAATCTAATGCTCGCTGGCGTCGGTGCTGAGCCCGGATTGAGAAACTTATGCGAAGCATTGGTCAAGAAATTGCGAGATTCTCCAACCTTTAATCACGCGAACAAAGAGCCACTTCTTACAGCTTATGGACGTATTTTGGGCATTCCCGTTAACAATCTTGTCTGGACCTATCTCAACAAAGGTACTCATGAGGAGGCAGACCGTGATGACTTTGATGGAGAACTTGTGGAGTCCGTTGTCCAAACTCTTGAAGAACTGGACCGACTCGATCTGCGAGCCGGGCGCTAGTGTAAGTATCCCGCTTAGCCGGACCATTTACCTTTAAATATCTCCGGCATACTGACCATGGAGGAAATAGCCATGCACAAAACCCGATGCGCAGAACAACAAATCATCGCCGTTCTGAAGTCTGTCGAAGCCGGACTGACGTTATAGGATGTCTCTCTCGTCAGTAACCGAATTCGCTTCTTTCTTAAGTCGTCGAATCTAAGAACGGGCATCGGACTGCGTTTTAGTGATTGATGGATCAGGACCGTATTTTTCTATCTAGGTATTGAGACTATGTGGGGGGATATCAAGAGGGGTGGCGACACTTGAAATGGAATGACCGCGTTCAACAACTTTTTTGACCGCTCCAATCTTAAACTTTTAAGGATAACGTTGACCGCTCATGTACACTTAACAGTCGTCTTAAATTACTTTGAGGCGCTTTTTAACCCCGTGACGATTTATTTTATCAGAAAAACTCACACCTTATCATATTAGATTTTTTAGTTGATAAGAATTATTTTTAGGCAATAAATAGCATTATTAACCAATAACTTCAAATCATCTATTTTTAAATAGGAAAGTATATGACCACTCAATCACATCAAGAACAAGCTTGGGAGACCAACTTGACATTAAAGATCAAAAATCTACTTAAGCGAGGATTGAAAAACTTTGATGATATATTACCACTGTGTGATGGAGCCCAACCAAAAGATATATTCCGCATATTCAGCGAATTGAAAGATACCGACTTTAGAGGTTCTACCACTTCTCTTGACTATAAATCAAAATTTTTTTTCAAACTACCTGCTGCAAATCCTAAATTTTTCCAATGGTGGTATACTCTTGAATCACAGGAGTTAATGACCACCAGGCTTCTGGATAATCATAATGATCATGATATTGCATGTCTAGGCACACCGACTTTAGCTGCAACAATTTCTTCACATAACAAAAAAGTAACATTATTGGATATTGATGAAGACGTTGTATCATTATTCAATGATGTATTTACAGGCGTATCAAATGCCGAAGTCTATGATGTAAACAATGCCAACATTGGCTTACATGAAAAAAAATATGACTGTATAACTATTGATCCCCCTTGGTATCCATCTGAATTTAAAAAATTCATTTCTAGAGCAATAAAATTATCAAGGGATGGGGCTACAATTTATTGTTCTATCCCCCAACATCTTACACGACCAGGGATTGGAGAAGAGAGAGCTGAGCTAATTTCATCTCTGCAAAAATGTGGGCACAGCATATTATATATTGAGCCTAATGTGATGAAATATATAGTTCCATACTTTGAAGAAGAAGCATTAAAAAATAGTGGTATTGAGACAAAGAATCTACCATGGAGGTCTTCCGATTTATTAGTAATAAAAGTCAATGGTACTAAAACACTTAGCTTTGAATCCGGTATGATTAACAAAGTCAGATCTTTCTCCAGGGCTGGGAATAGTAATATTTTTCGAGTCTTCTTAGAAGAAATTGATATTGAATCTAGTTTACCCATTAGAAAGATTGATAATTTCTCGAAATCCATTAGCAATCGTGATGGAGTTGAGAAGGTAAATTTATGGACTTCAGGCAAACAAGGATTCCAAGTTAATGATGTAGCCTTCTTTAATGAAGTAATAAAATCATGGAGTGACGGAAATAACATAGAGGAAACAGCAAGAATTATTGGGGAAACAAAAAAATGCAATGTTAAATCAATTAAACAGATAATAGAACAGCTAGAGGAATACACTGGTTTTTGGGAGATGACCCCAGAATCCCCAGTTCGTCGTACATCTGAAGAAATAAAAAATATAAACGATGCTTTATCTAGTGAATGGGCAGCTAAAGCCTCTGAAAGGGAACATGGGAGCAGAAGTGATGGCTTTCGTATCGAATTCCAAAGGGATCGAGATAGAATTATCTGGTCTAATGGATTTAGAAAACTTGCTGATAAAACTCAATTATTCCCTCTTGAAGAAGATGAGCATTTAAGGCAACGACTGGCACACAGTATAGAAGTAATGCAACTAGCATCAACAATTGGAGCAGCTTTCGGTTTAGATAAAGACTTAATTGAGGCAGGCTCATTGGCTCATGACATAGGGCATACTCCATTTGGTCATGCTGGCGAGCACGCAATTGACCAAATGTTCCGAAAACTAGGTTTTAAAGGTGGCTTTAACCATTATGAGCATGGTGTAGATGTTGTTCGCTATTTAGAAGGCTCATATCAATATGGCATCGGTGATTCACATAACGGGCTAAATTTAACATCAGAGGTATGTGATTGCATTCTAAAACATACATATTGCCACAATGGAGATGGGCCTAGTCAAGAAAATTTATGGAAGCACACTAAACATCAAAAATACTTGAAATGTGGAGGATACAGTCACCTTGAAGGTCAGGCCGTGAGAGCTGCTGATAAAATATCTTATCTATTGTCAGATATAGAGGATGGAATAAAATTAGGAGCCATACAAATTCATGATCTATTAGGTTGTAGACTGTTCCACCGGGCTCCAATAGACTTTCGAATGAGAAGCGGCGAAAATATATATAGTAAGTTTATAGAGCAAAGAGGCTCGATAATAAAACTACTAATGGAAGATATCATTCTTGAGTCCACAAAGAGGATCAGTAAATTAAAATCCAAAGCTGATGTTTTTAAGGCTGGTGATTACTGCATATTTCATAGTGAACAGATAAATAGTGATATGGGAGAGATCTGGGATAAAATTCAAGTCAGCAAACTTCACTTAGACCCAAGAGTTTTATCTGCTAACATGAAGGCTTCAAAAATGGTAAGCGAATTATTATTGCTTTTCACATTATTCCCTGAACATATAAACACCCAATTTCGGATAGAGCATGAGAGACTAAACTCAACTGAATACATGAACTATTACAGAAACCAACATAAAACCATAGAAATCCCGTATAATATTTTAAGATTCTTACCATTAGATATGATGATAGGTTTCAACCAAGGAAATACCAAGTATATAGATGTGTATAATTTAATTTTGTCCAAGGACTATGTTGCAAGCCTAACAGACAAGAAGCTGAAGAGAGTTTACCAAGAGCTATTAGATTAATCAGTTTAATTTAATATGATAGATAAAGTTTTAATATACATAAAATAAATATACAGAGCTAGATTTATAATATCTAGCTCAATCTCACACCAAAAAAAATACCCTCTCTTCCATATTGCTACTATTTATTATATGAACCTCTAAAAATGAAACATTCAAAAACCATTTGAATAAAATCAATAACATTTTAATTTTATTGACATTTTAAGTGTAAGCACACAGATTATAGAACCGTGTTTTTTAATATTTACGTATTTTGAGATCAGCCCAATATCGGCACTATAATTTTACCTACGAATACTGGACAGTATTGCGTTATTCAGAATATATTTAAAATATCAAGAAAAGATCAATGCCCTAAGTTTACCTTTGGGGTGTTGGACTCTGGGTTAATGAGTATGATGTCGAGTTACGGTTTTTTCAACAACATAAGTCTATGCATGAGAGATTTATAGAGGGTTTTAACGGATGCTTTCGCGATGAATGTCTGAATGAGCATTGACTAACCGACATCTGCACGCGCGTAATGTCAGCGATGGATAGCGACAGGATCATAACGTTTGCAATCTATATTCAATGCTGAATTATCTCACCCCGCTGGGGTTATCTTCCCCTGTCGAAGCGATGAGACAGACAATGATAATCTGACATCACTAGCTAAAGTCTGAGTTTAATATTTGAGGCGGATCGACTAACATCATCAAAGGTGGTCATTTTGGTGGTCTTGACAGCATCGCAATTGAATTAGCTTATTTATTAGCCAGTTGCTGGCAAAGGCGATCCCAGTCAGAGGAGCCAAATTAGAAAAGCCCGCTTAAGGAAACTTAAGCGGGCTTTTTGCTGTTAATTTTCGGCGCAAACCGAAGCGGATATAAAGCGCGTTACCTTATATCCACTTCACGTGTTTCGGGCAAACGCTACTCGTTGCCCCATTCATTCAGGTAGTTCGCGATGCCATCAATCTGCTGCGCGTCGATACCCGCTTCACGGGCCATCTCTTTCTGCGTGTCTTCGCTGATTTCCTGATTATCAGACAGGCGGGTCAGCAGCAGCTGGAAATAATGAGCCAGCGCGTCACGCTGTGGCTCGCTCACCGGCTTGGCAGATTCCGCCACATAATCATCGGCGATGTCATAATATTTAAGCGCTATTTCGTTATTCATAAAGAGTCCAAATTTACTGTCTTGATCGGTCATCAATGATGGGGATGTTTCCCTGCTGAACACCGGCGTATTTGCACGACGCTGTTCAGCGCGGGAGCGAAAATCAGACCTTCAGCATTTTCACCGTAGTATCCACGTCGATCTCATCTTCCGAGAAGATTAAGGTCGTTCCCTGGAAGGTGGTGATCGCCAGTTTTTTCACCGAGCGCATTTCGCCCGCGGTGGTCGCGGACTTCGGCTTGATGCTGCTCATCAGAATGCCCACGGAAAGCACGGCATTTTCTTTATCGATGCGGGTATCAGCTGGCACTTCTTCGCTGAACACCACGTAAGACTTGATCGAGGTAAGCTTAATGCGCTCACCCGCGATATAAATGTATTTGCTTTCCGGTGCGACCTTGACCGCATAGGCTGACAGCCCTTTGCTGTTGGTGGTCGGTTCGAAAGTCACCGCCGCATCTTTCTTGATCAGATCAGGGTTGGCGACCTTAACCTCATGAAAATACCGGTTATCACCGTTTTCATCTTTGATAAATCCAAAGCCTTTATCTTTAAACCAGGTTGTGATCGTTCCGTTCATCGCCATTACCGCCTACTTAATCGTTTATTTGCTCAATTTTTGCAGCGCGCAGTGTAAATCACAATGCCTGCGCAGACCATTTCTTTAAGTCTGGACGATAATTTGCCGACTTGCGAGGAGGCGGTGATCTGACGCGGCCTTCGCCAGAGTCGTCAGTCGGCGTAAAATTCGCTATCATCCGCTGCCACTCTTGCTGCTGGTCACCTGATGTCCAAGATTATCGATACCTTTATTGCCCCGCCGTGCCCTGAGCAGATTGAGATCCTTTATCAGGACGCGCATCTGGTGCTAATCAATAAGCCCAGCGGACTGCTCAGCCTGTCGGGCAAAAATCCGCAAAATCTCGATTCGGTGCATCACCGGCTGGTGCAGCTGTTCCCCGGCTGCACGCTGATCCACCGGCTGGATTTCGGCACCTCCGGGCTGATGGTGATTGCGCGCAATAAGGCGATCAATGCCGCTCTGTGTCACCAGTTCAGCCAGCGCACGGTGACCAAGGTGTACAGCGCTCTGCTATGCGGACATCTGGCGGAAGATGACGGGGTTATCGACGCCGCAATAGCGAAAGATCCGGCGCTGTTCCCGTTGATGTCGATTTGCGCGGTTAACGGCAAGCCGGCTCGCTCGCGCTATCAGGTCGTTGAGCGTTTTTATCGTGAGAGTGAAGACGGCACGTCACTGCCAGTAACGCGGGTGCAGCTCATCCCGGAGACCGGGCGCACCCACCAGCTGCGCATCCACTGCCAGCAGTTGGGCCACCCGATTTTGGGCTGTGACCTGTATGGCGGCCTGTTGCTGCCCGGCACCGAACGGACCCCAAGGCTGATGTTGCATGCCAGCGAGTTGCATTTTATGCATCCTATCAGCTTGGACCCTATCAACGCCTGTCATCCCAGCCCGTTCTGACAAACCTTTAAACCGCTACTAATTGCCTGTCTGACCTTCCGACTTTACCTTGTCTGAGAGCGCGGTTAGCAGCGGAAAGGTTGACGTGATATCAGGCTGAAATATCAGTTGGCAGCAAGGAAAAGAGGCTCTCTGGCCATCAACCAAAGCATTGAACTGAGCTATCCATATGTTAAGCTTAGATAAACACAAGGAGGTTTCAATGAGTGAGAATAAGGAAGGCAGTCTGAGGCTGCTTACTCTGGGTGAGATTAAAATCGCTAAGTCTGTTTTTGGAGAAGCGATTCATTACAACAAAGTTTGGATTCATCATGGAAGTTACTTACCCTTCGGCCTGCAAAATAAAGATACCGCAATGACTCCGAATGGAGAGTTGTATTTCAGGACCTGGTATTGCAATGACTTCTCAGCAGCTGACTATCCCTATAAGCACCTTTTCATCCATGAGATGAGCCATGTATGGCAGCGTGAAAGAGGCATGAATGTCATCGCAAGAGGATTAATAGCTTTGCAGTCAGCTATCGCTACAGACTTGATGGACGACCTTTAAGACGCTATCCCATGGAACAACAGGCTCAAATTATTGCTGACCACTTTATACTGAGCCATTACGGCTATGCCGTGTGGATGATCCTCAGGCGGAGGGGAGATATCACCCTGGACGGGGATTTAAGCGAAGCGGTGATCAGACAAAAATATCAAGAAACGATGCGTTACTTCCCATGGGGATGATAATGAATAACTTAATTAAAATACGCTCCTCTATCTTAGCGGCCTCAGTTATTTTCCTGAGTGGATGCCCAGGTTCAGGTGACAGGCTAAAAGCTGACGAAACGACTACGGTCAGTAAAGTTGGGGTTGAAATATGCTTCGATATTCCAGATGCCAGTGACTACCAACCTTCTCTCATCGCAATAAACCCGAGAGGAACGCCTCCACAAAAGCTGTCCATAAAGGACTCACCTGATTTGACTGTCGCAAATGGAAAACTTTGTCTCCCTCCCACATTTTATCAATTCTCTGAGAAACGCCAGTACATCGTACAATACATTCTTCAGAAACCTGACGATCAGCAGTCTCAACGAAGCGTCGTGATTGGGGTTGAGTTCACCGGCGGCGATGTTAAAACCTTTCCACTAAACGCGAACGAAACCACGCGCTGAGCGGAATGGCAAAGAATGCCGCTGATAGAGAGGTTTTTTTCCTGGCAAAACCGCCTGCTGTTTGCAGGCGGCAAGCACCCGGTCATTTAACCGGAAATGCAGTCAGCGTCCAGCGAATCACCACATCAAATCATCGGGCACTTTAAAGTCCGCATACGGATCGTCTTCATCCTGCTCTTCCTGACTCAATGCACTGTTCAGGACAATGCTGTTCGCATCACGTTGGGCAATCTTGTCGGCGACGCTGGCAGGAATAATGGCGTAAATATTTTCACCATTGTTATCCGCACTCAGGCGGGCAATGGCCAGACGGCCGCTGATCAGCTGGGATTGCGTGGTTTTATCCACGGCAATTTTCTTGATCAGATTATTGTCGGTGAAGTTGAAATCGATGGTGCCTTTGGCAATGGCGATCCGGTTCATCTCAATCAGCTGCTTCACCTGCGCCTTGTGCTCTTTCGATAACGCGGCCTGCTTTTGCTGTTCACTCAGCTGCTTATCACGCTCGGCCTGCGCTTTTTTATTCTCTTCAACCGCTTCTCTGGCTTCACGCGCCTGAACGCGTGATTTCTTGGCCGTCTTCTGCACTTTGGCCAATTTCTTGCTCGACACTAATCCCGCTTTTAGCATCTGCTCTTGTAAGGTGAGTTTTGTCATGCTGATCTCTAACTGGTTACCTGATTTTGGGGGATTATACCTGTTTTTTCAGGCCGAATCAGGTGGCAAGGCAGGAACAGGCCATGAACGAAGTCGGCGCGCGTCCCTCATCGCTCATGGCCGGGTGGAAGGTGGTTAAGCCATTCTTTCCAGAATCTCAATATCGTTCTTACTGAAGGTCATCGTTTGATCAAAATTGATCACCCAACCGTTGTCCACAATCTTTATTTCGGGATTAGAATCGCCCGAAATATTCATAAAGCCGCCGTGAATGAAGGTTTTCATCCCCTCACTCGCGCCCCAAATATTAAGATCGCTATTGAGATTAGCAAGAGTATCTTCCTTCTTGTCCTCTTTCACATGCGGTCCTAAATCATTCCTTAGCTTTGAAATAACTTTCAAGTACGATTTCTTTAATTCAATTTTCGACTTAGCAAGGGACTTAAACGCATTCATTAAGTCTTTATTATCTTTGAGCTGATGTTCTTTATTCCTTGATCTCAGCACCAATAATAAAGACACCAGGGCCGAGGTTGAGCCTGCGGAGTACAGCGCTACCCTGACGCTGACTTCCCTCAAGATAGCGGCAACAGTACTCCCGGAGGTCAGAAAGGTGCCGATGGGCGCCAGAATCTCCCATAAAAAATCCCGATTAGACTTATTGTAAACATCCCGGACCTTCAGGGGATTCCACCACCCGGAATTTCCCGCAGTGTGTTTATTGAAGAAGTTCTGGTTATTGGGCGTCACCATCACAGCATGGGCGCGGTTGGATAACAGCCCCATCTCAACATCATCTTCGCTCATCGCCGTACGGCCACTGGTGTTGTTCAGCAGAGCCGTGTAGGTTTTCATTGCCTGTTCGACATCATCATTGGCAAAACTGTATAAATCATCATCATGTGTGTGATTGATGATATCCACCAACAGTTTCATCTCAGTAAGATCGTATGACCCACCATTAAAAATAGCGTTGGTTATCGCAGATGCTATTCCAGCCATTGTAATACCCCAGACAATTAGATTTCTTTATTCTGTTTGACGTCCCATCCTGATTTCGTTTCCGCGCCTTTGGTACCCTGATCGCTTTGCTCCCAGTAATGAAGATTCACTTTTGCTGCCTGGAAGTAATAGCTGACCATGATTTTATCGGTGCTGCCCACGCCGGTGAATTTGCATCCTGTGACCAGCACGTCTTCAAGGACGATACGCGTGTACTCAACTTTCTGACCACCGGCCTTACAAACGGAAAGCTCAACGCTGTTGACATGTTTGCCTGACGCACAAAATTTCATGATCGCCGGAGTGCCTTTATCAATAAACGCCTGCACCGCCAGGTCGCTAAACTGGACCTTACCGGCACCGCCACCACCACCTACTGCCATGTTGCCCGGCTGACTGGCTCCCCAGTTGAAGGACTGAATATCAATCCAGTTCTTATGATTCGAATCAGCGGACTCACCGGTTACACCATCAACTTTCAGATACATATCAACAGACATTCGCTTGTTCCTTTTAAAGAGATAAAAAATGAGCAACCTAATTATTAAATAAACTTAATAGACTTTTTTTACAAGAAGATGAAACGCCAGCGCCTGATTCCAGGAACTATCCTGGAAAACAGGTCCACTGATAAGGAGAATGGCACCGACGTTGTGCGATGAACGGGGGTTGGATGGGCGCGGCATCAGGGGAGCAACGGGTGGAAAAGTATTGGTTTCAGGCGAGATAGGAATGACCCGGGCTTTGGGATATATTGGCAGCACTATCGTGAATTGATTTCTTGTTAACAGGTAACATCGGCATGGCTCTGATCCCCAAAAACTACACCCGTCTGGAAAGCGGCTACCGCGAGAAAGCCCTGAAGATCTATCCGTGGGTGTGTGGACGCTGCTCGCGTGAGTTTGTTTACTCCAACCTGCGTGAACTTACGGTTCACCATATCGATCATGACCATACCAATAACCCGGAAGACGGCAGTAACTGGGAGCTGTTGTGTCTGTATTGCCATGATCACGAGCATTCGAAGTACACCGAAGCTGACCAGTACGGCACCTCGGTGGTGGCGGGCGAAGATGCGCAGAATGACGTGGATGCCGCGACCTACAATCCGTTTGCCGATTTAAAGTCGATGCTCAACAAGAAGAAGTAGGCGTTAACCTGTCCGCTTCCGACGCCTGGCTGGCCTTAACCTCCAGCCCGGGTTCCCCCGGTTAAGCGGCCTTCCTCGTGAAATCCCCTCAAAATTGATCCAGATCATGAAATTGCTTCATGTTCGGTGAATTTATATCACTTTTCCTCACTCAGTGACTATGGCATAAATTAGACACTGCTTTTCGCCCAAGACAATTTGACAACAGCTGAATAAGAAACCAGAAAGTAAATTCTGGAACTGCTTAAAATAAACGCATTCAGTGTCACATCTGAGATTAGGATAGCCATCAAAATGAATAACGAATTCGCCTTTACCATTAAAAGTCTTTCTTTTGATGAAAATTATAATCCTTCAAAAAATACGCGTATTACCACCAATTTTGCCAATCTGGCACGTGGTGAAAAACGCCAGGATAACCTGCGCAACACCTTGAAAATGATCGACGATCGTTTCAACTCGCTGGCGCGGCAGGATAATGCCAATGGCGATCGTTATTCCGTCGAGCTGGAAATTATTTCCGTTGAGATGGACGTTGAAGGCAAGGGAAATACCTTCCCGGTTATCGAAATTCTGAAAACCCACATCGTTGATAAAAAGACCAACCAGCGCACGGAAGGGATTGTCGGTAATAACTTCTCCTCTTACGTACGGGATTATGATTTTAGCGTGGTGCTGTTAGAGCATAACAAGAACAAAACGGCCTTCACCACGCCGGATAATTTCGGCGATTTGCATGGCAACCTGTTCAAATATTTCGTTAACTCTGCGGCCTACAAAGCGCATTTCAATAAAGCGCCGGTGATCTGTTTGAGCGTGTCCAGCAAAAACACCTATCACCGCACTGAAAATCATCATCCGGTGTTAGGTGTCGAATACCTGCAGGATGAACTGTCCATGACCGATCACTACTTCAATAAAATGGGCCTGCAGGCACGCTACTTTATGCCGCCAAACGGCGTTGCGCCGCTGGCGTTTTATTTCTCCGGTGATTTGCTGAACGATTACACCGATCTTGAGTTAATCAGCACCATCAGCACGATGGAGACGTTCCAACGGATTTATCGTCCTGAGATTTACAATGCGAATTCTGCGGCGGGTAAGAAATATCAGCCGACCCTGAGTCACAAAGATTATGCATTAACGAAGATTGTTTATGATCGAGAAGAACGCAGCCAGTTAGCGATTGAACAAGGAAAGTTTACTGAAGAGCGCTTTATCAAACCCTATCGGGCGATCCTTGAGCAGCTCTCAGCTAATCCCGTTCTTTGATTAACCATAAAAATATAAGGTCACCTGTTATGAAAATTTTATTACCTACGTCCACGGCGGGCAGCCTGCCTAAACCTTCCTGGCTGGCTCAACCTGAAACATTATGGTCACCGTGGAAATTGCAGGATCAGGAATTGATCGATGGCAAACATGATGCGCTGCGCCTGTGCCTGGAAGATCAACGTCAGGCCGGTATCGATATCGTCAGTGATGGCGAGCAGACCCGCCAACACTTTGTCACCACCTTTATTGAGCACCTTAACGGCGTTGATTTTGAGAAGCGTGAGATCGTTAAGATTCGAAATCGCTACGATGCAAGCGTACCGACCGTGGTCGGCGCGGTAGAGCGTCAAAAGCCGGTGTTTGTTGAAGATGCCAAATTCCTGCGTAAGCTGACCGACAAACCGATTAAATGGGCGCTGCCAGGCCCAATGACGATGATCGATACGCTGTATGACAGCCACTATAAAAGCCGCGAAAAGCTGGCGTGGGAATTCGCGAAAATCCTGAATCAGGAAGCGAAAGATTTAGAGGCTGCCGGTGTCGACATTATCCAGTTTGATGAGCCTGCCTTTAATGTGTTCTTCGATGAAGTGAATGACTGGGGTATTGCCGCATTAGAAAGAGCGGTTGAAGGCCTGAAGTGCGAAACGGCAGTGCATATTTGCTACGGCTATGGCATCAAAGCCAATACCGACTGGAAGAAGACGCTGGGTACCGAATGGCGTCAATATGAAGAAATCTTCCCGAAACTGCAAAAATCCAGCATTGATATCGTCTCACTGGAATGTCAGAACTCCCGCGTGCCGATGGATCTTATTGAACTGATCCGCGGTAAAAAGGTGATGGTAGGTGCGATTGATGTGGCAACCAATGCCATTGAGACCCCGGAAGAAGTGGCTGATACCCTGCGTAAAGCCCTGCAGTTCGTCGATGCCGACAAGCTGTATCCTTCGACCAACTGCGGCATGACGCCGCTGTCTCGTGACGTCGCCCGTGGCAAGCTGAGCGCGTTAAGCGCCGGTGCCGCTATCGTTCGGGGTGAACTGACCCGATAGTCTTATCGATGGGGATAACGCGAGGATAAATCCGGGCCAGCCCTCACCGCGAAGAACTGCCCCTTAACAAAAGCCCGCTTATTGATATAAGCGGGCTTTTGTCTTTTCTGAATTACTGAGCGCGTCGCCCTTCCCCACTATCCTTTAGCGAAGTTCGCCTGGATGCGCTGTTGCAGATAGTCTGCGGCGGTGATCGGCGGATATTTCTTCTGCGGCCCAAGAATTTCGACCTCTTTATTGGCCTGACAAAAAAACGCCAGGCTGTAGCGCGGCCCCTGATACTCACCCGGCAGCGGACTTCTGACCCGATGGAAATTCGACGGCAACTGGTCGTCGCTCCAGCGCATCAGCATGTCGCCGATATTGCAGGTGATCACCTCTTCGCGCGGTTCGATGCTGGTCCACTGCTGACTTTCATGGTCCTTGCCCGGACAAACCTGTAAGCCACCCTGACCAGGGCGCTGGAACAACAGCGTCAGGCAATCGAAGTCGGTGTGCGCACCGGCACGCCACATCCCCTGCTCGGACTGCTCGGTGGCATAGTAATGCAGCATACGCAGCGTGCTCTGATAGGTTTTCTCATCAGGATTGTGCGCCTGCGCGAAGAAGTGCTCCGGGAAGCCCAGCTTCAGTGCAAAGCAGGACAGCAGCTTCATCCCCAGCGCCCAGCACTGCGACTCAAAGGTCAGCATGGTTTGTTTAAACGCCGGCAGTTCGTTCTCGCCCGGCCACAGGCCATCCATCAGCGGACGGGTGATCTGATAGGACTCTTTCTGATCGGGGGTTTTGGTCGAAGGACGCACCTGGGATTTGTTTTCCCAGCCGGCGTTTCTCGCCAGCGGATACTGCGCTTTTACCGCATCCGGCAGCGCGAAGAACGACTCGGTGGTGCTGAAGGCATGACGGATATCATCCAGCGCAATGCCGTGATTGCTGACCTGGAAGAAGCCAATTTCAACCGCAGCCTGCCAGAGCTGGTCGGCGATCTCGCTTTTGCGTTGTTCGAAGTTCGACAGGTCAATGCAGCGCACTTCGCGGGTAAAGGTCTCTTCGCCCATGGCGCCCATCAGGGCCTCTTTTTCCAGTTCCTGCAAACCGTAACCTTGTGACTGTGACATGTTGTTTTCCTTCTTTATGGAATGAGGTTAACCCGCAACGCGCTGTTGCAGAGTACGCACCGCAGACATCGCCTGATGGCGCAGCGCGTCAAGATCGAGACCGGGCACCACATCGTCTTCAACGATGGTGCGGCCATTAATCATTAAGGCTTTCAGTGCGGCACGGCCGCCGCAGGCAACCGGACCGATGGCCATGTCATGCAAGCCGAAGTAACGCGGGTCGTCGAGCCGGTAAATGGCGATGTCCGCCAGCATGCCTGGCTGCAGGGAACCGCTTTTTTGCAGACCGAGGATCTGCGCTCCGCCGGCGGTGCCCCAGCGCACCACGTCTTCTATGGTTGCTGCGTCACCGCCGCCCTCGAAGGTGCCGCCGTCATAACGGGGTTTGGCCGCCATCCCCTTACGGGCGCGCTGTAACAGCCAGGCGGCGTGGGTTTCACTCTGCATATCCGCCGCCTCATTTGACGCCGCGCCGTCCACGCCCAGCGAAATCGGCACGCCGGCTTTTTCCAGCGCCAGCAGATCGGCGATGCCGCTGCCTAACCGCCCGTTGCTCTGCGGACAGTGCGCAATCCCGGTGCGGGTTTTCCCCAGCATGGCGATCTCTTCCGGCAGCAGCTTCACCAGATGCGCAAACCACACATCGTCACCCAGCCAGTCATGCTCGGCGCAGAACTGCACCGGCGTCATGGCAAACTTGTCGCGTGCCACATCGAGATAGTCCACCGTCTCCGACAGATGGCTGTGCAGACGAATATTCAGGCTGCGCGCCAGTTTGGCCATTTCACGCAGCTGCGAACCCGGCGCGGAATGCAGCAGCGTGGTCGGTGCCATCACCACGCGGCGCAAAGATTCCGGCCGTGGATCATGATAGCGACCGACCAGGCGTTCCATATCCGCCATATACGCCTCATAGTTTTCCGGGCGCAACGCCTGAGGTAAGTCTTTCTCAATCGACCGTCCCTGCGTTGCTCCGCCACGGCACAATACAATGCGCATCCCCAACGCTTCGCCTTCGCTGAAGACGATCGCCGAGGTATCGAACGGCATATCCGGCCAGTAGAGATAGTTATGGTCGGCAACGGTGGCGCAACCGGAACGCAGCAGTTCGATCAGCCCAATGCGCACCGCCAGACGGAAAGTCTGTTCATCAAAGGTGGCGCGAAAGCGGTAAGGCGTGGCGCTTAACCACCCGGTCAGGCTTTTGTTCAGCCCCTGCGGCTCGCCTTTAAGTAACGACTGGAACAGATGATGATGGGTATTCACCCAGGCCGGATAGACCACGCAGTCGCGGGCATCGATTTGCCGCTCGTCGGGTTCCGCCACCAGCGTGCCCATCGCCTCGATAATGCCATTACGCACGCGAATATCCGGCCCGTTATGGCGCGCGGCTTCACCGGGTAATCCCGTCAGAATGGCGTGCGCGTTTTTTATCAGCAGTGAATCAGACAGCATCGCAGCGCTCCTCAGGGTTTAACCTGTATGTGGTCAATAAACTCGGTGGTATAGGCTTGCTTCCAGTCGGTATCGGCGTTAAGCAGTTTGGCATTGACCATAAAATCACGGGTTTTCTGCCAGCGTGCCTCGGTCATGGTGCCCCAGCCTTTAGTTGCCGCATCGCCACCATCAATCAGATGATGCTGGCTGATTTGCTCAACCGCCCACGCCAACAGATCGTCGGTCATTTTCGGGTTGTCTTTTTTGATCAGCGCATTGCCAGGTGCCGGGTTTTTCAGGTAACTCACCCAGCCTTCCATCGAGGCCTGCACAAATTTCGCCATCGCCTCTTTGCGGCCGCCGATCTCATCCGGACGGGTAATTAAGATGCCGCCATACGGCGGGTAGCCATGCTCGGAGAACAGGAAGAAGTTGGATTTCACCCCGGCTTTCTGCGCCTGAAAAACTTCAGAACTGACGTAAGCCTGCTGCGCGACGTTATCATCGGCGACAAAGGGTTGGATATTGAAGGTATAAGGGCGGACCTGAGAATCTTTCAGGTGATAGCGTTCTTTCAGCCATGGCCACCAGGTTGACTGCCCGGAGCTGGAGACCAGAATGGTTTTGTCCTGCAGCCCGTCAAGGGAGGTCACCGAGGCGTGGGTCAGCAAACCCTGCGGATCATACTGGAAAGGCGCGGCGATGGCCTTAGCCTGAAACCCGCGCTGGACCGCTTCCAGCAGCTGCAGGTCGTAACCGATGATCACGTCTGCGCGTTTCGACAGCAGCAGCTGCATACCGTTGATCTGCGGGCCGCCAGACTGAATGCTGACATCCAGGCCGTAGCGTTTATAGATGCCGGTGGCCAGCGCCTGGTAATAACCGCCCTGCTCGGCCTGCGCGTACCAGGAGGTCAGTAAGGCGATTTTCTCTTCCGCGCTGGCGGTGGATGACAGCGCCCCCAACATCAACGTGCTCAGCACGCAGTAAGACAGGGAAATGCGGGATGGTAACTTCATTGCTCCTCTCCTTATCGTTGCCGGAGAGAGGACAAGCAGACGCGGCTCAGCCTCCCAATCCGGCGCAAAATGAACCGCGAAATGGTTGCTGAGCAATGTCCCGCGCACTGAGCTGCACTGACCGCTTCTACTCACGTTTAGCTATACAAAAACGGTGCCAACTTCACCGATCGCCAGTCCACAGGGTTTGTCGGGGAATGGCGTTGCAACATTTGATTCAAAGGAGAGCATCACGCACTAAACTGGTGCGATTATTCCTCACGGCCCGGTGCATCAATCTGGCTGAACAACACTTCCAGCTGTTTCAGCATCATCGATGCCGCCAGTGAAAGCTGTCGTGAAGGCGCCAGGCACAGCGACAGGGTGAAGGATTTTAACTGCGGATCGGTCAGCGGAATAAAGGCCAGCTCTTCGCGGTCCACCTCATCCATGATGTCCAGCCAGCAGAGAATGCCAATGCCGATCTTCTCTTTGATCAGCGAACGGATCATATGGATGTTATTGGACACCGCCACTTCTTTCACCATGCCGCCGTTATTATTCAGCAGCGCCTCGACCGGCCCGTATAGCATCAGCGGGGCTGAGGGAATAATAAACGGATATTCAAGGCATTGATTAAAGCGCACCCCGCTTCGGCCCTCCAGCGGATGCCCTTTGGGCACCACAATCCCCAGGTTGATCTCGGCAAAGGCCTGCACCATCAGCTCCTTCGAGCTTTGCGGGTTAAGCATAATGCCAAAGTCCGCATCCCCTGAAATCAGCGCCTGCTGAATATCGATATTGTTCATGGTGGTCAGCGTGAAGGAGATGTTGGGATAGTCCTGATGCACTTTCTTCAGCATCGACGAGAAGAAATGTCGGTTAATGGCATCGATGGTGGCAATGCGCACGTGCCCACGCCGTAAGCCGCGCAGGTCGTCGAGCTGTTCACGCACGCGGGAAAAGTCCTTCTTCCAGTTTTTGGCGGCATGCAGCAACAGCTCCCCCGCCGCCGTCAGCCGCAGCCCGGTGGGATGCCGTTCAAACAGCGGCATCGCCAGCTCTTTTTCCACCCGCAGGATTTGCCGGTCGATAGAGGATGCCGCAACGTGCAGGGTTTCTGACGCCTTACGGAAGGATCCCAGACGCGCCACTTCGGTGAAATACAGCAGGAACTTTGAGAAGGCGAACATAGGTGAGGTGCTCTCTTTTATGCAACGGGACGTGCGAATCAAAGCTCTCGACGCAACGCAGTTATAGCAATAACGTAGCTTTCATTGCAACGGGAACAATCGTTTCATCACTCAAACAGAGTCCAGACTCGCTACGGTAAATGAACATGAAAGACGTCGAAATAATCCCTGTCACGATCAAAGCAATCACTGAAAATGGCGCAGGAAACCGGTCATTGCAGTTAATTGCCCAGCGGGATTATGCGTTGCCAGGCTGGTTACCCGGCGCACATATCGACCTGTTTATTCCTGAGATTGGCCCGCGCCAGTATTCTCTTTGTGGCGAACACGGTGACGCGGAATATTATGAAATCTGCGTCAAGCTGGCCGAACTGTCCTCTGGCGGCTCGCAGCATATTCACCACCATTTTAAGCCTGGCGACAGCCTGACGATTTCCGCACCGCGCAATCATTTTCCGCTACCGGACGCACCGCGTTATCTGCTGATGGCAGGCGGGATTGGCATTACGCCGTTGCTGGCGATGGCGGAAGCTATCGCGCGTCAGGGCGGCGAATGTGAGCTGCATTACTATGCTTCGAACGCTGAACAAACCGCTTTCCTGCCGCGTCTGAGCGCGCAACCTCTCGCGGAGCGGGTGTTTTTTCATTACAGCGACGCAAACGATTCCCTGCGCCACAACACGCCGTTCGCCCTGACGCAATCCGACCCGCATACCCGAGTGATGGCCTGCGGACCGGACGGCTTTATTCAGCGGCTGCAGGACATTATGCAGCAGCATCACTGGCAGCCCGACCAGTTACATTTTGAGCGTTTCAGCAACCCGGAATTAGCGCGACAAGGTGGCAATACGGCATTTCATATTGAGCTGAGTTCCACCGGACAACGTTATCTGGTCAGCCCGGAGCAGACCATTGCCGAAGTCTTACTCAGTGCCAAAGTCGATATTATGCTTTCCTGCGAACAGGGTATTTGTGGCTCCTGTATTACCGACGTGATCGACGGCATTCCGGATCACCGGGATTGTGTGCTGACCGATGAAGAAAAGGCCGACAACAGCCAGATAACGGTGTGCTGTTCCCGCGCCAAATCCCCTGTTCTGGTCCTCGACCTGTGAGGCTGACGACGCGCCCGACTCCACCCGGCTCGCCACTGGCCGGCGTTGCCAACGTCCGTTTACCGGCGTGGCTGCTGGCCGCCGACTGGCCGCAGCAGCAGGGTGAACCCGTCGCGGCGGATATCCGTTTCGCCGACGGCAGGATCGCCTCGCTAACCCCCGCTCAGCCCGACCAGCCAGATTTGTGGGACCTTCAGGGCACGCTGGCCTTGCCGGGCCTGATTGAACCGCACGCGCATCTGGATAAAACCTTCACCATTGGCCGCAGTCGCCCAGCCCGACCGGGTCTGTTAGCGGCGATTGAAACCCTGCACCAGGATCGCCAGCACTGGACCGCTGAGGATCTCCACCTGCGCGCGGCGCAGGGCCTGGCCTGGGCGGCGTCCCACGGCGTCAG
Organism: Erwinia sp. QL-Z3; assembly: GCF_004551645.1. NCBI lineage: Bacteria > Pseudomonadati > Pseudomonadota > Gammaproteobacteria > Enterobacterales > Erwiniaceae > Erwinia > Erwinia sp. QL-Z3. The sequence goes on from NZ_CP037950.1 coordinate 4,320,554, forward strand.
CCTGCTACGCAGCCATATCGACTGGTTTGAACCAACGCCACCGCTTGCCTGGCATGAACTGGCGACCCATCACCAGCCTGGCGTCACGCTGCAACGCGTGGCGCTGGCGCCACTGGGCTTTTTCGCCGATGCGGATGCCGCAGACCGCATTGCCCGCGCGGTGGCGCAAAGCGGTGAACACTGCCTGTTAGGCGGATTTGTTCACTCCTCCAACTGGGATCCGGCCGCGATGGCCAACCTGATGCACAGCGCCGCCCGCTGGGGGCTGGATGTGGATCTGCATATCGACGAAGAGCTTAGCGAGACCGCCAACGGCCTGGTCTGGCTGGCTGACTTCCTCAGCGAAAACGCCTTTAGCGGGCATATCTGCTGCAGCCACGGATGCGCGCTGGCGTCCGGCAGTGAACAGCAGGCTAAGGTCGTGCTCAGCGAATTAGCTAAACACCGTGTCACCCTGATCGCCCTGCCGATGACCAACCTGCTGTTGCAGGACGCCGTTGTCGGCCAGACGCCGCGCCAGCGCGGGATCACCCTGGTGAAAGAGGCGCAGGCCGCCGGCATTCCGGTGATGCTCGGGTGCGACAACGTGCAGGATGCCTTTTGCCCGGCAGGCAGCTATGACCCGCTGGATACCCTGAGCTGCGGGCTGTTTGCCCTGCAGCTGGATAGAGTTTTTGACCAGCAGTCCCAGCTGATCTGTTCTGCTGCTGCGCTGAGCGGTACGGCAAACGACTTACCGCTGGCGGTGGGTAGCCCCGCCAGCCTGGTGCTTTTCCCGGGAAGCGATAGCGTAACCTGGCCTTTAAACAGTGCGGCTCGCGTGGTGATCCACCACGGCAAGCTGACCTTTCAACGAACGTGGAATGCGGAGTGCTGTTATGAGTCTTGAAGCCGGAGCGGGCAAGCCGCTCGCCAAATATGCCGCCTGGCGTCGCGCGGGAGATTTTATCTTTCTGTCCGGCATTATTCCGGTCAATCCGCAGAGCGCCACCATCGTGCGCGGCTTTCAGGATATTCCGGCCGATGCCCGCCTGTTGCTCGGTGAAACCGGCGAATTCTCGACCGATGCCAAACAAGGCCCGATTCTTGCACAGAGTTGGTACGTGCTGGAAAGCATCCGCCGCACGATTGAAGAGGCCGGTGGCGAGATGAGTGACGTGATCAAGCTGGTGCAGTATTTCCGCAACCTCGATCACTTCCCGTATTACAGCCAGGTGCGAAAACTGTTTTATCCCGGTCAGCCGCCCGTTTCCACCGTGGTGCAGGTCAGCGAGATGCTGCCAGGTGCCGAGGTACTGATTGAAGTTGAGGCCACCGCGTGGCTACCCCAATCCCGCTTAACGCAATAATGTCGGACAACGAGGCACAGTATGATTAACGGTTATATTCCCGCAGCCCGCTTCCTCCCTTTCCTTAGCTGGCCGGCGATTGCTGCCCTGCCGGACAAAGCCAATACCGTGATCGTATTGCCGACTGGCGCCATAGAGCAACATGGCCCGCATCTGCCCTGCTCCGTGGACAGCGTGATCTCGTCCGGCGTGGCAGGCCACGCGCTGGCCCGTTTGCCAAAAGCGATCCCGGCGTTCGCCATTCCGCCGATCACCTACGGCAAGTCGGACGAGCATCTGAATTTCCCCGGCACCCTGACCTTAACCGGCGACACGCTGCTGCAAACCATTCTGGAAATTGCCGAATCGGTCTATCGCGCCGGCTTCCGCAAGCTGTTGATGATCAACGGCCACGGCGGGCAGCCGCAGGTATTGCAGATGGCCTCACGCGAGATGCGTCTGCGCCACGGCGACATGATTATGATCCCGCATGACGTGTTCCGCGTGCCTAACGTGGAGAACCAGTATCTCAGCGCGCAGGAGCAAAAAATGGCGATGCACGCGGGCCACAGCGAAACGGCGGTGATGCTGGCGCTGGCCCCGGAGTGCGTCCATATGGAGCATGCGGTGGTGAACTATCCTCCTGAATTCCCCTGCCCGACGCTGTCCAGCAGCCGTCCGGCGGCCGCCTGGGCCTCATACGACTTTGGTCCCAGCGGCGTGATTGGCGACCCGACGCAGGCCACCGTTGAGCAGGGCCATGCGATCCTCGACTCGCTGGCCGCCAGCTGGGCGCAGGCCATTACCGAAATCCATCAAATGGAATGGAAAGCACGCAGTGAACCCACCTGGGGAAAACACCACTGGAATGGCTTTGTGCAGACCTCTTTTACGCCACCTTCGTCTTCTTTTGCCTCTGAATAAAGGATTTCCCGTGATGAATAACATGCGCAAACCCACCTATAGCCTGATTGCCCTGATGCTGGCCGGAACCTCTTTTTCCACCCTGGCAGAAGAAAAATTTACCTTCCTTACCAACTGGTACGCTCAGGCAGAACACGGCGGCTTTTATCAGGCGCAGGCCAAAGGGCTGTACAAAAATGCCGGGCTGGACGTCAGCATCAAGATGGGCGGCCCGCAGGTCAACGTGATGCAGCTGATGGCCGCCGGCCAGGCGGACTGTACGCTGGGCGACAACGGTCAGGCGCTGGAGACCTGGCAGGCCGGTGTGCATGCGATGACCGTCGCGACGGTGTTCCAGCACTCGCCAACGGTGTTTATCAGCCATGACAAGGTCAGCAAAGGCGAAGAATTAAAAGATAAAACCTTCCTGCTGGCCACCGAGGCCTATACCTCGTTCTGGCCATGGGCCAAGAGCAATCTGGGCCTGGCCAACGCCAAAATTCGTCCTTACACCTTCAGCGTGCAGCCTTTCCTCGCGGACAATAATTTAGTCCAGCAGGGCTACGTCACCTCCGAGCCGTTCTCGGTGCAAAAAGGCGGCAAGCCATTCTACGTCTACCCGCTCAGCGACTGGGGCTATCCGCCGTACGGCAACTCGATTATCTGTATGGCCGACACGGTGAAAAATCACCCAACGGCGGTCGCGGCCTTTATCAAGGCGTCGATGGAAGGCTGGAAAGAGTATCTGCAGGACCCGACCGCCGGCAACGTGCTGATCACCAAGGCCAACCCGCGAATGGGTGCCGATCAGATTGCCTTTGGCATCGCGCAGATGAAGAAATATGAGCTGGTGACCGGCGGCGACGCACAAACCGGCGGCATTGGCATCATCACCGAACCGCGTCTGAAAGAGACCTGGGATATGTTGGTGAAAAACAAACTGATCGCCGCCGATAAAGTGCCGTTTGAACAGACCTATACCCTCGACCTGATTAAAGACGCGAAGGTTATGCCATGAATTCAGCCCCTAAACTGACCGTGATGAGTGAGGTGCGCGCGCCCAGCGCGCCGCCGCAGCCCGCCATTGAGGTGCTGTCGGCGGAGAAGATCTACAGCAACGGCACCCGCGCGTTATTGCCGGTCAATCTGACCATCAAGCAGGGTGAGTTTATCACCCTGCTTGGCCCCTCTGGCTGCGGCAAAAGTACGCTGCTGAAGATGGTGGCCGGGCTGATTGAACCGACCGACGGCAAGCTGATATTGTGGCGGCGTGACAGCCGTGAAAAGGCGCAGGAGCCGCTGTCGTTTGTCTTCCAGGAAGCCACGCTGATGCCGTGGTGCAACGTGCATAACAACGTGCGCCTGCCGCTCGATCTGGCGGGCGTGCCGCGCGCAGAAGCCAACACCCGCGTCAGTGAAGCGCTGGAGCTGGTGGGTCTGGGCAAGTTTGCCAAAGTCCTGCCGCGTGAGCTGTCCGGCGGCATGCAGATGCGCGTGTCGATTGCGCGCGGGCTGGTCACACGACCTAAGCTGCTGCTGATGGACGAACCGTTCGGCGCGCTCGACGAAATCACCCGCAACAAGCTGGACAGCGATCTGCTGCGTCTTTGGCGCGAACAGGGCCTGACGGTGGTGTTCGTCACCCACTCCATTCACGAAGCGGTGTTTCTGTCGCAGCGGGTGATCATGATGGCGGCACGGCCTGGCCGTGTGGTGGAGGATATCGCGATTACCGAACCCTTCCCGCGCAGTGAAGACTTCCGCGTCAGCCCGGCATTTTCGGTTTATGCCAAACGCCTGCAGGACAGCCTTCTGCAAGCCAGCCAGTCAGGAAAGGAGTAAGCCATGCAGACGCAACGATCAACGCCCTGGGCCAGCAACCCGACCTTCCGTAAAATCCTCTACCCGGCGGTGGTCGCCGTGGTGGTGATCCTGCTGTGGCAGGGCTGGGTCAGCTATTTCAAAATCCCGCAGTTCCTCGTGCCGTCGCCGGTGGTGATGCTGCAAAGCCTGTGGACCAACTTCGGCTCGCTGATGATGTCGCTGCTGTTCACGCTGAAAATCACCCTGATCTCCTTTGTGCTGTCGATCGTCATCGGCTGCGCGGTGGCCTTTGTGCTGGTGCAGAACCGCTTTGTTGAAACGGCGCTGTTCCCGTACATCGTATTTCTGCAGGTGACGCCGATTGTGGCGATCGCGCCGCTGATCATCATCTGGGTGAAAGACACCACGCTGTCGTTAGTGGTCTGCTCGACGCTGATGGCAGTGTTCCCGATTATCTCCAACACCACCCAGGGGTTACGCAGCGTGTCGCCCGGCCTGCTGAGCTATTTCCAGCTGAGCCATGCCAGCCGCCTGCAGATCCTGGTGCGCCTGCGCATTCCCTCTGCCCTGCCGTACTTTTTCGGCGCGCTGCGCATCTCCAGCGGACTGTCGCTGATCGGCGCGGTCGTGGCCGAGTTTGTGGCGGGCACCGGCGGCAACAACACCGGACTGGCCTATCAGATTTTACAGGCAGGCTATCAGCTGGATATTCCGCTGATGTTTGCCGCGCTGCTGTTGATTTCGTTAACCGGGATCGCGCTGTTTGGCGTGATGTCGTGGATTTCCCGGCGCGCCCTCAGCGCCTGGCATGAAAGCGAAGCCGTGCAGTCTCACTAATTTAATGACCCTTTTGCCGACAGGATGAGTATGGACAGTGAACAACGTAAGAACGCCGTAGAGCAGATGCTGCTGGCGCTTCCCGACCTCGAGTGGACGCTTCAGGCCCCCAAGGTCAAACGTCTTTCGCGCGATTTTCACTGGTTCAGCCCGGTGCTGAAGCAGCAGCTGGAAAACAAGCAGGCCGATGCGGTGGTTCGCCCGCGCAATGAAGAAGAGCTCAGCCTGCTGGTCAAGGCCTGCGTGCAGCACGGCCTGCCGCTGATATTACGCGGTGGCGCAACCGGCAATTACGGTCAGCTGGTGCCGCTACAGGGCGGCATTCTGGTCGATATGACCGCGTTTAATCAGGTGGTGGAACTGGGTGAAGGCCGCGTGCGGGCGCAGGCGGGGATCCGTCTGGCCGAGATTGAAACGGTAACCCGTCCTGAGGGCTGGGAGCTGCGCTGTATGCCGTCGACCTATCGTCTGGCGACGCTGGGCGGACTGTATGGCGGCGGCTTTGGCGGCATCGGCTCAATCAACTATGGCCCGCTGGGCGCACCCGGCAACGTGCTGAGCGTGAAAGTGATGACCATGGAAGCCGAGCCGCGCATCCTCAGCGTTCCCGCGCCGCAGGCCTTGCTGCTGCATCATGCTTACGGCAGCAACGGCATCGTGCTGGAAGTCGAACTGGCGCTGGCACCGGTGCATCAGTGGATTGAGCGGCTGGATGTGTTCGACGACTTTACCGATGCGCTGGACTATGCCAATGCCTTTGCCCGCTCGCCAGGGCTGGTGAAACGCCAGCTTGCGCTGTTCGCCGCGCCGATCCCAAGCTATTTCACCCATCTGAACGGCAACTACCGGGCCACGCAACATGGGGTGATCAGCGTGATTGCGGAGCATAGTGAAGGCCTGTGCAGCGGACTGTTAGAAAAGTATCGCGGCCAGAATGCCGTGCGCCAGACGGCGGACGAGGCGCGTGAAGCCAATGCCTCCTTGATGGAATATTGCTGGAACCACACCACGCTGCATGCGCTGAAAGTGGACAGCACCCTGACCTATTTGCAGACGGCGTTCAATTATTCCACCTATCGTCAGCAGATTATTGCGATGGCGGAATTGTTCGGCGATGAAGTTATTTCCCATATTGAATTCCTGCGTGACAACGACAGCAATATCACTGCCAGCGGATTACAATTAATTCGCTATTCCAGTGAAGAAAGATTGAACGAAATAATGCAGATATTTCGCGATCATGATGTAAAAATAAATAACCCTCATGTCTTTACCATTGAAGAAGGTAAGCAAGGGGAAATTAAGGCCGAGGTGGTTTCAGTTAAAAAGGCGCTGGACCCGGCAGGACTGCTCAACCCAGGCAAGCTGCAGGGTTGGGACATGCGCGACACGCTGGAATTACCAAGCGATCCGCTGTCACTGATTAAATGAAATCGCAATAAAATTAATTACAGTGCGTAACTAACCTGCGTAGCTAAAATAATGCGCTCGCCACTGGAAGGTTTTACCGGATACCCAAAAACAATTACTCAGCAAATTTTGCTGCGGGCAGATCATTTTCAAATTTTTGACAGGAAGCTATTGATGAAAACAAAGAAGGTCAACTTTGTGCTAAAGTTGGGTGCACTCGTCGTCTCTCAGGCTTTATTAATGGGTCACGCGCTGGCTGCGGCACCGGTTTCGGATTGTGATGCCGGCGTCGCCGATTCACTGACCGAAATGTTTACCTGCGGCTCGGTCCATGGCAGCCTGCGCAGCCTCTATTATTCCACCCACAACGCCTATTTCTCGCCGGGCTATTCGCAGGATACCGTCAGCTACGGTGGCAGCGTGAAGTACGCCACGGCGGAATATTATGGCCTGAGCCTTGGCGTCAGCGGCATTTTGCAACGCGGCATCTCGCATAACGATGACCACCTGATCGGTGAACTGGGGCCAAACGAGACCGGCGTCGGCGAAGCCTATCTGAGCTGGCACTATCAGGACTTCCGCATCACCGCCGGTGACCAGCGTATCAATATCCCGTTTATTGGCGATTACGACTGGCGCATCACCCCGATACTGTTCCGGGGTGTGGACGCCAATTATGGCGACAGCGACAATTTCCTGCACGCCACCAAAATCACCCGCTATAAACCCTGGGGTGACGATCAGTTCCTCGACACCACCGCCTACACCGATGCCGATGGCCGCACTAACGGCATGTGGGGCATCGGCGGCGGACGTGCCCTGAAGCTGGATGATAAAAAGCTGACCGGCCAGCTGTGGTACGAAGAATACAATAACTACACCAAGATGGTTTACGCCGACAGCTTCCTGTCGTGGTCGGAAAATCCGTTGCAGCCCAAAATTGGCGTGCAGTTTATTCGCGGCCTGAGTAAGGGCGATGCGCTGGCGGGCGAAGTGAACAGCAGCAGCTACGGCGCGCAGTATGCGATGAATTTTGTGCCGTCATTGCGCTGGTCACTGAACTGGGACCATATCGCCGCCAGTGAGAATGCCTATGGCAACGGTGCGCTGGTGACGCCTTATGCTCATAACACCTCGTCCGGCCAGTATTTTGCCCAACCGTTCTTCACCAGTACCCAGGATTTGGGGAGCGGCAACGCCTACTCCACCGATCTTAACTGGACCGCCAACAGCAATATTTCCCTCGGCAGCCGCTACTCATTTATGGATTTGACCGCCAGCGCCGGCGCGCCCAGCAGCAATCAGTCGGAGTACCTGATTTACGGCACCTACAGCTTTGATGGTGTGCTGAAAGGGCTGAGCCTGACCGACTTTGTCGGCGTGCAAACCACCTCGACCTCTGACAAGAACTTCTGGCAGAACCGCTTAGCGTTAGAATATGATTTTTAAGCCAAAGCAGGCTTAGTGGCGCTTAAACAACGGCTTTCGCAAGAAGGCCGTTTTTCGTGGTAACGCCGGCTCAGCTGCCAGCCATCGATTGTAATCAAAAAGTAATTATCGTATAACAAGCCTCTCCGAGGGGTGTCCTGTATGGGCTGAGATGGCGACGTAAGCCGGACCCTTTGAACCTGATCTGGGTCATGCCAGCGAAGGGACGGGTTGGCAATAGCACCACTTTCGATCGTTGCCTGTTCATACCTCTGCACGCCCGGATCTCCACTCACTTTTGGAGGTCCCATGTCTGACAACATGTTTTCCCGTGGTCTTTATGGCCAGCTTCGCCAGCAGGCTGCCGCTGACTGGCAGCACTACGTTAACCACCCTTTTCTTCAGCAGTTGGCCCAGGGCACGCTGCCTGAAAGCGCGTTTCGGCGCTATCTGACCCAGGACTACCTGTTCCTGATCCATTTCGCCCGCGCCTATGCCCTGCTGGTCAGCAAGTTCCGAACCTTGCCAGAAATGCGTGCCGCCACCGCCTCGCTGAACGCCATCGTCGCCGAGCTGCCGCTGCATGTCGGTTACTGCACGCAGTGGGGCATAAGCGAAAGCCAGATGCGCAATGAACAGGAAGCGCCCGAAACCCTCAACTACACCCGCTATGTGCTGGATATCGGCCAGTCCGGCGATGCGCTGGATCTGCTGGCCGCACTGCTTCCCTGCGTCGCGGGCTATGCCGAAATAGGCCTCGGCTTGCTGCACAATCCCACCACCGTCACCGAAGGCAATCCCTACCGCTCGTTGATCGCCAACTACGGCGACGAAAACTATCTGGCCAGCGTTCAGCGGGCGATAGATCTACTGGAAACGGTTGGGGTTCAGCGCGGCGCACAAAGTCGTCTGCCGGAGCTTTCAACCATCTTCACCACCGCCACCCGGCTGGAAAGTGCCTTCTGGCAGATGGGCCTCAATGCCAGCCTGAGCAACGTGGTATGAACAGTCATGACATTGCCCGCGGCGTGATCCCGCCGGGGATTGAGGTGCGCGATCTGACCCTGCGCTACGGCGCACGGACGGTGTTTGAACGGCTGAACGTCGATATCACCGGCGGTCAGTTTGCCGCGATGCTGGGAGCCAGCGGCGTCGGAAAAACCAGCCTGCTGAAGATCATAGCCGGGCTGGCGCAGCCGACGGCAGGCACGGTCACCGGCAGCGATGGCCTGCCGGTGCAGGGACGCGTGGCCTATATGGGGCAGAAAGATCTGCTCTATCCGTGGCTGACCGTTCGCGACAATATCAGCCTCGCCTCACGCCTGCGTGGCGAGAAGCCCGACCGCGAATGGGCTGACGAACTGACGGATCGCGTCGGGCTTAGCGGGTATGGCGACAGCCTGCCTGCCGCGCTGTCCGGCGGCATGCGGCAGCGTGCCGCGCTGGCCCGCACGCTTTATCAGCGTCAGCCGATGGTGCTGATGGATGAGCCCTTTTCAGCGCTGGACGCCATTACCCGCACCAGTATCCAGACGCTGGCCTCAAAGTTACTGACCGGCCACACGGTGTTACTGATCACCCACGATCCGCTGGAAGCCTGCCGCCTTAGCCACCAGCTGTTGGTGCTGTCTGCGGCCGGGATTGATGATTCGCATCAGATTGCCGGACTGCCGCCCCGGGCCCCTGACGATCGGCACCTGTTGCAGAGCCAGGGTGAATTACTGCAACAGCTGACCCGGGCGGCAGGATGATATCCGTAAAAGAATCGGCCTTTGGCCGCTGGCGGCGTGGCCTGACGGTATTTATCGGCCTGATTGCCGTCTGGTGGGCAATCACCCGCAGTGGCGTTCCTGCCTTCCTGCTGCCCACGCCGATGTCGGTTGCCGACGTCCTGTGGACCAGCCGCGCGTATCTGGCGGCGCACACGCTGGTGACTGCGGCAGAAATCGTCAGCGGGCTGGTCGCCGGCGTGTTGCTCGGCGCCATCCTTGCGCTGTGCATGATGTTCTCCCCCCGCTTACAGCGCTGGCTGATGCCACTGGTGTTGACCAGCCAGGCCATACCGGTCTTTGCGCTGGCACCCTTGCTGGTGCTGTGGTTCGGCTTCGGCATCAGCGCCAAGGTGGCGATGGCGGTGCTGGTGATTTTCTTCCCGGTCACCTCGGCTTTCTTCGACGGGTTGCGCCGGGTCAATAACGATTTTCTCGACCTCGCCCGCACCATGGGCGCGTCCCGCTGGGCGTTATTACGCCATGTGCGGCTGATGGCGGCGCTGCCCGCGTTTGGCTCCGGGCTGAGGATGGCGGCGGCGGTGGCGCCGATTGGTGCCATTATCGGCGAATGGGTCGGCGCAGGCGAAGGTCTGGGCTACGTGATGCTGAACGCCAATGCGCGGATGCAAACCGAACTCTGCTTTGCGGCACTTTTTATTCTGGTGCTGATGACTCTGCTGCTGTGGCTGGCGGTGGACAGTGCACTGCGTCGCCTGATCCGCTGGGCACCGGAAAATGACTGATTGATACCTCACTCAAGGGAAACACATGTTTAATAAAACGCTCTGCGGCCTGCTGCTGACTGCCGCCTGTGCCCACGCCGCCAGCGCCAACGACAAGCTGACGCTGGTGCTGGACTGGTATATCAACCCCGATCACGCGCCGATCATGGTCGCGGAACAGATTGGCGCGTTTAAGGAACAGGGGCTGGACGTGAAAATTGTGCCGCCTTCCGATCCGGCATTGCCGCCACGGCTGGTGGCAGCCAAACAGGCCGACCTGGCGATCACCTATCAGCCACAGCTGCATTTCTTTGCCGATCAGGGCTTACCGCTGATGCGCGTCGGCACGCTGATCAACTCGCCGTTAAATACGGTGATGACGCTGGATAAAAGCATCACCTCGCCGGCCGGGCTGAAAGGCAAAAAAATTGGCTACTCGGTCAGCGGTATTGAACAGGCGACGCTGGGCACCATGCTCAACCATGAACAGGTCAGTCTGGATCAGGTGAAGATGGTCAACGTCAATTTCCAGCTGAACAGCGCGCTGATGGCGGGCCAGGTCGATGCGGTGATAGGCGGCTATCGCAATATCGAAGCGCTGGAGCTGAAGCAGCATGGCAAGGATCCGCAGGTGTTCAACGTTGAGGACTACGGCGTTCCGGCCTATGACGAGCTGATTATCGTGGCGAATCGCGATGAGGTGAACGCGCCGAAAATCAAAAAATTCCTGATCGCGTTGAAGAAAGGCAGCGACTACCTGCATGCTCATCCGCAGGAGAGTTGGGATGCGTTCGCCAGCGCGCACCCGGACCTTAATAATGCCTTAAACAAAGCCGCGTGGATGAAAACCCTGCCGCTGTTTGCCCGCGATCCGGCCCATCTGGATACAGCCCGTTATCAGGCTTACGAACGGTTTCTTTTTGACCACAAGCTGATCCAAAAAATAACGCCGGTTAACAATTACGCGATGGAATTACGTTAAGAAGTCGTAAAGCCCGCCAGTCGGTGCTGGTGGGCGAACCGATGTTGCAGGCCATTTCAAGCTGCTGATTACCCAAGGCTATCTGGCATTATCCTGAAAAGCTTTCTCCCCAGGCTTTCTTACCAATAAGTTATGCCATACTGGAACCTACTGTACAGGTTCTCTGATGCCTGTCCCCCCTCCGACCCCGGGTAAACTCCATGAGCAACTTCCTCAGTCCTGCCGCCGCCTACCTTAATCGCCGCAATGAATTGCTGGCGCAGCGTTCTGTGGTGGAGTCGCCCGTGGTGATTCAGACGATCAATAAGGCGCTGTTAGCCAGTGAGATCGCGATGGCAACCTTCCACGATTTGGAAGCGTTAAAAACCCTGCAACTGCGCAAAGCCAGGCTGATTGACTGGCATGAAGCAGACAGTCAGCAAGAGCTGCAAAACTTCGAGCTGGCCAGTAATGCGCTGACGCTGGCGGACGATGACAATGAGCAGGCATTCCTGAGCTATCAGCGGGATTTTGCCTTGATGGCGGCCTCATTCTCCTGGCAGCATGCCAGCCTGCAGATCGTGCAGAATGAACTGTTCGCCACCACCTTTAACCTGTGGCTGGAGACGCTGGAAGAGCTGTTTGCGTTGCCGGACAGAAAGCTGCTGTTTACCCGCATCAGCAAGATTCTGGCGTTCTCAATCGGTAAAATCCCGGTGCTGGGCGAGGCGATAGACGTTTACCGTATGCTGGTGTCGGTGATGTCCGCCAGTCTGGAAAAAGCCAAAAGCAGCGATGCGTATTTCTCGACGCTTGAAAGCTACACCGAGGCCGCCAACATTTGCAGTCGGGGCATTTTGATTTTCTGCTTCACCACCGAAGCGGTGCTGCGCGGGCGGCCTCTGCCGAACGAGGCGCAGCTGAATGAGAAAATCAAAGGTCATTACGCCAGCGTGATAGACGGAACGCATCCTTATTTTTGAGTCACTTTGCCGCGAACAGCGTCCTGAACATGTTCGTGGCAACCCAATCCCCCACCGTTACCCTTCCCTTGTACAGGGTTGAATCTTCGTCAGATGACTCCATACCTTATTATTGACCAACAGGATCACACCGCCCGCCCTGCTCACGAGGCCTTAGGCTTTCTGTGGTAATATGGTGGATGTAAACCCTGTCAGGGTCCTCTTACAGACGACGGATTTAACGAGTTGCTATGTCAGTCACAGCCAAAAGAAAAAACGACCCGGAAGGGTTGAAGAAACGCATCCTTGCCGGTGCGCTTGCCACTTTTGCCGAATTCGGCCTGCAGGGCGCCCGCATGGAACAGATTGCGGAACATGCCCAGACCACCAAACGGATGGTGGTGTATCACTTCAGCAACAAAGAGAACCTGTATGTGGAAGTCCTGGAGCAGGTGTATCAGGAAATTCGCCAGCATGAAACCGGGCTGAACCTGGCGGAAATGCCGCCGGTGATTGCCATGGCGCGCCTCGCCGAAGCCAGCTTTGACTATCACATCACCCACCCGGATTTTATGCGCTTAGTCTGCACCGAGAATCTGATGCGCGGGCGCTATATCAGCCAGTCGGAGCGCATCAAAACGCTGAATCAGAGTGCCCTCGACGTGCTGGAAGATATTCTGGCGCGCGGTAAAGCGGCAGGTGTGTTCGACAGCAAAGCGGACACGGTCGACGTTCACCGTCTGATCAGCAGCATCTGCACGCATAACGTGTCGAACCGCTACACCTTCAACACGCTGTTTGGCGGCAGCGAGAGCGAACAGCAGAGCATCTCACGTAATCGTCAGCTGGTGGTTGATGCCACCCTGCGCTATCTGCGTCCGATTTGATCGCCAATCTGTACAACGAATAACATCCTGTACAACTTTTCACGCCCCGGAACCTGTCGTTCTGGGGCTTTTCAGCTATGCTTACCGGTAATGTACGGCGCCTCGAAAGCTTATTCCTGCGCTTTTCCCCCTTACTGATTTGTTATTGTCCTTATGAAAGGAGTAGTCGATGACGAGCGAAAATCGCGGATATCCCCTTCGCAACCCCCATCCTGCCGCTGATGGCAAAGTATGGAACTGGGCCCAAAATTCCACGCTGGGCGATAAAAACGCGGTGTGCGCACCGGAGTCCGAGTCCGAATTGCAGCAGCTGGTTGCCGCCAGCCGGGGTAAAATCCGCGTAATGGGCAGCAAAATGTCGCCCGGCCGGATGCTCAAGCTGGTGGAGCAAGGCGATACGCTGGTGGACCTCAGCAAGCTGCGCGGCTTGATTGCGATCACCGATGACAGCGCCACCTTTGCCGGCGGTACGCCGCTGCACGAGGTTTACGAGATCCTGTCCGGCATTGGCAGAATGCTGCCTGCTTCCCCTGGCGTGATTGCCTCGCAATCCCTTGCCGGTGCCCTGTCGACCGGGACCCACGGCCAGGGATTGCAGCAAAGTTCGATTGCCGATGAGGCGCTGAGCATCCGTCTGGTGCTGGCCGACGGCAGCATTGCCGAGTATGACCGCGACCATAAGTGGTTCCCGGCGGTGCAACTGGGGTTAGGCTCGTTAGGCGTGCTGACTCAGGTGACATTACGCACCACGCCTTCTGTGGTTTACACCTGTTTCAAAAATGCGGTCAGTGCCGACACGCTGGAAGAGGATCTACTCGACTGGAACCACAACTATGCGCTGAGCAAAGCCTGGTGGTTCCCGAACGAGAACCAGGTTCACGTCTGGGCAGCACGAGAAGCGAATGCAGAAGAGATCGCACTTTATCAGGATAACAACGAAGATCTGCTGAAGCAGGAAGAGACCAGTGATGCGATGAACGAGACCATCGATCAGACGCTGGAGCATATGCGCAGCGACACCAAAATTCTTGATGAGAATGGCAAACCGTTCCGCACCGTCACGCGCTTTAAGGATTTCTCGGACGTGACCGGCGATGTGTATCAGGTGTTCTGTCGCGGGATCGCCACGCCGCAGATCAACGTTGAGATCGGCATTCCGCTGGCGCGTGCCGGCGAGGTGATCCGCAAGATTAAAGCCTGGCATGCCGATACCCAGCCGCACATGCATTACCCGATTATCCTGCGCTGCACCGGCCCGTCCTCGTCCTGGCTCAGCCCGGCCTATCAGCAGGACACCTGCTTCTTTGGTTTTGTGGTGTATTACTCCGAGGACGGTTCACTGTCTGAAGAAGGGGTGAATTTCCTGCGCGCCGTCGAAGAAGTATTGGCTGAAGAAGGTGGCCGCCCGCATTGGGGCAAATACTTTGAGGCGCCGTTGTACGATTGGGCAGCACTCTATCCGCAGTGGCATGAGTTTGCCAGCGTGCGTGAAGCGCTGGATCCCCAGCATAAATTTGAGAATGCGTTTACCGCCGCATTATTAGACTGATTATCCAGGAGAAGCCAATGAAGGCATGGACTACCCTTTTGACGCAGCCAGGCTATCTGGTTGGCGTGCAGGCCTTGCAGAAATCGTTAGTGAAGTCAGGCAGCGCCTTTCCACTGGTGGTGATGGTCACGGAAAATATCGATGCCGATGCGCGTAAGGCGCTGGAAGCAGCCGGCTGTTTGCTGCGCGATGTGCAGCCGATCAGCCCGAACAGCAGCCTGCAAAACAACTACGCCAACGCCCGTTTTTCCGAGGTCTGGACCAAGCTGGCGGTCTGGAAGCTGACCGAATTTGAACGCATTGTGTTCCTTGATGCGGACATGTTAGTGACGCAAAACATGGATGAGCTGTTTGAGCTGCCATTGGAAGAGGATCAGATTGCGGCCTGTCACGCCTGTCGTTGCAATCCCAACAAGATCCCAAGCTATCCGAAAAGCTGGCGTCCCGAGAACTGTTTCTACAGTTTTTGCCGTGGCATAGAGCACACGGAAGAACTGGAAGAAGTGGATAATTACCTGAACGGCGGTTTCCTGGTGCTGCGTCCGGATCAGGCGATATTTGAAGATATGTTGCATCAGTTGGCGGAGTTGGACGATCTTTCCCGCTATCTGTTTGCCGAGCAGGACTTCCTCAACGACTATTTCCACGAGCGTTGGAAGCCCTTGCCGTACATTTACAACGCCTTGAAAACGCTACCGTTCCAGCACTCCGCGATGTGGGATCTGGATGAGGTGAAGAACATTCACTTTATCATTGATAAGCCATGGGAGAAGGCGCTGGACAAGGGCGACCGCTATTACGCATTGAATAAGATGTGGTGGGATATCGCGGAAGCCTGATTTGGATTGGTGGGTTGGGGGGAGTCGTCTGCGGGTTTGGGTGACGGGTCAGGGAGGACGCGTTGAACGCAAAGTCGCCGTGAATCCCTTCATGATGCAGTGGTGTCTTTGGGGGAAGTCGTCTGCGGGTTCGGGTGACGGGTCAGGGAGGGCGCGTTGAACACAAAGTCGCCGTGAATCCATCCCTGGAGGCTCAGCTGCGACATCCCTGTCGCAGATGCTTTGCTTATCAACGCGCCCTCCCCTCCCTGAGCTTCAGTGATGACTGGTTGAATGGGGTTACACAGTTCAAAAGCTAAAACCACCTATGTCCTGTCAATCTTGCCATTCTTGCCATTCTTGCCATTCTTGCAGTTAAGAATTTTCATTATGATGTGCTAGCGCGATTTTAAGCGGACTCTCGATGCTTACACGTCCGCTTTTCGCTGATTAAAACCCTTCTGCATCGGTATACTGGCGGCTTCGTTCCAGATGTTGACGTCAAACTGATTTTCTCTGAGGTTTCCGCTATGACCACCTTTCATCAACTTTCCGCCACCCGTCTGGATGGCAAGCCTGTTTCGATGGCCGACTATGCGGGCAAAGTGGTTTTGGTGGTGAATACTGCCAGCCAGTGCGGCTTCACGCCGCAATACGCAGGGCTTGAGGCGCTAAACAAGAAGTACGCCGCCCAGGGACTGGTGGTGCTGGGTTTCCCCTGCAACCAGTTCGGTAAACAGGAACCCGGCGGTGCCGACGAAATCGCGCAGACCTGTCACATCAACTATGGCGTGAGCTTCCCAATGTTCGGGAAAGTGGAGGTCAACGGCGCCAATAGTCACCCTGTATTTCGCTACCTGAAAGACGCATTGCCAGGCGTGCTGGGTGGACGGATTAAGTGGAACTTCACCAAGTTCCTGATTGGACGCGACGGCAAACCGCTCAAGCGTTTCGCCCCGTTCACCAAACCCGAGAAAATGGAATCCGTCATTGTGGCTGCGCTTGAACTTTAAGGGCGAGTATTGATCGAATCGACCGCAATACGCTTTCTTATACTGGCAATAAAATTATCCCGGATGACATTCTCCGAGCCTGCGTTCCAGGCAATGCCAACTTTCCAGCTTATTGACTTGCCTGCTAACGGAATAATCACCCGTTCCGGTGGCGCGATATGCAGAACGCTATAGGGCAAAATGGCTACACCTGTACCCGCGATCACCAATGCGACAATAGTGTGTATATCATCAGCCAGCTGGGTGGATGATATAAAAAGACCGTTATCTTGCAGAAAGCGGTCAATCTGCGCATTTAGACCCTGTCCTCGTTCTGTATGAAGACGTAACAGGGGACATTTTTTTAGCCATTCAGCAGCAGACAATGATAACGCGGGCGTTGCAGGTGCAATCAGAACCAGCCGATCGGTGAATAATGGCAGGTAATCAAGCGCTACAGGTGGAGGGACCCTGACAAACCCTACCTGAAGCTCATCATTTTGCAGTAGCTCGTACTGTAAGAAGGAGGGAAGATCCGTCAAAGACATCTCAATTCCCGGACAATCTCTGCGAAAATCAGCAATACAGCGTGGTGCCAGATAAAAGCTTGGGAGGCCAAATCCGACGGCTATATGCCCCTCAATACCGACTGAAACGCGCTCTGCGTGGTGCATAAATAACTGAGTTTGCCTGACCACTTTTTCAGCCTCTGGCAATAAGCTTCTCCCCCCGGCGGTCAGTGTTGCGCCGTGACGCCCGCGTGAAAAAAGTGACACCTTCACCGTCGACTCAAGAAGATTAATTTGCTTAGTCAATGCAGGTTGCGAAATACACAGTGCCCTTGCCGCGTCAGCATAATTTCCTTTTTCAGCCAGCATCAAAAAGGCTTTTAACAAACGGATATTCAATTTTTCATTCCAAAAGGTTATCGAAAATGGAAATCATTTGATTATACAGTTATTGGAAATCGTTATGTAATTCAGTTTCTACAACAACTGGAGAAGCATCATGCACGAATTGACGTCTTTAAAGGCTGCAACCGTACAGTTTCAGCATCGGGCAAATGACAAAAAATATAATCTACTGATAATGGAGAAGTTTATTGAGCAGGCAGCCATCCAGCAGGTGAAAATTCTGACGTTTCCGGAAATGTGTCTCACCGGTTATTGGCATGTGCCAAAGCTCACCACAGCGGAGGTTTCTGCTCTTGCTGAACCGATCGCAACCAGCCCTTCCCTGATGTTAATTCGCGCTTTGTCGATAAAACATCAAATGCTTATTGGTGCCGGGCTAATTGAACGAGCCGATGATGGCCGCCTTTATAATGCGTACGTTGCCTGTATGCCGGACGGCTCAATGCAGACGCATCGTAAACTTCATGCTTTTGAGCATCCGGCCATCAGCAGCGGTGACAGGTTTACCGTTTTTGATACGCCCTGGGGAGTAAAAGTAGGCATCCTGATTTGCTGGGACAATAACCTGGTGGAAAACGTGCGCGCTACGGCATTGCTGGGGGCAGATATTCTTCTCGCGCCCCATCAAACAGGCGGTACCGATTCACGCAGCCCTTATGCGATGAAACCCATTCCCCTGGCGCTCTGGGCGGAACGGGAAACGCGAAAGGAAGAAATGACTGCTGCATTCAAGGGGCCAAGCGGTCGGGAATGGCTAATGCGATGGTTGCCTGCCCGTGCGCACGACAACGGGTTATTTCTTCTCTTTAGTAACGGCGTAGGCGCAGATGATGACGAAGTCCGCACAGGCAATGCCATGATCCTGGATCCTTATGGAAGAATCATTAATGAAACCTGGGCTGCTGAAGATTGTATGGTGAGCGCAGAACTGGATTTAAGCCTGCTTGCCATGAGTACCGGACGTCGCTGGATCCACGGTCGCCGTCCTGATTTATACCAGATTCTGACACAACCGCAGGGTTATGAACGTGATGCGATCAGCGCACGATTTTCGGATGAGATACCGTAAAATGAAACCGCATGGAATCACTTCTGGCTGCAGCATTTTTTCCGGGAACGCGGGCATTAAACAGGATTTACATCCGGCCATAACAGACTTTTGGTTCTGGCATCCCTCTCCGGAAAGCGCCCTATCCTGACGCCGTTACTGCGCCTCGCTTGACCTTATGTGCCCTTCCCTCCAATCTGACGAGTGGAAGCGCAGACATGTATTTAATATCTGCACCGCGAGAGAAATCACACGGTGCTAATACCGTTTCATTGGGATAGCGTTACAGTTTTGCACAGCCCATGATTTGCTACAGCTGCTTCAGGGAAAATATCAGCCCGAAAAGGGTAAAACCAACCGTAACTGCAAGCAACATGCCGATGAGTATGTTCAATTTCACGCTTTCCCCTCCCTGTTTTCATGTAATAGGCAGAAATTTATCATTATTTTTGCATCAGTCAATATCTGCCCTAACGTCTTCATGCTGTTGTTCAAAGCACCTGATTCACCTCTTTTGCACCCACATCCATCTAACTTTGCGGTTATCCCGTGCAAATCTCCCCTGGCCTGACTGCTTGAACGTACGACGACGGGTCGCGCTGCCGGGCAGACAGGTAAAATCAACTATACTGACGAAGTCACCACTAAAGGCTTGGATAAACAGGGACGTGAGGGGACACCTTAAGATATGGACATAGCCACGGCATTTTTACATCAATTAAATGCAAACCGATATTCCGGAGAATCAAATGAAAAAAACAGTCCTTTTTCCCCTTGTAGCCCTGGTATGTATTGCAGCCCTGTCAGGATGTACCCGCTCAAGTTACGCAATCCATACCAATGATGGCAGGACCATCGTAAGTGACGGTAAACCCCATGAAGATGCAAAAACCGGCCTGATTGCTTATACCGATGCGAACGGTAAAAAGCAGCAAATCAATACCAGTGAAGTGAAATCAATGAGTGAAATTGGACACTGATCCACCCCCGCATTTCGCAGCCTGGCGGAAAGGCCTGGCTGCCATTTTTCTTGTCGTGGTGAAGCTGGCTAGTCAGTTTCGAAAAAACATAATGGGAGGGTGTTTAGATGATTGGCGTACCTGATACAATAAAAGCCCTGACCATTGCAGTCAGGGCTTTTAAGGTACTATGGACTTCAGATTTAACATTAATGAACTTAATATTGATACTGCTAATGGTACTACTTAAAAATGCACACGTTTAATGCAGATAATATTGGGTACTGAACTCAAAACCTCCCTCTATTTCTCTATTAACTCTTTCGCCATCTTCTAAAAACCACAAGAATGGCACTGTAAACACGTACATTCCCCCTTGCGACATATACTTTTTGATGCGTGGCCTTACTGCTATTGTGATATTTCAACTACACTAACCCAAATCACAATTTTCCTGCTCTACAACATGGCCTTACATCTCGTCGCGCTTTCCTCGTCAATTTGCGATTGAATATCTCAACTACATTGCCTTAAAGCACTGCCAACTTATAAACGTCTTGACTGCTAGTCGGCATCCCATACAAAGCACTTCGTAGCCTTTATCGCAGATTGTTTTTGGTACCTGATTAATGCTTTCTACTGTAACAGCAAGATTTTGATGCCATCGCTGTTGCCCCCTAACTTACGGATTTGATAATCAGTGTCAATACTGTTTTTAATAACAGTATTTCATTTACTGAACGACCTGTATTTCTGTTATAAACAGGTCGTCAGATTTATTCATATTATTTAATGAATTGTAACATTTAATGAAATACTGATTCGCGCCACTACCGTTGATTAAAGATCAAACAAACTGATTATCTGTTCGAGAACAGTAATGCAATCGACAATGTCTCCCCTGGACGAAGTGTATTAACGCCTCGCGGGTCGCTGACGCATAGCGCCCGGCGGATATCCATTAATGCGCTTAAAAGCTCTGCTAAACGCTGCCTGTGAGGCATAGCCGAGGCGAAGAGCAACGGTCTCGATTGCGATCTTTTCGTGAATAATCCAGTGACCTGCGATGCGCATTCGCACCTCCCTTGCATAGCGCTGTGGAGGTATGCCGATGATTGATTTGAAGCGTTCAGCAAAAACAGAACGTGACACATGCGACTGGGCAGCAAGCTCAGCAACAGACCACTCCCGACCCGTATCACGATGAATGGCCAGAATTGCATGGGCCAGCCGTGGATCACGTAACGCAGCGATCAGTCCAGCGGCGTTCTCGCTGCCATTTTCGATCCATCCACGCACAATCATGGCAGCCGCCACTTCTGCCAGGCGGGCCAGAATGCCTGCGAAGCCAGCGCGTCCGGAACAGATTTCGAATTTCATCGCGCCAAGAATGGGAACCAGCCCCGGATAAATCTGTTCATTTGCCTCAACCACTATGGCTTGCGGCATCAGTTTTCCAAGGCCCTGCATGCCACCGAGATCGAACGCCATACAGCCATAAAATAGAACCGTGCTGGGTGTTGGGTGCGAACTCGGGCAAGTATTGATTCCGCTGACGGCCTCACCTAAAGGAGCAGAGCCTAGCGTGTCGATATGCTGAACTGAACAGCTGACATCCGATACAAGCTGATGATCCCCACCCTGCGGCATGAATACCATGCTTCCGGCCTTCAGTTCGTGCAACGTACCGTCGTGTGTGCGAAGCAGAGCCGTACCCACAGCGATGTAATGAAAATAGGCATGTCCCGGCCTGTTGCTAAAACCGACGCCAAACTCAGAGCCAGTCTGTAAACGGCGATACTGCACGCCACGCAGGCGCATTTCCTGCAGCAATTCACTGATGAGCTCGGATGACAGGGCAAAATGTTTATTCACAGGCATAACCGGCGTTTCGGGTAAAAAATCAGGATGGGGCATCATAGATCGTCCAGCCACTCAACTCTAGACTTGGCGTTGTAATTTTTTCAACAGGAAGAGTGTGTTATGAGAAATGAATCTACTGAAGCCGTATCTGCGAGTTTGAACAGTTCGGAACCCAATGAATCCGCATGGATGGCTGTAATTTCACTGACTATGGGCGTGTTTGGCTTGCTGACGGCAGAATATCTTCCTGCCAGTCTGTTGACACCCATGGCTGCCGATCTCGGTGTGACCGAAGCGCTTGCTGGCCAGGCTGTAACGGTAACGGCGGTAGTGGCCCTGTTTGCTGGTCTGATGGTTCCCCGCCTGACGCGTAATTATGATCGCCGAAACGTTTTGCTTGGTTTTACGGTGCTAATGATTGCCTCCAACCTGCTCGTCGCTCTTTCATCCAGTCTGGCTGTTCTGTTAGTCATGCGTATTTTGCTGGGCATCGCGCTGGGAGGCTTCTGGAGTATGGCTGCTGCCGTCGCTATGCGGCTGGTCCCTGCGAAAAGCGTCCCGCGTGCTCTCTCCATTATTTTTAGCGGTATTGCTGTCGGAACCGTCGTTTCGATCCCGCTCGGCAGCTATTTAGGGGGGCTTCATGGCTGGCGTAGTGCTTTTATCGCTGCGACCGCGGTCGGTGTGCTGACACTGATCTTTCAGCTGTTTACCCTTCCCGGAATGGCACCGCGTAGAGGGATGATAACGGCATCTGTCATGGATTTACTCCGCCGCCCAGGCATTGCGATGGGAATGACGGGGTGTGTAATTGCCCATACGGGTCAGTATGCGCTGTTTACCTATATTCGTCCGGCTCTTGAAAATATTGCCCAACTTGATGTGGATCGTTTGTCTTTGGTACTGCTTGGATTTGGCATTGCAAATTTTATCGGTACGCTGCTGGCCGGATGGATGATGGAGAGAAGCCTGCGTCTTACCCTGATAATCATGCCAGCGCTTGTCGGTTTCGCGGCATTAAGCATGATATTGCTGCCACTAGATGAAAAAGGATTGATGTTGTTCGTCGCGTTGTGGGGGATGGCATTTGGTGGTGTGCCCGTGGCGTGGTCAAACTGGGTAGCGCGTTCCGTTCCCGATCAGGCTGAAACCGCTGGCGGCATGGTAGTCGCAGCCGTTCAGTCCTCAATTGCTGCGGGCGCTGCATTGGGAGGATTACTCTTCGGCATCAGCGGCGTTACAGGTGTTTTCATTACTGCGGGTTGCATAATGTTTTTTGCCACGCTCGTTATTGGATTAAAGGTGAGGGTCGCGCTGACCTGCCCCCTTCCCCCGTAACAGTCTTTCAAACAAAGGCCAGCTTAATCCGACGGCTGGCCTGAAAAAAAATGTAAGATTCCCTCCCCCCTTTTCGCTCTATTTAATGACCGCTTTATGCCAAAGACAGACACGCCTTCAAAACTCCCAACTTCAAGAAATTGACACCCTGACTGCCGGAATTTGGTTGCGCAGAAATGGCAGTCGATCGCTATACCTGATGTGGAACCGCGACGCTAACGTACAAAGTAGCGTTGTAGACTGCCCTGCGGAGGGCTCTCTGTTCAAACTCATTTATTAGAAGCAAAGCTCCAGTCAGCGGCGCTCGAAAGCGTCACGAAGGGCCCGGCAAGCGTTACATTGTGATGGTCAACGATCTGATTTGCTGACAAATGTTCGTTATCCATTGTTGTATGCGCATCTGAAATCAGCACGGTCCTGAATTCCAGTTCCTTCGCAGCCCTACAGGTAGTGTCTACACAAAATTCTGTTTTCATCCCGGCGATAACCAGTTGCTTCACACCCCGCTGAACGAGCTGTAAGTTCAGGTCGGTGTCGCGGAAACAGCTGGGGTACTTTTTAATAAAAACGATATCCCGCTCAGCGTTCACGTCCATTTCGGGTATCAGTAGTGTTAACGGACTTTGCTTTGAAAAGGGGGAGTCATCAGGTCCGGTGTGGCGGGCAAAAAAGACGGGCACCTGAGCCTGCCTCGCCTTTGCAATCAGCAGACAAATATTCGACAGAACAGTGTCTGCGGAATGCGGAGTTACAGGGCCATGGAAAAGCCCCTGCTGCATATCGATAACTAAAAGTGCATTCTCAGATGAAATCATGATGTGTCTCCATTCAAAACGTTATGAACGGAGAGATTTACTTCCCCGTCCGGTTGGGCGGGGAGTGAGGCGCTGTTTTGTCAGGAGCCAGTCACAGATACGCCAACGCCGCCGAAAGTTCCGGTGGTGGTGACTGTTGTTGTCGGCTTAACTGACTTAATCATTTTCTAACCTTCGCTTATTATTTATTGGATATCAGGCACAGGAAATAAATGGGGTCATAAAATACGCTTTTCTTATGAAATCACATCAATCAACAGCAGTCAAAACATTATCGCTTTTTATACATCTGCCTGATCAACTCATAGCAATCCGGTCCCCACGTAATAAGCTTCAGGTCGCACACCATAATGCCTGTTACACCGCTGACTTTGTGGAAAGACTCCCACAACTTCGGCTACCTGTGCAGATTTTATAGGCCGCCGATGATGAATATCTCGCTCCCCGTATCATTTAAGCGCCTTTATTCGGGCGAGCCTGAATTTCAATATTAATCGTTACGGTGTCATCAACAAGTGCGGCAAAGCTGTCCATATTGAATGCTGCACGCGAAATTGCTGTTGAGGCATGCAGCACAATGTTCTTAGTACCAGAGAGCTCACCAATTTTCGCATCCAGTGAGGCATTAAGGATCACCGGGCGTGTGACGTTCTTGATTTGCAGACGTCCAAACAACCGAAAATGTCCATTTCCCAATGCCACAACACGACTACTGGTGAAAGCTATGTTCGGATAGCTTTCTGCATCAAAAAAGGGACGGCTTTTCAACTGATAAGTTAACAAGGCATTGGAAGCCTCAAGAGAAGCAACCGGAATGGTAACGTCGATACGATCATCCCTTTCATTTCCTTCATCGAGTGTAATTTCTCCCGTCACCCTGCCCATGCAGGCTTTGGACACATCGCCGAATGCATGCCAGGAGAGTGAAATGGTCGTTTTTTGAGTGTTGACACTGTAGCTCGTAGGGTTGGCGTACACCGAAAATGGATGGAATAAAAAAACAAGGGCGATTGCTGGCAAGATACGAGTCATATTGATAATCCTTAGAGTGATTATCATGTAAACACTTCAACCGTCATTTTTATTCGATTCAATTTCTCACTTCAATACTGAAAAACAGTTAAAGCCAGAATTTTACAAAAAAAAGCGCCTCAGATTCAGAACAGGCGTCTGAAAGTTTTCAAATTATTCAGGGTAATCAGCGTCAAGTGCGAATCATGTCCGCGTTTTGCAAAAAGCGGACGCTGAATGAAAGCCCCAGGCGGCAACTACATCTGGCGGACTATTACTCATCGGGTTGGATATGACTGCTTTACAAGTCCCATTTCCAATAATGATTCTCTAATCCGGTACCCGTTACTTAGACAAACCGCTGAATTCTCAGCGGCCTTTCTCATTCACCGCCATGATAAATACGGTCACGCCAGCGTCGTTGTTCATATAGGCATGCGGTGCGTCAGTTCTCGCAACGGCTGCACTTCCCTGGTTGATTATGTAAGTCGTGTTGCTGACGACGAGTGTCAGAGTCCCTTTTGAAACATGGAGCAGTTCGCTGGTGCCCTCGGGATGGCCGGGAGATTCAAAGGTTTCTCCCGGGTAAAGCATCCACTCCCACAGTTCGACCATGTCGGGCCCGCTGGTGCCGGCCAGCAGACGCGCACTACCGCCCTTTTCTCCTTTCCAGAGCACCGGGATTTCACCAGAGTCGATGAGATGGACGGCAGGCTTACCGGCGACATTAACAAAATCGGCCACCGATACGTTCATAGCAGACGCAAGTCGGCAGAGTAGCGCAATGCTGGGGTTGGCCCTGCACCCTTCAATCTCTACCAGCATTCCTTTACTAACGCCTGAACGGCGGGAAAGCTCATCAAGCGACATTTTTTTCTGGCTGCGGTAAAGCTTTACGTGCGCGGAAACGGCCTCGTTTACCCTGGCTGCACCGGCGTCGGTCGTTATGTTGACTTTTTTGGTCATCGGTCATTATCATGTAATAAATCAGTCTTTACAGGATTATCGTATGCCAACCGTGTCACCGTCAATC
Organism: Erwinia sp. QL-Z3; assembly: GCF_004551645.1. Taxonomy (NCBI): domain Bacteria; kingdom Pseudomonadati; phylum Pseudomonadota; class Gammaproteobacteria; order Enterobacterales; family Erwiniaceae; genus Erwinia; species Erwinia sp. QL-Z3. The sequence continues at coordinate 4,345,928 of NZ_CP037950.1, forward strand.
AGCCCCGAAATTTACCGCATCGCACCAGGATTTCGTGCACTTAGTATCAGCGTGGAAGCGACAACCGTGGCTGATGAACAGGTTGGAGAAGTCGCGCTGCGGGAAGCCTGCGAGACAGTCCTGGCAGGACATCCTGCCTGGGCAGAGGCGCACCTGAACGCATGGGCGGAGGTATTCCGCGCCTTTGGGGCAAAACCTAAACGAACACCCTGTTCAGCGGAAGCTTTGCGCAAGCGGGTTCTTAAAGATGGCACAATGGCCTCTCTCGATCCGGTGGTCGATCTGTATAACGCCGTTAGCATCCAATATGCCGTTCCGGTTGGCGGAGAAAACTTTGCGGCTTACACAGGAAGGCCACGACTGATTCTGGCAGATGGTACCGAAATCTTTGACACGATGAAGGACGGCCAGCCTGGAACCGAGTTGCCGGAGGTGGGTGAAGTTATCTGGCGCGATGATACCGGCGTAACCTGCCGCCGGTGGAACTGGCGACAGGGCATCCGGACCCGGCTGAGCGTGGCAGATAGCAGAATGTGGTTTATCCTTGAGAGCCTGCCTCAAATGCCGCTGGAAGAGCTGCATTCTGCCGGAAAAATGCTGACAGACGGTCTGGAAAAAATGATGCCGGGTGCGCGCTGTCATACTGTTCTCATCAGCGAGTAGCTTTGAAATCGTCAGAACTGATTCGGATATAAAACAACGAGAGGGTACTTTCCATATTTCTTAAGATGTACCAGGTTGGCGATCCGCAAAAACTGACTGAAGCACTTATTCAGCTTGCTAAGCTTGAACACCCACCGACGCGTTTTGCGGCCAGAGCTGACGCAGTCGAAACGTTTGAAGCAAAAGCTAAAGCTCTTAACTATCAAGCGAATGTCTTACATGAATTCTCTTCCTCTCTCTCTCTGGATACCGATTGATGAGGGTTAATGACTGGAGCCACTAAAGTGGCTACCTTGACGTTGCACGCCCTTCCCTCCAATCTGTATGTCGTAGTCAGACAGGTAAATCAACCCAGGCCACCGCGCCCGGGTATTTTCATGATGATAAAACTTTCCGGGGCGGGTGTTGATGAGATTACGTTCACTGCAGGTTCTCTGTCTGCTCAACTTCTTTATCGCTGATGTCCGAGACGGACTTGGGCCGTTTTTAGGCATCTTTCTGGTTTCCCATCACTGGCGGGCGGAAGAAATTGGTCTGGTGATGACGTTGGGCGGTCTGGCAGGACTGTTGGCCACGTTCCCCGCGGGGATGATCGTCGATGCCACCCGTTATAAACGTCTGTTAATTATCACTGCCTCCCTGCTCATTACCCTGAGCGCGCTCGCCCTCTGGTTTTTCCCGACGTCGGCCGTGGTGATTTTATCGCAAATTATTACCGGTATCGCGGCAGCAATCGTCGCGCCCACCATTGCCGGTATCACCTTAGGCATCACCGGTCAGAAAGGGTTTTTGTCACAGATGGGCCGAAACGAAGCCTTCAACCACAGCGGCAATATGGCGGTTGCGGTGCTGGCGGCGTTCACCTGCTGGATCTGGGGCACCGGGTCGGTATTTTTACTGATGACTACCATGGCGGTCTGCGCCGTGGTGTGCACATTAGCGATTAATAAAAACGATATCGATCATGATGTGGCGCGTGGGATTGAAAAGCACGAAGGCCCTGCCGTTTCTGTCTCAGTTCTGGCATTGCTGAAGCGGCCTGAACTGGCGGTAACGGGGATAACCCTGCTCCTCTTCCACCTGGCCAATGCGGCACAGCTGCCGATGTTAAGCATGCAGGCCGCCTCTTCTCCCGCAGGTTCTCTGTTCACGCCTGGCACTTATGCCGCTCTCACAGTCGCGATTTCTCAGGCGGTGATGATCCCCGTGGCACTGCTTACGGCGAGGTACGCCTCACAGTATGGCTACGCCAGGCTTATCGTCATTGCGCTGCTCGTGTTGCCTTTTCGGGCAGCAATTGCGTCGTTCTGGAGCAATGAATTCGTTTTATTTCCCGTGCAGGCGCTGGACGGCGTCGCTGCCGGTATTTTGGGCGTGGCCGTCCCCGGACTGATTGCCGCACTGTTTAATGGCTCAGGGCATATCAATGCGGCGCTTGGGCTCGTAATGTTACTGCAGGGACTGGGCGCCTCACTCAGCCCGGCGTTGGCTGGCACCATTGTCAGCCACACCTCATGGAGCTTCGCTTATCTTATTTTGGCGGCCATCGCGCTCTGCGCCCTTTGCATCTGGCTGCTATTCAGCAGGCACGTGTTTGAATCACTTCAACCTGAGCAAAAGACGTTGATGGGGGATAAGTGAGTTGAAAATCGATTGGCATAGCGCATTACTGACACGAACCACACGCGTCGATAAAAACTACAAAAATACCCAGAACGTTCGTCGTTTTATGGTTAAAGAGTGTGGGGAAGACTTTCGATTCGATCGGGAATTCATGATGTGGATACGTAATGAAGATGCCAAAACATTGGGGGACGTGGCAGACGAGTGGAAGCGCAGACGTCTGTCCTAATCATGCCCGCGCCAAAAGGGAATGCCTGAATGCTAATACCGCCAGATTGGGATAGCGTTGTGTTTTTGCACAGCCCGTGACTTGCGGATAATTGCATTTACCCATCGCCGCGTGCACGCCATCGATGCCCATATCAGGACGCTTCCACTGGGTAAGATCCGGTGGCGGAGGGCATCCTGTCAGGAGGAATACCGATGTTATCAGCAGCGTTAACGTCATTAGCCTGAATTTTCATCGCATTTAATTCCCTTTGGTGTTGTTTCAGCTATCAATGATTGCATCGATTAAACAAAATCACATGCTCCTGGTCTTTTCTCTAGCCTGTATTCCCATGACCGATTACAGCGAGTTTCTCCCTGGAATACCCGCTAATGTCATGCTGAAAAACGCGAGGAGGCAGTATGAAATACAGAATTTCCGGTCTGAGAGCCGAACAGTTTATCCCTCTTTTTGGACAGAGCGATAGCTATCTGAAAAGAGCCGGTGCAATCAGACAAACCGTAGATAGCTATCCTGGCTATCCCGACAGAATATCATTGTGCGAGATACCCGCTGGCGAAAATGCCATTCTTATCAACCACATCTATCAGCCAGCAAACACGCCCTATTTCGGCTCTCACGCAATATTTGTATGGGAAGGATGTACCAAACAAGGCGATTACATCAATGAATTACCCGAAGTAATGAAAACCCGGGTTCTCTCCTTACGGGCCTATGACAGCAAACACTTTTTGATACAGGCAGATATCTGTGAGGGCAAGTTTGCTGAAAATCTCATAAGCCGTTTTTTTGACGATCCGCTAATTAGTTATATCCACATACACAATGCGAAACAGGGATGTTATGCCTGTTGCGCTGAGCGTGCTGAATGAACCTGCTGAGATAATCAATATTGGACCGGGTTTGTGCGAGTGACGGACTACAGATACTGCTCCACCTTCAGGTGATGTGCAGCAGCATCCTTTATTGATTTAAGAATGATTCTACCGCGCTGGAAAACCGTTCTGGCGGATCAAGCATGACAAAGTGAAAACTGTCATCGATCCGCGTGATATGGAGTTTAAATGTAATCAGCGATGGCCTCTACTGCCGGAGCGACGACCTTTCCCTCTGGATTGGAAATAGCAGGCGTACTTGCAAAGCCCGCAAGCTCAACAAGATGAATGCGGTGGCTCATACGTAAAGTTGATGCTAAATCGGCCCAAACTTCGCGAGACGATGCCAGCCCCGGAATCAATATGACATCAGGGCCAGATCCTTGCGTCTGCACAGAGATACGCTGCGAATTCGAATACTCCGAAGGTGTCGACATAGACTGCGTTGCGGACGCTGTGACCAAGACTGACATCAGTAAAACAGCCCCTCCGATGGTGGCACGAATATTTGCGGCGGGCATGAGTTAAGTCCTTGTTATTTATCCCTGATAAAACGGGGGAAGCTGACAAGGGTTTATCATAAAAGATAAAATCATTAAGGGAGGGATACAAGGGCTTTGGAATGTGCCAGTTACCGTTCTTCACTGACAGCGATAAACGTTAGTCGGCTCTCGCTCATAGCGGACATCCTGCCCCGTTAGCCTGTCCGCTTCGTTCCAAAAGCGGATATCCCAGGACCAGGAGAGTGAATCAACGAGAACCGGCTCTAAGGGCAGAAGATCATGACCGGCGAGATAAATGCCGGCACTAATTTTCAAAACCGTTTCTGATCAACTGCGCTGTCCCCTTAAGCAACAGTTTATGCAGCACGTCGTCAACCTCAGCCCGTTTATGTTCCAGCAAAGAGGAGATATTATCTTGGGTGATAGCGTCACCTTTTTTTATAATTTTCAGCACGGCATACCCTATTTCGCAGGCAATCACCCGGGCCTTTTCTTCATCCAGAATCATTATTTACCCCATTGTGAATAATCGGGGATTCTAACATGAAAAATAAGATATAGCAGGGTCGAAGAAAAACCCTTAACGCGACCGCACCGGATCACCGGAATGTGCATTCTGACTGAAGATAAGTAAAAAAATACGGACGCAGGATACCGCACGATTAGATTCATTTATCTGATGATTATTACTTTCCCTGGCCTAATGCGTTTACGTCTTAATAATCAACACGCTAGCCCATACTCTGTGCAAGGGCATGTTGTTGTACAACGCGCATGATAATGAATTTAATGGATTATAAGCCAATGCCAGGCGCAAGCTGCCCTGTGACGTAAAAGAAAAAACAGAACATGCATTTTATATATAAAAAATCCCTTCTTATTTATTAAGTTTAACTTATACGGCAGGGAGTTGTTTTATATCGCCGTGTAATAAAATTGAAACAATTCATGCTCACAGTTAACGGTAGAAATAAATCAGACAGCGCAACATGCCAGGCAAACCGTGCTCTGGTAATAAACGGGAAGACAGGTTAACAGACATGATCAGCCAAAACGTAACTGTGGGTCCGCTGGACAGCCATATTTTCATATTATCATCCGCCGGTGAATTGTCTTCGCCCGCCTTGAGGGACGACCGATCTGTGGCCGGTCTCTGTATCAGAAAAGGACCGGCGATCGTTGTGGTCAGTGCCCCGGAGGGCATAACTGCAGACCAAAAATTAGCTGGGATCCTGCGGTATTTTGAAGAGGATGAAAAGCGGCCGCTGATGATATTCCCGCAGACACGCCCTGAAGACGATGAAAAATTCAGGGCAATATCCAGCGGGCTAGAGGCCGGTCACTGGGTGTTTGTCACCCTGTCCGGGCCGGTTACGGGTCATCCCGACACCGTCATCCACAGGATACGGTCCTGCTTACGCGATGCACGGCCTTAATAATCAAAACGGCCCCGAATAAACCACGGGGGGAATTCTGCCCTGGTCGTATGACTGCACTGTGCCGACCGCCGACGTGGCAAACGCCCGAGCGAGTAATGAATAAATAGGGAGCTACCTTTAGCTGCGACTGAAAACCAGCTTCAGGCCAGCAATAGCAAAGCAGCAGGCTAACAACGCATCAAGCCCGCGGCGGATACGACGATAAAATGCGCTCATTAATGCCGTTGAGAACAGCAGCGCGTAACCGCAGAACACCGCCACGCAAATAGCTGCACAGCCGAAGATGATCATGGGCAAAGTATAAGCTGCCGCACCTGGTTTGAGTGCTATAGACATGATCGCCACCCAGGTGAGGATCGCTTTAGGATTGCCAACGTGCATCAGGATACCCTGACGGAAAAGTTCGCCATACGCGAAGCTTTTATCATGGGTCTTGAACACCGTGGGATCAGAAGGCGAAAGTGCCGATTTACTCGCTTTGAACGCCAGCCATAACAGGTATAAACCGCCGCCGATTTTTAACACGATCAGCAATTGCGCGAAGGTCGACAGCACGGTTAGCACGCCGCAGGCAGCCAGAAGTGCCCACATCATCGACCCACCTATCACGCCACCAGCCAGAGCCAACGCCGCCCCACGGCCCTTATTCATTGCCGTAGCCATAATAGCCATGTTGCTCGGTCCGGGGCTGGCAGTCGCGATAAAGTAAGTGGAATAAATCAGAATTAATTCATGGGATAGCGCCATGTTTTCCTCAGCGGTAAGGTTGTCCTTTGCGTCTGTTATATCTATTCGCGCAAATATTTACTATATCCTGTCGCTGATTTCTTCACCTGACAGGGAACAACCCTGCCGACCCGATATAAGAGGAAAAACCATGCGGACAGTTTCTATTTTTAAAAACGGTACTAACCGCGCGATCCTTCTGCCGCGCGATCTGGACTTTGAGGGCGTCAGCGAACTGTAGATTGTTCGCGAAGGCGACAGCATTATCCTGCGTCCCGTCCGGCCGACCTGGGGCTCGTTTACTCAGCAGGAGAAAGCTGATGAGGACTTTATGGCCAAGCGTGAGAACGATGTCATCGATGAAAGATGATTTCAACCACGAACAAAACCGATATGCTTGATACCAATATCTGCTCGTTCATTATGCGCGGGCAGCCGTAATCCGCGCCATAGCAGCCGGTGTAATCCTGGTGATAAACAATACGAGAGAGTTTGAGCGGGTGCCCGGTCTGGTATTAGAAGACTGGGTTAACTAACGATGCCTGAGTGGCCTGTCATCGCTGGAACTGGCGACAGAGGTTCAGGACCCGCACAGGAGTGGAAGCTCAGCATAGGTGATTCATTACGATAAATTTGTTACGAGACCGGCAATCTGCTGCTACTTCTCTAATCTCTTTGGTATGGAAATAAGATGCTTTTACCCGTTTTAATTTTTACACAAACCCTCTACCCATCGTCATTTCAACTATGAATCGTCCGCTGTTTGTCTCTCTGGACGGCCCCAAGGGAGTCGGTAAAACTACACTGTTGGAGGCCATAACCCAAGTACTCAGGGCTGATAACAAAAAGGTGATCCGGCTGTGCGAGAAAAAAAGCGATCCCTGGAGGAAAGAGACCATGGCCCTGGTAAACAGATTTGCCAGAAATCCCGCCATGGATTTGGAACGGGAAGTTTGTGAGCGCTTTGCTGATAGCCGTGCATGGATCTCCCGGCATGTGCTGGCTAAACAGCCAGCGGGTAGCATCATCCTGATGGATCGCTGGTACCCGTCGGATGCCGCGTTTCGCCGGATGGTTCCCTTTGCAGAGATTTTACAGCTTAACCTCGAGAGAAACGTGCGAATGCCAGATCTGCATGTCGGGGTGGTCACAGCGCCGGAGATTTCATGGGCCAGGGCCGCAGCCAGAACGCGTGGGCTAAGCAGTACGGTGATCCACAAGCTGGACGAACATGTCGCGTGTACCGAGGCGTTCGAGCGAGAAGTTGCAGATAACGGCTGGGTTTTATGCCGTAATGACGGACCGCTCGAGGTCGCAACGATGCACGTGGTTTCTGAGATCACCAGGGTGCATGGGTGCCTGTAAGCATCGATTTTGCGGGCAGATCATCTCAAACAAGATCTTCCTCCTCGCCTGTCCTCACCCGTCGACGATGGCAGTCGCCAGGCGCCAGTTTATTGCCGTCAGATGAGCGGACCTCCAGCGACTGAACCGGTTCTCCAAGCGCGTTATCAACAAGGACGGAATGTATTTCGCCCTTCTCAAACAGATTGCGCTCGCCCCACTGGCGGATTGCCACCACGATGGGGAAAATACTCCGCCCTTTATCGGTAAGAACATACTCTGAATACGCGCTACCGTCTGAGGCCGGACAGATCTCAAAGACCCCGATATCAACCAGCTGTTTCAACCGCGAAGACAGAATATTTCGGGCCAGCCCTAAATTCTTCTGAAACTCACTAAAACGGCGCACATCATCAAATGCCTCACGAATAATCATCAGGCACCAACGTTCACCAATCGACTCTAAGGTCCTTGCAACGGGACATTCGCTGGTCCGGAGTGATTCCTGCTTTGCCATCCGTTTTATCTCTTCATTTACGAAAACAGGTTCCAGCATACCTCCCCGGAAAAGAGGTTGCAAAAAAAAACCACTCAGGTAAGTTCTTGGCAATGTAGTTTCAAAAAGAAACCAGAGAGGGTGGTATGGACGGTAAGGCAGAGACGCATTCTGACGTTGTAAAACAGACATCTGTCGCAGGTGACAGAGAGATTTCACCGTGGATAACCTTTTTGTTCTCACTCACCTGCGCCCTGGCGGTGGCAAATGTCTATTCTGCCCAGCCCCTACTTGAATCCATGGCAAGCAGCCTGAATGTTGAACCCGGTCTGATTGGCAGCGTCGTCACCCTCACCCAGACAGGCTACCTGGCCGGCTTGCTCTTTCTGGTTCCACTTGGGGATCGGCTGAACAGAAAAATCCTTGTTATTACCCTGCTGGGATTTTCAGTAGTGGCCCTGATCGCGGCCGGATTAGCTAAGAATCTGCCGATCCTGCTGTGTGCGATGCTTTTGATCGGCTTGATGGCGGTCGTGGTTCAGCTGATGGTTGCCTGGGCAGCAATACTGGCAACGCCCCACAAACGTGGCGCGGTGGTAGGTCAGGTGACCAGCGGCATTGTGTTGGGGATCCTGCTGGCCCGCTTTATTTCGGGAACCCTTGCCGATCTTGCCGGTTGGCGGGCGGTGTATCTGGTCGCAGCCTGCCTGATGATGCTCATTGCATTCGTGCTGGCGAAAGTGATGCCAGCCTCCCCGCCGCCGGTGACCAAACCCCGCTGGTCCGCTCTGATGCTGTCTGTCTTTCGCCTGTACAGGACGGAACCTCAGCTCAGGACGCGTGGCGTTTTGGCGCTGCTTATCTTTGCGGCTTTCAGCATGCTGTGGACCACCATGGTTATGCCGCTCAGTGCCATGTCGCTTTCACATACGCAAATAGGCATGTTTGGTTTAGCGGGTATTGCGGGCGTGCTGGCCGCCTCGAAAGCGGGATTGTGGGCAGACCAGGGTAAGGGACGGCGCGCCAGCGGCGTCGCTCTGGCACTGCTGACACTCTCATGGCTCCCCATCGCCTGGGCCGAAACATCGCTGTTATGGCTGATTATTGGCGTCATCGTGCTCGACTTTGCGGTACAGACGGTACATGTGATTAATCAGAGCATCATCATTTCAGCCAGGCCCGCAGAGGCAAGCCGCCTTGTGGCCGCTTATATGTGTTTTTATTCGGTCGGTAGCGCCGTGGGCGCCCTTGCCGCCACTCAGCTCTATGCGCTCTGGGGATGGCCATCCGTTTGTATCGCGGGTGCATTGGTCAGTGCCTGTGCGTTTATCTTATGGTCAGGAATACCTAAATCATGAAAATATCTCATCTGCTGCTCGCGATCCTGATAACCGCCATCTGGGGGATTAACTTTTCAGTGATTAAGATCGGACTGAGTTCGGTCGATCCCTTTATTCTGGCAGGAATACGTTTCACGCTGTGCGCCTTGCCGGCATTATTCTTTATTAAAAAACCGGATGTCCCATGGCGCTATATCATCGGCTATGGTCTGGTTTTTGGGATCGGTTTATGGGGACTGGTGAATCTGGGGATTAAAGCCGGGCTTTCTGCCGGAATAGCTTCACTGCTGCTGCAATTCAGCGCCTTCTTTACCATCTTACTGGGAAGTGTGGTGTTTAAAGAAAGCCTCACCCGCTATCAAATTGCGGGCTTCGCTCTGGCCTGTACGGGTTTGCTGAGTATTGTTTTCATCACTGATGGTTCCGTGACGTTCACAGGGACGCTGCTGGTACTGGCCGGCGCGATAGCCTGGAGCATCGCCAATATTATTATCAAGCGTTCCGCGACCAAACAGATTTTTGCCTTCCTGGTCTGGTCGAGCGCCTTTTCACCCCTCCCCTTTTTCCTGCTGGACTGGCTGGTCAACGGTAGCAACGGATACACTGCGCTCGTCAGCCACGTTGATTATCGCGCTGTGCTGTCAATATTATTCCAGGTTTATCCTAATACGCTGTTTGGCTATTGGGTGTGGAATTCCCTGCTGAAGCAATACCCGATTTCTACCGTGGCCCCCTTGTCGCTGTTAGTTCCTGTGTTCGGCATTCTGGGATCGATGGCGATATTTGGGGAAGCTATCTCGTCGCTGAAGATTCTCGCGCTGCTGCTGATTATCTCCGGGTTGGTTGTGGGACTGTATGGTTATCGGCTCAGGTGTTTGTTACCTAAAAAGGCAGTCATTTCTCAGCGACGAGGACGAAGATAAAATCAACCCTTTGGGGTTAATCAGCTCCCTGGGTGTGAAGAAAAGCCAGACCGCCGCGCTGACCAGATAATCAGCCAGGTAAAGAACAATAAGAGGATCAACAGGGATGAAAACCCTCTTACTCCTGTTAAGTTCAACAGCCCCGCGCCCACCAGTCCGCCTCCGGCAATGGCAAGATTCCAGGCGGTTACCAGCATCGACTGGGCGACATCGGCGGCTTCACCGGCCGTTTTAGCTACCGCGGTCTGGAACAGCGTTGCCGCGCCACCAAATGCCAGCCCCCAACCGGCGGTGGCGATGAATACCAGGGCTGGTGTTCCCATTGCCAGTATCAGCATAGCGAACGCAAACAGCGCCGTGGCGGCCAGCGTTAATTGACCGAGCCACCGGTCAATCATCAGCCCAACACCCCAAATGCCGACGATCGAAGCGAGACCAAACACCAAGAGAATCGCGCTGATATTGTTGCCCATGTTCAGCTTTTGTAGCAGGGGAGCGATGTAGGTATAAATAATGTTGTGCGCAAGAACAAATATCAGCGTGGCGGCAAGAACAGGTCGGATGCCCGGTGCCAAAAAAACACGCCTTAACGACAACCGTTTTGTCGCGGGCTGACCGGGAAAGTCCGGCACGATGAACAGGATCCATCCCATCAAAAAGAGCGTCATGACGCTGATGATATAAAAACAATTACGCCATCCAATGTATTCACTGAGCCAGCTCCCCAATGGAATACCCACTGAGAGAGCGAGAGGTGTGCCAACCATCGCCAGCGCGATGGCCCGCCCTTTAAGCGCATCCTGCACCAGACGGGCGGCATAACCGGCTATCAATGCCCACAGCAGCCCTGCCGAGACGCCTGCAATAAACCTGGCGGTCAGCGTCAGCCAGTAACTGGCTGAAAATGCAGTGACCGTATTGGCCAACGCGAAGCCGCCAACCGCAAAAAGAAGTAACGGCCTTCGACGCAGGCTTTGCGTGGCAAGCATCAGTGGAATGGCCGCCAGCAGAGAACCCAGCGCATAGACTGAAACCAATTGCCCGGCGAGTGAATTTGAAATAGCCAGACTGTGACCAATCTGAGGCAGCATCCCGGCAGGTAATGCCTCGGTAAGAATAGTAATAAAACCGGCGAGGGCCAGTGCGCAGAGGGGAGAGAGGGGCAGTTTGTCAGCCCTGTTTTGTTGAATCGCGTAAGTTTTCATCCCGCATATACCGCGGTTTTTTTGCGAGAAATAAGTAACACAATCCCCGTCAAATGCTGCCGTTCAATTGCCTGTTTAACGACATTTGCTATCGCATCACCACCGTTTAGCCGGTGAGTAATCATATTCATAAGGTTTTTCCACGCGTTGCCAAAGAGACCGTTACCTTATCCGTGCCTTTATTAAAGAAAAACCAGGGTATAGTTCCCTTTACTCCGGAATATATTTCTTGAATGGATGGCGTAATGGAAAGTCTGAGTGGCATCGACGTATTTGTGCAGGTAGCGGAAACGCGGAGCTTTGTCAGTGCCGGGCGCCTGCTTGGACTTTCAGCCTCGGCAGTGGGAAAAAATGTAGCCCGGCTTGAGGAAAAACTGGGCGTGCGGTTGTTCCACAGAAGCACCCGAAGTATCACGCTGACCGCTGAAGGACTGCTCTTCCTGGCGCGATGCAGGCGTATTATCGCGGAAATTGAAGCGGCGCACCTGGAGCTATCACAGGCCAGAAGCAACCCCTCCGGCAGGCTGCGCATCAGTCTGCCACTGGTCAGCTCATTAATGCTGCCCGTGCTCGGTGATTTTATGCGCCAGTATCCGGAAATCAGCCTCGATCTGGACTTCACTGATAATTTGGTAGACGTCATCCAGGAAGGTTTTGATGCGGTGATCCGCATGGGAGAACCCGCAGATTCGCGCCTGTCCGCCAGGCGGCTTGGGTATTTTGGCAGTGTGCTGGTTGCGTCTCCGGCTTATCTGTTGGAGAAAGGCCTGCCGCAATCTCCCGACGATCTCTTACAGCACAGTTGTCTGCACTACCGTTTTTCACATACCGGCAAGTTAGAAAATTGGCCATTGCATCTGGCCGGACATCTGACCCTGCCGGTGTCGATGGTGTGCAATAACATCGAAACACGTGTCTGTTTCGCCCTGCGTGGGCTTGGGATTGCCTGGCTGCCGGATTTTGCCGTACGGGCGTTAATTGCAGAGGGAGAACTGGTTTCAGTACTTGATGAGTTTATCGACTGGCAGGGCACTTTTCATATCTTATGGCCTGCGAGTCAACATGCTTCACCTAAGATCCGGGTATTAGTCGATTTCCTCACAGCACATTTCAAAAAAAACGCGCTGAGCCTGCTCAAGGTTAAATAACTATCAGGCACCGAAGCCTAAAAGGTGGCAGCACAGGGCGCGTTGGCCGGGTGTATGCCGCAGGGTTGCGGCATCCCTTTTATCCCGACCCTTATTCCTGACCAAACAACGGAATCGCTTTGCCGGTGATATAGCGCTTACGCAATTTGGCAGACACGTAATCCATCGCCATCACGATCACCACCAAAATCAGGGTGATAAACATCACCACATCCCAGTTCCATAAACGCATATTCTCGGCATACACCAGACCCACGCCGCCTGCCCCGACAAAGCCTAATACCGCCGCTGAACGGGTGTTCGACTCAATCTGATACAGACTCAATGCCAGAAACGCCGGGAAAGACTGGGTGAAAATCGCGTAGCGGTGCTTCTGCAACGCGTTCGCGCCCACCGCATTCAATCCCCTGCCCGGCGAGCGCTCGACCGCTTCGTGCCCTTCCGCATACAGCTTGCCCAACAACCCGACATCCTGCATCACAATCGCCAGCACCCCGGCCAACGGCCCCATCCCGACGGCGCGGACAAAAATCAGTCCCCAAATCGCCATATCAATGCCGCGCATAATATCCAGTACACGCCTGACCACCAGCGCCACCGGCCGCAGCGGCTTCGATGACATCACATTGCGCGCCGCAAGGAACGACACCGGTAACGCCACCAGCGTGGCGGTGAGGGTGCCGGCAAACACGATCGCCAGGGTGATAAAAATCTGGTTGAAGTAATAGGCGAACGGCCAGTTGGCCACGTCATGCCAGACAAACATCCGCAGGAAATAACGGCTGATTTGCAGCGAACCGGTGGCGATCTGCGCCCAGCTAATGCCGAACATGTTAAAAAAGAAAATGTAGTAAGCCAGAATGCAGGCCGCCACCATTCCTGTCCGGCGCAAATAACGGCGCTGAACAGAAAACAGTTCGCTGTGCTGCGCTTTCAGGCTGTTTAATGTCTCTGAACCGGCTAGTGCAATCATGCTGCTTTCCCCTCAACCACCCAGCGGCGTAACCGCCCGGAGAGCGTATCCAGTAACGACACCACCACGATAATCAACAGCATGGTCATGCTCACCTGATCGTAACGATCCAGTTTGATATTGGTCATCAGCTCCTGACCTATCCCACCGGCACCCACCAGCCCCAGAATGGTCGACTGACGGAAATTCACCTCAAGACGCATAAAGCTGTACGACAGAAACACCGGTTTTACCTGCGGCCACAAAGCAAAGCGCATTCGCTGCAACGGCCCGGCACCACAGGATGCCAGCCCGCGTCCCGGCTTGTCGGACGCACTCTCAATCGCTTCATAAAACAGCTTGGTCAGACTGCCGATGGTGTGCAGTGCCAGCGCCATAAAGCCGGGGATCACCCCAATGCCAAAGGCCATCACAAACATCACCGCCCACGCCAGCTCCGGCATGGTACGTAAGAAGGCCACCGCCGTGCGAATGGCATAGCGCACCGCCACCGGCGACTGGGTATTATCCGCCGCCAGAAAGGCGAGGATCACCGCGACAATCACCGACAGGATGGTGGCTGCTAACGCCAGATTCAGCGTCTCCCAGATTAACGGCAGCTGAATATGCAGACGGTAACCCCAGTACGCCAGCGATCCTTCCGTGTGCCCATCGGCAAACAGCAGCTTCCAGTGCAGAACGGGGACGGTTTCGGCCAGATAATCGAAGAAATGCGGAAGGGACGACCAGACGGTGGTCAGGCTGAACTCAGAAAGGGTGCCGGAAGCCAGATACAGTGCCAACAGCACCAGTGACCAGAGCACCGTATCGCGTTTTTGCCTGCCACGGATCTGCTGATAATAGCGCTCGAACTCAGTGTTTTGCATACGGAACTCTCTTGTGGCAACGCCCTGCTCACAGCACAGGGCGTTGTCCGCAGTGACAGCTTAACGCGCGCCCTTGGTCAGCTCGCGTTTCATATCGATGATGTTTTTGTAGTCAGCCACGGTGGCTGGCGCAATGTGCTGCGTGCCGCCCATCGCCTTGATAAAGCAGCTGTGGTTGCTGGTATCCAGCTTCTTGATGGCGGTAATCAGCTTCGCTTTGAATTCCGGATCCAGCTTGTTGCTCACCAGGATTGGGCCGTTAGGAATTAACGGCGATTCCCAGATAATGCGGATTTGCTTCATCAGGTCCGGGTGATCCATGCGGATCATGCGGGTGAACGCGCCGCTGGTGTAACCGGTGTTGTAATCACCGATCATTGACGCCCAGGTCACCGCGCCTTCGAACTGGCCGTTCAGCACGCCTAACACGTCCTGCTCATGGCCACCGGAGAAAGTCACGCTTTTGAAGAAGCCGTTGTACTTATCATCCACGCTGCCGCCAAACTCTTTCTTGAACGCCTGGTTCGGGATCAGGAAGCCAGACGTCGAATCCGGATCGGCCATGCCGAACGATTTGCCCTTCAGGTCGGACAGTTTTTTGTACGGGCTGTCGGCCTTGACGATCACCACCGAGTGGTAACCGGTTGACTTGTCGGTGTCGTCCGCCGCGATGCCGACCACGTCCACCGCTTTCGGATCGTTGATGTACACCGAAGCATAAGACGACGGTGACATGCTCAGCACCATATCCACTTTGCCGCCCAGCAGGCCCTGGATCACGCCAGAGTAGTCGGAAGAGTTGCGCAGCCTGGTATCGGTACCCAGCTCTTTATCAAAGAAATCCTTCACGCACTGGTTATCACCAATCTGCTGCGTGGCGTTCTGACCACCCAAAATGCCTAAGTTCAGTTCCTTTGGCGTGGCAGCCTGAGCAACGCCAGACGCCATCACGCTGGCCAGTACTGCCGATAAAAATAATTTTTTCATTGCTGAGTCCGTATCCCAAAAAGGTCTTAGTTAAGTTGCGTCATCTCTTCGCCATACAGCGTATGGAGAAGATCTTCTGTTAACTGCGACGGATGCCCGTCAAACACAATGCGCCCCTTGGCAATGCCAATGGCGCGGGTGCAGTACTCTTTCACCAGCTCAACCGAATGCAGGTTGACCATCACGCTGATGCCGTTGTCGCTCACCTGACGCAACACATCCATAATGCGGCGGGTGTTTTTTGGATCGAGGGAAGCGACCGGTTCGTCGGCCAGCAGAATCTTTGGGTTTTGCATCAGCGCACGGCAAATCGCCACGCGCTGCATCTGTCCGCCGGACAGGTTCTCGGCGCGTTGCAGCGCCTGCGGCAGCATATTCAGCCACTCCAGCAGGCCAATCGCACGGGCACGATCCGCATCCGGGAACACTTTGAAGAAGGATTTCAGGGTAGAGGTCTGGCTGAGACGGCCAAGCAGGACATTGGTGAGCACATCGAGGCGCGGAACTAGGCAGAAGTCCTGGAAAATCATCCCGCATTCGCTGCGCCATTCGCGCATCTGGCGCGCATTCAGCTCAACGATGTTCTGCTGCTGACCGCCGTCGCGGTAATTAACAATTTCACCGTCCGTGGCCGGTAAGGTGCCGTTCAGCACGTGCAGCAAGGTGGATTTCCCCGCGCCGGAACGGCCAACCACCGCCACCAGCTCACCGGCGTGCAGATCGAAATTGATGTCGTGCAACACGCGTTCCTGCGCGTTATAGGCTTTGCCGAGGCCCTTCACTGCCAGAACTTTTTTCTGTGCTGCCCGTAGCGGTGTGACGTCAGGAGCGGGAGCCGGTTTTAAAAGTGCCTGTGCCATAATATTTCCCGTAGTGAGTCAGGCGTTACGCCTTGTGCGCCCTATTAAGGGTGAGTGGGGTGACGTTTTAATGACAACGGGATGATGAAAGCGTGACGCCGGAATGTGAAAGAGAAAACCCCAGCGCCATCAGGCCGTTTACGCCGCGGGCTCGGCCAGCAGCGTCAGAAAAAGGTCCAGCGTCTGGCTGAGCGGACCGTCGTTATTCAGCATCGTGCAGCACGCGGGCGCCCCTTCCGCTGCGCGGCGCAGCCGAAGGGCAATCTGCTCTTCGCTCTCCCTGCCCCGCTGACGCAGACGCTGGGCCAGCACCTCAGGCGAGACCTGCAAACAGACCGGCAGCAGCTGCGCGCCGTAACGCCGCTCGACGGCCGGCA
Organism: Erwinia sp. QL-Z3; assembly: GCF_004551645.1. NCBI lineage: Bacteria > Pseudomonadati > Pseudomonadota > Gammaproteobacteria > Enterobacterales > Erwiniaceae > Erwinia > Erwinia sp. QL-Z3. The sequence continues at coordinate 4,362,505 of NZ_CP037950.1, forward strand.
GATGCAGCCGTGAACCGTTCACCACCACATCCAGCCCTTGCGATAGCCAGAAGTCGATCTCGATGCCCAGCGCGTAGCTGTGCTGATGCGCCTGCCAGTCAATGGCAAACAGCCCCTTCGCACGCCGCCGGCTGAACTCGGCCTCGCTGAGGGCGACATGGTTTTCGCCCCCGGCGTCGGCGGCGCGGGTGATGTAGCGATGGGCCACCAGCACCCCGGCGGGAGCCGTTTCCCGCAGCGCATCAAGCAGGCTGTCCTTGCCCGATCCTGACGCGCCCATCAGCCAGATCAGCCTGGCCATCAGTAAACGGCCTTGCCTTTCGCCCACACCGACCGCACGTAAACCTGCTGGTTATGCTGCTTAACCAGCACCAGATCGGCGCGCTTACCTTCGGCAATCACCCCGCGATCGTGAAGGCCAATTGCGCGGGCCGGATTGCGGGTCACCAGCGCAATGGCCGCCGGCAGGTCGTAGCCATTGTTCGCATCGTTAGCGATACGGAAGGCCGCATCCAGCAGGCTGGCCGGATAGTAATCGGAGGAGAGGATATCCAGCAGCCCCAGCGCCGCCAGCTGATGCGCGGCCACGTTGCCGGAATGCGAACCGCCCCGCACGATGTTCGGCGCGCCCATCAGCACCTGCAATCCCTGCTCGCGGGAGGCTCTCGCCGCCTCTTCGGTGGTTGGGAATTCCGCAATCACGCTGCCGACCTGCTTTGACTCTTCAACGTGGGCCAGCGTGGCGTCGTCATGACTGGCCAGCGGAATGTGATATTTGCGGCACCAGGCAGAAATCCCTTCGCGATTCGGCTTCGACCAGCGCTCGGCATAGCGCAGCTGGCTGGATTCAAACTCATCCATTTCCGCATCGCTCAGGTTGTATTTGCCCTGGAAATAGACGCGGTACTTCTCCAGCGAGGTGTACTGACGCTGGCCCGGCGAGTGGTCCATCAACGACACCAGCGACAGTTCCGGCGTGCACATCAGCTGCTCAAACAGCGGCTGGGTGGAGTCATGCGGCAGTTCGCAGCGCAGGTGCAGGCGGTGCTCGGCGCGATTCAGGCCGTGCTTTTCGCTGTAGCGAATGGCGTTGATCATCTTCTCGAGATTATCCAGCCGGTGGCCGCCGTCACGCACGTCGCCGACCCCAATCGCATCCAGCACGGTGGTAATGCCGTTGGCCACCATCAGCGCATCGTGGCTGCTCATCGCCGAGTGGGCCGGCCAGTCCACCTTCGGACGTGGGGTAAAGAATTTGTCGAGGTTGTCGGTGTGCAGCTCGACCATCCCTGGCATCAACCAGCCGCCTTCGCCGTCGATCGCGCCGGGCAGCTGGCTTGCGGTGTCCGAAAAGGCCCGGATCACGCCGTTTTCACAGGCCAGCGATCCGTTGACCACTTCATTTTCCAGAATCAGTTTGACGTTGTTGATGATCATAAGGCGCTCCCGGTCACAGGGTTCATCACATGCAGACGGTTGGCAATACGGTCGCGCACCGCGCTATCGTGGAAGATGCCCACGATGGCGGCACCGCGATCGCGGGCTTGTTCAATCAGGCTGACCACCGCGGCGCTGTTGGTGCTGTCCAGCGAGGCGGTCGGTTCATCCAGCAGCAACACCGGATAATCGGCGATAAAGCCACGGGCGATGTTTACCCGCTGCTGCTCGCCGCCCGAGAAAGTTGACGGTGCCAGCCCCCACAGGCGGGAAGGCACATTCAGGCGGCTGAGCAGGGCTTTGGCGCGCTCCTCGCTCTCCTGACGATCCACTCCCCGTTCCCGCAGCGGCTGCGCCACCACATCCAGGGTGGTGATGCGCGGGATCACCCGCAAAAACTGGCTGACCCAGCCGAGGGTGTCGCGGCGCAGGGCGAGGATCTGTCGCGCCGGCGCGCTGACCAGATCGATCCATTCCTGCTGATGCCTGACCCAGATATGCCCGCTGTCCGGTAAATAGTTGGCGTACAGCGAACGCAGCAGCGTGGATTTCCCGCTGCCCGAATGGCCGTGCAGCACCACGCATTCCCCCGCCGCCACCTCCAGGCTGGCATGCTGTAAAACCGGAAGCTCGGCACCGTGCTGATTATGCAGCACGAATGTTTTCGACAAATTTTCGACGCGAAGTTGAAGAGTCATGTTTTATTCCAGAGTTAACCCAACACCGAAGAGACCAGCAGTTGCGTGTAAGGATGATGCGGATCGTCCAGCACCCGATCGGTCAGCCCGCTTTCCACCACCTCACCCTCTTTCATTACCAGCAGGCGATGGGCCAGCAGCCGCGCGACGCCCAGATCGTGGGTGACAATCACCACCGCCAGATTCAGATCCCGCACCAGGCTGCGCAGCAGATCGAGCAGGCGCGCCTGCACCGACACGTCCAGCCCGCCGGTTGGCTCATCCATAAACACCAGCTTCGGATGCGTTACCAGGTTGCGGGCAATCTGCAGACGCTGCTGCATGCCGCCGGAGAAGGTGCCTGGCAGATCGTCGATGCGCGACAGCGGGATTTCGACATCTTCCAGCCACTGGCCGGCCGTTTCGCGGATATTGCCATAATGGCGCTGGCCGACGGCCATCAGCCGCTCGCCGATATTGCCCCCGGCAGACACCTGCGGACGCAGGCCATCCATCGGATACTGATGGACCACGCCCCATTCGGTGCGCAGCAGCCGGCGGCGATCGCTCTCGCTTAAGGCGTACAGATCCTGTCCCTGATAAATGATGTTGCCCTGCTGCGGTGCCAGGCGCGCTGAAATTGCCTTCAGCAGCGTGGTTTTACCGGAGCCGGACTCGCCGACAATGCCCAGCACTTCGCCGGGATACAGCTCGAACGACACGTCGCGGAAGCCTTTGCCTGGCGCATAAAGGTGGGTTAACTGGTTAACGGCCAGCAGGGGGTGTTCGCTGATCATGCTTGGTGTGCCTCTTGTTGCTGGTGGCAGTAATCGGTGTCGGAGCAGACAAACAGTCGGGTCCCCTGATCGTCGAGCACCACTTCGTCCAGATAGCTGTGCCGTGAACCGCAAATCGCGCAGGGTTCTTCCCACTTCTGCACGGTGAACGGGTGATCGTCAAAGTCCAGGCTTTCCACCTTGGTGTACGGCGGCAAGGCGTAGATGCGCTTTTCACGCCCGGCACCAAACAGCTGCAGCGCGGGCATCATGTCCATCTTCGGGTTGTCGAATTTCGGGATTGGCGACGGGTCCATCACATAGCGATCGTTGACCTTCACCGGATAGGCGTAGGTGGTGGCGATATGGCCGTAGCGGGCGATATCTTCATACAGCTTCACCTGCATAATTCCGTACTCTTCCAGCGCGTGCATGGTGCGGGTTTCGGTTTCGCGCGGCTCGATAAAGCGCAGCGGTTCCGGGATTGGCACCTGGAAAATCAGGATCTGATCTTCCGTCAGCGGCGTTTCCGGAATGCGGTGACGGGTCTGAATCAGGGTGGCATCCACCGTGCGCTCTGTGGTCGCCGCGCCGCTCACCCGCTGGAAGAAGCGACGGATCGAGACGGCATTGGTGGTGTCGTCCGCGCCCTGATCAATCACCTTCAGCACATCGTGTTCGCCAATGATGCTGGCGGTCAGCTGGATGCCGCCGGTGCCCCAGCCATAGGGCATCGGCATTTCGCGGCCGCCGAACGGCACCTGATAGCCGGGAATGGCCACCGCTTTCAGGATCGCCCGACGAATAGTGCGTTTGCTCTGCTCATCAAGGTAGCCGGGGTTATAACCGCTCAGTTCAGTCACGGTGCTTCTCCTGGTATTCGGCACGCAGGCGGTTGAGCAGCTCAAGCTCGGCCTGGAAATCAACATAGTGCGGAAGCTTAAGGTGCGAGACGAAGCCCGCCGCTTCCACGTTATCGGCGTGGGACAGCACAAACTCTTCGTCCTGCGCCGGGCTGGTCACGCGCTCACCGTGTTCGCCGGTTTGCAGCGCGCGATCCCCCAGCGCCATCGCCATGGCTTTCCGTTCGGCGCGGCCAAACACCAGGCCATAGCCGCGCGTCAGGTGCGGTGCCTTATCGGCAGGCGTGGTGAAGCCGTTGACCATCTCGCATTCGGTCAGCAGGATCTCGCCGATATCCAGCGAAAAGCCCAGCTCTTCCGGCGCGATCTCCACCGTCAGATAGCCGGTGCGGATTTCCGCGGCAAACGGGTGATTACGTCCGTAGCCGCGCTGGGTCGAGTAACCCAGCGACAGCAGGAAACCTTCATCGCCGCGCACCAGCTGTTGCAGACGGGCGGAACGCGGCGACGGATAGGACGGCGGATCGCGGGTGATGTCCACCGGTTCGCTGCCGTCATCCTCTTCCCGCAGGGCCAGCCCTTCGCGCGTCATCAGGTCAAAGGTATGCGCGCAGCGTTCATCCAGCGGCTGTTCGGCACGCGGCGCAGCGGGCGCTTTACCTTCCGCCAGCAGGGTGAAATCCAGCAGGCGATGGGTGTAGTCATAGGTCGGGCCGAGCACCTGGCCGCCGGGCAAATCCTTGTAGACGGCGGAGATGCGACGTTCCAGCCGCATATTCTCGGTGGCCAGCGGCAGGCTGTCGGCCAGGCGTGGCAAGGTGGTGCGATAGGCGCGCAGCAGGAAGATGGCTTCCACCAAATCGCCTGAGGCCTGCTTAATCGCCAGCGCCGCCAGTTCACGATCGTGGATGCCACCTTCGGTCATCACCCGATCGACCGCCAGCCCAAGCTGCTGGTCGATCTGCTGGCACTGCAGTTCATCCTTGCCTTCGCCACGGCGCAGGTTTTCCTGCAGCTGATGGGCGGCTTCAATCGCCTTCTCGCCCCCTTTAACGGCAACGTACATCAGCAGACCCTCACGTCAGTGGTGCGTGGCAACGCCATCATGTTTTCGCCACAGGTGAAAATCAGATCGATGCCCTGCGGGAAGCTGTGCGGGCGCTCGCGCAGATACTGCAGCACGCCTTCCGGCAGCTGCGGTGCAATCGCCCGCGTTTCCAGCAGGCCGGGACCGCTGAGGCGCAGCGTCAGCCCGCCGTTCAGGCTTGGCACTTCGATAATCACCGTGGTGCTTTTCTCTGGCGAAACGTTATTGCCTGCCGAAAACTGCCCAATCGCGGTATCGGATTTGGCATGCAGCAGCGCAAACGGCGCGTCGGTCTGTTCGGTTACCGGCGCGCCGGTGTGGAAGCGCAGATTGGTCAGCAGCGCCTCGTCATTCAGGGTGCTGTCGAGGTAAACCGGCGTTTCCCGGTCGACCAGCGTCATCAGTACCGCGGTGGCGGCGGAAGATACCCGTCCCCAGGCCGGCAGCTGCGGCAACGAGACCATCACGCCCGGCTCGCTCATGGCTTTCAGGATGCGGCGAAATGCCCGCTGAGAATCGGCAACCGGATGGGTAAAGCTGGCAAGTAAGGTCATTAATTATCTCCCCGGACAAGGGTAAAGAAGTCGACGCGGCTGCTGGCTATTTCGCGGGCACGCTGGGTCAGAAGCTCCTGGCGGGCGGCGGCCAGAGGCGCGATGATCTGTTGCTGGATCCGTTCGGCGCTGCTGCTCTGTTGCAGCAGGGCATCCAGTACTGCGCACAGTTCGGCATGCGCTTTATTACGGCCAATCACGTAGCTGTAACCACAGATGCCGTCATCCAGCCGCACCACGGCGCGGGTGACGGTGGTATCGCCCACAATAAAGCGGCGACCGGTGCCGCCCATTCTGGCCTGCAGGCGGGTCAGACCGGTTTCCGGCACCCTCAGTTGTTCGTAATGCGGATGAAGATTCAGCGGCTGCCAGTGGGCCAGCAGCTGCGCGGGCTGACAGTGAGCCAGCACCGACAGCCAGCGCTGTCTTGCCTTGATCGGATCCATTCAGTGCTCCAGCGTCAGTTCAATCATGTCGGCGCGCGTCAGGCTGACGGAGTATTCCGCCAGTTGCTGCTCGCCGGTGGTGTTAAGCGTGCGGACGCACAGCAAAGGCGAGTGCAGCGCGACTTCCAGCAGCTTGCTCTCCTTAGCCTGGGCGCGACGTGCGGTAATGCGGGTCTGCTTGCGGGACAACGCCAGCGACAGGTTCTGTTGCATATAGTCATGCAGCGATCCGCTGTTGAACTGTTGCAGGCTCGGCCACCAGCGCAGGTCGGGAAGATAGTGATTAATCACGCACACCGGCACGCCGTTCAACCGACGCAGGGTGCGCAGATGGATCACCGTGTCGCCCTCAACGAGGCCGAGTGCGGCGGCGATTTCCGCATTACAGGGACGCAGCACCGCCAGCAGACGTTCGCTGGTGGGATGACTGCCCTGCTCCAGCAGGTTCTGGCTGAAGCGCGCCTGCGAATGCAGCGGATAGTTGTACGGACGCATCAGCACCAGGATGCCAACGCCCTGCCGCCGTTGAACCAGGCCTTTATTGACCAGCTCATCCACCGCGCGGCGCAGCGTATGGCGATTGACGGCGTAGCGCTCCGCCAGCTGTTTTTCGGAAGGCAGGTATTCCCCGCAGCGGTAGGTGTTGCTGAGTTCCGTTTCGAGCTGGGCGGCAATCGCCTGATATACAGTGGTCGGATGTCTGGACAGGTTCAGCATGGAAAAATCCTCAATCACAGGGAGGAGGCGGTGTCGCGAGACGGCAATGCTCTGGCGACCTGACTTTTTCAATGCAGGTATGTTGCGTGCGCAATGTGACAGCGGGGTTAAGGCTAAGTGTCGGGCAGATGAATTTGGCTTTTGGGGGGCTCTCGCCCTGATGGTCTATGATGAAATGAATATTTCATTTTTAAACCATTTGAAAACCATGAGAGAGGTGATGATGAAAGTCTGCTTACTGGCGGCATTGATGGCAGGATTGACCAGCACTCCGCTGTTGGCGCAGCCACCGCAAGATATCCTGATTAAGAATGGCTATGTGATGCCGCTTAAGCCCAGCAGCGCAGATCGGCCGGAGAGTGACATTCTGATCCACCAGAACCGGATTGCCGAAATCGGCAAGGATCTGCCCACGGCAGGACGTCGGGTGATTGATGCGCGTGGCAAGTATGTCTTGCCCGGCTTTGTGGATACCCATTCCCATCTGTGGGTCACGACGATGCGCGGGCAGTTTCGCAATCAGGACGGCAAATTTTTCCCGGTAAGCAACCAGCTTGGCGCGCGCATGCAGCCGGCGGATACCTATACCGCCATGTACACCGGTGCGGTTGAGCTGCTGTCCGGCGGGATCACCAGCAGCGGCGACTTTTTCGATAACATTAAGGGCCCGCAATGGGGCGATGCAGGGTTAAAAGCGCTGAAAGATTCGGGGATCCGCGCGGTGATGTATTACGGTGGCCCGGATAAGACCACCAAAAAACCCATCGATACCGGTCACCTGTTGAACCTGGCGCAACAGCAAAAACCGGACGACCGGGTCACCCTCGGACTGGGATGGCGCTTGCCGCGACAGCTCAATGATGAGAAAAACTGGGCGATGCGCGACAGCGAATTCAACGCCGCCCGCCAGCATGATCTGCCGATCCAGGTGCACGTCAGCGGCGATGCAGAGGCAATGTTTAACGCGCTGATTGACCGTCACTACCTCAATCCGTCGGTCACCGTGGTGCATGCCACCGATGCCACGCCCTCGCAGCTTTCCGCACTGGAAAAAGCCGGCAGCAGCCTGGCGTTGTCCCCAATCAGCGAACAACGGGTTGGCTACGGGCTTACCCGAATAGACCATTTCTCGGCTATAACGCGTAAAGGACTGGGTATTGATGGCAATGCACTGGCAGGCAGCGGCGATATGTTTGCCACCCTTCGGCTGGCGGCGCTGACCGAAAGTGGTGCCACGAAGGATGAAACGCGGCCCGATCCGCGCAAGCTGTTAGAGATGGCCACCTGGCATGGCGCGGATACGCTTGGCCTGTCGGCGAAAACCGGTTCGCTTGAACAAGGTAAGCGTGCGGATATTCAGATTATCGATCCTGACGCACTGAATATGAGTGGTTTTGGCGGCGGCGATCCGGCGGCGTTAATTGTTTATTCCGCCCGACCGGAAAACGTCAAAACGGTTCTCGTCGATGGCCAGATTGTGAAGCAGGACGGCGTGATGCAGCAGAAGGATATTGAGGGTTTGATCGGGCAGGCGAATGACTCGGCGAAGGGGTTGCTGAGCAGGAGTGAATAAGCGAAAGCTCAGGCATTTAAAAAAATCGTCGTGACGTTGGCGTAATACAGCACTATTCGGAATCATGCGGGCGTGAGGCCCGCCGTTTTTTGTTAATATATTGCGCATTGAAAAAACCCAATCCATTACATTGCGTTAAACTTTAATGACATTTATGGCTGAAAGCGAAAATAACGTTATGTTTTTTAAAAGACATGCAAAAATCGACGTTAATCGATCGGTCGAACGAATCCTGCAACAAAACCCCGCGTTTAATTATTTTTGCGAGCCGACTCGAAGAAAATAAACGATACTCTCCCGCGTCAGTATTTACCGTTGATTTGGCATTGACTCCTATATATCCATACAGGAGAATAGTTTCTGTTACGCACAACCCCTTATTTCCGCGTAACAAAAAGCAACGCCCCGAAAGTGCTTAGAACACTCTCGAGGCGTCTGACCACACACGTTAAGGACCAACGAATATGGCTAACGCGAATAGTAACACAGACGTTCGACATGATTTCACTTCCACACCATCTATTTTTGATCTTGAAATCACGGCACTGCTGGAATTACCGGTAAGTCCTGCGCTGGATCTGTTCCAGATATTGGATCGGTGCCAGTGTTACGTCGACGCATTAATTGAGAATGACAGTACCACCGAACGCATGGCGCTCTGTGGCCGTTTGTTCGCCGGGCTGGAAGTGCTGAAGCTGGTATTAGAGCAGCCCTTGCCGGATTATCTGGTTGCGCAGTTAACGGTCGATGAGGGTCAGCCCTGCGGCGCTGTCAATCCGCTGACGGCCGATTCGGATACGCTCTGCGGATATTGTTCGGCCCTGACGCTGGTGTTGCTTAGCCAGCAGCAGCCGACGGATCTGTCAGACCAGCTGATCGAAATGCTCTACGATATGCTGCACGTACTGGCTGACGATCTTAAGGCCCCGCGCTTTATCCGCACCCGTCATGGCTTAGCCATGATTGACGGCGAAGCGTTGTTGCAGGTTCACTAAGCCACTGTCATTCAGCCCGAGAAATCGGGCTGTTCTGGCGAAGGGGTTTTCAGGCGATGATGTGCAGGCCGTTGATGAATTTTTTATGTCGTTATTTCATAAGGCTGCATAATAATATTCCATAAATCACTTTTAATTTTTAGCAAGAATTTTTTATTTTCCTCTTCGTTTTTTGCAGTAATGAAAAATAAACGGACAGACACGTGGCAATGGTCTTTATTCAGCTACGCTTTATTGTGTACATCCTGTTTAATTTATTTATTACTGGAATCAATATGACAATTAAAACGCTTGAAGATCTGTTTATTCATGATTTATCGGATATTTATAGTGCTGAAAAACAGATTACCCGTGCACTGCCAAAAATGGCGCGTGCCGCCACCGATGAGAAACTTGTTGCTGCTTTTAAACAACATTTGGAAGAAACACGCGGTCAAATCGAACGCATCGATCAGCTGGTTGAGGCCACAGACGGCGTGCATATCAAAAGGATGAAATGCCATGCCCTGGAAGGCCTGGCCGAAGAAGCTCAGGAAATTATCGACTCCGTGGAAGCCGGCCCGGTTCGCGATGCCGGCCTGATTGGTGCCGCTCAAAAGGTTGAGCATTATGAAATGGCAGCTTATGGCACATTGCAGGCCCTTGCCCTGAAGCTGGGCTATAAAGAGGCGGCGAAACTGTTGGGTGAAACGCTGGCAGAAGAGCGGGCCACGGATGAAAAGCTGACCGAGATTGCTGTTCAGCAAGCCTGATTTGGGCCAGGGATGACTGATAAGTGCTACCCCCTGTCGCCAAATGGGCCTGACAAAAAGAAATGAATCGAAAGGATTGAAGAGTGTTGCACAGTAAGGAACACGTAGCTAAAGTGTTCCACACCAGGGAGCATTAACGAAGATGCCTGGATATTAATTAAGAGGATTATCAAGGATGAAAATGTTTAACCCGCCTCATGCCGGAGAAGTCATCGCCGGCATTATGGAAGATCTAAACATTGGTATTCGGGAACTCGCCCGTGCATTGGCAATTGCCCCGTCAACCGCCTCACGCATGGTATCTGGTACGACGACAATCACGCCTGAAATGGCTATCAAATTGGCTGCCGTTCTGGGTAGTACGCCGGAAATGTGGCTGAGAATTCAGGCGACTTACAGCCTTGAAAAAGCACAAAAAAATGTCGATTTAAGCAAACTCAATACTTCTTACAAGCCACAGCCCTTAAATAGCTGAGCGTGATCGCTATAAGGTTCGAAGCAGGTTCAGGGCGCCATATTGACGAAAATATAACGCCCCGGCGGGTTAAATAACCTGCCTGCCGCTGGCCTGCATCACCCTTCCGCTCAACCCAACTTCTTCTGCCAGTGAATCCCTGAGGTGCTGTTGATAGGCATCCAGCAATTGCCGCTGTTTTCTCAGCGACTCTGTAAAGGCGCGGATTTCGTTGACCGTCCGTCCAGCCGCTAATGACTCCATCGCGCGTCCGGGTTCCGGCGTAAGAAAGAAGGTCGTCACGTCCAGCTGCAGGGAAAGGATGTGAATTTGCCATGCCAGCCATTCATCCGGGAAATGCTCGCTCAGCAGGAATTCACATCTGCCGATCTGCTCATCAGATAATTTGACCGGGCTCTCATCCACCCGCTTCAGCCAGTGCTGCAGTTCAGCGGCGTTTACCAGCCCTTGCGACGTGACTGGCGGGCAACGAGACTCAAGCGTGACAATCAACGCATCAATGTAGCCGATCACGCCCTTCAGGATTTGCCTGCACTCTGATGTCATGCTTTCAACTTCGGCCACGCGCCGATCACTTTCGCTGATGCCTGGACGGCGTATGGCAAAACTCACGCTGAACAGAATTGCCATTACCACTGCCGTAAGAATTAACAGATCCTGCGTAGTCATAAAATTTTCCTTATTCACGCTCTGTCGGAGACAGAACACTGAAGACCCGCTGATAGTGCCTGTTACAGAGAACAGACTGACTTTTTAAAAATAGATGAAGATGCGGAATTGGATATTGCGGCAGGAAAATATTTTTGCGGGACGTGGCAGTAACGGTGAATTGCAACAGGGGCCTTACTCATGCGGCGTCTTACGAAGCGCATCAGCCGGATGAGAAGACCGTCAATAAAAGCTATATCAATTGATGGGGTTAAGATTAATCGGCAGTCTCAGAGCCGGTGCACAGGCGGCAATAATCCGCAGCGGGTACGCGTTGTCTGGCCACCATCAGTGCCTGATGATCGGTATAAAGGGTGCCGAGGAAAATCCGGGTTTTGGGCATAATCCTTTCGCAGTTTCTGCGGTGAATTTCCCACTGTGATAAGTCCCCGGAACTGGCATAGTAATATTTGGCTGTGTACATAAAATCATCCCTAAAAAAGAGTGCGAATTATACTGAATCCGCCCTACTCTCTTTCAAGCATAAAGTGGCATTTTGATTGCAACTTAGACAACAGACTGAAATTGCTAGCAATTTAGTTTCCTTGCGCAACTACCTTTTCTGGGAAAAATTTGCCAGCCTGCGCAATTCACTCCATAACGGGCGATTAACTGAGCAAAAACAAAGCGCAGAATATTCTTAAAACAACGGCTTAATAGGTTTAATTAATCCTTGCCTGTTAATAATCACCAACGTCATTAAACCGCTATCAGGATAAAAAATGGCTATAAATCATCGCCCTGCAAACCTGTAATAAAGTTCAATATATTTTACCTTTCAATATAACAGGCCGCATTACAGTCCGCGCGTTGGATTTATGTGGCATTGGCTTCTATATTTAAATTGCTTCACTAAGTTGGCTTGCAATTTATATTTATCCCGGAGGTAATTTTGTCTATTTCCAATGAAGATGAAACGCATGAACTTATGATTGGCGAAGCTGCAGTAAGCCTTCTCTTCAACCGGAAAGATATCACGACCACTGCCCTGCTCGACGAGCTAAATGTGATGGGTAACGTTGAAGAAGATGATGACCGGTTACTTGCCATCTGGTCTGCTCGCCGCTGGCTGCTGAGCCGCAGGAAAAGCAGTTATCCAGACAATAATCACCAGGACTGGCTGGCAGAGGCTACCGGACAGGCAAATACTCGTCATCCCCACCGTGAAGACGCCATCCGTCTCACGCAGTATCAGGACGAAGACTAGTTTCTGACGGCTGAACCCCGCCCGGCCGCCTGGCCGGGCATCCGGTACAACTTCCCCCCGTTGTACAATCTGTCTGAGCCCCACACCGCGGTAAACGCCCTCAAATGCCCTTTGCTGAACGCTAGCAACCCTATGAAAAATAAAGGCTAGCACTTTTTGCAAAAAAAACCGAAGTGCTGTTTATCACAATTGCTGTACACATACTGAAAACTTGTATAACTTCAGCGTCATAAAAGCTGCACATATTTTAAACTTAACAGATACAGGACTCTTCATATGCGTCAGCACGGCCAAAATCCTCAGAATGATGCCGAAATCAGCCGCTACTTTAGCGAGGCGTCGCTGCCCTCACAGCAGGAGACCCTCGGACAGGTCGTCGTGGAGATCCTTCGCGCAGGCGGAACGTTAAATCGCAAAGCGATCTGCTCAAAGCTGTTAAGACGCCTTGAGCTGGCTTCCGGTGCGGAGCAGGAAAAGCACTACCATGACCTGATTGGCTTGCTGTTTGGCCGCAATGATTAAAATTCAGTGATGAGACCGGCGGAAGCTTTAAGATTTCGCCCGGTTCTTTTATTATTAGCGCGGCGCGTAAGCCGCTGACAGGGAATGATAACAAGAGGTGGCGGTCGCGTAAGACGGTCCCACAGCGTTAATGTCCGGATCGATACGCTTTCCCCCGTATCGCTGTTTCAGAGAAGTTGTATGCAAAAAGATGATGAAGAACAAAAACTGACAGATATCCTGATTGGCGAAGCGGTGCTGACGCTGCTGCGGCAGGATGCGGTAATGAATACGTCGGCGCTTATTGACCGACTGCAGGCGATGGCTTCAGGTGAGCATGACACGCTCAGGCAACGCGCTTGCCGGCGTGCTATCAGCGAGGTCAGAGCAAGTCGTCAGAGCGATAACGACAGCGTTACCCAGGAAGTCCGTGACCATGAGAACGTCATGCATATGTTTAATAATGACGGTCCATCCGACGATTCTAAAAAACACTGAGTGCAAAGTTCACACACTGAAGCCATTAATCCGGGCGGCTTAAGGCCGTCATTCCTGTGAGGTAACCGCATGAACCAGCAGTCCACCGAAAATGCCATCCTGGCGTATTTTCAAAACGAGGGCGACCTGCTTTCTGATGAAACCGCGGTTATTGGCACCGTCATCCGCGAAGTTGTCGCGATGAAAGGTACCGTCAGCAACAAGGACATCATTCTTAGCCTGATTAACCGGCTGGAATCTACCACCGACGTGACGCAGTTAGATATTTATCGCAAAGCGCTCGAAGTTGTGGTTGGCCGCACGCCAGACGACGTCTGAGCCTGTGGTACTCAGGCGGCTCCGCTGTGGGCCGTCTTGCCTTCCCTTTCCTTACCCCCTCCCGGCATTCCCTTACCGTTACGAAATCTGCATGTAATACAGTGAATTTTCCAGCCATAGCAGGAGATGTTTTGTCTGTAAGCGGGGGATGAATTGCCTGTGAAGATAAGCCGGCGCACCTCTACAGAGGATACGATCGCGGATTTAATGGAAGCGTTCGAGGATGGCACGGAAAGCCAGCAGGTAAACCGATTTAAGCGCTTCATCGTTGGTCTGCTCGCTGTGTTCATGGAGGACCAGAAGTACGCTGTGCTTGTTGATGGCTTCGTTGGTGCTGATGAGCTGGGCCACTGCTCTGCCGACCACTGCACAGATGTCTGATGGATATTCTGAGTCTTTGTCGGGCACGTTCACCCCTGAGTAGTTCTGGATATGCATACAGTTTACCATCTGGAAAAGCGCATTGCATCTCCGTTAATGCTCCTATCCCCTTGCTGGGTCGTTGAAAAAACCCAACCCTGCAGGCCATCCGGGCACAGTACTGCACAGAACGCTAGCGCTTGTAGTGCAAAAATGTGAGGCAGGATACCGCGATCAGTTTCAGATTTGGGGGAAGGGTCTGGCGGGGAAGCAGCACAGCCCCGACGGGCTGCACCACCTGGTGATATTATTTAGTCTGTTGCTGCTGCTGTTGCTGCTGCTTGTCAGCCTCTTTGTCTTTTTTGTTCGCCATATGATGGCCAACGGCACAACCGGCTGCAGCGCCCGCTACGCCATGATGGGCAACATGACCTGCAACGCCGCCAACCACAGCACCTTTGATACATCCCTTCGCTTCAGCCTGAGAAGTCACAGACAGTAACAGCCCGGCAATGACAACAAACGTAGAAAGTTTAAACATTGAATTGATCCTTTTTTATTAAAATAACGCTTTGCGTCCGATGAAAGCATAGTTAATACAAATTAAGCCGTTGTTAAATATTGTAAAAATGTGTGCCAGCCGCAGCGCCTTTAAGCCAGGACTGTGGGCCGGCATGGCGCAGGGAATCAAAACGTCGACGTCAGACGGGTTTTAGCACCACCACCGCATAGCGGCACACTTCATCGGTATCATTTCTGAAGACGCAATCCGCGGGATCGCCCAGCTCCAGACAATCCCCGGCCAGCATCTCAAATGTCTTCCCCCCTTCCTCAAACGTCAGTCGGCCTTCCATCACCCATATCAGCTGCCGTCGGGAAAGGTATGAGATGACCGGCATCGGCACGGCGGTTTTCGCCGGAAGCTCAACGCTGACCAGGTCTAGCGGGATCTGGCCTGCTGAAACGTGGCGACGGATATAACCCGTTTCCGGATCCTGCCAGACAGGCTGGTTTTCATGTCTGACCAGCGTGCCCGAACGCACCTCGGTCAGGGCAATCAGCTGCGACATCGACATATCAAACGCGCCTGAGAGTCGCGCCAGCAGCGTGGCGGTCGGGCTACTTTCGCCGCGTTCAACTTTGTTGATCATTGCCCGTGAGACGCCTGAATTTTCCGCCAAATCGGTCAGTGACCATCCCCGCCTTTCCCTTTCCTGCCGGACTTTTTGACCAATGCGGGCATTCAGGCCATCTTCTTTACTGGACATTTCATCTAACATATTAGATAACTACCATAGTGTACGTTTCATCCACTTTAGTAAATCCACGCGGGAGTGTCTATCATGCGTATTCGTCCGGCTGCAGAACGCGATGCTGAAATCATTGCGGATATTTATAACGATGCGGTACTTAACACCACCGCCATCTGGAATGATAAAACGGTCGATGTGGTGAACCGCATCAAATGGATGAGCGATCGTCACGATGCCGGTTTTCCGATGATTGTCGCGGTGGATGACGCGGATACCGTGCTGGGATATGCCTCCTATGGCGACTGGCGTCCCTGGGATGGATACCGGCATACCGTGGAGCACTCGGTCTATGTTCACAAGGCTGCGCGAGGAGGCGGGACCGGCACGGTACTGATGCAGGCGCTGATCGGACTGGCGAAAGATCAGGGCAAGCATGTGATGGTTGCCGGTATTGAATCTGAAAACAGTGCCTCGATCGCGCTGCATAAAAAGCTGGGATTCACTGACGCTGGCCGAATGTCAGAAGTTGGCAATAAGTTTGGCCGATGGCTCGACCTGACATTTTTACAGCTGCGTCTGGATACGCGTGAATCACCCTGAGCGGCCCTGAAGCCTCAGGCGAAATAGAACCAGGCAGTGGCAATAAGGTCATTTTGGACATGAAAAACAGCCATGCTTTCCAACGGGGTTGGAGACAGGCCATAAATTAATTCGTGGTCAAATACCTTATCGCCTATTACCACCCGTGAGATAAGTTCAGCGCGGAGATCGGGATTGTTGAAACGATGGTTAACGTAAAACTCACGTAATGCGTGTTTCCCCTGAGTTGAAGGGCTCTCGGTTGGCATCCGGTAGCCTTTGAACTCATCGGAAAAACACGCCATAAACGCGTCGATATCGTGGGAATTGTACGCTTCAAACTGCGCCTGAACGGGTGACTCTGCCGACATGCTAACCTCGCTTTCATTTCAAATAGTTATGCAAATTATTAACATATAAATTCACACATTGAAAGCAAGAAAGCCCTGACCGTGACGTTCAGGCTGTTCTGAACTTACGGGTAAGCGGCTTTTCTATCTCCACAATCAGGAACATCACAAAACCGATAATCAGGGTGATCACCCAGTAGCGGAATGGCAGTGCCGCTGTGCCAAACAGCACCTGCATAAAGGGCGCATAGATAATCATTAGCTGCAGGACCAGCAGCACCGCACTTACCACCCAAATTCCCTTGTTCAGCAGCAACCCTTTACTCAATGAGAAACCGTTCGAGACGCGACAGTTGAGCATATAGAACCATTGCGCGGTCACCAGTGTTTGCAGTAAGACGGTACGAATGAATTCGGCAGAATAGCCGCGCGGTTGCAGCCAGGACTCCAGTACAAATGCGCTGATGGCAATCATCGATCCGACAAAGATCACCCGCCAGATGGCAAAACCATCCATCACATGCAGCTTCGGATCGCGCGGCGGTCGTCGCATAATGTTTTTCTCGCCTTCTTCAAACGCCAGGCCGAAGGAGAGCGTCGCGGAGGTGGCCATATTCATCCACAGGATCAATACCGGCGTCAGCGGAATTAAATTCCCCGCCAACAGCGCAATAATGATTAATAACCCCTGAGCCAGGTTGGTCGGCATGATAAACAGAATGGTTTTTTTCAGATTGTCGTAAACCCGACGCCCTTCCCTCACTGCGCTGGCAATGGTGGCAAAGTTATCATCCGTCAGCACCATGTCTGCCGCTTCTTTTGTCACCTCGGTCCCTTTAATGCCCATCGCGATGCCGACATCGGCCTGCTTCAACGCCGGGGCGTCATTCACGCCGTCTCCGGTCATCCCGACCACTTCTTTTTTGCTCTGCAACGCCTGCACCAGACGGAATTTATCCTCCGGGCTGGTTCGCGCAAAAATGTCGTACGCTTGCGCCGCTTCACTCAGCTGCCGGTCATCCATTACCTCCAGCTCACCGCCGGTGATGGCAACACTGGCATTACTGATACCCAGCATCTGACCGATGCTCATGGCGGTTTGCGGATGGTCACCGGTAATCATCTTGACGCGGATCCCTGCCTGCAGACAGTCGCGGATGGCGGTGATGGCTTCCGGTCGCGGCGGATCCATCATTCCGGCGATGCCTAACAGGATCATCCCCTGCTGCAGATCCTGATGCGTTAATTCGCTCTGGCCTGGCGAGGCCGGTTTCCATGCCGCCGCGACCATGCGCAGCCCTTCCTTCGCATACTCTTCTATCTTCGCTTCCCACCAGGCCACGTCGAGCGGCTGCAGTCCGCTTTCCGTTTGCTGCTGCTGGCAATGCCTGAACAACACATCAGGCGCACCGGTAAGCAGTACGCACTCCTCTTCACCAATCAGATAGTGGGTCGACATGTATTTATATTGCGAATCAAACGGAATTTTATTGCGCAGTTCGGTAGTAACTGTCGGAAGTTTCCCTTTCGCGGCGAGCACCTTCAGCGCTCCTTCAGTCGGTCCGCCGGTGATTTTCCACAGGCCGCTCTCATCTTTGATCAGCTGGCTGTCATTACACAAATCAATGGTTCGCAGATAACGTTCCAGCAGCGAACCCGGCGTGATGGCGACGGGCGACGCGTCATCGGCCCGGTGAAATGTGCCCACCGGCTCATAGCTGGCGCCATCGACGCGGTAGATTTGATCGGCGGTAATAATGGCTTTTACCGTCATCTCATTCATGGTCAGGGTGCCGGTTTTATCCGAGCAGATAACAGTCATCGCCCCGAGCGTTTCAACCGTCGGCAGTTTGCGGATAATCGCCTTCTGCCTGGCCATGGTCTGTACGCCCAAAGAAAGAATGATCGAGATGATTGCGGGTAGCCCTTCCGGGACCGAGGCCACGGCGAGGCTGATCAGTGACAGCATCAGCTCAGAGAGCGCCATATCGCGGAACAGCAAACTGAAGACAAACAGCGCGGCCATCATCGCCAGAATGATCAGGAAAATGGCTTTGCCCAGCTTGTCCATCTGCACCAGCAACGGGGTGCGCTGGGGTTCAATATCGGACATCATCTGGTTGATGTGCCCCAATTCGGTGGCACCGCCGGTCGCCACCACCAGCCCTTTCCCTCCGCCAGAACTGACGGTGGTGCCGGAAAACAGCAGATTCGTCCGGTCGCCCAGCGGCAGGTCGCCGGTCAGCGCGTCGGTCCCCTTTTCCACCACGGTGGATTCCCCGGTCAGGATCGCTTCTTCAACACGCAGGTTATGAGCTTCGATTACCCGCAGATCGGCCGGGATGCGGTCCCCGGCGCGGATAACCACCACATCGCCCGGGACCAGTGCGGTGGTGGGAAGCGTTTCGTGATTGCCGCCGCGGATCACCACCGTTTCACTGGAGAGCATATTACGGATACTTTGCAGCGATTTTTCCGCGTTACTTTCCTGAATATGACCGATCAGCGCATTGATAACCGCCACGCCGAGGATAACCAGGGTATCGATCCAGTGTCCCATCACCGCAGTCAGCAGGGCAGCAGCAAGCAAGACGTAGATTAAAACATCGTTGAAGTGGGCCAGAAAGCGCAGCCAAACAGGTTTACCGGGCTTTTGCGGAAGGGCATTTTCCCCGTATTGTTTTAACCGCTCTGACGCTTCAGAGCTGCTTATCCCATCGGGTGAACTGCGGGTACTGGCCAGCGTTTCATCAACAGAAAGCTGATAGTACGCACTTTCCGGTTTAGCTGTTTTCATCGCTTTCTCCTCAAGTCCTGTTTTGGAAATCAAGGCGGTGATATCCGTTTATTAACAGATCGGCATTTACGCAAAGCTAGGCCTCTGGCCGTGAACAGGTTCGCGTCAGATGACGATATATGTCATTAATGGCTACTCACAGGGAGCTGATTAGTGAAAAACCTTAATGTTTCACAGATAATTCGGGAAATTAACGCTTTAAACGTAGCACAGCGAAAATAATTTCACTCAACTCGCCATATTGGGTATTTGCCCGCGCCTGAATCTCTCACCCTTCACGCCGTCTCATTCAGCCAAATATAAATTCCAGATAAAATTCATAAGGCTGCCATTATTTCCCCTGCCGTTTAATTAAAATCCACACCGTGCATTACACTGCAATAGCAGGCTTTAAAACTGAATATTTCGTCTTTTCAGGATTTATGTATCGATAATTGCATCAAAAATATTACAAACTACAAATCTTTACTTTTTTGATTTACCCACCTAGTCTCATCTCAGACCCAACAGGCTTATTAGCCGCACTCATCTTTTTCGCTATGCCGTAATTTTCATATAGCCATGATTAATGGAGGTAATGATGTATGGCTTAAGCCTGTTCCGCCTCAGCCTGTATGTTATCTTTGCGATCATCACCTGCTCGGCCGTAGGACTATTCACTTTCGTGGTGGTTTCTATGCTTGGCAATTAAATAATTCGACGCGTTTGCGATTAAATCGTTGTTGCTGAGGGTGAAACAGTGACTAAATATTTTTTCCTGGTTGCCATTATTATTTTTATAACAACCGCTTGCGATCAGAAAAAACCGCAACCTGCCCCACTGCCACGCATGGTTAAAGTTGTCGAGGTTATTGCGTCCGGCGAAACGCAACAACGTCTCTTCCCGGCGCGGATCGAGTCCGGCGACTCGACCGAACTGTCGTTTAAACGTGCCGGGCAGATTGAATCACTCGAACTTCGTCAGGGGGCTCGCGTTGAGCAGGGTCAGACACTTGCGAGGCTGACCGCGCGTGAAGCGCAGCAGCGCGTCAATGAACGGCAAACTGCCGCAACCCTTGCTCAGCGCCAGTTTGCCCGTTTCCAAACGCTTTCTGGCCGACAGGCAGTTTCCCAGGCGGATATGGACATTCAGCGTGCAAACCGGGATGCGGCGAATGCCGCGTTGCAGATCGCCCGTGAAGAGTTAAGTCAGATGACGCTGACCGCGCCGTTTAGTGGGGTGGCCGCCTTGGTTAACGTGCGAAATCATCAGGTCGTCGCTGCGGGTCAGGTGGTAGCTATTCTGACCCGCAGCGACCTGCTCGACGTGGTGTTTAACGTTCCTGAAAACCTGTTTAGCGCGCTGGATATGCGCAATATGGCTTATCGCCCGCGGGTGCGCATCAATAGCCTGCCCGACCGGGAGTTTCAGGCCGATTATAAAGAACACACCGGCAGCAGTAGCAGCGGTTCCCTGACCTGGCAGGTTATTTTGACGATGCCGCGCCCCGCTGATTTCCCTGCGGTGGGCGGCGTCAGTGGCACGGTCACCATTAATCTCTCAAATCTGCCGGCCAACGTCGGTCACGCATCGTTAGTCGTACCGGTCGAAGCGGTATTCAATCCGGATAACAGCCAGCGCAATGACGCCCATGTCTGGGTGGTACAGGAAGCCGATAACCAGCTGGTGCTGGAAGATCGTAAAGTCAGCGTCGGTGAGGTTACCACTCAGGGTGTGGTGATCACCGCCGGACTCCATGCGGGAGAACGCGTGGTCGCCGCCGGGGTAAATGAGTTGCATGCCCGCCAGCCGGTGCGTATCTGGACGCGTGAGCGGGGGCTGTAATGGATCTCTCCCGGCAGTTTATCGACAACCCCATTCGCGTCTGGCTGGCCATTCTGTTATTGGGCATCGGCGGCATTTTCGCCCTGCTCAATATTGGCCGTCTTGAGGATCCCGCCTTTACCATTAAAACCGCGGTTGTCCTGACGCAATACCCCGGTGCCTCCGCCCAGCAGGTGGAAGAGGAAGTCACCTTGCCGCTGGAGAATGCGCTACAGCAACTGCCCTATCTGGACAATGTCAGTTCGATCTCCTCCAACGGCCTGTCGCAAATTACGGTGAATATTGCCTCGCGCTACCACTCGAATGAATTGCCCCAAATCTGGGATGAAATGCGCCGCCGGGTCGGTGATGCATCGCGCTTCTTTCCTTCCGGCGTCGCCCCGCCTTTTGTAAATGATGATTTTGGGGACGTGTTTGGTTTTTTCTTTGCCATTTCTGGCGACAGCTTCAGTAATCCGGAGCTGGTTCAGTACGCCGAACAGTTACGCCGCGAGCTGGTGCTGGTGCCGGGGGTTGGCAAAGTGGCGATTGGCGGAGCGATCCCGCAGCAAATTAATGTCGATGTTTCCCTGACGATGATGGCCGCACGCGGCATCACCCTCACTCAGCTTTCGGGCGTGCTCAGCCGCCTGAATGTGGTCTCCAGCGCAGGGGAAATCACCTCCGGAACGGAAAGCATTCGTCTGCATCCGACCGGCGAGTTTCAGAATATCGACGAACTGGGCGAGTTGCTGGTCAGTCCGGTCGGTGCGCCGGCCACCACCCGATTGCGCGATATCGCCACGCTGTCGCGCGGACTCAGTGAATCGCCCTCCAGCATTTATCACACTAACGGACGCCAGGCGGTGACTATGGGGGTGTCGTTTATCCCCGGCGTCAACGTCATCGATGTGGGCAAAGCGCTGGAAGCCCGGCTGCACCAAATGTCTGCGGAAAAACCGGCGGGCATTCAGCTTAACGTGTTTTATGACCAGGCGGCGGAAGTGGCGCATTCGGTCAATGGCTTCATTACCAATTTCCTGATGGCGCTGGCGATTGTGGTCGGCGTGCTGCTGATTTTTATGGGCGTGCGCAGCGGCATTATCATCGCGCTTTCACTGGCGCTAAATGTGCTCGGTACGCTGCTAATCATGTATCTGTGCGGTATTGAGTTGCAGCGTATCTCGCTGGGCGCGCTGATCATCGCCCTCAGCATGCTGGTCGATAATGCCATTGTGATTGTCGAAGGTGTGCTGCTCGCCCGCCAGCAAAATACGTCGCTCGCATCGACCCTGAATTTCGTTATCCGCCGCACGGCTTTCCCGCTGATGGGCGCCACCATTATCGCCATTCTGGCTTTTGCCCCTATCGGGTTATCGCAGGATTCCACCGGCGAATACTGCAAATCGCTGTTCCAGGTGCTGTTAATTTCCCTGCTGCTAAGCTGGGTTTCTGCCCTGACCATTACGCCAGTGCTGATCAAGTGGTGGTTGTTTAGCGCGAAGGCGACGGCAAAGGCATCAGCAGAGGTTACTCCCCATACTGGCGGTTTTTACCGTCTTTATCAGCGCGCCCTGCGCGCCCTGTTAACGCAAAAGACGCTCACGCTGTCGCTGATGGTGGTGCTGCTGGCGGGCGCGGTTTGGGGATTCGGTTCCGTACGGCAGAACTTCTTTCCGTCGGCGAATACGCCCATTTTCTTTGTCGATCTGTTGATGCCCTACGGCACTGACATCAACGCGACTGAGAACATAACCGGCGATATTGAAAAATCGATCGCCGGACAGAAAGGCGTGATCTCAACGGTAACCACCATTGGTCAGGGCAGTATGCGCTTTATCCTTACCTACAATGGGCAGCGTCAGTACAGTAACTATGCGCAGATTATGGTGCGCATGGACGATCAACGCAGTATTTCCACCCTGTCGCGGCGTATTGATGCCTATATCGCCCAACAGTATCCGCAGGTCAATGCCAGCACCAAACGGGTGATGTTTGGTCCGTCCGGTGGAAGCGCCATTGAAGTGCGAATCAAAGGCACCGATCCCGACAAAATGCGCCTGATTGCCAGCCAGGTGAGCGACGTCCTGGCCAACGACCCGGCAACCGACAGCGTGCGCAATGACTGGCAGAACCGCAGCAAAGTTATTCGCCCGCAATATAATCCGGCGCTCGGGCGCGAGCTGGGCGTGGATAAACAGGAAATTGATAGCGCACTGCAGATGAATTTTTCCGGCAGTCGCGTCGGGCTGTATCGTGAAGGGGCCGATCTGCTGCCGGTGATTGTCCGCCCGCCCACCCGCGAACGTCAGGACGCGAACCATCTCAACAATGTGCTGGTCTGGAGCCAAAGCCAGCAACACTATATTCCGCTCAGTAACGTGGTGAGCGCGTTCAGGCTTGAATGGGAAGATCCGCTGATTTTGCGGCGCGATCGCAGCCGGGTGCTCACCGTCCAGACCGACCCGAATCCGCTCAGTCAGGACACGTCCGGTGATATCCTGGCGCGCGTGAAGCCGAAAATCGATCGCATTCCGCTGCCGCAGGGCTACCAGATTGAATGGGGTGGCGATGCCGAAAGCTCCAGTGAAGCGCAGCAAGGGGTGTTTACCTCATTGCCGCTGGGTTATCTGGTGATGTTCGTGATTACCGTGCTGATGTTCAGTTCGTTGAAAAATGCCATTGCTATCTGGCTGACGGTGCCGCTGGCGCTGATCGGCGTGACGCCGGGATTCTTAATCACCGGTATCCCGTTCGGCTTTATGGCCTTAATCGGCTTGCTCAGCCTGAGCGGGATGTTAATCCGCAACGGCATTGTGCTTATCGACGAGATTGAACAGCAGAAGCAACTAAAAGCGCAGGAGGAGGCGATTATCAGCGCGGCCACCTCGCGTCTGCGCCCGATATTGCTGACGGCCTTCACCACTGTGTTGGGGCTGGCTCCGCTGCTGCGCGATGTCTTTTTCCAGAGCATGGCGGTGGTGATTATGTTTGGTCTGGGCTTTGCGACCATACTGACCCTGCTGGTGCTGCCGGTGATTTACGCCTGCTTCCATCGCCAGCGTGCCGCGAACGCCCCATGAATATCACCGGGCTGAACGTGATTAAAACGCTGGGATGTATGACGGCGGTGACCTTTTTCACCCTGTATAACACCTGGGACCGTTACGATTATGATTACCACTGGATCCTGCCCTTTCTGACTTTTATATCCACCATCGCCACACCGTTATTTTTTGTGGTTGCCGGCATTATGGATGCGCAATCAAAGCAGGATTTACGCTGGCAATTGGGCAAGATTCGAAATGTGGTGATCGTGTTTCTGTTCTGGATGACGGTTTACTATCTGTGGGAGCCCTATCAGCGGGGTTACCTTATTCAGCCGTGGTTTATCTGCTCTTTTATTATCATCTACAGTTTCCACCCGCTGTTAAACTGGCTCAGCCAGCACCGGTTAATATTCCTGGCGCTGGTGATGGCGCTGCTGCTGTTTTCGTATGGCTATGACCTGATGTATGTTCTGACGCCTGACCCGCGATTCTTCAGTCTGGAACCGCAATACCGGCTCTGGACCTGGCTGCTGTTTTATTTAACCGGCCAGCTATTGTGCGATCCGTTCATTGCCGACTGGATGGAACGTAAAAAGGTGGCGCGGAGTGCGGCAATCGCCTTGCCCTTTGTTTACCTCTTTACCTGGTTCTATGAGCAGCACTTTTTCTTTGCCTTATTTAAAGCCGACCGCAATGCCTTTATTCTCACCGGCTCACAAATTTATCTGCTGGTGGTAGTACTGGTCATCGCCGCCAGTCAGGTGCGTTTTCAGCGCAATGCCGCGGTAAAAGAATCCTTTCTGGCGGCGATCAGCAAAACCATGACCGGGGTGTATATCCTGCACTACTCCGTCTTCCATCTGTTAAGCGTGCTTATTCCGATTACCTCACTGGCCACCAAACTGATGCTAATGGTGGTGACCTTTATCGCTTCGGTCCTGCTGTCGAGGTTAATGCTCTCTATCGCGTGGGTTAAAAACGTCATCACACTGTAAGGTCAGAAGCCATAACGCAGCCAGGCGAAAAGCACGTTGCCATTATTATAGGTGCCGGGAATGTAGGTGAATTGCAGGGTTAACCGTTTATAGCCAGCGGAGAAAAGCGGAAGAACCAGCGGCAGCGGCACATAATTGGCGAAATCATCGCGCGCGGTGATCCCGGCGGTTAAGCCTAAACCCAGGCGAAAATCGTGCTGCTGATCCAGATACCAGCCCTTTTCCCAGCCGTAACCCACCATCGGTTGCCATTCATTATGGGAATCCTTAAACGCCATGGCATAGAGCGCACTCCAGTTACCTTCTGCGGTAAAGCGCGATACGCCGATGCCGCCGCCCCATGGCGTTTCGTTATAGTTGTCAGTTTTGTCTTTGTCGTAAGCAAACCGGGCGTGCCAGCTGATAAAAGGCAAATAGAGATCGTGGTATTCAGGCTGTTCCCATGTATGGGAAACATCATCTTTCAACCATTCCCAGCCGTCGCTGACGCTATTACTGGCGAAGGCGGGATCGATAAATAACATCAGGCACACAGACAACGCCACAGTAAGACTGCGCATAGTTTTTCCTCTGTTAAATTAACTGATGCATAAACAGGTGTAACGCGAGAGTTGACCGTCCGTGAGCCGCTGGTAAGTATTATAGTTGTTTATCCGGGGCGGCATTTCTGGCCTGCCCTGTTCCATTTGTGTCGAGGAGAATGGGTACCGATGTTCACAGGTTGGTTAGACTCTTTCACGCCCTTTGCCCGGGGATTATTTCTGCTGGCTTGCCTGACGCTGGTATTAATTGGCTTGCATCTCGCCGCACCGCTGATCAATCAGGTGCTGCTGGCGATGTTTCTGGCAATCATGCTGGATCCGCTTATTAGCGGCCTCGAAAAGCGCCGGGTTCCGCGTATTATCTCCTCCCTGCTGGTGATTATGATCCTGCTGCTGCTGATCGTGATTATCATTATGTCACTGAGTGCCGCCACGCCAGATTTGCTGCAGCTCAGCCGCCAGATGCCCGCTCTGGTGGCGGAAAGGTTACAAACGCTGGCGCATTTGCCTGGCCAGATGGGCATTGTGTTTACCTACGAAGAAATGCTGAATTTGATTGATGGCAGCGCCATTGTGCGTTTTATCGCTACCCAGCTTTCGCTGATCCCCGGCATGCTTTCATGGTGGCTGATGGTCTTTCTGATGCTGCTGTTTATGCTGTATGAGCTGCCGATGTTCAAAACCTTCCTGCGCGCCAAAGAACGTCATTCGCGCCTGTTTACCGCGCTGGAAGAAGGCATTCAAAGCGTGATTGTTTACGCGCAGGTGAAAACCCTGACCGGCCTGCTCGGCGGATTGATTGTCTGGGCCGCCGCCCATCTGCTGGGGTTGAAGCTCGCCTTCCTGTGGGGTCTGCTGATGTTTATCTTCAACTACGTGCCGGTCCTCGGCTCGTTTCTCGCCGCCATCCCGCCGGTGGTGCAGATCTTTATCCTGTCCGATACGCAAACCAGCCTGCTCACCGTGGGATTCTTTGTGGTGTTGAATCTGTTTTTGAGTTCCGTCCTGGAGCCGCTGATGCTCGGCAGGCGGCTGAATTTGTCACTCACCGTTCAACTGCTGTCATTTTTATTCTGGCAGTCGTTGCTCGGGATCACCGGCGCGATTCTGGCGATCCCCCTGACCTTTTTGCTGACCAGAGTCTGGCTGGCGTTGCGACAAGCGCCTGACAGCGCCTGATTGCCGGAGCGTGATGGCGTCCTCAGCTGATGGCTTCTGAACCCGCTTACCGCCCGGTCTGTCACCCGGTTAATTTTCAGAGTGACGGCTGATCCTTCGGCTTC
Organism: Erwinia sp. QL-Z3; assembly: GCF_004551645.1. Taxonomy (NCBI): domain Bacteria; kingdom Pseudomonadati; phylum Pseudomonadota; class Gammaproteobacteria; order Enterobacterales; family Erwiniaceae; genus Erwinia; species Erwinia sp. QL-Z3. The sequence goes on from NZ_CP037950.1 coordinate 4,389,102, forward strand.
TCAATCCCCGAATCGGTCAGCGTTGCTCTCACCTGCGGCAGGCTTTGCGGATAATTCTGCTGCACAAACTCAATCATTCTTTCCCGCACGTAGCAGCGAAGATCGAAGGCCGTGGGAGAATTCTGTGCGGTCATCAACATTCTGATGGTCATGGTTTTGTCGGTCGTATCGGTCACCTGCAGCACCTTGGTTTCCTGATCCCACAGTTTGGTTTCACCGAGGATTTTTTCAAAATGCTGGCGCAGTGGCTCTAAGGGCATGGAATAGTCGAGATACAGGAACACCGAGCCTAATATCTGGGCGTTATTACGCGTCCAGTTCTGGAAAGGATTTTCGGTAAAGTAGGTAATCGGCAGCACCAGCCGGCGCAAATCCCAGATACGCACCACCACATAGGTCAGGTTTATCTCCTCAATCCAGCCCCATTCATTTTCAACCACCACCGCATCATCAATTTTAATCGGTTGGGTAAAGGCGATCTGAATGCCGGCAAACAGATTGATCAGCGACTTCTGCAGGGCAAAACCAATGATGATACCCGCGACGCCGGCACCCGCCAGGATGGTGGTGCCGAATTTTCGCACGGCAGGGAAACTGAGCAAAATCAGGGTCAGACAGAATGACACCAGCAGGACCATCGCGACTTTTTTGACATACATAATCTGCGTGCGAATCTTACGGGCACGAAGATTATTCGAAAGATTAATGTCGTAGCGGATAAAAAGCATGTCCTGCGCCACGTTGGTCAGTCGAATCAAAATGGAGCAAAAAGACAGGATAATGAAGACGTTAAGGGTGGAGGTGATAAAGCCCAGTGATTCCGGCTGGATGGTAATGTAGTTCACCCCGACATTGATCATCAGCAGGGGAATAAACAGAAACATCGATCCCCGAAGATGCTTTTCCAGTGATTTAAACAGCTTCCGGTCGCGGCTTTGCCAGTAGCGGATGAACCTGAGAAGGATAAAGCGGGCCAGAAATCCCAGCGCGAGTGAAAGAATGACGAGCAATACTGCAGGCACCCATACTGGCGCACCAGATAACTCACCGAAAATCGTTAGCATTCAGTTCCCTTACCCTGTGAAAAAATGTCGTTAACGGGCTTTTCAAAAAAAGCCAAAAGTAACCGATAATTTAAGGTTAGCATAAATGCAAATCACTGAAATTTAAGATGACGTTTAATCGGATTAGTCCACCAGCGGGGTGACGATGCTGAAATCACGTTTCATTCAAACTGCCAGCAAAGCGGCGTGCCGAAAACCTCAACATAGTAATCAATCACCGCCCGCACATTTAACGGTGGATGCCGCACGTCAGGATAGATGGCGGCGACATGCTGCGGCCTCCGCGCGCAGCTGAATGCGGGCCCGTGCGCCAGCCTCAATCAGGTACCAGCCTACGCCATAAAAAAGGCTCCCGCAGGAGCCTTAGTCATACACGCGTGAAGACTACTTAATTTCGGTAATAAAATTCTCGCGAGCACGGCGGACTTTCTTCAGGTTAACCAGCCAGTCACCTTCTTCGGAACGGTAGCCCAGCGGTAAAATGATCACGCTGCGCAGATTTTTGGCGCTCAGGCCCAGAATCTCATCCACTGCCGCCGGATCAAATCCTTCCATCGGGGTGGCATCAACCTGCTGTTCAGCGGCGGCAATCAGCGCGGAACCCAGACCAATATAGGCCTGGCGGGCTGCGGCCTGATAGTTGGCTTCCTGACCGCGTTCCGCCACGATGCCCAACAGCATCTGACGATAGTTTTCCCAGCCTTCGTTGGTCGAGTTGCGCACGTCATTGGTGAGATCGAACATCATATTGACGCGATCGGCGGTGATGTCGTCCCAGGCAGCGAAGACCAGCAGATGAGAGCAGTCGGTGACCTGCGCCTGATTCCAGCTGACCGCTTTGATTTTTTCGCGAATTTCCGCGTTGGTCACCACCAGCAATTCAAAGGGTTGCAGGCCGCTGGAGGTCGCGGTTAAGCGCACGGCTTCGAGGATATGTTCCAGCTTGTCGGCCGGGATTTTCTTCGCCGGATCGTATTTTTTGGTTGCGTAACGCCAGTTAAGAAACTCGGTAATCTTAGTCATTAATCTTATCCATCGCGATAGAGTTGAGGGTGGTGTGCAGCTTATAAGCCTTTGTATCGCCCCCAGTCTAACGACAATTCAGGCGGAAGGCGTAGAGCAAATCGAGGCATATTAAGACTATGCGGTAATGTCCATCGGGAAATTCATCACACTCCGGAATAACGTAATTACATTCTCTCCTATCAGCCCCGCCGTGTGTTGTCCAGGAATCTGACGTTCCAGTACTAAACCTGTGCGTATCAGATCCGCTCAGAAGGACAGGATTACCGACTCAGGCATGCGCTCGTCACGGTTTGTGAGAATTTTCAGGGAGAGATTACGGTGTTGCACGACAGCCGGGAACCTGGCTGTGAGAAATATGTCGATGGGCCTGAGCCCTTACCTCTTGATGACGAGAAGAGTGTTCATGAGCGGGTTGAGAATGCGCGTTTCTGGCGGGTTTTCGGGTGGTTTGTTACCCTTTTTACCGGTTATTCGTCAGAAACGCCGCCAGCTTGTTTTAGCGGTGCGTACAATTAGAACGTTATGGAAAATCTCATTTGTAATGGCCAATGGCTGCTAAGAGCGAACAGCGGAAGTTAGCCTCGTACGCACAAAATTAGTTTTTCGTAAGATATCTAAAAGTGAATGAGCCGTTTTGAAGGGATACTTACAAGAGCATCAGTGCTAACGCAAATAATCTGGACGGCGCAGAAGCTCAAGTTGCTGCGCAGGCTCATGAACAAGACGCTCAGTACAAAATCATCGAAGCGAACACCAATAACCGCGTGCACATGACCGCTGAATTGTACAAATAACGGATGGTCGCAAACGGAAGTGCCAGAAAGGTCACCTGTGGGTGGCCTTTTCTGTTTTGAGAGGCGGGGAAGGAATATTGCGCCCTATGATTTTAACATATTAAATATCTTGGAGAGGTAACCCCATGGAGGCTCCAATAATATAATAGAGTTGCTGCCAGCGAACGTAGACAAGATCACTATCAACATAATTCGTTTCATAATTACCAAGGCGTAGTAACTTTGCATTTGCTAGATATTTGTAGTTTCCATCTGAATCTAAAGTGAGTTCAGAAGGAAGTACAGAGCGTAGAGGGTCTATGTAAACTTTATCATCCCCAACCAACATAAACTCATCAAACAGGTGAGAGAACTCCATCAGATGGTCACCTAGCTCTAAAGAATAAAGATCATTTTCGACTAGGCTGATAACAACTTCACCTTTCTTATACTCTTTGATCATTCCATCCAGATGCTTAATATCGGCCCCAAGTTCGGGGGGGTAAAATACAATGACAGAAATGTGCGATTTTTCATGAAGCCACTCTATCGCATGAGGAATAAGCTCATCAAGGCTAACAGGAGAAACATTTCTGATTGGAACGCGTCCATCAGCTTGCAGCTGTTTTTGAAATTGCAATAAATGTTGAGTCACTTTACAAACAAAGGGGTAATCAATATACATCACTCGGTATTTACCAGGATTTCTTTGCATCCTCTCTTTATAAATACTGCTCACCTCTTTAACGCAACCAATACAATCTTGTATGATTTCACTACCTGTGAACCTAATTAACGTATAGCCAGACTTAGTAAGATAACGTTGTCTTTTAGCATCATTTCTTAGTTGTTCCTTGGATGAGTGATAATCATGGCCATCCAATTCAATTATCATGCGAGCGTCTTTTAGAATAAAGTCGACTCGAAAACGAAAATGATTTTCTTTATCGCCAAACCAAGTTTCACTTTCAATCAAATCAGCAAATTCACCCAGCTCTTTTGTAAACTCTTCTTCAATATATGAAGGTGGTCTCTTGTTATACCAAGACGGGCCTTGTGCTTTCGGACTGCCTACAGGATTTTTCATATATTTAAAGCTCCTAAGAGTAAAAGGAAGTTATTATAATCGGGCAACGCTCATAAGTCCTGTTAGCTTTATAGCCGTTCTGACCTGCTCCCCGTTATCAACACTAAGTGCTGTTAGCTACTTCCGCTCTTGGCACATAGCGGACCGTCCAGCAGCTAAGAAATCAGGATTATTGCTGACCAGCCTTACCCGGAGTATGGTTTGCCTGGTGGTATTAAATTCCCGAGCAATAGAGCTGATGCTGACCCCGGCGTTAATACGTGTAATCACAGTTAGTTTCTGCTCTTCATTCAGTAATGAAGGGCTTTGTTTAATATATCGGATTTAGATAAAAGTTCCTCTCGTCGCTGACTTCCTCAGGCAATCCGTACACTATCTGGCATGCCTGCACGCGCCTTTTTGTTTAATGCGCGGATCATGGCCATAGCCTCCCCAACCAGCGCATCATAATCCCGCAACGTAAGATGCCCACCAAACAGCTGTTTGACACGGTATATTGCCGTTTCAACCACCGAACGTCGGTTGTAAGCCGTGTGCCATTTCCAGTACGCATTGCTTCCCGTCAGCCGTTGCCGGGCAACCGCCTGATTTCTGTCGGCATATTCAGCGGCAAGCAACCTGCGCGGGTTCGCGGCGGGATAAGTGCTTAGATTTTATTACACAGCAGTTCGTCGTGGCACCGTCTTGTGTCATAAGCTCCGTCGGCTGAAGCGACCCTGATTTTCCGGTGTGTCTGGCGGATAAGTACCGGGAATGCCTCTGCATCAGTCACGTTGTTCAGGGACAGGTCAGCACAGATAACCTCATGCGTATCAGCGTCTACCGCCAGATGCAGTTTTCGCCAGACGCGGCGCTTTTCCTGACCGTGTTTTTTCACCTCCCACTCACCCTCACCGAAAACTTTTAAGCCGGTGGAGTCGATAACCAGGTGGGCAATTTCGCCGCGTGTGGTACTTTTGAAAGGGATGCTGACGGACTTAGCCCGCCTGCTGACGCAGGAATAATCCGGGCAACGAAGCGGGAGCTTCATCAGGATAAAAATGGAATCAATGAATCCCTGCACAGCGCGCAGCGTGAGGCGAAAGACGCGTTTGAGCATCAGAACGGTTGAAATGGTCAGCTCAGAATAACGTTGCGGACGACCACGTGAAGAGGTTTTGGGTTCGTCATACCAGGCCTGAATGGCAGACTCATCAAGCCAGAATGTCAGTGAGCCCCGATAGGCGACGGTTTTGTTGTAAACGTTCCAGTTGGTAATTTTGAAGTTTTGTTTTGCCACGGGATACCGCTACAGGATCGGGAATGTGGTGATCTGATCCTGATTACTGCCAAAAGTTCGATTTATTAAACAAAGCCGTCGATGACGTGTTGGAGATATCCAGGTCAATCGAAGTCTGCATTTTTCAGGGCTGTAACAGCGGCCCTTTGCAAGATGAGAGCATTGCTAAAATCATGGATGTACTTTTAAATGGATAGCAGGTCAGACTGTATTACTTGTCGAGATTAAAAATTAGCATCATCTCGATTCAAGTAACCTACAGATATTTATATATTTTTTTAATAAGGATAATTGACTATGCGAAATAGCGAGTTTAATATCAGTGTGGCTACGTCAGATGATTTAAGTGGGTTGATGACCCTTCAGGAGGCTAACCTCGCCAGCAACGGTGGCGCGCTTTCTGCTGCATTGTCCGAACAAAAATTAATAAAAATGATAGAGGAAATGCCACTAATTATTGCTAAAAAGGAGGGCGGAGTCGTCGGTTTTTTACTGTCAGCCAGCTTAAAAAGAAATGCGGATATTCCAATCGTCAAATCTATGTTAAATGTGTATACCGGAAATAATGATGCCTATCTTTATGGGCCAGTGTGCGTCAGCATTGACGAAAGAGGAAAAGGACTGGCAGGAATGATGTTTGATGAGTTACGACGTCAACTTCCCAAACGTCAGGGTATACTTTTTATCCGAAATGACAATGACTCCTCGATTGAAGCTCATAAGAAAATGGGAATGGTGCTTTGTGCAACCTTTATTCATGCTGATGTGAATTTTTCTGTGTTCACTTATTTTGGATAACGTGAATATTAATTTTTATCTTTCAAATTGAGTAATGTGATTAAAATAACCCTCCTCTAAGTTCATTGCATCCGTTTTGACAGGATGCTTGATCACCAGAATATAAGCCCGCTTTTCTTTCAAAGCTACCCGTCAACTCCTACATGCCTAAACTTGGCTTGATTTGGGATTCTTTGCGTTTACAGATGGCCCCTAGCACAAATATGTAAAAAGACCCTCTAGTACGGCCGCCTGCCTTCCCTGTTCAACACCAGACGATGTCGGCGCAGGCCATCCTCATCGATCTCACGTCGACAATGTGCGTAAGCTGAGCGAGGGCGCACAAACAATATCAGCGAGATTTCTTGCAGAGTGGTCGTGAGCAGCCGCACTGTTCAACGCCAACTCGACACATCCGCACTAGTTTCCAGGCGGAGCTGGCGGCGGCAAAGGTGTAATACTGATGGAGAACAAGTTTTGAAGTTTCGAGGCGAAACTCGGAGCTGGAATTGAGTGCGTTACGCTCGGTCATAATATCGCCATCTATTCAGATGGCCAAATTAACTACGTCACTACACCTTTAGTTTCAGAATTACCCATTATCCAACGGGGGGCAGGTTCAATAGAGCCGATTACATCCTCAAGTCTAGACTTCCTAAACTTTCTTATGATGTCTTAGAAACGTTAACATTTCTTCCTTCTTCTCATCGCTTAAGTTTTGAAATAGGCAAACCAGTTCTGCGCTCAACTCATCTGCACAAAAGAAGTAACTTAGTGGCACATCTAGCACTTTTGATAATTTTCGCAAAGTTTCGATATCCGGGACATGGCGCCCTTTTTCATAGTGGTTCATACGTCCGCTAGCAGAGCCTTCATCCATACCGGCTTTCACTCCCAGCTCCTTCTGGCACAAAGCGGACTGATGCTTACCCGTCTGATCACGTTCGGTAAAACGCCAATTCTACCGAACCGCACCCTCTAGATGGGCTTCGTCAGCTATGAGCGAAAAGCGGGCGTAGGGTTGTAGATAGTAATCAGGTCTGAGTTAATTAATCATCAGTAAATCAGCGTCTGTGAGCACTCAAACTATTTGGCTGAGAGACAATCCAGTTGACTTATTATGTATCGGTCACTAAAAATATAAAAACATTACATAGTGACCGATACAAAAAGATTTGTGGTCGTAATCAAATTGAAGAGAGAATCATGGAAAGCACTGTCGCATCGCTGGTTATACCGCGCAATATTGAAGATGTCTGGGACATTATTGAAAAGTTTCACGCTCTGTCAGCATGGCACCCTGCCGTAGTCAGCAGTGAGTTCGAAGAGGGTTGCACAGGAGATGTTGTAGGAGCCGTTCGCCGCGTAACCCTTGGAAACGGAGCCACGGGAACCGAAAAATTAATCCGTAAAGACAGCAAAGCTTACCTGCTGACCTATTCTTTTGAAACAGCACCTCTGCCTGTTGAAAATTATCTCTCCACCATTCAGCTGCTGCCAACCTGCACTCCGGGACACACGCATGTTGTCTGGTAAGCCTCTTTTAACTGCAAACCGGACTTATGCAGCGAGATGCGCAGGGTGCTGGAAAATGATGTTTATCTGGCTGGAATTAGAGCCTTGCAGACCGCGTCGGTCTGACGACGATAGGCTGACGTCTTTTATTTCAGAGATGAAGTGGCAGCCAGCCGGCTGCCATTGTTGATTTACCAGTTCTGCTTAGTAGGGGACACGATGAGATCGTTAACGGTCACGTTTGTGGGCTGGTTGAGTGCATAGACCACCGCATTTGCCACATCCTGCGGGCTGATAGCAATTTTTGTCAGCTCCTGCGCCACCTTACGCCCTTCCGGATCGCTCACTTTATCAGCCCATCCCGTGTTAATAACGCCAGGGCTGATGGTATTGACGCGGATGCCCTTATTCACGCCCAGATCTTTACGCATTGATTCCGTCATGGCGTGCACAAAGAATTTGGTCGAACTGTATACACCCGCGCCGGCGTCAACCTGGTGGCCTGCCACAGAAGCCATGTTCAGGATCTGGCCGTCACTTTTGCTGAGCATAATCGGGAGTACCGACGCAATGGCGTTCAGATAGCCCTTGATGTTGACGTCGACCATCTTGTTCCAGTCGTCCCACGCGATGTCACTCCAGGCTGAAAAGAGCATCAGCCCGGCGTTGTTAATCAGGATATCAACGGTACCGAAGGTATCGGTAGCATGCTTTACCAGCGCCTGTGTATCTTCAAGACGAGTCACATCCGTCACCAGACCGGAGGCATGGCCACCGGCTGACTCAATATCCTTTACCAGCTTATCGAGGCCGGTTTGATCCAGTGCTGCGGCTACGATATTCACACCATGACGTGCAAGTTCCAGCGCGGTCGCGGCGCCAATGCCCGATGACGCACCAGTAATTACAGCGGTTTTGTTCTGCAGATGATTCATATTCTTATCCTTTTGGATGAGGTACAGGCGGCGGGAAGATCCCGCCGGTTGTATTTATCAGTAATTCGCTTCCGGCCAGTCGGTGTAACCTTTCGCGCCGCCGCCGTAGTAGGCTTCCTTAGGCGCGATGGTCAGCTCGGCGCCATAACGCAGACGCTTAACCAGATCCGGGTTGGAAATAAACAGGCGGCCAAAGGCAACGGCATCAATGATCCCTGCATTACGGCGGCTGATCGCCATTTCGAGGTCATAGTTGTTGTTACCAATGAACGGACCGCTGAACTGCGCGCTCAGCGCATCCATATCCCCGTCGGCAGGCACGTCACGCGACGTTGCAGTGGCACCCTCAACGAAGTGCAGGTATGCCAGATTAAAACGGTTAAGTTGCTGGATGAGATAGCCATACATCGCCATCACGTTGCTGTCCGGCGGCGTGTTGCCTGCGTCAGGAGTTACCGGTGACAGGCGGATGCCTACGCGGTCATTGCCCCAGATGTTGACGATCGCTTCAGTGACTTCCAGCGTCAGGCGCGCGCGGTTTTCTATAGAGCCGCCGTAGGCGTCGGTACGATGATTGGTTGAGTCGCGCAGGAACTGATCGAGCAGATAGCTGTTTGCAGAGTGCACTTCCACGCCGTCAAAACCTGCGCGCAGGGCGTTTTCTGCGGCACGCTTATACTGCTCAATAATGCCCGGGATCTCGTCGGTTTCGAGCGCGCGTGGCGTCGATACCGGTACGAAGCCATTGACGGTATAGGTCTGGCCTTCGGCCTTGATTGCAGAGGGAGCGACAGGACGTTCGCCGTTAGGCTGCAGTTCAACGCTTGAAAAACGGCCCACGTGCCAGAGCTGACAGACGATTTTCCCGCCTTCTGCGTGAACGGCAGCGGTGACTTTTTTCCAGCCGGCAACCTGATCTTCGCTCCAGATCCCCGGCGTAGCCGCATATCCACGGCCCTGAGCTGAGATATTCGTGGCTTCAGAAATAATCAGGCCGGCGCTGGCACGTTGGGCGTAGTAGGTTGCATGTAGCTCATCAGGTACGCCATCTTCGCCGTAACGGCTGCGGGTAACAGGCGCCATAACGATACGGTTGGCAAGCTGAAGGCTTCCCATTGCCACGGGGGAAAAGAGATCTGTACGGGTACTGTTATCAGTCATGGTTACTCCTAAATAGCTGACCGGTCGACTAGTAATTTGGTAGAAAAAAACGCGGCTACGCGAGCAGCCGCTTTGTTGCACTCATTGCTTTATCAAACGCCTGATCAGGCGTGTGAATTTTTGCCATCAGGGACGCGCCCAGCCAGAGCTGGTAAAGCTCTTCAGCAAGGGCCTCTGCGTCCACTTTGGACGGCAGTGAGCCATCACTCTGCCCCTGATGTATGCACGACGTGATCCGAAGGATAATTTCACGGGTTCCGCTTGCCAGAACGCTTCGCATGCTGTCGTACTGATCGCAGACTTCTGCCCCGAGCTTAACGACCAGGCACTTGCTTTCAGGCAGGTCGGCACCCTGCGTGACCTTCCAGAATGCAAAGTAGCGCAGCAGGCGCTCTCTGGCCGGTTCGCTGCCGCGCAGCTGCTCTTCAACCTGAATAAGATAGTGGGTGAAGTAATTTTCCAGCAGGGCTTCAGCGAACTCTTCCTTGGACTGGAAGTAGTAATAGAACGATCCTTTAGGCACGCCAGCGGCTTTGACAATCTCAGCCAGGCCGACGGCGCTGTAGCCTTTATGTGTAATAAGCGTCCGGGCAACATCAATGATGTGCTGACGCACGTTAGCCGCTTGTTTTTTCATAGTCCGGGTAGCATAACGATAAAACTGACCGGTCGTCTAGTTTCTCGGGTTGCATTTTGTGCGATCAGAATTTTTCACGTGGCAGCAATCGAGACGCAAACTGACCGGTTGCGCTCAGGCTTTCCGGCGTGGCCCCGTCTTTGGCCTCGATAGACATGCCCTCCAGAAGCGTATTCAGAACGGTAGCCAGTGCGGCGGTAGTGGTATCAGACGGCAGCTGCTTCTCCGTGACAGCCCTGCGCAGACGCTTTTCAAACAGATCTTTTCCTTCCTGCCTTAGCACGCTTACCGCTTCGACGACGTCAGCGGACTCCTGGGAGACATTGATGGCCGCAAGCACCACCATGCAACCGCAGGGTGCAGAAGGGGAAAGCAGAATGTCTGCCGCTTCGCTGAAGAAGTTATCAATCGCCCGGGTAATATCGGGTTCTTCTTCAAGCCGCTCCCAGGTTGATTTCCAGTAGACCCTTTCGTAATAGCTCACGGCCTCCATGAAAAGTTTCGCCTTATTACCGAAGGCGGAGTACAGGCTCGGCGGATTAATTTCCATCGCAGCGCAGAGCTCAGCAACCGAGGCGGGCTCAAAGCCTTTACGCCAGAAGATATCCAGCGCCCTGATCAGGGCCCTGTCGCGATCAAAGCTGCGCGGCCGCCCTTTGGGCTTTTCACTGCTGACTTGTGAATCTTTCGTCTTCACGTCGGGCATAAAATCATTCTCTTGACACATTACATAGCGATCACTATACAATAATAACATTACATAGTGATTACTACATAAATACATGAGGCACATGTCAGATCTTGCGTTCTCCCTAAGCCACTATCTGCAGTCCGCCGGCGCGGCGGGGGTAGTGCTGTACTTCGTTATTTTTGTCGCCGTGACGCTGATGTTCTTCCCGGCTTCCCTGCTGACAGCGCTTTCAGGGTGGCTGTTTGGCGCGGCGGGCGGAACTGCGCTGGCTCTGCTAGCGGGTACCACCTCCGCACTGATCGCTTTCTGCATCAGCAAAAGCCAGTTATTTCCGGCAGCGTCGCGCGCCGCCAGCCGCCACCGCTACCTGAACAGTCTGCTTTCACTGTCGCAGAACAATGCCCTGCTGCTGATCCTGCTGCTGCGTCTGAGCTCCATTCTGCCCTTCGCGCCGCTGAACTATGCGCTGGGGATCAGCGGCGTATCGTTCAGAAAATATGCGACAGCGACGGTGGCTGGACTGATCCCCGGCACGTATGTTTATGCCGCTGCCGGAAGCGTTATTTCTGACTTACAGGTGCTTCTGCACGGCAGTTTCAGCGTCAGAGACGTTTTACAGCGCGCTGATGTGCTGACCGGCATGGCCGCCGTTGCGGCGGGACTGATGCTGCTGTTCGTCATAAACAAGATTTTCAAGCGAATTACGGGCATCCCTGCGGATACCCGCCACAACAAAACCGGAGACAGATGAAATGACAGACGTAACTTATGTTCAGGAATACAGCGCCATCGTGGAAGTGCTAAGCCAGTACAACGAAGGTGGAAAGCAGGCCAAAAGCGAAATAATGAAGCCCGCGTTCAGCGAGCAGGCCACCATCTTTGGCGTTGACGGTGATGCAAACCTCACCGGCGGTCCTATTCAGGGACTTTTCGACACCATCGATACCGCTTTCCGCCCATCCCCGGAAGCGAAGGCCGCCATCGTGCACGTTGATATCGTAGGCACCGCGGCAAGCGCGCGCGTCGATACCGATGATATTTCGGGCTTTCGCTTCACGGACTTTTTCAACCTGCTGAAGGTCAACGGGCGCTGGACCGTAGTGAGCAAAATTTACCATACCCACGCCGCTTCCTGACATCAGCCATTCCCCCTTCATCCGTCGCGTCTGACCGCCAGACGCGGCGAAACCCAGTGAGGAAAAACATGAGCCAGAATATCAAAACCGTCCCTGTTTCTGCCTATGAAGCCGTTCTTGATACGGCGCGTCGCTACGTTGACGGCCTGAAAAAAGGCTGCGCCGAAACGGTGGCAGAAGCGTTTCACAAGGACGCCGTCATGTACGGTTTTACTGACGGTGAGCTGCTGGGAGGGTCTGTCGACAACCTGTATAAATTCGTCCGTGAAAACGGCAGTGCGCCAGATATTGAAACGCATCTGGATGTGCTGGCCATCACCCCGACCACGGCGGTGGTGCGCGTGGACATGGAAAAGGATGCTATCGGCGCCGACTATAACGACTACCTGACCCTCATCCGCATCGACGGTCGCTGGCAGGTGATTGCGAAAGTCTATCACCAGTTTACGGGCTGACTGGCGGCAGTTTTTAGCACAAAACAGGTCACGCAAAGGAGTTATCCATGAGTACGGTGTTTATTATCGGCGGCGCAGGCAAGGTGGGCCGGCGCCTGGCCAGAGTTCTTACGGAGAAAGGGCACGCTGTTCATGCGCTGCACCGTCAGCCGGAGCAGGCGCAGTTGATTCGTCTGCAGGGAGCAAAGCCCGTCAGCGGGAGCCTGACGGAGCTGGATGCCGCCGCCCTGGCGACCACGATGAAAGGCTGCGATGTGGTGGTCTTCTCGGCCGGTGCCGGCGGCAAAGGTGGCCCGGAAATGACGAACGCCATTGACGGAGAAGGGCTTAAGACGGCCGCAGAGGCAGCGGCGCCGGCCGGCATTTCGCGCTTCCTGCTGGTTTCGGCCTTTCCGGAGGCCTCAAGAAATGAATCCACCTCGGCGTCGTTTGAAAACTATATCCAGGTGAAAAAGCAGGCAGAAGTCGTGCTGGCTGCAAGCTCGCTGGACTGGGTCATTCTGCGTCCCGGCTTGTTGCTGGATGACAAAGGTTCAGGATATGTCCGCGCCGGGCTGGCCATACCTTACGGGGAGGTCACCCGGGATAACGTGGCGGCCACGCTGGCTGAAATTATCGCTCAGCCCCGCGTCAGCCGCGTCATCATTGAGCTGACCGACGGTGAGGTGCCGGTACGAAAGGCGGTTCAGCAGATGGAGGAATGCTGAGATGGGCAGGTCCGCTGATTCAGATCCGGATATGCGGCTGCTGCTGCTCGGCGCAACGGGGCTCGTGGGCAGTCATGTCCTGCAGCAGGCGATGTCCAGCCCGCACATCGGTACCGTCATTGCGCCGACGCGAAAACCTATCACATGGTGCGCCTCAGGCCCTACCCGGCTTATTAATCCCCTGATCGACTTTGATGCCCCCGACGCTGACGCTCTGGAGTGGCGCGTTGACGCGGTTATCTGTGCGCTCGGCACCACAATTGCCAGAGTCGGCAGCCGGGAGGCATTCCGGCGGGTTGATTATGACTATCCTCTGAGGTTTGCCCGGCTGGCGCGTAATGGCGGCGCCTCTGCGTTCGCGCTGACCTCGGCGACCGGCGCAAATGCCCGCTCAAGATTCTTTTATAACCGGGTGAAGGGGGAGCTTGAACAGGCGCTGAGGCACGAAGGTTTTACCTCACTGACGCTGGTCCGTCCCGGCGTTATTGCCGGCGATCGGGCTGAATCCCGCCCGGGTGAAACGGCGCTGAAGCAGGTGCTCAGGCTCTTATCGCCGGTTCTGCCACGCAGCTGGCAGCTCAGCCCGGCTGAAGACATAGCCCGCCATCTCCTCAGAGCGGTGACTCCACCCAGGGCGGGCATTCACATTGTTTCTGCAGGTAAAATAAATTCTGCAGGATAATTTTCTGAAGATGAATGATAAGAAGGAACCGTAATGTCAGAAGTGAACTTTAATGCCATGGTTAACGCCCCTGCGGATCACGTATGGCAGACGCTCAGCCAGTTCGGTCGCATCAGCGACTGGCATCCTGCTATCTGCAGCAGCGAAATCGAAGATAATCAGCCCGACGGGCGCCCGGGCTGCCGGCGCCGGCTGGTACTTGAAAACGGCGACGTCCTGCGCGAAGAGCTCCTCATGCTGGATGCAGGTAAGCGGGCCTTCTCGTATCGCTTTATTGAAGCGCCGCTGGCCGTTGATGACTATGTGGCTACGGTCAGCCTTATTCCACTGAGCGATCGCGACGAAACGGTCATCGTATGGCAGGCAGTTTTTGAGTCCCGATCCCGCAGCGATGTGCAGGCAATGGAAGCGAGCGTGCTGGCGCTGATAAAATCAGGCCACCTCAGCCTCTCTGCCTATCTTGAAAACCAGTAGCAGCTCAACGGAGTCTGGAAATGAATGAACACATCGTGCCTGTCGAGCCGGCAAAGGCCTACAGGCTGATAAATCACGGGCCGGCGACGCTGGTCTCAGCGCGCTATAACGGAACGGACAACGTCATGGCGGCATCATGGGTCTGCGCGCTGGATTACGATCCGGCACGGCTGACCGTCGTGCTGGACAAAACCGCATACACACGAGAGCTGATTGAAAAAAGTCGTTCGTTTGTGATTCAGGTGCCGGTGGCAGCCCAGGCATCACTCGTGCATTTCCTCGGCTCGCATTCGCTGGCCTGCGAAGCGGATAAGCTCACGCAGTCTGGCGTATCGCTGTTTGCGCTGCCCGGCGCGGATGTGCCGGGGGTTTCAGGATGTGCGGCGTGGCTGTATTGCGAACTCATTCCTGAAGAGCATAACCAGCAGACCTATGATTTATTCATCGGCGAGATCAAAGGGGCCTGGGCGGACAGTCGCGCTTTTAAGGACGGCCACTGGCAGTTTGAAAGGGGAGCCGCAGACTGGCGAAGCCTGCACTACATTGCGGGCGGACACTTTTACACTACCGGAGAGGCTGTAGAGGTGCACGATGCGCCGCAGCTGACGCCAGGTGCGCCGCAGGGCTGAACCTCATGTGTGCGTCATCACGTCAGTATGAGGTTCAGGCTGTGGCCGGAGGAGTTTGCCGGCTTGCCAGCAGGATAATCTGCTCAGAAATCCGCCGGACGTCCTCGTCAAGGCTTTCAAGCGGGCGGTGAATAAGCCCCACATCCCGGTAAAATACGTTATCTCCGAGGCCAATTGCCCTGACGGACGCCGACCAGCGCCGCCAGGTGGCGGTCCGGGGCAACAGGGCAACGCCCATGCCGTTACTGACGAGCTTGAGGATGGCCTCGAGCTCGTCCAACTCACAGATTTCGTTGACCGAAAGGCCCATTTCACGAAGAAACCGGTCAACCAGGCGCCCGCCAAAGGACGAACGATCGTAGCGGATGAAGGGCTGGGCGCTCAGCAACGTGGCAATATCGTCACCGGCAACACCTTTTGGCACGATAAGATGGAAAGGTTCATGAGCCAGCGTGCTCCACTGCAGCCCCGCCGTCAGTGCAAAAGGGGGCTTCAGCACTGCGGCCATATCAATTTCGCCTGCGTCAACAAGGTTAATCAGGTCCATCGACAGGCCCGGTATAATGCGTATGCGGCAGCCGGCACTCTGTCTGCAGAACGTCGTCAGCGCATCCGGATATAGGAAGCGATTTTTGTGAGAGCCCTCACTGCTTATGGCAGAGGTGCCACGCATGTTAAGTGTGGTTTTAGATCGTTAGGTAGTTAAGGTATTCAAACTGCCGCTGCCCTCAAAGGCAGATAGAGAGAAAGTAGCGATAAGAACCTTATTCGGTTATCAACAATTAACACATATTCTTTGGTCCGCTTCTGGCACAAAGCGGTCTGCAAAAACGCTCAAACTTCCAGTGCACGCTTATAGTCGATCCTCAGCAAAGCCCCTGAATACGGCATCTTCTCTAAAAGCGTTTCCGATAACCCAAGTCGCGCGGTGGTGACATACAGATAACGATCATCATCTGCAAAGGCACAGCTCGTGGGTCGCTGCACGGGGAGATTAAGCCAACGCTCGATTTCTCCTTCCGGGGATAGGCGTGATTGCGCTGCCAGTCTATATGGCGGCAGCACATCAGGCTTGTGGCTCCTTGATTCCGCTATTTGAACATTGGCGTATTAATCCAATGCCCCTGTACCTGGCATTTCCGCCGAACCGCCATGTCAATGCCAAACTGCGAGTTTTTATAGATTGGATCGTTGAATTGATGCAGCAGCATGTCCCCCATTCCAACAAAAAGTAACTACATCCCAGCCCCCTGATTCGCTCATCAGCGTCAATTGGTGGTCATTTTGGTGGTTTTAACAGAAATGAAATTCAGGTTTAGCTTATTATTAGCCAGCCACTGGCAAAGGCGATCCCAGTCAGTGGAACCAAATTAGAGAAGCCCGCTTAGGAAACTAAGTGGGCTTTTTGCTTTTCATGCCCGGTGCCTTAGGCGCTTATCCCGATGTTTCTCAGACTGGCACCCAACAGCAACGTGATGACATCCGTAAGCTATTGGTGCAGAACGCATTACCCACTCTCAGGGAAAATCCTTTGAGCACATTGCAGTGAGCTGGCATAAAAGGCGCATCAGGGTTTCCGGAATCACCCTGACACCTTCACTATTCAAAGCACTTATGGCGCCAATACCAGACGTAAGGAATATACGGCCTATTAAACGGAAGGGTCATAATCACCGCCGTTTTTTCTGTTTGTATAAAACTCGCAGTGTCGATAAAAGTGATTACTGGTGAGATACCCGTGCAGATAATGCCGACTTCTGAAATCCGCTTATATGACGCCACATGGCAACAGGATTGGAATACATAGGAAAATGCCCGCACTCAGGAATTTCAGCCAGCTTCACGCCTCGCTGCTGAATATAATCAAGGTAGGACAGGGTTGCATTCTGTTCGCCGTACATGAACATTTTTGGACAAGGTAGATTCAGAAATTTAGCCATCAGTTCCCCGTGGTCGGAGTAATCAACCATCGATTTAAAAATGTATCTTACTGCACCGGCACGTACTTTATAACGAAGGCTAGCCGAATATAATGCACTGGCCCAGGCCGGGACATGCAGAGTTCGCACAATGAATTCATCAAAAAATTGCTCATCGCTGCCCTCCGGATAATCAATGACCTGACGACTCAGGAAACAGTCTTCGGGGGCAATATTGCCCTCGATATCTACAAAGCTCAGCACGCGTTCCGGGTGGGTATGCGCCAGCATCAAGGCAGTAAGCCCGCCCATTGAATGCCCGACCAGATGAAAGCGTTCAAAACCCAGCAGGTCAGCCATCGCAAGCGCGGTTTGAACAAGAAAAGGTATGGAGATGGCGCTCAAATCACTACTCTGCGTTTCACCGCATCCTGGCGCGTCAAAGGCCAGGAATGGCTGTCCGTTAAATTCCGCATAGCGAACAATATCCGCATAATCTTCTTTGGTGGAACCAAAACCGTGTAAAAACAGTACAGGTTCACCCTGCCCCGGACGGTGAATAGCGGCAACGTTCATTTCTACATGGTTAATCGTCAGGCCATAAGTCTGGCTCTGAAACTCGCTGTTCATGTACATAATCCTTATAAAACTGATGGCGCGAAATGCGAGGCTGACCAGCCTGTCAGCGTGTTGCGTTACAAAAATCAATAATGTGCTGACAAGCCAGCTTCAGCGTGGCGTCATCGGTGGCGTAAGCAATGCGAATATAAGGCCCCAGTCCAAAAGCGCTGCCGTGAACGACTGCAACCCCCTTCTCTTCAAGCAGCGCCGTCGCAACATCTTCGTCTGAACTGAGACGCGTGCCACCTTCCGAGGTTTTTCCAATGAGTCCGCCGCAATGCGCAAAAGCGTAAAATGCTCCCTGAGGTGTTTCACAATGAATTCCCGACGCGCTGTTAAGCATATCGACCATGATATTTCTTCTGGTAGTGAAGGCTTCACGGGATGTTTCCAGAAAATCCCGTGGGCCGTTCAGTGCTGCCAAAGCCGCATACTGTGAAATGGAACTCGCCCCGGACGTCTGCTGCCCCTGCAGTTTTTCCATTGCCGAGATAAGCCACCGCGGACCCGCGCAAAATCCTATGCGCCAGCCGGTCATTGACCAGGCCTTCGATACACCGTTCATGGTCAGCGTGCGGGACTGCAGCTCCGGCACCGCACTCGCGATCGTGGCAAACTCCACGCCGTCAAAAACCAGATGTTCATAAATATCATCAGACAGAATAAGCACATGCGGGTATCGCAGCAGCACCTGCCCCAGTGCCTGCAATTCACTTTTGCTGTATACCGCACCGGTCGGATTTGAGGGTGAGTTGAGAATGACCCAGCGTGTCCGGCATGTTATTGCACCTTCAAGAATTTCAGGCGTCAGTTTGAACCCCGTACTGCTGTCACATGCCAGGGTTACCGGCGCTCCCCCGCAGAGCTGGACCATTTCCGGATAACTCACCCAGTACGGGGCCGGGATAATCACCTCATCCCCGTCATTTAGGGTAGCGGCAAGCGCGTTAAAGATTATCTGCTTACCTCCGCTACCCACGAGGGTATCCAGCCAGCAGACGTCAAGGCCATTATCCGTCATAAACTTTCGCGCAACCGCTTCACGCAGCGTCCGCAATCCGGCTACCTGAGTGTATTTGGTATGCCCATCCTGTATGGCAATCATCGCTGCCGCACAGATGTGTTTTGGTGTAGGAAAGTCGGGTTCACCGGCGCTGAGCGAGATGATTTGTTTCCCCTGCGCTTTAAGCTCTGCGACCTTATCCATGATCCTGTAAGTGGCGGAAGGCTTTACACTCTCAAGATAACGATTCAGTGGCTTTATCCCGGTCATTGTATTCTCCACTGAGTCAGCCCCATCAGCTCGACGGTCGTGCTGCCCGATGAGAGTTTCTCCATCATGTGCCGCTCCTTTTCCTCCCGCGCCGCGCCGTCCCGGAGCACCCGAGCTGTTTCAGCAGCCGGAATGATGACGATGCCGTCATCATCTGCCACGATAAAGTCACCCGCCGCAACAGGAATGCCAGTAAAACGCACAGGCTGGCCCACTGACTTGTAACTACTTTTGATTGTGCCGCGTACTGACACCCCACGCGAGAAAACCGGGAAGTCGTGCTTCTGAACAGCCGCAATATCCCGGACGCCACCGTCAATTATCAGGCCTTTGATACCCGCCGCTTTGGCTGCTACCGTCAGCACTTCCCCCCAATATCCTGCGATATGGTTATCCGTTGTCACCACCAGCACGCTTCCACGCGGAGCCTTTTCAAGCGCGACATGCAGCGCAAGATTATCGCCGGGTGAACAGGCAACGGGGTAGGCCGGTGCCGCCAGCGTCATTCCACGCCAGATATTACGAATCAACGGATCCACCGCACAGTCCAGTCCTGATGCCTCGTAAAGCGTTGCGCTGCCGAGCGCCAGCGCCTGGAGAGCCTGCTGTTCATCTATTATTGTCGTCATGATAATTTCCTCTGCAGAAGGTGATAGCCCAGTTCTTCACGCGCCTGACGAAGTGACTTTCCTTCTGCCAGCGTTTGCCGTATCCGCGATTCCGTTTTCTCAATGTCATGAGCAACTCTGGCAACGTCTTCAGCTTTTGCGCGCGGGACAATAACCACTCCGCTGGCATCGGCCACCACAATGTCTCCGGGTTCGACACGCACATCCCCGATGGAGACTGGCTGATTTACTGAACTGACCTGTACTCTGTCTTTACCGGTTCGCATAAAACGGCCTTTGGTAAACATCGGGTAACCATCACCAAGAGCCTTGTGCACGTCACGGCACACGCCATCAATAACCGTGCCCGCAATCCCTTTCATCCCGGCAACCTGGGTCATGATGTCGCCCCAGACCGTGCAGTCAGTGCGACCATTGTTATCGATAACAACGAAATAGCCCGCAGGAACATCATCGATAAAGTCGCCCACCGTTCCGGGCGGATGACCGGAAGGTTCATACCGAACGGTATAGGCCAGCCCTACCGTAGTGGTTTTGTAATTATCCAGCGGCATAACGTCATAGCACTGACCGGGCAGGCCAAGCTTATCAAGCGCATCAGACACCCCTGCCGTATCCAGCCCACGGAACAGTTCGGTAACAGAGAAATCTTCATCAGCCATTTTTATTTCCCGTATTGATAGCGTCGAAGGCACTGTCATGCATGACCTCAGCGACTGAGCGTCCGCGGCGGACAGCCTGAACCATACCGTTCTGGCGCTGGGCGATTTTTTCAGCCAGTTCCAGGACTTCCTGAATACGGTTAGCCGCTATAAAAACGGTGCCGCAGCGGTCGGCAATGACATAGTCATCTTCATGAACCTCAATGCCTGCAAACCTGACGGGCTGTCCGGAAGAGAGCTGAATCACCCGGTTACGTGCACTGATCATCGTCACGCCACGGCCATAGACCGGGTAACCGATGGATTCACTGCCCTCAATATCACGACTCAGGCCGTCAATGACTGAGCCGCGTATCCCGCGACCTTTGGCCGCGTTCGCAAGAATGTCCCCCCAGCAGGAAATGCCCTCCCTTCCTCCTGCGATAACCAGAATACGGTTATGGCTACTGACCGCATCAATCACGGGAGAAATAAGGTGAACGGTGGGTTTTGTGTCGGATTTCGGGCCCAACTGGATGGTGCTGGCTCGCCCGGTTATTTTCGGGCAGTTCCAGAGTGGAACAATTCCCCAGGTCGCTCCTTCGATTTCAAGAAAATCCAGAGCATCTGACACCGTGTTAGTGTCCAGCTCTGCCAGTCTCGCTAATGCCAAATCAGTTGTCATAACGCTGTCCGGTATGGATTGAATTTCAGACACTATCGGTTGTATATTCCGATATTAAAAATCCTTATTACGAATGGTTTTGATATTAAAAACATATCGAGGCGCAATGATTAATTTCCGTATCATCCGGCACATGTGGCTTTTTCTGGCCGTGGCAGAAGAGAAACATTTTGGGCGCGCAGCCAGAAGGCTGGGAATGACACAGCCGCCGCTTACGCAGCAGATTCAGGTACTGGAACAGTCCCTGAAGGTACAGCTCTTTGACCGCAGCAAAAGGAACGTTCAGCTGACTCCTGTGGGGCAGGCTATTCTGCCCGCAGTAAAAAAGTTTGCTGAACAGGCCGAAAGGCTGGAGCTGGCAATCAACGAAGCCGTGGCAGGGCACACCGGGATACTGACCATCGGGGCTATCAGCACCTCAATGCTTGACGTCCTGCCGACGTATATCAAACGGATGAAAGTGCTGATGCCGGAAGTCATCATCTCTGTGAAAGAGATCGACAGCGCAGAGGCTATCCCGGCACTTTCTTCAGGTGAAATCGATCTGGCGTTCGCTCGTCTGACGGGAGATATGGGGCAAGGAATAGAATCGATGCCAGTATCGAGCGATGAGCTTGTCGTTGCTTTACCGCATAATCACTGGCTTGCGGGTCAGAGCCGGATTGGCCTCCGCTCACTGATGAGTGAGGAATGGGTGATGTTTTCACGTCACCTGAGTCCGGTATATTTTGACTGCATTACAGCAGCATGCCGGGCAGAAGGATTCTCACCCCGCATCATACATGAGGTCCGCTCCGTTGCTTCTCAGATTGCATTTGTCAGCTGTGAACAGGGTATTGCTCTGGTGCCGGCATCGCTTGAACGCTTGTCCCCCGCAAATGTCATTACTCTCCCGCTGGAAAAAAGTATCGAAGTCATCACAACCGCAGTCGCCTGGTCATCTGTCAGGAAGAATGCGTTAACCGAAAAATTCATTGAACTCGTCAGAGCCGGTTAAAGATGACTTCTTATACATTGATAACCTCCGCTTACACTGAAGCTGCCCGATATCATGTGGACGGCCCACTTCATGTTGGGCCGCCCACGGGGCAGTACGATAAACTGGGTAATAGCTATCGATTTCTCTTCCGCAACCTCAGATTGCTGGCAGCGCAGTGTACTCAACTGATACCCATGCATAACCGGCAGTGTCATCTTTGCGTACGCGACCGATGCCCGGGAACGGCAGGTGAGCGGCACCAATGACGTAACCTTCCTCTGCTGACGCAGCCAACACGCGCTCACGTGAAGCAATCGCCATTTCCGGATATACGTCCAGTTCAATGGTGGCACCCGGGTGTGGCAGCTGAATGGATGGCAGGTGAGAAATATCCCCCCAGAACAGCATTTTCTCGCCGGCAGAGGTCACCATAAAGGCGGTGTGACCCGGTGTGTGACCGGGCGCTTCAACGATGCTGACCAGCCCCGGAATGAGGTCGTCGCTTGGTACGAAGGTTTTGAATCGATCGCTTGCGATATAGGGTGCTGCCGCATCCTGAGCAATGGTAAAGAACGGACGCTGATCTTCTGCGAGCGTGGCTGCGAGGCCGTTATCCAGCCAGAAGTCAGCGTCATCTTTGTGCGCCCAGACGGTGGCATTCGGGAACAGCGCTTCGCCTTTATCATTGGTGATGCCACCGATATGGTCAGGGTGCATATGCGTCAGCAGAATGGTGTCTACGTCTTCAGGCTTATAACCGGCAGCGGCGATGTTGTCCAGTAAGCGCCCCATGCTCGGCCCCGCAAAGTGGGCTGAACCTGCATCAATAAGGATAAGGCGATCACTGTTATGGACGAAGAAGGCGTTCACTGAGGTATCCAGCGCACCGCTGGTTGGCAGCAACTGTCTGGCCAGATCGGATTTACGCTCTTCATCAGTGATCCCGGACAGCGACATCGGGTCCAGAGTAACGTACCCGTCATACAAGGCGGTCACCACCAGATTACCTAAAGCATAACGGAAAAAGCCTGGAGCCTGGTTGCGAAGAATTGGGAGCGATTTTACAGATGACATGTCTTACCTCGATAATAAATATTTATAAGATTTTCGCAGCGCATTTATTCAGGGCGAAAGCCTCCGCCGGCCTGTATATATGGACTGCCGGGTTATTAATATTTTCTTTCACAAAGTTATTTGTGAATTACTGGTAATAATAAGTGCGGTAAGAATAGAGCCCGGGGCCGACCGGAAAAAGCCACAGATTGATAGCAGTGTGTTACTCCAGATGAAACAATCGGGTCAGAAAGGGATATTTTCCGGCAGAAAGGAATGTTATAAGGGGAGCCATACCGTGACGGGGGTTTCTTCCCCTTCGGCACAAATAATGGGTGAGGACTGAGAACAGATGCAGCTGAATATGCTGGAAGCCATGGATATTTACGTCAATGTGGTAGAGCAAGGGAGCTTTACCCGCGCGGCAGAGGCGCTTGAATTGCACCGCCCTGCTGTTACCCGCGCCGTGCAGAATCTGGAACATGATCTGGGCGTTAAGCTCCTGCATCGCACCACACGGCAGGTCAGCATGACGGATGAAGGGGAAGAGTTTTACCAGCGCTGTCTGTCACTTTTGAGCGAACTGGATGATGTCCGACGATTATTTTCAAGCACGCAACCTCCGAAAGGACGCCTGCGTCTTGACGTCCCCATCACGCTCGCCCGGGCGGTCATCATCCCGGCTCTTGGCGATTTTCAGAACCGTTATCCGGATATCGAGATTATTCTTGGTACGTCGGATCGCAAGATTGATTTGATTGCCGAGCGCGTGGACTGCGTCATCCGTCTTGGTGAGCTTGATGACTCCAGTTTCATTGCCCGACGTCTGGGAACGGCAGGCATGGTGACCTGTGCTGCGCCGTCTTATCTGGCGAAGTACGGCACGCCACACACTATCGATGAACTGATGAAATCCCACCGCGCTGTGAACTTTTTCAGTAACCACAGTCTGCAGATAATGGAGTGGAAGTTCACCGTTGACGGCACTGTCACGTCAATAAAAATGCCTTCCAGCATTCTGGTGGACAATTCAGAAGCGTTTCTTTCCTGCGGGCTGGCGGGTCTCGGCGTTCTGCACGGATTGCGTCCGTCTCTGGCCCCCTTTATTGCGAGCGGCGAGCTGACAGAAATCCTCACAGATTTCCCGCCCCCGCCAAAACCGGTCTCACTGCTTTATCCGGATCGCCGCTATCTGGCCCCCAAGGTTCGTGTGTTCATCGACTGGCTGTACGAAGTCTTTGGCCCGGATGCGCAGCTCTGACACATCTCTTTTTTGCATAAAATCCCTTTCTGTGGAATTCCCCCGCGCAGACATGCAGGGTTGACGGGTGGCGGACAGGACTCGGCTCCTGCCTGCCTCTGCCCCCTCCCCTGCGTTTCCAGTTTCAGCATAACCCGCAAAGCTAAATACGTTTTTCTGCATTGTTACTGATTATGAAACGGTGAAGTAAAGAAAGGGCTGTTTATCCCACCTGATACAACTGATTTAATTTATCCCGACAGGAAATGAAACAAACCTTTATTTAACAGGTACGGGATAAATAAAAATCCGTAAGGCTATGCCGGTACAGATCGGAAATAAAATGACTGCCGGTAACCTGCTCTGACTGTTTTTTAAGTAAGGCAACTCTGACATTTTCATCAACCAGAATAAACGGCGCTCATTATCCGCAACCGTAATAAAGCATGCCCGGTCACGGCGTCGTTAACGGGTGATACCCGTGTTCTGCATAACATAAATAACACCTGCACAGGTCTGGAATATTGCTGTGAACATAATCGAAATAATCATGTCCGCCGGACGTTCGTCCGTGGATATTGCGCTTTATACCCTGATACCCGTCATGGTCGTGATGATGGTAATGATGAAGTACCTCGAATCAGTGGGGGTTCTGGCAAAGATCGTTAACGTAACGGCGCCATTACTGAAGCCGTTCGGCCTCACCGGGCTAAGCCTGTTTGCCCTGATACAGCTTAACTTTGTGAGCTTCGCCGCGCCCGTTGCGACGCTTGCCATGATGGAAAAGAAAGGCGTCTCGGATCGCCATCTGGCCGCCACGCTCGCTATGTTGTTTGCCATGGGGCAAGCCAACGCACTTTATCCGCTGGCGCCGCTGGGGCTGCACTGGCTGACAACGGTCCTGCTGTCCATTGTGGGTGGCCTGGCCGCCGGTGCGACAACCTGGTACATGTCTGGCCGCCGTCTTGCTTCGAAAGAGGTGATTTCCGCAGAAGATGCACAGGTGCACTCGCCGCAAAAAGCCGGTTTGCTCAGCATCATCAACGGCGCAGGAGGAGAGTCCATCCGGCTGGCGCTGGGTGCGGTTCCGATGCTGATTTTGTCACTGACCGTGGTGGGTATTCTCAAATCAGCGGGAGCAATTTCGCTGCTTGAGCAGGCGCTGTCGCCGGTGATGCATGCGCTGAACATTCCGACCGTGCTGATTATGCCGGCGCTGGTCAAGTGTCTGGCCGGGGGTACGGCCTATCTGGGCGTGACCAGTGAATTGCTTAAGAACGGCCACATGAGCGTGGAAACCCTGAATGCGTCAGCCGGCTGGCTGTTGCAGACCTTTG
The DNA here is from genome assembly GCF_004551645.1 of Erwinia sp. QL-Z3. Taxonomy (NCBI): domain Bacteria; kingdom Pseudomonadati; phylum Pseudomonadota; class Gammaproteobacteria; order Enterobacterales; family Erwiniaceae; genus Erwinia; species Erwinia sp. QL-Z3. The sequence continues at coordinate 4,414,507 of NZ_CP037950.1, forward strand.
ACCTGCCGGGCGTGGGGATCATGCTGGGTGCCGGTTTCCGCGTGGCTCGCGTGGCCCGCTTTGCCATTCCGGGAGCCCTGATCGGCATTGTGCTGAGAGGGATATTACACGCGGTTATTTACTGATTAGCCCGGTGACTACGCCATTTATTCAACACACGCTGACCTGATTAAACGCACTGACGGCAGGTGGGCGTGAAGAGATTTACATCTTTGTACTGATTAAGGAGTTAGCCATGATGAACCCTAAATATGCACCACTTTTTGAGTCCTACACGCTGAACAACGGCGTTGAAATTAAAAACCGCCTGACTGTCGCGCCGCTAACGATTTATGACTCAGGGCCAGAAGGCGAGATGACGGAGACCGGACGTCGCTTCTGGCAAGACCGGTTTGAAGGCTTTGGCCTGTTCATCATGCCTTTTACCAACGTTCATCCCAGCGCGGTCGGATTTGAATCTCCGCAGGCCATCACCGAGGCGGATATGCCGACGCTGATTGAATACGCTGAGATCGCGCACGAACAGGGCGCAAAAGCCGTTGTGCAGCTTGCGCACTCAGGCTATCGCGCCGACAGAGCAATGACCAAAGGCTACGACGTTATTGCCCCCACCGGTGATTTATACGGTCACTTCCGCACCATGTCAGATGCCGAAGTGCGCGAAATGATCGCCTGTTTTGCCAACGCCGCTGAACTGGTGATGCGTGCTGGCTTTGATGGCGTCGAAATTCACGGTGCAAACGGCTGGCTTATCCAGCAGTTCGTCTCAGCGGCCAGCAACCTGCGTGATGACCACTGGGGCGGAACGCTGGAGAAACGGTTTAACTTTTCGCTTGGGATCGTTGATGCGATTGATGCAGTTCGCCGTAAGCATAATCGCCCCGACTTTATTATCGGATATCGCTTCTCACCCGAAGAACCGGGTGAAGACGGCATTACCATGAAAGAAACGCTGGCACTGGTTGATGCGTTGCTGACGCGCCCGCTCCAGTATCTGCACATCTCCCTGTGGGATTTTTATAAAAAAGCCCGCCGTGGCGCTGACAGCAACCTGACGCGTATGCAGATCGTTCACGACCACATTAATGGCCGGGTGCCGTTCTTTGGTGCGGGTAACTTGTATACCGCAGATGACATGCTGGAAGCGTATAAGACCGGCTGGGCAGAGTCCGTCGCCATCGGTAAGAGCGTGATGCTGAATCCAAACCTGGTAGAGCTTATCCAGGCAGGCCGCGAGTCAGAAATTGAAACGTCCTTTGACTGGGACAAGGCTGACTATTACCGCTACACCCCCGCTATGCTGCAGGGCACGATGGCCGGAACGGATTTCTACCCGCCTTTAAAGCAGAGGGGCGTGCGGTACAAGACGAACCATTACTGATAGTTGAATAAACAAAGCTTAAAGATCCGCGCACGACAAATCCGTTTTGCCGTGTCGGATAACGGGCTTTCAGAGACATGAAACTCATGAAAAAACTCGATGTCACCACTAAAAGCGGAACGGTTCTGAACGGCGTAATTTTTCCGGCGCCTGAAACCGACACCGTCGTCATTGCCATTACAGGCGTTCACGGCAATTTCTATTCGAACCCGTTTTATTACACCATCGGGGATACGCTGAGCGCCGCCGGTATTGATTTTATTTATGCCCAGACGCGTGATGCTTTCGGGCAGATGGAAATCGTCAACGCAAAAACCGGAAAGACCGAAGTCATCGGTTCCTGGAATGAAGATTTTACGAAGTCTGATGATGACGTCGGCGCTTATATCGATTACGCGGCTCAGGCGGGGTACAGAAATATTATTCTTGCCGGTCATTCTCTTGGCGCTAACAAGGTCATCTACTACCTGTCTAAGCATGCTGATCCGAGGGTAAGCAAGTTTATTCTTCTCAGTCCGGCGAACATCCGGCATCTGACCAGCCAAGTATCAGAAAAAGAAAAGAACCTCATCGCGCAGTTCAGAGAGAGTGGGCGCGGTCAGGCGCTGCTGCCATTCGACTTTATTGGCTGGCTTCCCTGCGTAGCGGATACCGCCTGGCAGTGGCTGTACGCCGATACGCTGAACAACGTACACGTTGAAGTGGACAGCAATTTCTCGCAGGTGGAAAGGATAAGGCACAGCGGTGCCCTGATTATTGGTACCTACGATCGCTTCACCTACGGCGATCCGTGCGGCTTTCTCAGCAATATCAATGACCATATGCCGACTGCCGCTGAGAATGCGCTGATTTTTATTGAGCGCACGGGGCATACCTACCAGCAGAAAGAAAGTGAACTGGCGGCTGCCATCCTTAAACTTGTCAGCGGCTGGCGTACTGAAACCACAGTAAGGGGATAAAACGATGCCATTTATTATATCGCGCGTGAACATCCCGCTTTCAGATGAACAGGAAACCGCGCTGAAGGCCGGGCTGGGCCAGGCTATTTCGCTTGTGCCAGGTAAATCGGAAGCGTCACTGATGCTGGGGTTTGAAGACTCATATCATCTTTATCTTAACGGTGAGAACTCTCTGCCTATGGCCTATATCACCGTGGCGGTCTTCAGCAATCGCTGCCACCGTGGTTACGGGCAACTGAGTGCGGCCATCAGCCAGCTTTTCCATCGCGTTCTGGACATAGACCCTGCCCGGATCTTTATCAATTATGAAGATATACCGGCCTGGAGCGTGGCGGACCGGACCTTTGATGACAAGCGGAATGGTGCTGAATGAACCCGAAAAAAAAGCTGACCCTCATCACTTTTACGGACCCCATGATGGGCTTGTCATACGAAAGTGAGCCTTTTTTCCGTAAACTGGAAACGCATTTTCAGGAGCAGATTCAGTTCAGGTACGTCATGTCAGGGCTGGTACGCAACGTCTATGATTTTGTCGATCCTGAAGACCTGAAGGTGAGCAAGCAATATGCCCTTGAAAAATACAGGCTGAAGCTGGCAGAGATATACAAAAGCGAAGAAAGCATTACCGGCATGCCTGTAAACATGACGGATTTGCAGCTCTTTACGACGGAATACACCTCGTCTATCCCGCTCAATCTGGCCTACAAGGCGGCTCAGTTAGCGGATCGCAATAAAGCCGACCGCTTTTTATATAACCTGCGCTTTGCCACCCTGGTTGAATGCAGGCCGACAACGCGTCCGGAAGAAATACTGGCGGTAGTGGCTGACACCGGCATCAGCGTCAACGAATTCCTTAAGCACTATGAAGGCGGCAGCGCACAGGCGTCACTGACTGATGACTTCAGCCTGCGGCAGTCGCTGGGTGTGAGAGGGCTGCCTGCTTATCTTTTGGAATATGAAGATAAACGAGCGCTGGTTAACGGCGTGATTGGGTACGAACAATTTCGTTCCATGATCATAAAGTTGACCGACGGGGAACTCTCTGAAATGCAGCCGGAAATATCAACAGATAGCGTCCGGCAATTAATTAACCGGCATCCGTTAATCTCGCCGGTTGAAATTAAAGAAGCGTTTTCCCTGCGGGACATCTCTGCGGTTAAGGCGTTGATCCAACCCTTGTTGGATGCAGACGAGATTTTTATCAAAGAGGTTTACCACGGGTGGTTTATTCAGAAGCATCAATAAGCCACCAGAGCATTCAGCCTCTTTACTATTTTCAGTGATGTGGGCAATGCGCACGATCATTAAAATCCTCATTATTATTACTAGCTTAGTAATTCTGTTTTAAAGATCAGGTCCTTTTTCGTAACAATAATGAAGCATAGGATCTTCTCCAGAGCAATTTACCTATCACAGCCGCCGAAACCGGCAGGCTGAACAACGTTTCTGAAGGAGATCGCGTCATGAAAAACAACCGTATCTGCCAAATTCTGGGCATCGAAAAGCCCGTTATTCAGGGGCCATTATCGTGGCTCACCGATGCACGACTGGTTGCCGCCGTAAGTAACGCTGGTGGCCTGGGCGTACTCGGTCCAAACGCGGGCTTAACGGCGGAAACCGCTGTTTCAACACCGGAAGAAACAGCCGAAAAGATGCGTGAAGAAATCCGTAAAACTAAACGGCTGACGGAAAAACCATTCGGGGTAAACCTTATCCCAACTCCGGGGAATGATATCTGGACGCCGCCTATCCTGCAGGTAGTCAAGGAAGAAGGCGTCAGGGCCGTAGTTTATACCGGTTACGGCGAAGGTGCCGTCATTCCGGACCTCTTCAGAGACTTAAAAGAGGCAGGCATTTCAATCATCTACCGCGATATTAATCCGACGCCTGAAAACACCCGTCTCGCGGAAGAAGCCGGTGCAGAAATTATCGTTGCAACCGGTTTTGACGAGGGTGGCACATTACCCGGAACCGCGCTGGGGACCTTTTCGATCGTGCCATTGATTGCTGATGCCGTGAAGAACATTCCTGTGATGGCTGCAGGCGGTATTACCGACAACCGCACCGCCCGTGCAGCCCATGCGCTGGGCGCAGAAGGTGTATTTGCCGGATCGGTGTTTATTGGCACGGAAGAAAGCCGCGTGCCACAGTCGGTGAAAGATAAAATCATTGAGGCCAACGGCCTGGATTTGCTGCTTTTCCGTACCCTGCCTGATTACTACCGCTCACTCCCGGGTAAGCTGGCCGAAAAGCTCGTGTCGATGGATAAAGCTGGCGCAAGCAATGAAGAGCTGGGTAATGCAATGGGCGGTTTACGGGGTCTGCGTATCGGCATGCTCGAAGGCAATACAGATGAAGGCTATATCGCGCTTGGCACGGGGATCGGAAACATCCGCCGCATCAAAAGCGTCGCTGAGGTCGTGAACGAGCTGACTATTGCCTGAGGGCAGTATCAGCCGCCAAAGATAACGTTCCGGTAACCAGGTTAACAATGCCCGCTTCTCGCACTAAGCCACTCACAAAATGTCAAACAAGGTCCGCTGTGAGCGAAGTGTAGACATTGTGCATCTATTGATGAACTAATCATCATAAGTTGAGCATACCATCCAAGTTGCACAATTCTTAAAAGGGGTACCAGGGTGTTAATATACAACGTTTTTGGACGACATATTGGGGTCAAGCGTGAAGGTGGTCGCTGGCTGGTATTCCGAGCAGACCTGACGGAACGAAAATTCTCCCGGCTTTACGACATTGCTATTCCGGACGATATGACAGAAACCGAAATACCGGGCTGGCTGGGCGATATTTTTCATGAGTCAGTAACAGAGCGTCATCCTGATGTGAAACGTATCGAATAGGAATCTGTCAGATACACGCTCCTCATTAAAATGGGGTTTTCACTAGTCCATCATCGCTCTTGGCACGGAACGGACATTTTAGCCGGCTAAAAGTCCGCTGTGAGCGAAAAGCGGACATTTTGCCCGCTCATTGATATAGCGGTGAACAAAGCCGGTGTGCAAAAAATGGAAAAGAGCCAACCAGCGATCTCAGGTATACCTGTAAAAAGATTAACTCCATTTGTGTCTTGAGAAGTCAGCTTTCATTGATCAGTCAGGTACGTAAATCTCTGCTTTCATGAAAGTGGTCGCCTTACCTTCAATAACAACCCTGTCTTCTTTCAGCTCACAAATCAGGTGTCCACCTCTGAGAGATGCCTGCCAGGCAGACAGTCGTTTTTTACCCAGTTTTGCTGCCCAGTAAGGCACAAGAGTGGCATGTATTGAGCCCGTCACCGGATCTTCCGGAATGCCGGCGCCCGGGGCAAAGTAGCGCGAGACAAAATCGTACTGACTTCCCGATCCCTGACCGGTTACGACCACGCCTGTCGGCCCCAGCCCGGCAAGCACGTGCAAATCCGGCTGACAGGCCCTGACCGCGTCTTCCCCGCTCAGCACCACAAAGATGTTTTCAAAATTACGGAACCAGTATTGAGCCTGACCGCTGAACACCGGGCTGATTATTTCCGGAAGATGGGCCATTTCCTCGGGAGGTATGCATGGCAAATCGAGCAGATAGCCGTCCTCTTTCACCTCAACCTTCAGCTGCCCGACGCGGGCTGTAAATGAGAGGGGTCCCGGTATGCCGTATTCCGTTACCAGAACATGGGCGGTCGCAAGCGTGGCGTGACCGCAGAAATCGACTTCAACTGTCGGGGTGAACCACCGCAGATCCCAGCCGTCACCGGCGCGCTTTACGAAAGCCGTCTCAGCCAGGTTATTTTCTGCTGCAATGGACTGCATCATGCTGTCCGGCAGCCATTCCTCAAGCACCAGAACGGCAGCGGGATTACCGCCAAAAACCCGATCTGAAAACGCGTCAACCTGAAACATCTTAAGGAACATCGTAATCACTCTCTCGTTATGTTTTAACCGTATGAACCGGAGTTATCCTGTAACCCTTCAGCTCAAGACAACATGCCGTTAATTCTCTGAGCCGTTCACCTCGATTGAGAGCCCGTCACGGCCGCTCCTGGCGCACCGCAGCTCCGGGTCGTGATGCCCTTTTAGAGAACAGCAGAGGTTAAAAAACTACTACCTTTGACAGAAAAGGAGGCAAATATAAGCCTCCATTTTATGTTAGTTACTTAGCGCCTGCTGAATGCCAGACGAGCTGCGAATAACAAAAAAATCGTACCCGTTGTACGATCCATCCAGCGTATCACCTTTTCTTTTCGCAGCAGAGATGCCAGGGGACGCGTTGCGCCAATCAGCGTCAAGGACCAGATAAGGCCAATTGCCATATGAATGCCTACCAGCCCAAAAGTCCAGATAAGGGGAGAGTGTCCCTGTGGAATAAACTGAGGCAGAAAAGACACATAAAAGATGCCAACTTTGGGATTGAGGGCATTACCGAGAACGCCTTTCAAAAACCAGTTTGAAGACGGTTTTTCGGAAGAGTCAGCCATGGCAAACTGCTTTCTTGGGTGAACCAGCATATTTATGCCCAGCCAGCTCAAATAAGCCGCTCCGCAGTACTTCAGAATGTCATAGGCAAGCTCTGAAACAGCGATAAGCGCCCCCAGCCCGAAGGCTACCGCCACTCCCCATATCAAACAGCCAACACTAATTCCAAGCGCAGCACGAATGGCCTGTGATCTTCCTTCTACGGTGGCAGTTCTTAATACCAGAGCTGTGTCCAGGCCCGGTGTTAAAGTCAACAGCACAGCAGCAAAGCTAAACGCCAGAAGCGCGTCCATGATGGACATAGCAATATCTCCAGGGTCATTTAAATTTCTTACCCAAGATGGGTAAACATGTCATCTGCTTTCAACATACGGACATATCGTACAAAGCTCATCACTGCCGGTCACGGTTATTCTTCAAAGAAGTATATGGTGCTGCGTCCGCTATTGGCACAGGGCTGCTATTGCAGCCCTGACAACCTTAGACTTCAATCGATTCAGAGATCTCTAACGCATCATCGACTTCAATGCCCAGATAACGGACTGTGCTTTCCAGTTTCCTGTGGCCCAACAGAAGTTGGATCACCCTGAGATTCTTAGTTTTCTTGTAGATAAGGTAAGGTTTTGTTCTTCTCATGGAATGAGTGCTGTAAAGCGTATCGTCGAGACCAAGTTTTGCTACCCACCCATGAAAAATCCGGTTGTATTGCCGGATTGATATGTGCTGGTTAGTACCGACCCGAGATCGAAACAAGAAGTCATTACTATGTAAATTACCAAGTTTTATCAGTGCAGTAACAGCTTCTCTTGTCCCACTGGTTATCTCAAATTGGACAGGGCTACAGGTTTTCTGCTGCAACACCGTTGCCCTGCTTGAAACAGAGCTGCCATATGCAACATCAGATACTTTAAGTTTTCCAGATCGCAGCCTCGTAGCTTACTGTCCAGGGCCATATTGAACAGAGCCAAATCGCGCGTCTTACCTTCCAGTTCAAGCCTGATTCGGATCCCCCAGATATGAGATATCTGAAGTGGTCTTTTTTGGCCTACGATACGGCCTTTGTTCCACGATGAAGTGTTCATACTCAAATCTCCTGCAATGTGGGAGATTTGAGTATGGCTGTCCCTTATGAGCGAAAAGCGGACATTCGCAATTTATCGATAAAAGATGCAGGCTTGTAAAACGGTCGCGCATTTATCGTGTAGAAATAAAGCAGGCTTTCTATATAGTCGGATGATTAACTTCCAAAACTCAGCAGGTAATTGCATGATCTTAAGTGTTAATCACGTTGGTTTTTCAGTTAAAAACATTGAAGACTCATTATTTTTTTGGACTCAGGTTCTTGGAGGTAAATTATTACGTGAAGGAAAAATGTCTGGACCTATAATCGATGAGGTAACAGGTGCAAGGGGAGCTGATGTACGAATGGCTTTGCTTGAACTGGCTGATATTCGAATTGAATTACTACAATACAATAACATTGAGCAGCCAGAAGAACCTTCAGCGCCCTATATCCCAGGCTACGCTCACCTTGCTTTTAATGTAGAGGATCTTGATACGCTCTTGGGCAAAGTATCGGACTACGGCTGGAAGACGCCGGGTAAACCTCAGACAGTATTGTCAGGCCCCATGCAGGGAACCAGAGTAATATATTTACAAAGCCCTGATGGTCAGACGCTTGAATTGATGGAACGCAGTCAATGAGGCCCACATATCATGACCTGTTATCCTCTAATTAAAACAGAGATGTTTGCAAAGTCCGCTTTTGGCACAGAGCAGACAAACACGTGACGCTGAAGGTCTGCTTTGAGCGAGGAGCGGACTTACCGCTCTTTTAAAACTTAGATTGACATACGTATAGTCAATTTTGGATACATAATTCCTGGGCCAACTTACCAACGTTTGAGTTTTTGAAAATTTTACTGGCACTATTAGCTTCTGGGCTAGCATGCATAGAACCCACATTTGTGAGTATGGCAACGGCACAGTTTATATTTTCGTACCACCATACACATGCGCTGTAACCAAGGACGTTGCCACCATGGCCTATTGTTACACCGTAGTTAGTGTTCGTTCTAAACAGGCTTAACCCCATTTGCATATCATCGGCCGGAGCCCAACGTTGCATTTCTTGCATGCTTTTACGATTGATTAGCTTACCGTTTTTTAATGCCAGAATAAATTTAAGGATATCTTCTGACGTAGAGACTATCCCACCCGCTGCCCACTCCACTGACAAATTAGTTTCTGAAACGTTAAGGATATTATTATTTTCAAGTTTAAAATGAGACGAAATACCCGCATTGTTTATAAAATCCGCATCAAATCTATGGAACCTGTCAGAAATTTTTTTGTTAGTTAATATGAACTTTGTTTCGAGAGAGGTGTTTTTTAACAGGAGAGGATGAAAAATTCTTCTTTGCAATTCATCTTCTAGTCTGCACGAGGTAACTTTTTCGATTAGTAAACCCAGTAATGTAAAATTGCTATTGGAATAATGGAAATCATCTCCAGGGAGACAGATTGCGTTTTTTCCTCTTATATACTTAAGGTTTTCATAGGGCATCCATATCTTTTCTGGCTTAACTGACTTACCGCGAGCCTCAAAAATCCATGAGGGCTGATCTTCCCAGCTAGATATACCTGAGTAGTGTGAAAGTAAGTGCCTGACAGTCACACTTTCAGCATTTGCAATTCCAGCAAGAGTGCTTTTCTTAAGAAAATTTGAGATGGGAAGGTCGAGAGTTAAGAAACCTTCCTCAGTTAGCTGAAGTATTATCACCGCAACAAAAACCTTCGTTATACTGCCAATCCCAAAGACTGTTTCTTCATCAGTTTTGATATGGTTTTTGGCGTCAGCATAACCCGCAGCACCCTGCCATAATATTTTATCGTCTTTTCCTATAGCTATCGTTAGGCCGGGAAACATTTGCGGTGTCATGTTATCAATTAGAACTTTTAGCTTATGTTCAGTGAAATTCATTTTTTGTCTCTCTATATAAACGGCTTCACTTTCAAAATAACCTCTACGAATAGGTACGCGCTAATTTTATTACTCTAATTAAAATTGGCATTTAAAATAAAACAAGTTGGCGTTAAGCTATTTTTAACCATGCTATCTCCTGTAGAAAACTAATCAAAATAAAAAATCGTGTGAAAGTCCGCTCCTGACACAGAGCGTACCTTCATCATCTGGCGTTCTGTCCGCGGTCAGCGAACCCAGTCTTTCTGCACCAGACACGGCATCCGCGCAAACTCTCTCACATTATTAATCACAAGAATGGCTACAGCCGCTATGGCTTGATCCCCATTGATTAACACAACATATTGTTAAAAATATCCGCTTCTGGCTGTGAGTTGCCCCCAGAGGAAATTAGGGCTGACGTGCGGTTAAATGGCAGTAGGTAACCGGAGAAAAAGTGTTTTTTCCAGTGTCGTTGAGGGCTGGAATCCATGATGCAGGTAAAACTGTTTTGCCGCATCAGATAAGGCATGCACCATAATGGCCCGGACGCCAATATTCTCCGCAACCCGACAAATACGGAGTACCGCATCGTGCAGTAAATCCGCACCAAGACCCTGGCCCTGGCAACTCGAATCAACTGCCAGCCGGGCCAAAATTATGATGGGAAGGGGGTCAGGCATGTTTCGTCTGAGCCCACCGGGTGCAATGGCATGAGTGACACTGCCGGTGGCCAGAGAGTAAAAACCAACCACTTGTGAAGAATCTTCCCGGCACACCACAAACGTTCTGGCGGCGCCGGTCGACTGGTTTTTTAACCCCCTGAGCCTGATCCATTCATCCAGTGCAACTTCCCCGGAGTGAAACTCTGAAAGAATGTGAGTCGTATTTAGCGGTGCTGGAGCGGTTACTTTTCCCATTGAGGTTTTCTCGCCAGCAGCGTATCCAGTGCCGGATTCGCTGTAACGGGTGCATCCAGCATATTGATAAACTCGGCGTACTGTTCATCATCAAGATTAAACATCCGGCGATCAAGGATAACGTTTTCAGCAGCCTGGCAAGCGATGTCTAGTATAAAGTCGGTGCGTGATTTATGAAGAATAGCGGCAGCGGTATCGATCAACACGCGCTGGGCTTCTTTAGCCCGAATGTTAAGCTGAACATCAGATTTCATGATGCGCTCCTGTATAGCAAATGATATACATAGCTTACAGCTGCCGTATAGAGAATGCTATACACATTGACAGCGAATTTTTTGTGACGGGATAGCGTTGAAACAATCTTCTTAACCCTTAGCCTGAAGAAAGGACACTTGTGTCTTGCAAAAAAAAGGCCTTTTCTGCTTTGCGTTGACAAGCGCACATCGAGGCATATTTCCTTAGTCAGCCAGGGTACTCAACAACGCCTGCTCCAGCTTATCGGCGGTAATCGTAAACGGCAGATGCTGCAGGCTGTCCGCCGGGAAGCGGATGGATTCAGCCAGCGCTCTGACCCGCGCTTTGCGATCATCACCGACAAACGGCAGGGTCAGCGGCGTATTGAAGCGCTGCAACAGCCCCATCAACCGACTGTCCGCCCGATCGCTGTTCTGCTCGATAATCGATTGCACCCGCAGGCTGAAGCCAACCTTCTCGCCGTGCAGCCAGTGATGTAATTCGGGCTGATGGGTGAGGCGATCGTGGATCACGTGGGCAAATCCCGGCGTGGCCAGCCGATCCTGAATGCTGTTTGCCAGCCCGGCCAGCACGATATTGGCCTCAATCACCTTTTCCAGCGCGGGCGTCACCTGCTGTTGCGCATTGTCGGCAACGGCCTGCTCGCCCCACTTCTCAAACGCGGCCACCGCCTGCCAGGCCGCAGAGACTTTCAGATCCAGCGCCAGACGGTCGGGGTTATGCCGCTGATAGGGCTCAAACTCGTACCATTTTGCCAGCGCATCGACGATGCCGGACTTCAGATAACGCACGTCGCTGCGGGCAATAACCTCGCTGTCCACCAGCACCAGCGCCGGCATTTTATTGAGCGGATCGCTGCGCAGATGTCCGCCCTGCTGATTATAAACAATCGCCAGCGGCGACCAGGCGGCACAGGTGGCGGCCAGCGTGGAGAAATTGATCAGCACCCGATCCGGCAGCGCGTCGTTGACTGCCTTGGCGGTGTCCAGCACCCTTCCGCCGCCAATCGCCAGCACCACTTTGATGTCCTGCTCCTGCACGCTGCTTTGCAGCGTTTCTATCGCCGCATCGGTGCACTCGCCGTGCAGAAAATTGAGCTGCCAGCGGATGCCCGCGCGTTCCAGGCTTTCGCTCAGCTGCGGGTTAACCGCTTCCCAGGCCTGCGGCGAGGTGAGGATATGAATACGCAGGCCAAACGGCGCAACAATCTCGCCCACTTCGGCCCGCAGTCCCGCCTTTTGCAGGTAGGCTTTCGGCGATTTAATGGCAAACATGGGAAGTCCTCTTTTCGGTTAGCGACGGTAGGCCAGCGATCGGACGATGCGGTCGCCGATTTTTTGAATGAGCTGCACCATCACCAGCAGCACCACAATCGTTGCCGCCATAATCTGATTATCAAAACGTTGATAGCCGTAGCGGATCGCCAGATCCCCTAACCCACCTCCGCCGACCACACCGGCCATGGCGGAAAAGCCAATCAGCATCACGATGGTCAGGGTAATGCCGGCGATCAGCGCGGGCAGCGCCTCGGGCAGTAACACCCGGCTGACGATGTGCCACAGATTGCCGCCCATCGACACCACCGCTTCAATGCGGCCGCGATCGACCTCATCCAGCGCGTTCTCGACAATACGGGCAAAAAACGGAAAGGCGCCCAGCGTGATCGGCACGATGGCCGCCGTACTGCCCAGCGTGGTGCCAACCAGCAAACGGGTGAACGGGATCAGCGCAATCAGCAGCACCACAAAAGGTAAGGCGCGGCCGACGTTGACGACGGTATTCAGCACGGTGGCAAGCGTCCGGTTGGGTAAAATCCCGTCCTTGCGGGTTAAAAACAGCAACACGCCCACCGGCAGGCCGAGCGCCACGGTAAACACCGCCGCCAGCAGCACCATATAGGCGGTTTCACAGGTGGCATTCAGCAGCAGATCCTGAAAGCGGTCCCAGTTTACGCTACGCATCTGGCCTGCTCCTCACGCTGGTAGCGGGCAATAAAGGCCCGATCGGCTTCGCCATCTTTCAGCAGCATCTGGCGCAGGCGGCCGTCGGCGCGCGCCATAATTTCCGTCACGCTGCCGCTCTCCACCAGTCGGCCATTTTCCAGCAGCGCCGCGCCGTCACAGATACGCTTCACCACGCCCATTTCATGGGTGATCAGCACGATGGTAATGTTGAGCTGCTGCTGAATATCGGCCAGCAGATCGAGGATCGAGGCGGTGGTTTCGGGGTCCAGCGCGCTGGTGGCTTCATCGCACAGCAGGTAACGCGGTTTGGCGGCCAGCGCCCGGGCGATGCCGACCCGCTGTTTTTGCCCACCGGAAAGTTGTGATGGCCAGGCGTTGGCCAAGTTTTCCAGACCAACCAGCTGTAGCAAGGCATTCACGCGCTCGCGCCGCTGCTTCGCGGGAACACCGGCAATTTCCAGCGGCAAATCGATGTTGTCGTGAACGGTGCGGGAATGCAGCAGATTGAAGTGCTGGAATATCATGCCCATCTGCTGCCGCTGACGGCGCAGCTGCGGCAGGCTGAGCTTGCCAATGTCTTCGCCATCAATCTCAATCTGCCCGGCGCTGGGCTGTTCAAGCAGGTTCAGGCAGCGTAACAGGGTGCTTTTTCCCGCGCCGCTGCGCCCGAGAATGCCGAAGATCGAACCGTCCTCAATGGTCAGCGAGACCTGATCTAACGCCGGCACCTCCGTGCCGGCATAGTGTTTAGTGATTTGGCTGAGTTTAATCATGCTTCTCGTCCGCAACCGGGATCACCGAACCGTTGTAGTTCTTGCGGATAAACTCGGCAACCTGCGGTGAAGTCAGGTCTTTTGCCAGTTGCAATACGCGCGGATCTTTCGCCAGTTCAGGCGTGGTCACCAGCAGGTTGGCATACGGATTATGCTCGGCGGATTCCAGACCCAACGCATCCTTCGCCGGGGTTAAGCCCGCTTCCAGCGCGTAGTTACCGTTGATAATCGCGGCATCGACGTCATCCAGCGAGCGCGGCAGCTGTGGCGATTCAATTTCGATGATTTTGATTTTTTTCGGGTTGTCGCTGATGTCTTTCGGCGTCACCAGCGTCGATCCGGCCTCGCCCTGCGCATTCAGCTTGATCACCCCTTTCTGCTGCAGCAACCACAGCGCACGGCTCAGGTTGGTGGTGTTATTTGGCACCGCTATGGTTGCGCCCTGCGGCAGCGCCTGCAGGCTTTTCACCTTGCGGGAATAAATCCCCAGCGGCTCAATATGCACGCTGGCCACCACGCTGAAGGTTTTCCCCAGCGCTTTTTCCTGATCCTTCAGATACGGCAGATGCTGGAAGTAGTTGGCATCCACATCACCCGCCGACAGCAGTTCGTTCGCATTCACCCCACCGTTCAGTTCGACAATATTCAGATCCAGCTTCGGATCGATTTTCTTCACATACTCCAGGATCTCGGCATGTGGCACCGGATCCGCTGCCACGCGTAACGGCGCCGCATATAAGCTCTGTGCAACCAGTAATGACAGCCCTGCCAGGGTAAATACGGTCTTTTTAATCATCATCATTCTCTTGTTGTTATTGACTGTTGGTATGTTCGGGATAGAAGCGTCGGGCCACTTCGGGATGTGAGCGCAGGCGGCCTTTCAGGTAATTCCAGCCAACTTCGCGTAATAAGGGATTGAGCGGATCGCTGGCCGGACCCAGCGCCAGACGGGCAAGCGAGTCCGGCAGCTGATAGACCGGCACCACCGCATCGAGCTGGGCACCGAGGAAAAACGCCACCGACAGGCGTTCCTTTTCGGCCTTCGGTGACACCACGCGATGGATGGTGGCGCGCAGGTAGCCATTGCTGGCGAGTTCCAGCAGTTCACCAATATTGACCACAAACGAGCCCGGCAGTGGCGAGGCGGCAATCCAGTTATCGGGCGTAACCTCAACCTGCAAACCCGGCTGGTCGTCCTGCAACAGCAGCGTCAGGAAACCGGAATCTTTATGCGCGCCGACGCCCTGCGAAGACTCGGACTCACTGCGGCCAGGATAGCGGATCAGCTTGATATGTTCGTTCGGATACTCGCCATACAGGTTATCGAAGGCGTTGCGCGGCAGTTGCAGCGCTTCGGCAAAGCCGCGCAGCAGCTCAAGCGCTACCTGGGTCATATCCTGCTGCCAGCCGGTCAGCACGGTTTTTAATTCCGGCAACGCTTCAGGCCACTGATTCGGTCCCTGCATCCGCTGCCAGGTCGGCACTTCCGGGGTATTTACTACCGCGTCACGATCGGCACCAATATCGAATTGTTCGCGGTAATCCGGCTGGCTGCGGGTTATTTCCACGCCGGCCAGGTTATATCCGCGAAAATGCGGCGAGTTCTCCATTTTAACTTTCAGCTTTTCTTCTTGTGAAAGCGAAAAAAAAGAACGGGCCACGGTCTGCACGTTATCTAATACGGTTTTTTCAACGCCGTGATTAATCAGATAAAAGAAGCCGACATCGCGCGCGGCCTGGCCGAGTTTCTCAATGGTCTGTTTTCTTTGCTGCTCATCGCCGGTTAACTGGGCGAAATCAATTACCGGCAGCGCGAGCGTTTCTGTCTGGCTCATAAGTCTTATCCCGTTGGCATGTCATAGAACAACAATGCCATTTCCGCCGGGGCTTAACTACGAAGTAATCCTGCAATCAATATGCAATCGGCAGCATTTCATGAATAACAGTGAAACGGCTGAAATAACAGCGGATTACTCGCCGGGATAGTGCACAAATTGCGGTGGGTTATAGGCGGTAATTTCCGGCAGCGGCTGGTCAAACAGCTGAATATCGACAAAGCAGGTTTGCGCACTGCATCCCTGGCCCAACCGTGAACTGCCGCGATCCTCGGTCAGCACGTTGGGATTGCCGTGCTTGTCCATCGGCGCGGCCTGATGCGTATTCAGCGGATCGTACCAGGCGCCCGTCGACATCTGCACCACACCCGGCAGAATATCCCGCGTCAGATGGACGCCCGCCAGCAGGGCTCCGCGTGAATTGAACACTTTGACGATGCTGTTTTCGCCGATGCCGCGCGGCTGCGCATCGTCCGGATGCATCCAGAGCGGTTCGCGCCCGGCGATTTTGGTCTGCTGGCTGACTTTGCCGTGATCGTACTGGCTGTGCAGACGCGTGCGCGGCTGGCTGGAGAGCAAATGCAGTGGCCAGTGCTGCTTCACCGCCTGCTGAGCCTCGTACTCCGGCGGATGCCAGTAAGCATGACCCGGCGCTTCCTGATAATCGAAGCCGGCGACCGTGGCGGAAAACAGTTCAATCTTGCCTGACGGCGTCGAAAGCGGTGCCGCGTCGGGATCGTCCCGAAAATCCTGCAACATGATCTGCGGCTGCGCCGGGCGCGCGTATTCCAGCTTGCCGGTTTCCCAGAATTCGCTGAATGAAGGCAGCGTGATCCCCTGCTCTTCCGCACGCGGCCGCGATCCCTCGTAAATGGCCTGCAGCCATTCGCGCTCGTTGCGGCCTTCGGTGAACGCGGCGGCAAAACCGAGCCGTTCCGCAAGCGCGGCGAAAATCGCGTAGTCAGACTTCGCTTCGGCAAACGGCGCAATATGCTGCTGCATAGCGATCATAAAGCCGTCATTGCTGGCGCTGCCGATATCTTCCCGTTCCAGCGAGGTGCTGGCGGGTAACACGATATCGGCGAATTTCGCCTGCGCGGTCCAGAACTGATCATGCACGATAATGGTGTCCGGGCGCTGCCAGGCGCTGACCAGCTTGTTGAGATCCTGATGATGGTGGAAGGTGTTGCCGCCGGCCCAGTAGATCAGCCGGATGTCGGGATAGCTCAGCGACTGGCCGTCAAACTCGAAGGGTTCACCCGGCTGCAACAGCATGTCGGCAATGCGCGCCACCGGGATGCGGCTGCTGACCGGGTTCTTCCCCACCGGCAAGCGCGGCCCGGAGAACATCCGCCGATCGGCCCCGGCCAGATTGGTCGATGCATAGCCAAAGCCCAGTCCGCCGCCGGCGGTGCCGATCTGCCCCAGCAAGGCGGTGGTGGCGACCACTGCCCAGAACGCCTGTTCGCCCTGCCGCGCGCGCTGCACGGACCAGGCAATATTGATCATCGTTTTACGGCTGGCCATCCGCCGCGCCAGCTGACGAATATCGTCGGCCGCCAGCCCGGTAATCTCAGCCGCCCATTCCGGGCTTTTCACCACGCCGTCGCTTTCACCCAACAAATAGGCTGAATACGGGGCAAAGCCGGTGGTGTAGCGTGCCACGAACGCGCGATCGACCAACTGTTCAGCAATCAGTACCTGACACACCGCCAGCAGCAAGGCGGTATCCGTGCCGGGCTGGATCGCCAGCCACCGGGCATCGGGCACCGCAGAGAGATCGTTTTTTACCGGGCTGACGTTGATAAATTCGGTGCCGTTGTCGCGCATTTTATCCAGCCAGAATGCCAGCGCATGGTCATTGGCTCCGCCGCCGTTCACCTGGGCGTTACGCAGCGGCAGGCCGCCAATCGCCACAAACAGCTCGCAGTGTTCTGCCAGTACCGGCCAGTGGGTGTGGCGGCGTTGCAGCTCATCCAGATCGCCGAGAATATGCGGCAGCGTGCGCTCACCGGCGGCGATGCTGTAGGTGTTGGTGCTGGCGGTATAGCCGCCAAACTGGTTCAGAAAACGGTGCAGCTGGCTTTGCGCATGGTGAAAGCGCCCGGCGCTGGACCAGCCATAGGAGCCGCCGTAAATCGCCTGATTGCCGTGCTGCTGCTTCACCCGCGCCAGTTCATCCGCCACCAGCGTTAACGCCACGTCCCAGCTGACTTCGACAAACGGCTCTTTGCCGCGTGCGCTGCGAGATGCCGCCTTGCCCTGAAGATAGCCCAGCCGCACCGCCGGGCGCTGAACGCGGGTATTTCCCTGCACCGCGCCAGGCAGCGATTCGCCAATCTTTGACGGCTGACGATCCCAGGCCACCGGCTCAACCTTTGTAAGCACGCCCTGCTGCGTGGTCACCCGATAGGTGCCCCAGTGCATCACGGCCAAATCTTTGTTGTTCATCAGGCGGTTACTCGCGGCGAAGTCGGCGCGCCAGACGCGTGCCAAAGGTCTGTAATAACTGGACGATAACAATCAGCACCAGCGCGGTAGACAGGGTGGCAAAGACGTCAAAGCGTTGATAGCCGTAGGTAATGGCTAAATCGCCGATGCCGCCGCCGCCCACCGTGCCAGCCATTGCGGTTGCCCCCAGCAGGCCGATGGTGGCGGTGGTCAGCGCCAGCACCAGTGAGGACGCGACTTCCGGCAGCATAAAGTACCAGATGGTCTGGAAGGTGGTGGCCCCCATCGCGTTGGCGGACTCGAGGATGCCTTCATCCACTTCCAGCAGCGCGCTCTCGACCAGTCGGGAAATGTACGGCGCGATAAAGATCACCAGCGGCACAATCGCGCCCGGCGTCCCGATGGTGGTATGCACCAGCAGGCGGGTAAACGGCAGGATGGTGATCAGCAAAATGATAAAGGGCAGCGAGCGGATGACGTTAACAATCGGGTTCAGCACCTGATGCACAAAGCGGTTGGGCAGAATGCCGCCCGGACGGCAGATCACCAGCACGATCCCCAACGGGATGCCGAGCAGCGAGCCAAACCCCAGAGAAACGGCAATCATCACCGCCGTATCATGCAGCGCCAGCAGAAACTGATCGCCGGTAATGGCGGTATCAAAGAGATCAAACATCGGTGATTTTCACTCCTGACTGGCGAAGAAAATGAATAGCCGCCTCGGTGTGTGCCGCGTCGCCTTTGAGCTGCACGATCATAAAACCGAGAATGGTGCTCTGCACTTCCGACATATTGGCAAACAGGATATTGACCTCCACCGGAAAGTCGCGGATCAAGCGGTTAATGATCGGCTGCTGCGCGGTGACGCCGATAAATTCCAGCCGTAACGAGCGCGCGGTTTCCTGTTCCGCCAGCAACGCCAGGGTTTGTTCCGGCAGGCGATCGTGGATCACCGACTGCACAAAGCTGGCGCTGACCGCGTGCTGCGGATTACCGAACAGGCTCAGCACATCGCCCTGCTCGACAATGCGCCCCTGGGCCATCACCGCCACCCGGTTGCAAATCTTCTGCACCACCGACATTTCGTGGGTGATCAGCACGATGGTGATGCCATAACGCTGATTAATCTCTTTTAACAGCAGCAGGATTTGCACCGTGGTTTGCGGATCCAGCGCGGAGGTCGCCTCGTCACACAGCAACACCGAGGGATTGGTTGCCAGCGCGCGGGCAATGCCGACCCGCTGCTTCTGGCCGCCGGAGAGTTCGTTGGGAAAGCTGTTGGCCTTGTCGCTCAGACTGACAAACGCCAGCAGTTCTTCCACTCGCGTGCGGATAAACGCCTTATCCCGCCCCTGCAAAATCAGCGGGATCGCCACGTTATGAAACACGGTTTTGGCATTCAGCAGGTTGAAGTGCTGAAAGATCATGCCGATGTCTTTCTTCACCTCATTGAGTCGTGGCTTGCTGACTCCCTGCAGGGATTCGCCATTGACCCGCACCTCGCCCTGGCTTGGCGTTTCCAGATGATTGATCAGCCGCAGCAGCGTGCTTTTACCCGCGCCGCTGGTGCCAATCACGCCAAAGATATCGCCCTTTTCGATGGTGAGATCGATACGGTCGAGGGCCAGAAACGCCACGTTGTTACGTGAAAACGTTTTGCTGACGTTGCGAAACGCGATGGTTGGCTGACTCATTTGAAATAGTCTGGCAGCAGGTAGCCCTGATACTCAGCGTGGCTCTGGATGTACTGTTTGAATTCGGCAGAGTGATAGCCGGCAATAATATCTTTGGCGAACGGCGCGTCTTTGTTTTTGCCCGCCACGGTGACGATGTTGATAAAGTTGCTGGTGGGATCTTCCAGCTTCAGCGCCGAACTGAGCTTCATGCCGCTGGACACCGCAAAGTTGCCCTGGATCACGCCGTAATCGACATCAGGCAGTGCCCGGACCTGCTGGGCGTTATCCATCTCTTTCAGCACGATTTTGTACGGATTTTCGGTGACGTTTTTCTGCGAGAAGGTAGCGGGATCGCTTTTCGGGCTGATTTTCAGCCAGCCGATGCTTTGCAATAACAGCGCCGCGCGATACTCATTGGACGCCTGATTCGGCACCGACACCGTTGCGCCTTCAGCCGGCTTCGTCAGCGAGGATATTTTGCCGGAGTACAGTCCCATTGGCGGGGTTGGCACCTGCACAATGCCGACGTTATCAATGCCTAAGCGATCGTTGACCGACTTCAGATAGACCGGGTGCTGCATAATATTGGCTTCGATATTGCCACGGCTGACCGCATCGTTAACCTGAATGCCGTCACTGAAATCTTTATATTCGACCTTATAGCCCTTTTTAATTAACGAGGGCGCGACGCCTTTCTCGAACTGCTCTTTATACGGACCCGGATTAAAGCCCACCCGGATCAGTTTATTGTCTTCAGCATGGGCGGTGGCCAGAACGGCGGCGGAAGATAACAGGCCAAAGACGATCCCTTGCAATACAAACTTGCTCATCAGTAAATCCTTAATGCGGATAATGAAAGAACGTAATTAAATCACAGCTAAAGTTTGATCCTGAAGGTAAAAAGCCGTTGCCGTTGGGCTTAATTCTGCTAAAGATAGTCATCATTTGAATTAACGCTTTCCGGCAATGGATAGCGTTATTTCTGCTAACGTCCGCGTGGGTTTTCCGTATTCACTGTTCAGGCGATATGCCATTATTTCCCGCTTAACCGTTTTATTTCCGGGGGGAATATGCCTGACTTTGCCGCATCGCAATTAGTGGAAGACTTAGAAGAAAATTTATTTGGCGTGCTGGAAAAGCTGGCGGCAAACGTCGACGGCACGCAGCTGCCGCTGATCGACCTGTCCTCCGGCAGCCCGCGCCAGCCGACGCCGCCGGAAATCATCGCCAGCCTGCAGAGTGCGGCGGAAGATCCCGGCAATCACGAATACTCCTCATTCTGGGGAAAACCGCAGATCCGCGCAGCAATCGCCGCATTTTATCTGCGCGAATACGGCGTGGAACTCGATCCTGACCGCGAAATCGCCGTTTTTCAGGGATCGCATATTGCGGTCAGCGGCATACCGCGCGCGTTGCTTAATCCCGGCCAGGTGCTGATTTCCACCGATCCCTGCTATCCCCTTTACCGCTCGGCGGCCAGGCAGTCGCAGGCCGATTTTTACGGTATTCCACTCGATGAAAGTAGCGGTTTCCTGCCGGACTTCAGCCGGGTTCCCGAGGATATCGCCCGTCGCGGCGGCCTGCTGGTGCTTAACTATCCCCACAATCCTACCGGCGCGATGGCGACGCCGGCCCTGTTCCAGGCCGCGCTGGAATTTGCCGAAAGCTATCACCTGCCGCTGCTGCATGACTTTGCCTACGCCTCGATTGGCAGCCACCGCCAGGATCGGCCGATCAGCCTGCTGTCGCAGCCCGGCGCTAAACAGTGGGGCGTCGAGGTGTATACCATGTCGAAAAGCTTCCTGATGGCCGGCTGGCGCTTTGGCTTTGCGGTGGGCAATGCCTCGATTATCAGCGCTTTTAAGAAGCTGCACACCCACAGTTACAGTACCGTGTATGGCGCCGTTCAGGATGCCGCGGTCACCGCGCTGGAGCTGCCGAGCGAACGCATTGACGCGCTGGCCGATATCTATCATCAGCGACGTGAACAGGTTTTTACCAGGCTGGCGGAGATGAACTGGCCGGTGAGGAAACAGCAAGGCACCTTCTTCCTGTGGCTGCCGGTGCCCGACGGCTTTAGCGGCGAGGATTTTGTCGGCAAGCTGCTGCACGAGGCCCATGTGCTGGTTGCACCGGGTGATGGATTTGGTGAGCACGCCGGTCAGTATATTCGCATCAGCCTGACGGTGCAGACTGAGCTGCTGATGGCCGCGCTGGATCGCATTGCGGCGTTGGAACTGTTTGCGGCTTAGCGAATCCGTGATCCGATCCAGGCCGACAGTCGTCGACCTGGTATTCTTAGCTACAACGCCTGCCCAACCCCGTTTTGTGCACCGGCCTCGTTCAGTGACGTTTCCCAGCCGTTTTGCTGCTCAAGAAGCTGTGCCCGCTGGATCAGCTGGTTGCGATCGACCTTATTGGTGCCGGCCCACGGCAGCTCGTTGAGGAAAGCAATCCGGCGCGGGTGTTGATAGGCGGGTGCCTGGGACAGCGTCCAGGCTTTCAAATCCTCTGCGCTCAGTAAACGCCCCGGCTGCAGGACCACAAATGCCACCGGCACCTGGCTGCGCTCCTCATCGGGCAACGGCACCACACAGGCTTGTCGAACCAGCGGATGGGCCTCCAGTGTCTTTTCCACCTCCACCGGGTAAATGTTTTCACCGGAGGTCACAAACATATCGTCGGCCCGCCCGACAAAGTAGTAAAAGCCCTGTTCATCACGACGCATCACATCGCCACTGTCATACCAGCCTTGCGACAGCACCTGCGCGCTTTTTTCCGGCAGGCGATGGTAGCCCGGCGTCACCGCCGGATTACGCATGCGTAATATCCCTTTCGACGGTGACTCCGGCCCGACCAACTCCACCGCATCCTGTGACAGCGGATACCCCAGCGACAGCGATGGCGTTTTGATGCCGTCAGGATGCGGGCCAAAAATCGCCGGTCCCGCTTCGGTGGTGCCGTATCCGTGCGAAAGGATCGCGCCAGGAAACGCGGTTTTGATGCGGTCGAGTAGGCCCAGCGTCATCGGTGCCGATCCCAGCATCACTTTGTTAAGCGCGCTGAAGTCGTACTGCTTCAGACGGTCGCTGTCGCGCAGCAGTCGCGCAAACATGGTGGGCACGGCGGTGACAATGTTGATGCGGTAATCGGACAGTGCCTGCAGATAGCTGTCGATAGTAAACGACGGCAGGATCACCAGCAGACCGTTAGCAGAAAACACCCGCTTGCTGAGGAATAATCCATTCATATGGAACAGCGGCTGTGCGACCAGATAACGGTCCTGCGGGCCGTCGGGCTCCACGCCGCCAAATCGGGTGATGGCTAACGCCCAGCGGTGCCCGGTATGGGTTAGCGGCACGCCCTTCGGCCGACCGGTCGAGCCGGAGGTGTAGAGGATCATCGCCACTTCATCCTCGGCGGCATCCACCGATGTAAAGGTTTGCGGCACGATCTTCGAAGCGTAACCTTCATCGCTCGCGTCATCAAAGTCCAGCAGCGGGACCTGACCTGCCAGCTGTCCGGCGCGTGCCCCATCGACAAACGCCAGCTGGATATCGGCATCTTTCAGCAGATAAAGCAGCGTGTCGGTCGGCAGTTTGATATTTAAAGGTACCGCCACCAGCCCGGCGCGCATTATGCCGAAATAGGCAATCAGGTACTCCGCGCGATTCAGCGAGGCAATGGCGATACTGCTGC
Source organism: Erwinia sp. QL-Z3 (assembly GCF_004551645.1). Taxonomy (NCBI): domain Bacteria; kingdom Pseudomonadati; phylum Pseudomonadota; class Gammaproteobacteria; order Enterobacterales; family Erwiniaceae; genus Erwinia; species Erwinia sp. QL-Z3. The sequence continues at coordinate 4,437,845 of NZ_CP037950.1, forward strand.
CGCGTGGATAGCGCTGTTGCAGATAGTGCGCCACCCCACCGGCCAGCAAATCGACTTGCTGGTGGCTGTAATGCCTTGGCTGCGCCGCATCCAGCAGGTCGATGAGCGCCGGGCGCTGCTGGTCCAGCTGGCGGTCGGTCAGATCGCCGAGATTATTAATCTGTACTGTCATGTTGGTGCTCCGAATTCAGCTCAGGGGATAATGACAGGCCACCTGACGCTCAGATAAATGAGGGTTCAGCGCCGGGCGCTGTTGTTGGCACAAAGGCTGTGCGTGAGGACAACGGGTATGAAAAGCGCAGCCAGTCGGAGGAGAAAGCGGGCTGGGTAGTTCTCCCTGTAACAGCGCTTCCGCCCGCGGATGACGGGGATCGGCGACCGGGGCAGCCGCCAGCAGCGCCTGGGTATAGGGATGAGCCGGCCGTCGCCAGAGTTCGGCCGTCGGCCCGCTCTCCACGATGCGCCCGAGATACATCACCATCACCCGATGGGCGATATACTCAACCACGCTGAGATCGTGCGAAATAAACAGGTAGGCCACCTGGGTACGTTGCTGGATATCCTTCATCAGGTTAATCACCTGCGCGCGCACCGAGACGTCGAGAGCGGACACTGGTTCATCACAAATCACCACCTGCGGCTCGGTTGCCAGCGCACGGGCAATGCCAATACGCTGGCGCTGTCCGCCGGAAAACTCGTGCGGATAGCGCTGGGCCGAATCGGGCGAGAGGCCAACCTGCTCCAGCAGCTCGGCCACCCGTTGCTGAATGGCTTTTTTGCGCCAGCCCGCCACCTGTAACGGCCGTGAAATGCTGGTTCCCACCGACTGGCGAGGGTTCAGCGAGCCTTGCGGATCCTGAAACACCATTTGCACCTGCCGTCTGAACGGCAACAGCGACTTACCGTGCAACCGACTGACGTCTTGGCCCGCCACGTTAAGCACCCCTTCCGCCGGGATCAGGCGCATCAGTGCCTTGCCCAGCGTCGATTTACCACAGCCGGACTCCCCCACTAGCCCCAGCGTTTCGCCGGCTTTCAACTGCAGATCGACCCCGGTAAGGGCAAAAACGTCGCCCTCCGGAGTGTGGTAACGCACGCTAATCGCCTGCGCTTCAAGGACGTTGCTCATGTTCTTCCTCCGGCACGCTTCAACGTCACCGTTTCAGCCCGGTGTGCGGCGACAAAGCAGGCGGCAAAGTGCTGCTCGCCAAAGAGGGTCAGCTCAGGCGGGCGCAGCTGACAGACTGGCTGGGCTTCGGCACAGCGATCGTAAAAGGCACAGCCTGCTGGCAATTCGCTCAGCGCAGGTACCCGTCCTGGAATCGACAGCAGTTTTTGATCGGCCGCACCTGAAATCGGGGTGGCGCGCATCAACCCTCGCGTATAGGGATGCATCGGATGATCAAATAGGCTCAGCACCGGGGCTTCCTCCACCTTGCGTCCGGCGTACATCACCGCCACCCGATCGGCCATCGCCGCTACTACGCCGAGATCGTGGGTGATCAGCAGCAGCGCCATCCCGGTCTCCTGTTGCAACTCGCGCAGCAAGGCAAGGATTTGTGCCTGAATGGTCACATCCAGCGCGGTGGTCGGCTCATCGGCAATTAACAGCGTCGGTTGGCAGGCAATGGCCATCGCAATCATTACCCGCTGCGACATGCCGCCGGACAGCCGGTGCGGATATTCCTGCATGCGCCGACGAGGATCCGGGATATGTACCTTTTCCAGCAGCGCCACCGCACGCTCACAGGCCTCAACCCGGCTCAGCCCCAGATGCACCCGCAGCACCTCCATCAGCTGGTTACCGACGGTTTTCACCGGATTCAGCGCGCTCATCGGATCCTGAAAAATCATCGCAATTTTTCGTCCTCTTAGGCGCTGCATCTGGCGGTCGCTAAGCCGGGTGAGATCCTCGCCAGCAAAGCCGATGTTCCCTTCGCTGACCCGCGCCGTCGGTTGCGGCAGTAGCCCCATCAGCGCCAGCGCGGTCAGGGACTTGCCGCAGCCCGATTCCCCCACCAGCGCCAGCGTTTCACCGGCATTGATCGAAAAGGAGAGATCGCTCAGCGCCCGGACCCGCTCGCGCCCAATCCGCAACTCAATGCTCAGCCGGTTGACGGTCAGTACGCTGCTCATGATCGCGCTCGCAATTTTGGGTTGAACGCATCATTCAGACCATCACCGATCAGGTTGAGCGCCAGCACCGTCAACATGATTGCCACGCCCGGCACTGCGCAGATGTACCATGACGAGCGGATCAGCGTTCGACCCTCGCCTACCAGCCGTCCCCAGCTGGCAAGGTTAGGATCGCCCAGGCCTAAAAAGGCAATCACCGATTCGTACAGAATCGCCCCCGCCACCACCAGCGAGGCCAGTACAATCACCGGCGGCATCACGTTGGGAAGGATCTCTTTGGTAACGATATTGAAAGCGCTCATGCCGCTGGCCCGGCAGGCCAGCACAAACTCACGCTCTTTATACGAGAGAAACTCCGCCCGGGTGAGTCGCGCAATCGGCTGCCAGGAAACCAGACCAACGGCAATAATGATGTTGATCATCTGCGGCCCCAGCACAGAGACCACCGTCAGCACGAACACCACGTTAGGAATGATCTGGAACAGCTCCGCCACGCGCATCAGCCCTTCATCCACCCAGCCACCGAACCAGGCAGCGCTGGCCCCGACGCTAACGCCAATCAGCGTTGCCGCCAGGCTGGCGCTGAGGCCAATCAGCAACGTGGCGCGGGCGCCGTGAAACAACAGCGCGGTCATATCGCGGCCCATCGAATCCGTGCCCAGCGGAAAGTGGCCGTCGGTAAACGGCCATATCTCCGGCACCGCTACGATACGCAGCGGATCGGTGGGGTAAATCCACGGGGCGCCGATCGCCGCCAGCAGGATCAGCAGCACGATAACGGCACCAAAAACCGCCCCGCCATGCCGGCAAAACTGCCTGACCCAGCCTGCCCGAGCCGGCACCGGTTTACCTGTCAAAGAGATGACGGACATCGTTAGCTCCTTATACGTGGGTCGAGGCGGGAATAGACCACGTCGACCACAATATTGATGGCAATCACCAGCAGCGAACTCAGCACCAATACCCCCAGCACCACCGGATAGTTGCGGCTCATCACGCTGTCAAAAAGCACCTGCCCGATGCCCGGCCAGCTGAACACGGCTTCAATCACGATGCTCCCGCCCAAAACCGTGCCGAGCTGTAAGCCCAGCAGCGTTACCACCGGCAACAGCGCATTACGCAGGGTGTGGCTGATAATCACTCTGGCGCGACTTAACCCCTTCGCCCGCGCGGTGCGGACAAAATCCATCTGCCAGACTTCCAGCATCGAGGCGCGCATCACGCGGGTATAGGTGGCGGCGTAGAATAGCCCCAGCGCCACCGCCGGCAGCGTCAGGTGATAGAGAATGTCCACCGCGTGCCCCCAGAGCGACAGGTTGGCACCGATGGTTTCCATGCCGCCCACCGGGAACCAGCCCAACTTGACGGAAAACAGGATGATCATCATGATGCCGAGCCAGAAACTCGGGGCGGCAAAACAGAGCACCGCCAGCGCGGAAATCAACGTATCCCAGACGCTGTTGACCCGAATAGCCGACAGCACGCCCGCACTGCACCCCACCAGTACCGCCAGTGAAATACTCGCCAGCATTAAAATCAGCGTGGCCGGAAGATGCGTCAGGATCACGTCCAGCACCGGCATGTTTTGCCGGTATGAATAGCCCAAATCGAACTGCAGCACCGAGACGATATATTTCACCAGCTGCATAAAGGCAGACTGATCCATGCCGTACAGGTGACGCAGCCGGGCAATCATTGCCGGATCGGTCACCTGCTGCTCCGCGGTCATCACATCCAGCAGACTGCCGGGCACCAGTTTGATCAGCAGGAAGTTGATGATGATCACCCCCAGCAACAGCGGGATCCCTTGCAGGATCCGTCGAACAATCAGTCTCAGCACAGGCTACCCCGCCAGCCAGATATCGTTAAGCGACGTCCCCTGCACGTTGGCATCGGTGGTCAACTGACGGACGTTTTTACGCGCCAGGGTGAACGACTGCATCTCCACCAGCGGAACAATCGGCACGTCGGTACTGGCAAGCTGCGCGAACTGGTGCACCAGCGCCTTGCGCTTCGCCTCATCGGTTTCCACAGTAATGCTGGCGACCAGCCGATCCATTTCCGGGGTGCTGTATCCCGTGGCGTTACGGAAGGCCGCGCCTTTTACGATGCCGTCGGTAGTAAAAAATTGCGTTACCGTCGGCACCGGTTCGATTGGCGAGGTGTAATTTGACACGGCAATATCGTAGTCATAATCACTGTAAATACGCTTCAGGGCAGTGGCGCGATCGACCGAATCCAGCCGCACCTCGATGCCGATATCATTCAGCGCCTGCTTAAGGTATTGCCCGAGCTTGGCGTTTTCTTCAAACCAGGCCGCCGCCAGCAGGTTGACGCTAAAGCGCTTGCCGTCTTTCAGCGGCAAACCAGCCTGATCCAGCAGTTGCTTCGCCTTCTCCGGATTGAAGTCATAGGTCGGCACGTCGGCGGTGAAGAACAGCGAATTGCTGCTGAAAATTGGCGAGATCGCCGCTTTGCCGCGGCCAAAGTAGATGGTGTTGATAATGAACTGGCGATCGATGGCATGCAGCAGCGCCTGACGCACTTCCCGGCGTTTGACGTGCTCGCGGCGCTGGTTGAACTCGACGCTGACCGTCCAGGCCGAGTTTTCATAGCCTCCGGTATCCAACACCACCTCGCCGGTTTTCACCAGCCGGTCAATTTCTCTGGCCGGGACCGGATTGGAATAACCGATGGTCAACTCGCCAGTTTCTAGCGCAGCAGTGCGTGAGGCGGCATCGGCCCACCAGCGGACAATCAGTTTATCCAGCCACGGCTGACCCTGGCCCCAGTAGGTTTCATTGCGGGCATATTCGACGTAGCTGCCGCGTACCCAGTTGCTGTACTTCCACGGACCGGTGCCCACCGGGCGATTATTCAGCGGATTGGTCAGCAGATCCTGACCGGCATACAGGTGCTTTGGTAACACCAGCTGATACTGACCTGCCAGGGTGGATTTCAGGAAAAATTCGGGGACCGGCACATCGAAATCGAGCTGCACGGTATAGGGATCGAGCGCTGCTGCGCGGGTAAGGGATTTCAATGCAATCCCTGCCGACAGCGCTTTCCAGTGCGCCAGCGCGTTGAACACCACGTCATCCGCCGTAAAGTCCTGCCCGTCGTGCCACTTCACGCCCTGTCGGAGCGTTAAGGTGTAGGTTTTGAAGTCCGCTGACGGCGTGACGCTTTCGGCCAGCACCGGCTGGAACACCAGATGGTTATCAAGCTTCAGCAGGCGTTCGAGAATTTTTGTTGAGGTCTGAAAAGGTGCCGAACCGCCGCCGCCGGGCACATACAGCGCCTGTGGCTCCAGTCCACCCCAAGATATCACCGCGGTGCCGCCGCGCTTCGGGACTTCGGCGCTAACGGTGGCCGCAACGGCCTGCGACAGCAGTGAAAAGCCGCTGAGTTTAGCGGTCGCCATCAGCGCGGTGCCACCCGCCGTTAATGCCAGAAAACGGCGGCGTTGAAGATTCATGGTCATGCTTTTTCTCCCTGGATCTGCGTGGCGTAGCTGGCGCGACCCAAGGCCACCACTTGGCCCTGCCGATTCAGAACATCAATGTCAGCCACACCAACGGTACGGCCCAGACGTCGCACGCGGGCAACCACGGTCAAATCGGTGGCAATCGCCGGGCGCAAATAATCCACGCGGAAGTTGATGGTCGGTAAGCCCTGTCCCAGCAGCATGCCCAGCGCGAAATCGCCGACCGTATCAATGACCGAGGCCAGCGGGCCGCCGTGCCATTGGCCCGAGCCGGCTTTACGCTCGAAATCAGGGCGCATTGGCACGCTGACCGTCAGGGTTTGCGCCTCATAGTCCACGTCTTCAACCGTCAGATTGAGCCAGTGAATAAAGGGAGAGTCGCGAAAGATTTCGCTAAGTCGATTAGCATCCAGCCGCTGAGTCATGCCACCACCACCTTGCCAAAGACCTGACGCTGTTCCAGTGAGGCCAGCGCCTCCGCACCTTGTGCTAGCGGCCACTGGCGATCGATTACCGCCTTGAGTTTGCCTGCGGCCACCTGGTCCAGCAGCGCGTGCAGATCCTCACGCTCCCAGCCGTTTGAGCCCCGGATTTGCAGTTCATAGGTCCAGATGTAGCGCAGGTCTTCCGGCGGGGCATAGCCCGCGGTTGCGCCACAGGTCAGCAAACGGCCTCCAATACGCAGGGTTCGCAGGGAGTTAACCCAGCTGTCGCCGCCGGTAAAGTTCACCACCACGTCGACGCCTCCTGGCACCTCAGCACCGCGTCGGCGCGCCGGTTTACCGTGGCGGGCAAAGATCGTCTTCATAAAGTCTTGTTCGCGGTAGAGGATGACCTCATCGGCACCCAGCTCGCTCAAGCGTGCGGCTTTTTCGGCCGATCCGGCACAGGCAATAACCCAAGCCCCGGCCAGTTTGGCCAGTTGCACCGCGCATACGCCTACGCCGCCGCTGGCGCCGAGGATCAGCACTTTCTCACCCGGCTGGATCTGGCCGATAGTCTGCATCATGCGCCACGCCGTGCCGTAAGCCACTGGCAACGCCGCCGCTTCGGCAAATGACACGCCGTCAGGAAGTTTGATCAACTGATGTGCCGGCACGCGGCATCGCTCGGCAAGCCCACCGTGGCTGGTTTCGCCAATCAGCCCACCGTCCACGCGATTAAGCGGATCCACCAGCACCCGATCCCCCACCTGCCAGCCAGTGACGTTGTCGCCCAGAGAAATAATTTCGCCGGCAACATCAAGGCCAATAATAATAGGGAATTCAAGCTGGATGCCGGGCATTCCGCGACGAGTAAATACGTCATGGTAATTAAGTGAAGAGGCTTTAACGTCAATGATGACGTCGTTAATACCGGGAGTCGGATTGGGGAAGTCATTTTCAAGGCGCAGTGATTCATTACCACCGTGCTCACGCAATACGATAGCTTTCATTATTTTCCCATTCGTAAATAAGATAATTTAATTAATTCAGTCGTGTGACTATATAACTATTTTAAGTGCATCTTAACCGCAATCCACATTGGATAAATAAATCCATGTTTGCATAATAAGTTTTTAACTAATGTGGAGTGACGGTGAATAATTCAACGGGGAAAGGTTTATCATTTTTAGCGGGAAAAAGAGAAATACAAATAAAGGGTAACTTATGCCGGAAAATAGCTATCCCTGATTTTTGTGCTGATAACCAGATATTGCTCTTTATATGCACAAAATAGAGAACGCCTGACGGCGTTCTCGGGAAAAAATCATTTCGGAAAATCAGTGCCGACCGAGGTATCTTTCCAGGCTTCAACCTGGGAAAGACGCGCTTTGAGTTTCGCCGTTACCGCATCGTGACCCCAGGCGCCCATCACCAGATGCCGTGGCGCATCGTCGGTGTGGGTGATGGCAATCATGGCCTGCGCGGCGCGCACCGGATCGCCCGCCTGCTTGCCGCTGTTTTCGGAGGTGCCTTTCATCCTGGCGGCGGCGGTTTCCTCGTAATCATTAATTTTGCTTGGCGTCTGATGCAGTGAACGACCGGCCCAGTCGGTGCGGAACGGTCCCGGCTCGACGCAGGTGACGTGAATGCCTAACGGCCCGACTTCCGCCAGCAGGGAATCTGACCAGCCTTCTACCGCATGTTTGCTGGCAGAGTAATAGCCCGAGCCTGGGAAGCCAATAATGCCCGCCACCGAGGTGATATTGATAATGTGTCCGCTGCCCGCTTTACGCATGGTCGGCAGCACTTCGCGGGTCATGGCAAACAGGCCAAAGACGTTGGCATCAAACTGGGCGCGAATTTCCTGCTCTTCACCCTCTTCCACCGAGGTCTGATAGCCATAGCCGGCGTTATTGACCAGCACATCGATGGTGCCGAATTTCGCCAGCGCCGCCTCAACCCCTTTTTTAATGGTGCTGCTGTCGGTCACGTCCAGCGCCAGTGCCAGCGCGCGATCTTCCACGCCGGTCACCAAATCCTCAATTTTTGATTTATCCCGCGCGGTGACCACCACGCGGTAATTCTGTTTCAACAGCTCTTTTACCAGTTCGCGCCCAAAACCTGTTGAGCAGCCGGTAATAAACCAGACGGGATTCTTGTCAGTAGCCATGTTGTTATCCTCAGTTCTGCAGTGTTGAAAATGAGAACCCCACCACGAACGCAGTGGGGAAAAGCATGACCCAAAGCGTAGTTGCTGAAACGCCTCGCTGCCTGGTTGCTTTGTGCGAAAGTATGTCCCGACCGGCGCGGAGCCGCGGCAGCCGGGCGGATGAAGGATTTAGCGAAGATTCCGTGGCGGCTTTTTTCTGCTTAATAGCCGCGCGACCGGTCAACCAGGCCGATCATCGTTTCGCCCCGTTCAAAGCGGCGAATATTCTCCAGCAGCGCGCGCACCGCACTTTCGGGCTGGGTCTGGCTGGCGATATGCGGCGTCAGCCAGATGGCTGGATGGGTCCAGAACGGATGATCTTGCGGCAGCGGTTCTGGCGAAGTGACGTCAATCACCGCCGCCTGCAGCTGACCGCTTTCCAGCGCGTCCAGCAGGTGTTGATGATGAAGGTGCTTGCCGCGCCCCACCTGCACCAGCGACGCGCCCGGCGGCAGCTGGCTGAACAGCCTGGCATCAAGAATGCCTTCGGTGGCGGGCGTCAGCGGCAGCAGGCAAATCAGGATATCGCTGCGTGCCAGAAACGCGCCAAGCTCGGCGTCACCGACAAAGCTGCTGACGCCGGGGATGGCTTTGGCCGAGCGGCTCCAGCCGGCACAGTCGAAGCCCAGTTGCACCAGCGGCGCTAAGGCCGCCTCGCCCAGTTCACCCACGCCCATCACCCCCACCCGACAGTCTGCAGCGGGTTTGCTGCCATGGCCGAGCCACAGCTGCTGACGCTGCTGATGCAGATAGCGTGGCATATTGCGGTGCAAACCGAGCACGGCGAAGGTGACGTATTCCACCATGCCCTGGGTCAGGCCCGGTTCGATCATCCGCACCACCGGCAGTTCTGGCGGCAGGCGGGAATAATCAAACTGGTCGGCCCCGGCACCCACCGAGAACAGCACCTTCAGATTCGGGAACTGCTGCAAGATCTCCTCCGGCGGCTGCCAGGCCACCAGATAGTCGATGCTTGCAGGATCGCCGATGTCTGGCCACTGGCGGAAGCTGGCGTCCGGGGCCAGTTTCGCCAGCAAATCCGCCCACAGTTCGCCGCGTTCAGAGGCGGATTTATAGAGGATATTCATCAGGCCATCGCCTGCGACATTAAGCCAAACGCCAGCATTCCTTGCGGCTGCCAGGGTTTGCCGTGGATCATCGCCACCGGACGGTCAACTTCCAGCAAACCCAGCGTATTAAGCCAGTCGCCGAGGCCGGTTTCGCTGCTGGTATCCAGGCGAACAAACTGCCCCTGCAATCCCGCCAGCAGCGCGCTAATCAGCACTTTCGCACGCGGGAGATCGCGGCAGATCACCGGCCCAATGGTATAGCCGTGACCAAAACGCCGCAGGCAGGCAAAACCTTGCACCGTGCCCTGCTCTTCCAGCAGTAAAATACGCTCTGCGCTGTCGAACAGGGTGTCGATAAGCTGCGGCCGGTATTGACCGTGCGCCTGACGATCCAACGTGGTCATCAGCGCCAAATCGTCACGGCAGGCAGGCCGCAGCAGTTGACCCTGTTCAGGTAACAGCGGGATCACTTCGGCCAGTTCACGGCACTGATGCTGTTCAATGTGCCCACAGGCGACAAAACCCAGCTTCTCGTACAGCGGTTGCCCCATTTCCGTGGCGTGCAGGCGCGCGTTGCGCCCTTCCAGCTTTTGCAGCGCGGTTTGCATCAGCTGCTTGCCAATCCCTTTGCCCTGCGCCTGGTCGGCGACAATCACCAGTCCAATCGACGCGTAATCCTCACCCCAGCGCCAGAAAATTGTCGTGCCCAGCAGTTCACCATCCTGTTCCACGGCGATCCCCTCGCCCAGCTGCAGCGCCTGTTGCCAGTCGGCCAGCCGGTGCGGCCACTTAAGGTGTTGGGTCAGAGCAAAGGCCTGTTGAAGATGCCGGTCCTGCAGTGCGCAAATCGGGTAACTCATGCTTTTTCCTTTACGGCTGAAGGCAAAAAAAACGCCCATCTCGGGTGATGAGAATGGGCGTATTTGCGCTTCTTTTTCAACTCTTTTTGCTTCAGGCGAGCCTGAACGGTCAGATCTGGAAGTCGAGTACCGGCTCCTCGGTGGTGACCGCCAGCGCCTGGCGCTTAATCTCTTCCAGCGACAGATTGGCGTTGCACAACTCAAGGAATTGCCAGACAAAGTTACGCTGCAGCTGGCCGCGCTTCAGCCCCAGCCAGACGGTATTGGACTCGAACAGATGCTTGGCTTCCAGTCGGGTCAGCGACGAATGCTCATCCAGCTGGCAGGCCTGGTCGGCCAGCACGCCGACGCCTAAGCCTAATTCGACATAGGTTTTCACCACGTCGGAATCCTGCGCGCTTAACACGATGTCCGGCTTCAGGCTGGCAGAATGGAAGGCGCGGTCAACGCGCGAACGTCCGGTGATGCCCTGGCGGTAGGTAATTAACGGATAGCGGCTCAGCGCTTCCAGTGAGACCGGCTGCTGCTGCTCCAGCTCATGCCCTTTCGGCACCAGCAGCGCATGATGCCAGTTAAACCACGGGAAAGCGGCCAGCGCCGGGTTATTCACTACCTGCTCGCTGGCGATCCCGACATCGGCTTCGCCCGCGGCCAGCATGGTAACGATCTCCTGCGGAGATCCCTGATTCAGTTCAACGCGGACATTGGGATAGAGCGCGCGGAAGGCTTTGATCACCTTCGGCAAAGAATAGCGTGCCTGGGTGTGGGTGGTGGCGATGGTCAGCACCCCACTGGATTCATTGGTGAAGACGTCCGCCAGGCGGCGCACCTTGCCCGCTTCATCGAGGATGCGTTCAGCAATGGTCAACAGCGCTTTACCGGGTTCGGTCATGCCGAGCAGGCGTTTGCCACGACGGATAAACAACTCCACGCCCAGTTCATCTTCCAGATCCCGGATATGGCGACTGACGCCGGATTGCGAAGTGAATAACGTATTGGCAACTTCGGTAAGATTAAAGTCGCAGCGTGCGGCTTCCCTGATGATTTTAAGCTGTTGAAAATTCACGCGCGCGCCCCTTTCTATTTTCTGTTGGATAACGACATGTTAAGGAGGCTAATCGATATCAACAAATAATAAAAAAAGGTTTTATATGCTTTTTAGTGCTAAGAAGTGAGGCGCGCAACCGCGCGCCCGACAGAGGGGATTAGCTCACTAACATCAGTTCGCGGTCTTCGACCACCGGCTTGTTCAGCAGCGATAACAGAATATTTTTCACCGCCTGCGCCGATGGCGACAGCGGCACGCGGGCAGAGACGTTCAGCGACAGCGGCAGATTCAGCGTTGGGCTGTTAATTCGCGCCATCCACGCATTGGTCGAACTGACCAGCGCACGGGCAGCAGATTCTGGCAGCACGGTGACACCCATTCCGCTGGAAACGGCGGCGGTCAGCGTGGCGATAGATTCGATTTCACCGATAATGCGGGCGCTGAGGCGACGCAGTGAGAAGGCTTCATCAACGCGTTTACGCACGGCGCTGTAATCACGCGGCAGGAACAGGTTCATCAGCGCCACGTCGGCCAGATCAATGGTCTGTCCAGGACAGTCCGTAGCGCCAACCAGATACAATTCTTCTTTCATCAGCGGCATGCTGGTGATGCCAGCCGTAGGCGCACGATCGTAGAGCACCGCCATGTCAAGTTGCCCATTCATCACTTTTTCGTTTAATGACGAGCCGCTGTTCTCATGCAGATAGACCAGCACATCCGGAAATTGCTCACGCACGGTTTGCAGTAAAGGCATGGTCAGCGAGGACGCTGCGGTGCCCGGTGCAAGTCCGATAGAGACCTGACCATTCAGTGACTGACCGGCATTAATCACCGCGGTCTGCGCCTGCTCACACTGGCGCAAAATGGTCCGGGCATGGGAATACAGGATCTTGCCCGCTTCGGTTGGCGTCACGCCACGCTTGGTGCGGATCAACAATTGCTGGTCCAGTTCATTCTCAAGCGTCGCGACCTGCTGGCTGAGGGCAGGCTGTGCAATATGCAGGACTTCTGCGGCCTGAGTCAGGCTGCCGATGTCGACGATTTTTACGAAATATTTGAGTCGTCGTAAGTTCATGTTGCCTCCGTCACGGATCCCCGAATGCCATTTTCACTGGCGTAAGAAATAAGTTTTCACTCTGGTGCACGGAGATAATTGCAATCACCGTGCCAGAATTTTCTTAAGGGGAGTTATCAGGGTCAGCTTATGGCTAACAGGCGGTAAAATAAGAGAATCTGATTACCCCTTTAGGGTTAATCATTTTTATTACTAACGATGCGGGGAGTGCCGAGGGGTGAAACGCACTGCATTGGTGCAAAAAATGCTGTCCAGGCGTGCATGTAACCGTTACCACGTCGTCGAAAGGGCCAGAACAGTGATGTTCTGGCCCTGAGCATGTGTTGCAGAATGACTTAGCGTTTCTTGCGGTTGCGGTACATATCGATGGAAACCGCGGCCACGATGATGATGCCTTTAATGATGTCCTGCACGTAAGCATCGACGCCGACGAAGGTGAAGCCGCTCTTGATCAGCCCCAGAATCACCGCACCAATCAGCGTACCGGTGATGCGACCGACGCCGCCCATCAGGCTGCTGCCGCCGATAACCGCTGCGGCAATCGCATCCAGTTCGTATGACATCCCCATGCTTGACTGGCCGCTACTGACGCGCGCTGCCAGCACCACACCGGCCAGACCGGACAGGCCACCGGCGATGGTATAAACGATGATCAGGTATTTGTTAACGTTAATCCCGGACACCTTCGCCGAGGTCATATTGCCGCCAATGGCGTAAACATATTTACCGTAACGGGTGTGCTTCAGGGCAATGTGGAAGATCACCGCCACCACCAGGAAGATGATCACCGGCATCGCGCCCTGACCAATCGAGGTGAAGCCATCAGACAGGAAGCTGATGGGGTTACCCTGGGTGTAATACTGTGCCAGACCACGCGCCGATACCATCATCCCCAGTGTGGCAATAAAAGGAGGGATGCCGGTGCGGGTGATCAGCACGCCGTTGATCACCCCAGCGAGGAACCCGACCCCCACCCCCGCGACAATCGGTACCACCGCAGGCAGGTTCACCAGCGACGGATACATTGGCGTCAGGCTGTCGGAGGTTTGTGCCAGACTGGCCGCCACCACCGCAGTTAACGCAATCACCGACCCGGACGACAGGTCGATCCCCGTGGTAATAATGACCTGCGTCACCCCCACGGCAATGATCCCGATAATCGCCACCTGCAGCACGATCAGCACCAGGCGATTTGGGTTCATCAGAAACGACTGGTCACGCACATACCAACCGAAGGCTTCAAAGATCAGCGCAATGCCGACCATCACGATAAAGATACCGGTGTCTTTCGGCAATTTGCCTTTCAGACTCGAGAATACAGAAGCCGAGGGGGCCGGCTGTTGAGTTGTCATTTTTACATCACTCATAGGGTTACCTTACGTCCTTACTCGGACGCCAACGACAAAATGGTTTCCTGGTCAGCCTCTTCTTTATCGAGGATGCCGGTAATACGACCGCCGTGCATCACCATCACCCGGTCACTCATGCCCAGAATCTCAGGCAGTTCAGAAGAGACCATAATGATGGCGACGCCACGGTTCGCCAGTTCGCTTATCAGGCGGTAAATTTCCGCCTTGGCGCCCACATCGATGCCGCGTGTTGGCTCATCGAGGATCAGGACTTTTGGCTGCGCCAGCAGCCAGCGCGCAATCAGCACCTTCTGCTGGTTACCGCCACTCAGGTTGTTGATGATTTGGTCCATGGTCGGCGTTTTGATGTTCAGTCGCCGGATTTGCTCCATGCAGTCTTTCGCCATCTGCACATGACTGACGAAACCGCCCTTGCTGCTGTACTCCGGCATGTTGACGATGCTCATGTTCTCCATCACCGACAGCACCAGGAACAGCCCGGACTTTTTGCGATCCTCGGTCAGGAACGCCAGCCCTTTTTCAATTGCCGTGGAAGGCGAGTCGATTTTGGTTGGCACGCCGTCAATCAGGATTTCGCCGCCGTCGATGCTGGTCATGCCAAACAGGCTTTCCATCACCTCACTGCGGCCGGCACCCACCAGCCCGGCCACGCCGAGGATTTCACCGCGACGCACGCTGAAGCTGATGTCATGGAACACGTCCTTACGATACAGATTGCGTACCGTCAGCACGTCCTGGCCAATATCATTGTTGAATTTCGGGAACAGCTGGGTCAGTTCGCGCCCCACCATCTGGGTAATCAGTGACTGGCGGGAATAGCTGGCGGTACTGTCGCTGCCCACCCACGCGCCATCACGGAACACGCTGACTTCATCGGTAATGGCAAAGATCTCATCCATTTTGTGGCTGATATAGATGATGGCTTTGCCCTGCTCACGCAGGTCACGAATGATGGCAAACAGGTGCGAGACTTCCGTTTCGGTCAGCGCCGAGGTCGGTTCGTCCATGATCACCACGTCGGCATTCCACGACACCGCTTTGGCAATCTCCACCATCTGCTGGGAAGCGATGCTTAACTCCCCCACCATCCGCTCCGGCGTCAGGCGAATATTCAGTTTCGCCAGCAGCTCTTTGGTCATCTTGTTGAGTTTGCCGTGGTCGACAAAGCCATACTTCATCGGCTCACGACCCAGCCAGATATTTTCGGCAACGGTCATATGAGGGACTAAATTGAGTTCCTGATGGATCATCGAGATACCTGAACGCAGCGCGTCCATGGTGTCGACAAACTGCACCGGCTCCCCTTTAACTTTTATTTGTCCCTCATCGGGACGGTAAATCCCGATGAGGCACTTCATTAAAGTGGATTTGCCCGCGCCATTTTCGCCCATCAGCGCATGGACAGTTCCTGCCTTCACGCGTAAAGAGACATTACTTAATGCTTTTACGCCCGGAAAAAACTTGCTGATGCCTTCGGCTTCAAGCGCATATGCGGCCATTCTTCACCTCCGTACGGCGGGGTTATTTTTGGTTCATGCTGGTGAATTTTTCGTAGTTGTCTTTGGTGATCAGCTGGAATGGGATATCCACGATCTTCTGCACTTTTTCACCATTGGCCAACTTCACCGCAGTTTTCACTGCACCCTCGCCTTGACCCTTGGCATCCTGGAACACGGTCGCGACCATCTTGCCGTTTTTAATCATCTGCAATGCATCTGGCGTACCATCGACACCGGCAACCAGGATGTGAGAATCGTTTTTACCCAACGCCTGCAGGGCACCGATCGCCATTTCATCGTTGTTAGCGGCAATCGCGTTGATGTCATCACCGGCGGTTAACCAGTTGCTGACCACATCGACGGCATCGTTACGGGTGAATTTAGCGGTTTGTTCTTTGGTGACTTTCATACCTGGGTATTTGGCGATGATCGCTTTCACGCCGGCGGTACGTTTACGGGTGGATTCGTTGGCAAGGTCACCGAGGAGGATGGCGACGTTGCCTTTATAGTTCATGTTTTTTGCCAGCGCTTCCATCTGCAGACGACCGGCCAGCTCAGAATCCGAGCCAACATAGGCCATTTTGTCCACCAGCGGCTGAGCCGGTTCGCGGTTCACGAAGATCAGCGGGATGCTGGCTTTCGCCGCCAGGTCCATAATCGGCTTCACGGCGTTGGTATCCACCGGGTTGACGATGATGGCGTCAACGCCCTGACCGATAAAGTTCTGCACCTGGGAAAGCTGCTGTGCGACATCACCCTTAGCGTCTTCAACCTGCCCTTTCACGCCCTCTTTCTGCATCTCTTTCTGCATGGAGGTACGCAGAATAGTCAGAAAGTTGTCATCAAACAGCGCCATAGAAACACCGACCTGCAAATCTTTTGCGAAGACGGAAACGGGTAACATACACACTAACAGCGACGCTAAAATCGTTTTTTTCACGTTCATGGCTAAGCCCTTTTTATCATTAGTATGCGCAGGCTGGTTGTTACATCGAATGAAAATTTCTTTTACATTCACTCAACTTCACCGACGGCTTCAGTAAAATGTAGGGTAAATCATGCTTAAGGTAAGACCCGACTGCTGGAAACGCTCCTTTCAATTACTCGTAGTAAATCATCATGTTAAACCTGCTATTTCGATCTTAATCTGGCCGCCCGTTACCATCAGCCTGCGAACCAGTTCATTTGTTTCATAATAACGTCATATGAAATTTTCAATATGAAACCACCGAAACGCCTGTTTTAAAATCGACAAATAACAAAAATTTGACACACCTCTAACATCGGCAAAGGATTCCGATCAAAGTGAGATCTGGCGCATGAGATTGCATTTTGAGCAGGTGGGTGGCAAAAACGACGATTCGCTGGTTTTGCCAGCAAACGCACGCGATTTTTGCATTCGCCCTTTGACAAGCGGCGGTGCTGCCGATAACATGCGCCCCGTTGAAACAATTCCTCTGTAGTTCAGTCGGTAGAACGGCGGACTGTTAATCCGTATGTCACTGGTTCGAGTCCAGTCAGAGGAGCCATACATTGAAAAGCCCGCTCAGGGAAACCTGAGCGGGCTTTTTGCTTTTCAAGTTCTGCGCTGCCGGTACGGGGAAAGGCAGCGTTTGGGTCACTCAGTCCTTCACGGGTGATTTCGCTCGATTAAGCGAGTACGAACGTAAAGCAGTACGGCTGTTAATGTCAGTAATGGGATGCCATGAAAAATGACAATGACCACTGCGGGGGTAAACCAGATATAAAATGGCGCAACAATTAACATCCCAACGCCAAACCCTGTCATTTGCAGGAGTGTCATCAGGCTAAAAACAGGCAACCGCAATGATTCAGGCTCACTTTGGATACGCGAAATCAGACTTACGTCCGCCAGTCCATCCCCCACACCTGCCAGTGCGATAAAAATCAGTGCCGGTGGGATGCCAGTTTGTTGAAAGGTAAAGATAAAACCCAGTGACATAGATGCCACGCCACAGAAAAAAAGCCTGTCCGTACGCATCCCGCTACGCACTAACAGAGAGTTTGCCAGACGCGCCCCGGCGAATTTCCCAGCAGCCCAAACTGCCAGCAAAAGCCCCATAGTTTTCCCGGCTGATTCTGGTGTCAAAAGCTCGGAGATAATGGGAAAGCCTACGTTGTGGGCAGCACTGCCTAAAGTATCGGCCATCGTTACCAGCAACATGCCGGCCAACAGCGGAGTCGTTCGCAACCCGGTGACCAGATTACGCCATTCTTTACGATGCGGATTTGTTGCACTCGCAACGGGATGCACCAAAAAGCGTAAAGGCAGTATGCATAACCCGGCCACCAGGTAAGTCACAATATTCGCGGCAAACACAATTTGATAACCACTTGTCGCCAGGAGGATCCCCGACACCAGGCTTCCCGCAACAGCCCCCATAGCGGATGCAGAAGTTAACCCAGCGTTTGTTGATACACGCCGGGATTCGTTGACCCACCAGGGAAGTTGACTGTTAAGACCGATTGCAAACATCGAATTTCCCAGTCCAATACCCAGCGCAATGAAAGGCAATATATAAAGCTGGGTAGACGCAGGTAAAATTAACAGCAAGGCTAATAGCGCAGCGCGCGTAAGGTCAAAAACCACTAAAGATAAGCGCCCGTGAAAACGGCGAAAAAAAGGAATACCCACTGCACTGGCGACGATCCCTCCAGTCACCCTACAGGCCAGGAATATGCTCACATGCATTACACTCTGACTCAGCAAGTACACATAGGTGGATAGCACCACCATATTCAGAAAAGCGCCAAAATCAGAGATAAATCTGGCAATAATTATTAAATAGCTATTCCTGGCGGCACGAATATTAATATTATCGTCCTGCATTTCAGTAGTCATTTGAAATTCCTTTTTGGAAAACAGCCACAAGTTACCAGCAATAAATCACGCCATCCAGCGCATTGAGTCGAAGGTGTGAGCGGACGTTACCTGAGTTCTTTGATGGGCATAAATACGGTAGCCAGCTTAAAAGATGGCTGCCGATGCCGTGGAGATTCAAGCGCAATCGAGCTTAAAATAATTTATTATTTGCGCAAATTTAAGGCCATCACGGTAACGGTTTCTCCGGCCACAATCCGAATCTCTTTATCCTCCCATCCCAGCTTTCGGTACAAAGACTGCATGTCCGGCGTGTAAAGCCATAGTTCAGCAATATTTTGCTCAGATGCATGTTTAATCAATTCTTTAACCAGCGCGGATCCTAATCCCTGACCGCGATGTGAAGGCGTGGTGATGACTTCTCCCAGCCAGTGCATGCGCTGGGGGATATCACTAAGCTCAAAGTGAATGAGACTACCTGCTGCGATAACGTTGTTTTCTGCATCAATCACGATCAGGGTAACCTGGCGCTCATCAGAAGAATTACGCTCAATGAGCCGTGCTCGAATTTTTTCTTCGTCTGCCCATAAAGGCAGGCAAGACCATTCCCTAAAAAGTAAGCCTGAAGTTTGTGCAAGATAAACAGGGTGGTCCATTAGCTTTTTAATTTGCATTTTTCGCTCTTCTATTTTGACGTTTAGGGAATTTACAAAGTTTATAAACTTAATTTTTAGCACACTTTTCAAATTGCAAAGCCCGCTCCTGGCACACAGCGGAAGCGGACCTCTGGTTACTAAAGGTTCGCAATGAGCGAGCAGCGGAAGTTTAACCCTGTTCCCAGGGAACTCCCGGCTCCCAACGTTCAACCAGCAGGTCAATAAAGGCGCGGATCCGTGGGGATAAGTGTCGTTTGCTGGGATAGATGATCCGCACAGGTTCAGGCGGGAAAGGATATTCCTCCAGCACAGGCACCAGCTTGCCGCTACGGACATCATCCGCAAGCAAATAGGTCGGCAGGTGAACGATGCCAAACCCGGAAATTGCCGATGCCCGCATGGCTTCCGAACTGTCGAGGTTAAGCCGGCCGGGTCCTTCATAGACAAAAGTGCCTTCGGGAGTGGCAAAATGCCAGCTTCGCCTCTTCTCTGCACTCAGAAGAAAGATCGTGTCATGTCCGGCTAATTCCGCAGGGGTCTTTGGAGCACCCCGTAAGGACAGGTATTCGGGCGACGCACAGGTGACAATACGTTGAGAAGCGATTGTGCGGGTAAGAATTCGTGAGTCATCGCGGGGTTCACCAATGCGAATGGCAATATCAAACCCCTCTTCAATCAGATCGACAAACCTGTCCGTAAAGGAGACCTCCGCACGAAGTTCCGGCCACTTTTTCAGATAAGCATCGAGAACGGGAAGAATGTGTCGCTGACCAAATGAAAGCGGCGCGCTCAGCCGGAGCGTCCCCGATGGCTTCCCCCTGCGCATGGCCATGGCGGCATCGACCTCTTCCAGGTCATCCAGTATCTGTCGGCAACGATCGTACATGACCCTCCCCTCATCGGTAAGACTCAGACTCCGGGTGGTACGGTTAAGAAGGCGAACCCCCATGCGCGTTTCCAGCCTGACAATACTTTTGCCAATGGCGGAGCGCGTCAGACCAAGGGAACCCGCTGCATGGGTGTAACTCCCGGCTTTTACGGCTGCCACGAACGCCGCGATATCACCAATGCTGTTGATTTCCATGCTTAATTTATCTCATTCAATACGGGCGTGACTGTACCCTGATATGGGAAGCACATTCCCCAAATGTTTATCTATCATAGGATCTTGTTCTCTTTCAACGCAAATACAAACAGGAATGACAATGCTGAATAAACACACCAGGCAAGCCGTAAAAGAATGGTCAGAAAGTCTGGTCGATCTGGGTCCGATTCTTACCGGTGAAGACACCGTCACGCCTATGCGCGAAGTGCGTGACGCGTACACGCGTATGCTGGCTAAAAACCCTGCGCCTGCGGGCGTCAGCTTTACGGATGTCGACATGGGTGGCGTACCGGGCACGCTGGTGACGCCTGATAACCTTGAAACAGATGCCATCGTGATGTACATCCACGGTGGGGCTTATATTGTCGGCGAACCGGCGGGCTATCACGGTATTGGTGGCAACTATGCCAGCATGCTGGGCGCACGGGTGTACATGCCGGATTACCGTCTGGCGCCCGAGTATCCATTCCCCACGCCGGTTACCGATACCGTTCGTGCCTATGAGTGGTTGATTGAGCAGGGTTTTGACGGCAGCAAAATTGTGCTGGCCGGCGAGTCTGCGGGCGGTGCGATGGTAGTTACCGTAATGGTGGCGGCACGCAACAAGGGCCTGCCGCTTCCGGCCGGCGGAGTTTCGATTTCCCCCTGGGCCAACCTTGAACACACCGGCGTCTCCATGACCAACAGAGAAGGCCTGGATCCCCTGAACACCAAAGCCGGACTGGATTTCCTGGCCCGTACCTTCCTTGGCGATGCCCTGCCTAATCATCCCATGGCCTCGCCGGTGTTTGCCGATGTAACGGGCCTGCCGCCGGTGCTGGTTCAGATTGGCGAAAATGAACTGATGCTGAGCGACGCGATGCGGCTGGCAACTCATCTGGGTGATCACCGGGTTCGCGTAAATCTGGAGGTCTGGCCTGGTATGTTCCACGCCTGGCATTTCTTCTCCACGCTGCAGCCCGAAGCGGTGCAGGCGCTGGAGAGCTCGGTCGCCTTTATCAGGCAGGCTCTGCGGGATGCCGCGAACTAATCATTACAGATAAGCTAACTCACGGGCGCGACTAACTGCGCCCGTCAGCTGAGAAAATGCCTTATTTACAGACCCCCGCTGACGTCAAATGACCGACAACTCAACGAGAGGCCGGGAATAACGCTAGACTAGGGTTCACACCCTGAACGGGTTAAACCCTGTGTTGCGTCGATCGGTTGCACTCACAGCTGTGTATTCACATCAGATTCGTCAAAAGTATTGCGAGGAGAACGTTTATGACAGCGATTGATTCACTCGGCGCCGCAGGCGGAGTCTGGATAAATCCACCTCAAGTCTGGACGGTTGAAGAAGGAAAGTTGCGGTTTAAAACGGATCTCAACACTGACTTTTGGCAACAGACGTATTACGGATTCCAGCGTCATACCGGCCATGCATTTGGATTTTACCTGGAGGGTGATTTCACCGTGCAGGTAAAGGTGACGGCGGGGTTTTCTCATCTCTACGATCAGGCCGGACTATTTCTGCTTGATGATGACCTGCATTGGGTTAAGGCTGGCATTGAATTTAATGACGGTCAGTCTTCCATTGGCAGCGTGGTGACGCGCAAAATGTCTGACTGGGCCACCGGGATTTTCCCCGGCGATCCGGGGACATTCTGGATGCGTGCCACGTTGGAAAATGAGGCTCTGCGGATACAGTACTCAACGGATGGCAAAACCTGGCCGTTACTGAGATTGTGCCATTGGCCGGAAACGCGAAAGCGTTTTGTAGGCGTAATGAGTTGTACACCCGAAAGGCAGGGGCTCGACGTCATCTTCGACGAATTCACCCTCGGCCCACCTTCAAAAAAGCCTCTACATGATCTGACCTGATCAAGCATGACGACAGATTAAAAGTGTCTTCGCGTGTTTTTGCTGTATTGATTACCTTTCAGGCTTCATCAGAGCCTGAAATTAAACTCAACCTCATCACAGGTTATCCCCGCCAGTACGCGCCTTCGTTCTTCCTGCCCCAAATAGCGGCAGGCGCTTTTACATTCACTTTAAAATTTCCCGTCACTCCGCCGCTTATCTCTTGAAGGTTCATCTGATATGAACCCTGTCACAAAATACGCATAACGTTTTTAGACTTAAATGAAGAAAGTAACGCTGTTAATAGCCCGTTACAGCTTGCGGATGAAATTGTTAGCGATAATTAATGCACTAAACGCATCGGTTCATGAGTTTATTGCGCTTATTTAGTTGGTTTTCCTCCTCCAGTCTGAAGTCACAAGGCGCTGTAAAAGTGTCACTTATAAACTGGAGATAAACATGCATACCTCTAACGCCCCCATGACGACCCGAACAAGATGCGGCGCGATACTGCGCGTGACTTCTGGCAACTTTCTGGAGCAATTTGATTTTTTTCTGTTCGGTTTTTATGCCACTTACATCGCCCATACATTTTTTCCGGCTAGCAGTGAATTTGCCTCGCTGATGATGACCTTCGCCGTTTTTGGCGCGGGCTTTTTAATGCGTCCTGCCGGCGCAGTCGTGCTGGGCGCGTACATTGATAAGGTCGGCAGACGCAAAGGGCTGATTGTGACCTTGTCGATTATGGCCGCAGGGACATTCCTGATTGTCCTGATTCCGTCCTATCAAATGATTGGCCTCTGGGCGCCGTTGTTGGTGCTGTGTGGTCGCTTATTACAAGGGTTCTCAGCGGGAGCAGAGTTGGGCGGCGTATCCGTTTACCTGGCAGAAATTGCCACGCCCGGTCGTAAAGGCTTTTACACCAGCTGGCAATCTGGCAGCCAGCAAGTGGCCATAATGGTCGCCGCGGCCATGGGCTTCGCACTGAATGCTGTCATGGAAGAAAGCACCCTTCGCGAGTGGGGATGGCGCCTGCCCTTCCTGTTCGGTTGCCTGATCGTACCTTTCATCTTTTTTCTGCGCCGTAAACTGGAAGAGACCGAAGAATTCACCGCCCGCCGTAACCACCTGGCAATGCGTGACGTGTTTAAAACGCTTTTAGCAAACTGGCAGGTCGTGATTGCTGGCATGTTGATGGTCGCCATGACCACCACCGCGTTTTATCTGATCACGGTTTATGCCCCCACTTTCGGTAAGAAAGTACTGATGCTCAGCGCCTCTGACAGCCTGCTGGTGACGTTGCTGGTGGCGATATCTAACTTCATCTGGCTACCGGTAGGCGGTGCCCTGTCAGACCGCTATGGACGTAAGCCGGTGCTGGTGACCATGGCGCTGCTGGCGCTTGTGACGGCCTATCCGGCTCTTCACCTGCTGGCTGAAGCGCCCAGCTTTTCCATGATGCTCACGGTGCTGTTGTGGCTGTCCTTCCTGTACGGTCTGTACAACGGTGCCATGATACCGGCATTGACAGAAATCATGCCAACGGAGGTGCGGGTTGCCGGATTTTCTCTGGCCTACAGTCTGGCAACCGCGGTGTTTGGCGGATTCACGCCGGTTATTTCAACCGCACTGATTGAGTACACCGGTGATAAGGCTTCACCAGGCTACTGGATGAGCTTTGCTGCCGTATGCGCATTACTGGCGACCTTATATTTATACCGTCGCAGCGCGTTATCACTTCAAACTGCAGGTTAAATCAGGGATCACGTCATGCACAAAATTCATCTTTCACTCCTCGCCTCGCTGCTGCTTTCTTCTGTCAGCACGGGGGTGGCTGCCAGGGACGTCACCGTCATGATTTCAGGCGGGTTTAAAGCCGCACTGGAAAAACTGGCCCCGCAATTTAAAGCGGAAACCGGTGACAATATTATTTTGATATCCGGCCCCTCTATGGGTAAGACGCCTCAGGCGATCCCAGCGCGTCTGGCCCGTGGAGAAAATGCTGATGTGGTGATTATGGTGGGTGATGCGCTGAGCAATCTGGAAAAGGATAACTGGCTTCTGCCGGGCTCGCGCGTGGAATTAGCCGACTCATCAATCGGTATGGTCGTCAAACAAGGTGACCCTGAACCGAATATTAAAACGGATGCCGATCTGCGCAATACCCTCTTGCAGGCCAAATCTATTGCATATTCTGACAGTGCCAGCGGCCGCTATATCAGCAGCCATCTGTTCAAAAAATTGGATATCGAAGACAAGGTGAAAACAAAAGCGCATATGATCCAGCGCATTCCGGTGGCATCTGAGGTCGCTAAAGGGAACTATGCGGTCGGTTTCCAGCAAGTCAGTGAACTGCTTCCTGTGCCGGGAGTGACCTTTATTGGTGAACTCCCTGAAGATGTGCAGTACGTTACCCGTTTTGCCGGTGCGGTGATCGCCAAATCTCATCACGGACAGGAAGGCAAAGCGTTACTGAAGTTCCTGTCTTCGACTGAGGTGCAAAAAACTATTCGCGCTACCGGAATGAGATCCGTGACGGCTGAACTGCCGGTTAAACAGCATGATACTGTTCAGTGATGAGCTTCTCCAACTCCGCTGCAACGTAGGACTGCATACGTCCACTGCGTCTGATGAGGCCAACCGTACGCTTCACCACCGGCTCTGTGAGGGGAAGGTGAGTCAGCATATGATGCTCTGAGGTCGGCATCGACATAGCGGGTACGGCAGCAATACCGACACCCGCTTCAACCATACCCAGCATGGTGGTCACATGTCGGGTTTCGCAGATACTGGGGCGCTCAGGAACGATGTGCCCCAGCATCTTATCGAGCAGGTTGCGGTTACCGGACGTCTTATCAAGCTCAATGTAATCCTGTTGATAAAACTCTCGCCAGGTCAGGTTTTTTTTACTGGCTATCGGATGATCACGCCTGCAGGCAGCGACGTAGACATCGCCTGTTAGCGGTATAAATTCGATATCAGGTTGCAGATCTTTTGCAAAACAGATGCCGAAATCGGCCTGACCACTGGCAACCGCTTCAATAACATTACCTGCACTGCTATCGATAATCTTAACGCGTACCCGTGGATAGCGAGCCTGGAAACGGCGGATAACATCCGGCATAAAATAGTAGGCTGCCGATGGCACCGTGGCGATAGTGACCAGCCCTACCCGATCCTGACTCACCTTATTGATGTCGGCTAATACTCCCTCAACATTCGCCAGTAGCTGATCTGAACGTTCAGCAAAGGTCTGTCCATAAAGTGTCAACGTCACACGCCGGGTGGTTCTGTTGAACAACTTGATTCCCAGCGCGGTTTCCAGCTTTTCTATCCTGCGGCTCAATGCTGACTGTGAAAGACAGATGGACTCTGCGGCAAGCCGAAAATTACTGTATTCAACCAGCGCTCGGAAGGCATAAAGATCGTTGAGATCAAAATTTACGGGCATAGCAGCAAACAATCCTTTTTAATTTCCCCGATACCTGCATTTTCCGCCCGCATCGCGAGGGTGTTCTCATTTGCAGCACGATTCAGGTTCTGCGGACTAATCGAATTCGTTGGGCATTGGCATAAATACAGGCTAACGGGGAAAAGTCACCGTCGAACATTAACCGACAAACTATAAACCCAGTTCCGACAGCCCCGGATGGTCATCCGGCCGACGGCCCAAGGGCCAGTGAAACTTGCGCTCACTTTCCTTTATAGGCATGTCATTGATACAGGCAAAACGACGCTGCATCAGGCCATCTGCTTCAAATTCCCAGTTTTCATTCCCGTAAGAGCGGAACCAGTTACCTGAATCATCACGCCATTCATAAGCGTAGCGGACAGCGATTCTGTTGCTGTCAAACGCCCACAACTCTTTTATGAGACGGTACTCAAGTTCTTTATTCCACTTACGGGTGAGGAAGGCTTTGGCTTCTTCACGATTATTTGCAAACTCGGTTCGGTTGCGCCATTGGGTATCCAGTGAGTAGGCCAGCGAAACTTTTTCCGCATTGCGGCTGTTCCAGCCGTCTTCAGCAAGCCGAACTTTCTCAGTCGCCGATTCGCGAGTGAACGGCGGAAGTGGCGGACGAGTGTGTGTATCAGACATGGTATAGCCTCCCGTAAATTAGGATATCTCAGTAGAAACAGTTTTATGTCTTCCAGGCATTAAGGAGAGACAGACTCCAGCAAGTGTTTTGCAACGTCCCCTGCACTGTCGGCCGCGCTGCTATCCCCCATCACATAAGACATGGTGATCGCGCCCTCAATCAGAATAAATATCTGCCTGGCCAGAACTGCAGGCTGCTCAATGTTTAATTGCCCGGTGAGTTCACGCGTGTAATCCAGTAATTTTTGTTTATGCAGCTTCGCTATCTGGCGAACGGGGTCGGTATGATCACCCACTTCTCCCGCGGTATTGATAAATGCACAGCCACGAAAGCCTTCTGATTCAAACCAGCTTCTGAGCACGGTGAACATATTCAAAATGCGCGCTTGAGGGGTATCAGCTTTATCAGATTCTGTTCGGAACCAGCACATCCAGCGCTCATCACGTTCTTTCAACGCGGCGGCGGCCACATCATCCTTGGTCGCGAAATAGCGATAAATACTTTTCCTGGCTACGCCCGAGGTCTTAACCAGAAGGTCCATGCCCGTTGCATGGATACCGTTCCGATAAATCAATTGCTCGGCGGTGGTGAGGATTTTTTCTCGGGTATCTGTTGGCTTTCTGTTCATGAATTGAATGGTAGAACGATCGTTCTCCATAATCAACAGTTTTCTCAAAAAAGAAGGTTAAAGTAAGATGCGTTATGTTGGTCACACTCATCCTGCAGGATATAACCATGATAACAGTAGAGAAATCAGATCCATTTTCTTCAGAATCCCTTCGCCTGATCGAATTGCTATCTGCAGAACTTGCCGCGATTACTGGTGATAACGGTAAAAGTAATTTCACCGCTGAAGCAATGAGTGATGACAAAGCGTTATGGGCATTAGCAAAGAATTCTCAAGGCAAAGCTATAGGATGCGGTGCGATACGGCCACTAACGCAAAAGATAGCCGAGCTTAAAAGAATGTTTTCAGACCGAAGTGTGTCAGGGGTTGGCGGTGCTTTACTCACCTTTCTGGAAAAATCTGCAAAAGAGATGGGATATATCGAGCTCAGGCTGGAAACCCGACGCATTAACTATCGGGCCGTCAATTTCTACGAGAAAAATGGTTATACCCGTATTGAGAATTACGGCCCATATATCGGTAGGACAGACGCTGTCTGTTTCTCAAAGGCATTGCGATGATTGAATCACTGGATCTGAGGTCTGCTTCTGGCACTAAATAGCGAATGCAGTAACGGAAAAGTGATCATCAAAAGTTAGTGAGCACGATCTTGCCCTGAATGCTCCCCAGTGCAGCACGCTGATGAGCAGCGGACGCCATGGCTAATGGGTAAGTGCTGTCAATAACAACCCGGATCGTTCCGTCGTCCAGAAGGCTGCCGGCAGTAGCTAATTGCGCACCATTTGAGCGTACCTGCGTGATTGAAACCGTAATGTTCTTTCTGAGCGCCTCCTCCTGTCCGGCAAACCCCAGAGGGTTGACGAGAAACAACGCGCCTCCCGGTTTGATACACGTCAGGAAGCGCTCCATATTTGTACCGCCAACGGCATCAATCACAAGATCGACATTTTTCACCGCGGTTTCAGCTGCAATTTTGGTGTAGTCAATAAACTCATCTGCCCCCAGCTCACGCATAAGCTCCTCATTTCGGGATGAAGCCACGGCGATTACTCGCGCACCTTTCCACCTGGCTATCTGCACCGCAAGATGTCCAACGCCTCCACCGGCACCGTTTACCAGCACCGTCCGGCCTTCTAATGGGACAGGTGTATGCCTGAAGGACTGAAAAGGATTGGGAGCATCGTGACCCAGCTCGACAAGGAACTGCCAGGCAGTAAGAAGCGACATTGGCGCACCCGCAGCCTGAACATGTCCGATACGTTGGGGTTTCATTGCCAGCTCTGAGGAAGGTACGCTCACGTAGTCAGCATAGGCGCCGCTGCCCTGCATTACCCCCTGAGGAAAACGTACCATTGAGTAAACCTCGTTGCCGATGGTGAATTCCGAAACATCCTCACCGACGGCTGCGACTACGCCTGATATGTCTGTTCCCAGAATGAGCGGAAAGGTCGGGTCAGGCCACCATTCAGGCGGGAGCGCCCGGTAACCGTCGCGCAAATACCAGTCCGGTGGATTAAGGCCGGCCGCATGTACTTTAACAAGTACTTCATTGCTTCCCACCACTGGACGGGTTGTCTCGCCATACTGCAGGTTCTCAGGCCCACCAAATGCATAAAGCTGAACTGCTTTCATCATGTCAGTCATCACAATCTCACTTAAAGGTAATCAGATGACCGATGATAAGCCTGAAATCTGACATTGATAATCAGGCTGAATTTCGCTTTAATTGTGCCATGAAGGAACAAATAGGTTTTGAAAGACTCACCGGTTTAATTGCATTCGCTCGTGCTGGCGCGCTCGGCAGCTACACTGCTGCTGCCCGTTCCCTGTCAGTCTCACCTTCAGCAATCAGTAAGAGCATCCAGCGGCTGGAGACGCAACTTGGCATTACCCTGTTTACCCGAACGACACGTTCACTGGTGTTAACCGCAGAAGGCCGTGAGCTTCACGAGCGGGCTTTACGATTGCTTCAGGATGCAGACGAGATTGAGCAGATAGCGAAACGCTCGCGCGCGGAGCCCGCAGGGACACTGCGTATTGCGGCATCGTACCCGATCGGTCTGCATGTGATTGCTCCTGCACTTCCGCAATTCTGCGCGCTGTATCCAAAAGTGAAAATTGACTTGCGGTTGAGCGATCGCGTTATCAGTATCGAGGATGAGAGCATTGATATTGCCGTCCGGCTTGGCGATCTTGACGATTCAAATCTTCTGTCGCGCCGTCTCTCGCCGTACCGCCTTGGGTGTTACGCCTCGCCTGAATATCTTGCCAGTTGCTCTGCCCCTGAAAATCCTAATGACCTCATGAGCCATAAAACGGTAAACCTGCGTTATCAACAAACAGGGCAGCTTTTTCGCTGGCCTTTTCAGGTTGGGGAACGGGAGACAGAGATTTTGCCATCGTCAGATGTTGTTGTTGATGCCAGCGAAGCCGTACTGGCCTTAGTTGCTGCAGGAGGCGGAATAGGAATGGCGACGAGTTTTATGGCTGATTCATGGGTAAAGAATAAAAGACTGGTTCCGATCCTGACCGCTTTCGCTGTTGAGCGGCATAATATTACGGCACTCTGGCATGAAAGCCGGCGGTCTAACCCGGCCGTTCGTGCATTGCTGGATCATCTTATTGATCGCTGTTAGGCGGCCTTAGAGTATGGAATTAAAGCCCACGCGATTCATACATTGCTTTGATAAATTATTGGCTATCACCAGCCGCCCCGGCCAATAACTTTTCAGAATTCTGATTGTTAATTAGTAATGAACCAACCCGCCGTCAACTGCATACTGACTGCCGGTCACGTAGGATGCATCGTCGGAAAGCAGGAAGAGTGCAACTGCAGCGGCTTCTTCGGCTGTTCCGACTCGGCCCAAAGGAACCTGGCTCACCACAAAATCCTCGAACTGCTGACGAGACTCTTCAGGCATAAAATGTCTGAAATTGGTCTCAATCGGACCCGGTACCAGTGTATTGGCGCGAATGCCGCGTTCAGCCAACGCAGATGCCCAGCTTTTAACCATCGCCACAACGGCGCCTTTCGTTGCTGCGTAGAGACTGGTCATTGCCGCACCTTCATAAACAGATGAAGACGAGGTGACAAGAACCGAAGCGTTGGGGTTGAGTGAATCGGACAATGCTGCCAGCTGTAGCATCGGGCCACGGACATTCGCGTTCATCATGCGGTTAAACGCATCTGCCGTTACAGATTCCACAGAGCCTACCTCTGCGAAGCCAGCATTAAGCCACAAACCATCCAGCGAGCCCCAGCCGCTTATCGCTCTTTGCAGTGCGCTTATGTCTGCTTCGCTTGCCGCATCGTTTTTCAGAATAAGCGATGTGCCAGGCAGCAGGCTGCGGGCGCGATCCAGCCTTTCTTCATTGAGCCCTGTAATGGCGACATGACCGCCTTCCCTGACAATGCGTTGAGCACCTGCCAACCCCATCCCGCTGGTACCGCCAGTGATCAGTATGCGTTTTCCCTCAAATCTGCTCACGTTTACCCCCCTCATTTGGCTTTAAAATCATCAAACACCTTACGCAAAAGGAACATCAGCCGTCATCTGTTTCCACATGAAACTATGAATTTTCGGTTTCGAGGTCTGATTTTTACCTTGCAGAGAAAATTTTTGAACGATCAAAACATTAAGCGAAGCGTATAAACCGGCTTAATATTTCCGAGAAATATCGCTGTTTATAACCCTGGCATCGGTTTGGCAATGCTTCAGCAGCGCCTCCCAATCATCAGGGGGTTCGCCAGACTTCAGCATCCGTTCAAATACCGTATAGGCATCTGTTTTCGAACCATAAGCGCTAAGCGTGCCGAAATCATTTACCCAACCAATAATGATGGTTCTGTGGGGCACGCTGAAGCGGAAGAATAACCGAAATTGCTGCAGGAATTTGACGCGGTACCAGTGCCGGTAATCCTGGCCTAAGGTATTGCCCTGCCGAAAGTGGCTGTCCAGTGGATTGGCCGGGATCACCCGAGTAATGATTTGCTCAATCGCCGCCAGCAGCTTGGTTTCTTTCTTTTTGTGATAGCCCTGGGGATCCTTTTTTTTCAGCGCCAGGACCTTATTTTGAAGTTCAGCCAGCTGCGTCAGAAAACAGGAATGAAAATAGAATTTCCATCCATTGATCTCCAAATACTCCATGTCGCCTCCTGCTCCATGTTGCCTGCTACTCATCGTCAGTCAGCGGCCCGTCTAAATCGACCTCAACGCCAGCAGTCAGTTGCTGGATCCCTGCCCAAAATTCGCGTGGCACTGCATGGATATGATGCGGGTTGGTCATCATGTCGTTTTCGAGGAAAGCCAGAAACTGCGGGACCACCGGATCTTCCGCTTCTTCTTCTTCTCGTCGGGACATAACGACTTTACCGCCGGGCAGCAGAGCGTATTCAATGAATTCTCCCGGCTTCAGTTGCAGCGCATCGCGAATCGCTGCGGGAATGGTGGTCTGGCTGCGCTCAGTGAGTCGGGACTCCGCGCGCAAAGACACGTCTGCCATGTTTACATTCATTATTTTCTCCTCGACGCCTACCCACTATCGGGTCGCGGATTATCAAACCGCCTGGCGTCTTCAAGCCTGCCACGAGCGTAATGCATCTGCATTGTGCAATGCAAGTGCATTACTGGCTATTTTTTCAGCACACTGGTTCTGCACGCCTTGATTACGGCTGGCCCTTGGGCAGCGCGGCAAAGAAGTCCGCATGGCTCGGCTGGCGGGTTTGCTGCAGAATTTCGGCCAGCGCCACCAGCGGATCGTCGTTCCAGTCGGCACGAATATCGGTGCTGGCGTATTCACGGTCATGCCAGACCTGGAGCGCAGCCGATTTCAGTCCACGGCGATCGCCACCCGCCGCGGCTCCGGCGCACATCGCCGCCAGCAAGCGGTCGGCAAAGGGCAACGCAGACTGCTGCTGATAAACGCCCATCATCTCCTGCAGCGTGTCGGGCCCGGTCAGTAAATTTCCTCCGACCGTGCAGACCGTCGATTCAAGGCTGTCGGCAAATTCGCCACACTCACCGCCCGTCCAGTGGGCAATGCCGCCAAGACAATCGACGATCATCAGCTGCCTGCGCGCGGCCTCGGGATCGTCATCCAGCAAGGTACGCATCACCTGCGCAGCACCCTCGCCTGCTTTAAGCAGTGCCAAACCGCGCACGCCATACAGCGGATTGGTCATCGCCTGGGTGGCAATGGCGCCGGTTTGCGCGCGGCCATGGATCACCAACGCCCCGACGGCGGGCCCGGCGGTCGCGGTTGCCACGCCCAGCGCGCCGGTTTGTGGATCGCGTGCGACGATTGAAAAAGTCATCCCGATTCCTCGCGGTCAGATCTAATTTATATGTATAAATTATTGCAATATTGTTTATTTATACGCATAAATAAAAAACACAACAACGCTTATTCTTTCACCTGTTGCTGAAGAGGCCGTGATGCTGAGTGCGATAACCGGAAATTTGTTAAGCAGAAAATGGCTGCCCGCGTCAGCGCTTCTGGCCCTGCTGTGGCTGCCCGCATTGCAGGCGAAAACCCCTGCCGATGCGCTGTTAATCGGCCAGGTAGCGGAACCGCAGTCGCTGGACCCGCAGGTGGCGACGGCGGCGAATGACTCCCGCATTCTGGTCAATATTTATGACGGGCTGGTGCGCAATGGCGAAGGCAAGCTGGATATCGAACCGGCGCTGGCCACCAGCTGGGAGATCGCCCCGGACGGCCTGACCTATCGCTTCCATTTACGGCAAAACGTCCGTTTTCAGGATGGCACGCCGTTCAACGCCGAAGCCGCCAAATTCACCTTCCAGCGCATGCTCG
Source organism: Erwinia sp. QL-Z3 (assembly GCF_004551645.1). Taxonomy (NCBI): domain Bacteria; kingdom Pseudomonadati; phylum Pseudomonadota; class Gammaproteobacteria; order Enterobacterales; family Erwiniaceae; genus Erwinia; species Erwinia sp. QL-Z3. The sequence continues at coordinate 4,470,011 of NZ_CP037950.1, forward strand.
ATGATAAAAATCCGTGGCACAACACCGGCCCCTTCCCGCTGTCGTTCTTTTTCTCCTCGATAAAATCGATAGAAACGCCCGATCAGCAGACGCTGGTATTTCACCTTAGCGAGCCTTTCGCGCCACTGCTGTCGAATCTGGCGACGCCGACCGGGCTGATCGTCTCGCCCACTGCGGTAAAAAAGTACGGCAAAGAGTTTGGACGCCATCCGGTCGGCACCGGCGCGTTCAGCTTTAGCGAATGGCAGCCGAACCAGCGCGTGGTGATCAAAGCAAATGCCGGTTACTGGGATGGCAAACCGGCGGTAAATAACGTGGTGTTCCGCCCGATCACCGACGGCAATACGCGGGTGGCGGAAATGCTCTCCGGCGGCATCGATGCGATGGTGGAAGTGCCGCCCGACACGGTGAAATTGTTTAAGGAGAAAAGCAATCGCTTCCGTCTGTATGAAACCACCGGCCCGCACGTCTGGTACGTGATGCTCAACACCCAGGTTCCGCCGTTTAACGATCGCCGCGTGCGTCAGGCGGTTAACTACGCCATCAATAAACAGTCGCTGGTCGATAACATCCTGCAAGGCTCTGCCAGCGTGGCGGATGGCCCGATACCTTCCGCATTCGGTTGGGCAGCCAACAAGGCGGTACAGCCCTGGCCGTACGATCCGCAGAAAGCACGTCAGCTGCTGAAGGACGCCGGAGCCGAAGGCGCCACCCTGACCTTTTATGTCACCGAAGGCGGTTCGGGCATGCTGGATCCGCTGCCGATGGCCACCGCCATTCAGGCCGATCTAAAAGCCGTCGGGCTGAAGGTCAATATTCAGAGCTATGAGTGGAACACCTATCTGGCCAAGGTCAATGCCGGGCTGGATAACCACACCCATATGGCCGAAATGGCGTGGATGACCAACGATCCCGACACCCTGCCGTTCCTGACTTTGCGCACCGATGCCTGGCCGAAGAAAGGCGGATTTAACTCCGGCTATTACAGCAACCCTCAGGTCGATCGACTGCTGCAAGAGGCGCGACTGACCACCGACAAGGCGACGAGGGCCACCCTCTACCGGCAGGTTCAGCAAATTGTGCATGACGATGCGCCGGGGATTTTCGTCGCCAACTGGAAGCAGAACGCCGTGACCTCCACGCGCATCGCGCACTTTGCTCTGCAACCCAACTTTAACCTGTTACTCAACCGGGTGACCAAATACTGATTTCAGAGCGGAGCGTGGTTATGTGGAGCTACCTGTTAAAAAGGCTGTTATCAACCGTGCCGGTGTTTATCGGCCTGTCGCTGATTGTGTTTGTGATTATGGCGATGATCCCCGGCAACCCGGCACAGGCATTACTGGGCGCCTGGGCTACCCCGGAAAATGTCGCGCGCATCAATCAGGAGCTGGGGCTGAACAAGCCGCTGTGGCAGCAGTATCTGATTTGGGTCGGCAATATGCTGCATGGGGACTTTGGCCGATCCTATGTGCTCAATCGCCCGGTGATTGATGAAGTGATGCAGCGCCTCGGCAACACGCTGATCCTCGGCGGAAGCGCGCTGTTAATCAGCACGGTGTTGGGCTTGCTGGCGGGGATTGTCTCAGCGGTAAGGCAGTTCGGCTGGGGTGACCGGCTGATTACCCTGCTGGTGCTGATCGGCATTTCGCTGCCGTCATTCTGGATTGGCTTGGTGATGATTATGCTGTTTGCGGTCCAGCTGCAATGGTTCCCGGCCTCGGGTATGGTTGCCATTTGGGGCGGTGGCGGCTGGCTGGATCTGTTGCAGCACCTGGCGATGCCCGCCGTGACGCTGGCGATTGTCGCCACCGGCGTGATTGCCCGCCTGACCCGCACCGCGATGCTGGAAGTGCTGCGTCAGGACTTTATCCGTACCGCGCGCGCCAAGGGATTGTCCGAGCGCAAGGTAATCTATGGCCACGCTTTCCGTATGGCGCTGGTGTCGGTGATCCCGGTGATCGGTATTCAGGCCGGATTTGTGCTGGGCGGCGCGGTGTATATCGAAACCGTCTTCCAGTGGCCGGGCCTTGGCGCCATGCTGGTCAACGCCGTTTCCACCCGCGATCTGCTGCTGGTACAGGGCGGCGTACTGGTCGCGGCCTGCGCCTATGTGTTGATCAACCTGTGTGCCGATATCCTGCAGGCGCTTCTCGACCCGAGGTTAAAATCATGAGCGAGACACTCTCACCGACGCGTCAGCGCCGTTCGGCCTGGTCGCTGCTGCTGGCTAACCGGCTGGCAACCCTCGGGCTGATTATTCTGACCCTTTCCGCGCTGGCCGCACTCTGTACCCCGCTGCTGCCGCTGGCCGATCCCGATGCCACCGATTTACTGAAACGCCTGCTGCCGCCGTTGTCACCCGGCCACCTGTTAGGCACCGATCCGCTGGGCCGGGATGTGCTGTCCAGGTTGGTATGGGGCACCCGGGTTTCGCTGGCGGTCGGCATCAGCGCCACCCTGCTGGCGGCCTTTTTCGGCACGCTGATTGGACTGATTGCTGGCTACGCTGGCGGCAAGGCCGACAGCCTGCTGATGCGCTTTATCGATATGCTGATGGCGTTTCCCTACATCCTGTTGGCGCTGGTGATTGTGGCGGTGCTCGGCCCGGGTCTGCTTAACGCGCTGTACGCTATCGCCGTGGTCAACATTCCGTTCTTTGCCCGTAATATCCGTGGCCTGACCGTCGGCCTGCGCCAGCGTGATTTTGTGCAGGCGGCGCGGCTGTCCGGCAAAAACCATACGCAGATCCTGTTCACCGAGGTGCTGCCCAACGTGATGCCGGTGATTGTCATCACCCTGTCCACCACCGTCGGCTGGATGATCCTTGAAACCGCCGGCCTGTCGTTCCTTGGGCTGGGCACGCAACCCCCGGCGGCGGATTTAGGCTCGATGCTCGGCCAGGGCCGCGCGCAGATGTTTAGCGCGCCGCACGTTTCGGTGGTGCCAGGGGTGATGATTTTTCTGCTGGTGATGAGCTTTAACCTGCTGGGCGATGGCATCCGCGATGTGCTGGATCCGCGTCTGAAGTCCGGCGTCTTGCTCAGAGCCAGAGCGGTGACCCGCGTTACCCGCACGGCCATCCCGGCCGCCACCCAGGGCGAGGCGGCGTTACTTGAGGTGGTCGACCTGGCGGTGAGCTTCCGTTCCGGCAGCCAGTTCCAGCCCGCCGTTCGCGGCATCAGCTTTCACGTTAAGCGCGGCGAATGCCTTGGCCTGATTGGTGAAAGTGGCTCCGGCAAAAGCGTGACCGCGCTGTCGGTGATGGGCCTGGTGGCTTCCCCGCCGGGCGAAATTACCGGCGGCGCAATTTATGTCGCGGGTGAAGAGATGCTGTCACTGCCGCAAAAAACGTTGCAGCAGCGTCGTGGCGCGCGGGTGGCCTATATCTTCCAGGATCCGCTGACCACGCTGCATCCGCAGATGAGCATTGGCAGCCAGCTGATTGAAGCCATTCAGGCCCACCAGCCGTTAACCTCCGCCGCTGCGAAAGCCAAAGCGCTGGAGTTGCTGACCAGCGTTGGCATCCAGGACGCGGCGCCGCGTTTTCATGCCTATCCGCATCAGCTTTCCGGCGGACAGCGTCAGCGGGTGGGAATTGCGATGGCGCTGGCTAACGATCCGGACATTATTATCGCCGATGAGCCCACCACCGCGCTGGACGTCACCGTGCAGGCCCGCATTCTGGAGCTGCTGCAACGTTTACGCCGTGAACGGGGCCTGACGCTGCTGTTTATCACCCACGACTTTGGCGTTATTGCGCAGATTTGCGACCGGGTCGCGGTGATGCGTTTTGGTGAAATCGTCGAAACCGGCGATACGCAGCAGGTGCTGGATCATCCGCAGCACGACTACACCCGCCGGCTGATTGCCAGCGTGCCGAAACTGGGCCAGGGACGTCAATTTTTGCAGCAGGTCGCCGGATTGTATCCCGCCACCGTGAAGGAGGGATGATGAGCAACGTGATTGAAGTGAAAAATCTGGTGAAAACCTTTGGCCGTAAAGGCCGTTGGTTCGCGGCCGGTGACCACCAGGTGCATGCTGTTAAAGGGGTATCGCTGCACCTTGCCGCCGGGGAGACGCTGGCGGTGGTGGGTGAAAGCGGCTCGGGCAAAAGCACCCTGGCCAGAATGCTGGTCGGCCTGGAAACCCCGACCTCCGGCAGCATCGAATTGATGGGCCAGCCGCGCCCGCAGCAGGCGAAAGCATCGGGCCGCACCATTCAGTATGTGTTTCAGGATCCGGTGGCGTCGCTAAACCCGCGCAAAACCATTGCCGATATCCTGGCGATCCCGCTCAGTCACCTCTGCGGGTATTCTGCCGCACGGCGCAAAACCCGCATGCTGGAACTGATGGAAGCGGTACAGATGCCCGCTGATGCCCTGCTCGGCTATCCGCATGAATTTTCAGGCGGCCAGGCACAGCGTCTGGCCATCGCCCGCGCGCTGGCGGCGGAAGCACGGATTCTGGTGCTCGACGAACCGGTCAGCGCGCTGGACGTCTCGGTGCAGGCGCAGGTGTTGCTGCTGCTGGACCAGTTAAAAACGCAGTTTGGCCTCTCCTACCTGTTTATCAGCCACGACCTGGCGGTGGTGGAATCCATCGCCGATCGGGTGGCGGTGATGTATCGCGGAGATTTGGTAGAATGCGCACCGAACGAGGTGCTGTTTGCTTCTCCTCAGCACAGTTATACCCAGACGCTGCTGGCCAGCGCGCCCCGGCTATAAAGGACAGAATGCGATGAATGCCGAAAAAATCCCGCAGGCGGACCCCGTCCGTCGCAAGCGGACCGATGAAATCGTCGACGCGATCAAAGAGAGCATCGTGCGCGATAACCTGCTGCCCGGCGATCGCCTGCCGCAGGAAAAGGATCTCGCCAGCCGTTTTGCTGCCGGGAAAAGTACCGTGCGCGAAGCGTTAAAATCGCTGGAAGTTCAGGGGCTGATCCGCACCAAAACCGGCCCAGGCGGCGGTGCGTTTATTGAATCCATGAGCGATAACCGCGCGATGAGCCTGCTGTCGAACTACCTGTTCACCCGCGAGCTTTCCATCGCCAATATCTATGCCCTGCGCAAAGCCCTTGAGCCGCTGGTGGCGGTCAGCGCCATCGACAATATTGATGCCGCCGGATTTGAGCAGCTGCATACGCTGATAAAAATCTACGATCATGAACCCGCTGACGAGCAGGAGCGCTGGAACCAGCGCATGGCCGAGCTGGATTTTCATGGCGTGGTGGCCAGTTATTCCGACAACGTGCTGCTGGCGTTTCTCTGTCACTTTTTGCAGCGATTGCTGAAGGATCTGGCGGTGTGCAAAGACATTTATCAGCGCCCTGAGCCGGTCAACCGCCGCGCGGGCATTGAGTATCAGTATCGCCTGATTGAGGCCTTGCGCCGCAAGGATGCCGGTGAAGTCGACCGGATCATGACCGAGCATATGCAGCATGCGGAGAACGCCATGCTGACGCTGGAAGCGACGCTGGAAGAGCGGTTTTTGAGTGAAAAGCCTGCTGCCGATCGCGAATAATCTTAAGTTGCTCAGCAGATTAGCTTCTCCCGAGGCGGCCTGCGCTAATTTCAGCTACCATGCTGTGAAGTTAACGTGAAACACCGACCAGGGAGATACCATGACTCAGCCTTCTGCCCCCAAGGGGTTGTCCGTCGCCGAGGCGCTGGACAAACTTGATGCCCTGTATGAAGAGGCCGTAACCGCCCTGCGTACCGCCATCAACACCTATATCAGCAGCGGAAAATTGCCGGAAGAGTCGGCTCGCGCGAATGGACTGTTTGTCTATCCTGAACTGCGCGTCAGCTGGGCCGGCGATGAATCCGGTCACCGGCTGACCCGTGCCTTTGGCCGCTTCACCCGTCCGGGAAGCTATGCCACCACCGTGACCCGCCCGGCGCTGGCCCGTCACTACCTTTCGGAACAGCTGGAAATGCTTACCGGTGAATATCCGGTCACGCTGGAAGTGAAACCGTCAAAGCAGGAAATCCCCTTCCCGTACGTGATTGACGGTTCGAACCTCGGCCTCGATCGCACCATGAGCGCCGGGCTGGCCAAGCATTTCCCGACGACCGAGCTGGCGCAGATTGGCGATGAAAATGCCGATGGCCTGTATCAGCCAGGTGAAGAGTTCCCGCTGTCGCATTTCGATGCGCTGCGCACCGACTTCTCACTGGCCAGGCTGCGTCACTATACCGGCACGCCGGTTGAGCATTTCCAGTCCTACGTGCTGTTCACCAACTACACCCGCTATGTCGACGAGTTTGTGCGTTGGGGCTGTGAGCAGATCGCCGATCCGGCGTCGCCATATGAAGCCCTGTCCTGCGCCGGCAGCATTTTCGTCACCGCCGAGACGCCAAACCCGCAGGAAGCGATTTCCGGCCTGGCCTGGAAGAACCACCAGATGCCTGCCTGGCATCTGATTGCTAAAAATGGTCAGGGCATTACGCTGATCAATATCGGCGTGGGCCCGTCGAATGCCAAAACCATTTGCGATCATCTGGCGGTGCTGCGTCCGCACACCTGGCTGATGATTGGTCACTGTGGCGGCCTGCGCGAAAGCCAGAGCATCGGCGATTACGTGCTGGCGCATGCTTACCTGCGTGATGACCATGTGCTGGACGCGGTGCTGCCGCCGGATATCCCGGTGCCGAGCATTGCCGAAGTGCAGCGCGCGCTGTATGACGCCACCAAGCATGTCAGCGGCATGCCGGGCGACCTGGTGAAACAGCGTCTGCGTACCGGCACCGTAGTCACTACCGACGACCGTAACTGGGAGTTGCGCTATTCCGCCTCGGCGCTGCGCTTTAACCTCAGCCGCGCGGTTGCGGTGGATATGGAAAGCGCCACCATTGCCGCGCAGGGTTATCGCTTCCGCGTCCCTTACGGCACGCTGCTTTGCGTTTCCGATAAGCCGCTGCACGGCGAAATCAAGCTGCCGGGCCAGGCCAACCGCTTCTATGAAGGGGCGATTTCCGAGCACCTGCAAATTGGTATCTGTGCCATTGATTTACTGCGGGCGGAAGGCGACAAGCTGCACTCGCGTAAGTTACGCACCTTCAACGAGCCGCCGTTCCGCTAGGTTATACCAGGCGGAAAGAAAACAGCCGTGGCAGACATGCCGCGGCTGAATGATGACTTCCGGTTAAAGCGCCGCGAATGCAGGGCCGCCAGACCGGTCCCCTCTCCCGTCATCGCCCCGTGATCTCCGCGTTATGTCCCACCCAGATAGGCACTTCTGACCTCTGGATTGACCAACAGCTCCTGCCCGCTGCCGCTCAGGCGAATCTGCCCGTTAACCATCACATACGCCCGATCCGACAGCTTAAGCGCATGGTTGGCGTTCTGCTCCACCAGAAACAGCGTCATGCCGCCTTGCGTCAGCTCGCGCAGGATCTGGAAAATCTGCTTCACCACAATCGGTGCCAGTCCCAGGCTGGGTTCATCCAGCAGCAGTAATTTCGGCCGACTCATCAGCGCCCGGGCGATGGCCAGCATCTGCTGTTCGCCGCCCGACAGCGTCATCGCGCGCTGGCTGCGGCGTTCCTCCAGCCGGGGAAACAGATCATACATCCGCGCTTTATCTTCATGTTGGTAACGGCTGCCGATCGGGATGGTGCCCATCAGCAGGTTTTCTTCCACCGTCATATCGGGGAAGATGCGTCGTCCCTCAGGCGCCTGCGCAATGCCGTTGCTGGCGATAAAGTGGGTGGATTTGTGGCTGATATCCTCGCCGCGATAGAGGATCTGTCCGGCGGCAATCCGCGGCTGGCCAAATATCGACATCAGCAGCGTTGACTTGCCCGCGCCGTTGGCGCCGATCAGCGAGACGGTTTCGCCTTCATTGACCGTCAGCGAAATCTCCTTCAGCGCCTGAATCGGGCCGTAAAACACGTTCACCTTGCGGAACTCCAACATCGGCTGGCTCATCCGGCGATCTCCTCTTCGTCTGCACCCAGATACGCCGCGATGACGCTGACGTTGGTCTGGATCTCGCTGGGTGTGCCGCGCGCAATTACATCGCCGTGGTCCAGCACGATCACATGGTCGGATATGTCCATCACCATGCCCATATCATGCTCAATCAGTAGCACCGTCACGCCATGTTGCTGACGCAGGAAACGCACGATTTTGCTCAGCGCCTGCGTTTCCACCGGGTTGAGGCCGGCAGCGGGCTCGTCCAGACAGATCATTTCCGGGCCGGTGCACATCGCGCGGGCAATCTCCAGCCGCCGCTGCTGGCCATAGGACAGCGTTCCCGCCAGCCGGTTGGCACAATCCACCAGGTTCACCACGTCCAGCCAGTAAAAGGCGCGGTCCAGCGCCTGGTTTTCCGCCCGACGGTAGCCGGGCGTATTCAGGATCCCGGCCATCAGATTGCGGTTGGCCTGCATGTGTTGCGCCACCAGCAGGTTCTCTACCACCGACATTTCGCGGAACAGGCGGATATTCTGGAAGGTACGCGCCAGTCCGGCCCGGTTGACCAGGTGCGTGCCGCCAAACATTTTGTAGTAGATACGGGAACCGAGGCGCGCAGGATTGATGAAATCCGCCGGGCGGATCTTCTGCCCCAGCACCTGGATCACATCGGTCATCCGCGACTGCGCGTTCAGCACAATCGAGCCGCCGGTGGCCTGATAAAACCCGGTCAGGCAGTTAAACACCGTGGTTTTTCCCGCGCCGTTCGGCCCGATTAAGGCGGTTATTGAGCCGCGCTCGACGTCCAGATTGACATCATTCAGCGCCTTGATGCCGCCAAAGTGCATCATCAGATGTTCAACACGCAGGATGCTGTCGCTCATGGCGCCACTCCTTTTCGTGTTGGCACCCCGACCCGGCTGGTGCGAACCAGGCCTCGCGGTCGCCAGATCATCATCAGCACCATCAGCACGCCAAACAGCAGCACCCGGTATTCGGCAAAGCTGCGTAAAAGCTCGGGGGCCACGGTCAGCACAAAGGCCGCCAGCACCACGCCAAGGGTGGAACCCATGCCGCCCAGCACCACGATGGCGAGGATCAGCGCGGACTCAAAGAAGGTAAACGAGGTCGGGTTAACAAAGCCCTGATAGGTGGCGAAGAACACCCCGGCAATCCCGGCGGTGGATGCGCCCATCATAAACGCCGAGAGCTTGACCAAAACATGGTTCAGCCCCATCGCGCGGCAGGCAATCTCATCTTCACGCAGCGCTTCCCACGCCCGGCCAATCGGCATGCGGGTCAGGCGATGCTTGATAAACAACACCAGCAGCACCACCAAAATCAGCACCGTGTAGATAAAAATAAACTTCAGGTTGGGGTTATAGGTGATATTCAGAAACTCGTGGATCGGTACGCCGCCGTCCTTCGCCCTGCGGCCAAACTCCAGGCCGAAGAAGGTCGGTGAAGGCACCGAGACGCCGTTTGGCCCACCGGTGAAGCTCACCCAGTTGGTGAGTACCAGCCGGATAATCTCGCCAAAGCCCAGCGTCACAATCGCCAGATAATCGCCATGCATACGCAGCACCGGAAAACCCAGTAATGCCCCGGCCAGCGCCGCCATCACCGCCCCCAGCGGCAGCATCGCCCAGAAGCCCAGCCCAAGGTACTGATAGCCCAACGCCAGGCCATAGGCACCGATGGCGTAGAACGCCACATATCCCAGGTCCAGCAGGCCCGCCAGCCCCACCACAATATTCAGCCCGAGGCCGAGCAGCACGTAGATCAGGCCCAGAATCGCCACGGTTAGCAGATACTTTGTGGCAATAAACGGGAACAGTATGCCCAGCACCAGCAGCAGCGGAATGATCCAGCGCATCCGGCTGCGGTAATCCGCTGGCCGCACGTAGACGCCATCGTCTGCCCCTTCAAAACGGGCGACGAATTTACGGCCGGTGGCGCTTTGCAGCGTCAGGCTCAGCAGCAGCTTCCCCGCCATCACCACGCCCACCAGCACCGCCACCCGTTGCGGCGACAAATCGTAGCTGTAGCCCTTCAGCACAATGCCAACTATCGGACCAAACACCACCAGCGCACAGAGCCCGGCCAGGACCGTATCAATCAGGCTTTGTTTTATATTCAGGCCCGGCTTAAGAGAAGCATCCGTCATCATTAACTCCCTAAACCTTGGTCACCAGCGGACGACCCAGTAAACCCTGCGGGCGGAAAATCAAAATCACCACCAGCAGCCCAAAAGAGAACACGTCTTTGTAATCGGAGTTCACCATGCCGGCGAACTGCGCTTCCGCGATGCCCAACAGCAGGCCACCCAGCATCGCGCCAGGCAGTGAACCGATCCCGCCCAGCACCGCTGCGGTAAAGGCCTTGATGCCGATAATAAATCCGGCGTAGAAATCGAAGGTGCCGTAGTTCATGGTCACCAGCACGCCCGCCAGTCCGGCCATCGCCGCGCCAATCACAAACACCAGCGAGATCACCCGATCGGTATTGATGCCGAGGATAGAGGCCATGCGTCGATCCTGCTGCGTGGCGCGGCAGATGCGTCCCAGCCGCGTGTACTGGATGATCCAGGTGAGGATGGCCATGCCCAGGAACGCGGCGATCAGGATAAAGACTTTGGTCCAGGTGATTTGCACGATGCCGTCGCCGACGTCAAAACGCAGCACCCCGGTGAGCATGGTCGGAATGCCCTGCTGGTTTGGTCCCTGGCTGAGTTGCACGTAGTTTTGTAAAATCAGCGACATGCCGATGGCTGAGATTAACGGTGCCAGACGGGTTGAGTTGCGCAGTGGCCGGTAAGCCACCCGTTCAATCGCCCAGCCGTAAACGCCGGTGACCACGATGGTGAACACCAGCGTGCCGAAGATCAGCAGCGGGAAGGAGTGAATGCCGAAAGAGGCGAGCAGCGCCAGACCGATGGCGCAGAGGTAAGCGGAGATCATATACACTTCGCCGTGGGCAAAGTTAATCATACCGATAATGCCGTAAACCATGGTGTAGCCGATGGCGATCAGGCCGTACACGGCCCCCAGCGTCAGCCCATTAATCAGCTGTTGCAGAAAGAATGCTTCCATTGTGTCCCGTCTCGCCTGGGGTAAGCCGCCGCGGATAGCATCCGCGCCGGCTTAGCTGTTGCGACGTCCTGCCGGTCAGGCAGGCTGGAGGTAGTGCAGCGAATCAGAGCTGGTGATATTTGCCTTTGTCATCCCACTTGTAGACCACGTAATCCGAGACTTTCAGGTCGCCTTTGCCATCCCAGGATTTCGGGCCCATTACCGTGTCGACGGTATGCGACTTCAGCCATTCGCTGGCTTTGGCATTGTCTTTACCCGCACCGTTATAGGCGGCGGCAATGGCCTGGATGGAGGCATAGGCATACAGGGTGTAGCCTTCCGGCTCGAAGCCGCCGGCGCGGAATTTATCAATCACCGGTTTGCCAGCCGGGATGGTGCGCGGATCGTTACCGAAGGTCATCAGCACGCCGTCGGTAAACTGCGGTCCACCGGCGGCAGTAACCAACTCTTCCGTCACGATGCAGTCGCCGGAGAAGAATTTGGCCTGCACGCCCTGCTCACGCATCTGACGAACCAGCGGACCCGCTTCCGGGTGACAGCCGCCGAAGTACACCACGTCCGGTTTCAGCGCGCCGATTTTGGTCACCAGCGCATTAAAGTCTTTCTCGCCACGGGTCAGACCTTCGTACAGCACCTCTTTGGTGCCGCGTTTTTCCAGCGCGGCTTTGGTGGCATCCGCCAGGCCCTGACCGTAGGTATCTTTATCGTGGCTCACCGCAATTTTCTTCGCTTTCAGCACGTCCAGCATATAGTTGGCGGCGACGGCACCTTGCTGATCGTCACGCCCGCACATGCGGAACATGTCTTTCTGGCCGCGTTCGGTGATTTGTGGGTTGGTGGAGCCTGGGGTGATGGTCAGCACGCCCGCATCGTCATACACCACCGAGGCTGGCATGGTGGAGGAGGAGCAGAAGTGGCCAACCACCGCTGAGACTTTGGACTCGTCCACCAGGCGGTTAGCGACCGCGACGGCCTGCTTCGGTTCGCAGGCGTCATCGCCCTGCACCAGCACGATTTTTTCGCCCTTAATTCCGCCCGCCGCATTGATGTCCGCTGCGGCCTGCGAGGCCCCTTTCCAGTATTGCGCACCGTAAGTGGCGTTCGGGCCGGTGAACGGACCTGCCACCCCAATCATCACATCCGCATGCGCATACAACGCGGTACTTAAACAAGCAGCAATCACAACCTGAAGCGATAACTTATTTAATTTCAAAGACATTCGGTATTCCTCAGCACGGTTCAGATCCATACGCCGCCGGGCGGCGTGGGAAACAGCAATGATGGGTCGATATCCTGATAAGCGAGTGGGCCGCGAGCGGCTAAGGTTGATTAAGCAATATTCCCGCCATTTCCCTATGAAACCGCTGATTTCTTTCAGATATGAGAGGTAACACGGGGCAATCCAATGTTACAGCCCGTTCATCAGCGGCGTTTAGGGGTTATCGGGAAAACTGTTTGCCATGACCAGGCAGACTGGGACGCGCGGTTTCCGGACCGGCCAGAAACGTAAACATAGCTGCACTGTTGGCACGCTGCGCACTGCGCTGGTGCAAAACTGCGGGGCCGATCAACTCGTGGCGGGAATTTTTGCTGTGAATGTGAGGAAGCTGGCAGAGTGAAGAAAAACGGGAGCTTATGCTCCCGTTCTCCGGTTACGCCTTACCGCCGCGTGCGGCGATAATGCCATCCGCCACATTGCGTGGCGCTTCTGCATAATGGTGAAACTCCATGCTGTAGGTGGCACGACCTTGCGACATCGATCGCAACGTGGTCGAGTAGCCAAACATCTCCGACAGCGGCACTTCGGCGTGGATCACCCGGCTGCCCAGCAGTTCATCCATGCCCTGCACCAGCCCGCGACGGGACGACAGATCGCCCATCACGTTACCGGCATAATCCTCCGGCGTTTCCACTTCCACTTTCATCACCGGCTCGAGGATCACCGGTTTTGCCTGACGGGCCGCCGCTTTAAAGGCAAATATCGCCGCCATGCGAAACGCCATCTCTGACGAATCCACCTCGTGATAAGAACCAAAGGTCAGCGTGGCCTTGATATCCACCAGCGGATAACCCGCCAGGATACCGTTATTCATCGCCTCACGAACGCCCTTCTCGACGGAAGGAATATATTCGCGCGGCACCACGCCACCTTTGGTCGCATCCTCAAAGGCAAAGCCCTTACCGGCTTCCTGCGGTTCCAGCGTCAGCACCACATGACCGTACTGGCCTTTACCGCCCGACTGGCGCACAAACTTGCCTTCCACCTCTTTCGCCGTGGCGCGGAGAGTTTCACGGTAGGTCACCTGCGGCCGGCCGATATTGGCGTCGACGCCGAACTCACGCTTCATGCGGTCAACGATGATTTCCAGATGCAGCTCACCCATCCCGGAAATAATGGTCTGGCCTGACTCTTCATCGGTATGCAGACGGAACGAGGGATCTTCCGACGCCAGTCGCTGCAATGCCAGGCCCAATTTTTCCTGATCGCTTTTGGTTTTCGGTTCAATCGCCAGCGAAATAACCGGTTCAGGAAACTCCATTCGTTCAAGCGTAATCACCGCATCCGGATCGCTTAACGTCTCTCCGGTTGTCACCTCTTTCAGCCCGACGCAGGCGGCAATATCACCGGCGCGGATCTCGTCGACTTCATGCCGCGCGTTGGCATGCATCTGCACGATTCGGCCAATGCGCTCCTTTTTGCCCTTAATCGGGTTGTAGACGCTGTCACCTTTGCGCAGTACGCCGGAATAGACGCGGACAAAGGTCAGCTGACCGACAAAGGGATCGGTCATCAGTTTGAACGCCAGCGCCGAGAATTTTTCCTCGTCATCAGCACGGCGTTCAACCTCGTTGCCCTTCTCGTCCAGCCCTTTCACCGGCGGAATATCCAGCGGCGAAGGCATCAGTTCAACCACCGCATCCAGCATGCGCTGCACGCCTTTGTTCTTGAACGCGCTGCCGCACAGCATCGGCTGGATTTCGCCGTTAATGGTGCGCTGGCGCAGACCGGCTATCACCTCTTCTTCACTGAGGTCGCCCTCCTGCAGATACTTTTCCATCAGCGTATCGCTGGCTTCAGCGGCGGCGGCGACCATTTTTTCACGCCATAACTGCGCCGTGCTCAGAAGCTCTTCCGGGATCGGCTGATAGCTGAAGGTCATGCCCAGGCTTTCGTCATCCCAGAAGATGGCGCGCATTTTGTTCAGGTCGATCACCCCACGGAAGTTCTCTTCGCTGCCAATCGGAATGACGATCGGCACCGGATTGGCTTTCAGCCGGTCGATCATCATCTGCACCACGCGGAAGTAGTCCGCACCCTGGCGATCCATTTTATTGACGAACGCCAGCCGGGGAACGCGATACTTGTTCGCCTGCCGCCAGACCGTTTCCGACTGCGGCTGCACGCCACCCACCGAGTCATACACCATCACCGCGCCACCCAACACGCGCATTGATCGCTCCACTTCAATGGTGAAATCGACGTGACCGGGCGTATCAATAATGTTGATGCGGTGCGGTTCAAAGGTGCGATCCATGCCGGGCCAGAAACAGCTTACCGCAGCTGAAGTAATGGTAATTCCGCGTTCCTGCTCCTGCGCCATCCAGTCCGTCGTCGCAGCGCCATCATGCACTTCACCCAGCCGATGACTCATGCCGGTATAAAAGAGGATGCGCTCGGTGGTGGTGGTTTTACCGGCATCAATATGGGCTGAAATACCGATGTTACGGTAGCGAGCGAGAGGGATTGTTCGGGGCATAGGAGTTCCTTAGTCACAGGGACAGGCTTCAGGCTGGCAGCACCCGGCCAGCATTAAAGCGGGTTTATAGTGCGATAATAATAGTACAACTGTACGAGTATATTCGAACTATTAAAGCCATCGACTAAACTGATGATCGGCAGGTCGCGCAGGTTTTGGCCTTCAGGTATAGTAGCCGCCGCGTTCTCTGCGCGCCTTTCTCCCCGAACAAAAGGACAGTTATGATTGCCAACCACCCTGAACCTCAACAGATTCGCCTGGAAAACGTGCTTTTTGCGTTGGGCAATCCGCTCCGAATGGAAGTGGTGAGGATACTGGCTAATCAGGGTGAACAGGCCTGCGGCACCCTTCTGCAGGGGCTGGCGAAATCCACCATGACCCACCACTGGCGCGTGTTGCGGGAAAGTGGCGTGATTTGGCAACGGCCAAACGGGCGGGAGAATTTACTGTCGCTGCGCAGGGAAGATTTAGAAGCCCGTTTCCCTGGGCTGCTGGAGTCCTTGCTGGCCGCTATGGAGAGCCAGCGTTAGCAAAGCGTTGAGCCAGCGTCAGTGACGCGGTGATTCAGCTGTAGCTGAGCATTGCGTTAGCGTCGGTGAAGCGTGAAACCAACGTTAAGTCAGCGCATCCCTGCGCGGCAACTGCGGGCCTGGTTCAGCCCGCAGATTGATTGCTCAGACCGTCATCCAGCGGCGTTCCAGTGCGGAACTTGCCAGTCAGATTCAGACCGTCATCCAACGGCGTTCCAGCGCGGACACGGCGATCGCTTCCAGTACTTTCGACACCTGTAATCCCTCAGCAAAATCCGGCCACATGCGGTCGTTGGCGGCAATGCCGTTAATCAGGTCGCGGATCTCCACCGTTTTCTGATCGTTAAAGCCAATGCCATGCCCGGCCGAGATACAGAAGTTGGCATAATCCGGGTGTGCAGGACCGGTCAGAATGGTTTTGAAACCCTGACGGCCAGCCGGATCGTCATGGATATACAGCTCCAGTTCGGCCATGCGCTCCTGGGTATAGCGGATGGTTCCTTTGGTGCCGGTCACCACGTAGGTCAGCCCCATTTTGCTGCCGCAGGCAATGCGCGAGGTTTCAATCACTCCGTGCGCGCCATTGGCAAAACGCAACAGCGCGCTGGCCTGGTCTTCGTTCTCCACATCGCGCAACTGCGACGGATCTTTCGGGTCCGGGCGCTGCTTGATCACCGTCAGCATGTCGCCGGACACCTCGCTGATGTTGCCCACCAGGAAATGCGCCATGTTGACGATATGCGCGGCAAGGTCGCCCAGTGCGCCCAGCCCGGCCAGCGCTTTCTGGCAGTGCCAGTCCAGCGGCGTATCAGGGTTAGCCAGGTAATCTTCGTTATGGGTGCCATAAAAATGGATGACGTCACCAATTTCGCCACGGGCAATGATTTCCTGCGCCAACTGGCTGGTCGGGTTTTTCATATAGTTGAAGCCAACCAGCGTTTTCACGCCCGCCGCTTCGGCTGCCCGCACCATCTCTTCAGCGTCGGCCACATCCAGCGCCAACGGTTTTTCGGAATAAACATGCTTCCCGTGACGGATGGCTTCCAGCGCCATCTCTTTATGCAGGAAATTCGGTGCGCAGATGTCTACCACATCGATATTGGGATCGGCCACCAGCTCACGCCAGTCACCCGTTGAACGCGTAAAGCCCAGTAACGCAGCCTGCTTCTTCGCCACCTCCGGATTCACCTCCGCCACCATCTCCCGCACTATCTCACCTTTCAATGCGAAGACGGTTGATGCCTGTGCGTAGGCAATTGCGTGACAACGTCCGATATAACCGGTACCAATCAGTCCAATTCTGACCTTTTCCATACATGTTCCTTGCAGGTTAGCGATGCGAATGCATGGAATGTATATTTCATAATTACGCATCACAACGTGAAAATGAAATAAACGTGATCATTCTGACGAAACTAACTGCAACGGGTGCTGCAACAAAGAAAAGCCTTGCGGGGGGTTACGCAACCTTTGCGCCGCGTTGATAACCGCCAACCTGCGGAAATTTCGATAAAATGCTGCTTTATTCAGCAGTCAGAACAAAATCGCAAATCAGGCTTTGACATACCCCCGCCCGCTAGATATTATGCGCCCCGTTCCAACAATTCCTCTGTAGTTCAGTCGGTAGAACGGCGGACTGTTAATCCGTATGTCACTGGTTCGAGTCCAGTCAGAGGAGCCAAATTCGAGAAGCCCGCTCAGGGAAACCTGAGCGGGCTTTTTCATGCTTAAAAGCTTAATTAAGAATAGCTTCCAGTCTGGCCAGCACTTCATTAACAACATCATCGGGCAGACGTTCCAGTCTCTCACCGTGCCGGGCACTCATATCAATGGTTCTCGGCTGATCGCAGCGAATCACACCCGTTGTTGTAGTTCCTGCTCCATCCAGTGATACGGTAAACCCCGCTGTGCGGGCGAAGTTTCCATTTCGGGTAATGGGAACGACGACAGGTAACTGAGTGACCCGGTTAAATGCGGCGGGAGATACAATGAGTACCGGACGAGTCCCACGTTGTTCATGTCCCGCTGTCGGATCCAGTGAAACGAGCCAGATTTCCCCTCTCTCCATTTACAGGACCTCCTTGCCTGCCACAGGCGTATCCATCCATTCCCGATCTTCTTCGCTCATTTCAGCCTGCGGATCGCACTGTGCCAGCAGTTCCTCAAGCGAATAACGGGGCCGTTTCTGCGGTTCAATGATCAGGCAGCCATTTTTAATGGTCATGCCCACTTCGCTTTCTGTCGACAACGCCAACGTTTTTAACACGGCGGGAGGAACCGCCAGCATGACGGATCCGCCAACCTTTTTCAGACGAGTGATATACATAGAGCGCCTCCTGATATTATATTTTAATATAACATTAATGGCAGGCGGTGCACAGTTTTCAGCCAGAATCATTGTGATTTCCTTAGTTGGACTCAGCGTGAAGGTTGTCGTGCAGGCAGGTACGGACTTCACGTCAGACAGGCTGATTAAAGAAGACTATTCAGGCAGCTCAAAGAATTATCTCGAATCAGATAAATAAAATGCGGCGCAGGTTCGGGATCTGGCCTGCGCCGGAGAGAGATCACCGCGCGGTTAAGTGCTTATCCCTCACCTCGCACGCCCCAGCTTTTCACCAGTAACATCACGCCGGTAAAAATCTGCCAGAAAGTAATGGGATACACAGAGGCCCTTTCGATAATGCCGGTTGGCAGCACGTTGAGGGGGATCAGAAACATGCTGAGCAGGCCGATACAGCCGAGCACCAGACTCAATACGCTGTAATCGCGCAGGTCCTTTTGCTGTCGCAGCAACCCGCCGACGGTGATCAAACAGAGATTTCCTCCGCCGATCGCCATGATCGCGCCAGCCTGATGTACGGTAAATCCACTGGCTTCTGAGCCGCTGTGAAAGAGCGCAATCACTACCCCGCCGATGCCATGCAACAAGCCGGTCAGCAAAAAGCCTTTTTGGCCCGCGCCAGTGAAGTTTGATCGGAGTAACAGACAGGCGAGAAAGAAAAGCAGGCCTTCCGCCGCGAAGCCACTGTTCATCACCGCGTGGAGCGGCGAGCAGACATCACGGCCATCAGGCAATACGCCGCACTGCGCAATGCCCAAATCGCTGATGTAGTTTTGACTGAAGAAGTACGGTGGCGTGGTCCAGGCGCGAGAGGCGACTTTTTCGGCCAACAGATATAACAGGCCACCCAGTGCAAAACTGAGTGCGCCCAATTTGGTTGCAAGCTGTCGTGAATTCATCTGCTTCCGGTGATTAGCGGCCCCGACCCAGCGTCCAGTATGCCATAAAGTTCACCACTTCACGGTCCAGCTGGAACTCATCAATCAGGCAGTGGCGCAGTTTTTTGACCACGCCCGATTCGGCGGCCACCCAGGCGTTAAATCCGTGCTTGCCTTCCGCACGCTCCCAGATGCCATCTTCAATCAGGCTTTTGTTTTCCAGCGACTGCTCCGCGACGCGCGCGCCGTCTGGAATGGTAAGATGATCGCGGATCGCCTTCATCAGCAAGGTGCCCTGTGGGTGATCCTCGCGCCCCAGCCAGTGAATTTCAGCAAAAGGAAAATCTTGCTGCTGAGCATCGGTGATATGCGGAACCTCAAAGAATGCCTGCACCTTTGGCGGCTCAGCCAGCGTTGCCAGCTGTTCCAGAATGCCCACCGCCGCTGGCACCGCGGTTTCATCGGCAATCAGCAACGCCTGTTGGATACCCTCATGCCAAATCCATTCATAGCCGCCGCTGTCATCCGCAGAGGCCGCATTCGGTGCAACAATCTGCATCTTAGCGCCGGTGCCCGCATGCATCGCCCAGCGCGAGGCAGGACCGGTTTCGCCGTGCAGCACGAACTCCACGTCCATCTCTTTCTGCTCGCGGCGCAGTTCCCGCAGCGTATAGGTGCGCATGACCGGGCGCTGCGGCTTTGGCAATGCCAGATAATCCTGATACCAGCCTTCACTGACCGGCATCGCCGGACAGGTGCCGTCTTCGCCCGCGAACAGCAGCTTGATGCGCTGATCGGGGGATTCATGCTTCATCTCCAACACATCGTCGCCGGTGAACACGCAACGCAGTAAGGAAGGCGTAACCTGAATGCGTTGTTTGAGCGTAACGTTGAAAATCCGGTAACCCGCGGCCATTGTGCTGCTCCTTCAGGGAAGTTATTGCGATGTTTCAGCCGTCTGGCGGCGTTCAGTATCGCAATATAACGATAATCATTATCATTTAAAAGATGAAAATGATTTCAACCCTTAACATCTCTTTACCTCCCGTGCAGCACATTGCTAACAATTCAGTCGTTGTGCAGGCGCTGACGGCGACGCAGGCCTGGGAACCACACCATCCACAGCCCCACCACGATCAGCGTACCAATCCCGCCGACCGCCGCCGCTGGCGCCGCACCAAGCCAGGCCGCTAGCATGCCGGACTCAAACTCGCCAAGCTGGTTTGAGGTGTTGATAAAGATCGAGTTAACCGCACTGACGCGCCCGCGCATCTCGTCAGGGGTATCCAGCTGCACCAGCGAGCCACGGATCACCACGCTGACCATATCAAATCCGCCCAACGCGAACAGCGCCAGAATCGACAGCCACAGCTCTTTCGACAGGGCAAAAATCAGCGTGGCGACGCCAAATCCGGCCACGGCAGCAAACATCGTCATGCCGACGTTGCGCTCTAAAGTGCGGCGGCTGAGCCAGAAGCCCACCAGCAATCCACCCACCGCTGGCGCACCGCGCAGTAATCCCAGCCCCCAGGGACCGGTATGCAGGATATCCTTGGCGAAGATCGGCAACAGCGCCGTTGCGCCACCCAGCAGCACCGCAAAAAGATCCAGCGAGATCACGCCCAGGACATCCGGCCGGTTGCGGATAAAGCGCACGCCCGCAAAGACGCTCTCAAAGGTCGCGGGCGTCCTTTTCGGTGGCGCATGCTCATAACGCAGACGGCTGACCATCACGATTGAAATCAGATAGAGCAGCCCGGCCGTGAGATACACCACGCCCGGACCAGCAACATACAGGAAGCCACCCAGCGCCGGGCCGAGCATCGAGGCGGTCTGCATCGAGGCGCCATTGGCAGCCGTTGCGCGGGCCAGCATCGCCGGCGGCACCAGCGCGGGCAGCATCGACTGTAACGACGGCGCTTCCAGCGTTCTGGCCACCGAGATAATGAACACCAGCCCGAGGATTATCACCTCATCGGTTTTGTGTGCCAGCGTCAGTCCCGCCAGCACCGCAATGGCAAGCCACTCGGTGAGCTGGCCGAAAAGCACCACCCGGCGGCGATCGAACTGGTCGGCGACGTGGCCTGCGGGCAAGGCCAGCAGAACCGCCGGCAGAAACTGCACCAGGCCAATCAGGCCCAGATCCCAGGCACGGCCGGTGATCGAATAGATCTGCCAGCCCACCGCAATGGAGAGCATCTGGAAACCGAAGCTGGAGGTGGTGCGGGCCAGCCAGAATGCGACGAAAGAACGGTGTTGAAACAGGGAATCCGCCCTGGCGGGTGCAGAAGAACGCATAGCGATTTTTTACCTGAATATTTTTATTTTACTGAGCAGATGACACTGCCGGCTTTTTGTATTTCCACAACCAGCGGCCGCTGTTCAGACGGCGATAGAAGAAGAAGCCACGCACAATCCAGTCCATAAACATGCCGAGCCAGATGCCCACCACGCCGAATCCCAATACCACACCGAGCGTGTAACCGGCCACGATGCGGGCGCCCCACATGCCCAACAGCGAGATCCACATGGTGAATCGCGCATCGCGCGCCCCTTTCAACCCGGCGGGCAAGACCCACGAGGCCGCCCAGAAAGGCATAAACGCCGCGTTAAGCCAGACCAGGATTTTCACCACGGGGATGACATCGGGATCCTTGGTGTAGAACGACGCGAGGATACCGGCGAACGGCACCGTTATCGCCGCCAGTAAACATAAGCCAATGGTGGATAACCAGAAGATATGCCGGAGCTGACGTTCCGGCTGCAGCAGCTGGCCCCGGCCCAATCGCGTTCCGACAATGATGGTGGAGGCCGACCCCAGCGAGTTCCCCGGCAGGTTAATCATCGAGGCAATCGAGAAGGCAATAAAATTACCGGCGATAACGTCGGTGCCCATCCCGGCGACAAAGATTTGCGTCAGCAGCTTGCCGCCGTTAAACAGCACCGATTCAATACTGGCCGGCACGCCAATCCCCAGCACTTCCATCAGGATGCTGGTATTGAGGCGCGTGAAGTAGCTTTTCAGGGTGATTTTTAAACGCGGGTTGAAGCCGATCATCAGCACGTAAATCACCGCCAGCGCGCCGATATAGCGCGAGATGGTTAAGCCAACGGCCGCGCCATCAAAGCCCAGACCTTTCCAGCCAAAGCAGCCGTAAATCAGTGCGGTACTGATCACGATATTCAGAATGTTCATTCCGCCGTTGATCAGCATTGGAATTTTAGTGTTGCCTGCGCCGCGCAGTGCGCCACAGCCAATCAGCGCGATGGCCGCTGCGGGATAACTCCAGGCGCTGATGGTCAGGTAATCCAACGCCAGCGCTTTCACCGCCGGTTCGGCACTGCCGGCAATCACATCAATAATCTGTACGCCAAAGAACTCGATCAGCAGCGCCAGCAACACGGCAAACAGCGTCATCAGCACCAGCGATTGTCTGGCTGCCGCTTCCGCCCGTTCGCGATTGAGTTTCCCAAGGCTGAAGGCCACCACCACGGTGGTACCGAGATCGATGGCGGCGAAGAAGGAGATAATCACCATATTGAAGCTGTCTGCCAGCCCCACTCCCGCCATCGCCTCTTTGCCCAGCCAGCTCACCAGGAAGGTGCTGAGCACCCCCATTAGCAGGACGCAAAGGTTCTCGAAGAAGATCGGCACGGCCAGCGGGGTGATTTCTCGCCAGAATAAAACTCGGTAGGAATGTCTTTTGGGATACCACGCCGTATTTTTGATCGCCTGCAGCAGAGAGACTCTGAAGTTTTGCAAGGTAGTTCCAGCCAGGAAGAGGTAAGTAGTCCTGATTGATGATGGTAAAAGGCTGACTATTATGCAAAGTCTTTTTTTTCGCGCTGCACAAAAAGGCGGTCAGCGGTCAAAGAAGTTTCCGCTGTCTTCAGGCTTTATTGCTAAACTGCCGCGACGATTTTCAGGAGAAAGCCATGAAGCCCCGTTCCGTTACGCTGGATGATGTTGCCGCTGCCGCAGGAGTCTCTTACCAGACGGTTTCCCGCGTGCTGAACCATTCTGCCAGCGTGGCGGAAAAGACCCGGCTGAAAGTGGAAGCGGCGATGGTGGCGCTGAACTATGTTCCCAACCGCGTGGCGCAGCAGCTGGCCGGGAAACACTCGCGCACGCTGGGTCTGGCCACCAGCGATCTGGCGCTGCTGGCCCCGGCGCAAATGGCGTCGGCGATTCAGCAGCGTGCCACCGCGTTGGGTTACCGACTGGTGATCGCCATGTCTGGCGCGAAAGGAGCCGACGTGGCGGTGCAGGAATTGCTGGCCCAGCGCGTGGATGCGTTACTGGTTAACCTGCCGCTGGATAATGCCAGCGCCAGTCACATTGCCGCACTCACCCGCCCTCTTCCGGGCCTGTTTCTCGATGTCCCGGATGATGCGCCGGTGCCGGCCTGCCAGTACAGTGCAGAAACCGGCGCCCGCCAGGGCATTGAACACCTGCTGGCGTTGGGACATCGGGAGATTGCGCTGCTGAATGGGCCGAAAGCGTCGGTGGCGGCCGCCTCGCGTCATCAAACCTGGCTTAGGGTATTAGCGGAAAATCAGCTTACGCCGCACCGGGAACTGACCGGGGACTGGAGCGCCGAATCCGGCTATCAGGCCACCCTTTCTCTCTTTGGCAGTGCCCTGCCGACCGCCCTGCTGGTCGCTAACGATCAGATGGCGTTAGGTGCGCTGCGGGCGTTGCATCAGGCGGGATTGCAGATCCCTGCGGAGATTTCGGTGGTGGGCTACGACGATACGGCCGAGAGCGCATGGTATCAACCGCCGTTGACCACGGTCCGTCAGGATATCAAACAGCTGGGTGAGCGCAGCGTGGACTGGCTGGTGCAGACGCTCAATGAGGAGCAGAGTCCGGCGCTGATGCGGCCGTTTGCCACCCGGTTAATTATCCGGGAAACCACCGCCGCGCCGCCGCAACAGCGGGTAAATGCACAGGCGATGAGCGGAAAGCGTCAACAACCTGCAGAAAAAACAAAGGGCGATCGATGATCGCCCCTGAAGTCTGAATCGCTAAACCTTACTGCGGTTTAGGCTCGCCCATCGCTTTCAATTTCTTCGACAGGTCACGACGCTCTTTCGACAGATCGGCATTTTTGATGATGTAGTCATCAACACGATCTTCGTAGTCGCTGCGCATGCTGCCAATGATTTCCTGGATGGCTTCAATGCTCATGCCCGGTTTGATGTATTCGCCAAGGTTATCGAGCAGCAAGACACGCTTCTGGTTATCACGAATTTTCTTTTCGTTATCGTGAATTTCGCGCTGCAGCTTGTTCTTACGACGGAACATCCGCACGAACTCCAGCACGTCCTGAAATGATTGCTTTGCATTTTCCATGAAGACACCTTTCATTTAGGCCTGTTCGCACAGGCGTCATTATCGTAGCACTCAGCTTAGCGGCTCACCGCGGCCGAAGGCAATTTTGAAATTGTAGAGTCGGGCCCTATCTTAGCGCGAACGACTGTTTCCCGCAGTAAGTTGTTGCATATCGCTTATTTACGCAAGACCAGCCGCATTAAATCGGACAGTCTTTCCAGCTGTCCCGCCATTTCCAGGCTCAACCAGACGTAGCCGTGGATCGCCGTCTCCACCCGCTCGTCGCTGTCATATTCCTTAATCAGCTGTCGCAGTTCGCGGCTGACTTCCGCCAGCTCACCACTGTAAGCCGCAATCTTGTCCGTATTGCCTTCGACAATGGCTTTCGACAGTTTGCGTAGCGTGTTCTCGGTCATTTCCTGGGTATGACGCAGCGCCGGGGCGTTCAGCATGATCAGATGGCTCTCGCGCGAGTTCCACCAGGCATTCAGCTGCAGCTCAAGGGTACAAACCATATTGCGGTTCAGCGTCTGGATACCTTCAAACACCGATTTGGGAATTTTGGTTTCTTTGCTGGACGGCTCAATCAGCGAGCGCATTTTGACAACGCCGGTTAACAATCGCTGCAAAGGCCGCGTCAGCCGGGGCTTCTCCACCAGGTTCGGCGAGAAACCGGCGTGATAGATTTTGGCAGTTTCAAGCAGGGAATCCGAGAGCTTGATGCGCCAGTGGGTATAGGCTTTCTGTGGATAGATGCTGGTAAACAGCAGTGCCAGCAGCGAACCGAAGATCACATCGCCACCGCGCCATAACGCGGTAGTCAGATCGCCCGGCGGCGCGCCGCAAATCACCGCCAGCGTGATGCCGATCAGCAGCGCCATGTAAGGGTGTTTGCCCAGCGTCAGAAAGCCGCACAGGAACATCACGATGGTGCACCACACCAGCATTCCCGGCAGGGAAATCACTTCAAGCTTGAGGGCAATCAGTCCGGAGACCGAGCCAAAGATGGTGCCGCCGATACGCTGCAGCGCACGGGGAAAGACATTTCCCCAGGATGAAATGGGGCCCATCACCACCACCAGCGTGATCAGCGGCCAGGTCCCTTCCGGGATCTCCAGCAGCCTCACCAGCAAAAAGGTCAGCACAAATGCCAGCGCAATTCGAATGCCATGCACGGTGCGATAGTTGCGGTAGAGCGTGAATTCGAAGGCCGATAACGGCTTGTCCGGGCGCACACAGTTCTCCTGATAACAGTTGAAGCTGGGCATCATACCCGATCGAAAAAAGCGCCGTAATTGATTCTGCACTATTTTTAGTGAGGAATTTCCTTACATCTTTTAAGGAATTACACTAATTAACAAAACGACAACATCTGTTATACATAATACTGTCGTCTTGCTCATATTTTTACACTTTAGATATAACTTTACAGACTGGAACAATAGGAAGCTCAATGCGCAAACCCACTTCAACGCAGCCTGGGGTCACCCGGCGGCAGGTTTTGACATGGTCGACCGGCGCGATAGCGGCTACCGCCACCGGCGTTGCCAAAGCCGTCACCCTTACCGGTGCCCCAGGCTGGACACCTTTTTCAAACAACCCACCCGAAACCTTTGATTCCACTGCCCTGCTGTTTTTCACCGAGGAAGAAGCCGCAACGATAGACGCCATCGTTGACCGCTTAATCCCGGCCGATGAGCTGAGCATGGGCGGTAAAGAAGCCGGGTGTACCGTGTTTATCGATCGCCAGCTGCACGGTTTTTACGGCACCTTTGAACGCCTGTATATGGAAGGCCCGTTTGAAAAAGGCGTTCCGGAACAGGGCGATCAGTCCCCGCTGGTGCCCCGTCAGCGTTATCGCCTGGGCATTGCCGCCCTCAACAAATATTGCCAGACCAGCCAGCAGAAAGCCTTTAAAGACCTGACTGCCGAGCAGCAGGACGACATCCTGCATGGCCTGGAAAACGGCAAGATTGCGCTGGACGGTTACGACAGCGCCTCATTTTTTGCTCAGGTGCTGACCAACGCCATGGAAGGCTTCTTCGCCGATCCAATTTATGGCGGCAACAAAGACATGGTTTCCTGGAAGATGCTGGGCTTCCCCGGCGCACGTTATGATTATCGCGACTATATTGGCCGCCATAACCAGGACCTGAAGCTGCAACCGGTGAGCATTGCCGACCTGCCAACCCAGAAAAAAGGATCCTGATATGGCGACCAAACTACCAAAAACCGATGTGGTCATCATCGGCCTGGGCTGGGCTGGCTCGATCATCGCCAATGAACTGGCCGATGAAGGGTTAAACATTGTCGGCATTGAACGCGGCCCGTGGCGCGATACGGCGCGGGACTTCAACGTTGCCACCATTACCGATGAGCTGCGTTATGTGCAACGTGAAGAGCTGATGCTGCGCACCCGCCAGAACACCTGCACCATGCGTAACAATCCTTCACAGACCGCGTTGCCGATGCGCAGCTGGGGATCGTTCCATCCCGGTAACGGCACCGGCGGCGCGGGCAACCACTGGGCGGGAATTACCTTCCGTTTCCAGCCGGAAGAGTTTCGTCTGCGCAGTCATCTGACCGAACGTTACGGTGCAAATGCTATCTCTTCCGACCTGTCGCTGCAGGACTGGGGCATGGATTGGGATGAAATTGAAAAGCACTATATGCAGTTCGAACGTGTTGCCGGCACCTCCGGCAAAGCGGGCGTGATTAATGGCGTGAAGCAGGCAGGCGGCAACCAGTTTGAAGGCTCCCGCTCCGGTGAATATCCGACGCCACCAATGAAGCAGCCTTACGGCCCAACGCTGTTTGCCGAAGCCGCCCGCAATATGGGCTATAACGCCTTCGCCGTGCCTTCATCGCTGGTGTCCGAGGCCTACACCAATCCGTATGGCGTGACCATGGGGCCCTGTACCTTCTGTGGCTACTGCACCAACTACGGTTGCGCTAACTACTCCAAGGCCAGCGCCATCACCACCGTTCTGCCGGCACTGATGCGCAAACCCAACTTCACCGCGCATACCAGCAGCGAAGTGTTGCAGGTCTTAACCGACTCCACCGGTAAAAAAGCCACTGGCGTGACCTTTATCGACTCCAGCGGCGATGAATGGGAACAGCCTGCGGATTTGGTGATCGTCGCAGCCTATACCTTCGAGAACGTGCGTCTGATGCTGCTCTCCAACATCGGCAAAGCCTACGATCCGGTGACCAACACCGGTACCACCGGCCGTAACTACGCCTACCAGACCGCGAACGGCGTCACCCTGTTCTTCGACGACAAGAACTTCAACCCGTTTATCGGTGCCGGTGCCGTCGGGATGGGCATTGATGATTTCAATAACGATAACTTCGACCACAGCGGGCTGGGCTTCTTCGGCGGCGGCAGTATTCGCGTGACGCCAATTGGTGCAGCGCCCATCAACAGCCGCCCGGTACCGCCAGGCACGCCAAAATGGGGATCCGACTGGAAGAAGGCCACGGTGAAGAACTACCTCAGCACCATGTCAATCGGGTGTGAGGCCAGCAGCTATACCCAACGCACTAACTATCTGTCGCTGGATCCGAACTACAAGGATCCGCACGGTCGTCCGTTGCTGCGTATCACCTTCGACTTCCCGGAAAACGATCTGCGTATGGCGCAGTACTGCACCGGAAAAGTGGCGGAAATTGCCAAAACCATGAATCCGCGCCAGATCGTTTCCAAGCCGACCAGCGGCCACTGGAACAGCGTGCCCTATCAGTCTTCCCACGTTTGCGGCGGCTTTGTAATGGGTGCCGATCCGTCGAACAGCTCGGTGAACAAGCATCTGCAGGTCTGGGACGTGCCGAATCTGTTTGTAGTCGGTGCGTCTGCCTTCCCGCAAAACCCGGGATATAACCCGACTGGCACCGTCGGCGCGTTGGCCTTTAAGGCCGCGCACGATATCCGCCAGTACTATCTGAAACGTCCAGGGGAGATGATTACCGCATGAAAAAGCGCACGCTTTTCACACTGGCTGCGATCTCACTCGCGGTGCTCGGCGTTTCTGAAGCCTGGGCCCAGCCGGAATATGATCAGATTGAACGTGGCCGCTATATCGCCACGCTGGGTGACTGTACCGCCTGCCATACCGTCGATCCGAAAAAACCGTTCGCCGGTGGCGTTGGCCTGAACACGCCTTTCGGTAAACTGGTTGGCGCCAACATCACTCCCGATCGTGAAACCGGTATAGGCAACTGGAGTTTTGATGACTTCCAGCGTGCCATGTCCGAAGGGATTGGCCACGGTGGCAAGCGGCTTTACGGCGCCATGCCGTTCACCGCCTACACCAAAGTCTCCCGCAAGGATAACGCTGACCTGTGGGCGTATTTGCAGAGCCTGCAACCCATCCATCAGGAAATTGAATCCAACCAGCTGCCCTTTCCGTTTAACGTCCGAACCAGCCTGATTGTCTGGAACTGGATGAATTTCGATAAGGGCGAATTCAAGCCGGATATGAGCAAATCGGCGGAGTGGAACCGTGGCGCTTACCTGGTTGAAGGGTTAGGCCACTGCGGAACCTGCCATACGCCGAAAAACATCCTCGGCGGTGACAAGAACAGCGCGTTCCTGTCCGGCGCGGTGGTCGAAGGCTGGTGGGCACCGAATCTGACCAGCGATGAGCACGCCGGTTTAGGCAAATGGACGCAGGAAGATATCGTCAGCTATCTGCGTACCGGCGTAAACCGGTATGACATCGCGTCCGGGCCGATGGCGGATGCGGTGAAGAACTCGACGCAATACTGGCGCGACGAGGATCTGAAAGCGGTCGCCACCTACCTGAAAGCCACGCCAAAACAGGGCGATGACAAGCCGGCAGCACTGGCTGCAGACGACAGTCGGATGAAAACCGGTGCAACGATTTATGAAGCGAAATGTTCTGCCTGCCATGCGCCTCAGGGCCAGGGCGGTAAGAATATCTTCCCTCAGCTGGCCAATAACCCGCTGGTGAATGCGCCGAACGCCACCTCGCTGATCCATGTGGTGGTTGCGGGCAGCCGTGGCGTGGATACGGATACCCGTCCAACCGCGCCAGCGATGCCTTCGTTTGCCGGCACCTTAAGCGATGAGGAAATGGCCGATGTCATTACCTACGTTCGCAACAGCTGGGGTAATGCCGCATCACCGGTCAGCGCTGGCGATGTGAAGGACCTGAAGCAAGAACTGCGTAAATAGCGTGCCCCGGATGCTTGCTGCAGGGTTAAAACCTGCACGGTAAACCGGCTAAGCCGATTGCAGGGTTCGCAATAAGAGCAGCGTGAGTGATTGCGCTGCTCTTTCATTTTTATTCCGCTTTGCTGACCGGAATATAGAGCTCGATATCCCATTCGCCGCTCTCCGAACCGTCGTTCAGGTAGTGATCAAAACAGGGCCCTTCCGCCATCACATACCCGCTGTCCGGCAGCCACTCATCAAAGAAGGCATACCAGGGTTTGGTGAAATCACCGTCGTTCACATGCACCAGATTCATCGCATAGGTTCCGGCGGGAATGATGCTGAGCCTGGCGCCCTCACTCCCTTCAGGCAGCTCGAAGTCGGTCGGCACGCCGATCACCGTTTCAATTTTCAGCTCTTCCGCTGGCACCGCCCGCGGATTACCGTGATACACGCCCATCCATGGGCCCATCACATTATGCTTACTGGTCCAGGCCACCAGTTTGTCAAAGCCTTCGGGCGCGGTGACTTCCCACGGGCCCACAAGATGAAAACCGGCTGTTTTGCTCTCTTCACGCTCAACGATTTCAACATTCATCTTCTTGCTCCTCATCAGGATAACTGGTTAAACATACAGTCAGAAGTGTAGATGATCGAGCAAAAAAGCCGCTGAAATGTTGTTTTGCGAGCCAGCCTGCAAAAGACTTTAGTCGGGCCGGGTCAGGCTGAAATCCTGCCACTGCTGGGCGAGCGCCTCGCGCAGATAGTCGACAAACAGCCGCACGCGCGGAGGCTGTTGCTTGCCATTCAACCAGATCGCATGCAGTGGCGCGGCGGGAAGAGGATGGTCAGTGAGAACCTGCACCAGCTTGCCTGATTTGAGGTCGTCTGCCACATCCCAGACAGATTTCACCACGATCCCGGCACCGTGCAGTGCCAGGCCGTGTGCAGCCTCACCGGTATTGACGTGAAAACGGGCGTTGATCTGCACGCTGCGCTGAGATTCTCCGGCGCCAAAGGTCCACTCGGTGACCGGGTTATCGCCAGAGATAATGCAGCTGTGCGCGCTTAACTCCTCCAGTGACAGAGGCTCACCGGCCTGCTGCAGATACGCAGGAGACGCGCAGAGCACGCGCTGATTTGGCACCAGTTCCCGAGCGACCAGCCGGGAATCCGCCAGCGCGCCGTAGCGTATTGCCAAATCGTAGCCGCTGGCCGCCAGATCGATCACCCGGTCGCTCAGGTGCAGATGCAGTTTGACGCTCTGATGCTGTTGCATAAATCGGGTGACAATCGGCGACAGCCAGCGCTGGCCCATACTGTGCGAAGAGGTAATGCGCAAGGTGCCGCTGGCTTTGCCCTGCCTTGAAGAGAGCGCACTTTCTATCGAGTCCAGCTCCTGCTGCAGCCGCAGAGCATGTCCGGTAAACACCAACCCTTCGTCGGTCAGCGAGACATGCCGCGTGGTGCGATGAAACAGACGCACGCCAAGCTGCTGCTCCATTTGCGTCAGCCTTTTGCTGACCACAGCCAGCGATAATCCCAGCTGTCGCCCGGCCGCAGAGAGTGAACCACAGGCGACGATGGCGTTGAATAAGGCGATGTCACGGATATCTTTCAGCATAGCGATTCTCAATGTAGCGGCAACAATCCCTTGCAAGTGTTGCATATTCCGTCAAGAAAGCGAGAGGCATAAGCTTGAGGAAAACCTGAGGAGAAGATGATGACTTTTAAACAACAGCAAGTATTAGTGGTCGGCGGCAGTTCCGGGATCGGTGAAGCCATCGCGGCGGCATTCGTGGCTGAAGGTGCCAGGGTGACCATTGCCTCACGCAGTCTGGATAAGCTGCAGGCAGCCGCAGCCCGACTGGGAGACGTCGAAGTTGCCGTGCTGGATACCGCCGACAATCAGCAGATTGAACAGTTCTTTGCTGCGCAACCGGCCTGGGATCATATTGCGATTTCCGCAGCGCAGACGCCGGGCGGACCGGTGAAAAGTCTGCCGCTGGACAGCGCTTACAGCGCAATGGAAAGTAAGTTTTGGGGAGCCTACAGGGTTGCCCGGGCGGCCAAAATTGCCGAACGCGGATCGCTGACCTTTGTGTCGGGATTTTTGAGCGTCCGTCCGGGCAAAACGGTGTTGCAGGGCGCCATCAACGCGGCGCTGGAGTCATTAGGACGTGGTCTGGCGCTGGAGCTTTCGCCGGTGCGGGTAAATACCGTTTCCCCTGGCGTGATTGAGACGCCGCTGTGGGCTGGCATGGAACACGTCGCCCGGGAGCAACTCTTTGCCACCCTGCGCGCATCGTTACCCGCCAAAACGCTGGGGCAGCCGGAAGATGTGGCGCGGGCGGTGCTGTTTCTGGCCGGAAATGCCTACACCACCGGTTCAACCGTGCTGGTGGATGGCGGTGGTGCCATCAAGCCTTAAGCAGCAGGCGGCCCATTGCGGGCCGCCTGTTTCACTTACAGTTTCTGTTTGATGTAGTCTTCGATGCGGGTAATGATGCCTGCCTCCTTCACTTCCTGCAGGGCAACCAGCGGATAAGACGCCAGCGTCTTGTCGCCATCAACCAGTTGAATCGATCCCACCTGCTCATGGGCTTTCAGTGGCGCTTCCAGATCTTTGCGATCGATAACGTATTTCGCTTTAATCTTTTTCACTTCATCACGCGGCAGGGCCAGATAAACATCTTTATCGCTGCCGACGGAGACCTGATGCGGATTGCCGTACCAGACGTTTTCGTGACCAATTTCTTTGCCGGCATGGAACAGCTGCACGGTATCGAAATTGTTCTGGCCCCAGGTCAGCAGTTTACGCGCCTGCTCTTCACGCCCTTTGGTACTTTTTCCGCCCATGATCACCGCAATCAGACGACGCTGTCCGTCGACGCTGGAAGCAATGATATTAAAACCGGCGCTTTCGGTGTGACCGGTTTTCAGACCGTCGACGTGCAGGGTTTTATCCCATAACAAACCGTTACGATTCTGCTGGGTGATGCCGTTCCAGGTGAGGGATTTTTCGCCATACATCTGATAAAAATCGGGCTCACCGGAGATAATCGCCCGGGAAAGCTTCGCCAAATCCCCGGCGGTAGTGAACTGGCCTGGTGCATCCAGTCCGTGAACGGTTTCGAAATGGGTATTGGTCAGGCCCAGCTTGGTGACGTACTGGTTCATCTGATCAACGAAGGCTGACTGGCTGCCCGCGACATAATCGGCCAGCGCAACACAGGCATCGTTACCGGAGTCAATAATCACGCCACGGCTCAGATCGCGGACGGAAACTTTCTCGCCCGGCTTCAGGAACATCAACGACGATCCTTTAAACACCGGATTGCCCGCGCCCCATGCATCCAGCCCTATCGTTACCATGTCATCACGCGTGATGCGCTTGGCATCAATCGCACGGTCGACCACATATCCCGTCATCAGCTTGGTGAGGCTGGCTGGATTGCGACGCTCATCGGCGTTGCCCTGGGTTAACACCTGGCCGGTAGTGGCATCCATCAATACCCAGGAAGCGGCATCGACAGAAGGAGGCGTCATAGGAAAGGCCAACGGATTGTCATCGGCATGAGCCAGGGAGGCAAAAGCCAAAACCACACTAATACTTGCAAGCTGACGCTTCTTCAACGGAACACCCTCAATAATCTGCTGTGTAAAAAACCAGCCTGTTTTACGGGATCCTGTGCATCATTGTATGAATAAATTGCAAGAAAATATTAATTTTCAGTCGATTAGATTGGTGATTAGTTGAGCGAAAGTTATCAACGGCACAACCAGCCATTAACAAAAGCCCAGGGTTATTCTGATAAATTTTACTTTAGGAACAACAGACCTTGTTTCAGCTGACATGTCCTTTACGCTTGGCTTACGAAAATTTACACAAGTATGAGGATTTACTATGTCTGCCACACGAGGCTGGTCTACGGAACTTGAGGGGCTGCGAGGCATCGCATCACTCTGGGTTCTGGTTGGTCATATCAGTTTACTGATTCATTGCCATATCACGCTGATCTCCTCACCTGGCATTGGTGTGGATCTCTTTATTCTTCTCTCTGGCTACCTGATGGCCAAAAACTATGTTGAGCGCCAACATAAAGAGCCGTGGCAGAGCGCCAGCACCATCAAGACCTTCTGGACGCGCCGTTTTTTCCGTATCGCCCCGCTCTACTACTTACTGCTGATTATCGCGCTGGTATATGGTCCGTGGTTTGGTGAAATGCGCGACACCATCGCCCACTTCTATTCCGGCACGGCAACCGAGTCATCGCGCTACTCGGATCAGTCGCTGGCAAATATCCTGACCCATTTCAGCTTCCTGTTCGGCCTGTTGCCGGCTTACGGCTTTAATACCGTGCTGCCAGACTGGAGTATCGGACTGGAGATGCAGTTCTATCTGTTGTTCCCGTTCATCATGCTGGTGACCATGCGCTTTGGCTACGCCACCTCGCTGATTGGCTTTATGGTGCTGTGCTGCGTGGGCCGCTATGTGCTGGCGGATTACTATGAAGCGTTCGAAATGCCTTCAATGATCCTGATAAAGCTGAATATGTTCCTGTCCGGCATGCTGCTGGCTGAAGCCGTGCGCCGTAAAGCGCTGCTGTATGTCGCCTTTGCGCTGCTGGGTCCGGTTGCCAGTAAGGTGATTGGTCTGGAAGCCATTCCGCTGCAGCTGGTGATGGAAGTGCTGATGATTGTCGGCATGGCCGCGATCCTCTGGCAATACGCCGAAGGCAGCCTGATGACCAAAGTCATTGCCCTGCCCCGCAAACTGTTGAACAACCGCGTCAGCACCTGGTTGGGCGATGTGTCCTTCTCGGTCTATCTGCTGCACCTGTTGATTGTGATCCCAGCCATTGCGCTGCTGCTGACCCACACCGGTCTGGGCGGTAAGAGCGACATGATGCGCTTCGTAATTGTCTGTGGAGTCTGTATCCCGATTACGTATGTGCTGGGTTCTTTGCTCTTCAAATTTGTAGAAAAGCCTGGGATTCTGATTGGGAAGAAGGTGCTGGGGCAACGGCCTGTGGTGAGGGATGTTGCGGGTTAAATTCTTTATCAGTGGGAGAGCCATTCTCCCACTCCCTTCTTCGTTAGCCGACACGAGTTTCGTTGCCTCGGAACCCTCATTCCAACTTAAAATTTCCTTCTCTTCATGATGTTCTGGTTATGGTTTACCATGTAAGTCTGAGTCTGATCCTAAACCAGCCAACCAAGCAGTGGAAAATCCCCAGTGAAAGAGAACAAGCCCCAGCCCACCTTCCTGTTCCATGACTATGAGACCTTCGGCAAAAGCCCGTCGCTGGACCGCCCTGCGCAGTTCGCCGGGATCCGAACTGACATGGACTTCAACATCATCGGTGAGCCTGAGGTGTTCTACTGCCAGCCTGCGGATGACTACCTGCCGCAGCCGGAAGCGGTGATGATTACCGGGATTACCCCTCAGTTGGCGAAAGCTAAAGGGATTTCCGAGGCTGCTTTCACCAAACGTATTCATGCGCTGTTCAGCGAGCCTAATACCTGCATCGTTGGCTATAACAATGTGCGGTTTGATGATGAGGTCACGTGTAACCTGCTTTACCGCAACTTCTACGATCCCTACGGCTGGGCCTGGCAGCACGGTAATAGCCGCTGGGATTTGCTGGATGTGATGCGAGCCTGCTACGCATTGCGTCCTGAAGGGATCGCGTGGCCAGAAAATGATGATGGTTTGCCGAGTTTCCGTCTGGAGCATCTCACTAAAGCCAACGGCGTTTCCCATGAGAATGCGCATGATGCGATGTCTGATGTCTACGCGACTATCGCTATGGCAAAGCTGGTGAAAGAGAAGCAGCCGCGCCTGTATGACTTCCTGTTCACCCATCGCAATAAGAACAAGATCACTGCGCTGATTGATATTCCGCAGATGAAGCCGCTGGTGCATATCTCCGGAATGTTTGGCGCGTTTCGTGGCAACACCAGCTGGATTGCCCCGCTGGCGTGGCATCCGGTCAATAAAAATGCGTTGATTACCTGTGATTTGGCCGGGGATATCACTCCCCTGCTGGAGTTGGATGCGGATACCCTGCGTGAGCGTTTATATACCCGTCGCGATGAGCTGGGTGATAACGCGCCGGTGCCGGTTAAGCTAATGCATATCAACAAATGCCCGGTGGTGGCACCGGCCAATACGCTGCGTCCTGAAGATGCGGAACGTTTGGGGATCGATCGCCAGCGTTGCCTGGATAACCTCGCGATACTGCGTCAGCGTCCGGAAGTGCGGGAAAAAGTGGTGGCGTTATTTGCTGAAGCCGAGCCTTTTGCCGGCTCCAGCGACGTAGATGCCCAGCTGTATGACGGCTTTTTCAGCGATGCCGATCGCAATACCATGAACATTATTCAGCAGACGCTGCCGGAGAATTTACCGGCGCTGGATCTGACATTTAACGATGCACGCATTGAAAAACTGTTGTTCCGCTTCCGCGCCCGTAACTATCCCGGCACGCTGGATGAAGCCGAACAGACACGCTGGTTGCAGCATCGTCGCGAAGCCTTGAACCCAGAGCGAGTGCAAAGCTATGTGCAGGAGCTGGAAATGCTTTTCAATCAGTATGAAGGCGATGAGGCGAAGCTCGCCCAGCTGAAGGCCTTGTTCGACTATGCGCGAGAACTGGTGTCTTAACGGCCTCTGGCTGAACTGTTCATCAACTAGCACGATCGAAAAAGGGCGCCGAAGCGCCCTTTTCATTTGCAACATCGCCAGATTTACATCGGCTCTTCAGTGCACTGCGGCACCGGGTTGCGGAAGCTGCGGGTAACGAAGGCCAGATAAATCAGACCAATCGTGCCCCACACCAGACCCAGAATCATCGAGCTCTCTTCCAGGTTGATCCACAACGCACCGACCGTTAACGCACCGCACAGCGGCAACAGCAGGAAGTTGACGTTATCTTTCAGCGTCTTGTTGCGGCCTTCACGGATCCAGAACTGCGAAATTACCGACAGGTTAACGAAGGTAAACGCCACCAGCGCACCAAAGTTAATCAACGCCGTCGCGGTCACCAGATCAAAGGTGATAGACGACAGGGCAATCGCGCCAACCAGCAGCACGTTCAACGCCGGGGTACGCCATTTCGGATGGATATAACCGAAGAAGCGCTCCGGGAAGACGCCGTCACGGCCCATCACATACATCAGGCGGGATACGCCAGCATGTGCCGCCATACCGGACGCCAGAACGGTGACACAGGAGAAGATCAGAATGCCGAACTGGAAGGCTTTGCCTGCCACGTAAAGCATGATCTCTGGCTGTGACGCATCAGGATCCTTGAAGCGTGAGATGTCCGGGAAGTAAAGTTGCAGGAAGTACGACACCACCACAAAAATCACCCCACCGATCAGTGCCGTCAGGAAGATTGCTTTAGGGATGACGCGCTCTGCATCTTTGGTCTCTTCAGACAGCGAACTGATGCCGTCGAAGCCCAGGAACGAGAAGCACAATATGGTCGCACCGGTGATCATCGGTACCACGTGCGCATTCTCAGACCAGAATGGTTTGCTGCTGACCAGCGTGCCGGCACCTTCGCCGTGCGCTACGCCATACACCACCATTGCCATAATGGCGACCATCACCACCACCTGCAGCACCACGATCACGCTGTTGAAGTTGGCGACGGTTTTGATGCCTTTCAGGTTGGAAAGGGTCATAAAGCCGACCAGCATCACCACGAAGATCCATGACGGGATACCCGGCACCAGGGCTTCGAAGTAAATTTTAGCCAGCAGAATGTTGATCATCGGCATGAACAGATAGTCCAGCAGCGATGACCAGCCCACCATAAAACCGACGTGTGGGCTGATAGCTTTCTGAGCGTAGGTATAGGCCGAACCCGCGGATGGGAAGCGACGGACCAACTTGCCATAGCTCAGCGCTGTAAACAGAATGGCGATTAACGCGAACGCGTAAGCCGTGGCCACGTGACCATCGGTCAGGCCAGAGACAATGCCGAAGGTATCAAACAGGGTCATTGGCTGCATATAGGCCAACCCCATCATTACCACAGGCAATAATGTCAGCGTTTTTTTCAGTTGTGGACGGGACGTTTGAGGATTAAGCGACATGATTCAGCCTCCCCATAGCATCAACCGTTCTGGGTTGAACCACAGGGAAACTTCGCGCATTGCGAGAGCTGTTCTTACATTGGGAAACGGACTGGCAGGAGTGGGTGAAAGTGGTGCCTGCCGCGGCGCCGTAGTCATCACGCTGGCGAATACCGGCGTGAACTGGAGTAATAAAGTGTAGCCCCATCAATCTTATCCTCAACATAGCACGTCCGTGCGTGCTAAAAGCGACTATCTATCCGGTTCTGGACCGGCCTCTTAAATGCGAATGTGTTTTCTGCAAAAAAATAACCGGCGCATAAGCGTCGGTTATAGATTCATTTTGCAGGGCGCATATTCTGCACCAGACGGAGGCAGGATGACAAGAGGTTAAGGCCTTCAGTAA
This sequence comes from Erwinia sp. QL-Z3, assembly GCF_004551645.1. NCBI lineage: Bacteria > Pseudomonadati > Pseudomonadota > Gammaproteobacteria > Enterobacterales > Erwiniaceae > Erwinia > Erwinia sp. QL-Z3. The sequence goes on from NZ_CP037950.1 coordinate 4,507,541, forward strand.
CAATTTCTTTGCTTGTGGGTGGTTTGCGTCATCTTAGTGGCTCTCCCGTCAGGCGTTTTTCAGCATCCAGTCAATTTCCGTTGACGTAATCAGGCGCTCGAAGTGCATCAGTTCATGGTGTTTGCAGCTGTGCCAGACAAAGCCGAAGCGCTCGCCCAGCAACTTTTGCAGCGGAGTGCTTTGTTCAAACTCATACAGCGCGTCGCTCTGGCGGATTGGCAACGGATTGCCGTCGGCTTCGTGACCATTTCCGGTGATCGCCGGCGGTAATGGCAGCTGATTATCAATACCGTGCAGCATACCGGCCAGAATCGCCGCCATCACCAGATAGGGATTGGCATCCGCGCCGGCAACACGGTATTCAATACGGTGGCTATCGATATCTCCGCAGGGAATACGCAGCGCAACGGTGCGATTGTTATGGCCCCAGGAAGCCTGCAACGGCACAAAAGCATCGGGCAGAAAACGGCGATAGGCATTGACGTTCGGCGCTAACAGCGCCATTGAGGCGGGCATCAGGTCGATCATTCCGGCCAGCGCACGCTTCAATAGCGGCGAGTTGCTGCCGTCATCGCAGGCGAAGGCATTATGATCGGCGGCATCCAGCACGCTGATATGCACATGCATCCCGCTGCCGGCGTATTCCTCATAAGGCTTAGCCATAAAGGTGGCGGTCATACCGTGGTTTTCAGCCACCTGGCGCACCAGGCGTTTCAGCTGAACCGCATGATCGCAGGCACTGAGCACGTTGCGCGTATGATGAAGATTGATCTCGAACTGGCCTGGAGAGGCTTCGGCCAGCGCGCCATCGGCGGGGATCCCCTGCTGTTTTGCAATCGTGTCGATCTCGCTTAACACCTCGGAGAAGTGATCGAGGTTATCAACTGAGTACACCTGGCTTTGCATATTCCGCTCGTCGCTGCCCGGCGCGCACGGTGGCTGAATAAAGCCTTCCGCATCACGCTTTTTGTCGACCAGATAGAACTCCAGCTCTACCGCTACCACAGGAAACAGACCTCGATTACGCAACTGTTGCCAGAGGTGATTGAGAACGTTCCGGGGTTCAACGTCAAAGGGAGTACCATCTTGATTGCGCATGGTCAGAAGCACCTGCGCCAGATGTTGAGGATCGGCAGCTGAGGGGATTAACGTGCCTTCTACGGGAATACAAATGTTATCCGGTTCACCGAGTGCCTGACCCAGACCGGCTTCTTCTACGGTGTTGCCGAGGATGTCCATTGCGAAAACTGAAGCGGGGAAGTAACAGCCTTTCTCGAGTTTGGTCAGATTAGCGAAGGGGATCCGCTTACCGCGAAAGACACCGTTGAGATCGTTGAGAAGAATATCGACGTACTGCGTTTCAGGGTGGCGTTCCAGATAAGCATGCACTTCATTCTGGAACGCGCTGGTTCGTTTCTGTTCACTGTGTCTCGTGAAGTCTTCTACTTCGACAATATTTGTCATAGTCCTGCCCGCCTTTGTCTGGTTAGTGTTGAGCGTTGCTCAAAATAACAGCCACATTTCTAACATAGCGCCAACACAAAAAGTGTGCAAATGTTACATTCAAGTTTATTTTGCCGCCAAATCAGTTTGAATATTGTGCAGTCGGTTGCTAGATTGAAAATATATTGTACAAATTTGCGGCTAACGCGCCTTTTCCGGTAGATATATTGAACAGCTTCGCGAGGGGAAAGATGGGCATTATATTTAACAAGCCATTGATTGGCGTAGTGATGTGCCAGATTGACAAGGGCGGTCATCCCACCCAGATGGTGCATAACAAATATCTTGAAGCCGTACTGCAGGCGGGCGGTGTTCCGCTGGCTTTACCGCAGGGATTGATGTCTTCTTCCGATCTATTAGAATTTGCTATGGCTCCGCTGTCTGGCCTGCTGCTGACCGGCAGCCCAAGCAATATCGAACCTCACCACTATGGCGAATCCGGCACCGAAGATTATGCCGATCCGGGTCGCGACCAGCTGGCCTTTGCCTTAATTAACACAGCAACCTATCAACGTCTGCCGGTTCTGGCTATCTGTCGTGGATTGCAGGAACTGGTGGTGGCAACCGGTGGCAGCCTGCATCGCCAGCTGCACACGGTTCCCGGCTTCCAGGAACATCGGGAAGATGAAGCCTTAACGCTGGACGAACAATATGCGCCGGCACATGAAGTTTACGTTGAGCCGGACGGCCTGCTTTCCCCACTGGTGGAAGGCTGCGAGAAGTTCTGGGTCAATTCGCTACATCAACAGGGGATCAGCACCTTGGGTGCCCCACTGCGCATCGAGGCGCGTGCCGCCGATGGCCTGATTGAGGCCGTCAGCCTGCGTGACCATCCGTTTGCTCTTGCGGTGCAATGGCATCCGGAATGGCAAAGCGAGACGTCGACGTTATCCCGCCTGTTGTTCGATGGATTTATTCACGCCTGCCAACGACATCAGGAGGAAAAAAGGCCATGAGCGAAGCCACTGTGGCACCGGGACGACGTTTATCGGAAATCCGCCAACAGATGGGAATGTCACAACGGCGCGTCGCCGAACTCTCCGGCCTGACGCATAGCGCCATCAGTACGATCGAACAGGACAAAGTCAGCCCTGCGGTCAGCACGCTGCAGAAGTTATTAAAGGTATATGGTCTGTCCCTTTCCGAATTTTTCTCCGAACCGGTAAAGGATGAGGCACCGAAAGTGGTGATTGATGCCCATGAGCTGATCGATATTGGCAGTCAGGGCGTGTCGTTAAAGTTAATTCACAATGGCAACCCGGAACGCACCTTGGGCATGTTGCTGGAAACCTATGAACCCGGAGCCACCACGGGCGAGAAAATCCGTCATCAGGGAGAAGAGACCGGCACGCTGCTGGAAGGGCAAATTGTTCTGACCATCAGTGGCCAGAGCTATTCGCTGCATGCCGGGCAGAGCTACGTCATTAATACCGGCCTGCCCCACAGTTTTACCAATTCATTCGCACAGCCTTGTCGGATTGTCAGTGCGCATACCCCAGCGACGTTCTGAGCCGGGAACTTGATCAGAAAAGGAGGGAGTTATGGACCATGTGAAGAGTTACTATGCCGCAACGGCCAATCCTCACGCTCCCTGGCCACAGCTTGAAAACAGTATTCAGTGTGATGTTTGTGTGATTGGCGGCGGCTTTACCGGGCTGTCTTCCGCCCTGTTCCTCACCGAGGCCGGTTATGACGTGGTGGTGCTGGAAGCGGCTAAAGTTGGATTTGGCGCCAGCGGGCGCAATGGCGGCCAGGTAGTGAACTCTTACAGCCGCGATGTTGACGTCATTGAAAAACGTTACGGCAAAGAGAGTGCCCGCTTGCTGGGCAGCATGATGTTTGAAGGCGCCAGCGTGATCCGCGATCGCATCAAGCGTTATGATATTGCCTGCGACTATCGCCAGGGCGGAATATTCGCTGCGTTGAATAAACGTCAGCTGCACCATCTGCAGGATCAGCAGAAACGTTGGAAACAGTACGGTAATAATGCATTACAGATGCTGGATGAAACCGGTATCCGCCGTGAAATTGCCAGCGAGCGCTACGTCGGTGGTCTGCTGGATAACAACGGCGGCCATATTCATCCGCTGAATCTGGCACTGGGTGAAGCTGAAGCTATTCGGAATCACGGCGGACGCATTTATGAAGAGTCCGAAGTGATCTCGGTGGACTACGGCAATCCCCATCAGGTCAAAACCGCTAAAGGCTATGTCACTGCAAAATTCGTGATTTTTGCCGGAAATGCCTACCTGGCTCCGCATCTTGAGCCCCGATTAACGCGTTTGAGCATTCCCTGCGGTTCCCAGATTGTGGCCACCGAACCCCTTTCCGCTGACAAGGCGCTGGCGCTATTGCCCAACAATCGCTGCGTGGAAGACTGTAACTATCTGCTGGATTACTACCGACTCACTGCCGATAACCGTTTGTTATACGGTGGCGGCGTGGTTTACGGCGCGCGCGAACCGGAAGATATTGATGCGTTAATTCGGCCTAAGTTACTGAAGACCTTTCCACAACTGGCGGGGATTACGTTTGATTACCGCTGGAGCGGAAATTTCCTGCTGACACTTTCCCGCATGCCGCAGGTCGGTCGTCTGGATAACGGCGTGTTCTATATTCAGGGCGACAGCGGACATGGGGTGACCTTTACGCATCTGGCTGGGAAACTGGTAAGTGAAGCGCTGAGTGGCCAGCCACAGCGCTTTGATGCCTTTGCCAAACTCCCCCATCTGCCCTTCCCCGGCGGCCATCGCTTCCGCGTGCCGCTAACGGCGATTGGCGCGGCCTGGTACTCGCTGAGGGATCGGTTGGGGGTTTAAAAAGGAGAGAATTTTCTCTCCTTTTATAGGTGAGGTTGGATACTTTCTACTTCAGCGGCATCTTCGCCGGATCCGGATAGCTATATTCAAACCCTAACTCGCTGCAGATTTTACTGCCGTCGATCAACTTCCCGGCGTCTCCGCCTTCTTGCTGGCGGAACGTCGGTGGCGTCAAGCCAAGCTGCCTTGCGACGGCGGGATAGAACACGTTACGGGCAGGATGTTTCGCCGCGCTCAGGTTATAGATGTGGCCGCCCTTCGGCGTTTTCAGCAGTAAAGAAATCGCTGCAACCACATCTTCAAGATGCACCAGATTGACGCCATGGCTGCCATCGGTCAGATCGGTTTTCCCTGCCAGGAAGCGGCCCGGATGACGTTCCGGCCCCACCAGCCCGGACAAACGCAGGATATCGACCGAGGTGTTCGGTAGATGGTGCAGCCAGTCCTCCAACTCCTTCAATGTTTTACCGGCCACCGTCTGTGGCTCAAGCGGCGAACTCTCTTTCATCACCCCTGAACCGCTGCCATAGACAGAGGTTGAGCTGGTGAAAATAATTCGCGGAATCGCTCGGGCCAGCGCGCTATCGACAATCTGCTGCACCGCTAACAGATAGTTTTCGCCGCCTTCGGCTGTGCGACTGGCTGGCAAGGTGATCACCAGCGCATCCACGCTTAGCAGCGCGTCTAAATCATCGGGATCGCAGATAAGTTCCGGCGTCAGCTCCAGCAAATAGCTTTCAATGCCGCACATCCGCGCCGCTTCAACCCCATCCAGCGTGATTTTACTGCCGGTAACCTGCCAGCCGTGAGCGGTGAGCGACAGCCCCAACGGCATCCCCAACCAACCCAGACCAATAATGGCAACTTTTTTCATCCTCTGACTCCTGTAGTGAGGCCTGCTCAATACCCTAAACCTACGCCAGCCGAGTGTCAGTGACAATGCACAGATGATGAGAGAATCTTTCATCATTGACAAAAAAGGGTTGCGCCTCGCTATCTCCTGCGTTAGGTTATTTGTCACGAAATGAATATCCATTCATCCAAGAGAATTTTATGACACGCGTTCAGTTCAACCACCATCATCACCATCACCCTGACTAGTCTTTCAGGCGATGTGTGCTGGAAGACGAGTAGGATCTTCCAGTGGTGCAGAACGCAAGAGAAGCCCCCGGAAGATCACCTTCCGGGGGCTTTTTTTTTGGGCCATGCCCTGGCCAGGATGGACGAACTGCCAATAATCTCAGGTCGAAGCAGACAGGAAATAAGGAAAGGTACCGATGTTAGATAACACCCGTTTACGCATAGCTATGCAGAAATCAGGCCGTTTAAGCGATGATTCACGCGAATTGCTCTCCCGCTGCGGCATCAAAATCAATCTGCAGCAGCAGCGTCTGATTGCCTTCGCCGAAAACATGCCGATCGATATTCTGCGTGTCCGTGATGACGATATTCCGGGCCTGGTCATGGATGGCGTAGTTGACCTTGGTATCATAGGCGAGAACGTGCTGGAAGAAGAGCTGCTGAACCGTCGTGCTCAGGGCGAAGACCCGCGTTATTTCACCCTGCGTCGTCTGGATTTCGGCGGTTGCCGTCTGTCACTGGCGATGTCCGTTGATGATGAATATACCGGTCCGCAGTGTTTACAAAACTCCCGTATCGCCACCTCTTATCCGCACCTGCTGAAGCAATATCTGGACAAACAGGGCGTGGCTTTCAAATCCTGCCTGCTGAATGGTTCAGTCGAAGTGGCCCCTCGTGCCGGTCTGGCGGATGCCATTTGTGACCTGGTGTCTACCGGCGCCACGCTGGAAGCCAACGGCCTGCGTGAAGTTGAAGTGATTTACCGCTCTAAAGCCTGTCTGATCCAGCGTGACGGCGAAATGCCAGGCGCCAAGCAGGAACTGATCGACAAACTGATGACCCGTATCCAGGGTGTTATTCAGGCCCGCGAATCCAAATACATCATGCTGCACGCGCCAAGCGAAAAGCTGGAAGACATTATCTCCCTGCTGCCGGGTGCCGAGCGCCCTACCGTGCTGCCACTGGCGGGCGATAAGAGCCGCGTCGCGATGCATATGGTCAGCAGCGAAACCCTGTTCTGGGAAACGATGGAAAAGCTGAAAGCGCTGGGCGCCAGCTCCATTCTGGTATTGCCAATTGAGAAGATGATGGAGTAACCGATGGCAAACTTCGCGACCCCCATCGACTGGCAGACTTGTGATGACGCGCAGCAACACGCGCTTCTGACTCGCCCGGCGATTTCAGCATCAGAGAATATCAGCCTTACCGTGCGCGGCATCCTGGATAAGGTCAAAGCGGAAGGCGACGCGGCACTGCGTTTTTACAGCGCGGCTTTCGATAAGACCCAGGTTGACGCATTACGTGTCACCGCAGAGGAAATTGACGCGGCCGCCGCCCGTCTGGGTGATGACATAAAGCAGGCGATGGCTACGGCCGTAGGCAACATTGAAACCTTCCACGTGGCGCAAACCTTGCCACCGGTTGATATCGAAACGCAGCCAGGCGTACGCTGCCAGCAGATCACTCGTCCGGTGGCCTCGGTGGGTCTGTATATTCCGGGCGGCACCGCCCCGCTGTTCTCGACCGTATTGATGCTGGCCACCCCGGCCCGCATCGCCGGTTGCCAGCGTGTGGTGCTGTGTTCGCCGCCGCCGATTGCCGACGAAATCCTCTATGCCGCCAAACTCTGTGGCGTGAAGGAAGTGTTCCAGGTTGGCGGCGCACAGGCAATTGCCGCGCTGGCGCTGGGCACGGAATCGGTGCCGAAAGTCGACAAGATTTTTGGACCGGGTAACGCGTATGTGACCGAGGCGAAGCGTCAGGTCAGCCAGCGCCTGGATGGGGCCGCGATTGATATGCCCGCCGGACCTTCTGAAGTGCTGGTCATTGCCGATGCGGAAGCGACGCCGGCGTTTGTCGCTTCCGACCTGCTTTCCCAGGCTGAACACGGTCCGGACTCTCAGGTTATTTTACTGACGCCGTCATTACAGATGGCGCAAGACGTGGCTGTAGCGATAGAAACTCAGCTGGCCGAATTGCCACGCGCAGAAACCGCACGGAAGGCGCTGGAAAGCAGCCGTCTGATTGTCACCAGGGATCTGCAGCAGTGCATTGAAATCAGCAACCGCTATGGGCCGGAGCACCTGATTATCCAGACGCGTCAGGCGCGTGATTGGGTAGACAGCATCACCAGCGCTGGGTCGGTTTTCCTGGGTGACTGGTCACCGGAATCTGCCGGCGACTATGCGTCCGGCACCAACCACGTGCTGCCGACCTACGGTTATACCGCAACCTGCTCCAGCCTCGGTCTGGCGGATTTCCAGAAGCGTATGACCGTGCAGGAGCTGACGCCGCAAGGCTTTTTGAACCTCGCACCGACCATCGAGATTCTGGCAGCCGCCGAACAGCTCACCGCACACAAAAATGCCGTCACCCTGCGCGTTGCCGCGCTTAAGGAGAAGCCATGAGCACTAAGATTGAAGAGTTGGCGAGGGCTAACGTCCGCGCCCTCACGCCTTATCAGTCTGCCCGCCGTCTGGGTGGCAACGGTGATGTCTGGCTGAACGCCAATGAATATCCGCTGGCCGTGCCCTTTGAGCTGTCGCAGCAAACCCTGAACCGTTATCCGGAATGTCAGCCTGCGCTGGTGATTGAGCGTTATGCCGCTTACGCCGGTCTGACCAAAGAGCAGGTTCTGGTTAGCCGGGGTGCCGATGAGGGCATCGAACTGCTGATTCGCGCCTTCTGTGAACCGGGTAAAGATGCGGTGCTGTTCTGCCCACCGACTTACGGCATGTACAGCGTCAGCGCTGAAACCATCGGCGTGGAATATCGCACCGTGGAAGCCGGTGAGGGTTGGCAACTGAACCTGCCAGCCATTGCTGAGCAGCTGGATGGCGTGAAGCTGGTCTACATTTGCAGCCCGAACAACCCGACCGGTAATCTGGTTAATCCTGACGATATTCGTCAGCTACTGGAAATGACGCGTGGCAAAGCACTGGTGGTCGCGGATGAAGCTTACATCGAATTCTGCCCGCAGGCGTCGTTGACCGGCTGGCTGCAAGCCTATCCCCATCTGGTGATCCTGCGGACGCTGTCGAAAGCCTTTGCGCTGGCAGGATTGCGCTGTGGCTTCACCCTGGCGAATGCTGAGGTGATTGCCCTGTTGATGAAGGTTATCGCACCCTATCCTCTCTCCACGCCGGTCGCCGACATTGCAGCCCAGGCACTGAGCGACCATGGCATTGCAATAATGAAATCCCACGTCAGCGAGTTGGTTGCCACCCGTGAACAGCTGATTGCCGCCTTGCAGCAATGTGACTGCGTGGAGCAGGTGTTCCCAAGCGAGACAAACTACGTTCTGGCGCGCTTTACTGCCTCCAGCCAGGTCTTTAAAACGCTGTGGGATCAAGGCATTATTCTGCGTGACCAGAACAAACAGCCGGGGCTGTCGGGATGCCTGCGCATCTCCGTCGGCACCCGTGAAGAGTGTAACCGCGCCATTTCGGCGTTGAAAACCTTACCCGGCGCGTCCGATACCAGGGAGCAAGCATGAGCCAGAAAGTCCTTTTTATCGATCGTGACGGCACGATCATCTCCGAGCCGCCGACCGACTTCCAGGTGGATCGCATGGACAAGCTGGCCTTTGAGCCAGACGTGATCCCGGTGCTACTGTCACTGCAGAAAGCCGGCTTCAAACTGGTGATGATCACCAATCAGGATGGCCTGGGCACCGACAGCTTCCCGCAGGCTGATTTCGATGGCCCGCACAACCTGATGATGCAAATCCTTTCCTCACAGGGCGTGCAGTTTGATGATGTGCTGATTTGCCCGCATCTGCCTGCTGACAACTGCGACTGCCGCAAGCCGAAAACCAAAATGGTTGAAACCTGGCTGGCCGCTGGCGTGCTGGATACCGCCAACAGCTATGTGATTGGTGACCGCGCGACGGACGTGCAGCTGGCCAGCAATATGGGCATTACCGGCCTACTCTACTCGCGCAACGACCTTAACTGGTTAGCGATTGAGCAGCAGTTGACCAAACGCGATCGTCATGCGCTGGTGAAGCGTAATACCAAAGAAACGCAGATCAGCGTTGAAGTCTGGCTGGATCGAGAAGGCAACAGCAAGTTCAACACCGGCGTCGGCTTCTTTGACCATATGCTCGATCAGATTGCCACCCACGGCGGTTTCCGTATGAACATCGATGTGAAGGGTGACCTGTATATCGACGATCACCACACCGTGGAAGACACCGGCCTGGCGCTGGGCGAAGCCTTGCTGAAAGCGCTGGGTGACAAACGTGGCATCGGCCGCTTTGGCTTTGTGCTGCCAATGGACGAATGCCTGGCACGCTGCGCGCTGGATATCTCCGGCCGCCCGCACCTCGAATATAAAGCGGAGTTCAGCTATCAGCGCGTAGGCGACCTGAGCACCGAGATGGTTGAACACTTCTTCAGCTCGCTCTCTTACACCATGGCGAGCACCCTGCACCTGAAAACCAAGGGCAAAAACGACCATCACCGCGTTGAAAGCCTGTTCAAAGCCTTTGGCCGTACGCTGCGTCAGGCCATTCGCGTTGAGGGCAACACGCTGCCCAGCTCGAAAGGAGTGCTGTAATGAACGTGGTGATCCTGGATACAGGCTGCGCCAACCTCTCATCGGTAAAGTGGGCCGTGCAACGTCTGGGCTACGATCCGATCGTGAGCCGCGACGCGGATACGGTGTTACAGGCAGATAAACTGCTGCTGCCAGGCGTGGGTACCGCGCAGGCGGCGATGGATCAGCTGCGCGAGCGTGAGCTTATTCAGCTGATCAAAGCCTGTACTCAACCGGTGTTGGGCATCTGTCTTGGCATGCAGCTATTGGGTTCTGAAAGCGATGAAAGCGGCGGCGTGAAAACCCTCGGCATCATCGAGCAACCGGTATTGAAGATGGTCGACCTGGGTCTGCCGCTGCCACATATGGGCTGGAACCAGATCACCTCACAGGCGGGTAATCACCTGTTCCGCGGCATTCCTGATGGATCCTACTTCTACTTCGTGCACAGCTATGCCATGCCGGTGAACGAGTACACCATCGCCCAATGCAGCTACGGTGAAGCCTTTACCGCTGCGGTGCAGAAAGATAACTTCTTCGGCGTGCAGTTCCACCCGGAGCGTTCCGGTGCCGCTGGCGCGCAGCTGCTGAAAAACTTCCTGGAGATGTAACGGGCATGATTATCCCCGCGTTAGATTTAATAGAAGGCAAAGTGGTCCGTCTGCATCAGGGCGACTATGGCCAGCAGCGTGATTACGGCAGCGATCCGCTGCCACGTTTACAGGATTATGAAGCTCAGGGTGCGGAAGTGCTGCACCTGGTGGATTTAACCGGTGCCAAAGATCCGGCTGCGCGCCAGATCCCGCTGCTGACCACGTTGCTCGCAGGCGTTAATGTGCCGGTGCAGGTGGGTGGCGGTATCCGCACCCGTGACGATGTGGAAGCGCTGCTGAACGCCGGTGCCACCCGCGTGGTGGTCGGATCAACGGCGGTAAAAGATCCTGAAGAAGTGAAAAGCTGGTTTAAGCAGTACGGCCCGGATGCCATTGTGCTGGCACTGGATGTGCGTATTGATGCCAACAACCGCAAGGAAGTGGCGATCAGCGGCTGGCAGGAAGCCGCCGGCGTGACGCTGGAAGAAGTGATTGAGCAGTTCCTGCCGGTCGGCCTGAAGCATGTGCTGTGCACCGATATCTCCCGCGATGGCACGCTCAGCGGTTCCAATGTTGAGCTGTATCGCGAAGTGTCCGCCCGCTTCCCAAACATCGCCTTCCAGTCCTCGGGTGGCATTGGTTCGCTGGATGACGTTGCGGCGCTGAACGGTTGCGGTGCGAAAGGCGTGATCGTCGGTCGCGCCCTGTTGGAAGGTAAATTCACCGTTGCGGAGGCAATCTTATGCTGGCAAAAAGGATAATACCCTGTCTGGACGTCCGCGACGGTCAGGTAGTGAAAGGCGTTCAGTTCCGTAATCACGAAATTATTGGCGACATCGTGCCACTGGCCCAGCGTTATGCCCAGGAAGGCGCGGATGAACTGGTGTTTTACGACATCACCGCTTCGTCAGATGGCCGCGTCGTCGATAAAAGCTGGGTTTCCCGCGTGGCTGAAGTGATCGATATCCCCTTCTGCGTCGCGGGCGGGATCAAGTCGGCGGAAGATGCCGCCCAGATCCTGTCATTTGGTGCTGATAAGATTTCAATCAACTCGCCGGCGCTGGCCGATCCCGAGCTGATCACCCGCCTTGCCGACCGGTTTGGCGTGCAGTGCATTGTGGTCGGCATTGATACCTGGTACGACAGCGAAACCGGCAAGTATCACGTGAATCAATATACCGGTGATGAAAGCCGTACCAAGGTTACCACCTGGGAAACGCTGGACTGGGTGCAGGAAGTGCAGAAGCGTGGCGCGGGCGAAATCGTGCTGAATATGATGAATCAGGACGGCGTGCGCAACGGCTACGACCTGATCCAACTGCAGAAGATGCGTGAGGTTTGCAAGGTGCCGCTGATCGCCTCTGGCGGCGCGGGCACCATGGAACACTTCCACGAAGCCTTCCGCGATGCCGATGTCGACGGTGCGCTGGCCGCTTCCGTCTTCCATAAGCAGATTATTAATATCGGGGAACTAAAAGCGTTCCTGATTGAAAAAGGTGTGGAGATCCGCGCGTGTTAACAGAACAACAGCTGGCCCAGCTAGATTGGGTAAAAACTGACGGCATGATGCCGGCCATCGTCCAACACGCGGTGTCGGGTGAAGTGCTGATGCATGGCTACATGAATCAGGAAGCGCTGGCTAAGACGCTGGAAATTGGCAAAGTGACCCTGTGGTCGCGCACCAAACAGCGTCTGTGGACCAAAGGCGAGACCTCTGAAAACTTCCTCAACGTGGTCAGCATCACACCGGATTGTGATAACGACACCTTGCTGATCCTGGCGAACCCGATTGGCCCCACCTGCCATCTGGGTACCTCGAGCTGCTTCTCTCCGGCCGCCCCTGACTGGACGTTCCTCTACCAGTTAGAGCAGCTGCTGGCAGAACGTAAGCACGCGGATCCGAAAAGCTCTTATACCGCCAGCCTGTACGCCAGCGGCACCAAGCGTATCGCGCAAAAAGTGGGTGAAGAAGGCGTGGAAACCGCACTGGCGGCGACCGTTAACGATCGCCATGAACTGACTAACGAAGCCTCCGATTTGATCTATCACCTGCTGGTCCTTCTGCAGGACCAGGATTTGAATCTGAGCACCATCATCAACAACCTGCGTGAACGTCACAAGTAGTTCTCAGCACGGTTGCCAAGGCCGGGAAACCGGCCTTTTTTTTACAATTAAAAATTCACACCACCGGCATCAGCAGTTACTCTGACTGCTTGTGTAAAGTTATTGAGATGTAATAAATAATGGCTAAAACTTTGATGTCTTCTGTGCTGCGTAAGGCAGCGATTGCCTCGTTGATGGCAGGCTGCGCTTTTGGCGCTCAGGCCAAAATCGATCAGGTTCGCTTCGCGGTGGACCCAACCTATCCTCCTTTTGAGTCTAAAACCCCGCAGGGCAAACTGGTCGGTTTTGATATCGATTTGGGTAACGCGCTCTGTACCCAGATGCAGGCGAAATGCGTATGGGTGGAAAGCCAGTTCGACGGCATGATCCCGGCCCTGAAAGCGCGTAAATTCGATGCCATTCTGTCGGACATGGGCGTTACCGAAGAACGCCTCAAGCAGATCGACTTTACCGAGCCGATGTATGACACCAAAACCCAGCTAATTGCCCGCAAAGGCTCCGGTCTGCTGCCAACCCCGGAATCGCTGAAAGGCAAAACCGTCGGCGTTGAACAGGGTACCGTGCAGGAACGCTATGCGCTGGCAAAATGGCAGCCGGCAGGTGTGAACGTCGTTCCTTATGGCGATCAGGCTCAGGTTGAGAGCGATCTGGTTTCCGGCCGTCTGGATGCGGTGTTTACCGATGCGGCACAGGCGGCTATCGGCTTCCTGAAGCATCCTCAGGGCAAAGATTTCGAACTGGCTGGCCCGATTGTGCAGGATCCGATTATCGGCCCGGGCACTGCGATTGGCCTGCGTAAAGGCGATACAGAACTGAAAACCGCGCTGGACAACGCTTTCGCGGAAATCAAGAAAAACGGCACCTTTGATAAGATTCAGAAGCAGTACTTCGCGACCGACATCTCCATTCAAAAATAGTGTCTGAGTCGCGTCTGCGGGCGCGACACTCTTCCCCCTTTCAAGTGATCTGACCATGCAAAAACGCCATCATCCCCTGCTCAGCGCCTCGCTGGGAACGCAACGCGAAATCATCAGCTACCACGTTGGCGAACCTTCCCCTCGTCAGGTCTATATTCAGGCCGGGTTACACGGCGATGAACTGCCTGGCGTAGCCGTTGCCTGGTATTTGAAGCAAAAGCTGAAGGCCTTAGAGTCTGAAGGACGCCTGGCCGCCGCTATCACCCTGGTTCCGGTTGCCAACCCGATTGCGTTGGGTCAGCACTGGCACGGTACGCATTTAGGGCGATTCGAAACCGCCTCCGGGCAGGATTTCAATCGGCAGTTCCCCGCGTTGGGCCCGGCGCTGGCGGAACGGCTGGCTGGCAAATTGACCCAGGATGCTGAGTCTAATCGTGAACTGATTCGCGCAGCGATTAACGACTACTTTGACGGCGCAACGGTGGTGACAGAGCTGACGTCGCAACGCCATACGTTGATGAGAATGGCCTGTCAGGCCGATCTGATGATTGATATTCACTGCGACTGGGAAGCGGTCACGCATCTCTACACAATGCCGCACGCGTGGCAGGCGATTGAGCCGCTGGCGCGATACATTGGCAGCGATGTGCAGCTTATTGCCGACATCTCCGGCGGTGAACCGTTTGATGAAGCCTGCTGTGAACCCTGGATGTATTTGCAGCGTAAATTTGGCGACAGCTTCCCAATGCCGCAGCCGCTGCTGCCGGTGACGCTTGAGTTGCGTGGCGTAAGAGATGTCAGCCATGCGCAGGCAGAAACAGATGCCGACGCCATTATCAATGCTTTGATTCACGCGGGTTACATCATTGGTGAAGCGCCTCCCCTACCAGAATTGCATAATGAGGCCGTACCGCTGGCGGGCTGTGAATACATCACCACGCCGCATTCAGGGGTGATCCTGCATCGCCGCGAGATTGGTGAGTGGATTGAAGCTGGAGAAGTCGTCGCCGACATTCTGGACCCGTTAACCGACAGGCTGACGCCATTGGTGGCTGAACACGGTGGATTGCTGTATGCGAGGCACTGGGTAAGGTTTGCAACGGCGGGAATGTTGGTGACGAGGCTTGCCGGGAAAGACGCGATTCGTGACGGGGATTTGCTGGTTCCGTGAGTGTGCATGAAACAAAAAAAAGGCTTCCCGAAGGAAGCCTTTTTTAATAGCGGAGGATGTTATTCCATCCACTCGGTGTGGAACACACCTTCTTTATCGGTACGCTTGTAGGTGTGTGCGCCGAAGTAGTCACGCTGCGCCTGAATCAGGTTCGCTGGCAGTACCGCTGAACGGTAGCTGTCGTAGTAAGCGATAGCAGCTGAGAAGGTTGGTGTCGGGATACCGTTCTGTACAGCGTACGCCACAACATCGCGCAGCGCCTGCTGGTATTCATCAGCGATGTTTTTGAAGTACGGCGCCAGCAGCAGGTTAGCAATGTTGGCATCGTCTGCGTAAGCATCGGTAATCTTCTGCAGGAACTGAGCACGGATGATGCAACCAGCGCGGAAGATTTTAGCAATCTCGCCGTAATGCAGATCCCATTTGTTTTCGTCAGAAGCGGCTTTCAGCTGAGAGAAGCCCTGAGCGTAAGAAACGATTTTACCCAGGTACAGAGCGCGGCGAACTTTCTCAACGAACTCGGCTTTATCACCAGAGATAGTCTGCACGGTTGGACCGCTCAGTACTTTGGACGCTGCAACACGCTGCGTTTTCAGCGAGGACAGGTAACGCGCAAACACCGACTCGGTGATCAGTGACAGTGGCTCGCCCAGGTCCAGAGAGCTCTGGCTGGTCCACTTACCGGTACCTTTGTTCGCTGCTTCATCCAGAATCACATCAACCAGGTATTTACCGTCTTCATCTTTTTTGGTGAAGATGTCTTTGGTGATGTCGATCAGGTAGCTGCTCAGCTCGCCTTCATTCCACTCGCTGAAGGTTTTAGCCAGGTCATCATTGCTCAGGTTCAGGGCATTTTTCAGCAGGGAGTAAGCTTCTGCAATCAGCTGCATGTCGCCGTACTCGATACCGTTGTGCACCATTTTGACATAGTGACCCGCGCCATCCGGACCCATGTAGGCTACACAAGCTTCGCCTTCTGCACGCGCAGCAATCTCATTCAGGATTGGGGCAACCAGCTCGTAAGCTTCTTTCTGGCCGCCAGGCATGATGGATGGGCCCTTCAGTGCGCCCTCTTCACCACCGGAAACACCGGTACCGATGAAGTTGAAGCCCTGGTCAGACAGTTCGCGGTTACGGCGAATGGTGTCTTTATAGAAGGTGTTACCACCGTCGATCAGGATATCGCCCTTATCAAGGTGCGGAGTCAGAGAGGCGATAGTCTTGTCAGTCGCTTCGCCTGCCTGAACCATCAGCAGGATACGACGTGGCTTCTCAAGGGAATCAACAAACTCTTCGATGGTGTAGTAAGGCGCCAGTTTTTTGCCTTCGTTCTCTGCGATGACTTCTTCTGTCTTCTCGCGTGAACGGTTAAAGATGGACACGGTATAACCGCGGCTCTCGATGTTGAGAGCCAGGTTGCGGCCCATTACTGCCATACCTACAACGCCGATCTGTTGCTTGGACATTACATACTCCTGTCTGAAGGTCACTCACGACGCCTGTCAGAGGCGCCGCGCGTTAATGTGGCAAACATGTTAACTCAGGATAGCTGATGGGAGGTAGTGATTGGTGCGATTGATTTATCCATATGTAATCAATCATTTCGGCCTTACAACATCAGTAGAGATATGCATTGAGCTTGACGATTTTACCTTTATGGTTCCACTCGATGATATCGGCCCCCTGAAGCAATTTATCGTTCAATTTTAGCTCAAACTCAATGATGGATTTTGAACCATCGGTCAGAATCGATTTGGCAATAAAAGAGAATTCTTTATGGTCAGAGAAAAGATTGACAAGCATGTCACGGATTTTTTCATTACCAATAAGGTGATTTTGTGGATCAATTAATGATGCATCACGATCAAACATATCCATAACATCATGTAATGATTTCCGATTAAATGCGTCAATGTATTGCTCAGTAAGTTTTCGGATGGATCCAACAGCTTTACTGTGAGTCAGTTCAAACGATTTAACAGCATGCGCATCATAAAAATTATGATAGATAGAGTCTGAAAGTGGACGGCAGGTAATTTTCTTACCCTTAAGGATCAACTCATTCAGGCAAGAGGAGAGATAGAAATTACCCTGAATGGAGTTGTCTTTCCTGATGAGATTTTTGGCTGATTCTACAAAATCGCTGGCTTTACGGAAATAATACAGTCCAGCTACAGCATGGCGACTGATAGCGATTTTTTCAGCCGCTTCAACAACATTCCCTTCGTCATTTAACTTAACAAATGACCATTTTGGGTGGACAGATTCAAACGTGAGCACCGCAGCATCAGATTGCTGCGCACGGAAATCATTGATAATGCTCTGCAAATCATCATTAATATAATGATCAGCTGAAGCAATAATCAACTCTGCGTCCAAGTCGAGTTTATCGATAGCCATAAGAGCGCTACATACAGCCCCCTTAGTGGTACCTTGTAAAGGAACGATATTCCCTTTACCGTCAGTAATGGTGTTAATGATTGTGCCCAATCCCAACGTATTCAATTTTTCTGTAGGCACAACATAGATGGTCTGGTGAGGTTCTTTAAGGCTGGTAAAGATTTCCTGCGAATACTCAAGAAGCGTGCGATTAGAAACTTCAGTAAGGATCTTAGGATAGATAAAGTCAGTTGATGTCTGATAAAGACTCTGGCCGCTCATCGGAATCACAATGTTAATCATAATAAATCACGCCTCTTCAATGCTTAAAATGAAACTTTTAATGTTGCTATAGTTAACATCATAAACAGTTTCAACTTCTAAAACATGAGCTCCGCTAGCACGGGCTGCTTTAATGCCATTCTCATTATCTTCAACAATGACACACTCCTCAGGCTTAAGACCTAAGTCAGCAATGGCTTTATTATACATTTCAGGGTCAGGTTTGCCCTTAGTGACATCTTGATTAGAGACATAGAATTCAAAATATTGGGCCAGGTGCGCTTTTTCCATCATCACGTCAATTGAGTTTTTAATTGAGTTAGAAGCGACAGCAAGTTTATAACCCTCGCTATGCAGCGATGAAAGAGCGTACTCATGATGGAACATAGGCTTGCAGAGATTATATACAATTTCCATTGTATACTGCTGTTTCATTTCATTAATAAAACCATGCAGAGAGAGCGATAAACCTTTATCACGGCTGAGCATCAAAAGTTTATCTTTTGTCGGTAAGCCATCATATGATGTTAGATGCTCCTGACGGGTAATTTCGAGGCCAAACAGATTAAGTGCTTTATTTAACGCTTCATAATGCCAATCTTTTGCATCAATCAGCACACCATCCATATCAAAAATAACCGCTTTAATTTTACTTGTCATTGAAAAACTCCAACGCATTTTCAGGTAGGTCGGTACAAAGAATTAGATTGTTATTTTGAATTAAACGTTCGGGTAATGTTTTATATTGCTGCCAGACCTCAAGGTGACCTCGCTTATGCAGTTCAGGTGAGACAATACAAACTTTTTTACCCTGCCCCAACACTAACTCTAATAGATCTGCGTTAACGAGGTTGTTTGAGAAACCGTCCAACCAGACACCCTGTGACCGTTCAAGTAAAGCAGTAAGAGGTTCATACTCACTATAACGGACAAAGGTATTCAAACCTTGGTCTAGGTAACCCAATGTATCTGGGATGGACATATCAAACAGGAAATAGTTTTCGATAGAAAACTGACTCAACTTATCTTTTATTTTTGACTGCAACCCATCAGATTTTACATTAAGTGCAAGAGGTTGAAGGGTGCCTTTTGATTCGTTGAGATAGATATTTATAAAATTATCAAATGTAATACAAGACTCATCTGCAATGTCATGACTGATAACCAATTCACCATGATAGTCACGGATATCAGTTTCAGTACCGAAGCCTAGTGAAAAGGATCGGCTGAATGCTTCAATCGTATTCTTTTCTGTTGCGGTTTTCCAATAACCACGATGAGATATAATAATCATAAATCCTCTTTATTTTATAAGACCATCGTAGACTCTTTCGGCCTCTAAGGTATTTCCTTGAAAAATCAGGTTCCCTTTATTCATTACAATACTTTGATCGCAAATGTTTTTTACTTGATCAATATTATGGCTAACAAAGAAAATAGTTTTCCCTTGTCGCTTAACTTCATTGATCTTATTGAGACATTTTAGCTGAAAGCTTGCATCACCCACAGCCAGAGCTTCATCTATAACCAAAATATCAGAGTCGAGATGCACACCAATAGCAAATGCCAGGCGCACATACATACCTGACGAATAATATTTAACTGGTTCATCAATGAACTCACCTATTTCGGAGAACTCAATGATTTGGGAAATTTTAGTTTGGATTTCCCGGCGATTCATTCCCAGGATCGAACCACACAGAAATATATTTTCATACCCCGTAAGGTCATGGTGAAAACCAGCACCTACTTCCAGAAGACATGATATCGTTCCGTCAACGGAAATGGATCCTGAAGTTGGTGAAATTATCCGGGTGAGTAATTTAAGAAGTGTAGACTTACCCGCTCCATTGCGCCCAAGGACCCCTACTGATTGTCCCTTTTCAATGCGAAATGAAACATCATCAACTGCACAAAAAGTCTTGCTTGTATCAAACATATTTTTTTTGAATGAAAATATCTCTCTGATACTGCGTTGACGTTGTAAGGTTGTCGTATAATATTTACTAACCGAGTTAAATTCAATCATTCGTAATCCGCAACTAAACGATCATTTTTAATGAAATAGAATATGCCCAGGAACATCAATACTACAGCACTCAGCAAACTGTAAATCAAAGTGTTTACTTCGATTACATCACCACCCAAAAGAGCCCATCGTGAAAGCGAAACAATACCAGTCAGTGGATTGAGTGCATAATAGATGTGGAATTTCTCTGGCACTATTGTGAGTGTATATACAACTGGAGATGCAAAGAATAAAGCCTGAGTCAGCAAAGGCATCACGTGCCTTAGGTCCCGGTATTTTAGTTTCAAAATAGCCATAAAGCACCCTAAGCCGCACCCAAGCATCAAGGTAATAAGAATACAAGGAACAAGGAAAATAAGCCGGGCAAAGTCCAAGTTAACATCATATGAAATAGCAAGCGGAATGAAAACAACAAATGCAATAAAGAAATCAATTAGAGAAACAAAGACGCTTGCAATACAAAGCGATATTCTTGGGAAATATACCTTTGTCAGTAAATGCATATTATTTATAATTGCATCACTGGATGCCATCATGCTACCTGCAAATAAATTCCAGAACAAAATACCTGAAATCAATACAGCAGCATAAGGAGCATTGTACTCGGGAGTGGGGACCTTAACGAGTAAGCCAAATACAAAAAGATACAGCAGGATATTTACTCCAGGATTTATTATTGCCCAAAGAATACCTAAACTGGTCTGTTTGTACCTGACATTAAAATCTCTGCGGACGAATTCGAATATCAGCCCTCTGGATTCATATACTTCTCTCAATGTCGTTTGACTGTGAGGAGTTGAAACAAAACCCTTCATTTTTAACCTCTTTTTACGAAAAGCTTATAGGCTATATTTCTGATGAAATTTACAGAAAGAAGCCGGGTCCTTACAAAAAAATATATTTTCATAAAGCTAATTACTACCTTTCTCTTGTAATAGGCACTATCGAAAATCTGCTTTTCATGAGTAATGTATTTTCGATACAAATTCCACCAATCTTGAGTCTGATAGACGCTCGAAATTCCTTTGCCATAATACTCATCCTGATGTTTACGCCAGGTAAACCCAAGGGCTTTTGATGAATAAGGAATGAAATTGTTAAGGTAATAACACTCGGAATTTCGCACGTCGCTAATATCGCGATGATAATTACCCTGAAATACTGATTTTCCAATGACTTGTTCAATACATTGCGTCCAAACATATTGTTCTGGAACGAATTTCATATAACAGGAATTCATCAAAGAGCGACAATGTTGAAAAATTTCTTCAGTTGCGAGCGGGATACTAAAAAGCCTAATAAGATCTGATGTCAATCCTGCGAACATAATGTCGCCAGGATGAAAGAGAAAAGGCAGATGGCCATCAGGATTTCTAGCAAATAAATTGCAATTAATTACATGCCTATCAAATATAGTGAAATTTTTATCTCTTGCAATGTCACCCTTATTATCAACTATACCCTGGAACAGATAGTTCTCTAATATAGTGGCAACATCGTCATTATGTAGAAACGAGTCTGTTCTGATTTTAATAGCAACTGAGTTAGTGCATAATTTTAGGCCAGAAATAGTAGAGAAAATCATTCTATTAATATTGCTGACGACCTTCACACTATCGACAACTTTGAAGATTGGTCCAATATCTTCATTAAAGATAAATTTTACTGCCGGAAATTTGTGGAACAGCACGTCACAAATAATCTCGCTACACTTCCAGGTTGAAACAATGATTTCCGCATGCTGAAAATTTCTGGAGGTCATCGATAGATTTTCAACAAATTTGTTGTCCAGATTTCCCTCTCGGTCGAGAATGGAACCTTGCATAACAATAGACAATTTCAGAGGAGTATCTTCATTTAATCTCATAACGTATAAATTGCCATCCCGATAAATAAATTTTGCTCTGCTAACTCAGGATTGCAAATCATACCATTTAATATATTTTGCAATACCATCTTCTAAAGAGACTTTCGGCGACCACTTATAAGCCTTCTTTGCTCTTGAAATATCCAAAACGATCGAATTTACTTCTGATGCATTTGCATTGATATGAACATACTCAACACTTTGCGAGTGTACAGTGTTAAAACACTCTATAATATCTAGAATACTGTAGGGTCTACCTGAACCGATATTAAAAATTCGTTCGCTTCCGGTATAATTCATTGATGCTATGATGGCATCAGCAAGATCATCTATGTATAAATAATCGCGCTGAGAGGTGCCATCACCATAAATCGTCAGTGCCGTATTATTTACAACTGAGTTCATTACTGCAGGGATAAGGCCTTGACCTCCCTTGAGTTGCTGGCCAGGTCCATAAGGATTAGCTATCCTCAATACCTGGTAATCAAGACCATAGTTTTTCAAATAAACATCAAGATAATATTCTTGGGCAAGTTTATTTGCCGCATAGATGCTTTTTGGCGATAAATTATGAACTTCTTTGCAGTATTCGCCATGAGTGTCACCATAGATAGAGCCACCAGATGATGAAAAAATGAATTTAATATTGCTGGCGTTATCTTTAATACTTTCTAATAGCGTGATGAATGGAAGGATATTTTCCGTTACGCTCTCTTTAGCATACTTAAGAGATTCACCGGGGGAGTAACTGTTGGCCAAATATAAAACAGTTGCCTTAGGACTCCTTAAAAGGTGATTAACCATTTCATCGTAAAAAATCCCGTGAACATTCGAGTTCAACATGGGAATTTCTGAACTCCGTCCATCACGTTGATATAAAAATATATTACCGGTAAACTTCTTTTCAAAAAGATATGCAAGGAATTGTGTTCCAATAAACCCCTTCCAACCGACTATATAGATATCATTTGATTGCATAATATAACTTTCTTCCCGCTGATACTAAAGCATTATGAAAAATTGGCGGTATGAATTTAAGGGAAATATCAAATACTTTCCTCAATACTTTCAAAGCAAAAAGCCTGTAATTGAAAAATATCGGATTAGCTACATAAAGACCAGAACTAAAGTACCCACGTGAGATCGCTTTAATCACTTTTTCTTTTACTGGAGACGCATTGATATTTATATCTGAAGCAACATAATTACTTGCAATTTCTACTGGTCCGCCAAAGAAAGGAGCCATAGTAAAATTATAAGGTAATACTGTTACATAACCCTTGAGGAACTTTTTCCATCGTAAGCCAATATCCCAGCTATTGAGAACAAAAGTATGCTGCTGTAGATGGTTTCTGCTGTCACTCTCAGTAAAGTTCAGCGTCACGCCTTTTGCGCCAAGGAAATTCATAAAAAGTCTGGACTCTGGCCAATAGTCATGGAACCCTTCCTCATGATTATTCTTAACCAACTCTTTTATCAGCAAGACATTATCAAGATGAGTTTCAGTAAACAAGGTTTTTGGATAGTACAACCTTAGCGTTTCGTAACTTCCGGCAAGAAACATATCTGAAGGATGATAGAGCCTGTCTTTTCTGGTATAGCAGTTCGTCGTCACAAGCTTACCAAGCATTTGCTCTTCAAATTTATTTAACAGAGAAATTAATTTCTTATACTCAATAAGCTGATCCATCCTGACTTTCAAGATATATGAATCATGATTATCAACAGCATTTAAGCCGGCATTAACTAAATTTATTTGACGATTTATGTTGAAGAAACCAGGATTAAAAACATCATCACTGAGCACAATTTTCACTTTACTATCATTAAGTAAAGAAATCCCACTTAATGCTTTCTCAATATCATCCTGGTCTTTTCTGTATCCAGAAATCACAATATCAGCTGTTGCAATGTTTTTTTTAACAGACTTAATATTTCTTACCAAGAAATCTTCTTCAAGAGGTCCGTGAATAATGACTGTAATTAATTTATCCATGAAATTTATATCTCAACAAATCAATTTGATACATGATATCAACACCTAGCCCCTGCTCAGTTTGACTGGTATGATCCTGGAAGAAAATCACGTCTCTTGAATCAAACAGCAGATGGGCCACCGCCTCTGAGATTGTGCTGTCTTCATTCATTTTGTGATCACCAACGTACAAGGTAATTTTGGAGAATGCCTTCCTTGCACAATTAATATCCATAATAGTTCCATATGGAACGTGGTGTGAGAAAGCCGATACCACTTTAGCTTCTGGATAATAATTATTGTTTAAGTCGATCTTTTCGATGTTATCTTCAGGGGTGATGATTACATATTCAGCATTATTGAAGAGTGCAAAGTTATCATTATTATCGATATGATAACTTTCTCCTTGAGAATAGACTTTGTTCAAAGTTCCATCGGTAGCTTTGGTAATGATTAAGCACTTTTCCGGTAAAACTGTCTTTTCGTGGCTTTTAGCAGGAACGTCTTCATACATCTTGATACGTTTAACAATAGCATTGTCGAAGCTAACGAGAGCATCAAGGCTTTCCCTTTGACTCTGACGCACGCGGCTACGTTCTTCCTGACTCATACCATAATAATTCAGGATAACCTGCTTCATTGATGACACCGAGTTTTTTTCAAAACACATATCATTTGCTGTTGGCCCAACCATGTCAGCAATACCGCTGGTCAAGCTGCCGGCGACAGCGACACCATAGCTGATTGCTTCCAGCGCGGTGTTTGGAAAATTTTCATATGGCGAAGGGATTACGAACAAATCATAATCCTGATAATGCTTTTGCAGTTCTTTATAAGGCATGAAATCAAAAAAGCTGAAATTCTTTTTCATAGAAATGGGGATCAGGCTATAACAGCTGTCCATATAATCTTTTCTGTTATAAAAATTATCCCCACTATTGCCGATCAGTGTTACATGAAGATCATAACCTTCCTTGATCAACTTGCAAGAGGCCTTGATCAGCAACTCCTGTTTCTTACGTAATTCAAAACGTCCCAGAGAAAGAATTTTTAATGAGGTTGAAGAGTAATGATTATGACGATCATCTATATTCTTCTTCAGCTCATAATAAGAAGGACAGGTTTGCACCGTCGTTTCATATTGATTAGATAAATAATTCGAAAGGAAAGTCGACGTAGAAAAATTAGCATCACTCAGAATTGCCTGAGCGCGTTCGTACTGATGGATTTCAGCCATCCAATTTGGGCAGCATCCGAAAAAATCCAGATTAGTACCCCACTCCCACACCTCTCGTATAGCAGTGTGGTTGTTGTTAATAAACTTACAGTTGTAGCTCAAACCAACTCTAGCTCGTTTAGAAAGTGTGTAACTAACCAACCCGAGGAAATCTGTGCTTTCAACAACGTCTGGTTTAATCTTTTCAAGGACTTCGTCAATCGCTTTCGAGTTTTTGAAAATGCTCAGTTGATCCTTAATTTTCCACGATGTGATACCCGGAACATCCAGTTCGCTGCCATGTAAAAATATCACATGTACATCGTATCCTAACTTGCTGAAACCTTTTGCTGTGTGTTCAATATATGTGGCAATGCCGCCCTGACCTTTATAATAGCCACATTCATGCCCAACTAAACATAATTTCTTTTGCATTGACATATTTTTAAAAATCCAAAGCTTTTTTAGATACATCAAAAGATAAGAATAAACTTAAATCGGCAGGAATTCCTAAGCCATACATTCCATTAGCTTCTTCACCAACGTTGTAGATTCCGATTTTTGCGTTTTCATCTTGGAACATGTAAGTGTAGACCGGCGCGACATAAAATTCGCCATTCGATCTTTCATTCTTAGCGAGCATTTTGTCAGCATTGCGGCAAAAATCGGAACCTTTTCGATAATTATAAATGCCTACTGTCGCCTCATCTGATACGACAACTTTTTCAACAACGCTAATGACATCACCAGTTTCATTGAGCTCAACGAACGACCACTTTGGATCATCCGCTTTCATGGTCATGATTAAACCATCTAGCCGATCGGTTTCCATTTTTGCCAGATAATCATTGATGTCAACCTCCACCCACTGATCAGAATTAGCAATCATTAAAGGTTCATCGTTATCGATCAGATCTCTGGCACAGAGTACTGTACAAGCAGCCCCTTCAGTCACACCTTCGATGCCAACAATCTTGCATCCCGGAGCCCACTGGGAGAGGTACTTATCAAGCTCATAGTCCACAACATGCTGTTTCTGGCAGATAAAAATGAACCGATGCGGGGTGTCAGGCGTCAAGTTGTTGATAACGACCTGAATCATTCTCTTATCTCTAAGGGGGATAAGTGGTTTTGGATCGGGATAGCCATCTTTCGCAAACCGACTTCCTCTACCTGCCATAGGCACGACAATATTCAGCATTCTTATTCCCCTTTTAAATACTTATCATTTAATGCACCGGGTACTTTTACCACGGTAGTCACTGTATCTTCGAGTGCTTCAAAATCTGTAAATTGCCCAGGTTCGATTTTGATGATGTCCCCTGCGCTAACAATCTGACCATTCATCTTTGCTTTGCCAGAAACGATGACCGTAATCTCGGTAGCAATTTTATGGCAGTGACTCAATTCTTTATCTCCTGCAGCAAAATGCTGTACGGCGACCTCGGCATCGGTTGTATTGTAGAGTGTCGGCGCAAACCCGCCAACAAACCATCCACGGGTCATATCAGAAAGTTTAGAAATTTCCATAATAATCTCAATTAGTTAAGATTTGACATTTTCGTGATCGGGTGATTTTAGTGCTTAACTGGTCACTCGACTTAAGGGCAAAAAAGAGCTGATTTAAGATTTTTCTTAAAAAATAGATAAGCTACCGCCCTTGGCTCATAGCTACCAATGAACTAAATGCTTTAGTCAGACCTTCAACTGCCCTAAAAATTGCTTGAAATCTGTACATATCACAGAGATCAGCTGCACCACGATTTGTAAGATACCTACTTGATATCTATCTTGAAGGCTGCCTGCCTCAATCTGCACAAACCGGCTTCTTATTCCTTCAACAAATGCCAAGTATCTTAGCACCTTTCACTGCTTTTTCGAAGACCATCAGAAATATGGAAATTGCTTCTCTTTGCTGCCTTTCATTCCTTTAACAAATTATTCATAATACGAGCTGCTTAAGTATAAATTGGCTGTACCTTCGCAATTCAGACTTTGAAAGAAAAATCAAGAAATTGGACAAACGGGCAAACTCTATGAAGATTATTGTTACTGGTGGGGCCGGTTTTATCGGATCTGCAGTTGTAAGACATATCATTGAAAACACGCATGATACAGTTTTGGTCGTTGATAAATTGACCTATGCAGGTAACCTGGAATCTCTGAATCATGTTGAACACTCAGATCGCTACAATTTTATCCAAGCGGATATTTGCGATCGTTCGACCATAGAGCAAATTTTCACCGATTTTGAACCAGATGCCATCATGCATTTAGCTGCGGAGAGTCACGTTGACCGCTCGATTGATGGCCCGGGTGATTTTATACATACTAATATTGTTGGTACTTATACGCTGCTGGAAGCGGCTCGCGCATGGTGGAACGGTTTAGCTGAACCAGCAAAGAGCCATTTCCGTTTTCACCACATTTCAACAGATGAAGTTTTCGGCGATTTACATGACGACACCTCTTTCTTTACGGAAACAACGTCCTATGCGCCAAGTAGCCCTTATTCAGCCTCAAAAGCAGGAAGCGATCATTTAGTTAGAGCATGGCAGCGGACTTACGGTCTGCCAACCCTTATCACTAATTGTTCCAATAATTACGGACCATATCATTTCCCTGAAAAACTGATCCCCCTAATTATTCTCAACGCTCTTTCAGGTAAAAACCTGCCTGTCTATGGTGATGGCTCACAAATACGCGATTGGCTTTTTGTTGAAGATCATGCAAGAGCGCTTTATGAAGTCGTTTCTAAAGGTATACCTGGAGAAACTTATAATATCGGTGGCCATAATGAACGTAAAAATATCGATGTTGTTAAAACTATCTGTGATCTTCTCGAAGAATTAGCTCCTGAGAAACCAGCAGGTATTGCGAACTACAGCGACTTGATCACTTTCGTAAAAGATCGTCCGGGACATGATATTCGTTATGCCATTGATGCGAGTAAGATCCAGCGTGAGCTGGGATGGACTCCAGCCGAAACATTTGAATCGGGTATCCGTAAAACAGTTGTTTGGTACCTTGCAAATGAGACTTGGTGGAAACGCGTTCAGGATGGTTCATATTCTGGTCAACGCCTCGGTTTAACTAATTAATTTTTCTAGGATTTTTTTATGAAAGGTATTGTACTCGCTGGCGGTTCTGGCACTCGTTTATACCCTATTACTAAAGGAGTATCTAAACAGCTCCTGCCGATTTATGACAAGCCGATGGTTTACTATCCGGTCTCGGTTTTGATGCTTGCAGGTATCCGCGATATTCTCATCATCACGACTCCAGAGGATCATGATGCATTTATACGTTTGTTGGGTGATGGCAGCCAGTTTGGCATAAATTTGTCTTACGCAGTCCAACCGAGCCCGGACGGGTTAGCCCAGGCGTTTTTGATTGGTGAGAAGTTTATTGGTAATGAAGATTGTGCATTGGTATTAGGGGATAACATCTTCTTTGGTCAGGGATTCGGTACTGTGCTTTCTCGTTTTAGTGCTGGGGTGAAGGGTGCCACGGTGTTTGGTTATCAGGTGTCCGATCCAGAACGATTTGGTGTCGTTGAATTTGACAGCGAGTTCAAAGCAATATCTCTGGAAGAGAAACCAGTATTGCCTAAATCTCATTGGGCTGTAACCGGTCTCTACTTTTACGATAATACCGTCGTTGACTACGCCAAGTCCTTAAAGCCTTCAGTGAGAAACGAGCTGGAAATAACTGACCTCAACAGAATTTACCTAGAAAATGGAACGTTAAATGTGGAACTGCTCGGGCGAGGTTTTGCCTGGTTGGATACAGGAACGCACGATAGCCTTATCGATGCTTCACAGTTCATCCATACTATTGAAAAACGTCAGGGTTTCAAGGTTGCCTGCTTAGAAGAAATCGCTTTCAAGAAAGGGTGGCTAAGCAAAGAAGAAGTTAACTTTCAGGCAGACATTTTGATAAAAACTCACTATGGTCAGTATCTCAAGTCATTGATTCAATAGAGAATAAATATTATGTAGGTGAGTTACCCGAGCCGTTAATTCACCTTGATTCTCAAGAGCAAAGAGATACCTAAATCTGATGTTGAAGAACAAAATTAACTATGACATAGAGTTATTGAGAAGTTTCGCGATTATCATTGTGCTCATCGAGCATATGCCGACACTTTTTTTCTGGAGTCAGCATCAGACATTCACTACTTTAAGTCAGTACGTTCAGTTTTGGCCTGGCGTAGATCTCTTTTTTTGTATCTCCGGCTATGTAGTTGGGAACTCGTTAATCTCTAAAGTAGATCTATATCGAAATTGTGGGGATGTAGGAAAGGCTGTTATTTATCCCTTTTTTATAAAACGCGCTTTCCGGCTATTACCTAGCTCGTTACTCTGGATGTGCGTTATATTATTTTGTTCTTACGTCTATAATCGTTCCGGTGCGTTTGGACGCCCCTCCGAAAACATAGTTTTCAGCCTGGGAATAATAACCTATACCTATAATCTTATCTTTGGCTATTTATTACAGATAGGATACCTCCCTACTTATGGCCCTTATTGGTCTCTGACACTTGAAGAGCAGTTTTACTTCATCCTTCCACTTTTTGCTTTGTTAGTTCGTGATAAATACAGAATCACATTTCTTCTTATTCTGTTTATGTCTTTTTTCTTTATAGAAAGACAGGGGACATGGTTACCAAGCATCAGATTCGACAGTATATTGCTTGGTGTCGTTCTCTCAATCCTTCATAGTAAACATGCCTTAGATAGATTTAAACCTGTATTCCTGAAAAGCAGATACGCAAGGCTACTAATTAATATTTTACTTTTTGGATCATTGATAATCATTCCTGCTGCATTGGAAAAATCCAGAGTTTTATTCGGGGTTTTATCCTTGTGCTGCTTTGCTATTACTTTTGTCGCTTCATGGAATGAAGGTTATATTCTTCGCCATTGGTCGATCAATGCCATAATGTTATGGATTGCCAAACGCTCATATGCCATCTACCTTATTCATATGCCGGTGATCTATTTTATCCAGGAGTCGGTAATCCGCTTATTCGTTATGAAAGGAATTGCCCCTCATGATTCCCTGCCGCTACAGACAATATTGGTCTTATTATGTATCAGCTTAACCTTAGTACTGTCTGACCTCAATTATCGCTATCTTGAGAAACCATTGCGTGAAAAAGGGCGAATGAAAGCAGAGAAAATGAAAAATAAAATCATGACTGATGAGCAGATTAGGTAAGGAATAAAAAAGGGATTCTTAAGAATCCCTTTAGTTTCTTATTTATAACCGTTCGGATTCTGGCTCTGCCAGTTCCAGGTATCGCGCATCATCGCATCGATACCGCGGGAGACACGCCAGTCCAGCTCTTTATCTGCCAGTGAGGCGTCAGCCCAGAACGCGGCCAGGTCGCCGGCACGGCGTGGTGAGATCTGGTAGGGGATCTCACGGTCGGCCGCTTTCTCAAACGCCTTCACCATTTCCAGCACCGAGTACCCTACTCCGGCACCCAAATTGTAGGCTTTATAACCTTCAACCCGGCCGATATGATCCAGCGCTTTCAGGTGACCTTCGGCTAAATCCATCACGTGGATATAGTCGCGTTCACCGGTGCCGTCTTTGGTTGGGTAATCACCGCCAAAGATGCCAAGCTTCTCCAGACGGCCAATAGCCACCTGCGCGATGTAAGGCAGCAGGTTGTTTGGAATGCCGTTTGGATCTTCGCCAATCTGGCCAGACTCATGTGCACCGACCGGGTTAAAGTAACGCAGTGCGATGGTTTTGAAATCCGGGTTTGCTTTCGCGTAGTCACGCAGAATGAACTCAACCATCAGCTTCGACGTGCCATAAGGGCTGGTCGTGCCGCCGATTGGCGTGGTTTCGACGTAAGGCACGGGGGCATCGGCGCCGTAAACGGTGGCGGAAGAGCTGAAGATAAACTGGTTTACGCCAGCAGCACGCATCTCTTCCAACAGGACCAGGGTCCCGGTCACGTTGTTCTGGTAATACTCCAGCGGCATACGCGTGGATTCACCTACCGCTTTCAGGCCGGCAAAGTGAATGACCGCGGTAATGTCATGCTGGGCGAACAGGTCGCGCAGGCAGGCACGATCCAGAATGTCGCCTTCACAAAATGTTGCCGTCTTCCCTGCCAGTTTTTCAACCCGGTTGACAGATTCACGTGAAGCATTGCTCAGGTTATCCAGTACTACAACGTCGTCGCCACGCTGCAGCAGCGTAAGCACCGTGTGGGAACCGATGTAACCAGCGCCGCCCGTTACTAAAATAGCCATGTTGACTCCTTGCAACCACGCCAGAGCGTGGCCACGTTCAGATTGCGGATTACTTCGCCAGGATTGCTTTGATGGATTCGCGGAACTCACGGCCCTGCGCATTGTTTCGCAGACCCCAGGATACGAAGGCTTTCATATATCCCAGTTTACGGCCGCAGTCAAAGCTGGTGCCGGAAAGCTGATGCGCATCAACAGGCTGCTTTTTAGCGAGGTTAGCGATGGCGTCGGTCAGCTGGTAACGTCCCCAGGCACCTGGCTCGAGGTTTTCCAGCTCGGTCCAGATATCCGCGGACAGCACATAACGGCCTACCGCTGCCAGATCGGAATCCAGCGCCTGTGGATGTTCTGGTTTTTCAACGAAGTCGACAATCTGGCTGACCTGTCCTGGGTGATCCAGCGTCTCTTTGGTTTTGATAACCGAGTACTCAGACAGATCGGCTGCTGGCATATGGTGAACCAGAACCTGGCTGCGTTTGGTCTCTTCAAACTGCGCAACCATTGCGGCCAGGTTGTAACGCAGGGGATCGGCTGTTGAGTCATCCAACAGGATGTCTGGCAGCACAACCACGAAAGCTTCATCGTGCAGCATCGGACGCGCGCACAGGATGGAGTTAGCCAGGCCCAGCGGCTGTGGCTGGCGCACGTTCATAATCGTTACGCCCGGAGGACAAATCGATTTTACTTCGCTCAGAAGCGAACGCTTAACGCGGGCTTCCAGCAGCGCTTCCAGTTCGTAGGAAGTGTCAAAATGGTTTTCAACCGCATTCTTGGACGCGTGGGTGACCAGTACAATTTCCTTGATCCCTGCTGCAACGCACTCATCGATGATGTACTGAATCATCGGCTTGTCGACGATTGGCAACATTTCTTTAGGAATGGCTTTTGTAGCAGGGAGCATGTGCATACCCAGACCCGCAACGGGGATAACTGCTTTAAGCTTGGTCATATTTTTTCCATATAAATGAAGTAAAAAACGTATAACGATTATGCATTAAAGAGATGATTCACAAGTATAATCTTAATCTGAAAATTAAGCAGCGGCTGCTTCACAAATCTGCCAGCCATTTTTAGAGCGCATCCGGCTGTTCCTGCTGAGCTTTTAAAATAAAAAAGGCGACTGCCGAAGCGGTCGCCTTGATATCTACTGCGTCTTTTCAGATTAAAGCCAGCCAACAAACCATTCAGGTTGTACAAATAGATTGAAATAGCTAACCAGCGCCATAATGCCGACAAACACCACCGCTACCGACATCCACTGCCGGGCATACGGCATAAACGGAATGCCAATCACCGGCTTGATGAAGAACGGATGCGCAAAGGCAGAAATCAGCACCTGCGAGATCGACAGCGTCAGCGCTACGTACCAGACATTTGGATAGATCCACGTGGTTGCCAGTACCGCGACCACAATGATACTGGCCACAATGTTCCAGTAAAACTCGACGTTAGTCCGGCCATTGGCCTGCGATATCGCGCCGGTCAGGCCGCCCATCGGACGCAGCATGCCAAACAGCAGCATCAGTGGGATCAGATGTCCGACCGCTTCATGCGCCGGGCCGTACAGCAGGCGCACAATCACCGGTGACAGGATACCAATCGCCAGGTACATCAGGCTGCTGAACAGCATGATCATGAAGGTGCCCTTCAGGAACAGCTTCTGCAACTGCGCGGGCTCATGCTGCGTTTCCGCAAAACGCGGCAGCGCCAGACGGTTGATCACCGGCGTCACCAGCTTCAGCGGTTGCAACACCAGCTCTTTCGCCAGCGAGTAAATCCCCAGCATGTCCGCACCCATCACTTTACCGACAATCAGTGAGTCAGCCTGGGTACGTAACTGGTTAATGGTCTGCGAGCCGAGCTGATAAACGCCGTACTTCATTGAGCTGAAGAAGGTGGCTTTATCGAACTCAAACGTTGGCCGCCAGGATTTTTCACCAAACCAGATCATGCACGCAATGCGCATGGCGGCGTTGGCGAATAACCCCAGTATAACCGCAGCCACATTTAACGAGCTGTAATACAGCATCGCTACGGTCAGCGCAAAGGCAAGAAACTTGGTGACCATTTCTATTTTAGCCAGCAACACCATCTTCTTGGCTTTAATAAAATGCGCCTGATATTGCGACAGCGAACCTAACACCAGGAAGTTTAAGCTGGTCAGCATAATCAGCCCGGTCAGTTGCGGTAAGTGATAGAAATACGCAATCGGCCAGGCGATGGCGATCAGCAACAGTCCGGTCAGCAGGCTGAGCAACACGTTTACCCAGTAAATGGTGCTTTGCTCTTTGCGGGTAATGTTCTGGCGATGCACGATATAGCTGCTCATCCCCATATCCTGCAGCACCATCGCCACCGCGAGGATGGCATTGATAATCGCCAGAATCCCCAACTCATGCGTTTCAAGCTTTCGGGCCAGTACGCCTAACTGGACGACTTGTAGCACCGCAGCAAAACAGGTGCCTCCAAACAGCCATGCGGCCTGGTTTTTTAAACTACTCACGCAAGTTGCTCCAACAATTGTGCCAGCTCACGATAGGCAATGTGTTGGTTGAATTCCGTTTCGACTTTCTCCCTGGCCGCCGCAATCACCGGCGCTACGTCCACATCACCTTTCGCCAGCTTCAATAAAATCTCACTCAAGGCTTTCGCGTCCCCTTCTGGTGCCAGCCAGCCAGAAACGTTATTTTCAATCAGCTCCGGGATGCCGCTGTGGTCAGTCGACACCACCGGCAGGCCAACCGCCATCGCTTCCATCAGCGCGACGGGAATACCTTCCATATCGCCATCGGCAGCGGTCAGCGAAGGCAGCAGGAAAATATCCGCTTCATCGAGGTAACGCTTTATCTCTTCCTGTGGCTTGAAGCCCACCATCTTCACGCAATCTTCCAGACTGGCGCTGCGAATGGTGTTGCGTAACTCCTCTTCCATATCACCGTTGCCGATGATGGTGTATTCAAAGTTCGCGCCTTGCGCCTTCAGGTATTTGCAGGCTTCAACCGCCACGCCCAACCCTTTCTTCTCGGTCAGGCGGGCAACAGAAACGATGCGTAATGGCGTGTGCAGCGCCTCACGGACTTTCATATTGAATTTTTCAGGTTCAATGCCCATGCGGGTGACGTGAATCTTCTCCGGCGGACAGCCCATGGAGGTCAGCTTGTTCTCCCACAAATGGCTGATTGGCAGTAGCAGTTCTGTCTGACGGAAAAGATTGGTGTAGTCCAGCTTGTGCTCTTCCAGAATATGGCGGCGGGAGATATCCGCGCCATGGAAGACTGTGGCCTGTTTACCTTTCAACACGTTCAGCTCACGCAGTTTGTTGGCCAGCGCACCGGCATAGCCAAAGTGCACCAGGAAAACATCCGCGGTGAAGGTCTGCTTAGCATGGGCAACAATCGCCGGCAGCAGCAGCTTGCTGGACTGGGCGCCGTAGCGCCCAACGTTGAAGGATTTGAGCGTGGTCAGGCTGAGGATTTTTGGCAGCACAATCTGCAAACGCTGCTTCAGCTTTTCCGCGTTAGTTACCTTCTCTTCCGGCAGAAGATAATGGGTTTTCTCCGCCAGATTGTAGCGATCGAACGCACCGTGCCGGTTTACCAGGTCGCCAGGAAACACCGAGATGATCTCAACGTCATAGCCACTGTCGATAAAGTGGGTGACCTGGTTCAGCACGAATGTTTCCGACGAGACCGGAAAACGCATTGTGAAAAAAGTTAGTTTCATCGGTTCACCCTAAAATCTTGACGACGTCTTCGGTGATTTTATTCCCCAAAACCCTCTCCTGCTCTACCGCGCTATCAACCTGCTGTTTGACCACATCATAGTTATCGAGAATGCCGTTAACTTTCGTGATGATGCTGCCATCCATCAGACTCTTCACATCGGTAGCCATTTCTGGCAGGCCGAGCTGGTTCATCACGCCGAGCGATTTGTGTTCATAGTTAATCGCCACGGCTGGGGTGCCGAAGTTCATGGAAATGATTGCAGAGTGCAGACGAGTGCCGATTGTTAAGTGGCTACGCCCTAAAAGGATACCCAATTCAAGGTCATTAAATTCGTCCATGATGACATGGTACTTATCTTTCTGAACGACGTGGTCGCGCAAGGTCATCGCCACCATACGGTCGTCTTTATTGTAGCTGTCGATACCGGTACAGGTAGACAATGCCACTACCTGATAACCTTTGTCGATCATTGCATTGATCACCTTACCAAACGCCATCTCATACTCTTGCTGGGTGACACCAAGACGTTTGTCAAATGGC
This sequence comes from Erwinia sp. QL-Z3, assembly GCF_004551645.1. Taxonomy (NCBI): domain Bacteria; kingdom Pseudomonadati; phylum Pseudomonadota; class Gammaproteobacteria; order Enterobacterales; family Erwiniaceae; genus Erwinia; species Erwinia sp. QL-Z3. Next base: position 4,542,572 of record NZ_CP037950.1, read on the forward strand.
GCCAGCTCACGCACGGTAATCGCGATGGTTTTTGTTGAGGAGATCAGCTGCTGCCAGTGCAGCAGGTTGTGGCTCGGTTCTTCAACTTCACGGGCACGCACCAGGAAGGCGGTATCAGCACCTTTGACCACTTTTTCGGTGGTGATGCTGCCCTGCTTCATCATGTCCAGGCTGACGCTTTCACGCAGCACAAGGCTGTTGACGCGCGAGAAGACAAAGTTAGCAATCTCGTTGAATCTTTCTTTCTGGAAAGGCCCAACGCTGTGGCCGATCATATAGATAGGCTTTTTAGCCAGTAATGCACACAGAGAATGCTCAAACTGCAGCGGACCATACAGGTCAACGAAGAACGAACCGCCTACCTGAATAATGGCATCGTACTGCTTCAGCTTATTGGTAAAGTCCTGCAGGTACTTGGGTACCGCCATTGACTTAAACAGTCCACTTCCGCTGATGTGCGCCATCATGATTTTTGGCATCAGACGACGTTTAACTTTGTCCATAAACTTGTTTTTCCCTTTCTTGGTTTCAAGAAAGAGTTCATCCGGCATGATCTCCTGCTGCAGCAGATAGCCTGAGCTGGTTGGATAGCGACTGATTACATCAATTTCCAGATCGGTCCTTGCGAGGTTAAGCGAATCAATGAGCCCGCGTAAAATAGCGCCATCACCACGATTACCACACGTATGATTGCCAACTAATAAGATCTTCATAAAAACTCCAGAAATAAAATTTTTGTAATTTTACAGGCTATCACTAACCATAAGTGGTTAATTAATAAGTATTATTGTTCGAAACCCCGAACGCTCATCAATACAGCTGTACCACCTAATGCCCGCTGAGCCCCTCCCTGTCAGAAAGGCGGACAACGGGCAGTGACGGCAGATTGTTTTCCGCCGTATCCTTGATTATTTAAGGGCAAAGTAAGGCATGGCGACTTGCTTACCGTTAATCACCATTGAGACATAACCTTCCGGTTGAGCCGTGTTCACCTCATCTGCTTTCAGCAGACGAGATTCCAGTAAAACATCGCCTTGTTCATTGGCACCGATACCCGCTTTTCCGTTGTGAAGCGTGAAACGCTGCACCGCATGGTGAGCATCAGCACCGGTCGGCGCTTTGGCAAACTGCATCTCGCTGTCGAAGCGGGCACACTTGCCGGTCATAAAGCGGTCTTTGGCAGTGGACTTCATCAGCACGCCGGCTGACGCCAGCCAACCCGCTAACTTCACGAAAACGCGGGTATCGGTGTCATACGGCGTAACGTACATCACGTCGACGATCGGGCTGGCCCCTTCGGCATGCCAGCTGGCCTCAAATTTATGCGTCTTACGCTGCAAACTGATGATCGCTTTACCACCGGTGCTTTTGCCGTCCACCACCTGGGTGAGCACGCTTTTATCGGTGCCGTTGCTGAACGACGCCTGACCAAAGATTTCGATTTCCCAGTTATCACCGACGTCAGGGGAATAGATATTGCCCAACTCATACCATTTTTCCTGATTGGTATTGTTGATGATGCGGAAGCGCGAGGTCAGGTAGTTGTATTTCATGCTGCCGTCGACGGCGACGCCGTAAGACTCAACGCGCGTCGAACCCCGCTCCCAGGCACCGAGCAACTCTTTACCCTGCTGCGAGTTATCAATCCAGCTGCCGGACTGCAGGCTGGTCTGACGCATGTTCAGACGGGCAAAGTGGGCAATCAGCGGGTTTTTACAGGCTTCCAGACTCAGCGCATCGATAATCCACTGGCCGTTAGAGATGTTGCCTGGGTTCTCGGTATGTTCGATCCAGCCGTTATGGATGATCGACTGACCGCAACGCTCCAGATTCAGCACCATCCCTTCGGTGCAATACTGCGCATTGAAGTTAGACAGCTCGATGGCCGTGCTGTGGTCCCACTTGCCCTGCGGCAGATTTGACCAGATGGATTTGATCACATCGCCGGTACAGTGGGTGGCATACCACTGATCGATTTTACAATCGAGGGTATCCATCAGGCTCAGTGAGGTGCCGCCCATGCGCACAAAGCGTAAGGAGGCGCCACGGAAGAACTGGCCACCCTTACATTCGTTGAGGAAGAAGCCCTGTTTGTTGGGCTGCGTGTCGGTGCGGCCATTGACGTTCAGGTTGCTGATTTCCACCCAACGGGTGTTCACTTTGAAAATAAAGTCCGATTTACCGTCGGAAACGATATTGGTCGCCGGGAAGTAACCGAAGTTGACCATTGCCCCGGACACGCGGAAGAAGCGGGTCTGTTCGCCGGAGAAGTCACAGCCACTGACAAAGAAGGTTCCGGCCGGGAACTGTACGCAAATCTGCTGGTTCGCCTGTTGCGACCAGTTGTACATCGCTTTGATTGCCGGTGCCGCATCGGTTTTGCCATCATCGATAGCGCCGAAATCAAACAGCGTCAGACGGTTAAAATCTTCAACGACACGACGCCAGTGATAACCCGGACCGGAGAAAATCACCCCGCCATCGTCACGGCCCGCTTCGAAGGTGCCGACGAACTCACCGCCGCCCTCTTCCAGACCGTCGTGCCAGCTGCTGAGTTTGACTTTCGCCCCTTCAAACAGCGGACGCGTTTTACGCAGCTCATCAACCGACGGGATTTCGCCAATCAGCTGATAGCCCGCAGGCTGTGCCAGACGCTGGCTGAAATTGTTGGCACCCGGACGGGAAACATCGGGAATGTTAAACAGCGATTTACCGCTGTCATCAACCACCGCCATCGAGTGCGCCGGATCGGCGATCAGCGCGGCATTGTCATCAATAAACTGCTGGAAGTTACCCTTATTGAGCGCAATCGGCTGCTCAATTTTAGACAACTTGCCGTTGGCATTTTTCAGAAAAACATCAATCAGATTACCTGCCTGAGTCGGGTCCGTACCGGCTTTACCGATATAGAGCTTACCGCTGAAGGTTTTCCAGAAGCGGTCAGGCATGGTGTAAATATTTTCAGGCGTCAGGACCGGCACATCCTGCTTCGGCACGTCTCCCGGGGAGACATCTTTCAGCGAAACAGAGGCCTTTTTATCAGCGGCCTGACTGGAAAACGAGCTCACAGAGAGGGCTGCAAGAATCGATGAGAAGCCGGTAATTAATTCTCTTCTTTTCATTCAAGTAATCCCATAGTCAACAGACATTATTGAGGTGTGGCGTGAATTTGATTTCCAGAGGCAGTTCTTCACTGGACGGCGTCAAACCAGCCAGTGAAGGTGCTTAACAGTTAAACCAGAGAGAGCCAGCTTTCTTTAATCACCTTGCCATCAAACTTCAGCGAGGTGGTTTTGGTCTTCTCACTCATGGCGTAGAACAGCTCGTCGTTATGTGCGAGCTGGTTCATTTTTGCAATAAAGGTGGCACGGTCGTTCATTGGCACCAGGAAGCCATCGACGTTGTCGTTGATGATTTCCTGCGGCCCGGTTGGGCAGTCATAGGCGACTACCGGCATTGACCAGGATTTCGCTTCCAGCAGGACCAGCGGCAGGCCTTCATAACGTGAGGTCATCAGCGCCATATCACTGTCGCGGTAGTAATCGTTGATATTGGAAACGCGGCCAACAAACGACACGCTGTTGCTGATATTCAGGCTCTTCGCTTGCGCGATCAGCGCGTCTTTCAGCTCGCCGTCACCGGCAATCACCAGTGTCCAGTCCGGGTTGGTCGCCACAAAACCCTGCCAGACGTCCAGCAGCAGATCGAAGCCTTTCTGGTGGTCCAGACGGCCGACTGCCAGCGCCTGACGGTTGCGCGTGGTTCTCTCGAAGTTTTTGAATACCACCGGATTGGGAATGGTCTTGCTGGGGATCCCCCACTGCGTAAAGACGCTATCGTCTTTATCGGTCAGTACGATGACGCGATCGTAATAACGCAGCATGAGATATTTGAGGAATTTAATCGGCTTGCTGAAGGAATTAATCGCAATGTGTTCGCAGGCGTAGGTCCTGGCTGTTTTCTTTTTCAGTGAAAGCATGTTCCAGAAAGCAAACATCACGCTGAGGCGACCCATGCTGATCAGGAATACGGTGTCGAATCCCTGCTCGTTGATGCGTTTTACCGCACTGCGAATCGGGTTTTTCTCACCTTCAAAACTGACAATCTGCTTCACTTTCTCGAAGGGATAGAAGGTCTTACCTGAGCCTTCGAGGGAGTAAATCACCACTTCATGTTCATCGCCTAAGCATTCAGACATAAAGTTGCATATGTTCTCGGTTCCGGCGTAGGAATAGGCGTCTTTAATCACCAGCACTATTTTTTTCATCGCGGACTAACCACCTCTGTCACATCAATGTTAAAAACCCGGCCCGCAGCGCCAGTCAGTGGCGAAGTGCGGGCCGGGTTACGGTGTTCGTCTTTCTCAGACTGAAACGTTTCAAGCCACAGCAATCATCTGTGCTTAAGCGTGAACAAAACGCCGTTAACCATGTACCAGACGTAATAGTAATACACTTTTAGTGGATTGTTTTTATAGATAAATCTTAATAACTCAAGGTGCCACTTCGCCGCTTTGTTTTTATTCCGCGAAAGGGAGTCACCCAGCTCGTAGTAAACGACCAGATTTTTCTCAATCACTCGCGCCTGCTTGTACTGTTCAAACAATTCGTAGAGGAATAAAAAGTCCTCGTGCCCCTTTTTCTGGAACATAATATTGCGCGCCGGGCGACGGAAACAGACCGATGAGAAGCAGATACGGAACTGCTTTTTCACAAAATTATCTTTCATCAGGTAAGGCTTGCTGTAGGTCACGTCGTAAGACTTGGTGCGGGATTTATAACCGTAATGGGAAATGACCAGATCGTCGCCAGCGGCCATCGCCTGAGTTTGCAACATCAGCTTATCTTTTTCCCACTCATCATCACTGTCGAGGAAAGCGATAATCTCTTCGTTCGCTGCCAACAAACCGACATTGCGGGTTTCCGCCGCACCGAGGTTCACCTCGTTACTGAGGATAGTGATACGGGCGTCGCGGCAGTGCTCCTGCACAAAGGCCAGCGAGTCATCGGTGGATTTATCGTTAATCAGATAGATTCGCCAGTCTGTCCAGGTTTGATCAAGTACCGATTGTACTGCCCGCAGAACCGTGTCCCGCGCATTGTACATGGGGATGATAATGCCCACTGTGCCGATTTGATTTGTCATCTGATTTCCTGAATCTGCATCGCTGAAGCGTAAAAATGGAAAGAAAAAAGGCCATAACATTCATGGCCTGTGAAGAATTCGGTGCGCGTCTGAACTACATCCCTGCCGCAGGCGGTGGCGTAAACGGCAGCGACGGTTTCCTGAACTTGAATTTCATAAACGGCTTCTCGATATACAGGTAGGTCAGCTTCGACAGGCTGAACGACACCACAAAGAACACCGTACAAAACAGCAGGCAAGAGAGCCACGACTCTTTAAGATAGAAGACCGGGATCTTCTTCATGAAATACAGCACGATGCCATGCATCAGATACAGGCTGTAACTCACTTCCCCTATCGACATCAGGATTCTGTTTTCCAGTATGCCGAAAATCGAATTACCGCTGCACGCCACGGCGAAAATAATCGACAACGAGGCAAAGAAGAACAGGTAGAACAGCGCATTACTGGTGAACAATAATGAGAATGCCGCGAGAAATACGCACAGCGCAGCCGCCGGTTTTGACTCTTTCAGCGGCGCCAGCAATGAAGCGTAGCGGTAGCAGAAGAAGCCGGTGGCAAAACCCAGTACCGGACGCGGATCGCAATACGACTGGCTGTTAAGGCGAATGCCGTAACCCACCGCAAAAATGGCGGCAATGCTGCCTAAAACCAGGGTGGTGGTGTGCTTTCTTTTGGTCAGAATATTCAGGTAATACACCAGCGGAATCGAAGCGTATAGCAACCATTCAATGCGTAATGTCCACTCGACGCCCGCGTTTACAGCGGAAGTATTAAAGTCCCCAATATGGTAGTTGCCGACAAACAGCATCCACATAACGAAGTCTTTCAGGGTGGTCAGTTGGTCAGGCAGCTCGCCGTTGAACGCCCCAATCGTAAACACCACAAACCCGGTAAACCAGAACATCGGCACGATACGCTTTACCCTGGAGGTGAAAAGGCCGGAGGTGCTGTATTTCTCGGAATAGATCAGTCGGTAAAACAAAAAGGCTGAAATCATAAAGAAGATCAGCACACCGAACTTGCCGGCGTTAACAAAGAAATTCCCTTCTGAGAACCAGGAGAAGTAATCCTTGTTATAAATCCAGTCATGATCGATAGAATATAAATAGTGTGCTACGTGTGAAAAAGCCACAATGGCGGCCAAAAGACATCTCAATCCAGAGAGACTTTTTACCCCTTTATCGTTATAAATCCCTTTATCAAACGACAACCCTTTGAGGATTAAAACAGACAACGACAGTGAAATTACCATCATTAAAATGTACATGTTCTTATTTTTTGCTCTGTGTAAATAACAATTAAAAAGAACTACCTGTATTGGGCCAGTTGGTGTCCAAACCCTTTATCAAGCAGTTGGAAGGTTTGCTCAGCCTTGTTTTTGTAGAGACTCTCGGACGGATGAATACAGTCTGCTGACATCAGAGATTGCCAGTTATCCAGCGTCTTAATCCGGTTGTACTGCGTAACTAAAGGAACAGAGAGTTCGCTCGCAACTTCAGCCAGTTTTATCGCATACGGACCTACATTCCATTTCTCCGCTTTTCCACACAGTGGGTTGGGTTCCTGTAATACCACCTGTTTGCCATTGTTCCTGGCAATAGTGACCAGTTTAATCATGATGGCTTTATAGTCGTCCGGACTTTCAACATACCCGTCCATATCATTGAAGCGATAATGACGGGCATCATTGATGGCGTAATTCAGCAGCACCAGTTGCGCGGGGGACTGCTTCATCTGCTGGTCCCACGGCATTTTACTGCCATGCGTCCCGCGCAGCAGTTCCAGCGCTTCGGCAGAAGGAATGCCGCGGTTAACCACCTCGACCCGCGAGCCATATTTTTCCTGAAGCGCCGCGTTGAGGAAGCTGATTTCGTTATTTTTCAGGATGGTTTGCCGGCCACCTTTCGGCGTGGTCACGCCCTGGGTGGTGGAGTCGCCGTAGGCTTCAATCACAAAGCGATCGCCAGCACTGGCCGAGAAAGCCGTCGCCGGCAATAAAGCCAGCGACGTTAATACGATAAGTTTCTTCATTCCCTGCCCTGATTAGTTGGTCAGACGGAAGGTATCAGAAACGGTGTAACCCACGACGGCCTGCTTCACCTGGATGGTGTTGTAGTAGAGGTAATACGCGACGATCAATAACACCATCATATAAACCGGCAGCTTCAGTACCCTTTTGGCGTAGAACACCAGCGTGGCCAGCACGATCGGTTCAACCTGCAACAGGTAGTTCGACAAACGCGCGCCTGACGGATAGTCATAGAAGAAGATCCTGACCGCACCACCGATTGAGAAAATCAGGATGATCAGGTAGTTAAAGCTGTATGCCTGCCAGTCGGTCTCTTTCAACTTTCTTGACAACATAAAGTAGCAGAAGACAAAGACCAGAATGATGTTCTTAAAGTTAGCGATCGAGAATACCGACGTCGGCTCGGTCGAATCCCCGTTACTGTAGTCCGCCGCACGTTGTCCCAGCCCCCCGAGATGCGAGGAGATCAGCTGAACAAAGTTATTCCCGCCGACTTTGGACAACGGCACGCTGACCAGAATAATCATGATCGGAATAAACGGCGACTTTCTGATAAACAGGAACGGAATAATGGTGACGGCAATGACCGCGGTGTTATGGCTGAAGAACGACAGCAGGAAGAAGGCAAACGCCCACATCTTCTCGCCGGTAAACAGGAAATAGACAAAGCCGAGGAAAAAGGCCGAGCTAAGTCCGAAGCGGATCTGGTTCATATCTTTGTTGATAAAGATATGCGCTGAGTACAACGCCAGCGTCAGGATCGGGTACGGAGAAAGCCTTTTAAAGAATGCGGCGTTGATCGAGACCGAGATTGCGCAGTAGATGAAAATCAGAATATCGGCGTTTTTCGATACCACACTGGCAATAAAGGCGATAACAAAGGTCAACGGCTCATAACGGAAGAAGGCAATGGTCTGCCAGACGCCGTTCACTTCAATACGTTGCAGGAAGTCATGATAGAAACTGCGGTACTGATAGTCATCCATTCCCGTTCCGAGTCCGCGGATACCGCCAAAGACAATCAGAACCAGAACGCAAATCAGAAACAGGTACGTGGAGATTTTTTGACTATTGTTATTCCCCTTCGTAATAACTTCCAGTATTGAAAGTAATGCGATAAACCCTGAAATATACCAGTATGGAGACATTTAAGCTTTCCTTATATTTTCCAGCTTAATATACAAATTTTCTTAGATTTTATGGGTAAAACTTGCAGTGTGTAGTTGCTCATCCCAACAGGGTAAAATTGCCCACAACGAGACGTTTCCGTGTTCTGTTGCCGGTTTACTTGTTTCCCAGTCGCTCTTTGAATTTGTCTTTCAGGCGATTGATGAAATAGGTGCGGTTATCTTTATTGGTCAGGAAAAAGTAACGCATAAAGCTGACGCTGGCATGCAGCGACTTGCCATCCATCTTGTAGCGAAGCGGCAGCTTGTAGGCGCGGTAAGTATTGATATCGCGCTGCGTCAGGTAAGGCTTCATGTTATCCAGCCAGAATTCAGAATACTTGACCGACTCACCTTTGTGCTTGGAACCAAATTTGGTCACCAAATGGTAGTTAGCCAGCGGCTGGGCAATCATCACAAATTCATAGCCCTTTTTATCGGCACGAATGCAGAAATCGTAATCCTGATGACGGATGTACTTCGGGTCAAATTTAATGTCTTCAGCATACTCACGCTTCAGCACAATGGTGCTGGTCTGAATAAAGCCGTAGCAACCGAACAGATATTCAGCAACGGTTTCGGTCCGCGCTACCGGCTGCATTGGCATCACCTTCAGGAAACTTCCGTCCTGAACGATGTTCACCTGGCTGAAAATAATAAACTTCTGTTTGCCCTGCGCTTCCAGCTTTTGAATCTCTTTCAGTGACTCAAGCAGCTTGTCTTTATGCCACTCATCATCCGCATCGAGGAAGCTGATGTAATCGCCGGTCGCCAGTTCGATACCTTTATTACGGGCACCGGATCCGTTCAGCTTCTCCTGCGACAGCACCAGATTAATCTTCAGCTGGCTATATTTCTCTGCCTTCACCACTTCCGCCAGTTGCTCAGCATCAGCGGATTTATCATCAATGATGATCACTTCAAAGTTTTGGTAGGTTTGCGCAGCTACGCAGTCGAGCGTGGTGACAATTGATTCGGATGCATTGTATGCAGGAATGACAATCGAAAAGAAAATATCCTTCATTATCAGGCACCTTTTAAACGTCCAGATGAAACGGCCTAACGAATAACTCCCCTGCCCTGCGGCTCAAGGGGAGCAAATTAAAAGAACCTTTCCCGGTCAAAGCGAAAAGGTTCTTCTTTATTACTTAGCTTTTCGCATCCTGCTTGTACTGGTAATCGTAATAGTCATAACCGTAGCCATAGGCATTGGAGGCTTTACGTACCACGGCGTTAAGGATCACGCCCTTAATTTCAATACCATTCTGTGCAAAGCGCTTGTAACTGATATCCACTTCTTTCAGCGTGTTGGTCTCAAAGCGAGCCACCATCAGTGAAGTGCCTGCCAGCTTACCGATAATAGAGGCATCGGTAACGGCGAGGATTGGTGGGGTATCAATCAGCACCAGATCGTAGTTCTTGCTTGCCCACTCCAGCAGGTCGTTCATGCGGCTGTGCATCAACAGTTCTGAAGGGTTTGGCGGAACCTGACCGCGTGGAATGAAATCAAAGCCGAAGTCGCCGCGCTGTACCAGGTCAGTGGTGAATGGCGTTTTGCCAGACAGCACGTTAGACAGACCGACTTTACCGCTGGCGCCTAACAGTTCGTGGGTATAACCACGACGCATGTCACCATCGATGAACAGCACTTTCTGACCGGCTTTCGCCACCAGGGTTGCCAGGTTGGCACAGATAAAGGTTTTACCAATACCCGGGCTGGCACCGGTGATCATCAGGATGTTGTTTTTGGCTTCCATCATCGCGAAGTGCAGGCTGGTACGCAGGCTACGAATCGCTTCAATGGACAGGTCAGTTGGATTGCCCAGCGCCAGCAGCGTGTTGTGTGGGTCAGTTTTGCCCTGCACATTACGTTTGGTGAGCGCTTCAGCATCCTTCTTACGCTGCCATTCGGACAGTGGGACGCTGGCGTAAACGCTCATGCCCAACTCTTCCAGCTGATCCGGACGGTCGATACCGTGGTGGAACATCGCTTTCAGCACGATATAGCCAACGGAGAACATCAGGCCCAGAATCATGCTGGCTAAAATCAGCAGCATTTTCTTAGGTGCAACCGGGCTACCGGCGGTTTCGGCGGTGTCTACGATGCGAACGTCACCCACGGTACTGGCTTTGCTGATGTTCAGTTCCTGTTGACGGTTCAACAGCTGCATGTAGATTTCCTGACCGGCCTGCACATCACGCGTCAGACGCACGATATCCTGCTGGGTCTGCGGCATCTGGCCGATTTTGGTGTTCAGCTTTTTCTGCTCCTCCAACAGCGTCTGGCGTTTTTCTAACAGCGCGCGGTAAGTCGGGTGATCTTTCTTAAACAGCTGAGACACTTCGGCTTCACGGAAGGTCAGTTCGTTCAGCTGAGTCTGGATGCTGACAGAAGAGTCCAGCGCAGATTTCGCTTCCAACGACATATCCACCGAGTCATTCGCACGACGATAGGTATTCAGCTTGTCTTCTGCAGCGTCCAGCTTGCCACGCACATCCGGCAGCTGCTTCTTCAGGAAGATCAGACTTTTCTCAGCTTCTTCAGATTTACGCTCAACGTTCTGGCCAACATAGTTGGTGATAATCTGGTTCAGCACCTTGCTGATCTGTACCGGATCCTCACCGTTGTAAACCAGACCCAGCACGCCGGTGTCTTTGCCTTTATCCGCAACGTTCAGGTTATCGTTAACCATCTTGATAGCCTGCAGCTCAGAAAGCTTGGTCGCGGTGAACGTGGTGCCGGCATCAATACCCTGAATGGCTTTAACCATAATGGTTACGCCTTTCTGGTTTTCTACCTCACCCACTTTGCCTTTAAACAGCTCGTCACCATCTTTGCTGACGGTGTAGCTGTCCGGGCCGTTGACTTCGATTTCAACGTTACGTTTTTCCCAGTCCATCGGTACGGTCAGCAACGGCACGTCCAGCGTACCCGGCTTGTTACCCGCCATACGTGACAGGCCCTGGCCAATCACCGGCAGGTAGTTCTGCTGTACCAGCACGTCCAGACCCAGGTCATGAACCGTTTTGCCGATAACCATACGTGAAGTCACAATCTGCACTTCCGTGTCAGACGTTGGCTGCGCGTTTGGCATCATTTGGGTCAGGTCGTTCAGCACGGTGTTCGGGTTTTTATTCTCTACCTGCACCATCGCATCCGCACTATAGATAGGCGTGGCGAACAGGCTATAAAGGGTCCCTAACAACATAAAAAGCGCTGTGACAGCCACAATTACCCAACGATGGTCTACCAGTTGTCCCACAAGATGCGCCAGATCCCATCCATTGGAATCGTCTTTTTGCGCGGACGGTGCCTTACTTTTTATATTCATGGATATTCTCAACTATCGGCTTAATGCGTTGACCCATTTCTGGGCAGCGTTTTCGAGTATTCCGTACACGGCTTCAAAGGCTTCGCGGCTTTTCTTATAGGGATCCGCTATTTCCTGTTGGTTAAGCCAGTGGCCAAATAACATGGTCTTGCCACGTACGGAAGGGTTGATGCGGTTGACCAAATCGACATGTTTCTTTTCCATCACCAGGATCAGATCGTAATCCCGGCACATGCCTGAGGTCAGCTGTTGGGCGACGTGCCCATCCAGTGAGACCCCATGTTGATCGGCCACGCTGCTTGCTGTCCCATCGGCTGCCTCGCCCACCATGGCACCGAGCCCGGCTGAAGCGATTTTTTTATCTGGCAATGCCGATTTGAGTAACCGCTCCCCGGTGGGAGAGCGGCAGATGTTTCCGACACAGACCACTAAGATTGAATTAATCATAATGTTCCCCGGTCATTACCAGTTGTGAATCGTCTGGACGTTACGTGTTGCGTCGTAGAGGCCACTGATGGTTGGGACCAGCTGCGAAATTACGCGGTTCCAACGTGCCAGAGGCGTTGCCGTAACGTAAACGATGTCGTAAGGCTGCAGTTGGAACTCAGAGCCCATGACCATCGCCGAAGCGTCTTTGGTATTCAGCTGATAGATATTCGCAATCTTCTTACGATTGTTGCCTTTGATAGGGCGGATTACGAATACGCCGGTGGCATCGGCCACGGTCTGATCCATCCCCTGAGCAGTGCCCAGCGCTTCCGCCAGCGTCATGCCGCTGCGGTCCATTTTCAGGGTGGCAGGCTGTTTCACTTCGCCCATTACAAAGACTTTCAGATCGTCGTTGCGTGGAACGTAGAGAATGTCGCCCGGATAGAGCAGATGGTTCTGGGACAGGTCGCCATTTTGCATCAGCGCCTGCAGTGAGATAGGCATCTCTCGACCGTTGTGCGTCAGCACAACGTTACGCCAGTCGGCCGTAGCAGTCAGACCGCCTGCGGCGTTAATGGCATCAAGGATAGTTAACGGTACGTTGGTGATTGGCTGCTGACCGGAGGTGGTCACTTCGCCCGTCACGTAGGCTTTTTGCGATTTAAATGACGCTACGCTGACATCGACCTGCGGGCTTTCGATGTACTGCGCCAGACGACGAGAAATCTCATCACGCACTTCCTGCACCGTGCGGGTGGCAACGCGAACGCGGCCAATGTACGGATAGAAGATGGTGCCGTCTGAATGTACCCAGTTACCGGTATCGCTCGCGCTGCGGTACTGGCCAGCTGGCGTAGTCAGTTCAGGGTGATCCCACACGGTGACGGTCAATACATCGCCCACACCAATGCGGTATTCATAGTTCTGCAATTCGTTCTGCAGGCTTGGGTTAGGCTGCGCAACGACAGGCGTTGGTCGCATTTGCTCAACCAGACCTGGGGTCATAGGAAAGACGTTGACGTATTTATCAATATCGAAGTCACTATCCTGCTGCTTAATGACATCTTTTCCGCTGGTGGAAAGGTTACTACCCGGAGCGATGGTACATCCGGAAAGGAGTGCTGCCGATACCATCAGGGGTATCAATTTCGTTTTGATTGTGATCATCTGGTTCTTCGCTATCAGTAAATTGATTGATAGTGGCGAGTCCGCCGCTGTGTAGCGTCATGCAAAATGAATAAGGTGAAGCAACTGTTCAAGCACTGTAACTGTCAGTCATTATCTTTAACTCCCTATCCTTTTTTATGTCTTGCCGGATTGATTAAAGCCGACGCTTAACATTCATCAAAAAAAAGTTTGTTTAGCTCGCAAGTCAATGACAGTTAGCAGTCAAAAGACACTCTTTAATACCGGGACGAGCCGACAACGCCCGCCCCGTTTTGACGGGACGACGCCCCTGTCAATAAGCCCCATCACGTTTCAAAACCACACCAACCGTTTTGAAAAGAATGGCGATATCGTTCCACAGTGACCAGTTTTTTACGTACCAGGAGTCAAAGTAAACACGAGTTTCGTAATCAACATCATTACGGCCACTCACCTGCCACAAGCCGGTCATGCCAGGTTTCGCCATAAAGTAGTAATCCACATCACCCGCGTAACGCTCCAGCTCATCTTCAATGACCGGACGCGGACCCACCAGACTCATTTCACCGCGAACCACATTCCACAACTGCGGCAGTTCATCAAGGCTGGTTTTACGAATAAAGTGACCAATACGCGTAATACGCGGGTCGTTTTTCAGTTTGAAGTCTTTATCCCACTCGGCCCGGGCAATCGGGTCGGTGCGCAGCACTTCCTCCAGCACTTCTTTGGAGTTAACGCACATAGAGCGGAACTTAAGGCATTTGAATTTACGGCCGTTCATACCTACACGTTCGTGACCATAAATCGGGTTGCCGCCATCGCGCGCTACCATAAAGATCAGTACCGCCAGCGCAGGCATTAACATGGTGATGATGCCCAGCGCACCGATAATGTCGAACGCGCGTTTCACGATGCGTGAGGTGCGCTTTGCCAGGTTATTACTGACGCGCAGGATCATCACTTCGTGGCTGAAGATATATGCCATATCCGTGCCATATAGCGGAACGCCGCGTAATGAAGGTATCACGGAAACGGAACGGCAGTTATGTTTCGCCAGATTTTTCAGCCACAAATCGCGGAACTGACTCTGCTCATATTCAACGGCCACGATAAACTGCGTGTCGCCGTTCACCAGCTGCCACAGCGCATTCTCTTCGCGGACGACAGGAATACCAAATAAGGCTGGGGCTGGCGTACCGCCATCAACATCGTAGAAGGCCACAACATCGAAACCCATCACCTCTTCGCTTTGCAGCGCCAGGTAGGCTTCTTCGGCGTTTTTGCCGCTACCGATAATAATCGTTTGTCTTTTCCACAGACCGTAGTGGTTAAGAATACGCTTCACGATGGCGCGGCCAATTGGAATTAAGATTAACGCCAGAATCCAGGTTGTGACCCAAATCCAACGGGACATTTCCCATTTGGATAATGCGGTAATCGACAGGTCGATCACCGAGAAAATCAGAATAGTTCTGAATATTTCTTTTAACTCAAACCAGAATGGCTTGCGATAAGTATAGTGGCGCTGGCGAACCCAGAACCAAAAGATACAGACCACAGAGAGAATAATGTGTGTCGCTATTTTTAACTGCAGCGCTTGTAGAGAAATATCGCTCAGAAGATTTCCGGGCAATGCATTAATCAACAAGATTGCAATAAACAAAGAGGCATTAAAAAAGACTAAATCTGAAAGTGCCAGTGATAGTTTAATTAACAATCCTTTAAAGGTGAACTCTATATCGCGCATAGTTAACTCTTAATTTTTTCTTCGGAAGCCTGTGATTTATTAATTTCCACCACTGAAAATAATTGCGTGTTTTTTACTCACGTCATTTATTACACAGGAAACGTATTTGGGAGTCGTGTTAAAGGTCATCGTAACTGGCAGAGCGACAAGAGAATTGACATGTAAAATCAACAACAACGGTAGTGACACCCCAGCTTGCCCGCCCATTCCTGGTCTGGCACGCTACCGCCCCTGGCTTGTAGCTGCCAATGCGCTGTAACGCTGCTTTACCTTGTTGTTTTTATCCTGTCCTCTCCGGGCTCAGGCTAACGTGTTTGCCGTCTTAACGTGTTGCTGTTCACATAAAAAGAGATTAAGACGCCGTTACTGCGCAAATTGCGTCATTAACGCAGACATTTACTAACACGTTGCTATACTAGTTATTACTGGCCTGTTTACAAGAGGCTGTCCCTGCCCGCACTGTCTTTTAGGATTAAGACTACCTTTCGTTCCAGTCTATACCTTGCATACACTCTCCACCTTCTGGATAAAATTCAGATTAATTCGATCTCTTAAGATTAATCCTGAACGGATTGCGTCAGCCGAGAAGTATCACCGAATTTCCGCTCACAACCTATGCGAATAGTCTTGAAAACTCCGGCAGCAAAATACTCCGGATTTATCTTAGTAAATTCATTTGATGATTATCCCGCCAGTGACGATAAACTGAGCTTTCACTTCAGCTGACTCTTCCGATTATTTGTTGAATCGCTGCCGATTCACTATCATCATCTCAACTGTTTCAATCTTTGCAGGTGTGTGCGTAATGTTCGAATGGATCGCCGATCCCTCTATCTGGGCTGGCCTGGTCACCCTTATCGTTTTAGAACTGGTCCTGGGGATTGATAATCTTGTCTTTATCGCCATCCTGGCGGAAAAACTCCCCCCTGCCCTGCGCGACAGAGCCCGTGTCACCGGCCTGCTGCTGGCATTAGTGATGCGGTTGCTGCTGCTGGCATCTATCTCCTGGATCTCCTCCCTTATTACGCCGCTTTTCACACTGATCGGGCACCCTTTCAGTGCACGTGACCTGATCATGCTGATTGGCGGGATCTTCTTACTGTTCAAAGCCACCATGGAATTGAACGAGCGGTTGGAAGGCAAGGATGAGGATGAAAACCCACAAAAGCGTGGTGCTAAATTTTGGCCGGTTGTCGCGCAAATAGTGGTCCTGGATGCGGTGTTTTCACTGGACTCGGTGATCACTGCCGTCGGCATGGTTGATCACCTCGCGGTGATGATGGCCGCGGTGATTGTGGCCATCTTCCTGATGCTTCTGGCCAGCAAACCATTAACAAGATTTGTTAATGGACACCCGACGATCGTCATCCTCTGCCTTAGCTTCCTGCTAATGATTGGTTTCAGCCTGGTCGCCGACGGTTTTGGCTATGAAATTCCAAAAGGCTACCTTTATGCCGCGATTGGCTTCTCAATCATCATCGAAGCGCTGAATCAGCTGGCGCAATTTAACCGTCGCCGCTTCCTTTCATCGACCTCGCCATTAAGGAAGAGAACCGCAGAAGCGGTGCTGCGTTTATTACGCGGCAATCATGAACCGGCCGAACTGGACTCGCAGACCTCGGCACTGGTGGCCGACAATATTGAAAGCCAGGCGATTTTCAATAAGCAGGAGCGGATGATGATTGCGCGGGTGCTCGGCATGGGCCAGCGCACGGTCAGCAGCATCATGACCTCGCGCCATGATGTTGAGCATGTGGACCTCAGCGAGTCGCCTGAGAAAATCATGTCACTGCTCGACCTGAATCAACATACGCGCATCGTAGTGACCGATAACAGTGACGATCCACTTGGCGTGGTACACGTTATCGACCTGCTGAAACAGTCCCTGCACGGGGACAGTCTGGATATCAGGGCGTTGATCCGCCAGCCCCTGGTGTTCCCCGAACAGCTCACCTTACTGCCCGCGCTGGAGCAATTTCGCACCGCACGGACGCATTTCGCCTTTGTGGTGGATGAGTTTGGCTCGGTGGAAGGGGTCGTGACATTGAGTGACGTGATGGAAACCATCGCCGGCAACCTGCCTAATGAAGGTGAAGCGATCGATCCGCGCTACGACATTCAGCAAAATACCGACGGCAGCTGGACGGCTAATGGCCATATGCCGCTGGACGACCTGGTGATGTATCTGGAGTTACCGCTGAATGAGAAGCGGGAATATCACACGCTGGCAGGGTTACTGATGGAGCATATGCAGCGGGTGCCGCAGCAAGGGGAAGAGATTCAGGTGGGGGATTTCCTGTTCCGTACGTTGCAGGTAGACAGCCACCGCGTCCAGAAAGTGCAAATCATTCCGTTGGCGGTGACTGAAGAGCCGGATTACGAAGTCTGAGCAACTTCCCGGCTCCTGCTACATGTCTTTAAGCAGTTTCTGTACTGAGCTGTTTTTATCGCTGCTCTTGTTACGATCCGACCACTGCTGTAGCCGTTTTTTCGCTTCATCCTGCAGCTGCTGGCGCAGCACCTGGTCGACCTGTAATGAGTAGTTCAGCCCAGACCACGGCCCGTAAATGCGCAATGGCACCGGCGTCGACTGCAGGCGTTTCACCAGCTCATCATCGCCCTGCCAGCCATTCGTCACCGTTACACCGAAGGTCATGTCCGCCTGCTGGCTCGCCAGGTTGACCTGCCCTTTGCCGCTGTAATCCAGCATCGAGGAGTGTCCCTGCAATCCAGGGAAGGTCAGTAAGCCGTTATTGAGCGAGGCGTTACCTTTAATCTGCTGCAGATTGTTTTCCTTCGCCGCATCGGCCGGCCCACGAACCCGATTACTGTTTCTTTCTACCGCGCGCTGGATCATCTGCTGGAAGTTAAGCCCGGCCATCTGGGCATTATCCAGCGTCAGCTCAGCGTTACCCTGCCAGGCCTGCTTAAAGGAAGGCACCGTCAGGCCAGAGCCGCTGAAGTTTCCGGCCAGCGACAGATCGCCGCTAAGGGAAGCTGGCAGAGCAAAGGCTTTCAGCAGCGGTGCCACGGCAATGTTTTTTAACGTCGGCTGCAACTTAACCATCGTCTCAGCCGTGCGCACATCAATACTGCCTGGCAGAGAGAAGTCACCGCTGCCGGCTTTACCGCTTAAGGTCGCCAGATTCAGCAAGCCACCTTTACTCGACGCACGCAGATTAACCTGATCGAAATCCATGCCCCGCCAGCGCATTTTATCGACCGTTAGCGCAACGTTGCCGTCCATCGCATTGAGCGGCGAATTAGCATTATCATGCTCAACCGGGCGGGAAATGACCGGGCCAGGGCCCGAACGTTGCGCCTGGACCGTCTGGCCACCGTCGGCACTGTCCGGCTCCAGACCCAATAAGGAGTCCATATTGAGCAACGGTGAGTGCAGGTCGACATTCAGCTGCGGACGGGCGCCGAGCATGCCGCTGGCGCTGCCATCAAGCTGGCTGTCATTGGCGGTCAGTGAGAGATTTTTCAGGCTAAAGGCCTGATTATCTCCCGCCCACTCGGCCTGCATTTTCATCTGCCCTTTCAGCCCGTCTTTCGGCAGGTCGGCACCGGTCATCTGGTAATCCAGCTGATTGATGGCGGCGGTGAGATGCTGAGGATAGCGGCTGACGTCCAGATCGCTGTTGAGGTTGAGCAGCAGTTCGCGCTGATCGCGATTGATACGGCTGCTCAGCTCAATGTGCGCCTGACGCTTACTGTCCTGGGATAGCTGAAGGTTGAGATCACGAAGATTGAGCTGCTCGCCGTTATCCTGTTGCCAGATCAGCAAACTGTCGGCAATGCGCAGTTCGGCAATATCAAACTTCCAGCCATGGGTCACGCCTTCGTCCGGGTTGTTCCCCGCCGGGCCGACGGGCGCATTAGCCGGACGTTGCGCTTCGCTGTCCGGGGTGAGATTGAACACCGCCCCTTTCAGCATCACCTGCTTCACCGACAGCTGGTGAGAAATAAGCGGAAGAAGACTGACATCAAGACGCATGTTGCTGGCGCTGACCACCGGCTGTTTGGCACCCGGCGCGGTCAGCGTCATCTGACCGGAAAGAATGCTCAGCTGCGGCCAGACATGCCAGCGCAGATCGCCATTGAGCGCTAAACGGTAGCCGCTGCGCTGCTCAACCTGCTGAGCCATGTAACCGCGAAAATCGTTGGGATTAACCAATAACACCAGCGCAGTCATTCCGGCCACAATTACCACCAGCAAAATAGCCAGCGTGGTAATAAATCGTCTCATGCCTTCCCCTTATTCCCGTCACGGTTACCCAGTGGCAAGACGCTGACGGGCCAGATTATTCTAATCTTTGTCGATCCTGCTGGCATCCGCGCCCTGCTGCCCTTTGTATTTGGCATCGGTGCGGCGGTTATACGGCCGCGCAGCCGGGCCGGACAGCGGTTCAAAACTCAGTGCGCCGATCAGCATACCCGGACGCAGTGCCAGAGGCAGCTTACCTGAATTATAGAACTCCAGCACAATTCGGCCCTGCCAGCCCGGATCGATGCGGTGAGCCGTGACGTGAACCATCAGCCCAAGACGCGCCAGAGAGGAGCGTCCGTCCAGCCAGCCTACCAGATTATCCGGCAGCGTGACCGACTCCAGCGTCACGGCCAGCGCCAGTTCGCCCGGATGCAGGAAGAACGCCTCGCCTTCCGGCAGGACAATCTCGTCACTCATCACGCGATCCAGCGCCGCACTGACTTCATCCTTTGGACCACTGAGATCGATAAAGGCCGCGGTGTGCCCGCGGAAGGTTCTGAACTGATTCCCCAGACGCACATCAACGGTCGCACCGTTAATGCGTTCCACCGGTGGACGTGGGGTGATCTCCAGCTGGCCATTGTCCAGCCAGGCTTCAATATCGCGGTCGCATAATCTCATGGATAAAATTCCCTGTCGGCTATTCGAAGAATTGATTGATCTTGGCCTTCAGAATATCGATGGCGATGCGGTTTTTTCCGCCGCGAGGCACGATAATGTCAGCATACTGTTTGGAAGGTTCGATGAACTGCAGGAACATCGGACGAACGGTTTTCTGATATTGCGCCATGACCGAATCCATCGAGCGGCCACGTTCATTCACATCGCGCTTCATACGCCGCATCAGGCAGATATCCAGCGGCGTATCGACGAAGATAGAGAAGTTCATCTCCTGGCGCAGACGGGCGTCGGTCAGCAGCAGGATCCCTTCCAGGATGATGACTTTTTTTGGCTTCAGCTGAACAGTCTGCGCAGTACGGGTATGATCAACATAGCTGTATACTGGCAGGTCTATCGCTTCACCGGCTTTCAGCTTCTGCAGATGTTGCAGCAGCAGACTATGATCCATCGCGCTGGGGTGATCGTAGTTGGTTTTGACCCGCTCATCCATGGTCAGATGGCTTTGGTCTTTGTAATACGCATCCTCGGGGATAACGCCAATATTTTCATCACCCACACGTTCGCGCACTTCGCGATACAGTGTGCTGGCGATAAGACTTTTTCCCGAGGCAGATGCGCCGGCGATACCTACGATGACGCACTGGTGCGACTTGTCAGTCATAAAATTAAAGACCTGATTACTGGTTGTCTGAGACAAAGGAGAGGACGATTTCGCGCGTAATTATAAGGATTTCGGGGGTTTGATGCCAGAGAAAAGCGCGGAAATGCTTTTAGGACTTTCCCGTTAGCCGTGCCTGGCAATGCCCGTTAAACTGGTAACAATGAGACCAAGCTCACATTTTAAGCCGGGCAGCTTTCGCCAGGCGTGAAGTGCATAATCAATAAGTTATCTGTATACCGTCCCTGCTCACGCTGGCCCGGCTCGGTAACACAGTAAGAAGGAAACACGGTGTCCTGGCATATTTTGCATATTTTGACTTATTTCGGCGACAGCATGCTGTTGATCCCCACGGCGGTGATTATGGCCATTCTGATTACGTGGAAAAACAGCGACCGTCGCGCCGTCTGGTATTGGGCGCTGGCTTTTTGCGCCGCGGGTGCCATCGTCAGCCTGTCTAAAATCGCCTTCCTCGGATACGGCATTGGCAGCGCACGCTTCAATTTCACCGGCTTCAGCGGCCACAGCGCCATGTCCGCCACTCTGTGGCCGGTCATGCTGTGGTTACTCAGCGGCCGTCTTAAGCCGGCCTGGCGCACCTGCGCGGTGGTGGTGGGTTACCTGATCCCGCTGATGGTCGGCGCCTCCCGTCTGGTGCTGAACTACCACTCCACCAGCGAAGTAGTTGCCGGTCTGATCCTGGGCTTTACCTTGAGTACCGCGTTCCTGGTCAGCCAGCGTCGTTCGGAGCTGCAGGGATTTTCCGCCACCCAGCTGTGCATCGCGCTGTTGTTGCCACTGCTGCTGATGAGCCACGGTCGCCTGGCGACCACCCAGCAGTTCCTGCAGCGCTTTTCGGTGCAGCTTTCCGGTATCGACCATGCCTGGACCCGGGCTGAGTTGCTCAAACTCCGTCAGTAATCCCACCATTAAGCGGAATCGGGCGAAAAAACACAGGTCAATCGCCCGAATACCGCTATCTTTTGAATTACCGCAAGCATTCATAAACGGTTATGTTAGCATCGCTGATGTAACGTAGATTGCGCCTTCGGTTGATCTAAACCTCCGGCGCCATGCTGGATTTTTGAATGACGACTGACACCCTTTTTTCTGTAAAGCGCATCACCCTTCGCTGGCCTCAGACCTTCATGCTGGGCGGCCTGAGTTTTGTGTTAACGCTGTTCTGCTTAGAGCTGATCAAAGTCAGTGGCCAGATTTCCCCGCTGTGGTTCTCCACGGCCCTGATGACAATGGTGATCTTTCGCCTTCCTATTGCCTCCTTGCCGCTGGCCTTACTGAGCTGTTTTATCGGCGTTGCCCTCGCCAACTCGCTGGTGATCGGTCCTGGGATCGCCAACGTCAAGTATCCGCTGATCAACCTGACCCAGGCGATAATTGGCGGATCGTTACTGCGGGTGATGCTCGATCGCCAGTCGCCGCTTGGCTCCCTGATGAGCTGGAGCAAAATGATGGTGACGGTGGGCATGTTTACCCCACTGGTGGGCGGCCTGTTGGCGGCCTGGGTGCTAAGCAGCTCAGGGCACAGCAGCTTCCGCTTCTTCTCCACCTGGGTGGTATCGGAAATGATTGGCATGCTGGCACTGGGCCCGGTTTGCCTGCTGTGGAATAACGATTATTTCCAACGCGCCCGTCATCAGAATGTGCTGTTTGAAACGCTGCTGACCCTGCTGGTCACGCTGGTGCTCTGTTACTGCTCGCTGCGCTATCTGCCGTGGCCGTTCACCTTTGTGATTGTGGTGCTGTTTTACAGCGCCGTGCGCCTGCCCCGCTTCGAGGCCTTTGTGGTGTTCCTGGCCACGCTGTCGATGATGACGGTCATGCTGGCGTTGGGGTTACTGGATATTCAGCTCAACAGCCGCTGGCCGCTGGCCAGTTCCGTCTGGCTGCCGTTCTTGATGGCGTTGATCCCAAGCCATATGATGGCGCTGGTGATGCACTCCTTCCGTGAAGAGAAAAAGCATATCTCGGAGAGTGAAACGCGTTTTCGCCATGCGATGGAGTTCTCTGCCATTGGTATGGCGCTGGTCTCGCCGGAAGGTAAATGGCTGAAGGTCAATAAATCCCTTTGCAAGCTGCTGGATTATCAGGAAAAAGAGCTGAAGAAGATGGATTTCCAGCAGATCACCCACCCGGAGGATCTTGACGCGGACCTGCTTCAGCTTAACGCGCTGCTGCTGGGCGACATTGAAACCTACAGTATGGAAAAGCGCTATCTGCGTAAGGATCAGCAGATTCTGTGGGCGCGGCTCACCGTGTCGCTGGTGCGGGACAGCGAGCAGCTGCCGCTCTATTTTATCTCGCAGATTGAAGACATCACCGACCTGAAAACCACCGAAGAGGTCAACCGCCGCCTGATGCAGCGCATTACGCTGGCGAATGAAGCGGGCGGCATTGGCGTGTGGGAATGGAGCCTGGTGACCGGCAAAATGAGCTGGGACAAACGTATGTTCCGCATTTATGACCTGCCGGAAAATGGCCAGGCAACCTATCTCACCTGGGCTAACAGCCTGCTGCCCGCCGATCGGCAGCCGGCGATTGATGCCTTCGATACGGCGGTAAAAACCTCCTCACCGATTGATATTGAATTCCGTATTGAAACCGATAACGGCCTTCGTTACATCCGCAGTCAGGCCAATATGGTGCTGGATGAGAAAGGCGATGTGGAACGTATGCTGGGAATTAACCAGGATATCACCGCTATCCGCCAGCTGACCGATGCGCTCTACCAGGAAAAAGAGCGCATGCACATTACGCTGGATGCGATCGGTGAAGGGGTGATCAGTACCGATGAAGAGATGCGGGTCATCTTTATGAACCCGGTCGCTGAAAGCATGACCGGCTGGGCGCAGGAACATGCCGTCGGCAAGCCGCTCAACGATATTCTGCGCATCACCCAGGGCCACAAAGGCCCACAGCTGGAAAGTCTGCTGCTGTGTGAACTGCCGCAAACCAAATCTACGCCGGATTTAGATCAGGAACTGGTGCTGCATAACAGCGCGGGCCGTCAGTACGATATCCACTACAGCATCATGCCGTTGAAAACGCTGGAAGGTGACAACATCGGCAGCGTGATGGTGATACGCGATGTCAGCACCTCGCGCGAAATGATGCGTCGTCTGACCTACAGCGCTTCCCACGATGTGCTGACCAGCCTGCCCAACCGCGTCAGCTTTGAGCAGAGGCTCGACAGCCTGTTGCTCTCACCAAGCCTGTTGCAAAAAGATCATGCGCTGGTGTTTGTCGACCTGGACCGCTTCAAAGCGGTCAATGATACCTCCGGTCATGCCGCCGGCGATGCCTTGCTGCGTGAAATTTCTGGCGTGATGCAGCGCCATCTGCGCAGCAATGATTTCCTCGCCCGCCTGGGCGGTGATGAGTTTGGCATTCTGTTGCTGGATTGCCCGCAGGATAAGGCGCAGGAAGTGATTGCCCGCATCGTCAACGCGGTGAACGACTATCACTTCTTGTGGGAAGGCCGTCTGCACCGCGTCGGTGCCAGCGCCGGGATCACCTTACTCAATAAGGAAAACCATACGGTCAGCGACGTATTGGCTCAGGCAGATCTGGCCTGCTACAGCGCCAAGCACAACGGGCGTGGCCAGTTGGCGGTGTACGATCCGGAACGCCTGCGCACCCTCAATCCCTGGCAGCTCAATCACCACGAAGATCAGGCCTAGTGCCGCCACTTTGCGATAAATTGCGCATGGGTTCTTGCTCTCCATGCGGGCCTGGGCTAAAGTCGCCCCCTTTTTTCCAGCTGAGGGGGATAAATGTTTATTGGCTTTGATTACGGGACAGCAAATTGCTCGGTCGCCATTATGAAAGACGGCTTGCCTGCACTGCTGCCGCTGGAGCAAGGTTCTACCTTATTGCCCTCCATGCTTTGTGCTCCGACCCGCGATGCGGTCAGTGAGTGGTTATTCCGCCATCATCAGGTGCCTACGCCTGAAGCCGATAACCAGGCCATTTTACGCCGTGCGCTGGCGTTTAACCGCGAAGAAGATATTGAGGTCACCCCCAACAGCGTCCAGTTTGGACTGGCGTCGCTGGCGCAATATATGGCCGATCCGGAAGATGTCTGGTTCGTTAAGTCGCCGAAATCCTTCCTCGGTGCCAACGGGCTAAAGCCGCAGCAGGTGGCATTCTTCGAGGATCTGGTGTGCGCCATGATGCTGCACATCCGTCAGAAGGCGGAACAGAATCTGAATCAGAGCATCACCCAGGCGGTGATTGGTCGTCCGATCAACTTCCAGGGCCTGGGCGGGGATGAAGCCAACCGTCAGGCGCAGGGTATTCTGGCGCGTGCCGCCAGCCGTGCCGGTTTTAAAGACGTGGAATTCCAGTTTGAGCCAGTTGCCGCAGGCCTGGAGTTTGAAGCGACGCTGAAACAAGAGACGCGCGTGCTGGTTGTCGATATCGGCGGCGGTACCACTGACTGCTCAATGCTGCTGATGGGCCCGGAATGGCATGACAAATCCGATCGCAGTGCCAGCCTGTTAGGCCACAGCGGTTGCCGCGTTGGCGGGAACGATCTGGATATCATGCTGGCCTTTAAGGAGCTGATGCCCCTGCTGGGATTAGGCGGCGCGACGGAAAAAGGCACTGCCCTTCCTGCTCTGCCGTGGTGGAACGCCGTGGCGATCAATGATGTTCCTGCCCAAAGCGATTTTTACGCCACCGCCAGCAAAAAGCTGCTGCTGGATTTGATCCGCGATGCGCGTGAGCCAGAGAAAGTGAAGCGTCTGCTGAAAGTCTGGCAGCAACGTCTGGGCTATCGCCTGGTGCGTGCGGCTGAGGAGAGCAAAATTGCGCTGTCTGAGCACGCTGAGGTCAGCACGCAACTGGCCTTTATTGAGCAGTCGCTGGAGACGGCGATAAGTGTTCAGGGGCTGGAAGCGGCGATTGCGCAGCCGCTGGAGCGGATTCAGGAACAGGTGAAAATGGCGCTGGATGCCAGCGGCACCCGTCCTGATGTGATCTATCTGACCGGCGGTAGCGCCCGTTCACCGGTGCTGCGTCAGGCACTGCAACAGCAGCTGCCGGACATTCCGCTGGCGAGCGGCGATGACTTTGGTTCCGTCACCGCCGGTCTGGCCCGTTGGGCGCAGGTGATGTTCCGCTAAGCTCAGTAGCTGCTGGCTTCTGACAGTTCACGGATGTCGTCGTCGCTCAGTTTGAGGGCGGCGGCTTTCGTTAACTCATCAAGCTGAGTCAGCGAAGTGACGCTGACGATTGGGGCGGTGATACTTGGGCGGGCAATCTGCCAGGCAAGAGCCACCTGCGTCGGAGTTGAACCGGTTGATTCCGCCACCTGATCCAGCGCCTTAATAATGCGTAAGCCGCGCTCGTTCAGATATTTCTCGACCACACCTGCCCCACGCTGACTTTTACTGGCATCTTCCGGCTTACGGTATTTCCCGCTGAGGAAACCACTGGCCAGCGAATAATAGTTGATCACCGCCAGGCCATTATCTTTGGCAACCTGCTCAAGACCACTTTCATAGCCTTCACGGTCATAAAGATTGTATTCAGGCTGCAAGGTTTCATAACGCGCGAAGCCATTATCCTCACTGACCTTCAGCGCTTCGCTCAGGCGTTCTGCCGAATAGTTGGAGGCACCAATCGCCCGCACTTTGCCTTCTTTAATTAAGGCATCAAAGGTCGCCAGCGTTTCCTGCAGCGGCGTATCGCTGTCGTCGCGGTGTGCCTGATACAGGTCGATGCTGTCGGTTTGCAAGCGACGCAACGAGTCTTCAATCGCCTGGCGAATGTATTTCGGTGACAGCCCGGTTTTCCCCGGTCCCATCTCAATCCCAACTTTGGTCGCCAGCACAATTTTGTCGCGTTTGCCGCTCTGCTTCAGCCAGTTACCAATAATGGTTTCAGATTCGCCGCCTTCATTACCCGGCGCCCAACGGGAATACACATCAGCGGTATCAATGAAATACAGCCCTTTTTCGACCAGCGCATCCAGCAGGGAGAAAGACGTTTTTTGATCGACAGTCCAGCCAAATACGTTGCCACCAAAGGTCAAGGTAGGAACCTGAATGCCGGTGCGGCCCAGTGAACGGTGCTCTGATTGACTCATCATTACTCTCCTGAATATGAATTGTTTCTCACGTGACTTAGAGCGTAGCAAACATCCCCGGCGTCGCTTCGACGATTTGTGGCAAAAGATGTGCGCGACAGGAATACTTACACCAGCTGAACGGTTATCCTTAATTCCTTCACTTTTGCGGTTGATAAACCCGCTAAAATAGAAAAATTCTGGGCCCCGTTTTTGGCCCTCGTGGACACACTTTTTGCACCGGAGAGCTGACACCAAGATGACTGCACAACGCCGTTCCCTCAAAATCTTGCCGATCCTGATTATCGCAGCGGTTGCCGCTGGCGGTTGGTACTGGTGGCACAGCAGCCACAGCAGCGCTGCCCCGGAAAAAACCGCTGACGCACAGCAGCATAAGGGCGGTGAAGGTAAAGGCGGGGGCCGTCATGGTGGCACTGCCGCATTATCCCCGGTGCAGGCAGCCGAAGCGGTGCGCCAGAGCGTGCCGCAGTATCTTTCCGGACTGGGCACCGTCACCGCCGCCAACACCGTCACGCTGCGGAGCCGGGTCGATGGCGACCTGATGGCGCTGCATTTTACCGAAGGTCAGGAAGTTAAAGCCGGTCAGCTGATTGCCGAAATCGATCCCCGTCCTTATCAGGTCGCCCTTACTCAGGCACAGGGACAGCTGGCAAAAGACCAGGCTACGCTGGCAAATGCCCGCCGCGATCTGGCCCGCTACGAGAAGCTGGCAAAAACCAATCTGGTCTCGCAGCAGGAAATGGATACCCAGCGCTCGCTGGTCAGCGAAACCCTCGGCACCATTAAAGCCGATGAAGGCAGCGTCGCCAGCGCCCAGTTAAATCTGACTTACAGCCGCGTCACCTCACCTATCTCTGGCCGCGTCGGACTCAAGCAGGTCGACGTCGGCAACTACATCACCAGCGGCGATACCACCGGCATCGTGGTCATTACCCAAACGCATCCGATCGATCTGGTGTTCAGCCTGCCGGAAAATGACATCAGCACCATCCTGATGGCGCAAAAAGGCGGCCAGCCAATTCCGGTAGAAGCCTGGGACCGCAGCAATAAAAAACTGCTGACCAGCGGCACGTTACTCAGCATGGATAACCAGATTGATGCCACCACCGGCACGGTTAAGCTGAAGGCGCGCTTCGGTAACAACGACGATATGTTGTTCCCTAATCAGTTCGTGAACGCCCGCCTGAAGGTCAACACCCTGCAGGATGCGATTGTGATCCCGGCTGCGGCACTGCAAATGGGCAATGAAGGAAACTTTGTCTGGGTGGTTAACGCAGAGGATAAAGTCAGTAAAAAACTGATCACTACCGGCTTACAGGATAGCCAGAAAGTGGTGGTCACCGCCGGACTGGATGCGGGCGAGCGTGTCGTCACCGACGGCATTGACCGCCTGACCGAAGGCACCAAAGTGGAAGTGGTGGCACCGCAGGCCACGCCGCTGACCTCAGGAAAAAGCGCTCTGCCGTCTAAAGGAGCCAGTTCCTGATGCAGGTTATGCCACCGAGCTCTACCGGCGGCCCGTCCCGCCAGTTTATTCTCCGCCCGGTTGCCACCACGCTATTGATGGTGGCGATCCTGCTGGCCGGTATTTTGGGCTACCGTGCCCTGCCCGTTTCAGCCCTGCCGGAAGTCGACTATCCCACCATTCAGGTCGTGACGCTGTATCCGGGTGCCAGCCCGGATGTGGTCACCTCGTCGATTACCGCCCCGCTTGAACGCCAGTTCGGCCAGATGTCCGGGCTGAAGCAGATGTCTTCGCAGAGTTCCGGCGGCGCATCGGTGGTCACTTTGCAGTTCCAGCTGACGCTGCCGCTGGATGTGGCCGAGCAGGAAGTGCAGGCCGCCATTAACGCCGCCACCAATTTGCTGCCGTCCGATCTGCCCAATCCGCCGGTTTACAGCAAGGTTAACCCGGCCGATCCGCCGATCATGACCCTTGCCGTTACCACTACCAGCATGCCGATGACCCAGGTTGAGGATATGGTGGAAACGCGGGTCGCGCAGAAAATCTCTCAGGTCTCGGGTGTCGGTCTGGTGACGCTGGCCGGCGGTCAACGCCCTGCGGTGCGGGTCAAGCTCAACGCGCAGGCGCTGGCAGCCCTGAATCTGGACAGTGAAACGGTGCGCACGGCGATCGCGAATGCCAACGTTAACTCCGCCAAAGGTAGCCTTGACGGCCCCGAGCGTTCAATCACGCTGTCGGCCAACGATCAGATGAAATCCGCTGAGGATTACCGTCAGCTGATCGTCGCCTATCAGAACGGCTCAGCCGTGCGGCTGCGCGATGTGGCGACTGTTGAGCAGGGTGCGGAGAACAGCTGGCTCGGCGCATGGGCCAATCGTCAGCCGGCCATTGTACTGAATATTCAGCGTCAGCCTGGCGCCAACATCATTACCACCGCCGACAGTATTCGCCAGATGCTGCCGTCGCTGACCGCCTCACTGCCAAAATCGGTTGAGGTCAAAGTCCTGACCGATCGCACCACCAATATCCGCGCTTCCGTGCATGACGTGCAGTTTGAGCTGATGCTGGCGATTGCGCTGGTGGTGATGATCATCTATCTGTTCCTGCGTAACGTGCCGGCGACCATCATTCCGGCCGTTGCCGTTCCGCTGTCGCTGGTCGGCACCTTCGCAGTGATCTATTTCCTTGGTTTCTCGATCAACAACCTGACGCTGATGGCGCTGACCATCGCCACCGGCTTTGTGGTGGACGATGCGATCGTGGTGATCGAGAACATCTCCCGCTATATCGAGAAAGGCGAAAAGCCGATGGCCGCGGCGCTAAAAGGCGCGGGCGAAATTGGCTTTACCATCATTTCCCTGACCTTCTCGCTGATTGCGGTGTTAATCCCGCTGCTGTTTATGGGCGATATCGTCGGTCGGCTGTTCCGTGAATTTGCCGTGACGCTGGCGATCTCCATTCTGATTTCCGCCGTAGTGTCGCTGACCCTGACCCCAATGATGTGCGCGCGCATGCTGAGCGTGGAGTCGTTACGCAAACAGAACCGCTTCTCGCGCGCCAGTGAAGCGATGTTTGACCGCATTATTGCCGGTTATGGGCATTTTCTGCGCCGGGTGCTGAATCATCCTTGGATAACGCTAGGCGTGGCGCTGGGCACGCTGGCGATCACCGTGCTGCTGTGGATCACCATTCCTAAAGGCTTCTTCCCCGTGCAGGATAACGGCATCATCCAGGGCACGCTGCAGGCTCCACAGTCGGTTTCCTATGCCAATATGGCGCAGCGCCAGCAGCAGGTTGCCTCAATCATCATGAAGGATCCGGCGGTGCAAAGCCTGACCTCTTTCGTTGGCGTCGACGGCACCAACCCGGCGCTGAACAGCGGGCGACTGCAAATCAACCTGAAACCGCTGGATCAGCGTGATGACCGCATTCCGGTGGTGATCGACCGACTTCAGACGGAAATAGCCAAACTGCCCGGCGTGAATCTCTACCTGCAGCCGGTGCAGGATCTCACCATTGATACCACGGTCAGCCGCACGCAATATCAGTTTACCTTGCAGGCCGGTTCGCTCGAATCCCTCAGCCTGTGGGTGCCGAAACTGATTACGGCGCTGTCGACCTTGCCGGAGCTGAAAGATGTCAGCAGCGACTGGCAGGATCAGGGGCTGGAAGCCTATATCAAAGTGGATCGCGATAACGCCAGCCGTCTGGGTATCACCATGGCCGACGGGGATAACGCGCTGTATAACGCCTTTGGCCAGCGCCTGATCTCCACCATTTACACTCAGGCTAATCAGTATCGCGTGGTGCTGGAGCATGACACCTCAGCCACGCCAGGCCTTGCCGCGCTGGATGGCATTCGCCTGAACAGCACCTCGGGCGGCATGGTGCCGTTAAGCGCTATCGCCACCGTTGAGCAGCGTCATGGGGCGTTGAGCATTAACCATCTCGATCAGTTCCCTTCCACCACCTTCTCGTTCAACGTGCGCGACGGTTACTCGCTGGAACAGGCGGTCAATGCCATCAGCAAAACCGAGCAGGATCTGGCAATGCCGTCGGAGATCATGACCGAGTTCCAGGGCAGCACGCTGGCTTTCCAGGCGGCGCTGTCCAGCACCATCTGGCTGATAGTGGCGGCAATCGTGGCGATGTATATCGTCCTTGGCGTGCTGTATGAAAGCTTTATCCACCCGATTACCATTCTGTCTACGCTGCCAACCGCGGGCGTGGGCGCGCTGCTGGCACTGATGCTGAGCGGTCACGAGCTGGATGTGATCGCCATTATCGGCATCATTCTGCTGATAGGTATCGTGAAGAAAAACGCCATCATGATGATCGACTTTGCGCTGGCCGCCGAGCGGGAACAGGGTATGGCGCCGTATGACGCGATTTATCAGGCCTGCCTGCTGCGTTTCCGCCCGATCCTGATGACCACGCTGGCGGCATTGCTGGGTGCCTTGCCGCTGATGCTGAGCACCGGCGTCGGTGCAGAGCTGCGCCGTCCGCTGGGCGTGGCGATGGTCGGCGGTCTGGTGGTCAGCCAGGTACTGACGCTGTTTACCACGCCGGTGATTTATCTGCTGTTTGACCGACTTGCTCACGCTACCCGTCGTCGCTTCAGGCAGGAGGAAGCGCAGTGAGGTTTTTCGCGCTGTTTATCCATCGCCCGGTGGCGACGATTCTACTGACCATCGCCATCCTGCTGGCCGGCGTATTGGGGTTCAGACTGCTGCCTGTCGCCCCGCTGCCGCAGGTGGATTTCCCGGTGATCGTCATCAGTGCGTCGCTGCCCGGCGCCTCACCGGAAACCATGGCGTCGTCAGTGGCCACCCCGCTGGAACGCTCGCTGGGACGTATCGCGGGCGTCAGTGAAATGACCTCCACCAGCTCTTTGGGCAGCACCCGCATCATCCTGGTGTTCGATTACGATCGCGATATCAACGGTGCCGCACGGGATGTTCAGGGCGCGATCAACGGCGCGCAAAGCCTGTTGCCTACCGGGATGCCCAGCCGCCCTACCTACCGCAAGGCCAACCCTTCCGACGCCCCGATTATGATTATGGCGCTGACCTCGGATACCTATTCCCAGGGTCAGCTGTATGACTATGCCTCTACGCAGCTGGCGCAAAAGCTGTCGCAAATCGACGGTGTGGGTGATGTGACCGTGGGCGGCAGTTCGCTGCCTGCGGTGCGTGTCGACCTCAATCCGCAGGCGCTGTTTAATCAGGGCGTCTCGCTGGATGCGATTCGCGAAACCATCGCCAATGCCAACCAGCGAAGACCGCAGGGCGCGATTGAAGATCATCAGCAGCGCTGGCAACTGAAAACCAACGACGAGCTGCAAAAGGCGGCGGATTATCAGCCGCTGGTGGTGCATTACAATGCCGGCGCGGCAGTGCGTTTGCAGGATGTGGCTAACGTCACCGACTCGGTTCAGGACGTCCGCAACGCCGGGATGTCGAACGCCAAACCGGCAATCCTGTTGCTGATCCGCAAGTTGCCCGAAGCCAATATCATCGATACGGTTGACCGTATCCGCGCCGAAGTGCCTGAACTCAGCAATATCATTCCGGCCTCAATCCATCTGGAAATCGCCCAGGATCGCTCGCCGACGATCCGCGCCTCGCTGGCAGAAGTGGAACAGTCGCTGGCAATCTCGGTCGGGCTGGTGATCCTGGTGGTGTTTGCCTTTTTACGCTCGGGTCGCGCCACGCTTATCCCGGCGGTGGCCGTGCCGGTGTCGCTGATTGGCACCTTTGCCGCCATGTATCTGTGCGGCTTCAGCCTGAATAACCTGTCGTTGATGGCATTGACCGTCGCCACCGGGTTTGTGGTGGATGATGCCATCGTGGTGCTGGAGAACATTTCCCGCCATGTGGAAGCGGGTATGAAGCCGCTGCAGGCCTCGTTACAGGGCGTGCGGGAAGTGGGTTTTACCGTGCTGTCGATGAGCCTGTCGCTGATTGCCGTTTTCCTGCCGTTACTGATGCTTGGCGGTCTGATTGGCCGCTTCTTTAAGGAATTTGCCGTCACGCTGTCGGTATCAATAGCGATATCGCTGGTGATTTCCCTTACCCTGACGCCGATGATGTGCGCCAGGCTGCTGCGCGCGCATCCGCAACGCGAGCAAGGCCGGGTGCGCGGCTTTGGCCGCGTGCTCAACGCCATTCAGCAAGGCTACGGCCGCTCGCTGAACTGGGTGCTCAATCACTCCCGCTGGACGCTGCTGGTGTTTCTCGCCACCATCGGCCTGACGGTTTATCTGTATATCTCCATCCCGAAAACCTTTATGCCCGAGCAGGATACCGGCCGGGTGATGGGCTTTATTCAGGCCGATCAGAGCATTTCGTTCCAGGCGATGCGCGGTAAGCTGGAAGGCTTTATGAAGATTGTCCGCGACGATCCGGCAGTGGAAAGCGTGGTTGGCTTTACCGGCGGCTCGCGCACCAACAGCGGATCGATGTTTATCTCCCTTAAGCCGTTAAGCGAGCGCAGTGAAAATGCGCAGGAAGTGATTGCCCGGCTGCGCATCAAGCTGGCCAAAGAACCCGGCGCGAGTCTGTATCTGATGGCGGTGCAGGATCTGCGGGTAGGCGGACGGGAATCGAACGCTGGTTATCAGTACACGCTGCTGTCAGACAATCTCGACGACCTGCGGATCTGGGAGCCAAAAATTCGCGAGGCTTTTGCCGCGCTGCCGGAGCTGGCGGATGTGAACTCCGATCAGCAGGATAAAGGCTCGGAAATGGCGTTGACCTACGATCGTGAAACCATGACCCGACTGGGCATTGACGTGACGGATGCCAATAACCTGCTGAACAATGCCTTCGGCCAGCGGCAGATATCCACCATTTATCAGCCGCTCAATCAGTACAAAGTGGTGATGGAAGTGGATCCGCGCTACACCCAGGACATCAGCTCGCTGGATTTGATGTACCTGATTAACAACGATGGCAAAGCCATTCCGCTCTCTTACTTTGCCAAATGGCTCCCGGCCAACGCGCCGTTGTCGGTAAACCATCAGGGACTGTCGGCTGCCTCGACCATCTCCTTTAACCTGCCAGAAGGAGTGTCGCTTTCTCAGGCGTCCGATGCCATTGACCGCAGCATGACCACGTTGGGCGTGCCGACTTCGGTGCGGGGCAGCTTTGCCGGTACTGCGCAAGCCTTCGAGCAAAGCCAGAACAGCCAGGTGTGGCTGATTATCGCCGCCATCGCCACGGTCTATATTGTGTTAGGCATCCTGTATGAGAGCTACGTGCATCCACTGACCATCCTCTCCACGCTGCCCTCCGCAGGTGTGGGCGCGCTGCTGGCGCTGGAACTGTTTAGCGCGCCGTTCAGTCTGATTGCACTGATCGGCATTCTGCTGCTGATCGGTATCGTCAAAAAGAACGCCATCATGATGGTCGATTTTGCGCTGGAGGCGCAGCGTAACGGCAACCTGACCGCCCGCGAGGCGATTTTCCAGGCGAGCCTGCTGCGCTTCAGGCCAATCATGATGACCACGCTGGCGGCGCTGTTAGGTGCCTTGCCGCTGGTCCTGACGTCCGGTGATGGGGCAGAACTGCGCCAGCCGCTGGGGATTACCATTGTCGGCGGGCTGGTGATGAGCCAGCTGTTAACGCTATACACCACGCCGGTGGTTTATCTGTATATGGATAAACTGCGTCGCCGGCCACGTCAGGAACTCGTCCAGTCATGAATACGCTTCCTTCCACCGTGCGCTGGCAACTGTGGATCGTTGCCTTCGGCTTCTTTATGCAGGCGCTGGATACCACCATCGTCAACACTGCCCTGCCCTCGATGGCGGTAAGCCTGAACGAGAACCCGCTGAATATGCATTCGGTGATCGTCTCCTATGTGCTGACGGTGGCGGTGATGCTGCCGGTCAGCGGCTGGCTGGCCGACCGGTTCGGGGTGAGGAACGTGTTCTTCAGCGCCATCATTCTGTTCAGCGTCGGCTCGCTGTTTTGCTCAATGGCCAGCTCGCTGGATCAACTGATTATGGCGCGTGTGGTACAGGGCATTGGCGGCGCGATGATGGTGCCGGTCGGCAGGTTAACGGTGATGAAGCTGGTCCCGCGCGAGCAATATATGGCGGCGATGACCTTTGTGACCTTGCCGGGCCAGGTCGGCCCGCTGCTCGGCCCGGCGTTGGGTGGCGTGCTGGTGCAGTACGCCAGCTGGCACTGGATTTTCCTGATCAATATTCCGGTGGGCATCATTGGCGCCATTGCGACCCTGATGCTGATGAAAAATATGAGCCTGCCGCCACGTAAATTCGACTTTCTCGGCTTTATTCTGCTGGCCGCAGGGATGGCAACCTTAACGCTGGCCCTCGACGGCCAACGGGGCTTAGGGGTTTCGCCGCTGTTGCTCTGTCTGTTTATCCTGATTGGCGTGTTCTCATTGCTGTTCTATCTGATGCACGCCCGAGGCAACGAGCGGGCGTTGTTCAGCCTGAAGCTGTTTGATAACCGCATCTATTCCATTGGGCTGTTAGGCAGTTTTACCGGTCGCATCGGTAGCGGCATGCTGCCGTTTATGACGCCAATCTTCCTGCAGGTGGGCATGGGATACACGCCGTTCCATGCCGGGCTGATGATGATCCCGATGGTCCTCGGCAATATGGGGATGAAGCGCATCGTGGTGCAGATCGTTAACCGCTTTGGCTACCGTAACGTGCTGGTAGGCGCCACCATTGGCCTGGCGCTGGTGGTGCTGTTATTCCCGGCGGTGGCATTGATGGGCTGGGATTACCTGCTGCCGGTCGTGCTGTTCCTGCAGGGCATGGTCAATGCCATTCGCTTCTCCTCGATGAATACCCTGACGCTGAAAGAGCTGCCGGACGATCTCGCCAGCAGCGGCAACAGTCTGCTGTCGATGATCATGCAGCTGTCGATGAGTATCGGCGTGACGGTGGCCGGGCTGATGTTGGGCACCTTTGGTCATCAGGCGGTGACTGACAGCGCGGCGGTGCATCAGGCCTTTATTTATACTTATCTGTGCATGGCGGTGGTGATCGTTCTGCCCGCGCTGGTGTTCTGGCGCGTGCCGCTGGATGTCAGTAAAAACGTGGTGTTGAGCCGCAAGAGGAAGTCTTAATGTTTGCAAAATTGCGTATCGGCATCACCGCCAAGCTGTTCGCGGCGATTTTTTCCACCTGCCTGCTGGTGCTGGTCACCATGCACTGGGGCGTGCGGCTGAGCTTTGAGCATGGCTTTATTGATTACATCAAGAAAGGCAACGAGCAGCGGCTGGTGATGCTGAGCGATGCGTTGTCCGATCAGTATGAGCAGCACGGCAACTGGGATTTCCTGCGTCACAATAACAAGCTGGTGTTTCAGATCCTGCATTCGCTGGAGCAAAATCCAGACTCCAACTCTCAGCTTCCGCCGCACGGCTGGCGGACACAGTTTTGGATTATCGATCAGCAATATCACGTGATGATTGGCCCGCGCGGCCCGGTGCCGCCCGAGGGGTCGCGCCGCAATATCACCACCAGCGACGGGCACATTGTCGGTTGGGTGATCGGTTCGCCGCCTGAGCGCCTGACCCGCAGCGCGGATATCAACTTCGATCAGCAGCAGAAGCGCACCAGCTGGATCATCTCGGGGCTGGCGATGCTGCTGGCCGCGCTGGTCACCTGGCTGATGTCGCGGGGCTTGCTTGCGCCGGTTAAGCGGCTGGTGGAAGGCACGCATCAGCTGGCCGCCGGCGACTTTACCAGCCGGGTGCAGGCCAACAGCCGCGATGAACTGGGCCGGCTGGGGCAGGACTTTAACCGGCTGGCCAGTACGCTGGAGAAAAACGAGAGTATGCGCCGCGCCTTTATGGCCGATATCTCTCATGAGCTGCGGACGCCGCTGGCGATCCTGCGCGGTGAACTTGAAGCGATTCAGGACGGCGTGCGCAAGCTGACGCCGGAGTCGATTGTTTCCTTACAGGGAGAAGTCAGTACGCTGACCAAGCTGGTGGACGATGTGCATCAGCTTTCCCTGTCTGATGAAGGTGCCCTCGCTTATCGCAAATGCAAAACGGACCTGGTGCCGCTGGTGGAACTGGTGGCGAGCAACTTCAACGGCCGCTATCAGAGCCGTAATCTTTCGCTCGATCTCCGTCTGCCGGAGCAGGCTCCGCTGTTTGGCGATCCCGATCGCCTGATGCAGTTATTTACCAATCTGATGGAAAACAGCCTGCGCTATACCGATGCCGGTGGCGGTCTGACCGTCACGCTGGTGTCACAAGCGGACCAGCAGATCCTGCATTTTGAGGATACCAGTCCGGGGATCACCGACGAGCAGCGGCAGCAAATTTTCGAGCGATTCTTCCGTGCGGAAAGTTCGCGAAATCGTGCCAGTGGCGGCTCCGGGCTTGGGTTGGCTATCTGTCAGAACATCGTTGAAGCTCACGACGGCAGCATTGTTGCGGACCACTCCGATGCCGGAGGACTGAAAATTACGGTACACTTACCCTGCAATACTAACTAAAGAGGTGTGTCACCTCTTGTTAAGCAGATGAGTGTTATGGAACAGGAAACGCTTGCCCCGCTGATTTTAGTGGTTGAAGACGAACCCAAACTTGGCCAGCTGATGGTGGATTATCTTCAGGCGGCCAATTATCGCACCCACCATCTTCTGCGTGGAGATGAGGTGCTGGACTGGGTAAAACAGACGCCGCCGGACATGATCCTGCTGGACCTGATGTTACCCGGCATGGATGGCCTGACGGTTTGCCGCGAAATTCGCCGTTTCTCCGATTTGCCGATCATGATGGTCACTGCCAAAACCGAAGAGATAGATCGTCTGCTTGGGCTGGAAATCGGTGCGGATGATTACATCTGCAAACCGTTCAGCCCGCGTGAAGTGGTGGCCAGGGTTAAAACCATTCTCAAACGCTGCAAGCGGACGCCGGAAGAAGCGCAGAAAGCCTCACTGCTGGTCATCGATGAAAATCGCTTCCAGGCCAGTTGGGACCAGGGCCCACTCGATTTGACGCCTGCTGAGTTTCGTCTGCTAAAGACGCTGGCTCAGGAGCCTGGCAAGGTGTTCTCCCGGGAAATGCTGCTTAACCATCTTTATGATGATTACCGCGTGGTCACCGACCGGACCATCGACAGCCATATAAAAAACCTGCGCCGTAAACTGGAGCTGCTGGATTCCGACCAGCCCTTTATCCGCGCGGTCTACGGTATGGGTTACCGCTGGGAAGCAGATGTCTGCCGTTTGATCTAGGTCAATTTACATTCCCCATCCCAACCTCTACAATTCCCGCAAATTTTGTAAGGCCGTCACTGACGGCCTTTATTGCTTTCAAACCTGATAACCATTGTTGAACGTTCTTTGCCCCTCCTGCACGCTCATCCCCATTTGGATTTCGGGTTGCAGCAAGGCGGCAAGCAGCTTCATCCCCAGGAGCTTACTGAAGTAAGTGACTGGGGTGGAGCTGAGCAGCCAACGCAGCTGCAGCCCGAAAGACATTGGGGATCCCTCAAGAGATACTCACGTTGAAACCGGAATTATTATCCCCCGCCGGCACCCTGAAAAACATGCGCTTCGCCTTCGCCTACGGCGCCGACGCCGTCTATGCCGGCCAGCCACGTTACAGCCTTCGGGTGCGTAATAACGAATTCAACCACGAGAACCTGGCGCTGGGCATTAACGAAGCGCATGCGCTGGGTAAGAAGTTTTATGTGGTGGTAAATATCGCGCCGCATAACGCCAAGCTGAAAACGTTTATTCGCGATCTGCGTCCGGTGATCGAGATGGGCCCGGACGCGCTGATCATGTCCGATCCAGGCCTGATTATGCTGGTGCGTGACGCCTTTCCGCAGATGGACGTGCATCTTTCGGTGCAGGCCAACGCGGTGAACTGGGCAACGGTAAAATTCTGGCAGCAGATGGGCCTGACGCGCGTGATCCTTTCGCGCGAACTGTCTCTGGAAGAAATCGCCGAGATCCGTGAGCAGGTGCCTGAAATGGAGCTGGAGATTTTCGTGCACGGCGCGCTGTGCATGGCCTATTCAGGCCGCTGTCTGCTTTCCGGCTACATTAACAAACGCGATCCCAATCAGGGAACCTGCACCAATGCCTGCCGCTGGGAGTACAAGGTGCAGGAAGGCAAGGTGGATGATGTTGGGCAAATCGTGCAGCAATACCAGCCGATCCCGGTAAAGACCGTTGAGCCCACGCTCGGCGCCGGTCAGCCGACCGACAAAGTCTATTTGATTGAAGAAGCGATGCGCCCTGGCGAACAGATGACCGCTTTCGAGGATGAGCACGGCACTTACATTATGAATTCGAAAGACCTGCGCGCCGTGGCGCATGTTGGTCGTCTGACGCAAATGGGCGTGCATTCGCTGAAGATCGAAGGCCGCACCAAGTCGCATTACTACTGCGCGCGCACCGCCCAGGTGTATCGCCGGGCAATTGATGATGCCGCGGCGGGCAAGCCGTTTGATGAGTCGCTGCTCGGCACGCTGGACGGTCTGGCGCATCGCGGCTACACCGAGGGTTTCCTGCGCCGTCACACCCACGACAGTTACCAGAATTATGACTATGGCCATTCTGCCTCTGACCGTCAGCAATTCGTTGGTGAATTTACCGGTGAGCGTCGCGGAGACAAAGTGCTGGTTGAGGTGAAGAATAAGTTCAGCGTCGGCGACAATCTTGAGCTGATGACTCCAGCAGGAAACGTTAATTTCGATCTGCCTGAGATGGTAAACACCAAGCTTCAGCCCACTCTCGTCGCGCCTGGCAACGGGCATTTTGTCTGGATCAGCGTGCCGGAAGATATCGATCTGACGTTCGCACTGTTAATGCGTAACTTCCCGGATGCATCGGCAGAACCGGCGATCGATGCAATTGGATCAACGGCTTACGCCGATCCGGCTGCCCGTTGATTGTTCCAGACTGGATGGAAGGTCGCACCGGCTAGCGCAATAAAGTTACTTCGGGTTACTTTTATTAGAATTTGATCACATAACCCCAGGCCTTTTCTGGCTAGAATGCGCCTTGTCAAAAACGAGAATTCGAAACGGCAGTCTTTATCAGGAACCACCTCCTTGGCCCGTCCGGCTCCCCCGGACGGGCTTTTCTTTTGCCTGCGCGGCCTGGTTTTTCGTTGAGGGTGCAAAATGTGCTATAACTGAAGCACTTTTGGGCCTGAACGGGTCAGCACTGACGGGAAAACAGACATGGAACAACCAATTACGCTGGTGATACTGAACGGCAAAGGCGCAGGCAATGAAGACCTGCGTGAAGCCATTTTTACGCTGCGCAAGGAAGGTTATCCCATTGAGATCCGCGTCACCTGGGAACACGGAGACGGCGAGCGTTACGTGCGCGAAGCCGTAGCAATTCAGGCTGAGACCGTGGTAGCAGGCGGCGGCGATGGCACCATCAATGAGATTGCCACGGCGTTGGCGAAACTCGATGCCTCACAGCGCCCGGTGTTGGGCATTATCCCGTTAGGCACCGCCAATGATTTTGCCACCTCTGCCGGTATTCCGCAGGAGATGGAGAATGCGTTACGGCTGGCGATCGTCGGCAAAGCGACCCCGATCGATCTGGCACGGGTAAATCAGACGCACTATTTCATCAATATGGCCACTGGTGGTTTTGGCACCCGCATCACTACCGAAACGCCGGAAAAGCTGAAATCCGCATTGGGTGGCGTCTCCTACTTTATTCATGGGCTGATGCGTATGGATACGCTAAAAGCAGACAGTTGCGAGTTGAGCGGCCCGGACTTCCGTTGGGATGGCGATGCATTGGTGATCGGCATCGGTAATGGACGTCAGGCGGGTGGCGGTCAGAGGTTGTGCCCGGCCGCCCTGATCAATGATGGCAAGATTGAGGTCAGCATTGTCACCTCCAAAGAGATCCTGCCAACGCTGTTAAATTCGGTGATCGGGGGTGATGATGACAATCCCAATATCATTCGCGCCTCTCTGCCGTGGTTAGACATCACCGCGCCGCACGAGATGACTTTTAACCTCGACGGCGAACCGTTGAGTGGAAAATCATTCCACATTGAAGTGATGCCCGCCGCCATCGCCTGCCGTCTGCCGCCGTCGTGCGAGCTGCTGGCATAAGGTTAGGGTTTAGGGATAAGTTGCCTGCTGGCTGGTGCCAAGGTCAGGGAGATTTGACCGCTGAGCGTTAGCAAGTTGTCTGGCTGATCGGGTGGTTTGCTCAGGGAGAGCAGGGTGAACGCAAAGTCGCCGTGCACCCATCCCTGGGGGCTCAGCAGCGGCATCCCTGCCGCTGATGCTTTGCTTATCACCCTGCTCTCCCTTCCCCCTAAGCTTCATTGTTGCCTGTTTGATTAGGGCCAAACACTTCAACACCCGCTCTTGACCTGTGTGTCCATCAACCTGATCAAAAACGCCGATGTGATGAGGTGGCAGCATAGTGCACGTTAGCCGAGTGTCTGCCGCAGGGATGCGGCAGCCAAGCCCCCAGGGAGGGGTTCACGGCGTCTCGGATAACGTGCACTAGGCGGACGCCATGACACCGAAGCCCTCTTTGCCCTTAACCCCTTCCCCCTCACTCCCTTAGTCCCTGCCTTAGCAATTAACAAACCCACCATCCTCAGTAACAAATGTGATCCCCGTCGAACATCCGACACTGGCACCTTGTATGGTAGTACGCCAGAGCGTATTTTTTCAGCATACTAAGTCCATAAGGAAATGCCATGAAAAGCATCGTCATCGAACGCCCGGGTGAATTGCAGGTCCAGGATCGTCCTGAACTGACTCCTGCCGCTGGCGAAGTCAGAGTGAAAGTTCAGTACGCCAGCATCTGCGGATCGGATGTGCATATCTGGCATGGCCATAATCCGTTTGCCCGCTATCCTCGCGTCATCGGCCATGAATTCTTTGGCCGCATTGATGCGGTGGGTGAAGGTGTCGATGCGGCCCGTATCGGCGAACGCGTGGCCGTTGACCCGGTGGTCAGCTGTGGCCATTGCTACCCGTGCTCCATCGGCCGCCCTAACGTTTGCAGTGAATTGCAGGTGATTGGCGTGCATCGCGATGGCGGGTTCAGTGAATATGCGGTGGCTCCTGCGGCCAATGCCTATACGCTGCCGGAAAGCATCCCGGACAAACTCGCCAGCCTGGTCGAACCGTTCACCATCGCCGCGAACATCACCGCTTTCCTTAAGCCGCAGCCTGATGACGTCGCGCTGATCTTTTGATCCGGCCCAATGGGATTAACCGCGATTCAGGTGCTGAAAGGCGTCTATAAGGTGCGCAAAGTGATTGTGGCGGACCGCCTGCCAGAACGCCTTGCGATGGCGAAAGCCAATGGCGCTGACGTGGTGCTGAATAACAGTGAAATCCCGCTGGCTGCTCAGCTCGAAGGCGAAATGCCGACGCTTATCATTGACGCCGCCTGCCATCCGGCAATCCTCGCGGAAGCCGCTGCGCTGGCCTCGCCTGCCGGACGTATCGGCCTGCTGGGCTT
Organism: Erwinia sp. QL-Z3; assembly: GCF_004551645.1. Taxonomy (NCBI): domain Bacteria; kingdom Pseudomonadati; phylum Pseudomonadota; class Gammaproteobacteria; order Enterobacterales; family Erwiniaceae; genus Erwinia; species Erwinia sp. QL-Z3. The sequence goes on from NZ_CP037950.1 coordinate 4,584,668, forward strand.
CTCGGGTGAAGCCTGCTCGATTACTCAGCAAAGCCTGACCAGCAAGGAACTGTCACTGTTTACCTCACGTCTCAACAGCCATCGCTTCCCTGAAGTGATTAGCTGGATGGAACAGGGCCTGATCCAGCCAGAAAAGCTGGTCACTCACTACTTCCCTCTCGCAGAAATTGAACACGCGATGACGCTGTTCGAAAAAGATCCACGTAGCTGCTGTAAAGTCATCTTAGCCGTGGAATAAACCCGGGCTTGCCGGTGCCTCACCGGCAAGAAAAGTCACAACTATTATAAGAATAATCAAGGAATTACTATGTTCAAAAACCTACGTTGGACTATCGTACTTCTGCTGTTTATGGTCTACATGATCAATTACCTCGATCGTGTTGCCCTCTCGCTGACGGTACCGATGATCGAAAAAGATCTGATGCTGAATGCCGAACAGTTCGGCCTGATTTTCGGCAGCTTCTTCTTCGGTTACGCCATCTTCAACTTCATCGGTGGCCTGGCGACCGACAAGTTCGGCCCGACCATCGTGATGGGCGTGGCGGTTGGCCTGTGGTCTCTGTTCTGCGGCCTGACGGCGGTGGCAACCGGCTTCTGGTCAATGCTGATCCTGCGCGTGCTGTTTGGTATGGCTGAAGGCCCGATCTGCGCCTCGGCGAACAAAGCCATTAACGGCTGGTTCCCGAAAAAACAGGCCGCCACGGCCATGGGCTTCCTCAGCGCCGGCTCGCCTCTCGGTGGCGCGGTCGCTGGCCCAATCATCGGCTATCTGGCACTGGCATTCGGCTGGCGTCCGGCGTTCATCATCATTTGCTCGGTCGGCATCGTCTGGATGATTGCCTGGTTCCTGATTGCCTCCGATAACCCATTGAAAAGCCGTCGCGTTAGTCAGGATGAACGTGCCCTGATTGCCAAGCTGAAAGAAGAACAAACCACGCCGGAAGATGAGTTAGCGCAGGCGGCTCACGGCCTGGGTTACTACCTGCGCCAGCCGATTATCCTGGTTACCGCATTTGCCTTCTTCTGCTACAACTACATCCTGTTCTTCTTCCTGAGCTGGTTCCCGGCTTACCTGGTGCAGGCGCATAACCTCGATATCAAATCGATGAGTATCACCACCATGATCCCGTGGATTGTCGGCTTCGTTGGCCTGGCGCTCGGCGGACTGATTTCCGATAAAATCTTTAAAATCACCGGTAAACTGCTGCTTTCACGAAAAATTGTGCTGGTCGTCTCGCTGCTGGCCGCTGCTATTTGTGTGGCGCTGGCAGGTTCTGTAAAAGGGACCTATCCAGCCGTGGCGTTGATGTCAGTGTCGATCTTCTTCCTGTACATCACCGGTGCCATCTACTGGGCGATTATCCAGGATGTGGTGCACAAAAGCCGCGTCGGCGGGATCAGCGGATTCATTCATCTGATCGGCAGCCTGTCGGGCATCGTCGGCCCGATTGTGACCGGCTATATCGTCCACCACACCGGCAAGTTCGACAGCGCCTTTGTGCTGGCGGGCGCGGTCGCAGCACTCGGTGCAGTACTGGTGTTCTTTGTTATCAAAAGCCCGAAGACGCAAAATAAAGCGGTTTCAGTGTGACATTCAGCGCGGGTTCTCCCGCGCCGTAACAGAAGGGATTATCGATGCTTTCACTTGACCATCTTTCGGCGGACGTGGTCCGCCCGGATTACGACCGCCAGAAGCTCAAAACGCGCATGGTGCATATCGGCTTTGGTGCCTTTCACCGTGCCCATCAGGCCGTTTGTAGCGACAGACTGGCCAGCGAACGCGGCAGTGACTGGGGTTACTGCGAAGTTAACCTCAACAGCGGCGAACTGATTCAGGCCCTGAAACAGCAGGATTACTGCTACACCGTGGCCGAAATGTCCGGTGACCAGATGGCGCTGCGGGTGATTGGCGTGGTGAAGGACGCTCTGCATGGCAAATCAGACGGCATTGATGCGGTAATTGAAGCGCTGGCGCAGCCGGACGTGGCAATCGTTTCGATGACGGTGACCGAAAAAGGCTACTGCTACGAACCGTCCAGCGGCAAGCTGGATCTGGCGCACCCGTCGATCGTCCATGACCTCGCCCATCCCGACGCCCCCATTTCCCTGCCGGGCATTATCCTTGCCGGCATCGTCCGTCGTCGCGAACGCAACCTGCCGCCGCTGAGCGTGATGTCCTGCGATAATATGCCGGAAAATGGCCACGTTACCCGCAACGTGGTGCTTGGTCTGGCGGAAAAACAGAGTCACGAACTGGCGGAGTGGATTGCGCAACACGTCACCTTCCCTTCCACCATGGTCGATCGCATTGTGCCGGCGATGACGGACGAAACCCATGCGGCGATGCGCGACAAACTCGGTTGCGACGATCCGGTCAGCGTGGTGTGCGAACCCTTCCTGCAATGGGTGATTGAGGACAACTTTGTCAGCGGCCGTCCTGAATGGGAAAAAGCCGGTGCAGAGCTGGTCAGCGACGTGCTGCCATTTGAAGAGATGAAATTGCGCATGTTGAACGGCAGCCACTCCTTCCTCGCTTACCTCGGTAATCTGGCCGGATATCAGCACATCAGTGATTGTATGGCGGACCCCTACTATCGTCAGGCCGCCCTGAGTCTGATGCTGGACGAACAGGCACCGACGCTGAGCACTCGAGGCGTCGATCTGCCGGCGTATGCCAACTCGCTGATCGCCCGTTATGAAAACCTGGCGATTAAACACCGCACCGCGCAGATCGCTAACGATGGTTCACAAAAACTGCCCCAGCGCTGGCTGGACAGCATTCGCTGGCACCTGAAGCATGGCGGCAGCTACGACTTACTGGCGCTGGGCGTGGCGGGCTGGATGCGTTATGTCGGCGGTGTTGATGAGCAGGGTCAGCCGATTGAAATCCGCGATCCGATGCGCGATCGGCTGGCGCAACGCGTTGCAGAAACCGCGGATGGCGAGGCGCGGATTGCCGGCCTGCTGTCGTTAAAAGCGGTATTTGGCGAAGATCTGGCCGCTGAACCGGCATTCGTCGCAAAAGTGAACCATTTCTATCAGCTTTTACGCGAAAAAGGCGCCAAAGAGACGGTAAAAATTGCCCTGACGCAGGCTTAAGCGAATAAGCGCTGGCGAAGAGCCAGCGCCCTGTTTAGACTTAGACTTTCGTCCAGAAGGTATAGGGATATTACTCAATGTCTACCGCTTATATCATTACCGCCAACGAACCGGTAAATCAGCAAATTTACCGATTCCTGCGCCAGGACATCGTGACCTGCGCGATCCCACCGGGTTCGCTGCTGTCAGAAAAAGAGGTTTCCTCGCGGTTCAGCGTTTCACGCCAGCCGGTGCGTGAAGCCTTTATTAAGCTTGCCGAAGCTGGGCTGGTGCAGGTTTTGCCCCAGCGCGGCACCTTCGTACGCAAAATTTCGGCCAAACGCGTGGCGGATGGACGTTTTATCCGTGAAGCGGTAGAAGTGGCGGTGATCCGCCGGGCGGCTGTTGAGGCCTCTGCCGAATCGCTGGCCCAGCTTGAACACAATCTTCAACTGCAGAAAATGGCCGCTGAGCGTCATGACAGCCAGGCCTTTTTACTGCTCGATGATGAGTTCCATCGCCTGATTGCGCAGAGCATAAACTGCGAGCTGTCATGGGAAACGGTCGAAAACATTAAAGCGGCCATGGATCGGGTGCGCTTCCTGACGTTAAGCAAAGTCTCCCCGCCGGAAAGCCTGATCCAGCAACATCAGGAGATTTATCAGGCGCTGGTTGCAAGAGATGTTGACGGCGCCGAGCACGCCCTGCGCCGCCATCTTCAGGAGATGATTTTCTCCATCACGCCGATTGCTGAGCAAAACAGCGAGTGGTTTGAAAAGCCGCTATAACGCTGGCCATCTCTGCGTCGGATAGAGTGCCATGCGGATATTGAACAGATAGAACAGCGGCCTGAACAGCGCCATATCTGCACGGCACAATGCCTCGGTCTTAACCAGCAGCTGATTCAACTCCATCAGCAACGATTGCGGCGGCTCCAGGTGAATATCCTTGAGTCGCTTTTTAAAGTACTGATTAATCTCAAACATCACCGCATCGGTTTCCAGCTGATGGTCTTTGATAATCGCCTGATGCCTGGCGTAAAAGTCATAGCAGTTCACCCCAAGCCAGATTTCGGTAATCAGATTGCCCCCCAGCGCCACGCCGGGCGAAGGATCGATGCGGTTACGCGGCAGGATGACGTTGATTTTATCGATCATGCTGGCGACATACTGCTGACGCGACAGCAGCGAAGAAGCGTTAATTTTGATTTCGCCGGTGAACTGCAGCAGCTCCTTAATCCCTTTACGCAACACGCGTTTGGCAGACCAGGCCGGCCTTCTGTTACGGATAATGGCCGTGACCAGCACCGCCAGTAAAATGCCCACCACGGTTGAGATCGAGGCATTAAGGATCGACAGCAGGTCGGGCTGCAAATCGTGCGTCATGCCGATAAAACCGGGGATCTGGGTAGCGATAATCAGCCCGATAAAATTGGTCGACGGATTGGCGATGACCAGTCCCAGCGCCAGCAGTCCCGGTGCCAGACAGATAATCAGTGATTCAAAGGTTACGGTCATCGGGATCAGCAGCCCGACGTACAGCACGCTGATCACAATGGCGATCAATACCCCTTTCAGAAACACCTTCATCGAAGCGATTGGGCTGTCCATCGCCGCGAAGAACGAACAGACAACCGCGGCTATCATCGGCGTTGACGCGCCATCTTTCCAGCCGGTGCCAATCCAGAAAATACAGCCGATCATCGTGGCAGTGAACGCGGTGAAGGCCGATAACAGGATCAGCCCTTTATCGCGATGCTTCCTGATCAGCTTAAGCCTGCCGCGCTTTTTCTCCGGCGACAGCTGGCTAACGCGCTCGCGGGCGTTGAAATAGGAATCGGCAATGCGGATAAAATTCAGCAGCCTTTCCAGTAACCCAATCAGCAACAAACCTTCTTCCGCGTTCATTTCACCGCGGCCATACAGCGCTTTGATCCGCTCCTGCGAGGCAGTGATGTCTGCCTCAATTGACTGTGCCTGCCCGCTTTGTTCCGGGCTGTTCAGCCAGACAAGGAAGTGACTGAACGACTCGGCGACAAAATCCGGGAAGGTGATGCCCTGCTCCGCCAGCAGGCTCAGGCGCTTCTCAATCGCGGTCAGCGTTGGGATCAGATAGGAAAGATGCTGATACTGCGCGCTGACCAGACGGATGAGCTTGCGCGCGGAGTCGCCTTCATACACGCAATGGGTGATCAGGGTTTCAACCGCCACCGGATAGTTCGCCATCTGCACCAGGATTTGGTCCCTTTCGGGCGAGCTCTCTTTCGATTCAATGGTCAGCAGTTCGGTGCAGACGTTCTTTGCAGTGTCGAACCAGTTACTGACGCTGTTTTCCAGCAGATTGCGCATCCGTACCGGGAAAACCAGCATATGCACCAGGCTGCTGCAGATAATCGCCACGGTAATTTCTTCGATACGGGAAATCACTGTATAGGTGATCGACAGCGGCGTAGTGACATCGGCAAAGCCCATGATCGCCGCGCTGTAGCCTGCCAGCATAAACACGTAGCTCTTCGGCGTGCGGTCGTGCAGCGAAAGATACAGGCAGCAGGCAACCCACAGCGAAACGCAAAGGCTGAACAGCATCGGATGGGTAACGGTTATTGGGTAGATCAGAAAGATAAAGATCCCGCCCAGCACGGTGCCAAGAAAGCGGAACAAGGCTTTCGACAGGGTGGAGGCAGAATACAGCTGTGAAATCACGTAAACCGAGACCATGGCCCAGGCCGGTTTATCCAGGTTCAGTTTCAGCGCGATATATAAGGCGATAAAGGCGGCAATGCAGGTTTTGACGGCAAATAACCACGCATTTTTAGATAACCACTTCATTATTTACTTCACGGCTCACGTCAGACTAAAGCGCTATTTTAGCGATTTTCGGGCAAGAGTGGAGAGGCTGAGGCATCGATAGTTTGTAACAAAATAATCACATAGGGTGAAAGATAAGGGGCTAATCATTGTCAACCCCTTATCGTTAGCGATTAAGCAATGGTGACGTCTTTCGCCAGATAGACATCCTGCACCGAATTGATCAGCGCCACGCCATCCTTCATCGATTTCTTAAAGGCTTTACGGCCCAAAATCAGCCCCATACCGCCCGCACGCTTGTTGATCACCGCGGTGCGCACTGACTCGGCGGTATCGGTTTCACCTGCCGCTGCGCCACCCGAGTTAATTAACCCGGCACGGCCCATATAGCAGTTTGCCAGCTGGTAACGCACCAAATCGATCGGGTTGTCGCTGGTTAATTTGCTGTAAACGCGCTCGTCGGTTGAGCCGAACTTCACCGCGTTATACCCACCATTGTTTTCCGCCATCTTCTGCTTGACGATATCGGCACCGATGGTGGCCGCCAGATGGTTAGCCTGACCGGTCAGATCCGCGCTGGCATGGTAATCCACACCCTCTTTCTTGAAGTCATTGTTACGCAGGTAGGCCCACAGTACGGTGACCATACCCAGCTCATGAGCGCGCTCAAAGGCGACGGAGATTTCTTCCAGCTGACGACGCGACTGTTCAGAACCGAAATAGATGGTGGCGCCCACGGCAACCGCCCCTAAGTTAAAGGCCTGATCGACGCTGGCATACAGGGTCTGATCGTATTGCGTGGGATAGCTGAGGGTTTCGTTATGGTTCAGTTTGACCATAAACGGAATGCGGTGCGCATAACGGCGCGACACCGAGGCCAGCACGCCATAAGTGGAGGCCACGCAGTTACAGCCCGACTCGATGGCCAGCTCGACGATGTTCTTTGGATCGAAATAGAGTGGATTGGCAGCAAATGACGCGCCCGCCGAGTGCTCGACGCCCTGATCGACCGGCAGGATTGACAGGTATCCGGTGCCGGCCAGACGGCCGGTGTTGTAGAGGGTCTGCATATTGCGTAACACGGCAGGAGAACGATTGTTGTCGATCATCACCCGATCAACATAATCCGCGCCCGGTAAATAAAGGCTTTCCGCTGGAATGGTCATGCAGCGATGTTGCAGAAGAGTGTCAGCTTCTTTGCCCAATAACTGTACGATGTCCGTCATGTTAGCTCCTGTTTAAGGTGAAACCGGCAGGCATTAACGCCTGCCATGAATGATTTCTGACCCCAACAGCGTGGACCCTAACCGGACATTAAGGCAAATTGCTGACTCCATTTTTCAGAACGATCCCAGTGTAAACGTTGCCGATCGTCCGCTACCACCAGCGATGAAAATGGTGCACCGGGCCGATGCCCTTGCCGACTTCCAGCGAATCGGCCTGCTCCAGCGCGCCCTGTAACCAGCCCTTGGCGTCCTGCACCGTCGACACCCAGTTATCATGCCGGGGTCGCAGCGCGGCCAGCGCAGCGGAAAGCGTACAGCCGGTGCCATGGGTATGCTTTGTTGGCACGCGCGGCGCGGTAAAACGCTGCTCCAGCTGGCGGCTGAACAGCCAGTCCGGGCTTTCGGCATCGCTCAGATGTCCGCCTTTCATCAGCACCGCCTGGCAACCCAGCGCTAACAGCGCCCTTCCCTGTCGCCGCATCTCATCTTCGTTAGTGGCAACCGGACACTCCAGCAGCGCCGCCGCTTCCGGCAGATTTGGCGTGATCAGTGAAACGTGCGGCAACAGGCACTCACGCAGCGTGGCAACCGCCGTCGGCGAAAGCAGCGGATCGCCACTTTTCGCCAGCATCACCGTATCCAGCACAATCCACGGCACGGACGAGGCCTTCAGTCCTTCAGCCACCACCTTGACGATATCGCTGCTGGCTAACATGCCGATTTTTACGCTGTCGATGCGCACGTCGCTCAGCACGGAATGTAATTGTGCCGCGACAAAGTCGGGCTCAATGCGGTAAACCGACTGCACGCCACAGGTATTCTGCGCCACCAGCGCGGTGATCACGGTGGTGCCATAGGCACCCAGCGCCGAGAAGGTTTTCAGATCGGCCTGAATGCCCGCGCCACCGCTGGGATCGGTTCCGGCAATGCTCAGTGCGTTGATGCGCTTCATCCCTGAACCTCCAGAGTGAACAGCTCGTCGAGGAACAGCGCAACAAAACTGCCGGGACCCGCTGCCGCCATCGCCGCGCGTTCGCCTGCCAGGCTCATTATCCGGCAGGCGCTGGCAACGTGCGTTAACCGGTCGCCAGGCAGCGCGGCAAATCCGGCCACCACCGCCGACAACGCGCAGCCGGTGCCGACCACGCGGGTCATCAACGGCGAACCGCCAGCCACAGCCAGCACCCGTTGGCCATCGGTGACGTAATCCGTTTCCCCGGTGACCGCAACGATAGCGCCGGTGGTGCTGGCCAGCAGACGAGCGGCGTCCAGCGCCAGCGCCGAGTCATGCAGGCTGTCGACGCCGCGCCCGGAGGTTGCCTGGCGCGCCAGCGCCATGATTTCCGAGGCGTTGCCGCGAATAGCCGCAGGACGGTGTTCCAGCAGCTGCTGACAGAATTCAGTGCGGAAGGTCAATGCGCCGACGGCAACCGGATCCAGCGTCCAGGCACGCTGCGCCTTTCCGGCCGCGTGCACGGCAGCCAGCATTGCTGCACTGCGGGAATGGGTGAGCGTGCCGACGTTGACCAGCACGGCATCGGCAATGGCGCTGAACTGCGCGGCTTCGTCGGGATCAATCACCATCGCCGGCGATGCGCCCAGCGCCAGCAACACGTTGGCAGTAAAAGTCTGCACCACATCGTTGGTCAGGCAGTGAATTAACGGCGATTTTTCACGGAAGAGGTGGAGCGACGCCACGGCATCCGCCGCGACAAAGGTATGAGGTTGGTTCATGGTACAACTCCCAACCGGCGATCAAGAAGGCGATGCGGTCAGGCATCTGACTTCCCTCCGCTGGCATTATCCAGTTCAGGTTCGACGGGTTTTTCTCAGCCCTTTCTTTGGAAAGAAACGGCACCCCGAGTCATTAACTACGTGCTATCAGCCGCCAGATTACGGGATGGCGCTTTTCTTTACCATCCCCCAGGCGGTAATCAGATTAACATTCCACCGCTAAACCGGTATGCGGCGACCGATCTCCACCACACGGTCACTGGGCAGGTAATAGTAGTCGGTCACATGCATGCCATTGCGCGCCATCCAGCTGAAAATCACGCGCTGCCAGGCCGGCAGGCCGCCGCTACCTTCGCGTGGGATGATGTTTTCATGGCCCAGATAATAGGTGACATGCTCGGTATCCAGCTCGCAGTTATCCAGTTGCGGATAGCGTAACAGCGCAGGGATATTCGGCCGCTCCATAAAGCCATACACCGCCAGCGCGTGCCAGAAGCCCGGCGCAAGCTGGGTGACGGTTAAGCGCTCGTCGGCATTGATGCGCGGAACGTTGTCGATAGCGATCGTCAGCGACAGCACGTGCCCATGCAGTGAGCCGTTTCGCTTCACCTGCCACTGCATCACCGGCGGCGTGCCCTCTTTCTCCCGCGTCAGAAACACCGCCGTGCCCGGTACTCTGGGTATGGCTTTTTCTTCCAGCATGGCCAGGAAGTTGTCCACCGGAATAAATTTTTCGTGCACCGCCCTGCTCGCCGCTTCCACGCCGCGGTGCCAGAGCAACATCACACCGTACACGACCAGCGCCAGGATCAGCGGCATATAGCCACCCTCGAACACCTTACTCATATTGGCGACCAGGAAGCACAGGTCGATGACAAAGAACACGCCGGCAATCAGCAGGCTGGTGAGCCGGTTCCAGCGCCACACCTCATTCATCGCCACATACAACAGCCCGGAAGTCATGATCATCGTCAGCGACACGGCGATGCCATAGGCTGCTGCCAGCTTGTCGGAAGATTTGAAGAACACCGCGAGAAAGATGGTCACCACCATCAGCAACCAGTTAATCGCCCCGATATAGATTTGCCCGTAGCTCTCTTCGGTAGTCTGTTTAACCCGCAGCCTCGGCAGCCAGCCTAGCTGAATTGCCTGACGGGTCATGGAAAACGCACCGCTGATAATCGCCTGACTGGCAATGATGGTGGCGAGCGTGGCGAGGATCACCAGCGGGATTTGCAATACCGGCGGGCAAAGCCGGAAGAAGATATTTTGCGTCACGTCAGCACCTGAAAGCAGTAACGCTGCCTGTCCGGCGTAGTTGAGCAGCAGGCTGGGAAAGACGATAGCAAACCAGGCCAGCCAAATCGGCTTTTTGCCAAAATGGCCCATATCGGCATACAGCGCTTCCGCACCGGTGACGCAAAGGAATACGCCGCCGAGCACCAGAAAGCTGACGATGCCGTTGGAGAAGAGAAAGTCGATGCCGTACATCGGGTTGAGCGCCACCAGCACCGCAGGATGCTGCACAATCCCCCAGATGCCCAGCCCGGCGATAACCGCGAACCACAGCGCCATAATAGGACCAAAGACTTTGCCAATCTTCGCCGTGCCCAGCGGTTGAATGGCAAACAGCGCCAGCAGGATCACCACCGCGCCAGGCAGGATCCAGGGTTGTGATTCCGGCAGGATGATGGTCAGCCCTTCAAGGGCAGAGAGTACCGAGATCGCTGGCGTGATCGCACCGTCGCCATATATCAGCGCCGCACCGAAAAGCCCGGCAAACAGCACCAGCGGTCGCCGTTTATCCTTGCGTACTAATAGCGACATCAGCGCCAGAATGCCGCCTTCGCCATGGTTATCGATACGCATCGCAAACAGGGCATACTTTACCGAGGTGATCATCACCATGGTCCAGAACAGCAGCGACAGCAGCCCGAGGATCACCTCCGGCGTGGGCCCTTCGCCCGACAAAGAGAGCACGGTTTTTAAGGTATACAGCGGGCTGGTGCCGATATCGCCAAATACCACCCCCAGCGCGCCGGCGGCTAGTACCGGCAGGCTAAGCGTGTTTTCTTGTGTGTCCTGGCTGGCGGTCATTGCGCCTTCCTTATGAAACCCCAATCTCTTTACACTGGCCTGGAGATGGGAAAGCGTCAACTTCGCCCAAGGACTCTTTTGGCTAACGGCCAACAATACGCTACTCTTGGGCATCATCCCGTCCTGAGCCGAGACAATACGCAACGCATTATGACCAGACCGCTTAATGAACAGTACGGCATCAGCGTGGCAGCGCTGAAGATGCTGCAATACCTGAAACAGATTTCACGCGGGGATCGGGGGTTTTCTATCCTCGACACCACGCTTAACCACCGTTGCAACGTGACGCCACCGGATAATTTTAAGGTGCTTGATGAGCTGTTTGAGGCCGGAAAAATTGACTACGACTATCGCGGCACCGGGCTTGATGGCGAACGGCATGTCAAGCCGGTCTGATAATCCCCGCGCGCGCCGGAGCCAGTCGTGAACGTTCGTCCCTTTACTGAGGCCGACCGCCCTTTCCTGCGCACGCTGTTTCTTGCGTCGCGCAAGGCAAACTGGCACTGGCTGGATGGCAGTGACTGGGCGCTGGAAGATTTTGATCGGGTCACGCTGGGCGAGCGCATCCTGGTGGCGGAAGACAACGGTCACCGCCTCGGATTTGCGGCGGTGTTACCTAACGATAATTTTCTGCACAGCCTGTTTATCGACCCCGACTGGCAGGGAAAGCACGTGGGCAGCCTATTGCTGACCGCCGTGCAGGCGGCGTTCACCTCCACCGGCGCGTTGAAATGCATGAAGGCCAATCATCATGCGGTGGCCTTTTATCAACGGCATGGCTGGACGATAATTTCTGACGGCGAGAGTGAACACGGTGAGTACTGGCTGATGCATTTTGTGCGCTGAACGCTCTCCCGGCGATGAAACCGGGAGAAGGTGACTCAGACCGCGCGGAAGGCGATATCGGCAGGGATCACTTCCCCTTGCCAGTAAAGCTGGGCAGCCACCGCACCGGCCAGTTGGCGATACATCGCCGTAAACTCACTATCCGGACGACGCACCACCGTTGGCTGTCCATCATCCAGATCCTCACGCAACGTAATGTGCAGCGGCAGCTGGGCCAGCAGGCGCGTATGGTATTGCTCTGCTAATTTCTCCGCCCCGCCGCTGCCAAAAATAGCCTCGTGGTGACCGCAGTTGCTGCAAATATGCATACTCATATTCTCAACGATACCTAATACCGGGACGTTAACCTTCTCAAACATCACGATACCTTTTCGGGCATCCACCAGCGCGATGTCCTGTGGCGTGGTCACCACCACCGCACCGGTCACCGGCACATTCTGCGCCAGCGTCAGCTGAATATCACCGGTACCCGGCGGCATATCCAGCACCAGATAGTCGAGGTCCGGCCACATGGTTTCATTCAGCAGTTGCATCAGCGCTTTGCTGGCCATCGGCCCACGCCAGACCATGGCGTTATCGTCCGTCACCAGATAACCAATCGAGTTGGTTGCCAGGCCGTGCGCCATAATCGGCGCCATATGCGTGCCGTCTGGCGAGGTTGGGCGTTCATCACGGGTGCCGAGCATGTCGGGGATCGAAGGACCGTAAATATCGGCATCCAGCAGCCCGACTTTGGCTCCTTCAGCGGCCAATGCCAGCGCCATATTGACGGCGGTGCTGGATTTTCCCACGCCACCTTTGCCCGAGCTGACGGCAATAATGTTCTTCACGCCGGTGGCACCGGGATGATTTTTCACTCTTTTCAGCGTGGCGATGTCGTGCGTCAAGCGCCAGCTGATGGCGGTGGCGCTGGTCAGACGTAACAGCTCGGCGCTGGTCGACTCTTTAAGCGCTTCAAAGCCGCTATGCCAGGCAAATGGCATCACCAAATCAATATGCAGGGTATTGTCCATCAACGCGCAGTGGTGCAACGCCTTCAGGGTGGTGAGGTTATGCTTCAGCGTCGGATGTTCAAAAGTGGTCAATGTGCCCATCACCATCGCACGCAGCGCTTCCGGTGAATGTTGACCCTGAGCTTGTACCGTCATCCCGGCTCCTTGTTTTCTTTATCAGTTCTTTAATGGGTTCAGATGGGTTTAAGCATATCAGAAGTGGCAGGCGGTGATGTTACCGGCCTTAAAAAACGGCGGTGAGATCGCGGGATTGTTTACGCAGGGACGGCCTTTCGGTTACCATCTATCCCCCCTTTTAAAACAGGTATAGCAAGTCTTACTATGACTCAAGTCGCGAAAAAAATATTGGTAACGTGCGCACTGCCGTACGCCAACGGTTCCATTCATCTCGGCCACATGCTCGAGCATATCCAGGCAGATATTTGGGTCCGTTACCAGCGAATGCGCGGCAATCAGGTTTACTTCATCTGTGCGGACGATGCACACGGTACGCCAATTATGCTGAAAGCTCAGCAGTTGGGTATTGCGCCTGAGCAGATGATTGCTGAGATGAGTCAGGAACATCAGACAGATTTTGCTGGCTTTGACATCAGCTACGATAACTATCACTCGACGCACAGCGACGAGAACCGTGAGCTGTCAGAGCTGATCTATACCCGTCTGAAAGAGAACGGTTTCATCAAGAACCGCACCATTTCACAGCTGTACGATCCGGAAAAAGGCATGTTCCTGCCGGATCGTTTTGTTAAAGGCACCTGCCCGAAATGCAAATCGCCCGATCAGTACGGCGATAACTGTGAAGTGTGCGGCGCGACCTACAGCCCGACCGAGCTGATCAATCCGCAGTCGGTGGTCTCTGGCGCGACGCCGGTGATGCGTGATTCTGAGCACTATTTCTTCGACCTGCCAGAGTTCAGCGCCATGCTGCAAGCCTGGACCCGCTCCGGCGCGCTGCAGGAGCAGGTGGCGAATAAAATGCAGGAATGGTTCGAGTCTGGCCTGCAGCAGTGGGATATCTCCCGCGATGCGCCTTACTTCGGCTTCGAAATTCCGGGTGCGCCGGGCAAATACTTCTACGTCTGGCTGGATGCGCCAATTGGCTATATGGGCTCGTTCAAGAACCTGTGTGACAAGCGCGGCGACATCGATTTTGATGCCTTCTGGAAGAAAGATTCCGATGCCGAGCTTTACCACTTTATCGGTAAAGACATCGTCTATTTCCACAGCCTGTTCTGGCCAGCGATGCTGGAAGGCAGCAACTTCCGTAAGCCGACCAACCTGTTTGTACACGGTTATGTGACGGTAAACGGCGCGAAGATGTCAAAATCTCGCGGCACCTTTATTAAAGCCAGCACCTGGCTGCAGCACCTGGATGCAGACAGCCTGCGTTACTACTACGCGGCGAAGCTCTCTTCGCGCATTGACGATATCGACCTGAACCTGGAAGATTTCGTGCAGCGCGTGAACGCCGATATCGTTAACAAAGTGGTGAACCTGGCTTCCCGTAACGCCGGTTTCATCAATAAGCGTTTCGACGGCAAACTCTCCGCGGAGCTGGCCGATCCTGAGCTGTACAAAACCTTCACCGATGCCTCCGCCAGCATTGGCGAAGCCTGGAACAGCCGCGAGTTCGGTCGTGCTGTGCGCGAAATCATGGCGCTGGCCGATGTGGCAAACCGCTACGTCGACGAGCAGGCACCGTGGGTTGTCGCCAAGCAGGAAGGCCGCGATGCCGATCTGCAGGCGATCTGCTCGATGGGCATCAACATGTTCCGCGTACTGATGACCTGGCTGAAACCGGTGCTGCCATCACTGACTGAACGCACCGAAGCGTTCCTCAATGTGGAAATGAGCTGGGATGGCATTCAGCAGCCGCTGCTGGACCATAAAATCTCGGCCTTTAAAGCGCTGTACAGCCGCATTGAGATGGACAAAGTCAACGCGCTGATTGAAGCCTCGAAAGAAGATGCTGCGGTGGCCAATGCGCCTGCGGTTGCAGACAGCAAAGCGAAAAAATCCGCCGAGGCAAAACCTGCGGTAGCGGCTGCTTCAGCCGATGCCGACGTTGGCGACACCATCAGCTTTGATGACTTTGCCAAAGTGGATATGCGCGTGGCGTTGATCAAAACCGCTGAGCTGGTTGAGGGTTCTGACAAGCTGCTTCGTCTGGTGCTGGATATGGGTGGCGACGAAACGCGCCAGATCTTCTCCGGTATTCGCGCCGCCTATCCAGACCCATCGGTGCTGGAAGGTCGTTTGACCGTGGTGGTGGCCAACCTGGCACCGCGCAAAATGCGTTTCGGCGTGTCAGAAGGCATGGTGCTGTCTGCCGGCCCTGGCGGCAAAGATCTGTTTATCCTCGGTGCCGACAGCGGCGCTCAGCCGGGTATGCAGGTTAAATAACTTCCCGTTGCGTTAAGATGTTTAAGGGGCGAATCCAGGTTCGCCCCTTTTTTGTTTGTCTCTTCTGCCCAGTGTGACCGATAGCACGTTTTAGCATTTCATCGTATGATTAACGTTCTTAAAACCAGGAGCTTATCATGCGTACCGCCCTGTCCCTTGGTTGGCAATATCTTCGCGCCTTTGTCATCATTTACCTCTGTCTTTATGCCGGAACAGCCCTGGCTGGCCTGCTGCCCGTGACGATCCCCGGCAGCATTATTGGCATGCTGATCCTGTTTGGTCTGCTGGCATTGCAGATCCTGCCGGTGGACTGGGTGAAACCCGGCAGCACCCTGTTGATCCGCTATATGGGCCTGCTGTTTGTGCCGATCAGCGTCGGCATCATGAGCTACACCGATATTCTGAGCGCGCAGTTTGGCCCGATCGTGGTCTCCTGCGTGCTGAGTACCTTTATCGTGCTGCTGACCGTCGGACTGGTGTCACACCGGTTACACAGCCGTCCGCTGATCAAACCAGGAGCCGGCGATGAGTGATATCTGGTGGTCACTGCCGCTGACGGTGATGGTGTTTTTTGCCGCACGTCGCGTGGCGGCAAAGGTGAAAATCTCGCTGGTCAATCCGCTGCTGGTATCGATGGCGGTGATCATCCCGCTGCTGTTACTGATTCAGATGCCCTATGCGCGCTATTTCCAGGGCAGTTCGGTGCTTAACCATCTTCTTCAGCCTTCTGTCGTGGCGTTAGCCATTCCGCTGTATGAGCAGATGCATCAGATCCGCGCGCGCTGGAAGTCGATTATTGGCGTCTGCTTTATGGGCAGCATGACGGCGATGGTCTCCGGGACGGCGATTGCGCTGTGGATGGGTGCCACGCCGCAGATTGCCGCCACCATTATGCCGAAGTCGGTCACCACGCCGATCGCGATGGCCGTATCTGGCACCTTAGGCGGCATTCCGGCGATCAGCGCGATCTGTGTGCTGATCGCCGGCGTGCTGGGAGCGGTATTTGGTCATATGCTGCTGAACCTGCTGAAGATTACCGGCAAGCCTTCGCGCGGGCTGGCGATTGGCAACGCCTCCCATGCGCTGGGCACCGCGCGCTGTGCGGAGCTGGATTATCAGGAAGGGGCTTACAGCTCGCTGGCGCTGGTGATCTGCGGGATTATTACCTCGCTGCTGGCGCCGTTCCTGTTCCCGTTGCTGATGCACCTCTGGGGTTAAAATTTGCGATGCGTCGCGCATTTTGTAATTCGCTTTCATAAATTGCATTGCTTGCGTGATATCAATCACATATAACTCAGCAACTGCCCGCTACACTTAGCGGCCGAACCAGTTAAAGAGGCCCGATAATGCACCCACGTTTTCAAGCCGCGTTTGCCACGCTGCCGACAGCCCTGCAAACCGCCCTGCTGCCGATCCTTTCCGCTGCTGACTTTCAGGCATTCCTGACGCCAGCGCAGGTGGCTGACGTTAAATCCGCATCAGGCCTGGACGATCGTGAGCTGGCTTTTGCTCTGCTGCCGCTGGCTGCCGCCTGCGCCGTGGCGCCCCTCTCCCACTTTAATGTTGGCGCGCTGGCAAGAGGCAAAAGCGGACACCTCTATTTCGGTGCCAATATGGAGTTTGTTGGCGCGACCATGCAGCAAACCGTGCATGCCGAACAAAGTGCGGTCACCCACGCCTGGATGCGCGGCGAAGCCTCGCTGGAAGCCATCACCGTCAATTACACGCCTTGCGGTCACTGCCGCCAGTTTATGAATGAGCTAAACAGCGGCACCGCGCTGAACATTCATCTTCCGGGCCGCGCACCGGCCACGCTCGGAGACTATCTGCCCGATGCCTTCGGCCCGCGCGATCTGGAGATCAAAACGCTGCTGCTGGATGACGTTGACCACCAGCTGAGCATCAAAGGCGATGCGCTGACGCAGGCCGCGCTGCAGGCCGCCAACCGCAGTCATGCACCTTATACTCAGGCCTGGAGCGGCGTGGCGCTGCAATCCGCAGACGGCGCGATCTTCGCCGGCAGCTACGCGGAAAATGCCGCCTTCAACCCCAGCCTGCCGCCGTTACAAGCCGCCCTCAACCTGCTCAGCCTTGCCGGCCATGATGTGCTGAGCATTCAGCGCGCGGTGCTGGCAGAAGCGCCGGACGCCAGGGTCATTCAGCGCCAGGCGACTCAGGCGACGTTGCACGCGCTGGGCTGCGCCAGTCTGACCACCGTTCCGCTGGACTGATCCCTTCAACGCCAGGATGCAGCGTTACGCTGCATCCTGTTCAGCTTTCGCAAAAATTGAATAAAAACCGTTCCTTTTGTTATAACCCGTTAACAAAAGCTGTACTTTCAGACTAATTATTTTAGGATTGGCCCACAACATCCCGATCCGAATGAGTATTGATTGCATGGAACTCGAATACGAAAGTAAACGACCGCTGTATATTCCTTATGCCGGCCCTATTTTGCTGGAATTCCCGTTGTTGAATAAGGGAAGCGCCTTCTCTGTAGAAGAGCGAAATGAATTTAACCTGCGCGGCCTGCTGCCTGAAACGGTGGAAACCATCGAAGAGCAAGCCAAGCGTGCCTGGAAGCAGTTTCAGGACTTCAAAAACGATAACGACAAACACGTTTATCTGCGCAATATTCAGGACACCAACGAAACCCTCTTCTACCGTCTGCTGGACAACCATCTTGAAGAGATGATGCCGATTATTTACACCCCCACCGTCGGCGCGGCCTGTGAACACTTCTCCGAAATCTATCGACGTGCCCGTGGCGTGTTTATCTCCTATCCGAACCGCGGCAACATCGAAGATATGCTGCAAAACGCCACCAAGCAGAATGTCAAAGTGATCGTCGTTACCGACGGCGAACGCATTCTCGGCCTGGGCGACCAGGGCATCGGCGGCATGGGCATTCCCATTGGTAAGCTCTCGCTGTACACCGCCTGTGGCGGTATCAGCCCGGCGTACACCTTGCCAATCGTGCTGGACGTCGGCACCAACAACCAGCAATTGCTGAATGACCCGCTGTATATGGGCTGGCGTCATCCGCGCATCACCGGCGAAGAGTACGATAACTTCGTCCACGAGTTCATTCAGGCGGTGAAGAGCCGCTGGCCGAACGTGGTGCTGCAGTTTGAAGACTTCGCACAGAAAAATGCGATGCCGATCCTCGAACGCTACCGTGACGAAGTTTGCTGCTTTAATGATGATATTCAGGGCACCGCCGCCGTTACGCTGGGCACGCTGATTGCCGCCAGCCGTGCGGCGGGCAGCACCATGAGCCAGCAGAAAGTGGTATTCCTCGGTGCAGGTTCTGCCGGCTGCGGTATCGCCGAGCAAATTATCGCGCAGATGAAGTCCGAAGGCCTGAGCGATGAAGAAGCCCGCGCCCGCGTGTTTATGGTGGACCGCTTCGGTCTGCTGACCGACAAATTGCCTAACCTGCTGAACTTCCAGAGCAAGCTGGTGCAGAAAAGCGAAAATCTGGCGGACTGGCATGCCAGCTCCGACGCCATTTCGCTGCTGGACGTGGTGCGTCACGCTCAGCCGGATATCCTGATCGGCGTTTCCGGCCAGCCGGGTCTGTTCAGCGAAGAGATTATCCGCGAGATGCATAAGCACTGCCCGCGCCCTATCGTCATGCCGCTGTCCAACCCGACGTCACGGGTTGAAGCCACGCCGCAGGACATTATGGCCTGGACCGATGGTGCCGCGCTGGTGGCAACCGGTAGCCCATTCTCTCCGGTGATGTGGAAAGAGAAAACCTACCCTATCGCCCAGTGCAATAACTCGTATATCTTCCCGGGCATTGGCCTTGGGGTGATTGCGTCCGGCGCTACCCGCGTCACCGACAGCATGCTGATGGCCGCCAGCCGTGCCTTAGCCGACTGCTCACCGCTGGTTAACGATGGCGTCGGCCCGGTGCTGCCAGAAGTGAAAGATATCCAGGGCGTATCGAAACTGATCGCTATGGCTGTCGGCAAAGCCGCACAGTTAGCAGGCGTGGCGGTCGTTACCTCTGAAGACGTGCTGTCCAAGTCAATTGCGGCCAATTTCTGGCTGCCGCAATACCGTAACTATCGTCGGACCTCAATCTGATTGATCGCGGCCGGGTGCTTTCTGCACCCGGCTCTCAACTTTGCCCTTTTCTTCCGGCGATTTGTGCGAAAATCCGCCAACCGGTGCGCTGTTGCTTGCTTCACCCCGCCGGGTCAAGTAGCCTTGATTCACCCTTTTTCTGCAAGTCTGAGCGCTCTCTGGCATGGTAAAACGCTTGATTTATGGTCTGATTATCATCATAACGTTGATGGTACTGACCGCGCTCGGCCTCGATCGCTGGATGAGCTGGAAAACCGCTCCCTATATCTACGAAAATCTGAAATCGCTGCCGCATCGCCAGGTCGGTGTGGTGCTCGGTACGGCCAAATATTATCGCGGCGGCGGCATCAACCAATACTACCTGTATCGCATGCAGGGCGCGCTGAACGCCTATAACAGCGGCAAGGTCAATTACCTGCTGCTGAGCGGTGATAATGCCCTGCACAGCTACAACGAACCGATGACCATGCGCAAGGATCTGATTGCCGCCGGCGTCGATCCGGCCGATATCGTGCTGGATTATGCCGGTTTCCGGACGCTGGATTCGATTGTGCGTACCCGCAAAGTGTTCGATACCAACGATTTCATCATCATCACCCAACGCTTCCACTGCGAACGCGCGCTGTTTATCGCCCTGCATATGGGTATTCAGGCACAGTGTTACGCGGTTCCTTCGCCGAAAAACATGCTGAATATCCGGGTTCGCGAAGTCGGTGCCCGTCTGGGCGCGCTGGCCGATTTGTATGTGATGAAGCGCGAGCCGCATTTCCTCGGGCCGCTGATCCCGATTCCTGCACGGGTGGAAGTGCCGGAAGATACGCAAAGCTATCCGGCGGTCACGCCTGAGCAACTGCTGGAGCTGCAGGAGAAGCTTGAGGCTCAGGCGAAAGCTGCCGCCGCTGCCAAACTTCAGCAGCAGCAAACGCCGCCGCAACCGCCTGAAGACAGTGGCAAACCCGCAGAGCCCGACTCGCCAAAACCGGCGCCGCCCTCACCCGCACAGCCAGCCGAAGTCCCTTCCGGGCCGTAATAGCAGATTTAATCGAAGAGTCAGGGCACTGAGGCACCTTTTTGCTGAAATGGGGAGGGTTAAACGCCTTTCGCAATACGCTCAATCGCCACCTGAGCAAGGAAACCAGAACGGCTTTTAAACTCAGGGTGTGTGGCCACACAGCGATCTATACGGTCAATAAGTGACTTCGGTAAAGTCACGTTGATTTTCTCAGTGCCCCCTAAGAGCCGGGCCAGGTCCACATCGACAAGCGCCCAGGTATAGCCAGCATACTGACTATCGGCAACAAGAGCGCTCAGGGAGGATACGGCCGGAATATCGTCACCCAGCTCGATAAGCAATTCAATATGTCCAGTAATCGCCTCTTTGGCATTGTTCACGGCTTCTTCTAACGTTTCTCCGGCAGAAAAACAACCGGGCAAATCTGGCACGGTCACGCCGTAAGCATGGTGCTCGTCACCGTTCTCAATAGCAATTGGATATAGCATGAATTACCCTCTCTCGATGAAAACGAGGATTACATCCCCGCTTGTTTCTTAATACTCTTTATCGTTTTTATGGGTAAATCTTTCTTTGGATGGGGGATAGTCACTACCCCTTTTTTGGTGGGGTGCCTGAAATGATGATGACTTCCATTTACCCTAATCAGTTCCCAACCGTCAGCTTTGATTTCAGCGATTAACGTCCTGCTATCCATCCTTTTACCCCATTGCGTCCTGGCGCAAGAATAATAACTCCAATAACCCCAGCATGCAACGGAGTTACTCGGGTTATAAATTATTCTCATTCAACCCCATGGGCAAACTACGCTGAGGTTGAGATGCGCATTTGGTCAGATCAAACCCGGGCAGACACACTGGCAATAAAAAAGGTCAGGCAGCTTGCGCTGCCTGACCTTTTGTCTGCCGGAGAAGGGTTACTTCTTACGGGCGTATTTCAGTGAATCCAGCGCCACGGCGAAGATGATGATTCCGCCCTTAATGATGTACTGCCAGTAAGGGTTAACGCCGATATAGGTCAGACCGTAGTTGATAACGGTGAAGATCAGCACACCGGTTACCACACCTGCCACGGTACCGACACCACCGGCAAACGACACGCCACCTACCACACAGGCCGCAATCGCATCCAGCTCATACATAAAGCCGAGGTTGTTGGTTGCCGAGCCGATACGGCCCGCTTCCAGCATCCCGCCGAAGGCGTAGAACACACCCGACAGCGCATAAATCAGGATCAGGTTGAAGTTAACGTTAACACCTGACACACGTGCCGCTTCCGGGTTACCGCCGATGGCAAAAATGTTTTTACCAAAGCGGGTTTTGTTCCACAGCACCCAGACAAAGAACACCGCAATCGCTGCATAGAAGGTGATGTAAGACAGCTTGAAATCACCTAAGCGCACAAAGCCCTGGGCAAAGGTCGAGAACTTCTCGTCAAAGCCGGCAATCGGTGAGGCACCGACAAAGTCGTAATACAGGGAGTTAATACCGTAAACGATGATCATCGTACCCAGCGTGGTGATAAATGGCGTCACCTTCAGGTAAGCGATGATCAGGCCGTTGACCAGACCAATGACGCCGCCGATCACGCAGACTGCCAGGATCACCAATGGAATTGGCACCGTGTCCATATGCGGGAAGACTTTGTTGGCATTGTCCATCGCCTGCAACAGCGTGGCGGCAACCACCGCGGCCAGACCCACCTGACGGCCGGCTGACAGGTCAGTACCCTGGGTGACGATTAACCCGGCCACGCCCAATGCAATAATAATACGCACGGAAGACTGGGTTAAAATGTTACTCAGGTTCATCAAACTTAAGAAAGTTGGGTCCTGGAAAATAATGATTGCCAGCAGTACCAGCAACACAACGTAGATCCCACCTTCTTTTAACCAGGTGAGTGCACTTTTTTTATTCACTGCTTTCATGGTAACAGCCCTTACCCTATTAAAGGTGCAACGATGCTAAACGTAAGATTTCGTTTTGCGTTGTCGTTTTTGTTTCTACTATGCCCGCAACCATGCCGTTACTCATTACCAGAATCCGGTCGGTAATGCCTAAGAGCTCTGGCATTTCAGAAGAGATAATAATGATGCCTTTATCCTTCTTCGCCAGCTCTGAAATTAACTGATATATTTCGAACTTCGCCCCGACGTCAATACCGCGCGTCGGTTCATCCAGCATTAGTATTTCCGGCTGCGTTAATAACCAGCGACCGATAATCACCTTTTGCTGATTCCCTCCCGACAGTGAACCAATTGAGGTGTGATGGCCCGGCGTTTTTACGCGCATTGAGTCAATCACCCATTGGGTATCACTTTTCATCCGGTTGTTATCCAGCAGGCCAATGCTGTTTTTATATTTACGGATATTGGAGATCAGCGAGTTAAAGCCGATATCCAGGAACGCGTAAATACCGGTCGCGCGACGCTCTTCGGTCACCAGCGCAAAGCCATGGTTGATCGCTTCGTTAGCGCTGTGGTTATTGATCTTTTTGCCGTGCAGCTTGATGGTGCCGCCAGACTTCTCACGGATACCAAACAGGGTTTCAACGATGTCGGTACGCTTCGCGCCTACCAGCCCCGCGATGCCCAGAATCTCACCTTTGCGCAGGTCGAACGAGATATCCCGAATCGACGGCTGACGCAGAGAAGTCAGGTTACGCACTTCGAGGATAGTCTCACCCGGGACGTTGGTTTTATCCGGGAATCGCTGGTTCAGCGAACGCCCTACCATCATCGAGATGATCTTATCCATATCCAGCCCTTCAAGCGGCTGAGTCACGATCCACTGACCATCACGCAGGATGGTAATTTCATCACACAGCTGGAAAATTTCTTCCATCTTGTGCGAGATATAAACAATGCCGCAGCCACGATCTTTCAGTTTACGGATAATAGTGAACAGGTGGTTCACCTCTTTTTCCGTTAACGACGACGTTGGCTCATCCATGATCACGATTTTGGCATCATAGGAGAACGCTTTGGCGATTTCGATCATCTGCATCTGCGAGACGGAAAGGTTAATTACCTTGTCGCGCGGATCGATATCAATATCCAGTTCATCAAAAATGGCTTTGGTATCACGGTACATTTTATCGTGATCGACAAAGATCCCTTTACGTGGGTAACGTCCCAGCCACATGTTATCCATCACCGTGCGCTGCAGAACCAGGTTTAATTCCTGGTGAACCATTGAAACGCCGTTTTCCAGCGCCTCTTTCGAACTTTTATAATCGATTTCCTTGCCCTGGAAAAGGATGCTCCCCGTATCTTTACTGTAAATGCCAAATAAGCATTTTAATAACGTGGACTTCCCTGCGCCGTTCTCACCCATCAGGGCGTGAACAGAGTGGGGGCGAATTTTTAAATTCACATTGTCCAGTGCTTTAACCCCAGGAAATGACTTACTGACGTCCGTCATCTCCAGCAGATATTCGCGCTGTGTTGGCACTTTATCACTGCCCATAATTCTACCCGGCTGAAAGTGGCGTGAAATCAGGCGAGCCCGATAGCAAGCCTGGGAGTGGGCGCAGCACGCTGCGCCCGGTACAGGTAACGCTTATTATTTAACGAACTGAGACAGGTTTTCTTTATCAACCGGCACGTAAGCAACGCGAACCACTTTGCCGTCAAGCTTGTAGTTGGTGCCTTCGGTAGCAGGCTTGCCCGCTGCCAGGTTTTTCGCCATCTCGAAGGTCGCTTTGGCCTGGTTTTCCGCATCGTTCAGCACGGTTCCGGCCATTGCGCCCGATTTCACCATCGCCAGCGCTTCTGGCAAGGCCTCCACACCGAATACCGGTACAGAAGATTTGTTGTGTGCTTTCAGCGCTTCTACCGCACCCATTGCCATCGCATCGTTATTGGCGATAACCACTTCGATTTTGTTACCGTTCGGGCCAGACAACCAGGCATCCATCTTATCTTTCGCCTGAGCGGTGTCCCACATGGCGGTATCAAGATGCAGCTGCTGCGTTTTCAGGCCGTCTTTGTTCAGGGTATCAATCACGTATTTGGTACGGGCTTCCGCATCCGGGTGACCTGGCTCGCCTTTCAGCAGCACGAACTGGATCACGCCATCTTTGTTCAGATCCCAACCTGGGGTCGATTTCCAGTGCTTCTCAATCAGCTCGCCCTGCTTAACGCCTGACTCTTTAGAGTCAGTACCGACGTAGTAAGCTTTGTCGTAGCTGGCCAGCGCTTTCGCGGTTGGCTCTTTGTTGAAGAACACGATTGGGATTTCGTTGGCTTTCGCTTTGCTGATCACCACGGCCGCTGCTGCCGGGTCAACCAGGTTGATGGCCAGCGCCTTCACGCCCTTGGCAACCAGTACGTCGATCTGGTCGTTCTGGGTAGACTGGCTGTTCTGTGAGTCATTCATCAACAGCTGCACACCCGGGCTGTCTTTCGCATCTTTCTCAATGTCTTTACGTACGACAGACATAAAGTTGTCGTCGTATTTGTAGATGGTCACGCCGATACGGGTGTCCGCAGCGTGAGCTGTTGCACCAAACATCATGCTGGCAACCAGGGCAGTGAGCGTGAAAGCCTTCTTATTCATGGTATCTCCGGTTTTTTTGTAGGGTCTTACGCAACGTCCGGTGCGCTCCTGTAAGGGGAGGACCCGACGTTTATTTTTCCGGCAAGGCATAAGGTGGAAACGTTACGCAAAGCCGATTATTTGTTAAATCAAACCCGACTTCCCTGTACGGTAACGCTTCCTGAAAGCTGTGTAATAAACTGTTTCACAAGGGGTGAGGTTGCCGCTATAGCTGGCCCCATCAACGTTACATAATGTTTCACCCTTTGTAAGTTACTGTCATCATAGAGAAGCTAATGTTAATTAACTGTGAATTTACTCACAGATTGAAAACGGTTACACCGCAGAATCGGTTGAGTTAGTGATCGGGGCCACATTTTGCCGTGTGGCGACGGAATGACGGCGAACCAGCGTCGGCATAAAGCAGTGCTGTGCCGTTTCATCCAGTTCGCCCGCTGCACCCTTCAGCGCCAGCTCAGTGGCCAGTTTCGCCATAGAAACAATGGGATAGCGTACTGTCGTCAGCTGAGGGTCGGTGTAACGGGAAATTGGGATGTCGTCGAAGCCGACCACGGATAAATGCTGTGGCACCGCAATGCCGTTATCTTTCAATGCCGCAAGCGCACCGGCAGCCATGCTGTCGTTGTAAGCAAACACCGCCGTCAGGTGCAGATTGCGCCCTAACAGCTCAACCATCGCCGCTTCACCGCCCTGCATATCCGGCTCGCCGCTGGCGATCCAACTCTCGGAAGGCGTCACGCCCTGCTCTGCCAGCGCCTGCTGCCAGCCCTGGCGACGTTCGCCCACATCCTCAATCGGATGACTGGATCCCAGATAACCTATGCGCTGGTGGCCCTGCTGTTGCAGCATGCGGGTCGCCATCAGCGCGCCGCTGATATTGTCCAGACAGACGCAACGGTGGGCATAGCCGGGCACGGTTCGGTTGATCAGCACCATGCCGGGAACCTGATCCATTAATGAACCCAGTTCTTCATCGCCCAGCGCCTTGGCATGTACCACCAGCGCGTTACAACGCTGGCGGATCAGCACTTCAATCGCATGGCGCTCTTTGTCTGCCTGATGGTAGGAGTTATTGATAAGTACATGTTTTTGCATGCGTTGGGCAACGGTATCCACCGCTTTCACCAACGCACCAAAGAAGGGATCGGAAACGTCCATCACCACCACACCGATGGTGTCACTGACCTGGGTGGCCAGCGCCTGCGCATTGGCATTCGGCCGGTAGCCCAGCGTTTCTACGATATTCAGAACGATTTCGCGGGTTTCAGGGGTCACTGCGGCGCTGTTATTGAGCACGCGGGACACCGTTGCTACCGATACGCCGGCCTCTCGGGCCACATCACGAATGGTAATCATAGGGGATTACCGGTGGAGAATAAGATTTGCATAGCCCTTCCTGACACAGTGTTCTGGGGGCTATTCTGGCAGGGGTCAACGCGGGGCTACGTGAATCTCGTCACACTGATGAAAACGGTTACATACAAATCAGCAACATTTGTGACGGATGTCATCCTTCAGCCCGGTTCAGCGGCTTGCCGCCCGTCAGTTCGGTGAGTCTGCGCCACAGCCATTCAACCGGGCCCTGGCGGAAGTAACGCAGCCACAGCACTGACACCAGGATATTGACCGCCCACACCGCAGGCACCACCGCCAGCAACTGCAGTCGGTTCAGCTGGTTAAATAAGCCGAGACGATCGAACAGCGTGGTGCAAATCAGGGTCTGCAGCAGGTAGTTGGATAAGGCCATCCGCCCCACGCAGCTGATGGCGTGAGTGATTTTCAGCCGGCTGAGCGTGGGCCAGAAGCCATAACACAAGGCGGCATAACCGAGCGCCTGCAACGGCGCGCCGAGTTCGCGCGGCACCTGGAGGAAGAAAGCGGCCCAGCGGAAACTCCAGCCGGTGCTCCATTGCAGATACAAGCCGGGGAGTTGAATCAGCCACGAGAGAGAGATCAGCATTAGCGCGCTGCGGCGATACTGTTGCAGGCTGCGCTCACCCTTCAGCCAGCCGTTGCCGATCAGCGCGCCACCTATCATCATCAGCCCGGCCAGTTGCCAGCCATATTGCGCCGCCAGCGCCATCAGGCTACCGCTAAAGCGGTCCATCCGGCCCTGAATCGCCTGCCATCCGCCCTGAATATGCCAGAAGGTTTCGTACTGCACGTTGGCCATGCCGGGTAGCCACGAGCTGTTAGGCTCCGGCCCGGTGCCCAGCCCGAGGATCAGCAGCACGCCGCTGCCGACGACATACAGCATCACCCCGGTATTCAGCAGCAGTCGGGAAGAACTGACGTCGCGGATCATCCGCCAGACGGCCAGCCCGACCAGGCCGTAATCCAGCAGGATATCGCCATCCCATAACAGCAGATTGTGCAACAGTCCGATCGCCATCAGCCAGATCAGGCGTGACTGCAGCCAGCGCTTACCGCGCGGTTGTAACAGTTGCAGACTCGCGCCGAACAGCAACGCAAACAGCGAGAGGAATTTAACCTGAGCAAACAGATCGGTTGCGGCCCAGGTGATGATTTCGCTTAGCGGCGGCGGGGTTCCCTGCCAGGCAGGATTAAGATAGGCCGCCGACGGCAGCCCAAAGGCGACAATATTGAGAAGCAGGATCCCCAGAATGGCCAGGCCACGGATAAAATCCAGAGTATGAATACGTGGCATGCCGGGGATCTCTGTTTAAACCTTAGCTATGACGTACCGCACGTAAGAATTCCTGGCGGGTATTCTGGCTGGATTTGAACAATCCGCCCAGCGAGGTGGTCGTGGTGGCGCTGGTCGCATCACGGATGCCACGCGCCTTCACGCAGTAATGCACGGCATCGATGGAGACCGCGACATTATTGGTGCCCAGCAGGGTTTGCAGTGCCACCAGAATTTGCTGCGTCAGACGCTCCTGAACCTGCGGACGTGACGAGAAGAACTGCACAATGCGGTTGATCTTCGACAGGCCAATCACCGTGTCTTTCGGGATATAGGCCACGGTCGCCTTACCATCGATGATCACAAAGTGGTGTTCGCAGGTGCTGGTCAGCGTGATGTCACGCACTGTCACCATCTCATCCACCTTCATCTTATTCTGGATGACGGTAATTTTCGGGAAGTTGCCGTAATCCAGCCCCGAAAACACTTCATCCACATACATCTTGGCGATGCGGTGCGGTGTTTCGGCCAGGCTGTCGTCTTCCAGATCGAGGTTGAGCAGTTGCATGATCTCGGTCATATGACCGGCAATCAGACGTTTACGGCTTTCGTCATCCATTTCACGCGCAGGTGGGCGTAACGGGGTTTCCAGTCCACGGGCTAACAGCGCCTGGTGAACGAGTGCGGCTTCCTGACTTAACGCAGCCATGGTGATTCTTCTCCAGCAGATGAAACTCCGGCCCCGAACGGGACCGGCATAAATTCTGAGGCGGTATTTTGGTACACAATGCGCCGTTAATCCAGTGAATCAATTTAAACAGCGGTGAAACAGTTTCACTCAGCGGCCGGATCGCGCCGCCAGACCAGCGCACCGGCGACCACCAGCCCTGCCCCGGCGACGTACAGCGCGGGCTCGAGCTGATGGGTCAATGCGGTCGAGATAGCCGACAGCAGCGGCCCCACCAGTTGCCCCACCGCGTAACCGGTGGTCAGCAGTCCGGCCATGTAGCGCGTATGGCGCGGTGCCAGCTCGCGGGCATACTGCAATGAAAGCTGCACCACACAGAGGAAGCCGCCGCCGATCAACGCCGCGCCCAACGCCAGCCCGGTAATGCCCGGAATGATATCGGCGCAGAATACGCCGATGGCCTGCGCCCACAGTGCCAGAGCCAACCGGCTGTTGGCGTTACCATAATGCCGGGTCGCAATGCCTAAGAGGATGCCGAGCACCGCTGCGCCGCCAAAAATCGGCCAGACGTACTGTGAAACCGGGCTGCCGGGAAAACGGGAAGCCGCCATCTGCGACAGAAAAGTGGCGGGCAGAATGTAGCCAAATCCGGGGAGGCTATAGCTCCAGACCAGCTTTTTCAGCCCTGAGGTCAGCACCAACGGCTCCGGTGCCGTTTCCGGGCGATGAAGTTCTCCCCGGCGCGGCAGGTTACGGGCGATTAACAGCACCAGCAGCAGTGCCAGCACCCCATAGGCACACCAGGACCAGGCGGCATTGACCTGATGTGAATGCAGTATCACCGCCAGCATGCCGCTGAGGAAAATCCCGGTGCCCGGCCCGGCAAACACCGCCGCACTCAGGCCTGGCCGTCCCAGCTTGTGCAGCTGTTCATTACTCCACGCCGCAATCAATACCATCGCCCAGCCGCTGGCCCAGCCGATAAAGAAGCGAATAATCCCATGCAGCCAGGGACCGGTGACGCAGGCCGACAGCAGCGTCAGTACTACTGCGCCCCAGATCCCCAGCTTCAGGCGCAGCTCAACCTGTTGCGTTGCCCGCATGGCGTTCCACGAACCGCAGAGATAGCCAAGATAGTTAAAAGCGGCGACCACGCCGGCACTGGTCAGCGATAACTGATGTTCATCAATCATCAGCGGCACCTGTGGCGTAAAGGCGAACCGGCCGATCCCCATCGCCACCACCAGCGACAGAAACGCGCTAAACGCGACGCGAAAAGCCATAGTAACTCCCTTGATTCAGTTCAATCCGGCCTCAGTGCCGGGAAAGTGTTGCAGCTATCCTGCCTGATGGTTACACTCACGGAAAGTGAATAATAATCACCAAGTTGCTTACGGGAAGAGAAATAGTGGATCTGACCCAGCTGAAAATGTTCTGTTCGGTGGCCGAAACGGGTTCGCTGGCGCGTGCCGCGGAAGTGCTTCACCGTGTGCCGTCCAACCTGACCACCCGCCTGCGCCAACTCGAACAGGAGCTGGGCACCGACCTGTTTATCCGCGAGAAGCAGCGTTTACGCCTGTCGCCGATGGGCCACAACTTTCTCGGCTATGCGCAGCGGATTTTGGCGCTCAGCGAAGAAGCGATGAGTATGACCCATAGCGGCGAACCCGGCGGCAATTTTGCGCTGGGCTCGATGGAGAGCACCGCCGCCACGCGCCTGCCCGCGTTGCTGGCCGCCTACCATCAGCGTTTCCCCACGGTGGCGCTGTCGTTGATTACCGGCACCTCCGGTGAAATTATCGAGCGCGTGCGCGAAGGCACTCTGGCGGCGGCGCTGGCCGATGGGCCGATCCGCGTTGATGAGCTTAACAGCTGCATCGCTTTCCACGAGCAGATGGTGCTGATCTCCAGCCTGGAGCATGCGGATATCCTCGAGCCAGCCGATGCCTCCGGCGACACCCTGTTCGCCTTCCGTCCCAGCTGCTCGTATCGCATCAGGTTTGAAAACTGGTTCCGCAGCACCGGCGTGCAGCCGGGCACCTTTATGGAAATTCAGTCCTATCACGCCATGCTCGCCTGTGTCGCCAGCGGGGCCGGCCTGGCGTTACTGCCGGAATCGGTGCTGGAGCAGATGCCGGCGAAAGATCGCATCAAGCGCCATGCCCTGCCGGCTGAGGTACGCGATGCTGCCACCTGGCTGGTCTGGCGGCGCGATGCTTTCACCCCCAACGTTGAAGCGCTGAAATACCTGATTATTGAACAGATTGACGATGCGCCAACAGGAGAAGACCTTCATTCCTGATGAAATTCGTCCATACTGACTTTTAACGTTTTTGATTTGACTAAACTCCCGAGCAGTAGCCGTATCACCTTCTAAGAGGAAAAATTAGATGCAAATGATTAAGACTCGCGCGGCGGTCGCCTGGGCTGCGGGTGAACCGCTTTCTATCGAAGAAGTGGACCTGATACCACCGCAGAAAGGCGAAGTGCTGGTGCGTATCGTCGCGACCGGCGTTTGCCATACCGATGCTTACACCCTGTCAGGCAAAGATCCTGAAGGCGTGTTCCCGGCGATCCTCGGCCATGAAGGCGGCGGCGTGGTGGAAGCGATTGGTGAAGGCGTGACCAGCGTTGCCGTTGGCGACCATGTTATCCCGCTGTACACCCCGGAATGCGGCCAGTGTAAATACTGTCTGTCCGGCAAAACCAACCTGTGTCAGGCGATCCGCGCCACCCAGGGCAAAGGCCTGATGCCGGACGGCACCACCCGCTTCTTTAAAGACGGCAAGCCTATCTTCCATTACATGGGCACCTCGACCTTCTCCGAATACACCGTTATTCCTGAAATCTCCCTGGCGGTGATCAGCAAAGACGCCCCGCTGGAAGAAGTCTGCCTGCTGGGCTGTGGCGTCACCACCGGTATGGGTGCGGTGATGAACACCGCCAAGGTGAAAGAAGGCGATACCGTTGCCATCTTCGGTCTGGGCGGCATTGGTCTGTCGGCGATTATCGGCGCAAAAATGGCGAAAGCCGGCCGCATCATCGGTATTGATATCAATACCAGCAAATACGACCTGGCGACCAAACTGGGCGCAACCGACCTGATCAACCCGAAAGATTTCGACAAGCCGATTCAGGAAGTGATCGTTGAGATGACCGACGGTGGCGTCGACTTCTCCTTCGAATGTATCGGTAACGTCAACGTGATGCGTTCCGCGCTGGAATGCTGCCATAAAGGCTGGGGCGAGTCGGTGATCATCGGTGTCGCCGGTGCCGGCGAAGAGATTTCTACCCGACCATTCCAGCTGGTGACCGGCCGCGTATGGCGGGGTTCTGCTTTCGGTGGCGTTAAGGGCCGCTCACAGCTGCCGGGCATTGTGCAACGTTATCTGGACGGCGAATTCCAGCTTAACGACTTTATTACCCACAATATGCCGCTGGAAGAGATCAACGACGCCTTTGAGCTGATGCATGAAGGCAAATCGATCCGTTCAGTGGTGCATTTTAAAAAATAAATCAGGAGGATTGATGCCATCCACTCTGGAGCTACTTGAAGAACACCGGATGTTTGGCGGCTGGCAGCAGCGTTATCGCCATCCGTCCACCTCGCTGAACTGCGCGATGACCTTCAGCATATTTCTGCCCGGGCCGAAGCGCGATGCGCCACCGCCGGTGCTCTATTTCCTGGCGGGTCTGACCTGTACCGACGAGAACTTCTCAACCAAATCAGGCGCTCAGCGCATGGCTGCGGAGTTAGGGATCGTACTGGTGATGCCGGACACCAGCCCGCGTGGTGAAGGTGTGCCGAACGATGAAGGTTATGACCTGGGTCAGGGCGCGGGATTCTATCTCAATGCCACCCAGGCGCCGTGGAATGCGCATTTCCGCATGTACGATTACCTGAATGAAGAGTTGCCTGCGCTGATCGCCGGTAACTTTAACGTCAGCGATCGTCAGGCAATAATGGGGCACTCAATGGGCGGTCACGGCGCGATTATGCTGGCGCTGCGTAACCCGCAGAAGTTCACCTCTGCCTCCGCGTTTGCACCGATTGTTAACCCGGCGGAAGTGCCGTGGGGACAAAAGGCGTTCAGCAGCTATCTGGGTGAGGATACTCAGGCCTGGTGTCAGTACGACAGCTGCTGGCTGATGCGTCAGACCACGGCGAAGGTGCCGATGCTGATCGATCAGGGTGACAGCGACCAGTTCCTCGCCGATCAACTGCATCCTGAGCGGCTTGATGATATTGCGCGTGAAAAGGGCTTCCCGCTGAACGTGCGCATCCAGCCAGGCTACGACCACAGCTATTTCTTCATCGCCAGTTTCGTTGAAGACCATCTGCGCTTCCATGCGCAGTATCTGCTGGCATAAAAAAAACAGCCGGGCATTGCCCGGCTGCTTATTCCTGTCATTCCGGCGATCAGAAGGTGTAATCCACCGCAGCAAAGTAACGACGGCCATCTTCGTTATAGCTGTAACTGTCTCGGTTCAAATCCTTATCCCCGAGGTTTAACACACCAGCCCGCAGCTTAACGGCTTTGCTGGCCTGCCACGATGCGCCGGTATTCCACAGCACATAGCCGCCAGGCGTTAAGCCATCATTATTCAACGTCCGCCGCTCGCCAGAATAGTTAGCCTGCAGATAGAACGACCAGTCCTGCACTGGCGTCCAGTCCAGCGTGCCGTTTGCGGTATGCAACGGCAGCTGCTCCAGCGGCTTATTGCCGCCGCCGCTGATATCACGCCCATCGGTATAGGTGTAATTCAGCGTCAGCTTCCAGGCATCATCAAACGGGATCTTCAGTTCCGTTTCCAGCCCGGTGATCCGCGCTTTGTCGACGTTGTAATAACGGAATACCGGCCGGCCACTGGCATCAAACCCAACAAAGTTGCTGTAGCCAGGTGCGAGGCTGACTGAAGACGTACGGGCGATATTGATCATATCGTCGATATTGTTCTGGAAAGCGGTAATGCTGCCGGTTACGCCATCCAGCAGTCCGTCTTCACCGGCGTAATAGATCCCCAGCTCGAAGCTTTCGCTGGTCTCGGGCTTCAGCTCAGGACTACCGACAATCGCGCAGCTGCCACGGCAGGAATTGGTCTGCCAGTCCGGGCTCAGCTGCAGCAGCGAAGGTGCTTTAAAGGCGTTGGCCCAGCCGCCTTTGACCGTCACGGTATCGGTGGCGTTATAGACCAGATACGCGCGCGGACTCCAGTGATCGCCATAGGTTTGGTGATCGTCCATACGTACGCCGGTGGTCAGCGCCAGCGAATCAAAGATCCGCCATTCATCTTCCACAAACAGCGCATACTGGCTGGCGGAGGTCGACCCGCTGCCGGACAGATTGACCGGATCCTGCAGTTTGTCGTGACGCACTTCCCCGCCAAAGGTCAGCAGCTGGTTAATTTCCGCCAACGGCAGGATCAGCTTGCCATCCAGCGAGTTGTTTTTAGCAATAATATTCTGCCCGCCGGTGTAGTTATCCACCTGGTCACCGTAAAAGCGCAGCTCGGTGTTGCCCCATCCCCAGCGGCCATCATGACCAACAGAATAGTTCTGCCGCTCCAGGCGGTTTTTGTCCAGCGAATCGGAATCACGATCCTGACGATCGAAGCCGTAACCGAAGGTCATGTTCTGGCTGTCGGTCGGCGTGAGTGCGAACTCCACGTTGCCATCACGGGCGGTGTAGCCTTCAATACGCGGGCTAAGGCCGGTGGCAGAGGTGGAAGACGGCTGCTGGGCATCCTTTTCACGCTTGCCCAGGCTGCCGTAAATTTTCACGCCCAGCAAATCATCAATCAGCGGTCCGCTGGTGAAGAAGTTACCGTTGTAGCTGTCGCCGCGATCGCGATGTTCCTGCACCGTGGTATCGGCGCTGAAGGTGCCATGCCAGGCTTTACCGACCTTGCGGGTGATGATGTTGACCACGCCGCCCAGCGCGTCCGAGCCATACAGTGAGGACATCGGCCCACGCACCACTTCGATGCGCTCAATGGCATCCGCGGGGATCCAGTTCAGATCGAAGTCGTTATGGCGGAAAACGGCATTGCGGGAATTGACGCGCTTGCCGTCAATCAGGATCAAGGTGTAGCTGCTGTCGAGGCCACGCAGGCTGACACCTTTGCGGTTGTCCCCTTCGTTAGTGAGCTGAACGCCAGGCACATCACGCAATACGTCCCTGAGATTCTGCACCGGCCGGCGTTTTATATCGTCGGCGGTAATAACGCTGATACTGGCGGGAGCTTCTTTTAAATTCACTTCAACCGCAGAGGCCGTGACGACCATGGTGTCTTCTTCTTTCTTTTCCGCTTCTTCCGCGGCTACCGGAAAGGTGAAGGCCAGCGCAGACGCGCATAGCCCGCAGCGGACAACGGGATTCAACCTGAACATGCTATTCTCCATGAGGCGCATTTTAAAATAGTGTTATCAATACCTTTTGCTCACACGAAAACCGCAGAGTGTTCTCTGCTTAATCATCCCGGTATCTTCCGGTTTGTTTTTTATCTTTATAATAGTGGGCGGAAAGATTCCGCCCTTTGCAGGTGTCTTGCCAGACAGAATAATTACAGCATCGGTTCCGTCACAAGTCCATCAATCAGCACCTGCGGGGTTCCCCGCGTGCAGCGCTCGATGCGGCCCTTGACGCCATAGACTCTGGCCAGGCTGGCTGGGGTGATCACTTCTTCCGGTAAACCATCGGCAATTAACTCACCGTTTTGCAGCATTAATACGTGTTCACCGTGACGCAGGGCGATATTAATATCGTGCACCACCACCACCGTAATAATATTTCTTTTCTGCGTTTCTCTGCGCACCAAATCCATTACGTGAAATTGATAATTTAAATCCAATGCGCTGAGGGGCTCATCGAGTAATAACAGCTCCGGCCGACGAATTAAGGATTGCGCCAGACCGACCAGCTGTTTTTGCCCACCGGAAAGTTGATCCAGATAGCTTAAGGCCAGATGGGCAATCCCCAACTGCTCCAGCACCGACATCACTTCGGCTTCACTGGCGGCGCTGCTGCGACCACCGGAAGCACGCTGTGCCACGATGATTGATTCCAGCACATGCAGATGCACGCCGGCAGGCAGCGACTGCGGCAGATAAACCACCTTCTCTGCACGGCGGGCAAACGGCTGGGACATCAGTTCCGTGCCGTTCAGCCAGACTTCGCCTTCGGCGCGGTTGAGGCCGGCCAGCGAGCGCAGCAGCGTGGATTTGCCACAGCCATTTGGCCCCAGCAGCACGGTGATTTTGCCTCGCGGCAACAGCGGCACGTTCAGGTCGCTGATAATTTTGCGTTTTGGGTAACCGGCGTGGAAACCACTGATACGTAAGCCTTCCATCAAACGGTCCCCCGGTGACGCAGAATAATACTCAGGAAGAACGGCACGCCCACCAGCGAGGTGACGATGCCCACCGGGATGATCACACCCGGGATCAGGTTTTTCGACACCACCGAAGCCATCGACAGGACCAGCGCACCGGTCAGCGCACTGGCTGGCAGATAGAAACGGTGGTCCTCACCAAAGATCATCCGTGCGATGTGCGGCGCGACCAGGCCGATAAAGCCGATCGGGCCAACAAAGGCCACCGCCAGCGCGGAAAGAATACTGATGCGCAGCAATGTCCCCAGACGCAGACGGCGGACATCAATGCCAAAGCTGACGGCGCGATCTTCACCCAGACGCAGCGCGGTCAGCTTCCAGGAACTCATCATTGAGAACGGCACCAGAATGGCAAAGGCCAGCGTCAGCACGCCCAGCTTATCCCACGAGGCTCTCGCCAGGCTGCCCATGGTCCAGAACACCAGGCCCTGAAGCGTGTCCTCGCTGGCGATAAACTGCATCATCGACACCAGCGCATTAAAGGTAAACACCAGCGCGATACCGAACAGCACCACCCCCGAGGTCGCTACCCGCGTCCAGCGCGTCACGCCATCCAGCATTAATGCGGCAAACAGCGCAAAGACAAAGGCGTTAGCCGAAATGAACCACTGATCGGGGATCCCCGGAAGACCGATACCCAGCACGATGGCCAGCGCGGCGCCAAAAGCCGCCGCTGAGGAAACGCCCAGCGTAAACGGGCTGGCCAGCGGGTTATTCAGGATGGTTTGCATCTCTGCACCCGCCAGACCCAGCGCCAGACCCACCACCACCGCCATCAGGGCATAAGGCAGACGAATGTCCCAGACGATAACGCGCGTGCCGGCATCAACCGATTCCGGTGACAGCAGCGTGTGCCACAAGGTGTCCAGCGTCAGGCCGGACGGACCGAGGGTAAAATCCAGCACCAGCGAGGCGAGGATTGCCAACACCAACACGCTCATCATCAGCAGACGATGACGTAACATATGATGGTAACGGCCCATCACGCCTTCGGCTTGGGGCTTTTCGGCGTACTGCACCGGGTCGTGGGTCACACTCATTCTCAATACCTGTAATTACTCGGTTTCAGTCCAGTAAGTGCCCGTTGGTGGCACCGCCAGAAACTGCTGATACAGCTGTTTCTCAGTAGCGGCGACATCGAGGTCAGCGAACTGCTCGGGGTAGAACCATTTGGCAAACGCCTGGATAGCCAGGATGTTATACGGCGAATTGTAAAAATTATGCCAGATAGCGTAACTGCGTCCTTCTTTCACCGCATCCAGCTGGTTAATGCCCGTGCGTTTCAAAACGGTGGCCAGACTGGATTGCGCTTCTTGTTGGCTTACCTGCGCGCCAAGCTTAATGCCCGGTCCGGCAGCGCCCGGCGCTTTACCTCCGCTGGCGATATAAATCTTCGGCTGGCTGGCGATCACCTTTTCCAGGTTAACGGTACCCAGCGGGCCCGGTAACAGGTCGCGGGCGATATTGTTGCCGCCGGCGAGGTCAATAAAGTCGCCCATATTGCCTTTGCCTGCGGTACCGCAACACTCGGGCATCGAGGCCGCGCGCAGCTCAATAAACACCGAAGGCTTATCGGCCGCCGGGATTTTGCTGGTGATGTCGGTCACCCGCTTAAGGTTCTGCTGATAGAAGCTGATGTAGTTCTCGGCTTCCTTTTCGCGGTGCAACACTTTGCCCAGCACCCGCATGCTGGGGACGGTATTTTTAAGCGGATTTGCACGGAAATCGATAAACACCACCGGCACACCGGCGCTTTCAAGCTGACTGACCAGCTCGCTGCTGCGGCCCGGTCCATGGCCGGATAAGCCAAAAATGGCCACGTCCGGGTTCAGCGTCAGCACTTTTTCCGGGCTGATGCTGTCGGCGGTGGTGTGGCCAATCAGGGGAATATTATCAATTTTTGGGAATTTTTTGCGGTATTCCGCGTAGGTCTGGGTGTCCAGTTTACGGAAATCGCCCTGCCAACCCACGATGCGGTCAACAGGCTTCTGCCCTTCTAGCAGCGATACGGCGTAAAACAACCGCCCTTCGCCGAGCAGGATCCGGTCGGTTTTTTCCGGCAGCGTCACTTCACGTCCGGCAATGTCTGTGACGGTTGCAGCCCAACTGCTGCCTGCCGTCAGCGCCAGTAACGTCAACGATAATGCGATTTTTTTGATCACTAACCCGCTTAAATTTTCCACGCCTGATTCCTTAGCAAAGAAGAAAAAGTAATGGCGGTAACAATAAAGCAAATGATAATAGTTATCAATAATATTTGTAATAACTCCTTACAAACAAAAAAGGCGCGGGATCCGCGCCTTGTTCATTTTCCGGCAACTACTTACCGGTATATTTCGGAAACTCCATTTCGCTGTACTTCACAAAACGGGTTTTCCGCGTCAGCTTGAAGCCGAACCAGATAATCAGGAACAGCGGAATACCGATGTAGGTCGCCGCCACGCCATACCAATCAATGCGATCCGACAGGAAGGCCTGATAGTTCTGCCCCAGCGTAATGATCAGGCACAGCACAAAGGCGAAGATCGGGCCCAGCGGGAAAAAGCCGGAGCGGTAAGGCAGGTCGGCCAGATCCAGTCCCTGCGCAACATAGCCACGGCGGAAGCGGTAATGGCTAATGGCAATGCCTAACCAGGCGATAAAGCCGGTCATGCCCGAGGTGTTCAGCAGCCAGATATAGACGCTCTGGTTGCCAAACATCGAGGTCAGGAAGCACAGTCCGGCAACCACCGTGGTGGCGTACAGGGCATTGCGCGGCACGCCGCCGGCGGACAGTTTGCCAAAGATACGCGGCGCTTTGCCTTCGCGGGCCAGGTTAAACAGCATGCGCGTTGAGGCATACATCCCTGAGTTACCGGCTGACAGCACGGCGGTCAGGATCACCGCGTTCATTACCGCAGCCGCAGACAGTAAGCCCGCGTGTTTGAACACCAGCGTGAACGGGCTGATGCTGATATCGGTCACGTTGTTACGCAGCAGGCTTGGGTCGGTATACGGAATGATCAGGCTGATCACCAGAATCGCAAACACATAGAACAGCAGGATACGCCAGAACACCTGACGCACCGCGCGCGGGATATTTTTCGCCGGGTCTTCAGACTCACCGGCGGCGATACCAATCAGCTCGGTGCCCTGGAAGGAGAAGCCGACGATCATCGCCACCCCGATCATCGCTGAGAAACCGCCGGCAAAGGGCGCATCACCAATCTGCCAGTTATGCCAGCCCGCCGTTTCACCGCCGCGCAGGATGCCAACAATCATCAGCACACCCACCACGATAAAGACGATAACGGTCACCACCTTGATTAACGAGAACCAGTATTCCGCTTCACCGAAGCCTTTTACCGAGATGTAGTTCAGCAGGAAGATCACGCAGAGGAATAACGCGCTCCAGATCCAGCCTGGGGTGTCCGGGAACCAGTAGGTCATCACCAGCTGCGAAGCCACAAGGTCAACAGCAATGGTCACTGCCCAGTTGTACCAGTAGTTCCAGCCCAGCGCGAAGCCGAAGCCCTCTTCCACATAGTTAGCGCCGTAAGTAGAGAAGGAGCCAGAAACCGGCATAAAGGCCGCCAGTTCGCCGAGGCTCGTCATCAGGAAATAGACCATCAGGCCGATCAGCATATAGGAGAGCAGCGCGCCGCCCGGGCCCGCCTGAGAAATTGTCGCGCCTGAGGCCACGAATAAACCGGTGCCAATGGATCCGCCGATGGCGATCATCGTTAGATGACGCGCTTTTAACTCACGCCTTAGCGCAGGTTGTTCTGTTGTTTTTGTGTCCTGAACCATCTTGAAATGCTGCGTCCTTGGAAAAATGAGGCGCGATTGTAGCAAACTGACCGGTCTCGCCTAGTGATTCCGCCACGTTATAAGATAGCTTCATGATTGCCGCCGGATTATTAGTTCCAGCGTCTTTTCCCCTGAAAAAGGCAGGCCAACTGGCTTTATCCCCTGGCTGAGCCGGGGACATAAGGGAAATTTTACTCGGTACAGTAACTCAAAAAACGCAGCAGCGACTTGGACAGATGCTTCTGCTTATGGTGAATGCGGTACAGCGTGCGCTTCAGTTTGGGTAACGGCACCGGCACTTCTTTTAAGGTGCCCACCGCCAGCTGTTCGGCAATCACCCGCCGTGAAAGACAGCTGATCCCCATTCCGTGGCGGACGGCATGTTTAATCGCTTCGGAGTTACCAAGTTCCAGCGCCAGCTTGAACTGCGGCAGGTGTGACAGCAGCAAATAATCAACGATTTCGCGGGTGCCGGAACCGTGCTCGCGTAAAATCCAGGCGGCAGCCGCCAGGGTTTCCAGGGTAACCGGTTGGGCAAAGATTTCCGCATCGGGCGCGGCAAACACCACCAGCTCATCTTCCAGCCAGGGTTCACTGATGATTTCGCTCATATGGCACGGGCCTTCAATCAGGCCAATATCCACCCGGAAATCCGCTACCGCAGTGATCACATCCTGGCTGTTGCCGACGCTCAGTTCCAGCGGCAGATCGGGATAGTCCTTGCGCCAGCCGGCGAGCATGCCGGGCAGCAAATAGTTACCGATGGTGCTGCTGGCATAGACACGCAGCGCCCCATTATCCTCGCGGAACAGCTGTTCGATTTCGGTTGCCTGCTCAAGCAGCGCCACGGTGCGGGGATAGAGCAGGCGGCCATGTTCATTGACCACCAGCCGCTTACCCACGCGATCGAATAGCTGTACGTTGAGCTGGCCCTCAAGATCGGCCAGTGCGGCACTCACCGCAGATTGCGACAGCGACAACACCTGGGATGCCTGGGTTGTCGACCCACTTTTCAGGACTTCGGCAAACACTTCCAGCTGCCGTAACGTAATGTGCATTGCTTCTCCTCGATCGCTGCCCTGCCCCGGCTGGCGGGTTATGCCCTTGCGTAACAGGGGGAAAGGTCATCTATCACTTATAGTGGTTAATTATAAATATATAATCAATTTCTCTTTTAAGCCACCTTTCTCCATGCTGTCCGTATTGAAAAGGAGCTTGCCATGACGACCCTGACGCTACACCACCCAAAACTTCAGCCTGGCCGTTATGCGGCCGGATTACTGTTAGCATTAATGCTGGCAGCGGGCGCAACCTGGTTGGGAACGTTGCCTTCCGTTGCCGCGCTCGGACTGGGTGCCCTGACGCTGGCTATTGTCGCCGGGATAGTCGCGGGCAATACCCTTTACCCGCGCCTCGCCGTCAGCTGCGATCCGGGCGTCATCCTCGCGAAACAGCAGCTGCTGCGATTAGGCATTATCCTTTATGGCTTCCGCCTGACGTTCCAGCAAATCGCTGATGTCGGTGTTAGCGGCGTGCTGATCGATGTGCTTACGTTGAGTTCGACCTTCTTTCTCGCCTGCTGGCTGGGACGCCGGGTGTTTGGATTAGATCGCGATACGGTGTGGTTGATTGGGGCCGGCAGCAGCATCTGTGGCGCGGCGGCGATCCTGGCCACCGAACCGGTGATCAAAGCAGAAGCCTCTAAAGTGGCGGTGGCTATCGCGACCGTGGTGATTTTCGGTACGCTGGCGATCTTTATCTACCCGCTGCTCTATCCCCTCGCGGCATCGCTGTTCACCAGCATTACGCCAGCCAGCTGGGGCGTGTTTACCGGCTCAACCCTGCATGAAGTCGCGCAGGTGGTGGCGGCCGGACATGCGGTCAGCCCGGAAACGGAAAATACCGCGGTGATCGCAAAAATGCTGCGGGTGATGATGCTGGCGCCCTTCCTGTTGTTACTGAGCGCCAGAATGCGCCGCTCCGCTCCCGGTGGGAACAGCACCCCGAGCCCGTTACGCTTCCCCTGGTTTGCGCTGGTGTTTATCGCCGTGGCGATGTTCAACTCGCTGCACCTGCTGCCTCAGCCGGTGGTAAACACCCTGAACCAGATTGATAATATTGTGCTGGCAACCGCCATGGCCGCATTGGGCCTGACCACCCGACTCAGCTCGCTGAAAAAGGCCGGACTGAAGCCGCTGCTGTTAGGGCTGGTGTTGTTTATCTGGCTGATGGTCGGCGGTGGCGCGATTAACCTGCTGATCCCGCATTTGTTGTCATAACTTCCCACCGTTTCCGGTTATCATTGCCCGCTCGCGTCCTTTGATGCAGCCCAATAACAGGAGAACGGCATGAAATATATCGGTGCCCACGTCAGCGCGGCTGGCGGTGTGGATCAAGCGGTGCTGCGCGCACATGAACTCGAAGCCACTGCCTTTGCGCTGTTTACCAAAAATCAGCGCCAGTGGCGGGCAGCCCCGCTGACTGATGAGGTTATTTCCGCCTTCCGTGCGGCCTGCGAGAAGTATAATTACACTTCCGCGCAGATCCTGCCGCACGACAGCTACCTGATTAACCTGGGTCACCCGGTGACCGAAGCGCTGGAGAAATCCCGCGACGCTTTCCTCGACGAACTGCAACGCTGCGAGCAGCTTGGCCTGTCGCTGCTGAACTTCCATCCCGGCAGCCACCTGCATCAGATCGAAGAGGATGACTGCCTGAAGCGCATCGCCGAGTCGATCAATATTGCGCTGGATAAAACCCAGGGCGTGACGGCGGTGATCGAAAATACCGCCGGTCAGGGCAGCAACCTCGGCTTCCGCTTTGAACATCTGGCTGCGATCATTGATGGCGTGGAAGACAAGTCCCGCGTCGGCGTCTGCATTGATACCTGCCACGCCTTTGCCGGTGGTTACGATCTGCGTACCGAAGAAGAGTGCATCAATACCTTCGCCGAATTTGAACGTATCGTCGGTTTCCAGTATCTGCGTGGCATGCACCTGAATGACGCGAAAAGCACCTTCGCCAGCCGCGTTGACCGCCATCACAGCCTCGGTGAAGGCAACATCGGCAAAACGGTGTTTAGCTGGATGATGAAAGATGCACGTTTTGACGGAATCCCGATGATTCTGGAAACCGTAAACCCGGATATCTGGAAGGATGAGATTGCCTGGCTGAAGTCAGAGCAGCGTTCCGCCGGGTAAAAAGGTGGATGCCACGGAGAAGATGATTCTCCGTGAGCCAGAAATAAAAAAAGCGCGGTCGCCCGCGCTTTTTTATTGCCTGTGGTTGAGCAATCAGGCTTTTGCTAATTCTGCCTCAGGGCGTTTCAACACCGCGTAAGACAGGCCAGCAACCGCCGTACCGATAATAATGGCCATCAGGTAACCGATCACCGGGGTAATCGCCCCTGGGATCAACAGGACGAACAATCCACCGTGCGGCGCCATCAGTTTGGCACCCACCGCCATGGAGATTGCGCCGGTCAGCGCACCACCAATGATACAGCATGGCAGAACGCGCATCGGGTCACGGGCCGCGAACGGGATAGCGCCTTCAGAGATAAAGCACAGTCCCAGCACCAGCGCAGCCTTGCCGCCTTCCTGCTGACCTTTGTTGAACTTACGACGGGCCACCAGCGTTGCCAGCCCCATCGCCAGCGGTGGCACCATACCGGCCGCCATAATGGCTGCCATGGGTGC
Organism: Erwinia sp. QL-Z3; assembly: GCF_004551645.1. Taxonomy (NCBI): domain Bacteria; kingdom Pseudomonadati; phylum Pseudomonadota; class Gammaproteobacteria; order Enterobacterales; family Erwiniaceae; genus Erwinia; species Erwinia sp. QL-Z3. The sequence goes on from NZ_CP037950.1 coordinate 4,627,752, forward strand.
GTAGGTCTGCGAACTCAGTAAGCCAACACCAAAGGCATATGCCACTTTGTTCACCGGACCGCCCATGTCGGTACACATCATGCCGCCGAGGATTGCGCCCAGCAGGATGGCGTTCGCCGTCCCCATGTTCGCCAGCCAGTGAGTCAGGCCTTCCATGATTTTCGCCACCGGCGTACCCACCACGTAGATCATCAGCAGACCGGTGATCAGGCTGGCAACCAGCGGGATAATCAGGATCGGTTTCAATGCTTCCATACTTTGCGGAAGTTTGAGTTTGCTACTGATAAATTTCGCTGCGTAACCGGCAATGAAACCGGCGATGATCCCGCCGAGGAAACCGGCGTTGATGCTGGTGGCCAACATACCGCCGATCAGACCCGGCGTCAGGCCCGGACGGTCAGCAATCGAGAAGGCGATAAACCCGGCCAGCACCGGCACCATCAGCGCGAAGGCGCTACCGCCACCGATCTGCATCAGTGCGGCGGCCAGCGTGCCCTGCTCTTTGAAGGCGGTGATACCAAAGGCGAAGGACAGGGCGATGCTCAGACCACCCGCAACCACCATTGGCAGCATATAGGATACGCCGGTCAACAGGTGACGGTAGGCACCCGCGCCCTCTTTCTTATCGTCAGAGGAAGAAGACTGCGCGCCGCCTTTCGGTTGATACGGTTTCGCTTCCGCGACGGCCTTATCCAGTTCCTGCGCGGTTTTCTTCAGCGCCAGACCGGTTGAGGTGCGGTACATCGGCTTACCGGCAAACTTCGCCAGGTCCACTTCGATGTCTGCCGCCACAATCACCAGATCGGCTTCTGCCACTTCTTCCGGCGTGATGGCGTTGCCCGCTCCGACCGAACCCCGGGTTTCCACCTTCACCCACCAGCCGCGTTTTTTCGCTTCGGTATCGATGGCTTCTGCAGCCATAAAGGTGTGCGCCACGCCGGTTGGGCAGGCAGTCACCGCAACAATACGTTTAGGTCCTTTGGTGGCGACCGCGCTGGCCGGCGTTGCCGCTACCGCTGGCGCATGCCAGGGTTTGGCATCGGTCTGCGCTTTCGCCAGTACCGCTTCCGGCTGACGCAGCAGCTGTTCAATGTCGGCCAGATAGATGGCTTTGCCATCCAGCGAGGCGTCTGCAGGGATGTTTTTCCCGGCCACAATCACCTGGTCAGCGTCGGCCAGGTTGTCGGTCAGCGTCAGGCCTTTACTGGCGGCCGCAGCCGTGGTGATATTTTTTGCCAGATAGCCCGTTGCCAGCCCCAGCGAAGAATCTATTATCAGCAGCGTTTTCATTATGCTCTCCTGCTGTCAGTTAAATGGTTGTAGGTCGACACGCGCCATCATCGCGGCCAACTGGGTACGGTCTTTAACGCCCACGTTGCTCTGGCTGACGGCCATGGCCGCCACTGCCGTTGCCAGACGCAGCGTGTGCTCGCTGGATTCGCGCATTAACAGGCCGTAAATCAGCCCGCCAACCATCGAATCCCCGGCACCTACTGTGCTGACGACTTCACAAGCCGGTGGTTTGGCGATCCATTCGCCTGAAGCATTGACCCACAGCGCGCCTTCAGCGCCCAGTGAGATCACCACGTGGGCAATACCCTGCTCGCGCAAGGCATGCGCCGCTTCAATCACGTCCTGCAAATCTGGCAGTTTACGTCCGGCCCAGATTTCCAGTTCGCGGCGGTTCGGTTTCACCAGCCATGGCGCAGCCTTCAGTCCGGCTACCAGCGCTTCACGGCTGCTGTCAAAGATGATGCATGGGCAATGAGTGCGCAGCGCAGTCATCCACTCGGTAAAGGCATCCGGATCCACGCCCGCCGGCAGACTGCCGCTGACGCAAACCATATCGAACTGGCCCAGCCAGGTCAGAGAGTCGGTAGTGAAACGCTCCCAGTCCTGCGGCGTGACTTCAAAACCGGAAAAGTTCAGGTCCGTCACGTCACCATCTTTTTCCGTCAGCTTGACGTTGATGCGCGTACGGCCTTCAACCACCTGGAAACGGTTAGCAATCCCCAGCTCGCTGAACAGGTGCTGGAAGCCATCCTGATTCTCTTTGCCGAGGAAGCCGCCGACGGTGACATCAATGCCGAGGTCCTTCAGCACCTTGGCGACGTTGATGCCTTTACCGGCAGCGTGCAGGCCGGTGGTTTTCACCAGGTTAACTTCGCCCCGCTCAACTTCCGGGGTGTAACCCACCAGATCATAAGCCGGGTTCAGGGTAATGGTTGCAACGCGTCTGCTCATGATGCGCCCTCGCCCAGACCCGCTGAGATCGCCTCACCGATGGCTGTCAGGCAGGCTTGTGCATCTTCGCCACTGGCGGTGAAGCGCAGGCGGTGGCCTTTCTTCACGCCCAGCGCAACCACTTTCATCAGGCTGCGTCCGTTAGCCGGTTTGCCGCTGCCGTCGAGATTGGTGACGGTAACATCACAATTGAACTGTTTGATGACGGTGACCAGCGCGGTACCCGGACGGGCATGCAGACCATGCTCGTTGCGAATAGTGAACTCTTCCGTCAGCACGTCGGCCTGCTCGGAGACGTCGCTGGTCAGCAAGGCCAGAATGCCCGCCGCATCCGCACTCAACAGGCGATCGGCTTTCTGCTGGATCAGCAGGTCGCTGAGGTAATTCAGCACGCTCATTGGTTTATCGTCCGCCACTGCTACGGTCAGCAGCAGCGCGGCTTTCTCGCCATCAACATCAAAGGCATTCGCCACGCGGCTCACCGCCACTGCGCTACCCAGGTTGCCTTCGGTGCTGTCGCTGAGCCAGATGCCCTGTCCCAGATTCAGCGGCTTGCCAGAAATGACGCTGCTGACAAAGCTGGCATCAACCGCGCCAGCCTGCTGCAGACGACCGGCGTTCAGCGCCTGTAACGTCATTAAGTCGCTGGCGGCCACGTCGGTCGCAATCAACGAGGTGTCGAATTTGAATTCGGTACCCTGCTTTTCGCCCATTAACAGGGCGCGCAGCGTCTCCGCAGAGTCGGTGGTCTTCAGCTCTTCAGCCACGCTGTCATCACTGAGAACGTGCGTCAGCTGGCGAAGAAGCGCCAGGTGTTCATCAGATTTGGCGGCAATACCAATCACCACATACGCGGTCTGATCGTCACCCCAGGCAATCCCCTGTGGGAACTGGAATACCTGCACACCCGTTTGCAGCACCAGATCACGCGTGTCCGTGGTGCCGTGTGGGATAGCGATTCCGTTACCGAGGTAAGTGGAGGTCTGCTGCTCGCGGGCAAGCATCCCGTTGATATACCCTTCCGCCACATTACCGGCTGAAGTCAGTGCAGCGGCAACCTGGTGGATGGCCTCTTCTTTATTACCGGCGGTGGCACCGGGATGAATGGCGTTCAATGCTAGCTGGAACATAGTTCTCCTCTCTGCTGAATTTGAATCGTTTCAGCTAATTTGAGAAAAAAAGCGCTGACTGTGGAGTAACAAGCTGAACAGGCAACGCTGAAACGTTTCAATGAGTTTGGTCCCGATCCTCAATGGGTTGCAAGTTTTACCGCTAACGGCGTAGCATATTTTTGATGCTACGCACACTTTGCTGACCTTTTCAGGAAAATCCAGGCGGTTGCCGTTGCGTTTGCTGACGGCTGCTGAAATCGCCGTTTGCCTTAAGGAACTGAATTCAAACGGGAGGGTCTGCCAGGGACGCGTCTGGTGCAGAAAATGCGATTTTTGTCTGTGCTTTATTGGAACAAATGAAACGGCTTTTTAATTGCCTGTGCTGGGCGTAGAATTCAGCCGTTTTCCTTAAGATGAACAGGGTTTTTCATGCAAAATCCGCCGGTAAGAGTCCGCATTCTGCCCGATACTCAGTCACTTGCCTTCCTGGTCGTTGCCTTTATTACCGGCCTGGCGAGCGCGCTGCAAACCCCGACGCTTAGCCTGTTCCTGTCTGGTGAAGTCCACGTGCGGCCGTTTATGGTGGGGCTGTTCTTCACCGTCAACGCCATTGCCGGGATCTTCGTCAGCCAGCTAATAGCACGCTATTCCGATCGTCAGGGCGACCGCAAAAGCCTGATCCTGATCTGCTGTCTGGTCGGTGCCCTCGCCTCGCTGTTATTCGCCTGGAACCGCAACTACTTTATCCTGCTGCTGATTGGCGTGGTGCTGTCCGCCTTCGGCAGCACGGCCACGCCTCAGATGTTCGCGCTGGCACGTGAGCACAGCGATAAATTGGGCCGCAGCAGCACCATGTTTACCTCGGTGATGCGCACCCAAATTTCGCTGGCCTGGGCAATTGGCCCTCCGCTGGCCTTTATGCTGGCGCTGGGTTACGGCTTTAAGAACATGTATTTGTGCGCCGCCCTGGCCTTTATCCTGTGCGCGGTGATTGTGCGGGTAAAGCTGCCTTCGATGCGCAAAACCCGGCCGATCACCGCCACCCGGTTACAGGCTCCCCGGGAAAATCGCCGTGACAGTTTGCTGCTGTTCAGCGGGTGCACCTTAATGTGGGCGTGCAACGGGCTTTACCTGATTGCCATGCCGCTGTACGTGGTCGGCACGCTGCATCTGTCTGAGAAACTGGCGGGGATGTTGATGGGCCTGGCAGCAGGCCTGGAAATTCCCATTATGCTGCTGGCGGGTTATTACGCTAAACGTTTTGGTAAGCGCCTGATGATGCGCATTGCGGCCCTGTCTGGCCTGCTGTTCTATTGCACCACGCTGCTGTTTACCAGCGAGATCCCGCTGCTGTTAAGCCAGATGCTCAACGCCGCCTTTATCGGCATTATGGCCGGGATCGGCATGATCTACTTTCAGGATTTGATGCCCGGACAGGCTGGCGCGGCAACCACGCTGTTCAGCAACTCCACCCGTATGGGCTGGATTATTGGCGGATCGCTGGCGGGTATCGTGGCCGAAATATGGGGATATGCTGCGGTGTTCTGGTTTGCGGTAGCGATGATGGTGCTGGCCACCGGCTGCATCTGGCGGCTGAAAGAGGTGCAGTCCGCGCAACCTCAGCGGGATCCAGCAGAAGCGACGCGGCCTTAAGGTGCCGTCTGGCGCTCAAGGTCCAACAGATAGACCATCGCTTCCTGATGGCTGGTTTTACACATCTCCCGCGAGGGCTTTAATCCGGCGCAAACCGCTGGCCGTAACGGAGAGTTAAAAATCTTGCAGCGGGACTGTTCGTCCAGCTGAATGCAGCGGGTATTCGCCGGTTTGCCGTTCGGCATCCCCGGCAAAGGCGATGAAATTGAAGGCGCGGTACAACAGGCCCCACAGGCAGCACGGCACTCCATTTCATATTCCCCTCAGCAGTAAAGCGCGACAATAGCAGGCGGCGGTCAGGAAGGCTATTCTTTAGTGAAAGCCTGTGATGGCGCAAAGATCCGCGCTTTTTCTCCTGCATAAATCAGCTATGCACTTGCCTGAATTCTCAAGCCGGAGTAATTTGACGCGAGAATTTTTCACGGCCCTGTTATCGAGATAAAACCCATGCCAAGAGCAAATGAAATTAAAAAAGGGATGGCGGTCAGCCACAACGGCAAACTGCTGTTAGTAAAAGATATTGATGTGCAGAGCCCAAGTGCCCGCGGTGCTTCAACACTGTATAAAATGCGTTTTACCGATATCCGTACCGGGCTGAAGGTAGAAGAGCGTTTTAAGGGCGATGAGATCATCGACACCATCTCCTTAAGCCGCCGCCAGGTCACCTTCTCTTATATAGACGGTGATGAGTACGTGTTTATGGATGATGAAGACTACACCCCGTACCTGTTTAAGTCGGAGCAGATCGAAGAAGAACTGCTGTTCCTGCCAGAAGGTGGCATTCCGGGTATTCAGGTATTAACCATGGATGGCCAGATTCTGGCGCTGGAACTGCCACAGACGGTGGATATGGAAATCGTCGAAACCACGCCGGGGATTAAAGGGGCGTCTGCCAGTGCGCGGACCAAACCTGCGACCATGAGCACCGGGCTGGTGGTTCAGGTGCCAGAATACCTGAGCAATGGCGATAAAATTCGTATTCATATCGCTGAGCGTCGCTACATGAGCCGCGCAGACTAACGATGTTAACCGGCGATGCGCAGCGCATCGCCGTAATTGTTATATTATAACAAATCAATTATAGTTGACGGTGAGTTCGCCAAACTTATGTGCCGGATCCAACCAGCGAAAATCCGATCGTCCCACCCCTTTCGGCAACGCCTGATTTGCCATCAATGAAGAGGTCGTCAGTTGGTTTTTTCCCTGCCGGTAGCAGAGGCTTTGAACCTGACTCTTCCGGACAGACATATCACAGCCAGACTCCACAATTGCGCCCTGGAATGTAATCACTCCTGAGGCGGTTCTCCCCGACGTCTCCTGTGCCAGAACATGACTCGTCCATGAGGTCAAAAGCACCATCACCACAACCGATTTAATGCCGTTCATAGAAACCTCATACTGTTGTTCTACACCTGTTGAGCGTAGCTGGGCGTTGAGATAAACAGATCGGCACTATTGGCGAAAACTTAAATTTTTTAGTCTTAAATGTCTGGAGTGAGAGATGACCCGCGTAAACCTGATCACCGGCTTTTTAGGCAGTGGCAAAACCACAACCCTGCTGCACCTGCTGGCCAATAAACCCGAAAATGAGCAGTGGGCCGTGCTGGTCAATGAGTTTGGTGAAGTCGGCATTGATGGTGCCCTGCTGGCAGACAGCGGTGCGATCCTGAAAGAGATCCCGGGCGGCTGCATGTGCTGCGTCAATGGATTACCGATGCAGGTCGGGTTGAATGTGCTGCTGAGGCAGGCGAAGCCCGATCGCCTGCTGATTGAACCGACCGGTTTAGGCCATCCCAAACAGATCCTCGATATGCTGTCCGCCGAGGTTTACCGTCCGTGGCTGACGCTGGATGCCTCTTTATGTGTGCTGGATCCTCGCCAGCTTGCCGACCCACGCGTGGTGGAAAATGAAAATTTCCGCGACCAGCTGGCGGCCGCGGACATTATCGTCGCCAATAAAGAAGATCGCTGGCAGCAGGCAGATAAAGACGCGTTGGCGCAGTGGCAGGCAGCCGATGAACATCAGCGGCCCGTTGTTACCACCCACTTTGGCAAAATTGATCACGCTCTGCTGGCCGAACCGCGCATCAATCTGCGTCAGCTGCCAGCAGGTCAGCATCACGCCCATTCGCGTTCACAACCGCAGTCGGGCCTCGCGGCGCTGGCACTGACCTCGGGCGCGCGTTGGCGGCGGTCGTTGAATGCTGGCCAGGGTTATCATGCCTGCGGCTGGATATTCGACGCGGATACGGTGTTCGACACCATCGGGCTGCTGGAGTGGGTCCGGCTGGCGCCGGTTTCCCGCGTGAAAGGCGTTATGCGCATTGCGGAGGGATTAGTCAGTGTGAACCGTCAGGGAGACGACTTTCATATCGAAACCCGCGCGTCTTCCCCACCGGACAGTCGTATTGAGATGATCCATGAAGGAGAAGCCGACTGGAATGAACTACAATCTGCTTTGTTGAAACTTCGTTTAACTTTCACGGGTTAATCTGCCCGGTTATTATTTCTTAATAAATCCTTAACACAAATGACGACTAAACGTTTACTGATGATCCTGGTGCTGAACGCGCTGGGATTTGCGCTGTTTTTCTCATGGTATCTGCCTGAAAACCATGGCTTTTGGTTTCCGATAGATAAAGACCTTTTCTATTGGTTCAACACTCATCTGGTGACCAGCAAGCCGCTGCTTTGGCTGTTGGCTATCACTAACTTCCGCGCGTTTGATGGCGTGTCGTTGTTAGCAATGGGTGCGCTTTATCTGCATTTCTGGCGCCGTGAAACGCCCGTGGGCCGTCGCCGCCTGTTAGCGATCGGCATTGCGATGCTTATTTGTGCCGTGGTGCTGAATCAGCTGGGCCATTTAATTCCGGTTTCCCATCCCAGCCCGACCAAATTCTTCCCGGATGTGAATCACGTGTCGAAATTAACCGGCATTCCGGCGAAAGATGCCTCGGCAGATAGTTTCCCTGGCGATCACGGTATGATGCTGATGATATTTGCCTGCTTTATGCTGCGTTATTTCAGCCGCAGGGCATTTATGCTTGCCGTGGCGATTGTGCTGATCTTTGCCGCGCCACGGATCATGATTGGTGCGCACTGGTTTACCGATGTGGTAGTCGGTTCGCTCTCAATCGTGCTGGTGGGCATGAGCTGGTGCCTGATGACGCCGTTAAGTGACTTTATTGTAAATGCGTTATATCGTCATTTGCCGGGTAAATATAAGCCTGTTCAGTCATCTTCTTAGCAATAACGCCAGCCGTTAATGGGATAACAGGAAATCGTCCTGCCATTAACGGCTTAAAAAATCGTTAGCATCCTAATTAAGTGACACTCAAAAGATTTCATTATGGTTACAGCCCTCTTAAAATGGTGACTTAACGCCATTGTCCAGCGTGATTAATCTCACTTTTTTAGCATAGCCTTTTTTTTACCCAATTTTTCTCATATTTCCCTCAAGTTTTCCTCACGATTGTCGATATTGTAGGCGCATTCTTACATTTCTGTTTCACATCATAAAATCCTATAAAAAAGTCGCTAAAACCCCTCGCCACGGGGCTTGTATTCGGGTAACCTCAATTTCCATTAGGCTGCATTCGTAGACTAATTCCAGGATTTACACTCAAAACTGTGCGCTTTTCCACAATTTCGGGTTTCAGGAATTGTCTTAGACTGTTGCGCTAATTAATCTCGTTCCGTTTTATCACTTATCTAGCGACCTCGTCGTTAAGGACCTCAAGGGATCACAAACATAATGGTCAAGTCTCAACCAATACTGAGATATATCTGGCGGGTGTTACCCGCGGTCGCGTTAGCGACAGTTTTATCAGCATGTAGCTCGACGAATACCAGCAATAATGCACAAACTGATACTCATGCAGTTAAGGGCCAGAACGGCTTTTTACTTCAAGCGTCTCAGGATGAATTCGAACAGATGGTCCAAAATGGGGATATCAAATCCCGCCTGATGGATCAGTATGCAGACTGGAAAGGCGTTCGCTATCGCCTTGGCGGTACCAGCAAGCGCGGCATTGATTGTTCGGCATTTGTACAGACCACCTTCCGTGAGCAGTTTGGACTCGATCTGCCTCGTTCAACTTACGAGCAGGAAGACACCGGAAAGAGCATTAATCGTGGCAAGTTACGCCCAGGAGATTTAGTACTGTTCCGCGCCGGTTCCACCGGACGCCATGTCGGTATCTATCTTGGCAACGATAACTTTGTACACGCATCGACCAGCAGCGGCGTGATGATTTCGAATCTGAACGACAGCTACTGGAAGACGCGGTATCGCGAAGCTCGCCGGGTCCTTAGCCATATGCCTGGCTGATTTCAATCCCTTGAAGTCCGCGGAAAAACGAGATAACAGAACGCTGCTTCGGCAGCGTTTTTTTTGGTTTACAGGGACATAAAAAACGGCGCTCCCCGGAGATCCCCACAATGCCACTGACAAAAACGATAACGCGGCATGTGACCAATCCGCGCAAGATTGCCCAGTTTAGTGCCGCTATTGGCGTCTTATTATTTTTTCTCTTTATTGTCATTACCCTGCTTTTGCTCTGGCACCAGCGCGCCAGAAATCATGACCGGCTGGCCAGCGAAACCCAAAATTACGTCATTCATTCTTTAACGGAGCTGCGGCAGACGCTGGCGCCGTTACTCTCAGTCACCACCCTTTCCTGCCCTGCGGTAAACAGTACGCTGACGCAGAAGGCCGCCTTTGCCGGTAATATCCGTGCCATTTTACTGGTCAGTCATAATATCGCCTTTTGCTCTTCCGCGACTGGCACCATGCAGGTCGCCGTTTCCCGGCTGTCACCCGACACGCAAACCAGTCACGCGTCAGATATCCAGCTCCTTGCCGACACGCCAATGGTGCCCGGTAAACCGGCGATTGCCTTGTGGTTAAAAGGCCCAGGCTCTCAGGGAAGTGGTGTCCTGACCACGCTAAATATTAATCTTACCGATTATCTGCTGATGGCCGCAACGCAGCAGGAAGTCAGCGGTATGGCCATCGTGGCAGGCAATAATGCGCTGACCACCTGGCAGCGACGGGTCATTTCCGTTAAAGACCTCCCCGCTTCACCACTTAAAACCATCGCCATTCCTGGCTATGGCATGACCCTGCAGCTGTATGGCAAAACCTTGCCGGCAAAGGATATCAATCTGATCCTGCTGGCGGGGTTACTGCTGGGTCTGCTCGGCGGCAGCGGCTGCTTCCTGCTGATGACGCTGAAAATAAAGCCCGGCAAGGAGATCCTGCTGGGTATTAAGCGCGGTGAGTTTCATGTGGAGTATCAGCCGGTGGTCGAAGTCTCCACCGGCAAAGCGGTAGGACTGGAAGCGCTGCTGCGCTGGACGCACCCAACGGAAGGCCCTATCTCGCCAGATACCTTTATCAGCTATGCCGAAGGGAAAAATATGATTATCCCGCTGACCCGTCATCTGTTTCAGCTGGTCGCCAGGGATGCGCACAAATTTCGCCATGCGGTGCCTGCCGGCGTGAGCCTGGGATTAAATCTTTCTCCCAAGCACCTTATTGATGCCGGTTTTATTCAGGACGTGAAAAACTGGCTGGCTTCGATGCCCGTTAACCACTTCAGCTACATTTTCGAAATTACCGAACGGACGATGGTGGAAAAGAATAATGCTGATGAAGTGTTCGACTGGATCCACCAGCAGGGGATCCGCATTGCCATTGACGACTTTGGCACCGGGCACAGCGCATTAATCTATCTGGAACAGTTTAAGTTCGATTATTTAAAAATCGATCGCGGCTTTGTGCAAAGTATTGGCCTGCAAACCGTTACCTCACCGGTATTGGATACCGTATTAACGCTGGGCAGAACGCTTAATTTACGCACCGTTGCCGAAGGGGTGGAAACCCAGCAGCAGGTCAGGTGGCTGCTTCAGCACGGCGTCACCTATATGCAGGGGTTTTATTTCAGCCGCCCGCGTACGGTTTCCCAGCTGATTGAATATTTTAATGAAGAGCGGGCGCGGGGTCCTGTGTCCCTGTCGGCCAACGACTGTCTGGAAGCGTAAAGAGCGGGATTTACGCATTGCTTCGCCTGTTCTCCTGCTGCTACGCTTGCACAGTGCGTTTTTTTTCTCCCGGAGCCGAATAACACCATGATATTGCGCTGGTTTACTTTTTTACTCTTCAGCGTGACGGCTGCCGTCGCCCAGGCTGAAAATATCAGTGAGAGTTATGCCTTCGCGCAACTCGGTGAACCCAAATACGCCACCGACTTCACCCACTACGACTATGCCAATCCTGCTGCGCCCAAAGGCGGCAGCGTCACGCTGTCGGCGATTGGCACCTATGACAACTTCAACCGCTTTGCGATGCGCGGCAATCCCGGTGCCGGTACAGACACCTTATATGATTCCCTGTTCACCACCTCCGATGATGAAACCGGCAGCTATTATCCGTTGATTGCCGAGTTCGCCCGTTATCCGGATGATAGCCGCTGGGTGGAAGTGACGCTGAACCCGCAGGCGCGATTCCAGGACGGATCGCCGATCACCGCCGAAGACGTTGCCTTCACCTTCCATAAATTTATGACCGAAGGCGTGCCGCAGTATCGCGTGTTTTATAAAGGCGTGACGGCGAAAGCCATTTCCCGCCTGACCGTGCGCTTTGAATTGTCTGAAAGCGATCGCGATAAAATGCTTTCCCTGCTCTCGACGCCGGTATTTCCAGAGAAATTCTGGAAGGATCACAATCTGGGCGAACCGCTCGCCAGCCCGCCGTTATCCAGCGGCCCTTATCGCATTACCGCGTATAAAGTGGGCCAGTCGATCACCTATTCTCGCGTGAAGGATTACTGGGCCGCCAATTTACCGGTGAATAAAGGACGGTTTAATTTCGATACGCTGCGCTACGACTATTACCTTGATGACAACGTGGCATTTGAAGCCTTTAAAGCCGGTGCCTTTGATTTTCGCACCGAAGGGTCGGCCAAAAAGTGGGCAACACAATATCGCGGCAAGAACTTTGAGAATCACTTTATTACCAAAGACGAACAGCCGAATGATGTGGCCACTGCCAGCAGCTGGCTGGCGTTTAACGTGCAAAAACCGCAGTTCAGCGATCGTCGGGTGCGGGAAGCGATCTCCCTCGCCTTTGATTTTGAATGGATGAATAAAGCGCTGTTCTACCATGCCTATAACCGTACCAACAGCTATTTCCAGAACACCGAATATGCCGCGCGAAACTATCCGGATGCCAAAGAGCTTGAGCTGCTGGGCCCCTTAAAAGGCAAAATACCGGATGAGGTGTTTTCACAAATTTATCAGCCACCGAAAACCGACGGCAGCGGCTATGACCGGGCGAATTTGCTTAAGGCGCTGGCGCTGCTGAAACAGGCCGGCTGGGAGCTTAAAAATCAGAAGCTGACCAATGTGAAAACCGGCAAGCCCTTTACCTTTGAACTGTTGCTGCGCAGTGGCGGCAACGATCAGTGGGTACTGCCTTTCCAGCATACCCTGAGCAGATTGGGCATCACGCTGAACGTTCGCCAGGTCGACAGCTCGCAGTATCTTGCGCGCCTGCGCAAAAGTGATTTTGATATGCTGCCCTCGCCCTACCCGGCGATGACCTTTCCGGACAGCAATCTGCAATTCTACTGGGCGTCCTCTTTTATCAGTTCCAGCTATAACCGCCCGCATGTGATGAACCCGGTTCTCGATGGGCTAATCGCCCAGATCAACCAGCATCAGGGCGATCGGGCCGCGCTTCTGCCGTTGGGTCGCGCGCTGGATCGGGTGCTGACCTGGAGTTATTACATGATCCCGATGTGGTATAACGCCACCAACCGGTATGCTTACTGGAATAAGTTTTCAATGCCATCGACCCGCCCGACCTATTCTCTGGGCTTCGATAACTGGTGGTATGATGTGAACAAAGCCGCGCAGCTGCCGGCCCAACGTCGTTAAGGAGTCAGGATTGGGCGCTTATTTACTCCGCAGACTGCTGCTGGTGATCCCAACGCTGTGGGCGATCATCACCATCAATTTCTTTATCGTGCAGATTGCGCCCGGTGGGCCGGTCGATCAGGCTTTGGCGAATATTGAGTTTGGCCAGACCACCGGCATGCCGGGCGGCAACAGCGGTGAAAGTCAGAGCCGGGCCAAACTCAGTGCTAATCCCGGTGACAGCCAGTATCGCGGCTCGCGCGGCTTAGACCCGGAAGTGATCGCTGAGATCACTAAACGCTACGGGTTTGATAAACCGCTGTATGAACGCTACTTCACCATGCTGTGGAACTATGCCCGCTTTGATTTTGGCGACAGCCTGTTCCGCAGCAGCTCGGTGCTCCAACTGGTCAAGGACAGCCTGCCGGTCTCCATCACCCTCGGGTTATGGAGCACGCTGATCATTTATCTGGTCTCCATTCCGCTGGGGATCAAAAAAGCGGTGCGCAACGGCAGCGCCTTCGATATCTGGAGCAGCACGCTGATCATTATCGGCTATGCCATTCCCTCCTTCCTGTTCGGTATTTTATTGATCGTGCTGTTTGCCGGCGGCAGCTATCTCGACTGGTTCCCGCTGCGCGGCCTGGTGTCAGCGCAATTTGATTCGCTGCCGTGGTACGGCAAGATTGGAGATTATCTCTGGCACATTACCCTGCCGGTGATAGCCACGGTCATTGGCGGCTTTGCCACCCTGACCATGCTGACCAAGAACTCGTTTATGGATGAGATTCGCAAGCAGTATGTGGTGACCGCCCGTGCCAAAGGGCTGGATGAGAAGAAAATTCTCTATCGCCACGTGTTCCGTAACGCCATGCTGCTGGTGATTGCCGGTTTCCCGGCCACCTTTATCAGCATGTTTTTCACCGGCTCGCTGTTAATCGAAGTGATGTTCTCACTCAATGGCCTGGGCCTGCTGGGCTATGACGCCACTATTCAGCGCGACTATCCGGTGATGTTTGGCACGCTGTATATTTTCACGCTGATTGGCCTGCTGCTGAATATCCTTAGCGATATCACTTATACGCTGGTCGATCCGCGCATTGATTTTGAGGGACGATAATGAGCCGCTTAAGCCCCGTTAATCAGGCGCGCTGGGCGCGATTCCGTCATAACCGCCGCGGTTACTGGTCGCTGTGGATTTTTGCCATGCTGTTTGTGCTCTGCCTGGGTGCCGAGCTGCTGGCCAACGACAAGCCGCTGCTGGTGCATTATCACGACCGCACCTATTTCCCGCTGGTCATCGATTATGAAGAAACCGATTTTGGCGGCCCGCTGGCCACCGCAGCGGATTATCAGGATCCCTGGCTGAAGTCGCGTATTGATAAGGAAGGGTGGGCGATTTGGGCGCCGATCCGCTTCGGTGACGGCACCATTAACTTTGCCACCACGGTGCCCTTCCCTTCCCCACCTTCAGCGCAGAACTGGCTGGGCACCGACGCCAACGGCGGCGATGTGCTGGCGCGCATCCTCTACGGTATGCGCATCTCCCTGCTGTTTGGCCTGATGCTGACGCTGATTTCCAGCGTGATTGGGGTGATTGTTGGCGCCTCGCAGGGCTATTACGGCGGCAAAGTGGATTTATGGGGCCAGCGCTTTATTGAAGTCTGGTCCGGGATGCCAACGCTGTTCCTGATTATTCTGTTGTCGAGCGTCATCCAACCGGGTTTCTGGTGGCTACTGGCAATTACGGTGGTGTTTGGCTGGATGCAGTTGGTGGGCGTGGTCCGGGCGGAATTTCTGCGCACCCGCAACTTCGACTACATTCGTGCTGCGCAGGCGCTGGGCGTCAGCGACCGTAAAATCATGTCGCGCCACATGTTGCCCAACGCGATGGTCGCCACGCTGACCTATCTGCCGTTTATCCTCTGTGGCTCGATCACCACGCTGACCTCGCTGGACTTCCTTGGCTTTGGCCTGCCGCTCGGTTCGCCTTCGCTGGGTGAACTGCTGTTGCAGGGCAAAAATAATCTGCAGGCGCCCTGGCTTGGCATCACCGCCTTCTTCTCGCTGGCGATCCTGCTGTCGCTGTTAATTTTTATCGGTGAAGCGGTTCGCGACGCCTTTGACCCCAGTAAGGTGTACTGATGACGCTGCTGACCGTTAAAAATTTAAGCATTGCCTTCCGCCAGGCGGGCGTTGACCGCCAGGTGGTCAGTGACCTGTCGCTGTCGGTGGGTGCTGGCGAAACGCTGGCGCTGGTCGGCGAGTCGGGGTCCGGCAAAAGCGTGACCGCACTGTCAATGATGCGTCTGTTGCCCACGCCGCCGGTAATTTATCCGCAGGGGGAAATCCTGTTTAACGGCCAGGATGTGCTGAAG
This sequence comes from Erwinia sp. QL-Z3, assembly GCF_004551645.1. NCBI lineage: Bacteria > Pseudomonadati > Pseudomonadota > Gammaproteobacteria > Enterobacterales > Erwiniaceae > Erwinia > Erwinia sp. QL-Z3. Next base: position 4,643,059 of record NZ_CP037950.1, read on the forward strand.
GCCGATGAACGCACGTTGCGCGGGCTGCGTGGCAACCGCATGGCGATGATTTTTCAGGAACCGATGATCTCGCTGAACCCGTTGCACAGCATTGAGAAACAGCTGTACGAAGTGCTGTCGCTGCATCGCGGGATGCGTAAAGAGGCGGCGCGCGCGGAGATGCTGAGCTGTCTCGATCGGGTTGGCATCCGCCAGGCGGCGAAACGGCTGAATGATTTTCCGCACCAGCTTTCCGGCGGCGAACGTCAGCGCGTGATGATCGCCATGGCGCTGCTGACGCAGCCACAGCTGTTGATTGCCGATGAACCGACCACCGCGCTGGATGTGACCGTGCAGGCGCAAATCCTGACGCTGCTGCGCGAGTTAAAGCAGGAGCTGAATATGGGCCTGCTGTTTATTACCCATAATCTGCGGATTGTCCGGCAGCTGGCAGACAATGTGGTGGTGATGCGCAACGGCCAGGCGGTGGAAACCAATAGCACCACACAACTGTTCAGTGCGCCGCAACATGCCTATACCCAGGCGCTGCTGAACGCCGAACCGGAAGGTCGGCCGGAGCCGGCAGACGTCGATGCTGAGCCCTTGTTGCGGGTTGAAAATTTGCGGGTGGCCTTTCCGATTAAACAGGGCTTTTTACGGCGCATCACCGGCTACCATCATGCTTTGAAGTCGTTAAGCTTTACCCTGCGGCCCGGCGAAAGTCTTGGGCTGGTTGGCGAGTCTGGCTCCGGTAAAAGCACCACCGGGCTGGCGCTGCTCCGCCTGATCCAGTCCGAAGGCGAGATCTGGTTTAACGATCGGCCGCTTCATCAGTGGGATCGTCGTCAGATGCTGCCGGTTCGTCGTCAGGTGCAGGTGGTTTTCCAGGATCCCAACTCGTCGCTGAATCCGCGCCTTGACGTGCTGCAGATTATTGCCGAAGGCTTGCAGGTGCATCATCCCGATCTGAACGCGGCCCAGCGCGAAGCCAGAGTGATTGCGGCGATGGAGGAAGTGGGGCTGGATGCGGAAACGCGCCACCGCTATCCGGCAGAATTCTCCGGTGGCCAGCGCCAGCGCATTGCGATTGCCCGCGCGCTGATCCTTGAACCGCAGCTGATCATTCTGGATGAACCGACCTCTTCCCTCGATCGCTCGGTGCAGAAGCAGATTCTGGCCCTGCTGAAAAAACTGCAAAACACCCACCGGCTGGCGTATATCTTTATCAGCCACGATTTACAGGTGGTGCGCTCGCTCTGTCATCAGGTGGTGGTGTTGCGGGAAGGAGAAGTGGTGGAACAGGGAGAGTGCGAACAGCTGTTCGCTGCCCCGAAAGCCGACTATACCCGCCAGCTGCTGTCACTGGCCTGAGTCACTCTCTGCCTGATACGTTCAGGCAGAAGAGTCTTTAAGGGTTTCTGCAATGCCCACGCCGAAGTTTTTCAGGCGACAGGTGGTGGTGCACTCATCATGACGTGAGACAAACAGGCAAGGTTCCCCTCCCCACTCCACCACGGCACAATCGAGCTGGATTTCAGCCAGCGCGTCTTTAATCATCTGCATAATGTCCCACGCCTGCGCGCCCTGATGGCTGAGCAGCGTCAGACCGACCAGATCGTCATCGGCAGTGATGCTGTTAAGAATAAGCGGTTCGACACAGGTGCCGGTTGGCCCTGCGCCCCAACGATAACTTTGCGGTAAACGGTGTACCACCGAATGTTGTAACGTATTCACCCGAACTCCCCAGACCGGTACTGCAGTCTTCCAGCGGCCAAAGCCGTAAACGTTGCCATGAGAATGGCTTATTTTTGAGAAGTACCTCTCATTTTAACGTTATATTTACCGCGTTAACGGCGTGATAACAACCCCTTTTGTTGCATGAAGGTAACTTTTCGTTGGGTTATTTTCACATATCTATAACATTAGTGCGGGTAAAGCATTCAGGCAAGGTCTGGAAAGAAGGGATGTGACAGGGAATAAGCTGTGCGCCTTGCGACGCACAGTCGGTATCAGGCAGCCGCGCCCTTACGTGGACGGGTGGCGTAGATGAACAGCAGGATGGACAGGGTCGCGCAGATAAAGATAGATCCCACCATTGGCCAGGCGCTCTGGAATGACAGCGTGGAAAGCAACGCCCCCACCAGCGCACCGACACCAAAGCGTAACGTCCCGGCCAGTGAAGACGCGGTACCCGCCATATGCGGAAACTCTTCGAGGATCACCGCCATTGCATTCGATGACACCATCGCCACGCAGCCGATAAACATTGCCACGCCAAACACCAGAGGCAGGAAGCCAAGGTTAAGCGCACTGACGATCACCATCCACACCGCCATGGTGAACTGCACCAGCAGCCCGAAGCGGAACATCGCCAGCGGGCCGAAACGGCGCACCGAACGGCTGTTCAGCAGGGTCATCAGGAACAGGAACACCACGTTAAGCGCAAAGTAGTAGCCAAAATCCTGCGGCGTGATGTGGTTCAGCTCAATATAGACAAACGGCCCGGCATTAAGGAAAGAGAACAGCCCGGCAAACGAGAAGCCGCTGGCCAGCATATAGCTGAATACCCGCTTATGGCGGAACAGCGACAGGAAGTTACCCATCGTGGTGCGCAGATGGAATTTTTGCCGCTTATCTTTGGGAAGCGTCTCTTTAATCTGCGTGACCACCAGCACGGTGGTGATGACAGCCGCGCCGGAGATGGTCCAGAAAATGGCGTGCCAGCTCCACAGCAACAGCAGCCAGCCACCGACAATCGGCGCCATCAGCGGGGCGATAGTGGTCACCAGCATCACAAACGACATCATGCGTGAAAACTCCTCTTTCGAGTAGGTATCACGCATTAACGCACTGATCACCACGCTGCCGGCCGCCGCCGACAGGCCATGCAACAGGCGCATAAAGATCAGCTGGTCGATGGTTTGCGACATCGCACAGGCCGCGGCCGCGACGGCAAAAATCAGCGTGCCGGCGGCAATCACCGGTTTGCGGCCAAAGCTGTCGGCCAGCGGGCCATAAATTAGCTGACCCAGGGCAAATCCAAGAATGTAGATATTCAGCGTCATCTGCACGCTGCCTGCCGACACCCCGAATTCACGAGCAATTTGCGGTAGCGCAGGCAGGTACATATCAATCGACAACGGCATTAACATGGCCAACAGGCCGAGGATCACCACCAGTCCCACTGATGAGTTCTTGTCCTTACGCACCCTCATTGCTCCTCACTTCCGGTTTGATCTTTAAATGTTATTAGCGGGGAACGACCACACTGGCAATTTCTTCTGCCGTCAGTGGGCGATATTCCCCTTCTCCCAGGTCTTCATCCATCACAATGGCACCAATGCGCTCACGGTGTAATGCCACAACGTGGTTACCCACCGCTGCAAACATCCGTTTCACCTGGTGATAGCGTCCTTCGCTGATGGTGAGACGCACCTGGCACTCGCTGACCACTTCCAGCGTGGCGGGTTTGGTCAGGTCTTTCTCGTTGTGCAGCTGTACACCCGCCGTGAACTGCGCGGCGGTGTCATCGGCAAGCGGTGACTCCAGCGTTACCAGGTAGGTTTTTTCGCAATGATGGCGAGGAGAAGTAATCCGGTGTGACCACTGACCGTCATCGGTCATCAGTACCAGGCCGGTGGTATCGATGTCCAGTCGCCCTGCCGCATGCAGTTTGTAGGCGGTGGGCTCTTCGAGGAAATACAGCACGGTAGGATGATCCGGATCGTCAGTAGAGCAGACGTAGCCTTGTGGCTTGTTCAGCATAAAGTAGCGCGGCCCGAACTGCAGGTGCAGCGGATTACCGTCATATTCTACCTGGTTTTCCGGCTTGAGCTTGAAGGCTCCCTGCCTGACCACTTCCCCGTCTACGGTGACTTTATGAGCCCGTAGCTCACGAAGGGCAATCGCCCGGCTGATTTCCAGTTGCTGAGACAAAAATTTATCAAGTCGCATTAAATCTGCACTGCCTGTTTAAATGAGAATGAAACCGACGCACCGCTAACCGGCACGTTTGAAGAGAGAATTTCGAAATGAACCCACAGTATATCGGGAGTTAGGCCTCAGGCACAGAGGCTGACAGGCATCAATGCCGCTTTCGTGGCATAATGCGGTTTTGCTCCCAGATTGCCTGAAAATTCATGTCGTTTACCCTACGCCCTTATCAACAGGAAGCGGTTGATGCCACGCTCAGCTACTTCCGTCGCTCCCATCAGCCCGCCGTTATCGTGCTGCCTACCGGTGCGGGCAAAAGCCTGGTGATTGCTGAACTTGCCCGTCTGGCAAAAGGTCGGGTGTTGGTCCTCGCGCATGTGAAAGAGCTGGTGGCGCAAAATCACAGCAAATATCAGGCTTACGGTCTGGAAGCCGATATCTTTGCCGCCGGGCTGCAACGCAAAGAGAGCCGCAGCAAAGTGGTTTTTGGCAGCGTGCAGTCCGTGGCACGCAATCTGGCGCAGTTCGATGCGGAATTCACCCTGCTGATCGTCGATGAATGTCACCGCATCAGCGATGCCGACGACAGCCAGTATCAGCAAATCCTCGCGCATCTGCGCCAGCGCAATCCTCACCTTCGTCTGCTGGGCCTGACCGCCACACCCTACCGGCTCGGCAAAGGCTGGATTTACCAGTTCCATTACCACGGTATGGTGCGCGGCAACGAACGCGCGCTTTTCCGCGACTGCATCTATGAACTGCCGCTGCGCTATATGATTAAGCATGGCTTTCTGGTGCCGCCTGAACGGTTGGATATGCCGGTGGTGCAATACGATTTCAGCCGTTTGACCGCTAACGAGAATGGTCTGTTTAGCGAAGCCGATCTCAACCGTGAACTGAAGCAGCAACAGCGCATCACCCCGCATATCATTCAGCAGATCGTCGAGTTCGCGCAGGATCGCCAGGGCGTAATGATTTTTGCCTCAACGGTTGAACATGCGAAAGAGGTGCTGGGCCTGCTGCCCGGCAGTAAAGCGCTGATCAGCGCCGGAACGCCAGGCCCTGAGCGCGATGCGCTGATTACCGCATTTAAAGCCCGCGAACTGCGTTATATGGTCAACGTTGCGGTGCTGACCACCGGTTTTGATGCCCCGCATGTCGATCTGATCGCCATCCTGCGGCCGACGGAATCGGTCAGCCTCTATCAGCAAATCGTCGGACGGGGATTGCGCCTGTCCCCAGGAAAAACCGACTGCCTGATCCTCGATTATGCCGGCAACCCCCACGATATTTTCACCCCTGAAGTCGGCGCGCCGAAAGGCAAAAGCGACAACCAGCCGGTGCAGGTGTTTTGCCCTGCCTGCGGCTTTGCCAATACCTTCTGGGGAAAAACCACCGCCGATGGCACCATCATCGAGCATTTTGGCCGCCGCTGTCAGGGCGTGCTGGAAGACGATGACGGCGAACGCGAACAGTGCGATTTCCGCTTCCGTTTCAAAAGCTGCCCGCACTGTAATGCCGAAAACGATATTGCCGCGCGAAGATGTCACCAGTGTGACGCGATCCTCGTCGATCCCGACGATATGCTGAAGGCGGCGCTGAAACTGAAGGATGCGCTGGTGCTGCGGTGTGCCGCGATGGTGCTGGAAAGCGGTGCTGATGAGAAGGGAGAATGGCTGAAGGCGCGCTATTACGATGAAGAGGCAACGGAAGTCAGCGAGCGGTTCCGACTCACCACGCCGGCGCAACGAACCGCCTTCGAGCAGATTTTCCTGCGTCCGCATCAGCGTGCACCGGGCGTGCCGCTCGGCTGGAAAACCGCTGCGGATATCGTCGCCCTGCAGCCGCTGCTGCGCCAGCCGGACTTTGTGGTGGCCCGCAAGCAGCGTCATTACTGGCAGATCCGTGAGAAGATGTTCGATTATCAGGGCCGCTACCGCCGCGCCAACGAACTTCGTTAAGGCATCCGCTTTAATACATTGCCCGCACAGCCTTAGTTGGGCTATACTTCGCCCCGCTTTTGCTAATGCAAAAGTTGAACACTCCAACCTGTTGCTGGGTCGCCTGTAACAGGATCATCAGATAAAGAGATTGAACAATGTTCACTATCAATGTTGAAGAACGTAAAGAGCAGGGCAAGGGTGCGAGCCGCCGCCTGCGTTTAGCTAACAAATTCCCAGCCATCATCTATGGCGGTGAAGTTGCACCAATAGCTATCGAACTGGATCACGACTCAGTAATGAACATCCAGGCTAAGCCTGGTTTCTACACTGACGTTCTGACCCTGGTCGTCAACGGTAAAGAAGAAAAAGTAAAAGTGCAGGCTGTTCAGCGTCACCCGTTCAAGCCAAAACTGCACCACATCGACTTCGTTCGCGCTTAATCGCCTGACCGAAATCGTTTGAAGAAAACGCCGCTTATGCGGCGTTTTTTTTTGCCTTAACCGCCGCTGCTCCGACGCTGCAGCTGGTCGCGCAGGTTTGGTGGCGTGCCTTTAATGGTCAGCGTGTCGGTCGCCGGATCCCAAAAAATACGTTCGCCTAACAGCAATGCATCGAAGTTCAGCGTCATTCCGCCGCCGCTTCCGGCGAACTTGGTCAGCTGACGCAGCGTACCGCGATCGGCCGGGAAGCTCTCTTCCAGCTCGTAACCCTGCTCCTGAGTGAACGCCTGGAAGGTTTTCTCCCCCAGCGGCGCCAGCTCGTTGGACAAGCCTTCCAGCTCGATCTCTTCACCGGCTTTTAACTGCTCGCTGCAATAGCTGTGCACCTGCTGACGGTAGTTCTGCCGCTCGTTTTTATCGAGGCTGGCCTCAGAACAGTAGTCATCAACCGCCTGCAACAGACCCCGGTTTTGCGCTTTGGTATCCAGACCGACGCTGGCACCGAGGAAATCCATAAAGAAGTCGGAAACTTTGCGGCCCACGCGCCCCCGCAGGAAGGTCAGGTAGCGGGTGGATTCCGGATTGGTTTCCCATTCCGTCAAATCGATGCGTGCAACGATATCCGCATGATTGATATCAAGATAATGGGTGCTGCTGATATCCAGCGCTTCATTGACGCGCATACTGTTCTGGCTGTTCAACACGGCAACCAGCAAATACTCTACCGCCAGATAGCGATAATGGCCGAACAGCACGATGCCGCCTTCAGCGAACGGGTATTTGGCCAGCTCATCACGCAGGCGACCGGTGGCTGCCCGGCTGAAAGCCAGAAAATCGTCTTCGCCTTTGCGGCAGTTACGCAACGCATCCGCCAGTTCGCTCTCTTCATTAAACAGGCCATAAGCCTTGCTCTTGGCGCTGTAAACGCGGTGCAACTCTTCCATCATTTCGGTGACGGGCGCATTGGCAGGCAGCAGCGATTCGCGCAGCACCAGCTCAAGCGTCTGTTCATCGCGCTTGATCAGCTGGTGGAGGGCAATCTGCTCGATATCCAGACTCATGGTAGACTCTCCTTTTAACGTAGGCGCGTATTCAATCACCGAGTGTCGCTACGATCAACAGGCAACAACATTAACCTGATACTGACGATAAAAGTGCAGAAAAAATCCCGGTTTTACGGTAAGATGCCGCCCTTTAATACTCAATAAATTCGACGTTATGCCACAATTATCTCGCTACAGTGACGACCGCGTGGAGAAACTCCTCGCTGAACTGGCCCATGTACTTGAAAAAGACAAGGCCCCAACCGATCTTTCCCTGATGGTACTGGGAAATATGGTTACCAATTTGTTAAATACCAGCGTAGCACCGGCTCAACGCCGCTCGCTGGCACGCTCGTTCGCCGAGGCTTTACAGGCTTCCGTGCGCGATGATAAAGCCCATTAATTTGATGATCCTGACCCTGTTATGGTAACCAATCGGCAGCGCTACCGAGAGAAAGTCTCCCAGATGATTAGCTGGGGGCATTGGTTCGCCCTCTTTAATATCATCTTTGCCTTTATTCTTGGCAGCCGTTACCTGTTTGTCTCCGACTGGCCAGCCTCGCTGGCCGGGCGCATTTATGCGTTCACCAGTTGGATGGGTCACTTCAGCTTTATCGTTTTTGCCGCCTATCTGCTGATCGTCTTCCCGCTCACCTTTGTGGTGATGTCCCAGAGGTTGCTGCGCTTCCTTTCGGCCATTATCGCCACGGCTGGCCTGACGCTGATCCTGATCGACAGTGCCGTCTTTAACCGCTTCCACCTGCACCTTAATCCGGTGGTGTGGGAGCTGGTGGTCAATCCCGATCAGACCGAGATGGCGCGTGACTGGCAGCTGATGTTTATCAGCGTGCCGGCTATTTTCCTGGTGGAGATGCTGTTTGCCACCTGGAGCTGGCAGAAGCTGCGCAGCCTTAACCGGCGCAGTTTCGGTAAGCCGCTGGCGGTGCTGTTTATTGTGGCGTTCTTTACCAGCCACCTGATGTATATCTGGGCTGACGCCAACTTCTATCGCCCGATTACCATGCAGCGTTCCAATCTGCCGTTATCCTATCCGATGACCGCGCGGCGCTTCCTTGAGAAGCACGGTCTGCTGGATGCGCAGGAGTATCAGCGCCGGCTGGTGCAACAGGGTAATCCTGAAGCGGTGTCCGTGGCCTATCCGCTGAACGACATCACCTTCCGCGATAAGGGCACCGGCAGTAATTTACTGATTATCACCGTCGACGGTTTGAATGAGTCGACGATAGCCAAATCGCTGCCGCATCTGGCGCAATTTGCTCAGCAGAACGTCCGCTTCACGCAGCATTACAGCTCCGGCAACAATGCAGACAGTGGATTATTTGGCCTGTTTTACGGTATTTCCGCCAGCTATATGGACGGCGTGCTCTCCAACCGCGTTCCTTCTGCGCTGGTGGATTCACTGGGCAAACAAGGCTATCAGTTTGGCCTGTTTGCCGCGGATGGCTTTGCCTCACCGTTATACCGTCAGGCGCTGTTAGCGGATTATTCGTTGCCGCCTTCGCAGCCGCAGTCGAATGCGCAGACCACCGCGCAATGGCAACGCTGGCTTGAAGGGCAGAAATCACAAAGCTCGCCGTGGTTCTCCTATCTTTCGCTGGATGGCAACGACACCCCGGACAACGGCGGCAAGAATATTGCCCGCCGCTATAACCGCACTGCGGCCGATGTGGACAAGCAAATTCAGCAGGTGCTGACCACGCTGCAGGAGAAAGGCCTGCTGGATAAAACCGTGGTGGTGATCACCGCCGAGCATGGCGTGGCGTTGGATGGCGATAACAGTCTGGGCAATCGGGCGAATCTTCAGGTGCCGTTGATTGTTCACTGGCCGAACACGCCAGCGCAGCAGGTGAACAAGCTGACCGACCATCAGGATATTATGACCACGCTGATGCAGCGCCTGTTGCACGTCAGCACCCCTGCGGCTGACTATTCTCAGGGTGAAGATCTGTTCGCAGCGCAGCGCCGCCATGACTGGGTAGCCAGCACCAACGAGCGCCAGCTGGTGATCACCACCCCTGACGTGACGCTGGTGTTGGATAACAGCGGTAGCTACACCGCGTGGGATAAGAATGGTCATCGCCTGAAAGACCATAAACCGCAGTTGGGCCTGCTGCTGCAGGTACTGACAGAAGAGAAGCGGTTTATCGCTAACTGACAGGCGTGAATGGCGAAGTTTACCGGCTATGTTTTGGGCCAGGCACGCTTGCCCTTCTGGCCTCAAGTGCGATAAAGGTGTTTAAATTCATAGCACTCACACAGCCGGCCACTTGCAATCAACGTCGTTTTGAGTAGTATTAACCCCACGTGTCGGCACGTAGCGCAGCCTGGTAGCGCACGGTCATGGGGTGTCCGGGGTCGGAGGTTCAAATCCTCTCGTGCCGACCAAAACCTCCTTCAAAGCAGCTAGCCATAGCTGCTTTTTTATTGCCTGCATTTCTGTGACCCTGCACAATAACCTCTCTTATCCTGACTCCAGAATGTGCAAGCTCCAGCTCATTTTTTGAATGAATTAGCAATATAACCACGCTTAATGTGTGATTTTTGCTAGAATATTTAACGGCATTATAAATATAAATATTGAATAATGAGTTAACTAATAAATTTAACCATTACTCTTTATTCCACGGTTACTTTTTTGATGTTTATACCACGTCGCTAGTGGTTACATCTTATTGATTATAAACAAAATCCAAATTACTCTGGTTGAACACGCTAATGATTTACGACTGTTTTTTATATTATGACGAAGATATGCTTTTGTCGTTACGGTTGCATACCCTGTCTGACGTCGTCGACAAGTTTGTTATCGTTGAGTCCACACACACCTTTACCGGCAAGCCAAAACCGCTGAATTTCGACCGGGATAAATTCGCAGAATTTGCCGATAAAATCATCTATGTTGTTTTCGATCGTCCCCCTCATGCGGATGCCTGGCAAAATGAAGCCGATACGCGTAATGCCATCATGGATGGGTTGAAGCAAGCCCGTCCTGACGATCTGATTTTGATTTCGGACGTTGACGAGATTTTTAATCCGCAGGTCATTCCTACCATTCGTGGCAGCAAGCTCTGCACCACCATTTACCAGAATTTCTATAATTATCAGTTCAATCTTCAGGTATTCAACACCGACGATACGCCTCGTCAGTGCAAGCTACCTAAAGCCCTGAGCTACAAGAATCTGGTCAACTTCTTTGACGGCCAGCCCGAGATGCTGCGGAACGTGAAGCGCTCGGCCATCAGAAAAAATTGGCTCAAGTGGCGATGGTTAAAATGGAATACCCGGGTTATTCAGCAAGGTGGGTGGCATTTCTCGTGGATAATGACGCCACAGCGTATCGCTGAGAAAATGTCGTCAATTTCTCACACCGAATACGATCTGCCGGAATTTAACAACCCGGAACACATTATGAAGGTGATTGCGCAGGCTGAAGATATCTGGGGACGGGACAGAAAGCTGGTTGCCCAACCATTATCCCACAGCACCTTTCCCTGCCACTTGGTTGATAATCAGCAGGCCTTCAGCCAGTTCCTCAAATTGTAAACTGGCTGATTTGATGAGACTTTCATTTCACAATACGTGGCGAAAGTCTCAATCCGCCACACTGAAACAAAACTGTCACACGATTAACATATGCTGTCGCTACACTTTTATGGCAAAACCAACACCACATACCAGGTGAATAAAATGGCGATAATCAAAGCAAGAAACTTTAAAGATGCAGAAGAGATGCTGCACTCCGGCATCAATAAAGTAGAGCTGGCATATGATATTGATAGTGATGACTTTTTCAGGCTGGCAAGCCACTGGTGCGACCGGGGTGCGAAAATCTCCCGCGGCAATGAACACTTTGTCGTTTCCCTGAAAAACTTCGCAATCCCGTCTAACGAGTAGTCAGTTTTTGCTATCGTGAATCTAACCTGCTTAAATTACGCTTTATAAAGATAAGCAGGTTAGGTATTCGGTGACACCTCATAGCGCATTCCCCCTTCTGACAATCCCTTGTGGCGTTCCCCTTATTTCTGTTGCCTTGCCTGAGTCCGATGGCTTTATTACCGATGTGTGTTTTTGCTCGCCAGCCGATCGACCAGAGACGGTGCTGATAAAAGCGGCTTTCGATCTTTCCCGCTTTGATGAGCGGTTATTTGTCGCATGTGGTATCCCCAGCCCGAAGCATTTAACTCAAGCGGTGCGCAAACGCCGGGCGGAATATCTCGCCAGCCGGGTGGTGGTGCGTAATGCTTTGAGTCGCATGGGAATTGAGGCGGCGATACTGTCCAATGACGGCGATCGCGCGCCGGTGTGGCCGGTCGGCATTTCAGGTTCGCTGTCTCACAGCCATCAGAGCATCGCCGTGCTGCTATCCAGAGCAGAGCATCGGCTTCTGTTGGGGGTAGATTGCGAGAATATCCTGCCAGCGGAAACCGCGGAACAGATGCACAGTGTGATTGTGTCGCCGGCGGAAAAACAGACGCTGCTGGAGAGTGGATTGCCCTTCGCCACCGCGCTGACGCTGGCATTCTCGGTTAAAGAGAGCCTGTATAAGGCCCTCTTTCCGCTACTCAGACAGGCGATGGATTTCAGGGCTGCAGAAATAACGGCTCTGCATCCGGCAACCGGCCAGGTACAGCTGCGCCTGACCGATACATTTGCCAGCGACTTCCCGGCTGGCAGAGTCTTTAGCGCTCAGGTTGAGGTGCAGGCAGAACAGCTACTGAGCTGGATTATTGATTGACGCCAACGCCCGGCTTTAGCTCACCACATCCGTGCGCTTCACCGCATCCAGCGTCGCCAGTTCACGCTCTTCGCCGGTCAACTCGCTGAGCTTACCTTCACGCATTTCCAGCAGGCGATCCGCGTGCAGGAAATAGTGGTCATCATGGCTGATAGCAAACACGGTTTTGCCCATCTCCTGCAGCCATGGCAGCAACTCCCGGTAGAAAATGCGGCGGAAATGCGGGTCCTGATCGGCGGCCCACTCGTCCAGCAGCAGGATATCGCGCTGCTCAGCGGTCGCCAGCAGCAGCGCCAGGCGCTTGCTTTGCCCTTTAGATAGCTTCAGGTTCAGGACTTTGTTCCCTTCCAGCTTCACTTTGTCCTGCATTTGCAGACGCGCCAGCCAGGCCTGAACTTTGGCCGGATCGGCAGCATGTCCCTGATTATCAATTAAGCGGTCAAACAGGTGGACGTCGGTAAATACCGCCGAGAACAGGCTGCGGTACTTCTCCCTATTCGCGCCGTCGATCTCTTCACCATCTAACAGGATCTGACCGGATACCGGGCGATAAAGTCCGGTCAGTAACATTGCCAGCGTCGATTTTCCGCTGCCGTTACCGCCGATCAGGAATACCAGCTCGCCGCGCTTCAGGGTCATGTTTATCGGCCCAACCTCGAATCCCTGCTCACCGTAATGGAATACCAGATTACGCAGTTCAAGCGTCTTCCAGTTGCTGGCAGCCTGAGAAACAATAAAGTCGGGATGGTATGCCGTAAGTTGGAAGGTGTTCAGCTTGTCAAAAGCCACCTGAGCCGTCAGCAGTGTCGGCAACGCCCCCACCGCAGAAAGCAGTGGCGTGCGCAGGAACAGCAGGGTCAGTGAATAGGTTGCCGCAACGGCGGTGTTTGCCCAGCCGAGGCTGTTGGCCATAAAGAACACCAGCCCAATGGCACCCAGCATCATGATGTTCGACCAGTTTACCGCACTCAAATGGAAGGTATCGGCGCGCACGATATGATGGCGATAATTACGGGCATCTTCCTGATAGACCGTTTCATAAATTAGCTGGGCACGCTGACGGTTTAACGCCAGCTCTTTGCGCCCTTCTATAATGGTCTGGAAATCGGTGTAGAGGTTATCTTCAATATCACGAAGTTTGGCCATGTGGCGGTACACTTTCGACACCAGCAGCCAGCCGCCAATAATGGTGATAGCAACCCACACCGCGGTGACAAACAGCATTTGTGGCGAGAGCCAGGCGAGGTAAGCCGCCGATCCGATGGTCAGGATGATCCCCTGAATCAGCTCAGGCAGACGGACAAAGGCGATGGTGATGGCCCGCACATCGCTGGTTAGCCCGGCTAACAACTGGGCGCTGCCGATCTGCTCGATGCGTTCAACCTGGGTATCCAGAATACGTTTGATAAACTCGCCGCGCAGGCGGTAGACGAAATGGTGTCCCAGCACGGTTAATGCCAGTTGCGAGGCCAGCGTAACGGCCATCAGCAGCAGCAGCAGTCCGAGAAATTCTGGCAATATCAGCAGAGAAGAGTTCAGAGCGACGATCAGCTCTTTATTAATAAAGGCGATCAGTCCAATCCCCAGCGCGGCACTGAGCAGGCTGAGAGCAATAACCAAAATAAACGGCCAGCGATACTGCCGGTAAACAACGCGTAGCAACTCCATGACACCATCCAGGTAACAATAAGGCAGTGTGCAGTTTAATGAGTCGCCAGACGATATCAATAATAATTCTCATCTGACTCCGGATCGCTTACCGAAAAGCGCGCCGGAAGGTCAGATTGTAGCGAAAAGCGCCGGTTAAGGGGTGTATTCCGGGTTTCAGCGGCAATATGCCGTGAAAACGCAGACGTGAAGGACCGCCCCAAACCACGATATCGCCATGCTCCAGCAGAACCCGTTGCGTGGCGTCGCCACGATCGAAGCCACCAAACTGAAACACCGCCGGCAACCCCAGCGAGACCGAAACAATCGGCTGCTTTAAGTCCTGTTCATCTTTATCCTGATGCAGGGTTAATTTTGCCCCCGGCTCGTAGCGGTTGATCAGGCAGGCATCAGGATTGAACTGTGCAAAACCCGCCTCGTCAGCGCATTCTCTTGCCAGCTGGCGAAAACGATCCGGCATCGCTGGCCAGCGCAGACCGCTGGCATTATCGCGCTCGCTGTACTGATAGCCGCGTGAATCCGTTGACCAGCCAAAATCCCCACAGTTGGTCATCGCCACCGACATGCGGTGTCCACCTGGCGTAATCCGGTGGTGAAACGGATTGCGGGCAGAAACCTCTTCGACTAACCGCATCAGTTCGCCGGCGTCTTCTCTGGCCCGTCGGCGCAGGATCACCGCGCCCTCTGCCAGGGGTTCGGCCCACGGTGCTTCTTCACTAAACAAATCCAGCATGTTAATTCCTCAGGCCTGTCGCCCTACGGTTGCACGATAAACGCCTTAAACTGCGGTGACATCCAGCTACTGAAACCCTCGCCCTGCTTCTCTATCAGATAGACCGCCAGATTTTCTCGCAGCGCCAGCGCTTTGGCCTTCTCTTCGCCCAACACCATCAGTCCGGTGTCCCAGCCATCGGCCTCCAGCGCGGTGGTGGCAATAACCGTAGCAGAAACCAGCTTGTGCTGGATCGGCCGGCCGGTGACGGGGTCGATCACATGTGAGATGCGTTTGCCATTCAGCTCGTAATAGTTACGGTAGCTGCCGGAGGTGCTGATGCCATGCCCCTGCAGATCGACCACCGCCTGCACCGCATTTTCGCGATCGGTGGGCTTCTGAATAGCCACTTTCCACGGCTGCCCTTGGGCATTTTGTCCCCGGGTCAGCACGGCACCGCCCACGGAAACAAGGTAGCTGTTAATGCCCTCTTTCTCCATCAGTCTGGCCAGATGATCGGTGGCAAAACCTTCTCCCACGGTTGAGAGATCAACATACAGGCCGGGCAAATCCTTTTGCAGATAAGCGCCTTCCGCTTTTTGGTTCACCCGTAAATGCTGCAATCCCGTCAGCGCTTTTGCCGCATCGATCTGCGCCTGAGTCGGCTCTTTTACCGGCTGTTTATCCGGCCCGAATCCCCACAGATTGACCAGCGGCCCCACGGTGATGTCCATCGCGCCGGCGGTTTTCCGCCCAATGCGCAGGGAAAGGCTGACGATATCCGCCATATTTTCGCTCACCGGTTGTGGATCGCTGCCGCGGTACTGATTGAAACGCGACAGAACGGAGTCATTTTTCCAGGTTGAGAGCTGGCGATCGTCCTCGTCTAACTGCTGCTGAACCGCTTTTTGCAGGCTCGCTTTACGTTCTGGCGCCACGCCAGCGAGGCTAATTCGCCAGAATGTTCCCATTGTGCTTCCTTCCAGCACCATCGCCGAATTGTCGCGACTCTGGTTATGATCGTCACAGCCCGAAAGCAGGATAAATGCTGTCAGACCAGTACAATACAGCCAATTCTTCTTCATATAACTCACAACACCTGTATTAAATATTGGACCGAAAAATGAGCAAAACGGCCTCTACTGCGCTGAAAACTCACTTGATCTTGTGTGAAATGCTCACCAGGATAGGCGATGTACGCAGGCTATAAACGTCTGCCATTTAATGATTTCAAAGGAGATATCATGATTTATTACGCACTCCTTGCCGTATGTCTGGGGCTGATTATCTTTTCAGGCTACAAGCATTACAAGCAGACGCACGTCAAACAGCTCAATCGTCCACGTCACCGTCATCAGCGCGCAAGCCATTAAGAGAATAAAAGAAGGGATGAAGCGGAATACGAGGGATGGTAAACGAGGGAGCGCAGAGGCCTGCGCTCCCCAAACAGCTTAGAACTGGTAAACCAGACCCAGTGCCACGACGTCATCGGTGTTAATGCCGGCTGCGTCGGTGAAGTTGTTGTCATCCAGCAGGTTGATTTGGTAATCAACATAGGTAGACATGTTTTTGTTGAAGTAGTAGGTCGCGCCCACATCAACATATTTTTTCAGGTTCTGAGAACCGTAACCTTCGATGTCGCTGCCGCGTGAGCTAACGAACGCCAGGGAAGGACGCAGACCGAAGTCAAATTGGTACTGAGCAACCAGTTCCCAGTTGTCCGCGGTGTTAGCATAACCGTAGGCATCAGAACCGCTTGAACCGAAGCGAGTGGCGTTCAGTGAACGGGTGTACATCGCCGCCAGGTAGATGTTATTCGCATCATATTTCAGGCCGCCGGTGTAAGCCGTTGCTTTGTCACCACGACCCAGAATGTCCTGAGTTGCTGCGCTGCCGCCATTCTGCTCATTGGTACGGTCAGAACTGAACATTGCTGCACCGATACCAAAGCCTTCGCCCAGGTCGTAAGTGGTTGACAGACCATAGCCATCGCCATTTCCGCCCAGTACGTCACGGCCAGTCGCAGATTCGGTATCGCTGTCATTTTTGCCCTGATACTGAACGGCAAAGTTCCAGCCATCGACCAGACCAAAGAAGTTGTTGTTACGGTAAGTCGCCAGGCCGTTAGAACGCTGGAACATAAAGTTGTCCGCGCCATAGGTGTCACCACCGAACTCTGGCAGGACGTCAGTCCAGGCGCCGATGTCATAGGCTACGCCGTAGTTACGACCGTAGTCGAAGGATCCGGCATCGCCGAACTTCACACCTGCAAAGCCAACACGGGTAAAGCTGTTTGCTGTCCCTTCAGACTCAGCTGTGTTCAGCGCTGCCTGATACTCCCACTGGCCGTAACCGGTCAGCTGATCGCTGATTTGGGTTTCGCCTTTAAAACCGAAGCGAACATAAGACTGGTCGCCATCAGAACCGTCGTTATCGGAGAAATAGTGCAGACCGTCTACTTTACCGAAGAGGTCAAGTTTGTTGCCATCTTTGTTGTAGATTTCAGCCGCGCCCGCTGAACCGGCGATCAGCATCGCTGGGACCATCAGGGAAAGAACTCGAAGTTTCATTTTAATACCCTCTAGTTATGTGCCTTATTATGCCACTGCTTGCTGAACGTCGAATTTTCAGCCGGCAACCTCATACTAGAGTGCGGTGCGTAATAATCTATAAAGAAAATGATACTAAATTTCCGAAACTGTTTCAGAGTACAAAGTATATATTTCAAAATGTAAGTTTAGGGGAACTTTCATACAGCACGTATCGATAAAAAATATAGCATTTATCATCAAAATTCAGGCGATGCGTTGTTTTTCATCAAGTTATGTAAGGTTAGCTTGCTAAGCACTGAATGATAAAAATTTTCAGCCATCAGGGAATATAATGACCTCGCTATCATCATTTTATTTCAGTATTACCTTCATTCACCCCGAATGAGATTGTTTTACCCTATTTCCCGCCGAGCTTGATGCTCGGCATTTTTTTATTCTTTTTTCAACAAACCGTCAATTTAAGTAAAGATAATTACGGTGAAACAATAACCACATCCCCCTTGCCCGATTTTTCCGCTATTAAGCACAAATAATCAAAAAAAAAGCCACTGATAAAGATGTTAATTATTCCGTGGAAATAACCCTCATCAACTATTCAGTGGCGTTAATTTCTAGCGTTCTCTCATCGATTCTTTAACTTTATTCAGCGGCTTAATCAGATAGTCCATGACCGATTTTTGACCCGTTTTAATTTCAACATTCGCCACCATTCCGGGGACAATGGGGAATTTCCGCCCGGCCTTGTTGGTTAACTCCGCTTTTTGCGTACGAACGTAAACCCGGTAGTAGTACTGATCGCGCTTCACCTCATCCTGAATGGTATCTGGCGAGACGGTTTCCACTTCGCCCGGCAGATCGCCATAGATAGACGAGTCATAGGCGGTGACCTTCACCGTGGCCGGCAGGCCGGGACGGATGTAGGCGATATCCCGCGGGTTGATGCGGGTTTCAATCAGCAGCTGATCCTCCAGCGGCACGATTTCCATCAGCTTGCCGCCCGGCTGCAACACGCCACCGACGGTGGTCACCTGAATGTCCTTTACGATCCCGCGCACCGGTGAATAGAGCGTCGCACGGGTGAGCTGATCCTCTTTACCGGTCACCACCTGCAGCTGAGCATCCAGGTCGGCGTTGTTTTTGACCTGCTCTTCCCTCGCCCGCACCGCGTAGTCATTTTTGGCTTCATCGATTTTGCCCTGCAGATCGCTGACCTGGCGGCGAAGACGAATGACTTCCACCTCACCCGCCGCCCCTTTTGCCACCAGCGGTGCGGTCATCCTCAGTTCGTCCTGCACCAGCTTTTTCGCATCTTCCAGGTTTTTAACGGTTTCCGACAGGTTACGGCGACGGGATTGATACAGCTGGGTTTCCCGCGCGACCAGCTCCGGCTCTTTCAGCGTCTCGGCACTGAAGGCCAGCGGCGCACCGGTCAGCTCGGCCTGTAAACGCTCTGCGGAAGCACGCAGCGTTCGGGCTTTGGAGGCAGCCTCACCGAAGTTCGACTGGAAGCGGGTAGGATCCAGTTTTGCCAGCACCTCGCCCTTCTCAACAATATCCCCTTCATGCACGTTGAGCTGGTCGACGATACCGCCATCCAGACTCTCAATCACCTGGGCGCGGCTTAACGGCGTCACTTTACCGGTGCCGACGGTGACCTCATCGAGAATGGCAAAATGGGCCCAGACAAAGAAAATCACCAGCGCGGCGGTACATAACCAGATGATGGCGGAGGTTTTGCGCTCGTTCTGCTTCATGCCGCGGTCGACCATAATCAGGCTCATGCTGCATCTCCCCGCGCCACGTTCTGTTTCGCCGTTTGCGCGGCGGCGTTGCGAATGATCTCATCGCGCGCGCCGTCAGCAATAATGCGGCCGTTATCCATCACCACAATCCGGTCTACCAGCTTGAGTAACGCCGGTCGGTGCGTCACCAGCACCAGCGTGCGGCCGGAGAGCCAGCCCTGCATCTGACGGATCACATGGTCTTCAAGCTGCTCATCCATTGAGGCCGTCGGCTCGTCCATCAGCACCACCTGGGGCTGGCGCAGGATCATCCGGCTCAGCATCACCATTTGACGCTGACCACCGGACAATCCCCGGCCGCCTTCATTGATTACCCGATCGAGGCTGGCGGCATCCTGCTGCACCAGGCTCAGCGCACCGCTGATCCGCAGTGCCTGCAGCATCTCCTGTTCGCTGGCATGAGGATTGCCCAACATCAGGTTTTGCCGCAGCGTGCCAAAGAACAGGCGGGAATCCTGCGACAGCCAACCCAGCTGGCGGCGCAGGTCGACGGGATCGATATGGCGAATATCCACGCCATCGACCACCACTTTCCCCTGAGTGGCCATCGATTGTCCGGCCAGCAACCGCAGCAGGGTGGATTTGCCCGCGCCCACCTTGCCGAGAATGGCGATACGCTCGCCGGGTTTGATTTGCAGCTGTCCAATATTGAGCACGTTTTTCGCGTTTTCTTCATCGTAGCTGTACTGAACGCCCTTCAATTCATACTGCCCGGTCAGGGTTGGGCAGTGGGCCATTTCCCCTTCATCCACCTGATCGAGCGGCTTTTTCAGCAATTCGTCCAGTCCGGTCATCGCGCTTTTGGCATGTTGCCAGCGGGAGAACACCATCGTCAGCTGCATCAGTGGCGCAATGGTGCGTGAAGACAGCATGCTGCTGGCGACCAGCGTACCGGTGGTGATATCGCCATTCAGAACCAGATAAACCCCGAACACCAGCATGCTGGCATAGGTCAACTGCTGGACAGTGGAGGCCCAGCCGGTCAGCCGCGCGCCCCACAGGCGTTGCTGCATGCCCACCGCCGCGCTGACTTCATGGGTCTGTTCCCACTGGCGCTGGAAGTAAGGTTCGGCCTGCAGGGATTTGATGTCTTCAATCCCTTCAATGGTTTCCACCAGCACCGCATTGCGCAGCGCGCCTTCGCGCAGTCCTTCTTTCGCCAGTTTCGCCATCGGGATCTGCACCAGCAAACCCGGAATGACAATCAGCGGGATCGCCAGCAGCGGCACAATCACCAGCGGGCCGCCGATAAAGGCCATGATAAACAGGAACAGGATTACGAAAGGCATGTCCGCTGCCGCACCGACCGTGGTGGAGGTCAGCAGTTCGCGCACCTGGTCGATTTCGCGCAGTTGCGAAATAAAAGAACCGGTTGATTTTGGCCGGGACTCATTGCGGATATTCATCGCCCGGGCGAACAGCATGGAAGAGACTTTCAGGTCAATGCGCTTCCCCATCAGATCGGACACCTGGGTACGCATCAGGCGGATCAGATATTCAAACACCGCCGCAATCAGCACGCCGGTGAACAGCACCCAGAGTGTCGGTTCTGACTGCGCCGGGATCACCCGGTCGTAGATCTGCATCGAGAACAGGATCCCGGCCAGCGCCAGCACGTTACCCACCACCGACGCCAGCGAGATTTCGGCGATCTTGCGCCCCATGCCGCGGAAGTTTTCCCAGAACCAGTGCTTTTTATACGGCTTAACGAATTCATCGATGCGCGCATCACGCCCACGCGCCGCCACGCCGACAATTCCGACCTGCTCCTGACTTTGCGCCAGCAACAGCGCAAGCTCGCTTTCGCGCACCACATCACCACCGTCGCTCAGCCAGTAACGCGCTTTGCCTTCCGCATCAATGGTTTCGACCACCACCACGTTGCCATTTTCCATGATCAAAATGACCGGCGTTACTTCCTGCCGCCAGCGGATTTTGTCGCGCGGCATCATGGTCATATGCAGCCCCAACAGGCCTGCCAGTCTTTCCAGCTGCTGGGCTGGCGTCAGGTGTTCAAACCAGCGCATCTGCTGGCGTAAGGTGGAGCCGTCCGCAGGTTTGCCAAAACGCGCGGCGACACGCAGCATGGCGTCAATCCAGTTCTCAGTGCTTGCGGTTTGTTTGTTCATAGTACTGCCTTAAAAGTTGCGTGTGCTTCAAGCGTCACAGTGACGGCAAGGTTTGCCCACTGGTGGCTTCGCGATCAATCCCCATAATGTCCAGCAGATTGTCGACCGCTGCGGCATAACGAACCGTGGCATCCCAGCCATCATAAAGTGCCATCAGGCGACTGCTGTCGGCCTGGAATACATCCTGCTCCACGCTCAGCAGGTCGTTGAGGCTGCGCTTATTCAGCTTGTACTCATCGGCATAAACCGCGCGGGTGTGGTCGGCGCTGCCCAACTGGGCCTCGCCGGCGGTTTGCCGTTGCTGGGCACCGATCATGTCGGCATAGGCCGTGGAGGCATGCTGATTGATATCCAGTTTCGATTGCTGAATCGCGGCCTCGGCCGCTTCCCGGTCGCCTTCTGCGGCGCGGGTTTTGGCATTGACCAGTCCGCCCTGATAGAGCGGTGCCTCAACCTGCAGCTGCAACTCATCGTCCCAGTAGGATCGGCTGCTGTTTTCATAGCGGGTACGGCCGGCCTGCACTTTGATGGTTGGCCAGTGGTTAGAAGAGGCCTGACGGACGCGCTCCATCGCCGCTTCCTGTTTCGCCTGCGCACTGCGTACCGCAGCGCTTTTTTCGTAGGCGATTTTGTCGAGGGTGATTTGCTGATTGAGCAACGACTGCGGCAGCTCCGGCAAATCGTTGGAGACCACGCCGGTCAGCACCGTCAGCTGCGCCTGCGCCGAACGTTCCTGCGCGCGGTACTGTTCGAGCGTGGCGTGCATGCCCGCAATGCGGGTTTCGGCCTGCAACACGTCGGATTGCGAACTCAGCCCGGCGTCAGCACGCAGTTTGGCAATGTCCTTGACGTGTTCAAGCGAGGCGACGTTATTGCGCGAGGCGTCCACCAGCGCCTTGTAGCGCTTGACCTCCAGATAGGCTTGCAGCGTGTCCTGCGCCACGGTGGTCATGGTGTCATAAAGGTCGTAGCGGTAGGCATCGGAGAGTTTATGCTGCTCGTCGATGGCGCCGCCGGTGCGGCCAAAGTCATACAGCAACTGGCTCAGCGTGATGCCGCCGGAACCATTATTGTTCAGGCTGCCGGCCGAATCGGTCTGCTGTGACCGCCCGCCGGTGGCTGAAAGGGAAATTTGCGGATACCACGCACTTTCGGCGGCATCGAGATCGGCTTCGCCAACGGGGATTTGCGCCGCCGCTTCGGAAATTTTGGGATTACGTGCAAAGGCGCGAAGGATGGCATCGCGCAAGGTTAAGGTGGCGATTTGCTCCTCGGTCGGTGCTGCACGCCAGTTGAATTGAGCTTTCGGCTCTTTTGCTGCCAGCGCAGCCTGTCCCATTGAAGCGCAGAGTGCGCCGATACAGAGTGACAGCCACACTTTCTTCAATTTACTGCCTGTATACACCATCGAAATTCCCTTGTGCACCGGATATTAGGTAAAGGCATGCGGTCGAAAGATAAAGCAGCGCTTTATTTTCCAGAAGCATAAGCTAGCCAGCGCCGAAGAGGGAGCTGAGCCTGACCCGGTGTCGGACGGATTACAGAGCAACCCGCCACAAGAGAAATGGTTAGAACAGCAGCCATGACATCTTGCATAAAAAAGAGGGCATCCCCTCTAAATGGCAAGATCGCCGTTCAAGGCGATCTTCTTATATTAGTATTATTGGTCTTTCTTTACGCAACGTTAACACATTGCGTTGACTGTCTTATTTTATAAGAACCTTTTGCAAAAGCCAGTAACTGTTAACCTCCTCTTAACCTTAGACGCCCTGCACGAGAATTTCCTCTCTCGTGCAGGGAAAGTCTTTATCAGACCACGTGAACCTGCAGATTGTGCTGTACCAGCACGTCGCCGAGCGTGTTGGCCGAAGAGAGCGCCGAGTTGTGATAAACGTCAAACGTTTGTCCATCAACGGTCCGCTGCCCTGAGGTTGCCCATACGCCGCCATCGCCGTTGGCCAGCGTCACCTGGTCACCGGTGGTCCCTTTAATCACCAGGTCGTTGGTCTGGCTGTCGGTGATATTCAGCGCTTCGTTGAGATCCAACTTCACGCTGTTGGTGCCGGCTTTACCGAGGTCGATCACCTCAATGTGCTCAACTTTCAGCCCCAGTGAGGTGAGATCGAGGGTCATATGCTCACCGTTCAGTACCAGCGTATCGGTACCTGCCCCGCCGTCGATATGGGTAAAGTTCAGCGAGTTCACGGTTACCGTGTCGTTGCCCGCACTCCCGGTAACGGATGCCCCTTCCACCGTGTGACCATCCGCCAGGGTGATCACCACGCCGCCAATGGTGTAAGCACTGCTGTCTGCCACTGCCGCCGTGTCGGTCGCCGTCGCTGCGGCGGCCGTTGCATCATGCGTGGTGGTGCTGGTATCCGTACTGCTGGTATCACTGCCGGTCACCAGAGTGGAATCTACCGTCGCGGCATGGGTCACCGCCGTGGTGCTGGTGTCCGTGGTGGTGGAGTGCGTTGACGCCGCGGCAGCCGAAGTATCGTCGGCCACCACCGCCATCATCACCGAGGCGGTGGCGACAGAGGCGGTGCTGACTGGCAACAGCGAACCCAACAGCAAGGTGTTGCTGGTTGATGCCGGGTTACCCGCCGCATCCACCGCCGTCACGGTGACGATGCTGCTCAAACTCAGCGCCGTCAGCAAGCCGCCAGTGAACTTCACGCTGTAGCGACCCAGCGCATCGGTGGTGGCCTGCAAGGTGGTGCCGTTCAGGGTGACGTTCAGTCGGGTGCCCTGCGCCAGGTTCAGCGTGCCGCCCGATACGGTCAGGCCGGTCAGCAACACGCTGACCAGGCTGAGGATTGGGTCGACGCCGATGGCGGGCAGATTATGGGTTACCGCGGTAAAGGCATCGCTGGCCGTCGAGGTATTGCCCACCGCATCGGTCAGCGTGACCGTCACGTTGGTCGAGCCATCCGCGATGTTTTTCAGCGCTGCGGAAGGCACGGTAACGCTCCAGGTGCCGTTGGCCAGCACCGTAGTGGTGTAGACATTCCCCGCCACGTTAACCGAGACCAAACTCCCTACCGCATTGGTCGAGGTACCGCTGATGGTCTCGGCGACATTGGCTTCGCTGAGGTTCAGATAGTGGTCGCCGCCAAACACGCTGCTGTTGGTGATCGCCACGGTTGGCAGCGTGTGGGTGCCCACCAGTACCGTGGTGGCTCCGCTACCGGCATTACCGGCGGCGTTGGTCAGGGTCGCGGTGACCGAATCCGTGCCGTCCGGCAGGGCAGCCAGCGTTGCGGCCGGAACCGACACGCTCCATGCCCCGCTGGCGCCCACGGTGGTGGTCAGCGTAGCCGTGCCGACTCTCACCGTGATCACCGAACCTTCGGCATTGGTCGAGGTACCGGAAATGGTCTGCGCACTGAGGGCATCGGTCGCATTCAGCAAGCCATCACCAAAGACGCTGGAGATGGTTACCGTTGGCGGCGTCTGCGCAATCACGCTTAACGAGCCGGTATTGCTTGCCTGGTTGCCATACGCATCGGTTGCGGTCGCCGAGGCGGTCAACGTGCCGTTAGCCAGGGCGGTCAGGTCGGCTTTCGGTACGCTCAGGCTCCAGCTGCCACCGCTACCCACGGTGGTGGTGTAGGTTTTGCCGCTCAGCGATACGCTGACCGTGGTACCCGCCGTCAGGTTAGTTGAAGACCCGCTGATGGTTTGCGCCGCGTTCAAATCGCTGGCACTCAGCACACCGTCACCAAACACCGTGTTGAGGGTCAAGGTTGGCGTGCTGTGGATCCCGACTTTCAGACCCGCGCTGGTGCTGGCCACGTTCCCCACCGCATCCGCGACCGAGACACCGACCGTCAGGTTGCCGTCCAGTAAGGTGCCGAGGATGTTTGGTGCAACCTGCGCGCTGAATACCCCGCCCTGACCCACGGTTGCGGTCACGGTAGAGCTGCCCAGATTAATGGTCACAATTGAACCGGCGGCGACGCCGTTACCGACCGTACCGCTGATGGTTTGCGTCACCAGCGATTCCAGCAGGCTAAGCACGCCATCACCAAACAGCGGATTCAGGGTGATGGTTGGCACCTGCAGCCCAACCAGCGCGCTGGCTGACGACGCCGTGGTGTTGCCTGCGCTGTCGGTCACGCTAACCCCAACGGACAGATTACCGTCGGTGAGTCCCTGCAGAAGAGTTGGTGTCAGCGCCAGGCTGAAGGTGCCGTTGGCTGCGGTGGTGGTGACAAACTGCGTTCCGCCAATGGTAACCACCACGCGGGATCCTGCATCCGCGCCGGTAATGGTTCCGCCAATGGTCTGGCCCAGTACCGCATCCGCCACGTTCAGCAGGCCATCACCGAACAATGGATTGATGGTGATAGAAGGCGCGGTCAGTTTGACCACCGCACCGGCGCTAACGACTTGCGAGGTGTTCCCCGCCGGATCGGTCACCGACGCGGTAACGGTCAGATTACCGCTGGTCAAAGTGCTCAACAGGGCCGGCGTGATGGTGGCGGTAAAGGCACCGTTGCTGCCGACGGTGGCATCAACCGTGGTATTACCGACGGTCACATGGACGATGGATCCCGCCACGGCATTGTTAACCGTCCCGCTGATGGTCTGATTGGTCAGCGCATCCGCAATGTTCAGGATGCCATCGCCAAAGATCGATCCGATCGACACGGTTGGCGTGGCGGTAAAGATGCCGACGTTCACCGCCGTTGAGCTGGTGTTCCCCGCCGGGTCGACAACCTTAACCCCCAGCGCCAGCGTGCCATCGGTCAGCGCAGCCAGATCCAGTGGTGGGATGTTGACGCTCCAGCGACCCAACGCATTTACCGTTGACTGGTAAGACTTGGTGCCCAACGTGACGGTAACCGTTGAACCGGTTGCCGCCGTGACGGTGCCGCCCACCGTTTGGGTTAAGGCAGCCTCGGCGATATTCAGCAGGCCATCGCCGCCAAACAGCGTATCCAGCGCGCCGATAACCGGTGCGGTAAGGATTGTGGTGACGGTTTCACCGATGGTTCTGCTGTTACCCGCCGCATCGGTCAGCACCAGTTGCAGTTCCGTACTGCCTGGCTGCAGCGCCCCCAACAGGCTCGGTGGCACCACCAGCGCAAAGTTGCCGTCCTGGCCAACGTTAGCGGTCAGCGTGGTGCCACCCAGCGTTAAGGATACCGTCGCGCCAACGCCAGCGGAGGTTGCCACACCGGTAATGGTCTGGGCAACAGCCGTGTCGGCAGCATTGAGGAAGCCGTCACCAAACAGTGAGTCGACCACCAGATTCAGCGCGCTGTTCACCACTTTATTAATGGTGACCGTGGCATCGGTCTGGTTACCGGCGGCATCGTCGACACGCAGGCCAAACACCAGCGTGCCGTCGGTCAGGCTACCCAGCACTTCCGGCGTCAGTTGAATGCTGAAGGTTCCGTTTGGCTGCACGATTGCGGTTGCAATCGGTGCACCGTCGCCGAGATACAGACCAATGGTCTGGCCTTCGGCCCCGGAGGCGGTACCGGTCAACAACTGCGTGGTGAGGATATCGGTGGCGTTCAGCAGGTTATCGCCCAGCAGCGCCTCCACCTGAATCAGCGGTGCGCCGGTATCCACGGTGAAGGTATCCGTAGCGGTCGTGAGGTTACCCGCCGCATCGCTCAGGGTGGCGGTAATGGTATGACCGGTCTGGGTGAGCGCCTGCAGGTCACCGGAAGGCACGCTGGTGCTCCAGCTGCCGTTTGCCTGCACAATCGCGGTATAGGTTTTGCCTTCCAGCGTCACGGTGACCGCTCTGCCCGCCTCGGAAGTGGATGCGGTGCCGCTGATGGTCTGCGAAACCGCAGCTTCACTGCCATTCAGCACGTTATCGCCAGCAAATGCCGCGATGGTCAGCGTTGGCGCTACGCGGTCGACGAGGATCTGCTCGCTGGCCGTGAACGTGCCGTCGCCCACCGTGATCAGTTGCGCCTGAACAGTGTGGGTCCCGTCGGCCAGGTTCGCTGGCAGATTCGGGATAGTCACCGACCAGGTGCCTGCGGCGGTCGCTACCGGATAGGTGCCGACCGGCACACCATCTACCGTGACGGTAATGGTTCCCGCACCCGTTAAGGCTGGCAGATTGGCAAAGGTGCCGCCAATCGTCAGCGTGTCACCATCGGTGAGGTTCACGATATTGTCAGTCGACACCGGTGCCAGCGTTAACAGCGGCGTTTCCGGCAGCGTCAGGTCTACAGTGACGTCTGCACTGGCGGTGCCGATATTGCCAGCCGCATCGGCCACCGACACCCCGATGGTGCCAGTGCCGCTGGTGCCAAGCTGCGCAATTGCCGCTGGCGTAACGTTGACTGACCAGCTTCCATCAGCCTGCACCACGCCGGTCAGCGTGGAGGTACCGATGGTGACCGTCACCAGCTGTCCCGCGCTGGCACCGACGGTGGTTCCGCTCAGCGTCTGCGCAGACAGGCTTTCGACATAGCTCAGCGCATTGTCGCCGGTAAACGGCGTAATGGTGACGGTCGGTGCCTGGGTATCCACCGTGAAGCTGCCCGCCACGGTGGTGGCATTGCCAGCACTGTCGGTGGCCACAACCGTGACCGCCTGCGTACCCTGTGCCAGCGCGCCCAACGCGGCCGCGCCGAGATCCAGCGTCCAGACACCGTTGGTGCCGGCGGTAACGTCATAGTTATTGCCACCAACGGTGACCCTCACCGCCTGGTTAGCGCCCGCCGTGCCCGTCAGTGATGCACCGGCTGTGGCTTCCGCAAAGTTCAGGAAGCTGTCGACAAACGGCGTCGCCAGCGTGGCCACAGGAGCCGTCAGTGCTGCGGTAAAGTCGAGGGTTTCCGTGGTGCTGTTGCCCGCCGGATCGGTGACCGTCACGTTGACGCTGTGCGTCCCTGCGGTCAGGCCACTCAATGTGCCTGCTGGCAACGCCACCGACCAGTTACCGTCAGCATCGACGGTGCCGGTATAGGTGACGCCCGCCACGTCGATCCTCAGCTGCACGCCCTGATTAGCGCCGGTGGCACCGGTGGTGCCGGTCAGCGTTAACGCGCCGGCCGCTTCCGCGATGTTCAGTACACCATCGCCAAACAGGGTATTGATGGTCGGATCCGGTGCGGTCAGTACGGCGGTAAAGTCGAGCGATGCGGTATCAGTGTTACCCGCGCTGTCGGTGGCGGTGACGCTGACGGTATGGGTGCCGTTGGCCAACTCGCCCAGCTGCGCTGGCGTCAGGCTCAGCGACCAGTTGCCGCTCGCATCGACGGTCGCCGCGACTGGGTTACCGTCGTTGAAGTCGCTGATGGTGACATTCACCGTCTGGCCCGCACCGAGTTTACCGGTAGAACCACTGATTGCCTGCGCCAGGGCGGCTTCGCTGATATTCAGCTGGCCATCGCCAAACGGCAGATTAATCGACACGTCAGGCAGATCGTTAATCGCCACCAGCAAGGCACCGCTGGTCGTTCCAACGTTGCCTACGCTGTCGGTGACGGTAACCGCAATTGGCCAGTTGCCATCCGGCAGCGTGGTCAATACGTTGGCCGGTAGTGCCAGACTCCATTGCCCGGTCGCCGTATCCACCGTGGCGGTATAGGCCGCGCCATTAATATTGACGCTCACCGTCTGCGCACCGGTGATGCCGGTGACGCCCGTCAGCGCACCGCCTGCCGCCGCTTCCGCGGCATTCAGCACGCCATCGACAAACGGCTGCACCAGCGTTGGTGCCGGCAGTCCGGTGATAATTGCGGTGAAGTCCAGCGAGTCGCTGCTACTGTTACCCGCGCGATCGGTGACCACCACGTCAATGGTATGCGTGCCGTTGCCCAAATCCGCCGCCATTGATGGCGTCAGCGTGGCGCTCCAGTTGCCGTTAGCATCGACGGTTGCGGTGACGACATTATTATCAATCTGCAGCTCGACCGTCTGGCCCGCACCAACAATGCCGGTGGTGCCACTGATGATTTGATCGACACCGGCTTCAACCGCATTCAGGGCGCCATCGACAAACGGAACCGCAATATCGGCGACCGGCAGCGTATTGGCCAACACTTCAACACTGCCGTTGACGCTGGCCGGGTTGCCCGCCGCATCCGTAGCGGTGACGGAAACCTGCAGCGTTCCATCCGCAAGGCCGCTGAGCGCCCCGGCCGGGATGTTCGCCGACCAGAGGCCGTCAGCCTGAACGGTGCCCGCGAAGGTCAGGTTACCAATGGTCACCTGAACCGCCGTGCCAACATCCAGGTTAGTGGCGGTACCGGTCAGGATCTGTGCCGCCGTGACTTCGGCTGCATTGAGCAGTCCGTCCACAAACGGCGTCGCCAGCGTCAGCACCGGCAGCGTATTGATCGCCACGCCCAGATCCAGCAGATCCGTGGTGGTATTGCCGGCGGTATCGGTGACCGAAACGCCGACCTGCGCGGTGCCATCCGGCAGCAGCAGCAAATCACCGGCCGGGATAGTCAGGCTCCAGGTGCCGTTATCCGCCACCGTGGTGGTGTAGGTTTTATTGTTCAGCGTCACGTCAATGGTCAGTCCCGCTTCAGACGTACCGCCCACCAGCAATCCGGCGACCGCTTCAGCCAGATTCAGGATCTGATCCGTTCCGGCACCTAAGGTGACGTCGAGGATCGGTGGATTGGTATCGACGCTGAAGTTTTCGCTGCTGGTGGCAGGGTTGCCCGCCACGTCATTGCCGCTGGCCGTCACGCTGTTGGTGCCCTGATTCAGCGCCTGAACATCCGCTGCCGGAACGGTTGCCGTCCAGTTGCCGTCCGCATCCACCGTGGCGGTGTAGGTTTTGCTGTTGAGGGTAACGGTGATGTTATCCCCGGCCGCAATATGCTGGCTGGTGCCGGTGATCTGCACATCACTTCGGGATTCATTGAAGTTGATCACATCATCGCTGGTCACCGGGTTAATGGCGATCACCGGCAGTTCGGCTGCCTGAGCAATCACCGTTACCTGATGCGTTGAGCTGGCCGGATTGCCGGAGGTATCCGTTACCGACACGCTGATGGTCTGCGCACCGTCCGTCAGCGCGCCAACGTTGGCGGCCGGCACACTGGTGGTCCATGTGCCGTCTGCCAGCACCGTGGCGGTATAGGTGACGTTGTTCAGGGTAATGGTGACCGTCTGTCCTTCCACCACGTTAGTGGTGGTTCCCGCAATGGTCAGCGGCTGTCCGGCTTCGGCCTGATTAATGTAGTCATCACCGGAGACGATGCCCACGGTAATGGTTGGCTGGTTAGCCGGAGACGCATCCACCGTCACCGTCAGATTCTGCACGGTGCTGTTCCCGGCGCTGTCGGTCAGCGTGGCGGTGACCGGATAGGTGCCATCGGCCAGGGTTTGCGTCACGCTGGAAGGCAGATCCAGCTTCCAGGTGCCATCACTTTGCACCGTTTGCTGATAGCTCTGGCCATTAAAGGTAATGGTCACCTGCTGACCCGCTTCGCTCACGGACGCGGTACCGCTGATGGAGACCGGCTGCAGGATCTCAGCCGCATTGATGATGTTGTCGCCGGCAACTGGCGTCAGTGCCAGCGTTGGCGCAACCAGATCGACGGTAATGGTGGTGTCGATCGCACCGGTATTGCCCTGCGCATCGGCGGCAGTCACGGTGATGGTCTGGATCCCGTCGCCCAGGCCCTGCAAGGTCGCCGTGCTGAGTGGCAGGGTCCAGTTACCGTTGGCATCCACCGTGGCGGTGAAATCAGCGCCATTGATGTTTACGGTGACGGTTTGACCGGCCCCGCTGACGCCGGTGGTGCCGGTCAGCGTCTGATCGGCCCCGGCTTCGCTGATACTCAGATAGCCATCGACAAACGGCGTATTGATGGTCGGCTGCAGCGCTTCCGTCGCCACAACCACCGTGGTGGTGATGGTGCCGGTGTTACCTGCCGCATCACTGAGGCTGACATTCAGCGGATAGCTACCGTCTGCCGCAGCCTGCAGTAAACCGGCTGGCAGTTGCAGACTCCAGTCACCCTGGGCATTAACGGTGGTGCTGTAGTTTTGTCCATTGAGGGTGACCGTGACCGTCTGGCCTTCCTCTGCGCCCACGCTGCCACCGCTCACGGTGATTTCCGCGGCGGCTTCACCGTTGTTCACCACGCCGTCACCCGCGACAGGATTCAGAGACAGTGTTGGTGCAACCGTATCCACGCTGAACGGGATCGCCAGTATATTGCTGTTGCCGGCGACGTCGGTGACGGTCACCGGAATACTGGTATCACCCTGCGCCAGGGTTTGCAGGGCCACAGACGGCACGGACACCGTCCAGTTACCATCCGCATCCACCACACCGGTATAGGTCGTGGTGCCAATCACTACCGAGACGGTCTGACCGTCGCCGGTGACGCCGGTGGTGCCGCTCAGGGTCTGCGTCAGCGCGGCTTCATTACCGTTCAGCACGCCATCGGAAAACGGCGTATCGGCAGTGGCCAATGGCAGATCGTTGACGTGAACATTCAGGATGCTGCTTCCGGTGACGGTTGCGCCGGTATTGTCGGTGACGCTGGCGGTCAGCGTTACCGACCCGTCCGGCAGACCGGCCAGTGAAGAAGCCGGAATAATGGCATTCCACACGCCATTGGCGCCCACCACGGCCGTAAAGGTCTGGCCATTAAAGGCCACGGTCACCGTGCTGCCTTCGGCGACGTTCGCCGTGGTACCTGAAACAATCAGCGCATCCTGCGCTTCTTCGGCATTCAGGTAGCCATCGGTGCTCAGCGGATCCAGGCTGATGCCTGCAGCCTCACTGTTAACCGTCAGGCTGTGGGTGGCAGTGACCGGGTTGCCTGCTGCATCGCTGACGGCCACGTTGAAGGTGGCGGTGCCGTCAATCAGTGCTGCCAGCGCGGCGGATGGAATGCTGACGCTCCAGCCGCCGCTGGCCTGTACGGTCGCTTCATAAACCTGACCGTTAAGGGTGACGGTGACAATCTGACCGGCTTCGACGTTAGTTGTCGAGCCGCTCAGCAGCTGCGCGGTCTGCTGTTCAGCACCGTCCAGAATGTCATTGCCGGCAAAGGTGTTGACGGTAAGCGTTGGCAGCGAAGCGGCATCGGCTTTCACCGCCAGCGTGCTGTCGACCGTGCTGCTGTTGCCTGCCGGATCGGTGGCGGTCACGCTCAGGGTATAGTTGCCGTTGGTCAGCGCAGCCAGGTCGCCTGCAGGAACGGTCACCGTCCATTCGCCGGTATCGTTAACCTCAGCGGTGTATTGCATGCCGTTCAGGGTGATCTGAACCGTTGCATTCGCTTCGCTGCTGCCATTGACCACCAGTGGAGCGCCCTGCTCAGCCGCATTCAAAATGTTGTCGCCGGCAACCGGCCCCACTGCAACCGCAGGTGGCAGACTATCAACCGCCAGGGTGAGATTGGCGGTCGCCGGATTTCCGGCCGCATCGCTGACGTTAACCACCGCAGTGGTATCGCCCTGAGGCAGCGCCTGCAAGGCATCAGC
The DNA here is from genome assembly GCF_004551645.1 of Erwinia sp. QL-Z3. Taxonomy (NCBI): domain Bacteria; kingdom Pseudomonadati; phylum Pseudomonadota; class Gammaproteobacteria; order Enterobacterales; family Erwiniaceae; genus Erwinia; species Erwinia sp. QL-Z3. The sequence continues at coordinate 4,675,458 of NZ_CP037950.1, forward strand.
CGGAACGCTGACGCTCCAGTTGCCGTTGCCATCGACCGTACCGTTGTAGGTGACGCCATTAATGACGACGTTGACCGTCTGACCATCGCCGGTCACGCCGGTGGTGCCGGTCAGGGTCTGCGGACTGCCCGCTTCCTGTCCGTTAAGGGTGCCATCAACAAACGGCACATCGGTGGTGACCACCGGCAGATCGGTAATTGCCACGGTCAGCCCGGCAGTACTGGTCACCGGGTTGCCAGCCGCATCGGTACTGGTCACGGTGAGCTGCAGCGCGCCGTCAGGCAGGCCCTGCAGGGTTGCCGCCGGAACCGAGATGCTCCAGCTGCCATCCGCCGCTACGGTGGTTGGATAGGTTACGCCATTCAGCACCACGGTTAACGCGGCACCTTCCGCTACGTTAAGCGTTGTTCCGCTGATGATCAGCGGATCCTGGGCTTCGGCGAAGCTCAGGTAGCCGTCGCCGCTAACCGGGTTAATCGCCACGCCGCTCAGGCTGCTGTTAATGTCAAAGTTGCCCGGCACGGTGCTGATGTTGCCGGCCGCATCGCTGACGGTGACGCTGTAGGTCTGGCTACCCTCAGCCAGTCCACCCAGCGCAGCCGCTGGAATGGTGACGCTCCAGTCACCACTCGCCTGCACCACGCCGGTGTAGCTGACGCCATTCAGGGTCACGGTGACCAGTTGGCCTTCCTGCACATTGGTGGTGGTGCCGCTCAGCAGCTGATCGACCTGCTGTTCAGCGCCATCAACCACGTCGTTTCCGGCGAACGCATTCAGCGTCAGCGTTGGCAGCGAATCTGCATCAACGACGACGTTCAGTGGTGCATCCTGCGTGGTGGTATTACCGGCCAGATCGGTAGAGACCACGGTCACGGTGTAATTGCCGTTGGTCAGTCCGGCCAGTGCATCGGCCGGAATGTCCAGGCTCCACTGGCCATTGCTGCCAACGGTGGTGAGGTATTCGGCTCCCTGGAAGGTCACGGAAATGGCCGCGCCGTTTTCCCCGGTCCCGCTAACGGTCAGGGGTTGCGCCTGTTCAGCCACATTCAGTACGCCGTCGCCAGCGATGGGGGCCACGCTCAGCGCCGGTGCGGTCAAATCCACCGCCAGCGAGGAATTGGCTGAAGTGCTGTTGCCCGCAACATCCGTTGCCGTCACGGTCACCGGATAGGTGCCGTTGGTCAGCGCCGTGGCATCGGCAGCCGGTACCGCAACGGTCCAGTTGCCATCGCCATCGACCGTGCCCTGATAGGTCACGCCATTCAGGGTGACGCGAATGCTGTCACCGACCTCGCCCGTACCGCTAATCGCCAGCGGCTGGCCCTGCTCACTGGCATTCAGCGAACCGTCGCCAGAAATCGTTGCCACAATCAGCGCCGGTGGGGTGAGATCCACGGTGACAGTTCGATCGACCGTCACCGGCTGGCCGGTGGTCGGCGTCGCGGTGACAGTCAGGGTGTATGGGCCATCCGTCACGCCCGCTAAGGCACTGGCAGGGATCGCTGCGGTCCACAGCCCGTCAGCACCGACCGTGGCGGTGTAATTCGTGCCGTTAAAGTTGACCACCACGGTGGTGCTGCCATCCGCCACGCTACCGGTGACGTTAACGCCCAGCTGCGCTTCGGCGGCGTTGACGATATCGTCGCCCGCCACGGTATTGACGATCACCGTGGTATCGATAGCGGTTTCGACGCTGACCGCAGGGGTCTGCACCGCGCTGTTACCCGCGGCATCGATAACCGTCACCGTGACGGTATTGTTCCCTTCGGTCAGGTTGCCCAGTGTGCTGGCAGGCACGGTAACGCTCCACTGCCCGTCCGTACCCACGGTGGTGTTGTAGGTCTGTCCGCCCAGCGTCACCGTCACCGTATCGCCCTGCGTACCGGTACCGGTAATGGCCAGCGGCTGGCTCTGTTCAGCCAGGTCGATAATGTTGTCACCGGCGATTGCATTGACGGTAAAGGTTGGCGCTGAGGTATCCACGCTCAACGGCAGGTTTTGCGTGGTGGTATTGCCATAGACATCGGACGCCACGATCTGCAATGCATAAGGACCGTCGGCAAGACCGGCCACCACGGTTTGCGGCACCGTCACGCTCCAGTTGCCCGCATCATCCACCGTTGCCGCGTACGTTGTGCCATTCAGCAGCACATTAACGGTATCCCCCGGAGAGACCGTGCCGCTCAGCACCAGCGCGCTGGCCTGTTCTTCCTGATTAATAATATTGTCGCCGCCGGCCACGTCACCGGTAGTCAGCGTTGGCAGGGTGGTTGCCACGGTAATGTCCGGGACCGGCGTAATGGTGGCGGTGTTGCCCGCGATATCGGTGACGGTCACGGTGACCGGCGTGGTGCCCTGCGGCAGCGCCTGCAATACGGTGCTCGGCAGATCCAGTGACCAGACGCCAGAGCTGTTGACCGTGGCGTTGTAATCCTGGCCATTAATATTGACGACAACGGTCTGACCGTCGCCGGTTTGGCCGGTGACCCCGGTCAGCGTCTGCGCCACGCCCGCTTCGGCATTGTTCAGCACGCCGTCGGTAAACGGCGGCGCCAGCGTCGGTGCCAGCGTGGGTTCGTTCAGAACCGTCAGCGAGCCATCGCTGGTCACAGTGGTGCCATTGCCTGCCACCACGCTAACGGATGCATCTACCGGGCCTTGCGGTAACGCCGCCAGCGCGGTGGCCGGAACCGATACGCTCCAGCTGCCGTCGGCATTGACGGTGGTGGTGTAGGCGACACCGTTAAGGGTAAAGGTGACCAGGCTGTCGACCGGGACGTTAGTGGTATTACCGGTGACGTTCAACGCGGATTCGGTCTCAACCGCATTCAGGTAGCCATCGTCGCTGAGCGGATTGAAGGCGATGCTGCTGAGGGTGTTATCCACGCTGAAGGTTTTGTCGGTGGTGCCGGTATTGCCGGCCAGATCGGTCACGCTGACGCTAAGGGTTTGCGAGCCATTGGCCAGGGCGGCCAGATCGCTGGCGGGCACGCTCACCTGCCAGCCGCCGCCGGTTTCAACGGTAGTGACATAGCTGACGCCGTTCAGTGACACGGTCAGCGTTTGCCCCGCCTCGACGTTGGTGGCGGTACCGGTGATCAGCTGGTTCACCTGCTGTTCGGCACCATCGATGACGTTATTGGCGGTGATATCCGAGACAAAGATGGACGGAATATTTTTATCCACCACCAGCGTGGTGCTGGTGTCGGTGGCGTTACCCGCCTGATCGCTGGCGGTAACGTTGAGGGTGTAGCTGCCGTTCGCCAGACCGGCCACCACGTTGCCCGGAATAGTCAGCGACCACACGCCATCCGCATTGACCACCGCGGTGTAGTTAACATTGTTCAGCTCAACGCTGACCGTGTTGCCGACTTCGCCGGTGCCGTTAACCACCAGCGGTTGATTACTCTCGGCCGCATTGAGGTAGCCGTCAGAGGCCGGATTCACCGTAACCGTTGGCGGCGTTAAATCGACGTCCAGCGTGCGCAGGACAGACGTCGAGTTACCGGCAGCATCGGTGGTGGTGACCTGGACTTCATAGCTGCCATCGGTCAGCGCAACCAGCGCCGCTGCCGGGACATCCACACTCCAGTTACCGGTGCCGGTCACCGTGGCGGTATAGAACTGCCCATTCAGCGAAATTGTGACGGTATCGCCAAATTCACCGCTGCCGCTTAAGGTCAGTGGCTGGCCCTGCTCTGCCAGATTCAGGCGATTGTCTTCGGCGATGGCATCAACCGTTAAGGCCGGTGCCAGCGTATCAACCTGGAAGCTGTCGTTCAGCGTGGTGCTGTTGCCTGCCGAATCGGTCGCGGTCACCACCAGCGGATTGTTCCCCTGTGGCAGCGCCTGCAGCACGGCATTCGGCAGCGAGACCGACCAGTTGCCGTTGGCATCAACGGTGCCGGTGTAGGTGATGCCACCCAACACAATCGACACGCCCTGACCTGCGCCAGTCACGCCGGTCGATCCGGTGAGGGTCTGATCGGCGATCGACTCTGCACCATTTAAGGTGCCATCCACAAACGGCGTATCCACCACCAGCGCGAAGTCCGGATTCACATCGGAAGTCAGGCTGTGGGTGGTAGTAATAACGTTGCCGTTCACGTCGGTGGCGGTTGCCGTTACGGTCAGATCGCCATTCGGCAAGGTGCCCAATGCCGCAGCCGGCACGGTGACGTTCCAGCTACCGTCAGAGTTAGTGGTGGTTTCGTAATCGACGTTGTTAAAACGCACCAGGATCCGCGCGCCAAAGGCCACAAAACGGCTGCTGCCGTGGATCACCAGATCGTTTTGCGCTTCAACATTATTCAGCATGTTGTCATCGCTGATCGCGCCGATGGCGATGGCGCTGAAGGTGTTATCCACGGTGTAGTTGCCGATGGTGGCCGCCGGGTTGCCGGCAACATCACTGACGTCGACGGTATAGTTTTGCGTGCCGTTCGCCAGCTGGTAGAAGGCGCTGGCAGGGACCAGGACGCTCCAGCTGCCGTCTGACTGCACGGTCCCGTTGTAGGTTTCGCCGTTCATGGTGACGGTCACAACCTGACCCGCCTGAACATTGGTGGTGCTACCGGTGACAAACTGAGACAGGCCTTTTTCAGCCCCCTCCAAAATGCCGTCGCCGGTAAACGGTGCCACGCTGATGGTTGGCAGATCCGCCGCGTTGGCGATGACCTGCAGTGTCTGGGTGGTGGTGCCGACGTTACCCGCCGCATCGGTAGCCTGCACGCTGACGTTGTAGCTGCCGTCAACCAGCTGGGTGACCGTGGCCGCAGGAACGGTGACAGTCCAGTTGCCGTCAGCATCGACGGTAGCGGGGTAAATGCCGCCGTTCAGCGTTACCTGCACCGTTGAACCCAGTTCCGCAGTGCCGGTAAGGGTCAAGGCTGCGCCGTGCTCGACCGCGTTGAGATAGCCGTCACCCGAAACCGGCGCCAGGCTCACGTCAGGCGCAGCGGTGTCTTTGAGGATTGGCGTCAGTTCGGTGGTTTTATTGCCGCCCGCATCGGTGGCGGTGACGCTAAGGTCATATTTACCGTCTGGCAGCGTTTGCAGAGTTGAAGGCGACACGCTGACGCTCCAGTTCCCTGCCGCATCGGTGCCGGTATTATAGGTGACACCGCCGACCACCACGCTGATGGTGCTGCCGGCTTCGGCGGTACCGCTGACGACCAGCGGCTGATTCTGGCTCTGGCCATTAATGGCGCCATCATTGCCGTACGGGGCGATTGTCAGCGCTGGCGGCGTGGTATCCACCGTCACCGGAACCGTAGACGAGATGCTGTTGCCCAGTGAATCTTTCACCGTCACTATCACGTCGGTGCTGCCGTCTGGCAGTGCCTGAAGCACGCCCGGTTGCAGCGTCAAGGTCCACACGCCGGTGTCAGGATTAACGGTGGCCGGATAATCGACGCCGCCAATGGTCACGGTGACCGACTGATCGGGGAAGGTTACGCCGGTATTACCGGTCAGCGTTTGTGGCGAATCCGTTTCGGTGCTGCTGAGAATATTGTCGCCAAACGGCGCATTCACTTCGATATTGTTCGGGAACGTGGTGCGCACATCGAGGCTGGCTTCGTTGCTGACCGCGGTGCCACCCGCATCCACCCCGGTGACGCTCACGGTATAGGTATTGTTGGCGAGGCCAGACAGTGCCGCAGCGGGAACCGTCGCCGTCCAGCTGCCATCTGCGCCGACGGTGGCCGGATAGCCGATGCCATTGAAGGTGACGGTCAGCGCGGTGTTCTCCGGCAGGCCCACGCTGACACCGCCAATCAGCAGATCGCTGTTGGCCTCATTCGCATTCAGCGCGTTATCGATGCTGATTGCCCCAATGCTCAGCGATGCCACGCTGTTATCAACGTTCACATCCACGGAGCCCGTGGCGGTATTGGCGTTACCGGCCAGATCGGTGACCTGGACGGTAAAGGACTGGGTGCCGTTGGTGAGGGTCTGCAGCTCGCTGGCTGGCAGCGTAATACTCCAGCCGCCACCTGCTGCCACCACGCCCTGATAGACGTTGCCATCGGCCAGCGTGACCTGCACCTGGCTACCGGCCGGCGCATTGGTGGTCTGCCCGGTCAGGATTTGATCCTGAGTAACTTCAGCGGCGTTCAGCACGCCGTCGCCGGTTAACGGATCCACGGTCACCGTTGGGCGATTGGCCGGATCGGCAGCGAAGGTCACGTCGGTATAGGTTTCGGTGCGGTTGCCGGCGGCATCAGTGGCGATCACCGTCACCTGATAGGTGCCATCGGCAATGCCGCCTTTGATATCGTCCAGCGAGACTGTCCAGGCGCCGGTGGTTGGATTGACGGTCGCGGTCAGATCCACACCGTTAATTTGCACCAGCACGGTATTGCCGACTTCCGTCTGGCCGTTGACTGACAGCGGCAGCGCCAGTTCGCCCGCGTTGACATAGCCGTCGGTGGAAATGGTTTCAACGCTGACGGTAGGCGCAAGGGTATCCGCGTCCAGGGTGGTGGTGGTTGGCGCGCTGGTATTGCCATAGGCATCGGTCGCGGTGACAGAAACGGTGGTACCACCCTGCGGGATCGCCTGCAAATCCGAGGCCGGAACGTTAACGCTCCAGGTGCCGTTTGCATTGACCGCGGTGGTGTAGGTGACGCCATTCAGGGTCACGGTGACGGTTTCGCTGCCGTTGCTTAGGCCGCTGATGGTCAGTGGCTGATTCACTTCAGTCTGATTCAGCAACGCATCCGAAAGCTCAACGCTGACGGTGGGTGGCGCGGTGACCACATTGACCGGCGTGGTCGAGGTGGAGGTATTGCCCGCCGGATCGGTGACCACCACGGTGATATCGTTGCTGCCCTGCGGCAGATTCTGCAAGGTGGCTGGCGGCACGGTGACCGTCCAGCTGCCGTCATTGTTGACCGTGCCGGTGTATTCCGTGCCGCCAACGGTGACGGTAACCGTCTGCCCGCTGCCGGTTGATCCGGTATTACCCGTCAGCGTCTGTGGCGTCGACGCTTCACCGCCACTCAGCACGCCGTCACCGAACGGCACATCAATCGTGGCATTCGGTGGCGTGGTATGCACCTCAAGCGAAACGGCAGAGCTGTTTTGCACCACCGATCCATCCGCCAGCGTGGCGGTCGCGGTGACCAGATTCGAGCCTTGTGGCAACTGTTGCAGATCGGCGGCAGGCACGGAGGTGCTCCAGCTGCCATCTGCGCCAACGGTGGCGGAATAAGACTTACCGCCGAGCGTGACGCTCAACACGGTGCCGGCAGGAATGCCGGTGGCAAAACCAGAAATCACCAGCGAAGACTGGGATTCTGTGGCGTTCAGCTGGCCGTCGCCGCTGAGTTCACTGATGCTGATACTGCCCACCCGCACATCGAAATTATGCGAGGCAGAGACCGAAGCACCGGCGGCATTAGACACCGTCGCGGTGATGGTGCTCTCGCCATTGGCCAGGGCCTGCAAAGCCGAGGCGGGCACCGAAATACTCCAGCTGCCGTTAGCCCCAACCGTTGCGGTGTAGGTTTGTCCGCCCAGTGAAATGGTAACGGTCTGCCCTTGCTGAACGTTGGTGGTGGTACCGCTCAGGGTTTGCGGCGTCGATCTTTCTGCCCCATCCAGCACGTCGTTTCCGGCAAAGGTATTAATCCCAATGGTTGGCGCGTTAGGCTGGGTGATTTCAGGCTGGACGGTGAACACATCGGTGCCGGTGGCGGTGTTGCCTTCGGCATTGGTGACGCTGACGTTGATGGTGTTGCTGCCGTTTGGCAGCGCCGCCAAATCTGCCGCAGGCAGAGAAATACTCCAGCTGCCATCGGCGCCCACGGTGGTGGTGTAGGTTTTGCCGTTCAGCACGATGGTCACCGTGCTGCCCGCTTCGGCGTTGGTGGTGGTGCCGCTCAGCGTCTGGTTACTGCCCTTCTCGGCCTGAGTCAACACATCGTCGCCGGTAAACGCATTAACACTGACAGTTGGCGTTAGGGGAGTCGTTCCGCCGCCGTTGTTACCACCGTTGTTTCCGCCGTCGGTCCCGCCATTGTTTCCGCCGTCGGTCCCGCCGTTGTTATTATCGTCGCCGCCACCACCACCGCCGCCACCGCCGGCAATCGCGCCAACAGCCAGTCCAGCCAGACCCAGCGCACCAATACCTGCAGCGGTGATCACGCCGTTAGACGCGCCGGTATCCGCCAGCAGAAGCGGTTCGATCGATCCCAGAGATTCATATTCCGGGGTGACCGCCATGGCGGTCTGGGCATCGGCGAACTCATTGGTGATCGGGAACAGCGCGTGCTCAGGAGGATTAACGCCATCGTCGAAGACCAGCTCGCTGTGGTCACCGTCGACGTCGTCGAAGAAGAATTGTTGATAGCGAACCACGCTACCGTCGCGCATGTGCAAAATCAGGTCGTTACCCTGGCGCTCAAACCCGGTCACCATGTCTCGGGTACCGTGAATTCTCACTACGCTGGGTTGATTCAGAAGGACGTTATGGGACAAGCCCGCATTGGCCTGTGACAGGATTTTTCCATCATCGCGTGAAACGATATCTACGCGGCCATCATTGAGCTCTGCCATGGGTAACCTCTATATGCACCAGAAATTTTCATTATGTGTTTCGCGCGAGAAAATGAAGAAAACCTTCACTATCAGACGCAAAGCAAGGGATAACCAACACTCGAAAGTGGTTTGGTTTTTACCTGGTGCATAACCGCTCCAACTGGAAGCGAAAAGAATTACCTGTGGCGCCCAGTCTGGCTGAGCGACTATTTTTTCTAGCTTTTCCTTACACATACTAAGAAAAATCTGTCACCTTTGCGTGATGAATATTTATCAGAAAGATAAAAATATTTAATCAAATACACAACTTCTTAACAAGGGAAGGTGCCAAAAATTGCTAAATAACTGTTGAGTATCGCAGGTAAAGATTTGATTTAACGCAAGGAAAATTCTTATCGATTTAGCGGATTTGAGGAGAAACCTAACCCAAACCGGTTTATTCCCGGATAATTCAGCGGCGTTACTATGCGAAAATTTCCATTAGATTCGTGATAATCAGCACAACCTGACCTACCCTGAACCGGATGAAATTTCATCACCGCCGGTTGAGGTTGCAGCGCGAAATCGCGGTTTTTTCATGTAACACCAATGATTTGAGTTAAATCCAGATTTCGCTCCGTTTCGCCAGGAGTTATCTGTAAATTGGCATTTAGCCGACAAATCTGATTAACAGCTCTGTTTTTCCCTGTTATTAACCTGAAGGCCCTTATAAATCCGGCCTGCCTGCCGCAACGTTTTCGGCTCTGGCTGGCGGGAATCTTCTTTAATGTTGCTATTTGTGGTAAAAAGTAGCGCTAATCGTGGCAGATTTTTAACGGACATTATGACGACACTGGATGCTCGACCGGCCCTTGCCAGCGCAGTGACAACGCAACACGCAACGCGCACCATTTTCTTTATTGCCGGTATCGGCATGTCCGCCTGGGCACCGCTGGTGCCTTATGCCAAGGATCGTGCTCTGCTCAGCGACGGAGCGTTAGGGACCTTGCTGCTGTTCCTTGGGTTGGGTTCACTGATTGCCATGCCGCTGACCGGCATGCTGGTGGGACGGTTTGGCTGTAAGCGCGTGATGGCCATCGCCTGCCTGTTTATTCTGCTGGTGTTGCCGCTGTTAGCGACCCTCGGAACGCCGGTGGGGCTGGGGCTGGCATTGATGGCATTTGGTGCCTCGATTGGCCTGGTCGATGTGGCGATGAATATTCAGGCGGTTGAGGTTGAGAAGGCCTCTGGCAAAGCCATGATGTCCGGCTTCCATGGCTTCTTCAGCGTCGGCGGTATCGCCGGCGCGGGCCTGGTCAGTGCCGGACTGGCGCTGGGGTTGACGCCTCTGCTGGCGGTTGGCGTTATCGCGGCGCTGATCGTGGTGCTGTGGTTGCTGTGCCAGCGCCATTTACTCAGCGGTCGTCTCCATCAGGATGATGCGCCGCTGTTCGTTATGCCGCATGGCTGGGTGCTGTTCCTCGGTATCCTGTGCTTTATTCTGTTTCTGACCGAAGGCGCCATACTGGACTGGGGCGCGCTGTTCCTCACCCAGACGCGTGACCTGCCCCATTCGCAGGCGGGCCTGGGCTATGCGCTGTTCTCGGTGGCGATGACCATTGGCCGCCTGACGGGCGATCGCATCGTGAATTATGTTGGCCGTTTTCTGACGCTTTTCTGCGGCACATTATGCGCGTCAGTGGGCCTGCTGCTGGCGGTATTTGTCCCCAACACGCTGGTTACGCTGGCCGGATTTTTGTTGGTGGGCTTCGGGGCATCGAACGCCGTGCCGATTATGTTCAGCGCCGCCGGTAACCAGAAAACCATGCCGGTAAATCTGGCGATATCTTCCATGACAACCATTGGTTATGCAGGTATTCTGGCAGGTCCGGCACTGATCGGATTTATCTCACAGTGGTACAGCCTGGCGACGGCATTTAGCGCCATTGCCATATTGCTGTTAGCCGTGGCCGCAAGTGCCCGGCTGATTACACGTTAACTGGGGTATCACGCTACGCTATGCTGCCATACAAATTTCCACTTACATCAGGAAACGTCACGCGCTTTTTTGTGATGTTTATTTTGGTGCTGTTATTAGCGTCGGGATTTATGATCCACAACGCGGTCAATGCCTGGCTGACCGATAAACGCTATGCGATGGCGGATATTGCCCATGCGATGCAAAAACGCATCGATACCTATCGCTTCGCCACCTGGCAGATTTATGAGAACCTGGCCGCCAATGCCGCCGGTTCACCACCGAACAGTCTGCAGGAAACCCGCCTGCGCCCGGACGTCTACTATCTTGAAAAGACCCGCCGTAAAACCGAAGCGTTAATCTTCGGTTCACACGACAGCAGCACGCTGGATATGACCCAGCGCATGTCCACCTATCTGGATACGCTGTGGGGCGCGGAAAACAGCACCTGGTCGATGTATTTCCTCAACGGCCAGGACAACAGCCTGATCCTCGTCTCCACCCTGCCGTTGAAAGATATGGCCACGCGTTATAAAGAGAGTGCCATCAGCAATATTGTTGATGCGCGCCGCGCGGAGATGTTGCAGCAGGCCAATGCGCTGGACGAACGTGAAAGCTTCTCACCGTTGCGCCGCTTCACCTGGCAGAACGATCACTACTTTACGGTACGCACCACCTTTAATCAGCCGGGGCATCTGGCAACCGTGGTGGCGTTCGATCTGCCGATTAATGACCTGATCCCGGTGAATATGCCGCTGGAGTATTTCCAGCTGAAGCAGGACGCGGCCAGCACCCCGGACAGTGGCGATGCGGATGATGCCACCCACAGCACCAGCGTGACGCTCGCCAATCCCAATATCGAGATTGCCGCTTCGCTGACCAGCACGCCGTTGCAGCTGGTTTATCGCGTGCCGTTGCTCGGTCTGCTGGTCGACACGCTGCATAATCTGATGTGGCCGCTGCTGGCCAACCTCGGACTGCTGCTGCTGTCCCTTGCCGGCCTGTTCCTGCTGCGCCAGCAGTCTTTGCGCCCCAGCGAAAACCAAAGCGCCGAGCTGGATTCCCTGCGCATCTTAAACGAAGAGATTGTCGGCAGCCTGCCCGTCGGCCTGCTGGTGTATGATTTTGCCAATAACCGCACCATCATCAGCAACAAAATTGCCGAACATCTGCTGCCACACCTGAATCTGCAGAAAATCATCAACATGTCCGATCAGCATCAGGGCGTGCTGCAGGCCACCGTCAATAACGAAGTTTACGAAATCCGCCACGCCCGCAGCGTGCTGTCGCCGAATACGCAGCTGTTTATGATGCGCGATCAGGATCGCGAACTGCTGGTCAACAAGAAGCTGCAAAAAGCGCAGCAGGTTCTGGATAAAAACCATCAGACGCGCCAGCAGCTGCTGCAAAATCTGGGGCATGCGCTGAACCGCCCGCTGGATAAAGTTATCGCCCATCTGCTGGAAATCAGCGAGGCGCATCCGGCGGAAGATCTGCGCGATACGCTGGAAGAGTCGCAGGCCTTAAGCCGGCTGGTCGACGATATCGTGCTGCTTAACCGGCTGGAAACCCATGACTGGGCGCCGGATTCCGGCTCATTCACGCTGCAAAGCGTGCTGGATGAGTTGGTGACCGAAGCGCTGCCGTCGATTCGTCGTAAAGGGCTGAATCTGGTGGTCAGCAACCGGCTGAACAGCGATGAGAGCCGCTATGGCGACCGTCGGGCGCTGTATAAGATCCTGACCACCCTGCTGCATTATTCGATCACCAGCACCAGCTGGGGCCGCATCAGCATTGAGGTCAGCCATCCTGCCGATCGTCCCGATCGCCTGGCGATAGAAATTGTCGACACCGGCGCGGGCCTGATGGTTGACGAGATGGGCAATACCGATTTCCCGTTCCTCGGCGAAACCAGCCAGGATCGTTTTGGCCAGGCTTCCGGGCTGGCCTTTTTCCTGTGCAAACAGTTGTGTAAGCAGCTGGGTGGGCATCTTGAAATTGTGGCGCGTCCCGATATCGGCACCCGCTACAGCATCCAGATCCACGCCCCGCAGGAACAGCAGCACGATCAGGAAGAGAAGTTGCTGGAAGGCTTAACTACCCTGATTGATATCACGGTAGATGAGGTAAGAAAAATAGTGGTTCATCAACTGGAAAACTGGGGCGCAAGCTGCATTACCCCTGATGAACGCTTTTCGGGCCAGGACCATGATGTGCTGGTCACCGACGATCCGGCACGCTTGACGCCATGGTCGTTACTGCTCACGGATGATGAAACAGGGTTTAGCGCACTGTCACACGATCAATACCGGGTCAATTTTAATATCAGCAGCGCGATGCAGGATGCCCTGCTCCAGCTGATTGAACAACAGCTGGCGCAGGATGAATTAACCGAAGACGTGGGTGACGAGCAGGATACGGCTCAACTTTTTGCTCCCGGTTACTTCCAGCTGTTCGTTGATACAGTACCAGATGATGTGAAGAGACTGTATAATGAGGCGGCGGAAGGGGACATGAGTTCCCTTGCTCAGACTGCGCATCGCCTGAAAGGCGTGTTTGCCATGCTCAATTTGACACCGGGCAAGCAGCTTTGTGAAACGTTAGAACAACACATTACTGAGTGTGACGATTCAAACATTAAAAATACCACCAGTGACATTGACCACTACGTCAATATACTGCTGCAGCAAGGTAACCAATAAAATGAACAACTTGAACGTAATTATTGCCGATGACCATCCGATTGTTCTGTTCGGTATTCGCAAGTCTCTCGAACAGATTGAATGGGTCAACGTAGTTGGTGAGTTCGAAGATTCCACAGCATTGATCAATAGCCTGTCCAAACTGGATGCCAATGTTTTAATCACCGATCTGTCGATGCCTGGCGAAAAATATGGCGACGGCATTACGCTGATTAAGTACATCAAGCGTCATTATCCAGATTTATCTATCATCGTTCTGACCATGAACAACAATCCAGCGATTCTGAGTGCCGTTCTGGACCTCGATATCGAAGGGATTGTTCTGAAACAGGGTGCCCCTACCGATCTGCCAAAAGCGCTGGCCGCTTTGCAGAAAGGCAAAAAGTACACCCCGGACAGCGTGGCAAAACTGCTGGAGAAAATCAGCGCGGGTGGCTACGGCGACAAGCGTCTGTCTCCAAAAGAGAGCGAAGTGTTGCGCCTGTTCGCAGAAGGTTTCCTGGTTACCGAGATTGCCAAGAAGCTGAACCGCAGTATCAAAACCATCAGTAGCCAGAAGAAATCAGCCATGATGAAACTGGGCGTGGAAAACGATATTGCACTGCTGAACTATCTCTCTTCCGTCAGCAGCATGCCGGTTGAGCGCGACTAAGTGACAGACAGTAAAAAGGCGGACTTCGGTCCGCCTTTTTTATTGCCCAAAATCCGCGTTATTCCCTGCCCTTCCTGACCCGCTCCGCGTAGAACGCCAGCGAGGTGTTTAAGGTATCCATGGTCACCGGCTTGGACAGACAGTTATCCATGCCCGCCTCCATACAGCGCTGCTTCTCTTCGGCCAGCGCATTGGCGGTGACGCCCACCACCGGGAAAGTCAGCCCCAGCTGGCGCAAACGCTGCGTCAGACGATAACCGTCCATATTCGGCATGTTCACGTCGGTCAGCACAATATCAATCTCATTGCGGCTCAGAACGTTAAGCGCATCCCCGCCGTCCTGCGCGGTCTTCACGCGGTAGCCGAGCGATCCCAGCTGATCGGACAGCAGCATCCGGTTGATCGGATGGTCATCGACCACCAGGATCAGGATATCTTCATTGCTGGCGCGCTTATCTTCGATTTCCGGCACGCCTGGCAACGCATCTGGCATCGCCACTTCAACCCGGTAAATGCGGCCCAACAGCGCCGGCAATTCATGTGGCGTGGTGGTGCCGTACACCCAGCGACCCGCAGCCTGCTCATGCGGCGCGCCGTTATAGCTGCCGTCAAAGCGGATCACCGCCCGGAGCGTTTGCTGCGTCTGATAGTCGTAATCGGTGACGATCACATCATCCGGGCCACAGCAGCCCTCCTGCAACCGTTGCACGGTGATGCCGTGCTCACGCAGCAGCTTTTCGAGGAACGCGGCCAGATCGTCATTACGCAGCTCCAGCCAGCACTGTTTGCCCTGCAACCCGTCGTGCAGCACCGGCGTCATCACCTGAGCGTTATACAGCGGAATGCGCACCACAAACTGGCTGCCCATCCCCGGCTCAGAATCGACCTCAATATCACCGTCCATCATATTGATCAGCTTTTCGCAGATCGCCAGGCCGAGGCCGGTTCCCTGGAAGTTACGCTGCACGCCGTTGCCCACCTGGAAGAACGGATCGAACAGTCGGGTGATCTCTTTTGCCGGGATGCCCACGCCGGTATCGCGCACCCGGAAGGCCAGATAGCCGTCCTTCACAAACACCTGCAGGATAATGCCGCCGGTATGGGTAAATTTAATGGCGTTGTTGAGCAGGTTGGAAATCACCTGCTGCAGACGCAGCGGATCGCCGTCCAGCGTGACCGGCACATCGCTGTCAATAAAGCACCACAGCGTCAGGCGCTTCTTGACCACCATCGCCAGATAGTTGGAGGAGATATGGGTGATCACTTCGCGCGGGGAGAATTCCCGTGGCTCAATGCGCAGCTGCTCGGACTCGATTTTCGAGAAATCGAGGATATCGCTGATGATCTTCAACAGCAGGCTGGACGAGTTGTTCATCGCCGTGACCAGCGACTCCACGCCCTGCGGCAGGGATTTGGTTTGCAACAGATCGAGGTTACCGATGATGCCGTACAGCGGCGTGCGCAGCTCATGGCTGACCGTGGCCAGGAACATCGACTTGGACTGGCTGGCCTGCTCGGCGGCGTGGGCCATTTCCTGCAGCGACTCTTCCATCTTCACGCGCGCGCTGACGTCCACCAGCACGCAGATCGCCACGTTCTCATTGCGGTAACGTGAATGCACAAAGCTGATTTGCAGGTTGGTATTGCTGCCGGTCAGCACGTCGACAAAGTTAACCTGCTGACCACAGATAATCTCGGTCAGCCGCTGCCGATCTTCCTGGGTCAACATGCTGAGATAGTTATGCGCCAGTTCGTTACTGAGGATATTGGTGCCGTCACTGGTTCGCAGAATACAGATCCCCACCGGCGCCGACGCGACAATCTTGCGGTTAAACTGCTCGTGCTCTTCCAGGCGGTGCGCGTTGTCCTCGGCCGGTAAAAACATGCGGCGTTCAAACAGCCAGGCAAGGGTAAACAGGATAATGGCGCTGATGACGTTCAGCAGAATGGCGTTGATAATCAACACTTTCAGCTTGGCGACCAGCTCGTCGGTCTCGACCGAATAGACCACCGACAGTTCGGAAGGCGTCAGCGTTTTCTTCAGCACCAGCTGTTTGTAGCCGTTGATGTAGCCAAACCAGCTGTGGTCATCCGGCAGATCGTCCAGCGAGACGTTGCCCGCGGTGCGCGAGGTCGACATCAGCCGCTGATTATTGGCATCAATCAGCGTGGCGGTGACCGGGAAACTGCCTGGGGTAATGAAATCGTCCAGACGGATGGTTTGTTCGATGCCCAACAGTGCCGCCATTTTATTGGCCACATAGATCGGGGTAATTAAATAGTAGTAGCCGACGCCCTGCTGCGATGAAGGGGCAATCCACACAATGCTGCTTTTGCGCTCCTCTTCATTACCGTTACGGTATTTGAGAATGCGCTCGTGAAGTGATTTCAACGCCCGTTCGCGGTTTGCCGAGGAGTTACCGACGCCAAAATCCGCCATACACAGGCTTTCGCCGCCAACAAAGAACACCCGGTTCAGCTCATAGGCGGAAGCAAAGTTCTCTTTCCAGTAGTGCAGGAAGTAGCTGAGCGATTCCAGCGAGCTGCGCCAGGTGTTGCTCATCGAGCTACAGTCGGAATCAGAGTACAGCGGATAAAACTGCGGTAGCGCGGTTTTGCCTGGGAATACCCCGTTCAGCACGTCCATGCCGTTGGCCGACGAATTTAGCCGGTTTTCCGCAATGTATTTCAGCTCGCGCGTGACGTCAGAAGAGTGCCGCACATACCACTGCGCCTGCTCAAAGTTAGCGCTCAGCTCCTGACGAACCTGCGACTCTTTCTCATGCAGCACATTAATGATGTAAAAGGTGGTCAGCAGCGCGCCCAGCGTCCAGAGCATCAGTGCCAGCGCCCTGAACAGATAGCGGGAGATCCTTAACGTGGTTCTGAACGAGACAAGATATTTCAAGCGAAACCTATAAGTGGCGACGGGGCTTAAGGAGAAGTCAGATCCCGTTACAGTACCGTCAGAACAGGAAAAAAGCCAGTTGCGGCGGGCGGTCGCAGGCATAAAAAAAGGCCGGTTCACAGAACCGGCCTCAGGCACTAAACGCGATGACGATTATTCGTCCTCATCGCCTTCTGGTGCTTCGTCTTCATTGTCGACGTCTGCTGCATCGTCAACCTCAACTTCCGGGGCGATATCCTCATCCCCTTCTGCTGCGGTGCCGTCAATGCCGTCCAGCTCTTCTTCAGCGACAGGCTCAGCCACGCGCTGCAGGCCGACCACGTTTTCGTCTTCGGCGGTGCGGATCAGAATAACACCCTGGGTGTTACGTCCGACCACACTCACTTCAGAAACGCGGGTACGAACCAGCGTGCCAGCATCGGTGATCATCATGATCTGATCGCTGTCGACAACCTGTACCGCACCGATTACCGGTCCGTTACGCTCGGTCACTTTGATCGAGATAACGCCCTGGGTGGCACGGGACTTGGTTGGGTATTCGCTGGTGCGGGTACGCTTACCGTAACCGTTCTGGGTGACGGTCATGATCGCGCCCTCTTCCTGAGGAACGATCAGCGATACCACGCGGTCGTTTTCGGCCAGCTTGATACCACGCACGCCGGAAGCCGTTCGGCCCATAGCGCGCACCGCGGTCTCTGCGAAGCGAACCACTTTGCCCGCTGCGGAGAACAGCATGGCTTCGTCAGCACCGTTGGTCAGCGACACGCCGATCAGTTCATCTTCGTCACGCAGGTTGACGGCAATGATACCGGCGCTGCGTGGACGGCTGAACTCGGTCAGTGCGGTTTTCTTCACGGTACCGCAGGCGGTAGCCATAAAGATGTTCCAGCCTTCCGCGTACTCACGTACCGGCAGGATCGCGGTGATACGTTCGTTCGCTTCCAGCGGCAGCAGGTTGACGATTGGACGTCCACGCGCGCCACGGCTGGCTTCTGGCAACTGATAAACCTTCATCCAGTACAGGCGACCCCGGCTTGAGAAGCAGAGGATGGTGTCATGGGTGTTGGCCACCAGCAGGCGGTCAATAAAGTCTTCTTCTTTAATACGTGCGGCAGACTTGCCTTTACCACCACGACGCTGTGCTTCGTAGTCGGTCAAAGGCTGATACTTCACGTAGCCCTGATGAGACAGGGTCACCACAACGTCTTCCTGATTGATCAGGTCTTCGATGTTGATGTCCGCAGTATTGGCGGTGATTTCCGTGCGACGCTTGTCACCGAACTGATCGCGGATCAGTTCAAGCTCTTCGCGGATCACTTCCATCAGACGCTCTGAGCTTTCCAGAATACGGATCAGTTCAGCGATTTGATCCAGCAGCTCTTTGTACTCATCCAGCAGTTTTTCGTGCTCAAGGCCGGTCAGTTTCTGCAGACGCAGATCCAGGATCGCCTGAGCCTGCTGCTCGGTCAGGTAGTATTCGCCGTCACGGATACCGAACTCGTCTTCCAGCCATTCAGGACGCGCAGCATTATCACCCGCACGCTCCAGCATGGCTGCAACGTTACCCAACGCCCATGGACGTGCCACCAGGCCCGCTTTCGCTTCAGCCGGGTTAGCCGCATGGCGGATCAGTTCGATAATCGGATCCAGGTTAGCCAGCGCAATCGCCAGCGCTTCCAGGATGTGCGCACGGTCGCGCGCTTTACGCAGTTCAAAAATGGTACGACGGGTAACCACTTCGCGGCGGTGACGGACGAAGGCTTCCAGAATATCTTTCAGCGGCATAATTTTTGGCTGTCCCTGATGCAGGGCAACCATATTGATACCGAAAGAGGTCTGCAGCTGGGTCAGCGAGTACAGGTTGTTCAGCACAACCTCGCCAACCGCATCACGCTTCACTTCCACGACGATACGCATACCGTCTTTGTCAGATTCATCACGCAGGGCACTGATGCCTTCCAGACGCTTCTCTTTCACCAGTTCAGCGATTTTCTCAATCAGGCGCGCTTTGTTCACCTGGTAAGGAATTTCGTGAATGATGATTGTTTCGCGACCGGTTTTCGCATCGGTTTCGACTTCGCCACGGGCACGGATATAGATCTTGCCGCGACCGGTGCGATAGGCTTCTTCAATCCCACGGCGGCCATTGATGATGGCGGCAGTTGGGAAGTCCGGGCCTGGGATGTGCTCCATCAGCCCTTCAACGGTGATGTTCTCATCGTCGATGTAGGCCAGACAGCCGCTGATAACTTCAGTCAGGTTGTGTGGAGGAATGTTGGTTGCCATGCCCACTGCGATACCTGACGCGCCGTTGATCAGCAGGTTAGGCACGCGGGTTGGCATAACGGCCGGGATCTGCTCGGTGCCGTCATAGTTCGGCACAAAGTCGACGGTCTCTTTTTCCAGATCCGCCAGCAGCTCGTGGGCAATTTTTGACATGCGTACTTCGGTATAACGCATTGCTGCGGCGGAGTCGCCGTCAACGGAACCGAAGTTACCCTGACCATCCACCAGCATATAGCGCAGCGAGAACGGCTGTGCCATACGAACGATGGTGTCATACACGGCGCTGTCGCCATGTGGGTGATATTTACCGATAACGTCGCCGACAACACGGGCAGACTTTTTATAAGGTTTGTTCCAGTCATTGCCCAGCACGTTCATGGCGTAGAGCACACGACGGTGTACTGGTTTCAGACCATCGCGAACATCTGGCAATGCACGGCCAACGATGACCGACATGGCATAATCGAGGTAAGAGTTCTTTAACTCTTCTTCAATATTGACCGGTGTGATTTCTCTGGCTAGGTCGCTCATGGAGCCGCTATCCCTCTACGTTATACCCGGATTCAAAGGTGCGAAAGTATATCACCTTTAGCCATGGTGGTGAATGGAAAGCGTCTTTTTGGCTGCTTTAATGCGCCTCAGGCATCGTGAACGCCTGGCGGTGCACATTCCTCTAAGAAAACAGATATACTGCCCGCAAACTTTTCGCGAGTGAGGGACCTATGAAGGCTGAACAAAACGCCACCACGGCTAACGGGGATCATAACGAAATTGCCAAATTTGAAGCAGTGGCTTCCCGTTGGTGGGATCTGGAAGGCGAATTTAAGCCTCTGCATCGCATTAACCCACTGCGTCTGGGCTATATTGCCCAGCACAGCAACGGCCTGTTCGGCAAGAAAGTGCTGGATGTCGGCTGCGGCGGCGGCATTCTGGCCGAAAGCATGGCGCGTGAAGGCGCTGAGGTGGTTGGGCTGGATATGGGCGCGGAACCGTTAGAAATCGCCCGCCTGCACGCGCTGGAAAGCGGTGTGAAGGTCGATTACGTGCAGCAGACCGTAGAAGAGCACGCCGAACAGTTTGCCGGTCAATACGATGTGGTGACCTGCATGGAGATGCTGGAGCACGTGCCGGATCCGCGTTCAGTGGTTCACGCCTGCGCGAAGCTGGTGAAACCCGGCGGCGAAGTGTTCTTCTCTACCCTTAACCGCAACAGCAAATCCTGGCTGATGGCGATTATCGGCGCGGAGTACGTGCTGCGTATGGTGCCGCGCGGTACGCATGACATTAAGAAGTTCATCCGCCCTGCCGAGCTGTTGAACTGGGTCGACGAAACGCCATTGCGCGAACGTCATATGATTGGTCTGCATTACAATCCGCTGATGAACAGCTTCAAGCTGGCGCCAGGCGTTGACGTTAACTACATGGTGCACACCCACTCTGTCGCCGAATAATCTTCGCCGACGGCCCGCGCAGAGCATGCGGTAAAACTGCTCTGCGCATTTGATCCTTAAGTAAAATTCCCTTCTTCCTTAATCTGCCTGTCATAAGAATTTCTTAGCCTGAGGCTGAGGTCAGATCGTTTTCCTTTTGGACAGCGTTGCCGGTGCAGCGGCAGGATAACCCCGGTTAGCCATGAAAGTTTTTTTTCTAAGGTTATGAAGCGGCGATTTTTCGTCACTTCAGGGCTTTTTGTACGCAAAAAAAACGCCAGGTTTTCGGCGCTGAGCAAGAAACCCGCGCTTGATCAAATTTCTAAAAATTTCTTCAAACTGTTGACATGGCCCCTGGCCCTTGAGAAACGTGGACTTAGGAAATATGCCAGGCTCCGTTCAGTAATTTGTTCCGAAAATCAAGCCTTGTTGAGTGGTGATAAATGACTAAAATACTCACCATATTGTTACTCAATCTTCGTTTACCCCCTATATATAGTGTTTATCCACAGAGTTACTCACATAAGAGCATTCTGTGTATAAACGGGGGATATGTTTGATTTCTCCTTCAAGGATATTACGCGACATGAATCAAAGCCTACTTGTCACCAAACGCGATGGCCGTACCGAACGCATCAACCTCGATAAAATCCACCGCGTGCTTGACTGGGCTGCAGAAGGTCTGCAAAACGTCTCCGTCTCACAAGTAGAACTCCGCTCGCATATCCAGTTTTACGAAGGGATCAGAACCTCTGATATCCACGAAACCGTTATCAAATCCGCTGCTGACCTGATTTCCCGTGACGCGCCGGATTACCAGTACATGGCTGCACGCCTGGCGATCTTCCACCTGCGTAAAAAAGCTTACGGCCAGTTTGAACCGCCGAAGCTGTACGATCAGGTGAAGCGTATGGTCGATATGGGCAAATACGATCGCCACCTGCTGGAAGACTACAGCGCTGAAGAGTTCGAGCAGATGGACGGCTTTATCGACCACTGGCGTGACATGAACTTCTCCTATGCGGCAGTGAAGCAGCTGGAAGGTAAATACCTGGTGCAGAACCGCGTCAGCGGTGACATCTACGAAAGCGCCCAGTTCCTGTATATCCTGGTCGCCGCCTGCCTGTTCTCCGGCTATCCGCGTGATACCCGTCTGGATTACGTCAAGCGTTTCTACGATGCGATCTCGACCTTCAAAATTTCGCTGCCGACGCCAATCATGTCCGGCGTGCGGACCCCAACCCGCCAGTTCAGCTCTTGCGTGCTGATCGAGTGCGGCGACAGCCTGGATTCCATCAACGCCACGTCCAGCGCGATCGTGAAATACGTTTCTCAGCGTGCCGGTATCGGTATCAACGCCGGCCGCATTCGTGCGCTGGGCAGCCCGATCCGTGGCGGTGAAGCGTTCCACACCGGCTGTATTCCGTTCTACAAGCACTTCCAGACCGCGGTGAAATCCTGTTCTCAGGGCGGCGTGCGTGGCGGAGCAGCGACGCTGTTCTACCCAATGTGGCACCTGGAAGTGGAAAGCCTGCTGGTGTTGAAAAACAACCGTGGCGTGGAAGGAAACCGCGTTCGTCACATGGACTACGGCGTACAGATCAACAAGCTGATGTACACCCGTCTGCTGAAAGGCGGCGACATTACGCTGTTCAGCCCGTCTGACGTACCAGGCCTGTACGACGCGTTCTTCGCCGATCAGGACGAGTTCGAGCGCCTGTACACCAAATACGAAAACGAGCCGTCGATTCGCAAGCAGCGCGTTAAGGCCGTCGACCTGTTCTCACTGATGATGCAGGAACGTGCTTCGACCGGCCGTATCTATATTCAGAACGTCGATCACTGCAACACCCACAGCCCGTTTGACCCGGCCATCGCCCCGGTTCGCCAGTCGAACCTGTGCCTTGAAATTGCTCTGCCAACCAAGCCGCTGCTGGACGTGAACGACGAAAACGGCGAGATCGCGCTTTGTACGCTGTCTGCCTTCAACCTGGGTGCGATTAACAGCCTGGACGATCTGGAAGAGCTGGCGACCCTTGCGGTCCGTGCGCTGGATGCCCTGCTGGATTATCAGGATTACCCAATTCCTGCGGCGCAACGCGGCGCAATGGGCCGTCGTACGCTGGGTATTGGCGTGATCAACTATGCATACTACCTGGCCAAGCATGGCGTGCGTTATTCCGATGGCAGCGCCAATGACCTGACGCACCGCACCTTTGAAGCCATTCAGTTCTACCTGCTGAAAGCGTCAAACGAGCTGGCGAAAGAGCAAGGTGCCTGCCCGTGGTTCAACGAAACCACCTATGCGCAGGGCATCATGCCTATCGACACCTATAAGAAAGACCTGGATGCGATCAGCAGCGAGCCGCTGCACCTGGACTGGGACGGCCTGCGCGAGCAGATCAAGACCCACGGCCTGCGTAACTCCACGCTGTCTGCCCTGATGCCGTCTGAAACCTCTTCGCAGATTTCTAACGCCACCAACGGCATTGAGCCACCGCGCGGTCATATCAGCATTAAAGCGTCGAAAGACGGGATCCTGCGTCAGGTGGTGCCAGAGTACGAGCGCCTGAAGGACAGCTACGAGCTGCTGTGGGACATGCCGAACAACGACGGTTACCTGCAGCTGGTTGGACTGATGCAGAAGTTTATCGACCAGGCGATCTCGTCTAACACCAACTACGATCCAACGCGCTTCGCGAATGGCCGCGTGCCGATGAAGCAGCTGCTGAAAGATCTGCTGACCGCCTATAAGTTCGGCGTGAAAACGCTGTACTACCAGAACACCCGTGACGGTGCGGAAGACACGCAGGAAGATCTGGTGCCATCCATTCAGGATGACGGCTGCGAAAGCGGTGCCTGCAAGATCTAAGCACACTCTGCGGCGCGATGACCTCAACCATCGCCCGCCACAATCATGTGTCAGGGCCGCGTAGCGCGGCCCGCTCTCACTGGATTACTATTCATGGCTTACACAACGTTCTCGCAAAACAAAAACAACCAGCTGGATGAACCGATGTTTTTCGGTCAGTCGGTTAACGTCGCCCGTTTCGACCAGCAGAAATATGACATCTTTGAAAAGCTGATCGAAAAGCAGCTGTCGTTCTTCTGGCGCCCGGAAGAAGTGGACGTCTCACGCGACCGCATCGATTATCAGGGTCTGCCAGACCATGAAAAACACATCTTCATCAGCAATCTGAAGTATCAGACGCTGCTGGATTCGATTCAGGGACGTAGCCCGAACGTGGCGCTGCTGCCGTTGATTTCGATCCCGGAGCTGGAAACCTGGATTGAAACCTGGGCGTTCTCGGAAACCATCCGCTCGCGCTCTTACACCCACATTATCCGTAACATCGTCAACGATCCGGCGATTGTGTTCGACGATATCGTCACCAACGAGCAGATCCTGTCGCGCGCCAAAGATATCTCTGGCTACTACGACGATCTGATCGAGATGACCAGCTACTGGCATCTGCTGGGTGAAGGTACGCATCAGGTCAACGGCAAAAGCATCACCATTAACCTGCGCGCGCTGAAAAAGCAGCTGTATATCTGCCTGATGAGCGTCAACGCGCTGGAAGCGATCCGCTTCTACGTCAGCTTTGCCTGTTCATTCGCGTTCGCTGAGCGCGAGCTGATGGAAGGTAACGCCAAAATCATCAAGCTAATCGCCCGTGACGAAGCGCTGCACCTGACCGGCACGCAGCATATGCTGAACCTGCTGCGCAGCGGTGAAGACGATCCGGAGATGGCAGAGATTGCCCGTGAATCCCGCCAGGAGTGCTACGACCTGTTCGTGCTGGCCGCGCAGCAAGAGAAAGAGTGGGCAGAATACCTGTTCCGCGACGGCTCGATGATCGGCCTGAACAAAGACATCCTGTGCCAGTACATTGAGTACATCACCAACATCCGCATGCACGCGGTGGGTCTGGATCTGCCGTTCAAGACGCGTTCAAACCCAATCCCATGGATTAACTCCTGGCTGGTGTCTGACAACGTTCAGGTGGCACCGCAGGAAGTGGAAGTGAGCTCTTACCTTGTGGGTCAGATTGACTCCGAAGTGGGCGAAAACGACTTCGACGATTTCCAGCTGTAAGATGGCGGGTTCGATGATTATCCTGCGTGCTTCCGGCACGCAGCTGCATTGTAAGAATGAACACCCTTCGCTGCTGGATGCGCTTGAAGCGCATCAGGTCTGCGTGGAATATCAGTGCCGGGAAGGCTATTGCGGCTCCTGCCGTACCCGGCTACTGAAAGGCGAAGTGTGTTATACCGCGAAACCGCTGGCCTTCGTTCAGCATGACGAAATCCTGCCCTGCTGCTGTAAAGCCAACGGCGATATCGAACTAGAGATGTAGCGCGTTATAGCCGGTTATAACGCCTGATACAGGGGGCGATCACCCCGCCCCTTCTGCCTTACATCAGCCTTTCAGCGTTTCCACTACATCAATCCAGCCGTGACCGGTCGACACTTCCATGCCGTTCATCCAGCGGCGCAGCATATTCAGCGCCATCATTGCCACCACATCCTGGCGGGATTTCAGCCCATGGCGGTTGACGTTAAACTTCACGCCCTGCGCCCAGCTGCCTTCCGGCGTATGCAGCGCAAACCCCAGCTTTTCATCCTGCAGCCCACCGACAATCAGCGACAGACTCGCTGCGGATTCGGCGGCCAGCTGTTTGCTGCGATCAAGCAACGTCTGTAGAGATTCTTCGCGCGCGGGAAGCACGTTACCGGCCGCTAACGGCGCGTCGACCGACGCCATCTGCCACTGCAACAGTCCGGCGGTGAACTGCTCGCTGATGGCCAGCGTGTAGCCCTTCTCTTTCAGACGACGGGAAAGCTGTGCCGGCAGGCCTTCGAATCCTTCAAAGATCATGCTCTCGCCGGCGATTTCACGCACCTGCTGCCAGAAGGTTTCCATCTCCGGCAGTTTGGAGGCCGGACCGTTCAGCTTCAGCTCAATGATGGGCATCGACGCGCGATAACCCATCACCACGCCATCCGGGATCGGCAGCGGCTCGATTTCTTCTGCCAGGTCGCTCTCGCCACGGCCAAAGGTGGTCAGGCGCAGGCACACCGGCGGCTCGGGCAGCTCAAAGCGCGCTTTCAGGCGCGGCAAAATCTGTTCCTCGACCATCACCTTGTATTCGGACGGTACGCCAGGGGTGAAGAACATCCAGCAGCGGTTCAGCTGCATCGCGAAGCCACAGGCGGTGCCCACCGGATTATCCAGCATCTCGGCACCTTCGGGGATTTCGGCCTGCTTGCGGTTGCTGGCTGCCATTTTGCGGCCACGTCCGGCAAAGAAAGCTTCCATCTTCGCCAGCCACTCTTCGTGCATCACCAGCTTGACGCCCGCCGCTTTGGCGGCGGCAACCGCGCTCAGGTCGTCACTGGTCGGCCCTAACCCACCGTTAACGATCAGCACATCGGCCACTTTGCTGCGCTCGATCAGCACGTTAACCAGCTCATCAAGATTGTCGCCATGGGTCTGGCGACTGGTCATCGGCAGGCCGTTCTCAAACAGTACGCCAGCCAGCCAGGCCGCATTGGTATCCACAATCTGACCGTGCAGGACTTCATCGCCAGTCGCGAGCATTTCCACTCTTATCATTTTTATCTCCAGTTCGGGCAGCGAACGTTAACTGTATGAACACACCCAGATAAACACAATGCTCTTTTCCAATAAGTTGTGTTTCAGAGATGGCAGCAATAGCCAGAGCCAGATTGTCGGGCAGCGGACGAACGGGGCACAATGGCGCTGATAATAGGAATAGCCGATTGATAACTGTTTTTTGATATTTAAACTAACGTTAACCAGAGAGAGACGCCCGATGAGCAAAAAAGGACTGACCACCGCTGCTGGCGCACCCGTCGCCCATAATAATAATTCGATGACCGCTGGCCGCCGTGGCCCAATGCTGTTACAGGATGTCTGGTTTTTAGAGAAGCTGGCGCATTTTGACCGCGAAGTGATCCCGGAACGCCGCATGCACGCCAAAGGGTCGGGCGCTTACGGCACCTTCACCGTCACCCAGGATATCACCGCCTTCAGCCGGGCAAAAATCTTCGCTGAAGTGGGCAAAAAAACCGAGCTGTTTATGCGTTTTTCCACGGTGGCAGGTGAACGCGGCGGTGCCGATGCCGAACGCGATATTCGTGGCTTCTCGTTAAAGTTTTATACCGAAGAAGGCAACTGGGATTTGGTCGGTAACAACACGCCGGTGTTCTACTTACGCGACCCGATGAAATTCCCGGATCTGAACCATGTGGTGAAGCGCGATCCGCGCACCAACCTGCGTAACCCAACCTACAAATGGGACTTCTTCTCCCAGCTCCCTGAATCGCTGCATCAGCTGACCATCGACTTTAGCGACCGTGGCCTGCCGACCTCGTATCGTCATATTCACGGCTTTGGCAGCCATACCTACAGCTTTATTAACGACCAGCAGCAGCGCTTTTGGGTTAAATTCCATATGCGTTGCGAACAGGGTATTCAGAACCTGATGGATGACGAAGCGGCGTTGCTGATTGGCCAGGATCGGGAAAGCTCCCAGCGCGATCTGTTTGACGCGATTGAGCAAGGCAACTTACCGCGCTGGAAATTCTTTGTGCAGATCATGCCGGAAGATGAAGCTTCGCAAACGCCTTACAATCCTTTCGACCTGACCAAAGTCTGGCCGCATGCCGATTATCCGCTGATTGAAGTGGGTGAATTTGAGCTGAACCGCAACCCGGATAACTACTTTGCCGAAGTGGAACAGGTTGCCATGAGCCCGGCCAACGTGGTGCCAGGCATTGGTTTCTCGCCAGACCGCATGTTGCAGGGCCGTCTGTTCTCCTACGGCGATGCGCACCGCTATCGTCTGGGCGTCAACCACCACCAGATCCCGGTGAATGCGCCCAAATGCCCGTTCCACAATTATCACCGCGATGGCGCGATGCGCGTTGATGGCAATAGCGGCAACGGCGCAACCTATGAGCCAAACAGCTTTAACGTCTTCCAGGAGCAGCCGGATTACAGCGAGCCGCCGTTGTCACTGGAAGGCGCGGCGGATCACTGGAACCATCGCGAAGATGAAGACTATTTCACCCAGCCACGCGCTTTGTTTAATCTGATTGGGGAAGAAGAGCATCAGCGCATGTTTAAACGTATCGCCGGTGAGCTGATCCACATCCCTGAGTTTATCCAGCAGCGGCAGATTGCCCTGTTCCATCAGGTCGATCCGGCCTACGGCGCGGGCGTTGAGCAGGCGCTTAACGCGCTGAAGTAACCGGACAGGGGCGGCTTACTGCCGCCCTTTTTCCTGCTGCGCGACCCATTGCGTTAAGCGCTGACGGGAAAGCTTGATGCCGCCGCTATCCAGCTCGGGCAACGGATACCAGCTTACCGGACGCTGAAATCCGGCCAGCCGCCCTTTTGCCCATTCGGCTAATGCCGTCAACGGTAAATCCGCCGTCATCGCCACCAGCGCCACCGGTCGCTGACCAAACTCCCGATCCTCGCGCGGCACGATAAACGCCTGGCTGACCGCCGGATGTGACATCAACAGTGACTCAATCTGCTCCGGCTGGATCCCCTCACCTGCCGAGAAAAACTGGTTGTCCAGCCGTCCGGTTAATACCAGTTCCCCCTGTTCAAGGTGCCCGCCATCTCTGCTGGCAAACCAGCCATCCGCATCGGTTAAAGGCAACAGTTCGCCATCATGCCAGTAGCCACAGGCCAGCGCCGGTGATTTCAGCTGCACCTCGCCGTTTCTGATCCTGATCTGATGCCCTGCCAACGCCAGCCCTACGCCACTTCGCTTATCAGCCCGCTTTGCCGCCACCGTCGAGGCGGTTTCGGTCAGGCCGTAGCCACACCAGCAGGCAATGCCGCGCGCCTCTGCCTGTTGCGTTAAGCTCTGCGGGATTGCCGCGCCGCCCAGCAGCACGTTGCGTAAACGGCGCGGAAGCTCTGGCTGTTGCAGCAGGCGCCAGAGCTGGGTCGGCACCAGCGAGGCAAAGGTGCAGTGTTCCAGCGCCTGTTGCAACGCGAGGCCATCCGCCAGCACCAGGCTCGCGCCACGCCGCAGCCAGCGCCAGACAATGCCCTGGCCGGAAACATGAAACAGCGGCAAAGAGAGCAGCCAGCGGTCCTGCCGGGTAAAATTCATCGCGTCCACCACCCCTGCCGCGCTGGCAAGGTGCGCCGCAAAGGTATGCGCTGCCGCTTTAGGCTGCCCGCTGGAGCCGGAGGTTAAGGTGAGCGTGGCGATCTGCCGATCGTCCCATTGATGCCGTGGCGATCCGTTGGCAACGACCCACCGCAACGGGACCATGTCCGCCACAGGTTCACCGTCCAGCGACAGGGCGAAATCAGCGTTCAGTGCGGGAAGGATCACCGCCAGTTGCGTGGCAGGAAGTTGAGGGTTTAGCGGTATCACCCGCGCGCCACACTGCAGCAGGGCCAGATACGCCAGTAAAGCGGGCTGGCTGTTACGCGCTTTCAGCACCACACCACACCCGCTGCGCACGCCCTGCTGCATCAATCCAGTGGCAAGCTGGTCGATCTGATCGGCCAGCTGCGACCAGCTTAACGCGGCACCCTGATTGATCAGCGCGGGTTCATCAGGCTGCTGCTTTGCCCAGTGTCGCCACGGCCAGTCGCTTAATGCTGCCATATCACCTCCAACGCGCCTGAAGCGATTAGCGGCAGTTCGCAGCCCGGCCAGCGGCGCACCAGCTGATGTTGCATCAGATTCAAGGTATCCAGCCCCGGCGTGGTGCCGGGCGTTAACCCCTGTGCGATGCGTGCCAGCTGCGTCAGGCCGAGGCTCGACTCCAGAGACGAACTGATCACCACCGTTAATCCAGCCTGCTGTGCCTGTTGCGCCATCGCGCGCACTTTCTGCAGGCTGCCGAGCAGCGTGGGTTTAAGGATCACGGCGCTGACCTGCGGTTCTGCCCGTGGCTGGAAGCCGGCATCGCGGGTGCTTTCATCCCAGGCGATAGCAATACCGGTTTCAGCGGCAAAACGCCTGGAATCCTGCGGATCGCGGCAGGGTTCTTCGAGGAAAGCGATACGGGAACGCAGCTGTTCAGGCACATAACGCGCGAAGGTCAGCGCTTTCTCCAGGCTCCAGCTGCGGTTAGCATCCAGCCTTAACGTAAGCGCAGGAAGGGCTTCCAGCAGCAGATTAACCATCAAACCGTCGCGCACCGCCTCGTACAGGCCAACCTTCATTTTCGCCAGCGGCTCGGCCTGTTGCTGCAGACGCAGAAAGAGATCGTCGGGATCGCCCACGCACAGCAGCGCACTGTCAAAGTTGCCCTCCTCCGGCAGTTGACCGTCCAGTTCTGCCTGCGCACAGCTCAGACCGAACGCCACCGACGGCAAAGGACAGTCCGCCGGATTTTCACCCCGACACCAGGCTGCCAGCCAGACCATCGTGGCGTGCCGGGCGTCATCCAGCGACTCGGTGCTGAACCCCGGCAGCGGCGAGATTTCGCCCCAGCCTTCGCGGTCCGCCTCCGTCAGCCTGACCAGCAGGCCTGAACGGGCCTTTAGCCGGCGGTCGCGCAGCACCACGCCAGCGTCCAGCGGGATTTCCCAGCCATAAAGCACCGCGCGGCGCATCAGGGATTGCGCTTAAATTGACTGAAGTCTGGCTGACGCTTCTGGTTAAACGCGTTGCGCCCTTCCTGCCCTTCTTCGGTCATATAAAACAGCATGGTGGCGTTACCGGCCAGCTCCTGCAACCCGGCCTGGCCATCGCAATCGGCATTCAGCGCCGCCTTCAGACAGCGCAGCGCCATCGGACTGTTTTGCAGCATTTCACGGCACCAGCGCACGGTTTCCTTTTCCAGATCGGCTAACGGCACCACGGTATTGATGAGACCCATCTCCAGCGCCTGCTGCGCATTGTACATCCGGCACAGGAACCAGATTTCGCGCGCCTTCTTCTGCCCGACAATGCGCGCCATATAGGCCGCGCCCCAGCCGCCGTCAAACGATCCGACCTTTGGCCCGGTCTGACCGAACCGGGCATTGTCCGCCGCAATAGTCAGATCGCAGAGCATATGCAGCACATGGCCGCCTCCCACCGCATAGCCCGCCACCATCGCCACTACCGGTTTGGGGCAGGTGCGGATTTGCCGCTGAAAATCCAGCACGTTCAGGTGATGCACGCCGGACTCATCCTGATAACCGCCGTAGTTTCCGCGCACTTTCTGATCGCCACCGGCGCAGAAGGCCTCGTTTCCTTCACCGGTCAGCACAATCACCCCAACCTGCTCGTCATGACGGGCATCATTCAGGGCAATCATCAGCTCCTTCACCGTCTGGGGCCGGAAGGCATTGCGCACTTCGGGGCGATTAAGGGTGATTTTGGCGATGCCATCAGCGGATTTGTGATAGCGAATATCGCTGAAAGGCTGCGCAGAGTCCTGCCACTCAACCGGGGCATAAAGCAGGTCGTCGTCGGGATAAATCATCGGTGCTCCTCAGAATGAAGCCGCTGTGCCAGCAGTCCGGCAAAGGCGACAGGATTTTCACGGTGAGCGTTATGGCCCGCCGCAGGAATCGGGGTACAGGGAAGTGAAGCCTGCCGGGCAAGCTGGCGAAATTTCTGGTCATGTTCGCCGCAGAAATAGCTGAAGGGCCGCTGAAAATGGCGGAGTTCGGCCAGTAAACTGGGCTGCTGAGAGAGTGAGGTTGCCTGAAGCATCGCGGCGATCGCTGCGGGGTGATTACCGCTACGTGAGGCGATCAGCGCGGCCCGTTGCTGCCCGGTCAGTTCGGCAAAAATGGGCTGGCGATACCAGGCATCAAGCGTTTGCGCTAACGGCAGAGTGCGAAAGTCTTCCGCCCAACGGGCATCCTGCGCCTGACGTTGCTGACGTTGAGCCGGGTTGTTCAGGCCAAAATGCGCCCCTTCAACCACCAGTCCCTGCAGCGCTGAACCGGCATCGCGGCAGGCGTGATACAGCGCCACCCGACCGCCCAGCGAATACCCTATCAGCCAGTAACGCCCGACGTGATAACGGCGCAGCGTCTGATTAATGCTTTCTGAAAGCGGTTCAAAGCCGCAGACCGGATGTGCCTGCGATCCTCCGTGCCCCGGCAGGTCGATCGCCAGCTGCGGCCAGTCCGCCAGCAGCGACTGCACCGGCTGCCAGTCTCTGGCGCTTCCCAGCAAGCCGTGCAGCCAGACCAGCACCGGCCGATCGGGTCGGCGCTTACCCTGCCAGCAGGCATGCAGGATCATCGACAGTCTCCCATCCCGGCGGCGGCCAGGGCCTGTGCGCCTTCGGCGCTATCTACCTGCAGTTCAATCAGCGTTGCCTGTCCTCGCCAGCCTTGTTCTAGCGCCGCGGTCAGCTCCTGAGCATTAGCGGGCCGGTGAAAGTCGAGCCCAAACAACTGCGCGGCGGCAGCAAAATCGACCTGCTGCGGCATTAAAAAGAAGCGCTCTCTTTCCGCTTCGGGCGTTGGCAGCAGCGAAAATATCTGGCCGCCCGCGTTATTGATGACGATCAGCACCACCGGCGCGCTGGCCAGCCGCAACAGCGCCAGGCTGTTCAGGTCGTAAAGGGCTGAGATGTCTCCAACGATTGCCAGCAGCGGTTTTCTGCTGCCGCGCTGAACCCCGGCGGCGGTGGCCAGCAATCCGTCGATGCCGCTGGCGCCACGGTTGGCAAACACCGGATAGCCCGGCGGCAGCTGGGCAAAAGCATCCACCAGCCGGATAGTCAGGCTGTTACCGAGAAACAAAACGCCCTGTTCGGGTAGCAAAGCGGCCAGGTTTGCTGCCAGCCCGGCCTCGCTAAACAACGGCGGGTTAAGGCTGGCGGTCAGCGTCTTCACCCGATCGGCAAGCGCCGGGCACCAGGCCGACTGAGGCGACGCCGGATGCGCTGTCAGCCACTGGCGGATATCGGCCACGATGCGGCTGCCACGGTGATGAGCCGGATCGCGCCGCGGCGGCATGGCTTCAATCAGCCAGAACTGCTCAGGCTGCAATGCCGCCAGCCAGCGGCATAACGCTTTACCGGTCAGGTGGCTACCAAACTGCACCACTATTTGCGCCGCTGAAAGCCACTCAATCGCCTGCGGATGCTGTAACCAGATCTCCGCAGCAGGCAGCGGCTGACCGCAGTGTGACTGCACATCGGCAATCAGCGGCCAGCCCAGCTCGCTGGCCCAACGGGCCACGGCAATGCCCTCTTCCGGCGACATTTTCCCGGCGATCACCACGCCGCGCGCCTGACGCCAGCGCGACCATTCCGGCATTAGAGGTGTCGCTCGGGCGGCCACCTGCTGTAACCAGGGACCGTCATCCTGCCACCAGTCACCCAACGCCTCCTGCCAGTGCTGATACGCCTCCGGATCGCCGCCATACAAAGGTTCCGCAAACGGGCAGTTAATCTGCACGGCACCACATTCCTGCTGGCCGAGCAGCGAGTCAATGGCCGACACCAGCCAGCTGGCGGCAATATCGGGCGTCGGACGGGGAAGGTTCAGGGAAACGGCGTGGCTGGCAAACAGCCCGGTTTGATCGATGGCTTGGTTGGCGCCGCAATCAAGTAATTCTGCGGGTCGGTCGGCGCTGAGGATAATCAGCCGCTCACCGGTCAGGCGGGCTTCAATAATGGCAGGATAGAGGTTGGCAACGGCGGTTCCGGAGGTGACGATAATCGCCACCGGCTGGCCGGTCGATTTGGCCAGACCCAGCGCCAGATGCCCGAGACCGCGTTCATCAAAGTGGGTGTGGCAAATCAGTTTTTCCCGGCTGGCGGCCGCCAGCGTTAGCGGTGCAGAACGGGAACCTGCCGCGATGCAGACATGCTTAACCTGATGGCGTGAAACCGCTTCAAGGATCACGCCGGCCCAGCGGCGGTTGAAGGTACTGTGTGACATAGCCCACTCCTGACCAAAGCAGGCAGGCAGTATAAAAGAGCCACCGCGTCGTCATTTTGATTTGGGGCAGGATCCGCTCGCTATTTCCACGCCGAGCAGGCTTGCCAGGCCGGCAGCCTTCTGATTGATCTCCTGCCACTCAAGGCTGGCCTCTGAACCGGCCACGATCCCCGCCCCGGCATACAATCGCACGCTGTTGCCTGACACCTGCGCCAAACGCAGCGACACCGCGAACTCACTTTCTGCTGCCGATAACCAGCCGACCGATCCGGCATACCAGCCGCGTGAAAACGGTTCGTGCTGGCGAATAAACTGCTGAGCGGGCTGGCGCGGCAATCCGGCGACGGCAGCGGTAGGCTGCAGCCGATGCAGCACCGCCATATCGTCCTGCTGATAAAGCTGCCCCTGAATCTCGCGCTTAAGGTGCTGCACCTTGCGCAGCCGCACAACGTGGGCCGGGGACACATCCAGACCCGACGTAATCGATTCCAGGCGCTGGCAGATATCTTCCACCACCAGGCCATTTTCCCGGCGGTTCTTTTCATCGTTTAACAGCGCGTCGCCCAGCTGCTGCGCCAGATGCGCATCGCTGGCGTTAGCGCAGGTTCCGGCCAGCGCCTCCGTATTGAGCGCCAGCCCATGTCGATGGTAAAGCTGTTCGGGACTGGAGCCGAGAAATGCCTGCTGCGGCGAGATCGCCAGCATAAAGTGATAGCAGTGGCGGTTGGCCTGGCGGCTGGCATCAAGCAGTGCGGCAGCATTAACCGCCTGGGTGAAGTGTAAATCGGTGGCCCGCGCCAGCACCACCTTATCCAGATCGCCCTGACGAATCGCGGCAAGCGCCGCCGCAACCTGCTGCTGCCAGCCGCCAGAATCCGGAAAGTGTTGGCGGGCGCTCAGCCGTTGCGGAAGAGACTCAAAAGGGTGTGCCGGCAGCAGGCTATCAATCAGCCCGATCGCGGCCTGGGCCTCTTCCCGCAGCACACCGTGCAGGAACACGCTGAGGGTGTTGCCGCGTAATAACACGCGTGGCAGGAACAGACAGCAATGCTGCAGCGCAAATTCATTGGCTCCCACCAGACAGCCCTCGGCCGGCAGCGTGCACAGAAGTTGCCTGGCCTGCTGAAGCGTCTCTGCCCGCTGAACCTCGCCCAGCGCCATCAGCGTTTGCTCGCCGCTGCGGTGCTGCCAGTAAAACTTTGGCCATACGGGCTGCGCGTCCAGCCAGGCTAAGCCATCGGAAGGATCGGTGACCGTCGCCGACAGACGCAGAAAACCCGGTTGAGATGCGGTGACAGCGCGAAGCTGCTGTTGCAAATTGCTTAAGGCGGAGGCAAATGACATTTGGCATTCCAGACAAACTCACGTCAGGCCAGTGTACCCGCCGTGCTAACATCAATGTTTGATCTGGGCCAGGTGAGAGCAGGCCTGGCGGGCGGAAACAAAACGGGCGCCCCGAAGGACGCCCGCAACTTTTGCCTGGTGACGCAGACCTTAACGGCGCGCCAGCAGTAATCCTACAACCAGACCCAGGGTGGCACCAACGCCAATCCCCTGCCACGGTTTTTCATGCACGTATTCATCGGCACGATACACGGCTTGTTTCGCACGAACATAATAGGTGTCAGTTGCGTTGCTCACGCGGGACTTCACCTCGTTCAGCGACTTCTCAGCTTTCGCTTTCAGCTCGATGTATTTCTGGTCTGCCGGATCTCCGGAAGATTTAAGCACTTCTTCCAGCGTTTCACTCAACAGCGCCAGGTCGTCGTCCAGGCTGCTCTCTTCAGGTGCAATCGTTCTAGCCATAACATCTCCTTGTGCGAATAAGAATCTCAAATAACTATAGACAGTTTTCAGCAACCTGC
The DNA here is from genome assembly GCF_004551645.1 of Erwinia sp. QL-Z3. Lineage (NCBI taxonomy): Bacteria > Pseudomonadati > Pseudomonadota > Gammaproteobacteria > Enterobacterales > Erwiniaceae > Erwinia > Erwinia sp. QL-Z3. Next base: position 4,710,707 of record NZ_CP037950.1, read on the forward strand.
TTGCTCAGACGACCAGGAATAGACTGATAATGTTGCCTTTAGTGGTAACGGGCTATTTCGCGAACATACTGCGGATGTCTTTGAACGCCTTGAACTCCAGCGCGTTACCACAGGGATCGAAGAAGAACATGGTGGCCTGTTCGCCCACCTGCCCTTTAAAGCGCACGTAGGGTTCAATCTCAAACTTCACCTGGAAGTCCTTCAGCCGCGCGGCCAGTTGCTCCCACTCTTCCCAGCTCAGCACCAGCCCGAAATGCGGCACCGGCACGCCGTGGCCGTCAACGTGGTTAGTATGAACCGCATCTGGCGCGGTCTTTTTCGGTGCCTGATGAATCACCAGCTGATGTCCATAGAAGTCAAAATCCACCCATTGTTCGCTGGAGCGTCCTTCAGCAAGATTGAATACGGTGCCGTAGAAATGGCGGGCAGCAGCAAGATCGTGAACAGGTATTGCCAGATGGAACGGGCTGAGGGCCATTGCAGTCTCCGGGGATCAAGAAAGGTCGTTGTGAACCCCCATTCTTCACGATAATATTTTTGGTGAAAAGCGAATATTATTACAACGATTCAACAATTATTTTGCTGAGTGGACACCATGATACGTGAACTGAAAACCTTTGTTGCGGTCAGCCAGTTTGGCACTTTCTCCGCCGCCGGACAGCGTATTGGCCTGACGCAATCGGCGGTCAGCGCGCAAATGCGCACGCTGGAGGAAGCGCTGGGTATGCGGCTGTTTGACCGTTCCGGCCGCGCCGTGGCGTTAAATGCTGATGGCACGCGGGTCTTGCCGATGGCGGAAGAGATCCTGACGCTGTTTGCCCGCATGGCTCAGCCCGAAAATCTGGCCGAGTATCGCGGGTCGATTAAGATTGGGGCTATCGCGTCGGTGCAAACCGGCCTGCTGCCCGGCGTGCTGGTCAGCGTGCATCAACAGGCGCCCGCGCTGGAAACCAAACTGATCCCCGGCGTCTCCTCCAGCCTGCTCACCCAGGTGGACGCCGGCAATATCGATCTGGCGGTGATCATCAAACCCAGCTTCGCGCTGACCAAAGACCTGTACGCGGAAACGGTGCAGCGCGAGCCGTTTGTGCTGATCGCCCCAGCGGATGTGGCAGGCGATGATGTGGTTGAGCTGATCCGCCAGCATCCCTTTATCCGCTATGACCGCTCCTCTTTCGGCGGCCGGATGGTCAGCCAGTTCCTGCGCGAGCAGCGGCTCGATCCGCAGCTGGCGCTGGAGATTGATGAAATTGATGCCATCGTCAAAATGGTTGAGATGCAGTTGGGCGTTGCGCTGGTGCCGCTGGCAGGATTGTGGACAGATCGCCCGGCAAACGTCCGCATTCTGCCGCTTGGCGAGTTAACCTTCTATCGCGAACTGATTGTGGTGATGAGGCATGCTAATCGTCAGGCCCCGTTACATAAATTCTTTGTTGGCACGCTGATAAATCACGCCATTTCAAAACAGGAACCGTCTGATAAGGGCTGAAAAGCGCCGGCTATCAGCGGAAAACAGGGATTTTGTTAGATTTATCTGATAAATTTTTTGCTAACTGAATTTTTGATCTCACGGACTGTCCTACTTTGCTGTGATTTAGATCACGCATATGTCGACAAAGCTGCCCGTCAGCGACGGTGTGCAACACCACGACAGTCTCTACAAACTCCGTTCAGCAAAGGGAATGACTTCTGGCATGAATCGAAGAATGTTTATGAAAGCCTCAATGGCTTTCGCTACGGTAAGCGGCATGTCCGGCTTATCGACATTATTTGCACAGGCTGCCTGGGCTGATACCGATATCGCCGATGGCTCAGCAAAGAAATTTGATTTCGGCGTGCTTAAGCAAATGGCGGCTGACCTCGCGAAAAAACCTTACGGTGGCGCTCCGGCCCCGCTGCCAGAAACCCTGGCAACCATGACCCCGCAGGCTTATAACGAAATTCAGTACGACGCCAACCACTCACTGTGGAATGACATTCCCAATCGTGAGCTTGACGTTCAGTTCTTCCACGTCGGCATGGGCTTCAAACGCCGCCTGCGGATGTTCTCTGTCGATGCGTCCAGCCGTGAAGCCCGCGAAATCCACTTCCGTCCGGAGTTGTTCAACTACAACAACGCCAAAGTGGATATGAAACAGCTGGAAGGTAAAACCGATTTGGGCTTTGCCGGTTTCAGGGCGTTTAAAAAACCCGAGCTGGCCAGCAAGGACATCGTTTCCTTCCTCGGCGCAAGCTACTTCCGTGCCGTTGATGAGACCTATCAGTACGGTCTTTCCGCGCGTGGCGTGGCGATCAACACCTTCGGCAGCCATGAAGAGTTCCCTGACTTCACCGCGTTCTGGTTTGAAACGCCGAAGGCAGATGACACCACCTTCACCGTTTACACCTTGCTGGATGGCGAAAGCTGCACCGGTGCATTCAAATTCATCGTCCACTGCGAAGATAAGCGCGTGGTGATGGAAGTGGAAAACCACCTGTATGCGCGTAAAGACATTGAGCAGATGGGTATCGCGCCGATGACCACCATGTTCAGCTGCGGCAACAACGAACGCCGCATGTGCGACACCATCCACCCGCAAATCCATGACTCCGATCGCCTGGCGATGTGGACCGGTGTTGGCGAGTGGATCTGCCGCCCGCTGAACAACCCGCAGCGTCTGACTTACAACGCCTACAAGGATGAGAATCCGCGCGGCTTTGGTATGTTGCAGCTCAACCATGACTTCCAGGATTATCAGGATGTGATTGGCTGGTACAACAAGCGACCAAGCCTGTGGGTTGAACCGGTTGGCAAATGGGGTAAAGGCGCCATTAACCTGATGGAAATCCCGACCACGGGCGAAACGCTGGATAACATTGTCTGCTTCTGGCGTCCTGAAGAGGCGATTAAGGCCGGCAGCGAACACAGCTTCAGCTACAAACTTTACTGGAGTGGTCTGCCACCGGTGCGCAGCGGTATGTCCCGCGTGAACGCGACCCGTACCGGCATGGGCGGCTTCCCGGAAGGTTGGGCACCGGGCGAACACTATCCGGACGTCTGGGCACGTCGCTTCGCGGTCGACTTTGTCGGTGGCGATTTGAAAGCAGCCGCGCCGAAAGGCATCGAGCCGGTGATTACCACCACCTCAGGCACCATCAAACAGGTTGAAATCCTCTACGTGGAGCCTATCGACGGCTACCGCATTCTGTTTGACTGGTATCCGAACAGTGACTCGGTGGAGCCGGTGAATCTGCGCCTGTTCCTGCGCACCAAAGACGAGACGCTGAGTGAAACCTGGCTGTATCAGTATTTCCCGCCCGCACCCGACAAGCGTAAATATGTCGATGACCGCCAGATGACGGCAGGTTAACAGACAGTAAAAGGGCCGCACAGCGGCCCTTTTTTGTGGCTTCAGCTGGCTGGATAGGTCGAGATGATTTCCAGTATGCCGTTGATGATAAACTGCACGCCCATGCAAATCAGCAGGAAGCCCATCAGACGGGAAATGGCCTCAATTCCGCCTTTGCCCAACACGCGCATCACCCCACCCGCACTCCGCAAGCATATCCACAGCAGCACGCCTATCGACACAAAAATCAACGGTGGTGCCGCAAAGATAACCCACTCAGGAAAATCAACGCCATGACGCAGGGTTGAGGCAGAACTGATCACCATCGCAATGGTGCCCGGACCGGCCGTGCTGGGCATCGCTAACGGGACAAATGCGATGCTGGCCTCGGGTTCACGCGCCATCTCATCGGCTTTACTTTGCGCTTCGGGTAAACTGACGCCCTTTGCCGGCGGGAACAGCATACGAAAGCCGATAAAGGCGACAATCAGTCCACCGGCAATGCGCAGGCCCGGAATGGAAATGCCAAAGGTATTCATCACTATTTGCCCGGCATACCAGGCTACCATCAGGATAATAAACACATACAGCGAAGCCATCATGGCTTCTTTATTGCGTTCGGCACTGCTCATCTCCCCCGCCAATCCGAGGAACAACACCACGGTGGTTAAGGGGTTGGCAAGTGGCAGCAGAACCATTAATCCCAGTCCAATCGCCCTGAGTAAATCCATCATAATGATGCTCCCAATGTGGAGAGAAACAGCCACAGAATGTAGCCAGGCTCACAGAGTATAGAGAAGGTTAACCAAACAAAATATGAATCACCCGTCAAAAATAGTCGTGAAGGCCATTAATTTCTCTGGTTTAAAATGGGACGAAATTATTAAGCGATCAGATTTAATGGCTGGCCAGTAAAGTTAAGACTATATTTAAGCCAAATTAAATCACATCATTCGAGGCGAGTATGTTTCTTGACTACTTTGCGCTGGGTGTACTGGTGTTCGTTTTTATCGTTATTTTTTACGGGATTATTATCCTGCATGATATCCCCTACCTGATAGCGAAATCACGTAATCATCCTCATGCCGATGCTATTCATGTTGCCGGCTGGGTCAGCCTGTTTACCTTACATGTTATTTGGCCCTTTTTATGGATATGGGCCACCCTGTATCGTCCTGAAAGGGGCTGGGGAATGCAGAATGAAAGTGATGTTATCCAGCAATTGCAGCGACGCGTAACGGAGCTGGAGAAGAAACACCCTGACGTTAACGTGCCACCGCAGGAGTAATGTTATGGATCTGCTCATTATTCTTACCTACGTTGCGATTGCCTGGTCCATATTTAAAATCTTCAAGATCCCGGTCAATAAATGGACCGTGCCCACGGCGGTATTAGGCGGCGTATTTCTGGTTAGCGGATTGATTCTGCTGATGAATTACAATCATCCTTATACTTCCTTAGCGCAAAAAGCGGTGATTACCATCCCCGTGACGCCGCAGGTGACGGGTGTGGTCACTAAAGTCACCGACAAACAGAATGTCCATATTGAAAAAGGTGAAATGCTTTTTAAGATAGACAATACCCGCTTCCAGGCGCGGGTAGACCGGCTGCAGGCCGATCTGGTCAGCGCCATCCATAACACTCAGGCGATGAAGGGCCAACTGGATGAAGCGATTGCCAATACCTCTAATGCCACCGCCGATCGCGACCGCCTGTTCACAGACTATCAGCGCTATCTGCGGGGCAGTAAGGCCAAGGTCAATCCGTTCTCTGAAAGAGATATCGACACCGCGCGACAAAACTTTTTAGCGCAGGATGCGCTGGTAAAAGGGTCACTGGCGGAGCAGGCGCAGATTAAGAGCCAGCTGGACAGTGAGGTTAACGGCGAGCAATCGCAGATTGTCAGCCTCAGAGCCCAACTGGCGGAAGCCAAATATAACCTCGATCAAACGGTGGTTCGCGCCCCGAGCAACGGCTATGTGACGCAGGTGTTGATCCGCCCAGGCACCTATGCTGCCGCGCTGCCGTTGCGGCCGGTGATGATTTTTGTCCCCGAACAGACCCGGCAAATTATCGCTCAGTTCAGGCAAAATTCGCTGCTGCGCCTTGAGCCTGGGGATGAAGCAGAAGCGGTGTTTAATGCGTTACCGGGCGAGGTGTTCAGGGGCAAATTAATTCGCGTCCTGCCCGTGGTACCCGGTGGCGGTTATCAGGCGCAGGGTTCATTGCAGTCGCTTAACCTGACGCCCGGTTCCGATGGCGTGCTGGTGGTGATTGAGCTGGATGCCAATCCGCAGATAGATTCCCTGCCTGACGGTATCTTTGCGCAGGTAGCGATCTATTCCGACCACTTCGCCCACGTCTCGGTGATGCGCAAAGTGTTATTACGGATGACCAGTTGGATGCACTACCTGTATCTTGATCATTAATTAATAAGCAGGCTATGGAAATAAAACAGTATGATATTAATCAGCCTGACTATTTTTTCTGTGTTGTTGAGAAATAGTTATACAATAATATTTTACGCGTACAGATTAAAAGTATCCTTCATGTATTTAGGATGAAATAAATAAATTCATCACTGCATAATGGATGAAAAGCGGCTTTCATCACAAAACAAACAAATCGCATTAACGCTATTAGACAGTGTCGATTGGGCCAACTATATATTTATTAGCACAAATCATTATCCACCCACCATTCTGTTAAAAGGAAATTCCGATGAAGAAGATCGTTCTTGGCGTCGTGTTATGTGCATTTTCGATCAGTTCATTTGCTGCAGAATTGATGACGAAAAATGAGTTTAAAAAGGTTCATGACCAATATACCAAAGTAGGAAGTGTCACCACCGCAGGTGAGACCAGCGCTGCCGATGCCAAAACCGAACTGTCGAAAATGGCAGATGATAAAGGCGGCGACATCTATGTCCTGACCTCAGGAAATACCAATAAAAAGGTCCACGCTACGGCTGATGTTTACAAGAAAAAGTAACCGTCTCAACATTTCACTGAGAATGCCTGCTGCGTTAAGACAACCAATCGGGCATTCTCAGCCATCAACGCCCCTTTTCTCCCGCCGTTCCTGACCTTATCTTCGTTCCAGTCAGCGCTCAGGGACGTGTTGTGTCTATTTTTGCATATCAATGTGCGGGATATTATCTTCCAGATATTCTTCGCTGACCGGCTCAAAACCAAACCGACCATAGAAATCCTGCAGGTGGGCCTGCGCCGACAGGAAGATTTTGTGCTGCGGCCAGAAATGCTCGCAGGTGGCAACGGCCTGTTCCATCAGACGGTGCCCCAGACTCAGCCCCCGGGCTTCGCTTGAGACAATCACTCTGCCAATCTTCACCGGCTTGTCCGCCGACTCTGGCGCGAGGATACGGGCATAGGCCAGCAGTTGCTGATCGAATATCGCCAGCAGATGGCGGTTCTCGCCCTGTAAATCAGCCCCGTCAAGATCCTGATACGGACAATTCTGTTCCACCACAAACACCGCATTCCGCAGCGCCAGCAGCTGATAAAGCTGAGCCACACTCAGCTCACTGTGGTGTAGATCCTGCCAGTACACTTCCATACTCTCTGCTCCATTATTCAGACATCTCAATAATGTACAGGTTTCTATGCCAGAACACTGCTGCCCACTTAACAAGATTTCTTGCAGGCCACGACAGTCAGAACTTGTGGTTACATCGGGGTGTTATCCGATTTGAGTTTCTTACTCACCGCCCGCCGTAATGCCACCGCCTCGCCCAGCCGCTTATGCCAGGCGCGGCTCGTTTCGGGCTCGATCACCCTTTTCAGCAGCAGGACATAATCATGGACCAGCCCCGGCGTCCAGGTCATCTCTTCTGCCCTGCCCCTGACTAATCCGAGTAGCCAGAAGTTCGGGTCACACAGCATTCTCAGCCCGACCAGAGTTCTGTTCCCCAGCACCCCTTCTATCGCCACATCCAGCGCGTGGATCACCGTGGTTGAGCAATTGCGCGAGGTGAGATTATAGGTGGTATCCGTCGCGTAGCGCTGCCAGTAGTTTTTTAACGCCTCAGCATTATAAATGCGAAAAGCGATCAGCCGGTCCGGTGCGCACCAGGCCACAATTTCCTCGGGCAGCGAGGGTAAAAACCGGCCGGGGACATCATTCTCTTCGCCGGCCCGGAGCACGGCACGGAAATTCCCGCTGTCGCGGTCAATCAGCTGCAGCGGGTAATGGCTGATATACAGCTCCCCCATTTCCAGCGCGGCATGTCCGGTCGAGATCACCCCATGCTGATCGACGGCGGCAATATAGCGATCGATAACCAGCCGTCGATCCTTGACCACCGACGATCCCACCGGCGTCCAGACATGTATATTGAGCGGCGTTAGCGCCGGCCGGTGGGGGAAAGGAGGATGGATATAATCGGTTGATTGCGCGCCACGCATTCCCTGAGCAGTGAACAGAGGCAGCGACATCACCGAGGCGTTCTCCCCTAACAGCCAGACATTCCGCGCCATCACCAGCAGCGAATAGCCGGACATCAGCAGCAGAATGGCAAAGCACAACGGAACCGTGATGTGATGATGGAACGGCCAGTTGCTGAAGACGATCAGACTGAGGACGATTTCGATGCTGCCAATCAGCACCCCTCTACGCCATTGCCGGCCTTGTAGTACCAGCGAAGAGGCAATCCGAAACAGGCCATCGCCTAGAAAGGCTACGCCAAACAGTAACGATGCCAGCAGGTTATTATCCCAGGGCACGTCAAACACCAGAAACGCAATAAACAGAAATCCAACGCCTTTTGCCAGCGCAGGAAGATAAACGCGGGTGCCAATCAGCCAGCCGGACAGAAGCTGCACAATGCCCTCTACTACCAGCAAGATGGCCAACGTATCCAGCGGCACTGAAAGCCGTCCATCCCCGGCCATATCGATAAAAATTGCCACGGAGAGCGCAATCAGCAGCAGCCCCATCACGGCGAGCAGCAGCCATCGGGGGCGCAGCGCGCGGGCGCCCATCAGCAAAAAGATCAGTCTTATCACCCGCCGTCTCCGCAAGGACCGATGTTTTAAAGCTAGCATGCGGCGCGCTATTTACCCGAACGCAGGCGAAAAAAAACGGGCTCATATGAGCCCGTTTTTCGGTGGTCAACGTTGATTACATCAACGGTTGCGCCATCTGCACCAGCGAAATCAGTGGCTGAGGATAGATACCCAGCAGCAGCACCATAATCGCGGAAATCAGCACCACCACACCACCGGCCGTAAAGGCCCAGTTAGCCGGTGTATCACGCTGCAACAGCTCTGGCGGATTCAGGTACAGGCTGACGGTAACGCGCAGATAGTAATAAAGACCAATCGCACTACCGACCACAACCGCACCCGTCAGCCACCACAGGTGTGCACCGACACCGACTGCGATGATGTAGAACTTACCAATAAAGCCCAGCGTCATCGGGATACCGGCCAGTGACAGCATCATCACCGTCATCACCGCTGACAGGATTGGACGGTGCCAGAAAAGACCACGGTAAGAGTAGAGCGAGTCAGCATCCGGCCCACGGTATGGGCTGGACATCAGGCTGACCACGCCAAATGCACCGAGGCTGCTGAACAGGTAACCGGCCAGGTAAACACCGGTAGCTTCCAGCGACATCTGATGCGTCTGAATCGCAATCAGCGCCACCAGCAGATAACCGAGGTGAGCGATGGACGAGTAGCCCAGCAGACGCTTAATGTTGCTCTGCGAGATCGCCATCAGGTTACCAAACAGAATCGAGGCCACCGCGATAATCGCCAGTACCGTCCGCACGGCTTCGCTATCCGCCACAGGCGCATAGAGGAACAGGCGCATCACCACACCGAAGATGGCAATTTTGCTGGCAGTTGCCAGGAAAGTCGATACCGGTGCAGGCGCGCCCTGATAGACATCCGGCGTCCACAGCTGGAAAGGCACCAGCGACAGCTTGAAGCCCAGTCCGACAATCATCATCCCCAGACCCGCCAGCAACAGCGGCGCATGGATAACGCCGTCGTTCAGGCTCTTGCCCAGTGCCACAAAGCTCAGGTTACCGGAATCTGCGTAAATCAACGCCATACCGAACAGCAGGAAGGACGATGCCACGGCAGACATGATGGTGTATTTGATACTGGCTTCCAGCGAGCGTTTTTGCTGGAAGGCATAGCCGACCAGGCCGAACAGCGGCAGGGAAATCAGTTCAATGCCGATAAACAGCGACGCCATATGATTGGCGCTGGCCAGCACGATGCCGCCCATTGCAGCAATCAGCACCAGCAGATAGAACTCTTCGCGGTTATCCGGGTAGCCCGCCAGCCATGGATAAGCAAAGGTGCAGGTCGCCAGGCTGGCAAGGATCACCAGTCCGGTATACAGCATCGAATACCCATCCACACGCAGCAGCGGCGTGACGTCCATCGGGCCAGCCTGGCCGACAAAATACAGCGAGAACAGCGCAATGTTCAGGCCAATCACCGCCAGCGTGGCATTGACGAAGTGGTTGCGTCGCCACGCAATGGACAGCATCACAACTACCACCGTCAATCCGACGATCAGCAGCGGCAGAAGCGCGATCAATTGTTGAGGAGTTATTGTCATGGCGAATTACGGCCTTGTAGTTGTAATTGAAGCGGTATACCACTGCTGAATGTTACTCATCGCAGCATGTGAGGTGTCCAGAATCGGCTGTGGCTGAACACCCAGCAGCACCAGCAGAACCACCAGCACCATAATCATCAGGAACTCACGGGCATTCATGCCGCGCAGAGGCGTTTCTGATTTTGGTGCGCCGTAATAAGCACGTTGCATCATGACCAGCGAGTAAACAGACGCGAACACCAGACCGAAGGTCGCGATAACGATAGTCACCGGCACGGTTTTGAAGCTTCCGGTCAGGATCATAAATTCCCCGACGAAGTTACCGGTGCCTGGCATACCCAGGTTGGCAACCGCGAAGAACAGTGACAGACCCGGTAACCATTTGATGCGTGACCACAGGCCGCCCATCTGACGCATATCACGGGTATGCAGACGCTCATACAGCTGACCACAAAGGATGAACAGTGCGGCGGCCGACAGACCGTGAGCAATCATCTGCACCACTGCGCCCTGGAACGCCAGCTGGCTGCCGGTGTAGATAGCAATCAGCACGAAGCCCATGTGCGAAATGGAGGTGTAGGCAATCAGACGCTTAATGTCGTACTGCGAGAACGCCATCCACGCGCCGTAGAAGATACCGATCAGGCCCAACACCATCGCAATTGGGGCAAAATCGTGCGACGCATTCGGGAACAGCGGCAGGGCGAAACGCAGCAGACCGTAGGCGGCGGTTTTCAACAGAATGCCGGCCAGGTCAACCGAACCGGCGGTTGGTGCCTGACTGTGCGCATCCGGCAACCAGCCGTGCAGCGGAACCACCGGCATTTTCACCGCGAAAGCGATAAAGAAGCCCAGCATCAGCAGATATTCAACGTGCTGCGACATCGGCGTTTTCAACAGCTCTTCGTAGTTGAAGGTCCAGACGCCGGTCGCGTTGTAATGCACAAACACCAGGCCCAGAATCGCAATCAACATAATCAGGCCGCTGGCCTGGGTATAGATGAAGAACTTGGTCGCTGCGCTGATACGCGTTTTACCGTCCGATGCTTTGTGACCCCACAAGGCGATCAGGAAGTACATCGGCACCAGCATCATTTCCCAGAAGAAGAAGAACAGGAACATGTCGATGGCAAGGAACACGCCGATCACGCCGCCGAGGATCCACAGCAGGTTCAGGTGGAAGAAGCCCTGCCATTTTTCAATTTCATTCCACGAACAGAGGATCGCCATCACGCCCAGCAGGCCGGTCAGCACCACCATCAGCAGTGAGAGACCATCCAGCGCCAGATGCACGTTGATACCAAAACGTGGGATCCACGAGACGAAGAATTCAGACTGCCACTGCGGAATGCCGGCGGCCTGAGTCAGTGAGTAGCCGCCCTGCAACCAGAGTTGCAATGAGAGCGCCAGCGTCAATCCCATTGAGATCAGGGCTATCCAGCGCGGAACTTTTGCGCCGAAGCGCTCAAGCTGCCAGCAAAGCAGGCCACCGATGAACGGGATTAATATAAGCCAGGGTAATAACATGGCGGTTTTCTTCCCTTCTTTAGTCCCCCGGTCAGGGGAATTTTTTCACAATTCTTTGATGGGGTAAGGCAGACCGCCTTACCCCGCTCACTAACCTTTAGATCGTCATCAGCAGCGCCAGTACCACCACGGCACCCACGCTCATTGACGCGACATACCAGCGCAGATAGCCGTTTTCGCTGACCACCAGCCCTTTGTTCGCCAGACGGGAGAACAGAGCAGGCAGACTCATCAGGCCATCGAGTGGATCGCGTTTCAGCACCCAGGCGACGAACAGATAAGGCTTAACGAACACTTTGTCGTACAGCCAGTCGAAGCCCCAGGCCGCAAACCACCAGGTCGAGAAGAAACGACCCGGCGCGCTTTTGGCGATGCTGGTTACCAGCGTGCGTTTGCCTAACCACAGGGCGGCCGCCAGCAGGATACCGACAATAGCCACCACGCCAGAGGTGATTTCCAGTGCCAGCACGCTGCCGTGCGCCAGTTCGGTGGTATCCGGCAGAACGCCTTTCAGCGGCGGCACGATCATTGCGCCAATAAAGGTTGAGAGGATAAGCAGCACAATCAGCGGCAGGTGATGGGTAATCCCTTTGCCGGCATGTGCATGAATTTTCTCTTCGCCATGGAAGGTGATGAAGATCATTCGGAAGGTATACAGCGAGGTCATAAATGCCCCCACCAGACCTGCCACCATCAGCGTCAGATGGCCGTTCGCCAGCGCGCCAGCAAGGATTTCGTCCTTACTGAAGAAGCCAGCGGTAATCAGCGGCAGGGCTGACAGCGCCGCGCCACCCACCAGGAAGCAGACGTAGACCAGTGGGATGCTTTTACGCAGGCCACCCATCTTGAAGATATTCTGCTCGTGATGGCAGGCGAGGATCACCGAACCGGAAGAGAGGAACAGCAGCGCTTTAAAGAACGCATGGGTCATCAGGTGGAAGATCGCCGCATCCCAGGCCTGAACGCCCAGTGCGAGGAACATGTACCCAATCTGACTCATGGTTGAGTAAGCGAGAACGCGTTTGATATCGGTCTGCACCAGCGCAGCAAAACCGGCCAGCACCAGAGTGATCGCGCCGACAATGCCCACCAAATGCAGCACTTCAGGCGTCAACAGGAACAGGCCGTGGCTACGTGCAATCAGATAGACACCGGCGGTCACCATGGTTGCCGCGTGGAGCAGCGCCGAAACCGGCGTTGGACCGGCCATCGCATCCGCCAGCCACGTTTGCAGCGGCAGCTGTGCTGATTTACCCACGGCACCACCCAGCAGCATCAACGTTGCCCACTGCAACATATGATTGTCTGCAGCGAAGTGCGCAGGCGCCAGCTCGACCATTTCACGGAAGTTCAGCGTACCCAGCTCGTTGTAAAGAATGAACAACGCAAAGGCCAGGAACACGTCACCTACACGGGTGATGATGAAAGCTTTCATCGCCGCCGCGCCGTTTTTCGGGTCGGTGTAATAGAAGCCAATCAGCAGGTAAGAGCAGAGGCCCACCCCTTCCCAACCCAGATACATCAGCATCAGGTTATCGGCCAGTACCAGAACCACCATGCTGGCGATAAACAGGTTGGTATAGGCGAAGAAGCGGGAATAGCCCTCTTCTCCACGCATATACCAGGAGGCGAACATGTGGATAAAGAAGCCCACACCGGTCACCACCGACAACATGGTCAGCGACAGGCCGTCCAGCGTGAAGTTGACGTCGATCTTAAAGTTGCCAACCTGCATCCAGGTCCACAGCGCCTGAGTGTAAGGTGCCTGACCCTGACTGAAGAAGTCCATGCCAACGAAGACCGTGGTCAGCGCCGCCAGACCGACGGAACCCATACCCACAGTGGCCGAAAGATTTTCTGACCAGCGGCCGCGAGAAAAGGCCAGCAGCAGAAAGCCAATCAGCGGAAAAAGTACTGTTAAATAGAGAAGATTCATCCGCGCATCTCGCTCACTTTATCAATGTTGAGGTTCTGGCTGCGACGATGGAGCTGAAGCAGCAGCGCCAGGCCAATACTGGCCTCGGCAGCAGCAAGGCTGATCGCCAGGATATACATCACCTGTCCGTCTGCCTGTCCCCAGTAGCTGCCCGCGACCACGAACGCCAGTGCTGCGGCGTTAATCATGATTTCAAGGCTAATCAACATAAACAGCAGGTTACGACGGATTACCACGCCCGTCAGTCCAAGGACAAACAGGATGGCTGCCAGAATCAGGCCGTGTTGAAGAGGGATCATGCGCGTTCCTCCTTGTTGCTTTTCGGTGCGTCACCCGGACGGTTGCTCAGGACTTCGCCCTGACGCTGTTCGCGTCCGATGTGGTAAGCCACCACCAGACCCGCCAGCAGCAGCATGGAAGCCAGCTCAACCGCCAGAACATAAGGACCAAACAGGCTGATGCCGACCGCTTTCGCGTCGATCATCGTGCCATCAATGCCCTGGTCGTTAACGGAGCGGATGGCGTAAATCATCACGCCCAGCAGCACCAGCGACAGGACGCCAGGTCCAATCCACACGGTCGGTTTCAGCCACTCGCGTTCCTGCGCTTGCACGCTCTCACCGAGGTTCAGCATCATGACCACAAAGACGAACAGCACCATGATCGCACCGGCATAAACGATGATTTCCAGCGCACCGGCAAAGTAAGCCCCGAGCGAGAAAAACACCCCGGCAACGGCCAGCAGGGAGATGATCAGATACAGCAATGCGTGGACCGGGTTGGTGTGGGTGATAACACGCAACGTTGTCAGCACCGCCACCAGTCCGCAAAGATAAAAAGCAAATTCCATGCCTGGCTCCTTAAGGTAACAAGCCCTTGACGTCGATAGGTTTGGCTTCGTTTTCAGCGTCGCCCTTGTCTTTCCCGTCGATCGCCATACCCGCCATCCGGTAAAAGTTATATTCCGGGTATTTACCCGGGCCGGAAATCAGCAGGTTTTCTTTTTCATACACCAGATCCTGACGCTTAAACTCGCCCAGTTCGAAGTCTGGGGTAAGCTGAATCGCAGTGGTCGGGCAAGCCTCTTCACACAGGCCACAGAAGATGCAGCGCGAGAAGTTGATACGGAAAAATTCTGGATACCAGCGTCCATCCTGCGTTTCTGCTTTCTGCAAAGAAATACAGCCAACCGGACAGGCTACCGCACACAGGTTACAGGCTACGCAGCGTTCCTGGCCGTCCGGATCGCGGGTTAACACGATACGGCCACGGTAACGTGGCGGCAGGTAAACCGGCTCTTCCGGATACATCATGGTTTCACGCTTGGCGAACGCGTTCATCCCAATCAGGAAGATACTGCGAACCGTGGTGCCGAATCCCACCACCAGGTCTTTTAATGTCATTATCTTTACCCCTTACTGCGCGTTGTAAAGAATCACTGCGGCAGTTGCCAGCAGGTTCAACAGCGTCAACGGCAAACAAACTTTCCAGCCGAACGACATCACCTGGTCATAGCGTGGGCGCGGTAACGCAGCACGGATCAGAATGAACATCATCATGAAGAACGCCGTTTTGATGGCGAACCAGATAACCGGTGGCAACCATGGGCCGTTCCAGCCGCCGAAGAACAGCGTTACGATCAGCGAAGAAACCGTCACGATACCGACATACTCACCAACGAAGAACAGGCCGAACTTCATACCGGCATATTCAATGTGGTAACCGTCGGCCAGTTCCTGCTCGGCTTCCGGCTGGTCAAATGGATGACGGTGACATACCGCAACGCCGGCAATGGCGAAGGTCAGGAAGCCAAGGAACTGTGGCACGATATTCCACAAATGTTGCTGGCTGTTGACGATATCGACCATATTGAACGAACCGGCCTGTGCAACAACGCCCATCAGCGACAGGCCGAGGAACACTTCGTAGCTCAGTGTCTGTGCCGAGGCACGCATCGCGCCCAGCAGGGAGTATTTGTTGTTACTGGACCAGCCAGCAAACAGCACCGCATACACCGCCAGACCCGCCATCATCAGGAAGAACAACAGACCGATATTCAGGTCCGCGCCCATCCAGGTGGAGGTGACCGGCACGATAGCCATCGCCAGCAGTAAAGAGGTAAAGGCAATCATTGGCGCCAGGGTAAAGATCACCCGGTCGGTAAACGGCGGCGTCCAGTCTTCTTTGAAGAACATTTTGATCATGTCCGCCACCAGCTGAAGCGAGCCGCCCCAGCCAACGCGGTTTGGTCCGTAACGGTTCTGGAACAGACCAAGCAGACGACGTTCGCCAAAGCTCATAAATGCGCCACAGCCAACCACCACAAACAGGATCACTAACGCTTTACCTACGGCAATCAGAACATCGATAACTTCCGGTGTCAGCCAGCTCATTGTGCCGCCTCCTGCAGATTGTCAATGTTGGCACCCAACAGGAATGGCGGGATACCCGGCAGACCTAATGGCAGACCAACCTGCCCTGCCTGCAACGTGTCAGAGAAACGCACGGGAAGACGCAGGGTTTCACCGGCACAGCTGAACTCGACTTCCGTCCCGGCATTGACGCCAAGCGTTGCCGCATCCGCCGGGTTCACCATCACATACGCCTCAGGCATACGCTGCTGGATCACGCCGGAGCGCTGGGTCATCTCTTCGCTGCCGAACAGGTGGAAGTAAGGCGCGACGCGGAAGTTATTTGCCTGACCGGCAAACACCTCGGGAACCGCATCAAACCAGTCCAGCTGCGCATCGCCGGCTTCAAACAGACGCACGCCCGGATCGCCGTTACGCAGTTTTCCGCCCACTTCGTCCTGGAATTTGTTCCAGGCCTGTGGGGAGTTCCAGCCTGGCGCCCAGGCAAACGGGATCTGCGAACGGGCGGCAGACGGCTGGTTGTTCCCTTCCATGGAGAAGGCGAACATGGTGTCTTTGTCCTGCGGCTGACGCGGTTCGTGCACGCTGATATTGGCGCGCATCGCGGTACGACCACTTGAACGCGCCGGGGAACGGGCCAGTTTCTGACCACGAATACGGAAGCTGGCATCCGGTGCCGCGTCTTTGATCCCCGCCAGCTGCGGCAGTGCTGCAATACAGGCATCAATCACGTGATCCAGTTGGGTCCAGTCCGGCTGACGGCTGGTGATGGTGCTGGACAGCGAGTGCAGCCAGCGCCAGCTTTCCAGCATTTCAACGGTGGTGTCATAGTAAGCCGGGTCATAAACCTGGAAGAAGCGCTGTGCGCGGCCTTCCTGATTCACCACGGTGCCATCGCTTTCCGCGAAGCTGGCCGTTGAGAGGATCAAACCGGCTTTTTCCGTGGTCGCTGTCCGCTGGTGATCGATGACGATCACGTTGGAGACGTTGCTCAGCGCCGCATCGACTTTTGCTTTCGGAGCCTGACGATAAAGGTCGTTTTCCAGCACGATAACCGCATCGGCTGCGCCGCTTTCCAGTTCGTCCAGCGCCGTTTCCAGCGGGTTACCGCCAATCAGGCCGAGGCCAACGCTGTTTGCCGCACCGGCCAGCAGCGTGATACCCACGTCCGATCCGCGTCCTTTCAGCGCTTTCGCCACGTTGGCCGCCGCCTGAATCATCGCTTCGCTGCCCGCATGAACGCCAGAGATAATCAGTGGCTTTCTTGCGCCGGCCAGCGCCTGAACGATCACATCAATTTTGCCTGCCAGTGAACGATCGATGCCGCTCACCGCCGGTGCCGTTTCGTCCAGCGCGTTAGCGATCGCGAAACCTAAACGCGCCTGATCTTCGACCGGCGCGCAGTAGGTCCACGCGGCGATGTCATCCAGACGGGTTTTATCGACATTAGTGACGAACAGCGGATGCTTGGCGTTCTGACCGATGTTGAGGATCGCCGCGATCTGCCAGTCTGCCACTTTCTGGGCCGCTGCCATCTCACGCGATTTCCCTTTCACCGCCTGACGCACCGAGAGCGCAACGCGCGCACCGACCTGAGTCAGATCTTCGCCCAGCACCAGCACCGCATCGTAGCTTTCAATTTCACGCAGCGCCGGGGTGTGGACACCACTGTCGCGCAGTACGTTCAGCATCAGCTCCAGACGCGCCTGCTCGGCTGCCGGAATACCGGTGGAAAAGTTTGCGGCACCGACCAGCTCACGCAGGGCAAAGTTGCTCTCTACGCTGGCACGCGGTGAACCGATACCGATCACTTTCTTCGCCTGACGCAACACGTCTGCGGCACCCTGCATGGCCTGATCGGCGTTCAGCGCGATCCAGTCATTGCCGCGGCGCTGCATAGGATGGCGTGGACGATCTTTCAGGTTCACATATCCATAACCAAAGCGGCCACGGTCACAGAGGAAGTAGTGGTTGATGACGCCGTTATAGCGGTTCTCGATGCGGCGAATTTCGCCATAACGCTCACCCGGGCTGGTGTTACAACCGATACTGCACTGCTGGCAGATGCTTGGGGCGTACTGCATGTCCCATTTACGGTTATAACGCTCTGAGTGCGTTTTATCGGTGAACACGCCGGTTGGGCAGACTTCGACCAGGTTACCGGAGAATTCGCTTTCCAGCGTACCGTCTTCCGGGCGACCGAAGTAGACGTTGTCGTGAGCGCCATAGACGCCCAGATCGGTGCCGTCGGCATAATCTTTGTAGTAACGCACGCAGCGATAACAGGCGATACAGCGGTTCATTTCATGGGAAATGAACGGGCCGAGATCCTGATTACGGTGAGTACGTTTAGTGAAGCGGTAGCGACGGAAGCTGTGGCCGGTCATCACGGTCATATCCTGAAGGTGGCAGTTACCGCCCTCTTCGCAGACCGGACAATCGTGTGGGTGGTTGGTCATCAGCCACTCCACCACGCTTTCGCGGAACTCTTTCGCTTCGCCATCGTCAATCGAGATGAACGTCCCGTCGGACGCTGGTGTCATACAGGACATCACCAGGCGACCACGGGTATCTTCGGCATTCTGGAATTGCTTCACCGCACACTGGCGGCAGGCACCGACGCTACCGAGCGCCGGGTGCCAGCAAAAATAAGGAATATCTAAGCCGAGGGAGAGGCAAGCCTGAAGCAGGTTGTCCGCACCATCAACATCATATTCTTTACCGTCTACATGAATTGTAGCCATAGTGAACATGCTTCCGTAAGGCTCGTCTGAGACGAGCGTTAATCAATTCAAATCTGCAGTGTTACCAGCGCGCCTTTAACAGGTTTGGCTGGATACCGGCAATCGCGTGCGCATTGCTGTAGACCTGAGGCGCGATACCCGCCTCAAACTCTTCGCGGAAATATTTGATCGCGCTTTGCAGTGGCTCTACTGCACCTGGCGCGTGCGCACAGAAGGTTTTACCCGGGCCGAGCTGGCGGCAAAGTTGCAGCAGGGTTTCGATATCGCCCGGCTGCCCTTCTTTGCGCTCCAGCGCGCGAAGGATTTTCACACTCCACGGCAGGCCATCACGGCATGGCGTACACCAGCCGCAGGATTCACGGGCAAAAAACTCTTCCAGGTTACGCACCAGCGACACCATGCCGATTTCGTGATCGACGGCCATCGCCAGCGCCGTTCCCAGACGACTTCCGGCTTTACCAATGCTGGCAAACTCCATCGGCAGGTCGAGATGGGATTCGGTCAGGAAGTCCGTCCCTGCACCGCCTGGCTGCCAGGCTTTGAATTTCAGGCCATCGCGCATGCCGCCGGCGTAATCCTCAAGGATCTCACGGGCGGTGGTGCCAAACGGCAGCTCCCAGACGCCTGGGTTTTTTACCCGACCGGAGAAGCCCATCATTTTGGTGCCGGTGTCATCGCTGGTTGAAATGCCTTTGTACCAGTCAACGCCGTTGGCGAGGATCGCCGGAACGTTGGACAGGGTTTCCACGTTGTTCACGCAGGTCGGCTTGCCCCAGGCACCTGCAGATGCAGGGAATGGCGGCTTGGAGCGCGGGTTAGCGCGACGTCCTTCCAGCGAGTTAATCAGCGCGGTTTCTTCACCACAGATATAACGGCCCGCACCGGTGTGAACGATCAGCTCGAAGTCAAAACCGGTTCCGAGGATATTTTTCCCCAGGTAACCGGCTTCGGTCGCTTCCGCTATCGCCCGACGTAAGTTCACTGCCGCTTCGATGTATTCGCCGCGCAGGAAGATGTAGCCACGGTAGGTTTTCAGCGCGAATGCACTGATCAGCATGCCTTCCACCAGCTGGTGCGGCATTTGCTCCATCAACAGACGGTCTTTATAGGTGCCCGGCTCCATTTCATCGGCGTTACACAGCAGGTAACGGATGTTCATGGATTCGTCTTTCGGCATCAGGCTCCACTTCAAACCGGTTGAGAAGCCTGCGCCACCGCGACCTTTCAGACCGGAGTCTTTTACCGCTGCCACAATTTCATCCTGTGACATGGTTTTCAGCGCTTTATCCGCACCGGCGTAACCGTTTTTGCTGCGATATTCGTCAAAGAACACCGGCTGCTTGTCGTCACGCAGACGCCAGGTCAGCGGATGCATTTCGGCAGTACGAATGATCTGTTTGAATGTCATTGATACTGCTCCAGTAAGTTGACGATGTTTTCCGGCGTCAGGTGAACGTGCGTATCTTCGTCCACCATCATCGTCGGGCCCTTGTCACAGTTGCCGAGGCAGCAGGTTGGCAGCAGCGTAAAGCGGCCATCCGCCGTGGTCTGGCCAGGTTTGATATTCAGGTTGTCTTCTAACGCGGCCTGAATGCCCTGGAAACCGGTGATGTGGCACACCACGCTGTCGCAATAGCGGATCACGTGACGGCCGACCGGCTGACGGAAGATCTGGCTGTAAAACGTTGCCACGCCTTCAACATCACTGGCTGGAATGCCCAGCACATCAGCAATGGCATGGATCGCGCCATCCGGCACCCAGCCACGCTGTTTCTGCACAATTTTCAGTGCTTCAATCGACGCGGCGCGGGCATCTTCGTAATGGTGCTTCTCATGCTCGATAGCGTCACGTTCCAACGTGCTCAGCACAAAAGCGTTGTTATCCTCGATCGTTTCGATCGCAATTCTTTGATCGTGCATAATTAGCGGTCCACGTCTGACATAACAAAATCGATACTACCGAGGTATACGATCAGATCGGATACCAGGCTGCCGTTGATCACTGACGGGATCTGCTGCAGGTGCGGGAAGCTCGGCGTACGCACACGGGTGCGGTAGCTCATGGTGCTGCCGTCGCTGGTCAGGTAGTAACTGTTGATCCCTTTCGTCGCTTCAATCATCTGGAAGGATTCGTTGGCCGGCATCACCGGGCCCCACGACACCTGCAGGAAGTGAGTAATCAGGGTTTCGATATGCTGCAGCGTGCGCTCTTTCGGTGGCGGCGTTGTCAGCGGGTGATCCGCTTTGAACGGGCCTTCCGGCATGTTGTTCAGACACTGTTCAAGAATGCGCAGACTCTGGCGCATCTCTTCCATCTTCAGCATCACACGGGTGTAAGCACAGCTCACGCCATCGCCAATCGGAATTTCGAAGTCGAAGTTTTCGTAGCCGGAGTACGGACGCCATTTACGCACGTCGAAGTCCAGACCCGTCGCACGCAGACCGGCGCCGGTGGTGCCCCAGGCTAGTGCTTCTTCCATGTTGTAGG
Organism: Erwinia sp. QL-Z3; assembly: GCF_004551645.1. NCBI lineage: Bacteria > Pseudomonadati > Pseudomonadota > Gammaproteobacteria > Enterobacterales > Erwiniaceae > Erwinia > Erwinia sp. QL-Z3. The sequence continues at coordinate 4,731,700 of NZ_CP037950.1, forward strand.
CAGAAACGCCTTTAGAACGGGCGATCAGCACCGAGTTTTTCAGCGCGGTTTGCTCGTACGCCTTCAGACGTTTTGGCAGCCAGTTGATGAACTCACGCAGCAGGCCTTCCCAGCCTTTCGGCAGGTCGTGCGCCACGCCGCCAATGCGGAACCAGGCCGGATGCATACGGAAACCGGTGATGGCTTCAACCACGTCGTAAATTTTCTGGCGATCGGTAAAGGCAAAGAACACCGGAGACATCGCCCCAACGTCCTGAATAAAGGTCGAGATATACAGCAGGTGGCTGTTTATACGGAACAGCTCTGAAAGCATCACGCGGATCACGTCAACGCGCTCGGGCACCTTGATACCGGCCAGCTTTTCAACCGCCAGCACGTACGGCATTTCGTTTACGCAACCGCCAAGGTATTCGATGCGGTCAGTGTAAGGAATGTAGCTGTGCCAGGACTGACGTTCGCCCATCTTCTCTGCGCCACGGTGGTGGTAACCCACGTCCGGCACACAGTCGACAATCTCTTCGCCATCCAGCTGCAGAATGATGCGGAAAGCACCGTGCGCTGACGGGTGGTTAGGCCCGAGGTTGAGGAACATAAAGTCCTCAGTCGCGTTGCCCCGCTTCATGCCCCAGTCTTCCGGCTTGAAGGTCATCTGCTCCATCGCCAAATCTTCCGTTTTCTTGGTCAGTTCAAACGGATCGAATTCGGTGGCGCGTGCCGGATAGTCTTTACGCAGCGGATGCCCTTCCCAGTCCTGCGGCATCATGATGCGCGTCAGGTGCGGGTGGCCATCAAAGGTGATGCCGAACATTTCCCAGGTTTCACGCTCATACCAGTTGGCATTGGCGAAAATTTTGGTGACGGTTGGCACATGCAGGTCGTTTTCAGACAACGCCACCTTGAGCATGATGTCACGGTTACGTTCAATGGAAATGAAGTGATAGAAAACGGAAAAATCCGCGGCAGGTAAACCGGCGCGGTGAGTACGAAGACGCTCATCCATCCCATGTAAGTCATACAGCATCACATAAGGTTTTGGCAGCTTGCGTAAGAATTCTACGATCTCCAGCAGCTGTTCACGCTTCACCCACACCACCGGCACGCCGGTACGGGTAGGCTGAACGGTGAAGGCATCAGGCCCAAAACGGTTACGCAGCTCGCCGATCACCGGGTCATCCTGGTGATCACGGGTTTGCCATTCAGGCTGAGCGAGATCTTGCGTGGTCAAATCTGTCATAAGTTGTTCACCCTGTGGGCCTGCAGGCAGGCACTCAGTATTGGCGTCAGGATGGACCGTGCGCGTGTTGTGATTTTTATACGCTGCCGGGCATCCATAAACTGCTCTACCTGCTGTTCTGACGCTGCGAAGGCTCGCAACGTCTTAATGGCGGTAGCGGTTAAATTTCGTCAGGTGTGCGCAGGTTGGTGACGGCAATACGTTCCGCCTGCTTTCTTTCGCGCTCGGACTGCATATTGGCGCGATAAACACCCTGATCGCCCACCACCCACGAGAGCGGACGACGCTCTTTACCAATGGATTCCTGCAGCAGCAGCAGTGCCTGCATGTAGGCTTCTGGGCGCGGTGGGCAACCCGGAATATAGACGTCAACAGGCAGGAACTTATCCACGCCCTGCACCACCGAGTAGATGTCATACATCCCGCCGGAGTTGGCGCAGGCACCCATCGAGATCACCCACTTTGGCTCCAGCATCTGGTCATACAGACGTTGAACTACCGGTGCCATTTTGGTGAAGCAGGTTCCTGCAACCACCATAAAGTCGGCCTGACGTGGCGAGGCACGGATAACTTCCGAACCAAAACGCGCCACGTCGTGCACCGAGGTGAACGAGGTGGTCATTTCGACGTAACAGCAGGAGAGACCGAAGTTAAACGGCCAGAGTGAGTTTTTGCGTCCCCAGTTCACCATGTCGTGCATGGCATGTTCTAACTTGCCCATGTAGACGTTTTGATGAACGTGTTTTTCCAGGGGATCGGTGACGATCTCCTGTTTCTGTAATGGGTAACGGTCATTCTCGCCGTTCGGGTCCGCGCGGGTGAGCGTATAGTCCATCTTTAAGCCTCGCTTTTACTGCGTATGACGGTTGGAATGCGAGATGGTAGTGGGTTTGACAACGACACGACGAGGTGCAGGAGCCCAATCCAGCGCGCGGATCCGCACCAGATAAACCAAACCAGCCAGCAGTACCAAAATGAAAATTGTGGCTTCCACGAAGCCGATCCAGCCGCTTTCACGGATGGCAGTCGACCAGGCGTATAAATAGAGGGCTTCAACGTCGAAGATGACGAAGAACATGGCCACCAGGTAGAACTTGGCAGACATTCGAAGGTGGGTCGTTCCTACCGCAGGGGCTCCGGACTCGAAAGGCGTGTTGGTATAGCGTCCACGGGCTTTTCCGCCTAAAAACCATGCTCCGGCCAACATTGCGCAGCAAAGGCCAATTGCGACGATCAGGAATACGGCAAAAGCCCAGTGATGGGCGATAACTTCAGTAGTTGTAGACATACGCTCTGCTTAACTCAACTCGGGGTGCCCGGTATTCTGCTCTGTAATTGGCAGTTGACCTACCCCATCGATTCAAGGGAAAAATAAAAAACCTTATAAACTTTGCTGACTTTTTTGATTAGGCAGCGATTTTATGTGGTTTTTTACTCCTTTCTATAACCTTCTGTCAACTTTGACAAAAGTATCCACACATTAATTTACACCCGCAGCATTTATTTAACATATGATGCGCAGAAAGTGAGCTAAATCGAGTCAGTTCAGCTTCTCAGTCAAAGTGTAGCGGGTATTTCCCTGTGCGGATCGCGGATTTAACAACGCCTATTTTGGCAGGATTCTGCGGGTTTTCCTTCCCCTTATTGGGGCTATTTTTTTGATCCAGCACACACTTTTGCCTTTTATGAGTTAAAAAGCAGCGCAATTCAGTGCGCAAAATCAATTCACTAAATAGTTTCTTCGCTGACAGAAATTGTCCAAAACAGGGAAAATCTGTCGCGGAGGGTTTTTGCATCAGCAGGGAAATTTGCGGGGAATTTTGCGGCAAAAAAGGGCGAGAAAATTTCAATAAAAAAGCCCTTCAATGCAAAGATGCACTGAAGGGCTTTATTTCCGTAAATAGTTCTTATTAAGCGTTAAAAATTAACAACTAAAAATAAACTTTTACAGCGAAACTTACTCGTCTTCATCCGTCAGCGAAGCGGCATCCTGAGCGGCAAGCGTCAGGTTGTACGGATCGTTGCTTGATTCCATGGCATTGAAGATGGCCAGCGCCAGCTCGTTGTCACTTTCCGGATTACGACACAGCAGGTATTCGGTATCAGGCAGAACCGGCAGACCTTCTGCCGCACCCATTACGCGCAGTTCCGGGCTCATCATCTCAACCGGACGTGCAGTCACGCCCAGACCCGCTTTCACCGCTGCGCGGACGGCCGCAAGAGTGGAAGCAACATAAGAGATGCGCCATGGGATGCCAGCCTCGTTGAGGTGGTCAATGGCCATATCACGGTACGGGCTTGGCTCGTCCAGCAGTACCAGAGGAATCGCTTCCCCGCGCTGGAAGATATAGTCAGCGGCGCAATACCAAAGGGTCGGAGAAGTACGCAATACCTGGAAGGCGAAGTTCATCGGGCTCGAGGTGGTCACAACTAAGTCCACTTCACCCTGATTTAACATCTCCATCATGAACGGATTGCGCTTCACCCGCACATCAATCGCCAGCTTGGGATAGACAGACGTGACGCGGTTCAGCAAGAAAGGCAGGATGGTATCAGACGTATCATCAGAAGCACCGATAGTCAGTACGCCCTGAATATTGCTGTACATCAACGAAGTACAGGCTTCGTCGTTGAAACGAAGGATCTTTCTGGCATAGCCAAGAAGCTGAATACCATGTTCCGTCAGTAATTTATTACGTCCATGTCTGGCAAACAGTTCTTTGCCAACCAGTTGTTCCAGACGCTGCATCTGCTGGCTAACCGCTGATTGCGTTCTGCAAACCGCAGCTGCCGCAGCAGCAAAGGTGTTCAGATCGGCAACAGCAACAAATGTTCTCAGCAGATCGAGGTCAAGATTGAGGATCGGACGATTTGCACTAGTCATGTTTTCTTCACTTTATAAGATTTATACGAACAGCTACCCTGGTGTCATTACCTTCTGTATCAATAGGATACAGTGATAACAATGGCGTAATGCGGTGCGCTGAACTGCACGTTGCACTACTTTTTCTCGCAGACGTCAAAACTCCATCAGCCTGAATGTCCCCGGTATTAACCGCAGGTGGAGCCGATGACAGTTTGTTCCATCTGATACATCACTTCGGTGTGCAGCACTGACTCATAAGAAACAGAAAGCGGCACTAATATGGTCAAATAACGCCGCCAGCCTGACAGTAATGCCTGACTACGGTGCTGATAGTGTAAAAAAACCATGTAAAATTGAAAAACCAGAACGCTGCAGATACAGCGGAAAAATGATAAGCCGTACTTAAGCTTACCGGTGACAGTATACGACGTAATATCACCTGAGAAACCTGCACGCACGGCGCAAGGTCCTCTGGTTATTATCCTGCCATACTGTCGTTTACTTTTTAAGCCCCAATCCTATTATTCTTATCAGTAAAGTAACATTTTATTGGCCGAAGCCCGGCTATCAGGCCTTCCGATACAAAAATTTATCATTCCGTGCCCGGGTGCCTGACTCAAGGTAAAGGTGGACCACTTCGACGCGGGTAACCCCCTGAAAATAGCCCTAAGCCAAACTGGTTGATTTTTAACCAGTCAATTAAGACAATTTTGACAGTTACAGAGTTCATCAATCCATCGAATTTTACCAAATTCTTACATATCTAACTCTTTAAAGACCCATTAGTGCCCTTTCGCCTCAATAAGAAGACTCGCGGTTCAGTTTTTAGTTTCAGCATGATGAGAATAGTCAGCATTTTATGCCAACTCATCGGCTGCATCCCTTCCCTCCTCCCGGCCAAAACCGTTTTCTTCCGGTAAGCCACCAAAGCCTGCTGATGCCCTTCAAAAGCACCGCAGACAGGAGTACATTGTGCTGGTTTAGTTTTCCATGGCAGGAAGGCAGTTCTGCAAGTCAAAGGCGAGAGAAATGAATCCAATTGAAAAATCAAGCAAACTGGATAACGTGTGTTACGACATCCGTGGACCGGTGTTAAAAGAAGCAAAGCGTCTTGAGGAAGAAGGCAATAAGGTCCTTAAGCTGAATATCGGCAATCCAGCGCCGTTTGGTTTTGAAGCCCCCGATGAGATCCTGGTAGATGTGATCCGTAATCTGCCGAGCGCGCAGGGTTATTGTGATTCAAAAGGCCTTTACTCCGCCCGGAAAGCCATCGTTCAGCATTATCAGGCGCGCGGTATGCGCGACATGACCGTGGAAGATGTCTATATCGGCAACGGCGTTTCCGAACTGATCGTGCAGTCGATGCAGGCGTTGCTGAATATGGGCGACGAGATGCTGGTTCCGGCACCGGATTACCCACTGTGGACCGCAGCCGTGTCTCTTTCCAGCGGCAAAGCGGTGCATTACCTCTGTGACGAATCCGCCGGCTGGTTCCCGGACCTCGACGATATTCGCAGTAAAATCACCCCACGCACCCGTGGCATCGTGATTATTAACCCCAATAACCCGACCGGTGCGGTTTACAGCAAAGAGCTGTTGATGGAAGTGGTGGAAATCGCGCGTCAGCATAATTTGATTATTTTTGCTGATGAGATCTACGACAAAATCCTGTACGACGCGGCACAGCATCATTCTATTGCCACGCTGGCCCCCGACCTGCTGACCATCACCTTTAATGGCCTGTCCAAAACCTATCGCGTGGCCGGTTTCCGCCAGGGTTGGATGGTGCTGAATGGCCCGAAGAAGCACGCGAAAGGCTATATCGAAGGTCTGGAAATGCTGGCATCCATGCGTCTGTGCGCCAACGTGCCTGCACAGCATGCGATTCAGACGGCACTAGGCGGCTACCAGAGCATCAGCGAGTTTATCGTCCCTGGCGGTCGGCTCTATGAGCAGCGCAACCGGGCATGGGAATTGATCAATGAGATTCCAGGCGTCAGCTGCGTTAAGCCTGACGGCGCGCTGTATATGTTCCCAAAAATTGACGCCAAGAAGTTCAATCTGCACGACGACCAGAAAATGGTGCTGGACTTCCTGCTGCAGGAAAAAGTGCTGCTGGTTCAGGGCTCCGCCTTTAACTGGCCGTATCCGGACCATGTCCGAATCGTCACCCTGCCTCACGTTAACGATCTGGAAATGGCCATCAGCAAGTTTGGTCGTTTCCTCGAAGGTTACCGTCAGTAATCTGTAGCAAAACCGCCACTGACGCCGTCATCAGTATGGCGTTATACTGGCAGCTTGGGGAACGGAGCCGTCCGTTCCCCGCAGTCACGCTACAGGAAATCGCCACACATGAACCAGAGCCATTTTTTCGCCCACCTTTCCCGTCTTAAGCTGATCAATCGCTGGCCCCTGATGCGCAACGTGCGCACTGAAAATGTTTCCGAACACAGCCTGCAGGTGGCAATGGTCGCCCATGCGCTGGCGGTGATCAAAAATCAAAAATTCAATGGCAACCTCAATGCTGAACGCATCGCGATGATGGCGATCTATCATGACGCCAGCGAAGTGCTGACCGGTGATTTACCGACGCCGGTAAAGTATTACAACGCGCAGATTGCCCATGAATACAAAAAAATCGAAAAGATTGCCCAGCAAAAGCTGATTGAAATGCTGCCTGAAGAGCTGCGCAACGCTTACCGGCCGTTGCTGGATGAGCATCAGCACAGCGAAGAAGAAAAAGCGATTGTGAAACAGGCTGATGCGCTTTGCGCCTACCTGAAATGTCTGGAAGAACTCTCCGCCGGTAACCATGAATTTCAGCTGGCAAAAGCCCGGCTGGAGAAAACCCTTAGCGAGCGCCACAGCCCGGAAATGGACTACTTTGTTGAGGTGTTTGTCCCGAGCTTCAGCCTGTCGCTGGATGAAATCAGTCAGGATTCGCTGTAGCGTCAGAAGGGAAACAGTACCGGCACCAGCAACACGCTGACCACCATGATCATCAGGGTGAAGGGTACGCCAATTTTGACAAAGTCACTGAAGCGATAGCCGCCAGGGCCCATCACCAGCATGTTCACCGGTGAGGAGACTGGCGTCATAAAGGCGGCAGACGCGGCCACCGCAATAATCAGGGTAAACGGATAGGGAGACAGGCCCATCTGCTGCGCGGCGGCAATCCCGATCGGCGCCATCAGCACCGCCGTGGCGGTGTTGGAAATAAACAGTCCGACGGTGGCGCACAGGATAAACAGGCACAGCAGCATCACATGCGGACTTTTGCCTCCCGCCAGATCCATCAAGCCCTCGACGATCAACGTCACCCCACCGGTTTTCTGCAACGCTAACGCAAACGGCATCATGCCGATAATCAGGATCAGCCCCGGCCACTGAACCGCCCGATAGGCGCTCTCCATATCTATACAGCGGAATTTGCCCATCAGCAGGCAGGCTATTATCGCGGCGATCGGATTCGGAATGGCGTTGGTCAGCATCATCGCCACCATCAGTGCCATGCAGAAAATTGCGTGTGGCGCCTGACTTTTTGCCGGTGCCCCCTCCAGGCTATCCGCCGCCGTTTTTCTGAAACTCAGCGCTCGGCCTCGGCCTTTCTGCCCGGGATCCGCCAGCCATTTGCGTGCCACCAGCATATAGCCAATGCCCAGGATCAGCGCCACCATGCCCACCGGCGTAACGTCGAAGAAGCGAAATCCCGTCAGCCCCTCGCGCAGCAATTCGCTGTTTACCACCAGGTTGGGTGGCGTGGCGACCAGCGTCATCATGCCGCTGATCAGACCGGCGAAGCTCAATGGCATCATCAGCCTGGCCGGTGAGCTGCCCATTCTGGCCGACACGCTGAGCACCACCGGAATAAAGATGGCGACCACCCCGGTCGAGCTCATAAAGGCCCCGAGTCCGGCCACCGTCAGCATCAGAAAAACCAGCATTTTCGTTTCGCTACTGCCCGCGACCCTGACCAGCCATTCCCCCATATTCAGCGCGACGCCGGTGCGCACCAGGCCTTCGCCAATCACAAACAGGGCGGCAATAAGGATCACGTTGGGATCGCTGAAACCAAGGGTGGCTTCCTGCAGGGTAAGGGTTCCGCTGAGGACAAAAGCAACGATCACACACAGCGCAATCACATCCATGCGTAATTTGCCGGAGATAAACATCAGAATGGTGATCGCCAGCAGGCTGAGGACCCAAATCAACTCATTGTTCACGGGGATCTCTGTACAGGGGAATGGCGGTACAGATCATCGCATAAAAAAAACCCCGCTATAGCGGGGTTACATCATGTCTTAGTGCTTTCTGTGCACATCAATGCTGCCGTCAGCATTTTTGTGGATCACCAATTCTTCCAGCGAATAGAGCAGCATATCGACATCTTCCAGCCTTGGCGATCCGGTCGGTGCGTTGACTGCCACCACATGGCATCCTGCTGCCAGGCCTGAAAGAATGCCGGCTGCGGCATCTTCCACCACCACGCACTCTTCCGGCTCAAGCTCCAGCAGCTGCGCGCCGAGCAGATAGGCATCGGGCTCAGGCTTGCCGTTCTGCACGCGTTCGGCAGTGACAAAGGCTTCCGGCTCCGGCAAACCCGCGGCTTTACGGCGGGCAGACGCCACCGGAACAGAGCCCGAGGTGACGATAGCCCACGGAATATCCAGCTCATTCAACCTGGCCAGCAGCTCAACCGCGCCAGGCAACGCGACGATGCCGTCGGTATCTTCCGCCTCAACCTTCTCCAGCGCGATGAACTCCTGCTGAATGGCCTCTTCAGAAGAACCGGCCATAAAGTGGCGCAATGAGGTGATAGCCTGCTTGCCATGAATGAAGTTCAACACTTCTTCGGCTGCGATGCCGTGGCGTGATGCCCAATTAGCCCAGGCGCGTTCGACAACCGGTAATGAATCGACCAGCGTGCCGTCCAAATCAAACAGAAAACCTTTACACTTCACGACGCTTTTCCTTCTCAGGCGTTGATGATTTGCGCGATCTCATTCGCACTCAGATGGTACTGCCGCGGACAAGTGTGCCACACAGTCAGCATGCGTTGATACTTTTCCCACATCGGCGTTTGAGCATTAAAGCCATGCGTACCGGAATCAAAATGGGTGTAGCGCCCTTCCACATTCACCATAAACCGCACGTAGCCGAGATATCGGGCTTCTGTGGCGGCATCAAAACCGAGGAAGGTCAGGCGGCGTTCTTCAATGACGGTGGGATCTTTCAGATTTGTCCAGGACACATGCAGCGCGTGATGCAGCTCCATAATATCGATAATGCTGCGGCAAACCGCTTCGGTCAGCTCGCCAAATTCGCGGTCCAGCTCACGCATCTGCAAGCCGTAGCCTCGCTCAATAATGGTTTGCTGACGGCGATAGCGCTCGGCGTTATCGGGATCAAGCATGGTCATCATTTTGTACTGATTAGAGAGGATCAAACGCTGGGCATTGGTCATTTCCATCATTAACTCCTGTGCCGCACTGGGCGTAACGAAATTTGAAGGGGATGACTAAGGATCGCACAACAGGCTTGAGGGCGGTACGGCAAGCAGACGCTTCTTTGATCCAGACCGGGTTTCGTCAGATAAATGCGCAGAAAACCCGGTCAGGAGGTTAAAGATCGTCGAGGAAGGTTTTATCAAGCTGCTTGAAGGCACGTTTCAGCACGTCGGCTAACGACTGATACGTGGGTTTGCCTTCCACTGGCGCGATGGCCTGGCCGGCGGCTTGCAGTTTCTCGCGAACTTCATGGAACCAGTTGAGCAGGGTGGGCGGTAATGGCGTTACGGAACGCTTACCCAACCACCACAGCCCTTGCATTGGCAGGCTGCAGGCGAACAGCGCGGTCGCCACGGCAGGGCCCAACTGACCGCCCAGCGCAATTTGCCAGCTCATGGCGAAAACGGCCAGCGGCGGCATAAAGCGGATAGAAAACCGTGTTGCACGTGAAACCCGGTTCTCCGGAAAAATGGCCGCCAGGCGCTTATCGGCAGGCCATGTTTTCATATAATGCTGCCCACACTGGAACAGTTTAAACCAACCGACGGTGCCGGATTCATTAGCCATGGTTGACCTCAACTTCGGAGATAAAATTTAAACAAAATAGACAACTCAACAACTTTACCTTACATCCTTCAAAATATTTTGTCTTTAACAGGCACACTGGTTATCCTGTGCGCGATTGTTGAATGGCTGTTACGAGGTTGCTATTAGCTAACAGTAAGGCCAGTCAAAAATCACTCTACGTTCAAAAAAAGGCGTAAAGTTTATAAAGTTTTTTTGCTTTTGGACAAAATTTGCCGTGAGCTTGACGTTCATCATTAATGTACCAGCTTTCATGCGCTACGCTGATAGTCTGATTGAGTTTTTTTTCGCCACTTTTAACCAATAGGACCTTCCATGTCGAGTAAGTTAGTTTTGGTTCTGAACTGCGGCAGTTCTTCACTTAAGTTTGCCATTATCGATCCGGCAAATGGTGAAGAATATCTCTCCGGTTTAGCCGAATGTTTCCACCTGCCAGAAGCACGCATTAAGTGGAAGATGGAAGGCGCTAAACACGAAGAAGCCTTAGGCGCTGGCGCGGCACACAGCGAGGCACTTAACTTCATCGTTAAAACTATTCTGGCACAAAAACCAGAGCTGTCTGCACTTATCACTTCGATAGGTCACCGCATCGTTCACGGTGGCGAAAAGCTGACCCAGTCAGTGATCATCGATCAGGATGTGATTCAGGGCATTAAAGATGCGTCGTCCTTCGCGCCGCTGCACAACCCGGCGCACCTGATCGGCATTGATGAAGCCATGAAGAACTTCCCGCACCTGTCAGATAAGAATGTGGCGGTTTTCGACACCGCTTTCCATCAGACAATGCCGGAAGAATCCTATCTTTATGCCCTGCCGTACAAACTGTATCGCGAGCACGGCGTTCGTCGCTATGGCGCACACGGCACCAGCCACTTCTATGTCACTCACGAAGCGGCCAAAGTGCTGAACAAGCCGGTTGAAGAGCTGAACATCATCACTTGCCATCTGGGCAACGGCGGTTCGGTTGCGGCTATCCGCAATGGCGTCTGTGTCGATACCTCGATGGGCCTGACCCCGCTGGAAGGTCTGGTGATGGGAACCCGTTCAGGCGATATCGATCCTGCAGTGGTGTTCTTCCTGCACGACACGCTGGGCATGAGCGTTGATGCGATTAACCGTCTGCTGACCAAAGAGTCTGGCCTGCTGGGTCTGACCGAAGTCACCAGCGACTGCCGTTACGTTGAAGACAACTACACCACCAAAGAAGATGCCAAGCGCGCCATGGACGTCTATTGCCACCGCCTGGCAAAATACATCGGTTCATACACTGCGCTGATGGACGGTCGCCTGGATGCGGTTATCTTTACCGGCGGCATCGGTGAAAACGCCGCGATGGTTCGTGAACTGTCGCTGGGTCGCCTGGGCCTGCTTGGCTTCGAAGTGGATCATGAACGCAACCTGGCTGCCCGCTTCGGCAAATCAGGCTACATCAATAAAGAAGGCACACGCCCGGCTCTGGTCATCCCAACCAACGAAGAGTTGGTGATTGCCCAGGACGCCAGCCGTCTGACTGCATAAGCCCTTCCCTCCGTCAGCTCAGGCTGACGGAGTTGTTTTTGACACCAGCCACTCAGGATCGCGCAAGCCCGCGCTTCAGGGATCCTGAGCCAATTCGAGAGGTTCATTGTGTCTCGTACTATTATGCTCATCCCCACCGGCACCAGTGTCGGTTTGACCAGTATCAGCCTCGGTGTGATCCGCGCCATGGAACGTAAAGGCGTGCGCCTGAGCGTGTTCAAACCTATCGCCCAGCCTCGCACCGGCGGCGACTCGCCGGACCAGACCACCACCATCATCCGTAAAAGCTCCTCTATTCCCGCAGCCGAACCGCTGCAGATGAGCCGTGTGGAGTCGTTGCTGGGTTCGAACCAGCAGGACGTGCTGATGGAAGAGATCATCGCGCGTTATCACGAAAACACCAAAGATGCCGAAGTGGTGCTGGTTGAAGGCCTGGTGCCGACCCGTAAGCACCAGTTCGCCTCTGCGCTGAACTATGAAATTGCCAAAACCCTGAATGCCGAAATTGTCTTCGTGATGTCACTGGGCAATGATTCTCCGGCTCAGTTAAAAGAACGCATCGAACTGACCCAGAGCAGCTTCGGCGGCAGCAAAAACAAAAGCATTACCGGCGTGATCATCAACAAACTGAACGCGCCAGTCGATGAACAAGGCCGTACCCGTCCGGACCTGTCCGAAATCTTTGATGACTCCAATAAAGCCAGCGTTGCCAATATCGATCCTAAGCAGCTGTTTGCCAACAGCCCGCTGCCGGTATTGGGCTGCGTGCCGTGGAGCTTTGAACTGATTGCCACCCGCGCCATCGATATGTGCCGCCACCTGAACGCAGAAGTGATCAATGAAGGCGATATTCTGACGCGCCGCGTGAAGTCCGTAACCTTCTGCGCGCGCAGCATCCCGCATATGCTGGAGCACTTCCGTCCCGGTTCACTGCTGGTGACATCTGCAGACCGTCCGGATGTGATCGTTTCTGCCTGTCTGGCGGCAATGAACGGCGTGGAAATCGGGGCCATCCTGCTGACCGGTGGCTACCAGATTGACGAGCCGATCCGCAAGCTGTGTGAGCGCGCCTTCGCCACCGGCCTGCCGGTGTTTATGGTGAAAACCAACACCTGGCAGACCTCCCTGAGCCTGCAAAGCTTCAATCTGGAAGTCCCAAGCGACGATACCCAGCGTATTGAGCGCGTGCAGGAATATGTCGCCAGCCATATCGACTCCGACTGGGTTGAATCGCTGACTGCGGCATCCGAGCGCAGCCGTCGTCTGTCGCCTCCGGCCTTCCGTTACCAGCTGACCGAGCTGGCGCGCAAAGCCGGCAAGCGCATCGTGCTGCCAGAAGGCGAAGAGCCACGCACCATCAAAGCAGCAGCCATCTGCGCCGAACGTGGCATCGCGTCCTGCGTCCTGCTGGGCAACCCGGAAGAGATCCACCGCGTTGCCGCCGTGCAGGGCGTTGAGCTGGGTAAAGGCATCGAGATTGTCGATCCGGAAGTCGCGCGTGAGAACTATGTCGCGCGGCTGGTTGAGCTGCGTAAGAGCAAAGGCATGACCGAAGTGGTGGCCAAAGAGCAGCTGGAAGATAACGTGATGCTCGGTACGCTGATGCTGGAGCGTGGCGAAGTTGATGGTCTGGTTTCCGGTGCCATCCACACCACGGCCAACACCATTCGTCCGCCGTTGCAGCTGATCAAAACCGCGCCGAACAGCTCGCTGGTTTCGTCGGTGTTCTTTATGCTGCTGCCTGAGCAGGTGCTGGTGTATGGCGACTGCGCCATCAACCCGGATCCTAACCCGGAGCAGTTGGCAGAAATCGCGATTCAGTCTGCGGATTCCGCCCTCGCCTTCGGCATCGAGCCGCGCGTGGCGATGATCTCCTACTCAACCGGCACTTCCGGTGCAGGCAGTGACGTAGAGAAAGTGCGTGAAGCGACGCGCATCGCTCAGGAAAAACGCCCGGATCTGGTGATCGATGGTCCGCTGCAGTATGACGCGGCGATCATGGCGGACGTGGCAAAATCCAAGGCGCCAAACTCGCCGGTAGCGGGCCGTGCCACCGTGTTTATCTTCCCGGACCTGAACACCGGTAACACCACCTACAAAGCCGTGCAGCGCTCTGCGGACCTGATCTCCATCGGGCCAATGCTGCAAGGTATGCGTAAGCCGGTAAACGACCTGTCTCGCGGTGCACTGGTAGACGATATTGTTTATACCATCGCACTGACGGCAATTCAGTCCAAACAGGCTGAAGGTTAAAGCGGGCTATTCTGTGCGGTAAATGACGCTGATGACCACGTAAAGGCGGATCCCCTGGATTCGCTTTTTTTTTAACCTCTTTTTACTGACATCACAAATTTAAAAAAATATTCACTGACTTTCCATTCCTGTGCTTATGCATTTTAATTCCCCTGTATTTTTTCGCGCAGGCTCCATTTTCACATCTGGCAATAATTCAAAAGGGTTTAATTCGTTGAAAGCTATCTGTAATTTAGCGGCGTAATTATTTTATGGACAAAATGCTATCCAGGACTAGTCTTAATCAGGAAAGCCATCAGGAGCGTAAAAAGCTTAATAATAATATTAACTTGCTATCCCTGCTTATAATCAGATTAAGAGAGAACAGTTATGAGTGACCATAATATCCATCCGGTTTACAATGATGTTAATACTGGCGTCCCGCTTAAACGCATCTCGTGGAGTGCCATTTTTGCTGGCGTGATCTTATCAGTGGTCATTTATTTATTGCTGACCATTCTTGGTACCGCAATTGGTGCGACCACCATCGATCCGTTAAAAGAGCAAAACCCTCTGGATGGACTGGGCACAGGGGCCGCGATCTGGACGGGTTTAAGCATGCTGATTTCCATTGGCGCGGGGGCATTTATAACCGGCCGTCTGGCTCAGCGTGAAGGCGCGTTACACGGCCTGCTGATGTGGGCGGTAAATACCTTGTTTGTGGTTTGGTTAGCTATCTCGCTATTAAGCAGCGCGGTGAGCGGTACCGCCAGCGTAATTGGTTCGGGCTTTAGCATGGTGGGCAACGGTATTTCTGCTATCGCGCCTTCCATCGCCAATAAAGCGAAAGAAACGTTGAAGGAAAATAACTTCGATCTGGGAAATGTACAGAGCGAACTGGAAAAAACGCTGCAACAAACTGGCAAGCCAGAGTTACAGCCGCAGGCGCTGAAAAATGATGCGAATAAGGAATCGCAGACGGCCCAGAATCAGGCGCAGAATACGGCGAATAATCCACAAAATGCCGATACGGATTTAGCAAACTGGTTCAAAGGCGTGCTGCAACGCAATCAGGATACGCTGCAGGCAGCCGATGTTGATGCGCTGAAAAATATCATCAAAGCGCGGACCGGAAAAAGCGATCAGGAAGTCGATCAGATCGTTGCGCAAACACAGAAAAGCTACGAGCAGGCGCGTCAGAAATATCAGGAACTGAAGGCTCAGGCCGAGCAGAAAGCGCGTGAAGCCGCTCAACAGGCTGCGGCCGCCACTGCCAAAGCCAGCTGGATGACCTTAATCGTTCTGCTGATTGAAGCCGCCGTTGCCGGCGCACTTGGCATGATGGGTCGTAAAACGCAGCCTCGTCAGGTTGTCGTTCGTTAATCCCTGCCGCCCGTAATCGAAAAAGGCCGCTAAAATTGAGCGGCCTTTTTTTTGTGGTTGCAGGCGTTACTGAATCATTACATCCAGCGCCCGCAGATGCGCTGGCTGCCAGGAGAGCGTTACTTCGCTGCCCGGCTTCCAGCTGTTGTCGACTTTGGCTGGCGTCAGCTTCACCATAAAGTTGCACTGCCCACCGACTTCGGTCAGCATTCTGACGTGATCCCCCAGATAGATAAACTGTTGAATTCGCGCACGAACCTGCTGGTCACCCGCTTCTGGCGCATTGACGTTGACGCGCTCAGGGCGAATGCTGAGCTGGATCTTTTTACCCGGAGAGCTTGGGCGTACCTTCAGCGCATCAAGACGCGTGCCGTCATCCAGCTGCACCTGATAGTAATCCCCTTCCGAGCCGACCTGAGTCGCCAGCAGGCTGTTATTTTCCCCGATAAATTGCGCCACAAAGGCATTCGCCGGCTGTTCGTACAGGCGATTTGGGCTGTCCATCTGCTGGATCATGCCGTCGTTAAACACCGCCACGCGATTCGACATGGTCATCGCCTCGCTCTGGTCGTGGGTGACGTAAACAATCGTCAGACCCAGCATCTCGTGCAGCTGCTTGATTTCCATCTGCATATGTTCCCGCAGCTGCTTATCCAGCGCCCCTAAGGGCTCATCCATCAAGACCAGTTTAGGTTCAAACACCAGCGCTCTGGCCAGGGCCACGCGTTGCTGTTGTCCACCCGACATTTGCGCCGGATATCGATCGGCCAGCGAGGTCAGTTTGATCATATCGAGGATCCGGCTGACCCGATCCTTCACGTCCGCCTTGCTCAGCTTGCGGATCGACAGCGGAAACGCCAGGTTCTCGGCCACCGTCATATGCGGGAACAACGCATAGTTCTGGAACACCATGCCGATATCCCGCTGATGCGGCGGCAGCGTGTGCAGCGGCTTATCACGCAGGAAAATCTCGCCGTCGGTCGGCGTCTCAAACCCGGCCAGCATCATCAGACTGGTGGTTTTTCCGGAACCGGAAGGCCCCAGTAGCGTCAGAAATTCGCCTTCCTGCACGTCCAGATTGAGATTGCGCACCACCAGCTTTTCGCCGTCGTAGCTCTTTTTGATGTTCTTAAAACTGACCAGTGATCTCATGGCATTCTCTCGTCGAGGCAGGAAAGGGGTCCAGTGCTTTGCGGATTATTCCGTCAGGCGCAGTGGGTGGCTCCTTTTTAGCTCTACCACAACAAATTTCCTTCCCACAAGCAGAATTTGACAAGCCATCGACGCTGAATTCATTCTCAACACAATCAACGCAATGATTTTTAATCGTTTTTAATCACTGAAAATTTATTACCTGCATCATCTGCGTAGAATCAGGCAAGACTATGCGCACTATTATCGTGCATTCGCCCTGTTTTGAGGCAGTACCTCAGCTGGGTTTCAGCCGCCGTTGCAAACACGCCAGCACCGGCGCGAAGGTTGCCACCATGTTCTGCTCCTCGACGCAGGCATAACCGAGGATCAAACCCCTGCGCGTGGTGCCCTGCAGGTAATACGCTGAAAGTGGCCGGGTCAGCACGCCCTGCTGTTCCAGTTCCGCTGCAACGGCCACATCGTCGATGCCGTCGGGAAGCGAGAGGATCAGGTGCAGCCCGGCGTTGCTTTGCTGCGCCAAAAACGCCGGTCCAAGGCTTGAGGTAATGGCGTCCACCAGCGCGGCACGGCGGCGGCTGTACAGCTGGCGCATCTTGCGGACGTGCGCGGCGTAGTGTCCTTCGCGAATAAATTCGGCCAGCGTCAGCTGTACCAGTCCGTTCCCGCCGCGATACAGTTCCGAATGAGCCATTTTCATCCGCGCGGCCAGCGGTTTTGGCACCACCATGTAGCTCAGCCGCAGGCCGGGATAGAGCGTTTTGCTGAAGGTGCCGAGGTAGATAACCGGCGCATCCGCAGACAATCCCTGCAGCGAAGGGATCGGGCTGTCGCCAAAGCGAAACTCGCCGTCATAATCATCCTCGACAACCCAGCTTCCGGCGTTTTTTGCCAGGTCCAGCAGCTGCTGACGCCGCTGCAAACTCATCACCGATCCCAGCGGATACTGATGCGATGGCGTGACGCAAATCAGCCTTGGCGGTCGGCTGACATGGCTGAAGGCGGCGATATCCGGCAGCACCATGCCCTGCTCATCCACCGGCGTCGGCAGCAGTTCAACGCCGTTCACCGCCAGCACATTGCGAAATCCCCAGTAACCCGGCTCTTCAATCCACGCGCTGTCGCCCGGATCGCACAGCATTTTCGCCAGCAAATCCAGCGACTGATGCGTGCCGGCCGTGACCAGAATCTGATCCGCTGAACAGTTCAGCGAGCGAATAACCCGCAGGTACTCGGCCAGCGCCTGCTGCAGCTGCACGCAGCCGCCGTGGCTGGAGTAGCTCAACGCCTCCACCGGCATCCGACGGCTCAGCCGTAACTGGATTTTGCGCCAGATATCGTGCGGCATATGGCTGACATCGGGCACGCCAGGCATAAACGCGCCCCACTGGAAGGCGCCGGCACCGCTGCGCGCCAACACGCGCGTGCCCCGGCTGGACAGGCGGATGTAGTTAAACGGTTTTCCCGCCGGGACGGGTGACGCGGTGGCCTCCGGCGCCATCTCCGGCAGCCGCTCGCAGACGAAGGTCCCACTGCCGGTTTTGGTTTGCAGATAGCCCTCGGACTGCAGCTGTTCGTAGGCCGAAAGCACCGTATTTCGCGAAACGGAGAGATCTTTTGCCAGATCGCGGGTGGCCGGTAAACGGCTGCCGGTGGCAATGGCCCCCTGCTGGATCGCCGACTGCAAAACATCGTACAAACGCTTGCCCAGCGCGCCTGCGGGAGCCTGGCTTAAGCGGTGTGCGAGCAGGTCGCCAAGTAACGTTCGCAAAATTGGTACCTCGCAATAAAAAAAACTGGCTCTGGATTATAAAACCCACAAAACGGTAAAAACGAGTCAACCCAATACAACGTGGACCGTTCCACGCGATGACATCTGATGAGGTACAGCCATGAACAGTGAAGTGCAACAGCGTCGTTTAGCTGCCACGCCGCGCGGCGTTGGCGTGATGTGTGATTTCTACGCCGTTCGCGCAGAAAACGCCACGCTGTGGGATCATCAGGGACGAGAGTATACCGATTTTACCGCCGGGATCGCCGTTCTGAATACCGGACACCGTCATCCAAAAGTGGTTGAAGCGGTTCGCAACCAGCTGGACTGCTTCACGCACACCGCTTTTCAGGTCATTCCCTACGAGAATTATCTGCTGCTGGCCGAGCGCCTGAATCAGCGGGTGCCGGTTGCCGGCCCGGCAAAAACCACCTTTTTCTCCAGCGGCGCGGAAGCTGTTGAAAACGCGGTGAAGATTGCCCGCGCGGCCACCGGTCGTCCGGGCGTGATCGCCTTCACCGGCGCTTTCCATGGCCGCACCATGATGACCATGGGCCTGACCGGCAAAGTGGTTCCCTATAAAACCGGCTTTGGCCCGTTCCCGGGTTCGGTGTTCCATGCCCGCTACCCTAACGCGCTGCATGGGCACAGCATCGACGATGCGATGGAGAGCCTGGAATCCCTGTTCCGCTGCGACATCAGCCCACAGCAGGTCGCCGCCATTATCTTCGAACCGATCCAGGGCGAAGGCGGATTCAATATCGCGCCTGCCGAGTTTGTCAGCAAACTGCGCGCGCTCTGCGATCAACACGGCATTCTGCTGATCGCCGACGAAATTCAGACCGGCTTTGCCCGCACCGGCAAGCTGTTTGCCAGCGAATACTACCCGGATGCCAAACCTGACCTGATCACCATGGCGAAAAGCCTGGGCGGTGGTCTGCCGATCTCTGCCGTCTCCGGACGCGCCGAAGTGATGGATGCCCCACTGCCTGGCGGACTGGGTGGCACCTATGCCGGCAACCCGCTGGCCATCGCCTCTTCGCTGGCGGTACTGGAGGTGATTGACGAAGAAGCGCTGTGCGACCGCGCGCTGCGTTTGGGTGCAGAACTGGTTGAAACGCTCAACGGCTGCGGCAATCCAGCGCTGATTGAAGTGCGTGCCCGAGGCTCGATGGTGGCCGCCGAATTCAACGATCCGGCAACCGGCAAGCCTTCTGCGGAAATCGCCAAAAACATTCAGCAAAAAGCGCTGGAACACGGGTTGATCCTGCTGACCTGTGGCGTGCATGGCAACGTCATCCGCTTCCTTTATCCACTGACTATCCCGGACGCCCAGTTTCAACAGGCGCTAACGCTGCTTGACACGCTGTTGCGCGCGTAGCTCCGGTGGCACAAATACTGCAATAACGCACCGGCAGCGTTGGCTGCTGATAACAATAACGAGGGGAGTTTTGGCATGGTTAAGACGTTGGCACTAATGATTCTGGCTGCTTTTGCCGTACAGGCGCAGGCAGAAACCCTGACCGTAGTTTCTTTTGGCGGCACCAACAAGGATGCGCAGGAGAAGGCTTTCTACAAACCCTTTACCGCCGCAGGTAAAGGCACCATTGAAGCCGGCGAGTATAACGGCGAGATGGCGCGCATCCGCGCGATGGTCGAAACCGGCCAGATTGGCTGGGACGTGGTGGAACTGGAAACCCCGGAACTGCAGCGCGGGTGTGAAGAAGGTCTGTTTGAAACGCTGGACTGGAACAAATTGGGCAAAAAATCTGACTTTATCCCGGCAGCGGTCACCGAATGTGGCGCCGGTATTTTTGTCTGGTCTACCGTGCTGACTTATGACGCCACCAAGTTAAAGAAAGGGCCAACCAGCTGGGCGGACTTCTGGGACACCAAAGACTTCCCGGGTAAACGTGCGCTGCGCAAAAGCGCAAAATACACGCTGGAAATCGCGCTGATGGCCGACGGCGTGAAGCGCGAAGACGTGTATACCGTGTTAGCCACCCCTGCCGGTGTCGATCGCGCCTTTAAAAAGCTCGACCAGATCAAACCGAATATTCAGTGGTGGGAATCCGGCGCTCAGCCGCTGCAGTGGCTGGTTTCCGGCGATGTGGTGATGAGCTCGGCCTACAACGGCCGCATTGGTGCCGCGCAGGCTGAAGGACATAACTTCAACATCGTCTGGGACAACGCGCTATACGACCTGGATAACTGGGCGATCGTCAAAGGCTCGAAGCACAAGGCCCTGGCCGAACAGTTTATTGCCTTCGCTAACCAACCTGAAAACCAGAAGGTGTTTGCTGAAAACATTCCTTACGGCCCGACCAACCTTAACGCCGGCAAGATGCTGGATCCAAAACGTCTGAGCACCCTGCCAACCGCGCCGGAAAACCTGGCGAAGTCGTTACAGGTGAGCAGTGATTTCTGGCTTGAGCACGGCGAAGATCTCGAACAGCGCTTCAACGCCTGGGCAGCCAGATAAGTTAAGCCGGCCGGGCCAGCATCGTGCCCGGCCGCACCTGAATTAAGGAGTCAGCAATGAGTCAAAATCCGGTTCTGGAGTCCAACATGCCCACTGCACTGAACGGCGAGCTGTCCCTCAGTCAGCGTCTGCGCCGCGTGGACCGGGCGAAAACCCGCCGCTCACTGATGCTGATAGCGCCTTTGCTGATCTTCGTGGTGGTCTGTTTTCTTTTTCCGATCGTTTCCATTCTGAGTAAAAGCGTTGAGAACCCGGAGTTCCACGACACCCTGCCGGAAACCACCGCCGCGCTGGCGCAGTGGTCAGGCAACGCCCTGCCCGATGAATCCCTGTATGCCACGCTGGGCAAAGAGCTGAAGAGCGCCCGCGAGCAAGGCCAGATTGCGGGCATCGCCAAACGGATGAGCTATGAGGATCCCAGCTTTCGCCGGCTGATTGTGACCGCGCCGCGTCTGGTGCCCGACTCGGGAAGCCAGGTAAAAGAAGCGATGATCGCCCGTCAGCCGTTGTGGGGCGAACTGTCGACCTGGCAGACGCTGCAACGCGCCGCCAAACCGCTGACCAGCTACTATCTGCTGTCGGTCTTCGATCGTAAGGTGGATGTCAAAACCGGGGAGGTAGTGAAGATCCCGGCTGAGCAGGCGCTGTATGTCAACGTGCTGCTGCGCACGCTGTGGAGGGCGTTGGTGGTGACCTTACTCTGCGTGGGCATTGGCTATCCGCTGGCGTACTGGCTGGCGAAGCAGCCCTCTAATCGCGCGAATCTGCTGATGATCCTGGTCCTGCTGCCGTTCTGGACCTCGCTGATCGTCCGCACCGCCAGTTGGATTGTGCTGTTGCAGTCAGGTGGGTTAATCAACCGCGCCCTGATGGCAGTGGGCTTAATCGACCACCCGTTAACGCTGGTGTTTAACCGCGTTGGCGTCTTTATCTCGATGACCCACATTCTGCTGCCGTTTATCGTGCTGCCGTTATATGCAGTGATGAAAGGCATCTCCCCCACCTATGTACGCGCGGCCATTTCACTTGGCGCGCATCCGTTCCTCGCTTTCTGGCGCGTCTATGTGCCGCAAACCTACGCCGGGATTGCCGCGGGTGCGCTGCTGGTCTTCATGATGGCGATTGGCTACTACGTGACGCCCGCCCTGCTGGGCGGACCGGATGACCAGATGGTCAGCTACTTTGTGGCGTTCTTTACTAACAGCACCATGAACTGGGGCATGGCCGCAGCATTGGGTAGCCAGCTGCTGATTATCGTGATGTTGCTGTATGTGGTTTATGTCCGCGTGACCCGCACCTCTGCCGAGTCGGCAGCCCATTAAGGAGATGATGATGAGACAAAATGGAAGCCAACTGCTTCGTCTGTGGAACGCCTTCTTCACCTTTTATGGCGCGGCGGTACTGCTGTTTCTGATCGTGCCGGTCCTGGTGATTGTGCCGCTGTCGTTTAACTCAAGTTCGTTTTTAAGCTATCCCCTCAGCGGCTTCTCGCTGCGCTGGTATCAGACCTTCTTCCATTCAGGTGAGTGGCTGAATGCGCTCGGCAACAGCCTGATGATTGCGCCGATGGCCACCTTAGTGGCAACGGTGCTGGGCGTGCTGGCGGCGATGGGGCTGGTGCGGGGGGAATTCCGTGGCAAAGGGATCGTGATGGCCATTCTGATTTCGCCGATGGTGGCGCCGGTGGTGATCATCGCCGTGGGGATGTTCTTCTTCTTTGCGAAACTCTCGCTGCTGAACAACTACCTCGGGCTGGTCCTTGCTCATGCCCTGCTTGGCGTGCCGTTTGTGGTGATCACCGTGGTGGCGGTACTTAAGAGCTATGACAGCAATCTGTCGCGCGCGGCCGCCAGTCTGGGGGCTTCGCCGCTGTATACCTTCCGCAAAGTAACGCTGCCGCTGATTGCGCCCGGCGTATTCTCCGGTGCGCTGTTCGCCTTCGCCGCCTCTTTCGATGAAGTGGTGGTGACGCTGTTTCTCGCCAGCCCGCGTCAGCGAACCTTGCCCATTCAGATGTTTGCCGGCATCAGGGAAAACCTTGACCCGACCATCGCCGCGGCGGCGACGTTGATGATTGGCGCATCCTTGATCCTGCTGATCGTCATGGAACTGCTGAGAAGGCGCGGCGAGAAAATGCGTCAGTCGGCACCGGCTCATTAGACTCGATGCCTGAAAAGCAAAACGCCTGACGAAATTCATCAGGCGTTTTTTTTGCACTCAGGCGAGCCGCCGGAGGTTACTCCTGGCGTGAACTGCCAGAGCTGGAACGGCCGGACTCGTTGTTACGGCTGAGCCACAGTGACAAGGCTTTTAGTGAATCATCGGTGAATTCATCGCAACGGGCGGTGATCTCTTCCGGCGTCATCCAGGTGACCTCATCCACTTCTTCTTCCTGCATGGCAAACGGACCGTGTGAGACGCAGCTGAACAATCCGCCCCAGACGCGGCAGTGCTGATCTTCAAAGTAGAACAGACCGTGTTCAGCAAAAGGAACCGCCGCAATACCCAGCTCCTCTTCCGCCTCACGGCGCGCTGATTCCAGCATATCTTCGCCACTTTGCACCACGCCACCGGCGGTCGCATCCAGCATACCCGGCATAAAGTCTTTGGTTTCTGTACGGCGCTGTACCAGAATTTTGCCCATCCCATCGTGTACCACGATGTAGGTCGCGCGATGGCGCAAACATTGTGCCCGCATATGCGCACGGCTGGACTGTGCGACGACCTCGTTTTCTTCATTAACGATGTCTACCCACTCCGTGCCGCTCTCTTGCTCCACCATCCGTAACCCTTATTTGTTCTGGCGCATCAGCGCACGTTTACTCTTGCCCGCACAGTGTGCCACGGACCGTAAAAAAATTATAACCCGCGAGTGTGATTAACAGGCGGTCTTGGAGGATTCTGAGAGCCAAAGTTGCACGGATGCACGTTGCCACTGGAAATGGGCATAGTCAGCCACGCGATCGGGCACCGGATCGCCGTGCAGAGCCAGCCGATTGATCATCACCGCGAGGTCGGTATCAGCAATTGACCATTCGCCAAACAGGTTTTGCTGGCCCGGCGAGAGCCGACGCTCCACCGCGTCAAACAGCTTTTGCGCAGACGCCTGCGCATCTGCGGTTAAGGCCGGAAACTTTTCATCGGCAAACAGCACTTCCGTGGGGCGCTGCTGACGGATCGGCAGAAAATCGCTGCGCAGCCAGGCCTGAATTTCACGCGCTCTGGCCCGTTTTTCACGATCTTTAGGATACAGGCGTTCATATTCCGGGGCAGGAAAACGCTCTTCCAGATATTCGGCAATCGCGGAAGATTCGGAAAGCAGGAAATCATCAATCTGTAAGGCCGGTACGCGACGCGTCAGCGAGATCTCGCCAAACGCATTTTCAAGATGCTGCTGGCTGGCGAGATCAACATGCTGCATCGAGAACGGCACGCCCTTCTCGCTCAGCGCAACAAAGACCGACATCACATAGGGGCTAAAAAAACAGGCATCGGACCACAGCGTTACGTTTGGGTAATTCATCCTGATATCCTTACAAGGCGGCGTCTGCAACCTGTTTACCCATTTTTTCACATAAAGGCAATCCCCCAAACTTCACCTAAGCTGAAAGCAGGCTGTTGGATTTTTTATTTCTCTGATTAAGGACAGACAGCATGCATATTTTACTGACAGGCGGCACCGGCCTGATTGGCAGCCACCTTATTCCCCGCCTGCTGCATCGGGGTGAAACCGTCAGCGTGGTGACACGCGACGTCGCCGCAGCACGGGCGAAGCTGGGCCCGGAAGTGCACCTCTGGTCCGGCCTCGATCAACAACTGGATCTGAATGACGTTGATGCGGTAATCAATCTGGCCGGTGAACCGATTGCCGATAAGCGCTGGACCGAGCAGCAGAAGCGCCACCTGTGCGAAAGCCGCTGGCAAATCACCGAACGGCTGGTGAGCCTAATCCATGCCAGCAGTAACCCGCCTTCGGTACTGATTTCCGGCTCCGCCACCGGCTTTTATGGCGATACCGGTGACCTGGTGCTGACCGAAGACGATCCCGGTCACGATGAGTTTACCCATCAGCTTTGCGCGCACTGGGAACAGCTGGCGCTGGCGGCGGCCAGCGAACATACCCGGGTTTGCCTGATGCGTACCGGCGTGGTGCTGGCGAAAGAAGGTGGCGCGTTAAGCAAAATGAAATTGCCCTTCAGAATGGGCATCGGCGGCCCGATAGGCAGTGGCAAGCAGTATATGCCGTGGATCCATCTGGATGACATGCTGAATGCCATCCTGTGGCTGCTGGACAGCCCTGGCTTAAGCGGTCCGTTCAACATGGTGGCGCCGTATGCGGTGCGCAATGAACAGTTCGCTGCCACGCTGGGACACGCCATGCACCGCCCGGCCTTTATGCGCACGCCGGCGACCGCCATTAAGCTGATGATGGGCGAATCGGCGATTCTGGTGCTGGGCGGGCAACACGTGTTGCCTAAGCGGCTGGAAGAGTCGGGGTTTGCCTTCCGCTGGTATCAGCTGGACGAGGCGCTGGCAGACGTGGTGTAAGCGCAAGCATCAACCCCGGAAACCGGGGTTGATGTCAGCGCGAACCGGTTACTTCAGCGCACCGGAAAGGAATTGCTGCAGACGGGTGCTTTTCGGATTATTGAACAGCTCCTGCGGCGGCCCTTCTTCCTCAATTTTCCCCTGATGCAGGAAGATCACATGGCTGGAAACGTGGCGGGCAAACTCCATTTCGTGCGTCACCACCACCATGGTTTTCCCCTCTTCTGCCAGCTTCTGCATAATCTTCAGCACTTCACCGACCAGCTCAGGATCCAGCGCAGAGGTGGGCTCATCAAACAGCAGCACTTCGGGCTCCATCGCCAATGCGCGGGCAATAGACACACGCTGCTGCTGACCCCCTGACAGATTCACCGGATATTTGCCGCGCGCGCGCTCATCAATCCCCACTTTATCGAGGTACTTGATCGCCCGTGACTGCGCTTCCGCTTTGCTCAGGCCCAGCACCTGGATTGGCGCTTCCATCACGTTCTGCAGCACCGTCATATGGCTCCACAGATTAAAGTGCTGGAATACCATGGTCAGGCTGGTGCGCAGTTCACGCAGCTGTTCTTTGTTGGAGACCTTCAGCTGGCCATCGGTATCACGCACCAGGTTAATCATCTGGTTGTTCACCGCGATGGTGCCTTCGCTTGGCTTCTCAAGGAAGTTAATGCAGCGCAGGAAGGTACTTTTGCCTGAACCGGACGAGCCGATAATGCTGATCACATCGCCAGCATTGGCCTGCAGCGATACGCCCTTCAGCACTTCATGCTCGCCATAACGTTTATGCAGTTCAGTTACGCTTAATTTATTGTCGGCCATAATTCTGCTCAATGAGTTGATGAAGGTTTAACGTGCTTCAGCCAGCGTTTTTCCGCCTTGCGGAACAGACTAATCAACACATACGAGATCATAAGATACAGCACCGCCGCAATGCCAAAGGCCACAAACGGCTGATAGGTTGCGGAGTTAATGTCGCGGGCAACCTTCAACAGATCGGGCACCGTGGCGGTAAACGCCAGCGCCGTCGAGTGCAGCATCAGGATCACTTCATTGCTGTAAGCAGGCAGCGCGGTGCGCAGTGCGGAAGGCATGATGATGCAGCGATACAGTTTGAAGGTGGAGAAACCATAGGCCCGCGCCGCTTCAATTTCACCGTGCGGCACCGAACGGATTGCCCCGGCAAAGATTTCGGTGGTGTAGGCACAGGTATTCAGCGTTAACGCCAGCAGCGTACAGTTAAGGCCGCTGCGGAAGAAGGCGTTGAGCAAATCGTTGCCCTTCACAATCTCCAGCGTGTACATGCCCGAGTAGAAGATCAGCAGCTGCACGTATAACGGCGTGCCGCGGAAAATATAGGTGAACAGCCACACCGGGAAACGCACGGCGGTAATCGAGGAGACGCGCGCAATGGACAGCAATACCGCCAGGCAGCCGCCCAGCACCACGGAAATAATCAGCAGCCACAGCGTAATCGCTACGCCTGAAAAACGGTATCCGTCAGTCCACAGCAGGGCTTGCCAGTAGTCATGAATAATGTCGATCATAGGTCAGCCCTTCTTACACCCACCGAATAACGGCGTTCAAGCCACAACAGCACGCCGTTGGACAGCGTGGTAAACACCAGATAAATCACCCCGACCACCACCGCAAAATAGAACGGCTGCCAGGTACTTTTCCCCGCCAGCTGGGTCGCTTTGACCACGTCTTCCAGCCCCAGCAATGACACCAATGCCGTGGCCTTGAGGATCACCTGCCAGTTATTGCCGATGCCCGGCAGCGCATAGCGCATCATGCCAGGGAACAGGATCCGACGGAAAGTCTGGGAAGAGGTAAAACCGAACGCCGTCGCGGCCTCAATCTGGCCTCTCGGCACCGCCATATAGGCGCCGCGGAAAGTTTCAGTGAAGTACGCGCCGTAGATAAAGCCAAGGGTGATGATACCGGCAACCATCGGATCAATATCAAACTGATCGACGCCCAGTGCATCAGTAAGTTGGTTCAACGCAATTTGCAGACCGTAGAAGATCAGCAGCATCAGAACCAGATCGGGCACGCCACGGATCAGCGTGGTGTAACCTTCGAAAATCAGGCGTAACGCCCGATTGCTGGAGAGCTTGGCCCCTGCGCCAATCAACCCAAGGATAACGGAGAGCAGCACCGAGCTGAGAGCGAGCTCAAGCGTGACCAGCGCACCTTTAAAAATCACTTCAGAATAGCCATACAGCATAAGGATGTCCTGTCTTTGGATTAACTTCGCGTTTCATCCGCCTGTGGCGTACAAAACAGGGGCCGCAGTCTACCGACTGTCGGCCCCCATGACAGGTTTTACTTAACCGCCGTACACGTCAAAGTCGAAATATTTTTTCGCTAATTTATCGTAGGTTCCATCTTTACGCATGGAATCGAACGCTTTATCGATCGCAGCTTTCAGGTCGGCATCATCTTTACGCATGCCCATCCCGGTACCCACACCGAAGATTTTCTCGTCTTTTACTGCCGGACCTGCAAAGGCAAAGCCCTTACCGGCAGGCTGCTTCAGGAAGCCTTCGCTGGCGGCAACTTCATCCTGGAAGGCGGCATCGATACGTCCCGCGGTCAGATCCTGATACACCAGGTCCTGGTTCGCGTAAGGGGTAACGGTGATGCCTTTTGGACGCCAGTTTTCGTTGGCGTACGTTTCCTGCGTGGTGCCCTGCAGCAGACCGATGGTTTTGCCTTTCAGCGAATCCAGCGTCGGCATGATTTTCGAGCCTTTCGGCGCGATCAGACGGGCGTTAGCTGCGTACAGTTTTTCCGAGAAAGCGATTTCCATCTGACGCTTTTCGGTAATTGAGAGCGAGGAGATGATGGCATCAATTTTTTTCGCTTTCAGAGAGGGGATCAAAGCATCGAAATCACTTTCCACGTAGGTACATTTGGTCTCCATACGCTTACAGATCTCATTCGCTAGATCGATATCGAAGCCAACCAGTTGCCCCTGAGCGTTTTTAGACTCAAACGGAGCATAGGTCGGATCGGTGCCGATGCGCAGCGTTTTCGGCGCAGCAGCAAAAGCGCTGCTTGCGCTGGAGAGAGCCAGCAGCAGAGAAAGAGCCAGGACCTGCTTTTTCATAGATTACCCTCGAAGATGATTTTTTATTATGTCAGTCGTGATGTTGTTAGCGCAGTTGGAACAGTTGTCTTTTGCAGATTTCATGCCAGTTTTGTGCTGCCCTGCCCCATTGCTGCGCAATCAGCGCGTTTCGCCTGTTGGCGGCGTAAACGCCTTGATTGTGGGGAAATATATAACAGGTTTGTACATTCGAGGTGGTAACAATGTTGCATTTTGGTGCACTCAATGCACGAAATGCGATTCAGCACCAATTAAAGCACCATGATGGTGCATAGCAGGCCGCTTTATGCACCCTGCCAGCGCGTAAACAGATCTTTATCGAGCGTGATCTCGAACTGGTCGAGCACGCGATTGACGGTCTGATCGACGATATCCATGATGCTTTCAGGACGATGATAGAAGGCGGGGACCGGCGGCATAATGATCGCGCCAAGTTCGGCGGCGGTGGTCATCATCCGCAAATGGCCGACATGCAGTGGGGTTTCACGCACGCACAGCACCAGCCGGCGGCGCTCTTTTAACACCACATCGGCGGCGCGGGTCAGCAGACCATCGGAGTAGCTGTGCACAATGCCCGAGAGGGTTTTCATTGAGCATGGCAGAATGGCCATACCGTCGGTTTTATAGGAACCGGATGAGATGCTGGCGGCAATGTCGCGCACGTCATGGACCACATCGGCCATCGCCTGCACGTCACGTACCGAATAATCACTTTCCAGTGCCAGCGTCTGGCGTGCAGCCGCGCTCATCACCAGATGGGTTTCCACCCCGCTGACCTGCTGCAAAATCTGCAGCGCACGGACGCCATAAATGACGCCGCTGGCACCTGAGATGCCAATAATAAGTCGTTTCATAAATATCCTGCGGGGGTAGCTAAAGACTGAAGTATGCCATCTGCGACGCTAAAATAGAAATGGGCCGGAATCTCTTCCGGCCCATCTGACCTGCCACACCACTCAGGGATTAACCTTCGTTGTGCATTTCCAGGTTTTCCACTTCGTTAACGCGCGCCATCGCTTTGGCATCATCGTTACGCAGCGACTGGAGGTACTCCAGATATTGCTGATCGACATCTTTGGTCACGTAGATCCCGTTGAACACCGAGCACTCGAACTGCGCGATATCCGGGTTTTCTTCTTTGACCGCTTCGATCAGATCGTCCAGGTCCTGGAAGATCAGGCCATCAGCCCCAATCAGCTGGCGGATCTCTTCCACTTCACGGCCATGGGCAATCAGCTCCGTTGCGCTCGGCATATCAATGCCGTACACGTTCGGGAAACGGATTTCCGGTGCTGCGGAAGCCAGATAGACTTTCTTCGCACCCGCTTCACGGGCCATCTCGATGATCTGCTCACAGGTGGTGCCGCGAACAATGGAGTCATCGACCAGCAGCACGTTTTTACCACGGAACTCAGCACGGTTCGCGTTCAGCTTGCGGCGAACCGCGCTGCGGCGCTGGTGCTGACCCGGCATGATAAAAGTACGGCCGACGTAGCGGTTTTTCACAAACCCCTGACGGTATGGCTTGTCCAGAATGCGGGCCATCTCAAGCGCGATATCGCAGGAGGTTTCCGGGATTGGGATGACCACGTCAATGTCCAGGTCTTCCCACTCACGGGCGATTTTCTCACCCAGCTTGGTGCCCATGCGAACGCGGGCGCTGTAGACGGAAATTTTGTCCAGGAACGAGTCCGGGCGGGCAAAATAGACGTACTCAAACAGGCACGGATTGCATTTCGGATTCTCTGCACACTGACGCGTGAACAGCTGACCTTTCTCGGTGACGTAAACCGCTTCGCCCGGCGCAACATCACGCAGGAATTCGAAGCCGAGCGTATCCAGCGCCACGCTTTCAGAGGCAACCATATACTCATGGCGACCGTCTTTCATGCCACGCTTGCCAATCACCAACGGACGGATGCCGTTAGGATCGCGGAACGCAACCATGCCATGGCCGATGATCATCGACACGCAGGCATACGCGCCACGAACGTGCTGATGAACCGCTGCCACAGCGGCAAAAATGTTGTCTGCTTCCAGCGGGAAGTGCTGAAAACGATCCAGCTCCTGAGCAAAGATATTGAGCAGGATTTCAGAATCTGATGTGGTGTTAACGTGACGACGTCCGCTTTCGAACAGCTGCTTACGCAGTTCGTGCGCGTTGGTCAGGTTACCGTTGTGCGCAAGCGTAATGCCGTAAGGCGAGTTCACGTAGAAAGGCTGCGCTTCGGAAGCACTGGAGCTTCCCGCAGTTGGGTAACGGACGTGACCGATGCCCATATTGCCTTGCATACGCTGCATATGGCGGGCTTCAAATACATCGCTAACCAGGCCGTTTGCTTTACGCAGGCGGAAGCAATTCAATGCATCAATGGTTACGATGCCTGCGGCATCCTGCCCACGGTGCTGGAGCACCGTTAACGCGTCATAAATCGACTGGTTGACCGGCATAAATCCGGCGATCCCGACAATACCGCACATGTGGTTATTTCCTCATAAGCCGCAACCCAGGTTCTATTACCGGGGCAAAAAACTCGACGTGCTTTTCAGGTAGTCAAAAAACCACCTGATGATGTAACTGAACTGGGGAACCAGCTGAGACTGTTGCCAGTCCGGACTTTTGGAAAATCCAGTGAATGTATCGAGGAAAAACAGAATGGCTGAGACTATCAGCACGCCACGTAATGCCCCGAAACAGACTCCCAACACTCTGTCGGTACCCGACAGGCCGGTTTTTTCAACCAGCGACCCAATAACGAAGTTGACGATAGCCCCGACTAACAGCGTGGCAACGAACAACACCGCAATGGCGATCCCATTTCGAACCAGTTCGTCTTCAAAACCGGTGAACCAGACCGCGAGGAAGGAGTAGTAATGACTGGCGACAAAAAATGCGCAACCCCAGGTGACGAGTGATAATGCTTCCCGAACGAACCCACGGATCAGGCTGACAAGAGCCGAAAAACTAATAACCGCAATAATGACGTAATCTATCCAGACCATGAACTCTTCCAGCGACTGTGCCCCTGCATCCAGTTCGGGGCGAATTCTAACAGAAAAAGAAAACGTTTGCGTAGGGTTTTCCTTTGCCAGTTTAATTAAAACAATTTGCTAAAAAAACCAGCAATCATGCGCGCTGGCGGCTATCCGACCTTGCCGGACAGCCCGGTACTGCAATCTTTTGATTTGCATCGGGTAAGCCGCCTAAAAGGCGGTTTTACCCGAGTGAAGCGCCATGCCGAAAACGGCCGTTGGCAAGGCGCAGACTCTTACAGTAATAGCGCCAGGCTAACGTTAGCGAGCACTGTACGGTTTCACCACGCCGCCCAATCCTGAGATGCCTTTCAGCTCTGAGATTGATGCCTGCATTTTCGCTTTCGACGCGTCCGGCCCGACATAAATACGGGTGATTTCGCCCTGAACCGGCGTGGAAGGCACGGTAAAGGCGCGATAACCGGAAAGACGCAGCTGGGCGACAACCTGGTTCACCTTGCTGGCATTCTTCAGTGCGCCGAGCTGGACGACGTAAGCCTGACCGGTTGGTGCGCTCTCCGGCTCGGCGGCCTGAGGTGCAGGCTCTGGCTTCGGCTCTGGCTTCGGTTCGGCCTTCGGCTGCGCTTTCGGTTTCTCAACCGTTTTTTCAACCGGCTTCGGCTTCGGTTTTTCCACCGGCTTCGGCTGCTGTACCGGCTTAGACTCGACCATCGGCGGCGGGGAAATCACGCTGGGCTTATTGACGGATTTTGGCGCGGTTGAGCCACTTTCAGCCTGCGAGGTATTGCCCGGCGTTTTGCCTTCCACCGCCGTGGCTGCACCTTCCGGCGGCTGCGAAGGTAAAGACTGCGTTACCGGAGGAACCAGATCGTTCTCCTGCTGGTCGCCCGGTTTAGGCACCAGCGGGATCGCGGCAAACTCTTCTTTATAGTGCTTCTTCTTGCCGTCGAGCAGGCCTGGCAGAATGATGACACCCAGTGCAACTATTATGACGGTCCCGACTAAACGGTTCTGAAACTTACTGGCCACTGCCGTTCTCCGTTTCCCTCGTTTCCATAACCTGTGCCACGGTGTGGAACGATCCGCACACCAGCACAATATCCTGCGCTTCAGCCTGTTGCAGCGCCTGGCGATAAGCATCGGCCACGCTGGCAAAGGTCTGCGCTGTCGGCAAATGGGCCTTCAGCTGTTCAGCGCTGGCACCGCGCGGGCCGTCCAGCGGCGCGCAATACCAGTAATCCACTTCAGGTTGCAGACAGGCCAGCGTACCGGCAATGTCTTTGTCATGCAGCATACCGACCACCGCGTGAACCTTGCCGCTTTTTGGCAGTTCACTGAGTCGACCCGCCAGATAGCTGGCCGCATGCGGATTGTGCGCCACGTCCAAAATCACCCTCGGTGACTCGGCGACCGTCTGAAAACGGCCGGGCAGAATTGCCTTGTCCAGCCATTGGTAGATGATTGCATCATCCACCTGTAGCGAGGAACAGCGCAGCGCAGCCAGCGCGGTGGCAGCATTAGGCATCGGCACCTGCGGCAGAGGCAGTGCGCTTAGCGTGCCCTGCGCATCGGTAAACGACCAGCTGCCCTCTTCCACGGTGTAAGACCAGTCACGGCCCCGCTTCAGCAGCTGCGCGCCAAGGTTATCGGCCACTTCCGCGATGGTGTACGGCATATCAGGTTCACCGACCACCGCAGGTTTACCGCCACGGAACACGCCGGCTTTCTCGCGACCAATACTTTCACGATCCGGACCCAGCCAGTCGGTATGATCCAGCGCGATACTGGTCACCACCGCGACATCGGCATCGACGATATTGGTGGCATCCAGTCGACCGCCCAACCCAACTTCGAGGATCACCACATCCAGCTTAGCGCGTTTAAACAGCCACAAAGCGGAGAGCGTCCCGAATTCAAAGTAGGTCAGTGAAGTGTCGCCCCGTCCGGCGTCGATATCCGCAAACGACGCGGTGTGATCGGCTTCGGGCAGCTCTTCGCCCTGAATGCGTACCCGTTCGGTATAGCGCAGCAGATGCGGGGAGCTGAACACGCCGACGCGATAGCCTGCGGCCATCAGCAGCGTTTCAAGGGTTCGACAGGTGGTGCCTTTGCCGTTGGTCCCGGCGACGGTGAAAACCACGGGAGCAGGCGTTAACAGGTCGAGCGACGTAGCCACGCGATGGACGCGTGTCAGCCCGAGTTCGATAGCTTGAGTATGGAGATTCTCAAGATAATGAAGCCACGTGACCAAAGGTGACGTGGCTTGAGGAAGATTATCCATTTGTCCCGTTCACAACGTTACGGTTCATTGGTAAAAGGGGCTGTGCGCCCCTTTCAATCGTTGATCAGGCCTCATGGCCCTGCGACGCGTCTTCGTCCTGGACCGCTTCTTTATGCGTATCTTCCACTGGCGCAGGGATATTCATCATCTTCGCCAGAATGCTGGCCAGCTTGAAGCGCATCACCGGACGGCGCACGATCATATCGATAGCGCCCTTCTCGATCAGGAACTCACTGCGCTGGAAGCCTGGTGGCAGTTTCTCACGCACGGTCTGTTCGATAACGCGTGGACCGGCAAAGCCGATCAGCGCTTTAGGTTCAGCAATGTTCAAATCGCCCAGCATCGCGAAGCTGGCAGACACGCCACCCATGGTTGGGTCAGTCAGTACCGAAATATACGGCAGACCGCGTTCCTGCATCTTCGCCAGCGCGGCGCTGGTTTTTGCCATCTGCATCAGCGACATCAGCGCTTCCTGCATACGGGCACCGCCGGAAGCGGAGAAGCAGATCATCGGGCAGTTGTCTTCCAGAGCCTGTTCAACCGCACGAACGAAACGCGCGCCAACAACAGAACCCATTGAGCCGCCCATAAAGGAGAACTCAAACGCAGCAGCCACGACCGGCATGCCGTGCAACGTCCCTTTCATCACGATCAGCGCGTCTTTTTCGTTGGTCTCTTTCTGAGCCGCAACCAGACGATCTTTATATTTCTTGGAGTCTTTGAACTTGAGCAGATCTTTCGGCTCGAGTTCGCTGCCCAGCTCTGTCATTGAGCCTTCGTCCAGCACGCTGTGCAGGCGGTCGCGACCATGCATGCGCATGTGGTGATCGCATTTCGGGCAAACTTCCAGATTACGTTCCAGCTCGGCGCGGTACAGGACCTGGCCGCAGCTGTCGCATTTGGTCCAGACGCCTTCAGGAATACTGGCTTTACGCGATGGAGTGGTGGTGCTTTTATTGAGAATTCGTTCAATCCAGCTCATTGATGACCTTTCTGTTTGAACCTGGTGAAACCAGTTTTCTTTTTTCCACGCCGCAGGCAGCGCAGACCATAATGTCGCTCATTAAACCATAACCGCCCGATGCTGTGGATAAAAATCTGGTATCCGGGCGGCAGTTTAGCGATGTATTACTGCGATTTTTGCTGCTTTGCTGCCCGACGGTGACGCCAGACTTCAATCACACCCGGCAGAATCGACAGGACGATTATTGCCACGATCAGCAGCTTCAGATTCTCCTGCACAACCGGCAAATCACCAAACAGGTAACCCGCGTAGGAGAATAGCAGCACCCAAAGCAACCCGCCCGAGATGTTATACAGGGCAAAGTGGCGATAGGACATTTTTCCCATACCGGCGACAAACGGCGCAAATGTCCGGACGATCGGCACGAAGCGCGCAAGAATAATCGTTTTCCCGCCGTGACGCTCGTAAAATTGATGGGTTTTATCGAGGTGGCTGCGACGGAAGATTTTCGAGTTCGGGTTACTGAACAATTTATCGCCAAACAACCGGCCAATGGTGTAGTTCACCGCATCGCCGACGATAGCCGCCACGGCCATCAGCGCCACCATCACATGGATATTCAGATCGTTGGTCGGTAACGCCGCCAGCGCACCGGCGACAAACAGCAGCGAATCCCCAGGCAGGAATGGGGTCACCACCAGTCCGGTTTCACAGAACAGGATCAGGAACAAAATGGCATACACCCACATGCCGTACTGCGCCACCAGCTCCGCCAGATGGACATCAATATGCAGGATAAAGTCGACTACAAAACGAATCAGTTCCATACACCTTTCCTTAATTCGTAAGGCTTAAAATTAATCCTCGAGGAACAATGGTCCCATCGGCGGACGTGGTAATTCAAAATGGTCAGGATAATCGACTGACACCAGGTACAGTCCTTCGGCCCGGGCAGTCGCCGCCGCCAGCGTGCGATCTTTCGCTGCCAACAGCTCTGCTATCCAGCTTTCCTGCTGATTACCACAGCCTACTTCCATCAGGCTTCCGACAATATTGCGCACCATATGGTGGACAAAGGCGTTGGCTTTAATGTCCACAATCACGTAAGCGCCAAAGCGGCTGACGTTCAGGTGGAACACTCTGCGCCACGGCGTGCGGGACTGACACTGCACGGCGCGGAATGAGGTGAAATCATTTTCGCCTAACAGGCTCTGCCCGGCTCGCTGCATCCTTTCCACATCCAGAGGATGGTAAAAGTGCGTCACGCCGCCATGCAGAATGGCCGGACGTAAACGGCGGTTATAGATGACGTAACGGTACCGGCGTGCAGTGGCGCTGAAGCGGGCATGAAAATCGTCGCTGACCGGTTTTACCCAGCGCACCGCGATATCATCGGGCAAATTTGCATTCACCCCCAGCGTCCAGGCGGCATCTTTACGCAGCGAGGTGGTTTCAAAATGCACCACCTGGCCGGTGCCATGCACGCCCGCATCGGTGCGGCCGGCACAAAACACGCTGACCGGATGGTCTGCCACTTTCGACAGTGCCTTTTCCAGCTTTTCCTGCACGCTGCGGACTTCCTGCTGCCGCTGCCAGCCATAATAGTGGCTGCCGTCATATTCAATGCCGAGCGCCAGCTTATGCGTTTGCTCCGGCAAGGCTGCTTCTGACATCAGTACATATACTCCTGAACCAGTTTCTCGGCCGTTTTCACCGCCATCAAGGCGCCGCCGAAACGGACGTTGTCAGACACTGACCAGAACTGCAGCATTTCCGGCACGCCGTAATCGTTACGCACGCAGCCGATGCTCAGGTGATCGTTGCCGGAGGCATCGCCAACCTGAGTCGGGTAATCCGTTTCGTCAGACAGCGCGATATCTTCCGCCTGAAGCAGCACTTCGCGCGCCTCTTCCGCTGACATCGGACGCAGGTTTTCCAGATGGATAATCTGCGCGTTACCGTAGAACACCGGTGCCTGTACGGTAGAAACCGAGACCGGCAACCCTTCGTCCTGCAGCACTTTGCGCACCTGATCCACCAGGCGACGCTCCTGCACCACGCTACCTTCCGCATCCGGCAGTAACGGCAACATGTTAAAGGCCAGTTGACGATCGAAGAAACCGGCTTCGACCGGCAGACCGTTCAGCAGACGGGCACTTTCACTGGCCAGGGAATCGACCGCGGCTTTGCCGTGTGCCGAGGCGGCAATCAGGCTGGTGACCTGAATGCGGCTTAAACCCGCCTGATCGACCAGCGGTTTGATGGCGCACAGCAGTTGGCTGGTCACGCTGTCCGCAACGCTGATGATATTGCGATTGCGGTAATCGCCGAGTACCTGCGGATTGACATCGGGCACCACCAGCGGCACATCCGGCTCCAGGGCGAACAGGTCGCTGCTGTCAATCACCAGGCAGCCCGAGTTGGCCGCTTCTTCCGCATAGGTTGCGGAAGCTTCGCGTCCGGCGACAAAGAACGCCAGCTGCACCTGCGACCAGTCAAAATCTTTCGCATCCGTCACCAGCACGGATTTGCCATCAAAACGCAGGGTTTCGCCCGCGCTGCGTTCGCTGGCCAGCAAATGCAGTTCACCAACCGGGAACTGGCGTTCCGCCAGCAGTTCCAGTAAAGCTCGCCCTACTGCGCCTGTAGCGCCCAATAGCGCAATGTTCCAGCCGTCAGACATGTTGGTTAACTCCAGAAATGAAACAAAAAGAGAAGGCGGTGTTCACACCGCCCGCAGAACAAGACTATGAACTAAGGCTTATCCTAACCTTAGGTTGCCGGCTGAAAAACGGCGTTGAATCCGAGTTTTTTCAGCAACGCCGCGACCGGCTCCACGTCGCACTGCACCTGCAGTGACGACCATTCGCGACGTTCCAGATAATTCTTACGCAGGCGATCAAATTCGCCTGGGATTGCGGCCACGGCTCGCAGCGGCGCATCATCGCGGCGCACATCATACACCAGATGCACCAGTCTTTTTAGCGTTGGCTGATCCAGCTCGCCATGCAGGGTGATCTGGCCAAACTCAGGCGCCGGCAACAGCGTGTCCAGCGCCACCTGCTGGGGCTTGCCGAGGAACGCCGTCCAGGCTTCAAATACCTGCGTGGTGCCGCGCGCCTTGCCTTCCAGCGTATAGCCAGCAATGTGCGCTGTGGCGATGTCCACTTTAGCCAGCAGCGGCAGAGACAGCTCGGGTTCCGGCTCCCAGACATCAAGGATCACGCTCAGATCGTCACGCTGTTCCAGCACCTTCAGCAGCGCGGTGTTATCAACAACCGGGCCACGACAGGCGTTGATCAGGATGGTGCCCGGCTTCAGTGCCTTCAGCAGCGCTTCGTCAGCAAGGTGCAGCGTTTTATAGTCACCCTGCTTATACAGCGGCGTATGGAAAGTCAGGATATCGGCGTCGGCCACCAGCGTGGAGAGCGGCAGAAACTCGCCGTCATCACCGCGATCGGCACGCGGCGGATCGCACAGCAGGGTTTTGATCCCTAACGCCTCAAGGCGAGCCTGCAAACGGCCACCCACGTTACCCACGCCGACGATACCGACCGTGCGGTCCTTCAGCAGGAAGCCGTCACGCTCCGCCAACAACAGCAGAGAAGAAAACACGTATTCCACCACGGCAATCGCATTGCAGCCAGGCGCGGCAGAGAAGGCAATGCCCTGCTCCTGCAGAAACGCCTCATCAATATGATCCGTACCGGCGGTGGCGGTACCGACAAATTTCACCGGTTTGCCGCTCAGCAGTTCCGCGTTCACTTTGGTGACGGAACGCACCATCAAACCATCCGCATCGTCCAGCTCGGCCTGCGGCACCGGACGGCCCGGCACGGCAACCACGGTTCCGGTGCGGCTGAACAGCTCGCGGGCGTAAGGCATATTTTCATCAACGAGGATTTTCACTATCGTGTTCCTGCTTGGGTCGGGTGGGGCAATATTCTGCCATAAACCCGCGGGCCGGATAACCCTCAGGTGCGGTGATTAGGATGTTGTCCGTTTACAAGGCCGTAATGCGTGGCGATAGCGCTCCGGCGTGGTGCCAGACTGCTGCTGAAACATGACAATCAATGCCGAGGCGGAGTTGTACCCCAGATCCAGTGCCGTCTCCTGCACGGTTTTGCCCTGTTCCAACAGCGAGATGGCATGCAGAAAGCGCAGACGTTGCCGCCATTCGCTAAACGACATCCCCAGCTGTGCCTGGCAGCGCCGCGACAGCGTGCGCTCGGTGGTGAACACGCGCGTCGCCCACTGCGCCAGCGTGGTGTTATCCGCCGGATCCTGTTCTAACGCCAGCAATACCGGCGACAGGATTTTATCGTCGGAGGTCGGCAGATAACTCTCCTGCTCTTCTGCCAGCTTGAGCTGATCCAACAGTACCCCGCACAGTCGCCGATCTTCCTCACTGGCAGGCACCGAGACGGCGCGCTGCGCGAAGTCCTCCATGATCGCCTTAACGATCGGATTGACGTTCAGCAGGCAGGCGCTGGTGGGCAGGCCCGCGCAGAATTCCGCCGCCACGTTAAAGGTGTAGAAAAAGGCCTGTTTCGGATTAAAGCTGGTGTGTTCGACCCCTGGCGGGATCCAGATCGGGATCGCAGTGGGCGTCAGCAGGCGCTGTCCCGCCACCTGCATTTGTAGCACGTTGCTCTGGACAAAAATAACCTGTCCCCAGACGTGCGTATGCGGCAAATATTCGGTATTGGCGTTGGCATGCTCATAACGAAAGAAGTAGTGCAGAC
This sequence comes from Erwinia sp. QL-Z3, assembly GCF_004551645.1. Classification (NCBI taxonomy): domain Bacteria; kingdom Pseudomonadati; phylum Pseudomonadota; class Gammaproteobacteria; order Enterobacterales; family Erwiniaceae; genus Erwinia; species Erwinia sp. QL-Z3. Next base: position 4,771,077 of record NZ_CP037950.1, read on the forward strand.
TGCTGGCATCCACCGGGGCGGTGTAGGTAATTTGCGCGATCATTCTGTCCGGTCAGTAACGGTTATTGTCCGATATTCACTATCTGTCTTTAATGCGACAAGCGTACACTGTTTCCTCTGGCTTCCCAACCTGGTTTTATCGATGAATTTTCTGTTTCCCCTGCTGGCCGTGCTGATCTGGTCAGTGAACGCTATCGTCAGCAAAGTGTCCGCCGGCGCGATCGATCCTGCGGCGATTTCCTTCTATCGCTGGCTGCTGGCGTTGCTGACCCTGACGCCCTTTGTGCTGCCTTCCCTCTGGCGTAACCGACAGCAGATCCTCAAGGTGTGGTGGAAACTGTTGGTCCTCGGCCTGCTGGGCATGGTGCTGTATCAGAGCCTGGCCTATTACGCCGCGCACAGCGTGACCGCGCTGTTTATGGGCATCCTCAATGCGCTGATCCCGCTGTTAACGGTGTTAATCAGCATTGTGCTGCTGCGGGTGGCGCCGACGGTGGGCATCGTTATCGGCAGCCTGCTGTCGTTTGGCGGTCTGGTGTGGTTGGTCAGCCAGGGGCATCCGCAACAGCTGCTGTCGCACGGCATGGGCCAGGGCGAACTGATGATGTTCGCCGCCTCAACATCCTATGCGCTGTACGGCGTGCTGACCAAACGCTGGGCGATCCCACTGCCCAACTGGCAGAGTCTGTATGTGCAGATTGTGTTTGGCGTGCTGATGCTGTTACCGAACTTCCTGATGGCGAAGGACGTTTCGCTTAACCTGCACAACATTCCGCTGGTGCTGTTTGCCGGTCTGTTCGCCTCAATCCTCGCCCCGTTCCTGTGGATCCACGGCGTGATGCGGATGGGTGCCAACACCGCGACCATCTTTATGAATCTGGCGCCGATTTTTACCGCCATTATCGCCGTGCTGTTCCTGCATGAGCAGCTGCACAGCTATCACTATATCGGCGGTGGCATCACCCTACTGGGCGTGATCCTGGCACAGCGTCTTCGCACCCCGTTACGGGTGAAGAAAACCGCAACGGTCGACCCCGTTTTACCCAGGGCTGAATGAGCGGGTAATCCCCCGAAACCTGACCGTCGCTGAGTGAATCATTAAGGCCGGAGATTTCCGGCCTTTTCTTTCTCTTGTGCCGATAAATTATTTCCCGCTGCCATGCCCTCGCCACTACCTATCACCGGGCGGGATTGTTATCATAGCCAATCATACTTTCTCCGGCGTGCCCCGGATGTTGACCTTTCAGTGAAGGATTTTGTCATGCAACCTCTTAGCGGCCCCGGTGCGCCGATCCCCGGCGACCGGACGACGGTCGATGCCAAACCTGGCACCACCCGCCCAGGCCCGGGAGATCAACCCTTATCACCCGCACAGCGCACCACGCTGGAAAGGCTGATCGTCAAAATCATGTCGCTGAGTTCGCTGAAGTCGCCTGAACTGTGGGCCGGAATGCGCCACGAAGTGGGAGTGAAAAACGATGCGGGTTTGCTGTCGCGCCATTTTCCGGCAGCGGAGCAGTTTCTCAATACGCGCCTGTCGCAGGTACAGAACACCCATGCGACCCGCCAGCTGTTCCAGCAGTTGACCGATCTGCTGCCGCAGGGTAATAACCGCCAGGCGGTCAGTGACTTTATCCGCCAGCAGTTTGGCCACACGGTGCTCAGCTCGCTGAACCCTGACCAGCTGCGCCAGGTGCTGACCATGTTGCAGAACGGCCAGATGGCCATTCCTCAACCGCAGCAGAGTCGCGTGTCCGATCGCACCCTGCTTCCGGCTGAGCATCACACCCTCAATCAGCAGATTTCCCGTCTGGCTGCCGCCACCGGCGAACAGCCGGTCAAGCTGTGGGCGTCGGCGATGAAGATGGTGAATTTGCACAGCGGCGATCCCATCCCGTCACGCCTGTATCCGCTGCTGACGCAATACCTGCAGGCGAGCCAGACGCTGAGCCAGCATCCGGCCCCGACCTTACCGATGCTGTTAGCCTCGCTAAAAGTGCCGCCGGACCATGCCGAGCAACGCCTGCTGGAAGATGCCAGCCAGCAACGTTTCCAGCAGCCACCGCTGGCGGTGCTGACCACCTCGCAGGCGCAGGATCTGATGAACCTGCTGTTTGCCCGACGTGCGGAACGCCTGCGCGAACAGCTGCTGCCGGACAGCGAAATCAACCCTCAGCCGATTGTCGCTCCGCTGTCTGGCAACCTGCCGCCCGTGCTGCAGCCGCTGGTCAATCGTCCGGTCTTCACCGCCTTTGCGGTGCTGGTGCTGATTGTTTTCCTGATGTGGATTTTCCTCTAGGCCTTAGCAGCCACAATCTTCAGGCATTGTCTGCGCAGGCCATTCGCCTGCGGCTTCTCCCTGCGTGACCGGATGCCGGTCACGCAGCCAGAAATCCAGCCCGCCGATTAACTCTTTCACCCGAAATCCCGCCGCCGCCAGCTTCCAGGCCCCCTTGGTCGATCCGTTACAGCCAATGCCATCACAATAGGTGACGTACACCTTGTCGCTGTTCAGCTGTGACAAGGTTTCCGCCGTCATCGTGCGGTGTGGAAAGCTGACTGCACCGCAGATATGTCCGGCCTGATACTGCTCAGCGGAGCGCGTATCCAGCACCACGATGTCGCTGATACCGCGCGCTAAATCCTGCGCCACATCCCAGGCATCGGCGTAATACGCCAGCTTATCCCTGAGCCACGCCTCGCTTGTCGCTGCTGAGGGTGGCGGAAACTGTAAAACGGCTGATTGAGACATGCTAACTCCTGAGCATTGGGTGAACGCTGATGATACGATGAATGGGCCTTAGCGATAGTACCCATTCAGAGGAGAGGATAAGACCATTATGCCGCACGCCACGGTTGCCATTATTCAGCTGTTCGACTCGCTACAGGCCCAGTCCAAACGGGAAAAGCTCTGCACCACCTTGCGCCAGCTGATCCGCAGCGGCATGTTGACCAGTGGCGAGCGCCTGCCTTCCTCACGGCTGCTGGCCAGTGATTTGGCGCTGTCCAGAATCACGGTCGAGGCGGCTTACGCGCAGCTTGAAAGTGAAGGCTATCTGCAACGCCAGATTGGAAAAGGCACCTTCGTGGCGGTGAGTCTGGGAGACCATCCGCCACGCAAAAAACCGCCTGAGCCGACGGCGGCCACCCTTTCCGCCCGTGGCAACCGCATCGTGGCCACCGGCGGTTGCCAGGATCCGCTGTTTCCGCAGGCGTTTGCCGCCGGTTCCCCTGACCTGCACGCCTTTCCGCATGCCATCTGGCGCAGGCTGGTGGGTCAGCGCCTGCGGCACGCGCCGGAAGAGATGATGCGCTATGGTCATCCGCAGGGTTTGCCGCTGCTGCAGCACGCGGTGGCCCGCTACCTTGCACAGTCACGCGGCGTGCGCTGCGAACCGGAGCAGGTGATGATCCTCACCAGCTCCCAGCAGGCGCTGCAAATGCTGGCGCTGCTATTGTGCGATGCGGGTGATACCGTCTGGCTTGAGGAGCCCGGCTACAGCGGTGCCCGCAATGCTTTTATCAGCGCCGGCGCCAACGTCATCCCGATGCCGCTGGATGAAGAAGGAGCAACCATACCCGATAAAAAAGCCGCCAGGCTGGTGTATCTGACCCCTTCCCATCAGTATCCCACCGGCGTGGCGATGACGCTCCAGCGCCGCCTGCAGTGGCTGGCTTTGGCCCGCCGCGAAGGCTGCTGGTTGCTGGAAGACGATTACGACAGTGAATTTTATTACCAGGATCAGCCGATGCCCGCGCTACAAGGGCTGGATGACAGCAATCGGGTGCTGTATCTCGGCACGTTCTCTAAAGTGCTGTTCCCTTCACTGCGGCTGGCGTATCTGGTGGTGCCGCCTTCGCTGGTTGATCCGCTGTCTAAGCTGCGCAGCGTGATGGACGGTCACAGTGCCCAACTGATGCAGGCCGTCACCGCCGATTTTATCAATAACGGCCATTTTCAGGCGCACCTGCGGCTGATGCGCAAGCTCTACGCCAGCCGCAGAGCATTATTACTGGAGCAATTAGCCAGCAAGCTGGGCGATAACCTGGTGCCGCTAAGCCACAGCAGCGGACTGCAGCTGGCGGTGACGCTGCCGAAAGGCGGAGAAGCGCGACTGACTGAGGAGGCGTTGCAACGGGGGATAATCCTGCCGCGCCTGTCGCCGTTATATTCCGCAGACGCGCAGCAGGAAGGATGGATATTAGGCTTCTCTGCCCTGCAACGGGCAGAGATTATTCAGGCGGTAGAGAAACTGGCGAAGCTGCGTTACTGATTGCGGGCAAAATTGAGCGTCACGGCGATACCCAACAGGGCGCAGACAGCGCCGGCCAGATACACCGAGCCGTAGCCCATCGAGGTGGCCAGCAGACCGGTTAACGGGCCGCTGGCACCGTAGGCGATATCCTGAAAGGCTGAGAATCCTCCCAGCGCCGTGCCGCGCACCTGTGGCGCAACGCGCTTAACCACTTCCACGCCCAGTGAAGGGAACACCAGCGAGCAGCCGCTACCGGTCAGCGCCGCACCCAGCAACGCCATCCACGCCGAGGTGGATAAGCCCAGCACCAGCAGGCCAACCGCTTCCACCGTCAGTGAAATCAGCGCCACTTTCAAACCGCCAAGGCGGTCCGGCATCCAGCCAAACAAAATGCGTACCAGCACAAACGAAAGGCCAAATGCGGTCAGGGCAAAACCGGCATTCCCCCACTGCTGGCTGGCGAAATAGAGCGAGGTGAAGGTGCCGATCACCGCAAAGCCCACGCCCTGCAACGCCAGCCCAAAACCTGGAGAGAGGATCTGACCCACCACCGTCCACAACGAAGGACGCTCGCCGCCGTGGGTGGGCACCGGCTTGACCCAAACATTAAACAGCAGCGCGACAACGGGCAGGATCATTGTGGCAATGCCCATCGCCATAAAGCCCCATTTGTCATGCAGCATCAGGCCCAACGGCGCGCCGGCCGCCAGCGCACCATAGATGGCCATGCCATTCCATGACATCACCTGGCCGGAACGTTTCGGGCCAACCAGCCCCATTCCCCAGGTCAGGTTGCCGGTCAGCAGCTGGCTTTCTCCAAAGCCCAGCAGTAAACGCCCTACCACCAGCAGCGCAAACTTACCCATCACCGGCAACGGCAGCACCGCCGCCAGCACATACGCCAGTCCGACCAGCGTACAGGCGAGCATACCCTGTAACACCGAACGTTTGGCACCGCGCTGATCCGCCAGCCTGCCGGCATAGCCGCGCGTCAGTAAGGTCGCAAAAAACTGAATACCGACCGCGACCCCGACCATCACGTTATTCAGTCCCAGCTCCTGATGCACGAACAGCGGGATCACCGGCAAGGCGAGGCCAGCAGTCAGATAGGTGAGGAAAACGGCAAAAGAGATGCTCGCCAGCGAGGTCGTAGGCTTGGCTGAGCGTTCAGAAAGTGTTGTCGACATGGTTGTCCTTGTTTTACGTAAGGGCTCGCCGGTTCAGACGCGCCCAAAAGTGCCATTGCCGTAGCAATGCCAGGGGCGCGTTGTTTGACGTTAGACGCTTACGCAACATCGTGGCGACGTTGAGGGGAGTAATCTTGAGTGGAAAGTGTGGAGGAAAGTCCGCCAACCGTCAACGTTTGTAAACGGGACGACTGTAAGCGAATTACGTCGGAAATTACCGGAAAATTGGGCCAATCTTGGGCTTGTTTGCCCTTCAACTGCGAAGAAACTCACACTTCCTGCATATCAAATGCGCACGGGCGTCAACAAGTGGCCATTTTTAAACCAGGTCATCAGCGCTGCCAGCAAATTGTTAATGGAAAGATACAAAAACACCTAAAATTAACAAAATAAAAACATTATTTTGATGCATTAATCCAATATTTATAATTTATTAACAATTATTTAACTTAGTTTACCCTCAATTTTAACTAAAAAAGTCAGCGATCACACTTCCCTCAGCTGGCTGCCAGAGTCCTGAAATTTGCTTGCTATCGTGCTCCGGTGGCTAACGCCCTATCTGACCACTATAAGCTCGCGCCTGGCGGGTAACTAAAGCGGAGAGTCCGCGCCCTACAATAAGGTATTGCTATGAAATTCAACGTCGCATTACTCAATGCATGTGTGGTTTCTGCCTGCATGCTGTTTACAACACCCTCCTTCTCAGCTGAAAAACATGATATCGCCGTGGTGGCGAAAGTCACCGGCATTCCCTGGTTTACCCGCATGGAAGTGGGCGTGAAAGAAGCCGCCACCAAGCTTGACGTCAATGCCTATCAGGTCGGCGGTTCAACGCCCGATCCGGCGCAGCAGGTGAAGGTGATTGAAGATCTGATCGCCAAAAAAGTCGATGCCATTATCGTGGTGCCAAACGATGCCAAGGTGCTGGAGCCGGTGCTGAAGAAGGCCCGCGATCAGGGCATCGTGGTGTTGACCCATGAATCCCCGGATCAGCCGATTGGTCAGTGGGATGTGGAAACCATCGACAGCCAGAAATATGCCGAAAAGAACATGGATGAGCTGGCCAGCGCGATGGGCGGCAAAGGCGGTTACGCGATTTATGTCGGATCGCTGACCGTGCCGCTGCATAACGCCTGGGCTGACGCCGCCATCAAATACCAGAAACAGAAATACCCGGATATGCATGAAGTCACTTCCCGCCTGCCCGTGGCGGAAAGTATTGATAAATCCTACGCCACCACCCTCGACCTGATGCGCACCTACCCTGACCTGAAAGGGATCATCGGCTTTGGCTCGCTTGGCCCGATTGGTGCCGGTCAGGCAGTGAAAAGTAAACGGGCGAAAAACAAAATTGCCGTAGTGGGTATCGCGATGCCAGCGCAGGCCGCGCCGTACCTGGCGTCTGGCGACATCAAGAAAGCGCTGCTGTGGGACCCGAAAGATGCCGGCTTTGCACTGGTGAGTCTGGCCGACCAGATTCTGGATGGCAAACAGGTCACGCCTGACCTGACCATCGATGGCCTCGGTAAAGCCGATGTGGATATGAAAACCCATGTGATCCGCTTTAACCGCATTCTGGAAGTGACCAAAGATAACGCCAAAACGCTCGGATTCTGATGGCTGGGCCCGGCCGGTCACATCGGTGACCGGCAAGCGGGCCGCCTGCGGCTACAGTCCCTACGGTGAGTAAATTCTATGTCGCAAACCTTTCTCTCTCTCGACCATATCAGCAAATCCTTTCCTGGCGTCCAGGCGCTGGATAACATCAGCCTGACGCTGAATAAAGGCGAAGTCCACTGCCTGGCCGGACAAAACGGCTGCGGGAAAAGCACGCTGATTAAAGTGATTTCCGGGGTGTATCAACCCGATAAAGGCTCGCACATTGGCATCAATGGCAAGCTGTTCAACCATCTCAGCCCTTCCCTGTCGGCCTTTTACGGCGTACAGGTGATTTATCAGGATCTGTCGCTGTTTCCCAATCTGACGGTGGCAGAGAATATCGCCGTGCATCGCTATCTGCCCGGCGGTGGCTTCTGGGTAAAAAGAGCGGCAATGCGCAAACTGGCGGTCGATACCCTGCAACGCATTGGCGTGACGCTCGATCCGGACCGCAAAGTCGAAAAGCTGTCGATAGCCGATCGCCAGCTGGTGGCCATCTGTCGCGCGCTGGCCGCGGATGCCAGCCTGGTGATCATGGATGAACCCACCGCTTCCCTGACCCGACATGAAGTCAATGGCCTGCTGCGGGTGGTCAACGAGCTGAAAGCCGCCGGGATTTGCGTGGTGTTTGTCAGCCATAAGCTGGATGAAGTCATGGAAGTGGCGGACCGCATCAGCGTGATGCGCGACGGCAAACTGGTGGGAACCTTCCCGGCCAGCGAGCTGAACAGCGACGAGCTGGCGTTCCTGATGACCGGGCAACGCTTTGCCTTCAGCCATCTGCCTGAACGGGCCGATAAAAGCGAAACGCCCCTGCTGGAAGTGCGCAACCTGTCGCGCAAAGGCCAGTATCAGTCAATCAATCTGAGCCTGCGCCGGGGTGAGATTACCTCAATTGTTGGCCTGCTCGGGGCCGGACGCACCGAGCTGTGCCTGTCCCTGTTTGGCATGACTCAGCCGGACAGCGGTGAAATCAGCGTTGAGGGCCAGCCGGTCAGCCTGCGCAGCAACCGGGATGCGATCCGCCACGGCATTGCCTATGTTTCCGAAGATCGGCAGACCCAGGGGCTGGTGATGCAGCAGTCTATTTTCGACAACATGCTGGTGCCGATTTTTAACCGGCTGCATAACCGTGCCGGGCTGATGGACCAGAAAAAGGCCCGTCATCAGGTCGCCACCTTGATCCGCGAACTGAACATCAAGGTGTCGGACAGCCAGCTGCCGGTGCAAACCCTGTCCGGCGGCAATGCGCAGCGCGTGGCCATCGCCAAATGGGTGGCGACCCATCCGAAAGTGCTGATCCTTGACTCGCCCACGGTCGGCGTCGATATCGCCAATAAAGAAGGGATCTACCGGATTGCCCGCGATCTTGCCGAATCCGGCATGGCCGTGTTGATGATTTGCGATGAGATCCCGGAAGCGTATTACAACAGCCATCGCGTACTGGTGATGCGGAAAGGCGAACTGGTCGCCAGTTTTGCGCCGCACCAGTGCCAGGAAGACGAGATTGCCGGGGTGGTCAATGAATAACAAATTACGACATCTGATCGGCCACCATGAGTTCTGGCTGGGGATGCTGATCCTGCTGCTGGCCGCGGGCCTCAGCCTGCGCTCCAGCGAGTTTTTAACGCTCGGTAACCTGACCGATGTCGCCACCAGCTATGCCATCCTCGGTATTCTGGCCTGCGGACTGTTTGTGGTGCTGATCGCCGGCGGGATCGACATTTCCTTCCCGGCGATGACCGCGATTGCGCAGTACGCGATGGCCAGTACCCTGCTGGCGCACGGCGGCAACTTCGTGACGATCTTCGCGATTGCCATGGGCTGCGGGCTGCTGCTGGGGCTGATCAATGGCGCGCTGGTCTACTTCTTACGCGTTCCGGCGATCATTATCACTATCGCCACGCTCAACCTGTTCTATGGCCTGCTGGTGTGGTTTACCGATGGCACCTGGCTGTACGGTTTCCCCGAGTGGTTTATGAACGGCATCAACTGGTTCTCTTTCACGGCCGCCGATGGCTATGAATACGGGCTGACGCTGCCGCTCTTCTGCCTGCTGGCGGTGTTTGTGCTGACCGGCGTGCTGATGCGCTATACCCGGCTGGGACGGCAGATTTATGCGATGGGCGGCAACCGCGAATCCGCTTCCCGGTTGGGCATGAACCTGCTGACGCTGCACTTTTACGTCTACGGCTATATGGGACTGCTGGCCGGTGTTGCCGCCATCGTTCAGGCGCAGACCACCCAGTCAGTCGCGCCCAATTCGCTGGTCGGCTATGAACTCACGGTGCTGGCCGCCGTGGTTCTCGGCGGCACCAGCATGACCGGCGGCCGTGGCTCATTATTCGGCACGCTGCTGGGGGTGCTGCTGCTGGCCTTCCTGCAAAATGGCCTGACGCTGCTCGCCGTCTCCTCTTACTGGCATATGGTGTTTAGCGGGCTGATTATTCTGGTCAGCATCAGCGCCACCGCGTGGAATGAAAAACGCAAACTGGCGAAGGGGATGTGAAATGAACGCCATAATCAAAATCCTTCCGGGCGACCGGATTATTCGCCTGCAGCTGCTGATGATTGTCATTGTGCTGGCGCTGTTCTCGCTGACGCTGGGTGGACGGTTCTTCAGCGCGGGCAACTTCCAGTCGATTGCCACCCAACTGCCCGTTTTAGGCTTACTGGCGCTGGGCATGGGGCTGACCATGCTGACCGGCGGCATCAACCTGTCGATTATCGCCAGCGCCAACGCCTGTTCCCTGCTGATGGGCGCGATCATCGTTGCCCATCCCGGTCAGCCACTGTTTCTGCTGCTGGCGCTCATCGCCGGTGCGCTGCTGGCGGTGCTGATCGGCACGCTGAATGGTCTGCTGATCGCGGTGATTGGGGTGTCGCCGATTCTGGCCACCCTCGGCACCATGACGCTGATCGCCGGGTTGAATATCCTGCTCTCCAACGGCGCGGTGATTTCCGGCTTCCCACCGCTGATTCAGTTCCTCGGCAATGGCGAGGTGTTTGGCGTGCCTTTTGCCCTGCTGCTGTTCCTGCTGGTGGCCTTTGCGCTATGGGTTCTGCTGGAACAGACCACGCTGGGCCGCAGCATTTATCTGTTGGGATCTAACGAACAGGCCACCCGCTTCAGCGGCATCAACACCGCGCGGGTGCAAATCACGGTGTATATCTTCTCTGCCCTGCTGAGCTGGGGCGCGGCGCTGCTGATGATGTCGATGTTCAACTCGGCGAAGGCAGGCTACGGCGAGTCCTGGCTGCTGGTGACCATTCTGGCCTCGGTGCTGGGTGGGGTAAATCCCGACGGCGGGTTTGGCCGGGTGATTGGCATGGTGCTGGCGCTGATCGTCTTACAAATGCTGGAAAGCGGGCTCAATCTGCTGGGCGTAAGCAGCTATCTGACGATGGCGCTCTGGGGCGGTGTGCTTATCCTGTTTATTGCGTTACAGAATCGCAGAACCTGACGGTCGAGGCTAACAATGACAAGTTATTATCTGGGTGTGGATGTAGGGACCGGCAGCGCACGTGCGGGAATTTTCGACCTTAAGGGCCGGATGATGGGCCAGGCCAGCCGGGAAATTGCGCTGTTTCGCCCGCAGGCCGATTTTGTCGAGCAGTCGTCAGACAATATCTGGCAGGCGGTGTGCCAGGCGGTGCGCGATGCCGTCAATCAAAGCAACATCAATCCGGTACAGATTAAAGGCATCGGCTTTGATGCCACCTGTTCACTGGTGGTGCTGGATAAAGAAGGCAAACCGCTGACGGTCAGTCCGTCGGGCCGCAGCGAGCAAAATATTATCGTGTGGATGGATCACCGCGCCATTTCGCAGGCCGAGCGTATTAACGCCACCCAGCACCGGGTGCTGGACTATGTTGGTGGGGTGATCTCACCCGAAATGCAGACGCCAAAGCTGCTGTGGCTGAAACAGCATATGCCCAACAGCTGGCAGAACATCGGCCATGTATTTGACCTGCCCGACTTCCTCACCTGGCGGGCCACCCAGGATGAAACGCGTTCGTTGTGCTCGCTGGTGTGCAAATGGACTTATATGGGTCATGAGAACCGCTGGGATGAGAGCTATTTCCGCCAGATTGGGCTGGAAGATTTGCTCGAGCATGACGCGGCGAAAATTGGCCGCGATGTAAAAACCATGGGTGAACCGTTGGGGCACGGCCTGACGCAGCGAGCCGCCAGCGAAATGGGCCTGCTGCCCGGCACGGCGGTGAGCGTGTCGATCATTGATGCCCATGCGGGCAGCCTCGGCACGCTGGGTGCGGCGGGCGCGTCCGGGGAACATGCTGACTTTGACCGGCGCATCGCGCTGATAGGCGGCACCTCCACCGGCCATATGGCCATTTCGAAAGAGCCGCGCTTTATTAAAGGCGTCTGGGGCCCCTACTTCTCAGCCATTCTGCCCGACTTATGGCTGAACGAAGGCGGCCAGTCGGCCACCGGCGCGCTGATTGACCATATGATCCAGTCTCACCCCTGCTATGCCACGCTGCGCGATCAGGGAAAGGCGCAGGGCAAAACCATCTATGAAGTCCTAAACGATCTGCTGCGCAAAATGGCCGGCGAGCCCGAAAAGATTGCCTTTCTGACCCGCGATATCCATATGCTGCCCTATTTTCACGGTAACCGCTCACCGCGCGCGAACCCGAATCTGACCGGCATCCTCACCGGGCTGAAACTCTCGCGCACGCCGGAAGATATGGCGCTGCACTACCTGGCGACCATTCAGGCGATTGCGCTGGGAGCCCGCCATATCATCGAAACCATGAACCAGACCGGCTACAGCATCGATACCATTATGGCCAGCGGCGGCGGCACCAAAAACCCGATCTTCGTGCAGGAACATGCCAACGCCACCGGCTGTGCAATGCTGCTACCGGAAGAGAGTGAAGCGATGCTGTTGGGCAGCGCAATGATGGGCACCGTGGCCGCCGGGGTGTATGAATCCCTGCCGGAAGCGATGAATGCCATGAGCCGTATCGGCAAAACCGTCACGCCGCAAACCAATGAGATCAAACATTACTACGATCGCAAATACCAGGTATTCCGCGAGATGTATCACGACCATATGAAGTATCGCCAGATGATGCAGGAGGCCTGATGGAGCACATCGACGCCTGGTCACAGGCCACCTGTGGCTGGCAGACCTATCGCGATGCGCTAGCCACGCTGGAAAGCCGGCTCGACCGTCAGCAGTGGCTGGCGGTACTCAACACGCTGGCCCGTTGCGAGGGGAAAATTGCGGTCACCGGGATTGGCACCTCGGGCATTGCCGCCAGAAAGATCGCCCATATGCTTTCCTGCGTAGAGCGTCCCGCCACCTGGCTTAGCGCTGCCGATGCGGCGCACGGTGATATCGGTTTTCTGCGCGCCAGCGACGTGCTGATTATGCTGTCGCGCGGCGGCAATTCCGATGAGTTAACCCGCTTATTGCCGACGGTAAAAAGCAAAGGCTGCACGCTGGTAAGCGTCACTGAAAACGCCGGATCGGCGATTGCTCAGGCAGCCGATCGGCTGTTGCTGATGCCTGAAACTCAGGAAATTGATCCGCTGAATATGCTGGCCACCACCTCGATTATCAGCGTGCTGGCGGTGTTTGACGCGATGATAGCGGTGTTAATGACGCAAAGTGGCTACAGCCGGGAAACGCTGCTGGCGGTTCATCCTGCGGGAAATGTTGGCAAGGTGCTGCGGGAGAAAGAATAAAATCGGGGGTGAGCCGGAGGGTGCGGTTATGCTAGCCTGCTGGACAGAAATCCCCGCGATGGAGCCATACAATGGACGGAAAACAGATTCATCAGCTGGCGGCCGACGTCGCCCGGACCCTGCCTTCAGCCGAGCTTTGCTACCCGTTTGGCCCCGAATATGAGGTGTTTAAGGTGCGCGGCAAGATGTTCGCTTTACTGGCACAGGTTCGCGGCGAGCGGATTGTGAATCTGAAATGCGATCCCGAAAACGCACTGCTACAACGGGCGATCTACGACAGCATTCATGCGGCTTACCATATGAATAAACGTCACTGGATCTCGATTTATCCCGGCGAACAAATTAGTGAAGGCCTGGTACGGCAGCTGGTAGAGGAATCTTACGATTTGGTGGTTGCCGGCTTGCCGAAGCGATTGCGGCCGATGGAACAGAGAGAACGCTGAAGGGAAAGACAGGGGGCGACATTTCGCCCCCTGAAACTTAGTCGAGCTTACGCATCACCAGGGTGGCGTTAGTCCCGCCGAAGCCAAAGCTGTTAGACATAACGGTCTTCAGCTTCTGCTCGGTTGGCTTGGTCACGATGTTCAGACCTTTCGCCGCGGGGTCCAGCTCATCAATGTTGATGCTTGGCGCGATAAAGCCGTGTTCCAGCATCAGCAGAGAGTAAATGGCTTCCTGCACGCCGGCGGCCCCCAAAGAGTGACCGGTCATTGCTTTGGTCGCGGACATGGCAGGCATGTTCTCGCTAAACACTTCACAGATTGCACCCAGTTCCTTCACATCGCCCACTGGCGTAGAGGTACCGTGGGTGTTCAGGTAGTCGATTGGGGTATCCACATCGGCCATTGCCAGACGCATACAGCGCATTGCGCCTTCGCCTGATGGGGCAACCATGTCAGCACCATCAGAAGTCGCGCCGTAGCCAACCACTTCTGCATAGATGTGAGCACCGCGAGCCAGCGCGTGTTCCAGTTCTTCAACCACCACCATACCGCCGCCGCCAGCGATAACGAAGCCGTCACGGCTGGTATCGTAAGTACGGGAGGCTTTTTCTGGGGTTTCGTTGTACTTGGTGGACAGTGCGCCCATCGCGTCGAACTCACAGGACATTTCCCAGCACAGCTCTTCGCCGCCGCCAGCAAATACCACATCCTGTTTGCCCAGCTGGATCTGCTCAACCGCATTACCGATACAGTGAGCGGAGGTCGCACAAGCAGAGCTGATGGAGTAGTTCACACCGTGAATTTTGAATGGTGTTGCCAGGCAGGCAGAAACGCCGGATGCCATGGCTTTGGTCACCATATAAGGACCCACGCCACGCAGGCCTTTTGCACGCATACCATCAACGCTGGCAGCCTGGTTGTAAGGGGAACCGCCACCGGAACCGGCAACCAGACCCACACGTGGGTTGTTCTGGTACTGCTCGGCGGTCAGGCCGGAATCTTTCACCGCTTCCAGCATGGAGATGTAAGCATAAATGGACGCATCGCTCATGAAACGCAATACTTTGCGATCGATGAGAGCTGAAATTTCGTCTTTAGACAGTTTGACGTTACCCCAGACGTGACTACGCATGCCGGAATCTTTCAGCTCCTGGGAGAAGGTGATGCCTGAGCGACCCTCACGCAGAGATGCCAAAACTTCCTCTTGGTTATTACCAATGCTGGAAACGATACCCAAGCCAGTAATCACTGCACGTTTCATTCAATACCTCATTCACTACTTATATTAGGATTCGACAGGCACTTTAGCTTACAGTTGTACGCCGAACAAGTCCGATCAGCGCTTAACTTTTGTAAATTTGCGTGGGCCAGCTCACACCGTTACAATCGCGGCACCGCCTGATAACCGAGCTTCCCCCTTGAAAACGACCCCGATCGAGTATGCCGAATTAAGCTGGAATGAACAGGGTACACCTGTATCCCGAGCGTTTGGCGACGTCTACTTCTCCAATGAAAATGGTCTGGAAGAGACCCGCCATGTGTTCCTCGGTGGCAACCAAATACCCGATCGATTTGCTCAACATTCGCGCGATTTATTTATCGTTGCTGAGACAGGTTTTGGGACTGGTCTGAACTTTTTGACCCTTTGGCAGGCGTTCGATCGCTTCCGGGAAACGCATCCCGAGGCTAAATTACAGCGTTTACACTTCATCAGCAGTGAGAAATATCCTTTAAACGTGACAGATCTCGCCAGTTCGCTGGCCGTCTGGCCTGAACTGGCCGACTACGCGGCGGAACTTTGCCAACAGTGGCCGCAAGCGTTGCCAGGCTGTCACCGCTTGCTGTTGGACGGCGGCCGCATCACGCTGGATCTGTGGTTTGGCGATATTAACCAGCTGATCCACACTTTTGATGACAGCCTGCAGCATCAGGTCGATGCCTGGTTCCTGGATGGCTTCGCGCCGTCTAAAAATCCCGATATGTGGACGCCCGAACTGTTTGCCTGCATGGCAAAACTGGCCCGCCAGGGCGGCACCTTTGCCACCTTTACCGCCGCGGGCTTTGTTCGTCGCGGTCTGAGAGATGCGGGATTTAACGTTATTCGCAGCAAAGGCTTTGGCCCGAAACGCGAAATGCTTTGCGGTACAATGGACGCGTTAACGTCCCCTCATGCAAACATGCCGTGGTACGCACGTCCGGCTGCTGAAGGCGATGATATCGCCATTATTGGCGGCGGCATTGCCAGCGCGCTGCTGGCGCTGGCGCTGTTACGTCGCGGCAAAAAGGTCACCCTATACTGCGCGGATGCCAGGGCCGCCGAAGGCGCGTCCGGGAATCGTCAGGGCGCGCTCTATCCCCTGCTCAATCAGCACGATCCAGCATTAGCCACCTTCTTCCCACTGGCGTTCACCTTTGCCCGCCGGCTTTACGACAGCCTGCCGGTCGCTTTTGATCACGACTGGTGCGGCGTCACGCAGCTGGGTTGGGATGAAAAAAGCCGCGAGAAGATCGCCAAACTGCTGAGCATGGGCTTGCCTGAAGAGATTGCCCGCGAAGTGTCGCAGGCCGAAGCGGAAGCCTTGTGCGGCGTGGAAACAGGCTGCGGCGGAATAAGCTATCCGCTGGGCGGCTGGCTCTCTCCGGGGCAACTGACCCCGGCGCTGTTTGAACTGGCATTGCAACAAGGATTGCAGATCCACTGGCAGCATACGCTGACGGAAATGCGGCCCGAGGCGGATGGCTGGCAGTTACAGTTCCGGGACCAGCCTGCTAAGCCGCACCGCAACGTGGTGCTGGCCACCGGCCACACACTGGCGTCCTTTGCCCAGAGCGAAATGCTGCCCGCCTATGCCGTCAGCGGCCAGGTCAGCCATATTCCCACCACGCCTGGGTTAAGCCCGCTAAAGCAGGTGCTGTGCTATGACGGTTACCTGACGCCGGCAAACCCGCACAATCAGCATCACTGTATTGGTGCCAGCTATCATCGCGCGGACACCTCAACCGACTACCGTGAAGAGGACCAGCAGGAAAACCGCGAAAGGCTGATCCGCTGCCTGCCACAGGCAGACTGGCCGAAAGAAGTGGACGTCAGCGCCGGTGAATCCCGCAGCGGCGTGCGGTGCGCCTCTCGCGACCATTTGCCGATGTTTGGTCCCCTGCCCGATTATCAGCAAACGCTGGAACAGTATGCCGATCTGGCTCAGCATAAAGAGACCGCGCAGGCAGCGCCGCTGCATAAAGGCTTGTTTGTGTTGGGTGCGTTAGGTTCACGCGGGTTGTGCAGCGGTCCGTTGGGCGCAGAAGTGCTGGCGGCTGAACTCTGTGGCGAACCGATCCCGCTGGATGCCGACACGCTGGCAGCGATGCATCCGAATCGTTACTGGGTAAGGAAATTACTGAAAGGGAAAGCGATTAAAACGGCGTTCTGACAGGAGAATTAAGCCAGGCGGCACGGTGGCCGCCCGGTTTTCAGGACGGTTTGCGCGCCTGCAGGAACAGGTTGTCCCACATGCCAATCACCAGCGCCTGATCGCGCGGCGAGAGTTCACCGGCCTGGATGGCGTTCTGCAGACTTCTCTGCACCTGAATCTGTAATGCTTCAGGGGTATGCTCGCCGGAGAGTTCAATCTCAGCCACGGCCAGCGTCAGATGCCCACGCAGATAACCACTGGCAAACAGCTCGTCGTCACTGGCGCTTTCCACCATGTCGTCGATCAGGGCCAGAATACGCGCCTCAAATTCATCGATCATAAAATTCCTTATTCGTTCCTGTCCCCACGATCACAGGTCTTCTGGCCAGGGAAACTGTGCCGCCGTCAGCGGGGGCGTTGAGTAATACGAGCAGAGTTCAGCAATCAATCGGGCTGGACGAGCAGGAAGACCCTGTTCCAGATGCGTCATGACCTGAGCATGGACTTTGCGCTGAAACGCGATGCGATCCGGCTCACAATCTCCGTTGAGATTGTCACAACTTACATTGAAGGGAAACCCTGCCGCAACACAAAACATCCACTCCAGCGATTGCGGTTTCACTTCTACCGTTTCGAATTGGTTCTGCGTCATGGCATCACGGCCATCCGGGCAATACCAGTAGCCAAAATCAACCTGCTTGCGGCGTTCAGCACCGGCAATGCACCAGTGCGAAATTTCATGCAGCGCGCTGGCGTAATAGCCGTGAGCAAACACCACGCGGTGATAATTCACGTCGTCATCAGCAGGAAGATAGATCGGTTCGTCATCGCCTTTAATCAGGCGTGTCTGAAAATCGGCAAAAAAGCAGCGGTCAAAAATTTCAATCAGCTGCGTGTAGTGGTGGCTATCGTTCATTCTTTCTTTTCTCAACCCAACAGACGGTGACACCAGGCCGCAATCGCCGCGCCATGACTGTCGTAAAGCAGTTTTGCACTCATCACAGCAGACACGATCACCACCATCGGGCGGATCAACGTTTGCCCACGGCTTAACACCATGCGTGCACCTAACCGGGCACCACAGATGGCGCCCACCAGCATCACCAGTCCGGTTCCCCACACCACTTTGCCGCCAAACATAAAGAACAGCAGGCCACCAAAATTGGAGGTGAAGTTCAGCACTTTGGCATGAGCCGTGGATTTTGCGAGGTTATAGCCGCACAGGGTGACGAAAGCCAGCGCGTAAAAAGAGCCCGCGCCGGGACCAAAAAAGCCGTCATAAAAGCCGACGCAACCACCGGCCACCAGCGCAAATGGCAAGCCGTGCAGGCGACGCTGGCGATCTTCTTCGCCAATTTTCGGCAGCAGCAGGAAGTACAGCCCGATAGCGATCAGCAGGATCGGCAGAACCTGCCGCAGCAGTTCGGCCTGCAAATGCTGGATCAGAATGGCACCGGTCACTGCACCCAGAAACGTCATGCCGATATTCAGCCGCTGCTCGCGCAGATTGACCGCGCCACGACGGACAAAATAGAGGCTTGCCGAGAACGAGCCGCCAACTGACTGCAATTTATTGGTGGCAATCGCCTGCGCGGGAGAGAGGCCTACGGACATCAGCGCCGGCACGGTTAACAGCCCGCCGCCACCGGCAATCGAATCGATAAACCCGGCCAGCATGGCGACAAAGAACAGCAGCCCAACAAACAGTGGGCTGACAACGAACCAATCCATCTTCGATCCCTAAAGCAAATGTTTATCCAGTAACGCCTGACAGGATGGCGGTAACGGCGGCGGCTCGCGCTTCACTGGCGCACCACTGCCCGGTTTGGCAGGCAGGAACCAGCTTTGCAGCTCGGCACCACAGCCATCACCGGCCGGCGGCGCGGGCTGATCCTGGCACTGCAGGCTGCCCGCAGGGCAACGCAAACGCACATGCATGTGCGCGCGGTGACCAAACCATGGACGCACTTTGCGTAACCAGTCCCGATCGGCACCGGCATCGGCACACAGCTGCTTTTTAATTGCCGGATTGACGAAGATGCGCGTCACATCATCATCTTTCGCCGCCAGTTTAATCAGGCTGTCGATTTCCGGCTGCCAGTGGCGCGCGACCACGTTTTTACCGTCCGCCGCCACCAAATCCAGTGGCTGAGGCTTTAACAGCATCGCTGAGGACCAGCGCGATTTAGGCAGCTGTAGCCAGATATCCACATCCAGTCCCGACTGATGGCTGGCGTGACCGCTGCTGAAGCGCCCACCGGCAGCCATGCCCATATCGCCAATCAACACTTCGCCGAGCTGCAGGTTATGCACCTGCGTACTCAGACGCTGAATAAACATGATCAGGTCCGGATGGCCGAAGTAGCGACGCTGATCCTGACGCATGACCTGATAGTCAGGCGCATCCAGCGGCAGTTGTTCTGCGCCAACGATACAGCCGTTAGCAAACTGACCAATCGACTGCGGCGTGCCGCTAATCGGTTGGCGGATCGATTGCCAGGGCGTTGCCGCCAGCGAGGAAGCACTTATCAGCAGCGCACCAAGCGCCATCAGCGTCTTTTTCATTCGGTTACCAGCGAGGAATGTCCGTGTGCACATCAGCGTTCTGAGCGCGCTGACGCAGTAAGTGATCCATCAGCACGATCGCCATCATCGCTTCCGCGATCGGCACCGCGCGGATCCCCACGCAGGGATCGTGGCGGCCTTTGGTGATCATCTCGACTTCTTCACCAAAGCGGTTGATGGTTTTGCCCGGCACGGTAATGCTTGAGGTTGGCTTCATGGCGATGTTGGCCAGAATCGGCTGACCGCTGCTGATGCCGCCCAAAATGCCGCCGGCGTGGTTGCTCTGGAAGCCATCCGCACGAATTTCGTCACGGTGCTGGCTGCCGCGCTGGTTGACCACCGCAAAGCCGTCACCAATCTCAACACCTTTCACCGCATTGATGCTCATCAACGCATGCGCCAGGTCCGCATCCAGACGATCGAAAACCGGTTCGCCAAGGCCAACCGGGACGTTTTCGGCCATCACCGACACTTTCGCACCAATCGAGTCACCCGCTTTCTTCAGCCCGCGCATCAGTTCGTCCAGCGCCTCCAGCTTCGAGGGATCCGGGCAGAAGAACGGGTTCTGTTCAACCTGATCCCAGTCCTTCAGCTCACAGGCCACATCGCCAATCTGCGCCAGGAAACCGCGGACTTTGATGCCGTGCTTCAGTGCCAGATACTTTTTGGCAATGGCGCCAGCGGCAACGCGCATCGCGGTTTCACGGGCCGACGAACGGCCACCGCCACGGTAGTCGCGCAGGCCATATTTCTGCTCGTAGGTGTAGTCAGCATGGCCGGGACGGAACACGTCTTTGATCTCACTGTAATCCTGAGAACGCTGGTCGGTGTTCTCAATCAACAGCCCGATGCTGGTGCCGGTGGTCACACCTTCAAACACGCCGGAGAGGATTTTGACCTGATCCGGTTCGCGACGTTGGGTGGTGTAACGTGACGTACCAGGACGACGGCGATCCAGATCGTGCTGCAGATCGGCTTCGGTCAGCGGAATGCCGGGCGGCACGCCGTCTACAATACAGCCCAGCGCCAGTCCATGAGACTCACCGAAGGTGGTGACGCGAAACAGTTGCCCAATAGTGTTACCAGCCATGATGACCTCTTTTATTGTTCTTTATTAATCTTTGAAAATGCCAAAGTGGTGCTGCGCATCGACGATCTGCTGACGCGTCAGCATAAAGACGCCGTCGCCGCCGTTGGCAAACTCCAGCCAGGTAAACGGCACGTCAGGGTACTGGTCAATCATGTGCACCATGCTGTTGCCCACTTCACAAATCAGCACGCCCTGCTCGCTCAGGTAATCTGGCGCGTTAGCCAGGATACGGCGCGCCAGCTTCAGACCATCACGTCCGGCAGCCAGGCCCAGTTCAGGCTCATGGCGGTATTCGTTTGGCAAATCGTCCATATCGTCTTCATCCCCGTACGGCGGATTGGTGACGATCAGGTCGTAAGGGGTTTTTGGCAGTTCGCGGAACAGATCGGCGCGGATCGGCGTGACGCTGTGGGTCAGGCCATGCGCTTCAATATTCTGCTCGGTCACCGCCAGCGCGTCAGTGGAGATGTCGACCGCATCCACCTCGGCGTCCGGGAAGGCATAGGCACAGGCAATGGCGATACAGCCGCTGCCGGTACACATATCCAGAATATATTTCGGCTCATCCGGGATCAGCGCCGCAAAGCGATCGTTGATCAGCTCGCCGATGGGCGAACGCGGCACCAGCACGCGTTCATCGACATAGAACTCGTGTCCGCAGAACCAGGCTTTGTTGGTCAGGTAGGAGACCGGAATACGTTCGTTGATGCGGCGGATCACGCGCTCGACAATGCGATGACGCTCGCTGGATGTCAGCCGTGCGCTGCGCATGTCTTCCGGGATATCCAGCGGCAGATATAAGGTGGGCAATACCAGCTGAACCGCTTCGTCCCAGGGATTATCGGTGCCGTGACCATACCAGAGCTCGGCGGCGGAAAAACGGCTTACCGTCCAGCGCAGCATATCCTGAATGGTGTGCAGCTCACTGACTGCCTCATCGACGAAAATTTTGTCCAAAGTGCCCTCCACAGGCCTTACTAAAACTCGGCAGCTAGTTTGCCATGAAGCGGGCCATAATTCAGCGCGGCGGTGTGAAAAAGCTGACATTTGTTTTTTGCCGCCACAACTCAGGGTAGACTGTCAGCATTTCCTGAAGACGACGTTCCGCGCCGTTTTGCCTTATTAAGCCGGACAATGAGAACCTGATGAGTAAAAAACAGCCCCTCAGCGCCGAAGATCAGGCGTTGTTTCGCGGATTAATGACCGGCACCCGAAAGCTGGCGCAGGACACCATTGTCCACAAACCGCAGAAGAAAAACCTCGCGGTGGTTCCGCAGAAAAAGCTGATTTCTGAGCAGATGGATGCCAGTCACTATTTTTCCGATGAATTCCAGCCTTTGCTGGCCGAGGAAGGCCCCACGCGCTACGTGCGCAGTGATGTCAGCCATTACGAGCTGAAAAAGCTGAGGCGTGGCGATTACACGCCGGAAATTTTTCTGGATTTGCATGGACTTACGCAACGGCAGGCCAAGGAAGAGCTGGGTGCGTTGATTGCAGCGTGCCGACGTGAGCACATTTTTTGCGCCAGCGTGATGCACGGCCACGGCAAGCATGTATTGAAGCAGCAGTCGCCGCTGTGGCTGGCACAGCATCCGATGGTGATGGCATTTCATCAGGCGCCCAAGCTGTTCGGCGGCGATGCCGCGCTGCTGGTGCTGATTGAGGGGGAAGAGTGGATGCCGCCAGAATTACCTTAAGACGGCGTCAGGGCCAGATCGCCTGGCCCTGTAACATCACATCGCTTTCGCCAGTTTGGAAGGACTGACCTGCCACTCCAGCTTACCGGTGCCGTTGTCAGCATCGTAGTCGATACGGGCAATGGCCGAGGTCGCGAACATCGGCGGCGATTCCTGCGGGCAGAGCTCAGACACCAGGTAGCCCACCAACGGCAGGTGGGAAATCACTAATACAGATTTCACCCCTTCTTTCGCCAGCACTTGCAGGTAACTGGCCACCATCGCGGGATCGCCGCCAGGCGTCAGTTCAGGCAAGACCTCCTGCCCCTCCGGCAGGATCAGTGCTTCACGCACCGTAGCCAGCGTCTGTTCAGCACGCAGGTACGGGCTGACTAACACACGTTCAATATCTACTGTCTGGCCATTAAGCCATTTCGCCATCTGGCGTGATTCATCACATCCGCAATGAGTCAGAGGTCGTACAGAATCACTAGCCGCATCTAATGCCGCATCGCCGTGACGCATAATGAAAACTTGCATAATGCACCGCTGTTGTTAAACGTAAACGCCGGAAAACACAGCTTCCCGACTCTTCATTCAGTGAATGAACGCTGTGTTGTACCCTAATGCCTTGAGTATAGTCAACCGATTGTTTATTAAATGAGCGCTTTCCAGAACAGTGCTAAAGCGCCCCTGTTTTGCGGTAAAATCTAACCCCCTGAATCGGCATGGCTATTCGATTTTTCCGTCGTTTTGTAAAAACATTCGCCGCTGGCTGCCCGTCGCTTCAGCGCCTCGCATGGGGCAAAACGTTCGCCGTGTGACTGCATCAGCCGCTCTAATGTGTTGACCACGGCCGCCGCCCCCAGACGATCCATATAGCGGAACGGGCCGCCGAGGAACGGCGGGAAACCGATGCCAAATACCGCGCCAATATCGCCATCGCGGGCGGAATGAATCACGCCTTCGTCGAGGGTTCTTGCGGCTTCGTTCAGCATCATCATCACGCACCGCTCAGCGACAGAATCGGCGCTGAGATGGGTTTTAGGATTCAGCTTAAGCAGTTTATAAATACTCTCATCAACCGACTTTTTACGGCTGAAGGTTTTACGGTTGTAGAGATAGAAACCGCGTCCATTCTTGCGCCCTTTACGGTCATCATTCAATACCGCGGCAAAGGCGTCCGGCGTATTAAAGCGCTCGCCCCAGGCCTGTTCCAGCACCGGCATCATGTGCGTGCCGACGTCGATGCCCACTTCATCCAGTAACTGGATGGGCCCGACCGGGAAGCCAAACTTCACCAGCGCCCGATCGATGCTGTCGATCGGCTCTCCTTCCAGCAAACAGCGCATGGCTTCAATAATGTACGGCGCCAGGATGCGGTTGACATAAAATCCGGCCCGGTCGGCCACCACAATCGGCGTTTTGCCCTGCTTTTTCGCCAGCGAAACCACGGTGGCGATGGTTTCGGCCGAGGTGGTGGTATGTGGGATCACTTCGACCAACGGCATTTTGTCTACCGGACTGAAATAGTGCAGGCCGATGACGTTTTCCGGCCGGCTGGCGTTAGCTGCAATATCAGCAATCGGCAGCGAGGAGGTATTGGAGGCAAAAATCGTCTGGCCCGAAGTATTGGCTTCAACCTCTGCCACCATGATTTGCTTCAGCGTCAGGTCTTCGAACACCGCTTCAATGATCACGTCACGATGATGGAAGCCCTGGTAGTCGGTGCCGCCGCCAATCAGGGCCATTTGTTGCTGGCGTTCTGCCGGGCGCAGATGCCGGCGCTGCACGCTTTTGCTCAGCAAATCCCAGCTGTATTTCATCGCATGATTAATGCCTTCCGGCTTGATGTCTTTGATGCGCACCGGCAACTTGCCACGCGTCGCGGTGACATAGGCAATGCCGCCGCCCATTAAGCCGCCACCCAGCACGCCAATTGATTTCAGTTCACGCGGGCTGGCATCCGCACCGCGATCCTTTTTCATCTCGGTGGTGGCGAAGAAAATCGACCGTAACGCCTGTGATTCCGGCGTCATCGCCAGCTCGCCAAAGGCTTTGGCCTCTGCGGCATAGCCGATAATACTGCCCTTCAGCAGGCCGGTTTTTACCACCGACAATATTTTACGGGTGGCCGGATAATTGCCTTTGGTTTTGGCTTCCGTCTGTCTGGTCGCCATGGCAAACAGCAACGCGCGCCCTGCCGGAGCATTCAGCAACCGCTCGCGCAGCGGTAAGGTTTTTCGCGGCTTACGGCCGTTCAAGGCCATCTTCACCGCCGTTTCCAACAGAATGGCCTGCGGCACGGCGTCTTCCACCAGCCCCATTTTGACGGCCTGCTTTGCCCGCAGGGTTTTGCCGGTGAGGATCAGATCCAGCGCTCTCGATGCGCCAATCAGTCGCGGCAGTCGCTGCGTACCGCCGGAGCCCGGCAGCAAACCTAACTGCACTTCTGGCAGCCCGAGCCGGGTTTTATCATCCAGCGAACAAACGCGTTGATTGCAGGCCAGTGCCAACTCCAGCCCACCGCCGAGGCAGGCGCCATGAATCGCAGCAACCACTGGCACGGAAAGCGAGGCAATTTCGGCCATCACTTTCTGCCCTTCATGCGCCAGCGCTTCCGCTTCCTGCGCCGTTTTGCAGCGGTCGATCATTGAGATGTCCGCACCGGCAATAAACGAGTCCGGTTTGCCGGAAATCAGCACCAGTCCCGCGAGGTGCGAATTAGCGCGCGCCTGGGCGATCACCTCCCGGATCTGCCCGGCAAACTCCGCCTTCAGCGTATTCATCTTTTCGCCAGGCACATCAATGGTAATTACCCCGACGTTATCCAGCCGCATCACCAGGCTGAATGCCGAGGCTTTTTCTGGGTTGTGCGTCATCATCGTTGTCATTCGGCCTCCAGAACCATTGCTGCGCCTAACCCACCGGCGGCACAGGCGGTGACCAGCCCCAGCCCACCGCCGCGACGACGCAACTCGTTCAGCGTCTGGGTAATCATGCGTGCGCCGGTCGCCGCAAAAGGATGGCCGTAAGCGATTGAACCGCCCATCACGTTAAATTTCTCTTCGTTCACTTCGCCCAGCGCATGCGGGCGTTTTAACACCTCGCGGGCAAAACGCTCGTCGGCAAACATTTTCAGATTAGCCAGCGTTTGTGCGGCGAACGCTTCGTGCATATCGATCAGCGTCAGATCGTCCAGGGTAATCCCGGCCCGGTCCAGCGCCAGCGGCGAAGCGTACGACGGCCCGAGCAGCATGTCCTGCCAGACGTCTATCGCGGTAAAGGCATAGCTGCGCAGATAGCCCAGCGGCACGATGCCCAGCGCTTTCGCCCGCGATTCGGTCATCAGCACCACAGCAGCGGCACCATCGGTCAGCGGCGTACTGTTGGCGGCGGTGACGGTGCCGTGCTGCCGATCGAAGGCGGGACGAAGACGCGCGTAGTCATCCAGCGTCGAGGCCATGCGCACGTTATTGTCCTGCTCAAACGCTTTGCGCCACGGCGGAACAAACGCGGTCATCACTTCACCCGCCAGGCGGCCATCTTCCCAGGCCCGGGCGGCACGCTGATGGGAACGGTGAGCCAGCGCGTCCTGTTGCTGGCGGGTAATGCCATGGGTTTTTGCCATCTGCTCGGCGGTGTCACCCATTCTGAGTCCGGTAGAGTATTCTGCCACGGCGGGCGGCACCGGCAGCAAATCGCGCGGGCGCAGCTGGCTGAACAGCGACATTTTCTGCGAGAAGGTTTTTGCTTTATTGAGATCGACCAGAATACGACCGAGCTTTTTGCTGACGCCAATCGGCAGCACTGAGGAAGAGTCCGCCCCGCCGGCAATTCCGGCCTGAATGGTGCCCGCCAGCATGCTTTCAGCAACGTTCGCCACCGCCTGAAAACTGGTGGCGCAGGCGCGGCTGACGCTGTAGGCATCGGTCGACACACTCAGGCCGCTGCCAAGGACGATTTCGCGGGCAATATTCGGCGCTTCGGGCATCTGCACCACCTGGCCAAACACCAGCTGTTCGATGACTTCGGGCGGCAGTTCGCTACGCGCCAGGAGTTCACTCACCACCATCCGCCCCAGCTCAATCGCCGGCACGCCGTGTAATGCCGTTGCCTGGCGGGCAAACGGGGTGCGGAGTCCGTGTGTAATGGCGATGCGATCGCCCTGACGCGTCAGCAAAGGAAGCGCTTTGCTCATTCTGATTACCCTTAACAGTCAAACGGCATCATTGCCTAACAGGTCTGACCTCTAAGGTTAACCAGATTTTAACAATGTGCACGCGGAATGAGAGAAAATTGCGAGAGCAAACACGCTTTAGAAAACAATGAGTGGGAAAACCCACTCATTGCGGAAGACGGGGGATTAACGCAGGCCGAGCTGAAAAATCATCGTTTCAGCCTGGCAGCTGAAGGTGAAATCAGCGTCAAGCAGCACACCCTCAGGCTGCTCGCTAAAGCGCGCGTCAATCTGGCAGGGATCGGATTCGACCTGACGCGCTTTTTCCGTCAGCTGGCTGAGCATGGCTTCCGCCTGCTGGCGAGTTCCGTACAGCTGGCTCCAGCTTGCGGTGCAGTCAGTATTGTCCATGATCGTACCAACATCGACACAACAGCAGGCGGCGGTTTCATTGGCGCTGCATTTATTAATGGCATGGGACATGGGAAATCTCCTGTTAGCCGCGCGGGTTGCGGCAGAAAGTGTATTCGCTGGCCGCTATGTTACCCCTGCGGCGAAAGGCTGTCTGGCAATTGCGCGATATAGCGCCAATAAGTGCCATATATCCACGTCAAATTTGATCTGAAACAAGCTAGACTCGATAGGTTCAATTCAGACACGCAGTTTTTTGTTAAGCAGATCGCTTTTCTTAGATCATTTCAGAAATATTTATAAAACAACATTGCAACATCGATACAGGTCGGACCTATACTGGTGCCACTGGTCTGATTTGTTAGCCGTACGTCAGTCCCTAAAATTCGTGAACCTTTGTTACATCCGTGACAAAGTTCAATAAAAATCAAATAAATGAGGTTGTGGTCATGAACCATAAAAACCTGTTTGCGAAGTCTGCTCTCGCAGCTGCAGTGGCAATTGTTTCTTCTAACGTTTACGCAGCCGGCTTTCAATTGAATGAATTTTCGGCCATAGGTTTAGGACGCGCTTATTCAGGCGAAGGCGCCATGGGGGATACCGCGGCATCTGCCAGCCGTAACCCGGCCACCATGGCGTTAATGGATCGCCCGATGTTTTCTGTCGGTGCCGTATTTATTGATCCCGATGTCAATATCAGTGGCGACAGCCAGTCAGGACAAAGTCTGGATGCCAATAATATTGCGCCAACGCAATGGGTACCCAACCTTCATTACGTCCAGCCTATTAACGATCAATGGTGGTTAGGCGCGTCGGCAACCTCCAATTATGGCCTGGCAACCGAATTTAATGATGACTACACCGCGGGCGGATATGGCGGTAAAACCGATCTGCAAACGGTGAACTTTAATTTAAGCACCGCTTATCGTCTTAATCAGAACTTCAGTTTTGGTGTGGGCTTTGATGCCGTTTATGCCCGTGCCAAGATTGAACGTTATGCGGGTGAATCCGGTGCCGCACTGGGCTTGCCAGCAGATACGCAGATTGCCCATCTGAAAGGGGATGAATGGGGTTACGGCTGGAATGCCGGTATTCTGTATGAAGTGGATCCGAATAACCGTTTCGGCTTTACTTACCGCTCTGAAGTTAAAATCGACTTTGACGGCGATTATAAGAGCAGCATCCCAACCTATATTAACCCAATTAATCAGGCGGGTAATTTCGGCCTGCCTTACGGTACCAGCGGTCAAACTGTTCCGGGCGCATTGACCCTGAACCTGCCTGAAATGTGGGAGCTGTCCGGTTACCATAAAGTAGCGCCGCAATGGGCCGTGCACTACAGCCTGACGTATACCAGCTGGAGCCAGTTCCAGGAGCTGAAAGCGACCGGCAGCAATGGCCAGACGCTGTTCTATAAAGATGAGAGCTTTAAGGATGCTTACCGCATCGCGCTGGGAACGTCCTATTTCTATGATGAAAACTGGACCTTCCGCACCGGTATTGCCTTCGATGACAGTCCGGTCCCGGCAGAAAACCGTTCCATCTCTATCCCGGATCAGGATCGTCTGTGGTTGAGCGCCGGTGCTTCCTACGCCTTTAACCAGGATGCTTCCGTCGACGTTGGCCTGTCCTATATGCACGGTCAGCATGTCACGGTAGAAGAAGGCCCTTACACCTTTAACTCTACCGGTAAAGCCTGGCTGTACGGCGCGAACTTTAACTACAAGTTCTGATAGCACGCCGGCAACAAAAAAGGCCTGTCTTGCGACAGGCCTTTTTTTATATCACCGCAACGGTTAGTTAGAGTCGATATCGTTCAGATCGCCCTGAATCGCCGAGGCGTTAGGGTTTTCCTGCGGGATCAGCCTGCCATCGCTGGCGAGGAAATCATGATGCTGGAAGTATGCCGCACGCACAAAGGCATAAGGGTCCTTCGAGTTACGCAGCATCGCATCTGAATCCAGCAGCTGAGCACGGGTTTCAACCCCTTCCAACGCCCACTTCCCTGCCGACCTCCACCAGGTCAGCCAGCTGAGCGGCGCGTAAAGATCGTCAACCAGCCCACCGACATCCTCACGCGGGGTGAAGCCACCGTAGCCCGGCACTTCAACGTAGGGACCGTAGCCGACGCCGTAATTCCCCAGCGTACTACCAAACCCGCGCGCCTCTTCTTTGGCCAGCTTTTGATTCGCCATGCTCGCCACGTCGATAAAGCCGCCCATCCCCAGAATGGTATTCAGGAAGAAACGGTTGAAGTGGATCATCGCTTTATAAGGTTTACCCTCAATAAAGTAGTTCACCATCGTCGACGGCTCATCAAGGTTGCTGAAGAAGTTACTCAGCCCGGTGCGCGCAGGCACCGGCAGATAGTCACGCCAGGCCACCGCCACA
This sequence comes from Erwinia sp. QL-Z3, assembly GCF_004551645.1. NCBI lineage: Bacteria > Pseudomonadati > Pseudomonadota > Gammaproteobacteria > Enterobacterales > Erwiniaceae > Erwinia > Erwinia sp. QL-Z3. Next base: position 4,800,064 of record NZ_CP037950.1, read on the forward strand.
GGACGAACTACGTACGGGTCGAGCACGTTGTAGTTAAAGTTGAACATCGAGCGGTTAAAGCCCTCGAACGGATCGGACCGCCCTTGTGGCTCATCTGCCGTATTCGAACTGGCGCAACCTATCAGCAGCACGCTGGCCAGCGCTACACCCGTCACGCGGTAGCTCATCTCTTACTCCCTGTCTTCTGTGTAATACCGCCTATGGCTGCTGCTGATTAATCTCAACAGACAGTTGCTGATGACCATCAAATGGCGTGACGGCACTGGTGCCGAACCAATCCCCGGACTGCGGGTTGGCGCTGCCATCACGTGAGATACGCACGCGTACCTGAACCTGATGCTGAGCAGAAAGAAGCCGCTCCGGCATCATGGCATTGCTGTCATCCAGCGTCAGCGATAGAGGAAAATGGCTTAACGGTAATTTTTTCACCGCCACCGGGACGGGAGAAACACCATCAGCAACGGAAATATACAACACTCCGCCAGCGGGTAACATTTTTTCTGCACCCGGTGCCAGAGTGACGGAAAGCGCCAGATGGCTGTTCTGCTTGCCGGATTCCGTTTTTGCCTGCTCGATGCTGCGCTGGATCATTACCCCGCGCTTATCGTCAGCAGGTAACAATTGTAACATCTTTTGCCAAACGGCAATGGCCTCAGGATAGTGCTGCTGACTAAAAGCATTAAATGCCAACAGGCTTAGCACCCGCAAATTATCACCGTCCGCTTTGATCATCTCGTTCAGCATCACGCTCGCCTGACGATTATCTTCCGGATCGGGAGAACGCGTCAGTACGTCCGCGTAGCTGAGCTTCACTTCGGGATTATTGGGCGCCAGCTGCATCGCGCGCTGGAAGGCTTTGGTGGCCGTATCGGCATTATTCAGCACCATGCCGATCCGCCCCAACATCAGCCAGTCGTTGACGTTCTGCGGATCGTCCTGCAGCGAGCTGCGCACGCCAAGCCCCAGCCGCGCCAGTTCTTCCATGGTCAGCGGTTTGGCAGCGGGATCCATCACCTGCGCACGCAAGGCCGGCAGATCGTTTTTCACCTGCTGCCAGGACATCACCTGCGCAAAGCCACCGGTTTTGAAGTAGAAGCCCAGGCTGACCAGAATCAGCACCAGCACGCCAGGCAACAGCACCCAACGCCCTACGCTACGTTCAACGATCTCTTCATCTTTTGGGATATCGTGCAGCAGGGTTTGCTGTAACTCACGCACCATCTCTGGCCGCTCGCCCACCACACCCTGATCTTCATCTTCTTCCAGCTCTTTCAGACGCTGATGATAAAAGGCTTTATTCAGCGCATCGCGTTCAATTGAAACCGGGCGATGTTTGCGCCCGCCGGCAATCAGCAACAGCGCGCAGGACGCTATTAACAGCGCCAGAATGGTTAACCAAAATCCACCCATTATTGCTTCCTGTTATTCTTTAAGAGCGCATTCAGGCGCTGTTGCTGTTCCGCATCTATCTCGTCATCTGGCCTGCGCTTTTTACTGCGCAGTACGATCACCATCGCGCCAATAATCACAAACAGCGCCGGACCGGCCCACAAAATCAGGGTTGATGGCATTACCGGCGGTTCATAGGTGACGAAATTGCCGTAGCGCGCCACCATATATTGCTTAACCTGATCCGGCGTCTGGCCGTTTTGCAGCAGTTCATAGACCTTCAGCCGCATGTCGCTGGCGATCATCGCGTTGGAATCGGCGATGCTGTTGTTCTGGCATTTTGGACAGCGCAACGATTCCGTCAGGTGGCGATACTGCTGCTCCTGATCGACGGAAGAAAATTTATAGGTATCAATGTTGTCAGCCAGCACGCTGCCACTGAGAAACAGCGCTAAAATCAGGACGATCCCTTTCATGCACCCGCCTCCTTGCTGTATTTATCCCATAACGGCTTCACTTCACGGTTCCACACGTCGTCGTTCAGATCCCCGGCGTGGCGATAGCGAATAATCCCTTTGCCATCGATCAGGAAGGTTTCCGGCGCGCCATAGACGCCCAGATCCAGCCCCAGCATGCCATCACCGTCATACAGGCTCAGGGCATAAGGGTTGCCCAGCGTGTTCAGCCAGTTGATCGCCTTATTGCGATCGTCCTTATAATTCAGCCCGACCACGCGCACGCCCGTTGACGCCAGCGAATTCAGATACTGATGCTCGGCCCGGCAGGTCGGGCACCAGGTCGCCCAGACATTCAGCAGGATCGGTTTGCCGTCAGTGAGCACTGACTGATTGTAGGTTTTACCCGGCTGATCCAGTGATTCCAGCTTAAACACCGGCACCGGCTTGCCGACCAGGGCCGACTCCAGCAGCGTGGGATCGTCACCGTGCGCATTGCGGTTCAGCTGCCACATCAGGGCCGCCGCCAGCAGCAGGAACAGCACCAGCGGGATATAAAGAATTTTCTTGCTCATGCCAGCTCCTTCTCTGCTTTTTTGCGTGAACGGTAGCGCGGGTCACACAGGCAGAAAATACCGCCAACGGCCATAAACAGACCGCCGAACCAGATCCAGCGAACGAAAGGTTTGTAGTAAATACGCACCGCCCAGGCGTTATCGCCCAGCTCTTCACCCAATGCGGCATACAGGTCACGGGTAAAGCCACCGTTGATCGCGGCTTCGGTCATCATGGTGTGCGCCACGCTGTAGTAGCGTTTTTCCGCGTGCAGTGTCGCTTCGTGCTTGCCGTTACGCGTGACGTCGATAATGCCGACGCCGCCGGTATAGTTCGGCCCTTGCAGGTTGTGCACATCGCGGAAGGTGAAGTGATAGTTTTGGATGTCGACCGTATCGCCCGCGCGCATGCGCACATCGCGCTCAACGCTGTAGTTCTGGCTGAAGGCAATACCGATAACCGTCACCGCCACGCCCAGGTGACCCAACACCATTCCCCAGTGGCTGCGGGAAAGATGGGTTAACCCTTTAAAGAAGCTGTGACGGTGAGTGGCGCGTTCGTGCAGCTCCATCAGCGTCAGGAAAATGACCCAAATCGACATCAGCAGGCCGACGACCGCCATCGCTTCGATGCGGTCCTGCATCAACCACGGCAGCAGGATCGACAGCACCAGCGTCCCCACCAAGGCCACCGCCAGACGCTTCCACAGTTTCTGCGGTTCATCACGACGCCAGCGCACCAGCGGGCCAATACCCAGCATCAGCGCCATTGGCGCCATCAGCCAGGTAAACAGGGTATTAAAGAAGGGTTCGCCAATCGAGATGCTGCCAAGGCCCAGCTGTTTGTGCACCAGCGGCAACAGCGTTCCCAGCAAGACCACCAGCATCGCGGCGATCAGCAGCACGTTGTTACCCAGCAAGAAGGACTCGCGCGACCAGACTTCATTCTGCACGCGGCTGCGGACTTTGCTGCCCTTCACCGCATACAGCAGCAACGAGCTACCGATAACAATCACCAGGAAGGCGAGGATAAACATCCCGCGCGACGGATCGGATGCGAACGAGTGTACCGACACCAGTACGCCAGAACGCACCAGGAACGTCCCCAGCAGGCTCAGTGAGAAGGCGGTAATTGCCAGCAGCACTGTCCAGGCTTTGAAGGTGCCGCGTTTTTCGGTCACCGCCAGCGAGTGGATCAGCGCGGTGCCGGCCAGCCACGGCATAAAGGACGCATTTTCAACCGGATCCCAGAACCACCAGCCGCCCCAGCCAAGCTCATAATAAGCCCAGGCCGAGCCCAGCACGATGCCGACGGTCAGGAAGACCCAAGCTGCGGTGGTCCACGGGCGTGACCAGCGCGCCCAGGCGGTATCCAGCCTGCCCGCCATCAACGAGGCGATCGCAAACGCAAAGGCCACCGAGAAGCCCACGTAACCCATATAGAGTATCGGCGGGTGGAAGATCAGGCCGATATCCTGCAGCATCGGATTCAGGTCGCTACCGTCGATCGGGAAGTCCGGCAGCGTGCGGGTAAACGGATTCGACGTCAGGGTGATAAACAGCAGGAAACCGAGGTTAATCATTCCCATCACTGCCAGCACGCGCGCGATGGAATCCATCGGCATGCCGCGGCTGAACAGCGCGACGGCGAGCGTCCAGGTGCTGAGCAACAGCAACCACAGCAGCAGCGAGCCTTCATGCGCACCCCAGGTGGCCGCAATACGGTAGTAAACCGGCAGCAGCGTATTGGAGTTGGTCGCCACATAGGCCACGCTGAAATCGTTGACGATAAAAGCATGAACCAGTATCGCAAAAGCGCCAAGGATACAGGCAAACAGCGCGAAGCTCAGCGGGCGCGCCAGCCCCATTAAACGGCGATCCTGCCGGGCGGCGCCCCACAGCGGGTAGATACTTAACAGCAGCGAAATAGCCAGCGCCAGACAGAGCAGAAAACTGCCGATTTCCGGCATCATGACTGGCCACCTTGTACGGGTGGCTGATAGGCCGACTGCGGGCCTTTAGGATTGGTTTTCATCGCGTCCTCAATTTCTGGCGGCGTATATTTTTCATCGTGTTTTGCCAGCACTTCCTTGGCTTCCACCAGATTGCCGTTCTGCAGCACACCTTGTGCCACCACGCCCTGCCCTTCACGGAACAGGTCAGGAAGAATGCCGAGATAGCTGACGCTGATGACGCCACGGGCATCATACAATTTGAAGGAGACCTGAAGCGTCTGCGGATCGCGCTTCACGCTGCCCGGCATCACCATGCCGCCGACGCGCAGGCGCTGGCCGGGTTCGGGCTTCACGTGGGCTTCCCCTTTACCGTCAATAATTTCACCGGGTGTGTAAAAAAGGTCGATGTTTGAACGCAGTGCGTACATCACCAAAGAGGTGGCCAGACCGAGGCCCACCAGAATTGCTGTCACCATGATCAGGCGACTTTTACGGCGCGGATTCACTGTTGTTCTCCTGCGGCTTCACTGGCTCGTTTTTTACTTTTGGCGACGCGGATGCGACTTTCCCGCGACTGACGCTGGCGAATGTCATGCAGCAGGCGATGACGCTGGATAACGGTGTGCAGCACCAGCCCGGCGAGGGCAATCAGCGTGCAGGCAACCGCCAGCCAGACATAAAAGGCGTAACCGCCCATGGCAAAGAATGCTGACCAGGATGAGAATGCTGGGGTCATGCTTTGCGCCCTCCTTTCGCTGCCAGTTCAGCCACCCACGGGCGATGGCGTTCGGTAAACAGCAGCAGATTACGCAAGCGCATCAGCGTCAGTGAGATGAACACCAGCAGATAACCGAGGATCGACCAGCGCAGCGGCGAGCGCATGCTGGGGTCAATCGACTGCTGAAGCATGCCGGAGGAACCCTGATGCAAGGTGTTCCACCACTGCACCGAGTAATGAATGATGGGCAGATTAACCACGCCGACCAGGATCAGGATCCCGGCGGCACGTCCCGCCATCCGGCGGTCGTCAAAGGCGTTGTACAGGGCGATGACGCCCATATAAAGGAACAGCAGAACCAGTTCAGAGGTGAGGCGGGCATCCCAAATCCACCAGGTGCCCCACATCGGCTTACCCCAGGCAGAACCGGTGATCAGCGCAATAAAGGTAAACACCGCGCCCACCGGCGCCATGGCGGCAGCAGCCAGGTCGGCGGTTTTCCATTGCCAGACCAGACCAATAAAGGCAGCGATAGCCATTGAGGCATAGATACCCATTGACCACATGGCGGCCGGGACATGGATATACATGATGCGGTAGCTGTTTCCCTGCTGATAATCGGCCGGGGCGAAACCAAATCCCCAAATCCAGCCCAGTAACAGTGCTGCGACGCCCAGCACCGCGAACCAGGGCACCAAACGACCGCATAACCGGTATAGCCGGTCGGGCTTACCGAGTTGATGTAACCATTTCCACATTATTATTTTGCTCACATAAAAAGAAAAAGCGTTCTGGTGTTTTTTATTAGAAATCAGTTAATGCACGCTAACCCGCAATGCTGCGGCGGTGGCGAACGGCGCCAAGGTGGCACTGCCCACCAACAGGGCTCCCAATATAGCCAGGTAGCCGTCAATCGGTAATCCCATGCCGGCAGCGTCTATGGCTGCACTGGCAAATATCAGCACCGGCACCGCCAACGGCAATACCAGCAAACTCAGTAATACGCCGCCGCGACGCAATCCGACGGTCAGTCCAACGCCGATGGCCCCAAGAAAACTCAGGGTTGGCGTACCCAGCAGCAGCGTCAGGGCAATGGCTCGCCAGCTGGCAAAATCCAGCGAAAGCAGTAAAGCAGCCAGAGGAGATAGCAACAATAACGGCAGGCCGGTTACCACCCAGTGAGCGGCCACTTTCCCCAAAACCGTTATCGGCAGTGGCGTCGGCAACAACAGCAGTTGTTCCAGCGAGCCATCAAGAAAGTCATCACGAAACAGGCGTTCAAGGGCCAGCAACGAGGAAAGCAATGCCGCCACCCAAACGATGCCCGGCGCGATACGCGCCAGCAATTTAGGTTCTGGCCCAATTCCCAACGGGAACAGGGTAATCACGATCAGGAAGAACCACAGCGGATTAATGATTTCCGAGCCACTGCGAAATGCAATGCGCAGTTCGCGCTTAAGGACACGCCAGAACATCAGACTACCTCCGAAGAGGTAAGACGAATTTTGCGAACTGTGCGATGTGCCGACGGTAAATCCTGATGGGTGGTTAAAATCACCGCCCCGCCGTTCTCCGCATGGAGGTTAAACAGCGCCATCAGCTTTTCCACGCCGGATTTATCAATGGCGGTGAGCGGCTCATCCAGGATCCATAAAGGCGAACGGCTTAACCACAATCTGGCCAGCGCCACACGACGCTGCTGGCCTGCGGAAAGCTGGGAGACGGCGACATCTTCAAATCCGGTTAAATCCACCTCTTCCAGCGCCGCCATCAGTGACGCTTCAGACTGGCTGGCATGATAAAAATGCAGGTTCTCGCGTGCGGTCAGTACCGCTTTCACACCGGGCTGATGCCCAAGGTACAGCAACGCGGCGTGCCAGGTTTCACGCTGGTGACGAATGGGCTTTTGCTGCCACAGCACGTCGCCCTGTTCAGCCCGGCTGAGCCCGGCAAGGATCCGCAGCAGAGAGGTTTTCCCTGCCCCATTCGCCCCTTCAATCTGGACAATATCGCCCGCTGAAACGGTAAAACTGAGATCGTTAAACAGCGTGCGTTCATCGCGTACGCAGGTCAGATTGTTGGCTTCCAGCATCAAAAAAATTCGCGCTTAGTAGAATTGGGCGAAATAGTACCACAGGCAATCAGTTCATCGCAGCCTGCAGTAGCCCTGCATTTTTCCCGGGTAAGGCATTATGCCTGTTACGCGTCACAAATCGCGCAAAAAAGCCTTGCGGTTAAAGGTTTGTTACGCTTCTTCTGAGGTTTCGTTACATTTCAACTTCCCGATAAACACGCTACGCTTAGAGAGTAATTACCACTGGGAACTAAAATAATGAATAAGAAACAGGATGATGGCGAAGTAGAAAGTCAGGAAAGTGAACAAGGCGAAGAGATCGAGGTGGATGAGGAGGCCCTGCCCTCACGCGCGGCGGCGGTACATGAGCAGATCCGTCAGGAGGGTGAAAAGGAGTTAGAACGTGATGGGCTGGCCCTGCTGTTTTCGGCCATTGCGGCAGGGCTTTCGATGGGTGCTTCGCTGATGGCTAAAGGGATTTTTCAGGTCAATCTGGAAGGCGTGCCGAGCGCGTTTATTCTGGAGAATCTGGGCTACACCTTTGGCTTTATCATTGTGATTATGGCGCGACAGCAGCTGTTTACGGAAAACACCGTTACGGCGGTATTGCCGATTATGCACAAACCGTCGGGCAGCAACCTGCTGCTACTGCTGCGTTTGTGGGGCATTGTGCTGGGCGGTAACCTGGTCGGTACGGCGCTGGCGTCACTGGCCTTCACCCATATGCCGATATTTGATCAAGCTACGCGGGATGCCTTTGTGGCCATCAGTCAAAAAGTGATGGAGAACTCACCGGGAGAGATGTTTGCCAATGCGGTGGTATCCGGCTGGATTATCGCCACCATGGTGTGGATGTTCCCTTCTGCCGGTGCGGCAAAAATCTGGGTCATTATCCTGATGACCTGGCTGGTGGCCCTGGGCGACCTGGCGCATATCGTGGTTGGTTCGGTGGAAGTGCTCTATCTGGTGTTTAACGGGGTGATCAGCTGGCATGAATTCCTCTGGCCGTTTGCCCTGCCAACCCTGGCCGGCAATATCATCGGCGGCACCTTTATTTTCGCGGTGATCAGCCATGCACAGATCCGCAACGATATGAGCACCAAAGCCAAGGCTAAGGCGAAAGCAGAAGCAAAAGCCAAAGCGAAGAAAGAAGGCAAGGTTCAGCAGGCGGAGTAAGGCGGTTTTGTCACGCAGCAGACTTGAATGATAAAGGCCCCGATGGGGCCTTTTTTACAGGATAACCGGCGAGATTGGCATCCTGTCAGCGCTTAGTTGAACATCGACCAGGTGGCGGCGTAGAAGGTTCCGGCATAGACAACATAACCCACCCAGATCACTGTGATCACCGCAAGGGACAGTTTCATAGACATAGTCTTACCTCTTCAGGACGTTAGCGTAGAGCCGTGGATTTACTTTGCTTTACAGTAGTCCTGCACGATTAGGGCAATATTGATCCAGCGCATAAATTGCGGATTTAGCTGCTATAGGGAAAATTGCGTTTGCGGGGTGTTTTGCGGTAACCGGGCAGTTGCGGCAGGAAACTGTGGGTAACTGGCGACAAAACCAGCAGTTGACCGGGTAAGTGCTTAATCTGCGACTAAAAGCGCGCTATACTGCCGCCCGCTGTCTCCTTAGTTAAATGGACTAATTAATTATACAGATTAAGCTACTGAAAAATATCACATAAAATCAAAAAACTTCCAGTTGAATGTACACACATATGTACTCACAATAAAAAAACCCTAAAACTTCCATAAAGTTGACCGATAAAGTTTTATATCCTTTACTCATTGCCTAGGCACTAGCCTTGGAGCAGCAGGATCCGATACTCAATCTTTAAGAGTGACAACCGTATTAGTAATGGTACAATTTGCGGCATAACTAAGGTTATCAGTAAAAAAAAAGCAATAACTTATTGTTCTAATTATATTAAAGGCGGCCATGCAAGCTAACCCTCAGTCAGTTTCAAGCTTAGTCAACAACACTTTATGGGATCATATCTTGTCCCATACAGTTCCTACGTTGGAAGAAATCGACAAGATTGAAAAAGACATACGTCATCAGGACGAACCTTTCCGTTCATACTTGACGGCTCTTTTAATGGCCTCCCAAAATGATTTCGATAAGGCAGTCACGTATTTTCTTACTGCGTTAAAGACTGAAAATGAGTTCATTGCCTCAAACTACCTTGCTTATCTAGGCTTTTCCGCTCATAACTTATTCCACAGAGAAGAGCTGTTTCGCTTAGAAGAGCGCTACTGCACTTCAGAACACCGTCGTGTAGCGCGTAACATCGCCTATAGCTTGGGGAACACCAAGCTGATACGAAAATATAACTTGAAGTTATTAGCTTTGTATGATGGCGAGCAACGTCAGCGTTACAAGGATGAAGGGGATCACATGATTTCTCTAGTTGAAAATTTCAAAACGGCTTCTACCCTCACCACTAATGAGATAGAAATCCTTTGTGACGAGGTTGAAGGGATTGCAAACCGTCATGGTGTAAACTGTGTTGGAGTAAGTTACTTTGTCAGTTCTGAGGCCGACAATGCATACATTGTCCGCGCTGAAACTGAAGACCCTTACATGCTGGCTGAGCTAAACATTGAGCTTTCTGACTTGCTCTCAGATGAAAAATACTGCTCTAAGCCTTTCACTTCTTGGTTCAAAAGCGACTCAAGTAGAAAGGAGAAGAGCCAATGAGTGTAAGAGGAAAAGATTTCTTAGAATTTGCAAATCGTTGTGTTGATGAAGGCAGCGAGATCGGTTATCGAAATGCCATGGGTAGAGCTTACTATGGGGTCTATCATGAAGTTTCATGCATACTTGAAAAGGCTATATTTGTTCATACCCATCAAAGCATCAGGGATTATTTAACCACAACCTCATGGTTAAAAGGTAATGAGCCATTTGAAAAAATGAAACTCATAGCTCTAGGCTCAAGATTAAAACAGATGCACACCAAGAGAGTCGCAGCTGATTACGATTTACTTGAAACATTCAACGAAGTAGATGCAAGGGCTGTACTTGTCCAAGCAGAGAAGTTTATGGAAGTCATGGATGAAATGTACGAAAAGGTTTATCCAAAATCTCCCGCCGCTTAGATGAAATATAAAAACTTCTGTAGGAACCATGCCTTGGCGCTCAGAAAACTTCATAAAGCAGTTTATTTGGCTGCTTTATGAAGCTTATATTGTTATCAGTTTCCTATCTACATTGATTAGGAATGATGGAATTATATTCTTTCAGATGCAGGGGCGCTCATGGAATTCATATGATGTAGTCTTGTTAATCGCATAAGTCACCACACCAAATATCTCCACTGCTTCGTCTCCCAAAAGCTCCCCACCTAAGCTTGTGATCTGTTCCATAGTCACAATATTCACTAATGCAGGTTGAGGGTAAAATTTCATCATACAGAGCACATGCTCCCCTTCTATAGTTGCAACTACCAACGACCCATCGACAGGCCTTTGAGAGCTATCGACTACTAATAGAGCGTCCCTCATCACACCATATTGGGGAGCGTTAGTGCTAGCCTTCATAAAATATGTAGCCGAGGGTTTGGAAACGCAATGCTCATCGAGTGAAATAGGTCGTTCTACAAAGTCCTGTGCCGGTGATGGAAATCCCATATCAGAGGCCCCCGTTATTTGGAGTGAACAGGTGGAACGTCCGCCGTTCTCCCTCTTCAGTCGATATGTCGCGGAAGCTACCCTGGTAGTGCTCAATCCAGCGGTTGGCATCAGCCAGGGTGAAATTGTGGTTCACCTTCGTCAGATGCTCCACGAATTCCACAGTGGTAACCGTGCGCTTGCCGTTCGGCGCTATCCTGATGCTTGCTCTGAATGCTGTTGCTATGTCGTCTCTGCGTGCCATGATAATCCCCTTCACAAAATACTGTATGTGCATACAGTAGTATTGATCGGTGCAGGCTATCAAGGGGATTTTGAGATAGAGGTGTTAGATGGTTGATGCAGGAGGAGATTTAGCTTGTAGCCTCACCTTTTGACAGTGCAGCTTTAATATCATCAATCGAGGACAGTGCTTTTTCGGGATCGACCAATGCCAGTTCAACCAGACTGAAAAGCGCTTTGATTGCTTCGGTGTGATATGCAGCCGCCACACCAGCAACATTAAGCGACTTAAAATCCTCTATTACTGTTCCATCAGTGAACTCGCGGAGCCCAGTATTCATGACAGCTGTTGGGCAGCTTTTTTCAACATCCTGCGCAATCAACCCAACTTCAGACATGCCATCTTTTTTATCGTAGGTGCAACCTCGCCATGAGAGAACCGCCTGTAAAGATTTTGGAACAAGTTTAATGTTTGATTTATGCCTCTCATCCGAGCCACTTATCCACGAACCGTCACATGTACCATTGCCGTTATCATAAAACCCGAAAACTTTTGGGTTGGTGTTCCACGTTACAATCCTTGTGAATATATTCTGTGCGGTTCCTGTAACGTCGATAGTCATGTACTGATTGTTGTTTAAAGACGCTTGCCCGAGGTAGTTGATACCACTTTGCGCACCCGGGGCGGTTTTGATTATTGCTGGGGCACCAACCACGCTGCTGAATATCTGAGATGTCATTGTTCCGCCAGTTCGCTGCAATGCCCCCGTGATACGTGAGTCATTACCTTGCGCTGCTGTGCCGGCGGTTGTTCCGTAAGTTGCAAGAGCGGTCCATGCATCTGCTTTTGTTTTAGCACCAGTACCGCCCTGGGTGATAGCGACCGCTCCAGAAACTAAATCAGCTTTATTAGTTATTGCCGTAGCTATGCCGTTCCATGCCGGGCCGGTCCATGAAGTTCCGTCGGGCAAGGTAACTGTGACATTCCCTGTTCCTGTAAAAATCTGCTGCCAGTTATTTTTATCCAGATTCATACCACGAATAGCGTATGTCACTTGCGCTGCCAGTTGGGCAGTGATGGCGGCCATTGTTCCGTATGGCACCGGATTCCATGACAGACCCGAAGTTGTTGGCCCATCATATTTTTGGATCACCGTTAGGGATGTATTGGACGCAATAGCGGCCACGCCTAAGGTATAAAGCACTCCGCCCACAGTGGCGGTCACAAAGTCATTAACTTTAAGCTCAGTTGTGAAGGATGTCCCGGTGCCGGTAATAGTGGTTGAATTGTTGGTTAACGAGATAGTGCCTGCTGGCATAACATTTCTCCGGGCAATAAAAAACCCGGCACGGTGGCCGGGTTTATGGAATGAGGGTATTTTCTATTTGTCAGCGAATGTGAATTCGTGAGGGACATCCTGCCGAGGTGACTGCTCGTCAAACTTCCAGTGCTTCATCCCCTTAGTTATCTCTTTCTCAAAGACATAACGCGGTTCAGCCTCAATAAACCTGATGTTCTTCACCAAGCCATCTACGCCGATGTCGTATAGCACTTTTGCATGGCCTGTTACCCGAAGGCGCTCAGCACGGTCGGGATAATTGATGCCATGCGTTTCTGCCAGAGAGAGGCTACTGACGGACATTGCCAAAATGAAAAGTAAAGTTTTCATAATATTTCCACGCTGTTTTTCCATAAGCTAAAACAAGCTGAATCCTTAAGCAACAGACGCATGGATGATATTCTTTAATCAAAAAGATCGCTTTTGCTCATCATGAAAGATTAGGGATAATGGCGTATGGAATGCGCAAACCATACGGCTGAAAAGTCTGCGCCCAACTTCTCTGGTTCTGATTAATCCAATAGACCTGCAGGTTTCCAGAGTCGTATCTGAAAAATAGACCCGAGTATCCCGTTCCCGAGTCTTCACCGTATGACAGATTACCAGGGCAGTTGCTGGCTAGCAGCCAGGTATTTGTGCCTATAGCCTGAGAATAAACATTTGTGTCGAGCGCAAATCCAGCTGGGATATCGAAGAACCCCATAACCCGTGGAATCTTGCCGGCTGAAACTGCCGACCAAACTAACTGTCCTGCAGCGTTATAGACGTCGCGATATCCACTGACTATTGGTACATCGGTTCCGGTTCGCGCCATTGAACCTGCATTGACAGTTGCCAGCGGTTCGTTACCGTTACAGAAGACTGCCTTAGCGCCATTGTTGAATTTGAACCACTGAAGGTTCCCATCTAACGGGAATGGGTTCAATGTGTAACCCATGTCTCTTGAATCCCCGATCGGCGTGGTAATACCGTATGCTCCTAATTCATCAACCCCTGCATAAGGCCTGTTATCTCGGAAGTAAGTTCCAAAATAGTCAGAGTCGATAGTTACCGCTCCTGCGGCATTGAATACCTGGTAGCCGCTCATAGGAATCCATATAAATTTACAGTTAAAGTTGCTGCAGCATTATTCGGTGCGATACCAATTATCCTGAAGCCGCCATCGTAAGTCCTCACGGCAAATTCAGATATTGAGAAAACGCCTCCACCCGATGTTGTGGCCACGACAACGCCAAAGCTTCCATTAGCCTTGAGCCCCGAGTAACCAGTGGTCACTACAGCAGTATTTGCCGGATATGAGACATTAATAGCGCCCAGAAACCTGCAGTTGTAATCACCAATATCCACGACTAACTTCCCTGTTGCATCCCAACACTGTAAGCCTGCTGGCATTGCTCCCCCTTACCAAAGCCCATCTTTGATTCGTAATGTCCCATTGGAGTCATATACCTGCCGCAATGTACCCGTGTCGACCACCCGGCCAGATCCATTTGCTGCGTTTCGTTCAAACGTACCCGACTTATCCAGTCTCCAGCCGGCAGAGCCAGACACGAAATTATTGGACTGAATAAAATCCCCAATTTTGGCGTTAGTTATTGTGCCATCCTGAATGAATGCACTACTGATGAACACCTGGCCGTTAACAACAGCAAATGGTGAATATTGCGTATCTCCGGATCCACTCATGAGAACAAACTGATTGGCGTTAAATCCCATACGCGTAGATACCGGTTGACCAGCCTGAGCCAGCACTGCGATCGACATGCCCGCATTGTAGGTCACCCCATTGATACGCACGCCAGTCTTCAGCGTATAAATTGCTGATGCGCCATTGCCATCTACTACTGCGGTCAACTTGTCTTCCAGAGACGCTACGACATCACCGATTTGTGCCTGGACCTGTGCGGACAATTCGGCCATCGCTTTATCAACTTCGGCAATAGTCGTTTTCACTATCAGAATGTCAGCGCGGACCTCGCCATACTGTTTGAACTGGTGATCGACGGTTGCACCAATATCCAAGGCATTCTGGAGTAACGCCTCGATGTTGGTTTCGATGTCACTGGTGAGCCTTTCGCCATCTGCTGAAGAAAGAAAATCATCTGCGATGTCGCCCAGGTAATCATCTGCATTATCGTTGGCCATCCCCCTGATCCAATCGGTATAGCCGGACTCGTTCCCAGTTTTATCGACCAGCTGAGCCCGGTACCAGAATTCCTGACCGGCACGCAAACCCAACTGCGTATAGATTGCCTGAGGATACGGAACATCAGAAAGGAGCAAGGGGTTTGACTGATCACTGTTTGCCGAATACTGGATTTCGGTTTTCAATGTGTCAGAAGTGTTCTCCGGGAAGCCCCAGTTCAGCTGTATGCCCCAGTTGATACCTGTGGCCGCGAATCCAACCGGTTTTGGTGGGTTGCCTTCTTTGCCTGTCAGCGTTACTTCATCTGAGTAGCCCCAGTTGCTGGATATTTCTGCAGCGTTGATGGCCCGAACCCGAACTAGATAACGCCCTGCATAAATACCAGGGACTTCAAAGGAAGTTGTTGAGCTGCGTGGTGCATTAACCCAGTTGCTGTCGTTACGACGCCATTGAGCTTCATAAGCGATAGCATTAGCCGTCTCATCCCATGTCGCACGCATCGTCTGGACGCTGATACCCTGATTCACGATTGAATATGATCCAATCTGAATATTGGCCGGAGGTAACTGGCTACCAGGGGGAACTACACTAATTTGACGCTCATCGATTATTGCGCCGGTATCAATGCGGGCATATTTATCCGGATCATGATAGGCGGCAGAAATTGTGAATGTGTTATCGTTATTATCAGCGACACTCAACACGCGATATTGCTGAGCATAAAGCTCATTCGATTCGACTACCCACACGCTTTCTGCCTGCGGCGTTTCTCCGTAAGCAACAGTCACGGTTACCACATTGCCGCTGACGGACTGAATTGTGCGGCTTTGCGAAGCCCCTGACGGCAAGTTGAGGATGAGCCGGCCACCCGCCACAGCATCAGGAACGCGGTCGAGTGTAATGGCCCTCCCGTTCACAGAATGAATACGGCCACCCGTGATTTTTCCTGACAACATTTCATCGGCCACAGCGATGATATAGCCAGGCTGCGGGATCATGCCATCAAGGCCAACACCGAAGGTCACGATCCGGTCTTTGTTGTTGGTCAGAATGCCCCAGCGTCCCTTCCGGTTTGCCTCTGACTGACGGGTACATCCAATCGCGGTGAGCTCCAGTTGGTTGAAGCCATAACGGGCCACAAGGTCCTGTTCAAATACCGGCTCCATTGCATCGGCATACGCATTGTCCGGATCGGACCATGAAACAAGAGCTGTTGTGTAACGCGTTTTGGTCGTACTGCTGGAATATGTGAACATGCCATCAAGCACGTTCGCACGGGTATAGCTGTAATCAACATCACGTGGCATATCAGCCAGTGATACAATCTGATTACCACCCCAATAAGTCATACCCCGAAAGATTGCAGCGAAGTCTCTTAGAACGGTATATGCCTCATTCCTGCTCTGAACGTACACATCACACTTATAGCGTGGCTCAGTTCCGCTGCCGCCCTTACCATCTGGAACAGCCTGATCGCAATACTGTGCAACACTGTATAACTCCCATTTATCTATATTCGCAGCGGTCAACCGATTGCCGAGTCCAAAACGGTCTGACACAACCAAATCATAGAAAACCCATGCAGGGTTATCTGTCCATGCCCATTTAAATACGCCAGTCCAGGTGCCGCTATAAGTTCGCGCAATAGGATCGTAATTATCTGGTACGCGAATAACCCGGCCTTGTGGCTCACAAGAGATTTGCGGGATTGAGCCGTTAAATTGGCTTGAGTCGAATTCAATGTAAAGCAAAGCGGTGTTTGGGTAGCGCAGCTTTGCGTCTATGACTTCGGTATAACTCTGAATCGACATTGCATCGCCAATTTTGGCGCTGTTTGCATCAGTAGTTTGTTTGCGCAGGCGAACAGTCCAGGTGCTACCGGCTTGAGGCAAATCAATGCGATGGCTTCGCTCGTAACCTGAGGTGGTCTTGCCGGTTACAGCAGTATTCAAAACTGTCTGGAATGCACCACCATCTGTCTGAAGCTCTATGGTGTAATTGATCGAGTATCCAACCAGATCACCGTCATCTTCCTGCTTGAAAAGTGACGGCCATTTAAGGCGAAGACGAATAGCGGAAAGTTGGGTGTTCGTGAAAGTGTGCGTCCAGGCAACTGAGCTTTTTACCTCAGTACCCACACTGATTTCATTCTCGGTGCCAGGCAAGCCCTGAATGTAGGTTTGTGCTTGGGTACCTCCGCGAAATTCCCAAACTACACCGCTGAAATTACTTGAACCATCCGAGTTTTGAAGAGGTGTCCCATCTAGGAAAATAGTCTGTCCTGTAAGCCCACCAGCGAATTCGCCCTCACCCAGCGCAATCAGCAACTTTGCTTTAGCGATCGACTGAAGGTCATCAGGCTGTTCTACAGGTGTACGGGATGAAGAGCTGCCACCTTTGCGGCCACTGATTGTGGTTGCTGTTGCCATATTGCGCCCATGAAAAAAGGCCGCCGAAGCGACCTTAAAAAGGTTGAGGGGTTTTACTGTTGGTCTTCAACGTATATGCCGGCTGAAATTATTGCACCGCCGATCCGGCGCTTACCGTAAAGGAGCGGTACCGGATAGCCCTGAGCAGCGGTATTGGTCACGCCTCCAAATGCATATGAAGCCTGATTATCGGAGTCCTGCTTACTTGCCAATCCTGCGGCCTGCGGTGAAAGCATTTGAATGACCCCGCCAAGCATCATCGCAGCGCCGACCTTGGCTACACCAAATCCCACTGCAGATAGAGTGCCTCCGCTGAAATAACCTATAACAACACCTACAACGACGAGAACAGCTCCTATGATTGTTTGAAGTGCACCTGCTTTTTTGCTTCCAATAACCACGGGTACAATTCGAATAACTTCCTCTGTCACTGGGTAACCTAAATCATCTAAGCCGATATTTTTCTTACCAACGAAAACGGCATAGGTTAACCCGCGAAGCTTGCTGCTATTAAGGTAACGCTCAAAGTTATGGATTGTTTTGCACAAAGCATGAATCGCTTCTGCTTTGGTTCTGACAAGCCGCTGATGAGTTTTGCCAAATGCTTTTGCAAGCGGTCCTGCAAGCTCAATTGTTGTCATTTTTTCTGGTTGTAGTGAGCTCATATTTTCCCCATAAAAAAACCACCCGGAGGTGGCTTATTGCAAAGTGGTTGGTCTTATGTCCAGATTCCCATCGCCATCAATAAAGACTCTGGCTGATTTTTTTTCTGAAGGAGCGAGAGTTATGTATCGTTCTTGCCGCTGACCGGATTGTCCGCACAAGCCTTTACCCATTATCTGGGCACCTACCGCCCATTCACCAGGCGGCAATGCAAAGCTGGCTTTTTCTTTCGGGTCCAAAGTTGCTACTTTCTCACCGTTAATAAACACATCAGCATAACAGCCACCACCTGTAAATCCTGAATCTCGTACAACGGTTAGCTGTGACTGTTCCTTTTCAAAATTCTGGTACTTATAGATTCGATCGCTTGGGGCTTGCTTTGCCTGACTTGGTGGCACTACAGTACTTGCACAAGCGGAAAGGGAAAGGGCAATAAAAATCACGATAAATTTTTTCATAATCATCCTTTAAGTTAATTAAACGAATGATAGCAGCCATTATCTACATGACAATGAAACTAAATAAAGTCATTGTGCCTGACAATCTTCACTGTTCTTTCATGCCAATAACCACCATAGGGCACGCGTTGGCTAAGCATGCCGTACATGTGGTGTAGCAACATATTTCCTTCAAGCAGAACGCCAGCATGGTTTGCCACCGGGGCTTGTACCTGCATAATGATCAAGTCACCAGCCTGCGGTTTCCCGGTGAACTCGCGAAAGCCGCATTCATACCAGTTATCAAGATAACGGTTTTCTTCCCCACTTTCCCACCATGGGTAATCTAATCGGTAATCCGTTAACTCTATGCCGTGCTGCTGCCAGAAGTAGCTCATTACCAGCCCCCAGCAATCCGTGTGACCCAGAACGAAGGGACGCTCAAGCAGAGGTAACTCTCCGCGCGGCTGAATGGTTCGAAAATCCCCTTCAGGCCAACTGACAATATGCCACGGCATCTGAGTGGCATCGCACTGTGCTTTGTCCAGTTCGCTGGGTTGAGTGGTGGCGTCTGGATGACTGTGAGCGATAGCGATGACCGATCCCCAATCTTCTGCGGCTGCGTAATCTTCTGGGCTAAGTTGAAAATGCTCCTCTGGATTATCAGAAAGATTCCTGCATGGAAAATAACGCTCTACTCTACTTTTCTGAGCCACCACGCCACAGCACTCATTTGGATAGCATTGCTGGGCATGCTCAAAAATAGCCCGCTGAGTTTTTTCACGCATGATTAGCTCTTGATCAGGGATGTTCCGGGAAAGCCACCAAAGGATAAGGGGTTGTTAGCACCGAAGCGGGGTTTACAGCCGCTATTCAGAGTGCCATTGCATACATCCTGTGAAGGGTCGTCTACCGGGTTTCCGTGTTTATCGAAATAGTTGGTGCCAGCGTAATCGCAGCCATCACCGGTGCGGTATTTCCCCCGGATACACCAGCTGCAAAGCGAGTGAAGTTGCCGGGTGGGGATCATCATTCCTTGAAGGTCCATTGGACTGCTCAAGGTGAATTCCACCAATTGCCCAGGTATCTCTCTACTTTTACTGTCGATATAGAACACCTGCAGTTTTTCCTGCGTGGGATCGGCAGTGTTATTACCTACGGAAAAATTGCGAGGGTCGAGATATTGAGCAAGCGTGTCATGGATTGTCACTTCAGCCTGAAGCATGTCGTCATAGGCCAGGCACAGGGCAGTAATTGAACTGTTGAGGTTTGCAACTGACAGCTTTGGCTGTGCGCTGGAACCGCTGGTTGATGCTTCTATACCTTCTAACTGAACTGGCCACGCGCTGTATTCATTACCCTGCCACCAGATGGACTTGGCAGGGAGTTTCATCTCATCGCCACCAGCCGCAATAATTTCAGCTTCGGTGTGAGGGATAATGTAATTGTGAAAACGAAGGATATCTGATCCGAACTTTGTTCCATCTACTTCAAATAGCCGGACACGGTTACCAGGCTCAAGTTTTTGAAGGTCATTGTTGATCATGGTTTGAACGCCTCTTCGAATGTTGCATCGAGAGAGAAAAGACCAGCGCCCATTGCCGTTGGCTTGTACTCTTCACAGGTGAATAACCCAAGTGAATAAAGCGGAGGCTTCCACTCAAAAGCTTTGCTGCCTCCCATCTCATCCAGGAACGCGACTATTTCGGAGATGTAATCCTCCCGACCCACAAAATTGAGGCTCCATTCCTGTGTTCGGGTATTTATCCCATCACCTGAACGCTGAGCATAACCATCGCCGAACTGTGCTTTCCTTACTCTGTGTTTTACGTCGCCCTGGGCATTAATCCGTGGGCACCAGGTGAAGGTTTTAATCGCCATAAATTATCTGCCCTTGGTTGAGTTCCAAATATCACCACCAGGCTGAAGGTCACGCATCAGCAAAGCCCTGTATCTCTGGTCTACGAATGATCCAATCTGGCTACCAAACTGCTCATAACCTGCAGTGCTCTGGGTGTGTGTATTTCCGCTGCTATCAATGTTGATGTTTACCTGTGGAGCTGCAGATGCCCCGCCGCCAGAGCCACTACCTACCGCCCTAACACCCAATGAACCATCAGCTGAACGCGTCAAAGGCATAATGGCTTCCGGCCCTGCCTCTCCCATCAATCCCGCGCCCTTGGCAAATGCAAACATCGTTGGAGAACTCACAATCTGCCCACTGTACTTGCTGAGGTCACTTGAGGAATAAGCGCCGCCTTTTGCATTAAGTGTCAGGTTGTCGTAAGAGCCACTGCTGAAAGCGTTACTGTCAGTACCGCCACCTCCTGATGCCGCGCCGATAGCTGCACTGCCAACGCTACTGACAATGCCACTTACAATATTCACTGCGGCCATTTGAAGAGCAACTTTGGCAATCATGGTTAGTACCGAACTCATCCAGTCTTTCCAGTCAGCCTTGTTACCTACCAATCCATCAGCAACAGTATCCAGAGCGCTGCTCATCGAACTACTGACGACATTGGCTGCCTGCGCTGAATAATTGGATGATTCATCCAGCCAGTTCGCCAGGCCATCACTGAGCCCGGCTGTCCAGTCAGACTGCATCGCATCAACACTTTTGTAATAATCATCCTGAATGCTCAGGCGATCGGTCATGGCGCTTTTAAGCGAGTTGGTTTCCTGATCGTAAAGTGATTTGGTTATATCGCCGGACTGATAGGAGAGCTGAAGCTGGCGCTGTTGGTCCAGGAAACCACGCTCGATGCTGAGGCGCTCCTTCATCCTGTCGCGTTCTTTATCCCCAAGCCCTGCCCCCTGAACATCAACGCTCAGGTCTTCACGGGCATTCTGGTTTCCGGCACTGAGGTTTGCGGTGAATTCAGCAACCTTAGCCATCTCAATGTTTGCTTTCTTCACATCATTGAGACGGTCTACCTCTGCGGCGAGCCCTTCAAGGCGCGTTCTTTGAGCCGCGTTTATCCCGGCAAGCTTGCCATCGGCAATATCAAACTGAAGCTTCTGAGCCTCAGTGACTTCAGCCGTTTTCTTCCCAGTGGTATCAATGAGGGCAATCTGTCGCTGATAGCTCATCTCCATTGACTTGAAGGCGTTGTCAAACTTATTGACGCTTTTCTTAGGAGTGACTTTGCTGTTTGTCTCTCCGGTCCCAAGGCCAAAAGCCGATCCACCTGCGACCGTCGCCTGAGTAGTAGGCAGTGCGCCTGAGTCAGTTTTCTTAAGCGTAACCAATGCAGCATTAAGCCTGGTTATTTCATCCGTGGTGCCCTTAACGCTGTCATCTTTTCCAGTCATCCAGCCTATAAAGGACTGGCTTTGACCGTACATGCCCCCCGAACGGCCGCTGTTATTTTTCTCCAGCCAGTTAATTCTCTCCTGAATCTGCTCAGGATTTTTCATGTCGATATTGCCGCCCAGCGCGGCCATTCGGTTATCAGTGTTTGCAGCCAACTTACCGGCCGCGGCAGCTGCTTTAACCAGCCATCCTGTTAGCTGAGCGACCTGGCCTACAAGGTCTACAATTCCCTGTAGTACCGTGGGATCGGTAAGGACCTTTCGTAGGTCCTCCAGTGAGTCTTGCAGTGGTGACAAATCGGCTTTGGCCAGGCCCCCGGCAATCTCCATCTTCAGGCCTTTGACCTGCGCCTCCATATCCAGGAATAGATCATTTACTTTTACGAGGTCATCAATGGAGGATGGGTCAGGTGCAACTCCATAATCTTTGGCAAGCTGAATAAAGTTCTTCAGCTTCTCGTTATTGTTGTCGAACAACGGCAGCAATTTTGACAGGTCATTGCCGAGGCTTTCGAGAATGGTGACCTTTCCGGCATTCGTGCTGATTTTGCCAAGCGCATCGCCAATGGCCAGCATCTGTTTATCGGGTGATACCTTCGATAACTTTTCAGCAGAAAGGCCAAGGGAATTCAATGCGTCAACAGCTTCACCAGATTTATTCAGGACCGCATCGCCGATTTTATCGCTGAGGTCTTTGAAGATATCAGCCATGTTATCGCCAGCAATGCCCGCACGCTCTGCGGCGAACTGCCAGGCGAGTAACTCCTGAGTAGAGATTTTCAGGGACTTTGCCCACTGATCGGTAGCAGCTACCTGCTGAGAGGTCGACTTCAGTAGATTAAAACCAGACACCCCCACAGCAGCGGCCGCTGCCGCTGCGGCTCCCGCGATGCTTCCAATGGCGACAGATGTTGCCTTAGCATCATCCTGAACCTGCTTGCCCCATTTGGATGAGGCTCTCTCAGCCTGATTCATTCCGGATACGAAACCACCTGTTTTCGCGACCAGGTCGATAGTCAGTGTGCCAAGTGATTTACTGGCCATGGTGTCCCCATTAAATTAATCAATCCCACTGCTTCATGGCTTCTTCAAGGCTGATTCCCTCTTTCTTCATATGAGGAGAAAAATCAGTCACTTTGAAAGGAGGTGTATCTTTTCCCCTGTTAACGTTAGCAAGCGTGCTGGCTATTAACGCTGCGCCCCACTCGGTGCGCATGATGGGATTAAGACTGCCGTAAGCCCCCCGGTACTTAACCCACAACTGGTACTCTCTGAAGCTCAGTCTTTCGCGGGCTTCTGCGATGGTTCTTCCGCCGATTCCGTTGAGGACAAGCTCACACCAGAATTCATCTTCGGCACTGAGTTCGTGGTCTTTCCCAGATCGTTCACCTCCTGAATGGCCACCAGCAGCGCGATTGTCAGGGCACCATCCAGTGCACCACGTTCCGGATCGGCTTCACCAGTAATATCCTGAGGCTTAAACACCGGATGGCCTTCTTCATCAAAAACGCTGGCGGCAATTCGCCCAGCGACACCGTCAATTTTTCCAACATGTGCCAGTACGTCTGAAGTGGCTGTGTGATAGCCCAGAGGACGTATAAAAACGGTTGCGGTAAATTCATTTTCGCCCTGCTTCCAGTTGATTTCTTTTTCAACCGGACGGCCGGTGAATGCACCTGCTTTCTTCAGTGATTCGAGAGTCAGCTTCATTTCTTTTCCTGGTGTGAAATTAAAAGCGGGTGTGACATGTCACACCCGTAAAATAATTAACTGGCTACCTGTGCTTTCGGCACCCAGACAGCCGAACCAGACCGCTGAATAGACGCAGCGGTTGACACAACAGTGTTAGCTGCGAAATCGAACGGAAAATCCCCAACATAACCTTTGAAAACAAACCAAGTTCGCGTGTCCGGAAGCACCAACCCATCCACGGAACCAGCCGCGCCTTCCGCAGCTACGGTTGGTGCGTCTTCACCATCAGCCCAGCCGATGGCAAAAGTGAGGTCCTGATCCTCTTCATCGTCAGAGATGGAGAGGTTATAAAGCATGATGTGACTTGTATTTTTGGGGTCGGCATTTAGCGTTGCTGATGCCTGTCCAGGGGTTCTAAGCCCGCGCTTGTATGTGCGGTCATGTTTCTCAGATAAACAGGTATCTTCGATTTGATCGGCAGGGTTGCTTCCGGGGGAAAAAGCGGTAATACATTCCACTTCACTCACCGCACCTTTCGCGAGCACATAGAGTTGCGTACCTTGAGTTAATACAGACATTATTTATCTCCGGTCAAAAAAAAACCGGCTCATGGCCGGCGGGTAGATGGGGTGTTCAACGTGTGACTATCCAGTCAACGTCAAATGAATAGCGATACCGCTTTGTTTCACTATCGATTTCCTGACTGCCCCAGCGCGTGAGGTAAGCGTAAGGCTCGATGGCATTACGGAGTGCAGCGGCCACGGCTATCACTTCTTCAGCTGTATCAGCGTAAGCATCAACCTGCAGAGTAAATGAGTCTGTATCTGGTTGCTGGGCAAGGTAATTTTCAGGCGAACCGCTGATATTTTGCCAGACAACATAGGGATAAATTACATTATCGTCCTGTATCCCAAATGGATATAGACGCAGCGTATCCCCCCCAATCAGAGAGTTAACTTCGGGGCTGGCAGAACAAATGGAAAAAATAGGTGCAATCATGGCGCAGTACCTTTTTTACGGGCTCGCTTGATTGCCCTGTCGATGGCGTTTTCATATTCGGTGGTGAAGGTTTTAATCACTTCATCGATGCTGTTATCCGCTGCGGGTCTCAGAAAAGGTTGGGCCCGCATCTTTTCCGTGCCAAATTCCAACAGCCTCCAATGAGGTGTTGGAGCGTTCTGAGCTTTGTCCGGGGGATTTTTCAATACGGCACCATGCATGACGCCAATACGGAAACCCAGATTGCCAGTTTGCTTGAAAAGACGAGCATTCCAGCGCTGGGCTACGTTATCCGCAATGCTTCGTCCCGTCACCGGATCATCCAGTCGCTTCGCGTTGGCCTTCGCTTTATTGATGATGACATTACCCGCACGGCGTAATGCCGCTCGCCCACCCTTTCGACGCAGGTCATCGCTGATTTCATCCAGCTTCCCCATCAAGGAATCAGTGCCAGTGAGCTTAAAATCGATACCGTCAGCCATCATTAACCCCCTTTGAGCAGGGAAGCGTGAGATATTCCAGTCCGCTTTTATCATCGGCTAGGGCTCCGTGTATGTTGTAAATCTGGCCTTTGAAAGAAAACCGGTGCTTACTGGTTACGTCATCGCGGTACCGGATGGTAATGCGGGTCGTGATTTCACTTTGTGCCGCCTGAGCGGCAATGAACTCCCGCGCAGACAGATCAACCACATCCGCCCAAAGACCAGCCACATCCCCCCAGGCATTTAGAACAGCACCAGTAGTGGGACTCTGGGTTTTCACGGGCATCTGGAGAATAATGCGGTGGCGTAGCTTACCTGCCTGCATGACTACGCCCTCATTTTTCCGCTGAGATAAGTCGTTACAGGTGATTCCAGCGTGGTGGTCTCAATTTCTTCAGCGAATGTCTGATACAAAACGGCCGCCAGTGACTCGTTCGACTCAGCCAGGCGGTTTAGTGCTGCTGTCTGTTCGATCTGTGCCTGCGTCTGTTTCTGCATCGCTTCCAGCAGAACGTTTACCTGTTGCTCGTTCATGTGCAATCCTCATCCCCTTTTTAAGCCATTCCCGCCGCTTCTGGCACCCTGAGCAAGCCATCAGTGCCACTTACGGTGTCGGAATAACAGCGCCTCCACTCCGAAAGGGATTTCAGTTTGGTTCGGCGCTGAGGCTTCACGATTAGCGTAATATTGGCCAATAAGAAGCAGCATTGCCTGCCAGATGCCTGAAGTAAAAAGAACCTCGCGCGGAGGCTCTTCATCATCAGCGGCAGGAGTGCGTGCAGTAACAAGAGAACCATCACAGAAGAACTCAACGAAATCGACTGATGCAGCTGCATAACCCTTAATCAGGTCGTCTTCGTCGTCGTGATCAATTCTCAGATGCTTCTTTACCACGCTCATTTGCTCCGGGCTTATTTCCACCTTTGGCACCTTTTTTCACGTTTTTGGAAGCAGAATCATCGCTTGATTCATCGTCCATAACTTCAGCCAGGCTGAGACCTACAAGGGCCTCACCAATTGCTTTTTTAACCACTTTCACCTCGCCCTGCGAAACGGTGCCCAGGTGGAAGTGAGAAAACATACGAAGCGCTTTAATTTTCATGTCAGCTAACGCGGCCATTGCTGACCGCGCCCTTCAGTTATGCTGCAGCGGGAATAGTGATGTCACCGGTGACGATAGCGGCGGGACGGTAGTGCGCCAGCGCCAGACGCTCTTCGCAAAGGATGGTCAGCATGTTTTTCACGAAGTTATCGCGATCCTGATTGCTGATCTCCACAGTGGCATCCATACGGTCCCAGACCTGTGATGCCAGGCCGAACGCGCCAACGGTGAACCTGCCCGCCGCCTGTGCCGTCGTTGATACAACAGGCAGACCCCACAGAACTTTCGAAGCAAATGCCTGCGGGCCACCCATGATGTAATTACCGTTGGCATCTTTCAGCAGCGCAATGCGGTGCCAGTCAGCCGGGTTAAGAACGATACCATCAGCTTCAAATTCGCTGAGGGAAACCTGATAAACCGCATGAGCAAGAACATCAGCGCCGGTATCACCTGTGGCATTCAGCTCTGATTCATAGTCTGTAGCTACAACGTTCAGGCCCTGCAAGTTATCGCCGGTACCGTCACCGTTCAGCATCTGGTTTTCTTCCACCAGCGCCAGACCGTACATCATGCGGGAATTAATGTAAGACTGAAGCGCCGGCGCATCGTCCATGATCTGGCGTGATGCCTGAATCCAGTGGGCGATAGTTTTGACGTTTGCCGTCTCTTTGGTGAAGGTGATATTACTTTCTGGCTTAAGCGTTCCCTCTGCCACAGGCGCCGCAGCATTGGTAAACACGTTTTCGCGGACATATTCCAGCGCATTGCTGGAAATACGGCCCTGTGCCAACAGGTCACGCACAGTCAAACGGCGCAGGCCAGGCATAAGGATACCTGGATTCTGCTGTGGTAAAACGAGTCTGCCCGCAGAAGTAGAGCCCGATCCGATCGCCTTTTCAAAGCTGGTCACTTTCGCTTTAGTGCGAGAACCATCCCAGCCTTTAATCAGGTCCTCAGAGACACGCTCAGCAAAAGATTTTTGCGCAGTCTGCTCTGGCGAATTGCCAGCCAGCTTCTGTTCCAGATCGAACAGGCGGGTACCATTGGTTTTCAGTTCTTCCTGAGCTTTTGTCAGGTCGGCCTGAAGCTGTTTGTTGATTTCACCGTTCTCATTAATCGATTTGCGTTGACCTTCGATCAGTTCACGCACTTCTTTCTGTGAGTTTTCGATCGCTTTTTCCAGAGTGGCTAATTCAGACATGTAAAACTCCGTTAATTATTCCGCAGATTAGCGGCAAATGAGGTAATGCGCTGGGTCAGCGCGTCAATGTCGCCGCTACCGGACTCACTCCGACCTGCGGACTTAACACTGGCGAGAAACGCCTGTGCTTCTGTACGTGAAAGCCCTGCTGAATCCCTCAGGAAAGCCTCCGCGTCTCGAATAGTTTTGATTGTTTCGATGCTTTTCATGGCAGAAACGCCAGCAAGCTCGTTGGCCGGGAAGGTACAGACACTGATCTCCCGCAGATAAGAGATGTTTTTGAATATCATGCCGGTTGCGCCGATGCTGTAATCATCTTTAGAAACTGAAAAACCGACAGACATACCCTCTACCGTTCCGTGCTGCATGGCTGCTTTGAGGTCAGATGAAGTGCTAAGGCCGGGTGTTAACTGACCTTTGACGTAAAGTCCTTTCTCGTCCTCTTCAAGCGTATCCCATTTACCAACCGGCACTTCAAAGGTGCGGTGATTGAAGAACATCGCCACCTTGCGGCTTTGTGTCGACAGCGTGTTTTTGAATGCACCTGGTAGGATGATGTCGCCATCAGAATCAGTGTTGTTGAACACGGATGCGTAACCTTCAAAAATCCCCTGACTGCCATCGCCTGCAAACTTAATTTCCGCCTGGTTAAAGGACAGTGTTTTCTGAATGTCCGGCATTGAAGCCCCCATAAATGACTAAGCCCCGTCAGTGCGGGGCTTATTGTCTTTTCCAAGTTGGTCGAGTGGCACGTTCTGGGACTGGAGATAAGGAATATCTCCACCCGGAATAGGTGGCCGGTTGTCCAGCCGTCTGGCTTCATTGATAGTAAGGAGTGCGCTACCCGTCATGGTTTTGAAATATTCCGCCCGGGCCCCTGAGTCACCGCGCAAAAGCCCGTCGAGATTATGCTCGGCGTGTAACCTGCCTTGGTCCGATTCTTTAACCAGCCACCGCTCTATGCTGTATTCCCAGCGGTCTAGATATGGTTTCAGCGTGTACTGCAGGAACCCAAGGTTTTGTTGTTCGATACCGCTTCCCCATGACGTTGTTTTTTCGACATCGCCGACCAGATGAGGGGGAACGCCGTAAAAACGGGCCAGTTCAGCAACCTGAAACTTACGTGCTTCAAGAATTTCCGAATCCTGCGGAGAAACACCGATGGACTGAGTTGTAAATCCGCTCTCCAGTATCCACAGACGCTTTTTGACTGGACCACCGGCTATCTCCTTAAAGTTTTCCTCCAGCTGCCCGCGCTGTTCTTTCGTCAACACCTTGCCATCGGTCATCAGTATTTGCGGTGACTTCGCTCCATTAGCGAAGAACTCTCTCTGATTGTCTTCCATTGCAATGGCGACACCCGCTGATTTGGCGCTGAACGCCAGCGGTGACAACCCCACCAGACCGTTAAAGCCAAAGCCTTTCAGATGGAATATTTCTTTAGGCTTGAAGTCCGCGTATTCAGCATCTCTCTGATAGCGGTAAATGACGTTTTTACCGTTATCGCTAAGACGGACATCCATGTTGGCGCTCATCAGCGGAACCATGCTGATTACATCACCCACGCCGTTACGCTCTACATGAGCATAGGCGTTACCATAGGCGCAAAGTTGCATGGTCATGGCTTCGCGAAACTCAAGCGCGGTCATGAAGTTGTTTGGCCGGAAGCGCAGAAGTTTTGCCAGCGGATTGGTGTTGTCTGCCTTTTTCCGCTGATCATTGACGGTTTCGTAAACATCAAGCGGCAATGAAGCCGTCACTGTCGATATCAGCCTGATACACGCCCACACAGTACTGATCTGCATGTTGCGTTCATCAGAAACAACAGATTCGCCAACGGTTCCATGTGCTGAGACTCCCCCCATCTGGGAGCCTTTATCAGGAGTTACCAACCTTCCTCCGGTAAAGATGGAAGCCATACGCGCCCAGAATGGCGAGCGCGTGCGCAAGTCAATGCTGTACTCGGTATCTGCCATTTTTTAAACGCTCAAAAAGTTATAAATGAAATCGTTAACGTCGCCCTGGTCCTCAACGTCATCGCTATTCTGTGCGCCAATGGACATTGCCAGGGCGACCATGCCATCAATTCTGCCACTGGATTTACCTTTAACGAATTTGCGGTTGCCAGCGGGATCGGTAATGACTGTCGCGTTTTTGGCACACATCTCCAAAATCGGGTGATTACCGTGCTTCAGTTTTGCGCCAAGAAGTTTTGTTTCCAGTTCACGTAGCGCGGGTGACATTGATACAAAACCCTGTCCAAACTCGACAAATCGCTCCAGCTCTGATTCGGTAAAACCAGCATCAATGAGATGTGGACGCAGGAAGCGCATGTTGTAACGGTCAAAGGCCATTGCTCTAACGTTGCACGTATCGAAAATGTGCCTGAGTTCTCTTGCGATGAAGGAATATTCGATAGCCTTGCCTGGCGTAGTGTTGAGGTATCCCTGCTTTGCCCAGATGTCATAAGGTACGCGGTCATTCCTAGCTTTATCAGCAAGTCCTTCAGCAGGAAGCCAGAACTTACTGTGAACATCACCTTTCGCAGAAGTCAGCACCAGTGCGGTGAGGTCGGATACGCTCGACAAGTCGAGCCCGCCCCAGACGGTTACGCCCGATAGATCATCTGGCTCTTCCTTGTTCATATGCCATACGGTCTGGCTCACAAACGGGCTTTTAGCTTCAACGCGACGGTTGAGCACAAGGTTTTCGAATTCAGCCTGCCGCGACGGCAGACGCTTGGCGCTTGCGGCCATGTCCAGAACTTCCTGCTGATTCATGAACACGTCAAACGCCGGGTTAGCAAGGCGAATCGCCTCAACTGAGAAGGGATCAATATCTTCCGGCGCGGTGTCTATCCTTACCACCGTACGCGGGTCAGCACCGGTCAGCCCATCATCAATAAGCAGGCTTAGCAGGTCGCTTGCATCAGGTGCCTGCGTGCTGATGATGATGGAAATCGGGTTTTCCTGCGCTGCTGTCGCCGTTTCCAGCGCCTCATAGAGAGGGTCACGCGGCCCGCGTACCTGTCCGAGCTCATCGTGAGCAACAAAACGAGGTGAAAATCCGTATGCCGTGGTGGCCTCTGCGCTCAGTGCCCGGTAATAAGAACCCAAATCAGGGCAGTGAATCTCTTTTGCGGAGTCCTTGATTGCAACGTACTGCATGAGCGTTGGGTTCATCCGGCACATTTTGGAGGCCAGATTGAACAGAATCGCAGCCTGATCGCGGGAACGAGCTGCTGAATAAAGCTGGGAATTGTGCGCCGCCTCCGGACCGACCAGATAAAGCAGCATCAACATGGCGGTCTCAACCGTTTTGGCATTTTTGCGCCCACGCGTAATTATTGCCCGACGGGTACCATGTACATTGTCAAAAATCGCCCTGAAGTCATCCTTCATAAAAGGAGCCATATTTAAGGGCTTGCCTACAAACTTGCCTTCAGGGATCAGGATGTGTTTTTCGCACCAAGCGATATTTCTTTCAGCGCGGGTAAGCGTTTTATTAGCCATCTGCTAAAAGCCTCAGTCAATCTCCCAGGGCTTTTTATCTCGCGCAAGATTGTTATTTGCACGGCCCACCGTTTTTGGTTCGGCGGTTGCCTGCCGGGTAATTCTAAGCCGCGTTGCTAGAGATGATGCAGAGCGCACTTCCCGTTCTCGCATGGTAAGCAGCTTGTCATAACGCTTAAGACCATCTTCACGCGACAGCCATTCCAATTCGAAATCTTCAATCTGAGTAGTAAGTAAGCGCGACTGCACAACATGGCGGCAATACATCTCCATCATGTCGCGGTGCGTTTCGGTGAATGAACTTGCTGGGTTGTCATTTACAAGTCTTATCCAGACGGTGATCTCCGGATCGCTGAGATGCAATGAAGGCTGGATCCTGCTTTCAGCCAATGCCGGCAGCGAGACAGCAGAGGTCGCAGCCAGAGACTTTCTGCCTCGCTGTGCCATTAATTTTTCCTTTTTTTCTGGACGTTTTTAAAAATAAATCTGGGAGCGCGGTCTTTAAATATTTGCCTCCAGAGTTTTAACCCCCCCCCCTACCATCATCGGATTCAGATGAGAATCTGTCTCACTTGAATAATCTCGCACCAAACTGGGAAGTTTTCGACCATTAAACGAGAACAATTGTCATTTCTCGATAATTTGTTGGTTCTGCCGGCACAGGCTGGAGGGTACCAGTGTCTTTCCGCTTCCGATGGATATAGACATGCTGACAGAAGGCATTGTCGCACCAATCTCATGGCTCAATCCGATTGCAGTAACTGAGTTAAACACAATCCCATCAATGCTGAACTCAACCAGCTGCCCATCGCGATATTCTATCTTCAAGTCCTTCATGCAATGCTCCTCTTACCAGATAACGCGGCCTTCATCGTCGAACTCAGTCACCGTTCCGCCCTTCTCCATGCGTTGCTTTACTGAGTCGTGACATCGTTTGCATAAGCTCTGAAGGTTATCGGGATCGTGAAAAAGCGATTCGTCACCTTTATGCGGCGTGACGTGGTCAACGATGGCGGCGGATATAATCTGATTGCGTTTGAGATGGAACTCACACAGCGGCTGCTTCTGGAGTTGGTGATAGCGCAGGCGATACCAGCGCTTAGTGTTGTAGAGGTTATGCCAGGGTGAATTAGAGGCCATTACCCCTCCCGTTGAGACCTAACTTAACCAGCTGAATAAACACAGAAAAATATCAAATCTGTGCTTAGTGAACAGTAGTGAGTGCAAGAATAAAGGATAAATAAGAAAAAAGACTTGCCAATTTCCTCACAGGAAATTAAATTACCCACAAGGAAATACGAATTCCTGCAAAGAAAGCACCTTACCTCTTAGGAGATTCAAAAATGGTCGATGAAAGCACACAGCGTCACACAAACCTAACAAGTATCGCCACCTTAATACTCAAAGAATACCGTCTAGAAAGAGGAATTCAGCAGGCTATATTGGCTGAGCGTTTAGGTAAAGCACCGAGTGGTTTTAATAAAATCGAGTCTGGAAAAACCCCATTAACAATGGACGTGTTCTTGGCTATTTGCAGCAATCTTGCTATCCAGCCATCACTTGTAATGAGTATTGCTGAACAATACATGAACATGATGAATGCCGCTGGCTGGGTGGTAATGTCCAGCACCCTCCCTGAGAGTGATGACCAATTGCTTAAAGAAGCCAACGAATACTATTCATCTCACGTATTCAAAAATCGCGGTTACTCGAATGTAGCATTGAGTAATCCTTACAAAGATTTTAATAACAATTATTATGGTATTGAAGTCTTTGGTTACGCTATGTATCCACAGATGAACCATTCCCTTAAAACAACTCGTGTTAGTCCCTTCGGAAATTTGCTGGGTTCTTCGTAGTGAGGCATAGTGCCTAAGATGAGGTTAAGTCATCTTAGGCACTGCTCATTGATATACTGTTGTAACGTGGCTATTTTGGTTCGGTCGCTTTTGATTCCGGCTCTGATACCGAGAACGTTTCGTCCAGCAACTGAAGAGAGTTCGACGGAGGTTCCATCGCCCACGCTGGAGGTGGTGGTGGCGGGATTTTTACAGGAGCCTTTGACGAGCACCCTGCCACCAAGATCAAGCTTAGACTGCAGAGCATTATTTTCAGCTTTAGCATTTGCTAACTCCTTCGTGTATTTGGCATCCAGCGCCGCCACACTTTTCTGGCGTCTCTGCAAGTCATCAATGGTTTCCTTTCGGCTGTCTGCAAGGTTTTGGGCCGTTACAGCCAGTACCTTTTGCTTATCAGCTGATGCCTTATAGCTGTTTGCTGACATCGCAAAGCCCATGCACAGAAACATCAAGCCAGCCACCAGAACAGCACGCCAGTTATCTACCAGCCACTCCCCGGCGAACGCCATCATACGAGTACCGATTTAGCCAGGTTATAACGCTTAGTCCGGTCTTCAATGCCGTTCTGCCCACCGTTGATGACCTGAGTGCATTTGATAATCGCACCAGCCCACTGAAGGCAACCTTTCGACACGAAGAACCATGCCGCCGATCGGGCAGCGTTCTGATCCTGCTCTATCAACTCCGGGTTACTCACCAAATCCAGCTTGATGCCATTACCCGTGGCGCGGTAGTTATCAAGGAACGTTGTCTGGATAAGCCCACCGCCGCGATACTTCCACCCATCGCCGGGCTGGTTGTTGCCGAAGCGTTTCTGGTACACCAGATTGGCAATCGCCCGCTGCCGCTCTAATGACAGAGCATTCTCGCCAGGCTTACGTCCAAGCATCAGAGCCTGGTCTTTGGTAAGCCTTTCCGGCACGAACGTGTCGATCAACGCCTGAACGCTGTAGTTAAAGTTCTCGCGAGCGGCAGTGAACCCTTTTGATTCATGCCCCAACTGCGCGATGAACATTGCTTTTTCCAGCGGACTGTTAACGCCAAACTCAGTCATTGCCGCATCAATATGTGGATACCAGCGCGCAGCTAATCCAGCGCTGATGCCAGCCGCCCGTTGTAATTGGTTTAGGTTCATTGTGGTCTCAATACATGAAGTAGCTGAGCCACATTCCCCCGTGACCGGAAGACGGCAGCGCAGATGATGAGGTTAATAGCTACGGCGGCCCAGTGGGGCGAACCGTAACAATGGAAGAAAAACCGGAAAGGCACCGTCGCATATGACAGGACCAGCAGATATGCCAGCCAGGATGCCCACCAGTTATGTTTTGCTCCCGGCTTACGGAATGCCATTAACCGGACAACAATCGCAGTGCACGTAATTACGTTTGCGATCAGTAGCGGATCACTTATTGCCATTGGTTCCCCCTCTCCATCGCTGTAGCCAGGTGGTGGGGTCTTGCTCAAGGAAGAAGGTTAATGTCTTGATGGCCACAGCAGAGATGATTACTGCCCCCAGAGAATCAAGCGGCTTATCACTGTAGCCCGACCATAACGACAACTTTGAACCAACTAACCCAGCACCGTAGATGCCAACGAAGTATGAAACGAGAAAATAGGCTGCACGCCGTATCAGAGTCAGGTCAGCAGCAGTAGCAACGTAGAAAACTGCACCGGCGAACGCTCCGAATACGACACCATAATCAGTGCCAGTAAACAGACCAAAGATGCTCGCCCCTGTTAACCCGGCCGCCGTAACAACTACTCCTCCCGATAGCGGATCGGACATTTCGCCCCCTTATGCTGTAGCGTCCTCTCAACAATTGAGGGGCATAAAAAAGCCCCGACTTATGCCGAGGCTGGAATCTGTGGCCTATCAGTGGCCCGCTGGTTCCTCTAAAGAACCTTTTTGAGGTTAAGCGTTGTGTCTAAGTGACCACCCTTATCACGTTAAAGTAACCTTTGCGTACGCATAACCTTTTTTGTATTCTTCAATCTCATTAATAATTCGCAATAGTTTTGGGCGTACTTTTACCCTTCCGAAGCTTCACTTATCGATTTTTTTTATTCCTATAAACAATCACATTTTTCGAAGGAATGTTAAATTGGCTGATCAGCAAGAGTTTAAAAGATTTTCAGTTCATTATGGCGCTGCAGAAGGTTCAGACATCGCAAACCATAAGATGAACGCTTATGACCTAGGTATGTCGATTGTTGAATTCGCCAAAATGGTCAACAGAGCAGATGACATCATCAACAAAGAAAGCACCTTAGAACTTGAAGTTACGGCTCCGGCTAAAGCAGGTTCCTTAGTCATTGAATTTGCTCTTATGATCAAGAGTGCTGGGGCTCTTGAAGTCATGAAATACCTCGGTATAAGCGTTGCTTCAGCAACTGTGGTCGGTGGGACTGCGTTTGGTGTAGCTAGTAGGCTGAAAGATAAGCGAATATTAAACATAAATACTGTTGCAGGCTCTGAGAAGTCAACTATTCAGTTTGAAGACGGTGAACTGGAGATAAACACAACTGTAGCTAGACTTGTTGCCGATCCTGTAATCAGGAAGGCGATGAATGAAGTTATTACCCAGCCCTTGAATGATGAACGCGCACCATCGTTCCAAATCGAATTAGAAGGGGTAAAAAAGCCTGTTTTCAGTGTGGAAGGTGAAGCAGTTCAAGACTTTACGCCTCTTCCAAGAGCATCTTTATCTGACGAAAAGACCCAAACTAAAACCACTAATGTGATTATCACTCAAGTTAATTTCGATTCAAATCGTGGTTGGAAGATGGTATACGATGGGAAAGAACTTTCTGTTCGTATGGAAGACGAGGGCTTCATGACTCGCGTTAAGGATAGCGAGAAGAGCTTTACAAAAGGCGATATGTATGAGGTTTCTCTGTCTATTATTACTAAAACCACAGCTCGTTCACAGCGTACTGAGTATGTGATTTCACGAGTCATCCGACATCGCGCAGCAGCAGACAGGAAAATTCTCTGAGTGAGTGAACCCGAAGCCCTTGAAACAATTTATTCTTTCGTCATGTGGACGGGATTAGCGATCCTGTCCCCTTTCGCATGGAAGTTTTTTTATGCTTTGGGTTACTTTATCGCTGGAAAATTTAAAAAAGACCAAGTTTTCATCATCCGCCATTTTCATGAAGGGCATCTAGTCAGTGAGAAAACTGTAAATTTGTCACTTGATTCTCCAATTGTTAAACAATTAGAAAATCATGGCGGTAACAACAAATGAGCAACAACAGCGCATCTGATACATCAACGTCAAACATACGTAATGGCGTTCTGAGCACTGCGGGTTTAGGTTCGCTTATGATGGGTTTAACTCGTTATCTTGATGGTAGTCTTCAAGAGGTTGCCGCTCTTTGTGTCCCCGTGGTTAGTTCACTCATATCTTTTATTGGCTTATACATTTATTGCCGATTTATGGAGCCTCACGCACTTGTGAGTTTGCGTTCCGGCCTAAAACGAGATTTGAAAGAACAAAAATCGGTCATCGATGATGCTTATGCAGATGATGAAACAAAAATTCAGGCTCGTAAAATTTACTCGGCCACAAAGATGCAATTAGCGACGCTAAGACAGGACTATGCTTCAGGAAAATACAACATAGCCCCCTCAATTAACGGTAGCAGCCAAACTTAGAAATTGTCCATTTCTAAAGTAATGTTAAGCATACAAAGAACACCACACACAAATCCCTCTGCAGTTTGCATCTCCTTTCTTACTGTCCCATCTGCACAATGACGGCGACGAGCAATAGTTCTCAGGGAAATGTTATAACGATAGTGAGCAACTACTAATTCATACTCTTCAGGTTTGAATTTTTTAAGTCTGGCTATACAACTATCGATGATTATCCCGTCAAAATCTGAACAAGATGGTCGTTGGTTTGATTCCGCAGGCAATAGCCCTTTGAATCCAGCAGCAATCGGTGAGTAGTCAACTCCACTCCCCTCAGAAGCCGCCCATCCACCCCAGCACTCAAGCACATATTTCATGTTACGCATCTTTGTCTCCGCTATTTTTTGCCCGTGGCGATCACGCCCAGTGACAGGGCTCTGTCGAGCGTTCGCAAAAGCATTTCTGGCTGAGTGCCGTACTTCGCTTCAAACGACCGCATGTCCGCATGAAGTTCATCGTGATGCGCTCTGCATAGCGGGATCACGAATAAGTCATGCGCTTTGGTTCCCGTTCCACCCTGGCCGTAACCAATCAGGTGATGAGGATCATCAGCAGGCTTGCCACAACAAAGGCAAGGCTGAGATTTTGCCCACCGGGTATACTTTTCATTGGTCCAGCGACGACGCTTGGGCCTCAACAGGAATGTTTCTGGTGTCTCCGGATCAATGGCCATCTCCAGTACCTGCTTGGCCTGTTCTTCCAGAATGCTTGTGGCCGTTCTTGAAGGGACAATCTCGGACTCCCGCATTACTCCCGTAGCTATCTTTTCTGCTCCCATCTTCAGAACCCGGCGCGCTGCCGGTTCAGGCATCAGGTCGATAACGTTTTTGGTAGCGGCCCACCAGCAGAGTTCTGGAAGCGTCAGCTGATGCCCCTCTGGTAGATGAAAAGCCACCAGCGCTGACTGAATAATCCACTTGGCAGAGTTAACCTGAGATATTGCCAGGAGCTTTGGAAGCGATGCCATTTCACGTAGTTCGTTATCGTGGTGCCAGCACAACCTGACCGCGCCCTCATCCGTTCTCATTGTCGTGTGATCTGTAGAGTGCCAGTCTCCGTGCCACTGGCAACCGATACCCTTCCTGAGATGATTCTCCAGCGCATCAATCCCGCCGGCGGCATTTATCACCCTCTGATGTGTGAAGAACGACAATATGGCCGGATCGTCCAACAGTGGCTGGCCTACATCAGCAACGGCCCCGGACGCATGGCCATGCATATACTCAGGTTCGCTGCTGATAAGGATTCGGCGTTGGTGAAATAAAGGCATCAGGTCACGGCCAGGCTTTAACAGAACCACACCGAGATCGGACTGTACGCAGGGCTTGAGTAACGCTCTCATCAATACCCCTTATGCAGCGCTGGAGCTGACCATTAAACGGATCAGCTCTTGTGCCTTCGTGTTGTAGAAGTGCGGCTGTGTCTCACGGGGACTACTGGGGCTGGTGATGTTCTTCCCAAACGCCAGTCCTTTGCTCGTAATGGACCAGAACAGCTTCATTCCCCCACGTGCCCGTGGCGAATTGCTGGGCCGGGACATGCGTTCAACGATTCCAATTTCTTTCAAACGTTGGAATGCATCTGCTGTAGGCAAAGTTATGCCATGTTTCTGTAGCAACGTCGTCAGAGCCATTGTGGGACGGCTTGAACCGTCTACCGAATCAGATGGGGCGTCGATAGCGTATGAGGGCATCATGTTCGGCAGGCCAGCAAACTCCTGTAGCTTTTGATATGCGCCCAGCTTGGAAGAGTTTGAGAAGTTCAGCATACGTGATGCAGACTCAAGGAGGATTACACCTGCCTGCACCTGGTCAGAACGCTGGCTAATTTGTTGCCCGGTCACCACTGCGTCGAAGGTTCGGATGACCTTCAGATTGAATACCGCGCTGCTCCACATGGCATATGCATACACCAGCTCTTTGCTGACGTAGGTTCCCTGATTGGGTCCGCCACGAATCGACTCAACCGACCCGATGCTCAAATCTGAGCAACGGTCGATTTCTGCACACAGTGTCTTGATGTTCTCCTGACGGAAGAAGTTCGCCGGTTTATGCCGATCCTCTCCACCAGCAGCCCGATGTAAATCATTCAGGCAATACCGCCCTGAGTTATCCTGGCGTACAGAAACGCCATCAATTACGAGTAACTGATTCATACTTGTCTCCGCTTATTGTGGTTACGCTCGCCTGCATGCAAAACGTAACGAAGTGACTGTATAAATATACATCCCTGGCCTTATTCGGACAACGTGACATCGTTGTTTTTACGATGAAATTCATTGATCGTCACCTCCGCCTTACCGTGACATGTCACATCACCCCATTCCACGAACATCCGCTTTATCTGGCTGTCATCAGCCCATACTCCGGCATATGTCAGGCTGTCGAATAAGGCTTTCAGAAAGTTGTCTAAATCACGCTTAGCGCGGGTCGGTGGGTACAGGATGACGGGGATATCAATTTCATGGGTGATTGGCTGTGGGCGGCGTTTAAGCTGCTCCCAGACTGAGGCGATGGCATTGACGCGGTACGTGCGCCCTCTTGCGCTGATTAGCGTTCCCTTCCCTGTGGAACGCCAATACCCGTTAACGCTTGGTGGAAATGGCAAGGTTAACTTCAAGCAACCCTCCCCGGTACCAGTTGGATGCTGTTCTCACACTCATTGCCCCATATATCCCATCCCTCTGACGGGCGGCGGGCGAACAGTTCAATGCGTGGCACATCGCCATAAAGCTCTTCAAGCCTGAATCTGGCCTCTGCCGGTTTGGTACTGTGCTCACCCTGGCATGAGTAGATCACCTGCTTTACCGATCGGCTGCTTCGCTCCAGCCCCGTTCCCCGGACTGCCACCAGCGCAGACTCCTGATTACCCCGCGTGTAATTGCCGGGATTCATCCGGGTCTCAGCATTAAGCATGTCCA
This sequence comes from Erwinia sp. QL-Z3, assembly GCF_004551645.1. NCBI lineage: Bacteria > Pseudomonadati > Pseudomonadota > Gammaproteobacteria > Enterobacterales > Erwiniaceae > Erwinia > Erwinia sp. QL-Z3. The sequence goes on from NZ_CP037950.1 coordinate 4,838,860, forward strand.
GCAGCTCGGTGAAGTCGAAGATAGTCTGCTCGGTGATCGCCTTATTGAAACGCTGCTCAGCCAGGGGGTTAAACTTCACCCATGTGAAGCAGAACATCTGCCGTACATCGAACCCCCACGCCTCTGCCAGTTCACGCGCCTCTTCAACGTGTGTCCCGGTGTACCACATCACCAGAACAGAGTTATCTTCAGCAAGCTCCCACACGGGGAGCCTCTTCAGTTCGGTCAGGTTCATGGTGTTGTAATGGCCATCGGCGGCACCGCGGCTAACGGTGTTGCCATACTGCCAGGGTGGATCAGCGTAGATAAGCCCGTATTTCATTGAGCCGCCCCCGCCAGTTCGCCAATCGCCTGCTTTACCGCTGCCCTTAAGGTGCGGATATTCGTCCAGCTGGCGCTCAGGGTGCAGTTCAGTAACTTCAGGAATTCAGCAGCTGATTTAACGTCGCTCTGATTTTCCCGGTACACGGTGCTGAAGCGCAGGAACATCTCTTCCTGAACAGCCTCATCCTGATAGTTCTTATTCACCCACTCGCGCAGTTCGCTTGTGTCACCATAGCTGTTGATATAACTGACAGCCTTGCGGATCGTCTCCTGTGGAATGACTACCGCCTCTGGATTTTCAACTGAGTCAGCGGCCCATGTGTGCGCATACTTCGACTGGCTGAAGGTGAAGGCATCAATATCGCCGAACGCCGCAGCCGCACATGCCCAGGTGGCCACACCACTCTGAGAGATGATTTCCGCTTTGGTCAGCGGCAATGGGTTTTCAGTCACGGTGTCATCATTACCGGCTTCAGGTGCATCACCCTTAACCCCTTTACGGTACTCCTTCAGGATGGCGGTGATTTCATCCATCAGTTCTTCACGTACCACCAGCGACTTGCAACCGCCTGACATCATCCCTACCTCGGCATCCCCCAGCAGTTCGACAAGGCGGCGTGCTTTGATGGCGCTGAACTGTGGCATGGCTGCGGCTTTGGTCAGTTTCTTCTTGCCGGCTGCTTTGGCCTTCGCCAACTCCTGCGTTGCAACACTGCCCGCTTTGGTACCGAATTCACGGGACATCGACACTGCTGTGGTTGCGGCCACTTCTCCGGCACGTACCATACCGATCAGCTCGTCACCGCAATCCAGTAACTGAAGATGATGCTCAACGTCAGCTACCGAACGTTTTACTTTTTTAGCAATCTCCGCTTCAGTCCAGCCCTGGTTCATCAGACGCTGGTAAGCAGCGGCTCGTTCCAGCGGCAACAGCGCACGCCCCTGAGAACTGGTGACCATCAGCGCAATGCGATCAGCCTCTGACCCCTTAGCGTCTTTGCATTCCAGGCGGGCGACTTCATGGCCAGCTTCAATCGCCATCAACGCGCCGTAGTAGCGATGGTGACCATCAATGATTTTCAGGCCCTGCTCGGTGACCTGTACAATCAGTGCCGGGACTTCTTCGCCCTGTATGAACGCATCACGGAATTCTTCAACGTGCTGCTGATCAATCTCACGAACGTTGTAGCCAGGCTCGACGTAAAACTCTTTCAGCCCTGCGAAATAGGTTTTGCGTGGGACGATATCGGTTTCTGAATCGTCGCGGTTCTTGTGTACTACTGAAAGTGAAGTCATTTGCTTACCATCTCCATAACCAGAGCCAAAAAGAGCAGAGCAATCAATACGCTTGCGATGCGAATACTGTGATAAAAAATTTCATGCCGGTTGAGATGCGCCCGTAGTCTGCTTTTCATCAGTCCCTCCACAGATCAATGGCCGGAACGGACACAGAATTAACGCTGGAGACATCAGTCAGAATGCCAACGCAGCCATGACTTATGCAGTACTCCCGGCGTGTAGCAGCCTTGTCTCGGGCCTCTTCGTTGATGGTTGAATCCATCGCCTGAAGCCATTCACGGGCCGCACGTCGCCATAAACCACACTTCTCCAGTTCAACAGCCTTCGCACGGTGCGTTTCATACTTAGGTCCCAGGCATGCCCGATCGGATTCCAGCGGTAAGCGGTAGAAAAATGGATGTGCCTTACGCGCATATCGGGTCACAACTTCTTGGGTGTAAAGCTCGGTCATCAGCGGCTGGATCAGGCGGCGCGGTATACCTGCACCGTTGGCGATCTGCGTTGAAGTGCAGCCAGGGTTTTTTCGGACAAACTCGACAGCCAATTCACGAATATTCATGCTGCGTTACTCCCCGATGTGCGCTGTGCGCAGTCTTTCCAGATGCTGTTCCAGCGGCTCACTGCGAAACTGGCATTCATCGAACGAACGTTTGCCCTGCTGGCTTCAGCCTTAACCATTTCTTCCAGCTGGCTTGGGTTTCTAAGAGGTTTTCCGCTGCCAATGAAGCGACGGTAGGCTGCGTCACGTTCGGTGTGGTCTTCACGCTTGTTGCCGATGGTTTCGCCGTTCTCCCTGACCCACTCCCCGTTTACGCACTTTGGTCGGCCTGCTTTGAGCCAGCCGTTAGCGCCGCTGAGGTACCCCTGAAACTTCGTTGGCTGGAACATCGTCGTGGGGCGAAGGTATTCAGCCATCTTCAGGTCATTGGCCCACTTGGCGTTCAGGTAATCGGTCGTCAGGATCAGCTCGTCAGTGGTAAACCCTTCACCCAGCCGGGCCCGGATGTTCTCCATCGAAGACTTGCTCACCTGGTATCGCTGTCCGGTAATCCGGTTGAGGTGGGTTAATACCTGCTTAGCCATGTCAGTCAAAACCACTTCAGGGTCGGTCTGCGCAGCAGGCTGACAAGAAGTCTTTTTATCTGATGGTTCTTGTTTTGAATTTACTAACGGATCGCCCCCAGATTTCAGAGGGTCAAAACCGTTTTCACGCTGGGATTTCGACGGGTCAGATTTTGATGCCTCAAATTTTGACGCGTCAGATTCTGAGGTGTCAGATTCTGGCGGGTGAACTTTAGAGGCGGCAGCACGCAGCTTTGCCACGTTTAGCTGATAAACATTCGACGCGTTCCGGTTGCCCTGGCGGCGCTGACGGCGGCTTAACCATCCATCCTTCACCAGCTTGCCGATCGCATTACGAACCGTGCTTTCACCAGCTCCAATCTGACGCGCAATAGTTGCCACGCTTGGCCAGCACACTCCTTCGTCATTACACCAGTCAGCCAGTCGAGCCATGATCACCACCTCCGACAACTTCATGCCAGACAAAGCGCAGCCGTCCCAAACGTATGCGGATAACTTAACGCTCATATAACCCTCGTGAATTTCTTGATGAAGAGTTCCAGAGGCTGCATGCACTCATACGGATACCCTTCACGTAGGTAGATGACTTGCTGGTTGATACGGTCCCAGCGGATGACAGTGACCAGAACGCCGCGATGATCCCGGTATTTCCTTTTGAGGTTTTGGCTGTCTTCATCCACGCAGCCCTCCCTCTGATGCCAGTTCGTTGACCTGCTGCCAGACCTTCATGATTTCTACCCGTGACTCTTCAGCCTGGTAGTTGCTGTTCACCGCTTCGCCAGTTAATCTGGACTCATAGCAATACGGCACCGGTGATTTACCACCCGGCAATGGCTTACAACGCATTTGCGGTATGCCAGCTTTTTTAAGTAAACTGTTCATGTGCTTGTGTCTCCGCTAAAAGTGACTTAAGTGCGACGATGCCCGGGAGCTGCAATCTCCTGGGCATCAACTTTTCTGCCCACCATCAAATCTGCTGCATCGGCCTGCATACCGTGCAACGCTGCCCAGGTCAGTACACCCTGCATGGTGTAGCGAATGGACTTCATAACGCTCTGTGTTACTGACTTCAGTTCGTGATACTCAACCACCCCATCCTCTTCAGCATCCAGCTTGCCCTGTGCTGCTAAACCTCTGGCAGCGTCTGCGCGCATCTGCAAAGTAAACAGGTCCACGTTATCCACCAGCTCCGGATTCGGGTTATCAACCACCAGCATCCCAAACTGAGCAGCAAAGTAGTCTGCCAGGAACGGATGACCTACCACGTGTTGCAGGAATGCCAGCTGGTCCATATCGAAGAATCGTGTGCCGTTTTTCATGTGCAGGCGGTTGTTAAACTCGCCATATTTCAATCCCATGAATTCAGCAATCTCTCTATTCGTGCCTTCGTACTGCTTACATGCCTGAATCACAATCTGCTGTAATTCCACCATTTGCCTTTACCTTTGGTAGTTATCAGGCTTTCGCCGATCGGTTATGGTTTGTCTCATAGAGCGTTGGCTCATAACGCAAAGCTCCTTTAGTAATACGTTCGAGACGCATCGCCTGTTTTTCAGGGATTACACTGCCCCAGCGAGAAATTGCCGGGTGTTTAATACCTAAAGCATCGGCGGTTTTCACAACGCCACCGAAATGCTGAATGACAAGGTTTTTGTACATTTATGTCTCCTCTTTTGGAATTAGATGAAGGTAACAAAAGTTACCAAATTACGCAAACATCTTTTACATCGGATTCGCGTAACATTGGTTACATGAAAACCGAGATGAATGATCGAATTAGACAGAGACGTACCCAACTGGACTACACACAGCAACAGTTGGCTAAGCTACTTGGAGTTAGCCGGGTATCTGTAACCAAATGGGAGAACGGAACGGTTAGACCGGCAGGTGAAAACCTTCATCAGCTGGCGAAAACTCTTACCTGCTCTCCAGAATGGTTGCTCTATGGAACGGGTGATCACGTCAAGGATGATACAAGGCTAAAACCAATCTCTCCGCCGATGATATCGGTGCCTGTCATATCTTCCGTTCAGGCAGGTGGCTGGACTGATTCGTATGCAGCAGCTCGGCTGAGTGATGTAATTAGATGGTGCTCTACTACTGTGAAGGTTTCTGAAGATGCATTTGCCCTGGACGTCAGAGGCGAATCTATGACTAATCCAAATGGGTATCCAAGCATCCCAGAAGGTTCTACTGTCATAGTGGAGCCGAACTATGGTTCGTTTGATGATCTGAACGGTAAAATTGTTGTGGCCGTTATTGATGGCAGTTCTGATGCCACCGTGAAAAAAATGGTGGTTGATGGCCCTTACCGATATCTGATGCCCCTTAATCCAATTTTTAACCCGATCCAGTGTGACAATACCTGTCGCATTCTTGGCAAAGTCGTTCAGGTAGTCCAAGAACTTTAACCCTCCAAACCCGTACCCACGGGTTTATTTTCGCCTCCATATGTAACTCTTGTTACCAAACCCATTGACAACAACTGTAACTTTAATTACCTTTAGCTCTACCAGATGGCTAACAGGTGTTACCAAGCCATCTCCAGAGGTTCTAATGCTGTGTGTAGTCTTGGCGGGTATCCGGTTACCTCCTAACCAGGGAATTTATAACCCGGTTTACCCGCACTTTTTTCACATCAGGCAAGGGCATTTGCAAGGCGGGTCTTTGTTGAACGCTTTGAGACGCTAAGCGAACGGCCTTGCCGATGTGGGATATCCGGTGATAGTCAGGTCGATCCACCTGATGCAGGTTCAACTCCTGACCCCACCTCACTCAGCGGAGACAGGCTGTGGATTAATGCAGTGCTCCACCAGCCAATTAAATACACCAAGGCCTTCTGAATTATTGCCAATCTGGCAAGGGATTCGTGCAGCCTGAATTTGATAGGTACACACATGGCAGAAGTAGCAGAATTAACAACGTCAGAGCTGGTTTCCGAAGCTTTCGGTAAAGCAAAAGAGCTGGATAAATCCTTCACGGATATCTCCTGCCTGCTGCGTGCTCTGGCCGTTCGCCTCGATATTCGTCAGGCACTCGTTAAAGCCTCCCCAGATTCACAGGTAGAGCGCTTCCAGCCTGATTACATGATGCAGATGAACCACGAGATGGCCTATATGCGGTCATGCCCTAATGGGCAGTATGTGAAGTTTGACTTGCTGGCAACCTACATCGAGCAGAACGCCCACTTAAAGATGGTCCAGACCACCCTTTCGATTGCGCTCGATCTGCCTGGCGAAAAATCTTTTGCCAGTGAAGTGATCAACCGAGTGCTGAACGGCCCCACTCCGGGCATGGAGGGGTTCCCATGCAGACGCCAACCGATGCCATCACAGTTGGATTCATAACTTTCAGCTACTGCCACCAGCAAGCCGGCTGGTTGTGTGCCGATTATGGGCTTATCTCAAACCCCATCAAAGCTCAGAACCTCGCTGAAAAGCTGAACCAGCATCTTCATGCTCAGTATGGGAGCCAAATTTATGTCCACTAAAGCACCACGCCATGTCAGGCGTCTTCAAATGGGCTGCTGCATACCTGTGAAGCTTCACAATCGCGGGTATATGCACCTCATCAAATTCAATATGGGTGATTACTACGGCACGCTCAGCCTGTTAGCTCATGCAACCTTCATGAAATCTGGCGGTGCCAAATGATCCAGCGCCCATACGATAAAACTAAACCTTTGAGTGAGCAGCCTTGGCTGTTCAGTTCTGGCAAAAAATGCACGGGAGCTATCGAATGATTCAGCCAATTGAAGTTCAGCGTGATGATTACGGTTACTGGACGCATCCAGATTACCTGGCTTTTTGTGATGGCCGTGAATACATACCAAATGACGAATTCAAAAGCTGGATGGAATCTCAGGGATTGGAATGGTCAGTCGAATATCGGGATGAGGAAATGTCCGATCCTGATATTGATGGCGCAGACCTTTCTAACTGGAATCCAGAATCGCCTGCAGGTGATGGATGGTTCGTTGGTTCTATTCATGACTCGGATGATGGTGCTGTTTGTATATGGCTCCGTGCAGCTAAGGATGGTGAGTGATGTATAGCAAAGATGAAATCGACTGTGCTTTAGATTTTGACCTGTTTCAGGGTGACTTCGGTGATCAGGACGATGTGGAGTTATCAAATAAAATAGTCACCGGTCGTAAAAAATATACCTGTTTCGTTTGCTATGGCGATATCCAACCGGAAGAGGTTCACCGCAGCACGGTGTGTAAGTTCGACGGAGAGCTGATGACTTATCGTTGCTGCAACATCTGCTGTAAGGCAATGGTTGATAGCGTTAACGGTGATTATCTAGATACCGAAGAAGGTGAAGACCCTGTTGACGCTCGTTATGCTTTAGGTCAGCAACTCCGCGCAGGAGAGCCATCATGAAAGAGCGACCAATCATTTTCAACGCCGACATGGTTCGTGCAGTTCTCGACGGCAGAAAGACGCAGACGCGCCGGATCATCAAACTCGATCATGAGCGTGGCATGGAAAATCCGGTTGTGCGTGGTAAAGGTGGTGCTGTGAGCTACGTTGGCTGTCGGCTTGCCTCGACATTATGCCCGTTCGGTGAAGTTGGTGATCGCCTTTGGGTGCGTGAGACGTTCCGCGTACATAGCCGGGCTACTGACGTGGCCACACTGGTTTATAAGGCAAGTGAGCAGCAGAGCTGGACGCAGCAGACACACCGGGTGCCAATTGAGAAATGCAATAAACCAGCCGTGATCGACAAGTGGACCCCATCTATACATATGCCGCGCTGGGCCTCCCGCGTAGCGCTGGAGATTACCGGAGTTCGTTTGGAGCGATTGAAGGATATCAGTGCGGAAGACGTTACGGCTGAAGGCATCAAAACCCTTGGGGAGGCGATGTGGGGGCCACAATGGTGGGCCGATGCTCCGCAAGCAGCAATAAATGACGCCCAGCTTCAGTTCTCAATCATCTGGAGCAAAATCTACGGCGAAGCCAGTTGGCAGGCTAACCCGTGGGTGTGGGTTATTGAATTCCAGCATGTAGGAGGTGAGTGATGTCTTTTCCATTAAAGAACCGGATCATCAATCTCTTCAATCAGGTCAGCGGTCTGGTTCTTAACGTTACCGACCGTTTTAGCCACAGGATGCCAAGTGAACTCATCAGCCGGCACGGACTCATCTTTGGCTATCTCACTGGCCCGTTCGCTGCTGGTTTCAGGGTCGAGCCATTCCATGATGGATTTAGGCTCAATAACCAGCGGCCTGCGGTCGTGAATGTCCACCAGCCCTTTATCGCTTTCGGCTGTGACAATGACAAAGCCTTCGTTATCGTTCTCCTTGTCGTATGGCGCTTTACCGATGGCGGCGAAGAAAATGGGTTCACCGGATTCATGGTAGATAAAGTATGGCTGTTTCTTGCTGCCGTCACGCTTCCATTCGTACCAGCCATCGGCCATGACTATCGCGCGTCCGTGGTTCCACAACGGCTTGAACATCCTGCCTGTTGCTGCCGTTTCGACTCTGGCGTTAATCAGTGGGGCTTTATCCCACCATTCGGGCCCGTAGCCCCAGTGAACGGGATCGAGATGCAACTTGTCATCGCGCTGGTTGAGAAGCAAAACACGTGTGCCTGGAGCGACGTTATACCTGCCGATCGGCTCATGGTCATGGGCAATCTGCCGCTCTACCTCGTCGGCAAACTCCTTCAGATATTCTTCACGTGTTCTGTACTGAGTGAAGCGTCCGCACATAGTCGTACCCCCTCATTTGAGCTTAGCAGCTCAAAGGGAGTCGCATATGAGTAAGTCGGCTGCAGAACGTAAAGCAGCTCAGCGACAACGCCAGGCAGAGGAAGGATTAGGGAAGCTGGAGCTGACTCTGGATCAGCAAGAGTTGGAGATGCTCCGGCAGAACTGCGCGACACGTCGCCCTTTCAGGGAGCCTTACGATATGAATGAGTATATCACCCTGCTCATTCGCAAAGACAATGCAGAGCTTGAGAGGATTCTGGCTGAGCTAAAGCAGAAGCGGTGCGGTAAGTGCGGGGATGCGCTGCCGGGTGATCCAGATGGATGTTATTTCTACAAGATAGGCGATTCAACATGCTGGCAAACTTTTGGCTGGCATGACATCAAAATCAAGCTGTGACATGTCACAGCACCATTAAGCCCGATGCAGCGGGAAAGCGGAGATTAATATGAGCACTGACTATATGACTGAGCAGGAAGTGATGGCTGAGATCGGTAAGGCACGCACGGCATTATGGCGTTTACGTAAGAAACATGGCTTCCCATTGCCTGTTTTGACCCACCCGGCGAGATACAGTCGCAAGGCGGTTTTTAAATGGATTGAAGATGGCGGGGTTAACCGAGCTGTTTAACGTGCCAGAAGACTTTATCAGCGTAAAGCTCATAGGCTTTACGTTGCTCTTCCAGCCAATCATGCTTGTTATAAACAGCCATCACACCACCAAGTTCATGCCCCAGCATCTTTTCGGTGACATGGGGCATTACTCCCTCTCCAGATAAATTTGTTACTAATGAGCGCCGGAAATCATGCGTGCGCCATTCAGGTATATCAATCTTTTTCCTGAGATTTTTCATGTACAAATTAGATGACGATCGGTCTATTGCCTTATCCAAATCTTGGCCGGGGAACATCACTGGATTCCCCATAGAGATCAGGCGCTCGACGTAAGGCTGTATTTGTTCAAATATCGGACGACGAATAACATTGCCCATTTTTGAGTGTGCTGTTGGAGTGGTCCAGATTAAGTCATCCATATTGAACTCTGCATACGTCGATAGCCGCAGTTCGGAGAGCCTGGCTCCCCAAAGTAACAACATTTGATGAAGTAACTTGTTGGAGGAAAATACCTTGTTATTTTCCAAAGCTAACCATACCTTTGCCAGCTCTGTGTAAGTTAAAACCCGAACACCTACATCAGGCTTTTTTCCGATATTTTTCACGCTTAACTTCAAAACTTCACAGGATGTGATCAGTTGCCGGCTGATACACCAGTTCATCACTGAACGCAGCTGGAGCAGCAACACTCTGGCCTTTTTTTTATTATTCTTTTCCTGCTTATCGAAGAACTGCACCCAAAGCGAAACGGGAATGCTGGATACGGGAACATCCCGAAATTCTGTGTACATGGTGTTGTACACGACCGATTTGTAGAGAATACGAGTGTTCTCTTTAAGGCCGGTCACATACTTATCCCACCACGCGTTAAGGCACTCAAGAAGAGTTAACTCTCCAGAGCTGCTGGCAAAATAGGTTTTTGGGTTAATGCCCTTAGTGTACAATGCGCGCATCTCGCCCACGGCAATGCGGGCATCCTTCAGGGAAGTGGAAGGATAGCGTCCTACAGTGACTCGCGTAGGAGTTCCATTCCATCTGTAACGATGCTGGAATGTTACGGTTCCTGAAGGCGTGATGCGAACGCTTAAGCCGTCACCATCAGTGACTTCAGCGGGGCCTGAGTAGGGTTTACCGTTGATGCTGCGAAGTTTCGTATCACTGAGAGCCACTTTTAGTATCCTGTACACATTGCTTAAATCTATTCTGTACTCAATGTGTACGCAATGGCAAGTGAACGAAGCGATATCAAGGAAGGAACATCAAGACCAGAGGGAAACGATAGGAAACGCAAAGCTTGAAAAAACTTGTTAAAACACGGTAAGATAGAAACATAGACGAACGATTTAAAACGCCGTCGCTCTACGTCTCCTTAGTTAAATGGATATAACGAGCCCCTCCTAAGGGCTAGTTGCAGGTTCGATTCCTGCAGGGGACACCACATTGTCATTACCCGCCATCACCCAGCATTACCAAACCCCCTTGCTATAAGCCTTCTCCCTCAATTCATTGTTACCCGAAATTACCCCACATGATTTGACTGCACCGCTTTTTTGCGGGCATATTGTGGGCATACTGAAAAATCACCCCGGAATTATGCCCACATGTTGACGGTCAAGCAGATTGAAGCAGCCAAACCAAAGGAAAAAGCGTTCCGCCTCGCGGATGCTGGAGGTCTGTTTCTGTTCGTTCCGCCATCAGGCAAGAAGGTCTGGCGCCTTCGATATCGTTTCGAAGGGAAGGAAAAGACGCTAGTGATCGGCCCCTACCCTGAGGTGAGTCTCACTGAGGCAAGGTCGCGGCAGTCGGAAGCTAAAATGAAGCTTCTTTCCGGGTTGGACCCCGCAGGCCTGAAGCAGGCAATAAAAAAGAAAGAGAAGGAGCTGGTTGCAGATTCCTTCCAGGATATTTTTAACGAATGGCATTTTCATAAATCAAAGGTTTGGTCTGAGGGTTATTCTTCAGAGATGCGAAGCATGTTTGATGATGACATCCTTCCGCTTATCGGCCATCTGAGGATGGAAGAGATTGAGCCCATGATTCTGCTCAAGGTGATCCGCCTGTATGAAGACAGGGGTGCTATGGAGCGCGCCGATAAAGCCAGGCGGCGTTGTGGAGAGGTTTTCCGTTATGCGATCATCACCGGTCGGGCGAAATACAATCCGGCTCCTGATCTAGTTGGCGCGCAAAAAGGTTACAGAAAGGAGAATTACCCTTTTCTGACAATGGACCGAATCCATGCCTTCAATGACGCTCTTCTTTCTTATAGTGGAAGCATCATTTCCAAAGTTGCCACACAGGTGCTGCAGTATACGGCAATGAGAACTGTCGAACTGCGCTCACTGTCATGGGCAGACATCGATTACGAAAACAGGCTGATACACATTGACCCTTCAGTAATGAAGGGAAGGCGCGTGCATGTTGTTCCGATGTCAGATCAGGTTGTTTCATTACTTCAAGATATGCAGAGGATTTCAGGTCAGTATGACCGCGTGTTCCCTGGAAGAGTTAATAAGAAAATATCCATCAGCGAAAACACCATTCTCGGCGTGATTCGCAGGATTGGCTATGAAGGTCAGACCTGCGGCCACGGATTCAGGCACCAGTTCAGCACGGTTCTGAATGAGAAGAACTGGCCCCATGATGCCATTGAGAGACAACTCGCGCACGTTGATAAGAACAATATGCGTGGCGTTTATAACCACGCTCAATACCTGGAAAAACGCCGGGAGATGATGCAGTGGTGGGCTGACTGGGTAGATGGAAAGGTTAACTAAATTGTCGGCCGGCGTTCCTCGTAAACGCGTCGGGCGCAAAAGGTTACCTTGCCGATCACATTTAGCTCGTCCAGTACTTTCCCTCTATGCCCTCCAGATCCAGTCAATAATCAAGTCCAAAAACATAGCTACACCAGAAAAATCCGAACTTTGACTCCCTAAGAATATGCCTGGAGCCAGCATCAACTGAGAGTAGTAGGCTAAATGTTCTACACATGTGGATGATTATGCATGTGTGGTTCAAGAGCTTCGATCATTTTCCGGCCCTAGTGCCGGGATTTTTTTGTCTGAAATTCGGCTATAATGTTTGTGGGGCCGAAGAGCACCCTATATCAAAGAAGTATCCCAACACCGATTTTCCCGCCCAATCTGGCGGGATTTTTTTTGCATTTATTGCAATTTAGATTGGTACTACTATGATTGTATTGCGATATCCATCGCTATACTCATAAGACATTCCTGTGCACAACCAATATTCAGCCCGTCGCCAAAGCGGGCTCTTTTTATGCGTCAAATGACCAATACCCTTCACTCAGAAACCTCTAAACTTTCGAACCCTAATTACATGCTTGGAGCCACGACTGGGTCCACGTAGTAGGTTAAATATTCTGGACATGCGGAATACGTATGTGTGGTTCAAGAGTAATATTGTCCTTTTTCCCGGCTCCACGGCCGATTTTTTCTGCCATCAATAACTCGAAAATATTGCTCAAGCTTTGGCGCGCAGAACCGATAACTTCTCTACCGGTAGTTCATTACAGCGTCCTCTGTCGGGCTGTAGTGAGGGCACTAACGGAACCCAGGATTTTTTTGATGCACTTAATCTCCCGGCCATGATAGCCGGGATTTTTTTGCCTATAATTTGCAGTTTAGCGTGGCCCTACTATGGTTAGAGTAACGATATCCATCGTTAACCTCATTAGATATACCAACCTGTGTACTACAAGGATTTAGCCCGCCGCCAAAGTGGGCTTTTTTTTGTAATTTCTTAGCAGTTATATTATCGGCCGGCTGTCATCGTGGTAATTGGACACCATGAAGGTCAACTTACCCAGCACCACGATATCTTCCATAGCAGCCGCCTCAAGTGCTTCACCGTCACGGGTGATGATTGACTGCCCCATCAGCTTACCTACCGCCCTCTCGCCGTACAGCTCGAAACAGAGCATATCCCCTGAGACAGGACTAGCGCCCGAATCCAGCAGATGAATAACGCCGTCAATTTCAAAAAGGCTCACGCTGGGCCGCACCTGGCATATCTCGTTCAGGTCGATCCGCGATTCAACATAGTCCTGAGCCGGTGAGGGAAATCCCATATCAGTGGCCCCCGTTGTTTGGATTGAACAGGTGGAACATCCGGCGCTCACCCTCTTCTGTCGAGATGTCGCGGAAGCAACCCTGATAGTGCTCAATCCAAAGGTTTGCCTCAGCCAGGGTAAAATCGTGGTTCACCTTCGTCAGATGCTCAACGAAGTCGACCGTGGTAACCGTGCGCTTGCCGTTCGGCGCTATTTTGATGCTTGCTCTGAATGCTGTTGCAATGTCGTCTCTGCGTGCCATGATGGCCCCCAACCAAATACTGTATGCATATACAGTAATATTGATCGGCACTTTTGATCAAGGCGGGGCCCTGAGGGAATTGTAAAGCTATTGGTGGGCAACGAAATTTAGTTTTCGGTGGACTTGGGATGAGGTAAAACAGGCTTAATGCACAGATGAGAAAAAATACAGCAGTTAAGCTGATCTTTTTATTGAGGTTTTTGTGCTGCCTGGATATTATCCCGATATTGTGCGGTTAAATAGTGATCTGCACATAAGGGAAGGCCCCTAGCTGCGTCAACAACTAAGGGCCAATAAAAACAGTCAGTGCTTGAATGTTTTCTTGAGATCTCGCAAAAGAGATTATCTCAAGCGTGATCCCCTGTAAAGCGTTCGGCACCTTATTTTTAAAGGTGCTTTATGAAGACTATATGCAATAAGAATCACCGCTATAACCCGATGTATGCAGTGTTGCCAGAGAGCCAGGGGCAAACAGGTCGCCATAAATGCGCAGGATGCGCTTTTGAACTCGCAATGCTCAATAAGGCAAAAGGCATCCCGTCTTCCAATGATGATAGTATTTTGGCCGAGCTCCCTGAAAGCCAGGCTGGAAACGTTCGCCACAAAGACGCCTTTGCAGCATACCAGTTGGTTTATAAGTATTAAGTACCTCAACCCGGCCATCGCGCCGGGTTTTTTATCCCATCGTTTGGCTCCCGCTCAACTGCTTACCTAAGCTTACCACCCCCGCAGCCTGCTGAGATCGGCGCGGTCTGTAGCTGCCCCGTCTCCGGGGCTTTTTTATGGATAGCGTAGCGCATCATTAAACGCTGTTCTGCGATCTGAACTCATGTGATACATTGTCAAAAATATTTGGAGGGTAAAGACATGCTTAACCGCCTGAAGAAGTTACTTTCAGTCAGTGAAAAAGATATTGCTGATGGGCAGACGTATGAGTCTGTAACTGAAAACATTAAACTTGTCTCGAAAGATTCACCCGCTCTCAAAGCTCTTGTGAAGAGCTATGAAAGTGGCGACCTTACTCAGGAGCAGTTCATTGCCTCTTCTGTTTCGGCGCTATCAAAAGAAATCCTTAGATCGAGAGAAGAGTTAGTGAAAGTCGACGTAATGACTTGGTGACTAAGCTGAATGAATATCACAATATTATTATTGAATATATTTGAGGGAAAATGGAAAAGCTGAGGCCAAACAGCGATATTGAAATTCTGCGTGCTTTCGCAATCATCATGGTTCTGGTGCAGCACTTCCCTTCTCTGTACTTCTGGAGTGACCATACCTTCTTCGCTTCAATTAACAGACTGTTCAGCTTCTGGGGTGGTGTCGACCTATTTTTCTGTATATCAGGTTATGTAGTAAGCATGTCTATAATGATGTCCATTGACTCAAATAAAGAGATTGGAAAAAGCAACAGGGCTGAGATTAAAGCATTTTACATTAAAAGACTTTTTCGCTTGATGCCAACATCTATTTTTTGGGTTGTCATAATGCTGATAATGACGGCCACATATAATATATCTGGCGCTTTTGGCAGGATGGATCTCAATATCTACCAAGCGCTTTCAGTGATAACCTACAATTACAATGTTGTTTCCGCAATTATGAGTGACGCACACCTTCAGGTCACTTTCGGTCCATATTGGTCTCTCTCGCTTGAAGAGCAGTTCTACATAGTTTTTCCATTGTTTCTCCTGTTTACGCCACGAGAAAAAAGGACAGCAGTGATTGCTATCATGCTGTTTGTGCTTTTCTTCATCCACAGGCAAGGAAACATGACATTCAACTTCCGGATTGACGCCATGCTATGGGGTGTTTTGATTGCTACGTGGAGATTGAATGGTAAATCATCCAAGTATGAACCTGCATTTTTGCATAAAAATTTACTTTCCATCTTAGTCACAATAGCTTTACTTATAATGATGATGGTAAGAGGTGACTATCTTAATGGAAGCAGGTTCCTTGTTTGATATCTTTCACTTGTGTCATTCGTCTTTGTTTATATCTCATCATTTAATAAAGGGTACGTTTACTGTCCTAACCCCATCAGAAAATTCTTTCTATGGGTGGGAGCAAGGTCATATGCTATCTACATAATCCATATGCCAGTAATATACTTCGTACAGGAATCGACAGTGCGGCATTATGTCTCCATTGGCGTTGGCCCATCAAAATCAATAGCCTTATGCGTCATAATGACAATCTCCGCTATTGCGCTAACAGCAGTATTGGCAGAGTTAAACTTCAGGTTAATTGAAGTTCCACTCAGGAATTACGGTCGAAAACTGGCTAACAGGATGTTAGCCAACTGATTAAATATCATCTGCCTGATTTATTGTGGCTTATCTGGCCACTTTATATCAGGCGCAGAAGATAGATCCATGCGATTTAATGTCACGCGGTATTGCTTCCAACTTTTCAACAGCGCCTCTTCTTTTGAGGTTGCCTCCCCCAGATCAACTGCGTCCTGGAGCGGGTTGATTGCTACAGTTGCTTCAGCCATTAAAGATGCTTTCCTTGATTCAGCTAGCGCTAGCTCTTCATCTTTACTGAGTGCAGGCGGGTTGGATAACTGCGGTTTGCCTTTCTTGTCGGCTGTAATTACTAGACCTTTTTCCTGACCAGAAAGCAGTGAGTTGTAGGTATCGATATCAATCTCAACAGCATCATCAGGAATATAGTCATGTACATTTTCAAGGTAAAACCCGCCCGTGATTGAAGAGTAGAAATATTTGTTTTCCATGTTATTCCTTAGATTTTGCCGATAGCAAGCCACATAACTCCAGTGGTGTTTTGTGTATTAGTCGAGCGGAGTGTTAAAGTAGTTAAAGTTGAGGTATCTACTCCGACACGATAATTATTAGTTGAGCTACTATCAATTGGCGTAGCCATCTGCACTACACCTTGCGAGAATGCTAACGGATAGGTAACCACCGCTGAACCAGATGCAGGCACCGCAGCAGTACCCCACTGCATAACTAATCCCCCTGGTAGTTTCTGATAGCCTGGGGACCCGGTATTATTTGAAAATTGCCCAAGATTAACAGCATGATTTGATTGCGAGCCAGCAATAACCGGAAGCGCCCCGCCACTATTTCCGCACATAACCCATGCAGTAAGAGAGCTGTTCCACTCCACTTCAATGAGTCCATTAGCAATTATCTCCCCTCCCTGTAGTGCTTGATGGGCATGAGAATAAAGTGGGTATGCTGAACCACCATTTGCAGCAAATGTGCTTGCACCTGTATTGGCGACTTTTGCTTTGAAGGTGAAGCGCATCCCGTCTGCAAGGGTTGGTATGGCCGGAACAAACTGAGCCACATAAGCGTTTGCAGCACCCGTATCAGCAGCATACGTCATAGCACTCTGCTGAACAGACGCTACCAGACCAGCCGCTGGCAGGAACGGTGCATTTGCAGCGGTAGTGATGTTGGCGGCGGCAACGATAGTCGCGCCCTGAGCAACCGTGATAACCCATGCGGCTGTGTATCCGGTGTCGGCCGATGGCGTGGTCTGCGTGCCAGTAGTCGCAGCAACGCCAGCTTTGAGTGCCACCGTACAGACACCAGAGCGAACGGTGTTTTGTGCTGTGCCAGAGTTGTTAGGGCCGCTATATGCCACTGACGGGTTTGCAGCGTTGTAATAGGGCAATACCTTTGCGCCTGAATCAGTGTCAGAGTAAGCAACCTGAATCAGGTAGTTGATACTCTGACCCGCGGTCGTCGGTGCTGTAAGCGTGAACGCGGTAGATGACATCACGACACCCTGCTTCAGGATCGTATTCGAGGTGTCGGCAGCCAGCGATGAATATGCTGTGTTATCGACGTTCTGAACGCTATAGATTTCACCGCTGGCAACGTTTACTACCATTGAGGCTGGGCTTGATGGCGTACAGGCCAGGCCGCGCAGATAGGTAGTCGTCCCCATCATGGCAGCGGCGAGTTTAGCCAGCCCAATCATGGCGTACTTGTTGGTGTTGAGCAGGTCTGTTTCGAGCGGAATCGAGCCCGGATAAACGATTTGACGATCCATTTATGTTTCCTAATAAAAAGACCACCGCGATGGGTGGCCTGTTGAGGATGGTGAATTGAGGTATGTTTACTGCAACCGAACCCAGACGATAGTGCCTTCCATTTTCACTGCCGCGATAGCTTCGTAGACCTGTGCATCAGTAACGCTCCCGGTAATCATGCTCTGTGACGCGTACTCACCGCGTGATGCGACGCTGTAGCCAGAAGGTGTGGATGAGTAACCTGCTATGTAGGGAATGCCTGAACCTGATGGGCGATAGGCAGTTACGAACGCCTGATATGGCAGCATCATTGAGCCATAGCCTCCCGCAACTCCATAACCAATCATGGGGCCGCCGTATGAACCAGTATCTAGCGGTCTCTGAGGCTCAAAGATATAAGGCGTCTTGCCGGTCATGTCCTCCAGAATATCGATGATTGCCTGCCGGGTGCCACGCTCCCTGAACAGGCTAATTTTCATTTTATTTCTGAATAGGTCATCCGATTGCCCCGCTGCGCGCTGCATGTTCGTGCCGAAGAAATCAAAGGCCGCCAGATCGAGCCATCCATCCGTTGCTGTGCTGATTCGCGTCTGGAGCTTCGCATACAGATACAGGGAGTAACACCAAGCCAGCGCGCTGGCGCAGGCAGTGACAGCGCCGGTAAGGATAGGATTGCTGTCACCAAACCAGGTAGGTGGTAAGAGCCCTTTTAGGCGCGTGTAAATGTCGTTCTGATCGCCTGTCGCCATTTAGCTCACCGAGATTGTGCCGGCGCGAATCACCTGTTTTCCGGTTGCGGCAATATCCGCTGTCGCGCCGTTGAGGGTTACAGAAGAGACGTTAGTAACAAGTGAACTGGCGCCGTATGCGATGTTGGACAGTTTCGAATACGGCAGTAATTGCCCCAGCGACAGGCTGGCGATGTATTTCTGAATCGCTGCCTGCGCCATCCCAACGATCGTCGCGTGGTCGCCAGATGAATCAGTGGTGATGACCATCACGACATTCGCCGTCACCACCGTAGGCGGGAAGACGCCGAAGGTGATTGTGAAGCCCCTCACCGCATCAACCGCTGCATATGCCTGGCTGATAAATGTGTTCGACGGGGTACCGCTGCCATCATCAACCACCGCATAAAAATAGCCGGGTTGAGAGGTCCCGTTATAGGCATAATTCTCGGTTAGCGTATAGGTGACGCCGCTTTGCATGCTGCTCAGTGCGTAACCAATCGCAGCTTTAGTCGCCTTTGAGAGTGAGGCTATCCAAAGCACGAATCTGGCCCGGAAGTCATCGTCTGACTCCGCATCCTCACCGTTCACAAACGTAGCGCTGTTGGTTACCGTGTCCACGTACTGGATTGAACCGGAGATAACGGTGATAGTGCCAGCCTGCGCGTTTCCTGCCGCACCGGCGGTATCTGCCCTTACAGGTACGGACAACGAACTAACTCCGGCGGTAATCACATATCCGGACTGCGTCGAGTCATAAGCAGAGTTGGTGATGTCAGAGATGACCGAATAAGCCTGCGTGCCGTCTGTACTGGTTACGCCGGAACCGACCGGAATCAGTGCCTGATTGGTTGCTGTAAACCGACTGAATGTTACCTGCCCCGTGGCCTGCACTGCTGACAGGCGCGTGAAGCTGAAGTCAGCCATCAACGAATCAAGATCGTCGCCTGAGCAGGTAGCCGCCCGGGTTACCACCAGAAGATTAACTATAAGCTGCTGAATCCCCATCGCGACGCCAGCATTTGATTCAGCCAGCGCGCGCAGGATGCTGCCGATAGCCAGATCAACGAGGCCAGCAGCTTTAGCCTGCATCGCAGTGACCTGATCACTGACCAGAGTGGCGAACGTTTTAGTATTAAGTGATGCCACGTGTTACCTCGTTACGTCAAAGCTGAGAGTTTCCGGTGTGTTGGAAGTTGAATCGGTGTAGCTGATCGTCACGCACACCCCGCCATCAACCAGTGAGATTGATACTGATGGTGCTGGGTTACTCGCCACGGACTCTTCAAGCTGCACCTGCCCGGAGATAAGTGCTTTCCACTCGTTCAGATTGACGTTCTGCCCGACTTTTTTACCCAGGCCAGCGCCATAATCAGGATGGAAAACGTAATCGCCAGGATTAGTCATCAGGCGGCGCAGAATCCGCTGTTTTCCCCTCTCCGTGCCGGTAACCGGGCGCAGGTCTCCCGCTGGCGAGGTGCTGAGTTCCCCGCCAACATAGTGATAGATGTCGTACATGAGTCACCGCTATGAGAGTTGTTGGTTTGGCTTGCTGGTTGTGCCGCCGCCATCGCCGTTTTCTGGATGGGTGTGTCCGTTGTAGGTGGTTCTGACCTTCTGCACGGTGCCATATGCACCGTTGTTGTCGCTGATGTCTTTCACGACGACCAGGTTTTTTTCCATTGTCACATCGCCACCGGTAAAATGGTGCGCCGGGGCGTCATAGGTGATTTTGGTAGTCGAACTCAGGAGCACTTCACCGTCATTGAGAAACTTCAGAAGCGATCCGCTTTTATGGATGAGCCAGAACTCACCAGACGGCGGGCCGGGGCTGCGGTCAACATCGTTAAAGAATTGCCCTGCAGCCATGCCAGCGCCCATGAGGCCAGAATCAAACTCCACCTCAACAACAGCGCCAATCATCGGGCCCGCCGCCATCCCCCACCCACTGCCGACCCACGGAGAACTGAGTGGTATCCAACCCGTCTCCTCACCCGTTGGTTGAAGCTGAACCTTCACCGCATAATTATCTGGATCGTACGCAGTAATAACGCCCTGCCGCGTGCCGCTTTGCCCTGCCCCGGATTGCTGCGCCTGCGCGGCCATTGCATTCAGTAATGCTCTCACTCTGATACCTCCAGTGCTGGGCTGTGATTCTTGCCCGATATGCTCATCGCATAACCGGACTCCCAACTCAGAGTGCGTCGAACACTGTCGCAGTAATAAAGCTGATCAAACGGACTCGCTGTGCCTTCGATACGCACCATAGTTTGTGGCATAAGAAAGTTATCGCCGGCGGTCGAGCCGCTGAATTTCATCTCATGCTGAATGACCTGCTGATATATGGTCTGCGCCAGCGCTGCAGCTGACTCAGGAGAAAGGCCGTTGCGGATAACCCGGTAAACCTGAGTTTTAGCCGTGGCATTACCGGGTGTGGTTCCCTTGGCATTCTTAGGGTAGGAGGCAACGAATTGCTTATTCTTTCTCTTGGCGTTCCAGCTCAACACTTCAACCGTAACACCCTTTGATATCGTCAATGCCCGCGAGAAAGACAGGTCATCAGACATATTGCACTGGGGGTAAGCTAATGCCCCCGGCGGCTGCCAGCGAATCACGTAGTTATCGGCTTTTGCAGGGTCTTTCATTGGCTGGAAATAGAGGGTTTCACCTTCCACCCAGACTGAGAAATTTTCTATAGCAGCCAGCGTTGTCAGCAGGTCCCATTCGGTTTGTTCGCCGGTGAGGTGGGCTGAATCAATCTGGTAAAACTCCCCGAAGCGCTGCGTTGTTGGAGTAACCGCCGCTTTCAGACCGTGGCGCTCAGCCAGCATCGTTGCGATTTGCGAACTGGTGTAGTTTTTGAAGCTTTCGCCGGCTGACTTGGCATCAATGAGGAGAGCAATGAAATCGCGGCCATCTGCAGTGATTTCGAAGCGCGCCGGATCGTAATGCCAGTTATCGATATTCCCGATAATCAGCTTCTTTTCGTTCGTTCCTGATTTGGTAATTATTGAGGCGGACAGCTCGACCTTAATCGTGGTTTGCACCGCCCAATAATTCAGTAATCCCATAGTGGCAGGGAGCGCTGATGTCGCCAGTACAAGATCAAAGGTAGAGGCCCCTCGAAAGCCATTACTCTCGACACTGAAGGATACAAACGGCACTTCTACCCCATTCAAAAGACAACGCCCGCTGATATGGCGGGCGCTGGATTCGGTTATTGCGTTGTTCACATCCATGGCTAACTCGTCGGATTAGAGGGTATGGTGAGCGTGTTGATGCCAGTTAGTTGCGGGTCAGTAAGGTTGTTGGCCGAAGCAATGCTGCTCCAGAGAGAGGCATCTCCGTACTGGTCAGAAGCAACCTGGTAAAGATTGCCGCCAGACAACGTTACCGATCTGACGCCATCAGCAGTCTGCCCTGAATTTACATTTTTATTTAACCGGCCAAGCACGTTTTGAAGGTTGTAGAGCGCCGGTATTTTCGTTGACTGGTCAGCCTGCAATAACAGGTTGCTGATGGTCTTCGAAATCGGATTGCCCGGAACAAGCCCGCCCAGGGTCGTGATGTCATTAGCAGCGGATTCAAGTTGACCGATCTGCTGCTGAATCATCACCTGCGCGGCCACGATAGGCCTGACAACAGACTGAACCTGCTCAACCGTGGCATGTGCGAAGTCAGTCACCTCTTTAACAGCGCTTTTTACGGTCGTGACAGCGCTTGTAACGCTATCAACGTTGATGATGTCAGCGAGGCCAAGGGATTTCCCTACATCGCTATCAATGAGTCCCTGAAGCGCCCCGGTTAATGCATCCACCTTCAGTGGCGAAGCATTGTTGCTGACGATCGCCACCTCAATCGTGAATGGTCGTCGGTAGATGAACTCATATACCGGAGTGAACGAGGTTATCACCACCGTAAAGCTGTAATTATCCAGCGTCAGGGTTAACTGCTCCCCGGCGTCACGCATCCGCTCGAGCGCGCTGACACGATCGCCGGACTGAGAACCGGTAATGATGCCAGACCATGATAGCGGGTCATATTCGATGCCTAGAACGTCAACAGTCCGCTTACCACCAATCATCTGGTGAAGAACGGTCTTCTGCCTGCCGGGTATGGCGATGCGCTCAGGGACTTCGAAATCCAGAAACTCGAAATCCCCGAGTACTACCCGGGTCGCTGTGGGGTCATAGCCCTGCGCGAAATTGTTCAATGCGCTTAAGAACGCCATAACGACTCCGTTAGTTTGGGGTAGAGAGCTTACTTACCTGTCCCGGATAGGCCATGAGCATGGATGAATCAAATGCGCTGGTCGAAGATGGGGCTTTCGTTGCCTGCTTGCTCATCCCACCAATTACTGTGGCCACAAGAACCTGCCGACCCTCATGGGTGAGTAATAGATTCACGGGTTGATTGCTGGCTGATGACGATTTTGGCGGCACGGATGGATAGCGCCCTTTCTCAGAATCGAAATCAGATTGGGATGGTGCCCATGGTTTATAGCTCCCTCCATTAGCTTTAGCGTTTTCATGGGCAAGGCGATCGCGCTCTGACATTTCAGCGGACTGTGAAGCAATCTGGTCGTAAGGCCGACCTTCCTTAATTGCTTTAATTCGGTTGTAGATTTCTACCGTTGAAGCTGCGAGAACCCCGCCTATCGCCAGTGTGACAGCATTTGGAAGGGTTCCTAATGACTTTTCAAGAAGCGGGAAGCCACTTGAACCAGTCAAAAATTTTAGCGGACCAATCAAGGCGCCGGTCGCGTGCTTCATCAGCCAAATGCTACCGCTCACTGAGGCTAATGCAGTTACCGCTAATGCTGCTTGCCCGACAAACTTTGCCAACTCAGGATGTCTATGTGCGATATCTGTCATGCGCTGCATTAAGTCAGTCAACTTGGTCAGGCCGGAGGTGAATGTATCTAACACCCCCCCCTCTTTGCCCATGACTAACTGTAGGTTCTCCCATTTTTTCTCGAAATCAATTTTCTTGCCGTTGTAAGTGCCACTGACAGCATTGTAGGAATCATTCAGGCCTCTCGATTGATTGAAAAGCTCCACTGAATGCTGAATTGTTTCCATCTGCTTATCAACGAGGTTAAACATTTTCCCGCCAGTTCTGCCGAAAATTAAGGCGTTTTCTCGTTGAATTTGGTCCTCTGAAAAATTATTTTTTTTATAAATCGGCAAAATCATTTGCTTGTAATAATCAATCGGAGATTCACTAAACAGCTTGGAGTTCACCAGCGGATTTCCAGTAAAGCGCTTTATACCCCCCATTTTGTTCAGCTCGATTTTATTTTTGTCCCATACTCCCATTTCCATTAGGTCTCTGGTGACTTGGTTAGGCAACTTTACGATTCCGTTTAGCCGGTTGTAGGAAGTCATTAATGCATCGCCAGCCGAACTACCCTTCAGCTCCCCGATAATTGGCTCAAGCTCAGCAAAAAGGGCCTTATTGCTGAGATTAAATGCTGAAGTACCAGCCTTAGCCATGAATTGTCTGTATTGGGTAAAGTCCACGTTGCCACCTGAGGACTGAATTGCTCGGAACCCTGCATCCATCAAATCATTGAAGCGTTGAGGGCTTTTAAGCCCGCCAGCCGTCTCAACAAACCGCAGCATATCCATTTGCTTGGCCTCTGTAGCTTCCCTTTGATGCTGATCTAATCCGCGCGAGGCGTAACCTAATTTTGCCATGACAGGAGCCGCAAGTTTTGCAGCATCAAGACTGTGTGTTTGTCTAAATACCCCCTGAGCCTCGACCATCAGCATTAGCATTTCGCTATCAGAAGTACCTTTGATTTTTTGGGCGTCTGCGTATTTTTGCGCATCCTTCAACGCAGCATCGCCCATTTTGAACTGATTGAATTTTTCTGAAATAGTTTGGTACTTTGCAGCCTCATCAACAAACCCACCAAGCACCTTCAAGCCAAGATAGCCGGTCGCAAGATTTGTCATGCCATCAGCATGAGAACCCGGTCCGAATCCGCGATTAGATGAGCTATTGCCTCCCCCACCTGAACCGCCACCACCCCATCCACCGGGTGGAACACCATTATTCCATCCGCCCCATCCGCCTCCCTGACCTTGTGGCCCTGGCAATGCCATCAGCCCATTACCCCGGCGAGCCCCGCCACCGCCGCCAGCACTGCCAGCCGATAATGCAAATGCACCCGCAGCCATGGCTGGGAATGCAGACCCGCCGCCATAACCACCGGTCAGCGCAGGAAGATTTCGGGTGGCAGTACTGGCTCTTTGTGCATGATCCGCAGCAGACCGCATAGCGCTGGCATATTCATTCGCACCGCGCGTTGCTCCCGCAAACTGATTGGTCAGAGAGTTATTCAAAGAGCGCATTGCTGAAGCGGCTTCTTTGGTCGCGCTAGTTACCGCTTTGATATTTTTCGCCATCTCAACGAATTTCTTATTGAGCTGGATGGCATCACGGCTAACCTGCAGCATGTTGCGGGTGATTTGGTCATCAAGTGCGATGCGAACAGCTACGCGGTAAGCCTGAACATCCATAGCAACCTCTTTGTTTGGGCATAAAAAAACCCAGCTCATTGGCTGGGTTCTGTTCTGTAATTTGTTTATTTAGCAGGCGTCAGATATCCAATGTATGCATACCAAGTATCACCAGAACGGGGTTCTCTCACTGCGACAAACTGCCGCCCTTTTTCGGGAGACTCAGGGATAAGGTAGTCATCATAGCCAATGACCTTAAGAGGCCTGATTGAGTAGCCAAGGCACGATCCGTTGTCCAATTGATGTATGGCGTCACTTTTTTTGGCTTCTTCAAATGGACCGATAATCCTGGAAGCAACCGCCTTCTCCAATGTCCGGCATACCCAGCCACCGTCTGAAAGGTTTGCATTTTCGCCAGCCTTCAAGTGTTCTTCAGCAAGTGCAGAACTACTAACGGCTGCCAGCAAAAGCCCCAGCACAAATGCCTTTATCATATCCATATCCCCATAAGTAACAGTGGTACAAATCCTAGCTAGGATATAGCGCAATAGGAAGCAAGAAACCCGCAGTTAAGCGGCTTAAGAGCTTTTGCGAGAATCTGTGATGAAGGTGATGATCTGTGAGGATATACTCTCGCGAACTTTTGTTGTTGCCTGATCCCTGATTTTTGAAATGGCTTCTTTTTGTTGCGCATTTAAACCAGACCATTGCGCTTTGTCAGGGCCAATTGAGTCATGGTATTCAGAGAGTTCAGCGCTACATCTTTCAAAAGCTTCATCAGAGATGATGCCAGCTGATTTGGTTGTTTTGACTTGGCTGTCTGCATATTGAGTTACGCAGTCGCTTAGGTTTTTTGCTGCACTCTCTAAATCAGCTTGCGCCACGGAGCACACCAGCAATCCCATCACCACTAAAGCTAACTTCATATCCCTATCCCCAAACGTAAGTGTTGGGATAAATCCTAGCATGGGGCTTAAGCAAGTCCACGCAAAAGCATCATTCGTTCATCCGAACAATTAAAACAGACCCAACCTTTCTCCCCTCGGAAGCTCCTTTATGGCTATGCCATGGTCGGCTAAACGAAAGTCTATCAACTGAGTTTTCTGTAATTGATACGAAGGGGATTTTGGCTCGCTTGAAGGTTGTGATGGCTGCTTTAATGGCATCGTTTGCCGATGAGTAGATTTTGTCCTTCTTTTGGATATTCCCACTCTGCCGATAAATTATAACTAAATATTTGCTGGCATCATCAAGATTGGCTACCTCAAAGATTTGATCTAAGTAAACAACATCTTTGTTGGCAGGGTCATCGGCTGCTTTTTGCTTTGCGCTCATGGATGAAAATCCAAAAGCAGCAATAACGAGAAGCCCTAAAATGCCAATGATTAGCTCCATAACCCTATCTCCATGAGTATCAGTGAAGTAAATCCTAGACGGGGTACGTCGCAATGGGAAGAAAAAAACCCACGAGTGCGGGTTAGGGATTAGCTATATATTTTTGATAATAGTTTTTAACATTTCTGATGACCTGCTTGGACTGCATGAAACCATCTAAAATACGCTGAAATGTATGATCAGGACATTGCTGTTTGATTATTAAATCCCCAGCGGTAACTCCAGCCACTAATTTTGTGGATGCAAAAACATCGGCTTTTCGATAGTAAACATAACTTTGGTGCCCTATAAATGGATGATCCCCTACTTCCAATAAGCAAGTCGGGTCATAGGGCAAATCAGGGTAAACCGTAGTTATGTTTACGAGCAAAACAGATTCTGCATTAGAATACTTTGGATAAGGAACTGGGTCATTGCACACTATATGCAAATGTTTTGACCCTCCTGAAGGGACCAAAATAGAGCCTTTAGCTAATGGAATAAATTGCGCCATTCTTTATCCAAATTTATAGCGGCTAAGGACGCAATCTAATTGCTCAGAATCAATAATTTTGCCACTCAATTTTTCTGCAACTTCACGAGTTCGACCTAAAGCTGAAAAAGTTGATGAAAATGGTATTGCAACTGAGGTATTGCCTGGATCCTGCCATTCAGCACAGTGCTCATGAGTAAAATCTCTAATTTGGTACTTACCCATGCTGCCAAATTCATCATAAATTCTATCCATCACCTCAATGTCTGCATCACTCAACTCATCAAGACCTTCAGGATTCAGAATTGCAACATTGAGCGCAACTTCATAATTGGCTTTGCCTGCCACCCAGTAGTTCCAACCAGCCCCGTCTTTATCGCCACCATTCTTCAATAAATCATAGGTTTGAGACAAAACAGGACCATGTTTCATGGCGACAAATCTATCTCCACTGATAGATTCCCCATACTCATCAAGTGATTTTCGGTCAGAAAGATACAATAACTTAATAAGCTTAAGATATGCCATGCGCCCGCCATCTCTCGATAGCAGGTAAGCAGCCATTTGAGCCACTCTTTCTTCGCTGAACATAACTTACTCCGGGTTAAGATGGAAAAAACTTCTGATTAGATTCTATGACGATGTCGTCAACCGTTCAATGTAAGGTTGACTCATTTTGATGACATCAGATATATCCGCATGAATTTTATGAGATTATAGATATTGCATCCAAGCTGGAAGTTAAGCTAGAATCCGCCGCCCTAAAATTTATCGTATATCAGTTATCGTCAGATTACGTAATAGCTTTAGCCAGCCGCCGCGTCTTCTTCGCCAAGTAGTAATCAGTAAGCCTTGAAGCCAGTCGTGATAGCCAGCCCAATCGCATCCATCAGAGGGTCAATCTTCCTGACGTACGCGGGGCCGATGAATGGCCTTGGCGGGATGCGGTCGGTGCCAACTTCCTGCCATAACCCAATCTCGCTTTTGGTCCCCACAATCGCTGCCAGTCCTACGATCTCACTTTCAATTGATTCGCGAAACTCTCCTGACCGAAGTAGCGGCTCATTGGCCGAGTAGCCAGCTGACACGCGCCCTGCCATTGTTGAGTCAGCAAGAGGCGCCCAGGCATCGAAAGAGCCAACGGCAGGCTGGTAAACGCCCAGCTCTTCTTTTGCCGTTTCCTCAATGTCTTTCACGATTAGCTTAAACTGACTTTCAAGCCCAATCGCAATTGCAGCGGAGGATTGAGCAATCTCTCTTGCGAACATATCAAGGTCCATCATGTGCTCTCCTCCCACTGCCGGGTTGCCCAGTTGTAAACGCCGCCCTCGAACTCTCTGGTTACAACGCCCATCGCTATGCGCTCATGAGGGAGTAGTTCATTCAAGCCAGGGAAAATAACGCTGAAAGGAACCCCTGACTTCATCAGCCAGCACTGGTTAACGAAGCCGGGGTTCTGGGCTAGTTTTTTGCTGCGGCATCCACGGCGTCAGCCGCGCTTTCTTCTTCGCTCTTAACACGCAGGTATTTGGTAACGGCCTTCAGGCCTTCCTTGCCCAAAATCGAAAGCATCGTTTCAACCTGCTTTGCGTTCTGCGGCACCGCATAATCATCGCCATCGATTTCCGCAACTGCTGCGACCGGGAATGCATACAGGTTCATATACATCACGTTCATTGCCATCTCTGCACCGACCGCAACGGTCAGGCGAGACTCCTGCAGCGGGTCCAGTTCGCGCAGTGTGATTAACCGGCCTTTCGAATCCTTCACCTGGTTGTCTTTTACTGCCGGCGCTTTCGCTTCTTCATCTTTGGTTTCGTGCACTGTTACCTGAGCCATTTATTTTCCCTTAGTTAACTTTTTTGCGGCGGTTTGCGGTCCATGACAGCACCTGAGCGACGGTCTTATCGCCAGTTTTGTTACCGGCATCAGTCAGGTGGAACGACACGCCTTCATAGCGGTATACGCTCACGGTGCCATTCGATTCGGTGATTGTCTCAGTGATGGTGCCCTTCTGCTGGTCGATACCATTGAAGTAGTTCTCTTCCCATTGCGCCCAGAAGTCATCAAGGGTGCCATCCTGTCGCTCAGCGTTGATTGTGCCGTTCCATCCATTAGGGATTTGTAGCTCATCACTGATGCCATTGAGGGGCGTGATTTTGTTGGTTGAGACCT
This sequence comes from Erwinia sp. QL-Z3, assembly GCF_004551645.1. Taxonomy (NCBI): domain Bacteria; kingdom Pseudomonadati; phylum Pseudomonadota; class Gammaproteobacteria; order Enterobacterales; family Erwiniaceae; genus Erwinia; species Erwinia sp. QL-Z3. The sequence continues at coordinate 4,867,477 of NZ_CP037950.1, forward strand.
GAGGCTTTGAATCGAACCCCATGATTTTCGGGATGCGAAGCTTGCCGGTTGGCGTGTTGATATCAACGGCGACATCGCGGCCCAGAGTGTAGCCAAGTTGCGGCATGGTAATTCTCCAAGAAGAAGCCCCGGATTAGCAGGGCTAAGGTTGTTAGCTGGATGGGGTATTGGAAACCGCGATTGAAACGCTGCCACCACCTTCCAGATTCACCAGGAAGTAGCGCACCACGTTGAGGTATTTGACCTGCACGTCAGCCACCATGTAACCCAGTGCAACGCGGGCATCTGGGTTATTAGAAGCATCCAGTTTCACGGAGAAGGCCGGGCCGCCGTTCGGGTCACCAATCATCTCTGCATCTTCGAGGGATGTAAGGAATGACTCGATGGTGCTCTTCGTTTCCCTGCGCAGTTCGGTTGTCTGGTTCTGGCCTACAACATCACCAAAGCTTGCCGCGATGGTCAGCGATAAGTAGTTGGTCATGCGGGTGTAAGTGTCATCGTTCTGGCTCTGCACCGAACTGGTATTCCTGCCGGAACGCATGCCGAAATAGTTTCCGCCAGGGCACGGGTTTGTGATGACGTCCAGACGCGCAGAGTTGATCGCCCCAATCTCAGGGATTGAGTAAGGCTGGTTTGCCAGTTGGCGCTGCGTTGCGATAATGGTGCTGATCCGCTTATTCAACGTGGAAATATGCGGTGACCGGGACGCGATATTTGCCGCTTCGAAGGTTGCCGGGGAGATCATGCGATTCACGCCGTTCACCGTGTCTTTCCAGTACGGCCAGTCACCGACGATCACCTTCATATGCCAGTCATCAACACCGGAAGTGTTTAGCAATGTTGAAAGTGCAGAATAGGTCGTACCAGCACCCCCCTGACTGATACCAAATGAACCTTCCGCTGCAGCAAAAGTTGCCATAGTCGGCCAGGCCGTTGAATCAGTCAGATCTGCTAGGTTGATTACCTGAGAATTGGTGCCGCGCAGTGCATACATGCCCTTACGGGTAGTGCTGGTGCCATCCGTACCCAGAAGCGTGGTATCAGTGATGGTCGCAGTGCCATCGGTGCCGCCCGCCATGGTATAGCTTGCGACAACATTTGGCACAGCGGTACTGGTTCCGATCGTGGCAATCGCTAACTGGCTTGCTCCACGGACGCTGGTTTGCCCGTTGTTCACAGCACTCAGCATGTTTGCCCATAGAGTCGCGCCGGTACCGGTGATGTTATCGAACACTTCAGCACTCTGGCCCGGCAGGTTGATCGTAAGCTTGTAAGAACTTACCGCTGTACCAGCCGTTACTGCTGCCTGAATGCTATTCCCACGCGTACCGGTATAAATGGCGGTCAGTGTGATACCAGTCACTGGAGTTGACGCAGTATCCTTCAGAGCGATGCTGGCTGCCATATCGGTGCCGTCGGTCACGCGAACGCAGTTAATATTAGTCGCGCCCAACTGAAGAGAGATTGAGACGGCCGTTGAAAGGTCGTATTTACGGTTCTGCGGAGATCCGAGATAGAGCTGCTGGTCAGTATCCGAACCAACCAGAAACGCGCTGTTAACCGGGCCCCAACTGCCAATGCCGACAATACCAAGGCCGTCAGTCGCAACGCCATTGATGTATCGCGTTTTCGGTGCCACAACCTGAACATACAAATCAGGGGCCGTGAGCGCCGTAGTGTTTAAACTGCCAGATTGGTAAATCGGCATGTTCTTCTCCAAATAAAAAACCCGCCACAATGGGCGGGTTGGGATGTCACAGGGGATGAATTACGCGGCGCGCTTGATCACGTACACGGCCTGCTCACCTTCGAGGATTTCTTTGATCGTTGCTGAGTCGCTAATCTCTTCACCAACCTGATAGTCAGCAAAGGCATGGCGAACCACCAGGATGTAGCCTGGCCCTTTCGTATCAGCCTTAGCGACTGGTGCGGTTTCTTCTGCAGAATCTGCCATTTTTTACTCCAGAATGGTTTTAATGAGGTTGCCAGAGGTGTCGGTAATATTCATCACAGGAGCGATAACCTGCGGCGCTGCAATGGTTTGAGTTGTGGCGTAGTTGACGGTGTAAATCAGGTCGCGGCGATAAACGAGGTAGTTCTCGCTGGCATCAGTATCAAACTGACGCTTATAAAGTATGTAGGCCGGGGCAAAGTCGCCCAGTGAAACATTGCTCTCTTCTGACAAAGCAGAGTCAAGAGCAGGGCCTATCAGGGAGCGCATTTGTGGTGAAGGCGCCCAAACGGTTATCTGGAAGTCCTTCTCCTGTCGGCGAAGTTCTCTCGAAGCCGTGCCCACGCCGCCAGTACGCGCAATAATGGTTCTGGCATCAGGAATGCTAATCACCGGCCCTGCATTACTCGCGCCAGGTATCTGGGATGCCATGGCGGTAGCTACTGAGGTAAGTGAATCGCCCCCCTGAACCGGATAGTGAAATCCAACGCCATCAATCAGAAAGTAAACGTTCGTCGGCAGCGATATAGCACCGGAAAGAGTCACCTGCTGACCTGATACCGTTGCTATCATCGGAGGTTCGCCGGTACTGATTACCCGGTAAGGGCGCCCCAATTCACTCCCAATCTTCCGCTCAGTTGGTAATGCCCACACTGAAATATGGGCACCTCCAGCGTTGATATCCTGCTGAAGGATGTTAGGGACAGGCCAGCCCGGGTAAATCTTGATGACTGCATTTGCGATGCTTGGTGATGCAGTGCCATTCGGATATACCGTTGCAGCCACTTTCGCGGCTATCACATTGCTTACTTCTGATTGGTCAGCCATATCACACCATTGCCTGCATCGCGGTCACGCGCCAGCCCATATCGGTTAATTCAGCACTTGAGATGACATATCGGCGCTCTATATCGTCGGTGATAATGTCGCTGGTACGCAGAGTGATACCCGGATAAGCAGGAAACAGAATTGCATACCATGGCGTTTTTGCATCTGCCGGTAGATTCAGGGAGCTTTTCTCCCCTTTCGTACCCTGCAGGATGTTGGCAGGCCAGCCAGACATAATCGCCAACTCGTTAGCCGCGGTTGTGCCCCCATATCCCTGCAGCCCGCCATTCCCCGGCTCCTGCGTTGTCCGAAGAACCTTTATGATTCTGTTGGTCTGAACACAATAGATCGGGAGAGTGGTTTGCATTGCGGCCACAAAGAAAGTGCCATCCTGAGGGGAAACCAGAAAATCGCCGGGTAGGAACTCACGCCCATCAAACACACCTAGCCACGTAGCCTGCCCGTATTTATTCGGTGCGCTGTAAGAGAAGTTTGTGGTGAAAGATGCCGGCAGCGTTTGAATTGATTCAGTTGCAAGCGGATCCGCTGCACTTGTTGCCCTGAACTGCTGAGCATCATAACCGATACGCTTCGCCGCTTTACCATAGCCGATATAAACCTTACTTCTCAGCTTTGCAGCATCCATATCACCCCCTGATAACTTGAGTGATACCGTTGCCCAGTGATGGCCCCGGAGCTATGCCAATGAAACCACAGAGCTGGCGACGCCACTGCGTGTAAAGCTTAGTGCGGTCACGAACTTCGTTTTTATTGTGATACCACACCGCAGCCTGGTCAGTATCGAGGTTGTCGCCAGAAGCCGGGATTGCGTCCTCGAGAGTAGCCAGTGTCGTGAGGTATTTAACGACGATTGTTTCCTCTTCGGGACGCAGAGTTTTAAGGCGATGAGCCAAAGTCTGCCATGCACCAGCAGAAACCCAGCCATAAGCTGAGTCGCTGTTGTCATCAGCAACTATATCGCCAAGCATTGAATAACCCATATATCGCCGCGTGTCGGCCAGTTGCTGATCGGTGAGCATTACTTCGCCTCGTCTTTCTTCTCTACCCAGCCGCCTGAGTGGTAGTTTTGAACTTCATCAGGATGAACACTGGCTTCATGCGGGGCTTCGTAGATATCCGGGTCACGCACCATCGTCACAAGCTTGACACTCTCTTTTGCTTTCAGTGCGTCAGCGTTATCGACATTGGCGAGATCGTTGGTTTGTTCATTGGTCTGGTCATTATTAGCTTCAGACTTGGTAGCCATGATATTTCTCCAGAGTTAAGCCGCCAGCTTCCCGGCGGCAGAGTTGTTAGCCCAGCATGATCGCAGTATGAGCAGGCTTGATGTTCTGGCAGCCCCATGCGGCCGCAATTTCATAGCGAACGCGGCGGTACTGTTTGTACATCGAAACTTCGAACGCCATACCGGTACGCGGGTCGGTGATCATGATGCGGTCATCGGCCATATCGCCCTCTTCAGGCAAAGCAGGCGCGCGAGTTGCCAATACGATTGCTGAACGGCTGAATGCGAAGTTCGCGGTGAAGTTGCTGGCAACAGTAATCGTCGCGCCGGTGGCAACAGCAGCACGCAGGCCAGGTGCTCCAATGGTGAATGAACCACCAGAGAGCGTTGAGGTGACCACGTATTTGAATGCCCCAATGGTGACGACATCACCAACAAGAATGGTGCCTGTACCGGTCTGTGCCGGGATGACGGTTGCGCCGATCGCCAGCGCACCATTGGTCACATAGCTCGCGCCAGTACCAGCGGTGTGGGTTGCCACGCCAGCCGACTCACGAATATTGAAGCCATGCAGTTCCAGCAGCGTGCCCTGGGCACGTAACGCGGTAGTACCCGCTTCATTCGCCTTGGTCAGTTGAGCCAGGGTACGAAGTGCGGCACCAGAAGTTGTGTCGATAACACACTGCAGATCGCTCAGCGGTGCGCCGTTATCAGAAAGGATCTTACGAGCCTGCGCGGTGTCGCTCAGGTTAGTAGCGAATGGCGTGGTGCCGGCGGTACCGGATGCGCGTGAAGACAGGTATGCCAGTTTGCCCAGGTCGGTTTCAATCTCGTTAACCAGAGTACGCATTGCCTGCGAAATCTGGTCGCGGCGGATGTTGCTATAACCTGGACCGTTATTGATTCCTTTCTGCTCTTCACCGCTCCAGCGGAACGGCACCATGCGTGATTTGGAGATGGTGAATGGGGTGTTACCAATCACCTGATCGCCGTCGTCTGGCGGAAGCTGGCCAGGGGCGACATCTTCTGCAGCTGAGGCGGGTGAGATTGGGATACGAATAGCCTGGTTAAGCGCAGCACGCTCAGCGGAAGCATCCAGAGTGACGGACGGGATAAAACCTGCCAGTTCACGAGAAACTACGTCCAGTGATTCGTACAAGTCAGGGATAAGGCCGGTGAGGGTGTTAGCCATCGAATTTTATTCCTATTAATCGGTAATTTGAACGCCTGATTTAGCCTGGGAACTCTGCTCTGTTGGGCTGAGTGCTTCGAACTGGGCGCGGGAAATTGTTTTGCCACCCCTACCGCCATTGCCACCGCCAGAACCACCGCCTGATGCGCCGGTGCCTTTGAGGATTTGGTCTTTGTATGGGTAATGTTCGACGAGAATCCCCAGCGCTTCATCAAACCCGGCAGCTTCGCCTGGATTGCTTGCACTAAAGATTTTGTTGCCTGATTTGTCGTAGGCGATGACGCTGTCACCCTCGAGCTTGAAGTTATTACCAAAGCGGGCTTCCACCATGTCGGCGGGAATACCCATTTTTTCTGAAATAAACTTCGAGCGGGCGAAGCTTCCACCAACTTTTTCGGCGATCAGTTTGTTGCTGAGGTCATCACGTTCCTGAAGAATCGGAGCGTATTTGTCTTCAACCGCCTTGATCGCTTCTGCGCGGACTTTCTCGACTTCACCGGCATCCACCAGTTTTTTAGCGTCGAGGTTTTTAATGGTTTCGAGTGCCTTCATCGCTTCTTTGGGGTCTTTGATACCCTCAAAAGCTTTCACAGCCGTCTCAGCTGACTCCGCACGCTCACGGTGTGACTTTGCTTCACCGTTCAGGCGGGAAATAGTCTGGACAGTGCCAGGAGCGTCAAAGGCTACTTCTTTGCCATCGTCATGCACATAAACAGGCTTGCCATCGGATACAACTACATGGCCGTTTTCGTCGAGTTTCAGTTTCATATCTGGTCCTCCAACCTTATCGTTAGGCCATCCGGCCCGGTGCGCCGCTCTGCATCCGCAGAATTTCGGCAATAAAAAAGGCCCACGCGTTAACGTGAGCCTGAGTCAGTCCAACCAGCGGGGTGCTAGCCGGTGAGAGGTGTGCTTACTTTGGAGGCTTTCGGCGGCTGGGATTCAATGCGCCCTTTCTCCTCCAGCCATTTAACATCGCTGTTAATCAGGCCGCGCCGCTGCATCTCGTAGAACAGCGTTTCATCAGAAAGCGTTCCGGCAACATTCATATCCATCAACAACTCAGCGGATGCTTCTGCCAGTGTGGCCGCGCCGAAGTCTCTGAAGATGGTTATCGAACCGCCTTCCTTTTCGCCTATCCATTCAGCCATGTATTCGAGTGCGAGATTTGTTGCGTCTGTGAGGTCGCCGATGATGCGCTGTAATGCACATGTACCGGCCTCATTATCAGCCACAGTCTGAACAACCGTTTGCCGTCCAGGCTTCACAACAAGCAGCTCAGCGCCGATTTGCCGCATCTTATCCTCAAGGTCGAGGATATCAACACGGCCGGCTTCAATGGCTTTGCCGGTATGTTCGACGTACTTGAGATCAGCGCCTTCTTCATCAGAAACTATCGCTGAGGCGGCACCTACCGTGATCGGCCCATCACCCAACTTTCTACCGAAGAGGACCGGTACGCGGGCAACGTGAAGGATTGTCTGCTGGTCGCTTTTAGACTGCCAGTGCTCAACATTCAGGAAGGCCAGTTCAGCCATTGGCGGCTTGGACTGCATGAATCCCAGTCGGTCACCATATACCGGCACGAAGGTTATCTTCTGCAGGCTGGTTGTGCCCTCCTGATGCAACTTCCACTCTATGGTGCCAGTCGTCTCGTTTTTCTTCTCACGATAGATTCGCCACCTGCCGATATTCAGCACCCTGACTTGCTCAATTTGTTTCTCAGCAAACTCATTTTGCGGATCACGCTCAGATACCACTTCCACGAAGCGGAGCATGGTGAATGTCTCCTGACCATCAATCCGCTTTGAGTCGAAGTCCAGCAAACTGTTGCCGGCTATCTTGGCAAAGTAAGGCCTTAGCCCACGGCGCTTCTCTTCAGCTACCGTCAGGTTCCCTTCGGTGGGGGGATGCTCAACCAGAATCCCACTCAGGCCATACCCCATTGCCTCTTCGCAAACGCTGGCAAGGAACGAATGCAGGTTTGTTCCCTGCATATCGATATCCGGGAACATTTTTTGAATGCTCTCAGGTACCTTCTTCTCATCCCACGTAACCGGACGGGAAAACGGCTTTCCGCTGAGCACTTCAATGGTTCGTGAGAAAGCAGGAAACAGAGTGGCAGATTTCAGGCGATTTTTATAAAAGCCTTCATCCTCATTCGGCCACTGAGGAAGATAAACTTTCCCGGCATCACGCATTGCAGACGTACCGCCGAGTAAGGCAGTAATCATCGGCCAGCAAGTGGCGATGGCCTCGACTTTTGCTGACCTCTTGCGAACGTCATTACTCATTGTTTTATCCAGTTATCCAGAGAAAGGCCTGACCGTCGTTCCTTTCGGCTGGAACAATTCGGTTATTGCCCAAACCAGCGCATCGAGCCGGTCTGGTGATTTTTTAGAGGTTGCTGGCACGTACTCCATCAGCTGATTTTCCAGGGCGTAGAGGTTGCCTCTATGCGCCACGCGGCCTTGTTCATAAAGAGCTGAGATCGGTTCAGCTCTGGCGTATTTCCCTTTGCTGGCGTGCACCCGAATGATGCGGCCGGTAAACCCAGCATTTCGCAAGGTATCCTCGGCCATGTCGCCACCCTGATTGGTTTCGATCACGATCGCTTCAGCGCGATGTTCGTTATAAGCCCATATGGCCTTTTTGGCCCAGCCGTTTGGTGAGAATTTACCGGAGTAGTCGCCATCGACAGAAAACAGGCGCTCATTGCCTTTTCCGTATGAGCTGGCGGCCACAATACCGGTTTCATCGCTGTCTTCATTATTCACTGCCTGCGGGTCAATCGCGATAACGGTACGGGTTGCTTCGATAGCAATTTGCAGCGCACGCGCGCTGGCTATCATTCCCTCATTCCACAGCGCACCTTCGGCATTAAAGCGCCGTGGCTTTTGCATGTACTGCGCCTCAGCCGTTCTGCGGTGAGAGAACAGCGAAATGCGATGTGATTCATTGTGCTTGAAAGGCCAAAGCCAGCCATCCGGCAGACCATGGTCAATCGGTATCGCGTGAGTGTTTTCCGGGTAAAGCGCGCTGTAGGACTGGCTGTTGTCGACGAGTACCGGCAAATTCAGGTGGTGCCACTTCTCGCCGCTACCTCCGCGTAGCAGATACCCGCTCAAGTCCTGGTAGTGTATGCGCTGCATAATCACGATCATCGGCGTGGTTTCGACAGCCAGTCGTGACTTGATTGTTTCGTTGAAGCGGTTGTTAACACCATCGCGAACTGTCTCGCTATAGGCATCGTCAGGCTTTACAGGGTCATCAATAATTAATGCGCCCTGCCAGCCTGGCTCCATGTGCCCTGCTCGAAAGCCTGTAACCTGCCCAGCAGCTGAAGAGGCGTACACGCCGCCGCCATACTCGTTCCACCACATCGCCTTGCTGTCAGCATCATCCCGCAATTCCATCGGCCACATGCTTTGATAAGCCTTCGACTTGATCATGCCGCGTGCGGTTGATGAGTTGAGTAGAGCGAGGTTGTGCGAATAGGACAAGTGCATGAAACGGGCTCGATTGTTCAGCGTCAGCCCACGCCCCATCATGTTGATGGTTGCCAGCTCTGTTTTGGTGTAGCCAGGCGGGACGTTGATAATGAGCCGGGTAATCTCACCATCGATAACGCGGTCCAGCGTTTGCTGAATCACTTTGTGATGCGGCGCGACAATCATCTTTCCGCCGGTGCGCTGCTTGAAGAAGTATCGAGCGTAATAAAGCCCGTCCTCTTCACACTCTAACCGGCGTGCATAGTTCTTTTGCTCAGCAGTCGTCATCCTCCAACATCTCCCGCCGCGCAGCTTTGTATTCGTCTTTTGTCAGTGTGGCTGACTCAATAGGACCGCCATCTTTCCCGGTGTGTTCAACCTTCTGCCGGTTGGTATAAGCATCACCACACTCTTTGGCGGCCTGCTCAATGAGTGATGCAGCCAGAACCATGTTTTTCATGCTCTCGGCTTTTGTCATCATCCGGTCAAGAGTCCGAAGTCGGTAGGACTTATTGGCGATCGGGATATCGGATATCTCGTTCTGGAATCGTTCACGTGTCGACTTAAAGAGATCTACCCATTTCTGACTGAGCTTCTCCGCCATGGCATTGCCTGGGCTGTATTGCGACACCTGCTGACGTGATACCTGAACGTTAAATTCCGCCTTTACAAGCTCAACCACTTTCGATGGAGGCTCGAAGCAAGCCAGAGACTGTACGATGAAGGATTTAACCTCTGTCGATAATGCTGCCATTGGCTTCCTCCATGACAATCTGAATAAATGTTTAAGCCAGCTTCATGAGGCATGTTCCGCATGCTCTGGCTACATTAAGATGGGCCACTTCAGCAGGCTTGCTGGCAGCTTCCACTAACTGCTGAACGTCTGCACTGGCACCGTAACGACGGACAACGCCAACAAACTCTTCAACGTCATGTCCGCGCATGGCCAGTACAGGCTGCCCCTCTTTATTGAACTTAGGTGCGCCGAATTCATCCTGTGCCTGGGCTATGTGATAAAGCTCATGCTCAACCAACGCGCAGAAGTCGAGGTCACTACACTCTGAGCAGTAATCCCCTGCAAGAGTGATGATGAATCGGGGGACATCTCCGAACCAGTCATGCATCTGTTGCTGCATTCTTGCCTTCTGCCAGCCACCTGCCCGCATAGCGACTTCTTCAGCCTGACCTAACACAGTCCTACCCTGCTTTGTGAAAGCGCTCGATGCCCACATGAAGCGGATATCGGCCTCAAGCAGATGGAGGTGGTCAGGGTTATGAAGGTTTCCTTCCTCATTGAGGATGTGCTCTTTTACCCATTTGTGGATTTCATTGGCAGGGGTAAGACTGATGTGAGGATGGAATGCATCAAGGAAGCTTTGCTTTGGTCGCGGTCGGTTAAGTTGATCGCTCTGCATACTTCCCCCTTAATTGGCATTCTCTTCACTTGCTTCCGGCACGTACTCCATCTTGAGCACGTCGTCCGGCGCCAGGTAAACCCATGAGCCGTCTTCTTTGGCTACACCGATGAAGCCGTTAACCATCTCAGGCTGTGATCGGTTCATCAGGCCTTCGTGGGTTTCACCTGACTTAGTGGTTACTGTGATGCGGTAGGTGCCAGGCATATTCACTCCAATAAAAAACCGCCCGGAGGCGGCTGAGTATATTTTTTGCTTCATGAATGTTGGCCTGATGCCCTTAGCCGAAGATTTCTTTCATATGAATCCCTAAGGCCTTAGCAAGTTTACTGATGGTGGACAGAGAAGGATTTCTTTTCCCTGTTTCTAAGCTGCTGAGATAGCTACGGTCTAAATCACATGCATCAGCCAAAGCTTCCTGAGTCAGATGCTTATCTTTTCTCAGCAATGCAATCCGGTTTCCAAAGTAGACCTGAAGTAGTGTTTTCATCGAGAGTTACCCATGGATGACAAAAAGTGATTTGCAATGCGGGCAAAGCATAATCTTTTCATGGGACTGTTTACTAATGGACTGTTTTGATTTTTCTCCGCATACAGGACAAGTCGCGTAAGAGGTGATTTTAGCAATTTGGTCCATTACCTGGTTAAAGTAGGACATCGCATTTGGCCTTTTTGGTGAATGGGCCTAATCATACCACCTCTGGTTATTTTTTACTCAAACCATGATGTCTATATGGATTAGCAGATTATCACAGCGGCCTTAGGCCGATAATGTTTCTGGGGTGAATCTTAATTAGGCGCACTAGCAAATGCGCCTTGTTATGGTCACGCCACGCCTGTAAGGGCGGTTTGCATGACTAATCGCTACCACTCTCACTCTCTCTTGTGGGGAATGTTGAGAGAAAGTTTACCCTTGCCATAATTAATTTAAACTAATCAGTGTCATAGTGCTATAGCAACGTTTTTTGTATGCGTATTACCCGTACAGGTGATGTAATTTAGCTTTAAATGCTCTATTGTTAAAATTCCCTTAACAATTTCGTGGTGAGCTATGGAATGGGATGTGGTAGCAGCGATCCCATCAGGAAAAGATAACCTACAGATTTTAAAGGTTATATCACCTGGTGACTTAAAGTTTATAATCTGGGTTAAATCTAATCTATCTATTACCGTGAAGAGCGTATTAACCCCTGTGATAGATGGTTACATAGCGAACAAGGATAGAGGCCACTTCGTTACCATTCAGAAAGTTAAACCATATTGCGTACATGAATGGCTTTCTCTTCAGAATGAAAATCATCCGTCTGAAGCAAAAGAAAATGCTTTCAAGATAGCTATGGGTAAGGCTATTAGCTAGCATCGCTCCCTGGTCATTCGGTAAGCATTATCAGAGCCATTTGGAAAAGTTAATGGCTCTTGTAATGGCCTACAGGTACTTTTGCGCCAGCGCTTTCAGTTCGTCTTTGGCCGCGTTACCCAGCTGAGCAACACCAGCTTCAACGAATGCGAAAGCCGCTTCGAAATCCTTTACCCCAGTCTTAACCACTGCTACCGGGGTTGGATCAACTATAACGGTCTGCACGGTGGTGGTTGCTTCTGGTGCGGTGTCTGATGCGGTAATGTCGGTCACAGGTGTTTCCTTCTGGTGTTTTGTGGTGAGCCATAGCCAGGCTCGTTTAAGGATGTTCATTTTGGCTCTCCGCAAACTTTCACGTAGGTGTCGTTATGCGTGTTGATTTCCCTGACGGTACGAATGTCCATCAGCTCTGAATCTTTGCCGTAGGTGTAGATGGGGCTGAACAGCGTGCAGCTGGAGTCAGCTACCGTGGTCGGGTTACTCTGACCGGTTGAATCGGGACTGCTGCAGCTTGCGACGAGCATCGTTATCGCTGAGAGCATAATTGCTTTGCTGAACATCCTTCACCACCTCTGTGTTTTCTTTCTGCTTTTCAGCAACGGCAGATACCTGGGCTGATTCAACTTTCGCTGCGGTAACGTCTGCGGCCGCCTGAGTTTTCACGGTGCCAATCTTCTTGCCGCCGAAGTAGCTACCAATGAACCCTGCAGCAACCAGGCCGATGCCGGCTAACCAGCCCCAACCACCCGTAAACAGTGAGATGAATTCGTTCATGGCCTGCGCTCCATTTCCTGCTTCTGCTCTACCAGCTTGTGCTGGCGGATGAACTGGGACATGACGGCCATTGCCACCATGAACGCCCCAATCAGGCCGAGGTAGTTCTGAGGCAGAAACGACTTGATGTCAGGTGGCAGCATGTTCCAGCCATTCATAGCGGCATCAGGGAAGGACTGAACCCATGCGCTTAACGCTGATCCGATCGAGGCCAGCCACACGGACCAAGCTTTGAACAGCAGCCGGGCATGCGCCACAAACTCGATTGATGAGTATTTGCGAATTAGCAGTAAGGCGAAGATGGCGATCAGGATGATGGCGAAGAAAATTAACAGGCTCATATCAGCCCCTTGTAAGCGTCATAACTACCGGTTCGCATTACTTCAGCATGGCGTTGTGCGCGCTTTGGCGTTTGCACCGCCCACTTACTGTTGAGCATGCCGGCGGATGCGCCTGAGAAGTTGCCATTAGATATCATCACCAGCGTGTTCTTGAATGCCGCCAGCCCATCCACGCCCATCTGATATGCCATGGAATAGAGAATGTCTGCACGCGCCGGATTGCATTGCTTCAAAGCGATGGCAATATTCTGGCGGGTGTTCATGTCGCGGATTTTCTGGTCAACCATGCACTGCGTCCAGGTGTCACTGACTGCTTTAGGCACGCGGAACGTGTAGTTGGCCAGGTTGGCATTTTTGGGGCCAATCTTGATGCCGACCGCTACTGTCGGGTAACCCTCACTATCAACGTAAGGAATTTCCCGGTAACCCTCTTCGTAATTGAGGATCGCAATAATCTGGCTCACTTCGAATCCTCCGTTACCGCCTGCTTAAGTTCTTTTTGTGTGGGAAGCTGATCGACCTGCTTCTTAATCTCTTCAACTACCTTGTCGCGGGCCTCTGCCTTTGGCAGGTACTCAGCACGAAAGTAGAAGTAACCGGATGAAACCCCGCCAAGAAATATTGCGAATGACGTTAAAGAAATAATCACCAGCATTTGCCAGGTAAGGATGGTTTCACCTTGGGAGTTCTTGATCATCATTGAACCCTCAGGGATTCTCGAAGCTCGATGAGTTGCTTAACCATCTCCATGTTTGAAGTGGTCAGTTCTTTCACCTGCTCCTTAAGTAGGGTGTTTTGTTCTTCGAGGTGTTTTTGGGATAACTGGATTATCTGGAGCGTAGTTTTGGTTTCTGATATCTCAGCCCAATACTTTCTGATCGTCTCGTCACGCTCTTCGATCTCATCACGCAGCTGCTTGTTCTCTTCCTTGGAAAGCTTTAACTGATCCATCTGCCACTGCAGCATGTTGATCTGAGATTTGTCGTTAGCGTTCTGCGCCCTGCTGCTAACCCAGTAACGACCAAACGCCATGACTCCAGCAATGGATGCGGCCAGAGATCCGCCAGCACCAATGAAGAACTCTTTGGTTATATCAAATGCCATAGCCGTCTCCGGCGATCCCGGTCAGACCGGCTCTTTTGCTGTTGTAATAAAATGCGCTGCCGTGAGAATGGACACAGGAGAGTCTTAAGGGGATTCACGGAGCGCAAAACGAAAAAGGCCACCCGAAGGCAGCCTTTGAATTATTATTTTGAGCAACACCTTAGGCACTTAATTGCCCCAGGCTGTCTTTTTATCGCAACACTCAATGCATCATTGCTTGTGTAAAATGTTCCGAGAAAAAGTCTGTCATCTCTTATTCGGGTCATCTCCATACAACCCGTCTTGTGCACAATTATCCTTAACCTTAACTTTTTGGAATCTTCCATGTAGTAGTAATCACCCATGATTTATCCCGATGTTACGGAGTCCGTTTCCAGACAGTAACATGTAGGAATGTAAATATATCAACATTCGTCATAACACCCCGACATTAGGAAATATCTTTAGCGGAATGAGTTACACAAAAAATTTAGAGCAATGCTGATATTTTTTCAGATTCAAGCGCAATAATTAAATCCTTTAATTATTTAATATGGCTGAATTTAATTAATGAAAAAAGCCCCAACCGTTAAGGCCAGGGCTTTTTTGTGACGCTTCATTTCAGCATCACCGCGCTCAGTTCGCTTTACTTCCCGAGCATAGCTGCATTTAGCCAGGTTTATTGCCCAATGTCTTTAGCTATTCGTGCTATCAGGCTGCCAATGCAGAATATTCCTTCTCCATTTCACGCTTTACAGCGTAATACAATTCTCCTTCAAGGATATCCTGCGCCCATTCCATTCTATTGCGGGCCTCTTTCGGTGTTACGCCGGTGAAGTAAATTAACGACTGAGCGATGTTTTGCGCGCTCTTGCATTTGCAGTATCGTAATCTGGCTACAGAGCGGATCGGGTTATCCCGTCCAAACGTTTTCACGATTACCGATTCCATAAAGGCAGCATCATCTGATTCTTTGGCGAGAGCGATGATGTTGCCGGCTGATGATTGTGGGACCAGGATGTCACGGGCTTTACGGAGTAACTCTTCCCCTCTGTAGCCTTCACAGTGAAGCTCTGTGACAACCCTCTCTATCTGCCTGGCTTTCTGCTCACTCCATTCACAGCGCATCATGAGCCTGCCAAGAACGTTAATTTCACCACGCTCATACTCATCACCGGAAAGGTGATCACCCCATACGGTCAGCAGATTGCGAATCCATGCCTGCTGCGATCGGTTGATGGTCTTCCAGCCGGTTCCGAATAGCCTGCGCATGTCAGCGGCAGTACGAACACCAGCGAGGCGAACTATTTGCTGATAGTCACGCTCTATTCTCATTTCTGGCTCCCATTAGCTTTGCTGTGTTGCGGAGGATGCGGTAGTCAATCGGGAAGGTGTTGCGGGTGCGGTAGAGCCGGAGGTGACGCCATTTCTGTCGGAGATAGTCGATCATGCAGCCTCCGTTATTTCATTTCGGTACCCGATGCGATCGCATGCCACTTGGTAAATGGCCGAGTCTTTCTCAATACCGATAAAATCCCTTCCTGATTCCTGACATGCCACACCAGCGGTACCACTACCCATCGTAAAATCGAGTATTGTCTCGCCGGGATTGCTGTAGGTTTCGATTAGGTACCGGATCAAAGCCACTGGCTTTTGAGTGGGGTGGTAATTGCCTTTCTGCTTATCGCTCGAAAAGAACTGAACATCTCGAGGGTACCGTGATGTCGAGTCATATTCGGTTAGGGTGTAGGCTTTTCCATAACACTCAGAATCGACTGTTTTGCGCTTACTCGTACGGCGCTCATGACCGTGGGTGAACTGCGGGTTGTATGTTGGCTGCCGACGATAGAAAACCTCGATGTTTTCATGCGCACGAAGTGGCTGCTTTTTGGCATTCAGGAACCCTGTAGCGTTCCCCTTCTCCCATATCCATTCACTTCGCCAGTTCTTGAGGTTGCTGGCGACTAAAACACTGGTGAATGGCTGCGCTGAGAAAATCACTATCGCCGCGTTTGGTTTTGCTACACGGTAAAGTTCCAGCCACATGCGCTCGAGGTCGAGAACCGAATCCCATTTGCACTCAGTGGTACCGTAAGGTACATCCGCGCAAATGAGGTCAATGCTTCCTGCTGCTATTGTGGGCAGCACTTCAAAACAGTCACCATGATGTAATTGAATCATGCTGCTTCGCTCCTTTGCTTATTAATTTCCCGCAGAAAAGCCCTGTATTTCGCACGTAGCGAATCCAGTTCTTCACGGGTGTATCGGTGAGGGTTGTTGTCAGATTCGAGCGCTATGACGCGCTGAAGGCCGATTTTTGATATGAGGTTGATGCGGTACGGCCCGATGTTGCCGGAGTGGTGGGTATTGCACGCACTGCATTGTGATGAAACATTGTCCTCATTAAATCTCAGGTGCGATGCCGCCGCAGTAGAGCGATAATGCCCGGCGTGATAGCTGACCGCCGTTGTGCTGCCGCAACTGATGCAGACTTCCCCGTCCCGCGCCCTGATGTAGTCGTTGAATGCCCGCTGGGTCATGTTCATCCAGTGGCTTAACGGCTTAACATCGGCTTTGCGCTTGTTCCATGCAGCACGCTCAGCTTTCTCCTGTCGCTTTTGTTTACGATCGGATAGCTGGTTAGCGAGTTGGATTGCACATTTGGGAGAGCAGACGGTCTGAAGGCTGTTGCGGGGTGTGAACTTGGTGGGGCAGCATTTGCATTTACGGGGTTTCGGCGGCTTGATGACTGTTGCCATCGTATCCTCCTGCTATGTTAGCGTTCGGGTCTTCCAGCATCCAGGCAGCGCAATCGTCGCAGCAGTGTGCTTCGTCTTCGCTCAATGGGCGGCTGCACTCCGCGCATACCCTGTCATATGACTCACTCATACCCTGCTCCATATCGGCTGTTCCCAGCGCTTGCTTGGGATCGGTTCGTATTTGGTTTCTGGAAGCAATGCCGATACCGTCCACGACTTGTAATCGGCGGCGAGGTGCTTTTCGGTTTTGATGTTGCGGGCGGTGTAGCTGAGGATTAACTGGTTGGCTTCTTCGATGGTGCAGTCTGAGTGATGGAACCATGATTTAGCCATGACCATTCCTCTTGTGCTGCCCTAACTGACCGCGATAGACCATCAGCACGCCATTAACTATCGCGTGCTGATTAGCCTTAAAGTCACGGGCATACTTCCTGATGGTTGCTCGGTTAGAGTTAATCTTCCTTGCAGCCTCAGTTTGATTGCCGCGTGTGAGGGTGAGTAATTCAGGTATCGTGGTGAGTTGTGCGTTCATACCCTGACTCCGCGTAGTGGTCGATCGATTAACCGGTAAATGCTGCTGTATTCCCGGCACATATCGAATATCGCGTTTTCACGCTTTGGCTTGCCCGGCACACGCCCCATTGGCTTAGCCAGGTGAGAATGATTGGCCGTCTGACGCGCTGAGGCTTCTGTCGCTTTGTAAGCGGGATTAAGCCTCGCGGAGGTGTGAATGTGATATCCCTCGATTAGCACTTCCCCCCTTGAGGCCATCTTAGATAGCGCTGAGCAGGAGCTGCATCGCTTATAGCCAAGTGATTCAATGTGGTCGTGGATGATGCTGGTTGATACGTGTCCGGTTCGGCCGATCAGAAACTCTTTGATTCGGTCGCGTGCTGTCATGCTGCATCTCCAAAGCGCGAAGCCCATTCTGCTGCACGGACTGATTCATCGCTGAAAGTTACATTGTGGTTTGCGCCGAATGCGTGAATCAGGGTTATCAGGTCACGCATTTCACTGACGCGCATTTTGCTTGTTGACTGGCCCAACACGACAAAGCCCCCATCGATACCCGGTACTGTGTCCTGTTTCTTCAGGCTGGCGCTGAAAACATGCTTCCAGCTTTCGGAGTCCATCTTTCGCCCATACCAGATGACCTGACGTGAGACGTCATTCAGGCATGACCACAGCATCCTGTTTTGCGCGAGGCTTCTGGTGTCTTCCTGGATTACGATTTGGTATGGCTTGGAGGAATTGGCGGGTAACTGCTGGATGGTGCTGATGATGTGCTGTCGGATGTTGCTGTCACGCAACACGAATGTTTGCTTCACGGTTTACCTCCGGGTGTTTTGCTCCTGCAAGCTTGCTATCTCTGCATCAATGGTGCTGATGAACTCATTGATTACTTGGTAACTTTGTCTTTCGATTATCAATACCCTAAGTAAGAGAATGGAATTTCTGAGCTTTTGAAAACTCGAGCGTTCTTGTTCAAGAGACTCTTTATTTGATTGCATCACAAAACCTCGAATCTTTGTTTAAATAGTTATAATTCTTATATTTCCCTGGTGTAAATACATCATCTTTGTGGGTAAGGCCAACTTTTATCTAATCCGACTGCGGAAGATAGCCCGGTAATCAGTAAGTACGCAATCAGGATAACGAAGAGAGCCAACACCAACAACTCAATGATTTTAAGTAACTTTAAATTAAACCTCATTAGTAACTCCTTTAATGAAAGTGAACATACCCACAAAAAACATAGGCCGTTACCGGTAACATATCAACTTTCCCAAAGAAAAATAACTTCAATTTTGTTAACTAAAATGTCATTCATCTCTGATATTCATTTTTACTTTTATGAAGACCGTATCTTTCTCGCAGCTCAGCGATTTTATCCAGGCCCCTCTCATTGCTGACCGGGATGTGTAGTTTTGGAATCTGCACTACCGGTGCCGGGATGGGTTCGCCAGCCTGAATCCTACGTGACATAGTTTTCAGCTCTTTGGCACAGCGCTTGCGAAGCTCCGGATCGGTCAGGTTCAGCGAGCGCATTTCCGAATAGAGCTTTGTCACCATCCAGTAGGCCGGGTTGTTTGGCCACGGGTAGGCTTCGGGTGAAGAGAAATCACCGCGCCGCGCGCTGTAGGTCATCACCATGTCGTAAAGCTCGTCAGAGTCAGGCAGGCCATGACGACTTGCTTCGCCCTGATTGCACCAGGCAACAAACTGGCCGGGCGACGGGAGGAACGGTGTTTCCTGCTGGCGGGCTATCTTCATCCCGGCCTTCACCTGGTCCATGCAGGTTATGCCGTTCTCAGCGAAGGACAGCACCCACTGGCGGCGCAGCTCATTCAGGTCATCCTGCTCTTTGATGGTTGCCATCAGCGCGGGGAATGCCGCTTTAAGCTCCCGGAACAGTTCGTTGAATATCTTGATCGCCTGCTCCGGTACCTGCTGGACAAGCTTTTCAGGCGCGTACATCTGCTGAAGTGATTTGCCATCACGGTTCTGGATGGCCGTTACCAGGTTTCTCATAGCTGTAACCCCTCTGCCCAGTCAGTGTTGTTGAAGTCCAGGACAGGCTTGCCAGTTCCGGTACCGGATTTCACCTTGTCGCGTTTGATTGCCAGCTGCGACCACTTCTCACGAAGCTTTGCAGGACACAGAACATTGCCGCACCAGAAACTGTCCTGGCTGGCCCAGCGGAACAGGCTGCACATGCCGCGATGGTCGCGGCCATCTTTCTCACGCATCAGCCGGATGTCATTTGCCCATCCTGCAAAGGCGGGCTTTCTTGCAGAAGGCTCGATTGCCTTCACCACATCGAACATCCACTCAGCCGCTTTCAGATCGTCAGCAGTCCCCCACTTGTCACCTTTCGATGATTGAATGGCTGCTTCAGGTCGTTGAGGTTTTTCTTGCTGGGCGGCAGGAGGGGAAATTCTCTGACTAGAATCTAATACGTTAGTATTAGATGTTATATTGTTTGTGGCACTTTGATGGCAATCTGTTGGCACAACCTCCTCTCCAGCCCTTGCTGTAAGCGGGATTGCGTTGGCACTTTGTTGGCAATCTGTTGGCACAACTTTTTGCTGATAATCGTCGTATTTTGTGACCAGAATCTTCGAAAACTTCTTGTTCGATTCCTTGCTGATCATCCCCAATTTTTCGAACTTCAGAAGCAGATATTTAATCCTGTTGGGGTCAATTCCCGTCTCCTGTGCCAGGGTATGCCGCCCGGTAATGAACTCACCTCTCCTGCATAGCAATTCACCAAACTCGGTGGCTACCGGTCCGGCCGCATGGTTTGCAGAAAGGATGAAGTGAATCCATAGATGAACAGCATCAGAATCCGTCCTGTAAAAAGGCAGCTCCATAATTTTTCTGTGCAGCAAGGCAAACCCCTTACCGGTTGCCTCCGGTCTGTCAGTGGCCTGCTTATCAGGCCGTATGGGTCTTACGTTTGAATAGGCAAGGTTCATGATTACTCCCGGCCTGAGTTGTCGCTGATGCCAGAACGGTATTCAGCGAGGATTCGTGTTACTTCTTCCACTACGGCCTCAGGAAGCGCTAATGCGTGATTGCCAGCCACTACGAACAGGTTGGAATCACAAAGAAGCTCTGCCAGTCGACGTGCCTTGTGAGCGCTGAACTGAGGTATTGCCGCCGATTTGGTAAGCTTGGTCTTGCCAGATGCTTTGGCCTTGCCCAGTTGAATCTCAGCGACTGCGGCAGCATGTGTTCCGTGCTGGCGGGAAAGAGCGACCGCCGTTGTCGGTGCCACCTCGCCAGCCCTCACCATTTCAATTAGGCTGTCGCCGCACTCCAGCAGCTGAAGATGGTGATCAACATCAGCAACGCTGCGTTTTACCTTCTTCGCTATCTCACCCACTTCCCATCCCTGATTGCTCAGGCGCAGATAAGCGGCTGCACGCTCAAGAGGAGCCAAAGCCTTACCCTGAGAACTGGTGACCATGAAGGCAATGCGATCGGCTTCAGTGCCAACAAAGTCTTTGCACTCCAGGCGTGGAATCTCGGTACCGGATTCGGTAGCCAGCTTTGCGCCGTAATACCGGTGATGGCCGTCGATAACCTTGACGCCCTGATCGGTGACCTGAACCGCCAAGGGCGGAACAAACTCGCCAGCAATGAATGCATCCCGGAATTCTTCAACATGCGCCTGATCGATATCACGGACGTTATATCCCGGCTCGACATAAATTTCTGACAGCGGAACAAGGAAGGTCTTTCGTACCGTGGTTTCAGTGCCGTTCTGGTCTTTGTATTTGTACAACTGTGAAAGTGATGACATAATTACTCCTGTGAATTGATCCAGTCATTCGCACTAAGCCGCAAAAGAGTTCGCGCTCTCTTGCGGTTTTTCTTTTGTCATTTCCAGCTGCAGCCGTGAATATTCAAGCTGTATCCAGATCAGATGCCGGTAATGTTCCAGCGGCATTTTCCTTTCTCCAGACATCACAAAATCCTCTACACCGCAGGCGGCGAGAGTTTCCATAATTTCCGGGTATTTTTCGGTTCTTCTGAGGATGGTTGAGTCAGCTACTTCAAGCAGCCTGGCAACCACTGACTGACGGGTGTTTGATAATGCCTGGTGAGCAGTGGCCAGAAGGTGGCGACCGATAAACGCAATACTTCCTGATTTGCGTGATGTTGCGTGTTCCATTTCTTACTATCTCCGTGTTAATTGGTTAGTTACGTGAGCAAGCCGTGGGGCTTGCCACTTAGTTGTTTGCCTGCGGTTAGGCTGGCGGCCTGATTGTTTAAAGAGCGGTATTGCTTAAGCGGCTACGCGGTATGCGGCCTCTTGGTACTTCAGGGCGCCAGCTGTGACGATTTCCAATCGGTAGGCGTCTTTCTCAGGGATAATCTCCTTCCACTGAGATACGGCTGCATCACTAATGCCTAATGCACGTGCTACTGCTCGCTGGGTTCCGAAGTGGCCGATTACATGTTTCTTTTTCATGGACTCGCTCCGAAATTAAAGAACTCTTAAATTATCTAACTAAAGGAAACTTAAGTCAACACGATTTAAGATATCTTAATTATGAAAATCACATCGGTTGGCGAGCGCATACGTGCGCGAAGAAAAGAACTGCGTCTGACGCAGAAAGATTTATCTGCAAAGGTAGGGGTTTCTCACGTCTCGATTTCCCAGTGGGAGAAGGACGAAACATCCCCTCGAGGTGAGAACCTGCTTGCCCTGGCGCGAGCGTTAGGGGTTACAGCAAACTTCATTTCCACTGGGGAAGAGTCGGTTTCGAACGTCTCCCCTTCAGATATGGGAAGTAAAAGGATTCCAGTGCTAAGTTACGTGCAGGCAGGGATGTGGACAGAGAGTCAGGAATACAGGGCTCATGATGGCGGTATCAGCTATCTTCTTATGGACGATAACTGCTCAGAATCTACCTTTGCTCTGGTGATTGAAGGCGATTCCATGATGCCAAAATTCACTCCAGGCGATCGGATTATCGTTGATCCAGATGTTTACCCAGTGCCTGGCGATTTCGTAGTGGCCAGAGATGAGTTGAAGAACGAAACTGTGTTTAAAAAGTACCGTCCCACGGGCACAGATGATCACGGGAACGATGTTTACGAGCTGGTCCCGTTGAACGATGACTTCCCTACTCTGCGTTCAGACTCTGGAAGACTGAACGTGATCGGAACGATGATTGAGCACCGTATAAGCAGGAAAAACCACCGCCGTTAAGCCCACTGGCCGGAAGAGACGTTCAGTTAATCTATGCAAGGAGAGGTTATGAGCATCAGCAGAGTTTTACTTGTTTTGGCATTTGCAGCGTGTATTGCCCTGCTACTGAAGGCAGGAACGCCCCACTTGACAGATTACCTCGATGGCAAGATTGACAGCCAGATTACCAAATGGGCTGATGGCAAGTAGGCCGGAAGAGACGTACGGGTGAGAAGAGGTCGCAGAGATGCGGCCTTTTTTATTACCTCGAATGTTGCAAGCATAAATTAAAAATAATGCTTGCTAGTTTATTTATGCGTTGTTTATTATGCAAGCACATTTCATAACATAGGTGCTTGCATAATGTCTGACAAAAAAATAATTCCAGAAGGTAAAGCAAAGGGTGGGCTCGCCAGAGCCAAGTCCTTAACTAAAGAGCAGCGTGCTGGTATTGCAAAAAAGGCGGCTGCAGCCAGATGGAAAGGCAAGCCTAGTAAGGCAACGCATAAAGGCAGTTTCATGGACGATTTTGGCATTGATGCTGAGTGCTATATTCTGGATGACTTAGATAAAACCGTCGTTGTATCTAAAACTGGACTAGCTAAATTGTTAGGCATAGGCGAACACGGAAGGGATGTTGACCGATTCCTCAACACGAATTATATGTCGAAATTCATTGATCCCTTTTTGCTGGAAAAAATAGAGAAACCTCTTATTTTTCAATGGAGGTCCCCGGTCCCAAACTCTCTCTCAGATGAAGCTCATGGTTTCGATATTGTGCTCATTGGAGATATTGCCACAGCCGTTATAAATGCAGAAAGGGCTGGCGCCTTGCCAGCATCAAGAGCTAAATCAGCTGAACTTGCACAACGGCTTGTAACAGCATCCATGAAGGCTGGTTTAAAAGGCCTAGGATATGCCATTGCAGGATATCGCCCAGAAGTTCAGGAAGTAATTGACGCATTCAAAGCCTTTGTTAGAGAGGAAGCTCGCGGTTATGAAAAAGAATTCCCTGATGAACTTTATGAGGAATGGTACCGCTTGTATCAACTCAATAGGCCAGAACGAGGAAGGCCGATCCGATTTGGTCAATTAACTAACATGCAAATTTATGGACCCCTAGCTAAAAGCAAAGGGAAAATATTAGATCAGATCAAAGCAAGCAGAGAGGAAGGAGGTAAGCCTAGTGACAAATTGCACCTCTTTCTTTCAGAAATTGGAGTAAAGGCACTCCGGCAGCACATCGGTAAGCTCTTAGGTGTGGCGGCAATGAGCGACACTAAAGAAGAGTACGAACAGGGCATAGATAAGGTGTTCGGGAAGATGAAGCCCGATTTTTAATTGTACTGACCACCGACCCGGCCACCGCGCCGGGTTTTTTGTGCCCAAAATCACAGTCCTATCTCTAATTTTTTCGCAAAATAATTAGGCCTGTAATAACCGATCAGGCAAAAACAACAAAGACATACACAGCAACCTTCCGGCCCTAGCGGCCGGTTTTTTGTGCCTGCAGTTTAACCAGCTCACCCCCCCTAAGCCCCCTGAAAGCACCCTGCTCTTTCACCGGTGATCATTCACGATAAATAATTTAAGTTTTCTTTAATTCATGCTTGACGATTAATTTAAGTTGTCTTAAATTAGTTCTCACAGCAGGACGCTGAAGCAGTACGACAGGGAACGCAGTCACTTTAACAATTTGCTCTCCGCTCTAATCGGCGGGGCCAGAATCAGATGATTTTGGGATTGGATGAATGCGCAGGCTGATGCGCACCGGGATCGCAACGTAAGTCGCAGCAGCGCAGTGATAGATGGTATGAGCGGTGTCACCGCACAAGGTCTGGCTAGTGCCATCCAGAAAGTCGGAGATCAGCACCGGCCATCCAATCACCAAAATCATCTAACCCGGAGGTCAATCATGGCAACCATCATCTGGAAAGAACCTAAGCCACAAGGCACAGCTAAAAGCCGCTACAAAGCACGCAGAGCAGCGAAGGTTGCAGAGCGCAGTTTCGATAGGTCGCTTGCGCGTAACTTTGCTGAGGCGGTTACAGGATGCAGCAGCTCGGTATTCAGAGCAGTAACAGCACCTGGAATGCGAAGTAAGCCTGAGCCAAGTGCAGGGAGTATCTGCATGGGTGATGTGGCGTTGTATCAAGCCGGGTTCCGCACAAGCCGTAAAGGTGCGGTTCACATTATTAAGTGAGGGTGTCATGACAAAGTTTACAGAAGTTTGGGCACAAGAATGTCGAGATGAAGTGAAGTATTACCGCTCACGCGCTGCCGAATGCAGAGCAAAAGGCATGAAAGGAGCGCGACGAACTTATATTGAGCTTGCCCTTAAAAACAGGTTTCGCGCCCGAAGGTGGGACTTGGTAGGCCTTAACAGCGGCACTGCCTGGAGTGAGAGATGACAAGCAAGATTGAGGAAACCTTCAACAAACTGAAGCCTCTGGGTGTGTTCATCAGGCCATTTAGCCAGTTTAGTTGCAAAGCTGAGTACAAACAGCGTGGTGATTTCTACCGGGTTACCGTGGATATCCCTGCATCACAGATTAGCGATACTCGTGATGTCAGGGCGGTGATGGGTGATGTTGAAGGAAAGCTTATACCCACCTTGGCGTTTATTGATAACGAATAACAGGCTGCCACCAGGCGGCCTTTTTTATGCCCGGAGCACACCATGATAGTCGACCGCAAAGACGGTAAATGGCGCGTCACACAGATGGCCTGTGGCTGTCATTGGCGTGCTGATTTAACAGAAGGTAAAGGGGTATTTGCAGGCAAGGTAATCAGCCAGCAGATGAACAAAGACCAGTTTGAGAGGTGGAAGGATGAAGGTTATGAATTGGGTGAAATACTCTGAGCGCAAGCCTGATGCAGCCGGTGTTTATCTGTGGCGAATGGGCAGTCGCAAAGTTAAGGGATTAATTGTGGTCGCGAGGGCTAAATTCAGAATGCGCGGCGCAGGACACGAAAATGTTTTATCGCCCGAGTTTGATTACTGGAATGGCTATTCACTGGTTTTACCCGGTGAGCTTCAGTGGGCTGAGAATGATGAATCGGTAGATGATATTACGTTTGAAAACCTACCTACCGCTACAGCATGCCCCTTCTGCAAGAAGACGCCATCTATTAAGGCTTTTGAATGGGATAGAGGCTGCCGCATCGGTCCTGAGCCATACATCCTCAATCAATTCCAGTTGAAGTGCTGTAGTTGGATTGCGCGTGTAACTTTCGATAGCCCTGTCTCCGCCATTGAAAACTGGAACTCAAATTTATCTGGCTGATATCGCAGAGCTGATTCATTGATTCGGCTCGACGATGGCGCCCAGTCATCAACCAACGCGCTTTAGACAAGGTGGCGTTGGCCGTTATTGTTCAGCTTGGCCTCTCCGGAGGCCTTTTTTATGCCCACAGGAGAGGAATATGAGCGAAACAACGGATTTGGTTGTTATTGAAAAAGCGGACGCTTTGTCAGTTTTCAAGGACAAGACCCGTATTGAAGAAATCATTCAGCACATTGAGAAAGAGGCTCGCCTTTTTGTGCCTGACCTCAGCACTGTTACCAGCCGCAAAGCAATTGGCTCCATGGCTAACAAAGTGGCCCGGTCAAAAACTTACATCGACGGCGTAGGCAAGGACGTTGTAGCAGAGTTAAAGGAGCTTCCAAAGCAGATTGATGAACAGCGCCGCATTGTGCGTGAACGTCTGGATGCACTTAAGGATGAAGTCCGCCGACCACTAACCGATTGGGAAGCTGAGCAGGAAAGGATTGCTGCTGAAAAGGCCGCTGAGGAAGAGCGCCAGCGCATCGCAGCTGAAGAGCTGGCCGCCGCTGAAGCGCTGAAAAAGCAGTTCGAATCAGATCACGAAATCGCCCTTCTGCTAAATGACAAATTCGACCGAGACGCAGCTGAAGCAAAGGCCGAAGCAGAACGCCATCGCGTTGCCCGTGAGGAAGAGATTAAGCGGCAGGCTATCGAGCAGGCAAGGCAGGAAGCCGAGCAACAGCAGGCTCGTGAGCATCAGCAGCATCAAGATGCCCTGAGTGAAATTAGCGGCATTCAGCACCAGATAATCATCGCGCGGTCAGGACGTTCAGGCGTTCGTCAGGGTGGCACAATTCAGTGCATCAAAGACACACTCACTGAAACTGTCGCGTGGCCCATCGATGAAAGATTTGGCTCTTTGATTGGTGCTGCTGAAAATGCCAAGCAACAAGCCATTGAACAAATCAAGCAGTTGCTGTCCACGGCTGAAACGATTGAAAGACAGCAGGAAGAACTGGCTACAGCAGAACGTGAAAAACAGGAAGCCGGCCAAAAAGAAGCCACTCGCCTGGCTGAAGAAAAACGCATTGCCGATGAGGCAGCCGCCCGCGCTGCTGACGAAGTGCATCGCAAGACGATCGGCACCGCTGTAGTAAACGCCTTGATCGCTCACGCCGGACTGACTCGCGAAGATGCCATTGCAACACTGGTAGCCCTCAAAGGTGACCTCATCCCCCATACCACCATTAACTATTAAATAACTCATTGGAGCCTTGGATGCTAACCGCAAGTGAAGTGAAAAAGATTCTTAATTACGACAGTGATAGCGGGATTTTTACATGGATACTTCCGGCCTCGAAAAGCATCAAGCCCGGTCGGGTTGCTGGGTCGATATCCTCTAACGGATATCTTAGGATTAAAATTAATGGAAAATCCTACCCCGCCCATCGAATAGCTTGGCTCTTAGTTCATAACACATTCCCCGATACAGAAATCGATCATATCAATGGTGAAAAACTGGACAACAGAATCACCAATTTGAGAATTGCCAGCCGACTGCAAAACAACAGAAACGTCATCAAGAGGAAAGACAACACCTCTGGATTTAAAGGCGTTAGTTGGCAACTACCAAATAAGAAATGGGTAGCTCGGATTTCTGTTAATCGGAAACGGTTGACCATCGGTTTTTTCGATTCAAAAGAAGAGGCAGCAGAAGCTTACAAGCAGGCCTCAATTAAATACCACGGTGAATTCTCACCATTTAAAACAGGAACAGACCCACGATGAACTATGCCATCGAGGGCGGGGCCATTGTGGGCTCCGCTCAGTTTTACCCATCCCAACTTTCACGACTTACCGAACGCCTACGTAAGTCATTCCGCAGCCTAATCGACATTCTGAACCAGCCAGGGAGGCCGTAAATGAAAACTCGTTACTTCAATCGCGCTCAAGAGCTTTGCCGGCTGGCGCAGCTAACTGGAGATGCCCCGCTTTGGGCGATGGCAATGCGGTTACTTCGGAGGTCGGTTAAACCATGAACATCAAATTTCAGTGCGCGTACTTCACGACAAAGTGCGGAGTTCGCCCCGGGGAAATCACCATCACAGCCGAGGAAGTGATGCTTGATGACATCAACGCAAAGGAATTGCTTGGTCAGATTGATGAGCGGGAAATCTTCGAATACCTCAATGCCCGCGGCTACAACGTTCAGGAGAGAGCAGCATGACACTTGCAGATATTGAAGCGCACGAGTGCTTCATCAGCATGATGAAAGCCATTCTGCCTGAGCAGATGACAAATGAACTGGCACAGCAGGAAGCAAATGCCGATCACTTCACGGAGCAGCAGGAAATGATGATGGGAGGTGCCTCATGGAACTTTCAAGATTAGATGAGCCGTTTGACTCAGGTGATATTGAGTGGCGCGTGCAGCAGTCAGGGACGACTGGCCAGGGGAAGGTTTATGCAATGGTTCTGGCGTACGTTACTAATCGGGCGATCATGAACCGGCTGGACGAAGTTTGCGGCAAAGGATTCTGGCGCAATGAGTATCAACCCGCACCATGCGGCGGGGTCATGTGTGGCATCTCAATAAAGTTTGATGGCGAGGGGATCACCAAGTGGGATGCCGCCGAAAACACCCAGGTTGAGGCGGTTAAAGGCGGAATGTCCGGAGCAATGAAACGCGCCGCCGTTCAGTGGGGGATTGGCCGCTATCTCTATAATCTGGAAGAAGGATTTGCTCAGACATCCACTGAAAAGAACAACGCATGGAATCGCGCCAAGACGAAAGACGGAAAGATATTCTGGTGGGCACCACCAACACTTCCTTCTTGGGCATTACCATCACAAAAGCAGAGCCCGCAGGTACAGCCCCAGCCTTCGACACCAACACCGGTTGACGCAGACAAGCTGCTCAGTGACTTCACTGAATATGCTGGAAGTGAAAACGACACCGCCAAACTTCGCAGCGCATACGCCAAAGCATGGAAAGATTTGGCCGGCCACGAAGAACACCAGGAGAAATGCAAAGACATCACCGGCATTCGCCTGGCTGAATTGAAGCAAGCCGCCTAACCCACTCGCAGGAAACCACCATGCCAAACAGTAACCCTCATATTGAGGCCAGATTGCTGCGCCCTAAATCTGACAGAGAGCAGATGTTGGAAAGGATGGCCGCTGACTGTTGTGCGGCATGGCAGGCTGCCAAGGATGGCAAATCTCACCCCCGCCACGTATCGATGGCAGAACGGACCGTTAAGCGATGGACACGGAAGTTTGCGGAAGAGGCGGCGTTCTATCCGAAGCTGCCGCAAATCATCGTGACCGCCCCACTCATTCAGCGCGATGCATTCACCGACTACGAAAGCCACCGCCATGGTGCCGGCTGGTCGGTTCGTCAGGAGTAAGCATGAAGAAAAATCCCTTTTATCGCCGCCGCACCGGATGCAAAAACGATGGCTTCAAGGAATTAGCATGCTGGCAACTCAGCAAGCGGCCTATGACCGGCACGGAGCTGGCGAAGATATTGAAGATGACTGTCACCGACCTTCACGCTCAGATGCGATGGCAGGTCGGAGCCAACCAGACAGCCACCATTGAAGCCAGTGAATGGATTACCGACAGCGAAGGGAATCGCGACCGCATCTACACCCTCACCTCTCGCCCTCAGCGCATTACCCCGAAAGCAGGCAAGACCATCGTGGTTAGCGTGAGGTCGTTCAGCCTGGCTAATGAAGAGCAGCGCCAAAAGAACATCATCGCAGCCCAGCGCCGAGCGCGCTTGTTGCAAGCAGGTCTCTGGCCACTTCAGGAGTAAACCATGAACACAGCACAACACCTAGTTGGCTTTAAGGCCGAACTGCGTTGCTATGCCCAGAACGTTATGAATGTTGTCACGGTATCCGGCGGAAAAGACAGTCTGGCGCAATGGCTACTGGCTATTGAAGCTGGGGTCGAATTCGAGGCTGCTTTCGCTGACACGGGCCATGAGCATGCGCAGACGATGGAATACCTAGACTATCTGGAATCACATCTGGGCCCACTGAAGCGCGTAAAAGCTGACTTTTCAGGTCGGATCGCAGCAAAGCGTGAGTTCGTGAAAGAGCGCTGGCCGGTATCTTTGGTAAAAGACCTTGGCTACTCAGAAGAGGAAGCGGGAAAAATTATCAAGCGTGCTCTGCGCGCGCTTCAACCCACAGGCATACCGTTCCTGGACATGTGCATATGGAAAGGCACATTCCCTTCAACCAAGCGAAAGTTCTGCACATTTGAACTTAAACAAATCCCCATGCAGGAGCAGGTCGTTGACAGGATCGTCAACTCAGGTAAGCGCGTGATCAGCTGGCAGGGTGTCAGGGCGCAGGAGTCACCATCTCGCGCCGCTCTTACGGAATGGGAGGAGGGATTCGATCTGGGTCCAGGGCTATCGCTTTACAGACCAATTCTGCAGTGGACGCATGATGAGGTATTCGCTCTGGCCAGGCGTCATGGCATCAAACCTAACCCACTTTACCAGCAGGGATGCGGGCGGGTTGGGTGCATGCCATGCGTCAGCGTCAATAAGTCCGAGCTGGGGGAGATATTCACTCGCTGGCCGGAAGAAATCAGTCGGGTTGCCGAGTGGGAAAGGATTGTTGCTCAGTGCTCCCGCCGTGGTAATGCAGCTTTCTTCCACTCGGGAATGGACCCGATGAATGCAGAGACAGATGGCAGCAAGGTGACTCTCGAATCCCACGGCATCGAAAACTACCGCGACTGGGCACTTACGACACGTGGCGGACGCCAGTACGACATGCTTGGCGCAATGGAAGACAAAACGGCCTGCAGCAGCATTTATCTTGGGGTCTGCGAATAACCATTGGGCTGGCGTTCTGCCGGCACCAATTACGGAGCTATGAAATGGAAAAATATTACGTATCAGGTTGCCGGGATGACGGCGAAGAAACAGTGACTTGCGAAGACAGCGAAGCAACCTTCTGGACTCTATATGCGCTGGACGACAAAGGACTGAGTCAGGGCATCATTGACCTGGCTTTTCGTGAAGACGCTGAAGCAGCAATGGCGGTTTACGCTGAGCGTGACGCGCTGCAAGAGAAGGTGCAGAAGATGGCTGCTGAGAATGCCCAACTAAAAGAAATCAACGCTCTTTGTGGTCAGCTGGCAAATAATCTGTTTACCGAAAAAGATGCTGCTGAATTTATCTCAGAACTTCGCGCGGGAGAGCAGCCATGATCGATCTGAAAGAACTGAAAGAAATTGCATACAAGGCCAATGAAGCAGGCCAGGGTTCACCAGAAATTGTTGAGTTTCGCGTCACCGCAACCCCAGATGTTGTTATCGCTATGATCAACCAACTGGAAGCCGCAAAGCAGCGCATTGCTGAGTTGGAAGCCGAAATTGCACGCCGGGACGCGGCAGCGGGTGAGCCTGTTGCGTGGCAGTTTTTGGGAGATTCAGGAAAATGGACTGATATTTACGACCCAGCAGAGGCCACCCGATACGGTTACAAGGCCAGAGGCTTGTTCACCGCCCAGCCGTCAGCGTTGCCGCCTGAATATGCCTTAACGGTTGACTTTAACGACTACCATTTAGGCTGGAACAGTTGCCTGAACGCCGCCAAAGAGCTTGGCTGCAAGGCGATTAAGTTGCCAGTTCCATATGTGGATAACCCTTTTGATGGGTTATTTTATAAATGTTCTGAAGTTGTTGAGATGCTTCGCGAACAGGGCTTCACCGTGGAGGGCGAGTGAGTTCGCTTCACTCACAGCAACGGATCATCAATCTCCTCGACCAGCTCACTCCCCTGATTCTTCACGCTGCCCACTGACTTCGATACCGGATGCCAGGTGAATTCATCTGAGGGTATGGACTGCTCCTTGGCGATATCCTGCGCCTCTTCAGAAGTAGTGTCGGGATTGAGCCAGTCCAGCACAGCGGATGTGCTCAGAACCAGCGGCCGGCGGTCATGGATATCGACCAAGCCTTTATCGCTGGCGGCAGTGACAATCACAAAGCCTTCGTTCTCGTTCTGCTTGTCGTAGGGAGCTTTGCCGATAGCGGCGAAGAAGATGGGCTTACCGGATTTGTGGTAGATGAAGTAAGGTTGCTTCTTGCTGCCGTCACGCTTCCACTCATACCAGCCGTCAGCCATAACGATAGCGCGCCCGTGATTCCACAAAGGCTTGAACATGCGGCCGGAGGCGGCGGTCTCTACCCTGGCATTGATCAGTGGTGCTTTGTCCCACCACTCGGGCCCATAGCCCCAGTGAACTGGATCAAGATGAATGGAATCATCTCGCTGGTTTAGCAGCAGGACATTAGTGCCGGGCGCCACGTTATACCGGCCGATCGGTTCAGGGTCGTAAGCAATCTCCCGCTCTACTTCGTCGGCAAACTCTTTCAGGTATTCTTCGCGTGTTCTGTACTGCGTGAATCGTCCGCACATAGGCACCTCCATCTTAAGGATAGTTTAGGCGGTAGATTTGTTCAGCTTGAGTGTGGCGAGGTTCACCGATAGGCGCGATAATGGATTAAAATTCATCAGCTAAACATAAAGGTTAGGCCATAAAATGACAAATGAAGAAAAGCGAGAGCTGGTAGCAACCCTATTTGAGGAGTTGGTTTTGGCTCAGGGAATCATTAAAGAAATATGCCAAGAGCGTGGAATCTTACCACCCTCCGCTTCGCTTGACCGCATGGACAAAGCGCTGGCTAAAGCTCGCCGCGAGCTGCCAGATTTCTAAAAGACGCGAATGTGTTAGAGACCGCCCACCGAGGCGGTTTTTTATTGCCAAAAATTGGAGAAATCCCCATGCATGCAGACATAACCGACCAGGCGTCTGAGCTTGAAGAACTGGAAAGGACTATTGCTTTGGCTAACAGGAAGAAGCCGGAACCACCGTCACCCATTTGCCGCAATGGAGATTGTGGAGAGCAATCTCAGCAGGGTGCGAGCTACTGCTGCCCGGAGTGCAGGAAAGATGATGAGCTTAATCAGTGGGCAGCCAAGCAGCGCCGTGTAGCGTGAGGATGTGCTATGTCGCCAGCACAGGAAAACGCGTTTAGGTCAGTAGCCCGCAAGTGTCGAGCTGAAATCCTCAAGGCCATCACCGGCAAACCCAAGTCAGAGCACGATCGCATTACCACCCTTCTGTTAGACAAACACACTAAACAAATCACCGCGCTGCCGCCAGGTAAGTTCTCAGCACGCCTGTGGCTTACCTATTACGTGCGCGTGGTGGATAAGGAAACCAGAACATGAAAGAGCAGTCTGAAAAAATCGTTTTAATGGATTCGCCCGAGGCGGCCAGTATTCAAACCATCACCGGCTGGGTAGACCGTCAAGGCCGCTATTGGGGTAACGATGAGAACCAGGCGCGTTGGTGCGGAGCAACGCATCGCAAGTGTAAAAACAAACCAGATGAGCATCCAGTCCACAGCACACACGGTTACTGCGAAGAGTGTCACCGCGAAAGTCGTCAGGCAAAGTTTGCTGAAATGGAGCGTGTGGTCTGGGCGGGTGAGCCGCTGGTTATATTTGATGACGACCAGTATTTCTTTGATATTGAGACATTGGCTGATTACTGCTGGGAAAATTCAGTGCTGCCAAGCGAGCTAAAACTGATGGTTTGTGAACCGAACTACCCTCCATATTTCGACGTTGAGCAGCATTGCGAAGAAATTATCCCTGATGGTGGCGATTGTTACTCTCTCCCGCAGGCAGTGCTTGATGCTGCTGATTCCCTTAACAAGGCCATCAAGGAAAGCGAGCCTGTCTCATGGGGCGGAAGTGACCGTGTGGCGATTGTGTCTGACGACATACTGGACGATGAGCAAAAGGAAAAAATCCTAGCAGAGCGCGAAGTGGCCAAGGAGATGAGATGAGCCGGTACACATTTGTCGTTGAGTACGAAGATGGCAAGGAGCCAGCAATAGGTTCGCAGACTGATATACTGGGAGGTCGCCTTTGCTACGTAGCTTTCGACGATATTCGACAATACCAACTCAGTCAGGAAGAGGCGCAAGCGATCACTTTGCTGACGGATGAGAACGAAGATGATTTTTATCAGTGCTGCGCAGAAACAGCAGCAGACCCGGATGAGATTATCGAGAAATTAAAACAACAGGCAACGTGATCACCCTTCCCCACATTCTCATCGCAATAGCATTCGTGATCGCCGCCTGGGCGATATTCAAAATACTCTGAACGAGGTACCCTACTATGCGCGAGCTCCGAGAGGACTCTCTTGTTGACATGAAGTTCATGGTCAGCGATTCTGGTTTCACACCAAAATACTTCTACTCTCAAATCAAAGCCGGGAAACTCTCTCCCCCAACAAAATTAGGCCGCTGCTCTCGTTGGCCGTATCGCGATTATCAAAACTGGAAGAGCCAGTATCTGAACCCCGATAACCAGTCCAATTGAAACTTTGCGGGCATAACTGCGGGCATAATTATTTCCACACTCGAATTTATCCTTCCTACTCAACCCCCTGCATGATGAGTATGCTGTCTGCAGGGGACACCATCTGACCGTTCGCCACCCTCCGTTTTAGTTCGCAGATCCCAAGTCAATCAACCATTCCCTTAAATCATTTTACGCATTGTTTTTTTAGCCGTTTACCTGAGCGGAAAAGAGGCAGGCGATGAAATGTTATTATTAATTTTTATGCCTCTTTAGCATGTTATGCAGCGCCAGAAATATCAGACCAACACCTATCAGTATCAGGAACGCATATCCAAGCGAATGGAACAACCCTATTCCTGCGATCCCACCAGCCAGAAATGACAGCAAGGTGAATGAGTGCAGCCTGAGTCTCTCAAGATAAAGCGGAGCGTCCTTAGGTGATTCCTTTCGCCTGAGCACATCGAAGAGCAAGGCCAGCTCTATACCGATATCCGTAGATGTGCCTGATACATGCGTTGTTCTTACACGCGCGTTAGATATTCGCGTGACGACAGCATTTTGTAAGCCCATTAAAAAGCTCAGGCTTAAGATAAGTAACACGCCGGGGGAAACTGGCGTGAGATAGGTCTCAACAATACCGAGCACGACAAGCCCGACACCCTCAATAAAAATATTAATGGCGTACACCGTACGCATTTTCTTTCTGCGACCTGAATTGATAACAATTGTCGAGAATGCAGAACCGGCAATGAAAATGCTAACAATCGAAAGAAAGAAAATGGCTGGTGCCAGGTTTGCCTTCGCCAGATGATCTGACAGTGAAGAGACGTTTCCCGTCATGTTGGCAGAGAAAAAACCGACAGCTTCAAATGCTGCGGTGTTCAGGGCTCCGGCAACGGCGGCGAGCGTACAAGCAAGTTGTGTATCTGCTACATGACTTCGCGAATTCTCAGTGCTGATTAACATGGAACCTGCCGTGTTCACCTGGGGTAGACACATGATCCGCTCATTTTTCATCAGTGACAAGATGAGCAGCCAGGGTATCTGCAGATGACACCATTGCTTTATTCCCCTTCCCTCAGGTCTTACTCACCGTGTAGCTTTTAACCTTGCCGCCATCGAGTTGCACCGTTAGCGTTTTGCCTTCAGTGGTACTGCCGGCTTTCGCCTGGCTGTAGCTCCACATCATCAGCAGATGATTCTCCGGGTATGGTGTTTCCGTGGTCGGCTGGCCGAACAGCGAAATCAGATCCTGGCGGCTGGTTTGGCCGTACTGGATTTTGCTCAGCTTGGCGTCATCGAAATCCTTGCCGGTTGAAGAGGTGCAGCCGGAAAGAAACAGAACAATGGCCAACACAGTCAGTATTTTTCTCATCTATGTTCTCGTCAAACTGAAGGGCTATCCGACTTTTTCACAGTCGTAGGAACCGCTGATGCGGATCTGGCTGGCGCTGGTTCGCACCACCTGCACGTTCAATGTCGCCTTGCCGTGCTGAACAGCCTGGTCCATATCCAGCATACCCGGTGCCTTGGTATTCTTAACCCGCAGATGGATTTTCACATTATCGTAATCCCCTTTATCACCGGTAAAAGTGACTTTCTGCTGGCTGGGCTTGGTGTTATTGACGTAAACGCTACCGTCCTGGTGGCGATCTAAATGAAAAGGACCGCATTGCATTGCCGCCATTGCCGGTGACAGGCACAGCATTAGCGTGGAGAGAAGCAGGGATGTTTTTATCATAACGGAGGCATGACCTGTTGAAGCGGAGGCAGGAAGTGGACCTGCTAACCAGGGTAAAGTGTGCATCACTGCAATGCATACTTTACCGTTCAGGCCGTCAGTATAACTGATGATAGGGCGAAAGAGATCTGTCGCCCTGGTGTTGAAATTCTATTTGGTGCGCCACATGCGATATTGTCCCCAGAAACCCACCTCGGCGACATATTCCTGATCGGTACCGTCTGCGGTAATATCCAACGTTTTTCTCATTCCCATCGTCAGCACACTACAATCGTTACTGACGCGTAATTTATGCGGCCCGTTTTTCAAATAGGTCGTCACAAATTGGTTCTGACGCAATAAAGCCACTTCAGTATTATCAACGGTAATAACAAACCTACATATCCCACCACTCATGCTGCCAATAAACTGCTTCTGCCGGGTGATGGTGACCTTGGTCTGCTGACCGGATGAAGATGGGGTAACAATCTGATTATCAAAAATTTTATCTGCAGGACCATAAGGCCTTGCACAGCCTGCCAAAGTTAACACTGCTAAGGCCAAAACCAACTTTTTCATTTCCCTGCCCTTTTATTAACGAATTTCCTGAAAGCACGCAAAACGGCCAGATAAAAATAAGGTTATCTGCAAGAGTATTATGTTGAGGGTCGATATATTAACGCCTGGCCATGTTGTTAATCAATAATTATATTTACCATTATCCCCTTTGAAGTGAAAAAAGCGCGACCTGAATTGAATTAATTAATTCTCATTCAATAATATTTTAAAAAACGTCGCATTAAGACAAATTAACAGGGTAAACTCCAGTCATCTGAATAAGGAGATGCACTGAATGCCTGCCACTTTTACCCTGCGTATGGCCCACCGTGTGAGTGATGTTTTGCTGCCCGACCTCAAAGCGCTGATCCCAGCCGAGTCGATGCAGTTCTTCTCAAATGAACTCGATGAAGAGTGGCATTACACTTTGCTCTGCAAGCAGAGTGAGGAAACCTGTTCGCTGGCGGTATCGGCTATTCTGGTCTGGCATCAGTTAAAAAGAATCACCCTGATGAATTACAGCAATGCCACCGTGCAGAAAGATCTTTCCCATTGCGCTGCGGCCGACCTGTTTAACTTCCTGAAAATGCCCGGTGCGGTATTGCACCTGTCCTGATGCGTTCGCCCGATTTGATTAGCCACCGTTATGCCGGTGTATTCCATTGATTGATTTTTGCTCCCTGCCCCTAAGCTGGTGGGAAATACATACCGAATCATGGCGGAGTACCCTATGTCAGAAAAAGATCCTATCGTTGAACGCCTCACCGTTGAAGTCGTTGCCCTCAGGCATATCGTGCAGATGCTGATTGCCTATGGCAACGTGCCAACCGGCGGCAAACTGAATAAATACCTGATGAAAGTGGCCGAGGACGCGGAACATCGCGACGATCGCCACGCGAATAAAGCGATTGCTGACGCTATCCGCAGCTATATTCAGAAGTAATAAAAACCTCGGTCCAGCATCTGGACCGGGGTTTTGCATTAACGTCCGGCCGTTACGAGGTAGCCACCTTAAACGACGAGATGTCCTGAGCCAGCTGTGAAGCCTCTGCCCGTAGTGCCTGGGTGTTTTCCGCGGTCTGATTGACCAACAGCAGGTTTTGCTGAATGCTGCGCTCCATCTGCGAGACGGCCAGCGTCACTTCACCAATGCCTTTACTCTGCTCATCGCCCGCAACGCGGATTTCACCAACAACCTGCTTCACTTTCAGCACGTCGTTCACCAAACCTTCCAGCTGTTCGCCTGCACCTTCCACCAGTTTACTGCCTGCCAGCACCGTGGTATCCGACTGGCTGATCAAGGTTTTGATCTCCTGCGCCGCATTAGCGCTTCGCTGTGCCAGCGCGCGGACTTCGGCGGCCACTACCGCAAATCCACGGCCCTGCTCACCGGCCCTGGCGGCTTCAACCGCAGCGTTCAGCGCCAGAATATTGGTCTGGAAAGCAATGCCATCAATCACACTCAGGATCTCGCCGACGCGGCTGGAAGAGGTTTTGATGGTCGCCATGGTATCAATCACTTTATGCATTACTTCGCTGCTGCTGCGGGCAATCTGCGCCGTCTGCTCGGTGAAGGCATCTGCCAGCCGGGTGTTCTCGGCATTCTGCTGCACGGTGGCGTTGAGCTGCTCCATCGCAGCGGCACTCTGCTCCAATGCAGCGGCCTGATCGCCAATCTTCGCCGACAGGGCCTGATTGCCCTCTGCCAGGAAGGTGGCATTGGCAGCCACGTTGATGCCGCTGGCCTGCACATTAGTGATAACCCCGGCGATCTTGTCGACAAACTGGTTAAACGATACGGCAATTTCCGCGATCTCATCCTTGCCGGAAGCATCCAGACGGCGGGTTAAATCCCCATCGCCATTGGCAATCTCATCCAGCGCGGCACGCGTGGATTCAAGACGCGTGGTCAGCCCGCGTGCAAACAACCAGGCACCCGCCAGCAGAACCAGCAGCGCCGGGATCAGCACCACGAAGATATCCTGCATGATATTTCTGGCCAACGCGGTCACGTTTGCTTCCGGCGTGACCAGGCCG
This sequence comes from Erwinia sp. QL-Z3, assembly GCF_004551645.1. Lineage (NCBI taxonomy): Bacteria > Pseudomonadati > Pseudomonadota > Gammaproteobacteria > Enterobacterales > Erwiniaceae > Erwinia > Erwinia sp. QL-Z3. The sequence continues at coordinate 4,905,611 of NZ_CP037950.1, forward strand.
ATCACCCAGCCGGTATCCGGCATCTTAAACAGCGTGACCTGAGCACGGGTATGCAGGTAATCATCCTGCAAATTATTCAGCGTGGTGGTTCCCGGCTGATGGGCTGCCGTCGCAAGGCCTTTTACCACCGGCGCCAGCCACTTCTGCTCATCCGCCAGCGCGCTGAATTTCTTCAACGCTTTGTCTTTACTGCCGGGGAAATACAGCACGTTACCGGACTGGTCCAACGCGAAGGCATAGCCGCCGGTCAGGTTGCCATTCTTGGCCATAAAGCCAGACAGGTTATCCAAAAGCACGTCAAAGGTTGCCACGCCGGCAAACCTGTCGCCCGCGCTGTAAGGCACGCTACAGGTGACCATATTCACGTTGGAAACCGGGTCCTGGTACACTTCGGACCAGTTACACTTGCTGCGCGATGCCGCTTTAGTTGAGGTGTACCAACTTTCATTGTGGTAACCCGCACCGGCAGGATCGTTGTAGCCGTCGGAGTAATCCAGCGTGCCGTTGGCGCCGCGTGACCAGAAGAAGCTGCGACGGGCAACCCCCTCGGTAAAGGCATTCGGTTCCGGCCAGATGCCGCCACCGGCAATGCTTTTGTCACCTTTGCTGTCGATAATCTGCGGCAGCACGCTCTTGAATAAATCGTCCTGATGGGGCAGCACTTCCGCCAGACGCGCCATGCTGACGACTTCGCCTTCAATGCGGATCAACTGCTGATTCAGCTGGCCGACAATGTTTTCGCCGGTCTGCTGGATCAGACTGTTACTGGCTTCGATCACCCTCGGTTGGCCGCGCAGCGAGATGGCAAGATAAACAATTAATGTGATGAGTAGCAGCATCGAAATGCCACCTAGTGTCAATTTCCCTGACAGACGAACTGGGATCCCCGGCATAGTGATTTCCTTCATAGTAAAGAAGTCGTGATAACTGAGAGAAAGGGTGGCGTAAGAGATGACACAGCGTGATTGTTAACCATCACATCCTCGGGTTATCGGCCTGCCGTGAGAAAACCTTAAACAGAGTATGTCAGCGCAGGTAAAGGATCGGATTTACCCTTCATTCATCGCCGCGCTTAATTGATAATAACGGCTGGCAGCGGAACGTCTGCGCTGTCAAAGGCCGGGAGGCTGGGGTTCGCATGAACCCAAAGGCCCGCCTGAACGATATTTTTTTGACTGAAACTGCACTCTGGACAGCTTCACCTGAAGGGATAATAGCCACATGCAACTTTTGATAACCGGATGGCTGACCGCCTTCGACCTGCCCTACGCGCCCCTGATTGCGCTCTTCGCCATCATCGCCCTGATTGCCATCATCTCATTGATTGTGCATGGCTTACTGCACCGCGCGGTGCTGCCATTCCTGCGTCGGTTTGCCGACCGATCCTCACACCTGTGGCCAAAATCCATCATTGATAAAAAGCTGTTCAGCCGTTTCGCGCTGCTGATGCAGGGCGTGCTGCTGCAAATCCAGCTTGAGGTGTTCCTGAAGGGCGACGAGCCGATTTACTCCGTGCTGATGATCGCCAGTCAGGTCTGGCTGATGATCTTCACCCTGCTGATCCTTTACTCGCTGCTGGACGTCCTGCTGGAGCTCTCCGATAACAGCAGCTTTGCCGGCCAGCTGCCGTTACGCGGCATTTTTCAGAGCATCAAACTGATCGCCACCCTGTTGATTGGGCTGATGGTGATCTCGCTACTGATTGGCAAATCCCCGCTGGTGCTGTTGACCGGTCTGGGTGCGATGACCGCCGTACTGATGCTGGTGTTTAAGGATCCGATCCTCGGCCTGGTCGCCGGCATTCAGCTTTCGGCCAACAATATGCTGAAAATGGGTGACTGGCTGGATATGCCAAAATACGGCGCGGATGGCGACGTGATTGATATCGGGCTGACCACGGTGAAAGTACGCAACTGGGACAAAACCATCACCACCATCCCGACCTACGCGCTGATTTCCGACTCGTTTAAGAACTGGCGCGGCATGTCCGAATCCGGTGGCCGCCGCATCAAGCGCAGCCTGAATATTGATGCCACCAGCATTCATTTTCTGTCAGATGAAGAGATCGCCCGGATGAATCGCGCGCAGCTGCTGACGCCGTATCTCGACGGCAAGGTCGCTGAAGTCGCTAACCACAATGCCAGCCTGGGCTGCGATCTCACCACGCCACTGAATGGCCGGCATATGACCAATATTGGCACCTTCCGCGCCTGGCTCGAAGCCTGGTTGAAGTCTCATCCCCAGATCCACAAAGATATGACGCTGATGGTTCGCCAGCTGGCGCCGGGTTCTGAAGGCCTGCCGATTGAGATTTATGTCTTCACCAACACCACGGTCTGGCTGGAGTACGAAAAGATCCAGTCAGATATCTTTGACCACATCTTTGCGCTGCTGCCTGAATTCGGCCTGCGCGTGCACCAGACGCCGACCGGCAATGATATGCGCAATATGCGCTTTTCCCCCGCGGAATAAGGGCTGAACCGGCGGACGGGATGCTGAAAAGCCCGTCCGCCAACGCCCGCTGTGTATTTCGCCATGCCATTCATACCCGCTAACAGGCATTTCATTCCGCTCTGACGGCAGTTCATGCCCTATTCTCCCCGCGCGCGAAGTCCCGGCTTATCATCTGCTCATTCTCTTAAACTTTCCCCCGGGAGCTTTCCATGAGCACACAGCCCGTCAGCACAAGCGTTAACCGTACCCGCTGGTTAACCCTGTTCGGCACCATCATTACCCAGTTCGCGCTGGGCTCCGTTTATACCTGGAGCCTGTTTAATGGTCAGTTGTCGCATAAGCTGGATGCCCCGGTTAGCCAGGTGGCGTTCTCCTTTGGCTTGCTGAGCCTGGGGCTGGCGATTGCTTCTTCCCTGGCCGGCAAGCTGCAGGAGCGTTTTGGCGTGCGCAACGTCACCATCGGTGCGGGCGTGTTGATGGCGATTGGTTTTTATCTGACGGCGCACTCCAGCAACCTATTTATGCTGTATCTGAGCGCGGGCGTGCTGGTGGGACTGGCGGATGGCGCCGGCTATCTGATGACCCTGTCGAACTGTGTGAAGTGGTTCCCGGAACGCAAAGGGCTGATTTCCGCCTGTGCCATTGGGGCTTACGGGCTGGGCAGCCTCGGTTTTAAATTTATCTGCGGCTACCTGCTCAGCGTCTACAGCCTGGAAAATACCTTCCTGATTTGGGGTCTGCTGGCGATGGCGCTGATTGTCACCGGCGCACTGTTTATGAAGGAAGCGCCGAAACAATCTGCCGCAGCGCAGGGCAGTCACAGTAAAGCCCGCGATTTCTCTCTGGCCGAAGCGGTGCGTTTGCCGCAGTACTGGATGCTGGCATTGATGTTTCTGACCGCCTGTATGAGCGGCCTGTATGTGATTGGCGTGGCAAAAGATATTGGCGAAGGCCTGGTGCATCTGTCGACGCAAACGGCGGCCAATGCGGTGACCATTATCGCCATTGCTAACCTGAGTGGACGACTGATCCTCGGCGTGATGTCCGACAAGATGGCCCGTATCCGGGTGATTACCCTGGCGCAGGTGGTCTCGCTGGCGGGCATGAGCATCCTGCTGTTTACCCAGATGAATGAAACCACCTTCTTTATCTCTATCGCCTGCGTGGCCTTCAGCTTTGGCGGCACCATTACCGTTTACCCCTCGCTGGTCAGCGACTTCTTCGGCCTGAACAATCTGACCAAAAACTACGGGCTGATTTATCTGGGCTTTGGTATCGGTAGCGTATTGGGGTCGTTGATTGCTTCGCTGTTTGGCGGCTTCACCATCACCTTCAGCCTGATTATGGCCCTGCTGGTGATTTCGCTGATTATGTCTGCCACCATTCGCTTACCGCACCGTGCGGAAGAAGAGAAAAAGGCGCTGCAGCACGCGTAAAAAAATGGGGAGATAATTCGCCCCATTCATACACTGTAGATATATCCCTTCCCGGATTATTTCGCCTGAAACAGCGGCTCGGCAATTCCCGCCACCGCCACTCTTACCGCAAACACATCGCCTGACTGAGGATAGCGCGCCAGCTCTTCTGCCGTGCGGTCTTCGCGTGAACTGGTGATATACAGCGTCTTCAGATCCTCCCCGCCGAATGCCACCATGGTCGGCCAGCGAACCGGCAACGGGATCTCATCCACAATGCGTCCATCAGCGGGATCGAGACGGATCACCCGGGAACCATCAAACATTGCCGCCCAGTAGAAGCCTTCACTGTCGACGGCGGCACCATCAGGCAAACCGCCCTCTTCCTGCACAAAGCGTTGCAGCACTTCGCGTGGACCGATTTCGCCCTGTTCATCCATCGGATAACGCCAGAGCACGCCGTTTGGCGTATCGGTTTGATACATCCAGCGACTGTCTGGTGAGAAAGCCAGCCCGTTGGAGATTTTGATATCTTCAGCCTGCACCGTCAGCGTCAGGTGTTCGTCCAGACGGCACAGCTTGCCGCCGTTGCGATCCTGCGGTTCCCACAGGCTGCCACACCAGAAACGACCGTGGCGATCGACGCGGCCATCATTAAAACGGCTGCGTTCCGCATCACCCGGATTTGGCGCGATGCGCTGAGTAATCTGCCCGTGATCATCCAGCATGCAGACGCCGCTGCGTAATGCGGCAACAAATCCACCCTGAGCATTCAGGCCAAAGCAGCCAATGTCCTCAGCTACCGGGAAAACCTGATGCTTACCACTCTGTGGATCGAACCGGTGCAAAGCAGGCGCCAGAATATCGACAAAATAGAGGACCTGTTCCCTGACAGACCAGACCGGACACTCACCCAGTTCCGCCTGCGCCGACAGCACGTTTTCTACCTGATAACTCATAGTTTCTCCTTAGTCAGTCTGCCCTAAGTCTACTGCATATTTGATGTCGGTGGCGGCCTGAGGTGAAATTGATTCGTATTAAGGTTTATTCGCCGCTGGCGATAAATTAAGAGCATTCCGGATGGAAACGGCTTATTTTAGGTCTTATCTTATTTATGAATATTATGCCGCAATTATTAAACACAAATTTGAAATATCTGGAAATACCTGATTAAATAACTCTACACAACCGGCATTATTCCTCCACTTTTCTCAAGTAAAGTTGTAGTCATTGAAAAAGTGAAGGAGCATTCACAATGAAAAAACTCATTAAAGTTGTCTCGGTTCTGGGCGTAATGCTGATGTTGAACGGTTGTATCGTGCATGATGGATATCGTGGCGGACATCACGGCGGCGGTTATCATAACGGGTATCATGGCGGCTATCACCACGGAAATGGCCCGCATCGGGGCTGGTAAGCAGAAATTCTAAGAGGGTGAGGAAACTCATCCTCAAGCGGGCAAAGCCTGCACACGGCAATATAATAAGATCGTTGAAAAAAATATTGGGCGGGAATTTTCCCCGCCCTTTTTTCGTTTTAGCTTTTAATGCTGTAATTACACTGATACCAGGCGTTCATTAATCCAGGCACCCGACTTTCCTGCGGTTTAATCGGTTCCACTTTATCAAACCCGCGTTCTGTACAGTAGCGTTCCACATCCTCTTGCATCGCCATCTTATTGACGGTGGACGGATTAAAACGATACTGCACAGTATTTACCGCAGGATCTTCATCAACTTTTTCAAATGCCCCTGGCTTGCTGGAAGTACAACCGGCTAATACAAATACAGCCAGCGCAACGGCGCCAGTCACTAACTTCTTCATTTTAGCTCCTTCGTTCGGTGCGGCATGATAACAGCCGACTTTCTTGACGCCATCGGAAAATCCCGCATTTGCAGTTTCTTTACCGTGCAAATGCATTGTTTTACCAATTGAATCGATTCAGGAAGCCGTCTGGCGCTATCTGGAAAGGGATGCGATTATCCGTACAGACATATTTTAATGTCTGCCAACACCATGAATGACTTACAATAACAATGTGTTATGCCCGCGGCGAGCGGGCTTTTTTTTGCGCTTAATTCGCGTTACCGTCGAGAATAATACGTAAAACGTCTGCAGAATTATTAACCGGAAGTGCCAGAACCGACTGATAAAGGTCAATGGTCATATCGCAGAGTTTACCTTTATCAGAACCCGCTTCGGCCGGGGAGTTAAGCGTTTGCAGATCGCTGCCCCACTTGCCGTATAGCGAACGCACGATGGTTTGCAGAGCGGCACGGCCCTTCGCCACATCGACCTGCTGCTGTGCGCCGTGGCTGTGCAGCAGGAAATCATCAATGCTGGCCATCTCTTTGTCGATCAGCGCCTTGGGTAATATTTCTGCGGTGTTAACGCCACCTTCCACCTGAGGGAAAAGGTATTTGAAACAGAGTGCACTGTCCTTCTGCCTGATGACTTTCATTTCTTCCAGCGCTACGGCCATATAATCATGCAGTTGCCGATCGCCGGCATAGCTGATGCGCTGATTCAGCAGGTCTGACAGCATCGGACGTAACCGTTCCAGCGCCTGTTGCTCGCTGTTGCCTTCACGTAAGGCGCGAATAAATTCCTGATCCAACGTCTGGTAAAGTGCCGGCTGCTGATCTTTGATGGTGCGGTAGACCGGCAGCGTCGCCAGACGTTGCTCTGCCGCAGCCAGACGGGCTTCCTGCTGCTGTTGCGGTGCCACAAAACCAAAGTAATAAAGGTTACCGGCAAACAGCAGCACAAAGGCCAGTAAAACCGCTTTGGCTTTACTGAGGGAACCCCGCTTTGACAACCACGCGAGAAATAAAACGACCAGCAGGCCGCTAATTAAGGAGATGAGTGTAGCCTGGGACATGACAGTAAATACCTGTAGAGGCGGGCCGCGATGCGCGGCCCAATAGGCGGAGTTAATCTAGCCGAACATCCCCCAGCACCGGGCAGCTGGCGCGCTCGATCACGGCAGCACTGACAGAGCCCTTCAGCAGACGGTTAAAAGAGGAAAGATGACGGCGGCCCATAATGATCATCGCAGCAGAGAGTTCGTTGGCCTGCGCGACGATGGTTTCCGCAGACTCACCGGCCACCACACGCCCGGTGGAGGCGATGCCGGCGCGCTGCAGTTCCGCCAGTGCCTGACGCACCGCGGCTTCAGCGGTGTTTTGCTCATCCAGCGCGCAACCGAAATCATTCGGGTCTTCCCCGGCCTCGATAAGGTAGGTGCCGGTGGTGCTGGCATAGCTGGCATCGATACAGCACAGCACCACAACGTTGGCCTGCAAAGCCTGCGCCTGTTCAGTGGCCAGTGCCACCACCTTGCGGGCTATAGCGGAATTATCAACAGCGACTAAAAGCGTTTTCATTTCCCTCTCCTGTCAGTCACGTAAGGCCGCTTTGCCTATCTCATCCACCAGCGCCTCTTTGCATTTAAGGATCTCTGTACGGTAGAGCGCCTCATGCTTCTGAAAACGGGTAGACGGAACCAGCAAGCTGATGGAAAAACGGCCCAGAATTGTATCGATCGCCACCGCCATCGTGGAGATCCCTTCCAGCGTCTCGCCCCGATCGTAAGAAAGACCCGTGCGGCGGATCTCCTTAAGGCGTTCAATCAGTTCAGGAAACGCCTTAACGGTCAGATCGGTAATGGCTTCATAGGCATCGCCGACGACGGCGCGAGCCTGTTCATCGCTGTCCAGCGCCAGCAGCGCTTTGCCACCGGAGGTGCTGTACAACGGCAGATTCAGGCCGATGCGCGGAACCACGCGCAGCTCACGATCGGCCACCACATAATGCACGATCGCCAACTGCAATCCGCTGGCACGCGCCAGAGAAACCGTTTCACCGGTGGCATCGCACAGCGCCTGCAGCCAGGGTTGAGCAATCGCCACCACGTCGGTATGCAGCGTGGCAATGAGCCGAAGCAATGCCGGCCCAAGCCGGACGCCGCCTGCGCCGGAACTGCGCACCAGCTGCACCGAATCCAGCGCCGCGACGATGCGTTGCACGGTCGAACGGGGTAAATCCACCGCCTGGGCGATTTCGCCCAGGCTCATGCCGTCGGGACGGTTGCCCAACGCATCCAATATTTTCGCCGCACGAGAGATCACCTGGATCCCCCCAGTGCGCTCATCCTCACGCTGTGTAATAGGGTCAGACATACGCGTTGCTCCTTGCTTGATGACGATACTTTAGCACTTATTTACCGTTCCAGGCAGGCTGTATCGCATTGCAATACACCCATTCACACTGTAAACTCTGCGGCAAATGTACCACAATGCAATACAGTGCATCGTAATTTATTTCCTTCCTGACGGAGCCCCTGCTATGACTGCTCAACCAGCAGCGCCGCCTGCTCCCCACCCGTTTACTCTGCGTCTGGCGTTGGGACTGGTGGGTGTACTGATCGCTGCGTTGACCTCAGGATTAAACGACCGCGTCACCGACCTGGCGCTGGCCGATGTGCGGGCAGCCATTGGCTTCAGCTATGACCAGGCCAGCTGGATCACCTCGGTGTATCAGGCGGCAGAAGTCGCCGCGATGATGATCGCTCCCTGGTTTGCGGTGACGTTTTCCCTGCGGCGCTTTACCCTGACCGTCGCAACCGGCTTTGCGCTGGTGGGTTTATTGCAGCCTTTCGCACCCACGCCTTCTTTATTTATCGCGTTACGCGTGATCCAGGGGATTTTTGGTGGCGCGCTGCCGCCGATGCTGATGACCGTGGCACTGCGTTTTCTGCCGCCGCCGATCAAGCTTTATGGACTGGCTGCCTATGCCTTAACCGCCACCTTCGGCCCCAACATTGCCGCGTCGCTGGCGGCGTTCTGGACCGATTCGGTCGGCTGGCAGTTCGTCTTCTGGCAGGTGATCCCGCTGATCCTGATCGCCAACCTGTTAATTGGCTGGGGAATTCCGCAGGATCCCACCCGCTTTGAGCGTTTTAAACAGATCGATTTGTTCGGCATGTTGACCGGCACCAGCGGTATTGCGCTGTTAATCCTGTCGCTGAGCCAGGGCGAACGCCTTGACTGGTTTGCCTCACCGCTGATTAGCGGGATGATGCTCAGCGCCTTTGCCTTGCTGATCGTCTTCTTTATCAACGAGTGGTATCACCCGCTGCCGCTGTTTAAGTTGCAGATGCTGGAGCGCCGGAATCTGACCCATGGCTTGCTGGTGCTGGCGGGCGTGCTGATGGTGTCGCTGTCCGGCTCTGCTCTGCCGTCGGGGTACTTCGGTCAGGTCAGTGGATTCCGTACGGTGCAGTTTGCGCCGCTGGCCCTGACCATCGCTTTGCCACAGCTGATCATTGCGCCCTTTATGGCGGCGTTACTCAACCGGCGCTGGATAGACTGCCGCTGGATGCTGGCCTGCGGCGCGGCATTAATGATCATCTCCTGCCTGATGGGCATGCAGCTGACTGACGACTGGGCGCGACAGAACTTCTGGCTGATCCAACTGCTGAAAGCCTTTGCCCAGCCGATGCTGATCCTGCCGGTATTGATGAGCGCCACCAGCGTGGTTCTGCCACCGGAAGGGCCTTTTGCCTCGGCCATGTTTAACACCGTGCGCGGTTTTTCCAGCGTGGCGGCCAGCTGTCTGGTGGAGAATTTCCTGACCCACCGCGAGAAGTTTCACTCGCATACGCTGGTCGATAACCTGGGCAATCGTCCGTGGCTGATGACCGCGGACACCTCTGCCAGTGCCAGCAGCCTGACGCCGTTATTGCCGGATGGCAGCGCCAGCTCAACAGAAAATCTGAGCCACTTCGCCACGCTGCTCAAGCATCAGGCGGTGATCCTTAGCATCAGCGATGCCTATCTGCTGATCATTGGTTTTGCCCTGCTGATGGTGCTGTTGACCGTCTGGCTACCCAAGCGTGTTTATCCGCCGCAAACCCTTTTACAACAAGCCGCAAAAGCAACGAGATAATAATATGAGCTTCACACCTGCCAAAAGAACCTTAATGTTAGTGCTGCTGCTAGCGATCCTGCTGGGCATCGTGTTTTTTGTCTGGTCAGCAATGAATCGCCACCAGTCACGCACCGATGACGCCGTGGTGACCGCGGACTACACGCTGGTTGCGCCAAAAGTGTCGGGGTATATCCGCACCGTTAACGTCAGCGATAACCAGGCGGTTAAGGCCGGTGCCCTGCTGGCGACCATCGATGACCGCGATTATCGCGTCGCGCTGGAAACCGCAGAAGCCAACCTGCAGGTCAGCCAGGCCAAGCTCACCAGCGTTCAGGCGCAGCTCGATCAGCAGCAGGCGACCATTGCGCAGAATGATGCGGCGGTCAGCTCCAGCGAAGCAACGCTGAACTATGCCGGACAGAATGCCGAGCGTTATCGCCGCCTGCTAAAAAGCGGCACCACCACCGCCGACGAGCAGCAGAAAACCAATGCCTCAATGCGTGAAGCCTCGGCCCAGCTGCGTCAGAGTCAGGCCGCCGCCCTCGCCTCACGCAAGCAGGTGGGTATTTTGCAGGCCAGTATCAAACAGGCTGAAGCCGATATCGCCGCGTCAACCGCCAGTGTCGATCAGGCGCGCCTGAACCTGTCGTACACCACCATTACGGCGCCGATTGATGGCTCAGTAGGACAACGCTCGGTCCGTCAGGGCGCGTGGGTGGCCGCCGGAACCCGCCTGCTGGCGGTGGTTCCCTTGCACCAGACCTACGTTGTGGCGAATTTCCTCGAAACTCAGCTGACCGACGTCAAGCCAGGCCAGCCGGTTTCCGTTGAGGTTGATGCGCTGCCGGGCGTGACGTTACGCGGGCATGTCGACAGTATTGCTCCGGCCACCGGTTCCACCTTCGCGGCGATCACGGCTGATAATGCCACGGGTAACTACACCAAGGTGGTGCAACGCCTGCCGGTGAAGATTGTGTTTGAACCGGGCCAGGCCGATGTGGCGCGTTTGCGGGTTGGGATGTCGGTGATCCCGTCCATCGAGACGCCGTGATACCAGTGATTCATAGCACAATCGGCTTTATTTTGCGGAACAGAGCGGGTAAATTAGCGAACGATCCTGCCATAAGCTTCTTATGGCTACCTGATACGGTAGGGCGTAACTGTCTGCCGTATCGTATCTGTTCGCGTTACGCAGGCCCGGGATCGCCCCAGACGTAGGCGCTCAGAGGAGTTTTGCGGTGAAATATGCTTTGATGGGGATCTCTTTTATCCTGCTACTTTGGGTTGGCACCTTCTATCTGATGGTTTAACCCTGCCAGGGCTGATTAAGCGGGTCAGGCCACACGGCCTGACCCCAGTCCTTACGCTTCTTCTTCGTTCAGCTTCGTTGCGCCCGGCAAAATGCCGTCCGCGCGGAACATCGATTTAATGCCTCTCACCGCCTGACGAATACGGTCGCTGTTTTCAATCAGCGCAAAGCGCACGTGGGTATCACCGTAATCACCAAAGCCAATGCCCGGCGAGACGCAAACCTTGGCTTCCTGCAGCATATGCTTGGCGAACTCCAGCGAGCCCATCTGTGCGTAATGATCGGGGATTTTCGCCCAGACGTACATCGAGGCTTTCGGGATTTCGACCATCCAGCCCGCTTCATGCAGCCCCTTCACCAGCACATCACGACGACGTTTATACTGCTCGGCAATGTCCTTCACGCATTGCTGATCGCCTTCCAGCGCTGCAATGGCGGCGACCTGAAGCGGAGTAAAGGTGCCGTAATCGTGATAGCTTTTGATTCGCGCCAGTGCCGCCACCAGCTCTTTGTTGCCAACCATAAAGCCAATACGCCAGCCGGCCATGTTGTAGCTTTTCGACAGGGTGAAGAACTCAACGGCGACATCCCGCGCGCCCGGCACTTCCATAATCGACGGGGCTTTCCAGCCGTCATAGACGATGTCGGCATAGGCCAAATCGGGGATCACCAGAATGTTGTATTGCTTCGCCAGCGCAATCACGCGCTCGAAGAAATCTAACTCAACGCACTGCGCGGTTGGGTTAGACGGGAAGCCGAGGATCATCATTTTCGGCTTTGGATAGCTTTCACGGATCGCCCGCTCCAGCTCGGTAAAGAAGTCGACGCCCGCCACCAGCGGCACGGAACGCACCTGCGCGCCGGCAATCACCGCACCGTAAATATGAATCGGATAGCTTGGGTTCGGCACCAGCACGGTATCACCGTGATCCAGCGTGGCCAGCATCAGATGCGCCAGGCCCTCTTTTGAGCCGATGGTGACAATCGCTTCAGACTCGGGATCGATATCCACCTGATAGCGGTCTTTATACCAGTGTGAAATGGCCCGACGCAGGCGCGGAATACCGCGCGAGGTAGAGTAGCCGTGAGTATCGTCACGCTGAGCGACAGCACAGAGTTTTTCCACGATATGCGGCGGCGTAGGGCCATCGGGGTTGCCCATACTAAAATCGATGATGTCTTCGCCACGACGGCGTGCGGCCATTTTCAGTTCGGCCGTGATGTTAAACACGTAAGGGGGAAGACGTTCAATGCGGGAAAAACGGCGTGGTGAGCTGTTGTCAGCCATAGATACCTCTGATTTACGTTAGCGCCCGGACCATCCGAGCGACGCTGACCAGAAACTGGTCGAACAACGAACATAACGTAGAGTCCGCTGCCCTGTCGAGAGGCGAGATAAAATATTTTCAGGCGTCGCTTTTCAGCTTTCCAAACACCCAATCGTTCACCCATTGCCCGCGTAACAGATAATTATCCCGTAGGGTGCCTTCAAGGATAAAACCATTTTTCTCCAGCACCCGCCGCGAGGCCCAGTTGCCTTCCACCACCTGCGCCTTAAGTTTATGAAACTCACAGTGTTCGAAAAGATAGCCCGCCAGCGCGCCTAATGCCTCGCTGCCATAGCCACGGCCAAAGTGCTCGTTGAGGAAGGAATAGCCCACTTCGGCCTGGCGATACGGTGCCCACTCGGCGTTGGCGCCAATCAGCCCAAGGATCTCACCGCTGCTTTTCAAGCGGACGGTCAGGCACAGCATATGAAAACTGGTGACCTGCCACGGGGCCAGACGATCGTGAAAACGCTGGCGGATATCGGCCAGCTGCGGCACGGCGCTGATAAATTCCATGCTGGTTTTATCGGTATGTACCCGATGGAAAAGTTGCCAGTCTTCCGGCTTTAACCCTTTCAGCTCCAGCCGTTCGGTAAACAGATGCATAGTGCCCTCACAAAAGGGGAAGTCTCGCACAAACTTAGCCGCTTTTAAGCGCTGTAATTCACATCAACCCTACATAACCATAACGAGAGTGTTACAGGAGAATCGCCATGTCTTCCCTCAACATTGATAACATCCCGCAGGCCGTTGCGGATATTAAACGTCAGCTGCGCAAGGCACTGCCGAACTATGCAGACGTATTTGCTGAAGTTGATGCCAACATCCGCCAGCAAATTGCCGAACTGAATGCGCAACAGCAACGCGGTGAAAATCCCGTGCCGCAGCTGGATGCCGAGGATATACTTCAGCACCGCGTCACCCGCCAGCAAAAAGCGCAGATCCTGCAACGTGGCTGTTGCGTCATCCACGGGGTTTTGCCCCAGGAACAGGCCGAGGCCTGGAATCAGGAAGTCGGTAACTACCTTGACCGTAATAACTTTGTCGAGCGCCTTAAGCATGCGGCGGAAGACAACTATTTTGGCGATCTCAAACAGGGTAAACCGCAGATTTACGGCATCTACTGGTCGAAGCCGCAGGTTGAAGCCCGCCAGCACGCGCGGATGAACGCGGTACAGGTATTCCTGAATACGCTGTGGCAAACCGAAAGTCACGGCAAGCAGCATTTCGACCCTGCGCGCATCGTCAGCTATGCCGATCGCACGCGTCGACGGCCACCGAACTCGGGGTCACTTGGCCTGTCGCCGCACATTGATGGCGGCTCGCTTGAACGCTGGCTGGATGAGAATTTCCGCCACGTTTACCGTCACGTTTTCAGCGGCAACTGGCAGCAATATAACCCATTCGATGGAGAAATGCGTACCGAGGTGCGTGAATTTGCGTCACCGGCCGTATGCTCAATGTTCCGCACCTTTCAGGGCTGGACGGCGCTTTCGCCGCAGCGCAAACACGGCGGTACGCTGAACCTGCTGCCGGTAGCAAACGTGATGGCGTGGATCCTGTTGCGTGCCGTCCAGGATGATGTGCCGGAAGACGATCTCTGTGGCGCGGCGCCGGGCCGTGCACTCTCGATCAGTGAAAAATGGCATCCCCTTTTGCTGACTGGGATTTCCGCAATTCCCGATATGGAAGCCGGCGATACCGTATTCTGGCACTGCGATGTGATCCATTCGGTTGAGAATGAACATCAGGGCGATTTCGACAGCAACGTGATGTACATTTCTGCCGCGCCCTGGTGTGCGAAAAATGAAGCCTACCTGCAGCGTCAGTGGCCAGCCTTTATCGAGGGCCGCTCGCCGCCGGACTTTGCCGCCGATGATTTCGAAGTGGACTTTGTCGGCCGCGCAACGGAAGCCGAATTGACCGAACTGGGCAAATCCCAGATGAAATAGCCCATCCGAAATTGATCTGGACAGGCATCGGCGCAAATCACTGCGCCGATGCCTGGCACATCCCGCCCGCTTTCCTTATCATAGCCCTTTCCCCTCTTCCCTCCGCCGAGGCGCCCGTGCACTCGATGTTTGAAATGCTGTTAGCCGTGCTGGACCGCGCCGCGCTGATGCTGATCTGCCTGTTCTTCATGACCCGCACGCGCCATTTCCGGCAGCTGCTGCAAAAAGACGAGCATTCACGCCAGGAACTGATCGCCGTTACCGCCATCTTTTCGCTATTTGCCCTGTTTGGTACCTGGAGCGGCATCAACGTTGATGGCTCGCTGGTTAACGTCCGCACCATCGCGATTATGTCCGGCGGCATTCTGTTTGGGCCCTGGGTTGGGATTGTTACCGGCGTGATTGCCGGCCTGCACCGTTTCCTGATCGATGTTCATGGCGTGACCTCGGTGCCCTGCCTGATCACCAGCATCATCGCCGGCGTGGTTTCCGGCTATATCAACCTGAAAGTGGTGAAAGAGAAGCGCTGGAGCGTGGGTATTCTCGGCGGCATGCTGTGTGAATCCCTGACCATGATCCTGATTGTCGTCTGGTCACAGCCCACTACCTTAGGCATTGAAATCGTCTCGGAAATCGCGGTGCCGATGATCCTCGGTGCGGTAAGCATCGGGTTGATTGTGCTGTTAATCCAGAGCGTTGAGGGCGAAAAAGAGGCCATTGCCGCCAGACAGGCCAAGCTGGCACTGGAGATTGCCAACAAAACCCTGCCGCTGTTCCGGCATGTCAACAGCCAGTCGCTGCGCCAGGTGTGTGACATTATCCGTAATGATATCAATGCCGATGCGGTCGCCATCACCAACAAAAACCAGATCCTCGCCTATGTCGGCGTTGGCGAAGCGAATTACCACAACGGGGATGACGCGATCAGCCCGACCACCGCCCGTTCGATCGCCAACGGCGAGATCATCATCAAGAATAACGACGAGGCGCACCGCACGCCGGAAATTCACTCGATGATTGTGATCCCGCTGTGGGAAAAAGGGGAAGTCACCGGCACGCTGAAAATTTACTATCGCCATGCGCACCGCATCACCTGGTCGCTGAAAGAGATGGCGGTAGGCCTGTCGCAAATTATCTCCACCCAGCTGGAAGTGTCCCGCGCCGAGCAGCTACGTGAAATGGCGAACAAAGCCGAACTGCGCGCGCTGCAAAGCAAAATCAACCCGCATTTCCTGTTCAATGCGCTGAATGCCATCTCCTCCTCAATCCGCATGAATCCGGATACCGCGCGGCAGCTGATCACCAATCTGGCGCGCTACCTGCGCTATAACCTTGAGCTGAACGATGATGAGATCATCGATATCAAGAAAGAGCTGTATCAGGTTAAGGATTATATCGCCATCGAACAGGCGCGTTTTGGCGACAAGCTGACGGTAATCTATGACATTGATGAAGACGTCAATTGCGCGCTGCCCAGCCTGCTGCTTCAGCCGTTGGTTGAGAACGCCATCGTGCATGGCATCCATCCCTGCCGTGGAAAAGGCGTGGTGACCATCAGCCTGAAAGACCAGGGCGACCGGATCCGCATCGCCGTGCGCGATACCGGCAATGGCATTAGCGAAGAAGTGATGGCGCGGGTGGAAAGTAATGAGATGCCCGGCAATAAAATCGGCCTGCTCAACGTTCATCACCGCGTAAAGCTGCTTTACGGCGAAGGTCTGCATATTCACCGGCGCAATCCGGGCACTGAAATCGCCTTTTATATCAGTAAAAACGGCACGGCTCTGCCGGCCAGTGAAAGCGTCTCTTTACGGGCGTAATGCCCTGCTAACTCCGGGAAAATGATGTGAAAGCGATAATTGTTGAAGATGAGTTTCTGGCCCAGCAGGAGCTGAGCTGGCTAATCAGACAACACAGCCAGCTGACCCTTGAGGCCACGTTTGACGATGGTCTGGACGTGCTGAAATATCTGCAAAGCCACCAGGTTGACGTGATTTTCCTCGACATCAACATCCCATCACTGGACGGCGTGCTGCTGGCGCAGAACATCAGCAAGTTCGCGCAAAAGCCGCTGATCGTCTTTATCACCGCCTATAAGGAACATGCGGTGGATGCCTTTGAGCTGGAAGCATTCGATTACATCCTCAAGCCCTATCATGAGATGCGCATTATCACCATGCTGCGCAAGGTCGAAAATACCCTGCAACAGGCCGCGCACCAGAGCAATCCGGAAGCCGTCCGCAGTTCGGTGCATACCATTAACCTGGTTAAGGATGAGCGGATTATCGTCACCGATATCAACGATATTTATTACGCTGAAGCCCATGAAAAAATGACCTTTGTCTACACCCGGCGGGAAGAGTATGTGATGTCGATGAATATCACCGAATTCTGTAGCAGGCTGCCGGAAGAGGCCTTTTTCCGCTGCCATCGATCGTATTGCATCAATCTCAGCAAGATCCGCGAAATCGAACCCTGGTTTAATAACACCTACATGCTGAAACTGCGGGATTTGGAATTTCAGGTGCCGGTCAGCCGCAGCAAAGTAAAAGAGTTTCGCCAGCTGATGCGGTTATAGAGGAAGGAAACAAGATCAGGGCCGGGAAACCGGCCCTGTTACCACAGTTACAGCACGCTGCCCAGCGTCTGACGCAGGTGCGCACCGGCACCCAGCAGGCCTGGCTGATCGTGAGTGATCAGGAATACCGGAATATTCTGCACGTAATCCTTAAAGCGGCCTTTGTCTTCAAACGCGGCACGGAAGCCGGACGATTTAAAGAATTCCAGGAAGCGAGGCACGATACCGCCGGCGATATACACACCGCCAAAGGTACCAAGGTTCAGCGCCAGGTTGCCACCAAAGCGGCCCATGATCACGCAGAACATCGCCAGTGCCCGGCGGCAATCGGTGCAGCTGTCATCCAGCGCACGTTGCGACACGTCTTTCGGCTTCAGGTTTTCCGGCACCCGGTCATCTGATTTAACAATCGCCCGATACAGATTCACCAGACCGGCACCAGACAGCACGCGCTCGGCAGAGACGTGGCCCAGTTCCGCACGCAGCACTTCGAGGATCAGGTCTTCTTCTTCACTGTTAGCAGCGAAATCGACGTGACCGCCCTCGCCCGGCAGGCTGACCCAGCGCTTATCAACGTGAACCAGGTGAGCAACGCCCAGACCGGTCCCTGCGCCGTAGACCGCAACCGGCTTGTCGTTGACCGCTTTGCCGCCACCGAACTGCATCACATCGTCTGCGGACAGCATCGGGATGGCCATAGAAACGGCGGTAAAGTCGTTGATGATCTCCAGGTGCTCAAAGCCGAGGTTGGCTTTCATTTTACTGGTGGAGAACGCCCAGTCATGGTTGGTCATCTCGACCCAGTCGTCAGTGATTGGACAGGCAATAGCGATACAGCCGTCGGTAATCTCCTGCTTCTGTTCGTCAAGATAGAAGCGGATCACAGCTTCAAGGCTGTCGTAGTCTGCTGTGGAGAAAGTTTTGGCTTGTGAAAGGGCACCGTTTTCTACTTCACACAGTGCCAGGCGGGCATTCGTGCCGCCAACATCACCTACCAAAGCATACTTAGTCATTATTGTTTTGCTCCGCTTACGTCATTTAAACACACTATAAATTTCCCCCACTCAAACAACAACGCCTCCCCGGTCAAAACAGGCACGCGAGGCACGTTAATCGACTACCTTACCTGCCCGCGACGTCCTTGCCCACGGGCATCAATCTGAATTCTGTAACATTATGCAGAATTTCGTTTATTTAGCGCTTCACAGACCGCCTGCAACAGCGGCGGCACGTCAAGTGGTGGCAGTACCACCTCCACCAGCGACAGGCGATCGCTTTGCGCGATAACCTTCATCACTTCAACCAGTTGCACCGTTTGCTCCACCCGCCAACTCTGCGCGGCGCAGTTCAGGCTCAGCGCCTGCGGCAGCTGCGTCCAGTTCCAGGCGGCAATATCATTGTAGCGTTGATGCTCGCCATGGATCGCCCGCTCGACAGTATATCCTGCATTATTCAGGATAAAGATGACGGGTTTCATACCATCCCGCAGCATCGACCCTAATTCCTGGATGGTCAGCTGAGCCGATCCATCGCCGCTAAGCAGCACCACCCGACGATCGGGGCAGGCAACCTGCGCGCCATAAGCGGCGGGTAACGTATAACCAATCGATCCCCACAACGGCTGACTGATAAAGGTCACGCCTTCAGGCAGCCTTAACGCCGCTGCGCCAAAAGCCGAGGTGCCCTGGTCGGCCAGCACAATATCACCAGGCTTAAGAAAATGCTGTATTGCCTGCCAGAAACTGTCCTGCGTGAGCGCGTCTGACGGTACATCGTTGAGCGGCGGAGGCGAAACCTCGGGTTCAGGCCATTGCGCGGCATAACGTTTAACCAGCGGCTGCAGCGCGGTTAATGCGGCGCTCATCGGCAACTGGGTAAAGGTCTTGTCTCCAATGCGGCTGGATGAAAGCCCGATAGCGAGTGTTTTGGCGCTGTCGATATTTTGCGTGAATCCGGCGGTGATGGTGTCGGTATAGAGCACGCCCACGGTAATCAGCACGTCGGCCTGCTCAATAATTTGCTGGGTGTGACCGGCACTGGCAGCACCGGCATAGGTTCCGGCAAAACCGGTATGCTGCTCGGGGAGCACGCCCTTACCCATCAATAAGGTGGCAAACGGCATCGGCGCATCGGTTAACAACTGTTTAAGCTTGCCCTGCTGCTGCGCCCGGTCGGCGAGG
The DNA here is from genome assembly GCF_004551645.1 of Erwinia sp. QL-Z3. Taxonomy (NCBI): domain Bacteria; kingdom Pseudomonadati; phylum Pseudomonadota; class Gammaproteobacteria; order Enterobacterales; family Erwiniaceae; genus Erwinia; species Erwinia sp. QL-Z3. Next base: position 4,924,758 of record NZ_CP037950.1, read on the forward strand.
AAGTCCGCCAGCATGGCGACGTTTTTTGCCCCCGCCAGCAGTTGGTCTGCCGCATCAGCAAAGGCGGCGACGGTCGCCGCATCGCAGGGCCGTTCTGTCGCCAATGGCGTGGCGGCAGGGATGATTTTTGCCACCGCCACATCGGTTGCTAAGTAAAGGTAGACCGGACGCCGTTCATGTAAAGCGGCAATCAGCAGGCGGTCGATCTCCTCCACGGCGTTCTCTGGCGTTAATATTGCCTGGGCGACCGTCACCTCCTGCGACATGCGCATAAAGTGACGATAGTCACCGTCACCCAGCGTGTGATGCAGCAGCAGACCTTCGCGGGCGGCGGCCGTTGCAGGCGCACCGACAATATGAATAACCGGTAAGTATTCGGCATAGCTCCCTGCCACGCCGTTTAACGCACTCAGCTCACCGACGCCAAAGGTGGTCAGTAACGCCGCCGCGCCGTGGCAGCGCGCATAGCCATCGGCCGCGTAGGCGGCATTTAACTCATTGGCGCAGCCGACCCAACCAATCTCGCTGCTGGTAATAACATCATCGAGAAACTGCAAATTGTAGTCACCCGGCACGCCGAACAGATGCCCAATTCCGGCTTCCCGTAAGCGCGACAGCAGGTACTCCCCAACGGTAAGACTTTGCATAGCTCTTTCTCCACAGTTGTCCTCAGCAAAGTATTAGCGATATTTTTCAATGCGCAGCACAGCGGCAGGCTGTTGCAGTGGCAAGCTGTCGTTACGCCTCGGAATTATCCTCAAGTTGCGATCTACCGCGCGAACCGGTTCGGTGTAACCGTATACACTGCTATGCTTTCCCGGAAACCGACCTCTACTGAACAGGATTTATTCATGGTTTATCAGGCAGATGCAGAACGTTATCAGAAAATGACCTATCACCGCAGCGGACGGAGTGGCCTCAAGCTACCGGCAATTTCGTTAGGCTTATGGCATAACTTCGGCGACAGCACCCGCGTGGATAACAGCCGTCAGCTGCTGCGCCATGCATTTGATAACGGTATCACTCATTTCGATCTGGCTAACAACTACGGTCCACCACCGGGTTCAGCTGAAGAAAACTTTGGCCGCATCCTGCGGGAAGACTTTGCGCCGTACCGTGATGAGCTGATCATTTCGTCCAAAGCGGGTTACACCATGTGGGACGGCCCTTATGGTGACTGGGGTTCGCGCAAATATCTGATTGCCAGCCTGAACCAGAGCCTGAAGCGTATGGGACTCGATTACGTCGATATCTTCTATCACCACCGTCCGGATCCTGAAACGCCGCTGGAAGAGACGATGGGCGCACTGGACCACATTGTGCGTCAGGGCAAGGCGCTGTATATCGCGCTGTCCAACTATCCGGCTGAACTGGCGGCAGAAGCCATTGGCATCCTCAAGCAGCTCGGCACGCCATGTCTGATCCACCAGCCGAAATACTCGATGTTCGAGCGTGCGCCAGATAACGGTCTGCTGGACGTGTTGATAAAAGAAGGCGTCGGCAGCATTGCCTTCTCCCCATTGGCTGGCGGCGTGTTGACCGACCGCTACCTGAACGGTATCCCGGAAGATTCGCGCGCGGCCAGCGGCAGCCAGTTCCTCAGCGGCGACCAGTTGACCCCGGAGAAAATGGAGAAGGTGCGTCAGCTGAACGCGATGGCGCAGGAGCGTGGGCAGAAACTGTCTCAGATGGCGCTGGCCTGGGTGCTGCGGGAAAACCGCGTGACCTCGGTGCTGATTGGTGCCAGTAAAACCAGCCAGATTGATGATGCGGTTGGCATGCTGCAAAAGCGTGATTTCAGCCAGGCTGAACTGCAAAAAATCAGCAGCATTCTCGGCTAAACCCGTCCCGCCGCGCCCTGCGGCGGGATCTCTCCAGATAAATCTCA